>NZ_SIZW01000035.1 GCF_009866805.1 Schauerella aestuarii
CGGACTTTTAATCCGTTTGTCGTGGGTTCGACCCCCGCACGACCCACCACCAAATACCTGTAGTATCAAGCACTTAACGCCACCCTCGCCGGTGGCGTTTCTGCTTCTGGCGTCTGCTGTGACCAAAACGTGACCGCATTCGCGTGGGCTGCCAGGTGCCCCGGGTTCAGGTGAGCGTACTTTTTCACCATCTCCAGCGTCTCCCATCCGCCCAGTTCCTTGAGCACGAACAGCGGCGTGCCGGCCTGAACGTGCCAGCTTGCCCATGTGTGCCGAAGTCCGTGGAACGAGAAGTTCGTAATGCCAACCACCTTGCAAGCCGTGGTGAACGTCCTGCTGTCGGTCTGCGTCAACGCCAGACCGCTCTCGCGGGTGAACACCAGCCTATTGTGCTTGCCTCGGCGTGATTGCAAGACTGCCATCGCATCGGCGTTGAGCGGCACTGAGCGTGATCGATTCGACTTTGCCCGATCGCCAGTTACCCAGGCTCGAGCATTCGCCTCGTCGATGTCGGCCCATTCCAGCGTCAGGATCTCGCCTTGACGCATGCCGGTGGCCAGCGCGAACTGGCAAACGTGTCGCATCCAGTCGAGTGTGATTGCATTGAGGAATGCGCGCGCCTGGGCCTGAGTGATCCAGCGCACGCGCACCTTCGGCTCCGTCCGGTTGTTCAGCTTCGGGGGCTTGGCGATCCAATCCCATTCAGCCGCCAGCCGTAGAAGCCTGCGGATGGTCGCCAGATAGCGATTTTGTGTCGCGGGCGCCAACGGTTCAGCACGCCGGTTCTTGAACGTCTGGTGCGTCGGCAGCGCGTCCATGATCGATTCGTTGGTTAAAGAGCTGAGAGGCTGGCCGCCAAAGACGGTGCGCCAATAGGTGATGTTGCGGACCTTCGTGTCGTAATCGCTCTGGCCGGCCGATTCAGTCAGAAACCGGACGGCGGCCTCGTCAAACGTGCGTTCAGGCGCTTCACCCAACTTCGACGTGCGCCACAACTCGGCCTTCACCTTGTCGTGGTATTCCTGTGCTGCCTGCTTGCTTTTGGTGCCAGTAGAGCGTCTAACTCGCTGGCCGCCTGGTGTGCGAATATCAATCCACCAGACGCCGGAATCAGCGTGTTTACGGATGGGCATGGTGCTTCCTTACCGACCCGCAGCGATAGCCGGGTCAGATTGTTGCGTTTTTCACTCAGTGCAGCAAGGGCAGACGGCCAGATCCGCCAGATTCTTGAGCCTGGCAGCCTGAATGCGATCTGCTCGCGCGCCGCGTATACGGTCTGATAGGACACGTTCAGCCGTTCGGCGGCCTCCTTCAGCGTGATTGCTTGCTCGTGCATTTGGCCTCCATGCTTGGCGGGTGGTTTCGATGATTCGGTGTATCTGGTCGGTCATTACTGCGATCGGTAGTTGAGGGGGCCGGATGGCTTAGGCGGCGGCGGGTTGAGGGCTTCGTCCTGCGCCCGGATGAACGCCGCAGCATCGCGCAGGCTGTCTGCTGCAGCGGTGTTGGGCATCATCAGGGCCATGCGCAGAAGCTGGGTTTCGTGTAGCTCAGCCTCCGTCATCGTCGGCTCCGCGTTCTTGGGTGGGCGCGCCGAACCCCCGCGCTGTGTCGATCGCTTGCCGAAGATCGCGCACCAGATTGCCAGGACGCAGGCCCAAGCCAATACCATAAGGGTGCTTGCCATCGTGCAAGTGAATCGCGCCGTGTTGGTTGATGCGGCGCTCGATCCAGTCCAATCGTTTGCTATCTTCGCTCACCACTTCCTCTCGCGCAGCACGGTCGGCGACAACTGCGGCGGTACAGCGGGCATCGCATTGCATAGAGCTGTAGAGTGGCTCACCCGATCCATGCCCGTCATAAATTACGTGACGCGGAAACCTTGGTAACGGCGGCAGCTTAATGTCACTCATCGCCGCTCTCCTTCTTGCTTGCCGCGATGGAGGCGTCGATCAGCGCATCGCTGAATATGTTCCTGACATTCGATCCAAGCATGTCAAATGCCGCGCAATACCACGCATCCCAATCTTCTCCGGGCTCGGGGGCCATGCCAGCAAACGTGGAAATTTCAGAAAGCACGCGGGCACGTAGTTCAGCCGCATCGGCTGCGCTGGTGGGCGGCGTGGGCGCGGCGTTTGAAGCCCGTTCGCTAATGCGACGCAGCGATTCGATATGATCAGCCAAGCCCAATATGGGGCTGATCGGCTGTCCCAGGCTCCACAGAAACATGCAGAAGTTGGCCACGTCGCGGGGGTCGCCTTTCTCGACATGCTCGCGCAGCATCGTTGACAGGTCGCGCGGGTCGCACTCATGCCAGCCGCTGCGGCCTTTCTTGCGCGCCTGCGCCAGCTTTTCTTTGAGCGCTTCGGCAAAGCGGTCTACCGCGTCATCGTCAGGGTGTTGGTTTGTCGCGCTTACCGTGGGCGCGCCCTGCAGGCTGTCCAGGTGTGCGGCCAGGGCGCACGCGAAATCAGCCGCAAGCCTTTCAGTGATATACCGCCCGAAATCGTGACGGTTCATGCGCTTGGCAAAATAATCTGCCACGTAGCCGCGCCCGCCCGCGCTGGTGTCCAGCTTGTGGCCGGTGATCGGCACCGTCGCGCTTACCGTGGGCACTGCCGCATACTGACGCGCCACGATTCGATAAATATCCTCGATCGGCTTTGTATCCTCGCAGCAGTCATCAAACGCTTGTGTGACGATTTGGGCCAATAGGTCGCGCGGGATCTCGGCGGGCATGGCGCTTACCGTAGGCGTATTAATGCGCTTGGCGATCGCCTCCTCGAGCGAAACCAGATCACGCCGAAAATGGATCTCATCGTGCGGATAGTTGAAACGGGCGCAAAGACTGCGGTGGAAATTCCGAAAGCCGCTGTACACGATCATGTGGCGAGCGTGTTCTGCTTTCAGATCAGCGGCGAGGATCTTGGCGGCATCGACGGCGCGGCCCGATCCGTGGCAGTGGCTGCAATCCACCGTTTGTTCGCGAGCATCCGGGCCGCTATCACTGCGGATCGTTTCGGTACCTTCGCCATCGCAGCGCGGGCACTTGCCGTCATCAGGCGCATCGTCATCGGCTGCGCTGGTGGGTGGCGTGGGCGCGGCTTTGAGCATGGCGGCACGGCAATCGTTCCAGCCATCACGGTATCGTGCAGCGCGCATTTGCTCTTGTATAGGCTCGTCGGCGTACAAACGCGGATGCTCCATTGCATCCGGCACCGTCGCGCTTACCGTGGGCGCATCGGCAAGGCGGGCGCGGGCCTGCCAGCCTTCCCACGCGGCCTGTTCTTCGGCGTTGGTGTATTCGTCGTTGTTGATCAGACCCATACGGCCCAATTGCGCGTACTGATCTTTGCTCAATCGATCCGCCTCAAACGCGGCCCGCTCATCCGCAGGCGCAACCGGCGATTGCGGGGCGGCTTTCGCCAGCACAGCGGCTTCGATGGCGCGGCATGCTTGCATAAGGTCAACCCGTGCGTACTCATCGTAGATTTTGTATATCTCGGCATCCGTCAGCACGCCGTGTGTCTTGTTATCCATTGCTCTCTCCTAGGGCAGCGCGGGCACGCGTAATGGCGACGCCGAACGGTAGCCATTGAGGGCCGGTCATTGCGCCCAACTTGCTCACCCGAGCAGATGTGTCGACCAGCCGCTCCAACGCCTCGCGCAGCGTTTCGTTCTGATCCCGCAGCGTCTCCAAGTTCTCGGTCTTGATGCGGTTCGAGGCTTCATGGGCGGCGAGGTCTTGGAGCAGCGGGGCGGTAGCGGCTTCGGCGTATTGGTGAAGGCGCACGACAACCTCAGTCAGCGGCACGACAAAGGCGGTAGGATCGAAGCAGCCAGCTTCGTGAGTCACGAGGTTCGGCAGCGGCGGCAATTTGTAGTCGTTCATTTTCACCACCCTCCCATTGCGTCGTTGTAGGCGCGCTCTGCCGCTTCCTCTGCTTCCCCGCGCATCTCGTCGCGAAGGTCTCGCATCTGCCGCTGATACTCTTTCTGATCGATCAAGCCGTCTGCAAGCTCTTGATCAATTTGGTCTTCGGCTTTCTCGTACCAAGTTTTCATGTCGAATGTCCTTCGATTATGGATCGTGCAATCTCAGCGACTTCGTAACCTGTCGCTAATTCGTTTGCGATGGCCTCAATCTCTTCCAGCGCCTCGCGTCGTGCTTTGCCAATAGCTCGCATCACAGCCTCCGGAACCATCATCGGAGGGACAGATTCGCCCACCACCCCAGCCGCGATGAGATCGGTGTGCACCATGTGCATGCACTCAGCCATCAGGTCGTTGGACTGGTTATCGCGTCGTGCTTGGTCGTAGGCGGCGCGGTAGGCTTCGTAGCGCATCTGGAGGGTGATATTCGAGTAACCGTCACGTACTCGAGCCAGGTCACTTGAGTGACATCCTTCGCCAGTCATCCACGCCTCAAACTGTTCTCGCACTTTGTCTTCGTTCATTTGTCATTCCCTTGAAAGCGCACGAGCGGGGCGAGGGCGGCTTTGGAGATCAGATAAGCCCACAGAGCTCCACCGGCTACTTTTGCGGCAAACTGGCCGACGATTACAAGCGGCATGAAGGCACCGAACGCGATCGCGGGGAACAACATCGAATCGAGAGCGGCGCCGGCCACGTTGCTTTTCATGCTGCGTTTGAACCAACTCCCTTTGACGTTCATGAATACTATCCAGTCCACAAGCGCTGCCACCGCAAAGGACACCGCGCTTGCGATTGCAATGAATTGTGCTGCTGGGTTCAGAATCCAAGACAGCAGGCCAGCGAACGCGATCAGTGCACCCATTTGCCACGGGCGCACTTTGACGTGCAGCCAGTCGCGGAGAACTAGGTCAAGACCTATCAAGAAGAAGGAATTGATCGGCGTGACCATCGGGCCAAACTGAACGACGAGCAAGTTGGCAAGAATCATCGCGCCCGCGTAGCAGGCAATCGCAAGGGAAAGGATCACAGCAGGGCTCCTTGAACTGGGGTTGGGTTATCAGGCACGAGAAAAGACCAGCAGGTCGGCGCGTTGAAAGCTTCAATTCGATGCCGCATTACCTGAGCTCGAGCTTCTTTAGTTGGCGGGGAATAAGTGCCGCGCCATTTCAGGTCGATGCCAATATTTCGGCCAATGTTCGTGCTGTCTGCGCTGGAAAAAGGGAGGCGAGAGAAGATTTCAGGATTCAGCATCCTTAGCCCGTGAAGCTTGCACATAGGCCGGCCTTCGTCATCGCACACCACGCGCATGGCTCGAGCCATTTGCCCCCACCATTCCCTAGTGCCGATGCTTGAGTACTCGCCGGAACTGCCGATGCAAACCCGTGGCCATGCGGTTGCAAGACGCTCAAGTCGAGTGAGACTTTCATGCATATGCCAGACGGGAGCGCCAAACCATTTGGGAAGTGGCCAGTCGGCGAGAAGAGCGTCATTGGCGATTTCGTCACCATCAATGACGTCAGGGATCACCGCAAAGTCACAGCTTGGAATTAGCTTTGCCAAACGCGCCCAATCGTAATAAGGTGCCCAGTCTTTTACTGGCTCACCTTTCTTCCAAGCTGAGAACGCCCCATTGTCAATGGCAAATGACTGGCAGACCTGAGCCGCTATACCCAGTTGCCCAGGGTGAGCGAAGCTTACAAACGCGTGCCCACCTCCAGCGGCCGCGACAGCGGCCGTATCAGGTGTAATAGGCAGGCCGTGATAATGAATCACGAATTCTCCTTTGCCCGCCCAGCAGGCCTATTGCTCAGCAACCACGTCCGGCTCAGCCACCATCAGCCGAGCCATGCTGTTTGCCGACTTGACCGCATCAGAGCGGCGATTGAATGTGTGGTGGGACTTGCACAGCGCATGGCGGCCGCGCAAGAGTTCCCAGCCCCAGGTGCCGTTGGCATAGGGGACGATCGTCAGGCGCATGTTCATCTGATGACCAGCCTCACCGACTTGCGCAGCGAAGCTCCAGGCACATCAAAGCCGTCCTTCAGCGCCTTCTTGATCAGCGTCTTGTCCGGCGCATATGTGGCCGGCACTTCGCGCATGTAGTCGCTGGGGATCAGATCCTCGCCGTCGATCTGCACGGCGTCAGGGTTGGCCTGGATTCCGATAGTGAACTGCGGATGCTCGACCTTCTGCACGCCGGCCGTCTGCATGCCGTGCAGCAGCTGAGACTTGATGCGGTCGATGCGTTTCTTGGCGGCGCCAGCCTTTTCCGCCAGGCGCTTTGCTTCCTGATCGACGGCTTCGGCGTAGGATTCAAGATTGCGGATCACCATGCCGTAGGCTTGCACCTTCGGGATCAGATCGGTTTCCGCTTCGAGGGTGTCGTTGATGGCTTGCTCGTCAAGCCCCATGTCCTGGAGCTTGTCGGCCAATTGCCGGTACTGCGGGGCGATTTCGTACAGGGTCATGGACATGGGGGTGTCTCCAGTATTTCAGCCTGTCGGTTGCGGAATTTGGTAGTAGGGCTGTTCTCGCCAGTTCGAGATCGGCAATACGCCAAGAATCCGGGCGCATTGAGGTTCTCTTTTTGAGAACCCCAAGCAAGATTGGTGGGTTTATTGTTGGACGAGTTCTCGTCTAAGTGCATGCAGACTTGCCCCTGCTTTGGAGGGCCGTTGAATGCCTCACATATCAACCGGTGAGCTTTGAACGTTTTCCCTTTGTGCACATAAAGGAATCGCTTCCCGTCCCACTGACCGGTTGTTGGTTCTCCGCCATATTGACGAAATCCACCCTTCGGCAATGGTGATATCCGCGGCAGAACCATAAGACGACCTTCGCTTGATGCGATAAGGCCGTCTACGGAGGGGATAAGGCGCCAAACTTCTTTGGTATTCATGGCCTTACCCCCTCAATTAAAAGGTATGAGGTCGTCCAGGTCCGCAAGGTTCGAACTGGCGTGATTGGTTGCGGGTGCTGCCTGGCGTGCAGGCTTGGCGGGAGCAGAGTCTTGCTTTGGGCCGCCAGCAAATTCGAGATTGCTGATGCGGCCAGTGAGGCGCACGCCGCTGTTCGTGGCCGACTTCCATTCTTCTTGGTGGAGGTCTTCGATGACGACTGACAGCGAAGTTCCCTTGGTCAGGTGAGGCACAAGCGCTTCGGCACGCTTGCCCCACAAGCTGGCGTCGATCCAGACGGTGGGCTGCTTGCCGTCCTTCTTGACGCCGTAGTTCATCGCCAGCGCCAAGCTGGTTACCGGCTCGCCGTTGCCGGTGTACCGAAGTTCACAATCACGGCCAAGCCGTCCAAGTCCGAAAAGCGTAGGCATCATGCCTCCTGAGGTTGAGAGAGTTGTTCTTTGCGGGTGTCGTAGGCAGCTTTGAGTGCTGCCTGAGAGTTGCGCGGGCAGACTTTCCAGAAACCCGCGAAAGCCGCCTGTAGGGCTGGAATTTCGGTTGCAGCCGTGATCGCCGCTTCTGCTTCGTCGTAATCAAACGACGGCGTAGCCTTGGCTTGTCGTTGACCGACGCCAGATGCCGCATTGCCATCGTCATCGTCCTGATAGACGCCGGTGATGGCCGCCAACGCGTAACGCCGGCCATAAGTGAGTGCGCTGCCGTAGCCTTGCGGGTCTTGCTTAGGCAGCGGCATCACCAGCGTGTCACCGATCCACTCGCCCGATTCATGCATGAGGGTGGTCGTAAGGTGCAGCTTTCCGTCATCTGACGGGCTGGCGGTCTGGATGTAGACAATGCCGGCTGCGTTCAGCGCAGGCTTGACCGCTTCGACCACCGCAGACAAGTCGGCGTACTTAGACTTGAAGTGCGGGTTGTTGCTGTCTTTCTTGGCGAACTCGATCGCCTTCTGTGCCGCCAACAGGGCGGGCGCGATAGCCTTGATGGATTCGCTGTGTTTCATCTTCGATCTCCTGCTGCTCTAACTGCATTTGGTGGTGTTCGGCTTCGGTCATGGCGACCTCGCTATTTGGCGGCGTAGGCAGTGCCGTGCGAATCCTTGGCGAACCGTGCGTTCGAGTACTCGTCGTTCTGCTGCGACCAACCGAGGATCAGGATGCACACGGCAGCCCATGCCAAACACTCGCCGTGCACCTTGAGGAAACGGCCGGCAGCACGTCCAGCAGCTTTGATGCGGTTCATAAGATGCTCCAGAGGAATTTGGCAGGCTCGGCGGCCATGTAGAGGAATACGGCGCAGGGGATGGCGGCGCAGATAAGGTCGCGGGTCATTAGCGCTCCCGGAATTCAACGTGCCAGCGTCCGATCAACTGGCGATTCGTGAGGTGTTCGGCAACGGAAAGGATCGAGCTTTCATCCACCCAGTCCCGCGCCATCTGCGATTCGTCGGCATACGACGACTGGCAGACGATCATCTGATTGCGCACGCATGCGTAGATCACCTGCTCGCGCATATCCTTAAGCACAGCGTCATGCAGCGATTCGGCGCACTTGTTCGCCCAGTCAGGCGAGACGTTCACGGCACGATCAAAATCGATATCCATGCTCGGCCTCCAAGGGAGTGTGAGAGGGCGTCCGGGGATATCGGCGAGGTGAGTGCGGAGGTCAGACATCTTTATCGCCCTTGAACAATTGCGGATAAAGTTGGCGAGCGGGGCCTGCTAACCATGGGCGCCGCAGAACAACGTTGATGCCAAAGAACCAAAAGTCGATCGCGTTAGCCAGTCTGATCTTCAAAAAATAAGGTCGACTCATTCGGAAACCGCGCAAATCAACGCTTATCCAATTCGCCTTTGGTAGCCCGGGGTGATAAACGTGTTCGTCGTGTCTCATCTTGAAGATGCTCATGTTTCACCTCGAACGTAGTCGTCGATAGCAGCGTTCATGTCCTGACCGTCAGCAACGGCTCGTAGGCCAATGCAAACAATCTCGGGCGGGTAGCCATACAGATCATGCTTTTGCTCGATTCGTGCACATGCGTCGACGTTTCCGGTAAGCATGGCTGCGCCGTAGCGCTCAAGATCGCTTTGCATATCTATCCTTGGGATTCGCCCGGTAGACCCGCCGAGCTTCGGTGTGTGTTGAAGAGGGTGGCCGGGAGCTACCCGCATGGCAGTGGCGGGGAGGCCAATGGCACATCATCCCCGTTGGTCCTGGCTCGCCGCCTTACATGAGTCGGTGCCTACTGCTTTCCTGCTCACCCTCAGGCGATGACGACTGGTGCGCATCGGCCGCGTTGTCGCAACCGTCCAATCGCCATCCCTGAAGGTCCCCGGTATCGTTCGGGGAGACGCCGTTGGTCGGTTAGGTCTAGCAGGCGTCACCGCCCATACAAACCTCCACAGTCAATTACGGGAACGTTTGGCCGGCCCCGATTCGCCTACGGTTTGACTACGACAACGTTATGGCGCGTATCGTGCGCTACCCGTCTACAGCGTCGGCCAGGGCGTCACTCGCGGTTCGAACCTTGAGGTATTGCACCCAGCGTCGGAGTGATGGTTAAGCGAAATTAGCTTCGAGATCCTCGATTTCTTGGAGCTGTCGAAGCAAATCTTCCTTGTCCTGAATCCTTTCTTGCTGATACCGAAGCTCGAGCAATGCGACTGCCTTGGCTGCAAGTTCCTTGAACTCTCGGTTCACGATTTCAGCCAAGGCTGCATCGAAGTGGGCGCTCTCCCAATAGTTCTTGGAGCCGCAGCTTTCCTGGTAGCCGATCTGAGTCTTGATTGACACCGAATGAACCCTGCCATGCGATATAGGCGTGAAATGGAATTCAGGCTTACCGACCATCGCGACGTAATTACGTGCGTCAGAAAGCTGATTCCACGCGGCTTTGGATTTGCTCATATCTATCTCCGGTTGAATGTGGCTGCCGTCTGTCACACGGCTCATAAAGGATTGAGCCGAGCAAATTCGCCAAAATATTTGATGGCCGCTTTGTTGTAGGCGTGTGCGGCTTCTTCTTTTGTGTCATGGTTTCCAAGGTAGTACTTGTGACCATTGACATAAATTTGAGCCAAGTACTTTTGATTTACTCGCCTCCAAACAACCCCTTTTGGTAGTCCAGATACCTTCGTGCTGTTCCGGTTGCTGTTCCAAGAGTTTTGCTTCGATGTGCAAATTCGAAGGTTGCTTCGCTGGTTGTTGAGCGAGTTGCCGTCGATGTGGTCAACAACCTGATCTTTTCTGGGCTGCAGAATCATTCGATGCATGAGCCGATCGTTACTCTGGTCTTCCAAGGTTGACAGTGTCCTGGTTGCATAAAAACCAGAACACCTGGTGCGTTTACTTGTCCACTTGAACGTAGCGAGAGTTTCGTAATCGTCGTCATCAACCTGAACTACATGACCTTGATAGGTCAGAATTTCTTTCATGGTCGGCCCTCTTGAATTTGTCAGCACCCTTACCAAGGGCACTGACAGATTCACGCCCAGTTGGTCGCCTGGGCATCCTTGCCGGCATCCCTGCCAGCTACTGACCTCGATTGGTGCAATGCACGTCGCACGAGTCCCGACTGTTGTTTATCCTCGGGCCGTTCCGAGCATTGCGCTTTACCGTCAGCGCCATCGACGTACTGCTGCGGGCTGGACCCTGGCGGCTCGGTGTTGCGTGAACCGTTAGATGCCATTCTGCACAAGAAAAACTAGCAATGCAAGAAAAACTAGCAGATAGAGCCGCGAAAAGTTGTAAGCGCATTCCGAAGTGCTACTTATCGATCGTTGAGAAGCTCTGTGTGCCACATATCGCGCAGACGCAAAAAAGCCCGCGAGAGGGCGGGCTGTGGCTGGTTTGCAATTGATTGCACGGATGGCTTCTCGTGCACTTGCAGATGACGCCATATCTAGCTGGAACCTTGTACTGTTACGTCTGTCCTACGTATAGCGTCATCTAAGTTGTCACTTCACCGGAAAGCGTTGCAAATAAAGCCATGCGTTAGCGGGTTTTTCTTGGTAAAGTGACGGCATGTTGACCAAGCCGTCAACACGAATCCACATCGGATCACTCAGAAAGGAAAACGTCATGACCGCACATCGCGAAGGCTGGGACGGCTGCTAATGCCGCCTGAAGTCACCACAACTTTGAGCGCGACGAATTTAGGCTTCTGGATACAAACAGGAGCCTTTGTTCTGTCTGCGATAGGCGCAATCGCAGTCATCTTCTACAACGGTAGAGTGTCACGGCAGCGAGCCACGGTAGATTTGGTGCTTCATCAGAAGGCTGATAGCGACTTGATAAATGCGCTGTCAATGATCTACGCGATGAAGCGCAACAACGAAAACCTTAGCGTGCATTTGCCGACGCTTCAAAGCGACCAGGGTAAATGCATCAGGTTGGTTTTGAACAGCTATGAGTTCGTCGCGCTCGGAATCCGTGTCGGTGCGTTTGATGAGCAGATGTTTAAAGAGATGCAGTGCTCCAACTACGTAAAAGTCTGGGAAGCGACGCGCGGCCTTATCCAAGACATTCGGCAACAGCAGCAGAAGGAAACATTCTTTCAAGAATTTGAATGGCTGGCTAAACGCTGGATTAAGAAACCACTGAAGAAACGGCATTCTTGAACCAGAAACTGTAGAAAAAGTCACCTCCGGGTGGCTTTTTCTATGGGTCAGCGGTTAGCCCTGATGATTGATCGCGTTATCTCATGCTCTCGATCCAAATGCTCAACTCGGAAGGCTAGTGTGTGATCGAGCTCACGAATCATGGCGCGTGTTATCTCATCGCGGCGCCGCTGTTCAAGTGCAAATCGCTCCTGCTGAACAATCGAGTACCAGATTGCGGCTCCAAGTAGTCCACATAGGCCCGCTTTATCCCAAGAGGGGAAGGCTGACCACGCAATACCCGTAAAAATAAGCCACGCCACACCCATGGCAATGGTTCCTGGTAAAGCCTTTTGGCGCTTATGGATATCGTCCAGTACTCGCGGATCGGTGAAGTTGAATCCGGTGCTGTAATGCGGTTCGTCATCCAACTTAACGCCCCTGACAAAGATTTCGCTGGGACAGCACCAAGTTGGCCTCTTTACCTTCTTCAATCCATACCCGATCGACCAGCATTCCACCTTGTGTTGAGGTCGAGTAGGCCGAGACCGGCACGCTCCACATGACGGCCGTCGTCACCACATAGCTACCAGCTGGCAAACCGGCGAAGCTGAATCGGCCATCGGCATCCGCGACGGTACGGCGGACGAACTCGTTATATCGCAGGTCCGCAGGCGTTAACGGTAGGCCACCATTACAACTAACCATGATCCATTGGTCGCTAATAGACGTATTGGGGACTAGCGTCACTTCGTTGCCGGCAGCCGATCGAACCTGGCCCCCGCGTGTCGTCAAAAATGCTTGGCCCTTGATGGTGCTTGTGCCAGGCGTCCGATACTTAGTGAACTCCGCTTCTACGAAAGGACGCCGTTCCACTGGCTTTGGTGGTGTGATACAGCCAGCCAAAGACGCTACCATCACACCTGCAATCAAGAACCTCATCAGCCCCTCTCCATCCCTGTGTTTCGTCCAGGCTTTTACATGTCTCGATGCAGGTGGACGATCCTGCCGAGTAGAAATGT
This sequence comes from Schauerella aestuarii, assembly GCF_009866805.1. GTDB lineage: Bacteria > Pseudomonadota > Gammaproteobacteria > Burkholderiales > Burkholderiaceae_B > Schauerella > Schauerella aestuarii. Next base: position 12,471 of record NZ_SIZW01000035.1, read on the forward strand.
GCTGTCAGAACATTCAATAGGTGGGTAGGACTTTTGATCCGGATTGTCTGAGAACAGCCACCACCTCCTGAACTCGTGCTTAACCCGTTTCACGGTGAACTCGCCCTCATGATTGAAGGCGAACACTGTGTCCTTTTCACGTTTGGTGTCGCCGGTATTTACCACCACAACATCATGATCAAGGATGCCGGGGCTCATGCTGTCACCACTGGTGCGCGTTGCATAAAGTTTGGCAGGATCTAGCTTTTTAGCGTCTGCCCAACTCTGCGGCATGAACAGAGGCACGCCGTCGCCATCATCTTTGAAGTCCACGGCGAACCCAGCGATGCCAGCGGAAATGCGGAATTCGACTTTTCGAATGGCAACCAGTCCTGGCGTTGTCTCCAGATCAACCGTCTTGGCAGTCTTCAGCTCGCTGGACGTACCCAACAGCAAATGATCTGAGGTCGTTTGCAGTGCATTTGCCACAGCCTCAAGCCGCAAACGCTTTGGCGCCGTCTTCCCGTTCTCCCACTGCTGCACTGTTTGCCACGACACACCCACGAGCGCGGCTAGTTGCTCCATTGAAAGTTGGAGCGATTCGCGAAGCTGCTTGATGCGGGTGTGGATCGTATTCATGCGCGCGAGGTTAAAGACAAGAATCTCTTGTGTCATTGCAGGAATATCTTGCATGCTAGTTTTTCTTGCATTAAAGTGGGGGTATGGAAAAGAACCCCGACATCTCGCGTGCGATTGATCTGCTTGGCGGTGCTGTAGCTGCCGCAAGAATCCTCGGCGCCAAGAACTATCAGACCGTCCAGCAGTGGATGAAGGTCGGCAACGTGCCGGCCAAGTATTGCTTGGCAATTCAAGCAAAGACCGGGGTTCCGGTTTCGGCCCTCAGGCCGGACGACCACCACCTCATTTGGGGCGTGTCGCCAAAGTGCGCGGAGAGCGTCAGTGCATAGCCCCACGCATCTCCGCACGCTCAACGTCAACGGTGTCCATCTCGAAGGACAGCCGGCGAAATATCTCAAGCACGGCGCTTTCGCTCGGATCGCTAAAGGTCCGCTTCGCTATGTCTGCGGCGCTCTTCAAAAGTTTCTCGGTCTGGCTCACTTCTTTGTCCTCGGTTTCGTTGTTGGATGCATCTTAGGTGCAGCGCAGCAACGTCGAAAGACTGAAATTTCCAAAGGTTCAAGGTAATTCGATGACCTGCCGCTACAGCAATACCAACTGGCTCGACGTTCTCTACATGTCGGTTCGCCGCACTAAAGGTGGCGTTGCTGATGCCGCTCGTTTCTTGACTGAGCGCCGTGGCAAGTCGATCCACCCCGAATCTTTGCGCGCCAAGCTCAAAGGCGATGACGATGCAATTAGCGTCGAAATGGCTGAACTTCTGTCCGAGTGGATGGAAGAGAAAGAGGGCGGCGCGGAGTACGCCAATGACTGGATTCAAGCTCTTGCCGGCTCGCGCAACATGGCTATCGACAACGTTCCGGCCGCGCCTGCGAATGGCTGGCCGTGCGAGATCACGGCGTTGCAGTCGAAGGTCATGAACGTAGCTGCTCTGGCTGGGAAGGTGGCCGGCACGACAGCAGCATCGTTGGAAGACGGCGATTTGTCCGCTGCCGAAGTTGATGCGCTTGTCGAGGACCTTCGCGACTTGCGCACTATGGCACATCGAGCCGAGCGCAATGCTGTGCGCACGCAGAAGGCGAAGAAATGAATCAGATCTTCGTCCTGAGCCATCCCCAAGCTCGTCAGAACGCCGCTCAAGCTGTCTTGCAAGCTGAGCCCGGTTATCGGGTCGAGATCAAACCTCGCACGCGATCAAGCGACCAGAACGCCCGGTTGCACGCCATTTTTGGCGAGATCGCAAAGCAAGCCAAATGGATGGGCCGCACTTTGACGCCCACTCAATGGAAGACGTTGATGATCTCCGGGCACGCCGCAGCGACTGGGCATGGCGCCGACATGGTGCCTGGTCTGGAAGGGGAATTCGTCTCTATCCGTGAGTCATCCGCGCAGATGTCCGTTGCTCGTATGACCAGCCTCATTGAATACGTGCAGGCCTGGTGTGTTGATAACAACGTCGAGGTGTCGCAATGATCTCGTGCCCCAAGAACACCCGCCTGCGCTCTGAAAAGCATCGTCGCAATGTTGCATCGCTGGCCTGCGTGAAGTGCGGTCTGCAGGGCTTTACGCAAGCCGCGCATGCCAATTTCGGCAAAGGTCTGGGCCTGAAGGCTTGCGACAGCCAATTGATGGCGCTTTGCGTTAACTGCCATCGACATCACGACAGTGGAGGCATGAACCGCGATCTTCGCCGCCGTCAGGAAGTCCAGTTCATCGACCTGACTCGAGCCGAGCTTATTGCCCGCAGCTTGTGGACACCTGAAATCGAGCAAGCCTACCGCGTTGCTTACGAACCTCTCAAGCGGGCAGCGGCATGAGAGCGCTTATCAAAGATCGTTTGATGGATGGCTACTGCCGCGGCGTTGTGCCGGCGTGGCTCGTCCGTTTCGTTTTCTCAGTCCTGCGACTGAGGGGGTATTGATATGGCCGGCGACTGGATCAAGTTCGAAGTGAACACGCCTGAAAAGCAGGAAGTTTTAGCGATCACCTTCGCGATGGGATGGGAGGACCCAGATCTGACCGTTGGCAAATTGCTCCGTGTCTGGCGTTGGTTCGACCAGCAGACTGTTGACGGTAACGCTCCGAGCGTTAGCGCAGCGTTACTCGATCGTATCGCTGGCGTTAGCGGCTTCGCTCAAGCGATGGCAAATGTAGGTTGGTTGGTCGTCTCAGAGGCTGGTGTTTCCCTTCCGAACTTTGATCGCCACAACGGAAAGACCGCAAAAGACCGAGCTTTGACGGCAAAACGGGTCGCTTCTCACAAAGCTAACGCTAAGGGTAACGGCAAAGGTAACGGTAGCAGCGTTACCTCAGCGTTACCTAAAGAAGAGAAGAGAAGAGAAGAAGATAAAGAAAAGACATTGTCGGGCAAGCCCGACCTATCGGGCCAAAAAAGTGAAGAGCCCGAAGACGTGAAGGCTTCGAATGCCGATGCTCGGGAAGTCATCTCGTACCTGAACAATCGCACAGGCTGTCAGTACCGGGCAGTGGAAGCAAATCTTCGGCTGGTTCGCGCACGCTTGTCTGAGGGCTATTCCCTTGACGACGTGAAAGCCGTCATTGACGCGAAGGCTGCCCAGTGGGGCGATGACGCCGAAATGTCGAAATACCTCCGGCCGGAAACGCTTTTCGGCGCAAGCAAGTTCTCAGGCTATGTCGGCCAGGTTGAGCGTCGCGCTCCTGGTGCCGGCTGGTGGTTGAACGCAGGATTCGCAACGCCTTTTGAGGCACAGAACGCAGGGTGTAGCGAGAAGACCTCGTACCTATGGAAAGACGGCCACCGCATGGGAGTGACGGCATGAATGCGCAGGAATTAAGCCAACGTTTGGCAGACGACGCGGCACGGATTGCCGAATACCTCTTGCCCGGTGGCAAGAAGGCGTCCGGTGAGTGGAAGGCCGGCAGCGTGGCCGGCGACGAAGGCGGATCGCTGTCGGTCCGCTTGACTGGCTCGAAGCGCGGCGTCTGGAAGGACTTCAACACTGGTGAGTCCGGAGATCTGTTGGACTTGTGGGCATCGGTCCGCATTCTGTCGATCGGCCAAGCGATGGCAGAAGCCAAATCGTTCTTGGGCATCCGCGACAGCATGCCGCGCAAGGAAGTGCCGACTTTCAAGCGTCCGTCGAAGCCAGCGGCCAGTAAGCCTAAGCAACCAGTGCGTGATTGGCTCATGAGCCGTGGGCTGACGGAAGAGACGATTGCTGCCTTCCAGATCGCTGAGCAGGAGCGTCAGGGCAAATCCTACGCCGTGTTCCCGTACCTGCGTGAAGGCGAATTCATCAACGCCAAATATCGGAACGTCGCGGATAAAAAGGACATGCGCCAAGAAGGCGGTGCCGAGCCATGCTTGTTCGGCTGGCAGTTGATCGATCCGAAGGCTCGAGTAATTGCGATCTGCGAAGGCGAGATCGATGCCATGAGCCTGCACCAGATGAACGTCCCGGCTTTGTCGGTGAACGCTGGCGCCGGTAATCATCAGTGGCTTGATAACGATTGGGAGCGGCTGCAGCGCTTCTCTGAGATCTATCTCTGCTACGACAACGACGAAGCAGGTCAGAAGGGCGCCCGTGAAGTAGCAAACCGGCTCGGCCTGGAACGCTGCAAGGTGGTTCTGTTCGACAAAGCAAAAGACGCGAACGAGTACCTGCAGAGTGGGGTCGAGGCCGCTGACTTTGATCACTGCCTGCGTGCTGCCCAGCCATTCGACCCCGAAGAGTTGCGCCCGCTGTCTGACTTCTGGAGCCAGGTAAAGGCGTCATTTTGGCCGGCCGGCGACAAGGTTATGGATCCGTGTTTGACGTTCAACGGCGTCGATCAACCGTGGTTTCAGTTCCGTCAGGGCGAGCTCACTGTCTGGACTGGCTACAACGGCCACGGCAAGTCGCTTCTGTTGAATCAAGCGCTCATCGGCGTGATGCGTCAAGGGGAAAAGATTTGTGTGTTCTCCGGAGAAATGACCGCGGTGAATCAGGGCAAGCGCATGACCAAGCAATTGACCGGTCAGGATCGCCCGACTCAAGGCTATTTCGATCACTGCGGCAAATGGCTGCAGGACAAGTCGTGGCTGTTCAACCTGACCGGTACGGCCACCATTGACCGCTTGCTCGAAGTGTTTCGCTACGGCTTCAAGCGCTATGGCATCCGCCACTTCGTTATCGACAGCTTGATGATGACCGATGTACCGGAAGACGGTGCAGGCGCCATGTCCGCCCAAAAAGAGGCGATGCGCAAGCTGGCCGGATTCTGCCGCGAGTTCGGCGTGCACCTGCACCTTGTCGCACATCCCCGCAAAGGAGAGAACGAGAAGAAGAACCCCGGAAAGATGGATGTGGCGGGCAGTTCCAAGCTGACTGATGCCGCAGACAACGTGTTTTCGGTGTGGTCTGCGCAGAAGGAAGACGGCGAAGACCCGGATACCCCAGACGCGAAGCTCGAGCTCCACAAACAACGCAATGGCGAAACGCAGGCCCGCAGCCTGTACCTCTTTTTCAATCGCGCGTCCATGCAGTTCACCACCAACCCCCAACGCAGACCATTTCCCTACGTCGAATACTCGAGCGAGGCACAGACAGCATGAGCCCACCCAACTACACCTATCCGGCGATCCTGCAAGCGCTCGAAGCCAATGGCGACATGACGATGGTAGATCTTGTCGCCGATCTGCAGGCAAGTCGCAGCACGATTCAGCACAACCTTCGCCGCCTTCAAGACGAAGGGAAGATCCACGTCTGCGGCTGGGTGGCTCCCCGCAAGCAAGGTTTGTGGGCGCCGGTCTACACGCTGGGTGCTGGCGTCAGCCCGAAGATGCCGCGTCAGGCTAAGGCAGAGGTCCGACGCCGCCAGTTGGCATGGCACAAGAAGAAAACTCTGACTAATCGCCTTGCCGCTAACCAAGGCAATGTCTTCGCAACCCTAATTGCGCAGGTGGCCTGATGGATACCTCGGACTGGATCCTTGTCGGCTTGGTCGCTGCCCTTTGGGTTGGCTTTGCTTGGCTGACGCTGCGTCTTTGCCGTGCTGGAGCCATGTACGACGAACTGATGGAGTGGGAAGAATGATCGTTATCGAGCTTCCTTATCCGCCGAGCGTGAACGGCTACTGGCGCAGTCCCAACAAGGGGCCACTTGCCGGCCGAACCCTGATCAGCGAGCGGGGCCGGGCATACCGATCAATCGTCATGGCAGCGCAGAAGCCCGGAATAGCCCCGCCAGGACGATTGCAGGTGCATGTTGATGCCTACCCACCAGACAGGCGCAAACGAGACTTGGACAACGTTTTTAAAGGTCTGCTTGATGGACTCGTTCATGCCGGCGTGATTGAAGACGACAGCTTGATCGACAAGCTTTCTATCCACCGCTTCGCACCAGTAGCCAAAGGCCTTGTTCGGGTCTTCATATCGGAGGCGCGATGAGCACCTACAAACTCCCGCCACAGCTTGCCGAGTTGGCGAAGAAAGCCAAGGCCATTCAGCCTGCACTCATCACTCCAAAGGGCGCTAGCCAGGATCCTCGATCGTGGGGCGGCAAAGAAGGGTGGCAGCGATGACTTGGCAGAGGCGGTGGGAACGCCTTGACCCATGTCTGGTAGCGATGGCCAGAGAGCAGCAAAGATTGAAACAGCAGCGTACCGAGTTAACCGAAGACCCCTTTGGGGCAATCAGAGAGAAGGGGATTGTCGTGATGACACAGGAAGATAGCGAACAGATCGAAGGGCTGCTGATGGACTGGTACCGCTGGGCGAATGCCTACCGCCCGCATCTAGGCGCGCCTCGGGTCTCAGCATATGGCCGTGGCATGAGTGACACCGACTCATTCACCGATGGCGAGGAAGCGGATACGCGCATCTTCAACGCCCAGTGCAAGGCGGTGGACGTGTGTCTGGATGAACTGACCTGGCAGGCACGTGCAGCGGTAGGCATTCATACCGCGAACAAGGCATGCGGCAATGCCATCTACAAGAACCCTCGTCTTAGTCCGCAGCAACAGCATCAGGAATACCAACGGGCAAAGCTGGATTTGCTACCGATGCTCGTTAAACGTGGCCTTATGCGCGTTAGTGAACGAAATATGTTGCATGAACGCGGATTCCGGTTTAAAGTTGACGCGTTGGTGCCCAAGTAGCCACCAAAAACAGCCCGCCCGGTCTCAGACTTGGCGGGCTTTTGCATTTGGAGAACTAAGATGGGATTGGAAGCACAGTGCGATCGATGCCAGGGCTATTTCCGCAACTTCTCCCAGATCGTGCGTAAGGCAGATAAGGCTTTCTGCGTGCAGTGCGATCAGGCTATTAAGGCTGGTGCAAGCGAGTCGATGTACTCGCACGAGCTGCCGCAGAACTGCGTGTTCGACGGTGAAGTCCGCGGATATACGAATGGCCAGGAAGGCGCGGTAGCATGAACGAACAGGACTACGGCTACTGATGGGCAAGCTAATCAGCATCGTTCCGCCACCCCTCAGCGAGGACGGTCACCTGCCTTGTATGGGCACTCAGATATTGACCGCCGATGGCAAGAAGATCGAGGGTGTTACGCGCGTCGAGCTGATTGCTGAAGTCGGCGAGGTATGGCGCGCTGTGGTGCATCTCATGGTGCAACCGCACCGCTTAGATGGCGTCAAGGCTGAGTACGACGTAACGACGCTTGAGGACGAAAGTCGGCAGTTCACTTCCGTCCAGCAAGCGGCTATCGATCCCAAGCCGTCACAACTTGATCGCATCGAAGCCAAGCTGGATGCATTGCTTTCCGCACTCGCAGATGAGCAAGACGAGCTTGAGGATGCAGGCCACTCGCTAGATGGTCAGCGCATCCCAGGCGACCGAGACACGAACAACCCGTTATGACCGAAGCGTGGCGCAAGAACAGGGACGACCGGACACTAACCGGGAGACCTTGGCGCAGGCTTCGAGAGCAGATCATGAACCGCGATGGTTGGATATGTCAGACATGCAAGCGTAAGGGTAGGGTCGCCGAAGCAACCCAGTGCGATCACATCGTGCCGGTGTCCAAGCAAGGCGACGACAGCCCATCGAACCTTGAAGCTATCTGTGACGCATGTCACGAGGCCAAGACGCAGCGAGAGGCCGGCAACACCGGAAAGCTGAGGGCACGTATCAGCGTCGAAGGATGGCCCGAAAGTGTGTAACAGATGCACCAAATCGGGGCATTCTGACGTTTGTAACAGGGGGGGGTAGAACGTTGTTTTTCTGGGACAAACTCGGACACCGGCCGCTCACCTATTTTTTCGTATCCGCAATTCACAAGACGAGGTAACCAATGGCTCGACCGAGGCTGCCGGCCAGCAAGGCAGCGGTCTCCGGCGCCGCTGTTCACGACCCAAAGCGCTTCAAGGATCGTAAGGCTCCAAAGGGGGCTAGGTCGCTTGGCGAACCATATCTGAAAATGACGGACGAGCAGAAAGTGGCGTGGGAAGAATACCGCGCCGAACTGCCTTGGCTGAACAGCTCGCACCGACCGCTCTTGCGCCTGGCGTGCATTTGGACGGCGCGAATGGATGACGCCGATTTCGGAGTTTCGGCAACGCAGGCGCTAAGTTCGATTCTCTCGAAGCTTGGCGCTACACCAGTTGATGAAACCAAAGTGAACCATGGCGACGGCGAAGAAGAAGATCCGGCAGACCAGTTCTTTGGACGACCGCACTAAGGAATACGCTGAAGCTGTAGTGGCTGGGGTGATAGTGGCTGGTCCCCATGTTCGAAATGCATGTAGACGCCACTTGAAGGACCTGAAGGACGGCAGTAAGCGAGGATTGATCTTCGACCAGGCTGCAGCCGAGTACGCATTCAACTTCTTCGAAACGGTACTGAAGCTGTCAGAAGGGCAGTTTGAAGGCCGAGCCTTTGAACTTCACCCAAGTCAGGCGTTCATCATTGGTTCGCTGTTTGGCTGGAAACGTGCGGATGGTACTCGACGTTTTCGACGCGCTTATATCGAGCAGGGAAAAGGAAACGGCAAGTCGCCTTTGGCTGGTGGAATTGGCCTGATGGGCATGAGCGCAGACGGCGAAGCAGGCGCCCAGGTCTATGCAGCGGCAGCGAAGCGTGAACAAGCCGGCATTCTGTTCGCTGATGCGGTGAAGATGGTTAAGCAGTCGCCCGCGCTCAACAAGCGAATGGAGTTTTCCGGTGGTCCAGGGCGTGAGTTCAACATCGCTCATCATGCTAGCGGAAGCTTCTTCCGACCAGTGAGCCGGGACACCGGTAAAACCGGCTCAGGCCCGCGTCCGTACTTCGTGCTGGCCGACGAGGTGCACGAGTTGCCTGATCGCAAGATCATTGAAATGCTCGAGCGAGGGTTTAAGTTTCGGCGCCAACCTTTGCTATTCATGATCACGAATAGTGGGTCGGACCGAAACTCGGTTGCTTGGGAAGAGCATGAACACGCGGTAAAGGTAGCTGCAGGTCACACCGAGGCAGTCAACGACCCGGTGTTCGTTGGCGAGCCGTTGGACGACACGACTTTCAGCTATGTGTGTTCGTTAGATGATGGCGATGATCCTCTGACTGACCCGACATGCTGGATCAAGGCGAACCCGCTGCTTGGCGTGACAATTACTGAGCAGTATCTGTCGGAGGTGGTGGCTCAAGCCAAATCGATACCGGGCCAATTAAACGGGATTCTTCGGCTTCACTTCTGCATTTGGACTGATGCTGAAACCGCGTGGATGACTCGCTCAACGCTTGAACCCGCACTAGTAGAGTTTGACCCCAAGGACTATGAGGGAGAACAGGTCTGGATTGGTCTCGATCTCTCTCAAAACCGAGATATCACGGCGCTCGGGGCAGTCGTAAGGACTGGCACGGACGCCAACAACAAGCCGCTTTTTGACGCCTGGATCGAAGCTTGGACGCCTGGTGACACGATTCAGGCGCGAGAACTACGAGACAAAATCCCGTACACCGTTTGGAAGCAGCAAGGATTTATCCAGGCTCCGGCGGGCGAAAGTATTAACTACAGGCATGTCGCACAGACGCTTGCGGAATACGCAGAGCGGTACGACATTCAAATGGTTGCTTACGATCGCTTCGCCTTCAAGCGGTTTGAGGAAGATGTTGATGAGATCGGCCTTGCGCTCGAGTTTGTCGAACATCCCCAGGGTGGTTTGAAGAAGGGCAAGGCCACTGAGGCAATGCAAAAGGCTGCAAAAGCCAAGGGAGAGCAGGCAGAAGGTCTGTGGATGCCGGGCTCTCTGCGCTTGCTGGAAGATGCCTTGCTCGAAGGTCGCGTAAGGCTACTGAAAAACCCGGTCCTTGTGTCCGCGATGATGAGTGCAGTGACGGAAACCGATAAGTGGGATAACAGTTGGCTCGCTAAAACGCGGTCGATCAACAAGATTGATGCTGCTGTGGCGCTATGCATGGCATTCGGTGCCGCACATGCGGGTGATGCTGTTGTTCAACCAAAGTACCAGTTGTTTTTCTCTTGAGTTCGTTCTAACCATTTTGGCCCGCCATGCGCGGGCCTTTTGCATTTCAGAGGCCAGCAATGGATCGCGCATACAGCGTATTAGAAACAAAGTCTGTGGATGAAGAAGATGGCTTTGTCGTGATCCGCGGCATTGCTTCTACACCTTCCACTGATCGCATGGGTGACATCGTTGAGCCTCTGGGCGCAAAGTTCAAAACCCCTATGCCTTTGCTCTGGCAGCATCAGCATGATCAGCCTGTAGGACAGGTGACATTTGCGCAGGCGACTGAGAAAGGCATTCCGTTTGAGGCCAGATTGCCGATAGTGAGCGAGGCTGGGCGTTTGAAGGACCGAGTTGATGAGGCAATTCATTCGCTCAAGTACAAGCTCATTGCCGCCGTCTCTATCGGCTTCAGCGCGATCGAAGGTCAAGTTGAACGCCTGAAGTCAGGTGGGCTTCGCTTTAAAGAATGGGATTGGCTTGAGCTCTCGCTCGTCACTATTCCCGCGAATTCACAGGCGGTAATCACCGCCGTCAAGAGTATCGACCACGAACACCTGGCCTCTGCTGGCCGCGCTGGTGATCGGGGCTCAAAGCCGGCCGCTAGCGCGGTGGCAATCACCAGCACCGCCAAGCGCGGACCAATCAAAATTTCGAAAAGGTAAGACCATGACCCAGAAGACCATTGGCGAACAAATCGCCGACCTGGAATCCACCCGCAATGCCAAAGCCGGCCGAATGACGGAACTGACCAACAAGACGTTGGCTGAAAACCGGACCAAGGATGCTGGCGAAAGCGAAGAATTCTCGACGCTGAAAGACGAGATCAAGTCGATCGATCAAGAACTGGAAGATCTGCACTCGCTGGAAGCCATCAATTCCACCAAGGCAGTTCCGGTTCCCGCCGTGACCCCGGGTCAAACGAAGGACGCCACTGCAGCAGCTTCGGCCAGCCGTGGCGGCAGCAACATCGTTGTCGTTGAGCGCAAGTTGGCGCCTGGCGTGGCTTTCGCACGCTTTGCCGGTGTGATGGCGCACACCAAGGGCAACATGCGCGACGCCCTCGACTTCGCTAACAATCGCTTCCCCGAAGAAAAAGGTATGCACGACATCATCAAGATGTTCTCGCAATACAACTTCGAAGACGTGACCAAGGCCGCAGTTGCTGTCGGCACGACCAGCGGAACCACCTGGGCGGCTCCGCTGGTTCAGTACAACCAAATGGCCAGCGAATTCATCGATTTCCTGCGTCCGCAGACGATCGTCGGTCGCATCCCGAACCTGCGTCAGGTGCCGTTCAACATCAGCATGCCGCGCCAAACCTCTGGCGGCGCAGCGTACTGGGTCGGTGAAGGTCAAGCCAAGCCGTTGACCAGCTTGGCTTTCGACCAAGTCACCTTGCGTTGGACGAAGCTTGCGACGATTGCTGTGATTTCCGACGAACTGGCTCGCTTTTCTCAGCCTTCGGCAGAAACCATTTTGCGCGATCAGTTGGCTGCAGCCGTGATCCAGCAAATGGACGCCGATTTTGTAAACCCGGCAAACGCCGGCACTGCCAACGTCAAGCCCGCGTCGATCACCAACGGCGTCACGGCGGTGCCGTCGAGTGGTAGCGGCGAAGCATCGGTGAATGCGGACATCCAAGCGGTATTCGCGCCCTTCATCGCGGCCAACCTTGCGCCGACCAACGCCGTCTGGATCATGTCGGCCACCAACGCGCTTGGTTTGTCTCTGATGAAGAATGCGTTGGGGCAACGCTCCTTCCCGGACGTGAATATGGCCGGCGGCACTTTCTGGGGCATGCCCGTGATTGTGTCCGAGGCTGTGGGCAACATCGTCATTCTTGCCAACGCTCAGGACATTCTGTTGGCTGACGATGGACAAGTGTCGATCGACGCGAGCCGCGAAGCATCGCTGCAAATGGACAGCGCTCCTGACAGCCCCCCGACTGCCACCACGGTGATGGTCAGCCTCTGGCAAAACAACCTCTTGGCAATTCGTGCCGAGCGGTATGTCAACTGGCTGAAGGCTCGCCCGGCCGCCGTGCAGTATCTGTCCGGTGTGTCGTGGAACGGTGCCGTAACTGAAGGCTAAGTAAACAGGGGCGCTCCTAGTGGGCGCCCTTTCTTAATCAAGGACGAATCATGAGCTCAATCAAAATGGTGGCATTGCGAAAGCATCCGTTCGGCACTGGTGAGCGCGAGGCTGGCGAGGAATACACCGCGAACGCGGACGAGGCCTCCATTCTGACTGCACTTAAGTGGGCTAAGCCGGTCAAGTCTGAGAAAGCAGAGGCGACGGTGGCCAAGAAAGATTTGGACGCTGAAGCAAGCGAGAAGAAACGAGCATATCAGCGGCGAGATCTCAAGGCTAAGGACTGAAATGCGCTTGTTCGGCTTGGAGATCAAGCGAGCCCACCTCGCACCTGCTGGAGACAGTCGCGGCTGGTTTCCTACTGTGCGTGAGCCGTACATGGGCGCATGGCAGCGCAACGACGAATGGACTGTGGAAACAGTCTTCTCGCATCCGATCGTCTACGCCTGCATCACCCAGATCTCCAGCGACATCGGAAAACTTCGCGCCAAGTTGGTTGAACTGGATAACGATGGAATCTGGAACGAGACGACTAGCGCTGCATTCAGCCCGGTCTTAAAGCGACCAAATCGCTACCAGAACCATATTCAGTTCAAACAATGGTGGTTCATGTCGAAGCTTAGCCGTGGCAATACGTATGCCATCAAACAGCGCGACAACCGTGGCGTGGTCACGGCGCTCTACATTCTTGACCCAACGAAAGTTCAGCCGTTGGTGAGTCCTGACGGGTCGATCTTCTATCAGCTATCGGTCGATAACTTGAATGGAATCACTGAAGAGGCAGCCGTTGCGGTTCCCGCACGAGAGATCATTCATGATCGCATGTGCCCAGTATTCCATCCTCTGATGGGTGTATCGCCGCTGTTTGCAGGTGGTATTCCGGCCCATCTTGGCTTGAAGATCATCAATGACTCGATGAACTTCTTTGCGAATGGCGCTAATCCAGGTGGTGTACTGACGGCGCCGGGTTCAATTAGCGATGAGACCGCCAAGCGTCTTCAGGAGAAGTGGACAGCTAACTTCACCGGTGAGAACGCTGGAAAGGTCGCTGTAATGGGCGACGGGTTGAAGTATGAGCCTATGCGCATGACGGCGGTTGACGCTCAGACGACTGAACAGTCTCGCCGGCTTGATGAATATATCTGTTCGACCTTTCATATGCCCGCGTATTTGGTCGGCGTCGGATCGGCCCCGGCCGGCAAGAAACCTGGTGAGTTAAAGCAAGACTATTACGACGAATGCCTTCACTCTCTGATCGAAGAATTCGAGCTTTGCATGGACGAAGGATTGTCCATGCCAGAGCGCTATGCGACCGAACTGGATCTGGATGTACTTCTCCGAATGGATGAGGCTACCCAAGTCACTACTCTTGCAGCGGCAGTGGGCGGTTCGATCATGGCGCCAAACGAAGCTAGGAAGCGTTTGAACATGAAAAAGATCGTTGGCGGCGATACGGTCTATCTACAACAGCAGAACTACAGCTTGGCGGCCTTGGACGAGCGCGACAAGACTAATCCGCTAGCTGCGCAGCCGCCAGCGCCGGTGGTCGAACCGAACGAATATGACGACGAAGAATTGGCCGCCGAAGAGACGCGACAATTCTTGGCACTGTTCCAGAAAGGGCTTACCCATGCGGCTTGATATGAAGATGTTGGCCGATGGCTTGGTTGAAGTCGTTAAAGGCTATGTCGCGGGTGTCAAAGAATCCTTAAGCGGCAGGATCGACGCTATCGAACGCACCATAGCGGAATTACCCTCGCCTCGGGCCGGGGAGCCGGGCAAGGACGGCGTCGATGGAAAAGATGCGACGCCGTTAGACGAGGGTGTCGTTATCGAAAACATTCTGGCCCGCATTCCAATTCCTTCCAATGGTAAAGACGGCGCGCCTGGTATTGACGGCAAAGATGGCAAGGACGGCTCGAGTTTCACCATTGACGATGCAAAGAACCTACTCGACGGCCATTTGGCCCGATGGGAACTAGATTTCGAAAGACGCGCAAACGAGACTCTGCAACGAGCGATTGATCGGCTGGAAAAGCCCAAAGACGGCATTAATGGGGCTGATGGAAAGGATGGCTTGGATGGGCTCGGCTTCGATGACATGACCATCGAACATGACGGCGAGCGAGGTTTCTGCATGACGTTTGCAGCTGGTGAAAAGACGAAACGGTTTGAGTTCACCATCCCCGTAGTGATTGACCGCGGCTTTTACAAGGAAGGCGAATCTTTCGAGAAGGGCGACGGGGTGACTTTTGGTGGCAGCTATTGGATCTCTCAAGCGGTGACGCGTAGCAAGCCTGAAATTGGCAATCCTGATTGGCGCCTTGCGGTAAAGAAAGGTCGAGATGCCAAGAACAGTGTCGAGGTGGGCAAGAAATGATCACCCTTGTGACTCTAGAAGATGCCAAAGCGCATCTCCGCATTGATTCCGATGACGACGACGCTGACTTGCTATTGAAGATTGGCGCGGCTTCCTCATCGGTCTTGAACTACATGAAGAGCGGGGTTGTCTTCGAGCCCAAACGAGATGCATCGGGTAGCGTTGAGCTTGATGCAGATGGCAACGTTGTATACACCCGCGATGTGCGCTTTGAAGTCCGCGCAGCCGTATTGCTGATGTTGGGCTTTCTTTTCAAGAACCGCGACGACGATGCTGATTCAGCTTTCGAGCCAGGTTATCTACCGCGTCCTGTGACAGCACTGCTTTATCCACTTCGCGATCCGGCGCTTGCGTGATGCCTTTGTCCTCAGGAAAGTTGCGGCACCGGGTAGTTATCCAAAGGCAGCAGAACACGCAGGACCCGGACACCGGTGACTTGACCACGACTTGGGTGGATCTAGCGAGCGTTTGGGCGTCGATCGAGCCTCTGTCGGCGCGTGAATTTGTCCAGTCGTCAGCTACGCAGTCGAACATCACCGCAAGAGTCACGATCCGATATAGAAAGGGAATCGATGCGACGATGCGTATCCTTCACAGGGAAAAAATCTACGGAATTGAAGGTGTATTGGCCGACAAAGATAGCGGCCTTGAATACTTGACCCTGCCGTGCAGTGAAGGCGTAGGCCAAGGACTTTAGGAGCGGTCATGCCAGATATTGTCGCAAGAGGTGGTTTGCCTGGGAATGTGGCTGCTAACAAGCGCTACAAAGATATGGGCGACGGAACGTACGCTGAGGTTGTCGCTTTGGGCGGTAAGGGTGGCCTCGTTGCTGTCTGCCTGTACAACATGGCTACTAACGGCGACGTTTTCGCCGCTGATTCTCAGACCGCCTACACCTACGATGAGTCTGGTGTGAACATTACATCGATCACCAAGACAACGTTTGACGGTATTTCCTACAAGCAAACCTGGACTCGAGACGCGATGTCGCAGCTCTCGTTGAAGTCTGGCTGGGTGCGACAGCCATGAATCAAATCAACGAGCAGTTTGAACAAGTCAATGCTTTCCCAAGCATGAGCAAAGCACCTGGAAATATTCCGGTTGCAGGTCCCCGTGGCGCCAGCGCCTATGACGTGGCCGTGGGCTTGGGGTGGTCAGGCACCGAAGCAGAGTGGCTAGCTTCGTTGAATGGCACTGATGGTAAGGATGGGCAGCCTGGACAAGACGGTCAGCAAGGCGTAGCCGGCCCTGTCGGGCCTACTGGCCCAAAGGGTGAGCAGGGTGAGCGTGGCCCTCAAGGCCCAGCCGGCGAGCAAGGTATCCCAGGCGCTGTCGGCGCGAAAGGCGAAACAGGATCAATTGGGGCCACTGGTGCGCCTGGCGCTGCTGGGCCGAAGGGTGATGCCGGGGCAACCGGCGTTCAGGGGCCGCAAGGCGCAACTGGTCCGCAAGGTATTCCCGGCGCCAAAGGTGATGCTGGCCCTTCGCCACTAGTGACGCTCGGCAATATTACGGTCACGCAGACCGCGACGGTAGCAATTGCTGCTGGTGTTCGCACATTGACGTTCACGGGCGTATCGGGCCTGCAGGCTGGGGACAATGTGCTGCTGTTCCCGACCAGCCCGCTTCCTGCCGGCGTTGCGATTCACAGCGCGATCGCCACCGCTAACGGAACGTTGCAAGTGACGCTTACAGCGCCATTGTTGGCGATCGGTGGCACGTACTCGATCCCCTGCCGCGTCGTGGTGCTTCGGTGAAGGTTGAGGTCAAACTGCAAGGTGCTGATGGGTTGCTCGGCATGCTGCAGTCGATGCCGGCCGAAGTCGTATCGAAGCGTGGCGGACCTGTAAAGCTGGCGCTTGCTAAGGGAGCCCGGATCATCCGGGACGAAGCTCGAAAGAATGTGAAGGTGGCTGTTGCTCAGAACGGCAGCCTTGAATCGACCGGATTGCTTGAAAAGAACGTTATTGCCAGCCGCGGCAAGGCGCCGTCTGGCGGGAAGGGTGAGCGATATCTCGTGCGAGTGAAGCGCAAGACCTACCCAAAACTGCGCGGCAAGAAGCCAACGACGACGCTTCAAACCGCGAATCTTATGGAATATGGCTCGAGCCACCAGCCCGCAACGCCGTGGTTGCGACCCGCAGTGCAATTGAAGGGTCAACAAGCCATTGAGACGATCGTTTCCGATTTGAGCAAGCGCATCGAGAAGGTTGCAGCTCAATTGGCGAAAGAAAAGGGGATGAAGTAATGCTGGCGCCGGTATTCAAGACGCTGAATGTGCCTGCTGTCGCTGCTTTGGTTGGCACGCCGTTGCGAATCTACGACTTCGACAGCGCACCGCAAGGAGTTCAGACGCCTTACATAACTTGGCTCGATGTTTCCGGCCAACCGTTTGACAACATCAGCGAAGCGCCGCAGGGCGATTTCGACACTATCCAGATCAATTGCTACACCGGTCCTGCTGACGATAGCCGTGCCCAGGCACGTGCACTGGCGTTGGCCGTCCGTAACGCATTGGATGCAGCCTTGATTCACAACCGCACGATCATCACGACGCGCGAGACAGACACACAGCTTTTCCGGGTTTCGATCGAAGCCGACTTTATCCACAACCGATAAGCCAACACCACGTTGCATATGCCCGCCTTGAGCGGGCTTTTTCTTTTGGAGCCCGATATGGAACTCAAGACTGCCGGCACGCATTTGTACTTGCTGGATCCCGATAGCCCGACCACGCCCATCAAGTTCAAGTGCCCCACCGGTATCACCGGCGTGACCACGGGCGCCCGCAGTCGTATCGACACGACTTGCCTGGATGAAACCGACGAGATGAGCTACGCATCTGGTCTGGGTGATCCGGGCACGGTATCGGTACCGTTCATCCTCGATTCGGAAGATGGCAGCCATCAGCGCATCTTCGAATTGAAGAAGACCAGCGAGAACCTGAAATGGATCATCGGCTTTTCCGATGGCACTTCGGTTCCCACCGCGGCGGCAGGTGCGCTGGTGCCAGGCGCAGATCGCTCGTGGTTGGCGTTCACGGCCTACATCGCCGATCTGGACATCGATGTCGCCAATAACGAAGTCGTGCGCGGCACGATGACGTTGCAGCGTTCTGGTGGCTACACCCTGACGTGGAAGGAGCCGGCCGTATGAGCCTGGACAAGTCTTTCTTCGTAAGCCCCGAGATCCACGCTCGGGAGGTGGAACTGCCGGATGGTAGTAAGCACCAGCTGCACTTTCGACAGTTGCCGGCCGTGGATTTCCGGAAGTTCAGCCTATCTGAGCGGTCAGATGATGCTGAGGTTCGCGCCAACAGCATCGCCGACCTGATCGCATCGGGCCTGTGCAATGAGGACGGGTCGCCTGCGATCACCCGGGCCCAGGCTTTGAAACTCACGGCGCCGGCTGCTAACGCCCTCTTCAGCCACGTGGTTGAGGTCAACAAGTTGCAGGGCGGTGCGTTGGGAAACGAATCGAGGCCGGAAGCGAAGACTGGCTCTGGCATGTAATTGCGCTGGCGCTTGGCGGTCGGACGATCGCCGAGTGGCGAGCAGCGATGTCGAAGACAGAGTTTGATGAGTGGGCGAATTTTTACCAGTCGTTCCCTTTTGATGACAAACACCGCTACCACCGGCCGGCAGCGCTGATCGCCAAGGTTTCATCTACCGCAAAGATCGATGATCTGATCGGCTGGCTGCAGCCAAGCTACGCAGCAAATCAAGACAACTTTGACGAAGCGGATATGAGGACACTCGCCGCTTTCGGGTTCAAACCTCCAGCGAGAAAATAGATGGCCACAGCGGGATCGATCGTCGTTGACCTGTTGATGCGCACCGGCTCGTTTGAGACGGACGCTCAGCGGGCAGCGAAGGCAGCCGATAAGCGCTTCAAAGAAATCCAGAAGAGCGCGAACGATGCTGGCCGTGGGATCGGTGACGCTTTCAAAGGCGTATTGGCCGGCGCAATCTTTGGCGTTGGTGTTTCCCAGGTCTTCGGCAAATTCGTCGAAGAAACCAAGAACGCCCAGAACGAGCAAGCGCAACTTAAAGCCGCGCTGCAATCGACCGGGCAGGCCGCTGGGTTTTCTGCCGACCAACTCAACCGAATGGCGACCCAGCTCGCCGGGAAGTCGATCTTCGGTGAAGGAGATATCAACAGCGCTCAGACGCGTCTGCTGTCCTATACCGGAGTGGTCGGCGATCAGTTCCCCCGTGCGCTGCAGGCCGCTATCGACATGTCGGCTCGGCTGGGTACCTCGCTCGAGCAGTCATCGGAGACAATCGGCAAGGCTCTGGACGTGCCGAGCCAAGGGCTGACCGCATTATCCAAACAAGGCTTCAGATTTACCGAAGATCAGAAAAAACTGGTCGAAAGCCTGGAATCAACTGGCCGTACCGCCGAAGCACAGGGCATCATTCTCAGCGCCTTGGAAACAGCTTATGGCGGGGCCGCTGAGGCTGCCCGCAACACGTTTGGCGGGTCGCTCACTGCGTTGCAGGAACAGATCAATAGTCTGATGACCGGCGACGACGATAGCGTTAACGGTTTGACCGACGCCATCAATGACTTGACCGACTTGCTTGGCTCGGCGGAGACGAAGGCGGCGTTCGCTTCGTTCATCGGCTTCATGGTCGATGTCTCCACCGCACTGGTGAAGATGGCGAATGACTTTGTCAACGGCATGGCCGCCGCCGAAGGTTTTATCGATTCTCTGTTGACCTACGGGACGATCAATCCTTTCAATTCGGATCGAGAGAACGTCACCAAATACACCGATCAGTTGAAAGAGGCCGTGGCGTGGCGTGATCGTCTCCTTTCCGAAGGCAAAACCGACGCCGCGGATACGGTATCTGGCAAGATCAAGCAGATTCAGAATCAACTGAATTTCAGCCGAAGCCGTGCCAATCTTCAAGAAAACCAGACCGACACCACAGCGCTCGGTTGGGCTGGATCGGTGCCGACAATGGCAGCGATCCCGGTTATTGGTAGCGCTCCAAAGAAAGTCGGGAAAGCTTCTGCTCGCTCTGGCGGCACCAAGCAAGAGCGGGATGAGGGCGCCGCCCTAGTTGCGCAGCTTGAGAAGCGTGTCGCGTTGACTGGCGATCTGACCGAGCGTCAAAAGTTACTCATCGACATTGAGCAGGGCTATACGAAGTTCAAGAGCGAGCAGGACAAGATGCTTGCCCTGGGCTATGCCGACACGCTCGACTTCATCAAAGAGCAGGACGATGCGTACAAGAGCGCGCAGGAAACGCTGAAAGAACTTTCTAAAGTCACCCAGAAGACGACATCTGAGATGGACCAATTCACGATCCAGGCTGCTCGGAACATTCAGGACGCATTGGGGGAGGGACTGGTTGACTTGTTGGAAGGCAACTTCGACAACATCGGGAAGTCTTGGAGCCAGATGATTATCCGAATGGCTGCGAACGCCGCTGCGGCGAATTTGGGCAAAGCACTTTTCGGAGACTACGGCAACTCCGGCAAGGCTGGCGGAATACTTGGTGAGGTCAGCAACTATTTCTTCGGACAACTTAGCAGCGGGTCGCTCGGCGGTAGCTACAGCAAAGCCACCTCGGTCGGTGCGGCGACTGGCGATGTGTCCGGCTTGAGCTACTTGGGCAAGGCGTTCGCGGACGGAGGATACACAGGGCAGGGCGGAAAGTACGATCCGGCAGGGGTAGTTCACGCTGGTGAGTACGTTATTAATGCCGATGCCACACGCAAGCTCGGCCGCGCCTATTTGGATCGGCTCAACGGCTACGCCGATGGAGGCTTGGTTGGCGCCGCGCCGGCTGGTGTGGGAGGTGCGACGGAAGTGAGAGTAATCAATCAGACCAGCAACGCAAATTTGGAAGCGAGCTCTGCAACCACGCGATTCGACGGCGATCGTGTGGTCACCGAGATCATACTAAGAGACCGTAAGCGAAATGGCCCGATTAGTCGTGCCATGAGGGGTGCGTAATGGCTACACCTGCATTCCCATCCTATGCGTGCATTCAACTGGACGGTTATAGCGAATCGCCAAACTACGGCGTCATTCGATCAGATATGGATGGCTTGGCGAAGCAGCGGCGCCGGTGGACAAAGCCAATCGTGACGCGCACGGTAAAACTTCGTCTGCGGGATAAGTACGACAAAGCGGTCTTTGAAACGTGGTTTCGGACGGCCATCTTTGGGGGTACTGGTTGGTTCACTTTTACCGATCCGGTGGATGGGCTGAGCAAGCAGGGCCGCTTTGTGGGCGGTGCGATCTCGTGGACTTCGCCAGGCGTTATCTGGTTTGCTCAGGCTCAAATTGAGACGATTGGCTAATGCGGAACATTTCGCTCAACGGGCGCCGCAACATCTTGGCGACGTCTCCCGAAGAATCCCTGTTGATAATGCTTGAGATATCTCATCCCGATTTGACGTCGCCGGTACGAATCGTCAACGATACTCAGGATTTGGTTAGCCAAGGCTTGACGTTCAGCAGTTGTCCTTTCGCGATAACTCTTCCTGACGACGCGGAGGGGCAATTACCCCAGGCCACGTTGCAGGTCGATAACGTAGATCAGGCTTTGATGGGCTGGTTGGAGGTAAGCCGCGGAGGACAAGGCGCGAAGTGCCGAATCCTAATGGTTTCCGAGGCAACCCCAAACATACGCGAACTGGATATGTTGCTTGATCTGACTTCAATTAGTGCGAACAACTTAACGGTGTCGGCACAGCTGGGTTTCGTTAACACGCTCGGTCGATCAGCGGTCGCCAAGACGTTCAATCCTCAAAGCGCGCCTGGGCTGTGGTAGATTTTCGAATCTACTGGAGGTGCTGAATGAGACGAATGGTTTTTATAGTCATCCTCGCTGTGCTGGCATCAGGGTGCTCAAGCGGGATGAAGCCTGGTCGCACCTACCCGTCTGTTACGTTCGATGCGCCGGCGCCTTACCAAGAAGTTCACCGGCGGGCTGTATCAAACATAAGGACATGTGCGCCAAGCATGATCATCTCCGATGATCTCTACACAGACACTCGCGCGGGGTCTGTTCGAACGTACTATCCCGCCAGTTCTCAGTATGATTTTGTGCGTATAAGCTTTGCTGCCGTAACCGACGCCACAACCGCTGTCGAGATAAGCGCTATGGACGAAGGTGTTTTTGACCGACGCATGATTGAAGCTATCAAGTCGTCGCTGATATCAGGGACTAATGTCTGCCGATAATTCCTGTCAATGAAACGTCTCAACCGCCTTCGGGCGGTTTTTTGTTGGAACGTGGCCTAGCAAACCTAGTTTTATGGTGGGCGGGCTCGTTCCCCAAAGACGAAACCGTTTCTAACGCTGAAGTTAAGTTGGATGGCTTTAGTGATGCCGCTCTGAGGTCTCCAATTAAGTGGTAGACCTCAACCAAAAGCTTGGTTTGCCTTTCCATGGCTTTTTTAAGGCTCTCGATCTCCAATTGGTTTAGAGATTTGTTTGGGTCTCGATCATCAAGCAAATCGAGATAAAAGGATTCTTGCAAGCGATGGACCATCTCTGCGTTCATGCTACGGCCGGCCTCTTTGGCGGAAGCTGCGATCTTCTCGCGCATGCCAGCTGGAAGCCGTAGGACGAACTTCTCGGCTGTGTCTGATGGAAAGCTGGATTTAGTCATAACCTATTCTAGTGGCGAATCGCCATAGAAATATATGATGGCGAATCGCTACTACACACTGGACTTAGTGATGGCGATTCGCCATAATTCAGTAATGGCAGATCGCCATCACTGAAGAGGATTTCAAATGTTAGTCAAACCAATGCAGCTTCGGTTGCCGGAGGATCTAAAAGTGTGGCTTAAGCGCCGCGCTGTGGAAAGCCATCGTTCGGCCAACGCAGAGATTGTTCATTTGCTGCAAATGCAGCGCCAAAAAGAAAACGCACCAATGGCGGCAACCGTTGATGCGTCGATGCAGTGAAACCCTTACGAGGAAACACAACATGGCTAATGTTATATCAGCCGTTGCGGTAGCGCAATGGCAGGGCTTTTGCAACCCTAAAGTGACTGTCACTCAGGTTCGTTCTTGGCCTTACCTGGTAACGGTGGAGTTTGAAACTGCATCCATTTCGCCCGAGTACTTTGACGAAATGCAGGAAGACTTGCTGGACGAAGTGGAAGAAGCGCTGACCGAACGTCGCCGCTGGGCTGATGCGCGGTGCAGCGCGAAGGCTTGCCTCGAAAGTGGCTTCAGCATGTTTGCCAGCACGACGGAAGACAACTGCGACTTTGGACTGATGTTTGACCCGCATGTTGTAACGCCGGCAATGCTCCGCCAGAAATGGCCGTTCTTGATGAAGCAGTTAAAGCGTCAAGTCCCGTTGCAGAAAAGCTACTTGGTCGGAGGTGCGGGATGAGCGCACTGATGCAGATCGGCCAAGAAGCAAGGATGTCGAGCCGTGAGATCGCGGAGCTTACAGGCAAGCGGCATGACAACGTGATGCGCGACATTAGGGAAATGCTGATGGAATTGCACGGTGAGGGGGGTGTCCTCAGATTTGAGGAGACGTATACAAACCCTCAAAACGGACAAAACTATCCGGTGTTTCTTCTTGCTAAGCGCGAGACTCTGATCTTGGTGTCTGGCTACAACCTGACCATGCGTGCCAAGATCATCGACCGATGGCAGGAACTGGAGGCGGCGGCTCCGGCGATCAATCCGGCGACGCTTACCCGCATGCAGTTGATCCAGATTGCAATGCAGGCGGAAGAAGAGAAGCTGCAACTGGAAGCTAAAGTTGCCGAGCAGGCGCCGAAGGTTGAAGTGCACGATCGAATTGCAGATGCCGAAGGAAGCATCACCATTCGGGAGACTGCCAACACGTTGCGATACCCGGAACGTAAGCTGGTCTTGTGGCTGCAGCAACACAACTGGGTCTATCGGCGGGCGGGTCACAAAAGCCTGCTTGGGTATTCAGACAAAGTGAAGGCGGGTTGGTTGTACTTGAAGCAGACGCCAATCAAGGACATCCACACTGGTGAGGAACGTCTTTCTGAGCAAGTTCGGATTACGCCGCTTGGGCTGACAGCACTGGCAAAGCGGCTGAATGACGAAGCAAGAGGCGGTGCAATGCCTGAAATTGTCATGGCACATGTCAGCCGAAAGTATTCCGAGCTTAGAACCTAGCAAACATGCAGCGCCCTTCGGGGCGCTTTTTAATTGGGCAATAGATGCATTGGTCTGACAAGTACGTTGGAGAACCTTATGTTCCCGGCGTGGGTGACTGCGCTTCTTTAGCGGCCAAAGTCGGTCGTGAAGTGCTGGGTATTGCCTGCGGGCTGCCGGAAGTGCACGCAACAGGGCTACGTAATCAGGCCACTCAAATCTACGAGCATAAGGATGTGCTGGCGGGACGCGTTGATAAGCCGATCGATGGGCAGCCCGCTCTCTTTGTAGGGCGTGGGCGTGTCTGCCATATCGGTGTTTGCTGCTTGATTGCAGGCGAAACATGGATTCTTCATGCCGATCAAACAGTAGGTTTTGTTGTAAGGCAACGTCTGCGGGAAATGACGCGTATTCATTATCAACTTGAAGGTTTCTACAGATGGACGTGATCGAGCAGCCGAGGCTTATTTCGTCCCCTCATGCGTTGCTGGCGGATGGGCGCGACCTTTGCTTTGCGGAATTTCTACCTCGTGAAACACTGGGAGCCTATCTAGAGCGTAACGAGATCACGATTGCTCGCGGGCCGGTTCTTGTGCATCACAATGGTCAGCTTGTGCCGGAAGCTTTGTGGTTGCGGCTTATTCCTCGCAGTGGTGATTTGGTCACCATTCGGGCGCGTATGCATGGGAGCGGTGGCAGTAGCAAAGTTCTTCGGAGTGTGGCGCTTATTGCTCTTGCCGCCGTTTCTTACGGCGTGGCGTCTGGAGCTATCGGTGCTGGGGCGATTGCATCGGCCTCGACTGCAACTGGCATTAGTGCTGGGACTCTTGGCGCAGCCGCAGCGGCAACGATCACGATCGGCGGATCTTTAATAGTAAGCGCTCTACTTCCTCCGCCAAAAGCGTCAACACCACGCATCACAGCGCAAGAAGCAGACGCCCCGTCTTACGCTATCGGCGCCGCCTCGAACCGTTCGCGCCCGTTTGAGCCGATGATGGTAGTGTTTGGCCGGCACCGCGTATATCCCGACCTGGCTGGCAACCCGCACACGTTCTACCAGGGGGATGACCAGTTTTTGAACCAGGCGTTTCACTTTGGCGTGCAGGAAGAGATCGACATTACCGACCTTCGGATCGGCGACACCCCGATCGTGAACTATCAGGGCGTCGAGATTCAACGGTCGGCCCACGACGGGCAATTGACGCTGGTGCCGGATAACGTCGATACGCTGCAGGGTTTCGATCTTCTGTTCGCGGACGGATGGAACGCTCGAATCACGCCGGCTGACACCTATCATGTGCAGGTCGAACTAGTGGGTCAGGTCTACAAGGTCAACGCGCAGACCGGTGCATTTGAGTCGAACGCCGTCGAAGTGCAGGTCGAGTACCGTAGCTATCCGGAGGGCAATTGGGTGCCGATCGGCGGCTACACCGATCCTGTCTACGCGACGCACTACTGGGCCTTGGGCGTTTACAGCAATGCGAACGACGACCAGAACAACCGCTACTGGACGCAGATTCGATATGGGTCGCTGAACGCAGCCGACCACGTCAACGGCGAGCAGTATCAGGAGTGCTTTACGTCTGGTGGTGGCGACGTGGGAGAAACGCAGTATTGCACCACCTACGAGTGGCGGTGGCTGCCTCATCCATATCAGTTGGGCCGGCCATGGTCTGGTGTGGCGCCGGATCCTCTCATCGGATACACGACTACATCGAACACCCGCTTGACTGGCAGTTCCAGCAAGCCAGTGCGTCTAACCGTCAGTTTCAACACCGGCCATGGACAATACGAAGTCCGCGTGCGGAAGATGAATGCGGACGTTGCTACGAACCTCGAAAGCAATGTCGTATCCGTCAGCCAAATCCGGGCGTATCAGGACACGCCCACCGACTACACCGGACAGACGCGACTTGGTGTGCGCGTTCGGGCCACGGCGCAGCTGAACGGCTCGATCGCGCAGCTCAACGGCATGGTTGAGGCGAAGTGCAATACCTTCGACGGCACAACCTGGACGATAAAGCACACTCGAAATCCGGCTTGGTGGTTCCTGCGGTTCGCTGTTGGTGAGCGGGACGAGGCCGGCAATCGCGTTTGGGGTGCGGGCATGCTCTATTCGCAGGTCGACCTCGATGCTATCTATGCATGGGCCGCCTGGTGCGATGCTCGCGGGCTGACGTTTGACTATGTGCTGACGCAACAGCGCACGGCGCACGACATGCTGACGATGATCGCGCGGGCCGGTCGAGGCTCCTACACCTGGCAGACTGGAAAGCTCGGCGTGATCTGGGACGCTGCGAATCAGCCCTACGTTGGCATGATCGGGCCATACAACATCAAGGCAGGCACGTTCGAAGTGTCCTATGCCGACGCGACGGTCGATGAAATCGTCGGCACCTTCATCAACCCCGCACGCAATTGGGAAGCGGACGAGGTGCGCGTGCGCGTTCCCGGCGCACCGCTGCTGAATAGCCCGTTGAAGCTCGACCTCGAGGGGAATACGGACGCAGCTTTGGCAGGGCGTGAGGTGAATCTGATTGCCGCCAGCCAGCTTTTCCACCGCCGCCGCGTGGTCTGGGAAATGGACATCGAGGGCATGATGTGCACGCGAGGCGACGTGGTGCAGATCAGCCACGATTTGACGGTATGGGGATACGCCGGCCGTCTGTTGGGTGGCTCGCGGTTCGCGTTGCGTCTCGATCGCTCTGTGCCCGTCGCGGCGACCTTCGGATGGATGACATTGCGCAGTCCGTTGGGCCACTTCATCACGTTTCAGGTGAGCGGGCCCGGTGGCGCCGTCGCCGGCGAATACGACACGCTTTATCCGATTGCGCCCATCCAAGCCGATTTTCCTGTGCCCGACGAGGTCAACGAAGACGGCATCGTTGCGCTGGACTGGGCGTGGCAGTTCGATCCGCTTGCCACACCCGGCCGCCGCCTAAAGATCGTGCACGCGCAGCCGACGAACGATGAGGGCGTGCGGTTCGAAGCCGTGGACGACGACCCCAACTACTACGCATCGGAGTGGAATCCGTTCCTCTACACCCCGCCGCGCGATGGGGCTTTGATCGGTGGCATCGTTTTCGCGCTGTCATTCTCCGAAACGATCAACGGCGTGTCCAACGATGACATCGCCGTGCGACTGGATTACGTCCTGTCTTCTGCCGGGCGTGTGCTCGTGGAATACCGGATCAATGGTGAGGGTTACACCGCTGTCGAAACGACGGAGCGCTCATTCACTATCCCCGCTCACAGCGGAGATTTCATCCTTGTCACGGTCACGCCGATCACGCTGACGGGTAAGGGCACGTCAAAAGACGGCTCCTACACGGTGACTGGTCTGCTTGCCCCGGTGCCGACGGTCACAGGCTTGACCAGCGTCTATCGAGACGGTTTGACGGTGTTGAAGTGGGACGCCGTGAAGGATGTGCGCCCGATCCTGTACGAAGTCCGCACCGGCGTATCGTGGGGCAACTCGCAGACGGTGGCGTTGACGCCCAATCTCGAAATGCTGCCGACTGCGAACGGCCGATTCTTTGTGGCTGCGCGGTACGAGACGCCGAAGGGGACGTTGATCTACGGCGTCCCGGATTCGCTCGAAGTCGCTGGCGCCACGCTCGTGCGCAATGTGCTGGTGACGAAATACGAGCATCCGACTTGGACAGGTGATCTGGGTGGGGCGGAGGATGTGCCGGTGGTGGCTACCGAGCCGACCCGATTTGGCGGTGGCGATGACAGCCGAACGGTGTTCAACCTGCCGTTAACCACCGTCGACGGCGAGCCGGTGATCTACCGCGACGACTGGCAGGGGCGGCAGCTGTTGTATCGGACGCCGCGGACGAACCAATTGCTTCGGTCACAAAGCCTAGACCTAACCCCTTGGGGCCCTAATCCCGGATATGCAGCGGTCGCGACATCTATTCGCGGGCCTGACGGCGTTAACAATTTCTGGAAGTTGGTGCGGCAAGCAGGTGGCGGACTAACTCAAGGAGGTCGGACTCAGACTGTCACGAAGCCGTCGGCGGCGGTGATGCGATATACGGGCTTTTTTGATGCCAAAGCCGCTGAGTACAACCGAGCCCGTCTCTATCTGAACGGCGCGAACACAAGTACGGCTATCGCCTACATAACCGTTAACTTGCTAACCGGCGCAATTGTTGAGCAGGTAACCGGCTCGGCATTCTCAAACGTGGTCGGCGGGGCTTTGCTATTACCCGACGGTTCTTACCGAGTATGGCTTACGGTGGACACCGACACGCACGGCAATATTGCTTTTCGGGCCTACTCATTAGATTCGGCCGCAACAGTTGGCGATGGATCGTCGGGGATCTACTACACGAACACATTTTTAGGCCCGGGCGAACTAGCGTCTTATGTCCCGACCGTTGCCTCCGCCGTCACCATCACAGACTACAGCCGCAGTGGCGCCACCATCACCACCGCAGTCGCACCACAAGCTGGCGCTTCCATGCTTTGGACTGGCTCGGGAAGTCGCACCCAGGGCGGCGCATTCGTCATTGACAACAAACTCACCCTGCGCGGCATTGGTGACTTGCTGGCGGCAGACGACATCCTGGCAATGGACGACGTGCTCTGGTATGGCGGCGTGAGCGGCAGGGGGACATACGAGACGAACGACGCAAACGTCATCGACATTGGCTATCCAGCGCCCGTGCGGATCGACTTTGACATTGACGCGTACGCACTGAATTTCGGCGAGAACGTGCTGGCGATGGAGGACTTGTTTGCAGAAGAAGACGTCCTTAATTCTTCGAACATGCAGTTCTACAGCGTTACGCCTCAGATACGCAGCGCGACGGCTCCCGGTCAATGGACAGAATGGGCAGACTTCGTTCCCGGCCTGATCAACGGTCGCTTCTTCGATGTGCGACTGGCTTTGGAGACGCGCAACCCGCTGATCGTGCCGTTTGTCGAGAGTTTCACTTGGACAGTGGATGTGCCGGATCTGATCCAGCGCGGCGAGATTGTCACGTTGCCTTCAGCGGGCGCGCGCATCACCTACCCGAAACCCTTTCACGCGACGCCTAATGTTCAGATCACATGGCTCGACGCAGTGGCCGGCGATCGGTACGTACTGACCAATCAAGACGCGACCGGCTTCGATCTTCGATTTTTCAACAACGCAACGCCGGTTTCTCGGCAATTCAATTACATTTCGCAGGGATACTGATATGACCCAATCAGCAATTCAGGTATCGGAGACGCCTCCTCTGCCTGGGCTGGCGCTCGTCCAGCAAACCAATGCGGCGCTCATGGCCGTGGCTACAGACTTCGCGGGAGGCACGGACCCGGCCAGTCTTGCTGGCCCGCACATGACCTGGGCCGACACCACGAACGGTCTGCTGAAGCGCCGCAATGCTGCGAATACTGCATGGGTCACATTGAGCAACCTGTACCCGCGAGCTCTGCAGGCGGACGTAGACAGCGGTACTAACGACGACAAGTTCGTCACGCCCGCGGGGCTGCGTTCTGGGGTGTCAATCAATCTCGCCGCCAATGGGCATATCAAGCTGCCATCATGGCTTGGTGGGCTTCAGATCTGTTGGGGCAACCCCACCACATCGAGTGGTGGCGGCATCGCCGTCTCGTTCTCTCGAGCCTTCGCACAGGCCCCATTCTCAACTCTAGCCACAGTTAACGCTTCGGGTGTTTTTGCCATCAACATGACGGCGACGGCAAGTGCAAGTGTCGGCACTTTCTTCGCGTCGAATAGCGCCGGTTCTGGCGTTGCATCGACTGCGTTCTTTTACATTTCAATCGGGAGGGGATAAGTCATGCCGTACTACTCACCATCAACCAATGGTTTCTACGATGGCGGCGGTAGGCCCGCAGACGCTGTCATGGTCACGCCAGAGCAGCGCAACGAGCTTTTGACCGCTCAGTACGCTGGCAAAGCGATTGTCGTTATCGATGGCGTGGTTTCGATTGAGGATATTCCCGGCCCTTCGCTTGATGAGTTTCTCGTAGCGACAATCGCAGCGATCGAAGCTTGGCGTGATGCCGAGGAACGCGCTGGCGTGAAGTTCACTTTTGACGGCCACGAGTACGACGGCGGCGAAAAGTCACGCATGCGCCTGCAGGATGCGGTGGCATCAGGAATCGGTAGCAGCGGTCAATTCTTTTGGACGGATGAGTCAAACGAAGACGTGCCGATGCAGGCCGAGAATCTTTCTGGGCTCTACGGCGCCATGATGGGGGCCCGAGTAGAGCAGGGCTTTCGCATCCATGTTCGGCAGCGCCAGATGAAGGAAGAGGTGGCCGGCTTGGACGCTGCAGGCCTTGCCGATTATCAGGTTGGATGGCCAGCGTCACCCGAACCCACCGACCCCGACCAGCCCGCCTAGTGCGGGCTTTTTAACGCCTGGAGTGATCATGCTGAAAGAGGACTTTGCCGCGGCGGCCGGTTTATCGAAGGCGCTTGCCGACAAATGGTATGACCCGGTCGAGCGGTCGATGATGGAGTTCTCCATCGTGTCGCCGCTGCGCGCAGCGATGTTCCTGGCGACGATCGGGCATGAATCTGCTGACTTCCGCTACACGCGAGAGATTTGGGGGCCGACGCCGACCCAAGAGCGATACGAGATGCGCGCTGATCTGGGCAACGTCAAGCCAGGCGACGGCAAGCGATTCATGGGACGCGGGCTGATTCAGATTACAGGTCGCGCCAATTACGCGGCGGTGTCGCGTGGCCTGAGGGTGGACTACCAGAGTCGCCCGGAGGACTTGGAACGACCGCCTGACGCTGCTCGCGCAAGCGGGTGGTGGTGGCTGAACAATGGATGCAACGAGATCGCCGACACAGGCGATTTTTTACGTGTGTCCATACGAGTGAACGGCAAGAACAGAGACGGCTTCCCCAATGGGTGGGCCGATCGTCAACGTCGGTACAAAGCGGCGCTGGCCGTGTTGGGGTAGGCATGGAAGAGTTAGTGACGAGTTACGGAGCGCTGGCTGGGGTCATCGGCCTGGTGCTGCGCGAGGCCTACAACAGCTACAAGAACGACAAGCGCGAGAAGGCCGCAGACAGCGGACTAAGCGACTTAGTGGAGGGACTGTTCAAACGCTTGGAGCAGTCCGATGCGCGCGCGGACGAAGCAAATCGCCGCGCGGATGAGATCGCAAAAGAGCGGAACGGCCTGTACCAGACGTTGGGCAGGCTGGAAGGCGAGGTGGCCGGGATGCGTTCCGAACTGCGCGCCGCCCGAATGGAAATCGCACAACTTCGAGGTGTGGCCTATGTCCCTACTGAGCAAAACTAAGCTGGACCGCCTGCGCTTTCGATATAGCGCAGCACTGGCCGCCGTAAAGGCCACGTCGATGAGTCTGGCCATCGCAATGGCTGGCGGCATCGCGGGGTACTCCGTATCGCGGATCGAAGCCACGCACTTGCTGGCTGAACAATCCGCGCGGCACAGCCGGGAGATATTGGCTGTGCGTGACACCTACGGCGCCAAGGCTGCCGACACCCGCGACTCGGTAAAAGCGGCTGCCGAAGGAGCAAGTGATGCGGCCAAGGCCGCCACGAAGATCGTCGAGCAGATTGGAGGTCCAGCCGTCGCTGCACGCAAGCAAGCGACAAAGGCCCAGCAGGCGAGTGACCGCGCTCAGAATGCCCTGGAAAAAATTCAAGAAATTTTCCCAGAGGGCTATGTGCCGCCGGCGCCGAGCTTGGTGACTCCGAACGGTGACGTTCCCGACTGGCTGAATACGCCATGATTCGCCGTTGTTGGCCAGCCCTGCTGATGGCTGGGCTGCTGCTCCTTCTTATCGTCGCTTGGCGTATCGACCGCGCCGCTCAGTACGGCAGCGGTTACCAACAGGCACAGGCTGATGCCCGTGCGCTCAATATCCAAATTGAGCTTGCAACACAAGAGGAGGCCGATCGTGCCGATGCTGAATACCGCGGCGCCATCATGGCGCGCGAAGCTGCTAAAAAAACTGTTGCCACTCAGCGTGCTCGTATTGACGGGCTGCTCGACCAGTTACGCCGTCGCTCCAAGACTGCCGACTCCGGCAGCGGATCTGATGGCGCCGGAGCCGACTGGATCGGAGTACTTGGAAGCTGTGTCGCGGAATATGAGCGACTGGGCAATGACACTGCAAGGCTTGCCGACAAAGTGAACGGGTTGCAAGGTTACGTTCGTTCAATATCCCTGATTAAGAGGTAATCGCAGGATTTTCAGCACAGCCCTCTTGGTGCCTGATCGAAACCCAGGAGCACCCAGAAATCCAGTATCTTTTTTGCTTCTATGACAAATCCCAGATTGTTTGGAATTTGGGAGAGCACGATTGGACCCTGTGCCAGGGGTATGTTGATGGTCTGGACCTCGCCGGGGGCGGTGTGTTGAGGGCCGGCGAACAGAACGCCGAGCAAAATTACTCGTGGACCAGAGGCAAGGTAAGTGTTGCCGTTCTCGTCTACGTATGACCCATTGTCGTAGAGAAAAACCGGGCTTCCGCTCGACCCGGGAAAACAGGCGCAGTCGATCAAGAAAAAGGGTTGGTTGTTGTACGGTCGATTTACGCTTGTGGCAGTAATGCCACGCCGGAGAATTGGCGCGTTGTGATATTGGTCCCAAATTCCGTTGGGGTATCCAATCATCAATATTTCCTCGATATCACTTAGCTTTGCGACTTTCGAGCATCCGTAAATTAAGTTCTCCGTGAGTTGGCTATGAAGCACCGTAATACCGTGATTCTCCCACTGCTCAAGAATTTGCCCGATCGGCAAAATTGCCAAATCAATTTCAGGATCGGGGTGTTGAATCCAGTCTCTTTCGTGGAATGGGTGTGAGAACTGGAAGTCGCCTGCGATCGGCCTTCCCTCTCTATCAGACCTCGTCACGAGAAACTGACCGCCTTGGCAGCCCTGAATTACATGCCTATTCGTCACAATGACGGGGACGTGTGATTCTGTGCCGGCCGCAAAGTTGAAGAAGAATCCAGTTCCTGTCTTGCTTTTCCCGTTGCCAAGATCGCATGTAAGACGCGTTGTGGTGCCAAGCAGCCAGTCAGTGACTTTTTTCATACTTCAGCCCCCTTAAGGTAGGTGAACGAGGAATAGTTGCTCATATCGCTTTAATTGCATCCGGCATTTGATATTTGGAACTTCCGACCTCGGTGCGCACCTTGTGCCAGCGAAAAGCATCGGAAGGCAGGGCGGCCGCAATAATTTCGTGCGCTTGATCCGCAGTGGTCGACGGGTCCGCCCATTCACGCGCAAGCGCCGGCGGAAGCACGACAGGTCGGCGATCGTGAATGTCGACCATGCCACCTGCTGAATCATCGGTAACGATCGCCATGCCGTGCTCCGCGTCAATCTCGGCACCTGGGCGCCACGCGCAGATCGCCGCCATCATGATGGGCTCGTCGCCCTCGGAGTGGATGAACCAGGGTTGCTTGCTGCCTTTCTCGCCAGTCCATTCGTACCAGCCATCGGCCGGCACCAGCATGCGTCCGTGTTCGAACGGGCCACGCCAGAATGATTTCTTGGGGTCGAGGATGGTGTCCAGGCGAGCGTTGCTCACTGGGGCGCGCTTGAACCAGACCGGCTTATAGCCCCAGAAGAGGCGGGTCGCCTCGGGATCGCCGGCCAAGCGGTGGAACGCCAATGGCTTCGTGCCGGGCGGCACGTTGTAGCGCGGGCCCAGCGCATCGGGCAGGCTGTACGAGTTCCACGCGATCGTTTCCAGATAGTCGGCGACGGCGCGAGATTGAGCGATGCGTCCACACATGGTGTTCTCCTATGTGCGGAGTATAGGCCTCACGTAATCCGCTCTGCCCGAACTGCCAGCCAGAAGACGTTGCTGTACTTTCCCTTCTTCACCTTCTGCTTGCGGTAAAAGATCCGCACCAGGCCTGCGTGGCCGGCGTCGATTTCGGCGATGTATTCGCGATCTTCGGCAAGTTCTGCGTAGGGTAGGTCGTCTGACGCTCGGGACACATATTCGCCGGGCACTTCTGCAAGAATTCCGTTTTCTGACATGGCTGACTCACTGTATGGACATACAGTATATGCTATGACCAAAACATGCCCAAAGTAGGCCGAAAAGGGGATAATTGGGCATAGAAAGCGCCGTCCGTGGAAGGGTGGCTAAGGCTGCAAGTCGTTGAATTTGCGGCGCTTTCTACTTATGCCTCGTTATGGTGCGACGGACTTTTAATCCGTTTGTCGTGGGTTCGACCCCCGCACGACCCACCACCAAA
>NZ_SIZW01000036.1 GCF_009866805.1 Schauerella aestuarii
TCCCCAGTTCTACTTCCGCACGACGGACGTGACGGGCACGATCGAACTGCCGAAGGACAAGGAAATGGTTCTGCCGGGCGACAACGTGTCGATCACGGTCAAGCTGTTGGCGCCGATCGCCATGGAAGACGGTCTGCGCTTCGCCATTCGTGAAGGCGGTCGTACCGTCGGCGCCGGCGTCGTGGCGACCATCATCGCCTAAGTAAAAAGGAAGAACGCAGGCGTTCGTCAAGACGTCTGCTGCATTTCTTTTGAAAAAGTAGTATCATGGATGGTTCCGCGAGGGCCATCCAATTTTTGTCAACAGATGCCTGGATGTCGCGGGTCTGTTTTAGAACGATTGAAGTTCATTGAAGTTTTAGGGGCATAGCTCAATTGGCAGAGCGTCGGTCTCCAAAACCGAAGGTTGTAGGTTCGATTCCTACTGCCCCTGCCACCCGCCGGAGAACATCGCGAGCTACGCATTCACGGCGGGCACGTGTCGCAATATGTCGAATACCAGTGTTGAAACCGTAACCAGTACCGCCGATAAGCTCAAGCTTGCGTTGGCCGTACTTGTCATTATCGCGGGTATCGTCGCTTTCTCGATGCTTTCGGCGCAGCCCATGGCGGCTCGCGTAGGCGTCTTCATCGGCAGCCTGATCGTTGCGGCGCTGCTGGCATGGATCAGTGAGCCGGGCCGTCGCACCCTGAGCTTCGGTCAAGAATCGTATAACGAAGTCAAACGCGTGTCGTGGCCGACGCGCAAAGAAACGACCCAGATGACGGGGATCGTTTTCGCATTCGTCGCCGTCATGGGATTGTTCATGTGGGTGCTCGACAAGGGCATCGAATGGGTGATCTACGGCGTATTGCTGGGTTGGAAATAAGGACGGCTGATGAGTAAACGTTGGTATGTCGTCCATGTGTATTCCGGCATGGAAAAAAGTGTGCATAAGGCGTTGGTCGAGCGTATCGATCGTGCCGGACTGCAAACCTCGTTCGGCCAGATCCTGGTCCCGTCCGAGGAAGTCGTCGAAGTGAAGGGTGGTCAGAAGTCGATTACCGAACGTCGGATTTTCCCGGGCTACGTCCTGGTTGAAATGGATCTGACGGACGAGACCTGGCACCTGGTCAAGAATACGAATCGGGTGACCGGCTTCCTGGGTACGAGCAACAACCGTCCCACGCCGATCTCCGCGAAGGAAGTCGAGAAGATCCTCAACCAGATGGAAGAGGGTGTCGAGAAGCCCCGCCCGAAGATTCTCTTCGAAGTTGGCGAGATGGTTCGGGTCAAGGAAGGTCCGTTTGCCGATTTCAATGGCAACGTCGAAGAAGTGAATTACGAAAAGAGCAAGGTGCGCGTGTCGGTGACCATTTTCGGTCGCGCCACGCCCGTCGAGCTCGATTTCAGCCAGGTCGAAAAGACCTGATTTCAACCCCGGGGAGCCGCCGCTTGCGAGCGTCGGCGTTTGTACCCGTTAGGAGCTAAGCATGGCGAAGAAAATCGTCGGCTTTATCAAGCTGCAAGTACCGGCTGGTAAGGCTAACCCCTCCCCCCCGATTGGCCCCGCACTGGGTCAGCGCGGTCTGAACATCATGGAATTCTGCAAGGCGTTCAACGCCAAGACGCAGGGCATGGAGCCCGGTCTGCCGATTCCCGTGGTGATCACGGCTTTCGCCGACAAGAGCTTCACCTTCATCATGAAGACGCCGCCGGCGACTATCCTGATCAAGAAAGCTGCCGGTATTACCAAGGGTTCGGCTACGCCGCACACTGCCAAGGTCGGCACGCTGACGCGCGCCCAGGCTGAAGAAATCGCCAAGACCAAGGAACCGGATCTGACGGCTGCCGATCTGGAAGCCGCCGTTCGCACGATCGCCGGTAGCGCCCGCAGCATGGGCATCACGGTTGAGGGGATCTAATCATGGCTAAATTGACCAAGCGTTCCGCCGCTCTGCGTGAAAAAATCGACCGCACCAAGCTGTACCCGGTGAGCGATGCCTTGACCCTGATCAAGGAAACGGCCACGGCCAAGTTTGACGAGTCGATCGACGTTGCCGTGCAACTCGGTATCGACCCCAAGAAATCGGACCAACTGGTTCGCGGTTCGGTGGTTCTGCCCGCCGGTACCGGCAAGACCGTCCGCGTTGCCGTGTTCGCCCAAGGCGACAAGGCTGAGGCGGCTCGCGCCGCCGGCGCCGACATCGTCGGTCTGGAAGATCTGGCTGAGCAAATCAAGGCCGGCAAGATGGACTTCGACATCGTCATCGCCTCGCCCGACACGATGCGTGTCGTCGGCGCCCTCGGTCAAGTGTTGGGCCCCCGTGGCCTGATGCCGAACCCGAAGGTCGGCACCGTGACGCCCGACGTCGCACAAGCTGTGAAGAACGCCAAGGCCGGTCAGGTTCAGTACCGTACCGACAAGGCAGGCATCATCCACGCAACGATCGGCCGTGCGTCGTTCGGCGTGGAACAGCTGCAATCGAACTTGACGGCTCTGGTCGACGCGCTGCAAAAAGCGCGTCCCGCCGCAGCCAAGGGCGTTTACCTGCGCAAGCTCGCCGTTTCGTCCACGATGGGCGGCGGTGCGCGCGTTGAAATCGCCTCGTTGACCGCCTGAGCCTGATGGCTCGGTGCCGTTGACGGCATAACGTACTTTGGGCCGTACCCATGATTTTATGGGTGCTGCTGTCAAAGACCGCTGGAGCAGCACCGTTTAGTCGTTGGAACATCCGCAGGACTTCATGTCGGGCGGCCAACACGGACGGGGCCACTTAATACCGGAAGTTGACGCTTTCGAATCCAGCGTAGACGGCGCCCAGGAAGAATTCTTTACCCTAAGAACTCGACCAGGTCGCCGCATTCGGTTGATGCAAAAGGGGATTTCCCCCAAGCATCTTTTGATGGAGTGTTCAAACCGTGAGTCTCAATCGTCAAGAGAAAGCGGTGGTGATCGAGGAAGTGTCGAAGCAGGTTTCGACAGCACAATCGATCGTTATCGCCGAGTACCGTGGTCTGGACGTCGCCTCTGTCACCGTACTGCGCAAAACTGCGCGTGAACAGGGTGTGTATCTGCGGGTTCTGAAGAACTCGCTGGCACGCCGCGCTGTTGCCGGCACGGCTTTCGAGCCGTTGTCGGAACAACTGACCGGTCCGCTGATCTATGGTATCAGCACCGACCCGGTCAATGCGGCCAAGGTTCTCGCAACTTTCGCAAAAACCAACGACAAGCTGGTCATCAAGGGCGGTTCGCTGCCCAACAGCTTGCTGACCGCTGATGGTGTCAAGGCCCTGGCCACGATGCCCTCGCGCGAAGAGTTGTTGTCGAAGTTGCTGGGCACCATGCAAGCCCCGATCGCGCAATTCGTGCGTACGCTCAACGAAGTTCCGACCAAGTTCGTCCGCGGCCTCGCAGCCGTGCGCGACCAAAAGGCCGAGGCTTAAGGCCTTCGTCTCGTCGGAGCCGGTTGAACGACCGAGCGACACCCAACCCTGGTTTTATCCCAAATATTTTGGAGTTCTTTTAAATGGCACTGAACAAAGCTGAAATCCTCGACGCCGTTGCTGGCATGACCGTTCTCGAATTGTCCGAACTGATCAAGGACATGGAAGAGAAGTTTGGCGTGTCGGCTGCTGCCGCCGCCGTGGCTGTTGCCGCACCCGCCGGCGCTGCCGCCGTTGCTGAAGAGCAAACCGAATTCAACGTCATGCTGCTCGAAGCTGGCGCGAACAAGGTCAGCGTCATCAAGGCCGTGCGCGAACTGACGGGCCTCGGCCTGAAGGAAGCCAAGGATCTGGTTGACGGCGCTCCTAAGGCTGTCAAGGAAGCTGTGGCCAAGGCTGACGCCGAAGCCGCCAAGAAGAAGCTGGAAGAAGCCGGCGCCAAGGTCGAAGTTAAGTAAGACCTGGTGTCGACGCCCGGGGACAGCGCTGTTAGCCGTCCCCGGGCTTTTGCGTTTCCAGGAAACCCCTCTGACGGTGTCAACTTTCACCCCCAGAGATGTTTCCTGGAGTCGTACCCCAGGGCCGTGGTTGACGGCCTATGTAACCTCGAGTCGGAGTGCTCATGCCTTACTCGTACACCGAAAAAAAGCGCATCCGGAAAAGCTTTGCCAAGCGTGAGGACGTTCAGGACGTCCCCTTTCTTCTGGCAACTCAGCTTCAGTCATATCTCACCTTCCTGCAAGCCGATACCGCGCCTTCCCAACGCGAAAGCGATGGTCTACAGGCCGCTTTTTCGTCCATTTTCCCCATTTCCAGCCATAACGGTATGGCGCGCTTGGAATTCGTCAGCTACGTGCTCGGCGAACCGGTGTTCGACGTCAAGGAATGTCAACAGCGCGGCCTGACCTACGCGTCGCCTTTGCGCGCCAAGGTTCGCCTGGTGCTGCTTGACCGCGAAGTCAGCAAGCCCACCGTCAAGGAAGTCAAAGAGCAGGAAGTGTACATGGGCGAAATTCCGCTCATGACCAGCACGGGCTCTTTTGTCATCAATGGCACCGAGCGTGTGATCGTGTCCCAGCTGCACCGTTCGCCCGGCGTGTTCTTCGAACACGATCGCGGCAAGACGCACAGCTCGGGCAAGCTCTTGTTCTCGGCCCGCGTGATCCCTTACCGCGGTTCGTGGCTCGACTTCGAATTCGATCCGAAGGACGTCCTGTTCTTCCGTGTCGATCGTCGTCGCAAGATGCCCGTATCGATCCTGCTCAAGGCCATCGGCATGTCCGCCGAAGCCATCCTGGCGCACTTCTTCGAATTCGATAACTTCGAACTCAAAGACGAAGGCGCGATGATGGAATTCGTGTCCGAGCGTTGGAAGGGCGAAATGGCCCGTTTCGACATCTCGGATCGCGAAGGCAAGGTCCTGGTCGAGAAAGACAAGCGCATCAATGCCAAGCATTTGCGTGACGTGACCAATGCCGGTATCGAACGCATTTCGGTGCCGGAAGATTTCCTGATCGCCCGCATCCTGGCGAAGAATGTCGTCGACCCCGAAACGGGCGAAGTCATTGCCAACGCCAACGACGAAATCACCGAAGGCGTGCTGGCATCGCTGCGCACCGCCGGTGTACGTGAACTGCAAACGCTGTACACGAACGATCTGGATCGCGGTCCGTACATCTCTCAAACCTTGCGTACCGACGACACCGCCGACCAGCTGTCGGCGCGCGTGGCCATCTATCGCATGATGCGTCCCGGCGAACCCCCGACCGAAGAAGCGGTCGAGGCGTTGTTCAATCGTCTGTTCTACAGCGAAGAAACGTACGACCTGTCGCGCGTTGGCCGTATGAAGGTCAACAGCCGTCTGAACCGTGAGGAAACGACGGCCGGCGCCATGACGCTGACCAACGACGACATCGTCCAGACCATCCAGATTCTGGTTGAACTGCGTAACGGTCGCGGTCAGATCGACGACATCGATCACTTGGGTAATCGTCGCGTGCGCTGTGTGGGCGAACTGGCCGAAAACCAGTTCCGCGCCGGTCTCGTGCGCGTCGAGCGCGCCGTCAAGGAACGTCTGGGCCAGGCCGAGACGGAAAACCTGATGCCGCACGACCTGATCAATTCCAAGCCGATCTCGGCAGCCATCAAGGAATTCTTCGGTTCGAGCCAATTGTCGCAGTTCATGGACCAAACCAACCCGTTGTCGGAAATCACGCACAAGCGTCGCGTTTCCGCTTTGGGACCGGGCGGTCTGACGCGCGAACGTGCGGGCTTCGAAGTGCGCGACGTGCACCCGACCCACTACGGCCGTGTGTGCCCGATCGAAACGCCTGAAGGTCCGAACATCGGCCTGATCAACTCGATGGCGTTGTATGCGCGCCTGAACGAGTACGGCTTCCTCGAAACGCCTTATCGCAAGGTGATCGACGGCCGCGTGTCGGATCAGATCGAATACCTGTCGGCCATCGAAGAAAGCCACTACGTGATCGCTCAGGCGAACGCGGAGCTGGACGACGAAAAGCGTTTCACCGATGACCTCGTGGCTTGCCGCGAAGCCGGCGAAACCATGTTGACGGCCAACGCCAACGTGCACTACATGGACGTGGCGCCGTCGCAGATCGTATCGGTCGCGGCCTCGCTGATTCCGTTCCTTGAGCACGATGACGCGAACCGCGCACTGATGGGCGCCAACATGCAGCGTCAGGCTGTGCCTTGCCTGCGTCCCGAGAAGCCCGTCGTCGGTACGGGTATCGAGCGCACGGTGGCGGTCGACTCCGGTACGACCGTGCAGGCCCTGCGTGGCGGCATCGTCGATCATGTCGACGCCGAGCGTGTCGTTATCCGCGTCAACGACGAAGAGAACGTCGCCGGCGAAGTGGGTGTCGACATCTACAACATGATCAAGTACACGCGTTCGAACCAGAACACCAACATCAACCAACGTCCTATCGTCGCGCGCGGCGATAAGGTCGCCAAGGGTGACGTGCTCGCCGACGGCGCATCGACGGATCTGGGTGAGTTGGCGCTGGGTCAGAACATGCTGATCGCGTTCATGCCCTGGAACGGCTACAACTTCGAGGATTCGATTCTGATCTCCGAGAAGGTTGTTGCCGACGACCGCTACACCTCGATCCACATCGAGGAACTGACGGTTGTCGCGCGCGACACGAAGCTCGGACCTGAGGAAATCACGCGCGACATCAGCAACCTGGCCGAAACGCAACTGAATCGTCTCGACGATTCGGGCATCGTCTACATCGGCGCCGAAGTCAGCGCCGACGACGTGCTGGTCGGCAAGGTCACGCCCAAGGGCGAGACCCAGCTGACGCCGGAAGAAAAGCTGTTGCGCGCCATTTTCGGCGAGAAGGCTTCGGACGTGAAAGATACGTCGCTGCGCGTGCCCTCGGGCATGACCGGCACGGTGATCGACGTGCAAGTCTTCACCCGTGAAGGCATCGTGCGCGACAAGCGCGCCCAGTCCATCATCGACGATGAACTGCGCCGTTATCGCCAGGATTTGAACGACCAGTTGCGCATCGTCGAAAACGATCAGTTCGATCGTATCGAAAAGATGCTGGTGAACAAGACCGTCAATGGCGGTCCGCGCAAGCTCGCCAAGGGTGCCACGGTCACCAAGCCTTATCTGGCCGACATGGACCGCTGGCAGTGGTTCGACATCCGTCTGGCCGACGAGCAGCACGCCGTGGTGCTCGAGCAGGCCAAGGAGTCGCTCGAACAGAAGCGTCACCAGTTCGATCTGGCGTTTGAAGAAAAGCGCAAGAAGCTCACGCAAGGCGACGAATTGCCGCCGGGCGTGTTGAAGATGATCAAGGTTTACCTTGCCGTCAAACGCCGCCTGCAACCGGGCGACAAGATGGCCGGTCGTCACGGCAACAAGGGTGTGGTTTCGCGTATCACCCCGGTGGAAGATATGCCGCACATGGCCGACGGTACCCCCGCCGACATCGTGCTGAATCCGCTGGGTGTGCCGTCGCGGATGAACGTCGGGCAGGTGCTCGAGGTTCACCTGGGCTGGGCTGCCAAGGGCGTGGGCCATCGTATCGGCGACATGTTGCGCGACGAGCGTACGGCGCAGGTCAAGAACGTGCGTGCTTACCTCGACAAGGTCTATAACTCGACCGGTTCGAGCGCGCGCATCGACGAACTGACCGACACCGAAGTCATCGAGATGGCGCACAACCTGAAGAAGGGTGTGCCGTTCGCGACCCCCGTCTTCGACGGTGCGACCGAAGCTGAAATCACGAAGATGCTGGAGCTGGCCTACCCGGACGAGATCGCCACGCGATTGAATCTGACGGAAAGCCGCACGCAGGCTTGGCTGGTGGACGGCCGTACGGGCGAGCAGTTCGAGCGCCCCGTCACGATCGGCTACATGCACTACCTGAAGCTGCATCACCTGGTTGACGACAAAATGCACGCCCGTTCGACCGGACCTTACTCGCTCGTCACCCAACAGCCGTTGGGCGGTAAAGCGCAGTTCGGCGGCCAGCGTTTCGGGGAAATGGAAGTGTGGGCGCTGGAAGCTTATGGCGCCGCTTACACCCTGCAGGAAATGCTGACGGTGAAGTCCGATGACATCAACGGCCGTACCAAGGTATACGAAAACATCGTCAAGGGTGACCACGTGATCGATGCCGGTATGCCGGAATCGTTCAATGTGTTGGTGAAGGAAATCCGCTCACTGGCCCTGGACATGGATTTGGAGCGTAACTAATGAAAGCGCTACTCGACCTCTTCAAGCAAGTCTCGCAGGACGAACAGTTCGATGCCATCAAGATCGGCATCGCGTCCCCCGAGAAGATCCGTTCGTGGTCTTACGGCGAAGTCCGTAAGCCCGAGACGATCAATTACCGTACGTTCAAGCCCGAGCGCGACGGCCTGTTCTGCGCCAAGATTTTCGGTCCCATCAAGGACTACGAATGCTTGTGCGGCAAGTACAAGCGCCTGAAGCACCGTGGCGTGATCTGCGAAAAGTGCGGCGTCGAAGTGACGGTCGCCAAGGTGCGTCGCGAGCGCATGGGCCACATCGAGTTGGCCAGCCCGGTCGCGCACATCTGGTTCCTGAAGAGCCTGCCGTCCCGTTTGGGCATGGTGCTCGACATGACGCTGCGCGACATCGAACGCGTGCTGTACTTCGAAGCATGGTGCGTGATCGAACCCGGCATGACCCCGCTCAAGCGCGGTCAGATCATGTCGGACGACGATTTCCTCGCCAAGACCGAAGAGTACGGTGACGACTTCCGTGCCCTGATGGGCGCCGAGGCCGTGCGCGAACTGCTGCGCACCATCGACATCGATCGCGAAGTGGAAACGCTGCGCGGCGAGTTGAAGGCCACCAGCTCGGAAGCGAAGATCAAGAAGATCTCCAAGCGTCTGAAGGTGTTGGAAGGCTTCCAGAAGTCCGGCATCAAGGCCGAGTGGATGGTCATGGAAGTGCTGCCCGTGTTGCCGCCGGACTTGCGTCCGCTGGTGCCGCTGGACGGCGGCCGCTTCGCGACCTCCGACTTGAACGACCTGTACCGCCGCGTCATCAACCGCAACAACCGCTTGAAGCGCCTGCTCGAACTGAAGGCGCCCGAGATCATTCTGCGCAACGAAAAGCGCATGCTGCAGGAAGCTGTCGACTCGCTGCTCGACAACGGCCGTCGCGGCAAGGCCATGACGGGCGCAAACAAGCGTCAGTTGAAGTCGCTGGCCGACATGATCAAGGGCAAGAGCGGTCGTTTCCGTCAGAACTTGCTGGGTAAGCGCGTCGACTACTCGGGCCGTTCGGTCATCGTGGTGGGCCCGCAGCTCAAGCTGCATCAGTGCGGCTTGCCCAAGCTGATGGCGCTCGAACTGTTCAAGCCGTTCATCTTCAACCGCCTCGAAATGATGGGTCTCGCGACCACGATCAAGGCGGCGAAGAAGCTCGTCGAAAGCCAGGAACCGGTGGTCTGGGACATTCTCGAAGAAGTCATTCGCGAACACCCGGTCATGCTGAACCGCGCGCCGACGCTGCACCGTCTGGGCATCCAGGCGTTCGAGCCGGTCCTGATCGAAGGCAAGGCCATCCAGCTGCACCCGCTCGTCTGCGCGGCGTTCAACGCCGACTTCGACGGTGACCAGATGGCTGTGCACGTGCCGCTGTCGCTCGAAGCGCAGCTGGAAGCCCGCACGCTGATGCTGGCCTCCAACAACATCCTGTTCCCGGCCAACGGCGAACCGTCGA
Source organism: Schauerella aestuarii (assembly GCF_009866805.1). Classification (GTDB taxonomy): domain Bacteria; phylum Pseudomonadota; class Gammaproteobacteria; order Burkholderiales; family Burkholderiaceae_B; genus Schauerella; species Schauerella aestuarii. The sequence goes on from NZ_SIZW01000036.1 coordinate 9,660, forward strand.
TCGTGCCGTCGCAGGATATCGTGCTGGGTCTGTACTACACGACGCGCGAACGCATCAACGGCAAGGGCGAAGGCTTGTTCTTCACCGACGTGGCCGAAGTGCAACGTGCGTACGACAACCGTGAAGTCGAGCTGCAAAGCCGGATCACGGTGCGTCTGACCGAGTATGAACGCGACGAACAAGGCGAATGGCAACCGGTGATCCGTCGTCACGAGACGACGATCGGCCGTGCGCTGCTCTCCGAAATCCTGCCGCGTGGCCTGCCCTTCACCGTGCTGAACCGCGCGCTGAAGAAGAAGGAAATCTCGCGTCTGATCAACCAGTCGTTCCGCCGTTGCGGTCTGCGCGACACGGTGATTTTTGCCGACAAGCTGATGCAATCGGGTTTCCGTCTCGCCACGCGCGGCGGTATCTCGATCGCCATGGGCGACATGTTGATCCCGGCCGCCAAGGAAGGCATTCTTGCCGCCGCCGGCGCCGAAGTGAAAGAAATCGACAAGCAGTACTCGTCGGGTCTCGTCACGTCCCAGGAACGCTACAACAACGTGGTGGACATCTGGGGCAAGGCCGGCGACAAGGTCGGCAAGGCGATGATGGAACAGCTCGCAACCGAACCCGTGACCAACCGTCACGGCGAGGAAGTGCGCCAGGAATCGTTCAACTCCATCTACATGATGGCCGACTCGGGCGCGCGCGGTTCGGCCGCCCAGATTCGCCAGCTCGCAGGTATGCGTGGCCTGATGGCCAAGCCTGACGGCTCGATCATCGAGACGCCGATCACCGCGAACTTCCGCGAAGGCCTGAACGTTCTGCAGTACTTCATTTCCACCCACGGTGCACGTAAGGGTCTGGCCGACACGGCATTGAAAACGGCGAACTCGGGTTACCTGACCCGCCGTCTCGTGGACGTGACGCAGGATCTGGTGATCATCGAAAACGACTGCGGCACGTCGCTCGGTTACTCGATGAAAGCCCTGGTCGAAGGCGGTGAAGTCATCGAACCGTTGCGCGACCGCATTCTGGGTCGTGTGGCGGCGTTGGACATCATCAACCCGGACACGCAGGAAACCGCCATCACGGCCGGCACCTTGCTGGACGAAGACCTGGTCGAGCAGATCGATCGCATCGGTGTCGACGAAGTGCGCGTGCGCACGCCGCTCACCTGCGAAACGCGTCGCGGTTTGTGCGCCCATTGCTATGGCCGCGATCTCGGTCGTGGTTCGATGGTCAACGTCGGCGAAGCGGTCGGTGTTATCGCCGCGCAGTCGATCGGTGAACCGGGTACGCAGCTCACGATGCGGACGTTCCACATCGGTGGCGCGGCCTCGCGTGCAGCCATGGCCAGCGCCGTGGAAACGAAGTCCAACGGTACCGTTGGTTTCGCGAGCACGATGCGTTATGTGACCAACGCCAAGGGCGAGCGCGTCGCGATTTCCCGTTCCGGTGAAATCGTCATCAGCGACGATAGCGGCCGCGAACGCGAACGTCACAAGATCCCGTACGGCGCGACTGTGCTGGTCGGCGACGGCGATGCCGTCAAGGCCGGCGCCCGTCTGGCCACGTGGGATCCGCTGACGCGTCCGATCGTCTCGGAGTACGCCGGTTCCGTCCGCTTCGAGAATATCGAAGAAGGCGCAACGGTGGCCAAGCAGGTCGACGATGTGACCGGTCTGTCCACGCTGGTCGTGATCACGCCCAAGACGCGCGGTGGCAAGGTTGCCGCACGTCCGCAGATCAAACTGGTGGGCGAGAACGGCGAAGACGTCAAGATCGCCGGTACCGACCATGCCGTGAACATCACGTTCCCGGTGGGCGCACTGATCACGGTGCGTGACGGTATGAAGGTGTCGGTGGGTGAAGTGCTGGCGCGTATTCCGCAAGAATCGCAAAAGACGCGCGACATTACCGGCGGTCTGCCCCGCGTGGCCGAACTGTTCGAAGCCCGTTCGCCCAAGGATGCCGGCATGTTGGCCGACGTCACGGGTACGGTCTCGTTCGGTAAGGACACCAAGGGCAAACAGCGTTTGGTCATTACCGACCTCGACGGCCTGAGCCACGAGTTCCTGATTCCGAAGGAAAAGCAGGTACTGGTGCACGACGGCCAGGTGGTGAACAAGGGCGAAATGATCGTGGACGGCCCGGCCGATCCGCACGACATTCTGCGCTTGCAAGGCATCGAGAAGCTCGCGACATACATCGTGGACGAAGTCCAGGATGTGTACCGTCTGCAAGGCGTGAAGATCAACGACAAGCACATCGAAGTGATTGTTCGTCAGATGCTGCGCCGCGTGCACATCAGCGATGCGGGCGACAGCACGTTCATCACGGGTGAGCAGGTCGAGCGTTCAGAACTGTTGAACGAAAACGATCGCCTCGAAGCCGATGGCAAGATCCTGGCCGTGCACGACAACGTGCTGCTGGGTATTACCAAGGCCTCGCTGTCGACCGATTCGTTCATCTCCGCGGCGTCCTTCCAGGAAACCACGCGCGTGCTGACCGAAGCGGCCATCATGGGCAAGCGCGACGATCTGCGCGGTTTGAAGGAAAACGTCATCGTCGGTCGTCTGATTCCTGCCGGTACCGGTATGGCTTACCACCTCGCTCGCCGCGACAAGGAAGCCCTGGAAGCAGCCGAACGCGAAGCCGCTCGCCAGCTGGCCAATCCTTTCGAGGATGCGCCGGCCACGGTGGGCGCCGACGAACCGGCCGAGGACGACGTCGTGTCGCCCGCATCCGTGTTCCGCGACGACACCAGCCCCGAGTAATCGCGGTCATTGGGCGGCTCGCCGCCCAATGTTCGAGCGATGTGAAAAGGCCCCTTCGGGGGCCTTTTTCTTTTGGGTGTTCGGTAGGGAACGCCTATCTGCGGCGTGCGGCGAGTGCGTCGCGATCGACGCGGCCTGGGTGCGCGCGCAGGTATCGCGGCGACGAAAGTATCGTCACGGCGTTCCCACCATGCTTACTGCTCTACCGTGCGGTTCCAGCGCGTATTCAACGCCTGGCGCGTGCTGTTGATGACGTCCCAATCCAACACCTTGGCCGTCTTCATGTAGCCCTGAAACTGATCCAGATAGGGCTTCATGGTGTCGCTTGCCGTGACCTTGGTATTGGACGGGAAATGATTGCCGTATTCCAGCGCCTTGGCTTGCGCTTCCGGCGACAGCAGATAGTGCGCGAGCTTCTGCGACAGATCGGGCTCGGTGTTGTTGGCGATCACGCATTCCGCCACCATCAGGATGACGGAACCTTCCTTGGGCTGCGCATAGGCGACGGGGATGCCGCGCTTCTGCAGGCGGCCGATGGCCGTGGGCGTGAGCGGAAAGATCGCGGCTTCGTTGGTTTGCACCATCTCGGCCACCTTGGCCGAATTCGAGATGTACTCGAGCACGTTTTTGCCGATCGTATCCTGCCACTTCTTGAAGCCTGGATCGGTGTTCTTGTCGTCGCCGCCTTCGATGCGGTTGAACATCAGGAAACCATGCAGGCCGAACGTGCTGCTGGCAGCGGACTGGAACACGACCTTGCCCTTGTACTTGGGGTCGGCGAAGTCCATCCACGACGTGGGCGGCGCCCAGCCCTTTTCTTCGAACATCTTCGTGTTGTAGCCGATGCCGGTCATGCCCATGTCGATGCCCACGGCCATGTCGTCCTTCAAGCGCGACGTGGGATAGAGCTGATCGAGTACGGGCGAGGGCGCCATCTTCTGGCACAGGCCCATCGAGGCGGCGCGCACCATCACGCCGTCGTCGAGAAACATCACATGCATCTGCGGCTTCTCTTTGTACGCCTGCGCCTTGGCGAGGATGTCCGCCGAGGTGCCGGGAACCACCACGACTTTCACATCGTTGGCCTTTTCAAAATCCGGGAATACATGCTGTGTGAACGCGCGTTCCATGTCGCCACCGTTCATGCCGACGTAGAGCGTTTTCTGCTGCGCGAGGGCCGTGCCGCTGCATGCTGCAAGCAACGTCGCACCGGCCAACAACAGGCCTGCGTGACGCCGTGTGGCGTTGAAATGATGTTGACCGCTCATGTTGACTCCAGTGTGTGCCCGACGGGGAGTAAGGGCTCGACGGACGGCCGGGCAGGCGCCGTGAAGCGTGCGATGCCGAATGCATCGATGGGAATATCGGTGGTGCCGGTGGCGGCGAGCGAGGCGAGAACTTCGCCCACGGCCGGGCCGATCTGAAAGCCCGCGCCGGAAAAACCGAAGGCATGAAAGAGATTGGGCGTGGTCAGACTTGGACCCAGCACGGGATTGTGATCGGGCATATTGCCTTCGATACCGGACCAGAAGCGGATCACGCTGGCGTGTCGCAGACGCGGCAGCAGCGCGGCAGTGGCTGCCATCAACGCGTGCATGGCCGCGCTGCTGGGCCGCGCATACGTGCTCGTGTTATCGGCCACGCGGCCGCCACCGATGATGCAGTTGCCGCGATCGATCTGGCGGGCGTAGATGCCGCCGCCCTGAATGCCCAGGCTTGCGGTCATGAACACCGGCAACGGTTCGGTGACCATCATCAATGGGCGGATTACCGTTTCCGGTACGACTTCGCCAAACTGCGCAGCGAACTGCTTGCCCCAGGCACCCGCGCAGTTGAGCACGGTGCGAACGGTGACCTCGAGCGTATCGCCCACGCGCAACACGTAGCGGTCGCCATCCCGGGCCACTTGGGTAACGGCGGCGTGTTCGCGAATATCCGCGCCGAGCTCACGCGCACGTCGCGCGATGGCGGGGGTGACCAGACGCGGATTGGCGTGGCCATCCTGCGGGCAAAAGGAGCCGCCGATGACACCATCGGCCAGCCACGGAAAACGCGCGCGAAACGCCGCACCCGTGACGAGTTCGAGGTTCATGCCGAACCCGCGCGTCTGGTCGCGGTAAGCGGCAAGCGCGGCCATGTCGGCTTCGTTGCGCGCCAGCTTTAGATGACCCGAGCGCACGAACTCACCGTCGGTGCCGATAAGATTGGGCAGATCGTTCCACAGTTCGTGCGCGCGGCGTGTGAGCGGCATCTGGGCAAGCGCGCGCCCTTGGCGTCGCACACCGCCGTAATTCACGCCGCTCGCCCGCGACCCGCAGCGGTCGGCGTCGAGCAGCACCACTGGCACGCCGCGGCGCCGCAAAAAGAGCGCAGCGCTGGCCCCCACGATGCCGCCGCCGATGATGGCGACCTCGGTAGACAGCCGCGTGTTCATGGTGCGCTCCCATCAATGCGCACCGAGAGCGGTTTGACCGGCGGCTGCGCGCGGATGCGACCGATGCTGTCGATTGGAACGTACATGCTTGCCGCGACGACCTCTGCGGCGGCCGCACCGCACATCCGACCCTGGCAGCGGCCCATGCCCACGCGCGTCAGCGCCTTGAGCCGATTGAGTTCCGTCACGCCTTCGGCTGCTGCGGTGGCGCGCAGCGTACCCACGGTGATCTCTTCGCAGCGGCACAGCGTGACGCGGTCGTCGAGCGCGGCGGCCCAATCGTCCGGGAACGGGAAGGCGAGGGCGAGCGCGCGGCGCACGACCGCGGACTGCACGCGGGTGCGTTCGAGGGCCCGCACCCGTGCGGGATCGACGGCGACGCCAATGTCTGCGCAAAGGGCTAACGCAGCACGTTCGCCCGCGACTTCGGCGGCGTCGGCACCGGCAATGCCGGCACCGTCGCCGGCGAGGTAGACGCCCGGCACACTGCTGCGGCCGGCGGCATCGCGGCGCGGCAGCCACGCGCGATCTTGCGCATCGAAGTCGAAGGCGCAGCCGGCGAGGCTGGCGAGTTGCGTTTCGGAGCGCAGTGCCAGGCCGTAGCCCACGGCATCGCATTCGATGCGGTGCACGCGGCCATCGCGATGCCGCACATGAAGTGCGGTGACACGATCGGCAGCCACATGATCGGCAGCCACACGATCGGCAGCCACGCGATCGGCAGCCACACGATCGGCAGCCACGCGATCGGCAGCCACGCGATCGGCAGCCGCACGGCCGGCCGCGTGTGCGGTGGTTTCGGTGTCGATTATCGACGTGCCGCTTTCAGTGCCAGCATGAGCTCGGGCACCTGCTGCAACGCCGCCCTCGGTCGCGTCGTTAGCCCCGCTCTCGATTCGAACCGGGCGCACGTGCGTATGCAACGGCACGCCATGCGCACGCAGCCACGCCATGTAATACAGGCCCTGCGCCAGCAGACGCGGCGCGCGCAGCATGCCGGGCAGGGCACGCAGTCGATTGCTCAAGCCGGCCGTATCCAGGACGGCCACGACCTTGGCGCCTGCCTTGGCGTACTGATACGCCACGAGATACAGCAATGGCCCCGTACCGAGAAACGCCACGCGCGCGCCGATCGCACAGCCTTGATACTTGAGCGCCACCTGTGCGCCGCCCAACGTGTATACGCCGGGCGTGGTCCAGCCGTCGAAAGGCAGCACGCGATCGGTCGCGCCCGTGGCCAGGATCAGATGGCTGAACGGCACGGCGTCGGCCACGCCCGCGCGCACGACGTCGAGCATGCCGGATTCGCAATGCCAGGCGAGTGTGTCGGGCCGGTAGTCGATGTGCGGCAGGAGGTCCTGCATCGTGCGATGCAAGGCGTCGGCCTTGCCGGCTTCCGACCCGTAGCGCTCGCGCGATGTGCGCACGAATCCAGGCGGCGGCTGGCGATAGATCTGCCCGCCCGCACGAGGGGCTTCATCCAGCACCACTGGCCTCAAGCCGGCCGCGACCAGCGTTTGCGCGGCGCGTATGCCGGCCGGGCCTGCCCCGATGATGACGGGGGCGACGCCTGGGATGTTTGAAAGCAACGTCGGTGACGGTGCTTCAGACGCAGCCTGGCGCAAGTCATCCTGCGGTGCCAGCGGCGTGGCCGGTGACGAAACACTCGACATGACGCTCATGACCTACCGCCGTCGAGCAGGACGGGCTCAGCGCTGATTGCGTCGGTGGCATTCGCAACGGCATCAGGTCTCTCACCAGCACCGTGACTTGCCCCCGCACCCGTCTCTGCCGCATCGGTGATCGGCATGGTACGAATCCGCATGCCAGGTTCCACAAAAGTCGAACAGGCGCGCAGCCGTTCGCCAGCTTCGGTGTCGATCCAGCAGTCCTGGCACGCGCCCATGAGGCAGAAGCCGGCGCGGGCGCGATGTTCGAATTCGGACACACGCAAACGTTCGGTTTGCGTGAGGATGGCGGTGAGCAGGGTGTCGCCTTGCAGCGCGCGGCAGGCTTGGCCGTCGATCTCGAAATCGACGGTTGCACGCGCATGTTCGGCAAGGCGGATGAGCAACGGCATGATGCGTCCAGAAAATCAGTGTTGGCCGACCAGCACACGGTCGAGCCCATAAACGCGGTCGAGCAGCAGCATCGTGATGGCCGTCAACGCAATCACCAGCGCCGAGACGGCCGCCATCATCGGATCGATGGATTCGGTGGCGTACATGTACATGCGCACGGGCAGGGTGATCGTGGCAGGCGCCGTGATGAACACCGACATGGTGAGTTCGTCGAAGCTGTTGATGAACGCGAGCAGCCAGCCGCCCGAGATGCCCGGAATGATCAACGGCAGCGTGATCTGGAAGAACACGACCGCGCGGCTGGCGCCCAGCGATTGCGCGGCGTGTTCCACGCTTTCGTCGAGACCCGTGAGTGCGCCGATCACGAGCCGCATCACGTAGGGCGTAATGACCACCACGTGGCTGGCCACCAGCCACGTGAAGCTGCCGCTCGAGCCGATGAGCGCGAAGAAGCGCAGCAGCGCCACCCCCAGCACCAGATGCGGAATCATCAGGGGCGACAGGAACAGCGCGTTGAGTGCATCGCGACCGCGAAAGCGATAGCGCGTAAGCGCAATGCCGGCCGGTACGCCCAGGCACACGGCGATGGTGGCCGAGTAAAACGCGAGCCACAGACTGTTCTTGAACGACTGCATGAAATCGGCGTGCTCGAACACGGCATGGAACCACCGCAGCGAGAACTGCGTGGTGGGCACCGACAAGGTGGTTTCAGGGGTGAAGGCGACGAGGCAAACGATCACCAGGGGCGCCAACACAAAGGCGACGACGAAGGCGTTGAACGCCAGCGCGAAAGGTCCGTTCTTGAGCATGATGGGCAGATTCCGTGTGGGGGCGCGTCAGCCCAGGCTGCGCTTGTACGAACGTTCGACGATGCGGTTGTAGCCCAGCATGATGATCACGTTGGCGATCAAGAGCAGGATGGCGATGCTCGCACCGAGCGGCCAGTTCAACTCCGCCAGGAACTCGTCGTACACGATCGTGGCAACCATCTTCAGTCGTCTGCCGCCCAGGAGTGCCGGGATGGCGAACGAGCTCGCGCTCAAGCCGAACACGATCAGGCTGCCCGAGAGAATGCCGGGCATGGCCTGCGGCATCACCACGCGCGTCAGCGTCTGCAAACGCGACGCGTTGAGCGAGTACGCGGCATGCTCCACCGTGGGATCGAGCTTTTGCAGCGACGTCCACACCGGTATCACCATGAACGGCAGCATCACGTGCACCAGGCCGATGATGATGGCCGTGGGCGTATAGAGGAGCGGTCCCAGGCCGAGGGCATCGGCCGCACGACCCAGCACGCCGGCCGGTCCCAACAGCATGCTCCAGCCGAACGCGCGCACCACGAGCGACACCAGCAGCGGCGAGAGCACCACCAGCAGAAACACCGAGCGCCACGGCCGCTTCATGCGCGACAGAATGTAGGCTTCGGGTGCACCGATCACGATGCAGATCAAGGTGGTGAGCCCCGCGATCCAGAATGTGCGCCAAAAGATGTTGAGGAAATAGGGATCGGTAACGATCGACGCGTAATGCTCGAGCGTATAGCCGGGCTGCACACCGGTGGCGTAGTCGTAATTGCTGAACGACAGCACGAAGGTGAGGATCAACGGCGTCAGCACGAGCGTGAGGAAGACGATGGCCAGCGGCATCGATCCCAGAATCGCAGGCGTGCCGTTCTGGCGGGCGGTGGAGGTGCTCATCGTGGGTGCCCTCCTCAAGCCGAAGTCGCGTGGCTGACCGGCGGCAGCACGCGCACCACGTCCGGCGACCAGTCAAGGTCAACGGGCGATCCCGTATCGCTGGGGGCGGCGCCATCGTTGGGTACCACGACGATCATGCGACCGGCGGCGGTATCGATCTCATACATCCACTGGCTGCCGAGGAAAAAGCGCAACGCGACCGTACCGGGCAGCCGGCCGGTGCCGGCGGCGGCCAAGCGCAGTTTTTCAGGCCGCAGCGAGATCTGCACCCGATCGCCTGCCGCAAGGCCTGCGCTCGGCACGTCGAACGCCAGGCCTGTGGTCTGCACCGTCGCGCGGTCACCTGCGATCGCCCGCACATCGCCACCGAGCAGGTTTGTTTTGCCGACGAACCGCGAGATGAATTCGGTTTGCGGATGTTCGTACATGCGATAGGGCTGGTCGATCTGCGTGGCGCGGCCGTTCTGCATGACCACGACGCGATCGCTGATCGACAAGGCTTCGGCCTGATCGTGCGTCACCATGATGGTGGTGGTGCCCACATGGCGTTGAATGTTGCGCAGTTCGTACTGCATTTCCTCGCGCAACTGCGCGTCCAGATTGGACAGCGGCTCGTCCAGCAACAGCACGGGCGGCGAAATCACCAATGCGCGCGAGAGCGCAACCCGCTGGCGTTGACCGCCGGAAAGCTCACGCGGATAGCGCAGGGCATGCTGGTCGAGCTTCACCAGGGCCAAAGCCTCTTTCACGCGGCGGTCGCGTTCGCTGCGGCCCACGCGGCGCATCTTCAAGCCGAAGCCCACGTTGTCGGCCACCGTCATATGCGGGAAGAGCGCGTAGCTCTGGAACACGATGCCCAGGCCACGGGTATTGGGCTTGGCGCGGGTGATGTCGCGGCCATCCAGCTCCACCGTGCCGCGCGTCACATCGGCAAACCCCGCGATCATCTGCAGGGTCGTCGTCTTGCCGCAGCCGGAGGGGCCCAGCAGCGACACGAACTCGCCTTTGTCGACCGTCAGATCCAGGTCGGCGACCACACAGAGGTCGCCATAGTATTTGGACACGCCATTGAGTCGCAGGAACGCCATGATTTTCCGCCTTGGTATCGATTTTCTTGTGACTCAAGCATAAGAAGCACGCAAATTTGGCGTCAACGTGATTTTTCGCTAATCAGAATTTATTTATAACTAATTTCGGTAGTTGGAATTGTTTTAGAATTTGAGGCTATCGAATTCCAAATGGACGTAACCATGGCCAAAAAAACTCCGCTTTCGGACGACGCGGAAACCGGTTCGGGCGGCTTGCAGCGCGGCTTCGCCGTGATTCGCGCGCTGGCCACCGCCCAGGGGGAAGGGTTGCGGCTTACCGAGGTCGCTGCCGCCACCGGACTGGCCCAGGCCACGGTGCACCGGATTCTTCGGGCGTTGCTGGCCGAAGGCATGGTTGAGCAACCGGACGGCGGCAAGTCGTATCGCCTGGGCATCGATTTCTACGCCTTGGCCGCTCAGGCGGGCGGGCGTCATACCAGTCTGAAGGCGTTATGCCGACCGGCGCTGCTGCGCCTGTCGGGCATGCTCAACGACACGCTCTTTCTCCTGGTGCGCAGCGGCTTCGACGCGGTGTGCCTGGATCGCGTGGAAGGGCCGTTCCCGATCCGCTCGCACACGGGCGACATTGGCGGCCGCGTCCCGCTGGGCGTAGGCCAGGCAGGGTTGCTGATCCTGGCGCTGATGCCGGAGGCGGAGCGCGAAGAAGTCATCCGGTTCAATGTGCCGCGGCTTCTGAATCTGGGCTACTTCGACGAGGTGTTTCTGCGCACCGAGATCGATCGCACGCGCGCGGCCGGCTACGCGGCCACGTGCTCTCCGGGCATCATTCCCGGCATGGCCGGCGTATCGGTGCCGATCCTGGATGCGGACGGCATGCCGGTGGCGGCACTGAGCATCGGCACGCTGGCCGATCGCGTCAACGACGATCGACTGCCGCAGATCGTGCATATCCTGAAGAAGGAGGCCGCGGCCATCAGTGCGCGTCTCAATCCCTTCGATCCCGCGCTGCGGCGGCCCGCGCAGTTTCTGGGCGGCAATGCAGGGGGCGCTGTGCCGCCGGCGTTCGTGGCACTGTGACGCCCGCAGAGCGTCGCCAGACGGGTACTAGTACATCCCGTAAGCAATCGTGAAATTTCTGGTTTGAACGTGTGGAGACGTCACCCAAACGCAAGAAATCGTAAAAGTACAAATGAGTTGTTAGGCGTCCAACAATCGTAAAACCTCGTGCCTAGAATCTGCCCGTCTTAAACCGACCGACATTTTCGGCACATCCAGGCCACCTCATCCGGCCTGGGCGGGTCTTGCAATCATGGACGCTTCCGAACTTCTTTCGCCGCTGGATCACCACGCCCCGTGCGGCGTGGATCTTGAGTACGACCCCACGTTCCTTGCCTTGCAGCAAGCGGCAGTGGGCAAGAGCGAGCAGCAGTTCGGCAATACGATCATTCCGGCCGAGCCGCCCGATTGGCGCGAGGTCGAAAAGCTTTCGCTGGGGCTGATGCAGCGCACCTACGATATCCGGGTGATCGGATTTCTGGCGCAGGCGTGGACCGAGAGTCGTGGCCTTGCTGGTTACGCGGAAGGCTTGAACCTGGTGGCGGAGGCCCTTGCCCGCTATTGGGAAGAGGTGCATCCGCAAGTCGTGATCGACGGCGACGAAGATCCAATGCCGCGCGTGAATGCGCTCTCCGCCTTGGGCGATGTGCAAGGCGCCGGCCGCCGCGCCCGCTCGTCGCGCTTGCTCAATAGCGTGCATGGGCAACTCTCGCTGCGCGATGCCGAAGCCATCCTCGACGGTGGCCGAACCGACAGCGAGGCGTACCCTGGCGGACGTGCCCGCCTGCTCGAGAATCTCCGGCAAGGCTGGCTGGCACGCGATCCGGATCTGGTGGCGGTGAGCGACGCGTTGGCAGCCCTCAAACGCATCCAGTCCATCGTGGTCGATCGCGCCGGTGCGGCCTGGTCGCCCGATTTTCAATCCATCGAACGTACGCTGCAATGCGTGGCGCAGGGCCTGACCGATAGCGTCGACGATTCGGCTGCCGACGATACCGCGGCCATCCTGCTCGAGGCTGACACGCTGGCCTCGTCCGGTGCACAGACGCCGCACGCGGCCGCCGCCGGCAATACGCGTGCGGCTGCCAATGCGCGCAACTGGCTCGATGCAGAAATTCATACACGCGACGAGGCGGCAGCGATGCTCATCAAAGTCGCGAGCTATTTCGAAACGCACGAACCCAGCCACCCGGCCCCGTATTTGTTGCGCCGGGTTCAGCAACTGGTCTCACTCAATTTTCACGACATCGTCAAGAACCTGGCGCCGCAAGGCCTCGATCAATTCGAAGCCTGGTTGCCACGCGATGCCGACGGCCAGCCCATCCGCTGAATCCGGCCACTTAAAACATATCGACAGGAGAACCTTTTATGGCAACCGTTTCAAAGGGCAGCGGCCAGAAGTTCATCGCCCGTAATCGCGCACCGCGCGTGCAGATCGAATACGACGTCGAACTCTACGGCGCCGAACGCAAGGTTCAGTTGCCTTTCGTGATGGGCGTGATGGCCGATCTCGCCGGCAAGTCGGCCGATCAACTGCCCGAGATCGCCGAACGCAAGTTTCTCGACATCGACATCGACAACTTCGATGAGCGCATGAAGTCGATCAAGCCGCGCGTGGCGTTCCAGGTGCCCAACACTTTGACCGGTGAAGGCAATCTGAATGTGGACATCACGTTCGACAGCATCGACGACTTCTCGCCCGCCACGGTGGCGCGCAAAGTGGATGCGCTGAACTCGCTGCTGGATGCGCGCACGCAATTGTCCAATCTGCTGACCTACATGGACGGCAAGTCGGGCGCAGAAGAGTTGATCGGCAAAGTGCTTCAGAACCCTGCGCTGTTGAATTCGCTGGCGCTGGCACCCAATCCCGAAGCCGCCAAGCCCGCCGATGACGCGGCCAAGCCGGCTGGCGACGCATAACGCGTCCGGCGACCACGATTTCGGAGAACACACATGACCGCAGTGGCCAAACAGGGCGAACACGTCGCCCAGACCGCAGTAGGCGACGATCTATCCGCTTTGCTGCAGAAAGAATTCAAGCCCAAGACCGACCAGGCGCGCGAGGCCGTCGAGCACGCGGTGAAAACGCTTGCACACCAGGCCCTCGAAAACTCGGTGACGTTGTCGTCGGACGCTTACCGCACGATCCAGGCGATCATCGCCGAGATCGACCGCAAGCTTTCCGAGCAGATCAACCTGGTGATGCACAACGCCGAGTTTCAAAAGCTCGAAGGTGCGTGGCGCGGGCTGCACTACCTCGTGAACAACACCGAGACCGATGAGCTCTTGAAGATTCGCGTGATGTGCCTGTCCAAGAAGGAACTGGGCCGCACGCTCAAGCGCTACAAAGGTGTGGGCTGGGATCAAAGCCCGATCTTCAAGCGCGTGTACGAAGAAGAATACGGCCAGTTCGGGGGCGAGCCGATCGGCTGCCTGGTGGGCGACTATCACTTCGACCACAGCCCGCCGGATGTCGAGCTGCTGGGTGAAATCGCCAAGGTATCCGCCGCGGCGCACTGCCCGTTCATCTCGGGCGCAGCGCCCTCGGTGATGCAGATGGAATCGTGGCAGGAACTCGCCAATCCGCGCGACCTGACCAAGATTTTCACCAACACCGAATACGCTGCGTGGCGCAGCCTGCGTGAGTCGGAAGATTCGCGCTACATCGGCCTGGCCATGCCGCGTTTCCTGGCGCGGCTGCCTTACGGTGCGCGCACGAACCCGGTCGACGAATTCGATTTCGAAGAAGAGACCGACGGCGCCAATCACGACCGCTACACGTGGGCCAACTCGGCCTACGCCATGGCGGCCAACGTCAATCGCTCGTTCAAGATGTATGGCTGGTGCACGTCGATCCGTGGCGTGGAATCGGGTGGCGCGGTGGAGAATCTGCCTTGTCACACGTTCCCGACCGACGACGGTGGCGTGGATATGAAGTGCCCCACCGAGATCGCGATCAGCGACCGCCGCGAGGCCGAGTTGGCCAAGAATGGTTTCATGCCGCTGGTCCATCGCAAGAACTCGGACTTCGCCGCTTTCATCGGTGCGCAGTCGCTGCAGAAGCCGCATGACTATTACGACGCCGACGCATCGGCCAACGCCAAGCTGTCTGCGCGTCTGCCGTACCTGTTCGCCTGCTGCCGCTTTGCGCACTACCTGAAGTGCATCGTGCGCGACAAGATCGGCTCCTTCCGCGAGCGCGACGACATGGAGCGTTGGCTCAACGACTGGATCATGAATTACGTCGATGGCGATCCGGTCAATTCGTCGCAAGAGACCAAGGCGCGCAAACCGCTTGCGGCCGCAGAAGTGCAAGTTCAGGAGATCGAAGACAACCCGGGCTACTACTCGGCGAAGTTCTTCTTACGGCCGCACTATCAGCTCGAAGGGCTGACGGTGTCGCTGCGTCTGGTGTCCAAACTGCCGTCGTTGAAGCAAAACGAAGGTTAAGGGCACTTTCTTATCGCGGTGGGGCCCATGCCCGACCGCTCATCTTTGCTAGGAGAAATCAGTGGCTGTTGACATGTTCATGAAGATCGATGGCGCCAATGGCGAATCGAAAGACGCCAACCACAAAGACTGGACCGACATTCTGTCGTTCTCGTGGGGCGCAACGCAACCCGGCAACATGGCCGGCGGCGGCGGTGGCGGTGTGGGCAAGGCCAGCTTCAACGACCTCCACGTCGTGACGCGTATCGACAAGGCGGCACCTGCCGTGATGAAGCACTGCGCAAGCGGCAAGCACTTGAGCAAGATCGAGATCTCGGTCTGCAAGGCTGGCGGCACGCAGATCGAATACTCGAAGATCACGCTGGAAGACGTGCTGGTGACGTCGACGCAAATCTCGGGTGACCAAGGTTCGGAAGCGGTGCTCGTGAACTACGCGTTCCAGGCCGGCAAGGTCAAGCAGCAGTACTGGGAACAGACGGCGTCGGGCGGCAAGGGCGCAGAAAGCCTGGTCGCTTGGGATATCAAGCAAAACAAAGAAGCCTGATACGTCCTGACGTAGAGGCGCGGGCGGCGCTTTCAAGCAGCCGCCCGTCTTGCTTTTCAAAACGAACTCATACCGGCTTGCCATGACGCTCACTTCGCTCACCTCACTGCATCGCACGCCGATCGCGACTCGGATCGACGACGTGCAGCAACGCATCCGGCGCGCGCCGGGCGATGCGGATCTGCGTGCGCAACTCTTTCAGTTGCTCGCCGTGCGGGGAGACTGGGATCGTGCCGTCGAACAACTGCGCTTGAGCGCCAAGCTCAATCGGCAAGCCGTACCTACAGCCATGGCGTACGAACAGGCCATCGAGGCGGAGCGGCAACGCGAGGCGGTGTTTGCCGGCGCGGCCGAGCCCACCGTGTTCAGCGATTCGCCCGGCTGGCTGGAAGGCCTGCTGCTGGCATTGCGCAGCACGGCCGAGCCGGCGGAGAAGGTTGCGCAGTTGCGTGCCACCGCGCTCGATCTCGCGCCGGCCGTGGCGGGAGTGCTCACGCACGCGCCCGACGACGCCGAAGCCGCGTTCGCGTGGGTCACCGATGGCGACAGCCGCCTGGGCCCCGTCTGTGAGGTGTTCTTCAACGGCCGCTATGGGTGGGTGCCGTTCTCGGCACTCGCCACGGTACGCTTCATCGCGCCGCAGGGGCTGTGCGACCTGGTGTGGGCGCAAGCCGAACTTACCCTGCGTGACGGGCGGGTGCAGCAATGCCTGGTGCCGGCGCGCTATCCCGCCGGGCCGGGCCGGGCACATGCCACCGATGACGATGCGATCGTGCTGGGCCGGTTGACGGAATGGCTGCCGCTGCATGGCGAGACGTACGCCGGCATCGGACAGAAAATGTGGCTCACCGATACCGGCGAGTACGGCGTGCTGGATGTGCGCGAAATCCGCTTCGATGTGGCTGCCGAGACGACGCCTGAGCACAACGACGACGCCGCGCAAGCGCCGGGGCAGGCCGGATAATGGGTGCGCCTATCGATGCCGATCGGCTCAAGGGGGCGACGCCGCCCACGCGCGATTTGCGCCTGGGTCGCGATCGCCTGCAGCCGGCGCTGCTCGACCGGTTGATGGACGATACCCCGCAGCAACGGCGCGAGGCGTTCGACGCCGGCATGATCAGTCATACCGCGTTGCGCCAGGCCGTGTTGCGCGATCTGCGCTGGTTGCTCAATACGGTCAACCTCGCAACAACGGACGACCTTTCGGCCTTTCCCGAAGTATCGCAATCGACCGTGAACTATGGCGTCTCGGCACTTGCCGGCAAACGCATGTCCGAGATCGATTGGGTCGATATGGAAGACACGATCCGCCGCGCGATCATCGCGTTCGAGCCGCGTTTGCTGGCCAGCACGATCGACGTGCGATGCGTGAGTGAAACCAATACGCTCGAGCACCACAACATCCTCAGCCTCGAGATACGCGGCATGCTGTGGTGCGTTCCGCACGCGCAGGAATTCCTGTTCCGCACCGACATCGATCTCGAAAGCGGACACATGGATCTGCAGGATCTGGGAGGCCTCTGATGGATGCCCGCCTGCTGGATTACTACAATCGCGAACTGAGCTACATGCGCGAAATGGGTGCCGAGTTCGCCCAGCAGTATCCCAAGGTGGCGGGCCGCCTGGGGATGAATGGGATCGACGTGTCGGATCCCTACGTCGAGCGGTTGCTGGAGGGCTTCAGCTTTCTCTCGGCGCGCATCCACATGAAAATGGATGCCGAGTTTCCGCGCTTTTCGCAGCGCTTGCTCGAAGTCGTTTTCCCGAATTACCTGGCGCCCACGCCTTCCATGACGGTGGTGCAGATGACGCCGAGCATGAACGAGGGCACGCTGTCGAAAGGCTTCGAGTTGCCGCGCGGCACCGTGCTGCGCGGTCGACTGCCCAAGGGCGAGCAAACCCCGTGCGAGTTTCTGACGGCGCATGCAATGACGCTGTGGCCGTTGCGGGTTACGCAGGCTGAAGTGACCGGCGTGCCGACCGATCTGCCGCTGACGCGATTGGGGTTTGGCGGACGCAACATGCGCGTGCGCAGTGCCTTGCGGGTGCGCATCGAAGTCTGCGGCGGGATGCGTGTGCAGGATCTGGATCTCGATCAGTTGATGTTTCACCTGAACGGCCAGGATCTGCAGATGAACCGGCTCCTCGAGCAGGTCATGCAGGATACGGTTGCCGTGCTGTGCCACGACACCGCCCGGCCGTTGTCATGGGTCAACCGGTTGCCGGCCACGGCATTGCGTCATGAAGGGTTCGATGACGAGCAGTCGCTGCTGCCCAACGACGCGCGCGTGTTTCAAGGCTACCGGCTGCTGCAGGAGTACTTCGCGTTTCCGCAGCGTTTCCTGTTTTTCAGTGTGAACGATCTGAAGCGCGGCCTGCGCGGCGCCGGCGGCGCCGACGACCAGCGGGAAACCAAGTCGTTCGATCTGACGTTTCTGTTTTCACGCGACGCGGTCGATCTCGAAGGCGCAATCACCGCCGAAAATCTGGCATTGCATTGCACCCCGGCCATCAATCTGTTCCCGAAGCGGGCCGATCGGATTGCGGTCACGCCGCGCACCAACGAGTATCACCTGGTGGTCGATCGCACGCGGCCGATGGATTTCGAAGTGTTCGGCGCGCGCACCGTCCATGGTCATGGGGCCGGGCAGAGCGAGCGCGAATTTCGATCGTTCTACGGGTCGCTCGGCACCGACGACGATGAGTACGGCGCGTATTACTCGCTCAGGCGCGAGCCGCGACTCGTGTCGGACACCGCACAGCGCAACGGTACACGCACGGGCTACATCGGCAGCGAGGTATTCGTCTCGCTGGTTGATCGGCATGAAGCGCCGTTTTCGGATCAGCTGCGGCATGTGGTGGTCGATACGTTGTGCACCAATCGCGATCTGCCGATGCTGCTGCCGCTGGGCACCGACTCCGATTTCACGCTGCGAGTGTCGGCGCCCGTGGCGCAGATCAAAGTGCTGCGCGGGCCGTCGCGCCCGCGCGCGGCATTGGCCGAGAACGCCGCCACCTGGCACCTGATCAGCCACCTGGGGCTGAACTACCTGAGCCTCGTGGATCTCGATCCCGAGGAGGGCGCGAAGACGTTGCGCGAGATGCTCAAGATCTATAGCAATCTCGCCGATCCAGTGATCGCCAAGCAGATTGCCGGTGTGCGGCATGTGGACATCGCGCCGGTGCATCACCGCTTGCCGATTCCCGGGCCGATCCTGTACGGCCGCGGCGCGCGCGTCTCGCTGACGCTGGACGACGTCGCATTTTCAGGTATCACCCCATTCGTGTTCGGTGCGGTGCTCGAGCAGTTCTTTGCGCGTCATGTGTCCATCAACATGATGTCCGAGCTCGTTCTTTCCACCTTGCAGCGTGGCGAAGTCGCGCGCTGGGCGCCGCGTATGGGCGGACGCCCGGTTATCTGACCGGGGCCTCGTCCTTGCGCTCCTCACTGCCTCTTTCGGAATGCTCATATGAAAATGTCAACGCTCAATCATCGCCTTCCTGTTTACGATCCCGTGCATTTGATCGGTTCGATCGAGGCTGCTGCAGTGGACGGCGTATTCGCCGTGCAATGCGATGGCCGCGTGTGGCATGCGCGCCGCGCGGCGAGCTGCCTGTTGGCACCCGCCGTGGGCGATACGGTGTTGATCAGCGGCCCGGATCGTGCGCGCGTGTATCTGATCGCCGTGATCGAGCAAGCCGATCCCTCCGTGCATCGCATTGAAGTCGAGGGCGATCTCACGCTTGCCACGCGGTCGGGGGCGATCGCTTTCGATAGCGCGCAGGATCTGCATCTGAAGAGTGCGTCGGCAGTGCGGCTGGAATCGGAAACGTTGGCAATGCGCACCAAACAAGCGGACTGTGTGGTGGACGGCATGCGCTACACCGGCCGTGAGGTGACGGCCACCGTGGGCAAGACGCGCCTGATCGGGAAAGTGTACGAAGCGGTGGTGGATCGATTGGTACAGATGAGCCGCAATGCCTTTCGCACGACCGATGAAGTCGAGCACGTGCGGGCCGGCAATCTGGATTACCAGGCTGAGCAAAGCGCGCGCGTGCATGCCAAGTACACGATGGTGACGGGTGACGATCTGGTCAAGGTCGACGCCAAACAGATCCATATGGGTTGATCGAGTCTCGCGCCCCATGACGCTCACCGCCGATCCGATTGCGGTCACTGACGCTTCCCTGCCGGCCGACTTCTGGCACAGGTTGACGCAGGAACCCTACGCACACGATCTCTTTCACGTGCTGCGCTGGATCGACGCGCGTGGCGGGGCCAAGGTGCCGTTGGGCCGGGCGGCGTCGCCGCGTGGCGAGCCGGTGCGAATGGGGCAGGAGCCGTCGATGGCCTTTGCGCCGTCGACGCTGGCGCAGGTGAAACCGGGCTGGGCGGGCGGGCCGCGCAAGGTGTCGATCTACAGTTTCGGTTTGTTCGGCCCGAACGGCCCGTTGCCGTTGCACATGACCGAGCACGTGCGCGAGCGACAGCACCACCACGGCGACGGCACGTTGGCGGCATTCGCCGATATGTTCCATCATCGGCTCACACTCTTGCTCTATCGCGCGTGGGCCGACGCGCAAAGCACCGTCAGCCTGGATCGGCCGGAAGGCAATTTCACGCGCTATGTGGCCAGCCTGCTGCATATGGGGCAGCCGTCGCTGCAACGGCGCGATGCGGTGCTGGACCATGCGAAATATCACATGGCCGGCCATCTGCTGCGCCAGACGCGCAACCCGGAAGGGTTGAAGCACAGCCTGCAAAAATACTTCGGCGTGCCCGTGCGCATCCACGAATTCGTGCCGCACTGGATTCGGCTCGAGCCCACGCAGCAACTGGCGCTGGGCGCCTCGTTGGGGTTGGGCCAGAACACTGTGCTGGGCTCGGCTGTGCGCGATGCGCAACATAAGTTCCGAATCGAGATCGGACCGCTGCGCGCGCCTGAGTATGCGGGCTTCCTGCCCGGCGGCAAGCCAGCCGAGCAGCTGACGCATTGGGTGCGGCAATACACCGGCATTGAATTCGCCTGGGATCTGCAGCCGGTGCTCGACCGGCGCGATGCGGCCGGCATGCGGCTCGGTCAACCGCAGCCCCTGGGGCTATCGACCTGGCTGGGGACGCGCCCCGCCGATGCGGGCGATGCCCGCGACGTCATCCTCGATCTCGAACAACGTTTTGCCCGCCCGCGGTCCGTGCCGCAGGCGGTGTCCGACTCACCTGTAGCCTGAGACACTCGAACATGGCCGATATCAGCCGCAGCGAACTCTTCGCCAAGCTCGACCCTTTGCTGTACAAAGCCCTCGAAGGCGCCACGGCCTTTTGCAAACTGCGCGGCAATCCCTATGTGGAGCTGGTGCATTGGTTGCACCAGATCGCCAGCGCGCAAGACAGCGATCTGCATCGCATTCTGGCGCACTTCGATATCGACACCGGTCGCGTACAAACGGATCTCGTCACGGCGCTGGATCAATTGCCGCGCGGTGCGGGGTCGATCTCGGATCTGTCGGAGCATATCGATCACGCGGTCGAACGCGGCTGGGTGCTGGGGTCGCTGCGGTTCGGCGGCGCGCGCATCCGCAGCGGTCATCTGATCGCCGGCATCGTCAAAACGTATTCGTTGCGCACGGTGCTGTTGGGCATCTCGCCGCTGTTTGCGCAGATCGTGCCGGATGTGTTGCTCGAAAACTTCGACGCCATCGTGGCCGCGTCGCCCGAGAACGGTCCCACCGCGGAAACTGCCGGTGCCGGGGCCGAGGCGAGTGCTGGCGGCGGCGATCAATCGGTGTTGGCGAAGTACACGGTGGACATGACGGCGCGTGCGCGTGCCGGTGAAATCGATCCCGTCACGGGCCGCGACGAAGAGATCCGTCAGATCGTCGACATCCTGATGCGCCGCCGCCAGAACAATCCGCTGTTGACGGGTGAGGCGGGCGTCGGCAAGACGGCCGTGGTCGAAGGCCTGGCGCTGCGGCTGGCCGCGGGCGATGTGCCGCCCTCGATGCAGGACGTGTCGCTGTACCTGCTGGACATCGGCTTGCTCTCGGCCGGCGCCAGCATGAAAGGGGAATTCGAGGCACGGCTGCGCGGCGTGATCGATGCCGTGCAGGCAAGTGAAAAACCCATCGTGCTGTTCATCGACGAAATCCATACGCTGGTGGGCGCCGGCGGCAATGCCGGCACGGGCGACGCCGCCAACCTGCTCAAGCCCGCATTGGCGCGCGGCCTGCTGCGTACGATCGGCGCCACCACGTGGTCCGAGTACAAAAAATATATCGAGAAAGATCCTGCGCTCACCCGTCGCTTCCAGGTCGTGCAGGTGCATGAGCCGTCCGAGGACCGCGCCCTCATCATGTTGCGCGGTCTGGCGGGAAAACTCGAGCAGCACCATCGTGTGCTGTTGCTCGATGAGGCGATCGACGCTGCCGTGCGGTTGTCGCACCGCTACATTCCTGCCCGCCAGTTGCCGGACAAAGCCGTGGCGCTGCTCGATACGGCCTGCGCTCGCGTGGCTGTGAGCCAGCATGCCGTGCCGCCGCAACTCGAAGACGTGCAACGGCGCATCGAGGCGTTGCGCATCGAGCAGGATATCGCGCAACGTGAAGCCCGCCTGGGTGCCTGCACACCCGAGCGCGAGCAGCGCATCGCGGCGTCGCTCACCGAGGCATTGGCCGAAGCCGACACACTGGATGCGCGCTGGACGCACGAGCGCGGCCTGGCCGATGCCGTGCTGGCGTTGCGCGCACGTATCGAAGCCGATGACGCCGATCCCGCGGCGCTTGCCGGGCTGCAGGCCGAACTGGCCGGTGCCGCCGCTGCGCTGGAAACCTCGCAAGGCGAGTCACCGTTGATCTTCCCGTCGGTGGACGCCAATGCGGTGGCGGCCGTGGTGGCCGACTGGACCGGCATACCGGTGGGCCGCATGGTGAAGGACGAGGCGGCCTCGGTGCTCAATCTTGCCGATACGCTGGAGAAGCGCGTGATTGGCCAGCGTCACGGTCTGGAGGCGATTGCCCGCCGCGTGCAGACCTCACGCGCACGCTTGACCGATCCCAACAAGCCCGTGGGCGTATTCATGCTCTGCGGCCCGAGCGGCGTGGGCAAGACGGAAACCGCCTTGGCGCTGGCCGAGTCGCTCTACGGCGGCGAGCAGAACGTGATCGCCATCAATATGAGCGAGTTTCAGGAATCGCATACGGTGTCCACGCTCAAGGGCGCG
This sequence comes from Schauerella aestuarii, assembly GCF_009866805.1. GTDB lineage: Bacteria > Pseudomonadota > Gammaproteobacteria > Burkholderiales > Burkholderiaceae_B > Schauerella > Schauerella aestuarii. The sequence continues at coordinate 31,953 of NZ_SIZW01000036.1, forward strand.
CCACCGGGCTATGTGGGCTACGGCGAGGGCGGGGTGCTCACCGAGGCGGTGCGCCGGCGGCCCTACAGCGTGGTGCTGCTGGATGAGGTGGAGAAGGCGCATGCCGACGTGCACGAGCTCTTCTTCCAGGTGTTCGACAAAGGCTGGATGGAGGATGGCGAAGGCCGCTACATCGATTTCAAGAACACCATCATCATCCTCACTTCCAATGTGGGTTCGGACCTGGTCATGAATCTCTGCGCCGACCCCGCACTGATGCCCGAGCCGGACGCGTTGGCGGGCGCATTGCGCGAGCCGTTGCTGCAAACCTTCCCGGCCGCCTTGCTGGGGCGCCTGGTGGTTGTGCCGTATCTGCCCCTCTCGGACAGCATGCTGGCCAATGTCGTGTCGCTGCAGCTGGCGCGCATCCAGCGTCGCATTGCCGACAATCATGGTATCGCTTTGACATACAGCGAAGCGGCAATGGGCCTTATCGTGTCACGTTGCACCGAAGTCGAGTCCGGTGGCCGGATGGTCGATGCGATTCTCACCAACACGGTGCTGCCGCGCGTGAGCCGAGAGTTGCTGGGGGCCGCCGCCGATGGGCGCAAGATTCAAACGATTGCACTCGATGCCGCCGAGGGCGAATTCACTTACGCATTCGCATAGCATAGGAGTTTGACCATGATCGATAAGCAACGTGCAGCCGGCATCGCCGATGCCTACCTTGAGAAGATCGCCGCGCGCCTGGACGATCCCGTCGAGATCATCGAATCGCAGGAGAAGCCGGAAGGCTGGGTGTTCTTTTACGAATCCAGGACCTATCTCGAAACGCAGAACCTGAGCGCCATGTTGGCCGGCAACGCGCCGTTTCTGGTGTCGCGCGAGGATGGCACATTGCATCTGCTGAGTACGGCAAAGCCGCTCGAGGATGCCTTGGCCGAAGCACTGGCCTCCAGCGCCCGGCCTGCACCGGGAGCCTGATACCGTACGCCGTGTGCGGGCATCGACAAAAAAGCCGCTTGAAATGGCATTCAAGCGGCTTTTTAACGGATGTCGCCAATGCGACGCAGCGATAAGCCGCGCGCAATACCTCAGCGGCGGGGCATGTCGTCCCGATCGGCAGGCGCAAAGCCGGTGGGACGCTGCGCATCGCCATTGTCGCGCCGCACGGCCGCCGGCCGCATATGACCGCCGAATTCCTTGGTGCGATCGGGGTTGCCGCCCGGCGCACTGGATGACACCGGCGTGAGCGTGCCGCCGATGGCGTCATCGCGGTAACCCGTCAAGGCGTCCTGCTGACGCAACGTGGTGGGCGTGTCGTCCGTGAAGATGTGATGGGTATCGGCCGCTTCCCGGCTGTCGAACGCCGCGAGCGGGTCACGCGACCGGTGGGCGTCCAGATCCGCGGGCACATGCTGATCGAGCGGATTGACGGGGTTCAAGCGCGCGTCCGACGCCAGGTCGAAGGGGTGCGCCGATACGTCGGGCACGCTACCCACGGGCAATGTGCCCGGGCCCAACAGGTCGCTGAAGATGTCCACAGGCGGCGCTTCCTCGGGGGGCGTGGGCAGCAAGGGATCGTCGGTATCGGGGTCGACCGGCTGATGCGCAGGCGCGGGCTCGTCGGGCAGACCGTGAGATGCCGGGAAGGCCGCAGCCGCGTCGGTTGCGTCGCGCGTCTCGATCGGGAGCGTGGCCGCGGCAACGGTCGCGGCGGCCACCGCCGGCATGGCATGGGGCACCGCTACCGGTGGCGTGGCGGCCCAGGGATCGTCTTCGATCGCGGCCGGCGGGGCGATGTTGCCGTTGGCGGCGGCACGATTGTCTTCCGATTGCAGTACGTAGCCGCCGATCGCAACCTCATCGCCCTCATGCAGCAAGACTTCGCTGCGTGGCAACACCGGTTGACCGTTGACCGACACCTGCGTCATGTCGCTCATGTTGAGCAGGTAGCAGTCGTTGTTGCTGATGCGAACCACCGCTTGCAGCCGGCAGATCTCGTCGTTGGCACTGGGCAGTACCAGCGCATTGCCAGGGCAGCGACCGATCGTGCCGCCGGGGGCTTGAAAGTCGGCGGAGAACGGCGTGAAGTCGCTGGATTCTTTACGGCGGATAGCGGTGAGTTTCATCTGCGTCTGTCCTTGAACGTAAGCGCGGCCGGCATGGAAGCCCGCCGCGGTGCGCGGCATTAGCGCGTCGGTGCGGCGGCCGCCGGCCGGGTGGCTTCGTATACGGGGCCCCACTGGGGATGCCCCCGCTCTGCCGCGCTCAATTCGAAGTTGGGATCGAGTGCGAAGATGCGCTCGAATTGTTCTTCGCACAGGGTGCGGTGCTTGGTCAGGCAATAGCTGAACGCCTGCAGCTTCATCGCTTCGATACGCACGTCGCGCGGCGACTGGGCCAGGTCGCCCGAGCGTGCCACTGTGCGGATCACGTCGCCATAATTTCCGGCCGCATAGCTGTCGCGCACCTTCTGCAGGTCACTCAGCGCGGCCGCAGTAGGCGGGCTTTCGACGACCTGTTTCGGCGGCTGTGCGCAGCCGGCGAGCGCCAGAGAAAGGGTGAGACCGGCAAGAGCGGCGTGCAGTTTTTTCATGATCCGTTCAGGGTGAAAAGAAGCGGGATTGGCCCGCGAAGAAACCCGCCTGCAGGCAGTGGGTTCAAGGGCCGAATCATAGGCATGAATCGTGTCAGGAGTTATTCGTTTCGTGTCACCGGTGTTTCGGTTTCAGCAGGGTTGTATCCGTGCCGTAACTGTCGTAACCCGATTTGTTTTTTAACCAAAGTCTCATTTTTTTCTCGTGTCATGTCGCCCTTGATAGCAGTGGCAACCACGATGGGAGGGGTGAGATGGCGGGCAAGTGCGAACGCAGCGGGAGATCGGTATGGACGGTCTTCGCGATGGCAGCCGCAGCGGTGATGATGCTGGCCGCTTGCTCATCGACGGCCAAGCGCGTGCCTGTGCCGTACGTGATCGCATTCAAGGCGGATGACGCCGTCAATCCCGATCGACATGGCCGACCATCGCCCATCCAGGTGTCCGTATTCGAACTGAAGTCCACCGACAAGTTCGAGTCGACCGATTTCTTTACCTTGCAGTCCAATCCGCAGCAAGCATTGGGCACCGATCTGATCAACGTTGAGCGCATCGTGCTCAAGCCTGGCGAGACGAAGAAGATTGCACACGAGGGCAGCGCCGAAGGCCGCGTGGTCGGCATCGTCGGTGGCTATCGCGACCTCGAACACAGCAGGTGGCGCCTGGTGCTGCCGCTGCCCGAAGCGCAGCGCACCAACGCCTACAAAATCTGGCAGTTCTCGCCCAACGAAGAACAAGTCGCCGTGGCCGTCGAAAAAGGCGGTCTCGTGCTCACGGGGCGCGAAACCCCGTGGTGGCCTTTCTGATATCGATACATCGATCATGGCATCCAACAACAAAGTCGTCTGGTCCGAGGGGATGTTCCTTCGTCCGCAGCATTTTCAACAGTTCGAGCGTTATCTCGAGCACCGCTTGCAGGCGCGCACCGTCGCACAGCAATCGTTTTTCTGGGGCTTCTCGGCGCTCGAACTCGACCTTGACGCGCTGGCGGTCGGCAAGCTTGTGTTGCGCCGGGCGCAAGGTGTGTTTCCCGACGGCACGCCGTTTGATTTTGCTGGCCTCGATCAGGCCCCGCCTGCTTTCGAGGTGCCCGTGCAGACGCTCGATGCACGCGTGGTGCTGGCCGTGCCGCGCAGCCGTCCCGGCACCGAAGAAGTCGTGTTCGAGGACGGTGACGACACCCTGGCGCGATATCGCGTGACTGAAGTGGAAGTGGCCGATACCAGCGTGATGTCGCTGGAGCCGGCGCTGGTGCAAACCGGTGCCTTGCGCTTGCGGATCATGCTGGCTGCCGATCTCTCCGACGAATGGATCGCCATCGACTTGGCGCATATCGCCGAGCGCCGCTCGGATAATCGCGTGGTGTTGCGCGATGCGTATATCCCGCCCTGGCTGGCCGCCGGCGATCACGCCATCCTGGATGGCTACACCAACGAATTGTCGGGGTTGCTCGACGCCCGTAGCGAAGCCTTGGCGGCACGGTTGTCACAGCCGGGACGCGGCGGCGTGGCGGAAGTCTCGGATTTCATGCTGCTCGAAGCGGTCAACCGCTACATGGGTGCCTTGTGGCATGCCCGGCAGATCCGCGGCGTGCATCCCGAGCGCCTTTATCACGACTGGTTGATGCTGGCCTGCGACCTGGCCACGTACACCGCCGTGACGCGTCGGCCCACGGTGATGCCCGACTACCGCCATGACGATCTGTTCGGCACCTTTTCGGCCTTGATGACCGAACTGCGCCGATCACTCTCCGCCGTGCTCGAGCAGAACGCTTTGGAGATTCCGTTGCAGGACCGCGGGCAAGGCGTGCGCGTGGGCCAGATCCCCGATCTCGAACTCATGCGCAGCGCGGCTTTCGTGCTTGCGGTGCACGCCGATCTGCCTTCGGAAGTGGTGCGCTCGCGTTTCCCGTCGCAAGTCAAAATCGGCCCGGTCGAGCGCATTCGCGATCTCGTGCATCTGCAGTTGCCCGGCGTGGCCGTGCGCGCGTTGCCGGTGGTGCCGCGTCAGATCCCGTATGCCGCAGGCTACGTCTATTTCGAACTGGACAAGGCCGGCGAATTCTGGCGCCAACTCGAAAAAACCGGTGCATTGGCGCTCCATCTGGCCGGCGAATTTCCGGGCCTGTCGATGGCGTTCTGGGCCATCCGCGACTGACCACTAGGAATCCTTCGTGATAGATGCAACTTCCTTCCCGCCCAACGGCGGGAGTTTTTCCGGTGGACCGGGCGGCCCCGAGGCCCTGGCGTCGCAGCGCATGCGGCCCGACGAGTACGTCATCAGCGGGTCGAACCCCCTGGTGGCGGCGGCCAATCCCCTGCTCGATCTGATTCCGCAGATCCGGGCGACCGCGTCGCACCCGTCGCCGGCCATGTTGCGCGAGCATTTGCTGGATGAAGTGCGGCAGTTTGAACTGCGCGCGCAGCAGGCCGGCATTCCCAACGAGACGATCCTGGGTGCCCGCTATTGCCTGTGCACGGCGCTGGACGAAGCCGCCGCCTTGACGCCTTGGGGCGGGCAGGGCGTGTGGTCGGCGCATAGTCTGCTCGTCACGTTTCACAACGAGACCTGGGGCGGCGAAAAATTTTTCCAGCTGCTCGCCAAGCTGTCGCAGAATCCCAGCCAGCATCTGGATCTGCTGGAGTTGCTTTACTACTGTTTGCTCCTGGGTTTCGAGGGCCGCTATCGCATCTCGGAAAATGGCCGTTCCCAACTGCAGACGCTGCGCCAGCGCCTGCTTCAGATCCTGCGCGGCGCGCGCGGCGAGTATGCGCGCGAGCTGTCGCCGCATTGGCGCGATGCGCCCACTCAAGCGGAAGTGCGTCGTCTGCCGATTCCGCTGTGGGTGTTTGCCGCGTTGGCCGCAGTGCTCGCCTTGCTCGTTTATTTCGGGCTGAGCTGGCGGCTGGGCGGGCAGTCGGATGTCACGTTTGCCGCCGTCTCGGGTTTGAAGCCGCCGACGCTGCAGATCGCACCGCCACCGGCACCCGCGCAAGCCTTGCAACCGCGTCTGGCGGGATTCCTGGCGCCGGAAATCCGCGAGAACCTGCTCACCGTGCGCGACGAAGCCGATCGGAGTGTGATCGTGCTGCGTGGCGATGGCTTGTTCAGCTCGGGCGAGGTCAGCGTCAACGATCAATACCTGCCGGTGCTTTCGCGCGTGGCCGATGCGCTCAACGGCACGCCGGGCGCCATCCTGGTCAGCGGCTATTCCGACAATATCCCGATTCGCAGTGCGCGATTCCCGTCGAACTGGCATCTGTCGCAAACGCGCGCCGATGCGGTCAAGAAAATACTCGACCAGCGTTTGACGCAACCCAATCGCGTACGCGCCGAAGGCCGCGGCGATGCGGACCCCATCGCGCCCAACGACACGGCTGAAAACCGGGCCCGCAATCGCCGGGTCGAAATCACGCTGCTGGTCTCGCCAGTGGCCGTCAATCCCTCGCTTGAGGGCAGGCAACCATGATCTACCGCGTATTCGGATTTTTGTTCAGCCGCGGGCTGTGGAATTTTCTGGGGCTCGTCGCGCTGGCGCTGCTGGTGTGGATCGCCGGGCCGCTCCTGGCCATCGGCACCACCCGGCCGCTCGAAAGCGAAACGGTCCGCATCATCGTCATCGCCGTCATGTTCGGCATATGGTTGCTGCGGCTCCTGTGGCGCAAGTGGCGTGAGGGCCGCCTGAACGCGCAACTGTTGGGCCAATTGCGCAAGCCGGCCAAGACAACGTCGAAGGATGAAAAGACGCCGGAGAACGCCGAAGTGCGTGAGCTGGCGGAGCGCTTCGACGAGGCCGTGGATCTGTTGAAGAAGACGCGGTTCGAGAACGGCGAGCGCGCAGCGCCCTGGGAGCGCTTCTCACGCCAGTATCTGTACCAGTTGCCGTGGTATGTGTTCATCGGCGCACCGGGTTCGGGCAAGACGACGGCGCTGGTCAATTCGGGATTGAATTTTCCGTTGGCCGATCGTTTCGGCAAGGTCGGCTTGCGCGGCGTGGGCGGCACACGTAATTGCGACTGGTGGTTTACGGATGACGCGGTGCTGCTGGATACGGCGGGCCGCTACACCACGCATGAAAGCGATCCCACCGGCGACGAAGAAGAGTGGTCGGGCTTTCTGGGCTTGCTCTCGAAGTTTCGTGGCCGCCAGCCGATCAACGGCGCCATTCTGACGATCAGCGTAGCGGATCTGCTGTCGTCTTCGGATAGCGAGCGGGTGCAGCAGGCGGCGGTGCTGCGCAAGCGCCTGCAGGATCTGCGGCAAAAGCTCGGCATCCAATTTCCGATCTACGTGCTGGTCACCAAGGTCGATCTGCTGTCAGGTTTCGAAGAATATTTCGCGTCCTTCTCGCGTGATGATCTATCGCAGGTGTGGGGCTTCACGCTGCCGTATGCGCGCACGCAGGAAACCGATTTCGAACTGTATGAAGCGTTCCACGCCGAGTACCGCCTGCTGCAACGGCGTCTGGACGATGCGTTGCCTGAGGTGCTCGCCGCCGAACCCGACGAAGCGCGGCGCGCGCTGGCCTACATGCTGCCGCAGCAGTTCGCCGGGCTGCAGAATCTGCTGGGCCATTTCCTGAGCGATGTGTTTGCCACGTCGAAGTTCGACGCGCGCCTGTTGCCGCGCGGGGTGTACTTCACCAGCGGCACACAGGGCGGCGAAACGTTCGATCAGGTCACCGGGCGATTGAAGCGCTATCTGCGCATCGACGGCGGCGCGCCCACGGTGACTCCCGCGCCGGTGGAAGGCGAAGGCCGCAGCTTCTTCCTGAAGAATCTGCTGCAGGATGTGATCTTCAAAGAGTCCGGCCTGGCGGGCCGCAATCTGCGCTGGGAACGCCGCAACCGGCGCCTGCACTTTGCCGGCTACGCGCTGATCAGCCTGGCGTTGGTGGCGCTGATCGTGGGATGGGCCACCAGTTATCGCAACAACACCAACTACATTGCCGATATCGATGGGCGGGTACCCACCGTCGAGCGACTCGGCCGCGACATCAAGATCACGAGCGCGGGAGATGTACTCGGCCTCATGCCCTTTCTGGATAGCCTGTGGTACTTGCCGCAAGGCCGTGATTTCGATCTCGACAGCCCACCGGTCAGCCATCGCTTCGGGCTCTATCAAGGGCTGAAAATGCGGTCGGCCGCGCAGGGCGTGTATCGCACTACGCTCGATCAGGTGTTGTTGCCGCAAGTCGCGCGACGCGTGGAAGCGGCGTTGCGCCGGGCCGCGCCCAACGATCTCGAATATCAGTACGAAGCGCTGCGCGCCTATCTGATGCTGTACGAATCGGATCACTACGATCCCGAGTTCATGCATGCCTGGCTGCTCTCCGACATGCAGAGCACATTGCCGGCCGGCTATACGCGTCAGCAGTACGGTCAGTTGTCGCTGCACTTGCGCAATCTCGTGCAGGGCCGGATTCTGGCGTCGCCGTTTCCGGTAGATGAAGCGTTGGTGCGGCAGTCGCGCGAACGTCTGGCGAGCTTCACATTGGCCGATCGCGCGTATAGCCGCTTGCGCCGCATTCTGACCAACGCCGAACCCGGGCCGGACACCACCGCGATCACGTTGGGTGGTCCCCAGGCAACGTCCGTGTTTACGCGCAAGAGCGGCAAGCCGCTCACGGCCGGCATTCCCAGCCTGTACAGCTATCGCGGCTACTGGAACGTGTTCAACAAGCGCGCGGCCACCGTGGCCGGCGTGCTGCGGCAGGATGACGCCTGGGTGCTCAACATCGCGCCGCCCGGCATGCTGGACGACGCATCGCAGCGGCAGCTGGTCACCGAGATCAAGCGGCTCTATCTGAACGACTACGTGATGCAGTGGGACACGTATCTGAACGATCTGCGCCTGCCGCCCAGTCAGTCGCTGCTGCAGAGCATTCAGTTGGCGCGCACGTTGTCGGCGCCCGATTCGCCGTTGACGCAGTTGGTTCAGAACGTGGCGCGCGAAACCACGCTGATGCGCGATGAGAACACCGAACGGTCGCTGGTCGATCAGGCGCGCGATCGCGTGAGCACGACGCGGGATGCGTTGGAGCAAATGTTTGGTCCTACCGGACCGGGCGGCGCCACCCGTGCCGATGCTTCCGGCGAGAAACTCGAGTTGATCGTCGACAAGCATTTCGAACCCTATCGTCGTCTGGCCACGGCCGGCCCCAACGGTCAGCCTGCGATTTCGGCCACGAGTGGCTTGATCAATGAGCTTTACACCTATCTGACCGCGACCGACGCGGCCTTGCGTAGCGCCAGTCCGGCACCCAATTCGGATGTGGTCACAAAGCTGCGTGCCGAAGCCGGGCGCATGCCCGAGGCGTTGCGCGGCGTGCTCAACGATCTGTCGGTCAATGCGGTGGGGGAGATTTCGGGCGTGGTGCGCGAACGGCTGGGCGACAACGTTACCGCGACCGTGGGTCTGACGTGCCGCCAGTCGATCGCCGGCCGGTATCCGTTTTCGCAGAACGCCACGCGCGACGTGGCCCCTAACGACATGGCCCGCCTGTTTGCTCCTAACGGGCTGATGGACGATTTTTTCCAGAAAAATCTGGTGAGCCAGGTGGATGTGTCGAGCACGCGCTGGCGCTTCAAGCCAGGTATCGACGGCGAACCGGGCGCGCCGTCGGCGTTTCTGGATTCGTTTCAGCGCGCTGGTGTGATTCGCGATGTGTATTTCGCCGCCGGCAGTCAGACGCCATCGTACCGGGTGTCGATTCGCCCCATCGAGATGGACGCGGAAATCACCCAATTTCTGATGGACGTCGACGGGCAGACGTTCACCTACACGCACGGTCCGCAAGTGGCAACGTCCGTGGCTTGGCCTGGGCCGCGCGGCGCCAATCAGGTCCGCATTTCGCTCTCGCCTCAGGTGGGCACCGCCGGGATGGTGACGTCGGGCCCGTGGGCCTTGAATCGCATGCTCGATCGCGCCCGCCTCGAACGGGGCGCGTCGCCTGAGATCATGCGTGCCACCTATGACTTCGATGGAAAAAAAGTCGTGCTTGAAATTACTGCCAATAGCGTCAAAAGTCCCTTCCGCCTACCAGAGATGCAGGGCTTCAGTTGCCCGAGCCGGTCGTGAGGGGGCGCATGGCACCCCCGTCCGCAACCGCGATCGAACCCTTCGGCTGGTATGGCAAGATTCCTGCCGGGGGCGACTTCATGCACCGGCGCTTGCCGCGCGACCTGATCGGATGGTGGGATCGCTGGCTGCAGCATGGATTGAACGGCTTGCGCCATTCGCCGCCTGAAGAGGGCTTGCGCGCGTTTCAGTCGGCACCGATGTGGAATTTTGCGATTCCCTCCGGGTTGGGCGCGGGACGCGTCCAGTTCGGCTGCATCTCGCCCAGCCGCGATCGGGTGGGGCGCGCCTATCCCGTGTGTGCGATTCTGCAGGTGGCCAACGAAGATTACGAACCCGGCATGCTGCATCGCGCCGCACGGTTCTATCGCGCAATCGGTGAAGGATTGCTGACGGCAGTACGTCACGGATGTAGTCCCGAGCAGCTCGACCAGACGTTGCTGCAGGCACGTGGCGACATGATGCATATGCTGTCCGCGCCCCGGGCGCCCGCCATGCCATTGGCGGGCGGAGGGGGCGGCAGCGACATCATGGATATCCTGAACAGCGGCATGCCGGTGGCTGCGGCCGCGCCCGTGGCCCAACCCGTTGGGTTGGGATGGGAGGATCTCGCCGACTGCTTCAACCCCGGTTCGCACACCAGCTATTGGTGGACCAATCAGGCCGACGGCGCCGGGCTCTACACCTATCTGCATGGCGGCGCGCTCAACGTCACGCTGTTTTCGAAATTATTTGCCTCCACGGCCGGCCTACGGCGATAAGATCACCGCTTCGGAATTCACAATCATGTTCAGCCCTTTCGCCATGACCTCACTCCGCGCATTGCCCGAAGGTTCGGCTGCCGTGCCGCCCCGGCCGTTGTCGGCGATCGCCGCCACACGAGCCGGCGCCGTGCCGCAGGCCCGTATCCGCCAGGTGATCGCCGAAATGATCGCGCCGCTCTCGGCGTTGCATGCCGAGGGCCGGATCCATGGCGGCATTTCTACCGACACGATCGGGCTGGCAGAAGGTGGCCATGCTCAATTGCTGGCGCCGGCATCGCTTGCACCGCGCAGCGCCGGCGATACCGCGTTGCGCGAAGGGCGTGCCACGGGTTTCAACGCATTCGAGCAGTACACGGACGACCCGGCGTGGGCGGTGGGCCCCTGGACCGACATCTATGCGCTGAGTGCAGTGGCGTGCAGCCTCGTCTCGGGCACGGTGCCCCCGTCAGCCATCGATCGCTGCGTCCGTGACGATTACGTGCCGCTCACTGCGCGCGCCATCGTCGGTTACGAAACCGCCTTTCTTTCGGCCATCGACGCCGGCCTGTCGATGCCGCCGTCGGGCCGGCCGCAGTCGCTGCAAGCCTTTGCCGATGCACTTGGCATCTTTTTCGCACCGGCTCCGGTGGCGGCGCCCGTGCGGCCCGCCGCTGCGTCGGCGGCGCCCTTGAGCGCCTTGCCCGCCGCGGTGCCCGACGGTTCGACCCCGCCAGACAGCGCCGCGCAGTATGCGGATTCGGCAGCGGTTCCAGCGCCACTGGCGCCCGCAGCCCCGGCCGTTGCCGCGTCTGCACCCATCGCCGTACCGGCCGCCTCGTCCACGCCGCCTGCAGACCGTGCCGCCACGGCGACCGAGCGGACCGCGCCTACCCGACCGGCCGCCACGCCGCCGGTCGGCGTCAAAACCTCGGCGAAGAAGCGCAGCAGCAGTGCGCCGTGGCTGTTGATTCTGCTGGTGCTGGTCGGCGGTGGCATCGGCATCTATATGTGGTTGCAGGATGGTTTTCCGCATGACACGCGCACGGTGAACGCCGGTGCGAGCTCCGGCACGCCCGCCCCGCGTGCGCCCGAGCCGGTCGCGGGCGCGACGGGTCCGGCCGGCGTCCGACCGGCAGCCTCCTCTGCAGCGGCGCCGATGGCCAGCGGTAGCGCAACAAACGGGGGCGCCATCAACGGAAGCGCCGCCAATGCCGGGTCGACGGCGACACCTGCCGCAGCCGCCACGCCGCCCGAACCGCCGCCGCTGGATTCGGCGGGCCGGTATGTGGGGCCGACCGGAAGTGGAGCAACTGCGGGTGGCGCCACGGTGGGTGGAGCAACACCTGGCGTGTCTCCCTCTGCCTCTGCCGCGGCAGGAACGGCTGTGCCGGGCGCAGCACCGGTCATGGGCGCCGATGGCCGCCCGGCCGCGAACGGTGCAGGGGGTACTGGTGCAGGTGCGAATGGTGCCAATGGCGCGAACGGTGTGAGTACCGCCACGGGCGTTGCCGGCTCGGCGGGTGCCGCGACCGGCGGCGTTCAGGGCGGGGCCGTCGAAGGGTCTAATGGGGCCATCGCTGCGGCCGGTACCGCAGGCGCGCCCGTCGATCCCAATGCGTTGCCGCCGCTGGCCGGCGTGGAACCGCCGATCGAGAAGCCGGTGGTGGTGCCGCAGGCCGTATCCATCAATGTGCAGCCGTGGGGCGAAGTGTTCGTCAATGGCGCATCGCGCGGCGTGAGTCCGCCGCTGCGGCAATTACGCCTGGCACCCGGCCAGTACACGATTTCGATCCGGAACAGCGCCTCCGAGCCGTATACGACGCGGTTGACCGTCCAGGCCGGCCGTCCCGCAAGCATCTCGCATACGTTCAAATAGGCCCGGTGCGTCGCCTCGTCACGGGACCCCGTGTCCCGTCTCTCGGCAACCGCCGCAGCAACATTCACGGATGATGCCAGGGCCACAGCATCGGGCGCCGCCGCCCGCTGTGGCAGTCCAATCACACCCGGTGCGGGTAAATACCAACACCCATTGACAACCTCAGGTCACAACGGGTACTCTCACGGGCTAACTGCAGCTCAAGGCATCTTCTCACCGTGCCTCGCGCTCCAGTTCTAATTTGCATGACTCCGCTCTTTTACGACTACGCGTGTTGATGTTTGCGCAGCGTTTTTGAGCGGGTTTTGCTCAAACTGCCTCCAGATCACGCGGTTTCCGGGTTGTTGTTCTTCCAGCCGCCCGGACTGCCGTTTTGGGTGCAACCCCCAAGAACGGGAACAGGCTTTCAGGCCTGCCAGTGGTACGTAAAAGGGATTTCAAAGGTTATGCCAACCATCAGCCAACTCGTGCGCAAGCCGCGCGAAGTCAGCGTCATCAAGAGCAAGAGCCCCGCGCTCGAAAATTGCCCTCAACGACGCGGTGTGTGCACCCGTGTGTACACCACCACCCCCAAGAAGCCGAACTCGGCACTGCGTAAAGTCGCCAAGGTGCGCCTGACCAACGGTTTCGAGGTCATCTCGTACATCGGCGGCGAAGGCCACAACCTGCAAGAGCACTCGGTTGTGCTCGTGCGTGGCGGCCGTGTCAAGGATTTGCCGGGTGTGCGTTATCACGTCGTCCGCGGTTCGCTTGACTTGCAAGGCGTCAAGGATCGTAAGCAAGCGCGCTCGAAGTACGGCGCCAAGCGTCCGAAGAAAGCGTAATTGTTGTTGTGCCTGGAAGCGCTCAGCGTATCCGGGTTGTGCAGCCGCCGCGGCAATGATGCCGGGCAGGCGGTATGTAAGGGGTCGTCTATCAATGGATGACCACGGCCGTGTCACTGACGCGGTTCAACTGAACTGACACAGATAGGAAGCTGAAATGCCCCGTCGTCGCGAAGTACCCAAGCGTGAGATTCTGCCCGATCCTAAATTCGGCAGCGTCGAGCTCGCAAAATTCATGAACGTTGTCATGCTTGATGGCAAGAAGGCAGTCGCAGAGCGCATCATTTACGGTGCACTCGAGCAAGTCGCGACCAAGACCGGCAAAGAGCCGATCGAGATCTTCTCCACGGCAATCAACAACATCAAGCCGATCGTAGAAGTGAAGAGCCGTCGAGTCGGCGGTGCCAACTACCAAGTGCCGGTTGAAGTGCGCCCTGTGCGCCGCCTGGCCTTGGCAATGCGTTGGCTCCGCGAAGCCGCGAAGAAGCGCGGTGAGAAATCGATGGATCTGCGTTTGGCAGGTGAGCTCATTGACGCAGCTGAAGGTCGTGGCGCCGCGATGAAGAAACGCGAAGACACGCACAAGATGGCCGAAGCCAACAAGGCATTCAGCCACTTCCGCTGGTAATTTAAGGAATAAACCATCATGGCCCGCAAAACCCCGATCGAGCGCTATCGCAACATTGGCATCTCTGCGCACATCGATGCAGGGAAGACCACCACCACGGAACGCATCCTGTTCTACACCGGTGTGAATCACAAGATCGGTGAAGTTCACGATGGCGCTGCCACCATGGACTGGATGGAGCAGGAGCAGGAGCGCGGCATCACCATTACGTCGGCGGCAACGACGGCGTTCTGGAGCGGCATGGGCAAGAACTACCCTGAGCACCGCATCAACATCATCGACACCCCGGGTCACGTGGACTTCACCATTGAGGTGGAACGTTCCATGCGCGTGCTCGACGGTGCCTGCATGGTGTATTGCGCTGTGGGTGGTGTGCAGCCGCAGTCGGAAACCGTATGGCGTCAAGCCAACAAGTACGGTGTGCCCCGTCTCGCCTTCGTCAACAAGATGGACCGTACGGGCGCCAACTTCTTCAAGGTCTATGACCAGTTGAAGATGCGCCTCAAGGCCTCGCCCGTGCCGATCGTGATTCCCATTGGCGCCGAAGACACCTTCACCGGTGTGGTCGACCTCGTCAAGATGAAAGCAATCATCTGGGACGAAGCCGGTCAAGGCATCACGTTCTCGTACGTCGACATTCCCGCCGAACTGCAAGACTCGGCTGAAGAATGGCGTGAAAAGCTGGTCGAATCGGCTGCCGAATCGTCCGAAGAGCTGATGAACAAGTACCTCGAAGAGGGCAACCTCTCCGAAGAAGACATCACCTTGGGCATTCGTACGCGTACCATCGCTGGCGAAATCCAGCCGATGCTGTGCGGCACCGCGTTCAAGAACAAGGGCGTGCAACGCATGCTCGACGCCGTCATCGACTACCTGCCTTCGCCCGTGGATATTCCCCCGGTCAACGGCATGGACGACGAAGGCGCAGCGATCCAGCGTTCGGCCAACGACAGCGAAAAATTCTCGGCATTGGCATTCAAGCTGATGAGCGATCCGTTCGTGGGTCAATTGACCTTCGTGCGCGTTTACTCCGGCGTGCTGAAGTCGGGCGATACCGTGTTCAACCCCATCAAGGGCAAGAAAGAACGTATCGGCCGTATTCTGCAGATGCACGCGAACGAGCGTGAAGAAATCAAGGAAGTGTTGGCCGGCGACATCGCCGCCGTTGTGGGTCTGAAAGACGTCACGACCGGCGAAACGCTTTGCGACGTCGATTCGCACATCCTGCTCGAACGCATGATTTTCCCCGAGCCCGTCATTTCGCAGGCTGTTGAGCCCAAGTCGAAGGCGGATCAGGAAAAGATGGGTCTGGCGCTGTCGCGTCTGGCTCAGGAAGATCCGTCGTTCCGCGTTCGTACCGACGAAGAATCCGGTCAAACCATCATTTCGGGTATGGGCGAGCTCCACCTCGAAATTCTGGTCGACCGCATGAAGCGTGAGTTCAGCGTCGAAGCCAACGTGGGCAAGCCCCAGGTGGCTTACCGCGAAACCATCCGCACCGTTTGCGAAGAAGCCGAAGGCAAATTCGTCAAGCAGTCGGGCGGCCGCGGTCAATACGGTCACGCCGTGCTCAAGGTCGAACCGCTCGAACCGGGTGGTGCAGGCTTTGAATTCGTCGACGCGATCAAGGGTGGTGTGGTTCCTCGCGAATTCATTCCGGCCGTTGAAAAGGGTGTTCGCGACACGCTGAGTTCCGGCGTTATCGCGGGTTACCCGATCGTTGACGTCAAGGTCACGCTGTTCTTCGGTTCGTACCACGATGTGGACTCGAACGAAAACGCGTTCCGCATGGCGGGTTCGATGGCTTTCAAAGAAGGTCTGCGTCGCGCCAAGCCGGTGCTGCTCGAGCCGATGATGGCCGTTGAAGTCGAAACGCCCGAAGATTATGCCGGTACGGTGATGGGCGATCTGTCCTCGCGCCGCGGTATGGTTCAAGGCATGGATGACATCATCGGTGGTGGCAAGATCATCAAGGCTGAAGTTCCGCTGGCCGAGATGTTCGGCTACTCGACTTCGCTGCGTTCGGCCACGCAAGGTCGTGCGACGTACACGATGGAATTCAAGCAATACGCTGAAGCGCCTAAGAACGTCGCTGAAGAAGTCATTGCTGCGCGTACCAAGTAATTTTCAATCAATGCTTCGCTCCGGGTGTCCGGGGCGAGGCTCTAAAGTTTCCTTGATAGTTAAAGGATAGAGATCATGGCAAAAGGTAAGTTCGAACGCACCAAGCCGCACGTGAACGTGGGCACGATCGGTCACGTTGACCACGGCAAGACCACGCTGACGGCAGCGATCACGACGGTTCTGTCGGCGAAGTTCGGCGGCGAAGCCCGCGGCTACGACCAGATCGACGCGGCTCCGGAAGAAAAGGCACGCGGTATCACGATCAACACGGCACACGTCGAGTACGAAACGGAA
>NZ_SIZW01000037.1 GCF_009866805.1 Schauerella aestuarii
ACCCTCGCCACTCACACTACTGCGCCGCTTTCGCCGCGCTGCTGTGTCAGCAGCAGAGAAACGAGATTATGAAGGAGTTTTTCAACTTCGTCAAGTCAGCTTTATTTCGCTAATCTGACATTTTCGTGACTGGCGACTTATTCGCTACCACCCACAAAAACCACTTCATAACACCGCTTCAACGCCTGCAGACCGAAGCCCGCAAACCTCACCGATCGACTACCGAACCAGAAGATTTTCGCTTCCAATTCGCCGTTCAGCGAAGCCCTCCACTTTAGCACATTTCGCTGAGTTCAGCAACCGGCTTCGCGCCTAACTTGCCTTTGAACATCGCGCTGAAATGACTTCAGTGCCGATCGATCCGATCACCCCAAACCACCTGAAAACCGAAGCTTTCTGCAACTCGCGTTGCCTGGCTAGAAGCCCCTGACCAATCGTCCCGCACTTGCTTCGAATCGCTTCGTACCCCCTAGGGTTAACCCGCATTTCTCTGCAACTGCCGAGCCAGAGAATATAGCACAGTTTTAATTTGCAATGCAACTTGGCACCAAAACTTACTGCCCTACATCCTGGCCGGAAACTTCCCGGCCCTGACCCGCACCAACCGGTCAAAACAACGACTGCTTGGTGAAGGGGCCGAACTATAGCACAAGATTTGGGGTGTGCAAGTCGAAAAGCTACTGAAGCATCAATTCACTGGTTTCCTTGATGCGCTGAAGGGAGAAACTGGATCGCATATCGATGACGGCAGGATGCTGCATAAGGGTATCCATCGCAAAGCGCGAGAAGTGCGCCAAATCCTGCACCTGAATCCGCATGAGGTAATCCATTTCCCCAGTCATCGCGTAGCAGGCCGCGACTTCGGGCCAATCCTGCACGTCACGGGCAAAGTCGCTCATGGGCGCATGACTCGATCCGCTGTGCTTATTCAGACGAATGGTGACGTACGCCACCAGCCCCAGCCCTACCTTGTCTGCGTCGACCAACGCCACATATTGGCGGATGTAGCCCTGCTCTTCCAGTCTGCGAACGCGGCGCAGACACGGGCTGGGCGAAAGCGAAACGCGATCGGCCAGCTCCTGGTTGCTCAGCCGTCCATCCCGCTGCAATTCCATCAAAATCTGACGATCCGTGCGATCCAATTCCAATTCTGGCATTTCATGCCTCCCATTTCTTGACTACAGCAATTTTATTGCGCAGATCACTGATTACAACGCTATTTTCGCAATCGGCTGCTGGACCGTCTTGGATAGAATCGTTTTCGCAAGCTGCCGTGACTCTGTGCAGTGGCGAAGTCATGCAGCACCACCGATAAGCGCAGTGTCTATATATAGAGGAGACTAATTCATGAGCGACGTCCAACAGCCCTGGGACAATCCGATGGGGACCGCAGGTTTCGAATTCATCGAATACACCGCCCCCGATCCCGCCGCGTTGCGCAAAGTCTTCGAGACGATGGGCTTCAAGGCCATCGCACGTCACCGCCACAAGGATGTGACGCTATTTCGTCAGGGTGGGGTCAACTTCCTCGTCAACGCCGAGCCGGATTCATTCGCCCAGCGATTCGCCAAGCTTCACGGCCCTTCGATCTGTGCCATTGGCTTGCGCGTACAGGATGCGGGGTTTGCCTATAAGCGGGCGCTAGAGTTGGGCGCATGGGGTTTCGACAGCCGCAGCGGTCCGATGGAGCTGAACATTCCCGCCATCAAGGGCATCGGCGACTCGCTGATTTACCTGGTGGATCGCTGGGAAGGCAAGGACGGCCACGGCGGGATCGGCGACATCAGCATTTATGACGTGGATTTCGTGCCGTTGGATGTGGATCATGCTGCGGACGATATCCATCACTTCGGCGCCGGCCTGACACTGGTCGATCACCTGACCCATAACGTGCATAAAGGCCGTATGGCCGAATGGGCCGAGTTTTACGAGCGCCTGTTCAACTTCCGTGAAGTGCGCTACTTCGATATCGAAGGCAAGGTGACCGGCGTGAAGTCCAAAGCCATGACCTCGCCTTGCGGCAACATCCGTATTCCGATCAACGAAGAAGGTACGGAAGAAAAAGGCCAGATCCAGGAATACCTGGACATGTATCGCGGCGAAGGTATTCAGCACATTGCGTTGGCCAGCAACGACATTGCCGCAACGGTGGAAGCCCTGCGCGCCAATGGCACCCGCTTTCTGGACACGCCAGAAACGTATTACGAACTGCTCGACCGCCGTTTGCCGAACCACGGCGAGAACGTGGATATCCTGCAGAAGAACCGCATCTTGCTCGACGGTGCTGCTGAAGGCGGCTTGTTGCTGCAGATCTTCACCGAGAATCAAATCGGACCGATTTTCTTCGAGATCATCCAACGCAAAGGCAACGATGGATTCGGCGAAGGCAACTTCAAGGCGCTTTTCGAATCGATCGAACTCGACCAGATGCGTCGAGGCGTGGTGAAAACAGTCGACTGAGCTCGCCTGGCGCTTCGCTGCAAAGCGGGTGCCGCGCGGATTGGCTGCGCATGAAAATGCCGCGCACGTCTTCTCTATATAGGAGGGACGTGCGCGGCATTTGTTTTATTCGTCTGGTGTGCTTTCCGCGACGATCAGCCCTGTGCCAAGCGATCGCGAAACTGCTGACGAAACTTCGATACTTTCGGCGCAATGACGAACTGGCAATAGCCTTGCCCCGGATGCCGCGCAAAATAATCGCGGTGGTAATCCTCGGCGGGCCAGAAATGCGCATCGGGCAACACCTGAGTGACGATCGGCGCATCGTAGATTCCCGCCGCATTGACTTCGGCGATGATTTTTGCCGCGGCCGTCGATTGCTCGGCACTTTGCGCAAAGATCGCCGACTCGTATTGCGGCCCCACATCGTTGCCCTGGCGGCCCGGTGTGGTGGGGTCGTGCGTTGCGAAGAACACGCGCAACAGATCTTCAAACGAGAGCACTGCCGGATCGAACGTAATCCTGGCGACTTCGATGTGCCCGGTGTTCCCGTCGCAAACCTGCTCGTAGGAAGGGTTGTCGACATGTCCGCCCGCATATCCGGACTGTACGGACGACACGCCGCGCAAGCCCTGAAACACCGCTTCGACGCACCAAAAGCATCCGCCGCCCAAAACCGCGACTTGCGCGCCGCCCGGCGCGACTGGGGTTGATAACTCGCTCATTGCTGCTCCTTGAGGCTTCGGGTGATGGGCAAACGCACCGACGGGCACCGCGAGGCGCCTGCAAACGGTGTTGGCCGATCTCCTATATGCGGCCTATTGTGCGCTCTTCAACGACAAAATCCACTCGGCCAACTGTTTCGCTTCGTCAGGGGTGACATGGGTCTGCGCGGGCATCGGCACGGCGCCCCAGCGGCCGCCCCCACCTTTACGTATGGACTGTGCCAGGTAATCGACGGCCTCAGGCGGACCCGCATACCGTTTGGCGATACTGGCCAGCGGTGGGCCCACCCGTTTCACGTCGACCTGGTGACAGGCCATGCAGTTGCGGGATTTGGCCAAGGCCTCCCCGGTAGTTTGGGCGGCGGCAGGCGCCGCCAGCAGGGTGGCCACGAGGGCCAATCCTGCCTTACTCGTCAAACGCATCGGTAACGGCTCCACGACTGGCGGTACTGGCGAGCTTGCCGAACTTGGCCAGCACACCACGAGTGTATCGGGGTGCCGGCGCCCGCCAGGCAGCCCGGCGGGCAGCGATGACGTCATCAGGCACATTGAGTTGCAGCAACAAGGCATGAGCGTCGATCGTGACCGAATCGCCCTCTTCGATCAATGCGATCGGGCCGCCGACCTGCGCCTCGGGCGAGACGTGCCCCACCACCATGCCCCAGGTACCGCCCGAGAAACGCCCGTCGGTCACGAGGCCCACGGTTTCGCCCAGGCCCTGGCCGATCAAGGCGGAAGTGGGTGCCAGCATCTCGCGCATGCCCGGCCCGCCTTTGGGGCCCTCGTAGCGAATGATCAAAACGTCGCCATCGACAATGCGCCGGTCCATGATGGCGGCCATGGCATCGTCTTCGGAATCGAACACGCGCGCGGGCCCGGTGATGACGGGGTTCTTGAGCCCGGTGATCTTGGCCACGCAGCCCTCAGGCGACAGATTGCCCTTCAGAATCGCCAGGTGCCCTTCCTTGTACAACGCGTGTTCGATGGTGCGGATCACATCTTGATCGGGCGAAGGCACATCGGGCACATCGGCGAGGGTCTCGGCGATCGTCTGCCCGGTAATCGTGATGCAATCGCCATGCAGCAAGCCGGCGTTCAACAACAGCTTCATGACTTGCGGGATGCCCCCTGCACGATGCAGATCGGTCGCGACGTACGCGCCGGAAGGCTTCAGGTTGCACAGCACCGGCACCTTGCGGCGCATGCGTTCGAAATCGTCGATGGTCCAAGGCACCTCGGCCGCGTGCGCGATCGCCAGGAAATGCAGCACGGCATTGGTCGACCCACCCGTGGCCATCAGCACGGCGACGGCGTTTTCGATGGACTTGCGCGTGATGATGTCGCGCGGACGCAGATTGCGTTTGACCGCTTCGACCAGCACCCGCGCCGATTCGGCCGCAGATGCCGTCTTCTCGTCATCCTCGTTGGCCATCGTGCTGGAGTATGGGAGCGCCATGCCCATGGCTTCGAACGCGGAGCTCATGGTGTTGGCCGTGTACATGCCGCCACAGGATCCCGAGCCCGGAACGGCACGCTTTTCGATTTCCTTGAAATCTTCTTCACTCATGCGACCCATGGTGTGTTCGCCAACCGCTTCGAACACGGACACGATCGTCAAGTCGCGACCCTTGTAGTGCCCCGGTTTGATGGTGCCGCCATAAACGTAGATGCCCGGCACGTTCGTGCGCGCCAGGGCCATCATGCCGCCCGGCATGTTCTTGTCGCATCCGCCGATGACGACGACGCCGTCCATCCATTGCCCTTGGGCGGCCGTCTCGATGCAGTCGGCGATGACTTCACGCGACACCAGCGAGTACTTCATGCCTTCGGTGCCCATCGACATTCCGTCAGAGATGGTGGGCGTGCCGAAGACCTGCGGATTGGCCCCGGATTCGCGGATCGATGCGATCGCGGCATCGGCCAGGCGCTGCAAGCCGCTGTTGCATGGCGTGATCGTGGAGTGGCCATTGGCGACGCCGATCATCGGGGCGTCGAAATCCTTTTCTTGATAACCGAGCGCGTAATACATGGCGCGGTTGGGTGCGCGTGCGTCGCCTTGGGTGATATGGCGTGACCGTTCGTTATAAGGCATGGCTTGTCTCCTGATGTTCCTGTATTGCCGGCATCGAACGCATGGCGGCAAAGTGAACGCGGACCCCGGCGGGCGTCGGAGCCTGAACGCCGGTTATTATCCGTCATCTCTTTATGGTCCGTTTCAAACATGCTGCGCTATCCCGAGTTCGACCCTATCGCCATCAAAATCGGTCCACTTGCCGTTCACTGGTATGGCCTGATGTATCTCGTCGCGTTTGCCCTGGTATACGTCCTGGGCCGGGTGCGCATCGCCAACGGGCGCGGCAACGGTTTTTCGAACAAGGATCTCGAAGACCTGATCTTCTACAGCGTGATGGGGGTCGTGATCGGTGGGCGCCTGGGCTATGTGCTGTTCTACAAGCCGAGCTATTACCTGGCGCACCCGCTGGAGATTTTCTACCTGTGGGAAGGCGGAATGGCCTTTCACGGCGGGCTGCTCGGCGTGCTGCTGGTGTTCTGGCTCTTCGCGCGCAAACGTGGTGTGTCGTTCTTCACCGTAAGCGATTTCATCGCTCCCTTGATCCCGCTGGGTCTGGCGGCAGGCCGCCTGGGCAACTTCATCAATGGCGAGCTGTGGGGCCGTCCGACGGATGTGCCGTGGGCGATGGTTTTTCCCGGATCGGGCGACGGCGTGGCACGCCATCCTTCGCAGCTCTACCAGATGGGCATGGAAGGCATTCTGCTCTTCATCGTGCTGTGGGTGTTTTCACGCCATCCGCGTCCTACGGGACAGGTGAGCGCCGTGTTCCTGATCGGTTACGGCACCTTCCGCTTTCTCGCCGAGTTCACGCGTGAACCGGATAACTTCCTGGGCCTGCTGGCCGGCGGGATGAGCATGGGACAGTGGCTGTCGCTGCCCATGATCGCCGCCGGTATCGCGCTTTACATCATCACTGCAAAACGACCGTCCCATTGACCACGACGGTGACGGTTTGCTTGCCCGATTCGAGCGGCACGTTGGCGTCGGACGCCTCCTTGCCGCGGGCAGCCATCGCCATCATGCGCGGTTGCGGCGGCTCGGCGCCGCTGCCGCCCACTTCGAGCTTGGCGATTCGATAACCTGAGAAACCGAAGGCCGCAGTGGCGGCGAGCGCACGCTCGCGAAACGCACTGGCCGCCTGCGTCAACAGCTTGCGCTCTTCGGCTTCGCGCTTGTCGCGCGACAGCGAAAACCGGATATTCGAAATCGTGACCCGGTCGCCCAGCTTGGCGGCCAACTCGGACGCGGCCGCGAAATCCTTCGATTCGAGGACGACTTCGCCCTGACCGCGCCAGCTCGTGGTCTTGCCCTTGTTGTTCGACATGGCCCAGACGTTATAGCCGCCGCTGCGAGCGTCCACACCCTTCACACCTTTGGCTTGCTTCATCACCGACTCGAGTGCGGCCGTGAGTTTTTTGCCGGCAGCAATCTGATCGGGCGCTTCCACTTCGGCGGCCAGGGAAATCGTGACGGTGTCTTCATCAACTTCGCTGGATGCGTTGGCGGCAAGCGTCATCTCGGGCGCGCGCGGGCCGGCCGGGCGTTCGGCAGCTGCCGAGGCGGGCGCTGGGGGTGGCGGCGCCGACTGGGCGGCGGCGGGCTGGGCCAACACCATGAGGCTCGCTGCGCAAAGCGCGGCGACGATACGGGTCGTGCGGATAACCGGAATGGGGAACATGTACAAGATCCTATAGCGGTGGGCAAAAAAAAGGACCTGCGCAATCGCAGGTCCGTCTTGTAAAAGCCCCGCCTGTGCCGTCTAGGCCGGCATCTCAAACCGAAGTTCAAGTCGGTCGTGCTAAGCGAAACCTTGGGTCCATCTACGGAGAGACGGACGCGCCAGCTACGCAAATCGCACAACCTGATGCCAATTAAGCATTGGTTGGAGAATGTATGGCCAGGTCACGAACACGGCAGGGACAAACTGTGTTGAATCAACGTGGCGCCAAGACCGACGGGATGTGCCGCCGCGCCTTGAAGCTCATTTCAGGAAGCGCGCGGCCTATCGGTGAGCGCGTCGTCCAATAATGAATTCATGTCGGCAATTCTACGCTTGAAGTCGCCGACCGCCAAACCGCCCAATGGACCATCCGGCGCTTTCATCGATAACAGTTCGCCGGCCACTTGTATAGCGGCCATGACGGCGATGCGTTCATTGCTGGATACCTTGCCCGTGCCGGCGATACGCAACATCAACTGATCGATATGGCGCACGGCAGCGAGCAGCGTGGGTTTTTCTTCTAACGAGCACGCGAGCGAATACTCGCGGCCCAGAATCGTGACGTCGACGCGTTCCATCAGATGTGCTCCCCTTCGGCTGCGGGTGCAGCACCCGGCAGGCGCGCCAGAACGGCATCGATGCGCGTCTGGGCGGAGCCGGCGGCTTGCCGCAGTTGCTCGACGTCGGCATCGCGCGCCAAAAGGCGCGACTCCAGCGATTGGTGAGCGGTGTACTGAAATTCGAGCTGCTCGCGCAGCGCAACCTCGGCCCGCTGCGACTCTGCCAGGCGCGTGGCGACTTCGCCGTCCTGGTCCTTGAGTTGCGCTTGCAGGGTGAGCAAGGCCGCGTCGCGCTCGGCGCATTGCTCGCGCAATGTGCGGGCGGCACGCTCGGCTTCGTCCAGACGCGCACGCAGCGCATCCCGTTCGGCATGCATTTGCCGGGTGCGCTGGACAAGCTGCCCGATGCGCGTGGTGAGTTGATCTAGGTCTTGCAACATGGGCGCTATCGTAAACCATATGGCGGGTTGCGGCACGCTGTCGAGTAGCATTCAATGCACTATCGATGTGCTGTCAACGTCCTGTCTCTTTACTTTCATTCGCCTTTCATTAACTGCCCTGTTTGCCCGAAAAGTTACACCCTGGATTGATGCTTACCCTAAATCTAGGGAAAACCCCAGGCTTTCAAGGAACTTACAGGGTAGGCATCCCGCAAGCCAACCATTACCATGCAGCCTGTCTGAGATACCCCGCTTTCGACAGATAAGACCTAATGGCACTCAAGTGTCTGAATTTAAAACCTACATGCTGTACATAGGAGCCAACCAACATGCAATTAAAGAATAGACAGGACTTCTGGTCGGGGGTGATGTTCGTCGCCCTTGGCCTCGGGTTCGCCTGGAAAGCGACGAGCTACCAGATGGGGACCGCGGCACGCATGGGCCCGGGCTATTTCCCTTTTTGGTTGGGACTGGTACTGGCGCTACTCGGCATCATCGTGCTGTTGGGCTCCTTCTCCAAAAACGCACTCGAAACGACAATCGACAAGTTCGATTTCCGCATCGCCGGCCTCGTGGTGGGCTCGGTATTGCTTTATGGCTTCATCCTCCGTCCGCTGGGCGTGTACATCTCCGTCGCCGTTCTGGTGATCGTCAGCAGCCTGGCGAGTCATGAGTTCAGCTGGAAGATTGCCGTCGGCAACGCCATTTTCCTGGTGATCTTCTCGTACCTCGCCTTCATCAAGGGCCTGGGACTGATTTTCCCGCTGTGGCCTAGCTTCATGGGTATGAACTGAGGATAGATGCATCATGGAACTTTTCGATAATTTAATGTTGGGTTTCTCGGTTGCGTTCACGCCGGAAAACTTGTTCTACGCGCTGCTGGGTTGCATCCTGGGCACCCTGATCGGCGTTCTGCCGGGTATCGGTCCGGTGCCGACGATCGCCATGTTGTTGCCGATCACCTACGTGTTGCCCCCGATCGCGGGGTTGATCATGCTGGCCGGTATTTACTACGGTGCGCAATACGGCGGTTCCACCACTGCCATTCTCGTGGCATTGCCAGGTGAGACGTCAGCGGTGGTGACCGTGCTCGACGGTCACCAGATGGCGCGTAACGGTCGTGCCGGCGCCGCGCTGGCGATCGCCGCTCTCGGTTCGTTCTTCGCCGGTTGCGTGGCGACCGTTCTGTTGGCCGCCTTCGCGCCCCCGTTGGCCGAAGTGGCGTTCAAGTTCGGTCCGGCCGAATACTTCTCGCTGATGTGCTTGGGTCTGGTAGGCGCCGTGGTGTTGGCTTCCGGTTCGTTGCCGAAGGCCATCGCGATGATTCTGCTGGGTCTGCTGTTGGGCATGGTCGGTACCGACGTGAACTCGGGTGTTGCCCGCTACGACTTCGGCATCCCCGAACTGCAAGACGGTATCGACTTCGCCATCGTGGCCATGGGCGTGTTCGGCTTTGCCGAAATCATGACCAACCTCGAGCAGAAGGAAAACCGCGTCGACATCACCGACAAGATCGGCTCGCTGTATCCGAACAAGCAGGAATTCAAGGAAGCCTGGCCCGCCGTCGTGCGCGGTACGGCCCTGGGTTCGGCCCTGGGTATTCTGCCGGGCGGTGGCGCGGTGCTGTCGTCGTTTGCCTCGTATACGCTGGAAAAGAAGATCTCCAAGAACCCGGAGCGCTTCGGCAAGGGTCACCCCGCCGGTCTGGCAGGTCCCGAGTCGGCCAATAACGCTGCGGCACAGACGTCGTTCATTCCGCTCCTGACGCTGGGTATCCCGGGTAATGCCGTGATGGCGTTGATGGTGGGCGCGATGACCATCCACAACATCCAGCCGGGCCCGCAGGTCATGACCAGCCACCCGGAACTGTTCTGGGGCCTGATCGCGTCGATGTGGATCGGCAACCTGATGCTGGTGATTTTGAACCTGCCGCTGATCGGTTTGTGGATCAAGCTGCTGAAGGTGCCTTACCGCATCCTGTTCCCGGCCATTCTGGTGTTCTGCACGATCGGTGTGTACTCGCTGAACTACAACACGTTCGACATCTACACGACGGCGATGTTCGGTGTGATCGGTTATGTGTGGGCCAAGCTGAAGTGCGAAGGCGCTCCGCTGCTGTTGGGTCTGGTGCTGGGTCCCATGATGGAGGAAAACTTCCGCCGTGCCCTGCTGCTGTCCCGCGGCGATTACACGACCTTCGTGACGCGTCCGCTGTCGGCATCGCTGCTGGCGGTGGCCGTGTTCCTGGTCATCCTGGTCGCCCTGCCCAGCATCAAGAAGAAGCGCGAAGAAACGTTCGTCGAAGAAGAGTAAATCCTCTGCCGGATCGGGGTTTGCCCCGATCGGACGACCGCTCGCGAAAAACCCGCAACCTGCGTTGCGGGTTTTTTTTTGGCCATCGATTTGGCTGTGCAGGCGTCATGCCTGGCTGGGAGAGGATGTCATCCATGAAATGTTGCATTGCACACGCTCGCTTACGTTAAGCTGCGGGTTTACCCCAGCCGTCGTATGCGCATCCCTACATGACCTTCGATTGGAACAACCCCTATTCAACCACCCGGCATCCGGTGTTCGCACGCAACATCGTGTCGACCTCGCAGCCGCTCGCCGCACAAGCCGGCATGCGGGTGCTGGCTAACGGCGGCAATGCGGTCGACGCCGCGATCGCTGCGGCCGCCACGCTTACCCTGACTGAGCCCGTCAGCAACGGCCTGGGTTCGGACTGCTTCGCCATTGTGTGGGACGGCGCACGGTTGCATGGCCTGAATGCGTCGGGACCTGCGCCACAGGCGTGGAATCTCGATTACTTTAAGCGCAAGCATCGCGGCACCATTCCGATGCGGGGCTGGGACAGCGTGACCGTACCGGGTTGCGTGGCTGGCTGGGACGCACTGCATGCCAAACTCGGCAAGCTGTCGTTCGAATCGGTATTGGCGCCGGCCATCGAGTATGCCGAGCGCGGCTTCGCCATCTCGCCCGTGGTGCAGCAGAAATGGGCGGCGCAGGCCGACGTGCTGCAGTCCTTTCCCGGCTTTGCCGAGCACTTCATGCCTAAGATGCGCGCCCCACATGTGGGCGAGCATTTCGTGTTGCGCGGGGCGGCGGATACGCTCAAGCGCATCGCAGCGACGCGCGGGCGCGATTTTTACGACGGCGAGACGGCGCACAAACTGGTGGCGCATGCGCAGGCGCACGATGCGGCGATGAGCGTGTCGGATCTGCGCAATTACCAGCCTGAGTGGGTCACGCCGATTCAACAGCAGTATCGCGGCCATACGCTGCACCAGATCCCGCCCAACGGGCAAGGCATCGCCGCATTGATCGCGCTGGGCATCCTCGACCGGTTCGATCTGGCCCAGCGACCGATCGATCATCCCGATACGCAGCATCTGATGATCGAGGCAATGAAGCTGGCGTTTGCGGACGTGTATGAGCATGTGGCCGATGGCGCGCATATGCGGCTGACGACGGAGCAGATGTTGTCACCCGACTATCTGGCGGCGCGTGCCGGGCTGATCGATCTCAAGCGCGCCCAGCCGTTCGCCTCCGGGCACGCACCGCAGGGCGGTACCGTCTATCTCACCACCGCCGACCGCAGCGGCATGATGGTGAGCTTCATCCAGTCGAACTACATGGGATTCGGCTCCGGCATCGTGGTGCCGGGAACCGGCGTGAGCCTGCAGAACCGGGGCCACTGCTTCAGCACGGACCCGGCGCACGCCAACGTGGTGGCCGGCGGCAAACGACCCTTTCACACGATCATTCCCGGTTTTCTGATGCGCGACGGCGCGCCGGTGATGAGCTTTGGCGTGATGGGTGGCAATATGCAACCGCAGGGCCATGTGCAGACATTGGTGCGCATGCTGGACTATCATCAACAGCCTCAGGCGGCGTGCGATGCGCCGCGCTGGAAGTGGAATCACGGCGTGTCGGTGGACGTGGAAGCGGCCATGCCGCGGGCCGTCCTGGATGAGCTGCGCCTGCGCGGGCATGTGCTGGAGGGATTCGACGATCCGTATATGGATTTCGGATCGGGCCAGTTCATCTGGCGCCTGGGCGACCCCGCCGTCGACGGCTATGTTGCGGCCAGCGACAGCCGCCGCGACGGTCTGGCCGCCGGATTCTGATTACGCATTGCCTTTCATGAATACGCCGGCTTTCGGGCCGGCGGCTACCTGGAGCTCTACATGTCTTCTATCGGTACCCGCTCGTATGACGCCACGGCCGCCAAACGCGTGGCCTTCATCGGCCTGGGCGTGATGGGCTTTCCCATGGCTGGCCATCTGGCCCGCGCCGGCCACACGGTGACGGTGTACAACCGCAGCGCGGCCAAGGCCGAGGCATGGGTAAAAGAGTTCGGCGGCAAATCGGCGCCGACGCCGCGCGAAGCGGCCGCCGATGCCGAGATCGTGTTTGCGTGCGTGGGTAACGACGACGATCTGAAGAGCGTGGTGTTGGGCGAGGACGGTGCCTTTGCCGGCATGACGCGCGGCGCGGTGTTTGTGGACCACACCACGGCGTCGGCCGATGTGGCGCGCGCGCTGCATGCCGAAGCCGAGAAGCTGGGCCTGGAGTTCATGGATGCGCCGGTATCCGGCGGCCAGGCCGGTGCCGTCAACGGTCAGTTGACCATCATGTGCGGAGCCCATCCGGATATTTTTGCAGCGATTCAGCCGGTTGCGCTGGTTTTCGGCCGGGCCGTCACCCGCGTGGGTGAGCCGGGCGCAGGCCAACTGGCAAAGATGGTCAATCAGATCTGCATCGCCGGCATCGTGCAAGGGTTGTCGGAGGCCATCGCCTTCGGCCAGGCGGCCGATCTGGACATGAAGGTGGTGCTGGACGTGATCAGCAAAGGTGCCGCACAAAGCTGGCAGATGGAGAACCGCGGCGCGACCATGGTCGACGACAAGTTCGAGTTCGGCTTTGCGGTGGACTGGATGCGCAAGGATCTGGGCCTGGTACTGGACGAGGCCCGCCGCAATGGCGCCCGGGTGCCGGTGACGGCCCTGGTGGACCAGTTCTACGGCGACGTGCAGAAGCTGGGCGGCAATCGCTGGGATACCTCGAGCCTGATCAAGCGCCTGCGCGACTGACCGCGCCTGCGCGATCGAGCATGCACAACGGCCGCGCAAAGAGCGCGGCCGTTGTGCATCAGGCGGCCACGCGGCTTTCGGCCGATGCGGTCTGCGGCAGTGCGTCGATCGCGGCACGCGCGGCATCCATACCGGCAGCGGCAGCGGCCTCACCCATCGCCTGCCCTTCGGCTGCGATGAAAGTGACATTGGTCATGCCCAAAAAGCCCAGCATCGTTTGCAGATAGGGTGTGACGGTGTCAAGCGGCGTCCCTTGTGCTTTGCCGCCGCGCGCCGATACGACGAACACTTCCTTGCCGGTAACCAGGCCTTCCGGGACACCTTCTGCGGTATAGCGGAATGTCACGCCGGCGCGCGCCACAAAATCCAGATAGCTCTTCAACTGCGCCGGCAATCCGAAGTTGTAGACGGGCACGGCGAAGATCACGCGATCGGCCGCCTTGAGTTCATCAATCGCCGCATCAGCCACCGCGACAGCGGCGTGTTGAGCGTCAACGCGCTGGTCTTGCGGGGTGAACAGCGCGCCGATCAGGCTGCCGTCCATATAGGGCAGCGGCGTATGGCCCAGGTCACGCACGATGACCTCGCCCTGCTCTGCACCCAAATGTGCCGACAGATGGCGGGCCAGTTGGGTGGACTTGCTGTTGTCGCCGAGGATGGACGAGAGAACGATCAGGGTACGCATGATGGGGGAAGTCCGATGATTGGAAGCAATGGACTCACTGTAGGCCGGTTTTTTTGTCGCGAAAAGCCCGCTAAACTGAACGCCATGTTCCACTCATCGGACAATCGCAGATGCAAGATCTCAACGATCTGTTTTATTTCGCCCAAGTGGTCGAACGCGGCAGCTTCACCGCCGCCGGCAAAAGCCTCGGCATTCCAAAGTCGCGATTGTCTCGCCGGATTGCGCTGCTGGAAGAACGGCTAGGCGTCAGGCTGCTTCAACGCACGACCCGCCAGATCAGCCTCACCAGTGCCGGTGAGCGCTATCTGACGTTCTGCCGCGCCATGGCGTCCTCCGCCCGGGCCGCCGACGACGCCATGCAACAACTGAAAGCCGAACCTACCGGCCCTGTGGTCGTGAGTTGCCCGGTCGCCATCGCCCAGCAAATGCTGGCGCCGATCCTGCCCGAATTCATGGATGCGTTCCCCCAGGTGGCGATTCGTCTGCTCGTGACCAATCGGCGTATCGACCTGATCAAGGAAGGCGTCGATCTGGCCGTGCGGGTGCGCCCCAAGCTGGATACGGATGCGGAGTTCATCGTTCGGCGCTTGGGAAGTGGCAGCTCGGCGCTGGTGGCCAGCCCTGACTACATCCGGCGGCATGGGCAGCCCGATGCGCCGCCCGCGTTGGCAGACCATCGCACGCTGACGTTTTCCGATGAGCCGGACACCCGCTGGACGTTGGATAACCGTCGTGGCGAACAGCACGTCGTGCAGATCACGCCGCAACTGGCATCGAATGATTTTGTCGTGCTTGCCGAAGCCGCCATCCGGGGCCACGGCATTGCCTTGCTGCCCGATGTCGCCATCCGCGAAGCGTTGCGCACCGGCACCCTGGTGAAAGTGCTGCCGCAATGGCACACCGGCAACGGGATCGTGCATTGCATCTATCCGTCGCGGCGCGGCATGGTGCCGGCCGTCAGGTCGTTTCTGGATTTTCTATCCGATCGGTTGCCGCAGGCGTACGCCGACGAGGCGGAAACCGGCAGCAACGCGCACTACGCGCCATCGCCGCCTTGATCGCGCGCCCTCAGGCCGAGGGCGCTGAATGCATGAGCGCGGTCAGATCAAGACCATGGCACCGCCGAGGAATGAGGCAGTAACCCTGCGGGTCAGTCCGATCCCGCGTCGTGGGCTCAATACCCGCGATCGCGCGACACAATGCCGGTAATCGGTTGGCCGGCAGCCAGCGCGCGCACCTTCGACGCGATCTGAGCGATCGACTCTTCGAGCAACGTGCGTGCTGCCACATGCGGGGTGATGTGTACCCGCGCGTCACGCCAGAATGGATGATCCTGCGGCAACGGCTCGGTTTCGAACACATCCAGCGACGCGCCTGCGACCTGACCCGAAGCGAGTGCCGCGAGCAAATCCTTTTCGACCAGGGACTCGCCGCGCCCCACATTGATGACGTGCGCACCCGACTTCAATTGCGCCAGCACCGATGCATCGATGAAGCCGCGCGTCTCCGCCGTCAACGGCAGCACGTTGACGAGCACGCGGGTGCGTGCCAAAAACGCCGGCAGCGCCTCGGCACCCGCGTACGATGTCATGCCGGCCACATCGTCACGGCCCGAGCGCGACCACCCGGCCACGTCGTAACCCAGCGTCGCCAACGTTTGCGCGACTTGTAGACCGATCCGACCCAAGCCCAGAATGCCCACCGGCCAGTCAGCGCGCAGGGTGCCCGGCGCAGGCTGCCACTGTCCGGCGCGCTGTTGCGCGTCATACACGTCGAAATCGCGCGACGCGCGGGCCAGTGCAAACAACACGTACTCTGCCATCTGCACCGCCATGCCGGCGTCCTCGAGACGAATCAGCCGGGCGTCGGCGGGAAACGTCGGTAAGGCCAGCACGGCATCGACGCCCGCGCCCAGATTGAATATCGTCTTGAGCTGCGTTTCATGCGTGAACAGATTGGCCGGCGGCTTCCACACCAGCGCGACATCGGCGCCGGTGGCGGGCGCGTTCGGATTCCAGATCGACACATGATGCTCGGGCAACGCGGCGCGCAGGGCCGCGACCCATTCTTCGGGAGGCGTGCCGGGATGAGCGAACAAGAGATGCATGGCAATTCGTCCAGAGGTTATGAAAAATCGTTGGGGATGGTCAGACGGCGCGTGGCGGCAGCCTGAGTGGGGGCCAGCGGCAACCAGATCGAGGCGCGCAGTCCGGTCGATCCGGCGTCATTGGGATCGCCCGCCGAGAGCTCGACATCGCCGCCGTTGCGTCGCATATAGGCACGCGCGATCGCCAGGCCGAGACCGGATCCTTCGGCCCGGCCGGCCCCCTTCTCCAGCCCGATCCGATCGAAGCGCGCAAACGCGCGGCCGTAAAAATGTTCCGACAAGCCCGGCCCGTTATCGCACACCGACACCTCGCCCCGTATCCCGTTGCGGCGGGCAGAGACGGTGATGCAGGCACTGACTGGCGCATAGTTGATGGCATTGTGAATGAGATTGGACAGGGCCTCGCGCACCTCGACGTCCGAGGCGAACACCGGCACGCCGTCCGCGGCCAAGCCTTCCAAGGCACCGGCTTCGTCTGTCTGACAGGCATCGATCCAGCCGAGATCCTGCCGCTTTTCGTGCGCCAGCGGATAGAACTCCAGCACCACTTCACGGGCAACAGCATTGAGATCGATGCGCGACCGATCGACGGTTTCCTGTTGGTTGGCGTGAGCCAGCGCGAGCAACTGTTCGGTGAGACGGCGGGCGCGGCGCAACTGCACCACGATGCCCTCCAGACTTTCGCGTGCCTGCGCCGGATCGGCCGCGCGCAATGCGTACTGCGCTTGCGTGAGCATCACGGCGATCGGCGTGCGCATCTGGTGCGAGGCGTCCGATAGAAATTGGGTTTGCGCATCCAGCACGCGGCGGTGGCGTTCGATG
The DNA here is from genome assembly GCF_009866805.1 of Schauerella aestuarii. Taxonomy (GTDB): domain Bacteria; phylum Pseudomonadota; class Gammaproteobacteria; order Burkholderiales; family Burkholderiaceae_B; genus Schauerella; species Schauerella aestuarii. The sequence goes on from NZ_SIZW01000037.1 coordinate 16,666, forward strand.
TGATGATTCACCGCGTCGACCAGCGGCTTGACCTCTTGCGGCACCTTGTCCGCATCGAGCGGCGTGAGGTCGTCGCGCGACCGGGCATGCACATCATCACGCAGCCGCTGCAGCGGGGCGAGCGCCCAGGCCACGCCCAGCCAGACCAGGATCACCACAAGCGCCAGCATCCGGCCATCGCGCAGCAGCTCCTGCTTGCGGGCTTCGGCCTCGACTTCATTGCGCTTGCCCACGCTCTCGGCCACCATGATGAGCACGCTGCGCTTGATCCTGTTGCGATAGAAATCGCGTCGGATCGCCACCACCCGCACCGGATCGGCGCGATAGACAGCGTCGAAGAACAACGGCTCACCTGAAATATCGGGCCATCGTCCCGGCCGCGGAAAATCCGGCATGCCCATGAGCACCGCGCCCGCCTGCGCCACCCCGGCCGGATTGGCCGCCTGCTCCGGCGGGACTTCCTCCACGCGAAAATACTTGCGCAGCCCCGCCCTGGATTCGAGCATCACCTGCGCGTAAAGCGGGGTGATGATGCGCAGCGTGTCGGATTCGTCGAATTCGACGCTGCTTTCGAGCACGCGCGCCGGCTCGAGCAACGCCGCATCGTAGGCATCCTCGGTGATTTCCGACAGCATGTGGTAGTCGTTGACGCTGTCGATGACCAGCAGCGCCACCACGCCCGGCAGCAGCAGGGCGATCAGGAGTGCGCGGATGCCGAAGCGATGCCGGAACGTGAGTTCAGGCAGGCGTGCTTTCACTCGCGCCGCTTTCGAGCATGTATCCCAGACCGCGCACGGTCACGATGTGCACGTCGCTCCCCGTAAGCTTCTTACGCAGCCGATGCAGCACGACCTCGATCGCATCGGGATTGGCCTCGCTATCGTGGTTGAACACCTTGCCGAACAACTGCACCTTCTCGACCGGGAAGCCGCTGCGTGCCAGCAAGGCATGCAGCGCGGCATGTTCGCGCGGTGTGAGGAACAACAAGGTGTCGCCCAACGAGAACGCCCGGCTCTCTTCATCATAAGAGAGCGACCCACAGTGCAGGCGGGCCGGCTGGCGGCCGCGGCTGCGGCGCACGAGCGCGGCCACGCGCGCTTCGAGCTCTTCAAGCGCGAACGGCTTCGTCAGGAAGTCGTCGGCGCCGATATTCAGACCGCGCACGCGGTCGTGCAGCGAGCCTTGCGCGGTCAGGAGCAGCACCGGGGTGAGGTCGTTGCGGGCGCGCATTTCGCGCAACAGGACCAAACCGTGTTTATCCGGCAACCGCAAATCCATGATGATGGCCTCATAATCATTGTCCGCCATCAACATCTCGGCACTCGCCGCATCTGCGGCGTGGTCCGGCAAAAACCCACTTTGCGCCAGTGCACGCACCAGCCATGACGCCATATCGCGTTCATCTTCAACCAGCAATACGCGCATGTTCGTCCTGAACGTCGGAAGTTTCTTCGGAATTACGCTGGCCATGAACGCGCTGACGCAAGTAGCGCGTCTCGTGCTGCCGCCGGAACAATATCGCCGACAGCTCGTTCAGGGCCTGCGTGTAAACGTCGCGCTTGAACTCGATCACCGCGTCCAGCGGCACCCAGTACTGACTCCAACGCCAGGCGTCGAACTCAGGATGCTGCGTGGCGCGCAGCCGCACGTCGCAGTCGCGGCCTGTGAGCCGCAACAAAAACCAGATCTGTTTTTGCCCTTTGTAGTGGCCACGCCACTCCCTTCGGACAAAATGATCCGGCACGTTATAGCGCAACCAGTCGCGTGTGCGCCCCAAAATGCGGACATGCTCGGGTTTCAACCCCGTTTCTTCGTGAAGTTCGCGATACATCGCCTGCACCGGGCTTTCGCCGTACTTGATGCCGCCCTGCGGGAACTGCCAGGCATGTTCCCGGATGCGCTTACCCCAGAAGACCTCGTTTTTCGTGTTGACGAGAATGATGCCGACATTGGGGCGGTAGCCTTCCCGATCGAGCATGGGCCACCCCCACCGAATTCAATACAATGACGTCTGATTATACGTATCTGCCGTCCACTGACACTATGCGCGCCTCAAACTATCACCTAAACACACTAAAAGAAGCGCCTTCCGAGGCCGAAGTTGCCAGCCACCAGCTCATGACCCGTTCGGGCATGATCCGCAAACTTGCGGGCGGCATCTATTCCTACATGCCTTTGGGCTTGCGCGTCATCCGCAAGGTCGAGGCCATCGTGCGCGAAGAGATGAACGCCGCCGGCGCCATCGAACTGCTCATGCCGGTGGTGCAACCCGCCGAGCTATGGCAGGAATCGGGCCGTTGGGAGCAATATGGCCAGGAACTGCTACGCATCAAGGATCGCCACGGGCGCGACTTCGTGCTGCAGCCGACCTCGGAAGAAGTCATCACCGATATCGCGCGCAATGAAATCCACAGCTGGCGCCAGTTGCCGGTCAATTTCTATCACATCCAGACCAAATTCCGCGACGAGCGCCGGCCCCGTTTCGGCCTGATGCGCGGGCGTGAGTTCACGATGAAGGACGCGTATTCGTTCGATCGCGACGAAGCGTCCGCTCAGGCAAGCTACGATCGGATGTACGACGCCTACATGCGCATTTTCACGCGCCTGGGGCTGACGTTCCGCGCCGTCGCGGCCGACACGGGCTCGATCGGCGGCACGCGCAGCCACGAATTCCAAGTCATCGCCGATACCGGTGAGGACTTGATCGTCTACAACCCCGACTCGCAGTACGCCGCCAATATCGAATTGGCGCAAGCACCCGTGCTGATCGCGGAGCGCGCCGCGCCCACGGCACCGATGGTCGACACCCCCACGCCGGGCGCTGCCCGCTGCGAAGACGTGGCCGCCTTCCTGAACGTGCCGCTCGAACAGACGATCAAGTCGATCGTGCTGGCCTCGGAGCCGGAAGCCGGCAAGGTGCAGATCTGGTTGCTGTTGCTGCGCGGCGATCACATGCTCAACGAAATCAAGGCGGCCAAGGTGCCGGGCTTGAACGCGGGCTTCCGTTTCGCCACCGAGAGCGAGATCGTCGACCATTTCGGCTGCAAGCCGGGCTATCTCGGTCCGGTCAATACCACCCTGCCCGTGCGCGTGGTCGCCGACCTGACGGTAGGCAACATGAGCGACTTCATCTGCGGCGCCAACCACGCCGATGCTCACCTGGTCGGTGTGAACTGGGGCCGCGATCTGCCGGAACCCGAATTCACCGTCGATCTGCGCAACGTGGTCGAGGGCGATGCGGCCCCGGATGGCCCGGGCAAGCTGGCGATGCAACGTGGCATCGAAGTGGGTCACGTGTTCTTCCTCGGTTCGAAGTACTCCGAAGCGCTGAAAGCCACCTATCTGGACGACACCGGCAAGCCGGCACTGTTGCAAATGGGTTGCTATGGCATCGGCGTCACCCGGATCGTGGGCGCCGCGATCGAACAGAACCACGATGCTCGGGGCATTATCTGGCCGAAGGCGATCGCGCCCTTCCAGGTCGTCATTTGCCCGGTTGGATTCGGTAAAAGTGAAACTGTTCGTGACACCGCCGTGCAACTGTACGAGACCCTTGCTGCACAAGGCGTGGACGTCATTCTCGACGACCGCGATACCCGCCCCGGCGTGATGTTTGCGGAGTGGGAATTGATCGGCGTACCGCTACGTGTAACAGTTGGAGAACGCGGGCTCAAGGATGGTGTGGTGGAATTGCAAGCTCGTCGTCAGGAAACCGCTACCAAGGTCTCCCCCGCCGAGGCTGCAGACACCGTTTTGGCCATGCTGGCATCGCTGTAAGCCCCACACGTCGGGCGTTTCGATTGACTTTGCGCGTAGGGCAACCTGTTTACATTTATGCCGACTGAAATGCCCGCCGAGGCGCTGTTCGACATCCGGGTCTATTACGAAGATACCGATGCGGGCGGCGTCGTCTACTACGCCAACTATCTCAAGTTTCTCGAACGGGCCCGCACCGAATGGTTGCGGGAGCTCGGCGTGTTTCAATCGGAGCTGCGGGCGGCCACGCAACGCATCTTCGTGGTCAACGCGCTCGATATGGCCTACCGTAAACCCGCCCGATTGGATGATAGGTTGACCATCCATAGTCGTATTACCCGTTTGGGCCGGGCTTCGATACACTTCGCGCAAGCCGCTCGGCGAGACGGGGAACTGCTCGCCGAAGGCACCATCCAAGTGTGTTGCGTCGATGCGGCAAGCCTGCGGCCAGCTGAGATTCCTCCAGAAGTTCTATCAATACTGAAATCCATTCAGGAATAACCATGCCAGTCACCAGCGACATGTCGTTGCTTTCTTTGATTACCCAGGCCAGCCTTCCGGTACAGCTGATCATGCTGATGCTGCTCGGCATTTCCATCATGTCCTGGACGTACATCTTCGCCAAGCGCTTTGCGCTGCGCAAAGCAACCACGCAGACCCGCCGTTTCGAAGACGACTTCTGGTCGGGCGGCGATCTTTCGATGCTGCAGCAGGCCGTGGCCAGCCGCCGCGCCGAACAAGGCGCGCTCGCGCGTATTTTCGACGCCGGCATGACCGAGTTCCTGAAAGCGCGCCGCTCCACGCCCAACGATCCCGTTGCCGTGCTCGATGGCCCGCGCCGCGCCATGCGGGCGGCTTACCAACGCGAGATGGACGTCCTCGAATCGCATCTGAACTTTTTGGCTTCGGCCGGCTCGGTCAGCCCATACATCGGCCTCCTGGGTACGGTGTGGGGGATCATGCACGCGTTCATGGGTCTGTCGAACATGCAGCAAGCCACGCTGGCGGCTGTGGCCCCGGGGATTGCCGAGGCGCTGATCGCCACCGCGATCGGTCTGTTTGCCGCCATCCCTGCAGTGGTCGCCTATAACCGCTTCACCAACGACATCGACCGCATTTCGATCCGTTTCGATGCCTTCGTCGACGAGTTCCTGAATATTCTGCAACGGCAGGTGCGCTAATGCCCTCGGTACGTTCCAACAGCCGGCATGGCCGCCGGATGAAAAGCGATATCAACGTCGTGCCTTATATCGACGTGATGCTGGTATTGCTGATCATCTTCATGGTCACCGCTCCGCTCGTCACGCCTGGCATGATCGAGTTGCCCTCGGTGGGTCAGGCGGCCGAAGTGCCGTCCACGCCGCTCGAGGTGCAAATCAATGCCGACGGCAATCTCGCGCTGCGGATGCGCGAAGGTGGCGCCATGCCCCAGGATATCGCCCGCGGCGACCTGATTTCGGCCGTGAAGGCGCGCATCACGGCGACCACGCCCGTGGTGATCGCAGCCGACGGCAAGGTGCCCTACGAATCAGTCGTGAAGGTCATGGACGAGCTGCGCGGCAGCGGCGTGACCCGCCTGGGACTTTTGGTCGACCAGAGCGCCGGCGGCAATCAGCCGCGCCCCACGACCCAACAGCAACCGGCGGTCAAGCGCTAACGCGCGACTGCGACGTGGCCGCCCTCGCGACGGCCCGATCCGTACTATCCAGGACATGACGCCCTCACTCCCTCCGCACGGCACGCCGCCCGAACCGCCACCCACCCAGGACAACCGCAAGGCCTTGGGGCTCGCGGTCGCGGTTCACCTGCTGCTCGTGATCGTCCTCTTCTTCGGACTGGACTGGCATACCGAAAATCCGGGCCCGGTTCAGGTCGAACTCTGGGCCGATGGCGTCTCGCCCGACGCCAAGCCCGAACCGCTGCCAGAACCCGAGCCGCAACCCGAGCCCACACCGCCGACGCCCACGCCGCCGCCCCCAACGCCTGCGCCGGAGCCTGAACCGGCCCCGGCACCCACCCCCCCGCCCGCTCCGACGCCGCCGCCCAAACCTGCGGTGCAGCCCGAAGCCGTGCCGGACCCTGAAATTGCGCTCGAAGCGCAGAAGAAGAAGCGCGAGCAGGAAGAGAAGGCGCGCGAAGCCGCCGAGGCTGCGCGCGAGAAAGCCCGCATCGAAGAAGCTCGCCAACAGGCTGCGCGTGAAGAAAAACAACGTTTAGACAAAGAACAGAAAGCCGCTGCCGAAAAAGCAGCCGCCGAGAAGGCTGCCAACGAAAAAGCGGCGGCGGAGAAAGCGGCCGCTGAAAAAGCAGCGGTCGAAAAGAAAGCCGCTGCCGAGAAAAAAGCGGCTGCCGATAAGGCTGCCGCCGAAAAAGCAGCGGTTGAAAAGGCAGCGGCTGAGAAAGCCGCTGTGGCCGAAAAGGCCGCTGCCGAGAAGGCTGCCGCAGAGAAAGCGGCCGTAGAGAAGAAGGCGGCGGCCGAAAAAGCCGCCGCTGAAAAAGCGGCTGCGGAGAAGAAAGCGGCAGCGGCCAAGGCGGCTGCGGCGGACAAGGCGCTGCGCGATGCCATGCGTGGCGACGTGCTCGGCGCAGCCGGTCTTCCGGGCGGCACGGCCGACCGAAATCAGGCCGGTGGCGGTCGGGATAGTGGTTATGGCGCAAAAGTTCGCGCTTGCGTGCGTCCAGGTGTGCAATTCCCCACACCTGCCCGTAGCGGATCGGCCAATCCTACGGCAGAATACCGGGTACAGTTGCGTACCAACGGTGAGGTGTCAGGCGTAAATCTGACGCGCTCATCCGGCAACGCCGGCTTTGATCGAGCCGTCGAAACCGGTATCCGCCGATGCAACCCGTTCCCGAAGCCGTCCACGGGCATTTTCGAGTCGGTAATCGACGTGATCTACAGAATGTACGACTGACAGGAGAACACCCCTTATGAGTTCCGCATATCGCCGAATGGCCGGCACGTGGCGCGCTTACGCGACCCTCGGCCTGATGATGCTGCTGACTGCCTGGATGGCTGCCACGCCGGTCCATGCCCAGTTGCGCGTGGACATTTCCGGTACGGGCGCAACCCAGTACCCGATCGCCATTGCTGATTTCGCCGGCGACGATGCCCGCGGCCGTGCCATCGCGGAAGTCATCCGCGCCGACCTGACCCGTACGGGTCAATTCCGCCTGATCAGCGCCGCCAATTCGGGCCTGACGGTCGACTCGCAGATCGCGCATGACGACTGGCGCGGCCGTGGTGCCGATTTCCTCTCATACGGCAGCGTCAGCCGCTCCGCCGACGGCCGCTACGACGTGCGCTTCCGCCTGGCCGATACGGTCAAGAAAGGCCAATTGGACGGCGTCGCGTTCTCGGGCACCGAGCAGGAACTGCGCCGTGTCTCGCACCAGATCGCCGATCGCATCTACGAAAAGATCACCGGTGTGCGCGGCGTTTTCTCGACCCGCATCGCCTACGTGCTCAAGCGTGGCGACACCTACGAATTGCAAGTGGCAGACGCCGACGGCCAGAATCCGCAAGTCGCCCTGCGCTCGCGTGAACCGATCATTTCGCCCGCCTGGGCGCCCGACGGTTCGAAGCTCGCCTACGTGAGCTTCGAATCTGGCAAACCTGTTGTTTATTCGCACACGCTGGCCACCAGCGCGCGCGTGCCTGTTGCAAATTACAAAGGCAACAACAGCGCCCCGGCCTGGTCGGCCGACGGCAGCCAGTTGGCGGTTGCGCTGACGCGCGACGGCCTTTCGCAAATCTATACTTTGAGCGCCAGCGGCCAGAATTTGCGCCGTGTGACGCGCTCCCCGGGGATTGACACCGAGCCGGCGTTCACCCCCGACGGACGTTCTTTGATGTTCACCAGCGACCGCAGTGGCGGCCCGCAGATCTACCAAGTCGGTGTCGACGGTAGTGATGCGCGCCGGATCACTTTTAACGGAAGTTACAACATCTCACCCCGAATTTCCCCCGATGGATCGACGCTGCTGTACGTTGCAAGACGAGATGGCGCGTTCAAGATCGCTTCGTTGAACCTGGCCAGCGGAACCGAAACCTTGTTGACTGATGGTCGTGACGATCAGTCCCCGAGCTTCGCTCCCAATGGCATGCAAGTCCTCTATGCCGCTTCGCAAGGTGGCCGCGGGGTGCTGGCAGGGGTCTCGAGCGATGGACGTGTTCGTCAGACGCTTTCGGTACTGAACGGGGAAATACGTGAACCAACTTGGGGCCCTTTTACCCGATAAAACACGTGTGACTCTCTTTACACAAAGGAAATATCATGAGATCGCGCATTGCCAAAAGCTTTACCATCGCCGCATTTGCAGCAACCCTGGCGGCTTGCAGCTCCGTCCCCCTGGACGATCAAGCCGGTAACGCTGGCGGCAGCACAGGTTCAGGAATGGGCGGTTCGTCCGGCCAAGTCATGGACCCCTTCAACCCGCAGAGCCCCTTGGCGCAACAGCGCTCGGTGTACTTTGACTTCGACAGCTACTCGGTTTCCGACCAGTACCGCAGCCTCGTCGAAATGCACGCTCGCTACTTGGCCGGCAATGGCCAACAGCGCGTGAAAGTCGAAGGCAATACCGATGAACGCGGTGGCGCTGAATACAACTTGGCTCTGGGCCAACGTCGTGCAGACGCAGTGCGTCGCATGATGACCTTGCTGGGCGTGAACGACTCGCAAATCGAGACGATCAGCTTCGGTAAGGAAAAGCCGACGTCGACGGGTTCGTCGGAATCTGATTACGCCGAAAACCGCCGCGCTGATATCGTCTATCAGCGTTAAGCAGGTCGCGTAGCAGGAAATGCCCCACGCGCGTCGGAACGGTCTAAGATCGTTCCGACGCTTTTTTACTTTTTAGCCTCCGGATGACTATGCACGTTTCTTTCCAGTCGTTTCGCCCCCTGACCATCGCCGCGGCCGTGGCCGTGATGCTCGCCAGCGCGCCCGCGCACGCTTTCTCGGACGATGAAGCGCGCAAAGCCATTCTCGATCTGCGCCAGCAAGTGCAGCAGATGAACGAGCAAAACGCTCGCGCCCGCCTGCAACTGGCCGATCAGATGCAGTCCATGCAGCAGGAAGTGATGCAATTGCGTGAGCAGCTCGAACTGGTATCGCGCCAGCAGCCGAGCGCCAATCAGCAAGCGCAGCAACAGCAGCAGGCCAATGGCCCCGCCGCCAACGATCCGCAAGAACAGGCGGCATACGATGCCGCGATCGACCAGTTCCGCACCGGTCGCTACAAGGAAGCGGGTGATGCGCTGAACGGCTTCGTGTCGGCCTACCCCAATAGCCCGCTCAAGCCGACGGCGCAGTTCTACCTGGGCAGCAGCCGCTACGCCACCAAGGATTTCAAGGGTGCGATCACCCAAATGCAGCAAATGGTCGAGCAATCGCCCAACAACGAGCGTGCGCCTGATGCATTGCTCGTGATTGCCGGCAGCCAGATCGAAACGAATAACCGTGCCGGCGCCAAGACGACACTGCAGCGCATCGTGCGCGACTATCCCTCGTCGCCCGCTGCCAGCACGGCCAAAAACCGCCTGACGCTGCTGCAGTAAGTTCCGCGGCACGCTTCATGATGAAGGAACGGACTGCATTGCAGTGCGTTCCTTTTTTTTTGTGCGCCGGCAGCGCGTTCGAGGATCACCGGATTCGATCTCGGGAGGATCACCGGATTCGATCTCGGGAGGATCACCGGATTCGATCTTGGGAGGATCGCCCGATTCAATCTCAGGCCGTGACTGCGGTGATCACGATCACGACTGCGCCGGCGACGATCAGCAGAATGCCGCCCAGCTCCCGGCGCGATGCCGATTGCGCGAAGATGCGCCGCGACAGCAGTTGTGCAAACAGCACCTCCACCAGACCCAGCGTGCGCACATTGGCGGCGGCCGTCAGCGCGAAGCCGAGAAACCAACCCTGCGACGCGCTCGCACCGAGCAGTCCGCCCAACAACGACGTGCGCCATGCCCGCAAGCAGGGACCGATCAGCGATCGTTTGAAGCACACCATCCACGCCACCAGCATCGCGACCTGAATCCCCAGCGACCACACCAGCGTGTAACTGGCGCGCATCGCAAACGAGCCGCTCTCCAGCGTGAGGATAGCGCCGCGAAAGCCCACGGCCGAGAAGGCGAAGAAAGCACCCGAGGCGATACCGAAGACCGCGGGACGCCAGTCGGAAAAGGCCTGCGCCCCCATTCCCGGCTTGGTGGACATCAGCACCACGCCGACCGTGGCCACGATGATCCCCGCAATGCTCCAGAGGGAGAGCGGATCGCTCAGGACCACCAAGGCGAACACCGCCACCTGGATGGGCTCGGTTTTGGTCCACGCCGTGACCACGACGAAGGCCCGCTCGCGCATCGCGGCCAGCATGAGCGCGGTAGCGGCGATCTGCGCGGCGGCGCCGCCCGTCGCGAAGAGCAGGTAGCGGCCATTGACGCTGGGCCACGCATCGCCCGTGATATGCGTGACGATACTCAAGAAAAGCAACGCGAAGGGAAACCCGTAAAGAAAGCGAACCTGAGTGGCCCCCAAGGTGCCCAGCCGCTCGGTCAGGCTGCGTTGGACGGCGTTGCGTCCCGCCTGCGCAGCCGCAGCAAAGAGGGTGACGGGGATCCAGAGCCAGGCAAGTTCGTTCATGGCCGCCAGTGTATCGCGGGGTCCGCCGCCAGACCGCTAAAATCACCGTTCGACTTCATGCGGCTACGGCCGATTCTGCCTGCCATGCGCGCCGACTTTACGCCCGACCTTCACCACTACGCGCTGCCCGATTACACGCTGACGTACACCGATACCGGCTCGGGGCCGCTGCTCTTGCTGGTGCACGGCTCGCTCTGCGACTGCCGATACTGGAAATCCCAGATCGTGACCTTGAGCCGCAGCCATCGCGTCGTGGCCGTGAATCTGCGCCATTACTGGCCGCAGGAATGGACGCCGGAAGGCGGGCCATTCTCGATCGACCGCCATGCGCAAGATTTGCTTGGCCTGATCGATCATCTGGCCGCAGGCCCTGCCCATGTGGTGGGCCATTCGCGCGGCGGCAGCGTGGCCCTGCACATGGCTGTGCTGGCACCCCAAGCCATCGCCACACTCACGCTGGCCGATCCTGGCGTGGGGCACGCCGATCGCAGCGACCCGCGCGGCGCTTTTCGCCACGACGCCATGGCGCTGATCCAGCGCGGCGATGTGGATGCCGGCCTGGCGCTCTTCATCGATGCCGTCAGCGGACCCGATACATGGCGCCGCATGGTGCCGTGGTTTCAGGAAATGGTGCGCGAGAACGCGACAACGCTGCTTGCGCAAACCGCGGAGCCGCCGTTCAGGCTGGACGCGGCCACGATTCAATCGCTCGCCATGCCGATGCTGTTGGTGGGCGGCGCACTCAGTCCACAGCCCTATCCCGCCACGCTCGATCGTCTGGAAGGGCTACTGCCGCAAGCGTCACGCGTGACGATCGCGGGGTCGTCTCACGGCATGAATCTGGGCAATCCGCGGGTGTTCAATGCCGCGGTGGCGGATTTCGTGGCTGCGCAGTCGGCGGTCTGACGGCACGGGTTGACGCCTCAGGTGTCGTGCAGGTTTTTCTGCAGGAACGCGAGATCGAGCCAACGGCCAAATTTGCGACCCACTTGCGGCATCAGTCCCGTTTGCACGAACCCGGCACGCCGGTGCAGCGCGATCGATGCTGTGTTTTGCGCCTCGATACCCGCCACCATCACATGCAACTCTGCCGCCCGCGCGCGTTCGATCACGGCATCGAGCAACTGCCGCCCCAGGCCGCGGCCTTGCGCGTCGGGTCGCACATACACGGAATGCTCGACGGTATTGACGAAACCTTCAAACGGCCGGAAATCGCCATAGGAGGCGAAGCCCAATATGGTTTCGCCCTCCGCGGCGACGATGACGGGAAAACCGCGCGCTCGGCGGTCGTCCATCCATCGCTGGCGCACGTCGTTCGTGACCGGTGTCTCGGTCCAGAGCGCCGTCGTGTGAAGGATGGCATGATTCGTGATATCCACAATACCGGGTACGTCGGCATCGACCGCATCGCGCAACAACATGGGTACATCCCGCAAAATATTCGATTCGCGCCATCATACCGGCTGGTGTATTCAAGCAGGCCATCACGCGCGTGCTCAACGTCGAGCTGATCAACGGAGCGTTTCCACATGACGGATACATGGGACATCGTGCGCGCCGCACTGGCGCAAGAGTTCTCGGACATCACCGACATCGGTGAAGCGGTGCGCATCATCGTACGCCTGACCGTGGCTGGCGTGTTGGCCGGCATCATCGGCTACGAACGCGAGGCGAGCGGCAAACCCGCCGGTTTGCGCACGCATATTCTGGTCGCCCTGGGCGCTGCGCTCTTCGTGCTGGTGCCGGCGCAGAGCGGCATGCGCATCGAAGATCTGAGCCGTGTGCTGCAAGGGATCGTGGCAGGTATCGGCTTTCTGGGCGCGGGTGCGATCATCAAACTCAGCGACGAGCGACGCATCAAGGGGTTGACCACCTCCGCCAGCATCTGGATGACGGCGGCCATTGGCGTGGCGGCCGGCATGGGCCGTGAAATGACGGCCATTCTGAGCACCCTCTTCGCGCTCTTCGTGCTTGCCGTCTTGCGCCACGTGGAGGTGCGTGTGGCACGCCGCCGCACGGCCGAAGATATCGACAACGAGGTGTGAGCGTGCGCACTCGCTGCCCTCATTGCGCGATGCTGACGGCGCAATGCGTATGCGCGCTCGTGGCACCCATCGATAACCGCACGCCGGTGCGTGTGCTGCAGGATCCCCGCGAAAGCACACATGCGTTGAATACGGCACGCTGGGTTGCGTTGGGATTGCGCCATGCCGAGATCGTCACTCGTGCAACCTTCACCCCCACGGACTGGACCATTGCCGGGCGGCAATCGTTGCTGCTCTATCCGGCAGAGGCCGATGGCGCGACGGGGCCGCCCGTCACGTCGCCGCTCACCCTGATCGTACTGGACGGCACGTGGAAGCAGGCCGCAGGCATGCTGAGGCGCCATCCTGCCTTGCTTGCCCTCCCCCGATTCGGTCTGGCACCCAAAGACGTGTCCGCTTACCGCCTGCGCAAATCGCCCCGCACCGACGGGCTATCCACGGTCGAGGCCGTGGCGGCGGCGCTCGATCTGCTCGACGCCCCCCAACGCCACGCAGCGATGCTGCGGCCGTTCCATGCGCAGGTGGATGCGCAGATTCGCACCCAACTTGTTGCGATGGGCGAAACCGCGTTTCGCCACAATTATCCGCACATAGACATTGAGAATATGGTGTGAATCCGCCAGGGCGTTGTCATCCACTGCGGGTAAAATAGCGGGTTCGGGCGCGATTTGCCCGAACACGACTTATCTTTTCGGAGGACCGAACGACAATGCTTCCCGAACGATTACAGCAGGGATATCAAGCGTTTCTCGACGGCCGCTTTCCAAGCGAGCGCAGCCGTTATAAGCGGCTTGGCGAAAAAGGCCAGCAACCCAACACCATGGTGATCGGCTGCTGCGACTCGCGCGTCTCGCCTGAAGCCATCTTCGATGTGGGTCCGGGCGAACTCTTTGTAGCCCGCAACGTGGCCAATCTGGTGCCGCCTTACGAGCCCGATACCGATTCTTACCATGGCGTGAGCGCCGCCATTGAGTTTGCGGTCAATGGGCTGAATGTCGAGCACATCGTCGTGCTCGGCCACGCGTCATGCGGCGGGATCGGCGCGTTTTACGACAGCGCCCAACCCCTCGCCAAGGGTGACTTCATCGGCAAATGGATGTCGCAGATCGCGCCGGTCGCCGATAAGCTCGACCGTACCGCCGGCGATCGCAAAACGAACATCCGCGCGTTGGAAATGGCGGTGGTGGGTCACAGCATCGAGAACCTGATGACGTTTCCGTATATCAGTCAACGCGTCAAAGCCGGCACCTTGCAGCTCCACGGTGCCTATTTTGGCGTCGCCACGGGTTTGCTGTTCATTCGTGACCCGGAAACGGGCGAGTTCTCGCCCTGCGTCGACGTGAAGCTGGATGAATAAGTCTTGCTGAGCGCGTAAGCCTCGCAGCGGGCGCGGTGTGCACACACCGCGCCCGTTTGCTTTCTACAAGCGGTAGCCGCTCAGCCGCCGCTGAACAAGATCGCCACGTTGATCACCAAGCCCAGCGTCCACGCGATGGAGCGCAACGTGCCTTTGCCTTTGAGGTAAAGCGCCAGATACACCAGCCGGACGATCACATACGCGATCATCAGATTGCGCAGCTGCGGTAGATCCACATTGCGATACAGCGCGAACAGCACCGCCGCATAGAAAAACGGCAACCCCTCGAAGAAATTGGTTTGCGCGGCATTGGCGCGTGCGCGCCAACCTTCCTGCTTTTGCAGCCAGGCGCGCGGGTTGTCGTTATCGAAACTCTTGTCACCGGCTTTCGCAATGCCGGTGGCAAGGAACGGCAAGGCGGCAGCGATCAACATCAGCCAGGCAATCGTAGTCATGGTGGTCCTTCAGTAAGCAAACACATTCAGGCAAAACACGTTTTGGCGGCACGCCGGCGGCGTGCCGTCGGGGCGTCGTCGCTCATCCTACCCGAGCCGGGCCCATTCGGGCGCGCGGGTTGCGAACACGAGGCCCGAGGTATCGGACGTGCGAGATCCCTGATTGCCGCGCAAGGACCACGCCCGCACGCACGATCCACATCCTAAAGCTGTGCGCGGGCAGCAATCTCTATCGGGAAATACGCAATGCATCGTTTTGAAAACAAGGTCGTGATCGTGACCGGCGCGGGTTCAGGTATGGGTCGCGCCACTGCCGCGCGATTTGCGCGCGAAGGTGCGCATGTGGTGCTGGTAGGCCGTACCGCCGCAAAACTGGAAGATGTGGCCGCCAGCCTGGAAGGCGACCGCGCACTCGTGTGTGCTGCGGATGTGTCCAAACCGGAAGATGTGCAGCACATCGTCGCGTCGACCCTGAAGGCGTTCGGTCACATCGACGTCCTCGTGAACAACGCCGGCGTGGCGGCACAAGGCAAGATTCCAGACGCTTCGCTCGAGGACTGGAAAAAGGTGATGTCGATCGATCTGGACGGCGTGTTCTATATGTGCCGCGCCGTCATTCCGGAACTGATCAAGACCAAGGGCTCGGTAATCAATGTGTCGTCGGTGTCCGGCATCGGTGGCGACTGGGGCATGGGTATCTATAACGCTGCCAAGGGTGCGGTGACGAACCTCACGCGTGCGATGGCGCTGGACCACGGCCCTGACGGCGTGCGCATCAATGCCGTCAATCCGTCGCTGACCAAAAGCGAGATGACCGCCGACATGTTCGACGACAAGGTCCTGATGGCGAAGTTCAAGGAGCGCATCCCGCTGGGACGCGCCGCCGAGGCCGAAGAGATTGCCGACGTGATTGCGTTTCTCGCCAGCCACGACGCGCGCTTCATTACCGGGGTGAACCTGCCGGTGGATGGCGGCCTCTCGGCATCGAACGGTCAGCCGCCGCAGGCTTGAGAGGCGCCGTCAGACGACGCTTGCCATGGGTGCGGAGGCGCTTGGCAACGCAGCCCACACATCCCGCAGGATCTGCAAGGCTTGTGGCGTGGGACCGACCTCGGCCAGCATCCTGGCAACGTCCAGGCCACGCGCAAGGTGCTCGGCCTCGCGTCGTTTGATGACCGCACCCATGATCTCGGCGCGGAATTCGGGATGGAACTGCACCGATAGCGCCCGAGGCCCGACGCGCACGATCTGATGCGGATCGTGATCGGTTGCGGCCAAGGCGACCGATCCCGGGGCCAGTTCGACCACGGTTTGCATGTGCGTGAGATTGACCTGAAACGATGCCGGCAAATCGCGTGTGGCCTCATCGCCCGCCGCCGCCGGCAGCAAGCTCACCGTGCGCCGGCCAAGCTCGATACCCGCTGGGTGGTAATCCACCACACCGCCCAGCGCATGCGCCATCAGTTGATGGCCATAGCACACGCCCAGTAGCGGCATATCCACATCCATCGCATCGCGTATCCAGCCTGCGGTGCGCTCGCTCCAGTCGGCACGGTCGGTGACCATCGCCCACGAGCCGGTGATCACGGCAGCGCCCACCGAGGCGGGCTCGGGCAACGCTTCGCCCGCGTAGGGACGCACCACCTGGACCGCATCGGGCAACACGCCAAGGGCGTGGCAGAACCAGTCGGGAATATCGCCGAAATCGGCTTGCAGATCGTCGGGCGCAGCGCCCGTTTGAACAATCAGGAACGGTTTGGAGTGAGACACGGTGACGCAACCAGTGGGCGGGGTGGTAGGAATGAACGGCGGGTGGGTGTGGACGGAATTTTAATGCTGCGCGCGACGTCCGATGTGACCTTTACATTCGGCCCATCGCGCAAGCCCTCGTTGCTGGCGCGCGGATGACGCACCGCTTCAAGGCAGCGTCTGCGCCAGCACCCACAGCAAACCGGCGACGGTCGCGACCGACATCAAGGTAGAGATCAAGATCGCGCGCGAGGTACTGGCTGCGTCGCGCCGGTACAGCTCGGCCAGCATGAAGGGGCCCGTGCCTGTGGGCAACGCGGCAAGCAACGTGACCGCTGCCGTCTGCACGGGCGCCAGCCCGAAAACGAAATGCGCCAGGGCCCAGGTCAAGGCGGGATGCACCACCAGCTTGGCCCACACCATCGGCGCGACGCCCTCGGTGCGGCGCGTTTCCTGCCCACGCCGATCGGCGAGAAACAAGCCGAGCGCGATCAAGGCGCACGGCGACGCCGCCGCGCCCAACAGGTCGATGAACCGTTCGAACGCGTCCGGCAAAGGAATGCCGGTGCCATCCACCACGGCACCGGCGAGCGGTGCCAGCAGCAACGGATTGCGCGCCAGCGCCCGGGTCACCCGCCACGCCACGCGCCAAGGCAGGCGTTCCGTTTGCAATCCAATCTCGACCAACACGATGGCGGCGGCGAACAGCACGCATGCCGTGAGCATGATGGTGAGCGTGGCAGCGGCCAGGCTGGGGGGGCCGAACGCTGCGGCGCAAAGCGGGATGCCCATGAAACCCACATTGGCGTAGGCCGCATTCAGCCCGTCGAGCGCAGCATCGGCCAGCGGACGTCCGCGCCGCTTGCCCCACGCAACGGCGACGGTGAAAACGATGATGCAACTCAAGCCGAAAGCGCCGATTACACCGGGTTGATACAGCGCTTCCCAAGACGCATGCGCGACCAGGTCGAACAGCAATGCAGGCAGGGCCAGATACACCACCAATCGATTGATTTCGCGGGTGGCATAGGGCCCGAAGATGCCCCCCAAACGGCACAGATAGCCCACAAGAATGAGGGCGAAGATGGGCAGGACGACGGATAAGGTCGTGAACATATTGAAACGTGGGTTTGGCTTACTATGGGCAAGCGAGCAAGCGATGGAGCATACCAGTGCGCGCTCGCCCCCATTTGTTATCGTTGATGCGAATCGACAGGAGGAACCGCATGTTCGTGAAGGCCAAGCTGTTGCGCGCCCCGTTAGCTGAACTCGGTGCATCCGGGTGGCGCATGCTGGGTTCCGCAGGCGGCGCAGCCCGCTCGGCGGCCGATCGTGCGGCCCGCAGCAACCTCTGGCTGGCCGAACGTCTGCGGTTTTACGATGCGTGGCGCAGCAATCCTCAGGGTATCGGTGCCATCGCCCCGTCCAGTCGCGCACTGGGGCACGCGATCACGCGCCACCTCGATCCCGATTGCGGACGCGTGATCGAACTCGGCAGCGGCACCGGCGTGTTTACCCGCGCGATGATCAAGCGCGGCATTCCCGAACAGGACCTGGTGCTCATTGAATTCGACGCGGCTTTCGCCACCTCACTCGCCCGCGATTTTCCCTTGGCCGAAGTGCATCGCCTCGATGCCGGCCGATTGGTGGAGCGTGGGGTATTGGCTGACGGCATCGCCGGCGCCACGGTGTGCGGCCTGCCGCTGTTGAATATGTCGCTGCGCCAGCAGATCCGCATCGTGCGCAGCGCGTTTGCACTGATGCATCCCTCGGCCGCGTTCTATTTATTCACGTATGGCGTGCGTTGCCCGGTAAGCCGCCGCGTACTGGACCGGCTCGATCTGCGGGCACGTAAAGTGGACATCGTGATTGCCAATGCGCCGCCGGCGCATGTCTGGAAGTTGAGTCGCCGTGGTGCCGCCGTGCGCCGCATCGGTGCGCCACGCACCGATTCCGGCACCCACTAACGCACCAAGGCGGCGCGCCAGAAGTTGAGATCGCCGGAGATGGCGAGTTCGGCCACCCGCGTACCATCGGCCAACAGCGGCACAGCGCCGCTGCTCAAATCGCAAGCCGCAAGCTCAGGCGTTGCGTAGCGCCCAAGCGACTCGCCGTCATAAATCAGCCACCACTGGGCGTCCACAAACAGGATGTGGAACGGGCCATGGGCGGTGTCGAAGGTGTAGCAAGTGTGCATGATTTCAGAGAACGTCGACCCGGCGGAAAGCACCGGCGCGCCCCTGGGTGCAAACAACGTGCCTGGCTACGGATTTTGGACGTCTCCTAAGGGTTGATCCTAGCCGTTTCAGGGTTAAACCCTAGACGATGCCCGCAACGTCTGCCGCGCCAACGCACGCCCGCCATCGCACACCCAATTTCGAGCGGCGCGATTCCAGCCGTTGCAAGCCGACCCACCGAGCGCTACAGGCCCAGGCCCAACAGCATCAAGAATGTGGCGAACAGCGCGAAGTGCGTCATGCCCTCGATGGCGTTGGTTTGGCCATCGTTGAGATTGATGGCGGCGACGATGAGCGTGATGAATACCATCACGGTCTGCAAGGGGGTCATGGCCATTTCGAAGGGCTGTCCGGTGAAAAGCGCAATGGCCTCCATGACCGGCACCGTCAGAATTACGGTCGACAGCGATGCGCCCAAGGCGATATTGACCACGGCCTGCATGCGATTGGCCAGCGCCGCGCGCAAGGCGGTCAAAATTTCGGGACCGGCAGAAATGGCCGCCACCACGATGGCGAGAATCGTCATCGGTGCGCCAGTGCCTTCGAGTCCCTCGGTCAGCGATGCGGACATCATCTCGGCCAGGAAACCGATCACCACGATGCCGCCCACCATCACGCCGATCGTGAAGGTGCGGCTCGGCTGCGCTGCCATATCGGTGCGTACCCGCCGCTTTTTCTCGGGATAGCTGTAGCTGAAGAAGTAGCTGTGCGGCCCGGTTTGCATCCGCAGGAACGCGCCATACAGCAATAGCATCGCCAGGATGGTGAAGCCCGAATACGCCTGCCAGGCCGTATGCGGGATGAACTCGGGCACCACCATCGAAATGCCCATTGCCGTCATGATCATCACGCTATAGGTACGCGCGCTGTCGTCGTTGTAGGACTGCTCGCCGTGCTTCAAACCGCCCATCAGCGCGGCCAGCCCAAGGATGCCGTTGATATCGAGCATCACGGCGGCGTAGATCGTGTCGCGCACCAGGGTTGGCGACGGTGCGTGCATCATCATGATGCCCAGCACCACGACCTCCACCAGCACGGCGGATAGCGTCAGAATCATCGTGCCGTAGGGATCGCCTACCTTTTCGGCGAGGCGCTCGGCGTGATGCGCCACACGAATGGATGCGGCCAGAATTGCGACAATCAGGATTGCCGCAGCGATCAGCGCGGCGGCGCGTCCGGCATCCAGAAAATACGGCTCGAGCACGAAGCCCGCCACCCCGACCGCGATCGCTATCAACAGCAACCGCTCTTCGCGCCAGACTTCCCGCATTGCCAAACCATTTTTAAATATCGACCCGGGAAGTGTAGTCCCAACGCGCGCATCATTCCGTTTTCAGAGGAACTTTTCAAACCGTTTTCCATCGCGATGTTGCGGGTTTGCGCACTGCTGAAATAGGCACGCGGATTGCATTCCGGCGCGTTCCGCTCGCACTGGACACAACAATGAAACCCTCCCTTTTGATTTGCGCGCTGGGGGTGGCCTTCGCCGCTCCGGCGCTCGCGCAAAATGCGCCGAACGCCTACACCGCCGCCGACGGCTACGGTGCCACCCCCACACTGCCCGCGCCCGACACGTCGCACAAGGTGCAGAACTTCTCCACGCAAACGCAATGGCCCGAAGGCAAGATGCCGACGGCACCCAAAGGTTTCACGGTCACGCCGTTTGCCGCCGATCTGGACAGCCCGCGTTGGTTGTATGTGCTGGAAAACGGTGACGTGCTGGTCGCCGAAGCGCGCACCAAGCCCAAGGCCACCGAGAAACCGGAAGACGTCGAAAAATCGGGCAATCAGCGTAAATCGGGCACCATCACCGGCGGCAGCCCGGATCGCATCACCCTGCTGCGCGATACCAATCGCGACGGCCGCGCCGATGAACGGCATGTGTTGCTGGACGGGCTCAATCAACCCTTCGGCATGGTGGTGATCGGCGATGCGCTGTTCGTGGGCAATACCGACGGCGTGATGCGTTATCCGTTCAAGGCAGGTCAGACGCGCATCGATGCCGCCGGCGAAAAGATCGTGACGTTGCCCGCAGGCGGCTACAACAACCATTGGACGCGCAATCTGACGACGAACCGCGATCGCAGCAAACTGCTGATCTCGGTTGGCTCGGCGTCCAATGTGGGCGAACACGGCATGGACGAAGAAAAGCGGCGTGCCAATATTCTCGAAACGGATCTGGACGGCAAAAAAGAGCGCGTGTACGCCGCCGGCCTGCGCAACCCCAACGGGATGGATTGGGAGCCCACGTCCGGCGCGTTGTGGACCGCCGTGAACGAGCGCGACAACCTGGGCGATGCGCTCGCGCCCGACTACATCACGTCGGTACAGGATGGCGGTTTCTACGGCTGGCCCTACAGCTACTGGGGCAAGCATCCCGATCCGCGTCTGAAGGGCGCAGGCCGCGAGCTTGTCGATCGTTCGATCACACCCGATTTCGCCTTGGGTGCGCACACCGCGTCGCTGGGACTGACGTTCTACCGCGGCGACGCCTTCCCGCAGGGCTACCGCTCAGGCGCCTATGTGGGCCAGCGGGGCTCGTGGAACAACAGCACGTTCGTCGGCTACAAGGTCGTCTTCGTGCCGTTCAAGGACGGCAAACCGAGTGGCGCCGCGCAGGATTTCCTGACCGGGTTCATGGCCGATGCCAAGACGGGCGAGACCTACGGCCGCCCGGTGGGCGTGGTGCAGGACGCCGCAGGCGCCCTGCTGGTGGCCGACGATACGGGCAACCGCATCTGGCGCGTCAGCGCGCAGTAGCCACCACCCGCGCAGGGCGCGTCGCCACACGGTCGATCACCCACATGACCACCAGCGACGCGCCCATCAGCGGGAAGATGATGCCGCCCACGACGAGCAGTGTCAGCACGCCGCGCAATGCACGGCGATCGGCAGGCGGCGCCGGCACGCCAAGCCCACCGGCGGGCCGGCGCATCCACCACATCATGCCCGCAGCCACGCAGAACAGCACAATGCCCACGCACGCCAAGGCCAGGACGATCTGATTCACAAGCCCGAACTCCTGCCCCATGTGAACGTTGATGCCCCACTCCAGCCCTTTACCCAACGGGCCGTAGTCGGCGTAACCCATATCCAGCAAGACTCGCCCGGTGTAGCGGTCCAGATGCACCACCCGTTGCTGCGACAGATCGTTGGGGTACACCGATCCGGTGTACACCCCGTGCGGGCCGCTGGGGAGCGCAATGGCATAGCCGGGCGCCAATCCCAACTGCTTGAATGCGGCAACGGCCCGATCCAGCCCGAAGGCCTCGCCACTGGTGGCCGGCGCCGACGACATCGGCATCTTGGCCTGTTCCATCGTCCAACTGGTGTGGCCTTGGTGCGCCAGATGCTCGTCGGACATCGGCACGGCGACGCGCACGCCTGCGGGATAGCCGAAGTTGCTGCCGTTGGCCCACTGATTGACCTTGCCGCCCCACACCAGCGACCAAGGCATGCCGGTGGTGGCGAGAAAGAGGATGAAGACGGCCAGCACGCAACCGCCCACCGCGTGCACATCGCGCCAGAACACCCGTTTGGACGGCGTTCCGCGCACGGTGATGACGCCGGCCCGCCGCCCTCGTGGCCACCAGAGATACAGGCCGGTCAACACCAGCATGATGGTCCAGCCTGCGGCGATCTCGATCGCACCGTTGGCGATCGGGCCGAAGTAATCGAGGCTGTGCAACCGCCTGACCACCCCCATGATCGTGCCCTTGTCGGGCAAAGTGCCCAACACGTGTGCATCATAAGGATCGACGTGAACGATCTGGCGCTCGCCGTCGGGCGCACGGATCAGCACCTGTGCGGCGCTCGCGGGCGTGGCGGGTGGCGTGTATCGGCCTGCCACGCCAGGCTGCGCGGCCTGTGCTGCGGCGAGCAATTGCGACGCGGGCAGGGGCGCATGATCGCGTACCGCGACGGTTTTCAGATCGCGATACCAGTAGCCGTCGATTTCTTTTTGAAAGAGATAAAGCCCGCCGGTGAGGCTGAGCAAAATGAGGAAAGGCAGGACGAGCAGGCCGGCGTAGAAATGCCAGCGCCAGACCGCGCGATAGATGTCGCCGGTGCGCGGCGCATCCGCGATGGCCGATTCGGCAGTGGGTTGCATGATGAAAAATCCTCGATGACCGGTATGCCGCAGGCGCGCGGCATGGAATGATCGCCACGGCACAGGGCCGCGGCGAGCGACGCA
Organism: Schauerella aestuarii; assembly: GCF_009866805.1. Lineage (GTDB taxonomy): Bacteria > Pseudomonadota > Gammaproteobacteria > Burkholderiales > Burkholderiaceae_B > Schauerella > Schauerella aestuarii. The sequence goes on from NZ_SIZW01000037.1 coordinate 39,107, forward strand.
TTCAAACGGTGATCGAGGGCGGTGCGCGGGAGCCCAGCGGTGGCGCGCGCGGCGGGGGCAGAATGTGTTGCGACGACGTGACCGGTGCCAGCAGCGCGACGCGAACCGGTACGGTAAACATCGGCGCGGCCTGGAGGCCACCGACAAACGGCTGCACGACCGCCACGGCAAACGGGCAATCCTGGCCCGCATGCATCATCGTGTCGTGATGCGTGTCGTGATGCGTGTCGTCCTGCATCTGTGCCACATGATGGGCATCGGCCTGCGTGGCGACCACGCCGGCAGGCACGTCCCCCCGATCCCCTGCGGCCACGTGCATCGCCATCGGCATCGGCATCGGTCCCGCGCTGGCGCACAGCACCAGCGCGAACCAACGGTCGCGCGACTGATCCAGATCGGGCATGTAGCCGGACGGAATGAACCCGCGCAGCAAGATGCACAGCAGCGCCAGTCCGGCCACGCCACGCAGCATCATGCGGCGCGATCCGAAACGGATGCGCGGCAAGCGGCGTGAAGGACAGAAAAGCGACATGGCAAAGCAGAAAAACGTAAGGGCGATCAACCTGCGGACGATCCATCCGCGGACCAATCAACCCGTCACGGCGGGCGCCGTCAGATGTTCGAACAGGATAAGCCCGCCAATGCCGATCAGGATAACGCCTCCCATGATCTCGGCACGTCGGCCAACGATGTTGCCCAGCACGCGGCCCAGCATGACGCCCACCGTTACCATCAACATGGTGGCCACGCCGATGGCGGCGGCCGTGGGCAGGATGTCGACGTCGATGAATGCCAGACCTACGCCGACCGCCATGGCGTCGATGCTGGTGGCGAAGGCCGTCACGGCCAACACCGCGAAGGAATGGCGCTGGGGCTTGTCTTCCGCTTCCTGCTTGGGAGCCGTCAGGCCGGCCTGGATCATGCGCACGCCCAGAACGGCCAACAGACAGAAGGCAATCCAATGATCGAAGCGCGCGACATATTGCGAGGCGGCCAAACCGAAGGCCCACCCGATCACCGGCGTGATGGCTTCGATCACGCCGAAGATGAGCCCGGTGCGAAGCGCCTCGCGCAGACGTGGCTTGTGCAAGGAGGCGCCTTTGCCGATTGCCGCGGCGAAGGCGTCTGTCGACATGGCGAGCGCCAGCAACAGGGTGGATGCGAGGTTCATGGTGAGTGCTTCCAGATCGGGCATGAATAACCAAGGCACGCAGGACGCACCCCGACCTACGTCGCGTCCGCACGCCATTGGTCTCGCCAACCTGAATCAGTTGCTCGCACCACAGTGTTGTGTACACCGAGTATGTTGACACGAGCGCTTCCGGGGATCGGAAGCCGGCTACTCCCCAAATACGAGGCGCGAGTTTAGCACGCAAAAACCGCGTTTTTTGCAGTGTCCCTGACGGCCTCATGCATTTGGCTGAAAATCGAAATTATCCTTTTATAGCAACAGCTTAGAGGTATGCCACAGGCTATGTTCAAAGCTGAAAAAAGCCCGCTCAACGCACGTGAATGCAGAGCGGATTTCGGTACCGTTTCGGACGCTTGCCAGAGCGAGCTTCGGCACCATTTCGAGCGCTTGCCAGAGCGATCCTCGGTACCGTTTCAGGCGCTCGCCAGAGCGATCTGAAGGCAGCGGCTACGCTGTCTTCAACAATCGCAGCCCGTTGAAGACCACCAGCAAACTGGCTCCCATATCGGCGAACACCGCCATCCACATGGTTGCCTGACCGCTGAAGGTCAGCGCCACGAACACGGCCTTGATCACAAGCGCAAACGCGATGTTCTGCTTGAGCACGTTTGCCGTCGCTCGTGACATGCGCATGAAGCGCGCGATCTTGCGCAGATCATCGTCCATGATGGCGACGTCGGCCGTTTCGATCGCCGCGTCGGTGCCGGCGGCACCCATGGCGAAACCGATGTCGGCGCGCGCCAATGCGGGCGCATCGTTGATGCCGTCGCCCACCATGCCCACCCGGCCGCCTGCGGCGTCGACGGCCGACTCGATGTAGCGCAGTTTGTCTTCAGGCATCTGCCCGCCGTGCGCCTCATCGATGCCCGCTTCGCGAGCGATGGCGCGTGCCGTGTGCGGGTTGTCGCCCGTCAGCATCACCGTTTTCACACCCAGGCGATGCAACTCGGCAATGGCTTCGCGGCTGGCTTCCTTGATCGTGTCGGCCACGGCGTACAGCGCCAGTACGTCGCTGCCTTGGGTCAGCAGCACCACCGTTTTGCCTTGCGACTCGAGCGCGTCGACTTGTTGCTCGAGTTCTGCAAACGATATCCCCACCGCACCGATCGTGGTCGTTGCGGTTGCGGTTGTGGCCGCCGCTACTGCGGCAGTAGACAGGAGCCGGCGACTGCCCAGCGTGTACGTGACGCCGGCAATCGTGCCGCGCACGCCGACGCCGAGCAAGGCTTCGAAATCGTCGACCGGCAATGCGTTACTTCCCGATGCTTCCGCTGCCTGCGCGATCGCCTTGGATACCGGGTGATCGGAACGCGCCGACAAGCTGTACGCCAATTGTGCGGCCCGTGCCGGATCGTCACCCCACAACACCTCATCGGTGCGCGACGGTTTGCCGCGCGTGATGGTGCCGGTCTTGTCCAACGCAAGAACTTTAAGCGTGTGGCCCATCTCGAGATACACCCCGCCCTTGATCAGAATGCCGCGGCGCGCCGCCGCTGCCAGGCCGCTCACAATCGTGACCGGCGTGGAAATCACGAGGGCGCACGGGCAGGCGATCACCAGCAGCACGAGGGCGCGATAGATCCACGTAAACGCGTCCGCGCCCATGAAAAGCGGCGGCACCGCCGCCACCGCAATGGCGACCATAAAGACGGCCGGCGTGTAGATGCGCGAGAACTGGTCCACGAAACGTTGGGTGGGTGCGCGGCTGCCTTGCGCGGCCTCGACCGCATGAATGATGCGGGCCAGGGTCGAATCGCGGGCGACCGCCGTGACCCGGAACGTCAGCGCACCCGACGCGTTGATCGTGCCGCCGTACACCACATCACCCACGGTTTTGTCGACCGGCAAACTCTCGCCGGTGATCGGGGATTGATCCACCGCCGAGCGCCCTTCCACCACTTCGCCGTCCAGCGCGATCCGTTCACCCGGCTTGACCCGCACCAGGCTGCCGATGGCGACTTCGCCCGAAGGCACGTCGGTCCACGCGCCTTGCGCGTCCTGCACGGTGGCCACCTCGGGCGTGAGCGCCAGCAAGCCGCGAATGGCGTTGCGCGCCCGGTCGAGCGACTTGGCTTCGATCAACTCGGCCACCGTGAACAGCACCATCACCATCGCCGCTTCGGGCCAATGGCCGATCAATACCGCGCCCGTAACGGCGATTGCCATGAGGGCATTGATGTTGAGATTGAAATGGCGCAGCGCGATCCAACCCTTTTTGTAGGTACTCAGGCCGCACGTGAGGATGGCGATGGCGGCGAGCGCCATGACCATCCACGAATTGCCGTCCGTGGCCCAATACACCGTTTCGGAGGCAATCGCCGCCGCACCCGACACCGCCAGGCGCCAGATCGGCAACGCGTGCCCGGCATGGTCGCCGGGATCGGCCTCGCTGCCGACGATCTGACCCGGCAGGCCGATATCGGCCAGGGCAGCCTGGATCGCCGGGAGCGCGTCGGTGACGTGGTCGACCGCCAAGGTGCGGCTCACCAGGTTGAAATCCATGGCGTGCACGTCGCTGCGGCCGGTCAACTGCTTGCGGATGAGGCCTTCTTCGGTCGGGCAGTCCATGCCCGAAATGCGTAACACGGTGACCGTACCCACCGCGGTCGCAGCCAGAGCAGCTGCGGCAGCCGTGGCGTCTACGGGTGCGGCGGTGGCCGGCGCATGATCGTGGCCGCAGCAGGCGTCGGCGGCGTGCCCATTCGCATGCTCGTCGGCCTTGCTTTCAGCATGCCCATGCGAGTGCCCGGCGTGGGCGGCATGGTTATGGCCGCAGGTGTCGCCATCATGAGCGTGATGATCGTGCCCCTCAGCGTGCGCGGGTGCGTCCGCGCCGGGCGCTGGGCGGTCGTGATCGTGCGGGTCGGGACGGGTGGCGGTGGGCATCGAAGAACCTTTCCATGGCAAAGCGGTCTATTCGATTGGAAACCCTGAAGCTACTATAGAGTCAAGCATGACAGCGAATATCGCAGGGTGCGGTCTCAATCGCGCACTTCAACAGCACCTTCAATAGCGACGCACTGCCTTGAATGCCCTTCAACGCCCCTCACGGAGCCCGGTTATGACGATCAAGATCGGCGAATTGGCCACCCGCACCGAATGCGGCGTGGGCACCATCCGCTTTTATGAGAAAGAAGGCCTGTTGCCCGAACCGCTGCGCAGCGACGGCAATTTTCGGCTGTATGGCGAGCCGCACATCGAGCGACTGCGCTTCATCCGCCATTGCCGATCGCTGGATATGACGCTGGACGAAGTGCGCACGCTGCTGCACTTTCGCGATACGCCCGACGAAGGCTGCTCCGATATCAACACGTTGCTCGATACCCACATTCGCCAGGTCGACATGCGAATGGCCGAACTGGTGCAGTTGAAGTCGCACCTGACGGCCCTGCGCGAAATGTGCCCGGGCACCAGCAATGCCGGCGAATGCGGCATCCTGCAGGGGCTCAACGACTGCAGTTGCCACTGACCCCGCCATCGATGCAACGCTGACGGGGTCAGCTCAGGTTCAATCCGGCGGTGCGCCGACAGTGGCTGACACCGCCGCGCTACGGCCATCAACGGCAGATCGCGAGCGCGGTGCAGCGGGCCGCTTCGCAGCGGCCCATGCCCTATTACTTACGGCTGGGCGAGGCCAATTCGCCGATCATCTCGGGAATCGGGGAGTTCGCCATGCCGGCATCGTTGATGCGCGCGTAAGTGTCGCGCACCGCCGTGGCCGTGAGATGCGCGGCGCCGGCCTCTTCGGCCATCGTGGTGTAGTAGCCCATGTCCTTCAACGCATTGGCAACCGAAAAGCGGAAGCTCGAGCTGTCGCCATGTTCGATGTAGGGGCGCAGGCGGCCCAGCACCACGCCGTCGCCCCCGCCTTTGGCGAGAATGTCCATGAAGACGGCGGGATCGATATCGGCACGGCGGGCGCACGCGGCCGCTTCAGCCAATACCGCCGAAAAGCCCAGCGAGACGTAGTTGTGCAGCAGTTTCATGCGATGCCCGGCACCCACGGGGCCGGCATGCGTGATGTTCTCGGCGTAGGTTTGCAGCAGCGGCAGGCAGGTTTCATACAGTTCGGGCGCGCCGCCCACGATCAGATTGAGGCGTCCTTCGGCGGCTTCCTTGGGCGTACGCGTCATGGGCGCATCGAGGAACTGGCCGCCAGCGTTGCTTACCGCTTCGGCGATCTTCAGCGTGGACGACGGAATGGCGGTCGAGCAGTCGATCACGATCGTGCCGGGCGTCAGGCCCTCGAGCACACCGCCGGCGCGAAACAGCACATCTTCCACCTGGGGCGTGCCGGTCACGCACAAAATCACCACATCGGTATCGCGGGCGATGGCCGCAGCGCTATCGGAGCGGGTGGCGCCGGCGGCAACCAGATCGTCCACCGGCTGATTGCCGGGATGGTCGAGCAAGGTGAGTGCGTACCCCCCTTTGACGATATTGGTGGCGATACCGTGGCCCATCATGCCGACACCGATAATGCCGACCGTCATTTTCTTATCCATCTCCAACTGTCTCCTGGCGGGGGTCAGCAGCCCTGCGCGCCGTATTGCGGCCGGGCGTGACACCTGTTCGCGCTCGAGGCGCGAATCGTGACCACAGTCTAGAGGCTAGCGGTGCCGCCGCGCAATGCGCACTCTGGCGCGAGTGGCATAATCATCCGGCTTCGCGGTTACTTTTTTGACGCCATGCCCTCCCCTCTCGAACTCGGCAAACACCATGCGCGCCGCCTGCGCGACATCTACCGTTCGGCCGGCTGGCCTTGCCAGGATGCGCTCGAAGTCGACCTGCTCGCCGCCGGCATGGCCGAGCGCGTGCGCTGCGCGAACGGCTTCGAAACGCTGCGCGTGACCGACTCCGGCGTGGCGCTTTTGGCCGCCACGACCGCTCGCAATCGGGCCGCGTTCGACAGCCACGAAGCCCTGGTCGAGCGGGTGGCGCGCAGCATGCGTCAGGCGGGCCGGCTGGTATGGCGGGGCTTGAGCTTGCGGGCACAGGTGCCCGGCGCCGAACCTGACGCGCCGCCGGTATGGCATGTGGCCAAACCCGACGTGTTCTCGATTCGCAACACCTCGGTCGAAACCTACGTCGAACCCATCGTGCACGAGATCAAGGTGCGGCGCGCCGATCTGCTGGGCGACCTGAAGCGGCCGGCCAAGCGGGCGGCCTACTGCGATATGGGTGAATGCTGGTACGTGCTGGGCACGGATGCGCGTGGGCGGTCGATCGGGGATCCGAGTGAGATCCCGCTCGAATGCGGCGTGATGCTGATCGAAAACGATCGGCCGGTCGTGGCGCGTACGGCGCCGCGGCACAAACGCACCACCTTGCCGTTCGGCGTCTGGATGGCGCTGGCGCGCGCCGCGCCGTGGTCGGATCCAGAGGCCGGTGCGCAATCGCTGCTGGGCGCACCGAGCGCAGACGAATAATCCTGCTGGCGATCGCAGCGCACACGGCGGCGGGCGGTGCTGTGCCGGGCTGGCGCCCACATCGAGCGTGTGGACCGCGCCAGGCCCGGTCAGAACGAAAAACCTGGTGCTAGGCGCGCGCTTTCAATGGCACGACGGTTGACGGCAAGGCCGCCACGGTGGGTGCTTCGTTGAGCGTCAGCCGATCGCGTCCGCTTTGCTTGGACGCATACAGCGCGGCGTCGGCCCGGTTGATCGTGGCGGACAACGTTTCGCCCGGCACCCGAATGGTGATGCCCACGCTCAAGGTGAGCTTCAGACTGATGTGGTCGCTGATCGGCAACGCCATATCGCGCACGACAGCCATGAGGCGCTCGCACACGGCGCGCGGGGCGTCGGCATCGCCGCCGTCGAACACCGCCAGGAACTCTTCGCCGCCCCACCGTCCGAAAACGGCATCGTCCATCAGCTCGCTTTCCATGACCCGGGCCAGCGCCGTCAACGCGCGGTCACCCGCCTCGTGGCCATACCGGTCGTTGATCGACTTGAAATGATCCACGTCGAGCATGGCGAGAACGAACACCGGCGCCTCGCCCTCCACGCCTTTGCACTTTTCTTTCAGCGCGGCCATCAATGCACGCCGATTGAGCAGCTCGGTGAGCGGGTCGTGATTGGACGCATCGGTGACGGCCTGATTGATGTCGCGCATCAGGCCCTGGTACCGGTCAGAAATGCTGACGACGCGCGACAGCCGGCGCAACTGGCGATCGAAGCGATCGGTCAGCGACAACTCGCGCTGGCGCGCCATCGACTGAAAGGCGTCCGACAGGCTTGCAATGCGCTCGATGCGTTCGAGCTGGTCTTCCATATGCGCGCGCAACTCGAGCAGCGCATCGCGCAAGGGATGTCCGACGTACTGCTCTTCGGCAAGCAACGTCTCCAACCGTTCATCGAGTTCGCGCGTCTTCTTTTTCATGGCTGTCCGATCACCGCAAACGGGAAGGTGCAATCTTCCTTGAATTCTTCGGCCAATTCGCCCACGCGTTCGTTGCGCAGGTCGTAATACCAGTTGACCTTCACGTCGCGGCCGTCTTCGAAAGCGCCCTCGAGCAGATCGAAGATTTCCATCACGGCCTTGATCGTGCTGGTGTTCAGGTAAAGCAGTTCGAGCTCCAGCGTGAGCGGCTGGCGATGCGCGCTCAGGTATTCCTCGACCCAGGTAAACACCGGGCCGAACAGCTCGAACGAGTTTTCAGGATACGAGTCGCCGCTCATGCGGACCACGCCGGCTGCGGCGTCGGTCGAAATGGTGGGGGTCGACTGCGTGCCTGGAATGTTCAGGTCGTTCATCATGGTTGGAGTATCTCGATTCTCAGATCACAACGCTCAGGCTGAAAAAGCCGCGCGTGGCGTCGTGTGCGCTCAGCGTGGGGTCCAGCATCGACGTCGCGCGGCGCGCGATATCGATCAGACCGAGCCCGGCGCCGCTGACGGCATCGGGCGCGCGAGGTTTGCGGAGTTGTTCTTTATAAAGGGCCTTGAGCTGGGGTTTGTCCATCGCGGACAACGTGCGAATCCGCTCGACCAATCGGGCACCATCTTCAAGCGACACGATATTACCCGCAGACACCACGTAATGGCCGGCCTCATCGCGCGCAATCACGACGGTCGCCGCCGCATCGCCGTCGGTGTAGCCACAATGCGTGGCATACGAACGAATGTTCTGCGTCATCTCGATATAGACCGAGAACACGTCCATCGCCTCGGCCGGGCGCGCGGCTTCAACATTGAGGTAATTCTTGAGCGCATTGCCCAACTCTTCGATCAGGCTGCGCGAAATCGGCCCGTTGAAGCACAGCAACGTGCCGCTTCGGTTGAAGCGCTCGCGCAGCGCATATAAGTCATTGGCATTCATAAGCCGGATATCCTGTCTGACTGCTTATTCGAAACGGAACGACAACATCGTGATGTCGTCGCGTTGCGGCAAATCGCCCTGGTACTCGGCCAGCACCTGAACGAACGCCGCGCCCTGCTGTTCGAGCGGCAACCGTGCGTGCGCCTTGATCATGGAGGCGAAACGCGACGTGCCGAAGCCGAAGCCGTGCTCGCCACCCGCCTGATCCAGGAAGCCGTCGGTGGCCAGGTAGAACGTCCAATCGGGCCGCAACGCCACTTCCTGATTGGTGTAATCGCCAAGACGCTTGTCGCCCAAGGCGCGGCGTCCGCCGGTGAATTCTTCGACGTCCACGCCATTGCTGGCGAACAACGACAGCTTGGCGCCACTGAAAACGATCTTGCCGCCGCTGCGATCCACGTACACCAAGCCGGCGTCCATCGCTGTGGCCAGCGTGCGCGGCAATTGCGCATCTTCAAGCATGGCACGCATGGCCTGGTCGACGCGCACGAGCACTGCTGCGGGATCGCGTACGCCGGCTTCCGAGATCGCCAGATCGACCGCGGCGCGCGCGAGCATGGTCATCAACGCGCCCGGCACACCGTGACCCGCACAGTCGACCACGCCCAGAAGGCAGTTATCGCCGTCGGCCCGAAACACGTAGAAATCGCCGCCCACCACATCGCGGGGCTGCCACAGCACGAAATGATGTGCGCCCAGGGAGTGCGTCATCTGACGGTCGGGCAGAATGGCGCGCTGGATCAGGCTGGCATAGTCGATCGAATCGCCGATCTTCTTGTGCGCCACCGCCATTTCGCGGTTGGCCGCCGCCAGTTCGGTCGTGCGGGCCTGCACGCGGCTTTCGAGCTCGGCGGTGTGCGACCGAACCTTGTCGGCCATCACACCGAACGCGCGGCTCAGGTCGCCGATCTCATCCATGCCGCCCGGCGGCAGCTTCACGTCGTACCGGCCATCCGCGATCGCCCGTGCCGACTGCTGCAGACGCCGCAAGGGTCGCAGCACCAGCCGCTCGACGGCATAGCCGAAGGCCAGGAGCAGTGCCATGATGACCAGGATCAGGGCCAGCCCGGCCGACCAGAGCCACCCGGTATCGATAATGCGCGCGGCATTGAGATCGACGGCGGTCAGCACATACCATTTCAGTTCGGGGATGTACGCCACCGACAGCAATTGACGCTTGCCCGCCAGGGTGACCCACTCCGACGGGACCGTGTTGGGGTCGCTACGGGCAGTTTGCATCGCCCGCTGCAAGGCGCCACGACTGGCGTCATCGCTCATCAAACCGAACACGCGCTGGGTTTCGCCGGTATCCGTGGCGCCCGAGTTATAGGCGATCAGCGTGGCGTCGCGGTGCGCCTGGATGGCACCGTTGTCGTTGACGATCATCGGCGTGACGCCGGCCTCGCCGCTGCGCACGAACTCGTCCAGAAAACGATTCAGGTTCAGGCTGGCGCCGGCGAGCGCGAGCGGTGTGGTGCCGTCCCGCACGACCACGTTGATCCAGACGCGCGTGATCTTGAGCGCCCGGTCGGTACTCACGTTGATGTTGTAGGGGTCGGGCGAGCGCAGGCTGCCGTAGAACCAGCCATCCGTGGGATTGGCAGCGTTCAGGGTATAGCGCGGCTCGAACGAGACCGGCTTGCTGTCGTCATTGAAATAATAATTGCCGTCGGATTGGCGTGCGATGAAGTAGGCGTGATCGACGAAGTCGCGCCGATAGCCCTCCGCTTCGCGGAAAAACAATTCGGCCGCCGTGGCATTGCCCGGATCACGCAGCCACTGCAGGGTCACTTCGGACTGCGCCATGCGGCGCGACAAGGCCAGTTCGCGCGACAACGGGGCAAGGATTTTCTGGCGATTCAACTGCGTGAAGTTGTTGACATACGCCCGGCCGAAGTGCTCGCGCACCCCGTCGACGATGTTCCACCCCACGAGCGTCGCCGGCACCAGGGCCAGCAGACATGCAAGCACTAACGCCAACAACGACTTACTGCGCAATCCAAACTTCGCCATACCGATTCTTCCCCTGGGGTACCGCTTCTTGCAATGTCCCCTAGGGCATTGGGATGGCGCCTTTCGCATCATCATCCAGCGTTTTGAGAATCATAGACACATTTGGTCTCTTCCGATAAGCAAAATAGCGTAACGGATGCCCCTCAAACTGCGGGATTTACCACATTTTCACAGCTCGAGTTTGTAACCCACCCCGTAGATCGACCGAATCAGCGTCGCGTCGGCGCGCACCGATTCGAGCTTGCGGCGCAGGTTTTTCACATGGGTATCGACGGTGCGATCGGTCACGATGCGGTTGTCGGGGTACAAGCCATCCATCAACTGATCGCGCGACAGGATCTTGCCCTGTGATTGCCAGAGCGTATGCAGCAGGCGGAACTCGACCGGGGTGAGGTTGAGCGGATGCTCGTCGAGCCAGGCCCCGTGGTACTGGCTGTCGATGCGCAACGGGCTGGGCTCGTTGGGCGCGGCGGAATGGTGGCGGGCGCGGCGAATGATGGCTTTTACGCGCGCAAGCACCTCACGCGGGCTGAACGGTTTGCAGATATAGTCATCCGCCCCCATTTCGAGACCGATCAGACGATCGATTTCGTCGACCCGCGCCGTCACCATCACGATGGGCACCGCGCTGGTCTGGCGAATCTCGCGGCACAACGTCAAACCGTCGCGTCCGGGCAGCATCAGATCCAGCAGGATCAATTCCGGCGCATCTTCACGAAAGGCCGTGATCACGTCGTTGCCATTGGCCACCCAGCGGGTTTCGAATCCGGCGGCATTGAGATAGTCGGCCAGCAAGGCGGCGATCTTGGGTTCGTCTTCTGCGATGAGAATCATGATGTCGACTCGGTAGTGTCGGGAAAAATGGGATGCGCGGGCAGCGGCAGGCACACCTTCACTTGCAGCCCACCCAGTGGCGAGGCGTGCGCAGTGATCGTGCCTTGATGGCCCTCGACGATGCGCTGGCAGATCGCCAGGCCCAAACCTGCGCCGCCGCTGGCACGATTGCGCGAGCCTTCGACGCGAAACAGCCGGTCGAAAATGCGCATCAGCGATTCGTCGGGCACGGCAGGCGGCGTGTCGTCAAAGGTCAGCACCGCATGGCCGGCGGCTTGATCGACGGCCAGCGCAATATGCAGCTCACCGGGTGCGTGCGTGTAACGCACGGTGTTCTCAAGCAGGTTGGCAAACAGTTGCGTCAGCCGCTTCTGATCGGCTTCGATCCACACCGGCGTGGCGGGCGGCGTCCATGCCAAGGTCACGCCATGGCTGGCGAGCCGCTCACCGAAACCCTCGGTAATCGCCGTCACCAACTCGCCCAGATCCATCGGCGCCAGGTGGTAGGTAAGCGCGCCCACGTCCGCCAGCGCCAACTCATAGAGATCGTCGATCAAGGCGCTCAGGATGGCGACTTCGCTTTGCAAAGAGATCAACGCACCGGCGTTCAGCGGGCGGATGCCGTCTTGCAAGGCTTCGATTTCGCCACGCATGACCGCCAGCGGCGTGCGCAACTCGTGCGAGATATCGGCCAGCCATTCGCGGCGCAGCGCTTCGTTGCGCTCCAGGCTGTGCGCCAGTCGGTTGAAGTCGCGCGCCAGACGCCCGAGTTCGTCGGAGGACGTCACGCGGACGCGGGTTTTGTAATCGCCGGCGACCAGCGCCTGGGTGCCCGCCGCCAGGCGACGCACCGGCGCGAGAAAGATGCGGGCCAGCAGCACACTGACGACCATGGCCAGAATGACCGCCAGGCCACCGATGATCCACGTGGCCTGCATCTGCTGGATCTGAAAGCGTTTATCGGCCTCATCGGGCAACCGGTCGGGCAGGGGCGCAATCAGCCAACCCACCCGGCGGCCATCGACCGTGATGGGGTGACGCGGCGCGTCCTTCGCCGGCGGAAAAGCGCCCGCCACCCACGTACCGGTGGGGTCGACCAGCGTAAATCGCGGCAAGATCGGCGGGGGACGACCGGGCTCCATCGGCAGTAACGGGAAGTCGGGTTCGGCGCCATCCCACGGCGGCGGTGGTGGCGGCCGGAAGCGTTCCCGCACGGTGCTGTCGCCCAGCCCGAAGCTGTCGCGCGGCAGCAAATCGCGCCAAAAACTTTCAGGGGTGGCGCGCACCGGCTCACCCGGATGTGCCGCATGTGTGTGCCAAGTGCCGGCCGTTACGCCTTCGGTGGGTCCGTGCCGATGAAAGCCGTAGCGAATGAAGCCATCGGTGCTGGGGCGCGGCACGGCACCGGCCTCGACATCGTCGGGACTGCCCGAATGCATGCGATCGTCTTCGGCGCGATCGGCCGGCGCACCGGCTTGATTCGGCGTCGCATCGTCCGGATCGGCCGCGTCGCCGTCGGCCCCCCCATCGCCATCTTCGTCGATATCGGATTGGCGTGAGCGGAACGGCTCGAAGCCATCCCGATCGTCCAGCATGCCGAAATCGTCGCGCGGCGGGGGCACGGTGAGCATGTGCACCCATGCGTTGGGGTCGCGCCGCAGGCCGTCCCAGTTGTTGTCGCGGATGTAGAACCGCGTAAGCGTGGACACCATGCGCTCCACGCGCCGGCCCTCGCGTTCGTTGACGTACACCAGGAAGTCATGCTCGAAACGCCAGCGCAGGGCCGCGCCCATGGCAAGCGTGACCGCCATGCCGACGGCCAATACTGCCAGGAAGAGCTTGAAGGTAATACCGGGTCTCATGACCCGGTATTGTCGCGGAAAGCCCAGGCGAGTCAATTACCGGCTGCGCCTCGTCCTGCCGCAGCGGCGTCGGGGGCCGGCACGCCGGCATCGGTGCGCGGGTCGCGGTTGCAACCGGGCATGGGCGGCGGCGCGCCGAACACGGCTCCGAAGCCCGGCGGCGGCGGTGGCGGCATGGCCGGATCGTCGTCATCGTCGTCGTCCCACAGCACGCGCTGCTGCGGCGTGAGCAACGCGCGGATGCGCTGGGCATCGCGCACCTGCATGAAGCGCATCTGCCCCTCGGCCTGAGCCAGCGTGTTGGCCGCTTGCCGGGCGGCGCCCTCGTCGAAGGCTTCGTCATCGGCCATGGCGCTCAGGCTCAAGCCCGCGTCACGCGCAATGCGCGCCTGGGTGCGCATCTCCGCGACTTGCTTGTGCATGATCTCGAACACCGCATCCTCCTGCTGCGCCGACAACCCCAGACGGGCGAACGATGGCGGCAGTCCCCACGGATTAAATGGCGGCGGCGGTGGCGGGCCGGCGCGCGGGCCACGCGGCGGCGGGGGTGGCATTCCGGCACGGCTTGCACCCGGCATTGGCGGCGCCTGCAGGGCGGCGGGTGCGGTCATCGATCCGGCAGGCGCAGCGGATTGGGGCGCGGCGAGCGACGGCACGCCCGCTGCGGCGGGCGCCGCGACGGCAGCCGGCGTCACATCGGCGGCGTGGGCCAGGCGGGGCAGCGTGAGCGCCGTGCCGGCGCCGATGGCGGCGGCCGACAGCGCGGCAACGGCGCACAAGGTGGTGGTGCGTTGGGCAAACCGGGTCATGGCATTGCCTCCTTCAGATCGTCTTTGGGTACGGAAGAATGGTAGCCAGGGGGTTTGGAAAAACAACGAAGGAAATGAGAAGAGTTCCCACCGGCTGATGCGCAGCGCCCACCTTTATCCTCAATCGCGACGCGGGCAAGACGGCAGGCGTGATGCGTGCGTGTTAAAAGTTTCCGCGTCCTCCTAACGAATAGCGACCCCGTGTCAGCCATCATTTCCATATCGAATCTGTCCAAGACCTACGCGTCGGGACATCAAGCCCTCAAAACGGTCAACCTGGATATCCGCAAGGGCGAGATCTTCGCCCTGCTCGGCCCCAACGGCGCCGGCAAGACCACGCTGATCAGCATCATCTGCGGCATCGTCAACCCATCGACCGGCACGGTGACCGCCGACGGCCACGACATCGTGGCCAACTATCGTGCCGCGCGCGGTGCGATCGGGCTGGTCCCGCAGGAGCTCACCACCGACGCCTTCGAAAGCGTGATGAGCACGATCAAGTTCAGCCGTGGCCTCTTCGGCAAACCGCCCAACCCGGCTTACCTTGAGAAAATCCTGCGCGACCTGTCGTTGTGGGACAAGCGCGATGCCCGCATCATGACGCTCTCCGGCGGCATGAAACGGCGCGTGATGATCGCCAAGGCGTTGTCGCACGAGCCCCGCATTCTGTTCCTCGACGAACCCACCGCCGGTGTGGACGTCGAACTGCGCCACGATATGTGGAACATGGTTCGCGGCCTGCGTGAAAACGGCGTCACCATCATTCTCACGACGCACTACATCGAAGAGGCCGAGGAAATGGCCGATCGCATCGGCGTGATCCGCAAAGGCGAAATCATTCTGGTCGAAGACAAGCACACGCTCATGCGCAAGCTGGGCAAGAAGCAGCTCACCCTGTTTCTCAAGCAGCCGCTGGCCGCCATCCCGCCGGCACTGGCCAGCGCCAACCTCGAACTGGCCAACGATGGCCACGAACTGATCTACACCTTCGACAACGCCGAGGGTGAAAGCAGCGGCATCGGCACCCTGCTCCAGTCGCTCAATGCGCACGGCATCGCGTTTCGCGATCTGCAGTCGTCGCAAAGTTCGCTGGAAGATATTTTCGTCGGTCTGCTCAAGGCATCATCATGAACGGCTACGCCATCCTCGCCATCTACAAGTTCGAGCTCGCACGCACGTGGCGCACGCTCATGCAAAGCATCGCCTCGCCGGTCATTTCGACGTCGCTGTACTTCGTGGTCTTCGGCTCGGCCATCGGTTCGCGCATGGTCGAGATCGACGGCATCAGCTACGGCGCCTTCATCATTCCCGGCCTGATCATGCTGTCGCTCCTGACCGAGAGCATTTCGAACGCCTCGTTCGGCATCTATATGCCCAAGTACGCCGGCACCTTGTATGAGGTGTTGTCGGCGCCCTTGTCGTATATCGAAATCGTGATCGGCTACGTGGGTGCGGCCGCCACCAAGTCGATCATCCTCGGCCTGTTGATTCTGGTGACCGCGCGATGTTTCATCGATTTCAACATCGCGCATCCCTTGTGGATGATCACGTTTCTCGTGCTCACCGCCGTCACCTTCAGCCTCTTCGGTTTCATCATCGGCGTCTGGGCCGACGGGTTTGAGAAGCTGCAGATCATTCCGCTGATGATCGTCACGCCGTTGACCTTCCTGGGCGGCAGCTTCTACTCGATCAGCATGCTGCCCCCGTTCTGGCAAAAAGTGACGCTTTTCAATCCCGTCGTGTATCTGATCAGCGGCTTTCGCTGGAGCTTCTACGGCGTATCGGATGTGAGCGTGGAGATCAGCATCGCGATGACGTTCGCCTTCATGCTGCTCTGCCTGCTCACCATCCGCTGGATTTTCAAGACGGGCTACCGCCTGAAGTCCTGACCGCTTCGAACCCGGGACCGCCGCGCGGCGGCCCTTTTTCCGACTCCGGTTCCAGCGCTTCAAGCGCCTGCTGATTGGTTTCGATGCGCAGCAGGAACATGGCGATCACCATCAGCGCCAGTACCCCCACCACCATGCCCAGCACGCCGGTCAAGCCAAAGCTCTTGAAGAGCACCACGACCATGTAAGGCGTGGCCATCGCAGCCGCGCGGCCACACATTCCCGAGATGCCGGTGCCGCGCAAGCGGTACTGGGTGGGAAAGAGCTCGGGAATATAGCCGTACATCCCCAGCGTGACGATGGTGTAGAGGCAGGTGATCAGCGAGAAGCCCACCACCGTGATGGCGGTCACGTCCCGCAGATGCGGATAGATCAGGCCCAGCACGATACCGGCCAGCGCAAACACGATGATGCCTTTGCGGCGCCCGATCCGGTCGCCAAGAAAGAATCCGACCAGGGCACCACCCGGCGCACCGAACGCCATCAACGTGGTGAAACCCAGCGACTTCACTACCGTGAGCCCCTGCCCCACGAAGAACGTGGGCAACCAGGCCACAAAGCCATAGATCGACACATTGATGCCAATGCAGACGATCGATGCCACGATGGTGCGCGCCAGCATACGGCGTGAGAACAATGCCGAGATCGGCGTCTTTTCAACGGCGACCTCGCGCACGCTTTCAACCGGCGGCAAGGCCCCGCGGTGTTGGGCAACTTCCTTCTCGATATCCTGCAACGTGGCTTCCGCTTCGGCATGCCGACCCACCGATTCGAGCCATCGCGGCGACTCGGGCATGCGCTTGCGCATGGCCCAGATGATGAGCGCGCCCACACCCGCAATGCCGAACATCCAGCGCCAGCCCAGGTTGGGGATCACCACATAACCCACGGCCGTGGCCAGCAGCAAGCCCGAATTGATGATGAGGCCCAGCAGCGAAATCCAGCGCCCGCGATAGCGCGGCGGGATGAACTCGCCCAGCGTACCGGCAGCCACCACCAGCTCGGCGCCCAGGCCCACACCCATCAGAAACCGCAAGAAGATCAGCGTTTCCATATTGGGCGCGAAGATCGCCAGAAGCGATGCGGCGCCGAAGAGCGCAAGGTTGGTTTGATAGGAATATCGTCGCCCGAAACGATCCCCCATGTAGCCGGCGAGTCCGGCGCCGATCAGCATGCCGAAGAACGTGATCGAGATGAAGGTGGCGTTGGTTTCGAGCGTGGAAAATCCCTCGGCCAATGTGGCCGCCAATACCCCGGCAGCGAGGTAAACGTCGAAGGCGTCGAGCAACGCCCCCGCACCGATGAAAAACAGAATCTTCCAGTGAAAACGGGCAATCGGCAGGCGGTCCAGACGTGGGCCGGCATTCACCACTGACGGTGTCATGATTTCAGTCTCCTCGTTATTATTTTCGGGTCGTACGACGCGATCGGATCGTCGCGTGCTGCAGTACTCAGTTCCGTCCTGGCGCCTGAACATGCTCAGACGCTCCTGACGTCAAACGCCTGGCGGTAGCGGTGGCGGCGTGCGTGTATGCCAATCGGCCAGTTGTTGATAGCGGTGTCCCAGCCGAAACAGCGCGGCCTCGCCGTTGATCCGGCCCACCAACTGAAATCCGTTGGGCAGCCCGTTATCGGTGAAGCCCATCGGCAACGCCAGTGCGGGCAAGCCGAGATAGTTGATGGCGCGCGTCCAGTAAGACATGCCGCCAAAGCGCTGTTCGATCTCCAGTTCAGTGCCGCGGGTGGTGTCTGCAATCGTGGGCACGGCATAGGGGAGCACCGGCAGGAAGAGTGCGTCGGCCTGCGGCAGATAGGCGGCCAGAAACTGCTGCAGCAGGATGGGTCGCAGGCGCAAGGCATCGAGGTAGCGCGTGGCGGGATACAGCAGTCCGCGCTCGATGCGTCGTCGCACCTGCGCGCCGTACGCATCCGGATACGACGCCAGACCACTGGCGTGCAGCGAGGCAGCTTCGGCTCCCAACACGACATTGGCCAGGAGACCCAACTCGGTGAGATCGGGCATGGGCACCTGCACCACCCGCGCACCGGCTTCGGCCAACGTCCGGCTGGCCGCGTTCAACAGCTGAAGCACTTCGTCGGACACGGGATCGTCTTTTCCGAAGGCCGGCACGGCCACGACCAGATCCTGCACGGGCCGTTCGATCCCGGCGACGTAGTCACGCGCGGGCGTCTGACGGCACAGCGGATCGTGCGCATCGGCACCTGCCGCGACCGATAGCAGCCGGGCGCAATCGTGCGCCGTTGCCGCGAGAAAGCCGACGCAATCCAGACTGGGAGAAAGCGGCATCACACCCGCCACAGACACCAGATGCTGCGTGGGCTTGATGCCTGTCACACCGCAGATCGCCGCGGGCAGTCGCACCGATCCGCCCGTGTCCGATCCCAGCGCGGCAGCCACCAAACGTGCGGCCACCGCGACGCCGCTACCGCTGGACGATCCGCCCGATACGTGCGCTTGCGACCACGGATTGCGGCCATGCCCCAATTGCGCGTTGAAGCCGGTCGGACTCATTGCGAATTCAGCCATATGCAACGCCCCGAGGTCGATCGCACCCGCCGCATCCAGTCGTGTGAGCACGGTCGCCGTCGTGGGCGCGATGTGTCCGGCACGCACCCGGCTGCCGCATTCGCTGAGCTCACCGGCGCGAGCAAACATATCTTTATGGGCGATCGGCATGCCGGCAAGCGGCAAGATGCCGTCCCCACGAAGATCGACGTCGGCGGCGGCCCGCATCGCTTGCGTCTCACGCAACCGCACAAAGGCTGTGCCGCCGTATGCAGCCGCTGCGGCAAGCCGCGCACGCGTTGCCTGCAAGGCATCGCCAGAGGTTGCAGGAGCGTTTGCAGCCGCTATGGCCTCCGCATTCGAATGCGGCACGGATTCGGCGACAGACATTGGCGTGACCGTTTCCGCAGAGGTCGACGACGGCTGGAATACGTCGCCAGGCCCGCCCGCCGCCGGTTCATCGATGCGATCGAACGGCACCGCCACAGTGTTCCAATGCAAGTCGCGATGTGCGGCCTCATGCACGGCGGCAATCACCCGTATTGCCCCGTCGACCGCCTCGTCGCGACTGGCCTCGTTGAGCGGCGCACCGGCCAGGGGCGGCAACCACTCGGCCAATGCTTCCCTGCCCGCTGCCGGCAGCGCCTGCGGGTCGCCAAGGTGTTGCGCACGCTCGGTGTTTTGTACGGACTCGGTCACGATCTCTCCATCAGTCGAGTGGCGATCGCTCGCCCTCTTTGGTTGCGCAAGGTCTTTTTCGCACCCTGCGCGTGCCCGGCATGCTCGTGAGCGCCCTGCTGGGGCGTCCACATCGACCGGTTGGCGTGCACTGCGCGAGGCCCACTGCGATGCGCGTGCGTAGCCCTGCCCTGCACCGTGCGCACTCATTTGTTCGCTATGGCACTTTGTATGGACAAATATACGCCTAAACGAAACCGGCAACAATGCATAAAATCAGCCGCAGTGGAACAAGGAATCGAGATGGCATCGAAGGGCATGATGGGGCTGGGCACCGTTGCCGTGATTTTGGCCGTGGCCGCAGGCGGCGTGTACTGGTACATGAACGGCTCGGCCTCGCGGGATGCCGCACGCGACGCGCAGCTTGCCAGCTTGCGCGCGCCATTGGTGGCGGCGCTCTCGCGCAGCGATCGTCCTGCGCCGCAGTTTCGCAACGAACGTATCGTGGGCGGCTATCTGTGCGGCGAGGTCGCCGGGGTGAACGAAGCCGGCGCCACCGGCGCATTCGAGCCTTTTGCCGTGAGCCCGGCCGGCGTGGCCTACATGGCGGGCGGCGCGTCGGCCACCGCGCCCGCGGCGGCTGCCGACGTGAAGGCATACAACGTGAAGGCGCAGTACGTCGAGATCTGGGGCCGGACGAAAGCGGATTATCTGCGCACCGAAATTCTCGAGCCGCACTGCAAGAAGTGACGTCAGAAATCGACGCTCATCGATAGCTTGTAGGTACGCGGGGCGCCTTGCGTCAGGTAGCCACCATTGGCGGAAGCCCAATAGGCGCGGTCAGCCACGTTTTCCACGCCCGCCCGCCAGACCACGTTGTGCCCGTCGATACGCGTCGCGTAGCGTGCGCCCAGATCGATTCGCGTCCACGTCGGCAGTTTGAGGTTGTTGGCCGGATCAACGTACTGCGTGCCGGCGCGCAGCAGTTGCGCTTGCAGCGACACGCCGCTCGCCATCGGCAGATCCCAGTCCACGCCCATTGTCCAGTAATAGTCCGGCACGCCAACGGCCGTATTGCCGTCGTTCAAGCCGCCGTTCGTGCGCGTCAGTTCGGCATCGATGAACGTGACACCGCTCAGCAGCCGCAACCCGCGCACTGGCTCGCCGAACAGATTGAGTTCAATACCGCGATTGCGCTGCTCGCCGACAACGCTGAATGTGTTGGTGCCCGGATCGGTGTATCCCGACGTCGCCGGTTGCTCGATCTGGAACACGCCCAACGTGGCACCATAGGTGCCCATGTCGACCTTTACACCGGCTTCGGTCTGCTTCGATCGCCCGGGCGGAAACGCCTCGTTGGCGTTGGTCACCCCGCCCGGCGCGATTGGCCCTTTGGCCAATCCCTCGATGTGGTTGGCGTAGAGCGACACCTTGTCGCTTGCCTTGAACACCGCGCCGAACACCGGCGTGGTGGCCGATTCATCGTAATACGCGTTGAGCTTGCCGTTGGCGGCGGCATAGGCCTTGGTGCGTATTTCCTGATGCCGGATGCCGGCAGTCAATGCCACGCGATCATCCCAGAACGAGACAGTGTCCGAGATCGCAAGGCTGGCCAGTCGCGTGTGCTCCGTGGTGAATGGATCGGCCAGATTGCCCACCGGCTGCGTGGCGCCGGCTCTTGCCGTGCGCGGCCCATACACCGGATCGTTCAGGTTGATCGGCAGGCGCAGGCCGGTTTCTGAGGCGCTGGCCTTCTGAAAGTCGATGCGGTTCGCACTCACGTTGAGGGTGTGCTTGAGCGGCCCGGTCGCCACGCGCCCGCGAACGCCGATCTCGCCGGTCCATGTATCGCTGTTGTACGGCACATCCAGACGCCCCGAGGTGCCCACGCCGGCGGCATTCACGCGCGGCGTGCTGTACGAGCCACTTTCGCGATTGTGATTGCCGCCGAATGCGGCATACGTGGTCCAGTCATCTGTAAGGTCGTATTCGACACGCGCCATGCCGAACGTCGTCTCGAGATCGGTAAAGGTCCAGGGCTGACCATAGTTGACGCGGCCGCTGGGCGCATCCGGCACCTGCAACGTGCCGGGTTCGATCTGCACCGTCGGCCGCGGTTGCCGCGCGTACTGCTTTTGATAGCCTACATCCAGCGACGCACGCAGGCGGTCGCCGCGGTAGTCCAGCCCAAGCGAGCCGAAGGTCGAGCGGCGAACCTCGTCGTCCGGTTCCGCCTCACCATCGCGCGTGGCCGCGTTCACTCGAATGCCAAACTGATTGCTCGCCCCCCAACGCCGGCCGATATCGACTGCGCCGCCCGTTTGCGAACGGCTGGTGTAGTCCAACGACACCCGATTCAACGGTTGCTCACCGGCGCGCTTGGGCACGATATTGATCATTCCACCGATGCCGGTTCCGGTGGGCGATACGCCGTTCAGAAACGCACTGGCGCCACGGAACACCTCCACCCGATCCATCATCGGCGTGGACAGGATTTGCCGTGGCAACACGCCATACAACCCGTTGAACGAGAGATCCTCGCCACCCAGCGCAAAGCCCCGCACGACAAAGACCTCCGCCTGATTTCCAAAGCCCTTGCTTACCTGCACAGAGGCATCGTTTTTCATCACATCGCCCAGCGTGCGCGCCTGCTGATTGTCGATCAGTTCAGCGGTGTAGCTTGAGACCGAGAACGGGACGTCCATGATGTCCTGATTGCCCAGGATGCCGAGTTGACCGCCGCGCGCGACCTGGCCGCCAGCAAACACCGGCGGGAGCGGTTGCGATACCGGCACGCCTGCGCCTGTGACCGTGATCGGCGCCAGCGTCGTGGCGTCAGTGGATACGGCGGTCTGGGCCGCGCCGATCGCGGGCCAAGCCAACGCGATCGCGATCGCGATCGCATGACGCGCAAACGGCCGGCGGGAAGGATAAGTAAAGGATCGGGTCATGGCGCGGGTGAAGTGATAGTAGAAATGAGAGCCATTTACGAAAATGGCGATAGTAGGGCGCAGGAATATTGCGAGTGCTAGCACCAAGGCCCTGCGTGTTAAGAACCGCAGTGTAGGGATGACGACAGCGACCGCTATTGAGTATTGCTATGCACTACCGTATTATTTAAGGACGATATTTTGCCAGTCCGGGAAGCGGGATTCAAGGATGGCGTTGTTAAACCGGTACTCGGAGTCCTTTCACCCATGGCGCGCACCGATCCCCTTTTCATCCAGTCACTGGCGAAAGGCTTGGGACTGCTTGAAGCCTTTCGCGGCCAACCGGCACCACTCACCCTCAACGACTTGAGCGAACAGAGCGGGCTGGACCGCAGCACCACACAACGGATGGCCCACACCCTCGTGGCGCTCGGCTATCTCGAACGGGGATCCAACGGCCGCGGTTACGTGCCGGGCAAGAAAATCCTGGATTGCGCATTCGATTACCTGCGCAGCGTGCCGCTCCTGGAGCGCGCCACCCCGCTGATCGTCGAACTCCAGAAAGATTCGGGCGAACGCGTCGAACTCAGCTTGTTCGACGACCTCACCATCGTCTTCGCGTTACGGCGCCAAACCAAGCGCCAGACGTACACCACCACCTTGATCGGCCGGCGGCTGGCCACGCTGCACACGGCCGGCGGACGCGCCATCATGGCCCATCTCACTGACGCGCAAAACGACGACATCCTTGCGCGCGCAGCCGATACGCCGGTGTTACCGATGACACCCAAGGCCATCAAGGATCCGGCGCGCATCCGCGAGCTCATCGAGGAGGCCCGCGCACACGGGTACGCGATGGCGGCCGAAGAAAGCATGCTGGGCGAGATCAACCTCGCCTGTGCGGTCACGGATCATGAAGAGCGCCCCATCGCCGCCATCCACATATCTGGATCGCTCGCCGAATGGACGATGGAAGACTTCGCCAAGCGGTTTTCACCGCTGATCCTGGGCGCCGCGCGCGCTTTGAGCGGGAAGCGCGGCTTGTCCTAACCGCCAGGCGCGTCCAGCAACCTCGATGCAGACGCCCACATCCGATCGCAGTACGCGAGGCTCGTGGGCCGCTCGAACTGCCGGGCCGTGTGTTCGCACACCTCGGGCGGCGGCAGATTCAGGCGGGCGCCGCCGCTCATGGCCTTGATCTGCGACTGACATGCGCGTTCAAGATAGTAAATGTTGACGAAGGCCTCCGCGATGGTGCGGCCAGCAGCCAGCAAGCCATGATTGCGCAGGATCATCGCGCGATGTTCGCCCAGATCGGCCACCAGCCGATCGCGTTCGGCCAAGTCGAGCGCGATGCCTTCATAGTCGTGATAGCCCAGGCGGTTATAGAAACGCAGCGCATGCTGGCTGATAGGCAATAGCCCATCCTGCTGGCACGCCACCGCGATACCGTCGGCCGTGTGCGTGTGGATCACGCATGCCAAC
This sequence comes from Schauerella aestuarii, assembly GCF_009866805.1. Classification (GTDB taxonomy): domain Bacteria; phylum Pseudomonadota; class Gammaproteobacteria; order Burkholderiales; family Burkholderiaceae_B; genus Schauerella; species Schauerella aestuarii. The sequence goes on from NZ_SIZW01000037.1 coordinate 62,649, forward strand.
TCGTGCCGCGCCATATGCACGGCCGAATGGATCGTGAAACCCGCCGCGTTGACGCGGTTGCTCTCCTCATCACCGGCATCCACCGGTAAACCCGACACGTCGATCTTGACCAGATCCTGCGGCCGCATCTCATGAAACAGCACGCCGTATCGGTTGATCAGGAAATGGTTGGGTGTGCCGGGAATACGCGCACTGATGTGCGTATCGATGAGATCCGTCATGCGGAAATGCGCAATCAGCCTGTACAGCGTGGCGAGATCGCGGCGGGTGTCGCTTTCCGCCGTACTCATGGCGGCGTGGTGCAGCGGCGTGTGAAGCAGTTCCATGGCGGGTATCCAAATAGAGTGATCAAACGGGCGAGGCAGAGGCGGAGGCGGCCGAGGCGGCGGCAAGCATATCGGGCTGATGCCGGATCATATCCGCGACGGCCACACCTTGCGGGTCGCCCATGCGTTCGAGTGCGGCAATCACCCCTTGGCGATCCTCCACCGACTTATCCTGGTTCAGCTTCATCTTGCCCTCCAGACTGTCGATCGGAATCTCCACTGCCACGATAGCGCCCAGTCGCGTTGCCGTGAACGCGTCGGGAATCGCTTCGAAATCCCATTCGCCCCCCATGGGCGTGTCGTATACCGCCACCGTTCGACGCAACACGTCATTTATCGCAGCCGTATCCTCGATCAGCCGGGGCAAGCCGCGCGCGTGGATCGCGGTGTAGTTCCAGGTGGGAAACGTCATGCGGTTGCGATACCAGCTCGGCGAAATAAACGCATGCGGGCCCTGAAAGATCACCAGCGCCGGCGCACCTTGCCGCAGGTCGTCCAATTGCGGATTCGCACGCGCCAGATGCGTGGTCAAGCGCCCGCATGCATCGGCATCGGGATCGAGCAAAAACGGCAGATGCGTGGCGCGCGCGCCCGCCGTCCCCACGGTGATCAGCGTGGCAAAGCTCCAGGCGCGCATGCCATCATGCAACGCCGCGATGTCGTTTTCGGCATAGGCCGGCGGGGTGTACATGTGAGGGTTCCTGAGCCGTTGATTACTTGCGCGCCGCGGTGCGGTGCAACCATTTGGCCGTGTCGTTGAACGCTTCGACGGCAACGTCGGCGATCGATACGGCTTCGAGAAAGCTGTGCACCGTGCCGGGATAGATTTTCGACTGCACCTGCCCGCCGGCCGCAAGCCAACGACGTTCAAGTTCGATGCTGTCGTCATGTAGCGGATCGCACTCGGTGACCACGATATAGGCCGGTGGCAGATTCGATAGATCGGCGCGCAAAATATCCACGCGCGGATTGATGAAGTCTTCCCCACGGCGGATATGCATGCCGCGAAACCAGATCATCATGTGCAACGACAAACCGTAGTCGCCAGCGCCGTAGCGCACCACCGAATTGCGAAACAGATTACTGCCGAAGCCGCCGTAGTTGAGCACCACGCCCTGCACGAGCGGCGTTTGTTCGTCGCGCAGCGTAAGGCACGCACCCATCGAGAGATTGGCGCCCGCCGAGTCACCGCCGAGGAAAAGTTGAGTTGCATCGATGTCCAGTTCGGCCGCCTGCGACACTACCCAACGCACGGTATCCACGCACTCTTCGAGTGGCTGCGGGAATTTCGCTTCGGGCGCGCGCGTGTAGTTGATACCGAAGACCGCGATGCCGGTACGCTCGGCGTACTCGCGCATCACCCGGTCATGCGTATCGTTGCTGAACAGCACGAAGCCGCCGCCATGAATATAGATGAACGCGCCCGGCAACCGGCGTTCGCTGGGGTAATGCGCCCGCACTTGTACGGTGCCATAGCGCGTGGGCACCACATGTTCCACCGTGCGCGCCATGACCGGTCCGCCTTGCGCCCAAGGCGCGCGCACTTTCTCGGCAATCGCCCGCCCCTCTTCGATCGAGATCGTGTCGCGGCGCGGATACTGCGACGCATCGGCCGCCATCGTTTTGACGAACTGCGCGATTTGGGGATCGACCGGCGCCGGCGCGCCTGTCGGAATCGTGAAAGCGGGATCTTCGATGTACATGTCTCGGGTCCTAAGAAAAGACGGTGTTGTGCGAGCGCGTATCGCGCCTCAGTAGCCGCGATGCGGATCCACGGTGTGATGAAGCGCGTCGCCGCGGCGCAAGCGCGCAATGTTGTCCGCCACTTGACGCGCCACGACTGCCGAGGATGCCATCGTCGCCATATGCGGCGTGACCACCACGCCAGGCGTATCCCATAACGCGTGATCGATGGGTAGCGGCTCCTGGGTAAACACATCGAGCACCGCGCCGCGTAGTTGACCGCTGGCCAGGGCATCGATCAGGTCATCGGTAACGAGATGCTCGCCCCGACCGCAATTGACGACCGCCGCGCCTCGCGGCAAAGCATCGAACGTGGCGCTGCCCAGAATGCCGCGTGTGTGTTCGGTCAACGGCAAGAGGCACACAAGCACATCGGTGTTTGCCAGAAAATCCTTGAAGCCCGGCGCCCCGCTATAGACCGTTACGCCCGACATTTCGCGCGGCGTGCGCGACCAGCCGTTGACCGGGTATCCCAGGCGCGGCAATACCTCGGCGATCGCGCTACCCAGATTGCCCAATCCCATCAGGCCTACCCGGCAGGCCGACGCGGGCTGCTGGACGGGCCGTTTCCAGGTATGCGCACGTTGATTGGCAACCGCGATATCGAGCTTGCGATGAAAGTGCAGCACCGACCACAACACGTACTGCACCATGCCGTCGGCCAATGCCGGATCGACCACCCGGCACACCGGCAAGCCGCGCAGGTTCTGCCGGTCCACGACGTTGTCCACGCCCGCCGCGATGCTGTGGATCAAGCGCAACGCGGGCATCTCGTCGTACACGCCGCGCGGCGGATTCCAGCACACCGCCACCTCCGCATCGCGCGTCCGGGGATCGGGCCACACCGTCACGTCAAGCGACGGATCTGCAGTGAGCAAAAGCGGCTTGAAATACGACAGGTCTGCCGATTGACTCAACAAAGCCACGCGTGTCATGCGAACCCCTTCTTGCCCGGAATCGCCGCAAGCAGTTCCCGGGTGTAGGCCGCCTGGGGTTGACGAAACACTTGCTCGGCACTGCCGACTTCCATGATCTTGCCCTGCTGCATGACCACGATGCGATGACACAGCTGCGCGGCCACTCGCAAATCGTGAGTGACGAACACCATGCTCAAGTTCAGGCGTTCGCGGATCGACTCGAAGAGGTCCAGGATCTGCGCCTGCACGGATACGTCCAGCGCCGATACGGCCTCGTCAGCCACCAGTATCTCCGGCTCCATCATGAGCGCCCGCGCGATCGACAGCCGCTGCCGCTGACCGCCTGAGAACTCGTGCGGATAACGCTGCAAAGCAGTCTCGTCCAGGCTCACCATCGCGAGCATGTCGTGCATCCGGCGCCGCACATCGCTGTGAGCCTCGCCGAAATTCAAGGGTCCTTCGGCCAGGGCATCCGCAATGGTGCGCCGTGGATTGAAGGAGCGGTATGGATCCTGAAAGATCATTTGAATACGCTTGCAGCGGCGGCGCCATTCGGCGGCGGTCAGGGCGGCAATGTCCTGCCCGTCGAACATGATGCGGCCCGAAGTCGGCCGCGCCATGTGCGCGATGAGACGGCCCAGTGTGGTCTTGCCGGACCCGGACTCGCCAACGATGCCCAACGTTTCGCCGCGATGCAGTTGCAACGACACGCCGTCCAGCGCATGCACCACACGCCGCTTCGCCTTGAACACGCTCTTGGTTTCGAAACGCATGGAGAGATTTTCGACCGAAAGAACCACCTCGTCTTTCGCGGGATGCCGCTGCGCGTTGAACTCGCCCTTGGGCACTGCCGCCAGCAACTTCTGCGTGTACGGATGCTGGGGATTGGCCAGGATTTCTTGCGCCGTGCCAGTCTCGACAATGCGGCCATGCTGCATCACGATGACGCGATCGGCGATTTCGGCCACCACGTCGAAATCGTGGGTGATGAACAGCACGCCGTTGCCATGCTTCTCGCGCAGCTCGTTGAGCAACCGTAGCACCTGCGCCTGCGACGTTACATCCAATGCCGTGGTGGGCTCGTCGGCAATGATGAGCGCGGGTTCCATTGCCAGGGCCATTGCGATCATCACGCGCTGGCGCTGCCCGCCAGACAGCTGATGCGGAAACGCATGCTGCAGCGTTGCGGGGTTGGGCAACTTCACATCCACCAGCAGCGCCAACACCCGTGCATTCACGTCAGCGCCGGAGAGGCGTTTTCCATGAAATTCGAAAAGCTCGGCGATTTGATCGCCCACCTTCATCAATGGATTCAACGCCGTCATTGGCTCTTGAAAGATCATCGCCATGCGATTGCCACGCAGCGTACGCAGCGTGGCGCGCGACGCATGCGTGATGTCCTCGCCTGCCAACCGGATCTGGCCACTTTCGAGGGTGAGCACATCGCGCGGCAACAGCCCCATCACCGCACTGGCCGTGACGGATTTACCCGATCCGGATTCGCCGACGATGCACACGACTTCACGTGGCGCAACGGTAAGCGCAATGCCTTCGGCGGCATACTGACGATCACCCTTGCCGGGCAATCGCACGTTCAGATTCTGGATATCGAGGATGGGCGCCTGTGTTGATGTCATACGCCTTCAGCCTTTGGTTTTGCGCGATTGACGCACGTCCAGCCGATCGCGCAAGGCGTCACCGAACATGTTTACCGCAAGAATGAGCAGGGCCAGAAAGAGCCCCGGATACAACACGATCCAAGGCGCGCGCTGAAAGAACGGCCGGCCCTCGGCGATGATGCTGCCGAGGCTCGGGATCTCGGGCGGGAAGCCCAGGCCGAGAAAACCCAGCACCGCTTCGGTCAGAATGGCCGCCGCGCAGACGAACGTGGCTTGCACCACCAACGGATTGATCGTGCTGGGCAAAATATGCCGCACGATAACCTTCCAGGTGGGGGTACCCATGCCCACCGAAGCTTCGACGTAAGGTTCCTCGCGCACCGAGAGCACCACACTGCGTACCAGGCGTGCGATGCGGGGAATCTCCGGAATCGAGATGGCGGCGACCATCGTGACGATATTGGCGCCGCCCAACGCCACCATCGCAATGGCGAGCAACAACCCGGGAATGGCCATGATGCCGTCCATCAGCCGCATGATCACGGCGTCGAGGCGGCGAAAATACCCTGCCACCAGGCCGATCGCCATCCCCAGCAGCACCGAAATCGCACTCACCAATAGCGCGAGCGTGATCGACAAGCGGCCGCCATACAAGACGCGGGCAAACAAATCGCGCCCAAGCGAATCGGTGCCCAGCCAGTACTCGGCTGTGCTGGGCTTAAGGCGCATGCGGGGTGTGAGCGATGCCGGATCGTGCGCGGCCAGCCAGGGCGCTCCCACTGACACGACGATCAGCAACAACAGGAGTATCAGCGCCGTCAACATGACGGGATCGCGCGCGACGGCGGACACGGCAGTGCCGACGCGGGAGGATCGAGCAGGCGTCATAAACACTCCTGTTTCAGTACCGGATGCGGGGGTCGAGCCAGACATAGATCAAGTCGATTGCAAGATTGACGAACACGTATATGAACGAGAAGAACAGGATCGTGCCCTGTACCACCGGATAATCGCGCGCCAGCACGGCATCGACGATGAGCCGTCCCACGCCCGGAATATTGAAGATGGTTTCGGTTACCACCACACCACTGATCAATGTGGTGATCGCCACGCCGATGATGGTCACGATAGGCACGGCGGCGTTGCGCAACGCATGCCGCCCCAGCACATAGCGCTCGGGTACGCCCTTGGCGCGCGCCGTTCGAATGAAGTCTTCACCCAGCGTGTCGAGCATGCTGGCGCGGGTAATACGTGTGATCAAGGCCACGAAGATCAACGACAACGTGATGGCGGGTAGCACCAGGTGATAGAGATAACGTCCGAGCCCGTCGGCCAGTGGCGCATAGCCCTGTACCGGCAACCAGTTAAGTTGCACCGAGAACACCAGGATGAGCAGATACCCCACCACGAAGGCCGGGATGGAGAACGCCAGCACGGCGCTCGCCATGATCACCCGATCGATCGCCCGCTTATGCCACCAGGCCGAGAGCACACCCAGCGGCACGGCGATGAACACAGTCAGCAACAAGGCCGCCGTGGCCAGCGACAGCGTGGGACCCAACCGCTGGCCGATCATCTTGGTGACGGGATCCTTGGAAATGATGGAGTGACCCAGATCGCCCTTGACCAGTGCGGTCATGGACAGCAGATACTGTGCGGGTAGCGACCGGTCGAGTCCCATATCGCGGCGGATCTCAGCCACCGCTTCCTCGGAGGCCATGTCGCCGGCGATCACACGTGCCGGATCGCCGGGCGCCATCCGCAATAACAGGAACACGACGGTGGCCACGATCAGGACCACGGGAATGGCGGACAGCAGCCGGCGGATGACGATGCCGAACATTATTTTCCGCTCGTCCAGAACAGGGGCAATTGGGCGTCCACCATGTCGGCGAATTTGGCGTTGTAGCCCTTGAATTTTTCGTAGCCGCCCAGCGGCACGAAAATGACTTGGTCATAGCCACGTTTCTGGATCGCTTCGGCGATGGCGCGGCGTTTGTCGAAATCGCCTTCGGCTGCGAATTGATCGCGCAACTTCTCCATCTCATCGTCTTTCGACCAGCCCACGTATCCCACGTCGCCACGCCCGTCCAAGTTGGGATTTACCACGGGGCTCATCAGATCCAGGCTTGTGAAGGCTGAGTGCACGATGCTCCAGCCGCCTTGATCGACGGGCTCCTTCTTGGTGCGACGTGAGAGCAGCGTCGTCCAGTCCATCGATTGGATATCGACTGTCATGCCGATATCGCGCAAGGCTTGCGCCGTCACAGAGGCGAAGCTGGAGAGAATCGGCAAATCGGTCGGATGCAGAATCACCACCTTCTCACCCTTGTAGCCACTGGCTTTCAGCAAGGCCTTCGCGCGCGCCAGATCCGGCGCTTTGGTTTGTGTGGCGCCAACCTCGGTCTTGTAAGGCGAGATGCAGGTGAGCATGGCGCCGCAGACCTGATAACGCTTGGGATCGCCGATCTGTGCGTCCAGATAATCCACCTGATTCAACGCCGCCAACGCAGCCTGACGCACCTTGACGTTGTCGAACGGCGGCTGCAGCCAGTTCATGCGCAGCGTAAAGAAATTGGTGCTGGGGCCGTACGTTTGCGTGGTGATGCCTTTGACGCCCTCGAGCTGCGACATCAGATCGGCCGGCACGTCTTCCATGAAGTCGATTTCGCCGCTGCGCAAGGCATTCACGGCCGTCTGCGTGTCGGTAATCGTCACCAGCTCGAGACGCTCCAGCCGCGCGACCTTGCCGCCCGCGAAATTGCTGGCGGGCTCTTTGCGCGGCACGTAATCGGCGAACTTCAGATAGGTGGCCTTCACGCCCGCCTGAAAATCAGCAGGCACGAATCTGTATGGCCCTGAGCCAATGATCTCGGTAATGGCCTGGCTGGGCGGTGTGGCCGCCACACGCTTGGGCATGATGAACGGCACGGGCGATCCGGGCTTGCCGAGCGATTCGATGATGAGCCCATACGGTTGTTTGAGCTTGATCGTGAATGTGTTGGCATCGTCGGCGGTCATCGCCGCCGTGTTGGCAGCCAGCCGCATTCCCATTGGGTCGCGCTGTGCCCAGCGTTGAAGCGACGCCACGACGTCTTCGGCCGTCACGACCGCACCGTCATGAAACTTCAGTTCCGGGCGCAGCGTGAACGTATACGTGAGCTTGTCGTCGGAAACCTTCCAGGTATCGACCATCTGCGGTTGCGGCTGTCCTTTCGCATCCATCGCAAACAACGTGTCGTAGATCAGGTAGCCGTGATTGCGCGTGATATAGCCGTTGGTCAGCACCGGATCGAGCACACGCAGTGGCGCATGCAGGACGATCCTTGCCGTGGTCGCGTCGGCAGCGCTTGCCGCAGGCGTGGTCAGCAACGCTGCCACGGAGAGCATGACGCCTGCCAGTAATTTCAATTGCTTCATCGTGAACCCCGGAATGTGGTTATGAAGGGACTGCGTGAATTCGACTGTGTGCGATGGGTGTACGAAGGCGATTCCACCCAGCCACTACATCGGCAACGACGCCGGCAGAACAGGCGCGCGTTGCGCCCACGGTGCGGCCTGTTCCAGTTGCGCCGAGAGCGCGAGGATCTGATCTTCGCGGCCGAAGTGACCGATCAATTGCGTCGCCACGGGAATGCCCTCGGCGGTCCAATGCAGCGGAAGGCTGGCTGCTGGCTGCCCCGAACCGTTGATCACCGCCAGGAACGTGGCGTAGCGTGCGACCTTGAACCGGAAGTCCCAGAACTTGCCTTGCAGTGCCAACTCGCCTTTGCGGGCGGGCAGCGTAGTGAGTGTGGGCGTCAGGATCAAGTCGACGCCAACCATCGCCTGTTCGATTGCACGACCGGTTGCGTGAAACCGATTGATCGCCTCCACGTACTGCCCAGCCCCCAAGGTTTTTCCCACCTCATAGCCATCGCGGATGACTTCTTCCAGATCGTCTTCGCGCCAGGCGCGGCCCAACGCCTTGGCGCGAGCGTCAACCGATAGCACGATGTTCGTGGCCAGGACCGTGCCGTGAGCGCGCACGTACGCGTCGTAGTCGATCTCGGCCAAGGCGATGTCGATCACCTCGTGACCCAGATCGCGGCAGAGTTGCGCGGTATTTTCCAGCGCCTCCAGGCATTCCGGCACGATGCCGATGCCGTTCCAGCCGGCCCGCCAGATCCCGATCTTCAAGGGTTTCGTAAAACCCACCTTGATCGCATCGAGGTAAGACCCGTTCTTGGGCGGAGCCGCGTACGGCGCGCCCGCCTCGTACCCGCTGATCGCGTCCATTGCGGCCGCTGTGTCACGCACCGTCATGCTCAATACACCGTCCGACGCCATCCCTCCCCAGCCTTCACCGCGTGCCGGCCCGATAGGGACGCGGCCACGCGAGGGCTTCAAACCGTAAACGCCGCAGCATGCTGCAGGAATGCGGATCGATCCGCCGCCATCGCTGCCGTGCGCGATGGGCACGATGCGCGCGGCCACGGCGGCGGCTGCCCCGCCGCTGGATCCGCCCACCGACAGCGACGCATGCCGTGGATTAAGGGTAGGACCCTGATTGTTCAACGCCTCCGTGGAAGGTCCCATGCACAACTCCGACACCGTCGTTCGCGCAAACGAAATCAAGCCGGCCGCATCGAATCGATCAACGACAGTGCCGTTGTAGCCGGCGCTGATATCGGTGAACAACTTCGACCCAAAACTCGACGGAAACCGCTTTGACGCCATCGACGAATCTTTCAGCAGGAATGGGATGCCGCGGAACACGCCAGTGGGTTGCCACGCGCTGGCCAGTGCCTGCGATTCCTCATAGCGCTCGTAGCGCAGGGCATTCAACGCCGGCCCCCATACCTTGGCCTGCGCGATCGCGCAGGACATGAGTTCGGCCGACGTCGTTTGCTTGTTATCCAGCATGGCAGCCATCGCCAGGCCATCAAGTGCGGTGTAGTCGTCGCGTTGCATCTGAAGCGTGATTCCTCATCAGTTAAGTATTGCTCTGCAATACCTGGATATCTCATAAAGATATTCTGCGCTTTGGGGGTGCATGACGCAATCGAATCACTGTTGGGAATTTCCCTAATGCAGGACTACGCTGGATCGAATTGTTGGAGCTCGAAATGTCCGATCCCTACCGCCTTGAACGCTTCGTGCAGGCACAAGCCGCCGTGTACGCCGACGTGGTGGCCGAGCTCACGGCCGGCCGCAAACGCACCCATTGGATGTGGTTCATCTTTCCGCAAATCGCGGGGCTGGGTCGCAGCGCCACGGCGCAGCATTTCGCGATCTCGTCGCTGGCTGAGGCGCGCGCCTATGCCGCGCATCCCGTGCTGGGACCGCGGCTGATGCAGTGCGCCGCGCTGGCGCTGGATGCGAAGGTGCGCGATGCGCATACCTTGTTCGGCTCACCCGACGATCTGAAATTTCATTCATCGATGACGCTGTTCGCGTTGGCCGATCCGGCTGCTGCGGTCTATGACGCGTGCCTTGCGCGCTACTTCAATGGCAAGGCCGATACGCGTTCGGTGGAACTGGCCCGAGAGACGTGAGCTGCGCCGTGCCGACGCCGTTGTCAGCCGCAGCGAATGATGGTCTGGCGCACACAAGGCGTGGCGCACCGCGGCAGTAAGGGCCAAGCGGCTACGCAGGCATCGCCTGCGCCGCAGTCGATTGCGCCGAAGCCTCTGCCATCGCGGCCTGGGCGAGCGCCCCCACGCGGCGCACGGCGCGTTCGATCACCGGCGACGCCGGGGTGGCGTAATTCAGTCGCATGCAATTGCGGAATTTTCCGGTGGCGGAAAAAATGCTGCCGGCTGCGATCTGAATGCCTTCAGGCATGAGCTGCCGGTTAAGCTTTTGTACATCGATCGCGGGATCGAGCACCACCCACAACATAAAGCCCCCTTCCGGGCGGCTCATGCGTGTGCCCGCAGGAAACGCATCGGCTACCCAGTCCATCATCACATCGCGATTGCGCTGATACTGCGCGCGCATGCGGCGCACGTGCGGGCCGTAATGGCCGCCGGCCACAAAGTCGGCAATCGCCATCTGCGTGCCGGTCGCCGTCGTACCGGTGCCGATGTATTTGTGATGCAGCACGGTGTCGAGATAACGGCCCGGCGCGATCCAGCCGATGCGCAACCCGGGCGCAAGCGTTTTCGAAAACGAGCTGCACAGCAGGACGCGGCCGTCGTCGTCGAGCGACTTGATCGTGCACGGTCGCGGATAGTGAAAGGCGAGATCGCCATACACATCGTCTTCGATGATGGCGATATCGTGTTGCTGGGCCAACGTGAGCAGTTGCCGCTTGTGTGCCTCGGGCATGATGTAGCCCAGGGGATTATTGCAGTTGGGTGTGAGCTGGATGGCTTTGATCGGCCATTTCTCGAGTGCCAACGCGAGCGCCGGAATGCTGATGCCGGTCAACGGATCGGTCGGGATTTCGAGCGCCTGGATACCGTGGCCTTTGAGGATCTGGGTCACGCCGTGAAAACTGGGCGAGTCCACGGCCACCACATCGCCCGGCGCACACACGGTGCGAATCGCGATGGCCAACGCTTCGTGGCATCCGGTGGTGATGATGATGTCGTCCGGCGACAACCGGCAGCCCGAGTCCACCATCAAACGCGCGACTTCCGCGCGCAACGCCGGTACGCCATAGATCGAGTCGTAATACATGCCGCGCGAGTCGGTGCGCAGGGCTTGGCGCGCGATCGCTTTGCTCAAGGCACGCAACGTGGGCGAGGTGACGTCGGGCATGCCGCGCGCCAGTTGCACCACGCCTTCCTGCGGTGCCGTCTTCACCATCTCCAGCACTTGACCCCACTGCGACACGTCGACCGGCCGCTGCGTGCGACGCCCCATTTCGGGCAATGCCAGCGCGGGCCGCGCCGCGCGCACGTAGTAACCAGACTTGGCACGTGGCACCGCCAAGCCTTCATCTTCGAGCAGGCGGTAGGCCTGCTGCACCGTACTCAAGCTCACGCCGTGCTCGGTGCTCAGGATGCGCACCGACGGGAGCCGATCGCCAGGCAGATAAAGCCCGTTGCGAATGCGCTCGCCGAGCACCGCGGCCAATTCTCCATAACGCGTCATGACAGATCCCACCCAAACGGCACACAAACCATACAGATTGACGGAAAACAGACCATTCAGCGCGGCTTTCGCTATTCTGTATGGTTTTAATATCCGGTTTTTGAATCTGTACGATATTCCGGTGCAGGCGCACCATGCAAGCTCTTATTGGAGAGTTGACATGAACACCTGGCTTGGAAGTGTGCGCATCCGTTTGCAATTGGCGCGCACGCGCGCGCAATTGCTGAATCTGACCGAAGCGCAATTGCGCGACGTCGGCCTCACGCGCGAGCAGGCTTGGCGAGAAGCAAGCACGCCGCCGTGGCGCGGTGTGCCCGGCCGCGCGAACGTGCCCCGGCAGAATGCAAAAGCTGCCCACCAAGCCGTGAATGCCGGCCACGCCATCGACGCGGCGTGAAGCGCCGCGTTACTGCAGCACGATGTTGGCGTTTTTCACCAGGCTTTCGACGACCGGCTGTTCGTTCTTGATCTGCGTGCGCAGTTCGTCAGCCGTGCCGCTACGCGGGGCGATGCCCATATCGAGCAAGCGCTTCTTGACCGTTTCGTCCTGCAGCGCGGTCGTGAGCGCAGCACTCAACTTTTGCGTCACGTCGGGCGGGGTGCCTTTGGGTGCCACGAAGCTGAACCACGCGGTCATGTCGAACTTGGGATAGCCCTGCTCGGCAAGCGTCGGAATCTGCGCTTCGCTTTCGAGGCGCTGCGGGCTGGTGATGGCAAACACATTGACCTTGCCGGCGTCGGCCTGCGGCATGCCGGTGGCGACCATGTCGAAGAACAGATCGACGTCGCCGCCGATGAGGGCCGGCAAGGCTTGGGTTGCACCCTTGTACGGCACGTGCAGCAGATCGATCCCCGCTTGCGACTTGAACAACTCACCCGCAAGATGCGATGACGTGCCCGGGCCGAACGTGGCGAACGTCAATTTGCCAGGATTCTTCTTGGCGAAATCGACCACATCCTTGGTGCTTTTGAACGGCTGCTTCGGGCTCGCCAGCAAGACGAGCGGACCGATTCCCACCATGCCAATGGGTTCGAAGCCATCCGGGTCGTACGGCAATTCCTCGTACAGGAAGCGGTTTGTGACCAGCGTGGAGTTGGTGGCCATCAGGATGGTGTAGCCATCGGGCTGCTCTTTGGCGACGTAAGCGGCGCCGATGGACGTGCCCGCACCCGCCTTGTTCTCGACGATCATGGGCGTCGCCAACGTTTTGGCCATTTGCTCGGCCAGGATCCGCGTGAGCGCATCGGTGGCGCCCCCTGCCGGAAACGGCGAGACCACTTTGATCGGACGGCTCGGGAAGGTTTGCGCCTGGGCGGCACCGATCAACGAGGCGCCCAATAGTGATGCACCCACCAAGGCCGCGGCGATACGGCGATAAGAACTGCGAAACATGACTTCCCCTTGTTAGCTTGAGCGGTGTAACCTTGCGGTTAATTCCGCTGTACGAAATTTTGTCTTGTGCAGCAAAATTAACTATAGGAAGGCGTGCGTCAAAATGCAACCTTTTTCGGACGACGTACCGGCACGTCCCATCGCTCGCCGTAAACGCGGTGCATCCCCCGCCGACCCCATGCGATCGTCGGATTTCATCACGGCGCTCGCCCGTGGGCTGGACGTACTGCGTTGCTTTAAACCCGGCGTAAGTGCACTGGGCAACCTTGAACTGGCCGCCCTTACCGGCTTGCCCAAACCCACGATCAGCCGCATCACGTTCACGCTCAAGTCACTGGGCTATCTACGCTATGACGGCGATACGGGCCGGTACTCGCCGGGCTACGGCGTATTGGCGCTGGGGTTTGGCGCGCTGGCCGGGTTGGACATTCGGCATGTGGCGCGGCCCGCGATGGAACAACTGGCTGCGGCATGCGGTGGCGCGGTCGCATTGGGCGTGTTCGATCGCGATGCAATGACTTATCTCGAAGCCGTGCACGGGTCGCCGCAACTTTATCTGCGCCTGCCGGTGGGTTATCGCGTGGATATGCGCAGTGCCATGGGCCGCGCCCACCTCGCGCAGCTTGCGCCGGCCGACCGTCACGCGCTGTTGGCGCAACTGGGCGCCGATGCGCCCACCCCCAACGTCGTCGACAGCGCCTGCCGCGACCTGGCACTCACCGGCTGCTGCTTTGCCATCGGCGAATGGCAGTCGGACATCAATGCGGTGGCCACTCCCTTTGCCTCGCCCACCGGCGAGGAGCGCTTCGTCATCAGTTGCGGCGGCCCCGCGGCACTGCTCCCTGAGGCCTTGCTGCGCGAGCGCATCGCACCCGCATTGCGCGCGGCGGTGGCGCAATTCGCCGCCTGAACGTAAGCGGCGCTTGACCGTGCCCGCCACTTGAGCGCAGACGGCAATCAAATGCAAATGACGGTCGACGCAGCAACGCGTCGACCGTCATCTCGTTCGACTGGCGCTTAAATCAGCGCTTCGATCACGAACGGGCCCTTGTGATTGAGCCCGGCTTCGAAGGCCCGGATGAAGTCACCCGTCGAATCGACGCTCACCGCCTCTACGCCCATGCCTTTCGACAACGCCACCCAATCCAGCGGCGGCGCGTTCAGATCCAGCATGCGGCGCGCGTTGTGGCCAGGTTCGGTCACGCCCACTTTGATCATTTCACCGTGCAAAGTGGCGTAGGTGCGATTGGCGAGGATCACCGTCAGGCAGTTCAGGCCTTCGCGCGCCTGCGTCCACAGCGCCTGCAGCGTATACATGCCGCTGCCGTCTGCTTGCAGGGTGACGACCTTGCGATCCGGGCAGGCGACGGCCGCGCCGGTGGAGAGCGGCAAGCCGATACCGATGGCGCCGCCCGTGAGTTGCAGCCAATCGTGCGGAGCCGACGCTTCGGCCAGCTGGGCAAACTCGCGGCCTTGGGTGATCGATTCGTCGCAGACGATGGCGTTCTCGGGCAACAAGCGCGCCACGATGCGATTGATGGCGGGCCCGTCCAGCTTGCCATCGGCGGGCAGCGGCGGCAGTTCGGCCACACTCTGCAGCCGGGGTGCCGTGGCGGCAATACCCAATTCATCGGCCAACCACGACAGCGCCTGCACCAGATCCTGATCGGGCGTGGCCAAGGTCACGACCTCGCCCGTCTCCGGCATGATGCGGCTGGGCTTGCCGGGATAGGCGAAAAAAGCCACAGGATCAGCCGCGCCCACCAGCACCAGATGACGCACCTCCGAGAGCATTTTCAGCGCCAGGTCGATGGGGTAAGGCAGCCGGCCCACGGGGGTACGTGCGCCCCCACGCGACACCCGCTTGTTCGACGTCTCGCTGATCAACCGGACGCCGGTCGCCTGGGCGATGCGTCCGGCGATTTCCAACGCGTCTTCGCGCAACGCCGCGCCTCCCAGCATCAGCGTGGTCGATTCGCCCGAGCGAATCGCCGCGGCAGCAGCCCGCACGCAGTCGGGGGTCGTCTTGGGCGCGTCGGGCACTTGGGCCATCACGGGCGCGGCCTGCGCCGCCGACAATTCCGTCCAGGCCGTATCGGCCGGCAGGATCAGCGTGGCGATATTGCCTGGCGCCCGGCGGGCGGTGGCAATCGCGTCAGCCGCGTCCCGGCCGATCGCGGTGGCATGTTCGCTGCGCTTGACCCAGTGCGACATCGGCCGGGCCACGCCCTCGATGTCGCTGGTGAGCGGCGCATCGAAGCCCACGTGATAGGTTGCGTGATCGCCCACGATATTGACCACCGGGGTACGCGCCCGTTTGGCATTGTGCAGATTGGCCAGACCGTTGCCCAACCCGGGCCCCAGATGCAGCAGCGTGGCCGCAGGCCGATCGGCCATGCGCGCATAGCCATCGGCGGCGCCCGTCACCACGCCTTCGAACAGCCCCAGCACGCAACGCAGTCGCGGCTTGCGATCCAACGCGGCCACAAAGTGCATTTCGGAGGTGCCGGGGTTGGCAAAACACACATCGACGTCATTGGCGAGCAAGGTGTCGCATAGGCTGTCAGCGCCGTTCATGATCCGCATTCTCGTAAGTGGAAGACCGCAGCACTGTAGCGCACTCTTTCACATGACTGACAACTCACCGGCCTACAACCGGACCGGTCGCACCCACTACAATGCTCGGCGCGCTGCCCCCGAGCAGGGCGCAGCAATCCTTCCCTGTTGTTGTCCGATGACCTCCGCTTCCCCCGCTTCTTCCGCCCCCACTGCCAAACCGTTGTGGTTGCCCATCCTTGCGCTGATCGGTTCGATGGCGTCGCTGTGCATTGGCACCTCGTTCGGCAAAACCTTGTTTCCTGCCGTCGGCGCACAAGGGACGACGGCCTATCGCATTACCGTCGCCGCCCTGATTCTGCTCGTGATCTGGCGGCCCTGGCGGATGCCGCTTTCGCGCGCCGATGCCGGCCGCGTCGTGCTGTACGGCATCACGTTGGCCTGCCTCAACCTGCTGTTTTATATGTCGTTGCGCACGTTGCCGCTCGGCATCGCGATCGCGCTCGAATTCACCGGGCCCCTCACGCTGGCGCTGCTGGCCTCGCGCCGTGCACTCGATTTCGTCTGGATCGCGCTGGCGTTGGGCGGCCTGCTGCTCCTCATCCCCTCCGGGCAGAGCATGGACACGCTCGACCCCACCGGCGTGGCCTATGCCTTGGGCGCCGGCGTCTGCTGGGCGTTCTACATCATCTTCGGCAAGCGGGCGGGGCACATGCACGGCGGCCAGGCCACTTCGCTGGGGTTGACCGTGGCGGCATTGGTGGCGCTGCCGTTCGGGGTGGCCGAGGCGGGCAGCGCCTTGCTGACACCGGCATTGATCGTGAGCGGCATCGCCGTGGGCGTGTTGTCGAGCGCCATCCCGTACTCGCTGGAGATGGTGGCGCTGCGGCACTTGCCGCGCAAGACGTTCGGGGTATTGCTGAGCCTGGAGCCGGCCATGGGCGCGCTGGCCGGTCTGGTGGTCTTGCACGAGCAGCTCAGTGCCACACAATGGGGCGCGATCGGCTGCATCGTTGCCGCCTCTGCCGGTTGCGCCGCCACCGCGCGGCGCAACGTGCCGTAGCGCGCCGCAGCGCGCGCCCGGCGGCGCGCCTTCAGGCGTGAAACTTGCTATTTGCGAGACGTTATAAATGCATTGTTTTCCGCCGGTTTCCCATGAGTCCTGACGATATCCTCCGCGACGACGTCGCGGCTCACCACGCTGCTTTGGCGGATATGAGCGCCCACCGGGATGGCGTTTTTTTCGCCGCCGTTGAAAAAACCCGCATGCCCATGACCATCGTGGACGCGCGGCAGGTCGACTATCCCATCATTTTCGCCAATGACGCGTTTCTGGAAATGACCGGATACAGCGAGCATGAGGTGATCGGACGCAACTGCCGTTTCCTGCAGGGGCCCGAAACCGATCGGCGCAGCGTGCAGGTGATTCGATCGGCGCTGTCGGAAAACCGCGAGATGGCGACCGAGATCCTGAACTACCGCAAGGACGGATCCACATTCTGGAACGCCCTGTTCATCTCGCCTGTGTACGCGCCTTCGGGCGAGTTGATCTATTTTTTCGCGTCGCAGCTGGACGTGAGCCGGCGGCGCGATGCCGAGGATGCGCTGCGCCAGGCGCAGAAAATGGAAGCGTTGGGCCAGCTCACCGGCGGTATCGCGCACGACTTCAACAATCTGCTGCAAGTGATGGTGGGCCACCTGGACCTGATGGAAATGTCCCTCAAGGGCACGCGCCGCCCTTTCACGCCCGAGCGCACGCAGCAGACCATCGATAGTGTGAAGCAAGCGGTATCCCGTGCCTCCACGCTCACGCAGCAGTTGCTGGCCTTCTCGCGCAAGCAACGCCTGGATGGCCGCACGGTAAACCTGAATGCCGTGCTGGAGAAAATGTCGGATCTGATGCAGCGCACGGTGGGCGCCGACGTCGAGTTGATCGTTGCGCGCGAGCCCGACTTGCCCAATGCGAAGCTGGATCCCACGCAGATCGAAGTGGCGTTGCTCAACGTGCTGGCCAATTCGCGCGATGCCCTTGCCGGACGCGGGGCGCGGCGGGTGGAGATTGCCACGGCCACCTGCGTGATCGACGAGGCAAGCGACGGCATCAACGATCTGCGCCAGGGGCGCTATGTGCAGCTTTCAATCACCGATAACGGATCCGGCATCGATCCCGACATTATCGGCCGCGTGCTCGACCCGTTTTTCTCGACGAAAGAAGAAGGCCAGGGCACCGGCTTGGGCCTGTCGATGGTGTACGGCTTTGCCAAGCAATCCTGTGGCACCGTTACCGTGGCTTCCGAGCCAGGCGCCGGCACCACGATCGCGTTGTACTTTCCCGTCGCCGAAGGCGCCATCGAAGCCGCACCCGTTGCCCCGCGGGCAATCGATCAACCCGGTGCGGAAACGGTGATGGTGGTCGACGACCGTCCCGAAGTGGCCGATCTGGCGCAAGCCATGCTCGAAGAAGCGGGCTACACCGTGCATGTGTCGTACAGCCCAGGCGATGCGCTGGCAAAGATGGCGGTGTTGGGTGGCGTGGATCTGCTGTTTTCCGACGTCATCATGCCGGGCAATATGAACGGCGTGATGCTGGCGCGCGAGGCGATCAAGCGCCATCCGGAAATCAAAGTGCTGTTGACCACGGGTTACGCCGATGAGTCGATCGAGCGTACCGACGCGGCAGGCGAACGTTTCGACGTGCTGCACAAGCCCTACCGCCAGACCGATCTGGCGCGCCGGGTGCGCATCGTGTTCGAAGGGCATACCGGCGTGTAGGGCATATATCGGGCACGAAACTGCCCATTTTTTGGGCGTCGCGTACACAAACAAACGGCCGCAGATGCGGCCGTTGTTCATGCGCCGTCGGCGTCTTCGATCAGGCGGCCGCAGCTTGCGCCGCAGGCTGCTCGGGAAACGTCAACGTCACCGTTGTCCCGCCATCCGGTAAGGACGAAGCCACCAACGTGCCGCCATGCGCCTTGGCGATTTCGGCGCAGATGTACAGCCCAAGGCCGTGTCCCATGCGGCGGCCTGTGTCCTCTTCACTGGAACGGAAATAAGGCGTGAAAAGGTTTCGCAGCACTTCAGGCGCGATCTGCGGACCGGAATTCGACACCGACAGCACAAAGGTGCCGTTGCTGCACTCGACGCGGATCCCCACCGGCTCATCCGGTGCGCCGTGCTGAATCGCGTTGCCCAACAGATTGGAGGCCAACTGCGCCAACCGTGCCTTGTCGGCCACCACATGCCCGCAGTCGGCGATCTCGGCCACAATCGTGCGTTCGGGATTGGCGTTGCGCAGTTCCTGAACGATATTCTCGAGTTCGAAACGCAGATCGTGATGGCGTTCCAATCGCACCGGAATGCCGCCGGTGAGTTGGCCGCGCGCGAAATCGAGCAGGTCTTCGACGAGCTTGGACATCCGCAACGTGCTGGTCTCGACCATTTTGGCCAGGTTGTAGGCCTTGGGTTCCATCTGCTTACGCTGCAGCATTTCAACGGCTGCCAACGTGGCGTGCAAGGGATTGCGCAGATCGTGTCCCAGCATGCCGATGAAGCGATCCCGCTGACGCGCCTCGTTGTTTTTCGCGGTCAGTGCATTGACGCCGTCTTCGTGGCGTTGCTCCGCTTCGAGTTGCGCACCGATCAGATCGGCAAACACGCCCAGCGCCTCTTGCGAGGCCGGATTGGCTTCGCGCGATGCCCGGCGATCGAGCCCGCACAGGGCGCCGAAGAAACTGCCGTCCTTGCGGTGAATCGGCACCGCAAAGAAATTCTTGAAACCGGGCGCCGTAAACGGGGCACCGCTCGATGCATCCTGCGGCTCCCAGGCGTAGAGCGCCACGCCCATGGCCCGCACATGCGTGCTGATGGCGGTGACGGCATCGAGTTCGCCGCTGCCCTCGAGGGCGACGGCAGCACCGTCATGAATGGCACACGCGGCCCAGGCCGCGCCGTCCCAGCGCGTGATGGTGACGAAGCGGATCCCCGTCAGGGTGCTGACCACTTTCAGCAAAGCGGGGATGGCGGTGATGCGATTGAGGATGCGCATTTCGCGCGCGAGCGGGGTCGTCATGCGTCGAACGTCTCAAAAAAATGAAGGGAATCGATGGTCGAGTGTAGTGCATTCGCGTGCATGCCAAGCCTTGGCAAAGCGGCACTCGCCGTTGCGCGCAAGACGTACGGCGGCGCAGCAGCCGGACGCCGGCCGGGCGCCGGCACGGCGCGCGTTCAATTGCCTGCAAGGCGCGAACGTTACACTGTGCGGCTGCTGCCAGAAGACCCGGAAAACGGCATACGCGCAGCAGCCCCACACATGACTTCATCTGCACCCTCCACCCGCTGGGCCGCATTGGCCTTGGCCGTCGGCGGCTTTGGCATTGGCACCGGCGAATTCGCCATCATGGGCCTGCTGCCCGATGTGGCGGCAAATCTTCAGGTCTCCGCCCCCGAGGTGGGACATCTCATCAGCGCCTATGCCATCGGCGTGGTCGTCGGCGCGCCGCTGATCGCGGTCATTGCCGCACGCTGGTCGCGTCGCGCCCTGCTCTTTGCCTTGATGACCTTGTTTGCACTGGGCAACTTTGCCAGCGCACTGGCCCCGGGTTACGACAGCCTGATGGCGTTCCGCTTCATTGCAGGTTTGCCGCACGGCGCGTACTTCGGCGTCGCCGCCCTGGTTGCCGCCTCGATGGTGGCGCCCAACAAGCGGGGGCAGGCGATCGGCCGCGTCATGCTGGGGCTCACGGTCGCGGCATTGATCGGCAACCCGCTCGCGACGGGCCTGGGGCAATGGCTGGGCTGGCGCTATGCGTTCGCCGCCGTCGGCGGCATCGCCGTGCTCACATTGGTGCTGCTGCATCGCTTTCTTCCCGCTGCAGCGGCCGGCTCATCGAGCAGTCCCCTCGCCGAATTGGGTGCCCTCAAGCGCGAACAGGTCTGGCTCACGCTGGGTATCGGGGCCGTCGGATTCGGCGGCTTGTTTGCCGTATTCAGCTATATCGCGCCCACGCTGACCGAAGTGACGGGTCTGTCGACCCATGCCGTGCCGATCGCGTTGGCCGTGTTTGGATTGGGCATGATCGTCGGCAATATCGTGGGCGGTGCGCTGGCGGATCGCGCGCTCACGGCCACCATCGGTGGCGTATTGGTGTGGAGCGTACTGGTGCTGGCGCTCTTTCCCCTGATGGCCACGCAACCCTGGTCGGCGTTCCTGAGCATCCTGCTGATCGGCACCGGCGTGGCGCTGGTGCCTGCACTGCAGATTCGCCTGATGGACGTGGCGGCCGACGCGCAAACGCTGGCGGCATCGCTCAATCATTCGGCGTTCAATATCGCGAACGCATTGGGTGCCTGGCTGGGCGGACGCGCCATCGAGGCCGGCTGGGGCTGGACGTCCACCGGATACATCGGCGCCGCATTGGCGGCGGGCGGATTCGTCCTGTTCGTGGTGTCGCTGCTGCGCAGCCGCCGCACACTCTCGCACGCGCCGGCTTGAGACGTCGGCGCGTGCGAAATACCCGATAGGCATCCAGCTTGCTCGCTTGAGGTGCTCTGCCCCATCAGCCATGGAACCCGCATGAAACCTTACGTGATTTGCCACATGATGTCCGCGCTCGACGGTCGCAGCCTGACCGACAACTGGGATCGTCCGCTGAAAAAAGCGGCTGGCGAGCTGTATGAAAAAACGGCCAAGGATTTCAAAGGCGATGCCTGGATCTGCGGCCGCGTCACGATGCAGGAGATCGCCCACGGCGACGATTATCCGAAGGGCCTGGCCAAGGCACCGATCCCTCGTACCGATCATTTCGCCGTGCGAGACGCCGATCAATATGCCGTATCGATCGATCCGCACGGTAAGGTCGCCTGGAAAAAGAATACGGCCCTCGACTCACATGTGGTCGAAGTGCTGACCGAAGGCGTGCCGGACGACTATCTCGCCTATCTGCAGTCGATTCAGGTGTCGTACATTTTCGGCGGCAAAAGCGAGATCGACCTGGCGCACGTGATCGATGTGCTCCAACGCGAACTGGGCACCGAGCGCCTGATCGTCGAGGGTGGCCCGCACGTGAGCGGTGCGTTCGTCAATGCGGGACTGGTCGACGAAGTCAGCGTACTGATCCTGCCGCTGGTCGATGGCCGAAGCGATCATCCGGGGTCGTTCGAGATCCCCATGCAGGCGTGGAAGAAGCCCGCCTATCTGACGCTCAGCTCGGCCGAACCGCAACCGGACGGTGCGGTGTGGCTGCGTTATCGCGTGAGCGAGACCCAGCACGCCCCGGTGCCGTAACGGTTGCATGCGGCCGCGACCGGCGGCCCATGCGCCGCTGCTTTTAACCGCGTTCCCGCAGTAGACTGAGCAGATGCCCTCCGATCACGATTCCTTGTTCGACGACGCCACTGCCGGCCCCAACAGCCGCCAGCGGCAGGCACGTGCCGCACTCTATACAGCGCTCGTGGCGGTGTCGATCTGGACGCTGCGCGACTTCATTCCCGCATTGATCTGGACCGGTGTCATCGCCATCGCGTTGTGGCCGCTCCTGCATCTTCTCGAACGCCGCCCGCTGCTGGCGCGGCAACGCGCCCTGCTCGCGTTGCTGATGGCGGTGGGCGTAGGGGTGGTGCTGGCCGTCCCGTTCTTGCTCGTTGCCATGCAGGCTGCGGCCGAAGCGCGCGAGCTATCGCATTGGGTCCATCGCGTCATGGCCGAGGGATTCCCCGTGCCCGATCTGTTGCAGCGGCTCCCTTGGGGCGGTGAACAGGCCACCGCCTGGTGGCAAAACAATCTGACGGGTCCGCTGGCCGATTCCCCAGTGACGCAAAGTCTGCGCGGCGTGTCGTTTCTCGCCGCCACGCGCAGCATCGGCGGCCATGTCGTACATGGGCTGCTCATCGTCAGCTTCATGTTGCTCACGTTGTTTTTCGTGTTTCGCAGCGGCGCCCGATTGGGGCAGCAACTGCTGGACGCCAGCAGCCGGGTGTTCGGCGCTGCCGGCACCAGTCTGTTGCGTCGGATGGCCGATGCCGTTCGCGGCACGGTGGCGGGCCTGGTGCTGGTCGGTCTGGGCGAAGGCGTGCTGCTCGGTATCGCTTATGTTGTGGCGGGCGTGCCGCACGGCGCCCTGCTGGGGCTTGTGACCGCCATCGCCGCCATGCTGCCGTTTTGCGCCCCGCTGGTATTCGCGGCGGTGGCACTCTGGCTTTTTGGCGCCGGCGCCACCGTGGCGGCCATTGCCGTCTTTGCGGTGGGCTGCGTGGTGGTGTTCATCGCCGAGCATTTCGTGCGGCCGATGCTGATCGGCAGCACGACGCGCCTGCCCTTTTTGCTGGTGCTCTTCGGCATCCTGGGGGGAGCGAAGACCTTCGGTCTCGTGGGCCTTTTCATCGGCCCGGCGCTGATGACGGTGCTGGTCGTGCTGTGGGCCGCCTGGGCCGAGCCTGCGCCCGCGAATCGCACCCCGTCGATCAACTGAGCCGCAGACGCTCACGCAACGGCGGTCACCGAAAAAATACATTCATAAACATCGCTTGCAATTAGATCGTGCACGATCTAATATTCGGTCATGTCTTCGCGCAAACCTTCCTCCACCCCGCCGCAGTTGTTGCTGGACAACCAGCTCTGCTTTGCGCTGCACTCGACCACGCTGGCGATGACGAAAGTCTATCGCGGGCTGTTGACCGATCTGGGCCTGACTTATCCGCAGTATCTGGTGATGCTGGTGCTGTGGGAGGGGGATGGGTTGACGGTGTCGGAGATCGGCACGAGGCTCTTTCTGGATTCGGCCACCCTCACGCCGCTGCTCAAGCGTCTCGAAACCGCCGGGCATCTCGTCCGCGAGCGTTCGGCGCAGGATGAGCGCCAAGTGATCGTGTCGTTGACCGCAGCCGGCAAACGCTTGCGTCAGAGGGCCGAGTCGATTCCGGAAGGTGTGCAGTGCGCCACGAGCTGTTCGACTGCCGAACTGGTTGAGATCACCGCGCAATTGGCCGCCTTGCGTACCCGACTGGCGGCCGCCTTATGAATTCGCTTTAAACGTTTTTCGGCTTAGCGGTGTAAACCGCGAACGCTCCGCCTACCCTTTAAATCGTGCACGATTAAATCGCACAAAAACCAACGGCCTTACCAGCCTTTTCCTCAGGAGCATCATCCATGTCTATCGAAAAAGTTGCCTATCGCGCCACCGCCACTGCAACGGGCGGGCGCGATGGCCGTGCCACCTCCAGCGACAGCCATCTGGACGTCAAGCTGACGACCCCGAAAGAATTGGGCGGCGCCGGTGGCGAAGGCACCAATCCCGAGCAACTGTTTGCTGCGGGCTACTCGGCATGCTTCCTGGGCGCGCTGAAGTTTGTGGCCGGCAAGGAAAAAATCACGCTGCCCGCCGATGTATCGATCACCGGCGTCGTGGGCATCGGCCCCATCCCCACCGGTTTCGGCATCGAAGCTGAACTGCAAATCTCGTTGCCCGGCATGGACCGCGCCCAGGCCCAGAGCCTCGTCGACCGTGCCCACGTGGTGTGCCCGTACTCGAACGCCACCCAAGGCAACATCGACGTCACGCTGACGTTGGTCTAAGCGGGTACACGCACAGCGTGCGTCGAGCGCGGCGCATTGAGCGAACGTTCGGGTCGATCCCCGAACGCGTCCGGACCACCGCCCACCGGCAACCGCCGGTGGGCGGTGCCTGATTGCCGCGCAACCGCGCCGCCTGAGCCTACAATCACGCTGTGCTCACCTTTGCCCCCCTCATTTTCGTCGTCATCTGGTCGACCGGCTTCATCGCCGCACGCGCCGCGGCACCCTATGCCGACCCCAATCTTTTTCTGATCTTTCGCTTCGCACTCACGGCGTTGTGCTTTGCCGTACTCGCGCGCCGCATCCCGTGGCCCACTGGCCGGCAAGCCCTGCTGCACGCCGTCGCCGGCATGCTGATGAACGGCCTTTATCTCAGCGGCGCATGGTGGTCGATCGCCCATGGCGTGGCGGCCGGCGTGATGGCGCTGCTCGGCGCATTACAGCCCCTCTTGACCGCGCTCGTTGCCGTGATCTGGCTGCGCGCCCGATTGAGCTTGCGCACCTGGATTGGACTGGGCATCGGCATCGTGGGCGTGGCCCTGGTGATCATTCCCAAACTCGCGGCGACCGGTTTGGGCGAGCTTGCACCCTGGCCGGTCGCGGTGGCCGTGGGCAGCATCTTCGCGCTCACGGCCGGCACGATGATCCAGAAATCGTCGATTTCAGGGGGTGACCTGCGCAGCGCAGGCGCGATTCAGAATGGCGCGGCTGCCCTGGTCGCACTGGTGCTCTTCAGCGCCGTTGGCACCTGGCACTGGGACAACCATCCCGCCGTGTGGGCGTCGTTGGCGTGGTCGGTAGGCGTGCTGTCGCTCGGCGGCGCCACCTTGCTGATCTGGATGGTGCGCCATGGCGAAGCCACCCGCACCACCTCGCTCATGCTGCTCGTGCCGCCGTTGGCTGCGATCGAAGCGTATTTTTTGTTTGGCGAAACGCTGACCTCCCTGCAGATCGCCGGTTTCGCGCTGGCCATCGGCGGCGTGGTGCTGGCCCGCCGCGCGTAGCGCCTCACTCCCCGCGTTCAACCCGTGGGCCCGGCATGCCGTGCCCATGGCCGGCCCGGCACATGCCGGTCGGTCAGATGAACGCCAGCCGCTTGTCTGAAAACCCACGCAGGTTCGGGAACACGGTATCGAGATCGCCGGCCGACGCGCCAAACCAGGCGCCCAGCGTGCTCGCCAATTGTTCGACCGATGTGGACGGCAACATGCGGCCATGATCGACGAAGCCCGGGCCTTCGATATTCAGCTCGGGATGCTCGCCATAAAAACGCCCGCCGCGCACGGCGCCCCCCATGATGAAATGATGCCCACCCCAACCGTGGTCCGAACCATTGCCGTTGGAAGTAATCGTGCGGCCGAACTCCGAGGCGGTGAAGGTGGTGACCTGATCGGCCACGCCAAGCGAACCGAGCGACCCCTGAAACACGGCCATCGCATCGCCCAATTCCCGCAACAACGCGGGATGAATGGTGCGCAGGCCGTCATGGTTGTCATACCCATTCTGCGACACGAAAAACACCTGCCGTTTCACGCTCAACTTGTCCCGCGCAGCGATCATGCGCGCGACGATTTCGAGCTGGCGCGCGAGCGGCGATTCAAAGGTGCCAGGCGCTTTCACCCCTTCGAGGGCGGCGCTCAACTGCGTGTCCGCCTTGATCGATCGCGTCACGGTTTGCGCGAGCTGATGTTCCAGTAGATGCGTGCGCGAGGCCGTCGTCAGCTCGCGCAGCAAGGCGGTGCATTCGGGCGATCCATACAGATCGCGACCCAACAATTCGATGCGGGTGGAGCCCTGCGGCGTCACGCGATAGGAGCCCACATGGCGGCCGGCCAGCAATTGCGTGCTGCCGCCTGCCGTGACCGCTGTGAATGTGCTCGCCCCGTTGTTGGCAGCAAACAGATCGGATAATCGCCCAGCCCACCCCGTGGCCGAGCCTTCCTGCGCCAACGCCTGCCAGTACGCCTGCTGATCGTTATGCGAAAAGAGCTTGGGCGGCAGCGGCACACTGGCGGCGATGTATTGCGCTTTGGTGGTGGGCTGGATCAGCGGCCCGGTATTCAGTTGCACTGCCAGTTGACCGGCATCGAACAAGGGCTTGAGTGCGGCCAGCGACGGCGCCAGCGCGTACTCACCGCTGGCATGCGGCGTTTTGGGGCGCAAGGCGGTGGCGGCCAGCGCATCGCGCGCCAGACCGATATCGGTGCGCAAGGCCGCGTAGCGGGCAAAGCGCTCGGCATCATAGGGAATGAGCGTGTTGTAGGGATCGTTGCCGCCATACAAAAACACGCAAACGATCGCTTTGTAGTCGGACGCCGACTGTGCGGCCGCTTCGCTCATCGCGCTCAGATTGAGTGCCAGCGGCGCCGCCACGCCTGTCAACCCCAAGGCGGTGGCTTGCTTGAGAAACGTGCGGCGGGATCGTCGATGCATCGTTCGGCTCCCTATTTTTGAATCAGGTATTCGGGCGCTGCGGCAACCAGCGTGATGGCGGCACGCACCCGATCCTGCGGCCGTGCAGCGGGGATGGTGCTCACGGCCTGCTTGATCGCACCAGCCGTGGCCGCCGTGAACGCGTCGCCGGCCAGCAGCAGCACCACGCGATCGACCAGCGCGCTCACGTCGCCAGCGATCGCCACCTCGCGCGCGTAAGGGGTCTGCACATCTTCCCAGCCGCGATCCACATAGATCGAAAGGAAATTGAGATAGCCCGCCACGCTGGTTTCGTCGGTGATCTGCAGCTCGGGCGCCACCAGTCCGCGTTCCGCGACCGGACTGGCGGGCGGTGCAAACGTGGGCCGGAAGAAGTTGAACACCGACGGCGCGCGCATGGGGCTTTGCGCCAGGCGCACCGTGGGATCGCTGGTGTCGGGCATTTCCCATTGACCGTTGGTCGAGGTGGCTTCGAAGGCCCGCGCCCAAGCGGCAAAGCGCACGATCGGTTCGCGCACCTTGCCCCAGGTGGGCGATTGCAGATCGGGTTGGCGTGCATCGTCGTCGAGCAGGATGGCGCGGATCACCGCACGCATGCTGCCGCGAACGCCATGCCCGTCATTGGCGAACACCGCCGCTACACGCGCCACGTACTCAGGACGTGGGTTGCTGGTGACCAGGCGCTGAATGAGTTGCCGGCTGATGAACGGGCCCACATTGGGATGATTGCTCAGTACGTCCAGCGCACGAGCCAGCGAATCCTGGCCGCCCGTGCCCGCTGGGATAACGGCCCCCAGAAAGCGCTTTTCGCTCATGTCGTGGTGCGCCGGCGTCAGCGCCATCGGCCGGGTGTGAAACCACACATCCGTCTCGGCGCCATTCAAATCCCAGCCGGTAAATACCTTCGCCAACCCTTCCACATCGGCATTCGAATACGTTTCGATGGGTTTGCCGTTACGCAATTCCGGGGTGCCGTCGAGCTTGAGCTTGTAAAGGCCGATCGTGAACAACTGCATGACTTCGCGCGCATAATTCTCATCCGGTCGCCGCCCGGTCTTCGGATCGGCGCGCCGGTTACCGCGAAACGTCAGCATCGACGCCATCGAAAGATTGCGCGACACCCCTTCGAGCAGATCGCGATACGTGCCGAATGCGTTGGCGGCCAGCACATCCATGAACGACGCGGCGCCAAACAAAGGCCACGACGCCGTGATGGAGGCCACGTTGACGACGAAGATCTCGGAGAGGGCAAAGGCCACACGCACCCGCACGGCGTCGTCGGACGCGATCATCGCCCGCCACAGCGTCGCTTCGAGCGGCGCATTCACGCCATTGCCCTTGAACGCTTCGGTGTTTTTCTTCATCGACACGAGCCAGTCGACATGCGTCTGCGAGCGCGGCAGGTCGAACTGACGATCAAGCCACGGCGCATAGCCCTGCGCCACCACCGCATCGAGGGTGGCGGGCGTGGCTCCGAAGGTGGCTTGCGCCAAAAAGCGCGATGCCTGACCGGGAGTAGGTTTGGCTGTGGTCATGGCCTTCCAGCATAGCCGCGATCGTCGGGCTGCCCCCTCATACGTTGGCGGGACGCCTCATCCTTTTGACTACCGTCTTTTGCAGCGCTGTGCGGTTATTTGGCCCGCCCGGGGCACGCGTGCCCGAGATTTCCCCGGCGTTGGCCAATACCATCCCGGAACACGCGATCACACACCGACACAGAAGAAAAAGCGCCGTTGGCGCGTTATCTCATGCAGTGTTCCTACTGGCGCTCTGTGAGATAAACCGACGCGCTTTCCCATACGAGCGGATACTGTGTAACTCTGCCTCTTTTCAGCGTAGCCAACCCTGCGCTGTGCCCCCGGATGCCCGGCTACGACATCAAGCACGAAAGCATCGCCGTTGCGGGCGTAGACAACCTCACGATTCGTTCATTGAGCGATCGGCAGCAATTTGCCGATCCCCTGGGCGATGCCGAACGCATGGGCATTTCGTCTGCATTCTGGCCCCTGTTCGGATTGCCGTGGCCTTCGGGCACGCATCTGGCCGCCCGGCTGGCCGTGCGCCCTGTCCTTCCGGATGAACGCATCCTGGAAATCGGGTGCGGCCTGGCGTTGGCCAGCCTCGTGGCCCACCGTCGTGGCGCCGATATCACCGCCAGCGACTGCCACCCGCTGGCGAACGCTTTTCTGCAGGAGAACCTGCGGCTGAACGCGCTGCCGCCGATGAAATACCGGCACGGTCGCTGGCGCGCCGAGAGCCCGGCGGGAATGCCCGACTTGCCGATCGACGTGACGGCGTGGGCGTTGCCGCTCACGGGCATGTTCGATCTGATCATCGGCAGCGACCTGCTGTATGAGCGCGATGCCGACGCCACATTGGCGGCGTTCATCGCCGTGCACAGCACGCCGGCCGCCGAGATCTGGATCGTCGATCCGAACCGCGGCAATCGAGCCGCCTTCAGCCGGCAGATGGCCGCGGGCGGCTTCGGGTTGCGCGAGGAAAATCTCGATCGGCCTGCTTTGCTCGACGTCCCGGCGTACAAAGGCCGGCTGCTGGTCTATCAGCGCCAGCCTTGATGGCACCGCAGCAAGACTGCAGTGCCGCGCGGGATCACGCGCCGGCGAACGCCAGACCCAGTGGCCGGGACTCATGCTGCATGACATCGCCGCGATATCCCTGATGGTCGGCGGCGAGCTTGAACACGGCCACCGCAGCGCGCAGCTGCTCGGCTTGCTGCTCCAGCGAAGCCGCCGATGCCGCAGCCTCTTCCACCAGGGCGGCGTTTTGCTGCGTGACCGAATCCATCTGCGAGACGGCCTGATTCACCTGCTGAATACCGGCGGATTGCTCGGCGGAAGCCGCTGAGATTTCGGCAATGATATCGGCCACACGCTTAACCGACGTCACGATCTCCTGCATCGTCGCGCCCGCACCTTCGACCTGGTTCGATCCCAGCGACACCGTGGTGGCCGATTCATCGATCAACGTTTTGATTTCCTTGGCCGCCTGAGCGCTGCGCTGCGCCAATGAGCGCACTTCGGTTGCGACCACGGCAAAGCCCTTGCCTTGCTCGCCTGCCCGTGCCGCTTCCACGGCGGCGTTCAAGGCCAGAATATTGGTTTGAAAAGCGATCCCGTCGATCACGCTCACGATCTCGGCAATGCGATTGGAGCTCTGCGAGATGGCGCGCATCGTGCCCACCACCTGCCCCACCACTTCGCCGCCGCGTTGCGCCACGCGCGAGGCGTCGACGGCCAGCGCGCTGGCTTCACGCGAACTGTCGGCATTGAGTTTCACCGTTGCGGCCAACTCTTCCATGCTGGCGGCCGTTTCTTCCAGCGATGCCGCTTGCTCTTCGGTGCGCGACGACAGGTCGGTATTGCCGGCCGAGATTTCACGCGAGCCGGTGTGGATCTCGTCCACGCCGCTGCGCACGGTAGTGACGGTGTGCGTCAGGCCGCTTTGCATGCGCGACACGGCACCGTACAGGCGGCCGATTTCGTTGGTCGAGCGTTGCACCACACGCTGCGTCAGATCGCCGGCAGCGATGTTGTCGAACAAACGCGCCGCTTCGGTCAACGGACGAAACACCGCCCGTGAAAACACCACGTACAAGCCCACCAGCAGCGCCAACATCACAGCCATCACCCCCACCATCGCCTTGATGGCGAGGCTGATCGTGTCCGACGTGTCGTGCGCAATGGCTTGGCCCACGCGATCGGTGTAGTCGGTGTACTTACCGATCGCCTGCGTGAATTTGCTGCCCAGCGGCACGAGCTTCTCGTTATTGATCCGGCCTGCGGCTTCGTTGTCACCCGCCTGCACGGCAGCCACGATCGGCTCGAATGCTTGCGTGCGATAAATCTCGTAGGCCGACAGCATCTCGTCGAAGAGCGGCTTGCCCTCGCGATCCAGATCGGGATTGGCCTTCAGTGCGTCAACCTGCTGGTTGGCCTTGACCACATACGGCGGGATGCGCTTCGCAGCGGCCTCGGCGCCCGCGCGGTTGTTGGCCGTGAGCTCGTTCACGGCGCTCATCAGCGCGAGGCGCGCACGCAGCAGATCGGCGGCGATGCCGTTGGCGGCGCCGGTGCGCATCAGGTTGTTTTGCAGCAGCAGTTCGATCGAATGACGATTGCCGTCCAGAAGCTTGTAGCCGGCGGCGCCGATCAGCAGCACGATGGCGAAGAAAGCGACCAGCGCGGCCGTCAGAATCGCGCGAATACTCAAATTTTTGAACATGACCATCTCAGCAAACCCGTATTCGCCATGGCCCGCGCACGATGCACGGCAGCCTGGAACACTTGACGCGCGCGTTGCGACTGCGCAAGCACCACGTAAGGAATTAACGGGCGAAAGACGTCAGACTTAATGTAAATTCGAAAATTTAAGTTACATCTAGCCAGTGAACAGCGACCTGTCCGTCTGTTGGTCGGCGTATTTCCGATCGACGCCTTGTATTGATTCGGTGCGTGTCGATCAACGTTCTCATCGATCGGCACCCATATCGATCGACGTCGCAGGGCCGATGGCTTGGGCGCGCATCGGCCTCCATCGTTCAGATCGCAGGATTTTCGCCAGGGCTTACCGGCAGCGCACGCTTGTGCGCAGTGGCACGATAGGCGCGCACGATCGTTTCGGCTGCCGTGGGCGACACCTCTCGCCCCTCGAGAAAATCGTCCAGGGTGTCATAGGGGAGCCCGAAGGCATCTTCGTCGGCACGCTGCGGTGACAACGATTCGAGATCGGCAGTGCGCACCTTATCGATCAACGCCGCAGGCGCACCAAGATGCCGAGCCAACGCGCGCACCCGCCGTTCGGTCAACCCGGCCAGCGGTGTCACATCGGCCGCCCCGTCGCCATGCTTGGTGAAAAACCCCATCAGCGCTTCGGCCGCATGATCGGTACCGATCACCAAGGCACCGTGTGCGCCGGCAATCGCGTACTGCGCAATCATCCGCTGGCGTGCTTTCACGTTGCCGATCACGAAATCCTGGTGCGCCTCGTCGCGATACACCGCGTCGGTGCTGAGCGCATGGCGCAGCGCATCGGTAGCGGGCTTGATATCCACGGTAAGCGCGCGATCGGGCGCCACGAAGCGCATGGCCAGTTGCGCATCTTCCTCGTCATGCTGGCTGCCATAGGGCAAGCGCATGGCATAAAACGTCGCGTCATGACCCTTGCCGCGCAGACGTTCCACCGACAGCTGCGCCAGGCGCCCGGCGGTCGACGAGTCGACGCCGCCGCTGATGCCCAGCACATAGCCCCGCAACCCGGTGCGTTCGAGGTAGCTGGCCAGAAACGCCACGCGGCGCTCGGCTTCGTCGGCCGCATTGAAGGTCGGCTGTACGTCAAGCGCCGCGATGATGTCGGCCTGCGACGAGGTTGAGGGCAGCTTAGGGGATGTCATAGACGGACCTCATTCTTAAGAAGGATCGGCAAACAGCGCAGGCAAACGTAAGGATGACGTAAGCGCCCAGGCCCGAAAGCCGCATGGATAAAGGCTTTACGGCACAGCATACGGGATTTCCCTGAGCGGGTTTCCGACATTGAGACTGTTAAATACTGTGTCTATTATGTGTGCCGGTAAGCACGATTCATGGAGAACGCTCCCTCACCTTATTTCAGTTTTGTCGCATTCGCATTCGCTTGACCAATCTCGCATCAAAAGCAGTCCAAAACACAACGGAGACAATGATGAGATTCGAGTTCAAAGTGCTGACGGCCAGCTTGCTGCTGTCGATATCGGCTGGCGCCGCATTTGCCGCCGAGCCAATCAAAATCGGGGTAACCGGCCCCTACACCGGCGGGTCTTCTTCCATGGGCGTAAGCATGCGCGATGGCGTGCGTCTGGCGGCGGAAGAAATCAACAAGTCGGGCGGCGTGCTCGGCCGGCAGATCCAACTGGTCGAACGCGACGACGAAGCCAAGAACGAACGCGGCGTCCAGATCTCGCAAGAGCTGATCAACAAGGAGCAGGTCGTCGCCACGGTGGGCTACATCAACACCGGTGTGGCGCTCGCCTCGCAACGGTTCTACCAGGACGCGAAGATCCCGGTCTTCAACAACGTCGCCACGGGCAGCGTGATCACGCATCAATTCAATGCGCCCGAGTTCAAAGAAAGCTACGTGTTCCGCAACGCCGCCCACGATTCGATTCAGGCGCCGATGATCGTGGATGAGGCGGTCAAACGCGGCTTCAAGAAAGTCGCCATTCTGGCCGACTCCACCAACTACGGTCAGCTGGGTCGTGACGATCTGGAAAAAGCCCTCGACAAGAAAGGGATGAAAGCCGTCGCCGTCGAGAAGTTCAACATCAAGGATGTGGACATGACGCCGCAACTGCTGAAAGCCAAAACGGCCGGCGCAGACGCGGTGCTCACCTACGGTATCGGCCCCGAACTGGCCCAGATAGCCAACGGCATGGCCAAGCTTGGCTGGAAGGTGCCCATCGTGGGCAGCTGGACGCTGTCGATGGCCAACTACATCGACAACAGCGGGAACAACGGTGAAGGCGCGCGCATGCCGCAAACCTTCATCCAAGATCCCAACACGCCCAAGCGCAAAGCGTTCATCGACGCCTACCTGACCAAGTTCAAGCCCAAGAACGACCGCATCGATTCGCCGGTGTCGGCCGCCCAAGGCTACGACTCGATCTACCTGCTGGCCGCCGCCATCAAGCAGGCCGGCTCGACCGATGGCGTGAAGATCCGTGAAGCGCTCGAGGATCTCAAGACGCCTGTGGACGGCGTGGTGATGACGTACGACAAACCCTTCACCAAGGACGACCACGATGCCATCACCGGCAACATGGTCGTGATGGGCGAAGTCAAGGGCGGCAAAGTGGTTTACGCCTACCCCGAAGATCAGAAGGCGGCCGGTGCCGCCCGCAAGAAAGAGACGGCAGCCGTCACCACCAAGTGATGCGCGCCGCAGCCTGAGTCGTACGACCCGCCCCGCTTCGTCGGGGCGGGACCGGTTTTCTATCGCGGGAATTCCATGATTCTTCTACAGCTCATCTACAGCGGCATCGCGCTGGGCATGATCTACGCCGTCATCGCCTTCGGCTATCAGCTGACGTTCGCGACCTCGGGTACCCTGAACTTCGGTCAAGGCGACGCCCTCATGCTGGGCGCCCTGGTGGGCCTCACCCTGGTGGGCATGGGCGTGAACTACTGGCTGATGATCCCCCTGGTCTGCCTCTTCGGTGCCTTGCAAGGTGCCTTCGTCGAACGCATCGGCGTGCGGCCCGCGTTGAAAACGCGTTCCGAGTTCGGCTGGATCATGGCCACGATCGCGCTGGGCATCATCTTCAAGAACGTCGCCGAAAACGTCTGGGGCCGCGACGATCTGCGCTTTCCCTCGCCCCTGCCCGAATCGCCCATCGACGTGTTCGGTGCCAACGTGCTGCCGATGGAAATTCTCGTCGTGGTGGGTGCACTGGGCATGATGCTGCTGGTCGAAATCTTCAACCGCAAATCCATCTACGGCAAAGCGTTCGTCGCCACGTCTGACGACCGCGACGCGGCGGGCCTGATGGGCATCAACACGGGCCTCGTCATTACCTTCTCCTATTCGCTGTCGTCGTTGACGGCCGCATTCGCCGGCGTGCTCATCGCCCCGCTCACGCTCACCGGCGCCACCATGGGCGCCGTGCTGGGCTTGAAAGCGTTTGCGGTGGCGATCATCGGCGGGCTGTCCAGCGGCACGGGTGTCGTGGTGGGCGGCTTGATCCTCGGCATCGCCGAAACCACCACCGGCTTCTATCTGTCCACCGGCTACAAGGACGTGCCCGGACTCGTGCTGCTCCTGCTGGTGTTGACCTTCAAACCGGCCGGCCTGTTCGGCAAGACCGCTATCAAGAAGGTTTGAGTATGAAAACACGTACCTGGATTTTCGGCGCCGTGGCCTTGCTGTGCCTGGCGCTCTTCCCCGTCGCGGTCACCAACACCTACTACCTGCACCTCGTCGAAACCATCATGATCTATTCCATCCTGCTGTTCGGGCTGGACATCGTGGTGGGCTACACAGGGCAGGTATCGCTGGGACATGCCGGGCTGTTCGGCATCGGCTCGTATGTGGCCGGCGTGCTGTTCTTTCACCTGCAAGTGCCGATCTATTTCACCTTGCCTGCGGCCATCCTCGTGGCGGCCGCCTTTGGCGCCATCCTGGCGCTGCCGGCGTTGCGCGTGACCGGACCTTACCTGGCGATGGTGACGCTGGCCTTCGGCACCATCATTCAGATTCTCATCAACGAGATGACGTTTCTGACCGAAGGGCCCATGGGCATCCGCATTGCCAAGCCTTCGATCGCAGGCTACGTGCTCGACAAGCAGCAGTACTTCTGGCTGGTGGCAATCCTGCTCGTGCTCTCGCTGATCGTCGTGCACCGGATACTGAAATCGCATCTGGGCCGGTCGTTCGAAGCACTGCGCGACAGCCCCATCGCCTCCGATTGCATGGGCGTCTCGGTCTATCGCTACAAAGTGATCGCTTTCGTGATCAGCGCGGGATTTGCCGGGCTCGCAGGCGGCCTGTACGCCTATTCCGAGCAGTACATCTCGCCCAACACGTACAACTTCGAACTCACCATCCTGTTCTTGCTGGCCATCATCATGGGCGGCCGCAAGACGCGCACCGGCGCCATCCTCGGCGCCTCCATCATCGTGCTGCTGCCCAAGATGCTGGACGATATCGGCACCTTCCGCGTGATCGCCAGCACCGTGGCCATCGTGATCGCCGTGGGCGCCGCCATCGCCATTTCGAAGGGCCGTTCCACGGCGCAGCGCATGGCGATCCCGGTGGTGGGCACGATCCTGCTGGCGCTGTTTTCGTTCTGGCTCGAATCGGTCACCGATTGGCGGTTGAGCATTTTCGGCGTGATGATCCTCTTCGTCGTGTACTACCTGCCCGATGGCATTGTGGGCTTTGTGCGCAACACCTTCTTTTCCACCAAGCGCGCGGCGCTGTCGGTCAAGAAGCGTCTGCCGGAAGACGAGGCCGTCATCGCCAAGACCGAGCGCGTGGCAGGAGAAGAATTGCTGCTGGCGCGCGGCGTACTGATGCAGTTCGGCGGCCTGAAAGCGCTCAACCAGGTCGACCTGATCGTGCGCCGCGGCACCATCCACGGCTTGATCGGCCCGAACGGCTCAGGCAAGAGCACGATGATGAACGTGCTCACCGGCATCTATGTGCCGACTGCCGGCACGGTCGAATTCGCCAACAAATCGTTGGTGGGTCTGGCACCGGCGCAGATTGCGGCCAGCGGCGTCGCACGCACGTTCCAGAACGTGCAACTCTTCGGCGAAATGACCGCGCTCGAGAACGTGCTCGTGGGGCTGCATCACACGTTCAATACGGGTCTGGCCGGCATCGCGCTGCGCACCAGGCGGTGGAAGGACGAAGAAGCCGGGGCGCGGGCACGGGCGCTGGCACTGCTCGAATTCGTGGGCCTGGAAGACGTCGCGGCTGAAGAAGCCCGCAACCTGCCGTACGGCAAACAGCGCCTGCTCGAAATCGCCCGCGCACTGGCACTGGACCCCAAGATCCTGCTGCTCGATGAACCTGCAGCCGGCCTGACTTCGCCCGACATCGCCGAGTTGCTCACCATCATTCGCAAGCTGCGCGATCACGATCTCACGATCATCCTGATCGAGCATCACATGGATGTGGTGATGGGCGTATGCGATACCGTTTCGGTCCTGGACTTCGGTCAGAAGATCGCCGAAGGCCGGCCCGCCGAAGTGCAGGCCAATCCCAAAGTCGTCGAAGCCTATCTGGGCGGCGCGCCCGTCTGATCAAGGAAATCTGCGATGTTATCGATCAAGAAACTGGAAGCAGGCTACGGCAAGGTCAAGGTGCTGCACGGCATCGATATCGAAGTGCCCAAGGGACGCGTGGTTACCCTCATCGGCTCCAACGGCGCCGGCAAGACGACCACCATGCGCGCCATCTCGGGCATGATCCGCCCCACCGCAGGCGAAGTGAGCCTGAGCGGCAAACGGATCGACGGGTTGGAGTCGCACCGCATCGCGCGCCTGGGCATGGCCCATTCGCCGGAAGGCCGGCGCGTGTTCCCCACCCTGACCGTGACGGACAACCTCACGTTGGGCGCCTTTCCGCGTCTCACCGGCGCACGGGCGCGTGGCGACGTGCCGGGCGACCTGAACCGGGCGATGGATCTGTTTCCGCGTTTGAAGGAACGGCGTACGCAGTTGGCCGGCACCCTGTCCGGCGGCGAGCAACAGATGCTCGCGATGGCGCGCGCGGTGATGCAGAACCCCGATCTCGTGCTGCTGGACGAGCCGTCGATGGGCCTGGCGCCGATCCTGGTGGAAGAAGTGTTTCGCATCATCGCGCGCTTGAAGAGCGAAGGCGTGACGATGCTGCTGGTGGAGCAGTTTGCCGCTGCCGCGCTGAACGTGGCCGATTACGGCTATGTGCTGGAAAACGGCCGTATCTCGGTGCATGGCGATGCCGAGAAACTCAAGCACGATCCGGCCGTGGTGGCGGCGTATCTGGGGGGTGGCGGGCACTGACCCGCCACGCGGTCGCGCTGGCGCACGGCGCGACGCCTGCCCGGGCATCGTGGGTCGCCCGCCGTTGCGAGCGACTCGGTTGCCTCGGTCGCTACACGCTTTCCAGCGCGTCACCCAGATCATCGGGTGACGGCATCGACGCCTTCACCGCAAGCAATGGCGCGGCCATCAACTGCGCAAAGATCGCGGCAATGCCGAGATCGGCGGTGTCGTAGGCGCCCGGGCCGTCCAGCAGATTCAGCACGCCCACCACATGGCCATCCGCGCGCACCGGAATGTTGAGCACACTCTCGCACCCCTTCTCGATCAGCAAGGCATGCTCGGAAAATACCGATCGGATATCCGCCGCGTTCGAGCCGATATAGGGCTCGCCGTCTTCCAGCACGCGCTTGACCCACGCGCTTTGCGTCACGCGCTTAGCGCCGCCGGTGGGGCTGATGTCGGCACGGTTGCTATACGGCCTCAACATGAGCCGGGCATGCGCGTCGTAGGCCAGCACGGTAAACAATGTATGGCCAAACGTCGCGGCCAATGCGCGATCGAGCGCCGGCCAAGCCGCGTCGGGTGCGCCGGATTGGAGCGTCTTGGCCAAGGTGGCAAGGGTATTCGAAAGATCGTTGCTCATCGGGAGGTCCGCGCAGTGGAGGGTGAAAGTGCGGCGGCAGCGCCGGATGAGGCGCCCTCGCCGGTGATGTCTTCAAGGGTGCGGCCGGTGGTGTTCACACCGAAAAACAGCACCGCCAACGCGCCGGTCAACAGCACCAGCGTGGTCATGCCGAACACGCCGGCAAAGCCCAGGATCGGATAAATGAAGCCCACCAGCGTTGGCGATGCAATCGCGCCTAGGCGCGCAAACGACGAGGCCGCGCCCATGCCCGTGGCGCGCACGGCGGTGGGATACAGCTCGGGGGTGTAGGCGTACTGCCCGGCATTGACGCCATTCATCGAAAACGACAGGCAAATGCTCGCCACGATGACCCACATGGGTTCTTTCACGAACACCAATGCGATCGCCGAAAGGCATGCCAAAAACATATACGTGACGATGGTGGCGCGCCGCCCGATCTTGTCGTTGAAGTAGGCTGCGGAGTAGTAACCCGGAATCTGCGCCACGTAGATTGCAATGGAGTACGAAAAGCTCTTCGTGATCGTCATGCCCTGCTGCACGAGCAGGCCCGGGATCCACGTAAAGAATGCATAAGAGCAAAACGTGATCGATAGCCAGAACACCCACGTCATCGCGGTAATACGGCGCAGGGGCTTGGCCCACAACACGCCCAGATTACTCAGAAAAGATCCTCGGGGTTTGCTCACATCGTCGCCCGGTCCGGCCGATGCGGGCACCGATTCGAGCGTGACGCCGCGATCGGTGATCTCGCGCTCGATTGCGCTCACCACCGCATCGGCTTCGCGATGGCGGCCCTGGTTATCCAGCCAGCGCGGCGACTCGAGCAATGCACGGCGCCACCACAGCAGAATCACCACGGGCACCGCCGTGATCACCAATGCCCAGCGCCAGTGATCGACACCATTGGGGATGATGAAATAGCCCAGCAAGGCTGCGGCCACGAAGCCGAACGAGAAGAACCCCGCCAGCGCACCGGTAAAGCGGCCGCGGTAGCGGCTCGCCACGAACTCGGACAGATACGGCGCGATGATGGCGCCTTCCGCCCCCATGCCGATGCCGGCCAGCACACGAAAGAAGAAGAACAACTGCCAGTTATGCACGAAGGCATTGGCCATCGTCATCGCGCAGAAGATGAAGAGCGCCCACATCATCACCACGCGCCGGCCAAACCGGTCGCCCAGGAGGCCCGACAGCAACGCGCCCACCAGAAAGCCGATATAGGTGCTGCTGGCCACCAGCCCCGTCTGCAGGCTGGTCATTCCCCACTGCTCGCGGATGACCGGCAGGATGAACGCGATGATGCCCGCGTCCAGCGCTTCGAACGCGAAGCCCAACCCGCCCATGATGAGCATGCGGAAATGAAAGGCGCTGAAGGGCAGCCGTTCGAGCCTAGCCGTGATGTTCGACACGTTTCGCTCCTGCTTCAAGGTAAATCGATCGTGATCCGCGCGGCCCGGCTGTCGGCGTCGACCGCGATCACGCAGCCGTCACCCGCCTGGCCGATGGCATCCCATGCGGCCGCATCGACAATGACCACCGGCACGTCGATCGCATAAAGCTCAGAGGCCACGATGCAGCCGAGCGCGACGATGATGTCGCGCTCGCGCATGATCACGGCAGCCGGCGCCTGCCCGTTGCGTATCGCTTCGGCCAACACGCTGCTGCTCGAACTCGAACCTTTGGCGGTGGCCATCACCATCACGCGGCCGGCAAGCGATTGCCCGCACGACGGATGGCGTTGCTCGACGATCAATCCCGTGGCGGCGTCGTAGCCGCCCCAGAAACTGAGCGGCGCAATGGATGCGGCAGGCCCGTGGCCATGGCCGGCGACCATCGTCGTGGCCACGTATTCAGTGGGTGATCGCGGCATCGAACCAGACCTCCCCAAGCACTGCCGACCGCACGCATTCGCGCAAACTGCCGTATGCCACCTCGACCCCGATATTGGCAGGTGCGTAGTGCGCCCATTTGCCGGAGTTGGTCATCACCAAGCCGCGCGTCTGTTTCATGATGGGTGTGATGTAGGTACAGGTATCGGTCACGATCTGCACCCCTGTCTGCGCCAATGCACTTGCGCGTCCCGCCTGCTCCAACTCCCAAAGGATGTAGCGGCTGGTATTGACGTAAAAGTCGGTTCGCAATGGCGTCGGCTCATCGCCCAGCAGCGCTTCGAGCGCTGCAAATTCGGCCAGGGAGAAATGGGGCGTGCCAACGCTCACGGCCGCGAGCGGATCGCCGGCCTGGGCGGTATTGAGCGTGCGCCGTACCGCGTCGAGATCGCCTGCCGTGACCTGCCATGCGGTGCGCGGGGCGCGACCGCCACACGCGACCTCGAGGGTAGGCGCTTCCGGCGTGATGCCCACGGCATGAAACAAGCCGACCGCGCCGCTGGACGCGGCCGACGCGCCCAGTGCCTTCAACTCGTCCTCGGTGGTGTCGAGCGGCAACCCCACGATGACAGCGACGTGGCTGCCGGCGCGGGCGCCTACGATCATGCCTAACGCGGCGTACAGCATGTCGCGACCGGCTTGTCCCACCGCGATGCCGGACACATCGATGCGCACTGTGGCATAGCGGTTTTCAGTCACATGCAAGCCGCAGTGCGGCGCACGGCCGGTGAGGGCCGCGCACAGGTCGAGGAAATCGCCATAGCGATTGGTGCGCGCGCCCAGCACCGAATTGGCAAACACGATGGCGTTCGATTCGGCCCAGGCGATCTGTTGGCCGAGCACAGGGCGATGCGCCAGTTGATAAGGCGCGCACGTAAACGTCGATTCGCAGCCCAACGCCAGATGCGCTTCCATCAGACGCCGCCCGTTGGTGCGCAATGCGTCGTCGCCACGAAACAGCTCGGGATGAATCAGATCGATCGAGCCCACATTGAGCGTCGTGGGAATCACCACGCGGCCTTGGCCCGCCACGAGCCGATCGACGAAATCGAGACTGGCTTGCCCGTGATACAGGCAGCCGTCGATATGCGCGCTGCTCACGTCGATCAGTTGCGGAGCGCCCATCACGGCGGCCGACCGGATCAGCACCCGCATCGCAAGTGCAGCTGCGTCGCCGTGCGCCCCGTCGCGCATCGCGATATCGGCAGGCGAGAGATCGATCATTTGAGGACGAAGCCCATCGCGAGCGGATCGCGGGGGTCGACGAAGATCGTGTTGTGCCCGGTGACGCGCGCCCATCCTTCGATGGTGGGCACGATGGCGTCGCGCCCGCCGACCGTCGTGCGTTCGATCGCGGTGCCGGTAAAGAGCGTATGAATAATGCTTTCGTGCACGAACGGCACGCCGATGTCCAGTCGGCCGCGGCCCACCAGTTGCGCCAGCCTTGCCGACGTACCCGTGCCGCAGGGCGAGCGATCGATGGCCTTGTCGCCATAAAAAACGGCGTTGCGCGCATCGGCCTCGGGGAGTGTGGCGCGATCGGTCCACATCACGTGCGACAGACCCTTGATGCTGGGTTGCTCGGGATGGACGAAGCTGTATTTCTCGTTGGCAAGCCGGCGGATCTCGGGGCTCAGGCGCTGGATATCGGCGGGCGTGAGCGTCTGCAAACCGACGTACGCGGGTTGCGGCTCGATGATGGCGTAGAAATTGCCGCCGTAGGCCACATCGAACCGGATGTTCCCCAGACCAGGCACCTCCACGTCGAGGTCGGTATCGTGCAGATACGAGGCCACGTTGGTGAGCGTGACCGACGACACGAAACGCCCGTCCATCTTGTAGCGCGCCACCACCAGACCGGCGGGTGTATCGAGCCGGATCGTACCGGGCTCCCGTGGGCGCACCAGCCCGTGCTCGATGGCGGCGGTCACCGTGCCGATCGTGCCGTGCCCGCACATGGGCAGGCAGCCGCTCACTTCGATAAACAAAATGGCGGCGTCGCAGTCGGCGCGAGTGGGCGGATACAGAATCGATCCCGACATCACGTCGTGGCCGCGCGGCTCGAACATCAACGCGGTGCGGATCCAGTCGTACTCGCGCTCGAAGTGAGCGCGCCGCGCAATCATGTCGGCGCCTTCGAGCCGCGGTGCGCCCCCTGCCACCACACGCACGGGGTTGCCGCAGGTATGTCCGTCGATGCAGAAAAACGTGTCGACCATCTTTGCTCCGAAATGATGCTTCAGTTTCAGGCAACACGACGCCACTCAGCGCCGCTGTTTTCAGTTTCAGGCAATACGACGCCACTCAGCGCCGCTGCTTCCAACCGGCGCCGTCAGGCTCACCGTCGCGCGCCTCGGGTCAGCGACTGCGCGCCGCGAGATCCGCCTGCGTTTTATTGATCACCGCAAGCACGCGTGCCCGCTCCTCGCCTTCGAGCGGCAAGCGCGGCGCGCGCACGGTCTCGGAAAATCCGGCGTATTCCTGCTCAGCCAGCTTGATGTACTGCACGAGCTTGACGTGCGTATCCAGGTGGAACAGCGGCGTCAGAATGCGGTAGAGCTTACGTGCCTCATCGTACTTTCCGGCCACTGCCAGGTTAAGCAACTCGACCGACGCTTCAGGCAGCGCATTGGCCATGCCGGACACCCACCCTTTCACACCCAGCGCCACGCTTTCCAGCACGAGGTCGTCCACCCCGCAGAACACGATGAAGCGATCGCCGAATTGGTTGAACAGATCGGTCACGCGGGTGGTGTCGTAGGTTTCTTCCTTGATGCAGACGATGTTGGGTTCGCTTTTGAGTTCTTCCAGCAAGGCAGGCGTGAGATCGACGCCATAGCCGCGCGGGTTGTTGTAGAGCATGATCGCCAGCTTGGTCGACTGCGCCACACTGCGATAGAAGGCCACCGTTTCGCGGCCATCGGATTTATAGGTGAGCCCGGGAAACACCATCAGCCCATCGATACCGATCGCTTCGGCATCGCGCGCGAATTGCATCGCGGCTGCCGTACTCGTCTCGGCGCAGCCTGAGACGATGGGCACACGACCGCCTACGGTGTCGCGTGCAATCGTCAACACGCGGCGCTTTTCTTCCGGGCTGAGCGAGGCGTTCTCGCCCACCATCCCCATCATCACTACTCCGCCGACACCGCCGTCGAGCAGGCGTTGCAGGCCTTTTTTGATGGCCGCCTCATCCAGCGAGCCGTCGGCCTTCATCTTGGTCGTGACGGCGGGAAACACGCCGCTCCAGTTAACGTTCATGGCATCGTCCTATGAGAAAAGCGCAAACATCGAATCGGAAACGTCGTCCATCGAGGAACGGCGTTGCGGGTGAGGCGTCGGTCATCGTGAGAATCGGGATATGGCATAGGGCGCGAGGTCGACGCGGGGCGTGCGGCGCATCAGTACGTCCGCCACGAGCGCCCCGGTCGTGGCCGACTGCGTCAGCCCCAGGTGGCCATGGCCAAAGGCATACACCACTGCGTTGGCCCGA
The DNA here is from genome assembly GCF_009866805.1 of Schauerella aestuarii. Taxonomy (GTDB): domain Bacteria; phylum Pseudomonadota; class Gammaproteobacteria; order Burkholderiales; family Burkholderiaceae_B; genus Schauerella; species Schauerella aestuarii. The sequence goes on from NZ_SIZW01000037.1 coordinate 105,839, forward strand.
GGCGAGCGCCCAATCACCGGCAGCGAATCCGGCGTGGCGGGCCGGTGCCCCATCCAACGCGAAGCGCCCTGCTCGTTCATCCCTGGAATGAACCGGCGGCCCAACGCCAACAGCGCATCGGCGCGCCGATAGTTGGGTGGGGCACGAAGTCCGGCAAATTCGGCCGCGCCGCCGATACGCAAGCCGATATCCAACGGCGTGGCCACGAACTTGCGCTCAGCGAAGATCACTTCGCGCGCAAGCATGGCGGTAGCCGCAGGCAACGTGGTGTTGTAGCCGCGCTCGCTATCGAGCAGCACGCGATCGCCCAGGCTGCGTGCAAGCGTGGCGGACCATGCGCCGCCGGCCACCACAATCTGCCGGCCTGCAACACGCTGGCCGCCGGCGAGCACGGCGGCAGGTGCGTCGCCCACCAGCACATCGAGCTGTGCCGCCTCGCCCTGAATCAAGGTGGCACCCAAGGCCACGACGCGCGCACGCCATTGCGTAACCAGTGCTCGGGGATCGCTCAGGTGCGCCCAATCCTCCAGCATCACCGCGTGCTTGAACACTGGCGCCAAGGCCGGCTCGAGCGTGCGCAGATCGGCTACCCCGAGCGCATGCCAGCGCACGCCCAGTTCGCGCTTGAACGCCCACTCGCGGGCGTCGGCGGCAAACGCCGCATCGGTTTCGTACACCGTCAGCGCACCGCGGCGGTAGAGCGCGTTCCGCATGCCAAGGTCGTCCAGCACGGGCAAAAGATCGTCATAAACGCGATTGTTCAACGCGGCCAGCGCATGCGAGATGGCCGCATAGTGCTGCGGCCGGTTCACCCGATTGAAGGCGAGAAACCATGGCAGCGCGCGCGGCAAATGGGCCGGACTCAGGCGCAACGGCCCCAGCGGATCGATCAACCACTTGGCGGCCTTGAAATACAGGCCCGGTACGGAAATCGGGGTGCTTTCACTGACCGCGATGCCGCCGGCATTCCCGTGCGAGGCCCGGTCGCCCTCAAAATCTCGATCGATGATGGCCACCGACAGCCCCTCGCGCAGCGCCGCATGTGCGCAGGCCAGGCCGATGAGGCCGGCACCCACGACAACGACGTCGTGGGGTGAGGCGCTCGAGGTCGCGGTGCGTTTCATGTGGGACACATTATCCTGGATCCAATATACATTGAATACGGGTTTGCCCTAGCCGGGCGACCGAGGATGCCCGACTGGTCAGTGGCACACCTATCGCGGCATGCCCATGTTTCGGTACCTGTGGGGCAGCTGCTACGCCTGCTGATGCGCTTCCAGCGCCTGGATCAGATGTGCGGCCGCGGTGAGGATATGGGTGTTGAGAAATGCCGTGGCCGCCGGCACATCACCCGCGTGACAGAGCCTGAGGATTTCGCGGTGCTCGCCTTCAGCATCGGCGAAGTCGCCCGTTACCAGCAACTGCAGTCGAATATAGCGATCCGTTTGCAGGTTGATCCCCTGCACGACCGCCATGGTCTGCACACGCCCGGCCGGGAGGTAAAGGCTGCGGTGGAACGCCCAATTCAGTTGACCCCACATGGCCACATTCTTGGCGTGATAGGCATCCTCAAGCTGCTTGAGGATCGTGGCCGACTCGGCCAGACTGGCCTCGGTCATATGCGGAATCGCACGCCCCAGCAAGTCGGATTCGAGCAGGGCCCGCAATTCGAAGAGCTCTTCGATCTGCGCCAGCGGGATCGACGTCACCACGGCACCCTTGTGCGCCTTCAATTGAATCAAACCCGACGCCTCGAGCTGCCGCAGGGCTTCGCGCACCGGCATCCGGCTGACTTCGTACTCTTCGGCGATGGTTTCCTGAATCAGCTGATCGCCCTCGCGAAACTCGCCGTTAAGGATGCGTTCGCGCAGGGAATCCGCCAGGGTTTCAGGTAGGCTTTTGCGCTTGATGCGCAGGCTGGCTCTTTCAGGCTGAAGGGCAGGCATGTTGATTCCGTGTCTCGTGGACGTCTTATTTATTGGTGTGGCCGGGCGGGAAATATCGGTGCAGCCGTTCAGGAAGCGGCCCGCGCCGCCCCAGGCCTGCAGGCCAACCTTTGGCCCTTGCCCGCAACATCGATTGTAGAGGGGAAGCGGTATGGCGCTATGGATCCAATATTCTGGATGAACAAATAATATCGACAAACGCAGGGCGAGGGTCATTGGGGAATACACGCGGCGTGCGATGGGCACGCGCCGTGCATCGGCAGCCCCTTAGCCAATCATCAACGGGGAGACCGCGTCGTGAGCAAGCCTGCCGCACCGCATCCGCAACACCACGCAAAAAGCCGCGAGGGCTTCGTCACCGTGCGGGGTGCGCGCGAACACAACCTGAAAAACGTCGCTGTGGATATCCCACGCGATGCGTTGGTGGTGTTCACCGGCGTATCGGGTTCGGGCAAATCGTCGCTGGCATTCGGCACCCTGTATGCCGAAGCGCAGCGCCGTTACTTCGAATCCGTGGCGCCCTATGCACGGCGCCTGATCGATCAGGTGGGTGCGCCCGAAGTCGACAGCATCGAAGGCTTGCCGCCCGCTGTGGCCTTGCAGCAGCAACGTGGCACCCCGAACGCGCGGTCCTCTGTGGGCAGCGTGACCACGCTGTCGAGCCTGGTGCGCATGCTGTATTCACGCACGGGGACCTATCCGGCGAAACAGCCGATGCTGTATGCCGAAGACTTCTCGCCCAACACGGTGCAGGGTGCCTGCCCCACCTGCCATGGCCTGGGCCGCGTGTACGACGCCACCGAAGCCTCGATGGTGCCCGATCCCAGCCTCACCATCCGCGAACGGGCCGTGGCGGCCTGGCCCACGGCATGGCACGGCCAGAACCTGCGCGACATCCTGGTCACGCTCGGCTATGACGTCGATACACCGTGGAAGGATCTGCCCAAGAAGGATCGCCAGTGGATTCTATTCACCGACGAGCAACCCACCGTACCCGTTTACGCCGGGTTCACGCCGGCCGAAACCCGCACGGCGCTCAAGCGCAAACTGGCCCCCAGTTATCAAGGCACGTTTACGGGCGCCAAGCGTTACGTGCTGCAAACGTTCGCGACGTCGCAAAGCGCATTGATGAAAAAACGCGTGTCGCAGTTTCTGGTTTCCAGCGACTGTCCGCAGTGCCATGGCAAGCGGCTCAAGCGCGAAGCCTTGTCGGTCACGTTTGCGGGTCTGGACATCAGCGAATTCCTGCAGTTGCCGATGGCGCGTCTGGCCGACCTGCTGCGCCCCATCGCGCGCGGCGAACCGGCCGCGTCTGAAGACGACCGTAGCGCCAAGGTCAAAGGCGCGTCGGGGCGCGCCGCTGCGAAACGCACGGCCCAAACCGCTTCGGCCACGCTCAGCCGCGCCGATATCAAGGCGGCAACCGACAAACGCGTGGCCGCCGGCGGATCGGCGCATGCCGCCGCGCCTGACGTGCGGCGCACACCCGTGCAGTCCGAAGAAAAGCGGCTGGCCGCGCAACGCCTGGCCCAGGAGCTGCTCGACCGTCTGGCCGCTTTGATCGATCTCGGTCTGGGCTATCTGGCGCTCGATCGCGCCACGCCAACACTCTCGTCGGGTGAACTGCAACGGCTGCGTCTGGCCACGCAACTCGCGTCGCAGTTGTTCGGCGTGGTGTACGTGCTCGACGAGCCCTCGGCCGGCCTGCATCCAGCGGATGGCGAAGCGTTGTTCGAGGCCCTGCAACGATTGAAGGCCAACGGCAACTCGCTCTTCGTGGTCGAACACGATCTGGAAACGATGCGGCGCGCCGATTGGCTTGTGGACGTGGGCCCGGCAGCCGGCGAGGCCGGCGGGTACGTGCTGTACAGCGGCCCGCCTCAAGGGCTGGCGGATATCGAGGCGTCGCAAACGCGGCGGCATCTATTCGCCGAGCACGCGCCGATCGCGCACGCCGCCCGCACGCCCACCGGATGGCTGCGCTTGGCCAATGTGACGCGCAATAACCTGCACAAACAATCCGCAGCGTTCCCGCTCGGCTGTTTCACCGCCGTGACCGGTATCTCGGGGTCCGGCAAATCGTCGTTGGTGAGCCAGGCCCTGCCGGAACTGGTGGCCGCTCATCTGGGCCGCACGCTCGAGAACGACGACGACGAAGACCGCGATCCCTTGTTCGCCGCGGGCCCGCAAACCGTGTCGGGCCATATCGAAAGCGGCATGGACGACATCCGCCGCCTGGTGCGCGTGGATCAAAAGCCGATCGGGCGCACGCCGCGCTCGAACCTCGCCACCTACACCGGCCTCTTCGATCACGTGCGCAAGCTGTTCGCCGACACGCCCGCCGCGAAGAAGCGGCGCTACAGCGCAGGCCGCTTTTCGTTCAACGTGGCAGCAGGCCGCTGCCCCACCTGCGAGGGCGAAGGCTTCGTCAGCGTCGAGCTGCTGTTCCTGCCCAGTGTGTATGCGCCCTGCTCCACATGCCACGGCACGCGCTATAACCCGCAAACGCTGGAAATCATCTGGCGCAACAAGAACATCGCGGATGTGCTGGCCTTGACCGTCGATGCCGCATGCGACTTCTTTGCCGGCGAACCGCAGGTCATGCGCGCCCTGGATGTGCTGCGCGATATCGGCCTCGGCTATTTGCGCCTTGGGCAACCGGCCACCGAGCTTTCGGGCGGCGAAGCCCAGCGCATCAAGTTGGCCACCGAACTGCAACGGCCGCAACGCGGGGCATCGTTGTATGTGCTGGATGAACCCACCACCGGCCTGCACCCGGCCGACGTCGACCGCCTGATGCTGCAGTTGCAGCGGCTGGTGGACCTGGGCAACACGGTGATTGTGGTCGAACACGATATGCGCGTCGCGGCGCAGAGCGACTGGATCATCGATATCGGCCCGGGCGCAGGTGAGGCGGGCGGCACGACCGTCGCCTGCGGCGCCCCCACCCTCATCGCCAATCACACCGAGAGCCGTACAGCGGCCTATTTGAAACACTACACGGCGTAAACTCGCGCCCACGCACGACCAACCCCCGGGGATCCCATCATGGCAGGCAGCAGTTTTTTCGCACTTTTCGACGACATCGCCACGATGCTCGACGACGTCTCGATCATGACGAAAGTGGCGGTCAAGAAAACCGCCGGTGTGCTTGGCGACGATCTGGCGCTAAATGCGCAACAAGTCTCGGGAGTGCCCGTCAACCGCGAGATTCCGGTGGTCTGGGCGGTGGCCAAAGGGTCTTTCATCAACAAGCTGATCCTGGTGCCCGCAGCCCTGTTGATCAGTGCCTTTGCCTCGTGGCTCATCACACCATTGCTGATGGTTGGCGGTGCCTACCTTTGCTATGAGGGCTTCGAAAAAGTCGCGCATAAATTTCTGCACCGAGACGACGACAAGCACGCCGAGCGGGCGCAGGCATTGCAAGATCCGGCAGTCGACATGGTGGCATTCGAGAAGACGAAGATCAAAGGGGCGGTGCGTACCGACTTCATTCTCTCGGGCGAGATCATCGCCATCACTCTGGGTGCCGTGGCAGGCGCCCCTTTTTCGCAGCAGGCCATCGTGCTCTCGGGCATCGCGCTGTTGATGACGGTGGGCGTATATGGCCTGGTGGCCGGCATCGTCAAACTCGACGACCTGGGTCTGTATCTCACGACGAAAGCATCTTCGGTCGCCCGCGGTATCGGACGCGGCATCGTAGGTGCCGCTCCTTACCTGATGAAAACGCTGTCCATCGTGGGGACCGCCGCCATGTTCATGGTGGGCGGGTCGATCCTCACGCACGGCATCCCACCGGTACATCACGCCATCGAAAGCATCACCGCCTCGATGGGCGGCGCCGACAGCATGGGCGCCGTCGTGCAATTCGTCGTACCCACCCTGCTCAATGCGCTTTTCGGCATCGTGGCCGGCGGCCTCGTTCTTGGAGTCGTAATGCTGGTCAAAAAGATGCTGGGACGCTAACCGCCACCTGCAGGGCGACGGGTCGCAACTGAAAGCGGCCGCCTCATTCGCTCAAACGGACGCGGGATCGTTCACGCGCACGGACGTCGCGGTGCGCCGCCGAGGTTGCGGGATCGGACCGGGTTCGGGCGGCGGTGGCGGACGCCAGATACCGGCCGCGATCGCATCCACAGCACGCGCGTCGGCGTCCACGTCGTCCGCGGAAGGGTTATCGGTGAAGTAAGCGCTGCGACGCACGCCGATCCAGGCCGGTATGGCAGTCAGGGCACCGGCAAACAGGGCGGGCAGCATCAACAGCACGAGCCCCATGATGGCGCCCTCGCCCGTGGGCCCACCAAACCGTGCCATCATCACGACCGTCACGGCGGCAGCGCCCACCACGCCGGCAATGGCCCCCACCAGCATCGCGCCGCCCATCGACGGCAGAAACCCGCGGCGCTTGAGCACCGCCAACGTGCCGGCGAAGACCCCGCCGGCCAGCACAGCCGGGATGGCGCCCAGGAAATAGCCCATCAACGCCAGGCGAGGCACCGCGCCCCATTCGCCCGATCCGATCGCAGACGCGATCATCGGGAGTACGGCAAGGATGGGACCCAGCAACACGAAGCAGGTTGTCGCTTTCGCCATCGGGCCGACTGCGGAAGGTGTAGTGTCCATCACCCGATAATGCCGCAAACGACCGAGTACGCCCACAAGCGTTGCAACGCGTGACGCCGTTCTGACTACACCCGGTTGCGCGTTCTCAACCGAATCGTGTACACCCGGGATGCCGTTCTGCATTGTCGAACTTCGATGGATCGAATGCGGCGGATTGGAACCGTCATCCAGATGGCAACCCGTGACGGCGCTTGACGCACACGCCAATCTCCGCGAATGTGATGCCTTTTTCGCACCGGGAAACGTACACCATGCAGATGTCAGACATTCCATTCGGCACGACCGACTGGTCGCAGATCACGCCTACCGAGCACGCTGGCGACACCGGAATGGCTTATTGGCGCACCTGCACATTTGGCGGCATCCGCGTGCGGATGGTCGAATACACACCGGGCTATCTGGCCGATCATTGGTGCGTCAAAGGCCACATTCTGTTGTGCATCAAAGGCGAACTGCACACCGAACTCGAAGACGGCCGCACCTACACCCTCACTCCGGGCATGAGCTACCAGGTGGCCGACAATGCCGAACCGCATCGCTCGTCGACGGCAGTAGGCGCCACGCTGTTCATCGTCGACTGAGCGTAAACCCCGGCGGCCGGTGCGCCGCTGACCTACACTCGCCCATCCCCATTCGAGGTTGAAGGACTGCAGCATGTTGGCGTGGATCGAAAGCCTGCCGGCCATGGCCACCTTACTCACCATCGCCACGATCGCCCTGTGGGCGTCGGGCCGGTTGCCGGAGTATCTGACGGCCCTGCTGTTTTTTTCCGTGGCCACGATTTTCGATGTGGTCGGCCGCGATGTGATCTTCTCCGGATTTTCTTCCGCTGCGTTCTGGCTCATTCTGAGCGGCTACGTGATGGGCATCGCACTGAAGAAATCCGGGCTTGCCGATCGCGCGGCAGGCAAGCTCTCGGTGCATCTCGCAGGCTCCTATCTTCGGGTGACCGTGGGCGTGGTGTTGCTCACCTATGTGCTGGCCTATTTCATGCCCTCCAATATGGGCCGCATCGCACTGCTGATGCCGATCGTCATGGTGCTGGCCGACCGGCTCGGATTCGAGCCCGGCAGCCGCGGCCGCATCGGGATGGCGCTCGCCGTGGGCTTCGGCACCTATCAACTATCGACGTCGATCCTGCCGGCCAATGTCCCCAACCTCGTCATGGCCGGCGCCATCGAAAGCGCCTATGGGCTGCAACTCGCCTACTTGCCCTATCTCTTCCTGCACACGCCGGTGCTGGGCGTCCTCAAAGGTGTGCTGCTCGTCGGCTGCATCGCCGTGTTGTTTCGCGATCCGCCGCGTCGCACGCCGCAGCGCGAACCGGCACGGCCCTTCAGCACCGCCGAAATACGCCTGTGCGTGCTGTTGGCGATCACGCTCGCCTTCTGGCTTACCGACGGCTGGCATGGCATTTCGCCTGCGTGGATCGGTTTGGCGGCAGCCTGCATCTGCCTGCTGCCGCGCATCGGATCGGTCACCGGCGACGAATTCGCGACGCAGGTCAACTTTCGCACCTGCATCTACGTGGCCGGCATTCTGGGGCTGGCTGCCATGGTCGCCGCCAGCGGCCTGGGCGAGCGTGTGAGCGAGGCCGTGCTCGGCATCGTGCCGATCGATCCCGCCAAGCCCTTCTTCAACTTCATGGCGATGACCGGCATCTCGGTCGTGCTGGGCGTGGTCGTCACCGCCAACGGCTTGCCGGCGCTTTACACGCCGCTTGCCGGCACGCTGGCCGATGCCTCGGGGTTTCCGCTTCTCACCACGTTGATGATTCAGGTAATCGGCTACGCCACACCGCTCTTGCCGTTTCAGGCTGCGCCCATCGTGGTGGCCATGGGCATGGGACGGGTGCCGGCGCGGGCCGGCATGGTGCTGTGCCTGATCATGGCGGCCGTTACGTTCGCGGTACTGGTGCCGCTGGATTACCTGTGGTTCCAGGCGATCGGTGCGTTCGACCGCTAGCCCGGCTGCGTGGCATCCACGGCGGCGAGCCGCGTGATCTCCGCCAGCACATCATTCAACGTATCCACCGTGCAATACGCGCCGGCCGCAAGCAGCGCGGCATCGAGCCCCGCTTCGCAATGGCGCGCGCCCACGAAACCGATGACCGGCATGCCGGCTGCACGTGCGCCCGTCACGCCGGCAACGCTGTCTTCCACGACCACGCACCGCTCGGCGGCGACGCCCATCTGCGCGGCGGCGTAGAAAAACACATCGGGCGCGGGCTTGGGCGCGGCCGCCAGACGTGAGCTGTAGGCGTGCGCGCCCAGCCGATCCCATAATCCCAGAATACCCAGCGTCAATCGCAATCGCTCGGGCGAACTGTTCGAGGCCACGCAACGCGCCAAGCCGAGCGCATCCACGCCGTCGAGCAATGGCGTGACGCCGTCGATCGCGCGCAGATCCGAACGAAACAAGGCTTCGAGGGTGGTGTCGTAGCGCACCCGCATGTCATCGGGAAACGGCGTGCCGCGTTCGCGCGCCAGTTGCGCCCACATATCGGTATCGGTGAAGCCGGTGAACCGGCGGCCGATCTCTTCGGACGTAATCGCCACGCCGTAGCTGTTGAGCAGTTTTTCCTGGGCTTGGGCGGCGATGAATTCGCTATCGATGAGCGTACCGTCGCAATCGAAAATAATGAGCTGGGGAGGCAAGGCAGACATGAGGACGGGGGATGATCAGAATCAGAGCGACGTTAACACGTCGTCCAGCGCACTGATCAGTACGTCTGTATCGGCGCAACTGAAGGTCAGTGGCGGGCGGATCTTCAAGGTATTGGCGTGCATGCCGGCCGTGCCGGTGAGCACGTGACGCTGCCGCAAACCATTGACCACTCGTGCGGCTGCCTCGGTGGCCGGCGTGCGTTGTGCGCGGTCCTGCACGAGCTCCACGCCCACGAACAATCCGGCGCCGCGCACATCGCCGATCAGATCGTGCCGCGCGGCCAGCGCGCGCAATCGGCCGCGCATGTAATGCCCCACGTCGGCAGCATTGGCCATCAGCGATTCGCGCTTGACCACATCGAGCACGGCCAACCCGACGGCAGCCGATACCGGATTGCCGCCGAACGTATTGAAGTAGCGTGCCGTGCGGCCGAACGCCTCGAGCACCTCGGGCCGTGCGGCCACGCCGGCGACCGGATGACCGTTGCCCAACGGCTTGCCCATCGTCGCCAGATCGGGCTTGACGTCATGCCGCATGAAGCCCCACATCGCATCGCCCGTGCGGCCCAGGCCCGCCTGCACTTCGTCCGCAATGAAAAGCCCGCCGGCCGCATGAATCGCATCGACCGCCTCGCGCAAAAAGCCCGCGGGATCGGCGTACACCCCGTCGCTCGAAAAGATCGTATCCACCAGCAGCGCTGCGGGGCGAATGCCGCGCGCCCGCATATCGGCAATCGCCTCACGCACACCCTGCGCGAGAGCGGGCCCCACCGCTTCCGGCGTTTGCCGGTAAGTATCGGGGGCCGCCACCGTGCGCACGCTGTCGCCCAGGGTCACGTATTGACCCAACGACGGCGACGCCTGGGCAATCGACAGCGTGACGCCGTGATAGGCAAACCGCGTCACGATGAGCCCGGTGCCGCCGGTGTGCGCCTGCGCGATGCGCAACGCCAGATCGTTGGCTTCGCTGCCCGTGCACGTAAACATGACGTGGCCGAATTCGGGCGGATACGTGGCCAGCAAGGCTTGCGCGTAATCGAGCACGGTGTCGTGCAGATACCGCGTGTGCGTGTTGAGGATGGCGGCCTGCTGCGCCAGTGCGTCGACCACGGCGGGATGGCAATGCCCCACCGAGGCCACGTTGTTGTAGGCATCCAGATACGGCGTGCCGTGGGCGTCATACATCCACACGCCGCGCGCTCGCGTCAGGTGCACGGGCTCCTCGTAAAACAACCGATAGGCCGGGCCGAGCAGCCGCTTGCGCCGGGCCACCATCTCGGCCGCATGGGGATCGCCATGCGCCACGCGGGCGGCACCTGCGGCATCGAACGCAGGTGCGCTCAAGCTCGGGGCGGACGCAGACGAAGAAGAAGCAGGATCGCGAGACATGCGTGAAAACTCCATCAAGACAGGTTGCACGCCGCGCGCAAGACGCGCTGCGCCGTCGCGCGAGGCACCGCATCGCATGCGATCAGCCGCTGCCACGAGATCGCGTTGTTGCGCAAAATATAGTCGGCGTTCTCGGGGTACCGCGCCGCGCGCCAGCCGCCGATGGCCACCACCATCACCATGCGCGCCATCATCAGATCGAACAGCACGTCGACCTCGGTCGCATCCAGCGGATTGACGGCATGATAGGCCGCGACGAATCCGGCGATCGCCGCCACGGGATCGGCGGACGGCGTCAATTGATACGCAGCGGCCACCGCCAGATCGTCGATCAGCGGGGCATGCACCATATCGCCGAAATCGAGAATGCCCGCAATCGTGTCGTGCGCATCGGGCGCCACCAGCACGTTGTGAATGTTCATGTCGTTATGAATGGGCTGCGTGCGCAGGCCCGGCAGCGCCGGCTTGGCATGATCGATGAAGCGCGCCAGGCTGCGCGCCGCCAGGGCACGCCGGTCGGGATCGGCGATCGCGCCGAGCAACGGTTCCACGGCGTCGGCACGTTGAATGTCCCACGGCAGATGCATGTCGCCCGCTGGATGCCGGAAATCGCGCAGGGCGATGTCCAGCCGTGCGAGCATGCGCGCGAGATTGTGCTGCTGAGCAACGGAACGCTCGGCGGCAGGCCACGGCAACCCGGGCAGATAGCTGAAGAGACGCAACACGCGCGTGCTGCCGGGTGCCCCCGTCTGCGCGACCGGCGCCAGGGGATCGTCAACGTTCAACGTGGCCTGCGGCAACCCGTCACGCGTGCGCAGCACCCGCTGCACCGGCAGATCGGGGTCGACGCGCGCCACGTGCAACAGCGCCTGTGTTTGAAAGTCCGCGATGCGCGCATCTTCTGCGGGATGTGCAAACTTGAGCACATACTCCGCGCCGCACGCAGTGCGCACATGAAAGTTGCGGTCGCGCTCGCCGCTCAAGCGGGAGAGTTCGCCCGCGATGCCGAAATGGCGCCGGGCCAGGGCCTGCGCCGTATCGAGATCGACATCGGGCGACGGCGCGCTCAGCACATCGTCATCGGGTGCATGATCGATCGTCATCGGGCGGCCCTCAAGCGCCTAGCGCGAAACCGCGCAAGGCGCTCGACAGGTTCAACCCCAGATCGTCCGACAAATACCCGCCTTCCTGCACGAGTACCGTCGGCAATCCAAGACGCGCGATTTCGGCGAGCAACGTCGCGAAGCCGGGGGTCGTGACGGCCAGTCCTTTATAAGGATCGCGCTCATGCGCATCCAGACCCAACGACACGACCAGGGCCCCCGGTGCGAACGCCGCGATATCGGCACAGCTTTGGCGCAGCACGTCGAGATAACCGGCGTCGCCCGTGCCCAATGCCAACGGGCGGTTGATGTTGTAGCCCAGACCGTCGCCCTCACCGCACTCGTGGGCGTGACCGACGAAGAACGGCGTGGTGTAGCGCGGGTCGGCATGCAACGACACGGTGAGCACATCGGCGCGACGATAGAAAATGCCTTGGGTGCCGTTGCCGTGATGCACATCGATATCGAGGATCGCCACACGGTCGTGCGCGGCCCGCAGATACTGCGCGGCGATCGCGGCATTGTTCAGATAGCAAAAGCCATTGGCGCGATCCGGATACGCATGATGCCCCGGCGGGCGGCACAACGCATAGGCGGCACGTTCGCCGTCGAGCACCAATTGCGCGGCATGACATGCCGTGTGCGCTGCAAAGGCCGCGGCCTCCCACGTGCCCGCGCCGATCGGGCAGGCCATGTCGCCTAGATGAAACCCGGCCTGACCGACGATGCTCTCGGGATAGGTATAGGGCTGGCCGGGAAACGGATGCACGTTGCCGACCACTTCGGGGCCTGCACCGTCGAGTTCGCGCCAGCGCGCGTAAGCCGTTTCAAGAAAGCGCAGATACAGCGGCGTATGCACGGCAGCGCGGGGGCCGCCCCCGAAATCGTCGGGAGCCACGATGCTGTGCCCGTCACGCTCGACAGCCGCCAGCAGGCGGGCGGCGCGTTCGGGCTGCTCGTTGCTGCGGCGCACTTGCCCGCGAACGACGAAGAATTGCGGGTCATGGATGGCGTGCCGGTCGCTGTAGACGACTTTCATCTGCGTGGTGCTCCCCTCTTGGGTTCGGGCGCAGTCCCATGCTGCGACACGAACAGGTTGCGAACGTGCTGCCAGGCATCGTCCAGGTGAACTTTCATGCACGCCATCGCGGCCGGCGCATCACGCGCCAGGAGGGCCGCGAGAATGGGTTCGTGCGTGCCCGCGACCTTTTCCGGGTCGTGATAGACGTTATCGATCAGCGAGATGATCATCCGCATCTCGGTTTGCGTGCTGGAAAACAGGCGCAGCAGGTAATCGTTGCCGGAGAGTTCGCACAGCATCGTGTGAAAACTCAGATCCAGTTCGATGCGGGCATGCTGCTGCAGATCGTTCGCCTCGGTCACCATGCGCGCGAGCAGCGCCTCGAGCCGCTTGAAGCCGGCCGCGTCGCCGTTGCGGCAGGCCGCTTCGATCGCCGTGAGCTCCAGGCTCAGGCGCACCTGAAACAGGTCGTCGATTTCCTTGACGGTGATTTCTCGCACGAAGAATCCGCGCCGCGGACGCGCGATCAGGATGCCCTGGCGCTCGAGCCGGCGGGCCGCTTCGCGGACCGGGGCGCGGCTGATCGACATCTGGCGCGCGATCTCGGCTTCGACCACTCGGCTGCCCTGCGGCAACCGGCCTTCGACGATGGCTTGCGTGAGCCGCGCCTCGACCACGCCCACCAAGTCGGGCATGTCGATGGATTCAAAGGCGCTGGCGGCTTTAGTCATGGCATTCATTTACACAATCTCTGTCTCTGCGCGGCGCTTTTCGGACCGATCCCGAGCGCTTGGGCGCGCTTTATAGCACCGCGTTGTGGACGAGCATATCAGTAGTACTGCTAACTGTCGACAGTTGACGATCGACTTATGATGGGTCTACTCGCAGGCTATTCCTGCCTCGCGGCTATCGACACGAAGGACGTTCTTCATGGTCAGTGCTCACGCAGTCGCCGTCCCGCCCAACATGACGGAAACCGAGTGGCGAATCCGCCAGGATCTCGCCGCCGCCTATCGCCTCATCGCCCATTTCGGCATGGACGACAGCATCTACACCCACATCTCGGCGCGCGTGGATGGCGAGGAAGGCGCGTTTCTCATCAACCCCTACGGCCATCTCTTTCGCGACATCACCGCCTCGTCGCTGGTCAAGGTGGGCTTCGACGGCCAGCCGTTGCAAGATTCCCCCTACGACATCAACCCTGCCGGCTTCACCATTCACAGTGCCATCCACATGGCCAGGCCCGATATCGCCTGCGTGCTGCACACTCACACGGTGGCGGGCGTGGCCGTGTCGTCGCTGGCGTGCGGTCTGCAACCGGTGAATCAATGGGCGCTGCAGTTCTACAACCGCGTGGCGTACCACGAGTACGAAGGCATCGCCCTGGATCACGGCGAGCGTGAACGACTGGTCGCCGATCTGGGCGAGCACCCGGTGATGATTCTGCGCAACCACGGGTTGCTCACCACCGGCTTTTCGGTATCGCAGGCCTTCATCTACATGCTCAATCTGGATCGCGCCTGCCGCGTGCAACTGGCCATTCAGAGCAGCGGCCAGGCCGTGCATCCGGTCAGCGAAGCCGTCAGCGAACACACCGCCCGGCAATACGCCAGCGGCGAGAGCAATCGCCTGGCGCAAGGCAATCCCGATTCGCGTGAATGGCGCGCCTTGCTGCGCCTGCTCGACCCCGTCGTGCCCACGTCCTTCCGCAGTTGATTCGCCTCACCCCATCCATCACCAGGAGCATTTCATGAACCGTCGCGACTTTATGATCGCCGGCGCCGCCACCGCCGGTTGGTGGAGCGTCAGCGCCGCATTGCCCACATGGGCCGCAGCCTCCAAGAAAGGCGTGCTGAACATCGCCGTTCAACCTGAACCTCCCGGTCTGATGCTGGGCATCATCCAGAACGGCCCCACGCAGATGGTGTCGGGCAACATCTACGAAAGCCTGCTGCGGTACGACGAGAAGCTCGAGCCGATGCCGAACCTCGCAACTTCCTGGACCGTGAACGAAGGCGCCACCGTTTATACGTTCAAGCTCAAGGAAGGCGTGCTTTGGCATGACGGCAAGCCGTTTACCGCGCAAGACGTGGTATTCAGCGTCGATGTGTTCTTGCGCAAGACCCATGCGCGCCTGCGCGCCAGCCTCGCGTACGTGAGCACCATCAAGGCGCTCGACGACCACACGGTCGAGTTCACGTTGAAAGAGCCCTTCGGCCCGTTCATGGGCCTCTTCGAAAGCGGCACCATGCCGATGATTCCGCGCCATATCTACGAAGGCACGGACTTCATGACCAACCCGGCCAACAACACCCCGGTCGGCACGGGTCCCTATAAATTCAAGGAATGGCGCCGCGGCTCGTTCATTCACCTCGTGCGCAACGATCAATACCACGACAAGCAACTGCCGAATGTAGACACGGTGTACTTCCACATCATTCCGGATGCTGCCTCGCGCGCCGCGGCCTTCGAATCGGGCAAGATCGATGTACTGCCGGGCGGCACGGTCGAGTATTTCGATATCGAACGCTTGAAAGCCCTGCCCAATGTGTCCATCACCACCAAGGGCTGGGAATTCTTCGGTCCCCATTCGTTCATGTGGATCAACAACCGCAACGGCGTGCTGAAAGACGTGAAGATGCGGCAAGCGATCATGTATGCGCTCAATCGCGAATCGATGCGCGATATCGCCTGGCAAGGATTCGGCAAAGTGGCCACCGGCCCCTTCAACAGCAGCGTGCGTTATTACACGGATAACGTCACCAAGTACAAGCAAGACATCCCGCGCGCCAAGAAACTCGCTGCCGAAGCCGGCTACAAAGGCGAAACGTTGCGCCTGTTGCCCCTGCCTTACGGCGAGACCTGGCAACGCTTTGCCGAGATCGTGCGCCAGAACCTGGCCGCTGCCGGCATCAAGGTCGATCTGGTCGCCACCGACGTGGCCGGCTGGAACGAGAAAGTGGCCAACTGGGATTACGACCTGGCGTTTACTTACCTGTACGAGTACGGCGATGCAGCGCTTGGCGTGAGCCGCAACTACCTCAGCACCTCGATCGAGAAAGGCTCGGCCTGGAACAACGTCGAAGGCTACAGCAACCCGAAGGTCGACGATCTCTTCAAACGCGGGGCGGGTGAGCCCGATCCGGAAAAGCGCCGCGCGATCTACGAAGAAGTGCAGCGCATCATCGTCGACGAGGTTCCGGTGGCCTGGCTGCTGGAACTGCAGTTCCCGACGATCTATCGCAGCAACATCAAGAACCTGGTCAATTCGGGTATCGGCTTGAACGACAGTCTGGCCCGCGCCACGATCGAGTAACGCCAAGAGGGCACACGCCTGCGCCAGGCGTGTGCCGAGGCGGCCGGTGCCTATCGTGCGCCGGTCGCCGGCAGGCCGCCAGCCTGCCGCGCATCAAGGGGAACCACAATGAAAAGACTCGTGTTCGTGCTGCGCCGGATCCTGCAAGGCATCTGTGTGCTGCTGCTGATCGCGGTAATCAATTTTCTGCTGATCCGCGCCGCGCCCGGCGATCCCGCCTCCGTGATGGCGGGCGAAGCCGGCGCCTCGGATCAGATCTTCGTGCAGCAACTGCGCGAACGTTTCGGCCTCGATAAACCCGTGCCACAGCAACTGGCAACCTACCTGGGGCACGTGATCCAGCTGGATCCGGGGCAATCGTACCGGCAGCAGCGGCCCGTGATGGATCTCATCGCCGAACGCCTGCCCGCCACGCTGCTGCTCACGCTCACCGCCTTCGTCATCGCCCTCACCTTGGGGGTGGCGCTTGGCGCCTGGGCCAGTGCGCGCGCCGGCACCTGGGTCGACAGTCTGGTCAGTACGTTCTCGATGCTGTTCTACGCCACACCGCTGTTCTGGCTGGCGCTGATGGGGGTGCTGCTGTTTTCGGTCAAGCTGGAATGGTTTCCCGGCTTCGGCTACGAAACCGTGGGCTCGGGCTTTACCGGGTTGAGACGCGCAGCCGATATCGCCAACCATCTCGTGCTGCCCGCAGCCACCTTGGCGCTTTTCTACATGACGGTGTATGCCCGCATGACGCGCACATCCATGCTCGAAGTGGCGCAAATGGATTTCATCAAGACGGCGCGCGCCAAAGGCGTCCATCCCCGCCGCATTCAACGCCGGCACATCCTGCGCAATGCGCTCTTGCCCGTGATCACGCTGGCCGGCATCCAGGCCGGCGCCATGGTGGGCGGCGCCGTGTTGGCCGAAACCGTATTTGCATGGCCCGGCATCGGCCGCCTGATGTTCGATGCGCTGGTGCAGCGCGACTACAACCTGCTGTTGGGCACGTTCCTGGTCACCGCCGCGCTGGCCGTGGCCTTCAACGTGGTCACGGACTTCCTCTACACGCTCGCCGACCCGAGGATCGAACTGCAATGAACAATGGATTCTGGCGGCGTTTTCGCCGCAACAAAGGTGCGGTCGCCGGCCTCGTGCTGATCGCCATCGTCATCGTCGTCGCCGGGTGCGCCCCGTTCGTGTCGAGCAGCGATCCCTGGGCGATGGTGCAACGGCCCTTCATGCCGCCGATGGGAACGTCCGGCTTCCTGTTCGGCACCGATACGATGGGCCGCGACATTGGCGTCGGCCTGGCGTGGGGCGCGCGCATCTCGCTTCTGATCGGGCTGGTCTCCACCCTCGCGGGACTGCTGCTGGGCGTGTCGATCGGCGCCGTCGCCGGTTACTACGGCGGCTGGGTCGATACCGGCCTGATGCGCTTTACCGAGCTCTTTCAGGCTATTCCCAGCTTTGCGCTGGCCATCGTGCTGGTGGCGATCTTCCAACCCTCCGTGGGCTCCATCGTGGCGTCGATCGCATTGGTTTCGTGGCCGCCCGTTGCACGCCTGGTGCGTGGCGAGTTCCTCACCTTGCGGCATCGCGACTTCGTGCATGCCGCCCATCTGGCCGGCGAATCCAATCTGCGCATCATCATCACGCAGATCCTGCCCAACGCCGCCGCCCCCATCGTGGTGATGGGATCGTTGATGGTGGCCACCGCCATCCTGCTCGAATCGTCCTTGAGTTTCATGGGCCTGGGCGATCCCAACGTGATGAGCTGGGGCTACATGATCGGCGCGGCCCGCACCTCGTTGCGGCAAGCGTGGTGGATCAGCGTATTCCCGGGCCTGGCGATCCTGCTTACCGTGCTGGCGCTCAATCTGGTGGGCGAAGGCCTGAGCGATGGCTTGAACACCCGCCTCGATGCAAGGAGCCGCGCATGACCGTCAACCAAGAGGCTCTGCTCGATATCCAGGGCTTGTCCATCAAGCTGCCGCGCGGTGCCGACCGGCCACTGGCCGTGAAGGAAGCCACGCTTTCCGTCGCCCCTGGCCGCACGCTGTGCATCGTGGGCGAAAGCGGCTCCGGCAAATCGATGATCGCCAATGCCGTCATGGGCCTGCTGCCGGTGCCGCACGTCGCACCCGTGGCCGGCCAGATCCTGTTCCAAGGCCAGGATCTGCTCAAGCTCGATGAAGTGGGGTTGCGTCAACTGCGGGGCAACCGCATCGGCATGATTTTTCAGGATCCCATGTCGGCCCTGAATCCTGTCATGCGCATCGGCGATCAACTGGCCGAAGCCATCGACGCCCACATCACGTTGAGCCCGGCCGAGAAGCAGGCGCGCATCATTGCCGCCCTCACCGACGTGCACCTGCCCGACCCCGAAGCCATCGCCGAAAGCTATCCTTTCCGCTTGTCGGGCGGCCAGCGCCAGCGCGTGATGATCGCGTGCGCGTTGATGCTCGAGCCCGCATTGCTGATTGCCGACGAGCCCACCACCGCGCTGGACGTCACCACCCAGGCGCAAATTCTGAAGCTCATCCGCGACCTGCAAACCAAGCGCGGCACGGCCGTGCTCTTCATCACCCACGACTTCGGCGTGGTGTCCGAAATCGCCGACGAAGTCGCGGTGATGCAGTTGGGAGAAGTGGTCGAATCGGGCGATGTGGATACGGTGCTGGGCGATCCGCAGCATCCCTACACCCAACGCCTGATCGCCGCGATCCCGCACGGCTCGCCCGCCTTACGAGCCGAATCGGACAATGCCCAGGTGCTGCTGCAGGCGCAGGAAATGAACAAGACCTACACCTCGGGCGGCGGCTGGTTCAGCAAGGCGCGCGTGGTACATGCCGTAAACAACGTCAACTTCACGATCAAGCGCGGCGAAGTGCTGGGCCTGGTGGGCGAATCCGGTTCCGGCAAATCGACGGTAGGCCGCTGTATCGCGGGCCTGCTGCCGCTGGACTCGGGCCGCATCCTGTTCAAAGGCATGAATACCGGTGCGGGCCGCGACGATCGGGGCCGGCGCGCGTCGTTCGGCCGCATCCAGATGGTGTTTCAGGATCCGCATGCCTCGCTCAATCCGCGCCACACGGTGGGCCGCTCGATCATGTCGGGCCCGCTGGCGCAAGGCGTGCCCACAGCCGAGGCCCTCAAGCGCGCAACCGAGCTGCTCACCCTGGTGGGCCTGAGCGCCGATGCGCTCGAACGTTACCCGCATGAATTTTCGGGCGGACAACGCCAGCGCATCGGTATCGCGCGTGCCCTGGCGGTCGAGCCCGATCTGATCGTGGCCGACGAACCCGTATCGGCCCTGGACGTATCGGTGCAGGCGCAGGTGCTGGATCTCTTTGCCAAAGTGCGCGACACCTTCAATCTCAGCATGATCTTCGTCACGCACGACCTGCGGGTGGCGGCGCAAATGTGCGATCACATCGCCGTCATGCAAAAGGGCTGCATCATCGAGCACGGCACGGCAGAGCAGGTGATCCGCCATCCACGCGAGCCGTACACGCGCAAGCTGATCGAAGCGGTGCCCGATTTTTCGAGCATCATCGCGGGACGCCGCGCCAAACTGGCGTTGGCATCATGAGCGCCGCTCAACCTTGCGTGGCGCTCCTCAGCCAATCGCTCGACATGCGCTACCTGGTGCCCGCCTTCGAAGCGGCCTGCCCCGGCATCGATTGGCGCGTGCGCGATGACCTGCGCGACGTCGCCGATATCGATGCGGCGGTGTGCTGGCAGCCGCCGCAAGGTCTGTTGAACACCTTGCCCAATCTGCAGCTCATCCAGTCGATCGGCGCCGGCGTGGATCACATCTACGCCGATGCCACCCTGCCCGAGCATGTGCCCGTGTGCCGCGCGGTCGATACGGACATGACCGCCGGCATGATCGCCTACGTGGCGTGGGCCGTGATCAACCGGCATCGGCACTTTCCGGATTACGTGGCCAATAGCGCGCAAGGGCTGTGGCGCGAAAGCCCGATCGTGCCGCCGGGCGAGCATCGTGTCGGCGTCGCGGGCCTGGGCCGATTGGGCATGGCGGTGGCGCAAGCATTGGCCACCTTGGGGTATGCCGTGCACGGCTGGAGCCGCTCGCCCAAGGATCGCCTGCCGGCAGGCGTGACGGGTCATCATGGCGCAGCGGGCTTGCCTGATTTTTTGCATGGTATCGACACCCTCGTGTGCTTGCTGCCCCTCACCGACGAGACCCGCGGGTTTCTCAACACAACGCTGTTTGCGCAATTGCCGCGCGGTAGCCACCTCATCAACGTCGGACGGGGCGCGCATCTGGTCGAAGCGGACCTGCTGGCCGCGCTCGCCTCCGGCCAGTTGGCCGCCGCTACGCTCGATACCACGCACGTCGAGCCGCTCCCCACGGATCACGCGTTCTGGCGCGACCCGCGCATCCTGGTCACGCCGCACATCGCCACGCGCACGTCCGCCACTGCCGTCGCACGCCAGACGCTGGCCAATCTGAACCTTGTGCGCGCGGGCCAGATGCCCGATACGCGCACCACGCGCGCCAATGGCTATTGAGGCTACGCTTGCCATATCGAACGACGCGCTGCGGCGCGTTGTGTCATTGCCTACGAGGACATCATGAAGGCGTTTTTCTCCGAAGATCAATTGCTGCATTCGCCCCAGCAGTTCATGCGCTTGGGCAAGATCTGCGCGCCCACCGATCTGCCCGCACGTGCCGAAACGCTGCAAGCCACACTTACCCGCCGAGGCGTTGCGATCGAGGCCCCACCCGACTTCGGCCGCGCGCCGCTGGACGGCGTGCACAGCCCGCATTACCTCGACTTTTTCGAAACCGCCTATGCCCGCTGGCAATCGCTTGCCGCCGAAGGCCTGTCGCCCGGCATCGAGGTGCTGCCCAACCTGCATCCGCATTACAGCGGCCGCGTGGAAACGCTGGGCCGCCCGCCCTGCCCGTCGCCGTCGATCGTGGCGCAGAGCGGCTATTACCTGAGCGACCTCGCCGTGCCCATTGGCCCGCACACGTGGCACTCGGCCTTGCGCGCCACGCACACCGCCGTGGCCGCCGCCGATTACGTCGCGGCCGGCAACCCGCTGGCTTATGCCCTGTGCCGCCCCTCCGGCCATCACGCCCATTACGATCGCGCAGGCGGCTTCTGCTATCTGAACAACAGCGCGGCCGCCGCGCAGCGCCTGCGCAGCACGTTCGCCAAGGTGGCGGTGCTCGATGTGGATGCGCATCATGGCGACGGTACGCAGAACATCTTTTATCAGCGCAACGATGTGATGACGGTATCGCTGCATGCCGATCCCACCCACTACTATCCCTTCTACACGGGCTATGCGAACGAACTCGGGTTTGGCGCCGGTGAAGGCTACAACCTCAATATTCCCCTCCCCCACGGCTCCGGCAACGACACCTTCCTGTTTGCGCTGGACCGCGCACTGGATGCGTTGCGTGCTTACCAACCCGACGCGCTGGTGTTGCCGCTCGGGTTCGACACGTACAAGGACGACCCCATCACCGTGCTCAAGCTCGACATGGATGCATATCGCGCAATCGGTGAACGCGTAGGCACCCTGGGTATTCCTACCGTGGTGGTGCAGGAAGGCGGCTACATGGTCGAGGCCATCGGAACAGCGCTGGATGCGTTCCTGCAAGGCATGGCAGCGGTCGCGGCATGATGGCCGCACACCAATGAACACGACCGCCGTTGCACCCGCGCTGGCTACCCACACCGCGCGCATCGGCGTGCTGCTGTTCTTTGGCGCGCTGGTGGCGTTTTCCACCTTCGATGCCGTCGCCAAGCAGCTGCTCGAACGATACCCCGCGCCCTTTCTGAACGTGATGCGCTACGCCGCGGTGGCGACGATCGCCCTGGTGGTGTGGCTGCGCCACGGCCGCCCGAGCTTGCGGCAGGCGCCGCACAAGAAACTGCTGATCGTGCGCGGCCTGATGCTTGCGCTTGTGGGCACGTGCTTCATGACGGCGCTGGCCTGGATGCCGCTATCCGAAGCGACCGCCATCTACTTCACCTCGCCGCTGATGATGGTGGCGCTCTCCCCGTGGCTGCTGGGCGAGCGCGTGCGGCTGGTGCAATGGCTGGCGGTGGCGGTCGGGTTTGGCGGCATGCTGCTGATCGTGCGGCCCGGCAGCGACCTGCCGCTGATCGGCACCGTGCTGATGGCGATCTCGGCCGTGAGCTACGCGGTGTTCCAGGTGCTCACGCGCAAGCTCGCCGGCGCTGTGGCCTGGCCGGTGCAGTACGCCTACACGGCCATTATCTGCTTGATTGCCACGGTGATTCCCGCGCCATTTTTCCTGCCGGAGACTTGGCCGGGATTTGCCGACGGCGTATTCATCTTCGCGATGGGCGCCTGCAACGGCGTGGCACAGTTGTTCTTGATGGCAGCCTATCAACGCGTGTCGGCCGCCACGCTGGCGCCGCTGAACTACTTCCAGTTATTGATGGCGTTGGCGTTCAGCACCTTCTGGTTTCTGCGCCCCCCAGACGACATCGCGCTGGCAGGCGTGGCCCTCATCATGGCGTCGGGGATGTTTCTGGCAATGTGGCGCACGCGATAAGGATCTGCGCGGGCGGGGTGACGATCTGCCCTCAGCACGCGGCGCGCGAGGCATCGCAGCCCGAGGCGCAACGCTTGAATCAGGTGGATCGTGCCGGTGGAAACCCGCTTGCACGCGCCTGCCACGTCACGCCACCCGCCACGGCCAGCAAGGCTGCGACCGCCCAAGGCAGCCACGCCGTGTTGCCGCCCGCGAGCAACATGCCGCCTGCGATACCGCCGCCGGCAATGGCCGCGTTCCACACCGTGACGATCATCGACTGCGCCACATCGGCCGCATCGCCCGCCGCATTCACCGACGCCGTTTGAAAGAACGTGCCCGCGCCACCGAAGCTCACACCCCACGCGGCAATGGCGGCATAAACGAGGGCCGGCATGTCGCCCCACAGTCCCAACACAACGGCAGCCAAGCCGAACACCGCCGTACTTGTGAGCACGATCGCACGTAGCCAACGGTCGATCAGAACGCCTGTGATCCAGATGCCGAACACCGCTGCGATACCGAACACCAGCAGCACGCGATCGACCACGGCGGTCATCCCGGCGCGTCCCACCAACGGCACGATGTAGGTGTAGAGCATGTTGTGCGCCAGCACGAAGGTCAGCGTCACAAAGAGCACCGGCCGCACGCCGGGCAATACGAACACCGCCCGCAGCCCCAACTGCTGCGACGCCCGCTGACCTGGAAAATTTGGCACTTGCAACCGCGTCCAGATGCACAGCAGCACCGTTAACGCCGTCATGATGGCGAAGGCATATTGCCACCCTACGGCTTGGCCCAGAAACGTGCCGGCCGGAATGCCCAGCGACAACGCCAGCGGCGCCCCCACCATGGCCACCGCAATCGCGCGGCCCTTCAAGTGGGGCGCCACCATGCGGCTCGCGTAGCCGGCGAGCAAGGCCCACAGCAAGCCCGCGAAGATACCGGCCACGAAGCGCGCCACGAGCGTGACGGTGTAGTCCGTGGAGAACGCTGTAATGCTGTTGACCGCGGCAAAGCCGCCCACTGCCGTCAAGAGCAATGGACGCCGCGGCAAGCGGCGCGTCATCGCCGTCAGCGGGATGGCAGTGAGCAACGATCCCAACGCGTAGATCGTCACCAACTGCCCCACCAGCGCTTCCGACACATTCAGCCCCGCACTCATCTGCGGCAACAGGCCGGCCGGCAGGGCTTCGGTGAGAATCGTGATGAACGCCGCGCTGGCCAGCGCCAGCAAGCCCGCGATCGGCAGACGGTCGGGGGAGGTAGCGGGTGGGGTCATCGTCGATGTCGCCGGTGTGGTCGGTGCGGTCGGCGCGGCCGGCGCGTTCGGTGCCGTCGCTGCCGTCGGTGCGGTCGGTGCGGAAGTGGAAAGGGCGTGATCTGTCATGGAAAGCTTCAATAGATGATGTTGCGGGCCGTGCATGCGGCGCGCCAAGTCATGCAAGATACGCATCTACCGATAAAAGAAAAATAGGCTAAGGTTCCAAACATACCGGACGTTCGTGTCCGCAATGGAAGCAGCCATGGACAACCTGAGCGGCATCGCCGTATTCGTGCAGGCAGCCGAAAACCGCAGCTTTACCGAAGCGGGCCGCATGCTGGGCATCTCCTCGTCGGCGGTAGGCAAGACCATCGCGCGCCTCGAAGAACGCATGGCGGTGCGGCTCTTTCACCGCAGCACACGCAGCATCACCCTCACGGCCGAGGGCACCTGCTTTCTGGAACGGTGCCGTCGCATCCTGTGCGAAGTCGAAGCGGCGCAGGCCGAACTGTCGCAAGCCTCCGGTGAGCCTCGTGGCGTGCTGCGCGTGAGCCTGCCGCATGCGGGCGACCGCATGATGCCGATCATGACGGACTTCATGCGCAAGTATCCCGAGATCGAACTGCACCTCGATCTGTCCGACCGCATGGTCGACGTGATTGAAGAGGGCTTCGATGCCGTGCTGCGCACGGGTGAACCACAGGACTCCCGTCTCATGTCGCGCCGGGTCGGCACCTTCTCGCTTGTGATCGTGGCCTCGCCCGCCTACCTGAAACGCCACGGCACACCTGGCCATCCTCGCGATCTGGAAGCGCATGCCTGCCTGCTCCATCGGTTTCCCGCCTCGGGCAAGATCGAGCGCTGGCCCCTGCGTGGCAAAACGCAGCCCACGCTACGCGCCGCGCTCGTCTGCAACGCGGTGGACGGTCAGATCTATGCCGCCACGCAGGGGCTTGGCCTGGCCTGCGTCCCCGACTTTATCGTGAGCGATGCCATCGCTGCCGGCAAACTCAAGCGGGTGCTCGATGACCATATATCGCATACGGGCAAGTTCTGGCTGCTCTGGCCCTCCAGCCGCCACGCGTCGCCAAAGCTGCGCGCCTTCATCGAGCACATGAGTGCGCATATCGCGCAGAAGTAAAAGGCAAGCACGATGCAGATATCGTCTTATTTCAGAGGTGCTATTGAGACGTCACTGGTAAGCGCGGCGAAAATGGCTGCCAACAAATAAGACTCAGGAGTGAGAGGCGTTGGAACACCCATATCCCGAAATGATCGACGAAGACACCCCGAATTGACCGAGGCTGATTTCGCGCGTGCGCGTCCTGCCACTGAAGTGCTTCCGGAACTCTTCGGTCATGTGATCGCGGACGAATTTCTCAATCGCTGACGTCGGATGGGATCGAAGGCCGAGAGACCCGCATGGCTGCTGCACTGAAACGCACCATGCCGCGATAGCGGTTGAGTGATGCAGCCATGGTAAGTCCCTTCACACTTTGGCTACAAATTACTTCCATCCCCCTGTTGCTTGCGCAGCGCTTCTACACTCCGCTCGCGGGTCACGTCGACTCTGCAAACACAAAGGTTAAGGAAGTTCACATGAAGTTGAAGAAGCCGTTGAGTCTCGTACGTGCGTTGTGTCTGGCGACCGCCCTATGCGGTACTGCCGGCGTGGCTGTGGCCGCGAGCACGAACGATGCTGCCGCCACGGCCCCCGCAGCAAAACAAACCCTCACCCTGCTGGGCGGGCCGCTGACCTTCACATTGGAGGGCTACGTCGCAAGCGCGGTTCCGGGCGGCGCGCCCGGCACGATGTATTACAGCAAAGCAGAGAAACGCGTGATGATCGTGGGCGAAGATGACATCCCGCTAGTCGGTCGCGGCGGCACGGACGACGACGTGCTCGATGGCCTGAAAGGCATCAAGGATCAGCAAAAGAAGGCATCGCCGGAATATAAGGTGATCAGCGAAAAAACCGAAAACGTCAACGGCTTGAAGGTGCATCACATCGAAGCGACCGACAACATGGACGGCAATGATGTTCAGCAAGCCACGTTGCTGGCCACGGCCAACAACAAGATCGTGGTGATCCAGGTCATTTCGGGCTCGCGCGACAAAGCCGGCCACCTTGCCGCAGTAAACAATATTCTGCACAAGTAATCACTAAGCACGTGCTGAGTGCCGTTGCGCATTCAGCACGCGCGATGCATGGCACCGCGCGATCGCCATCGTTTGCAACGATGCGGTGCCAAGCACATCCGCTGATATCGTAAGCCAGCTCAGTGCGCTTCGAAGTCGCTCACGTCCAGTGTGCGGCCAAACCGGCTCTTCACACCGTTGCCCCAGGCATGCACTTTCGCGCCTGGCGTGAGATACGCAGCCAGTTCCTGCGCAGCATGAGGCGGTACGCGCAGCGACACGCCGTTATCCAACAACGCGCCGCGCAGCTCGCCTTTCGGCCCGTACAACGACATCACCACATTACCTTCGGTTTCGCCGAATGCCGGCTTGCCATCGGCCTTCTTGTCTTTGCCGGATTTGTCCTTGCCGGTCTTGTCCTTCGCCGCCTTGCCTTTTCCCCCGTCTTTTGCGTCCGGCCCCAGATCATCGATCGTGTGACCGTCGGTCGTGGCCAGCGACACCGCTGCCACCATATCCACGCCGCGCGGCTTCACCCCCCGCACGTGAACGGTATCGCCGATTTTGAAGCGCTTGGCGACCGCATCGCCCAGGTGGGGTGGAAAGTGCACTTGCGTATGCCCGTCCAGCACCACGCCGTCCAGATCGCCTTGGGGATTCAACAACCAGGCGCTGATGGCGCCGTGCGTTTCGGGTAAACAACCAGGATCGATCCAGTGCATCGCCAACCTCTCGTTATCATGTGTGGAGCCGCCGAACGAGCGTTCGGCAGCGATAGATAATTTACCGACGGGCGTACTGCCCCGGCTGAGACATTGTGCAACCTCGATGCGCGAGGATTGGCGATTGTGAACGTTTATCGCACGCACGCCCTCACAATCGCAGGCGCCAGGCAGGCTTGCTTACATTGCTGAGCACTGGCTGAACGGTGGCACGCAAGCCGCCCGTTTCGCGTTTTCACGATTCCGCTTCTTGCGATCGGCCAGTCGGCCTTCCACACCGACGGCGCGGCGACGCCTTATCCACCGCGCACGGCGCCCGAGAAGTCGCAGCATTCGTGGGCGAGCTTGGCCACATTTTCATAGAACGCCGAACTCGCTTCACGGCGAAACATCGCGCAGTACATCGATTGCGGCGGCACGATGCTCGTACGCACGATCTCCAGCTGACGGCTGCGCACCATATCGGCAAAGTATTCGCGCGGAAAGCAACTCACCCCGAAGCCGGCTGCGGTGAGCCCGGCCATCGCAATCAGGCTGTTGATCGTGAAGAGATTCTTTTCAGGCACATGCGGATGCAGCCACTCGTCGTACACGATGTTCAGGCCCGATTCGCGGCTTTGCCGCAGCATCGGCATCGCCGCAATTTCCTTGGGCGTGTACACCTTTCCGGGGTCGGTCTGGCCAGGTGCCGCCATCCAGGCAAACTCCAGCACCTGCAACGCGACCGATTCGAGCATCGGATCGGCAAACTTGCTGTTCAAGAACGCCATATCGATGTGCCCCGCGACCAGGTGGCGATGCAGATCGCCGCCCATGTCGATCGTCGGCTCCAAGGTCACACCCGGATAGTGCGTGCGCATCGCCTGGATGAATGCCGGCAACCAGGTCATCGCCATGATTTCGGTCATACCGAAGCGCAACGTGCCGGTGAGCGTGTGCTGGCCTTCCAGGCGAACAAGCAATTGATCGCGGTGCGCCAGCATCTCTTCGGCCATCGCAAAGATGTCGTGGCCGCGCGCAGTGAGCGTGGCGCGCGGGCCGCTGCGATCGAAAAGCTGGATATTGAAATCGGATTCGAGTTCCTGGATCCGCTTGGTAATGGCCGACTGCCCCGTGTGCAGGCGCTCGGCCGCAGCCGAAAACGTTCCCAGCCGTACCGTCCAGTAAAGCGCTTCGATTTGTTTGAAGGTAAGCATGATGCGCCGGCAAGAAGTTGGTCTTGAAAAACACCCGCACTTTAACGCGACTGCGACGGGTATCTTCTCCATTAACGTGCCAGCGGCGACGGCCCCCATCAACGCGATGGCCGCGCTCGAGCCCTTCCGATCAATGCGCTTGCGGCGAGTGAAAATGTTCAAGCGGCCACGCGAATCGTATCGCGGCGACGCGAACGCGGCATCAGTGCCGGATATCGGCCAAAAACTTCTGCGCCCGCGGCGTCTTTGCCTCGGTAAAGAATGCTTCGGGCGTTCCGGTTTCGACAATCCGGCCGGCGTCCATGAACCATACTTCGTCGGCCACTTCGCGCGCAAAGCCCATCTCATGCGTCACACACACCATCGTCATGCCGTCCTTGGCGAGCGCTTTCATCACTTGCAGCACCTCGCCCACCATCTCGGGGTCGAGCGCGCTGGTGGGCTCATCGAACAGCATCACGGGAGGATCCATGGCCAACGCGCGTGCGATCGCCACTCGCTGCTGCTGCCCGCCCGACAACTGCGCCGGGTAGGCTTCCGCCTTGTTGGCCAGTCCCACCCGCTCCAACAACTGACGCGCGCGCTCGTGCGCCTGCGCCTTGTTGGCCCGCTTGAGCTGCATCGGCGCCAACACCAGATTCTCGATCACACTCAGGTGCGGAAACAGATTGAACTGCTGAAACACGAAGCCGATATGGCTGCGCAGCGCATCCACCTTCATTTCCTTGGCGTAGATGTCGCGGCCATCCACCTCGATCGTGCCGCTCTGGATCGGCTCCAGACGGTTGATCGTGCGGATCAAGGTGGACTTTCCGGAACCTGACGGGCCGCACACCACGACCACCTGCCCTGCCGTCACGTGAGCATCCACGTCGGCAAGCGCCTGATAGTCGCCATACCATTTGTTTACTTTCGAGAATCGAATCATGCGGTCACCACGGTCACGGCGCGGCCGAGGCGGCGCCGTTCGATACGGACTTCGACCTGACGCACGAGCACGCTCAGGAAGAAATTGAGGATGAAATAGGTCAATGCCAGAAGCGCAAAGACTTCGAACGGTTTGGTCAGCAACACACTATTGATCTGATTGGCCGCGTAGGTGAGTTCCTGCACGCTGATCACGTAGGCCAGCGAAGTTTCCTTCACCGTCGAGATGAACTGGCTCAACATGCTGGGCAGCATGTTGAACATGGCTTGCGGCAGAATGATGCGCCGCATGGTCTGCCAGTACGACAGGCCGAGCGCCCGGCCCGCCTCCATCTGCCCCGATGGCAGCGACTGAATGCCCGCCCGGATGATCTCCGCCAGATAGGCACTTTCGTAGCACACGAGCGCCACGATCATTGTGGTCGCCCCCGCCACCGGCCGCCCGATGATGAGCGGCACGAAAAAGTACGCCCAGAAGATGAACATCAAAAGGGGCAGCCCGCGCACCAGATAAACCAGTGCAGACGCCGGCAGGAAGAAAATCTTGAAGCGGCTGATACGGCCCAACGCGAGCAGCACACTGAAAGGCAACGCCAGCAGCAGACTTACCGCCGCCAGCCCCAGCGTGGCGGCCAGGCCGCCGATCGGGCCATTCGGGTACTGCCCGATCAGCAGCAGTTCCCAGTTGTTCTGAACGATCTCCCACATGATCAGCGGCTCCCCAACGGCGCGAAGCGCTTCGACAACCGCGCACCGCCCCACATGATCACGAACGAGATCGCCAGATACAGCGCCGTCACGATCGCAAAGGCTTCGAACGTGCGGAACGTGTAGTTTTCGATCTCACGGCCTGCTGCAGTCAGCTCGACCACGCCCACCGCCATCGCCAGACTGGTATTTTTGAAGAGCAGCAAGGTTTGATTGAGCAGCGGCGGAATCGCGATGCGGAATGCCTGCGGCAAGATCACGCAGCGCATCGTCTTGAGGTAACTCAAGCCCAACGCGCGCGCGGCTTCCATCTGACCCGGCGGAATCGCCCGCACAGCGCTACGCAAATCTTCGGTCACATACGCCGACATCACCAGCCCGATGGCAATCATCGAGAGGAGAAACTCCGCCCCATTGCGATTGAGCCAGTCGGTCGCTGCGTCCGGCAAAATCGCCGGCACGCCGAAATACCAGACCATGATGTGCACGAGCATCGGCACATTGCGATGAAAGGCCACGAACAGCCAGATCAATGCATTGGCAATGCGCGAGCCGGTCAGCCGGAGCACGGCAAACACGCTGCCGATGCTCATGGCCATCAACCAGGCGAAACCGGTCAACGCCAGCGTGGTCAACAACCCCCGCAGCAGCAGTGCCGGATACTCGCCCTGGAAGATGGCGCCGAAGTCAAAAACGTAGTTCATGTGCGTAACGACGGCGCGCGCGCCTTAGCCTTTGATCGCTTCGAATTTATAGTCGCGCTTGAGCTTGTAGGCGGTGTCCTGACCCAACCACTTGTCGAACAACTTCTGCGCGTCGCCCGACGTTTCCATCTGGCCCAGCACCTGATTCACGTGATCGAGAAACGCGGTATCCCCACGGCGCACGCCCAGCCCCCAAGGCTCGACGAAGAGCGCCGGCTCGAGAATCTTCACCGGCACGTTGCTGTCGGACGCTTGCTGCTGCAGCTTGACCAGCATCAGTTCGGATGCCACGAAACCCTGCACCTTGCGTTGCTGCAGCGCCAGGAACGCGCCGCTCGGATCCTTGAACGTCAACGGGTCCACATTGGGAATGTTCTTGCGCGCGCCCTGTTCCGAGGACGAGCCGCGCACGGCGCTCACCCGCTGGCCGGCCAGATCGGCAGGCGATTTCAGCTCGGCATCGGCCTGGCGCGCCAGCACTTTCTGCGGGCTGACGAAATGCTGGAACGAGTAGTCGATCTGCTGCGCACGCTCCGGGCTCCAGCCCAGATTGGCTGCGACCAGATCGACACGGCCTGCGATCAGTTCGGGGATGCGCGCTTCGACCGCGATCAGCTTGAGCTCCATCGGCACCTTCAAGCTGTCGGCGATCTTCTGGCACATGTCCACTTCAAAGCCCACGACGGCACGCGTTTTGGGATCCTGGAAGCTGAACGGTTCGGCCGTGCCGAGCGTGCCGCAAATGAATTTGCCGCGCGCCTTGATGTCCTCCAGCGTACCGGCTTGCGCCGTCGTGGCCAGGACTGCGGTCAGGCCGATACCGGCGGCCAGTGCTTTGATCGAGATCTTCATGGTGTTATTCCCCTTGGATGAATTAGGCTGCAGCGGTCAATGTGGAGCAGGCGCGCGCGATCCGCGCGCATCCTTCCTCGATCTGTTCCATCGAGGTGGCAAAGCTCAGGCGAAGATAAGGCGATACCCCGTAGGCGGCGCCGTCGAGCAAGGCCACGCCGGCCTCTTCCAACAGATACATCACCACGTCGAGGTCGTTGTTCAATACGGTACCGGCGGGCGTGCGGCGCCCCAGCAATCCGGCCACGCTCGGATAAACGTAAAACGCGCCATCGGGCTGGGCACAATGAATCCCCGGCACGGCGTTCAACAACTGCACGATGCGATCGCGACGCTGTTTGAAAATCGCGGCCGCTTGACCCACGCATGCCTGATCCGCCGTCAATGCGACCACCGCAGCCGCCTGGCTGATGGCGCTCACGCAACTGGTGCTCTGCGAAATCATGGTCACCATGGCGCGGATCAACGCTTTCGGTCCGCCGGCATAGCCCAGGCGCCAGCCCGTCATGGCATAGGCCTTGGACACGCCATTCACCGTCAGCGTGCGGGCATACAGGTCATCGCTCAGCGTGGCGATCGACACGGGTGCCGCGTCGCCGTATGAAAGGTGCTCGTAGATCTCGTCGGTCAACACCCATACCTGCGGGTGGCGCGCAAGCACGGCGCCCAATGCCTGCAGCTCGGCCTCCGAATAAATCGCGCCGGTGGGATTGCTTGGCGTATTCAGGATCACCCACTTGGTACGCGGTGTGATCGCCGCTTCGAGTGCTGCCGGGGTCAACTTGAATCCGGCCTCCTCACCGCACGGCACGATCACCGGCTTGCCATCGTTGACCAACACCATATCGGGGTACGACACCCAGTACGGCGCAGGGATGATCACTTCATCGCCCTGCTCCACGGACACGGCGAACGCCGTGAAAATCAATTGCTTGGCGCCCGAGCCCGCCACGATCTGATCGAGCCCGTAATCGAGCGCATTCTCACGCCGGAACTTGGTCTGCACAGCTTTCAGCAGCGCAGGGGTGCCGGCGGCGCCGGTGTACCGCGTCTTGCCCGTGCGCATCGCCTCGATACCGGCCTCGACGATATGCGCCGGGGTATCCATATCGGGTTCGCCCACCGTGAAGTCGACGATATCGCGGCCTTCGGCACGCAGCCGATCGACGCGCATCTTCGCGGCCATGCTGGGCGACGGCTTGATGACCTTGGCCCGAGCGGCCAGAAAATCCTGCGGATCTTGCGCGCTCATGCGATCCCCCGTGCGGCAAATGCAGCCTGCATCCAGCTTTGCTCACGCGCGCCCGTTGCGATCTCGGCCATGATGCGGGCCTCCTTGTCGGCATGCGCGCGTGCACGCTCGATCAGCGCTTCGGCATCGGCCAGCGGAAAACTCACGACGCCATCCTCGTCGCCCACGATCAGGTCGCCCGGTTGGATGACCTGTCCGCCGATCGACACCGGCACGTTCACTTCGCCGGGACCATCCTTGTACGGACCGCGGTGAATGTGACCGCGGGCATAGCACGGGAAATCGTCTTCCTCGAACGCCACCACATCGCGGATCGCGCCGTCGACCACCACGCCGGCGCAACCATGCAGTTGCAGATAGCGCTTCATGATTTCGCCCATCACGGCATTGCTCAGATCGCCGCCCGCATCGACCACCAGCACATGGCCGGGCTGAATCTCGAGCATGGCCTTGTAGATCATCAGGTTGTCACCCGGACGCGTCTTGACGGTGACGGCGGTGCCCACAAGCTTGCCGCGGCGGTTGTAGCGCGCCAAGCCCGCGATGCCTTCGCGCCGCGCGAGGTTGTCGCTCAAATGAGGGGTGACGATCGTGCGCAGCGCATCGAGAATGGATGCATCGGCAACGGGTGCGGTCGGCAACATGCGCGACCCGGACAAGACGGCTGACATGGAACTCCAGGAGCGAAAAAGGGTGAACGGCAGCCGGAATACTGCGAGCAAATCGGCGCATCAAAAAGCGATTAAATTTCTGAGTGCGCAATTCCTTAAAGGAATAGCGCGCGATTTCAATCATCATTTTTCGGCGCAGCATAGGCTTATAAGTCATTGACCTGAAACGACTTAATCCGCAGCGGCAAATCAGGAAAAGGGGCGCTTAGGAATGCGATTCTTTCCGCGACAGAACGCTTGCTTCTGCCATCCCCTTAGGGAATACCACTAAGGCGATATCGCGTCTTCAGCCGGTCATTGGTGCGGTGCACCTGCACACCGGCGGCCGGGAAACGGCCCGCAGGGATTGCGACCGCAGGATCACGACAAGTACTATGCCGCGTTCATTCTCGATCCGGACGGCGACAACATCGAAGCCGTCCATCACCTGGGAAAGCAATGATGGCGGACGCAATCCGGCGGTGGTGTGGAAGAGTCTTGCTGGCAGCGGCATGGGCAACCAGTGCGGCCGGCGCAGCGTCGCCGGTGCAATCGAACCCGGCACCCACGCCTGCGTTGCGCCCTGACGTGACGCCCCAGCCGGGCTCGCACATCTTCGCCCTGCTGAAGCAGCAATTCAATTTCACGCTGCCCGCCTCCTACCAAGGCCGCGACATCAAGCCCAGCGGCGGCACGCCCGGCGAAGGCCGCGCGTGGGGCACGATGTTCATCAGCAATGACGACCGCAAGATCGTGGTGATCAGCGAAGCGCCCAACCCCTCGGGCACGCAGGTGAGCAAGCACGACAACATCTTCCTCACGGGTGCCGGCGCCGGCTACAACGCCCAGCAGAAACGCGCGCATCCGCGCTATCAGGTGCAGCGAGAGCAAACGATCGCGGTGAACGGCCTCGGCATGCGCCGGATCGACGCCACCGACATCATCGACGGCGATGCCGCGCTCAGCACGGCCTTGCTGGCCGCATCGGGTCCAACGTTGGCCGTCGTGCAGGTGATCTCGGGCGCCAACGACCCCAAAGGTCATGAAGCGCTGGTCGACCGGATCCTGGCCGGCAAATAGCCTCAGCGCTCGACCTCGTCGTCAAGCCGCTCCCGATCGAGGCCGGCGCCGATGTCGCCCCCCTTGCGCTCCTGCCAGCCCAGGCTTGCACCCTCGGTTTTGTCCTCGCGATGGGCGAGGTGCTTGAGCTTGAAGAATGCCGCGTCCGACGCCACGCCGAGCTTGCGAAACGCCCCGGCCTTCTGGGTACTGATGGTTTTGGTGCTGCGCTTGAATTTTTCGGCGATCTGCGTCACCGACATCCCATTCAGAAAACATCGCATCACCTCGCGTTCGCGCACACTGAGATCCGGACAGTTCAGGACGGCATGCGCGCCCGGCAAGTGCCCGTTGACGTCACCAGTGGGTTCGGTGGCCGCCAGTTCGAGCTCATAGGCCATGTCGTCGTCGAGGTAGCGCATCCCGGCCGCCACGATGCGGACGGCTTTCGCGATCGAATGGATCGCCTGCGATTTGGTCACGTAACCGTGCGCGCCGGCGCGCAGGCTGAGCGCCACGATCGCGGGTTGATCGTGCGACGACACGACCAGCACCTTGCAGGCGGGAAACTTCGTGCGCACGGCACGCACAAGTGCCACGCCGTCGATTTCGTCTGGTCCCAGCGAATAGTCGGTCACCAGCACATCGACGTTGAGATCCGGCAGCGCATTGAGCATCGACCGGCTGTCGGCGAAGCCGCCGACGACGCGAAGATCCCATTCCTGCGAGAGCGTTGCCGCCAGTCCGACACGAACGACGGCGTGGTCATCCAGAATCGCGACTCGCACGGGAAAGCAAGCGGGGTTGAGCATGGCAGAGTCCCTTCAAGATGGTTTGCTTGAATGACCGCGCGACGCCGAAAGCCTTGCGCGCCGGTCATCTCCACCTTAAATCCTGCCGTCGCCTTTCAATGCATTGAGTACGCCTCGATCACTCCGGCTTTCCAAAGCCACCCGCAATCCACCTGGCGGCGCGTTCAACATTTAGCTTGTAGCTCGGCGCCACGCTCGCGCGTCCCAGCTCTTCGCCCAGCACATCGTAGGCGCTCAACACGGCCGTGGGATTATCCTCATTGGGATCGATATCGAGCTTGACGGTGATGCTGCCGCCATCCTCACCGCGCACCTTGACGCTCTTGTGCAACAGCGCATGCAGTTGCTGTTCGTGACGGCGCAACACTTCGTTGGCCGTCTTGACCAGTGTGAAGAATGCCGGCGGATCGAGCGGCTTGGGATTCTTCTTGTCCCGTCCCATCGTCCAGGGCCCGACGAGCGATGGTTCGGATTCGCCATCCAGGGTCATCTCGACGGCCCATCCGTCATCGTCCTCGTTCTTGATCACGCGCGCCGTCCAGCCATCGTCGCGCCAGAGTCGCGGCTCCATCGTCTTGACCGGCTCGTTGGCATCCAGGTCGGTATCGGTTTCGAAGTCGGGATCGGTTTCGAAGTCGGGATCGGTTTCGGAAGGATCGGCGTCGATAGAAAGCTTATCGGTCACGTATTGAGTGCTCCACTTGATTCGAGGGGTAAAACCACAAGCTCCTATAGTTTCACGTCCTGCGATCGGGCGCGAATCAAAGGTGTGACGTTTTCATTTAAGTTCCTGCGCTGCTCAGCCGTTGATAGGGCAGATGGCACGGTGTGGCTGCACCGGTCGTCCATCGTCACTTACGCCCCACCCCGAGACACCCCATGCCCCATACGATCGAAATGCAGTCGCCGCGCCTCGCGGCACGCGTGCTGTTGCTGGGATTATCTGCCGTGATCGGCATGGTGGGGGTGCTCACCTGGGCCCAATACCGCAGCGCCGTCGATAGCGTGCAGCGCGTCACGCTGCCGCAAGCACATGCCGATCGGCCCGCCGTCACAACGTGGTCTTACAACCGTTCCGCCGAGCGGGCGCAATCGTCGCGATTCGAAGATGCGCTCGGGCTGGACGCCACGGTGCGATCTTCTGCAGACACCAACCGACGCCTGCAGGCCGACCGCGTCCGCGCCGCCATGTTGCGTCTGGCCGTTTCCGGCTCAGGGTATATGCCGCCGGGCGTATCTGCCCAAGCGAGGATCCGCGCCGGCACCCACGGTATTGCTGTCGACAGCACCTCCAGGCCGGTGCCTTCGACGTCGCTTGCGCCGATGAGCGCGCCGCCGGCTGCCCGAGAAGATACGCGGCGCGTCAAAGTCCTGTTTGCCGCCGCGTCGATGGCCATCGTCGCAGCCTTGGCTGCCCTGCTCCTGAGCGTCAGCCGCGGATTGGTCGGCTCGCGCCTGAATGCAGCCATGGCCTTGGCAGAACGCCTGGCCTTGGGCGACCTGGGCAGCCGCGCTGCAGCGTCACGGCATTCATCACCGCACTAAGGCGGCATTCAACACTGGCCTAAGCGGATGCGGCGCTCGCCGCGCGGCCACGCTGCAGCACATACACACCGATCAAAATGGCCGCCACCGCCGTGAGATCCAACATCCGAACGGGCTCGTGCACCAGCAGGACGCCCACCCCGAGCGCCACGATCGGTGGCAGGTATGTGACGCCGGATGCCGCCACCGCGCCCAGCCGTTCGACGATGAAGTAATAGAGCATATAGGCCACGCCTGTGCCGAGTAGCCCCAGTCCCAACACCACCCCGGCAACGGCGCGGCCATCCTGCAAAATATGCTCGATGCCGTGCAGATCGGTGAACAGGGCGATCACGACCAAGGCCACCCCGGTTTGGTAGGTCGACAGCGCCAACGGCGTCAAGTGCAACCGCGTGATGAAGAGCCGCGCGTACACAAACGACACGCCCACGCTCAACGAGCCCAGCACCATATACCCCACGCCGCGCGCATCGAATCCCGTTTGACCCGCTTCCCATGGCTTCGCGATCAACAGCACGCCCACGAATCCGAGCGCAATACCAAGAACGGTGCTCCGGTTCAACCGCTCCTCGCGCAGAAAGAACAGCGCCGCCAGGAAAGTGAATAGCGGAATCGCCCCGCTCAACATTCCTGCCACGCTGGACGGCAACAATGCGGCACCTTGCGCGAAGGCGTAGTAGTAGAGCGCGGTCGCCAGCAGCGCCATCACCAGAAAGTGCGGCGCGTGGCGCACGTCGCGCCAGTGCAGCGCGCCGCGCATCAGGGCATAGATCAAGAGCGGCGCGAAACCGAACATCACTCGCAACAGCACCACCTGTCCGGGCGTGATCCAGGCCACGGCCCACTTCATGAAAATGAAATTGCTGCCCCAGATCACACCAAGGAGGGCAAACGCCATATAGGCTGAACGCTTCACAGTCATACCGCCAGGATCGTTTTGGAAGCCTCGATTGTGAAACTGCGGCGGGTGCCCGGCAATCGATTAAAGATGTCGCATGAGATAGAATTTCTATGCCATGAAACCGCCCCCTCCGCTCAAAGCCATTACCGCCTTCGAATCGGCCCTGAGACACCGCAGTTTTTCTATTGCTGCGGCGGAACTCCACGTCACTCCCGGTGCAATCGGCCAGCAGATCCGCAAACTCGAAGACTGGCTGGGCGTGCGCCTCTTCATCCGCCGCGTGCGTGAGGTCGAGCCCACGCCCGATGCGCTGGCGTACTGGGCCCGCATTCAGCCGGCATTGGCTGCGCTTTCGCAAGCAAGCTGGGGATTGCGCGAGCAGCGCAGCAACGGGGTGTGGCTGACCATGCCGCCCACCTTGGCGGCGCGCTGGTTTGCGCGCCGGCTACCGCAATTTCTGGCGGCGCATCCCAACCTCGCCATCCACCTCAGTTCGGCCACCACCATGACCGACTTCGACAGTGACACGATCGATCTGGCCATTCGTTATTTCGACGGGCATGCGCCGCACCTCGAAACGCAGCTGCTGCATGCGGACGAGGCGCGTGTCTATTGCAGTCCGGCATACGCCAAGAAGATGAAACTCAAGCGGCCGGCGGATGTGGCGCGTACCACGTTGCTGCACAACACGCTGCACCCGCATTGGGCGCGCTGGCTTGCCGACTTTGCACCAATCGATATCGGCCTTCACCCCGCGCTATCGAGCGTGCATTTCGACCAGTCGTTGATGACGATCGATGCCGCAGTGCGCGGCCAAGGACTGGTACTGACCAGCCCCTGGCTGGCTGAAGAAGAGCTGCAGATCGGCGCACTGATCGAGCCGTTTCCTGCCCAACGACTGACCCTCGACAAGGGCTATTACCTCGTCCATCGCCGGGGCGCTCCGGTGCGGCCCGCAGTCGAAACCCTCAAGCGATGGCTGATTGCGGAAACCGCGTCGATCCCGTCTGCAACGCGATAAGCGGCGCAAAAAAACACCCCAGGCGTTGCGCGCAACGGTGGGGTGTTATTCAAGACGCGGCAGCGATGCGCTCAAGAGGATGCATCTTCCGTTCGCCATCGCTGTCGTGATGGGATCAGCGGCCCGTGATCATCTTCTGCATATCGGCCTGGGCCTTGTTCAAACCGGCGGCCTGCTCGTTCATTGCTTGCAGACGTCGATTCAATTCCGCCTGAACCTTCGGATCGGACACCCGTACGATGGCGCCGTTGATCTCGATCTTCGACTTGTTCTTCTCAACATAATCGGCGGTCTCGATCGCACGTTGCAACGACGCGTCGGCGAGCGGAAAGACCGTCTTGAACCCATTCGCAGGTTGCGTCACCGTGCGGTCATAGGCCATGTCGTATACCTTCTTCAGGTCATCCGGCTGCTTGAGCTTGGCGCGTGCAGCGTCGGCGTCGGCCTGCTGCTTTTCGATGGCCGTGCGGATTTCCGTCATCGTCGTGCGGGCTTTTTCCAGATCCCCACGACGCGCCACCAAATCATTCACGCTGCTGATCGAGCCTTGCTGCAAGGCGGTGCCCAGCGGCGTCACCGACTTGTTCATGCCGGCGTGAAAATCGGTAATCACGGCATAGTGCGACGCGTAGTCGCCAAACGATTTCTTCTCTTCTTCAGTGGGCTGCGGCACGCGCGTGCCCGGCTTGTCGATAATACGCGTCTGCAAAAACTGACTGAATGCAGCACGTTGTTCGGGCTCTTTATCGCCGCAAGCCGCGAGCAAAAGAGGAACGGTCAGAAACAGCGCGAGCCACGCACGGGATACCACTTTCATTGCCACATCCATTTGACTGATCCCGGCGAAAAGTGCCGGTGGGCCGCCACTCTAGCCTCAACGCGACGCGCCTGCGCACGGGGCAAAGCTTTGTTTCGATTGCGCCCGATGCTTACGAGTGACGTTGAATTGCTACCAAATCTCGAACTGGTAAATCAAGGTTACGGCTCCCCGCGCCAAGCCGGCCCCGCTGCTACGCTCCGCGATCTCAAAAACTCCCATTCGGAATAGGTAGCAGTATGAACGCGGTACACACAGCAACGCGCAAGACCCGGTCGATCATGGCGCTCGGCGCATTGGCCCTCGCGCTCTCTCTCGCCGCGTGCGGCGACAAGACCGAGACTGCGCAAGCCGGCGCCGCCGCCCGCCCCGCCACGGCAAACATCGATGAGAAGTACAACGCCTACGTCAGCGGCTTCAATCGTTTGCAAACCAATCAGACGCAGAAAAGCGCCGAAGATTGGACGCGCATCAATGTCGCCAAGAACGACATGAAGAACAACATCTATTTCTTCAACAACGACAACCAGGTCGTGCAAGCCGTCGACAGCCTGAAGGCCGGCCGCGCGATGAAGGTCGATGGCACGGAAGCCGCCGACCGCGCCGCCGATAAGTTGATCGAGAACGGCGATGCACTGGCAGCCCAGTTGCGCGAGATGAATCCGTACTTCAAGAGCGCCGCCTACCGCGACGACAAGCTCGCGAAGGCAAAAGCCGCCGATGCCCCGATGCGTGCCGCCTACACCGGCGTGCTGCAAGGCATGGAAGAGATGGAAGCCGCATTGGGTGCCCATCAGAAGAAACGCGACACCGAACGTGCCGAAGCCTACAAGAAGGCCGGCAACATGACCGGCTATCACCTCACGATCGCCACCCTGCGCGGCAGCGACCTGGTGGATGCGGCGTCCGAAAGCGACTTCGCGCAAGCCGACAAACTCGTGGCCGAGATCGATGCATCGCTGGCTGCGCTGCGCACTGAGCAAGCCAAGTTGAAAGGCCCGCAAGCCACCTCGCTCGGCAGCATCACCGATCAGTTGAACAACATGCTGGGTAGCTACCGCAGCTTCAAGCAACGCAAGGAACCGCGCGACTTCGATCAGATGGTGCGGGCGTACAACTCCGCCATCACGTACTCAAACGCGGGGCAGTAAAGCAGGAGCGGACCTGCCGCGCAGGATCGTGCGGCAGGCAAATACACCCATATATTATCGACACCCAAAAGATGGGCCTTAGCAATGAATGACCAGGTCGGCGTCATTTGAGCAAGTACATGCCTTCCACGGCGACGCGGTTTTCATCCTCAGGGCGATACTTCACGCGAACGATCTTGCCTGCCTGGAACCGCGACGCATCCAGCACCGGCACGTGGATGGTCTGTGTCACGCCGAACGTGCTGCCATCAGGGCGTGTGACCTCCAGCACCATGGCGATCTGGGGATTGTCGTTCAGCCAGGATCCGGTCTGCGACGCCGAGTGCACGCGCGCCGAGGCTGCAATGCCGTCCCTCAGTAGCGCTCGGGCGGCCTTGGAATCCTTGTATGACGTGCGGATCGCCATGAACATGATCGTTCCGAAAAACAAGAACATGATTCCGGAAAACACATAAATAACGATTTCCACGCCATCGACTTCCTGATCGGTTTCTCGGAGATGCGGAATGATCGCACATCGACCGCGACCGTCAAGCCTGCACTGCAGCCGGGTTCAAGGGCGCCCTTACCCGCCCTCCCGAAGCCGCTGCGCAGTGTCATCATCCGCCGGCATGTACACCATCATGCGGTCGCCGCCCCGCGGTGCCGTCCAAAAATTGGTCTGTTGGAACGCCAACACACCCAGTTCGGGATGCTTGAACCGCTTCACCTGGTTTTCGATGCCGCGCACTTCGTAGCGGTCCCAGGTGGTACGAAACACCTCGGACACATCGAAGTAGCGCTGCAATTGAGCCTGCCAAGCGGGATCGTCCCGATGATCGGCCATCGCGGCGCGAAACGACGCCACCATGCGCGATAGCGATTCCTCAAAATCGATCAAACAGGCTTGCCACCCCGCGTGCGTCAGCGCGAGATAGATGCAGTTGCGATCCTCGACGGCAAGCATTTGCAGATCGACGCCAGTCAGTCGAGCGTACGCGTGGTTGAAACCGATGATGTCGTAGCGTGCGTTTTGCACCATCGCCGGATGGGGGTTCAACGTGTCGAGAATGGTTTGACACATCGACGACACGCTTTTGCACAGCCGCTCCTGCACCGGTACCTGCTCGCCCAACCCAGCCAAGGTAAACACATGCCGGGTTTCCGCCTCCGTACAGTGCAACGCCGTCGCGATGGCACCCATCACCTTGGCCGACACCTGAATATCGCGCCCCTGCTCCAGCCAGGTGTACCAAGTGACACCCACGTCGGCGAGCTGCGCGACTTCTTCCCGACGC
The DNA here is from genome assembly GCF_009866805.1 of Schauerella aestuarii. Lineage (GTDB taxonomy): Bacteria > Pseudomonadota > Gammaproteobacteria > Burkholderiales > Burkholderiaceae_B > Schauerella > Schauerella aestuarii. The sequence continues at coordinate 147,432 of NZ_SIZW01000037.1, forward strand.
AATCCAGGCGTACGCCGTCGGCCGCCGCGCGAAAATCCGAGCAGCACGGGATCGAGACTCTCTCGGCGTTGACGCAGAAACAAGCCCAGTTCGTTATCGGCGCGAAACCGTCCCGTCCCCGGATCGACGTTCCGCGCATCGCGCACGGGATCGCCCGCACGGGTTGCATGGCGCCCAGACGCCGGAAAATTGCCCGGCGTCGCGTGCGTCGGCCGGGCCAGCAATGAAGGATCGAACGCCATAGACGGGCACCTTTTATACCTGGATAAACAAGAACTGGTACCAGGTTAACGAAAGGCAGATACTACGCCCATGCTGTCGCGGCCTCAAGCCCGCATGACGACGCAACCTCTTGTTATACAAGGTTTCAGTTTCACCATGACTCCCACTTTAGCCGCCACGCCGCTGCGCCGCGCGGGTTTGGCCGTGCTGTTGGCAGGCCATTTCCTACCACTGCTGGATTTTTCCATCGTCAACGTCGCGCTGGACGCCATTTCGCATTCTCTGGGTGCAAGCCCAATGCAGCTCGAACTGGTCATCGCCGTGTATGGCGTGGCCTTTGCCGTGTGCCTGGCCATGGGCGGCCGGCTGGGCGATCGCTACGGCCGCAGACGCGTCTTCGGCTGGGGCGTGGCGATCTTCACCGTGGCGTCGCTCTTGTGCGGCCTGGCCACCACGCCCGACTGGCTACTGGGCGCGCGAGCGTTGCAAGGTGCAGCGGCCGCACTCATCGTGCCGCAGGTACTGGCCACCATCCATGTGGCGCTGCAGGGGCGAGAACACTCCAAGGCGATCGGCTTGTACGGTGCCATCGGCGGGTTGTCGTTCGTGATCGGCCAGGTGCTGGGCGGCTTCATGGTGTCGGCCGACATTGCAGGTTTGGGATGGCGCACGGTGTTTCTCATCAATCTGCCCGTGGGTCTGGGCATCCTGGCCTGCCTGCGCAGTGCGATTCCGGAAACCCGCGCCGCCCACGCGGCCCGCATCGACGTACCGGGCACCGTGCTGCTGGCGGCGGTCATCGTATGCCTGCTGGTACCGCTCGCCTTGGGTCCCACGCTACATTGGCCATGGCCGTGCTTCGTGATGCTCGCTGCCGTCCTGCCGTTGCTTGCTCTGCTGTGGCGCGTCGAACTGCGCCAGGAGCGTCTCAACCGCGCGCCGCTTTTGCCGCCTGCGCTGCTGCGCTTTGCCAGCACACGCTTCGGGATGATCCTGGCAATGCTGTTCTTTTCGAGCTGGAGCGGGTTCATGTTCGTGCTCGCGTTGGCGTTGCAAGCAGGTGCCGGACTCACGCCCCTGCAGTCGGGCAATGCCTTCATCGCGTTGGGCACGGCATATTTCGTGGGCTCGGTGTTCACCCCGCGCGCGGTGGCGCGATTCGGCAAGACAGGCACCTTGCTGGTGGGTTGCCTGGTGCAGTTGGTCGGGCTGGGCGTCCTGATCTACACGCTCCATACCGTGTGGCCGCACCCCACCATCCTCAGTCTGATTCCCGCATCCATCCTGATGGGCGTCGCACAGTCGTTCATCGTCAGCAGCTTCTTTCGCATCGGCCTCTCGGATATCCCCGCGGCGCAAGCCGGTGCAGGCAGCTCCATGCTCACCACCGTGCAGCAAGCCGCTTTCGGCCTGGGACCGGCCTTGCTCGGGGCGGTGTTCGCACAAACCTTGCACGGGGCAGGTCACACCTATCTGGATGCCGTGCTGGCGGCGCTGAGCGCCGAAGTCGTGCTCATCTGCGCCCTCACCTTCGCCACGCTGATCTATCGCGCGCGGCATACGGCGCCCCGTACGGCGTGAGGCAGACACGGGAAAGCGGCGATCTCGGTCAATGCTGATTGGTGGCCGGTGACCGCAGGGCGTGGGTGGTCGGCGGTGGGCCGTGAACGCCTATGTGCCGCACGACGGTACGGATCTTGCATCGTCGCCCGCTCATTCATTGCTTCCCATAGGGCTTCCCATGCTCGCCTACAGCAGCCAAGGCCGTCACGCGCCTACCTTCGTGCTCATGCATTACCTGGGCGGCTCGCACCGCACATGGTTTCCCACCGTGCCCTATCTTGATGCGCACTACCGATGCGTCGCTATCGACACCCCGGGATTCGGCGACTCGGCGGATGCGGCGGTGCTGGACGTGCAGAGCTTCGCCACGCAGATCGACAGCGCCATTCGCACGCTGGCATTGACCGACGTCATTCTGGTGGGTCATTCGATGACCGGCAAGATCGCCCTGGCCATCGCTGCCACGCAGCCCGACTATCTGAAAGGCCTGGTGCTGGTGGCACCGTCGCCGCCCACGCCACAACCCACCACCGAGTCGGATCTCAAATCACAGCTGGCTTACTCGGGCACGCGCGCCGAGGCCGAACAGCATGTGGATACCGCCGCCGCAAATCGTCTTCCCGACATCATTCGCGAAGTGGCCATCGCCGACGCCCAGGCCGCCAATCTCGAGACCTTCCATGCGTGGGCTGAGCATGGTAGCCAGGAAGACTGGTCCTCCCGCATCGGACAACTCGATTACCCCGCGCTGATCGTGTGCGGCGGCAAGGACGACCGTGTGCCGTCCGCGCAGGATCAGTCCCGGGTCACCCTGCCCCATCTGCCGCGAGGACGCATTCACGTCATCGAAGGCGCCGGCCACCTGATGCCGATGGAAGCGCCGCAGGCGTTGGCGGACGTGTTGCTGCGCTTTGCGGAACAGGTTCTGGCCGGGAACGACATCGCAGGCGACGCAGATCACGCTAACGCGGTCGACATGCATGCGCCGCCGCGCGCCGAGACGAACGCCGATTCGCCGATCGCTGCCACGCCCGGTGTAGGAGACGAAACCGGTCCAAATGCAATTTCGAACGCAAGTTCAACGGCGGGTTCAAAAGCCGGTCAGGACGCAGGCAAGGATTCAGGGATCGGTTTAGGGCTGGGATGAACGCGTTCGATCGAGCCTAAGACGCGAACGTTCGCGTGATCAGTTCGATACCGATGAATTGATATTGACGTACATCAACTGGGATGTGCTTCAGCCCAGTACGGATTGATGCACATCAAATCGCGCGCCGGCGGCCTCTGCCACCATGTTCGTGGTCACTTCACCACAGACATCACGAGGCTTTATGTTCACCCGGCGCGCGCTTTCCCGCTCCCCCCTTCTTTCCCGCTCCCCCCTTCTTTCCCGCTCCCCCCTTCTTTCCCGCTTTCCTCTTCTTTCCCGCTCCCCTCTTCTTTCATGCTTTCCTCTTCCTTCCCTTCGCGACGCCTATGCCGTTTCCGGTCTCCGCGCGCTCAACCGCTCGATCTACCGTTTCGGGGCGCGCGCCCTGGCGCCGGCCGTCGGGAGCATCGTCCTTGCCGCCGTGCTGGCCGCGCCGGCCTCAGCGCACGAGCAAGGCGATGTGCTGTTGAAAATCGGCGCCAGCCAGGTACGCCCCACGTCCAACAACGGCAGTGTGCTCAACGGCGCGGTCGATCTCGATATCGACAACAGCGTGCGCCCTAGCCTGACGCTCACCTACATGGCCACGCGTCATGTCGGCATCGAGTTGCTGGGCGCGTGGCCGTTCAAGCACAACGTCAACGCCAGCGGTGCGGTGGGCGGCCAGATCATCACCAGCAAACAATTGCCGCCCACGCTCAGCCTCCAGTGGCACTTCCTGCCCGACAGCACGGTGCAACCGTACGTGGGCGTCGGCCTGAACTACACGCACTTTTTCGACACGAAAGCCACCGGCGCGCTTGAAGGCGCGAAGGTCAGGCTGAAGGATTCGTGGGGCATCGCCGGCCAGGTCGGCATGGACGTCAAACTCAACGATCGCTGGTTCGTGAACGCCGATCTGCGGTACATCGACATCTCGTCGAAAGTGAAACTCAATGGCGAGTCGATCGGCACGGCGCAGATCGACCCCTGGGTTGCCACCGTGGCGGTGGGCTACCGGTTCTGATCGTCGTGGTGACGGCTAAACGCCCTGCGCGTAGCCGTCGCGCTGCGGATCCGCGCCGCCCTGGATGCGGCCGTCGAACATCGTGATGCCGTGCACGCCGGCGAAGGCATAGCTCAAATGGCTGCGCCGCACCTCGAATCCTTGCGCCTGCAACGCGCGTTGCGTGGCGCGTTCGATGCGGTTGGACACGTCGATGGCATTGCTGGTCGCCACCGCGCGCGGTGCGCTGATTGCCGTTTGTATATCCATGCCCCACTCGAGCACATTGATCAACACCTGCGCCACGGCAGGTCCGATCCACGAGGCCCCTGGCGCCCCGATCGACATCACCGGACCCGTCTCGTCGAATACGATGCTCGGCGCCATCGACGAATAACGACGTTTGCCCGGATAGATCGAATTGGGACGGCCGGGCAGGGGATCGAAGGTGCTCATGGCACCATTGAGCATGAACCCCGTATCCTTCACGATGAACCCCGACGGGTTGCCCAGGGTGTGGGTCAGCGACACCACCATGCCATCGGCATCCACCACCGATACATGGGTGGTGTGCTTGCATTCGGCGGCATTGCGGCGCGGCACATCGAAACGTTCGCCCGCGAGGATCCGCGCGGCGCAATCGTTCACATACGCGTCCGACAGCAAACGGTCGACCGGGTTGTCGACGAAATTGGGATCGCCCACAAACTGCTCTTTATCGCGCAAGGCGATCTTCATCGCTTCGGTCAACACGCGGATGTACTCGGGCGAATTGTGGCCCATTGCCACCACGTCGAACTGCGCCATGATGCGAAGGATCTGCGCCACCAGCAGGCCACCGCCTGGCGGCGACGGCAAGGCCACGCGCCAGCCGCGATAGTCGATCGACAGGGGCTGCGTTTCGACCGCCGTCATCGTGGCCAGATCTTCGGCCGACAGGATGCCGCCATGCGCGCGCACATCGGCCACGATCCGCGCTGCCAGTGAGCCGGTGTAAAAGCTTTCCGCCCCTTCACTCGCCAGCGTACGCATGGTGGCGGCAAGGTCCGGATTCTTGATGACGGCACCTGGTTTTTTATAACTGCCGTCGGCATTCAGATATATGCGGCGGCCATCTTCGGTGAGACTCAGCTTTTCGCCGAAGTTCATGCGGCCGTATTTGCGCTCATCCTGTGTGATCACCGTATACACATGCGGGCGCACCAGCCAGCCCTCTTCGGCCACAGCGATCGCGGGCGTGAAGAGATCGGCCCAGGCGGTGCGGCCAAGCGCCGCGTGGGCACTGGACAACATCTTCAGCGTACCGGGAGCCGTCACCGCCATCGCGCCGGTTTCGTTGACGAAGTCGCGCACGATGAAGCCGAAGCCATCGGTGGTGTCGCCCAGTGCGATGTCCTGCCACATGGTTTCGCGGCTTTCGAGCGGGCAGCCGCCCATCCCTTCATACACGTTGTGCGTGCCCGTTGCGGGATCGAAGATCTGCAGCATGCCGAAGCCGCCGATCCCGCACATCAGCGGGTCGACGACCCCTTGCGTCATCGCGCAGGCGATGGCGGCATCCAACGCATTGCCGCCCGCGCGCAACACGGCTGCGCCGGCTTCCACGGCTTCGGGTTGCGGGGCCACGATCATCGCGGTGGGAGGGGGCAAGCGGTACTCAGGTGTGCGGCGGGCCACGTCGGTCTCCGGGGCGTGTGAACGAGAGCCCCACGATATCAGAGTGCCGCAATGGCCCGCGTGCTCAAAGGGCTGCCGCCACACTGGCCGCCACTGGCGCATACCGCGGCCAGGGGTGCACGGCTTCGAGCTGTGCGGCCACCTGCAGCAGCACCGCTTCGCCGCCCTGCGGCGCCATCAGTTGCATCCCGATCGGCAACCCATCGGCACTCAAACCGAAAGGAATCGAAATCGCGGGGCAGCCGGTGAGATTGGCCAGCGGCGCATACGGCGAATAGCCGATTAACCCCGTATCGCCCAACCGATAGTCGAGGTAATCCTCCCAGTGCATCGCGAAACGGCCGATACGTGCCGGCGCCTCGGAAAGCACCGGCGACAGGATCAGATCGAAAGGCGCACCGCCATCCTGCGAGCCGTCGAAAAACCGCGCCACGCGTCGCGTGATTGTGTGCATCGTATCCACATGACCCGCGTAGGCCACGCCATCGATGCTGCGCGCATACGCCACCATCGATTGCACCGTGGGCTGCAGTTCGCCTTCTTTCAGACCGGTGCCGCGCCGCGCAACGAAACGTGCGATCGAGAGCGCGGCATTGCAGGCGATCACCGGCAGCATGTTCTCGAGCGTTTCGCGCGCGGTAACGGCGGGCTCGCCTTCATCGACGCGATGCCCCAGCGATTGCAAGGCACTCGCGATACGTGCAAGCGCTGCGGCCACATCGGCGTCGCGGACGGCGCTGACCGACCCGTGAGGCAGCAAGGCGATCCGCAGCCGCGGGCCGGCGTCGGGCTGGCGGCTGGCCGCCTGAACGAGCGCAAGATAGGAATCGGGCCGTGCCGGCGCCGCATAGGGCGCCCCTGCATCGGCACCTGCCGTGGCATCCAGCGCGGCCGCGCTATCGCGCACCGACGTGGTGAGCACATGATCGACCGTCATGCCGCCCCAGCCTTCGCCTCGATAGGGCCCCAAAGGCATCATGCCGCGCGACGGCTTCAAGCCCAGCACCCCACAGCACGATGCGGGAATGCGGATCGAACCGCCACCGTCGCCGCCGTGCGCCAACGGCACCATGCCACTGGCGACCGCCGCGCCCGCGCCACCGCTCGAGCCACCGGCACTGTGCGCGGTATTCCAGGGATTGCGCGTGGGCTCGCCATAGCTGGGGCTTTCAGTGGTGGGGCTCAATCCCAGCTCGGAAGAGGTGGAGCGCCCGAAGAACACCAGGCCGGCTCGCTTGTAGCGCGCCACGAGTTCGCAATCGTGATCCCAATCGAGGCGGCCGAAGAGCTGCGACCCCATGCTGCTCGACACACCGCGCGCTGCCGTGCCGAGATCCTTCAGCAGCGACGGCACGCCAAAGAATGGTTGCGTGGCCGCCAGCCCCGCACGGGCCTGCGCGTCCATGCCGCTCAGCGCGCGATCGCGGGCCTGCGCATCGGCCCGACCCGCAGCTTCGGCAACCGACGCGACCGCGCCGATGGTGGGGTTGAGCGCATGCACACGTGCCAGGGCGTCATCCAGCGCCTGCGAGGCACTCAGTTCGCCGCGCACGATACGCGTGGAAAGATCGATTGCGTCGCCCTGCTCGCGGGGGTGTGTATCCGTCATCGTTCGTTTTCTCCAAAGGACGCGAATCGTCCCGGCCTGAAACCAAAACGACACGATAACCCCAAGCGACGCGCGCTAAACTCTGCGCTCGCCGAATCTTCCCATTGAGTTGCATCTTGACTGTGTCACCGCTCGTCTTTCGTCCCGCCACCGATGCCGATTACGACAACCTGCTCGCGCTGCGCCGCGCCACCATGGAAGCGCACTTGATCGCAGCAGGCGTGGGGTATGACGACGAGGCCCTGCGCACACGCCTGAGTTACCACTGGGATGATGCCAAAGTGATCGTGCGCGATGGCGTCGATGTCGGCCTCTTGAAGGCGTACCGGGAGGCCGACGGCTGGTTTGTGGTGCAGATTCAGATCGCGCCGGCGCATCAGCGCCAAGGGCTTGGTGAGCAGGCGCTGCACACCATTCTCGACCGCGCCGATGCGGAAGGATTGCCGGTCTCGCTGGCGGTGTTGAAAGCCAATCCGGCGAAGCGCCTTTACGACCGGCTCGGATTCGAGGTCGTATCGGAAAACGACATTGAATTCCTGATGACGCGCCCAGGCCGACCCGACTAGGGCAGCCCGAACACGCCGCCTCAGCGATCGGTCCGCGACACTGCGGCCAGCACCTGCAGCCGCGTCAGCAGATCCGCCATCGGCACCGGTTTGCAGAGCATGTCGGTAAACCCGCATTCGCGCGCCTTCTGCCCATCCGAATATCCCGTCAGGGCGAGTGCGGGAATGTTCGCATTGCGGCCGCTTGCGCGTAGCGCAGCGATCAGAGCATAGCCGTCCATCTCCGGCATGCCGATATCGGACACGATCAGATCGAAGTCGTTTTCGGCCAATACTGCCAGGCCCTGGCGTCCGCTCGAAGCGCCCGTCACTGCTGCGCCCTCCATATCGCACAAGGCCATCAATGTTGCGAGCACATCTTCGGAGTCGTCGACCAGCAAGATGCGCAAACCGGCCAGCGAGCCTCGATCCTCAGCCTCGATGCCGGGCAACGTGGCCTTCCCGGCCAACGCGCACGGCAGCCACACGGTAAACGTACTACCCAACCCTTCGCCATCCGAATGCACAGCAATTCGGCCCTGATGCGCTTCGACCAATTGCGCCACCAAGGCGAGACCGATGCCCAGCCCATCCTGATGATGGGGTCCGGGATGGCGCTCGATCTGCCCGAACATGTCGAACACTTTGCCGCGCGACTCTTCGGCGATGCCGATACCGGTATCGCCGATCTCCAGGCGTGCATCGGTACCCTCACGATCGAGCCGCACCGAGATCGTGCCCCCGGGGGGTGTGAACTTGATGGCATTGCTCAGAAGATTCCAGACGATCTGCTCGATGCGGGTGACGTCGGCATCGAGCACGATGCTGTCTTCCCCACGTTCGGTCCCATGCGTCTGCAACTGCAACCCACCGGCCTCGATTTGCCCGCGGCAGGCCGACACAATGGTCAGGACGATCGCATCGAAGCTCGTCAACGTACGATCGAGTTTCAGCTTGCCGGTGCGCACGCGCGAGAGATCGAGCAGATCGCCGATGATCTGCGCCTGGCTGCGGATGGCCCGCTGCACCGTCGTCACCGCGCGTGCGGCAATGGGAAGATCCATGATTGGCGGCAACCGCGCGAGCAGATCCATGTTCAGCTGAATCAGATTCAGCGGGTGACGCAGCTCGTGCGACATGACCGCGATGAATTCGTCCTTGAGGATATTGGAAGCTTGCGTGCGCTCCAGCGTCGACTCCTGCTCGTATTCCTGGATGCGCTTATCGGTCAGATCCCGGGCGATCTTGGCGTACCCTTTCAGCCCGTCATCGATCAAGGGGTGCACCACGCCGCTGCAGTAAAAGCGTGAGCCATCGCGGCGCAAATGCCAACGGTCGTCTTCGGCATGCCCCAGATCGCGTGCCCGTCGCAGTTCATCGGCAGGCACGTTGGCGGCACGATCTTCAGGCGTAAAAATGAGGTCGCCCGGCTGGCCCTCTACTTCGCTGGCCGCATACCCGAACATCAACTCGGCGCCGCGGTTCCAGCCGGTGATCCGGCCTGCGCGATCCATCGTGATGATGGCGAAATCGGTGGCGCTTTCCGCAACGAGGCGCATCTGCTCCTGACCCTCGCGCAAGCTGTCTTCGGCTTGCCGCCGCTGGGTAATGTCGACAAAGTTGAGAATCGCCCCCTCGATGCGATCTTCGGCTGTGCGGTAAGGCAATGTGCGGGCCAGATACCAGCGGTTGTCGAGACTTTTGATTTCGCGTTCGATGACGCGCAGCGACTCAAACGTTTCGGCCGCATCAGCCAGCACCCGGTCGTACTGCAAGCGATGGGTGATGTCCGACAGCAACCGGCCGAAATCGGCCTCGATCAGGTTGAACAGGCTGGCGGCCTTGGGGGTGAACCACTTCACCCTCATCTCGCGATCGACAAAGATCGTTGCGATGTCGTTCGAGGAGATCAGGTTCTGGAGATCGTCATTGATCTTGGCCGTCTCTTCAACCTTCACCTTCAACTCATAATTTACGGTCACCAACTCTTCGTTGATGGACTGCAACTCTTCCTTGCTCGTTTCGAGTTCTTCGGTCGCGGAGCGCAATTCCTCATTGATCGCCTGAAGCTCTTCGTTCGACGCTTTCAGCTCTTCCGTCGACGTATCGCTGTGCTCGATCGTGTCCTGCAACTGTCCTTTCAGCGTGGTGATCTCGTTTTCCAGCGCGTGCATCGCTGCGGTATCCGCATCGGCATGATTGCCGGCCGCTGCAGCGCGGGCCAATGCGCCGGTCTCGGTGAAGAGCACCAACATCAGATCGGCGCTGGATTCCTTATCGATGAAGGGCTGCACGACCATCGCCACGCCGAGGGTGACCCCATCCAGTTGCAGGGCGACCGCACGCGTGTCGATTGCGCGACTCGATCGCGCAGCCTGCGCGATGGCGGCGCGCAATTCCAGTCGCAACTCGGGTTTGACCAACGTCAACAAGCTGCGAGACGGCTCGCCGCCCACATGCCGCAGATACCGCCCTGCACGTTCCGACATGTGCACGATGTCGCCGTGATCGTCGATGAGCACACTGGGCGGGCCGTACCGCTCGAGCGCACGATGATGGATGGCCACACTGGGCGCACGCTTGCTGGCGATCACGCGCGGGCTCGGCATGGGCGGCGCGATGACGATGCTGGGCGCATCGCGCGGTGACAGCACCGGACGAATGGCGCCGGTCACGGCCTTGGCGCGATAGACGCGGTTTTTCTTGTCGACCGTGGCGAACAACTCTTCAGCCGCATCGGCCGTTTCAGAGGTACCTAAGAACAAAAAGCCGCCAGGTTGCAACGCGAAATGGAACGTCTGCAAGACTTCGCGTTGCGCCCGCCGGTCGAGATAGATCAGCAGATTGCGGCATGTGATCAATTGCAGCTTGGAGAACGGTGGGTCGCGCAGGAGATTGTGCACCGCAAACAACACACTATCGCGAATCTCTTTCTTGACCTGAAAGTGGGCACCTTCACGGTTGAAATACTGTCGCAGGTGCGCGACCGGCACATCGGTCACGATCGATTCGGGATAGCAGCCACGCCGCGCAATCGATATCGCACGCTCGTCGATATCGCTGGCAAAAATCTGCGTTTTGCGCGCCGCGTTCTGCAGCGTTGCCTCGGCGCGGAACAGCATGCTCAGCGAATAGGCCTCTTCCCCGGTGGAACACCCGGCTGCCCACACCCGGATACTCTCGGTATCGTGCTCGTCGGCATGAGCCACGATTGCCGGCACGATGTCGCGTTCAAGGGCTTCGAACGCCTCGCGATCGCGAAAGAAGTTGGTGACGCCGATCAACATATCCGCCAGCAGCGCCGGGGCTTCTTCGCTATCGACCTCCAGACGCTCAATGTAGGCGGGCATGGTCGCCACACTGTTGACCTGCATGCGGCGCTCGATCCGCCGCAACACCGTCGCCCGCTTGTAGTGACGGAAGTCGTGGCCGGTGCGGCCCGACAGAATCTTCAGCACCGCCAACAGCGCCGCTTCGATCGCATCGCTGCTGCGAAAATTGGTTTCCGCAGCCGACGGGTTGTAGAACGGATCGTTGAGCGGCAAATCGATCCGCGCTGCATTCGCCCAGAGATCCATCAACTTTTGCGGCATATCGGCGGCCGGGAGCACAAAATCGACGATGCTGCGCTCGATGGCACTGCGCGGCATATCGGGAAACTCGGCGTCGTCCAGCGACTGCGCCATCGTGACGCCGCCTTGCGCCTTGATGTGCGTCAGCCCTGCGGTACCGTCGCTGCCCGTGCCCGAAAGGATGATGCCGAAGGCGCGCAAGCCATGGGCATTGGCCAACGTGCGCATGAAGAGGTCGATAGCGACCTGACGCTCGGGCGGGCGATCGGCGGGCCCCACCACGAGGTGGCCATCGCTCATTTCCAACTGCAAGGCGGGCGAGATCACATACACATGATTGCGCTCGATCCGCGTAGGCACCGTCACTTCGAGCACGGGCATGCTCGTGGCACGCTGCAAAATCTTGTCGGCGTTGCTCTCGTGCCTGGGGGATAAATGCAGGATGACGACATAGGCCATGCCGCTATCGCTGGGCGTGTTGCCCAGGAAAGACAGTAACGCTTCGATGCCGCCGGCAGAGGCGCCGAGGCCCACAACAGGAAAGGCGAGCTCGCTGCGGGCCATGGATCGATCTCGGTGGTGGGGGTAGAGACGGCGTTACGGCATCACCACGCAGCGTTCCTTCAGACAGGACACCGGGTACGACGCACGCAACGGGCAAGTCTCATTGTTGCACACGAACCACGCTCGAGAACAGAGATACGTCCAATCAGCCAGCGCGCGAATCCAGGGGCGTGCGGCGCAATAAACGCTCGAAAGCGCTCAAAAAAGTGTGTTCGGCAGGCGCGAGCTTGCGCGCGCCGTGCCACACGAGAAACACATCCATCTCGGCCACGCAGTGATCCGGCTGCAGACGGCGCAGGTCGCCCTCCAGCACATCGCGCCGGATCATGTGCTCGGGCAGAAAGCTCAGGCCCATGCCGGCGATCACCATCCGGCGGATTTCTTCGATATTCGACGAAGCGCCCACGATGCGGCCTGTGAAGCCCTGCTGATCGCGGAAGATCGTGAGCGGCGAAAGCGTGTCGCCGATCTGGTCGCTCGAAAAGCAGACGAAACTCTGATCGCGCATGTCTTCGATCGAGACCTGACGTTTGCCGAACAACGGATGATGGCGCCCGCACACTGCGGTATAGCGCTGCCGCAAGAAAAGCCGGCGCTCCAGCCCCGGTACCGGTTGGCGGCACAGGCAGATGCCGAAGGCAGGCGTGCGTTTGGACAAGGCGTTGAGCACCGCCGCGCTTTGCATCACCTCAAGGGCAAATTCCACCTTGGGATATCGGCGATGAAACTGCGCCAGAAACTCGTCGAACGCCGGGCTGTGCACCCGGCTCATCAACATCAATCGTACCGATCCCGCGATCGTGCCGCCCGGATCGGCGACCGCGCCATCGATGCGCGCGACCGTGCCGTACATTTCGCGGGCGATGGCGTAGATCTCTTCGCCCAGCCCGGTGAGGCGGAACTCGGCATGACGCCGAAAGATCAGTTGCCCGCCGACTGCGTCCTCGAGCCGCTTGAGCGCCTGGCTGACGGCCGGCTGGCTGAGATGCAGCGCCGTCGCGGCGCGCCCCACCCCGCGCTCCTGGACGACGAACATGAACGTGCGCAGCAGATTCCAGTCGATGCGCTCGGGCGCGACGGTGACGGCGGGAGTCGATCGGGATGAAGTGGGCGGCATAACTCGAAGCGGTGGCGGCGGGTGGCGGAAGCGCCCGCAACGCCGGGAGCGCGGCGTGGTGCGCGCTCCCGGCGTCGTGCGCGCCGCGGCGTTACCCTGCCGTCTTGCCGGCGGCGCTCAACCCGCCGAAAAAGCGCGTCGCGTTGTCTTCCAAACCTTCGATATAGTAGCCGCCCTCTTGCACGATCACCGTGGGCAGATCGAAGGCGCCCACGGCATGGCCCAGCTTCTCGAAGCCGTCGGCGCTTACCGATACCATCGCCTGCGGGTCCTTTTCGAAGATATCGAAGCCTAGCGACAGCACCAGCGCATCGGGCTGAAACAACGTGATGGCGCGGTTGGCTTCGGCCAGACGATCGAAGAACACCGACTCGGGCGAACCGTGCGGCATGGGCAGGTTGATGTTGTAGCCATAGCCCGCGCCCGCCCCACGCTCGTCTTCGAAGCCGGCGACCACCGGATAGAAGTTTTCGGGGTCGCCGTGAATCGACACATACAGCACGTCGTCACGCTCGTAGAAGATTTCTTGAATACCCTGGCCATGATGCATATCGGTATCGAGAATGGCCACCCGCTTGAACGTGCCGCGCAAGCGCTCGGCGGCGATGGCGGCGTTATTCAGATAGCAGAAGCCGCCGGCAGCATCGCGACGGGCATGGTGACCGGGCGGGCGGCAGATCGCGTATGACTGCCGGTCGCCGGCCGCCACGGCGTCGGCCGCGGCCACTGCGCATTGCGCCGACCAATAGGCGGACGTCCACGTATCCGGTCCCACCGGACAACTGCCGTCGGCCAGATGTCGCGCCGCTTGCGCGAGCACCCCGCGCAATGCATTGGGCTCGCGCACGAAGATATTGGAGATCACTTCGTTGCCCCAATCGTCCGGCAACGCCATCCAGCGCGTGTGCGCCTCCTGCAGAAAGCGCAGGTAATCCAGCGAATGCACGGCCGACAGCGCTGCGGCGCCAGCATCGGGCGGCGTCTGCACATCGAACCTGAGCGCGCGTGCCGCCTGCACCAGGGCGTCGAGCCGAGACGGCACTTCCTGGGGCGTACGCATCTTGCCGCGCGACAGATACGTTTGAGGATGATGCAACGATTGATCGGCGTGAAAAAAAGCTTTCATGCGTACAGCTCCTTGGTGAGACTCACGCGCGCGCCGTCGGCTGCGCATCGTGCGAGGCGTGATCGCCCTGCTTCAACAACACCACCGCGACCAGCGACAGCAACGAAATGACGGTAAACAGCACGGCCAGCGGCCACCACTGGCCCTTGAAGTTTTCGGCCAGGATCGTGCCGAGGATCGGCGTGAGCCCGCCGAAGATCGCGCCGCACAATTGATATGCCATCGAAATACCGGTGTAGCGGATGCGCGTGGGGAAAGCGTCGCTTACATAGCCTGCAATCACGGCGTAATACGCGCCCAGGAACAACACGGACAACCCCACACCCAAGGTAATCGCGCCCAGCGTGCCCTGGTCGACCAGCGTAAACATGGCGTACGGCGTGAACATCGAAATGAACGCCGTGGTGATCAGGAAGCACCGGTTGCCCACGCGTTCGGCCACGTAGGCCGACAGCGGTGTGATGAAGAACTGCATGATCGACACCACCAGCAGGCAGTTCAGGATCACCGCGCGATCCAACCCCACATACTGCGTGGTGTACGCGATCATGAAGGTATTGGTGAAATAGAAACCGGCGATACCGAGCACGTTGGCGCACACCGTCAGCACCAGCAATTTTGGCGCACCGCGCAGCACTTCCATCAGCGGGGTTTGCGCCGCCTTGACCTGGGTGGCCTGCTTGGCCTGTTCCTTCACGAAATCGGGCGACTCATTCACGCTCAGGCGAATCACAAAGCCCACGAGTACCAGTACGGCGCTGAACAGAAACGGCACGCGCCAGCCCCAATCCAGGAATGCCGCGTCGTCCATGCCGGTGACCAGCTTGAACATCAAGGTGGACAGAATCAACCCAGCCGGGCTGCCCATCTGCGCGAACGAGGCAAAGAAGGTGCGCTTCCTGGCATCGGGCGAATGTTCGCCGGCCATCAACACGGCACCGCCCCACTCGCCCCCCACGGCAATGCCCTGGATGAAGCGCAGCAGCACGAGCAGAATCGGCGCCCACACACCGATCACGGCGTAGGTGGGCAACAAGCCGATCAGCACCGTGACGGTGCCCATCATGAGCAACGTGATCACAAGCGACTTCTTGCGCCCGATCTTGTCGCCGATATGGCCGAACACCGCGCCGCCCAACGGACGGGCGAAGAACCCCACGGCAAAGGTGCCGAACGCCGCCAACGTGCCGTAGAACCCGTCGACCGACGGGAAAAAGAGCTTGCCGAACACCAGAGCGGCAGCCGTGGCATAAATATAAAAGTCGTACCACTCGATCATTGTGCCGACGAATGCGGCGGTGGACGCGCGCACGGGTTGATGCCCGCTCGCCAATGGTTTTCCCCTCATGTCTGGATCTCCTCGTATGGTCCATGCGATGCCCGGCAGCCGCTGACGGGCCACCGGTGCAACGGTTATACGCCGCACCCACTCATAAGAAAAATTCTAATTATTTATCTTCCATATTTGTTTTGATTATGTCGATGGCACGGGGATCAGGGGTCGGCGGGAGGTCGGCGGCAGGGGCGGCGGCGTCCTGCTTGCGCCACTGGCGCCGCAGCGCCCGCATGCGGCCGATCGTGCCATGCCACATCGTCCACCACCCGAACGGCCGCGGATCGGCCAGCATGCTCATCGCCCGGGCATAGTCCAGTGTGAGCCCTGGCGTCCAGGCCATCGTGGTGGCGCGCTTGCGGATCTGCGACGCGACCCACAATTCCGGTGTCGCCAGCAGGCGTACGAACGCGCGCCATCCGGCTCGCTTGCCGTAAAGCCGCCCGAAAGCGCCGTCCAGCGCCGCCTCCAGCGCTGCCGACACCGAGCTGGAGCAGTTGCGATAGGTGAGGTTGTAGGTGGCGTCCTGCCGATACTCGGACCAGAAGCGCGCCAGCGCTTCGGCGTTGTAATTGCGGATGCGCACGCGCACGGTGGAGGGGCACCACGTCACCGACTCGATGGCATAGCTCGGCTGATATTGCCCCGGCACATTGTTGTCGGGCGTGGCCCGCAACGTGCGGCCGAACTGATCCGGCGACCGATCGATATCGGCGTCCGGATACAGGCTGATGTAGATGCCTTCAGGCGTTTCCAGGGCGGCGTGGCCAGTGGAGATCACGCCATTCACGTCGATCGCAGCGATATAGCGGTCGATCACGCGGTGCCGCACGGTAGGCGCCTTGGACGATCCCGTAGGCGTCCACACATGCACGGTCAAGGCGCGGTCGTGGTCGCCAGGCGGGCCGTCGAACCATGATGGCGCGATCGACGGTTCAGTCGTCGAGACCAGCCGCTCGGGTCCAATCGCACCTGCCTGGCCGGCATCCAGTGAAGGCGTGGCCACCAGCCCTCTAACCCGGCGCGCCAACATGATCAGCTTCACGCCGGCGAGCATCAGAAAGAGCCCCAGACAGTAGGGCAGCGTGCCCACATAATCGGTGGGATACGGCTGAAAGAAGAAGATCGCCAACAGAATTTCCGCCACACCCGCCGCGAAGGTTTGACGCCACCGCGGAAACGCGACCACATACGCTGCCACGCACTGCGACAGGCCATCGGCCAGAAAGAGCGCGCCGAAGATCATCGACAACACGAAGTGTCCATGGTGATGACCCGCCAGAATCAGCGCAGCGGCCAGTACGGCAAAGGTGCCCTTGGTGAAACGCAGCACGCGCTGTCCGCCCACACCGGTGGTCGCAATGACCAGCGTCGCCAGCCCCTCGATCAAGAAGAGATAGGCGAAAAATTCGATCGGGAAATACAGGGCGCCATCCAGCGCATCGATGAAGATGACGATGCCGGCGAGGAGCCAGACGCACCCGGTGATGAATAGCCCGCGCCAACGCTGGCGCATGTAATCCGCGCCCAGGAGCAACAGCACGAGTCTGGCCATGACGTCCCCTTTTGGTCCGTCAGAGAATACCTTGCGCGGGGACGATCGGCACGCGCATTCGTTACGCCGCGCGCGGCACCCGTTGCCGGCCGACGCGCGCGGGATCGGGCTGCACCGCGGTGAGGTCACTCAAAAACGCCGCCACCATCTCGCGGTCTTCCGCCTCATGGCTCGTGACCACGTGGATGGTCACCCGATACGACATCTTCCTGGGGTTGAGCGCCGCCATCTCGCCGCGCGCCACGTAATACTCGCCCACTTCTTCCGGCAGGTAGCCCAGATGCTGCCCCGAAAGAATCAGGATCGACATGGCTTCCATATTGCTGGTGACCGCCGTGATGTTGCGCTGGGGAATCTGGGGATGACCTTTCGGCGTGGGATAACCGCGCCAGGCCCAGTTGTGTGCCGCGGCCACGTCGGGATCCACCTCGCCCGCCGCGGCAAACAACGGGTGGCCTGCCCCGCAATACGCGACCTGCCGCTCGACCAGCAACGGCGTATAGCGCAAGCTGGCCACGCGCCGCCAGAAGTAGCCGATGGCGATCTGGATATTGCCGTTGAGCAGCATTTCCTCGAGCTCATTGGGCGAACGCACGATCAGATTCAGGCGCACCGCCTCGTCGCGCTGCCTGAACAAGCGGATCGCCCCGCTCAAGCGCGTGTTGTCGCCTGCGGGAATATGGCCGATCAGCCCGATGTGCAGCGTGCCCACCAGCTTCTTTTCCATGCTCTGCGTTTCCAGCCCGAACTCCGTCAACGCATCGAGCAGGCGATGGGCCGAAACCGCGAACTTCTCGCCCTTGGCCGTGAGCCGAAAGCCGCCCCGTCCGCGATCGCAGAGACGGAATCCCAGGCGCGTTTCCAGCGTATTGAGTTGCGTGCTGAGCGTGGACTGGCCCACATTGAGTTTGGATTGGGCCGCCGAGATGCCGTTGGCTTCGACGATGGCGAGAAAGATTCGGATCAATCGGATATCCAAATCGGAAACATTGCTGATCATGGTAGAAACCCTAATATTCTCGCCATTACATTGATTCACATCGATGTGATCATCGTCAGATGAGTATAGTTTCGCGACCCGGCCATCGCTAGACTCAATGCTCCGCAATACGATTTCGAGCGAGGCGAGCGACGCATGGGCACCCCTTTCAACCAGCCGCTGGGCGGCAACGAGATGCCGCGGTTTGGCGGTATCGCCACGATGATGCGTCTGCCGCATTGCGTGGATCCGGCGCCACTCGATATTGGCTTCGTGGGAGTGCCGTTGGACGTGGGCACCTCGAACCGCTCCGGCACCCGATTCGGCCCGCGCCAGATCCGCGCCGAATCGGTGATGATCCGCCCCTACAACATGGCCACGCGCGCCGCGCCCTTCGACTGCCTGAACGTGGGCGACCTGGGCGATATCGCCACCAATCCCTACAGCCTGCTCGACTCGGTCGCCAAGATCGAACAAGGCTATCGCCGCATTCTCGATGCCGACTGCAAGGCCATCGCGCTGGGTGGCGATCACACGATGACCCTGCCCATCCTGCGTGCCATCCATCGCAAACACGGCCCCGTGGGTCTGGTGCATGTGGACGCGCACGCCGATGTGAACGACACCATGAACGGCGAGAAGATTGCGCATGGCACGCCCTTTCGGCGCGCCGTCGAAGAAGGCCTGCTCGATTGCAATCGCGTTGTGCAGATCGGGCTGCGCGGCACGGGGTACGAGGCCGACGACTTCGACTGGTGCCGCCGCCAGGGATTTCGCGTCGTACAGGCGGAAGAATGCTGGAACCGCTCGCTCACCCCACTGATGGAAGAAGTGCGCGCGCGCGTGGGCGCAGGCCCCGTGTATCTCACCTTCGACATCGATGGCATCGACCCCGCTTATGCGCCGGGCACCGGCACCCCCGAGATCGGCGGCCTTACGGTGCCGCAAGCGCTGGAAATCATTCGCGGCATGCGCGGCCTCGATATCGTGGGCGCCGATCTGGTCGAAGTGAGCCCGCCTTACGATGCAGGCTCGGCCACGGCGCTCTTGGCCGCCAACCTCGCTTACGAAATACTGTGTGTGTTTCCGGGTGTGGACTGCCGCGCCTGACGGCCGGCCGTTGTAACCCGGGTAAGCCGCGCCCGAGCGCCCAACCACGCACTGCGCGCGCCATACCCACCGATCAGGCACGACCGGCACGCAGAGGCCGGCGCCCCCAACAAGACGCAAGAGGAATTTCACGATGACGCAAGACACCCGATTGTGGGGCGCCCGCTTTCGATCCGGCCCCGATGACGCCCTGATGACCCTGTCGCGTGGCGATGCCAGCCATTTCCGCCTGGCGCCCTTCGACATCGTCGCCTCGCAAGCCCATGCGCGCGAGCTGGGGCGCGCCGGCTTGCTCACCCCCGCCGAGCGCGATGCCATCGTGAGCACGCTCGACGACCTGCGCGCAGGCGTTGCCGCCGGCGAGCTGCTGCCCGTGCCGGGCGACGAAGATGTGCACACGTTCATGGAACGACTGCTGGTCGAGCGCTTGGGCGATGTGGGCGCCAAGCTGCGCGCCGGCCGGTCGCGCAACGATCAGGCGGCCAACAATCTCAAGCTCTATCTGCGCGTGGAAGCACGGCAGCTGGTGCAGGCGCTGCTGGCACTACAGCAGGCGCTGATCGCTCAGGCCGAAACCCATCTGACCACGATCGCGCCGGGGTTCACGCATCTGCAGGCCGCGCAGCCGGTGCTCTTCGCGCATCAGTTGCTCGCGCACGCTCAGGGCTTCTCGCGCGACGTCTCGCGGCTGATGGATTGGGACCGACGCAATGCCCGCTCGCCTCTGGGTGCCGCGGCCTTGGCGGGCTCGGCCATCGTCACGAGCCCGGAGTTGTCTGCGGCCGAGCTGGGTTATGACAGCCCCTGTGAAAATTCGATCGATGCCGTGGGCAGCCGCGACCATGTGGCCGAGTTCCTGTTTGCCGCCGCCATGTTGGGGGTCAATCTCTCCCGCTTGTGCGAAGAGGTCACCTTGTGGAGTTCGTATCAGTTCAACTGGGTGCGGCTGGACGATAGTTTCTCCACCGGCAGCTCGATCATGCCGCAAAAGAAAAACCCCGATATCGCCGAACTCACGCGCGGCCGCGCGGCCCGCCTGATCGGCGCCATGAACACGATGCTGATCGCGCTGAAAGGCCTGCCCCTGGCCTACAACCGCGATCTGGCCGAAGACAAGCACACCACCTTCGACGCGATCGATGCGCTGCACAAGATCCTGCCGGCCATGGCGGGGATGATCCGCACAATGAAGGTCGATGCCGCACGCGTGCGCCACGATGCCGGCAAGGGCTTTACGCTGGCCACCGAAGTGGCGGATTGGCTCGCTCGCCAAGGCGTGCCGTTTGCCACCGCCCATGAAATCACCGGCGCGCTCGTCAAGTATTGCGAAGAACACGGCAAGGATCTCGAGAGCTTGACGACCGACGATCTGGCCCGCGTCGACCCCCGATTGGGCGAAGGCGTACTGGCGCAGCTCACGCTGGAGTCGGCTATCGAGGCGCGCAGCGGCTATGGCGGCACGGCCACCGCACAGGTCAGCATGCAGATCAGCCGCCTGCGCCATGTGGTGCACACGCAATCGGTGTGGGCCGCTTCCTACGACGGCCCCATGGCGAAAAGGAACTGACATGACCCCGCAACGCCCTCTTTCCCAGGCGGACGGCCGGTCGCCGTACGCCATCGATCATCTGCGCGTGATTCCCAAACTGCATTACGGCCGCTGGGTATCGATCGCCGTCATCGTGGTCATCTTCGCGTTCATCATCAAGGCATTCGCGCAGGGCCAGATCGAGTGGCCCATCGTGGCGCGCTTTCTTACCGCCAAGGTGATCCTGCAAGGCTTGGTCAATACGCTCGCCATGACGGTATACGCCATGACGCTCGGCATCGTGCTGGGGGTGCTCTTTGCGATCATGTACATGTCGCCCAATCCCGTCGTGCGCGCCGTCGCGAAGTTCTATATCTGGTTCTTCCGTGGCACGCCGCTGCTGTTGCAACTGCTGCTGTGGTTCAACCTCGCGCTGATCTTTCCCACTCTGGGCGTACCCGGGTTCGAGATGCGCACGGTCGATCTGATCACCCCCTTCATGGCCGCGTTGCTGGGCCTGGGCATCGGCCAGGGTGCCTATACGGCCGAAGTCGTGCGCGGCGGGATTCTCTCTGTGGACGACGGTCAGATCGAAGCCGCGCAAGCCATCGGCATGACGCGCCTGACCGCGCTGCGCCGCATCGTGTTGCCGCAAGCGATGCGCGTCATCATCCCGCCCGTGGGCAATGAAGTCATCAGCATGATCAAGCTGACCTCGGTCGCGAGCGTGATCCAGTTCTCTGAAATCCTGCACAACGCGCAAACCATCTACTTCGCCAACGGCCGCGTGATCGAATTGTTGATCGTCGCCACCATCTGGTACTTGTTCGTGGTGACGCTGTTCTCGATCGGACAGCACTTTCTCGAAAAGGCTTTTGCGCAGGGCCGTGCCCGCAAGCGCACGGTCGGCCCGATCGACAACACCTCATCGGGCATGGCGTCGCCTGCCCTGACACCAGGGGCCAGCGGCCCCGCCGGCGGACGGGAGGCATGATGCAGCACGCACAAAAAATGGTGGTGGCGCATGGCGTCTCCAAACACTTCGGCGACTTTCAAGCGCTCAAGGACGTACATGTGGAGGTCGCGGCCGGTGAGGTCGTCTGCATCATCGGCCCCTCCGGCTCGGGCAAAAGCACATTTCTGCGTTGCATCAACCAACTCGAAACGGTGGATAACGGTGCGGTGTGGATCGACGGCGAACTCTCGGGCTTCAAGCAAACCGGCAACAGCCTGCGCCGCCTGAGCGATGCCGATATCGCGCGCCAACGCCTGAACAGCGGCATGGTCTTCCAGCGCTTCAATCTTTTCGGCCATATGACCGCGCTGCAAAACCTGATGGAAGGACCGGTGGTCGTGCAGCGCCGGCCCAAACGCGAGGTGAAGGAGGAGGCCATGGCGCTCCTGGCGCGGGTGGGCCTGGCGCACAAAGCCGATGCCTATCCGAGCGAGCTGTCCGGCGGCCAGCAGCAACGCATCGCGATCGCCCGCGCCCTGGCGATGAAACCGAAGCTGATGCTGTTCGACGAGCCCACGTCGGCGCTCGACCCCGAACTGGTCGGCGAGGTGCTCGCCGTGATGCGCGATCTGGCAAAGTCCGGGATGACGATGATCGTCGTCACGCACGAATTGGGCTTTGCGCGGGAAGTGGCCAACCGCGTGGTCTTCATGGACGCCGGCATGGTGGTGGAAACGGGAACGCCCGAACAGATACTGGTTCATCCGCAAGAGCGCCGCACACAGGCGTTCATCGCCGCCGTGCTGTGATGGCGCGAATTCAACGATTGCCTTTCAACAACGTTCGTACAAGGGGAAAACAATGAAGCGCTCGAACACACTCGCATGGGTCGCGCTGGCGTGCGCCGTGGGCCTGAACGCCACCGTCCACGCCGCAGATACGCCGGAGCGGTTGAAGAAAGCCGGCAAGCTGGTCATCGCCACCAATCCCAACTATCCGCCGCTGGCCTACAAGAATATCGAAACCGGCGAGCTCACCGGCCTGGATGTCGAACTCGGCAACGCCATCGGCAAGCAACTCGGCGTGAAGGTCGAGTGGCAGGAAACCAGTTTTTCGCAGGTGTTCAGCTCGCTCGCCACGGGTCGTGTCGATATGGCGATGGTCGCGATCACCGATACCCCGGAGCGGCAGCAAAGTGCCGACTTCATCGATTATCTGCTCACCGGCGCCCAGTTCTACACGCTCAGCACCGCGCCAGCCAATATCCGCGCCTTGCCCGACCTGTGCGGCAAACGCGTGGGTGCCAGCCGCAACACCACCTGGCCCGCGCAGATCGCAACCTGGAGCCAGGCCAACTGCGTCGCCCGGGGCGCGCCCGCCGTCGTGGTCGTGGGTACGGAAGGCTCGGTGGATGCGCGGGCGCAATTGAAGTCCGGCCGTCTGGATGCGGGCGTGCAGGGCAGCGAAACCATGCCCTACTTCAAGAAGCTCGAGCCCAATACCTATCTCACGATCGGCGATCCGTTCCTGGCCACCGTCACGGGCATCCCGGTGTCGAAGAAAGAACCGGAGGTGCGCGATGCCATCCTGGCCGCCATCAGAACGTTGCAGGCCAACGGCGAGTACGATGCGTTGCTGAAGAAATACGACCTCGGCTTCACGCGTTACGATGCCGCACTGAATCAAGGCAAATAAGCACCGTCGATTGCTGTTAGCCGCCCCTGCCTGCTGCGCCCGCCCTGTTGCGGGCGCAATCCTTTTATCGGAACCGTTGCATGACTACTGCCGCATTCGCTGCCCCGCCCATCGATGTCTCGCCAGCCGAATGGCACACCCGTTGCGAACTGGCCGCACTGTATCGCGTGATCGCGCACTTCCGCATGACCGACATGATCGACACGCACATCACGGCGCGCGTGGCGGGCGAGCCCAATCGGTTTCTGATCAATCGCTACGGCGTGTTGTTCAAGGATATGCGGGCGTCCGACCTGATCAAAATCGACCACGACGGCAAGCGGTGCGATAACGCTGTCGCCGTGTCGGACCGCGATGTGAATGCGGCCGGTTTCACCATCCACTCGGCCATCCATCATGCCCGGCCGGACCTGAACTACGTGATTCACACCCACACCGCAGCCGGAATCGGCGTGTCCGCGCAGGAAGAGGGTTTGCTGCCCATCAGCCAGCACGCCCTCAAGTTTTACGGGTGTTTGAGCTATCACGACTACGAAGGCATTGCGCTCGACCTGGGCGAGCGCGAACGGCTGGTGCGCGACCTGGGATCGAACCGCGCCATGATCTTGCGCAATCATGGATTGCTCGTGGGCGGGCCGAGCGCGGCCGAGGCCTTTCACGAAATCTATTTTCTCGAGGCGGCGTGCAAGGCACAGATCCAGGCCCAGGCCGGCGGGGCGAAACTGCGCGTGCCGCCCGAAGCCGTCTGCCGCAAGACGGCCGCCCAGTATGTGGACGACGCCGCCGATGCCATCAACCAACTCGCGTGGGCGGCTGCCCTGCGCCTCATCGACGAGGACTACCGCGCATGACCGCACGCACCGGCACCATTGCATTCGTCGGCCAAAGCCGCGACCTGCCCCGCCTGGCGGCGCTGGCCGCCGTCCGCGCGCCGGGGTGGCGCATCGTCGACGCCGACACGTTGGGCGATCCCGCCACGGTGGACGTGGTCGTATCGTGGCGGCCCGCGCCCGGTTCGCTTGACCCGTTCTCGAATCTGAAGCTGGTGCACAGCATCGGCGCCGGCGCCGACAACATCCTCGAGTATGCCGGCCTGCCCGACGTGCATGTATGCCGCATCGTCGACCCGGATCTGGCCGACAGCATGGCGCAGTACGTGCTCTGGGGTGCCCTGCATTTTCACCGCCAGTTCGATGCGATGCTGCGCGATCAGGCCGGCAAAACCTGGCGCCGCGTATCGCAGCGGCCAGCGTCGTCCTGCACGGTGGGCATCATGGGCGTGGGCGTGCTGGGCGCGCATGTGGCCACGCTGCTTGCGCATGCAGGCTTTCGGGTGAGCGGTTGGTCGCGGTCGGCCAAGACGCTTCCCAACGTCGCGATGTATCACGGCGACGCACAACGCGATGCCTTTCTGGCACAGGTCGACACCCTGGTCTGCCTGCTCCCGCTCACGCCGGATACCGCCGGCATTCTGGATCGAACCGTATTCGACGCCTTGCCGCACGGCGCGACGCTGATCCACTGCGGCCGCGGGGCACATCTCAACGCAACGGATATTCAATCCGCGCTGCGTTCAGGACAACTGCGCGGTGCCCTGGTGGACGTGTTTCCACAGGAGCCCTTGCCCGCCACCGACCCCCTGTGGGACGCCCCCAATCTGATCGTTACTCCACACATTGCGGCGGTCGCCGATGACGATGCCATCGTCGGCCAGGTACTCGATAACGTGCGCCGCCTGGATGCCGGTCTGCCGCTGCACGCGGCGGTCGATCCGGCGCGCGGCTATTGACGCTATGCTCGCACTCTTTAGACGTCTGAAGCCATGACCCTTCCTCTCTCTTACGACGGCGTATCGCTGATCGGCGTGCCCACCGATGTGGGCGCCAGCGTGCGCGGCGCCTCGATGGGCCCACAAGCCCTGCGCGTGGCCGGCCTGACTGAGGCGTTGCTGCGGCGCGGGCTGCACGTGGAAGACCGGGGCGATCTGAGCGGCCCCCTCAATCCGTGGCTGCCGCCGGTGGATGGCTTTCGTCATCTGCAGGAAACAGCCGCCTGGAACGTGGCCGTGCACGACGCCGTGTATGCCGAACTGCAGGCCAATCGCCTGCCCATCATGCTGGGTGGCGACCATTGCCTGGGCATAGGCTCGGTCAGCGCCGCCGCGCGCCACTGCCGCGACACCGGCAAAACCTTGCGCGTGCTGTGGCTGGATGCGCACAGCGACTTCAATACCAGCATGCTCACCCCGAGCGGCAATACGCACGGCATGCCGGTGGCTGTGCTGTGCGGTCACGGCGTCGATCTGCTGACCTCGATCGGCGGCCACACACCGGCCATCACGCCCGAACAAGTGCGCCAGGTGGGCATTCGCAGCGTGGACGACGGCGAACGAGAATTCATTCACGACGCGGGCATCGAAGTCTTCGACATGCGCGCCATCGATGAACTCGGCATGCGCGAGGTGATGACGCAGGCGCTGGAAAACGTCGACGAGAACACGCATTTGCACGTGAGCTTCGACGTCGACTTTCTCGATCCGCAGTTCGCCCCTGGCGTGGGCACCACCGTTTCCGGCGGCCCGACCTATCGCGAAGCGCAGCTGTGCATGGAAATGATCGCCGACTGCGGCCGGGTCGGTTCGCTCGATATCGTCGAACTCAACCCCGCGCTGGATGTGCGCAACCAGACCGCCGTGATGGCGGTGGAGATGGTCGAAAGCATTTTCGGCAAGTCGACGCTGGTGCGGCGTCCGCGTCAGTAAGCGACCTGGCGGCTCGGCCACAGGCGCACAGCCAGCGCGCCCAACGCCGCAGCGGTGGAGAGGGCCCCCACCGCCATCCAGCCCCATTGGGCCAGCAGTATGCTGCCCAGCGCCGCCCCCACCGCCATACCCACAAATACCAACACAAACAACACCGCGTTCAACCGGCTGCGCGCGCCGGGCTCAATGCTGTAGACGATGGACTGATGGGCGATCAGCGACGCCTGAATGCCCAGATCGAAACCGATCGCGCTGATCACGATCAAGACGATCTGCGACGGCACCGAAAAAAGCGGCGACAACAACATCAGCGCAAACGACACGGCCGCCAGGCCGGTGCCCAAACGGGTGACGAGCTCTGGGCCGCGGCGATCGGCGATGCGTCCAGCGAGCGGTGCGGCCAAGGCGCCGGCCGCGCCCGCCAGACCGAATGCGCCGGCGGCAGCGCTCCCAAGATGAAACGGTTCGCCGTGCAACATCACAGCCAGCGTCGACCAGAACGCACTGAAGCCGACCGACAGCAACCCCTGCGACAACGCCGCACGGCGCAACGCCGAGTGCCTGCGCCACAACTGGCCCAGCGACCCCAATAGTGCCGAATAGGCGAGTTGGGTGGTCGGCTGAAACCGCGGCAAACCGCGCGCGGCGGCCAGGCCGATCAATGCAATGCTCACCGCCGCGCCCATGAACATCGCGCGCCAGCCGAAATGCTCGGCCACGAATCCGCTCACCACGCGTGAGAGCAGGATGCCCAGCAGCAGCCCTGTCATCACCGTGCCCACCACCTTGCCTCGATGCGCTTCGGGAGCCAGCGTGGCGGCCGCCGGCACGATATCCTGGGCCAGCGTGGCCGATAAGCCGATGGCGAGGCTGGCGGCCAGCAGCATACCGATACCCGGTGCCGCGCCGCCGGCCAGGAGTGCGGCCACCAGCACCGCCGCCTTGATCAGGATGATGCGGCGGCGATCGTAGCGATCGCCCAAAGGCGCCAGCAGCAGGATACCCATCGCATAGCCCAGCTGCGTGAGCGTAGGCACAAAGCCCACCGCCTGATCCGACGCGCCGATGTCGGCCCCCAGCACGCCCAGCATCGGTTGACTGTAATAAAGCGATGCCACGGCCAAGCCGGCGCCGGCCGCCAGTAGAAGCGTCAGCGGGAGTGAAAGGCCGGTTGGCGATGCAACGGGTGTATGTAAGGCGGAGGTGGATGACATGGCTATCGCTCGATCAAAGAGGTGACGCGGCAGTTTCCTCCTGGATGATGCATTGCGGTAGGCGCATGACCCGAACAAGTGTTATACGTCTTACGTATGACAAAAGCGCCTTGGATTGCAACGGGTGTCGCCTCGCCCACACCCATCAACGCCGACCGGATCGAGTTGATGCAGACCTTCGTGCGTATCGTTGAAGCTGGCAGTCTGTCCGCCGCCGCCCAGCAACTGGGCACCACCCAGCCCACCGTCAGCCGCCGCCTGCAGGCCCTCGAACGATCGCTGGGATCGCGCCTGCTGCAGCGGTCAACCCATGCCATGAAATTGACGGAAGAAGGCGAGCGTTGCTTTACCGGCGCCAAGGCGCTACTGGCCAGCTGGGAAGCCTTCGAAGCCGATCTGCGCGGTACGGGCGACGAACCGGCAGGCACGCTGCGCGTCATCGTGCCGCACGCCTTCGGTCAGGAACAATTGGTGTATCCGCTGGCGACGTATCTGAACGCCTATCCGCAGATGACGGTGGAGTGGCTTTTGCACGACCACACGCCCGACTTCATCGCCGACGGTATCGACTGCGCCATTCAGGTGGGCGACATTGTCGACCCCGACGTCGTCGCGATCCGGATGGGTGAGATTCCGCGCATCGTGGTGGCCGCGCCGTCCTTGTTGGGCGACGCACCGGTGCCGGCGCACGCCGCCGAACTGGCGCGCTATCCCTGGCTGGCGTTGCATACCTTCTATCGCAACGAGATCACGCTCACCCATGCGCAAAGCGGCATTGCGCATCGCCTCTCACTCAAGCCCCGCATGAGTACCGACAGCCTCTACGCCCTGCGTAGCGCGGCGATATCCGGGTTGGGCGTGTGCGCGGGCTCGGCGTGGCTGCTCAATGAAGACATCGCCAGCGGCAAACTCGTACAGATTGCGCGCGACTGGCATGCCGCGCCGCTTCCGGTAAGCGTGGTGTATCCCTACGCACGCTATTACCCCGCCAAACTTCGCACGTTCATCGAGATCATGCGCGCCGCCATGCCGAAAACCTTGTCGATCGGGAGATAGGGATTCCGATCAACACAATGCAAGCGGCGCGAGCGGCACGGCCATCTCGGGCGCCTCGCCACGTTGATCGACGGCACTCAGCTTGAACACCGACACGAGCGTCGCCAGCTCGGCCGCGCGCGCCTGCAATGCACTTGCCGCTGCGGCGGCTTCTTCCACCAGCGCCGCGTTCTGCTGGGTGACGTGATCCATCTCGCCGATCGCGCGATTGACCTGTTCGATACCCTCGCTTTGCGCCTGGCTGGCCTGCGTGATTTCGCCCATGATCGTGGTCACCCGCGCCACCCGGCCCACCAGATCGCCCATCGTGCTGCCGGCTTCGGTCGCTAGCCGATTGCCCGCCTGGATCTTGTCGACCGAGTCGACGATCAATGCCTTGATCTCCTTTGCCGCGTTTGCGGAGCGCAGCGCCAACCCCCGCACTTCCGACGCCACCACGGCAAACCCGCGACCCTGCTCGCCCGCCCGCGCGGCCTCCACGGCGGCGTTCAGCGCCAGGATATTGGTCTGGAACGCGATGCCGTCGATCACGCCGATGATGTCGGAGATCTTGCGCGCGGACTCGCTGATCGACTGCATGGTGACCACGACCTGCCCCACCACGTCGCCGCCTTTGACGGCAGCATTGGAAGTGGTGTGCGCCAGTTCGTTCGCCTGTCGCGCGCTCTCGACGTTCTGCTTGACCATGGCCGTGAGGTCTTCCATCGAAGACGTCGTCTGCTGCAAGGCACTGGCTTGAAGCGCCGTGCGTGCCGCCAGATCCTGGTTGCCTTCGGCGATCTGGCTCGACACGGCCGCCATCTCGTCCGTGCCGCCACGCACGCGGCGAACCATGGTCGACAGGCTGTCCCGCATGTCCCGCATGGCAGACATCACGCTGGTCTCCCCGTTGCGTTTGAGCGGGATCGGCATGGTCAGGTCGCCGGCCGCGATGCCCTGCGCCACAGCCCGCGCCTGGCCAGGCTCCCCACCCAACGATCGCAGCAGTGAGCGCGTAATGAGCGTGCCGACCACAGCACCCACCAGCAACGCCGCCAGGCACATGGCGATCATCAGCGTTTGAAATCCGCTTGCAACGGCGCGCGTCGCGGCGCCCTCCTGCTGATTGAGCGACTCCTGCAGGTCGATGAACCGATTGATGCGTGCCAGCCACTCGATGAACGCGGGCCGCGCTTGGTCGAGCATCAGCGTTTGCGCCTCGTCGGCCCGGCCGGCCTGGCGGTGCGCCACGACCTGCTTGATGATAGGCAGCGTGCGCGCCTCGGTCTCTTTGATCGACGCGAGAATCTCGCGCTCGTCAGTGCCCGCTGCGGGTGACTGGCTGGTGATGCTGTCGAGCGGGCTGGCTGATCGCGCGTAGTCGGAAGCAAGCAGATCGATGCTCGCCAGCGTGCCAGCGAGTTCGCTGTCGCCCACCAACACCAGATCGCGCAGCAGAATCGCACGGTCGTGGACGCTGCCACGAAAATTGATCGCGTAGCGCTGCTTCGCGCTGTTGACATCGCCGATCGTGGTCAGGCTGGAGGAAATGGTGTTCACGCGCACGATGCCGATCGCAGTAAGCGCCATCATCAGCAGCAGAATCAGCGCGAAGCCTGCGAAGATGCGGGCCTTTACCGTCAAAGCGAGGGCGGGAGATGGGGTCATGATCGAGGTCGGTTTCCAGGGTGATGAATCGACACGCAGCACACGATCGGCGCGGCACACGTCTCAAAGGAAAGCACGCGCCGGCACAGGGCACGCAGCCGTAGTAAAGCAAACCGCGTCAGGCTGAGCGTTACAGCATTGCCGGCGTTCCGAAGCGACGCGGCCACCGTTGCCCGGCCGTCATCGGTAATGGCGTCCGCCGCATGCGGCTGAACACGTCGTCCCTACACGGCGCCGGTGGGCACGCAAGTTGCCAATCGCCTGGCTATCCTATCCACGAGGCTCGCCTGTGAAATTGTCCCTGCTTACCCCCCGAACCGCCCTCGTCGCTGCCGCCGTCCTGTGCGTGCATCTGCCGGCATTCGCAGCCGAAACCCTCAACGCCACCGATGCCAAATTTCTTCAACAGGCATCGCAAGGCGGGCAATACAGCATTCAGGCCAGCGAATTGGCCGCCGACCGCGCCGATGACAGCGGCGTGAAGAATTACGCGACCCTCACGATTCAGGACACCAAGCGCATTGACGACACGCTCAAGCGCCTGGCCGCCAAGAAGAATGTGACGCTTCCGGCGGCGCCCACGCCCGAGCAACAGGCCCATCTCAAGACCCTCGGCGCCCTGAAAGGCAAGGATTTCGACGTCGCCTTCCTCAAGCATGTCGGCGGGAGCTTTCAATTCGAACGATTCGAAAGCTTCAAACGCACGGCCGAACGGTCGATCGACCTGGACGTCAGAGGATTCGCCCGCACGGTGTTGACCAACATCAACTCCAACTACGCCATGGTCAACACGCTGGCAAAAAAGGTCGCGCCGGAAACGGTGTTTCCCAGTCACGATACGGCGCCGAGTCGCTGATCGCTCGCGTCATGGCAGCGCACGCCCTGAACGCATGAAGAAAACGCCCGAGCGATCGGGCTTTTTTCGGTCATCGATTTTCGGCAGCGGGTTGCGCGGTCACCGCAATACCCGCCAGGCGGCGAACGCCACCATGGCCAGAGCCCCCACTCTCAGCGGACTGCCCTTCTTGCGGGCCGCCTCGCGAAAGCCGCCATCCACAGCGTGCCCGGCCGAAGGCGCGTACAGATTGCCGTCCGTGTTGCGCGCACGCTTGGCACGCCGAAAACCGATGTCCATCAATATGCGCGTGATCCTGGCCGACACATCGGGGGCCACGCTATGCGCCAGCCGCACCGGCCAGGCGATGCCGCCCACCAACGTGGACGCACGCGGGCGGTAGGCGAGTTCGACCACCCGATGCGCCACTTCGCGCGGGTCCAGCATCGGCGGCGGCGGGGCCAGATACTTGCCGGTGTAGTTGCCGCCATGTGCCACGCCCGGGGTATCCACAAAAGTGGGATACACCTCGCATACCTGGATGCCGGGCATGTCGGACACCTCGGCCCGGATCGACTCCGAAAATCCCCGCAGCCCGAATTTGCTGGCCGAATAGGCTGCAGCATAGGGTGCGCCAGTCCAGCCGCCGAGCGAAATCATATTGATCAGAATCCCGCGCCGGCGTCGCCGAAAGTGCGGCAGGACCGCATGCGTGCCGTACATGTGACCGAGCAGATTGGCCTCGATCACCCGTTTGTGTGCGGCGACCGGCACCTCTTCGAATGCCCCCACGGCGCCGATGCCCACATTGTTCACCCAGATATCGATCTGACCGAACGCACCGATCGCCTCGCTGGCGAGTGCCGACACCTGATCGGGATCGGTCACGTCGGTACGCACGACCAGCGCATCGCCCCCTGCTGCCCGGCAGGCCAGTCGCACAACATCCAATGCCGCCTCATCGCGCGCTGCCAGCACCACATTCATGCCGCGGCGGGCGAAGCCGATGGCCGTCGCCCGGCCGATGCCGCTGGATGCCCCTGTGATGACTACCGTTCGTGCCGTGCGCCTGTTCATGATTACCGTCCCAAAGGTTGAGTTCGGCGTCATGCGGGCATCTGCTGTGCCCAACCGTCGGATGGCGGTGCCGTCACTATGCCCGATGGCGGGCTGCCACCTGCGAGTGCTAAAACCGAAGCACTCTCACCCCAAGGACATTGCGATGCCATGGCATCTGCTGGGCGCCCTGGGCGACTCCAAGCTCCTGCTCCCCACCGCGTTGGTCACCTTTGCCTGCGCCGAACATCACGCCCGGCCTGCGGTGCGCCGCTGGCTCCTGGCGGTTGCCTGTGCGGCAGGACTGGTCGTCGCGACCAAGCTCGCGTTCATGGGATGGGGCCTGGGCTCGCCCGCTCTCAATTTCACCGGCATCAGCGGCCACGCGATGCTGTCGGCGGCGATCTATCCCTTGCTCGGCTATGGCCTGGGCATGGGGCACTCGCCGCGACTGGCGCGATACCTCCTGCTGGCCGGCTTTGCGTTGGCCCTGTTGATTGCGCAGTCGCGCGTCATGACCGTCGCGCACTCGATCTCCGAAAGCGTGGTGGGCTTCGCGCTGGGTAGCCTCGTTGCGGCCTACGGCTGGCGCCAATGGCCGGTCGAGGCCGGCATGCGCACCCGGGCTGCCTTGGTGCTGATCGGCGGGGTTGCCGTCATGTTTTGGGCGCTGGGATCTGAGTACGATGTGCATCATCGGATCGTCAACATGGCCGAAAAGCTCAGCGGCGAACCTGAAGCCTATCGCCGCGAACATCTGGTGCAGCCGCGCTAAGGCCCGCCGATCGAGAGCGGCGCCGCCCTCTTTGCCGGCATCGATACCGGCATCGATACCGACATCAATATGGGGCATCAATAGGGCCTCGAAATCGATATTGAAATCGACGTCACAGGCAGCAATCCGTCAGTTTCAGGTCAGTTTCAATCCAAAACGTAAAACAAATCCAAGAAACGTACGGGCTTGATATCTTAGCTTCCCGGCTCGACAAGCCCAGCACCCAATCCACGGGGGCCACTCATGAACCTAGACGAAGCGTTCGAGCATCTCAAGGATGCCGCCGCAACTTTTCGGCAGTTTGAAGTGTATAAATCGGCGCCGCTCGCATCGCAGCAATACGCCACGTTCGCGCGCGCAACGCAAAACCTCCGGCATGCCCAGGTCATTCTGAATCGTGCGCTGCAGGAGCAAAAACAGGGACTGCTTTTTCCCTGGAACGACGACCCCGGATCAGACCACTGGAAGCCGCCGACAGGACTGCTCTCCACCCGCCACACGGCGAACTCGCATCAGGATTGATTGCCTGATCCCCGCCACCTGCGACCGATCACGGCCTACCATGCGATCGCACAGGCGATCTCGTTACCGAACATAACGAAACCGGACTTCTGCACGGCGCATCACTATGCTGCGCCTGCCTTCCCGCTGTGGGCGGCACGGCGCTGCCGGCCGCTGCGGCAACGGCGCCGAATCACATTCAAAGCCGTTGCCGATTTCGACATGATCCGGACCCGTTTCGCAGAAGGTAAGCGGGCAATGCGCCAAGGCCTGGCCAGCGCGTTGTTCATCCTTGTTTGCACCCATGCCGGCGCCGCCGACCGCCCCTGGCTCACCGCCGACGTGCTGGCGCAGGACAGCAGCCGGTGGCCGGATGTTGCCGTCATGTTGCACATCACCGATGTGGATGGCTCTGGTGAACACAGCCCGAGCGACGACACCAATCTCCCCAATCCGCTGAACCCGTTCGACTGCTTCACGCCCGGCGACCCCAAGCGCGCTTGCTGGCGTGTGAGTCTGACGCAAGACGGCCAGGCGTTAGCCGTTCTGCAGCAAAAGACGGTGGTCGATCTGGATCAGTTGCGCAAGCAGTATCTGTGGCTGGTATATCGCGCCACAGGCGAGCCGGCCCAGCAAGCACCCGTGACGCTGTCTCTGATGCGCATCACGCGTAACGGCGTGGTCGACGCGGCGCCCATTCATCCAGGCCGCGATCGCATCGCGCTCGAGAATGTACCGGTGGCCAGTATCGCGGCCTCTCCCTGGCCATACCTGTTGCCGCTTGCCGAGCAACGCTTGAGCGTTGCCGAACGCCGCATGTCACCCGAACAAGACCAACAGGCCCTGCCCGAACTGTGGTCCGCAATGAGCGACCGCGACTGCCAGTTCGAGGTCGCGGCGGGGCTGGATGACGCCGACGGCTGCCGCTACGAACATATCCGCATGCAAGTCGATGCATTGGCCCAGGCCCGGCTCGGGAGCGGCAAATGAGCAGTCGTGCCTTGATCGCCTGCATGCTGATGATGTTGAGTTGCGGCTGGGCGCACGCGGAGGGTTTTTTCCGTGCCGAACTTGAAGCGGTCGATCTGGCCATGTGGCCGGAGGTACGACTCGTTCTGCGCGTGAACGACGAAAGCGCCGAAAGCAATCTGGATGATGGAACCGCGTTACCCAATGTTTACAGCGACAAGGATTGCCCCAAGGGTGTTTGCTGGCGCATCGTGACGGTGGAAGAAGACAGCATGCCGGTCACCGTGATTGCCCAGCAAACGGCACCGAACCTCCCTCGCAGCGCCGCACAATACCTGTGGGTGCACTACCGCTCCAATCAACCGCAGCGCGGAAACTTCGAATTGGGCGTGGCGCTGGAAACGGCGTCTGGCGGCAATCGCACGGCTGCAGATCAGCCCACGCTCTATCCGGACGACGTGGCAGACAACGACAGCATCCGACACAGTCCGTGGCCGTTTCTGCAAAAGACCTGGGATGCAGAATTGAATGCGCACTATGGCGCCTTGCGCGATGCGATTTCCGGTGCGCCGAAGACGGCGCTCGTACAGGCCCAGCGCACCTGGATCCGATACCGAAACGCCTTCTGCGCGGGGCTGTCCGATGGCGGCAGTACCGACGCCCGTGCGCAGTGCCTGGCGCTGCGCAGCGCGCAACGCTCGGCCTACCTGCGCGACGCAAGCCACTTTCTGGATGGCCGGCGCAGTCGTTGACGCAACGGCCGGCGGCCTCAACGCAGATTGGTCTTCGCCAGCTCGATCACCTCATCGCCACGCCCGCTCATGACCGCGCGCAACGCGAAAAGGCTGAAGCCTTTGGCCTGCGCCAGCTCGATCTTCGGCGGCATGGCAAGCTCGTACTTCGACACCACCACGTCCACCACCGCCGGGCCCGGATGATCCAGTGCCTGCCTGAGCGCCGCCTCGAGGCTCTGCGAATCGTTGACCCGGATTCCGAGGATGCCCGATGCATTGGCAATCGCTGCGAAATCGGTTTTGCTCAGATCGACGTTGGTGTCCACGTAGCCGGCCGCTTTCAACTCCATCGAGACGAAGCCGAGCAAGCTGTTGTTGAACACGATGATCTTGATCGGCAGATTGAGTTGCCGGGCACTCAGCAAGTCGCCCATCAACATCGAGAGCCCGCCGTCGCCCGACATCGAAATCACCTGACGTTGCGGATGCGCAGACTGTGCGCCTAACGCTTGCGGCATGGCGTTGGCCATGGAGCCGTGGTTGAACGAGCCATGCAACTGCCGCTTGCCGTTCATGGTGAGATAGCGCGCCGCCCACACGGTTGGCGTACCTACGTCGGCCGTGAAGATCGCGTCATCCTCCGCCAGCTCGTCGAGCAATCGCGTGAGGTATTGCGGATGCACGGGTTCGCCGGCTTTGGATGGCGTGGCCAGTTCGTCCAGACCTTCCCGTGCGGAGGCATAGTGTTTGAGGGCATTGTCCAGAAAGCGCCGATTGGTGTGGCGCTGCAGTTTGGGCAGGAGCACCGTCAACGTCTCCTTCACGCCGCCCACCAGGCCAAGTTCGAGCGGCGTGCGCCGCCCAAGCTGCGCGCCTTTCAGATCGACCTGCACAATCTTGGCATCCGTAGGATAGAAATTGCGGTAAGGGAAATCGCAGCCGAGGAGCAGCAACGTGTCGCAAGACATCATCGCGTGATACCCCGAGCTGAAACCGATCAGCCCCGTCATCCCCACATCGAAGGGGTTGTCGTATTCGATGTACTGCTTGCCGCGCAGCGCATGCACCACTGGCGCGCCGAGCGTATCGGCCAAGGCGACCACTTCATCGTGCGCCCCGGCCGCACCGCTGCCGCACATGATCGTCACCGCCTTGGAATCGTCCAGCAGCGTGACAAGACGATCGATATCGGCGCTGGCCGGCACCACCCAGGGCGGCGAGGCTTCGGTCCAATGCGGCGCTTCGTCGGGTCCGTCACTCAACGCCACATCGCCGGGCAGCACGATCACGGCCACGCCGCGTTCCTGGATAGCGGTGCGCATCGCCCGCTCGAGCACACGCGGGAACTGCGCTGCATTGGAGACGAGTTCAACATAATGGCTGCATTCCTTGAAAAGCTCCTGAGGATGCGTTTCCTGGAAATAGCCCAGTCCGATTTCAGACGACGGAATATGCGCGGCAATCGCCAACACCGGTTGATGGTTGCGATGGCAATCGAAAAGGCCATTGATCAAGTGCAGGTTGCCCGGACCGCAACTGCCGGCGCACACGGCCAGCCGACCCGTTGAGGCGGCCTCCGCGCCGGCGGCAAAAGCGGCCACCTCTTCATGCCGCGTGTGCATCCATTCGATGGACTTGAGCTTTTCGAGGCTGAACGCCAAGCCATTGAGGCTGTCGCCCGTGACACCCCATACTCGCTCCACGCCCGCCTGCTGCAGTGTTTGCGCCAGATAATCCGCGATATTGCCCTTGGCCATGCTTGCTCCCAGAAATACGAGTGAACTCACCACGCTTATTGCAGTGCAGCGTGCATTCGACGTGCCTGCCCGACTCACATGATGCGCGCATTGCAAACCCTGAGGCTGCATGAAGATCGGCTCACAAACAACACTCCCGGAAAGAATGATTTTGTGAAACATAAAGTTGCTATATCCTACGGCAACCCAAAATACAGCGAATGGCGGTGGGCGCACGACGTCCTGCTTTTTCGCATGCTCTTAGGATGGAGTGGTGACCGCAAAGGCTCGCGCGGCGATCTCGTTGTTGCTATGCGCCGCGATTGGATGCGGCGTGGGCGCCATCGTCGGCCGCCACGTGGCGTTCCAACATGCCGATCACGAACTCGGTGCCGTCAACGCCGAAGTTCTGAAGATGGCCATGCAGATTGCCAACGAGGGCAAAATGGCCCTGCGCGAGGCCACCCAATCCACCTTGCCGCCCTGCTCGGCCGCCGATCTGCTCGAACTCCGCGCGTTGTTCTTCCGCTTTCGGTACATGCGCGACATTGGGCGCGTGATTGACGGCCAGCTCGTGTGTTCAGCCGTGTGGGGCACCTTGCGCCAGCAGCTTGCCGTTCCGCCTGAAGATTACGTCGCCACGCAAGGCACCAGACTGTGGAAAGACCGTGCCAATCTGGTCGACGACCGGATCACCAACGATATGGCCGCGGCCGGCAACGCCATCGTGTTCACGTCGCCAATCGCCTTCGATGGCCTGTCGATCGGGGGCTTTGACGCAACGGTCATCACGCGCCAGGGCGATTATGTTTTTCGCACCTTCGGCGATACGATCGACGCCGACCTCCTGCACCGCACGCCCAGCCGGTTTGCGTGGTCTTCCGAGCGCTTGAAAACGGTCTGCTCGAACGCGCAAGCCTCCGATATCTGCGTCATTACACGTCTGGACGCGTCGCCGCTGCTCGCCACAAACTACCTGCATTTCGGGCTGACGGGCACGGTGACCGCCTTGCTGCTTTCGATGCTGTGGCTGATGTTCTTCACCCCATCGCGTGAAGTGCGCACCCGTCTCGCCACTGCGCTGAAGCGCGGCGAACTGACCATCGTGTATCAGCCGCTCAGATCGTTCGGACAGAACCGGCTGGAGGGGTTCGAAGCGCTCGTGCGATGGCACGACCGCGTGCTGGGAGATGTGCCACCGTCGACCTTCGTTCCCCTGGCTGAAGAAATGGGCCTGGGCGGGAAGTTGACGCGTCTGGTCACGCAACGCGCGGTCGCCGAACTGGCGCAGCAGCTCCGTGACGGCCATCATCGTTACCTGAGCATCAATGTGTCGGCCGCCGATGTGATCGATACGTCGTACCACGCTTTTCTGAACGACCGCGTTGCCCAGCATGGCATCGCCACGCATCAACTCGCCCTGGAGATCACGGAACGATCCACGGTAGGCTTCGACGATCTGGCCACCAACATCGGCCGTTTGCTCACACTGGGCTTCAAGGTTTTCATCGATGATTTCGGCACCGGCTATTCCAGCCTCGCCTATCTGTCGAACCTGCCGGTGAGCGCCATCAAACTCGATCGGCAGTTCACCCAATCGATCGGCACGCACTCCCCATCGCTTCTCATCGTCAATCACGTAATCGACATCTCCGACTCGCTGGGGCTGCTGCTCATTTTCGAGGGGATCGAAACGGCCGAGCAATGGCGTTATCTGGCCGAACGCGTGCCCGGCGCCGTGGGGCAAGGCTGGCTGATCGGCCGGCCCGCCAGCGCGGCCGAATTGGCCTGGCACTAGGCTCACGCCGTACCCCCCTATCGCACGCGCCATAGGCCGATTCGCCACGGGCGGGAGCGGGCGGGAGCGGGCCGTAGCGACCCGAATCGGGATGGCCCGGCCCGCAGGTGCGGGTGCAGGCCCGGCAAAGTGTAAACTCCTCGGTCTTTGACCCTGGTGGTAGCGTGCAAGAACTGCCGCGGCGCACAGGTTTTAGCGGCCCAAAGCTCATTCGCTTGCTTGCTCGCCTGACAGACGCCGAAGTCCCCGAATCCAGGCAATCGCCGTCGGACCGGCTGAGCTTATGGCTCGGCTGGACCGACGCGATTGCGTTGTCTACGGCCCTGAGTCGCGCACCGGCATCGGCGCCTGCCGGCGCACGTCCGGACGAAGGCGCCGGCGCGCAGGAAAGCGCCCGGGTGCGGGCCTCGCTGGAACAGGCCATTGCCGGACCGAAACCCACTGTGGCAAACCGGCAACGGGGCGACCTGCGCGCGCCGCCCCAGGATAAGCGCAAGGCGGCGGAATACGCGGAGTACGCCACCTATCGCCAGCGCTACGTATCGCTGCAGCAGACGATGGAAATGAGCATCGGCACGCTGCGCATTCGTTTGCGCGCGATGCTGGCGGCCACCACGCCCGAGATGACGCAGCTTGCGGTGCTGGATGCCGTGATGGAACAAGGCCTGAGCGCCCGCGAACGCAGTCTGCTGGCGGGTGTGCCCAAATTGCTGGAAGGGCACTTCACGCGGCTGCGCGAGGCCGAGCAGGCCGCACTGACCGCATCGGCCGACGGCGACGCTGCAGAACGGCCGCTACCGGTTGCTCCCGGTACGTGGCTGGAAGTGTTCCGCAAGGATATGCAGACGGTATTGCACGCCGAATTGGATATTCGATTTCAACCGATTGAAGGGCTGCTTGCCGCCCTTCGCGACTGTTAACCCGGACGTCATGACCCGACTTCTTCATTGTGTTGTTTTTGCCGTGGGCCTGGCCGCTGTGTGCTGGATCGGCGCCGGCTATGTGAACGTCAACCCGCTCGCCCTGGCGGTCACTGCGCTGATCGGCGCGGTGTACGCCTTGGGCGGACTGGAATTGTTTCGCTATCAGTCGGCCACCGCCCGCCTCTCGGGGGCGATCGATCGGTTGACCGAAGCGCCGGCAAGCCTGGGGGATTGGCTTGCGCAATTGCCGCCCACCCTGCGCAACGCCGTACGGCTGCGCACGGAAGGCGAACGCGTCGGACTGCCCGGCCCCACCCTCACCCCTTATCTAGTAGGTTTATTGGTGTTGCTGGGTATGCTGGGCACATTCCTGGGGATGATCGCCACGCTTCGCGGCACGGGCCTCGCCCTGGAAAGCTCGACCGATCTGGCCGCCATCCGCGCCTCGCTCGCCGCACCCGTCAAGGGGCTGGGCTTTGCCTTCGGCACCTCGGTCGCCGGGGTAGCGACCTCGGCCATGCTGGGGCTGCTCTCGGCCTTGTGCCGCCGCGAGCGGCTCAAGGCCGCGCAGTTGCTCGACACCAAGATCGCCACGGTTTTGCGGGTGTATTCCCCTGTGCATCAGCGCGAAGAGAGTTTCAAGCTGCTGCAGCGCCAGGCCGACATCATGCCCGCTGTGATCGATCGGCTTGAAGCCATGATGACGACCATGGCGCAGCACAATCTGGCGTTGACTGAGCGCTTGACCGCGAATCAGGAAGCCTTCCATGGCAACACCGACGTGGCCTATACCCGGCTGGCGGCCGCCGTAGAGCAAACACTGAAAGACAGCGTGATCGATGGCGCGCGCTCGGCCAGTGCGGCGATTCAGCCGGCTGTGGAGGCCACGATGGCCGGACTCGCGCGTGAAAGCGCTGCCCTGCACGAGACGGTGACGCAAGCCGTGCAACAGCAACTCGATGGACTATCCACCCGCTTCGAAACGTCCACCACCACCGTGGCGGAGATCTGGAAAGAAGCGCTTGCCGAACAACGCGACACCAATAGTGCGTTGGCGCAAAACCTGCGCACCTCGCTCGACGGCTTTGCCGGTGCCTTCGATGCGCGTTCGGGCGCGTTGCTGGAACACGTGTCGACGCGATTGAACGACGTGGCCGGCAACATGACCACAGGCTGGCGCGAGGCCCTCACGCAGCAGGAGCGTGCCAACGCGCAAGCCGCCGATGCCAATCAAGTGGCGCTTACCGCTGCCGCAGCCACGTTTACCGATCACTCGGCGGCGCTGGTACGTACAGTGGGCGACACCCAGGCAACCATGCACGCCACTTTGGCCGCGCAGGACGAACAACGCCTGGCCGCCTGGAACGCGTCGTTGGCCGCAATGGCCGCCACGCTGCGCGAGCAATCCGAGAAAGCGAACGCCGATACCGCGCAACGCTTGCAGGCGATGTGCGATGCGCTGGCGCAAACCGCGCAGGATGTCTCGAGCGAAACGCGCGCGCAGGCCGCCGCCACATTGGCGGAGATCGACCGCGTGGTGCAAGTGGCTGCCGATGCACCGAAGGCCGCCGCCGATCTGCAGAAAGCCCTGGCAGATCAGGATCAGGCACGCCTGAGCGCCTGGACCGCTTCGCTGGCCGAGATCGCCACGACGCTGCGCGAAGAATCGCAACAGGCCAACGCCGATACCGCACAGCGCCTGCAAGCGATGTGCGACGCGCTGGCGAAGACGGCGTCGGATATCTCCTCCGAAACCCGCGCGCAAGCCACGAGCAC
>NZ_SIZW01000038.1 GCF_009866805.1 Schauerella aestuarii
AGGGTTAACCCGCATTTCTCTGCAACTGCCGAGCCAGAGAATATAGCACAGTTTTAATTTGCAGTGCAACTTGGCACCAAAACTTACTGCCCCACATCCTGGCCGGAAACTGCCCCGGCCCTGACCCGCACCAACCGGTCAAAACAACGACTGCTTGGTGAAGGGGCCGAACTATAGCACAAGATTTGGGGCGTGCAAGTCGCCTTCCGATCTTCCTCTACACAGAGCTCCTCCCTATATATAGAAGGCCCCGTCCTGAACAGACTCCCGCCATGTAGATAGGACCACCCACATGTAGCGAGGACCATACATATGTAGAGCGCTGCCCCATATGTAGAGCGCTGCCCCATATGTAGCGCGCTGCCCCATATGGAGAGCGCTAACCTCATATGAAGAACCCTACCCTATATAGGATCCACGCCCTATGTAGAGCGCAGAGCGCACACTCCCATCTATATAGAGACAGATGCCCTACACCAGCCCTGTCATGTAATAGACCCCGATCACGCCAAAGACGCTCGCGGTGGAGATTACGGTGATCGCGAAGATATCGCCATATGACTGCCGATGCGTGAGGCCTGTAACAGCGAGCAGTGTGATGACCGCCCCGTTATGGGGCAAGGTGTCCATGCCACCGCTTGCCATTGCTGCCACCCGATGCAGAACCTCCATGGGAATCCCGGCAGCCTGGGCGCCTTCGATGAAGGTGTCGGCCATGGCGGCGAGTGCGATGCTCATGCCGCCAGAGGCCGATCCGGTGATCCCGGCCAGGGAGGTCACTGCAATGGCTTCACCGATCAACGGGTCGGGGATGGCCTTCAATGCCTCCGCCACCAGCAGGAATCCGGGCAAAGCGGCAATCACCCCGCCGAAGCCATACTCGGCTGCAGTGTTCATCGAAGCCAGGAGCGCCCCTGAGACGGCATCCTTGCTGCCTTCCGCCAACTGCGAAGCCACTTTGCGAAATGCGAAGACGAGAATCGTGAGAATCCCCATCAACAACGCACCCATCACCGCCCAGATCGCGACGTTCGCATCCACGTTGGTATCGACCGGTGCGTTCAAACCCGGCAGATCGATCCCTTCGATGCCGGCATACCATCCCGGGATCCAACGGGTGAAAAGCAAGTTGGACACCCCAACAACGACCAAAGGCAGGATGGCGACCAAGGGATGGAACGAGGCGTCCTCAGGTGGCGCGGCCGGTTCGTTGCGCAGATCGGTGCCGTAGCCCTCGCCGGCGTTCGCTGCACGGCGGCGGCGCCACTCGAGATACGTCATGCCGACGATCAGTGTGAAGAACGCCCCCACCAGTCCAAGCCACGGCGCCGCCCAGGTGGTCGTGCCGAAAAAACTCGTGGGAATGATGTTTTGAATCTGAGGCGTGCCTGGGATCGCGGTCATCGTGAATGTGAAGGCGCCCAGGGCGATGACACCCGGCATCAGGCGCTTCGGTATATCGCTCTGGCGAAACATC
This sequence comes from Schauerella aestuarii, assembly GCF_009866805.1. Lineage (GTDB taxonomy): Bacteria > Pseudomonadota > Gammaproteobacteria > Burkholderiales > Burkholderiaceae_B > Schauerella > Schauerella aestuarii. Next base: position 1,478 of record NZ_SIZW01000038.1, read on the forward strand.
TCCGCCGCAAACGGGTAGACGGCAAACACCACCACAAACAGCGACACGCCACCATAGGTGAGCAGTGCGCACACCATCACGATGGCCAGGATGGCGCGCTTGGCGCCGATCAGCTTGAGCACCGCTCGCACGATGGCATGCGAAAAGCCCGAAAGCTCGATGAGCTTGCCGAAGACGGCGCCCAGCAGAAATACCGGAAGGTAGAGCTTGGCAAAACTGACCATCCGCTCCATGAACAGCCCTGAGAACACCGGCGCGATGGCAATGGGTTGTGTGAGCAGCACGGCGGCCATGGCCGCTATCGGCGCGCAGAGGATAACGCTATACCCCCGGTAAGCCGCCACCATCAGAAAAACCAACGCGCCAATAACGATCAGTAAATCAACCATCTATCCCCACCTCTCTCTCATTACGCGCCCATCGTGGAAGCCGCACGCCCGCGCGCGCCGCCTGCCGATGGTTGAGCTCGTGAATACGATGACACCCCGATGTCGCATCACACACGAAAACATCGTTATCTTGGTGCCAACGCCATGATACTTGGCGAATAATGCAAAAGAAGGTCGGAGGCAGAAAGACGCGACCAACACTCACATCTGGTCGGGTTCATCGCGCAACCCGGCGCGGCTCAACCCTGGCCACCCGGGGGCACAGAGGCGCTTGCGTCGAGGTTTGCCTGGTTTATCTCCGCAGACCGGGCCAGCAGGAATTCCCGCCACTCGTCCGCATGCCCTAACCAAACGCCGATATCCACCGGTTCGAGCTGTCCGTCGGTGTTCTCCAAGGCAAAAGTCGGAAAGCCTCGCCCGCCGAGGTTTGCCAGTCGCGCACGGGTCTCGCCGATGTGCGCGTGCGTCGCCGCGCCAACGAAACGATCGAACGCCTCCCGAAACGCCAGGGCCTCAATACCGAGTGTCGTCGCCAATCCGGCAAGCACAGCGGGGTCCGCAATGCGCAGGCCCTTCACATAATGCGCCTCCTGCGCCGCTTCGAGCATATCGAGCCCCAGACCAGAAATCTCTTCAGCCGCCAGAATCGCGGCGATCGGCTGCTCCGAATCCATGACTGCGCCGATATCACGCAGCAGCCCGTCGAAGTACGCCTCACCGAACGGCTGGCCGGTGAGTTGCGCGATGCGCTTGTCGTGCGGCATGACGTGTTCACGCCAATCTGCCGTGATGGTGCGGCGGTTGGCGCCGGCGAGCATACCGCCGCCATGCAGTGCAATGTTCACATGCGGCACCGAACGCGCGGCGGCCACAAGCGGCGCGGCGGCATAGCACCAGCCGCAGAAGGGATCGTAGATATAGTGAAGTGTGGTCATCAGAACGGTCCAGATGCAAATGAGTGGGCCGACGTATGCATACCCATACACGGCGCCCGACGACACAAGTGTAGATTGCCTAAACCGCAACAAAAACGCCATTAAAGTGAAATGAGCGTTGCACAACGCGAGCTAATCGGCAGGTACGCGGATCGATCGCGACCACCCCGCGTCGCGCAAAAGCAGGTGCGCAGATCGGTCACACGCAGCCGGCATTCGCGAAAGCAAGGCGCGCACATGACCTGCCACCTCTCAACGCAGGCGCAGTAATCGCGCCATATCGTGCGTCTCTCGCCTACACTCCATCCCAACCCGGCCAATCCACTCGATGGATGCGGCTCAGTCGTTCTGGTCTGCCTCTTACGGTCTTCACGACCAACGCAGCGCAGCGACGTGCCGTCACTCGACCTTTTTACGTTTCACCGTTCTCAGCCATGACTGCACCTGCCGCATCCTCGCCCCCACGCTTCTCGGGTTATCAGAAGCTTGTTGTTGGAATGCTGGCTTTCCTGCAGTTCGCCGTGATTCTTGACTTCATGATCATGTCGCCGCTGGGCGCGGTGATCATGCCGGCGCTGAATATCAGTCCCTCGCAGTTCGGCTTGGTGGTATCCGCGTATGCCTTCAGCGCTGCTGCGTCGGGGCTGCTGACTGCGGGTTTCGCCGATCGTTTCGATCGCAAGCGGCTTCTCCTCTTCTTCTATACCGGCTTCATTCTTGGCACCGTGTGGTGCGGATTGGCGCAGAGCTTCGAAAGCCTGCTGGCGGCGCGCATCGTGACCGGCCTCTTCGGCGGCGTCATCGGATCGGTCGTGCTTGCGATTGCGACGGACCTCTTTCCGGTGCAGATGCGCGGTCGCGTCATGGGCTTCATTCAGACAGCGTTCGCTGCCAGCCAAGTGCTGGGCATTCCGATCGGCTTGTTTCTATCGAATCATTGGAACTGGCATGTTCCGTTTTTGGCCATGGCAGCCCTTGGGTTGGTCGGTGGATTGATCGTGGCTTGGAAAATGCAGCCGGTTGCCGAGCATCTGAAGGCTCCCCGTGAGCACAGTGCTTTTCTGCATCTGCGAAATACGGTGACCGAACCGCGTTACCTGATCGCGTTTGCCACTGTCGCCCTGCTCACCACGGGCGGCTTCATGCTGATGCCATTCAGCAGCGCGTTCGCCGTCAATAATCTGGGCATCGGACTCGACCTGCTGCCCGTCGTGTATCTGGTGACCGGCATCAGCACCATTTTCGTAGGTCCGATGATCGGACGTGCGGCCGACAAGTTCGGCAAATTCCGCATCTTCACGTTCGGAACGGTATTGTCGATCGTGATGGTGGTGATCTACACCCACCTCGGTCCGGTGTCGCTCATTACACTGGTCATTGTCAACGCCGTGCTTTTTGCCGGCATCTTTTCGCGCATGATTCCATTTCAGGCGTTAGTCTCGACAGTGCCGGCCCCCACACAGCGCGGCTCATTCAACGCCATCAGCGCATCGATACAACAATTGTCTGGCGGGATCGCGTCCGTCGTGGCGGGGCATATCGTCGTCCTCGCTCCGGATGGGAGGCTGCAGCACTTTGAGGTGATCGGCTATGTGGTGGTGGTGACGTCCATTGGCGCCTGGCTCCTGGTGCGTCGGTTGAATCGCAATCTCATGTCGGCATAATCGGCCGTCCGCGGCATGCCCGCAATTCAGCCCAAGACATCCGTATTTGCCGCAAATCAGACACTGAAGTCGACTCAAATAAACTGTCCTACCTCTCTACACTGACGCTTCCGCAATCAGGAGACCGACGTGCCCACCCCCATCGATCACCGCATCACCTTGGCCGGCATCCGTGAGGCCAGCAAAACGATCAATCCGGTGTTTTTGCACACCCCGCAATTCGTGAGCGAGCCACTTTCGGCGCGACTGGACTGCGAACTCAGCGTCACGATCGAAACGTTGAATCCGATACCCTCGTTCAAGGGCCGGGGCACGGACTACCTGCTGCGCAAGGCGCATGATCGGGGTGATGCGCGACGATTGGTGTGCGCGAGTGCAGGCAATTGGGGCCAGGCAATGGCCCGAAGCGATTGCCGACATGCTGCCGTTGGTCGACGACGTTCTGCTAGTTGAAGATGACCGCATTGTCGACGCCATGCGTCTCGCCCATCGCCATGTTGGTGTGGTCCTGGAGCCCTCTGGCGCGCTGGGCATTGCTGCCCTGTTGAACGATCCATCCATGTTCAGCGGCCAGCGCGTGGCCACCGTGCTGTGTGGCGGGAATCTGACCGAAGCCGATATGCGTGCGTATTTGACCTGATACGACCAGGCATGCATCAGTCTTGCTTGGAATCGAGCGGCAAGGTGAGGCCCGCCCTCGCGGCGTTGGCATGTTCCGCTTTCATTGAACCGCCGACCACACCGCCAACTCATAGCCGTCGGGATCCTGAAAATGGAATCGCCGACCGCCGGGAAATGCAAATATCGGCTTGGTAATCAATGCGCCGGCCGCCTCGACACGACGCTGGGTAGCAGACAGATCGTCGGCATACAAAATCACCAAAGGGCCACCCGGCCGAACCGCTTCGCCCGTGGTAAACCCGCCGGTGAGACGGCCGTCGCTGAATTCGGTGTAGGTGGGGCCGAAATCGGTGAACGTCCAGCCGAAGACGGCGCCGTAAAACGCTTTGCTGCGCGCAATGTCGCTTACGTTGAATTCGATGTTGTCGATCTGACGGTCTCGACCTCTGATGCCCATATTTTCGCTTTCCTGTTGTTCACGCTGCGGAGCAAATTGTTCGATCGATTCGCCCTGATCTGCTCCCTTAATCAGAACGCCGAAAACCGCATTGCCGCATGGCGTAGCGTGTTGAGCCCATCGCATTGTCGAATGGCACTACGCGCACGAAGCCACACAGCGCGCGGGCGGTCGCGTTCCTTACGCCAGATAACGCTTGAACCACGCGATCGTGCGGTCCCAGGCAAGATCGGCGGCAGCCTTGTCGTATCGCGGCGTCGAATCGTTATGAAAGCCGTGATTGGTGCCCGGATAAAAGTGCGCCTCATAGGGGGTGCCTGCCGCCTTGAGCGCCGCCTCATACGCCGGCCAGGTTGCATTGACGCCGGGATCGGTTTCGGCAAAGTGAATGAGCAGCGGCGCCTTGATGCGGGCCACATCCTCCGGTTTGGCCTGGCGGCCATAAAACGGCACGGCCGCAGCCAGTTGCGGATAAGCGACCGCAGTGGCGTGCGACACGCCGCCGCCATAGCAAAACCCGGTGATACCCACCTTGTCGGTGGTGCCGTCGTCCTTCAGCAGATAATCCACCGCCGCGAAAAAATCATTCATGAGCTTGGTGGGGTCGACCTGCTGCTGTAACGCACGGCCTTTCTCATCATTACCTGGATAACCCCCTACCGAACTCAAGCCGTCGGGCGCGAGCGCCACGAATCCGGCTTTGGCAGCACGTCGCGCGACATCTTCGATGTAGGGGTTGAGGCCACGGTTTTCATGCACGACCACGATGCCGGGCAGCGGTCCCGTGGCCTTGGCGGGACGCACCAGATAGCCTCGAACCTCGCCGTGACCGTTGGGCGACGGATAACGGATGTACTCCGCCACGATATCGGGATCGGTAAACATGATCTGCTGGGCAAGCGCGTAGTCCGGCGTGAGCGAGGCGAGTATCGCGGTGGCGGTCAGTCCGCCGACCGCAAACTTGGCGGCACGATCCAGAAAGTCTCGACGGCTGATGCCGCCATGCACGTAGAAGTCGTAGAGCTCCAGCAATTCTGGATGGAAATCCTTGGCGGTGAGACGGTCCATGCGTGATCCTGAGAAAGTGGCGCACCAACCGGGTTATCGGCCGCCGGGGGGAAGCATTCCAATTCACAGCACTTTACGGTGAATCCGCCGGCACTGTCGATACGCAAACGGCCGTCAGGCTCGCTCGCGCAACATACCCTTCAACCACCGGCAAAACTCACCGGCGCTTTGAGCGTGTGCACTATGCGCATGCACATAGGCCACATAGCTCGCACCGGAGCCGATTTTCTGCTCGTCGACGAGCACGAGCGTGCCGTCTTCGATCTGATCCAAAACCAGCCACTGAGGCACCACAAGAAATCCGGCGCCGCCGACCGCCGCGGTAACGGCGAGAAAAAGATGATCGTAGGTGGCGACCACCTGAAAGTGGTCGGCGGGAACCTCGGCTGCGATGGCCCACGTGGCAATCACGTCGGGACGGGACCGGGCGGCGACCATGGGCCAGCGTTCGGCGGGCTCGGCCTGGTGCGCGGCAACCCGGCCAGGCGATCCCACACATACAAGCACCTCCCGCGCGAGCTCCCAACTTTCTGCGCCTGGAAGAACCAAGTCGCGGGTGATCAGCACATCGAAATCATCGGAGGGCTGCGGCGGCGACAGCGACGTAATCAAATCGATCTGCACGCCGTGCGTGGCGGTATAGGCACCCAGTGCAGGGATGACGACCGTCATTGCGAAACTCGGCATCGAGGTTCTCACTTTCAACCGGTCGTGCCGCTGACCGCGCTGCGCGAGCAATTGCATCGTGAGCTCGATCGTGGAGACGGCGTCCTTCACCGCTTCATAAAGTTGCAGCCCTGCTGCGGTGAACGCAATCGTCGATCCTCGGCGGATGAACAGCCGGCAATCCGCGAAGGCTTCCAGTGTGGCCACATGGCGGCTGACGGCGCTTTGCGTAATACCCAGCGCGGCTGCCGCGCGGGTGAAGTTGCCGTGACGTCCGGCGGTGACGAACGCGCGCAACGCGGTGAGCGGCGCATCGTTGCCCGCATCATGAGTATTACTCATCGCCATCCTCAGCCACGGAATACTGTCATATAAACGCGCTTGAACCCATTCATGCGATCCATAGAATGAAACCCTGACAAATCAATAACGCAACAGGGGTCTATCTTATGGTCGGCAAACGAATCAAGCTATGTTTTTTACTCATCCTGGCTCAGGCGCTGGGCACAGCGGCTTCTGCCGCGGAGGTCGTGCTTTACTCGTCCAACAACGTTGAAACGGTCAACCGGGTCATCGACCAGTTCAGGAAAGAGCAGCCCAACATTCGCGTCTCGGTGGTGCGTGCCGGTACTGGCGCACTGATGCAGCGCATTAAAGCCGAGGCCGCCAATCCCTTGGGTGACCTGTTCTGGTCGGGCGGCTTGTCGACGATCGGTGAATTCCGCGACCAACTGGCACCGTATGTGACGGCCGAATCTTCCGCCGTGCCGTCCGCTTACCGTGGACCGGATGGCCTGTGGTTGGGCACGAATACGCATGTGACCGTGCTGATGGCCAACCTGCGGCAGGTTCCGGATGGACAAGCGCCTAAAGGCTGGGCGGATCTGGCCGACCCCAAGTGGAAGGGCAAGATCGTGATCCCCGATCCGGAACGCAGCAGTGCGGCGTTTGTGGCCCTGTACGGCCTGCAAACCCATCTGGGACGCGATCTGCTCGAAAAGGTGGCGCGCAACGCGGTCATCGTGGGCACCACATCGGCCGCGTACGAAGGGGTGGCCAAGGGCGAATTCGCGGTTGCGGTCACGATGGAATATGCCGCTTATGAGTATGTGGCAGGCGGGCTCAAGGAGATCAAGCTCGTGTATCCCGCGGAAGGCACGTTTCTGTCGCCGGAGGGCATGGCACTGATCAAGAACGGCAAGAATCCCGACGCCGCGCGCACGTTGTACGACTTTCTGGCCTCCAGGCGCACGCAGACCGATGTCTTCAAGAGCGCCTACCGGCGTCCGTTGCGCACCGACATCGACGTCAGCCAACTGGCAGATCTGCCCGCGTTGCCGAGCATCAAGATTCTGCCGCTGGACGATGCGCAAATGAGCGATGGCCGCGCGGCCTTTATTGCGCAATGGCGCCAATTCGCCAGCGCTCGCTGAGCGCCCCGCCACCCTACGGAAAGAGCAACGATGCAAGTTTCCTTCAATTCCATTGCGCAAAGCTATGGCGGCCAAGCGCTCTTCAAAGACCTCGATCTGACGCTGCCCAGCGGCAAGTTCTTCACGCTCCTTGGGCCCTCCGGTTGCGGGAAGACGACCCTGTTGCGAATGCTGGGCGGATTCGTGCGTCCCGACGCAGGCCGCATCCTTTTCGGCCGTGACGACGTCACGAACGTGCCGGTGCACCGCCGCGGTGTGGGAATGGTGTTTCAGGACTACGCCTTGTTTCCCGACCGCTCGGTACTGGCCAACGTGTGCTATGGCCTGGACGCGCGCGGCGTGGCCCGCGACGAAGCGCGTCGCCGCGCGCGGGCGATACTTGACCGCGTGGGCTTGGCTGATTTTGCCGATCGTGCGCCCGCTGCACTCTCGGGCGGACAACGCCAGCGGGTGGCGATGGCGCGCGCCTTGGTGATCGAGCCCAAATTGCTGCTGCTCGACGAGCCCCTTTCGGCACTGGACGTCAAGTTGCGCGTTGAACTGCGCAGCATGATTCGCGATCTGCAGATCGAGGCAGGCATTACGACCGTGTTCGTGACGCACGATCAGGAAGAGGCATTGGCGATGTCGGACCTGATCGCGGTGATGAATCGCGGCAACATTGTGCAGATCGGCGCGCCCCGGGAAATTTATAGCCGGCCCCGCACCGCGTTTGCTGCCGATTTCGTGGGCGGTGCCAATCTGATTCCCATTGAGCAGGAACTGCCAAGCGACATCGGCGGGCTGCGCCGCTTGCGTACGCGGGCGGGCGTGATAGCCACAGATAGTCCGACACCCATACACAGCGGCGCACAGCTCGCGGTACGGAGTGAAGACATTCGCTTTATCGACGCCGCATCGGCGGCCGTGGGGGCATTGGCAGGTCACGTCGAGCATGTTGAGTTTCGGGGCAGCGCCACGGGCTACCTCGTGCGCACCGATGCGGGCATCATCCGGGTCGACACCCAAACGAAGCAAGGCGACCAAGCCCGCCACCGTGGCGACGCCGTGCTCCTCGAACTGCCGCGCAACGCATGCATCGTAGGGGCATCATGATGCTGGGCACCCTCAAACGCGATCCCGCGTGGCTTGCGGTGGGCGTCATGGCGATCGGCCTGCTCGGCATTTTCCTCGTCTGGCCGCTGATCGGCATGCTGGGCAAATCGTTCATCAATGGCGATGGCGCCTTTGGCTTGGGCGGGTACGCGAGATTCTTCTCCGATGCGTCCTATCGCGATGTGCTGATCAATACGTTGATTCTTGGTGTCGCCGTCACGCTCACGTCCATGGTGCTGGGCGGCGGCATGGCGGTGATCGTGGCGCGTTGCCGGTTCCCCCTCGCGGGCCTGGTCACTGCCCTGCCGCTGGTCACGCTGGTCATTCCGGATGTGGTGGTGGCAGCCGCATGGCTATTGATCCTTGGCAAGCAGGGACTGCTCAATACGCTTCTCGCGCCGCTCGGGATCGAACTTCCTTCGCTGTATTCGTGGTGGGGGCTGGTATTCGTGATGACGCTCAATAATTACGTGTACGCCTTCGTTGCCGTACTGGTCGGTTTGAAGTCGATGGATCGCAATCTCGAAGAAGCGGCGCAGAGTTTGGGTCGGCCGATCGGGCGCGTTCTCGGCGGGGTCACCTTGCCGTTGTTGCTGCCGTCGATCTTCGCCGGCGCCTTGATCGTGTTCACGCACGTGATCGGCAGCTTCGGCGTGCCGGCCATTCTCGGCGCGCGCACACCGGTGCTTGCCGTCAAGGCCTACAACGAATTCGTGAGTGAGATGGGCGGCAATCCCCAGATGCAAACCACGATGGCGTCGCTGCTCGTCTTCCTGGGTGCCGGGTTGTTGTTGATTCAAAAATGGGTGGTCGAACGGCGCCAGTTCCAGATGGAATCCGGGCGCAGTCCGATCGCCGTCGCCGTCTCGGGATGGCGTGCAGGTCTGGCGAGTGCCGCGGTCGTGTGCATGGTTGCGCTCTCGCTCCTGCCGGCGGTGGTGGTGGTGATTACGGCATTCACGCCATCGGTCGGTCCGGTGTTGCGCTATGGCGGCTTCACTCTCGCGCATCTCCAGTACGCCCTAATTCGTGCGCCGGAGCCGCTGTACAACTCGCTCTTCCTGGCCTCCATCGCAACCGGCGCCGGCGTTATTTTCTCCGTGGCCTCGGCGTACCTGATCGTCAAGCGCCGTTCGGCCTTCACGCATCTGCTGGATGTGCTGGTGATGCTGCCGCTGACCATCGCCGGCACGGTGCTCGGCATTGCCCTGATCAACACCTTCAATAGCGGCTGGCTCGTGCTGACCGGCAGCTGGGTGATCATGGCGCTGGCTTATTTCCTGCGGCGCATGCCAACGAGCGTGCGCGCGGCGGCCGGCCCCCTGCACAACCTGAAGGACGCGATCGAAGAGGCCTCGATGAGTTTGGGCGTGAGCCCGTTGCGAAGCTTCACGCGCGTGGTGCTGCCGGTGATCGTGCCCTCCGTGATCGCCGCCGCCGTGTTGATGTGGGTCACCACCCTCTCCGAACTCTCGGCCACCGTGGTGCTGTATTTCGGCGGCATGAACACCATGCCCATCGAGATCTTTCAACAGATCGACAGTGGCCGGTTGGCATTGGCTTGCGCCTACAGCCTGGTGCTGCTGCTGACGATTTTCATCCCTTTGGCGCTCGCGCGCTGGATCTTCAAGCTCAACGTTGGAACCCTCGAATGACTACCCTCAATGACAGCCGGTCGCGCCCCATTCTGGCCGATCGCGTGCAAAGTGCGAAACCGTCGGCCACCAAGGAAATGACCCGACTGGCCAATCAGCTCAAACGCGAGGGGCGCAGCATCATCACGTTGAGCCAGGGTGAGCCGGATTTCCCTACCCCCGAACACGTGCGCGAAGCCGGCCGCGCGGCGATCGATCGCAACGAGTCGCGCTACACCGATGTGGCCGGCACCCATGCCCTGCGCGAAGCCGTGGTGCGCAAGTTTGCACGCGACAACGGATTGACGTTCACGCCGGATCAGATTCAGGTGGGATGCGGTGCCAAGCAGGTGCTCTATAACGCCCTGCAGGCCACGCTGAACCCCGGCGACGAAGTGGTGATTCCCACGCCGGCGTGGGTGTCGTATCCGGAAATGGTGCAGCTGGCAGGCGGCACCCCCGTCATCGTGCGGTGCGACGCCGCTACGGGATTCAAGATCACGCCGCAGCAATTGGAAAGGGCCATCACGCCACGCACGAAATGGTTGATGCTCAACTCGCCGTCGAATCCGAGCGGCGCGGTGTACACGTACGATGAGCTTGCCGCGCTGGGCGAGGTGTTGCTGCGCCATCCGCAGGTGTGGATCATGGCCGACGATATCTACGAGAAGATTCGCTATGACGAGACGCCCTTCGCCACCCCGGCCGCGGTAACGCCAGCGCTTGCGTTGCGCACGCTCACCATCAATGGCGTATCGAAGGCGTATGCGATGACAGGATGGCGGGTGGGGTTTGGCGCCGGCCCACTCGATCTCATCAAGGCAATGAATCTGATCCAGTCGCAATCGACCTCACATACCAGCTCGATCAGTCAGGCCGCGTCCATTGCCGCGCTCGATGGTCCCATGGATTTCCTGCCGCAATTCGTCAAGGCCTTTCGTCATCGCCGCGACTTCGTGGTTCATGCGCTCAACGATATCGACGGAGTGTCGTGCGATCTGCCGCCTGGGGCGTTCTATGCGTTTCCGTCGTGCCAAGCGCTGCTCGGACGCCGCGATCCTTCGGGTGCCGTGATGGCCAGCGATAGCGACCTTGCGGCGTATTTGTTGCGCGAAGGCGGCGTAGCGATCGTGCCGGGTTCGGCGTTTGAATTGCCGGGGTACTTCCGCATTTCGTATGCTGCCTCCGATGAGGATCTATCGGAAGCCATGTCTCGCATTGCCGCCGCCTGCGCACAGTTGCGTTGACCCAAGCATTTTCCTCATTACGGCTCTTTACTTCTTTCGAGAGAAACACTTCCATGACACGAAACGAGACCCTCCGCGCGGCGCTCGATAGCGGCACGCTTTTCACGGCCATGGCGGCCCACAATCCGCTCGCGGCCAAACTGGCCGAAGAAGCGGGCTTCGGCGGCATCTGGGGCAGCGGCTTCGAGCTGTCGGCAAGCTACGCGGTGCCCGATGCCAATATCCTCTCGATGGGCACGCATCTGGAGATGATTCGCGCCATCTCGTCCACTGTGTCGATCCCCGTGATCGCCGATATCGACACCGGATTCGGCAATGCGGTGAATGTGCATTACATCGTGCCGCAATACGAAGCCGCCGGGGCGTCGGCCATCGTGATGGAGGACAAGACCTTTCCCAAAGACACGAGCCTGCGCGCAGCGGGGCGCCAGGAGCTGGTACGGATCGAAGAATTTCAGGGCAAGATTGCAGCGGCGGCCGCATCCCGGCGCGACCCCAATTTTGTGGTGATTGCCCGCGTCGAGGCGCTGATTGCCGGGCTGGGCCAGGAGGAAGCGATCAAGCGTGGTCTCGCTTATGAAGACGCCGGTGCCGATGCCATCCTGATCCATTCCAAGCAGAAAACACCCGACGAGATTCTGGCTTTCGTGAAGGCATGGCCAGGGAAAGTGCCCCTGGTGCTCGTGCCTACCGCCTATCCTCAGCTTACCGAGGCCGACATCGCCGCGTTGGGGAAAGTGGGCGTCGTGATCTACGGCAACCACGCCATTCGTGCCGCCGTGGGCGCGATGCGGCAGGTGTTTGCGCAGATTCGTCGCGACGGCGGGATCGCCAATGTGGACGCCACCTTGCCCACCGTCAAAGAGATCATCGCCCTGCAAGGCGATGCGCACATGCGGAAGATCGAGGCCGAGTACTTAAAGTGATCGGGGCGACCTGCAACCCTGTCGCCTGCGCGGCGAAGGCCCACATGTCTGCGTACTCGTCGATGACCTTGTCGGTCGGCTTTCCCCCCCCATGCCCGGCGCGGGTTTCCACCCGCACGAGATGGGGCGCTTCTCCCAGATCCGCGGCCTGAATCGCCGCGATGTACTTGAACGTGTGGCCCGGCACCACACGATCGTCGGTGTCGGCCGTGGTGGCGAGGATCGCGGGATAGCGTCGGCCCGCCTGGATGTTGTGATACGGCGAGTACGACTGCAAGGTGTGAAAGCTCGCCTCGTCTGCGGGGTCACCAAACTCATGCGTCCATAACTGGCCACCGGTGAACTGGTTGAAGCGCAGCATGTCCATCACGCCCACGCCGGGCAATGCGGCGGCGAACAAGTCCGGGCGTTGATTGACGACGGCGCCCACCAGAAGCCCGCCATTGGACTGGCCCTGAATGGCAAGCCCCTCAGGCGATGTGATGCCTTCTGCATGCAGATAGGTGGCAGCGGCGATGAAGTCGTCGAACACGTTTTGCTTGCGATCGCGGCGCCCCGCCTCATGCCAGGCGCGGCCGTACTCGCCACCCCCGCGGATATTGGCCACCGCCAGTGCGCCGCCCTGCTCCAGCCACGCCAGTTGCACGGGCGAATACACCGGAATGATGTTGATGCCAAAGCCGCCATAGGCATACAGCATCGTGGGCACCGGACCCGTCACATCGCGGCGGCGAACGATGAACATCGGCACGCGCGTGCCATCCTGGGATGTGAAGAAATGCTGTTCGACGTTGATGGCATCGAGGTCGACGTCGACGTTCGGTTCGGCCCACACGGTTCTCGTATCGTTGGCAATGTGGTAGCGGTAGATCGTGGTGGGCGCGTTGAAACTGGTGAAGACGAAAAAACTTTCCGGATCGTCAGGTTGGCCCCGAAACGCGCCGGCGGTGCCGATGCCGGGCAATGCCACCGTGCCATCTGGCATGCCTTCCAACGTGTAGCGGCGAATGTCCGTTTTGGCGTCGGCGAGGTACGACGCAAGCAGCCTGCCGCCCAGCAACCAGGCGTTGCTCAAGACGGCGGACTGCTCCGGCACAAGCTCGCTTGCGCCTCGGCCCGACGCATCGAGATCGATCGTGACGACCCTGCGACGCTCCGCGCCCTGCGTGGTCATGACGAAAAAGGTGGTGCCCACATTGCCGATCACCGACCACTCGTCGTCGATGGTGTCGATGACCTTGCGCGGCGTCCAGTAAGGATCCGTGAGATCGATCACGGTCAGGGCATTGTTCATCCCCCCTGCGGTGGACGAGATCACCGCGTATCGGCCATCGTCTGTCACGCCCGCGAAATGCAGAAGGTGCGGTTGATCCGGCGTGGCGTACAGGCGCTTGTCTTGCGATTGATGGGTGCCCAACGCGTGAAAGTAGACCGCATGATCGGCCAGACCCGCCTGGTGGGCCGCGCCCTGCTCCGGCTCAGGATAACGGGCATAGAAGAAGCCCGAGCCATCCTTGGCCCAACTGATGCCGGTGAAGCGCGCCCAATGCACCTCATCGTGACGTACGTCGCCCGCGTTCACATCGAACACCTTGATCGTGCGCCAATCGGTACCGCCATCCTGCACGGCAAAGGCAACGTACGCGCCGTCTTCCGAGGCCGACCATTCGGACAAGGCCATGGCCCCGTCGTCGGACCAGAGGTTTGGATTGATGAGCACACGGTCGGGGCCCGCCACCCCTTCGCGAACATAAAGCGCGTCCTGGTTTTCGAGGCCCGTATTGCGGGTATAGAAATACCGGTTGCCACGCTTGAACGGTGGCATCACCCGTTCGTGATCGAAGAGCGCCGTCAGGCGGGTCTTGAAAATCTCGCGGGCGGGCAATGCGTCGAGATAGGCTCGGGTGACTTGATTCTGGGCCTGCACCCAGCGCGCGACGTCGGTATCGATGCGAACGTCATTTTCAAGCCAGCGATACGGATCGGCCACGTCGCGTTCGAAATGCCGCTCCGCGATATCGCCGTGGGGGGTATGGGGATAGGTGATCGTCGTCATTGGCGGTGCGTGCTCCCTGATTGGCACTAAGTGACAGACGATTGTGTCACTAAGTGCCACCTTCACGCAAATCCCGCCTCAGATCATCGGATCGCAGATCGGCAAGGTACTTGCCGTTCGAATCGCTGCCGCCAGACGATCCACCACTTCGGCAAGCGTGAACGGCTGGCCGTGTTTGACGGCGGCGATGCTGATGTCTTCATCGATCACGCGGATGGCGGCGGTGATTGCTGCGGCGCATAGGCGCAGATCGAATGGGGTGACCGGATCGCGCACGCGATCGGCAATGACCGCTACCACTTCCTCTTCCGCCAGTTGGCATGCCATCAACCAAGCTGTACGGAGCGCGGGCTCGTCCGGCATCAGCGCGATGAGCCGCACCGCCAGCACTTCGTCCGCTATTTTCTCCGGCGTTTGCGCGGTGGGTTGAATCGCGGCGTGCAGGTAGGTTTCGATCGTGGCGTCATGGGGCCACTGCTTGAGAAGGGTGACGAAGCCGAGGGCCGAGGTGGAAAAAAGCGGTTCCACGCAGCTTTCCTTGGTACGAAAGTAGCGCCAGACCGTACGCTTGGAGAGCCCGGATGCGGCCGCGATATCGTCGCCGCTGGTGCCGGCCACGCCGCGCTCCAAAAAGAGCCTGGCGGCGTTACGGGATACCGCCAGCCGCGTTTCCTCGCGCTCGATTGCCATGCTGATGCCTGTTTCAGGGGTCAAATGAGCGCCAAGCATACATGGCATGGCCATAATGAAAAGCGCCGGGACGATATCCGTGCCGGCGCAAGCGTGGCATGTCCAATCCCTGTCAAAAGACCTCAGTTGACCTCGATCTTTGCCGTCGTGATGATGTCTTTCCAGCGCTCCGTTTCCTGGTTGGAGAGCTTCTCGAGGTCGCCACTCGTGCCTGGAAACGGCACGGCGCCCTGCTCGTCCAACTGCGTGACCAGCGCGGGGTCGCGGGCAATGCCCACCACGGTGTCCTGCAGTTTTCGAATGATCTGGGGATCGGTGCCGGCCGTTGCCATCACGCCATACCAGGACTCGACCACCGCGTCTTTCACGCCGGCCTCAGCCAAAGTGGGCACATCGGGAATCGCCGGGCTGCGCTTGTCGCTGGCCACGGCAAGCACGCGGATCTGCCCGGATTTCACGTAGCCCAGCACATTGGGCAGGTTGGCGAACAACACCTGCACTTGTCCCGACAATAGATCGGCCGTTGCAGGTCCCGCCCCGCGATAAGGCACGTGCTCGAATCGGGCACCCGACTTGAACATGAACAGCTCGCCGGTCATATGATTGACCGACCCGATGCCCGCCGAAGCCATGTTCAGTTTTCCAGGGTTGGCCTTGGCATACGCCACCAGCTCCGCCACGGTTTTCGCAGGCGTATTGGCCGATACCGCCAGCACATTGGGCACCGTCGAAAACAAGGCCACTGGCGAAAAATCCTTATGCGGATCGTACGGCAGACTCTGCGACAACAGCGGCTGGATAGACTGCTGACCCATCGTCGCCAGGAGCAGCGTATAGCCATCTGCGGGCGCCTTGGCCACCATGTTGGCGCCGATGCTACCGCCGCCCCCGGGTTTGTTCTCGACGATCACCGGTTGCCGGAGCGCCTCCGACATGCGGTTGGCCAAGAGCCGTCCCATCAGATTGACCGTACCGCCAGGGGCAAACGGCACGACCAGCGTCACAGGCTTGGTGGGATAGGTTTGGGCATGGGCGCCAGCGGCGAATCCCATGGCAGCGGCAAGCACCACAACATATTTCAGCATCATCGACATCCTCGATTGATTGATCAGGTGACTTCTTTTCAGTTGGGGAATCAGTGCGCAACCGCCTCGCGCGACGGCAACGCAGCAAGCACGCGAATGCGTTGCTGCAGACTGTCGTGGGCGTCGCCCACGCGCCGCCGCGTGGCGTCGATCAGCTGGCGGCGCTCGTTCAACCGCGCGCGCTGTTCGTCAATGTGGGCGCGCACACCGTCCGGTGCCGGCCCGCCCAGCGACTGGCGTGCGGCCACGTTGCGCACGGGATCCAGGCAAGCGGCAATGTCTTGTGTTTTGAGCGACACGGCGCGGCCGAGTTGCTGCGCGGCAGCGGCATCGATCATGGCCGGTGTGATGTCCTTGGCCGACACGCCGCTTTCGATCGCTTGCCGTACGACGGCCCCGATGATGTGATGCGCATCGCGAAACGTGATGTTTGCCTGGGTAACCAGCAGATCGGCAAGGTCGGTGACGGTTGAGAAATCTTCTGCGGCGCGCGCGGCCATTCGACCGCGATTGGGCTCGACGTTCTCGACCAGCAAACACATCAGTTCAAGCGCCTTTATCGCTTCGTCGCACGCTTCCCAGCACGTTCGTGTGCTCTCTCGACTGCTGTCGCCGGAGTGTGTGAAATGGGTGGACTTCACCGTAGAGAATGCCGCGGAGGTCAGCCCGATCAGATGTCCCGTCTTGCCGCGGAGATACTCCAGCACGGCCGGATTCTTCTTCTGCGGCATGATGCTGGACGTGCTCGCGATGCTGTCGGGAAACGTCAGATACCCGAACTCGGGCGTCGACCAGATATAGAAGTCCTGCACCATGCGACTGCAGGTGATCATCATGATCGACAGCGATGCGCTGAGTTCCAACGCAAAATCGCGCGATGCCACGCTGTCCAGCGCATTCGGCAAGGGACGGCTGAAGCCGAGCATTGCGCTGGTGGCCGCGCGATCGATGGGAAATGCCGTACCCGCCAACGCGCAGGCGCCCAACGGCGAGGCGTCGGCCGCATGAAGCGCATGCACGAGCCGATCGATATCGCGCGTCCATGCGTCCACCAGTGCGGAAAGGTAGAAGCCGTAAGTAATGGGCTGAGCGGCCTGCATATGGGTATAGCCAGGCATCACGCAGGTTGCATACTTGTCTGCCTGACTCAGTGCGGTGTCGGCCAGATCAGCAAGCAGCGTGGCGATACGCATCGCGAAGTCGCGTGCCCGCATGCGATCGATCGTGGCACCCATATCGTTACGGCTGCGCGCCGTATGCAATCGACCGCCTACGTCTTGCCCCACCTGTCCGATCAGATGGGCTTCGTAATTGAAGTAGGCCTCTTCGCGTGCCGGATCGAGCGTCACCGCATCGGGCCCCTCATCCTGCATCTTCACAAGCGCAGCGGCCAGTTGCGTAGAGGTGCGTTCGTCAAGGATGCCCTGTGCGTGCAGCATCAAGGTGTGCGCGAAGTTGATTTGGTTGAGCATCTCGAAGTTGGCGAAGAACTCGCGGTTCAACCGCGGCAGAAAGACATGTTGAATCACTTTCTGCGCAAGCGGTTGCTTCAGGCGGCTACTGACTTTGGATTCCATGGCGGCGCGTGTCCAGGCGGTAAAACCCTAGTCTCGGTTTTCAACCATTCATACGTCAAATCAGATTCTTGGTGCTTCAAATACAAAATTGATATGATTTGGAAAAACACGGGAACCGTCATGAACTTCAAGCAGGTCGAAGCCTTTCGCGCGGTGATGATGACGCGGTCCATGACGACAGCCGCCAGCTTGCTTCACACGTCGCAACCCAACGTGAGCCGATGGATCGCATTACTCGAGACGACGCTGGGGTTCGTGCTTTTCCAGCGCGTGGGCACGCGGCTGATCCCCACGCCAGAGGCCGACGCGTTTTATGCGGACGTGGAACGCGCGTTCATCGGTCTGGAATCGTTGAACGACAGCGCCAGCTCCATCCGCCGGCGCGGCACGGGATCGATTCGAGTGGGCGCCGTGGGCTCCATCACGCAATGCATTCTGCCGGATGCTATTCAGCTTTTCAGGGAAAAATTCACGGATATACCGGTGGTGGTCAACACCGGCGGATCCGACCTGGTGGCGAAATGGATGGCCACCGGCTTCTGCGATATTTGCTTTTGCTCGATCGAAAGCGACGTGGCGGGGTTGCGTTATGAACGGATCAACACTGCCCATGGCGTAGGCATCGTGCATCGCGGGCATCGGCTCGCCCGCAAGCGCGTACTGAAGCCGGCCGATTTTGCGGACGAGAACTTCATCTCGCTGCCGGCCGGCAGCTTCAACCGTGCGGCCATCGATCGTCACTTTCCCGACGACAAACGCGTCATTTCCGTTGAAACGCCTTACGCTACGACGATCTGCACAATGGTCGGCAAGGGCCTGGGGATTTCGATCGTGAATCCAGTGGTATCGCGTGCGCTCGGCTTGAGCGATATCCGCGAGATCCCATTTTCCGAGAAGATCGCGTTTCACAGCTACGCCGTCACGTCCGACCATTTTCCGGTCAATGCCCTGGCGCGAAAAATGGCGGAATGCGTGACGGCTGCGTTTGCACAGTCTGGATTGCGAGCGTCGTGAAGCAGCGGCGGTGGCTGCGCAATGCCGGCCTCGCCGCCGAAGGCGCACATCGCAATGGCGTCAGTTTTTCTCGGACGGCAGCGACCCGATGAACGCAATCAATGCAGCGTTCACCGCCTCAGGCTGCTCCTGCGCGGCCCAATGGCCGCATTCGGGCAGCACGATGGGTGGACGCAATTGAGGCACCAGCGTCGGCATGGCGTGGATGATGTCCTGCATGCCTGGGATCCTCAAACCCGTATCGCGCTCGCCGATCAAGAACAACGCCGGCACCGTGATGGACTGTCCTTTCGTCGCACGTTGCAGCAGCCAATTTGCATCGAGAGCGCGGTAATAGTTGAGCCCGCCTTTAAAGCCGCTGTGCGAAAACGCCTGCACAAACCTTTCCAAGTCGGTCTCGGTGAGCCATGCCGGGCATCGATCGGGATCAGGTAGCGGCCCGAGCAACCCAGCGGTACGCGAGACCATGCCGAAAGGATTGGGCGTGCCGTCACCCTCGAGCCGAGGTCCCGCGTCACCCGATGCCGCCCAATAGATTTTTCGCAACGTGCACGCAACGTCAGACTCGAATTCGAGCTCAGCAACGCCCGGCGTCTGAAAGTACAGGGTGTAGAACAGGGCATCGTCGGTTTGAGGAAAAAGTGAAGTGGGAAGCGCCGGCGCCCGATCCATCATCGGCGTGCCCAGAACAGCCACGGCACTGAACCGATCGGGGCGCGTCAGCGCCGCATGCCAGGCGATCGTTCCGCCCCAATCGCTGCCGACGACGACGGCGGTGTTTACCTTCAATGCATCCATGATGCCAATGAGATCACCGACATGCTGATCAAGCGTGTAAAGCGACGGATCGCCAGGCGACTCGGTGCTGCCATAGCCTCGCATGTCCGGCGCAACGGCGTGATTGCCAGCCTCGGCTAATGCGGTCAGTTGATGTCGCCATGCGTACGACGTTTCCGGAAAGCCATGACACAGCAAAACGAGCGGCCCCTCGCCTTGCTCAAGGATGTGCATCCGCACACCTGCGGCGTCGATATGGCGTTCGTGAAAATCAGTCATCGTGATCCTCAATAGGTAACTGTTCCAGCTACAATAACGCAATGCCGAAGATTTCGTAACCCCATAAGTTTCCTTTTAGGCGCGCGCCGCCAAACTGTGCCGATATGAAAATGGATAACCGTCTCATGCGGATGCTGCATGTGCTGCTGCACATCGCCCTTCATGATGGTGCGGCCACGTCGCAAACGATCGCCAAAATGCTGGGCACGCATCCTGTCGTCGTCCGTCGCTCCATGTCGAATCTGCGCGAACAAGGGTATGTGCAAGCGACGAGAGGACCAGGCGGGGGATGGCGGTTGGCACGCGCGCTTGGCGAGATCACGGTCTTCGATGTGTATGTGACGCTGGGTTTGCCATCGCTGATCGCCATCGAACGTCATCCCGAGCACCCGACTTGTCCTGTCGAGCGCTCGGTGGCCGCTGCCCTCGATGACGTTGCGATGCAGGCCGAAGCGGCGATGCTGGCACGTTTCAAAGCCACCACGCTCGCCGATCTGGTGCCGGCGAGCACACCGGCGGCGAAGGCGAAGCGTGGGTCCGGCGACATGTTGGCGGGTCACCGTCACTAGCCGGCCGCTCGAGCCCGACGCTACCAAGACGCTCGCAACAACCCGCGACCATCGTCCCTGCCAGCGCTGCGCTACGCCCCGCCCTGCGATGCAAGGTGGCGCCCGCTGAACACACGCGTTGCTATCTTTCGCTGTGCGCGATCTGTGCACCTGCGCGAACAAGCTCAGCGAGAAAAGCGTCAGCCTCCCACAGCAGTTCCGGCATGTAGAGCCCGGCGGGCGTTCGCGCTTTGCCATCCAGTCCCAGCAAGGCTGCAAGTGCCAGCACCACACTCACGCCGGTAAGCGCCGCCGTTCCCTCGTCAAACACCAGCGTGGATCGCGATCGGGTGGCACGTCCGCCGGCATCGCCTTCAATCTCGACCATGATTTCGGTCGCGGCACCGCCCCCGGCACGGCGGCTGGACGAGGCGGCGGTGACCAGGTCGAATCGGATATCGGCCGCGCCCGTGGCGGCCTGCAGGCTCACCACATCGAATGAAGAAAATGCGCTGCCTTTCAACCGGCGTCCGTCAACGGTTTCGATATCGCGGTTGACGGCATCTTCCGTGAGCCAGATGCGCTTGCCGTCTTTCAGGGCCAATGCGGCAGGCGCGGCCTCGTGCAGCCGTGCCATGTCTTCCAGCGCAGTGGGACCGACCGAATCCTGATCGTCGACGAGCGCACCCATGTGGATCGACCGCACGCGATCGAAAGCTTGAGCCGCCTTGGCCGCCAGCATGACCGCCGCCCCGGCCATCCAATGCGCGGCGATAACGATGGGCGCGGCGTTCGGGCGATGTGTGAACAGCGCCAACTCGGACGCGACCTCGATCAACCCGCCGCCGATGCTGAGGTAAGGCACTGCCCGGTCCTGTGCGAATCTCAAGCCGAGCAGCGCGTTATCGGGCACCAACATGACCACTGCGCCCACGGCCACATCGTCTCCCAGCCCAAGTTGCGGCTTGTCGAGGTCGATCGCGACGGCCTTGGCCAAGCCGGCCGCTTCGGCCACCTCGTTGGCGGGTTTCAGATTGCGGCCGCCCACGAGCACGGGCACGTCGGGGTAACGACGGCGAAACTCGGCGATGGTCTTGCGGCCCACGCTGCCGGAACCGCCTGCAAAAAGTACGGGTGCTGTGGTCATGATGTGTTTCCTCTCGAGTGAACGATGAAGCGAATCCGTCATCGTGCGTTGCGTTCAGCCCTGGGCGCAGCAGCACTGCGCGTTGCAGTTGAGCCAACTCTCAGGTACAACCTACTATGAGTAGGTACATTAACCTACCTTTAGTAGGTTACGCAACAGGACGCCGTATTTTGATTGCAGACACGCCCCCCAACATCACGCCAGAGGCACCCCAGCGCAGGCTTTCCAAGGCGCAGCGGCGGCTGCAATTGCTCGAGGTCGCACTGGCCATTGTGAGAAAGGAAGGTGCAGATCGCCTCACGCTCGGCCATTTGGCGGTGTGCGCCGGCGTATCCAAACCGGTGGTGTACGAGCACTTCGGCACCCGATCGGGATTATTGATCGCGCTGTACCAGGCAATGGATGTCGAGCAATCCAATGCCTTGCGTGAAGCGTTGACGACCGGCGAGCGCAGCCTCAAGGATGTGGTCGAGCGCCTGGCGGTCGCGTATGTGCATTGCGCAGTCGACACCGACGGCGTGTGGCAGGCGGTGGGCGCAGCGCTGGCGGGCAGCGAGGAGAAAGGCGCCGTACATCAGAAACTGCTGGATGGTTATGTGCAGTTGTTCGCCACGGTATTGGCGGCACACAGCCCCCTGTCGCGACCAGACCTGGAACGACGATGCGTGGGATTCATCGGCGCCGGCGAAGCCCTTTCGGCCGCGATGCTACGCGGCCACTGCACCGAAAATGAGGCGGCGCAAACCTTCTCGGCGCTGATGCAGGGTGGCCTGGGCGCGGCGGGGTAAGGCTTCAGCGCCGGCACTTGAAGCTACAGCCCACGCACGCTCAGTATGGCTGCGACCAACAACGCAGCGCCGGCTGCGATGAGTGAGCTCGTGAACGTGTGCGTCGTGTTGAACAAAGTGTTCGCGACGATGGGCCCCACGATCTGCCCCACGCCGTACACCACCGTCATGATGGCGACAAGATTGCCGCGGCCTTCCCGCGCAATGCGCTGCGCGGCCGGCACAGCGATGGTGACGGTGCCGGTAAACGTACCGCCAACCAGTAACGCGCTCAGCAGGTAGCCTGCGGCCGACGGCGCGAGCGTGGGCAAGACGACACCGAAGGCTTGCACACAGAGATTTGCCGTGAGCGCGATGCGGGTGCCCAAGCGTTGATGAGCGCTGTGCCAAACAAAGCACGACCCGATCGCCCCGATCCCGAACACCGCCCACACATGCGCCGAATCTAGATCGGGCAGCGCGCTCTTCACCAGCAGCGGAAGGTAGGTGGCGGTAATGATGTAGCCGAAGCCGGCCAGGCCGTAGATCACGATCAGCGGCAGGGGTTTTACCGCCACCGTGGCGGGTCCCGCCGGTGCGCTTGCGGCAGCCGCCGCGGGCGGCGCTTTAGACAGCAGGCCTGGCGCTGCGACAAGGCCAATCACAAGGCTGACCACGCCCAGCATGAGCCAGAGCCCCTGACTGCTCAACCCCGCATGCGCGCCCACCACCAACAGCTCGGCCGACAACGCAATCCCGATCCCCACGCCGGCATAGAGCAACGGCGCGCGATGCATCTGCCCACGATGCGCCAGTAACCAAAGCGACGCTCCCACCATGGCCAATGCACTGAACACCCCGGCGACCCCGCGGATGAAGATGATCAGTGGAATGGACTCGATCGCGGCGAGCACCGCCAGACACAAGGCGGTACCCACGAAGGACAACACGCAAAGGCGGTGGGCGTCATGCGCGCGCATCCGCATGGCCAGCAGCGCACCGATCAAATAGCCCGCATAGTTGGCCGACGCGGCAAGGCTGCCACCATGCAGCGTCAACAGCCCCTCTTCCACCATATGCGGATACACCGCGGTGAACGCGAAGCGGCCGAAACCCATGCCCACCGCCATGATGAGCGCGGCATCGAAGGCCGACCGCAATCCGGATCCGGAGGTGCCTACAGCGCGCGTCATGATGCTTGTGCGCCAATCTGCGTGAGCAGATTCGAGAAGGCCGGCACGTCGTAATCCGTGCGCCACACCAGGCAAGTGTCCGACCGCCCTGCCTTCAATGTTTTCAATGAAGACGGGACTTTGGCAAGCTCGAGCACACTCTTGGGCAGCAACGTCACGCATGCACCTGCTGCCACACACGCGATCATCGAATGGTACGACCCCATCTCCTGAATCCGCCATTCCGTATTGCCCGCGATTCCCAGATGCTCCTCGGCAATGGCGCGATAGGTACATCCCTGCTTGAACGCCGCCAGCGATCGCGTGCGCACCTGAGCCGTCGTGCGCACGCCCGTTTCGCTTGCCGGCAACAGCAGCAGTAATTCTTCGCGCCACACGGGCCTCATGGACAGCCCAAGATCGGCAAGGGCATCGGTGCCGGCCCAGGCCGTGGGCAAGGCCACGAACGCACAATCCATCTTGCCGTTGCGAACCTGCTCCAGGAGCATTCGCGAAGGCCCCGTGCTCAGTTCCAGTTGCGTCGTGGGAAAGCCTGCGTGATACGCGGCCAACAGCCCCGGCAAACGACTGGCGGCGGTGCTTTCCATGGAACCGATACGCAGCGCGCCGCCATCTTCACCACCCGTTACCACGTGCCGCGCTTCCTCTTCAAGCGCCAGCAGCCGCTGGGCGTAATCGAGAAAGCGTTCGCCCGCCATCGACATCGCCATGCGTTTACCGGTACGCACGAAAAGCTCGACGCCCACATCCGCCTCCAGTTGCTGGATACGGGTGGTGACGTTGGACGGCGCCCGTCCCAGACGCGCAGAAGCTTGCGTGATGCTCAGCTCGGCGGCGACCGCCGTGAAGATCCTGAGCGATTCCATGTCCATGACGTTGATTCCTTATTTGAGAACGATGATATCATTTTATTATTCATTTAAGAACGTTGATTTGGGCAGATCGCGGTGGTGGCTCGAGTTCGTGGCTCGAGTTCGTGCCTTGCGTTGGTGCCTTGCGTTGGTGGCTCGAGTTGGTGCCGCTAGCTGTCGGGTCTCGTTGGCGGATCTCGTTGACACCTATCGGCGATGCCCCTTCGCGGGGACACCGTGATGAAACATTTGGTCGGTAAGCCTTGCTGGCATATCGTGTTGGCAGGCGATTGAGTACAGGAGCAGACATGAGTATTTTTGGTGCGTTGGCGGCCCGGCTCGGGATCTATCCCATCATTCAAGCCCCGATGGCGGGTGTGTCCACGCCGCAGTTGGCTGCGGCCGTTTCCAATGCCGGCGGGCTGGGTTCGATCGGCATCGGCGCCAGCGCGCCAGCCCAGGCGCGCCAAATGATCGACGACACCCGCGCGTTGACGAGCCGCCCCTTCAATGTGAATGTGTTCTGTCATGCGCCAGCGGTACGCAATGCCGCACGAGAGGCCGCGTGGTTGCAGTACTTGTCGCCTTTGTTTGCCGGCATTGGTGCCGCAACGCCCACATCCATCGACGAGATCTACAAAAGCTTTCTGGTCGACGACGAGATGTTCGACATGCTTATCGATACCGCACCTGCGGTCGTGAGTTTTCACTTCGGGTTGCCGCCCACACCGCGCATTGCGGCGTTGCGGGCCGCTGGTATATATACGCTCGCCACCGCCACCAACTTGCGTGAAGCCGAACGCATCGAAACGGCCGGCGTCGATGCCATCGTGGCCCAAGGCATCGAAGCCGGCGGCCATCGTGGCATGTTCGATCCCGACGCCATCGACGAACGATTGAGTACATCTGTGTTGGTGCGGCTGCTGGCGCAGCGCACGTCGCTGCCGGTGATTGCCGCCGGCGGCATCATGGACGGCGCCGGCATTCGTGCCGCGCTCGATCTGGGCGCGGCTGCGGCGCAACTCGGTACGGCTTTTGTGCTGTGCCCGGAATCCAGCGCCAACGCGGGCTACCGCGCCGCACTCAAAAGCGAACGTGCCCAGACCACAAGACTGACAAGCACGCTCTCGGGCCGCCCGGCCCGAGGCATCCTCAATCGCTTCATTGCGCATGGCGAGGCGGATGGTGGCGCGTTACCGGCGGCGTATCCGGTTGCCTATGACGCCGCCAAGCAATTGATGGCCGCCGCAACGAAGCTGGACAACCACGACTTTGCCGCGCACTGGGCCGGACAAGGTGCGCCGCTCGCGCGCGAACTCCCCGCCGAACTCCTTTTCGCCGCACTGGTGCGGGAACTGATGAGTGCATCAAGCAGGTAAGCCGGCGTGATGCGCACAGCATTGCCGTCCCGTGCGCATTTACCGCGGCGGGATGCCAGCGCCACCTGATGCGCAGTGCAGAGCCGCGCCTTGGCCCATCGGTCAACGTGGCGCGAATGACACATTGACACCTCCTCTACATCGCCGGATGTCTTGACAGCCCGCGCCGTCTGGCGTCAACTTCACTCGTCAATTTATAGCTAAATACGATTCATTCCTTTTTGCATCAACATTAACTTCCACACTGACCATGCCGCACGCCTTTACGCTGAAGAACGCCAGTCTCGTCGCTGCGCTCGCCCTGCTCCCCATCACTGCGATCGCGCAGGCGCAAGCGCCCGTGACCACCCTGCCCGAGATTCAGGTGCAAGGCGCGACGGAGCAGGAGTCGGCCACCGGCCCCGTGCAAGGCTACACCGCGCACCGCGCGGCGTCGGCGTCCAAGAGCGACACCGCACTGATGGAGACGCCGCAGTCGGTAACCGTGATCACCCGTGACCAGATGATCGATCAGGGCGCAACGAGCATTCAGGAGGCACTGGGCTACGCCGCCGGCGTTCGTTCCGACGCCTACGGTATCGACTCGCGCACTGATTCCGTGCGTATCCGCGGCGCCTCGCCCGATACGTATCTGGATGGCCTGCGTCAGAACTTCGACTACTACACCAGTACGACCCGAACCGAGCCTTACACCCTTGAGCGGCTCGAAGTGCTGCGCGGCCCCTCCGCCATGCTCTACGGCCAAGGCAGCACGGCCGGCATCGTCAACATGGTGAGCAAGCGTCCGCAAGCCGAGTTTCAGGGTGAAGTGGGCGTGTCGTACGGCAATCATGATCGCAAGCAGGCGCAGTTCGACATCACCGGCCCGGTCACGGAAGACGGCCAGTGGCTCTACCGCATCATCGGGCTCAAGCGGGACGCCAACACGCAGGTCGACTACGTTGACGACGACCGCACGGTATTCGCTCCGTCATTGACCTGGAGGCCAAGTGCCGCCACGTCGCTCACGCTGCAAGGCTTATATCAGGACGACAAGTCCGGCTCGACCGCGCAGTTTCTGCCGTGGGCCGGCATGCAAACCTACAACCCGAACGGCCGCATCCCTACCCGCCGCTTCATCGGCGAACCCGACCACGATCGCTACGACTCCGAACGCCGCAGCTTTGGATGGTTGTTCGAGCATCGCTTCAACGATCAGTGGGCCGTGAGCCAAGGCTTTCGCCACGCACGCAACAAAAACGACTACTTCACGACCTACGCCGATTCGTTCTCGACGCCCGGCGGCTGGAACGAAGATCCGGTCAATCAGCGCCTCATCGGTCGCTATGGCGACGACAGCAAAACCCGCGTCAGGATCGATACGCTCGATCAGCACTTGAAAGGCAATCTCAAGACCGGCGCGGTGCAACACGATCTGCTGGTGGGCTTCGACTGGACGCGTTATCGCCGCGACAAGGAAAGCGGTTTCAACTTCAGCACGATTGACGCCTATTCTCCCGTCTACGGCAATTACACCGCACCCGATCTTGCCACTGAACCGCGCTTCAATCAGCGCCAGGCCGGTGCCTACATTCAGGACCAGATGAAATTCGGTCAGAACTGGATCGTCGTAGCCGGCCTGCGTCACGATCACGCGCGTAGCGGCGTCGAGGGCTCGCAAACCGATAAATCGAGCGCGACCAGCAAGCGCCTGGGTGTGATGTACGCGGCGAGCAATGGCTGGTCGCCGTACGTCAATTACAGCGAATCGTTCACACCCGTGGCAAGCACCACGGTTGCCGGTCCCAACGGCGATAGCATCGAAAGCTACAAACCGATTCGCGGCGAACAATACGAAGCCGGGATCAAGCACGAATCGGCCGACGGCAAGAACCTCTTCACCGCAGCTGTTTATACGTTGAAAGAAAAGAACCGTCTGGTCAACGATCCCCTGAATCCGTTGAGCAGCCTGCAGACCGGCAAGACCAATACCAAAGGCCTTGAGCTCGAGTGGCGCGGCTCGCCCACCCGCACGATCGACGTGATCGCGCACTACAACTACATCGCACCGGATAGCGAACTCGAAGGCATTCCGCGCCACCAGGCTGCGGCATGGGGCAAATACCGCTTCGCCATCGGCAACATTCAAGGCTTCTCGGTAGGCGCAGGTACGCGCTGGATGAGTGCCTTCAGGGACGGCAATGCGCCTGAAACGGGCGCGGTAGTGTTGTTTGACGGCATGCTGGCCTACGACACCGCCAAATGGCGCTATGCGATCAACGTCAACAACCTGACCGACAAGACCTACATCGCCACGTGCTTGTCGCGCGGCGACTGCTGGTACGGGGCACGCCGCAGCGTAATTGCGAGCGCGACGTACCGGTTTTAACGCCAGGCCTCGCGCGGCCCGCCCCTGATCCTCAGATTGCCTGGTGGCGTTCCTGCGTGCGCTCCACCAGGTAATCGATCAGCACGCGCACCTTGGGGGGCAAGGCCCGCTTGGGTGGATACAGCACCCATATCGCGCCCATGTATGCGCCCGCGTCGAGCTCCCACTCGGGCAGCACGCGCACGACGCTTCCTTCTCCGAGTGCGTCATTGGCGGAAAAGTCGGGCAAATTGGCGATCCCCAAGCCCATCTGCGCCGCCTCCAGACGCGCGCCTGCGTGATTGGCGATGTAGCGACCCGTGACCGCTATCGTCTCGACCGCCTGCCCGCGGCGCAAACGCCACCGATGGTCGTCGGTGGTCTCGCCCAGATAAAGACAATCATGAGCGACAAGATCCGCCGGTCTTAGCGGCACGCCGCTTCGATCCAGATAGGCCTGCGACGCGCACAACAGCCATTTCACGTGACCCAACGCGCGTCCCGCCAGACCCGGCGGCGGCCGCTCAGTGAGGCGGATCACCAGATCCAGATCGTCCACCAGCGGATCGGCCTCGCGATCGGTAAACACCAACTGCACATCGACCTCCGGATACCGCTGCAGAAAATCCGGCACCAGCGGATGCAACACCGTTTTAGCAAATGCCGTCGGTGCACTCAGGCGGACCCGGCCACGCGGCCGCGCCGTCACATTGCCGGCCGCATCCACGGCGCCATTCGCGGCATTGAGCATGTCGTGGCAATGCCGGTACACCTGCGCGCCCGCCTCCGTTAAGCGAATGTGCCGTGTGGAACGCTCCAATAGGCGCGCCCCAAGCACCTGCTCCAGGCGCTTGATCTGCCGGCTGACGGTAGACGGGGTGCTGCCCAACTGCCGCGCGGCCAGCGAGAAATTGCCAGCGTCAACAACGCGAGCGAACACCGCCATATCGGGCAACGAGGTAAATAGATCTGTCGGGTTCACAGCGTCGATTCCAAAAAAGCATCTGTGCATTTGAAGCATAAATGATGTGCTTGGCAACGTTATTATCATTGCAGCCGCACTACTCAATACTGGGCGTCTGGATTCTCAAGGGTTTGCAATGCGCGGCAAAAATCAGTGGATAGCGCTTGGCGATGTGATGCTGTTGGCCGTCGCTGTCGTCTGGGGTACGAGTTACGGCGTCGTGAAATCGGCGCTCGTCTTCTACCCTGTGTTGGGACTGTTGGCCCTGCGTTTCGGCATCACTTTTCTGGTGTTGTCACCCACGTTGCGCCACCTGCGGCATGCCTCCAAAGCGACGATCTTCGGGCTGCTGGGCACAGGCATCTTGCTGCTCGGGATCTTTCTGGCAGAAACCTATGGCGTGCTTCACACCCGTGCTGCCAACGCGGCGTTTTTGATCAGCCTCTGCGTCGTACTCACGCCTCTCGCGGAATGGGCGCTCCTCAACCGCCGGCCGAGCGGACTGGAATGGACCGCGGTGGCGCTATCGGTATTAGGCGCGGCGCTTCTTACCGGAGATGGTGAGTGGGTATTCAATGCCGGCGACGCTTTAATCCTGGTTGCCGCGTTGCTGCGTGCGCTGCAAATGTGCTTGATCAAGCAGATCACGGCGACCAGCAGTTTGCCGGCGCTGACGATAACTGCTGTGCAAACCGGTGTGGTGGCCCTGGCGAGCACACTGTTGCTATTTGCACTTGTGCCCAACCCGATTGACGCGCTGCTATCCATGGAGGACGCTGGCACGTTCTGGCAGTACTTGATGTATCTCGTACTGGCGTGCACGTTGTTCGCCTTCTTCGCGCAAAACTACGCGATCAAACGCAGCAACCCAACGCGAGTGGCGTTGCTGATGGGTAGCGAGCCGGCGTTCGGCGCCCTCTTTGCCATGGTGTGGTTGAACGAAGTGATATCGGTGCAAGGCTGGTTGGGCGGCGGGTTGATCATCGCCGCCTCGTTGCTGGCGACCGTGCGGTGGGGATCGTTTGGGGCGTGGCGCAGGCAACGGCTGATCACTTCACGCGACACCGGAGTGCACTAGTGCTTCACCTCGCCCCCCACCGCCGGCGAGGTGGGCAATAATCCGGCGTTGCGTAAACGACTCATCCACTCATGCCTGCTCAAGACGCCGCGTTTTCCAAACGTCATGCCCTGAAGATCGCACTGCTCTATCTGGTGATTCGCGGCATCCCCGAATGGCTGCTGTTTATTCTCAGTGCCTTGCCGGAAGAGACCGTTACGTCACTGATAGACAGGCATGGCACATGGCTGCAGCACATCTATCCGATCATGCCGCTGCAAGTATTTGGCGTTCCCGCCGGCTTTCAGAATGCGCTGGCAGTCATTCCGCTATTGGTGATCGAAGCGCTCTTCGTCTTTTTGTTCAGCACGTGGCGCCTGCGTCACCATCCAGGGCTCGTGCGCGGCACAACCACGCGCGGCTGGATTGTGCTGATCGTGATGACGTTGATCTGGTCGTGTGCGATTCGCCATCAATTTCTTGCTTACCTCCAGCAGTTTTCCATCGATGAATTGCGATCGCGCCAGGACGATGCTGGATGGATCGACGCATTGCCCGGCTTCCTGCTGATGGCCCACTGGCGCTTCACTGCGATTGCCTACGCCACGATACCGCTTTGGGCCTGGCTGCCCGTATGGGCGCATTTTCGATGCGCGAAGAAGCCGATTGAAGCAGCAGCGGAATTATCTTTCCCGCATTATCCAACGGCCGAAGCCGTTACGACACAGACTCAGCTTCCCCTAAATCGCGCGACAATCTTCGCGAGCTTTCTGCTGGGATGTTTCGCGGTGCACATCGCTTTGGTCCAGGCGGTGTACCTGGGCCTGTGGCCATGGGCGTCCGAGTCGATGCGGATGAACATTCCTCGCGATGCGCTCAGCATGTTGAGTCTGCCGCTCTCGCTGAGCCAGATCGGATTTGGCGGACTGATGTGTGCGCTGGCCGCGTACATTTACGCGCGCCGTACCGGCACCGATGCAACATCATCCCCCCGGAGCCTGGTGGTCAAGCCCCTGCTTGCCGGCATCGCCGCGTATGTGCTTACAGGCTTTCTCCTACTGGCAATGGCATGGCTTGCAGTGTGGCTCAATCCTGCACTTGGCACCTCGTTTATGCGCGCGGTAACACGAGCGCCAGAAAGCGGCATCGCATTCGCCATCGCGCTCAACATCGGCGCCATGATTCTGCTCTGCCTCATGGGCAGCAGGATGCGCGCCTCACCGCGCCGGTGGACTGCAGTGCTCGCCGTGCTGGTCGTGTGTGCTGCCGTACCGTCGTATGTCGGCTGGAAACTTGCGGGGTCAAACCTGGGCATCGCGGGAGGCACACCAGGTATGGCCGTGACCGGCAAACTGGGCGACGCGCGATGGCGCAACATGGAGCAATGGTGCACCGGCGTGGTCGACACCGCCCACGGCACATGGCTCGTGGGAAGAAACGAGACGAGTGCAGACGAGGCGGCATACGTACCGAAGGGCACGCCCGATTTGAGCCAGCTGTTGAATGAAGACGACGCAGCGACCCAATCGCGACGCGGGGGCATGTTTGGTTCGCGCCCAGTGCTCACCACCCTCGCTCGGCTGCAAGACGATGGCGCGTTCAAGATCGTCGCCACCGTTCCCGACGTGGCTTGCCTGGTGGTGTCGCCCGTCTCGGATACGCTCTTCCTCTTCACAGG
The DNA here is from genome assembly GCF_009866805.1 of Schauerella aestuarii. Lineage (GTDB taxonomy): Bacteria > Pseudomonadota > Gammaproteobacteria > Burkholderiales > Burkholderiaceae_B > Schauerella > Schauerella aestuarii. The sequence continues at coordinate 33,022 of NZ_SIZW01000038.1, forward strand.
CATGGATCGCCCCGAATCGGCGTCATCCACTGAACCCCAACAGACCGTCGTATTCCGTTCAACCAATCACGGCGCTTCGTGGGAATGGATGAAATCGGGATTCATGTCCAACGTTGAATCGTTGGCGTGGGACGTCAAGCCCACGTTTACCTCAGAGCGTAACGTGTGGGCCTGGGGCAACGAGCCGCCCAGCGAGGAAGACGAATCCGCCGGCGCTTGGGGGGCAGATGAGTCCGATGATTCTTCTGAGTCTGCTGAGTCCGCTGGGTCCGCTAAGTCGGTTGAGTCCGCTGAATCCTCTACGTCCTTGGATTCGTCTACGTCCTCTGATTCCTCATCCGCGAGTCTGTCAAACGGTGAAACCGCGCGGATACCCACCGCCTTGTTCTTCTCGGACGATCAAGGCGCGACGGCGAACGTGGTCTACGGGCCCGAACCCTTGATTGCACCAGCGTCGTATTTAAAGAAGTTGACTGGACAGCCCACAGCCGACTTCTCCAATCGGCGCGACATGGATCAGGAACGCTTCGTGGTCCAGATCGACGACACCCATGCCTATGCGTGGGCATCCGAGTTCATGTGGTATCGCGTGGGCGAAGACAGCCATCGGCTGATGCTCACCACACGTGCCGAACTGTCTCGCTCAACACCCCAGGGGGAATGGCAGATCACCACCATCACCCGCCAGCCTGACGTGCGCGTCGCCCATCTCTCCACCTCGCTCGACGGCCGCACCTATGCCGTGCTGCAAGACCGCGACGGTGAATGGCTCGCCAAGCTGGATCCCCAAACCGGCGAATGGATCGAGCGCCAGCGCACGCCCGCATTGCTGCCGGCGTGGATGGCGGAAAACCGCACCACGGCGCGTTATTTCTGGAGCAATGGCGACTATCAGGTGGTGAGCGAATGGGGCGACACGGTGGTGTCACGCTTGCTGATCCCGTTCATGAAGGAGCGTGCGGAGATCCAAACCGACGCGCACTTCTATACGCGCGATGGCGGACGGACGTGGCATCAGCTTGCGATACCGGGCTACCTGGGCATGATGGGGCTTTCACCGCGTAGCAGCAAGGTGTATTGGAGCAAAGGCAACGCGTACAGCGACGACGAGGCGCTGCAATGGGAGTATGACTTGGCGAAGTAAGAAAGACCTCAGGCGGCGGTCACACCGTCGCTAGGGCTGAGCGTCAGCGTCATCCGTCATAACGGTGATCGTCACTGCGCAAACGCCAGTCTAGCCAAAGGCATCCGCCCACTGGGCAGGCATGTGGCAACGGGAAAGACGCCCTGCTCTTTCAAGCGTCTGGCGACTTCGGCGCATCCCCCACGTCCCGGCGCTCAAGCTGCAGCGCAAGCCCCGGGCGTTCCCACAATCAGACCTTTGTTTTACTCGGCCAACCCCGCAGCCGCACCCCGCGCCGTGTGCAGCTTCCGATAGCTGTCGATCAGGCGGTGATGCCGATCGAGACCTTCCAGCTTGATGCTCGTGGGCGTGAGCCCGAAAAAGCGCACACTGCCGTCGATCGATCCGATCACGGCATCCATCCGCGCGTCGCCAAACATCCGACGGAAATTGGCAACGTAATCGTCCAATTCCAGATCATCATCGAGCTGCACTTCCAGCACTACGTTCAACGCCTGGTAGAACAAACCGCGCTCAACCGTGTTGTCGTTGTATTGCAGGAAAGCGCCCACGAGTTCTTGCGCCACGTCGAACTGCTTCAGCGCAAGATTGATCAACAACTTCAGTTCGAGAACGGTAAGTTGGCCCCAATCCGTGTTTTCGTCAAACTCGATACCGATCAAGGTGGCGATATCGGAGTAATCGTCCAACTCGTTGTTGTCCAGGCGATCGAGTAGATCGACCAAGGCTGCATCGTCCAAGCGATGTAGATTCAAAATATCTTTGCGGAACAACAGTGCCTTATTCGTGTTGTCCCAGATCAGATCGTCGACCGGATACACCTCCGAATAGCCGGGCACCAGGATTCGGCACGCGATGGCACCCAGCTCGTCATACACCGCCGTGTATACCTCCTTGCCCATGCCTTCCAGAATGCCGAACAGCGTGGCCGCCTCTTCGGCGTTGGAGTTTTCACCCTTCCCTGAAAAGTCCCACTCCACAAATTCGTAATCCGTTTTGGCGCTGAAGAAGCGCCACGACACCAGCCCGCTGGAATCGATAAAGTGCTCGACGAAATTATTCGACTCACTAACGGCTTCACTATTGAAGGTGGGTTGCGGCAGATCGTTCAAGCCTTCAAAACTACGCCCCTGCAAAAGCTCCGTGAGGCTGCGCTCCAGCGCAACTTCAAAACTCGGGTGCGCACCAAACGACGCAAACACCCCACCCGTACGCGGGTTCATCAGCGTCACACACATCACCGGATACTCGCCACCCAGCGACGCGTCCTTGACCAACACCGGAAAGCCCTGCCCCTCCAAACCCTCGATCCCCGCGACGATCCCGGGATACTTTGCCAGCACGTCCTCCGGCACGTCGGGCAATGCGATCTCGCCTTCCAAAATCTCGCGCTTGACCGCACGCTCGAAAATCTCTGACAAGCACTGCACCTGCGCTTCAGCCAGCGTGTTGCCAGCACTCATGCCATTGCTTACGAAAAGGTTCTCGACCAGATTCGACGGGAAATACACCACCTCGCCGTCCGACTGCCGCACGTAAGGCAACGAACAAATACCGCGCTCCGTGTTGCCGGAATTGGTGTCGTAAAGATGCGAGCCGCGTAGTTCGCCTTCCGGGTCGTAGATCTTGCGGCAGTGCGCATCCAGGATCTCTTTCGGCAGCGCATCCTTTTTGCCCGGCTTGAACCAGCGCTCGTTGGGATAGTGCACGAACGGCGCGTTGGCGATGTCTTCGCCCCAGAACGCGCCAGCGTAGAAGTGATTGTTGTTCGTGCGCTCGATGTACTCGCCCAACGCAGAGGCCAACGCGCTTTCCTTCGTTGCGCCTTTGCCGTTGGTAAAACACATCGGCGAGTGCGCATCGCGAATATGCAGCGACCACACATTGGGCACGATATTGCGCCACGATGCGATTTCGATCTTGATGCCCAGCTTCGCCAGAATGCCCGACATATTGGCAATGGTTTGCTCGAGCGGCAGGTCCTTGCCCACGATGTATGTGCTCGCGTCATCTGCCGGCGCCAACGTCAGTAACGACTGCGCATCCGCGTCCAGGCTCTCGACTTCCTCGATCACGAATTCGGGTCCGGCTTGCACCACTTTCTTGACCGTGCAACGCTCGATCGACCGCAAAATGCCGCGACGGTCGGCTTCGGAAATGTCGGCCGGCAACTCGACCTGGATCTTGAAGATCTGCTGGTAGCGGTTTTCCGGATCGACGATATTGTTTTGCGAGAGGCGAATGTTCTCCGTGGAAATATTGCGGTTCACGCAATACAACTTCACGAAATACGCTGCGCACAGCGCCGAAGACGCCAGGAAGTAATCGAACGGACCCGGCGCCGAGCCGTCGCCCTTGTAGCGAATCGGCTGGTCGGCGATCACCGTGAAGTCATCGAACTTGGCTTCGAGACGCAGCTTATCGAGAAAGTTGACTTTGATTTCCATGGGGCAATTCTAAAAGTGGTGCTGAAAGCGCCTGACCGCACGGTGATGTACGGGGTGCTTCAAATGGGGTGACTGCGCAACGCGGCGCATGCTAACCCAAGAGGGTAGCAAATTGAGTCGATTGGAGTGTCAAACGTTTGACCGGTTGGCCGGCAGGCTCACGCAAAACCGCTGGATAATGGAAAATGACACGATGCAGTGCCATCGTCGGCAGGACTGAGGTCCTGCCTGCACGATGAATTTCCAACCCACATACATGGACGACCAAGAAGTGAGTCTCGAAAGCGTTCGCGAATATTTTGCCGTCAAGGCGCCTGACATCACGATCATCGAAGCATCGACCAGCACGGCCACGGTTGAACTTGCGGCCAAGGCGCACGGCGTGGCCCCTGGCCAGATCGCCAAGACGCTTTCCCTTAAGGTAGGCGATCAAGTGATCCTGGTGGTCGTACGCGGCGACGCGAGGCTGGACAACGCCAAACTCAGACAGGCGTTTGGCAATAAGGCTCGGATGTTGGATGCCGAGAGCGTGCAACGCCTGACTGGCCATCCCGTGGGTGGCGTTTGCCCGTTCGGCTTGGCCACTGATCTACCCGTCTATTGCGATGAATCCATCAAGGCGTTCGATATCGTGCTGCCGGCGGCGGGCGATATTCACACCGCGGTGCGCATTGCACCTGCGCGTATGGCGGAACTGACTGGTGCTCGCTGGGTTGATGTGATCAAGAGCCAAGACACAGCAGAGTCGGCTGACCCAGTCAGCTAAGTCAGCGGCATCTGGGCGGGCAAGCCTCCAACCGGTCGCATCTCGCAGGAACCGGCGAAACCACAGCAATAACAGGACGTGACGGTATTGCCGCGGCTATACGTCACGTTTGTTTTGCCCACCGGGCAGCGTCATGACGCCTGAAATTCAGGCGTCATGACGCCTGAAATTCAGGCGTCAATCGTATCTACGAATCTTCGACAGCTAACAAGCACCATCGAAGAACGTAAATTCACTCCCACTCAATCGTCGCAGGCGGCTTGCTCGACACGTCATAAACCACGCGGTTAATCCCGCGCACTTCATTGATGATCCGCCCAGAAACCTTACCCAACAGCGCATAAGGCAACTGCGCCCAATCCGCCGTCATGAAGTCCGACGTCTGCACTGCGCGCAAGGCCACCACGTATTCATACGTGCGCCCGTCGCCCATCACACCCACCGACTTCACCGGCAAGAACACCGCGAACGCTTGCGAGGTCAGGTCGTACCAGGTCTTGCCGCTCACCTGATCCACCGTGCTGCGCAGTTCTTCGATGAAGATCGCGTCGGCTCGACGCAGCAGATCGGCGTATTCGGCCTTCACCTCACCCAGAATGCGCACGCCCATGCCGGGGCCCGGGAACGGGTGGCGATAAACCATGGCGGGCGGCAGACCGAGTGCGACGCCGAGCTTGCGCACTTCGTCTTTGAACAATTCGCGCAACGGCTCAAGCAGTTTGAGGTTGAGCGTTTCGGGCAGGCCGCCCACGTTGTGGTGCGATTTGATCGCGACGGCTTTGCCGGTTTTGGCGCCGGCGGATTCGATCACGTCAGGGTAAATGGTGCCTTGCGCGAGCCACTTGGCGTTCTTGAGCTTGGCGGCTTCCGCTTGGAAAACTTCGACGAATTCGCGGCCGATGATCTTGCGTTTGACTTCGGGATCGACCACACCAGCCAACTTGCCCATGAACTGCTCAGTGGCGTCCACGTGGATGATCTTGATGCCCATCGCGCCGGCGTAGGTCTCCATGACCTGCTTGCCTTCGTTCAAGCGAAGCAAGCCGTGGTCGACGAAGACGCAGGTGAGCTTGTCGCCGATCGCTTCGTGAATGAGCGCGGCGGCCACGGACGAATCCACACCGCCGGACAAACCCAACAGTACTTCGTCGTCACCGACGGTTTCGCGGATGCGGGCCACGGCTTCCGACACGTAGTCGGGCATATTCCAGTCGCCGGTGCATTCGCAGATCTCGTTGACGAAACGCGAGAGCATGGCTTGGCCTTGCAGCGTGTGCGTCACTTCGGGATGGAATTGCACGGCGTAGAAACGGCGTTCTTCGTCGGCCATGCCGGCCACGGGGCACGACGGTGTGGAGGCCATGAGCTTGAAGCCAGGCGGCAAGCCCGTGACTTTATCGCCATGGCTCATCCAGACTTTGAGCATGCCGTGGTTATCGACAGTGCGGAAATCTTCGATGCCTTCGAGCAGCTTGGTGTGACCATGCGCGCGCACTTCGGCATAGCCGAATTCGCGATGATCCGACCACTCTACTTTGCCGCCCAATTGCTGCGCCATCGATTGCATGCCGTAGCAGATGCCGAGTACGGGCACTCCCAGCTCGAACACGCTTTGCGGCACGCGCATCGAGGCCTCATCGTAGGCCGAGGCATGGCTGCCCGACAGAATGATGCCCTTCAGGCCCTGGTCGATCTGACCGCGGACGAAGTCGTCGCCGACATCGCCGGGATGGATTTCGCAATACACACCGGCTTCGCGCACACGGCGCGCGATGAGTTGGGTGACTTGTGAACCGTAATCGAGGATAAGGATGCGCTGGTGCATGTGAACTCTGTCGGTAATAAGTAAAAGCGCACCGTCAAAAGCGATTCTGACGGTGCGGTGCGCGTGCGCTTATGAGCAGCACGCGTGCGACGGATGCCGGATCAGTCGGCGCGGTAGTTGGGCGCTTCCTTCGTAATCTGCACATCGTGCACGTGCGATTCGCGCACGCCGGCCGATGTGATCTCGACGAATTCGGTTTTGGTTCGCATGTCGTCGATGGTGGCGCAACCGCAGTAACCCATCGAGGCGCGAATGCCCCCTACCAATTGATAAATGATCGCCAGCACGCTGCCCTTGTAGGGCACACGGCCTTCGATGCCTTCGGGCACGAGCTTGTCGACGTTGTTGGCCGGATCCTGGAAGTAACGGTCGGCCGAGCCTTCCGTCATCGCACCCAGGCTGCCCATGCCGCGATACGACTTGTACGAACGGCCTTGGAACAGGACGATCTCGCCCGGTGCCTCTTCTGTGCCGGCAAACATGCCGCCCATCATGCAGGCGTGCGCGCCGGCCGCCAGGGCCTTGGACACGTCGCCCGAGAAGCGAATGCCGCCATCGGCGATCAGCGTGACGTCGGTGCCTTGCAGCGCCTTGGCCACATCCGAAATCGCGGTGATCTGGGGCACGCCCACACCGGCGACGATACGCGTGGTGCAGATGGAGCCCGGGCCAATACCGACCTTGACGCCGTCAGCGCCGGCGTCGGCAAGTGCCTTGGCAGCCGCCGCAGTAGCGATGTTGCCACCGATGACGTCGACCTTCGGGTAATTGCGTTTGACCCAGCGCACGCCTTCGAGCACGCCGGCCGAGTGGCCGTGCGCCGTATCGACGATGATGACGTCGACACCGGCGGCGACCAGTTTCTCGACGCGCTCTTCGGTGTTGCCGCCCACGCCAACTGCGGCGCCGACCCGCAACTGACCGTGCGAGTCTTTATTGGCATGCGGGTGTTCGGTGTTCTTGACGATATCTTTGACGGTGGCCAGACCGCGCAATTCGCCGGCCTTGTTCACGATCAGCACACGCTCCAGGCGGTGCTTGTGCATCAACGATTGGGCTTCGTCCAGCGTGGCGCCCTCGTCCATCGTGATCAACCGCTCATGCGGGGTCATGATGTCGCGCAGGGGCACATCGAGGCGGTCTTCGAAGCGCAGGTCGCGGTTCGTGACGATGCCGACGAGCTTCTTGCCTTCCACCACGGGAAGACCGGAAATGCCGTGCTGACGCTGCAACGCAATGGCGTCGCGCACTTTCATCTGGGGGGTGACGGTGATCGGATCGATCACGATACCGAACTCATGGCGCTTGACCCGGGCCACTTCTTTGGCCTGGAGATCCGCGCTCATGTTCTTGTGGATGATTCCGATGCCGCCTTCCTGGGCCATGGCGATCGCCAGGCGCGATTCCGTCACGGTATCCATGGCAGCGGACACAAGCGGAATATTCAGGGTGATGTTGCGGGTAAGGCGGGTAACGAGCGAGGTGTCGCGCGGCAACACCTCGGAATAAGCAGGCACCAACAACAGATCGTCGAAGGTGTAGGCTTTTTGTACGAGACGCATGAAAGACTCCGGCGCAAAGCAAGATTATACGCTTTTCATACGTTTTGACACGCTTAAAACAGGGCAATCGGCAGGGTTAAAGGCTGTCAACCCCGGCCAACTCCCCGTTGCGCCTCGCTATGCCCCGTATTAGGCAGGCATCGCGGCCACGGTCTGCGCGACGGCGGCTGTCAGTTTTTTGCCATACGGCACGTGCAGGAACTCGTTGGGGCCGTGCGCATTGGACTGGGGACCGAGCACGCCGCAGACCATGAACTGCGCTTTTGGAAAGCCTTCCTGCAGCATGCTCATCAGCGGAATCGTGCCGCCCTGCCCGATATACCCGCACGGTGCACCGTAATAGGCCTTCGATGCCGCGTCGAGCGCGGTCGACAGCCACGGTGCGGCTTCGGGCGCGTTCCAGCCGGTAGCCGCGCCCTGCCCCGCGTGAAAGATCACCTTGGCCTGATAGGGAGCATCGGCTTCGAGCAGTTCTTTCAGCTCTTGCGATGCCGCGACCGCATCGATCAGCGGCGGCAGGCGCAGCGAAAGCTTGAAGGCGGTGCGCGGGCGCAGCACGTTGCCGGCGCTGCTCAGCGGCGGCAGGCCATCGGCACCCGTGACCGATAGCGTGGGACGCCAAGTGCGATTAAGCAAGGCCTCTTCGGGTTCGCTGGTCATCGGCAGCACGAAGCTGCCGTCTGCCCCGCAGCTCCACGGAAAGCGGCGCCACACCTCATCACCCAGGATTTGCGCCGTTTGCTTGACCTGCTCGACGCGCGCTGCGGGAATTTCGCAATGGAAACTTTGCGGCAGCAATCGGCCCGTACCGCTATCCTCCAAGCGATCCAGCAAATGACGCAGGATGCGGAAGCTCGACGGCACCACACCGCTCGCGTCACCGGAGTGCACGCCTTCGTCCAGCACCTGCACTTCCAGCGTGCCGGCGACCATGCCGCGCAGCGAGGTGGTCATCCAGAGCTGATCGTAGTTGCCGGCGCCCGAGTCCATACAGACCACCAGCGCGACGTTGCCCAGCCGATCGCGCAAGGCGTCGATGTAAGGCAGCAAGTCGTAGCTGCCGGACTCTTCACAGGTCTCGACGATACCCACGCAACGCGGGCGCGGAATGTTTTGCTTGTCCAGCGCCAGAATGGCGGTGATCGACGAGTAGATGGCATAGCCATCGTCCGCGCCGCCTCGGCCATAGAGCTTGCCGTTTTCGTACTTGGGCATCCACGGGCCGAGATCCCGGCGCCAGCCGGAAAACTCGGGCTGCTTGTCCAGGTGGCCATAGAGCAGCACCGTATCGCCATTATCCGCGCGGGTGGCCGGCACGTCGAAGAAGATGACGGGCGTGCGGCCCGGCAAACGGATGACCTCGAGCTTCAGGCCCGCAACCTTCTTCGATTCCACCCATTGCGCCGCATCGCGCACGACGCGATCGATGTAGCCGTTCTTTTCCCAATCGGCATCGAAGCCGGGGCTTTTGGCCGGCACCGCGATGTATTCGGTGAGCGCGGGAATGATTTCGTCATCCCACGCCGCGTCGACAAACGCTTGCAGCGCGACGGGATCGAGGGGAGCAGCAACAGCGTCGTCAGGAATACGGGCATTCATATCGAAACTCCAGTGAGTACGCTTAGCCCAAGGCTACGCGCGCATTGCGGAAGAAACGCATCCAGGGACTATAAGCGCCGCCGGTATCGGCGGTGCCCCACGTTTGCGGCGCCCACGACATCATGACGTTGCGGGTGACGCGCTCGGGGTGCGGCATGATCACGGTAAAGCGGCCATCGGCGGTGGTGACGGAGGTCAAGCCGTCAGGACTGCCGTTGGGGTTGAACGGGTAGGCTTCAGTGCGTGCGCCACGATTGTCGACGTAATGGGCCGCGCCAATCACCTTGGCGGCATCGCCTTGCACGGCGAAGTTGGCAAACCCCTCGCCATGCGCGACCGCCACGGGGATACGTGCGCCCGCCATGCCTTTGAAGAACAATGATGGCGATTCGGCCACTTCGATCAGCGACAGCCGCGCTTCATATTTTTCCGACAGGTTGCGCGTGAACCGGGGCCAGGCTTCGGCGCCCGGAATCATCGGCGCCAAAGCCGCCATCATCTGGCAGCCGTTGCACACGCCGAGACCGAAGGTATCGGGACGGGCGAAGTACGCCGCAAACTGATCGGACAGTTGATCGTTGAAGCGGATCGTGCGGGCCCAGCCTTCGCCGGCACCCAGCACGTCGCCGTAGCTGAAACCACCCACGGCCACCAAGCCTTGCATCGTCGAGAGATCGACACGCCCAGACAGCAGATCGGTCATGTGCACGTCGACGGCTTCAAAACCTGAGGTATCGAACGCCCAAGCCATTTCGACCTGGCTGTTGCAGCCCTGCTCGCGCAGAATGGCCACGCGCGGGCGCTTGCCGGTGTTGATGAACGGCGCAGCCACGTCTTCCTGGGGATTGAACGGCACCACGGGCGACAGGCCCGGATCACCGGCGTCGTCCCACATATCGCGTTCGGCTTCGGCGCACGCCGGATTATCGCGGCGAGCCATGATGCGGTAGCTCACATCGCTCCAGATCTTGGCCAGCGCCACGCGCGGTTCGCCCCAGATCTTCTTGCCGTCGCGGTAAAACTCGATTTCGTCGGCGTTGTTGAGGCCACCGATCACGTGCGAATGACGTGACAGGCCGGCACCACGCAGCACCTGCATGACGGCGTCACGCTCGGAAGCCGGCACCTGAATCACGGCACCCGCTTCTTCGGTGAACAACGCCTTGAGCGTGAGCTCATTGCGCTGCACGGCCACTTGCTCGGGGCGAATCTTGTAGTCGCCCCAATCCGCCGTTTGCGGATCGAAGGTGAGCATGTCGATATTGACCGAAATCCCGGTTTTGCCTGCAAAGGACATTTCGGCCAAGGTTGCCAGCAGGCCACCATCTGAACGGTCGTGATAGGCCAGGATCGTGCCCGCTTCGGCCAGCGTGCGGATCGTGATGAAGAACGCGCGCAACGCGGCGGGCGTATCGATATCGGGGGTGGTCTCACCCACTTGATTGAACGCCTGGGCAAGGATCGAACCGCCCATGCGGTGCTTGCCTTCACCCAGATCGATCGCGATCAGAACGGTATCGCCCACATCGGTGCGCAATTGCGGCGTGAGGCTGGCGCGCACGTCGGCGACCGGCGCGAAGGCCGTCACGACCAACGATACGGGCGAGATCACCTGACGCGATTCGGCGCCTTCGGTCCACGAGGTTTTCATGGACAGCGAATCTTTACCCACCGGGATCGACAGGCCGACTTCCTGGCACAGCACGCTCACCGCCGTGACGGTGTCGAAGAGTGCGGCGTCCTGACCGTCCACGCCGCAGGCGGCCATCCAGTTGGCCGACAGCTTGATATCTTCCAGACGTGCGACGTCGGCAGCGACCAGGTTGGTGAGCGACTCAGCAACGGCCATGCGGCCGGAAGCCGGCGCGTTGAGTATGGCAACCGGCGTGCGTTCGCCCATCGCCATCGCCTCGCCGCGGAAACCTTCGTAGTCGGCCAAGGTGACGGCGCAGTCGGCGACAGGCACTTGCCAGGGACCGACCATCTGGTCGCGGCTCGACAAGCCGCCGACCGTGCGATCGCCGATCGTGATGAGGAAGGTTTTGTTGGCAACGGTGGGATGCGCCAGCACGCGGTGAATGGCATCGGTGAGGTCCACTTGGGCCAAATCTATCGCTTCAGAGGCACCCGGTAGGCGCTTGACGTCACGCGTCATGCGCGGCGCCTTGCCCAGGATGACGTCGATCGGCACATCGACCGGACGCACGTCCTGCTTGGGGCCGATTTCATCCAGACCCGGCACGCCCTCGCCATCGAGCACACGCAATTGGCGCTCTTCAGTGGCCACGCCGATCACGGCGTAGGGGCAACGTTCACGGCGCGCCAGCGCGTCGAAACGCTCCAGATCCTTCGGCAGAATGGACAGCACATAGCGCTCTTGCGCCTCGTTGCTCCAGATTTCCGCCGGCGACATACCCGACTCTTCAAGGTTGACGCGCTTCAGATCGAAGGTGGCGCCGCGACCCGCATCGTTGACCAATTCGGGAAACGCGTTGGACAGGCCACCCGCACCCACGTCGTGGATCGCGATGATGGGGTTGTTATCGCCCTGCTGCCAGCAGCGGTCGATCACTTCCTGCACGCGGCGTTCGAGTTCGGGGTTGCCGCGCTGAACCGAATCGAAATCGAGCTCGGCCGAGTTGCTGCCCACGCCCATCGACGACGCGGCACTGCCGCCCATGCCGATGCGCAAGCCCGGGCCGCCCAACTGAATCAGCAAAGCGCCGGGGGGAATGATGTCTTTTTGCGTGAGACTGGCGTCGATGCTGCCCAAGCCACCCGCGATCATGATGGGCTTGTGATAGCCCCAGCGCGTGCCGCCCGCCGTTTGCTCGAACGTGCGGAAATAGCCCAGCAGATTGGGGCGGCCGAATTCGTTGTTGAACGCCGCGCCCCCGATGGGGCCTTCGATCATGATCGACAGCGGCGAAGCAATCCGGTCGGGCAGACCGTGGTGATCCTGCTCCCAGGGCTGTGGCGCGTCGTCGAAACGCAGGTGCGACACGGTAAAACCCGTGAGGCCGGCCTTGGGCTTGGACCCGCGGCCCGTGGCGCCTTCGTCGCGAATTTCGCCGCCGGCACCGGTTGCCGCACCGGGATACGGCGCAATCGCGGTGGGGTGATTATGGGTTTCGACCTTCATGAGCGTGTGCACGACGGCATCGTGGCGCGAATAGGTGCGCGCATCGCCCGTGCTCGAACCGCCAGCGTGGAAGCGCGACGCCGGGCCGCCTTCCATGACGGCCGCGTTATCCGAATAGGCGACGATCGTGCCCAGCGGTTGCGCAGCGTGCGTTTCGCGGATCATGCCGAAAAGCGTCTTGCTCTGCGGCTCGCCGTCGATCACCCATTGCGCGTTGAAGATCTTGTGGCGGCAGTGTTCACTATTGGCCTGCGCAAACATCATCAGTTCGACGTCCGTTGGGTCGCGGCCCAAGTCAGTGAACGCTTGCGCGAGGTAGTCGATTTCGTCCTCAGACAACGCCAGACCGAAGGCGGTGTTTGCAGACACCAGTGCCGCGCGCCCCTCAGCCTGCACAGCGACCGTGCGCATCGGCTTGCCTTCCAAAGCCGTAAACAGCGCTTGGCCATCGAATGCGCCGTCGACCACCGTTTCGGTCATCCGGTCGTGCAGACAGTCGGCGGCACGCGCCAGCATGTCGGCATCGATCGTTTTCGAACCCAGCAACCCCCGCTCGGGCACCAGCGTGTACAACACGCCGCGCTCGACCCGGCGCACACCGGACAAGCCGCAGTTGTGAGCGATATCGGTGGCCTTGCTGGCCCACGGCGAAATCGTACCCAGACGGGGAATCACCAGCAGATTCAACGACTTGGACGGCGGCACCAGCGCCGCCTCAGTGCCGTAATCCAGCAATTTTGTCAGGCGATCCTGGTCGGCAGCCGACAGCTCAGAATCGCTATGCACGAAGTGTTCGTACCGCGCGGACAAGTCGGCGACCGGCAGGCCTGCCTGCTTGAGTTGAGCGAGCAAGCGCTCGCGGCGGAAGGACGACAGAACGGACGAACCGGGCAAATGCTGGACGAAAGACACGATTAGGGGCGCCAGAGGAGAGGAAGCAAAAACGGGATTTTACCCGCTTGATCGCCCTCCTCGCCCGCGCACTGCGAATTTGTACGAAGGTGCATCGGTCTGATAAACGCCGCACCATGTTGAGCGGCGCTTACAAATAACTTCCGGAGCCGCCTCGCCCCCTGTCTTGCATCGCAACAACGCCCGGCGTCAGCGCCAGAAACAAGACCGGCGGGCATCTCGTCCAACTTGAAGCCGCGTCGAGCATAGTGCTTTTGCCGCACTGCAAAACCCACGATCTGCTGCGGCCTGCGGGTAAATACGGACGAGCAGCGATGCCCCCGCCGGGTAGGATGCCTTCGCGACGCGCGCTGTCGCGATGGAGACAACCCGCCAGGCCATCGGGTCAAAAATAGCGAAAACGCAACCATGACCGCCCCGGAAACACCCGCAGAACCGATCGAACCCATTCTCGAACCGCAGCCCGAACCCGAAGCGCGCGTTCCCCTCAAAGTCGAGGACATCTTTGCCGTAGGCATTCTGGCGTTATTGGCCCTGCTCACGTTCGGCAATGTGCTGGTGCGCTATCTGACCGACCAATCGTTTGCCTGGACCGAGGAAATATCGATTTTCCTCCTGGTCGTGCTGACGCTCGTGGCAGGCAGTACCGCCTTCATTCGCCATCATCACATTCGTATCGAACTTTTCGCCGACCGCGGGCCGCCCGAGCGGCGGCGGCGTTGGGCGATCGTGGCCCACGCCTTCACGGCCTTCTTCTTCGCGCTGTTGACCGTGCTCGCGGCCCGCCTGGCGCTGGATGAATTCCAGTACGAGGACACTTCGCCTGCGATCGGCGTGCCCACTTGGTGGTACACGATCTGGCTGCCGCTGCTTTCGGCGCTGATCACCCTGCGTACGCTGGGCGCCATTGTGCGATTGGTGCGAGGCGACGACCAATGATCACCGTCGCCTTGTTTGCCGTATTCATCGGGCTGATGGTGATCGGCGTACCCGTGGGCGTGGCCCTGGGACTGGCCGGCACGCTGGCCATCGCGCTGTCCAATCTCGACACCAATTGGTTTGGCCTCATGGCCGTGCCGCAGAGCTTCTATGCGGGGCTGGCCAAGTACCCGCTGTTGGCGATTCCGATGTTTGTGCTGGTCGGCTCGATTTTCGACCGTTCGGGGGTGGCGCGTCGTTTGGTGGATTTCGCGATTTCGATTGTGGGACGCGGCCCGGGCATGCTGCCGCTGGTGTCGATTGCCGTAGCCATGTTTCTTGGCGGGATTTCCGGATCGGGCCCCGCTTGTGCCGCAGCGGTAGGCGCCGTCATGATCGCCGCCATGTCGCGCGCAGGCTATCCCCAGCCTTTCTCGGCTGCGGTGGTCGCCGCCGGCGCCGCCACCGACATCCTGATTCCCCCGTCCGTCGCGTTCATTATCTATTCGGTGCTGGTGCCGGGCGCCTCGGTGCCCGCGCTGTTTGCAGCCGGCATGATCCCGGGCATTCTGGCTGGTTTCGCGCTGATCGTGCCCGCCGTCTGGCTGGCCCGCAAACATGGCATGGGGCAACTCGAACGCCATCTGCCCCGCCCGCCCTTTTGGCGCAGCATGCGCGAAGCCGCGTGGGGTCTGGCCGCGCCCGTGCTCATCCTGGGCGGCATGCGCCTGGGCTGGTTCACGCCCACCGAAGCCGCAGTGGTGGCCGTGTTCTACGGACTGTTCGTAGGCATGGTCATCCATCGCACCATTGGCGTACGCGATCTGTTTCCGATGCTGCGCGAAGCCGCAGAGCTGTCGGCCGTGATCATGATGGTGGTTACGCTTGCCGGGATTTTCGCGTACGCACTCTCGACGCTGAGTGTGATCGACCCCATCACCAGCGCTATCGTCAATTCCGGATTGGGCGAATACGGCGTCTTGGCACTGTTGATCGTGTTGCTAATGACCGTTGGCATGTTCCTGGACGGCATTTCGATCTTTCTGATTTTTGTGCCGCTGCTGATGCCGATCGCCAACGCATATGGCTGGGATCCCGTCTGGTTTGGCGTGCTGCTCACGCTCAAGGTCGCGCTCGGTCAATTCACGCCGCCGCTTGCGGTCAATCTGATGGTGTCGTGCCGGATCGCCAAAGTGCCGATGGAATCCACCGTGCCGTGGGTGATCTGGATGCTGGCCAGCATGTTCCTGGTGCTGGTTGCCGTGGTGATGTTTCCGCAGTTGGCGTTGTGGCTGCCGAACAAGCTGGGGTATTGAGGCTGGCAGCGGACTACGCGACGATGGAAATGTCCGGCGCTGACGATTCAATTCGGACCTTCGTTATCTCCTTTTTTCAATAGCAAAACCATTCAATAGCAAAACCATTCAATAGCAAAACCATTCAATATCAAGACCCTTCAATCAAGACTCTTCAATAGCAAGACCATTCAATAACAAGATCGCTACCTCATCGAGGAGACTGCCATGTTTCGCACCCTGTTCCGCGCCACCGCTTGCGCCGTTGCGTTGTTTGCCGCCCTGCCCGCCCAGGCCCAGTCGTACAAGGCCGAGTACAAGCTGTCCATCGTCGTGGGCACAACTTTCCCTTGGGGACAAGGCGCCGAGATCTGGTCCAAGCTGGTGCGCGAGCGTACCGATGGCCGGATCAACATCAAGGTCTATCCCGGGACGTCGCTGGTGCAAGGCGATCAAACGCGTGAGTTCACGGCGATTAGGCAAGGCGTGATCGATATGGCCGTCGGTTCGACGATCAATTGGTCGCCGCAGGTGAAAGAGCTCAACCTCTTTTCACTGCCTTTCCTGATGCCGGACTATGCGGCCATCGATGCGCTCACGCAGGGCGAGGTCGGCCGCGATATCTTCGCGCGCCTGGACAAGGCCGGCGTGGTGCCGCTGGCCTGGGGCGAAAACGGTTATCGGCAGTTGAGCAATTCGAAGCGCGACATTAAACGCCCGGAAGACATGAAGGGCATGAAATTGCGCGTGGTGGGATCACCTCTGTATATCGACACGTTTACCGCGCTGGGTGCCAATCCCACGCAAATGAGCTGGGCCGATGCACAGCCAGCACTGGCCAGCGGCGCAGTCGACGGGCAGGAGAATCCGCTGTCGATCTATACCGGCTCCAAGCTCTATACGGTGGGCCAGAAGCATCTGACGCTCTGGAACTATGTGGCCGATCCGCTCATCTTCGTGGTGAACAAGGAAGTCTGGCAAAGCTGGTCGGAAAAGGATCGCGACATCGTGCGCCAGGCCGCCGTGGATGCTGCCAAAGAGGAGATCGTGATCGCGCGTAAAGGTGTAACGCGTAATGATCGCGCGCTGCTGGACGACATCGCGAAGCAAGGCGTGACGATTACCGAACTCGATCAAGCCGGACACGATGCGTTCGTGAAAATAACGCAGCCGGTTTACGACAAATGGAAAACGCAGATCGGTACCAGCCTGGTGGACAAGGCAGAGAAGGCGATTGCCGCGCGCAAGCCGGACGCCAAGTAATCGATGACGCGGGCTGAGCCAGCGTGACAAGTAAATGAGCGCCCGGCAGGCGACTCGTACGTGCCAGGTAAACACTATGGAAGCGAGTCAGATAAGGCAGCCCCCACAGGCGACGCAAGCCTAAGCGCTTGAATTCGAGGGGACACGTCGCGTGTCCCCTTTTTCCATTACTCCGGATAACTCACTTCGAGAATATCCAGCTCCTCGACCCCACCCGGCGTGCGCAAGGTGACGGTATCGCCTTCGCATGCTTTGGTCAGCGCCCGAGCCACCGGCGATATCCAGCTGATCTTGCCGGCCAAGGGCTCCGCCTCGTCCACCCCGACGATCGTGACCGTGTGGTCCTCGCCCGCTTTGGTGGAGTACGTGACCGTGGCGCCGAAGAACACATGGTCGCGGCGTGTTTGCAACGCAGGATCGACGATCTCGGCAATATCGAGCCGCTTGGTGAGAAAACGCATGCGGCGATCGATTTCGCGCAAGCGCTTTTTGCCGTAAAGGTAATCGCCGTTCTCGGACCGATCACCGTTGGACGCGGCCCACGACACGATCTGCACGATCTCGGGCCGTTCGACGGTCATCAGATGCACCAACTCGTCGCGCAGGCGGGCATAACCGCCCGGCGTGAGGTAATTGCGCGTGCCCTGCGGCAAGGCCAGCGCTTCGGGCAGCTCGTCGTCTTCGTCCTGATCGGACTCTTTCACAAATGCTTTATTCATGGCGTTGCGCTCAAAACCAATCGTGCCAGACGGGGGTCAAATCCGACGGCAATTGCGGCAGGCGGCCGAGGTCGATGCGGCTTTCGTGCGGGCTGTGAAAATCCGAACCGCGCGAAGCCAGCAGGCCGCGCTGTTTGGCGACACGGGCGTAATGGCGCGCTTCTTCCGGCGTATGGCTGCCTGTGATCACCTCCACACCTCTGCCACCCAAGCCTTCGAACTCGTCGAACAGGGCATCGAACTGCATCGGAGTGTATTTGTAGCGCCCAGGGTGGGCCATCACCGCCACGCCACCGGCACCCAGAATCCAGCCGATGCACTCGGTGAGCGTGGCCCATTGCACCGGCACATGGCCAGCGCGATCGTCGCCCAGGTGTTTGGTAAAGACGGACTGCACATCGGGCTCATAGCCGGCCTTGACCAGCCACCGCGCGAAGTGCGATCGGCTGATCAGTTCGGGATTGCCCACAAACTCGAGCGCGCCTTCATAGGCGCCCGGCATACCCATGGCGGCCAACCTGCGGCCGATCTCCTGAGCGCGGCTGCCGCGCCCGGAGCGCGTTTTGTGCAGGCCCTGCACCAGCGCTTCGTTTTCAGCATCGAAGTTAAGCCCGACGATATGGACCGTTTGCGATGCCCACGTGCAGGAAATCTCGACCCCGGTAATGTGGCGCAAGCCCACGGCGCGTGCGGCCTGTGCCGCTTCGGCAATGCCGCCGACCTCGTCGTGATCGGTCAATGCCCACACATCCACGCCGTTGGCGCGCGCACGCTCGGCCACGGCAGCAGGCGCCAATACGCCGTCCGAAACCGTGGAGTGGCAATGCAGATCGATGTTTAGACTGGGGGTGTTCATCCCCCTATTCTAAGCCGCCTGCGTCAGCTATCGAGCAGAAACCGCACAACCGGTTCGATCTGCGCGTCGTGCATGAGCGTGGGTGCATGTCCCACGCAATGTACCTCGTGCAGGCGCGCCTGGGGGTTGCGCGTCAGCATTTCGTTGGCCGTGTCCGCGCTCAACAGATCGGAAAGCTCACCGCGCAGCAGCAGAATCGGGCAATCGAGCGCCTCGTACGACTGCCACAAAATCTGCTCGCCCGCCGCCATCACGGCGGCATTCTGATCGGCAAACGGTACGGCAATGCCCAGGTCGTAATGCTTGATCCACTGCTCGCCCTCTTTCTTGTACACAAACTCGGCGAGCTCTTTCCATTGCTCGTCGGTATGCGGACCGAACTGCTCGGACACCGTGCGCACGTAATCGACAGCTGCCTCCTGCGAACTGAATTCGCCCGCCTGCCCCACATACTGACCGATGCGCGCGATGGCTTCCGGGTTCAGCCTGGGGCCGACATCGTTCAACACGATCTTGTCGATATGCAACCCCATGGCGGAGGCGCCCAACGCCGCCTCCGGATGCCGGAAATGCCTGGAGTACGACGCTGCGCCGCCCAGCACCATGCCGATCAAGCCGCCCAGCGACGTGCCCACCCAGTGCAGCGTTTCGGGTTGCAGGCGCGCCACCAACGTGACCATGTCGGACACGTACTGCGGCACGGTATAAAACGCCGGGTTGAGCAGCCAATCGGATCGCCCCCGGCCCACCACATCCGGACAGACGATGCGATATTCCTCGGCCAGGCAGCGAGCCAGGCGGTCGAAATCACGGCCGGTGCGCGTCAACCCATGAACGCAAATCAACACTTTGGGATTATTGCGGTCGCCCCACTCCCAATACGCCATGCGATGCAGGCCCGCCGGACTGGCGCAGGTCACGAACTCGAGTCGAGGGGTATGCATACGGCAGGGCTCCGGTGGCTTGCTAGATACCGGATTTTCTCATAGTGTGGCGACTCGGAGATGACGGATCGAACCTTGTTCATCCCTCTGGCCGTGTTCGAGAAAATCGCCGCAGCAGAATAATCGACCGAAGGCGCGTGCTTGCAGTGCCGACCTTCGTCGCGCAGCTTCCACCACACCTTGCACCCGTGATTCCGCTCCCCTTCGCGACATCCATCAAGACATCCAAACACCGTGCCGACCTCCCCACATCCTGCCCTTGCTGCCCCCGACTTACTCCACTATCAACGCGCGCAGGCAACCGACTTCGAAGCATTGCTTAGCCTGCGGATCGCTGCGATGCGCGAAAGCCTCGAGGCGATCGGACGGTTCGATCTCGAACGCGCCCGGTCGCGGTTGGCGGCAACGTTCAAACCCGAACAGACGTATTGGATTGTGGCTGGCAGCCAGGAGCGCGAACCCGAGCGCATCGGGTTTTACGCGATGCAGACTGAGGCAGATCATTTGATGCTGCAGCACTTGTATTTGCATCCGAGCGCCTCGGGGCGCGGTCGGGGTGCGCAAGTCATGCAACGTCTGATCGCGGAATCGGCTCAGACGAATTTGCCGTTACGCGTTTGCGCCCTGCGCGACAGCCGTTCGAACGGCTTTTACACGGCACACGGATTCGTGCGAACAGGCGCAGGAGAATGGGATATCGAATATGAGCGGCCGTCGAATCTTCAAGCCCACGTCGTTTGAGGCGGACCTTGTTCGATGCCCATCATCCAGACCTCGGACGGCGACCATTCTCCTCTCGAACGCCCGACGTCTTTCAGCCTCGATCAGCGTGCGATCAAGCCAAACGCCTTTGCCGCTTCCCACGCCATCGAAGCCGCCAGGATGAACAAGATAAATGCGAAGATCTTTTTGATCGTGGCCACCGGCAAGCGGCTCGATAACCGAGCGCCTAGCGGTGCGGTGGCCATGCTGGTGCACACGATGGCCAGCAACGCGGGCCAATAGATATATCCCACCATATGCGGAAATGCGGTGGCCAACCCCCAACCGGAATAGATGTAGCCCACGCAACTGGCCAGTGCGATCGGAAAACCCAGCGCCGCAGAGGTGCCGATCGCGCGATGAATGGGCACATGCTTCTTGACCATGAAGGGTACTGACAGGAACGCCCCGCCCGCGCCCACCATGCCTGAAAGCCCACCGATCCCCATACCTACGCCGAATAGTCCCACCGGGCCCGGCAACGCACCGGTACCCGCCACAGGCGGTTTCCGGGTCAACATGCGCACAGCGTTATAGGCCACGAAAATCGCGAAGAACAACGCCAGCCAGCCCGTATCGATCAGCGCAAACAAACCGCCCCCGACCAGCAATCCCCCCGCGATCAAACCGGGTGCCATCGCATACACGATCGACCAGATCACATTGCCCTTTGCCTGATGCGCCATCAAGCTCGACACAGAGGTAAACAGAATCGTGGCCATCGAGGTGGCGATCGCCGCGTGAACGTTGACCTCGGCCGGCATCTGTTGATGCGCAAAAAGCAGCGCCAGAATCGGGGCGAGCGCCATGCCGCCCCCGATGCCCAGCAGCCCTGCTGCAAACCCGACCACGCCGCCGAGCACCAAGAAAGCAACCAACAACATGAAGTCCACGGGGATCAATCCAGCTTGACGCCAGACTCCTGAATCACGGCTGCCCATTTCGGGAGGTCGGTCTTGATGAGCGCAGCAAAGTCGGCAGACGTACCCGGCATGACTTCGCAGCCTTGCGCGGCAAGTTGCGCCTGCACGTCGGGATCGGCCAAGACTTTTGCCAATGCCGCGTCAAGCTTGTCGATGATCGGTTTGGGCGTGCCAGAAGGCGCCAATAAGCCATACCAGGGTGTGGCTCCGAAGCCGGGGATGGTTTCGCCAATGGTGGGCGAATCCGGCAATGCCGCCACGCGCTTCGGATTGACCGTGCCGAGCACCTTCAACTTATTGGTTTTGATGAAGTTGATCGACGAGGGCAGGCTCTGAACGGACAATGGCAGTTGCCCACCCACCACATCCGTCACGGCTGCAGCAGCGGTGCGATACGGGACGTGCACGAGGTCGATGCCGGCCGATCGCTTGAGCATCTCGGCAATCAAATGATTGAGCGTGCCGTTGCCCGCCGAAGCGTAATTGAGCGATCCCGGCGGCGCAGCCTTCGCGGCGGCAATCAGCTCAGCTACCGTGTTCGGCGGAAAAGCAGGGTTGGCGACGAGCACGTAACCGGCCGTGGCCACGGTGCCGATGGGCGTAAAGCTCTTGATCGGATCAAACCCGATCTGCTTGTACAAACCCGGGTTGATGACGTGCGCGCTGTCGGATGTCAACAGGAGCGTGTAGCCATCCGGTGCCGCCTTGGCGGCGAGCGCGGTACCGATCGTGCCGCCCGCACCCGGCCGGTTGTCCACCACTACCGACTGACCCAATAGCTGCGACATCTTCTGCGTGACGATGCGCGCGATCACATCATTGGCGCCCCCCGCGCCTTGCGGCACGATCACCGTTACGGGGCGCTCAGGATAAGCGCCTTGCGCCATAGCGACGGCGGGCGCAATGGCTGCGGCAAGCGGCAACAGCAGCGTGGATACAAAACGGGCGACTCGCATGGTTGTCTCCAGTAATCGCTTTTCGCGATTTTCATTTTTTGGAAAGGGCTTACTTCAATTGAGCACACAAGCGTGCCCGACGTCCTTAGTCTCTTCTTAATTGTGCAAAATGCACGCAACAAAAGAACAGATAAAGACATATTCGGCAGAATCGGCAAATCACTATACGCTTGCCGCTTTCGTCTTAACCGCCGCGACATGTTACCCATCATCGACATCCATTTGCTTCGCGATATTCAGGAAGTGAACGTGGCCTTTATCAGCGTTTTGCAGCGCATCGTGCGTGAGAACGCGCACGTCCTGCTCCGTGAACCGTTGAGCCCGGAAACCGAAGCACGTTTGATGGCCATGGACGATCAGGCGATTGAGCGCATGGCGCGTTCGAGTATGTTGGCGTGCAGCTTCCACTGTACGGGTCCTGAAGTCCTCAACACGCTGGGTATCCCGGCAATCGATGCAAAGCTGATTCCCGTTGCGCTACCGCAGGCGAAAGTCGTCGACTAAGCGACGCGCGGGCGTTGGCCCGCTCATAACCGGACATCGCTTGAACGCTGGCTTTTCATGCGGTAGCCAAACCTCATCGAAAATAGCTTCACGCAAAATCCAGCTTGCGCGACATTTCTTGCGCTGCCGCACGTACCAGCGGCTCGTGCGCGGTATTCAGCCGATGCGTCGGCATCGTCAACGTGATCGCGCCCACCAGCTCGGTGCCGCGCTTGAGCACTGGCGCCGAAATCCCGCACAGATCGGGGCTGCGGTCACCTTGCAGCAGCACGACGCCATCCCGGCGAATGCGGTCATAAAGCTCACCTTTCGCGCCTGAGTATGCCGACAGGACGCGTCCCCCCGCGCCCCGATCCAGCGGCAGCAGATCGCCCGCCTTGATGTGATCCCGCACCATCTGGGGCGAATCCACGCGGTAAAGACACAACCGCTGATCGCCCTGTCGCACATGAAAAGCCGCACTTTCCTGCGTTTGCGCCACCAATTGACGCAAGAGGGGCAACGCGAGATCTTCGAGCGAAAAAGACGATGCATACAACGCATTCAGTCGGCCCACTTCGGGACCGATCCCATAACGACCATCCGCATGTTTGATCACCAGCCGCCCGTGCTCCAGCGATGCCAGTAAACGCAAGACGGCACTTTTGTACAGCCGCGTGTGCTGCGCGATTTCCGATAACGAAAGCGTGGTGCTGGCATCGGTAAACGCTGCCAGCACCGTGATCGCTTTGTCGACGGCGCTGACGCCGCCGGCAGCAGGATGCAGGTCGGCCAATGACATCTGGGTGGATTTTTTTGGCATGAGCAACGAGGTTTGAATTGACAAGGCGCAGTATCGCCGGAAATAATAGATAGAACGCCATTCTATCTTATAGAACTTAACATTAAAACGGTTCGATGAGCGCGATGCAACAGAACGAGATCGTGAGAAAGGTGTGAGAGACGTTCCTCGCATCGCCGCATCGAACGCCGTCCGTATCGATGCGCATGATCGGCAACGCGGTACGCCGAACACGCACGCATCACCGATCGCAGCCTCAACGTAAGGCCGCACCCCCTTATCCTGGAGACAACCCATTATGTTTTTTCGCGTCAATACGGCGCTATGCGCCGCCCTCCTGCTGCCTGCACTGGGCGCTGCCGCCCAAGCCGCCGATTACCCGGTGCGGCCGATCAACGTGGTCGTACCCATGCCGCCCGGCGGCGGCACCGATACGATCACACGCCTTCTCGTGGAGCGAATGGGTGCGAGCACGGGCTGGAACCTGGTGGTGCAGAACAAGCCCGGTGCCACCGGCAATATCGGCATGGATTTCGTGGCGCGCGCCGAGCCGGATGGTTACGCCATCGGCATGGGTCAAGCGGCCAACCTCGCGATCAATCCCGCCTTGTTCACCAAGATGCCTTTCGATCCGACACGCGACTTCTCACTGATCGGTCTGGTCGCCGCGCAACCCGTGGTGCTGGTGGTGAACAGCCAATCGCCGTACAAGACCGTGGCCGATCTGATCGCCGATGCGAAAGGCAAGCCCGCAGAATCGCTGCGCATGGCATCCGCCGGCAACGGGACGATCGGCCACATGTCCGGCATGATGCTGGCGCAAAAGGCTGGCGTGACCTTTCTGCATGTGCCCTACAAAGGCGCCGGTCCAGTCCTTACCGAACTTGCCGGCGGCCAGACCGACTTCGCATTCATCACGCCGCAATCGCTGGTGTCGATGCTGGCGGCAGGCAAACTGCGCGCGATTGCCGTCACGTCCAAAACGCGTCTGAAGATGCTGCCCGATGTTCCCACGGTGGCCGAATCGGGATATCCGGGCTTTGAAGCGTCTGCCTGGACGGGGCTCGTGGGTCCCAAGGATATGAAACCCGATGTGCTCGCCAAGCTCAACGAGGCGATGCGTCGCGCCGTGTCCAGTCCGGAAATCGTCAAGAAACTCGAGGAGGAAGGCAGCCAGCCGCTGGGGGGCCAACCCCAGGCCTTTGCGACCTACCTGGCCTCGGAGCAGGCGAAGTGGAAGGCCGTTGTGAAGGACGCCAACATCAAACTCGACTGACCCGTTTTGCGTCGCCAAGCCGTGCGGACGCCGCCTGCTTGCACACGCCACCTACACATAAGGAACCCTGAATGACGACGCACGTTCTCATCAGCGAAGTGGGTCCGCGCGATGGCCTGCAAGCCATGAAGCGCACCATGCCGACGGCACTCAAGCGGGCCTGGATCGACGCGCTTTATGCGTCAGGTCTGCGCGAAATCGAAGTGGGCTCGTTTGTCTCACCCAAACTGCTCCCGCAGATGGCGGACACCGCCGATATCGTGGCGCACGCCCGCACCAAGCCCGACCTCACGGTTGCGGTGTTGGTGCCCAATCTCAAAGGCGCCATCGCGGCATTCGCTTCAGGCGCGCACAAGATCACGATTCCGGTGTCCGTAACCGAAGCGCACTTGATGGCCAATATCCGCAAGACCCATGCAGACATCATCGAGGATGTGCGGCAGATCGTGGCGCTGCGCAACGACACGGCACCCGGCACCTCAATTGAAGCCGGCCTGTCGGTCGCCTTCGGATGCACGTTGGCCGGTGCCGTATCCGACGACGAATCGATGCGCATCGCACACACCATGGCCGACCTGGGCGTGGATGAAGTCGGCCTGTCGGACACCACCGGCTACGCCAATCCGCGCCAGGTCGCGCGCCTGTTCAAGCGGCTCATGGCCGAACTCGGCGACCGCGCCGGCGGCGCACACTTTCACAACACCCGCGGGCAAGGCATGGCCAACGTGCTGGCGGCATTGGATGCCGGCGTGACCACATTCGACGCGAGCCTAGGCGGTTTGGGCGGTTGCCCCTATGCGCCGGGCGCCACCGGCAATGTCGTCACCGAGGATCTGGTCTACCTGCTCGAAACCATGGGCTGCGACACCGGCATCGATATCGACGGATTGATCGCCGCCCGCAAGGTGTTGGCCGACGCCCTGCCCGGCGAAGCGCTGTACGGCCACGTGCCGGACGCCGGCCTGCAAAAAGGCTTCGTCTACGCCGATGGCCGCATGCCCGAACCGCGCGACACCTTCGCCTGCACTCCGGAGACGATCTGATGACCGATGTTCAAAAAGCCCTTCCTTTCGCTGGCGTGCGCGTGGTCGAGTTCACGCATATGGTGATGGGCCCCTCGTGCGGGATGCTGCTTGCGGATCTGGGTGCCGAAGTGATCAAAATCGAGCCACTGGCGGGCGACAACACGCGTCGTCTGCCGGGCTCGGGCGCGGGCTTCTACGCCATGTTCAACCGCAACAAGAAAAGCCTGGCCATCGACACCAAGGATCCCCGCGGGCGCGAGATCGTGCTCAAGCTTGTCGCCTCGGCAGATGTGTTCAGCGAGAACTTCAAGGCCGGCACGATGGCCAAGTTGGGCTTTGACTACAACGCGCTCAGTACGCTCAACGAACGGCTGATCTACGTGTCGCACAAAGGCTTTCTGGAAGGCCCTTACGACAACCGCACCGCCCTGGACGAAGTGGTGCAGATGATGGGCGGGCTGGCCTACATGACCGGCCCGGAAGGCCGCCCCTTGCGCGCCGGCACGGCGGTCAACGACATCATGGGCGGCATCTTCGGTGCGATCGGCGCCATGGCGGCGCTACGCGAACGCGACACCACCGGCCGCGGCCAGCATGTGGAAAGCGCCCTCTTCGAAAACAACGTGTTCCTCATGGGCATCCACATGATGCAATTTGCCGTCACCGGCAAGCCGGTCAAGCCCATGCCGAGCCGTACGTCGGCCTGGGCGGTGTACGACGTATTTACCGACATCGCCGGTGAGCAGATTTTCCTGGCCGTGGTGTCCGATACACAGTGGGCCCTCTTCTGCGACGCATTCGATCTGCAAACGCTCAAGTCCGACGAACGGCTGCGCACCAACGTCGATCGCGTGGCCGCGCGCGAATGGATGATGCCGTTGTTGCGCGAGCGGATGGCACGCCACACCGCGGCCGAAATCGCGGCCGTATTTCAAGCGCAGGGGTTGCCTTACGCACCCATCACCAGCCCGGAGGATCTGTTTGACGATGCGCACCTGGTCGCCAGCGGCGGCCTGGCCGAAGTCACGCTCCCGGCCGACGCCAGCGGTAAGGGCGAAGCGCTCACCACGCGTACGCCCCTGTTGCCACTGACCTTGGGTGGCGCGCGATTGCCCTTGCGCACACCGCCCCCATCCATCGGCGAACACACCCACGACGTGCTTGCCGAACTCGGGTACTCGCACGCCGACATCGAGGTCTTGCTTCGAGATGGCGTGGTGGGCAGCACCTTGATGGATGATCTCGCAGCGGCTTAACGCGCCGCCGGTTCGGATATCTCGATGAGATTCAAATCAGGATCGCGCAGGTAAATCGACCGGATCGGCCCGGTGGCGCCTGTGCGCATCACCGGCCCCTCGAGGATCGACACCGACTTTCCTTTCAATTCCGCGATCACCTCGTCCAGCGGCTTGCTGGCGATAAAGCACAAATCCAGCGCGCCCGGCACCGGCGTATGCGCCTTCGGCTCGAACTCGTGCCCTTTCACGTGCAGATTGATTTTCTGATTGCCGAACAGAAAGGCCTTGCGGCCACTGCCAAAGGTTTCGAGATGCATCCCTAGCAGATCGACATAAAAATGCACGCAGGCCTTTTCGTCTGCGGTGGTAAGAACAAGGTGGTCGAGATGATCGATCATGGCCGGGCTCCTGGTTGTCGCGTTTCGCGGATGATTTTCGCAGAACGCGAAAAACCTGCACGAATGTCTTAAAGTGGCGCCCTATGGACTTCAAACAACTGCGCGCGTTTCTTACCGTGGTCGATACCGGCAGCGTGAGCCGTGCTGCGGTCCTGTTGAACCTGGTTCAGCCTGCCGTATCGCGGCAACTGAAAATGCTTGAGACCGACCTGGGCGTCACGCTGTTTGAACGCGGACGCAAAGGCATGCAGTTGACGGCAAGCGGCCAGACGCTCGCCGAACATGCGCGGCGGGTATTGAATGAGATCGAGCGTGCCCGCGAGGATGTCAAACCCACGCGGGCAGGACTCCATGGCACCGTGACCGTGGGCGTGCTGCCCAGCACCGCAGACCTTCTCGCCAGTGCACTGGTGGGTGCCGTGGCCGATCGTCATCCCGGTATTTTGCTGCGCATCTCGATGGGCTACGCGGGTCACCTGCGCCAGTGGGTCGAACAAGGCGAGGTCGACGTGGGCTTGCTCTACGAACCGCACCGCCTGGCAGAAGATCGCACGCAGCCCCTAGTGGAAGAGGCTCTTTGGGTGGTGGGATTGCCCACCACCGCGCTCGATTTTGATGCGCCGATTTCGCTGCATGACGTGGCGCGTCATCCCCTCATCCTGCCCAATGCGCCCCACGGCTTGCGCACATTGGTGGATCACGCGAGCGCCTCTACCGGCATTCGCCTCAACGTTGTCGCCGAAACAAACGCCATGGGCGTGCAAAAAGCGCTGGTGATTGGCGGCTTGGGTATCACTATTCTGCCTGCCAGCGCCGTCGTTGAAGACGTTGCTCGACGCGCGCTGGTTGCGGCGCCCCTGACTGAGCCGGTGCTCACCCGCCGTATCGTGATCGCCACACCGCCCAATCGACTTCCCAGCCCCACGGTGCAGGCCGTTAAAACGGTGCTCGAAGAGTGCATGCGATTGGCCGTGCAGCGCGGCGATTGGCCGGCTGCGCGGTGGCTCGGGATGTGACTTGAACGACTGCCACTGCACTCTCGCAACATCGAAGGGCGAGCGACGACGTCAGGCAATGCATCGCGATTCGTGAAGTATCGCTTCAAAGGCCTGGGAGCCATCGCCTTTTTTGATGGGCACGATCACCCCTGCACATACAACATGCTGCCGTTACGATGGCGCCTTGGATGGCATTAAGCCCATCGCGGCAGCAACGCCGCCGTTCATTTGTACGCGTTGTATACCAATAAATCCCGTCAGCGCACGATTCGCCAGACGCGAGTTTCTGTCTTTCGATAGACCGGCCGCTGTAGGAGCAGACGGCCACACAGGATCAAAAAGTGAGTTCATCGAGCGAGAGTGTGGGTTTACGAAACGTGCTGCTGTTGGGCATGGCGCAAATTCTGGTGTGGGGCGGTTCATTCTTTCTGCTTGCCGTGATGGCAGACCCCATCGTGAAAGAAATGGGATGGGCCAACCAGTGGGTCTATGGCGCGCTGTCACTGGGCATTTTCATTTCAGGTTTGCTGGCGCCGCGCATCGGCCAGTTGATCAGCACGCATGGCGGGCGGCCCGTCTTGACGGCCAGCGGCCTTGTCTGCGCCCTGGGCCTGGTGCTCATGGCGCTGTCCCATTCGCTGCCGATGTTTCTGCTGGCTTGGGTGGTGTTGGGGATCGCCATGGCGGCCGGGCTCTACGATCCACTCTTTGCGGCGCTTGGACAGCGCTATGGCATCAAGGCACGCGCTGCCATTACCGGCGTCACGCTCGTGGCCGGATTTTGCACCACGATCACGTGGCCCGTGATTGCGTTGTTGATCGAACACTTCGGCTGGCGTAACGCCTGCATCGTCTATGCGTCGATTTTGGCGGTCGCCGTGTGGCCGCTCTACGCCAATGCGTTGCCCGAGCGAGCACCAGCCGAAAAGATCCCTCTGAACGCTTCAGCGCGCAATGCCGCCGCCACAATCGACAAACGCGTCTACGTGTTGGTCGCGACCAGCTTTACGATCGCCGCGATCATCACCACCGCCATGTCGGTTCAGCTCATCGTGCTGCTCCAGGCAAGCGGATACGGCCTCGCTGCGGCCATCGGCATTGGCGCCTTGCTGGGGCCAAGCCAGGTGGCATCACGCCTGCTCGAAACCGCGATCAAGAATGCCCACCCCGTCTGGACCGCTGTCGCCTCGGCCGCCCTAACGTTGCTCGGCCTGCTGGTTTTGGTGACCACGCCGGCATGGGCTACGCTCGCCATCGTGGTGTTTGGCGCCGGCAACGGGCTGCGTGCCATCGTTCGTGGCACACTGCCGTTGGCATTGGTGTCGGCAGCGGACTACCCCAAACTGATGGGAAAGGTTGCCCGCCCGGCATTGATCGGCCAAGCCGCCACGCCTTTTTTCGGCGGATTTCTGATCGACCAGTTTGGCGCCGGCGCGGCATTATGGACCTTGAGCGCATTGTGCCTGGCGAACGTCGCGCTGACCCTGATGATCTGGCGGCGCATTCGCCAGCCCTGATCGATGTGGATGGCCAAACTCAGAGGGGGATATCATCCATCATGCGTGGGGATTGATGGTAATCACCGATCGACCCCACACTAGGCGGGAAATGCCATGTCTTCAGCAGCAGATCGGAATTCAAGCCCGGCCCTCATCATTTATGACGGCGACTGTTTTTTCTGCCAGAACTACACGGCGCTTGTTCGGCTGAGAGAAACGGTGGGTGCGGTGGAATTGCTCGACGCCCGATCGGGCGATTCTCGCATCGCTGAATACTGGCATCAGGGATACGACCTTAACGAAGGCATGCTGTTCGTGTACAAAGGCCGCATTTTTCATGGGGCTGAGGCCACGCACATGCTCGCCACCTTGTCGAGTTCAGACACGATTTTCAGCACGATCAACCGGCTTGCCCTGTCGAATCCGATCGTGGCCCGCCTGTCATATCCATTTCTCAAACTCGGTCGTCTCGCGTCCCTCGCGGTTCGCGGCAAACGCATTCTCGACGATCCCCGGCGCAAGAGACAGCGATAGGCGTCACGCTCCGGTTGCGGCTCGAACCGTGAGCACTGACCCCGCAAGCCGACACAGGGTAGACTCATCGTTTCTTTTCTACATGTTGAGCCAGGATCTATGCTTGTTAAAGCGCTGCGTACCGGTGTGGGACAACTCATCATTGCGGGTGACGCTCTCACCCGTCCGCGCCCGCAAAAGCGATCGCCCCAAGGTCAGGCAACGGTCGATGCCGACGCCACTACGCTGTCGCTCTACCAATTTCACGGCTGTCCGTTTTGCGTCAAAACGCGACGCGCCATCCATCGCCTCAATGTGCCGATCGCGCTGCGCGACGCCAAGAACGACGCGAAGGCACGCGAGCAACTGCAGACGGGTGGCGGCAAAGTGAAAGTGCCGTGCCTGCGGATTGAAGAGGCGAGCGAAACGCGCTGGATGTACGAATCGAACGACATCATTGCCTACCTTGAAAAACGTTTCGGTAGCGTGGCCTGAACAGGAACTGCCGACATGACGCCGCATGCCCGCCGAATGGCCGTTGCGCTGAGCTCAGCAATGGTGCTCGCCGGCTGTGACAGCTCGCTGCCGCCCCCTCCGGCAGGCTCGAAGCTGACCGCCGAGACGATCGCCACAAACGAGGCACTTGAGAAGAACCAGTTCAAAGGCACGTTGGCCGGCAAGCCCATTCATTTGCTGGTCAACAACTGCAAGGTTTACAAAGTCGATCCGGGCGAAGGCGAAAACGTGCAATGGACCCTGGTGCTGGAAGGCGATTTCTATCCGCTGCCTACCCAGTGCATCCGCGAGTCGCTCACGGCCGGAAAAGGATTCGTGACGGCCTTTATCGGGCGCCAAGCGATGGGCGCCGGCGGTTGCTGCACCGGCCAGCCGGAGTATCGCTCGAGCGATGGGCTGAACTGGAAACCGCATTGAATAGAGGCCGCCTTGAAGGGGATGTGCAAGGCCCGTCAATCATCCTTTCTGAATTCCTGAAATATCTTTCCAAGATTGCCACCGTAGGGGTTG
This sequence comes from Schauerella aestuarii, assembly GCF_009866805.1. Taxonomy (GTDB): domain Bacteria; phylum Pseudomonadota; class Gammaproteobacteria; order Burkholderiales; family Burkholderiaceae_B; genus Schauerella; species Schauerella aestuarii. Next base: position 64,313 of record NZ_SIZW01000038.1, read on the forward strand.
GCTGATTTGTACCCCTCACTTGAAGCGAAGTCGATCACGAACCCTTTGGTTCTGCCAGGCTTGTCTTTGTACCAGTCGGGCTTGTATTCACCCTCGATCAGCTCGACTCGCACGTATTTGTCGGTAATGTCCTTGACGAGCCATTTCGTATTTTCCAGACCGGACGCGGGCTCCGGCACAAATTCTTTCTTGCGATTGTCGTAGCGGCGATAAGGCACGATCACATCGCCCACGGCGAACGTCGGCAGAACCCTGTTCTTTTCAAATTCTGCCTGCCTTTTCGACGCCATACTTTCCGGACATTGCGCCAGGGCAGTTTGCAGCTTCTGCCGGGCAGGATCCACGGCGGGAAAAAGCGAGAGGTACTTCGAACTCCCAGCCACAGGAACAATGCCAACGATCCCTGCGCCAGCGTTGGCCTGGATCACGGCAAGATTGCCTGCGTGGTCGGTAAAAATTCTTATTTTGCTCGACTCACACCCCAGTCCTGGCCCACCCCCTCCTTCGCAGCGGGATGACGTCTTGATTTCTATCGTGCCGTCGTCTTCGACCTGATAGTCGGTGCCTTTGACGTAACGACGTGCGCCGGAAACGTTCAGATCTTTATCCAGATACTCTGATGAAAATTCGTCCTGGGATGATGGTTTGAACCGAACCAGAACGACACCTCTTGCCGTCCAGAAACCAAGCAGGTGGGATAGCACTTCGCCTCCCCGATACACGTTGTCCCGTGTTGCGTAAGAAGCGTCCTGGCAGAAGTAAGCAGTGCCCCTATCGAGCACATTGCCTGCCACCTTCGTGTCCGCGATTTTCTGGTCAGCGTAAGTCGAGCATCCCGCAATAAACAGCACGGCGAGCGCAGACGTGATTTTTTTCTGCATGGGTATTAGAAAACGTGAAGACTGAGGCAGTCTGATTATTACCCGAGCAGATGCCGTCGTCGAAGCCGCCATCATTTGCTTGCATTTCGTTGAAAGGGGATCGTTAGCCGTGCTTAAGCGCCATCCGGTGCCGGCGCACCCTGCTCCAGTTTTTCACCTGCCCATTCCACAAATGCCCTCACCCTTGGCGAAAGCGCCAGCGCATGCGGATACACCAGTTGAATCGGCAGATCCTCAGGCTCGAAATCCCTCAGTATCCTTACCAGACGCCCATCGGCCAGTTCATCCGCCACCTGATAGTGCATCAGCCGCGTAATGCCCACGCCCGACACACACGCCAGACTTGCCGCGCGAATCTGATTGCACACCAGCCTGGGCACCACCTCTTCTGCCACCGCTTTATCATTTTGCCGGAAATACCACTGCCGCCCTTGCGCCGCAAGCGTGATGCAGGCGTGCTCACGCAGCGATGCAGGGCAATCGATTGCCGGTGCGCCATGCAAATATTTGGGGCTTGCGCACGTGATCAGGCGCGTCGTGCCGATCTTGCGCGCCATCATCGTCGAGTCGGGCAGATGCCCGATGCGGATGGCGAGATCGAGCCGCTCATCCAGTAGCGGCACCACATGATCGTCAAGGCTCAACTCGACGGCAATGTCGGGATGATCCTTCAGAAAGGCGTTGACGAGCGGCGCGACGTAGCGCTGCCCAAACTCCACCGGCGCGGTAATCCGGAGCACACCCCGCACCACGCCGTCGCGCGCTTCGAGGCGCTGTTCCATATCGTCGAACTCGGCGAGCGTGCGGCGGCTGAAGGCGAGGTACTCCTCCCCCTCGCTGGTGAGTGCCATCCGACGCGTGCTGCGGTTCAGTAATCGAACGCCAAGATGGCGCTCCAAAGCCGCCAGCGACCGCACGAGCGAAGCGGCGGACTGGCCGGTTGCATCGGCAGCCGCGCTCAGACTGCCGCTGTCGACGATCCGAACGAAGTTGGCCATTGCCTTTAGCTTGTCCATTGCGGCCTATGCGGATTGTGCTGTGAGTGAGTGATTTGCGCGTTTAGCGATTTATGCCGTGAGCGATCTGTGCAGTTAATGCATAGGTGTTGTCAGGTCGACACCATAGGTGAGATGGCCCTATCGGAGCACACTTCAGAGACTGATCTCAACGGAGTGACAACCTCATGAGCCAACACCATAACCCCGCTCGAATTCTCTCATACGACCATATCGGCATTCGTGTGAGCGACAAGGACCGATCCATGGCTTTCTATCAGGCACTCGGGTTTGTCGAAACGGCGAGCTTTCCGCAGTTCGAAGCCAACGAGATGCTGAGCCCCGATGGCGTGCGGATCAATCTGATTTTCAACGGTACGCATGTGCCTCGGGCCCATAACGTACTGCTCGATGCGCCGGTGAAGCTGCCCGGCGTCACCCATCCGGCGTTCATCGTCGACGATCTCAACGCGCTTGAGCGCTGGCTCGGCCAGCAAGGCATCGTGGTGACCGAAGGCCCGCACCACATTGGTCCGCGAAGAATTGCGCTGTTCATCCGCGACCCGGATGGCACGGTGCTGGAATTCAATGAACTTGTAAATGGAGATGAATCATGAAACTTTACGATCTGGAAGGCTCCGGCAACTGCTACAAGGTGAGGCTATTCGCCTCCTTGGCCAATATCGACCTGGATATTGTTCCGGTCGATTTTTTGAACGGCGCGCATAAGAAACCGCCGCTGTCGGACCTGAATCCATTGGGCGAGCTGCCTATTCTGGAAGACAAGAAGATTGTCGTGCGCGATTCGCAGGCGATCCTTGTTTATCTCGCAGGCGCGTACGGCGGTTTGGCGTGGTGGCCGGCGCATCCCCAAGGCCAGGCCGAGATCGTGCAGTGGCTGTCGTTTGCGGCCAATGAGGTGCAGCACAGCGTCAATGAGGCGCGGCTGGTTCAAAAGTTTGGGTATGCGCTGAATAAAGCGGCCGCGCTGGAAAAATCGCCCGGCGTACTCAGTGCGCTCGATCGGCATTTGGAAAGCAATGAGTGGCTGGCGATCGGTCGGCCGACGATTGCCGATTGCGCGGTGTACCCCTACGTGGCGCTGGCGCCGGAAGGCGGCGTGGATCTCACACCGTACACGCACGTCGCGAGGTGGATGAAGCGGATTGAAGCGTTGCCGGGATATCTGACGAAACCGTAAAACGCCCGGAAGAGGGTTGACGTCTTGCGTCGTGCGCTTTAAACATCACACTTGGCGAATGCGGACAAATGCGCGTTCGCCAAGCCTGCACTCCGGACGGCACTGCGGCGCTTCGCGCGGACGCCGAGACAAGCGCCCTGCTCTGGATGCCGATCAAGACGTTTTGCCCAATCCTTCAGCGTCTTTGCCTGATTATCCAGAAAATTTGCGCCGCCATCAGGCCATGGATATAGTCGAGCCATGCCCAATACGCTACTTGATGCGATACGTCTTTATGCTGATGCGCATGCCGATAATGTAGGCGTAGCGCAAACGCCAGTGCCTGGTCTGACGCTCATTCGAGCCACCAGCAGGACCGCCCTGAGCTACGACGTGCAACGGCCCCTTGTTTGCCTCGTCGTTCAGGGATCTAAGCACGTTGCCATCGGCCAGCAATCGTTCACATTCAACGCGGGCGACTCGCTTCTGATCATGGCTGATGTGCCCACGGCAAGCCAGATTACGCGCGCGGATGCCAGTGCACCCTACTATTCGCTGGTGTTGGACCTTGATCCCGCGATCATCGCCGACCTCACTACCGAAATGGCCGCGACGGAGCAAACCGATCACGCCGCCCTGCGCTGCGCGCAGACGGACGACGAGGTCGCGAACGCCGCACTGCAACTGCTGCGTCTGTTGGCACGCCCTGAGGCGATCCCGCTGCTGCAGGCGCAGCGATTACGCGAGTTTCACTATTGGCTCCTGGCCGGCCGCCACGGTGCCGCAGTTCGTCGAATCGGATTGCCAAACAGTCACCTGCAGCGAATTTCCCGGGCGGTCGCGGTTTTGAAAGCCGGCTACCGGCAACGTTTGCCGGTGGAGCATCTGGCCTCTGCGGCTGGGATGAGCGTGTCTTCATTTCATCAGAACTTTCGCGCGGTGACTTCACTTACGCCGCTACAGTTTCAGAAGCAGCTCCGCCTGATCGAAGCTCGACGTCTGATGCTTGCGGAAGGCGCCAATGCCAGCCATGCTGCTTTCGCAGTCGGCTACGAAAGCGTGCACCAGTTCTCTCGGGAATATGGCCGCATGTTCGGACTGCCGCCCGTTCGAGACCGAGATCAGCACAGCGATCGATGGCAGGCGATCGCGTAACGGGCGGGCTCACCGCTGGCGCGATCGATCAGATGACCTGCCCCCCAGACACCTCAATACGCTGACCATTGATCCACCGATGATCTTCGCCGAGCATGCTGGCGATCACGGGACCGATATCGTCCGGCACACCCACGCGCCCCAGCGCGGTCATCCCTGCGAAGACTTGATTCAAATCAGGCGTGTCGCGCACGACTCCTCCAAGAAAGTCGGTTTCGATAGCGCCTGGTGCCACGGTGTTCACCGCAATGCCACGGCTGCCGAGTTCCTTGGCCAGGTACACGCTCAACACTTCCACCGCACCTTTAACGGCTGCATAGGCCCCAAAGCCCGGATACGACACACGGGTCAAACCTGTGGACACATTCACGATCCGCCCACCGTCTGCAATCAACGGCAGCAGGGTCTGCGTAAGGAAGAAGACGCCTTTGAAATGCACATCGACCAGTTTGTCGAATTGTGCCTCGGTCGTATGCTCGATCATCGCCATGTCGCCGTGCCCGGCGTTATTGACGAGATGGTCGAATGTCGTGCGCTGCCACTGCGTGCTCAGGACGGTTCGCACCCGTTCGACGAAGCCTGCAACGCTCGACATATCGCTGGCGTCGAGCTGCAAGGCGACGCAACGGCCACCCAGAGCCTCAATCTCCTTGACGACCGCGTCGGCCTCGCCGGCTTTACTTTGGAACGTGATGACGACGTCGCCGCCGCGGCGAGCGATATTGAGCGCCGTGTTGCGGCCAAGGCCACGACTGGCGCCGGTGACGATTGCAATCTTTCTCATGGCTTGTTCCTCTTTTTTGGAGCGCTCAGTATGAAATCCAGCGGCGATCGCAAGTTGCCGAAAAGTTGACAATGTTTGCCTGTTACTCCGAATGCCATACAAAGCCGGAATGAACGGCCGACCTTGCCCTTTCATCGCCAATACCTGCGCGCCATACTGCGCTCGCCGACCGCGACCAGTCCCGCTACGGAGGACATCACCGTGATGGCCCCGTCCCGATCCGTGCGCGCAACCTGCGCACCCACTTGCCGCCAGCGATTGACCACGACGTTCGCCGGATGGCGAAAGCGGTTGAGGTAGCCCGCCTGCACGATCACGTGTGAGGGGCGCAAGGCTTCTGTCCACGCTCGGCTCGACGAGGTCGCGGAGCCGTGATGCCCGGCCAACACCACATCCACTTGCCCCACATCCAACAATTGGCGCTCTTGTGCTACCCCGACATCGCCCGGCAGCACCGCCTTGTGATGCGCGCCTTCGATGACCAACACACAACTCTCGGCGTTGCCATCGACTTTGCGGGGCTTACGACTCGACTCGCCGAGCGGTCGGGGATGGATGAAGCGAAATCGGACGCCGTCTTGGTCCCAGGCTTCGCCAGCCAGACAAGGGGCAATATTCATTGGCAGTGGCGTGGGTTCTGATAATGACCCCTGCGCGTTGGCCGCATCCTCCCGCGCAACCTCCCGCACAACCTGCTGCGCCACATCGAATGACGCATACGCCGTGTCAACCGGTACCGACTTCAGAACCGCACGCAGCCCACCCGCATGATCCAGATCGGCGTGCGAGACTACGAGGCGATCGATGCGCCTGATTCCCCGCGCCCGCAGATACGGCACCAGAACGCGTTCCCCAGCATCGGTGCCGTTGCGATGTTTCGGGCCCACGTCATAAACGGTGGTCGCCGTCGCGGTCTCGATGACGATCGCGGCGCCCTGACCCACATCCAGAGCCGTCATGCGCCAGTCGCCCTCCTCGGGCCGTTCAGGCCGTGCAAACAGCAGCGGCGTCATCAGCAGCCACGCCCAATGGCGCGCCGGCCATCCTTGGGGCAAGGTGCCATAGCCCACGCCCACCAACGCCAGCACTGCTGCCCATGCAGGCGCCGCTGCAATGCCCACGGCAGACCACGACGATGACGCTAGCGCGCTCACGGGAATCATCGTCCATTCGAACAGCAGATGCGCCGCCCATCCTGCGGCGCTAGCGAGCATGTGCATGCCCGGCACCACCGACAGCACGGCAACAGCCAATGCCAGCGGCGTGACCAGCAGGCTCACAACCGGAATGGCGACGGCGTTAGCCATTGGGGATACAAGCGAAATCTGATGGATCAGGATCGCCAGCGGCGGCATCAGCCCCAGGGTGATCATGCCTTGCACATGGGCCGCCTGACGCCAGCGCACGCCAATGCGCAATAGACGTTCGGGCCAGGTTTCCTTCGATGGGAAACGCGTGATCGGCGTGCCAAGCGCCACGCGCAGCAAAACGGCGACGGCGCCGAAGGACAACCAGAAGCCCGTGCTTAGCGGCGCCCAGGGATCGCCGATCACGACCGCTACGGCAGCCAGCGCCAGCGCGCGCGACATCGATAGCGGTACGCCCGCCAAGGTGGCGCTTCCCAAGACGGCGAGCATGAAGAATGTGCGCTGCGCCGGGATGCCCCACCCAGCCAGCAAACAATACGCGGCGGCCAACATCAAGGCTGCCAGTGCCATCACCTGCCGAGCCGGCACGACCTCGCAAAACCCGACTCGACACCACCGTGCGCGTCGCCAGAGCCACCCAGCACCCGCGGCCACAAGACCGGCCATCAAAGTGACGTGCATGCCGCTGATCGACACCAGGTGCGTGATGCCGCTGCGGTTGAAGACGTCCCAGTCTTCGCGTGCCACGCCGGCCTGATCGCCGATAGCCAACGCGATCAGCACGCCGCCGTAGCGGCGATCTCCGATGGCGGCGCGCATCCGTTCGCGGATGTGATGGCGCGCGCGCGCGATGATGACGGCGGGGCTTTCCCATGGGCGAACGTCGATGCGATGCGGTCTTCCGCGCACAGTGCCAAGCGCACGAATGCCCTGCGCGAACATGGCAGCCTCGCCATCTCGCAAATGAGGATTGATGGCGGCGTGCGGCCGACGCAGCAAGAGCGCCATGCGCCAGACTTCGCCAGGGACAAGTGCGGGTAATGCAGCAGTACCCGTGGGCGGGGCGTACCAACTGATGCGGAGCCGTTGCGGAATCCCGCCGACCTGGCCCGGTAACGCCGTGACGTCGACGCGGCGGCTCGTGTCGCGGTCCACAGGAAGACTGTCGATCAGCACGTTCAGGCGCGTGACGGCGTCGTGGTGACGATCGTCGAGGCGGTCGGCGAGTCGGTGGTGGGCTTGGGCCCCGACGTAGGCCACGCCGATGATGAACGCACTCAAACCCAGAATGCCGATGCGAGCGACGTCAATCATCCGCCCCAAAGCGCCCTTGGGGTAAGCCCGATGCCGCGTAGCGCTAACCCATAATGCCGCCACCGCTTCAGGCGCCGACACTGCGATGACCCACCAATGCGCACCCGGGTCGAACGGCAACACGGGCAGGTAGTGCACGCACAACGCCCCGATGACGAACAGCACACACGCATATCTCCCCATCGCGCCACCGTGCCCTCTTGACGTCTTCGCTATCGGAAGTTTGCTCCAAGCGCGGCCGATGACACTGCAAAGTGAACGGATTTGCGCGCCTTGCAGAACAAGATCGAGGGCCCTTTAGGACAAGGTCCTGCCCACATTTAGGACAAGGTCCAGCCCCCGTTCGGGACAAGCTCCGCGCACCCACTAGGACAACCTAGGGTTTATACGGGACACGCCACGCTTGTCCTCAAGCGCAAATTATCTTGTTTGTCATCCGCCCCCGTCAGGTCGAACATGTTCGTATCAGCGGCGCCCCGCCCCTTCACCCGGGCAATCGCCGCCCCCTCGATCAAGAGACGAAAGGACAGGCATGCAAGCAGTCACCCCGGGCATCCGTGCCGGTGTCGATATAGGCGGCACGTTCACCGACGTGGCGCTGGAATACGGCGATCAGATCTTTACCTCGAAGGTCCTCACGGATTATGAAAAGCCCGAGCGCGCGATCGTTGAGGCGCTGAAAGCGGCGGCGGTATTGGCCAAGGTGCAGCTGTCGGAGCTCGATGCCGTGATCCACGGCACCACCCTGGCCACCAATGCGCTGATCGAGAAGCGCGGTGCGCGCACGGCATTCATCACGAGCGAAGGTTTTCGCGATGTGATCGAGATGCGTAACGAAGGCCGATTCGAGCAATACGATTTGAGTATTCAGTTGCCGCCGGCATTGGTGCCGCGCTGCGATCGTTTTACCGTGGCCGGCCGACTGGATGCGCAAGGCAATGAACTGCTGGCCCTGGATTTGGCCGGTTTGAATCAAGTGGTCGAGCAGTTGCGGGCGGGCAATTATCAAAGTATCGCTGTGGGATTGATGCACAGCTATCGCAATGCCGTGCACGAGCGTCAAGTCCGCGATGTGTTGACTGCGGCACTGCCGGGCGCATCGATCTCGCTGTCGAGCGATGTGTCGCCCCAGATTCGCGAGTTCGAGCGTTTCAACACGGTATGCGCCAATGCGTATGTGAAACCGCTGATGGCGTCGTATTTGAATCGCTTGGCGCAGGCGTTGGCTGATGAAGGAACGACCTGCCCGTTGTACATGATTCATTCGGGTGGCGGCTTGATGTCGTTGAAAAGCGCGGCCGAATATCCAGTGCGTTTGCTCGAATCCGGACCGGCGGGCGGTGCGATCTATGCAAGTCATATTGCGAAGCGCTATGGCCTGAACAAAGTGATTTCCTACGACATGGGCGGCACCACGGCGAAGATCTGTTTGATCGAAAACCAGCAGCCCAAGACGTCGCGCACCTTTGAGGTGGCACGCACGTATCGTTTCAAGAAAGGCAGCGGGATGCCGATTTCGATCCCGGTGATCGAGATGGTGGAGATCGGTGCGGGTGGCGGGTCGATCGCACACGTCGACAATATGCGTCAGGTGCGCGTGGGCCCGGAGAGCGCGGGGTCCGAGCCGGGCCCGGCATGCTACGGGCGCAATGGCGAGCACCCTACCGTCACGGACGCCGATTTGCTGTTGAACAAGCTGGATGCCAATCGTTTTGCGGGTGGTGCGTTCAAGCTTGATGGTGCAGCGTCGCAACGTGCAATGGAAAACCATATTGCCAAGACGCTCGGCAGCGATGCAGTGCAAAGTGCATTCGCCGTGGCCGAGATGGTGGACGAGAACATGGCCAACGCGGCGCGGATGCACGCGGTGGAAAGCGGCTGCGAACTGGAGCAGTACACGATGATCGCTTACGGCGGCGCAGCCCCTTTGCATGCGGCCCGCCTGTGCGAGAAGTTGGGCATTGATCGCCTGGTGGTACCGCCGGGGGCGGGCGTGGGCTCGGCAATCGGTTTCCTGCGGGCGCCGTTCGGCTATGAGTCGCTGCGCAGCGCGGTGATGCGACTGAGCCAATTCGATGCCGCCATGGTGAATCAGTTGGTGGCCGATATGCGTACCGAGGTGTCGGCCTTTCTGGACGAGACCGCCTACCAAGGCAAAGTCATCCCCGAGCTGAAGGCCTATATGCGCTACGCGGGTCAGGGTTGGGAGATTCCTGTGGCGTCGTCGATTTTCGAGTTCGATGCCGCGGCGGTAGCGGGGCTGCGCCAGAACTTCATTGACGAGTACGTGCACCTGTTCGGCCACGAGGTGGAAGGACTGGACATTGAGGTGGTGAGCTGGTCGTTGTCGTTGCGCAGCGAGCAGGTGGCGCCCGATTTGGCCACCTTCGACGAAGGCGTAAGCAGCACCGGCAGCGATGCGAGCGCGAACAACAGCTCCGCTATGGCCGAAAGCAATGCCGTCACCCCCATCGAGGTCAAGCAGGTGTTCGATGCGAAGTCCGCCAAATTCCTGGCCTGCCGGTTGTTCGACCGCCAGTCGCTGCCGCGCAAGCAAAAGCTCGACGGCCCGATCGTGGTGGTGGAAAAGGAAACGTCCACCTATGTAAGCGCCGGATATTCGTTGGTATTGCAGGATGACGACAGTCTGCTGATTGTGCGTCGCGAGAAGGGAGCACGTTGATATGACGACGACGATTCAAGTGCACGAACAGATCATGTGGAATCGCCTGATCTCGGTCGTGGAGGAACAGGCTGCAACGTTGATCCGCACGGCATTCTGCACCAGCGTGCGCGAGGCCGGCGATTTATCTGCTGGTGTGTTCGACGCGCAAGGCCGCATGATCGCGCAGGCCGTTACAGGTACACCTGGCCACGTGAATTCGATGGCTGATTCGGTGGGCCATTTCGTGGCCAAGTTCGGCAGCCAGGGCGTGGAACCCGGCGATGTGCTGGTCACCAACGACCCCTGGCTGGGTACGGGGCACTTGCACGACATCACGGCCGTTACGCCAGTGTTTCGCGCACCCACCGGCAGCGATGTGCCGAAGTTGATCGGCTACTTTGCCGCCACCGCGCACGTGGTGGATATCGGCGGGCGTGGCTTCGGGCCGGATGCGGCCGAAGTGTATGAAGAAGGCCTGTGCATTCCGCTCATGAAGCTGTACAAGCGCGGCCAGGTGAACGCCGATCTGATCGAGATCATCCGCAACAACGTGCGGGAGCAGGATCAGGTGGTAGGCGATTTCTTCTCGCTGGCGGCGTGCAACGACACCGGGCGCAGGCGCCTGGAAGGCATGCTGGACGAGTTCGGCATCGATGATCTGGAGGGCTTGGCGGCGTTTATCTTCACGCATAGCGAACGCGCAACGCGCGAGCGCATCGCCGCCCTCGCCCAAGGCGAACAACGCTACCAGATGATGGTGGATGGCTACGAAAGTCCGATCCAGCTGGCGGTCACGATCAAAACGCAGGGCGATTCGCTGCATGCCGACTTTGCCGGCACATCGGGGCCGAGCCGTTTTGGCATCAACGTGCCGTTGACATACACGCGCGCATACGCTTGCTATGCGTTGAAGTGCGCGATCGCGCCGGAAATTCCGAATAATTGGGCGTCGCTGCGGCCTTTCGAAATCACAGCACCCGAGAACTGCATTCTGAATGCGTCGCGCCCAGCGCCGGTATCGGTGCGTCACGTGCTTGGCCACTTGATCCCGGACGTGGTGCTGGGTGCGCTGCAGCCGCTCTGCCCCGGGATCATTCCCGCGGAAGGCGCGAGCGCGCTGTGGAACCTGCAGATGCGTTTCGTGGGCATCACCGATGCCACGCGCGCCAAGCGCAGCGAGATGCTGTTGTTCAATACCGGCGGCACCGGCGCCCGGCCCACGCTGGATGGACTGAATGCCACGGCGTTTCCGAGCGGCGTACACACGATGTCGGTCGAAGTGACCGAGAGCATCGGCCCCATCGTGATCTGGCGCAAGGATCTGCGCCAGAACTCGGGCGGCGCGGGCAAGTGGCGCGGCGGTCTGGGCCAGACGATCGAGATCAGCGCCAAGGATGGCTTTCAGTTCAGCGTGAACGCAATGTTCGACCGGGTGGCCTATCCAGCGCGCGGTCACAATGGCGCGGGCAACGGCGCGGCCGGCACGGTGAGTCTGGACGACGGCACCACGCTGCGCGCCAAGGGTACGCAAACGATTCCCGCCGAGCAGCGCCTGGTGCTTGAGCTGCCCGGCGGCGGCGGCAACGGCCCGGCGGCTGAACGGCAGGCGCAGTTTGTATTGAACGATGTGAAGAATGGCTATTTGAGTGAGGGCCAAGCGCGACAACAGTATCCGCACGCCTTTACATCCCAGGGCTGATGCAGGCCATGGGCGAAGACGGTGCGTGCTAGACGGCGCGCACCGGTGATTAAAAACCGAAAACCAAGTGGGAAAACATGAACACGATCGCACACGCAGCGCGTCCTATCGTCCCTGAACCCAATACCGACCTGGCGGCCGGCACCGCGCCGCGCACGGTCAGCAAGCGCGAACTCAACAAGGTCGTGCTGGCATCGGTGGTGGGCAGTTTTGTCGAGTGGTTTGAATTCTCGGTGTATGGCTATCTCGCCGCCACACTCGGGAAGGTCTTCTTCTCGTCCAGTTCGGAAAGCGTGCAATTGATTGCCTCGCTGGCCGCATTTGCGATTGCTTTCCTCTCCCGTCCGTTCGGCGGGCTGCTGTTCGGTCCCCTGGGCGATAAATTCGGCCGCAAACGTGTGCTCACCGCCACGATCATTTTGATGGCAGGCGCCACTTTCGGCATCGGTTTGATTCCTTCATATGCCACGATCGGCATTGCTGCACCCATCTTGCTGGTGTGCATGCGCTTGCTGCAAGGGCTTTCGGCCGGTGGCGAGGCCAGCGGCGCGGCAATCTTCGTTGCGGAATACAGCCCCGACAAAAACCGCACCGCCGTCACGAGCTGGATCGAAGTGGGCTGCATCAGTGGCTTCTTCTTCGGCGCGGCGATCGCCACCACGCTCACCTTCTTCTTCACCACTGAGCAGATCACCGAGTGGGCCTGGCGCCTGCCGTTCTGGCTGGCCCTCCCCCTGGGCTCGATCGGCCTCTACATCCGCAATCACCTGGAAGAAACGCCTGCGTTCGAAGCCATGCGCGCAAACAAGGCCAAGCCGAAGGTGGACTGGGCTTATCTGTTCAGCACCCATCGCGGCGCCTTGCTGCAATCGAGCGGCATGATCATCGTCACCAACGTCACGCTCTTCACCGTCATCACCTATATCCCCACTTACCTGGTGAGTACGGTGCACATGACCACGTCGAACGGGCTCTTGCTGTCGTTGGGACCCCAGTTTTTCCTGATCTGCATGATCCCGATCCTGGGTATCGTCGCCGATCGCATCGGCCGCAGAACGATGATGTTGATCGGCAGTGTGGCCGTCGCCGTGTTTGCCGTGCCGTGCTTTCACATTTTGATGACCGGCGGGATCGCGGCGAAGGTGGCGTCGCTGCTGGTGCTCAACCTGTGCCTGGCAGCGCTGCTGTCGTGCATTCTGTGCGCCGTACCGGCACTCTTCAACATCAAGGTGCGCTTTACCGGCATGGCGCTGAGCTACAACGTGTCGGTCGCGATGTTCGCCGGAACGGCCCCGCTGCTCAACGCATGGCTGATCGGCAAAACGGGCGACCCGCTGGTGCCGGCCTACTACCTGATCTTCGGTGCGGTGGTTGGGATCGTGGCCTTGCTCTACAGCCCCGAAATGGCCCGCAAGCCGATGCGCGGCGACGCGCCGAGCGCGTGACGTCGATCAGATCTACGGTTCATGAGATCTGTCGCTGACTGAATCGGTGAACGAATCGCTGATCGGACCGGTGATGGTGCGGATCGGTAGCAAATACGATCGACGCTCTCGACCCAGTCGGCTACGCCGTCGTGCAACGCGACGGATAGCCGATTACCTCATCGCGGCACACCGCCTCGAGCAGCCAATCCCTGAAGTCGGTGATCACGTCGAGATTGGCGCTTTCCTTGCGATGGAAGAGCGAGAATCGTGGCGTTTGCTCGTAAGACAGTCCAGCGAGCAGGTCGACGCCAAACGGCGCGATCAGGCGGCCGCTGGCAATCTCTTTCAACGCGTCCTTGTGCGACACGAGCCCCACGCCCAGCCCGGCCAGGGTGGCTTCGAGCATCGCTGCATGGGACGAAAACGCCATCACCGGCGGCAAGGGGTGGTCAGCCAAGCCGAGCAGCTTGAACGTATCCTCCCACAGATGATTGGCCACCGTAGGCACGACGAGCATGTGCGACAGCACGTCCTGCGGCATGCGTACGGGCATCCGCGCGGCCAGTTCCGTACTCACGGCCAAGACCTTGCGATCCTCGATCAATGGGGTCTCGACGAGGTCTTTATCCGCACCGTAGGTCCAGTGGATGATCGCGTCGACCTCGGTATTGGCGTCCAGATCAATCATTTCCACGCCCACGCCCATATTGAGCTTCATGCCGGCATAACGCTCGGTGAAGGCCCGCAGATTCGGAACGAGATAGGTGGTGGCAAAATAAGGGCTGACGTAGAGCCGCAGCGATTTCTCGCCCTGCGCATGCCGGGTAGCGGACAGACCCTCGGCGATTTCGTCGAACGCGTGGCGCACACGCTCGCCTAACGCCGTTGCGGCCTTCGTCGGCGTGATGTTGCGCACGCCACGCACGAAGAGCGCCTGACCGACGAACGCCTCGAGTTGCTTGAGCTGCTGGCTGACGGCCTGAGGGGTCAGGCAGAGCTCTTCGGCGGCCTGCCTGATCGACCCACGCCGCAGCACCGCCTCAAAGATCTTGAGCGAATTCAAAGGCGGAAACCGATAACGCATGGGCGATGATCCTGGCGGGCGCTTGTGAACGAACGACGACGCGTACAGTACCTCGTTCGTTCGTTTCGCGCTTTTTCGGCATTGTAGCCGTGCCGGATTCTTGTTCCGCTTGCCGTTGGGCGTGGCAGCGACGCGCAGCAGACCGCACTTCAATACCTCCGTGCGCGCTGCTCAGATTACCCGGCGCTTACCGCACCGTTTCCCACTTGCCGTACTTGGCGATTTCCTTGTCGTCGAAGCCAAAGCCCAACCCTGGCGTTTGATGCAGGATCACGCGGCCATCCTTGTGATCCATCTGACGGTCGATCAAGCGGCGGAAGTTGAGTACTTGGTCATCCCAGAAGAATTCGACGTAGCGTGCGTTGGGCGTTGCGGCCACAAGCGGGGCATGAAGATCGTGAAACCAGTGCGGGCATACGACCACGCCATAGGACGCGGCAGTGGCGGCGATGCGCTTCCACTCGGTAATGCCACCGCATACGGCAGCATCCGTTTGCAGAATGCCGGCGGCACCCTTGTCCAGCAGTTCTTTGTGATACCAGCGGCCGTAGCCGATTTCGGCCGTAGCGATCGGCACGCGTGTGGCGCGCGCCAGCTTGGCGTGGCTATCGATATCGTCGGGGCTGAACGGCTCTTCGATGAAGTACGGATCGTATTGCTCGAAGCGGCGCACGTAGGTCATCGCCTCGGTGATGTCGCCCCAGGCGTTGTTGCAGTCCATCATCACTTCCACATCCGGGCCCACGGCTTCGCGCACGGCTTTCAAACGGGCTTCTTCTTCGCGGGGCGACAGGCGGCCCGTTTTCAGCTTGACGGCCTTGAAGCCCTTGGCCGCGTAGCCCGCCATTTCCTCACCCAGATGCTGCGGCGTTTTGCCGTCCAGGTAGTAACCGCCGCTGGCGTAGGCCGGCACGCTTTCAAGTTCGACGGCACCCAGATAGCGGTGCAGGGGCAGCTTTTGCGTTTTGGCGTTGAGATCCCAGATGGCCGTATCCAGCGCGCTGAGAGCGCGCATCACCGTGCCCTGGCGCCCTTGCAGCAGCGCCTCCTGGTACATATCGCGCCACAAGCCTTCGACCGCATGCGAGTCGCGACCGATCAACACACGTGCCAGCAGATCTTTCACGGCTGCCGTGAAGATGCTGCCGCCGGCACTGCCGACGTAGCAGAAGCCGATACCCTCGACGCCATCGGTCGACCGCACCTTGACCAGACCGTAATGGCGCACGCTCACCGAGCGATTTGAAAAAGAAGTGACGCGATCCAGCGGCACCAGCGCCGCGCACACATCGATGGATTCAATCGTAGGCATACCAGAAGTCCTTTTATCTGAAGATGTTCGGGGTCGTCGTGGCGGCAGGGTGACGCCCTGCCCACAACGATCGATGACGCATTCTGGGGGGCTGCAAACATCGCATCAACCACCGTCTGGCACTTTAAAAAGACGGAAAAAGCGTTTTCTTGTAGAGTGACCTGCTCGAACAGACGACGAGCGCCGGATGGATACCCAGTTTCTTCAAACGTTTATCGTGGTGGTGGATACGGGGTCGATCGCCGAAGCCGCGCGGCGGCTGGGCATCACGCCGTCATCCGTCACGCAACGGGTGCGTGCGCTCGAAGCGGACGTGGGCAATCGCTTGATCGAACGGGCGGGCCGCACCGTTAAGCCCACCTTGGCAGGCCTGCGCATCGTCGAGCGTGCTCACACGGTATTGCGGCACGTGGCCGACCTCCGCTCCGAAGCCTCCGATACCGCGCTACCGGCAGGCCCGCTGCGATTGGGCGCGACCCCCAGCGCGCTGACCGGCATCGTGCCCACCGTACTCAAACGCTGGGTAACGCAGCATCCACACATCAATATCTTTATCGAGCCCGGCACCACCACCACGCTGTATGCCAAAGTGCTGGGCGGGGACCTCGATGCGGCGATCCTGGTGCATCCACGTTTCGAATTGCCCAAGACCTGCGTGTGGCAAAGCTTGCGTAACGAGCCGCTAGTGCTCGTTACCCCCGCCGCAATGAAAGGCCGTGATCCGCTCGCCATCGCCCGGCGCGAGCCGTTCATTCAATACGATCGGGGCGTGATCGCCGGCAAGATGGCCGACGAGTACCTGCGTGCCCAGGGCATTCGACCGAACGTGCGGTTCGAGCTCGATGGCATCGAATCGATTGCCAAGCTGGTGGCCGAAGGACTGGGCGTATCGGTGCTGCCCGACTGGCCGGTGCTCGGCCCCGCGAACACGGCCCTCAAACGGTGGCCGCTGCCGGCGCCCTGCCCCTCGCGCGAAGTGGGTGCGATCTGGCTGCGCGCCAGCGTACGCTCGCCGCTGGCGCGCGCGTTTGCGGATATGGCGCGCGCGACCTTGCCGCAAACGCGTTGATGCCGGCGGGTTGATCTCGACGTATCGACGCCGATGTGTGCGCGTCAGTCAGCACCAACATGAACGCGGCCACCCACATCTTAGAACAGCGCGCTATCGGTCGTGCGCAGTGCAGCTTCCAACTGCCGCGCCGCCGTTTTCAATGCCGGCGCCAGATCGTCGTGCAGTGTTTGCCGATCGGGAAAGGCACCCACGCCGCTGCAATTGAGCGCCATCGTGACGGGCGGATCACCCAACGCAATGGGCACGCTGATCGCAAACGTGTCGCGCTGATACTCGCCGGCGGCAAAACAATAACCGTGCGCATCGAGATCGTCGAAGGCACGCTCGATCCTGGCCACGATCTGCGGGCCGTGTTCACCGCTTTTTTTCCAGATACCGAACAGCAAGCGCTGGCGCAGTTCGGCCGGCTGCGACCACACATAAGCGCGTCCGATCGAGCTGAGCGCCATCGGCACGGCGCGGCCCACGCCCAGCCGCAAGGTCTCGTGCTTGCGGCTCTTGCAGTATTGGATATAGATCATGTCGAGCTGATCGGGCACGGCCAGGCCGACCAGCATGTCGTAGCGGTCCGCCAGAGCCTGCATGATGGGCCTGGCGATGCCGGGCACCGGGCTATTGGAGAGGTATCGTTGACCAAGCCGCAGGCCGCGAACGCCGATCTGCACCCGCACACCGTCTTGTGCGCGGTCCAGATAGCCCAATGACACGAGCGTTGCCGCCAGCCGCGACACCGAGGCTTTGGAGTAACCCGTGCGACGCACGAGCTCGGCATGCGTCAGCGGTTTCGGGCTGCCGCTGAACACCTTCAATACTTTCAGCGCGCGCTCCAGTGTGTGGGTCGCCGGGGCAGCGTCGGTGTCGCGACGATCGGAATCGAGACTAGCCATGCAGTGCTTCCGCCTGCTGCAGGTGCCGACCAATGGCGAGCAGGCGCGGCGCCACCTTCTGCTCGACGCGGGCCCGCGTGAGCGTGCCGGCCAGCCCGGCTGCGATGAGTACCATCGGCATGCGGTCGCGCATGACGAGGGGCGCGGCGACCACGGTGATGTCGGACCCCCAGTCGCCTGTGGACACGCAGTATCCCTTGCCCGCGATCTCTTCCTGCGCCGCCGCGATCTTCTGCCGCACGCCCATCCAGGCGTCGCGCTTGTGGTGCGCGCGCATGCTGTTGAGCAAGTAGCTGCGTTCGCTTTGATGCACGCACGCGAGCAGCGCCCAACCCACGGGCGACGCGGCCATCGGCATGTGCTCGCCCACGCCCAGCCCCACCGTTGCCGCGCTCGCTGCGCTATGGCAATTTTCAAACAGGATCATGTCGAGCCCGTCACGGCCGGCCAACGCCACAAACACGCGCTGATCATCGGCAAGCGCTTGCATGGGCGGACGCGCTTGCGCCACGACATCCGTATCCACGATCGCGGCAAAGCCCAGGCTCAAGACGGATACGGCCAGGCGATACCGGCGCCGCTGTGGGCAATAGGTGAGATATCCCAACGCGGTGAGGGTTTGCGAGAGTCGCGATACGGTTGCGGTCGGCAGCTGGGTGCGCGCCGCGATGTCTTGATTGGCAAGCCATTCGGCATCGCCGAGAAACGCATCCAGCACCGCGAATCCGCGTTCCACCGGCTTGATGGGCGGGCGATGCGCGTCGGGATTGCGCGAGGTTGCAGCCTCAGCGGCAACGGGCGCACGCAGAACGATGCGAACATCCTTTACCCGGTGGACCGCTTTACGTGCCGATGTGCTCACTGTATGCCTCGTGGCTTTGCCGGAAAGGAACCGCCGAGGCGACCATGCCGCACCCGATCGATGCCGGTCAACCCGCGTCTATCTTATGTTCCGTACAGTGAAAGACCCAGCGCTCTTTTCAATCGACGAAACGCAATGTGCAGCACCTGACGCCATGTGTTGCATCGCACATATCCTTGATATCGCCTGCCGCGCAGGCCGCTATCACGTGGCTGGACACCCGCATCACTGCCATTTTTTTGCATTGCAACCCAAATTCTCGACGCGCGATTTGCACGCCGTCAGAATGAAAATGGCTTTTCCTTTTCAAAGTACGGAACTGAGCAGATCGCAGGCTTGACACCCTTTTACTGCTTTCCGACTATACGCACATCGCCTGCCGCGCGGCACGCGCAATCGACAAAATCGGTTGCGAGTGCCTCGTACCAGGCAGACCAAAAATCATAACGATACGAGACCAGCGGGTAGGTTCACTACCGCGCTACCCGCCGCAGCACCCCGTGTGCGAGTTCGACCGCGCATCCGCGAGCGCCATCTTCTGGCCTGGGCGGACAACTGCGCGCCTGAGTCGCGCCAATGCGATGCATTCTGCGTTGCATGACGAACCGGAAACGTGATGAGTACCGAAAAATTGCTTGAAGGTAAAACCGTGGTGGTGACGGGTGCCGGTGGCGGCATCGGACGCGAAATTGCATTGATGATGGCCAAGGCTGGCGCCAATGTTGTGGTGAACGATATCGGTGCGTCGTTGAGCGGCGAAGGCCATAATACAGGCCCGGCCCAAGCCGTGGTCGAAACCATCAAGGCCGCGGGTGGACGCGCGGTGGCCAGCACGGATAGCGTGGCCGACGCACAAAGCGCCCGCGATATCGTGGCGCTTGCGGTGGAAGCCTTTGGCCGCATCGATGCGGTGGTAAACAACGCAGGCATCTTGCGCGACGTGCTGTTTCACAAGATGACCGAAGACGATTGGGATGCCGTACTCAAGGTGCATTTGTATGGCGCCTACTACATGAGCCGCGCCGCCGCACCTCACTTTCGCGAGCAGGCATCCGGCAGCCTGGTGCATATGACGTCGACGTCCGGCCTGATCGGCAACCTGGGGCAAGCCAACTACTCCGCAGCCAAGCTGGGCCTCACCGCCCTCTCCAAATCGATTGCCTTGGACCTGCAGAAATTCAACGTGCGTTCGAACTGCATCGCCCCCTTCGCCTGGAGCCGCATGATCGATTCGATTCCGGTGAAGACGCCCGAACAGCAGGCGCGGGTCGACAAGATCAAGCAGATGACGCCGGACAAGATTGCGCCCCTGGCCGTGTATCTGGCAAGCGACGCGGCAGCCGACGTGAACGCGCAGGTGTTTGCAGTGCGCAACAACGAGATTTTCCTGATGAGCCAGCCGCGCCCCCTGCGCGCCATCCATCGCTCCGAGGGCTGGACGCCGCAGAGCGTGGCCGAACACGCCATGCCTGCGCTGAAGGCGAGTTTCGTGCCGCTCGACCGATCGGCCGATGTATTCCCCTGGGACCCGGTGTAAAGGACCATGACGATGACCCGCCAACCCAACGAGATTCGTTCCGATATTGCCTACAGCCGGCCCGACCGCATCGTTATCCGTGGCAAGGACCTCGCGCAAGACATTCTCGGCCAGATGAACCTTGGCGATTTCGCCTACTTTCAATTGACGGGCAAGACCGCGACGCCGGCGCAATCGCGGGTATTCAATGCGGTGCTGATCACACTCGTCGAGCATGGCATGACCCCCAGCGCAATTGCCGCACGCCTGACGTATGCGGGCGCACCCGAGTCGTTGCAAGCCGCAGTGGCGGCAGGCCTGTGCGGCCTGGGCACCGTCTTCGTCGGCACGACGGAAGGCTCGGCGCGGATGCTGTACGAGGCTTTCGAGCAGGCGGGCGACAACCCTGATCTCGATCGACTCGCCGCCAATACCGTCGCCGACTACCGCGCCCGCAAGCAGATCATTCCCGGCATCGGGCACCCCATTCACAAGCCCATCGATCCGCGCACGCCGCGGCTTTTCAAGATCGCTGAAGACAACGGCATGAGCGGCAAGCACATCGCACTCATGCAGCGCATCGGCGCAGAAGCCGAGCGTGCGTCCGGCAAGGTATTGCCGATCAACGCCACCGGCGCGCTCGGTGCCATCTGCTGCGAGTTCGGCTTTCCCTGGAAGATCGTGCGCGGGTTTGGCGTGATGGCGCGAGCCATCGGACTGGTGGGGCACATCATGGAAGAGTCCGAACGGCCGATGGCGCTCGATATCTGGCATGACGTGGAAGCCCGCGCAACGGCCCACATCCGCGACTGACCCTTGCGCCGGGCGAGCACAGGATCCCATAACAATACCGTCGGCATCGTGCCGTACGGATCGGCAGCCACGCGGCCAGGTCACCTCCGGCCCGCGTCTGAAGGAAGAGGAGACAAACGATGTCACGGATCACCAAGGTCATTGGCGCGACCGCGCTCGCGTTGGCGTGCGCTACCGGCTCTGCGGCACGCGCCGCCGATGTCACGATCGGCGCCCTGTTTCCGCTCAGCGGGCTGAACGCCTCGTACGGCGATATTTTCGGCTCGGGCGCCAATCTCGCAGCCGAGCATATCAACGCCGACAACATGCTCGACGGCAAGCTCTCGATCCAGTACGAGGATAGCCAGGCGTTGCCGCAGCAGGGTCTGATCGGCATGAACAAGCTCGTCAATGTGCAGAAAGTGCCGTACGTACTGTCGGCCTTCACCGGCGTCTCGAAAGCGATATCGGCCATCGGCGCGCGCACCAAAACGGTTGCCGTGAACGGCGGCGGCGTGGGCCCTGATCTGGCGGAACTGGGCCCCTACTTCTGGAATGTGATCACACTGGCCAACTTCGAAGTGCGGGCAGCGTTGCCCTACCTCGTCAACGAACGCAAACTCAAGCGATTCGTGTTGGTGTATGTGGACGACCCGTTGGGCCAATCGATCCGCAAGGAAATGGAAAGCGCGTTGCCCGGCGTTGGCGGCGAACTGCTGGAGGCCATGTCGGTGCCGGCCACGATGCAGCAGTTCAGCGGCATCGCGGCACGTGTGCGCTCGGCCAATCCCGATGTGGTGTACATCGCCTCGTATGGGTCGCAGCAGGCGCAGATCATGAAGCAGTTTCGCGACAACGGCATCAACCAGCAGTTCGTGAGCTATAGCGGCGTGGCGACGCCGGAGATCGCGGCCTTGCCGGCGGCAGTCGGCACGCTCTATACCTCGCAGAAGGTGGACTGGACCTCCGACGATCCGGTCACCAAGCGCTTCGTCGAGAGCTATCGCGCCAAGTACAACAAGATGCCGACGGCCTTCATCGCCAACTACTACAACGCGGTGCGCCTCTTTGCACTGCTGGCGCAGCAGTTGAACAAGAAGGGCCAACCCATTACCGGCGAGAACCTGCTGGCGCAACGCGTGGAAACGAAGACGTTCGATCTGGTGGGCGGCAAGGTGACGTTCAACGAAAACGGCACCGTGCTCGCGCCGATGCAGATCAACGAAATCGACGGCCAGGGCGGCAAAGTCGTCTTTGCGGAAAGCAAGTAACACGGCACCCACCCGGAACATGAGGGGACACGTTCATGCTGCTGTTACAGCTGTTGATCAATGGGGTACAGGTGGGTGTGCTGTATGCGCTGATCGCGGTGGGGTTCTCGCTGATCTTCGGCTCCACCCGCATCTTTCACTTCGCACACGGCTCCACCTTCACGCTGGCGGCCTACGCGTTCTACTACGTGTATGCCATCGCACAGTGGCATTGGGCGCTTGCCGTGGTGACGGCCGCCGCCGCTGCGGTGCTTTTCGGCGTGGCCTTGAATCGCTTTGTGTATGTGCCGATCCAGAAGCACGAGGGGTCGTTCTTCACCGTCTTCGTGGCGTCGTTCGGCGTGGGCATCGTGGTGCAGAACCTGTGCGGCATGATCTTCGGCCGCAGCTTCGTCTCGGTGGATACGCCGCTTAGCCGAAGCGTAGAGGTGATGTCGGGTGTGTACGTCTCGCCGATATCGGGTATCGCCATCGCGATCGCGCTGCTGTTCTTCATCGGCCTGCAACTGTTTCTGATGCGCACGCACACCGGGATGGCGCTGCGCGCGCTGTCCGAGAATCCGGAACTCGTGCGCGTGTATGGCATGAGCCCGCGCCGGTTGTCGATGACGGTGTTTGCCTTGGGATCGTTCCTGGTGGTGCCGGCCGCTCTGCTCTCGGCCGCAAGCTCCGGCCTCTATCCGGCCATTGGCCATCACGTGATTCTGATCAGCCTGGCCGCCACCATCGTGGGCGGCGTGGGAAGCTTGCGCGGCGCCGCCTGCGCTGGACTGCTGCTGGGGCTGGCCGAGAATCTGGCGCTGCTGTATTTCGAGCCGCAATGGAGCGAAGCCATTTCCTTCGTCGTGCTGTTCCTGTTCATCCTGTTCCGTCCTGCCGGCTTCTTCGGCCGGGCAACGGCATCGTGAGGCCGCCATGCTTGCTTATCTGCTCAATCTGGCCACGCTGATCTGCATCAATGCGGTACTGGCGATCACGCTCAACTTCATCATGGGCTACGCCGGGATCTTCTCGATCGCCCACGCGATATTCTTCGGGGTAGGCGCCTACACGGCCGCCTATTTTGCGCTGCACGCAAGCGCCTCGATCTTCCTGGCCATTCCCGTGGCCATGCTGATCGCCGCATTGATTTCACTGGTACTGGCCCTGCCGGCGCTGCGCGTGCGCGGCGAGTACTTCGTCGCCGCGTCGTTGGGCTTGCAGGTGCTGGGCGTTACGGTGTTTTCGGAATGGAAAGCCATCACCGGCGGCCTGGGCGGCGTGATCGGCATTCCGCCCCCGGATGTGTTCGGTCATGAGGTAGTGGATCCGGTGGCGTTTCTTGCGCTCGCCGCCGCGTGCCTGGTGATCGTGCTGGTGGCGACCACGGCGCTGTTGCGCTCGAGTTTCGGGCGCAACCTGAAGGCGATTCGCGACAGCGAATCTGCCGCTCACGCCTTCGGCAAGAACGTGGCGGTGATCAAGACACTCTCGGTGATGATCTCGTCCGCGCTCGCTGCCGTCGCGGGTGCGCTGTACGCCTTCTACATGGGCTTCATCAACGTCGAGAGCTTCACACTGGAAACCTCCGTGCTGTTGATGGCGATGGTGATCATCGGCGGCACCGGTACGGTGGCCGGCCCGATCGTAGGCACCGTGCTGCTGATGTTGCTGCCGGGGATCTTCAGCTATATGTCGTTTCTGCCGCAAACCGAGATCGGATCGATTCAACAGATCGCCTATGGCCTGGCGATGGTGTTGCTGATGATCTATCGGCCCGGCGGCATCGTGGGCTCGGGCAAACGCGCCGCAGGCAAAGGAAAACCAGCATGAATGCCCTGCACGAACCAATCGCCTCACACGGCGCCCCGCCCCCCGATCACGACGTGCTGCTCAGCATTCGCCATTTGCGCAAGCGCTTCGGCGGATTGAAGGTGACGGACGACGTGTCGCTCGACCTGCGTGCCGGCATCGTCACCACGCTGGTGGGGCCCAATGGCGCAGGCAAAACCACGCTATTCAATCAAATCACCGGACACCTTCAGCCGGATGCAGGCGAAATCCTGTGGCAAGGCCGATCGCTGCTGGGCAAGAAGCACTTTCAGATCGCCAGGCTCGGATTGGCGCGCAGCTTTCAGGATCTGCGGTTGTTCAGCCAGATGACCGTACTGGAAAACGTGCTGACCGTGATGGAGCCGGTGTCGTGGTTGTGGCAGCCGGGCGGACGCAGCGGCCGATCGGAGCGCGAAGACCGCGTACGCACCATTCTCGAGCGAACGGGGTTGGCGGATAAAGCCGAGACGCGGGCCGTGGATCTGGCGTACGCCGAGCGCAAGTTCCTGAGCATGGCCCGCATCATGGCGGCCGACGCGAAGATCTGGCTGCTGGACGAGCCGGCCTCCGGACTGGATCGCAGTTCGTACGAACGCTTTCTGGAACTGCTGCGCAGCGAAGTCCAGAAGGGACTCACGGTGTGCATCATCGAACACAATCTGGACATCGTGATCGGCATTTCCGACCGCATCGCATTCCTCGACCAAGGACGGTTATTGGCCGATGGCCTGCCGGCGGACGTGTTGAACGACCCGCACCTGGCGGCCATCTACTTTGGGGATCAAGCGTCATGACGCCTCTCTCGCCGGCGGCAACGCCGCCTCGTCTTCTGGAGACCCGTGGGCTCGTGGTCGGATATGGCGGCCGCCCTGTGTTGCGCGATTTCGATTTCGACCTGCGGCCGGCCGAGGTGCTGTGCCTCATCGGTCACAACGGCGCGGGCAAATCGACGCTGCTTAAAGCGCTGTTCGGTCTCGTGCCTCGGCAGGCGGGCGACATCCTGCTGGATGGCGCGCCATTGAACGTCGTGGATCCTCGTAAGCTTACTGCCGCCGGCCTGTCGCTGGTGCCGGAAGGCCGCGGCATTTTCCCGGGGCTGACGGTAGCCGAAACCATGAAAATCGGGCTGTGGTCAGCCGGCGTGCCGCAAGCCGAGCGCGCATCGCGGCTGGACTGGGTGCTGTCGGTACTGCCGGCGCTCAAACAATTCTACGATCGGCGCGCAGGCACGCTGTCGGGCGGCCAACAGCAGATGGTGTCCATCGGACGCGCTCTGCTGAGCCAGCCGCGGTGCCTGCTGATGGATGAGCCGTCCATTGGGCTGGCACCGAAGCTGTTCCAGGATCTGCTGCAGCCCATTCGACAGTTGCAACGTGAGAATGGCATGGCGATCTTGCTCGTGGAACAGAACGTGAAGGAAGCCCTGAAGATTTCAGATCGCGTCATCGTGATGAAGTCCGGTGCCATCATCCGCGAGGCGCTGCCTGATGAATTGAACGACAACGCCAAACTGATGGCCTTGTACTGACATGAACGACGTTTACGCTGACGACATGCCGGTTTCCGCCGCCACGATGCCCGCATTGCTTGCCCATCACGTGCACACGCATGGCGACGCGATTGCCTTCATCGAGGGCGAGCGGGCGATCAGCTATCGCGAATTCGACCGGCAGGTTGCGAGCACGGCCGCCTGGCTGGTACAGCACGGCGTGCAACCCGGCGACCGGGTGGCCGTATGGCTGGTCAATCGCATGGAATGGCTTGCGATGTATTTCGGTCTGGCGCGCATCGGTGCCGCCATGATGACCTTGAATACGCGTTACCGCTCGCACGAACTGGCCGACATTCTCGACCGCTCGCAGGCCAGCATGCTGGTGCTGCAGTTGGGCTTTCGCAAGATCGACTTTCCTGCCGTGCTGCGCGATGTGCCGCCGCATGCCGCGCGCGCCCTGCGCTCGGTGGCCGTGGTCGACGCAAATGAGCACCACATGCCACCCCACGTGCTGGGGCGCCCGACGGTTGCGTTTACGCTTGCTGACCTGCCCGACGCCGATACGCCCGATGTGTCGCGTCCCGATGCGACCAGCATCCTCTTCACCACATCGGGCACGACCAGCGCGCCCAAATTGGTGATGCACCCGCAACGCACGGTCACCCTGCATGCGTTGCGTACTGCACGGGCCTACGGCGTGCTGGCCGACGACGCGCGGCTCCTGGCCGCCTTGCCGTTTTCCGGCGTGTTTGGCTTCAATTCGCTGATGTGTGCCTTTGCGGCTGGCCGACCCGTGATCGTGATGGACACGTTCGATGGTGCCGAGGCGGCCGCATTGATCCAACGGCATTGCATTACCCATGTGTTCGGCAGCGATGAAATGTTCCAGCGCGTGATCGAGCACGCGACCTCCCCCGACGTACTCGCTTCGGCGCGGATGCTGGGCTTCGGCAACTTCCAGTCGCACGGCATGGACGATGCACAGGCGGCCTGGCAGCGCGGCATTCCCATGTTCGGACTGTACGGATCGAGCGAGGTGCAGGCGCTGTTTTCGGTGCAGCGCATGGAAGAGCCCGTGCCCGAACGCGTGAAAGGTGGCGGCATGCCCGCCAGCCGGAACCACGGCGCGCACATCCGCATTCGCGATCTGGACAGCGGCGCGCTATTGGGTCCGGGCGCCAGCGGCGCCCTCGAGATCCGTGCCGACACCAACTTCATCGGCTACCTGAACGACCCGGAAGCCACCGCCAAAGCCATCGATGCGGACGGCTATTTTCGTACGGGCGACATCGCCTACCTGCGCGATGACGGGAGCTTCGTCTACGTCGCCCGACAGGGCGACGCCATGCGGCTCTCCGGCTACCTGGTGAGCCCGGCCGAGATTGAAAATGTCATCCGGCAAACGCCGGGCGTGCAGGAAGTGCAGGTGGTGGCGGTCGAGATCGGCAAGCAGTTGCGGCCGGTGGCGTTCGTGATCGCCGCCACGGGCAGCACGCTGAGCGAAACCGAACTCAAGGCCGCCGCACAGACTGTGCTGGCGGCTTTCAAGGTGCCGGCGCATTTCTGGATCGAGGATGCGTTTCCCACCACGCAAAGCGCCAACGGCAACAAGATCCAGCGCGCCAAATTGCGCGCGCTGGCGCAGCAACGTGTGGCGGCCGGCGGCTGATTCGCCCTCCTATTCTCAGGCAGAAAACATCATGAGCACCCTTTATCTCGACGATTTCAAACCGGGCCAGGTTTTCGTCAGCAGCGCACGCACCATTACCGAAGGCGATCTGACTTTTTTCTCGATGCTGTCGGGCGACTGGAATCCGATTCACTGCGACAGTGAATTCGCGCGCCATACCCGCTACGAACAGCGCATCGTGCATGGCGCGCTGGGCATCGCGTGGTGCACCGGCATGCTGCATCAACTCGGCATTTTCGAGAAATCGGCGATCGCCATGCTGGGGCTGCGGCAGTGGCAGTTTCTGAAGCCCCTCCTGATTGGCAACACGGTTCATCTCGAACTCGACATCCTGACCGTGGAACCGGGCAAAAGCGGGCGCAGCGGCAAGCTGGGGCGCCGGTTTCGACTGATCAACCAGGACGGTGAACTGGCTCAGGACGGCGAAAGCGATGTGCTGGTGCTCACCCGGGAAGGCGCACGCCAGCAAGGGATCGAGGTCGACCCTCCGCGCGCGGAATGAATGTCCAGGCGGTAAGATCGGCGCATGCCTACTATCGCTACCCCAGCCTTCACCGAATCAACCTTCATCGCCTCAGTGGTCACGACTGCGCCATCCTGCCCGCCATCCCTGGCTCGCCGCGCTCTGGGCGTCTGCGCAGCGATGCTGGCCGTGCTCATCGCGGGTTGCGCCACACCGGTCGCCACGCCACCCGAGCGCACGCCGGATCAGGTGCGCAGCGAAATCGAGCAGTTGATGCCGCCAAAGGTTGCGGATCGTTCGGGCTGGGCCCGGGATATCTATGTGGCCTTTTCAACGCAGGACATTGCCACCACGCGCGAAAACCTGTGCGCAGCCCTGTCGGTTACCGAGCAGGAATCCACGTTCCAGGCTGATCCGCCGGTGGCCGGTCTGGCGCGCATCGCCCGGGCCGAGATCGATCGCCGCGCCCAGTCGCTGCACGTACCCGCCTTTCTCGTCGATGCCGCGCTCGGCATTCGATCGTCCAACGGCAAAACGTACGGCGAGCGCCTGCGCACGGTCAAAACCGAGAAAGGCTTGAGCGAGATCTTCGATGATTTCGTCAGCATGGTGCCGCTGGGCCGGCAACTGTTCGGCGGCTTCAATCCAGTCCGCACCGGGGGGCCGATGCAGGTCAGCATTGCCTTCGCGCAATCGCATGCAGCCGACTACCCCTACCCCGTCGCCGGCACCTTGCGCGACGAGGTGTTTACCCGGCGCGGCGGCATGTACTTCGGCATCGGGCATCTGCTGGGCTACCCCGCCAACTACGACAAGCTGATCTACCGCTATGCGGATTTCAACGCCGGCTGGTATGCCAGCCGCAACGCCGGTTTTCAAAGCGCCGTGTCGCAGGCCTCGGGGATCACCTTGGCCCTGGATGGCGACTTGATTACGCCGGGATCGCGCAACGCGGGCCAGACCGAACTCGCGGTACGCGCGCTCGGCCGCCAGATCGAGATGAACGACAGCGCCATTCGGCGCGATCTGGAACGCGGTGACACCCTCGAATTCGAGCAGACGGAGGTGTACGAGCGCGTATTCGCGTTGGCCGAACGCACGACCCGCCGCACACTGCCGCGCGCCGTGTTGCCCGGCATCAAGCTGGAAAGTCCGAAGATCACGCGTCCGCTCACCACTGCATGGTTTGCGAATCGCGTGGAGGGCCGATGGCAACAATGCATGACGCGCGGCAGCGCGGGCGGCTAATGTACGGGGTTCACGCGAAGGGCTCACTCGGCATCGGCCAGGATTAGTCGTTGTGCAAATGAAACCCATTTGCAATAATGTTGCCTCTTCTGCGGGTGCCCATGCACGCGAATCGCGGCAGTGGTGTGTTTTCCCACGGCGCTTCGCGCGGCGCATCCCCCATCTATATAGGATCGAGACACAATGAAAATCGTACGTAGAACCTTGAAGCTGACCTTCGGCGCGGCAATGCTTGCCGCCACGCTCGCGGCATGCTCGACAGGCTCTAACACCCCCGCGCAATCGAGCACCGCAGGCGCCCCGGTCGCCACAAACGCGCCCCAGCGTTCGGATGTGCAGCGCC
Source organism: Schauerella aestuarii (assembly GCF_009866805.1). Taxonomy (GTDB): domain Bacteria; phylum Pseudomonadota; class Gammaproteobacteria; order Burkholderiales; family Burkholderiaceae_B; genus Schauerella; species Schauerella aestuarii. The sequence continues at coordinate 93,405 of NZ_SIZW01000038.1, forward strand.
AACCGCTGGCACGCGGACTGTACGAATTGGCCTATAGCGCCAAGCAAGACGCCGTGTTCGTCGCCTCCTCGGGTGGCTTCGGCGCCGACGCCGCGCCTTCGAAAGTGCTGCGTCTGAATCCTGAAACCTTGCAGACCGTGAACGAAATCGGCCTCGAGCGTAAAGCGTTTGGTGTGGTGCTGGACGATCAGGCCAACCGCCTATACGTCGGCAACACCGTGGACACCTCGGTCACCGTGGTGGACACCGCGAACAACCGCGTCGTGGGCACGGTGCAGTTGATGGAGAAGGTCAAGAACAAGGACGGCAAGGAAGCCTACACGCACGACTTGCGCGAGCTGGTCGTCGATAGCCCGCGCCATCGTCTGTATGTGACGGGCCATTCTGCCGAAGGCAGCGTGTTGTTCGTGGTCGATACGCGCACCCTGAAAGTGATCAAGACCATTCCTGGCCTCGGTAAAGCCAAGGCGCCGGGCTTGTTCCTGGATGCCAAAAATCACCGCATCTTCACGTCCAACCTGCTGGGCGAAGTGGTGATTGTGGACACGCGTTCGTTGGCTGTGACCCGCCGCATTCAGACGTCGGCCGCGCAACCGATGAATATTGTGTTCGACAACAAGACCGGCCGACTCTTCGCGACCGATCAGGGTGCCGAGAACATCACGAAATACATGGCGAAGGTCGCGCCCGACTACAAGGCGCAACATCCGGGCAATCGCGTGCTGGTGCTGGACGTCAAAAGTGGCAAGGAAGTCGACAGCATCCCCACCGATACGGGCCCGCTCGCGCTCAAGCTGGATTCGCAGCGCAATCGCCTTTACGTGACGAATCGCATGGCCGGCACGGTTTCGGTGTTCAACAGCAGCACCTATGTGCTCGTCGATACGATCACCCTGCCCGATCATCCGCAAAGCCTGGCGTTGGACGAAGGCCGCAACGTGTTGTACGTGACGGTCAAGAACAACAAGGACAAGCCGAAAGACGCGAAGGAAGACGTGGTACGCGTCACGCTGCCAAACCTGCGTTAAGACGCGTCGCCCAAGCTGCTCGCTGCGCTGAAACGCGCGGGCAGCGCGCGGCATGCGATGCATGGCATCCAACTGCATCGCCGCGCAAACGCTGGCTTTGCGTCACTGCCTCAGCTCGAAACGGCTGGGGCAGTTTCATTTTCAACCTTTGCCCGAGATCGAAACCGATTCGGCATCCGTAAGCGGGGCGTATCGCCGTTGGCACCAGACGCAGTTGGCGCCGGACGCAGTCGGCAACAGACTTTCGGCCAAATTATTGACATATCGGGAAATCCAGATATAATCGACTTATGGACTTACTCGAAGTATTCAAAGCCCTCTCCAACCGCACACGCTTGGAAATCTTGAAGGGTTTGAAGGATCCGGCCAACAGCTTTCCTCCTCAGGATGAAGGTGACGTCAATACGGTGGGCGTGTGTGTGAGCAGCATTCAAGAAGGTGTGGGACTGTCGCAGTCGACGGTGTCCGATTATCTTGCAACGCTGCAACGGGCCGGTTTGGTCGAAGTCAGACGTATCGGCCAGTGGACGTATTACAAGCGGAATGAAGCAACCATCAGTGCACTCGCCGAACGCATCGGACGAGACCTGTAGATTTTTTTGCCCTTTTATATCGAGATTTCTCGATATCCCTTTTTACAGAAATGAGGAATACCATGAAAGCAGTCGTTCTCAAGTCATTTGGCGGCCCGGATTCGTTCGAACTGCGTGACGTCCCCAAGCCAGTCCCGCACGCAGGCGAAGTTCTTGTGCGGGTACATGCCACGTCCATCAGCCCGCTGGATTTCCAGGTTCGCCGTGGCGACTATCCCGACCTGGTGAAGCTCCCGGCCATTACCGGACACGACGTGTCGGGCGTGGTTGAAGCGGTTGGGCCCGGCGTGACGTCCTTCTCGCCTGGAGATGAGGTGTGGTACACGCCGCAAATCTTCGACGGGCAAGGAAGTTATGCCGAATATCACGTTGCAGCCGAAAACATCATCGCCAAAAAGCCGGCTTCGCTAAGCCATCTTGAAGCGGCAAGCCTGAGCCTGGTTGGCGGCACCGCGTGGGAAGCACTCGTGGTGCGTGCGGGGCTGCGCGTGGGCGAAAGCATTCTGATCCACGGCGGTGCGGGCGGCGTCGGCCATGTGGCGGTCCAGTTGGCAAAAGCCATCGGGGCACGGGTCTTCACGACCGTGCGCGACGCGAACGCCGAGTTCGTGAAGGGCCTGGGTGCCGACGTGACGATCGACTACGAAAAGGAAGATTACGTCGATGCCATCATGCGCGAAACCGCTGGCCGCGGCGTCGATGTCGTGTTCGACACCATCGGTGGCAATGCGTTGTCGCGCAGTCCGGACGCCCTTGCGCAACTTGGCCGCGTGATCTCGATCGTGGATACTGCGCAGCCTCAAAACCTGATTCAAGCCTGGGGCAAGAACGCGAGTTATCACTTCATTTTCACACGGCAAAATCGCGGCAAGCTCGATGAGTTGACGGCGTTGATCGAGCGGGGACAACTGCGCCCGCATGTGGGTGCCGTTTATGCGCTGGCCGACGTGCCGCGCGCTCATGCCCGTCTGGAAAGTCCGAGCAACGGCCTGATCGGCAAGATTGCGATTGCGGTCGATCCTGGACTTATGTCGTAGGCGCCACTTTCTCGACGCGGGTTTCCTGCGGCAGCAGGGCCCGCCCATCGGCACCGCGCACCCGTACCTCGGCCACAGAGGTGCTGCCGTCAGCCACCCGCAAATGCGAATGGGCTTCGCCTGCCTCGAACAAATATCCCTCGCCCCACTGCCGCAGCGTCACCACCACGGCAAACAAATCGCGCCCCTTCTCGGTCAGTACGTACTCGGGATAGGACGTGCCATCGGATGCGGGCTGTACCGCAAAGATGCCGTCGGCCACCAGGCGGCTCAACCGGTCGGAGAGGATGTTGCGCGCCACATTCAGATTCTTTTGGAACGCACCGAAGCGGCTGATCCCGTCGAACGCATCGCGCACGATCAGCAGCGACCATCGGTCGCCGACGACGTCGAGTGCGCGCGCAACCGGACAGGGATCTTTCTTCAGAGGTTTGCGTTTGCTCATAAACGGAACGCTCCCAGCACATTCAACAAAGTAGTTGCATTTTAAAACCAAGCTGCCTAGACTTCAACCAGTCTTATTTTGCAACTGGATTGACGTGATAACGTGCCGCCCTGAAAGCGATTCAATCGGCGCCATGTCGCCTCCCCTCGTGACGCTCATCGCCTGCGCATGCGCCCTGTCGGTGGCCAATGTGTATTACGCGCAACCGCTGCTCGACGCCTTGGCCCACGACTTCGATCTGACCGAGGCTGCGGTCGGCAGCGTGATCACGGCGGCACAGATTGGAAGCGGCATGGCGCTCGTTTTCCTCGTGCCGCTGGGCGATCGCCTGCCTCGACGGAGATTGATGCTGGCCCAGATGGCCGCGCTGGTGGCAGCATTGGCCGGCGTCAGCGCCGCACAGACCGCCGTGCAATTGCTGATCGGCATGCTGTGCGTCGGCCTGCTGGGCACGGCGATGACCCAGGGGCTGATCGCTTATGCCGCCACGGCAACGTCGGCGGCCGAGCGCGGTCGCGTGGTAGGCGCGGCCCAAGGCGGCGTGGTGATGGGACTGCTGCTCGCACGCGTGCTCGCAGGCGGCATTGCCGATCTGGCGAGTTGGCGAATGGTCTATGCCACCTCTGCGGCATTGATGATCGTGCTGGCGCTCATCCTCGGGCGATGCCTGCCGATGCAAACGATGCCACCGCGATCGCTGCCGTATCCGCAACTTGTGCTGTCGATGTTTACCTTGCTTGCGCGCGATCGCGTGCTGCGCGTGCGCGGCGTGATCGCCATGCTGATGTTTGCCGCGTTCGGTGTGTTCTGGAGCGGGATGGTGCTCCTGCTAAGCGCGCCGCCACATGGGCTGTCGCACACCGCCATCGGTGCGTTCGGACTGGTGGGTGCGGCCGGCGCGCTGGGTGCCGTGCGCGCCGGTTCATGGGCCGACCGCGGGCATGCGCAGGCGGTCAGCCTCCTCGCCCTGCTGCTGTTGACGGCGTCGTGGGTACCGCTTTATTTCGCACCCGTGTCGCTGTGGGCGCTCGTGCTCGGCGTGCTGGCGCTCGATCTGGCTGGACAAGCGATTCATGTGACCAATCAGAGCATGATCCTGCGGTCGGGCAGTGACGCGCACAGCCGGCTGATCGGCGGCTACATGCTCTTTTACGCCGTGGGCAGCGGCGCCGGCGCCATGGCGTCGACCTGGACGTTCGCGCACGGCGGCTGGTCTGCCGTCTGCGCACTGGGTGCAACCCTCAGCGGGATGGCGTGGCTATTTTGGGCGGTGACGAAACCGCCTGCTCAAGCCGACGCATCCCCGCGCTTACCCGCGTGCGATCGCGTTGGCCGCGCTTAACAGCTGCGGCACCACTTCACGCACCATGCGCTCGGCCGGATAGTCGCTGGCCGCAGCCGATGCGCTGATCGCGGCCAGGGGTCGTTGTGTGCTGCCCTTGACGATGACGGCGGCGCCAGTTTGATTGAGCAACACCTGATCTTCCGCCAACGCGTAGCCGTCCATCCGCGCCTGCCGAATCGTGGCGGCGAGCGCTGCACGATCCGTTTCCGTACGTGCGGTATACGCTTCGATGTGCGATGCCGCCAGCAACGCCTGCAGGTCATCGTCGCTCAATTGCGCAAGCAGCATGCGGCCGGCGCTGTTGCACCATGCCGGCATGCGCCGCCCGGGCAACATCTCGGAAAGCGTCAATTGGCGACTGGGCAGGCGCAACAGATAAATCATGTCCGCGCCCAGCCGCACGCTCAAATTGACGGCCACGTCGCACCGCTCACGCAACGCCACCAAGTGCGGCGCCGCCACAGCAACCAGATCGTCATTGCGCAAGAAGAAATAGCCAAGCTCGATCACTTTGGGCGCCAGCCGGAAGCGGCGCGATCGCGCATCTTTTTCCAGGTAACCCAATTGCTCCCAGGTATGCGCGAAGCGTTGGGCGGCGCTTTTCCCCATCCCGGTGAGCGCGGCGAGGTCGGTCAATCCCAACGTGTCGTGCAGGGCGCCAAAGGCCTGCAGCACCCGCATGCCTTTTTCCAGCGAGCCCACGAAAAGCGGATCGGCGGCACGCGCGGCCGAAGCCGCGTTCCCGGCGTCGTTGGCTGGGATATCGCCCAGGGAATCGGTCGAGCGATCGCCCGAGGAATGGGTTGCTGAACCGGTTGCCGCGGTAACCGGCACGCCGGGTCGGGGCGATCGGTCAGGTTTCTTTGGATTCGTCGCCATCTCGCATTCGCTTGTCATTGTCGAGGTGCGTAGTTCCCCGGATAGAAGAGCACGCCATTACCCCGTAAGATGCTCATTATTCAGTACTTTGTATTGCTATTCAATACAATTAAGGAAATAAAATGAGCTGGCAGGCTATTTGTGAAATGACCGCATTGCAGATGCGGCAGGAGATATCGCAAGGTCACCTGAGTGCCTTGGAGCTGGTCGACGCCCACTTGACCAGCATCGACGTGCGCAACGCGCCCGTCAACGCGATCGTCACGCTCGATGCTGACGGCGCCCGCGCGCAAGCCCGCGCCGCCGATCGTGCGCAAGCCGCCGGTCAGGCGACCGGACTGCTGCATGGCCTGCCAGTGGTGCATAAGGATTGTTTTCTCACGGCGGGCATGCGCACCACATACGGCTCGCCGCTCTTTCACGACTTCGTTCCAACGCAAGACAGCCTGCCCGTCACCCGCGAGCGCGCAGCCGGTGCGATCACGCTGGGCAAAACCAATATGCCGGAGTTCGGCGCCGGCTCGCAAACCTTCAATCCGGTATTCGGCCCCACCCGCAATCCTTATGACGTCGACAAAACAGCGGGCGGCAGCAGCGGCGGATCGGCTGCGGCGTTGGCCTGCCGGATGGTGCCCTTGGCCGACGGGACCGACATGGGCGGATCGCTGCGCAACCCCGCCAGCTTCTGCAACGTGGTGGGCTTGCGCCCGTCACCGGGACGTGTCCCGCAATGGCCCAACGCCGGCGCGTACAACACACTGACCGTCGCCGGGCCGATGGCGCGTACGGTGGGCGACGCCGCCCTGATGCTGGCTGCGTTGTCGGGACCGGATGCGCGCGATCCGCTGTCCATCGATCAGGATCCCGCGCGTTTTCTCGGACGCCTCGACCGCGACTTCAACGGCACGCGCATCGCGTGGGCGCCGACCTGGGGCGGCCTGCCCGCCGATCCAGCTGCAACGGCCGTCATCGACGCGCAACGCTCGGTGTTTGACAGCTTGGGCGCCAAGGTTGACGACGCCTGCCCTGACTTCGGTGAGGCCGATGCCGCCTTTCATGCATTGCGCGCGCAGATCTTTGCGCAAGGCCATGGCGAGACGCTCAAAAAGCATCGCGATCAAATGAAAGACACGGTGATCTGGAACATCGAACTTGGCCTGCAGCAATCGGCCGAAGCGGTCATTCGCGCCGAGCGCGAACGCGTAGCGCTTTTCGGCCGCATGCACACATTTATGCAGACTTACGAATTCGCGATCGGCCTGGTCAGCCAGGTGCCGCCCTTCCCGGCCGATGAACCCTACGTGCGCGACATTGACGGCACCGCGATGCACAACTACATCGACTGGATGCGGTCAGGCTATTACCTGTCGTTGACCGGTCATCCCGCGATCTCGGTGCCGTGCGGCTTCACGGCCGACGGTTTGCCGATCGGCATTCAAATCGTTGGCCGCTTCCGCGATGAATGGGGCGTCCTTCAACTCGCCCATGCGTTCGAACAGGCCACCCAGCACTGGCGCCGGGCACCCGCCTATATCGGCGCAACGTGATCGCCTGATTCAGAACAGCCGACACGCGTCGGCTGGCCGCGATCCTCTCTTTTATCTTTCAAGCGCTTCCCGGAGTTTCAGATGTTCAAGCAGTTAGCTTTTAGTCTCGCCGCCCTCGGCGTGGCCGCCAGTCCGTTGGCCGTTCAGGCCCAATCCGCATGGCCCGCACAGCCGATCACCATGGTGGTGCCGTTTCCGCCGGGCGGTTCCACCGACGTGATCGCGCGCCTGTTTGCCGTCAAGCTGGGCGAACGTCTGAAGCAGCCGGTGGTCATCGAAAACAAGCCCGGCGCCAACACCGGCATTGGCGCGCAGGCCGTTGCGCGCGCCAAACCCGATGGCTACACCGTGATGATTACGGGAGCACCCACGTTCACCAGCAATTCGCTGCTGTATGCCAACCTGGGCTACGACCCGATCGAGAGCTACGACTACATCGCCATCGCTGGCAGCGCGCCGTTCGTCATACTGACGAATACGCAAACCGGTTTGACGAGCGTTGGCGACATCGTGCGCGAGTCCGCCAAGCAACCGTTGAATTTCGGGTCGTTCGGCACCGCCTCCACACCGCATCTGGCAGGTGAATCGCTTGCCCAACGCAGCGGTGCGAAGCTCGTGCACATTCCTTATCGCGGAAGCGCGCCGGCCATGACGGATCTCATCGGCAATCAGATTCCGCTCTCGATCGACACGCTGGTCGCGGCGCTTCCGCAAATCCGCGGCGGCAAGGTCAAAGCCGTGGCATTGACCAGCGCCGAACCCTCCACGTTGTTGCCGGGCATACCCACCGTCGCCGCCAGCGATGCCAAGCTCGCCGGCTACGACTTCCAAACGTGGTACGGCATCGCCGCGCCCAAAGGCACCCCCAAACCGGTGCTCGAGCGCCTCACGCGTGAAGTGCAGGACATGATGGCCGAGGCAGATACGCAAGCCAAAATGCGCGAACTCGGCTTTGACCCCAGCTTCGCCGACGCCGACGCTTTCAAGGCGCGCGTCGAGCAGGAACTCAAGCGCAACGGCGCCGTCATCAAGGAAGCAAATATCAAGGTCGATTGATTTCGATCGAGATATTGATCGAGATATTGATCGTTAATGATCGTTAATGATCGAGATATTGATCGTCAAGCGGCAGTAGACACCGCCGTTTCCCGCAGCGCCTTCTCGGCGTTGCGAAACGCCTCGATCAGCACGTCGAACACCAACCGCACGCGCGCCGGCACCGGCGTGCGCTGCGACCGGTACACATACAACGACCACGGTTCGGGGGCCTGAGCCCCAAGCACCGCCGTCATCTGGCCCGCTCGAATGTAGGGCATGGCGATGTAGTCGGGGAGTTGACCGAATCCCAGCCCATGCGCCACCGCTTGCGCCTCGGCCACCGGATCGTCGGTGACGAACGCAGGATCCGCCGGGAGCAGTTGCCGGCCCCCTTTGAATATCCACGGCCAGGCACGCCCGGAGTTGCCATCGATGAACGCGGTGAGCGGACGCGTCATCAGATCGTCGATCGTTTTTGGTGCGCCAACGCGCGCGATCAGTGCGGGTGCACCTACCACCGAGAAGCGCACATCGCACGCCCGTCGCGCCACGAAGCGGCTGTCGCGCATCTGTCCGATGCGCACGCCGACATCGATCTGCTGGTCCACCACATCGGCGTAGGCGTCGGACAACCGCAGATCCAGCCGCAAGCCGGCATGCGCCCGTAAATGTGGCGCGAGCACATCCATCATGAAGCCCCGCCCCACGCTCGTGGGTGCCGCAATGCGCACGACGCCGCGATAGCCGGGATCGCCCTCGTCCGAAGGATCGGGAAAGAGCATATCCACGCCACTTAGCGCCGCCCGCGCCTGCACCACCAACTGCGCACCAAAGGAGCTCAATTGCACGCCCCGCGTGCTGCGGTGAAACAGCGTCTCGCCCAGCGCCAACTCGAGTTCTCGCACCGCACGCGTGACCACCTGCGGCGATACGCCCAGCCGCGAGGCGGCTTCGCGGAAATTGACCGCATCGGCTGCGGCGCAAAAGACCCGCAAGGTTTCAAGACGATTCATGGGCGTGCGCTTTCAATGAGAGGCAACGAGCAGGCTGCCAAGACACAAAGTAATTCCTGATTCTGGAATTCTAAACTCCTTTCAATTCCATTTACCGAAATATCGAATGCCGCCAGAATTCGTCCATCGAACCCACACATCAAACACTCAGTAAAGGATTCAACATGGAACGCGATATCAATATTGCAGGCAAAGTGGTTGTGATCACCGGCGCGAGCAGCGGGCTGGGCGAAAATACGGCACGGGCGCTGGCCGAGCGCGGGGCGAAACTGGTGTTGGGCGCACGGCGCACCGACCGCCTGGAGGCATTGGTGCGTGACATCACCGCCGCTGGCGGGGACGCGATCGCCGTCAAAACCGATGTGGCCAAACGCCAGGACGTCGACGCACTGGTCGCAGCCGGACGCGAGCGCTTTGGCCGCATCGATGTGCTCGTCAACAATGCCGGCATCATGCCCCTGGCGCCCATGGAAAAAACCATGGTGGACGAATGGGACCGCATGATCGATGTCAACATCAAGGGCGTGTTGTACGGCATCGCGGCCGTGCTGCCCGGCATGCGCGATCAACAATCGGGGCACATCATCAATATTGCATCGGTGGCCGGCGTAAAGGTGTTCTCGCCGATCGGCACGGTGTATAGCGCCACCAAGTTTGCCGTTCGCGCGATCTCGGAAGGCCTGCGCAGCGAAGCGCCTGCCGGTGTGCGCACCACGATTATTTCTCCGGGTGCGATCGAGTCGGAACTCAAGCAAGGCAGCACCGACCCCGAAACCGTGCAGGGCGTTCAAGCGTTTTACAAGGCCAACGAGATCTCGTCCGATTCAGTGGCGCGCGCCATCGTGTATGCGATCCAGCAGCCGAACGACGTCGATATCAACGAAATCGTCCTGCGCCCCACCGCTCAGGAGTTTTGATCTAAAGCTGCGCTGGCGATTCCCGACAAGGCCTGTCCCAGACGGGGCAACACCCTGCACGCCGTGGCCGTGGTCGCATCGATCACGGCCGCGGTCGCCTCGCCGCGCAGTTCAGCCAGACTGGCGCCGATGCGGGGAATCTGCGCCGGCGAATTGCGCAAGTCGGGCGCTTGCAACCAGGCAGGCGGAATATCCGGCGAATCGGTTTCGAGCACCAGCGAATCGAGGCTCACGTCTGAAGCGTGCCGCCGAATCTGCAAGGCCCGCGTAAACGTCATCGCGCCGCCAATGCCGAGCGCGAACCCCAGATCGAGAAAGGCGCGCGCCTGTTGATCGCTGCCATTGAAGGCATGGGCGATGCCGCCCGGCGAGCGTTTCAACCGGCGGAGATATTTAAGCAGAATGTCTTGCGAGCGCCGGACGTGCAACAGCACGGGCAGGTCGAATTCGAGCGCCAGCTTGAGCTGTTCGACGTAGAAAAACTCCTGCCGCTCGCGCGCTTCGCCGCTGGCGATATCTTTGACGAAAAAATCCAGTCCTATCTCGCCGATCGCGACCAACCGGGGGTCGGCCATGGACGCCGCCAGCGCGTCGCGCAAATGTGCGAGGTCGGCCTCGACCGACTGGCGCACGAAAAGCGGATGAATGCCAAGCGCGTAATAGCCCTCGGGAAAGGAATGGGCGAGATCGCGCACCGTATCGAAGTTGCTGCGCGCGATCGCCGGGATGACGATGGCGCGCACTCCGGCGGCTTGGGCGTTGGCGATCACGCTGCCGCGATCCGCGTCGAACTCAGACGCGTCCAGATGGCAGTGGGTGTCGATCGCCATGCAACCGTCAGCCGCTGACGAGGCGGCCGCCCTCCATGACGAGCTGACGGTCGGCCCGCTGCGCCAGCACGGGATCGTGCGTGACGATGGCAAATGCAGTGCCGGATTCCTGGTTGACCCGCGACAGCAATTCGAACATGGCCTGGGCCGTGTTGCGATCCAGGTTACCGGTGGGTTCGTCGGCCAGCACGCAGGCAGGCCGGGTGACCAACGCCCGCGCCAGGGCGACCCGTTGGCGTTCGCCGCCGGAGAGCTGGCCCGGATAGTGATCGGCACGATTTGCCAGACCGACCAGGCCCAACACCTCGCGCGCACGTTCGCGCGCCACGCTGCGCGACTCGCGGCGCACGATCAGCGGCATGGCCACATTATCGAGCGCCGAAAATTCAGCCAGCAGATGGTGAAACTGATAAACGAAGCCGAGGCTGCGATTGCGCAGTGCGCTTTTCTTGCTTTCGGAAAGCCCTTCCGCGCTTTCCCCGGCCACCGTGACCGAGCCGCTGGTGGGCACATCGAGCAAGCCCAGGATATGCAGCAACGTGCTTTTCCCGGATCCCGAGGCGCCCACGATGGCAACCATTTCACCCTGCTCGACGGAAAAGCTCACGTCACGCAGGACATCGATGCGATTGGCGCCGTCGTCGTAATACTTGACGAGATTGGTCGCCAAAAGCGCAGCCGGTGCGCCTGCGCGGGACGAGGCAGCCGGGGCGGCGCCTGCGGCAGAAATAGCGTTAAATTCAGTCATGACGCAGCACCTGGGCAGGTTGGAGGCGCGACGCGCGCCAGCTCGGGTACAACGTGGCCAGCAACGACAGCACCAGCGAGGTGACACCGATCGTAACGATATCGGCCATGCGCGGATCGGACGGCAACGCGCTGATGAAATAGATCTCGCGCGGCAGGAAATGCACGCCGAACAAACGTTCAATGAACGGCACGATCACGTCGATGTTGAATGCGATCAGCATGCCACCGCCCACCCCCAACAAGGTTCCGATCACACCGATCAGGGCGCCCTGCACCAGAAAGATCCGCGCAATCTCGCCCGGACCCGCACCCAGCGTGCGCAAGATGGCGATGTCGGACTGCTTATCCTTCACGGCCATCACCAGCGACGACAGCAGATTGAACGCGGCCACGGCCACAATCAGCGCCAGAATCAGGAACATCATGCGCTTCTCGGTTTGCACGGCCGCGAACCAGGTGCGGTTATTGCGCGACCAATCGCTGGCGATCACCGAGCGCGGCAGGATCGCCGTCAGTTGGTTGGCCACTTGCGGGGCCTGCTGCATATCCGCGATGCGCAACCGCACACCCGCCGTGCCGCTGTCGCGGAATACGCGCGCCGCGTCTTCAGCATCGACGAAGGCGAGCGACGAATCGTATTCGTAGTGGCCGGACGAAAATATGCCCTTGATCGTGAATTGACGCATGCGGGGCGCAAAGCCGGCCGGGCTGACGGACGCCTGCGGCGCCAGCATCAAGACGGTGTCGCCCACTTTCACGCCCATGTCGTTGGCCAGATCGCGGCCCACCACCACCCCAAATTCGCCGGGTTTCAGATCGGTGAGTTGGCCCTCAACCATTTGCTTGGCGACGTCCGACACATTGGTTTCGGTAGCGGGGTCGATGCCTCGAACCTGCACGCCTCGCAGCGCCTGGCCGCGTACGACCATGCCCTGCGCCGCCACGAAGGGGGCTGCGGCGCGCACCTCCGGATTGCGGCTGGCGGCATCGGCAATGGTTTTCCACTGCGCGAGAATGGTCTCCGGCGCGTTGCCCGGCACATAAAGCTCGATGTGCGGCAGGACCGACAGCATGCGATCACGCACTTCTTTTTGAAACCCATTCATCACCGAAAGCACGACAATGAGCGCCGCGACGCCCAGGCCGATACCGGCCATGGAACTGGCCGCGATGAATGAGATGAAACCGTCGCGGCGTCCGCGACGTTGACGGATACGCGCCATGCCCGCATAGCGGGCACCGATCCAGAGTTCGTAGGGTATTTTCAGCACCCGCGCATTATGGCATTAACCGGCAAAATTGCTGGTGCCCTCAACGCGACATTCGGTGCCCTGCCGACGCGACTACAATCGCCGACATGCTCATTGTCCTGCCCGGCGCCTTGCCGCCCGCCCCCTATGCGGCCGAACTCGCATCCTGGGTCGCTACCCGCGCCCCCACGCTGCACGCCTGGTTGCCAGCGGCGCGCGCCACAGCCGAAACGCTGGATCCTGCGCGCGAAGGCTGCACGGCATTCGAAGCCTGGCAACTGCGCCGCGCGGGTTTCAGCCCGGCGCCCGGTCAACCCTACGGTGCCGGCATGGGTCCGCTGCGCGCGCAAGCCGCGGCCGGGGATCCTGAGCCAGTGTGGCTGGCAGAGCTCGTGCATCTGGCCCTCGGTTCGGATCAGGTCGTCTTGCTGCCGCCCGATGCCATGGGCTTGACCGCCGATGAGTCCAACTTGCTCTGGCGCGCCGCCGAGCCCGCCATCGCCGATTCGGATTTCCGGATGACACCTCTTTCGCCCCAGCGCTGGCGTGTGCACTTGCCGGACGGCCTCACGCCACGCAGCGGCACCCCCGACGCCGTGGCCGGGCACCCGCTATCGGCCTGGTGGCAGACGGACGCCGGTTTTCGGCCCTGGCGCCGGTTGCTCAACGATATTCAGATGGCGTGGCACGAGTTGCCTGTGAACGACGCCCGCGCCGAACGCGGTCTGCCGCCGGTCAATGGCCTGTGGCTGTATGGCGGCGCCCATGCCTGGGATGCCAAGCCCGTGACGGACGAAGACGTGCGTGTCATCGACGCGCTCGACCGGCCGCATCGCGCGGGCGACTGGGCCGCCTGGCTGGACGCACTGGCCGAACTCGACGCCACCGTTTTCGCCGCGCTCGCCGCCGAGGATCAGCCCTCGGATTTGTTGCTGCTGGGCACGGACCGCTCGGTGCGTCTTACTGTAAACCCCGATGGTTTCTGGCGCCGCTGGCTGCCGTTGCCTAAAAAAGATTGGAAAGCCTGGTGGTCTCCCCCCGTTTAACCGTCCGCGCCACGTCGTGGGACGCCGCTCGCGCCCTGCAATCCGCCGGCATCCACCCGCTTCTGGCGCGTTTGTGGGCAGCGCGCGGCGTGGCCCATCCTGACGAAACGCTGCTGCAATGGCCCTCGCTCATCCCGCCCAGCGGCTTGACGCATGTGGAGCATGCGGCTGCCGTGCTCGCGGATGCGATTGCCGCCCAACGCCGCATTTTGATCGTGGCCGACTACGACTGCGATGGCGCCACGGCCTGCGCCGTGGGCATGCGCGCGCTGAGGTCCATGGGTGCCGTCGTCGATTTCCTCGTTCCCAACCGCTTTGAAACCGGCTACGGACTGTCGCCGGCCGTGATCCAACTCGCGGTGCGTCACGCCTCGGGCAAGCCCGACATGATCTTGACGGTCGACAATGGCATCGCCAGTGTGGACGGCGTCGCGGCGGCCAATGCCGCGGGGATCGACGTGGTCGTGACCGACCATCACCTGCCGGGCGACGTCCTGCCGGACGCGCTTGCCATCGTCAATCCCAACCAGCGTGGCTGCGGATTTTTGTCCAAGCATCTGGCGGGTGTGGGCGTCATCTTCTATACGATGCTGGCGCTGCGCGCCGAGTTGCGCCGTCGTGGCGTCTATCCGGCCGACGGCGGCCCGCGCCTGGATGCCCTGGCCGATCTGGTGGCCCTGGGCACCGTGGCCGACGTGGTCAAACTCGATGCCAATAACCGCCTGCTGGTCACCCAGGGGCTGAACCGGATGCGCGCCGGCCGGATGCAGCCCGGCATCCGCGCCCTCTTTGCCGTGGCCTCGCGCGAGCCGCGCACGGCCAACAGCTTCGATCTCGGCTTCGCCCTCGGGCCCCGCGTCAATGCGGCCGGCAGGCTGGCCGACATGAGCATCGGCATCCATTGCCTGATCACCGATGACGACGCCGAAGCGCTGGCGCTGGCCCGTCAGCTCGACGAGATGAACCGCGAGCGGCGCAGCATCGAGACCACGATGCGCGAGCAAGCCCTGGCCACCATGGCCGATGCGACTGCCGCGCCCGGCGCAACGGTGTGCGTGTTCGACGACACGTGGCATCAAGGCGTCGTGGGCCTGGTGGCGTCGCGGTTGAAGGAGAAGTACTGGCGCCCGACGCTGGCTTTCGCGCCCGCCGGCGACGGCGAATTGCGCGGCTCGGGCCGCTCGATCCCCGACGTGCACCTGCGCGATGCGCTCGATCTGGTGTCCAAGCGCCATCCCGACCTGATCAAGAAATTCGGCGGCCACGCCATGGCGGCCGGCCTCACGCTGGACGGTGCCGATTTCGCCCGCTTCGGCCCGGCGTTCGATGCCGCGGTGCGCGAGCTCACCGGCCGCGACACCTTCGAGCCGCTGATCGAAACCGATGGCTCGCTGGAATCCGGCTACGCCAATGCCGAGACGGCGGCCCTGCTGCAGGCTCAAGTTTGGGGCGCCGGCTTCATGGCCCCGCTCTTCATGGATCGCTTCGTGGTGCGCCAACAGCGGCTGGTGGGGGCCAAGCACATGAAGCTGTCGCTGGAACGCGGCACGCAGCGCTTCGACGCGATCTGGTTCGGACACGACCAATCCTTACCGGAAGAAGTCGATGTGGCGTACCGCCTGGAACAAAACGTCTGGAACGGGGTGGTCTCGGTGCAACTGGTGGTTGAACACGCCGGCCCGCCTGCCCCCTAAGGGGTAAGGACGCGTTAGAATGCTGGGTTACCCAAGACCAAGCACTAGGATCGCCATGGAAGCCGAACGTCAGAACCAGCTCGCAGCCAAACTCGCCGATTACGCCGAGCGCGAACAGGCTCTACGGAGGTATCTTTGACTACGATGCCAAAACTGAACGTTTGCACGTCGTCAACGCCGAATTAGAAAGCGCCGAGGTCTGGAACGACCCCAAGCACGCCCAGGAACTGGGCCGCGAGAAAAAATCCCTCGATGATGTGGTGGAGGCGCTGACGACCATCGCCAGCGGCGTGGCCGACGCCACCGAACTCTTCGAGATGGCCGCCGCCGACGACGATGACGCCACGCTCATCGCGATCGAGGAAGATGCGGCCGTTTTCGGTGAAAAGATCGAAGGGCTCGAGTTCCGCCGGATGTTCAACAACCCGGCCGATCCGCTGAACTGCTTCCTCGACATTCAAGCGGGTGCCGGCGGCACCGAAGCCCAGGACTGGGCGTCGATGCTGTTGCGTCAGTATCTCCGCTATTGCGAGCGCAAGGGTTTCAAAACCGAAGTGCTGGAAGAATCGGAAGGTGAAGTCGCGGGCCTCAAGTCGGCCACGATCAAAATCGAAGGCGAATACGCCTTCGGTTTTCTGCGCACCGAGTCCGGCGTGCACCGCCTCGTGCGCAAGAGCCCGTTCGATTCGTCGGGCGGTCGCCACACGTCGTTTGCCAGCGTTTTCGTGTATCCGGAAGTCGACGACTCCATCGAGATCGAGGTCAATCCGGCCGATTTGCGCGTGGATACCTACCGGGCCAGCGGCGCCGGCGGTCAGCACATCAACAAAACCGACTCGGCCGTGCGGATCACGCACGCCCCCACCGGGATTGTGGTCCAGTGCCAGAACGACCGTTCGCAGCACCGCAACCGCGCCGAAGCCATGCAGATGTTGAAGTCGCGCCTGTTCGAACTCGAAATGCGTAACCGCATGGCCGAACAGCAGAAGATGGAAGACGCCAAGACCGACGTGGGCTGGGGTCACCAGATTCGCTCGTACGTGCTCGATCAAAGCCGTATCAAGGATTTGCGCACCAACGTCGAAATTTCCAACACCCAGAAGGTGCTGGACGGCGATCTCGATCCATTCATCCAGGCCAGCCTGAAACAAGGCGTTTGACGCCGGCGGCTGCGCGCCTGGCGCGCGGCGGCTCACTTTGCGACGCGACATGACTGACACCGCATTCGATACCGTGATCGTTTTGACCGGCGCCTCGCGCGGCCTGGGCGCCGCCCTGGCACGCGATCTGGCCGCGCCACGCACGAAGATCATCGCCCTGCTGCGCAAGCCGGATCCCGCCCTCGAAGCGGATGTCGCGGCCAAAGGCGGTGTGCTGCAACAGGTCGCGGTCGATCTGGCCGATCTCGACGACACCGCCGTGCAAGCCGATATTCTGTTTCCCGCCATGCCGGCGGGCGCCAAACGCTACTGGCTGATCAACAATGCCGGTACCGTGGCGCCCATTTCCACGATCGCCGGTCTGGGCGATCCGGCCGCGCTGCGCACCGCATTCGACATCAACGTCAACGCGGTGATCCTGCTGTCGGCTGCATTTCTGCGCGCGATGACCGGCCGCCAGGCGCAAGGGCGCCTGCTCAACATTTCTTCCGGTGCCGGCCGCAACGCCAAGGCCGGCTGGGGCGTGTACTGCGCCACCAAGGCCGCACTGGACATGTTTACTCGCACTGTGAATACCGAGCGCGACACCCATGGCGTGACTGCCGTGGCGCTCGCACCGGGCGTGGTCGATACCGACATGCAAGGCGCCATCCGCGCGTCCGACCCCGCGCACTTCCCGGCGGTGGCCCAGTTTCAGGGCATGAAAGACAAGGGCCAGCTTGCATCGCCCGCCAACGTGGCTGCAAGCATCCACGCCTACCTGCAACGCGACGACTTCGGCCAGACCGAAATCGACGACATTCGTAATTATTGATTCCGCCTGACATGACCGACCAAACGTCCTCCCCCGCCGCACCGGATGAAAACCGCCTGATCGCCGAGCGCCGCGTCAAACTGAGCAAACTGCGCGAAGCGGGTGTGGCGTTCCCGAACGACTTCACCCCCGACACGCAAAGCGCCGCGTTGCATGCGCAATATGGCGAACGCGAACAACAAGATCTGGCCGACGCCGGCATCGAAGTGCGTATCGCCGGCCGCGTGATGCTCAAGCGCGTGATGGGAAAAGCCAGCTTCGCCACCCTGCAGGACGGCAGCGGCCGCATTCAGATCTATGTGGATCGCGGCTCATTGGGCGAAGATGCCTACACGGCCTTCAAGCAGTGGGATCTGGGCGATATCGTCGCCGTCGTCGGCAAAGTCTTCAAGACCAACAAAGGTGAGCTCTCGGTACACGCGTCCACGGCGCGCCTGCTGTCGAAGTCGCTGCGCCCCTTGCCCGACAAGTTTCATGGTGTGGCCGATCAGGAGCTGCGCTACCGCCAGCGCTACGTCGACCTCATCATGACCGAATCGACGCGCAAGACGTTCGAAATGCGCAGCAAGGCGATCGGCGCCGTGCGCCAGTTCATGCTGGATGCGCGCTTCGTCGAAGTCGAAACGCCCATGCTGCACCCGATCCCCGGCGGCGCGGCAGCCAAGCCGTTCACCACGCACCACAATGCGCTGGACATGCAGATGTTCCTGCGCATTGCGCCCGAGCTGTATCTGAAGCGCCTGATCGTGGGCGGTTTCGATCGCGTGTTCGAGATCAACCGCAACTTCCGCAACGAAGGCGTGAGCACGCGGCACAATCCCGAATTCACGATGATGGAGTTTTACGCGGCCTACGCGGACTACCATTGGCTGATGGACTTCACCGAGAACGTGCTGCGCCAGGCGGCCATTGCCGCCTGCGGCACCGCCACCCTCACCTATCAGGGCCGCGAAGTCGATCTGGCGGCGCCGTTCGAGCGCCTCACCATCTGTGGCGCCATTCTCAAATATGCGCCGCATTACACGCAGGACCAGCTCGACGACGAGACGTTCGTGCGGGCCGAGCTCAAGAAGCTCGGCGCACACGTCACGGGCCCGGTGCTGAGCCGCGCCGGTTTGGGTGCACTGCAATTGGCGCTCTTCGAAGAGACGGCGGAGGGCCAGTTGTGGAACCCAACCTACATCATCGACTACCCCGCCGAAGTGTCGCCGCTTGCACGCGCGTCCGACACGCGCGAAGGCATCACCGAGCGCTTCGAGCTCTTCATCACCGGCCGTGAAATCGCCAATGGCTTCTCGGAGTTGAATGACCCCGAAGACCAGGCGCAACGCTTCCAGGCGCAGGTCGCCGCCAAGGATGCCGGCGACGAAGAAGCGATGTTTTTCGATGCCGACTACATTCGCGCCCTTGAGTACGGCATGCCCCCGACGGGCGGTTGCGGTATCGGCATCGATCGCCTGATCATGCTGCTCACCGACAGCCCCACGATTCGCGACGTGATCCTGTTCCCGCACCTGCGCCGCGAAGACTGAGTTCGTCAAGCGCTGGATCGATTGCCGGTCCGGCCGCGAGGCGCCCCTCTCGATCTGCGATGACCCCAACGCTTGAACACCCGTTCGAGCGATTGGGGTTTTTTCATGCGATTGCGATTACGCTAGTCGCTGGCATACCGGTGGCAATGGCTGCGGCGTTTCACCGTCATTTAGGCTAACGGGGCGTGCCGAACGAAGTCAATTTCGTTGCGCCGCCAAACAAAGGAGACGATCACATGATGCAAATATGGGGACGCCGTAGTTCATTCAATGTTCAAAAAGTGCTTTGGCTCGTCGCTGAGCTGGGCATTCCGCACCACCACATTGACGCCGGCGGCCGCTTTGGCGGTCTGGATACGCCCGAGTTTCTCGCCATGAATCCAAACGGCAAAATTCCGGTATTGCGGGATACCGATGGCACCACGGTGTGGGAATCGCACGCCATCCTGCGTTACCTGGCGGCAAAGTACTGCGGCACGGCGTCGAACACCGTGGAGGCCCGTGCGACGGCGATGCGCACGGCGGCCGATGCCTCGGATGTGGTGGGTGCCTCAGATGCTTCCCATACTTCGACCACCTTGGATGCCTCCGCTGCTTACCCTGCTTCGCCGGCCGCGCACTGCCACACCCTCTGGTCAAACGACCCCGCCATTCAGTCGCGCGCAGATCGCTGGATGGACTGGACGCAAAGTGCGTTGCAACCCGCGTTTCTAACAGGTGTGTTCTGGGGGTTCTATCGCACCCCTGAAGCCCAGCGCGATTGGCCCGCCATCGAACGCAGCCTGGCTCAATGCGCAACGCTTTTTCGGCTGCTGGACACCGAACTGGCCAAGCACCCGTATCTGACCGGCGATGCGCTCACGCTCGCCGACATCGCGGTGGGTACCGCGCTGTTTCGCTATCACGAACTCGATATTGAACGCCCCCAACTGCCTCATGTCGAGGCATGGTATGACCGCTTGCGCGAGCGCGATGCCTATCGGACCCATGTCATGATCCCCTTCGATGAACTGCGCGGAAACCTGGAATACTAGAATGTTGTACCGCTTTACCCCCACCACCCTTGCCGCCACACTCGCTCTGTGCGCGGCGGCGGCAACCGCTCACGCGGCATCAACTCAAGCGCCGCCTACTCAACCGGCACCGGTTCATGGGGCACCTGTTCATGTTGCACCTGTGCAAGTCGCCGCATCATCCCCCCCTGCAACGGCTGCACGCGCTGCCAAACCGGCCGCCGCCTCCCTGGGTGTTGCCTTGCCCGAGGGCCTCGACCGCGCCACATTGATCAAGCTCGTTGCCCCGAACGTTGACCCCGCTCGCGTCACACTCGTTGGCGCCAAACCGTGGCCGCGCCGCGCAAACAGTTATGTAGTGCTCGTATGTGCGGCGCCCGGCAATACGCCCGCCTCTGCGTCGCCCAATTGCAGCCAGACGATCGACCCGAGCAATGCCACGATGGTGTCGCCCACGGCGTATGTGGGTGTGGTGGAACGCGCGCCCGATCAAGCGCCTGCATTGGTTGCTGCCAGCGGTGCAATCGACACCCAGGCGGCATGGGATGACGCCAATCTCACGCTGACGCCGTCGAGTCCCGACTTCGCGCGCGGCGTGCCGCTTCTGCCACAGCAATGGGATCAATTCGATCTCGCCGCCTACAAGATCAGCGATGCGCAATACGCCTTCGGTTTGCGGTCCGGCTGGAGCGAGCCGTTTGCCGGGGGCATGGCCACCTTCAGTGCGCTGTATTTGTTTGCCATCCAGGGCGATCGCCTGGCCGTTATCCTGGCGGAGCCCATGACGGCTTACCGGAATATGGCTGCTGACCCAGGCACAAGCCGTCGTAGCGAGCGCGAGGTCCAGGACGAGGAGAACGTGTTGTCGATGTTGAATTCGAAGACGGCGGGTTACTACGACATTCGCATCAAAATGAAGGGCGACAAACACACCAAGACGCGCAAATGGTCGGCGCAGCAAGGGCGTTATGTGACAGCCGAGTAATTTCCCGCTTGGCTTGTTACAGGCGGGCGATCGGACGGGTGGGTGCGCTACATTTTTGCGCAGCGCACTACACACCTCTTATGGACACACCATGACGGCTATCGACCGCTCAACTCACCCGACGATCAGTTCGATGTTTCCCCATTCGAGGCCGCACTTGCGAACAAGGCTGTCTCGTCTATGCACGACAGTGATGCTTGTGTGCGTCATGACGTTTGCTGCGGCTAGCGGCGCCTTCGCGGCACCCGTGCCACCCAAGCCGATCGATCCCAAGCAGGATGGCCTGGGCGTTACCCTGCCCGCGGGATTGGACGCCGACACACTCGTTGGACTGGTGATGCCGATGGGTGACCCGACACGGGTGACGCTGGTGGGCGCCAAACCATGGCCGCGTCGCGCGGACAGCTTTGTAGTGATTGTGTGCGCCGCCGAAGACCGCGCGCTGATCTCGAAAACGCCCGACTGCGGCCCGCAGACTGCAGGGCCCGGCGTGACCGAGCAAACATTGCCGGTGGCATATGTGGGCGTCGTCGAGCGCAAAGCGGGCGGCGCGCCAACGTTGGTCGCAGCCAGCGGCGCCATCACGCTCAAGACCGATTGGTCGCGCAGCATGCTGACCGCGCCGGTAGATGCTGAAGAGGCACCCGACAGTCGTGTCCTGCCCAGCCATTGGCGTAAATTCGATCTGGCCCCTTACCGTATTGCCGACGACGAATACGCTTTCGGTTTGCGCGGGGGGTGGTCTGAATCGTTTGCCGGCGGCGGTGCATTGTTCAATGCGCTCTATCTGTTCAAGATCGAAACGAACCGCCTGGCCGTCGTTCTGGCTGAGCCCATGTACGCCAATTACGATATCGCTGGGGGATGGAACAAGGACGGCACGCGCGACCACTCGATCGAGACGGACGAAAACGTCCTCGCCATCACCAAACGCAAAACCGACGGGTATTACGATCTTCGCGTCACCCAAAAGGGAGACCGAGACGTCGAGAAAATATTCCAGTGGTCCAAACGCGAGGGCAAGTACCTGGAGGCGAGTTCCAAACCCTGAGGGGCAAGTGCGGGATGGTGCCGGTACCCGGGTGACGAACCTGCATCAGGCGCGGCCTACAACGGGAGCAAGCTCACCCCAAGCGATGGTGCCCTCAGGCGCGCTCGTCGATCCAGGCTTGCTGGATCGCTTCCAGGATGCGTTCGCCACAGCGGGCGGCATCGTCGTCGAAGCCGGGCAAGGCCATTACCAGCTCACGCAATTGCGTGAAACGAATGATCGCCGGATCGATATCCGGATGCGTCTCGTCGAGCGTCTCGGCGATCTCAAGCGTGTCGACCCATTTCATCAGTGATTTTCCTTCGCGTGGTTGATCGTATAGCGGGGAATTTCAATCGTGATGTCTTGCTGCGCAACCTTGGCCTGACAGGATAAACGCGACGTGGGCGACAGGCCCCAAGCCTTGTCCAGCATATCTTCTTCGTCATCGGTCGCGTCTTCCAGCGAGCCGTAGCCTTCGCGCACCACCACATGGCATGTCGTGCATGCACACGAGAGTTCGCAGGCATGCTCGAGTTCGACGTGATTGTCGAGCATGATGCGACAGATCGACACGCCCACAGGCGCGTTTTCGATGACTTTGCCCTCGGGGCAAACGTCGGGATGCGGGAGGATAGTCAGTTTAGGCATACAGCGGAATCAAGCCAGTTCATCAAGTTTACGGCCGGCGAGCGCGGACCGGATACTGCGGTCCATGCGCCGCTCGGCGAAGAGTTCGGTGCTGTCGGACAGCGCCTTTACGGCAGCCCGCACGACGTCGGCGTCTTCAGCGGTTTGGGCAGCCGTAGCCGTAGCCAGCGCGGCATCGATCGCTTGCCGTTCATCGGCGTCCAGCAAATCGGCATCCTTGGCCAAGGCCGCACCCACGGATTCGACCAGTTGTCGGGCCTCGACTTGCTGCTCGCGCAACATGCGCGCCACGGCGTCGCTATCGGCCTGAGACACGCTGTCGGCCAACATCGTCGCCACTTCGTCGTCGGACAGGCCGTACGAAGGCTTGACCGTGACGGCCGCTTCCACGCCGGTGCTTTCTTCACGCGCCGTGACGTTGAGCAGGCCATCGGCATCCACCTGGAACGTGACGCGAATGCGGGCCGCACCTGCCACCATCGGCGGAATATCGCGAAGTTCGAAGCGGGCCAACGAGCGGCAGGCACTCACCAGATCGCGCTCGCCCTGCAGCACGTGAATGCTCATGGCACTCTGGCCGTCTTTGAATGTCGTGAATTCTTGCGCGCGCGCCACCGGGATCGTGCTGTTGCGCGGGATGACGCGTTCGACCAAACCGCCCATCGTTTCAAGACCGAGCGACAACGGCGTCACGTCGAGCAGCAGCCAATCCTCGCCCGGCGCACGATTGCCCGCCAGCAAATTGGCCTGCAACGCCGCGCCGAGGGCGACCACTTCATCCGGATTGAGATCGGTCAGCGGCGGCGTGCCGAACAAATCGCCGACGACGCGCTGCACGATCGGCATGCGGGTGGCACCACCCACCATGACCACGCCCTTCACATCTGCGGGTTTCAATCCCGCATCGCGCAGCGTCTGGCGCGCGCGATCCAAAGTTTTCTCGAGCAGCGGCTGAGCCAGACGTTCGAAATCGGCGCGACTCAACGCCGCACTCACGACCATGCCCTCGCCCAACTGCGCTTCGACCACGGCGCTGTCCGAATCGGACAGGGCTTCGCGCGCGACCCGAGCCGCGACGCGCAGCGCGCGGTGATGTTCACGCGACAAGGTATCGAGTGCCACACCGGCCGTTGCACACACGGCCTGCACGATCAAAGTATCGAAATCGTCGCCGCCCAGAGCGGTGTCGCCACCGGTGGCGATCACTTCGAACACGCCTTGCGTCAATCGCAGAATCGATACGTCGAATGTGCCGCCGCCCAAGTCATACACGGCATAGACACCTTCGGACGCGTGATCGAGACCATAGGCAATGGCAGCTGCCGTCGGCTCATTGAGCAAGCGCAGAACGTTCAAACCGGCCAATCGCGCAGCATCGCGCGTGGCCTGGCGTTGGGCATCGTCGAAGTAGGCGGGCACGGTGATGACGGCACCCACCAGATCGTCGCCCAGCGTGCTTTCGGCGCGCTCGCGCAAGGCCTGCAGGATATGGGCAGACACTTCGATCGGGCTCAGATCGCCGCGCACCGTGCGCAGGCGCACCATGCCCGGCGCATCCACGAACTCGTAAGGCAGTCCTTCGGCTTTGACGTCGTCGAACGTGCGGCCCATGAAGCGCTTGACCGAGACGACGGTATTCGATGGATCGGTCGCCTGGGCCTGTGCGGCCTCATGGCCCACAACCCGCGCATCGCGATCCAAATAGCGCACGACCGACGGCAATAGCGCGCGACCGTCGGCATCTTTCAGAATCTCGGGCACGCTGCTGCGCACAGCTGCGACCAGCGAGTGCGTGGTGCCCAGGTCGATGCCCACGGCCAACTTGCGCTCGTGCGGAGCCGGGGAATCTCCCGGTTCGGAAATCTGCAATAAAGCCATGACAGTGGATCTTCAGTGGTCGGGACGTTCGCGTGCCAGCTCGCGGCCGAAGGTGTCGAGGAACATCCATTCCCGGACTTTCTCGCCTGCGGTAGCCAGATCGCCACGAACGTCGATCAAATCGGTGAGTACGCGCGTCATCTCAGCGCGCGCATCGCGTATTTCCGTATCCAGCGCAGTGAAGGCATCGGCGGACTTCGCATCGCGTGCGTCGTCCAGCATCTCGCGCCATTCCATTTGCTGCATCAAGAAGGCAGGCGACATCGCGGTGTTGGTCTCGGTTTGCAGATCGATGCCACCCGACTCGCACAGATACTTCGCGCGCAAAAGGGGATCGCGCAATTGCCGATACCCGTCGTTCGCCCGTGCGGCCCATTGCATGGCCACACGCTTCTCAGCAGCGCTGGCGGTGGCGAAGCGGTCGGGATGAACCCGAGCCGCAACGAGACGCCAGGCAGACTCGAGCGCATCGCGATCGATGGCGAACTGGCGTCGCAATCCAAAAAGAGAAAAGTAGTCGTCAGCCGCCACGCATTACACCGTGAACGACTCACCGCAACCGCAGGTTGCCTTCTCATTGGGATTGCTGAACCTGAACCCTTCGTTCAAGCCCTCGCGAGCGTAGTCCAACTGCGTGCCGGACAGATACGGCATGCTCTTGGGGTCGACGAACACCTTCACACCGTGAAACTCGAATACCGAGTCTTCACTTGCCGGTTCATCGACATACTCGAGCTTGTAGGCCATGCCAGAACACCCGGTCGTCCGCACGCCCAGGCGCAGGCCGATGCCCTTGCCTCGCTTCTGCAAATAGCGGCTGATGTGATCGGCCGCGCGTTCGGTGAGTGTGACAGCCATGATCAGCTCGCAGTGACAGCTTGTTTGTCTTCGGCAGCGACGGGGTGCTTGTCTTGATAGTCCTTGATCGCAGCCTTGATTGCATCTTCGGCAAGAATCGAGCAGTGAATTTTCACCGGCGGCAGCGCCAATTCTTCAGCGATCTGCGTATTGCGAATGCTCATCGCTTGATCGAGCGTCTTGCCCTTGACCCATTCGGTAACGAGCGAGCTCGACGCGATGGCCGACCCACAGCCGTACGTCTTGAACTTCGCGTCTTCGATGATGCCCGACTCGTTCACACGGATCTGCAGCTTCATCACATCGCCACAGGCGGGTGCGCCCACCATGCCGGTACCGACGCTGGTGTCGCCCTTGTCGAACGAACCCACGTTGCGGGGGTTTTCGTAGTGGTCGAGAACTTGATTGCTATATGCCATGATTAATCTCCCAACGGTGGCGGTTCAGCCGCCAGATCATTATTCAAACGCCGCAATTAATGCGCCGCCCACTGTACGGAACTGATATCGATGCCGTCCTTGGCCATTTCCCACAGCGGCGACATGTCGCGCAGCTTGCCGACCCGGCTCTTCAGCAACTCGATCGCAAAATCGATTTCCTGCTCGGTCGTGAAACGACCGATCGTGAAACGAATCGAGCTGTGCGCGAGTTCATCGTTACGCCCCAGGGCGCGCAACACATACGACGGCTCCAGGCTGGCGGAGGTACACGCCGAACCGCTCGACACGGCAAGTTCCTTGATCGCCATGATCAACGACTCACCTTCCACATAATTGAAACTCACGTTCAAGTTGTGCGGCACGCGGCGCTCCATATCGCCATTGAGGTAGACCTCCTCAATGGTGGAGAGGCCCGCCCACAGGCGGTCACGCAGCATGCGGATGCGTTCGCTTTCGACACCCATCTCTTCGCGGGCGATGCGGAACGCCTCACCCATGCCCACGATCTGGTGCGTGGGCAACGTGCCCGAACGGAAACCGCGCTCGTGCCCGCCACCGTGGATCTGCGCTTCAATGCGCACACGCGGCTTGCGACGGATGAAGAGCGCGCCCATGCCCTTCGGGCCATACGTCTTGTGAGCCGAAAACGACATCAGATCGACCTTGAGCTTTTGCAGATCGATCACGACCTTGCCCGTGGCTTGCGCCGCGTCGACGTGAAAAATGATGCCTTTCTCGCGCAGCAGTTCGCCGATCGCTTCGATGTCCTGAATGACGCCGATCTCGTTATTGACGAATAGAATCGACACCAGCACGGTATCCGGACGCAGCGCTGCCTTCAGCACTTCCATGTCCAGCAAACCATTTTCCTGCACGTTCAGATACGTGACTTCGAAGCCTTGCCGTTCAAGTTCGCGACAGGTATCCAGCGTGGCCTTGTGCTCCGTCTTCAGCGTGATGACGTGCTTGCCGCGCTGATGATAGAAGTTGGCCGCACCCTTGACCGCCAGGTTGATCGACTCGGTGGCGCCCGACGTCCACACGATCTCGCGCGAATCGGCGTTGACCAGCTTGGCGACTTCCTCACGCGCACGCTCTACCGCCTCTTCCGCGGCCCAGCCGATCGAATGGCTGCGCGAAGCCGGATTACCGTAATTCTCGTAAAGCCACGGCACCATGGCGTCAACGACGCGCGGGTCGACCGGCGTGGTAGCGGAATAATCGAGATAGATGGGACGATTGCTCATAACGACTCCTGTACGATCGACGCGGCGACTTAAGCCGCTGCCGGTGCGTTGGTCACGCTTCCGGCCGTAGTGGTATTCAAACGATTGACTCGAACCGGGGATCCCGAATTGGCCGCCGCGCTCGCATCCTGCAACTGGCGCACGCGCTGCTGATCGACCAGATCCTGAAGCGACACCGAATCCAGATAATCCACCATCTTGCGGTTCAACGTGGCCCACAGCTCATGCGTCATGCACTTGCCTGGCTTGCCATCGTTACCGCTCGTACAGTCTCGCTTGCCGCCGCAGCTCGTGGCATCCAAAGGCTCATCGACGGCAAAGATGATGTCGGCCACCGTGATGTTGCGAGCCAGACGGGCGAGCGAATACCCGCCGCCGGGACCGCGAACGCTGTCCACAAGCTCGTGCCGGCGCAATTTGCCGAACAACTGTTCGAGATAGGAGAGGGAGATATTCTGGCGCTGGCTGATCGCCGCCAACGTGACGGGCCCGCCATGCTGACGCATCGCGAGGTCGATCATGGCGGTCACTGCAAAACGCCCTTTCGTTGTCAGCCGCATAGTCTGGATTCCTGGTGTTCGCGCGCTGCCGAGAAGATCCTCACAGCGCAATACCCGAGTAATTGCCTCAAGTATAACGAATTCCCGACTAAAACGCTAGGCCTCTGTAACTTCGCAAGCGTTGGGCGGGTCGACAGCCGATTTCGCGCCACGAGATACGGAAATGCACGCACCGATCATGGAGATGCGCACACGTGCGAGCGGTGCGCGCGCCTGAGCGTTGCTACCAACCGTCAGCGCTGGAAATTCCTGGCGTAAAAAAACCGCGCTTGGGGCGCGGCCGGTGGGCCGATTGCCTGATCGAAAATCAGGCAGCCTGATACTGCGTTGCGCGCTTGCGTACCAGTTCAAGCACGCCCTGACAGGCATCCTCGAGATAGTCGAGCACCTTGCCAAAACCCTCCGGGCCGCCGTAATACGGATCGGGCACAGTGGCTTCTTCGAACTCGTTCGCAAAGCGCATGAGCAACATCAGCTTATGCTGATACTGCTTCGGGCACTGCTGCTGCATTGCGGACAAGTTCTCCCAATCCATCGCCAGGATCAGATCAAACTCGCGGAAGTCATCAGGCGTGACTTGCCTCGCCTCGCAGTGCGTCATTTCATACCCGCGTTTGCGAGCGGCCGCCTGGGCGCGCGCATCGGGGGCTTCGCCGATATGGAAGTCGTGGGTGCCGGCGGAGTCAATTCGGACGACGTCGGATAAACCCGCGTCGGACACCAAATGACGGAACACGCCCTCTGCGCTCGGCGAGCGACAGATGTTGCCCATGCAAACAAAAAGTACCTTGGTCATCATGGTTTAAAGTCTGCGGGAAAACCCGAAAGAAGGCAAGCTTTTTTTGCACTGGCGCACATGCCGGAAGACGCCGCATCAAGATACAAATATCCTGATATATCAACTGATTATCGCGCTCATTTAAAAATACTATGAGGAGTGAAGCGCGCGCTTCTCGCGCACTGCCGCCACACACGAATCGACCCTGATTTTGATTGACCGGAGGACCTGCCAAGCGGTTCCCCAGTCACCAAAATAAACATGCCATTGCCGTGTCATCATTTGGCACGGAGTGAAATCGATTTTGCGCGCGCCGCCATTGACGAGCAAATCCGCAGCCCACCCCCTTACGCAGGCCTTACCGCAGCAACGCACGTTCCTTCAAGGCCGTGAGCGCATCTCGCGCCGCAGCAGCCTGCTCGAATTCTAGGTTGCGGGCGTGATCCATCATGGCCTTCTCGAGGCGCCTGAACTCCTTGGCGAGCGCTTTTTCGTCACCCAGCAACGAGGCTGGGATTTCGCTCTCGACCACTTCGTCGCGCTGCGCCCCAACCACACCGTCGATCAGATCGCGCACCGCCTTGTTCACGCCGCGCGCGGTAATGCCGTGCTCGATGTTGAACGCCAACTGCTTGTTGCGGCGCCGCTCCGTTTCGTCCATTGCGCGCCGCATCGAATCGGTTATGCGATCGGCATACAGAATGGCGTGACCATTCAAATTGCGCGCCGCACGGCCGATCGTCTGGATCAAGCTGCGCTCGGAGCGCAGGAAGCCTTCTTTGTCGGCATCGAGGATCGCCACCAACGACACCTCAGGAATATCGAGCCCTTCGCGCAGCAAGTTGATCCCAACAAGCACATCGAAAGTGCCCAGACGCAGATCACGCAGAATTTCGACCCGCTCGACGGTATCGATGTCGGAGTGCAGATAGCGCACCTTCACACCGTGCTCGGCCAGAAAGTCGGTCAGATCCTCGGACATACGCTTGGTCAGCGTGGTGACCAGCACCCGGTCGCCCGCCGCCACACGCACCTTGATCTGCCCCAGCAGATCGTCGACCTGCGTGCTCGCCGGCAAGATCTCGACCATGGGGTCGACCAGGCCCGTCGGCCGCACCACCTGCTCGGCGACGTTATCGGCGTGCTCGATCTCGTACGCCGCCGGCGTGGCTGACACGAACACGCACTGCCGCATGCGCGACTCGAACTCGTCCAGCTTCAGCGGCCGGTTATCCAGTGCCGACGGCAAACGGAAGCCATACTGCACCAACGTTTCCTTGCGCGCCCTGTCGCCCCGATACATCCCACCCAACTGGCCAATGGTGACGTGACTCTCGTCGATGAACATCAATCCGTCTGCAGGCAAATAGTCGATCAGCGTGGGCGGCGGCTCGCCGGGCGCGGCCCCCGACAGATGCCGGGAGTAGTTCTCGATGCCCTTACAGAAGCCGAGTTCGTTGAGCATTTCAAGGTCGAAGCGGGTGCGCTGCTCGAGCCGTTGCGCCTCGACCAGCTTGCCCTCGTCCACAAACATCTTCAGTCGGTCGCGCAGCTCGACCTTGATGGTTTCCACGGCGCGCAGCACGGTATCCCGGGGCGTCACATAGTGCGACCCGGGGTAAACCGTGAAACGTGGCACTTTCTGACGCATCCGCCCGGTGAGGGGGTCGAACAGCTCCAGCGACTCGACCTCATCGTCGAACATCGTGATGCGCACGGCCAGCTCGGCGCTTTCCGCCGGGAACACGTCGATGGTCTCGCCGCGCACGCGGAACGTGCCGCGCACGAACTCGGCGTCGTTACGGGTGTACTGCATGGCGACCAGACGTGCCAGGATCTCACGCCGCGCCATGCGGTCGCCCGAGCGCAGAATGAGCACCATGGCGTGGTAGTCACCCGGATTGCCGATACCGTAGATGCAGGAAACGGTGCCGACGATGATCGTGTCGCGTCGCTCCAGCAGGCTTTTGGTGGCCGACAGCCGCATCTGCTCGATGTGTTCGTTGATCGAGGAGTCTTTCTCGATGAACAGATCGCGCGTGGGCACGTAGGCTTCGGGCTGGTAGTAGTCGTAGTAGGAAACGAAATACTCGACCGCGTTTTTGGGGAAGAACTCGCGCATCTCGGCATAGAGCTGCGCGGCCAGCGTTTTATTGGGCGCCAAAACGAGCGCCGGCCGGCCGATACGCGCGATGACGTTGGCCATTGAAAAGGTCTTGCCCGAGCCCGTCACGCCCAAGAGCGTCTGGTACATCAACCCATCCTCGATGCCCTGCGTGAGCGAATCGATCGCTTTCGGCTGGTCGCCCGCAGGCGGATAGGGCTGGAAGAGTTGGAAGGGACTGCCTGGATACTCGATGAATCCGGATGCGGTCATGCTAGACTGTTTTGGGGGTAAACCCCTGATTATCCACTGCCTGTCAACCCTAGTCCACCATACCCATTCCCCTGACATGAGTACACTTTTCGCATCCGTTGAACTCGCCCCGCGCGACCCCATTCTTGGTCTGAACGAACAGTACAACGCGGACACGCGTCCCGGAAAAGTGAACCTCGGCGTGGGCGTGTACTACGATGACGCTGGCCGCCTGCCGCTTCTGAGCGCGGTGCGCAAAGCGGAAATCGCCCGGATCGAAGCCGCTGCTGCCCGCGGCTACCTGCCGATCGAAGGCATCACCGGTTACAACAAAGGCGCGCAAACGTTGCTGCTGGGCGAGAACTCGCCGCTCGTCGCCGCCGGTCGCGTGCTGACGACCCAAGCCTTGGGCGGCACCGGCGCACTGAAGATCGGCGCCGATTACCTGCGCCTGCTCCTGCCCACGTCGAAGGTCGTGATCAGCGATCCCAGCTGGGAAAACCACCGCGCGCTGTTTGAACGTGCCGGTTTCGAAGTGGGCACCTATCCCTATTACGACAAGACCACCCACGGCCTGAACTTCGAAGGCATGTTGGCAGGCCTGAAAGCCTTGCCCGAGCAAACCGTCGTTGTGCTGCATGCGTGCTGCCACAACCCGACGGGCGTGGATCCCACCGCCGAGCAGTGGAAGACGATTGCCGAAACGGTCAAGGCGCGCAATCTGGTGCCCTTCCTCGACATCGCCTACCAAGGCTTCGGCGACGGCCTGGAACAGGACGCGTCTGTCGTGCGCATGTTCGCCGACATGGACATCACGATGTTCGTGAGTTCGTCGTTCTCGAAGTCGTTCTCGCTCTACGGCGAGCGCGTCGGCGCCCTGACGATCATCGCTGGCGATGCCGACGAATCAAAGCGCGTACTGAGCCAGTTGAAGCGCGTGATCCGCACCAACTACTCGAACCCGCCTACGCACGGCGGCACGGTGGTCGCCACGGTGCTCAACGATCCGGCCTTGTTTGCCGAGTGGGACGCCGAATTGGCCGGCATGCGCGACCGCATCCGCACGATGCGCAAGCAATTGGTCGACAAGATCAAGGCTGCAGGCGCGACGCAGGATTTCAGCTTTGTGTTGAAGCAGCGCGGCATGTTCTCGTTCTCGGGGCTTACCGCGGATCAGGTCGAGCGCCTGCGCGAAGAGCACGCGATCTACGCCATCTCGACCGGCCGAATCTGCGTCGCGGCGCTCAACAGCCAGAACATCGATGCGGTGGCCAAAGCCATTGCCGCGGTGTTGAAGGGCTGAGCATCAAGCGCTCGTGCGCCGTCAGACGGCGCACGATCGGCCTGACCGCACACCTGTTGGACGTTGCCGAAACGTACGATCCAAAAACCCAGCCTCAGCGCTGGGTTTTTTCGTTCGCTGGTTTCAAGATTGATTGCAATGCGGGTTACCGCTTCGGCCGCAGCCAGAATGATGTCGCATCCGACACGCGCGCCTCGGTTCGTTCACTGAGACGATTCCCCGTGCGCGCAGAATCATCGCTCGACGGGCTGTACATCTAGTCTTTCAGCGCATATCCGCCGACTTTCGTCCCGCAAGCCGCGCTTTTCTTGGTTTTTTGTTCAATTCGCCGTTGCATTTTGCGCGCAAGTCGTCCAAAATCGGCAACTGTATATCCATACAGTTCATGCCGCGCACTGTGCATGACTCGCTAGGAATGAAATGGCCAGCAAACTAACCGATCGCCAGCAGGAAATTCTCGATCTCATCCGCGCCGCCGTCGCGCGCACCGGGTTCCCTCCCACGCGGGCCGAGATCGCGCAAGCACTTGGATTTCGCTCGGCCAACGCCGCAGAAGATCACTTGAAGGCGCTGGCGCGCAAAGGCGCTATCGAGCTTACCGCCGGCACTTCGCGCGGCATCCGCCTGAAGCCGGCGCAGGAAGACGAGGCGCCCAGTCCGATCGGCGCACTTCTCAATCAGATGAAGTTGCCGCTGATCGGCCGCGTGGCCGCCGGCAGCCCCATCCTGGCCGCCGAGCATGTCGAACGAGAAGTTGGCGTGGATCCCGGGTTGTTCACGCAAACGCCCGACTTTCTGCTGAAGGTGCGTGGAATGAGCATGCGCGACTGCGGCATCCTTGATGGCGACCTGCTGGCGGTCAAGAAGGCGACCGATGCCCGCAACGGTCAGATCGTCGTCGCGCGAATCGACGATGAGGTCACGGTCAAGCGACTGCAACGCCATGCCGATCGCATCGAGCTTCTTCCGGAAAATCCCGACTTCGACATCATCGTCGTCGCGCCCGAACAAGAATTTGCGCTTGAAGGGATCGCCGTCGGCCTCATCCGCACCCAACCGCTCCATTGATTTAGGTAGGGCTGAAGCAGCTGCTGCGGTGTGGCTGCTGCTGTTTGGCTGCTGCGCCTCCAAGAGCGTCTAACGCTTCAGTGGGGTGCGCACTCCTGTGCGGGCATTCGCGCTCGCCAGCCGCACCATCAACGCCACCCGGGCCTTGTCGGCAGACAACCCGCCGCTGGTCATGAAGCCCAGCGCGTCATCGGGGCATCCGATATCCCAGCCCACCTGCCCCTCGTCCACCTTGCTTGCACGCACCACGGCCACGCCACTCGCTCGCGCATCGGCTAACGCAGCCTGTATCGGCCCGCTCAATGTGCCCTGCCCTGTGCCGGCAAAAACGATGCCCTGTGCACCGGCACGCACAACATGCGCGATCACATCGGTGGATGCACCGGGATAAGCAACAAGGATGTCGACGCGCGGCAGTGGCGTGGCAAGCAAGCACGCGAGATCGTCGATATCCGTATCCAGATCGACGACGGTACTGGCGTCGATGGGTTCGCCGAGCACCGCAATGGGTTCGTCCGCATTCTGCCCCGTATGAGCATTGCGACCCGTCAGCCCGTCGCATCGCGCGTGACCGACCGATGATGCGAACGGCAGTCGAAACCAGTTCACCGTGTCGAACACCTCACCCTCCAGCCCAGCCGCGCCGCTTGTAAACGCATGCACGTGGCTGCTGTGCGCCTTGCGTAGAAACCGCGCGCTGTGAATCGCGCCATTCATCACAGCCAGCACCCCGCGGCGCCCCGATTCCGTATCGGTGGCCACGCGCACTGCTTGCAGCACGTTCATCGGGCCATCGGCAGATAGCGCATTTGCCGGTCGCATCGCACCCGTAAATACCACGGGCTTCGACGGCTTGAGCGTGAGTTGAACGAACCACGCACTCTCCTCCATCGTGTCGGTGCCATGCAATACCACCACGGCGTCCACGTCCGGAGCGTCCAGCGCCTCCCGAACCTGACGCGCCACATCCTGCCAGAATCCAGGATCGGCATCTTTGCTATCGATGGCGGCAATCTGACGCGCATCGATTTCCGCAAGCGCGCTCAAGCCTGGCACGGTATCGAGGATGGCGCTCAACGATACGGTGGCGGCCGTATACGACGCCGCCGCGTCGGCGCGGTCGGCACTTCCGGCAATCGTGCCGCCGGTGGCGAGGATACGCACACGTGTTCGCTTTTTAGTCGACAATTCAAACTCCCTGTTCAATGCTTTCGGCGTGCGCGGATTGGCCTGCTGGGGCGACGTCGCGCGAACGAAACCGCCATCGTGGTGCGCCAACGGATCAAGCGATCCGCCTGGCGCTTCCTTCATACTCATCACCGGAACATCTCGTTATCTACACCAAGGCAGCGATGCAAGATTCAACCTATCGCATGATCGCAGCGCTCCGGATGCGCCAATTCGAACTGCTCACCGTATTGGCCGATACCGGCAGCATGCGCGCGGCTGGAGAGAAGCTCTTCGTCAGCACGGCCGCGGTCAGCAAGGCGTTGAGCGAGATCGAATCGCAGCTGGGTCTGACCATTTTCGAGCGTCATGCGCGGGGAGTGACCTTGACGCACGAAGGCAATCTTCTGGTGCATCGCGCCCGGCTGCTGCTCTCCGAAGTCGCCAATCTTGCCGATGAGTTGCGCGACCAGAAACTGGGACACGACAGCGTATTACGTATCGGCGCGCCGCCTTTCATTGCCTGGTCGCTCCTTCCCGACGTACTGCGTGCGATGACACCCTCAGCGCCCCTTCCACCCATACAGATCGTCGAGGGTCGGCTTGACGATACGCAGCGCAAGCTCGAAAGCGGCGAGATCGATGTGCTCATCACGATGAACACGTCATCGGAACTCGGCAGCCTTTGCCAGGAAGGACTGGTGATTCGTCCCGTGGGCCGCGAGCAATGGATCGTGGTGTGCGCGCCGGATCACCCGCTCGCAAGCCATGCCGACCAATCAGCGTGGTCATGGCAAGACCTGAAACGCGAAGCCTGGGTGCTGCCCCCAAGGCCCACGCAGGCGAGACTGATGCTGGAGCAACTGCTTCTCAGCCAAAGCCTGCCGCCCATTGCACCGGCGATAGAGTCGATGAACGCGATTACGAACCTCAAGCTCGTCGAGCAACGTCATGGTTTGACGTTGCTGGCACGCCGCACGGTTGCGGAGAGTCTGAAGCGCGGCACGCTCGTGGCCTTGGCCGTAACGCACTTACCCCCCGCGATCCCCATCGTTGTCGTACACCGCGCGCAGTGCAATCAACGTGCGATCGTCGATCGCTTTCGCGACGCAGCGCGCGCACTCCTGCAAGACGCCAGTAGCGTCTCCAACGGCGCCCCGACCTGATCGGCGAACAATGCATCCATCAGGAAATTCTCGCCCCGGAACGACTGCGCATAGATCGTTTCAAGCAAAGTGATGCAGGACGACAGCATCGGGCTATCCACACCGCACATCTGCGCCAGGCGCTCCTGGAAGACCAAACCGAACGGCACGTCTTCGAGCACATACCGGTGCGCAAGCCGATTCGGTCCCTGCGGTCCGGCGCCGAGGTTTTCGATTGCCTGCGCCATCTCATTCAGCGGTCCCTGCGGGACGTGATAGGAACGATGATAGTGCTGCGCCAAGGTCGGCAATTCGAAACCTAGGCGCCGCGCCAGTGTCAGACGCTCCTGGTCCAACGCGTCGGCCATTCTCGCTACCACACCCGTGAAATTCGCAAATAGCTGCCAAGGCTCGCCGCGATCCATTCGCGTAAGGTTTGGAATGACTTCGGCCGCATGCGCAATCGGGTTGATATTGGCCAACGTGCTCGCGAGCAAACTCTCCACCAGGATGAAACGATCGCCAAAGAAAGCCTGGCAATCGGCATAGGCGTCAACATCTACATCTACATCTACCTCTGCATCGGCATCGGCATCGGTATCGGCATCGGTATCGGCACCGGCATCGGCATCGGTATCGGCACCGGCACCGGCACCGGCATCCACATACGACAGCCCTGTTGCTGGCGCAGATATCGCTGCCGCGAGGCCGCTGTGCGCGCCTGTCTCTGCTGCCGCGGTGGCACGAGCGTCGCCAGTCGTCAGCGCGGATGCGGGCGCCACGGCAGTCGTATCATCGCCGGCAGGCCGCAGGATCGCCATATCGATCCGTTGACGCTTGGCGTTCAGATGCAGTCGCCCATCGACCAGAAAATGTGCGGTCGTGAGCGTCGTTCCCCAACCGACCGCTGTGATAGCAGCGCCACGCGCTCGGGCTTCGTTCTGAATCCAGAGTGGCACCAGCGACAGGGCACCACTCACGATGACCGTCTGGCCGGAGCGCCAGTACGGCGCGGCATCCCCCAGCACGCGCTGATAGAGAGATCCTGGCAGGCAGACGAATATATGGGTGTAACTCGCCAGGGCGTCCAGCGCATCGATGCGATCCACGACAACCGACCCATTGACCGCTCCCGTGCATTCGAACTGCGCGCACGCGGGATCTTCGTGCGCCTGCAGGCGGCGCGCCGTGGGCGACCACATGCCCGCTCGGATGCCTTGCTGGCTGAGGAAGGCGGCCGTCGCACACCCGATCGGGCCGGCGCCAAGAATGGCGACGCGATGATGATGCAGCGCCATCTCAATTCACCGTGATGTTGCGGGCCTTGATGATGCTGCCCCACCGCTCGCTTTCGCGCGAGGTGTAGTCACGCAACGCGTCGGGCGAGGTACCCATCACCACCACACCCTGACGGGCCAGCTTCTGCTTCAGCCCGTCATCTGACAACGCTGTGAGGACGGCCGCATTCAAGCGTGCAATAACCGGCTCCGGCGTTTTCGCCGGCACGAACACACTGAACGTCGTGGTGACTTCGAATCCGGTGGCGCCCGATTCGGCGACGGTGGGCACCTCAGGAAGCAGGTCCGAACGCTTCTCGCTCGACACGCCGATCGCCACAAAGCGATTGGCCGTCACAAATGGCAGCGACACGCCCAGATCCAGGAATGCAAAATCCACCTCACCCGCGGCCACTGCGGTAGCTGCCGGCCCGCCGCCTTGATACGGAATATGCGTCATCTCGGTACCCGTGAGCGCCATCAATTGCTCCGCAGCGAGATGGCTGGTCGATCCTTGTCCGCCGGATGCAAAGTTCAAGCGGCCAGGGTTCTTGCGGGCGAGTGCGAGCAACTCGTCCACGCTCGATACCTTCAGCGCCGGGTTCACGGCAAGCACCAGCGGGCTGGCGGCCACCAGCGACACCGGCGCCAGATCGCGCTCGTGCTGGTAAGCCAACTTGGTGTAGAGGTGGGGGCCGATCACGAAGGTGCTGTTCGTTGCCAGGATGGCGGTATACCCATCGGGCGCCGACCGCGCTACCTGTCCATGGCCGATCGTGCCGTTGGCGCCCGCCTTGTTTTCCACGATGATGGTTTGCCCAAGGTCTTTCGAGAGCACAGTGCCCAACTGGCGGGCGAGCAGATCGACCGCACCGCCTGGTGACCAAGCCACCAGCAGCGTTACCGGGCGCTGCGGATAATCCGTTTTTGCGGCCTGAACCTGCGAAGGCGCTTTCGATTGTTCCTGGGCGTGCGCGGCACCGCCACCCGCGAGGAAGGCGACGAGCGGAAACATCAGCGTGAATAAACGAGCACTGCGCGGGATCATTGCCGGCCACCTCATAAAGTAGAAGCTCGCAGTGTAAAAACACCGCCGCACCTCCACCACCGACGATTTATCAATGTGCATTAACCAGAGGTTGATGCTTGGTCTGGGTCGCTCGTTTGCTCGACCCGGCAATCGGATCGACGCGCACAGGTACAAGTGGATCGACGCGCAGGCGCAAGCCCTGATCAATGCGTCGGTGCAAGCGCTGATCAATGCGCAGGCCCAATCTCTGATCGATGCGCGGGCGTAAGCTCAATCGATGGGCAGGCGCGAGCACCGTCCAAAGTTTCCACAGCAATGAATCGCATCGACCTAACCATCACCCATTGCTTGGTTAGCACGCAATAAAAAACCCAGCCGGTTCACACCGAGCTGGGTTCTTAACTGCCGGGTCAACAACCACCGGTCAGCATTGCGTCACGATCAGTGCTTCATCACATCCGACGTGGTGTCCGGCTTGCTTGAAGCCACCAGCGGCTCAGCCTTCTCCTTTGGCGGCTCTTCGTCAGCCAAGGGTTCAGGCATTCGTTCAAGGGCCATCTCCAGCACCTTGTCGATCCAGCGCACCGGCACGATCTCGAGCTGATTCTTGACGTTATCCGGAATCTCCGCCAAATCCTTGACGTTCTCTTCCGGAATC
The DNA here is from genome assembly GCF_009866805.1 of Schauerella aestuarii. GTDB lineage: Bacteria > Pseudomonadota > Gammaproteobacteria > Burkholderiales > Burkholderiaceae_B > Schauerella > Schauerella aestuarii. The sequence goes on from NZ_SIZW01000038.1 coordinate 131,767, forward strand.
AAGACCGTCTTGATCCCGCCGCGGTGAGCGGCCAACAGCTTTTCTTTCAAGCCGCCAATCGCCAGCACTTCGCCGCGCAAGGTGATCTCACCCGTCATCGCCACATCGGCACGCACCGGAATCTTCGACAATGCCGAAACCATGGCGGTCGTGATTGCAATACCAGCCGAAGGTCCGTCCTTGGGCGTTGCACCTTCGGGCACGTGCACGTGCACATCGCGCTTTTCGAAGACGCTGTCGGCGAAGCCCAACCGGCGAGCACGCGCACGCACCACCGACCGCGCAGCCTCGACCGATTCCTTCATCACATCGCCCAGCGAACCCGTGCGTTGGATCGTGCCCTTACCGGACATATCCGCAACTTCGATGGTCAGCAGATCGCCGCCAACTTCCGTCCACGCCAAACCGGTGACCTGACCGACCTGATTTTCCTTCTCGGCCATACCAAAGGTATAGCGGCGCACACCCAGGTACTCGTCCAGATTGTCGCCATTGACGACAACCTTCGCGCCCTCACCGGCCTTCACCGGCGTCTTGTCGGCATCGGTCAGCAGCTTCTTGATGACCTTGCGGCAGATTTTGCCGATCTCGCGTTCAAGCGCACGCACACCAGCTTCTCGGGTGTAGTAACGCACGATGTCGCGAATCGCCGAATCTTCAACCGCCAGCTCGCCATCCTTCACACCGTTGTTCTTCATCAGCTTGGGCAGCAGATGCTCGCGGCCGATATGGATCTTCTCTTCTTCGGTGTAACCCGACAGACGAATGACTTCCATCCGATCCAACAACGCCGGCGGAATATTCAGCGTATTGCTGGTCGCCACGAACATCACGTCGGACAAATCGAAATCGACTTCGACGTAATGATCCTGGAACGTGTGGTTTTGCTCCGGATCGAGCACTTCCAGCAAAGCCGACGACGGATCGCCGCGGAAATCCATGCCCAGCTTATCGATCTCATCGAGCAGGAAGAGCGGATTGCGCACGCCCACCTTGGACATGTTCTGCAGGATCTTGCCGGGCATCGAGCCGATATAGGTGCGACGGTGCCCACGGATCTCGGCCTCGTCCCGCACGCCGCCCAAGGCCATCCGCACGAACTTGCGGTTCGTGGCCTTGGCAATGGACTGTCCCAGCGACGTTTTACCCACGCCCGGAGGGCCCACCAAACACAGGATCGGCGCTTTTACCTTGTCCACACGCTGTTGAACGGCAAGATACTCAAGGATGCGTTCCTTGACCTTGTCCAAACCGTAATGGTCGTCGTCGAGCACCGATTCCGCGTTGGTAATCGAGTTGTTGACCTTGCTCTTCTTCTTCCACGGCAGATTGATCAGCGTATCGATGAAGTTGCGCACCACCGTCGCTTCAGCCGACATGGGCGACATCAACTTGAGCTTCTTCAACTCGGTATCGGCCTTTTTGCGAGCCTCTTTAGGCATATGCGCGGCGACGATCTTCTTCTCGAGTTCCTCGATATCGGCGCCTTCTTCGCCCTCGCCCAACTCCTTCTGAATGGCCTTGACCTGCTCATTCAAGTAGTAGTCGCGCTGACTCTTCTCCATCTGCTTTTTCACGCGGCCGCGAATCCGCTTCTCGACCTGAAGAATGTCGATTTCGGTTTCGAGCTGAGTGAGCAAGCCTTCAAGGCGGTCAGACGTGCTGAACACCTCGAGCATTTTTTGCTTTTGCTCGAGCTTGAGCGGCAAATGCGCGGCGATGGTATCGGCCAAGCGGCCGGCGTCGTCGATCCCGGCCAGCGAGGTCAATATCTCGGGCGGAATCTTCTTGTTGAGCTTCACATATTGCTCGAACTGAGCAACGATGGCGCGGCGCAATGCCTCGGTCTCGGCACCCTGCAGGGCATCCGGCGCGATCGGCACAACTTCGCAGGTGAAATGCGACTCGGCGTCGTCAACGCGCGTAATACGCGCACGTTGGGCGCCCTCGACCAGCACCTTGACTGTGCCGTCGGGCAGCTTGAGCATCTGGAGAATGCTCGCCACACAACCGATTTCATAAACATCTTCGGGGGACGGATCGTCCTTGCCGGCTGATTTCTGGGCCACGAGCATGATGCTCTTGCCCGCTTCCATGGCGACTTCGAGCGCGCGAATGGAACGCGGGCGCCCGACAAACAGCGGAATGACCATGTGCGGGAAGACCACCACATCGCGCAGCGGCAGCAGCGGCAGGTCGATCGGCTCGGACGGAAGGGTCTGGCTTGCAGACATAATGGCGTTCCTCTAATAACTTGCGTATCAAAGCGCGGAATACGGAACGACGGAAAAAATCGTATTCGGCAGTTGGCTATGTCTGATATGGGAACGATAGCCTAAAAAACAAGCAGGCGTTTGCCGATATGCAAGGACTACCGAAAAAGCGTAAAAAAGAAAAACCCCCTTGGTTAGAGGGGGTTTTCACGCATAGCCAGTCAGCGAAACATCATGCTGCTGCGTCGCGAACCTCGCCACGCTCGGTTTTGGCCGACTTGCCCTGCTCATCGTTGTAGATCAACAGCGGTTTGCCGTCGCCGTCGATGACGTTCTCGTCCAACACCACCCGGCTGATGTTGCCCTGCGACGGCAGGTCATACATCGTGTCGAGCAGCGACGCTTCGATGATCGAACGCAAACCGCGAGCGCCGGTTTTGCGCTTGAGCGCCTTGCGCGCGATGGCAGCAAGGGCACCAGGACGAATGTCGAGCTCGGCACCTTCCATGGCAAACAGCTTCTGGAACTGCTTCATCAGCGCGTTCTTGGGCTGCGTGAGGATTTGCACCAAGGCCTCTTCATCCAGCTCGTCCAATGTGGCGACGACCGGCAAGCGGCCTACCAACTCGGGAATCAAGCCGAACTTGATCAAGTCTTCCGGCTCGACTTCGCTGAACAACTCGCCCACACCGCGCTCGGATTTCGCACGTACCGCAGCCGAAAAGCCGATACCCGATTTCTCGGTACGGTCGCGAATGACCTTTTCCAATCCATCGAACGCGCCGCCCACGATAAACAGAATGTTCGTCGTGTCGACCTGGACGAAATCCTGATTGGGATGCTTGCGACCGCCTTGCGGGGGCACCGAAGCCACGGTACCTTCGATCAGCTTGAGCAGCGCTTGCTGAACGCCCTCGCCCGACACGTCACGCGTGATCGAGGGGTTGTCCGACTTGCGGGAGATCTTGTCGATTTCGTCGATGTAAATGATGGCACGTTGTGCCTTCTCTACTTCGTAGTTGCAGTTCTGCAGCAACTTTTGAATGATGTTCTCGACGTCCTCACCCACATAACCGGCTTCGGTCAGGGTGGTGGCGTCGGCCATCACGAAAGGCACATTGAGCATGCGCGCCAAGGTCTGGGCCAGCAGCGTCTTGCCCGAACCGGTCGGGCCGATAAGCATGATGTTGCTTTTCGAGAGCTCGACCTCTTCGCCCTTGATTTCGCCGTGGCGAATGCGCTTGTAATGGTTGTAGACGGCCACGGCCAACATCCGCTTCGGACCCGTCTGGCCGATCACGTACTGGTCGAGAAACGTCTTGATTTCGGAAGGCGTGGGCAATTCGGAACGAATGGCCGCGCGCGCAGTGGCCTGCGCCTCTTCGCGAATAATGTCGTTGCAGAGGTCGATGCACTCGTCGCAGATAAAAACCGACGGGCCCGCAATCAGCTTGCGAACCTCGTGCTGGCTCTTATTGCAAAAGGAGCAGTGCAGCACTTTGGCGTCTGCAGATCCCTTTTTTTCAGGCATAACTGTCTTTGAAACTCGGTTGGTGGCGTTCGCTTCGAAAAGCGAACTGCCTATCCGTGACGTGATTGGTCGTGCTACTTCAAGCCAAGTGGCAAGCGCTTACTGCTGCTCGCCACGCGACGACAAGAGCTTGTCGACCAACCCATACGATACCGCATCTTCGGCCGACATGAAGTTGTCGCGCTCGGTATCCACGGCGATGCGCTCGATCGGCTGCCCGGTGTTCTGGGCAAGGATCCGATTGAGACGTTCGCGCAGATCCAGAATCTCACGAGCCTGGATCTGGATATCGGTGGCCTGGCCTTGTGCACCGCCCGAGGGCTGGTGAATCATGATGCGTGAGTTGGGCAGCGTGAAACGCTTGCCCTTGGCGCCTGCTGACAGCAGGAACGCCCCCATGCTCGCGGCCAAGCCGGTGCACAACGTCGACACATCTGGCTTCACGAAATTCATCGTGTCGTAGATCGCCATGCCCGCGTATACCGACCCGCCAGGCGAGTTGATATAGAACGAGATGTCCTTGTCAGGGTTTTCCGATTCCAGAAACAGCAATTGCGCGACGACCAGGTTGGCCGACTGGTCATTGACCGGGCCAACCAAAAAGATCAAACGTTCTTTCAACAAACGGGAATAGATGTCGTACGAACGCTCACCTCGCCCCGACTGCTCGACCACCATGGGGATATACCCCAGGGACGAGGGCGTCACCGAAGCGCCGCCGTTCATTGATGCATAGAAATCGGTAAAACGCTGCATAGTTACTCCATTCCCATCAACTGCTCAAAGGGTACTTTTTCGTCGGTCACTTTTGCCTTGCTCAACACGAAGGCAACCACGTTGTCTTCGAGAACGATCGCTTCGATTTCCGAGCGGCGTTGACGATCCGACAAATAGTAGCTGACGACCTGTGCGGGATCTTCGTAGTTCTGAGCGAACTCTTCGATGCGCGCACGGACTTGCTCAGGCTTGGCCTGCAAGTCGTTTTGCTTGACCAGTTCCGATACCAACAGGCCCAGGCGAACGCGGCGCTCCGACTCACCCGAAAATGCTTCGGGGGGAATCGGCACCGATTCGGGGTTGGGCACACCGCGCTGCTTCAGCTCTTCACGAGCGGCAACGATGCGGTTCTGCACGTCGCTGTCGACCAGCGACTTCGGCACGTCGAACGAGGCGGCGTTGACCAGGGCGTCCATGACGCTGGTTTTGGTCTTGGCCTGGGCGCGGGCTTTGACTTCGCGCTCGACATTGGTACGGACGTCGGATTTCAGCTTCTCGACATCGCCTTCGGGCTGACCGAGCGACTTGGCAAATTCGGTATCGATTTCGGGCAGGACGGGCTCAGCGACTTCCTTGACGGTGATCGTGAACTCGGCGGTCTTGCCGGCGACTTCCTTACCCTGGTAGTCATCGGGGAAAGCCAGCGGAAACACCTTGGTTTCGCCCTGCTTCACACCCTTGGCGGCTTCTTCGAACTCGGGCAGCATGCGGCCCTGGCCCAGCACGAACGGGAAATCTTCAGCCTTGCCACCGTCGAAGGCGACGCCATCGATGGTGCCGGCGAAGTCCAACGTGACGCGGTCGCCGTCTTGCGCGGCGCGGTCAGCAACGGCGGTGAAAGTCGAACGCTGCTTGCGCAATACGTTCAGCGTGCGGTCGATTTCGGCATCGCCGACTTCGCTTTCCGAACGCGTGATTTCCAGAGCGTCGAGTGCAGGCACCGACACTTCCGGATAAACCTCGAAGGTCGCCGTGAAAGCGAGCGTGTCGTCAGCCACGCCTTCCGTCTTGGGCTCGAGCGTCGGCGCACCGGCGACGCGCACCTTGGCGCTGTCGATGGCGGCTTCGAACGCGCGGCCGACCTGACCGTTGATCACGTCGTAGCGGATGCTGGGGCCATGGCTGCGCTCCAGCATGGCGATTGGCGCCTTGCCCGGACGGAAACCCGGCACTTTGGCCGTGCGGCCCACACGCTTCAACTGCGCTTGGACTTCTTTTTCGACGTCGGCGACCGAGACGGACAAATCAATACGGCGCTCGAGGCCAGAGAGAGTTTCAACCACAGGCTGCATTAAAAGACCTATTTCCGAGAAAAGTTTGGGAATTCGTGTACGGCATCCAGGAGCTCGCAAACGGGCTCAATGAAGCGTTCGTGTACGACTCAACTCTCCATTTTACCGGAAAGTTGACGACGCCATGAAAACGGGCGCCCAAGCGGGGTTTCCGCCGGGCGCCCGCGTCAAGCCAAGGCTTGGAGCTTACTTCTTGTCGGCGTCGATACGCGCCTGGATGCGCTGCATGCGATCCTTGCTTTCAGGATGGCTGCTCATCATGCTTTCGGCGGCGCTGCTGCTGCCGCTTTCCATGGCCGCCAGCTTGTTGAAGGCCGTCACGAGACCGGTGGTCTTCAGATTGTTGGCCTTCATCGTGTCGTAAGCGAAGCTATCGGCGTCGAGTTCTTGCGATTGCGAGAACTGGGCGTTGATGAACTTCTCCGTCAGGTCGCCCAATTGCGAGGCGCTCAAGGCGGCGACAGTCGCGCCGCCGGCGGCGCTTGCGGCATCACGTGCAGCCGACACGGTGTATGCCGTCTGCATGGCCTTCTTCGTGTGACCCAGCGCAACGTGACCCATTTCGTGGCCGATGATGCCTTGGAGTTCGTTGTCGTTCATCTTGTCCATCAAACCGCTGTAGACGCGGATGCAGCCGTTGGCCATCGCCCAGGCATTGATATCCTTGGTTTGATAGACCTTGAAGTTCGGCGTCACGCCGTTGAGCGACTTCGACAGCGGCTTGGCAATCTTTTGCAGACGCGCGTCGTACTTGCTGCCCGGCTTGGCAATGGTGTTTTCCGCGTCGGACTGGGCGCAGGCTTGATCGCTCAGTTGCTGAATCTGCGCGTCGGACATGTTGTAGGCCTGGAAGACCTTACCGCCGGCGGACGTCAGCCCATCCATGTTCAGACCGCTCGACGAACAACCGGCGAGTCCGGCTGCGGCGAAAACGGCAATAGCCGCATATTTGATGTTCATTCGATTCGCTCCTCTTTCCAATGCGAATTTTGGGAAGCGCGATTCTATTAAGGCGTTACGCCATCTTCATCCATTCGCCACACAGTATCGCAACTGTTACCTTCTGTCAGAATTACGTTTGAAATGATATAACGTTGGAAGATTCGCGAAAGATCATCGATCCGATGCACGTCATCGGCTGTCAATGCATTTGCGTACGCTCACCTGACGCTCAAGCTCGCAGAGCAAAATCGGCCACGCGAAGAAAACCCGCCAGAGGGCGGGTTCCAAACGCATCGAGCGGCCGACTGTGAAACGTCTACAGCGGCTGAATATTTTTAGCGCTCGGTCCCTTCGGACCTTCGCCGACCTCAAAACTCACCTTCTGGTTTTCTGCAAGCGACTTATAACCCTCGCCGCGAATTTCAGAGTAGTGCGCAAACAGGTCCTTGCCGCCATCGTCGGGCAGAATGAAACCGAAGCCTTTTTCAGCGTTGAACCATTTGACGATGCCTGTAGCCATATTCTTTCCTTGCCAGCATGTGATTACGGGACCTGCTCAAACCAGTTTAGGGACGATTAGCGTTCAGGTCAACGCTATGAACCCTAGGTTTGTTGGCCCGCACAATGGTAGGGTGAAGTCTTGTGCAAATACCCATCCAAGAAACACCACCCAACGGAGGATGCGACATGACCGGCCCCCAGATAACCAACACGTTGCCATTTCGCGCGGCGGTGCTCGCCGGCGCATTGATCGCGCCTCTTTGGTCGAGCGCTGCACCCGTAAATTACACAATCGATCCGTCGCATACCTACCCCAGCTTCGAGGCCGACCACATGGGCGGCCTTTCCACCTGGCGAGGGAAGTTCAACCGCAGCGCCGGCACCGTCGTGCTGGACCGCGCCGCACGTAGCGGCACGATTGCGGTCGAGGTCGACGTGGGGTCAGTCGACTTTGGTCATGACGAGATGAATGCCCAAGCGCGCAGCAGCAAGATCCTGGATGCCGCCAAATTTCCCGAAGCAAGATTCAACGGCACATTCAGCGCCTTCGACGGCGACCGGCCCACTGAGGCAAAAGGCGAATTTACCCTGCATGGCGTCACGCGCCCGATGACGATGAAAATCGGCCAATTCAAATGCATCGATCATCCACTCGAAAAACGAGAAGCGTGCGGCGCCGATGTGCAAACGTCATTCGATCGACGCGATTTCGGCATCGATTTCGCTTTGGACATGGGTTTCGACCCTAAGGTCGATCTGAATATTCAAGTGGAAGCGTTGCGCGACCCAACATAACGCTTGCATCGGCGCACTGAAATCACGCCGCCATCGAAATCGCCCGAATCAGCAGAAAGCAAAACGCAGCCTTGTTGGCTGCGTTTTTTATTGAACAAATTACGTGACGCTTACTTCGTCCACTGCCCATTCGGGCCATAGAAATAATCCAGCACCCAGTCGGCCGACTCGTCGCTTTCGGACACCTCGGCCGTTGCGGCGGCTTCCGAACGCTGCTGCGATCCATTTGCGGCTTTTTCAGCCTCGGCGCGAAGTTCGTCGACGTTGAAGGCGAAGCCCTCTTCCGCAGCCAGCGCGACAAAGTCCGCCTCGGCGCGCGGACCTGCCGGAATAGCCTTGAGGCGTTCAGCCAGTCGCGAATCCTGCGCGACGCGTTCCACAAAACGCCTGACGTTTTCGGTACTCATTGTTTGCGTCCTTCTCCCAATTCGATTACTGCGGAGTGTAGAACGCCCCTACTAGCCGGGCGACACGGGAATCCGTCGAAGGCGTAACGAAAAGAAAAGCCGTCAAAAGAATGATGTTAGCCAATGGAACGCCACTTCCGCGCGCGCCAATAGCGTCTGATCCCGATGATGCCGGCGATAAATAAAGGCAGTCCGATCAGCACCAGCGCCCCGGCTACCCCGTAAATGCCGAACTGCCGAAAGAGCCAACCCGTACCGTATTCAGCGGCCACCTTCTCCGGTGAATTCAAGGCTCCCGCCGCCAAACCGACACCGATCAGTCCTACCAATGTCATGCAGATCGAGCGCAGAGGAAACATAAAACCGTCCTGTTGTGCCTTTCCAAGACGGGACGTCAAGTCCCCCCTGTCGGAAAAAACACACAATATTGCGAATAATGTCGCAGCGGCGAACCCAAGCCCGCCCAATTGCCACATTGAGTAACCAAATTATGTCATGTTAACGATTCGCGCCTTAGCGGACACCACGTCACGCTCGCGACTACTCCCTCGGAGCCGTTTCATGCGTTTCATGTCTGTATCGCTGCTGTGTCTCTCGACTCTTGGCATGAGCGCAGCTGCGCAAGCCCAGGAAATATACGGCAAAGCTGGGTTTCTGGGCGCGGGCATCGGCTACGCACATGGCTTGAGTCCCGCCTTCACGCTACGTGGCGATGTCACCACGATTGGCTCGATCACCCACGACGGATCCCGCAGTGACTATAAGTACAGTGCGAAGGTTCGTAATGATCAAGCCACCGCGTATCTTGATTGGTTTCCGTTCGAATCCGGGTTCAGGCTCTCTGCCGGCCTGGGCGGGCGCGACACCCGTGTGAACGGCGAAGCGCGGCCCGGACGATCGGGCAGCGTCAAGATTGGCGACACCCGCGTGACCTACGGTGAAGAAGACCGCGCAACCGGAAGGTTGAAGTACCCCACGATTGCCCCCTACCTCGGCTTGGGCTGGGGCCATAACGTCGGCCAAAAAACCGCCGCAGGATGGGGCTTCGTGGCTGACCTTGGCGTGTCATTCGGCAAGCCGTCCGTCGACTTCGACGTGAATCAGTCGTTGTATGCCAAGCTCGATGCCGCGTCCGGCGGCAATGCCGACGCCGAAATTCGCAAGCAACGCGACGACCTGAAAGATGACGCCGACAAACTGCAATTTTTCCCGCACGTGTACGTCGGCGTGTCGTACACGTTCTAGGATGAGCCCTACGGGCGGCGCTAACGCTATACCAGCTTGCCGGGCAAGATGAACCCGTTCAGCATCTTCAACAGATCTCGAATACGTTCAGGCACGCGCGCGCCCTCGAGATCGTCAAGGCTATCCTTTTCGATCGTCAACGCGTCAGGCTGGCGCACAGGCTGTTTCTCGTCCTGTGCCCAGAACCTGACCGTGCGATTGATGTCCTTCAATTCGAACTCAAGCACTTCCGCCACTTTCTGATCCAGGCCTTCCAACGCAGATAACAAGTAAGTCTGCGTATTCTCCTGCGTGGCAAGCAGCCTGCATACGCGCGAACTGGTGCGTTCGATTTCAGCCATCCGATCGCGCCCCTGCCGCTGCAGTTCATTGGCCAACGAGTCGTAATAAGACACGCACCAACGGATGAGCGTCGAAAACTCGTCTGCGCCCGATTGGGCGACTGCTGCGGTAGCCATAACGTTCCCCTTTCTTAGGAGACACAAGCGTATCGACGCGCCGCAGCAACGTCTGCTGGCTAAATGGACTAAACACCTTGGCGGACTAAACACGTTGGCGGAGTTTCAGAACGCGCGGTTCGTTGCGCCAACGCTGCAAAAGTGAACCCGCATGCGAGGCAGGATTCCGGTTGTCCTGTAAAGTCCCGAACCCAAAGCCAGAATTCGCGTTGAGCGCGATGGAGATTACCGTGCCATCAGAAAGAAACAACCGGGAAGTGCCGTGCCCCAAATGCCGCCGAGAGGACGATGAACATACCGTTCAAGCGTATTTCTCAGACGCGCTGCTCGAGTATCTCGAGGTCGACTCGATCCATGACCTGACCGAAGAAGAAGTGTATGAATCGTATGGCGCCGAACACGGCGAATCGAGCGTGCCGGTTTGCCGCCCGTGTATCAGCGAATCGCGACTGGCTCGTATTGTTCGATAAGCCGGCCGTGATCGATAGGGCTGCTGATCGGGACTGACGAGGCTGGCTGCGCCGGTACGTGAGCTGCCGAATGGCGGCAAGACCTATCGCTGCGCGCTGAAAACCAACCCACAAAAGCGGCATGAGAAAGAAACGTGCGTGTCGTTGCGCGCAAATATCCACAGCGGCCGCGGCAAACTCGTCATGAAGCACTGCGGACAGGGAAACGTCGCGTCCGGATGATCGAGGCCGCTCGTCGACGGCCAGAGCGTCATGTATTGAATGGCCTGCGCTTCGGAGGCGTCAAGACCGATCAGAATCGCTTTCGCCGCCCGATAGGCATAGGTATAAGCAAAGTTCGAATCGTTGACGTGCGAGATATTCATCCCGCATCGTAGGCCCACAATTGCCCACCCACCAGCTTTATCGATAAATAGCTGGAGGGGGCAAGCAGGCGGTGCACCTGATCAGTGGTCGCGCACGACCGCGACAATGGTCGCGTACGACCGCGAGCCGCCAAGAGCAGCAGCGATCGCGACGACGCCGATACAGACTGGCCCTGGCGAGCCTTATTGAGATCAGGTCAAACGCTCGAGACCTTTCTCCACAGCGGACGACGTGTCGAGGCCGGTTGTCAGCCGCGTAATGGCCTGACCCGGCTCAACTACATCGCGCAACTGTTGTTCAACCACCGATTCATGTTCCGACTGTGCCACGATGCCGGCGCCGACGAAGTGCGTGCTGTGGCGGATCAAGGCCAAGAGTTCGGCTTGCTCATTGGCCGACAAGTCTTCGAGGAACTCGATCGCAGGATCGCGATGCGGTGCATCGCCATAGACGATATCGGCAACGTCTTCCTCCCCATCGAAGTCGTCCGGCTCAGGCTCGTTGTCCTCGCGCGCGGCGGAAATTTGGATAAAAGTGTCGACCAGATCATGAGTGAGATGTATGAGTGGCATGGATATCCAAGTAAAAAGTTCGACCCATAAAGCGCAAAACGCCCAGCACGACAATCGCTTGCGCTGTGCTGATCCGATTTGCAGGCACGGCCAAACTTGAGCGTGTTCAGGCGAGTACTGCGGCGGTGAGTTCGAGCGACATGCCGAACGGGTACCAAACGAAGTCTGCCGAGCGGGGTCGAATTTGGGGATTGCTCGCCAACCCGAAGGGTATCAGCTTAGTGGCACCCAAACGCGGACCCGCGAACGCAAGAACAATTGGTACCGTGCAAACCGCCTGCCTCTCCATCCGCGACCGAAGGACAAAAAACGACGACATTCCAGGTGCGCCCCTGCAACAACACGCTTGAGCGGACACGATCCTTGGCGCTCTGGTATGGACGATTGCTCGTAAACTATCATGCTACGAAATCTCCAATGCAGACCTCTTCGCCATGTACCGTCCATCTGATCACGTTGAAATTGATCGACTCAACGAATTAAAGAAGTACGAAATGAAGGATGGTTTTGTCCACGTCGGATTGGACCGGATCGTCAGCCTGGCCAAGCACCTTTTTAAGGTACCCATCGCGCTCATCTCGCTCGTGGAGTCCGAGCGCCAATTCTTTCCGGCCCGCCTCGGCATCGAAGCTACTGAAACGTCCCGGGCCTCATCGTTCTGCGCGCACGCCCTCATGAGCCGCGCGTTGCTGATCGTTCCCGATACACATGCCGATGCTCGATTCTCCGAAAACCTGCATGTGAAAGAAGCGCCCCAGATCAGGTTTTATGCGGGTTGCCCACTGGTCAGTCCGAATGGTTTCATTTTGGGCACCCTATGCATCGTCGATACGGTGCCACGCGCGGGTTTAGGCGCCGATGATCAGCGCGCGTTGCGCGATCTTGGCGCGCTGGTGGAAGATCAGCTGGAGCTTCGCCGTGCCACGATCGAAAGAAATGACCAGCGCGCCGAACTGAGCGAATCTGGCGTCAAGCGCGCTTAGGGGCAGGTTCGAAGTGGGCGGAGTTTGAAGTGGCAGAGACTAGCGAAGCTGCATCCATCAGAATATAGGTGCCCTTGTCTCGCTGATGGGCATCGATCTGAGGCACGAGACGGCGGAAATGTTCACTCGCACAGTGAAGATCCAACGCCGCACGATCAGGCCAAGTCTCGATAAAAACAAAGTGACCTGGGTCCTTCTGATCCGTAAATAGGTCATAGCTGATGCACAGTGGTTCCTGACGAGTTCGTTCGACGAGTTCTCGATAGAGCGGGGTAACGATATCGATTGCCTCGACTCGAATGAAATCCTGCGCGATTACTTTAAGCACACCCTCCCTCCTTGGCCGACCAAACAGCAGCACGGGCTCCCCCCTGCAACTGACACGGGGCAAACAGGGACCATTGCGGCGCGATCAAGCTCATTCATCCGATGCCTCTAATTTTGGACCGCATCGTAACTTAGTCGACTCAAGACGCCGCACTGTCCGAATGCGAATCGAATGGTGAAATGTAAAACGCCAGCATGAATGCTGGCGTTATCTCTGGTGTTCAATGCCGCTTCGACCCGAACGGCCCTAAAATCAGGCAGCTACATGGCAGCTAAATAAAAGGCACTTAAATTAATGGCACCTAAATTTTAACGGTACCCAAATTAAATTCTAGTCTTCGGTTTATAGCGGAACTACTGGTGCGAAGGAGGGGACTCGAACCCCTACACCTGTTACGGCGTCAGGACCTAAACCTGGTGCGTCTACCAATTTCGCCACCTTCGCTTTGGGTACAGCCCGCCATTGTAGCTTGCTTGGTAAAATTGTGTCTATGAACCCACGCCTGGACGCCCTGCACCCCTACCCCTTCGAACGCCTGCGCCGATTGATGGCCGAGGCCCAGACGCCCAATGTGGCGTTGGCGCCCATCAATTTGTCCATCGGCGAGCCCAAGCATGCGGCTCCCGCTTGCGTCGAAGCCGCGATCACCGCCAATCTGTCCGGGCTGTCCGGCTACCCACCCACGAAGGGCGATCCGCGTCTGCGCGAAGCGATCGCGGCCTGGCTGGGCTGGCGTTACAGCATTCCCACCCTCGACGCCGATACGCAGGTGCTGCCGGCGCTCGGTTCGCGCGAGGCGCTCTTTGCGTTCGCGCAAACGGTGATCGACCCCAACGCGGATAGCCTGGTGGTCTGCCCGAACCCGTTCTACCAAATCTATGAGGGCGCGGCGCTGCTGGCGGGTGCCACGCCCTACTTCCTGAACGCCGACCCGGCGCGCGATTTCGATTGCGACTGGGGCAGCGTGCCGGAAGCGGTCTGGGCCCGAACCAGTCTGCTTTTCGTGTGCTCGCCCGGCAATCCGGCGGGCAACGTGATGGCACTCGAGAGCTGGCGCCAGATTTTCGAGCTGTCCGATCGTCACGGGTTTGTGATCGCCGCCGACGAGTGCTATTCCGAGATTTATCTGGATGAGAGCAATCCGCCACTGGGCGCACTGCAAGCCGCGCGGCGCCTGGGGCGCAACGATTATCGCAATCTGGTGTCGTTTGGAAGTCTGTCGAAACGCTCCAACGTGCCGGGCATGCGCTCGGGTTACGTGGCTGGCGACGCCAATCTGATCGGCAAATTCCTGCTTTATCGCACCTATCACGGCAGCGCGCTGAGCCCGGTGATGTCGGCCGCGAGTATCGCCGCCTGGACAGACGAAGCCCACGTGCGGGACAATCGACAGCTTTACCGTGAGAAATTCGACGCGGTCGTGCCAATTCTGCAGCCCGTGCTGGATGTGACGCGTCCGCAAGCGTCGTTTTATCTTTGGGCACGTACAAAAGGGTCCGATACGGCCTTCGCACGTGACCTCTTCGGTCAAAAAGCGGTTACGGTATTGCCCGGCAGCTTTCTGGCCCGCGAGGCACACGGGATCAATCCCGGCGAAGGACGCATCCGGATTGCGCTGGTCGCGCCGATCGCGCAATGTGTGGAAGCCGCGCATCGCATTGCCGATTTCGCCCGTTCGTACGCCTGACGTTCCACCGCTGTGCGGTCGACTCCACCAGATCGATCGCACGTTTCCATTTCTTTTTTTGCCACCCGATATTCGAACGAACATGACACTTGATCTGCAAACCACCATCGAAACCGCCTGGGAAAACCGCAACAGCCTGTCGCCCAGCGAGGCGAGCGCTGAAATCCGTGAAGCCGTAGAGCACACGCTCGACAGCCTCGATCACGGCCGTCTGCGCGTGTCGGAAAAGAAAGGCGACGAATGGGTGACGCATCAGTGGATCAAAAAGGCCGTGCTGCTGTCGTTCCGTCTCGAGAACAACGCGATCATGGGCGATTCGCCTTTGCAGTTCTACGACAAGGTGCCGCTCAAGTTCGACGGTTACGGCGCTGAAGCCTTCAAGCAAGGCGGCTATCGCGTGGTGCCGCCGGCAGTTGCCCGCCGCGGCGCGTTCATCGCCCGCAACGTGGTGCTGATGCCCTCCTACGTGAATATCGGCGCTTACGTCGATGAGGGCACGATGGTCGATACGTGGGCCACGGTGGGTTCGTGCGCGCAGATCGGCAAGAACGTGCACTTGTCCGGCGGCGTGGGGATCGGCGGCGTGCTCGAGCCCCTGCAGGCCAACCCCACCATCATCGAAGACAACTGCTTCATCGGCGCGCGCTCGGAAGTGGTCGAAGGCGTGGTGGTCGAAGAGAACTCGGTGCTGGCCATGGGCGTCTTCCTCTCGCAAAGCACGAAGATCTACGACCGTTCGACGGGCAAGATCATCTACGGTCGCGTGCCGTCGGGTTCGGTCGTGGTGCCGGGCTCCCTGCCCTCGGCCGACGGTTCGCATAGCCTGGCGTGCGCCGTGATCGTCAAGCGTGTCGACGCGCAAACGCGCGCCAAGACGAGCATCAACGATCTGCTGCGAGCCTGATCGACGTGTCTGCCGTACTTTCACTGGTTAAGGATCTGGTGTCGCGTTCATCCGTGACGCCGGACGACAAGGGTTGCCAGGCTGTGCTCATCGAGCGGCTCACGCGCGCGGGTTTCAAATGCGAAACCATCGAAAGCGGCGGCGTGACCAATCTGTGGGCGCGCCGCGGCACGACTGCGCCGCTGGCGGTGTTTGCCGGCCATACCGATGTGGTGCCTACGGGCCCGCTCGAAAAGTGGACCAACGATCCGTTTACGCCAACCGAGCGCGACGGCTACCTGTACGGTCGCGGCACGGCGGACATGAAGAGCTCGATCGCCGCCTTCGTGGTGGCGGCCGAGGAGTTGGTAGCGGCGCATCCCGACATCCCCGGGTCGATCGGCTTGCTGATCACCTCGGATGAGGAAGGCCCCGCAACCGACGGCACCGTGGTGGTGTGCAACGCGTTGAAGTCGCGTGGCGAACAACTCGACTACTGCATCGTAGGCGAGCCCACGTCGTCGACCACGCTGGGCGACACCTGCAAGAATGGCCGCCGCGGCTCGCTTTCGGGCACGCTGGTTGTGAAGGGTATTCAGGGTCATGTGGCGTATCCGCATCTGGGCCGCAATCCGTTGCACCAGTTGGCACCGGCCTTGACTGCGCTCACGACGACCGAGTGGGACACGGGCAACGAATATTTTCCGCCCACCACATTCCAGGTTTCCAATCTGCATGCGGGCACCGGTGCCACCAATGTGATTCCCGGCGAAGCCGAGATGCGCTTCAACTTCCGCTTCTCGACGGCGAGCACGCCGGAGTCGCTGAAGTCGCGCGTGCACGCCATATTGGATGCGCACAATCTGGAGTACACGCTGGATTGGAACCTCGGCGGCGAGCCATTTTTGACGCCGCGCGGTAATTTGTCGCAAGCCCTCGTTGACGCCATTGCGGCCGAAACCGGCGTGACGGCCGAACTCTCTACCACTGGCGGCACGTCCGATGGTCGCTTTATCGCCAAAATCTGTCCTCAGGTGATCGAGTTTGGCCCTGGCAACGCGACGATTCATCAGATCGACGAGCGCGTCGAAATCGCGTCGCTCGAGCCGCTGAAGAATATCTACCGCCGTACGCTACACACTTTGTTCACTGCTTCATAAGTATCTATCCATGCATGCATCCGCTCGCCAAGAATTGCTCACGATCCGCGATCTGATCCGCTATGCGGTATCGCGCATGACTGCGGGGCGCGTTGTGTTCGGCCACGGCAGCGACAACGCTTACGACGAGGCGGTTTATCTGGTGCTGCATGCTCTGCACTTGCCACCCGACACACTCGATCCCTTCATGGATGCGCGGGTGCTGCGTGAAGAATGCGAACGCGTGCTGGAACTGGTTGAGCGCCGTGTGAAAGAGCGCCTGCCGGCCGCTTATTTGACCAACGAAGCCTGGCTGCAAGGCCACCGCTTCTTTATCGACGAACGGGTGATCGTGCCACGCTCGCCCATCAGCGAACTGCTGGGTGTGGGCCTGAGCCCCTGGCTCGGCGACGACAGCAACGTGACCCGCGCGCTGGATATGTGCACGGGCTCGGGTTGCCTGGCGATCCTGACGGCGCTGATGTACCCCGATGCGCATGTCGACGCGGTCGATATTTCGGCCGACGCGCTGGACGTGGCGCGCCGCAATGTGGACGACTACGGACTTGGCGATCGCTTGTCGCTGCACAAGGCCGATCTGTTCGACGGATTGCCGGCAGCACAATACGACCTGATCGTCTGCAATCCGCCCTACGTGAACAGCACGTCCATGGCGGCGCTACCCAATGAGTATCGCCACGAACCGCAACTGGCCCTGGCGGGCGGCGACGATGGCATGGATCTGGTGCGCCTGATCTTGCGCGGTTGCGCGCAGCGCCTGCAAGACGATGGTTTGCTGGTGCTCGAGATCGGCCATGAGCGCCTGAATTTCGAGATCGCCTTTCCTGATCTCGAGCCTATCTGGCTGGAAACCGAAGGCACGACCGATCAGATCATGGCGCTCACGCGCGACCAATTGCTGGCGGCCACGCTGTGATCCGTGCGTCTGGCCTGACCTTGCGCCGCGGCGCAAAAGTGCTGCTCGACGAGGCTGAATTTGTGGTCAATCCCGGCGAACGCGTCGGGCTGGTAGGAAAAAACGGCGCAGGCAAATCGTCGCTCTTTGCGTTGCTCACCGGTGAGTTGGACCAGGACGCCGGGTCGCTCACGTTGCCGTCGACCTGGCAGATCGCTACGGTCGAACAGGAAATGCATGCCGACGATCGTCCCGCACGCGAGTTCGTGATCGATGGCGACCGGCCGCTGCGGGACCTGCAAAGCCGCCGCGCCACGCTGACCGACGAACAAGGCACCGAGATCGCCGAAGTGGAAGCCGCGCTGGTGGAAGCCGGTGCTTACAGCGCACAATCGCGCGCCGAACAACTGCTCGCGGGCCTGGGCTTCAAGCCCAACGAGTGGGCGCAACCGGTGACGAGTTTTTCAGGCGGTTGGCGCATGCGATTGGCGTTGGCGCGCGCGCTGATGGCACCGTCCGATCTGCTGCTGCTGGACGAGCCGACCAACCACCTGGATCTGGACGCCATGCTGTGGCTGGAAAAGTGGTTGTCCGCCTATGACGGCACCGTGCTGCTGATTTCGCACGATACCGAGTTCGTCGATGCGGTGGCACGCGCGGTCTTGCACGTCGACCATGCCAAGCTGATTCGCTATCGCGGCGGCTATTCCGATTTTCTGCTGCAACGTGCCGAGCGCTTGCGTCAGACCCACATCGCGTGGGAACGTCAAACCCGCGAAACCGCACGCTTGCAGGGTTTCATCGATCGATTCAAGGCCAAGGCCTCCAAGGCCAAACAGGCGCAAAGCCGCGTGAAGGCGTTGGCTCGCATGGAGGCGCTTGCGCCCTTGCATGCAGAGGCCGGCATCGATATTCGGATTCCGTCACCCGAGAGCACGCCGGATCCGCTCTTGACGCTTGAACACGTGTCGGCCGGTTATCACGACGCGGATGGCACGCCCAAAGCGATTTTGCGCGACGTGACGTTGATGGTGCGTGCAGGTAGCCGCATCGGCATCCTGGGCGCCAATGGCGCCGGCAAGAGTACGTTGATCAAAACGCTATGCGAGGCGATCGAGCCGCTGGCCGGCGAACGCAAGGCCTCAAGGGGCTTGGCGATCGGCTACTTTGCACAACAGCAGCTCGACATGCTGGATCTTGACAGCACGCCCATCGCTCATCTGGCGCGCCTCGCGCCTGAAACGCGCGAACAGGAATTGCGGAATTACCTTGGGGGCTTCGGGTTTTCCGGCGAGGCGGTCATGAGCCCTGTGGGTCCCATGTCGGGTGGGGAAAAAGCCCGCCTGGCCTTGTCATTGATCGTGTGGCAGAAACCCAATCTGCTGCTGCTCGATGAGCCGAGCAACCACTTGGATGTGGAAACCCGCGAAGCGCTGGCGACCGCCTTGGCTGAGTTCTCAGGCAGCATGTTGATGGTGTCGCACGATCGGCACTTGCTGCGCACCACCGTCGATACGTTCTGGATCGTGGCGGACGGCGCCGTGCAGGAGTTCGACGGCGATCTTGAGGATTATCGGGATTGGCTTGCTGCGCGCCAAAGCAGCGAGCGTCAGGCCCAATCGGCAGCCGCCTCCGCGTCCTCTGCGGGGCCGGTGGTGGATCGCAAGGCGCAGCGCCGGCAAGAGGCCGAACTGCGGCAGCGCCTGTCGGTGGCCCGCAAGCCCTTGGAACAGCGGCTGGCAAAAGTCGAAAAGGCAATGGACGCCGCGCGGACCCGGTTGGCCGCGCTGGACGTGTTGCTGGCGGATCCCGATCTGTATGCCGATGGCCGCCGCGACGAACGTCTGGCCGCACTGGCCGAACACGGTGAGCGCACCAAGGCCCACGACAATCTGGAAAACGAATGGCTCGAGATCCACGAGGAACTCGAAGCGGTGGATCAGGCTGCAATGCAGGGCGACGAATAACGACCGGACATCGTCCGCTCACGGTCAGCGCTCAGCTTCAGCGCCCCTCTGCTGCCGGGGGATGCTCGGCGGTCACTGCAAAGTGCGGCGATTGCGCGAAATACTCGATCAGCAGCTCGGTGAGCACCCGTATCTTTCTTGCCGGATGCTCACCCGGCGGACGAACCACGTAAGCTCCCGCAGGCGGCGGTGCATGGTGCATCATCACCGGCACCAGCGCGCCCGACATCACGCCCTCATAAGTGAGGCAATCGGGGAGATAAGCGATCCCAAGTCCCGCCTTCGCGGCGGCGACGAGCGCGATACCGTTGTCAGCCTTGAATCGTCCTTGCGGGCGAACCGTGATGATCTCTGCCCCATCTGTCAGTTGCCAGGTTTCGGTTCCCTGCATGAGCGCTTCGTGCGCCATGAGCTCGTCGGGCGTTTGGGGTGCCCCATGCGTCTGGACGTAGTCGGGACTCGCAACGAGCTTGCCGTAGACGGGCCCGATGCGTCTGGCCATCAGCGCCGAGTCCTGTAGATAACCCACGCGTATTGCGCAATCATAGCCTTCCGCAATGAGATCGACGAAGCGATCGCTGTAGCTCGCCTGGATGTGCAGCTTGGGGTGGCGTCGCGCCATCTCCGCGAGCACGGGCGCGAAGTGCGTCGGGCCGAACGACAGCGGGACGGATACGCGCAGGCGTCCTTGCAACGCACCGGTCGGAAGAATGACTTCCTTGGCCAATTCGATCTCGGCGCACACTCGGGCGGCGTGGTCCCGAAAGGCAGCGCCTGCTTCGGTAAGACCGGCCCCACGCGTGGATCGGGTCAGCAACTGTACGCCGAGCTCCGCTTCCAATCGGAAAAGGCGCCGACTGACGATCGACTTCGACACGCCGAGCCGCCGCGCGGCAGGCGATACGCCCCCCGCATCAGCCACTTCCACGAAGGTCTCCAGCGCTTCAATATCCACTTGGCGTTCCTTTTTTCGCGACACAGCTCGCCGAACAATGGTACTACCGCATCGAAGAGAGGAACGACAGAATGGGCGCTTCCGGTCAGGCCGTTATGGGCAATCGCCTTCGGACGCCTGATCACATTCCAGCCGCATAGGACGCACACAATGAAATTTCGCAATGGCCTTGATTCGCTTCTCCGCCCTGAAGATTCAGTACTCGTTCTGATCGACCACCAGCCCTTCCAATTGACCAACCTGAACAGCCACGAGCCGCAGATGGTCGTCAATAATTCAACCGCACTGGCGAAAGCTGCAAAGGCCTTCAAGGTGCCCACCATCTTGACGAGCGTGCTCGCCGAGCGAGGCGGGCTCATCTTCCCTCAGATCACCGATGTGTTCCCCGGGCAGGAGGTGATCGACCGTACGCTCATCAACACCTGGGAGGACAAGAAGGTTGTGGATGCAGTGAAGGCAACTGGCCGCAAGCAGCTGGTCATTGCTGGCCTGTGGACGGAAGTTTGCGTGGCGATGCCGGTGATCCAAGCGCTTGGCGAAAGCTGGGACGTCACCGTGGTCACGGACGCATCGGGTGCAGTGTCGGTCGAAGCCCATCAGGTCGCCATACAGCGCATGATTGGCGCCGGCGCCAACATGATGACGTGGCTGGCCGTTGCGGCCGAGTGGCAGCGCGATTGGGCCCGCACCGAAACCGCCGGCGCGCTGACAGATGTACTGCTGCAGCACGCCGCGGGTAGTGGCATCGCTTATCTGTGGGAACAACAGCTCCTCAATACGCCGGTTCCGGCGGATCAGGCCTGAGTCTGCGGAAACAAAAATGGCGAGGCCCGTACTTGGGCTCGCCATTTTTCATGGAATGCTTCCCTGCCAGCAGAAGCGTTCCGTCACTTGCGTACACGCCAACAAACACGCCCACTCACTGCTTGGCGAACGTCAGCGCTTAGGTCTGAGACGTATGCCCTCGCTTACGTCTCAGACGCACGCCATCACTAAAGGTTAAACGCGCGCGTAGACTCAATGCGACTGGCTGGCTTTGATCCGCGCGAGGTTGGAATTCACCTCGCTCACCACGGCGTGCATCAGTTGCACGGCCAGTGCCGGCGAAACGCCGGCATCTTCCGCCAACGCTTCAACGTGGGCAATTCGATCTTCGGCATTGTCGTCGGGCGCTTCCATGCCGTGTGCCAGCAGCATCTCCGCCAGTTGGTCGCTGCATCGAAAACGCAGCCCCAACAGCAACATCAGTTGCTGATCGATTTCGTTGATCTCGGCGCGCAGCGCCGGGATGTCCATGTCATCATCGTCATCTTCGTTCGTCATGTCTTACCCCTGAACAATATCGAGCTTCGCGATACTCAAGGCCAGCGTCTTGCTGCCGACATCGCGAAATTGAATCTGCGCCTGGGCATCCTCGCCGGCACCGCTGAGCCCAATGATAGTGCCTTCGCCAAAGCGTGAGTGATGCACGCCCTGCCCGATTCGAAAATGTTTGTCGCCGACTTGCACGCCGCTGGATACCGATCGCGGCGCACGCGGCGCAATCGCTCCGGTCGACTTGCGCGCAAACGCATCGGCCCGATACTCGGCCCCGCCCCAGGCGGGGTCGGAGCCGCGAAATCCGTTGGCCGACGGCACGCCCACTTTCGGCGTGAGCCATTTGACGTGTTCGGCGGGAATCTCTTCGAGAAAGCGCGAACGCATGGCATAACGGGTTTGCCCGTGCAGCATGCGACTTTGCGCCAGGCTCACATACAAACGCTCACGCGCGCGCGTGATCGCCACATACATCAGCCGGCGCTCCTCCTCGAGCCCCGACGCCTCGAGCGCACTGTTCTCGTGCGGGAAAAGCCCCTCTTCGAGCCCGGTGATGAACACCGCATCGAACTCCAGCCCTTTGGCGGCATGCACCGTCATCAGTTGCACGGCATCCTGACCGGCCTCGGCTTGATTGTCGCCAGCTTCGAGCGCGGCATGCGACAGGAACGAGGCAAGCGGCGTGAGCACGGCTTCGGTCACACCCGGGGCATCCGCGTCCTGCCCAAGGGCTGCAGCAGACGGCGCAGCAGCGGCGGCGGCCGCCGCCGACGCCTCGGACACGCGACCAGCGGGCTCGCGATCCACGTTTTCTTCGGCCGCAAACACTGAGGCGGCGGTCACCAGCTCGCGCAAGTTCTCGACGCGCTCGGTGCCCTCTTTCTCGTTTTGATAGTGTTCGATGAGCCCGCTGCGGGTGAGCATGTGCTCGACCATCTCGGGCAGCGGCAGGTCGCGCGTTTCATCGGTGATCGCGGCAATCAAGCCGGCGAATTGCGCCAGATTGCTGCCACCTTTGCCGCCGATGAACGCGACCGCATCGGCCAGACTGGTGTCGTGCGTACGGGCCGCGTCATTCAATTGCTCCAGCGTACGTGCGCCGATGCCGCGTGTGGGAAAATTGACCACCCGCATCCAGGACGTATCGTCGGTGCGATTGGCCAAGAGACGCAGATACGCCAAGGCATGCTTGATTTCCTGGCGCTCGAAGAAGCGCTGACCGCCGTACACCTTGTACGGCACGCCGGCCGAGAACAAGGCATGCTCCATCACGCGCGACTGCGCGTTGCTCCGATACAGCACGGCGATCTCGCGCCGATTGCGGCCATCCTTGACCAGACTGCGAATTTCATCGACCACCCACTGGGCTTCGATGGCGTCGGAAGGTTGCTCGATGATCCGAACGGGTTCACCGGCACCCTGGTCCGTCCAAAGGTTCTTGCCCAGGCGTGCCGTATTGTGATCGATCAGCGCGTTGGCCGCGTCGAGGATATGGCCAAACGAGCGATAGTTCTGCTCCAGCCGGATAACCGTCCCGTGCGCGTAGTCACGCTCGAAATCGGCCATGTTGCCCACATTGGCACCCCGAAAAGCGTAGATCGACTGATCGTCGTCACCGACTGCGAAAATATAAGCACCGCCGCCCGCCAGCAGACGCAGCCACTTGTACTGCAGCGTGTTGGTGTCCTGGAACTCATCGACCAGCACATGCCGGAAGCGGCGCTGGTAATGCTCGCGTATCGGGGTGTTGTTGGCGAGGAGTTCGTACGCGCGCAACAGCAACTCGGCGAAATCGACCACGCCGTCGCGCTGGCACTGCGCCTCATAAAGCGCATAGATCTCGACCATGCGCTGGCGGTACGGATCACCGGCGTCCACATTGGCCGACCGGCGCCCCTCTTCCTTGACGGCATTGATGAATCGCTGCACATCCTTGGCGGGGAATTTCTCATCGTCGATATTGTTGGCTTTCAACATGCGTTTGATCAACGCCAGTTGGTCGGCCGTATCGAGAATCTGGAAGGTTTGCGGCAAGCCGGCATCGCGATGATGCGCGCGCAGCAAGCGGTTGCACAAGCCGTGGAACGTTCCGATCCACAAGCCGCGCGTATCGATCGGGAGCATGGCCGACATACGAGTCAGCATCTCCCGAGCAGCCTTATTGGTGAACGTGACCGCCAACAGCGCAAACGAACTGGCCTGGCCAGTTTGAATGAGCCAGGCCATACGGGTGATCAACACCCTGGTCTTGCCACTGCCCGCCCCGGCCAAGACCAGGGCGTGCTGCGGTTCAAGCGTTACTGCGGCACGTTGTTCGGTGTTGAGTGTGTCCAGCATCATGCCGCATAGCGGCGCAGGCGATTCGCAAACTGCTCCAGACCTGAAATGCCGCTGTGTTGCGCGCGTTGACACCATGCTTGCAGTTCACTCAGCAATTGCTCGCTGCTCGAACTGGAGCTTTCCCACACACGTCCCAATTCGCGACGCATTTGAACCAGTTTGGACACTTGCGTATCCGGCGCCATCGCCAACGCTTGATCCACTTCAGCCCGCTGGGCCGGCTGCAGCGCATCCTCGGTGCGCGGCAACCAACGGCGAACCTTGTTCAGCGTGGTGTACTGGCAAGCGGAGCCATCCTGGCGGCGCGCCGGACGAAGACGATCCAGCTCTTCCGCCGCAGTGCGCTTGAGCAGGTCGCCGTAGCGCGCCATGATCTCGTAGCGATGTGTGATCACGCCTTGCAGTGTACTCAAGTCAACCACCGGCTTGCTCGCATCACCCAATTTGAGCTTGGGCGCGACCTTCTTGACCTGCGCCAGACCGAGCCAGCGCAGAATCGTGATGTAGCCCCAGCCGATATCGAGCTCATACCATTTGCTCGAGAACTTGGCGGACGTGCCGTAGGCGTGGTGATTATTGTGCAACTCTTCGCCACCGATGATGATGCCCCAGGGCGACACGTTCGTGCTGGTGTCCGGGCTGGCAAAGTTGCGGTAGCCCCAGAAGTGGCCGATGCCGTTGACGACACCTGCAGCCCAGAACGGAATCCATGCCATCTGGATCGCCCATACCGTCACGCCCAAGGCGCCGAACAGCATGATGTCGATCACCAGCATGATCAGGATGCCCTTCACGCTGTGGCGCGAGTAAACATTGCGCTCCATCCAGTCATTGGGGGTACCGTGACCGAATTTGGCCAAGGTTTCAGCGTTCTTCGATTCTTCGCGGTACAGCTCGGCGCCACGGAAAAATACCTTCCAGATGCCGAACATCATGGGCGAATGAGGATCGCCTTCACGTTCACACTTCGCGTGGTGCTTACGGTGAATAGCCACCCATTCCTTGGTTACCATGCCCGTGGTCAACCACAACCAGAAACGGAAAAAGTGCATGACCGCCGGGTGCAACTCGAGACCACGATGCGCCTGGCTACGGTGTAGAAACACAGTAACCGCGACGATCGTGATGTGCGTCACAACCAAGGTGAAAACGACGATCTGCCACCAACTCGCCTGGAGTAGACCGCCGGTAACGAACGAAAGGATTTGATCCATATGAGCGCTTGTAAGCCTCGCAAAATAGGTACGGGAAAATTTTACCGTACGTTGTGGGCATCCGACACCCGGGTTTCAATTTAGTTCTTGTGATAAATCAAGGACTAACCTGATTTCCGAGGGGTGGCTGCGCCCGTATTGTTACCATACACCGAATAGCTTTACTTGCCCGATGGAAATACACATCGGCGCGATAGCTAAACTCGCAAAACGTTCTTAAAAACCGTTAACTTGCCATCAATGTCCAGCAACTTACCCGGTAGTATCTCATACCGCACCATTTTTGTCAGGAATAGCGTCGTGTTTGCGCTGTCCCCGTTTTGCAACGTTGCCCGCATCGCGTTCCCATCACCCGGCAATCCCCATGTCGATTAATGACGCGCCTCGCACCAGGACGCGCAGGCCGGCGCGGTCTCTACTCGGCGTGCCGCGCACGGTCGTGGCGCTCGGCGCCGTTGCGGCCCTGCTATACGCGACCTGCCCCACGGCAGCATTCGCCGCCTCTCCTGCATTACGCCCGGGGCAGGAAGTGGTGTTGGGCACCTACTTCGAGATCTGGCCCGGTGTGTGCCAGGGCGTGGCCCGACCGGTCGTGGTGATCACACAGCGGCCCATGCTGGGCGAATTGATCGTGCAGGGAGGGCAAGCCCCGCACGACGCCGGAGGAAAGTGCGGGCGCATCCCGACTGGCACTACTACGGTGCTTTACAGGGCCGGCGCCGCAGCAGGCGATGACACCTATGCTTGGGAAGTTCGTTACCAGCACGCAAGGCGTGCGCCCATGAAGCTCAACGGCCGGCAAACGCTCACGGGCCGCTAAGCGTGGCGCGGCAAAATAGCCGCGCATGACACGCAGGCCTTTCGCGTTACGCCGACTCTTCGTCTGCTAGAGGCAGCGCCACGGAGGCTGCCGCCTCGGGCAAATCCGCCGTTTTGCGACGCTCGAACACGGCGCCGAAGAAACCATCGGTGCCGTGAACATCCGGACGCAACTGCATGTACGGACCTTTGAGCCCGGCTCCTTCGCAACGGCTGTTGATCAGTTCGGCGGCATCCACCTGTACGAAATCCGGGTGTGACGCGAGAAAGGCTTCGGCCTGTGCCTCGTTTTCCTCGGCCAGCACGCTGCACGTGGCATACACCAGGCGCCCACCCGGCGCGACACACCGCGATGCGCTCGACAGAATGCGCAATTGCAGGTCGCAGAGTTCGGCGAGCGAATCGGGGTGCTGGCGCCACTTGAGGTCGGGGTTGCGGCGCAACGTGCCTGTGCCGCTGCAAGGTGCGTCAACGAGTACCCGCTGCGCCTTGCCCGCCAGGCGTTTGACGCGCGCATCGTTTTCGCTGTCGATCACGACCGGCACCACATTGGACAATCCGCTCCGTGCAAAACGCGGCTTGGCACGTGCCAGGCGTTTGGCCGACACATCGAATGCGTACAAGCGACCCGTGGAGCGCATCAACGCGCCCAACAGCAGTGTCTTGCCGCCCGCACCGGCGCAGAAGTCGATGATCATCTCGCCACGCTTGGGCGCCACCAACAACGCGAGCAATTGGCTGCCCTCGTCCTGCACTTCAATCGTGCCGGCTTCAAACTGCGGCCAACGATTGACCGCCGGCCGACCCTCAAGGCGGATCCCCCAGGGCGACAACGGCGTGGCCTTCGGCGAAAAGCGCGCTGCCGGGCCGTGCACCAAACCCGCCAGTACATTTTCGCGCTGCGCCTTGAGCGGGTTGACGCGAATATCCAGCGAAGCCGGCTGATTGAATGACGCAATCAGCGCGTCGGCATTGTCCAACGCGGACAATCGCTGATCGAGCCAATCCGGCACGCTCATGCGCACCGCGCGCGGCAGGTTGTCGATCGTGGCCTTGGACACGCGACGCAACCAGCTCGCGTCTTCCTGCGACACGCTGTCGTACAGAATGTTGTGATCCTGCGTGGCGTTCAAACCGAGCAAGGCCAGGCGACGCGATGCCGGGCCCGAGCCCGACTCGGCCAGGTGCTGGTAAAGCCGCAAATGGCGCAACACATCGAACGTGGCTTCTGCGATTTCCGACCGGTCACGCAACCCGAGTTCGCGGTGCTCACGCATCCACCGGGACAGCACGACATCAGCGGGGCCCGACCACTGCAGGATTTCACCCAGGACTTGCTGGACTTGCGTCAAACGCGTGGCGGCGATCGCGACGGCGGGCTTGGGTTTCTCGACGACAGGCTTGAGCGAACTGATGAAGCGCGAATCGGCTTCGCTCACCAAACCCGTGCGGGAGTGCGGCGACGCCGCCGGGCGAGCCCGACCGCCCTCGGACGATCGGGGTGCGGACCGCTTGTCGCGGCTGCCGCTGGAACGCGACCGGGGCTGGGAGGGTTTGCTCATAAGAATCCGATAAAAAAGAACAGGCCATGCCTGTCATCCTCGCGCAGCACGCGAGGGATTAATTTGAAAGTACTGGGGTCGCCACTTCGGGCGCCCATAAAAACAATCGATCGGTAACGCCGGCAACCTCGACACGCCCATCGGTGCCCGTGGTGACGCGGCCCTCTGCCAACCAGCGCGCCGCAGTCGGGAACACCCGGTGCTCGACATCGAGCACCCGATTGGCGAGCACCTCGGGGGTATCGCCATCCAGCACCGGCACACAGCCTTGGGCAATGATCGGTCCGTGGTCGAGCACCGGCGTGACGAAATGCACGGTGCAGCCATGGGCGCGCACCCCTGTGGCAATCGCCTGCGCGTGGGTGTGCAAACCAGGAAAAGCCGGCAACAACGACGGATGAATGTTGATCATGCGCCCGGCATACCGCTGGACGAAAGCGGGCGTGAGCACGCGCATGAAGCCTGCAAGCAACACATAATCGGGCTGATAACGGTCCACTTCCTGCGCCAGCGCAGCGTCGAACGCGTCGCGGCTGGCGAACTGCCGATGATCGAGCGCCGACGTGGGAATACCTTGCGACCGCGCCCAATCCAGCCCCGGCGCGTCAAGACGGCTGGCGATGACGGCGGCGATCGTGGCCGGCCAGCCCTCTTCGCGGCAAGCCTGGGCCACGCGTTGCATGTTGCTGCCCCGCCCCGAAATCAGGATGACGAAGCGGCGCGGCGATGACGAAGTTGCAGACAAAATTGAAATCCTACGTTTGATGCAAGGCAAAATTGTAAACTCTTGCGCGTGAAACCGATGCTTCGTATTTACCGCGACCTCCCTCCTCCCTCCGACAGGCCGCCCTGCGCGCTCACCATTGGCAACTTCGATGGGGTGCACCGGGGCCATCAGGCCATGCTGGCGCACCTGCGGGCGGCCGCGCAATCGCGCGGACTGGCCACCACGGTGATGACGTTCGTGCCGCACCCGCGCGAATACTTCGCCTTGCAGCAGCGCCGTCCCGAATTGGCGCCCACCCATGTATCGGGCTTGCGCGACAAACTTGCCGGGCTGACCGACCAGGGCGTTGAACGGGTCATCCTGCAGCGTTTCGACGCGCGTCTGGCCAACCTCTCTCCTCAAGCCTTCATCGAAACGTTACTGGTGGACGGGCTCAACACCAAGCTGCTGCTGGTGGGCGAAGACTTCCGCTTCGGCCACAAACGTACCGGCGACATCGACACCTTGCGTGAGGCGGGTGCCCGCCATGGCTTCGAGGTGCATACCCTGTCGGACATCACCGACACCGATGGGCGTCGCATATCCAGTTCGGAAGTGCGCACAGCCTTGGCCGTGGGCGACCTCGAAGGCGCCAAGTCGCTGCTGGGGCATGATTTCGCCGTCAGTGGCCACGTGATTCACGGTCAGAAGCTTGGCCGCACGCTGGGCTATCCCACGATGAACCTGCGCGTGGCCCCGCGTTGCGCGGCACGCTCAGGCATTTATGTGGTCAAGGTGAGCGGCTTGGGGCCTCAACCCCTGCCCGCCGTGGCCAGTTTGGGGGTACGTCCAACCGTTGAGGATGACGGACGTGTCCTGCTTGAGGCGTTTTTGCTGGATGCGACGGTAGACGCATACGGTAAACTCGTTCGGGTCGAATTCCTGCACAAGCTGCGGGATGAAGAAAAATTCTCGGATCTCGCCACCCTGACCACCGCCATCGCCGATGATGCGAGCCAGGCACGCGCTTATTTTGCCGTTCATGGACTATAAAAAAACTCTCAATCTTCCCGACACCCCGTTTCCGATGCGAGGCGATCTCGCGAAACGCGAACCCGCATGGATTGCGCAATGGGAAGAAAATCGAATTTACGCAGCCATCCGTGAAGCCAGCAAAGGCCGTCCCACGTTCGTGTTGCACGACGGGCCGCCCTACGCCAACGGCGACATTCACATCGGCCATGCGGTCAATAAGATCCTGAAGGACATCATCGTCAAAAGCCGCAATATGGCGGGCTATGACGCGCATTATGTGCCCGGCTGGGATTGCCACGGCATGCCGATCGAGATCCAGATCGAAAAGAAATATGGCAAGCACCTGCCCGTGGCAGAAGTGCAGTCCAAGGCGCGCGCCTATGCGCTGGAGCAGATCGATCGCCAGAAAAAGGATTTCAAGCGCCTGGGCGTGCTGGGCGATTGGGACCATCCTTATCTCACGATGAACTTCACCAACGAAGCGGACGAAATCCGCGCGTTGGGCCGTATCTTCGAAAAAGGCTATGTATTTCGCGGTCTGAAGCCCGTCAACTGGTGTTTCGACTGCGGTTCGGCCCTGGCCGAGGCCGAAGTGGAATATGCCGACCGCGTCGATCCCGCCGTCGACGTGGCCTTCCCCTTTGCCGACAAGCCGGCCCTGGCCCGCGCCATGGGTCTAGCCGATATCGACGACGGTGCCGTCGTCATCTGGACCACCACGCCCTGGACCATTCCGTCCAACCAGGCGCTCAATATCCACCCCGAATTCGAGTACGCGCTGGTGCGTGTCACCCCGGCACCGGCCACGGGACCATTGCTGTTGCTGGCCGCCGAGCGCGTCGCGCCCTGTCTCGAACATTGGGGGCTGACCGGTGAAGTGATCGCCACGTGCAAGGGCGAAGCGCTGTCGGAGATCCGTTTCCGCCATCCGTTGGCGCAAGCCGATGCCGGCTTCGATCGCACCTCGCCGATCTACCTGGGCGACTACGTCACGCTGGATGCCGGTACCGGCATCGTGCACTCCGCGCCCGCCTACGGTATCGAAGACTTTGTGTCCTGCAAGGCTCACGGTCTGAAAGATGCCGACATCATCAATCCCGTGATGGGTGATGGCCGCTACGTCGAAAGCCTGCCGCTCTTCGGCGGCCTGTCGATCTGGGATGCCAATCCCAAGGTCGTCGAAGCGCTGACCGCCGCCGGCACCTTGATGCATGTCGAGAAGCACAAGCACAGCTACATGCATTGCTGGCGTCATAAAACGCCGGTCATCTACCGCGCCACCAGCCAATGGTTTGCCGGCATGGACGTAACGCCCGCTGACGGCGGCGCCACGCTGCGCGAGAAAGCGCTGGCCGGCATCGACGCCACCGCCTTTTATCCCGGCTGGGGCCGCGCGCGTCTGCATTCGATGATCGCCAACCGCCCTGATTGGACCTTGTCGCGTCAGCGACAATGGGGCGTGCCGATGGCCTTCTTCGTGCATAAGGAAACGGGCGCATTACATCCTCGCACGCCCGAATTGCTCGAACAGGTGGCCCAACGCGTGGAACAAGCCGGCATCGAAGCCTGGCAAAGCATCGAGCCGCGCGATCTGCTGGGCGACGAGGCCGACCAATACGAGAAAAACCGCGATACGCTGGATGTGTGGTTCGACTCGGGCACCACGCACGCCACCGTGCTGGGCGGCGCACGCGATGCCGACGCCAAGACGGCGGCGCGCCTGGGCTCCCATGGCCGCAATCTGGGCTGGCCTGCCGATCTGTATCTGGAAGGGTCGGATCAGCATCGCGGCTGGTTCCACTCGTCGCTGCTCACCGGCTGCATGCTGTACGACCGTCCCCCCTACAAGGCGTTGCTCACGCACGGTTTTGTGGTCGATGGTCAAGGCCGCAAGATGAGCAAGTCGGTGGGCAACGTGATCGGTCCGCAAAAAATCTCAGACTCGTTGGGCGCTGAGATCCTGCGTCTGTGGGTCGCCTCCACCGATTACTCGGGTGAGTTGTCGATCTCGGACGAAATCCTGAAGCGCGTGGTGGAAGGCTATCGCCGCATTCGCAACACCTTGCGATTCCTCCTGGCCAACGTGGCCGATTTCGATGCATCCACGCAGGCCGTGCCTGTGGCGGAAATGCTCGAAATCGATCGCTATGCGCTCGTGATGACTGCGCGCATGCAGGCCGATGTGCAGGCGCTGTATGAACGCTACGACTTCCATCCGGCAGTTTCGCGCTTGCAGATGTTCTGCTCGGAAGACCTGGGTGCGTTCTATCTCGACATCCTGAAAGACCGCTTGTATACCTCCGCGCCGGGTAGTGTGGCGCGTCGCAGTGCGCAAACCGCCCTGCTGGCGATCTCGCGCACGTTCATCAAATTGATGGCTCCGATTCTGTCGTTCACGGCAGAAGAGTCGTGGGGGTTGTTGCCCGACTCGGCGCGGCAAGATGCCGGTGGCGTGAAAACGATCTTTACCGAGACGTTTGAAACGCTGCCCGACCTGGGTGCGCAGTCCGAAGTGTTGGACGCCAAATGGTCGCGCCTGCGTGCGCTGCGTGCCGACGTTACCCGCAAACTCGAAGATGTGCGTACCGCTGGTGGCATCGGCTCGTCGCTGCAAGCGGAAGTCGACGTGTACGCTAGCGGCGACGCCCTGGCCGATCTCCAGAGCCTGGGTGACGATCTGCGTTTCGTACTGATCGTGTCCCGCGCGACTGTCCACGCCTCCGACGACGCCGAACCCCGGATCGACATCACGCCGTCGGCCCATCGCAAATGCGATCGCTGCTGGCATTGGCGCGCCGATGTGGGCGCGGACACCGCACATCCCGATATCTGCGGCCGCTGTGTGAGCAATCTGTTCGGTACCGGTGAAACCCGGCACATGGCATGACGCGCGCGGATACGCAGCCCACCCCGGTCGACGCGCGACCGGGCGGTGCGGCCTTCGTACGCTGGATACTGATCGCCGTCGCGATTATCGCGATCGATCAGGTGACGAAGATCTACTTCAACACCCAGTTCCAGTTTGGCGAGCGCGTCAACATCCTGCCGTTCTTCGACTTCACGCTGCTGTTCAACCGCGGCGCGGCCTTTAGCTTCCTGGCGTCAGAAGAAGGCTGGCAGCGCTGGTTCTTCACCGGCCTGGGGGTGATTGCGTCGATCGTGATCGCGGTGCTGCTGTACCGCAATCCGGGGCAGCGGCGCTTCGCGCTGGCGCTCACGCTCATCATGGGCGGCGCGCTGGGCAATGTGATCGACCGCATGGTCTACGGCCATGTGGTCGACTTTCTGCTGTTCTACTGGCGTGACTGGTATTACCCGGCGTTCAATATCGCCGACATGGCGATCACTGGCGGCGCCATCTTGCTCGTGGTCGACGAACTGCTCCGGGCGCGAAAACCGCGTTCGGACTGATCGCCGGCCTCCCTGATGCATAATGCTCGATCGAGCCTTTCAACGTTGGCCCCATGCTAGATCTCGCTAAAAAACGTATCGTTCTTGGCCTGACCGGCGGCATCGCCTGCTACAAGATCGCCGAGCTGGTGCGCCGTCTTACGGAACAGGGCGCCACGGTCGACGTCGTCATGACCGAGGCCGCGACGCATTTCATCACGCCGGTCACCATGCAGGCGCTGTCCGGCCGCCCGGTATTCATGGATGCCTGGGATGCGCGCATTCCCAACAACATGGCGCACATCGATCTTACGCGCGGTGCCGATGCGGTATTGATCGCGCCGGCCAGCGCCGATTTCATGGCCAAGCTGGTGCACGGCATGGCCGATGACCTGTTGTCGACCCTGTGCCTGGCGCGCGCCTGTCCGTTGCTGGTGGTGCCGGCCATGAACAAGGAAATGTGGGACAACCCCGCTACGCAGCGCAACGTGGCGCAGTTGCGCGACGATGGCATCGCTGTGCTGGGCCCAGCTGCCGGCGATCAGGCGTGCGGCGAGACCGGCAACGGGCGCATGCTCGAGCCGCACGAAATTCTGACCGACCTGATTGCTTCATTCCAGCCGAAAGTGCTGGCCGGCAAGCATGTGCTGCTCACTGCCGGCCCCACATCCGAGCCGGTCGATCCGGTGCGGGTGCTGAGCAATCGGTCGTCCGGCAAGACCGGTTACGCGCTGGCGCGGGCCGCGCGTGAAGCCGGTGCCCAGGTCACGCTGATTACCGGTGCCACCGCCTTGGCGATCCCCCGTGGCGTGCAGGCCATCAACGTGATGACGGCCTCCCAGATGCATGATGCCGTGATGGCCAATGTGCGCCACGCCGATATCTTCATTGCCGTAGCGGCCGTGGCCGACTGGCGCGTGACCAATATCAGCACGCAGAAGCTCAAGAAAACGAGCGAAGGCGGCGGCGCGCCCATCATGAATTTCGCACCCAATCCCGACATCCTGGCCGAAGTGGCCGCGCTGACGAACGGTCCGTGGTGTGTGGGCTTTGCGGCCGAAACCGAGAAGCTGGCCGAACACGCCGAAGCCAAGCGCCGTCGCAAAGGCATTTCATTGCTGGTGGGCAACCTCGCCCATCAGGTGATGGATGCCGACACGACCGAATTGGTGCTGTTTGACGAGCAAGGTGTGCATCCCCTGCCTCCGGCACCCAAGCTGGATGCCGCACGCCGGTTGATCGCCGAGATTGCCAGCCGGGCACCGCGCAAGGCGTAGCCGTCCGGCTCGCGGACGCATTATTCATCCGCGGCGCAAAGACCTGTACGCAAACTTCGCTGCACCATGCCGATATGCATCGCATGCCCTTTGCAGCGACGCGCGCGCGCCTTCAGTTTTCAAGACGCGATCTGATGTGCGCGCTCATCGGTGAGCAGCCAGGCAACCGGCGCTGCTTACCCTTCCCCCCGATCAAAAGCCACATCAAGTGACGAAAAACTCGGCAGCAGCGCGGACAAACTCCTAGGAAATCGTCGCCACGGTGTCACGGCGCTCGGCTCAAATTCGACTACTCCTCCTCACTAGGCAGTCGAAAATGAAATTAGAGCGGTTGGTTCCCCTCGCCCAGACCCGCGCATACTTTGGCGGTGCCGTGCCAACATGGCTGCGCGCGATGGCGATCGCAACGCTATCCGTCGCGCTGACGGCTTGCGGCGGCGACGATGACGATACGAACGACAGCGCCCCCACGCCGACAGTGCCGACTGTGCCGGGGTCGCCTGCCACGCCGGACAACCCGTCCACTCCTTCGCCTACGCCCGGCACCCCGGAGACGCCGCCCTCGCCCGAGACACCCGGCACGCCTGAAGGGCCTGACATGCCTGAGACTCCCGATACCCCCACTGGACCGCCCAGCCAGCACGCGCTGATCATCGACATGGACAGCGCCACGTATGCCGCGGTGCAAAGCGGCGTCGCCAACGGCACTTTGCCGAATCTGGCGCGACTGCGCGTCGCACCGGCTTATACCGGTGGCGTCAGCGGCACACCGAGCCAGCAGCCTACGCTCGATATGCCAGGTTGGGCCACCCTGCTGACGGGCACGTGGGCCAACCGGCACGGCGTGCTTTCGAATGCGCAAACGCAGGCGCTACGTGGCGCGACGATCTTTGAGACGGCCAAGGCGAGGAACATCGGCGTGAGTGGCGTTGCCGTCGCCTCCAATGGCTTTGCCCAACTCCTGGCCTCGGATCGCGAAGCTGGCTTTTTAGACGCAATGACCGACTGCTCGTCGCAGGCCGCCACCACGGACTGTGTGACGAACGGCGCATTGCAAATGATCGGCAGCGACTACCGCACGGTGGTGGCGCAGTATCGCGCTGCCAAAGACGCGGCCCTGGATTACGGCATTGGCTCGCCGCAATACGCGAACACGTTGATCGGTCTGGACAAGGCTGTCGGCATTTTGCTTGCCGCCACCGACAAGCGTCCAAATAGCGCGTGGCTGGTCGTCGTTACCGGTAACCATGGGCTTAGCGGCAACAGTCAAGACGATGGCCTGCCGTTGACGCCGCAGTCGACCACGTTCATTGGATCGAATCGAACGTTCAACGACGGCGGAATTGGTGTTGGCGCAGCCGTGCCGACAGCATTGGCCGATCTGTATCGCTATGCCAGCATTGCCGATATCGCACCCACAGTGTTGGCACACTTGAGCGCGTTGCCCGACGCTGCGCAATATGCCTTCGACGGCGGCCAGCTCATTGGCCCGCTACCGGTCGGGCAACTGACCGCGACCGTGTCCGACAACAACTCGTCGTCCGTCACCGTCGCATTGAATTGGGTCGCACCGAATGACGCCACGATCGACGTTTGGCGTGACGGTCGTCTCGTTGCATCTGCTTTGCCGGCAGGAACCACCTCCTTTACGGATAATCAGCTTACCAACGACCTTGCGGCGAAAGGTACATACCGGTTTGCCTACACGGTAACCGCCCGCACTGGTGAAGCTGCGGCGTCGCGAGGCATTGTGAGCCCCCCGGTCTCCTATGTGCCGCCCGTCCCCCTGGCCGCCACGTTGATCAATGGACTCGTTTCCTATTACCCGTTCAGCGCCACACTTCCCCCTGTAGACACTCAAGCCAACAGCACCATGGGACCGGCGTCGCCCGACCTGCCACTCTCAGCCGGCGCCGTGGTTCCCGGGCCGTTCTCAGGCAGCCATGGTCTGCTGGTCGATACAAATTTCGTGACTGCGAGCGGTTTGGAAGGCTACAGAATGGTGCCCGCTGAGGGACGTGATATTTCGAAAGGTACGGCACCACAGTTCACGTTTGGGTTCTGGTTCAAGGCACCAGAATGTGTATCGCGTAGCAACGTGACCGTGCTGTCGAACAAGAACTATGTCAGCGGCGGCAATGCAGGTGTCGCCATCGGCATGTTCTCCAGTTCGGGCAATCAATGCGGCATTGCCTTCAATATCGGTTCGGGCGGTGCCCGCGCCGACGGCCCCACTGGCCCGTACACCCAAATCACTGTTGACCGCTGGGTGTATATCGCGTTCTCGGTCGATGGTCTGGCCAAGACGATGAACATGTATGTGTTCGATTCGGTGACTGGGGTGACGAACCGGGTTGCCACGGCCAAATCCACCGGAAGTGTGGACCTGTCGAAGCTCTCGCCGTATCCGCAATGGGGCATTGGGGACGATGGTACCGGCGCCTACCTCATGAACAAGTGCAATGGAACGGTAACGCCGCCCTATACGGTCGGCCAGTGCGCTACCGCCCCACCCTATCGCCAAATATTCGGCGATCTTGCGATGTGGAATCGTGTGCTGACCGACGGAGAATTGCAGTCGATTTTCCTCTCGAACAAGCCATTGTCGACGCTCTCGGCACCGTAAGGAAAGCCACCATGATCTCCATGCTTTCACACACCACCCTGGGAAATGCCATGCGTCGTAGCGCATGGCGGGCCGTGCTCACCGTCACGATGGCATGCGTATCGCTCGCCGGTTGCGGCGGCGACGACGATGACGCAACGGTCGCCGATGCGGGACCAGCCGCCACCGAGCCGGCAAGCAGCGCCCCCGCACCGCCTGTAGCGCTACCGGAAACGGCAACGTCGCCCACCTCGGATGGAATTTCAGCATCCCAGATTCCCATCGTTGCGGCGCCGGCCACCGGCACATGCGGCGAATCGGGCACGGCGGTCGAACCGGACCGAGTCTTGAACTCCACGCTCGATTGCGCGCCATGAACGATAGGCGCGCTGTGGCAGCGCCTTCGATCATCCCTTGCCGACCTAACTGAATCGATCATCATGAGCAAAATGAATCGCCGAAATTTCCTTCGAGTAGCAGCCGCGACGGCTGCACTCGGCCCGTTTCCACCGGCCATCCAGCGCGCACTCGCGATCCCGGCCAATAACGCCACCGGCACGATAAACGACGTCGAGCACGTCATCATCCTGATGCAGGAAAATCGATCCTTCGATCACTACTACGGCACCATGCCGGGCGTGCGCGGATACAGCGATCGGTTCACCATTCCGATGGCATCGGGCCAGTCGGTTTGGATTCAGCAGGGCAGCGCGGGCACGGTGCAGCCGTATTATCTCGATGCCACCAAGGGCAATGCGCTTCGCGTCGGCGGTGCACACGATTGGAACGATCAGCAGGCCGCTTGGGACGGCGGTCGCATGGCGGCCTGGCCACGTGCGAAGAACACCAAGGTCGCGATGGGCTATCTGCAGCAGAATGACCTTTCGTTTCACTTCTCGCTGGCCAATGCGTTCACGGTGTGCGACGCGTATCACACGTGCATCAACACCGGTACGTTCACCAATCGGATGTTTCTCTGGAGCGGCACCAACGGCGCCAATGTGAGCGGGCATGCCTGCGTCACGAACTCCAACTGGGGCGGGCTCGGTCCGTCGCAGGATGGTCTCGACTGGACGACCTATCCCGAACGACTCGAGGCCGCCGGCGTGCGCTGGAAGGTCTACAGCCGACCCGGCAACAACAGCAACAACAACCAGTTGGTGGCGTTTGCATCCTATCGCGCCGTCAATGAAAAGCTCGCTGCGGTGGGCTCCCCCAATGCCCCGCACACCTCGTCGCTCGAGGCGGCATCGCCGCTCTACAAGGGATTCGGCAACACGATGCCGGACGGCGGCTATCTGCAGGCGATCGCCGACGACATCGCAGCCGGCACGCTGCCGCAGGTCAGCTGGATCGTGGCGCCGGGCCCCTACAGCGAACATCCCAGCATGTCGGTACCGGCGCAAGGCGCCTGGTACCTGCAGACCCTGCTGGACATGCTGACCGCGCGTCCCGACATCTGGAGCAAGACCGTGCTCATCGTGAACTACGACGAGAACGACTGCTTCTTCGACCACATGCCTCCGCCTGCGCCCCCGTGGCGCACAGAAGACGGTGTGCTGATGGGCAAATCCACTGTCGACGTGACCAACGAGTACTACACGATGCCTGCACCACCGGGGGATTCCCGCAAAGTGACACCAGACGGCCGACCGTTCGGCGCCGGCCCGCGGCTGCCCACGCTTGTCATCTCGCCGTGGAGTGTCGGGGGATGGGTGAACTCGCAGCAATTCGATCACACCTCGGTACTGCGTTTTCTGGAACAACGGTTCGGCATCGCCGAGCCCAACATCAGCCCCTGGCGCCGCGCAGTGTTCGGCGACATGATGTCGTGCTTCAACTTCAAGGATCCCAACACGGCAAAGCCGCTGCTCAGCGCCGCACCGACGCGCGCGGAGGCCGACGCCACGTTGGTCCAGCAGGTCGGGGCCGGCAGCGTGCCCGTACCGGATGTGGGCACGGTACCGTTGCCCACGCAGGCGCTGCTGCGCCGCCCGTCGCGCGCGTTGCCCTACCGTCTGCATACCAGCGCCAATGTCGATATCGGCATGGGCGAAGTCTGGTTGACCTTCAGCAATACAGGCTCGCAAGGGACGGTGTTCCACGTCTACGACGAACTGAACCTGTCGCGGTATCCGCGCCGCTATACCGTAGAAGCCGGAAAAATGATTTCGGATGCCTGGCAGGCGACGGTCGACAATGCCGGCCGCTACAGCCTCTGGGTGCTGGGCCCGAACGGTTACCACCGCCGGTTCAAAGGCGATATCAATGCGTTGGCCGCTGGCCCGAACCCCGAAGTTCGCGTCTGCTATGACACTGCCGCCCGCAGCATTTCGCTCACGATCATGAACATGGGCCGTGTGCCGGCAGCGTTAAGCGTACAGGCCAATGCCTATCGTGCCGACGGCCCCTGGCGCTACACCGTGGATCCCGGCATGCAGATCGACCCACGCTGGTCGTTGGAGGCAACCGATGACTGGTACGACTTCACGGTGACGATGGGCGACGCTTTCGAGCGCCGATTTGCCGGCCGGCTGGAGACCGGCAAGGACGGCATCAGCGACCCTGCCATGGGCGTCGCAACCGCGTAACGTTCGGGGGCCAATATCGCCCCTTCCTGCAACCGTCAATTCTCGCCGCCCCTGCCGTGACACTCACTCAGATTCGCGCTTTCATCATGGTGGCCCAGCACGGTGGATTCACGGCGGCAGCTCGCGCGTTGGGCATGAGCCACACCACGCTCAACTCGCAAATCCAGATGATCGAACGCGAGCATGGTGCGGAACTGTTCCATCGGCGCGGACGGCGTGTCGAACTCTCCGCATTGGGCGCGGAGATGCTGCCGCTCGCGCGCAGAATGGTGTCGCTGGAGGCCGACATGCGGCTGATGCTCGACGATAGCGGTGCACTGCGGCGGGGTGCGCTGAAGGTCGGCGCCGTCGGCCCTTACCATGTCACCGAGATGATCGAGGCATATCACGCGGTGTACCCAAAGATCAACTTGTCGGTCAGGCTTGGCAACTCTGAAGTGGTGCTCGACGAGTTGGATAAGTACGTGTGCGACGTCGGGGTGGTGGCCAGTCCCCATCCGGAAGACCGCTACTACATGCAGCCCTACGCGCGGTATCCGGTGATTGCCTTCGTGCAGATCGATCACCCGTTCGCGCGTCGCGGCAGCATTTCGCTGGCGGAGTTGTCGTCGCAGCCCATGCTGATGCGAGAATCCGGTTCCACGACGCGCAAAGCGCTGGAAGACGCGCTGAGCACGCAAGACCTGCATGCAAATGTTGCGATGGAGATCGGTAGTCGCGAAGCATTGCGCGAGGCGGTCGCAAGAGGCCTGGGGGTGGGAACCGTTTCACAGTCTGAGTATGTGCCCGATCCTCGCTTGCGCCCAGTGCGCATCGAAGGCGATGTCGTCTCCACGCATATTCACGTGTGTTGCCTGCGCGAGCGTAGGGAAAGCCGGCTGATCGCGTCGTTCTTCGATGCCATTGCCGGCCGCAAGGGCCCTCCCCCTGATCGTTGATGTTGGCCCATTGGCGTGGATGGAGGCCGGGCGCCATCCATTGGCCACTCAGCGCCGCCCTGCTCCGTTTCAGGGCTGCTCGCCACGCCTCAGACGCTGCTCGATCTCCTGAATGACGGCGGGCAACTCGGCCACGGTGCCGATCACAAAATGCGCGCCGGCCTGAGTCAAGCGCTCACTCGCGTGCAGCACGCGTGCATCGATCTCGGCGGACTCGGCCAACGCAAGCTCTGCCTGCGAGTAGCCCACCTCATTACCCGACAGCGTAATCCCCACGCACCACATTCCGGCACGAACACCCTCGTGAATACCTGGCACGGTATCGTCGACCTTGATGCATTGCCGTACATCGCTCGCGCCAAGCGCCAGCACATTGGCCAGCGCCATATACGGACCTGGCCTGCCGCCTGCGGCAAGCTCATCCCCGGCGACGACGCAATCGGGTTCGATCCCGGAAGCCGCCGCGCTGGGCAACAGCACATCCAGCACTTGACGCGGATAGCCCGAACATGAACCGATCTTGATGCCGCGCTCGCGCAAGCCTTGCAGTATCTGCACCGCGCCCGAAATGGGTTGAGAATATTCGGCAACCTTTTCGATCTGCATCGGCATAAAGCGTCGATACACTGCATCGATATCTTCGCTCGACGCCGGATGGCCGAATCGCTCGATCCACTGCGTTCGAATGGCAGGTTCTGCCAACAGGGTTCGAATGTGGTCGCGCTTGGACAAGCCCATCGGGCCGCGCGCCTGAGCCAATGTGATGTCGATGCCGAAGCTGGCAAACGCGTCCACAAAGATCTGCGTCGGCGCCAACGATCCGAAATCCACCAGTGTCCCGGCCCAGTCAAAGATAACGGCATCGATTCGGGCGCTCGATCGTGTGTCGCCGGTGCCCGGCGACACCATGCTGTGTTGTGTACCTGAATCTTGGTTCATATCTATCCCTTGAGAATTAGCGATTGACCGTCTGTAAAAGGTGGCCGGTCAGGGCAACGCCGGATGCATACCTACGAAATTGCGGCCCCGGGGCCCCTTCAGCGCGGCATTCACCTGGTCTTGCCACTGGTCTGCCGCCATCCCGTACGATTCGGGATCAGTGCTCACACCAAGATCTTCCAGAAAGGCCGTCAACACCGAGATCGCCTGATCGGCATCGTGGCTGTCGAATATGGTGAGCAATAATGCGTCGAGTTCGCGGTCTACACCGAACGCCATGCGCATGACGCGGGGCAAACTGAACGAACACGCAATGCCGTGGACCACGCCGTGCTCCAACGTCAGACCGTATGACAACGAATGCGCCAGAGCTGTTTTGGTATTTGAGAATGCCATGCCCGCCAGGATGGCCGCCTCGGCGATGTCCGAACGCCGCGCGCGGTTATCGAGATCCCGCATCAGTTGCGGCAACGTCGCCAACACCTTTCTGGCGGCCGAAACAGCAAGACTGGCAGAAACCGGATTGCGATTTACATTCCACAGCGATTCGAGCGCATGAGAAAGCGCGTCCAGACCGCTGGCAAGTGTCACGCTCGCGGGCAGGCTGAGCATCAACGCGGGATCGATCAGAGCCGCTTCGGGCCAGGTCCACGGCAGGTGCAGCGAGTACTTGCGACCGTTGCGCTGATCCCAGATGGTGGCCCAGGGCGTCACCTCGCTTCCCGTGCCCGCTGTCGTGGGCAGCGCGATCAACGTCCGCAGGCGACGGGGCGGACGGGTCATCGCGGCGTCGCCGGCCAGGCAAGCCAGCAACTCGTCGAATGTTCCCGATGGCGTGCCGGTCAGCATGGCTTTTGCACAGTCGATCACACTGCCGCCACCCACGGCCACGATGCACTCTACGTCGGGATGTTCCCGCCAAAGGCGCTCATAAAGCGGCGCCAGCCACGACACGTCCGGATTAGGCTGCACATCCGTCTCGATCGCCACGAGTTTTGCTCCGAGCAGGTTCTGAATCCGCTCACACAGCCCAAGCCGGCGCGCCTCTGGAAAGGTAATCAGAATTGCACGCCGGTTGCCCAGCCTGGCGGGCAGGTGGGCCAACGCGCCCTCACCCGCGTCGATCGCGACGGGATTATGAAATTGCCACATTTGAATCTCGAGTCATTGAATAAGGTAGTGGCCGCGCGCACGTGTGAAACCTGCGGCCGACGATGTACGACGCTAGCCGCGCCCGTTGCTGCGGATCGCCGCGCGCAATCGATTTGAGATCATGTCTGCGGCAATCACCATGACCGTAATGACGATGATGCAGGTGGCCGTCTCCTGATACTTGAAGAGTTTCAGGCTGCTGACAAGTTCAAACCCCAGCCCGCCGGCGCCCACCATGCCCAGCACCGTGGCCGAGCGCAGATTGACCTCGAAGCGATACAAAATCACTGCAATCCAAGCCGTGATGACTTGCGGCAAGACGCCGAAAGCGATCACCTGCAAGGGTCGCGCGCCCGTTGCCCGCAAGGCTTCCAGCGGCCCTTCATCGATTTCCTCGATGCTTTCAGCAAAGAATTTCCCCAACATCCCGACCCCGTGCAACGCGAGGGCCAGCACCCCCGGAAAGGGCCCCAGCCCGACAGCCGCCACGAAGACAAGTGCCAGAATGAGTTCGTTGATGCTGCGGATCACATTGAGCGACTGCCTCGTCGCGCGATACAGCCAGGGATTGACGTTCAGATTTCGCGCTGCCAGAAACGACACCGGAACGGCGCCGACGATGCCGAGCAACGTGCCCCAGATGGCGATTTGGATCGTTTCGATGGCGGGCGCCATTAATGCAGGCAGGATGCTGAGATCGGGGGGAACCGTACGGCTGAGGAAGTCAGCGATTTGCGGCACACCGGCGGCAAGTTCGGCCGCACTCAATTGCGCACCCTGTGCGCTCCAGTTCAATGCCGCAACCGCCACCGCGACCAGGATCGCCGTCAGGCTCCAGCCTTTCAGGGTCGACGGCAGGGGTGCCACCCAGAGGTATTTCGAGTCATTCATGATCAGGCGACCTTGTGGGTAGGTTGGAAAGACTCGGCGCTGCAGCCGATGGCGCCATGCCTGCCGACCGC
Source organism: Schauerella aestuarii (assembly GCF_009866805.1). GTDB lineage: Bacteria > Pseudomonadota > Gammaproteobacteria > Burkholderiales > Burkholderiaceae_B > Schauerella > Schauerella aestuarii. Next base: position 175,041 of record NZ_SIZW01000038.1, read on the forward strand.
CTCGTCGGTAGGCACCGCCTCATTGCCGGGCTCGATATCTGGATAGATGCGCGCCAGGTCGTCCTCCCGAAGGGCATCGGGCGCACCGTCGTAGACGACACGGCCATGAGCCAATCCCACGATACGATCGGCGAACTCCCGGGCGTAATCGACCTGGTGCAGATTGCACACCACCGTTATCCCCAACTCACGCGTGGCGTCGTGCAGATAACGCATCACCAGGCGTGCGGTCTTGGGGTCGAGGCTGGCGACGGGTTCGTCGGCCAGAATCACGCGTGGGGTCTGGGCGAGCGCGCGCGCGATACCCACACGCTGACGCTGTCCTCCGGATAACGAATCGGTTCGCGCCTGCGCCTTCTGCGTCAATCCCACGCGCGCCAGGCACGCATGGGCCAAGGCCACATCCGCGCGGGTGAACAACTGCAGGATCGAGCTCCACACAGGGACTACGCCCAATCGGCCCGTCAACACGTTTCGGACGACCGACAATCGCGGCACCACGTCATGATGCTGAAAGATCATGGCAACTTGCCGCCGCAGCGCACGGGTGTCCCGATCGACTGCCGCGTCGATGCCGGCTACCTGGATTTCACCTTCATCGGCGCATGCCAGACGATTCATGCATCGCAACAGCGTCGATTTTCCAGCGCCGGACTGCCCGAGCACGACAAGGAACTCACCGGGTTCGGCATCGAGGTCCACACCTCGCAAGACTTGGTTGGTGCCATACCGTTTGGTCACGCCGCGCAGGCGGATCATTTCATGGTCCCCAGGTTGAGCTTGAGCACCTTGGCCGTATCTCGCACCACGTCGTAAGCCGCGTCCGTCGTCGGTTGAAAGCCATTGAGCATGCCCTGGTCACCCCAAGGCACGTCCTTGATATTGGCCAGCGCCTTGGCCACCTTTGCCTTGACGGCGGGATCGAGGTCCTTGCGCCACACCATTGGCGATTCGGGGATATCCTTCGATGTCCACACCACCCGCAGGTCATCCTGGCGCAGTTGGCCCTTCGCGATGGCACTGGCATAAATGCGGTCGGCCACGGCAGCGGCATCGACCTTTTTATTGGCCACGGCCAGCAGGCTGGCATCGTGCGAGCCGGAGAAAACAACGCGAGAAAAAAGCTTGTCCGGGTTGTATCCCGCCTGCTCCAGTCCCGCTTTGGGAAACAGGTGGCCCGATGCCGAACTCGGATCGACGAAGGCGAAGGTGCGACTCTTCAGGTCATCGACCGTGTTCAAGCCACTATCGGCGCGCACCACGATCAAACTGCGGTAGGCGCTTTGGCCTGTCTTTTTCGTGACCGCCACGGAAAACGCCTCCACGTTTGCCACCGATGCAGCAAGCACATAGGAGAAGGGTCCCAGGTAGGCCACGTCCAGTTTCTTGGCGCGCAGCGCTTCGATAATGCCGTTGTAGTCGGTCGCGACGAACGGTTTGACCTTCATGCCCGTCTGCTGCTGCAATTGCTCGATGACCTGCTTGCTCGCCTCGATCATCGCCTGCGAGTCTTCGGCGGGAATCAATCCGATGGTGAGCGTTTCTTCAGCAGCCTGCGCCGTCGCGCCGCTGAAGATCGATAACGCCGACAGGCAAATACCCGCCGCGATCAGGGTACGACGGTGCAACGCGGAACGAAGTGACTTCATGGCTGGCATCCATTCAAAAGAGGTGGGGAATGCCATGCAGATTACGGATGTCACATGTCGATCATATTATTCATTTAGCATCGGTTTCATTAGCCAACCATAGCAACAATCTATATGTCGATCGCTCGATTCCGCGCCTTTCTCGCCGTCGCACGGCACGGCAGTTTCAGTGCTGGCGCCCGCGCGCTTGGCTTGGCGCAACCCACCATCACCACGCAGATCCAGGCGCTGGAGCGACAACACGATGTCGAACTCTTTCATCGCCGTGGGCGTGGCGCACAACTGACGCAAGTCGGTCTTTCCCTGTTGCCCGTGGCCCAGCAGATCGGTGCGCTCGAACTCGACGCATTCAACCTGCTGCACGATGCAGGAAAATTGAATACAGGTGTCCTGCGCATCGGGGCCGTGGGCCCGTTTCACGTAATCGAAATGGTGGAGGCTTACCATCGACATTATCCGGGCGTGAACATCTCGATTCGGATCGGCAACTCTGCGGAAGTGCTCGCGGATCTCGAAAACTATGCCACCGACATCGCCGTCCTTGCGGGCGTGCACGATACCCCTGGCTTCAGTGCCGAGCATTACGCCAGCCATGCCGTGATTCTGTTTGCCCCGGTCTCGCACCCGCTGGCAGCCTGCGACACGGTGCCCTTATCGGCCCTGCACGACGCGCCGTTGCTCGTGCGCGAGGCGGGATCCACCACGCGCGCCGCATTGGAAGAGGTACTTGCAAACGCTCAGGTCAAGCCGCGCGTCGTCATGGAGATCGGCAGCCGTGAGGCACTGCGCGAGGCCGTCGCCCGCGGATTGGGCCTGGGCGCCGTATCGGAAGCCGAGTTCATTCCGGATCGTCGGTTTCGCCCAGTACGCATCGAGGGCGATCCCGTGCATACCCATACTTTCATTTATTGTCTTGCCGAGCGGCGGGCTAGCCGACTGTTGTCATCGTTCATCACCCGCGCGATCGCGGTGAGGGACGCCCAGAAATAGCGCCTCTATTGCGCAACCGGCACCGTATTTCGCTTGGCCCATTCGTTGAGCGGCAAAGGCGGTGTCTGCACGAAGATCCGTTTCAGAATGGCGCGCAACTGCTCGCCCGATCCACGGTCGCTCGGCCAGCGCTTGGGCGTGATCGGCGTAAACACGCCTTGCGTATTGCGCTCGGCCATCACGAACCGGAACGTGTAATACCCCGGCATGCCCATTCGCAGATCGGTCACGACGAGCGAGCGCCCGATGGCGTCATAACGCAGCCAGTCGTCGGTAAACCACGTCAACCGGTCGTGGAGCGCATCCTCGCGCAGCGGGGCCACCAGATCGAGACGCAGATTCTGGCGGACGTACTCGGGCGGCTTGCGGTCGAAAACGCTGGTGACCGCCTCGACGTATCCGCCGCTCTCCGTCTTCACCACCACGCGCCACAGCAACGCATTGAGCGGCATGGGCGACGAAAACACGCCGGCGATTTGCACGCCATCTTGCCGCAACGTGGCCAACACACGGTTTTCGGCTACCTGCTTCAACCCCAGGGTGCCCACCAGATACGCGGTGCTCAGCCCCAGCATCCACCACTGAAACCGCAGTGCATTGCCGGCGTAGCCCGAGGCCGCCCCCCACAACACCGCCGCGATCAAGGGGATCGTGTAGATCGGATCGATGATGAAGATGCTCGACCAGCTCTCGGGCGTGCGCATCATCGGCCAGAACAATTGGGTGCCGTAAGACGTAAACGAATCCAGTATCGGGTGCGTGACCAGCACCAGCGTCAACGTCAACGCCAGGCGCCAGCCGCTATAGGGCGCGTCGGGCCACCTTTTTCGGATCAGCCAGGCCATGAGCAGCGCCAGCGCGGTCAGCACGAAGATGGAGTGCGAGTACCCGCGATGAAACGTCATCGTCGACACGGGGTCGGGATAGGAGGCGAGCACGTCCAGATCCGGCAATGTGCCCAGCACGGCGCCGTAGAGCAGCGCGCGCCGGCCTTGCTGGCGGCCAAGCAGTGAGGCTTGAATGCCCGCGCCCAGGACGGCTTGTGTAATGGAATCCATGAAACGCTTGATATCCTTTTGAGAGCTTGCGCGACCAACTCGTCCGTACGAATGAAACGCGAAAGTCGGCAGCCGCGTTAAGATACATGATTGCCCTAAACGACGCAGCGAATGGATCAGATCATCGATACGGTTGGACAGTTCATTGAAACCAACCAATTTTGGGCAGGGCCCGTCATCGCGGCGCTCACATTCGGCGAATCGCTGCTGATCGTTGGCCTTCTCATTCCCGCAACGGCCTTGTTGCTGTTGATTGGCGGGCTTGTGGGGAGCGGCACGCTGCCTTTGGTGCCCGTTTTGATCTGGGGCATCGCCGGTGCCATCCTCGGCGACGCAGTGTCGTACATCGTCGGCCGGTGGCTCGGCCCCAGCATCATGCGCCGCTGGCCGCTCAATCGACATCGCAGCGCTGTTGCGCGCGCACGACTGTTTTTCTACAAGTATGGCTTTGCCTCGGTGCTGATGGGCCGCTTCCTGGGCCCGATCCGCGCCACGATTCCCACCGTGGCCGGCATCATGCGCATGAATATGATGTCGTTCCAGGTGGCAAACATCCTGTCGGCCGTATTGTGGGTGCCGATCATGCTCGCACCGGGCTATATCACCGCACGCAGCCTGGGCACCGCCGAGAACGCACAGCAGATCGGTCTGGTGGTCGGCACAATCGCGTCAGTGGTGATTGGCGTGGGCTTATTGATCATGATGGTGCGTAAACGCCGCCCTACCCGCACTGCCCGCCGCGATCGTCCGGTATCCTGAGGGGCTGGTACACACAATAAGGGGTAAGGACGATGGCGATCGACATGGGACCGCGCGACGGCGATTTCGCACGCTACGTTGAAGGGTTGACCAGCGGTGCAGCCGGCGAGCCGGGCCGCGTTTACGGTGGCATGTCCAAGCCCGCGCCTGCCGTCTCCCCTTCCTGGTCGTCTTCACGTCCGGATCAGACGCCACTGACTGACGGTTTCCCGGCGCCATCGCCGGTGGCCGTGCCGCCCCCGCCGCGTTCCAGTTCGCAACGCGACGCGCAGGCGGATGCGGCCAAGCCCGCCATGCTGCGATCGGCAGCCGATGTCGCGAGTGCCAAACAAGACGCGCTGCGGGTGCCCGATACATCCAATACCGAATCCATCACGCTCGCTGGTCGAGCCGGCAAGCGGCTCTTCGGCACGCTGCTCACGCTTGTCGCCATCGGGATCTTCATCGCGGGTGCCCGCCATGCCATCGAAGCGTTCGAGAACGGCGTGCGTGGCCCGCAGGAGTTCATCCCCGCGATCTTCCTCTTTGTGTTCGGCGGCATGGTGCTGCGTGGCGCGCGCAGCTTGCGGCGCGAAGCAGACCGGCCTGTCGCGGTCTTGCCGCCGCTCACCACTGTTTCCAACCGGGCTTCCGCCCCGCCCTCACGGCGGCCGTCGTAACGCGTGCCGGCCGTCTGGCCGCCACGCGTCGTGTCGCGCTGCCATTACGCTGTGATCCGATGAAATCCGTAGCTTTAAAAATTATCGACGCGCGCATGCGCGATTGTTTGCCCGCCTATGCCACGCCCGGTTCTGCCGGCCTCGATCTGCGCGCCTGCCTGGATGCGGCGCTCGTGATCGAACCGGGTGCCACGCATCTGGTGCCGACCGGCCTGGCGATCCACGTGGACGACCCCGCGTATGCCGCCATGATCCTGCCGCGCTCGGGCCTGGGCCATAAGCACGGCATCGTGCTGGGCAATCTGGTGGGACTGATCGATTCCGACTACCAGGGACAATTGATGGTGTCGGTGTGGAACCGCGGCGCACAGGCGTTTACGCTGGAACCGATGGAGCGCATGGCTCAGCTGGTGATCGTGCCGGTGATGCAGGTCACGTTCGACATCGTCGATGAATTCGGCGATTCTTCTCGCGGCGCGGGCGGCTTCGGCAGCACCGGCCGCGGCTGATCATTCCGCTTCGATCACGGCCTGCAGGAACTGCTGGGTGCGCGGCTCCTGCGGGTTCTTGAAGAGCGATACCGAATCGGCATCCTCGACCACATTGCCCTGATCGAAAAACAGCGTGCGGTCGCACGCCCGCTCGGCGAACTTCATCTGATGGGTGACCATGATCATGGTCATCTCGCGCTTGGCCGAAAGATCCTGCATGATCTGCAGGATTCCGCCCACCAACTCGGGATCGAGTGCGGATGTCACCTCATCGAACAGCATGATCTCGGGCCGCATGGCCAGCGCGCGCGCGATGCCTACGCGCTGCTTCTGACCGCCCGAGAGCTGCGCCGGATACGCGTCGAATTTGTCGCCCAGCCCCACGAGATCCAGATACTCCTTGCCCCGCTTGGTGGCCTCGTCGCGCGACAAGCCCAGCACATGCATGGGCGCCTCGATCACATTGCCGAGCGCCGTGCGATGCGGAAACAGATTGAAGTGCTGAAACACCATCCCGATCTTGCCGCGGATGCGGCGCACATGTGCCGAGTTGGGCGCCATCGTGTTGCCGTTGGCATCCTTCCACATCGACTCGCCATCGATCAGGATCTCGCCTTCGGTGGGCTGATCCAGCGTCATCAGCATGCGCAACAAGCTGGATTTTCCCGACCCCGACGGGCCGATGATCGCCACGGTCTGATCTTTCGCGATCTCGAGATTGATACCGCGCAACACATGCAATTCGCCGTAGCGTTTGTGCAGATTCTTGATTTCGATGCTGGCGCTCATCGTTTTCCTCCGTAGCGGGCAAGTCGGTGCTCGAGTCGGCGCACGCCCCATGCAGCAGCGAGGCTGAGCAGGAGGAACATGATGCCGACGAGCGTCAGGGGTTCGGTATAACGGAAGGTGGCCGAGCCGATCATCTTGCTTTGCTGCAAGAGTTCGACCACGGTGATGGCCGACAGAAGCGGCGTGTCCTTGAACATCGCAACCAGATAGTTGCCCAAGGCGGGCACCACCGGCGGGATGGCCTGCGGCAACACCACGCCGACGGCCGTGCGAAACGGCGACAGGTTAAGGGCCGTCGACGCTTCGATCTGGCCGCGCGGCACCGCTTCGATACCGGCGCGGTACACCTCCGCGCAATAGGCGGCGTAGTGAATGCCGAGTGCCACGATACCGGTGACCAGGGGCGACATCTGCACGCCGGTGACGGGCAAGACGTAGAACAGAAAGTAGATCTGCACCAGCAGCGGCGTACTGCGAACGAATTCAATGAACACCGCCGCAGGTGCAGACACGATGAACAGCTTCGAGCGGCGCAGCAGCGCCAACGCGAGTCCCAGGGTGACGGCGAGCGCCATCCCGAGCACGGTGGCCTGTATCGTGATGATGAGCGCCTCGCCCAGGGTGGGCAGGATGCTGAAGGCGAAGGACCAGTCAAAAATCGGTGTCATCGGACTTTGAACCTCCTTTCGAGCAGGCGGATCCCCGCAGTGATGACCAGTGCGAGCGCGAAATACATCAGCAGCACCAGAATGAAAATATCGGTGGTGCGCAACGTATCGCTGCGCAGCAACTGGGCGCGGAATGTGAGATCGGTGATGGTGATGAGCGACACCAGTGCGGTGTTCTTCAACAATTCGATCAGCAGATTGCCGGCGGGCGGCAACATCGCCGGAAACGCCTGCGGCAGAATGATGCGGCGAATGGTTTGCGTGCGCGTCATGTTCAACGCCACCGCCGCTTCACGCTGACCCGGCGCTACGCCCGCGATCGCACCCCGCACCACTTCGGCACCATAAGCCCCGGCGTTCAAGCCCAGCACCACGATGCCTACGAGCATCGCCGGCAACTGCACACCGAAGAGCGGCAGCACGAAATAGAACCAGAACAACTGCACCAAGGCCGACGTCCCGCGGAACACTTCCACGTACGTCATCGCCGTCCAGCGTACGGTGCGCAACGTGGACAGGCGGCCCAGCCCCGCGAGCAATGCCAACGGGATGGCGAGCGCAGCCGCGCCCAATGTGATCTTGACGGTCACCCAGAGCCCTGTGGACAGGGCTCCTACAAGTACGTCGTAATCTTCCATGAAATTTCTCCTTGCGTGGCCGATCGCCGAATGCCGAACGCTGATCGCGCGCCGGGCGGGTCAAGTCAATCGGCCTGCATGTCGTTCAACCCGCGCACAACTTGGCGGTGGTCACTCCGGTGGGCAATTCGGCGGTCGAAAAGCCGAAGGGATCGACGATCTTGCGGTGTTCCTCGGTACCGATCAGTTTGGTCAGCTCGGCATTGAACGCGTCTCTGAATTCCTGATCGGCATTGCGAAACGCGAACGCGCCATAGCCGCGTACATCCTTGCCGTCGATCACCGGATCGGTGAACGGCTCGGCGCGCTCCAGCCCGTCCTTGGGCTTGGTCTTGGTCATCAGATCGGCGATGGTCAACGCCGTGCCGGCATAGGCATCCGCACGTCCAGCCTGCACGCCGGACAGCGCGCTCACCGGATCGGGGAACACGATCACTTGTTCGGAGGGAATCTGCAGTTTCTCGGCGTAGTCGCCTTCGATCGCGCCCACGACCACACCCAGGCGAGCATCCTTGTTTTTCAGGATGTCTTCGTAGCTGTGCAATTGTTTTGGATTGCCCTGCTGCACCAGGAAGGCTTCGCCGACGCCGTAAGTGGGCTCGGAAAACAAGGCCTGTTTGCAGCGATCGGGCGTAACGTACATCCCGGCCGCAATGATGTCGAAGCGGCCGGCCTGCAGGCCGGGAATCAACGAGCCGAACTCGGTCAGCACGCCGTCGACCTGATCCACGCCCATGCGCTTGAGCACCACGCGTGCGATTTCGACAGCCTCGCCGGTAACCTGATTCTCGTCGCTGCGCATGAATGCATACGGCGCTTCGTTGGCATAGCCCACCCTGATCTTCTTGGCGGCCTTGACCTTTTCGAGCGTGCTTTGCGTGGCAGCAGCATCCTGCGTGCGGTCTGAACATCCCGCGAGCATCACGGCACCCGCAGCAAAGGCCGCAACGCCCATCCATCGGAGATGGCGTAACGTCATTGGCTTCTCCCTCTTGCCTGGTTGTTCTACTTATGAAGGGCAAGATACTAGCGAGAAACCCAAAGTGTTACGACCCGCCGCGAGATCGAACTCGGCGCAGAAGGTGTAATAATTGGTTGTATTTTTTTATTTTTTGTCGCGATTAGCGACACGTATCGCGCCTTGCCTCAAGAGCCGCAAGTAACAACGGAGACGCTTAACACGTCTCCGTCAAAAAAATCGGTCGTAGGATTTAGTGACGATATCGCCGCATTATTGCGGCGCGTAAGCGAACTTGCCGTCTTTTACCGTTCCCATCACTCGGGCGCGGTCGTCAAAACCCTGATGGTTATCGGCCGTGATGTTGAGCACGCCATTGGGCACGATCAGATTATCGGTACTGGCCAAAGCATCGCGCAAGGCGCGGCGGAACTCGGGCGTACCGGGCTTGGTGCCACCCGCCAGCGCCCGCGTGACGGCGGAGTCGAGCAACATCCAGGCGCCAAACGCGTCGCCCGCAAATTGCGTGAGCGTGTCCTTGCCGTACTGCGCCTCATACTTGTCGGCAAACGACACCGCGACTTGCTTGACCGGATTGCTGTCGGGCAATTGGCGCGCGACCACGCCCGGGCCCGTGGGAAACAGCGTGCCTTCGACGTCCTTGCCACCGATCTGCAGGAACTCGAGCGTACCGATGCCGTGCGTTTGATAGATCGGCCCTTTGTAGCCGCGTTCGACCAGCGTCTTCTGCGGCAGTGCGGCCGGCGTGCCGGAGCCGGCGATCAGCACGGCGTCGGGTTTGGCCGCCATGGTCTTGAGCACCTGACCGACCACCGATGCATCGGTGCGCTGGAAGCGCTCTTGCGACACGACCTCGACGTCCTTGCCGGCGACGTCCGAAAACTCTTTCCACCAGCTATCGCCATACGAATCGCTGAAGCCAATGAACGCTACGCGTTTCACGTTGTTCTTCTTCATATGGTCGACCAGCGCGGATGCCATCAGCGAATCGTTCTGCGGCATCTTGAACGCCCAATGTCGCTTCGGGTCGCTCTGCGGTTCGACGATCGTGCTCGACGCGGCCAACGCAATCATGGGCGTACCGGTTTCGGCGAGCACATCCAGGGCAGCCAGCGCGGCGGCGGTGATATTCGGGCCCACGATCGCATCGACGCGATCTTCCGACGTCAGCTTGCGCATGTTCTTCACCGCCCGGCTCACATCGGTGCCGTCGTCGAGCACCACATAACGCGCGGGCTGACCGCCCAACGTGGCGGGCCACAGGCGGATCGCGTTGTTGCTTTGAATGCCGATGGCCGCGGCCGGGCCGGTGGTCGACAGGTCGACACCGATCGTGATGTCGGCACGTGCGACGCCAACGGACAACGTCAACAATCCGGCGGTGGCCAGGGAAACAACAATGCGCAACATGAAAACCTCGACGGCAAAAGAGATAAGGAGACAGCCCGCATTTTGCCCTAGTCGCTGTTCCTGTGCGTACGCAACGGTGCTATCCCATTTCGCATGCAGGCGGAAAACTCGAGTCAATCAGGCCGTTGTCAGTACCCCGATCTCGCCACGCTAATCCCGCACTTTGAACACATCTTCCAAATCCGTCGACTCTTCGGGCGGCTCCAGCTTGACGCTTTGCTCGATATGGTCCAAGTGCTGGAGCGTCAGGGATTCGGCCAGTGCCACATTACGCGCGGATATCGCCTCGATAATGAGTGCATGCTCGTCGTGGCGGCAGGTCGTGGCGGTGGGTAGGTTATATAGAAAAATCACCAGACACGTCAGCGTCGATAACTCGCGCATGATGCGCGCCAGTTCGGCATTGCCTGAGAGTTCGCTTAGCAGCACGTGAAATTCGCCAGACAGCCGAATGATCGATCGTTTGTCCCGACGTGCGCGCGCGTCCTGCTCCAGAAGCTCGTGCGCATGCAGCCGCTCGAGTTTTTCGGACGTGAGATTGCCACACAGGCGCCTGACGATCGCCGGCTCGATCACCCGTCGCGCTTCGAAGATATCGACTGCCTTTTCGATCGTGGGCTTGGCCACGTAAGCCCCACGCTGCGGATACAACTCAACGATCTGCTCGTGTGCAAGACGCGCCAACACCTCCCGAATCCGCGGTCGGCTGACCGCGAAAATTTCGGACAAGCGTTCTTCCACGAGTTTGGTGCCGGGCTTCAAACGGTTATCGAGAATGGCGTTATAGATCCGTTCATATACCTCTACCACCGTGCTCTCCCGCCTGCGACCGGCTTCCGGTAACGACGCAGTTTCGGACTTATCGGGCGGCGTTGGGGTGTGTGGCATAAGTGTGAGTCTGAGGCGAGAGATCGCGCAATAGTAAGGGGTCGGATACAACAAAAATGTTAACAATCCATTGATGGAATGTACATAGCAGGGTAATCGCTACTGTTATCAATCCAATCTACAGTCCTAGAATGGACTCACGGATCGATGCCTAGAGCGGTTGGGTCACTCGTCCAAACCCCCTCTTCAAGCGCAGCCATGTCCCCCTCATTCGACTACGACACGGTCATTCGCAACGCCATCATTGCGACGGCCAGCGATACCTACCATGCGGATATCGGGATCGTCGCCGGCAGGATCAAGCAGATCGGAACAGGACTCGCGCGAGGTCGACGCGACATCGACGCCGCCGGCCGCGTGGTGACGCCGGGCGGCGTCGATGCTCATTGCCATCTCGACCAACCCATGGCACCTCCGGTCAAACTGTCGGACGATTTTTTCTCCGGAACCCGTTCCGCGGCTTGCGGCGGCACAACCACCGTTGTTCCATTCGCCGCGCAGGTGCGTAGCGAAAATCTGCAGACCGCGATCGACGATTACCACCGGCGAGCCAGTGGACGCGCCTGCGTCGACTATGCGTTTCACCTGATCCTGACCGACCCCCGTCCTGAAATCCTGCAAGACCTGCCGCGTCTGATCGCAGCCGGCTACACGTCGTTCAAGCTTTACATGACTTACGACGCGCTCAAGCTCACCGACGGCCAGATCCTGGATGTACTCGACGTGGTTCGCACCCACGGCGGCATGCCGATGATCCATGCTGAAAACGCCGACTGCATCGCTTGGCTGACCCGAAAACTTGAAGCGGCAGGACGAACGGCGCCGCGCTACCACGCCACGTCGCGGCCCCTATTGGTCGAGCGCGAGGCCGCGCATCGCGCCATATCATTGGCCGAACTTGTAGACACGCCAATTCTGCTTGTGCACGTGTCGGGCAGCGAGGCTGTCGATCAAATCCGGCAGGCGCGCGCGCAAGGCTTGAACATCTACGCCGAGACCTGCCCGCAATACATTTTGTTGACCGAAGCCGATCTGGGCACCGACGCAAGTTACTTCGGAGCACGTTGCGTATGCAGCCCGCCACCACGTGACAAATCCAGCCACGAAGCCATCTGGCAAGGACTGGCCGATGGCTTGTTCAGCGTGTTTTCGAGCGACCACTCCCCTTTCAATCTAACGGGCGATGACGGCAAGGCGCCTGGCGGCGAGGAAGTGCGCTTTCGTCATATTCCGAACGGCATTCCGGGCATCGAAACGCGTCTGCCGTTGCTGTATTCGGAAGGCGTGCTGGGCGGACGCATCAGTGTAAACAAGTTCGTCGAACTGACTGCCACGCATCCCGCACGGATGTACGGCCTTTATCCCCGCAAGGGCACCATCGCCATCGGCAGCGACGCCGATCTCGTGATCTGGGACGCGCGCAATTTCTGCTTGAGCAACGACGATCTTCATCACGCCTGCGACTACACGCCCTATGAAGGGATGACATTGAATGCCTGGCCCGCGATGACCTTGCTGCGCGGCGAAGTGGTGTGGGATGGCAAGACATTTTCAGGCCATGCCGGCGCCGGCCAATTCATCGCCCGCGGATTGCCTTCCATTCCTCGCGTCAGCGCACGTGCCGAAACCCCGACCGACTGGCGCACCGCCTGCCAAGTCAGTTGATCCAAACGTTTCACCTGGAGATGACTTTGACTACCACCCTGATCAAGAATGCGGCTTGCGTCGTTGCATGGGACGCTGCCCGTGCCCGGCATGTATACATGAAGGATGCCGATGTCGCGTTTTGCGACGGCACCATCACTCATGTGGGACTTGGCTACGTGCCCGACGCGCTGTGCGTGACCGTAAGTGGTGCGGGAATGATGGTCATGCCGGGGCTGGTCGACGTACACAGCCACTTGGTACATGAGCCTATCAACAAAGGCTACACCGACGAAACGGGATCGGCCGGACTCTACAATTCGAACCTGTATGAGTTCATGCCGACGATGTCGGGTGATGCCGAAGCGGCACCGGCACAACTGACGCTTGCGGCGTCCGAACTGCTGATGTCCGGCGTCACCACCGTGGTCGATATGTCGATCGCGCACGAGAGCTGGATCGACATCCTGGTACAGAGCGGGTTGCGGGCGTATGTCGCCCCGATGTTTCGTTCGGCACGCTGGTACACCCGCAACGGCCACGTCGTGGAGTACGACTGGAACGAGCAAGCGGGCATCAAAGGGATGGAGCAGGCGTTGGCGTTGATCGATCAGGCGCAGGCCCATCCTTGCAACCGCTTGGCCGGCATGCTCGTACCTGCGCAGATCGACACGTGCACCCCCGAACTGCTGCAGGCAAGTCATGATGAGGCGCGCCGCCGCGGCATCGGCTGGCAGACGCACGCAGCGCAGTCGCTTCCAGAGTTTCATGAGATCACGCGCCGGCATGGGCTGACACCAATTCAATGGCTGCACAGTTTGGGCGTACTCGATTCGCGCAGTCTGGTGGGGCACGCCATTTTCGTCGACGATCACCCCAATACGCATTGGAGTACCGACACCGATCTCTCGATCCTGGCGGATTCCGGTGCCAGCGTCGCGCATTGTCCAACCGTATTCATGCGCCGTGGCATGGCGCTACGCGATTTCGGACGTTACTTGCGCGCAGGCGTAAACATGAGCATCGGTACCGACACCTATCCGCATAACATGATTGAGGAGATGCGCCACGTTGGTTATCTGGCGCGACTGATGGCGCAAACGCCGCGCGCCGTGAGCACAGCCGACGTGTTTCACGCTGCCACCATCGGCGGCGCTACAGCCCTGGGCCGCGACGACATCGGGCGCGTGGCAGTGGGCGCACGGGCCGACCTCGTCATGGTGGACATGACGCATCATTTGATGCGGCCCTCGCGCGATCCCATCCGTAGCCTGGTTTATGCGGCTGCGGATCGCGCCGTACACACGGTCTATATCGATGGGTTGCGCGTCGTGCACGAGGGGCGCGTGGACTCGCTCGACTATCACGCTGCGGCCGAACAGGTCGACGCGGCGCAACGGCGCGCCGAGAAATTGGTGCCGAGTCGAGATCTGGTCGCCGGGCGCACCGCCCAACAAATGTCACCCCTTTCTTTCGAGTACGTCTGACCCGTTATATCAACGATGGCGGGGGCATACCCGCCACATCCAAGGGAAAATTATGAACACCGATTTTGCTGGGCGTCTTCCGGCCGCGTTGCTCGCTCGCGGCGCAATCAGCGTGGCACTCGCATTCAGTGCTGCAACCCTGGTGTACGCGCAAACGCCGGCCAATGTGCCGGCTCAAACGCTGACGGTTGTGATGGCGAGCAAGTTGACCGTACTCGATCCCGTACTGACGGCATCGCACCAGACACGCAACCACGGCTACATGATCTACGACACGTTATTGGCCACCGATGCCAACAACAAAGTGCAGCCGCAGATGGCGCGATGGGAGGTGTCGGCCGATGGCAAAACCTACACCTTCGTCTTGCGCGACGGCTTGAAATGGCACGACGGCGCGCCGGTCACGGCCGACGACTGCGTGGCCTCCATCAAACGCTGGGCCCAGCAGGACCGAATGGGCCGGCAAATCACCCCCCACATTGCCGGCATGAATGTCGTCGACGACAAAACCTTTACGGTCGTGCTCGATACCCCTCTGGATTTGGCTGCCGCCCTGGGCAAACCCAGCGGACTACCCAGCTTCATCATGCCCAAGCGCGTCGCCGCCACACCGGCCACGCAGGCCATCACCGACTACACCGGCTCGGGCCCATTCAAGTTCGTGCAGGCGCAGTTTCAACCCGGCGTGAAATCGGTTTATGAAAAGAATGCCGACTATGTGCCGCGCAGCGAGGCGCCCAGCGCAACCGCTGGCGGCAAACGGGTGTTCGTCGATCGCGTCGAATGGATCGTCATGCCAGACGCGATGATCAGTGCAAACGCGCTCATGAGCGGCGAGATCGATTACCTCGAAACCGTGCCGTTTGACATGACCGCGCTCGTCAAGCAGGCGCCCGACGTGACGCTCAAGGTGCTGGATAAGCTCGGTTATCAACCGATGTATCGATTCAACCAAACGCAAATACCGTTCAACAACAAGCTGGTTCGTCAAGCGGCCATGTATGCCGTTGGACAAGAGACGATCCTGCAGGCTCAAGTTGGCGATCCGGCATTCTTCAGCACATGCGGCGCGGTCTTCGGTTGCGGCCTGCCCTACGCAAGCACCACGCGTGCAGACATGATCGTGCCGTCAAACATCGAGCGCGCAAAGCAGTTGCTGAAAGAAGCGAACTACAACAACGAGCCGATCGTCATCTTGCAAGCCACTGACATTCCCACCGCCTCCGGCATCCCTGTGGTGATGGCGCAGCAATTGCGCCAAGCTGGCTTCAACGTCTCGCTGCAAGCCATGGATTTTATGACCATGCTGTCCCGACGGGCCAATCGTGAGTCGGCGGACAAAGGCGGTTGGAGCATCTTCGTCACCACGTGGCACGTAAGCGAAATTGCCGATCCGCTGCGCAACTATGGCGTGTCGGCCAACGGCGATAAGGCGTGGTTCGGCTGGCCCACCGTGCCAAAGGTGGAAGCCCTGCGCGACGAATTCCTGCTGGCGCGCAACGATACCGAACGCAAAGCCGCTGCCGAGCAGCTGCAGGATGTGATGCTCGACGAAGGGGTGGCGATTACCCTGGGCGAAATCCACACGGCGGCCGCGTATCGCAACACCCTGAGCGGTGTGCTGGAATCTCCGGCCCCAGTGTTTTGGAACATCAAGAAATCGGCGCAGTGAACGTCGCTCGCACTTGAAGCCGACGGGGAAGGCGCCGACTGAAACATGCTTTCTGAGTTGAGATAGCACCCTTCATCGAGCATCGGGCGAATACGCGACGGCCCCGCATCGTATGCGGGGCCTTCCGCGCCATCCATCGCGTCATCGTTCCTACTCTCTTATCGAAGCTGATAGCCACGCGTGCAAACCCGCATATGCGTGAGCGATATGAGCTAACTACAAATCGGTTGTTCGTCACAGCGGTTCACCTACCTAGACTGAAGCCTTGTTTGAGCAGCACTCACACATTCTGTGAGCCGCTCACAGCTTTACAGAGAGGCACGCACATGAGCGCAACGGCATTACAGACCATCGCAGACGCTGCGCAAGATACCCCGGCGGTTGCTGCGTTGAGCAGTGGCGACGATGCGTATGCACGACTGCGCCGCGACATCCTCTTGTGCCGCCTGGCGCCCGGCGCCACCGTCACCGAGCCCGAACTGATGAGCGCGTACACCTTGGGCAAAAGCAGCTGCCGCATTGCGCTCGTGCGTTTGATCCATGACGGGTTGGTGGTGTCGCGTCCGCGCAAGGGCTACCGCATCGCGCCGATCACGTTGCAAGATGTGGAAGAGGTATTTTCGCTGCGCGTGCAACTCGAACCGCTCGCCGCACGACTCGCCACGGGCCGCGTGGATATCGCCGAACTGCGTGCCCTCGAAGCGGCGTGCCGCGTGCGTCATCCAGAGCTCGACATCAACGACCAGATCGACGCTTTCATGCACGCGAACAACGCCTTTCACCTGGCGATCGCACTTGCATCGGGCAACCAGCGTCTGCATCGCACGCTTTCAAACCTGATGGATGAAATGTCTCGCCTGGTAGCACTGGGCTTTGGCGTGCAGGGCACGAAGCCCGAGATCAAACACGATCACAACGCCATGATCGACGCCTTCGCCGAAGGCGACGGTAAGCGCGCAGAGCTCATTGCGCGCCGCCATGTCGAGACCTTTCAGGCGATGACGCTCGAGAAGGTATACGCCAGCCTGCGCGAAACGCGCGCGTTTCTGCCCATGCTCAACCGGGACAACCTGCCATGACCATCACCGTGGAATCCGCGCTCGAACTCAACGGCATCGGCAAGCACTTCGGTGCGCTGGAAGTGCTGCGCGACATCAACTTCGCCGTTGCCCCCGGTGAGATCGTCGCGCTGCTGGGCGCATCGGGATGCGGCAAGAGCACGCTGCTCAACATCATCTCCGGTTTGCTCGGCGCCGATCGCGGCACCTTGCGCCTCGATGGCGAGCCGTCGTCCTCGTATACGCAATGGTCTCGCGTGGCCTACATGTTTCAGGAAGATCGTCTCCTCCCCTGGCGATCGGTGCGCGACAACGTCGCCTTCGGCCTCGAGGCGACGTCGGTATCGCATGCCGAGCGCATCCAGCGAGCAGATGCGGCACTCGCGCTGGTCGGGCTCGAGCCCTTCAGCGCCTCGTGGCCGCACGAGCTTTCGGGCGGCATGCGCAGCCGTGTGGCCTTGGCGCGCAGTCTCGTCGTCGAACCCACCCTGCTCTTGATGGACGAACCGTTTTCAAAACTCGACCCACAGACGCGCAGCCAGATGCACGACGAAGTGCTGCGCCTGCAAACCTTGACCGGCGCCACGATCGTGTTCGTCACGCACGACGTAGAGGAAGCCGTGATTCTGGCCGATCGCGTGGTAGTGCTGGAACCGCGGCCCGGCCGCATCCGTGAGATCGTCTCTGTGAACCTGCCGCGCCCGCGCGTGCCCACCGATGTGGCCGTCACCGAACAAACCCGGCAACTGCGCTTGAAGGTGGTGCACGCATGAGCACACACACTGCTCCCCACCCACGCACGACCGCCTCGCGCGATCTCGCCGCGCTGATCCTGCAACGCACTGCGTTGACAGGGGTGGTCGTACTGCTGTGGTGGATCGCCGCTTCGCGCGTGCCCGCCTTTGTCTTGCCTGGCCCCCAACGCGTCTTCAGCGCGACGGTCGCGCTGGTGCAAAGCGGCACGTTCTTTCATGACGTGGGCACCACACTCTATCGCGTGCTGGCAGGCTTCGCGCTCGGCGCGATCATCGGCACGCCACTGGGCATCGCGGTGGGGTCGAGCCGTGCGCTGGCACGATTGTTCGAACCGCTGCTGGCCGTGCTCAACACCGTGTCGTCCGCGATCTGGGCCGTGTTCGCCATCATCTGGTTCGGTATATCCAATGGCACCACGATCTTCGTCGTGTTCATGACGGCCATGCCGTTGATCCTCACCAGCGTATGGCAAGGCGCGAAAACCGTCGACATTCAGCACGTGGATCTGGCGCGCAGCTTTCGCATGAGCCGTCTGCAGATCCTGCGAAAGGTCTACCTGCCTACGATTTTGCCGGCCTTCTTCGGTGGCGCCCGGCTGGCGTTCGGCTTCGGCTGGCGCGTGTCGCTGGTGGCCGAGACGCTGGGCTCGTCCGACGGCATCGGCTACCGGCTGCGCCAGGCCGCCGATCTGGTTCAGACCGATCAGGTATTTGCCTGGACCGTACTCCTTATCACGCTGATGCTGCTGATCGAAAGCGGCATCCTCAAACCGCTCGAACGATATCTGTTTCGCTGGAAACCGCAGTAGTCATGATGCAGGGGCTTGATCGCCCACCGTCGCCGCCCGCATTTGATTTTGCATTTCGCCTCTTCAGTCTGCCTTCGTATTTCGCGCTTGCACTTCGTCTTCGCATTCTGGATGCGCACTTCGCCTTTCAAATTTCGCGTTTTGCAGTTCGCGTTTCGCATTTCACATTGCGCCGTTCACTTATTCGCTATCTCGTCACCGACCAGGAACCTTGCCATCATGAAACTCAAAGCCCTCTTCACCAGCGCCGTGGTCGCTGCTGCCGCACTTACCGCCACCCTACCCGCCCATGCCGCCGAGAAAGTGCGCATCGGCTACTGGAGCAGCGGCGTCAGCCTGGGGTTGGGTGCCGTGCTCGAAGCCAGCCCGTTCCTGAAGAACCAAGGCCTGGAGGTTGAGTTCGTCAAGTTCCCGGACGTGAACGCCCCGCTGCGCGCGCTGGCCTCCAACTCGATCGACCTGGCGTTCGGTGCCCCCGCCGCCGGTGTTTTCAGTGCTGCCTCCGACGGCGTGCCGATCAAGGTGTTTGCCGCCACGCAACCGGCCGACGTGCAATTCGTGGTGCCGGAAGGCTCGCCCATCAAAACCCTGTCCGATCTGAAAGGCAAGAAAGTGGGCATGTCGCCCGCCGGCAGCTCCGTTGCCGTGATCGCAGGCACCGTGCTCGCAGGTAATGCCGGCATCAAAGCCAATGACTTCTCGCTGGTGGGCGGCAACGAATCCCGGCTCGCGCAGTTCCTGGTTCAAAAGCAGGTGGACGCCGCCGCGTTGCGCTCGGTCACGGTTGCGCAACTCGATGAATTGAAGGTCACCCGCATTGGCACCTTCGCCGAAGAATGGCAGAAGCTCACCAAGACGGATGCCGTGCCCTACATCGGCATCGGCGCGGTGCGCAGCGAGTTCGTGGCGCAGCACTCCGACACGGTGGCCAAAGTGATCGCCGGCTTGCGCCAGACATTGGCATGGGGCGACACGCACCGCGATGAGGTCGTGAGCATTCTGCAAAAGAGCGCGAACCTGCCCGAGAAAGACGCCAAGGTATACGTGAGCCTGTGGAACGACATGAACCGCGTGAGCTTCGAGCCCGCCGACATCGCCACGCTAAAGCTGCAACACAAAGCCTTCGTTGAAAGCGGCGCCATCAAGGGCGACATCAGCGACGACCTCTTCGTGAGCGGCCCATATACCGCCGCTAAAGCGATCAAGTAGGGCCATCAGGTAACTCATCTTCCAGGCCAGCGATCGGGCGACGGCCTTCTTACCAACACGTCGTCGCCCCCCGCCATCCCATCCATCAAGGAGCATCACTTGAGCAACACCATGAAAGCACTCGTTCTGTCGCAGCACGGCGATCTCGACCAACTGCAGGTCGTCACCGATCGCGCCCGTCCGCAAGCGACCGAAGGCCACGTCGTCATTCGCGTCAAAGCATCGTCGTTCAACTATCACGATGTGTTCACCGTGAAAGGCATGCCCGGAATCAAAGTGCCGCTGCCGGTCATCATCGGCCTGGATCTGGCCGGCGAGATCGTTGAACTCGGCGCGGGTGTCACCGGCTGGAATGTGGGCGACCGCGTACTCGTCAACCCGCTCAACCGCAGCAAAGGCCTGATGGGCGAAATGCTCGACGGCGGCATGGCCGAGTACTGCCTGGTATCCGAGCCGCAACTCATCGCCCTACCCGAAGCCGTGAGCTTTGAGGCCGCAGCCTCGTTGCCCGTGGCCTACGGCACCGCGCACCGCATGCTGATCACGCACAACACCGTAAAGGCCGGCGATCGCGTCTTGATCCTGGGCGCCAGCGGCGGTGTGGGCACCGCCTGCATCGTGCTCGCCAAACTGCTGGGCGCCGAAGTGATCGCCTGCGCCGGCAGCGACGAAAAAGCCGAACGCCTGAAGGAACTGGGTGCCGACCACGTCGTGAACTACCGCACCACCGACTTCTCGAAGTGGGCCATCGAACGCTACGGCAAGCCGCAACGCCGCAACTACGAAGGCGGCGTGGACGTGGTGATCAACTTCACCGGAGGCGATACGTGGCTGCCGTCGCTCAAGTGCATCAAGCGCGGCGGCACCCTGCTCGTGTGCGGCGCCACTGCCGGCCACGATCCCAAGGAAGACCTGCGCTACGTATGGAGCTTCGAACTCAACATCCGCGGCTCGAACAGCTTCTACGACGAAGACCTCAAAGCCCTGCTCAACCTGATTGCCGAAGGCAAGATCGAACCCATCATCGATCGCGTGCTGCCCCTGGAACAAGCCGCCGAAGGCTTGGCCCTGATCCGCGACCGCGAAGTGCTGGGCAAGGTGGTGGTGGCGCCGTAAGGCGTGCAGACGTGACGGGCAAGGTCCAGAAAGCCCATCCACCGTGCGTTTGGCAATCCAGCACGCACGACGCCATTTGCATGCACTGCGGCGCTTCATCGCCGCGTGCGAACCGATTCAATCAAAGGAAAGATTCAATGACTTCAACTGCCCTTCCCACGATAGAAGAGATCGAAGCCAAGCTGCAACGCGGCCCTTATCACCAATGGCTCGGCATCACCGTCGAATCGGTGGGCGAAGGTGAAATCACGCTGCGCGCGAAATGGCGCGACGAATGGGTCGTCAATCCCGACAAAGGCTATACGCACGGCGGCATCCTCGCCGCATTGGTCGATCTGACCGCGGACTGGGCGCTCGTCTCCAAAACCGGCCGTGGCGTGCCCACCATCGATCTGCGCGTGGACTATCACCGCCCCGCGCCGCCGGGTGACTTGCGCGTGACCGGCAAGGTCATCAAGTTCGGCTCGCAGATCTCGGTAGCGGAAGCGCAAGTGTTCGACATCGACAACAAGCTGGTCGCCAGCGGCCGCGGCGTCTACTCGACCGCGGTTCCCAAAGCGTAAGCGCAGCGCCGAGCCGTCAGTGCCGCGCAACGCGCGTTGACGCTGATTCTCGCCAGACCGCGCGATCGCACGACTCGCACGGCTCGGCCATCATGAGACACATTGCCATGAACACCGCTGGAAATCTGGGCGCCATCATCGACACCGCCCGCGATCTGGACAAGATCGCACTGATCGGTGTGGACAGCGACGCGCAAGCGCCGGCGCGCCACTACAGCTATCGCAACATCGATGCGCTTGCCAACGGCGTAGCCCGCACGCTCGCCGCACGCGGCTATGCGGCCGGCACCCGCATCGCCCTGCTCGCCGCCAACTCGGTGCCTTATGTGGCATCGGTGCTGGGCATCATGCGCGCGGGCTTGATTGCCGTGCCCGTGAACTTCAAATTTCCCCCTGCATTGATCGCTTATGTGCTGGCCGATAGCGGCGCGCAGCTGGTCTTCTACGATGCTGCGCGCCGCGATGCACTGCCGCCGGCGATCGATGCCGTTGCCTTGATCTCCGCAGAGGGCACACCGCTCGCCGGCTTCGCCGACCCCGGATCGTTCGACGCGGTGCAGCCCGCATCGGCTGACACCCCGGCCCTCATGCTGTACACCTCCGGCTCCACCGGCAAACCCAAAGGCGTGCTGCTGTCGCATGCCAGCCATCTCTGGATCGTGAACACCCGCCGCAGCGCCACCCCGCTCGATGAAGAACGCGCCCTGATTGCCGCACCCCTGTATCACATGAACGCGCTGGCGCTCATGCTGCTCTCGCTCGCGTCGCACGCCACCACCGTGTTGCTGCCCCAGTTCACGGCCGCCGAATATCTGCGTGCCATCGCGCAATACCGCTGCACCTGGCTCACTGCGGTGCCGCCGATGATTGCGATGATGCTGCAAGAGAAGGCGCTGATCGCCATCACCGATCTATCGTCGGTGCGCGTGATCCGCATGGGCTCCGCACCCGTGAGCCCAAGCCTGCTTGCCGCCATCCATCACCTCTTGCCCAACGCCCGCGTGATCAATGCCTATGGCACCACGGAAGGTGGACCCGTCGTGTTCGGGCCGCACCCGGAAGGCAAACCCACACCCCCATTATCGGTGGGCTATCCGCACCCGGCCGTTTCGATCCGGTTGGATCGTGGCGCAGAAAATAACGAAAACGATCAGGCCGACGCCGAAAACCAGGGCGTCCTCGCGCTCAAGAGCCCAGGCGTCATGCTCGGCTATCACCAACGTCCGGACGTCAAGCATCCTATCGGTACCGATGGCTTTTACGTCACCGGCGACGTGTTTCGCCGGGATGCCGACGGGTTCTATTACTTTGTAGGCCGCCGCGACGACATGTTCGTCAGTGGCGGCGAAAACATCTACCCGGGCGAGGTGGAAAAGATGCTGGAGCAGCATCCTGCGATCGAGCAAGCCGTTGTGGTGCCGGTGGACGACGACATCAAAGGCCAAAAGCCCGTGGCGTTTGTCGTGCAGCGCGCGGGCAGCACCATCGATGCGCAGGCGCTCAAAACATACGCGTTGGCGCATGCTCCTGCGTATCAACATCCTCGACAGGTGTGGTTTGTGGACGGCTTTCCGCTGGCCTCGACGAACAAGATCGATCGCAGTGCCCTGAAGGCTGAGGCGGCGGCGCGATTGAAAGCGTCGTTGAACAAGGGGTGATTGCCGCTGCCAAGCACGATAGGGTCGCGTCTTCCAGCAAGCCTCACCCGCGCCTAAGACGCACTCGCCTCATAGACCGCCTGCGCGGCCGTCAGATCCTCGATTGCGTTTCCGACCGCCTTGAAGATCGTGATCGCTGCCGCATCGCGCCGTCCCGCCGACTGCCCCGTAATGAGTGCGTGCAAATCGCCGGCAATGCCATCGCTTGCCAGCGCACCCGCCTCGATGGCCTGCAGCAAATCGCCCGACTTCTTCAGCGCCTCGAACGTATCCACAAATACTTGACCGTGCGCCCGTTCAAAGCACACCGCATCGCTCTCGATCATTACCGGCTTGAAGCTGCCGATCAGATCCAGATGCGTGCCGGGCCGCAACCACTCTCCCATCACCAACGGCGTTTCCGATAGCGTCGCGCAGCTCACGATATCCGCAGCCTGCACGGCCTCGCCGAGGTCAGGCGCGACCTCCGCCTGCCAGCCGGCCGCCTTCAAGGTATCGCCAAAGCGCGCCGCACTCTCCGGCCGGTGATTCCACACCAATACCCGCTCGATCGGACGCACACTACGCATCGCCTCGGGCAGCAACTGCGCAATGCGCCCCGTGCCCAGCACCAGAAGCGTTTTCGAGTCCACTCGGGAGAGATACCGCGCACCCAGGGCTGCAGCCGCCGCCGTGCGATAAGCCGTCAAGATATCGCCATCGAGTTGTGCCAATGGCACGCCCGTACGCGCATCAAACAACGTGTAGGTGGCGTGCAAGCCGGGCAAGCCGGCTGCGCCATTGTGCGGAAAGATGTTGATGATCTTCACGCCGTAATACCCATCGTTATTCCACGCCGGCATGATCAACGACGTGCCATGCGCGCCGCCCACTGAAATATCGTGCACATGCCGCGCGGGCACGTCCAGCGGCGCAGCGAAGGCGGCATCCAGTGCGGGTACCAGGCGCTCGAAGGACAAACCTTGAGCGGTGAGTTGTGCATTCAGAGAGAGCATTCGGTTTCCACAGGGCGCCAGCCGCGCCCGGCCCCGTCCGGCATGGCACGTGCTAGCGATTTACGGGTTCAACTACAGCGAGCGTGACGACCCCCGCCGCACCTCAACCAAGGAGTTTCGCATGAAAAAACACGCATCCGCAGTTTGGCAAGGCGACCTGAAAACAGGTAAAGGACAGATTTCGACCGAAAGCGGCGCCCTCAAGGCGCAGCCTTACGGCTTCAACACCCGCTTCGAAGGCGCACCGGGCACCAACCCGGAAGAATTGATCGGCGCGGCTCATGCAGGCTGCTTCTCGATGGCGCTCTCGATGATTCTGGGCGAAGCCAAGTTGACCGCAGACAAGATCGAGACCAAGGCCGATGTCACCCTGGACAAGCTGGATGACGGCTTTGCCATCACGGCGATCCACCTGACCGTTGTGGCGACCATTCCGGGTGCCGACGCCAAGGCATTCGAAGAAGCTGCCAACAAGGCCAAAGCCGGTTGCCCCGTTTCCAAGGTGCTCAACGCCAAGATCACCATGGACGCCAAACTGGCTTCCTGATCGAATCAAGTGGCGGCACTGGCCGCCGGTTGAAGCTCGAAAAAGCGCCCGCGCGATCGCGGGCGTTTTCGATCTCAGAACGTATTCGAGCAGTATCGCCAAAAACTATCGTTAGTTAGAATTCAATTAATTAGACGTTCAGCGCACCTCGCCGCACAATCACTGAGCCTCTCCTGGACGTCCGCATGCCCTCCCTCATTTTTGCTCTTGCCGGCAGCAGCGCAAGCGCCACCCGCAAAATCTCACCCAATCTGGCCCGCGTGGTCGGCCCGGGCTTGCTCGTGGCTGTGGGATATATCGACCCGGGCAATTGGGCCACAGACATTGCCGGCGGTAGCGGCTTCGGCTACGCGCTACTCTCGATCGTCATTTTGTCCGCCCTCATCGCCATGGGGTTCCAGGTGCTGGTATCTCGCACTGCGCTGGCCACGGGCGAGAATCTCGCCACGCTTACGGCCCGCCATTTGCCGCGCGGGGTCTCGCGCGCCTCCTGGATCGCCGGCGAGGCGGCGATTCTTGCCACGGCCCTGGCCGAACTCATCGGCGGCGCTATCGCGCTGCGTCTGCTCTTCGGGATCTCACTCATCAGCGGCGTCGCGATCACCGCAGTGGGCACGTTGACCGTGCTGGTAGTCGCCCGCGGCCGCGCCGAACGACACGAGAAGATCGTTGCGGTGCTGCTCGCCGTCGTGGCTGCTTCGTTCGTTTATCTGCTTTTCAAAGCCAACCCGGCATGGACTCAGGTCGCGACCGAAGCTGCCCAACCCGGCCATGCCCTGTCGGACTCACGCGGGTTCATGATCGCCTTGGGCATCCTGGGCGCCACGCTAATGCCCCACAACCTGTATCTGCATTCCGGCTCCCTCGCGGCCCAAGGTCGCGGTTTGACGGACATGTCGCGCGCGATCGCCATGCGACTGGCCAAGATGGACACCCTGGTGTGCCTCACCGTAGCAATGCTGATCAATGCCGCCATCATGATCGTGGCAGCGGCGTCGCTCTCGGGATCGCTCATTCCGGTATCAAGCCTGGACGCCGCGCATACCGCGATCGGGCAAACGCTGGGCATGGGCGCGGCGATCGTGTTTGCCGTGGCGCTTTACGCGGCGGGACAAAGCTCGACGATTACGGGCGTTCTTGCCGGTCGAGTGCTCTCCAGTGGCTTTGCATCGCATGCCGTTTCGGATAATCGCCGCGCGGTCATCACGCGGGTGATCGCAGCGATGGCGGCGATTGGGTTGTTGATCGAAAACGGCGGCCGCGATCCGGATAACTTGTTGGTATTGAGCCAGGTCATCTTGAGTCTGGCGTTGCCGTTCGCATTGATCCCGCTCACCTGGCTTGCCATGCGCCGCGATGTGATGGGCAAGTTCGTGCTGGCGAGAACCTGGGCGGTCATGGCCGTTTTCACGACCGGGGCAATCATCGTGCTGGACGTGTATTTGCTGGCCGACACCGTACTCGGCTAGGCCCGCATCCCGCCCACACCCGCCGCGTTGCGCGCCTTCGATCAAGTCGATAACGCCAACGATCGGCCAATATCGACATGCATGGCGATGTCGAACGTGCCGGCCCCGTTCTTCGCCAAGCCGATCATCAGCAGGCCAAGGGATTCGAGCGTCTGGGCCATGTGCAAGCCGCCCACATCCAGTGGCCGCAAGCCAAGACTGTCGACGTAAGCCGACACGCGCGCCTTGGCCCCGAAATCGTCGGCTGCGATGAACACGTCGAGGCGCCCGCCTCGGTCAAGCACGTGACCGAACAGGGTATTGAACGCCTTGACGACATGCGCACTGGCCGGCAAATGCCTGGCGATTTCTTGCGCAGCAGAAC
Organism: Schauerella aestuarii; assembly: GCF_009866805.1. Lineage (GTDB taxonomy): Bacteria > Pseudomonadota > Gammaproteobacteria > Burkholderiales > Burkholderiaceae_B > Schauerella > Schauerella aestuarii. The sequence continues at coordinate 201,365 of NZ_SIZW01000038.1, forward strand.
TGCGGTAGGGCGTCTCCAGTCCCGAGAGATCGCGCGCAATCGGATTCGTGATGTCGATGATCACTTTGCCGTCCAGCGCGCTCCCGAAATCGGCCACCGCCGATGCCGCGCTGCCATGAGGGACGGCGAGGATGACGATGTCGCCCACCGGCTCGGCGCCGTACGTCCCTGCTGTGGCGCCGACACCGAGCGTGTCAGCCAATGCCTGCGCTTTCGCAGCATCGCGGCCGATCACTTCCACGGCGTGTCCGGCTTTGAGACTACGACCGGCGATCGTCGTCGCCATCCCTCCGGCGCCAATGATGCTGATTGTGTTGATCGTGCTCATGGGTGTGTCCTTGTAAGTTAAGTTTTGCTTGAAGTGCCTAGGGCCATCCCTGGCTTGAGAGCCAAGCCGGCTTTACTCATTCCTTCAATCGGCGGGAAAGTAGTGCCCATTGTCCAGATCGCCGAGCAGGCTCGGCTGCTTGGGTACCCAACCAGGGATCTGACGGGTGATCAAGTTGGACGCGGGAAGATCGAGCGTGACCAGATTCGCGAGAAACCCGAAGAAGCCCGGCAACATAAGCACGTCCTTCGGGATGCTCACCGCCGGAAGGTCCAGACGACGGCCGATCGCCTCTGCAATCTTGCGCATCGGAACGCCTTCCCCCTCAACGCCATGCCAATACTTGCCGGCGGGACTCTTCTCGAGCGCCAGGCGGAACAAGATGGCGAGATCGCGACTATGCACGGCCGGCCAAACATTCGCGCCCGCTTCTGCGTAGCCAACCGCGCCTTTATCCTTAGCCAAGCCGATCAGCATGGGAAGAAATCCCACATCGGTTTCGCTGTGTGCAATGGGCGGAATCCGCACAATCGAAGACCGCACGCCGCGGTCGGCGAGGCCGATAACAGCGAGATCCACCCCGTTGCGCACCCGCAACGTGCCCTTGTAGGGATCGCCGCCCGGTAGCGCCGGATCCTCTTCAGTGGCCGGGCGGCCCAGCTTCTCCCAGCCGGGCGAACCAATGCTTCCCGATGCCACCAGCGGCTTTCCTGTTCCGGCCAACGCATCGCCGTAGGCAAACATGATCTGGCGCTCTGCGGCCGCCACGGCGTCCAGGCCGCCGGTGGGCAGCAGGTCTTGCCGGTGTGCGACATCAATTACCCCTTCGGACGCCGCTGCCGCCGCCTTGAGCCCCTCAAGATCGGAAAGATCCCCGCGCCACACCTTGGCGCCTAGTGCGGCTACCGCCGTAGCGGCTTTGTCTGAGCGAGCCAGGCCAGTCACTTCATGTCCTGCAGCGACGAGCTCAGGAATGATGTATGAACCGATATGGCCGGTTCCGCCAGTCACTAAAACGCGCATAGTCATGCTCCTTGTGAGTAACGTGCGATGCGGGCAAGCAGGCCTGTAGAAGCGCCCTCCTCGCCACGCTGCGGCTCAATGAATGCGTGCTGCGCTTCACCGCCACGGAACGGCGGCGTACCCAAGCCGGGGTGACGAATCACCGAAATGGCGCATCGGGATGGCGTTGCGGCAAAGTCGGCGCCACGCTCATGATGAAAGCCATGCTATTCATATTACTTGCATAACGCAAGCGATATACGAAACGTTACTTGTTAATCGCAAGCGATGTTAAAATCGAAGGATGACAACGAATAAAGAAATTCGGTCGCATTGCGCGGTGAACTACGGTGTGGAGCTCTTCGGCGACCGATGGTCGCTTCTGATCGTTCGCGACATCGTCTTTAGTGGCAAAAAGACCTATGGGGAGTTCTTGAAATCAGAAGAGCGCATTGCGACCAATGTGCTCGCTTCCCGTCTGGCGTTTCTCGAAGACCAAGGGATTCTCTCGAGAACGCCCAGCCCCGACGATGGCCGTAAGGACTTCTATTTCCTCACCGAGAAGGGCCTGGATCTGATCCCCATCGTGCTGAACATCGTGCTTTGGAGCGCGCAGCACGATCCGAAGTCGAACGTGCGGCATCAAAAGAAATTCATTGCACGACTACTTCAAAACCCCGTGCAGATGAGCGATGAAGTGAGGACGCTGGTTCGGAATGGCGGATGCATATTCCCCAACGCCGACGGCACCACACGCGACGCGGCAGGCTGAGCATTTTCACACGCTCACGCCTGACGGATGTCGCGGCAGAGTGTGAAGCCGAAGGTGTTGATGCCATTGGCACTCTTCAAGAACACATCGCCGTCGTGCATATTGGCGATCGCCCGCACAATGGATAGGCCCAGCCCATGATGCAAGCCACTGCTGGTGCGCGCACCGTCGCCGCGATAGAACCGCTCGAATAATCGCGGTTTCTGATCCAGCGGAATCTGCTTACCTTCATTGGATACCGAGATTCTGACGTGCTCGGTCGTTGTGTCGATCAACACGACCACTTCGCTATCCGGATCGGCATATTGCGTGCAATTCGACAGCAGATTGGCAAGCGCACGGTGGAACAAGCGCCGGTCGACGCGTGCATGCGCATCGCCCACGATCCGCACCGTCAACCGCGCATCGAGGAACAGGTGCTCCAGATACTCGGCCGTTTTGTACGCTTCCATGTTCAATGACACCTCATCGAGGTCCGCCGCGCGACTCCCATTATCGGCGCGCGACAGAAACAGCATATCGTTCACGATATTGCTCATGCGATCGAGCTCTTCCAGGTTGGAAGCAAGCAGATCACGCATCTCATCGACGCTGCGCGGATTGGCGAGCGCCACCTGCGTTTGCCCGATCAGGTTCGTCAACGGCGTGCGCAACTCGTGCGCGGTATCCGCGTTGAAGCCTTCAAGCTGGCGCCACGCGGCTTCGCGACGCTCGAGCGCGTTGTTGAACGACACGGCGAGCTCGCGAATTTCGGTCGGCAAGTTCTCGATATTCAAACGCTTGCGTGGATCCTTCGGCGGCAACGCATTCGCCTGCTCGCCCAGCTTGCGAACCGGACCCAGCCCCAGCTTGGCAATCCAGTAGCCAAACGCCGCAACCAATAGAATGCCGAGCGTGGACGTGATCTGCATCACGCGTTGGAATTTTTCTTTGGTGTGCACGTAGTCGGTGGCATCGAGCGCGACCGCAAACTCAAGTGGGGGCCGGTCCGCGCTGGCGGGAATCGACCGCACCATCACACCCCAGATCTTCGGCGGATTGCCATCCTTGGTAAAGCCGAAATCATTGATCGGCACCTTGCCGTACACATCGAGCCCATCCCGCTCTGCAAGCCCGCCATAGCGATAGGTGGGATCGTCGCACTGAATCCAATAGCGCACCCGGCCGACTTCCGGCGCCATGCCGTCGAGCTTCTTGCGAACAGCATCCCATTCGGTAGGCGTATCCCGCTCGGAGATGAACGGCAGCAAAATCGAATGATGAAACGCCAACTCGGCGCGCACCTGATTGCGCACCGAATTGGAAAGCACGTTGTATGAAAAATAGGCGACGCCCGAGAACACAATCGCCGCCGTTACTGCAAACATGGCAGCCATGCGCCAGGCAATGGAGTTGCGGCGCATCATGCTGTCGCTTTGCCGCCCGTATTCAAACGGGCTTCCAGTACGTAACCCATCCCTCTTACGGTGTGCAGCAACTTGTTGGTATACGGTGCGTCGATCTTCACGCGGAGTCGTTTGATCGCAGCTTCCACGACATTGACGTCGCTGTCGAAATTCATATCCCAGACCTGTTCCGCGATCATGAGTTTCGAGAGCACTTCCCCTTGATGCCGGGCAAGCAGGCTCAACAGCGAAAACTCTTTCGCGGTCAATTCAAGGCGGTCGTTTGCGCGGGCAACGCGCCGCGCGAGAAGATCGATCGTCAAATCCTCAACCTGCAAGGTGGTCGCTTCCAGGCCCGCGCCTTGCCGACGTGTAAGCGCCTGCAGGCGGGCGACAAGCTCGGTGAACGAAAAAGGCTTCGGCAGATAGTCGTCGGCCCCTTTCTGCAGTCCGGTGACGCGATCGGTAACGTCGCCCCGAGCGGACAACATGATCACTGGCGTCGACTTGCGGCGGCGCAGTTGCTCCACCACGCTATAGCCGTTCAAGCCGGGGAGCATCAGGTCGAGCACGATAGCGTCGTAGTCGAACTCGAGCGCCAGATGAAGCCCGTCGATGCCGGTGGATGCAACATCGACGGTATAGCCGATCTCGGTCAGCCCACGGTGAATGTAGGTAGACGTTTTTTCTTCATCTTCAATGACGAGTACACGCACAACGAAGCCTGCAGCAAAGTGCGCACGCCCCACGGGCGCACGCTATGGGTTGATCATCAGCAAAAAAGAATACGCCACTTACGGCGTCAGCTCACTGACTTTTGCCTGACAAAATTGTCAGCTTCAATCGGGCCTGCATGGGTTCGGTCGGGCCGGCAAGACTTCGGGCGGGCCTCGCGGAAGACCTAGAAACGGTGGCGCACGCCAGCGACCACTGTGCGGTTGCTCGCATCGCGATTGAACGCATAATTATCGCCGTACGACGTGTACGCATACAGATTCGTGCGCTGCGACAGGTTGTGGGTGAGGCCCACGCTGTAGATATTCATTGTGGCGTCGTCACCGGTCAGTAACGCCGAATTCGGATCCGATCGCTGCCACGACGACAGCACCGACGTTGCACTGCCCAACGGCACCGTCACCCCCACCATCGTGGAGTTCGCCTTGAACCCACGTCGTAGCGCAAACGTGCCCAGATCGCTGTAATCGCCGCGATTTGGCGTGGTGCCCATGTTCTGCCCGATGAACCAACCGTCGCGGGTCTGCCCCCAAGCCAAACCCAGCTTCACCACTTGAAAGTCGTAGGTACCGCCCAAGATGAGGGACTCGATCCGAGCGTCCGACTGCCCACCGATGGCAGCATTTGTGGGCGTGAACCGATCGTAGGCCGCAGCCGCGTACACCGGCCCATTGCTATAGCGAAGCGCCGTCGTCAGCAGACGATTGTTGTCGCCGGTGCCAAAACCGGTTTGCTGACCATTATTGTTGGTGCGTGATGAGTCGGCGTTGAAGCTGTAGCCCAAGCCGAACTGAATACCCCCGATCGAGGGCGACTGATACATGGCGAGATTGTCCAGCCTCATGGTGTTTGCGGCACTGAAGGTCGTGCCGATATTGGCCGTGCGAAACGATGTGCCGAACGGACTCACCACATCGCCGATCCAGTCCGACGCCAGGTTCGTGCGGCGCCCCACTTCGATCGTGCCCCAGCTATCGTTGGCGAATCCGACCGTTGCACGCCGGCCGAACAATCGCCCGCCCTGCCCGGACTGCCCGCTGCTCGGATTGAAACCCGCTTCGAGGTTGAAGAGTGCACGCGTGCCGTTGCCGAGTTGTTCAACACCCCGCATGCCGAAACGCGATCCGCTGTTCACCCCGTCGACCAATCCCACACGACTTTGCGAGAAGCCGTTAGGACCGTCCACAGATTCATAGCCAACCCCGACGTCCACAAGCCCGTATAGCGTGACGGAACTCTCGGCGGCCTGCACGCCAGACCATGCAACAGCGCCTAATACCGCGCCGCAGATTTCTTTTCTCATGCGTCTTTCTCCCTGGCGAAATGATCGCCTGTTGCGTTCATCTCGAATGATTTATCGTGGCTGACGCGAAGGCTGCTGCTGAGCGCTACCGCCAATCTGCTTCGCACTTAGTTCGATGTAGTGCTGATACATCGCGCGATACTCGGGGCCTTCGATATTCGGCGTGCTCTCGGTGTGCCACGCATCGTCCAGCCCGGCGGCCTTCCACGCTCGCAGATCGGCTTTCACCGCTTCACGCGTGGGCGTACTCGCCGACTGCGCCGGGGTCGGCGCTTGAAACTGCGCGCTCGCCGAGCCCATTGCAATGAGGCCGACGAGGGCTGCGGGGATGAAATTCTTGAATCTGTGTGTCTTCACATGATCTCCGTAAGGATGAGTGGCCTGGATGGTGGCAACACGCGGATGACGTGTTCTCAGGCGCTCACTTTATGGATCCGTCACTGACCTCTCCATGACGGCTGGCGGACATTTCTGTCAGGCGCGGCAAGCTGACAGAAATGTCGGTTCAACGTCCAGTTCGCGTCAGTCGCGTTTACGTAAAGTCGCGTCCATACCCAGTGTCGTCCCCGCGACCGTCGCGACGTTCGACTGCATCACGTCAACGAAATATCCGCCGCGTCGCAGGACGTTCGCCCAACCAGGAGCCATCCTCATGCGCCCGAACACGTTCGATTTTTCAAGCACGCTCACTACCGAGGCTTCACACGCGACCCACCTACAAGGTGAATTTCCACAGCGATCGTCTTGTCGTGCGCACCACGACAGCACCGCGTTGGCGCACAACGAAATTCTGATCGAGGTGATGTATGCGGGCATGCGTCCGGGCGATACTCAATATGGCCAACCGAGCATGCATGGCGCGTCAATCCAGCCGTTGATTGGGCAGGAGAGCATCGGACGCATCGTGGCGCACGGCCGCGCCGTATCGTCGTTCGCGCTTGGCGACATCGTGGGCGTGGGCACTTTTGCGGCTTCATGCGGGCAATGCGATCGTTGCCTTGCGGGTCTCGCGCAGTATTGCCAGAGCGGTGCCGTATCGACCATCGATTATCAGCATGCGCACCATCCGATGCGCTCATTCGGCAAATCGACCCCACACATCGTCGTCACCGAGCCGTTCGCCCTTCGCATTCCGCACAATGCCGACCTGGCCGCAACAGCGCCCCTCCTAGGCGCAGCGGTCGCCGTGTATTCGGCGATGGAACACTGGAAATTGGAACCGGGCCAGCGTGTGGGTGTGATCGGCATGGGCGGGCTCGGACACTTGGCGGTAAAACTCGCCGCGGCACGTCGGGCCGGTGTGACGGTATTCACCACATCGCCGGAGAAGAAAATGGATGCGCTGCGGTTTGGTGCGCGTGAGGCTGTCTTGTGGAACGATGAAGAAGCGTTCAGCAGATTGACCGACCGATTCGACGTCTTGATATCGACGGTGCCGCAGTCTTATTCAGTATCGGACTTCATGGCACTGCTGAAGTTGAACGGCACGCTGATCAATCTGGGGACGACTGAAGCACTGCAGGATTTTCCGGCGCCCAATATGCCGCGCGGCCGCCGCAGCATTGCGGAGTCCACTGGCGGGAGCGTGGCGGAGATGCAGGCGGTGATCGACGATTGCGTCGCGCACAACATCAAGCCCGAAATCGAAGTGATCAGACCGGATCAAGCACTGGAGATATCGAATATCGCAGGAAGGACGCGCGCCCCCTATCGCTACGTGATCGACTTTGCTTTGGGACGGCAGCATTGAACCAAAAAATGACCATCTTGACCTCTGACCAGACGTTCGACCATAAAGAATGGCAGCCGAGCGGCTGCCATTCATCGAGCAAGAAACCCTCATTTACCCGATCGACATCAAACTCGCATTCCCACCGGCTGCTGCCGTATTGATGCTCACCGATCGTTCGTGAATCAACCGGTCCATCACATACCCGGCACCATTCGCAAGCGCATCCGCCGTCAATCCCTGCACCGCCACGATCGCGCCATCGCGCTTGGCCACTCTCGCATTCAGCGTGCAAAGCGTATCGCCGTCGCCCTCAAACAGCACCGCATCGAATGCTGCCGTATCGATCGCGCTCTCCGGCTCAACGCGAGCCTTGCGATCGCCCTGCGCCGGCAAGCCCTTCACAAATGCCTGACCCGCAGCGGTATCCACAAAAATCGCGGCATTACCGGTCGCCGATACCGCCGCCCACTGCGCTTTCGCGCCAGCCTCGGTATCTGCCACACACAGCACGGTACCGCGTGGCACCCAGCGATAGAGGTTGTTCTCACCCGTGGGCCCAGGCAACGCCAACGGCTCCACCAGTGGCGACACGGATTGCGCCACAGGTGGCAGACCGGCAGGGCGCGTGGCCAGCAAACGGTACATGTACAACGGACCGCCCGCTTTGGGACCCGTACCCGACAGCCCTTCCCCGCCAAACGGCTGTACGCCCACCACCGCACCCACGATGTTGCGGTTGACGTACATGTTGCCGGCGTGGACGCGCGAGGTGACGTGCGCCACGGTTTCATCCAGGCGCGTATGCACGCCGAAGGTGAGGCCGTAACCCGAGCTGTTGATGTCGTCCAGCAGCGCATTCAAGCCGTCGCGCTTGTAGCGCAACACGTGCAGCACCGGACCGAACACTTCACGTTCAAGTGCGCCGAAATTCTCGATTTCGATGAGCGTGGGCGCCACGAACGTGCCTTGCTTGCACGTGGCGGGCAAGGCGATTTGATCGACGCGGCGGCCTGCAGCTTTCATGGTGCTGATGTGGCGGTCGATGCCTTGGCGGGCGTCGTTGTCGATCACGGGGCCCACGTCAATGGACAAGTGATCGGGGTTGCCCACTTTCAATTCGCGCATCGCGCCGCGCAACATCGTGAGTACCGTGTCGGCACTGTCTTCCTGCACACAGAGCACGCGCAACGCGGAGCAGCGTTGGCCGGCCGAATCGAAGGCCGAGCTGAGCACGTCGAATACGACTTGCTCGGTAAGTGCGGAGGAATCGACGATCATGGCGTTCTGGCCGCCCGTTTCCGCGATGAGCGGAATGGTTTGGCCGAAGTCGTCCAGGCGCGTGGAGAGGCTGCGCGAAATGATGCGCGCCACGTCGGTGGAGCCGGTAAACATCACGCCGCGTACTTCGGGGCGTGCAACGAGCCAGGCGCCCACGGTTTCGCCGCGGCCCGGCAGCAGTTGCACGGCACCGGCAGGCACGCCGGCTTCGCGCAGGATGCTGATGGCACGCGCCGCGATGAGCGGCGTCTGTTCCGCGGGCTTGGCGATCACGGTGTTGCCGGCTGCCAATGCCGCACTGACCTGCCCCATGAAGATGGCGAGCGGGAAGTTCCACGGGCTGATGCACAGCACGGTGCCCAAGGGGCGATGCGTGGCATTGTCGAATTCGCGTTCGGCCTGATCGGCGTAGTAGCGCAAGAAGTCCACGGCTTCACGCACTTCGGCGATGGCGTTGGGCAAGGACTTGCCGGCTTCGCGCACGATCAGGCCGAGCAGCGTTTGCATCTGCGATTCGAGCAGTTGCGCGGCCCGGCGCAGGCACAGCGCGCGCTCGGCCACCGGTGTCGACTGCCACATCGGTGCGTCTTGCGCCGCGTGCCGCAACGCGGCCGCGGCTTCCTCTTCCGTGGCTTCGATCACGTAGCCCACAGTGTCGCGATGATCGGCGGGATTGAGCACGGCGTTGGCGCGGGCATCATCCCAGGCGACGGCTGCGTCGCCCACGAGCGGCTGTGCGCGCCACGGCGCGGCGGCGCTGGCGAGCAATGCAGCGGCCAGCGAGCTCAGTCGATGTTCGTTGCTGAGGTCCAGGCCGGCCGAGTTGGCGCGAGCGCCGGACTGCGGCGTGCCATAGAGGTCGCGCGGCAGCGGGATCTTGTCATGCGGGGCACCCAACGGCACGATGCGCGCCGCGGTGTCGACGGGGTCGGCAATGAGTTCGTCGATCGGCACGGACTCGTCGCCAATGCGGTTGACGAACGAGGTGTTTGCCCCGTTTTCAAGCAGGCGGCGCACCAGATAAGCGAGCAGCGTTTCGTGCGTACCCACGGGCGCATAAATGCGGCACGGCCGGTTCATTTTGCCTTGTGCGAGCGGGCCGACGACTTCGTCGTAGAGGCCTTCACCCATGCCGTGCAGGCACTGGAATTCGTACTGTCCGGGATAGTAGTTTTGTCCGGCCAACTGATACACCGCCGCAAGCGTATAGGCGTTGTGCGTGGCGAACTGCGGGTACACCGCTTCGGGCGCCGCGAGCAGTTTGCGTGAGCACGCCAGGTAAGCGACGTCGGTGTACACCTTGCGGGTATACACGGGATAGCCTTCGAGGCCATCGATCTGGGCGCGCTTGATTTCGCTGTCCCAATACGCGCCCTTCACCAGGCGAATCATCAGGCGATGACGGCTGCGTTTGGCCAGATCGATCACATAATCGATCACGAAAGGCGCACGCTTCTGGTAAGCCTGGATCACGAAACCGATACCGTTCCAGCCCGCCAGATCGGCGTCGAAGCACAGCGCTTCGAGCAAATCGAGCGAGATTTCCAGGCGGTCGGCTTCTTCGGCATCGATGTTCAAGCCGATGTCGTAATGGCGGGCCAACAGCGTGAGTGCTTTCACACGCGGCAGCAGTTCGGTCATCGCGCGGTCGTATTGCGAGCGCGAATATCGCGGGTGCAAAGCCGACAACTTGATCGAGATGCCAGGGCCTTCGTAGATGCCGCGGCCCGCGCCGGCCTTGCCGATCGCGTGAATGGCTTGTTCGTACGAGGCGTAGTAACGCTCGGCGTCTTCAGCCGTGGTGGCCGCTTCGCCCAGCATGTCGTACGAGTAGCGAAAGCCCTTGGCTTCCATTTTGCGATTATTGGCCAGCGCTTCGGAGATCGTCTGGCCCGACACGAATTGCTCGCCCATCATGCGCATGGCGATGTTCACGCCCTTGCGTACGAGCGGCTCGCCGCCCTTGGAAATCAAGCGGGTGAGCGCGCGCGACAGGCTTTGCTCGCTGTTGACGGCCACCAACTTGCCGGTAAGCATCAAGCCCCAGGTCGCCGCATTGACGAACAACGATGGCGAGCCGCCCATGTGCGACTTCCAATCGCCGTGCGAAATCTTGTCGCGAATCAACGCATCGCGCGTGGCGCGATCGGGGATGCGCAACAGCGCTTCGGCCAGGCACATCAATGCCACGCCTTCCTGGCTGGAAAGCGAAAATTCCTGGATCAGTCCTTCAACGCCGCCGCCGGTGCGCTTGCCGCGCAACGCTTTGACCAGACGTTCGGCGATGGCGTGGATCTTCTCGGGCTGCGGCATCTTGGCCTGGCCCAGCAAGAGCGGCACGCACTCTTGTTCGGGACGGCGATAGGCCGCCGTGATGGCGGCGCGCAGCACGGATTGCGGCTGCACATCCTGGCCGAACTCGAAAAACGGTGGGGTGATGGCTGCGACAGGTTCGTCGGCTTCATGGGCGGCAGCGATCTCGGCTTCGGTGCCTAGATGCGCGATCTCAGGCGGCAATTGGCCGCGTTCGATGCGCTCGATGTAGGCGATCAGTGCCTGCTTGTGCAACCAATGCGGGGTGCACTTTAGACGTTCGGAAGCGTCACGTAGGCGGTCGCGCAGTGCATCGTCAACCTTGACGCCCAATGTGGAGGTGGCCATTCGAAACCTGTAAGAAGCAGCTAGAAGTAAACCGCTATCTTACAGACCGGTACAACCCTTGGCTATTAGTGGTTAACCCTCTGTTCTAGAAGGTACAACCCGCGCCTTCTCCTACGAGGCCGACGTGTGGCAGCCCGAGACCTGGGCGCTGCCCACACCGGAGGGCGTTGATCGCGCGCCGTTACGGATAGCGCCGGCAATGGTCAGTGCGAGATCCTGAACGGCCGTTTGATGGGCACGGACCAGCCCGTCGATGCCCGGCCCGTCCGCCGCCACACGAACCTGTGTGCGGCAAAGCAACACGGGACCGGCAATATTGATAGGACGCAAGCGCCACGTCGCATCAACGATGGCCGCGTCGCCGAGCACTGAGTCAAAGCGGTTGATCGACGTTTGCACGCGCCACACGGGATCTTCACGCCCGGGTTTGACCGAGTCGACGTCCAACACACCCAAAGAACGGGTCAGGCCATCGGCCAGCGCATCGTGCAATTCGTCGGACAGCGGTGCCGTCCAGCGTTCGGAATACCGCGGCGTAATCGACCCCGCCGCATCGCGCAGCATGATCTGCGGCTGATCGACCTGCGACGGCACAGACACCGGCAGCACTTCGATCAGATAGTTGGGTGCGCCACCCGCCGGTGCAGAACGCGGCTGCGCTGCCGGCACCAGGGTGTAATAGTTCGCCGTGGGCGAGGCCGCGCAACCCGCGAGCAGCAAGGCGGCGGCGATCGTGCCGGCCGTGCCCGCCGGACGGCGCCAGGATTGGAAAGCGGAAAACAGCGTCGTCATCATCAATTCCTGACCCGGCCCGCGCCGGGAATATCGTCTTCACCCCGACCGCGAATCAGCGATTCGGGATTGGCTTGCAGGTAGTCGGACAAGTTACGCAGCGAACGGGCGGCGCGCGTGAGCTCCTGCATCGCCTTCTCGGTGTTGATCGGGATGGACGAATCCGGCGACATCAAACGGCTCAGATCGCCCAGCGACTTGCGGGCTTCCTTCAGCACGGCAGTCGCCTCGGGCGCCACTTGCTTGTCGAGACGATTCATCACGCGCGACGTGCTGGCCAGCGTGCTGCGCAGTTCTTCGCCAATCTTGTCGAACGGAATCTTTTCGATCTTGTCGACGATATTGGTGATTTGCTGCTGCAACTGATCGAGACTGCCCGGCACCGTGGGGATCGACATCGGGTTGGTCGACTTGTACTCGACGGGTTTTGTACCCGGGAATACGCCCAGTACAACGTAGAGCTGCCCGGTGAGCAAATTCGACGTGCGCAATTGCGCGCGCAAACCGTTATCCACCATGGCCCGCAACAGGCGATCACCCGGCAAACCGCCACCGGCTTCCGCGTCTTCACGCTCGGCCATCGCACGCATGCGCTCGTACACGCCACCCAAGCGCTGCGGGAACAAATCCGCATCGACGATGGCGAAGAAGCGTTTGGTCTTGTTGTCGAAATCCAGCGTGATACCCGACACCGAACCCAAGGTTATGCCATTGAAATCGATGGGTGCACCCACCGCGAGGCCGCGGATCGACTGATCGTAGCGCATGCGAATCGGGAACACTTCGCCGTCCGGTTTGGCTTTCGCTGCCGTTTCGGTGGCAAAGAGATCGAATTTTTTGTTGGCTTGTGCCGGTTGTGCGTTCTCTTCCACACTTTCAAACGCGACGCCGCCGATCGCGACCGAGAGCAGCGATTGTGTACTGACCTTGAAGCCCTCGGCATTGACCGAGAAGTCCACGCCGCTGGCGTTCCAGAAGCGGGTGTCGGTGGTGACGAATTTGTCGTTGGGCGCGTCGACAAAGATCTGGACGTTTACCGTGCGGCCACTGTCGTCGAGTTGATAACCGATTACGCGACCAACCTGGATGCGACGGTAGTACACGGGCGAGCCCACGTCGAGCGAGCCCAGGTCGCGCGAGCTGAGTGTGAAGCGCTTGCCGGGGCGATCGTAAGTCACCTCGGGCGGTGTTTCCAATCCAACAAACTCGGTTTTGGTGGCCCCCAACGATTCGGGCGCGCCCTCTTTCGCGTCTGTGCCGATGTAGGCGCCTGACAACAGTGTGCCCAAACCGGACACCCCGCTCAGGCCCAAGCGGGGTCGCACGACCCAGAAATTGGTGCCCTCGCGCGCGAGACTGGATGCATCCTTGGTGATATCGGCCGTGACGATGACCTTGCTGCGATCCTCACTCAAGCGGATCTTATTGACCGTGCCGATGTTCACTTCTTTATAGCGAATCTGCGTTTTGCCGGTTTCCAGGCCATCCGCCGATTCGAAAGTAATCGTAATTTGCGGGCCCGTTTCGAGCCAAGTGCGCAATACCAAGGAGAAGCCGGCGAACGCGGCCACGATGGGGATCAACCAGATCCACGACATCCGGCGCTTTTTGCGCACGACCGAAGGCTTGGCGGCCGTCACAGGCGAGCCGGTACGAGGAGCCTGCGCATCGGCAGGCGCCCCAGTCGTTTTTGGCGCAGAAGATTGCGCACTGCCGTCGGACGGTTCTTTGCCCGGCGGCGTAGGTGATTCAGCCACTATTGTCCTTCTTCTCTCTAAACCACATTACGCGTACGGCGTTTCCAATCCCGATGTTCGGGCATCCGGATCGGCCGATTGCGCCTCTTCCAAATCGTCGGCCGTTGCGTAGTCCCAAGCCCGGCGGGGATCGAAGCTCATCGCTGCCAACATCGTGACAATCACCACCATGCCGAAAGCGGCCGCGCCCGCTCCCGCACTGATCTGCATGAAGCCCTGGAAGTTTGCCAAGGCAGCCAGCAGGATGACCACGAACACATCGAGCATCGACCATTGGCCGATCAATTCCACAATCTCGTACATCCGCGTGCGCTGCCGCAGGTTGCCGCCGGTGCGCGTCTGCACTTTCCATGCCAGCACCCCCAACGACAACAATTTCGTCATCGGCACGACCACGCTGGCCACGAAAACGATGGCCGCAAGATCCCAGGACCCGCCCTGCCAAAGTTCGATCACGCCACCCAGAATCGTGTGGGCGCTATCGCCCAGAAGACTATCGATCTGCATGACCGGCAGCACATTTGCCGGGATGTACAGCACCACGGCGGCCAACAGAAACGCCCACGTGCGGGTCAAGTGATCGGGTTTGCGGAAATGCACGTGCGCATTGCAGCGGATGCAGCGATGCGCGGCGGTTGCCTCCGGACTATCGGTGTCCAGGCCATCGCCATGGGAATGGTGATCGGCGTGGTCATGAGGGACAGCAATCGCCTGCACCTGCCCGCACACGTGGCACCCGGTGAGGGCCTCGCCCGGTCCGGCCGTGGGCACGTGCACCTCTGCCACACCTGCCTCTTCGGCGTAATGCCAGATGGTATGCGGCGATAGACGTCCTACCAAGGTCAGAAATATCGTCAGGATGAAGAAGGCGCCCAATCCCACACCCGGTGCCACAGACGCCATGCCGGCCAGCTTTACAACCGATACCAGGACGCCGAGCAAAAACACCGGCACCATGCACCAGGGTCCAAGTACCCCCAGCAGACGCAGCGAGGTTGAAAATCCCGGGGCCCGGCGGCCCGCCGCGAGCGGCAGCAGCACCCAGGCGAGCAACAGCAGTTGGAATAAGGGCAGCGCAAAGCCGGCGAGTCCGGTCATGATCGACACAATCTCGTGCCCCTGCCGCCAGGTGATCGAAATGGCATCGAGCAGGGTTGCATCCTGCGTCATGCCCTGCACGCTCATGGATGCAACCGGGAACGCATTTGCAATCGCGAACACGATCAAGGCCGTGGCGACCAGGGCGAGCCACTGCGGCGGCCCCAAAGCACTAAAGCGCCACAGTTGTGTGGCGCATCGGGTGCATGTGGCCGTCTCTCCGCGCGACAACACATGTCGCTGAAAAACGCTGCCGCAGTGCTCGCAGGCAATCAGCGACATAGGTCGCGGAGATTCACTCATCAATCGACCAGTTCAACTTCCTGTTTGTCGTTGGGCTCTTGAGAAGACTTTTTGGTCTTCTCGGTAAAGCTCAATACAACCTTGTCATCATCGTCAAGATCGACGGTGACGACGCCGCCATCCACCAGCTTGCCGAACAGCAACTCATCGGCCAGCGCACGACGGATCGTGTCCTGGATCAGACGTTGCATCGGGCGTGCACCCATCAGCGGGTCGAAACCGACCTTCGCCAAGTGCGCACGCAGCTTGTCGGTGAATACCGAATCGACACGACGCTCATGCAACTGATCTTCCAACTGCATGAGGAACTTGTCGACAACCCGCAGGATGATCTCGCGCGACAACGCGCCGAACGGAATAATGGCATCCAGACGGTTGCGGAACTCAGGCGTGAACAACCGCTTGATCTCGCCCATCTCGTCGCCGGCAACCCGCGCATTGGAGAACCCAATGGACGGCTTGCTCATCATTTCGGCACCGGCATTGGTGGTCATCACCAAAATCACATTGCGGAAGTCCGCTTTGCGTCCGTTGTTGTCGGTCAGCGCGCCGTGATCCATGACCTGCAGCAGGATGTTGAATACATCCGGATGCGCCTTTTCGATTTCATCCAGCAACAGCACGCAGTGCGGTTGCTTCGTAATGGCCTCGGTAAGCAGGCCGCCCTGATCGAAACCGACGTAGCCCGGAGGCGCACCGATCAGACGTGAGACGGCATGCCGCTCCATATACTCGGACATGTCGAAACGAACCAGCTCGACGCCCAGCGTGAACGCCAGTTGCCGGGCCACTTCCGTCTTGCCCACGCCCGTGGGGCCGGAGAACAGAAACGAACCGATCGGCCGCTCCGGTTTGCCGAGACCCGACCGGGCCATCTTGATGGCTGCGGCGAGCGCTTCGATGGCTGCATCCTGACCGAACACGACCGTACCGAGATCACGCTCGAGCGTTGCAAGCTTGCTGCGATCGTCGCTGGAAACGGACTGCGGCGGAATACGGGCGATCTTGGACACGATATTTTCGATGTCCGTCTTGCCGATCACTTTCTTCTGACGCGAACGCGGCAGCAGACGTTGCGCAGCACCGGCCTCATCGATAACGTCGATCGCCTTATCCGGCAGATGACGATCGTTGATGTGGCGCGCCGACAACTCAGCCGCGGCAGTCAATGCTGCGGCCGAATAGCGCACGTTGTGATGCTCTTCGAAACGGCTCTTCAAGCCGCGCAGAATTTGAACGGTCTGCTCGACGCTCGGTTCCGGCACGTCGATCTTTTGAAACCGGCGCGACAGCGCGTGATCCTTCTCGAAAACGCCGCGGAACTCGGTATACGTGGTGGCGCCGATGCACTTGAGTTGCCCTGACGACAGTGCCGGCTTGAGCAAATTCGACGCATCCAGCGTGCCGCCCGACGCGGAACCCGCACCGATCAGCGTGTGAATTTCATCGATGAACAGAATGGCATCGGGATTGGCGCGCAGTTGCTTGAGCACGCTTTTGAGACGCTGCTCGAAATCGCCGCGATACTTCGTGCCGGCCAACAGTGCACCCATGTCCAACGAGTAGACTTGCGCCGCCTGAAGAATTTCAGGCACTTCGCCACGCGTGATACGCCATGCCAAGCCCTCGGCGATCGCGGTTTTACCCACGCCCGCCTCACCCACCAGCAAAGGATTATTTTTGCGGCGGCGGCACAACACTTGAATCACACGCTCGACTTCGTTTTCGCGACCGATCAATGGATCGATCTTGCCGGCCAGGGCCGCGCCGTTCAAATCGGTCGCAAACTGATCGAGCGCGGACTGACGCGACTCGCCGGACTCTTCACCATTGGCTTGCGGCTCTTTCTGCGGCATCGCGGCTTCCGATTGGGGCTGCTTGGTGATTCCGTGCGACAAGAAATTGACGACGTCGAGGCGCGTCACTCCCTGCTGTTGCAGGTAGTAGACAGCGTGAGAGTCTTTTTCACCGAAGATGGCGACTAGCACATTGGCACCGGTCACAGGCTTCTTGCCCGTGCCGCCCGCCGAAACGTGCATGATGGCGCGTTGAATCACGCGCTGGAATCCCAGCGTCGGCTGGGTATCCACCTCGGTACCGGCGGGAATCACGGGCGTGTTTTCGCTCACGAACTGGCGCAGATTACGGCGCAGATCATCCATGTTGGCGGCGCACGCGCGCAGCACCTCGACCGCGGAGGCATTGTCGAGCAACGACAGGAGCAGATGCTCGACGGTTATAAATTCATGTCGGGCCGATCGGGCCTCGACGAAAGCCATATGCAGGCTGACTTCAAGCTCTTGGGAAATCACGCTTCCTCCGTACACTTCGAAGCGGACAAACAGCACATCCGAAAAAAACGCCGCTTAAATGATGGCATTGATGAATCCTATTCTATGCCGATCATGGCGCAACGCCAGCGATTTCAAAACTGACCCGGTCGTACCGCCCCTGCCGATCCATCACGGTCAGTGCATAACGACCATTCTGTCTTAACGACACTGTATACGATTGGCCGGCTTGCGTTTGCCCGACCACCTTGCCGTCCAGTATCCACCATAACGTATCGCGGCCGCCCTCAGCCTGAACGCTTACATCCACTTGCGCCAGGCCCGGTACGGGTCGCAGCCGCGAACCTTCGGATATGCCTACCAACCTCAGAGGCGCTTCGTTAGCCTCCGCGTATCCTGCAAATGCGGGCGGAACCGTGCTATTCAAGGCCCAGGCCGTGCGCGGCGATGCACAGGGCTGGGCGATCGTCACGCGTTGGCCACCCGGCCAGCACACGGTGGCCACCGATACCGTATCGGGCCGCACGCGCGCCTGCAAAGACCCTTCAGGCAACGCGGCCACGATGTCCTGCAACAACGGTGCGGCCACGTTGGCGCCGAAAAACCCAGGATTGGGCGTGCCGTCGGGCCGGCCGACCCACACGCCCAACGTCCATTTGTCCGTCACCCCGATGGCCCAGGCGTCGCGAAAGCCGAAGCTCGTACCGGTTTTCCAGGCGATGCGCCGACCGGATGACGCGGCTGCATAAAATGGACGATCGGGATTACCCCCACCCTCGAGAATGTCGCGCACGATCCACGCCGCGCCCGGGCTCAAGATGCGCGATTCGCGCATGGGGTCGTGCGGCGACAGACGCGGCGTGCCGGCCAGGCCCTCACGCGCCAGGCCGCGATAAGCGCCTACCAATTCTTCCAGCGTGGTGCCGCCCCCGCCCAGGATCAAGCTCAGGTTGGGCTGCGCACCGGCCGGCATGCGCAACGGCAGGCCGCCGGCCATCAGGCGCCCGGCAAAGCGCGTTGGCCCAACGCGATCAAGCAGATCGACGGCCGGCACATTGAGCGATCGCTGCAGCGCCTCGGCCACGCTGATCGGACCTGAAAACGACGCTTGGAAGTTGCCGGGCGCATAGCCTTCGAATGACATCGGCACGTCAAGCAGCAGGCTCTCGGAATGGATCAGGCCATCTTCCAAGGCCATTGCATACAAGAACGGCTTGAGGGTGGAGCCGGGTGACCGCACGGCGCGCACCATGTCGACATGGGCCGCGCGCGAGTCGTCGCCGAAGTCGGCCGAGCCGGCATAGGCCTTGATCTCGAGCGTATCGTTATCCATCACCAACGCCGCCATCGAGACGTGCGGCGGCAACGCATCGACGCGATCGAGCAGCATGCGCTCCACCGTAAGCTGCGCGTCCATGTCGAGGGTGGACACGACCACGTCCGGGCGCGTGGGATCGGCGCGCTTGCCCGTCATGCGCAAGCGCTGCGCGGCCAAGGGAGCCACGAAGCGGCCGCGCAACGGCGGGCTGACGACGTTTTCAATACGTGCGTCGACCGCCTGCGCCTCGGTCCACTGGCCGAGCTCGACCATCCGCGCGATCACCTTGTCGCGCGCAGCTTGCGCCAGTTCGGGATGACGATCGGGGCGCAAGCGCGACGGCGCCTGCGGCAATGCGGTCAGCAGCGCAGCCTCAGCCGGGCTCACGTGCGCAATCGATTTGCCAAGCCACATCCGCGACCCCATCTCAGCGCCTTCGACGATGCCGCCCATGGGTGCACGTGCCAGGTAAAGGCCGAGGATCTCATCCTTGCTGAAGTGCAGCTCGAGTTGCACGGCACGCCACATTTGCCGCAGCTTGGTGGACAGCGCGCGCGACGGCCGCGCCCCAAGGTCGGGGTCCACGAGCCGCGCCACTTGCATCGTTAGCGTCGATCCGCCGGACACGATGCGCCCTGCCCCAACCCACTGGCCTGCCGCACGCAGCAACGACAGCGGGTTGATGCCCGGATGCCAGTAATACGCACGGTCTTCATAGGTGAGCAGCGTCTGCAGGTACAACGGCGAGACGTTGCTCACGCCTACTGGATACCGCCAGACGCCATCGCGCGATGGGTAGTTGCGCAGCGGCGTGCCGTCGGCCGCCACCACGACCACCGCCCCATCGGTATCGATGGCCGGTAGCGGATCGAGAGCGTCGGCGGTATAGAGCCCGGCCGTCACAACCGCTGCAATCGCGACGCCCACGGCAGTGCGTTTTATCCACGCCCGTCTTCCGCTATCGGGCGACGGGTGGACGCGGCGACCCGGCGGCAGTTCCGGCTTCGACACCGGCTCCGACACCGGCTTCACTGCCGCCTTCACCGCGCGCACGCCACGTCAACGCGCCAAGTTCAGCGCGCCGCGCGGGCGGTGCGGTCGCGGATTTCGACCGGACGCCACGCGTCGCCCACACCGCGCAATTCGGGGCGGTACATGTCTTCGGCTTCCACGGCAGGCACCGAGTAACGGCCCGGCGTCACCACGCGCAGCATGTAGAACACATCGACTTCACCGCGGCCTAGTTCGACAGCCGCCACGTAGCGGTCATCGCGGAATTCGCGGTGCTTGATGCGCGCATCGCTGAAGGTTTCGGCCACACGCTTGCCGCCGATCGTCCAGTCGGCCATGTCCGGACTTTGCGACAGATTCATGTTGTCGATTTCCATTCCGGCGGGCACACGATCGACCACCAGCGCGTTCGGCATGGCGGTGCGGGCCTGCGCATTCACACGCACGACGAGAATGTCGCCGGTGGTGAGTGCGCCGCCGTTCCACGGCGTGCCATTCGGCAGATACCACGTGCGCTTGAGCTGGATGACATCGCGGCGCGGCGCAGGCGCCGTGGTGGGCACGCCGGACACATCGAGCTCGGCGAACACAGGCTCGCTGCCGGTGTTGACCAGTTGCAGGGTGCTTAGTTCCTCCGGCTTGAGCGTCAACGTGCGATCGGTACGGCTTTCGAGAATCTGCTGTCCGCTCCCCGATGCGACCGTCAAGGCCCAAGGTTTGCCTTCGCCGCCGGCGGCGCGGGCCGCCATGACCAAGGCAAGCTGCTCCTGCGTCGACAGATATTGACGGCGACCCACGCGATCCGAAAGATCGGTGAGCCACACTTCGCGGCGCGCTTCGAGCAGTTTGTATTGCACCGCCAAGGCATACGACAACGCCAGATCGCGCGTATTCGAGCCGTAGTCGCCCAGCCAGTCTTCGCCGCTGAAGTTATTGCCGTTGCGCGGAATGCCGTAGCTGCGCGCTTCGGCCATCGTGGCGGCCTGCTGCGAACGCGGCTCGTCGCCGAGCAACTTGAACGCCGCCGCAAACTGCACCAACGGCAGTGGCGAGCGCGCGCGCAATTGATAGTTGTCGAAGAGCGTGCGCAAGGTGGAGAGCGGCGCACGCTTGTCTCGCGCCAGCACCAGCGCGGCAGCCGCGTAGCTGGCGAAGCGGCGATGATCCTCGCGCAACACGCTATCGTCACCGCTGGCGACATTGCCGTTGATCATGGCCATCTGCAAACGCTGCGACCAGGTGCCAAAGACGTTGGGGGCCTGCTGCACCTGCTCGAGCAACCAATCGCGCGACCGCGACAGATCGCGTTCGGAGACGTCGTATCCGCGGTCACGTGCGTCCTGCATGAAGCCCACGGCATAGGCCGTCAGCCACACATCGCGCGATCCCGCATCGCCCCACAACGAATAGGCGCCGGCGGCATTGCGCATGCCGGCCAGACGTTCGATCGCACCGCGCACCTTGCTGGCGCGCGCGGCATCGGTGAAGCCCTTGATGGCATAGCGCTCGGCGGTGGGTTCGTCGATCACCAACCACGGGAACGACGCGCTGATGGTTTGCTCGGTGCACCCGTACGGATACGACAACAACTCACGCACCTGGCGCGCCATATTGATCGGCGGCTTGGACGACACGGCAAGGCTGGCGGTGAGCGTGTCGGGATACAACCCGGCCAACACTTCCGGCGGCAACGGCACCGACTCGCCGGATCCGACGCGCATGCGGCGCACGACGCGTTGGGCGGCATATGCGGGTTGCACCTGCAACACCGATTCGCGCACGATGTGAATCGGCTTCGGCCCACCCGCAGCGTCGACCGTCAAGTGCACCAGCGCCAGACCATTGGCACCCAGCGTGGTGGCTTCGAAGCGCACGGTCGTGCGTTGCTTATCCGCCAACTTCACGGTCCGGGTACCGTCGGCGATGGCCAGCGGACTATCGGCACGCAGATTGACGGTGACCGTTTGCGCGGCACCGCTCAAATTGGTGAGATCCAGCGCCACTGCAGCGCGGTCACCCGGCGTGATGAAGCGCGGCGTATTCAGTTCAGCCACGATCGGTGCGGCCACGACCATTTCGGCATCGGACGACCCGTACTGATCTTCGGTGAAGGCGACGGCCATCAGGCGCAATGTGCCGTTGAAGTCGGGCAGATCGAGCGGAATGCGGGCACGACCTTGCGCATCGAGCGCAACGGGTCCCGAAAACAGATCGACCAACTTGACCTTCTTGGGCAGGCTGCGGCTGTTGCCGCGCATGGCAGCGTCACCGCCCCACTTCAGGCGCCCCAACGTGCCATCCATTTTCTCGATCAGCTTGCCGTACATATCCAGCCAATCGGCGGCATAACGGTGTTTGCCGAAGAAGAAATCGAACGGATCCGGCGTGCGGTACTGCGTGATGTTGAGGATCCCCACATCGACGGCAGACAAGGTCACGTGTGCGGTTTTGCCCGCCACACCCGGCACGCTGATCGCGACCTCGGTGCGCTTTTCGGGCTCGACTTTCGTTGCGGCGTCGATCTTCACATCCAGTCGGCGTGCGGCATTATCAAGCGGCAGATGGGTGATGCCCACGGCACGGGCCGGGGTTACCCGATCGCCTGCACTCCCCGGACGGAACACGACGGCGCTCACGTAAAGATCGGGACGCTTCCAGGCCGCATCGAGCGGAATCTCCACATCGGTGCCAGTCGCCTTGGCATCCACCCACTTCGACCACAACAGGCGGTCGCTTTCAACGGTGATCAAGGCTTGGCCATCGTGCGGCGGCGTGAAATTGAGCATGACCGATTTGCCCGGCGTGGCCGGCAGGTTGGTCAACTTCATCTGTACGCGGTCAGGGCGGTTACCCACCGACTCGGCATCCTGCGCGCCCCAGCCGGCATAAAAGCGATAGCGCGCGGTGAGCCCGGTTTCGGGATCGCGCACTTCAAGACGGTAGCGACCGTAACCCACCGGGACCGACAGCGGCGTGCGCGCATCCAGATCGATGGTGCGAGAATCGAGCAGATCTTCGGTCTCGGTGTAGCCACTGTTCCACCCGCGCTGATCGTCGTAGCGCCAGTAATAGCGGCGCTCTTCGCGGAACATGCGCACTTGAGCGCCCTTGATCGGCGCCACCGCGCCGTCGGTGCTCACGCGGATCAGTTCGAACGCAGCGGCGGTGCCTTCACGCGTCACGTTGCGGTCGAACAGCGGCCGCACGCCGATCAATTTGTCGGCGGGCCAGAACGTGCTTTCGATGGAGCGCACCACGGGGCGGCCACCGGATTCGAGCAAGCTGGCAGATACGCGTACCTGCATCGGCGAGTGCGCGTCGGTCAGGCCGGGATCGACCTCCAACTCGCCCGCGCCCGTGTCGTCCAACTCGGCTTCCGGCAAATCGGCCGATGTGCGGGTGTCGTCGTCGGCCACATCGCCAAAGATGAAACCCGGCCAGGTATCGGGCAAGGCTTCCTTTTGGCGGCGTACCTGGTAACGCGACAGCAAACGATTGCCGGCCGCCGGGGCACCATACAGATAGTCACCTTGCACGGCGATGGTCAAGGTATCGCCGATTTTGGGCGTTTTGTCGGTTTGCGTGAGCGCGAGCTTCATGCGCTCGGGCAGGAACTCTTCAACCTGGAACGTCCAGGATGCATCGGGCGCCCGTGCGCCGGGATCGACGCGCAACTCCAACGTCCAGGTGCCGGTTTGGGCATCGGCGGGCAGACTGATTTCACGCTGCACGTAGCCGGCGATCTTCTCCTGCGGCGACCACAACGACGTTTGCACGACGCGGCCATCGGCGCGCTTGAGCGTGGCGGTGAGCGGCGCGGCGGGCATGATGCGGCCGTCGGCATCGCGCGGCAGGATCGAGACATTGAACTGCTCGCCCGGGCGATACAGGGCACGACCGGAATACACGAAAAGACTGGTGTTGCGCGAAGGATGACCGCCAAGCGAATACTCGGACATGTCCAATGCCGGCTCGCCCAGCGCGAGCACGGTGGTTTCCTTGCCGCGCGAGGCACGCACGAGACGGGCACGCTCGAAGTCGCCATCGAAACGCACATGGCCCTGCGCATCGGTGGTGGCGTTGGCGAGCGCTTTGGCATCGCCGTCCACGATCTCGACGCGTGCGCCTGAGATCGGGTTGCCGGTTTTGAGCGACACCGCGAAGGCTTCGAGCCCGCCCTGATAACGGCGGGTATGCAGACCGATGTCGGTCACGTAGAAGTAAGTGACCTGATACTCGTAGCGAAAGCGGCCCGGCTGGCTCATCACGGCGATATAGATGCCGGGTTCCTGCAGTTCCTTGATGGTTTCGACCGGCAGGAACGTCACATGGCGACGATTGGGCTTGTCGTCAGTGACGAAACGGCCTTGATAGACACTGGTGGTGAGCGTATTGAGGCGGTCGAGATCCCAATTTCCGACCAGCCCCTTGAGCGAAGTGGTGCGATCGTCGTAGTCGCGGTAGTCCTCTTCGTCGTCGGCTTCGCTCTCGTCTTCATCGGTGGCCGTTTGCGCGCCGCCGGTCACGCCGAGCACTTTCTCGTACAAGGCAGGCGCCTTCTCGGGCGCCACACGCAGGAACTGCACATCCACTTCGGGCGTATTGACAGTCGTGATCGGCAAGCCGCCGTTCTGACCCGCCGGTAGAACCACGCCGCGGCTGGAGAAAAAGAACGCCGGCGCCATGGCTTCGGTGGCCACCACGCAGTTCACCGGCGCTTTGAGCGTGACCTTATCGGCCGCAGCGGGCAGGTTGCCGCGCAACGAAATCGCATAGCGGTGGTCGGGCGAGACATACGGGAAGTAGATCGTGCGCGGATTGTCGCTCACCACCCAGTTACCCTCGATGCGCTTGCCCTTTTCGCCCGCCGCACCCGCCGCAATCTTGCCGTTGGATGCGTTGGCCTCACTACCCTCGTCGCTTTGCGACTTGGCTTGGCCCAGATCGACCACCTCAAGGAACGACGAGAGGTCGTTGCGGCGGTCGACAGGCTGCGTGAAGCTCACGGCCAAAGCCAGCGTATCGTTGAATTGGCGCGCCTGGCATTGCAAGGCGGCAAACGGATCGGGCGTGCCCGCGGCAATGGTGGCCGACGATGCGGGGGTGCCGCCGTCGGCAGCGGCGGCGGTGCCGGCGGCAGGCGTCGCCGGCGTTATGGTGCCGCGAGCGGCATCGCGTGGCCCATCCGCCGTTGCGATCGCCGGCGCTGTGGGCGCATCGGTGCGATCTGATTTCTTACCTGCAAGCCATCCACCTACGCCTGCAACGGCCACGACAACGACGGCCGCGACCAGCAGCCCACCCGACTTGCGATTCAGCACCGTGTGCTCTCCTCAGATGCAACCGGTTATCAGGCCGGCGCACGTTTCCCAACGGCCCGGCTTATGCCAGGTCCGCAAATGACAAGTCGATCATGCGGCTCCCCAGCCGCGTCAGACCGGCTCCATGATGCATTGCAGCGGGTGCTGGCGTGCATGCGCATACTGCGCGACCTGGGCAATTCGCGTTGCCGCCAGATCGCGGGGATACACCCCACACGTCCCCCGCCCATCGTGGTGGACGCGCAGCATGATGCGCGTCGCTTCCTCTTCATCCTTGCCGAAAAACTTCTTCAGCACTTTGACGACGAACTCCATCGGTGTGTAGTCATCGTTCAAAAGCACGACCTGATACATAGGCGGTGGCGCTGTGCGCGCCGCCTCTTTTTCAACGATCAGATCCTGCTGGTTGTCGACACTGGTATTCATAGGGAGATTATTTTAAGGAATTGCCGGAAGATCGGTGGACCACTGCAACATTTTTACACTTGGGATTCGGACTTTCCATACTTGACGCCCGAAATAAAACAAGCGCATGATCAGCCGACTCTTTGTTTCAGTTGGATTGCGCTCGCTTGAGCCTCGGGGAAACACGGAAAAACCAGGGCGGAAAATGTCGGGAGAGGACGAAACCGCCGTGGCCTACAGGATCAGATTCAAAAGAGGCAGTTCGCATGTCAGACACGCCCGAAACCCAATCTGGGGACAATCCCAAATCGACCGGCACGGTCAAATGGTTCAACGATGCAAAAGGCTTCGGCTTCATCACTCCGGATGACGGTGGCGAAGACTTGTTTGCGCATTTTTCGTCGATCCAGATGAACGGCTTCAAGACTTTGAAAGAGGGCCAAAAGGTCGCTTTCGAGATCATTCAAGGCCCCAAGGGCAAGCAAGCCCTGAATATTACGGCGGCTTGACGGCAACCGTGCCGTTTTGCCGGCGACACGGCCCTGACCGAGCGTCGGGGCCGTGGTGTATTCTGCCGATCCAAATCATTCACCAGGGGTCACCGCAGTGATGCGCCGACTTGAGTTTCTTCGCCCGATCGCCCTGGCGGCCTTGGCCGCCCTGTCTATCGCAAGCCCGTCCGCGGCGCGCGCCGAGCCGCCGGTACTTCCGATCACCGAGTTGTCCGCCGGGATCCACGTGATCCGGGCCGAAGTGGCCAATACGCCAGATAAACGCAGCACCGGTCTGATGTTCCGCCAGGAGCTTGCACCCAATCACGGCATGTTATTCGTTTTCGACGAACCCGACCGGCAATGCTTCTGGATGCGCAATACGCTGCTGCCGCTGTCGATCGCATTCATCGAAGATGACGGCACGATCGTCAATATCGAGAATATGGCGCCGCAAACCGAAGATGCCCACTGTTCGCGCAAGGCCGTGCGCTACGCGCTGGAAATGGAGCAAGGCTGGTTTGCGGCCCGCGGGATCACGCATAACCAGAAGGTCGAAGGGTTGCCTTGAGCCCCGCCGCAGGCGGCGAGTGCCGCTGCCGGCATCCATCACATCTCGGCTGATCGTCGCCCAGGCGGCGCGGCAGCCATAAAAAAACCGCGCTGGCCTTAGACACCAGCGCGGTTTTTTTCGACGCGCTCAGACGCGCTCGACGATCAGCGCAATGCCCTGCCCCACGCCGATGCACATCGTGCACAAGGCGTAGCGCCCGCCCGTGCGATGCAACTGGTTGACCGCCGTCATTACCAACCGGGCACCGCTGGCACCCAGCGGGTGACCCAGCGCAATCGCGCCGCCATTAGGATTGACACGGGGATCGTTGTCGGCCAGCCCCAGATCGCGCATCACCGCCAAACCCTGGGCAGCAAACGCTTCGTTGAGCTCGATCACGTCCATCTGGTCGAGCGTCAACCCCGTCTGCGCCAGCACTTTGCGCGTGGCCGGTGCCGGGCCCATGCCCATGATGCGGGGGGCCACACCGGCGGTGGCCATGCCCACCACCCGGGCACGCGGCGTCAAGCCGTGGCGCGAGATGGCGCTTTCACCCGCCAGCAATACCGCAACGGCACCGTCATTTACACCCGAGGCATTGCCGGCCGTGACCGTGCCACCCTCTTTGACCACACCCTTGAGCTTGGCCAGCGATTCGAGGGTGGTGGCACGCGGGTGCTCGTCACGCGACACCACCAGCGGATCGCCCTTTTTCTGGGCGATCGACACCGGTGCGATTTCGGCGTCGAAGACACCATCGGCCTGTGCGCGCGCGGTTTTTTCCTGGCTGGCCAACGCAAATCGGTCTTGATCTTCCCGACCGATATTGAACTGCTCGGCCACGTTTTCAGCGGTTTCGGGCATCGAATCGACCCCGTATTGCGCCTTCATCAGTTTGTTGACGAAGCGCCAGCCGATCGTCGTGTCGTAGATGGCGGCCTGGCGGGCAAAGGCAGATTCGGCCTTACCCATGACGAAGGGCGCGCGGCTCATGCTTTCAACGCCACCCGCCAGCATCAGGCTGGTTTCGCCCGAACGAATGGCGCGGGCCGAGGTGCCGATGGCATCCATGCCGGAGCCGCACAAGCGGTTGATCGTGGAACCGGGTACGTCAATGGGCAATCCCGCCAACAAGGTGGCCATATGGGCGACGTTGCGGTTGTCTTCGCCGGCTTGATTGGCGCATCCGAAGATCGTGTCGTCCAGCGCGTCCCATTGCACGCCAGGATTGCGGGCCATCAGCGCCTTGATCGGGATGGCTGCCAAATCGTCGGCACGTACGCCGGCCAAGGCACCGCCGTACCGACCGAAAGGCGTGCGGATTGCATCGCAAATAAAAGCATCTGTCGTCATGAGAACGTACCGCCAATGAGCCGAAGAAGGCGCAGATCTTAAGACACATCGCACCTGAACAACTATCCGGCCGCGCCCCCGTGTCCAACCTGCGGACACGGCCGGTGCCGTCCGGCACCGTTCAGAACAACGGGTGCGTCGTGCCGGACGAGGGCGGCAGCGCGTCGGGGGCCGCCTCGGTTGCGCCGTCGCCACCATGGGGCGCCACGACCTTGACGTCGGCCGATCCCTGGCCCAACTGGAGCGCCAACGCCTGACCCTTTTTGAGTGCGCCGCCATCGCGCACGATAGCCCCTGACGCGTCGCGCACGATCGCATAGCCGCGGGCCAAGGTGTTTTGCGGGTCGAACGCACGCAAATGGGCCACCGCACCCTGCAGGCGTTTGGCGCGATCGGCCACCTCGCGCTGTTGCGCACGGGCCAGACGCTGCATCGCATCGATAAGACGGTCGCGCGCTCGGTCGCACTGCGGCGTGCGATGGCGCAGCCGTTGCAAGGCCAGCGCCAGCCGCGATTGCCGCTGACCGTCGGGGCGGTGCCAGGCTTGCGCCAGCCGTCGATTGAGCACGGTCAGGCGTTCCCGTCGCTGCGCGAGGCGCTCACCGGGCGAGGTCAAACGCGCCGCCATGCGATCCAGACGCTGCGCGGCATACTCGAGACCCCGCTGCTGTGCGCGGCGCATCGCATGGGTGACTTGATTCAATTGCTCGACCAACACGCGGCGATCTGTACATGCCAGTTCGGCGGCGGCCGTGGGCGTGGGTGCGCGCAGGTCCGCAATGAAGTCGGCAATCGTGAAATCGGTTTCATGGCCCACGCCCGAGATCACCGGTATGGCGCTTTGCGAGATCGCGAGCGCCAGCCCTTCGTCGTTGAACGCCCACAGATCTTCGATGCTGCCCCCCCCGCGCACAAGCAGGATCGTGTCGGCCTCTGCCCGGCGGTTGGCCTGGGCGAGCGCATCGATCAGCCGGCCCGGCGCCTCGGCACCCTGAACGGGCGCCGGATAGATCACCACGCGCACATGCGGCGCGCGGCGCTGCAGGGCCGTCAGTACATCACGCAGCGCGGCTGCCTGTAGCGAGGTGATCACGCCCACGACGCGGGGAATGGCTGCAATCGGACGCTTGCGCTCTGGCTCGAACAATCCTTGCTCGGTAAGCTTTTCCTTCAATCGCAGAAACTGCTCATACAAGTCGCCCTGCCCCGAACGCCGCATGGCGTCTACCTGTAATTGGTAGTCGCCGCGTGGCTCATACAGCGAGACTCTGGCGCGGATGTCCACGCGGTCGCCCACCCGGGGCGTAAAACCAACGGTGGAGGCGCGTCCACGAAACATCACGCTGCGCACTGTGGCGCGTGCATCTTTCAGTGTGAAATACCAATGGCCTGACGCAGCCGCCGTGAAATTGGAGATTTCTCCACGCACCCAGGTTGGCGGCAGAGAAGCGTCCAGAAGGCGCGCCACGGCGTTATTGAGTTGCGCAACCGACAGAATTTCGGGGGTTTGCGCGTCGTCATTGACCTGAAATGCAGGTGTCATAAGGCTTTCCGAGTCGAAGCTGTCCACAGGCAGCGTAAAGCGGGCTAGAT
This sequence comes from Schauerella aestuarii, assembly GCF_009866805.1. GTDB lineage: Bacteria > Pseudomonadota > Gammaproteobacteria > Burkholderiales > Burkholderiaceae_B > Schauerella > Schauerella aestuarii. The sequence continues at coordinate 230,847 of NZ_SIZW01000038.1, forward strand.
GATAACGCGGACAGGACCGTCCCCCACAAATCAGCGGGAAACCGCGCAATTTGATGACAACCTATTGATTTACAACTCTATTTATTTACACGACTGATCGGTAAAAACTACCAAGACAATCCGATGACAAGCATAGTCACCCCGACAGAGGGACTTTTGCACAGCATTATCCACAGCTTGTCAGCGATGTAAGGTTCACTTGCCCCGGAAAGTCCAGTTCGGCAGAAGCAATTTGATAAATTTGGCAGGCTTTGCGCAGAAGTTAACCAATGTGTCATGATCGTTTCTGGTTATCCACAGCCGCAGTGGAGAACTTGCCCTCCCGTGCCGTTCGCGCCTAGGCGGGTCGGCCTCTGCGGTTCAATGGGCAAAATCTGACCGCCAAGCGGCACTTTTACGCTGTGTATACTTCGCGCGATTCGCGCCCGTTTCAGAGGACAGTTTCGTGCTAGCCATCATCCAAGCTGCCGGATGGCCCATCTGGCCACTCCTGGCATTATCGATCCTGACATTGGCGCTCATCGTCGAGCGCGCCATCAGTTTGCGTACGGCGCACGTGGCGCCGCGCCAGCTTCCCCGCCAGGTTGCCGAGATGCTGCGTAACGGCCAGGATTCGCCCGATGCGCTGTTGCGGCTCGAACGTCACTCCGCGCTGGGCCAGATCCTCGCCGATGTGCTGCGGGTACGCCATGAACCGCCTGCCTTGCGCCTGGCCGCTATCGAAGACACGGGCCGCGACGTGGGCCGGCAACTGCATCGCTACATCGGGGCGTTGGGCACGATCGCAGTGGTGGCACCGTTGATGGGATTGTTCGGCACGGTGGTCGGCATGATCGAGATTTTCGGCGCTTACTCCCCTGCGGGCGCCGACCCCGCCCAGCTTGCCTATGGCATTTCCGTTGCCCTCTACAACACCGGCTTCGGCATCTTGATCGCGATCCCGGCAACGGCCTTCCATCGTATCTACCGCAGCCGCGCCGACAATCTCGTGGGCGACCTCGAGCGCGAAGCCTCGCGCCTGCAACGCGCGAGCGATCTGGCGGCGCAATGAATTTTCGACCTCGCCACCGCGCAGACGACACGTTGGACATCAATCTCGTGCCGTTGATCGATGTGCTGCTCGTGATGGTGATTTTCTTCGCCGCCACCACCACGTTCACGCGCGACACGGCGCTGTCGGTCGCGTTGCCGCAGGCACGCAGCGAAATCGAAGCGGCGCCGCGCATCGAGTTGGCCATCAGCCATGATGGCCGCTACGCACTGAACGGCGCGCTGGTCGACCCCGGTTCTACCGAAGCCATCGCGCAGGCCATGCGCGGCGCCATCGTGGCCAACCCCGCCGCCGTCCTCCTCGTGCGGGCTGACGGGCAGGCCAGCCATCAATCCGTCGTCACCGCGATGGAAGCGGCTCGGCTGGCCGGTATTTCCCGGGTGGATTTTGCCGCTCAGAGGGCGCCGTGACCGGAATGTCCGCAGCGTGGCTGGCGCGGCAATGGCAATGCAGGGGATGGGTGTCGAACGCCTTGCTGCCCCTGGCCGCGATCACGCGGCTGATCGTTGCCCGTAAGCGCCGTGCTTTTGCACAAGGTCGGCGCGTGGCGCACTGGCCAGGCGTTCCGGTCGTGGTGATCGGCAACATCTATGTGGGCGGCACCGGCAAGACGCCGGCCGTCATCGCGACGGTCGAGGCGCTGCGCGCACGCGGCTGGCGCCCCGGCGTCGTGAGCCGCGGCTACGGCGTGACCATCGGGCCGGCCGCCCGCGTGGCGCAAGGCACGCCGGACGCGGCGCAGGTGGGCGACGAGCCGGCCTTGATTGCCCGCGTCACGGGTGCTCCCATCGCCGTGCATCCGCGGCGCGTTCTGGCGGCGCAGGCGCTACGCGAACGCTATCCCGACATCGACGTCATCGTATCGGACGACGGTTTGCAGCATCTGGCGCTGGCGCGCGACGTGGAAATCGTGATTCAGGACGAACGCGGCGTCGGCAATGGACGGGTGCTCCCCGCGGGCCCCTTGCGCGAGCCGCCCGAGCGGCTGCGGGAGGTCGACGCCATCGTGTCGAACTGCAGCGGCGCTGCCGTGGCTGCATCCGCGCCGTCATCCGCGCCGCTGCCGTCGTCAGGCGCGGCGCCCACGTCGACCGGCGGTCCGCACCACCTCGATATGCGTCTGGAATCCAGCGAGGCGGTGCGATTGATCGACGGCCAGCGCCGTCCGCTCACCGACTTCGCGGCGCCGGCCTTGGGTCCGATCGCTGCAGCCGCAGGCATCGGCAAGCCCGAGCGGTTTTTCGCCACGTTGACGCGCGCCGGTATCCCGTTGGCGCAAAGCTTATCTTTACCGGACCACCACGACTTCAAGGCGTCGCCTTTCGGCGGCCTCAGCGCTGACACGATCTTGATCACCGAGAAAGACGCGATCAAGTGTGCGCACTTGCAGGATCCACGGCTTTGGTCGGTGCCGGTTGCCGCGCAATTGTCCGATCCGGCGTTTTTCGATTGGCTGTCGCGCACGCTGGCTGCGCGGCGCGATGCCCGACTCGCGTGCGGCGCACGCCCCGGAAATGGGTCTTGATGACGGTGGGTTCATGACGGCGGCGGCCATGCCGCGCGGCGCCCGGGCAGCCGTTTGGTTGCACGGGATGGCAGGTTTGCTGTGGCTGGCGTTGGCGCTGATCGTGCGGCACCGGGGCGACGCCGTCCTGTTCCTGCCCCACGGCTGGTCGATGAGCGCGCAATCGCAGAGCAATGCCTTGGTGCTGCTGGTGTTGGCCACGATTTGCTCGCAACTTGCGGCGTTCGGCCTGGCTCGCCTGCGCGAGCGGTCGCTGCCCGGGCTATTGAGCACCGCCCTTTTGCTGCTGCTGATCTACCTGGGGCTCGTTGTGTCGCCCCGGCCCATCACCATCGAGCGCAGTGTGGCGCTCACGGCGGACGTGGGCAATCTCGGGCCGATTCGAGCGCATCAGACGCGCTATCTCACGCCGCCATCCGCGTGGTTACGCGCCAAAGGCGCGCCGCTGAAGATTCCGGACGCCTTTACGCCGCAGCTTTACCTTTTCCGCGTGCAGCCGGATACCGACACCAAGAACGTCGGGTTCATGTCATGCGCCGACCGCACGCAACAGCGCACGTGGCTGACCAGCGGCGACACCACGATCGGGCTGCCCCGCGCCGACTTGCCGGTGGGCGTGCATCTGCCCGCCGCGGCACTGAGCCGCTTCTGCGTGGCCGGCAAGCGGCTCGACCCCGCCTTGGCTGCCCGCCTGGACGATGCCGCCCGCGAACGGCTTGAGCGCCTGAGCGGCCCGATCACCACGTCGTTCGACCCCTTCGAAATCGGCGCCGCGCAAGGCCGTGTGGACATCGTGCCCGGCACCCCGCACGAATTCACCAGCCGCGGACGATATCTGCTCTTTCTGGCCCAGGGCCAGCGCTCGCGGCAGTTGCTGCCGCCCTCGGTCGCGCTCTACACGGGGCAAGACTACTTTTACGCAGCTAACCAATGCGATGCCGAGTACGCGCAGTTTCTGCTCGCGCTGGGGGTGCCCTACCCCGACCGCGCCGCCCGCTATCTGCGCCTGGAGATCGATGGCAATTACGATCACAGCGCCCAGCTCGAACGCCCAGAGGAGTTTCCTTACGGACTGGCCCCCAGATCGGGGCCGATGGGTTGCCGCGAGACTCTCGCGCTGCTGGATAAATCAGACGAACGAACAAGCGGCGCACCCCGCACCTACGCCAATCTGTTTTAGAATCCGAGGATGGACTCCCGCTTGCTCGACATCCTCGTTTGCCCGGTCTCGAAAGGCCGCCTGCAGTTCGATCGTTCGCGATCCGAGCTGATCAGCCGCGGCGCCGGCCTGGCCTATCCCGTTCGGGACGGCATTCCCATTCTGCTCGAATCGGAAGCCCGTCAGCTGGATGATGCGCCTGGCGCGCCGGCCACTGCGACCCCCGCCCCTGACACCTCGTCAGACACCACGGCATCGTGAGTTTTATCGCCATCGTGCCCGCCAGGCGCGCCTCCACCCGCCTGCCGGATAAGCCGCTCGCCGACCTGTGCGGCAAGCCCATGGTGGTACGCACAGCCGAACAGGCGGCGTTGTCCGGCGCATCGCGCGTCGTGGTCGCCACCGACGACGCCCTCATCGCCGATACGGTGCGTGCGCACGGCATCGAAGTCATGCTCACGCGCGCCGATCACCCCACGGGCACCGATCGGCTGGCCGAGGTGGTGCTCGCCCTCGGTTTGGACGACGACGCCGTCGTGGTCAACGTGCAGGGCGATGAGCCGTTGATCGATCCTGCGTTGATCGATGCGGTGGCCACGTTGCTGATCCAGCGGCCCGATGCCGCCATCGCCACGTGTGCCGCACCGCTGGCTGATGCCGAGGCGCTCTTCAATCCCAACGTGGTCAAGGCCATTTGCGGCACGGACAACCGCGCGCTGTATTTCTCGCGCGCACCGGTCCCGTGGGCGCGGGACGCATTGGCGTCCGGTGCACGCGTGCTCGCGCCCGGCTTGCCCGCCTGGCATCACATCGGTCTCTACGCCTATCGCTGCAGTTTTCTGCATCGGTTTCCCACCCTGCCGCAGGGCGCGCTCGAGCGCTTCGAGGCCCTCGAGCAATTACGGGCCCTGGAGCACGGGTACAGCATCGTGGTCCACCACGCCAATGAGGCACCATCCGCCGGCGTAGACACTCCGGAGGATCTGGAACGCGTGCGTCGGGTGCTGGCAAATCGGTTATAAGGGTTATCGCCCACGGGGGCCCACTGCAACGGGCGACGCGATGCGGCATAATCGCCCCCGGTCAAAAAATCAAAATCTCGTCAGGAGTTCTCATGCGTCTCATCCTGCTCGGCCCTCCGGGCGCCGGTAAAGGCACTCAAGCCGCTTTCGTCACCCAGCAGTTCGGCATTCCCCAGATTTCGACGGGCGATATGCTGCGCGCAGCGGTCAAAGCGGGCACGCCCCTCGGGCTCGAAGCCAAAAAAGTCATGGATGCGGGCGGTCTTGTTTCCGACGATCTGATCATCGGCCTCGTTCGCGATCGCCTGACGCAGCCCGACTGCGCCGGGGGCTATCTCTTCGACGGCTTTCCCCGCACGATCCGCCAGGCCGATGCGCTGAAAGAAGCCGGCATCGCGCTGGATTACGTGGTCGAGATCGAGGTGCCTGAAGAAGACATCATCGAACGCATGAGCGGACGCCGGGTGCACCCCGCCAGCGGTCGCAGCTATCACGTGCGCTTCAATCCGCCCAAGCAGGCCGACATCGACGACATCACCGGCGAAGCGCTGGTGCAACGCGACGACGACCGCGAAGATACCGTGCGTCATCGCTTGTCGGTCTATCGCGATCAAACGCGTCCGCTGGTGGACTACTACTCGAGCTGGGCCGACAGCGGCGACGCCGCGGCGCCCAAGTACCGCAAGGTCGCGGGCGTCGGCGCAGTCGAAGAGATCAAGCAGCGCGTCGTCGGCGCACTGGCAAGCTAACTTTCTTTCAGGGAGCGAGGCATGGACATCAAGAACAACGTATTCATCGTCACCGGCGGCGCATCGGGACTCGGTGCCGGCACGGCGCGCATGCTCACCGAGCATGGCGCACGCGTGGTCCTGGCCGACGTCCAGGATGCAGCCGGCGAAGCGCTGGCCAAGGAATTGGGCCAGCAATACGTTCATTGCGATGTGACGCAGGAAGCCGACGGCCGTGCCGTCGTCGCGGCCGCCACGGCGCTCGGCCCGCTCTACGGCCTGGTGAACTGCGCCGGCGTCGCGCCGGCCGCCAAGATCGTCGGCAAGAACGGCGCGCATGCCCTCGACCTCTTCACCAAAGTCATCACGATCAATCTGATCGGCAGCTTCAACATGATGCGCCTGTCGGCCGAAGCCATGAGCAACAACGACGCCTTGCCCACGGGCGAGCGCGGCGTGCTCATCAACACGGCTTCAGTTGCCGCATTCGACGGCCAGATCGGCCAGGCGGCCTACGCGGCATCGAAAGCCGGCGTGGCCGGCATGACGTTGCCGATCGCGCGCGATCTCGCGCGCAACGGCATTCGTTGCATGACCATCGCTCCCGGCATCTTCGGCACCCCGATGGTGTTCGGCATGCCGCAAGAGGTACAGGATTCGCTGGCCGCCAGCATTCCGTTCCCCTCGCGCCTGGGTCGCCCTGAAGATTACGCCAAGCTCGTGCACAGCATCATCACCAACGAGATGCTCAACGGCGAGACGATTCGTCTCGACGGCGCGATCCGCATGCCCCCTAAATAACGCACTATCGGCGGTCGTCCCATGGGTTTGTTCCGCTCTGCGGCGACCATCAGTAGCTTCACCCTGATTTCTCGCATCACGGGTCTGGCGCGCGATGTCCTCATCGCACGCGCGTTTGGCGCCGGCGCATTCACCGATGCCTTCTGGGTTGCATTTCGCATCCCGAACCTTCTGCGGCGGCTGTTTGCCGAGGGCGCGTTCTCGCAGGCCTTCGTGCCTATCCTGGGCGCCGCGCGCACCAATCGCTCCGATGAAGAGGTTCGCACCCTGCTCGACCGCGTGGCGTTGCTGCTGACGGTGGTGCTGATGGCCGTCACCGTGATCGGCATCATCGCAGCGCCCTGGGTCGTGAGCGCGATGGCCAGCGGTCTGCGCAAGGCTGCGCGCGAACCCGAATTCAACGCCGCCGTCTGGATGACGCGGATGATGTTTCCCTACATCGTCTGCATGTCGCTGACCGCGTTCGCCTCCGGCGTGCTCAACACCTGGCGGCGCTTTGCCGTACCGGCGTTCACGCCTGTACTGCTCAACCTTTCGATGATCGCGGCCTGCATCTGGCTCGCGCCCCGCTACGACATTCCCGTCTATGCCCTGGCCATCGGTGTGATGGTGGGCGGCGTCGCCCAATTGGCGATCCAATGGATCGCACTCTCCCGCATCGGGCTTTTGCCGCGATATACCCTGCGCGTGCGTGAAGCGTGGGCAGACCCGACGGTCAAACGCATCCTGCGCCAGATGGGGCCGGCCACGCTCGGCGTCTCCGTGGCGCAGATTTCGCTGTTGATCAACACCAATATCGCCACCTGGCTCACGCAAGGCAGTGTGACCTGGCTCTCCTACGCAGACCGGTTGATGGAGTTTCCGACCGCCCTGCTCGGTGTCGCACTGGGTACCGTATTGCTGCCAAGCTTATCGGCCGCGCATGCGCGGGACGACACGGACGGCTATAGCGCGCTGCTCGACTGGGGTCTGAGACTGGTGTTGCTATTGGGCCTGCCCGCGGCGCTGGGCCTTGCCCTGCTTTCCGAGGGGCTGGTGGCCACCCTGTTCAATTACGGCAAGTTCGCGGCGGGCGACGTCGAACAGACACGCCTGGCCGTGATGGCCTATTCGGTGGGTTTGATCGGGCTGCTGGCCGTGAAGATCCTGGCGCCCGGGTTTTATGCCCGGCAGGATATCCGCACACCGGTGCGCATTGCGATTGTCGTATTGATTGCCACACAAGTCTTCAACCTCATGCTGGTTCCGCGTCTGGGCCATGCCGGACTTGCCCTGGCCATCGGCCTGGGTGCGTGCCTGAACGCACTCGCTCTCCTGATCGGCTTGCGCCGCCGCGGCATTTATCAACCCCAGGCCGCATGGTTAAGCTTCAGCGTGCGCCTGCTGCCGGCCTTGATCGGCGTTTCAGCGCTGCTGATCGCCGCAAACACGTATGTCGACTGGATCGCGCTTCATGCGCAGCCCGGCATGCGTATCGTGTGGCTCGCCGGTGTCGTCGGTCTGAGTGCCGTCGTCTATTTCGGCTTGCTGGCCGCATGTGGCTTTCGCCGCCGCGACTTTGCACGGGCAGGACGCGCTTCGCAGGGCTGAAAAGCCGAGTGAATCTTGCCTCAGTGTGCGCAAACGCCACGGCCCGCCGTTCCCAAGCGCCTAAAAAAGAAGAATCTCGCTGAATTTGAGGCGCGCAGCCTTGCGCGACACGGAAACACTTATACTATTTCACAAGTTGAAACGTTTTCCTTGATGATGCCTGTTGTGGCAACCTCTCACGCCCGTACGCCCCTTCTCGCCGACCAAGCCGTGCACTGGCTCTTGCTGCTGCGGTCGGACCATGCCGATGAGAAGGACAGGATCGCGTTCGATGAGTGGCGACGTGCCGATACCCGTCACGAAAAAGCGTGGCAGGACCTTGCCGCAGGCCTGGGCCACAGCTTCGGCCGACTTACCGAGCACTACCCCGCACCCGCTGACCTGGACGCTGACGACGTCACTCACCATCCGATGCAATGGCGCAGGCGGTTCCTGCAAACCGCCGTAGGTGGCTTATCGCTTGCCGGCATCGCAGCGGCCGTCAATCTGCGTTACCCCCTGGAGGGCGTCGACGCCGACCACGTCACGGCCACGCGCCAGCGGCGCCAGGTCGCCCTGCAAGACGGCAGCCGGCTCCTGCTCGACGCACGCTCGGTGGTCGACATCGACTTCAGCGAAGGTGCGCGGCATATCCATCTACGCCAGGGCGCCATCCGTGCCGTGGTGGCACCGGATACCCAGCGGCCTTTTGCGGTTCACACTGCAGAGGGCTCGGTGCGCGCATTGGGCACCGACTATATGGTGCGCCAGGAAATGCAGCGCACGCTGGTGGCGGTGCACAAACATTCAGTTGAAATCGTCACGCGATCCGGCGCGCGCGGCACCGTTACGGCAGGCGTCGGCGCGCGATTCGACGCCGCCATGGTCGATCAGCCTCGCGACGCGCTGATCGACGAGGCCGCCTGGGAGCACGGGATGGTGACGGTGCGCGGCCGCCCGCTGGCCGACATCGTCAGTGCCCTGCGGCCTTATCACTACGGGATGCTGCGGATTTCCGCAGCGGCGGGTGCGGTGCGAGTGTCCGGCACCTTCTCGCTTGACGATCCGCTCGCCACGTTGGCCTTGCTGGCCGACGCTTTGCCGATTACGCTCACCCAATACACGCCATTGATCGTTTTGATCGAGCGTCGTACGGCATAAGCACCACAAAATCGCCCCCACAACGGGCATTTGCGCCCCAATCGGCCGACAAGCTATTGCAATCGGGGCCAAACTTGCTATACTTTTCTGCTTTGCCGAATTCAACTTTCTAAAGACACATGGCCAATACTGCCCAAGCCCGCAAGCGCGCCCGCCAATCAGTCGAGCGCAACAAGCACAACTCGAGCCTGCGCTCGATGCTGCGCACCTCGATCAAGCGTGTGCGTCAAGCTATCGCCGCTGGTGACAAGGCTGCCGCAACTGAAGTGTTCCAAAAAGCCACCAGCGTCATCGACCGCGTGGCCGACAAGAACATCATTCACAAGAACAAAGCTGCTCGCCACAAGAGCCGCTTGGCTGCCGCCGTCAAGGCAATCGCCTGATAAGGCGGATGTCCGCGCAACCGTCGTCACGCTGCCGTCGTTCGCTCGACGCCGTGCCGACGATCAACCGGACGTTCTGAATTCGGCAAGCCATTGCCGGTGCCCAAACATCGGCTGCGTAAAACGCATTGCTGCGCCAGCGCAAGAAAAGACGCCTACATGGCGTCTTTTTTCATGGGCGCGTCGAGATAGAATCGGTCTTCACTCAACGAAGAAGGGTTCTTTTTCCATGACTGCCAAGCCCCGCGTGATCCAGGTCGGCAACTACGCCGGCTCGCCCTCCGCCAACGAACGACTCGCCGAGTCTTACGACATCTTCCCGCTCTGGAAAGCGGACGATCGCGCGGCAGCGCTCAAGGCGTCAGGCGCCGGTGTCGAAGCGCTGGTCACTTCGGCGACCTACGGCTGCGATGCCGCCACCATGGACGCCCTGCCCGACTTGAAAGCCATTTGCAGTTGGGGGGTCGGCTACGAAACCATCGACGTCGAGGCGGCCAAAAAGCGGGGCATCCAGGTCAGCAACACACCCGATGTGCTGACGGACTGCGTGGCCGATCTTGCGTGGGGCCTGCTCATCGCGCAAGCCCGCCGCATCGGCGAAGGCGAGCGCTTCGTCCGCGCCGGACGCTGGGGTCAGGTACACGGCAGCATCCCACTGGGATCGCGCGTATCCGGCAAGAAGCTGGGCGTGGTCGGGCTGGGCCGCATTGGCGAGGCCATCGCCCGCCGCGGCCTGGGCTTCGACATGGATGTGCGCTATCACAATCGGCGCGAACGCAAGGATGTCGACTATGGCTACGAAGCGTCGCTTGAGTCGCTCGCCAAGTGGGCTGATTTCCTGGTGGTCGCCACTGTGGGCGGTCCGGAAACGCGTGGCCTGATTTCGAAAGCTGTACTCGAGGCGCTCGGCCCCGAAGGCGTCATCATCAACATCGCGCGCGGCCCGGTCATCGACGAAACCGCGCTGGTCGAAGCACTGCAAAACGGCAAGCTCGGCGGCGCGGCGCTGGATGTGTTCGAGGCCGAGCCCAAGGTGCCGGCATTCCTGCGCGAAACCGACAAGGCTGTTGTGTTGCCCCACATCGGCAGTGCAACGCGCGAAACGCGGCTGGACATGGAAAACCTGATGCTGGACAACCTGAAGGCGTATTTCGATACGGGCAAGGTCGTCACGCCGGTCTAAGGTGACCTGCACGGTGACCTGCTGGCCGTGTGCCGACCGAGATCGAGACCTCGCGTCGGACGCGGCCCCAGCTGGCCTAAAGGCGACGCGTGCTGCAACGCACCAGAGCGCGCCACACGGCGCGATCGACGCACGCGATAAGCCGCACCCTCACTGGGCCCGTTGCGGGCCTCAGGCAGCGTTTAAAGCGTGCGCGATTCGGTCTTGAGATTGTTGTCGGTGGCGAAATCGACCACGAACTTGTAGGCCAGCGGCTCGAGATCGCGCAGCCGTTCGTCGACGACGATGCCGCGCACGCCGTCGATCACCAACGGCAACACGTACGGCGAATAGGTCAGATGGCTCTTGGCCATGCCTGGGGGTTTGAATTGCGACATGACGCCGGCGAGACGCTCCGCCCAATCGCTGGGACGGAACCGTGCGCCGTCAAGCGTCACGCCGTGGATCACGAATTGTCGAACGCCTTGTGTCATAGTCTACCGATGGCCTCCTGCGCGCCGATCATCCGGCACTTCGAACCTGTGGCCCGCGCCGCGGATTGTATATGATTGACCCTTTTCGGGCCTTGCACGCCTCAATCCGGACGGCGTGCAGCTTTTTGTGGAGTACAACGTGTCCTCACCGCTCATCTCGATCTACTCTCGTCTTCCCGTGGCGTTTACGCACGGCGAAGGGGTCTGGCTATGGGATGCGCAGGGGCGACGATATCTCGATGGCCTGGCGGGTATCGGCGTGTCGTGTCTTGGACATGCGCATCCCAGGTTGGTTGCCGCCATCAGCGAGCAAGCCGCGCGCGTCATTCACACGTCCAACATCTACGAGGTGCCGCAGCAAACCGCGCTGGCCGAGCGCATCGCGCAGTTGTCAGGCATGGAAGAAGTGGCGTTTGCCAATAGCGGCTCGGAGGCCAATGAGGCAGCGATCAAACTCGCCCGCTATCACGGCTACAAAAACGGCAATACCCACGCCCACATCATCACGATGGACTCGTCGTGGCATGGCCGCACGCTCGGCACATTGGCCGCCACGGGCAGCGAAAAGGCGCGCAAGGGCTTTGAACCGCTGCCTACCGGCTTCATCCAGGTCAAGTACAACGATCTCGATGCCGTGGCGCAAGCCGGCGACCGCGAGCCGCGCGTCAATGCCGTCCTGCTCGAAGTGCTGCAAGGCGAAGGCGGCATTCGCCCGTCAGACATCTCCTACCTCCAGGCCCTGCGCAAGCTGTGCACCGAGCGCGGCTGGCTGCTGATGATTGATGAAGTGCAATCGGGCATCGGTCGTACCGGCAAATGGTTTGCACACCAATGGGCCGATATCAAGCCGGACGTGATGACGCTGGCCAAAGGGCTAGGCGGCGGCGTACCGATCGGTGCCATGGTCGCGACGGGGCCCGCCGCCAATGTGCTCACCCCCGGCAGTCACGGCACCACCTTTGGTGGCGGACCGCTGGTGTGCGCGGCCGGCCTGGCTGTGCTGGATACGCTCGAACAGGATCGACTGCTGGCCAACGCCGAAACCGTAGGCGCCCATCTGCATCGCCGCCTGGAAGAAGGCCTGGCCGACGTGGCCGGCGTGAACGAGGTACGCGGCTGGGGCTTGATGCTGGGCATCGAGCTCGACCGTCCCTGCGGCGTGCTGGTTACGCGTGCGCTCGAGGCCGGCCTCTTGATCAACGTCACGCGTGACCGCGTAGTGCGCCTGTTGCCGCCCCTGATCTTGACGAGCGATCAAGCCGATCAACTGGCCGAAATCCTCATTCCGCTCATCAAACAATTCCTCGCCGAATAAAAACGCATAAAGCAACGATCATCATGACTCCCCCTACGCCTACTACCGGCCCGCTGCGGCATTTCCTTCAACTGCGCGACCTATCGGCCGCAGAACTGAGCTATGTGCTCGAACGCGCTCGCGTCATCAAAGACAAATTCAAGCGCTACGAGCCCCACCTCACGCTGCATGACCGCACCCTCGCGATGGTGTTCGAGAAGGCCAGCACTCGCACGCGCGTGTCGTTCGAAGCCGGCATGTATCAAATGGGCGGCTCGGTGATTCACCTCACCACCAACGACTCGCAATTGGGCCGCTCCGAACCGATCGAAGACACCGCCCGCGTCATTTCGCGCATGGTCGATGTCATCATGATCCGCACGTTCGAACAAGAACGCATCGAGCGCTTCGCTGCCCATTCTCGCGTGCCGGTCATCAACGGTCTGACAAACGAATTTCACCCCTGCCAGATCGTGGCGGACATCTTCACGTTCATCGAGCATCGCGGTGCCATCGCCGGCAAAACGGTGGCCTGGATCGGCGACGCCAACAACATGTCCTACACGTGGCTGCAAGCTGCCGAAATGCTCGGCTTCACGCTGCATGTGTCGACGCCCCCCGGCTATGAACTCGACGCCGCTCGCATCGGCACCCCTGCCCCAGGCGTGCTGAAGCAGTTCGACGACCCACTCGAAGCCTGCCGCGGCGCGCATCTGGTCACCACCGACGTGTGGACCAGCATGGGCTACGAAGATGAAAACGCCGAACGCCTGAAAGCCTTTGCCGACTGGTGCGTGGATGCCGAGTTGATGGCGGCGGCCGATCCGCAAGCACTCTTCATGCATTGCCTGCCAGCACATCGCGGTGAAGAGGTCACCGGCGAAGTGATCGACGGCCCGCAAAGCGTGGTGTGGGATGAAGCCGAGAACCGGCTGCATGCACAGAAAGCGTTGATGGAATTCCTGTTGCTCGGCCGTTTGTAAGCGAAATTCCAGCTGCGTGCCGTGTGACGATCCCGAGGGTCAACCCCCGGGATCGCCATGAAAAACGACCTGCTTGTGGCGTCTAGCCGATCCGCTTGAACATCGTGCGCTTGGTATTGCGAAATGCCGGGCGCACTTGCGAGCTCCAATCGGTGGCGCGTACGGCCAGCCATGGCGGGCTACCGAATGTCTCGCGCGTTTCGAGGTCGTAGCACGCGTGATAGCGCGGCCCACCCTGTTCGCACACGAAACGCCGCGCGCGTACCGTACCCGGCACGCTGGCCAGTCCGGGCAAGTGTTCGCGGTTGTACCACTCGTTGAGCGCGGCATCCTGCTCGACCACCACATCCGTCTCGACGATGTAGTGCCACGTCGCTTCCCGGCCGGCGGAGGCGCCTGGGATGTCCTGCACGATACCAAGCAGCACGAGTGCCGGCGCATCCGCATTGGTCGCATCCGGCGAGGCATCGGCACCCGCTCGATTCTCGGCTTGCGACGCCACTTGACTCAGCGCCTGGCGGATCTGCGCCAATGGATGCGCCCATGCTTCGGCAGGCAATGCACCGGCCGGCGCGGGCTCCACGTACACATACGTTTCCGGCCCTTCCACCCCGCCATAGGCGCTCACGCGCCACTCGGGCAGCGCGGCCGACAAGGCCACCACTTCATCGGCGTGCATCACGCGACCCGCAATTTTGGCGACCAACAGGTTAGCCGGGGTCTTCAGATCAGTCATCGTCAATGCCCCACGCGCAGTGCGACAAGAAATCGCGACACCATGTTGTAGGCGCCCACTGTGGCCGCCAACTCGACCATGCCTTGCGGACCCAGCCGTGCCGCCAGCGGGTCGTACACCGCATCCGGAACATCGATGTCGCGCGTCATGGCATCCGTAAACCCCACGATCATGCGGTCCACATCCCCAAGCAACGCCAGGGCCTGTGATGCATCTTCGTGGCGCAACGCGTCGATGGCCGACTGCGGCATGCCGGCCGCCAGGGCATGCGGCACGTGCGCGTCGAACTCATAAGGCGCCCGATTGAGGATCGCCACGCGCAGGATCACCAATTCCCGCTGCGATGCCGGCAGGCTCGTCTGCTGTCGGATCGCGGTCAACAGCGCCTCCCATCCCGCCACGACCGGCGGGCTGTTCAGCAGCACTTGGTACAACGGCGTAATGCGGCCACGCGACGCCATAATTCGAGCTTCATGTTCGGCCACATCAGGCCGCGTTCCTGGCGTCACGGGTTGCACGCGAGCGGTCATCTAGGTTTACTCCGGACGAATATCGTTTTTGCGAATCACCGCGCCCCACTTCTCGCGGTCCGACTGAATCAGCGCCGCCAGTTCTTCGGGGGTCGACGGGGCGGCTTCCGCACCGAAGTCCTCAAAACGCTTGCGTGTGGCAGGATCAGCCAGTGCGGTACGTACCGCCTGATTGAGTTTGTCGATCGTTGCAGGCGGCGTGCCTGCGGGCGCCAGCAAGCCGTACCAGTTATTCGACTCGACATTCGCGATGCCCTGCTCGCTCAGTGTTTTCACGTTGGGCAACAGCGGATGCCGCTTCGGTGCTGCAATACCGAGCGGCTTGAGCTTGCCCGCCTGGATGTGACCGATCAGGCCCGGCACGTCGCCGAAGAAGCCTGTGATCTGATTGCCGAGCACATCGTTGATGACCGGCGCAGCACCTTTGTAAGGCACGTGCAGCACATTGGCTTTGCTCGACTCTTGAAACAGCGCGAGCGTGAGATGCGGAATGCTGCCCACGCCGGATGACCCGATCGCCACCGATTGCTTGCTGGCCTGCGACCGTTTGACGAAGTCGGCGGCATCGGTAGACGATTCTGCCGGATTGACCACAAACACCGTGGCGTTATTCACCACGCGCGAAATGGGCGCAAAATCCTTGGCGGCATCGTAGGGCAGGCTGGCATACAGCGACGGGCTGATGGCCACTGCGCCAACGCTCGTCAGGAACAGCACCGAGCCATCGGGCGTGGATTTCGCCACATACGACGCCGCAATGTTGCCGTTGGCGCCGGCCCGGTTTTCGACGATCACGTTCTCGCCCAGATCCTTGGATAACCGTTCAGCCAGAACCCGGCCCACCAGATCAACCGGACCACCCGGCGGAAACGCCACCACCAACCGCACGGGTCCAGCAGCCTGTGCCGTGGCGCACGCGGCAAACACCGTGCACGTTGCAAGCGCTGCGCGCACCAATCCTTTTATCGTCGACATGTTGTCGTCTCCTCGTTCTTGCTTTCGTTATGGGTAAAACGGTTGTAGCGGGTCAGTCTTCCTTGCCGAACAACCGATTGGGGTTATCCACCAGCACCCGCTGCCGCAGCGCGACATCGGGGCAGGCGTCGAAAAACGTATCCACAAGCTCGCCGTCGTCAGGCATATCGCCCGACACATTGGGATGCGGCCAGTCGGTGCCCCACAGCGCGCGATCAGGCAACGCGGCGAGGATGGCGCGCATGATGGGCACACCTTCGGCGAAAGGCCTTTTACCGCTGGCGATGCGATCCACGCCCGACACCTTCACCCAGGCATTGCTCACGTCGCTCAGGGCGCAGAGTGCTTGCACATCAGGATGATCGGCCCCGTCGGCGGCCCGCACGCGCGCCATGTGATCGATGACGAACGGCACCGGCAACTGCTGCAGCAGCGGCAGCCAGTCGCGTAGCGATGCGCCGTCGAGATGGACGGCCACATGCCAACCGAACGGTGCCACAAGGCTCGCGATGCGCTCGACCACGGCACGCTCAGGCGGCTCGCCCAGATGCTTGACGAAATTGAACCGCACGCCACGGATGCCGCCGGCATGCAACTGCGCCACCGTCTCGCGATCGGCATCGGGAGCCAGCAATCCCACCCCGCGATAGCGGCCGCCGCTTGCGGCAATCGCCGCCAGCAACGCGCCGTGGTCGGTGCCATGACACGCGGCCTGAACGATGACCGCCCGCGCGACGCCGAGCGCCGCGTGCAATGCCGCCAATTTTTCGTACGGCGCATCAGGCGGCGTGTAGCGGCGGTCGGCAGCAAACGGAAATTGCGCCACCGGCCCGAAAACATGGCAATGGCAATCCCAGGTGCCCTGCGGCAGGGCATGTTGCGGCGTCTGGATGGCGGCAAGCGGCGGGCGGCAATCGGTCAATGCAGGCTCCTGGAAAACCGCCATGCTGCGCTTCGCCGCACGCGAATACAATGCGATAACCGATATTTCTGATATAACAAAATCAAATAACTTAACAGGCCACCTGCTGCGCCCTACCCGCCCGATCGCAGCATTCACCCTCTCGTCCCATGGATTTCAAACAGATCGAGTATTTCATCGCCGTGGCCGAACGCCGCAGCTTCTCGCGAGCGGCCGAGGCACTCAATGTGTCGCAGCCCGCGCTGAGTCGCCAGGTCGGGCTGCTCGAGGCCGATCTGGGGCAGCATCTGCTTTATCGCAACGGCCGCGGTGTCGAGCCCACTGAAGCGGGCCTGCGCTTTATCGAGCATGCGCAGGGCTTGCTCGCACTCGCCCAGCGAGCGCGTGAGGATTTGCGCAGCATGCGCGACACCCCGTCGGGGAAAGTGGTGATCGGTCTCCCCCCGCGTGTCGCACTGGTGCTCACGCCCCTGCTGGTCGCCACGTTCCGCCAGGCGCTACCGGCGGCGTCGATCGCGATCGCCGAAGGCCTGAGCACCCAGGTGCGTGAGTGGTTGCTTACCGGTCGCGTCGATCTCGCCTTGCTTTACGATCCGCCGCCCGCCCCGCAGCTCGCCTACGAATCGCTCTTCAGCGAAGACTTGGTCCTGGCGGCAGCCCCCTCATCGATCTACCGTCTGCCCAGGCAGGTCAAGATCGAAGATCTGGCGCGCTACCCATTGATCATGCCGAGCCACCCCCATGCCCTGCGCAGCTTAATGACGCGCGTATGCCGAGCGCAAGGCGTGCAACTGGATGTGGTCGCCGAGGTCGACGCGGTGCATACGATTGTGGAGCTGGCGTCGCAAGGGCATGCTTGCGCCGTGTTGCCGCGTTCGGCGGTTCAGGGTCCGCATGCCGAGCGGCGCTTCGATGTGGCCACGTTGATCGCGCCGCGCGTGACCAACGATCTGGTGCTGGCCCTGCCGCGTCAACGTCATGCCACCCGCCTGGCCGATGCGACGGCGGATCTGGTCAGAGGATTGGATCTCGCCCCGCTTTTCGCCACAGAGACGACCGCGGCACTGAAAGCGGGGAAAAAACGAAGGCTTGAGTGAAAACGGAATCGTGCCAGCCTGACTGACGGCCGTGGCCGGGGCCGGGTGCGGAATGCGTGGCAAGGTTCACATGCAGCGGGGTTCCATGTAGCGGGTGTAAGTCGCCGCACAACGCTTCAGGAGGGCCTGCGTCACACGCCACGCGCAACCCTGAACAGGCCTTATATACGTTCGTGGCGCGTCAGTTGGGCGCCCTTGCGTGGCCCTGGAAAAATCACAGAGATACGCGTGCCGGCATAGTCTGGGCGACTCGTAAGCTTCCACCATGCGCCGTGCGCATTCGCGATCTCGCGCACGATCGCCAGCCCCAACCCCGATCCACCGACTTTCGATTCGGGCGACCGATAGAACGCATCGAACACGCGTTCCTGTTCGTCGTCGGGAATCCCTGGTCCGTCGTCCTCCACGGTCAGCGACGGCGGATTGGTGCCCACGTTCAATTTGATCCGGCCGGGCTGTGAACCATAGCGCAACGCGTTGTCGATCAAATTGCCCAGCAACTCATCGAGCAGCAAAGGATCCGCATCGATCCAAACCGGATAGTCGGGCGCCACCAGATCGAGCTCGACCTGCGCCGCGCGCGTCTGCGGTATCCATTCGGCACCGCTCGTTTGCACCCATTCGCATAAGTCGATTCGCACGAAACTGTCTTGCGGCCGTGCGCTAGGATCGGCGCGCGCGAGCACCAATAGTTGCTGCCCCAACCGGATCATGCGATCGCTGACCGCCTTGATGCGCTCGGCGCGCACCCGCACATCGTCGGGCAATGTGCGCGCCAGCATCAATTCAGACTCAAGCTTCAACCCTGCCAGGGGCGTGCGCAACTGATGCGCGGCATGCCCCACAAAGCGGCGCTGCGCGATGATGGACGCGTCGAGCCGTTTGAGCAGATCGTTGGTGTGGCGGATGAGCGGCTCAATCTCGGTGGGCACGCGCGTCACGCTCAGCGGTTGCATATCATCGATCGAGCGTTGACTGATTTCGTCAGCCAGATGATTGACCGACCGCAGGCCGGCACGCACGCCGCGCACCACCACCCACGCAAACAAGATCAGGAGCAGAATCTGCGCGATGACGACGAGCCAGAAGAAATCTTCCAGCATCCACACGTCCATGTCGAGCTTGTGCGTGAGTACCCAGGTGGCGGATACGTCCAGCAGCACCAGCAGCAGAATGGCCGGCAGCAAGCGCACGACGAGATAGCGAGCCAGCGAGCCGGCGGGCAGCGGGCCTTTGCCGTGACGCTGCTGCGGCCGAGGATCGACGCCCTCGGCAGCTTTATTCTGAGGTCTGGCCATCCACGTCTAGCAGATAGCCGAAGCCGCGCACCGTTTGAATGCTGGCGCCCGTGCCTTCAAGGCGCTTGCGCAAACGATAAACATACACTTCCACTGCGTTTTCGCTGAAATCGGCATCCCATGCCGACAGCGAATTGACGATCTGGCGCTTGGTGACCACACGGCCCACACGGGCCAGCAGCATCTCCAATACCGAGAGCTCCCGTACCGACAAGGACAACCGTTCGCCATTGACGCGGACCTCACGCCCCACCGTATCGAACACCAGCGGCCCCACTTCGAGCAACGGTTGCGCCTGACCCGTACGGCGCCGTCCGAACACGCGCACGCGTGCGGCCAGCTCCGGCAACTCGAACGGTTTGGTGACGTAGTCGTCGGCACCGGCATCCAGGCCGGCCACGCGATCTTCGAGACCATCGCGGGCGGTGAGAATGAGCACCGGCACTTGATTGCCGTCCAGACGCAGTTGCCGCAAGACATCCAAACCACCCATGCCGGGCAGGTTGAGGTCGAGCAACAGCAGATCGTAGGTTTGTGCAGCCAGCGCGCCCTGCACGCGGTCGCCCTCAGTCAACCAATCGACGGCATAGCCCTGATCGGTGAGGAATTCCTCGAGCGCGTGGCCGAGGGTGGTGTCGTCTTCAATTACGAGAACTCGCATGGCGACGATTCTAGCGCGATAACGCGCATTGTGGGAGGCGTGGCAGACATGGTTTTTAGACGGCCGACGCGGGAGCACACGCGTGCCCCCGCCGCAGTCGCTTATCGGCCGGCGGGCGCCGGGGTCGTGCCTGATGCCGGTGCACGGTTCTGCGCCGCACCTGCCGCCGGCGCACGCGCCGGCGCTGCAGCGCCAGCAGCCGGCGACACCGCAGCGGGTGTTGCACCCGCGCCGGTGGTGGGTGTCGTACCGCTTGCCGACGAGGCCGCACCACCCGGCACTGCCGAGCCCTGCATGCTGTTGGCGGCCGCCTTCGGCGTCGTTACGAAGCCGATGCGGGTCATGCCGGCGCGGCGGGCAGCGCCCATCACTTCGGCCAACACCTCATAGCGGGTATTCAGATCGGCGCGAATACGCATCTGCGGCTGCGGCTTCTCGGCCGCAAACGCGGCGAAGCGCGTCTGCAAGGCTTCCAGCGCAACCGGCTGCTCGTCGATGAAAAGCTGGCCGGCGGGATCGATGGCGAAGTCGACGACCTTGGGCTCTTCCTCGACCTGCTCGGCGCTCACCTGAGGCAAATTGATCTTGATGGAATGAGACAGCAGCGGCGCAGTGATGATGAAAATCACCAGCAGCACCAGCATGACGTCGATCAACGGCACCATGTTGATCTCCGACATGGCGCCGCCCCCCGACCCCTTGTTGTCGAAGCTACCGAATGCCATTACTGGGCTCCTCGATTGGCGCCGTTACGGCCCAACGCGCGCACCTTGCCGTCGGACACTGCGACTTGCGCACCGGTGGTCAGGAAAGCGAACAGATCGTGGGCATACGCATCCAGGCGCGACAACAGCACACGATTGCTGCGCACGAAGGTGTTGTAGGCCAGCACGGCGGGGATGGCGACGGCCAGGCCCAAGCCGGTCATGATCAACGCTTCGCCCACGGGACCGGCGATGCGGTTGATGGTCACGCCGTCGGACATGCCGATGTTGACCAGCGCGTGATACACGCCCCACACGGTTCCGAACAACCCCACGAACGGAGCCGTGGAGCCTACCGATGCCAGCACGGTCAGGCCGTTCTCGAGCTTGGCGGTTTCTTCGTCGATCACTTTGCGCATCGTACGCTGCACGAACTCACCGTTCGAACCGCTTTCTTCAAGCTTGGTGGCGCCATAACGCGAATGGTGATCGCGCGCATGCATGGCATGGCTTGCCAGATGCGAAAACGGGTCGCCCGCGCCATGCGTGGCGATTTCGTTTTCGACCTGCTCGAGCGAGCTGGCGTTCCAAAATTTGTTCAGGAAGTCAGACGCGCGACGGCGCACGCGCATGTTGTTGAACGCTTTGACGAAAATCAGGTACCACGACACGAGCGACATCAGGATCAGGACCAGGAACAGCCCCTTCCCGACGGCATCGCTTTGCGCCACGAAGTGCATGAACCCCATGTCGGGTGCAGCCGCTGGTGCCGCGCCACCCGCGGCCGCGGGCGCGGCCGGACTCACTTGTGCCAGCAGCAGCATGGCGTGATTGATCAGGTTGGACATCTCAGTTCCTCATGACGAAATCGAATGGTAATTTGGCTCTTGCCGGGTAGGCGACCCCATTGCGGGTCAGCGGTTTGAAGCGCGCTTTACGCGCTGCAACCAAGGCTGACTCGTCCAGGCGGTCGATGCCCGACGACGTGTCGATGGTGGCGCGTGTGACGTCACCATTGGTATCGATATCCACGAGCACCACGACCCGGCCCTCTTCGCGCAGACGGCGCGAGATGTTCGGGTAGGTGGGCAACGGCCGTGAACCGCGGTACTCCACCGACGTCACCAGTTGCGGCTCGGTGGGTTGCGGTGCGGTCTGCGGCGCTTGCGTGCGCTGCTCGCCCATCGGCACACCGCCCGGCGGCAACGCGACCGGAGGTGGCGGCGGCGCCGGCTCAGGCTTGCGCTCGACGGGTTTCGGCACGGGCTTGGGCACCGGTTTGGGTTTTGGCTTTGGTGGCGGCTTCGGCTTGGGCGCGGGTTCCGGGGCCTTCTCGACCACAGGAGGTGGCGGTTCAGGCTCAGGTTCCGGCTCCACTTCGGGCTCAGGCTCAGGCTCAGGTGGTGGCGGCTCGACTTCGGGCTCGGGCGGCGGCGGCTCCGGCACCACTTCGGGCGGGGGTTCCACGACCGGCGACGGATCGGGCTCCACGGCTTGCGCCAACTCAGGCACCGGCGCCTCGATCACGCTGACCATGATGGCTTCGGGCTCGAGCAACTCCGGCGGTTCCTCGGGCTGCATGAAAAGCAGGCTGGCAGCCGCGGCGTGCGCAGCCACCACAGACACGATGGCCGCAACGCGAATCCCATTGGAGACGTTCGACGACGCGTATCTGGCTTGTTTGACTTCAGGCATGAATCAGTGCGAGACCATTGAACGGAAATGTCGCGCGCCGTCGACTCGGAAACCTACGAATGAAGACGCGCTCAAGCCCGACATAATAACTCAAATGGGAATTATTCGCAGATCGATCGTCAATTGGCGGCACATCTGCGGCACATCTGCGGCGCTTGTCCTGCACCGCTTGTCCTGCACCGCTTGTCCTGCACCGCTTGTCCTGCACTGCTTGCCCTGCACTGCGAAGCCACGTGCGCGAAGCCACCTGCGTGCAAGACGACGACTCAACATACCGTCGCACAATGAAAAACCCCGCCGGGGCTTGCGCCAACCGACGGGGTTTTATTATTGGTGGGTGCTGAGGGGCTCGAACCCCCGACCTACGCCGTGTAAAGGCGCCGCTCTACCAACTGAGCTAAGCACCCTGGTGCTTTCATCTGCAGCGCTTCAACGCCACAGTGGCAGCGCTTCTCGCGCTACCCAAGGCGTCTTGCTTATGCCTTGCCGTACTGCTTCAACTGCATAACCTGTACTGCATCACGTGCACGACATGATTCACTGCTTTGCGGCTTCCCTGCCCTGTTATTCAGTAGCGTTGGAAGCAACGCGGCTCGCAGTATAACGAGCCGCGCGGACTTGAGCAAATGCCAAGTGTGCGATGCCACGAAAACGACGTGGATCGCGACAGCGTCAAATTAGTTGACGGCGTCTTTCAGAGCCTTGCCCGGACGGAACTTCGGCACCTTGGCTTTCTTGATCTTGATCGTTTCGCCGGTGCGCGGGTTGCGGCCGGTACGGGCAGCGCGCGCGGTGACGGCGAACGTGCCGAAACCAACCAAAGTCACGGTGTTGCCTTTCTTCAGCGTCGTCTTGACGGCGCCGATCAGCGCGTCCAGCGAGCGGCCGGCAGCGGCTTTGGAAATATCGGCTTTAGCCGCGATGTGGTCGATAAGTTCGGTTTTGTTCATTAAGAGTTACCCCTCACAAGGTAGTAGGCGCATTGAGCGGGCCCGCAGCGCGCAACCCACCCGACATACGTTCGAACAGCATAAAGAAATGCGATTTGCGCGACAAAGCACAATATCTAAACTGCTGCGCCGCTTGCGGATCACCAGCCATTCAGCCAATGTCCTCAAGCGACGCAGGGGTGTATTAGGCACGCGCCATCCGGCGCTGTCAAGCGAAAATGCGACGTCAAGCCGCGTAAACGCTGGCTCAACGACCCATACAACGATTCAGCGCCTGATCGAAATCGTGAATCAGATCTGCCTCGTCTTCGATACCCACGGAAACCCGAAGGAAACTATCGCCAATACCCATTTGCTTACGCCGCTCTCCACCCATCTCGTAATAGATCGTGTGGGCCGCCGGCAATGCCAACGTTCGGGTATCGCCTAAATGCGTCGCCAAAATGACGACCCGCAGCGCATTCAGAAAATCGAAGCAGTCGATGCCGTCGGCCAATTCCACGCCCAATAATCCACCGTAGCGATCATCGAACAATGCCTTGGCGCGCGCATGCTGCGGGTGATCCTCCAACCCTGGATACGACACCTTCGAAACGCCAGGATGTGCCTGCAGGAAGCGCGCCAGCGCCATCGCGTTGGTGCAATGTTTTTCCAGCCGCAACGACAGCGTCTCTGCCCCGACCGCAATGCGGTGCGCCGGTTCGGCAGCCAGGGTGCCCCCCATGTCGCGCAGGCCTTTCTTCTTGATCTGCGTCAATCCCCACGAGGTCGATGGCCCCTTGCGATACGCCTCATAGATGCGATCGTTACCCTGCCAATCGTAGACGCCCGTGTCGGTAACCGAGCCGCCCAACGCATGGCCGTGTCCACCAATATATTTGGAGAGCGAGTTCATCACGAACGCCGCGCCCACATCCTTGCCGCGAAACAACCAGGGCGAGGTCAGTGTGCCGTCGATCACATAGACCAGATTCTGCTCGCGGCACAGCGCGCCGATGGCCGCCAGATCGGCGACCTGCGTGCCCGGATTGGCGATCGTTTCAACGAACACCATCTTGGTATCGGGACGCACCGCCGCACGCACCAGCTCGACATCGGTGGCATCCACAAACGTGATTTCCACACCCAATGTCATCAACGTGCCGAGCAGGCTGTTCGTATTGCCGAAAATGAACTGGCTGCATACCAGGTGATCGCCGTGCCGCAGAAGGCTGGCGAAGATTCCGGTCAGCGCCGCCATCCCGGTGGAAAACGTCACCGTGCCGTTACCCCCTTCCATCTGCGAGAGCTTGCGCTCCAATGCCGTGGTGGTGGGCGTGCCCTGACGCGAATAGGTAAAGCCGGCCTTGCCCTGAAACACGGCGGCCAGTTCGCGGGCGTCGTCATAAGCGAACTCGGACGACGTATGCATGGGCTTGTGCACCGCGCCGTGCTCGACGTCGTGGCGCCGATCGGAATGCAGAATGGTCGTGGTGAAGCCGTTGCGCGGCGTATCGGTAGACATGACGATTTACCCGTACGAAAGAAGCTATGGAAGTGTGAGGATACTGATCAGGCGTGGCGTTGACGCACCGTCTCGAACAGGCACACGGCACTGGCGACGGATACGTTCAAACTCTCGACCGAACCGCGCATCGGAATATTGACGAGCTGGTCGCAGGTCTCGCGCGTCAAGCGGCGCATGCCCTCGCCTTCGGCGCCCATTACCCAGGCCATCGACTGACGAGCATCGACCTGGTGCATGCTGGATTCCGCCTGATCGTCGGTGCCGACCAGCCACACCCCACGGTCCTTGAGCGCACGCATGGTGCGCGCAAGATTGGTCACCATCAAATAAGGCACCGTGTCGGCCGCGCCGCACGCCACCCGTTGCACCGTGGCGTTCAACCCCACGGCACGGTCGCGCGGCGCAATCACCGCGTGCACACCGGCGGCGTCCGCCGAGCGCAGGCACGCTCCCAGATTATGCGGATCGGTAACGCCATCGAGAATGAGCAGAAACGGGGGTTCTTCGATCACATCGAGCACGTCGTCGATATCGACGGCGAGCTGACGCTCGTCGGCCAACGCCACCACGCCTTGATGACGGGTGCCGCGCGCCAGCCCATCCAGCCTTTCGGTAGGAACGGGGTGGACCTTGCAGCCCGCGCGTTCAGCCTGCTCGATGAGGGACTGCATGCGCTTGTCGCGGCGCGACGCCTCGACATAAACGTCCTTGATGGAATCGGGTGCATGACGCATGCGCGCCACCACCGCGTGAAAACCCGCGAGAACCTGGGTAGCCGCCATACGATAAAACCTCACAAAGCCCGAATCGAGCGCGACATCTTACCCGGTCGCGCCCGCTCGCGTCAGCGCCGCTTGCGCGGGCCCTTCGGTCCGGCCGCCGCACGCTTGGCGACCGCCTCGCGTTTCACACTGGCCGAACCCTCGCGCTTGGCCTGCGCGCGCCGCTCGCTTGAGGTCGATCCCTTCAAAGCCGCCGGCTTGGGCGCTGCTGCCTTCTTCACGCGCCGCGGCGCGTCGTCCGGGCCGCGCGCCGCCTGCTTGCGCAACGCGTCAAAGCTGGTGCCCTCCACCAACCTGAATTCGATGCGGCGCGCTTCGAGATCCACGCGAGCGACCTGTACCTGCACCTTATCGGTCAGGCGATAGCGCATGCCGGTGCGTTCGCCGCGCAACTCGTGCATGGCTTCGTTGAACTGGAAGTACTCGCCGCCCAATTCAGACACGTGCACGAGCCCTTCTACGTGCAAGGTATCCAGCGTGACGAAGATCCCGAACGTTGTCACTCCGGTTACGGTCCCGCTGAAATCCTCACCCACGCGCTCTTTCACGAACCAGCACTTGAGCCAGGCTTCGACGTCGCGCGAGGCTTCGTCGGCGCGGCGTTCGCTGGCCGACAGGATCAGCCCGAGCTTTTCCCAGATCGCATGTTCGTGCTCCTTCTGCGTATCGCCCACGATCACCGGCACCTGAGCCACATCGGGCACATAGCGCTTGCCTGCCAGCAACGCCTTGATCACGCGATGCGTGAGCAAGTCGGGATAGCGGCGAATCGGCGAAGTGAAGTGGGTGTAACCCGGATACGAAAGACCGAAGTGACCCACATTCTCCGGGCTGTAGACGGCCTGCTGCATGGATCGCAGGCACATGGTCTGCAGAAGTTGATAATCCGGTCGTGCCCGCACCGTGTCGAGCAACTTGCCGTAATCCGAGGCGGTCGGCTCCGCGCCCCCGCCCAACGACAACGCCTGCACCTTCAGAAACTCACGCAGCGCCTTCAAACGCTCGGGCGTGGGGCCTTCGTGAATGCGGTACAGACCCGGATGCTTGCTGCGCGTCATGAAGTCGGCCGCGCAGGTATTCGCGCACAGCATGCACTCCTCGATCAGCTTGTGCGCATCGTTGCGTACCGACGGCACGATGCTTTCGATGCGACCGAGCTCATTGCAGACGATCTTGGTTTCGACCGTGTCGAAATCGATGGCACCCCGCGTCTTGCGTGCTTGCAGCAAGACCTGGAACACC
Source organism: Schauerella aestuarii (assembly GCF_009866805.1). Lineage (GTDB taxonomy): Bacteria > Pseudomonadota > Gammaproteobacteria > Burkholderiales > Burkholderiaceae_B > Schauerella > Schauerella aestuarii. The sequence goes on from NZ_SIZW01000038.1 coordinate 257,278, forward strand.
GAATACAGATCCTGAATGTGCGGCAACACATGGCTCATGCTTTGAGCCATCGGGCCGGTCGGCTGCTGCAATGCCGTCCACACATTCGTATAGGTGGTGCGCGCGTGCGAATGAATCACCGCGTTATAGAACTGATAGGCCGACACCGTACCGGCCGTCGCGCCTGTGGCCGGGATGACCATGTCGCACACGAGCACGAGACGGTCGACGTTCGGGTTCAACGAACACAAACCATTCGACAACGTTTCGGGCAACATCGGGATCACGCGGCGCGGAAAGTACACGCTCGTGCCGCGCTCGATCGCGTCATCATCCAGGGCATCGCCCGCCTGCACGTAATGGCTCACATCGGCAATGGCGACCAGCAGGCGCCAACCCGGACGCTTGCGCTTGGCCGTGCCCAACTCCACCGCTTCGCAATAGACCGCATCATCGAAGTCGCGCGCATCTTCGCCGTCGATCGTGATGAAAGGCACATCGCGCAAATCGATACGCTGATCCAGATCGCTGTCGCGCACGGTATCCGGCAAACGCGCTGCCTGCTTGCGCGCCGCTTCCGAAAACTCAACCGGAACGTCGAATTTGCGCACGGCGATTTCGATTTCCATGCCCGGATCGTCGATCTCGCCCAGCACCTCCGATACGCGGCCCATCGGCTGCGTATGGCGTGTGGGCTGCTCGAGAATATCGACTGTGACGACCTGGCCGTGTTGCGCGCCATTGGTTTCGCTGGGCGGAATCAGAATGTCGTGCTTGATGCGCTGATCTTCCGGCACCACGATAGACAAACCGCGCTCGTGCAACAGACGCCCAACCAGACGATTCGTGCGGCGCTCCAGCACTTCGACGATCGTCGCCTCAGGCTTGCCGCGGTATTCGCCCGACGGCTTGACCAGAACGCGGTCGCCATGCAGGACTTTAAGCATTTCGCGCGGCGATAAGAAGAAGTCCTTCCCACCGTCATCACGCAGAAGAAACCCGAACCCATCCCGGTGGCCTTGAACCTTGCCGGCGATGAAATCGAGTTTGTTGGCCAGAAGCAACACGCCTTTGCGGTTGGGCATCAATTGCCCATCTCGCTCCATGGCGTTCAAACGACGGTCGAAACCGACTTGCGTCGCGTCGCGGGTAATGCCCATCCGTTCGGCCAATTCGACCGGAGACAAAGGGGAGCCGGCGCTTCTCAAGGCATCGAGGATCGCTTCCCGACTGGGCACATCGGGGTCGAAATCGACGGGAGTAGTCGGCAAGACTGGGGATCGTTTGTTATTGGATTCGCTATTTGATCGTTTTGCCAAAACTGAAAGTTCCATTTATAATGCACGTCTTCTGTGGATTACCCCAGAGTGAGCGCTGCAGTTAGTAGATCGCATTGTCGCAGATTGCTGGCCTAAGTACCTATCTACCGCATTTATCCGCTTTTAGCAGTGCTGGATGACACGACTCAGAAACGAGTCGAAAAAAGAGTCACTCAGCAAAGTTCTAGAAACGTTGTACGGCAAGATCGAGATTTAAGCTGCTTTTCATGACATCTTGATCGCAGTGCCCAGGTGGCGGAATTGGTAGACGCGCACGGTTCAGGTCCGTGTGCCGCAAGGTGTGGAGGTTCGAGTCCTCTCCTGGGCACCACAGAATTCTAAATCAAAATCCTTGCTTGCCTAGGCGATTTTCGGGTTTTGATTGCGATGCAGCAATTGTCGATGTTGGTTGCCAATCTGCATTGCCATTGCTCATTGCCAATGCGTGCAGGTGGTGCCACGCAGACAGCATCGCACCGCCCTTTGTAGTTCCAGCATTCGCAACGCCCGACAACGATTCCTTCGATGTTGGGCGTTTTGCTTTTCAGCGACGTTACCCAGGGCCCGATACAGTGTGGCACTCCCTATCGTTGTGCTTTCAATCAGGACGTTCACGCGCACAGCCATATTGCCCATTCGTGCACATGCTGTGGCACCCCATTGCCTCGCAACGGTCGCCTCGCCACGGCGCCACACAATGCCAGCGAGCTCGATCCGCCCTCATGTGCTGCAGCGGTCACGCCAACAACGCCTGCACGGTGATCTCAGTCGTTAAGCTGAAACCGATCAGACGCGCATTGATCCATTGACCGTCCCGACAACACCCCGCATTCGGCGCAAAAACGCCACAAATTATGGCCTGTACAAATCGACTTGCGCGTTTTCAAAAAAGTCAGCATAATCTCGCCTCTGTCGCGCAAAGCAGTATCGACGCAACGGAAGCAGTGCCCAGGTGGCGGAATTGGTAGACGCGCACGGTTCAGGTCCGTGTGCCGCAAGGTGTGGAGGTTCGAGTCCTCTTCTGGGCACCATCAAGCAAGACAGATTGAACCCGCAACGTGAAAGCGTCAGCGGGTTTTTTCTTGCCTGCACAAAACGCATGCGCGACGCTGTGCGTATTGGCGCTGTGCATATTGGCGCTGTGCGTATTGTCGCGGCGAATAGTGGCGCAGTGCGTATCGGGGCTGTGCGTCTCCTAGCGGTAAACGGCGGCGCGGTGCAATGCGCCTTTGTGGCTCAGATGTCGCGCACCATCTCGATGTGGGGAATGCCGGCGTCCATGGTGATCTCGCCATGAGCCGTAAACCCGCTGCGCGCGTAAAAGCCTTGGGCGTGGGTTTGCGCGCTGAGCACGAAACGCTTGTGTCCGTCGGCAATGCCGCGGGTCATCAGCGCTTCCAGCAGTTGCCGGCCGACGCCCGTGCCGCGTGCGTGCCGATGCACGGCCATGCGTCCAATATGGCCATCGGGCAGCAGCCGACCCGTGCCGGCCGGCGCACCGTCCGCACCGTAAGCCACGGCGTGAATACTTACCGGATCCATATCGTCACGCTCGAGCTCGAGCGGTACGCCCTGCTCAGCAACGAACACATCATGCCGCACGTTCAATGCGTCTTGCGCTAACGTCACCCAATCTCCGACGACCAACGTGATCTGCCCTGCCATGCCCTCTCCTCTGAATGCCGATCGATGAATCGTCATTCTACGGGGCCTTTGCCGCGGGTATTGCGAGACGCCCCGCGGCCCTGGACCACGCCACCTGACGCCAGGCCGAATGGACAACCGACAACCCGGCGAGCAGCAACCCAAATCGATAACCTGCGACCGAAACCGCAACCGCAACCGCAACCGACAACGCTAGCCCGACAGCAACATTCACAGCAAAAGCTCCTCAAGCGTGTTACACGGGCTTCTCATAGAATGGCGCACGCTCGTCGCGACCCGGTGCTACGGCGCTGCATCAGCCTCCCCCCTACCCGCCCCATCCTTATTCCATCATGACGCTTCTGGCGATATCGATTTTTGTTCTGACCCTGGTGTTCGTGATCTGGCAGCCCAAAGGACTGAATGTGGGATGGAGCGCCACGGCGGGCGCAGCGATCGCATTGCTGACCGGAACGGTGAGCTTCGCCGATGTCGCTCAGGTCTGGCACATCGTCTGGAATGCCACCGCCACGTTTATCGCCATCATCATCACCAGCTTGATCCTCGATCAGGCAGGCTTCTTCAAATGGGCAGCTTTGCACGTGGCACATTGGGGCGGCGGATTCGGCCGGCGCCTGTTTGCTGCGATCGTTATCCTGGGCGCGCTGGTCACGGCCCTGTTCGCCAATGACGGCGCCGCGCTGATATTGACGCCGATCGTGATGGAGATGCTGCTGGCACTGGGCTTTGGCCCCGCTGCGTCGCTGGCTTTCGTCATGGCGGCAGGCTTCATCGCCGACACCGGCAGCATCCCCCTGATCGTGTCGAATCTCGTCAATATCCTGTCGGCCGACTTTTTCAACATCAGCTTTGCCCGCTATGCCGCGGTGATGGTGCCGGTAAACGTTGTGGCGGTGCTCGGTAGCCTCGGCATCCTGATGATTTATTTCAGGCGCGACATTCCACGCCAATACGATGTCACGATCCTGCCTGACCCCTGCACGGCGATCCGCGATCCGCTCACGTTCAAGGCGGGGTGGATCGTTCTGACGTTGTTGCTCGTCGGATTTTTCGTCCTGGAGCCCATGGGCATTCCCGTCAGCGCGATCGCCGCCGTTGGCGCGGCTGGACTCCTGCTCGCCGCCGGCCGCAACCACATCGTCGGCACGCGCAAGATCATGCGTGAGGCACCTTGGCACATCGTCGTGTTTTCGTTGGGGATGTATTTGGTCGTCTACGGCTTGCGTAATGCCGGCCTGACGGTCTATCTCACGCAGTTTCTCGATTGGTGCGCGCAATTCGGCGTATGGGGCGCAGCGATGGGAACCGGCATCAGCACGGCCCTCATGGCCTCCGTCATGAACAATCTGCCCACTGTACTTATTGGGGCATTGTCGATTGCCGATACCACCGCCGTTGGCGCCGTGAAGGAGGCGATGATTTACGGCAATGTGATCGGCAGCGATCTCGGCCCAAAGATCACTCCAATCGGCAGTCTCGCCACGTTACTTTGGCTGCACGTGCTTGCCCGCAAGGGCATGGTGATCACGTGGGGCTACTACTTCAAGGTAGGTATCGTGCTGACGGTGCCGGTGCTGCTGCTCACACTGGCGGCGCTCGCAATAAGGCTGTCCTAGCCAAGGGCATAACGTAGGCTGCCCTGGCCAAGGGCATGACGTCGGTGGCAGCCGTGGGCATCGCGCCAGTCGTAGCCGCCCGCATCGCGTCTGCCGTAGCCGGAGAAATCAAACCCCGGTAATGCGCGGCTCTTTGATTTCGGCCGGCCGCTCACCCGGTGGCAACTTGTAGCTCTCGTCGTCCTCCCGGGGATCTTCCGGCTGGGGCGGCGCGTCGGGATCGCGATCACGAGGGATATCGCCCTCGTTGGGATCGGGAACATGAAACGGCGGCGGGATCTGTGTAGCCATTAACCTCTCCAATACAACACGACGGGGGGATGAAGGCTGCCGCGCAAATAATGTTCCTAGCGTCAATGTTCCTACCGTAAATGCTCCTGCTGTCGGCATCGCCATGATCCGACGCCGCCTATTGGCACCAGCAACCGGCAGCACGCATCGGCACAACTGGGCGCGTGTCGCACTCGTGCTCCGCACAGGGCACGCGACATGCGTCAGCTGGGCATTGATGCTCACCCACCCCGATTCAGGAGCCCACTCTCATGGCAACCAGCAATCTCATCACCGACCCCGCAGATGCGATCGATCCTACCACCGGACGCGACAATGGCGCGCTCGGGCCTGGCGACAGCTCTGATTCCGGCAGTGACACCCCACCCAATATGCGCGGCCGCGACACCGATTCGCAAATGACGGGCGATCGCGCCGGGGTGGGCCTGGACGACGACCAGGACGAAGCCGACGATTTGAATACCGATCACATCGCCGGGGAAGCGGAGGCAGGTGTGTCCCACACACCTCCCGATCCGATCAAAAACGGCGGCTGACCACTACCCACCTTTGCGCAATCTCTTGACGCAAGGCACCCAAAAAAATGCCCGCGATGTTCGCGGGCATTTTTCATGTCGATCGATCATTTGGCGCTCCGGCGATCAAGCCGATTATTGGCGCTGGCAATTAAGCGGCTTTATTGCTCTGCAAAAGCTTGAGCAGCTCGCGGTTGAACGCAGGCAGATCGTCAGGCTTGCGGCTGCTGATCAGATTGCCATCCACCACCACCTCCTGATCCACCCACTCCGCGCCGGCGTTGCGCAGGTCGTCCTGAAGCGACGGGAAACTCGTTATCTTGCGGCCGTTCAAAAGTTTGGCCGACACTAGCAGCCATGCACCGTGACAAATTACCGCAATCGGCTTTTTCGCTTCGGCCATCTGTTTGACGAACGCCTGTGCCTGCGGATGCATGCGGATTTCATCTGCGTTCACGACACCCCCTGGCAGTACCACGGCGTCGAAGTGGGTCGCATCCGCCTCAGCGAAAATCAGGTCGACGTCGACCTTCTCGCCTTTTTCGTCGTGCTCCATGCCTTGAATAGGTTCGCGTTTGGCCGACACGACCACAGCGCGACCACCCGCTTGAGTGATGGCACGTTTGGGTTCCAACAATTCCGACTGCTCGAATCCGTCGACTGCGAGCAATGCGACGTTGAGGTCTTTGATGTCCTGGGCCATATGGCGCTCCTTACAAAAGAAATGCGGCGGTCAAGCGCCGCCGCGTTGGTCTTTTGAACGGAGCAAACCCAGTGCCCAAGCCTCGGGGCACTGGCGGGATTACGCGTTGTCGCGTGCCGCCTCGTTGGCAATCCGAGGTTCGTAGCCCGCTGCTGCGTATTCTTCCAAGCGGTTGTAAAGGGTTTTCAAACTGATGCCCAATACCTCAGCCGCATGCTTCTTCACCCCACCGCATTGCTCTAGCGTCGCGAAGATCAAGCGACGATCGGCGTCAGCCAATGGCACGCCCACCGGCACGCTGATATGCGTGCCGCTCGTGGCAGACGCCTTGGCAGAGGACACTTGCAGCGGAATCAGGCCGGCCTTGATCATGTCGCCATCCGCCATGATGAACACGCGATGAACGTAATTCTTGAGCTCGCGCACGTTACCCGGCCAAGCATGGGCGGAGATGGCCTGCAGCGTTTCCGGAGAAAACGTTTTATGGGTTTCGTGCTCTTTGTTAAGGCTATCGAGAAACTGGTTGGCGATCATCAGCATGTCATCGCCGCGTTCGCGCAAGGCCGGCAATTCGAGCGGAAACACATTCAGGCGATGGAATAAATCTTCGCGCAGCTTGCCTTCGGCAACGGCCTCTTCAGGATCCCGATTGGTGGCTGCGATCACGCGGACGTCGCTGGCAATTTCCTTGTTGGTGCCCACCCGCATAAACAAACCCGTTTCGAGCACGCGCAGCAATTTGACCTGCAAATCGATCGGCATCTCGGTCACTTCATCCAGGAACAAGGTGCCGCCATTGGCGCGCTCGAAGTAACCCTTGTGCTGCCGATCTGCGCCGGTAAAGCTTCCCCGCTCATGGCCGAAAAATTCACTTTCGATCAAATTGGGCGAAATGGCGCCACAGTTGACCGGCAGAAACGGATCCTTGCTGCGGGGACTGAGCTCGTGCACAGCCTGCGCCGCCAGCTCTTTGCCGGTGCCGCTTTCGCCCATCAACAATACGGTTGCATCGGTTGGGGCGACTTTTCGAATACGCTCGTAGAGCTGACGCATCGGAGCCGACTTGCCGAGCATTTTGCCAAAACGACCATCTTCTTCGAACGACATTCCCCAAGCCGACACCCCGCCCAAGCGAGGAATACGGCTCAGCACCAGACCCAGGCGCTGCAGATTGACCGGTTTGACCAGGTAATCCGTGGCGCCAAGACGCAATGCTTCCACCGCGCTATCCACACTGGCATGGCCCGTGATGAACACCACATCGGTGTTCGAAGACTGAAGCAAAGGAAAAAGATCGATGCCATTGCCGTCAGGCAAGTGAAGGTCGGTGAGAACAAGATCCGGCGCCTGACGCAGGATCTGGATCTTCGCTTCTTTGATGTTTCCCGCTTGAGCGACGGTAAACCCTTCGTCTTTAACGAATTCGACCAGCACCGCACGTACGCACGGTTCGTCGTCAATAATCAAGACATGTGGCATTGCTTCACCCTTATTAGCGTGGGGCTTTCGACCCTGACGCAGTCCGTGAGACGGACACAGCCTGTAGTTTAGTTCTTCCCCGAGGATCACCCGAAGAAGCGCTGGGATTGTGCAGGATTTTGCGGTGCCCCGCCCGCCGTGCGCGTCAAAAAATACGCTGCGGAAAGTAAATATTGTTCGTACTGTTACAACCTGAGCAAAATGCACCCCGAGCTGTCATTGTAATTAGTACACTTTGACCTGTCGCAGTTTTATGAGTTTGGGCCTCGCCACCAGCGTAACCCGAGCCTTCTTGGAGTTTTTCGGGTGTCGAAACAGGAACGGAACAAGTCGTCGGGTGCGGCAGCGCGCCCACGAAATCAACCGAAGGCGCGACCGCAAGATACACCGGCGCTCCAAACGTTGGGTCAATCCGCTGTGATGCAAGACTTGGCCGCACAAATAAAGAAGGTTGCCGCAACGCCGGCGAGCGTTTTGATTGTGGGCGAAAGCGGTAGCGGCAAGGAACTGGTGGCGCGCGCCATCCACGAGCACAGCAAGCGGGCAGACAAGCCTTTCGTACCCGTCAATTGCGGCGCCATTCCTCCCTCGCTCATCGAAGCCGAGCTATTCGGCCATGAAAAAGGCAGCTTTACAGGTGCCTCGGCACAAAGTATCGGATACTTCGAGCATGCCAGCGGTGGCACGATCTTCCTCGATGAAGTGACGGAAATGCCGATCGACATGCAAGTGCAGTTGCTGCGTGTGCTGGAAAGCGGCGCGTTTCACAGAGTGGGTGGACTGGACGAGGTCAAGGTCGACGTGCGCGTCGTGGCGGCAACCAATCGCGATCCCTACGCAGCGATCGCCGATGGCGCCTTCCGGGAAGATTTGCTGTATCGGCTGGCCGTGGTGCCGCTACGCGTACCGCCTCTGCGGGAGCGCAAGGACGACGTCGAGTTTCTTGCCAACGTATTTCTGACCAATTTCAACATTGCCGAAGGCAAGGAGAAGCAGTTCTCCAAGAAATCGCTCGAAGTGCTGGCGAACTACGATTGGCCCGGCAATGTGCGCGAACTCAAGAATACCGTTCATCGCGCCTATATTTTGGCCGACGACGTGCTCGACGTTATCCAGCCGAAGCCGAGCCGGAGAAAGCAGGATACGGGAACGGATAGTGGCCAATTGAAAATGACGGTGGGCATGCCGCTCGCCGACGCACAGCGAGAGCTGATTCTGGCCACTCTAGCGCACCACGATGGCGACAAAAAGCTGGCGGCCAGCACCCTTGGCATCAGCCTGAAAACGCTTTACAACCGATTGGGAACCTATCAACCCACTTCCACATCGGGTGCCATCGCACAAAGCGACGCTTGAATGCGCAACGATGAAGATCAGTGGCGCAGACGCGCCACTGCACTTCTTACACGCACGGGTAATTAAGGCTACAAAAGCAGCAGCAAAAAGCGCGCCCGAATGCGCCTCCTGGCTTTTCACGTAATAATTAACCATAAGAATCAATCACCTAGAATCACTCGCTCCCGACACCAAAGTTGGCATTGATATTGCTTACTTGAAGGGGTGGCCGAGGATGTGCGAGCGATCGCTTCCCTTCGGCTCACGTGTTGGGAGGTCACGTGGCCTCCATCCTCTTTACGGGAGAACGGCATTGGTACAAGCCACATATGATCTTCGCGCACGCCAGCAAACCAGCCTGACGCCGCGCCTGCAGCAATCGGTAAAGCTGCTGCAAATGTCTGCTCTTGAGTTCACGCAAGAAGTACAGCAGGCACTTTCGAACAATCCCTTTCTCGAAGATGCAGACGACGAAGAAGTTAACGAAATCGTCGCCGAGACCGAACAGGATATTCGGCCGGAGTTCGAATCGGCATCCGGCCTGACCGAAACGGCGGATACGCCCAACGAACGCGACACGCCTTACGAAGCCGAAGACGGCGCTACGACTGACAGCTATTCCGACCTGCCGGAAGGCCCGGCGGACGATGCGTATTCGGGTGACTACCCCACCTCGCGTGCCACCGGCGATGGCGACTCGGACGTGGGCCAGTGGGCCAAGAGCAGCATGAGCCTGCGCGATCGCTTGCGCCGGGACCTGAGCAGCTATCGCCTCGATCAACGCGCCATGCTGATGGCCGAGTTCATCATCGAAGCGCTCGATGAAGATGGTTATCTCCGCGTGCCGCTGGACGAATTGGTTGAGGGCAATGCCTTTGAACCGGCTACGACCACAGGTGAATGGGAAACCACGCTCAAGCTTGTGCAGCAACTGCATACCCCTGGGCTTGGCGCGCGATCGCTGCAGGAGTGCCTGCGCCTGCAATTGCAAGCGATGGATGCCGACACACCGGGTCGCGAACTCGCGCTGATCATGATCGAAACAGAACTCCCGCGACTCGCCCGTCACGATTACAACGGCTTGGAGCGCAGTCTGCGCTGCACGCCGGATCAGCTGCGCGAAGCCTGCGCGCTGATTCGTCACCTCGATCCCAAGCCTGGCTTGCGTTTCGCACGTGACGACACGAGTTATGTGGTGCCGGACGTCATCGTCACCAAGGTGCAAGGCTTGTGGGTTGTTGCCGCCAACCGTGCGGCAATGCCGCGCGCGCGGTTGCACGGCACTTACCCGGCATTGTTCCGCGGTTCGCGCTATGCGGATCGCACCCCGATGGCGCAGGAACTGCAAGAAGCGCGCTGGTTGATTCGCAACATCGAGCAGCGCTACGCAACGATTCAACGTGTCGCGGAAGCGATCGTCGAACGGCAACAGACCTTTTTTGAATACGGCGAAGTGGCGCTTCGTCCGCTGATGCTGCGTGAGATTGCCGACGAACTCGGCATACACGAATCGACCGTGTCACGCGCGACCGGTAACAAGTACATGGACACGCCGCGCGGCATTTTCGAATTCAAGCACTTTTTCTCGCGCGAGCTTGCGACCGAAACGGGCGGCACCTGCTCGGCCTCGGCGGTGCGTGCATTGATCAAAGAAATGATTGAAGGCGAAGATGCCAATGCACCGCTGTCCGATGTAGATCTGGCACGCATGCTTGGCGAACAAGGTGTGGTGGTTGCACGTCGCACCGTGTCGAAATATCGCGGTCAATTGAAAACGCCGCCGGCAGAACTGCGCCGCGCCTACTGAAGCGCCGATATACCATAGCGCTAACAAGTGCACGACAGTGCCGAACCAGAAATACCGACCGCGCAAGTCCGGTCGGTATTTTTTTCGCCGCGATTTCCCGCTATCTCGTCATAACCATCATCATCGAGTGCGAGAACCGGAGGGCCGTCCCGACGTTGTTATGTGAAGCAGCTGACGCCACGGCTGCACGCGTATACGGCTGCACGTCGATGCATGGCGGTTCTTTGCCGGTAACGACGGTTGCGTCGTCAGAATATGGGCGGTTTCGCCATTGATTACCGCGATCGCGCACAAAAAAACGACCGCCGAAGCGGTCGTTTTCGCTATCTACCGACCCCTAACAGATCAGTTCTTTTTACCGTCGTACGGTGCACCGCCACCCATCGTGGGCGACACATTGGTGTTACCCATCGTCGAGGGGGCCTTGCCCTTCTCGGTTTGGTTGTTGGCGGGGCTGACCGGCGTGGTGCTGACGGGGCCGGGCGTCGTGCTGCGCGTTGCAGCAGGAGCCGGCGTGCCGACCGGCACAGCGGTATTCGGGGGCGTTGCACCCGAATCATTCGGCGTCGTCGAAGGCGACGTAGCTTGAGCGAAAGCGGAACCACCGGCGAGCATAGCGGCGATGGCAAAAGCGGAGGTCAGTTGACGAACTTTCATTCTACTTCTCCTGTGGAGATCTGAGTGGAACCCTTGTTTCGCAAGCTGCGTGCCTGTTGACGTACACCTTAATGACAGACATGCAACACCCGTATCCAAACGTCCGAGGCCTTCATCCAAAGGCACACCGCTTGCATTGAAATGAACGCGTCGATCCGACGTATTCGCGATCCACTTATCACTATGCATAAAGCCGCCCTCCTGCTGCCCATTACGGCCATGGGCTTTTACATGAACATCACCATGGTGTCGGCCGAAGAACCCAGCTCCGGCACGCTGACGCTGACCGAGATCAGCGCCAACTACGATGCCGACAAACGCGCGTGCCAACCATTGCTGGACGAGGCGCGCGATCAATGTCAGATCGAAGCACGCAACAAACGCGAAGCGGCACGCATGGAACGCGAGCGCGCGCAACCTACTCGCCTGACGCCCGTCGAGGCAGCAACCGCCACAACGATGCTGCCGGCACGGTGATGACTTAACGGTGATGACTGAACGGTGATGACCTAACGTTGATGAGTTAAAAAAGATCGCTCGCCCGATGAGATCGGGGCGGCGATCGTTAGTCGACCATAGCGCAATGCTTTGGCACCCGTCCGTTCCGTGCAAGATCAACGTTGCTTTGAATGCCCGCCGGCTGGCCGGGCATTTTTGCGTTTGGGAGTAGATATACACCATCCCGGCCTTTCAGCCGCTCAAAGCATACGTTCGAAGAGTCGCCCGAAGAACTCCGTGAAGCGATCGCCCATGCCGCGATCCCGCCACATCTCTGGTGTGATGCGCACAGCGGCGGCGCGGTCCATTGCAAAGAGGCCTTCCATCTCGGCGGCGAAGGCATCGCCCAACATCACCGCGTTGATCTCATAGTTCAACGTGAAGCTGCGCCAATCCATATTGCTCGATCCTATCGTGGACCATACGCCATCCACTACGGCAGTCTTCGCATGCAATAGCGCATCGCGACGTTCATAAATCTTGACGCCCGCATCCAGCAAGTCTTGGTAATTCGATCGCCCCGCCTGCAGCACGATGGAAGAATCGCTGAAGCCAGGCAACACCAGCACCACATCGACGCCACGCTGCGCCGCTTCCGATAGCGCCTGAATGAATGCCGGATCGGGGACGAAGTAAGCCATCGTGATGTATATCGATCGCTGCGCACTTTGAAACGCAGACATCAACGTCAGATAGACACTGAAGCTGTCTTCGGCGCCTGGACGATTGGCAAGGATGCGCACGATCGTGCTGCCGGGATCGGCCGCACTGCTCAGCCACTGGCGGGTGGAAATCGGATCGCCATTTTGCGACTGCCAGCCATCCTGGAACACACGCTCGATCTCGGCCACGGCGGGCCCCTCGATGCGCACGTGCGTGTCGCGCCATGGTGCATTTTTGCCGCCAGGCATATCTTCAGGATCAGGTGCAGACCGCACAATCGATGAAGACTGATAGACGTCGCTGACATTGATGCCGCCGACGAATCCCACCTTGCCGTCCACCACCAGAAGCTTGCGATGGCTGCGTCGATTGGGTGACCAGCTTGTCAAACCCTTCATTGGATTCAAGGGATTGAAAACGACCACCGCGATGCCTTCTTCGCGCAGCCTGGCAAACAGCGCATCGGAGGTCGACAACGTGCCCACCGCGTCCACCATCAACGCAACATCGACCCCCTGGCGCCGCTTGGCGATCAACTCATCGGCGAAGAAATTCCCGACGGCGTCGTCGTCGAAAATATAGCTTTCCATGTGAATGAAGTACCGTGCGCGGCGGATCTCAGCGAGCATCGCTTGATAGGTGCTGGGCCCATCCTTGAGTATCTGCGTTGCGTTGCCGGCAATCAATGGCGCGCCGCTGATGGCTTGCTCTACCGCAAGATGACGCGCGAGGAACCCTTCCTCTTTCCCATCCAGCGTGGCAATGGTTTGCGCACTGCGCGCTTTCGACATTTCGCCGGATTGCGTAGCGACGCGCACGCGCTCACGTTGCGCGCTCAGGCGCTCGACATCGGGCAGACTTGCGCATGCACCGAGCATGGCACACAACAAAACGCTGGCCAAGCCGGCCAGCGTGCGCTGAATACGACGGCTACCCATCGCGCTCAGGAAGACTTCTTTTGCGTTCCAGTGACATCGCGGCTGCGATCGCGATTTTCATCCGCGGCGGCCTCCGATTCCTTCGTCGTTTGCTTTACGGGCTGGCTCGGTTTCTTTTCCGCGCCTTTGGACGCCGCTTCATCTTTGGTATCAGGAAAGTGGCGCGCCTCAGTTTCTTCGAATTTGGTTTCGTCGTAATGACCGCGGTATCCACCTTGGTCGCCCTTCTGAAAACCAGGTTCTGCTGCCACGTCGTCCCACTGCTTGGCATCATCGAGCCCTTGCGGCATTGTCGCCGGGCCCTCGCGCTGCGTGTCGTCGGACCCATCCGTTGCGCCGGACTTGGCAGGGGGTGTGGCTTTCTTATCGTTTTGGGTCATACCATCCTCACTGAATTGCTGCCAGACCTGCCGTCACGCTGACGACGAGCCGCTGTAAAAACGGCCAGTGATTTGCAAGCGGCGTGCCTGCTAGGGTCGTTTTCGTGGCGAGCCGCGAAGCCATCGTCACCGTTGCCCATCACGTGGCAAGACCACGAAGCCATCGTCACCGTTGCCCATCACGTGGCAAGACCACGAAGCCAACGTCACCGTTGCCCATCATGCGGGGAGCCTACAAAGCCGGCGTTAGTGTTGCCGATCACATGGCGGGTCTCTCGAAAAGAACACCCATAAAAAACGGCGCATCAATGCGCCGCGAAGGGGGTAGAACGCGTCGTTGAAGACGTCTGCCGCGGGTGGGCATCATTTTCAGTCCAGCGACCGTGGCGCCACCGCCCCCGTGCACGCTCGACATCCAGCCCGCCGGCGTCGCGCAGCAGGCCGGCTACCATATCTTCCTCATCGGGATCGACTTGTGCCGTGAGCAACACACCGTGTGCTCGACGCGCTGCGGCAGTCGACGTCGCCTGACTACGCGCGAAGCCGAGGATGCCTACCCATGAACCCAAAAATGCCCCCACCGCCGCACAGGCGAGCATCACTAAGCCACTCCCCTCGAAGGTAAGTACCACGCCTGCACCGAGCACAGCCCCCATCATTCCCAGACCCGACACGCTGGCCTGTGGACCATAGCGTGCCGAAAATCCATTGGGGTTCTCGGCAGCGTCGTCGTCCGAGATGACGCGCTTCGTCTTCACGCCATCTGCATTGACGTAGAAGATATTGACCGCGTCCTCACGAAAGCCCTCGGCAAACAGCACATGTGCGGCGCTATCTGCGGTAGGAAAACTTTCGAATCGTGCTGCGACGACGACGGTCATAAGGCACTCCTGCTAAGGGTTGTCCAAGTCTTCAGATTGTCAGCTCGAACGTCAAAGGGTGTTCAACCGAGCGCCGCTGGTAAGCAAGCGGCGCTCGATACTGAGCCGATCAGTCCTCGTCACTCGACGAGCCACCTACGACCAAGGCACCGATCAGCACGCCGAACAACGCAGCCACGCCAATCGATTTCCACGCATTATCATGAACATACGCGTCCGTCATGGTCGAGGCGCGCTGATAACGATCGCGTGCAGTCCCTTCCCAGTCGGCCGCCACACCCCGTGCATGACGAAGCTGCTCGCGCAGTCGCGCTCGGGCATCTTCAATCTCGGAGCCCGTGTAGCTGGCCGTCGTACGCAGCAGTCCCTCGGAACTGTCGACGAGATCATGAAAACTGTTCACGACCCGAGCTTTCTGCTTGGTGATCAGCCTACGTTGCGAACGCTTGTTCATCGTGGACTCTCCTATTTGTATCTGGGACTTCATTGTGGGGTGTCGTGGCGCCGTTCGTATTGAGCGTTGGCAACGACCCGTAAACCACTATTTCAGAGCAGCCTTCATTTCATGGGAATGAATCTTGCCCGGATCACGCCTCGATCCTAGGAAATCGGCCCATGTCCCTACTACAGCAAAGTCCCCTCGGCACTCGAAGTGCCTTCTACCAGTTGCATTCCGAAAGCACTTCGGACAGCAAACAGGAACTTGTATCGGGATTGCGGCGGGCTCAAGCCGAGATCAATCCAAAGTTTCTGTACGACGCGCTCGGATCCTGTCTATTCGACGCGATCACTCAGGTGCCTGAGTACTACCCTACACGATGCGAGCGCGAGATATTCGACATGCACGGCGAGGAGATCGCCAAGTCTGTCGGTCGCGTGCAGACCATGATCGATTTGGGCGCCGCCGACTGCGTGAAGGCCCAGCGGCTTTTTGATCGCTTGCAGCCTGAGCAATACGTGCCGGTTGATATCTCGGTCGATTATTTGAAGACATCGGTCATGCGCGTGGCGGCGTTGTATCCCGAACTAGATATTGTGGGTGTTGGCATCGACTTCTTCCAGACGCTTGCACTGCCCAAGCAAGTGCGGCCGGACGAACGCCTGTTTTTCTATCCCGGATCGAGCATCGGCAATTTGAACGTTGCGCAAGCCCACGACATGCTCAAGCGCATCCATGACGCCTGCGGCCCGGGCGGCAAACTGCTGTTGGGCGTGGATCGCGTCAAGTCCGCAGCCATTCTCGAGCCCGCGTACGACGATGCGCTGGGCGTCACGGCGGCCTTCAATCTGAATGTGCTGCGTCACGCCAACAGATTGATGGGCAGCAACTTCGATATCCAGGACTGGGCCCATCGTGCGGTCTTCAATACGACTGAGTCGCGGATCGAAATGCACCTCGAAGCACTGCACCGCCTTAAAGTTAAATTGCCCGACGGCGAACGCGTTTTCGAACAGGGCGAGACGATACACACCGAAAGCTCTTATAAATATCAGCCGGAACACTTCGCGCGCATGCTGCGTGAGGCTGGCTTCAAGCAGATTTCACACTGGACCGACAGCAAAGAATGGTTTTCAGTGTTTGCGGCGGTCGCGTGAAATATTGCCAGGATCACACCATGGATACGCTCAGTCTTGCGGCTACCGCCGCTTCCTCAACCGATCGACGCGCAATGCTGCTGAATAGATTTATGGCCGTGCGCAACACATCGCGCGCGCTGGCGGCAGATCTCAGTCCGGAGGACTGCCAGGTCCAGTCAATGCCGGACGCCAGCCCTGTCAAATGGCATCTGGCGCACACCACTTGGTTCTTCGAAACGTTCATTTTGTGCGCGTTCGACCCCACGTATCGCCCGTTCAGCGAACCCTTTCGCGTGCTTTTCAATTCCTATTACAACGCCGTAGGTGAAAAGCATCCCCGCCCTCACCGCGGATTGTTGACGCGCCCCAGTCTCGACGACGTCTTGAAATATCGGACGCATGTGGATGCTGCCATCGGAGACTTGCTGTCACGCACGCCGGGGCAGGATGCGGGCCTGCAGGACCTGCTGGAACTGGGCCTGCATCATGAGCAGCAGCATCAGGAGTTGATCCTGACCGATGTCAAACACATGCTGTCGTGCAACCCGCTAAAGCCTGCTTATCGTTCGCAAGCGCCGACGGAAGATACGCGCATGATCGGCATGCTGCCCGGCTGGACGTCGTATGAAGGGGGCATCGTCCGGATCGGTCATGACGTGCAGGGTTTTGCGTTCGACAACGAATCACCCAGTCACGACATTCTGCTGCAGCCCTATCAACTCGCGAACCGTCTGGTCACCCAAGAGGAATATCTGGCGTTCATGCAGGACGACGGCTATCGCCGGCCGGAATTATGGCTTTCCGAAGGGTGGGACGTAATCAACCGCGAAGGTTGGCGCGCACCCATGTACTGGGATGGCGCGGGCGACGATTGGCACGCGTTCACCCTGTTCGGCATCGAAGACCTCGATCCGCTGGCACCGGTCACGCATATCAGTTACTTCGAGGCCGACGCGTTCGCGCGCTGGGCGGGAGGCCGATTGCCGCGAGAAGGCGAGTGGGAATGGGCCGCCAGATGTCAGCCCAGTGCGGTCGCATCACCTCAGGCGAACTTATTGGAGTCAGGATTCCTGCACCCCCGTCCTGCCGTCGCACAGACCGGCGTGACCGGCCCTGGCCAGATGTTTGGCGATGTGTGGGAATGGACGAGCAGTTCCTACGAGCCGTATCCTGGTTTTGCGGCCGCCACCGGGGCCGTTGGCGAATACAACGGCAAGTTCATGTGCAACCAGTACGTGCTTCGTGGCGGCTCATGCGTCACATCGCGCAGCCATGTTCGTGCGACGTATCGGAACTTCTTTCCCACGGCCGTGCGATGGCAGTTTTCGGGACTTCGACTGGCGCGAGCCGTCTGATCGGCGTTTCGATCGCGCTGGACAGATCGTCTTCGTACCTTGGAGCGATCTGGTGGTCGGGAGATTGGCGATCTTTCTGGGCGAACGGAGACATCGACGATCTCTCCGAACCAAGCCGTGTCATTTCCTGCGGAAAAACGAAAAAGGCCTCCAATCGCTTGGAGGCCTTTGTATTCTTGGTGGCGCGTGCGTTGCTTCAAGATGGAAAGGCCGCGCTGAGTTCACCCGCGGCTGATTCAGGAGCCCATCAGCTATGCGCTTAGCATCGAAAGTCGCGCTTGTCGTTGGCGCAGGAACACTGAAGAATACATTTTCGATTGCAGGTCAGCTTGGGAATGACGCCGCCGCTGCGATTCGGTTTGCCCAAGAGGGCGCATCAGTTATCTGCGCTGACAGATCTCTAGCGGTGGCTCAAGAGACAGCACAAAGAACTTGTTCCGAAGGTGGGCTCGCGGAAGCGATTGAGCTCGACGCCACCAATTCAGGACAAATAGATGCCGTCTCTCAGCAGGTCGCTAAAAGCTATGGAGGAATTGACGTTCTGCACACCAATGTGGGCATCGAAATTCAGGGTGACTTGTTGGAGGTTCAGGACGACGACTGGGACCGATTGATGACTGTCAATGTACGAGCATCAATGGCAACGGCGCGTGCCTTCCTACCGCTAATGAGATCACGAGGTGCAGGGTCAATCAGCAACGTCTCTTCGACCGCGAGCCTTAAGTGGAGCCCAATGCAGTTCCTTTCCTACAGCACCGCAAAAGCAGCCGTTAATCACATGACTCGAGTGATCGCTCGTCAATTTGCGGCGGAGCAAGTGCGCTGCAATTGCATCATCCCTGGGATGATACGGACACCACATGCTGACGCACTCTATCCATGCGAAGCGGCTGCATTGGAAGGCCACAAACTTAGAGACGCACGATGTCCCATGGGACGTCAAGGTAGTCCTTGGGATATCGCCAATGCAGCGCTGTTTCTCGCATCCGATGAGTAGCCTGTTCCAGCACTTTTACGGTTGGCGCCGGCGTCCCCTTAGGTACCGCCACCCCCAGCCACGAAATCGATCTCGATCGGGAAGCCCTGCTCCTTGATCGTAGGCACATCAGGCAACTCTGGTCAACGGATGGGACTTGCGGACGCCAGGAGGCGCAACACCGCCTGTGCCGTGCGGTCGCGCCGGCCGGCGGCGCTCGCCGTACGGATCCGCCGACTGATCTTCACGCTACCTTAAGGCCCTTGCGCCACAGCTAGCATTGCCATTGGTCGATGAAGGCAGCATTTGGTTAAGTGAAGACAGCATTCAGCTACCCTTGCTTTGAAACGGGCACAAAGCTCGGCACTACCTCTCCGTGGCGCTCGATTAGTTCTTGCGTCAGACCATCGGCAAGTGGTGGAAACGCGGGGGACCATCAATTTGGCGGCGGATCTCGCCGCCGGCCGATAGGAACACTATGCTGTGACGAGGAGGCTTTTGGTAATGCTGATCAGGGCGATCAGCTCAAGCACATCTTTCTCCCGCGGTAGTTGATTGGGCCTTTAATTGCTCGAACCCTACGATCCGGCCTGCTAGAGCACTTGCGGCAACAGTTGAGGGACTTCCTAACCATAATGCACCTGGGCCAGATCGCCCGGGAAAGTTCCGGTTGATCGCACTGATCGTAACCTGCTCCTGAGAACGTGACGCGCCGGGGCCAGCATTAATACACGCTCCGCAACCCGGATCCACCAGCTCGACACCCATGCGCTCAAAGACATCAAGCATTCCAGCAGCCTCGCTGCGCCTTCTTACATCCTGGCTTCCAAACTGAAGGAAGAAGCGGACCCCGTTGCTCAAAGATATGCCTTGCTCTTCGCCCCACTTCAGGACCTCGTAGTACGCAGAAATGTCCTCGTATTTTCCTCCAGTACATGATCCTCCGTACGCAATGTCGATGGCGACATCCTCTACTAGCGTGGATACACCGATCCCATTTCCAGGGTCTCCCGGTTGCGCGACCATGGCTTCAAGCATTGAGCAGTCTACGTCGATCGTGGCTGCATAATGAGCGCCCTCGTCGCTGCACATCCAATCCTCTAGTTTGAAGTGAACGCCACGCCGTTCGCTGAGAAATCGCACGGTTTCGTTGTCAGGTTCGACGATCCCAGTCAGCCCGCCGATTTCCGCAACCATATTAGTCAACGTCGCGCGCGCATCCGTTGATAAATCGGCGATGGCATCCCCCTGATATTCAAAGACATGACCAACGAGTGATCCATTTTTGATCTCGGGAAGCTGCAACAGATGCAGGACGATATCCTTGGCGTCGACATGGTGCCGCAGACTTCCGTTAAGACGGACTCTGCAAGTTTTTGGGGCCGAAACCCGGACGTCCCCGGTCAGCCAAGCGTTGGCCATGTCGGTCGCACCGATTCCGAACGCAAACGCGCCCATCGCGCCGCAATGGGGCGTATGAGAGTCGGTACCAATTGCAATCTGGCCGGGCAAGACATATTGCTCGGACATTATTGAATGGCAGATTCCTTCTGATCCAGTGCCGCTGCTGGATAATCCATGCAGGCGCACCCCGTAACGTTTACAGAATGCCTCCTGCATCGCACCCATCGCCATAGCAGCGTCGAGTAGCCCAAGTTCTCGCTTCTCCGGGCTCATGGAAACGGGAAGGTAAACCAGGTGATCGGCAAAGCATTTTATTGAGTCTACATCCACCAACTGGGCGTCGTCGCCCTGGTGCTTCTTTAGAAAGGACGCACACATGCCGGTGACATAATCATGAGAATAGCGCCAGTCGGCCCGCACGAACACGGTCTCGGGCAATGCTCCTACAGCATGTGCAGGAACACGCGCAGACCTCGCAATAATCTTCTCAATATAGGTCAATGGCCGATTGGCCGCCGGTGCTTTCTCTAGCACAACGAGCCCACTCGCCCGCGCTTTGGTGTAATTGAATAGGCCCCCGCAACGCAGAATGTCAGCCGTCACCGGGTCCAAGCCTTGAATCAGATCATCAAGTGGAATTGACTCGTTCGCACGGATGCGCGCGATCAATCCAAAATCGGTCGATGTGTAGATTCCCAGGTTGTGGCAGTTTTGCCGATATATCCTTTCGAAATTCTGCGCGATAACCAACCGTATACCGGCGGCCTGTTCAGCAAAAGGGCTTGCTTCGCGCGAGGAGCCTTTGCCATATCTCGTTCCTGCAACAGTGACAGAGAATCCACCCCGCTTGACGCCATTCGGCGTGATGGGACGTTCCCCGCCACATGTCAGGCCAACATATGGGTACTTACCGAGGGTTTCGTCAACATAGAAACAAGTCCAGCCGGGAGTGATTTCGTCGGTGGAAACATCGTCGCGGAGCTTACCGGCTTCTTCTAACGTCAAGTCTTCGCCGTGCATCTGCCGGACCAGCAGAGCTGGGTCTTCGCTTAGAAACAGTATTCTTCCGTCAAAATGTAGATCGTTCATACGTTTCAATTCCCCGATTCAGTCAATGTCAAATTCGCGTTGCGGATGACGCCCTCGCGTTGAGCCCGTTCTGTACGCATACGTTCCGCAAATTCTTTAACTGTCCCGCCCGTTGGAGACTGCCCCAGTGAGCCAAGCTTGTTCTGCACGTTGGGTGACCTTAACGCTGCTCCAAAGGAAGCGTTCAACATGTCGATGACTTGCGTTGGGGTGCCCCGAGGAGCCATCAGGCTGTAGCTGACCACCATGTCAGTGCCTGGCAACGTCTGGCTGATAATCGACCCGCCGGGCGTAGCCGGATCTGGCCGCGAAGAAGCAACGGCGATCACTTTGACCTTCTTTGAATCGAGCAGGGGTTGTGCCGTACTGGTCAACGTAATCAGTGCGTTGATCTGATTGCCGGCAATATCTCCCAGTGCGGCGCCTGCGCCGCGATATGGAACATGGTTAAGCGCAACATTCGCCCTGTTGGCAATCAGTTCGCCCAGGAGATGATGATCCGTGCCGATACCCGGCGTTCCGTAGCTCAGCGGCACGGGGCTGCCTTTGGCCCACGTCAGAAAGCTGGGAAAGTCAGTCGCGGGGGATTCATTATTGACCACGATCACGAGCGGCGCTTCGACCAGATGAACGACTGGGGTGAGCGCTGCCATTGATTCCTCGGCCTGGCGGCCATACAGCATCGGGTTGATGGCATACAGGCTATCGGTCGCCAATAGAAGGGTATAGCCGTCATGCGCCGCCTTGGCGACATATCCGGCACCAACCATGCCGCCAGCGCCGGAGCGATTGTCGACGACAACAGGCTGCTTGAGTTCTTTTTCGACGGTGGCCGCCAGTTCCCGGGCAAGAATGTCCGCGCTGCCCCCGACTGCGAAGGGCACGACGAGCGTTATGGGCTTGCTTGGAAAGGGGGACTCGGCTGCTGCCGGGGGGGATAAAGTATTGCCCACTGCCACCACCGCACAGGCGGTGACCAAGCTGCGTAGGAAAGGCATATTGTTGTCTCCGATATCATAGTTGTTCGGAGATTCTAAATTTCCAGAGCGGGATCTAGGTGATACTTTGTGGAGTGTAATTTCCCAATTGGAATTTAGCTAATGGCCGCCGATTTTGATCCTTATTCGCTTCGCTTGTTCCTCGCTGTATGCGAAGAGGGAAGCATCCAGCGCAGTGCCGAGCGAGAATCCACAGTGCCATCTGCGGTAAGCAAACGTATGGCCGCTTTGGAACAACTGATTGGATTGCCGTTATTGCGTCGCGGCCCCAAGGGGATGGAACCGACGGAGGCGGGCAAAGCGCTGACTCGACATGCGCGTGAAGTGCTCGCAAGCATTGAAAGAATGCGCTCTGCTATGGGTGCCATGGCCGATGGTGGCGAAGGGAGCGTGCGAATTTTGGCCAGTCTGGCAGTGCTTCCTAAGGTGCTGCCTGAGGACCTCATACCGGTCCTGCACAAATACCCGACGCTAAAAATCCGATTGGAAGGGGTGCCCACTGCTGAAATGGTGAGGCATGTGCGCGAGGGGGCCGCAGACATTGGCGTATGTTGGGATGCCGCAGATTTGTCTGGACTCGACACGTTGCCGTACCGTGAAGACCACGCATGCGTCATCACAACGCCCGGGCATCCACTGAGCAAACTGCGACAGGTACGGTTTACTGACGTACTCGGATTTGATTACGTGAGCGCCATGCCTGGGAGCATGATGGAGATTGTCTTACGTCGGCATGCGGCCGTCGCGGGTAAGACTTTTTCGCCCCGAATCGAAATTCACAGCTTTGAAGGCGTTGCGCGGGCGGTGGCGGCCGGTTTGGGAGTCAGCGTGATTCCACGCGAAGTTGTGGCGCCAATGGCGGACTATTGGGGAGTGCAGCTAATTCCGCTGGCAGAACCGTGGGCAGTTCGACGATTTGTCGTCAGCTTTCGAACCAAGCCTTATGTCAGCCAAGCCGCGCTTCGGGTGGTAGAGGCGCTAAGTCAGCACACACCGCAAGTCTAAGCGGGAGATTATTGCCCTCGAAAAGCGACTTCCTGGGATGCTTTAAACCCTTCTGCAATGTCTCGCAGTAGCCTGTCAGCAAACTCATGATCCGGAAGAAAACTGCGGCTGGTCATCACTCAGCATGCGCCATGAAGCCCCGCTGATGACATTAAAGAAATTGTCTGCTTTTGATGAGCCCTATCGGCCCTTATGACAGATCGGTCATGTACGCACGCGAGCCCGATACGTCGACCTGTTGGACACTTGTCCGGGGCGGGACTCAATGGACCCCCTGCGCGTTATATCAATCCATAAAAAACCGTGATTAGTGTTACGTCGCCTCACTGCATAGACTGCCCTCATTGAACGCCGACGCTTTGCCCAATGTCGCGATCTACGCGCCAAGGCCGGTACGGATAAAACCGAGACTTCTGGCGATATTCGTCAGGCTCAGAGACAGCTCGGGCACACGTCTGTCAGCATGACCGAAGGCTATGTCCGTAACAGGCGCGGCAGCAAGTCCACCCCCACCAAGTGAGGTTTTGCGGAACTAACCTGTATTTGCGGAAAACGAAAAAGGCCTCCAATCGCTTGGAGGCCTTTGTATTCTTGGTGGCGCATCCCTGATTCGAACAGGGGACCTGCGGATTATGATTCCGTCGCTCTAACCGGCTGAGCTAATGCGCCTTTCAGATCCCGGCGTTTGAGCGTTCGCTCAATCACGCGAGTACCGAAGAACGCGATAATAGCACGTAAAAAAACCGTTGCGCAACTCGAAGCCGTTGCAGACTCCCATCCTCGCTGTGGAACGCCGTCCGTCCCATCGGTCTAGTGGCTGCGCGCCACCCGCTAAAGCGCCTGCTGAACCTGCAGCGCGCCGAGCTTGGCCTTGCACATGGCATCGTGCTGCGCCAAGCCTTCGACGATCGCACCGGCCCGAGTGGGGAAAACGCCGCCCCACATTGTGCGCGCCTCCGACGTGCCCACGGCGGACACCATGATCTCCCACACAAATCGGTGGGGATTGAGCTGCCCAACTTGCACACTGATCATCTCGTCCTTCACACGTAATCGCCGAAGCATCATGTAGGCCCCTGAAATAAGACTTCACTATAAATCGGCAAATTCGGAAAGTGTGGAAAATTTCGAGGATATTTATCAAGTGGCTTGATACCGGAAGACAGGGATCGATCATCGGCTAATCGCTGACGAGGCATCAGGGAGATCGTGTTGGATGGTTTTGCCGGTATCATTGCCGGCTCCGGCATTTCTCTCTTAAGGCTCGCCACTTGCTGCGCAGCGCTTTCAGCCGCAGTTTCCATAGGTTTCGACAATGCATTCAGAAAGCGCCGCCCGCCAGATCACGGTACTTGCCGTAGACGACGAAGAGTTAATTCTCGATTTGCTTGTCGAATTTCTGGCCGAACTGGGCTATTCGGCAGTGTCAGCCGAGAATGGCGTGCGCGCCCTCGCCTTTCTCACGGCTGGGCGAGAAGTCGATCTTTTGATCACCGATGTCAGAATGCCAGGGATGAGCGGCATTGAGGTGGCTCGCAAGGCGCGCGAACTCCAACCCGACTTGCCGATTCTTTTCGTGAGCGGCTATGCGCCCGAGTTCTACGGCACAAACTTGAATCTCGACGCGGCAACGGCCATGTTGACCAAGCCATTTACGTTGGATCGCCTGGCTAAGGCAATCGACAAGGTTCTGCACTGATTGCCGGCATCGTCAACGCAAAACGTGTGACGTGATCGTCGGAGACCACCGACAACGTGCCGCCATGCGCATGGGCGATTTCAGACACGATATATAAACCCAGGCCCAAGCCCTGCTGGGCAGGCGCAGCCGACGCGCGGAAGAACGGTTGAAACAAGCGCTCTATCGTTGCGGGCGGTATCGGTGCCCCGGCATTTTCCACCGCCAGATGCAGAACGTCATCCAATCGATACGCTTCGACGACGATCGGCGCATCGCTCGATCCATGCGTCAATGCATTGCCCAATAAATTCGACAGCAACTGTGCCAATCGCGGCCGGTCGCAATACACGGCGCCCAGTTGATCGATGGACGTGTCGATGCGGCGCTCGGGCCAGGCGGATTGCAGTTCCGCCACGACCTGGTGAAGCGCGGGCTCGAGCGGCTCGCTATCGTCGCAGTTCAACATCAAGCCGCCGCCAAGCCGCCCACGAGCGAAGTCGAGCACGTTGTCGATCAGGTTCGCCATCCGACCTACGCTGCGCTCCATCGACGTCACGATCGAAAGCGTTCTGTCGTCCGCAGCCCGACGGCGCAACAGCTTGGCACCCGCATCGATCGATGCCAGCGGATTACGCAAATCATGGCCCAGGACGGCAATGAATTGCTCACGCAGTTCTGAATTCTTGCGTTCTTCCGCCAACGCGGATTCGCTTGCTGCCGCACGATCCTGCGCATCGAGCTGCGCACCGATCAAATCTGCAAACGACGTGAACATGACGATCGTCGCGGGAGTATTGACTTTGGCGGGGTGCGGATCCAGCGCGCACAATGTGCCGAAGAGTTCGCCATTGGCGCGGTATATGGGTACCGAAATGTAACTCTGAAATCCGTACATCACGGGCGTGTGATGCTCGCGATATGACGGATCGGATGCCACGTGGTCAATGACGACCGGCTGTCGATGACCTCTGATTTCGTCGCAAATCGTGGTTTCGAGTTTGAGTTCGCCCCCAGCGGATAGCCCGAGGCCGATTGCGTCGTTTACAGCACAGGCAATCCAGCGCTCGTCAGTCACGCGTGCAACCGCGGCGAATCCCATCCCGGTCGATCGACACACTATATTCAGAATTGTCGGAACCGAATCGAGCCGGCCTACCGCCGCAACATCGTTTTGCAAGCGCAATTCGCTCGCATTCAATCTATCCATGCCCATACCGCTCGTGACGCCCCAACCGCATTTCGAACGCAAAGCTGCGTTTGCATGCGGGCTATTCCGGGTATGCCAAGGAGTATGAGGCTTGCGACGAAACCCTGCAATTCGCGGGTGATCACGGCGTTCGTCGGCGCGCGATCGCTTTTCCGTCAGGCCCAGCACGAAAAAAAAAAGCCGCGATGGCTCGCGGCTTTCATGCAGTGGCGGCAGCGCGTTATTGCGCACCGCTGTTGGGATAACGACTACCCGGTTCACCGATGTTCACACCGCGGCGATCGTAGTCCCGATCAGCATGCGACATACGATCATGTTCACGCATATTGCGTTGATTCGGGGCCGGCGGCAAACGGTCTGCCGGCACGGCAATGTTCGGCGGTGTGGCGGTCGTGTCGTTGGGCGTATTCGAAGGCGACGATGTCACGTCGCCCTTCATACGCGGTTGCGCCATGACAGCGCCGGTCGACAGCAGCGTTCCAACAATAGCGGCACAGAGAAATTGACGGGTCTTCATAACGATCTCCTAAGTATTGATTGATGCAGAGGAGATCGCACCGTTCATGCCTATCAGCGCAACCGCGCAACAGTTCGTTGAATCTGTCACCAATTTGCCGAATTTGCCGAATATGGGCAACATTTAGGTACGACGTGGCGCGCAACGGCAGAGCGCAATGACCAAAATGCGCGCAGACGACAAAAAGGCCCGCTTGCGCGAGCCTCTTTGAAATTTGGTTGCGGGGGCAGGATTTGAACCTACGACCTTCGGGTTATGAGCCCGACGAGCTGCCAGACTGCTCCACCCCGCGTCTGAGAAATGAACTATAGCACAGAACTTATCGCTGTGCACGCTCCGGTTCGCGAATCGAGGTAAACAGGTCCCACGTGGCCATGAACATCGCAGCGATGACAGGGCCGATCACGAAGCCGCTGATACCGAAAATGCCCATGCCGCCGAGCGTGGAGATCAGCACGACGTAATCAGGCATCTTCGTATCCTTACCCACAAGGATCGGGCGCAGGATATTGTCTACCAAACCGATGACGACCACGCCATAGGCGATCAGCCCGAGGCCTTCAAGGATGTTGCCCGACACGAGATAGTAGATCGCGACTGGCGCCCAGATCAGACCTGCGCCGATGGCGGGCAGCAGTGAAAGGAACGCCATGAGAGCGCCCCACAGCAACGCACCCTGAATGCCCAGCACCCAGAACGCGATCCCGCCAAGAACACCTTGCGTGAGTGCCACGACGACATTGCCCTTCACCGTGGCACGCGCGACGGTCGTGAACTTCGACAGCAGATGATGCTTGTGCTCATCGCTCAACGGAATGCTGATACGAATGCGGCGAGCGAGTTCCGGGCCATCGCGCAACAGGAAAAAAAGCAGATACAGCATGATGCCGAAGCTGATCACGAATTCGAACGTATTCTGACCGATGCTCAGCGCCTGTGTGGCGACAAACTGACTGCCCTGCATCGCGCCCTGCGACAGCTTGTCTTGCAGGCTGGCCATGTCGCTGATATCGAAGCGCGACAAGAGCGAGTGCACGCCGCTGGGCAAGGCGGACATGATCTGCTCGAAATACTGGCCGAAGTTGAGTTCACCCGATTTGATTTGCTGGAAGATCAATGCGCCTTCCTGCACCAAGGCACCGGTCACAACAGTCAACGGAAGAATCACGAGCAGGAGCACGATAAGCAGCGTGACCAGTGCGGCCAGCGTACGTCGTTGGCCACCGAACGCCTTCAGCAGCCGACGCTGAAGCGGGTAAAAAATGATGGCAAGCAATGCGCCCCAGAAGACCGCGCCGAAAAAGGGCTGCAGCACCCAGGCGAATGCAATCGTGACGATCACGAGCAGCCAGAGGAAGGTTTTGTAGTGCAGCGAAGCGTGACGCATGAGGTCGATACCTGAAAACGGGATGAAACGACAAAATCGGGGCAACTGTAGCCGAAATCCGTGCAAATTTGACTGCCCTGTAGCAATAGCGATGCCGGTGCAGCAGGAATGTGCTGCATTGCAACGAACCGTGCTTGAGATGGCAATGTTTGGCATCAGGCCGCAGCGCAAGCTGTAGTAGCCCTGATCAGCTGTTTCACCCCCCGATCGCAGCAGGTATGACTGTTGAAGCCCTATCTACAGATTAGCGCTACCGCATTCGACGCCCTCTCCCTGAACGGCGCCTGTCGGACTGCACAAACAGGGTTACATCCCTTGCATCAATTTCTCGCAATTTCGTTTTTTCTTGCGAGTTGGAGCCGTTAATATCGATTGAGCGTGCTGCCCGAGGCTTGTTGCCCAGTCAGTTTGCCCGGCGGCAACCGCTTCGCGATTGCTGCTGCCGAATCGAATAACCTCCCTCGTTCATGCTCCGAGCTCAGCTATTTCCCCAGGTCGATGAAGAAACCGCCAGGTTGGAATTTCTGCTCGACCTCGATTTGTCGCCATCAGGCTACACGGGGCTGGACGACGTGTGCGATCTGGCAAGCGCACATTTTGGCATCAGAACGGCTTGCGTCACGTTGCTGCGCAGTGACGTGCAGCACGCCTATTCGACATCAGGTGTGGTCGCGTTCGAGATTCCGCGGGAGCAGGCATTCTGCAACGTCACTGTGGCTGAGCGCCAGACCTTGGTCGTGAACGATGCGCGCATCGACCCACGCTTCGCCAACAATCCGCTCGTGACCGGCGAACCGCATATCCAGTTTTATGCCGGCGCTCCATTGATCTTGGATGATGGCACTGCCATCGGCGCATTTTGTCTGATCGGCCACACCCCCCGAACATTCGATGATGACGATCAGGTGGCGCTCGCGCGCTTCGCCCGGATTGTCGCGCGCCAATTGCAAAGCCTCCAGCGCCTCCGTCTGATCGATCGGCGCGAGGCCCTGCTCGAACAAACCGCACAATTGGTTCAAGCCGGCGGGTGGGAATACAACATCGCGCTGGATCGCCTCACATTGAGCCACCAGGTGTGCGAAATCTTTGGCGTTTCCAAGCACGCGCGTCTCACGTGCGACACCCTGCTCAACAGTCTCTACACCGCGGAATCGCGCCGTGCGGCCCTGGCGGATACCGATCGGCTTCTGAAGAAAAACCAGAAGTACGACGCCATCCGCGAGATCGTGCGCCCGGATGGCCGCCGACGCTGGATCCGGGTGCTGGCGACCACCGATGTGGAACATGGCCGGCCGAGCCGTGTGCTGGGCGCCGTCGAGGACATCACGGCACAGCGCGACTCGACGCGCAAGCTGCATGAGTTGGCATATACCGATGCCCTGACCGGGCTCTCCAACCGCGCGGCATTCAAGCTATCACTACAAGACCGTTTGCAATACGGCATGCGGGTCGCGATGCTGATGATCAATGTCGATCAATTCAAGGACATCAACGACACACTGGGCCACCATGTAGGCGACCGCATGCTGGTCGATATCGGCCGACGCCTGAAAGCCGCCTTTCCCGACGCGCACTCGGTTGCGCGACTGGGAGGCGATGAATTCGCCATCTTGACCTCGGCATCGGCAGACGACGATGTGCTGACCAACGAGCTGGATCTGCTGCAGGCCGTGATGGCGGCGCCACTGGTGTACGAAGGGAGCACTTATCCCATGACGGTGAGTATCGGCGCGGCGGTAGCGCCGGACGATGCCGCCACCGCCGAATCGTTGCTGAAAAACGCCGATATCGCGATGAGCCACGCCAAAACGCAGGGCACCGGCCGAGCATTGCGGTTCAAGCCGCCCATGCTGGAGCAGATCGAAGCCCGCGTGCAGTTGCTGCGGGATGTGCGCGACGCGTTGGACCGCAATGAGTTCGAACTCTTCTACCAGCCCATCATCGATCTGCGCACCCACCGGCTTGCCGGGTTTGAAGGCTTGATGCGCTGGGTGCACCCGGTGCTTGGCGTCATTGCGCCAGCGTCGTTCATGGCGGCGTTGAACGATCCCGTCATCGGACCGCAACTCGGCCGCTTCGCGCTGCGCGCGGCAATGACGCAGATGCGCAACTGGCTCGACGCCGGCTTGAACTTCGGACGCATGTCGGTCAATCTGGCGACAGCCCAGTTCCTGGATCGCAACCTGGCTGACGATATTCTGGACATGCTGGCGCGCACCCATCTCTCACCTTCGCTGCTGATGCTCGAAGTTACCGAAGGCGTGTATATCGGCTCTGAAGCCGACGCGGTTCAGGCCACGGTGCAGCGATTGCACAATGCTGGCGTGGGCATCGCACTGGACGATTTCGGCACCGGCTATGCGTCCCTTGCGCACTTGCGAAGATTTCCAATCGACCGGCTCAAGGTCGACAAATCATTCGTGCAACGGGCTGAAGATATCTCGATCGTCGAATCGATTATCGGTTTGGGGTTGAGCCTGAATATGGAAGTGGTCGCGGAAGGCATTGAAGACCAGCATCAACTCGCCGGCCTGAAAGCCCGCGGTTGCCATTATGGACAGGGCTATCTCTTTGCCCGGCCGTTGCCTGCCGAAGATCTGGATCGAGCATTGTTTTTCGATACCACGCGCGTGCCGGCCCCGGCCACGCCGCGTATCCTTACGGCTTGAGCGCACCGTACTGACATCATCTCACCGACAGCACACGCGGAGACGGCGTTGCTGCGGCCCGACGGGCTCGGGACGCCGGTGCTCAGCGCAGTTACCGGCGAATCAGATGATCGATGGTGTGCAAAGTGAGTGCGAAGCGCGGGCGCGTTTTCCGCTAACGCGAATGCTCGGGCGCGTCGCGCCCCAGGCAGGAAAGCGCAAAGATTACCGTGATGCCGATAATGCCCATGACGATGTGGCTGATGGGCCGTTCGCCCCACATCGCGACGCCCAGCGCAAGCGCACTGCCGACGATCAACACACAGGCAATGCAAAGATAGTGTAATTTCAATAAAGTCTTCCGAAGTGCGAGCGAAACGCAGCGCAGGCAATAATCAATCAAGTATGGAACGCACACATGACAGCACCGCGTAATGTAACGCATCGAGACCCCGACCCGCTCTGGGGCTGGCAGCGCCCGGGATGCCATGGCAAGAAAGCCCTCGCCTTTTTCATCGACGATCTCGATCGCATTCTCAAACCGAACGTGGACGGCATCGTGCGTTCCGGCGGCATCGATGTCGAGGATGCAGAGGTACGGCTCGCGACCATGCAGGGCGAAGTGGACACGCTCATTGCTCGCTACGGCGAAGTGGGCGTGGCGCCGGAAATCTTTGGCCAGGCCCATGTGACGCTCAAAGTGGGCACCGATCGCTCGGGCATCCAGCACACGGTGCCGGTATTCTCTCCTGCTCTCAAACAGGCGCTGATGGCAATGCTTTGAGGGGGAATGGGCGTCGCACATCGAGCGCGCATAAAAAAACCCGCCTAGGCGGGTTTTTTTGCAAATGCGATTACAGCACTTGGATCTTCGTGGCTTGCGGGCCCTTTTGGCCTTGCGCCGTCACGAACGAAACGCGCTGATTCTCTTCCAGACTGCGGAAACCGTCGCCTTGGATTTCCGAGAAGTGTGCGAACAGATCCTTGCCACCGCCTTCGGGGACGATGAAGCCGAAACCTTTTTCAGCGTTGAACCATTTAACAATACCGGTTTCCATACCAATTCCTTGATTTATATAAATGAGCCTAGACTCGACAAACGAGACCATCAAGGAGAGGAAAATGAACAACTTAGAACCGGGAAGGAGCAAGACTGAACGATAACCGCGTCACTTGAAAATCCTGGCGCACACTATGGCGAGTAACAAAAAACTTGTCAACGATATTTATTGACGATTTCCTGAAAACTTCGATATATACGTATAAACCCTTATCACCACAATGTATTAATCCTGTAGGAATTCTGCCCAATAAAAACGCGCCCCCCGGCGCGCTTTTATTCCTGCCGGCTCTCGATCCGCTTACACGGCGCGCGCCAACGATACCGCCAAGCCCACATAGCTGCGCGGCGTCATGGCAGCCAAACGCGCCTTGGCATCCGCGGGCAGATCCAGCCCCGCCACGAAGGAACGCAGTGCGTCTTCGGTAATGCCCTTGCCGCGCGTGAGCGCCTTGAGCTGCTCGTAGGGTTGCGGCAGCCCGTAGCGGCGCATTACCGTTTGCACAGGCTCCGCCAACACTTCCCAGGCGGCGTCGATATCGGCATCGATTGCCGCAACGTTCACTTCGAGCTTGCCCAATCCCTTCAGGCAGGCATCCCAGGCGACCAGGCAATAACCGAAGGCGACGCCCAGATTGCGGAGTACGGTCGAATCGGTCAGGTCACGCTGCCAACGCGACACCGGGAGTTTGTCAGCCAAATGACGCAACATGGCGTTGGCCAAACCGATATTGCCTTCGGAGTTCTCGAAATCAATTGGATTGACCTTGTGCGGCATCGTGGACGAGCCGACTTCGCCTTCCTTCAAACGCTGCTTGAAATAGCCCAGCGCGATATAACCCCAGATATCACGATCGAGATCGAGCACGATAATGTTGGCCCGGGCAACGGCGTCAAACAACGCCGACATCCAATCGTGGGGTTCGATTTGAATCGTGTGCTCGTTTTGCGTCAAACCCAAACCCTGTAGCACGCGGGCGCTGAATGCAGGCCAGTCGATTTCGGGGTATGCGGAAACGTGCGCGTTGTAATTACCAGTGGCGCCGTTGAGCTTGGCGAGCGGTTGCACCGCTTCGATCGCCGTCAACGCACGGGCCAGACGCGCAGCGACGTTGGCCATCTCTTTGCCCAGGGTGGTCGGGCTAGCCGGCTGGCCGTGCGTGCGCGACAACATGGGCTGCTCGGCTTGAGCATGCGCCAGTTGCACCAGGCTGGCGTGGATCCGGCGCAAGCGCGGCACGATCACTTGATCGCGGGCACGCGTGAGCATAAGTGCGTGCGAGGTGTTGTTGATGTCTTCCGACGTGCAGGCGAAATGGATGAACTCAGCCGCCTGCGCCAACTCGGCGTCGTCGGCGACCTTTTCCTTCATCCAGTACTCGACCGCCTTGACGTCGTGATTGGTGACCTTTTCGATATCCTTGATGCGGGCGGCGTCGGCTTCCGAGAAGTTGGTGACCAACGACGTCAGGCGATCGCGCGCGGCCGGCGTGAAGGCGGCCAGCTCAGGCAGCCCGGCTTCGGCCAGACCGATAAGCCATGCCACTTCGACCTCGACCCGATGGGCCATGAAACCGGCCTCCGAGAGCAGGCCGCGCAAGTCATCGCCACGGGAAGCGTAGCGTCCATCCAACGGCGAGAGCGCATTGAGCGCGCTGAGAGTAGGTTCGGTTTGCATGGGATAAACACAGGATAAAGGAATGAAAAACGGCTGAAATTCTAGCATTCAGGCGGGAATTTACTGCGAACAGGCCGCAACAGTGCGGGTAAACAATCGCTCACGGACAGTTTAATCACGTATCCTACTGCTATACTTTCGACGCTTTCCGACTACGATTTAGACTCCATGAAACTGATCGGCTCTCTTACTAGCCCCTATGTACGAAAAGTACGGATCGTCATGGCTGAGAAAAAGCTCGACTATCGGCTCGAACTCGAGAACGTGTGGTCCAGCGACACCAAGATCCAAACGTACAACCCGCTCGGCAAAGTCCCCTGCCTGTTGATGGATGACGGCGGTGCCCTGTTCGATTCCCGCGTCATCGTCGAGTATCTCGACACGTTGTCGCCGGTGGCCCGTCTGATTCCGCAACCCGGCCGCGACCGTGCGGCCGTCAAGTGCTGGGAAGCGATCGCCGACGGCGTCCTGGATGCGTGCGTGGCGATCGTCAAGGAAAAGCAGCGGCCGAGCGCCCAACAGAGTTCGGATTGGATCGCACGTCAGTACGGAAAGATCGATGCCAGCCTGAACGCAATGGATTTGAGCCTGGGCAACCATGCGTATTGCATGGGCGTGAACTACAGCCTGGGCGATGTGGCCGTCGGTTGCGCCTTGGGCTATCTCGATTTCCGATTTGCCGATCTGGACTGGCGTGCCGGGCACGACAACCTTGGCCGGCTGTTCGACAAGGTGTCGACGCGCCAATCGTTCATCGATACCACCCCGCCCGCCAGCACCTGAACGTCAGCGCCTGAACGTCGGCGCCTGAGCGCCGGCACCTGAACGCCGGCATCTGAAATGCCGGCATGATCGCCACGGCCCGCTTTACGCGATGATGCCGCCGCCCAGGCAAATCTCCCCGTCATAAACCACCGCAGATTGACCTGGTGTGACCGCCCACTGCGCGTCGGCAAACGTCAACGCAAAGCGGTCGCCGTCGGCCTCGGCCAGCGCGCACGCCGCATCGTGCTGGCGATAACGCGTCTTGGCCGCCAGAGCACCGGTGTTGGGTGGCACGCCGGCTATCCAGCTGGCATCCTGCGCCTGAAGCTGCTGGGAGAGGAGCCAGGGGTGATCGTGGCCCTGCGCCACATACAAGGTGTTGGACGGGATGTCCTTCTTGGCCACGTACCAGGCATCCGCAGTGCCATCGTCGCGTTGACTGCCCTTGACGCCGCCGATGCCCAATCCCTTGCGCTGTCCCAAGGTGTAGAACGACAGCCCCTGGTGCGTACCTAATTTGCGCCCCTCGGGCGTGATCATGCGGCCAGGTTCGGTCGGCAGATAGCGATTCAAAAATGCGCGGAACGGTCGTTCCCCGATAAAACAGATCCCGGTGGAGTCTTTCTTCGCAGCGTTGGGCAGACCGATTTCATGCGCGATGCGGCGCACTTCCGTCTTCGGCAACTCACCCAGCGGAAAAAGCGTACGCGAGAGCTGCGCCTGGTTCAGCCGGTGCAGAAAATAACTTTGGTCCTTGGTCGCATCGAACGCCTTGAGCAACTCATAGCGTGGTGCGCGCTCGGTGCCCACCCGGCGTACACGGGCGTAATGGCCAGTGGCGATGTGGTCTGCGCCCAGGCTCATGGCATGGTCGAGGAACGCCTTGAATTTGATCTCGGCGTTGCACAGCACATCGGGGTTCGGGGTGCGTCCGGCCGCATACTCGCGCAAGAACTCGGCGAACACGCGATCCTTGTACTCGGCGGCAAAGTTCACCGCTTCGAGTTCGACGCCGATCAGATCGGCGACGCTGGCCGCATCCAGCAGATCCTGACGGGTGGAGCAGTATTCCGAATCGTCGTCGTCTTCCCAGTTCTTCATGAAGAGGCCGATGACCTCGTAGCCCTGCTGCTTGAGCAGCCAGGCCGTGACGGACGAGTCGACGCCGCCGGACATGCCGACGACGATACGGCCTTTTTTGGTAGTGTTAAGCGACATGATGACGCTATTTTAATGCGGGTCAGGCACGGGGCTGGATTTGCCCCCGCTGGCCATGGGGTTGACGGCCGGTTGGGTCGCGGCGTCAGGCTCGCAATGCTTATCCGGCACACCACCCGAGGCGACCGCGGGCAGAAGCCAGTTGCGCAATGCCTGCAAGGAAGGCAGGTTGGCCTTGTATTCCGGATAGCACAGGTAGTATCCCTGGCGCGCTTCGATCGACAAATCGATCGCAATCACCAGTTTGCCCTCGCGCAGTTCCTCTTCAACCAGGCAGCGCGGGATAAGCGCCACACCGAAGCCGGCAGCTGCCGCCTCAGACAATAAGGAATACTGGTCGAAGCGCGAGCCCTCCCAGGCCCGCCGGGTATCGCAGCCCGCCTGTGCGAACCACTCCGACCACGCATTGGGCGCGGTCGTGTGATGCAACAGCGGATACCGCAGCAATTGCATGGGATCGGTCGTCGGCACGGCCATAAGATCGGGATGGCACACCGTGACGACCTCTCGTCCCACCAGGTAATCGGCGCAACTGCCCGGCCAGATGCCATCACCGAAGCGGACGGCACCGTCGAGCTCAGGCATTGAAAAATCGTAGCCATGTCGATGGGGCAGAAATTCGACGCGGATATCGGGGCGTTCGCGCATGAAAGCGGCAAGCCGCGGAATCAGCCAGCGGGCGCCGAACGTGGGCATGCTGGTCAGGCTGAGTGTGCCGCCCTGCCCTTTGTGCGCCATGATCTCGAGGCTGGCGCCCTCGATCAGGTCGAGGCCTTTCTCGATTTTCTTCAGGTAGCTGCGGCCCGCTTCGGTGAGCACCAGCCCTTGCCGGATGCGAGAGAACAGCGCTGCCCCCAAAAACGTTTCCAGTTGCTTGACCTGCTTGCTCACAGCGCCCTGCGTGACGTGCAGTTCGCGGGCGGCGTGCGTGAAACTGCCGTGTCGCGCTGCCGCCTCGAAGGCCTGCAGATCGGTAAGCGACGGACAGAGTCGTCTCATAGGTAATGCCTTGTCGCCCGTAGATAAGGCGAGCCATGAAATAAAGTCATAGCTTAAGGAGAATTCTTCGTTTGCACAAATGAAAGCCATTCGTAAGAATGCGTCGGGAAAGGCCGTCAATTCGGCAGCCACTCAAAGCTCGACTATTTTTCTAAGCAAGGGGAAGTTAATGCAACGCCGTCAATTTGTCATGGGTCTGTGTGTCGTCGCCAGCGCGCTGTCTGCCGTGGTGGCCCCCGCCGCCTACGCACAGGACTATCCGAACAAGCCGATTCGTCTGATCGTACCGTTCCCGGCCGGCGGCACCACCGACATCGTCGGCCGCCTGTATGCCGACAAGATCGGCAAGGCGCTGGGCCAGACCATCGTGGTCGAAAACCGCGGCGGCGCGGGCGGTTCGATCGGCAGCGGCGCCATTGCGCAAGCCGCACCCGACGGCTACACGTTGGGCATCGCCACGGCCAGCACGCACGGTATCAACCCGGCGATCTACCCGAACCTGCCGTTTGACGCCGAGCGCGATTTCACGCCGATCTCGAATCTGGCACTCGTGCCGAACATCATGACGATCAACCCCAAGGTGCCGGCCAAGAACATGGCCGAATTCATCAAGTTGGCCAAGTCCGAGCCGGGCAAGCTGACGTACGCCTCGGCCGGTAACGGCTCGGTGTCGCACATGATGGGTGAGCTCTTCAAGATCGCGTCTGGCACCGACATCCTGCACGTGCCTTACCGTGGCGTGGGCCCGGCGTTGAACGACGCCTTGGCCGGTCAAGTGGACGTCATGTATGACAACTTGCCCTCCACCCTGCCGCACGTGCTCGGTGGCAAGTTGGTGGCGTTGGCTGTCGCTTCGCCCAAGCGCGTGGCGGCCTTGCCCGACGTGCCGACGTTTGCCGAAGCGGGCCTGACGCCCGTGAACGACGCCGCCTGGTTTGGCCTGATTGCCCCCGCCAACCTGCCCAAGCCGGTGCTGGACAAGCTGGCCGCTGCGGTGAATCAAGTCGAGAACGACGAAGACACGAAGTCGCGCCTGGCAGCCCTTGGCGCCGAAACCGTGAACGACACGCCTGAGCAATTCGCCAAGCAGATCGCCACCGAAATCGCCAAGAACAAGCGCATCGCCAAAGAAGCGAACATCAAGCTCGATTGATGTTCCGGCGCGCGGCGTCATGTGACGCCGCGCGCACCACACACAATCGGATGCCTTGAACCCTATGCTGATCACCCAACCGCTTTCCTATCGTCTGGACTTGCCCGACGACTATCCCAATACCCCGGCCGCCGCGCCGCTGGTGCTCGATTCGCCGCACAGCGGCACGGCCTACCCGCCCGATTTCGCACCCGCCGTAAACTTCGGCGCGCTGCGTACCGCTGAAGACACCTGGGTGGCCGACCTCTGGTCGGACGCCATCGCCATGGGCGTGCCGCTGATCGCCGCACACTTCCCGCGCGCCTACATCGACGCGAACCGCGGTGCCAACGAAATCGATAGCCTGCTGCTCGATGCCGCCTGGCCCGGCGAGATCGCCGAGTCGCCCAAGGTGAAGCTGGGCAAAGGCTTGATCTGGCGCATGCTCGACGACGGCACGCCGCTCTACGACCGCAAATTGTCGATCGATGAAGTGCAACACCGCATCGACGCGTGCTGGAAGCCTTACCACGCCGAGCTCGGCCGTGTGATCGACGCCGCACACGCGCGCTTCGGCAAGGTGTGGCACATCAACTGCCATTCGATGCCCAGCGTGGCCGGCGCCTACGCGACCGATCAACCTGGTCTGGTGCATCCTGATTTCGTACTCGGCGACCGCGACGGCACGACCGGCGATCCGTCGTTTCGCGAGTTCGTGGCGCAATGGCTGCGAGGCCGAGGCTACAACGTTACCGTCAACGATCCTTATAAAGGCGTTGAATTGGTGCGCGCCTTCGGCGATCCGGAAGACGGCCGCAACAGCTTGCAGATCGAGATCAACCGCAATCTGTACATGGATGAAATCTCGCTGCGACCGAGTGAGAACTACGGCAAACTCAAAACCGATCTGCGCGACCTGACCGCCGCACTGATCGCATGGATGGCGCCGCAAGTCGCTGTGTGACATCGGCTCGCAACGTCCGAGGTCGCCGCTACGCGCCCTCAGGCGACGCATCGCCTGGGGTGAAGCCCTTGGTCAGCGATTGATCAAGGCCGCGCAACAAGGCGCGTGTCGACCCATTCGATCCAATGCCGAACCGGCACCTCGGTGCCGCTCTGCAGATGACCGATGCACCCGATATTGGCCGACACGATCACATCGGCCTGGGTGGGCGCAATCGCTGCCAATTTGCGATCGCGCAAGGTCAGACTCATCTCCGGCTGCAGGACCGAATAGGCCCCTGCCGACCCGCAGCACAGATGCTTGTCTGAAAACGGCAGCGACTGAAACCCCAGCGTGACCAGCATGCGCTCGGTCACGCCACCCAGCCCCTGCCAGTGTTGCAGGGTGCATGGCGGATGAAACGCCACCGAGCCGCCCGTCTGCATCAAGGCCCGCAAATCGTCGGCATGGGGCGCGACGACCTCGGCCACATCTTTCACGTATCCCACCAATCGTTGCGCGAGTTCGGCGTAGACAGGATCGTGCCGCAGATGATGCGCATAGTCCTTGACCATGGCGCCGCAACCCGACGCATTCATGACGATCGCCTCCACTTTCCCGCTTTCGAGCGCAGGAAGCCACGCATCGATATTGGCGCGCATTTGCACCAACGCCGCCGGGCCGTCGTCGAGATGGAAATTGATGGCGCCACAACAGCCTCTTTGAACACCGTACGACGCGCCGATTCCAATGGCGTCGAGCACGCGGATGGTGGCCGCATCGATGGTGGGCATCATCGCGGGCTGAACGCAGCCCGACAATAAATACACCTGCCGCGCATGCGTGCCCACTTCGGGCAACGCGCCCGCTGCCCGATGCGCAGGTACTTTACGTTTCAGCGCTGCCGGCAACAGCGGCCGCATGCGTTTGCCGACCCGCATGAGCGGCGCAAACCAAGGCGCGTTGAGCGCATGGCGCAACGTTGCGCGCCGCACCCGATCCCATAGCGGGCGTTCCACTTTTTGGTCGACCCATTCCCGCCCCAGGTCGATCAGGTGCCCGTACTCCACACCCGATGGGCATGTGGTTTCGCAATTGCGACACGTCAGGCAACGATCCAGGTGCTGTTGCGTGGCCCGCGTCGGCGTCTCGCCTTCAAGCATC
Organism: Schauerella aestuarii; assembly: GCF_009866805.1. Lineage (GTDB taxonomy): Bacteria > Pseudomonadota > Gammaproteobacteria > Burkholderiales > Burkholderiaceae_B > Schauerella > Schauerella aestuarii. The sequence goes on from NZ_SIZW01000038.1 coordinate 296,808, forward strand.
TGTTTGATGAGATAAATCCGGCCACGCGGGCTATCGAGCTCGTCGCCCAGCACTTGATACGTGGGACAGGTGGCGGTGCAAAATCCGCAATGCACGCATCGCCGCAAAATGGCGTCGGCCTCGGCACCTTTCGGCGTATCACGAACCCAGGAAGCTAGATTGGTTTGCATAGGCGATCAAAGATCCGGATAAAGACGACCCGCATTGAAGAGCCCCCAGGGGTCGAACTCTTGCTTGAGCCGGCGGGTGATCGCCATGACGCCGGGTTCCGGGGGATGAAATGCGCCGCCTGCGATGTCGGTGTCGCCGTCGCCCACGCGATACAGCGTGGCGCTGCCCCCCGCCGCACGCACCGCCTCACGCAACGCCGCGGCGTTACGCACCCCCGTCAACCAACGTTGCGCACCGCCCCACTCAATCAGCGCCGCATCGTCCAGGCACACCGGCGAGGTCGGCGGCACGATGACGCGCCAGACCGGCTGTCCCGTCCCAAACAATCGCATCTGCTGGTGCCGCAACTGCGTCCAGACGGCCGCGGCACGCTCGCCTTGCTCATGTTCGCCTCCCATCTCAGCGATCGCGGATGCCAGCGCCGGAGGCGATCCGGATAGCCGCACGGCGGTGTTGCCGCGCCAGGAGGTCGAGCCCGCCGAGAGGATGGGGCCAGTCGCGACAGTCGCGCTCGTCGGGCCGGTAGCGTCTGCAGCAACGGTCGAGTCGATGCCGCCTGTCGATGCTGCCAAGCCTGCCCTGTCCGCGATCCACGCCGAGGCTGAGATCGGTAGCGGCCGTTGCCGCCACGTCGAAAACGTGGCCATCGCTTGCTCGCGCGTCAGGTCGAACCACAGCGTGCATTCTTCAATAGGGCGCGGCACCACCTTCAACGACACTTCGGCGATGGCGCCGAGGATGCCCATCGATCCCGCGAGCACGCGCGAGACGTCGTAGCCGGCTACGTTTTTCATGACCTCGCCACCGAAGGACAACAGCCGGCCTTGCGCATCCAGCAGCCGCGTGCCCAACACGAAATCCCGTACGCCGCCGGCCGCGATGCGGCGTGGGCCAGCCAGCCCCGCCGCCACGCAACCGCCTACCGTGGAGCCTGCGCCGAAGATCGGCGGCTCGAACGCCAACATCTGATTTTCGGCGGCCAGCGCCGCTTCGAGCGTTGACACCAATGTGCCCGCGCGAACCGTTACCACCAACTCCGACGGGTGATAGTCGACGATACCGGCATACGTGCCCATTTCGAGCACGCAGTGGCCATCCTCAGGCCGTGGCGCGCGATAGTTGCCGAAAAAGTTTTTGGTGCCGCCGCCGGAAACCCACAACGGCTTATGGCCGGCGCGTGCAGTCATCACCTGATCGCACAGTTCGCTCAGAACGAAATCCATCGTGCCACCTAAAACCGCGACAGATCGGGAAAATGCATTTCACCGTTATGGACATGCATCTTGCCGTACTCCGCGCAGCGCGCGAGCGTCGGGATGACTTTGTCGGGATTGAGCAAACCCGAAGGATCGAACGATCGCTTCACGGCACTGAACACAGCAAGTTCTTCTTGCGAAAACTGAACGCACATTTGATTTATCTTCTCCAGTCCCACCCCGTGCTCTCCCGTCACGGTTCCTCCAACCTGAACGCATAATTCCAGAATCTCCGCGCCGAATTTCTCGGCGCGTTCGACCTGGTCAGGCACGTTGGCGTCGAACATGATCAACGGATGCAGATTACCGTCGCCCGCGTGAAACACGTTGGCGCATCGCAAGCTGTAGTCGTCTTCCATTTGTTCGATCGCCGACAGCACGCGCGCCAGATGACGCCGCGGAATCGTGCCGTCCATACAGTAATAATCCGGCGATACCCGGCCGGCAGCCGGAAAGGCATTCTTGCGCCCGGCCCAGAATCGCAGCCGCTCGGCTTCCGACGTCGACACCTGCAAGCGCGTCGCGCCTGCCGCACTGAAGATCGCTTCCATGCGCGCGATTTCATGTGCCACTTCATGTTCGGTGCCGTCCGATTCGCACAGCAATATCGCCGCGGCATCCATGTCGTAGCCGGCCTTGACGAACGGCTCGACCATATGCACCGCACGCCGATCCATCATTTCCAGGCCGGCGGGAATGATGCCTTGGGCGATAACGGCCGTGACGGCATTGCCGGCCGTTTCCACACTTGCGAAGCTGGCCATCACGACTTGCGCGCAGGCAGGCCGGGGAATGAGCTTGACCGTGACCTCGGTGACGATACCCAGCATCCCTTCGGAGCCGATGAACGCCGCCAGCAAGTCCAGGCCATCGATCTGCGGCGCATCGCTGCCCAACTCGACGATCTCGCCATCGCACATCACGGCGCGCACCCGCAGCACGTTATGCACCGTCAGTCCGTACTTCAGGCAGTGCACGCCCCCTGAGTTTTCAGCCACGTTGCCCCCGATCGAACAGGCGATCTGACTGGACGGATCCGGTGCATAGGCCAGTCCGTAGGGTGCCGCCGCTTCGGAGATCGCCAGATTGCGCACGCCGGGTTCGAGCACGGCAATCGCAGCCTCGGGGTCGATGCGTTTGATGCGATTGAGTTTGGAGAGCCCGAGCAGCACGCCTGCGGCGTGCGGGGTGGCACCGCCGGAAAGCCCCGTGCCGGCGCCTCTCGGCACGACGGGCACCTTCAGGGCGTGACACGCCTTCATCACTGCCTGGACCTGCGCTTCCGTCTCGGGCAGAACGACCACCTTCGGCAGTGTTCGAAACAGCGACAGGCCATCGCATTCATAAGGGCGCGTGTCTTCGGTTCGGTGAAGGACGCAATGCTTGGGCACGGCACGCTGCAACGCAGCAATCAAGACGTGCGCCTCGACCGGATCCTCGGGGACGGTGGCGAGCGCAAAAGGTACGGCGTCATTCATGGTGCCTACGATACCGTTACACCGCGCGTCGCACAGGCCGGGATTTACCCGTAGCAAGGGGCGCAAACGCGCCCCTCGCAATGCCTGCTTACCAATTCACGCTCACCAAGGGAAAATCTTGCCCGGGTTAAGGATGTTGTTGGGGTCGAAAGCATGCTTCAGGCTGCGCATCAACGCCAGCGCATCCTCGCCGTGCTCTTCTTCAAGGAATTGCATCTTGTGCAACCCCACGCCGTGCTCGCCCGAACACGTGCCGTCGTAGGCAATCGCGCGGCGCGCCAGACGATGGTTGACGACTTCGGACTCTTCCCAGTCGGTCGGGCTATTCGGATCGAGCAACATCAAGACGTGAAAGTTGCCGTCGCCCACGTGGCCGACGATGGTGTACGGGAAGCTGGCTTTCGACAGATCCTCGACCGTTTCGCGGACGCAATCGGCCAGACGCGAAATGGGCACGCAGACGTCGGTCGTGCTGGAGCGGCAGCCGGGCCGCAATTGCAAGCCGGCGAAATAGGCGTTGTGGCGTGCGGTCCAGAGGCGGCTGCGGTCTTCCGGCCGTGCGGCCCACTCGAAATCCATGCCGCCGTTCTCGCGGGTGATGTCCTGGACCACGCGCGCCTGCTCTTCAACACCGGCGGGGCTGCCGTGAAACTCAAACAGCAGGATCGGGCTTTCGCGCAAGGTGAGGTGGCTGTAGCGGTTGACGGCTCGCACGCCCGCCTCGTCCATGAACTCGACGCGGGCCACGGGCACGCCCATCTGGATGATCTCGATCACGCTTTGCACGGCGGCATCGAGCGATTCGAAATTGCAGATGGCGGCCGACACGGCTTCAGGCTGCGGATACAGGCGCACGGTGACTTCGGTAATGATGCCCAACGTGCCTTCGCTGCCGACGAAGATGCGCGTGAGGTCGTAACCGGTGGACGACTTGCGCGCACGGCTGGCGGTGCGGATCACACGACCATCGGCGGTGACGACCGTCAGCGAGACGACGTTTTCGCGCATGGTGCCGTAGCGCACGGCGTTGGTGCCCGATGCTCGCGTCGCGGCCATGCCGCCCAGGCTCGCATCGGCCCCCGGATCGATCGGAAAGAACAATCCGGTGTCGCGCAATTCCTCGTTGAGTTGCTTACGGGTGACGCCGGCCTGCACCGTTGCCGTCAAATCCTCGGCATGAATAGCGACGACCTGGTTCATCTGCGACACATCGATCGTGATACCGCCTTGAATCGCCAAGGTATGGCCTTCCAGCGACGACCCCGTGCCGTAGGGAATCAGCGGCACGCCATGCGCGTTGCACAGCTTGGCCACGGCCACGACTTCTTCAGTGGTGTGGGCGTAGACGACGGCGTCCGGGGGCATGGCCGGATACGGCGACTCATCGGTGCCATGGTGTTCGCGCACGGCCGCCGCAACGGACAGCCGATCGCCAAACTGCGCGCGCAGCGCCTCAAGGCAAGCTTCGGGAAGTGGACGGCGCAACGCTTGGCCGAGATCGGGAGCATTCATGGACGTGATCAAACCGAGGGTATGGAAGCCCTCGATTTTACGCCCTAACCACGCGGCATCGATGCCGCCGTTATCGTGCGGCGCACCATGACTGGTGCGCCGCGGGACATTACTTGGCCGTAATGGTGTTGCGGCGGCGTTCGCGCACGGCGCTCGCCAGACGTTCGAGCGTCGCCACCGACGACTCCCAATCGATGCAGCCGTCGGTAATGCTCTGACCGTACGTCAACGGTTGGCCTTCGATCAAATCCTGACGGCCGCCCAGCAGATGGCTTTCGATCATCACGCCGACCAGGCGCGTATCGCCCCGCTCGATCTGGCGCGATACATCGTCGATCACCAGCGGCTGATTTTCCGGCTTTTTACTGCTGTTGGCGTGGCTGGCGTCGACCATCACGCGCGGTGCCAACCCATTCTTGGCCATATCCAGGCACGCCGCTTCGACGCTGGCGGCATCGTAGTTGGGCGCCTTGCCGCCGCGCAGAATGACGTGGCAATCCTCGTTGCCTGCCGTGGACACGATGGCGGAGTGACCGCCCTTGGTCACCGACAGAAAGTGATGAGATTGCGAGGCGGCCTTGATGGCGTCCACGGCGATCTTGACGTTGCCGTCGGTGCCGTTCTTGAAACCGACCGGGCACGATAATCCCGAGGCTAATTCACGATGTACCTGACTCTCAGTCGTACGCGCGCCGATCGCGCCCCACGACACCAGATCCGCGATGTACTGCGGCGTGATCATGTCGAGGAATTCGCAGCCGGCGGGCACGCCGCGGCTATTGATCTGCAGAAGCAATTCGCGCGCGATGCGGATGCCACGGTTGATGTCGAAACTGCCGTCCAACTCCGGATCGTTGATCAACCCTTTCCAACCCACCGTGGTACGCGGCTTCTCGAAGTACACCCGCATAACGATCTCAAGCTCGCCGCGCAGACGATCGCGCACCGGCTTCAAGCGCTCGGCATACTCGAGTGCGGCGCGCGTATCGTGGATCGAGCAGGGCCCGATCACGACGGCCACGCGGTCTTCCATGCCGTGCAGAATGCGGTGCAGCGCCTGACGCGTGGTGAACACCGTGTTCGACGCCTCGGGAGTACATGCAAACTCGCGCATCACATGCGAGGGGGGGTTGAGCTCTTTGATTTCGCGGATGCGAAGGTCGTCGGTATTGTGGGACACAGCTTTCACTCCGGGGTTGGCCAGGCTCGCGGCATAAAAAAAGCCGCCAGGGCTGGCGGCTTTTTCAAGATATTCGGCAAGAACTTCAGTGTGCGCGAATCCCTTCCTCCGCCAGCGGCATAGGAAACCCATAAAAATAAAAATAAAACGGGCGGGATGCGAAATTCATGTGAAGGACTCTAGCAGAAAAGATATCGACTGTCACGAGCGGACATACGGAGGATGTGGCAACGGCGCGACGCCATGCGCCGCGCCGTGCATGCGACCATCGCGCCTCAGGCCGTGCCGCCGATCGTCAAACCATCCATCCGCAACGTCGGCATGCCCACACCCACAGGCACGCTCTGGCCTTCCTTGCCGCACGTGCCCACACCCGAGTCGAGCGCCAGATCGTTGCCGATCATGCTCACGCGATTCATGGCGTCAGGGCCGTTGCCGATCAGCGTGGCGCCCTTGACCGGATAGGTCACCTTGCCGTTTTCGATCATGTACGCCTCGGACGCGGAAAAAACGAACTTGCCGCTCGTGATATCCACTTGGCCGCCGCCGAAATTCACGGCGTACAGACCCTTCTTGACCGAGGCCACGATTTCTTCAGGTGCCTTGTCGCCCGCCATCATGTAGGTATTGGTCATGCGCGGCATCGGCAAATGGGCGAAGGATTCGCGCCGGCCGTTACCGGTTGCCTTGGTCTTCATCAACCGCGCATTCATCGTGTCCTGCATATACCCGCGCAGAATGCCATCTTCGATCAACACGTTGCGTTGCGTGGGATTGCCTTCATCGTCCACGTTCAGCGAACCGCGACGATCCGGCAAGGTGCCGTCATCGACCACGGTCACGCCCTTGGACGCCACGCGCTCGCCGATGCGGTCGGAAAACACGCTCGAGCCTTTGCGATTGAAGTCGCCTTCCAGCCCGTGGCCCACCGCCTCGTGCAACAGAATGCCGGGCCAGCCCGAACCCAGCACGACGGTCATCTCGCCGGCGGGCGCCGGACGAGCTTCGAGATTGGTCAGTGCCTCGTGCACGGCGCGGTCCACGTAACCTTCGATGATGTCATCGGTGAAATACGCCAGACCCGTTCGGCCGCCCCCGCCGCCGTGGCCCATCTCGCGGCGGCCCTGCTTTTCGGCGATCACCGTCAACGAAAGTCGCACCAGCGGCCGCACATCGGCGGCCAGGCGGCCGTCGCTGCCGGCCACGAGGATGACGTCATACTCGGCGCCCAGGCTGGCCATCACTTGAATGATGCGCGGATCGCGTGCCCGCGCCAGACGCTCGACGCGTTCGAGCAATGCCACTTTGTCGGGAGCACTCAACGTCGTCAACGGATCCACGTTCGAATACAGATTGCGCGACAGTTCCAGCCCCTGCGGACCGGGCACGTGAATCTTGCCGGCGCCCTGCTTTGCGATGCTGCGCACGGCCCGCGCCGATGACAACAATGCGTCGGGCGACAAGGTGTCGGAATACGCGAACGCCGTCTTTTCGCCGGCAACGGCACGCACGCCAACACCTTGCCCGATCGAGAAGCTGCCCGTTTTGACGATGCCCTCTTCCAGGCTCCAGCCTTCGCTGCGGGTGTATTGAAAATACAGGTCGGCGTAATCCACACGATGCGTGAAAATCTCGCCGATGGCGCGAGCCATATCGGCTTCCGTCAGACCCCAGGGATCGAGGAGCAGAGACTTGGCGGTCGCAAGGGATTCGATGGCGGGATCAGTAATCTTCATGACATCCAGAAAATAAATGAGTCTGCGCCGCCAGCGTGGCGGCGCCGGACGCCCGTTGAGGACGTTCCACGGCGACCTGCACGCTCAAGCGGCGCGAATGACCATATGGTACTGCGAACAACGTCGACGAACCGCGAAGCCCGCCCGGCCTGCAGCGGTCGCAGCCGCTGCAGGTTATTCGTCGCCCACACGTTCGCTGCACAGGCGATTCGTGTCGACCGCTTTCAGAAAAGACGGTCGCCTTACGCCATATGAAGGCGACATCGTTCAAAGACAAGCGCAAATAACCCTTCACCGGCATGTGCTTGATGACAAACCAACCGGACTTGGCACATTCGCGCCTGCTTTGTGTCGGTATATCGCGCCCGCGATTTGCGCTCGATATCCGCACCGGCGACATGTCGTCGTGATTCGCGGTCGTGATTCGTACTTGTGATTCGCACACACCCAAACGCGCCCGCCGCTCAGTGCCCGCCTTACCTTTAGTGGCCCTGACTACATTGACGACTAGCCGCTTGCATAAGCTCACAAGATCGTAATGGGTGGCAACGAAATCAATACGACCGAACGGAACGACACGGGATCTAGACGTTGGATAGAAAAATGATTTATCGGGCAGCGCGCGGCCTGCTCAGTACCGAAATGTGGAACTTGCTTCCCATTTTCTCCACAATTAGGGGCGAATATCTCCACAATTGCGAAAAAGCGGGACAAAAATAACATCCTCACAACTGTAGAAAACAGTTGGAATCGAAATAAAAATTTCAATTCCTGACTCTGCTGACGTGCTGTAGGCCGTTTGGATGAGAAACCCCTGCAACGTTTTTTCCGAGAGAAACAATTGGAATTCTGGATTGCATTATTTTGTTTACTAGGTCAGTTTGATTCGGCGTAGAATTCGATCCTGTCGTTTAGACGAACATCACCCAGAATAAAGGGATTGCCAAAATGGCTCGAGAAAATTACGCGACGCAGCAAGCACGGATCGAAAAAGAAATCACCCGGTTGCAGAAGAAAGCAGAAGCGCTGCATACCAAGCGCCGCAAGCCGGTGATCACTTCCATCGTCAATTCGATGCGCCAATACGATATAACCGCGGAAGAATTGGCTGCCGCACTGGGCGCCAGCAAAGCGCCGGGCCGCACACCGCGCAAGAAAGCGGCCGATGGCACCAAGCGTCCCGTTGCGCCAAAGTATCGTCATCCCGATACCGGCGAAACCTGGAGCGGCCGCGGCAAAGCGCCCCGTTGGCTGGCGGCTGCCGAAGCCGACGGCGCCCAACGCGATAGTTTCCTTATCAAGTAAGCAAACGCCAGCCGTCACGCGCCACATCACGAAGGCCCGAGGTATTGAAAACTCGTGTTTTCGTGCGGCGGCCTGATGGCGTGACGAAGACGAGCCGAAAATGCAGACGTGAGTATGAGACGGTCATCTCAACTCAAGCCCATGCGGGCTGGCCCATGCGATTCAAGTCTCCTCACATAAAAAAACCCGGCATGCGTATGCCGGGTTTTTCATTCGTGCTTCGCGCGCACTTGACGCCTGCCTGGCGCCTCAACCCTCTGCACGAGATGCCTGGGCGCTACGCCGTGGCATTATTCCATCTGATATCGAATAACGCGCTCCGAGCCATTGTTGCCCGGAAAATTGTCGAAGATCGCGCGCACGAGTACGGGCATGGTGCCCACCAGATCGGGTTGTCCACTTAATGCGACGGCACTCGATCGATAAACCTCCGCATTGCCGGCGGCGGTGTCGAGGATTCTCAAGTTGAGCTCATTGCGGAAGGCCTGTACCGGCACGTCTACATATGCGGGACCCCAGTAGCCGGGATAGCCCCAGCGACCGTACCCATATCCGCCGCGTCCATAATAGCCACCGCCAAAGCCGCCGCCGTAAAAATATGGGTCGGCCGGTTGACGGGTAACCACCTGGGTGGCGCGGGCACCATAATCGAACACGACGTTAAAGCGCGGCTTGGCACCGGCCGTCGCTTCAACCAGACCCGTGGCGCCGATCGCTGCTCTGACCATATCCTGGTAAGCGCGGTACTCGAGATTATTGGCCTGATCGGCGTTGCTTTGAACAAACTGATAACGCTGGCCTTCAACACCTGCGGGCCATTGTTGGAACGACGTAACGCGCGCAGCCATGGTACTGGTGCAGCCGCTTAACAGCGCGACCGACAAAGCAAGCCAGAACCTGCCACTGCGGCATACCGCCGAAAGATTGAGGGCACCCATTTGAACCTCCACACTCCAATTTACGAGCGCCGTGTAACCACAGACAAACTCGTTCGATTTTGACGCCATTTCGCTGAAAAAGTTTTCGATTCGCTTCAGTCCGCCAAGCTGGCGCGCACCCCACTACAATTATCCCTCCTTTAGACAGCCACGCGACGATCATCATGCGCACCGATACGCCGGTCACTATCCAGCGGCAGGACTACACGCCCTACCCGTACGCCATCCCAGACGTCACCCTCGCGTTCGACCTCGATCCGGCTGACACCCGCGTGCGTCTGACCATGCACATCGCACGGCAAGCCGACGCCGCAGCCGGGGCGCCGTTGGTGCTCAACGGCGAGAGCCTCAGCCTCGAGAGCATCAGTGTCGACGGCCGGCCTCTTGCCGAAACCGAATACCAGCTCAACGCGTCCACACTCACACTTCTCGACCTGCCGGACGTGGCCGAGATCGAGATCGTCAGCCACTGCAAGCCGGATGCCAACTCCACGCTGATGGGCCTGTATGTGTCGGGGGGCAGTTTCTTCACGCAATGCGAGGCGGAAGGATTTCGCCGCATTACTTGGTTCGCCGACCGGCCCGACGTCATGTCGCGCTATCGCGTGATCGTGCGCGCGCCCAAGACTTATGCGCATCTGCTGTCCAACGGCAATCTGATCGCCAGCCGCGACATCGACGCTGAGCGCCACGAAGCGATCTGGGAAGATCCGTTCCCCAAGCCTTGCTATTTGTTTGCGCTCGTCGCCGGCACATTCACCAAGCGCGAATGCACCACGCAAACGCAATCTGGCCGGTCGGTGCTGCTGCAGGTGTACAGCGATCCCGGCAGCGAGAACCGAACGCAGTGGGCCCTCGAGTCGCTGGAACGCGCGCTGAAGTGGGATGAAGTGCGTTTTGGGCTGGAGCTCGACCTGGATCGCTTCATGATCGTCGCTGTGCGCGACTTCAATATGGGCGCCATGGAGAACAAGGGGCTGAACGTATTCAATGCGGCCTACGTACTCGCCGACCCGCACACCGCGACCGACACCAATTACGAAGCGATCGAGTCCGTCATCGGACACGAGTATTTTCATAACTGGACCGGCAATCGCGTGACCTGCCGGGACTGGTTTCAATTGAGCCTGAAGGAAGGCCTCACTGTATTCCGCGATCAGGAATTCAGCGCCGACATGATGGCGGCTGACATGGACGACGCGGCTGCCGTGAGCGCGCGCGCCGTCAAGCGCATCGACGATGTGGTGACCTTGCGCGCGGCGCAGTTCCCCGAAGACAGCGGTCCGATGGCGCACCCCATTCGTCCCGAAAGCTTCCAGGAAATCGGCAACTTCTATACCGCCACCGTGTACGACAAAGGCGCAGAAGTGATCCGCATGCAGCACACGCTGCTGGGCGAAGCCGGTTTTCGCGCCGGGATGGACGAGTACTTCCGCCGCCACGACGGCCAGGCCGTCACATGCGACGACTTCGTCGATGCCATGGAATCGGTCTATCGCACCCAACATCCCAAACGCAACTTCGATGTTTTCCGCCGCTGGTATCGCCAGGCCGGCACACCGCGCGTTGCCGTCACGCTCGATTACGATGCCACCGCACGCCGCTGCACCGTCACGCTGGCGCAACATTGCGCTCCGGTCGGCGTTGAAAAGCGCATGCAACCGGCTGCCGAAAAACTGCCGTTCCACATCCCTGTCTCGATCGGCTTGCTGGATCGCACCGGCGCACCGCTCAAGCTGTCGTTCGAAGGCGGCGAGCACGACACCGTCGTGCTCGAACTCACCGAAGCCCGCCAGCAGTGGACGTTCGAGAACATCGACGCCCAACCGGTGCCGTCGTTGCTGCGCGACTTCTCGGCCCCGGTCGTGATCGACTACGCCTGGCAGGAAGACGAACTGGCGTTGCTGTCGGCCCACGACACCAATCCGTTTGCGCGGTGGGAAGCGGGCCAGGAGTTGGCGTCGCGTCAAATCCTCGCAGTCGCCGCCCAGCACGCCACGGGCACCCAGGCCGCGCTGTCGGATGCGTTCGTCGCCGCCTGGCGCGCCTTGCTGTCCGACACGGCCCTGGACGCCGCCTATCAGGCGCGGGCCCTGGCGTTGCCCTCTGAAAAGACGTTGGCTGAACGCATGTCGCCGATCGATCCACCGGCGCTGGCCGCCGCTCGCGACGCCGTTCGCGACATGTTGGGCCGCACGCTGCGCCCGGACTGGCAAGCGGCATGGGATCGCTCGCAAACGCCCGGCGACTACAGCCCGGCCCCGGTGCCCGCCGGCAAACGAGCCTTGAAGAATCTGGCCCTCACGTATCTGCTCGCCGGCGGCGACGCCGCGGCTGCCGATGCCGCACGCGCGCAATATGCAAACGCCGACAACATGACCGACAGCCTGGCCGCTCTGGGCGCGCTGGTCAGTTATGCGGGTGATGATGCCCGCACGCAGACGGCACTCGACGCGTTCTACACGCGTTGGGCCGAGGATCCGCTGGTCGTGGACAAGTGGTTTGCGCTGCAGGCGACTGCCCGCACGACGACAGTGGACACCATGCGCACGCTGATGCAGCATCCTGCTTTCACGTTACGCAATCCCAATCGCGCACGGGCATTGATTTTTCAGTTTTGTCTGAACAATGCGCGTGGGTTGCATCGCGCCGACGGGGTAGGCTATGCGTTCTGGGCCGAACAAGTACTCGCCCTGAATGCCATCAATCCGGAAATCGCCGCTCGTCTGGCACGTGCGCTCGATAGCTGGGCACGCTTCACGCCGGCATTGCGCGACCCGATGCAACACGCACTGACGAGCATTCGCGCCCATCCGGGGTTGTCGCGCAATGTTCAAGAAATCGTATCCAAGGCCTTGGATCTGGCCGCCTGATTAACTTTCGCCTCCAGGAGAGCGTTTTGACACGCAAGACTCTGACTCAGTATCTCGTAGAACAACAGCGCGAAAGCGGTACCGTTGCCCCCGAAGTTCGTTTGCTTATCGAAGTGGTAGCGCGCGCGTGCAAGGCCATTGGCCACGCCGTGGGCAAAGGCGCTTTGGGCGGCGTGCTCGGCAGCCTTGAAAGCGAAAACGTGCAAGGTGAAGTGCAGAAGAAACTGGACGTGATGTCCAACGACATTCTGCTCGAAGCCAACGAATGGGGCGGCCACCTGGCCGCCATGGCGTCGGAAGAGATGGAGACCATCCATCCGATTCCCAACCGCTACCCGAAGGGCGAATATCTGCTGTTGTTCGACCCCCTCGACGGCTCGTCCAACATCGATGTGAACGTCTCGATCGGCACGATCTTTTCGGTGCTGAAAGCGCCGCACAAAGAAGGCGGCCAAGCCGTCACCGAGGCCGACTTCCTGCAACCCGGAAGTAGCCAGGTCGTGGCCGGCTACGCCGTGTATGGCCCGCAGACGATGCTGGTGCTGACGGTGGGCGCGGGCGTGGCGGTGTTCACGCTGGATCGCGAGCAAGGCGCGTGGGTGTTGACCAACGACAATCTCCAGATCCCCGCCGATACCAAGGAGTTCTCGATCAATATGTCGAACATGCGCCACTGGGATACCCCCGTGAAACGCTACATCGACGATTGCCTGGCCGGTGAAGAAGGTCCGCTCGCCAAGAACTACAACATGCGCTGGATCGCTTCGATGGTCGCCGACGTGCATCGTCTGCTCACCCGCGGCGGCATTTTCATGTACCCCTGGGACAAGCGCGAGCCGAACAAACCCGGCAAGCTGCGTCTGATGTACGAAGCGAATCCCATGTCGTTCATCGTCGAACAGGCCGGTGGCCGTGCCATCACGGGCACCGAACGCATCATGGACATTCAGCCCGACCAACTGCACCAACGCGTGAGCGTGGTGCTGGGATCGCGCAATGAAGTGGATCGTGTGAAATCGTACTTCGACGCCAAGTAATGGCGGGTGCGGCGCCGAGCGAGAATGGCATCGGCACCGCATCGCGCCTTGTCCGGTGCGGGGTGCGCGCCGGTCAGCGCGGCGTAGGTCGTGATACCGCACCGCGACATTCGACGGTTAGCGCAGCAGGTTTCTTCATTCAGCACCGGATAGAAAAAGGGGCATCGCAAGCGATGCCCCTTCTCTTTCCTATCTCACTTCAATCCAGCGTGAAGATCGTCGCACCGGTGGTCTTTCGACCGGCCAAGGCGGTTTGCGCCTCGGCGACCTGATCCAGCGTGTAGCGCTGATCGATGCGCATCTTGATCTTTTTCTTGGCGACCAGGTCGAACAACTCGTCTGCCGCAGCCGTCAGCTTTTCGTGCGTATCCACATGCAGGCCAAGTGAAGGACGCGTCACGTACAGGCAGCCCTTCTTGTTCAGGATGCCGATGTCCACGCCCGTCACCGAACCCGACGCATTGCCGAAGCTCACCATCAGGCCGCGCGGCGCGAGGCAGTCGAGCGAGGTTTCCCACGTGTCCTTGCCCACGCCGTCGTACACCACCGGCACTTTCTTGCCGCCGGTGAGTTCGAGCACGCGCTCGGCCACGTTTTCGTGCGAGTAATCGATGGTTTCCCAGGCCCCGTGCTCACGCGCAAGCGCAGCCTTTTCCGGGCTGGACACCGTACCGATGAGCTTCACACCCAGCGCCCGCGCCCATTGGCAGGCGATCAGGCCGACACCGCCGGCCGCGGCATGGAACAGAATGGTTTCGCCGCCCTGCAGGCGATAGGTTTGGCGGAACAGATACTGCACCGTCAACCCTTTGAGCATCATCGCTGCCGCGTCATCGAAAGCGATACCCTTGGGCAGCTTTACGACCAGGCGCGCCGGCACGTTGTGATACTCGGCGTAGGCACCGATCGGGCTCTGGCCGTAAGCCACGCGATCGCCCTTCTTGAAGCCTTTGACGTTGGCCCCCACGGCGTCCACTACACCGGCACCTTCAAAGCCCAGACCGTGCGGCAAAGGGCTCGGATACAAGCCGGTGCGGTAATAGATGTCGATGAAGTTGAGCCCGATCGCATGCTGGCGCACCGTCACGTCGTCAGGGCCGGGGGTAGGCCGCTCGACCTCCTGCACCTTCAGCACTTCGGGGCCGCCGTGTTCGGTAATGCGGACTGCCTTCATAAGGGTATTCGTCATTTCTTCTGTCCTGTTGAAGTGTCGGTTACGCCGTTCGTTTTGACGTCAGTACGAAAATACCGATGAGCACGAGCGCCGTACCGGCGAGTTGCAAAATCGTGATGGGTTCATCCAGCAACCATGCTGCCAGAAATAATACGGACACCGGTCCGATCATGCCCAGTTGCGCGGCCAAAGGCGCCCCCACGCGCTCGACCGCCCACATGATCATGAAGACGGGCAATACGGTGTTGAGGGTGCCGTGAATGAAAGACAAACCATAAACGCCCATCGGTTGCACGAGCACATTAACCGGATGGACGACAAGGAATTGCAGGATGCAGGCGATGCTGGACACCGACATCGCATAGGCAACGAGCCGCGTGGCACCCACGCGCTTGATCAACTCACCCGATGCGATCAGATAGACGGCATAGGACATTGCCGAGCAGAGCACGAAAAACGAGCCCAGCATGACGGCATCGCCCCCGAGCGACAGGTCGCGCCAGAACACCAGCACCACGCCTGCGTAGGACAGCACCATCGCCCACCACTGCTGCCGGGAAATCGTTCGCTTGAGCACCACGGCCGACAACAACAGCACGAAGGTCGGCGACAGAAAAAGAATCAGGCGTTCGAGACTGGCGGTGATATAGCGCAGCCCGAGGAAATCGAGAAAGCTTGACAGGTAATAACCGATGAGCCCCAGCACGACCACCTGGCAGGCATCCCGCCCGCTCAAGGCCTGCAGTTGCCCGCGCGCGGCCAGCCGCGATTGTTGCCAGGCGATGAGCGCAAAGAACGGCAACGCGAAGAGCATGCGAAACGCGATCAGCGTTACGGCATCGATACCGTAGCGATACGTGAGCTTGACGACGACGGCCTTGGCCGAAAACAGCACCGCGCCCAGCATGGCTAAAGCAAAGCCGGTTGCGCGCGGATAAGCAGAGACGTCCCAGCGGAACGGGCTTGATGCATTCATGTTCGGCATTGTATGGGGTAAGGCTTTAACATGGCACCCCCGCGCCCGCCGCCGACCCTCGATACTCGCCGCTACCGGCGAATTGCCGCACCCGCATGACTGATTCCCGCGCCCTGCTGTCTTTGCATCTCACTGCCGTGTTGTTCGGCCTGACCGGCGTGCTCGGTCATGTGATCAACGCCGACGCGGCGCAGATCACCTTCTGGCGGGCCGCGTTTGCAGTGGCCGCCCTCCTCGTCGCGCTGCGCCTGGGCAAGCGCGCGATGCTGTTTCGCATTACTCGCCGGCAGCTGGTCGCGGTGGTGCTGTCGGGCATCATGCTGGCCACGCATTGGCTCACATTCTTCATTTCGGTAAAGGTTGCCGGCATTGCGATCGCCACACTTGGCTTCACCAGCTTTCCAGCCTTCATCACGCTCTTCGAAGCAGTGCTCTTTCGCGAACGCGTGCGGCTGCCCGAGTGGGGCATGGTGGCATTGGTCAGCCTCGGGCTGATACTGCTGACGCCGGCTTTCGATCTGGCCGACAGCGGCACGGTAGGGTTGCTGTGGGGCCTGGCCTCAGGTGCAAGCTTCGGCATGCTTGCCGTGATCAATCGGCATGCTGGCGATGGCCTGGGTGCGCTTGAAATGGCCTGCGGCCAGAACCTCGTGGTCGCGCTGGTCACGGCACCGTTCGCCCTTGGGGCGTCGACGGCGCTGGGCACAGCCGACTGGCTGGGCGTGGCAGCGCTGGGCATTCTCTGCACAGGGTTGGCGCACACGCTCTTCGTCTCGAGCCTGGAATACATCAGCGCCCGACGTGCCGGCCTGATCATCGCCCTCGAGCCGCTTTACGCCATCGCGTTCGCCTGGCTGTTGTTCGGCGATGTGCCGGGGTGGCGCGTGGCCATGGGCGCGGCGTGCATCGTGGGCGCCATCGCGTGGTCCGCCAGTTACGAAAAGCGGCCGGCCGGCCCGCCGGCCACACCGATCTAGGCAGGGCTTGCATTTAACTGCCCAGGCAGTAAAATCACTTCACCATGACCTTGCCTTCCCCATCCGACGCTGCTGCGGCAGCCTCCTCTACGTTGTCCGACGTGGTGGTGCACTATCGCGCGTCCGGCCCCGGTCTGACCGACAACAATGTGGGCTACATGATCAAGCAGGTGTATCAGTCGCTCAATCGCGTGCTGGATCAGGACATGGCCCCCCTTGGGCTGACGGCCATGCAATGGCGGCCGGTGGCGTGCCTGGCGAAAGGCCACGCCAGCACCTCCGTGGAGCTGGCCCGCATCCTCGCCGTGGATTCCGGCGCGATGACGCGCACGCTCGATCGCCTTGAAGCCAAAGGGCTGCTGGTGCGTACGCGCAGCAAGGAAGATCGCCGCGTCGTCGATATCGAGCTCACGGCAGAGGGGCAGCGCACAGCCAAGGAAATACCGGCGCGCATCGCCCGCGCGCTCAATCATTATCTGCGTGGATTCTCGTCCGATGAGGTCGACATGCTCTCGCATTTTCTGCAACGCATGCTGGCCAACGGCTCGATCGCGCCCTCGAATGCGCCCCCCGGCAAGGCACCGGACACCTGACGTTTCCAACCGGACGCCTTGACGAGCGACCCTATTTTTTTACCATTTAGCTGCCTAGGCAGATACAGTTCAGTCAATTACTTTAAGCTTCCTGTAAGCATGCAAAAACTTCCGATAGCGCTTTTGTTGTGTGCCATCCTGGCAGGCTGCGCGCCGATGCGCGATGGCCCCGCGCCCACAACGCGAATCGACGGTGCGCAAGTCGATCTGGTCGATACCGCCATCACGTGGCCGGCCGACACTTGGTGGACCCGATATGGCGATCCCCAGTTGAACGCTCTGGTGGAGGAGGCACTGCGCAATAGCCCGTCGCTCAGCCGGGCGCAGGCGCGCCTGGCGCAAGCCAATGCCGCAGTGGGCTCGGCACGTTCGGCCTTGCTGCCCAGTGTGGCCGCCGACTATCAACTGACGCGCCAGCGGCTTTCGGAAAACTACATCTATCCTGCACCGCTGGCCGGTTCCATCACCACCGACCAACGCCTGGCACTCGACTTTTCGTATGAAATTGATTTCTGGGGCAAGAACCGAAGCGCCTTCGACGCCGCCATCGCGGGCCAGCAAGCTAGCGCTGCCGATGCCCAGGCCGCACGCGTGGTGCTCACGGGCGGCGTGGTACAGGCCTACCTGAACCTGCAGAACGCTTTCGCCCAGCACGCGGTACTGACCGACATCATCAAGCAGAACAGCGAAGTGCTGGACATCACGCGCAACCGGTTCACCAACGGCCTGGATACGCAGGTCGAGGTGCGTCAGGCGGAGTCGCAACTGGCGGCGACGCGTGTGGAGCAGACGCAGGCTGAAACGCGCATTGCGCAATTGCGCAATCAAGTCGCCGCACTCACCGGCGCGGGCCCTTCGCGCGGTGCCGCATTGATGCCCGCGCAACTGACCCGGCCCGCCGGCGTCTTGCCCACCCAGCTGCCACTCGAACTGCTGGGCCGCCGCCCCGAGATCGTGGCCGCGCGCTGGCGGGCCGAAGCGGCCACCAAGAATATCGATGTCGCGAAAGCCCTGTTTTTCCCGAACGTCGATCTCACCGCTTTTGTCGGATTTCAAGCCTTGGGTCTGCACAACCTGCTGCAGGGCAGCAGCCGTGCAGCAGGCGTAGGCCCCGCCATTACCTTGCCGATTTTCCAAGGAGGCGCGTTGAATGCCAACCTGGCCGGCCAACGCGCAGCGGCCGACGAAGCCACCGCCGACTACAACGAGGCAGTGGTGAATGCGGTCAACCAAGTGGCCGACGCGCTCGATGCCTTGCGCTTGCTCGACCACGAGCGCGAGGCACAGACGCAAGCCCGCACGGCCATCGACGCGGCCTACGCCCTGGCGCGCGATCGCTATCGTGCCGGGCTTGGCAACTACCTGGTCGTCCTGATCGCTCAAAACAGCGTGATGACACAAGCCTTGCGCGATACCGACCTGCGCATGCGCGCGTATCTGCTCGATGCCCAACTGGCACGTGCTCTGGGCGGCGGCTACGCCACGCCTTCCGGCACCGTTGCTACCCGCCCTGCCCCCCTTTCGGCCGACGCGTCTTCCGCGTCGACCCGCTGATTCATTCCGGACGTGATTCATGGCTGACTCCAAGACTCCCAATCCCCGCCGCAAGCGCCTGTTGCTGATCGCCGCCGGCGTTTTCCTCCTGATTGCCGTGCTGTGGGCCATCTGGTATTTCATCTACGGCGCCAACAAGGAAAGCACCGAAGATGCGTATGTGCACGGCAATCTGGTGCAGATCACATCGCAAGTGCCCGGAACCGTGATCGCCATCGAGGCCGACGACACCGATATGGTCAAGGCTGGGCAACCGCTGGTGAAACTCGACCCCGCCGACGCGCAGATTGCTTTGATGCAGGCCGAGGCGCAATTGGCCCAGACGGTGCGCCAGACCCGCACCCTGTATGTGCAGAACGATTCGCTTACGGCCGACACCAATGTGCGGTCGGCCGAAATCGTGCGCGCGGAAGCAGACGTCGCCCGGACGCAGAGCGACCTGCAACGCCGGCAAGCGCTGGCCAAGTCCGGCGGCGTAAGCGGCGAAGAACTGCTGCACGCGCAAACGGCCTACAAGACGGCGCAATCGAATCTCGCGCAGGCTCGTGCGGCCCTGGCCGGCTCGCGCGCCAAGGCGCAGACCAATCGTGCACTGACGGAAGGCACCACGGTGGAAAACCACCCCGATGTGCTGCGCGCCGCCGCCAATCTGCGATCGGTATGGTTGGCCGGCTCGCGCAATACCTTGCCCGCCCCCGTGGACGGCATGGTCGCACGCCGCAGCGCGCAGGTCGGCCAGCGCATCGCCCCGGGCACGCCCCTGATGACCGTGGTGCCGCTGGATCAAGTGTGGGTGGAAGCAAACTTCAAGGAAGGCCAGTTGCGCGACATGCGCGTCGGTCAACCCGTCATCCTTCATGCCGATCTGTACGGCGGCGATGTGGTGTATCACGGCAAGGTCGCCGGGCTGGATGCCGGCACCGGCAGCGCGTTCGCCTTGTTGCCCGCTCAAAACGCCACGGGCAACTGGATCAAGGTCGTGCAACGTGTGCCGGTACGCATCGCACTCGATCCGCAAGAGCTGGCCAAGCGCCCGTTGCGGGTGGGGCTGTCGATGAGCGTTGAAGTCGATCTGGGCACCCCGCAAGGTGAACCGGTCACCACCACGCATGCACAAACCGGTATGTCCACAAGCGCCTTCGACCCGGCCCACGGCGAAGCCGATGCCCTCATCCAACGTATCGTTCGAGAAAACCTGGCGTCATGAGCACCGCCCCCGCCGACACGGCCGCCCCCTCTCCGGCAGCCCCTTCTCCGGCCGCGCCGAAAGCCTATCCGCCGCTCGAAGGCGCCGTGCGCGTGCTCGGCTCGATTGCCTTGTCGTGCGCGGTGTTCATGAACGTGCTGGACACCTCCATTGCGAACGTGTCCATCCCGACCATCTCCGGCGATCTCGGCGTGAGCACGAGCCAGGGCACCTGGGTCATCACCTCGTTTGCGGTGGCCAATGCCATCACCGTGCCGCTCACAGGCTGGCTGACGCAGCGCTTCGGCCAGGTCCGGCTGTTTCTCACGTCTACGCTGCTGTTCGTGCTGGCCTCATGGTTGTGCGGTTTCGCCCCCACGCTCGAAATGCTCATCGGCTTTCGCGTGCTGCAGGGCGCCGTGGCAGGCCCGATGATTCCGCTATCGCAAACGCTGATGCTTGCGAGCTTTCCGAAGGAGAAGGCCGGCATGGCCTTGGCCATCTGGGCGATGACGACCCTGGTGGCGCCGGTCGCCGGCCCTTTGTTGGGCGGCTACATCTCGGATAACTACAGTTGGCCGTGGATCTTCTATATCAACATCCCGGTCGGCATGCTCGCCGCCTATGTGAGCTGGCGCATCTACCGGGATCGCGAGTCGGTCACGCGTAATCTGCCCATCGATAAGCTCGGCCTGGTGATGCTCGTGGTGTGGGTGGGTGCGCTGCAGATCATGCTCGACAAGGGCAAGGAGCTCGACTGGTTTGCCAGCCCCACCATCGTTGCCCTGGCCGCGATCGCGTTTGTCACGTTCGTGTTCTTCATTATCTGGGAGCTGACCGACGCGCATCCGGTGGTCGATCTGCGGCTCTTCGCCGGTCGCAACTTCACGATCGGCGCCGTCACCCTGGCCGTGGCGTATGGCGTTTTCTTCGGCACGGTCGTGTTGCTGCCGTTGTGGCTGCAAAGCACGATGGGCTATACCGCCACGGATGCCGGCCTGGTCACCGCGCCGATCGGACTGCTGGCGATCGTGCTCACGCCGATCGTCGGCAAATTGCTGTCCAAGCACGATCCACGCATTTTCGTGACGGGCGCATTCCTGATCTTTGCGCTGGTCTGCTACATGCGTTCCGGCTTCAGCACGGATGTGGACATGCGTACGTTGATGATTCCTACGATCATCCAAGGCGCGGCCATGGCGGCGTTTTTCGTGCCGCTCACCTCGATCACGTTGTCGGGCCTGGCACCGAACGTGATTCCGGCGGCGTCTGGGTTATCGAACTTCCTTCGCCTGACCGCAGGCGCCTTCGGCACCTCGATCGCCACCACGATGTGGGAAAACCGCGCCACGATGCATCATGCGCAGTTGACGGAGATCGCGCATCCCGGCGCGGCCGCCTTCGACCACACGATGAGCGTGCTGCAAGCGGCGGGCATGTCGCAGGATCAGGCGCTGGCGTCGATCGATCGGCTGATCGATACGCAGGCGTTCACGATTTCAGCGATCGATATTTTCTGGGCCTCGGCAGGGATTTTCCTGTTGCTTACCGGTCTGGTGTGGGTGGCACGACCGGTGAAGGCCAAAGGCGAAGGCGCGGCCGAAGCGGCGGCTGGAGCGCACTAATGCTGGGGCGCACTCATAACTGCGGCACGTTAATGGCCCGGACACGTTGAAAGACGGCGGTGGTTCGATGCCACCGCCGTTTGATTGCCTGACGGTCTGGACGTTGCGCCGGTCGCGCTATTTTCGGCGACTGCCCATCAGCGAGCCCAAAATCCCGCGCGTGAGCTCCCGTGCAATCGAGCGCACCGAGCTCTTGGCCACCGACTGCACCAGGCCGTCGCGACGCCCGCCACGCGGGCCGGTCGAGCCAAACAGCACATCGTTTACCGACGCCATCAATCCACCCTCTTCGGCCGCCGGCTTGGTTGCCGGTGCGGTTTTGCCGGGCCCGGCGCCTTTCTCCTGAGCCCCCGCGGCGGCCGGCGCCTCCACGGCCCGCACCGCCAACTTTTCGTAAGCCGACTCGCGGTCGATCGGCTTGTCGTAACGGCCGCCCAACCCTGAGGCCTGACGCAACGCCTCACGCTCAGGTGCCGTGGCCGGGCCGATGCGGCTGGCGGGCGGCATGATCCAGGCGCGCTGCGTCATGCCAGGCCGGCCCTTCTCATCCAGCAACGACACGAGCGCCTCGCCCACGCCAAGCTCCATGATGGCCGCCACGATGTCCAGATCCGGATTGGGCCGCATGGTTTCGGCCGCCGTCTTCACCGCCTTCTGATCGCGTGGCGTGAACGCACGCAGCGCATGCTGCACTCGATTGCCCAACTGGCCGAGCACGGCGTCGGGGATATCCAGCGGGTTCTGGGTGACGAAATACACGCCGACCGCCTTCGAGCGGATCAGCCGCACCACCTGCTCGATCTTGGTGAGCAACGCTTGTGGCGCGTCGTTGAACAGTAAATGCGCTTCGTCGAAGAAGAACACCAACTTGGGCTTGTCCAGATCGCCCGCCTCCGGCAGGCGCTCATAGAGCTCGGACAACATCCACAGCAGAAACACCGCGTACAGGCGCGGTGCCTGCATCAGCTTGTCGGCCGCGAGGATATTGATCATGCCGCGGCCCTGCGCATCGGTGCGCATCAGGTCGGACACATCCAGCATCGGCTCACCGAAGAATCGCTCGGCGCCCTGGGACTCCAGCGCCAGCAGATTGCGCTGAATCGCACCGATGGACGCCGACGACACATTGCCGTAGCGGGTTTTGAGGCTGGCGGCACGATCGGCCACATCGGCCAGCATCGCGCGCAAATCCTTCATGTCGAGCAGTAGCTGGCCTTCGTCGTCGGCGACCTTGAAGACCAGCGCCAGCACGCCTTCCTGGGTGGGGTTGAGCTCCAGCACGCGCGCCAGCAAGAGCGGCCCCATGTCGGACACGGTTGCCCGCACCGGATGGCCTTGTTCGCCAAACACGTCCCATAGCGTGACCGGACTCGCGCCCCAGGCTGGCGTGGGCAAGCCGAGGCTTGCGAGTCGTGCCGTCATCTTGTCGCTGGGCACGCCGGCCTGCGACACCCCGGTGAGATCGCCTTTGACGTCCGCCATGAAAACCGGCGTACCCAAACGCGAAAACGACTCGGCCAGCACCTGCAGCGTGACCGTTTTGCCCGTGCCCGTGGCACCCGTGATGCACCCATGGCGATTGGCCATCTGCGGCAGCAGCAGGCAAGGGTTTCCCTCGTGGATGGCGATCGCGATCGGCTCGGACATGGGCACTCTCCCAGACAAAGTAGCGGAAGATCAAAGTGTAGAGCCTTGCTCCGCGTTAAAATAGCGTTCTTTGCTTATCCAGAACTCGAGAAGCCATGGCCGGACACAGTAAATGGGCCAATATTCAGCACCGCAAAGGGCGTCAAGACGCCAAGCGCGGCAAGCTGTGGACCAAGATCATTCGTGAAGTCACCGTAGCGGCGCGCGCCGGCGGTCCCGATCCCGACAGCAACCCTGCGTTGCGTCTGGCGTGGGACAAAGCCATGGCGGCCAATATGCCCAAGGACAACGTCCAGCGCGCCATCACGCGCGGCGCAGGCGGCGCCGACGGCGCCGACTATGAGGAAGTGCGCTACGAGGGCTACGGCATCGGCGGCGCAGCTGTCGTGGTCGATTGCATGACCGACAACCGTACCCGTACGGTGGCCGACGTGCGGCACGCCTTCGCCAAGAACGGCGGCAACCTCGGCCAGGAAGGCTCGGTGGCCTTCATGTTCAAGCATTGCGGCCAATTCATTTTCGCGCCCGGCACAGCGGAAGACGCGGTGATGGAAGCCGCGCTCGACGCCGGCGCCGACGATGTCATCACCGATGACGAAGGGGTGATCGAGGTCACGTGCGCGGTGCCTGATTACGCGGCGGTGCGCGACGCGTTCGAAGCCGCCAAGCTCAAGCCCGAAATCGAGGGCATCACCATGAAGCCCCTGAACGAAACCGACCTCGAAGGCGACGACGCGATCCGCATGCAAAAGCTGCTGGATGCACTCGATGCCCTGGATGACGTGTCCGAGGTGTACACCACGGCCGTGATCGACGTCGCCTGATTCTGAACCCTCACATTGTCGAAAATGAAAATTCTGGTCATCGGTTCGGGCGGCCGCGAACATGCCCTCGCCTGGCGCATCGCGAAGTCGCCTCGCGTTCATAAAGTGTTCGTGGCGCCGGGCAACGGGGGCACGCAGCGCGCCGCCAATCTCGAAAACGTCGCGCTCTCTTCGCCCCAGGAACTCGCCGATTTCGCCGTACGCGAAGGCGTGGCACTCACGGTGGTCGGCCCCGAGGCGCCGCTGGCCGCCGGCGTGGTGGATCATTTCCGTAGCCGCGGGCTGAAGATCTTCGGCCCCACCAAGGCCGCCGCGCAGCTCGAAAGTTCGAAAGACTACGCCAAGGCCTTCATGGTGCGGCACCACATTCCCACGGCCGCCTACGGTACGTTCACGGATCCGCAAGCCGCTCACGCCTATATCGATGAGCAAGGCGCCCCGATCGTCGTCAAGGCCGACGGCCTGGCCGCCGGCAAGGGCGTGGTCGTCGCCACGTCGCTCGAAGAAGCCCACGCGGCGGTCGACGCCATGCTGGGCGACGGTTCGCTGGGCGAAGCCGGCGCACGCGTCGTCATCGAAGAATGCCTGGTGGGCGAAGAAGCCAGCTTCATCGTCATGTGCGACGGTCGCCATGTGCTGGCGCTCGCGACCAGCCAGGATCACAAGCGTCTGCAGGATGGCGATCTGGGGCCCAACACCGGCGGCATGGGTGCCTATTCGCCCGCACCCGTGGTCACGCCAGAAATTCACCATCGCATCATGCGCGAAGTGATCCTGCCCACGATGCAAGGCATGTCGCGCGACGGCGTACCCTACACCGGCTTCCTTTATGCCGGCGTCATGATTGCGCCGGGCGACGACCCCGACCGCGCCATCAAGGTGCTCGAATTCAACTGCCGCATGGGCGACCCCGAAACGCAGCCCATCATGATGCGCGTCAAAAGCGACCTGGTGGATGTGCTCGAACACGCCATCGACGGCACGCTGGACCGCGCCGACATTGTGTGGGATCGCCGCACCGCGCTGGGTGTGGTGCTCGCGTCGCACAACTACCCCAATACGCCGCGCACCGGCGACCTGATCGAAGGCCTGCCGGCCGATGCCGATGACTGCATGGTTTTCCATGCAGGGACCACCATGACCGACGGCGCCATCAATACTTCGGGCGGCCGGGTGCTGTGCGTCACGGCGCTGGGCGACTCGGTGCGCATGGCGCGCGAACGCGCGTACGACACGGTCGAACAGGTGCGCTACGACGGCCGCCAGTACCGCAGCGATATCGGCTGGCGCGCCTTGAAGCGCCCACCCGCCAAGAAGTAAGCTTTTTTCAACGCCCAAGCGCGCAGCCCCGGGGCTGCGCGTGGAGACCCGCCCCGCATGACCGCATTGCCTATCGACACCGCCCACGCCTATTTCACCGGCTTGCAAGCTCGTATCGTCGAGGCGCTGGAGCGCGCCGATGGCGGCACGTTCCGCACGGATACCTGGGAACGCCCCGAGGGCGGTGGCGGCATCTCGCGGTTGATCGAAGGCGGCAAGCTGTTCGAACGTGCCGGCGTGCTGTTCAGCCATGTCACCGGCACCAAATTGCCGCCGTCGGCCTCAGCGCACCGTCCGGAACTTGCCGGCCGTGGCTGGGAAGCCATGGGCGTTTCGTTGGTGCTGCATCCGCATAACCCGCATGTGCCCACCACGCACGCCAACGTGCGCATGTTCGTGGCTGCCGCCCCCGAGGGCAGCGGTGAGCAGGACGTGTTCTGGTTTGGCGGCGGCATGGATCTCACGCCCTACTATCCTCACGCAGAAGACGCCGCGCATTTCCATCGCGTCTGCCGCGACGCGCTCGCGCCGCATGGCGAAGACTGCTACCCGCGCTACAAAAAGTGGTGCGACGAGTACTTCTATCTCAAACATCGCAAGGAAACGCGTGGCATCGGCGGCGTTTTTTTCGACGATGTGAGCGAACGCGGGTTCGATGCGTCGTTCGCCATGGTGCGCGACGTCGGCGACGCATTTCTGTCCGCCTACATGCCGATCGTCGAGCGCCGCCGCAGCCTGCCCTACGGCGAACGCGAACGCGACTTCCAGGCCTATCGCCGCGGCCGTTACGTCGAGTTCAATCTGGTCTACGACCGAGGCACGTTGTTCGGCCTGCAATCGGGCGGCCGCACCGAATCGATTTTGCTGTCGATGCCGCCAGTGGCGCGCTGGCGCTACGATTGGCACGCCGAAGCCGGCACGCCCGAGGCCGAACTCAACGCTTACCTGACGCCGCGCGAATGGGTGTGAGCCGTATCGGACTATTGGGCGGAAGCTTCGACCCCATCCATTCCGCCCACATCGCACTGGCACATGCCGCGCACGAAGCCCTGGCCTTGGCAGAAGTGCAATTGTTGCCTGCGGGCGAACCCTGGCAACGCGCGCCGTTGCATGCTTCCCCCGCACACCGGCTCGCCATGGCCGAGCTCGCCACCCAGGATCACCCCGGGTTGAGCGTCAATGCCATTGAAGTGAACCGCCGCGGCCCCACTTATACGGTGGATACCATCCTGGCCCTGCCGCGCGCACAAGCGTACGTCTGGATCATGGGCGCCGACCAATTGGCCAATTTTTGCTCCTGGCGTGCCTGGGAAACGATTGTCGACCGCGTCGATCTCGCGGTCGCCGCTCGCCCGGGCACGCCGCTGAACGCACCCCAGCCGCTCTCGGACCTGATGGTCACACTTGGCCGCACGCTTACCCAGGTGCCGTTTACACCCACACCGGTATCGGGCACCGAAATACGGGCCCGTCTGGCAGCGGGTGACCCCGTTGACGACTGGCTCGACCCCAA
Source organism: Schauerella aestuarii (assembly GCF_009866805.1). Classification (GTDB taxonomy): domain Bacteria; phylum Pseudomonadota; class Gammaproteobacteria; order Burkholderiales; family Burkholderiaceae_B; genus Schauerella; species Schauerella aestuarii. Next base: position 323,683 of record NZ_SIZW01000038.1, read on the forward strand.
AGTCGTGGCCTATATACGCCAACATGGCCTTTACGGCGCATCCGCGCCCGTCTAAACCCCACGCCGCACTGCTTGCGGCGTTATATTACGTCCCATGGATATTACGAAACTGCAACGCGCTATTGTTGACGCTCTCGAAGACGTCAAGGCTCAAGACATCAAGGTCTTCAACACGACGCATCTGACGAGTCTCTTCGATCGCGTCGTCATTGCCAGCGCCACCTCGAACCGGCATACCCGCGCGCTGGCCTCCAGCGTGGCCGATCGCGCCCGAAGCCTCGGCGTACGGGTCATCGCCACCGAAGGCGAAGATACCGGCGAATGGGTTCTCGTCGATCTGGGCGACGTCGTCGTCCACCTGATGCAACCGGTCATTCGCTCGTACTACAACCTCGAAGAGGTCTGGGGCGGCAAGCCGGTACGTCTGAAGCTGTTGCCCGAATCGACCCGGGTGGCCGCCACCGCACCGTCGTTCTCGCACGACGACGAAGCGCAGTAAACGCGCAAGGCTCGTTCGCGCAGTGAAACTCATCGTTATCGCGGTCGGCAACAAGATGCCGGATTGGGTCACCCGCGCCTGGGATGACTATGCCAAGCGCATGCCCCCCGATTGCGCGATCGAATTGCGCGAAATCAAGCCCGAACCCCGCACCAGCGGTAAAACACCGGCCCAGATGATGGCTGCAGAGGCCAAACGCATCGACGCGGCGTTGCCCGGCAACGTCGTGCGTATCGCGCTGGACGAACACGGCAAGGACCTCACGACGATGGGGCTTTCCGAACGTCTGGCGCAATGGCGCGCCGGCGGCGCCGACGTGGCCTTTCTGGTGGGCGGCCCCGACGGCCTGGACAGCGCGCTCAAACAAAGCTGCGCGGGCAGCATCCGGCTCTCCTCACTGACCCTGCCCCACCCCATGGTGCGGGTGGTGCTGGCCGAACAGCTTTACCGGGCGTGGGCCATCCTGGTCAACCATCCGTATCACCGCGCCTGACCGCCCGAGCGGTTGCGGCGCCTCTGCGCGAATCTTGCACGGCACGACGCCTTCCCCTCGGCTCTGCACGGCTTCCTTCTCTTTCCTTTGCACGGCCCCCTCATCATGCCTGCTGACATGCCCTCGCCCAAGCTCTATCTCGCCTCGACCAGCCCGCGCCGGCGCGAGTTGCTGCAGACCATGCAGATTGCATTTTCCGTGCTGGATGTGCCTGCACCGCCGGGCGAGGACGAGCCCCAGCATGCGGGCGAATCGGCACATGACTATGTGTGCCGCACCGCACGCGAGAAAGCCGAGCGTGGCCGCGACTGGGTCATCGCCCAGGCGCTGCCGCGGTTGCCCGTGCTGGGATCGGACACCACGGTCATCCTCGATGGCGATGTGCTCGGCAAACCGGCCGACGATGCCGACGCGCGGCACATGCTTGGCCGCCTGTCGGGTCGCACCCATGAGGTCAAAACCGCTGTGGCAATATGGGTGCCGCATCGCGATGCGGTGTGGGAGGTGGTGGCGACCACTGCCGTAACGTTTCGCGACCTCAGTGCGGATGACATCGCACGCTATTGCGCCAGCGGCGAGCCTTTCGGCAAGGCCGGCGCGTACGGCATCCAGGGCCTAGCCGGTGCATTCGTCTCGCATCTCTCGGGCACATTCACCGGCGTGATGGGATTGCCGGTATTCGAAACGGCGCAATTGCTCGCACGGGCCGACATCCGGGCTTGAACGCAAAAAAAGGTCGCCCCAGCCTGCACTGGGGCGACCCTTCCTTTTTGGGCCGTCACACGCTGAACATCCCTACATTCAGTGCGCGCTACCCGAAGCGGGGGTCAGCGACGCAGGCGGCGTTGCGACCGGATCGGTCATCACTTCGCCAGCCATCGCGCGATCGAGTTGTTCTTTGTCCAACTCACCTTCCCAACGCGCCACCACGATCGATGCCGTAGCGTTGCCGACCAGATTGGTCAACGCGCGGCACTCTGACATGAATCGGTCCACACCCAGGATCAGCGCCATGCCGGCCACGGGCACCGTCGGCACCACCGACAGCGTTGCCGCCAAAGTGATGAACCCTGCGCCCGTTACGCCTGCGGCGCCCTTCGAACTCAACATGGCGACCAGCAACAGCAGGATTTGATCGCCGAGCGACAAGGGGATGTTGCACGCCTGGGCGATGAACAGGGCAGCCATCGTCATGTAGATGTTGGTGCCGTCCAGGTTGAACGAATAACCGGTCGGGACCACCAGGCCCACGACGGACTTCGAGCAGCCGGCGCGCTCCATCTTTTGCATCAAGGTCGGCAATGCCGCCTCGGACGAACTGGTGCCCAGCACGAGCAGCAATTCTTCGCGGATGTAGCGCACCAGACGGATAATCGAAAAACCGTTGTAGCGCGCCACACCACCCAGCACGACCAACACAAACAGGATCGACGTGGCGTAGAACGTGCCCACCAGCATCGCCAGATTGACGACCGACTCGATCCCATATTTGCCGATCGTGAAAGCCATTGCGCCGAATGCGCCGATCGGTGCAAATTTCATCAGCATCGCGACCAGTCGGAACACCGGCGTGGTCACCGCGTTGATCAGATCGAGCACCGGCTTGGCCTTCGGGCCCACCATCGCCAGCGCAATACCGAAGAGCACCGCCACAAACAACACCTGCAGGATGTCACCGGTCACGAACGGGCTGACGAGCGTGGTCGGGATGATGTTCATCAGGAACCCGGTCACGGTGGAATCGTGCGCCTTGGTCACGTACTGCGCCACGGCGCCGCCATCCAGCGACTTCGGATCGATGTTCATGCCGGCGCCCGGCTGCACGATGTGCGAGACGATCATGCCGATGATCAATGCCAACGTCGAAAACGTCAGAAAGTAGATCATGGCCTTGCCGGTCACGCGACCGACCTTCTTCAGGTCGCTCATCGCGGCGATACCCGAGGTCACCGTGAGGAAGATAACCGGTGCGATGATCATCTTGACCAGCTTGATGAAGCCATCGCCCAACGGCTTCATGGCCTCGCCGATTTCCGGCTTGAAATGGCCTAACAGGATGCCGATGATGATCGCGAAGATCACCTGTACGTACAAAATTTTGTACCACTTTTGCGGGCGCGCGGGCGCAGCCATGTCTTTATCGACTTCGATCACTGATGTCCCCTACCGGGTTTTACGTCCGGCGTTGCCAGTTAGCGACTGGCAACGCTGCAACGCTGTTATGAAATGAATGTGCCTGCTCAGGCGAGCCGGCGGTATGCGGCTACAAAAGCAATACGCATGCCAAATTCATTTAAATGTTATTTTCAGCCTAAGCCATTGATTTATATCGCGCTTGTGCGCGCCGCTCGAGGCTCGCTCGGGCCGGCCTGGGCGCAATGCCGCACACGCGGGCGTATCATGTGCGATATTCCGCACAAAAGAGATCGCGCGTGCCGCACCAATTCAGAGCCCTGCCCCTCGCCATGACGCATCGCCAGCGTGGCCTGCTGGCGTTGGCGCTTGTGATCTGTGTGGTGATCACATGGGCGGTCGCCACGGCCAGTGGCCGCTGGGCGGAACGTGAGAGCTTGAACGAACTCGGCGATCGCGCCACCGCCGCAGCGGGATTGAACGTCGCTTTGGTGCGTAACAGCCTGGAAAAATACCGCAGCTTGCCGCTCGTCCTGGCACAGGACGACGACCTGACCGCCGTGCTCAAGAACGAAGATCCGATACGCATCATCCGGCTCGACGAAAAACTTGAATCGCTCGCGACCGCCATCGAAGCGTCGGCCGTGTATCTGCTCGACCGCGAGGGCCGCGCGATCGCCGCGAGCAACTGGCGCGAACCCGCCACCTTCGTCGGCATCGATTACCGCTTTCGTCCCTACTTCCGGCAGGCCTTTGATCTGGGCACGGCGGAGCATTTCGCCCTCGGCACTCGCAGCCATCGCGCGGGCCTCTATCTTTCCCGGCGGGTTCACGACGAAGTCACCGGCGAGGCAATCGGCGTCGTGGTGGTCAAAGTCGATTTTTCCAGTTTGGAAGACGATTGGCGGCGCGCCGGCGTGCCCGTGTTCGTCACCGATGAGCGCGGTATCGTGTTGATCACAAGCGAACGCGAATGGCGTTTCGATGTCTTGCGGCCCTTGCCCGCCGACGTGGCCACCGCCCTGCGCGAGAGCTTGCAATTCGGCAATGCGGCGTTCAACCCGCTTCCGCTGCGCCCTTCGCGCGAACTCAGCACCGAATCCCTCAGCGTGGTGAACGTCACATTGCCGGAGCGCAAGCAAAACGCTGACTACGTGCTGGCGACCCAAGCCATCGACAGCCAGCCCGGTTGGTCGCTACACCTGCTGTCGCCCGCACGCGACGTCATGAACCGGGCAAGCAACGGCGCCGAGCTTGTGGCCACGGCCGTCATGGTGTTGCTGTTGACGGTGAGCGGCCTGATCGCCTGGCGCATGTGGCAAGGCCGGCAGCGGTCGCGTGAACAAGCAGCGATTCGCGAATCGTTGGCCGCACAGGTGGCCGCACGCACCCGGGACCTGAGCCTCGCCAATGAACGCCTCACCGCCGAAGTGGACGAACGCCGCCGCGCCGAAGAGCGGTTGCATCGGACACAGGAAGAACTGGTGCAGGCCAGCCGCCTGGCCCTGCTGGGGCAAGTGACCGCGGGGGTGGCACACGAAATCAATCAGCCGATCGCAGCCATCCGCACGTTTGCCGACAATGCCGCCGTACTGCTGACGCGCGGCCAACCCGACATTGCTCGAGAGAATCTCGCCACGATCGCCAGCCTCACCGATCGTGTGGGGGCCATCACCGGTGAACTTCGGGACTTCTCGCGTAAGCAATCGGTCGGTCGCCCGCTCACGATGATGCCGCTGAGAGACGCGGTCGACGGCGCGATGCTGTTGGTCAATACTCACCGCCAACGACATGCCATCAGCATCGACGTGCAGGATATTGTTCCGTCCATGCAGGTATACGCCGAGCGCATCCGGCTCGAGCAGATTCTCATCAACCTGCTGCAAAATGCCGTCGAAGCGCTCGTTGACCGCGTCGATCCGCATATCTGGTTGCGGATCGCCTACGACGACCGGCAGGTGGTGGTGACGGTCAGCGATAACGGCCCGGGTTTACATCCCGATGTCGTCGATCTCCTGTTCACGCCCTTCACCACGAGCAAACCGCAAGGGCTCGGCTTGGGCTTGGTGATCTCGCGCGATCTCGCACGCGAGTTCGGCGGCGATCTGGTGGGAGGCAATGCGGCTCCCGATGAGGGTCAGTCGAGCATACCGCTGGTACCTCGAGATGCCACAGGTGCCGTCTTTACATTGACGTTGCGACGCATGCCGGCGAGTGAAACATGACCTTGCACTGTTCTACCGCCTCTCCCATGACCGAGTCGCTGATGGCGAGTACGCCTCATTGTGGGGGTGACGTCGCTCAAATAGTGCCAAGTTTGGGCGCTGCCGCTCCTCAAACAAATAATGCGTCGGGGTGCCCATGGCATTCCGGTCGACGCGATCGATTGCGGTACCGTCACCGCACTACCCTACGAAAAATATCGACCCGTCCTGCATTGAATATCGCACTTCTCTGCACTTCTCTTCTGGTGCTTTGGTGAATCATGACCTTCCCCGCTTTTGCCGACCCCACCGATAGTCGGAACGCACCCACACCGCCCACCCGCGTCATCTTCGTCGACGATGACGCCCTCCTGCGCGCGGCCAACCGTCAGTCGCTCACGCTTGCCGGCCATATCGTCGACGCCTACGGCGACGCACGCGAAGCGCTGGCGGCGATCGATAGCGACTTCGGCGGCGTCATCGTCACTGACCTGCGCATGCCCGGCATGGACGGGGTGCAGTTCTTTCATGCGCTGCGCGCGATCGATGCGGACATCCCGGTGATCCTGATCACTGGCCACGGCGATATCGACATGGCTGTGGGCGCCCTGCGCGCCGGCGCGTACGACTTCATCGCTAAACCGTTCGGTGCGGATCGATTACTGGAGGCCGTACGCCGCGCCGCTGAAAAACGCCGATTGGTGCTTGAGAATCGCGAACTGAGACGCGCATCCGAGGCGCTGCCATCGGGTTCGCACGACATGCCGCTGATTGGCGACACCCCCGCCATGCAACGCATCAAGCGCACCTTGCGGCATATTGCAGATGCCGACGTCGACGTGCTGATCGAGGGCGAAACCGGCAGTGGCAAAGAGGTCGTCGCCAATGCGCTGCATCGCCTGAGTCAACGGCGCGATCGGCCCTTCGTGGCCATCAATTGCGGCGCCCTGCCAGAAACGGTGATCGAGAGCGAGCTCTTCGGCCACGAACCCGGCGCATTCACCGGTGCCAACAAACGCCGCGTGGGCCGTATCGAATATGCCAGCGGCGGCACGCTCTTCCTCGATGAAATCGAAAGCATGCCACTCGCGCTTCAGGTGAAACTCCTGCGCGTGCTCGAGACGCGCCAGATCAGTCCGCTGGGGAGCAACGACGTGCGCGATCTGGATCTACGCGTGGTCGCCGCAACAAAGGAAAACCTCGCGGCGCCGGCGATGCGCACGCGCTTTCGCGAAGATCTCTACCATCGCCTGAACGTCGTCACGCTGCGCTTGCCACCGCTGCGCGAACGTCGCGGCGACATCCCCTTGCTCTTCGCACATTACGTAGGCGTGGCGTCGCGACGGTTCAACCGCCCGGTGCCGACGCTGAACGCAAGCATTCAGCAACATCTGGCACAGCATCCCTGGCCCGGTAACGTCCGCGAACTCAATCACTTCGCCGAACGCTTCGTGCTGGACGTGATCGATTGGGAAGAACATGCCGAGGCAGACTCCGGTGCCAACGGCGATCTGCTGCCGCTCCCGCAGCGCGTCGAAAACTACGAAGCCGACGTCATTCGGGAAGCCTTGCGAATCAGTCAAGGCGATGTGCGCACCACCATCGATCGACTCGGTATTCCCCGCAAAACCTTCTACGACAAACTGCAACGTCACAACATCGATCGCGCCGATTTTGTTCCTGAGGCGTAGCGCACGGGGATCGCCCTTCGGTCCTTCAGCGCATGCTGCACGCTGAGGGAGAGGTGCGCATCGGTGCACTTCAAGCGCCGTGTAGCGCTTATGCGGTAATCAGGATGGGTGGATTGGGTTAGGCGATTGGCCTAAGATCATGGGGTGGCTTTCTGAAGCCAGCTTGATGATGGGGGGCTTTCCGGTTAAGACAGCCCTGTAAAAACCTAATAATCGACGAGACAACAATCCCAAAACCATGAAATTTCCACGCTGCGCACTCTCAATCGCCCTGTCACTGTCCCTCGGCGCCGGCGCCGTTGCCGCACAACAAGCACCGGTTCGCGACGAATTCTTCTGGCTTGGCGAAATCAACAAAGCCACCGCGGTCATCAATACCGATGAAGGCTTGCTCGACAAATCGATGGCCCTTCGTGTGGCCGCCGGGGTGGCTAAAGTCATCAAGGACGGTAATCAAGCCGGCGGCAAACGCCCCTCTACGGTTATTACGTTCGAACCGCTGATGATCGACGCCGCCGGTGAAGACGTCACCCTCCTGCATGCGGGCCGCTCCAGTCAGGACATGCACGCCACCTATCGGTCGGCAATTTTGCGCGATGACTTGTTGAGCTTGGCCGAGCAACTCAACGCCACGTCCACGACGCTCGTGAATCTGGCCGACAAGCATGCGGGCACCATCGTTCCCAATTACACGAATGGCGTGGCCGCGCAACCCAATAGCTACGGTCACTACCTCCTCGGCTTCGCTGCCGCACTCGATCGCGATGCACAGCGCATTCGCGAAGCCTACGTACGCGTCGACCGTTCCTCGATGGGAACCACCGTGCTCAACGGGACCAGTTGGCCCCTCAACCGCACGCGTATGGCCAACTACCTCGGCTTCGCCGCCATTGTGGACAATGCCTACGACGCATCGCAGATCTCGTCGGTGGACGAGCCCGTTGAAGCCAGCGCCATCGTCACCAGCGTGGCCTTGCATACCGGCAGCTTCGTTCAAGACGTGATGACGCAATATGCACAGTCACGTCCCTGGATCCTGCTGCAGGAAGGCGGCAGCAATACGTACGTGTCGAGCGCAATGCCGCAAAAGCGCAATCCCGGCTTGCTCAATCGCACGCGTAGCGACGCATCGACCGCGATCTCGCTGGCGCAAGGCGTCGTCTTTCAAGCGCATAACATCACGCCGGGGATGAGCGATCCGAAAGAAGTGAAAGACAACACTGCCATGGTGAAGAGCGGCATCAAGGCGCTTAAAGGCTGGAACACCGTATTGACGCAGATGGTGATCAGTCCGGATCGCGCTCTCGAGGAGCTGAACAACGACTGGACAGCATCGCAGGAACTTGCCGACGTCCTGATGCGCAAGTACAAACTGCCCTTCCGAGTCGGTCATCACTTCGCGTCCAAGGTTGTCGACTACGCCAAGCAAAACGACATCAAGCCGTTGGACTTCCCCTACGCCGAGGCTAAACGCATCTACGCAGAGACGGTCAAGGACTCGCCCTACACCGGCGACTTGCCCATGAGCGAACAAGAGTTTCGCGCCACGCTCGATCCGATCGCCATCATCAAGAACCGCGCATCCGTCGGTGGCCCGCAACCCGCCGAAATGGATCGCATGCTGAAGATTGCCAAGCAAAATATTGCCGATCAAGACGCCTGGATCAAGACGAAGCGCGCAAAGATCAACGACTCGCTCAAGCAGCTCGATAGCGATTTTGAAAAGCTTGTGTCGACCGCTAAATAAAACCTGCGGGCGCTTTCAAGTCAGTGCCCCTCAGCTGAGGTGCGGCTGGTGTATGTGTGCGACGAAAATCAATCACGATGCGCGCTGACAGCATGATTTGAAGACGGCGCTCGCGGTGCTCTTGATAGCAAACAGGCCATCCTTTCAAGGATGGCCTTTTTGATTCACGGGCGTGTTCGACAGCGCGTCAGAGAAGGGCTCGACGTACGCAAGTCGCTGCAACGCTACCTTCTAACTCGGGCTAGGCTAGGCCTGGCCTGGCCAGGTCAGATCAGGTCAGCTCGTTAATTTAGCGAGCAGCTCTTTAGCGCCGTGCCCGTTAATAACACGGGTGACAACGGGCTAACGCGGTTCACGGAGCCGGCTAGCGATGCGTTTCGGCTGCTGTCGGTGGTCGATGCATTCGGCCGGGCTGTCGGTTGCCGCTGCGCTTCAGATTGCCGTTGCGTCGTGAATGGGCCGCAAGCTGCGGCTGCGTATTGATCGCGCTGCAAGCTGCCGCTGCACCTCGGCCGGGCTGCCGGTTACTGCTGCATTTACGTCGCGCAATGGCAAAACCCCGCTGGATTGCTCCAGCGGGGTTTTGGGAATAAAAGCCTGACGATGACCTACTTTCACAGACGTCCGTCCACTATCATCGGCGCAAAGG
>NZ_SIZW01000039.1 GCF_009866805.1 Schauerella aestuarii
TTCCGTTTCGTACTCGACGTGTGCCGTGTTGATCGTGATACCGCGTGCCTTTTCTTCCGGAGCCGCGTCGATCTGGTCGTAGCCGCGGGCTTCGCCGCCGAACTTCGCCGATAGAACCGTCGTGATCGCCGCCGTCAACGTGGTCTTGCCGTGGTCAACGTGACCGATCGTACCCACGTTCACGTGCGGTTTGGTACGTTCAAACTTACCTTTTGCCATGGCTGAACTCCTGACAGTGGATTGACGTTTCCGGGTGCCGGCGAGGCATCACCGGAATACGGCGATAGAAAGAGAAGGAAAAGACGCGCTAAAAAGAGTGGTGCCCATGACGCGGATCGAACGCGTGACCTCTCCCTTACCAAGGGAGTGCTCTACCACTGAGCCACATGGGCAAATTCTTGATCTAGCAAAAAACGTTGGAGCGGGTGAAGGGAATCGAACCCTCGTCGTAAGCTTGGAAGGCTTCTGCTCTACCATTGAGCTACACCCGCGCCGATTGGATTCACCGCCACTGCCCCGCACCCATCGCCGCACATTCGCAAACTCGCGCGATCCGCAAGATGACGACCTTGGTTGGAAATCGAGTTTCCTGGAGGACAAGTCCTCCCAAGGCCGCTGCTCTCAGGCGCAGTCAGGCTGGCGCAATGGCAAAACGATGGATGTTGAAACAGGCTCTCTGGTGGAGGAGGTTGGATTCGAACCAACGTAGACGCAAGGTCAACAGATTTACAGTCTGCCCCCTTTAACCACTCGGGCACCCCTCCAGCGGAGAACCTCAAATTATGGAGAGTTTCGATGCCCGTGTCAAACCGGTATGGGGGAAATATCGTGATTTCCTGCAAATTTTTTGCTGGAGCGTGAAAAAAACCCCACGGTGCCTGTTTTCGGCCGCGCGATTGGAGACGAAACAGCTCGACGACCACCCTTCACCGTTCAACGTACGGCGTCCGCCCAGGACGCCCTACCTCGGTCGCGCGATCCCTGGTCCTGCAGATCACCGCATGCGCCCATGCACCGCATCTTCAAATAGCGTCCGATAACGTGCCGCCCCCAGATCGACAGGATTGCTCGCGGCCGACGGATCGGCAGCCGCCTCTTCGCTGACGACCGCTGCCGCATCCGCATGGATGTCGATCTCGGCCAGCGTGTGTGCGATACCGAAGCGGCGCCGCAGGTCCAGCACCCAGTCGATCACGCCTTGCGACGACTCGTCGGGCAAGCGGAGATGACGCGCGAGACGCGATAACGGCGCTTCGATCGCTTCACGATTGGCTTGCAGCACGTACGGCATCAGGATCGCGTTGAGCAGCCCGTGATGGGCGTCGTAGCGCGCGCCGAGCGGATGCGCGAGCGCATGCATCGCCCCCAGCCCACGCTGAAAAGCGGTTGCGCCCATGGCCGAGGCGACCAGCATGTAATAGCGCGCCTCCAGATCCTGGCCGTTTTCGACCGCGCGCGGCAGATAGAGCGAGATAAGCCGCATGGCTTCCAGCGCGATGCCGCTGGCCATTGGGTGAAACCCCGGCGCGCAATACGCTTCGAGGTTGTGCGACAGCGCGTCCATTCCGGTGGCCGCGGTCAAATGCACCGGCAAACCGACCGTCAACTCGGGATCGAGGATGACCAGGCCCGGCAACATCTTCGGATGAAAGATAAAGCGTTTGCGGTGCGCGGTTTCATCGGTGATGACCGATGCCCGTCCCACCTCCGATCCGGTGCCGGACGTCGTGGGCACGGCGATAACGGGCACCATTGCGGCCACGTCTACTCGCTCGAATTGCGAGCCCACATCTTCGTAATCCCACAGCGCGCCAGTCTGGTGCGCCATCAAGGCGATTGCCTTGCCTGCGTCCAACGCCGAACCGCCGCCAAAGGCGATCACGCCATCGTGCCGGCCGTCGCGCAGTACGGCCACACCGTCGGCCACATTACCCGATGTGGGATTGCCCTTGATGCCGTCAAAGCACGCGACGCGCAACCCCGCTGCACGACACGCCTCGATCGCACGCAGCACCATCGGCTGCTTCGACAAACCCGGATCCGTGACGAGCAACGGTGCCGTCATGCCTGCCGCGCGGCAGTACTGCGGCAGTGCGTCGATACGGCCCGGCCCGGCCTTGATAGCAGTGGGATAGTTCCAGTCGCCATTGGGCAAACTCATGATGCATGACTCCTTCTTGCGGGCGGCGCGCGCTCAGGCACGCAGATGGAAAGACTTGGGCTGCGTGAGCGGTCCGAACCCCAGAATCGACAGCGACACCCCATTGCCCGATTGTTTGACGCCCGTCCATGCCAGTCCGGGGTCGAGATAGTCGCAACGGTTCATGAAGACGGTGCCCACGTCGAGTTGCTGACCGAGCGTGATGGCAGTGGGCATATCGCGCGTGTAGATCGCTGCGGTCAGCCCGAAATCGCAGTCGTTGATCGCCGCCATCGCGGCCGCGTCGTCGTTGATCGGCATCACGCACGCGACCGGGCCGAAGCACTCTTCGCGCATGATCGCCCACTGCGTATGCGGCACCGTCAACAGCGCCGGGGCCACATAGGCGGTGCCCGGCTGGGCCTTTTTGAACCGCGCAGCATCGATCGTGTTGACCGCGCCCTGTGCCACGGCCTGCGCCACCGCAGCGCGTACGCGATCGGCCGACGACGCACGCACCACCGGCCCCAATGTGGTGTCCGGCGACATCGGGTCGCCCAGCACATAGCGCGATGCCAACGCCGACGCGCGCTCGACGAAATCGTCGTACACCGTACGCGCGACGAAGATGCGCTGGATGCCGCAACACGACTGTCCTGCATTGAAGTACGCGCCATCGACGATCGACTCGACCGCCGCCTCGACATCTGCGTCGGCACGCACGTACGCCGCGTCCAGGCCGCCAAGCTCGAGACCCGTGCCAATGAAGCGACCTGCCGCTTGCGTTTCGATGGCTACCCCACCCTGCACCGATCCGGTAAACGACACATAACCAATCTCGGGCGAACGCATCATCTGCGCCACTTGTTCATGCGTGGCATGCACAAACTGGAAAGCGCCCGCCGGCACGCCTGCGCGCACGAACGCCTCCACCACACGCTCAGCACTCGTGGGCGTCTGGTCGGAGGGCTTGAGCAGCACGGCATTGCCGGCGAGCAATGCCGGCACGATGCTGTTCACCGCAGTCAGCAGGGGGTAGTTCCACGGCGCGATGGTCAAGACCACGCCGACGGCATCGCGCGTGATGAAGCGCGTAGCGCCATCCTTGGCGGGCAGTTGGATCGGCGCAAGCGCTTCTTCGGCCAATCCGATCATGTGCCGCGCGCGCTCGCCGAAGCCCGCGATCTCACCCGGCGTCTGCGAAAGGGGACGGCCCATCTGCAGCGTGATGTCTCGCGCCAGTTCGGCCTCGTCCGCGAGTACGTTGTCCACCCCTGCGCGAATCAGCGTCATACGCTCGGCAAGCGTCAATCGTCGCCAGTCTTTCTGCGCAACCACTGCGTGGGCTATCGCCCGCGCGAGCTGGTCGTCGCTCGCGTAGTCTCGCGCAACAACCACGCGGCCATCGATGGGTGAGACGGTTTGCATGCGGGACATCATGACGGCTGCTCCTGATTGGCGTCTGAAGGGCGGCGTGCATCGACGCCGGGCGCACGAACTAGATGATTTCGAAATACCGCGCCATTTCCCAGTCGGTGACATGACGGCGGTATGCGTTCTCTTCCCACTCGCGGGTGGCGGCGTAATGATCCACGAAGGCATCCCCAAACACGGTGCGCGCCGCACTCGATGTTCGCAGTCGCTGTGCGGCCTCCCACAACGTCAACGGCAACTTCAATTCAGCAGGAAACTGCTGGTCGTAGGCATTGCCGGTCACGATCTCGCTCGGGCTGAGCTGCTGCTCGATGCCATACAGTCCCGACCCCAACGCGGCTGCCAATGCGATATACGGATTGGCGTCAGCCGAACCGATGCGCACCTCCACACGTTGCGATTTCGGACCGCCTGGAATCAAGCGTAATGCGGTGGTGCGATTCTCGGCGCCCCACGTAGCATCGAGCGGTGCCCAATACCCCGGCACAAGGCGCGAATAGCTATTGATCGTTTGCGCATACATCGCCATGAATTCCGGCAGATAGCGCTGCATGCCGGCAATGAACGCGCGCTGCGTGGCGCTCATCGAATACTCGGCACCTTCCTCGAAGAAAGCGGACTTGCCCGTCTTGCGATCATTGAGCGACACATGAATGTGGCCGCTCTGCCCCGAATGATCGTGCGACCACTTCGCCATGAAGGTCGCCATCAAATTGTTCTGTTGCGCGAGTACTTTTGCGAATGTCTTGAACAGGAAGCCCTTGTCGGCTGAGGCGCCCGCTTCATCGAATGCAATGGCCGCTTCCAGCACACCGGGACCGGTTTCGGTATGCAAGGACTCGATCGACATGTCCATGCGTTCGCACATATCGAGCAGCTGATGGTAGAAGTCGCTGTTGACGGTGCTGCGCAGCATCGAATAGCCGAAATTTCCCGGCGTCCAGTTTTTCAAATTGCGATAATTTTTCTCGCGCACGGATTGCGGCGTTTCGTCAAAAACAAAGAACTCGTATTCCAGTGCTGCGAAGGCGTCGAAACCCATGTCCCGACCGCGTTCGATCACGCGATGCAACAAGCGCCTGGGACAGATCTGCGCCGCATCCTCGACGAATTCGGCGAGAAACAGCAACATCTCCTCGCCGCCCGCACCGCGCTCCAGCGGCAGGCGGCGCGCGCTTTCGGGCACGATACGCAGATGGGCATCGGGATACGCGGTATGCCACCCGGTATAGCGAACGTTGTCGTAGAGCTGATCGTTCGAATCCCAACCGAACACGACGTCGCAAAATGCCAGACCCGAGTCCAGTGCCGATAGAAACTTGTCGCGCCGCATCAGCTTGCCGCGCATGATGCCGTCGATATCGGAGAGCCCGATCTTGATGTGCGTCAGGCTGCTTGCTTCGACCAGACGTCGAGCGTCTGCGACGGTGTGAATCCCTAGCTGCTGTGGCATGGCTCGATCCCCTTGTGCTGTGTGGACTTCGCGGTAAACCGCAGCAGCCGAGCGCGTGGCTCGGCTGCGGGTCTATCGGAAGATGTTGCCACAACGCACACGCGATCGCGCAACCGTGACGTGAGGAGAGGTAACGCCAGGTATGGGAACGGCGCGGAGGCGCCATGCCTCAGGCGCGCAGAAACGCGTCCTGAATGAATTGCGGTGGATGGCCGGCGAGCAGGCACAGCATCAAGAGGATGCGCGCCTTGGCAGGATTGAGCCACCCTGCGGCGACGAACCCCATGGCATCGTCATCGACTTCGATGTTGCGCGCCACGAAACCGCTGCCGGTACGCGTTGCCCGCACGACGACCACACCGCGCGCCACAGCGCGCGCCATGCCGGCCATCAGCGCATCCGTGGCATACCCCCCACCGACGCCCGCCAGGACGATGCCTTGCGAACGCACTGCCGCCTCGTCAACTGCGTCGCCTTGCGCATCAGCGTGCGAATAGACGATTTCGACGCGCGGCCACGTGTGCGCCGGATGCTGGCGCACATCGAACCGTGCCGCAGTGGGTGTAAAAGCCGCATCCAGGGCCGGTGCGACGTGGGGCGCCCAGATCGGCTGCACGCCAGCAACCACGCCCAGACGCGCACCGTTAGGCGATGCAAAAGCAGCCACGCCTGACGACGCCATTTTCTGAACGCCTTGTGCCGCATGAATCTCGTCGTTCATCAGCACCACGGGGCCAAAACGCGCCACGATCTCCGTTGCCGCAAGCGCCACAGCCTGATACAGATTGGCAGGCCCGTCGGCGCTCATTGCCGTCGCCGGCCGCATTGCCCCCACCAGCACCACCGGCTTGGACCACGGTAGCGCGAGACTCAGAAAATAGGCGGTTTCTTCAAGCGTATCGGTACCGTGCGTGATGACCACGCCATCGATATCAGGATCGGCCAACAGCGCCGTCGTCCGTGCGGCGAGCAACGCCCACACCGCGTGCGTCATGTTCTGGCTGCCGACGCTTGCCACTTGCTCGCACGACAGGTCGGCAAGCGCGGCCAGGCCCGGCACAGCCGCGATCAAATCATCGGCGTTCAGACTTCCGGCGGTGTAGCGTCCTGCCTGAGTCTCGGACTGCGCGCCTGCGATCGTGCCGCCGGTAGCCAGCAACACCAGGCGTTTGCGACGCAGATCAGGCATCGACCACTCCGGAGAGCCCCTGCTTTTCAAGCAAAGCATTCAGATGCTCGAATCCGTGAAAATCGATCACGATCTGACCACGCTCTTTCGTGCCTACTTTCAGCGCAACCTTGGTACCGAGGTGGTCCGACAGCGCCTCTTCCAACCGCGTCAGATCGCGCGACGCGCCGCCGTTCGCCTTTTTCTTCGTCGTAGCGTCGCCACTCTCCTTACCGGCACGGGTAACGAGCTTTTCAGCTTCTCGGACCGACAAGCGTTTGGCGATGATTTCGTTGGCCAGCTGGATCTGCGTGGCCGCATCCACAGCAAGCAGCGCGCGTGCATGGCCCATGTCGACGTCACCCGCGAGCAACATCGTCTGCACAGGCTGCGCCAGATTCATCAACCGCAGCAGATTGCTGGTAGCCGAACGGGATCGGCCGATCGCCTGCGCGGCTTGCTCGTGCGTCAGGCCGAACTCATCCAGCAGACGACGCACACCGTGCGCCTCTTCAAGCGGGTTCAGATCCTCACGCTGGATGTTCTCGATAAGCGCCATGACGGCGGCATTCTCATCGGCCACCTCGCGCACGAGCACCGGAACTTCCTTGAGCCCGGCCAACTGAGCAGCGCGAAAACGCCGCTCACCGGCAATGATTTCATACTCGCCCGGCAGCTTGTCGCCCAACGCGCGCACCAGGATCGGCTGCATGATGCCTTGCGTACGAATCGACTCGGCCAGCTCGTTGAGCGCGCCTTCATCCATTCGCGTACGCGGCTGATACTTGCCGGCGCGCATCTTCGACACCGGCAATACCGAAGGCGGGCCCTCTTTCTGCGCCACATTCTTGTCATTGCCGAAATTGTCGATGGCGGGCATATCCGCGCCAAGCAACGCGTCCAAACCGCGTCCCAGACCCTTGGGTTTTCTGGTGGCCATGATGTTCCTTGAGAATCTCTCTGTTATGGGGCTGCGGTGGGCGCGGCGTCGTTCGCCTGGGGCAGGCTCCGATACCAATAGGCATACATGTCGACAAAACCATAATCGGCGTAAAGGGCGCGCGCCGGCACATTGTCGGGCTCGACCTGCAAATACGCTCGCACAGCGCCGCGCGAGCGCGCCGCCGACAACAACGCGGTCACGACCCGGCGCGCGGCGCCTTGCCGACGATGCGCACGATGTGTGACCACGTCGAAGATACCGACCAGATCATCTTCGCGCGCAGCCATTCCGCATGCGATCACCTGCTCGGCAGGATCGCGCAAGACGACCATGTCGATGGCCACGGCCAGGCCGGACAAACGCCCGGCATGCGCGGCAATATCGGCTGCCGACGAACCCCGCATGTCGCCCGCCGCCGCCGCAAACGCAGGTGCGTCGAGCACCTCGATGCGCGCATCGGCAAACGCACGGCCAACGGGGTTGAGCACGATATCGGCCGAAGGCGCGGTCAAGCTCATGGCCATGACACGCGTCTCGCTTTCGGCGGCAAACCCACGGTCGGCCAATTCGCCATCGAGCGTGTCGTCTGGGCATATCGACGTCAAGCGAAACTGGATCGGCAACTGACGCTCGGCAAACCAGGCTTGCGCGAATCGCAGTCGGCGATCGAGCGAACCCGCGGACGCGCCGATCACATTGACGCAGCGCATCCGCCTGAAAGGCCCGGGTGCACCGCGCACCAGCCAGCCATCGTGCAGCACCTGCTCGCGTACCGCGGTCGCGTTCAATGCGGCCTCTTCCAGACGCGCACACACGGCCTCCGGCGACATGGTCGGCAGTGCCGGCGATATCGCGGTATTGGGAAAGGCGGCGGTAGATGCAGACGTCATCGTGCGATCGCTCAGTCGAGGGCCTTGACCCGCTTGATCAGTTCTTTTCCGAACGCCAGGTAGGCCTGCGCGCCCCGCGAATTGCGGTCGTAGACCACTCCCGGCATGCCGTGACTGGGCGCTTCGGCCAACCGCACATTGCGCGGCACCACCGCCTTGAACACCTTGTCGCCAAAGTGCGCTTCGAGCTGCGACGATACTTGCTGCTGCAACGTCATCCGCGGATCGAACATGACCCGCAACAAGCCGATGATGCGCAGGTCGTCGTTGATATTGCGATGCACGCGCTTGATGGTGTTGACCAGGTCGGAAAGCCCTTCCAGTGCAAAATATTCGCACTGCATCGGAATGATCACGCCATGCGCTGCCGCCAATCCATTGAGCGTCAGTAGCGAGAGCGTCGGCGGGCAGTCGATCAACACGAAATCGTAGTCGGTACGGATCGTATCGATGGCCATCTTCAATTGCCGCTCGCGCTCTTCCATCTGCACCAGATCCATTTCGGCGCCGGACAGTTCGCGATTGGCGGGCAGAACGTCGTACTTGCCGCTTTCGGATCGAACGCGCGTCTGGGCGATCGTGGCATCGCCGATCAGCACTTGGTACAGGTTGGATGTCAGCCCGCTTTTGTCGATGCCGCTACCCATCGTGGCGTTGCCTTGCGGATCCAGGTCGATCAGAAGCACACGCTGATTGTGGATGGCCAACGACGCTGCCAGATTGATGGCAGTGGTCGTTTTACCAACGCCGCCCTTTTGATTGGCAATGCAAAATACACGGGCGGTCTTGTTGGGCGGTACGGCGTTCATGTGTTTCCTTGAATGCGGCGCATCGAGATGAGACAACGTTGCGCAATGAGTTCCGGCACCGTGAGCGACTCGACGTGATCGATTTCCCACACACCGGCTGCGCGCACGGACGCCATCTCCTCGTGCGGCGTCTTGCCTTTCATGGCGACGAGGGTACCACCCTGCGCCACATGCGGGCCGCCCAGCGCAGCGAAATCATCCAGCGAAGCAAAGGCCCGCGAAATCACGGCGTCGCACGCGGCAGGCGGCAGGGTTTCGACGCGCGCATGCTGTGCACTGAGATTAGGCAATTGCAATGCACCGACCATCTGGCGCACGAACGCGACCTTCTTCTCGACGGCATCCACGCAACAGACAGCCCAGGCGGGGCGCATTACCGCGATAACGACGCCAGGCAAGCCGCCGCCCGAACCCACGTCCATAATGCGCGCAGCGGCCTTCTCATCGCGTCCCAGCAGGGCCGACAATGGCGCGACCACGGCAAGACTGTCGAACAAATGCTGAATCAACATCTGCTGCGGGTCGCGAATGGCGGTGAGGTTATAGGTGCGATTCCACCGCATCATCTGGGACATATATCCCAGCAGCTTGCGGCATTGATCGTCGGTAGGTGCAAGCTCCATCTGCGTGCATGCCTCACGCAGGCGTCGCTCGGCTTCGGCGCCCAGAAAAACATCTTCCATCCTCAAGCCGCCCGCTTGCGTGCGCCGTATTGCAAACGCTTCAGATGGATCAACAGAAGCGATACGGCGGCAGGCGTCATGCCGGACAGGCGCGCCGCCTGCCCCACAGTTTCGGGCAAGTGCTGCTTCAATTTCTGGCGCACTTCAAAAGACAAGCTGGTCACCGCGTCGTAATCGATATCCTTCGGAATCGGCTGCAATTCCTGGTGCACATGTTTCTGGACTTCATCGAGTTGCCGCGCAATATAGCCGGCGTACTTGATCTGGATCTCGACCTGCTCGGCCACATGCGGATCTTCCACTGCCGTGCCGGCAACTGGTGCGCCATCGGCGTGCTTTGCGGCCATCAGACTGTCGTATGTGACATCAGGGCGTTTCAGTAAATCTGATAGTGAGTACTCACGCTCGATAGGCTTGCCAAGAAGAGCGGTTGCCGCTTCAGGCGAATACATTTTCGGGTTGACCCACGTGGTGCGCAGACGTTCGACCTCGCGATCGACAGCGTCGCGCTTGCGCTCGTACGCCTCCCAGCGCGCGTCGTCAACCAAGCCCAGGCGACGCCCGATCTCCGTCAAACGGCGATCGGCGTTGTCCTCGCGCAAACTCAAACGATATTCCGCACGCGACGTAAACATACGATAGGGTTCCGTCACGCCTCGCGTGACGAGATCATCCACCAGCACGCCTAAATAGGCCTCATCGCGACGAGGCACCCACTCGTCCCGGCCCAGCGCGGCAGCGGCGGCGTTCAGCCCCGCCAGCAGACCTTGCGCAGCAGCCTCTTCGTAGCCCGTCGTGCCATTGATCTGACCGGCAAAATACAAACCACTGATCGCTTTGCTTTCGAGAGATGCCTTCAAACCGCGCGGATCGAAGTAGTCGTACTCGATGGCGTAACCCGGTCGCAAAATATGGGCGTCGGCCAAACCAGGAAGCGAATGAATCAAATCAAGCTGCACGTCAAACGGCAAGCTGGTAGAAACGCCATTCGGATAAATCTCGTGCGTATCCAAACCCTCAGGCTCAAGAAATACCTGATGGGAATTTTTATCCGAAAATCGCTGGATCTTGTCTTCAATCGACGGGCAATATCGCGGCCCTACCCCATCGATCACGCCGGTGTATAGCGGCGATCGATCCAGGCCACCACGAATGATGTCATGCGTGCGTTCGTTCGTATGGGTAATCCAACACGGTACTTGCCGCGGATGCATTCCCACGTTGCCCATGAACGAAAAAACGGGAATGGGGTCAAGATCACCTGGCTGCTCTTCGAGTACCGAATAATCAATCGTGCGTCCATCGATACGTGGCGGCGTCCCTGTCTTCAACCGACCTTGGGGCAGCTTCATTTCTCGCAGCCGCTGGCCCAGCGACGTCGCCGGAGGGTCACCCGCTCGCCCGGCCGCATAATTCTGCATACCCACGTGAATCAGACCGTTCAGAAACGTACCCGCCGTCAAGACAACGCGATGAGCACGGAATACCAAACCAATCTGCGTTTTTGCACCCACCACGCGATCCGCCTCGACGATCAGATCGTCAACGGCTTGCTGGAACAACCAAAGGTTGGCTTGGTTCTCGAGGCGATGGCGAATCGCCGCTCGGTACAAAACGCGATCCGCCTGAGCACGCGTCGCGCGAACTGCTGGCCCCTTCGAACCATTCAACGTTCGAAACTGAATGCCCGCCTCGTCCGTCGCAATCGCCATCGCGCCGCCGAGCGCATCGATTTCACGCACAAGATGCCCCTTACCAATGCCGCCAATGGAGGGATTGCAGGACATCTGTCCGAGCGTCTCAATATTGTGGGTGAGCAAGAGCGTCTTTGCTCCTGCGCGTGCCGAAGCTAAGGCGGCCTCGGTACCGGCGTGACCGCCACCGACAACAATGACGTCGAACTGTTTGGGATATTGCATGATTGAAGAGCGTTTCTCGCGAGTGTGAGCAATTATAGATTGGGCGAGGTTCCACGGCTATAACGCGTTTGTTTCACGTGAAACGTCCAAAGGATGAATGTTCCACGTGAAACATCGCAAGCATCGTGGAACGGCGTTGGCAGTACTCGTTATGAGTTCGCCAACTCAACTGATAAAAAATGACGTTGCACGGGCTAGCTCTAGATAAACCGAGAACAACGGCTCGTCGAATGATGGTTGAATAGATACAGACACTCATCGACTTGTTCCACGCTACACATCACACGGCGATGCATCGCGCCGCAGTGGCGTAAAGCTAACCGATGGTTAGCGCAGGAATGTTTAGCGCATGAATGAACTACTACAGCCGCACCACCCGCACGTCCCTATAAAGGCGCCGATGAGAAGCGTGGCATCTCGGCTATACACTTGGTCCGTCGAACCATGCGCGGGAGACCTAGACGGAAAGATTTCACCAGAGCCCTGATGCCGTAACCTGCATCGCAATGGCCGATGGGCGAGATACCAATAAACCGTGGTGAATATATGGTGCTCGTCAAT
Source organism: Schauerella aestuarii (assembly GCF_009866805.1). Lineage (GTDB taxonomy): Bacteria > Pseudomonadota > Gammaproteobacteria > Burkholderiales > Burkholderiaceae_B > Schauerella > Schauerella aestuarii. Next base: position 12,001 of record NZ_SIZW01000039.1, read on the forward strand.
GCAAATCTTCTATCTCGCTTCACAAGTTTAACATCGGTCCAGCATCTCACCGATCCCGCGCCGATGCCTTCTACTCGGCAGGTGAACGCCATGGCGCCACCTGTACCACCATGGCAGCACCTCCGGTTCCTTCGCTGGTGTCGGATCGACTAGCACTCGATACCCGAAGACAACCCGCTGCAGCGCAGTGTCGCGCAGTGCTCGCCTTGCGCACGTGCTCAACGTCCCGGTCGTATTAAGTGGCATGCCTCTTAATATGAAGAATGTATTGTCAACGGCAACTCGCTCCTCTACTCCGTCTTCGAGCTTGAGCAACTCCACGACGTTTGTCTTAACGCGTCGCGCAGCAACGAGCGGCGGAGCGACCGACCACAGCCGAAGGCAACTTCCGCTTAAAAAAGGACAATTATTTGGCCTATACCTAGGCATAGGGTCAAACAATGACTCTTTTGCGCATACCTTTTTCGATCTTGAGTCGAACACGTTGCGATTTTTAGGTGGCGCCGGCGAAGCGAAGCGGCTACCTGGCAAACCGTGGCCGAAAAAGAGTGTCGCCGCATCGACCAGCGACGTTAGTGCTGGCGATCATTCGGGAGCCGTTACCTTCGTCCCGCTCTCGAGGTCCCCGCGTACTCCAACGATGCTTTAGAGCTGGATCGAACTAGGCATTGGCTAGCTCGTATACGGGCAAGCAAACAATCTAAGATCATTCAAGCGGCGGCCTGGTATCTCAAGACTCAGGCCCTGCAACTCTCACCATCCTAATAGGCTAATACAAAGCCAATCTATGGTTCGCCTCCAACTTGGTTTCACGTGAAACATCGGTCGTGAGACGTTGAGCGTGAATCCCGATCAGGCTAGTCCTGGTCGGACCGCAGGCAAAGTGCCAGCATCTCGGTCGCGAAACAAGCGCGATATTGCTTGAAAACTGCTAAGGGCCGGAACACATCCACGTTCGTTGAACTCCCTGAGAAAGCAAAATGCCTCAGTGGAGCATCGCTTCTAGCGACGAATTAACCGGCATTGGTTACTCAATGCCTTCGGGCAGTTCCGAGCAGCGCATATCCCGCTTACTAGTTGCCTCGATGAGAGCCTAGATATCCAAGGCGATTATTTTCATGCCAACGTCGTGAAGAAGTGCCAAACCGACCGTGTAGATCCACAGTGCTAGGTCCTCAGTGCCATAGTTTGTTGTGGGCAGCGACTTCCGTCCGATACTTCATCGCAATGAGCATGTGACTACCCAGATTCGCCCTACCGTCGACCTAATCGTCATCGCTAGGAAGGTAAGTGTTCCACGTGAAACCGCGAACCTCGAGTAATTATGGCAGCGCTAAAGCGAAGAGCATCGGTTCGATCCCTCCGTCGGCGTGCACCGTGTTCCACGTGAAACACCGGCCTCGTGCTGAGGCACATAACCGTCTAACAACTAACTGCCTACGTGTCATTTATCTGCCGGTCCTAACCCATCTGAGTCGACAGCCCAAATGATCGATACCTGCCCGACGACGATGAGAAGACGTTGATCGCGCAGCCAGACTCTGCCTGCCTTCTTGTTGACCCTGGCGGTGTCACGATCGAAAAATCGCTGTCACCGAGACTTGCAAACATACCGAGTAAACGCCATCAGGCCAAAGTGGCTTTATAGGTCGCGAATGAACGAAAGCGCCGAAGAAGCTTGAGACACATCCAACGAACAACGCAATATGTAGCTAACGCCACATTGTGAAGATCACGGAATCAGAACACGGTAGAAATACTCTATATGAAGGCCGGCCTCGGTCAATTCCTAAGCCGCCGACCTTGTACAGCACTTGATTCTTGCGAAGGCCAGCGACGTCGATGATGGGGCTCCTATCTTTATGGATTAAGCCCCCGCCTCGGCAAGACTGTGTTCCTCTGCATGCCTTTCCGTCCGGTCCTCCACCCGTTTGACCGTTGTGTCTCACCGCTGTGTCACCACGATGCCACACCCAATTTGTCTGCCGACATCGTCGGCCAATTTCCGATTCCTGATTCACCTTTCCGCCTTTGCCTCTCCGCGTCGCCAGCCCATTTTCTCCAGACATAGCCGCATCAGGCCCAATCAGCCCAACGATCGCGGCCCGGTAAAGCCTCTCGCCTTATAGCGCCGATCGTTGAACCGCCTATGACTCCGCCCATTGAAGGCTCGTTATAGGACGCAATCATTGAATCCGCTGGATCGTGCCGGACGAAGTCAAAGCCAACCATCCACCCATTTGACTGCGATGCGCGTTTTCGCGTCTTCAACCAATGCATGCAGATCAAAATAAGCCGTCGATCAATAGACAAAGCGGAAGTTCTGTCGTGCACGACTGCTCGAATTGATCGCAAACATCGCAGTTAGAACGCATTTTGACGCTACGGTTCACAACAATTAAACCCAAGCTTTCGTGAGCTGCAATGGTCACATGTGCAGCCTTCCTTCCCCCGCGCTTGATCTCGCACGAGGCTGGCGATCCTCAAACCTCTAGAGAGGCTGACGGTAATTGGCGAGAATATCGTTCAAAATCGGTCGCATGCTTAGCAGACAGGCGGCCGACGAACGCTGCCGCCTGAATGAGACATGTCCGGATGCGCATCACGCACACGCTGTCGCCAGAAGAATCGTCGTTTCAGTCACTTCATGGTTGGCGACAAGAAGCTGCCAGGGCTGGGCAGCTCATCAATGGTCGATCGAGCGTCAATCATCCAGCATTCTCATTCACATGGAACACCGTTAAACATTCCATGCGAGCTCGAGATCTAGCAGATTCGACCTGAAAAAGCACATCATCCTTGTGGCTGATATCCGGCTGAGCAGTACATCAAAGCTGGAACTTCACAACACCTCGGATCCGATGGGAATGAAAAATCGCCATAGATCGCTACAGCGGATGGCGTTCAATGTTCTTCATGTTGGATCGCCTCATCTACGCCAACGCTTTGCAAATGACGACACCAACATCCATGAAGCAACGGTGCGTCGACATCCAGGGTTGGCGACGGAGATAGAAAGGCCTGACCTGGTTAGTGCCTCAAATCGTCCAACGCTGACGGAATGCAGGAGAGCCATGAACTTTGACGAACATCAGGCGCGTCCCCCGTCTCGCGTCGTTCGCAACGCTTCCGCCGTATCCCCGCTGGCGTCTGCGAGCAAGACTGCATCGAGACAGAAGAAAAGCATGTCGTTCAGCACTTGGCGCACAAGCTTGCCTGAACCAGCGTTACCCTCGTGAAGCTGACGCTTGTGAGAGCCTCAATACTGAGGCATAGCGATGGCTTGGGAAATTGACCAGGCGTCGCCAGCGTGAGGGGGAAAACAACTAGCCAAGCGCGATCAGTCTTCGAAGGGCAAAACGCATCGGTCGCGATCCCGACATCCGTGGTGAAGTAGGCCTACTCAATATCATCCCCAGTCGGACGATCACAGCGACCTATGGCATCAGTCCACTAAAATCCACGGAAGCTGAGGATCTGATGCAACACAACGATGCCGATACGAAGCGCCCTCAAAGGAGCCCGCTACTTGATCCAGACCGGTATCAGGAGCGCGACCGCTGCCACATCGAGGACTCAGACGACTCATATCTAGGTGCTCCCCTGATTGGAAGGTCGAAATGACCATGAATCATTCGAATGATTCGAATCGTCCAATCTGTTTGAATTCTCCAAGCTAGCTGTCCGCAGGTCACCGCCAGAACAGCATCGATTGAGGTCTACGCGCTAGCCGCGACAAGTTAAAAGGCTTTGGAAACGTAGCGTCTCCTGACGCCACGCAGCGAGACGAGTTCACCCCTATCGGTCGAAAGCATCCATACCGGAAATAATAAAAAAATACGATGCGCACTTATTGCACAGCATCATAAACACCCCCCAAATAAATACTCACTGGGGATAACTTTGTGAACAACAGCCTCGGCTCACCGCGCTGCCCAGACGCCGTAAGCGCGCATTTCACCCCTGCAGAGCAGGATCTGCAGCAGATCGATGTCTTGGAGCGCGTGCTGCGGGTGTGGGCAACAATGAGTGTGAGGAAAACCTCCTTTCGACGCCTATTCCCATTTTGAACCAGAATTGCAGGGCTTTTCGCACATAACGATGCATTTTTGGCGTATCCAGAGTGTCCAAGTGCCACTTAGCCATAGTTCCGCCCCACGACGACGCACAATCGGTAGCGATTGCATGAACAGCAATGTCAGAAACCGTACCGTATTCATAAGCATCCAGGGCTGTGCTCGGAGATAACAGAGGGCCTCTTCACAGCGAACATAATTCTGTGGGTAACCAAGTAGACGAATATACGAAGCCGTCCGGGTCCTTATACGCGTCAGGATATATCCACAGAGTTATCCACAGCACGTCGCCGTCGGCGATAACTGCGTAGGGGGAGACCTGGACCGTGCAGGACCAATTCTTCTTAGGCGGCGGCGGACCAAGCTGATTTGAGTTAGTGATTACTAACCCGACAGACGAAAAAAGGCCTCGGTATTATCCGAGGCCTTCCAGACGTGGGTCTGGTCCCCTTGTTGCCCGACCGCGATTAGAGCGGGCGGATCTCGGAGGCTTGCGGGCCCTTGGGGCCTTCTTTGACCTCGTACTCGACTTCTTGTCCTTCATCCAGGCTGCGGTATCCCTTGCCTTGGATAGCGGAAAAATGAGCGAACACGTCGGTGCTGCCATCTTCCGGGGTAATAAAGCCAAATCCCTTCTCGGCGTTAAACCACTTAACCTTGCCCTTCTGACCCATGCTCACATGCATCCTCTAAAAATCCGCCGCAAGAAAGCGTGCAGACAATCGCTACATATGCGATCAATTGTTAACAAGAATACTCATGCCGGCAACGTAGCCCTATTGCTGTTTTCCCTAAGTCGCGCAGACGCGACATCGGGCGGAAAGCCGCAGCCACGCAGCGTTTGGCAATCATTCGCAATGTTGCGAAAGTCGCAGCATCTGGGGATTTAACCGCTCACGACCTGAAGGCTATCGAGCTTTAAAAAATGGCACAGGGAGCCGAGGCAAACAAATCTAAGTGGCCATGCTGGCACTTCAAATGGCGTGCCTCTTCCGCCTCGCACCTCGTAAATGCCGCTGCGCCGCGACAGAGTTGCTCCCGCAAACGTATGATCCGGGGTGACGACTCCTGATGCGCCCGTTGGCCCTCTTTATTCGATGCGGCCATCTTTCGGCAACGCCATCTAATATTTGCATCCCTATTCACTGCATCCCTACTCACTGCATCCCTACTCACTGCACCTCAACTCACCCATCGACATGCTGCAATCCAAATTGCCGGACATCGGCACCACCATTTTCACGACGATGAGCAGGCTGGCGCTGGAACACGGCGCCGTTAATCTCGGCCAAGGTTTTCCAGACTTCGAGCCCGATCAACGTTTGCGCGATCTGGTCACGCAAGCCATGGGCGAAGGTCACAACCAATATCCGTACATGCCAGGCGTGGCGCCACTGCGTCAGGCGATCGCGGCCAAGGTGTCGGCACTCTACGGTCATGACTACGATCCCGATACCGAGATCACAGTAACGAGCGGCGCGACTGAAGCGTTGATGGCAACGATTCTTGCCGTGGTGCACGCCGGCGATGAGGTTGTCGTGATCGAGCCGTGCTACGACGCTTACATGCCGTCGATCAGGCTGGCAGGCGCGACACCGGTTGCCGTGCCATTGCGCGCGCCCACGATCGAAGATCCGTACTACCGAGTCGACTGGCAACGGGTACGCGACGCCATTACCAGTAAGACGCGCCTGCTGATGTTGAACTTCCCGCACAATCCGACGGGCGCGGTGTTGACCGACACCGACTTGGATGCGCTGGAAAGGATTGTTGAAGATACGGGCGTGCTTTTGATTTCTGACGAAGTCTATGAGCACATCGTGTTCGATGGCGTGGCACATGCCAGTCTGGCACGACGTCCGATTCTTGCCGCGAACGCATTCATTATTTCGTCGTTCGGCAAGACCTATCACACCACCGGTTGGAAAATTGGCTATTGCTGCGCGCCGAAAGCCTTGAGCGCCGAGTTGCGCAAGGTGCACCAATTTATGGTGTTTACGGTGTCCTCGCCCATGCAGGTCGCCCTCGCCACGTTCATGCAGGATCCCGCACCCTACCTCGATCTGCCTGCCTTCTACGAGGCCAAGCGCGCGCATTTGAAAGCAGGCCTGGAGCAGACACGGTTCGTGCCGTTACCCAGTCCCGGTACGTTCTTCATGCTCGCTGATTATTCGGCCATTTCGGACCGACCGGAAGCTGAGTTCGCTCAATGGCTGACTGTCGAACATGGCGTTACGGTAATACCGGTATCCGCCTTCTACAAACAACCGGATGCAGCGAGCTCGAATCATCGCCTGGTGCGTTTTTGCTTTGCCAAGCAAGACAGTACGCTCGACGCCGCAGTAAAACGACTGAAGGCGGTTTAAACGCTTCCTGGCTCGGACAAATCAGGGGCTCGCTACGATCAGCGTCAGCCCCTGCTTTAGCCCGGCCGCAGCTCCAGAGCAGTCCAGAGCAGTCCAGAGCAGTCCAGAGCAGAACAACAACAACAACGCAAACACCCCACGGATCGGATGTCAGTCCAACCCGTGGGGTGTGCATTCATGCAGTCAGCGATCCGCAGACGGCGACCTTGAGACGCCGCGCTTCGGAAGTACTTCCTCGCGTGCCGACTTCACCGAATCATTCCCCGGCTGGATCGACAGGCAACTTGCGGCGCATACGCCGGAAGATCTGCGGCAATACCACCACCGCAATCGCCGCGATCCACAATCCGATGGACACCGGACTTGAATACAGCACGGCCAAGTCGCCGTTGGTGATCGAGAGCGCGCGACGCAGGTTCTGCTCCATCATGTCACCAAGCACCACACCCAGCACCAGCGGCGCCATCGGCACTTCAAGCTTGCGCAGGAAATAGCCTATCGCGCCGATAATGGCGACCAACAACAGATCGAAAGTGCCGGAGTTGATCGCGTACACACCGATATAACTGATGCACATCACGCCAGGAACCAGCAACCACGCAGGCACCGACAGCACTTTCGAAAACACGCGCACCATCGGCACGTTCATGATGAACAGCAGCACGTTGGCGACGAAGAGCGAGGCGATCAAACCCCACACCAATTGCGGCTGCGCATCGAACAACACCGGGCCCGGAGTGATGTTGTAAAGCGTGAGTGCACCCATCATCACTGCGGTGGTGCCGGAGCCCGGCACACCCAACGTCAGCATGGGTACAAACGAACCGATTGCCGATGCCGTGGCAGCCGCCTCAGGTGCAACCAATCCACGCATATCGCCCTTGCCGAATTTGGCATTGGGATCGCGTGCTTCGGTGATGCGTTTTTCCTGCGAGTACGCGACAGCCGCAGCCACGCTGGCGCCGGCGCCCGGCAACACGCCAACCACGAAGCCGATCAACGCACTGCGCGCAACGGCAAATTTCGTGAACATGATCTCCGAAAAATTGAAGAGTTTGCGTCCGCTCGGTTTCACTTCCACCGAGTTGCCGCTACTCGATTTGTCGAGCATTTCAAGCAATTCGCTCACGGCAAACAAACCGATCACGACCACGACGAAATCGATGCCGTCGGCCAAGTGCACCGAGTCGAACGTGTAGCGATACACACCCGAATTGGAGTCGACACCGATAACGGAAATACCCAAACCGATCATTGCCGCCAACACGCCCTTCACGGGTTGTTTACCGAGCAAGCTGGTCAAGCAGCAGAACGAAAACACCATCAGTACAAAATACTCTGCCGGCCCAAACGCGAGCGCCCAACGCGCGAGAAATGGCGACAGCAACGTGATGCCGAAAACCGAAACCGTTGCGCCGCAAAATGCCGACCACGCCGACAGCGACAGCGCCACATTGGCAAGACCTTGCCGCGCCAATGGATAGCCGTCGAGCGTGGTCATGATGGCGCTGGCTTCGCCCGGAACGTTGAGCAGAATGGATGTGATGCGTCCGCCATATTCCGCGCCAACGTACACCGCCGCCAACAAGATCAGCGATGTTTCAGGGGGCAGGTTCATGGCGTAGGCGATCGGAATCAGCATCGCCACGCCATTGATGGGACCCAAGCCGGGCAACACGCCGACGATGGTACCCAGGAACGATCCAATGGCTGCCACCAGCAGATTGGTGGGGCTGAACGCTACCCCGAAGCCGATCGAGAGATGATCGAGAATGCCGCTCATAGCAGACCTCCGAGAAGTCCCGTGGGCAGGACCACGTCCAGCACCTTGTCGAACAGAAGAAAGAACGCCACGCCCATCACGATGCCGCCGATGGCGCTCTTGACCCACGTGCCGTCGAAGAGCCGCGCCACCAGCACCGTCATGATGGCGGTGGCGATGATGAAGCCAAGCCACTGGAACAAAAAGGCGTAGCCCAGCGCCACCGCCATCATCAAGGCGATACGCGTGTTGACTCCCGGCGCCGCAGGTTCAACCTGATTGCCGCCCTTGAAGGCCAGCCGCAGGCCGCACAGGCCGATGATGCCGGCGATCAACATGGGAAAGGCCCGCGGGCCCACCGGCTCATATGCGAAGGGGGCTTCGATGTCCCAGCCCGCCCACGTCATGAACGCAGCCAGGCAGAGGGCGAGAATGCCCAAGATTCGATCATTCATGATGGCGTGACCCGCGTTATTTCTTGAGCAGGCCGAAACTGTCGGCCAACTCGGCGTAAGTCTTCACCTGTGCTTTGACGTAAGCGTCCAGATCGGCACCGGTCTTATCGAACGGGAACAAGCCTTGTTGTTCGCGCAGTCGTGCAAAGTCGGGGGATGCCATCGTCTTCTTGAACGCTTCGATCCAGAAGTTGTACGCCTCGTCGCTCACCTTCGGACCCACGTAGAACCCGCGAATGATCGGCCACACGATGTCGTAGCCTTGTTCCTTGGCCGTGGGCACGGTAGCCAGTTTTCCAGGCAAACGCTGATCGTTGAACACCGCCAGCACACGGATCGGTGCACCGCCTTCCAGCATCGTGAAGGCTTCTGCTGCATCGCCCATGTAGGCCTGGATGTGGCCGCCACGCAGCGCCGTGACGGCCTCGCCGCCCCCTTCGAACGCCACGAAGCGCATCTTGCGGAAATCGACGTTGGCTGCCTTGGCCGTCAACGCGGCTTTCATCCAATCCTGGCTGCCCACGGTGCCACCCGCACCAAGCACGATCTTGGTGGGATCCTGACGAAAGGCTTCCATCAGGCTCTTCAGATCCTTGTGCGGCGAATCGTCACGAACGACCGCCACCCCGTAATCGGTGCCGATGCCGGCCAGCCAACGCACGTCGTTGACGTTGTAGCGGCCGAACTTGCCTTGAGCGAGGTTCAACAGCGAGCCCCCCGAAAAGGCCACGATGCTGCCTGGTTCATCGGGATGCTGAGCGACGACGTTGTTGTAGGCGACTGCGCCGATACCGCCCGGCATGTACACAATTCGCATCGACGCTTTGAGTGCTTCGGCCTTTTTCAGACTTTCCTGCGCGAGGCGGCAGGTGAGGTCAAAGCCGCCCCCGGGTTGCGCAGGTGCGATGCATTCCGGACGACGCGGTTCTTCGGCCGCGATTGCGGGGGTCATCGCCGTCAGCGCGGTTGCGCCAGCAAACGCCATGGCTGCCGCCAGGCGCAATGTTGTCATTGCCTGCATTGTGTCGTCTCCTCAGTGGCGCGCTCATTGCGCGTCGGGCTATGTCGCGATGGCTTGCCGCCACCTCGGGACGAACCGTACAAAACCTTTGCTTTCGGTTTCCTTTCAAATCGCCATATTTTCGTTGCGCAGTGCAGCAGTCCGTAGGGGAGCAAGGGAAAACGCTAGGTTCACCGCAAGGCCTTGGGGCGCGCGCGGCGCGAAGGTGAGCGTTGCGCCATGCGCATCGGCAATCGTCCGCACGATGGCCAGCCCCAATCCCGCGCCAGTCGTATTCTTACCTGCGGTACCGCGACGGAAACGTGCGCCCGCTCGTGCGATATCGCTCTCGCTCATTCCTGTGCCCTCGTCGTCCACCGTCACCACGACCTTGCGAGTTGTGCACATGATGCGAACAGTCACTGCCCCCTTGCGAGGGCTGTATCTGATGGCGTTATCCACAAGGTTAACCAGTGCCTCGCGAAGCAGCCATTCCACGCCCCGGATCGATACCGCCTCATCCGGCCGGTCGAGTCCAAGATCGATCGCTTTCAAGCGCGCCACGGGTAACAGCGATCGAACCACGCCATCGCACACCTCGCAGACGTCCAGCATTTCGCCGGCAGTCTCCAACATGCTGCCAATCGAAGCATCACGCGCACGCGCCAGGGCCAACAACTGGTTTGTGGTGCGCACTGCACGATCGAGGCCGTCCTGCATGGCGACGAGCGCCAGGCGCGCCTCTGCGGGATCCTTCTCGCGCATGGCGTACACCACTTGGGTACGCAACACGGACAAGGGCGTTCGCAGTTGATGCGATGCGTCGTCGAGAAACTGACTTTGGAGGGCCGCCTGGGCCTCATAACGGGCCATGTGGCGGTTTACTGCGGTAACGAGCGGCTGCACCTCTGCAGGCACCTCCGAGCCGCTGACGGGGCTTAAATCGTCCGCAGGCCGATTCTCGACTTCCTGCCGCAATCGCTCGAGCGGTCTGACGGCAACGACGACTCCGAACACGATCAGCACCACGCTGAACACAATGACGAACAGGTCGCGCTCAATCGAACGAAACAAAATCGCGTTCGTGAATGTCTGGCGGGCATCGAGACTTTCGGCGACCTGCACGATGACTCGCCCTCCGGCGTCGTTGTACAGCGGCGGATTCATGACGCGCGCCAGCGCCGCCACTCGAACCGGTTCGCCTTGATAGACGTCGTCGAAGAAAACAGGCTCACCGGAGCGCAGCGGCGCTTTGGGCATGGGCAAGCCAGGGTTGCCGATTTCGGCCAGCGTATCTTCGGTCGATACGCGGAAGTAAACGTTGCCGTTCGCGGTCAGCTCAAAAAATTCCAACAGCAAATAGGGCTGCTCCATTGCCAATCCGCCACTGGCTGTGGATATGTTGTGATCGATTGATTTCAAGGCGCCGGCCAGTGATCGGTCGTAGGCTACGTCGACCAAATCGCGCAACTGGGCTGTGGATAACCACAACGCGCCGATCAGCACGGCAACCAATGCCGGCACGATTGCGCGCAGCAGTTGCCGCCGCAGGCTTCGCGGCGCTTTTTCGCCAACTTCAGCCATCGGTCGTTTCCAGGCTGTAGCCCATGCCGCGCAAGGTGACGATTTGAACCGACGTGGTAGCCAGTTTCTTACGCAGCCTGTGGACAAGTACCTCTATCGCTTCGAGGTTGATCTCCGAATCATCCGACACGATGCGATCGAGAATGTGTTGCTTGTTCATCGGCTCTCCACTGCGCTGAATAAGCACCCGCAGAACAGCGTGCTCGCGCGGCGAAAGCGCCATAGGCTGACCGGCAACGGTGAATCGCTGAGCCGCCGTATCGAAAACCAAGTCCCCCAGACTCAGCCGCGGATGCTCTTTTCCGCGACTGCGCCGTATCAGCGCCATCAAGCGCGCTTCCAGTTCTTCGACCACAAACGGTTTGGGCAAAAAATCATCGGCGCCTTCATGCAACGTCCCGATTCGTTCCGCCAAGGAATCGCGTGCGGTGAGAACCAACACCGGCGTGCGGTCGTCCCGAGCACGCATTTTTGCCAACAGGCTATGCCCATCGATATCGGGCAGGCCCAGATCGAGCACGACAGCATCGAATTCTTCAACTTCGAGCCGTTTGAGTGCAAGAAACCCGGTATCGGCCCAATCGACAACGAAGCCTGCATGGCGGGCAAGACTTCGAGACAGCCAGCGGGCAAGTTCCGCTTCATCTTCGACTAGCAGGATGCGCATGTCGTGAATTCCGGTTTGGCGCGACAGAACATCATCGTCTCTTCCTTTCTTTTATATATATAAACCTAGTAGTGGATGATAAGGCCTGTGGATAACTACCTTAACGTTGAATACCTGAGCCTGTTCAACACGTTAGCGTGCTTTCGCGTTGTGGATCAGGGCTGTTTAAATTTGAGGACGAAGAGGAACAAGTTTTACGGTCGGCGAGAAAGACAGGGGTTGTTGATAAGCGATCCACACGCTGTACACACCTGCGTCACTTAGACGTTATCCACAGGCGGTTCGCACGAAGCGATAGGGGCGAGCACGCGGACGCATTCCCCCCTCAAGCGTCACTTGCAAAGGCGCTACGCCTACATCAGCAGAGATGGGCGCAAAAAAAGGGGCATCAGCGCGATCGCGCCCTACGGGCGTTTCAGGCATCCCTATGGCGTGTCCTCTCTATGCTGATGGCTGCTCAAAAGGTGGTCAATGGCGTTTGCTGACACGCCGCCGCCGGTCACGTATCGGGAAAAGGACGCGGAACGCGCCAGAGGCCCTTAGAACGTCTCCAGATCGAGATCTGAATGGTCTGATGCCACAGCAGCGCATCAGCCATCGCAGATGGCTAAAAATGGGCAAATGTTGAGCAGAAAAAATTTCTTCTGCTTGCTGATAGTCGTTTTTCAAGCGCGCTAAGCGCTTTTCGGCAGAAAACGAGGTTGTGGACATCTTTTCGGTCGCGATCTAGCGATGTGGAGACATGATTTTTGCCGCACGACGGAAGGCGAGTTGCATGGCGTTGCGCTGATACCTCAGCACCCAGACTCCCAAGCGATCCCGCTTCCGGTGCGCAGTCGAACATATGAGCCAGCGAACGATCCCATAGGCCCATTTTGCGGTGATCGCTGGCGCAGGTTGGCGTGACCTGCGCACGATTTGAGCAAAATCGGGCACATAGATTTTGTGAACTTCGATTTTCAGTGGCTGCAAGGTTCGATTGGGGTGCAACGTGTTGAAGCCCATGCCGTCAGGCGAGCGGGCTTCTTCTTCACGCGTGCTCTTTTCTTCATCTGGGCAGTGTTTGCTTGCTTGCCCAATGTCTCTCACCCCTCACTTCTCTGCTTCTTCTCTATTCTTTCTTTTCTATATATAAGATTGGTAATGACTAATAAGGGCTGTGGATAACTACCTCAACTTGAAATTTCTATTGGCAATCAAGGGCTTGCCTTGAACTTTCGCTGTGGATCAGAGGCTTGTGTTGCAGGGGATCAAGTTGAACAAGTTTTTCTATTGGGACGTATCCAACCCTTTGTTCGCCCTTGATCCACATGCTGTGCACAACCTGCCGCCTTAGACGTTATCCACAGGCGAAATCGTCGATCACAAGCTACCCGGTCGACACTTCGATGGACAAACTGGGCAAAAGGCGGGGTGCGGTAGGACATAGATCTCCTGATAGGCAATGCGCAACTGCTCTTTTTTGGTACTTATATTTCACGATGGCCTATGTACCGAGTTCAAAAGGGTTGCTTGCCCTCCAGGCGACATGCGTTTGCAGAGAAGATCGCCCATTGATCTCGCGCTAGCTGCCTTGAGGGCGCAGGAGGCGTCTCGCACGTGGGGCGGGCTGTGGATAAACAATTTGCCGGGACTATCCCTCAATGAACGCTCGCGAAAAAATCGACCATCGGAAAAACGATTGTTAAAAAATGATCAATTTTTGAGCAATTTAAAAATTGTTGTTTTGGAGGACTGGCGTTTTTCAGGTAATGCACGTGTGCATCGTGTGGGAGTAATTGCGAAGCCACGTGACCGAGCCATCCAGATCACCGAAAGCAATGAGGAGATGAGTGGGCTATCGGTTTTCGGCCTTGGCTGGCGGCGTGTTGCGCTCTGAGCGATCGACGATTTCCGCCCATTGGCATCTGATCTGCGGCTGATTGGCGAGTGGCGCAAAATATCCACAGCTCGGGCGTTTTCAGCCCTTGGGGATAACTAAGCCGAATTCAGTCGAGTCTGTGGATAAAAATATCCACGTCGAATAGATAACCGAAACAGCTACTTAAGCGATATGTCACAGTCGAAGTCGCGTTCATCTAGTGCGATAAGCACATTGGACGTGCCACTCGCATAAGCACCTCGCGACATTTTTCCAGCGCTTCTGCACACGTTATCCACAACGTTATCCTAATAGCGTCATTCGATCGCGGCAATTTGATCTCGGCAATCGGGATGGCGAAAATGTGGTGCGCTGTCTGATTACGATCCTAGGTTGCATGCACTGAACAACACGGTTTGCCAGCTCATTCGCCCGCGGGTTGCCAGCGAAGTCGCCCAAAGCGGCGAACAACGTTATCCACAATACCCAGGCATTCCGGTGCCTTAAGGTGTACGTGCGGCTTTGCTAGGTGCAGGGTCGGCGCATCGATTCCACCCATCTGCGCTAACGACATGACTAAAAAGCCGTCCCGCCACCAAGTACATCCGGGGTCATGATGATGCGACAGGCGGTGTCGTGGCGCAGGGTAAGGACTTTCCCCTAGTGCTCTGCAAACAAGTGGCGACTCGCCCTCTGGATGTGCGTCGGCACCGCACTGCGCCAAATACGGCCTTTGCGTTTTTGAAACACCCCAGCCCGGCAACCTGTGTACAAAGGTGATTGATGTGAACAACTAGGCGCACAGACGCCGGGAGACAACGTATGACCCGCACACCGTTCGTCGTAAAAATATTATCCACAGGTGCGGTTGCCGCAGTTGCGTTCGGGGCAAGTCTGACCGCTGCGATCGCAGCCGAATTTCCCACACGTCCTATTACGCTGGTCGTACCGTTCGCTGCCGGTGGGCCGACCGACATCGTGGCGCGATCTCTGGGGGCGTCCATGAGTAAAGACTTGGGCCAGACGATCGTTGTGGAAAACCGTCTGGGTGCCGGCGGAACGATTGCCGCGGGCTCGGTCGCGAAAGCCGCGCCGGATGGCTACACACTTTTGATTCATCACAACGGCATGGCGACGGCGCCGGCGCTGTATCCGGATCTGGCCTACAAGCCGTTGAGCGATTTCGAATACATCGGGCAAGTGGCCGATGTGCCGATGACGCTGTTGGGATCGAAGAATTTTCCGCCCAACACGACGGCCGAACTCGTGGCCTACGTCACAAAGAACGGTGAGAAGGTGAACCTGGCCAATGCCGGCCCGGGAGCAGTGTCGCAACTGTGCGGCGCCTTGTTCGAACAAGCCACCAAAACCAAGCTGATTGCCATCCCCTATCAGGGCACGGCGCCAGCCTTGAACGCGTTGCTGGGCAGCCAGGTCGATTTGCTGTGCGATCAAACCACGACGACACTGCCGCATATTGCCGCCAAAAGCGTCAAGCTGTATGGGGTGACGACGCCTGCGCGCATCAAGTCGCTGCCCGACGCGCCCACGTTGCAGGAGGGCGGCTTGAAGGGTTTCGACATGAAGGTGTGGCATGGCGTGTATGCGCCCAAGGGCACGCCGAAAGAAGTGACGGCGCGCATCACCCGTGCGTTGCAGGCGGCGTTGAAGGATCCCGAAGTGATCGCGCGGATGGATAAATTGGGCGTCGAAATCGTGCCTGTGGATAAGCAAACCCCAGCGGGTCTTCAAACCTGGTTGAAGTCGGAAAGCGATAAGTGGCAGCCTTTGCTGAAAAGTATTGCTGCGCAGTAGTCCGCGCCCGGGTCGGTGTTGATAGAATCTATTTCCATGATCTGTTGCCCGTCTGGGCCGCGGATCGCTTCTACCAGTCCATCGGCCACACTGCACGATCGTCGCGACAGTGGGTTGCCGTTTAACGGTCGGAAGGCGTGCTGCGACTTTGCCCGCTTACGGCCAAGTCTCTGTCGCACACACCAATGACTTCCGCCTGCTCTCTCGAATTTCGCTCTACCCCCTCCTCCAAAGCGCGCGTGCTCGCCGAACGCGAAGCCATCCTCGCCGACCCTGGTTTCGGCAAACACTTCACCGATCACATGATTTCGATCGACTGGACGATGGCTGAAGGCTGGCACAACGCCGAGGTCACGCCGTACGGTCCGTTGTTGCTCGATCCGGCTGCGTCGGTGTTGCACTACGCGCAGGAAATCTTCGAAGGATTGAAAGCGTTCCGTCACGCCGATGGTTCGATCTGGACGTTTCGTCCCGAGGCCAATGCCGCGCGCATGCAGCGATCGGCGCGTCGCCTCGCCCTTCCCGAACTGCCCGCCGACATTTTCGTCGAGTCGCTGCGCCAGCTCGTGCAGGCGGATGCCGATTGGGTGCCTACGGGGGGAGAAACCAGCCTGTATCTGCGTCCGTTCATGATCGCCAACGAGAGCTTCCTCGGCGTGCGCTCGGCACAGAAAGCGGCGTATTACGTGATCGCCAGCCCGGCAGGCCCTTACTTCGCCAAAGGCGTTGCGCCAGTGTCGATCTGGTTATCCACAGACTATGCCCGCGCTGCCAAGGGTGGTACGGGTGCGGCCAAATGCGGCGGCAATTACGCGGCGTCGTTGTTGCCGCAGCAAGAAGCCTACGAACATGGTTGCGCCCAGGTTTTGTTCCTGGATCCCAGCGAAGGCAAGTATCTGGAAGAGCTGGGCGGCATGAATGTGTTCATGGTCAAGCGCGACGGCACCGTGTTGACCCCGGCCTTGTCGGGCAGCATTCTTGAAGGTGTGACGCGCGACAGCATCATTCAACTGGCGCGCGATCGCGGTCACGCCGTGGAAGAACGCGCAATCAGCATCGACGAGTGGCGCGACGGCGTCACCTCGGGTGAGATCAGTGAGGTGTTTGCCTGCGGTACGGCCGCAGTCGTGACGCCGATCACGATGCTCAAGGGGAAGGATTTTGCAGTGGGCAATGAATCGGCACCCGCCGGCGAATTGACGATGGCCCTGCGCCGCGATCTGACGGACATTCAGTATGGCCGTCAGCCCGATCGTCACGGCTGGATGACCCAACTCGCGTAATGGGCTGATGCCTCACGTGTGGGGCGATGCCTGACGTGCCAATGCGCGCGCGTGCCGTTCTGCGGTTCGCGCGCGTTTGTTTTTGACCAAGATCACTTCACACCAGGATTGAATCATCATGCTCGAAGGGTTTGCGTACGCAGTCGTGCTGGGCATCGGGGCGACCGCCCTCCTGGATATCTGGGCGCAGGTGTTGAAAGCGGTACTGGGTTATCCGCCTCCCAACTGGGGCATGGTGGGACGCTGGTTTGCACATTTACCGCGCGGCACGTTCTTTCATCACGGCATTGGGCAATCGGCACCGGTGAATCGTGAACTGGCGATCGGCTGGACGATGCACTATGTGGTCGGCATCGTTTTCGCGGCAGCCTTGCTGCTGATCTGGGGTGTGGAATGGGTGCATGCTCCGCGCTTCATCCCGGCGTGGATCGTGGGCCTGGTCACGGTGGGCGCCGGCTGGTTTATCTTGCAGCCGGGGATGGGCGCGGGGGTGGCCGCGTCCAAGACGCCCAACCCAATCCGCGCTCGCGTGCTCAACATCGTGGGCCATACCGTGTTTGCCATCGGGCTGTACGGGACGGCGCTGTTGATCAGCGCGGTGCGCTAGGTTGAGCAATGACGTGAGCCTGGCGGTAAACGCCACACTTGGGCAAATTGCTTTGGCCGACCCCGCAGCCTATGGGTGTGTGTGCCAGCAATTCCTAACGCGCCAGCGCGCGGCATAGAATGAAGCGGTGCGTCTGAAGTGCGCTTCGGATGCGCTCCTGTCGCACAGACTTGAAGCATTACACCGCCTGCCTTTCCACTGACTCAAGTAAAGGACTGTTGATGAAATACGTGTCGTTGGGTAATACCGGCTTGAAGGTTTCCGAACTCACACTGGGATGCATGACGTATGGCATCCCGGATCGCGGCGCGCACGCATGGACGTTCGACGAGGAGAAGAGCCGGCCGTTGATCAAGCACGCGATCGAGTTGGGCTTCAATTTCTTCGACACTTCCAACAGTTACTCCGACGGCACGTCGGAAGAAATCACGGGCCGGGCGTTGCGCGACTTCGCCAAGCGCGACGAAGTAGTGATCGCGACCAAGGTGTACTTTCCATCGCGCAAAGCGCCAAACATCGGTGGTCTATCGCGCAAAGCGATATTCACCGAGATCGACAACAGCTTGCGTCGGCTGGGCACGGATTACGTCGATCTCTATCAGATCCATCGCTGGGATTACAAAACGCCGATCGAAGAAACCCTTGAAGCTTTGCATGACGTGGTGAAGGCAGGCAAGGCACGTTATATCGGCGCGTCGTCGATGTATGCGTGGCAATTTTCGAAAGCCTTGTACACCTCGGAGCGACATGGCTGGACACGCTTCAGCACCATGCAGAATCATCTGAATCTGCTCAACCGCGAAGAAGAGCGCGAGATGATGCCGCTATGCCGCGATCAGGGCATCGGCGTGCTGCCGTGGAGCCCGCTTGCGCGCGGGCGTTTGACGCGCGATTGGGACGTGACCACCGATCGGATGGAAACGGATGAGGTCGGCAAAGGCTTGTATCTGGCGCACACCGCCGAAAGCGATCGGCGCGTGGTGGAAGCCGTGGCGAAGGTCGCTGCGGCACGCGGTGTGCCGCGTGCGCAGGTCGCGTTGGCTTGGGTGAAGCAGGTGAAGGGTGTGACGGCGCCGATCATCGGCGCATCCAAAACGTCGCATCTGGATGACGCTGTGGCGGCACTGAGCCTGACGCTGAGCGATGACGATATCGCTACGCTTGAAGCGCCCTACGTGCCGCATGCCGTGTCGGGATTCTATTGATCACTTGCCGATGCAAAAATTCGAGAAGATCTCGCCTAGCAGATCGTCGCTGGTGAATTGACCCGTGATGCGCGTGAGGCTCAAGTGGGCCAATCGCAATTCTTCGGCAAAGAGATCGAGCACGCGGTCGTCATGCTCGGCATGCGACCGCGCCAGTTCCAGATGATCCGCGGCCGCTTGCAACGCCACCAGGTGCCGCTCGCGTGCCAGCCATGGCGATTCGGCACCCGGATTCCACCCCGCGATCGACAAGAGCCTGGCTTTCAACGCGACGAGCCCATCGCCGCGCTGTGCCGAAACGCCGATCTGGTTGTCTTGTGCGTCGAAGGCCACAGGCAATAGATCGATCTTGTTGAACACTTCCAGCATGGGTGTACCGGCCGGCAGTCGTGCGGCAATGGCCGTATCGAGCGCGTCTTCCGGCTGACGCGCATCCTGCAAATGCACGATCACATCGGCGCGTTCGATTTCGCGCCAGGTGCGTTCGATGCCGATGCTTTCCACGGTGTCGTCGGTGTCGCGCAATCCTGCGGTATCGACGATGTGCAAAGGCACGCCATCGAGATGAATGGCTTGCACGACTTTGTCGCGCGTGGTGCCGGCGATCGGCGTAACGATGGCGATATCTTCGCCAGCCAGCGCATTGAGCAGACTGGATTTGCCCACGTTGGGTTGCCCGGCCAGCACCACATGCAAGCCTTCGCGCAGGATGACGCCCTGACGGGCCTGCGCGATCATGGCATTCAAGTCTGACGCAAGCGTGTCGAGCAACGGCCGTGCTTGGTACTTCTCGAGAAACTCGATTTCTTCTTCGGGAAAATCCAGGGTGGCTTCGACGAGCATGCGCAAGTGCACGATGCGGTCGGCCAAGCCGTTCACGCGATCCGAGAACACCCCCGACAACGAGCGCATGGCACCGCGTGCGGCAGCCTCTGACGACGCTTCGATCAGATCGGCCACGCCTTCGGCCTGCGCCAGGTCGATGCGTTCGTTCAAGAACGCGCGTTGCGTGAATTCGCCCGGTTCCGCCAGGCGCATGCCGTCGGCGGTGCCGATGGCGAGGCAGCGATCGAGGATGCGCCGCAGTACCGCCGGCCCGCCATGCCCCTGAAGCTCGACCACGTCTTCGCCGGTGTAGGAATGGGGGGCGTTGAAGTAGAGCGCGATGCCTTCATCCAGCGTTTCGCCATCGGCGGCGCAAAACGGCAGATAGTGTGCATGGCGCGGGGTGAGCACGCGTCCGAACATCTCGAGCATCCAGCCTTTCAGATCCCGGCCCGACACGCGGACGACGCCGATGCCGCCGCGTCCCGGTGCGGTGGCAATCGCTGCAATGGTTATATCGATATAAGCGGACATGGGGGTTGGACGGTAGGCAAAGCGGAAATATAACGGGTGCGAGCGCTGCTAACGGCGCATATCACTTTTAGTTGTGAAGAAACGCCTAATTCGTCGTTTGAATAATCAGACGCGGTTTTCATAATGGGCTGGACTGTTCTCATTGGAGCATTACATGTCCGCCCAAGCCGTAGCCACTGAAGTATTGTCGTCGTCTTCCGTACTGCCGCCGTTTGCCGGAGCACATACCGCCGGCGGCCAGGATTTCGAGGTCATTCCGTTCAACGCCGGATTGGGCGCTGAAATCGTCGGCATCGATTTGGGCAAGCCGCTGTCGGTGGCGGATTTTGCGCGTGTGCATCGCGCGCACCTGGATCATCACGTGGTGGTGTTCCGCGACCAGCGCATCACGCCGCAACAGCACATCGATTTCAGCCGCCGCTTCGGCAAGCTGATGATTCATGTGCTGCATCAGTTTCACCTCGCCAATCATCCGGAAATTCTGATCGTCTCCAATATCGTGGAAGACGGAAAGCCGGTGGGTCTGGGCGATGCCGGCAAGTATTGGCACTCGGATATTTCGTACAAGCCGTTGCCCAGTCTGGGTTCGCTGTTGCATGCGCAAGAATTGCCGGCTGAGGGCGGCGATACGCTGTTTGCGAATATGCACACCGCGTATGAAACGTTGCCAGCCGAAATCAAGGCGGCGATCGACGGCAAGGTGGCGGTGCACTCGTACCTCGCGAAGTACGACGATATGAAGAAAGCCGCCAACTGGCGTCCCACGCTCAGTGCCGAGCAGTTGGCACAAGTGAAGGCGGTGTCGCATCCGGCAGTGCGCACGCATCCGGAAACGGGCCGCCGAGCCTTGTTCGTGAGCGAGGGTTTCACCACGCACATCGAGGGCTTGCCCGAAGACGAGAGTCGCGATCTGCTGAATCAGTTGTTCGCGCACAGCACCAAGGACGAGTTTATCTACCGTCATCAATGGCGCGAACACGATCTTGTGTTCTGGGATAACCGGTCGTTGATCCACTTGGCTGCGGGCTGTCCGACGCATCTGCGCCGCAAACTTTTCCGCACCACGATCGAAGGCGATTTGCCGTACTGATCGGCTTGCTCACGATGCCTGTGGATAACGCGACAACGATGTTGTGCGTGCCACGCTCTGAAAAATAATAGGTTTCCTGTGGACAACTCAGTTTCCTCTTTTTCGCCCGCTTCCGACGCGTCCGTTGTGTGGGGTCCGGCGCCGTCTGCACCGTCTGCATTTGTGCGTTACGTGACCAGTGTGGCGATGGCGGCCGTGCTCGTGGTGCTCGCCTTGGCGTCGCCCACCCCTGCGGTCGCTGCAGAAGGCCGCCTGCGTGTGGCCGAGCAGTTCGGCATCGTGTATCTGCTGTTGAACGTGGCGCGCGATCAGAAGCTGATCGAAAAGCACGGCAAAGAACTCGGCGTCGATATCGATGTGGAGTGGCTGCGACTGTCTGGGGGGGCGGCCGTCAATGACGCGTTGCTGACCGGTGCGGTGGACATCGCCGGTGCCGGCGTGGGTCCGCTCTTCACGATCTGGGACCGCACCAAGGGCCGTCAGAACGTGCGCGGCGTGGCATCGCTGGGTAACTTCCCGTATTACCTCGTGAGCAACAATCCCGACATCAAGACAATCGCCGATTTCACTGAAAAGGATCGCATCGCCGTACCGGCGGTGGGCGTTTCGGTGCAGTCGCGCGTGCTGCAATTGGCAGCGTCCAAGATTTGGGGTGATGCGCAATTCAATAAGCTCGACCCCATCACCGTGGCGTTGCCGCACCCGGACGCGGCGGCGGCGATTATTTCGGGTGGCACGGAGATCACGGGCCACTTCGGCAATCCGCCGTTCCAGGAGCAAGTGCTGGCCGGCAATCCGCGCGCGCACATCGTGCTGAATTCCTATGACGTGCTGGGTGGTCCAAGTTCGTCGACGGTATTGTTTGCCACCGAGAAATTCCGCAAGGAAAGCCCCAAGACGTACCAGGCATTTCTGCTGGCCTTGCAGGAGGCCGCCGATTTCGCCAGCAAGAATCCCGAGAAGGCGGCCGACACATATTTGCGCGTGACGGGCGCCAAGCAGGATCGCTCGCTGATCGTGAACGTGATCACCAACCCCGCCGTGCAGTTCAAGCTCAAGCCAGAAAACACCTTGTCGCTGGGGACGTTCATGCACAAAGTGGGCGCGATCAAGAACGAGCCCAAGAGCGTCAACGATTACTTCTTCGACGATCCCCTTACCGCGTCGGGCAGCTGATGGATAAACAGCCCGCGCCCCTGCTCGAAGTCGACCGCGTGTCGCTGGAGTACAAAACGCCGCAGCTTCGCGTGCGCGCCACGCACGACGTGAGTTTCGATGTGCTGCCCAATGACCGCTACATATTGCTGGGGCCTTCGGGCTGCGGCAAGTCGACGTTGTTGAAGGCCGTGGCGGGTTTCATTGCACCGTCCACCGGCACGATTCGCCTGGATGGCAAAACCGTGCGCGAGCCGGGCCCCGATCGCGTGGTGGTGTTTCAGGAGTTCGATCAGTTGCCGCCGTGGAAGACGGTGCTGGAAAACGTGGTGTTTCCGCTGGTCGCGTCCAAGACGCTCAAGCGCCGCGAAGCCACCGAACGTGCGCGGCACTATCTGGACAAGGTCGGGCTGTCGGCGTTTGTGGATGCCTATCCGCATACGCTCTCCGGCGGCATGAAGCAACGTGTGGCCATCGCCCGTGCGCTGGCCATGCAACCGCGCATTCTGCTCATGGACGAACCCTTTGCGGCCCTGGATGCCCTCACGCGGCGCAAGATGCAGGAAGAGCTGCTGGCGCTGTGGGACGACGTGGGCTTCACGCTGTTGTTCGTCACCCATTCGATCGACGAAGCGCTGATCGTGGGCAATCGCGTGCTGTTGCTTTCTCCCCATCCGGGACGTGTACGCGCCGAAATGAACGCGCACCAGTTCGGTATGCATAGCCAAGGCTCGGCGGCCTTTCAGAACGCCTCGCGCCGCATTCACGATTTGCTGTTTGAATCGCCCGACGCCATCGAACCCGATATTCGCGCCGTCGCCTGACCTGACGCTACCCATGACCACCCCTTCGACCTACATTCGGCCGGAACGCGATATCGCGCTGGCGCCATTGCCCGACACGTTCGAAGCCGCCGCACCCCTGCCCTGGCTCGAACGCGTGTGGCAGTACGAAGCGCTGCGCAAAACCTTCATCCTGATTGCGCTGGCTGCGATCTGGGAAGGCGCTGCCCGCTATACCGATAACGATCTGCTGCTTCCAGGATTTATCCAGACTGCGCAGGCGTTCTTCAACGGCATCGCCACCGGTGAGTTGTTGTCGCGCGCGGCAATGTCGCTGCAGGTGCTGCTCAAGGGCTACGTGGTGGGTATCGTGCTCGCGTTCACCCTCACCTCACTGGCCGTGTCCACGCGGCTGGGACGCGATCTGTTGTCGACGCTGACCTCGATGTTCAATCCCCTCCCCGCCATCGCGCTCTTGCCCTTGGCGTTGCTGTGGTTCGGTCTGGGTGAAGGGAGCTTGATTTTCGTGCTGATCCATTCGGTGCTGTGGGCGCTGGCTTTGAATACCTACAGCGGGTTCCTGTCGGTATCCGAAACGTTGCGGATGGCTGGCCGCAACTACGGACTGCGCGGCGTGCCCTACGTCTTTCAGATCCTCATTCCCGCGGCGTTGCCCGCCATCATGTCAGGTCTCAAGATCGGTTGGGCGTTTGCGTGGCGCACGCTGATCGCCGCCGAACTGGTGTTCGGTTCGGCCAGCGGCAAGGGCGGGCTTGGTTGGTACATCTATCAAAGCCGCAACGAGCTGTATACCGACAAGGCGTTTGCGGGTCTGGCAGCGGTGGTGATCATCGGGTTGCTGGTCGAGACGCTGGGCTTCAATACGCTCGAGCGCGTGACGGTGCGACGCTGGGGCATGCAGCGTTAAGGTCGTCGTCAGTCGTATGAAGACATTGCGAATCTTCAACGTGCTTGGCGTTTTGTAGAAAGCGATTGCCGTAAAAATGGAAGCTCTTCAGTTTCCTGGTGATTTGCGATGGCCGTCGCACCGCTCGAGTCGGCAATGGCGATGTTTCGTGCCGGCCGGTACGACGACGCCGAAGCCGTATTGCAACGTCTGGTGCAAGCTCCTGAGCTAGCTGGCGATGCGCTCGAAGGGCTCGGCTATATCGCCGCCAAACGTGGCGACTATCATCGCTCCGCTTTGCTCCTCGATCGCGCAGCGGCACTCAATCCTGATGCTGTCGAACTTTTGCTGTACACCGGGACCGTTCACGTGCGGGCCGGTCAGTTGCGTGCCGCGGAGAACTGGTTTCTGCAATGCCTGGCACGCCGACCGGGCTGGGTGCCGGCGCTGCTGAATCTTGTGGATGTTCACATTCGATTGCGTGACTACGCGGCGGCCCAAGCTCGCGTCAAGCAGGTGCAGTGCGCTCATCCCACGTTGGCGGCAGCGCACTATGCGCAGGGTCGCGTGTTGGGCGCCGAAGGCCGCTACACCGAAGAGATCGCCGCCTATCGCCGCGCCATCGCATTGAAGCCGGATTTTGTGGATGCGTATGTGAACGCCGGCGTCGCGTTGCGCGACCTGCGGCGCTTTGACGACGCGCTGACGATGTTCAAGAAAGCACTAGCCATCGATCCCGACCACGCAGGCGCACGCACCAATCGCGCGCAGACCAATCTGCAGCTTGGGCGCTACGAACATGGTTGGCGTGACTACGAATGGCGTTGGCGTGACGGCGGGCAGTTTCACGGCTTGAAGGGTACGGCATGGCGTGGTGACAAACCGATCGAGGGAAAGACGATACTGGTTCATGCAGAACAGGGATTGGGCGACATATTGCAGTTCGTGCGGTATGTGGCCTATTTCGAGGGTTTGGGTGCCAGGGTGATGTTGCGCGTGCCGGATTGCCTCGTTGCGCTGTTGGCTTGCCGGGGTGAGCCCAGCGAGGCCGATGCGCCCGCGGCGCCTTCAGGTGCTCGCGTTTTACCCGGCTGCGTGGCAGCGGTGGTAAACGAGGCGGCGCCGCTGCCGCCTTACGATGTTCACATACCGCTGCTCAGTCTGCCGCTCGCGTTTTTCAAGCGCGAGCGCAATGTGCCGGCCTGCGTGCCATATCTGCACGCAGAGGTGAGTCGAGTGGCGGTGTGGCGCGCACGCATTGATGCGTTGAACGCGCAACGGCGTCCTACCGTCGGATTGGTGTGGTCAGGCAGCCGCAAGCTCGAGGACGACAACCGATCGACGGCGCTTGCGCAATGGGCGCCGATCCTCGGCCTGCCGGTGCAGTTCGTGTCGTTGCAGAAAGAGGTTCCTGAGGCGGATATCAATTGCTTGGGTCAATTTTCAAATCTGGCCGACGTGTCAGGCGATCTACATGATTTTGCCGACACCGCTGCCGCCATGTGCTGCCTGGACCTGATCGTATCGATCGACACGAGCGTTGCGCATCTTGCGGGTGGCCTAGGGTTGCCCGTGTGGCTTGCCTTGGTGCATGCGGCCGATTGGCGCTGGCAGCTCGATCGCAGTGATTCGGACTGGTATCCGAGCATGACGCTCTATCGTCAGCCGGCAAGGAACGATTGGGACGGGGTCATCGCGCAGATCGCGGCTGCAATGGTGGCACGGTTTGCGCTGTGACACGATCGACGTCGCGGCATGAAAAAGGGCCGTGCAGCACTTGATGCCGCACGGCCCACGCTCAGTCTGGCATAAGCCTTATGCCGGGACTTCCTCACGCAGCGCAAGACCCAAGGCCTTTGCCACGCCCTCCGCGTACGCCGGATCGGCGCGGCGGAAATGTTCGAGCTGACGGCGCTGAATTTCTTCGGGGACGTCGGCCATATGGCGACCGATGTTGGCAAAAAGACGCGCCTTCTCGTCGTCCGTCATCAGGCGGAACAGGTTGCCCGGCTGCGAGTAATAGTCGTCGTCCACCCGGTGATTCCAGCGGTCGGCGGCTTGACCGTCCAACGCCAAAGGCGGTTCGGCGGCCGAGGGTGTTTCCTTCCATTGGCCGTAGCTGTTGGGCTCGTAGTTCTTGGTGCCGCCCAGATTGCCGTCGGCGCGCATGCCTCCATCGCGATGGAAGCTATGCATGGGACAGCGCGGCTGATTGACCGGGATCTGGTGATGATTCACGCCCAAGCGGTAGCGCTGCGCATCGCCGTACGAGAAAAGGCGGCCCTGCAGCATTTTGTCCGGCGAATAGTCGATACCGGGTACGACGTTGGCGGGGGTGAGCGCGGCTTGCTCCACATCGCCGAAATAGTTGTCCGGGTTGCGATTGAGTTCGAGCGTGCCCACCTCGATCAATGGGTAGTCGCCGTGCGGCCACACTTTGGTCAAATCGAACGGATTGATGTGATACGTGGCGGCGTCGGCCTCCGGCATGATCTGCACCTTCAAGGTCCAGCGCGGGAAGACGCCATTGGCGATGTGATTGAACAGATCGCGTTGCGCGCTTTCGCGGTCGCCGGCCACCACATCCGCCGCTTCCTGGTCGGTGTAGTTCTCGACGCCCTGCTCCGAGCGGAAATGGAACTTCACCCAGAAGCGCTCGCCATCGGCGTTGACGAAGCTGTACGTGTGCGAGCCGAACCCGTGTTGCTGGCGATAATTTTTCGGCAGGCCGCGATCGCTCATCAGGATCGTTACCTGGTGCAGCGATTCCGGGCTCAGCGACCAGAAATCCCATGCTGCGGTCGCACTGCGCAGGTTGGTCTGCGGATCGCGCTTTTGCGTGTGGATGAAGTCCGCGAACTTGAGCGGATCGCGCACGAAGAAGACGGGCGTGTTGTTGCCCACCAGATCCCAGTTCCCTTCATCGGTGTAGAACTTTACGGCGAAGCCACGCACGTCGCGCTCGGCGTCGGCTGCGCCACGTTCACCGGCGACGGTCGAGAAACGCAGGAAGACGGGCGTTTGCTTGCCGACTTCCGAGAAAATCTTGGCGCGTGAGTATTTGCTGATGTCCTGCGTGACGGTAAACGTGCCGAACGCGCCCGAACCTTTGGCATGCACGACACGCTCAGGAATCCGTTCCCGGGCGAAATGGGCCAGTTTTTCGATCAGCCACACGTCTTGCAGCAGCACCGGGCCGCGGGGGCCGGCGGTCATCGAATGATTGTTGGAGGCGATGGGGGCGCCGGCGGCATTGGTCAGTGTCTTATCGCTCACGTTCACTCCTTGAGATTGTGCGCAACCGCCGGGACGCAGGCGGTCGTTGCAAGCTAGGAACGAATCGTAAAGACTGCTCAGCCAAAGGGGAAATTGATTGTTGTTTAAAAATCGATAGCTATTGCCAATGATCGAGCCCGGGATGGCGCAGCATGGAAGGCGACGCGATAGCTGAACGGAAGCGCGATCTAGCCGGATCGAAGGCGGCCTTGGTTGGTTTTCACCTGCGCCACACCTTCCGTGAGTCGGGCGGCTCACGGACGAAAAAAAACCCGGCACCGCGATGAGCGGCCCGGGTTTTTCCTTGTACGACGATCAGCGCTTGGCGGTGACGGCCGTTTGCGATTTGGTCGCGTTTTCCATCTTCTTGGTGATGTAGTACTGCTGAGCGATCGACAACGTGTTGTTGACGCACCAGTACAGCACCAGACCGGCCGGGAAGAAGAACATCATGCCACCGAACACCAACGGCATGATCATCATGACCTTGGCCTGGATGGGATCCGGAGGCGTCGGGTTGAGTTTGATCTGCAGGAACATCGTGGCCATCATGATGGCGGGCAGGATGAACCAGGGGTCGCGCACCGACAGGTCATGCACCCACAGGATCCACGGTGCACCGCGCATTTCCACGCTGGCCAGCAGCACCCAGTACAGCGAAATGAAGACCGGGATCTGCACCACCATGGGCAAGCAACCGCCCAAAGGATTGATCTTTTCGGTGCGATACATCTCCATCATCGCGGTGTTGAGCTTTTGCTTGTCGTCGCCGTACTTCTCTTTCAGCGCCATCAAACGCGGCGATACCGCCTTCATGCGCGCCATCGATTTGTAGCTGGCGGCGGCCAGGGGATAGAACACGGCCTTGATCAGCACCGTGAGCGCCACGATGGCCCAGCCCCAGTTGCCCAGCAGCGAGTGCAACCAGGTCAGGAGACCGAAGATCGGCTTGGCGATGATGGTGAGCCAACCATAGTCGACCACCAGATCCAGGCCGGGGGCCAAGGCGGCCAGGGCTTTCTGATCTTGCGGGCCAACCCACAGGTGCGAATCCACCGATGCGGTCGCGCCCGGGGCAATGGCACCCACGGATTCGATCGAGCGGGCGGCGTACAGGTTTTCCGATACCTTCAGCACTTCGTTGGTGCGTTGCTTGCCTTGCGGCGGCACCCAGGCGCTGGCGAAGTAATGCTGCACCACGCCGATCCAGCCGTTGTCGGCTTGCTTGACGTAGGCGGCCTTGCCTTTGTTGATGTCCGAGAAGGTCATCTTCTGGAACTTCTCTTGTTCCGAGTAGACGGCCATGCCGGTGAACGTGTGATAGAAGCTCGACGTATCCGAAGGATCGTTGCCGTCGCGCTCGAGCTGCAGGTACAGGGCGGGATTGACCTCGGCCGAACCGGTGTTCACGAGCTGATGCTTGACGTCGATGGCGTAGGCGCCGCGGTGCAACGTGAACGTCTTGATGACCTTCAGGCCACCTGACTCGCCTTCGAACGTGACGACGAGGTTTTCACCGTTCATCGTGCGCTCGGTCGACGTCATGCGGAACGGCGTCTGGTGCGTGGGGAAGCTCTGGCCAGTACCCGCGCCGACAGTGCCCGACTGCACGATGTAATGCAGGGCGTTGGAATTATCCAACAGCACGAACGGCTGATCGAGTCCGGAAACCGGGTACTTGAGCATCTCGGCCCGCACGAGCTGCGCGCCGGCGGTGCTGAACGTCAGACGCAGCACATCGCTTTCGATGACGATTTCCTGGCTCTGCGCGTTGCCTGCGGTGCCAGTGGCGCCCGGAACGGCATCGCTTGCCGCAATGGCGGCCTGCTGAGGCGAATTGGGGATCGAGGGCGTCGTTTTGTCGGTCGTGCGCGACGGCTCGACCTGGCTCGTGGGCGCAGGGCCACCGAACAGCGACTGTTTACCGTGTTGAACCTGCCAGTTGTTCCACAGCAGCAACAACGAGAAAGAGAAGATCATCCAGAGGACGGTACGTCGGATATCCATGGTGCCTACAAAGTGAAGAGCGGACTTGCAAAGCCCACGAGTTTAGCTTTATTCGTGGCGAGCGCGGCCGTGACGGGCGCAGCAGGAGGCCTCCCCGGTCGAACCGGCGGGAGGGACGGGGTCGTAGCCGCCCGGACTGAACGGGTTGCAACGACCGATACGGCGAAGGCCCAGCCAGACGCCCTTAAGCGCGCCGTGTTGTTCGATCGCCTCGATCGCATACGCCGAACAGGACGGCGTAAAGCGGCATTGTCGCCCGATCCACGGGCTGAGAAAAAACCTGTAGAACCGGATCGGTGCGATGACAAGGGCCTTGATCATCGTTTGACGCGCCTGAAATGCCCATCGGCCTCGTCGCGGGTGGTGCGCTTGATGTGCGTCAGCGACCCCTCCGGCACGCGGGCGTTGAGCCGCACGACATAATCGGCCACCGGCAAGGTATGCCGCGTCATGCGAAACGATTCGCGAATCGCCCGCTTGATGGCATTGCGCGTGGACGCGTGCGGTGCGAAGCGCTTGGCGATGATCAATCCAAGCCGCGCCGTATCTTGCGCCGGCGCTGCTGCTGCCGACGTCAATACGAAAAAAGCCCCTCGCGCCAACCGCCGGCCTTTCAGCGCGGCAGCAAACTCCGAGGGGCGATGCAGGCGAGCTTCGGGCGGAAAGCGATAAAGACCCCGAGTCGATGCGGCGAGCGCATCGGGGTGGGCTATCGCGTCTTGCGAGGCATCACCGGCGTTCACGGACGGCGTCCGCAGATCGCGGCCGAATCCGTCGGCAGCGATTAGACGGCCAGGCGCTTGCGGCCCTTGGCGCGACGGGCGCTCAGAACGGCACGGCCCGAACGGGTTTTCATGCGAAGACGGAAACCGTGGGTGCGCTTGCGACGGGTAACGGAAGGTTGATAAGTGCGTTTCATGAAAGATCCACAAAGAACAAGTCAGAAGGGTCCTGCCCGGCGGGTATAAAGACGGTGCCCACGGCGCTACGCCATGACGCATCCAACCTTCTGACAGACAGAATTCGGCAAAGCCCAGCATTTCAGCAAGTTTTCTCTTGCTTGTCAAACAGTTAGCCGGGCTGTCAGTGCGCGCAAATGGCACAGCCTGTGGATAACTGGGGCCGAGGCAAGGTAGAATCGAGGTTTGAATAGCGAGCGACATGAAAGATTTCTGGCAGACCTGCGTCAGTCGCCTTGAGCAGGATTACCCCCCCCAACAGATCAGTGCGTGGATTCGTCCACTGGTTCCGCTCGACTTCGATGAGTCGTCGGCGGTGCTGCGTGTGGCTGCGCCCAACCGCTTCAAGTTGGATTGGGTGCGCAAGAATTTTTCACATCAGATAGAGACGATTGCGGCCGAATGGTTCCAGCGTCCGGTGCAAGTCTTGTTCGAATTGCCATCGCAGTCGGGTGCACCGCGCATTGCGCAGCCCACGCGCGCGCCTACGCCTACGAGCGCTGCGCACGCGATGACGGTGCCCGCCCAGCACGTGCACGCCGCTCCTGCGCAACACTACGCGCCCCCGAGCGGTCCGGCCAACGGCATGCACAGCCCCGGAACCGGTCCCGCATTCGGGCAGCAGGCACCCCTTCCACCGGGCTACAACCCGAGTCTGGATACGCCCCCGCCCGCATCGTTGCCGTCGGCCGCACCGCCCTACTCGGGCACGCCCATGCACTCAGGCGCCTCGGCACCGGTTGCGCCTTCCGCGCCCGTGCATTCAGGCGCGTCCGCACCCGGCGTCTCGTCGGCGCAGGCGCAGGCGGATGCCGCCAACATCGTCTACGAACGGTCGCGGCTGAATACGGATCTGACGTTCGACAATTTCGTCACGGGTAAGGCCAACCAGCTGGCCCGCGCGGCCGCTTTGCAGGTCGCCGAAAATCCGGGCATTTCGTACAACCCGTTGTTTCTGTACGGCGGCGTCGGTCTGGGTAAAACGCACTTGATCCACGCCATCGGCAATGCCATGGTCGCGGCTGGCACGGGTGTGCGCGTGCGCTATGTGCATGCCGACCAATACGTGTCCGATGTGGTCAAGGCGTACCAGCGCAAGGCGTTCGACGATTTCAAGCGGTATTACCACTCGCTCGATCTGCTGCTGATCGACGATATCCAGTTTTTCTCGGGCAAGAACCGCACGCAGGAAGAGTTCTTCTACGCGTTCGAAGCGATGGTGGCGCAGCGCAAGCAGATCATCATCACCAGCGACACGTATCCGAAGGAACTCGCCGGTATCGATAGCCGTTTGATCTCGCGGTTCGACTCTGGTCTCACGGTGGCGATCGAGCCGCCCGAACTCGAGATGCGCGTGGCCATTTTGCTGCGCAAGGCCGAGTCCGAAGGCGTGCCGATGCCCGAGGAAGTGGCGTTCTTCATCGCCAAGCATCTGCGCAGCAACGTGCGTGAGCTCGAAGGGGCACTGCGCAAGGTGTTGGCGTATGCGCGCTTTCACGGTCGCGACGTGCTGACGGTGGACGTGTGCAAGGACGCGTTGAAGGATCTGCTGTCGGTGTCGAACGGGCAGATCACGGTCGAGAATATTCAGAAGACGGTGGCCGATTTCTACAAAATCAAGGTCGCCGACATGTATTCGAAACGCCGGCCCGCCAATATTGCGTTGCCGCGCCAGGTGGCGATGTACCTGGCCAAGGAGTTGACCCAAAAAAGCCTTCCGGAAATCGGCGACCTCTTCGGAGGCCGTGATCACACGACGGTCTTGCATGCCGTTCGCAAGATTTCCGACGCCCGCGCCAAACAGGCGGAGCTCAACCATACCCTGCACGTGTTGGAACAAACTCTAAAAGGATGAACATGCAACTCGTACAAACACCGCGCGATGCGTTGCTCAAACCGTTGTCGATCGTGGCGGGCATCGTCGAAAGACGCCATACCCTGCCGATCCTCGCGAACATCCTCATGCGCAAAGAGGGCAATCGCGTGTCGTTCATCGCGACCGACCTCGAAGTGCAGATCACCACGCATGCCGATTTCGGCGTCGGTCAGGACAACGAGTCCATCACCGTCGCGGCGCGCAAGTTGCTCGATATCCTCAAGGCGTTGCCCGGCACGGGCGACGTACGGTTGGGGCTGGCGAGCAACAAGCTGTCCGTGCAAACGGCGAAGAGCCGGTTCAACCTGCAGACGTTGGCCGCGACCGAGTTCCCCACCGTGGCCCAGCCCGAGCAGTGGGATGTGTCGTTGACGATGCCGCAAAAGACGCTGCGTCATGTGCTCAATATGGTGCACTTCGCGATGGCGCAGCAAGACATCCGTTATTACCTGAACGGCATGCTGCTGGTGTTCGAACCCGGTCACGTGCGTGCGGTCGCCACCGATGGTCACCGTCTGGCGCATTGCGCCACCGTTGCCGATGGCATCGAGGCGCGCCACGAAGTGATCGTGCCGCGCAAGACCGTGCTCGAAATGCAGCGGTTGCTGAGCGATACCGAAGAGCCGGTGTCGATCGACGTGGCACCGGGCCAGATCCGTTTCCGCTTCAGCGATATCGAGTTGGTGTCCAAGCTCGTGGAAGGTAAATTCCCCGACTTCACGCGCGTCATCCCTACCAACTACACGCGTCATTTCGGCGTGAGCCGCGAAGCGTTGCAAGGCAGTCTGCAGCGCGCCGCCATTCTCACCACCGATAAGTTCAAGGGTGTACGTCTGCAGTTGGGCGAACATCTGATGAAAATCTCGTCTTCCAACGCCGAGCAGGAAGAGGCGCAGGAAGAAATCGATATCGATTACAGCTTCGAGCCGCTGGACGTTGGCTTCAACGTCAGCTACCTGCTCGATGTGCTGGGCAATGTGAAAACCGACCAGATTACGTGGTCGGTGATGCCGGACGCCAACGCCTCCGCGCTCATCACGCTGCCCGAAGACGACCAGTTCAAATACGTCGTCATGCCGATGCGCATCTGAGCGACCTCCTGTCGCACAGTTGATGCGTTTCGTCGCCGTTGCCGGAAGGTCCGGCAACGGTCAGGCCGCAAGGCCGTTTATAAGGTGATCCCCTTCAAGTTATGTCAGATCAACAGAACGCCACTCCCGACAACGCCGGTTACGGCGCCGATTCCATCAAGATGCTCAAGGGCCTGGAGGCCGTGCGCAAGCGCCCCGGCATGTACATCGGCGATACGTCCGATGGCACCGGCCTGCATCACATGGTGTTCGAAGTTGTCGATAACGCCATCGATGAAGCGTTGGCGGGACATTGCGACGATATCGTCGTCACGATCCACACCGACAATTCGATTTCGGTTACCGATAACGGCCGCGGCATTCCCACCGACATCCACAAGGATGACGAGTTTCACCGCAGTGCCGCCGAAATCGTCATGACCGAGCTGCACGCCGGCGGCAAGTTCGACCAGAACTCGTACAAGGTTTCGGGCGGGTTGCACGGCGTGGGTGTGTCGTGCGTGAACGCGTTGTCGGAATGGTTGCGGCTGACGATTCGCCGCAACGGCAAAGTGCACCAGATGGAGTTCCGTCAAGGCGCGCGCGTCGAGCCGCTGACCGTGACGGGCGATACCGAAAAGCGCGGTACCGAAGTGCGCTATCTGGCCGATGCCACCATTTTCAACAACATCGAATACCACTACGAAATTCTGGCCAAGCGCCTGCGCGAATTGTCGTTTCTGAATAACGGCACGAAGATTCGCCTGGTCGACGAGCGTCAGGGCAAGGAAGAGAACTTCGCGTTCTCGGGTGGCGTGCGCGGTTTCGTCGAGTACATCAACCGCGCCAAGACGGTGCTGCACCCGAACGTGTTCGCGGTGGAAGCCGAGTCCAGCGTGGGCGGCACGAGCGTGGGCGTCGAAGTGGCGATGCAGTGGAACGACGGCTACAGCGAAAGCGTGCTGTGCTTCACCAACAACATCCCGCAACGCGACGGCGGCACGCACATGACGGGGCTGCGCGCCGCCATGACGCGCGTGATCAACAAGTACATTGCGGACAACGAACTGGCCAAGAAGGCCAAGGTGGAAACCACCGGCGACGACATGCGCGAAGGCTTGTCGTGCGTGCTGTCGGTGAAGGTGCCTGAGCCGAAGTTCAGCAGCCAGACGAAAGACAAGCTCGTGTCCAGCGAAGTGCGCCCTGCCGTCGAAGACGCGGTGGGCCGTACGCTGGAAACGTGGTTGCTCGAGCACCCGATCGACGCCAAAGCCATGTGCGGCAAGGTGATCGAAGCTGCGCGTGCACGTGAAGCCGCCCGCAAGGCGCGCGAAATGACGCGTCGCAAGAGCGTGCTGGAAGGCGCAGGCTTGCCCGGCAAGCTCGCCGACTGCCAAGAGAAAGATCCCGCCTTGTGCGAAATCTACATCGTCGAGGGTGACTCCGCCGGCGGCTCGGCCAAGCAAGGCCGCGACCGCAAATTCCAGGCCATCCTGCCGCTGCGCGGCAAGGTGCTCAACGTTGAGAAGGCCCGCTTCGACCGCCTGGTGGCGAGCGAACAGATCGCCACGCTCATCACCGCGTTGGGCACGAGCATCGGCCCGGACTTCAACGTCGAGAAGCTGCGTTATCACCGCATCATCATCATGACCGATGCCGACGTCGACGGCGCGCACATCCGCACGCTGCTCCTGACGTTGCTGTATCGCCAGATGCCCGAGCTGGTCGATCGCGGCTACGTGTACATCGCGCAGCCGCCGCTCTACAAGGTCAAGTACGGCCGCGAAGAGCGCTACCTGAAGGATGCCGCCGAAGAAGCCTCGTTCATGCTCAACGTGGCGCTGCGCGACGCTGAAGTGATCCCCGCCGGTGGCGATCCCATCCGTGGCGATGCCCTCACCGAACTCGCGCGTCAGTACACGTTGGCCGACGCCGTGATCGATCGCGCGACGCGCCTGGTGGACGAAGCTGCGCTATCGGCCATTGCCGAAGGCGTTTCGATCAGCCTCGAGAACGAAGAGAAAGCGACCAACTCGGCGTTGCGTTTGCAAAACGCCTTGATCGATCCGCTCCTGCCCAACACGATCAGTGTGGCTGCCGAATACGACGAGCCGAGCGAGAAGTATCGCTTGATGATTCGCCGCATGCATCACGGCAATATCCGCGTGAGCATGATCGACTCGAACTTCGTCGATGGCACCGACTACGGCATTCTCGCCAAGTCGGCCGCGACCTTCCTGGGCCTCGTCGGCGCGGGTGCGGTGGTGGCGCGCGGTGAAGGCGATCGCCGTAAGGAGCAGCCCATCTCCGACTTCCGCGAAGCGATGCAATGGTTGCGCGCCGAAGCCGACAAGGCCGTCAGCAAGCAACGCTACAAGGGTCTGGGTGAAATGAACCCCGCGCAGTTGTGGGAAACCACGATGGACCCCAAAGTGCGCCGTTTGTTGCGCGTGCAGATTGAAGACGCGATTGCTGCGGACACGATGTTCACCACGTTGATGGGCGACGATGTGGAACCGCGTCGCGCGTTTATCGAAACGCATGCGCTGCAGGCGGGGAACATCGATATTTGATGCGGCTCGGTTTGCCGTCGCGCGCTTGAACGCGTGATACAGAAAGGCCCTCTTTGCAGAGGGCCTTTTTTATGCGCGCGGGAGGGTGAAGCGTGGGCCGAGGTTGCATCGCATTCCGACCTCGGCGGCCCGGCCACGCTACCGCCACGCTACTTGCGATGACGCTCAACGGACGAGATCCGTTGGAGGCAGATCGTTCTTACGCGTCGATCTCAGTCGACATCGTAATCGCCTTGTTCGTCCCCAGTTCCTCCAACCGCGCCGTCAGCGCCGCATGCACGCGGTCGTAAGCGCCGCTTCCCAGCAGCAACCGTTTCGGTGGCGACGCTGCGTCTGCGCAATCGATCATGGCAGTCACCATCTTTACCGGATCGCCCGTCACGGCAAACGAGCCGTCTGCCAGCCCGCGCCGTACGTCGCCGGCCGGCGTGGCGTCGTAGACCGGCATCGGATCGGCAGTGACCAGCCCCCCGGCAAAAGCGGTCTTGGCGGGGCCGGGTTCGACAAGCGTGAAGGTGATTCCGAACGGCGCAA
Source organism: Schauerella aestuarii (assembly GCF_009866805.1). Lineage (GTDB taxonomy): Bacteria > Pseudomonadota > Gammaproteobacteria > Burkholderiales > Burkholderiaceae_B > Schauerella > Schauerella aestuarii. Next base: position 48,270 of record NZ_SIZW01000039.1, read on the forward strand.
CTTCTTGCGCCACGGATTCGACGAACCCTTCGATCGCCCATTTGGTTGTGTGATACAGGCTGAAGTTGGGATAGGCGATCTGCCCGCCTTCCGATGAGATCTGCAGAATGCGGCCACCGCCCTGCTCGCGCAAAAACGGCAACGCCGCGCGAATGACCTGAATGGAACCGATGAGGTTGGTATCGATCTGCTGGCGGATCTGCTCGTCGCTGGCCTCCTCTGCCGCGCCGAATAAAGCGTAGCCCGCGTTGTTGACGACGACGTCGATGCGGCCAAGATCGGCGAAGGCGCGTGCAACGGTAGCGCGAACTGCGGCCGTGTCCGTCACATCGAGCGCTGCGATCCAGAGCCGGTCGCCGTATTGATCTTTGAGCGCCGCGAGCACGTCGGGTTGGCGCAATGTGGCGGCCACGCGATCGCCGCGTGCCAACAGACGCTCGGTGAGTTCGCGTCCGAAGCCCTTGGAGGCGCCGGTGATGAACCAGGTTTTAGCCATGTGTCGATCTCCTGATATGGGGTGACGACGCTTGTGCGGCGTCCATGGCAATCAAGATAGGCCGATCTGGCTGCTGATACTATCCACCTAATCTGGCATGAGTTAGTGAAAATTACCCATGAATGAACAGCCGACGTTGAACGATCTGAAGGCGTTTGCCGCCATCGTGGCGCATCGCAGTTTTCGCCAGGCCGCTGATGAACTTGGATTGTCGCCATCGAGCTTGAGCCACATGATGCGGGGGCTCGAACGCATGATGGGCGTGCGCCTGCTCAACCGCACCACGCGCAGTGTGTCGCCCACCGAGGCGGGCGACCAGTTGGTTGCCCGCCTGCGGCCGGTGCTCGAGGACTTGAGTATTGCGCTGGATGAAGTGGGCACCTTTCGCGATCGGCCCAGCGGTTCGATCAGGATCAATGCAAGCGAACCGGCGGCGCGCGTGCTGCTGCAGACGGTGGTGCCCTCCTTTCTGGCGCGCTATCCGGAGGTCGCGCTGGATCTGACCACCGATGGCCGGTTGACCGATATCGTGGCCGGTGGTTTCGACGCAGGCGTGCGGCTGGGTGAAGCGGTGCCGCGCGACATGATTGCCGTGCCGTTCGGCGGCGACGTGCGATTTATCGCGGTGGCGTCACCCGCGTATCTCAAGGCGCATCGCGCACCCAAGGTGCCGGATGATCTCAAGCAGCATGCGTGCATTCGGTTTCGGCTGCCCAGCGGCAAACCTTATCGATGGGAGTTTTCCAGGCGCGGGCAGGAAATCGAGGTGGACGTGCCGGGGGCGTTGACGCTGGATCATCTGGGGTTGATGACGGAGGCGGCAGTGGATGGGTTGGGCATTGCCTACGTGGTGGATCGCAGCGCGCAGCCGTATCTGGAAAGCGGGCAATTGAAGCAGGTACTGGCCGACTGGTCGCCAGCCATTCCTGGGCTGTTTTTGTACTACCCCGGACATCGCCACGTGCCGGCAGGGCTGCGCGCATTCATCGATGTGCTGAAAGCGCAGCGCATCGAGGCACCACCCACACCATTGCCGCGTCGCGCACCTTCAACGCGGCAGCCGCGTCGCCCGCCAACACACAAGTGAACCTGCAGTCACCATCACCACGCCCTGCCAGAACGCTACGGAGGGTTGCGTGCGCAGCCACAGGCTGGCGAGCAGCACCGAGAGCACCGGGGTGAAGTACGACGCTGCCGCGAGGACTGCGATCCGGCCGTGCTGAACGCCGACGTTCCAGCACGAGTAGCCGGTAGCCGTGAGTATCGACAGCACCAGCACCTGTACGCCGCTTTCGAGCGTGATCGCAATCGGCGGCTCATCGCCCAAGGCGTACTTCGTCCACAGCACGGCAGCGGTGGCCAAAAGAAACCACGCCACTCCGCTTTTGCCGCCGCCGAAGCGTCGCGTGAGCACGGAGTACATCGCCCACAGGAAGGCTGCCGCAAATGCGAGGCCATACGCCGTTGCATTGTCTTGAAGGTTGCCGGCAAACAGCTCGGGCGACCAGTCTCCCGACCCCTTCATCACCCACACGATGCCCAGAAACGACAGCGCCGCGCCCGGGATCAGCATCAGAGATCCTCTCTGCTGCCCGCACAGCACGGCCAGCAGGATCGTCAGGCAGGGCCAGAGATAATTGATCATCCCGAGTTCCATGGCCTGCGAGCGGTTGTGCGCGAAGCCGATGGAGAGGGACAGACACACCTCATAGGCGACGAAAAGCAATCCGCCCACGAAGAGATAGATGGGGTTGAATGTGCTCAGCCGGGGCAATCCCCGCACCAGACACCCCAGCAGCCGGCTGGTGGTGAAAATGACGGCTGCCCCACCTGTGGGGCCCAATGCCTCGGCAATCGTGCGAATGAGGCCTACGGAGGCGCTCCAGAACAGGATGGCGAGCAATCCGATCGACGTGGCCGATTGCACGCTGTAGGAAGAATTCGACGGTGATGAGGCGTTCATATTGCGCCGCAGAGGAGATGCGCCACCGTATCACCGATTTTGCCGTCGCATGCACGACTGTTTTCCGGCCAGGGTGTCCGGCCCGCGCAAACCCCGATTGACGCTGACCGCACCCTTACGAATAATCCCCGGTTACCCATAGTCGGTATTAATCCGGAGTTGTTATGAAGTTACGCGCTACCCGCGCCCTGATGGCCGGCGTTATCGGCCTCGCAGGTTTGACTGGCGCGGCCTCCGCCCAGACGCTGAAGATCGCCTTGTCCGCCGAACCGACCTCGGCCGACCCCAATTATCACAAGATGACGGCCAACGATGCGTTGGCCACCCACATCTACAGCTACCTGGTCGCGCGCGACGCCGACATGAATCTGGTGCCGTCGCTGGCCACGTCGTGGAAGACGCTGGACGACACGACCTGGGAATTCAAGTTGCGCAAGGATGTGAAATTCTCGAACGGCAAACCGCTGACGTCCGAAGATGTGCTGTTCACGATCTGCCGCACGCTGAATAACGAAACCAACGTGTCGGCGTCGTACACCGACGTGACCAAGCGCCTGGCCGACGTGCAGACGCCCGATCCGTACACCGTAATCGTCAAGACGAATGGTCCGCTGCCGTTGTTGCCGGCCGAATTCGCGCGCTCGTTGCCGATCCTGTGGAATGGCATCGTCGAGCACGGTCCGCTCACCCACAAGCCCAAGGAAGGTTGCGGCGTGACGGGTCCGTGGCCCACCGCCGGCGATTTCAACTCCGGCAAGATCAATGTGGGCTCCGGTCCGTATCTGCTCAAGTCCTACGTGAAAGGCTCGGGCGTGGTGCTTACGCGCAACGACAACTACTGGGGCACCAAGCCCGCGTGGGAAGAAGTGCGCCTGATCCCGGTGCCCAACGCCGGCCCGCGTTTGACGGGTCTTTTGTCGGGTGATTTCGACGTGATCGAAAACCCGGCCGCGCGCGACCTCCCGCGCATCAAGGAAAACGCCAAGCTTTCGTTCGTGTCGACCCCATCGACGCGCCTGATCTTCTGGCAACCCGATATCGGTCGCAATCCGACGCCGTTCGTCAAGACGGCAGACGGCAAGAACCCGTTGGCTGACGTGCGTGTGCGCCAGGCGATCTCGATGGCCATCGATCGCAAGGCCATCGTGGCCCGCATCATGGACGGCATGGCCACGCCCGCGTACCAATACATGCCCGATGGCATGTTTGGCACGGTGCCGAACGTGAAAGAGATCAAGTACGACCCCGAAGGCGCCAAGAAGCTGATGGCGGAAGCGGGCTATCCGAACGGCTTCGAGATGACGATCTCCTCGCCCAACGATCGCTATGTAAACGACGGTCAGATCTCGCAAGCGGTGGCGCAATACCTGTCGCGCATCGGTATCAAGGTGAACGTGGATGCGATGACGGCATCGATCTACTTCTCCAAGCGTGCCAAGCGCGACTTCAGCTTCTCGATGGGTGGTTGGCCGTCGGAAGTGGGTGAGTCGTCGGCGTTGTTCCAGCTGTGGGTGGTGTCGACCGATGCGCCCAAGGGTCAGGGCACGAGCAACTACGGTGCGTTCAGCAACGCCGAGTTCGACAAGGTGTACCTCGAAGGCGCGAACACGGTCGATCCGGTCAAGCGCAAGGCGCTGTACGAGAAGGCCACGCAAATCGCGTTGGACAATGTGCCGTTGATTCCGCTGCACTTCGAAAGCACGATCTGGGCGTTCCGCAAGGATCTGAACTACGAAGGCCGCCGCGATCAGTACACGCTGGCCAACTCGGTGACGCCGGCGAAGAAGTAATCGTTGAAGCCAGTGCGCAAGACGTTGTTGGACGTTGATTGAACGCGGTGTTCGCACCGTCCCGCGCATTCGGTGATTGCAAGTAGATAGGCCCCTGGATCGCATGATCCGAGGGGCCTTTCTTTTACATGGCGCACGTAGCCGGAATTTTGTTTTGTTCAGGTGCTCGGCGTTTCGATCTTCGGCTTACCCACCGCAAACGATGCGCGCTGAATGCGCCCATCGATCACCTCATACACGCACAGCATTTCCACAGTGCCACGCCCTTCGGGAAAGTTGCGCGTGACCACTTCGAAATCGCTGACGACGTTTTCCATTACCGTGCGCGACAGCAACCGGGCGTGCAGATCGGGTTCGGCAAGGCGCGCGGCGAAGCGCGTGCGAAGGGTCCCATGGCCGCGTGCCAGAAGCTCGCCGTGCAGCGCGTACTGTTCCGCGTCTGGCGCGTAGGTGTGCAGCAGGGTTTCCAGGTCCTTGGCGTTGTACGCGTCGAGCTGCTTTTGCACGACGGCAATGGCGGTGTCTTGAATCACGTGTGGTGTTCCGAGAAAGTGGTTGGTGAATGTGCGATCGGTGTACTTGCTGCAGCGTACGGCTACGTGCACGCCACCTTCAAGCCGGCGTCGCAGTTCCAGCATGTTCAGTATTTTTCAGTATCCCGACCTATCCGCATTATGCGGCACCGCGCTAGGCCATCTGCTCGGCCAGCATATCGCGCGCGCGGGTGACGAAGCCGCTCTCGCCATGGCGCGGCTCGAGCAACTGAAATTCGACGGCGGGTAGTGCCGGCAACTTATGTCCGCTTGCCAGCGCGGCAACGCCTTCGCACAGCGCGGATTCGTTCAGGCACGCCACGCCTAATCCCGCTGCCAGGGCCGACTGCAGGCCCGCCACGCCGGACGCCACATGCGCCACGGTAAACGGCACCTTTGCCGCGCGCAGACGCTTGATGGTGAACTGGTGCAGCGAGCAGGTATCTGGAAGCACCAGCAATCGCAGGGGCTGATCGCGATGATGCACGAGGCCGGATGCGCCCATCCAGACAAGGCGTTCACGTCGCAGGGACTGGCTCGTTTTCGTGGCCTTCTGCTTGCGCGGGAGGGGGACCGATGCCGCGGCCTTGGGAGGCAGAATGCGCATGGTGAGGCCGACGTCGAAGTCGCCCGCGGCGTAACCGGCTTCGATCGCCCCACTCTTCAACACGGTCACGTGCAAACGAAGCTGGGGGTACGCCACATTGAGGCGGCTGAGCAGGGTGGCCAGATCGCCCGGGCGAAAGTAGTCGGTCACGCCCAGGCGGAGCTCGCCCTCGAGCGCATCGTCGTGCAGATCCCGCATCGCGCGATCCGAGAGCGCCACGATCTGCCGCGCGTAAACGGCAAGCCGGTCGCCTGCGGCCGTTGCCGTCACGCCCACCTTGCTGCGCGTAAGCAAGGGCACGCCGACGCGCGCCTCGAGCTTGCGCATCTGCTCGCTCACGGCAGACTGCGAGAGAAAGACGCGAGGTGCCGCCGCCGTAAGGCTGCCGGCATCGATTACCGCGACGAAGGTGTTGAGCTGTTCGCTGTCCAGAACGGGCATGAGATATCTATGTGAGAAACGGGTGATATCCATCATATCTTCCCGTTATTCAAATGGCACGATCTTCTCCACAATGGGTGTCGCTCATCCCACTTCCTTATCTGGAGTCGTCATGCCCCACATCGTTATTCACCTTTCCGGCACGCCCGATCCGCAGTTGACGCGCAACGTTGTCGATCGCGTGATGGGCCTTACGCAATCGGTGCTCGGCAAGCAGCAGCCCGTGATGGCGGTCACGGTGCAGTACATCGCGGCAGACGCGTGGTTCATCGGCGGGTACACACTTGCGGACTTGAACCGCACGGCATTTCACCTGGATATCAGCATTACCGACGAAACGAATACCAAGGCGGAGAAGGCCCGCTATGTGCGTGAGATTCATGCGGCGATGGCGGCACTGCGGCCCGATCTGCATGAGGTGTCGTATGTGCATCTGATCGATGCGCGCGCAGCGGCTTATGGCTATGGCGGATTGACGCAGGAATATCGCCACCAGCAAGCTGGCGTGTGAGATAAAAGGCGAGCGTGGGGCGCCCGCGGGTCAGGTTAACGCCCAACGATCGCCGTGCGATCGGTCAGTGATTATGTCGCGGCAAGGTGCGCGCCACGCGCTGAAATTTCACGGCGTCCTCGATCACCGCGCCTTCGGATAAATGTCCCACCGTGCGGCGATAGATCATCTGCCATGGCGTGGCGTCGGCCGGAATGGCAGGGATGGTCTCTTCACGTAGACGCCGGGCGATTTCCTCATCGTCGACCAGGGCATCGCAACGTCCGCGGGTGAGATCGATGCGGATCACATCTCCAGTGCGCAACCACGCGAGGCCGCCTCCGGCGGCGCTTTCGGGCGAGGCGTGCAGGATCGACGGGCTATCGGCCGTACCGGACTGCCGGCCATCGCCGAGCGTAGGCAGGCTGTTGATGCCGCGTTTGATCAAGAAGTCGGGCGGCTGCATGTTGACCACTTCTGCCGAGCCCGGCCAGCCGATGGGACCGGCACCGCGCATCACCAAGATCGAATCTTCGTCGATGCCCAGCGCAGGGTCGTTGATGCGTTGGTGATAATCCTCCGAGCCGTCGAACACGGCGGCGCGGCATTCGAAGATGCCTTCGCGACCAGGCTCGCTCAGGTAGCGATCGTAAAAGCCCTGCGAGATTACGCTGGTTTTCATGATCGCAAAGTCGAACAGGTTGCCGCGCAAGACGAGAAAGCCTGCGCGCTCCTTGATGGGTTCCTTGAAGGCATAGATCACCTCACGGTCGTGCGACTCGCGGCCGATGAGGTTCTCACCCATCGTGCGGCCGGTGACCGTCATGCACGAGCCATCGAGCAGGTCGTTGTGCAGCAGCTCCCACATGATGGCGGGCACGCCGCCGGCGCGGTGAAAGCGTTCGCCGAGATAGGCGCCTGCGGGTTGCACGTTGGCCAACAACGGGATGTCGTAACCGTACTTTTGCCAGTCATCCAGGGTGAGTTCGACGTCGGCATGGCGCGCCATCGCCATCAGGTGCGGCTGGGCGTTGGTGGAGCCGCCGAGTGCCGTGTTGGTACGTACGGCGTTGATGAAGGCGGCCCGCGTCATGATGTCCGACGGCTTCACATCGGCCAGCACCAGTTCGACGGCGCGCTTGCCGGTGCGATAGGCGATCTGGCCGCGTTCGCGATAGGTGGCGGGGATGGCGGCGCAGCCGGTGAGCGACATGCCCAGCGCTTCGGCCATGGCGTTCATGGTGGAGGCCGTGCCCATCGTGTTGCAGTGGCCGAGCGACGGCGCGGAGTCGAGCGCCAACTGCAGAAATTCCTGCTCGTCGATCTCACCAGCAGCAAGCTTGCGGCGCGAGCGCCAGATGACCGTGCCCGATCCCACCAGTTCGCCGTCATGCCAGCCGTCCAGCATTGGGCCGCCCGAGAGCACGATGGCGGGGATGTCTACCGTGGATGCCGCCATCAGGGCGGACGGGGTGGTCTTGTCGCAGCCGGTGGTGAGCACCACGCCATCGATGGGGTAGCCGTAGAGAATTTCCACCAGACCCAGGTACGCCAGGTTGCGGTCCAATGCTGCAGTAGGACGCTTGCAGTTTTCGAAGATGGGATGGGTGGGAAACTCGATGGGAATGCCGCCCGCATCCCGAATGCCGTCGCGTACGCGTTTGACCAGATCCACGTGCACGCGATTGCAGGGCGTGAGATCGCTGCCGCTTTGCGCGATGCCGATAATGGGTTTGCCGGCGCACAGTTCCTCGGGCGTGACGCCGTAGTTCATGAACCGCTCCAGGTAGATCGCGGTCATGTCGATGTGATCGGGGTTCTGAAACCAGTCCAGCGAACGCAGGCGGCGGACGGGAGGGGAAGTGGCCATGGGGGTGTCTCTATCGGTTCGGGCGTTTTGGAGCGGAGCGATCAGCACGCGGCACGCCTACCCGATTGAGGGTGGACGACACGAGGCCTCTCAACAACATATCATTGGACGATACTCGGGTGAGCGACTCGACCCAATGGGTCGACGTCATCGGGCGAGCTGAAGAGACTTGATAAGTTGGCCTGATGAGCCAGACAGATGCGTCAACCCGATGACCCGAACGATTAAACCGAGCGATCAGACCAACGCGTCAACGTGATGACGCGTCCCAACGAGGAGCACCGAATTGAAACTAGTGAGATATGGCACCGCCGGCCAGGAGAAGCCCGGTTTGATCGATGCGCAGGGTGTATTGCGCGATCTGTCGGCACATATCGCCGACGTGCGTGGTGAGCATCTGGGGCCTGATTCGCTGGCGCGGCTGGCGGCGTTGGATGCGGCATCGTTGCCCGAAGTGCCGGGCAATCCGCGCTTGGGACCCTGCGTGGCGGGCACCGGCAAGTTTGTCTGCATCGGGCTGAACTATTCCGATCACGCGGCCGAAGCGGGGATGCAGGCACCGTCTGAGCCCATCGTGTTCATGAAGGCGACTTCCGCCATCGTGGGGCCCAACGACGACGTGCTGATCCCGCGCGGCTCGGAAAAGACCGACTGGGAAGTCGAGCTGGCCATTGTGATCGGTCGCACCGCGAAGTATGTGTCGCAAGCCGACGCGCTGGATTATGTGGCCGGCTATTGCGTGGCGAACGACGTAAGCGAGCGGGCCTTTCAGATCGAGCGCCAGGGGCAGTGGACCAAAGGCAAATCATGCGACACGTTCGGGCCGATCGGCCCGTGGCTGGTCACGCGCGATGAGGTGGCGGATCCCGGCGATCTGGAGATGTGGCTGAAGGTGAATGGTGAGACGATGCAGCAGGGCTCGACGCGCACGATGATCTTCGGCGTGGCGCATATCGTGTCGTATCTCAGCCAGTTCATGTCGCTGCAGCCGGGCGATGTGATTGCGACCGGTACGCCGCCCGGTGTGGGCATGGGCAAGACGCCGCAACGCTTTCTGAAGCCGGGCGATGTGGTGGAACTGGGCGTGGCCGGCCTGGGCGCGCAGCGTCAAACGATGCGCGCCGATTGATTACGGCTTGGTGCAGAGGTCGCTGTTGGCGGTGGTGCAGTTCAGGAGGTCGAAGGTGTAACGACCTTGCGCCTGACCACCGTCGATGTAGCCGTAGCGCAGAAGTATGGCGTCGCCTTTGCGCAGGTTGGCATGTGCGCCCGACAACTTGATGTTTACCGCTTCCTTCTCTTCGTGGGTGCAGTCGTCATCGTTGCGTGTGGCCCGCGCCTTGGCTGACTGCGAGAGCGCCATGCCGAAGCGCGTGGTGACGATCTCGCGCTTGTCGGCGCCGATCTCGCGCACGATCTGCGGCTCGCTGGTGATCTTGCCACCCCAGTCGCACGCGATGACGGTCGAGGCCTGAGCGCTGCCGGCGGCCCCTGCCAGGCACAGCACGGCTGCGATGGCGTAGCCCACACCACGAATCTTGTTCCCTTCAACTTGACCAAACAACACGCACCGCACTCCTTGTGAAATCCGGCGCGTGGGTCATATCAAAGAATCGACGCGCCGCCCGCCACCGTGATCATGGCGCCGGAAGTGTAGCTGCTTTCGTCGGAGGCGAGCATCACATATGAGGGCGCCAACTCGGCCGGTTGACCGGGGCGATCGAAGGGCACTTGCGTACCGAACTTGGCGACTTCCTCGGGCTTCATCGTCGACGGAATCAACGGCGTCCATATGGGACCGGGCAGCACAGCGTTGGCGCGAATGCCGCGTTTGGCCAACGATTGTGCGAGGCCCGATGTAAAGTTGGTGATGGCGGCTTTGGTCGACGAGTAGGCCAACTGGTTGGCGACCGGCTTCTTGGCATTGATCGATGCTGTGTTGACGATCGAGGCGCCAGCCTTCAAATGCGGCAGGGCGGCCTTGATGAGATAGAACATGGCGTGGATATTGACGGCGTAGTGTCGTTGCCAATCCTCGACGGTGATGTCTTCGATCTCATCGACCGGGTTTTGATACGCCGCATTGTTGACGACCACGTCCAGCCGCCCGAATTGCACCATGGCTTGCTTGACAATGTTTTCAGCATGCGCAGGATCGGCGATGTCGCCCGGAATCAGTACCGCCTCCCGGCCCGCTTCCTTGACCCACTTTTCGGTTTCCTTCGCATCATCGTGCTCATCCAGGTAAGACAGCACGAGGTCGGCGCCTTCCCGGGCATAGGCGATGGCCACGGCGCGGCCGATGCCGCTATCGGCGCCGGTAATGATGGCGACCTTGCCGGCCAGGCGGTCCGATCCACGATAGGTTGTTTCGCCGTGGTCCGGGCGGGGCGTCATGGCATTGGTTTTGCCTGGCGGCGTTTGCTGCGCGGTATCGAATGTGGGCTTCGGGTATTCGGGAATGTGCATCGTGGCCATGAACGCGGCTCCGGTTGAGGGAATGCCGGTTCAGCGCAAGATTGGTGCCGTGCGCTGCCTGGCCAAACCAACCGGGCAAGCTGTGCTGCGCCCCATGCGCTTCGCGCCACCCCCGGGGGCTTGCGGCCGCGGAGCCTGCCGATCCTGCGATATGCTCGGGCCTTGGCAATCCTGCTTTCGCGAGCTTTGCGATACGACGATCATGATCCGGCTGTTACGCGCGCCCAATATGATGATGGCCCAGCACTGGGCCAACCTGCTTGAACAAGCCAACATCTCCTGCACAGTTCACAACCAGTATCTGCAAGGTGCCCTGGGCGATATCCCCACCGATCAGTGCGGGCCGGAAATCTGGATCGAGCATGCACGCGACGAGGTGCAGGCAAACGCATTGATCGATCAGAGCCGACGGGGTTCGACATCGGTCGCGCCGAACTGGCATTGCCCGGCCTGCGAGGAATGGCTGGAGCCACAATTCGCGACCTGCTGGAACTGTGGCGCCTCGCGCGAGTCATAGCCCACGTTGCATGCTGGCGGGTGGAAACATGGTGCGGTGCACTGTCAGGAAAAAGAGGCGCAGCGCGTTCACCTCCGATCGGCCTGCTCGCATTCTGCGGCACTTCGCTTGCTGAGGGACCCGGCCGGTGCGGACACCGTTCCGGCCACTCAACGCGGGGCCAGGAGACGAACGGCGTTATAGTCCGGGCGGCGGTAAGAACCCCATTGCTTAAAAACACGTCATCGTGGCCCTGCGAATCGGCACGGCGCGGTGACCTCGAGATTGAATACGTGGCAAAGATAGTGATTGTGGACGACGACCCGGATGTCGTGGGTACGTTGCGAGAATGCTTGGTCGACGAAGGCCACGAGGTATATACCGAGGCCAATGGTTTGCATGCGCTGTCGACCATGTTGCACGTGCGGCCGGATCTCGCGCTTTCCGATGTGACCATGCCCGACATGGGCGGCGTGCCGTTGTTGACGGCCATGCGCGATAACGCATTCCTGGACGAAGTGCCCGTGATCATGATGAGCGCGACGCCCGAGTCGAAAGTGGCCGATCAGTGCAGCGGCTACGTGGCGTTTCTGCAAAAGCCGTTCACGATGAAATCGCTCGTGGAAGTGGTGAACTGGCACCTGAGTGAGGCGGCCAAGCCGCGGACACTGCGCCGGTAATTCGGCCGGTTGCACCGATTGGGCGGGCCGCTTTGCCCGCCAACAGGTTCACCAAGTATCATATGGGGTTGCTTTCACGCTTAACCGACAGGCGCCTGCCGCGCCCAAGATCACGCCCCATGACCACTATTCTGCCTCACCTCCCCACCGGCCAAAAGGTCGGCATCGCCTTTTCGGGCGGCCTGGATACCAGCGCCGCGTTGCTGTGGATGCGCCACAAGGGCGCCATTCCGTACGCCTACACGGCGAACCTGGGTCAGCCGGATGAGCCGGATTACGACGCGATTCCGCGCCGTGCCAAAGAATATGGTGCCGAGAACGCCCGCCTGATCGACTGCCGCAAGCAGTTGGTGGCCGAGGGCATTGCTGCGCTGCAAAGCGGCGCTTTCCACATTTCGACCGCCGGCATCACGTACTTCAACACCACCCCGATCGGCCGTGCAGTCACCGGCACGATGCTGGTGGCGGCGATGAAGGAAGACGACGTCAACATCTGGGGTGACGGCAGCACGTTCAAGGGCAACGACATCGAGCGGTTCTACCGCTACGGTCTGCTCACGAATCCCGATCTCAAGATCTACAAGCCGTGGCTGGACCAAGCGTTCATCGATGAGCTCGGCGGCCGCACCGAGATGTCCGAGTACATGCGCGCGGCCGGTTTCGACTACAAGATGTCGTCCGAGAAGGCGTACTCCACCGATTCGAACATGCTGGGTGCCACGCATGAAGCCAAGGATCTGGAACATCTGAATTCCGGCATCAAGATCGTGCAGCCGATCATGGGCGTAGCGTTCTGGCGCGACGATGTGGTGGTGAAGGCCGAGACGGTCAGCGTGCGTTTCGAGGAAGGTCAACCGGTGGCGCTGAATGGCGTGACCTACACCGACCCCGTCGAACTGCTGATGGAAGCCAACCGCATCGGTGGGCGTCACGGCCTGGGCATGAGCGACCAGATCGAAAACCGCATCATCGAAGCCAAGAGCCGTGGCATCTACGAGGCCCCGGGCCTGGCGCTGCTGTTCATCGCCTACGAGCGTCTGGTCACCGGCATCCACAACGAAGACACGATCGAGCAGTACCGCGACAACGGCCGCAAGCTGGGCCGCCTGCTGTATCAAGGCCGCTGGTTCGATTCGCAAGCCATCATGCTGCGCGAAACGGCACAGCGCTGGGTGGCCAGCGCCATCACCGGCGAAGTCACGGTCGAACTGCGCCGCGGCAACGATTACTCGATTCTGGATACGGTCTCGTCCAACCTTACCTACAAGCCCGAGCGCTTGACGATGGAAAAGGGCGAGTCGACCTTCTCGCCGCAAGACCGTATCGGCCAACTCACGATGCGCAATCTGGATATCGTGGATACCCGCGAAAAGCTGGGCACGTACGTGAAGGCGGGCCTTTTGGCGTCGCCGGCCGGCTCGGCCCTGCCGCAACTGAAAGACACGACGAAGAAGTAAGCGTCGATCCTGCCCGCACACGCTGCGGCCGGGGTGAAGAGAAGGGCTCCTGCGGGAGCCCTTTTTTCGTTGCCGCTAATACCCCGCATCAGAAATTCTGATTGGACGCGGGTGATCTTCGAGGCCTAAGGTGCGCCTACAACGATTAAAAAACATACCCGGAGAAGACAACATGGCACACGTCCGTCACCTCGCTTTGGCGCTGGCGCTTTCCAGCGCCGCCCTCGCCGCACAGGCCGGCACCGTTACGGTGATCACCTCGTTTCCGAAAGATCTCACGCAGGCCTACAAGAACGCTTTCGAGAAGGCGAACCCGGGCATTACCTTGGAGATCCTGAACAAGAACACCGTGGCCGGCATTGCGTACGTGCGCGAGACGCCTGCCGGTCAGCGCCCGGATGTGTTCTGGGCGAGTGCGCCGGATGCCTTCGAGGTGCTCAATCGCGACAAGCTGCTGGCGAAGGCCGCCGATATCGCCAACCCGAAAGTGCCCGACAAGATCGGCAGCTTTCCGATCAACGATCCGGGTGGCATGTACTTCGGTCAGGCGCTGGCGGGCTACGGCATCATGTACAACACGCGTTATGTGAAGGCGAACAAGCTGCCGAATCCGGTGGAGTGGAAGGATCTGCTGGCACCCGAGTGGTTCGGTCATGTGGGCATCACGTCGCCGTCGCGTTCGGGCACGATGCATTTGACGGCAGAGACGATTCTGCAGGGCGAAGGCTGGGAGGAGGGCTGGCGCACGTTGCTGCGCATGTCGGGCAACAGCAGCGCAGTCACCGAGCGGTCGTTCGGTGTGCCGGACGGCGTGAACAACGGCCAGTTCGCAGCCGGGCCGGTGATCGACTTCTTCGGGCTGTCGAGCAAGTTCTCGAAGTTCCCGGTGGAGTTCGTGTATCCCAGCGAAACGGCGATCGTGCCCGCCAATATCGCGTTGATCGAAGGCGCCAAGAACGCCGCCGAAGCCAAAACCTTCATCAAGTTCACGCTCGATCAGGCAGGCCAGGAAGTGCTGCTCGAGCCGAAGATCTCACGTCTGCCGGTGCTGCCGTATTCGGAATTGAAGGGCAAGATTCCGGAGGGCTATCCGGATCCCGCCGAGATTGCCAAGCGCAGCAAAGTGCACTTCGATGTGGACGTGTCGCAAAGCCGGTATTACCTCGTGCAGTCGCTTTACGACCAGACCATCACGTTCCGCTTGAAGGAACTGCAGCAGGCCACCAAGGCGATCTACGACGCCGAACGCAAGCTGGGTGACAAGGCGAAATCGGGCAAACCGGCCGAATTGCTGGCCGAGGCGCGCAAGCTCACCTGGGACCCCTTGGTGAACGCGAAGCAGGCGGGCGACGCGGCCTTCTTGAAGACCTTTTCCGGTGACAAGCGCGATTCGGCCGTGAGCCAGCAGATCACGCAGCTGGAAGGCGAATGGAACGGCAAAGCGCGCGCCAATTATGAGCAGGCCGTGAAGCTGGCGAATCAGGCCGCCGCTCTTTAAGCCGCAGCATCATGAACCTGTCTCAACGCTATGGCCTGAGCAAGGGCCCGGTGGCGGCTGCGCTGCTGGTGCTCGTGTTCCTCGCCCTGTTTCTCATCGTGCCGGTGGCCACCGTGTTCTACACGGCGTTCGTGAACTCGGACGGCAGTCTGACGTTCGGCCACTTCATGGCGTTCTTCAATCAGCCGCTGATGCAGGAGGCGTTTTTCAATAGCCTCTACGTGGCCGGATGGTCGTCGCTGATTGCGTCGCTGATTGCGGTGCCGTTGGCGTACTTCACGGTGCGCTTCGAGTTTCGCGGCGCATTGATCATCCAGACGCTTGGCATCCTGCCGCTCATCATGCCGCCCTTCGTGGGGGCGGTGGCGATGCAGCTGATCTTCGGCCGGTCGGGCAGCGTGAACCTGCTGCTGGGCGAATGGTTCGGCATCAATCTGCCGTTGATGGAGGGACTCAACAGCGTCATCTTCGTGGAGTCGCTGCACTACTTCCCGTTCATCCTGATGAACCTCGTTGTGTCGTTGCGCGCGATCGATGGTTCGATGGAAGAGGCGGCGTTCAACCTGGGCTCGCGTGGATTCCGGCTCTTTCGGCGCATCATTTTTCCGCTGGCATTGCCGGGCTATGTGGCGGGCACGTCGCTCGTCTTCATCAAGGTGTTCGACGATCTGGGTACGCCGCTGGTGCTGGGCGCCACCAATATGCTCGCGCCGCAGGCATACCTGCGCATCACACAAGTGGGCCTGGAAGATCCGTTGGGCTATGTGATCAGCGTGATCATCATCGCGTTTTCGATTGCCGCATTGTGGCTCTCGGCGCGGGTGTTGAAGGGCAAGGATTATTCCACCCTGCAAAAGGGGGGCGGATCGATTCAGAAGCGCAAGCTCGGCAAGGGCGAAAGCGTGCTTGCCTACAGCTGGATTTTCCTGGTGCTGCTGCTCGTGCTCTCGCCGCATATCGGGGTGTTGTTGCTGTCGTTTGCCAGTGTGTGGAGCTTCGCACCCCTACCCGATGGCTATACGCTGGCCCACTACAACGCGGTGTTCGAAGACTCCAGCGGCATGATTGCCAATACGCTGCTGTACTGCGGTCTTGCGGCCGGTATCGATGTCATCTTGGGAACCGCGATCGCGTATCTGCTGTTGCGCACGCGGCTGCCTGCGCGCCATTGGCTGGACTGGTTCGCGTCGGCGGCATTGGCAATCCCCGGGATCGTATTGGCGATCGGTTTGCTGCGCACCTTCCGAGGGGTAGAAATCCCGTTTACCGGCGAGATGCTGACGTCGTCGTGGATCCTCATCATGATCGCGTATTCGGTGCGACGGCTGCCTTATGCGTTGCGCTCGTGCGTGGCGGCGTTGCAGCAAATCAATGTGTCGCTCGAAGAGGCGGCGCAGTCGATGGGGGCCAATCGCTGGCGCACGATCAAGCGGGTAGTGGTGCCGTTGATGGTGGGCGGCATGCTGGCGGGCTTCGTCACCAGCTTCATCACGGCGGCCGTGGAACTCTCGGCCACCATCATGCTGGTCACGCGCGAAAGCCAGGCGCCCATGAGCTACGGCATCTACCTGTACATGCAAAGCCCGTCGGGCCGCGGGCCGGGTGCGGCGCTCGGCGTATTGGCGGTATTGGCCGTGGCCATCGGCACCTACGCCAGTCATTTGTTGATCGAACGTACGACGGCGCGACAGCGCCCGGCGCATGCCGAATCGGAACTTCCGGAGCTCAAGACATCATGAAGAAAGTCAGCGTCGAATGCCGCAATATCTCGCTGTCTTACGGCAAGACGGAAGTGTTGAAGGATCTCAACATCGTGATCGAACCGGGCGAGTTCTTTGCCTTGCTCGGCCCCTCCGGATCGGGCAAGTCCACGTTGCTGCGCCTGATTGCGGGCTTCAATCGGCAATCGCAAGGCACGCTGCTGGTGGATGGCAAGGATGTGAGCAGCAGCCCGCCCTGGAAGCGCAATATCGGCATGGTGTTTCAGAGCTATGCCTTGTGGCCGCACATGACGGTGTGGGATAACGTGGCCTTTGGGCTGGTGGAGCGCAAGCTGCCGCGCAACGAGATTCGCGAACGTACCGAAGCGGCGTTGGCGCTCGTGGGGCTGTCGCAATATGCAAAGCGGCGGCCCAATGAGCTGTCGGGCGGCCAGCAGCAACGCGTGGCGTTGGCGCGCACGATCGTGATCGAGCCGCAGGTGCTGTTGCTCGATGAGCCGCTGTCCAATCTGGATAAGAAGCTGCGGGTGCAGATGCGGCGCGAGTTGTTGTCGCTGCAACGGCGTCTCGGCATCACGACGATCTTCGTCACGCACGATCAGGAAGAGGCCATGACGACGGCCGACCGGATGGCGGTGCTCGATCACGGCGTGGTGCAGCAGATCGGGTCGCCCAATACGCTGTTCGACTTTCCGGTCAATCGTTTCGTGGCGAACTTCGTAGGCACGATGAATGTGCTCGAAGGTGCGGTAAAGGAGCGCACGAGCAATAGCCTCGTGCTGGCGGTGGAAGGCGTGGGCGATCTGCAATTGCCGGTGGCGGGCGAGGTGCCGGATACGCCGCGCCTGGCGGCCAGCTTCAGGCCGCACACGGTGCAGATCGACATGGCCGGCGGCAACGGCGATGGCCGCTATGTGTGGCTACCGGGTGTGGTGCAGGCCAGCGAATTCCAGGGCGAGTTCACACGCTATGAGGTACAGGTGGGAGATCGGCAACTCACGGCCGATCAATCGCATCTGGCAGGCTTGTCGATCTTTCCGATCGGCGCACCCGTGGCCGTAGGCCTGGAGCCGAGTCAAATCCGCCTTTTGGCGGCATGATTCGGGTATGGAGATTTATCAGATTCGTGCGTTCGTAAAGGTGGCCCGCTTGGGCAACCTGACGCGCGCTGCCGAATCGTTGTCGCTCACCCAGCCCGCCGTGACGGCGCAGATCAAGGCGCTCGAGCAAAGCCTGGGCGTGGCGCTGTTCGATCGGACGGGCGGGCGGCTGACATTGGCCCGCGCTGGAGAAGCGTTGCTGGTCACGGCTGAAGCGCTGCTCGCGCAAGGCAATCAATTGAAGGCCGAGGCGCAGGCGCTGCAAGGCGCGCTGCATGGCGTGCTCGAGCTGGGCGTGCCCAGCGAACAACCGGATTTTTTGCGTCTGGGTGAGCTCGCCAGCCGCGTGACACGGCATCTGCCATTGGTCGAACTGCAGACCTATGTGTTGGCGACCGGCGCGTTGGCCGAGCAGGTGGGCAGCGGCAAGTTGGCGGCGGCGCTCACGATCGCGGCCAATCCACCGCGCGGCTTGCAATGGATGCCGCTGCGCAGCGTGCGCTATCGCGTGGCCGTGCCCAACGATCTGGCCGATGGGGTGAAGAAGGGCGGTTGGCAGGAGCTGGCGCAGTTGCCGTGGCTGGACGGGCCCGCCGGAAGTCATACGCATCTGCTGTTGCGCGATATGTTCGAGCGCCACGGCTTGCGGCCGCGCGTGGTGATGCAGAACGACGATCACGCCAATTTGAACGCGATGGTACGGGCAGGTGCCGGATGCGCGTTGCTGCGCGAGGAAATTGCGCTGCAGGGATCGGCGGCGGGCGATTTTGTGGTCTGGGGATCGGCCAAGGCCGACGGCACGCTGGGCTTCATCGTGTCGCCCGAACGCGCGGGCGAGCCGATGCTGGTGGCGCTGGCGTCCATGCTGCAACGGACCTGGGCCACGTTGCACTCGAAGGATTGACGCCGCTTGGCCCAAGGCAAATCGGGGGGCGTGGCGATCGCAGAAAAGCGACTGTTGATTGTTCGATTATTTTGAACAAAGACATCAATGTTGTCGGCTTTATCTAACGACTGGAACGGCAGACACTGAGGGCTTACCTATTCAAGGAGCCTTGCCATGTCAACCCAACCCCAGAAAGTCGCGCTCGTCACCGGTGCCTCGCGCGGTATTGGCGCGGCCGTCGCCCAGCGCCTGGCCCGCGATGGCTTTGCCTTGGTCGTCAATTATTCGGGTGACGCCAAGCCGGCAGAGGCGCTGGTGGCCAAGATTGCCGGTGCAGGCGGGCATGCCGTCGCCATCAAGGCGGATGTGTCGGATCCGGCCGCCGTAGGCGCGATGTTCGATCGCATCGATGCCGAATTCGGCGGCTTGGATGTGCTGGTGAACAATGCCGGCATCATGACGCTATCGAACATCGCGGAGACCGACGACGCCGTGTTCGATCGGCAGATCGCCGTCAATCTGAAGGGCACGTTCAATACGTTGCGCGAGGCCGCCAAGCGCCTGCGTGACGGCGGGCGCATCGTCAATTTTTCCAGCTCGGTGGTGGGCATGTTGCAACCGGGCTATGGCGTGTACGCCGCCACGAAGGCGGCAGTGGAGGCGATGACGAGCGTGCTGACGAAGGAATTACGCGGGCGCGGCATTACCGTCAACGCGGTCGCTCCGGGTCCCACGGCCACGGATCTTTTCATGCACGGCAAGTCCCCCGAGCTGGTCGACCGCCTGGCCAAAATGGCGCCGCTCGAACGCCTGGGCGAGCCTGAGGATATCGCAGCGGTAGTGGCGACGCTCGCGGGACCGGATGGTGCATGGATCAATGGGCAAACGCTGCGGGCGAATGGCGGCATCATTTGAGGTGCGCATAGCGGTCGGCCAGGATCATCTTCCCGGAAATCGTTTTACAGATCGCTTATGCTCTGGCTCCCCATATTGCCTCGCCCGCCCGGCGCTCGCCCTTCGCATGTCCTCTTTGCTCGATACCTGGAAACCGCGTCTCATTGCCTTGGCCACCGCCGATGTGCATGACGACGATGGCGCGCACGACATCAATCACCTGAACCGCGTGTGGAACGTGGCGCAAACGCTGCTGGCGGATCACCCGGAAGCCGACGCCATGGTGGTGCAGGCAGCGGCTTATCTGCACGATCTGGTGAACCTGCCCAAGAACCATCCCGATCGCGCGCAAGCCTCCACGATGGCCGCGCGCCTGGCCTGCGAGCGCCTGGCTGAGGCAGGTTTTCCGGCGGAAAAGCTCCCCGGCGTCGCTCACGCCATCGAAGCACACAGCTTCTCGGCCGGCATCACGCCCACCACCATCGAAGCGCAGATCGTGCAGGATGCCGATCGGCTGGATGCGCTGGGCGCCGTGGGCCTTGCCCGCTTGTATTACACCGCCGGGCGTATGGGGTCGGCCTTCGCGCATCCCACGGATCCGCTGGCCGTGCATCGCGAACTGGACGATCAGGCGTACGCGCTGGATCACATCGAGCGCAAGCTCGCCACGCTGCCGGCCAGTATGCAAACCGACGCGGCGCGGCGCTTGGGCGAAGCGCGCATGGTGATGCTGCGGGCGTTTCGCGACACTTTTGTGGCGGAATGGGGCAACGCTTGAGCAGCAACCCACGGTGCAGGAGCGGGCGCTAAACGCTCTCGCGTTGCTGCAACAGAAACGGGCGATCGATCTGACGCGCCAACGAAGCGATATCACCCGGCTTGACCCCTACCGTTGCGAAATGCGCTTTCCATGTGGACACCGCGTCGCAGACCTGGAGTGCGTTCTGTCGCACCTGTAACGGCAGGCGCAACCGGGCGGCTGCTAAGATCGCCGCACCCGATGAGTGCGGCTTCTCGCGCCGCGTTCGAATCTGTTCAACCGAATGTTCTTACGCCTGGAGGCCACGCATGACACGCCCTCGTTTGCTCGCTCTGACCGCTGCCTTCGCGATCTGCGCCACAACCACCGCCTTTGCCCAATCGGATCGCGAGGTCGTCGAGACGACCGTTGCCCGCAGCGCCAACGTGTGCCCGGGGCACAGCAAGGATCGCACGACGCCGGCCGTCAAACTGGTGCCGGTGGGCGGCCTGCGCGTGCTGCTGGATAAGGGCCTGGTGATGTGCCCCGACCGCCGGCTGGATACCGATGCGCCGGTCGTCTGGTACGGCCAGTGGGGGGTGTACGGCTGGAATCCCGAGATCGACGGCGCCGGCAAAGTGGTGGCCGCTCAGGTCGACCGGATGACGCGCAGCGAGGACTTCCCCACCGACACGCGCGTGTGGAGTGCAAAGGGCGAGGAATTGAAGCAACGCACCGTGCCTGCGTTCGAGCCGCGTCCCGGCGCGGCCGTACGCGTGAAGGTGCAGTGATCGGTGGCCGCATGATCTGCGCGATGCGGCGATTGACGTGCGCCCTGCTCTTTGTGAGCGGCCTTGCGCAGACGCCGCTCGCCGCCGCGATGGCGAGACCTGAGATCGAGGCCACGCTTGCGGCCGCCATGACGCAGATCGTGGATCAGTACGTTGACCCGGTCGACCCGCGCATATTGATGGCGAACGGGTTGCAGGCATTGAAGGCGCTGCCGGGCGCCGAACAACCGTCGCGCCAGGCCGCGATTGAGCAGTCCGTGCTGGCCGCGCAGCAGGCCGAGGGCATGACGCCGCAGACTCGAATCCTGGCCGGCGAAATCCTGCGTTTCGCCAACGGCGCGCCGCGCGAGACGGCACTGAATGCAGCGCTCCGGGGCATGGTGGCCAGTCTGGACGCCTATAGCCGGGTCGCTACGTCCGCCGAGTTGGCGCCGCCGCCTGCGTCGGTGGGCCTTGAGCTGACGATGCGTGACGGCGCGCTGACCGTCGTGCGGCCGCTGCCTGGCAGCCCGGGCGAGCGCGTCGGTATTCAGGCGGGCGACATCGTTACCAGTATTGATGGCCGTGCGACCGAGCGCTTGCCGCTCCCCGAAGCGGTTGCATTGTTGCGCGGCACGCCCGGCACCCCCGTTATGGTCGCGCTGAGGCGGGCGGGCGCGGGGGATACGATCGTCGTGCAGCCCGTGCGCGGCCCGGTGCAGGCACCGCCCACCGTGCGTTGGGAAATGCACGGCGCGGTGGCGGTGATCCGCGTTGCCGCGTTCGACAGCACAACCGGCGGCAAGTTGCGAGAGGCGTTCGATGCCGTGTCCGCCCGCGCCGACGCGCCGTTGGCAGGCCTGGTGCTGGATCTGCGCGGCAACGCCGGCGGGCTGCTCGACGTGTCCGAACAGGTCGCCGGGCTGGTTTTGCGCGAAGGGTCCAGGATCGGCAGTCTGCTTGGCCGCACCCCAGCCGATGCCCGCCCGTTACGCGCCCGCGACCATGTCGTGCCACATGATGTGCCGGTGGTCGTGCTCGTGGATCATCGCACCGCTGCCGGCGCGGAGATCGTGGCGGCTGCGATGCAGGATCACCGCCGCGCCTTGCTGATCGGTGCAAAGACCGTGGGTGCCGGTACCATCCAGACGGTGCTCGCGTTGCCCGCCGATCAGGGCGCCCTGGTGCTGACCACCGCCCGGGTGCACCGCGCTGGCGGCGACCCGCTGGATGCGGTGGGCGTATCGCCGGATTTGCTGCTCGATGACGCCACCCGGCAGATCGCCGTGCATGCCGACATGGCAGCCGACTTCAACCCCACCGTGCTGCAGCAGGTGCGTATGGCGGTGGCCACCGCACCTGCGGGTGCCGACGTGGCCGTGCTGGCGGCGCTGGCCGCCCTCAAACCCGCGACCAGCAAGCCTCAGTAGCGCTGCGGCGGCTTGGGTTCCGTTCAAGCAAACGGCCGTGCCGGTCATTTCCCGGCAAGGAAATCGATGATCGTCGCGTTGAACGTTTCGGTGCATTCTTCAGGCACCCAGTGTCCGCAGTTCGGAATCACCACACCTTTCATGTTGGTGGTGTACTTCGCAAGTTGATCGACCTGGAACTGCCCTACCGACACGGGCGATCCGCCGCCAATGGCCATCGTCTTCATCGTCAGCTTGTTCTTGAACAGCGGAATGTTGCGGACCTGCGTTTCGGGAAGCGCGCGATAGTATTCCATCGCGGCGTGGAACGACTGCGGTTTGGCATAGGAGCGCGCGTATGCACCAATCAACTCCGGCGTGAACACTGCCTTGTTGACGGCGTGCGACTTGATGAAGTGATCGAAAAAGATGTCTTCACGCCCTGCGACCAGCTTCTCCGCAAAATTGCCGCCGGCGGCAAAGAAGCTGAAGTGCCACATGGGTGACTCGCCCTGAGGCGTGAAGGACGGGAACGTATAGATGCCTTCATCGGGAAGGGGGGCTTCCATGAAGACCACATGCTTGAAGTCTTTGGGATGCTCGGCCACCATCGGAAAGGTATTCCAGTTGCCGATGTCGTGCGACACGAGATCGAACGGCGCATCCGGACTATGCGACTTCGCGAACTGATGGATCAGTTTGGCCACGTCTTGCCCGGCATAGGACTTGGGCGCCTCCGATTGACCCAGCCCTGGCAGATCGATGGCGACCACGGTATGGGTTTTGGCGAGCAGCGGCATGATCTGGTGCCACTCGTACCAGGTTTGCGCGAAGCCGTGAACGAGCAAGACCATCGGCCCCTGGCCGCCCTTCAGGTAATGCAGCTTGACGCCGTCAACGGTCTGATAGGCGGGTGTGAATCCGGGTGGCGCAGGAAATTCTTCCGGCGGCAGGTCTGGCGCTGCCGACACCTGCGATGCGAAGAGCAGTGCAACGGCGAACATCGCTTGCTTCAATAGTCTTTCGAACATGGCATTCTCCTTGGTAAAACGTGGGTGGCTCAGGCGTTGGTCATGCGGACTGCCGACGGACGTCTCGACTGGCGTGCGAGTTGACGCGAGATCGCGGCGCCGATGCCAGGGCAAGCTCCAGCGACCAGGGCGCGCATGCCTTCCATCGATGGCATCGGTAACTCTATTTCTGTGTTGATCGACATAGAATAGAAATGGTGCCGCCGATGTGTCAAGATAAATATATGTCGATCAACACAGAATTCAGGAAGGTTATGGCTGTCAGAGGAAGACCGAGAGCATTTGATCGTGACGAAGCCCTTGCCCGGGCAATGGAGGTGTTTTGGGACAAGGGCTTCGAAGCCGCGTCCATGAACGATCTGATTGCGGCAATGGGCATCGGGTCGCCCAGCCTCTATGCCGCGTTCGGCTCGAAGGAAGCGTTGTTCCGTGAGGCCGTGGAGCGCTACGTCACCGTAGATGGGGCAGATATCTGGGCGGCAGTCATGTCTGCAGACACCGCCTATGGCGCGGTCGAGGCGTTTCTGATGACGACCGCGCGCGCATTTACCCGAAGGGACAAGCCGCGCGGATGTCTGGTGACCCTATCGGGGCTCCACGCCAATGAGGCAAATGAGGCATTGCGTGCCGAGCTGGTGGCCAGGCGCGCGCAGAACACACAAGACCTCGCCCTTCAGCTTGCGCGGGGGGTCGAGAGCGGTGAGATTGCACCCACGGTTGATCTGGAGGCGGTCGCGCGCTTCTTCGTGACGGTGCAGCAAGGGATGTCGATCCAGGCCCGCGACGGTGCCAAGCGGGCCGCACTCGAGAAGATTGCAAGGTCGGCGCTGGCGGCGTGGACGCCCCTGACCGCAGGGTTGGATTGATCGATGACGCGTGAGCGCGAGCCGTTGATCCAGGCAGGAAAATGTTGAGCCTAAGGTGATCGATGGTGCCATGCAGTCGCCATCTAGAGCCGTGGTTATTACGAGAAATCTGATTTGGGCCGTCCGACCCCCGTATTCGGGTATTAGCTTATATCCATTAAGTATTTCATCTGTGCATACTGAAGCCATCAGAATGCAAGAACCACATAAAGCAGGTCAGATGGAACTACGGCAACTGGAAGCCTTCGCAGCGGTGATGTCGGCGGGCAGCGTGACGGCCGCCGGGCGCATGCTTGGGCGCTCGCAGCCTGCCATCAGCCGCTTGCTGCAGGATCTTGAAAGTGAGATCGGCTATGCGCTGTTTACGCGCAGCGGCCCGCGTGTGACGCCCACCGAGCAAGGCTTTCTGCTGTATGAAGACGTGGAGCGCGCGCTGGTCGGCATGAAGCAGATCCGCACGCGTGCCGAAGAAATCGCCCGCGGCGACGGCCGGCCGCTGCGGCTGGCGGCCACACCTGCGTTGTCGGCCGGTTTGCTGCCCATCGCGTTGGCTGCCATCTCATCCCAGACCTGTCCCACCCAGATTCAGTTGCGCAGCGCCTCGCCCGAGCATGTGGTGCATGCCGTGCTGACCGATGCCGTGCAATTGGGCGTGACGAGTCTGCCGGTGGAGCACCGCGGGCTGACCGTGCACTGGATCGGCCAGGCGCCCTGTGCGGTCGCAGTGCCGGCTGATGGCGCGTTGGCCGAGCTGGATGTGGTGCCGCTTTCGGCTTTGGCCGGGCAACGCATCATCACCATGTCGAACCCCTTTCGCTTGCGCCGCCGTCTGGACCAGGCGTTTGCGCAGGCGGGCGTGATCACGCGCGGGTTGATCGAAACCAATTCGTCGCTCAACGCGATGACGGCTGTGCGCGCGGGCCTCGGTATTTCGGTGCTCGAACCGGTGACGGCGTACGGTGCCCCCATCGAGGGCGTGGCGGTGCGGCCGATCGATGCGGATATCCCCTTTTTGTTTGGCGTGATCACGCCGCTGGCCAAGCCGTTGACGCCTGCCGTGCAGACGCTGATCGATGCGCTGGAGCGCGCCGCTGCCGATCTGCTTCCGGGCTTCGTGCGGCGTGAGGCCAATGAGCACGCGGCCGTTTTGCAATCGCTTTATGGCGACGAACCTACTTTTACGGAAACCGTCGAGTCATGACTGCGACACACCCTGCTTCTCATCCCTCGGGCGCCGTGCCGGCCGAACCCGCGGCTGGATCGTCGGCCGTTACGGCGCAACCCCAAGGATCGCCGAATGCGACACCGCGCGCAGGCGATGCTGCCGGACTGGCGACGCTCGAAGCACGCCTGCGCCAAGATCTGTCGTGGCTCGAATTGCCCGCCAAACAGTGGGTGCCTGTGCGTGAGCATGCCGGTCAACCGGTGTTGGACGTGGCCATTATCGGCGGCGGGATGGCGGGCCTGGCGGCCTGTGCGGCGCTCAAGCACATTGGCGTGCGTGCCACGATTTTCGATCGGGCCCCTGCCGGCTTCGAGGGCCCGTGGGCCACGACCGCGCGCATGGAAACCCTGCGCTCGCCCAAGCAACTTACCGGCCCCGCACTTGGGCTTCCGGCATTGACGTTTCGCGCGTTCTTCGAGGCGCAGTTCGGTGCAGCCGCCTGGGACGCGTTGGACAAGATTCCGCGCTTGCAGTGGATGGATTATCTGCGGTGGTACCGCCGCGTGCTGGACCTGGATGTGCGCAATGGGCATCGCGTGCTGGCGGTTCGTCCGCAGGCCGATGGCGTGGTCGCGCTCGATCTCGCGTCGCCCGAAGGTCCGCTCACGGTGCTCGCGCGGCGGGTGGTGCTGGCCACCGGGCGCGATGGACTGGGTGGCGCGTATGTGCCGGACTTCGTGCGCGCGTTGCCGCGCGATCGCTGGGCGCATTCGTCCGACGTGATGGATTACGCGCAGTTGGCGGGCAAACGAGTGGCCGTGATCGGCGCCGGTTCGTCCGCGATGGACAGCGCCGCCACGGCGTTGGAGGCGGGTGCTGCCAGCGTCGATCTGTTGATCCGCCGCCAGGATATTCCGCGGGTGAACAAGGGCAAGGGCGCAGGCAATCCTGGGCTCACCTTTGGGCATTTGAACCTGCCCGACGACTGGAAATGGAAGATCCGTCACTACATCAATGTGCAGCAGGTGCCGCCGCCGCGCGGCAGCACGCTGCGCGTGTCGCGCCACCCCAATGCCCGGTTCAATCTGGGCGCGGGGATCGTCGACGCGGCCCTTGTGGATGACGCGCTGAAGATTCGCACGGTGAAAGGCACGTTCACGGCCGATTTTCTGATTGCCTCCACAGGTTTTCGCATCGACTGGTACGGACGACCGGAGTTCGCCGTAATCGCGCCGCATATCCGGGCGTGGAAGGATCGCTATGTGCCCGCGCCCGGCGATGAAGATCAGGAGCTGTCCGATTCGCCCGATCTGGGGCCGGCGTTCGAACTGCAGGAAAGGATTCCCGGTGAGTTGCCAGGGTTGTCGCGCGTGCACTGCTTCTGCTATCCGGCCGCGCTTACGCACGGCACGGTGTCGGGCGATATCCCCGCGATCAGCGACGGCGCCAAGCGCCTGGCGCAAGGCATCGCCGGGCTGTTCTACGCCGAAGACATCGACACGCACTACGCGACGATGCTGGCGTTCAGTGAGCCGGAAGTGTTTGGCGATGAATGGACGCCGGCGCCGCCGCCGGCGGACGATATGACGGCATCTGCATCTGCATCGACCGACCGTGCCGACACCGCAAGTGAACACGACGTGTCGGCTACGGAGCGCACGTCATGACCGGATGGCTATTTCGCCGCTTCGCGCAGGCCATCGTCGTGGTGCTCTTGATGACGATGATTGTGTTTGCCGGCTTGCATGCCATTGGCAATCCGATCGATATCCTGATCGGTCAGGACGTCGATCAAGTCGAGCGTGCGCGCATCATTACCGAGATGGGGCTGGACAAGCCCTTGTGGCAGCAATACCTGTCGTTCTTGAATGGGGCCATCCACGGCAATCTGGGCAAGAGCTTCGTCTACAACGAATCGGCCATCAAACTGATCCTGCAACGCTTGCCGGCCACGCTGGAGCTGGCGGTGGCGGCCCTGCTGCTGGCCGTCGTCATCGGCGTGCCGTTGGGATTGATCGCCGGGCTGTATCCGGAGAGTGCCTTTTCCAAGCTGGTGATGACGAGCAGCATCGTCGGCTTTTCGTTGCCCACGTTCTGGGTGGGACTGATGCTGATCATGGCGTTCAGCGTGAGCCTGGGATGGCTGCCATCCAGCGGACGCGGCAGCACGGTGGAAGTGTTTGGCGTGCAGTGGTCGTGGCTGACGGCCGACGGCCTGCGGCACATGATCCTGCCGGCACTCAACCTGTCGCTTTTCAAGATTTCGCTGGTGATCCGCCTGACGCGTGCCGGTGTGCGTGAAGTGTTGCCGCTCGATTATGTGAAGTTCGCGCGCGCGAAAGGCTTGTCGCCGTTGCGTGTGGTGGGCGTGCACGTGCTGCGCAACACGTTGATTCCGCTGGTGACGGTGCTGGGCCTGGAGCTCGGTTCGACGATCGCCTTCGCGGTGGTCACGGAAACCATCTTTTCGTGGCCGGGGGCGGGCAAGTTGATTCTGGATAGCATCAATGCGCTAGATCGTCCGGTGATCGTGTCCTACCTGGTCGTGGTGGTGTGCCTGTTCGTCACGCTCAACCTGATCGTGGACATCTTGTACAAACTGCTGGATCCGCGTGTGCGGCTGGAGGCCTCGGCATGAGCGCCACGATCAAGACGGCCGCGCCGGCGCCCAAACCGGTGGGTCAGGAGTCGCCCGGCCGACGGTTGCTGGCGGAATTCTTCTCCAGCAAGGTTGCCATTTTTGGCCTGTTGCTGACGGTGCTGCTGGTGGCGGCGGCCGCGTTTGCGCCGTGGATCACGCCGCAGAACCCGTATGACCTGATGCAGCTCGACGTGCTTGATTCGCGACTGCCACCGGGCACGCGCAACGGGCTGGACACCTTCAACTATCTGCTGGGCACTGACGGCCAGGGCCGCGATCTGTTCTCGGGCATCCTGTACGGCTTGCGCATCAGTTTGACGGTGGGCGTGGGCTCGGCCGTGATTGCCGGCATCGTGGGCACGTTGCTGGGCCTTATCGCCGCGTACTGCGGCGGCAAGGTCGATGCGTTGATCATGCGTGTGGTCGACTTGCTGCTGTCGTTCCCGTCGATCCTGGTGGCCATGATGATCCTGGCCTACCTGGGTAAAGGCGTGGGCAACGTGGTGCTGACGCTCGTGATTCTGGAGTGGGCCTATTACGCGCGCACCGTGCGCGGCCAGGCACTGGTCGAGCGCCAGCGCGAATACGTGGAAGCTGCGCGCTGCCTGGATATCCCCAACTGGCGCATCATGGTGCGGCATATTTTGCCCAACTGCCTGCCGCCGTTGATCGTGATCGGCACGTTGCAGATCGCGCGCGCGATCACGCTCGAAGCCACCCTGAGCTTTCTGGGGCTGGGTGTGCCGATCACCGAACCATCGCTCGGCCTGCTGATTTCCAACGGCTATCAGTTCATGCTGTCCGGTCAGTACTGGATCAGCTTCTATCCCGGCATCGCGCTGCTCGTGACCATCGTCGCCATCAATCTGGTCGGCGACCGGCTGCGCGATGTGTTGAATCCGAGGCTGCACAAATGACGTCGGCCCCTACGCTTGAAGTGCGCAATCTGCGCACGCATTTTCATACCCGCGCCGGCGTGCTGCCGGCCGTGGACGATGTGTCGTTCACGCTCGAGCGCGGCCGCATTCTGGGGCTCGTGGGCGAGTCCGGCTCGGGCAAATCCGTGACCGGTTTTTCGATCATGGGCCTGGTGGATGCGCCGGGTCGTATCGTCGGTGGCGAGATCCTGTTTCAAGGCCGCGAACTCGTGGGCATGAAGCCGCGCGAGATGCGCACGCTGCAAGGCAATCGCATCGCCATGATCTTCCAGGATCCGATGATGACGCTCAACCCCGTCTTGCGGGTGGATGCGCAAATGATCGAGGCGGTGTTGGCCCATACGCGTGTGAGCCGCAGCGTCGCGCGCGACCGGGCGCGTGAAACGCTGGGCATGATGGGCATCCCAAGTCCGGACGAGCGCCTGCTGGCCTATCCGCATCAGTTGTCCGGCGGGATGCGCCAGCGTGTGGCGATCGCGATTGCGCTCCTGCATCAGCCCGACCTCATCATTGCCGACGAGCCCACCACCGCATTGGACGTGACCATTCAAGCGCAGATCCTGTCGGAAGTGCAGAAGCTTGCGCGGCAGAACGGCACGGCGTTGATCTGGATCACGCACGACTTGTCGGTTGTGGCCGGTCTGGCCGACGACGTGGCCGTGATGTACGCCGGGCGCATCGTCGAGCAAGGCCGTGTGGACGATGTGCTCGACCGCCCTTTGCACCCCTACACCGCCGGCTTGATCGGCAGCCTGCCCAGCAATAACAAGCGTGGCCAACGGCTGCGCCAGATTCCCGGGATGACGCCCAATCTGCTGTCGCTGCCTGAAGGCTGTGCGTTCTCGGCGCGCTGTTCGCGTGCATCGGAAATCTGTGGTCAGCGGCCGGACACGACGCGGCCGGTGCCGCATCGGCTGGTGCGCTGCTTTCACCCCGCTGTAGACGAGATTCGCCGCGAGGTGACGGCATGAACACGACGATTCAAGACAGGGATGCTGCGGATCGCCACGCTGCGAGCGATGTGATGGGCCGTGACGCCATCGTCAACGGTGTGGGCGCGGAGCCGAACGCGTCTCGCGCGCAAGGGCGTCCGCTGATCGAGTTGAGCGGCGTGAGCAAACGATTCGGTGAGCGCCCGGTGGGCGCCGTGGGCCGCACGATGCAGCGCCTGGGCCTTTCGAAAGCGCCGGCGATCACGCGCGCGGTCGATCACGTCGACCTGGCCATCCGGCCGGGCGAAGTGGTGGGTCTGGTGGGTGAGTCGGGCTGCGGCAAATCCACACTGGGCCGCATCGCCGCCGGGCTGATGACGCCGTCGGCGGGCGAGGTGCGCATCAATGGTCTGCGGGCGAGCGAGATGTCGGGCACGCAAGCGCATGCCGCGCGGCTGAAGGTGCAGATGATTTTCCAGGATCCCTATTCGAGCTTGAATCCGCGCCTGCGCGTGGACGAGATCGTGGGCGAAGCCGCACGCATTCACGGCCTGGTCGATCGCGCGAACTTCGATGACTACGTGTGCGCACAGATGCAGCGTGCGGGCCTCGACCCGGCCTTGCGTCATCGTTATCCGCATCAGTTCAGCGGCGGCCAGCGGCAACGTATCGGCATTGCGCGTGCGCTCGCGGTGCAGCCCGACATGCTGGTCTGCGACGAAGCCGTCGCAGCGCTGGACGTGTCGATCCAGGCGCAGATTTTGAATCTGTTCATGGATCTGCGCGAAGAACTCAACTTGACGTATCTCTTCATCAGCCACGATCTGGGTGTGGTGGAACACGTGTCGGATCGCGTGGTGATCATGTATCTCGGTCGCGTGGTCGAGACGGCCACTGTGGAAGAGGTGTTCGCTCGGCCCAATCACCCCTACACCCAGGCGTTGCTGGCGGAAATTCCGTCGCTCGCGTCGCGACACAAAACCTTTACGGCGATCAAGGGCGAGATTCCCAGCCCGATCAATCCGCCGTCCGGCTGTCATTTTCATCCGCGCTGCCCGCACGCGCTGCCGCGCTGTAAGACCGAGGTGCCCACATTGCGCGGGATCGCGATCAATCATCTCAGCGCCTGCCATTTAAACGATATCGCCTGACCTTATTTTTCTTCCAAGGATCCTTCATGAAGAAGCTGCTCTTATCCACGCTTACCGCAGCGATGCTGGCCACCGCCGGCGCGGCCGGCGCCCAGACGCTGACGATCGGGTTTGCCGATCCCCTGTCGTCGCTCGACCCCCAACTCAACAACCATGCGGGCGACCGTTCGGTGGCGCTGCATTTCTGGGATCTGCTGATCGAAAACAAGGACAACGCGCTGCAGCCGGGGCTTGCCTTGAGCTGGAAGCCGTTGGACAACAACACGTGGGAATTCAAGCTGCGCCCCAACGTGAAGTGGCAGGATGGCCAGGCGTTTACCGCCGACGACCTGATCTACTCGTACACGCGCGCCAAAGCAGTGCCGGGCAGCGTGGCCACGTACGGCGGCTATCTGCGCACGATCGCGTCGATGAGCGCACCCGATCCGCTGACGCTGGTGGTGAAAACCACGGTGCCCAATCCCGACCTGCCGCTGAATCTGGCCTCGGTGCATGTGGTGAGCAAGCATGTGGGTGAGAAATCGACGACCGAGGACTACAACTCGGGCAAGGCGGTGATCGGCACCGGCCCGTACAAGTTCGTCTCGTATACGCCGGGTGACCGCGTGGTGATGGAACGCTACGACGGTTACTGGGGCGCCAAGCAACCGTGGGAAAAGATCAACTATCGCTACATCAATCAGGCTGCATCGCGCACGGCCGCCCTGCTCTCGGGCGACGTGGACGTGATCGATAAGGTGTCCGTTTCCGATCTGGCGCGCTTGAAAGAATCGCCCAACGTGAGCGTGTATCCGTACGACGGCTTGCGCGTGATGCTGCTGCAACCGAGCTTCAACCCTGCACCCAATCAGTACATCACCGATAACGCCGGCAAGCCGCTCGAGAAGAACCCGCTGCTGGACGTGCGCGTGCGTCGTGCGCTGAACCTGGCAATCAACCGCAAGGCGCTCACGGACCGCATTCTGCAGGGCGCGGCCACCGAGGCCAATCAGTGGATGCCCAAGAACACCTTCGGCTACAACCCGCAGGTCACCGACATCCCCAACGATGTGGCCGAGGCCAAAAAGCTGTTGACCGAAGCCGGCTTTCCGGAGGGCTTCAAGCTCACTATGCACGCGCCCAACGATCGCTATCCGCAAGGCCCCGAAACGGCCCAGGCCGTGGCGCAATTCTGGACGCGGATCGGCGTGAAGACGCAAGTGGAAGTGGTGCCATGGGCCGTGTACTCAGGCCGTGCCAACAAGAACGAGTACGCCGTCAGCATGCTCGCCTGGGGTAACGGCACGGGCGAGGCCAGCTATGCCTTGGTGAACGTGCTCGCCACAGTAGATGCCAAGAAGGGATTGGGCGCTTCGAACTGGGGGCACTACAGCAACCCGGCGGTCGATCGTGCGTTGGAGCAGGCGACATCGGAATTCGACGTGCCCAAGCGCGAAGCGATCTTGCGTGAATCGGTGAAGGTCGTGTCTGACGACGTGGGCATTTTCCCGCTGTACCACTACCGCAATATCTGGGCCGCCAAGAAGGGCCTGATGGTCAAGCCGATGACGAGCGATCGCACGGCCGCCATGATGGTCACCAAGACCGAGAAGTAAACCCCGATTGCCGCGGGGCGCCAAGCCTCGCGGCGTGTGGAGCAGCAATGAGTGAAGTCATGTTGAGCATTACGCCCGCAGACGAGTTGATCGATGTGCCGCGGCACATCGTGGTCTCGGGTGCCACGCCAGGCAGTACGGTGGCGATCACGGCGACCACGCTGCGCGCAGGCGGCGTGACGTGGCAAGCGCACGCCACGTTCAAGGCCGATGCACAAGGCACGGTCGATCTCACGCGCGATGCGCCGATCGCCGGCGATTACGCGGGCGTGGCAGCGATGGGGCTGGTGTGGTCGCAAGCGCCGGTCGATTCGAAGAGCCGGGATTTCTTCGGCGAAACGCCGAGTGCGCCATTGACCACGACCGTTGCGGTGCAGGCGGATGGTGTCGTCACCCAAGGCGCGTTCGTGCAGCGGTTGGCCGGCGAGGGTGTGACGCGCCGCGACGTGCGCGAAGATGGATTGGTCGGCACGTTATTCACGCCTGCCGGTCCGGGACCGCATCCGGCGGTCGTGGTGCTGAACGGTTCGGGCGGCGGTATCAACGAGCCGCGCGCGGCGCTGTATGCCTCGCGCGGTTATGCGGCATTGGCGCTCGGTTACTTCAAGGCGCCGGGGCTGTCGGACTACATTTCGAATACGCCCCTCGAGTATTTCAAAGCCGGTCTCGACTGGGTGCGCACGCACGTCAAACCCGCGCACGATTTCGTGGCGATCAGCGGCCAGTCACGCGGCGGTGAGCTGGTGCTGCTGTTGGGCGCCACATATCCGGAAGCGGTGTCTGCCGTGATCGCCTATGTGCCGGGCGCGGTGGTGCACAGCGGGCAGAACGCCGCCGATCCGGCCGTAGGCCGTGAAGGGCCGACGTGGCTGCTCGACGGCAAGCCGATCCCGCATGTGTGGGAAAACAACCGCACCGCCACGTGGCAGCCGTTCGACGACGGCCCGGCCCCGCATCGGCATGAGCGCGCGATCCTGACCGCGCTGCAGGATCCGGAAGCCGTCGCACGCGCACGCATCCGCGTCGAGGCGATCAAGGGGCCGGTGATGTTGCTCTCGGCCACCGACGATGGCTCCTGGCCGTCCAGCCTGTATTCGCAAATGGTGCGCGACAAGCTGGCGGAGGTGTCGCATCCCTACCCCGTATCGTGGCTCGACTACGAGAACGGCGGGCATTCGATTTTGTTTCCCTACCTGCCCACCACCCAGCTTGTGTATGCGCATCCGGTATCGGGCAAGATCAGCACCAGCGGCGGCAATCCCACCGATAACGCACGCGCCGACGCCGAATCGTGGGCCGGTGTGAAGCAGTTTCTCGACGACGCCGTGGCCGCAGCCGCGCGCGCTTCGCAATCTCAATCATCTTAAGGACAACGCGACGATGACGACTCCCGTGTATTCCCCTGCCGACGATCTGATCGATCGTATCGTTGGCATTCAGGCCGGCGACGCGTTGCATGCCGTGCGGCATCAGCGCGACAAAGTGGCCGTGGCCACGCAAGGCAGCTACGACGCGTTGTTCGATCCGGCCCTGGCCGGCGTGTCGTTGACCGATCGTCTGCTGGTGGCGCTGTATGCGTGCGCCTTGACGCCCGCGTCCGAACTGGCCGAACACTATCGCACGCGCTTGAACGAACAAGGCGCGGATGCGGGCTTGATTGCGGCCGTCGAGAACGACAAGATCGATGGCGTGCCCGACACCGCCTTGCGCGCCATTCTGGCCTTTACCCGCACGCTGATCCTCGATCCGGTGAAAGGCGACAAGGCCGCGCTCGAGACATTGCCGGCGGCCGGCGTGAGCACACCCGACGTGGTGACGATTGCGCAATTGATTGCGTTTTTGTCGTATCAAGTGCGCCTGGTGGCCAGCCTGAAAGCCATGGCGGCCGCGCGTGCCCAAGGAGTTGCAGCATGACCACCCTCATCAAATCGCATGGCTTTACCAACGAGTCGCTGGAGTGGGATGCCTGGCTCGATATCGTCGACATCGATGCGGCGACGCCTGAACAGATCGCCGTGCTGGAAGAAAGCCATCCCAAGGCGAAGGTTTCCGACTACTACCGCTTTCTGGTGCATCAGCCCGATATCCTGCGCCAGCGTTCGGCCGCGTTCAACGCCATCATGTACGCCCCGGGCGGCATGGCGCGCGCCGAGCGCGAACTGGGTGCGACGGTGACCTCGCGCATCAACGGCTGCGTGTATTGCGCGTCGGTGCACGCGCAGCGTTTCGAGCAATTGGCCAAGCGCACGGATGCGATCGAACAGGTGTTTGAAGATCCGCGCACGGCCGGCACCGATGCGCGCGAAAAGGCGATTGCGGCGTTCTCGGTGGCATTGACCGAGAAGCCGGGCGAGATTGCACCGGCAGATATCAAGGCGCTGGAAGCGGTGGGCTTGAACGAGGCCGAGATTCTCGATCTCGTGCACTCGGTTGCGATCTTCGCTTGGGCCAATCGCCTGATGCTGAATCTGGGCGAGCCGGTTTTTCCGGCGGCTTGAAGTTGAAGGCTGCAGGGGCCCGCTCATCGGGAACCCGATCGGCGGGCAGATCGGCTGGATTGCTCGACGAACCGATCCGCAGACTGATCGGTGGATCATCGGTCCACCGATCGAGCGGCCCAACGGCGGTCAGCTACCGTCGACTTTGATGCCGACTTGTTTGACCACCGCTTCGTACTTCGCCAGATCCTCCCGGATCTGCTGGCCGAATTCCTCAGGCGTGTTGCCTGAGGACACGATGCCCAAGCCGGCCAGGCGTTCGCGCGTGGCCGGGTCCATCACCACCGCGCGGATGCTTTCCTGGAGCTTGTGTGTGATGGGGGCGGGTGTGCCCTTCGGCGCCAGAATGCCGATCCACGAATTGACCTCGAAATCGGGCACGCCCGACTCTTCGAACGTGGGCACATCGGGCAAGGACGCCAGGCGTTGTTTGCTCGATACGGCGAGCGCCCGTACCTGATCCTTCTGCACGAACGGATAGGCACCCGCGACGGCGGTGTAGAGCAGCGGGATGGTGCCGCCCACCACATCGGTCATGGCCTGGCCGCCGCCCTTATAGGGGATATGTTCGAGTTTGGCACCGGTGCGCAGCTTGAACAATTCGCCACCCAGATGCGGCGTACTGCCGGTGCCTGCGCTGCCGTACGACACGCCATTCGGTTGGGCCTTGGAATACGCGATCAATTCCTGCAGCGTTTTGACCGGCACTTTGGGATTGGCGACCAGGATCAGCACGGCGTCGCCGATCTTGCTGACGGGCGTGAAGTCCTTGAGGGGATCGAAACCGATCTTCGTATACACATGTGGGTTGATGACGATGGTGCCGTCAAAGCCCACGACCAGTGTGTAGCCATCGGGCTCGGCATTCACCACGGCTTGCGTGCCGATGTTGCCGGCCGCACCCGGGCGATTTTCGACCACCACCGTCTGGCCCAGGCGCTGGCCGAGTTTATCGGCCACGATGCGCGCGCCCGTGTCGGTGACGCCACCGGGCGCAAACGGCACGATGAGCCGAATGGGACGCGTTGGATAGTCGGCGCTGTGGGCGGCCGCGATGGGCAGGGCGCAGAGCGCGACGGCAATGAGGCGTGAAAGTAGGTGGGGCATGCGCGTCTCCTTTATTCTGCTTTGATGCCGCCGCGTTCGGCCACGGCCGCCCACTTGCGGGTTTCGTCGACGAGAAAGGCCTTGAAGGCCGCCGGTTCATCGACCACGATCTCGGCGCCCTGCTCCTGCATTTGCTTGACCACCGCAGGATCCTGGGTGACCTTCTTGATGTCGTCACGAATCTTCGCGACCAAGGCGTCGGGCATGCCAGCCGGGCCGAGCAAGCCGTACCAGCTCAGTGATTTCACATCGCCCAATCCGGCTTCCTTGAACGTCATCGCATCGGGAAACACCGCCGAGCGTTTGTCGTCGGCCACGCCCAGCACGCGCAGATTGCCCGACTGCACATGCGGCATGGCGGTAAGAACGCTTGTCACGCCCATGGGAACGTGTCCGCCCATGATGTCGATCATCAACGGACCGCCGCCTTTGTATGGCACGCCCAGCGTTTTCAGGTTGCCGGCCTGGCGGATCATCTCGCCGGTAAGGCGCGTGTGCCCTTCGGAAAAGCCCAGCGGCATCTCCTGGGTGCGCGCGGCTGTGAGCGCGTCCTTGAGCGTGGGATACGGGCCTTTCGCGGCCGCCACCAGCACCATGGGGGAATCCGCGATGCGGGTGATGGGGGTGAAGGCCGTCGTGGTGTCGTACGGCATCGACTTCATCAGCACGGGGTTGATGGCGTGCGAGCCCACCACCAGCATCAGCGTGTGGCCATCGGGCGGCGATTTGGACACCATGCTCGACCCGATCACGCCGTTGGCGCCGCTGCGATTTTCCACCACCACCGATTGGCCCCAAAGCGTGGAGAGCCGCTGAGCGATGTTGCGGCCGACGATGTCCGTTCCACCGCCAGCGGCGTAGGGCACTACGAGGATTACAGGCTTGTCGGGAAACTTGTTCAATGGCTCGGCGGCCATCGCGTGCGTCGCGATCGAAAGCGGTGCCAGCAGCGCGAAGGCGCCTGCCAGCAGGCCGCGGCGCGACCTCCCTAGCTTATTCATGATGTTGTCTTCGTTATGGTTTTTTTAGGTGATGCGAACCGCTGTTATGAGGCGATCTTGCTGCGTTGTTTGCGTTGCCACGCGACCGAGCGTCCGCCGAGCGGGCGTTGCAGCGCGGTTTCCGCAAAATCGATGATGTCGAGCAGGCTGTCCAACGATATGCCGGTGGTGTAGCCGCTGGCTTCGGCCATGAGGACGAGGTCTTCTGTTGCCAGATTGCCGGCTGCACCCGGTGCGAACGGGCAGCCGCCGATGCCGCCCACGCTGGCGTCGAAACGCCGGATGCCTGCTTGCAGCGCAGCCCACGCATTGGCCACCGCCATGCCGCGCGTATCGTGAAAGTGCACGGCGAGACGATCGGCAGGCAGATCGCGCAGCAGCGCAGTCAGGCGCTCGCTGACCGCGCCGGGCGATGCAGAGCCGATGGTGTCGGCGATGACGATTTCCTGGGCGCCCGCCTCGGCCATGCGCGCCACGCACGTGTGTACGGCATCGAGCGACGTCGGGCCTTCGAACGGACAGTCGAACGCCACCGCCACGTAGGCGCGGGTGCGCAAGCCCAGACGGATCGCTTCACGCACCGTTTGCTCGCTTACGTCGGTGGCCTGTGCCAGCCCCATGTTGATGTTCTTCAGGTTCATGATTTCGGTGGCCGAGAGCACGACGGCGATTTCTTCCGCGCCCGCGGCATGTGCGCGTTCGAGGCCTTTCATGTTGGGCACCAGCGCCGAGGCGCGCAGGCCTGGGTGCTGCGTGCGCACCCGCGGAATGAGCTCACCCGCATCCGCCATCTGCGGCACGGCTTTAGGCGACACGAAGCTGGTGGCTTCGATGCTTTCCACGCCGGCCGCCACGAGCCGATCGATCAGCGTGAGTTTGGTGTCCAGCCCCACCAGCACGGGTTGATTCTGCAGGCCGTCGCGCGGGGCGACGTCGGTGATGAAGAGACGTTCCATGGTCGATCTCCTCTGGATTCAGGCAATCACGCCGTCGCGGGTGAGCGCGGCGAGCTTGTCTTCGCTGTAACCCATGCCGGCAAGAATGCTGGCGGTGTGCGCGCCGAGCGCCGGTGGCGACGTGAACGTTTGCGTACGTTGCGCGGAAAGCTTGATGGGATTGCCCGGCATCTTCAGCGTTTCGCCATCGCCGAGATCCACGTCCACCACCATGTCGCGCGCCTGCACTTGGGTATCGCTCAATGCTTGATCGAACGTGTTCACCGGGCCGCACGGAATGCGTGCGGCGCGCAAACGTTCAAGCCAATAGGCGGTGGTTTCCTGCTGCAGCGCTTCCGAGATGATGGCGTCGATTTCCTTGCGCGCGGCAAAACGCACGGGTTGCTGTACATACTCGGGCTTCATCAGGCTGGGCACCTGTACGCACGCCACGAAACGCTCCCAGAATGCGTCGCCGATGCAAGCGATGATGATGTAGCCGTCCTTGGTGGGAAAGCTGTTGTAGGGCACGTGAACGAAGTGGCTGTTGCCGATGCCTTCGGGCACGATGCCCGACATCAAGTGCATCGTGGCCATGTAGTTCAAGAGCGAGATTTGCGCATCCAGCATCGAGATATCCACGTGCTGGCCGCAGCCGGTTTTCTCACGTTCGGCCAGGGCGGCCAGAACACCCATCGCGCCGAACAGGCCACCGCCCAGATCGCCCATCGGGATGCCGCTGCGCGTGGGGCCGGTTTCGGGCGTGCCGGTGATCGACATGCCGCCGCCCATTGCCTGCACGACCTGGTCGAAGGCGGGACGTTCGGTATCCGGACCCGTCTGGCCGAAGCCCGTGACCGAGCAGGTGACGATGCGCGGATTGATCTGCGAGAGGGCGGCGTAATCGATGCCCAGCCGCTTGGTGACGCCCACGCTGAAGTTGTCGAACACCACATCGGCCTGGCGCACCAGATCCATGAACACTTCTCGGCCCGCCTCGCTCTTCAAGTCCACGCACACACTTTGCTTGTTGCGATTCAGCGTGAGGTAGTAGGCGCCCATGCCGTTGCGCGAATAGTCGGGGTCGTTTTCGAGCAGCCGGCGCGTGCCCTCACCCTTGCCGGGCGGCTCCACTTTGATCGTGCGTGCGCCCAGATCGGCCAGCAGCATGGTGCCGTACGGGCCCGACAACATGTGGGTAAGGTCGAGAACGGTGATGTGTTCGAGTGCCAAAGCGCTGTCTCCTTGTTCGGTTTGAACAGCACTATTGCAATATCGATGCCAATTTCGGATGAGATTCAACCCATTGAATACACTAGGAAAATTCTTGCGGTACAAATAATCCATGTTTCATTTAATCCCAGTGCGACAATCGAAACGTCGCAATGAAACGTTTGTCGAACATGGCCCGATATCCTTCACTCCGGCGCGATCTGCCGCGCGTCTGCTTTCTCAGTTACCGCCACATCCGTGAACTGGCGGCCCCGGTCGTCGCCGAGTACGCCGATCGTGCCGAAATCGAAGTCGTCGACGGCACCTTCGACCGCACCCTGGGCATTGCGCGCGATCGGGCCGAGCGTGGGGCGGCCGATGTGTTCGTCAGTGCCGGGTCGAATGCGCATGTGCTGCGTGGCGGACTGCAGGCACCCGTTGCAACCATTCAGCTGACCGGGTTCGACATCCTGCAGGCGCTGCTCAAGGCCCGCGAGTTGGCGGATCGCGTGGGCATCGTGATGTATGGCGCCACCATCCCCGAACTCGACGCGGTCAAGGCACTGCTCAATATCCAGATCGCGCAGTACGCGTATCAAACGCCCGCCGACGCCCGCCAGCATTTCGAAACCCTGCGCCGCGACGGCTTTCGTGTGATCGTGGGTTCCAGCCTGGTGGTGGAGCTGGCCGAGCAAGCCGGCCTGACGGGTTTCCTGGCCTACTCGCAAGCGAGCATCCGGCAAGGTTTCAACGATGCATTGGAACTTGCGCGAGTGGCGCGTCTCGAGGCGGGCCGGTACGAACGCTTGAACAGCGTGCTGCATACGCTGCAGGATGCCGTGCTCGCCGTCGACGGGGAAAATCGGGTCATCGCTGCCAACCCGCGCATGCAACAGCTCATGGGGGTGGCAAGCGACGCCTTGATGGGGCAAGACCTGGCGCGCCTGCAGCCCGAGCTGTCCTTACTGGCCACGCTCGAGCATGGCGCCGACGAGCGCGGCCGCGTGCAGCGGTTTCAGGGCCGCGACTGGATCGTCAATCGCTCGCCGATCCATGAGCGCGGCATGGTGGCGGGCGCTGCGCTCACGTTGTATGACGCGCGACAGATTCAGGAAGCCGACGTGAGCCTGCGCATGCAGCATCGCCGGCTGCAGCGCAGCGCCAAACATTCCTTCGAGCAGTTGATCGGCGCGAGCCCATCGTTTCGTCAAACGTTGGCGGCGGCCAAGCGCTACGCGCACACCGATTCAACGGTGCTCATCCGGGGCGAGAGCGGCGTGGGCAAGGAGCTTTTTGCGCAGGCCATGCACAACGCCGGCGCACGTGCGACGCGGCCTTTCATCGCGGTGAACTGCGCGGCTTTCCCCGAAACGTTGCTGGAGAGCGAATTGTTCGGCTACGAGGACGGCGCCTTTACCGGTTCGCGGCGAGGCGGCAAGCCGGGTTTGTTTGAGGCGGCGCACACCGGAACGCTGTTTCTTGATGAAATCGGCGACATGCCGATGCCGCTGCAGAGCCGGTTACTGCGCGTGCTGCAGGAGCGTGAGGTGACGCGCCTGGGCGCGACGGCGGCGATCCCGGTCGATGTGCGCATCGTCGCGGCCACCCATCAACCGTTGGAAAAGTTGATCGATACCCAGCGGTTCCGACGCGATCTGTACTATCGGATCAACACGTTGCGTCTGGCGCTGGCCCCATTGCGCGAGCGACGAGAAGATGTGGTCCTGCTGGCCGGCGTGTTGCTCAAGCGGCAGTTTGAACGCGTCGGGTGCGTACTGGACGTGGCGGCGGTGCTTGGGGTGTATGCGCCGATGCTGCAGGCCTACGGTTGGCCCGGCAATGTGCGGGAGCTGGAAAACCTGTGCGAGCGCATCGCCGTGTTCATGACGCAGTTCAGTACGATCGACACGGTGGACTGGGCAGGGCTGCGGCATGAGTGCCCGGAGCTGATCGCGAGCAACGCAAACGATGACGGGATCGACTGGCCATCGCATCATGCAAGCGCTGTCGCCGCGCTGAAGCGGCATGATGGCAATCGCCAGGCGGCGGCCCATGAGCTGGGCATCAGCCGCTCGACGTTGTGGCGATGGTTATCGCAAGCGGACGATCACTTGCCCGTGGGCGGGTAATTGGGGCCCGGATCGCTGAAGCCGCCATTGCTGTACGGATTGACCGGACGTTCGCCTGTGGGCGGACTGGGGTCGCGATTCGGGTTGTAGCCCGCGCCAACCGAGCAGGCGCTGAGCGCCATGCTGGCGGTCGCGATGGCGAGCAGTTTGCGGTAAGTCATGGGATGCTCCTCGTGTAGGTTTGTCGAACCCATCAAGCATACGATGTGCCTGTCCGAAAACGATCGCGGTGCGATTCGTATACAAAAATTGTGCGGTATCGTTAAATACGGCCTCCTCCCGCCGTTTTGCACTGAGACCGTTTCGATGACCAATCTTATGAGTCCCACGGCCGATCCGGCCACGAACGTCATGCGATGGGCCGATGTTCTAGCCGCGCATTCCGACCACCCCGATCACCTGACGTGTACCTACATGACCCCGGCCCACCGCGCGGTGGCGCATCAACTGGCGCAGTGGATGCGCGAGGCGGGGTTCGACGCGGTGCGTCACGATCCGGTGGGCAACGTGATCGGCTGCTACCGTGCCAATCCCGAGGTCGAGCATCCGGCGGCGGTGGTGACGGGGAGTCATTACGATACGGTGCGCAATGGCGGGCGCTACGACGGGCGGCTCGGGATCCTGCTGCCCATCGCCATCGTGGCCGATCTGCACGCGCGCGGTGAGCGGCTTCCCTACGATTTCGAAGTGGTGGCGTTTGCCGAGGAAGAAGGCGTGCGCTACGGCAGCACCTTTCTCGGATCGTCGGCATTCATCGGCACGTTCGATTTTGCGCTGCTCGATCGGGTCGACGTCAAGGGCGTGCCCATGCGCGAGGCCATTGCCGGCGCCGGGTTGAACCCGGACGAGATCGCAGGTGCCCGGGTGGATGCGAAACGCGTGCGCCACTATTTCGAAGTGCACATCGAACAGGGCCCGGTGCTGTTGGATCGCGGGTTGCCGGTTGGGGTGGTGAGCGCCATTGCCGGCAGTGTGCGGCGCCTGATCACACTGACGGGATTGGCGGGGCACGCGGGCACGACGCCCATGACCATGCGACGCGATGCGGCGGCTGCCGCTGCCGAGATCGTGCTGTTCGTGGAATCGCGTTGCAATCAGGTGCCGGGGCTGGTGGGCACGGTCGGCCAGCTGGAAGTACCCGGCGGCTCGATCAATGTGATTCCCGGCGCGTGCCGGTTTTCGATCGATGTGCGGTCGGGCGACGATGCTGTGCGCGATGCGGCGCTTGCCGATATCGCCGCGGCCATCGACGCCATCTGCCTCCGGCGCGGTATTGCCTGGTCCAGTGAGGAAATCATGCGGGCGCCGGCATCGCCTTGCGCCGAGGCGCAACGTGGCGCATGGGCCGACGCGATTGCGGCCGAAGGCGTGGAGGTGCTGACGCTGCCTTCGGGCGCGGGGCACGACGCGATGTGCGTGGCGGATATCGCGTCGACCAGCATGCTGTTCGTGCGCTGTGGCAATGGCGGCATCAGCCACAACCCGCTCGAGATCGTCACGGTGGACGATGTGCGCACGGCCGCACGGGTGGTCGAGCGCTTCTTGAGAGCGGTCGAGATTGCGGCGTAGGCGGTGGGCGTGCTTACCGCTTAAACCCGTTTGGCGGAGGGCTTAAGCGCGAAGGCCCCATCGCCCACCAATGCCACGGCCGCTGCGATCACGCACAGAAAGATCGGGTATTCCCAGCAACCGTTGGGGTTGGAGAAGCCCCAGCCGTTGCCGAAGTGCACCGTGGATGCTGCGAACAATTGCACTACAGCAATGGCAGCCACCCAGCGCGAGAACGCACCCAGGATAAGCAGCAGGCCGCCAATGACTTCGAACGCGATGACCGGATAGGCCAGCCATCCTGGAAAGCCGATCTTGGCGAAAAAGCCTGCCGTACCTGCCGGCGTAAAAACAAATAACTTGGTGCAGCCGTGGGCCAGGAACATGACGCCCAAGGCGAGACGCATCAGGAAGGCGCCGTAGGGCGCGGTGCGTGAATCGATCATGACGAACTCCGAGACGACGCTCAAGGCGGCTCGGTGAGCCGCCATCGTTAAGCGTTTGAATGGCGAGAGTGTTGTCGATTCCAGTTGCCGGATAAACACGGCATTCGTGAAGTAATAGTCTCGCGTTCCGAGACAATCACGCGCTCATTGAGGTTACCCGCGCGCCGAGGTAGCCGATTTCGCAGCCAACAGGTCCGCCAGCGTCAATGCCACGACGCGCGTGGCGCCATACAGATCGTTCAAGCGCAAATTTTCGTCGGTGTTGTGGCCGCGCGCTTCCATCAGCGTACGCGGGCCGGCGCCATACAGCACCGTAGGAATGCCGCGATGCGTGTAGTGACGCGCGTCGGTATAGAGGGGGACGCCTTGCACCGGGATCTCGGTATTGAACGCTGCCTGGGCATGTGCGCGAAGCGCGTCGATCAGGATTTCCGCGCCCGGCAATTGCGCCAACGGCTGCGCCAGCATGATGCGGCGCACGTCTACGGTGATGCCGGGCCGTTCGGCGGCGGCCGTTTCGATCAGTGTGCGCAATTCGTGTTCGGCATCGTGTCCTGCCTCTTCGGGAATCATGCGGCGGTCGACGCGAAAGTTCACGGTATCGGGCACCACATTGGTGTTGATGCCGCCCGAGATCAGGCCCACGTTCAACCCTGGCGTATCGATGCCGGGCGTGGCCGAATGCGTTTGGGCCAGGGCGGCGCGGAAGTCGTACAGCGCGCGCAGGATGTGCGTGGCGGCTTCCAAAGCGTCCACACCGGTGTGGGGCATGGCGGCGTGCGCCTGCTTGCCGTGCACGGTCACTTCAACGTGCAGGCAGCCGTTATGAGCCGACGTGATGCCGTACGAGAACCCGGCCGACAGTGCAAAATCGGGTGCGCTCAGTCCAGCGTCCAGCAAATACTTGGGGCCGATTTCGCCGCCCGTTTCTTCGTCGTAGGTGAAGTGCAATTCGACGGTGCCATCGAATGAGGCACCTTGCCGTTCTGCTTCGCGCAGCGCCAGCAGCGCCCAGGTGTAGGTGGCGAAATCGGATTTGGAGACCGCCACGCCGCGGCCGAACATCACGGGGCCATGTTCGGCGTCCTGAACGATCTCACCGCCAT
Organism: Schauerella aestuarii; assembly: GCF_009866805.1. Taxonomy (GTDB): domain Bacteria; phylum Pseudomonadota; class Gammaproteobacteria; order Burkholderiales; family Burkholderiaceae_B; genus Schauerella; species Schauerella aestuarii. The sequence continues at coordinate 92,889 of NZ_SIZW01000039.1, forward strand.
AGGGATCGTGCGTCCAACCCGCGCCCGGCGGCACCACGTCGCCATGTGCGTTCAGCGCGATCACCGGTCCGGTGCCCGCGCCGAAGACGTGGCGCACTATCAGATTGGTCGCGGAGCGCATGCCGCAGGCACCGACCAGTTTCTGGGGAACGGGGTAGGCACGCACCGCGAATCCCAACGCTTCCAGAAGGGTTTGCGCGCGCGCGGCATGCGGCGCGCAATCGCCCGACGGATTGTCCGACGGCACCTGCACCAACGCTTGCAGGAAATCGGTCTGGGCCGGCTGCTGGTGGCTTAGAAAATCGCGAATGACGAGGGAGGCGGGAGTAGGCATGAGGCAGCGGTGGTGGCAAAGGTGGGAGAGCCGTCAGCAACGCAATGAACCCGGCGGCCTCGGCGGCATCGACTGAAGGGCAGCGGGATTGGCTTCGCGGCGCGATCAATTTAGTGCATGTAAATATTGTATGCAATATCTGGTCAAGGATTTCGGTAGACTATGCGGCGACATGGCCACTACCCGTACCCCACCTTCGGACGTCAGCGCCGAATACATCGCCCAGGATATCGCTGCGGCGATCGTGGCACACCGCCTGCCGCCTGGCACGCGGCTGCGCGAAGAAGCATTGGCCCGCGCCTACGACGTCAGCCGCACCAAGATCCGCGCCGCCTTGCTGATGCTGTCGAAGGACAAACTGATCCGCACCGTACCCGAAAAGGGTGCCTTCGTGAGCAAGCCCAGCGCTGCCGAGGCGCGCGAGATCTTTGCCGTGCGGCGAATTCTCGAAACCGCACTGGCGCGCGAGTTCGTGGCGCGTGCCACACCGGCCGACTACAAACGCATCGAGCGACATCTGCAGCAAGAGCGCCGCGCCGTGAAGGCGGACGATGTGCAATTGCGGAATGGGTTGCTGGCCGACTTCCATATTCTGCTCGCCGATACCGTGGGCAATTCGGTCCTGACCGAAATGCTGCGCGAGCTGTCGGCACGCAGCGCCATCATCACGGTGCTGTATCAGTCGAGTCTGGACGCGGCATGTTCTTCCGACGAGCACCATGCCTTTCTCAAGGCGGCGAAAGCCGGTGACGTCGAGCTCGCCTGCCGTCTGATGGTGGAGCATCTCGAACACGTCGAGCACGCGTTGAACTTCACCGATGAGCTGCCGGCCGAATCCAATCTCATCACGGCACTGTTGACCTGATCCTCGCGTTCCATTCTGGTGCATCGCGTGCGCCAGAATGGCGCAACACGCACCGAAAACACGCAATCTTCGATTGCCCTGCCGGCCGTTTGGCCAGTGTGCAGGGGCATGCGCACATGGCATGGATTTTGCATTGACTCGTTTTGTATACCGTTATGGTGTGCAAATAACAGATCAGTGCACCGCCCAGCGGCATCTTGGAGATTCGTCAATGAAGCGTAGAAACCTTTTGCTGTCCCTGTGTGCCGCCCTCGTGCTGACGGCGGGCCCTCTGGCGCATGCCGATGCCTTGGACGACATCATGAAAGCCAGCGTCCTCAAGGTCGCGGTGCCCCAAGACTTTCCGCCGTTCGGCTCGGTGGGCACCGATCTGAAACCGCGCGGCTACGACATCGACACCGCCGAGCTGATCGCCAAGAAGCTGGGCGTGAAGGTCGAGCTCGTGCCGGTCACGAGCGCAAACCGGTTGCCGTACTTGCAGACGAACAAAGTCGATCTGGTGGTGTCGAGCCTGGGCAAAAATCCCGAGCGTGAGAAAGCGATCGACTTCACCGATGCCTATGCGCCGTTCTTCAACGGCGTCTTCGGTCCGGCCGACATGAAGGTCGAGAAGGCGGAGGATCTTGCGGGGAAGACCGTCGGCGTCACGCGCGGATCGATCGAAGATATCGAGCTCTCGAAGATCGCGCCGGCGACCGCCACGATCAAGCGCTACGAAGACAACAACGGCACGATCACCTCGTTCCTGTCGGGTCAGGTGCAGTTGGTGGCGACCGGCAACGTGGTCGCGGCGGCGATTCTGGCCAAGAACCCGCCGAAGAAACCCGAGAAGAAATTCCTGATCAAGGACTCGCCCTGCTTCATCGGCTTGAACAAGGGTGAATCAAAGCTGCAGGCGCGTGTGAACGCGGTGCTGGCTGAATCCAAGAAGGACGGCACGCTGGCAGCGATCTCGCAGAAGTGGTTGGGCGCCGACCTGCCGGCCGGACTTTAAGCGAGGCCCGCGGCGATGGCGTACCGTTTCGAATTCGCCTCGGTATTCGACTACACCCCGGTGCTCTTGACGGGCATCGGCGTCACCGCCGAATTGATTGCGTTCGGTGCCGTCATCGGCGTGGCGATCGGCATCGCGTGTGCTTGGGCGCGCACGCAAGGGCCCATGGCGTTGCGGCCCGTGGTCACGACGTATGTCGAACTCATCCGCAATACGCCCTTCCTGATTCAACTCTTTTTCATCTTCTTCGGCCTGCCCGCCATCGGCATCCAGATGGGCGAGATGCAGGCTGCCTGCCTTGCCATGGCGCTGAACCTGGGCGCCTACAGCGCGGAGATCATCCGGGCGGGCATCGCGGCCACGCCACGCGGGCAATATGAAGCCGGGTCGAGCCTGGCGATGACGCGCTTTCAGGTGTTTCGCTACGTGGTGCTCAAGCCCGCGATGACGCGCATCTGGCCGGCGCTATCGTCGCAGATCGTGATCGTCATGCTGGGCTCCGCAGTGGTGTCGCAGATTGCGGCCGAAGATCTGACGTTTGCGGCCAACTTCATCCAGTCGCGTAGTTTCCGTGCCTTCGAGGTGTACTTCGTCACCACCGGGATCTATCTCGTGTTGGCCTTGGCGTTGCGCCAATTGCTGCGGATGCTGGGGCAGCGGCTTTTCAGGCGGAGCACGCGATGATCGAGTTCTCGACGTGGGACATCCTGCGCAATCTGTTGCTCGCCGCGCGCTGGACCGTGGTGCTGGCGTTGGTGACGTTTGTGACCGGCACGGCGCTCGGTCTGGTCGTGTTGATGATGCGCAGCTCGCGCAACAAGATCCTGCAGCGCACCGCGTGGGTTTATATCGAACTGTTCCAGGGCACGCCGCTGTTGATGCAGCTCTTCCTGGCGTTTTTCGGCATGTCGTTGGCCGGTATCGACGTGCCTGCGTGGCTTGCCGCCGGCGTGGCGCTCACGCTGTGGTCGGCGGCGTTTCTGGCCGAGATCTGGCGCGGTTGCGTCGACTCGATCGCCAAGGGGCAATGGGAGGGCTCGTCCAGTCTGGCGATGGGGTATGTGCATCAGATGCGCTACGTGATCCTGCCGCAGGCGCTGCGCGTGGCCGTGGCACCCACCGTGGGATTCTCGGTGCAGATCGTCAAGAGCACGGCGCTCACGTCCATCATCGGCTTCACCGAACTGTCCAAGGCCAGCACGATCATCACGAATGCCACATTCCAACCCTTTACCGTGTATGCCTATGCCGCGCTGTTCTACTTCGCGCTGTGCTGGCCGTTGTCACGCCTCAGTCTGCGTTTGGAAAGGAAGCTGAATGCCTCTTATCGCCCTTGAAGACGTCCGCAAAAGTTTCGGTGACAACGAAGTGCTCAAAGGCGTGACGTTGCGCATCGAGCCGGGTGAAGTCATCGCCATCATCGGCAAGAGCGGCTCGGGAAAGAGCACGCTGCTGCGCTGTATCAACGGCCTTGAGACCATCGACAGCGGCGCGATCATGGTGGCCGATGCGAAGCTGGCCGACAGCGAGATGCACCTGCGTGCGCTGCGGCTGAAAGTGGGCATGATCTTTCAGCAGTTCAACCTTTTCCCGCACCTGACGGCGGGGCGCAATGTGATGCTGTCGCCGATGGTCACCAAGCGCGTGCCGGAGCGCGATGCCGAAGCCTTGGCGCGCGTGATGATGGACCGTGTAGGCTTGGCCCACAAATTCGATGCGTGGCCCGAAGAGCTTTCCGGCGGCCAGCAGCAACGCGTGGCGATCGCGCGCGCTTTGGCGATGCAGCCCATCGCGCTGCTGTGCGACGAGATCACTTCCGCGCTCGATCCCGAACTCGTCAACGAAGTGCTGGGCGTGGTGGGTGAACTCGCGGCCGACGGCATGACGCTCCTGATGGTGACGCACGAGATGCGCTTCGCACGCCAGGTATGCGATCGCGTGGTGTTCATGCATCAGGGCAGAGTGCATGAGATCGGTGCGCCGGAGGCGCTCTTCACCGATCCGCAAACGCCCGAGTTGCAGCAGTTCCTGGGAATGGTGGCTTGATCAGGCTGGTCTAGAATCGCGGCATGACCACGCTGCGACTCATCCTGGGCGATCAACTCAATCCTCACCATCCGTGGTTCGACGACGTGCGGGAGGACGTGGCCTACGTGCTGATGGAGGTGCGGCAGGAAACGGACTACGTGCTGCACCACGCACAGAAAATCATTGCGATCTTCGCAGCCATGCGCGACTTTGCGCAATCCCTGCGTGCGGCCGGGCATCGCGTGCATTACCTGGCGATCGACGACCCGGACAACGCACACGCCATCACCGTCAATCTCGACCGCCTGATCGCGCGCGACGCGGTCCGCACCGTCGAGTATCAAGCGCCGGACGAGTGGCGGCTCGATGCGCAATTGGCCGACTACGCGCAGCGCTCCGCCATCGTCTGCACCTGTGTCGATAGCGCGCATTTCTACACCGCCCGCGATGAAGCGGCGGCGATCTTTGCCGGGCGGCCGCACTGGTTGATGGAAGATTTCTACCGGCGCATGCGCATCAAGCACCGCGTGCTGCTCGACGCCGGCGACGCGCCCGCCGGCGGCCAATGGAACTTCGATCACGACAACCGCAAGCCGTGGCGCGGCAAGCCACAGGAGCCGTTCGACAAGCGGCCCCTGCACGACCACGGCGCGCTGTGGGACACCATTGTGGCGGCGGGCGTGAAGAGTTTTGGCCGCCCGCAGGCTTCGCGCTTCGTATGGCCGCTCAACCGGCGCGAGGCGTTGGCGCATCTGGACGATTTCATCGATGAGGCGTTGCCGCACTTCGGCGACTTTCAGGATGCGATGAATACCGTGGCACCGCGCTTGTTTCATTCGCTGCTGTCGTTTGCGCTGAATACCAAGATGCTCACGCCGCAAGAGGTGGTGGCGCGGGCCGAGGCGGCCTGGCGCAGCGGCCATGCGCCGCTCGCGGCGGTGGAAGGATTCATCCGGCAGATCCTGGGATGGCGCGAGTATGTGCGAGGGGTGTACTGGGCGCATATGCCGGGCTATACCGAGCAGAATACGTTCGGCCATACGCTGCCCCTGCCCGGTTGGTTCTGGGACGGCAAAACGCGAATGCGATGCCTGGCGCATGCGGTGGGCCAGTCGCTGGATGATGCGCACGCCCATCACATCCAGCGGCTGATGGTCATCGGCAATTTTGCGCTCCTGGCAGGTTGCGATCCGCAGGCCGTGCACGCGTGGTATCTCGGGGTGTATATCGACGCGTTCGAGTGGGTGGAGGCGCCCAATACGTTGGGCATGAGCCAGTTCGTGGATGGCGGCCAACTGGCCACCAAGCCGTACGTGTCCAGCGCGGCGTACATCGATCGCATGAGCGATTACTGCAAGGGCTGTCACTACGACAAGCGTGCCCGGCTGGGCGAGCGGGCCTGTCCCTTCAATGCGCTGTACTGGGATTTCTTTTTGCGCAATGAAGCGATGTTGTCGGTCAACCGCCGGCTGGCGATGCCCTATCGGCAACTCGCCGCGATGTCGGCCGGCGATCGCGCGGCGCTGCAGGCGCAGGCAGCCGACCTGCGCTCGCGGCTGGATAGGCTGTAACGGAGAATGCTCAGGCGTTGCACGCACCGAGCACAGCCCTGGGCGTTACGTGCGGCGGGGCAGACGCCAGCCATCGCGCGCATCATTCCGCCATCACGACCATGATTTCTGCGGGCGCCCGGCTCAGGCTCAAGTACATGTGCCCCACGCTGCTGTCGAAATAGGCGGAGTCATGCTTGGCGAGTTCGAGCACTTCGCCGGTGACGAATTGCAGGCGCACCTTGCCCGACAACACGATGATGAATTCCTGGCCTTCATGGCGCACGTAATCGTCGAACTCGCTTTCGCTGCGCGCGTGAATGCGGCCGAACATCGGTGTCATGCGGCGTGCGGGAAAATCACCAGCCAGCAGGCGGTATTCGTACGTGCTGCCGCGATAGCTCGGTGTGCCGGCCATGACGGAATGCACCGCCGTCGGCGCGGGCGCACCGGCCGCGCTACCGGGTGCGCCGAACAACTCACCGATGTCGACCTTCAACGCGCGCGCCACGGCGGCGAACTTTTCGTAGCCGATCGAGACCTGGCCCAGTTCCATTTTCGAGAGTGTGGAAAGCGCCACGCCGGTTTGCGCCGACAAGGCCTTGAGCGTCAATCCATGCGCCTTGCGCACGGCACGCAGCCGCATGCCCATGCTGGCGCGGTCGATGGTTGGATCCTGCGGGGTAACGGCAAGCGTGCCTTTGGGCATGCGATGGAACTCCTGGGGATTTCCCTTGAAATCGTTGTTTGCGGGGATTGTGCCGTCATTTTGCATTGACGCCTATGTTTTCGTATCAGAGAATTCTCATAAATGAGAATTCTGGATGGTGCAATGATTGCGCAGGAAAATTCGGCCGATACGGTTTTCGACTATGTGATCGTGGGGGGCGGCATCGCCGGCGCGTCGCTGGGCTATCGCCTGGCCGCGCACGCCAGTGTGCTGGTGCTCGAGCGCGAGGATCAGCCGGGCTATCACTCGACGGGCCGGTCGGCCGCGATGTTCATGGAAACCTATGGCACGGCGCAGATCCAGGCGCTCACACGGGCGAGTCGCGCGTTTTACGAGCACCCGCCCGAGGGCTTCACCGATCATCCGATTCTGGCGGAACGCGGTTGCCTCTACATCGCGACGCCCGAGCAACGCGCACTGCTGGAGACCGAGTTTGCTGCGTTACACGCGCGGTCGCCCAATGTGTCGTTGATCGACGCCGCGGCCGCCTGCGCGCTGGTGCCCTGCCTGCGTCCTGAACGGGTGGGTGGCGCCATTCTCGAAACCGATGCACGCGATCTGGATGTGCATGCGTTGCATCAAGGCTTTCTGGGCGCCATGCGCAAGCGCGGTGGTCAGTTGCGGTGCAAAGCGGCGCTGGTGGCGGCCGAGCGCCGCTCGGCGCTGTGGTCGTTGACCTTGGCCGATGGCGCGGTGATTCGCGCGGGCACGGTGGTGAATGCGGCCGGTGCCTGGGCCGACGACGTGGCGCGCTTATGCGGTGTGACCCCGATCGGCCTGCAACCCTGCCGGCGTACGGCGTTTACGTTTGCCGGCCCGGACGACGGCGACTTTGCCGCCTGGCCCACCGTGGCCAGCCTGGACGAAACCTTCTACTTCAAACCCGACGCCGGCCAGTTGCTGGGGTCGCCGGCCAACGCCGATCCCGTCGATCCGCACGATGTGGTGGCGGAAGAACTGGATGTGGCCACCGGTATCTACCATATCGAGACCGCGACCACCTTGCAGATCCGCCGACCCAAACATGTGTGGGCGGGCCTGCGATCGTTTGTGGCCGACGGCGATCTCGTGATCGGTTGGGATAACGCCGCGCCGCGATTTTTCTGGCTGGCCGCGCAAGGCGGCTACGGCATCCAGTCGGCGGCTGGCGTGTCCGAACTGGCCGAATCGCAACTGCTGGGCGAGCCGGTGCCCGACGCGCTGCGGGCACACGGTGTGGACGCCGATGCGTTGCTGCCCGCGCGCTTGCGTTAGCCGTACGAATCTACGCGCACGTCCGAGGGACGCGCGTGAGCGATGACTGAACATACAAGGGGAAAAAATCATGATGTTGAAGTCGAGCAAGATCGTCGTTCTGATGGCCGCCATGGCGGCAGTGTTGAGCGCGGGGGCGGCACGCGCCGCCGAGTATCCCGAGCGGCCCGTGCAGCTTGTGGTGCCCTTCCCGCCGGGTGGTGCGGGCGATGTGCTGGGCCGCATTCTCGCGAAGGGATTGGGCCGCGAGTTGAACCAGTCGATCATCGTGGAAAACAAGGCGGGTGCCGGCACGATCCTGGGGGCGCAGTATGTGGCGCGCGCCCAGCCGGATGGCTACACCCTGCTGTTGAGTTCGGGCACCACATTCACCGTCAACCCGGCCATCTACGACAAGTTGCCGTACGACACCGTGCGCGATTTCGAGCCGGTCGGCATGGTGGGCCGCGCGGCCTTGATCATCGTGGCCAATCCGCAAGAGCCCTTTTCGGACGTGAAGGGCCTGGTCGCTGCCGTGAAGCCCCATCCGGACAAGTTCTCGTACGGCTCGTTCGGCATCGGTACGGTGTCGCACTTTGCGGGCGAGATGTTCCAGGAAGCGGCCGGTACGCGCATGACGCACATTCCCTACAAAGGCAGTTCGCCGGCCATCACGGATCTGATCGGCGGGCAGATCCCGATCTTGTTCGACACGGTGGTGTCGGCCATGCCGCACATCAAATCGGGCAAGGTGAAGCCGATCGCCGTCACCACCGCGCAACGATCGGGCTTCCTGCCCGACGTGCCGACGGTTGCCGAAAGCGGCTATCCCGCCGTCAACATGGACACCTGGATCGCCGTGTTTGCACCCAAAGGCACGCCGCCCGAGGCGCGCGAAAAGCTGACCAAGGCATTGGCCGCAACCCTTGCCGACCAAGCCACGCAAGAGCAACTGCGCAATGGCGGCTTTGAGCCGACCTTCATGGATGGCGCAGGGGTGCAGCGTACGATCGTGGAAGAAACGCCGCGCTTCGCCGAGATCGCCAAACGCGCCGGCATCAAGGCCCAGTAACCCCACATGCGGCACGCGATGTGCCGCGCACAGGAGCACTCCGCGATGAGCGATTCCAATTCGATCCTGCAACTGTCCGCCGTCGAGATGCGACGCCGGATCGGCGCCAAGTCCCTGTCGCCCGTTGAGGTGCTGGAAGCCTGCATCGCGCGCATCGAAGCGATCAATCCTGCTGTGAATGCGGTCACGGCCACCTGCTACGACCGTGCGCGTGCCGAAGCGCGAGCTGCTGAGGCCGCCATGATGCGGGGCGACACATTGGGCGTGCTGCACGGTTTGCCGTTGGGGGTGAAGGATCTCGAAGACACCGGCGGGTTACTGACCACGCACGGCTCGCCCAACTTCCTGAATCACGTGCCGGCCCGCGACAACGCGTTGGTGGGCCGCCTGCGCGCCGCCGGGGCCGTGGTGGTGGGAAAAACCAATGTGCCCGAGATGGGCGCGGGGGCGAACTCGCGCAATCCGGTGTGGGGCGCCACCGGCAATCCGTTCAACCCCATGCTCAACGCGGGCGGTTCGTCGGGGGGATCGGCTGCGGCGCTGGCGACCGACATGCTGCCGCTGTGCACCGGATCGGATACGGGCGGGTCGTTGCGAATTCCCGCCGCCAAGTGCGGTGTGGTGGGCTTTCGGCCCTCGCCTGGCCTGGTGCCGGTCGAACGGCGGCAACTGGGATGGACGCCCATCTCGGTGGTGGGACCCATGGGGCGCACGGTGGCCGACGCCTGCTTGCAGTTCTCGGCCAGCATCGCGCTGGATGATTGCGATCCGCTGTCGTACACCTCCGATGGCGCCTCGTTTGCGCAACTGCGGCCGGTGGATCTCGGCAATCTGCGCGTGGCCTACACCGAAGACTTCGGTGTCTGCCCGGTCGACGAAGAGATTCGTGTGGCGTTTCGCGCCAAGATTGCGGCGATGCGCCGGTTTTTCAAATGCTGCGATCCCGTGGCGATCTCACTGCCTGATGCCGATCGCTGTTTCGATGTGATCCGCGCCGAGAGTTTCGTGGCGGCCTTTCGCGACACGTATGAACGCGATCCCGGTCTGCTGGGGCCCAATGTGCGCGCCAACTACGAGATCGGTGCGCAGATGACGCTGGCCGATCGGGCGTGGGCCCATCTGGCGCAGACGAAGATGTTTCGCTCGTTCCAGGAGATTTATCGCGACTACGACATCGTGTTGTCGCCGACCACGCCGGTGTCGGCCTTCCCGTGGTCCACGCTCTATGCCGAGACCATCGAGGGCAAGCCGGCGCGCAACTACTACCACTGGCTGGGGTTGACCTATGGGGTGACCTTGCTGACCAATCCCGCGCTGGCGCTACCGTGCGGTGTAGACGGGCGCGGCATGCCGTTCGGCTTGCAGGTCGTGGGGCGTTTTCGCGGCGACGCCCACGTGCTCGCGTGTGGGCTGGCGATGGAGCACGCGTTTGCCTACGATCCGCAATTGCGCCGGCCCGTGCCGGACCTGAGCGCATTGCGCGAGCCGGTGCCGGCATTGCGGGGGTTGGCCACGCATCCGCCGCGCGCCGATCTGGCGACGCGGGCGTTGACTGAAGAGGAGATTGCGGCGCTTGCGACCGGCGAGGCGCACGCGCGGGCCGTGTGAGGCCGCTCAGCCGTGTTTGGGCTTCTGCGACACAAGGGTGCCGCCCGTGGCCCAATCGCCGGCCTCGACATCCTGAAACACCACGAACACACTGGCGGCATTGGCGCCGCCGTGTTCTACCAGGGCCTGGGTGACGGTCGCGGCAATGGCTGCCTTTTGTTCTTCCGAACGGCCTTTCAACATGTCGATCTTGACGTAGGGCACAAGCAACTCCGAGGGTGTGGGATGGGGTTCAGGATCGCGCCAGGCGCTCGATCAGCAAAATCAGGATGTGGATCACCTTGATGTGCACTTCCTGGATGCGATCGGCATAGCCATGGTGCGGGACGGTGATCACGATGTCGGCCAGGTTCTCGCGCGCGATGCGGCCGCCGTCTTTGCCGGTGAGCACGATCGACGTCATGCCGGCTGCACGGGCGGACGCCAGCGCATTGACCACGTTGGCCGAGTTGCCGGAGGTCGACAGCGCAAACAGCACGTCGCCAGGGCGCCCGACCGCATCCACATACCGCGAAAAGATGTAGTCGAAGCCAAAGTCGTTGCCGACGCAGGAGATGTGACTGACATCCGAGATCGCGATGGCAGCGAACCCCTTGCGGTCGTCGCGAAAGCGCCCGGTGAGTTCCTCGGCGAAGTGCATGGCGTCGCAGTGCGAGCCGCCGTTGCCGCAGGAAATCGCCTTTGCGCCACGGTCGAACGCGGTCGCCAGCATCCGCGCGGCCGCGTCCACGCGTGCCAACTGATCGGCGTCGCTGAGAAAGGCGTCCAGAACGGCGGCCGCCGATCGGAGTTCTTGGCTGATGGTGGCGAGATTGTCTGCGGTAGATGTCATCGTGTCAGGAATGTGGAGCCTGGAAACCGGCAATCGGGTGCCGCGGGCGGCTTGACGTGAAGGTTAACCCGGCCGGACGGCTGCGCGTGATAGGGAGTACCGTGGCGGCTGCCCGATGCTGTCGTGTGCCGGCGTTTTTGGGCGCGTTAGTTGCTTCATTCTCGCTCCCCGCATCCCCCATCCCCTTCTTTTTACGGCGTTTCGCGCATGAGCAATTTTTTCGATGTCATCGGTTCGCGCCTGGTCGACGCGCATAAGTACCGGCCGTCAGGCTCAAGCGGCAAGATCTTCCATTGCACCTGTGGCCAGCCGGTATTTCTGGACAATACGCAGTGTCTGGCGTGCGGTCTGCAGCTGGGGTATGCCCCCGATCTGGGTGAGGTGCACGCACTCACGCCCGGCACCGCGCCCGATACCTGGGTAATGACGGATGCCGGCGACGATACGGTTTACAAGCGGTGCGCCAATTTGACGATGCCCGCCGTGTGCAACTGGCTCGTGCCGGCCGCAGACGGCCACGATCTGTGCCTGGCGTGCCAGCTCAATCGCATGATCCCTGATCTGTCGATTCCTGAGAACGGCGAGCGCTGGTGCAAACTCGAAGCTGCCAAGCGGCGGTTGGTCGCACAGTTGCTGACGCTGGGTTTGCCTGTGACGCCGGCGATCGTGCCGCACGATGGCGGACTGACGTTCGATCTGCTCGGGCCTGATGAGAACGGCAAGGCGCCGCTCACCGGACACGACGAGGGCGTGATCACGATCAACGTGCTCGAAGCCGACGATGCCTATCGCGCAAAACTGCGCGAAGACATGCATGAGCCGTATCGCACGCTGCTGGGTCATTTCAGGCACGAAGTGGGCCACTATTACTGGGATCTGTTGATCAAGCCGACGCGGTGGCTGGCCCACTTTCGCGAGGTGTTCGGCGATGAGCGGCAGGACTATGCGGAAGCCCTCAAGAACAATTATGAAAACGGTCCGCCCGAAGACTGGCCAACCCGCTTCATCAGTACGTATGCCGCCTGCCATCCCTGGGAAGACTGGGCCGAAACCTGGGCGCATTACCTGCACATGATGGATACGCTCGATACGGCGCTCAGTTTCGGGATCAGCACGCGCGTAGTCAAGCGCGATTACGCGTCTTTCACGAAGGACGTGCTGATCGACAAGGACGCGCCGGATGCGGAGGAGTTTTTGAATCTCGTGAACACCTGGGTGGAGCTCACCGGTGTGCTCAACGAGTTGTCGCGCAGCATGGGGCAACGGGATTTTTATCCCTTCGTGCTGCCCCATGCCGTGGTCGGCAAGCTGCAGTTCGTTCACCGGGTGGTGAAGTCCCGCAGCCTGGCGCTGACCGCGGCAGCCGAAGCTGCCGAGAACGCTTAGTCGAGACGGATATCGGCGCTGGCCACGATCTTGGCCCAGCGCTGACGTTCCGATTCGAAGAACGCGTTGAGCTTGGCCGGATCCATCACCACGATTTCGGCACCCTGCTCGTTGAGCTTGGCGGCGATGTCGGGTTGATTGACGATGGCGGCCAGGCGCTCGGCCAGCATCTTGGCGGTTGCCTCGGGCAACGTATTGGGCGACATGATGCCCTGCCACGTGCCGGATTCGAAGTTCGGCACACCCTGTTCGGCGATTGTCGGGATGTTCGGCACCAGCGTCATGCGCTCACGCTTGGAGATCGCAATGGGCCGAAGCTTGCCGCTCTTGATGTGCGGCAACGTGGCGAGCAGGCCGTTCATGATGATCTGCGTTTGCCCGCCGATGGTGTCCGTCACGGCTTGCGAGCCGCCCTTGTAGGGCACGTATTCCCACTTCGCCTTGGTCGCTTGCTCGACGGCCACGGCTGCCAGGTGGGGCGCGCTGCCGATCGCCGTGACGGCGAAATTCAGGCGTTCCTTCTGCGACAAGGCCACCAATTCGCCCAAGGTATTGGCCTTCACGTCAGGATGCACGGCAAGCACGTGCGGCGAGTACGCCAGCATGCTGACGCCGCGCAGATCCTTTGCCGGATCGAACGTCAGCTTGGTGTAGACGGACGGGCTGATGGCCAGCGCGCCCACGTCGCACAGCAGCACGGTGTGCCCTTCTTCCGCAGCTTGTACGACAAGTCCAGCCCCAACGTTGCCATTGGCACCGGGTTTGTTCTCGACCACGACCGTCTGTTTCAGCACTTCCGAGAGGGGCTGGCTGATAAGGCGCGCGATGATGTCCGACGACCCGCCGGGAGGATACGGCACCACGATGCGCACAGGGCGCGACGGCCATGTCTGTTGCGCCCACGCGGGCAAGGAAAGACCGGTCAGCGGCAGGGAAGCCGCCGCAGTCAGAAACTGTCGACGATCGAGGGCCATGCTGTCTCCACTAGTTGTATGTTGTCGTATGACTTGGCGCAAGTATAGCGGCGCCGGTCGGTTGTCACACTAGCGAAAACCCGAACATGATCCGTATGGGGAGGCCGCGACGCCGCAGCGACCAACGGTGGCGTTGTTCTCAGAGGGCAGTGCGGCCTCCCGCAACCTGCACCGTTGTGGAAGAATAGGGTTTTCCAGCAGTCAGGCGCCAAGGCGCGGATAGTGTGACCACCACAACGAAAGACCAGATAGCGGTTCTGCGCGAGCAGGGTTATGTGATTGTTCACGGCATGGTGCCGGCGGCGCGCCGGGAGGCCATGCTGGCGGTGGTCAACGATACGTTATTGGTGCCTGCGGGCTCGCTGGAGTTCGAGGCCGATCTGCGTTATCCCGGGGCACCGGCGTCACGTGAGGCAGACGGTGGCGCAACCATCCGGCGTTTGCGCGACGCGTACGCGCGCGATGCGGCCTTTGCCGCCTGGGCCTGCGACCCCGCCATCGCGGCCTGGATGACGGCCTATTTCGATGAACCCGCCTTGCTGTCGCGCGCGCATCACAACTGCGTGATGACCAAGCATCCGCTTTACGGCAGCCTCACCGGTTGGCATCGCGATATCCGGTATTGGTCGTTCGGGCGGCCCGATCTGGTGTCGACGTGGTTGGCGCTCGGCCACGAATCGTCGGAAAACGGTGGTTTGTGGGTCGTGCCGGGTTCGCACGCGATGACGTTTGCTGCAGATCAATTCGATAGCGAGCAGTTTTTCGTGGCCGACGATCCGCGCAATGTGCCGGTGCTCGCGCAGGCGATTCCCCTTACGCTCGCGCCCGGCGACGTGCTGCTGTTTCATTGCCGCACGCTGCACGCGGCCAGCCAGAACGCGACCGATCATGTAAAGATCTCGGTGGTGAATACCTATCACGCAGCGAGCAATCCGCCGTTGCCCGGCACGCGATCGGCAAGTGTGCCGGACGTGCCGTTGGACGTTGCGGCGGATCAGGTGCAATAACGCGATCTGGCCGGCGCTACGCGGCGGTGCCGCCCCACCGGGCTGCAACCGTCCGGTGAGACCGAGGAGCCGACGGACGACGCCTTACGTGCCGACGCGCAGCGGCCCCGTCAGTTTGCGCAAGGCCGACAATACGCTCAGCGCAGTGATGCGGCCCGTCTTGGGATTTTCCGATGGGATATTGCGAATTTCCATCGTGAACGAGGCGGAATCGGCATCGACTTCCACGCGGTGCGTGTTGCGATCGATATCAGGATCGGCCCAGATCTCGAGCGTGGTGCGATCGGGCCCGATGCCGGCCAGCGACACGCTCACCGCCACGTTGAGGTTGGCGGGGAAACCAATCGCGGCCTCGCGCGGCGAGCCTTTGAAGATCAGCTTGGGTTCGGTGATGCCGGCGATATCGATGCCCTGTTCGACCAGGAACGGCGCGCCCAGCAAACCGCGCACCGGTTTGCGGGTGATCATCGTGACCGAGTGGATCGTGTTTTCCGCCGCAGCCGTCAGCGCATCGAGGCCCAGGATGGCGCCCGACGGCACGATGATCTGACCGCCATGCTCGGCGGCGAGCGGGATCAAGTCTTCGTTCTGCAGCAATGCACCCGAGCTCAACACGATCACTTTCTTTCCGGCGCGCAGAAACGGCGCGGCGATGCGATGCAGTAGGGCGGCCGGTGCGCATTCGATGACGACGTCGCAATCGTCGACCATGTCGTCGATCGTGGTGAAGCGCGGCGCGTCGTGCTGCCAGTCGATTGCAGGCGCCTTGGCCGGCTCGCGAACGCCGATGGCCGTAAGCGTGAGACCGGGAATACCGGCGTCGAGGGCTTGTGCCAACGATTTTCCGATGGCGCCGAAACCGGCGATGCCAACACGATAGTGGGTCATGATGATCTGCTCACAGAAACGAGGGTTAAGACAATGCCGGCGCGGCGTTGCCCGATTGCCGCGCCTCGTTCAGCACCCAGGTGCGGAAGGTGGCGATGGCGGGGCGGTCGTGCGCGCCGTTGTGGGTTAAGAGGTAATACGCGCCGGCGCTTTTGAGCGGCGTGGCGGGGCGCATGGGCAGCACCAGCTCGTTGCGTCCGGGGTAGCCGTCCAGCAGGATCTCCGGGATCAGCGCAATGCCCTTGTGCTCTTGCGCGGCCCGCATGGCGATGTAGAAGTGGCCGTATTCGAGCTTGGCGCGTTTGGCCGGCAGCGACGCGCCTTGCGCGCGCAACCAGTCGCGCCACGCATCGGGGCGGCTGGCGGTGTGGATGAGTTCGAATGACGTCAGGTCGTCGAGCGAGGTGATCGGACCGCCTTGCGCATGCAGATCGCGCGACATGACCGGTACCAGGATGTCGTCGAACAGGAAGTCGGCGCAGATGCCGTCCCAGTTCTTGACCAGCGTGAGATCGACGCCGGGCGCGTCGCGCGGGTAACGCGTGCCGGCGAGCGGCCCCACGCGAATGGCGAGATCGACGCCATCGGCCAGCATATCGAGCGGCCGGATGTCGGACACCACGCGAATCTCGATGTCGCGATGCTGGGCGGTGAACTCGGCCAGGCGCGGCATCAGCCAGAGTTGGCCGATCGTAGGGATGGTGTTGACCGTGAGCACTTCGCGGCGCTGCCGGTCCCGCACGCGATGCGTGGCCGTTTCGAGTTCGGCAAGAATCCGCCGGCAGGTTTCGAAATACACGAAGCCGGCTTCGGACAATTCCACCTGCCGCGCCCCGCGCACGAACAACCGTTTATCAAGAAACGCTTCGAGCTTGCGGATCTGCAGGCTGACTGCGCTTTGCGTGACACTGAGTTCTTCGGCCGCGAGCGTGAACGATCGATGGCGGGCGGCCGCTTCGAAAGCACGGATGGTGGTAAGCGGCGGCAGATTTCTCGTGACTGGCATAGCGCGCGCGGCAGTTGCGGCGGCCGGCACTATTGCACCTGAATGCCCGCCTGGGTGATGACGTCGCGCCAGGTGCGGTCTTCATCGCGCACGTAAGCGGTAAACGCCGGGGCGTCCATGGTCAGCGGCGCGATGCCGCGGCTGCGGAAGTCGGCTTGCAATGCGTTGTCGGCCAGAGCGGCCGCGAGGCCGGCGCTGAGTTTGGCGACCGCATCGGGCGGCGTGCCGGCCGGCACGAATAGGCCAAACCATGTGCTCGCATTGTAGTCGAGCCCCAGTTCTTTTAATGTGGGCACGTCAGGCAACTCGGGCACGCGGGTGTCGGTGGTGACGGCGAGGGCGCGCACGCGGCCGGCTTTCACATTGGCCAGTGTGGTGGGCAAGGGATCGACCAGCAGGTCGAGCTGACCGCCGATCAGATCGGTCATGGCGGGGGCGCCGCCTTTGTACGGCACATGCATGAACTTGGTGCCGGCGCGCAGATTGAGCAGCTCGGCCTGCACATGATGGCTGGTGCCCGACCCGGCCGATCCGTAGTTCAGGCTGCCCGGCTTGGCCTTGTCCGCCGCCACCAGATCGGACCACTTTGTGTAGGGCGATTGTTCGGCCACGATC
The DNA here is from genome assembly GCF_009866805.1 of Schauerella aestuarii. Lineage (GTDB taxonomy): Bacteria > Pseudomonadota > Gammaproteobacteria > Burkholderiales > Burkholderiaceae_B > Schauerella > Schauerella aestuarii. The sequence goes on from NZ_SIZW01000039.1 coordinate 110,011, forward strand.
ACCACGCTTGGCACCGCAGCAATGCCGCCCACGGCAATCAGATTCTTTTCGGCGCTATAGCCCACATCCTTGTAGAGATTGGGCGCCACGGCGATCGTGCTGGCTGCGCCCAGCAGCAGCGTGTAGCCGTCGGCGGGGCTGTTGATGGCGTTCAGCGTGCCGATCGTGCCGCCGGCACCGGGCTTGTTCTCGACCACGATGTTGCCGGGCAAGGTATCAGACAGGTGCTTGAACAGCACGCGGCCGATGGTGTCGTTGATGCCGCCGGCAGGAAAGGGAATGACGGCGCGCACGGCGCGATTGGGATAAGGATCGGCGGCGTGGGCCAGGGGTGCCAGGCAGGCGCCGGCGGCGATCGAGAGGCTGATGAGCAGACAACGCATGCGAGACATGACCGAAACTCCTGGATAAAGGCGATCGGCCGAGCCTGGAAACAGGCGGGCCGCGAAGACGATGCCAGGGCAGTCTAGGGTCGCCCGCGCAGCGTCGCAAACGATTAAAAATCCGCTACGCATAAGTAGAACTCATGCCTGAAATCGGGCGGTTGCACCATCATGAATCACAGCGGTACCCGCTTGGCGCCGCCATGCCGGGCGTAGCCGCGCACGCGCGCTTCCTGTCGTGCGCGGCTACGACGTTGCAGGCACCGCGAACGTGCCGTCAGCGCTCACGTGCCGCCGCCTGGATCAAGGCGGCGCCGCGTTCGGCGATCATGATGGTGGGGGAGTTGGTGTTGCCTGACGTGATGGTGGGCATGATCGACGCATCGATCACCCGCAGCGACTGCAATCCATGCACGCGCAGTTCGCTATCCACGACCGCGCCTTCGTCGGCATGCTTGCCCATGGTGCAGGTCCCTACCGGATGGAAAATGGTGGTGCCGATTTTGGCTGCGGCCTGAGCCAGTTCCGCATCGCTTTGTGCGGCGGGGCCAGGCAACCACTCCTCGGGCCGATAGCCGGCTAACGCGGGCGCTTGCACAATGCGCCGGACCAGGCGGATCGCATCGATGGCCACGCGGCGGTCTTCGGCCGTGCTGAGATAGTTGGGCGCGATGATCGGCCCCTGCGTGGCACCCGTGCCATCGATGTGCACCGAGCCCCGCGAGGTGGGGCGCAAGTTGCACACGCTGGCCGTGAACGCATCGAAGGCGTGCAGTGCTTCGCCGAAAGCCCCCAATGACAGCGGTTGCACATGGAACTCGAGATTGGCGCGCTGCTGCGCCGGATCCGACTTTGCAAATACGCCCAACTGCGATGGCGCCATGCTCATGGGCCCGGTGCGCTTGAGCAGATACTCGATGCCGATACCGGCCTTACCCAACCAGGTGGCCACCATTTTGTTGAGCGTTTTCACGCCTTGCACTTTGACCACCACGCGCAATTGCAGATGGTCCTGCAGGTTTTCGCCCACGCCGGGCAAGTCGTGGCGCAGGGCGATGCCGGCGTCGCGCAGGCGATCCGCCTGGCCGATGCCGGAGCGCTCGAGCAAGAGCGGTGAATTGACGGCGCCGGCCGCCAGAATGACTTCGCGGCTGGCGCGTACGTCGCGCGTTTTGCCCTGATGATCCAGCACCACGCCGGTACACGTGGTGCCCTCGAACGTGAGGTGGCGTACCGCTGCCTGGGTGAGCACATGCAGGTTGCGCCGGCGCTTGACCGGGCGCAGAAAGGCTTTGGCCGTGTTCCAGCGCCAGCCGCTTTTCTGATTCACGTCGAAATAGCTGGCGCCGAAGTTGTCGCCGCCGTTGAAATCGGTCACACGCGGGATGCCTTCGTGGCGCGCGGCCTCGGCAAAGGATTCCAGGATGTCCCAGCGCAGGCGTTGCGCTTCGACCCGCCACTCGCCACCGGCGCCATGATGCGCGTCGGCGCCGCGGTAATGGTCTTCGCTGCCCTTGAACACGGGCAGCACGTGATCCCAGTTCCAGCGCTCGTCGCCGGTGAGCCGGGCCCAGTCGTCGTAGTCCTGGCGCTGGCCGCGCATATAGATCATGCCGTTGATCGACGATGAGCCGCCGAGTACGCGGCCACGCGGATAGATGAGCGCGCGGCCATCCAGGCCGGCCTCGTGCTGCGTCTTGTACATCCAATCCGTGCGGGGATTGCCGATGCAGTACAGATAACCGACGGGAATGTGAATCCAGTGATAGTTGTCGCGCCCGCCGGCCTCGATCAGCAGTACGCGATGGGCGGGATTGGCGCTCAGGCGATTGGCCAGCACGCAGCCGGCCGAGCCCGCGCCCACAATGATGTAGTCGTATGTCTCCATCCCATCCTCATCGTTGGGGGATTTTGTTGTGCGCTCAAGCGTACCGCTAACTTGGGCCTAACGGTGCGGCCGCTGGCGCTCGTGCGGCAACCAGATGGTCGCGCAGCAGCCGCGCCGCCGCCGACAGTTCGCCCTCGCCGCGAAAGCAGAGGGCAAAGCGGCGGTCGGCCCAGTCGTCCGTGAGCGCCACCACCCGCATTGCTTTCGAGGCGGCGTAGTACTGGGCCGTGGTGGTAGGCACGATGGCGATGGCAAGGTTGGCGCCCACCACGCGCATGGCGGAGTCGAGGTTGGACACGATCACGCGCCGCATGAGGGTTTTGCCGCTCTGCCGGGCGAGCTGCGTGAGCGTACGGGTCACGGCGCTGGCATCCGGCAAGGTGACCTGCTCATGATCGAGCGTGTCGGTCAGCGACACCTCGCGATACCGCGCCAGCGGATGCCGCGGGTGCACCGCCACGGCCAATCGATCGCCGCCATAGGGCAGGCAGGCCAGACCCAGAAAGTCTGCCGCATCCCAGCACATGCCGAGCGACGCCACGCCGTCGCGCACGCCGCGGATGATGTGATGGCTCAGTCCTTCTTCCATATCGACACGGATATCGGCATGCGCGGGATCGTGCAGAAACGTCGCCACGTCTTCGGCCAGCGAGGCCGCCAGGACGGAAGCGGTGGCAAGGATGCGCACCTGACCTTTGACGCCGGAGGAGAACGCGCCGATGTCGCGTTCGATCCGGGCGACATTGCCCAGGATGGCGCGCGCGTGGTCGAGCAGGGCTTCACCGGCCGGCGTGGGTGCCACGCCGCGGCGGCCGCGCACGAGCAGCTTCATGCCCACCGTGTCTTCCAGCGCCGCCAGCCGCTTGCTGATGGCCGATCCCACGATATTGGCGGCTTCGCCCGCGCGCGCGATGCTGTGCTGCTCGCAGACGGCCACGAACAGCCGCAAAGTGGTCATGTCGAGATCGCGCATGAGAAGAGCCTTGAGATATTCCGTTTCGGAAGCATAGGGCTTCTGAATCAGCAGTTCAATCTCCGATCAGAAATCCTAAACTCAAACCAGACGATGAGACCGGAGAGGAGACGACATGACGGCAGGCAATTCACAAGGCGGCATGCGAGGCGCATTGGGCCAGGGCAACACGGGCGGCGCAGCAGCGTCGCGCCCTGCCGCGTGGCCGGCGCGCGCCACGATCCGCGAGGTCGGCCTGCGCGACGGATTGCAAAGCGTGGCCACCATCGTCAGCACCGAGAACAAGCTTGCGTGGATCGATGCCGCGTATGCCGCAGGTCAGCGAGAGATCGAAGCGGGATCGTTCGTGCCGGCGCGGCTCTTGCCGCAACTGGCGGATACCGAGATCGTGGTGGCGCACGCGCGCACGTTGCCCGGCTTGACGGTATCGGTGCTCGTACCCAATCTGAAGGGCGCCGAGCGGGCTTTTGCCGCGCAGGCCGACGTGATCGTCGTGCCGCTGTCGGCCAGCGCCTTGCACAGCCAGGCGAACTTGCGCAAAACGCCGGATGAGGTGGTGGCGGAGGTCGCCCGGATGCGCGCGGCGCGCGACGCGGCGGGCGCGCGCACGCTCATCGAAGGCGGGGTGGGCACCGCTTTCGGCTGTACCTTGCAGGGTGCAGTCGATCCCGCCGAGGTATTGCGATTGATGCAGGCACTGCTCGACGCCGGTGCGGATCGTGTGAGCCTGGCCGATACCGTTGGCTACGCCGACCCTGCGGGCGTGCGGAGACTGTTCGAAGCGGCGCGCCGCCAAGTGGGCGATCTGCTGTGCTGTGCGCATTTTCACGATACGCGCGGCCTGGGGCTGGCCAATGTGCTGGCCGCGCTGGACACCGGCATCGATCGGTTCGACGCGTGCCTGGCCGGTATCGGCGGCTGCCCGCACGCGCCGGGCGCCAGCGGCAATGTATCGACCGAGGACTTGGCCTTTATGCTTGGCAGCATGGGCATCGATACCGGCCTGGACATTGCGCGACTGCTTGCCTTGCGAGCGGACGTGGCGCAGTGGCTGGCCGGCGAGCCCCTGAGCGGCGCGCTATGGCGTGCCGGCTTGCCCGCAACCTACGTCGCGCCGCGCGCGTACGCCTGACTCATCAAGGAATCTCGCATGACCGCATCATCATCCCGTGCTTTGCCGCTGGCCGGCCTCCGTGTGGTGGAGTTCACCCACATGGTGATGGGCCCCACCTGCGGCATGGTGCTGGCCGATCTGGGCGCCGAAGTCATCAAGGTCGAGCCGATCGAAGGCGACCGCACACGTCATCTGCTGGGGGCGGGATCGGGCTTCTTTCCCATGTTCAACCGCAACAAGAAAAGCCTGGCACTCGATCTGCGCGACCCGCGCGGCGCGGCCGTTGCACGCAAGCTCGCGGCCAGCGCCGATGTGTTTGCCGAGAATTTTCGCCCCGGTGCGATGGCCAAATACAGCCTGGATTACGCCGCCCTTTCGGCCGTCAACCCCAAGCTCATTTATGTGAGCCTGAAGGGGTTTTTGCCAGGCCCCTACGAGATGCGCACGGCGCTGGACGAAGTGGTGCAGATGATGGGCGGGCTGGCCTACATGACCGGCCGGCCCGGCGATCCGCTGCGCGCCGGCACGAGCGTGAACGACATCATGGGCGGCATGTTTGGCGCGATCGGTGCCATGGCGGCACTCATCCAGCGCGGCATCACGGGCCGCGGCCAGGAAGTGCAGTCGGCCTTGTTCGAGAACAACGTGTTTCTGGTGGGCCAGCACATGCTGCAATACGCGATCACCGGACAGGCGGCCGCGCCCATGCCGGATCGGATCTCCGCTTGGGCGCTGTACGACGTGTTCACCGTTCGCGACGGCCAGATCTTTCTGGCGGCCGTGAGCGATTCGCAGTGGGTGACGTTTTGCGACGCCTTCGGGTTCGACGATTTAAAGGCGGCGCCTGAACTCTCCACCAACAACAAGCGCGTGGTTGCACGCGCCACCCTGATGCCTGAACTGCGCAATCGGTTGAGCGGCTATTCGGTTGCTGAACTGACGGCGATCTTCGAGGCGCAGGGCCTGCCGTTCGCGCCCATCGTCAAGCCCGAAGCGCTCTATGACGATCCGCACCTGCAGGCCACCGGCGGCCTGGCGGACGTGCGCCTGCCCGATGGCGACCGCGCCGGGCAAACGGTGGGGGCGGCGCTCTTTCCCATCACCATGGACGGCGCGCGGCTGGGTGTGCGCAGCGATCCGCCGACCGTGGGCGAGCACACCGCAACGGTGCTGGGCGAGCTCGGCTTCAGCGCCGAAGAAATTGCAGGGTTGAACAAGGACGGCGTGGTGGCATGACGCGCTGATTCGAATCGCCGCGCACCGACGCCGGCCGCAAAAGAGCTGGCGCGTGCAACAACAATAATGAGGAGACAACACATGAAAACGAATGCTGTCGATCACACGCGCCGCGCTTTGTTGGCGGCTTTGGGCGGTACTGCTGCGTTGGCCGCCATGCCAGCATGGGCGCAAAGCGATCGGCCGATCCGCTTCATCCTGCCGTTGAGTGTGGGTTCGGGTGTGGATGCAATTACGCGTGCGGCGGGTCCCGCGCTATCGGCCGCGTTGGGCCATACGGTGGTCGTCGAAAATCAGGCGGGCGCGGGCGGCATCGTGGGCACGTCGGCACTCGTGCGTTCGCCACCTGACGGGTTGACGCTGTCGATGGTGTCGAACAACCATGTCATCTATCCGAGCGTGTACAAGTCGCTGCCGTTCGATCCGATTGCCGACATCACACCGATCTCGGTGGTCTGTACCACGCCGTTTCTGCTGGTCGTCAATCCCAAACGGCTGCCGGTGAAAACGGTGCCCGAGCTGGTGGCGATGTTGCGCGAGAAGAGCGATGCGTTCAACTATGCGTCGTCGGGCAACGGCACGGTGCTGCATCTGGCGGCGGAACTGTTCATGCAGCAGGCGGGATTGAAAGTGCGCCACATTCCCTACAAGGGCACCGGGCCGATGGTCACCGACCTGATCGGCGGTCAGGTAGACGTGGGTGTGGTGTCGCTGCCTTCGGCACTGCCGCACGTGCAAAGCGGCGCGCTTGTGGCCCTCGGCGTATGCGGTCCGCAACGCACGGCCACGCTACCGAATCTGCCCACGGTGCGCGAGCAGGGCATGCCTGACTACGAGATCGAAGGGTGGGTAGCCGTGGTGGGACCTGCCAAGCTGCCGAAGGCCGATGTGGATCGCATTTACGCCGGCTTCCAGAAAGCCTATACGAGCCCGGAAGTGAAAGCGCAAATGGCCACGCAGGGCAATACCGTGGTGCTGCGCCCGCCTGCCGAAACGGCGGCGTACTTTGCATCGGAGCTGAAGAAGTACGCCGCGATCGTCAAAGCTTCGGGGTTGGAAGCGCAGTAAGGTCGGCACGGCGAGAAGGGCGCCAGCGCGACGTTGCCGGTGCCTGGTGCCCGCAGATCATTCTAGGTGCCTGACACGCGCAGATAACCTTCATGCGCGGCCAGCACCGTCTCCATCTGCACGGTATGGGCAAAGACGAAGTCGTCGCCGTAGATCGTTTCGTCGGGGAACTCCGAAATCAGGGCAAGCGGCGCCGCTTCGCGCGTATCTTCAGCCACCAGGATCGGGATGCCGTTGAGCATCTCGAATCCGGCCTCCAGTGCGTGGGCACGAAAGAGGGCGATCTGACGTGCATTGAATTCAAGCAAGCCGGGCAGTCGCCCTAAGCGTTGCGTGACGTGTTCGATCACTGCGCGCGCGCGGTCGCCCCATCCCGAGTGATGGCGCAGGATGAGGAAGAATCCTTTGGGAATCGTCCAGAGTTCGAACCCGCGCGGCAGATAGCCCGACATTGGGCGGGTCCATTCGTGCGCGGGGTAGCCATGCAGATTGATGTGGAGCGCCGCGCCGCTGATGGCGAGCGCCTGCTGGCGCGCTTCGCGCTCGTAGAACGGTGCGCGTTCGCGATAGGCGATGTCGTCACCCAATGCGGAGTAGCGCGCGGCGTGATGCATATGACGCGGATGCGTGGCGCACAGTTCGCGATGCATGGCGTAGCCGTCGGGATTCTCGACGCCGATGAGCGCGAAGTGTGCTTCATCGCGCAACGCGTGCGCGGCGCGCAGCACCCCCACCACGCCCGAGCTCTCGTTGGCATGCTGCGCGGCCGAGATCACGATCGCGGGCTGGGCGCTTTTGACGTACGTGCCCCATACCGTGCGGCCCTGGCGTGAGCGCGCGTCGAATCGTTCGCCGCCAAGCGCATCCAGTTCATATGCCACGCGTTCGATCGGCAATGCGCGCGTGGCTGCGGCAAGCGGCGGGTTGTCGCTCGACGGCGCGGGGGGCGTCACTGCGGGGAAAGGCTCGGTGGCAATGCGCAGGTGTATGGCGCCGTCGGCGCTGGCGCGCACGTCGGGCGCAAGCTGGCCGGGTTGCAAGCCGCGATCGCCCAGGGGGCGGCCGCTGTGCAACTGGAATATTTCCAGCAAGCTGAAATAGATGTCTTCATGCAGCGCTTCGAAAAGGCTCACGATCTCATCGCCATAGCGCAGATCGAGTTCCGATCCCGGCATGTCCAGGCGCACGCACAGGCGGTCGAAGTAAGGTTCGTGCGTCCCCCAGGGATGCAACCGCACGGTGTCGATCAACGCCGCGAACGCGGTCTCGAGATCGGTGGTGCGGGCGGCATCCTGCGCACCTTTGCCTTCGCTTTCATCATCCGCGCGCGAAGCTCGCACCCAACCGGTGGGTGTGAGGTTTACGGCGCCCGTGTGATCTGTGCGTTCGACGTTGGGTGCGAACACATCGACCTGCTGCGTGCGGCCGTCGCGATACGACAGTTCCACCTCGTAGACCAGCGCCGAACCGCCCGGCATTAGCGTGACCTCGACGTCCGCCAGCATGCCGATCAACGGATAGGCTTCGAGCGTAAAGCGCTTTGGCGTTGCTGCGGGGTGTACGGGGTAGCGCACCGTGACGCGTTCGACATCGGTCAGATCGATGTCTTCGACGAAGGCATGCACGAGCGGCTTGTAGGCCGAGCGAAAACGCGCGGTCACGCCGGCGCGGGCCAAGCGCTGCTCGGCGGCGACGCGAGCGGTGCGATCTTCGAATACCCAGGCGTCGAGCGTGCCGCCCCGCCATGCATCGGCAGAAAATTCGTCGATCAGACTATCCAGCGTGCGCGCAAAGCGCCGTTCCAACAACGTCGTCATGAGCCTTGAGATCCTTAGCGTGCCTGATGCGCCAGCCGAACCACTTGGCCGGAAAAAGTAACGCCGCACACGTTATGTGCGCGGCGTCATCGCATCGCCGAAGGGCTTAAGGATAATCACAAACGTGAAACGCCCGCACACCAAAAATCACTTTTTTTATGCAGGAATCGCCCGTGGGGAAGGCGATCAGCGCCCCATGCGGCGGCGCTCGTCCAGTTCACGCATGCACTGGCTGGTGCCATTGAGCATTTCGGCGCGCGTACTGGTTTCACGATTGACCCGCTCCACGCACAGGTTGTAGTTCTCCAGGCTCTCGGGCGAGTTGGTCACCAGCGGCGGGGGCGGCGGCGCGCTGGGATCGGGGATCTCGCGCATGCGCAGCTGTGGCGGCGCATTGGGATCGGCCACCACGTTGCCTGGTTCGGGATAGCGAAAGCCGTCAGCGGTAGCGGTGGGGACGGGTTGGGCCATGGCGGCCGAGGCGGCGAGGGTGCCGGCCACGGCGCACGCATACAAGGCACTGCGAATCAGGTTCATGAAGCTGTCCTTTCAAAATGGGCGCGGCGAGGTCTGAAAAAAGTTCGTCGCGGTCCCGGTCAACATAACCCGGATGCCTGCCCGTGCGCGGCCATTCATGTAACCGGGTTTTCGGTCAGCGCTCAAGAAGATCAGTTCAACGCGAGAAGATCAGCTCAACGGCTAAGAAGATCAGCTCAACGTCTAAGAAGATCAGCTCAACGGCTAAGAAGATAAGCGTGGGGGAGCCGCTGGAACGCCGACTCCTGGGCGGGCGCGCCGTGCTGCATGTGCGCGACCAATTCGACCGTGGTCGAGTCGCGCGTCAACATCAGACACATGGCCTCACTGGCTTCTACCTGCGTCGCATGCCAGCAGCCGGGTTGCATGCAGATCCCTTGGCCAGGTGGGATCTCGAATGCGCGCAACGTCGTGAGATCGGGTGCGCCTTGCGCGTCCGAACAGGCCACCACATGTATGACGCCCACGCTTCCCAGCGGCACGATGGCCTGCTGCGTGAGGTGATGCACTTCGAGCGTATCGATACGACCATCGCAGCGGCGGTAATTCACTCCCAGCACTTCGGTGCGGCCGCCGCTGCCGGTGTCGAACGCATGCTGATGCCAGAAGTCGGTATTGGCGTTGGTGAATGCCGGCGTGGGAGCGTTTGCGTCGTACGGCTGGCCCAGCATCGCGCCATACGGCGCGAAGGCGGCCGCGGAAAGCGGTCCAATCGCCAAGGGAAGATCGGCAGGCGCCGTCAGCGGCAAGCCTTGGTCGGTCGAGGCGCGATCGGCAGTGGCTTGCCGTTCGGGAGTGAGCGCGGGCACAGCGGCGCGCGGCGCGGACCGCGATGTGGGCAAACGAGAAAACGGGGGCATGGCAATCCAGTCGGGCAGTTCAGCGCGACGATAGCATTGCCCGCACGGAATCGGGGGTGAACGGCGGCGCGCGAAAGCGCGCGCCGGTGGCATCGAACAACGCATTGGCAACGGCGGCCGGCCCCGGCACCGACGCGGATTCGCCGGCACCCAAGGGCGGTTCATCCTGCCGCGGCATCAGCAGCACGTCGATCTCGGGCACCTCGTCAAAACTCAGGATCGGATAGCCGCCCCATTCAAGGCTTGCGACGCCGTCGGCATCGAAGGCAACGCGCTCCTTGAGCACGCGGCTGAGCACCTGGATCACATTGCCGTGCATTTGATGTCGCACGCCATCGGGATTGACCATCATGCCGGTGTCCTGGCCGATGGTGACGCGATCGATCACGATCCGGCCGGTGGTGGGATCGACGGTGAGGTCGACGACCCACGCCGACCACGCGGCGCCGAAGCCCGGGAAGCGGCTGTGCACGTAGCGCGCGTAGGCCACGCCGCGGCCGCGCAACAACCCGTCGGCGGCGGGTCGACCCCGTGTGCCATGGTGCCCGGCTTGCCAGGCGGCGCGGGTGGCGACGGCGCGCAGCAGATCGGCCGCACGCGTATCGTCGAGATGCCGCAGCCGGAAGTCGACCGGATCGGCGCCCGCGTCATGCGCCAGTTCGTCGACGAACGAATCGTGGGCAAAGGAATTGGGCAATGCGGAAACGCCGCGCAGCCAGGCCGCGCGCACCAGCGCGGGCATGTCGTGGCAGACCGCGCGCAGATGCTTGAAGCGGTAGGGGCTGACGGCGGTGCGGTCGCCCATTTCGAGTACCCGCGGCGTGGCGGCGATCTTGCCGGTAAGCAGCGACGCCAGAAGCGGGGCATCGTTGGAGGGATAGCGGGTGGTGAAGTCGTACGCGCCCAAACCGCCATCGGCGTCGAGTGCGCCGCGCACCGTCATCAATTGTGCGGCACCTTTGGGTTCCCACGCATGTTCTTGTTCGCGGCTGAGTTGCACGCGCACAGGGGCGCCTGCGGCGCGCGACAGGAGCGCGGCATCGGCGGCAACATCGTCGGCGCAGTTGCGGCCGTAGCACCCTGAGGCCTCGAGACGCACGATTTCGATGCGGTCTTCGCCCATACCCAGCAACCGATCGAGATCGATGCGCAACATGTGCGGGTTTTGCGTTCCGGCCCAGATTGTGAGGCCGTCAGGGGTGTAGTCGGCCACCGCGCAAGATGGCCCGATCGAGGCATGCATCTGATACGGCCACACGTAGGTGCGCGAAAGCGGCTGCGCAGCGTGCACCAACGCGGTATCCACGTCGCCGTGCGCGGTTAACGGACGCGCCGTTGAGGATGCATGCAACAGTGCCGTTTCGATGGACGACAGATCGGGGCCCGGCGGGATGGGCCGCCAGCGGGCCTTGATCCGGCGCGCGGCCGCGATCGCCTGCTCTTCACGTTCGGCCACCACGCCGATGAAATCGCCTTCAACCACGATATGCCGTACGCCAGGCAAGCGCAGGGCCGCAGTGCGGTCGACATCGATGAGACTGGTGCCGACGAACGCGCCACAATCGCGGCCGGTATAGGGCGGCCGCACGACGCGGCCGTGCAGCATGCCGGGCACGCGCACATCGTGCACAAAAGTGAGTACGCCGGTGGCTTTGGCGGGAATGTCCACACGCGGCGGGGCGCTACCGACGATGCGGTACGCCGAGACCGGCTTGAGCGGCACGTCGTCGGCGAGGGTGAGCGCGATGCGCCGACCGGTAAGCAGGTCGGCGTAGGAAAGGTGGGCAGGCGGATCGTTGGGTGTGCTGTGCGGACCGTTGCTGCGCGCCGGGTCGGGTGCGTCGGGCGTTGTGCCTGCGAACACCACGCCATCGTGGATCTGCAGCGTCTCGCGCGGTACCTGCAACCGCTCGGCAGCCGCATCCAGCAGCCACTCGCGCGCTTGCGCCGCCGCACGTCGCAGGGGCACGGCCGCGATTTGAATCGTGGCGCTGGCGATCGTCGGGCCCTGATTGGGCGCGGCTTCGGTGTGGCCGAGCGTCATCGTCACGCGATCGAGCGGCACGTAAAGCTCTTCGGCCACGATCTGCGCAAGCGCCGTGCGAATGCCCGTGCCCAGATCGACGTGGCCGTTGAACGCCTCGATGCGGCCGTCATCGCATAAGGCGATGAAGATATCTGGGGTGCTCGGCACGTAGTTCGACGCGGCGCCGGGTTGCCCCGCCGCCGGCACGACGCCGCGCACAGGGGTGCGCAGCACGAGCAGTGTGCCCGGCCGATCGAGCAGCGCGCGATGCGCCGCCTTAGGCGTGCGCGGGGTGGCGGTCAAGGTGGGCGCTCAACTGCGACACGGCCTCCGCATACGGCATGACGGCCGCATATTTTTGCTGCATGTCGAAGAGATTGGCGTCGTGCGGACCGATGGCGCGATCGCCGCAGCAATCGGACACCACCAACGGCCGAAAACCGGCCGACATCGCATCGACGACGCTCGCACGCACGCAGCCGCTGGTGGTGGCACCGGCGATCAGCAGCGTTTGCACGCCGCGTTGCGCCAGCCAGGCTTGCAAGGTCGTGCCGTGAAAGGCCGAGGGCAACGTTTTACGAATCACGACTTCTCCGGCCCGGGGCGTAAGTGACGGCACAATGGCGCTTGCCGGATCGTTTTCCTTGAGCGTGAGCATGCCTGGCACTTTCATGCAAAACACATTGGCATCGCTATCGTCGTCGGCGAACACGATGCGGGTATGCGCGATGGCGAATGCGTGCTCACGGGCGAAGGCCAGCAGCGCCTCGGTTTGCGCGATGGCGGGTGCAATGTTGCCGCCGCCGAAGCGATTGGGGTCGGCAAAGCCATTGACGAAGTCGACGATCAGCAAGCCGAAGGGAGCGGCCAGCGGCAGGTCGGTGCCGAAGCCCTGGCGAGCGTATGCGGAGATATCGTCTTTCATGCGGCAGCCTCGGAGGTGGCGGTGTCGATCACGCGGCCGGCGTCGACGACGATGTCGTCGTCGAGACGCACGGTGCAGCCGCGCATGGGAATATCGATGTGGCAGGCGGTATTACGATCGCCGCCGGCTTCGTTGTTGGGACCCATCGAAAACAGGAAGTTGCCTTCAAACGCACGCGCATCCATGCCGATCGTGGCCTCGCGATCGTAATGCGCCAACATCGACCAGTGCGCGCGCGGCTGCAGGCCCCAGCCGATATGCGACATGGCGTAGGCTTCCGGGTCGTTGAACGACGCCATGTACTCGTTCAGCAGATCGGCATGCACGCCGCCTTCGATCTTGCGCACGAAGCCGTCCTTGACGGTCAGGGTGATGGGCTCGCTGATGTACTGCTTCATCGGCAGCAGGATATCGCCCCGATCGAGCACGATGCGGCCTTGGGTGCCGCGCTCATCGGGCCACGTCAGCACGAAGCCGCTGGGCCAATGATCCCATCGGCCCGGTTCGTCCACATAACCGTATTCGCTGATCGCGGGAAACTCGCCCAGCGGGCAATGCAGGTCGGTGCCGGCAGGCGATGTAATGTGCATCGTCTTGGCCGCTTCGATGCGCGCGGCCGCTCGCTTGACGCGTGCGCGGTCGGCCTCGGTGGGCACCATGCGGCACAGCACTTCGGGAGGCTCCACGGCGAGCAGAATCTTGGTGCCGCCGCTCAGGATGTCGTGCTGCTCGGGCGAGAACAGCAACGTCATCAGATCCAGCACCAGATCGCTTTCTTTCAACGCGGCGATCGCGGCGCGGTTGCCGGTGAGCGGCGTGGTGCCCAGATAGGCGAGCGCGTCGCGGCTGATCGCTTTCTCGCCATTGACCGGTGGCAGATCCAGCCGGTTGACGATGGCGCCCATCGACGCGACCGTGGTCATGGCGGTGCGCAGGGTTTGCGGGTGGGTGGCCGCGCCGGTCAGTACGGTCACGATCTGTCCGGATTCAAGCTTGGACAGCGTGAGCACCTGGCGCCAGGCGGCCATCATGTCGGCATCGCTTACGGGCATGGATATCTCCTCGGTGTGATCGGCATCATCGGTTAGACAGGGGCGCCAAGAAAATCGCCGAACGCAGCGTAGAACCCGGCTTCGTCATCCCATGGAATCATGTGACCCGCATCGGGCACGTGACTGACTTGTGTATGCGGCGCCAAGGTCTTGATTTCTTCCACATCCTCAGGACGGATCACGTCACCCCGTCCGGCCACCATCAGCATCAGCGGTTGCGCGACCGCAGGCAGGTCGGCATGGATATCGTCGGTGTGAAAGGCATCGAAGCTCGTGACGATCGCGCGCTCGTCGCAAGTGTGCAGCCACTCGGCCCGCAAGCGCACTTGCGCGTCGGTCCAGGTGGGGCAGAACTCGCGCATTTCGGCCAGCGTGATGCCGCGTTGCGACAGGCGGATCGAATCGACGTACCACGGCAACTTCGACGGATAGGCGCGGCGGCCCGGACCGGATACGGGTGGATCGACGGCGACCAGGCGGGTAAGCCCGGCGGGCGCACTGCGCGCGGCACGGATGGCGATGCGCCCGCCCATCGAGTGACCGACAAGCGCATAGCGCTGCAAGCCCAATGCTTGCGCGAAGGCGATGACGTCGGCGGCTTGCGCATCGAGGCCGTAGTCGAGCGAATCGGACGCTTCGGAGAGCCCGCGACCGCGCACGTCGAGCACATAGGTGTCGAAGCTTTGGCCGAAGCGCTCGCCGACGAAGCCCCAGGTCACGGCCGGGCTGGTGATGCCCGGGATGATGATGATGGCATCGCGTTGCGCGCGAGCGCCGTCGGTGCCGCCGTAACGCAGATAGTGCTGGCGGATGTCGTTGGCGCGCACGTTGGCGCCGTACAAGAACGAGCGGGTCATGGCGGTTCCGGTTGAGTATCAGTAGGCGCCCGAGAGCAGGGCGCCTGCACCGGGAACGATGGGTTCGAGGTCGAGCGCCTTCAGGATGGCGTAGGTGGTGGCCACAGCGGCCGTAAGCACGGGTTTGCCGGTTTGCGCTTCAACCTTGGCTATCGCGGACAGCGATGGCATCTGCACACATGCCGACAACACGATCACATCGACGTCGCTGGTTTGCATGCCGGCGACGATGCCCGGGAGCTTCGCGGGATCGTGGCGGCCAACGTCGAGATTGTTCGGGATTTCGAGCGCGTGCCAATGCACGACCTCGAATCCTTCGTGGGCGATGTAATCCACCACCAGTTGCGTGAGCGGTTTCATGTAAGGGGCGACCAGCGCGATGCGCTTGGCACCCATGATGTGCAACGCATCGACCAGAGCACCTGCACTGGTGATCACCGGTGCCGCCGCGCCGTTTTCTGCCGTGCGCTCGCCCAGCCGCTTTTGCGAGACACGGTGGTAGCCATGGCCCATGGCCATGATGGCGACAAGGCACGCGTATCCGAGCACATCCACGCGCGCATCGCTGAGCTCGAGCGCGCACCGGTCGGACTCGGCATCCATGGCCGCCAGCTCTTCCTTGGCGACCGTTTTCATACGCATGCGGCTGGAATGGAACGTGAAGCGTTCGGGCCGGATCTGCTGGCGCGCCAGCAGCATGGCAGGCACTTCCGTTTCCATGGTGGTGTTGGAACTGGGCACGATCTGCCCGATGCGATAGGACTTCTGCACGACGCGACTCCTGCTGTCTTTGGCGCACGGGATCGCCAGAAGTATTGGCGGTCGACGGCAATAATGAATGTGTACGCTCTATTCTTGCAGTTAAGCCGGCGGCTGACAATGGCTGTTTTCCCTGCCTGTGTGCGCGACTGGAATTTACGGGAAAACCCTATAAAACAATGAATATGAAGCGATGTTTGCGGCGGATGATCAGATTTTTAGAGCGCGCCGACGCGTTGGAGAGTCGTCAGGGGAAAACCCTGTTTACACTCAAAAATTGAGTGTGTACACTTTTTATCAACGCATTTTGAGCGCGATTTTCCGCGCGACTCCAGGAGATACATCGTGCAAGGCAAACCGAGAATCGCAATTGTCGGCGCCGGCTTGGGTGGAACGGCGGCTGCCGCGCTGATGGCCCGTGCCGGTTTCAACGTCAGGCTCTATGAGCAGGCGCCCGCCTTCTCGCGTCTTGGCGCCGGTATCCACCTCGGCCCCAATGTGATGAAGATCATGCGGCGCATCGGGATCGAAGACGCACTCAACGCGAGCGGCTCACATCCCGACTTCTGGTACAGCCGCCATTGGCAAACGGGCGAGGAGCTCGCCAAGATTCCGCTAGGCGACTATGCGCTGTCGCACTACGGTGCCAGCTACCTCACGGTGCATCGTGGCGATTTCCATGCGCTGATGACGGCGGCGTTGCCTGCAGGTGTGCTCACGTTCAACAAAAAGCTGGCGTCGGTCGATGACCGCGGCGCCGATGTGTTGCTGACGTTCGAAGACGGCACGTCCGAGGTGGCCGATATCGTGATCGGCGCCGATGGGGTGAATTCGCGCTTGCGCGAGCACCTGCTGGGCGCCGAGCCGCCCAAATACACCGGCTTCGTCGGGCACCGTGCCGTGTTTCCGACGCCGTTGGACAGCGGTACGCTGCCATTCGATATGTGCGTGAAGTGGTGGTCGGACGATCGTCACATGATGGTCTATTACGTGACCGAAAAACGCGACGAGATCTATTACGTCACGGGCGTGCCCGAAGCGCAGTGGGACATGACCAAGAGCTGGGTACCCAGCAGCCAGGAGGCCATGCGGGAGGCGTTCGCTGGCTGGCACCCCACCGTGCAGGCGTTGATCGAGGCCACGCCCGAAGTATCGAAGTGGCCCTTGCTCGAACGCGACCCGCTGCCGTTGTGGAGCCGTGGCCGCATCGTCTTGCTGGGCGATGCCTGCCATCCGATGAAGCCGCACATGGCGCAAGGCGCCGCGATGGCGATCGAAGACGCCGCCATGCTCACGCGGGTATTCGAAGAGGTGGGCATGACCGATCACGCGCAGGCTTTTGCGGTGTATGAGCAAAATCGCACGGTGCGTGCAAGCCGCGTGCAGCGCGTGTCGCATGACAACACCTGGTTGCGCACCAATGAGAATCCCGACTGGTGCTTCGGCTACGACGTTTTCGAGGTGCCGCTACTGGACGCGGCCGCGAAAACGCCCGCTGCCGTCTGAATCCGACGCCGATGCCACCCGCGATGTCCGCCGCGTCTTCGCCTGCGCCGATCGCACGGGCTGGCGTGATGTTGCGTGTCAACGGCGCCGAGCATGCCGTCCCGGCCGCGCCCGAGGCTCGCTTGCTGTATGTGTTGCGTAACGATCTGGCGCTCAACGGTCCCAAGTTCGGCTGTGGATTGGGTGAGTGCGGCGCCTGTACGGTGTTGATCGATGGGCAGGCGGCGCGGTCCTGCGTCATGCCGATCGCCGGGCTGCACGGCCGCGCCGTCACCACGCTCGAAGGCTTGGGAACCGCAGATGCGCCCGGCCCTGTGCAGCGTGCCTTCATCGACGCCCAAGCTGCGCAGTGCGGTTATTGCCTCAACGGCATGATCATGACGACCGAAGCCCTGTTGCGGCGCAATCCCGAACCCACCGAGCGCGAGATTCGCGACGCGCTCAAGTACACCTTGTGCCGCTGTGGTACCCACATCGAGATTCTGGCGGCCGTGCGATTGGCGGTGCAGTACTGGCGAGACGCCGAAGGCGATCGCCACCGATGACGTCGCCGCCGGAGGCCCGCACGCCGCGCCATGCGTTGGACATCTCCGCACCGGATGCGGTGACGGATCGGCCGCCTTCCGACGCGGCCGTGGGCATGGTGGTGCGGCCTCCCGAGATGACATGGAACGGCGAGCGATACACCGGGCCGACGTTTCTTCACCGCGATATCGACCCCGCGACGGCTGCGCGTGCGGATGCTGAAGGCCACCCTGATCCCAGCTTAGGTAGCCGAGCGCGGCTGATCGTGATTGGCACTTTTGTGGGGATCGTAGCCGCCACAGCGCGAGAGGCGCATGCGGCCGTAGACCAGGCAACGTGGCGGTGGCAACGGCCGTCGTCCCGCACGAGCGACGCCGCCAACTCGAGACCTGATGTGCGCGCCAATGCGGATGGAAAAGCGTCCGCCGCTGCGCAAGAGACGTCAGGAGACCGCGGCGGGGTCTTGGCGCTGTCGGCAACGTATCGATGGCCGATGGCCGAGGCAGTGAAAACGCAAGCCTGTGCGGTTGCCTGGTGGCATGGCGACGGCATTACCGTCTGGTCGGCAACCGATGCGCCGGCGCCGTTGCGCGCCGAGCTTGCCGCGTTGCTGGAGATGCCGGCAACGGCGATTCTTATCGTGGCGACCGGTGCCGTGCCTTCGATGAACGATATGGACGTTGCCGCCGATGCAGCATTATTGTCGCGTGCGGTGGCCGGGCCGGTGCGCGTAAGTGCCGATGCGCACGACGACGGGGTGCAACGGTCGCCCGCATTCGGCGCGACCGCCGCCTCGGAGATCGCGACGCAGGCTGCGTTGGATCGTGCGACATTGGCTGCATGCGATACCGTCATTGGGTTGTCTGCAGTAATAACGGAACCGCACGACGCAGGACACTACAGCGTCGCGCCATCGCGCTATCTCGGCCGCCGGCCATCGATTGCACGTCTGTTGATGGGCGGAGCTGCCACGCTGCAGGACGACAACGGGATTGCCGCTCGTGGTGACGTCGCAGTGCTGTCGCCAGCATATGCGCTGGGTGACGCGCGTGTGCACTGGCCGAAAAACCTGGCGCTCGGGACACCGGAGGCGACAGGGACGCAGGCCTATCTGCCGGTTGTGTTTGCGCAAGAATCCTTCATTGACGAGGCGGCGCATCGGGCGGGCGAGGACCCCTTGGCGTTTCGCCTGGCGCGGCTGCAGGATCCGCGGGGGGCCGACTTGCTGGCGCGTGTGGCCCTTGCTGCCGCATGGACGCCGTCTGCCGCGAGTACAATGTTCGATGCAGATATCAAGTCGAGCGCAACCAGGCCGTCTTGCGCCACGACGTCGGCGACCGACAATACGATGTCCAGTGCCGATACGGCGGACACCGTCGCTGCCACTGGACGCGGCATCGCCTATGCGTGTGCGTGGGACGACACGCAATACCCCCCCGTGCGTACCTGGTCGGCATGGGTGGCGGATGTGGCGGTGGATCCGCAGGATGGCCGGATCGCGGTGACGCGCGTCGTCGTGGGCCACGATGCCGAGCAATCTCGTGACGATGCACGAGGTGCAGATCCTGATGTCGACACGGCCGCCATCGAGATGGCGGTGCGCGCCACGACGCATCACTTGCTCGAGGCGCCCGATGCCTTCGACACCTGGCGCACAGACGCGCCGCCGGCCACCGATTTCTTACCCACGATCGATGTGGTGAGCAGCGGCGGTGGGGCGCGTGCCGATGTGGCCACGGGGCGGGCGGCCACGCCGCCGGGTGCGGTGGATTGGCATGCGCACGCTGCCTTGCCGGCGGCGGCCGCGGTGGCGAATGCCGTGTTTGCAGCCACCGGCGTGCGCTTGCGCGACGCGCCGTTTGGCGATGCGCGTACGCAGGGCTTGCTGCGCGGCGATGCGGGGTCCAACGTGCCGACCGATCGTGCGCAGCGTACCGATCGCGGTTCGCGTCGGCGAGCCTACACGTGGATGGGTGGGATTGCGGCCGCCGCAGCGGGCTTGGTGGTTGCGGCCTTGCCGTGGCGCGCAGCCATTGCGCCGGTGGCGGCACCCGATCTAAGCTTGTATTCGGTGGCGGCACTCGAGCGTGGGCGGCTGGTGGCGGCTGCTGGCGATTGCGTGGTGTGCCACACGGTGCCCGGCGGCGCGCCTAACGCAGGCGGTCTGGCGCTGGATACGCCTTTCGGCACCGTGTACACGACCAACATCACGCCGGACCCTGAAACGGGCATCGGTGCCTGGTCGTTTGCAGCCTTCGATCGCGCCATGCGGCAGGGCATCCATCGCGACGGCCGCCATCTTTATCCTGCGTTTCCGTACACCTCGTTCGCGAAGTTGACGGAAGCGGACATGCAGTCGCTTTATGCCTACATGATGACGCAGCCGCCGGTCGTGTCGCGGCCGCCGGAAACGCAGCTCGCGTTTCCGTTCAATCTGCGTGGCCTGATGGCCGGCTGGAATGCGCTCTTCCATCGCGATGCGATGTATACCCCCGATCCTGACCGCTCCACGCTGTGGAATCGCGGTGCTTATCTCGTGCAAGGCGCTGGACATTGCGGGGCTTGCCACACGGCGCGCAATCCGTTGGGCGCCGAGCGCACAGGCGCGGCTTTCCTGGGCGGCGGCAATGCGGACGGTTGGGATGCGCCGGCGCTGAATGGCACATCGGCTGCGCCACTGGCATGGACCGAAGGCGATCTGTTCGATTATCTGCGCACGGGTTTTTCGGCACGCCATGGCGTGGCGGCAGGCCCGATGGCGCCCGTGATTCATGGGTTGTCGCAGTTGTCGGATAGCGACATTCGGGCGATGGCGGTTTATCTCACGTCGCTGTCGGTGCAGGCGCAACCACCGGAAGGCGTCAGCGCGACGTCAACGGCTGCGGCAGGCGCAGCAGCGGCGGCCGAAGCAGCGTCGACATCATCATCATCATTGACGGCAACGGCAACGGCAACGGCAACGGCAACGCTCGCCGCAACCGGCGCGCGCGTTTTCGACGCTCAAGGCGAAGCGCTCTTTCGCGGGGCCTGCGCGGCATGCCATGACGATGGTGCCACGGTGTATGGCGCGAAGCCGGCGTTGGCGTTGAACAGCAATGTGCACAGCGCGCGGCCCGATAACCTGATTCAAGTCATCCTGCAGGGTATCGAGCACCCGGCCAACCCCGCATTGGGCTACATGCCGGCGTTCGGCGACAGCTTCAACGATAAGCAGGTGGCGGCGCTCGTCGATTACATGCGCCACCGCTATGCGCCAGAGAAGCCGGTGTGGACCGATACCCAGGCCCGCGTCGGTGCCCTTCGCGCCCAGCACGGAGATTGATCGGTCACACCGTCAGGTATGCCCGCCGCACGGCCTCGTCATCCGCCAACGATTGCATCGTGCCGCTGTAACGGATCTGACCTTTCTCAAGCACATACGCGCGGTCGGATACGAGTTCGGCAAAGTGCACATTCTGCTCGGACAGTAGAATGCTCGCGCCTTGTGCCTTCAGTGCCAGAATCATGTGCGCCATCTGTTCGACGATCACGGGTGCCACACCTTCCGACGGCTCATCGAGCAACACAAGATAAGGATTGCCCATCAGCGTGCGGGCGACCGTGAGCATTTGCTGTTCGCCGCCGCTCATCTGGCCGCCCGGGCGATCCTGCATGGCGCCAAGATTGGGAAACAAGGTGTAGAGCGCGGCCGGTTCCCAATTGGGGGCATTTGTGCCGTCGGCCCATTTGCGTGGCGGCTGCCGGCCCACTTCGAGGTTTTCCGTCACGGTGAGATCCGTGAAGACGCGACGGTCTTCCGGCACGAACCCCAGGCCCATGCGCGCGATCTCGAAGGGCTGGCGTCCCGTCACGTTCTGCCCCATGAAATGCACCTGGCCTTTCCATGCAGGCAGCAGGCCCATGATCGCCTTGATGGTGGTGGACTTGCCGGCGCCGTTGCGGCCCATCAACGCGACCACTTCGCCGCGCTTCACTTCGAGTGCGACATCGAACAGGATATGCGCTGCGCCGTAGCCCGCGTCCAGGCCTTCCACGCGCAGCAGCGGCGCGTTGGAATCGATGGCCGCGCTCATGCCGGCACCTCGGCGGCACGCGTCTTTTCAAATGTTTTGCCCGTACCGAAATACACTTCCTGCACCTTTGGATGATTGCGAATATCGGGGCCGGTGCCCTCGGCGATGAGTTCGCCACGCGCCAGCACGATCATGCGGTCGGCATAGGCGAAGACCACGTCCATGCTGTGCTCGGTAAACAGCACGGCCATGTTGCGGTCGACCACGAGCTGCTTGGTCAAGGCCATCAACGCATTGCGTTCCTGCGGCGCCATGCCGGCCGTGGGCTCGTCCATCAGCAAGAGCTTGGGATCGTTGGCCAGCCCCATGGCGAGTTCGACGCGTTTGACGTCGCCGTAGGCCAGTTCGCTGCAAGGTCGTTCGGCCTGCTCGCGCATGCCCACCTGTTCCAGAAGCGCCAAGGCTTCCTTGCGGTACTGCGATGAGGCCGGCGTCCACAGCGAATACACCTTGCCGTGATGCGCGAGCAGCGCCATCTGAATGTTCTCGGCCACGGTCAGCGACGCGAAGGTGGCGGCGATCTGAAACGTGCGGCCCACGCCCAGCTTGGCGATGTCGCGCGGGCGCATGCCCGTCAGCTCGCGGCCATCGAGCTTGATCGAGCCGGAAGTAGGCGGCAACTGGCCGCCCACCATGTTGAACGTGGTGGACTTGCCGGCACCGTTGGGCCCGATCAGCGCCAGCAATTCGCCGGCGGCCAGATCGAAGCTCACGTCATTGACGGCCTTGACGCCGCCAAAGGCTTTGTTGATGTGACGTACTTCGAGCAAGCTCATACCCGGTTCTCCTCGACGCCGGCGGGGGTGGCGGGGGCCGCGCCCAGGGCGGCGTGGCGGCGAGCAGGCGTACTGCGACGCAGGCCGATGCGTTCGGCAATCTGCTGGCAGAAGCCGGCGATGCCTTGCGGAAATACCAATACCAGCAGCAGAATGATGCCGCCGAAGAGCGCGCGCCAATATTCGGTGCTGCGCATGATGGTGTCTTGCAGCAGGTTGAAGGTGGCAGCGCCCACCAGCGGGCCGACCAACGTTTGGATGCCGCCCAAGAGCACCATCACCAATCCGTCGACCGACTTGGTGACGGCCATGGCGTCGGGCGAAATGCTGCCCTTGGAAAATGTGAAGAGCGCGCCGGCCAAGCCTGCAAACAAGCCGGCAACGACGAAGGCCATCCATTGCACCCGTTTGACGTCGATACCGACGGCGTCGGCCCGCAAGGCCGAGTCGCGTCCGGCGCGCAGCGCAAAGCCGAAGGGCGAGAAGAGGATGCGGCGCAGCGCCACCACGGCGAAGGCCACCACGGCCAGCGTGAGGTAGTAGAACGCGTTGCCCGACAGGAACTGCGCCGGCCATACGCCGATGATGCCGTTGGAGCCGCCGGTGAAGTCGTCCCACTGGAAGACGATGGACCAGACGATCTGCGAGAACGCCAGCGTGAGCATCGCCAGATACACGCCCGAGAGCCGCACGCAAAACCAGCCGAAGATCAGCGCGCCCACGGCCGCGACCAGCGGGCCCAGCACCAATGTGGCGAGCATGGGCAACGCGGCCGCCTTGAGCAGGAGCGCGGCGCCGTATGCGCCCAGGCCGAAGTACGCGGCATGGCCGAAGGAGTGCATGCCGCCGGGGCCCATGATGAAGTGCAGGCTGACGGCGAAGAGCGCCGCGATCATGATGTCCAGCGTGAGCACCGAGGCGTACGGAAACCAGGTGGACAACTGCGGCAGCACGATCAGCACCAGCAGCACTGCCACACCGAATGCCTTGAAGAGCGGCGACGATTTGCGGATCGGCGCTTCGACCGGTGCGGAGTTGCGGCTCACGGGTTGCGGGCGTCCGAACAAGCCCCACGGACGAAACACCAGTACCAGCGCCATGAAGACGAACTCGACGACGAGGGTGAGCTTGGAGAAGGACACCGTCATGCCGAACATCGACACATTGCCCAGCCCGATGCAGATGGCCTTGATCTCGGCAATGATGAGTGCGGCCACGTAGGCGCCCGGAATGGAGCCCATGCCGCCCACCACCACTACCACGAAGGCATCGCCGATCACGCGCAGATCCAGGCCGAGGCTGGCCGGTTCGCGCGGCAGTTGCACGGCGCCGCCCAGGCCCGCGAGCATGGCGCCCAACGCAAAGACGCCGGTAAAAAGCCACGCTTGATTGATGCCCAATGCACCCAGCATTTCGCGGTCTTGTGTGGCGGCGCGCACCAGCGTGCCCCAGCGGGTGCGGGTCAGCAGCAGCCACAGCAGCGCGAGCACCAGGGGCCCGAGCGCGATCAGCACGAGGTTGTAGACGGGATACTGGCGGCCGAGCAGATCGATGGCGCCGGTGAGGCCGGGCGCGCGGCGGCCCAGCAGATCTTCGGCGCCCCACAACCACAAGGCGGCATCGTTGATCACCAGCACCAGGGCAAAGGTGGCCAGCAACTGAAAGAGCTCAGGCGCGCGGTAGATGCGCCGCAGCAGCACGATCTCGATGGCCGCACCCACGGCACCTACCACCAAAGAGGCCGCGATGACGCCTCCCCAGAAGCCCAGACCGGTCGAGCCGAAACGTTCGATCAACGTGTAGGCGACGTACAGCCCCAGCATGTAGAGCGAGCCGTGTGCGAAGTTGACGATGCGCGTGACGCCGAAGATCAGCGAGAGGCCCGCGGCCACGAGAAACAGCGACGATGCTTCGGCCAGGCCGTTGAGCAACTGCGCGAGAAATCCTGTCAGATCCATAACCTCGGAATCCGTAATGAGTCGTCGGGCTGCCGCAGTTGCGGCAGCCCGATCGCGGGGTCAGTCGGCTTTGCGCAGCGAACGCACGACGTCGTCGGAGGGCAGCGCTTCGTTGCCGGGTACGTAACGATAGTCGACCATCACGCCCTTGCCGTCTTTCAAGCCCAACTTGCCGACGTAGGCGCCCATCGTGGATTGATGGTCCAGCGCACGATACTCGATGGGCCCGAACGGAATGGTCAACTTCAGCCCCTGGAAGGCTTTGATCATCGCTTCGGTATCCGTGGAGCCGGCGCGTTTGATGCCTTCTGCCAGCGATTTGATGGCGCTGTAGCCGACCACCGAGCCCAGGCGCGGATACTCTTTGAACGCGGCCTGGTAGCTTTTCAGGAACGCCTGGTGTTCGGGCGTTTCGATGGTTTGCCACGGGTAGCCGGTGACGACCCAGCCTTCGGGGACTTCGTCACGGAAGGTGTCGAGGTATTCCGGCTCCCCGGTGAGCACGCTCACCACCGGGCGATCCTTGAAGAGGCCACGGGTGCTGCCTTCGCGCACGAACTTGGTCACGTCCGCGGCAAAAAGCACATTGAAGATGGCGTCGGGCTTGCTGTCTTCCAGCGCCTGGACCACGCTGCCCGCATCCACTTTACCCAGTGGCGAGGCTTGCTCGGAGACGAACTCGACGTCGGGCTGGGCGGCCTTCATCAATGTCTTGAAGGTCGATACGGCGGATTGACCGTATTCGTAGTTGGGATACACGATGGCCCAACGCTTCTTCTTCATCTTCAGGGCTTCGGGCACGAGCATCGCGACCTGCATGTAGGTCGAGGTGCGCAGGCGGAACGTATAGCGGTTGCCGTTTTCCCAGGTGATCTTGTCGGTGAGCGGCTCGCTCGCCAGAAAGAAGACTTTCTTTTCCTTGGCGTAATCCGTGAGCGCCAGGCCGATATGCGACAGGAACGAGCCCGTCAGCATATCCACGCGTTCGCGCGAGATCAGCTCTTCGGCCGCGCGCACGGCATCGCCAGGCGTGGCATTGTCGTCGCGGATGATGAGCTCGAGCTTCTTGCCATTGACGCCACCGGCTTCGTTGACTTCGTCCAGCGCCAGTTGCATGCCTTTGCGGTAAGGGCCCAGAAACGCAGGCTGCGCTTTGTAGCTGTTGATCTCGCCGATCTTGATCGTGGCATTTTGTGCTGTCGCGCTCGACAGCGGCATTGCTGCGACGACGGCGGACAGCAATAGGGTGAAGCGAATGCGGCCGTTCATGTATTCCCCTTGGACGTTGTTGCATGTCACCACGACCGGTCGCCCGGCTAAGTGCGAAGCTGATTTTCGATAAAGTGTACACACTCAATTTATCGATGGGAATAGGGGCAACCCGTGGGTGTGTGGTGCGATGCGCCATGCCGCCTAAATGGGGTTGGGGAATACCCTAAACAGCGTTAAATCAGTGGCTTACTGATGATCTGCAATACCGGGGGTGTGCGCAGGTGTGGGCCGGATACCTTCGGGAATTGAGTGGTGAAAAGAGCGTTTACACTCTATTCGCTCAGTGTTTTCCCTAGGTTGGAATTACGCGTCTTCGCCAGTGTCGCCGTCGTGACGCGAGGCGGCCAGATCGTCCGCGCCGCTCATCTTTCGCAGCAGGTAAACGATGGCGACGCGCTCGGCGGGGTTCAGATTGCCGAACGTGGCTTCGGTGATGTCGTGAGCAAACGGCACGACGTCGTCGATCACGCAACGTCCGGCCGGCGTGAGCGTCACCAGCACTTTACGGCGGTCGGCGGGGTCATGCGACACCGCGAGCAGCGCGCGCGACTTCAACCGTTCGATCACGCCGCGAACCGTGGCCTGGTCGATAGCTGTGACGCGCACGATGTCGCTCAACGACGAGGCGCCGTTGTCGCGCACGGCGCAGAGCGCCACGAATTGCGCGGCGGTGAGTTGCGAGTCGGGAATCGTTTGCTGAAACAGTGCTACATGGCGCTGATACGCGCGCCGCAATAGATGCCCGACCTGTTCGGAAAATTGGTAGTCCGGTGTGTTGGACGCAGGAGAAGTTTTATTTTTCGGCATGGCAATGAGTAAGCGCCGGCATCCGCGATCGGTTCAGTATAGCGGTTGATATGACGTACACACTTGAATCGTGGCGCCGGCGGCCTGCTGCCGTTCAATCCGGCCAGATTGCGCCGGTGAGCGCGGTAGCCTGACGCCACAGGCGCGCGCCTGCGGCGGTGTCGGCTGCCGCCGACGCCACGCGGGCTTTGGCGGGCGGCCCCTTGATTTCGAACCACCCCGCCGGCCCGTAGTAACCGCCACCCCCGGCCGCTTCAGGGGCGGTCGCGGCATACAACACCGGGAGCACGCCGCTGGCCGCATTGTGGCCGAAAAAAGGCAGTGCACGCTGCATCAGCCGGTTGCCGATTCCTCGGCGGCCCGGTCCGCTGGTGAAAAGGTCGGTGGTCGCCAGGCCGGGGTGGGCGGCATTGCTGGCGATCCCCCACCCGTGCGCGGCGCTTTGGCGTTCCAGCGTGAGCGCAAACATCAGCATCGCAAGCTTGGACTGCCCATATGCCCCCCAAGGGGTGTAGCGCTTGGCCGCCTGCAGATCGCGCTCCTTGATGTGTGCGCCGCGGTGCGCCAGGCTGCTCAAGGAGACGACACGTGGCGCCGGCGCTGCGCGCAAGGCGGGTAGCAAGGCAGCGGTGAGTGCAACGTGGCCAAGATAGTTCGTGCCCATCTGCATCTCGAAACCGTCTTCGGTGACCCGACGCGTGGGGAGCGCCATCACGCCGGCGTTGTTGATCAAGAGATCCAACGGCCGACCCCGATCGATCTCGGTTTGAGCGAAGGCGCGAACCGAGGCGAGACTGGCGAGGTCGAGCCGCGCAAAGTGAACGTCGGCGCCGGGACAGGCTGCGCGCAGTCGCCCCAACGCATCGGCGCCCTTGGCGGGATCGCGCGCGGCCAGTACCACTGCACTGCCCGCTTGCGCCAACGCGAGCGCGGTCTCGAAACCCAGGCCGCCAGTGGCGCCGGTAATGATGGCGCGTTGCCCGGCTTGGGAGGGCATATCGTTGCGTGTCCAGGCGGGCATGATGTCCTTGATGAGGTGGCGCGGCGTCCATGCTTTGAGAGACGGCGTTGACAAGCCATCATGCCTGATTGGGGCAACAATGGGGCGCGATCGGTGGCGAGCTTGGGCGTGATCGGTGGCAAGCGTCGGCGCCTGCGGACTCGTTCGGGCTAGTTCGGGCGAGGTCGATGTGAGGTCGATGCGATGTCGGTGCGAGGTCGGTGCGAGAGGCGTTCGCCCGTGGGAGCGGCGTCCGCCTGCATCACTTTGCGCAGCTCGCATTCACATTTAGCTAAGTGACGAAGTGTTCTCGGCGCGGTGCGCGCATACTGCCGGGCATTCGTCATGTCGCACCCTGCACACTTCGGGTCTGGACGCTGTTGTTACCTGTGGGTCGGTACGCCGTTTTCTCCTGCGTGGCGGGACGCTGTTTTTCTTTTCAGGCCATCTTGTCATGAACGCTTCACACCCTTTTACCGCTCGCGATTATCTGTGCGCGCTGGTTGTCGTGCTCGTCTGGGGCATGAACTTCGTGGTGATGAAGATCGGCCTGCAAACCTTGAGTCCGATGATGCTGGGGGCGTTGCGATTCGCCTTGGCGAGCTTGCCGTTCATGCTGTTCGTCAAACGGCCCAGCGTGCCGTGGCGGCTGGTGGTGGTGTACGGGCTGGCGCAAGGGGTGGGGCAGTTCGGGTTTTTGTTTACGGCGATCCACTTGGGCATGCCGGCCGGGATGGCGTCGCTGGTGATTCAAACGCAAGCGTTTTTCACATTGATGTTGGCGGCGGGGCTGTTGCGCGAGCCGGCACGCGCGCATCACTGGCTGGGACTGATCGTGGCCGCCACCGGGCTTGCCGTGATCGCTTCGGCGAGTGGCCAGGGCCCAGCGGCGATGACGATGATCGGCTTCGTCCTTACGCTGTGCGCGGCCTTCATGTGGGCCTCGTCCAATCTGATCGTGCGTATCGCCAGCCGCGCAGCGCCGGGCTATGACCCCGTGTCGTTCATCATCTGGAGCAGCGCTGCGCCGATCGTGCCGTTCGTACTCGCCGCCGTCGCAATGGACGGCGCAGATGTGGCGTGGTCATCCGTGGTGAACATCGGTTGGCCGGCATTCCTGTCGGCGCTGTATCTGGCGCTGCTCGCGACCATCCTCGCGTATTCGCTATGGACGCGTCTGCTAATGCGCCATGCCGCCGCGCGCGTGGCGCCGTTTTCGTTATTGGTGCCGGTGGTTGGCCTGACCGCAGCCGCATGGGCGTTCGACGAACACCTGCTCACGATTCAGTGGGTGGGCGCCGCGATCGTGCTGCTCGGGTTGCTCGTGAACCAGCTCGGCGGCCGGCTGCTACGCCGCAACTAGAACCCAACGCCCGCGACGGGCGTTGCGGCGGGATGGGTCGAGAGTGCGCACCCCTGGCTGCGATCCTGACCGGCTAAACCATGCGTCGGGCAGGCAATCCGAAAAGTTTTTCCAGCGGCTTGCTGCCTTTGGGCGTGACGCGCAAGACGCGTGAATCGAGATCCTTTTCCACCCAGCCGTGATGCAGCACGTGCGTGAGCAGTGCTGCGCCCAACGCGCCGCCCAGGTGCGGGCGCCGGGCGCTCCAGTCCATGCAGGGTTTGGCGAAACTGCGCCGCTTTTTTTGCGCAGTCTCGATGTCGAGACCGATTTCCTGCATGAATGCTTCGCCCGATGGGGTGAGCACGTAATCCTGATCCTGCTTCGCGAGAAAGCGCTTGGCGATCAGGCGGTCGTGGATGCCTACGCCGATGTCGCCGGCCATGTGGTCGTAGCAGGTGCGGGCATGGCACATATCCGTGGGCGTGCTGGGCTTGAACGGCTTGCCCTTGACGCCCGCCACAACGAGCAAGGCTTCCAGCGCGGCGGCCACGTCGTCATTGGCCAGGCGGTAATAGCGATGCTTGCCCTGCACGGCGATCTCGACCAGACCTTGTTCACGCAGTCGCGCAAAATGACCGCTGGCAGTAGATGCGCCCACGTCGGCCAATGCGGCAAGTTCGGTGGCGGTGCGGGCGCAGCCGTCAAGCAGACTGCACAGCATCTGCGCGCGGGCGGGGTCGCCGATAGCGGCGGCAATGGCCGCGACGTCGAGATCGGTACGGTGTGCATCCATGATTCGCTCAAACCCGAAGTGTTGACGTAAAAAGCCAGGATACTGCGATCCACGATCCTTTTCCAGAGACGCAAACGATGTCTACAGCAACGCCCTTTTTCGGCAACAAGGTTCTCGCCGCCACGTTCGTGCTGGCGGTATTTGGATGGGGCGTGGGCTTCTACGGGCCGCCGATTTTTCTGCACGCTGTCGTCCAGCGCACGGGATGGAGTGTGGGCTTTGTGTCGTGGGCGGTGACGTTGCATTTCGTGCTCGGCGCGTTCGTGGTCGCCAATCTGCCGAAGGTCTATCGCCGCTGGGGTGTGGCCGGGACCACGTTCGCGGGGGCACTGGCCACGGCGTTGGGCGTGTATGGCTGGGCAGTGGCCGCCACCCCCGTGCAGCTCTTGGTCGCGGCGGCCGTGAGCGGCGCGGGCTGGGTCGCGTTGGGCGCCGCTGCCGTCAACGCTTTGATTGCGCCGTGGTTCGTGGTCAAGCGCCCGGCGGCGCTCGGCATGGCCTACAACGGCGCAAGCGTGGGTGGCATCGTGATGTCGCCCTTGTGGGTGGGCCTGATCGCGCAGTTCGGCTTTGCGTGGGCCGCAGCGCTTGTGGGCATCGTGATGACGATTGCCATGGCGTTATTGGCGCGGTTTGTGTTTCGCTACACACCTGAACAGTTGGGGCAGCAACCGGATGGTGCCGTGCTTGCCGCCACCGGTGCGGCATCCACCGGACGGGGCGCGATCGTGCGGGCGCCCTTTACGCACGCCTCGGCCGACCGTCGTTTCATCACCCTGGCTGCCGGCATGGCCCTGGGCCTCTTCGCGCAGATCGGTTTGATTGCGCACCTGTTTTCCATTCTGGTGCCGCAGGTGGGTGAGCGGGCGGCCGGGTGGGCGATGGCGCTTGCCACGCTGTGCGCGATCGGCGGTCGATATGCCGTGGGTAAGGTGTTGGCGCCGGGCATGGATCGGCGCATGGTGGCGGTGACCGCCTATGCGATTCAGATCGTGGGGTCGATCGTGCTGATGCTGGCGGGCGGCCATCCGGCGTTGCTGTGGCTGGGTGTCGTGTTGTTTGGATCGGGCATCGGCAATGCGACGTCGTTGCCGCCATTGATTGCGCAGGCCGAGTTCGAGCGTGCCGACGTGGCCCGCGTGGTGCCGTTGATCGTGGCGATATCGCAGGGTACGTATGCGTTTGCGCCGGCCGTATTCGGCATGCTGCGCAGCCTGCAGGCGGCGGCAGTCTCGCCTTATCTGGTGTTTGTGGTGGCGGCTGCGGTGCAAGCGATGGCAGCGGCGCTGTTTTATGCGGGCCGTGCGCGGCAACAAACGATTGCTGCCGCTTGATGCTGTCGCGAGCGTGGATCGCCCGGTAAGCCGAAACGAATGATCGAAGGCAGGCTAAGCCGCCAGGTCGCGCGTTCATCGACGCGAGCCTGCGCCCGCGTCGACCCGGACATTCAAAGCGCGGCGAGCCGGCTATTGATCAGGTCCGTGACCAGCATGTGACCCGGTGCATGTGTGATGCAGAACGGGGGGCGGGTGGCGGCGACGACCGACTGCGGCGTCACGCCGCAGGCCCAGAACACTGGCATCTCGCCGGGCTTGATCTCGACGGGATCGCCGTAATCGGGCCGGTAAATATCCTGGATGCCGATCAATGCGGGATCGCCGAGATGCACGGGCGCGCCGTGCACCGACGGAAAGCGCGACGTGACCTGCACCGCGCGGATGGCGTCGGCAGCATTCATCGGCCGCATCGAGACCACCAGCGGACCCGAGAACGGCCCCGCCGCTCGGGTCGCGATATTCGTGCGATACATCGGCACATTGCAGCCCTGTTCGATGTGCCGTACCGGCAGGCCGTTGTCGAGCATGGCTTCTTCGAACGAAAACGAACACCCGATCAGAAACGACACCAGATCGTCGCGCCAGATATCGCGTACGTCGGTGGGTTCGGCCACGAGCTCGCCGTCATGCCACACGCGATAGCGTGGGATGTCGGTGCGGATATCGATGTCCATGCCCAAGTCGGGCAAGGAGGGATCACCGGGCTCCGATACCGCCAGCACGGGGCAGGGCTTGGGATTGCGCTGGCAGAAGCGCAGGAAATCCGCCGCCAGGTCGCGCGGCAGGATCGCCAGGTTGGCCTGCACATTGCCCGGTGCGAGGTTCGCGGTGGGGCCGGACAACCGGCCTGCGCGTGCATCGAGACGTGCCTGGTAGGCGGGGGCAATGGCAGTGTGGGCGGTCATGCGGATCCTTATCGTTGGGGGGCGCGCAGCAGGTCTTCTACGGCCAGGCCGATGGCCAGTACGCGTTGGTCGGCGCCGGCGCAGGCGGAAATCATCATCCCCACCGGGGCTTCGTCTTCGGCGTGGCAAGGCACCGACAACGAACAACCATCGAGGAAGTTGATCAGCGTGGGATTGCGCAGGATGGCGCCATTGGCGGCGTAGTACGCGTCATCGGCAGCGGACAGCACCTCGATCGACGGCGCCACGATAGGCACCGTGGGCATGATCAACGCGTCGAACGGGGCGATCGTGGCGCACACTTCGGCCACCCACGCCTGGCGTGCGGCCAGCAGGTCGATATAGTCGGCCGCCGAGATCGCTTCGCCGCGCTTGATGCGCGACACCACGCGCGGGTCGTAACGGTCGGCGCTCGTGCCGATCAACTTGCGGTGGAACGCCCACGCTTCCGACGCGGTGAAGCCGCCGGCGGCGTTGATGGTGGCGAGCTTGGCGAAAGCGGGAATGGCGATCTCGTCCACGTGCGCACCGGCCGCGCGCAGCTTCTCGATCGTGTCGCTGAACACGGCGGCAACGGTGTCGTCCATGCCGTCGAGCGCGACCGTGGTCGGCACCGCGAGCCGCAAGCCGCGCAGTGCGGCAGGTTGCGGCACATGAATGGGTTCGCCGGCCAGGATGGCGTCGAGCACCGCGCAGCAGGCGACCGACGGCGCCAGCGGCCCAATGGAGTCCAGGCTGGCCGAAAGCGGTTGCACGCCTTGCATCGACACGCGGCGGGCCGTGGGTTTGAAGCCGGTGAGCCCGCACAGCGCGGACGGAATGCGTACCGAGCCGCCGGTGTCGGAACCGATGCCGGCGGCTGCCATGCCGTCGGTCACCGAGATCGCGGCGCCGGAGGACGACCCGCCGGGAATGCGCCCGGTGGCACGGTCCCACGGGTTGCGCGGCGTGCCGTAGTGCGGATTGATGCCCAGCCCCGAGTACGCGAACTCGGTCATATTGGTGCGACCCACGATGACCGCGCCCGCCGCGAGCAGACGATCGACGACGACCGCGTTGGCCGTGGCCGGTGCCGCGTCATCCAGCGCGACCGAGCCGCCCTTGGTGATGCTGCCCTTGTAGTCGAACAAGTCCTTGATCGAGATCGGCAGCCCATCAATGGGCGAGCGGCGCAGACCGGCCGCGCGCAAGGTATCTGCAGCAGCAGCGCTGGCGCGCGCTTGCTCGGCGTAGACCTCGACGAACACGCGCTCGCCTTCGCCGAACGGATCGGTGGCGCGCGTGATCGCGTTGTTGGCGAGCGCCGCGGCGGTGGTGCTGCCGGAAAGAAGCGAGGCGGAGAGGTCGTTAAGCGTCGGAAGCAGGGTCATGGTGGCAACGGGCTCAGGCGATTTCAGGGAGGAATTCAACCCGGTAGGCGTGGCGCAGGGTGCGGTCGCGGCGCGGGTCGTGAAGCTCCATCGTAAACGCCGCGGCGGGGCGAATGCCACCGATGGCGCCCACCGTGCCGCACGTCATGCCGGTGCCTTCGGGCAACGTGCGCGCGCCGCCCGTGTAGCCGGCGATCAGATCCAGCGGCGATTGCAGCGACGCCAGGGTGCCTTCCTGATACAGCACGGTCACGCCGTTTTCTTCGATATACGAACGGATGACGAGCTCGTCCCAGTAGTCGGCCACGTCGTCGAACTTCCAGGCGTCGCTTGCCAGAGGCTTCACGCACAACTGCTTGGAGAGCGCAACGCTGTGCGATTCGAGTTTGCGGTCGGTGTGGTCCGAGGCGATGCTGACGTACATGACGCCGTCGACCGTGAACACGAACGTTTCGATCTCGCCCGACGATTCGCCGCCCACCGCTTGCAGCTTGGCGGCCTGGGTGAGTTGGTTATCGGCGATGCGGTAGTACAGCGGCACCGTGCTGGGACGCGGCACGCCGATGGCGGCCAGTTCTTCGATGTGATGCTCGATCGCATCGCGGTCGCGCCCGGCCCAGCCGGCCACGACCACGTTGGCGATGTCGGTTTCGATGCGGCTGTCGGTGCCGATGATGTTGAAGGCTACTTTCATGTGAGGCTCTGCTAAAAGAATGTTCTGAAACGAGTGATCAACCGAACACGCGCGGCAACCACAGCGCGATATCGGGGAAGAAGGCCAGCAGCGCCAGCATGACGAACATGGCGGCGACGAACGGCAGGCTGCCGACGATGACGGCGCTCATCGGGCCGCTCTTGCGCAGACTCTGCACGACGAAGAGGTTCAGGCCGACCGGCGGCGTAATCAAAGCCGCTTCGACCAGCACGATGATGACGATGCCGAGCCAGATGGGGTCGTAGCCCAGCGCGATCATGATGGGTGCGACGATGGGGATCGTGGTGATCATCATCGACAGCGTTTCCATGAAGCAGCCCAGCACCAGATAGAACACGATGATGATGAGCAGCATCATGCCCGGCGACAGGCCCAGGCCGGTGATCGACTGAGTGAGCGCATCCGTCAGGCCCGTGGCCGACATCACGAAATTCAGGAAGCTCGCCGCAATCACGATCAGCATGATCATCGCGGTCGACTTCATCGTGCCTTCGATCGCTTCGCGCAGCATGTTCCAGGTCAGGCGGCGGAACCAGGCGGCGAGAATCAATGCACCCAGCACGCCCAGCGCAGCCGCTTCCGTGGGCGTCGCCAAACCGGCATAGATGGAACCGACGACCAGGAAGAAGATGCCCAGCGGCGGCGCCAAATGAACCAGACTGGCAAAACGCTGGCCCCAGGTCGCGTGGATTTTCTTGCCACCCCAGTGCGGTTTGGCGACGCAGGCGAAGATCACCGTCAACATGAAGAGCAGCGCCATCGCGAAGCCGGGAATGATGCCGGCCAGATACAGCTTGGGCACCGACGAATTGGTGAGCACGCCGTAGATGACGAGATTGATCGACGGCGGAATCAGGATGCCCAAGGTGCCGCCGGCTGCTAGACTGCCCAGGAACAGCGGCTCGTTGTAGCCGTACTTCTTGATCTGTGGAATGGCGACCGTGCCTACTGTGGCGGCGGTGGCCACGCTCGAACCCGAGGTCGCCGAGAACAACGTGGAGGCGCCGATGTTGGCGTGCATCAGTCCGCCCGGCAGCCACGATAGCCACAAGCTCATGGCAGAGTACATGCGCTCTGCGAAGCCGGCGCGCAGCAATACCTCGCCCAACATGATGAAGAGCGGAATGGCGACGAGCAGGAACTCGTTGTTCGAACTCCACGAGATTTCACCGATGGCGCGCGTGAGCGGCAGCATCGAGAACATCGGGTCGAGCAGCAGACCGAGTACGCCGAGCGCGGCGCCTACGGGGATACTCAGTCCAATCAGGACGAGCAATAGAGTGAGTGCGGTGGCGATCATGCCGGTTCTCCTTTGACCATACGTTCGCCGGCGGCGGCCTCTTCTTCGGCTTCTTCCTGTGAAGAACGCACGCCGCAGATTTCCTTGACCAGCGCGACATCACCGGTGACCAGTGCGGCGGAGGCGCGCAACAGCATGAGCGCCACCACCACGCACATCCACGCCAGACCCAGCACCCACAGGCCCTGCGGAATCCAGAGCGGTGTGGCCAGCGGCGTGTTGGCGGCGGCTTTTTCCTGCAGTGACGTCAGTGCAACTTCATAGGCGTAGAACGTGAGGAACACCATGAAGACGCCGAGTGCGACGAGCGCGATCCAGTCCAGAAGCGCTGAAATGCGAACGGGGAAGTATTGGTAGATCACGTCTACGCGCACATTCGCGCGCTGCAGGGTGGCGAAGGCCAGTGCCCAGGAGGTGCTGATCGCGAAGGCGTAGCTCGATAGTTCATCGGCGCCACCGGTATTGAAACCGAAGAATTTGCGCGCCAGCACGTCGAAGGAAATGAGCAGGACGCTGGCGATCGTGAGGCCGCCGCCTACCCAGACTGCACCGCGTGAGAGCGATTCGGCCAGGCGCAGCAGGCGCGCGAGCGTCTGAAAACGAGGGGATGTGGTCATGTGTGAACCTCTGGGCAGAAATGCCGCGTTGGTCGGTAATGCGAATGATGCGATGGGTGTCGTACAGCGCCGCGGCGATGGCGGCTTCAGGGCGTACCGGCGTGGCCGGTGCGCGATACTGCGTGACGCCGGGCCAAACGATGACCCGGCGTCGTCATGCCTTTACTTGCTGGCCGTCAAACCCACCGTCTTGCCGACGGTGGCGTTGAAGTCCGTGACGCAGTCTGCCGAGCAACGGGCTGCCCACTTCGGCAACACCGACTCTTGCAGCACCTTCTTGAGCAACGCGCGATCGGCATCGCTGGGTTCGACGAGTTTCATCTTGCCCTTCACCGGCAGCGTGCAGGCGGCCGCGCCCGTGTTGCAGTCGTAGCCTTCCTGGGTTTGACGCGCGGCGCCGTCCCAGATGTCGTCGACCAGCTTGGTCACGTTCGTTTGCAGGAACGCCTGCACCTTCGGATCCAGCTTGTCCCAAGCCTTCTGGTTGACGGCGTGGATCTGCTGGTTCCAGTTGATGGGCAGGGCCACCAAGTGCGTCGACACTTCGTACCACTTGGCCGAATAGCCCGAGAGCGAACCGGTGATGGCGCAGTCGACGACCTTGTTCTGCAGGGCCGGCACGACTTCACCGAAAGCCATGGTCACGCTCGAACCGCCCAGCGCTTCGACGAACTCAGCCGTGGTGCGGCTGCTGGTGCGCACTTTCTTGCCCTTGATGTCGGCCAGGCCGGTGATCGTGGCGTTGCAGAACAGCACCTGCGCGGGGTAGGTCGAGATGCCCAGCAGCTTCACCTTGGCGCCGTCACCGTAGAACTTGGCATAGACGGGTTCGAACGACTTCGTAACCGCACGGGCCGTTTTCACATCGGGCGCGAGACCGGCCAGATCGATGGCTTCGTTGATCGGGTTATCGCTGGCGAAGTACGACAGCGTGGCGGTACCGAATTCGATCACGCCTTGCGACATCAAACGCATCAATTCCGGGCCTTTCAGGCCCATTTCATTGAAGCCCTTGATTTCCGCGGTGACCTGACCCTTCGACAGTTCGGGGATCGTCTTGGTCCAGAACGGACGCTCGTAATCGTTGTAGGCGGTCAGATTGCTCAAGCCGCCGACAATGCGCAATTGCGTCTTGGGCAGGTCTTGGGCCGACACGCTGCCGGCAACCAGCGAGGCGGCGACGGCGGCAAAAACGAGATGCTTCTTCATTGGGACGATGCTCCTGAGGACGGGATGTCATGAGCGCGCGGGGTGCCCGTACACGGCGCGCGCTGGATGGCATAGGCGATCAAGTCCAGATCCGATACCGCGCGGTATCGGCCAACCCCTTGGAATCTGGCTATTTCGATATGGCTCTGTAACGCATTGCATCCCAGCCCTCGCCATAGCGTCCAATTGTTCGTACGCATGCGGGGGTATAAATTTCTCTTATGGCTGTGTGCGTCGGGGTGTAGGACCTGCCGCATAGCGTTGACTGGCGCGGGTCCAGGACGTTGAGCCAGCTTCGCCCGGCATTTGCCTGGGCGCTGCCAAAGCGGATCGGCTAAGGGAAAGTCCTAGTGTGCGGCAGCGTTGGCAACACGCTGCGCGAGTTCGGCGATGACGCGGATCGCATGGCTGTCGGGACCGGAAATCCAGGTGGCGGTAAAACTCAGCTCGGGCAATGGGCCGGCATCCACGTTCAGAATGCGCAACTCGCCGCTGGCCAGTTCCTTGCCGAGAAAAATCGGCGCAATCACACTGGTGCCCATGCCATCCTGGGTCATCCGCACCACCATCGACAGCGAGGCACTGCCGTACATGCGCGGCTTGTGGATACCGGCGGTGGTCAACATGTCGCGCACGGCTTGATAGGGTTTGCTGTTGGACGGATAGGTGATGATGGGTAGTCGTCCCACCCGGTCCAGCGTCAAGGGCTCCGGGCCCAGATCCAGCAAGGGACTCGCCACCCAGGCCAACGGGTACGTGCACAACGGCACGTTCTCGACCCGTGCCTCGAGCACCGGTCCCATCAGGAAGGCCAGATCGATGCTGCGGGACTGCAGATGCGAACGCAGCACATGGGTGGTGTCGACTTCGATTTCGATGACCAGCGCGGGGTAGGTGGCGTGGATTTGTTCGATCAGGGCTGAGAGCCAGGTTTGCACGATGGTCTCGGCCACGCCGATCCGGATCGTGCCGGTGAACACGTTCTCCTCACGCGCAGCCTGGATCATGTCGCTGCGGCCCTGCAGCATGCGTTCGGCGTGCGACAACAGTTCGTGGCCCTTGGCCGTGAGCTTGACGCCACGGGCATCGCGATCGAACAGGCGCACACCCAGATCCTTCTCGAGCGCGGCAATGCGTTGCGAGATGGTGGGCTGCGTGGTGTTGAGTTTTTCGGAGGCCGCGCTGAAGGTGCCCAGCGTGGCGACCCAGTAAAAGGTTTCGATATTGCGCAGATCGATCATGCGGGCACGGTCCTGTTGCGTTGAAACTGCCGGGGCGAGAGGCCGTAGCGGGTGCGAAATTCGCGCGAGAAATGGGCGCCATCGGAAAAGCCGCAGTCGAGCGCGATCTGGGTGATGTTGGCGGCACTGTGGTGCAGCATCCAATGAGCGTAGGCGAGCCGCATGTCGCGCTGGAACGCCATCGGTGTGACGCCCATGGCCTGCTTGAAGGCCCGTTCGAGCTGGCGGCGGCCCACACCCACATACCGCGCGATCGCGTCCAGTGAGGGCGGATTATCCACCCGTTGCTCGATGTAGTGGGCGGCCTGGCGCACGCGCATGTCTTCGATGCCCGTGAGGTCGTTGTAGAAATGGGCTTGCGGCACGCGGGCGGGACGGATGCCTTGCAGCATCATGTGCCGCACCGCTTGTTGTGCCTTGTCGCGGCCGCAGTGGCGGTCGATGAGATACAGCCCGAGATCGATGGCGGCCGTGGATCCTGCGCACGTGATGAGATCGCCTTCGTCGATGAAGAGGCGGTCGACCACGGCGGGCGTGCGCGGAAAGCGCGCGCGAAAGGCATCCAGCACATTCCAGTGCACGCACACCGACCGCGAACCGAGCAGCTCCGCTTGCGCCAGCGCGAAGGTGCCGGTGCAGATGCCCAGCATGCGCACGCGCCGTGCGGCGGCGAGCTTGAGCCACTCGGCCAGCACCGGCGGCAGATGGATATTGGGATAGTCGTTACCGCCGCAGATGGCGATGTAGTCGAAGCGTTCGGGATCGGCAGGCAGCGCGCCGTCCACGTCGAGGGCGATGCCGGCGCTGCAACGGCGCGGTTTGCCGTCCCAGCTCATCACGCGCCACGCGGTGTGGATCTGCCGGCTGCGCCCGCCATGGTCGCCTGCCAGCCGCAGCACGTCCACCAGGCCGGAGAATGCCGCCAGGGTGAACTGATCGAGCAGAATCAACCCGATCGAAAGTTCGGGTTTTCCCTCGAAATGCGCGTCTTCGCGGGGCGCGAAGCCCGTCGTACCGGCGCTGGCGATCATCATGACGCAATTATTCAATTTTATGACCACGCATTTCAAGCTTGCCGTGTGTCGGCAGCGCAAGATGTGCCTGTGTATCCGAATGACCACGCACAAGGGGAAAACGTCATGGCATTACCCGTACACCTTCGCAGCACCCTGCTGGCCACCGCGTTGGCGGCCGGTTTGACCGTCGGCGGCACGGCTGTCGCGCAGGACAACCGCATCACCGTGGCCTGGTATGGCGGCAACTGGGGCGACGCGTTCAAAGCGTGCGTGGCCGACCCGTTCACGAAAGCCACCGGCATCGCCGTCACGCCGGAAGTGGGCACGTCCACGACGACGCTGGCCAAGTTGCAGCAGCAGAAGTCCGCGCCGACGATCGATGTGGCCTGGATGGATGGGGGCATCAGCGAACTTGCACAGCAGGCAGGCGTGCTCGATACGCTGGATGTGCAGGGCATTCCCAATCTGGCGAACGTGGTCGATCAGGCGGTGTACAAGCAAGGCGCCGATGCGTTTGCGGTGGGCTCCGGCTACTACGCCCTGGGATTGACGTACAGCACCAAGGAAGTCAAAACGCCGCCCAAGAGTTGGAAGGATTTGTGGAAGCCGGAGTATGCCGGCGCCATCGCGATTCCGTCGCCGTCCAATTCGTCGGGCGTGCCGTTCGTGTTCTTCCTGGCCAAGGTGTGG
The DNA here is from genome assembly GCF_009866805.1 of Schauerella aestuarii. Lineage (GTDB taxonomy): Bacteria > Pseudomonadota > Gammaproteobacteria > Burkholderiales > Burkholderiaceae_B > Schauerella > Schauerella aestuarii. The sequence goes on from NZ_SIZW01000039.1 coordinate 149,961, forward strand.
GGCAACGATCCGGCGGATCTGACACCGCTCTACAAGAAGATCGCTGCGCTGGATACCGCCTTGTTTTTCGATAGCTCGGGCGCGGCCACCAACGCTTATCAATCGGGCGAAGCCGTTATTGGCGCGCACTTCAACGTGGGCGCGTGGGACCTGATCGATAAAGGCTTGCCGATCGGTTTCACGGTGCCGCAGGAAGGCGTGTGGGCCACGGACGCCCGCTTGCATCTGGTCAAGGGATCGCCGCGCCGCGCCGCCGCCCAGCGCTTCATCGATACCGCGTTGACGCCCGAAGCGTCGGCATGCCTCGCCACGAAGCTCTATCTCGGTCCGGCGGTCAAGAACGTGAAGGTGGCGGACTATGTGGCGCGCAAGCTGCCGTGGGGCGTGGGCGGCTCGATTGCGGACTTGAGTTTGCTCGACTGGAATATGGTCAATGCGCGCCGGGCGGAAATCACCGACGCGTGGAACCGCCAAGTGGCGCGCAAGCGCTGATCGGGGCGGACGATGGCAGCGATATTGAGCATTGACGGCGTGTGCAAGCGCTTCGGCGCGCACACGGCATTGGATCGCGTCGATCTGACCGTCGAGCAGGGCGAGTTCATCGCATTGCTCGGCCCCAGCGGTTGCGGCAAGACCACGCTGCTGCGGGCCATTGCCGGGTTTCTCGCGCCGGATGCCGGCCGCATTGCGATCGCCGGGCAGGACGTGAGCCGTTTGCCGGCGCACCGCCGTCCGCTCAATACCGTCTTTCAGAACTATGCGCTGTTTCCGCATTTGAACGTGCTCGACAATGTGGCCTACGGGCCGCGCCGGCATGGCTTGTCCAAACGCCAGGCGCATGAGAAGGCGCGTGATGCACTCGCCATGGTCGGACTGCCGGATATGGGGGCGCGCTATCCGCGTGAGATGTCGGGCGGCCAACAGCAGCGCGTAGCGCTGGCGCGCGCCATCGTCAACGAACCCAAACTGCTGTTGCTGGACGAGCCGTTGTCGGCGCTCGATTTGAAGCTGCGCCGCCGCATGCAACTGGAGCTCAAGCATCTGCAGGAGAGCCTGGGGATTGCGTTCGTGTTCGTCACGCACGATCAGGAAGAAGCCATGACCATGGCTGACCGCATCGTGGTGATGCATGCGGGCCGCATCGAGCAGATCGGCCAAGGCCCCGAGATCTACCGCGCTCCGGCCACGCAGTTCGTGGCGGAGTTCATCGGCGAGGCCAACCTGCTGCCGTATCGGCGCGTGCCCGGCGAGGCCGCGATCACGTTGATGTTGCAAGGCGCCGTGTTCCCCTGCGCGCAAGCGCTGGATGCGCCGTCCGGCATGGCGGTGTTGCGCCCCGAAGACATCGCGTTGAGTGTGGTCGCGCCCGGCGCAACGCCCACAGGTGAAACGGCCCTGCATGGGGTGATCACCGATGTCATTCGCATCGGCAGCCATACGCTGGTGCATGTTCGCGTGGACGATCAAACGCTCACCGCGCGACTGGCCGGCGCCGCGCCCGAAGACGTGGTGGCAGGCAACACAGTACGCCTTGCCTTCGATCCCGCGCAGCTTCATCTGATCGGCGGAGCACAGTGATGGCACGCCGCTACACCCCGCTGTGGTTGCTGGGCGTGCCGTTGCTGTTTTTCGCGGCGTTTTTCCTTGCGCCGTTGAGTGTGGTGGCCGTGGCCAGCCTCACACAGGCTGCAGGCGGGCTCACGTTCGCAAATTACGCGCATATTCTGGCGGACCGCTATCACTGGGACGTGATTGCCGTGACGTTTCGCATTGGCCTGGCCACCACGGCGATCTGCATCCTGCTCGGCTATCCGCTGGCCTGGTATCTGGTGCGCATCGTGCAGTGGCCGTGGTGGCGACGGGTATGCGTGATCGTGCTCGTGGTGCCGCTGTTCACCAGCAACATCGTGCGCTCGTTCGGGTGGATGGTGATGCTGGGCCGCAATGGCATGGTCAACGATGCGCTCATGGGCGTGGGCGTGATCGATCGGCCGATGCGGTTTCTCGGCACCGAACTCGGCATTCTGATCGGCATGGTGTACGTGCTGCTGCCTTTCGTGGTGCTGGCGGTGGGCAATGCGCTTGCGCGGGTGGATCCCGCCTGCGAACAGGCGTCCTCCGATCTGGGGGCGAGCCCGGCAGCGACGTTCCTGCACGTCACGTTTCCGTTGACGCTGCCAGGCGTGGTGGCCGGCGCCATCATGGTGTTCACGCTGGCGGTGAGCGCGTATGTCACCCCGGCGTTGCTGTCCGGCGGCCGCATCTCGGTGCTGTCGATGCTGATCTTCCAGCAGTACAGCAGCGTGTTCGACTTTCATTATGGCGGTGCGCTCAGCATCGTATTGCTGGTGTTCACGTTGATCATGGTTGCGGTGGCGGGCCGGATCGGTGTGCCGGCGGGGAGTGCGCGATGATCGTGCGATGGCTCGTTCGGCTGGTGGCGTGGGCGTTGTTGATCTATCTCGTGCTGCCGCTCGTGGTGATCATGGGCGCCTCGTTCACCACCACGCCTTATCTCACGTTCCCGCCGCAAGGTTGGACATCTGACTGGTACCGGCAGATGCTGGGCGACGCGAGTTATGTGTCGGCCTTCGTGACCAGCTCGCTGCTTGCCATGGCGGCCACGCTGATCGCCGTGCTGATGACGGTACCTGCGGCCCTTGCGCTGGCGCGTTACGACTTTCCGGGCAAGGCCGCGATGTCGGCCCTGTTGATGTCGCCGCTTGTGTTGCCGCATATCGTGCTGGGTGCCGCATTGCTGCAGTTCGGCGGCTACTTCGGTCTGACGCGCAGCTTTCTGGCGTTGCTGATCGGGCACACCGTGATCGTGGCGCCGTTCGTATTGCGATCGACCTTTGCGCTGCTTTCGCCCGAGCAACGAGCGCTGGAAGAAGCGTCGTCCGACCTTGGCGCGCATCCGCTGCAGACATTCTTCCTGGTGACGTTGCCGCAAATTCGTGCCGGCATCGTGACCGGCTCGATCTTCGCGTTCATCTCGTCGTGGATCAACGTCGAGCTGTCGATCTTCAACACCACGGCGGATCTCAACACCATCCCCGTGAAGCTCTTCAATTACGTGCAGTACACGATCGACCCGACGATTGCCGCGGTGTCCGGCGCGACCATCGTGGTCGCGGTATTGGCGATCGTCATCCTGGATTTGACCGTTGGCCTGGACATGCTGTCTGAGCGCAAATAACCCCGTCTTTTTCTACCCACCTTCTTCTGGAGCACCTGGTCATGCGCAAGCAAGACGCGTTCGACGTCATCTATACCCATACCGAAGGCGAGCCGTTGTGCATCGTCCATAGCGGTATTCCGTATCCCGCCGGCTCGAGCATTCTCGAGAAGCGCGCGTTTCTCGAGGCCAACTACGACTGGCTGCGCTGCGCGCTGATGCGCGAACCGCGCGGCCATAACGACATGTTCGGCGTGTTTCTCACGCCGCCGTCCGGCCCCGAGTTCGATGCCGGCCTGATCTATATCGACGGCAGCCAGTACTCGCACATGTGCGGCCACGGCACGATCGCCGTCAGCATGGCGATGGTGGCATTGGGCCTGGTGCCGCGCAGCCCGGATGGGCTGACCAAGATCCGTTTCGAGACGACGGCAGGGCTCGTGGTATCGGAAGTGAAGTCCGAAGGCGACGAGATTTTGTGGACGCGTTTCGAGAACGTGCCGGCTTACGTCGAAGCGCAGGACCTGCCGGTCACGCTGCCCGAGTACGGCGATCTGAAAGCCGACATCGTGTGGGGCGGCAACTACTTCGGCATCGTCGATCTGACGAACTGCGCCTTGCGCATCTCGCCGGAGAACGGCTCCGAGCTGGCGCGCCTGGGCTTGATGGTGCGCGACCAGCTCAATGCGCAACATCGCATCCAGCACCCAACCGAGGCACATATCAACAATCTGAACTTTGTCACGTTCTGGCATCCCGCCACGATCGAGGGCGCGTTCTACAAGAATGTGCACGTGTTCAGCCACGGCCAGCTCGATCGCTCGCCCGGCGGCACGGGCACCAGCGCGATGATGGCGATGTTCGAGGCGCGCGGCAAGATGGGGCTGAATCAACCGATCCTGTCGGAAGGATTGCTGGGTAGCGGCACGTTCGAGGGTTGCCTGCTGGGCGAAGTGGATCTGGCCGGCACGCGCGCGGTGCGGCCCACCGTGAAAGGCACGGCCAGCATCCTGGGCACGGCACGCTGGGTGATCGATCGCAACGATCCGGTGGGCGCGGGGTTTCAGGTGCGATAAAAAAAGGATGGCCCGATGGGCCATCCTGATCGACGCTTGTCCGGTGGCACGTCAAAGCGATTCTCTCGCTTGCGGCGTGCGCCCAGTCCAGGCGCTATCGCACCACGTGCAGGTAGTGGCGGTGGCGTTCGTACTGATCGAGGATGTCGCCGATCACGTCGTCGCGGGTCCAGCCCATGATGTCGTAGTCCTGGCCGCCTTCGCGCAAGTGAACTTCGGCGCGGAAGTACTTGGCGTCGTCGTCCAGTTTGGCGTGATCGCGTGCGCTGAGACTGGGGCGCGTGTGCTCTTCAGCATGCACGGCGTAGGTGAAGTCCAGCAAATCGTTGTGCGATACCACGATCTCGGCGGCTTCTTCTTCGGGTTCGGATACGGTGACCGTGTAGCCCTCCTTGCGCCAGGCTTCGGCCACATCGTTGAACGCCGGGCGCACCGTATCGGCGATGAAGCGCACCACATGCGTGCGGCGCGGCATCATCACGATGTTGCGCAACCGGCGTTGCCACGACATATCGCTTGCGCCGGCAGGGCGCGACAGCGTGAGCGATTGATAGCGGATGCCGCGCTTGGTGGCATCGAGCTTGAGCGCCTTGAATAGCCCCCAGATCGACAGCAGCAGAATCACCGAGAATGGCAACGCGCTGGCAATGGTGGCAGTCTGCAAGGCTGTCAGGCCATCGGCGAGCAGCAGCGCGATCGCGACGGCGCCCATCGAGAGCGACCAGAACACGCGTTGCCACATCGGCGTGCCTTCGCGGCCACCGGAAGCCAGGAGGTCGACGACCAGTGCGCCTGAATCAGCCGAGGTGACGAAGAACACGATCACCATGACGATCGCCAGCACACTCACAATCGAGCTGAACGGCAGCTTTTCGAGGAAGGCGAAGAGCGCGAGCGACGTGTTGGCATCGACCGTGGCGGCAAGATCCTTGGCGCCGTCGATCAGGATCATGTGCAACGCCGAGTCGCCGAACACCGTCATCCAGAACAGGGTGAAGCCGGCGGGCACGAACAGGACGCCGCAGATGAATTCTCGGATGGTGCGGCCACGCGAGATGCGCGCGATGAACATGCCCACGAAGGGCGACCACGCGAGCCACCAGCCCCAGTAGAACAGGGTCCAGCCGCCGATCCAGTCCGTGGGGTTGTAGGCGTACAGGTTGAAGGTCTTGCTGACGATCTCCGACAGATACCCGCCGGTGTTCTGCACGAAGGTCTGCAGAATGAATACGGTGGGACCGGCGATAAGTACGAACAGCATCAGGATGGCGGCAAGCCCGAGATTGAGCTCCGACAGAATCTTGATGCCTTTGTCCAGGCCGCTGGCAACCGATAGTGTGGCGCAACCGCAGGCGACCACGATCAGGATGATCTGCGTGGTTGTGCTGATCGGTACGCCCCACAGGTGGTTCAGGCCGCTGTTGATCTGTTCCACGCCGAGCCCGAGCGAGGTGGCCACGCCGAGTACGGTGCCGATGATGGCGAAGATATCGACAGCATGACCGATGGGTCCGTGGATGCGATTGCCGATGATGGGAAAGAGCGCCGAGCGCAGCGTGAGCGGCAGGCCGTGGCGGTAGCTGAAGAATGCCAGGATCAGCGCGACGATGGCATACAACGCCCAGGCATGCAGGCCCCAGTGAAAGAACGTCAGCTTCATGGCTTCGCGGGCGGCGATGGCGGTGCCAGGCTCGCCGATTGGCGGCTCGATGAAGTGCATCACGGGCTCGGCCACGCCGAAGAACATGATGCCGATGCCCATGCCGGCGGAAAACAGCATCGCGAACCAGGCCAGGTTGCGGTAGTCGGGTTCGCTGTGGTCCGGCCCCAGCTTGATGTCGCCGTAGCGGCTGATCGCCAGAAACACGGTGACCACCAGGACGATGGCCACGGTGAGAATGTAGAACCAGCTCGCGTTGGTGAGGATCCAATCCTGTGTGCTGCCGAAGACGCGCGCGGCGGTGTCGGGCGCGATCACGGCAAAGGCGACCAGCAGCAGCACGAGGGCAGCCGAGGTGTAGAACACGGGAGGATTGAGAGAGGATTTGGGTGCGGGATCAGGCGTGTGATCGGGCGCGCCGGGCGGCGGTGTACCGGCGCCGGTCTGGCTAGGGGACGTCATTGGGGCTTCTCTCGGTCGGTCTATTTTTCGTGGCCGATCACCTTAACATTTGCTTAAATCTCTCGGCCAGCACCCTTACCCCTGTTCACTGAATCGAAATTCTTTGTGTCCGGATGACATCCTCCCATTTGACGGCTTCGTCTTTCACGAACGCCGTGAAGGCCTGCTGGTCACGAAAGTCGGGGACGACGCCGAGCGCCTTGAGCCGCGATTGCACCTGGGGGTCGCGCGAGACTTCCGCCAGGGCCGCCGCGAAGGTGGCTTGGGTGGCCGGTGGTGTGGTGCTGGGCAGGAAGAAGCCAAACCAGCTGCTCGACACGACGCCGGGTGCGACCCCGGATTCCTCGACGGTGGGCAAGCCCGGCTCGTCGGCCAGTCGCTTCGATGTGGTGACCGCCAACGCGCGAATCTTGCCGCTCTTGGCGTAAGACATCGATTGCATGGTGTCGAAGTAGGCGTTGACCTGGCCGCCCAGAAAGTCGGCGAGGGCCGGGCCGGTGCCGCCGTAAGGCACTTGCAGCACGTCGATACCGGCGCGCGCTGCGAACAGCTCGGCGGCCAAATGGGGGCTGGAGCCCACGCCCGACGAGGCGAACGACAACTTTCCGGGATTGCGTTTGGCATAGTCGACGAGTTCGGCCGTGGTGGTGGCCGGCACCGAGGGATGCACGTAGAGCACATTGGGTGCGAGCGCGGCCAGCGCCAAGGGGGTGAGCGCATTCGCGTCATAGGGCAATTTTTTGAGCAACAATGCATTGGTCACCATGCCCACGCTGCCCAGCAGCACGGTGTAGCCATCGGCGGGGGCGCGCGCCACGTTGCCGGCGCCGATCGAGCCGCCGGCGCCGGGACGGTTCTCCACGATCACGGGTTGCTTCCATAACGCCTGCAGGCGTTCGGCGTAGAGCCGGGCGAGGTTGTCGGTAATGCCGCCGGGCGAGTAGGGTACGACCAGTTGAACCGGCTTGTCGGGGAAGCCCGCCGCGTGGGCGCCGAAAGTCGTTGCGGTGCACAACACGATACCGGTCAGGAACGTCGCGAATCTGTTTACCATTGTCTTCCTCTCATTATTATGTTCGCGGCTTCTGCGCGCCGTGACGACGTTCAGTCTAGGTGCGCCGAGCGCGCCAAACCAGTCGTGGCGAGCGCATATCAGCATTGCGATCCTGGTTATGTCCTCACCCAAAATGCCGCGCTGGGATCTGAACCGCCTGATCGTGTTCACCACGGTGGCGCGCGCCGGCAGCCTGAAGCAGGCTGCGGCACTGCTGGGCCAGCCGCAGCCGGCGATCAGCAGGCAGATCGCCAGGCTCGAAGAGGAATGCCGGGGGCGCTTGTTTGGCCGCACCGGGCGCGGCATGGCGCTTACCGAGTTCGGTCAGCGGCTGCTGCCGCAGATCGAACGGGTGCTGTTCGAGGCGGATGCGCTGGGTGAGCAAGTGGCCGATACGGCGGGCATGCCGTTTGGCGACGTGCGCTTAGGGGTTTTGCCGTCGCTGTATCGCGCGTTGGTGATGCCCTTGTTCTTCGATCTGCGCGCAGCCTTTCCGGGCATCACGCTGCATATCTTCGAAGGCTCGGCGGGTCAGATCGATCAGTGGCTGGCCAGCGGGCATATCGATATCGGTTTGCCGTATCGATACGGGCATGCATCGGTCGCCGAAGTCGAGGTGCTGGCCACGTGCGATTCGTTTTTGGTGGGACACGCGGGCGATGCCGTGACCGCCAGCGATACGGTGCCGTTTGCGCGGCTGGATGGATTGCCGTTGGTGCTGCCCAGCGCGCCAAGCGGCGTGCGGGTGCTGCTGGATCAACTGGCGCGACGCGCCGGCATCGCCCTCGACGTGGTGGTGGCGGCGGATTCGAATCAACTGCAGAAGGCCATCACCGCGCAGGGCGGCGCCTATACGGTGCTGCCGCGCCACGCAATTGCGGCCGAGTGGGCGGCAGGCAGCTTGCAGGCTGCGCGCATCGTCGATCCCGTGATTGCGCGGCAGGTGGTGTTGGCGACCACAGCGGTGCGACCGTTGTCGTTGGCGGCGCGCACCACCGCCAAAGCGTTGCGCGCGATCGGCGAGCGCCCTGAAACGCAGCAGGTGTTTGCAGGTTGAGGGCGATCGGTTCCAAGCTTGAATCGTCCTTGCCCTTGCCCTCGTCCTTGCCCGTGTCCTTGTTGTGGACCTAGGCTGTTGCGCGATCTAAAGGCGCGTGACGCGCCGACTCAAGGATAGTTAGACCTGACCACGCTCACATGCTCGCGGCCTGCATCAGTCGATGCGGGCGCCCGATTTCTCGATGACTTGCTTCCACTTCGCGCGCTCGGTGGCGATTTGATCCGCCATTTCCTTTGGTGTGCTGGGGCTGGGCAGAAGGCCGAGGTCCAGCATGCGTTGCTTGACCGACGGATCGTCGAGCGCTTTGTTGACCGCTTGATTGAGGGTGGCGATCACGGCGGGCGGCGTGCCGGCGGGTGCCGAAAGATAATTGACCGGAGACGCATCGAAGCCAGCCAACTGGTCGGCGATCGGCGGCACGCCGGGCAGCATCGGCAGCTCTTGAGGCGTGGTCACGCCGAGCGCTTTGACCGCGCCGGACTTGATCTGCGGCAAATACACCGCCACGCTGTCGATCGCCATCTCGACGCGGCCGCCCAGCACATCCTGCAGCGCCGCGCCCGTGCCGCCGTAGGGAATGTGATCGATCTGCACATCGGCCATGCGCTTGAAGAGTTCGCCCGACAGGTGGCTCGTGGCGCCGATGCCGGCGCTCGCGAAACGCACTTCGTTGGGATGGGCGCGGGCGTATTTGATCAAGCCGTCCACGCTGTCGACCGGCAGTTGCTTGCCCACCACCAGCACACTGGGCACGACGGCAAGACGCGAAACGGGCACCAGATCGCGCTCGGGATCGTACGGCAGGGAGCGCATCAGAAAAGGATTGGTGATCTGCGGGCCCGGCGTGGTGTAAAGCAGGGTGTAGCCGTCGGGTGTGGCGCGGCTCACGGTTGTCGCGCCTACCGTGCCGCCGGCGCCGGGCTTGTTCTCGACCACAATGCTTTGTCCGAGCACCTTGCCGGTCGCTTCCGCCACGATGCGTGCCGTCACATCGGCGCCGCCGCCTGGCGCAAACGGCACGATCAAACGAATCGGGCGATTGGGGTAGGGCGTGTCGGCAGCGTGCGCAGCAGGTATTGCCAGCGTAAGCAGCAGGCCTGCGATCAGTGTCTTGAACGGCATGGTGATGTCTCCTCGATCGTTCTCTGGTTATCGATCGTTGTGGTGGTTGTCGTTGTTGTCGTTATATGTGAAGCGAAGCAATGTGAAGCGAAGCAATGTGAAAGCGGTGCAAATTGAAGCGGTGCAAATTGAAGCGGTGCAAATTGAAGCGGTGGAATATGAAGCGGGGCATCTAAAGCGGAGCCACGAATCACGATGCTTGCGCGGCGAATGGGCGCGCCTGTTTGCGCCGGGTGGTGGGTCAGCTGGGTAAACCGATCACCGCCTTGGCCAGAATGTTGCGCTGAATCTCGTTGGTTCCGCCATAGATCGTTGTGATGGCGGAGTTGTAGAGGCGATTGGCCGGTGCGATCTGGGTGCCGTCCACCATGAAGGCGGCCGCGTCGCCGCCGCGCTCCTGGGCCGCTTCCACCACGGCCATGCACAGTCGCGAATACGTTTCGGTGGCGAAGATTTTCAGCAGCGAGACGCTTGCGGGTAGCGGCTCGCCGCGTTTGACCATGTCGGCGAAGTCCGCATACAGCGCTTGCAGATCGGCCACGTCGAGCGCAAAGCCGATGTAGCGATCGACAAACCCGCGATCGTCCGCGGCACCGGTGTGCCGACCCACCAATCGCAGCTGGTTGAGGGCGTACTTGGCCTGACTGGGGCTGCCGACGAAGATGCGTTCGAAGTCCAACAGCGCTTTCGCGATGGTCCAGCCTTGATTGAGTTCGCCCACCAGGTTCTCGACCGGCACACGCGCGTCGTCGAAGAAGACCTCGCAGAATTCTTCTTCATCCCCGATATTTCGGATGGGCTTGACGGTGATGCCGGGTGTGCTGAGATCGGCGAGCAGAAAGCTGATGCCGGCCTGTTTCTTGACCGTTTTATCGGTGCGCACCAGCATGAAGATATGCGTGGCATCTTGCGCCAGGGTGGTCCAGATTTTCTGGCCGTTCACCACGAAGTGATCGCCGTCGCGGACGGCTTCGGTGCGCAGCGAAGCGAGATCCGATCCGGCATTGGGTTCGGAATAACCCTGGCACCAGACGTCGTCACCTTTCAGAATGCGCGGCAGATAGCGTTCGCGTTGCGCGGGCGTGCCGTAGCGCATCAGCACCGGCCCGATATTTATCAGGCCTTGATCCGGCATGCGCGCCACGCCGTAGTCTTCCATCTCTTCGATGAAGGCGATGAGTTTGTCGGGCGCGAGCGCCATGCCGCCATATTCGCGCGGCCAGGCGGGCGCGATCCAGCCTTGCGCGGAAAGCTTCAGATACCAGCCCTTGAGTTCATCCCAATGCAGACGCCGTGGCGGATTGCGCAGGGCATCGGGATAGTGTGCGCGGATGAAGCTGCGGATACGCGTGCGGAAATCTTTTTCCGACATGGCGTTCCAGTCCTCGGCTGACGTGCCGGGTTCGATGGTCCGTGCATCGACCGCCAGGGCCTCGTCGGCCCGCACGGCGGAAAACGGTTCGGGCAGCGCTGCGCGTTGATTCTCGAGCACGCCGCCGTGCCACGCACACAGATGCAGCGTGCGCTTGAGATACAGGCCTACGTCGAGCTCGTCGGTGTAGCCGATCGCGCCGTGAAACTGGATGGCCAGCCGCGTCATGTGCAGGGCGGCTTGCGCGCAACGCGCTTTGACGCGGGCGCAGGCGGCATCGAAGGCGGGGGCGGGCGTGTGATCGCCCGCAAGCAGCGCACGCAGTGCGGCGTCGCCCAATTCGATGTACAGCAGCGCGTCGACCATGCGGTGCTGCAGCGCCTGGTTGGCCCCGATAGGTTTGCCGAACTGCACGCGGGTGGCCAGGTAATCGCGCGTGGTGTCGAACGACTGACGGGCGATGCCGAGCAGCTCGGCCGATTGAATGGCGCGCGTGCAGGCGATGGCATGCTGCACCGCACGCGAGGCGGCTGCGCCTTTGGCCAAAAGGTGTGCAGCGGGCACGCGCACCTGGCGCAAACGCAAGCTGCCGACCGGCGTGCCGTCCACGCGATCGTCGGTGTGCGTGTGAACGCCGTCAGCCGTGCGCGGCACGTAGACGAGCGCCTCGATGGCCTCGGCATGCCCATCGACCGGTGCGGGGCGCACTGCCACGATCCAGCCGTCGAGATCGGCACCGGGGTGGATCCAATGCGCCGCACCATCGAGCACGAGCGTCTCGCCATCGCGCGCCATGCGCGGCCCGTCTGACGGCGTGCGCGCGGTATCGGTCTGCCACGCCATGCCGATCAACGCGTCGCCCAGGGCAATGCGCGCCAAAAGATCGTCGCGCAAGGCACTGGTGGGCAGCGCGGCGAGCAGCGACGGGCTTTGCACGGCACCGCCGATAAAAGGCTCGGACAGCAGATTGCGGCCGATTTCCTCGGCAATGACGGCCACCGCGCTCAAGCCAAGGTCGAGTCCGCCCAGCGATTCCGGGGTGAGCAACCCGCACCAGCCGGCGTCGGCCATCTGCCGCCACACCGTGCGCTCGAAACCGGGCCGCGTCCGGCGCAAGGCCCGCAGGCGGCTGCGCGGCGCGGTCTGACGCAGAAAATCGCGTGCGCTGTCGCGAAACGCGGTGAGCGTGTCGCGGTCGGCGGCGACGGCGGGCATGACCATGGGTGGTGTCTCCTGATGGGGCGCTGCGGGGCGTGCGCGCTCGATGTTGTGAGAGGCAGTCTACGGGCTTCCCGGGGCGCCAACCAGCAACGCGACGGCAAACCAGAGTTGCGTATTCGTGCAACCGTCGGGGCGTCGATATGACGCAATAGGCATATCTGGTTTACGCCGCCCGTCCTGGATTGGCGCGCGGGAGCCGCATAGACTGGCAACAAATACCGCGCTGCGCGTCGCGCCGCCGCCATAACGAAGGAGACCGCATTGTCTGCATTGCTCTCGTCCATCCGCGTGCTCGATCTGAGCCGGGTGCTTGCCGGGCCCTGGGCCAGCCAGATCCTGGCCGACCTGGGCGCCGATGTGATCAAGGTCGAAAAGCCCGGCCGCGGCGACGATACCCGCGCCTGGGGGCCGCCGTTTCTGAAGCGCGCCGATGGCAGCGATACGGAAGACGGGGGCTACTACGTGGCGGCCAACCGGGGCAAGCGCTCGATCACGCTGGATCTGAAAACCGAAGAAGGCCGTGCCATCGTCAAGCAACTGGCAGCGCAGTCGGACGTGGTGCTGGAGAACTACAAGGTGGGCACGCTCGAGCGTCTGGGGTTGGGCTATGCCGATCTCTCCGCAAACCATCCCGAATTGATCTACTGCTCGGTCACCGGATTTGGACAAACCGGGCCGCGCGCCAAGCAGCCCGCCTACGATTTCCTCATCCAGGCCATGGGCGGCTTGATGAGCGTGACCGGCGAACGCGACGACAAGCCCGGCGGCGGCCCGCAGAAGGTGGGCGTGCCGATCGTGGACATGGTGACGGGTGTGTACGCGGCCGTGGGCATCCTGGCCGCCATCATCGGCCGCCACACCACGGGTCGCGGGCAGCACGTGGATCTGGGCATGATGGACGTGCAGGTTGGATTGCTGATGAACCAGGCGATGAATTTCCTGCTGGCCGGCCGCACGCCCAAACGCACCGGCACGGCACATCCGAACATCCAGCCGCAACGCACGTTCGACTGCCGCGACGGGCAGATCGTGGTGGTGGTGGGCAACGACGGGCAATTTGCCACCTTATGTGGGCTGATGGGTCGCCCGGAATTGGCGAGCGACGAACGCTTCGCCACCAATGGGCGTCGCGTGGTCAATCAGGCGCTGCTCGATCCGATTCTGGATGCGGCGTTCGGCGCCGAGGATCGTGCCGTCTGGCTCGAACGGTTGAGCGCGGCCAACGTGCCGGCAGGCGCCATCAACACGGTGCCTGAGGTGTTTGCCGATCCGCAGGTGGTGCACCGCGGCATGCTGCGGCACATTCCGCATCCCTTGGCCGGCACGGTGCCCCAGGTGATGAATCCGCTGCGGTTTTCGGCGGCGCCCTCGTGTGCCGAATTGCCCCCGCCGTTACTTGGCGAACACACCGCGCAGGTGCTGAGCGAACTGGGGTATTCAGATGCCGACATCGCCCAGCTTGCCGAGCGCGCCGTCACTTGATCATCTTATTTTCAGGAGAACCCCATGCCCCATCTTGCCTACACCGCGTTGAAACTGGAAATGCGCGAGCACGTGGCCGTCATTCATCTGGCCAACCCGCCGGTGAACGCGCTGTCGACCACGCTGATCAACGAGCTCACACACTGTCTGGATGTGTGCTCGGAAAGCGATGAGGTCCGCGCCATCGTGCTTATCGGCGAAGGCCGGGTGTTCTGCGCGGGTGCCGATCTGAAGGGCCGCGGCGACACGATCAAGGGCCCGGGCGATCTGCCGCAACATTCGCGGCGCACGCGAGAACTTTTTCATGCACTGCGCGAGTGCGCCAAGCCGGTGGTGTGCGGCCTGAACGGCGCAGCGCTGGGTGCCGGACTGGCCATCGCGGCCTCGTGCGACATTCTGGTGGCGGCCAGCACGGCCGTGGTGGGACTGCCGGAGATCGACGTGGGCCTGCTGGGTGGCGGGCGCCACGGCATGCGGCTCTTCAGTCATTCTCGCTTGCGCCGCATGGCCTTCACCGGCATGCGCGTCGATGGCAATGAGCTGTATCGCCTGGGGATCGTGGAGGCGAGCGTGCCGGCCGATCAGGTGCTGGATACGGCGCTCGGCATTGCCACCACGATTGCCTCGAAGAGCCCGCTGTCGGTGCAGTTGTCCAAGCAGACGATGAATGCCATCGAGGAGATGAGCCTGCGCGATGGCTATCGCTACGAGCAGGATATGACGGCGGCGATCGCCAAGACGCACGATGCGGGCGAGGCGCGCCAGGCGTTTCTGGAGAAGCGTGCGCCGGTGTTCGAGGGGCGCTGATCCGGCGCCAACAGCAAACCAGCTTTGCCTGACGGGGCCTCGCGATTGCGAGGCCCCGTCGCTATCCTGACTGCATAACGATTAGATATGGAGACAGAGCGATGGCCGGCGTATTGTCGAATGTCAAAGTGCTGGATTTGAGCCGCGTATTCTCGGGGCCGTGGGCCGCGCAGATGCTGGCGGACTTCGGCGCCGATGTGATCAAGGTGGAGCGACCGGGCCGGGGCGACGATGTGCGTCATCAGGGCTTTCGTGTGAAGGACGGCGCAGGCCAGCCCACGTCGGAGACGTCGTCGTTCATCGCCATGAATCGCGGCAAGCGATCCATCACCATCGATATGTCCAAGCCTGCGGGCCAGGCGTTGATCCGCAAGCTCGCCGCGCAGTCGGACATCCTGATCGAGAACTTCAAGGCCGGCGACCTGGTGCGCTACGGCCTGGATTATGCGGCGCTGAAAGCGATCAATCCCAAGTTGATCTATTGCTCGATCACAGGCTTCGGACAAACCGGGCCCTACAGCCATCTGCCGGGCTACGACCCGATTTTTCAGTCGATGAGCGGGCTGATGGCGGTGACGGGCGTGGCCGAGGGGGAGCCCGGCTCCGGGCCGGTGAAGGTGGGGTATTCGGTCTCCGATCTCACAGCCAGCTTCTACGCCATCGCCGCCATCCTGGCGGCCTTGCATCATCGCGACCTCGTGTCGGGCACTGGGCAGCACATCGACATGGCATTGCTGGATGCGCAAATCGCGGCGATCTCGCATGTGAGCATGAATTACTTCGCGACCGGCGAGCGCCCCGAACGCGTGGGTACGTCGTCGCAAATCACGTGTCCGTATCAAGCGTTCGAATGCGCCGATGGGCACATCATGATCGCGGTGGGCAACGACTCGCAGTACCAAAGCTTTTGCCGGGTGATCGAGCGGCCGGAACTGGCTAGCGATCCGCGATTCGCCACCAACCTCGAACGTGCAGCGGCTCGCAAGGTGCTCGTGCCGTTGATTGCCGAAGCGATGACGGCGCGCACCGTAGCGGCGTGGAACGAGGCGCTGTCGGCCGCCAATGTGCCGTGCGGCCCGATCTATGAGATGGATCAGGTGTTCGAGGATCCGCAGGTCAAGCATCGTGGCGTGTTGGGATCGATGGCGCATCCGCTGATCGGCGAGATGCCCCTGATCAAGAATCCGGTGGTGTTTTCGGATACGCCGATTGCGTACGAACTGCCGCCGCCGCTGTTGGGCGAGCATACCGATGCCGTGCTGGCCGCCGAGCTGGGATTGAATCCGCAAGAGATTGCCGCCCTGCGCGCCGAGGGCATCGTATGAGCGAGGACGCCGGTGCGATTCGCGACAGTGCCCGTGATTTTCTGAACGGCACCGATCAACGTGCGCGCGTGCGGGCGCTCGCCGCCCACACGCCACCCGCCGGCTTTGACCGTGGCTACTGGCAGGAGATGGCCGACCTGGGATGGTTGCTGCTGACGGTGCCGGAAGCGGAGGGCGGCTTGGGACTCACGCTGAGCGAAGCCGCATTGATCGCCGAAGAGGCCGGCCGTGCGCTATTGCCCGAACCGTTTGCGGCGTGCGGGGTGCTGCCGATGGAAGTGCTGCGAGCATTGCCGGCGGGCGACCGGCGCGATGCGTTGATTGCTCGGATCGGCAGCGGCGAGGTTGTGGCGGCAGTGGCGTGGCAGACGCATGCGGAGCAAATGCATGTGGACCCCATGCGTGCAGGACAAGTGAGTTGCCCTGTCGAAGGCAGCAGCAGGGGTAGCGCCGACGGCGACTCGATGAACGCTTTCGAAGCGCGCCACGATCCCATCTCGGCGGCGCACCGCGCGCTGCCACCTTTGCATCATGACGCTGGCGTGCGCGCGACCGCGATCGCATCGGGCGGCATGCAGCTGGACGGCGACGTGGGATTCATCGTCCCCGGCCGAGGCGTGGACGGTTGGCTGGTTGTCGCGCAGCGTGATGCGGAAGCGATGCTGCTGTGGGTGCCGGCCAACGCGCCGGGGCTGACGGCAGCGATCGCACCACGCGCCGATGACAGCACCGTCGCCCATTTGCACTTGCAGGCCGTGGAAGTGGCGGCCGACAACATCGTCGCGACCGGCGAAGCCGTGCCGCGCGCGGTGAACGCAGCGCTGGACGCGACCCGTCTCATCATCGCGTCCGAATCGATCGGCGTCGCGCGTCACACGCTGGCCGCGACGGTGGATTATGTGAATACGCGGCAGCAGTTCGGCCAGGCAATCGGCAGCTTTCAGGCGCTGCAGCATCGTTTGGTGGATGCGTTGCTGCAGATCGAGCTGGCGGCCGCCAGCCTCACCGATGCTTTGCAGGCGTGGACGCCAACATTGCCGGCGGCCAGGCGCGCGTTGCTGGCCAGCCGCGTAAAGGCGCGCGCAAACCGTGCGGTGCGCGAGGTCACGCGCCTGTCGATTCAATTGCATGGCGCGATCGGCTACACCGCCGAGTACGACATCGGACTGTACTTCAAGCGTGCGCTGCATCTGTCGACCTGGCTGGGGAACGTGGATGCGCATCGGCGCCGCTACGCACAAGGCCTCACGATGGCGGCAGAGTCGGAACTGGCCGCGCCGGACGACGACGTGACGCCGTGGACCTCGGCCGACTTTCCGCGCGATGCGGACTGGGAAGCGATGCCCGAGCCCGCGTTTCGCGGCATGCTGCGCGCGTTTTTCGCCGCCCACTATCCAGAGCGTTTGCGCCATATGCCGTGGCGCTTGCACTGGCATGAGATCGAATCCTGGTATACGACGTTGTCGCGGCAAGGATGGATTGCGCCGTCATGGCCGCGCGAGCATGGCGGTATGGCGTTGTCGCCCGCCCGGCAGATCGCATTCATCGAAGAGGCCGAGCGCTACGGCGTAGCCCGCGCGCCGGATCAGGGCTTGGTGATGCTGGGGCCGATCCTGTCGCGCTTCGGCACACCCGAACAGCAGGCGGCGTTCATGCCGCCGATCCTGTCCGGCGAGCATGTGTGGGCACAAGGTTACTCGGAGCCCAATGCCGGTTCCGACCTCGCTGCACTGCGCTGCGAGGCCATTGCCGACGGCGACGATTTCATCGTGACGGGCCAGAAAACCTGGTCCACGCTGGCGCAGGACGCCACGCATATGTTCATGCTGGTGCGCACCGACAAAACGGTGAAGAAGCAGGCCGGCATCAGCTTTCTGCTGGTCGATCTCAAGCAGCCCGGCGTGACCGTGCGGCCGATCGAAACCCTATCGGGCGACGCCGAGTTTGCAGAGGTGTTTTTCGATGCCGTGCGCGTGCCGCGCAAGCATCTGGTAGGCGAACTGAATGGCGGCTGGACGATTGCCAAAGCGCTGCTGGGTTTCGAGCGGCTCTTCAGCGGCAGCCCCAAGCATTCGCATTACGCACTAGGTCAGGTCGCGGCATTGGCCGCGCACCAGGATCGGATGCGTGACCCCGTCTTCGTCGATCGGTTGGCCGGCCTGCAACTCGATGCCGCGGACCTGTCTGCGATGTATGGCGTGTTTGCCGATATCGCGAAGTCGGGCCGGCCGCTGCCGGCAGAGGTGTCGTTGCTCAAGATCTGGGCGTCGGAAACGCACGAGCGCATCGGTGCGCTCCTGATCGACATGGCCGAGATGTGGGGCGGGACGCATGCCCGCAGCGCCTATCCCGACACGCATGTGCATGTGCAGGCGCCTTATCTGGCGGCGCTGGCGGCAACCATTTTCAGCGGTACCAACGAGGTGCAGCGAAACATCCTGGCCAAACAGGTGTTGGGCCTGGCCCATCAATGAGATGACCGGTCGCGCAAGACCGGCGAATCCGAAGGAGGAAGACAACCATGAAACGTATCTTGACCGCGGCCGCAATCGGCCTGGCTGTGATGGGCAGTGCGGGCGCTGCGCAGGACAACTGGCCCGTGCGCCCCATCAAATTGATCGTGCCGTATCCGCCTGGGGGCCCCGTGGATAACGTGGCGCGCCTGATTGCGCCGGAGGTGTCGGCCAAGCTGGGGCAATCCCTGGTGATCGACAACCGCGCGGGCGCCAGCGGCACCATCGGCACGGACGCCACGGTGCGCGCCGAACCCGACGGCTACACGTTCGGCTTCGGCGTGCCGGGGGCGTTGACGGGCCTGCCGCACGTGATGAAGGTGCCGTATGAATTGAAGGACATCAATTACGTGACGCTGGTGGTGCGCATTCCACAGGTGATCATGGCGAGCACCAGCATTCCCGAGAAGACGCTGCCCGCACTCATCGCCACCGCAAAGGCCAATCCGGGCAAGTACAACTTCGGCTCGGCCGGCAATGTGACCACCCCGCATCTGGGCGGCGAACTGCTCAATCAGCAGGCGGGTATCAAGCTCACGCACATCCCATATAAAGGCGCGGCACCGGCGGTCACCGCACTGATGGGCAACGAGATTCAGGTGTTTCCGGGCGATGCGTCGGCCGCCATCGGCTTCATCAAAGCGGGCCGCGTGCAGGCGTTGGCCGTGTCGAGCGCCAAGCGTTTCGAAGGCTTGCCCGACGTCCCCACCACAGCCGAACTCGGCCTGCCGGGCGTCGTGTCGGATTCCAATTACGGCATCATCGCGCCGAAGGGCGTGCCGCCTGCCATCATCGAGAAATTTCGCCAGGCGGTGATCGCCGCCGTCAACGAGCCGGAGGTGCGCAAGAAGCTGATCGATCAAGGTGCCTTGCCGGTCACCACCACGCCTGAGGAGTACCGCAAGCTGATGGACCAGGAATTCGTGAAGTGGGGCAAAGTGATCAAGGACGGCAAACTGGGTGAGGCGCAGCCGTGACGGTGCACCTTGCCACGCCGGCCGACTTCGAGACGCGGATTGGCGAATCGCTGGGCGCAAGCGACTGGTTTACCGTGACTCAGGCGCACCTCGATGGCTTCGCGCAGCTGACGGGCGACGACTTCTGGATTCACGTGGACGTGGCGCGCGCCGCGCGGGAAATGCCGCAAGGCAAGACGATTGCGCATGGGTTGTTTGCGCTGTCGCTCGTGCCCCGCATGCAGCGCGAGATCTTCCATATCGCCAAGCGCGGGCGCGGGTTGAACTACGGCACGGATCGCGTGCGCTATACCGCCGCAATGCCGGTGGGATGCCGGCTGCGGCTGCATCAAACGGTGGCGGCGGCTGCGCGACAAGGCGCAGGCACCAAGGTCACCTTGCGATGCACCATGGAGATCGAGGGCAGTGAACGGCCCGCTTTTGTGGCGGACTGCATCGTGCTGTTCGAGGATGCGCCGGCGGCGTAAGCGTGGCCCCGCTGCCGGCACGTGCCTGCAGGAGATTGCAGGCCATCGGAACATCCCGGCGACCTCGCCGGGTTCCACGTCGAGCGAACCGACAGTCAGGGAATAGTTTGACTCGGCGGAAGACCGAACCCCGATGGCTCGGCGATGGCGCCGATATCGAAGTACTGGCCCTCGATGAATTGCACTTGGGGATAGATGAGGCACACCACTTTCGCCGTCAAATCCTCATCCGTGATGTTCATGAAAGCGTGCACAAACTCTTCCACGAACGTTGCGATTCGGATGTTTTTCGAGAGGGCCTGCGCTTTGTTCACGTCGAGAAAGATGTACTCCTCGATGTTCACGTGAATGGTTTCCTTCTTCGGCGTATACAACAGGGAACCGCTGGCGAGCTCGATATTGAATGGCGATCCACCCACCACCAAATGTTTGGCGACGCGAAAGCGAACGCGCTCGCCAAACAGATTGACGGCCACGCACAGCGAATCGATCGTGTCTTTCATCGCAATAGGGATGTCGGCGGCGCTGATCAGGAAAAAAGGACGAAACCGCTCGTCGATGTTTGCTGAGATATAGCTGGGATCGAGATGCTGTACAGGTAGGGTGGGGGTCAGGGTCATGGTTAGACAACTTCAATGTTGAGACGTTTGCCCAATACAGCAAACGCAGATTCGATCGCTTCGATCTTGGATGCATGTGACAGGTCGAGCATGCGGTCGACTTGCGGCATGTGCAGGGTCAGACGCCGCGCGAGTTCCGCTTTGCGGATGCCTTGCATGACCATCTCGTTGGACAACAGTACTTTTGCGGTTTGAACGGCCGGCAAGGTAACGGCGCCGGCGCCGACGGCGGCGGGCAGGGGAACAGGCCGGCGCGCGTCAAGGTACATCTGCAGTGCAGCTTCCAACGCTTCCACTGCATTGGCTTTTGCGTTGTCCGCGTTCTCGCCGACGGCGGCGGCTTCGGGCAGGTCGGGAAATTGAACGAGCAGTGTGTCGTTGTCGTCAGGCGTCAAGGTGTAGCAATACGTCAACATGGCGTGTCCTTTGCGGTTGGCGCGCATTCGTGCAGCGGTGAGCTGCATCCCTTGCGAGTCGCTTGCGCTACTTCAGTCCGAGGTCCTTCTTGATCTTGTTCACCAGTCCGGTACCGATCTCCTTACCGCCGTGGTCTGGAAAGATCGAGGTTCGATCGTTCAGGGTTGCTTTGAAATGACTGCTTCCGGCCTAGTGCGCGATGAGTTCCACGCCGTTTTTGATAAGCCATCTGCGGAATTCGCTGTATTTCATTTGCCTCGATCACTTGCCGAATATACAACATATATGTTGTTTTAAGAAACAAATATGTTGTGATCGCTGTAGTCTGTTTTCCACGCCGATTTCGGCCCGTACAAAGATGACTACGGCTTCATCGCTCGGGTACGCGCCGCCTTCTGTCTGCCAACATCGCCGATGCGCTTCAGCGCGCCAATCCTAAGTGATTCGCGCGCAATCACCGCGTGCCAGTGTGCTAAGTTGGCGCATCTCTGATGCGACCTCATGGCACACCGCACGATGAATAAATCGAAGGCCACCGGCGTTCAACTCGACGTCACTGCCGATCTGCAGCGATGGCGCGCCTTCATGGCGACCGCCGAGCTCGGCAGCATTACGCGCGCGGCACTTTTTCTGGATCAGGATCAGTCGGTATTGAGCCGCCGCATCAACGCGCTCGAACGCGATTGCAATGCTCGGCTCTTCAATCGCACCGGCCGTGGCGTGCAGCTCTCGGAAATCGGTGCGCGCCTGTTTCCGCTCGTGCAGACATTGCTGCGCGATGCCGAAGCGCTGGAGCTCGAATTGAATGCCGAAGCGCGCGAGCCGGCCGGTGAAGTGACGCTGGGATTATTGCCGTCCACAGCGCATCCGCTCATTCGCCGCTTGTTCTCGCGTTTGCGGCAGGTGTTTCCGCGCGTGCATCTGAAAATTCTCGAAGGCTCGAGCGGGCAACTCGAAGAGTGGCTGACCGACGCTCGCGTCGACATTGCCATCCTCTATCGCTACAGCGATAAGGCGCCGGTGGGCGAGCAAGCCCTGGCACATGTGGATTCGTGTTTGATCGGGGCGGCGGACGATCCGCTTCTGCAAGCCCCCACCTTGCCGTTCAGCGCGCTGGACGGCCTGCCGTTCATCCTGCCGGGTTCGCCCAATGGTTTGCGCAATGCGTTGGATGCGATGGCGCGCACAGTGAAAATCGAAATCACGCCGTTGATCGAAGCGGATTCGTTACCGCTCATGAAAACCGTCTGCCAGACCGAGCGCATGTACACGGTGCTGCCGCTGCATGCGGTGTGGCAGGAGGTGCGGGAAGGCAAGCTGGCGGCCACCAAGCTCGTCGATCCTTCGCTGGAACGCATCATCTCGATGGCCTTCGCACGCGCGAAGGGACCTGGCCGCACGGTGATGGAAGTGGCGTCGCAGATCGAGGCGCTTACACGCGAGATCGGCGCCGAAGGCATCTGGCACACCGATCGGATCGGGCACGACAGTTAGGTGCGGCGCCGGCCAGCGGGTTATTCGCGGGCTGGCGGCCTGCTGCGTAGCAACGCGGACGGCCCGGCAGAACGGCTGCACCACGCCGGCTGCACCACGCCAGCTACACCACGCCTGCCGTACGCAGATCCGCGATGCGCTCGGCGCTGTAGCCGATCCCGCCCAGCACATCGTCCACGTGTTGGCCCAGCGTGGGTGGCGCACGTTCGAACGTCAGGGGCGTGCCCATGAATTTCATCGGACTGGCCACGAGCGGCACATCGACGCCCGCCGGATGTGGCAGGTCGATGCGCATGCCGCGATGCACGACTTGCGGATCGGCGAATACATCGGGCACGGCATTGATGGGGCCGCACGGCACGCCGGCGCGGTCCAGCGTCGTGGTGAGATCGGCGCGCGTACGCGTGGCAAATGCCTCGAGGATCAGTGGCTTGAGCACATCGATATTGCGCACCCGTTGCGCGTTGGTGGCAAACCGCGCATCGGTGGCCCAGTCAGGACGATCCACAGCAGCTGCAAGCTTGGCGAACTGGCCATCGTTGCCCACCACCAGAATCACTTCGCCATCCGCGCAGGCGAACACATCCTGCGGTTGGATATTGGGATGTGCATTGCCATTGCGTTGCGGTGTCTTGCCCGATACCAGATGGTTGAGCGCCTGGTTCGACAGCACGGCGGCTTGCACATCGAGCATGCCGATATCGATGAACTGGCCTTCACCCGTGCGCTCGCGATGCGACAGCGCCGCCAGCACGGCCACAGCGGTGTACATGCCGGTCATCAAGTCGACGATCGGGATGCCTACCTTCTGCGGGCCGCCGCCGGGTTTGTCGTCGCGCTCGCCGGTCACGCTCATCAAGCCGCCCATGGCCTGGATCAGGAAGTCGTAGGCCGCTTGATCCTTGCGCGGTCCGGTCTGCCCGAAACCCGTCACGGAGCAATAGATGATGCCAGGATTGACCGCGCGCAGGGCCTCGTAGTCCAGGCCATAGCGCGCAAGCGTACCCACCTTGAAATTTTCCAGCACGATGTCGCATTGCTTGGCCAACTCGCGCACGATGGCCTGGCCCTCAGGCTGATCCAGCGCGACGGTGACCGAGCGCTTGCCGCGATTCACCGATAGAAAGTACCCGGCCTCCTGCGTATCCTGGCCGTCGGCATCCTTGAGATACGGCGGCCCCCAGGCGCGGGTGTCGTCGCCGGCGCCGGGGCGTTCGATCTTGATGACGTCGGCGCCCATGTCGGCCAGCGCCTGCGAGGCCCACGGCGCGGCCATGATGCGGCTCAAGTCGAGCACGCGGACGTGCGAAAGCGGCCCTGTCGATTGCGGCATGGAATGCATCTCCTAGTTGTCGAAGCCGTACAGGCGGGCGGGGTTGTCGGTCCACACCTTGCGGCGGCGGGCATCGGTGCCCAGCCACGCATGGGCCGTATCGATCAGCGTGCCCACATCCGGCGCGCGGGCGCCCATGCGCACAAATGGCCAGTCCGAGCCCCACAACACCTGATCTTCGTTGGCGGCCAGCAACTCGTCGTGCAGCGCACGCACACCGTTCGGATCGTTGTCGTCGTGCGGAACGCGGCAGGTGGTGAGTTTGACCCACACGCGGCCGTCGGCGAGCAGCTTGCGCACCAGTGCGCGCGCCGGGTCGTCACGACCGCGCGACGGCACCAGGCTTGCCATATGGTCGAGCACGATGGGGATGCCCAGTTGGGCGAGCCGGGGCAGATGCTGGAGATAGGCGTCGCACGGTGACCAGAGTTGCGCGTGCATCCCGAGCGCGCGCAGGCGCGGCGCAAGCGCATCGACGTGCTCAAAGCCCACACTGCCGGCGAACAGATTGCCCGCGGGGTCGCGCGCTTCCACGAAACGCAGGCCCATCACGCCGGCATCGCGCAAGCGCCTGAGCGCCGCGTCGTCGATATCGGGCGTGGCCACCGCGATGCCGCGCAGTGCGCGCGGATCGGCCGCCAGCGCATCGAGAATGGCTGAGGCATTGGTGCCGTAGGGCGCCGGCTGCACAAGTACGCCGCGCGCGGCGCCGATGGTGCGCAGCATCGTGCGGTACCGCGTGACCGGCGCATCGGGCGAGGCATAGCTGGCGCGATGGTGCAGCGGAAACTGGTCGTAGGGGCCGAAGACATGGCAATGCGTATCGCAGGCGTTGGCCGGCAGCGCCTGCTTGGGCGCCTGCGGCATGCGCGGCGTTTCCACCGTCTCGGGGATGTACGACGCTTGCGTCTGGGTGGGCGCCGGGGCGTTCGTGCGGGCTTGCGACGGCACTGAAGGTGGGATCGCGGAAGTCGCTTGAGCCGCTGCTTCGATCGCGGCCGCTGGCAGTGCGCTCAGTTGCGCCCGACCCTCGGCCATCGGCACCTCGAGCGGCGGCGCGATGTCGTCGGGCATCGGGATCGCATGCACGTTCAGCGTCATCGACACCATCGTGTAGTACCCCACCACGGCAGTGAGTTCGACCACCCCCACCGGTTCGAAGCGTTCGACGGCACGCGCGTAAAGCGCCGCGTCCACATCGCCATGGCTTTGCAATTGGCGCGAAAACGCATAGACGAGTGCGTCGTCCGCATCATCGAATTCAGGCGTGTGGCCTTCGCGGATGGCATCGAGTACCTGCTGCGGCAACCCGGCCTTCAGGGCCGCCTCGCCATGGATGTGCCATTCGATCTGGCTGTTCCACCGGCGGGCCGTGACCAGAATGGCGAGCTCGTTCAAGCGGGGCGACAAGCTCGTGCCGAAGCGCAGCAAGGCGCCCAGTTGCTGCCAGCGGTCGGCCAGCTCGGGATTGTGCAGGGCGGCGCGCAGCGGCCCCACCAGCCGCTTGCGCGGGCCGCTCACGATCTTCTCGTACACCTGCAACTGGGCAGGCGACATGGTCTCGGGCGTGGGCAAGGGAATACGGCTCACAGGCGTTCCTTCAGGCAGGTTGATCGTCTTGCGGGGCATAGCGGGCCACCGACGCGTGGGCGTCGAAGCGGGCGAGCCAGTCGCGCAGTTGCGGATGGGTAGCGCGCCAGTCGATTTCGGGAAAGCGGAAGTCGAGGTAGGACACCGCGCATCCGATCGCGATCACGCCGATATCGAACGGCGCGGCGTCGAGCTTGGGCGCTTCGGTTTCCAGGTGCGCGAGCGTGGCGTCGAGCTTGACCTGAAACCCGGTCAGCCACTCGGGGGTTTGACGCTCGGCAGGTTTGTTGCGCTCCTGCCGGAACAGCAGAAGCATGTCGAGCAGGCCGTCGCCCAGGGCCTGGCGGCGCAAGGCCAGCAGGCGCGCTGGATCGTGCGTGGGCACGATCTGGCTCTCGGCATAGGTGCTGAGATAGTCCACGATGACGCGCGAATCGAAGATCGGCGTGCCGTCGTCCAGCACGAGCGTGGGCAGTTTGCTGAGCGGATTGTCGGCCAGCAGATCCAGGTTGACGCGGCTCATGGCGACCGGGGTGCGCACCAGACGAACGTCGTCGGTCAGCCCCGTTTCCGCCAATACGATCATTACTTTGCGCACGAACGGCGATTTGGGGGACCAGTGCAGGGTCATCATGGCGGCGTACCTCGCGGTGAAAAGTGGCTGAAAAAGCCACTGACAATGCCGCCGGTGCACCGTGGCCTGAGGGGACGTTGTCTCGTGTCTTTTTCGTTTGATTTGCGACCGATCTTACCGAGCGCCCGCGGGCGCGGGTATGTGCAGCGCAACAAAGCAGCTATGCCGCTTCCCCTGCCGCGCGCCGCCGGGTACTCTAGGCGCTGTCACAGACCTGCTCTCCTCTTTATGGCCGATCCCGCACACCTCGAATCCCTGCTCGCCGACTGTGCGCGCCAGCGCCAGCCGGCGCTCGCCGAACTCTATCGTTTGACGGCGCCGCATCTGTTTCCGTTAGCCAAACGTATGTTGAGGAGTAAAGAAGGGGCCGAGGAGGTCCTACAGGAGTGTTTTGTGACGATCTGGCAGCGCGCTGCCCAATATTCGGCTGAGCAAAGCCAGGTCATGACGTGGATGACGCGCATCGTGCGCAACCGCTGCATCGACCGTTTGCGCCGGCCCGACCTCGAAGTGTCCGACCCGGACGGCGAGATTGCGGCTGCCTGGGCGGACGATGCGCCGGGTCCGATGTCGCAGCTCCAGTCGTCGCAGGAGAGCAAGCGGCTGGCCGATTGCATGCAGACCCTCGAGGGACAACAGCGAGCGGCCATCGCCATGGCGTTCTTCGACGATCTCAGCCATCCCGAGGTGGCCGAACGCATGGCGGCGCCGTTGGGCACCGTCAAAAGCTGGGTGCGGCGTGGCTTGGCCCGTCTTAAGGAGTGCCTGGGATGAACTATCGGCACCCCGATCTTCAAGACCATCTGGCCGCCGCCTATGTGGCCGGCACCCTGCGGGGCGGCGCGCGCCGCCGCTTCGAAACGCTGATGCGCGACGACGCCCTGCTGCGTCGCGTGGTGGCGGCCTGGGAAACGCGGCTCCTGCCCTTGGTCTATGCGCTGCCGCCTGAAATGCCGCCTGCCCGCGTCTGGCAAGCCATCGAGCGTCGTACGGCGGCCAAGTCTGCCGCCCGACCGGCCTGGGGTTGGAGCGGTCTGGCGCTGTGGCGCACGGTGAGCGCCGGGTTGGCCATTGCCGTGGCCGCATTGGCATTCATCGTGATCGAGCCGTACTTCGCCGATACCCGCACCCAAACGCTGGCCGTGCTGGGCAGCGAGAAGGCGCCGTCGTCGCTGGTCGTCAACCGCTTGCCGGATAGCCGACTGTCGATTCAGGCCATGCAGGATCTGAATGCACTGGCCGATGGCCGAACGTTGGAACTCTGGGCCATCTCGCCCGGCGGCAAACCGCGTTCGCTGGGCCTGGTCGCCGCACGCGGCGATACCGTGATCGTGCCGAAGGCGCCGTTTACGCGTGGCGACACGCTGGCCATCAGTCTGGAGCCGGACGGCGGATCGCCGACCGGCCAGCCGACAGGTCCGGTCGTGTTTACCGGGACGGTGATCTAAAGGATCGCGCTGCGCCGGCAGCCGCGCCGGTGTCGTCGGATGACGTGATGGTGGTTGAAAGCGAAAGGACCCTCCCGGGTCCTTTTCGCTTTTCAGCGCCTAGGGTTTGTCCCTAGCCGATATGCTGCATCCGTTTGCCGAGCTCGTGCGTATCTCCAGGTGTAGGCCCACCAAAAGGAGATCGTCATGAAAATTCTGGCATCCATTGCCCTCGTATCCGCAGCACTCGTTTTTCCCGTAGCCCACGCCGCCGATGCGGTCATGGTGGGCGGTCAATCGATGTTGCCCAGCAAGACGATCGTCGATAACGCCGTGAATTCGGCCGATCACACGACCTTGGTGGCTGCCGTAAAGGCTGCCGGCCTGGTGGAAACCTTGCAAGGCAAGGGCCCATTCACCGTATTTGCGCCGACCAACGCCGCGTTCAACAAACTGCCGGCCGGTACGGTCGATACGCTGGTCAAGCCTGAAAGCAAGGCCACGTTGACCAAGATCCTGACGTACCACGTGGTGCCGGGCAAGCTCGATTTCGACACGCTGGCTGCGCGCATCAAGAAGGGTGGCAAGAACATGACCGAATTGAAGACCGTCAGCGGCGGCAAGCTGGTGGTGATGATGAACGGCAAACACAACCTGACCGTCAAGGACGAGAAGGGTGGCGTGGCAACGATCAGCACGTATGACGTGTATCAGTCGAACGGCGTGATCAACGTGATCGATAGCGTGTTGATGCCGAACTGATCGGCTTGAGAGACGAAGGGAACAGTTCGCATATTTTCGGATGTGCGGACGAACGGGAAAGTGCCGCAGGGTAGTACCGCAGGGTGAGTACCGAAGGGTAGTACGGAAGCGTTGTACTGAAGTACCGCAGTGTCCAGGTGGCAGTACCGCAGTACCGCAGTGCCGCAGTGAGCAGTACCGCAGTGAGCAGCAAACAGGGCAGTGTGCAGCGCCGCATCGTGCATGCAGCCGCAAGGCCGCGCCTCGATGCAGGGAAGTCCCGCAGTCGAAGGATGGACTGCAGATAAAGAGGTTTGTTCGTTTGATGATTCGTCGTGCTTTTGATGCTTCGTAGATCAAAACGAACCGTTCACGGTAGCGGGCTTTGAGCTTTTTGTTCCAGCAGCGCACCGTGAACGAACCGTTTTGCTTTTCGGCCTGCAATGGATCTCCCTCCGTTGTGGAGTCATAGGCCGACAGGCCCCCGCGCATGGGGGCCTTTTTTTTGCCTGCGCAGTGCCGGGCGCTAGCGATCAGGGTTCGATGACGATCTGCAACGCACGCTCGAGCGACGCACGGATCATCTCGCCGTGCCCATACTGCGGGAATGCCTCGTAGCTGACTCGGGCACCGGCGGCGCGCAAGCCTTCGGCCATGTCGGCCACCGCTGCGCGTTGATCGGTGGGCCCTGCCGCCGGTCGGGGCGTCTCGCGCGGCTTGGTGCCCACGAAAATACCGATGCGTTTGCCGGCAGCACGATCGGCCTGGAAGGCCTGCCATTCTTGAACGAGCGCGCCGTCGTTCCACCAGGCTGACGGATCGCCCACGATGTAACGGGCAAAGGCGTCAGGTTGGGTAAACAGCGTGTGCAGGGTGAAGAGGCCGCCGTATGAATGCCCCCACAGGTAAGCCTGCGTCGCGTTCACAGGGGCGCGCGCCTGCACCAGCGGCACGATGCGGGATTGAATGAGCGATAGAAACACGTCGGCCCCGCCACCCACGCGGCCGCGCACGACCGGCGGCGCGCGTTTGCCGTTGTCGTCAGCCGGCGGCGTGTAGTCGTAGGCGCGCGACACCACATCGTTGCGGGTATCGACGTCATAGCCGATCGCCACGAGGACGGTGGGACGCGTGCGCGCCAGCAGCGCGAGATCGTCGTCCGTGAGCGTGGCCATCGCCGAATTGCCATCGAGCATATAAAGGACCGGGAAGCCTGCTGCGGGAGCGGCTACCTTCGGGATCGCAATCTCGATGCGGTAATGCCGGTTGCCATCGGCCGAGTCGAGCGTGTGGCGTTCGAATCGGTACACGCTTGAGGGATGATCGGCGATGGTGTCGCCAATTGCCCGCTGACCGCGCGGCCCGGTCTGGGCTGCGGCTTGGGCGGACGCTTGAGGGGCTGACGGTTCACTCGCGCGGACGGGGCCGGTAAGCAAGCTCGCACTGAGCAGCCCTGCCAATGCCATGGCAGCGCAGGACAATTGCCGCGCGTTGCGGCCGGCGACGTGGCGCGCTTGAAGCACGTTGAGGGGTGGGCGGATGCCGCCCGACGCAAATCCTTGAAGACCATGAAGGGAACCACTGCGTGAATAGAAGTGATTCTTATTATATTAGGTCGGATTCGTGGGCGCGTCTCCGGTCTGCAGGCGCGTTCCGGGATCGAATGTTCGAAGGCCGCGCCGTGAGCGCGACGTCGAACGTGCGCGTTTTGCGTGGCTCAGCCGTGCCGCGCCACGCCATTCATGTAGATCTGCGCGTAGCCTTCCTTGATGGCCGATGTGATCTGATCCACGCGCCGGTCGATATGCTTTTCGAGCAACGCCGCACAGGTGGCTTCATCGCGCCGCTGCAGGGCCTGCACGATTTCGCGATGCTCGAGTTGGGTATGGCGGCGGTCGCCACGATCCATGTCGATCCAGCGCACGAAGCGGATGCGGGCGTTGACGTTGCGCAGCACGCGCACCATCTCGGCGTTATCCGAGAGATGCATCAAGCCTTCGTGAAACGCTTCGTCGAGCTCCACCAGCTCCACGGGGTTGCGCTCGCCGGGATCGGGGCCGGTGGCATCCAGAAACGCCAGCAGCGCGGCGATCTCGGCATCCTGCGCACGCGCAATCGACAGCCGCACCGCAGCCACCTCGATCGCCTTGCGCAGCTCGTAGAGCGCGAAGATCTCCTGCACATCCAGGTCGCGGCAAAAGAACCCTTTGCCGGGCAGATAGCGCAGCAGACCTTCGCTGTTCAAGCGGTTGAGCGCTTCGCGCAACGGCGTGCGGCTCACGCCCAACTGCTTGGCCAACGCGACTTCGTTGAGCCGCTCGCCGGGTTTGAACGCGAAGCCGATGGCCATGGCGCTCAATTGACCGTGAACGCGGTCGACAATGCTGTCGACGGTGGTTTCGGCGGGCGGCGTGGCGATCATCATTGCGCAGCCTTGCTGTTGTCCACACCCGTGAAATCGCGGGCATGCGATTGCGCGCGCGGATCGAGG
This sequence comes from Schauerella aestuarii, assembly GCF_009866805.1. GTDB lineage: Bacteria > Pseudomonadota > Gammaproteobacteria > Burkholderiales > Burkholderiaceae_B > Schauerella > Schauerella aestuarii. The sequence goes on from NZ_SIZW01000039.1 coordinate 180,484, forward strand.
ATGCAGTGCAGGATCGCAGGCTTGCCCGACGCCACGGCGCGCTCGAAAGCGGGCGCGAAGTCGGCCGTTTTCTCGACGCGCTCGCCGTGGCCGCCGAAGGCCTGGGCGTAGGCGGCGAAGTCGGGATTGTGCAATTGCGTGCCCACCACGCGGCCAGGATAGTCGCGCTCCTGGTGCATGCGGATCGTGCCGTACTGACTGTTGTCCACCACGATCACGATCAGCGCCGCGCCGTATTGCACGGCGGTCGCGAACTCCTGACCGTTCATCAGGAAGCAGCCGTCACCGGCAAAGGCGATCACCATGCGCTCGGGGTACTGGCGCTTGGCCAGCACCGCCGCCGGCACGCCATAGCCCATCGAGCCGCTGGTGGGCGCCAGTTGCGTGGCGAAGGCGTTGAAGCGGTAGTGGCGATGCAGCCAGCCGGCGTAGTTGCCCGCGCCATTGCAGACGATCGTGTCTTCGGGGGCACGGTCGCGCAACCACGCCATCACCTTGCCGTATTGGAAGTCGCCCGGCAGATCGCGCGGGGTTTCGGTCCAGTCGATGTAGTCGGTATGCGCCTGCTTGGCTTGTGCGGCGCGATCGGCCGTGCCGGTGGCAGGCAGGGCTTCGAGTGCGGCGCAAAATGCCACAGGCGAGGCCTGGATGCCCAGCGTGGGCTGATAGACGCGGCCCAGTTCCTCGGCACCCGGGTGCACATGGACGAAAGGCTGCTGCGGCTGCGGAATCGTGAGCAGGCCGTACGACTGCGACGGCATTTCCGACAACCGACCGCCGATCAACAGGATCAGATCGGATTCGTCGATACGCTTTTTCAGACGCGGATCGGGGCCGATGCCCAATTCGCCGGCGTAGTTGGGATGCTTGGCCGGAAAGAGTGCCGCTCGGCGGAACGAGGTGGCCACCGGCAGATTGTGCTGTTCGGCGATGCGCTGGAAGGCCTCGACGCCCTCGGGCGTCCAGGCCGAACCCCCGAGAATGGCGATCGGGCGCTTGGCCTGGCCCAGCAGCTTGCCGAGTTCGGTCATGGCAGCCGGTTCGGGCGCGGCACGAACCGGCTCGACGTACGGCGCATCGAGCACGCTGCACGTTTCGACCAGCATATCTTCCGGCAACGAGATCACGACCGGGCCGGGCCGGCCTTGCATGGCCACGCGGAATGCGCGGGCGATGAGTTCGGGTACGCGATCGGCGCGATCGATTTCGACGACCCACTTGGCCATCGAGCCGAAGAAGGCCTTGTAATCGACTTCCTGAAACGCTTCGCGCTCCTTCATGCTGCGATCCACCTGGCCGATGAACAGCAACATCGGCGTGGAATCCTGCATGGCGATGTGCACGCCGTGGCTGGCGTTGGTGGCACCGGGGCCGCGCGTGACGAAGCACACGCCGGGACGGCCGGTGAGCTTGCCGTACGCTTCGGCCATCATCGCGGCGCCGCCTTCGGCGCGGCAGATCACCACGTCGATCGGGCTGTCGTGCAGCGCGTCGAGCGCGGCCAGGTAGCTTTCGCCCGGCACGCAACTGACGCGATCCACGCCTTGACGCACCAGCTGGTCGATCAACACTTGCCCGCCGGTGCGCGGGGCCAGTGCCGTTGTCTCGTTCGTTTTTGTTGTAGAGGTCATGTCAACGCCTTGCAGGCGCGTGCGATACGGTCGCACGCTTCGATGAGATCCGCTTCCGACGCGGCATAGGAAATCCGGAAATAGGGTGCCAGATCGAAGCAGCTGCCCGGCACCACGGCCAGGTCGACGGTATCGAGCAGGTATTTGCAGAAGGCGCTGTCGCTATCGATCGTGACGCCGTCGGGCGTCTTGCGGCCGATGATGCCGGCGCAACTGGCGAACGTGTAGAACGCGCCTTCGGGCTTGCGGCAGGTGATGCCGTCGATCGCGTTCAGGCGCTCGACCACGATGTCGCGGCGGCGCTGGAAGGCGGCGCGGCGTTCGGCCAGCACTTCCTGCGGGCCGTTCAAGGCTTCGATCGCGGCGGCCTGGCTCACCGAGCACGGATTGGACGTGCTCTGGCTCTGCACCACGGCCATCGCGCCGATCAGCGATTTGGGGCCGGCGCCGTAGCCCAGGCGCCAGCCGGTCATGGCATACGCCTTGGATACGCCGTTGATCGTGAGCGTGCGATTCTTCAGGCGCGGCTCGAGCTGCGCGCCGGTGACGAATTCCGCACCGTCATACAGCAGGTGTTCGTAGATGTCGTCGCACATCAGCCAGACGTGAGGGTGACGCAGCAGCACGTCGAGGATGGGACGCAGCTGGGCGGCCGAGTAGGCGGCGCCGCTGGGGTTGGACGGCGAGTTCAGCAGCAGCCAGCGCGTCTTGGGCGTGATGGCGGCTTCGAGATCGGCGGCATCCAGGCGGAAGCCGTTTTCTTCATTGCACTTCACGGTCACGGGCGTGCCGCCGGCAATGCCGACGATGTCCACATACGACGTCCAGTACGGCGCGGCGAGAATGACTTCATCGCCTTCGTTCAATGTGGCCAGAAACGCGTTGTGCAGAATTTGCTTGGCGCCCGCGCCGGTGATGATTTCGTTGGGGGCGTAGTCCAGGCCGTTGTCGCGCTTGAACTTGGCGGCGATCGCGGCTTTGAGCTCGGCGGTGCCGTCCAGGGCCGTGTACTTGGTTTGACCGCCGTGAATCGCGGCGATGGCGGCGGCTTTGACGTTGTCGGGCGTGTCGAAATCGGGCTCGCCCGCACCCAGCACGATGACCGGGCGGCCGGCTTTCTTAGCGGCGGCGGCCTTTTGACCGATGCGCAGAATTTCGGAAACCTCGATCGCGGCGATGCGCGAGGCAATGGTGAACGGTGCGTCTTCGGTGACAGTAGCTTGCGTCATGATGATGTCCAACGGGAGGATGCGATGTGATTCAGGCGCCGGTCGCGGCGATACGTTGGCAATGCGCAATGGCAGCGCCGACGAGATTATCGTTCGCTTCGGGCGTGCGGAACGCCGAATGTGCCGAGAGCGTGACGTTGTCCAGCGTGGTGAGCACGTGGCCGGCCGGCATCGGCTCGACAGTGAACACGTCCAGGCCGGCGTGGCCCAGGTGGCCCGACTTGAGCGCCTCGACCATCGCGTCCTCGTCCACCACCGCGCCGCGCGCCGTGTTGATCAGGATGCTGCCGGGCTGCATGGCGGCGATCCGCTCGCGCGAAATCATGCCGCGCGTCTCGTCGTTGAGCGTGAGGTGAATCGACACCACCTGGCTTTGGGCCAGCAGGGCGTCGAGCTCGACGAATTCCACGCCCGGGTGTTGCTTTGGCGTACGGTTCCAGGCCAGCACGTTCATGCCCACGCCATTGGCCAGGCGGGCCATTTCAGCCGCGATGCCGCCGAAGCCGATCAGGCCGATGGTTTTGCCCGTCAGTTGCACGGCTTCGGTGCGCAGCCAGTTGCCGGCGCGCATGCCCCGGTCCATCTTGGCGAAGCCTTTCGCCGCCGCCCACATGAGCGAGAACGCGCACTCGGCTACGGCCGTGTCGCCATAGCCCTTGATGATGTGCACGGTGATGCCGATCTCGGCGAGTTCTTCGGGATTCATGTAGCTGCGCGGGCCGGTGCCCAGAAACACCACATGCTTCAAGCCCTTGCACTGGCGAGCGATGTCGGTCGGCAGGTGCGTATGATCGATGATGGCCACCTGGGCATCGCCCAGCACGGCCGGGATGTCTGCCGACGTGATGTCGGGCTGGCCGTTCACGACCAGCTCGAAGTCGTTGCTGGTGTGCAATCGTTCGGCTACGGCGCCGAGGGTGGGGTTGGCGTCGATGAAAACGGCGCGCAGGGCGCCCGTGGCCGAAGTGGCGGACATATGGCAGATCTCCGTGATGCAGCAGTGGAAACGCAAAAGTGATTCAAGCGTAACACTGTGCTGCATTCCGGACAATAATAAAGTGCTGTATACAGATGCTTAAACAGCATGGCGGCGCTGTTGGTCGTGCGGGTACACACCACCATCGCGTCGCGTCTGTTACCAGGTCACGCCAAGCCCCGTCGTCCAGGTGGTCTCGTTGACGCCACCGCGCGCGCCGCTGACCTGATTCTTGGCGTAGCGCACATAAAGCGACGCCCAGTCGGTGACTTTGTAGCGCAAGCCGGCACCGGCATCCAGACTGTAGTTGGCCTCGTTGCCCAGCGGCCGGCCCAGTTCGCCCTGTGTAAACATCTCAAGCTGCTTGCCGTACACGAAGCGGCGGTAATCCCACTTGATGCTGGCCTGCGGGAAGCGATCCGAGGCGCCGTCGGAATAGTGATACTCCACGCGCGAGAGCAGGCCCGTCAACGAGAAGGCGCCTTGCTCGTCGTCCCAGAACTGATAGCCGGGGCCGGTGCCGATCGACGTTTCGCGGCTCAAGTCTTCCACCCAGTCGCGCTTGTACAGCACCCGCCCCTGCCAGAACGCCTTCTCGGTAATGAACCGATCCAGCGCGTAGGCCGCGTTCAGATTGTGCGTGGTGAGGTTGCCGTCTTCCTTGTCGCGGTCGTAGCCGCCGTCCAGATTGTGGCGCCACATGCCGTGCCGCATCTTCGTGCTGGCCGCCACGGTGTAGTCCTCGTTGCGCGACGAGGCGGTTTTGTAGGCGAGGCCCACGTCGGCATTGCCTTTCCACATGAAGTCACGCAGAAAGGGCTTGGGCCGGATCACCTGATCGACGTCGGTCAACGCCACTTGCCGCGAGGGCGCGGCGGCCGGCGTGCCGATGTCGGTAGCGGCATCCACCGGCGTCGGATTGGCCACGACCACCTTGCCCTCGTCCGACCGGCGCAGCCGCGCGCTCACTTCGCGGTTGAGCTTTTGATTTTTCAGGATCAGCGGCTCGTCGCTTTCGAGCGTTTCGACGCTGGCCCATTTGAGGGTCATGCTGCCGCCGTAGTCGGTATTCAAAATGAGTTTGCCGTCGTCCAGCAGCGTGATCTTGCCGGTCAGGCGATCGCCGTTTTTCATGTAGACCACATCGGCGTGTGCCAAGGGGGCACCGGCCAGCACAAGCGCCACGGCGCCCGCCGCACGGCACAGCACGAAAGGCGTGCGGCGTCGCGTGGCGGTTTTGGGAAAGTGCGAAATCACAAGATGTCCTGATAGAAAGGAGAAAGACGTCAGAGTTGCGACGTAATCGGGAGAAAGCGTAAACAGGCGGCCAGGAGCCGGCGTCCGATGCCTGCCTCGGGCTCACGGCGCCACACCCGGCCGTCGGCCGAGGCATCGCTTTGCCACCGCAGGCGGCCCTGATCCAGGGTGACGCGGAAACTGTTGCCGGGCGCGGTTTGCGCCATGCCGCGGGCGCGCAGGCTGGCAAGCAACGCGGGTTGATCGAAAAACAGACCCATCTCGCTGTTGAGCGACACGGAGCGCGGATCGAAATTGAACGACCCCACGAACGCGATGCGGTCGTCGACGGTGAAGGCTTTTGTGTGCAGGCTGGCGGTGCTGGAGCCGAAGAGACGCAGGCGCGTTTTGGCATCCGGGCGGAGCTCGAAAAGTGCGACGCCAGCGCGCAGCAAGGCTTCGCGGTAGCGGGCATAGCCGCTATGCACGGCCGCCACGTCCGTGGCGGCCAACGAGTTGGTCAGCACGGTGACGCTGACCCCACGGGCGGTGAGCGCCGCCAATTGCGCCACACCCCGGTCACCGGGCACGAAGTACGGCGAGATGATGAAGACGTCGCGTGTCGCGCTTTCGATGGCGCGCGCCACGTCGTGCACGATCCAGGCGTCGGTGAGCGCGCGGTCGCGCTTGTCCGGCGGATCGACGGCGAGGCGGGCGTGGGCGGTCCAATGGAGCGGCAGCTTTCCGGTCACCAAGGCGCGCACGCTCTCGTCGGCTTCGACGCGCTTCAGATAGGGATGCGCATCGGGTTGCTCGGCCAGGGCATCGAACACGTCGTCAGGCGCGTCGGGCTCGGTGTGCTGCCCGGGGTGCAGATCCGCGATGCGCACCGCCAGCGGCGAATGCCAATAGCGCTCGAAGGCCAGTCGGCACTCGGCGACGACGGCGCCGACGGCCAGCACGTCGGCATCATGAAAATTGGCGACCTTACTGGCATCGAAGTACTCGTCGCCGATATTGCGGCCGCCCAGAATGGCCACCGTATCGTCGGCGAGCCACAGCTTGTTGTGCATGCGGCAATTCATGCGCACGGCGCGCAACAGCATGTCGATGACGCGGCCGATCGCATGCTTGCGCACGCGTCCCGGATTGAAGATCCGCACATCGATGCCGGGATGGCGATCCAGCGCGAGCATGGTGTCGTCCAGGCCATGCAGCTTGATGTCGTCGATCAAGAGGCGCACCCGAACGCCACGGGCGGCAGCCTTGAGCATTTCCCGCCCCAGCAGCCGGCCGGTCATGTCGGGATGCCACATGTAGTACTGCAGGTCGAGCGTGCGGGTCGCCGCGCGCACGCTGAGCGCACGCGCAGCGAAGGCGTCGAGATTGTCGTCCAGCAGCATGGCACCGGTCTCGCCGGGATGGTCGGCGATCAGGGCGTGCAAGGTGGTGTCGAGCGAGTGGAGCGCGAAGGGCGGCGCCAAACGGATTTCCCTTTTGGATGAGCAGCTTTGGAACGTTCCAAAAGCGGTGCCGCATGGTGCCATGCACCAAAGGGAGCGGTGTAACGGGATATGTGCCCGCTACACCGTCAATCCGCGCGATTTACGACAGCGGCTGGGGCTTGGGCGGATCGACCGAATCGCCCGGCAAGGGTATCCATTCATCATGATCGTGCGGCGGCAGCGCAATGCGGCCGGCGACCCAATCGGCCTTGGCGGCTTCGATGCGTTCCTTGCGGGATGACACAAAATTCCACCAGATATGCCGTTCTCCCAACGGTTCGCCGCCCAAAAGCATCAGCGTGGCCCCCGTTTGCGAGGCAATCGTGGGAAATTCGCCCGCGCCGAACACGGCCATGCTGCCGGCCGGTACGGTTGCCCCGTCGGCCTCGATGCTGCCGTGCGCCACATAAACCCCGCGCTCGGCGTGGCCCGTGGGCAGGCTCATGCGGCTGCCGGGCTTCATCACGGCATGCACATAGAAGAGGGGCGAGCGCGTGGCGACCCGGCTCGTAAGCCCGTAGGCGCTGCCCGCCACCACCCGCATCCACACGCCGTCATCCTCGGCCTCGGCCAAGGCGCTGGCATCGTAGTGCTCGAACGCGGGGGCGCATTCCTCATCCTCGGCCGGCAGGGCCACCCAGGACTGCAGCAGTTCGAGGCCGGGCTCGGTGAACGCGGAGGGATCCTCGAAGCGCTCGGAGTGGCTGATGCCACGGCCGGCCGTCATCCAGTTCACTTCACCGGGCCGGATGATCTGCTCGACGCCCAGACTGTCGCGATGGGTGATGCGGCCACTGAAGAGGTAGCTCACGGTGGATAGGCCGATGTGCGGATGGGGGCGCACATCGGCTTCTCGTGCGATGCCCGCAGGCAGGGTAACGGGACCCGCGTGGTCCAGAAAGATGAACGGGCCCACCATGCGCCGCTTGCGGTACGGCAGGATGCGTTGCACGGTCAGGCCGTGGCCCAGGTCGCCCTGGCGGGCGGCGATGATCAACTCAGCCATGAACGGCCTCCGAGGCAGTCACTCGAACGGGAATGGATTTATAGGCCGGGGTGCCGCTTTGCGGGTCGTGCCGCGCCAGCGCGACGAGCCCGTTGCCCTCCGGGTAATACACGGCAGTGGAACCGCGCGCGATGTCGTAGGCCACCGCGGTGAGGCCGGTCATGCGGCGCGGTTCGGTGTCCTGCGCGTCGAATGCGAACGCTTCGACGTCCACCCGATCGCCATGCTTCAAGCCGAGCGCCGTCAGGTCGTCGACGTTCATGAACACCACGTCGCGGCGATTGGTGATGCCGCGATAGCGATCGTCGGCACTGTAGATGGTGGTGTTGTATTGGTCGTGACTGCGCAGGGTGGTGAGCTGCAGCGTGTCGGGCGCGGCGACCGGATCTTCGTTCAACCCCGGGTACGAGATGAAATTGGCGCGGCCGCTGGGCGTGCGCCACACGCGGTCGCTTGCGGCCACCGTCAGGCGGAACCCGCCCGGTTCCTTGACCCGCGCGTTGAAATTGCGAAAGTCCGGAAACACGGCTTCGATGGCATCGCGAATGGTGGCGTAATCGGCGATGAAGCCGGCCCAATCGACCTTGGTCTGCGGCAATGTGGCTTGCGCCATGCCGGCCACGATGGCGGGCTCCGAGAGCAGATGCTCGGATGCCGGTTTGAGCGTGCCGCGCGAGGCATGCACCATCGACATCGAGTCTTCCACCGTGATCGACTGTGCCACGCCGCCTTGCACGTCGAGCTCGGTGCGCCCCAGGCACGGCAGCAGATACGACGCGCGCGCGGCGATCAGGTGCGAGCGGTTGAGCTTGGTGGCAATGTGCACGACCAGATCCAGACGCCGCATCGCTTCGAAGGTTTTCTGCGGATCGGGCATCGCCACAGCCAGATTGCCGCCCAGGCACACCAGCGCCTTGGAGCGGCCCTCATGGATCGCACGAATGCTTTCGACGGCCGCATGACCGTGCGCGGTGGGCGGCTTGAAGCCGAAGCGGCGTTCGATGCCCTCCAGCAGGGCGGCGTTGGGGATCTCGGTGATGCCCACGGTACGGTCGCCCTGCACATTCGAGTGGCCGCGCAGCGGGCAGATACCGGCGCCTTCGCGGCCGATGTTGCCGCGCATGAGCAGCAGGTCGGCAATGTATTGCACATTGCGCGTGCCGTGCACGTGCTGTGTGATGCCCATGCCGTAGCAGATGATGACGCGCTTGGCCTTGGCATACACGGCCGCTGCGCTTTCGATTTCCGCGCGCGACAGCCCCGAGATGCGTTCGATGTCGTCCCAGGCGGTGGCGTCCAGATCGGCACGCAAGGCATCGAAGCCGGCCGTGTGTGCGGCCACGAAATCCCAGTCGACGATCTCGCCGGCGCCGCGGGCCTGCGATTCGGCATCGGCCACCAGCAAGGCTTTCATCATCCCTTTGAGCACGGCCGCGTCGCCACCGATCTTCACCTTGTAATACGTGGTGGCGATGGGGGTGGACTGGCGCGCAATCATCTCCTTGGCGTGCTGCGGCGAGGTAAAGCGTTGCAGTCCGCGCTCGGACAAGGGATTGAAGACGATGATGGGGGCGCCGCGCAGCGACGCCTCACGCAGCGTGGCGAGCATGCGTGGATGATTGGTGCCGGGGTTGTGCCCGATACAGAAGATCGCGTCGCAATGATCGAAATCATCGATCGTGACGGTGCCTTTGCCCACGCCGATGGAGACCGGCAAACCCACGCTCGTGGCCTCGTGGCACATGTTCGAGCAATCGGGAAAGTTGTTGGTGCCGTACTCGCGCACGAAGAGCTGGTACAGAAATGCGGCTTCGTTGGAGGTGCGGCCCGACGCATAGAACTCGGCCATATTGGGGTCGGGCAGGGCGCGCAGCGCGGCGCCGATGCCGTCGAAGGCGTCGGCCCACGATACCGGCACGTATTTGTCGGTGGCGGCGTCGTAGGCCATCGGATGCGTGAGACGGCCCTGATCCTCGAGCGCGTGATCCGACCATTGCCACAGATCGGCCACCGTGTGCGCGGCGAAGAAGTCGGGCGTGGTGCGCTTGCCCGTGGCTTCCCATGAAACGGCCTTGGCGCCGTTCTCGCAAAACTCGAACGACGAGGTGTGCTTGGGATCGGGCCACGCACAGCCCGGGCAGTCGAAGCCGTCGGGCTGATTGACCTTCAGCAGCATGCGCGTATCTTTGCCGACCGCCATTTGCCGGCGCAGCGCTTTCGCCACCGCGCCCAATGCGCCCCACCCTCCGGCAGGACCCGCGTAGTCTTCCACGCCGGGAACATCATCTCGGTCTTGACTCATCCCTGTGCCCTCTTTAGCTCGATGCCTGGAATTCTACGCTTGGAGGTCGCCCGGCAGCAGGGCGTACACGTGCGCGTCGATGGCCTCGCCATGCAGCATCAAGCGGTGGCGCGCCACGCATTCGTGCTGCGCGCCAAGTTTCTCGGCCACGCGGCAACTGGCCCGGTTGCCGGTGGCCGCGACGATTTCGATGCGGTTCAGGTCCAGCTCGAAAAAGCCGAAGCTCGCCACGCGGCGGGCGACCCGGGTGGCCAGGCCGTGACCGGCAACGGTAGACCGCACCCAGTAGCCCAGATTGCCCACGCGATGTTCGTCATCGATGCCGTTGATCGACACCACCCCCAGGATGGCCCCCGTGGTGCGCTCGACAATGCCGAAGTCGAATGCGCGGCGGCGGGCGCGCTCCTGCACACTGCTCTGGAGAAAGGCGCGGGCTTCGCGCACCGCAAAGTCTGGCGTGCACCAGCTTTGCCACGGTGCGATCTCGGCCGACGAGGCCACGACCGCCTCGCACAGGGCGTCGGCTTCGTCCATATGCAGCGGGCGAACGACAATGTCTTCATCGTCGAGCAACGTCAGCGGCGTCATGGCATCTCGAATCGGGTGCGGGCGAGCGGTTGGGTGCAGGGCGGCGTACAGGCTGTGCGCTCCGGTGCAGGGGTGAGGTTGTGCTTGCCATCGTACCCGTTAACCGGCCGCGCGTTGTTGCCCGCCCGTGTCAGATCACCCGTGTTGGACCGCTCACATCGGCCGGCCCCGGTCAGCCCGCCTTGCCGACCATTGCGCCGGGCTCCTGGCCCAGATAGTCGTAGCGTGCCGTATTCACGCGCGATACGCGCCACTCGACCGGTTGCCCGTGATACGAGAACGCCACGCGCCGAATCTCGAGCAGCGGTTCGCCTTCCGGCACATCGAGCAGCTCGGTAAACGGCGCTTCGGCGCGGCAGGTGCGCACGCGTTCGTCGGTGGCGATAACGTTCACGCCGAAGCGTTCCTGGTAGAAGCGGTACAGCGTGCTCGAGCGGTCGCGCAGGTCGGCATCCGTCATGCCGCTGAACAGGGCTTCGGGCAACGCGATCGTATCGGCCAGCACCACGTCGCCGTTGAGCGCCAGCACATTCAGAAACTCGAACACATGGCTACCGGCAGGCAGCCCCAGCACCTCGCGCGCGGCGGCGTTGGCGCGGACGCGTTTGAAACGCACCAGCCGCGTCGTGGGGTAGGCCTTGTGGCCGTCGTTGCGCTGGATACGGAAGAACTTGAAGAAGTGTGGATTGCGGGTGTGCTCCGACACATAGGTGCCCCGCCCCTGATGACGCGTGAGGATGTTTTCGGCCGCGAGCTCGTCGATGGCCTTGCGCAGCGTGCCGATCGACACGCCGAAGCGCTCCGACAGCAATTTCTCGGACGGGATGGCATCGCCTTGTTTCCACTCGCCCTGCGCCAGGGCCGCCAGCACGGCGTCCTTCACTTGCAGGTAAAGCGGGGTGCCCAGCGGCACGGCGGTAGAGGGCGATGAAGTCATGACGAAGCACAGTGTTGCAGAGCACGAATTGTAGCGGGGCCGGCGTCATCCCTGCAATTCATATCAATCATGTATATGACCTAGTTGACATGTGATTTTTGTGGTCTTAAGATTTGCCCACGAATCGCAAACCAGAAAAAAGGAAGAGACATGATTCATGCCGTTTTGCACGATGCGAAGGACACCGTTGCCGTGGCGGTGGTCGAAGGCGTCTCGGCGGGCACCGAGATGAATGCGTGGATCATGGATGACGACACCGTCATCCAGGTCAAAGCGCTGCAGGACATCCCGATCGGGCACAAGGTCGCCATGCGCGACATGGCGCAGGGCGACACGGTTTTCAAGTACGGGGTGGATATCGGCAAGGTCGTCGCGCCCATCAAGGCCGGCCAGCACGCCCACGTGCACAACATCAAGACCAAGCGCTGGTAAGCCGCACGGCCTTCTCCCCTACGCTCAAAGGACACTCATGCCTGTCATCACCGCTCAAACGACTTTCCAGGGTTACCGCCGCGAGAACGGCCGCGTCGGCGTGCGCAATCACGTCATCGTGCTTCCCGTGGACGACATCTCCAATGCCGCCGCCGAGGCCGTGGCCAACAACATCAAGGGGACGATGGCGTTGCCGCACCCTTATGGCCGCCTGCAGTTTGGCGAGGATCTCGAACTGCACTTCCGCACGCTGATCGGCACGGGGTCAAACCCCAACGTGGCCGCCGTGATCGTGATCGGCATCGAAGAAGGCTGGACCAAGCGCGTGGTTGACGGCATCGCCAAAACAGGCAAGCCGGTGGCCGGCTTCAGCATCGAATTGCATGGTGACCACGACACCATCATGCGGGCGTCCAAGCAAGCCAAGGAATACGTGCACTTCGCCACCGCCTTGACGCGCGAAACCTGCCCGATCGAAGAACTGTGGGTGTCGACCAAATGCGGTGAGTCGGATACGACGTCGGGTTGCGGTGCCAACCCCACGGTAGGCAACGCGTTCGACAAGTTGTACGCCACGGGCAATACGCTGGTGTTTGGCGAGACGTCCGAACTGACCGGTGGCGAGAACATCGTGGCCGATCGCTGCGCCACCGACGCTGTGCGCGAGAAGTTCATGTTCATGTTCAATCGCTACCAGGACATGATCGATCGCTGGAAGACCAGCGATCTGTCGGAATCGCAGCCCACCAAGGGGAACATCGCCGGCGGGCTGACCACCATCGAAGAAAAGGCATTGGGCAACATCCAGAAGATCGGCAAGCAATGCAAAGTCGACGGTGTGATCGACAAGGCCGAGATCCCGGATGGCAAGGGACTCTGGTTCATGGATTCGTCATCGGCCGCCGCCGAGATGGTCACCCTCTGCGCCGCCTCGGGCTACGTGGTGCACTTCTTTCCCACGGGCCAGGGCAATGTGATCGGCAATCCGATTCTGCCGGTGATCAAGATCTGCGCCAATCCGCGCACGGTACGCACGATGTCCGAGCACGTGGATGTGGACACGTCGGCTTTGCTGCAGCGTGAGATCGATCTGGATCAGGCCGGCGACAAGCTGCTCGAATGCATGCTCGCCACGGCTAATGGGCGCTGGACGGCCGCGGAAGCCCTGGGGCATCGCGAGTTCGTGTTGACGCGACTGTTCGAAAGCGCCTGAGACGCTGAACGAGGCGGTCGGGCGCTGCGGCGCTCGATCGCGATCCGGTATCGGATCGCATCTACTTTTCGCATGTGCGCCTGGACGATGACGCCCTCGCCAATCGTCTGACGTGCATGTGCCGTGGCAGCAGAACAAAAACAAGGCCTTGAGGTCAGTCTCGCGGCAGCCGAGCGGGTAAGCCTCCTTCAACGGGCCACCATCCACCGGAGGAGCAGTTCATGAGCCATTCGCATACCCCCATCGATGCACACCGCAGGCGTGTTCTGGCCGCATTCGGTGCTGCAGGCCTTAGTGCTGCAGGGTTGAGTGCCGCAGGCTTCGGCCACGACGCACGCGCCGCCCCGGCCGGCGCCGCGTGGCCAGCCGACCGGCCGATCAACTACGTGGTGCCGTTTCCGGCCGGCGGCCTCACCGATGTGGCCGCGCGCCAGGTCGCCAAGGCGCTGAGCGACGCCGAAAAATGGAACGTGGTGATCGAAAACAAGCCCGGCGGCAACGCCAACATCGGTGCGGCGTTTGTGAGCCGCGCGCCGGCCGATGGCTATACGTGGCTGGCCATGACCTTGTCGCATGCCGCCAATGCCACCCTTTTCGAGGGCCGGGCGGGTTATGAACTGCTCAAAGATCTCACGCCGATCGCCGGGCTGGCCTCATCGCCGATCATGGTGGTGGTGAGCTCGAAAAGCCCGATCAAGTCGATGCAGGATCTGGCCGAGGCCGCCAAGACGAAGGCGCTGTCGACAGGCTCGAGCGGCAACGGCACGCCGCCGCATCTGACGATGGCGCTTTATCAAAGGATCACGGGCGCCAAGCTCATGCACGTGCCGTACAAAGGCGGCACACCGTCGCTCACCGATCTGATCGGCGGCCATGTGGACGTGGTGTTCTCGAACTATCCCGAGTCGTTGGCTTTTGTGAAGAGCGGCGAGCTGCGCGCGCTGGCCGTGACCACCAAGACGCGCACCAAGGAGTTGCCCGACGTGCCCACCGTGGCCGAAGTGGGGTTGCCCGATCTGGTGGTGGAAAACTTTACCGGAGTGATGGGGCCGGCCGGCATGCCGCCGGCGATCGTCACACGCGTGAGCCAGGCCATCGTGGCGCAACTCTCCAAACCCGCCATGGCCCAGTCGCTGATGCAGTTGGGTTTCATGCCGCAACCGCGCGATGCCCAAGCCTTCGGCACCTATCTATCGGGTGAGGTCACGCGCTGGCGCGGCATCATCAAGGAAGCGAACATTACGACGTCGTGAGCCCTGCGCAGGGGTGCCGCCGATGCTCGCGCGATCGCCCGGCCCGCAGGGATGACTACGCAAACGCCGGATTGCGGAGTACTGTCATGACGCGGGTCTCGACACGTGGATGCGGCAGGTGTGCATCCGGCGATCGCGGTACCTACGACCAGGCGATCTGCCGGCGTGCCTCACGGCAACCGGCGCGCATAAAACAGAGGATGACAAAATGACGACCACCATTGTGATTTCCGAGTTCATGGACGAGGCCGCCGTGGCCCTGCTGCGCCACAAATTTCAGGTGCGTTATGTGCCCGAACTCGTGGACGATCGGGCGGCGCTGCTCGCCGCCGTGGCCGATGCCGAGGGCCTGATCGTGCGCAATCGCACGCAGGTCGACACCGAATTGCTCAAGCACGCGAAACGATTGCGGGTGGTGGGACGGTTGGGCGTGGGCCTGGACAACATCGATATGCCGGCGTGCGCCGCGGCCAATGTGGCGGTGCATCCCGCCACCGGCGCCAATGCGCGGGCCGTGGCCGAGTATGTGATCACGGCCACACTGGTGCTGCTGCGCGGCGCGTTCGGCGCGTCGGCCGACGTGGCGGCGGGCAAATGGCCGCGCAATGAACTTTCAAACGGGCTCGAAGCCAGCGAGCGCACGATGGGCATCGTGGGCTTCGGCGGCATCGGGCGACTGGTCGCGCAACTGGCGCATGGCCTGGGGATGCGCGTGATTGCCAGCGATGCGGCCATCAGCGCCGACGACGAACGCTGGCAGCAACGTCGCGTGCAGCGCGGCGAACTGGAAGACGTGCTCGCGCAGGCCGACGTGGTCACGCTGCATGTGCCGCTCACCGACGGCACCCGTCATCTGCTCGACGCGGCCCGTATCGCCAGCATGAAGCGCGGCGCGATCCTCATCAACACGGCGCGTGGCGGCGTGGTCGACGAGCATGCCCTGGCGCAAGCGCTGAAATCGGGTGCGCTCGGCGGCGCGGCGCTGGATGTGTTCGAAGACGAACCGCTGAAGGCCGGCAGCCCCCTGGTGGGCGCGCCCAATCTGATTTTGACGCCGCATATCGCGGGGCTGACGGCCGAGGCCAACGTGCGTGTATCGGGCCTGGTGGCCGAGCGCGTGGCCGATGCCCTGAGCCTGGTCGCAGCGAACTGAACGATCGCCCCGCGGGTCTGGCGACGGCTTGCGCCATCGTCTTGACCCGGGCTTGCGTCATTGCCGCTGCCGTGGCCCTTGCGGCCATGCGCGTTCCCGCATTTACCCGACGGTGGCACCGAGACACGCCACCGCCTCTCGTCACGCCTGCAGCGTGGCAAAACTTCCAGGACGGATCATGACGCAGATCGTGTTGCCCGAACTTCATGCCCTGGCGCAAGCCGCGCTGGCCAAAAGCGGTGCCCATCCCGCGATGGCGGAGGCCACGGCGCGGGCCTTGGTGTATGCCGAAGGCGATGGGCTGGCCTCGCACGGCGTGTCGCGCGTGCCGTTTTATGCCGGGCATCTGAAAGCAGGGCGTGCGATCGGGTCGGCGCAACCGCGCATTGCCAATCAGCGGGGCGGCACGGTGCTGGTGGATGCGGGATCAGGGCTGGCGTTTTCAGCCTGCGCCATGGGGATCGCGGAATGCATTGCACGCGCGCCGCAATACGGCATTGCCTGCGCGGGGATCGCCAATAGTCATCACTTCGGCGCGGCGGCCTATCACCTCGAGGCGTTGGCGGATGCGGGCCTGGTCGGGCTGGCGATCAGCAACTCGCCGGCCGCCATGCCGGCCTGGGGCGGCAAGCGGGCGCTTTTCGGCACCAATCCGATCGCCGCCATTTTTCCACGTGCTCACGGCGCTCCGTTGTTGATCGATCTGTCGCTATCCGAGGTGGCACGTGGCAAGATCATGATGGCCGCCCGCGACAACAAGCCCATTCCGGAAGGCTGGGCCATCGATGCCGATGGCCGGCCCACCACCGATGCCCGTGCCGCGCTGGCTGGCAGCATGTTGCCGGCAGGCGGGGTGAAAGGCGCGATGCTGGCGCTGATCGTGGAGCTGCTCGTGGTGGCGCTTACCGGTTCGCAATTCGGATTCGAGACGGCGTCGTTCTTCGAAGACGCGGGCGGTCCCACCCGGATCGGCCAGGCGTTCATCGCGATCGATCCTGCGGCGCTTGCGGGCCGGGAAACCTATCTGGCACGCGTCGAGACATTGCTGACCGCCATGCTCGAGGATGACGGCGTGCGCTTGCCGGGTGAGCGGCGGCGGGCCTTGCGCGATCGCGCACACGCCGAAGGCGTGGAGGTGCCGGAAGCCCTGCTGGCGCAACTGCGGGCCATGGCGGCCTGACGTCAACCCGGCGGGGTGGCCGCCTCAGGCTCCGGCCGGTGCCACAGCCACGCCAGCACGCACGCCATGACGGCGATCAGCGCGGCGGCCGCCCACACGGGGCGTATCGTCCAGCAGATCACGGCCGCGCCACCGCTCATGGCGATCGTGGCGGCCCATTTGGCGCGTCGGGTCATGCGCCCGCCATCTTCCCAGTTGCGCAGGCTGGGGCCGAAGATGCGGTGCGCGAGCAGCCAGGCATGTAGCCGGGGTGAACTGCGGGTGGCCGCCCACGCCGCGCCGATCACGAATACCGTGGTGGGCATGCCGGGCAGAATCACACCGATCACGGCCAGCACGATGCACAGCACGGCGAGCGCGCCATAGAGCCAACGCAAGGGGCCGGAGGCGACCGGCGGGGGCGTTCGGTCGCCCGGTGTGCTCATAGATCGAAATGATGCCGAAGCAGGGCGCCGAACCGGTCGTAGGCGGCATTGGCGCCGGCGATGGCACCGTCATGAACGTCGGGCGGCGTCGCGTCCAGCGCCGCCACGAATTGCTTCCACGCGCGGGCCCGGCCTTCCGGATAGGCCGCCAGGTTGCGCGCACCGAAGTCGGCCGTCAGGCCGAGGGCGGATTGCGCTTCCTTGAAGAGGAACGCGGCGCCGAGCGTCGAGCCTTCCGACACATACAGCCACCCGAGCGCTTCCGGCATGCCGATATGTTGAGTGGCCAGCGGGCCTGTCGGCACGGCGGCGCCCAGGTCGGCCAGATCCGCTTGCGAGGCGCTTTGGCGACCGCGCATGTCGATATCCGGCACGGCAGCGCGGAGTTCGGGCGCCGCAAACAGATGTTCGACGTCGCGCTGAAATTCATATTGCGCCGCCACAAAGCGCGCGTAGGCTTCCCGATCGGCGAACGGTTTGCCCTCGGCCATCAACGTGTGCATGCGCTCATGCTGCGTGGCGGTCTCTGTGCGCAACCGCTGCGACAGCACGGGCGCTGCGCCCGATGCCGCTGATGCGGGGGGCGCTGCCGTTGACGGATCTGTTGCTGCAGCAGGTACGTTGGCGGCCAGCGTGGACGCAGCGGAAGTCGGGGACGCAGTCATGGCGGTGTGGGCGAAAGGGAAGCGGAGGCTCAATGCTGTTCGAACCGCGCGAAACGGCGGTCGATGTACTCGGGGGTGCTGGTCAATTCGCGCACGAAGGCACCTGGCGGGCCGCGGCGCATGAATTCAAGCATCCGGTCGACCTGATCCGGTGTGCCCTGCACCATGGCGCGAACCGTGCCGTCTTCATCGTTCAATACCCAGCCGTATGCGCCCACCAGACGGGCATGGCGCACGGTGAATGCGCGATAGCCCACGCCCTGCACGCGGCCGGTAACGTGAACGGAGACGGTTTCTACATTGGGATCGGGAAGCGCCATGGCATCGGTAAGACGGAGGATTCAAGGGCCGATTCTAAAGCCATCGCCGTGCCCGGGGGGTGGGTTCGGTATCGCCGACGCGCCTGGAACGTGTTGTCGGCGCAACGCGCCAGCAGGCTGGAGAAGGCCGAATTGCCGTGGTGCAGCAGAGAAATGTCGTGTCTTCTCGCGCATATGCAGCTATTTTCACTGTTTACATCGCACAAATCTGTGCCGAAGGTATCAGAGCGATACGAAAGAGGTAATAATTGCGCACGTACGCCGGGGAGCACCTGGTGGAGACAATACAAATAGCCTGACCGAAAGGGTGGTGACAACCATGAATATGCTGTTCAAACGTTCGCTGATGGCTTTGGCCGTCGCTGGCATCTTGCCCGCTGCACACGCCGCCGATATCAAGATCGGTGTGGCCGAAGCCCTCTCGGGCGGCGCCGCCCAATATGGCGCGTCGATCCGCAATGGCTTCCAGTTGGCCGTGGAAGAGATCAATGCCGCAGGCGGCATCAACGGCGACAAGATCGTGCTGGTCGTCGAAGACGAGCAAGGCAAGAAAGAAGAAGCCATCAACGTCTTCAAAAAGCTGATTTTTCAGGATCGCGTGCTGATGGTGTTCGGCCCCACGCTGTCGAACTCGGCACAAGCCGCGCACCCCGTGGCCCAGGCCGCCAAGACGGTCGCGTTCGGCACCTCCAATACGGCTGACGGCATCACGTCGATCGGCAACTTCATTTTCCGCAACTCGGTCACCGAAGCCGACGTGCTGCCGGCCACGATCGAAACGGTCAAGCGCAAGACGGGTCTGAAGCAGGTCGCCGTGCTGTACGGCAACGACGACGTGTTCACCAAGAGCGGCTACGACAACTTCAAGAAGGCCCTGGACGATCAGAAGATTCCGGTCACGACCACGGAAACCTTCGCCAAGGGCGACGTCGATTTCAAGGCCCAGCTCACCAAGATCAAGGGCACCAACCCGGATGCCCTCGTGTTGTCGGCCCTGCTGGCTGAAGGCGCGCCCATCATGGTGCAGGCGCGTCAGGTCGGCCTGAATGTGCCGGTCATCGGCGGCAACGGCATGAACTCGGTCAAGATTTTCGATCTCGCCACCGGCGGCGCGTCGAACAATCTGTGGATCGGCAGCCCCTGGTCGATCGAAAACAAAGCGCCCGAGAACACCAAGTTCATCGAGGCGTTCAAGGGCAAGTACACCAACTCGCCCGACCAGTTCGCCGCGCAAGCCTATGACGCGATGTACATCGCAGCGCAGGCGCTCAAGGCCACCAAGCGCACCGGCGACCTGAACGCCGATCGTCTGGCCTTGCGCGATGCATTGCCGTCGGTGAAGTGGACCGGCGCCACGGGTGCCTTCGAGTTCCGTCAAGCCACCGATCGTGCCGGCAAACCCGCCGGTTACGACGCGCAGCAAAAGCCGATCGTCAGCGTGACGAAAGACGGCAAGTACGTGATCGAGCAATAAGCACGCGCACGACAGCATTCCCGCGGCCGCGGGGGTGCGCCTTGCGGACGACGCCCTCGAGCTCGCCCGCAAGGCGCTTTTGATTTTGGAAGGCCATCATGTTGCAACAACAATTCGTCAACGCGCTGTCGTTAGGCTGCGTGTATGCGCTGTTCGCGCTGGGGTTCACGCTGGTGTTCGGCGTCCTCGGCGTGATCAACCTGGCGCACGGCGCGGTGTTCATGCTGGGCGCGTACGCCGCGCTCAGCGTGATCAACAACTTCGCCCTGCCGCTGTGGGCGGCGATCGTCGTGGCCTGCGTGGTGGCCGGTGTGGTCGGGGTGATCATCGACGTGCTGGTGCTCAAGCCCCTGCGCCGTCGCAATGCGCCTCACCTGATTCCCATGATCGCCACCATCGGTGTGGGCATCATCATCAATAACGGCATCCAGGGCATCTTCGGCGCCAGCAACCTGCGCTTTCCGCACGGCACGGTGCCCGAGACGGCGCTCGAGATCGCAGGCCTGCACGTCACCGTCATCGAGCTCGGCATCATTTTCGTGTCGTTTGCGCTCATGGCCGTGCTGATGTTCGTGATGCACCGTACGCAGTTCGGCCGCGCCCTGCGCGCCATCGCCGAATCGCCGCGCGCGGCATCGCTTCTGGGCATCAACGTCGAACGGTTGTTTCTGGTGACTTCGTTCACCGCGTCGGCACTCGGCGGCATCGCCGGCGTGCTGATCGGCTTGTACTCCAACGCGCTTTTCCCCCTGATGGGCCAGCCGATGCTGCACAAAGGCATCGCGGTCATCATCCTGGGCGGCATGGGCGATATTCGTGGCGCCATGATCGGCGGCCTGTTCCTGGGTTTTGCGGAAGTGCTGTCGGTGGCCTATATCGGCTCGACGATGCGCGACGCGGTGGCGTTCGGCCTGCTGTTCCTCATCCTGCTGATTCGTCCGCAAGGTTTGTTCGGCAAAGTCGTTCAGCGCAAGGCATAAGTGATGAGTGGATTCGATACTTTCTGGGCCATTTACGGCAACCTGGTTCTCACGCTGGGCACCAACGCCTTGCTGGCGCTGTCGATCTGGCTGACGCTGGCGTGCGGCATGCTGGCGCTGGCCAATGCCGCCTTCATGGGCATCGGGGCTTACGCGGCCGCCTTGCTCACCATGAACTACGACGCGCCCTTTACCGTGGCGCTGGCGGGCGGCATGATCGCCCCGGCCATCGTGGCGGCGCTCATCGGGCTGCCCACCATCCGATTATCGGGCGTGTATCTCGCCATGGCCACGTTGGGGTTTGGCGAGGTCGTGCGGGTGACGATTCTGAATACCGAATCGGTGACCGGCGGCGCGCTCGGCCTGAACGGCATTCCGCAGTCGACGCAGTGGTGGCATGTGCTGCTGGCCGTGGTGCTGGTATTGCTCGTGCTATGGCGCCTGCGCCGCTCCAAGGTGGGCCGGGCCTTCGACGCCATTCGCGGCGACGAAACGGCCGCCAGCCTGATGGGCATCGACGTGCGCGCCAATAAGATGGCCGCGTTCGTACTGGGCGGCGCCATCGCCGGTCTGGCAGGCGCGCTCAATGCGCATCTGACGTTCTTCATCGGCCCCAGCGAATACGGTTTCGACCGCGGCGTGGAAATCTTGACGATGGCAATTTTGGGCGGTATCGGCGGCCTCACCGGCCCCATACTCGGCAGTGCCATCGTCACGGTGCTGCCCGAAATGCTGCGCGGTTTCGGCGATATCCGCCTGGTAGTCAACGGCGTGATCCTCGTTCTCATCGTGTTGTTCTTGCCGCAAGGTATCTGGGATCCGGTGCGCTTCAAGCGCTGGATGCGCAAGGGAGGCAAAGGCCATGCTTGAGTTGAAAGGCGTCTCTAAGAGTTTTGGCGGGTTGCACGTGCTGCGCGATGTGAACCTGTCGGTGCCGGAAGGCTCGATCTTCGGCCTGATCGGCCCAAATGGCGCGGGCAAGACCACGGTGTTCAACCTGATCACCGGGCTGCTGGCCCCCACGGCAGGATCGATCGAGTTTCAAGGCACGAGTTTGCTGGGTCAGCGGCCGCACCGCATCACGCGATCGGGCGTGGCGCGCACGTTCCAGAACATTCGCCTGTTCAAGGAAATGACGCTGCTCGAGAACGTGGTCGTGGGTGCCTACCGGCACATGAATTACGGGATCGCCGGCCTGCTGCTGAGCCTGCCGGGCTATCGCGAGCAAGAGCGCCGGGCGCGCGAGCGTGCGCTTGAGCTGCTGACGTGGATGCGTCTGGAGCACAAGGCCAACGACCTGGCCGACAACCTCTCGTACGGTGAACAGCGCCGTCTCGAAATCGCGCGTGCCCTGGCGACCGAGCCCAAGCTGCTGTTGCTCGACGAGCCGGTGGCCGGCATGAACACCGGCGAACGCGCCGAACTGATGCGCGAAATCATCGCGATCCGCGAGCGCGGCTACACGATCCTGATGATCGAGCACGACATGCGGTTCGTGATGGGCCTGTGCGAGCAGATCGCCGTGCTCAACTTCGGCAAGATCATCGCGTGTGGCGGCCCCGATGCCATCCGCAGCAACGAGGAAGTCATCGAGGCCTATCTGGGCCGAGAAGATGAAGACGATATGGAAACAACGGGAGCCCAGGCATGAGCGCGATGCTGGAAGTTCGTGGGCTGGAAGTCAATTACGGCCACATCGAAGCGGTGCGCGGCATCGACCTGGATCTGAACGCCAATGCCATTACGGCGCTGGTGGGCGCCAACGGCGCGGGCAAATCGACCACGCTGCTGGCGTTATCGGGCCTGTTGCCCAAGGCGCGCGGCAAGGTGCTGTTCGAAGGCGAAGACATCACCAAGCTGGCACCGCACCAGATCGTGGCGCGTGGCATCGTACAAGTGGCCGAAGGCCGCGCGATCCTGACCACGATGACCGTGCGTGAGAATCTGGAGCTGGGCGCGTATCGCCGCGGCTTGAAGAACGCCGGCACCGATCTCGAATACGTGTTTCATCTGTTTCCGCGCTTGAAAGAGCGGTTGGACGGCATCGCCGGCAACCTGTCGGGCGGTGAGCAACAGATGCTGGCCATCGGCCGTGCGCTGATGGCCAAACCGCGTTTGCTGTTGCTCGACGAACCGTCGATGGGCCTGGCGCCGATCGTCGTGCAGGACATCTTCCGCTCGCTGCGCGCCATCAATGGCGACGGACTCACCTTATTCCTCGTTGAACAAAACGTGCGTCAGGCGCTCAAGATCGCACAGCAAGGCTACGTGCTCGAAAACGGCGAAATGGCGCTGTCGGGCGAAGGCCGCAGTTTGCTGGGTCATCCGCGCGTGCTCGAGGCCTATCTGGGCGGTTGATCCCGGGTATCCTTGGCGGCATGACGCCTCATCGTTCCGTTATTCTCGAATCGCCTGTGGTGCTGTCGCCCGCAGGCGATTTTTCAATTCCGGCGGCCAACGCCGCAGGGCGTTCGTCCGGCAGCGGGCCTGCCAGCGAATCAGAATCCCCTCTTGCCCCGACTTCCGAGAACACCGTAGTGAATACGCCTGCCATCGCGGCAAACCCCTCTGCCATTGCCGTAAACACCCCTGCTATTTACATCGGCCGCTTTCAGCCGCCCACGCAAGCAGACTTCGCCGTTCTGCGGCGCATGGCAGCGCGGGGCGCGGGCGGCATCGTGGTGCTGGCCGGCAGCCACCAGGCGCCATCGCCGCGCCAGCCGTTCGACTGGCCCATGGTGGCGGCCCTGCTGGCGCAAGGGCTCTCGGCAGAAGAGCGGGCATGCTTGAGCGTGCTGCCGCTGCGCGATGAAGACACCGATAGCTTGTGGCGCGCCGCGTTGCAGCGCACCTTGGCAGACTTGGACCTGTGGCACGACGATACGCGCCCGGTGCTGGTAACGTCCGCCGAGATCGCGACGCTGCACGATATCGGCAAGCTGGCGGTGGCGTTGCATGCCGAGCATGTGCCCGTCGCGCCGGATTCCGCTGCAACCAGGGGTGCATCGAACGCCGGCATCGTCGAGGCCACGATCGAAGCAGCGCTACGCGATGTGCTCTTCGACGCAGATCCAGTTCCTCGAGGGTGTACTGCACCTGCCACCTTGCCCGATGCGGTCGTGGCCGACGTGCCCGCGCCGTTACACTTGCCGCTGACGCACTGGATGCAGACGCCGGCCTTCGCCGCGATCGCCGATGAGTGGCGTGTCTTGCGCGGATATCGTGAGGCCTGGTCGGTGGCGCCTTATCCGCCCATCTTCGTGACGGTGGACACGGTGGTGCATTGCGCGGGTCACGTGTTGCTCGTCGAACGCGGCCAACATCCCGGCAAGGGACTCTATGCCGTACCGGGCGGGTTTCTGGAGCCTTCGGAAACGGTGTTTGACGCTGCGGTGCGCGAGCTTTGCGAAGAGACCGGCTTGACGCTCGACATGGCGGCGGTCGACGCGATCTATCGTGGCGTTGCGGTCTTCGATCGGCCCGATCGCAGCCAACGGGGGCGCACGGTCACGCACGCGCACTACTTCGATCTAGGCGATGGGCCCCTGCCGCAAGTGGAGGGCGCCGACGATGCGATGGCCGCGCACTGGACGCCGATCGCCGACCTCGCGGGCCATGCCGATCGCTTTCTCGACGACCATTATCTGATCCTGGAGCATTTCCTGGCAATGCCGCGACCGGCGCCGGTGTGGGCGCCGCTGGCGGTATTCGGCTAGCGCGGCGCTCCAGAGACGATGGGCGCGGCGATCGGCCGGTGCCCTGAATCGCTCAGGCTCGGTTGCTGCCCAGCGCCTTTTCCACTGCGCCGCGCAGGCGGTCGAGCGTAAATGGCTTGGTCAGCACGGCGGTGAACGGCTCTTGCGCCAGGCCCGTATCGTTGAGCTCCGGCGCATACCCCGTCACGAACACGATCGGCAGGTCTGGACGCTTCTTGCGCGCCAGCCAGGCAATGTCCAGGCCGCTCATGCCCGGCATGCGCACGTCGGTCACCAATAGGTCGACACCGGCTTTGTCGCCCAGGTGGGTGATCGCTTCCTCGCCACTGGCAGCCTGGATCGAGGCGTGGCCCAGTTCCTGCAGGAATTCAGCCAGCAGCTCGCGAACCGCATCTTCGTCCTCGACAGCCAGGACGGTAATCGTTTTCGTGGGGGTAATCTGACTCATTGAGACGCCTATCGAATGCGGGGTGCGGATTGCAGGAGAACGACAGCATAGCAATCGGCGAGCCGGAACGAGAGGGTTGATGC
This sequence comes from Schauerella aestuarii, assembly GCF_009866805.1. Taxonomy (GTDB): domain Bacteria; phylum Pseudomonadota; class Gammaproteobacteria; order Burkholderiales; family Burkholderiaceae_B; genus Schauerella; species Schauerella aestuarii. The sequence goes on from NZ_SIZW01000039.1 coordinate 205,236, forward strand.
GCCCGGTTACGTTGTTGCGTATTCGCTTGCGAGCGCAATATCCTGTACCCAGGCGGCGTAGGCGTCGGGCTTGGATTCCTCAGGCGCTCGCAGCAGTGCGGAAGGATGAAACGTGATGAGCACCGGCACGCCATCGGGCCGCGTCATCCATGTGCCGCGCTCGCGGGTGACCGCCACCGCCCGGCCGACGACGGCGCGCGCGGCCGTGGCCCCCATGGCAATGATGGCGGCGGGCTTGACCAGCGCGATTTCACGTTCGAGCCAATTGTCGGCGCACACGGCGGCTTCGTGCTGGGTGGGGGTTTTGTGAATCCGCCGCTTGCCGCGGGGTTCGAATTTGAAGTGCTTGACCGCATTGGTGACGTACATCACGCTGCGATCCCAACCCAGCTCGCCCAGCGCGCGATCGAAGAGCTTGCCCGCCGGTCCCACGAACGGGCGGCCCTGCAGATCCTCCTGGTCGCCCGGCTGTTCGCCCACGATCATCAGCCGTGCCTGATCGGGTCCTTCCCCGCAGACCGCCTGAGTCGCGTGCTCGCCGATGGGACAGGCTCGGCAACGTTCGGCGGCATGGCGCAAGGCCGCGAGCGTTTCGATCACCACGTCATCGCCCAACGGCTGCGTGTGGATCGTCGAGGCATCGGCGATCGCCGGACCGTTGCGCGGTCGGCGTTTGGCGGGCACGGTGGCGTCGCGGTCGATCATGTCCTGCGTGCGGTGGGCGGCCTCGGCGGTGAGCGGTGCGATCAGCACGGCCTCGGGCAGATTGGCCCAATACCGGCGCGGCATTTCCTTTTCCATCATTTTCACCTTCAAGCGCGCAGGATTGAAGATGTGCTTGTAATAGGTGAGCCACAACTGCTCGCCGGCGTCGGCCTCCGGTGCTTGATCGCGCCGTGCGCCGCCCGTGAACGACAGCGTATGCGTGTCCCATTGCACACAACGCTCGGGCGTCATGATGGCCCACCGCATACTGGTGAAACGCTTCTGGAAGAACGGCGTGACCGCGTCCACGATGTGATGCAAGGGTTCGAACCACGCCACATGCACCGGTTCGCCGCCATCGGGATCGGCGATCGGGCGAAAGCGCACGAAAGCTTTCATCTTGTGCAGGTCGCGGCGCACTTCGCGAGCCATGTCTTCGAGGCGCAGCCGGTCGGGGTCGAGCGTGTCTTCGCGCAGGGAAGGCTGGTGCACGAGCCGCCATAACATCCGGTACAGCAAGGCGAAACGATGCGGTTCGCGATGCAGAATCACGGTCTCGCACCATTGCAGAAAGAATGCCGGCACGCGGGGCGCGTTTGCAGGCACGGGGCTATCGGCCGGCACGGCGGGCAGGGTGTCGGGCCCGGCGGCAAACAGATCGCCAGTGCGGCCCTCGGCAAGCATCCACGTTACCTGCTGCGGCGGCACTTCGGCGATGAGCAACGCGCGGGCTTGGGTCCGAAAGCCGGCAAGATCGGTGGCACTCTCGAGCACGGCCGTGCGCATCGAGGGTGAGGGGATGGGTAACGGGGCCTGGGACATCTCGACTCAACGCTAAGCGGTGACGGCCTCGCGCCGCGCCGGCACGTCGTCAAACAGGCCGCGCTGGGCAGGAGCCGGCGTCGTCGCTACGCGCGGGGCCAGGGACGCCGGGCCAGTCGCCTGTTGCGCCGTTCGAAACTCGGCGCGCGGGGCAGGCCGATCAACCGCCGCGAACGGCACGCGTTTTTCTTCAGGGAGCGCGGCCCACAGACCGGCATCGGGTTCCGGCCCGCCGTCGCCATCCGACCCGGACACCGGCGCCGCTTCCCGCTCGTCGAACAACCCGCCTTGTGCCGGTGGCGGACGCAACCGCTGCGCCAGATCGGCCGCATCGAGGGTGCGGCCGGGATGGTGATCGAGCACACAGATGAAGGGCATGATCTTCTTCAGCGACACATGAAGCCGGGACAGATCATCCAGGCGCAAGCGTCGCACCCGGCGCGTTTGCACCAGCCGCTCGATCGTTTTGACCCCAAGGCCCGGCACGCGCAAAAGCAATTCCTTCGGCGCGCGGTTGAGATCGACTGGAAATTTCTCGCGATGCGCCAGTGCCCAGGCCAGCTTGGGATCGATATCGAGATCGAGCATGCCGTCGCCGGCCGACACGATTTCGTGATGTTCGAAGCCGTAGAAACGCATCAGCCAGTCGGCTTGATACAGCCGGTGCTCGCGCATCATCGGCGGCGCCGCCAGTGGCAACGCCCGCGCGGCATCCGGAATCGGGCTGAACGCGGAGTAGTACACCCGCCGCAAGCGGTACGACCCGTAAAGCGTGGCACTTGCCGTCAGGATCGTGCGATCGTCGGTCGCGTCGGCACCGACGATCATCTGCGTGCTCTGGCCGCCCGGTGCGAAGCGCGGCGCGGCGGCGCGCCGGGGTGGCGTTTGCGGGCGCGAGGTGGACGCGGTGGCCGGCTGGGCGGCACTGCGGGCGTCATCGCGTGCATTATCGATATGCACGCGCAATCGCGCCATGCTGCGCCGAATCCCGGCGCTGTCTTTTTCGGGGGCCAACGCGTGCAGGCTTTGCGTGGTGGGCAGCTCGACGTTGATGCTCAACCGATCCGCATATTTACCGGCGCGCGCCAGCAGATCGTCGCTGGCGTCGGGAATGGTTTTGAGATGGATGTAGCCGCGGAAATCGTGATCTTCCCGCAGGCTGCGCGCCACTTCGACCACCTGCTCCATCGTGTAATCGGAATCGCGGATGATGCCGGAGCTGAGGAACAATCCTTCGATGCAATTGCGCCGGTAAAAATCCAGCGTGAGCTGCACCACTTCTTCAACCGTGAAGCGCGCGCGCTGCACATTGCTGCTCACGCGGTTCACGCAGTACTGGCAGTCGTACAGGCAATAGTTGGTGAGCAAGATCTTGAGCAGCGAAATGCATCGGCCATCGGGCGCATAGCTGTGGCAGATACCCATTCCTTCAGTCGAGCCGATCCCCCGGCCGCCCACTGAATCCCGCTTGGACGACCCGCTGGAGGCGCACGACGCGTCGTATTTGGCCGCGTCGGCAAGAATGGCTAACTTTCGATTTAAAGTCACTGTACAAATATACAGTAAATCGGAAAAGCAAGCAGGCCTGGTCCATCCTGGATGCGGCAGGACATGGCTTGCAGGCCGGGCTGGGAGAGCATCACCAGGGCGTCACCAGGTCGTGACCAGAGCGTGCAGTGGGGCAGCCGCCACCGCAGGCGCCTTGCACGGGCGGCCTGCGTTGCGGTGCTACGCCAATCCGTACCAGTGCAGTCCGGTCTCGTCGTTGGAGCATGCGCAAATATGTTCGCGGCCGTAATGGACGACGAATGCGCCGTGAGTCGCCGGTGCGAGGGCTTCGACGAAGGCACGAATATCCTTCATGCCGGCTTCGAGCTGACCGGGAGCGAAATGGCACACCATCTGCAGCGCGACTGGCCACGGGGGCCGGTTGTCGAGCATTGAAAGCTCAGGTCGCCAAATTACATCATTGACTGCAACGTACAGTTTGGAAGCAGCAAACTCGCCAAACAAGCCTTCATCATCTTCCGCAATATGCGGCACACCTGCCAGTTCCAGCGCGGTTTTGACTTCAGAGCGTATAACTTTGCTATTTGCTTCCAACACCATCATCGCCGTCATGAGCGTCTCCTTTTTCAACGGAAAGATTCAATCTAGCGACCGGGTCTAGTCGCTTTGCTAGGATTGTCCTTCTAATCCCCGCGTAAGCAGCATTTAGACGGGTCGTTGTGGTGCCAATAAGTCGACGTTTGCCGGGCGGCCCTGTAGGTCCAATTTCGCGACAGGCGCGGGCGTCGACGCGATGCGGCGGCCGGCACGCCACACGCCCAGGCGCGTTGCGCGCAGGCGAATCGCTTCGATCGGATCGCGGGCATGCAGCAACACGAAGTCGGCGCGGCGGCCGACCTCCAGACCCGTTTCGGTGAGCCCCATGATGGTGGCCGGCGTCGTGGTGACGGCCTCGAAGCAACTGAGCATCGCATCGCGGCTCGTCATCTGGCCCACGTGCAAGCCCATGTGCGCCACTTCCAGCATGTCGCCCGATCCCAGGCTGTACCAGGGATCCATCGCACAGTCCTGACCGAAGGCCACCGGTACGCCGGCCGCCAGCAGTTCGGGCACGCGCGTCATGCCGCGACGCTTCGGGTACGTGTCGTGGCGGCCTTGCAATGTGATGTTGATGAGCGGATTGGCGATGGCGGCCACGCCTGCTTCGCGGATCAGCGGAATCAGCTTGGAGACGTAGTAGTTGTCCATCGAATGCATTGACGTCAGATGCGAGCCCACGACACGGCCCTGCAATCCCAGACGTTGCGTGTGAAACGCCAGCGTCTCGATATGTCGCGACATCGGATCGTCAGACTCGTCGCAATGCATGTCCACGCGCAGGCCGCGTTCGGCGGCCAGCTCGCACAGCAGGCGTACCGATTCGGCACCATCGGCCATCGTGCGCTCAAAGTGCGGGATGCCGCCCACCACGTCCACCCCCATGTCCAGCGCGCGCACCAGATTGGCCATGGCACCGGGCGCGCGCAAGATGCCGTCTTGCGGAAACGCGACCAATTGCAGATCGAGATACGGCTTCACTTTTTCGCGCACGTGCAGCAAGGCCTCGGTGGCGAGCAGGCGCGGATCGCAAACGTCCACATGCGAGCGCACGGCCAGCAGGCCCCGCGATACCGCCCAATCACAGTAGGCCAGCGCACGTTCGACCAACGCGTCTTGCGTGAGCAGGGGTTTGAGTTCGCCCCACAGCGCGATGCCTTCGAGCAGGGTGCCCGATTGATTGACCCGCGGCAGTCCATAGGAGAGCGTGGAGTCCATATGGAAATGCGCGTCGATGAACGGCGCGCTCAGCAGGCAGCCGGCGGCATCGACGATCTCGCCGGCTTGCGCGGCGATGTTGCGGTCGATGGCCACGATGCGGCCATCGCGCACGCCGATATCGATATCGGTGCGGCCGTCGGGCAGCACGCAGTGTTTCAGAAGCAGATCGAACATCGTTTCATCACCTTGAACGGGACGCCGGCCGTGCGCAGAGGGCGCGGCCGGCTGGGCGGCGCGCTAGCGCTCACCTTTGCGATAGGGTTTCATCAGTGCCTGCGGGTAAGCCGCACGGCGTGCCATCACCACCAGGGCCAGAATCGACAGCACATAGGGCAGCATCAGGTACACCTGGTACGGCAGTTCGGGAATGCCGGGCAGGCTTCCCGCGCCCTGCTGCACGCGCAGCTGGAGCGCGTCGAAAAACGCAAAAATCAGGGCGCCCAGCAAGGCTTTGCCCGGCCGCCACGAGGCAAACACCACCAGCGCCACGCACACCCAGCCGCGGCCATTGACCATATTGAAGAAGAACGCGTTGAAGGCCGCCAGGGTGAGAAAGCTGCCGGCGATGCCCATGAGGCTCGAGCCGGCAACGATGGCACCCATGCGCAGGCGCGTGACCGATAAGCCCTGGCCTTCAGCGGCGGCCGGATTCTCGCCCACCATACGCAGCGCCAGGCCCACCGGTGTGCGGTTGAGCATCCAGGCGATGAGCGGCACCGCGAGCAGCGCCAGCAAGGTCAACGGCGTCTGCGCGCCGAGGATGGGACCGATGACCGGGATGGCGTCGAAAAAATGCATTTCGCCAAACGGTGTGATGGTGGGCGGCGTGGTGACGCTGGGCAGGCTGACGCGATAAGCGAATGCGGAGAGGCTGGTGGCCAGCAGCGTGATGCCAAGCCCCGACACGTGTTGGGACAGGCCCAGGGGCACCGTCAGAATCGCATGCAACAGCCCGAATATTGCCCCCGTGAACGCAGCGGCCAGCACGCCCAGCCAGAGCGGTGCGCCCAGATACACGGCGAGCCAGCCGGTGAAGGCGCCCGCCACCATGATGCCCTCTATCCCCAGGTTTAGCACGCCGGCGCGCTCGCACAGAAGCACGCCCAGGGTGCCCAGAATCAGTGGCGTGGCCAGGCGCAGGACGGCAATCCAGAATGCGCTCGAGCCCAGTAGATCCATCCATTCCATGATGTTCGTCCTTGGCCGTTAGCCGCGCCGCACGCGGTATTGCGCGAACAGGGTGGCGACCAGCATCGTGAGGAGCGATACCGCCACGATGACGTCGGCAATGTAATTGGGCACCGCGATCGCGCGGCTCATGCTGTCGGCACCCACGAGCATGCCCGCCACGAACACGCTCGCGGCAATGACGCCCAGCGGATGCAGGCCGGCCAGCATGGCCACCACGACACCGGTGTAGCCGTAGCCGGGCGACATATCGAGCGTGACGTAGCTGGTGCGGCCCGCCACCTCGATGGCACCTGCCAGGCCGGCGAGCGCGCCCGACAGCATGGCCGTGCCGAGCATCACGCGCGTGACCGGCAATCCCAGAAACCGCGAGGCATGCGCATTGGCGCCTACCGACCGCATCTTGAATCCAAACACGGTGTAGCGATTGATGAGCCACAGCGCGATCGCCAGGCCCACAGCCCATAGCAGCCCGGTGTGGGCCCGCGTGCGTGCGATGAGCTTGCTGAACTCCAGATCGGGGTTGAGCGCGACCGACTGCGGCCAGCCCATGGCCATCGGATCTTTCATGGCGCCATCCAGCAGCATCGACACGAACAGCAGCACGATGAAGTTGCCCAGGAGTGTGGTGACGACTTCGTCCACACCCAGACGCGTCTTCAATAAAGCCGGGATCAACAGCAATAGCGCGCCGGCGAGCGCGGCCGCCAGCATCATGCCCACGGCCAATACGGGCAGGGGCACATCCAGCCCTACGCCGCCATGCATGCCGCCCACGGCCACGGCTGCCAAGGCACCCAGGTAGAGTTGGCCTTCGGCGCCGATGTTGTAGAACCGGGCGCGAAAGGCCACGGCGCAGGCGAGACCGGTGAGCATGATGGGCGTGGCGCGCGTGAGCGTCTCGGCCCAGGCGAAACGCGATCCGAATGCGCCCTCGAACAGCAGCACATACGTGCGGCCCACGGGGGCGCCGGCCCAGGCGACGAGCAGGGCGCAGATGATGAGGGTGCACGCCACGGCAGCCAACGGGGCAATGGCCATGGCAACCCGGCTGGGTTCGGGGCGGCGCTCGAGCGAGTACTTCATACGGCGGCAGTCAGGTCGGAATGAGAAACGGCGGCGAAGTCGGGCAGGGCACCCGTCATGGCCAGGCCGACGGTAGCGGGCGTCCAGTCGCCCACCGGGCGATCGGCCACCAGTCGGCCGGCGCACAGCACGGCGATTCGATCCGCCAGGGCAAAGATCTCGTCCAGATCTTCAGAGACGAGCAGAATCCCGGCGCCGCGTTCGCGCGCAGCGAGCAAGCGCTCACGCACATAAGCGACCGCACCCACATCCAGGCCCCACGTGGGCTGGTCGGCGACGATCAGGCGCGGCTCGCGCGACAAGGCACGGCCAAGGATCAGTTTCTGCATATTGCCGCCGGACAGGCTGCGCGAGCGCACGTCCAGCGAGGCGGCGCGCACGTCGAACTGCTCAACCAAAGATTGCGCAAAGGCGCGGCCGGCACCGGCGCGTATCAGGCCGAAGCGGGCGAAGCGGGATTCGTGCAGGTCTTCGACGATGGCGTTCTCCCATAACGGGTTATCGCCGATCAGACCTTCATGGTGACGGTCTTCGGGGATGCGGCCTACGCCGGCGGCCGTCCATTGCGCCGGTGTCTGCGGCGCGGGGGCATGCTCAGGGCCAAGACGGATCGTGCCGTCATGCGGACGTGCCATGCCGGTCAGCACCGACACCAGCGCATGCTGGCCGTTGCCCGCCACACCGGCGATCGCCACGATTTCATGCCGGTGCACGGTGAGATCCACGGCGTCGAGCTTGGGTGCGGCACCGCGGCCGCCGCGCACGGTCACTTGCGACAGCGTGACGACAGGGCTGGCCTGTTCGGCGCGCATCGTCGCTTGCGCCCGAGGCAGGACCACTTTGCGGCCCACCATCAGCTCGGCCAGTTCGGCGGGCGAGGTGGCGCGCGTATCGCGTTCGGCCACCAGCTTGCCCCGGCGCAGCACCGCCACGCGGTGCGACACCGCCATCACTTCATCGAGCTTGTGCGAGATGAACACTACGGCCAGCCCCTCGGCGATGAAGCCGCGCAAGGTGGCGAAGAGGCCATCGACTTCCTGCGGGGTGAGCACCGCCGTGGGTTCATCCAGAATCAGAATTCGGGCGCCGCGATACAGCGCCTTCAGTATTTCGACCCGCTGCTTTTCGCCTACCGAGAGATCGGCGACGCGCGCTTTCGGGTCCACGGCCAGACCGAACCGTGCACCGAGTGCGACCAGCTTTTTGCTGGCCTGGCGGCGGCGCGAGGCGAGCCGCCACAGCGATTCGGTGCCCACCATCACGTTGTCCAGCACCGTCAGGTTATCGGCCAGCGTGAAATGCTGATGCACCATGCCCACACCGGCGGCCAGCGCCGCTTCGGGTTTGCCGGGCGCAAGCGGCTGGCCGAACACCTCGATCTCGCCTGCGTCGGCCATGTAGTGGCCGAACAGGATAGACACGAGCGTCGATTTGCCCGCGCCGTTTTCGCCCAGCAGCGCCAGCACTTCGCCGGGTGCCACCGTCAGCGACACATCGTCGTTGGCGGTCAGGGTGCCGAAGCGTTTGGTGATGCCGCGCAGGGCGAGTGCCGGTGCGACGGCGGCAGGCGAAGCGGCGTTCATTTTGCGGGCTTGGGCTCGCTGTCCACAACCTTGACTTCGAACGAGCCATCCAGAATGGCTTTTTGCTTGGCGTCGACGCGGGCCTTCAATTCAGCCGGGATTTTGGATTCGAATGTGCCCAACGGCGCCAGCGAAGAACCCTTGTATTTCATCATCGAGTACTCGCCGAATTCGGCCGGCTTGAACGTGCCTTCGCGCACTTGCTTGAGCGCGAGGTCGATCGTGGGCTGCATGTCCCACAAGGCCGAGGCCACCACGGTATCCGGATACTGGCTTTGCGTATTGACCACGTTGCCGATGGCCAGCTTGCCGCGTTCCTTGGCCGCGTCCGACACGCCGAAGCGCTCGGCGTACAGCACATCCGCGCCCTGGTCGATCATGGCGAATGCGGCTTCCTTGGCCTTCGGGGGATCGAACCACGAGCCGATGAAGCTCACGGTAAAGGTGGCGTCGGGTCGCGTCTCCCGCGCGCCGGCGATGAAGGCGTTCATCAATCGGTTCACTTCGGGGATGGGATAGCCCCCCACCAAGCCGATCTTGCCGGTCTTGGTCATGCCGCCTGCGATCATGCCGGTGAGATACGCAGGTTCCTGGATGTAGTTGTCGAACACCGAGAAGTTGGGCTTCTGCGGCTTGCCCGACGAACCCATCAGGAAGCCGGTATCGGGGTAGTCGCGCGCCACCTTGCGGGCAGCCGCTTCCACGGCGAACGCTTCGCCCACGATCAGCTTGTTGCCTTGCTCGGCGTACTGGCGCACCACACGTTCATAGTCGGCATTGGTCACGTTTTCCGAATACACATAGTCGATCTCGCCCCGCGCCTTGGCGGCGTTAAGGGCCGTGTGAATCCGCGACACCCACTGTTGCTCGACGGGCACGGTGTAGACGGCGGCAACGCGCGTCTTGGCCGCTTGCGCATGGACCGGACCGCTCAGGGCGAAGGCGGCAATCACGCCCACGCCGAGCTTGAGGGCGTGGCGTCGTGCGGCGAGGGTGGCCGGAAAGCGGGAGACGAATGACATGGTGACAAGGTCCTTTTCGGATCGAAAGCTAGGAATGAGCAAGCAGCGCCAGGGGTGGCATACCGCGGATGTCTTCGGCACGTCAAGGATGGCGCGCGCAGGGCTTACGATCATGCAAAATGTATGCCATTACAACGTCTATTCGCACTCCGAGATGGAAGGCGGAGGACGTTGCACTCTTTTGATGCAAGGTTGCACAACGCGCCCCAAGTTGGGGCATGAGCGTTGCAAAGCGCGCCATTATAGGGCGTTCGGCGTGTCGGCCGACGCGCGCATAATGACGCTTCACATAAGATCGCTGCCGTCGCCTGCAACAGGCGTGCGTCCAGCGGTCACTCCTGGAGATTGAGCGATGCGTATGTTGTTCCTGGGTGCCGGCGGCACGGGCGGCTATTTCGGCGGACGGGCGGCACAGGCCGGCGCCGACGTCACATTCCTCGTGCGCGAAAAGCGTGCGCAGGCGTTGCGTGCAGAAGGCTTGCGCATCGAGAGCCCGCTGGGTGATGCCGTGGTTCATCCCAAGATCGTGACGCAGAACGAACTCAAGGAGGATTACGATCTTGTGGTGCTGAGCTGCAAGGCCTACGACCTGGATGCCGCCATCGAAGCCATCGCACCGGCTGTCGGCGAGCACACCACCATTTTGCCGATCATGAACGGCGTGGCGCATTACGAGGTGCTCGATACGCGATTCGGCGCCCATCGCGTGCTGGGCGGCCTGTGTCAGATCAGTGCCACGCTGGGCGAAGGTGGGGTGGTGCGTCATCTGAACAAGGGCGCGGCCATGACCTTTGGCGAGCGCACCGGCGACCACAACAGCGCGCGCAGCCAGGCCATCGTGGCCGCGCTCGGCCAGGCGGGCTTCGACCTCACCAACAGCGCGAATATCTACCAGGCGATCTGGGAGAAGTTCACGTTTCTGACCTCACTCGCGGCGGCGACCTGCCTGATGCGCGGTACGGTGGGCGAGATCGCCTCTACGCAAGATGGCCTGGACATCCTGCGCGGCCTGATCGCCGAAACGCAAGCGGTGGCCACCGCCATGACGCATCCGGTAAGCGCCGAAGCCGACGCGCGCACCAGCAAAATGATGCTCGATCCGAATTCGCCGATGACGGCCTCGATGTTCCGCGATCTGCAGGGCGGCCAGCAAGTCGAGGCCGATCACATCGTGGGCGACATGGCGGCCCGGGCGCGCACGCTGGGCATCGAAACACCGTATCTGCGCACGGCGTATTGCCATTTGCAGGTGTACCAGAACCGGCGCGCGAAGCAGGCGCAGGCTGCCGAGAAAACGGCTTGATCCGCATGCGAGAAAGGGTGCCACGATGAACGACTCCGCAAGCTCACAGGCTTCCATTGGCGCCGGCGCACCGGCGTCTGCGCGGCCCACGTTGTACCTCGCGGGGTTCGACGTGTTTCGCGCCGATGCGGTGGCGTGGGGCGAGCGGCTGAAGGCGGCGTGCGCCGAGCACGGTTTCGAGGGCTTGTATCCGCTGGACAATGCCGCGCCCGCTGACGTGAGCGGGCCGGCATTGGCCGAGTGGATCTACGAAGGCAATGTGGCGCTGATCCGCCGCGCCGATGCCGTGCTGGCCAACGTCAACGCGTTTCGCGGTTACGAACCCGATTCGGGCACCGCGTTCGAGATCGGCTATGCGACCGCGCTTGGCAAACCGGTGTGGATGTATATGGACGGCGACGCCGCCATCGTGGATCAGGTACCGGGGCAATCGGACCCACACGACGCTCACCGCAAGGTGGACGCTGAAGGCTATACGATCGAAGACTTCGGATTGCCACGCAATCTGATGCTCGCGTGTGCGGGGCGCATCGTGCCCGGCGATGTCTTCGATTGCCTGGCCGCCATGGTGCGTCGGGGAACGTTGGGACGTTGATCGACCGGCGGTGACGACGGCCTCGCAAGCGATGCGCGAGCGTAGCCGTCGTACAGGTCGATCGACGTTGCGCGGCGCTTCGCCCGTCAGCTGACGGGTCGATCGCCCGCGATCAAGCCTCGGCGGTCTTCGCCTTTTTCTTTTTCTTTTCGGGCAAGGCCAGCATGGTGCCGCGGCAGGTGGCCGCGCCGCACAGGCACAGGTAGTCGCGCTTCATCTGCTTGGTGATCTTGTCTTCCATCACCAGGCCGTAGTCGTAAAACAGCTCTTCGCCGCGCGGGATATCGCGCAAGGCGACCACATACACGCGCTTGCCGTGCCGGCCTTCTTCAGTCTGGCAATTGGGGGCGCACGCATGATTGATCCAGCGGGCATCGTTGCCTTGGTCGCCGCCATCGATCACCTGACCGCTGCTCAATGCGAAGAAAAACGTGTGAAAAGGATCGTCCGGATTGGTGGGATGCCGCCGATCCGCTTCCTCGGGTGAAATGCGTGCGCCACCGTATTCGATGATGCGGGTGCCTTCGGGGATCTTGCGGGCGGCGAAGACGCCGTTGCCATGCAGCTTGGAGCGGCGCACGGTGTACCAGGGCTTTTCGGTGACGAGGGTCATTGCGTGTGGGCGGTGTTGCGACAGTGGGCGCGACGCGCCGCAGAGACCGGATTATATCGGCGCAGCGCGAAAGCGCATGTGTGGCGTGCGCCAATCGCACACGCGCCGGCACTTAGGCAGGCAACTCCGCATGCACGTCTAACCGCTGTGCGCGATCGGCAGCAAGGTTTCCTTCAGCCGCCGCAAGACGAAGCAGGATTTGCTGTGCCGAATGCCCGGGATGCGATAAAGCTGCTCGCGCAGCATGCGTTCGTAGTCGCGTGTATCGCGCACGGCGATCCGAATGTAGTAGTCGTAGTCGCCCGACACCAGGAACGCCTCCAGCACTTCAGGGATGGCCGACAAGGCCTTGCCGAATTCATATAGCGTTTCGTCGCTGTGGCTCTCGAGCGTCACATGCACGATCACCGTATCCATGAATCCCAGGCTCGCCGGATCGATGTCGACCGTGTAGCCGCGGATGACCCCGGCGCCTTCCATGCGTTTGATGCGATTCCAGCAGGGTGTGGACGATAGCCCGACGGCAGCGCCGATCTCGGCCAGACTCGCGCGCGCATTGCGTTGCAGGACCTGCAAAATGGCCAGATCGAACTTGTCGAGATTCATTTTCTTCGCCTTCGGGGATATGAAGATAAATTTACTCCAAGCGTGCCTATTTTCCAGAAAAATAGGACAAATATTCTCGACAAATCCCCTTAATATGGTCAGCATGAATGACCGACTCCACGCCCAAGCCGTCACCGAGCTCGACGCTCGCCCCGATACGCAACCCGACCGCGCGCCCCGCAATGGCGCCTCGCTGCTGCTCGACACCCTGATTGCGCAAGGTGTGGACACCGTCTTCGGTTATCCCGGTGGGGCCGTGCTGCCGCTGTATGACGCGCTGCACGCCGAGCCGCGGTTGCGCCACGTACTGGTGCGCCACGAACAGGCTGCCGTGCATGCCGCCGAAGGCTATGCGCGTTCCACCGGACGTACCGGCGTCGTGATCGTGACATCCGGACCTGGGGTGGCCAATACGACCTCCGGTCTGCTCGATGCCATGTGCGATTCGATTCCGGTGCTGTGCATCAGCGGACAGGTGGCGACGTCGGCGATCGGCACCGATGCGTTCCAGGAATGCGATGCCATCGGCATCTCGCGCCCGGTGACCAAGTGGAACGCGCAAATCCATAATATCGGCGATGTGGGCGATATCGTGCACCGTGCGCTGGCGCTCACGCGCTCCGGCCGTCCGGGCCCCGTGCTGATCGATTTCCCCAAGGATGTGCAGCTTGCACCGTTGCCGTCGGTCGACCCCGAATCCGAAGAGGCGGCGGCTGCCGTCACCAGCCGCGCCGCCCTGCGTGCGCGCCGCCAGGCCGACCGCAGCCCGTCACGCCTGCCGGCAGGCGCGCTGCGCAATGCGGCCGCGTTGATCGCCCAGGCCAGGCGGCCCGTGTTTTATGGCGGTGGCGGGTTGATCAATGCCGGGGCCGAGGCCTGCGCCGTGTTCACCCAGCTTGTGCGCGATACCGGCGCGCCGTGCACGCTTACCCTGATGGGCCTGGGCGCGTTTCCGGCCTCGGATCCGCAATTCGTAGGCATGTTGGGGATGCACGGCACGCTCGAGGCCAATCTCGCCATGCACAACGCCGATCTGGTCGTCTGCGTGGGGGCGCGTTTCGACGATCGCATCACTGGTCGGATCGCCGATTTCTGCCCGCATGCCAAAAAGATCCATATCGATATCGATCCGTCGTCGATCAACAAGGTGATCCGCGTGGACGTGGCGCTGGTGGGTGACTGCCTGCCGATGGTGACGGCGCTGCGCGAAGCGGTGCACGAGCAGGTGGGCCCGGACGGTTTCGATCCCGCTCGTCTGGATGCGTGGTGGGCGCGGGTGGCGCGCTGGCGCGAGCGCGACTGCTTGAGCGTCACGCCTGAGGCCGACCGCATCCTGCCGCAGGATCTGATGAAGCGCCTGAACGCGCTGCTGCAGGACCGCGATGCGGTCGTGTCCACCGACGTGGGCCAGCATCAGATGTGGGCCGCGCAACACCTTCGCTTCGACCAACCCGGCCGTTGGCTGACCTCGGGCGGCGCCGGCACGATGGGCTACGGCGTACCGGCTGCGATCGGCGCGCAGATCGCCCATCCGGAGCGCACGGTGGTGTGCGTGAGCGGCGACGCATCGGTGCTGATGAATATTCAGGAACTGTCCACCGCGATGCAGCATCGTGTGCCCGTGAAGGTCGTGCTGTGCAACAACGGCTACATGGGCATGGTGCGGCAATGGCAGGAGCTGATCCACGGCGGGCGCTACAGCCACAGCTATAACGAATCGCTGCCGGATTTCGTGGCCTTGGCGAAAGCTTTCGGCTGGGGCGCGGCACGTGTCGAGCACCCCGACCAGCTCGATGCGGCATTGCAGGCGTGCCTCGATTACGAGGGGCCGTTCTTCCTGGATGTGTCGGTGGCGGAGCAGGAGAACTGCTTTCCGATGATGCCGGCTGGTGTGGGCCATCACCGCATCATGCTGTCGGCCGGCGAGTGGTACGAGGATGTGACCACGTCGGATTGAGCGCCAGCGTGCCGCAGCACGCAATAGCGGTGACGGTGCCGCAGTAACCGGTAGCGGCGAGTTGCACCGATAAGTAGGGCGACGTTGCAGCGATAAGTAGACGGCGACGTTGCTGCGATAAGTAGACGGCGACGTTGCAGCGATAAGTAGACGGCGAAGCTGCAGCGATAAGTAGACAGCGACGTTGCAGCGATAAGTAAAAACGGCGACTGATGCACAGTCGCCGTTTTGTTATCGATCGGTGGCGTCGCAGGTCTGCTGCGCCACCTTCGCACCGATCAGTCGTGCTTGATCGAGATCGTCTTCAGCACCGTAAACCCGTACAACGCCTCGAACCCTTTCTCGCGGCCATGGCCGCTGGCTTTCACGCCGCCGAACGGCAATTCGATGCCCCCACCTGCGCCGTAGTTGTTGATGAATACCTGGCCGCTGCGCACCTTGCGCGCCAGTCGCAGTTGGCGGCCGCCGTCGCGCGTCCAGATGCTTGCTGCCAGGCCGTATTCGGTGGCGTTGGCGATCCGTACGGCATCGGCTTCGTCATCGAAGGGCATGGCGGCCAGCACCGGACCGAATACTTCTTCCTGAGCCAGGCGATGATCGACCGGCACGTCGCGCAGCAGCGTCGGCACCTGATAGAAACCGGACGCCGGTGAACCGTCGGCCAGCTTGCCTTGTGCCACAGTGCCGATGTTGGCTTTTTTGGCGTCTTCCAGGAAGCCCGCCACGCGCGTCTGCTGTGTCTGGCGAATCAGCGGACCGCAATCCAGATCCATCGTTGCCGGTCCCGTGCGCAGGGCGGCGAACGCGGCGCCCAGGCGTTCAAGTACCTGATCGTAGGCACTGCGCTCGATGAGCAAACGGCTGCCGGCCGAGCAGGTCTGACCGGCGTTCTGGATGATGGCGTTGACCGCCACAGGCAGCAGCGCATCGATGTCGGCATCCGCGAAGACGATCTGCGGCGACTTGCCGCCCAACTCGAGCGTGACCGGCGTGTGGTTTTCGGCGGCGGCTTGCGTGACGAGCACGCCCACGCGCGGCGAACCGGTGAACGAGATGTGATCGATGCCGCGATGGCGCACCAGATCGTCGCCCGCTTCATGGCCGTAACCGGTGACGATGTTGATCGCGCCGGCGGGGAAGCCCACTTCGGCGGCGATCTCGGCGATGCGCAGGAGCGAAAGGCAGGCGTCTTCGGCGGGTTTGACCACGCAGGCATTGCCCGCCGCCAACGCGCCGCCCACGCTGCGGCCGAAAATTTGCAGCGGATAGTTCCAGGGCACGATGTGGCCGGTCACGCCGTGAGGCTCGCGGATCGTGAGCACGGTGTAGCCGTTCTGATAAGGGATCGTGGTGCCGTGCAGCTTGTCGGCGGCGCCGCCGTAGAACTCGAAGTAGCGGGCGATGGCGATCACGTCGGCGCGCGCCTGGCGGGTGGGCTTGCCGCAATCGCGCGATTCGAGCGCGGTGAGCTCGTCCACGTTATCCAACACGGCCAGCGACAGCTTCAGGAGCAGGCGGCCGCGCTCGGCGGCGGTGAGGCGGCCCCAGTCGCCTTCGAAAGCGGTCCGGGCGGCGCGTACGGCGCGGTCGATATCCTGCGCACTGCCGCGGGCGATGTGCTCGAACGTCTGGCCGTCGGAAGGATCGACGACGGCAATCGATTCGCCGCTGGCAGGCGACACGGACTGGTTGGCGATGAAATGCGTTTTCATGACGAAGCAACGCTCCTCAAAATCTGGCGGGGGTTCGGAAGGAAGAGAGATTCAGACGAAAAAAAGCGGCAGGCCAACGTGCGCGAAAGGATGCAGGCGAACGTGCACCAAAAGATGCAGACCGACGGGTGCGAACGACGTGC
This sequence comes from Schauerella aestuarii, assembly GCF_009866805.1. Taxonomy (GTDB): domain Bacteria; phylum Pseudomonadota; class Gammaproteobacteria; order Burkholderiales; family Burkholderiaceae_B; genus Schauerella; species Schauerella aestuarii. Next base: position 221,898 of record NZ_SIZW01000039.1, read on the forward strand.
GGCAAGCGGCAGGCTGTGACGAGACCACAGGCGCTGACGGCGATGCGGCATCAGAACTGCACCGACAGGCCGCCGTCGACCACCAGCACGTGGCCGTTGACGTAAGAGGCGGCAGGCGACGCCAGAAATACCGCGGCGGCCGCGATCTCGTGCGGTTCGCCCCAGCGCCGCAACGGATTGCGGGCGGCGATCTGCGGACCGATGGCGGGGTCGGCCACCATCTGCGCATTCGCCTCGGTGGCGAACGTGCCCGGCGCGATGGCGTTGCTGGTGATGCCGAACGTGGCGTATTCGGTGGCGAGCGCCCGCATCAGTCCGGTCAATCCTTGCTTGGCCGCGGGATAGACGGCATCGCCGTCGCGTGCCAGTTCGCCCACGATGGAGGTGACCGCGATCAGGCGGCCCCAGCCGTGTTTGCGCATGCGTTCGGCAGCCAGCTTCGAAAGGGCAATGCCTGCAATGAGGTCGGTATCGATCAATGCGCGGATGGCGCCCAGATCGATATCGCGCAAGCGTGCCCGATGCCGCGCGCCGACGTTGTTGACCAGGATATCCAGGCGGCCGACATCGGCGTCGATAGCGCAGAACGCGGCATCGCGTGCGGCGTCGTCGGCCACGTCGAAGACCAGGGGATCGGCTGCGAGGCCTTCTTCACGCAGCTGCGTGACGGTGGCCTGCACCACATCCTCGCGGCGGCCGTTGATCAGCACCCGTGCCCCGCACTGCGCGAGCGCGCGTGCCATGCACAGTCCCAGACCGCGGGTTGAACCGGTAATGAGCGCCACGCGTCCTTGCAACGCGAAGCCATCGAGAATGTGCGGGGGGCCGCCGGCCATGCTGCGATCTCCTGTGCCGTGCGCGTCGGGATGCGCGCGTGCGTATTAGCCGTACAGGATAGCGCAGCACGCCGCCCGGAGGGTGGGGCGGCTCGCGATCCGGCATGCAGGGCACGCGGATCGCGATGGATGGCGCAGCAGCTCATGCCGCCGAGCCGATCGGTCCGCCAATGAGCAGACCGCTGACTTGGCCAATCACTCGGCCGTGGTGGTGGCCTTCTTGGCAGCCGCTTTTTTGGCCGGCGCCTTTTTGGCCGCGGCCTTTTTGACGGCCGCTTTTTTCACTGCCGGCGTTTTGGTCGCCGCTTTCTTGACGGCTGCTTTCTTCGCCGGGGCTTTCTTCGCCGCCGTCTTGGTGGCGGCCTTGGCCGGTGCGCCTGCCGTTTTGCGGCCGGGCTTTTCGGGACGCGGTTCGAACTCGAAGCCGACCTTGCCGTTCTCCTGTCGTGACAGGAACGCCTTGAACTTGCGGTTCGTGCGGCTGGAGACGAAACCGTCCAGTAGATCGGTCCGGCCTTCGTTCAGCAGCTTCGACATCTGCTCGCGCGAGATTTCCTGCTGCAGGATGACCTTGCCCGAGCGGAAATCGCAGGTTTTTTCAGGGCCGACCGACTTCTCGCACACGAAGCTCATGCCATGCTCGAACACCCGCGATTGGCACTTGGGGCAGGGCCCCAACGTGGTCTGGGCGGAGAAATCGACCGGTTCGTTGTCGTCCTCGTCGTTCTGACCGAAGTCGAACTCGAGCTTGTCCTCGGCCGTGATGCGCAGGATGGCGGCAAACGGCCGGCCCATCTTGCTGATGAAGCCTTGCAGCGGGCCGATCTCACGCTTGGCCAGCAGCTCTTCCACTTCCGGCAGTTCGAACGTGCGGCCGCCCGGGTGCTTGCCGATCGAGAAGTCGCAATTGGTGCAGGCGTAGCGGCGGTAGTTCTCCTTCACGACGCCACCGCATTTGGGGCACGGCGTGGTCAGGGTGGCATAGTCGCCGGGCACCGTGTCGCGTTCGTATTCCTTGGCGCGCTTGACGATGATCTGGGTCATCTGCGCGATCTCGCGCATGAAGGCCGCGCGATCCAGCCCGCCCTGTTCGATCTGCTTGAGCTTGTGTTCCCAGCCGCCAGTAAGTTCGGGCGAGGTGAGCTCTTTTACGTCCAGACCCGACAGCAACGTCATCAACTGGCGCGCCTTGGCCGTGGGCACCAGATCGCGCCCTTCGCGGCGCAGGTAGGTCTCGTTGATCAGGCCTTCGATGATGGATGCGCGTGTGGCCGGCGTGCCCAATCCACGCTCGGACATCGCTTCGCGCAGCTCTTCGTCTTCGACCAGCTTGCCGGCGCTTTCCATCGCCGACAGCAACGTGCCTTCGTTGAAGCGGGCCGGCGGCTTGGTCGCCAGGCCGACGGCTTCCACGTCCTCCGTGCGCACCGTTTCGCCATCGGCCACGGCGACCAGATTGGCGTCGTCGTCCTGGGCATCCTTACCGTACACGGCCAGCCAGCCCGGCACGACCAGCACTTTGCCGTCGGTACGGAAGCGGTGCCCCGACACCGCCGTCATGCGGGTCGTGATGCGATATTCGGCCGATGGGAAGAACACGGCCAGGAAGCGCTTGAGCACCAGGTCATACAGCTTGGCTTCGGCCTCGCTGAGGTTTTCGGGCACTTGCAGCGTGGGGATGATGGCAAAGTGATCCGAGACCTTTTTGTTGTCGAAAATCCGACGGTTCGGTTTGACCCAGCCTTGTTCGACGACTTTCGCGGCATGGCGCGCCAAGGCACCGGCCGGGCCGGTGCGGCTGCCGGACAGCACTTTCATCGTTTCGCCTACCGTGGGCACATAGTCTTCCGGCAGGTAGCGCGAATCGGTTCGTGGATACGTCAGCGCCTTGTGGCGCTCGTACAGCGTTTGCGCCAGGGAAAGCGTGGTCTTGGCCGAGAATCCGAAACGGCCGTTGGCCTCGCGCTGCAACGACGTCAGGTCGTAGAGCGCCGGTGCGGCCTGGGTGGACGGCTTGGACTCTTCGGTGACGGTGCCCGGCTGATCGCGGCAGGCTGCCACCACACTCAAGGCGGCGGCGTGCGACCACAGGCGGGTTTCGCGTTTTTCGGGATCGCGCTCGTCTTTCTTGTGTTCGGGGTCGATCCAGCGGCCTTCGTACAGACCTTGGGCGGCGACGAAGGTGCCGCGCACTTCCCAGTAGTCGCGCGATACGAAGCGGCGGATGCGTTCTTCACGCTCGGCCACGATCGCCAGCGTCGGCGTTTGCACGCGGCCCACCGGCGTCTTGAAGAACCCGCCATCCTTGCTGTTGAACGCCGTCATGGCGCGCGTGCCGTTGATCCCCACCAGCCAGTCGGCTTCGGCGCGCGACCGGGCGGCGGCTTCGAGCGGCTTGAGCACGCTGTCGTCGCGCAGGTTGTCGAACGCGTCGCGAATGGCCTGCTGCGTCATCGACTGCAGCCACAGGCGCTGGATCGGTTTCTTCACCGCGGCGTATTGCACGATGTAGCGGAAGATCAGTTCACCTTCGCGGCCCGCGTCACAGGCATTGATGATGGCATCCACATCCTTGCGCTTGGCCAGCCGAACCAGCAGCTTCAGCCGCTCGGCCGACTTCTTGTCGGTAGGGCCAAGCTCGAATTCGGGCGGGATCACGGGCAGGTGGGTAAAGCTCCATTTGCCCTTGACCGGATCATTGGGGGCGACAAGGCTGAGCAAATGACCGATACTCGATGCCAGTACGTAACGTTCGCTTTCAAAATAGTCGCCTTCGCGCGCGAATCCCCCCAAAGCACGGGAGATATCGAGAGCGACCGAGGGCTTCTCGGCAATAATCAGCGTTTTATTCATCGGAATCCAGTGGCGGCGGTCAGCCGCAATAGCGCGGATGATACGAGCGGAGTTTCGTGAGATGCAAGTCCAAGTCGCTATTGAAGGCGGATCGGAACAACACAGTTGGGTGACATTTCTGGCGCGATTCGCGCTGACCCTGGGCGCCGTGTTGCTCGCAAGCGGCCTGGTTTGCTTCATCGCGGCCAACTGGGCCCAGATGACGAAAACCATGCGGTTGGGGGGCGTGCAAGTCGTTTTGCTCTTGTTGGTGGGGGCAGCGCTGGCGGCTTATCCGCGATGCGCGCGGGCGGCTGGCGTACGCCAGGCGGTGCCGGCGATTTTGCTCGGTTTGGGCGGCGTGGCGATCGGGGGTTTGCTGGCTGTCATCGGACAAGCGTATCAGACAGGCGCGGATTCCTGGATGTTGTTCGCCGGCTGGGCCGTCCTGCTGCTGCCCTGGGCGGCCGCCGCGCGAGCCCCAGGCGTGTGGCTTTTGTGGTGCGCAATCGTCAACGTGGCGGCGATCATGTGGTGGGGCACGCGCGATAACGGGCCGCTCAGCCTGCTCGATTCCAGCGTGCCGGGGATTTTCCTGGCGGGCGTCAATCTGGTGCTGGTGGCCGGCTGGGAGTTCGCGCTGCGCAGCAAAATGGCGCGGCCTACCCCGGCCACCCACGCCATGATCGCGATGGTGGCGGCCGTTTGCATCGTGAGCGCATCCTCCGGCGCGCTCACCAGCAGTCATCTCTATAGCGGCGAAGGCCGATTCTCGATCACGCTGTGGGTATTCGTCACCCTGGGTGCTGGTGCTTACTACCGTTATCAGCGTCTCGATCGTTCGATTCTGGCCCTCCTGGCACTGGGCGCCATGGCCATGTCGCTGCGCATTCTGTTCGATCTGCTCGGGCCGCGGATGGACGAAGTGCTCATGCTGCTCGTGCTGGCCGTGATAGTGATCGGTCAGTCGGTGCTCATTGCGCGGTGGTTGAAAGCGCTGCCCGTGTCACGGCCTGCGCCGGCAGCGACGCCAACGCCGTCCGCTGCGGCGTCGTCTGCGGAATCGTCATTGCCCGCCCACGGGCTATCGGCCGACGATGCCGTGCGTACGAATGCCTCGCTCGAAACAGGCAAAAACGGATCGGCGCCTACGTCGGCAATCCATGCTGGCACGGCCTCCCAACCGGCAAACCACGACGCTCACACCAATGGGATCGTGCAGGCCGTGCTCGGCGTAAGTGCCTGGTTATCGATGGGGCTGATTGCCGCCGTACTGGTATTCAGCGGGTTGGTGGACAGCGAGGCAACGTCGATCACGGTGGGTGCCATTGCCGCCCTGTTGGGTCTGTTGGTGCTGAAAGGCAATCCTGGCGCCTTCATGCGGCAGGCGGCCATTTCATTCGGGGTGGCAGGGCAGGCGTTATTGACCACGGGTTTGGTCATGACCCAGGGGCCCGTCGCTACCGGGCTGATCATGACCGTGGTGGCGGTCGTCCTGATCGTGCTGGCGGACGACCCGGTGTGGCGATTCGTGAGCGGGCTGGTGCTGGCCGCAGGCATCACGGTGTTCGTCGTGTTTGACAACGGCGTGCCGATATTGGCCGTGCTCGCGCTCGGCGTGAGTGCCGGGCTGTTGTTGATCGCCGCCTTGCGATTCGGCTATGTAAAAGTCCTGCCGGTGGCATGGGCCCTGGCGATCGGGGCGCACGTGGTGGTGGCGTTCGGCGACTACAGCCAAGGGTTTGTCTATTTGGAAAGCGATCGCGCCATGGCGTGGGTCAAATGGATGATGGGCGCGTATTACGCCATTGCGCTATTGCCGACGCTGATGGCGCTGGTGATCGTGACGCAACCTGGACGTGCGTTCGACCGGCGGCTTGCCATCGCCTTGCCGACGATCATGCTGGCGTTTGCATGGCCGTTGTCATTCGTACCGGGCGCGGCACTGGCCGTGACATGGATTCTGGCCGGATTCGCCTGGGGCCGCCCGATATGGCAGGCGTTCGGCGCTGCGATGATGGCGACCTTCCTGTGGATGTTCTATTACGATCTGGGCATGCCGCTGCTCGCCAAGTCGCATCTGCTGCTTGCGACGGGGGCCGCCATATGGCTGGTGGGCGCCGCGCCCACGCTGTGGCGGTGGATGCGAGCACGGCGGGCGGCGCGCGGCACGGCAGCCGCGCCTGCCGATATCGTCGACCGCTACTGGCGCGTGGCGGTGTTGGGCGGTCTGGGCGTCATCCTGACGCTGGCCAACGCCAGCATCTATCGCTACGAAACCATCCTGGCCACGGGCCGTACGGTGATGCTCCAGTTGGCGCCCGTGGATCCGCGGGCGTTGCTGCAAGGCGACTACATGGCGCTGCGGTTTGACGTCGCGCGTCAGGTCGAGCGCGCGCGCTACAAGGCGCGCGCCGAGGCAGCGTCGGCCAATCCGGGCACACCGCCTGGGGAACGGCCCGCCCTGGATGGGTATCTGGTGCTGGAACTCGATCGCGACGGCATTGCGCAGTTGGTGCGCATCCAGCCTGCACGTACCCCACTGAATACCGGCGAAACGTTGCTGCGCTATCGCATCCGCAACGACCAAACCTATATCGTCACGAATGCATTCTTCTTCCCAGAGGGCGAGGCCAAGCATTTCGAGGCGGCGCGCTTTGGCGAATTGCGCGTCAGCGCCGAAGGCACCGGCTTGCTGGTCAAGCTGCGGGACGGCGATTTGAACCCGCTTTAGACGAAGATGATCATGGTTTGCCGACGATGCAGTCTGAAAATGGTGCGATGCCGACGACGTCAGACCATCGGCGCCGACCGCTTTGCCACAAAACGTGCCGACCATATCGGCACCGCGCGCACCCAGAAATCCGCCGCGTCGCGCGCGGGCAGCGAGGCGAAGCCCAAGGCCTGCCAGGCGGCATTGAGCGTGGCCACCGGTGCGGACACCTCCAGCGCCGGCGCGTTGTTTTGTTTGGAGAGCTTGAACCCGGTTGCGGCGTCCACGATCAGCGGCACATGCATCATCCGCGGGTTCGGCACGTCCAGCAGCCGCTGCAGGGCGCGCTGACGGGACGTGGACGTGAGCAGGTCTGCGCCGCGTACGATATCCGTCACGCCCTGATCGGCATCGTCCACCACCACGGCAAACTGGTATGCCCAGAGTCCGTCGGCCCGCTTGATCACGAAATCGCCCACTTCATGGGCCACATCCTGCGATTGCGGGCCGAGCCAACGGTCGTTGTACCGGTCGACGCCCGGCGGCACGCGAACGCGCCAGGCGCGCGCAGCACGTCCGGGCGCCAGGCCGTGACTGCAGGTGCCGGTGTAGGGCCGTTCGGTGCTGTCGGTAGTGTTGGGGGCTGCAGGGGCGTTGACGTTGACCTTGCCGTTGCTGGTCGCATTACCGTTAACGTTGCCGTTACCGCTACCGGCGACCGTGCCGCTGCCGTTCACCTTGGGTGTGGCGCTGCGCCTGGCCGCGGCCTCGGCGATTTCACGGCGGGTGCAGCCACAGCCGTAGATCAATCCACGTTCGGCGAGTTTGGCCATCACCGCCTCGTAGCGCGCATCGCGCTGCGATTGCCGCATCACCGGGCCATCCCAGTGCATGTGCAAGTTGTGCAGTTGACGTTGAATGACCGCATCCGCGCCCGGTACGGTGCGAGGGAGGTCGACATCTTCGATGCGCAGCAACCACCGGCCCGCATGGGCGCGAGCATCGAGAAAACTGGCCATGGCCGCCACCAGCGATCCCGCGTGCAGCGGGCCGCTGGGGCTGGGCGCGAATCGGCCGACGTAGGCAGGGGGCGGGCCCCCGACGATAAGCGACACCACGACGCCTTAGTGCAGGCGGCGCACGCCCTCGTCGTCCAGCAGCTCTTCGAGAACGAGGTTGTCGATCTCGGCTTCCTGGCTCCAGAGCACCATCAACGCGATGATCTTGATCTTGGCCAGCGGCACCGGCGATTCCGGCGACGCGTAGGCGCGTTCAAGCACGATCTCACGCAGGGGAGCGGGCAGGATGCCGGCGGACTCGAGGAAAGCGACGAAGCCGATGGCTTCGGTGCCCACTTGCTGGTACTCGCTATCGGTGTAGATGCGGGTGCCCGAGCTGGGCACGTGCGCCAGATCGACGCAGCGCTCAGTGGTTTCCGCCAGGCCGTAGAGCCAGCCCAGGGCATCGTCGATGTCCTCGTGCTCGAAGCCGGCCGCAGCCAGACGCTTTGCGAGGACATCTGCCGCGGGACATGCTTGCGGCGTGTAGTAATTCTCGAACAGGTAAACCAGGATATCGAACATAAGTCGCAGTAAGTGAGCCTGCCTGCACAGTTGGCCCGCGTATCGGCAAACCAGCAGACACGAAATTCAAGTTACGCTCATCTGAAGCGAGCGGCAACTGCGTAACAAACAGACGGTGGCGATATTCAGGTTAACGGTTAAACGAACTGAGACCCTATTGTGCGGCAGAAGCGCCAGCGAATCAAACGGCCTCGATGGCTTCGTTCAATTAGCGGGCTTGGGTGCGGTGGCATCCTCCCTCGGTCCTATACCGCCAGCGCCGTCTGCCGGCGCATGCGCGCCATTTGGCTGAAGACGGCGGGCAGGGCGATCAGCACGCCGATCACACCGCTGGTGATGCCCGGCTTGATGATGAGCAATGCGCCGACCACGCACAGCACCCGTTCCCATGTCGTCATGGCGGTCAGCAGGTACTTCGAGAGCGCGCCCGATAGCAGCACGAGTCCGATTGCGCAGCCGATGAAGGTCACGAAAAAGTCGGGCCACGTAAAGCCTTGCACCGAGATCAACAGTGCGGGCGAAAACACGAATACGAACGGCACGATGAGTTTGGTGATGCCCAGCCTGAAGGCGGTGTTGGCGGTGGCCATGGGATCGCTGCCCGCCAGGCCTGCCGCGGCATACGCCGCAAGGGCCACCGGCGGCGTGATATCGGCCAGCAACCCGAAATAGAACACGAAGAAGTGTGCGGCGATCGGCTGCACCCCCAACTGCACCAGTGTGGGCGCGGCCACGGTGACCATGATGATGTAGTTGGCCGTGGTCGGAATGCCGCAGCCCATCAACACGCACACGAAGCCCGTCATGATGAGGGCCATCAACAGCGTGATCGACTGCGTATCCGTGAGGGCGGCCAGGAAGTCGGGCGTGATGGCTTGAAATCCCAAGGCCAGCGCTTGCGACGCGCTGATCACGATGCTGGAGATCTTGAAGCCCACGCCTGTAAGCGTGACCACACCGATCACGATGCCCACACAACCGGCGGCCGCGCCCACGGCCAGCGCGTACTTGGCGCCGGTTTCGAAGGCGTCGTAGAGATCGCGCCACTTCAGCCGCTGCGCCGGGTTGAGCATCCCCACGACGATGCAGCCGGTGATGCCGGCGAAAGCGGCGAGATAAGGCGTGCGGCCGCTGGCGAGCACGCCCACCAGCATGATGAGCGGAATCAGGGTGGGCCAGCGTTGCTTGAACGACTGCACCAGGTGCGGCATTTCTTCGGCCGTCATGCCGCGCAGGCCCTGGCGCTTGGCTTCGAAGTGCACCTGCATGAACATGCCGAAGAAGTACAGCGCGGCCGGGCAGATCGCGGCGATGGCGATTTGTTGGTAGGGGATGCCCAGGAACTCGATCATCAGGAACGCAGCCGCGCCCATGATGGGCGGCGTGATCTGCCCGCCGGTGCTCGAGGCCGCTTCGACCGCCGCGGCGAAGTGACGCGGATAGCCGGTGCGGATCATGGCGGGAATGGTGAGTGAACCCACCGTGACGGCGTTGGCCACCGACGATCCCGACAGCATGCCGAACATCGCCGAGCCGAATACCGACACTTTGGCCGGCCCGCCGGCATACCGCCCGGCAACGGTGGAGGCCACATCCAGAAAGAGCTGACCGAGCCCGATGCGCGTGGCGAGCACGCCGAACAGCACGAAGTGGAACACGTAGGTGGCCACCACGCCCACGGCGATGCCATAGACGCCCTGACTTGTGAGATACAGGTGGTTGACCAACTGCGACCACGTGTTGCCCGCATGCTGGAACAAGCCGGGGAAGAACTGCCCGAACATGGCGTAGGCCATGAACACCAATGCGATGATAGTGAGCGGCCAGCCCATCGCGCGGCGGGTGGCTTCGAGCAGCCCGATGATCAGGATCGTACCCATGACCACGTCCAGCGTATCGGGATTGCCGACGCGAAAGGCGAGGTCATCGAAGATATAGGGGATGTAGAGGACCGTCAGCGCGAGCGCGATGGCGATGGCCCAGTCGTAGAGCGGCACGCCGCCGGGTGTCCACCATGTGTTGCGCGGCTCGCGTTCGTAATGGGCCTTGCTGAATCCGAACACCAGGAAAATCAGACTCAGGACGAAGGCAAGGTGAACGCCTCGGTGAGTGGCTTCACGCAGCAAGCCGAAGCCCGCCGTGTAGTAGTGGAAGATTGACAACATCACCAGCAGGAACGAAACCAGCATGGCGGCCGATCGATGCAATGGACGAAAGCGGATCTCGGGATCGAATTTTTCGGCGAGTTGCTGGGATTTTTCTAGATCGATTTGCATGAGAAGCACCATCGCAAGAACGCATCGCGGCGGCCTCGATATGCACGAGACCGCCGGTAAAGGAAAAGCCGCGTGGCGCCTGCCTTACTTCAACAGGCCGACTTCCTTGTAGTACTTCTCGGCGCCGGGATGAAACGGAATGCCGGCACCTTTGACGGCGTTTTCGCGCGTGATCATCTTGCCTTTGGCGTGACCGCTATCGAGCGTTTTGCGCGTCGCATCGTTGTAGAGCGTTTTGGTCATTTCGTAGATCACGTCCGTCGGGATCTTGGCCGACGTCACCATCTGCGCATTGACCGAGATGGTCTTCGTCTCGCCCACGCCCTGATACGTATTCGCCGCAATCGTGTCGGGCGTGAAGAACTCCTGCTTCTGGCGCAGGCCGTCGATCTCGGGGCCGACCAACGGTACGAGTTCGATGCCGCCGCCGCTCGATGCGAGCTCGGCGATGGCCCCGGCCGGCGCGCCGCCCACGAAGAAGAACGCATCCAGCCCGCCGTCCTTGAGCTTGTCGCCCGCCTGGTTGGGCTTGAGGTATTCCGCTTTGATGTCCTTTTCGGTAATGCCGTACGCGCCCAGGATCAACCGTACGTCGACGAGCGTGCCCGATCCGGGTTCGTCCATCGACACGCGTTTGCCTTTCAGGTCGGCCACCGATTTGATGCCCGCGCCTTTGCGCGTCACCAGATGAATACTTTCGGGATATAGGGTGGAAATCAGGCGTAGCCCTTCCGCCTTTGGCCGGCCTTCGAAGGTGCCGGTGCCGGTGAAGGCCCAATAGGCCACATCGGACTGCGTGAAGCCGGCTTCGAGCGAACCGCCCTGGATGCCGTTGATGTTGGCCACCGAGCCATTGGATGCGACGGCTGTGGCGATGAGTTTGCCCGGCACCGAGACCGAGTTGGCGATCATGCCGCCCACCGGGTAGTACGTGCCGGCCGTGCCGCCCGTGCCGATGCGGAAGAACTGTTGTGCCTGCGCGCCGGTGGCCGCGGTGGCGAGCATGGCGGCAAGCGACAGTGTTTTGACCCAGGTATTCAACGACATGACGGCTTCTCCAAAGGACTGCTTGATGACGTGACGTGAGCACCTGTCCCCTCAGACAGGCGCACGATGCAGCGCAAGCCATGAACCGTCTGTGATGCGGTGTGATAATGGCTTGCCTGTGTCAGTTTGGCACGCGATGTATCTCAAGCCAACGCTTACGGCATCATGGTTTGCCCCAACTAGGAGAAACGGATTCATGACTTTCGACGTTACCGATGATGCCGCCATGCATGCGTTTATCGACATCGAGGTGCCGCCCCCCGCGCGCGTGGGCGATGCGGCCTCGGACATCGACACGCCGTCGCTGGTGCTGGACCTGGATGTTTTCGACGCCAATCTGGCACGCATGCAGGCGTGGGCCACAAAGCACGGGGTGGGCTTGCGCGCGCACGCCAAGGCGCACAAATGTCCCGAGGTGGCCTTGCGGCAGATCGCGCTGGGGGCAGTGGGCATCTGCTGTCAGAAAGTGACTGAAGCCGTGCCGTTCGTGCAAGCTGGCGTGGAAGATATTCTGATCAGCAACCAGGTGGTGGGCGCGCCGAAGTTGGCGTTGCTGGCCCGGCTCGCGTCGCAAGCCCGCATGGCCGTTTGCGTGGACGATGCGGGCAATCTTGCCGATATCGCAGCGGCCATGCAGCATGCCGGTACCACCATCGATATCCTGGTCGAGATCGATGTGGGGCAGGGGCGTTGCGGCGTACCCGATGCGGCGGGCGCATGGACCCTGGCGCAGTATGCCGCCACCACGCCGGGCCTGCGGTTTCGCGGCTTGCAGGCTTATCACGGGTCGGTACAGCACGTACGCGAGCCGGCGGCACGCGCGGCCATTTGCAGGGAGGTCGCCGCGCGTATCCAGGCGGTGGTCGCGCATTTGAACGAACGCGGGCTCGCGTGCGCCGACATCAGCGGCGCCGGCACGGGCTCGGCGCAATTCGATGCGGGCAATGGCCTCTATACCGAACTGCAGGCCGGCAGCTACGCCTTCATGGATGTGGATTACGGCAGCAACGCGTGGGACGAGGTACTGGCGTTCGACGTGAGCCTCACGCTGTTGAGCACGGTAATGAGCGTGGCCACGCCGGGCCGCGCGGTGCTGGATGCCGGACTGAAATCGATGACGATCGAGTCGGGCCTGCCCCGCGTGCTGGGCCGCGCGGGCTTGCGCGTGGCGCAGGTCAACGATGAACATGCCGTGGTGGCGGTCGAGTCGGGTGCCGCGCCCGCGTTGGGCGACAAGCTGGCGCTCGTGGTGCCCCACGTGGACCCGGCCTTCAATCTGCACGATACGGTCGTGGCCGTGCGCGGCGGTCGGGTCGAAGGCTTGTGGGCGATCGCGGCTCGGGGATTGAGCCGCTAGTTGCGCCCGATTGAGGCTCGCCGACGCCGTGGCGAGCGGCTGGCAGGGTCAGCAACGAACGGGATCAGTCATCCAGCAAGGCCAGCAATTGAAAGGCGAGCGGCGCTGCGGCCGCCGCCTCGATGATCTGCATCAGTCGAGCTGCGCGCCGGAACGCTTGACGGCATCGCCCCATTTGACGATTTCGCTGTCGATATACGCGCCGGTTTCGGCCGGCGTCTTGATCATCGGCTCGGCGCCGCGATCCCGCAGGAACTGCGCCATGTCCGGTTGCTGAAGCACGCGGCCGATGGCCTCGTTCATATACGTCACCGCTTCGGGCGGCGTGCCGGCCGGCGCGAGCACCACGGCCCAGCCGATCGCCTCGAAGCCGGGATAGCCGGACTCCGCCACGGTGGGCACGTCGGGCAATTGCGAAATGCGCTGCGCCGACGTCACCGCGAGAGCGATGGCGCGTTTGGACTGCAAGCTGGTCATCGCCGCCGTCACCGAATCCACCATCAAAGGCACCTGGTGACCCAGGAAATCCGCTTGTGCCGGGCCGCTGCCGCGATAGGGAATGTGGCGGATCTGAATTTGCGCGGCCGCCTTGAACATCTCGGCCGACAGATGCTGCGTGCCGCCCACGCCGGCGCTGGCGTACGCCAGTTCGTCGGGATGCGCGCGCGCGTCCTTGACCAGATCGGCGATCGAATTGATGCCCGACTGGGGATTGGCGAGAAACACGAGCGGCACCGAAAACACGCTGGCCACCGGCGTGAAGTCCGTCTTCAGGTCGTAGCGCAGCGACGTGTACAGCGTGCGGTTGACGGCTGCGGCGCTGGCGGGCATCACGAAGGTGTAGCCGTCGGCATCGGCGCGCGCGGCCTGTTCCAGGCCGATATTGCTGCCGGCGCCGGCCTTGTTTTCGATGATGATCGGCTGCTTGATGATCGGACCCAGGCGCTCGGCCATGGCGCGCGCGAAGATATCGGTCGCCTGTCCCGGCGGGAACGGCACGATCAGGCGGATGGGGCGGTCGGGATACGCTGCGAGTGCAGCAGTGCTGGCCACGGCCAGGCACAGGCCGAGAAGAAGACGTTTCATTGCAAGGTCTCGAAAATATAAGCGCGGGCGATGCCGGCGGAAATCGGTACAAGGGGCGAAGACGGCATTGCAGGGGCCGCGAGTCAGGCCCCTGTCGACTCGTCTGACGCACCTTGTGGGCATGCCGCGAGCATTTTTGACGACGGGCGTCACAATACCATCCCCCTGCGATGCTAAATTGTGTGGTTACGCCACATCGGTGGTCTTACTCTTGCCGTTTCAGGAACTGCACATGGCCTTGAATGAATACGATGTCTCGTCTTTGATGGACATCACCTCGCGTCCCGACCTCGTTTTCGTCAAGGGCCAGGGCTCCTGGCTGGAAGACAACAGCGGCAAGCGATATCTGGATTTCATTCAGGGCTGGGCCGTGAACTGCCTGGGCCATAGCGCGCCCGAGATGAAGCAGGCCCTCGTCGCGCAAGCCGATAAGCTCATGAATCCGTCGCCGGCGTTCTACAACGAGCCGTCGATCGCGCTGTCGCTGCGTCTCACGCAGGCGTCGTGTTTCGATCGCGTGTTCTTCGCCAACAGCGGCGCCGAAGCCAATGAAGGCGCGATCAAGCTCGCCCGCAAATGGGGCCGCGTCAAGCGCAACGGCGCCTACAAGATCATCACGATGGACCACGGCTTCCACGGCCGTACGCTCGCCACCATGTCGGCGTCGGGCAAACCGGGCTGGGGCACGATGTTCGCCCCGCAGGTGGACGGATTCCCGAAGGCCGATCTGAACGACCTGGCCTCCGTCGAGGCGTTGATCGACGACCAGACGGTCGCCATCATGCTCGAACCGGTACAGGGCGAGGGGGGCGTGATCCCCGCCACCAAGGCATTCATGCAAGGCCTGCGCCGTCTGGCCGACACGCACAATCTGCTGTTGATCGTGGACGAAGTGCAAACCGGCATGGGCCGTTGCGGCACGATGTTCGCGTATCAATTGTCGGACGTGGTGCCGGACATCATGACGCTGGGCAAAGGCATCGGCGGCGGTGTGCCGCTGGCCGCGCTCCTGGCGCGCCAGGACGTGTGCGTGTTTTCGCATGGCGACCAGGGCGGCACGTACAACGGCAATCCGTTGTCGACGGCGGTGGGCGTGGCGGTGTTCGATGCGTTGGCGGCCCCGGGCTTCCTGGACGGCGTCAAGGCACGTGCCCAGCAGTTGCAGAAGGGCCTGATGACGATTTCCGGCAAGCATGGCATGGGTGGCGAACGCGGGCATGGTCTCTTGCGTGCGTTGATCCTTGATCGCGACGACGGTCCTGCCATCGTGGAGGCGGCGCGCACCCGTGCACCCGAAGGTCTGCTGCTGAATGCGCCGCGTCCCAATCTGCTGCGCTTCATGCCGGCCCTGAACGTGACCGAGCAGGAAGTGGCCACGATGCTCAAGCAGCTCGACGAGCTGATTACGGCGGTTCGCAAGGGTTGATCGCCGCGCGACCGAGATCGCCTCATTTCGTCATGTCGCCAAACGACGACGTGAGGCGATCGGAAGCGCATAGCCACCTCGGCGGCAGGGTCGGTGTCGCTCGACGTTCCATGTTGGACGCTGGCAGCGCCGACATTGCAGACGTCAGGTTGGCACTTCCGACAACGCCAGCGTCAGGCCGGCCGCGCGACCGGCTCTTCGTCGGGGTGCAGCGACTTGAGGTTGCGCAACTCCGGAAACAGCCACATCCATATCCCTGCGACGGCAATCGTGCCCAGTCCGCCAATCACGACGGCCGGTGCGGCGCCGACGAGGGCCGCCACCACGCCCGATTCGAACTCGCCCAATTGATTGGACGTGCCGATGAAGAGGGTGTTGACGGCGCTCACCCGCCCAAGCATCTCGTCAGGCGTATTGAGTTGCACCAGCGACGAGCGCACCACGACGCTGATGGCATCGGCGGCGCCCAGTACCACCAGGGCCGCCACCGAGATCGGAATCGAGGTGGACAGGCCGAACACCACCGTCGCCAGGCCGAACATCCCCAGCGCGGCAAACAGTTTGTGGCCGATATTGCCTTCCAGCCCGCCGCTGCGCGCCAAGGCCAACGACATCAGCACCGCGCCACACGCCGGTGCCGCGCGTAAAAAGCCCAGCGCCCAGGGGCCGGCATGCAGAATATCCTTGGCAAACACGGGGAGCAATGCCGTGGCACCGCCCAGCAGCACGGCGAATAGATCCAGCGAGAGTGTGCCCAGCAGGATGCGGCGGCGCGCGATGAACGACAGGCCGGCAAAGATGGTGCGCCAGGTCGTGGCAGCGCGCTTGGCCGGCGCGCGCTGGATGGGCAGCGACACGATCGCCGCCAATGCCGTCAGGTGCATGGCCGCAGCGGCCAGGTAGATGCCGCCTGCGCCAAAACCATAGCCGATCCCGCCCAGAGCAGGCCCGGCAATCTGCGCAACCTGATTGCTCGATGCCGCGAATGCCGTGGCGCGCGGAATCCACTCGCGCGCCACGACAGCCGGAATGAGGGTGGAAAGCGTGGGCGCCTCGAAGGCGCGCGCGGCGCTCAGGGCGATGATGGTGGCGTACACCAGCAGCTTGTCGGCATGCCCGGTAAGCGACGCCACGGCCAGCACGGTGGTGGCGATGGCTTCGAGCGCCAGGCAGCAGGCCACGATCTTGCGCCGATCGAATTTGTCGGCCGCATGGCCGACCACCAAGGTGAGGATCACCATCGGTGCAAACTGCGCCAGCCCGATCATGCCCAGATCGAACGCGCTCCCGGTCATGTCATAGACCTGCCAGCCGACGGCCACCGACACGATTTGAAAGGCCAGCGATGAGGCGAAGCGCGCAACGAGAAAGCGCGCAAACGCCGGGTGCGCAGCAAACAGAGTGGGAGCGGAAGGAGGCATCGGCGGATCGTACCTGGGGCGGGCTTACGACTGCTTGAAGTCGGGCGACCAGAGGCGCGGCCCCGACACCTGCTGCGGCAGCTATGGTTGCTGCGGCTGCTGCGGCTGCTGCAGTGGCTGCCACGGTTACTGCCACCTTTGCTGCAGGTACGGTGGCTGCCACGGTTGCTGCGGCAGCCCAACGGCGCTACCGCAGCAACGACCGCGCTGTTATGCGGCCGCTTTGGCCTCGATCGCCAGCAGCACGGCGCCATCGGTGACCTGGTCGCCGATGCTGAAGAACACCTCACCCACCTGGCCCGCTTCGGGCGCGGTGATCGTGTGCTCCATCTTCATGGCTTCCATCACCAGCAGTGCCTGCCCGCGCTCGACGGTGTCGCCTGCATTCACGTGGACCGCAATGATCTTGCCGGGCATGGGCGCCGTAAGGCTGCCGGCATGGTCGCCCGCGTCGTCGTCGGCATGCGCAAGCGGATCGCGCCACGTAAGCGCCGTTGTGTTGCCCTCACGAAACACCACCACGCGCTCGCCTTGCCAGATCACGGTGCCGCGTACTCGCCGATCCGGCAAATGCGCGTGTACCGTCATGCTGCGCGGATCGGCCGCGTCGGCTGCGGCTTCGGTGGTGAACGTCACCGCAACTGCGGCGCCGTCCGTCACATTGTCCGCGCCGATGCGCCACTGCCCATGATGACGGGTGGCGATAACGGTGGTGGGGTGATCGCGGTCCACGAACGTAAAGCTGCGGCGATACGCCGATTGACCGCGCCAGCCGTCGCTGGCACCCCAGGGATCGGCCCAGGCACCGCGCTGGGGCGTCGTCGAGGCGGCGCCCGTGGCGGCATGGCCGCCCGCGTGCACGGCCGTGCCTGTGGGTGCAGCGGCCGCGCCGTCGCGCAAGGGCGCCGCGATCTGGCTGATCGCGGCCAGCAGCAGATCGTCCTGGCTGGTGGCCACCGTGCCCGCTTCGGGCAGCAACGTGGCGCGGCGGCGTTCGATCAAGCCCGTGTCGAGATCGGCAGCGGCAAAGGCTTCGTCGCGCATGAGGCGCAGCAAGAATGCAGCGTTGGTTTGCACGCCCACCACCTGGGTGGCGGCGAGCGCCTGAATCATGCGCTGGCGCGCCTGATCACGGTCGGCGCCGGCCACGATGATCTTGGCGATCATGGGATCGTAGAAGGGCGAGATCGTGTCGCCTGCACGCACGCCGCCGTCCACCCGCAGCTCGCCCAGGGTAAAGGCGGTATGCGGCGGCAGGGCCAGGTGCGCCAGGGTGCCGATGGAGGGTAGAAACCCGTTGTCTGGATTCTCGGCGTACAGCCGCGCTTCGATGGCGTGGCCGTGGATCTGCAGCATCTCCTGGGTGGCGGGCAAGGGTTCGCCTGCGGCCACTCGCAGTTGCCACTCGACCAGGTCGGTACCGGTGATGAACTCGGTGACCGGATGCTCGACCTGCAGCCGCGTATTCATTTCCATGAAGTAGAACCGGCCATCGGGCTCGACGATGAACTCCACCGTCCCGGCGCCCACGTAGTTGACGGCGCGCGCAGCGGCCACGGCGGCATCGCCCATGGCCTTGCGGCGCTCATCCGTCATGCCGGGCGCGGGCGCCTCTTCGATCACCTTCTGGTGGCGCCGCTGTACCGAGCAATCGCGTTCGAACAAGTGCACGCAGTTGCCGTGCGTGTCGGCAAATACCTGGATTTCGATGTGACGCGGCTTTTGCAGATAGCGTTCGATCAGTACGCGGTCGTCGCCGAAGCTGGCCTGCGCCTCGCGTTTGCACGACGTGAGCGCATCGGCGAATGCAGCCGTGTTTTCCACCACCCGCATGCCTTTGCCGCCGCCGCCCGCGCTGGCTTTGATGAGTACGGGATATCCGATGCGATCGGCCTCACGATGCAACAGTGCGGGATCCTGGTCGTCGCCGTGATAGCCCGGCACCAAAGGCACACCCGCTTTTTCCATCAGCGATTTGGCCGCCGATTTGCTGCCCATGGCGGCGATGGCAGAGGGGGGCGGCCCGACGAAGATCAAGCCCGCATCTGCCACGCTTTGGGCGAAGGCTTCGTTCTCCGACAGAAATCCATACCCGGGATGGATGGCGTCGGCACCCGCTGCGAGCGCAGCCGCCAGCACGACATCGCCGCGCAGATAGCTTTGACGGGGTTCGGAGCCGCCAATGTGAATCGCGGTGTCGCACGCTGCGACATGGCGCGAATCGGCATCCGCATCCGAATAGACGGCGACGGTGCGCAGTCCCATGCGACGCGCGGTGGCGGCGACGCGGCAGGCGATTTCGCCGCGGTTGGCAATCAATATGGTCGAAAACACAGTGTCTCCTCTCGAACCGGTTGCCCGATCACATGCGGAACACGCCGAAGCGTGTATCGCCAATAGGCGCGTTCAGGGCGGCGGACAATCCCAGGGCCAGCACGCGGCGGGTATCGGCCGGCGCGATGATGCCGTCGTCCCACAGCCGAGCGGTCGCGTAGTAGGGATGCCCCTCGCGTTCGTATTGTTCGCGGATTGGCGTTTTGAACGCCTGTTCGTCTGCGTCGGACCACGTCTGCCCGCGGGCTTCGAGACCGTCGCGGCGCACGGTGGCGAGCACGCTGGCCGCTTGTTCGCCGCCCATCACCGAAATGCGGGCATTGGGCCACATGAACAACATGCGCGGCGAGTACGCCCGGCCGCACATGCCGTAGTTACCGGCGCCGAACGAACCGCCGATGATGATCGTGAACTTCGGAACGGCCGCCGTGGCGACCGCCGTGACCATCTTGGCGCCGTGGCGCGCGATGCCCTCGTTTTCGTATTTGCGGCCCACCATGAAGCCGGTGATGTTCTGCAGGAACACTAGCGGTATCTTGCGCTGCGCACACAACTCGATGAAGTGAGCGCCCTTCTGTGCCGATTCGGAAAACAGGATGCCGTTATTGGCCACGATGCCCACCGGCATGCCGTGGATATGCGCAAAGCCCGTGACGAGCGTGGTGCCGAAGCGGGCCTTGAACTCGTCGAAATCCGAGCCGTCCACGATGCGTGCAATCACTTCGCGCACGTCGTAAGGCTTGCGGGTATCGGCCGGGATGATGCCATTGAGCTCGGCAGGATCGTAAAGGGGCTCGCGCGGTGCGACGCAGGCCATGCCGTGATCGGGTTTGCTGCGATTCAAGCGGGCGACCGATTGTCGTGCCAGCCGCAGTGCATGCGTGTCGTTGGCGGCCAGATGATCCACCACGCCGGAGAGGCGCGTGTGCACGTCGCCGCCGCCCAGATCCTCGGCCGTGACTTCCTCACCAGTGGCGGCCTTGACGAGCGGCGGGCCGCCCAGAAAGATGGTGCCCTGGTTGCGCACGATGATCGACTCATCGCTCATGGCCGGCACATATGCGCCGCCTGCGGTGCAGGATCCCATCACCACCGCAATCTGCGCGATGCCTTGCGAAGACATCACTGCCTGGTTGTAGAAGATGCGACCGAAGTGATCGCGATCCGGAAACACCTCATCCTGCTGCGGCAGGTTGGCGCCGCCCGAGTCGACCAGATAAATGCACGGCAGCCGGTTTTCGAGCGCGATTTCCTGCGCCCGCAGGTGCTTTTTGACGGTGAGCGGATAGTACGTGCCGCCTTTGACCGTGGCGTCGTTGCAGACGATCACGCATTCGACGCCGGCCACCCGGCCGATGCCCGTAATGAGACCCGCGCCCGGTGCTGCGCCCTCGTACATGTCTTGCGCGGCAAGCGGCGAGAACTCGAGAAAGGGCGTGCCCGGATCGAGCAGTTGCTCGACGCGGTCGCGCGGCAACAGCTTGCCGCGTGCGAGATGCTTGTCGCGTGCTGCCTGGCCACCGCCAAGCGCTGTACGCCCGATGTGCTGCGCCAGGTCGTCAAGCTGCGCTTGCATGGCTTGCGCGTTATCGGCGAAGCCTTGCGAACGCGCGTTGATGCGGGTCTCGATAATGGGCATGGGATTGGCCTCAGATCATTTCGACAGCCATCGCCACGGCTTCGCCGCCGCCGATGCACAACGTCGCGACGCCTTTCTTGCCGCCGGACTTGCGCAAGGCGCCGATCAGCGTGGTCATCAAGCGTGCGCCCGAAGCGCCGATGGGGTGGCCGAGGGCGGTGGAGCCGCCGTGCACGTTGACCTTCTCATGCGGCAGATTGAAGTCCTTCATGGCGGCCATCGTGACCACGGCAAACGCCTCGTTGATCTCGTACAGATCGACGTCTTCAGCGCGCCAGCCGGTTTTGGTGAACAGGGTTTTCATGGCGCCGATGGGGGCCGTCGTGAACCAGCCCGGCTCTTGCGAGTGCTGGCTGTGGCCGACGATGCGGGCAAGCGGCGTCACGCCCAGCTTCTTGGCGGTGGATTCGCGCATCAGCACCATTGCCGCCGCGCCGTCGGAAATCGAAGCCGAGGTGGCCGCAGTAACCGTACCGTCCTTCTTGAACGCGGGCTTGAGCGTGGGCACTTTTTCCGGCATCGCCTTGGTGGGCGTTTCGTCCTTGTCGATCACGGTATCGCCTTTGCGGCCGGCCACGGTCACGGGGGCAATTTCCCACTCGAAGCTGCCGTCGTCGCTGGCGGCGCGCGCGCGCTTCAACGATTCGAGCGCGAAGTTGTCTTGTTCTTCGCGGGTAAAGCTGTATTTCGAGGCGCAGTCTTCGGCGAAGACGCCCATGGCCTTGCCCTTGTCGTAGGCGTCTTCCAGGCCATCAAGTGCCATGTGGTCATACACGGTGCTGTGGCCATAGCGGTAGCCCTGGCGACCGCGCAAGAGCAGGTACGGCGCGTTGCTCATGCTCTCCTGGCCGCCGGCCACGACGACCTCGCTCGTGCCTGCCAGGATCATGTCGTGGCCGAACATCGCGGCCTTCAAGCCCGATCCGCACACCTTGTGAATCGTGGTGCACGACACGCCCAGCGGCAAACCCGCGCCGAGTGCGGCCTGACGGGCAGGCGCCTGGCCTTGACCGGCCTGCAGCACGTTACCCATGATCACTTCCTGCACCTGCTCGGGTTTCAGACCGGCGCGCTCGACGGCGGCTTTGATGGCAATGGCGCCGAGCTCGTGCGCGGCCAGCCCCGACAAGTTGCCGAGCATGGCGCCGATGGGCGTGCGGGCAACGGAAACGATGACGACGGGATCGGACATGGTGACACTCCTGAATCGATAGAAGGAAGATTGAATGTACGGCGAACGCAGGCAGGGCCCTTAGGGGGCGCCGCGAGCGTTCGAAAAATAAGACTGGTGCCTAGCAAGTCCTGCCGGACTCGGCCCTCAAGCCGTTTCGTTGAAGAGCTCGCGGCCGATCAGCATGCGGCGGATTTCGCTGGTGCCGGCACCGATTTCATACAGCTTGGCGTCGCGCCACAGGCGTCCGGTGGGGTAATCGTTGATATAGCCGTTGCCGCCCAGGAGCTGGATGCCTTCGCCCGCCATCCACGTGGCCTTTTCGGCGCAATACAGGATGAGCGCAGCGCAATCCTTGCGCACTTCGCGCGCATGGCCCGCACCCAGTTTGTCGAGCTGCTTGCCGACCGCATAGCAGAACGCGCGGCTGGCCTGCATGGTGGTGTAGAGGTCGGCCATCTTGCCCTGAATGAGCTGGAATTCACCGATGGCCTGGCCGAATTGCTTGCGTTCATGCACGTACGGCACGGCTACATCCATCACGGCCTGCATGATGCCCAGGGGCCCGCCGGCGAGCACGGCGCGTTCGTAGTCCAGACCGCTCATCAGCACTTTGACGCCGCCGTTCACCTGGCCGAGCACGTTTTCTTCCGGCACTTCGCAGTCCTGGAAAACGAGCTCGCCGGTATGGCTGCCGCGCATGCCCAGCTTGTCGAGCTTTTGCGCCACCGAGAAACCGGCAAACGATTTCTCGACGATGAACGCCGTGATGCCGCGCTGGTGGGCCTGTACGTCGGTTTTGGCGTACACCACGAGCGTGTCGGCATCGGGGCCGTTGGTGATCCACATCTTGGTGCCGTTGAGCACGTAGCGGTCGCCCTTCTTGTCGGCGCGCAACTTCATGCTCACCACATCGGATCCCGCACCCGGCTCGCTCATCGCCAGGGCGCCGACGTGGTCGCCCGAAATCAGCTTGGGCAGATATTTTTCTTTCTGCGCCGGCGTACCGTTGCGATTGATCTGGTTCACGCACAGGTTCGAATGCGCACCATAAGACAAGGCCACCGAGGCGCTGGCGCGCGACAGTTCTTCCATCACGATCATATGGGCGAGATAGCCCATATTGGTGCCGCCGTATTCCTCGCTGGCCGTCATACCCAGCACGCCCAGGTCGCCGAATTTCTTCCACAGATCCATCGGGAATTGATCGGTACGATCGAGCTCCTGTGCGCGCGGGGCGACTTCGGCTTGCGCGAAGTCCTGCACAGCGCGGCGCAGCATATCGAGGTCTTCGCCCAGATCGAAATTCAGACCGGGAATGTCCATGTTTGTCTCCTGACGTACTGCTTGGCTTTTCGTTATTCGGGATAGGGCTTCTGGCGTGCCGCCTGCATGATCAATTGCGGGTCTCGTGCCGGCGCTTACTTCGGGTCCTCATCGGGCAGACGCTTATCGTGTGCGCGCTACGTCGACCGTTGCAACTGCTGCAACAGCACCTCGCACTGACGCTCCTGAACTTCAATTTCACTGAGTGCATCATCGATATCCCGACGTTGTTGCGCCAGCGTTTCGCGATGCTGGTGCAGCACGCTCAAATACTGCCGCAACTGCGGTTCGGTATCGCCCGGACCGTCATACATGTCGATGAGCGTACGAATTTCCGATAACTGCAGACCCAGCCGCTTGCCTCGCAACGCGAGTTTCAAACGCGTGCGATCCCGTGTGGCATAGACACGATTGCGACCGTCGCGGCTCGGGCTGACGATGCCCTGATCCTCATAAAACCGGATCGTGCGGGGCGTGACGTCGAACTCGCGGGCGAGATCGGAAATGGTCCAGTTCTTGGTAGGCATGCGGCGATTAGCAGTTTACGTAAACGTAAAGTTATGATGACATCAAAGCAACGTCAAGTGTGGAGTGATGGCAAAAATGAATCCGAACGAGCAGAAACTGCAATACCCCTGGGGCGACACGCTGCCGGAGCCCGGTCAGGCCCTGGATGTGGCGGAGGGCGTGAAGTGGGTGCGGCTGCCGTTGCCGTTCGCGCTGGATCACGTCAACGTCTGGCTGCTGCGCGACACCTTCAACGGGCGCGACGGCTGGACGGTGGTCGATTGCGGCGTGACGCGCGACAACCTCAAGGCGCAGTGGGAGCAGGTGTTCGAACATGCGCTGGAAGGCTTGCCAGTGGTACGCGTGCTAGTCACCCACATGCACCCCGACCACATCGGGCTGGCGCACTGGATCTGCGACCGCTGGCAGGCGCCTTTGTGGATGACGATGACCGACTACTTCGTCGCGCGGTACTTTTCGCAGCCCTCAACCGAAGGCGGTGGGCCGGCCGGCGAAGCCGCGGTGCAGCACTTCATGCGTCATGGATTGACCGATCCCGAATCGCAGGCATTTTTGCGCGAGCGCGCAAAGTATTACCCCGATCTGGTGCCCGCCGTGCCGTCCACCTATCACCGCATCGTGGACGGCGATCGCGTGCGCATCGGCGGGCGCGATTGGCGCGCCATCGTGGGATACGGCCATGCACCCGAGCATATTTCCTTGCAATGCGATGACCTGGGTGTGCTGATTTCGGGCGACATGGTGTTGCCGCGCATTTCCACCAACATCAGCGTGTTCGACTACGAGCCTGATGCCAACTCGCTGCAGCTATACCTCAACTCGCTCGACCGCTATGAAGGCATTCCGGAAACGACGCTCGTGCTGCCGTCACACGGCCGCCCCTTCAAGGGCCTGCACGAGCGCATCCGGCAGCAACATGAGCATCACGCTGCGCGCCTCGAAGAAGTGATGGTGGCTTGCCGCGAAGCCCCGCGTTCCACCAGCGATATCGTGCCGATCATGTTTTTGCGCAAGCTCGACATGCATCAGATGACGTTTGCCATGGGCGAGGCGCTGGCGCACTTGAACATGCTGATGCATCAAGGCAAGCTCACGCGTGCCATGGGCGATGACGGCGTGCTGCGGTTCTCGGCGGTGTGAGGCACGGCGGTTTGGCGGGCGCCATGCCGTGTGCGATGCGCCTGACCGCCCATAGTTACAGCCACAGCCACAGCCACAGCTACTGATACGCTATCGCGACGCCGTCACCAGCTTGATTGCCAGCCCCAGGAAAACGAGGCTGGCGATGCGATTCAGGTTGCGCTCGGCGCGTGGCGAACGCGCCATTGCGCGGCCCAGGCTGCCGGCGCAGAACGCGATCACGCTGAACACCATGAATGCCGCCAGCATGAACAGCAGTCCCAGCTCGACCGTTTGCATCACAACCGATCCCTGCTCAGGGCGAATGAACTGCGGCAGGAAGGCGAGGAAGAAGATGGACAGTTTGGGATTGCTGACGCTCATCAGGATGCCGCGACGGTACAGGGCGCCCAGCGGGGCGGCGGCCGGTGCCGCCTGGAGGGTGCTGTTGCCCGACGCACGCCAGGCTTGCCACGCGAGATACAGCAAGTACATCGCGCCCAGTACTTTGAGCACCGTAAACGCCGTGGCCGACGCAGCAATCACGGCGGCCACGCCCAGCGCGACGGCTGCGGTATGCACCACCAGCCCCGAACACAATCCGGAAACCGCCGCCAATCCGGCGCGCGGTCCCCAGCGGGCCGATTGCAGCAACACGAAGATATTGTCCGGCCCGGGCGCAAGCGCGAGCAAGACCGAAAGACCGAAAAAGGCCAGTGCCGTATCCAGACTGATCATATGTGTGCGGCCTGATGATGCATTGTTTGTCCCCAACCTCTGAACCGTCCGTAGACGGCGCTTGCGTGCCCCCTGCAGTGGGGCGGGCCCGTCGTTGCGGCATGATACGACGATTGTTTGAAGGAGACCCCGCATGACGATTGCCCAAGACGATACGCTGCTCGAGACCTGGCTGCGCGGCCGCCGCAGTTGCCGCGCGTTCACGCCCGATCCGGTGCCGCGCGCTTCGATCGAACGCATCCTCACCCTTGCCCAGCGCACCGCATCCTGGAACAACGTGCAGCCCTGGGAGGTCACGATCGCCTCCGGTGCGGCGTGCGACAGGTTGCGCGCGGCCCTGGTCGCACGCGCCGAGAGCGATCTACCGGCCCAGCCCGATTTTGCGTGGCCCGCCGCTTATCGCGACCAGTATCTGGCGCGCCGGCGCGAATGCGGTTTTCAGTTGTATGACGCGGTGGGCGTGGTGCGCGGCGACAAGGCCGCTTATCGCCAGCAGTCGTTGCAGAACTTTCATCTCTTCGGCGCGCCGCATGTGGCGATCGTCACCTCGCCAGCCGACCTGGGTATCTACGGTGCCATCGATTGCGGTGGGTATGTGTCGACCTTCATGCTGGCCGCGCAGGCCAATGGTGTCGCCACGATCGCCCAGGCCGCGCTGGCCAGTTATCCGGAGGTGTTGCGCGAGCAGTTGAACCTGGCAGAAGACCGCAAGGTCGTCTGCGCCATCTCGTTCGGCTTCGAAGATCCCACGCACGCCTCGGCCACGTATCGCACCACCCGCGCGCCATTGTCCGAGGTCGTCACTTGGCAGGACGAGTAGCCAGATGGCATGGCTCAAGCCCGCTGCGCGTTGAACGAGCGGGTACATCGCTGCGGCGTTGCGCCCACATCCGCGACGTGCATGGTGCGCAGCCGTTAACATAACGCTCGACTCTTTTTTCGGCGATCCGTTTCATGGCTTCTTCGACCCGCACGCATATCGACACGCTTTTGCAGCACACTGGCACCGCAGCCTTCGACGAGGTGTCGGGCGCCGCGCCGGTGGCGTTGCCGCCGATGCGCACCAGCACGGTGCGCTTCAAGGATCTGGCAGCACTCGACGTGGCGCAGAAGCGCAAGGCGGCGGGTGACCGCGTGGTGACGTACGGCCGCATGGGAATGGATACCAACGCGGCGCTCGAGGATGTGTTCAAGCAACTCGAAGGCGGCACGCATTGCTATCTGGCGCCGTCCGGTCTATCGGCGGTGACGATGACGATGCTCGCGTTGCTGTCCGCCGGCGATCATGCGCTGGTGTCCGACAACGTCTATGGACCGGTGCGTTATCTCGATCAGACGGTGCTGCAGCGTCTCAACATTTCGATCACGTATTTTTCGTCGCAGGACGACCTTGAGGCGTTGCGTCAGGACAATACGAAGCTCCTGTACGTCGAGTCGCCAGGATCGCTGCTGTTCGAGATGCTCGATATCCCGGCGCTGGCCACGTTCGCCAATCGGCACGGTCTGGTGCTGGCGGCCGACAACACCTGGGGCTCGGGTTACATCTACCGGCCGCTCGAATTGGGCGCGCATGTGTCCGTGATTGCAGGCACCAAGTACGTGGGCGGCCACTCCGATCTGATGCTCGGTGCCGTCGTCACGACCAATGAAGCGATCGCGAAGAAGCTCAATCAAACCCAATACGCCATGGGCTATGCGGTCAGTGCCGACGATGCCTGGCTGGCCTTGCGCGGCGTGCGTACCTTGCCGATCCGCATGACGCATCACGCGGCAAGTGCGTTGACGGTATGCACGTTCCTTGAGTCGCGGCCCGAAGTGGCACGTATTCATCATCCGGCCTGGGCCAAGGATCCCGGACATGCGCTGTGGCAGCGCGATTGCACGGGGTCCAACGGCATGCTGGCCGTGGCGCTCAAGCTCGATGCCGAACGCGCGCGCAGGTTCGTGGATGCGCTCACGCTTTTCGGCATCGGCTTTTCGTGGGGCGGGTACGAGAGCCTGGTGCAGTACGTGGAGCCTTCCACGCTCACGCCGCACCGGTACTGGAATCACGCCACCGAGACGCTCGTGCGCCTGCATATCGGCCTGGAGGCCACGCAGGACATCATCGACGATCTCACGCAGGCCCTGGATCGCGCGTCGGCCTAGGAACCGGTTGAAAGCGCCGAATCCCGTTGTGAGGCGGTAGACGAAGCGCGATCGAGAAGCGGCGCCGCCGAGAGGGCGCGCATCGAGAACACGCTGGCGGAGAACAGGCGGGCCGCGAATCAACGCAGTCGAGACGTAAAAAAAAAGGCCACTTTCGAAGTGGCCTTTTTTGCTTATGCGCAGTCGCTTATTTGGCGGCGTTGCGCACCATCGGGATCAGCTTGTCCACTTCCTGGATCGCGCCGGCGTAGCTGTTGCCGGCCATCACGGGCGAGGTCAGGTACTTGCCGCCCACGGACAGCGACGGCGTGCCTTCGACGCGATACGCTTGTGCGAGCTGGTTGGCACGTTGAACCTGACTTTGCACGCTGAACGAATCGAACACCGATTCGAATTGCGTCTTGTCCACGCCTTGGTCGGCGGCCCACTGCACCAGCGCCTTCTTGTCGAACAGACGCTTCTTCTCGTTATGGATGGCCAGGAACACCTTGGGATGCAGATCCAGGCGATTCATGGCGGCCAAGGCGTAGAACATTTGCTGCAGCGGCTGCATGCTGGCGTTGAACGCGATCGGCACACGCTTGAGTTGCACGTCTTGCGGAGCCTTCTTCTCCCACTCTTCGAGCATCGGCTCCATGGCGGCGCAATGCGGGCAGGTGTAGGCGAAAAACTCGAGCACTTCGATCTTGCCCGGGGTGTCCGAGGGCATCGGCGGGTTCAGTTCGAGGTAGGGCTGGCCGCTTTGCGCGTGTGCCGCCGGCATCAGGAAAGTCGAAGCCGCCAAAGCCAGGGCGGCCAGTGCGCGGGTAAACGTCGAGTTCATTGGTGAAGTTCCAATCAGAAAAAGGAAGTACAAAAAAGATAAGGTACGGACAGCGGGGCGAGGCAAGAGTTCAACCGGCCGGCCCGATGAACAGGCCGGCGATCGCTACTGCTGGCGCACCACGGCCGAGTCGATCTTGCTTTCGCCCAGTTGCGAACGCGCGCGGTTCATGTCGTCGAGCCGGGCGAATGGCCCGACGCGCACGCGATTGATCTGCACACCGTTGACCTCGGCGCGTTGAATGGCCACCGGCAATCCGATGAGCAGAATGCGGGCACGCAGCGACTCTGCATCCTCGAGCCCACGGTAGGCGCCGGCTTGCAGGAAATACGATCCGGGGGGTGCGGGTGCGCCTGCGGGCGGCGCGGGCGCACGCGGCGTGGCCTGCGCCTTGGCGTTTGCCGCAGCGCTGGGCGGATTGGGCAGGCTGGCGATCAGCGCGCCCAGATCGTCGCCGGTGGAGGGCGGTGGCGTGCCGGCAGCGGCCGGGGGCGGTGCGGCAGGTTGCACGCCCGGCAGCGGGGCAGGTGCGGTATCGGTGGGGCCGCTGGGCGCCGTGCCGGCGGGACCATCGCGGCCGTACAGCGCCACATTGGGGTCCGGCGCCTGACGCGGATCGGGCAGTTGCGCTTGCTGCTTCTCGCGCGAGGCGCGATCGACGAAGGGCATGGGCGCTTGCGTGACGTAAAACGCCACGCCGGCCGCCACCACCAGGCCGATCAGCAGTCCGGCAAGAACGCCGTAAAGCGTGCTGCCGCGTTCGCTTTTGCGTTTGACGGGTTTTCGCTTTGTTGCCATAGAGTGATGTTACATCCGTTCCGGAGCGCTTACGCCCAGCAGGGCCAGGCCATTGGCGATCACCTGACGGGTGGCCGTGGCCAATTGCAGGCGGGCGCGCATCAATGCGACGTCGTCGATGCGCACGCGCTCGGCGTTGTACCAGGCATGGAAATCGGCCGCGCAATCACGCAGCCAGAACGCGATCAGGTGAGGCGACAATTCGTCGGCAGCCAGCGCCACGACCGCCGGGAAGCCCGAGAGCCGCTGCATCAGCGCGAACTCAGTGGGCGCCGTCAAAAGCGACACGTCGCCTGCTGCGATCGCAGCCTCGGTTTCGCCGGCTTGCGACACCATGGTGCAGATGCGCGCATGGGCGTACTGAATGTAATAGACGGGGTTTTCGTCGCTCTTCGACAAGGCCAGATCGACATCGAACACGAACTCGGTATCGGCGCGGCGCTGGATCAGGAAGAAGCGGGCGGCGTCCTGGCCCACCCAGTCGACCAGGTCGCGCAGGGTGACGTAGCTGCCGGCGCGCTTGGAAATCTTGACCTCTTCGCCACCGCGCACCACCTTGACCATCTTGTGCAGGATGTAGGCCGGGAAATCCTTGGGGATGCCGACGTTCAGCGCCTGCAAGCCGGCGCGCACGCGCGCCACCGTGCCGTGGTGGTCGCTGCCCTGGATGTTGATGGCGTGATGAAAGCCCCGTTCCCATTTGGCGATGTGATACGCCACATCGGGTACGAAATAGGTGTAGCCGCCCTCGCGCTTGCGCATGACGCGGTCTTTGTCGTCACCGGTACCGAGTTCGGTGGTGCGCAGCCACAGCGCATCGTCGAGCTCGTACGTGTGACCGCTGGCGACCAGCTTGGTCACCGTATCTTCGACGCGGCCTGAGGTGTAGAGCGAGCTTTCGAGATAGTAATTATCGAACTTCAGACCGAAGGCTTGAAGATCGAGATCCTGCTCCCGGCGCAGATAGGCCACTGCAAAACGCCGGATGGCATCGAGGTCGTCGATGTCGCCTTTGGCCGGCACCGGCTCGCCGTCGGCGCATTGCACCGTGGCGCAAGCCAGATAATCGCGTGCGATATCGCCGATGTATTCGCCCTTGTAGCCGTCGGCGGGATAGTCGGGCGAATCGGGCGTGATGCCGCGGCCGCGCGCCTGCACGCTGATCGCGAGATTGGCGATCTGATTGCCGGCGTCGTTGTAATAGAACTCGCGCGTGACATCGAAGCCGCGCGCGTCGAACAGGCGGCACAGTGCGTCACCCAGCGCCGCCTGGCGGGCATGGCCGACGTGCAGCGGGCCGGTGGGGTTGGCCGACACGAACTCGACCAGGACCTTGTCGGTGCGCGGTGCCGCGCGGCCGAACGCGCCGCCTTGCGCGGCGATGGCGCCAAGCACGGCCTGGCGGGCGGCAGGCGTTACGCGGAAATTGAGGAATCCGGGACCGGCGATCTCGACCGCTGCCAGCACGTCGCGTGCGCCGGGCTGCGCCAGCAGCGCATCGGCGATTTCCTGCGCCAGTTCGCGCGGGTTGCGCCGGGCGGGCTTGGCCAACTGCATGGCGACGTTGCAGGCCAGATCGCCGTGCGCGGCGACCTTCGGGCGCTCCAGCGCAATGGTGGGCGCCGCGTCGGGCAAAACCTGCCGGACGGCGGCGGAAATCAGGGCGATAAGGGAGTCTTGTTGCTCGAGGAGCATGAGGCGGTCGGGAAAAGTCTGAAGTGGAAAAAGGAGGCGCGCGCTCGGGCCGTGGGTGCGGCGGCGGCTGTCGGGAATGGCCCGAAATGTGCCCTGCATCATAGCCGATCCGCACCTTGCGCGAGCGGGGTCATCGTCCGATCTGCAAGCCCAGCGTGTCGCGCAGCCAGAGCCGGTAGCCGCGCATGTCGACCGTGCCGGCCACCGGCCCGTCCCGATCGGTGCCGGGTGCCCGACGGTCGATATACGGTTCGACCTCGCGGCGCTGCACGCCGCCCAGCAGGGGATCCCGCTCTTGCTGGTAGAGGGGCAGGCCATGGGTATCCTGCACGGTTCGGTCGCCGCTGTCGAAATCCTGAAACACCGGGCGGGGCACACGATTGTCGTGCAGCAAGGGGGTGCTCACCTGGCGCAGCTGGTGCGCCAGGGGGGCGAGGTCGACGCCGCCTACGCGCGCCTGCCAGGCCATCCATTGCAATGCCACGTTGGAGATATCGCCGCCCGTTGCCGTCCGGGTGCCGCCACCCACATCGCTGTGCGCACCCAGGAACGGCGCTTCGACGGTATTGCCGCCCGCGCCGATGAGTGACGTCACGGGGAAGATCATGCGACGCTCGTGCAGGGCGACGGCATGCGCCACCCAGCGCCATGCGGTTTTGATTGCCATATTGAAGTCGCGGTCGTCGGCACCCAGCAGACCGAACTGCATCACGCTGTCGAAGAGGCCGATGAACCGCAGGTCGACGCATGCCGAGATGATGCCGCGCTCGCCGTCGTCGAGGAAAAACCGGCCGTCGCGCACGCGCGCGGCAATGCGGTTGGCGAACTCCCGCGCCAGTGCCGCGCCGCGAGAATAGCCCACCAGATCGATCGCCAAGGCGCCTGCGCCGCCGGCATCCTGGTGGGCGCTCAGGGCATCGAGCAGGTGATTCCATTGTTTTTCCAGAATTTCGCTGGCCGACGAGGCGGCGATACCGTCCCAGTCGATGCGGTCGCGCCGCCCGGGGCCCCGGTGATAGAACACGTCGCCGCCTGTGTAATGTTGGGCGAACAGCATGACGTTGGTCTGCGTGACGGGATCGTTGCGCGTGCCATCGAACGCAAACAACAGCAATCCAAGGGGGTCGACGAAGCGCCGGGGTTGCTGTGCCGCGTAGCCGTAAACGCTGTTGCCCGGAAGCGGTCCCATGGGGTCCGGTTCGAGATAGTGACCCGCCGCCGGATCGTAGGTGCGCAGATAGTTGTCATGCCATCCGGTGACGGCATCGGCCCGCTGGCCGGGCATGCGCAGCGGCATGTCGAGGGCTCCGGCGGCGGCGATCAACGCGCCCGTGGGGCTGTGGTCGCCCTCCCAGGCGACGCGGCCCGCGCGGTCGGTCAATCGCCATGGCACACCGACCGCGTCGGCCTCGACGCGCATCAGGCGCCCTGCTGCAGGCGTGCCCGTTGACGTGATGTCGTACACGATCCAGCCCACAGGTTGGCTACCGGCATGAATGGCACGCCGCAGCACACGCAGGCCCGCCGGCGTGGCTTGCGCATCGGCCACCCAGCGATTGCCGTGATAGAGGCGATGCGCCGTGCGATCGCCGAACCGCGCCAGGATCTGTTCGCCGAATGCATTGTGTGCGTAGGTGGCTTCGGTGTGTTGTCCCACCTGTACCCGTTGTAGACGGCGATCGGGGCCGTAGATCAACGTGCGCGGGCCCACGTGCAAGGGAAGTCCGCTGGCGTCGCGCGCGATGGCGGCAAGCGCGTTGCCCGCAGGATCGAGCGTGCCTGCGGCTGCCCCCGTGCGTTGCCAGGCATACCAGTACTGGCCGGCGCCGGGGTCCGTTAGCCCTGCGACTGCGCCCGCTGCTGTCGTGTTCGTAGACGAGTGCGCCGTGACTCGCGCGCCCACCAGACGCGAGGCGGCGTCGTACACGTAGGCGCGGCCCCAGCCGGGCCGCAGGCGGTGCGTTTCGCGCATGACGCGGCCCGCATCATCCAGATGAACCTGCGCGTTTGCACTTGCGTCCAATGCGGCAGGATCGGTCGCTGGCCACACCGGCCATGTGGTGCCCTCGGCATCGGTCCAGGTAATGGTGGCGGCGGTTTGCGAGTCACCCATCCACGTGTAATGCAGCGCCCCGCCTTCGGGCAGATCGTGGCGGATCAATCGCCCTGCATCGTCCCACACATACCCATCGCGATACTGCACGGTACGGGCTTGCCCGACGGTCGAAAGCTTGGCACCCTTGCCCGCACGGATGCGGGTGGCGGCACCGATACCGGGTGGCGCCGGCGGCGTTGGCGGCTTGCCGAGCACCTGAGCGAGCGTTGCCGGCCGAATGGCCGTGCGCGCCGTCAGTCTGCCGCGGGCGTCGTACTCGCGGTATTCCGTTTCATACGGATGGCCGATGTAGGCTGGCAATCCGTCGCGCCACGCGATGCGCGTGCGCAGGGCGTACGGTGAGCGCGGCGTCGTGGCCAGCAGATCGATCGTCTGACCTGCAGCATCGCGCGATATCTGCAGCCGGTCGCCGTTGGCGAAAAGCCGGCCGGCCAATCGGCCTGCCACGTCGTAGCGGCGCGTTTCGCGGCCGGTGGCCGTGCTGTACCACGCCGTCAGCCGTCCATGGGTATCGAAGGTTTGCCGCAGGCCGGGCCAGCCGGGATGGTCGACGGCGATGTCGCGGATGCGGCCGGCTGCGTCACGCGTCAAGGTCACGTCGTTCGCCCGTGCGAGCCGGCCATCTCGGTCGTAGGCCAGTCGCAGCCCGGGTGGTGCACAGCCGGTACAGCCTGCGCCCTCGACTTGCGTCACCACGAAGCGGTCGCCCACCTGCGCGGTATGCACCTGCGTGGCGCCGCTGGGCTCCCGTACCTCGGTGAGGCCGACGTCGCCATCGCCCAGGGGCGTGCGGACATAGGCGATCGCGGTTGCGGTGGCGGCGTCGTCGGGCGCGCCACGCGTGGCACGGATCACCCGTCCGTAGCGGTCGTATCGCCAACTGCGTTGGCGCCACGCGACGCCCTCGGCGGTGACAATGCTGATCCCGGTCAAGCGGTGTGCATCGCCGGCTTGAAAGGCAGACTCGTAGTGATAGCGCCGTTGCATGCCATCGGGACGCGTCATCGTTTCCAGACGGTCAGGCGCGCGCGCGCCGGTGCCACCGGCATATTCGTAGGTCAATTGCCCATGCGGGGTGTCGATGGCGGCAAGACGTGCCTCGCGGGCGTGCAGATCATAGTGAAAGATGAGCGAAGCGCCATCGGCGCCTCGCACCGCCAGGATCTCGCCGCGCAATGCGCCGGCGCCGATCTCCCGTTCGATCGTCAGGGCCCGGCCGTTTCCAGCCATCGCCACGGTACGCCCGCCCGCGTCGAAGCGGATGACGCTGCCGGGCAGCGGTTGCCAGTGCGAGGTCGGGCCTGCGCGTTGCAGCGTACCGGCCGCCCCGCGTACCGCAAGGCAGTCGCCGCTCTGCAGGGGGCAATCGAAGGTGTGCCGCGTGCCATCGGCTGCGACGATCTGTGCCCGGGTGCCACTGAGATAGAGGCGGTCGTCCAGATCCAGTGCCCAGCCGCGCCCCAGCGTCCCGGGCCGAGGATCGCGGCTATTGAAGTGGCGGATGAGCGCCAGCCCTCCCGTGCCTGGTAGCCTCGGCAGGTCGGTTTCCCGCTGGTATTTGTTGCCTGTGACGGCATGCACCGGGTTGCCGATGCCCACATTCGGCGCCGGCCCATCGGCGCGATCGGGACAGGGTGCGCCGATCTCACTGGGGCCGCATCCCGCGGCCTGCGCGTTTGCAACACCGCCCGTGGCCCCGAGCGCCAGCGTCCACAACATCGCCCACCGCAGCCCCCACCGCAGGCCCATGGCCGTGGCGGTCGTTCCAGCCACCACGATCGCGTCGTACCCTTGCATCGCATCCCCGTCGCCTGTCGGCGGTTACCTAGGTGGCGTCCATCGCCACGCTCGGGGCATGATGCAAGTTGGCATGCGTCTGACGATCGGGTAGTGTATGAACCTATCTATTGAGGGATATAACAATATGTTGATCACGTTCAGCTCCAACGCCGCTGCCGATGTTCTGATGCTGTCGGAGCATGCCTTGCCTCTGCTGCATGCCGCCGGCAAGCATTTCGACGGGAGCTTGCCCGATCGCGGGGTCTTCACCAAAGAGCAACTGCCCAGCGCCATCGAAGGCCTCGAAACCCTGGTGCGCGGTGCGCCGGCATTGGCCGATGAGGACGAAGACGACGATGCGCCGCCGGTACCGGCCATGGAGCGCGCCGTCAGCCTTCGCCAGCGCGCCTTTCCGCTGATCGACCTGATGCGCCGTGCGCAAGCGTCGGGCGACAACGTCATGTGGGAATCCGCTTCGCCCTATTGACGGCGACTTTATTCCATCTGGAGATCAGTGCTCATGCGCAGCGACGTCACGATCATTTTCGATGCCCGCCGCCGGTTGGATCTGGCGGCGCAAGTCGAACCCACGCAAACCAGCGCCGATGCGGCCCGCCAGTGGTTCGATACCGCCTGGGACACGCTCGGCTGCGAGCCGTTGCGGCCCAGCGGCAAAGTGCTGCTGCTCGATCGCATCATGGGCGTCGCCGATGCGCTCGGGTACGACGTGCTCTCGACCGACGCGGCCCAGGCGCAGACCTTTGCGGAGCACGCAGCGCTCGCGCTCGGCAAGCCGCGCATCACCGTCGATCTGCCCGGCCTCACGGTCGGTTATTGACGCCTTCATCCTTTCCTTTGCGCCGGTTGCCATGACTGCCGATTTGAATCGTTTGAGCGCCGTCGACCTGGCCGCGCAGTTGCAAAGCCGTGCGCTTACTGCCGAGCAGGTGACGCGTGCGTGTCTGGCGCGCATTGCGCAGCGCGACGGCGAGATTCACGCCTGGGCGCACATCGATCCCGATTACGCCCTGGCGCAGGCGCGCAGCCTGGATGCCGGGCCCATTCTCGGGCCCTTGCATGGCGTGCCGCTGGGGGTGAAGGATATTTTCGACACGGCCGATCTGCCCACGAGCTACGGATCGCCGATCTACGAAGGCAATCGACCGGCGCAGGATGCCGCAGCCGTCGCACTGTGCCGCGCGGCGGGTGCCGTCGTTCTGGGCAAAACCGTAACGACCGAGTTCGCCAGTTATCAACGGCCGCCGACGCGCAACCCCTGGCATACGGCGTATACGCCGGGCGGGTCGTCGAGCGGTTCGGCCGCTTCGGTGGCCGACGCCATGACGCCGCTCGCCTTGGGCACCCAAACGGCCGGCTCCATCATTCGCCCGGCAGCCTACTGCGGCATCGTCGGCTTCAAACCCAGCTTTGGCGCGGTACCGCGCGCCGGATGCAAAGCTTTGGCCGATTCGCTCGACACCTTGGGCGGCTTTGGCCGCAGCATCGATGACGTGGCGCTCCTGGCCTCGGTATTGATGCGCGAGCCGGCAATGCTGACCGCGCGCCGCGACGCCGCACCGCGCGTGGGCATGTATCGCAGTCTGCATTGGCGTCATGCCGCGCCGGAAACGCGCGAGGCATTCACGACGGCCGCCGAACGGCTGAAGGCCGCGGGGGTGGAGGTGGTGGACACGCCGCTGCCCGATGCCCACTGTGCACTGATGCAGTTGCAGGCCGACATCATGGCCTACGAATCCGTGGGCGCATTGGCTTTCGAGCGGTGGCGTCATGCCGACCGCCTGAGTCCGGCGTTGGCCGCGATCCTGGATGGCGGTGCGCGTATCACGCGTGCGCAGCATCTGGCCAATCTGGCGCAGGCGGCCGACATTCGCGGACGCGTCGAGCGCTTGTTCGGCGAGTGCGATGTGCTCTTGACGCCCAGCGCAACGGGAGAAGCCCCGTTCGCCGATCAGGGCACAGGCGACCCGCTCTTCTGCCGCCTGTGGACACTCTTGGGTGTGCCGTGCGTTCACTTGCCGTTCGCCAAGGGCCCGCAAGGATTGCCGGTGGGATTGCAGGCGATCGGCCGCATCGGTCATGACGTCGACCTGATGGCGGCCGCCCGCTGGGTGCATCCGTTGCTGCAGGACCAGGCCGCGTGATGCGCTGAAGACGAAGGCGCCGTCATTCTCCGATCCACCAGGTAATGCTCTCGCCGCGACCGCGCGCGATCGATGTTCGCGACATAGAAAAAGGGTGGCCCTCGGCTGAGGGCCACCCTTTATCGCTTTCGTCGCAATGGCATCCGCAACTGCCCGGCATGCACTGCATAGGGGCCAACACACACGGCACGCCGTGTGTATTGCCGCGACGTTTTACGCCGGCGTCGTTTCCGATTCGATGGCTTGCGGATCGCTTTCCACACCGTTCTTGGCGTGGCGATTGATGGCGCTCAGAAGTGCCTGGAACGAGGCCGTCACGATGTCGCGGTCGATGCCCACGCCGAAGCCGGTGGCCGAGTCGCCCAACCGCACTTCCACGTAGCAGGCAGCGCGCGTGTCGGTACCCGTACCGATGGCATGCTCGTGATAATCCATGATGCGTACAGGCAAGGCCATGGCGTCGACGAAGGCGGAAATGGCGCCGTCGCCCACGCCGGTCACCGTGCGCTTGTCGCCTTCATGCATCACGTCGGCCGTGATCGCGAAGTGACGGCCTTCACCGGCAGCGGGATCGCCCTCGATGCGGTGGCGCACCAGCGACCAGGGCGTACGTTGCGTCAAATACTCGCTATTGAAAATATCGAACACATCGCTCGCCGTGACTTCGCGGCCCGTTTCGTCGGTGTGGCGCTGAATGGCGCGGCTGAATTCGATCTGCAACCGGCGCGGCAAGACCAGGCCGTGTTCCTGTTCGAGCAGGTACGACACGCCGCCCTTGCCTGATTGGCTGTTCACGCGGATGACGGCATCGTAGCTGCGGCCGAGATCGGCCGGGTCGATCGGCAAGTACGGCACTTCCCACGGTTGATCGGCCTTCTGCTGCGCAAAGCCTTTCTTGATCGCGTCCTGGTGCGAACCCGAAAACGCGGTGAAGACGAGGTCGCCCACATACGGGTGGCGCGGATGAACCGGCAACTGATTGCAGTACTCCACGCAACGGCGCACTTCGTCGATATCGGAGAAGTCCAGGCCCGGGTGCACGCCCTGCGTGTAGAGGTTCAAGGCCAATGTCACCAGATCGACGTTGCCGGTACGCTCACCGCTGCCGAACAAGCAACCCTCGACGCGATCGGCGCCGGCCATCACGGCAAGCTCGGCCGCCGCGACGGCGGTGCCGCGATCGTTGTGGGGATGCACGCTCAATACGATGCTGTCGCGACGGTCGAGATGCGTGTGCATCCATTCGATCTGGTCGGCGTACATGTTGGGCGTCGTCGCTTCGATCGTCGCCGGCAAGTTCAGAATGATCTTGTTGTCGGGCGTGGCACCCCAGGCTTCGGCCACCGCATTGGACACGTCCAGCGCAAACTCGGGCTCGGTCGTGCTGAAGACTTCCGGCGAGTACTCGTAGTGCCACTCGGTTTTCGGGTATTTCGCCATCGTCTTCTTGATGATGTGCGTCGACGATACGGCCAGGTTCTTGATTTCGTCGCAGGTCATGTTGAACACGATCTTGCGGAATGCGGGCGCGCACGCGCTGTACAGATGCACGATGGCCTGCTTTGCGCCAGCCGCCGATTCAACGGTGCGCGAAATCAGATCCTCGCGGGCCTGGGTAAGCACAATGATGGTGACGTCGTCGGGAATACGGTTTTCGTCGATGAGCTTGCGGACGAAGTCGAAGTCCGTCTGCGAGGCCGAAGGGAAACCCACCTCGATTTCTTTGAAGCCGATCTTGATCAACTGGTCGAAAAAGCGGATCTTGCGGTCCACGCTCATCGGCTCGATCAACGACTGATTGCCGTCGCGCAGGTCGGTGCTCATCCAGATCGGCGGCGTCGTGATGCGGCGGCTGGGCCAGGTGCGTTCGGCGAAGTCGGCGGTGAACGGTTTGAACGGAATGTATTTTTGAGCGGGATTGGCAAACATGTCGATGTGTCCTTAGGGGTGCAGCCAACGCGGGTCGTCTTTCAGGCGAGCACACAGTCGACGGATACGTCGCGGGCTCAGCCGATCGGTGAGACAAAAGCGTTAGTCAGGGGTAAGACAGAAACTGCGGAGATCTACGTGTGGCAAGCGTGGTTGCCGAGCTACCACGGAGCGCTAGGCTCGGCGACCGATCGGTAGCGATAGCAGTAGTGCGGCGCGTGCGGCCGAACGTTGCGCAGCAGCTTGTGCGACCATGGCGCGCCCGGAGAAGGCACGCGAGCCATCGAACGAAGCCGATGCGATGGAAGCAGACGCGACCGCCCCGGTTGCGATGGAATCGCAACCGACTGTCGAGGAAATGGACATGTGGGCGGTGGACATAGGATGTAAGTCGAACACATTTTCGGGCGCCGCGCAAATTATTTTTGTCGAGCGGCTCGACCTTGGGGGGCGCCGAAAACGGTTTAGCGGGTGATGCCCGGTTCGGCGCGACCCGCATTGACGCTGCGCGGCTTGCCGCCCAGCGTGGGTTCCTGATCGTGACGGCCGGTGGGATCGACGGCAGGCGCAATCGCCGGACGCGTCGTGCGGCCGCGGTCAGGCGTGGGCGCGACGTCGACGGGTCCGCCGGCAGTCTTGCGGCGCAGGGCGGCTGCGGGCCGCGCTTCATCGCGCAATACCGCTTCCTGTTCACGGACCAGTTCGATCTTCTCGATGCGTCCGTGGCGGGTTTCTTGTACTGTACGACGCAGGTCGCCGATCGTGAGGGGTTCGTCGCGCGGGTTCCACACCCATTGCATGACGTCGACGACACCTTCGGAGAGGCCGGCCACGAGATCCGCGAGCACGTCGGCGGCGACCGGCGTGGCACGCCCAGCGGCGATACTGCCGTTAAGCCATGATCGAACGCCGAAAAAGACGATCAGCGTCCAGATGGCCACGACCACCCACCAGAGGTAAGGATTGATGCGCACCATTAAGTCGACAGCTTGCTGTCCCATCGCGGCAAATGCGCTGTAATCCAGCGTTCGTCCAAATGCCAACAGGCGGGAGGACACGAACAGCCACACCACGAAGGCAATGACGAGCACCACCGCGCGCATGATGAAGCGCGGACCGGATAATTTGAGCACCGTCTGGTTGATCGACCGGCAATCCTGCTTAATGCGGTCAGGTGAAGTGAGCGTCTTCATGCAAAATAGCGTCCTATGAGTCGTCCAGCGTTAGAACTTCGTCCTGGTCAGCATCTTACGCTGACTCCGCAGTTGCAGCAGTCGATCCGATTGTTGCAATTGTCGACGCTCGAACTCGAATTGGAGATCTCGCAAGCCCTCTCGGACAACCCCTTGCTCGAGCGCGAAGACGACTTTCCGGGCGACGAGCCTGTGGCGGCCGGCGACGAGCCGGGCGAGGCCGCCGATGCGCCTGCAGATGAGCGTGAGCACGACGATGGTGCCGCGGGCGGCGAGGACTTCAGCGGCGAGTCGTACGGCAGCGGCGGCGGACAAGGCGATGACGAGGACAGCGGCCCGCCGGAGTCGACGCGGCAGGAAACCTTGCGTGAGCATCTCCTCAATCAGTTGGGTGTCACGCGCGTCAGTGCGCGCGACATGGCGCTCATCGGTCTGTTGATCGACGAACTCGACGAAAACGGCTACCTCGGTTCGCCGCTCGAGGAGGTGCTGAGCTGGTTGCCGCCCGAGATCGATGCAGATCTCGATGAACTGCGCGCCGCACTCACCTTTCTGCAGTCCTTCGATCCGGCAGGCGTGGGGGCCACCACGCTGGCGGACTGTTTGCTGTTGCAGTTGCGACAACCCGACCTGACAACCATGCCGGATGCCGCGCGGCCCGTGGTGCTGCAATGCGCGCGCGCCATCTGTGCCGACCACCTGCTTCTCTTGGGGGCGGGCAATGCGCCGCGCTTGAAAGAGCTCTTGCGTTGCGATGACGCGACGTTGCGGGCCGCACACGGCTTGATCCTGAAGCTCGACCCCCGTCCGGGCCGACGATGGTCCGTGCCGGCGGCCGATTTTGCGGTGCCTGATGTAATCGTGCGCCGTACGCGCAAAGGGTGGCAGGTCTCGCTGAACACGGCGGCCATGCCGCGACTGCGCATCAATGCGCTTTATGCCCAGATGCTGGGCAATCAACGCGAGTCGCACCACGCCGGGTTGCAATCGCAATTGCAGCAGGCGCGCTGGATGATCAAGAACGTCGAGCAGCGGTTCGACACGATCCTTCGCGTTTCTCAAGCCATCGTCGATCGCCAGAGCGGCTTTTTCAGCAAAGGGCCCGCTGCCATGCGGCCGCTGATCCTCAAGGACATCGCCGGCGAACTCGGCTTGCACGAATCGACGATCTCTCGCGCCACCACGCAAAAGTTCATGCTCACCCCATTTGGCACCCTGGAGCTCAAGTTTTTCTTTGGCGCAGGCGTGGCGACCGACGACGGCGATTCGGCATCGGCCACCGCTGTTCAGGCGCACATTCGCCAACTTGTGGCGGAAGAAAATCGGAGCAAACCGCTGTCCGACAACCAGATCACGCAAAAGCTGGCTGAGCAGGGAATCGTTATCGCACGTCGAACGGTTGCCAAGTACCGCGAATCGCTACGCATCGCACCGGCTTCGTTGCGCCGCGCGCAGGCTTCCATGAGCCGGCCGGCCTAGGCTATCAGGCCGAGGCCGCTGTCACAAAAGGGCGCTTGCGCTAATGCGAATAATTTTCGATAATTATTCTCATGTACATTTGCGTATGTAATGCAATCACCGAACGTCAGGTCCGCGCCAGCGTGGACCGCGGTGCGACGTCCCTCGAAGATCTTCAATTCGAGCTGGGCGTTGCGAGCTGCTGCGGTCGCTGTGCAGATACGGCATTGGAATATCTGCCCGGCGGACGCTGCTCCAGTGTCTGCGCTGGTCACGATAGCGCGATAGGCCACCCAGTGCCGCATACCCGCCCCGCACTGCCGCCCACGCACGCCGCCAATACGTTCCCGATTCGCCTGGTCGCCGCCGCTTGAGTAGCGCGCACGTTGCATGACTGCAACGGCGTCTATTTCGAGCGTGCATGGCGTCAGGTGGCGTTTGCCGGTTCATGGCAGCATTTGCGTCCCGTTCTTCGGGCGCCGCAGCCGTGTTTTCGCAGCAGCAAACCCGCCAAGAGCACCGCATAGCGCGACGTGCCCTCAAGCCGCTTTGCCATCGATATTCATACTCATTATCCTGACGCTTTCGGCTCGCGCTCGCGTAGCGGTTAACCAAATGCAGTCACAGGCTGGTGCGCGCCCTGTGCTCGGTGTTAGCCTCTGCGGGTTGCAGCGCCCAACCGCTTCGTTCATGCGGTGTTCTGGCGGCGCTTGCCAGACCCATCAGGAGTACACCCCATGAAAGGCGATCCCATCGTTGTTCAGTTTCTGAACAAGCAGCTCACCAACGAGCTGACGGCCATCAACCAGTATTTCTTGCATGCCCGCATGCTGAACCATTGGGGCTTCACGAAGCTCGGCAAGCACGAGTACGAAGAGTCCATCGGCGAGATGAAGCATGCGGATCGTTTGATCGAACGCATTTTCATGCTCGACGGCCTGCCCAATCTGCAAGACCTCCACAAGTTGCTGATCGGCGAGGACGTGCCCGAGTTGCTGGCCTGTGATTTGAAGGTCGAGCAAGGTGCCCAAGCCACTGTGAAGGAAGCGATCGCGCATTGCGAATCGGTGCGCGATTACGTGTCGCGCGACTTGTTTCAGGACATCCTGGACGACACCGAAGAGCACATCGACTATCTGGAAACCCAGATCGATCTGATCGACAAGGTCGGCGTGCAAAATTACCTGCAATCGCAGATGGAAGTCTATAGCGGCTGAGTCGCGTATCGACGGACGTAGAAAAGGCACCCTCGGGTGCCTTTTTCATTCTGCGCGTCGCATCACGTGCGATGCACTGAGCTAGGCCTATTCGCCCGGCCGACGCGGGCACTCGGGGATCGAGCCCCACGCTTGATTGGGCGCACAGTATTTGTTGCGCGCGTTCCACGAGCACGTGGGGCGTTCGAAGAAGCCTGCATTGGCGCACTGCGCGAGTTCCTGGCGCAAGGCCCCTTGCCAGCCATTGGCACCCGTGGCGGGAGCCGGACGGGCCTGCGCGTAAGCCATTTGCGGCGCTTGCTGCACCATCTCGGCACCACCATAACCGCTCGACACCGAAATCTGCCCACGAATGGGCGGTGCGACCGGTGCGGCAGGTACGGGTGGCATCAGATCGAGGGTGCTGACATCCGAGCCGCCCGGCAACGTCGTTTGGGCGGCAGCCGCAACTTCACGCGCTTGCTCGGCCGTCATGCCGGATTTCGACAGCAAAATCGAAGGATCCTTGACGGTGTCGAACAACGACACCATCTGCACGTTCCATTTCAGGTCGGCCGGTTTGTCGGGAATACCCAGCGTGCCATCGACGCGAGGTTGCGGCGGTTGTGCCACAAAGGCGCGGCCGTTCGCGTCGAGAACCGGCTGCGCGCCGTTTTCGTCCTGGCCCGGTGCCGGCGTGGCCGGCGGCGCGTGTTCGACCAGCCAGTCGCCCAGCCGCATGCCGCCGAATGCGGATGCGCCAAGCGCCAGTAAAAGTACGACTAACAA
This sequence comes from Schauerella aestuarii, assembly GCF_009866805.1. Lineage (GTDB taxonomy): Bacteria > Pseudomonadota > Gammaproteobacteria > Burkholderiales > Burkholderiaceae_B > Schauerella > Schauerella aestuarii. Next base: position 265,416 of record NZ_SIZW01000039.1, read on the forward strand.
GAACCGCCAAGACATCCCTAACCTCGTATACCTGTGAGATCCGCTCAGGCGCGCATCTTTTCGCTAAACACCTGTCCGCCATGCTCACGCATCGCGTGGAACTTCACGTCCGGGTACAACTCCTCAGCCACCCGGAGCTGCGCCGACGAGCCGATCAAGAAGGCCGCAGCATCCACCACATCATAGGCGATATGGGCAGCGTTGGCATCCATGAACTTGCGTAGTGCTTTCGGGTCATCCGAGGTGATCCAGCGGGCCATTGTGTAGCGTGACGGCATCAGGCGCGCGTCGGCACCATATTCCGTTTTCAGGCGATGAGCCACCACTTCGAACTGCAGCTGACCGACCGCGCCCAGCAGCAACGCGCCGCCGGCGGCCACGGGCCGGAAAACCTGAATGGCGCCTTCCTCGCCCAACTGGGCCAAACCGGTACGCAACTGCTTCATGCGCAGGGGATCTTTCACTTCAACGGCCTGGAACAGCTCGGGCGCGAAAAAGGGCAGGCCGGTGAACTGCAGGATTTCGCCTTCGGTCAGTACGTCGCCCAACTGCAACACGCCATGATTGGGAATGCCGATCACGTCGCCCGCGTAGGCTTCGTCCAGCAACTCGCGCCGTTGCGACAGAAACGACACGACGTTGTTCGGACGCATTTCCTTATTGGTGCGGCACACCTTCAAACGCATGCCACGATCGAATTTGCCCGAACTTACGCGCACGAACGCCACACGATCGCGGTGCGACGGGTCCATATTCGCCTGCACCTTGAACACCACGCCCGTGAACTTGGGCTCGTCGGGCTTGACCTCGCGTTGCAGCGCCTGGCGGGCGCCCGGCTGCGGGGCCAGATCGACCAGGGCGTCGAGCACTTCCTGCACGCCGAAGTTATTGACCGCCGATCCGAAAAAGACCGGGGCCTGCTTTGCGGCGAGAAACGCGTCGTGGTCGAAGGCGGGCGAGGCGGCGGTGATGAGTTCGATTTCCGAACTGGCCTGCTCGAAGGCCGATCCGAATCGCTTGGCGATTTCGGGGTTCTGCAGCCCGTCGATGATGTCGTCGTCCGCGCCGCGGCGCTCCTGGCCCGCGCGGAAAATGCGCATACGGTCGCGGCGGATATCGAAGACGCCGCCAAACGACTTGCCCATGCCTACCGGCCATGAGAAGGGTACGGCATCCATCCCGAGATGAGCCTCCATCTCGGAGAGCAGATCGAGCGGATCGCGCACTTCACGGTCCATCTTGTTGATGAACGCGATGATGGGGGTGTTGCGGGCCCGGCACACCTGAAGCAAGCGGATGGTTTGCGGTTCGACACCATTGGCGGCGTCGATCACCATCAATGCGGCGTCTACCGCCGTCAGCACGCGATAGGTGTCTTCGGAGAAGTCGGCGTGGCCCGGGGTATCGAGCAGATTGATCACGCAATCGCGATATTCCATCTGCATCACGGACGAGGCGACCGAAATGCCCCGTTGTTTTTCGATTTCCATCCAGTCCGACGACGCGTGGCGAGTCGCCTTGCGCGCCTTCACGCTGCCGGCGATCTGAATCGCGCCCGCGAACAGCAGCAGCTTTTCGGTCAGCGTGGTTTTACCCGCATCGGGGTGGGAAATGATGGCAAATGTGCGGCGACGCGCAACTTCTTCTTTGATCGTCATGATGTGCGAATTCTACAGCCGCGCGCCTTCAGACGCCGCGCCGGAAAGTGGCCAGAAAGGCCCCGGCGAGTACGAAAAGTGCGCCGAAGCTGCGGTTCATCCAGCGGATGTGGTGCGGGCTGCGCAACAGGCGCAGCACCTTGGCCGCCAAAAGGGTATACACCCCCATGGCAACGGTATCGGTAAATGCCAGCGTGAATGCCATGGCGGCGTACTGCGGTGCGAGCGCTGCCGCGGGGTCCACAAACTGCGGCACCACGGCGAGCAGAAACACCGTGCCCTTGGGATTGCTGGCATTGATCAAAAAGCCGCGCAGGATCAACGTGCGAATCGGCTCCAGCGCCAGATTGCCCGTTTCCACGGCAACCGGCGTGGCGTCGGTGCGGAATTGCTTCACGCCCAGATAAACGAGGTACGCCACGCCCAGCATCTTCACGACCGTGAAGGCCGTTTCAGACGTGGCCAAGAGCGCGCCCAGTCCGACGCCGACCACGACAAACTGGAACAGGATGCCGGCGATCAAGCCGGCCGTGTTCCAGTACCCGCGGCGAAAGCCGTGCTTGAGCCCAGCCGACATGGCGGAGATCGCGCCGGCGCCAGGCGAGAACGAAATGGCCCAGGAAGCCAGCATGAACGTCAGCCAGGTGGACACACTCATCGCCTGTGCTCCGGATTATTTGCCCAACAGCACGCCACTGCGGCGGCCGTCGTTGCCGCGAGCGGCCGAGCGGGGTGCATCACCCGAACGCGGTGCTGCCGGACGGGCTGCAGCCGGACGATCGCCGCGCGGCTCGCTGTGGCGGCGGGCCGCGTCGCCTTCCGGGCGCTTGGCAGCGCCGGCGCTGGCGGGACGGCCGTTGCCGTTACCGCCGGCACGCACGGGCGATCCACGCGTGGGACCCGTGCCGTTGTTGCGACTCTTGCTGTGACCGGCATTGCCGCCGCCACCGTTGCCGCCGCGGTTGCTGTTGCCGAAGCGACGCTGTTCGGTGCGCTCTTCGCGAGCATCCACGTCCAGTGCGGCACCCACGGGAGGCGTCCAGTCGGACGTTACCGGCACACGTTCGATCGTCTTGCCGATCAGGCGTTCGATGGCCTTGAGCAGCTTGACCTCGCTGGCATCCACCAGCGACACGGCCGAGCCCGTCGAGCCCGCGCGGCCGGTGCGGCCGATACGGTGCACGTAGTCTTCGGGCACGTTGGGCAGTTCGAAGTTCACAACCTGCGGCAATTGATCGATGTCGATCCCGCGCGCAGCGATATCCGTTGCAACCAGCACGGCGACCGAGCCGTCCTTGAAGCCGGCCAGGGCACGCGTGCGTGCGGCCTGACTCTTATTGCCGTGAATCGCAGCAGCCGACAAGCCGTCTTTCACCAGCTTTTCAGCAAGGCGGTTGGCGCCGTGCTTGGTGCGGGTGAACACCAGCACTTGATGCCAGCCGCTTTCATTGATGATGTGGCTGATCAAGTCGCGCTTGTGGGCCTGGTCGACCATGTGCGCCGTCTGGTGCACGAGTTCGGTGGCCGTATTGCGCGGCGTGACCGACACTTCGCCGGGGTTGTTGAGCACCCCGCGCGCCAGCGCACGGATTTCTTCGGAGAAGGTGGCCGAGAACAGCAGATTCTGGCGTTGCTTGGGCAGCAAAGCCAGGATCTTGCGCACGTCGCGGATGAAGCCCATGTCGAGCATGCGGTCCGCCTCGTCGAGCACCAGGATTTCGACGCCCGACAGATCCACTGTGCGTTGACCGGCATGGTCGAGCAGACGGCCCGGCGTGGCGACCAAGATGTCGAGCGGGCGCTTCAGCGCGCCGATCTGCGGGTTGATGTTCACACCGCCGAACATCACCATCGCTTTCTGCTTGGAGTACTTGCCGTACGTCTGGACCGATTCCTCGATCTGAGCGGCGAGTTCACGCGTGGGCGTGAGAATCAGGCAACGCGGGCGGCCCGGCTTGCGCGTATCGGGGGCGGGGCGGGTTTCCAGCAAATGCAGGATGGGAAGCGTAAAGCCGGCGGTCTTGCCGGTGCCCGTTTGGGCTGCGGCGAGCAGGTCGCCGCCCTTGAGCACCAGGGGAATGGCTTTCGCTTGAATCGGGGTAGGGGCGGTGTAACCGGTATCTGCAATAGCGCGCAGCAACGACTCGGCCAAGCCAAGGTCGGCAAATGTAATGGGGGAAGTCAAGTACAGCTCCAGCGGCAGCCTGTCGCTCTAGGTCAGAGGACTCCAATCGAGGCAGACGCGTCAGGAGAAAAGAAGGCGGGTCGTAGCGGACCAGCCCTGCGAGGTGACGGCGGCGCCGTCACAGGGACGCTTGGGCGGATTGGTACAGCCCAAGCGAAAGATTGTATCCGATGAAGGCCGATCTCCGGGGAAAAGCTGCAAAAAACCCCGAATCTGCGCGAGATGCCGCGGCAAATGGGCATCGCACACATCTGGAATGGCTGATATTGCTATAACGTCGGCCCGCCCCGGGACCGTGCGCCGCTGCTATACCACCGATCCAAGCGTCGGCTGGGTTACCCGATAACTTGTCACAATTGGCAATGGTTTCGCACCCAAAATCGTAACAGCGACAGTGCGCGCTCTCTATAATCGCCCGGCTTAACGCCCAATTCAGGATAGGAATCAATTATGAGCAAGGTTGTCGGCACGGTAGTCGGCGTCGTCGTGGTCGCAGGGATCGCTTGGACAGGTGCAGCGTATTACACGGGCACCAAGGTTGAGAAGGAACTGATCGCCTCGATCGACAAAGCCAACGTCGAGCTTGCGAAGGTCATGCCGGTTCCCGGCATCAAGTTCGCCTTGGCATCCTTCGAGCGTGGCGTGTTCTCTTCGGATGCGCGTTACACCGCCACGTTGAGCCTGCCCGCCCAGGAAGGCAAGCCTGCTCCCGCGCCAATTGAAGTGTTGGTGTCGGACCATATCGAACACGGTCCTTTTCCCTGGTCGCGCGTGAAGACCGGCAAGCTGGCGCCCATGATGGCCACCAGCAATGCCAAGCTCGAAAAGAACGGCACGCTCGACGCCTGGTTCGTGGCGACGAAGGATGTGCCGCCGGTGTCGTCCACGTTCAGCCTCGGCTACGGTGGCTCGTCCACGGGCGTCGTGCGCCTGGCGCCGGCCGAATACGCCGAAGGCGACAGCAAGCTTAACTTCTCCGGTCTGGACGTCAACGCCGATGTGGGCAAGAACGGCGAATCGGTCAAGGTTTCGGGCTTGATCGAGTCGATCGTGGCCACCACCTTGAGCAAGGCCGACGGCAAGCCGCTGGCGCTGGACTTCAAGGGTGTGTCGTTCGATAGCGACATGTCGAAAGGCATTGCCGATATGTACCTGGGCAAGTACTCGATGACGACCAAGTCGCTCACGATCGCCGAAGCACAGGACAAGCCGATGATCGTGTTGCGCGATCTGGTGCAGCGCGCCGATCTGGGGGAGCAGAATCAGAAGCTCAATGTGGTGGTTGGCTATGAAGTCGGCGGTGTCAACTTCAAGGGCAAGGACGTCGGGGGCGGCCAGTTCGTCATGAAGGGCGGCAATCTCGATCCGGTCGCCCTGAAAACCTTGAACGATCTTTACCGCGACATGTACGTGCGCGCGCTCAAGAGCATGGGATCCAAGGGCGAGGAAGAACTGCCCGAGATGACGCCCGAGCAAGCCCAGGCGATGCAGGGTGCGATGCTGGCGCTGCTGGCCGGCAACCCCACGTTGTCGATCGATCCGTTGCTGATCAAGACGTCCAAGGGCGAAAGCACGTTCAATCTGAATCTGAGCCTGACCAAGCCCTCCGACAAGGCCGCTTCGATCGACGCGATGATCCTTGAGACCATCAAGACGCTCGACGCGAAGCTGGTCGTCTCCAAGGGCATGCTGGCCGAGATCTTCACGATCGCCGCCACGCAGGAAGGCGCCGATCCCGCGCAAGCCGCGCAAATGGCAACGATGCAGTCCGAGCTCGTGGCCGGCATGGGTGCACAGGCCGGCGTGGTGAAGGTGGAAGGCGACAAGATCACCTCGACGCTGAACTACGCAGCCGGTCAGGTCGATTTCAACGGCAAGAAGATGCCGGTGGAAGAGTTTGCAGGCGAAGTCTTCAGCATGGTGCTCGGCTCCGGCGCGAACATGGGCCTCTCCGGCGGCGACATGGACGACGAGGAAGAGAACGAGGACGAGCTGGAAGAAGCGCCTGCCGACGAAGCCGTTCCCGCCGAACCGGCCACCCGGGTCAAGCCGTAATGACAGCCTCCCTGAGCGACCTGTTCTCGCGCAGTGTGAGCCGTCTCGGCCGCCTCGTGGTCATGACGCTCGGGGTGACGTTGCTGGCAGGCTGCGGCTATAACGCCATGCAGGCCGGCGACGAGCAGGTGAAGGCGGCGTGGTCGGAGGTGCTCAACCAGTACCAACGCCGCGCTGACCTGATCCCTGCGCTGGTCAAGTCGGTGGATGCCTACATGACCAACGAGCGTGCCGTGCTCAAGGAAGTGACCGAGGCCCGCGCCCGCGTGGGCAGCGCGCAGATGAGCACCGATAAACTCGAAGATCCGCAAGCCATGGAACGCTTCCAGCAAGCACAAGGCTCGCTGTCGTCGGCGTTGTCGCGCTTGCTGGTCGTGACCGAAAACTATCCCACCTTGAAAGCCGATGCGCTGTTTCGCGATCTGCAGGCTGAGCTTGCCGGTACCGAAAACCGCATCGCGGTGGCGCGGGGCCGATACGTGCAGCAGGTGGAGGCCTACAACACGCTCATCCGGCAGTTTCCGGGCGTGATCACCGCCAAGATCATGGGCTATGCGCCCAAGGCGAATTTCAGCGTTGAAAACGAAGCCGCCATCTCGCGTGCGCCGGCGATCGAGTTCAGCAACACGCGCGGCGCAACGCCGCCGGCTGCGCCCGCTCCTGTGCCCGCAGCACGCTAGGTTTCCGACATGTCTGTGATGAATGACCTCCGGCGAGCAGCGATGCTCGCCGTTTTGTTGACGGCGACGGCCTTCGCAGCGGCGCCGTTGCGTGCGAAGGCGCTTGAGATGAACGACGACGCCGGCGCGCGGCATGGGGCTGGCGTGTCCGCATTTGCCGACGGGCCGGCGCGCCAGGGACGTCATGCGCGACCCGTGCTGTTGGCGGCCAGCGAACCTGCGCCCGGCTACATCACGATCAATCCCGCGCCGCCCGCCGATGTGCCGCCCTCGGCGTCACCCGCCGCGCCCACGCCGTCGGTGCCTTCGTCGGCCACGCCCCCGTCGACGCCGCGCGCACCGGCGCCTGCGCCGCCATCGTCCGCGCCGCGTGCGCCGTCCCCCGATACCGGGGACGCGGCCGTGCCGGCATTGCAGGAACGGGTTACCGACCGTACAAACACGCTGGATGCGGCAACGCGCAGTGCACTCACATCGCAACTCGCGGCGCTCGAAGCCCGCAAAGGCGCGCAGGTCGCGGTGCTGATCGTGCCCACGACCCAGCCTGAATCCATCGAGCAGTATGCAACGCGGGCATTCGACCAGTGGAAGCTGGGCCGGAAAAATACCGACGACGGCGTGTTGTTGCTGGTGGCCAAGGACGATCGCACCCTGCGTATCGAGGTGGGATACGGCCTTGAAGGTGCGATTCCCGATTCACGGGCCTCGCAGATCATCAATGAACAGATCGTGCCGCGCTTCGCGTCCGGCGATTTCGCCGGCGGCATCGATGCGGGCGTGAAAAGCATCGCGGCATTGGTGGACGGCGAGCCGTTGCCGCCACCGGCTTCGCGAGGGGCGCCCAACGAGATGTCGGTGAATCTTCCCACCTTGACCACGTCGCTTATCGTCGGCGTCATCATGGTGCTGGTGTTGCCCACCCTGGTAGGCGTGGCGGCTGTCGCCGTGGCGGCGTACACCGCCACGGGCATGCTCTGGGTGGCGGGCGTGGCCGCCGTACTGGCGCTTGTGCTGACGGTGGTGCTTCACGCCTTGGGTATCAAGGGCGGGGGCAAGGGCGGCGGTGGCAAAGGGGGCGGTAAGGGCGGCGGCGGGGGCGGTGGTCGTCGCGCCGGCGCCATATTGGGCGGCCTCGGCGGGTTGCGCGGCGGCTCGATGGGCGGCGGACGCAGCAGTGGCGGTGGATTCGGAGGCGGTTTCGGCGGTGGCGGCGGACGCAGCGGCGGGGGCGGCGCGTCCGGGCGCTGGTAGCGGCCGGTGGCCGTGGCGACGGCCATGCGCGCACACGTTTCGCCATCGCCCACTGTGTCCGACGACACAAGCGGTTAAGGCTCGGGGCGCACGTACGGCAGCGGCGGGCTGCGGCCTTCGACCCGCAGGCCCCTCATCCGCCTCGATAATCATTCGGCGCGTGCGAGATCCTGCGCCAACTGCTTCACCACTGTTTTGCGGCGGGCGTCATCATCATGACCCGGCGCCAGCGCTGACCACTCCGGCCGGCTGCGCGCCTCCTTCAACCCGTCCGGCAACGCCGCCTTGCGCCATTTTTCATCTTGCGCCGCCGCCAGTTCCAGGGGGGCGGTCGCGGCATGCCCGCGGCGCTCGAGCGCGTGAATGAGCGCGCGCTGACGCAACGCCAAAACACGCAGCACGGCATCGTCCACGCTCAACTCGCGGTAACCGCGTACGCGGCCCGCCAAACGCTTGCCGAAGCGCTCCACGCCTTGCCACATGCCGCCTGCGGCCGCGCCGATCAGCATGCCGGTGCCCAGGCTCAAACCCGCCGTCAACACATCCACGGCCGCGCCCGCCATCGCGCCGGCGGCCACGCCAGCCCCCAATTGCACACCCATGTCCTTGATTGTCTGGGGGTGAAACAGATCCATGCCCCAGCGCGTGCCCTCCAGCGGCAACAGCTCGGCGGCGTAATCGTCACGGCTGAAGTTGTAGAGCGCAAGCAATGCATCGATCCCGCTTTGCTCGCGCACCCGCACGCTCGTCTGCAAGCGCTCGCCGCTGGCAGCCAGTGCCGCCGCATCGTTGCCGCTTTGCACATGGAGCGCCGCCACGTCGACCAGCACTTCGGCGCCAATGCGGTAAGCCGCCTCGTGCCGCTCGCGGCGCTGTTGCGCAAGATCTTCGGCCAACCGACGCAGCAGATCGGCCTCTCGATCCAGCAGCAGCGCCAGGCGGGCATAAAGCTGTGCCTCGCCGTCGAGTGCGGGCAACACCGTATCGAATTCGGCCGTGGCGTGCAGTCCCAGGCGCGACATGGCGTCGCGCCATTCCGCCACGCGGTGGTCGGGCGCGTTGACGAAATTGAGCACCGGCAACAGCGGCCGGCCGCAAGCATTGAGAATCTCGAGCTCGTCGCGATGCTTGGCCAGCACGGGATCGCGCGCATCGATCACATACAACGCGGCGTCACAGTCGAGCATGCGCGCCAGTACTCGGGCTTCCTGCTCGAACCTTCCGCGCGCCTCGGGCGTGTCGAGAAACCGCCGGATCCGCGCGGGGCCGTCGAGCCGTTCATCGCGCGCCAGGTCGTCCAGATACTCGAGCAATGCAATGCTGTCTTCGATACCGGGCGTGTCGTACCAGGCGATCGCAGGCTTGCCATCGAGCAGCAGGCGGGCGCCTTCCACATGCCGGGTGGTGCCAGGCCGGTCCGCCACCACGCCGAAGCGGCTGTTGCGCGTGAGGGTGCGCAGCAGCGAGGTCTTGCCGGTGTTCGTATGTCCGACCACGGCAATGCGGATGGGGGCATCGGGAAGGGCGGCAGCAAGGTCAGGCATCGGCATGCTCGGTCTCCAACCACCGGGCGGCGTCGCTGGCGTCGACGACGATCGCTTGGCCATCCAGTCCGGCATCACGCAGGGTGTCGACCCACGCCTGGCGGCGCGGCGCCGCTTCGGATGGCAAGAGCCAGACGGCGGTGTGCGCCGCGTGCTTGGCCAGTGAAGCGATCAGCGACAACGTGCCGCGATCCGGCGTCTGCCGGGCATCGCAGGCGATCAACAGGCGCGCTGCAGGCGTGCGCGCCAGAGCGTCGAGCATCCGGTTGCGATCCTGGCGCGTATCGAGCGCGCCGCCATCGTGCACAGCAGTGGGCAGCGGTACCGGAGGCCAGGCGATATCGGCGGGTACTTCGAGCGCGACGATCACGGCTCGGCCCCCGAGATCGGCCGTGCGGTGGGCGGCCGTGTGGGCCGCGATCGGCGTGACCGCAGCAGCGTCGGCGGGTCGATCGATCCCGATGGTCTCCGTGCGTGGCAGCAGTTTGTCATGTAACCCTGCATAGCCGGGCAGGGTCAGATCCAGCGCCGGGCGCCGCATGCCGCGCAGCGCCACGAACGCGCAGCCCACCAGGGCAAGCAATCGAGGCAACACGCCATAAACGGCAACGGTGCCCATCAGCCAGATCGACCATTGGATCTGCGCCTCTACCGGCAACGCTTGCGTGCCGTCGCTGGCCCGCACGAACGCGGCATCGGGCAGGTTGAAGCCGAACTGCGCCGGCAGCCAGCCGATGGCGCGGGTGAGGGCGACGAAGGTGTCGGGCGCCAGCAACGTGGTCGCCCAAATGAAACGGTAGCTGGCGGTGGACAGCACCACCAGCAGCGTGATCAGCGCCACGGTCAGGGCGGTAAACCAGATGGCGTGCGTGACCGCGCCCAGCAAGGCGCGCAGGGCACCGCGTTGCGCGAGCAGATTGAACAAGGCATGGGGCACAAGCGCGGCGTCGGGGCCGCGTGCGAACTTGCGGCTGAGCCATAGCCAGACCCGGCCCAGCCCGCCAGCTCCGTCGGGTGCGCGGATGAAAAAGCTCAGCAGCCAGAGCACGCCCATCACCACATGCAAACCCAGCAACGCCCCCAGCGCCCACAGGATGTTTACGGCACGTGTGCCGTCGCCCAATGCGCCCAGCGCCGTGAGCGCGCCCGTCATCGCGGCCAGCAACAGCAGCCCGGTCAGCGCGGCGAGCGCCCCCTGACGCCAGCGTTCGATCATGCGCGGCAATGGCGTCACGACCGCCAACGCTTGCGCGCGCAGCAGAATGCGTTGCTCGAAATCGTCGGGGCCTTGCCGGGCAGCGCGCACGGCATCGGCGTCGGCCAGCGGACCCCAATGTGCCTCGCGCAAGCGGATGGCCTCGGCCAGCCAGTAGTCGCGCAGCGGCGCTTGATGTTGCGTCGGCGTCATGCTGGGATCGTCATGTGGGGCGGGATGAACATGGGAAGGGCGGCGTCATCGGTGGATGTGCATTGTAGTGGGCCGATCGGGGAGGAGGGATGGCAGCGAAAGGTACCCACGCATCGACCTAATGCTTATCTCATCCGCTCAACCGAATCTCCCTACTTCGACACCTGCAAGGTCTACGAAATGCGATTTAGGATGCCGTCGCGCCGTAGTGCGTCGGGCGGATTCCGGCAGGACGGGCGCCAGGATACTTTATGTCACAGCACGCCATAGAGCGTTCAACCAGACCCCTCATACGTCTCACCCCATTTGCTGCCCTTACGGGCATACCCCCGCGGGAGATTTGCCATGTCCCTTACAGCGTTGTTGCGCACGAGTTCTGCGCGATCGGATGAAATGCTGATTTCGCCTTTGGCGGAGAGCACCTATCGTTCCCAGGGCTATGTGGCGCTGGGTTCGCTTTGCCCACCCGACGAGGTGGCCATGATTCGTCGCACCCTGCTCAAAATGTTCGAGCAGCGCACGGGTTACGACGAAGGTGCCCAGTACGACTTTGCGCAACGCGACGAAGAAGGCAAACCCGCATCGTTCCCGAGCCTGCACGACCCCAGCCACTACGCGCCGGAGCTCACGCAGACGCAATTCTTCGCTCGCGCGACCGCTGTGGCGCGCCAGCTTCTCGGCGAAGACGCCGCGTGCTACGGCGAGCATGCGTTGCTCAAGCCGGCACGCGTGGGGCCTCCCACGCCCTGGCATCAGGACGAAGCTTTCCGCTCGCCCGATTTTGAATACCGCGAGCTCAGCATCTGGCTGGCGCTGCAACCCGTGACGGAAGAAAGCGGTTGCATGCAGTTCATCTCGGGCTCGCAAGTGGGACCCGTGCTGGAGCATCAATCGCCCGGTGGCGACAAGACGCTGCACCCCCTCGAATGCATCGGCGACTTCGACCGCAGCCAGGCGATCCCGGTGCCTTTGCAAGCCGGCGACTGCACGGTGCACGACATGCGCACGTTGCACCATACAGGGCCCAACACGTCGGATTCGACGCGCCTGGCCTACATCCTGATCTTCAACGTGCCGCCCGTGTACAAACCCGGTCTGCGCACGTTCCCGTGGCTGATCGGCCGCCGTACCGATAGTCAGAACCGCAAGAAGGTCTGGCATCGTCAAGGCGGGTGGATGGTGGAAGTGAAGCGCCGCTTGCCGCGTGCGCGTCTCACCAGCGGCCGCTGGCTCTCATGGGCGTTCATTCGCGCATGGAGCAAACTCTTCAGCCGAGGTCGCGCGCAGCAGTAAAGCTCAACGCCTGCGCGGGCTGAATGAAAGACGGTACAGTCCCTCCTGTGCCGTCTTTTGTCGTTATGGCGCGGGGGCGTGGATTCGGGCGTGGCTTAAGGTGCCCGGCTGAAGGTGCCTGGCTCAAGGTGGCGGCTGAATGCGCTGAGCGTGTCGCCGATTCTTACGAGCGCGGCTGCAATCTGTGTCGAGCGCGCGCCGCTCTGCCTGCCAATGCAAAGGGCGCTCAGCCTTCGGCTGTGTCTTGCCATTGGCGATACACTCGATTCATGAAACCCTCGCCCGCTTTTTTCAGCCGTCTTGCCGCCTCCCGGTCCTTTGCGTCCCGACTTGCGGCGCTCCTGCCGGCCTTGCTTGCGAGCGCGGTACTCGCGCCGGCGGCGGCGCTTGCCGCGAACATCATCCATACCGAAGCATCTGCGTTCTCACCCGTCGTCGTGTATGAAAACGACAACCAGCGGTGCATGACGTTCGGCAGCGTGCAGGCGCTTGGCCGGCAGTCGTGCATCGACCTGGCCGCGCCGCAGCGCATGGTGTTCAACTACACGCCCATGATGATGAGTGCGCTCTTCGTGCAACCGGCGCCGCGCAACATCCTGATCGTGGGTTTGGGGGGCGGCACATTGCCCAAGGCACTGGCCGAGGTATTGCCGCAAGCCAATATCGACACCGTCGAGATCGACCCCGCGGTGGTGAACGTGGCCAGGCAATACTTTGGATTTCGCACCGGCCCGCAGCAGCACATCATCACCGCCGACGGTCGCGCGTACGTCGAGGCGGCGCTGCGGGAAGGCAAACGCTACGACATCGTCATGCTCGATGCGTTCGATATCGACTACATCCCCAAGCACCTCATGACGCGCGAGTTCGTGCAAACGGTTCGCCAGCTGTTGCCGCCCGGTGGCGTGCTGGCGGCCAACACCTTCACGTCCAGCGATCGCTACGACAGCGAGTCGGTGACGTACGCGGATGTGTTCGGCACGTTCTTCAACCTGCGCGCCAATAATCGCGTGATCCTCGCGGTGAATGGGCCGCTGCCCGACGATGCCCAGCTGGCCGCGAATGCCCGCGCATGGGCACCAAAACTCAGCCCCTACGGCATCGACGTGGCGACGCAATTGGCACGCTTTTCACGCCAAAGCGATTGGTCGACGACCGCGCAGGTATTGAAGGATTGAGACGTCAGGGGAGATGGTGCCGGAGAAAGGAATCGAACCCTCGACCTTCTCATTACAAGTGAGCTGCTCTACCAACTGAGCTACACCGGCACGATGCTCGCACACAGAACGTGGCGAGCGGGGGACTGAATTGTAGTGAATCTGGGCGGATTGTCCACCCAGATCCGGTTTACTTCACGATCGTCAGGTGCGGGCGCTTGCCATCGGCGTCGGCAGTCGTGGTGTCGGCCACGACGGGCGCTTCGGCTGCCACGGCGTTGCCGTCGTCGGCTACCGCCAGACCCGCATCGTTCTCATCCTGAGCCGCAGGCTCGTAGGGCTCGACTTCGAATCCCATGCCGGCGCCCGTTTCGCGCGCGTAGATCGCGCTGACGGCACCCACCGGCACGTACACGTTTTCGGTGACGCCACCGAAGCGCGCCTGAAACTCGATCGCTTCGTTGCCGAGCACCAGGCTGTTGGTGGCCAACGTGCCAACGTTCAAGGTGATCTGACCTTCCTGAACGTGACCCATTGGCACCATCGTGTGGTGATCGACTTGCACCACGATATACGGCGTGTAGCCGTTATCGGTGCACCATTCATGCAGTGCGCGGATCAAATACGGTTTGGTTGATGTCTCACCCATCGATCTGACCTCCAGATTATCGACGCATCACTTTCTCGGAAGGCGTCAATGCTTCGATATAGGCCGGGCGCGAGAAAATGCGTTCGGCGTATTTTTGCAGGGGTGCGGCGTTCTTGGGCAGTTCGATGCCGTAGTGATCCAGACGCCACAACAACGGGGCAACCGCCACGTCAAGCATCGAGAACTCTTCACCCAGCATGAACTTGTTCTTCAACAGCATGGGCGCCAATTGGGCCAAGCGGTCGCGGATGTTCTGACGGGCGCGTTCGAGGCGCTTTTCGTCGGGCTTGCCGTTACGATCTTCGAGCGTGGAAACGTGAACGAACAGTTCCTTCTCGAAGTTGTACAGGAACAGGCGGGTGCGCGCACGCATCACCGGATCGGCCGGCATCAATTGCGGGTGCGGAAAGCGCTCGTCGATGTATTCGTTGATGATGTTGGATTCGTACAGAACCAGATCGCGCTCGACCAGGATGGGCACCTGTCCATACGGGTTCATGACCGAAATATCTTCCGGCTTGTTGTACAGATCAATGTCGCGAATTTCGAAATCCATGCCTTTCTCGAACAACACGAAGCGGCAGCGTTGCGAAAAAGGGCACGTGGTCCCGGAATAGAGCACCATCATGGCGGAGATTCCTTAGTATAAAAAGCGAAAGGCCAGCGGCGGCCAATAGGCTGGGCGCTGGCCCAAGTGTCAGGGCCGATGAGGCAAGACGTCTATCGTAACCGACCCGACCCCTAAAAAGCGAGGCCGGGGACCACGAGAGCTATCACATCAGCGGACGTGTTTCCAGTAAGAAGCGTTCAAACGCCATGCGACCAGGAAGAAAATACCCAGGAAAAGCAGGACGAACACCCCCAGGGTCTTGCGCTGTTGCTGCACCGGCTCGGCCATCCAGGACATGAAATTGGTCAGGTCGGCGATCTGTCTTTCGTAGGCGGTGGCCCGGGCGGGGTCCAGCGCCTTGAACTTCGATTCGGAGGTGGCGTGGCCGTGGTATTCGGCCAAAGGTTCGCGTTTGACGGTCGCATACCCCTGGGCGTCATACACCGTGGTGACCTTTTCCCAGCCGGGATGGCCGGTATCGCCTTCCTTGGCCGCCAGCGGACGGGTGGCCACGGTAGTCAACTCGCGCGGACCCTGGTCTTCCCACATGACGTGCGGCATGCCCACGTTGGGATAAACCAGGTTGTTCCATCCGGTCGACCGGCCTGCATCGCGATAGAACGTGCGCATGTAGGTGTACACGTAATCCACGCCTGACGGGCCGGCGTTGACCGACTTGGCGCGCGTAATGAGCGACAGGTCGGGCGGCGCCACGCCTAGCCATTTCTTGGCGTCGGCCGGTTTCATCGCGATCGTCATCAGATCGCCCACCTTTTCGCCGGTAAACAGCAGGTTTTCCTTGATCTGCGCGTCGGTCAGGCCGATTTCGGCCAGCTTGTTGTAGCGCATGGCCACGGCGCTGTGACAGTTCAGGCAGTGGTTGACGAAGAGTTTGGCGCCGTTTTGCAACGAGGCCATATCGGTGACATGGTTGGGCGCGCGGTCCAGCGGCGCACCGCCTTCAGCGGCCAGAACGGCGGAGCACGCCAGCAACATTGCGGCGGCTCCCATCAGCTTTTTGATCATGATCATTGTCGGCATCCAGGGCTCAGTGGGGATGGAACGTCACGCGTTCCGGCACGGGCTTGAAGGTGCCCAGACGGCTCCACACCGGCATCACGAAGAAGAAGCCCAGGTAGATGAGGGTGCCGATCTGGGAGGTCAGGTTGTACGCATCGCTGGGCGGTTGCGTACCCAGGAAACCCAGGATGAGAAAGTTGACGATGAAAATGCCGTAGAACGCCTTGTGCCACGTTGGGCGGTAGCGGATCGACTTGACGGGGCAATGATCGAGCCACGGCAGGAAGAACAGGATGACGACCGCGCCGCCCATGGCCACGACGCCCCAGAACTTGGCGTCGATCAGGCGCAACAGCACAGCGGTGCCCACGAGCACCACGGTAAAGAAGATGCGCCACAGCGTGGGCAGCTTGCTCTTGAGTGCAACGAAGATCGCGCCCAGCACGGCCGCCCCTGCCAGCACCCACGTGAACTGATCGGTGGTCGCCCGCAGCATCGAATAGAACGGCGTGAAGTACCACACCGGCGCGATGTGCGGCGGCGTCTTGAGCGGATCGGCCGGCAGGAAGTTGTTGTACTCGAGGAAATATCCGCCCATTTCGGGTCCGAAGAACACGATGGCCGCGAAGATCAGCAGGAAGCCTGCGACGCCCATGATGTCGTGCACGGTGTAGAACGGATGAAACGGAATACCGTCGAGCGGACGGCCGAATCGGTCCTTGTGTTTCTTGATGTCGACGCCGTCGGGATTGTTCGATCCCACTTCATGCAAAGCCACCAGGTGCGCGGCGACCAGACCGACCAAGACCAGCGGAATGGCGATGACGTGGAAAGCGAAGAAGCGATTGAGCGTGGCATCCGACACGACATAGTCGCCGCGAATCCATATGGAGAGCTCGGGACCGATGAACGGAATGGCCGAAAACAGGTTCACGATCACCTGTGCGCCCCAATACGACATCTGGCCCCAGGGCAGCAGGTAGCCGAAGAAGGCCTCGCCCATCAAACAGAGGAAGATCGCGACGCCGAAGATCCAGACCAGTTCGCGCGGCTTGCGGTACGAGCCGTAGAACAGCCCGCGCAGCATGTGCATGTACACGACGACGAAGAACATCGAGGCGCCCGTGGAGTGCATGTAGCGGACCAGCCAGCCCCATGGCACTTCGCGCATGATGTATTCGACCGACTGGAACGCGCGTTCGGCATCGGGCTTGTAATGCATGACCAGAAAAATGCCGGTCACGATCTGGAGCACGAGCACGAGTAGTGCGAGCGATCCGAAGAAATACCAAAAATTGAAATTCTTAGGGGCGTAATACTCGGACAGATGCGCTTTGTAGGTGGATGTCACCGGAAAGCGCCGGTCCAGCCAACCCATCAGCCCTGTCGTCTCGACGGTTTTCTCGCCAGCCATGAAACGGCTCCTCTTATTCTCGGCGTAAAGCTCTAAGTCTCGTATGGAGTCTGCGCGGATCCGCGTCAGGCCTTGTTGTTCTCATCGACGCCCACAATGATGCGGGTGTCGCTGAGATACTCGTATGGCGGAACTTCAAGGTTGTCGGGCGCGGGTTTATTTGCGTACACGCGCCCTGCGAGATCGAACGTGGAGCCGTGGCAGGGGCAGACGAAGCCGCCGGTGCCGCCTGGGAGGGCCGGACTGCCGCCGAGGTCGGCTGTGGGCGAACAGCCCAGATGGGTACAGATGCCGACGCAGACGAACAGGTCGGACTTGCGCGAGCGGTATTCGTTTTTGGCGTATTCGGGGGTATACCCAGGCCGATTCGACTGCGGGTCGGCCATCAATGCGTCGCCTTTTTTGATGCCGGCGAGTTGGGCTTCGGTGCGGCGCAGGATCCACACCGGTTTGCCGCGCCATTCGACGGTGCGCATCTGCCCGGGAGCAAGATCGCCGACGTCGACTTCGACCGGTGCGCCGGCCGCGCGGGCCTTGGCGGACGGGGCAAAGGTGCTGACGAAGGGCACGACTGTTGCTACCCCGGCGACACCGCCGATCGCACAGGTCGTGGTCAGCCAAAAGCGTCGAGAGGGATCGGGCGGCAGGTTAAGGGCAACCGCTCCGTCGTCGTCGTGCACCAGAGTATCTTGTCTCATCATCCTCTTTCCTTTGCGATGCGGCCAAGATGCTAGGTGCTTCCGGCGTACTGCATCCGTTTTGCTGGGATTTTTAACTACTCTACAACCGCGTATTATAGCTTGAGCCCGCCGTGGGTAACGTCATACACAGGAGCACTTATGGCCTTCGTTAAGGAATTCCGCGACTTTGCCGTCAAAGGCAATGTGATCGATCTCGCCGTCGGTGTCATCATCGGCGCCGCTTTTGGACAGATCGTCAATTCATTGGTGAAAGACGTTGTCATGCCGGTCGTCAACTTTTTGATCGGGGGAGCCGTCGATTTCTCGAACAAGTTCATTGTGTTGCGAATGCCTGAGGGATATTCGGGCGCCATGACCTATGACGACCTCACCAAAGCGGGTGCGGTGCTCTTTGCATGGGGCAACTTCGTCACGATCCTCATCAACTTCGTGCTGCTCGCCTTCATCATTTTCTGGATGGTGAAGCTCGTGAATTCCGCGCGCCGCAAGTCGGAAGTCGAAGCGCCGCCGAAGGCCCCGGCTGAAGACGTCGTGCTGCTGCGTGAGATCCGCGATTCGTTGCAGAACCGCAATACGGTCGTGTCGGCACCGGCTACGGGTACGCCCGCCACCCCGGTTGCCGGTCGTCCGCTGACGCCTTAACGGGCCCTGCAGGGCATGCCGCTGTTGTCTGATTGCCACAGTGACATGCCCGTTCACCCGTTCCGGGCGGCGCCGCGCGCTGTCTGGGCTGCTTTGACGTCGTTTTGAAGGTCGATCGATCGCCTGACGGCACCTGCGTTCGGGCGTTTGGGCGGCAGACCAATTGCATGACGTGCTTGTCGGTGGGTTGAGAGACGGCAACCTGTTGGAACGCGCTGGTCGATCGCGACGTTCCGGCGCGGCCCGTCAGACTGGGTTGTCGAT
Source organism: Schauerella aestuarii (assembly GCF_009866805.1). Classification (GTDB taxonomy): domain Bacteria; phylum Pseudomonadota; class Gammaproteobacteria; order Burkholderiales; family Burkholderiaceae_B; genus Schauerella; species Schauerella aestuarii. Next base: position 283,947 of record NZ_SIZW01000039.1, read on the forward strand.
GTCCACGAAGATCACGTCGATTCCGAATTGCGCGGCGACGGCTTCACCTAACGCCTGGGCGCCATAACGTTCCGTGGCATGGTGGCCGGCGCCGATGAAGCCCGTTCCGGTTTCACGTGCAAGGTGAGTGGTCTGTTCAGACGCCTCACCGGTGATGTAGACCGTTGCGCCGGCATCCAGGGCGTCGGCCATCATGTTTTGCGCGCCGCCCGTGCACCAGGCGATGCGGCCGAGCGGCAGTGTGGGATCGCCTATCACCAGGGGGGTGCGGGCGAGTGTTTGGGTCACGCGCTGCTGCAGGTCGGCGAGCGTGTTCAGGCCGGGTGCGCTACCCAGCCAGATCAGATTGTCGGGACCACATAACAGCGGCTTGCCCGCATCGTCGCGCAGCGGCTCCAAGCCCAGTATGCGTGCCAGTTGAGCATTGTTGCCCAGTGTGGGGTGGGCATCGAGGGGAAGATGATAGGCGAACAGATTCAGATCATGCGCCAACGTCAGCGCCAGTCGGGTGCGGCGCGGGCCGCGTACGCGGGGGTCCTCGTTTTTCCAGAACCAGCCGTGGTGCACCAGCACCGCATCGGCGTCGCGCGCAATCGCTTCGCGCAGCAGTGCTTCGCTGGCGGTCACGCCGGTCACGATACGGCGGATCGTGGGCGTGCCCTCGACCTGCAAGCCGTTGGGACAGTAATCCTTAAAACGCGCGGTGGCGAGCGTGGCGTCGAGCCAATGCGCGAGGTCTTGTGCGGTAACGTCTTTCATCTTCCTGCCCGGTTGGAAACATGCGCCGCTATTGGTTGATCTTTGCGCAAGCGGTCACCGTGTGTCTTGCCATTCTATTCGTGGTCTCGACCTTGCGGCCGCAGTGGGTCGGGCCGCAAGTGGCTGCCTTGCCCGAGACGCAGGTGTCGCCTGCGCCGCTCGTCGCACCTGCGGGCGCCGTCAATGTCACGTCTTATGCAAACGCGGTGGCACTGGCCGCACCCTCGGTGGTCAACGTCTACACCACCAAAACGGTCAATTTGCCGAGCACGCCGCTGCCCGGGGATCCGATCCTGCGCCAGTTCCTGGGTCAGATGCCGGATGCGCCGCGGCATCACTCGTCGACCAGCCTGGGGTCGGGCGTGATCATCAATGCCGACGGTTACGTGCTCACCAATTATCACGTGGTGGAAGCGGCCGATTCGATCGAGGTGGCGTTGGCCGACGGCCGCGCCTTGAGCGCGACCGTGGTGGGCGCCGATCCTGAAACCGATCTGGCGGTGCTCAAGCTGCCGGAAACCGACGCACCCTTGCCCCTGGCCACGCTGGCGCGCAACCGTGAGTCGCGCGTGGGCGATGTCGTGCTGGCCATCGGCAATCCGTTCGGCGTGGGCCAGACCACCACGCAAGGGATCATTTCGGCGCTCGGGCGCAATCGGCTGGGCATCAACACGTACGAGAATTTCATTCAGACCGATGCCGCCATCAATCCCGGCAACTCTGGCGGCGCGCTCGTCGACACGCAAGGGCGCGTGATCGGCATCAATACTGCCATCTACTCGCCTTCGGGTGGATCGCTGGGCATCGGGTTCGCCATCCCCATCGATGCGGCGCACAGCATCATGGAAGAGATCGTGACCAACGGCTCGGTCAAGCGCGGTTGGCTGGGCGTGGAGCCGCAGGACATCACTGCCGAACTCATGCGCTCGTTCAAGTTGGCGGATCGCCAGGGCGTGATCATCGCCGGCGTCATCCGCGACGGCCCGGCCGGCCGGGCAGGTGTGCGAGTGGGCGATATCGTGATCGCGATCGAAAACACGCGAGTGCGCGACACCACGTCGATGCTGTCGATGATCGCGGCATTGCCGCCTGGCTACACCGCCGAGCTTGCCGTGATTCGTGCGGGCAAGGAACGCACCATTCGCGTGAAGGTCGGTACGCGGCCCGCACGTCCCAATTGACGGTTTGGGGAGCGAGGCCTGGGGATCACGCCTGAGCCATTCGAGCGTGGTTGCCGGTGCGGCATACGGCCGCCTCGGCGGGTGAAGATGGCGATGCGGGCAGTGATCGTCACGACGATGCGGGCGTCGCATTGTGCGTTCGCCCTCTGGCGATCAGCCGCACGATGGCCAGCAACGCACTGCGCTCAGCGGGCGCAAGCGTGCGCACCAATCGATCGATTTCTGCATGCTCCCGATCGCGGGGGGTAAGGGGCAGTGCATCGGCCGATGCCGCAGTCGTGCAGGCAATGTGTGCGTATCCTGCGCCGCCATCCACATCGTTCAACGCCACGTTCGTGCGCGACGGTTGTGGCATGGGATTGGCGAACTCGATGCCGTCACTGAGCCAGACTGCCGTGGTATCCAGCGCGCGTGCCAGGGCGATCAACGTGTTGCGTTTGGGGCTGTAGCCCTCCCCACGCGTGAGAATCCGATGGATGCAGGATTGCGCCACGCCCGAGATTCGGGACAGTTCCTGCTGGCTGGTGATACCGCGCCAACGCATTCGGGCGCGCAAGCGAGTTGCTAAGGTCATACGGCAATGTAGGATTACATCGCCCATGGACTCAAGGGTGAATCAGTCCCGTATATGGCTCGTACGTGGCATGCATGTGGCGCGCATATAGCGCGCATGTGGCTGGCCTGCGGCGGGGCACCCGCTGGCATGCGAAACGCCGCCCTCAGGCGGCGTTTTCACGAGGAACATTCGATCGCGGTTGCGGCAGACGGCTATTCGGTTGCCAGGAGTGCAACCGCAAGCTGCGGTGATCCCGTTGCCAAAATTGTCACGGTCGCTCCCGCAACTGGACTAGTCGCGTTTTGCGATCTCGGCGGCGTCCGCGTCGCTGCGACTGCGCGGTTTGATCATGCGCCCAAAGATCAGGCCCACTTCAAACAGCAGGCACAGCGGCACGGCCAGCATGAACTGGCTCACTACGTCCGGCGGGGTGACCACCGCGGCGATCACGAAGGCGCCCACGATCACGTAGCCGCGCGACGCCGCCAGCTTTTCAACCGTCACCAGCCCGGTGCGCACCAGCAGCACCACCACCACCGGCACTTCGAACGTGATGCCGAAGGCAAGGAACATCGTCATCACGAAGCTCAGGTACGCCTCGATATCCGGCGCGGGCGTGATCGACTGCGGCGCGAAGCTGGCGATGAAATGAAACACCGTCTTGAAGACGAAGAAATAGCAGAAGGCCATGCCTGCGATGAAGAGCAGCGTGCTCGACACGATCAACGGCATCGCGAGTTGCTTCTCGTGCTTGTACAGGCCAGGCGCCACAAAGGCCCAAGCCTGATACAGCACGATCGGTAACGCGACAATGAATGCCGCCATCATCGTGACCTTGACGGGCACCATGAATGGCGTGATCACGCCGGTCGCGATCATGCGCGTGCCTTGCGGCAGCGAGGCCAGCATGGGCTGCGCCAGCACGTCGTAGATCACCGACGCACCGGGATAGATGAACAGCACGACAAATACCGCCACGACGCTGCCTACGGCCCACATGAGCCGCAGACGCAGCTCGATCAGGTGCGACATGAAGCTGTCTTGCTGGCCTTCTTCTTGTGTGTCTTGCGCGCTCACGATGCCGCTCCGCCGGTGGAGGGCGCCTTCGCATCGGATGCGGCGCCTGTGTCGACAGGCTTGGCCGTCGCGGTGTCGTGGGCGGGGGCTTCGATGGGCGGCATGGCGGCGGTGGGCGACACGCTCGGTGCAGGCGCGCTGTCAGCCTTGGAGGGCGCGGGCATGTGCGGCCCGGCGTTGTTCTGGGCAGGCACGGGTGCCGGATTGGCCGGTTCGGGGGAGACTGGGTTGCCACTGGATGCGGCAACCGGTGCTTTGGCCGGCTCGGATGCGAGCGGATCGGGCGTGGCGACCGAGGCGTGCGTAGCGTTGTTCGACAACGCATCGGGCGCGGTCGTGCCGTCACCCTTCACCGCCGAAGCGGCGTCGCGCGCCGTGGCATCCAGTTCGCTGCGCAGATCGGTGCCGGACTTGCGAATGGACGCTTCGGTATCGCGCAACGACGTATTGACCGTTTGCGCGGCGTCTTCCATTTCGGTCTTGAACTTGCGCAACTCGTCGAGCTCGATCTCGCGCTTGATATCGCCTTTGACGTCGCTGACGTAACGCTGGGCACGCCCAAGCAAATGGCCCACGGTGCGGGCGACCTTGGGCAAACGTTCCGGACCGATGACGATCAGCGCAATCACGCCGATCACCATCAGTTCGGTGAAACTGACATCAAACATGCGACGGCCGTATGAAGAAGGTAGGAAACGAACGACGGGCGCCGCCGCGCAGGCATGCGCCCCTCAAACTCACGATTTGTTCTTTTCGCGGGCCTGGACGTCGATCGTGTCGTCGGCGACGCGCTGATGCGTGACCGGATCGTGCTTTGCGTCGGCATCGCTATTGGCTTCGCGCATGCCGTCCTTGAAACCCTTGACCGCGCCACCGAGATCGCCGCCTACATTACGCAGCTTTTTGGTGCCGAAAATCAGCGCCACGATCACCAGAACGATCAACCAATGCCAAATGCTGAAACTACCCATGACGGTTCTCCGTGAATATCATGCGTGGGAGCCGCGACGTTTTACTCTAAAACGCGGACCGCCGTTACGGTGGAATTACCAAACATTCTACTCTCGCCACCGGTGTGAGGCCGGTGGGTGCTTTCCCGACCTGGATACGCGATCTCAGTCGGGTGTTCTGCGGGCTTTTTCTTCGAGTCCGGAGAGTCCTTCGCGGCGTGCCAGCTCGGCCAGTACCGCTTCGGGCCGCAGATTGTAGTGAGTCAATGCTACGAGACAATGAAACCACAAATCGGCGGTTTCACTGATGATGCGTTCCGGCACGCCATCTTTGGCGGCCATCACGAGTTCGGTGCTTTCTTCGCCGATCTTCTTCAAGAAAGCATCCGGACCCTTGGCGAGCAGTTTGGCCACATAAGAGGTGGCCGGGTCGCCGCCCTGGTCGGGACGGCGCGTGGCCAGGGTGTCGGCAACGCGCTTCAGGATATCGTCGCCGTGGGGGCTCAACGTGCTCATTTGTAGATCAGTTCCGGGTCTTTCAGGACGGGATCGGTGGTTTTCCAGACGGCGTTGTCGCTCTGGCCGTCGAGACTGCGGAAAAAGCAGCTCGCACGTCCCGTGTGACATGCAATCCCGCCGATTTGTTCCACTTTCAGCAGAATGACGTCGCCGTCGCAGTCCAGGCGGATGTCGTGCACTTGCTGGACGTGGCCCGATTCTTCGCCCTTGCGCCACAAACGCTTGCGCGAACGCGACCAGTACACCGCGCGGCCGGTCGACGCGGTTTCTTCCAGGGCGTCGCGGTTCATCCAGGCCACCATCAGGATCTGACCGTTGCCGGCATCCTGTGCGATGGCGGGGATCAGGCCGTCGGCGTCGAAGACGACCTCGGCGATCCAGGGTTGGGAGCTCGACATATCAATCCATCCTTACCGAAATGCCGCGCTCGGCCATGAACGCTTTGGCTTCGCGCACGGTGTGGGTGCCGTAGTGAAAAATGCTGGCGGCCAACACGGCGCTGGCGCGCCCGGTGGTCACGCCTTCTGCCAGATGCTCGAGCCCGCCGACACCACCCGAGGCGATGACCGGAACCGGCACGGCGTCAGAAACGGCGCGCGTGAGCGCCAGATCGAAGCCCGACTTGGTGCCGTCGCGATCCATGCTGGTGAGCAGGATTTCACCGGCGCCATAGGCGGCCATGCGGCGCGCCCACGCCACGGCGTCGATGCCGGTGGCCTTGCGCCCGCCATGGGTAAACACTTCCCAGTGATCGGGCTCGCCCGGCTTGGATGTGCGGCGGGCGTCGATCGCGACCACGATGCACTGCGAGCCGTGATAGTCGGCCGCGGCGCGCACGAGTTCGGGATTGGCCACCGCAGCGCTATTGATGCTGATCTTGTCGGCGCCGGCGTTGAGCAGCCGTTGGATATCGGACACCTGGCGCACGCCACCCCCCACCGTCAGCGGGATGAAGATCTGCGAGGCGACGGCTTCGATGATCGGGAGGATCAGGTCGCGGCCATCGCTGGTGGCCGTGATGTCCAGAAACGTCAGCTCGTCGGCGCCTTGCTCGTTGTACTTGCGCGCGATCTCGATCGGATCGCCGGCATCGACGAGATTGACGAAATTGACGCCCTTGACGACGCGCCCGGCCGTGACGTCCAGGCAGGGGATGATGCGGCGGGTGAGGGCGCCGGACGCGGCGGCGCTGACCGCCGGTGCGGAGCCGGTCATGATTGGGTCAGCTCGTCGGCGCGCGTTTGCGCGGCCGCGAAATCGAGCGTGCCTTCGTAGATGCTGCGGCCCAGGATCGCGCCTTCGATGCCTTCTTCCGCCACGGCGCACAGCGCTTCGATGTCCTGCATGCCGGCGATACCGCCCGAGGCGTAGATGGGGATGCGCACATGCTGCGCGAGTTTCACCGTGGCTTCGACGTTCACGCCCGACAGCATGCCATCGCGGCCGATGTCGGTGTAGATGATGCCTTCGCAGCCGTAGTCTTCGAACTTGCTGGCCAGATCGAGCACGTCGTGGCGGGTGAGCTTGCTCCAGCCGTCAGTCGCGACTTTGCCGTCGCGTGCGTCCAGGCCGACGATGATGCTGCCGGGAAACGCGCCGCAGGCATCGTGCAGAAAGCCAGGGTTCTTCACGGCGGCCGTGCCGATGATGACGTAGGTGATGCCGCTGTCCAGATAGCGCTCGATGGTGTCGAGGTCGCGGATACCGCCGCCGATCTGCACGGGGATGTCGTCACCCACGGCGTCGACGATGGCGCGAATCTGCGCTTCGTTCTTGGGCTTGCCGGCCACGGCACCGTTCAGGTCGACCAGATGCAATCGGCGGGCGCCGCGCTCGAGCCAGAGCGAGGCCATCGCGGCAGGGTCTTCGGAGAACACCGTGGCATCTTCCAGGTCACCCTGGCGCAAGCGAACGCAACGTCCGTCTTTGAGGTCGATGGCGGGGATCAGCAGCATGGTCAATAGCAGAGATGAAGAGGAGAAAAGGGAGATGCCGGTCGAGCGGAAATGCTCAGGCCGGCTGCCAGTCTACAAAATTACGGTACAGGCGCAAACCGTGGTCGGCGCTTTTCTCGGGATGGAACTGGACGGCGAAGATATTGTCGGCCGCGACCGCGCAGGTAAACAGATAACCGTAATCCGATTCGCCCACCGTGAGGGCAGGATCGGCGGGGGCGGCGTAGTAGCTGTGCACGAAGTAGAAGTGCGTATTGTCTGGAATGCCTTCCCACAGCGGATGGGCGCGGGTTTGGCGCACGCGGTTCCAGCCCATGTGCGGCACTTTCAGGCGTTCGTCCACGGCGTCGGGTGCGCCGGCGCCGGCGGCCAGCGTCGCATCGTCGGCAAGCAGCCGGGAGGCGAATTGCGGGCCGTCGAAGCGCCGCACCACGCCCGGAAAAATGCTGAGGCAGGCGGTATCGCCTTCCTCGCTGGCGTCGAACAGCATTTGTTCGCCTACGCACACGCCGAGCAGCGGCTTGTTGCGCGCGGCTTGCGTCACGGCATCGCGCAGGCCCGATTCGTTGAGCGTGCGCATGCAATCGGCCATGGCACCTTGTCCGGGAAAGACTACGCGGTCGGCCGCGAGGATGCCTTCGGGATCATTGCAGATTTGAATGTCGGCATCGGGCGCGGCGGCGCGCAGCGCGCGGGCCACCGAGTGAAAGTTGCCCATGCCGTAGTCGACGATGGCAATCGAATTGCTCACAGCACACCCTTGGTCGACGGGATGACGCCTTCGCTGCGCGAGTCGAATTCGACCGCCATGCGCAGGGCGCGGCCACAGGCCTTGAACACCGTTTCGCACTGGTGATGGGCGTTGATGCCGCGCAGGTTGTCGATGTGCATGGTGATGCCGGCGTGATTGACCAGACCCTGGAAAAACTCGCGGGTGAGGTCGACGTCGAACGTACCGATGCGGGCACGGGTGAACGGCACGTGAAATTCCAGCCCGGGGCGGCCCGAGAAATCGATGACCACGCGCGACAGCGCTTCGTCCAGCGGCACGTAGGCGTGACCGTAGCGGCGCAGCCCGGCCTTGTTTCCGACGGCCTGTGCGATGGCCTGGCCCAACGTAATGCCGACGTCTTCCACCGTGTGGTGATCGTCGATATGCAGGTCGCCCACCGCCTTGATGTCCAGATCGATCAAGCCGTGACGGGCAATCTGATCCAGCATGTGATCCAGGAACGGGACGCCGGTGTCGATCTGTTGACGGCCGGTGCCGTCGAGGTTGATCGCGACGCGAATCTGGGTCTCGTTGGTGTTGCGGGTAATTTCTGCGGTACGCATGTCAGGCTTTCAGGAGGTCTTTCAGGGCCGCCAGCAGGGCGGCATTTTCGTCAGGGGTGCCGATCGATATACGCAGGCAATCGGCAAGAAGCGGATGCGAATGCTCGAAGTTTCGCACAAGTATGCGACGCGCTTTCAAGCTGCGGTGGATCGTATTGCCATCCAGTGTGCCGGAAAAGCGCACCAGAAGAAAGTTGCCGGCCGACGGATACACGGTGGTGCCGGGCAGGGCGGCGAGCGCCTCGGCCAGCGGCGCGCGGTCGGCGCGCAACTGGGCGGCCTGGGCGTCGAGCACCGCTTTGTGCGAGAGCACCACCTGCAGCACAGCTTGCGTAAGCACGCCGATGTTGTAGGGCGGGCGGATCTTGTCGAACGCGCCGATCCAGGCCGCGTCGCCGGCCACATAACCGAAACGCAAGCCTGCCAGCCCGATCTTGGACACCGTGCGCATGACGACGACGTTGTCGAAGTCGAGCACCTGCGGCATCCAGGTGTGATCGGTAAAGGGTTGGTAGGCTTCGTCGATCACGACCAGTCCCGGGGCGGCCGCGATGATGGCGGCCACGTCGTCGGGCGCCCAGCTGCCACCGGTAGGATTGTTGGGCATGGCCAGAAACACCACCTTGGGGCGGTGTGTGGCGATCGCGTCCAGCATGGCCGGCAGATCGAGCGTGAGATCGGCCGTCAACGGCACGCCAACATAGCGCGCGTGATCGAAACGCGCGGCCATCTCGAAATACACGAACGAGGGCGCCGGCGACAGCACCACATCGCCCGGCTCGCAGCAGGCCTGCACGATCAGATGAATCAGTTCGTCCGAGCCATTGCCGCACATCACGCTGGCGGCGTCGGGAATGCCGAAGGCCGTGCGCAATTGGGCATGCAGCGCGGTCAGATCGCCGCCGGGGTAGCGGTTGAGCGCCGCGTCGCGAGCGGCCTGCGCGATCTCGTCGCGCACATGATCCGGCAGCGGATACGGGCACTCCATCGCGTCGAGCTTGATCGCATCCAGGGCATGCCCCACCGGGTAGGCGGTCATGGCCTGGATGTCGGCGCGGATCGTGGCGGCGACCTGCGTCGCGCGCGCGGCGGTCATGGCTTGTCGAGCCGGAATTCGGCGCTGGCCGCGTGCGCTTGCAGGCCTTCGCCGTAAGCGAGTTCGGCGGCGATGCGGCCCAACGTCTGCGCGCCGGCCTGCGATACCTGAATCAGGCTCGAGCGCTTCTGGAAGTCGTACACGCCCAGCGGCGACGAGAACCGGGCCGTACGCGAGGTGGGCAGCACGTGGTTCGGGCCGGCACAGTAATCGCCCAGAGCCTCGGAGCTGAAGCGGCCCATGAAGATGGCGCCGGCGTGACGAATGCGCGCCGCCCACACCTCGGGTGCTTCGGTGGAGATCTCCAGGTGCTCGGGGGCGATGTGGTTGGCGATATCGCAGGCTTCCTGCAGATCGCGCACCAGGATCAAGGCGCCACGGTTGGCCAGGCTCACGCGCAGGATATCGGCGCGCGGCATCGTGGGCAGCAGCCGTTCGATGGCGGCACGGACGTCTTCGAGGAAGCCGGCATCCGGGCACAGCAGGATGGATTGCGCCAGTTCGTCGTGCTCGGCCTGCGAGAACAGATCCATCGCGATCCAGTCGGCCGGTGTTTTGCCGTCGCAGATGATCAGGATTTCGCTGGGGCCGGCAATCATGTCGATGCCCACGGTGCCGAATACGCGGCGCTTCGCAGCAGCCACATAGGCGTTCCCGGGGCCGACAATCTTGTCCACCGCCGCAAGGGTTTCGGTGCCGTACGCCAGAGCGCCCACGGCTTGCGCGCCGCCCACGGCAAATACGCGGTCCACGCCCGCAATGGCGGCGGCGGCCAGCACGATGGGATTACGCGTGCCGTCGGGCGTGGGGGTAACCATGATCAGCTCGGCCACGCCGGCCACTTTGGCGGGAATGGCGTTCATCAGCACGGATGACGGGTAGGCGGCCTTGCCGCCCGGCACATACAGGCCCACGCGATCCAGCGGCGTGATCTGCTGGCCGAGCATCGTGCCGTCGGCTTCGGTGTAGGTCCAGGTCTCGCTGCGCTGGCGCTCGTGATAAATGCGCACGCGTTCGGCGGCGGCTTCGAGCGCGTTGCGTTGCGCCGTGGGCAGGGCCGCAAGCGCGGCATGCCAGTCGGCACGCGGAATTTCGAGGTCGTCGATGCTTGCGGCCGTCATGCGGTCGAAGCGGTTGGTGTATTCGATCAGCGCGGCGTTGCCGCGGCGACGCACGTCGGCCAGGATGTCGGCTGCGGCGCGGTCGATGGACTCGTCCTGCTCGGCTTCGAAAGCCAGCAAGCGGGACAGTTGGGACGCGAAGTCGGCATCGCGCGAGTCGAGACGTTGGATCAGATCCATGATGTCGGCAGGAATCAGGCGCTGGCGCGCGCGAAGGCGTCCAGCAGGGGTTGCAGGCGGGCGCCTCGGGTCTTGAGGGCGGCCTGATTGACGATGAGGCGGGACGAGATCGGCATGATGTCCTCGACCGCCACAAGATTGTTGGCGCGCAGCGTGTTGCCCGTGGAGACCAGATCGACGATGGCGTCGGCCAGGCCCACGAGCGGCGCGAGCTCCATCGACCCATACAGCTTGATCAGATCGACGTGCACGCCCTTGGCGGCAAAGTGCTCACGTGCGGCTTGCACATACTTGGTGGCCACGCGCAGGCGGGCGCCCTGGTGCACGGCGGCGCGGTAGTCGAAGCCCTCGCGCACCGCGACCGCCAGGCGGCACTTGGCGATATTGAGGTCGATCGGCTGATACAAGCCGCCGGGATGTTCGGCACTGTGTTCGATCAGCACGTCCTTGCCGGCGATGCCCAGATCGGCCGCGCCGTACTGCACGTACGTGGGCACGTCGGACGCCCGCACGATGATCAGGCGCAGGCCGGGATCGGTCGTGGGCAGGATCAACTTGCGCGATTGCTCGGGATTTTCCGGCACTTCGATGCCGGCGGCCGCCAATAGCGGCAGCGTTTCTTCGAAGATCCGGCCTTTGGACAGCGCCAGCGTCAGCGGCTTTTGCGCAGCCTGTTCAGGGGTCTGGGTCATGCGGCCTCCGTCTGCGCCACGCGTTGAATGTTCGCGCCCAGGGCGCTGAGTTTGACTTCCATGCGCTCGTAGCCGCGATCCAGGTGATAGATGCGTTCGACCACGGTGTCGCCTTCGGCGGCCAGGCCGGCGATGATCAGGCTGGCCGACGCGCGCAGGTCGGTGGCCATCACGGTCGCGCCCGACAGCCGGGGCACGCCGGTAACCACCGCCGTGTGGCCGTCGATCTCGATCCTGGCACCCAGGCGTTGCAGTTCCTGCACGTGCATGTAGCGGTTTTCGAAAATGTTCTCGACGATCACGGCCGTGCCTTCAGCCACGGCGTTGAGCGCCATGACTTGCGCCTGCATATCGGTGGCGAAGCCCGGATATTCGCGGGTACGGAAACCCACGGCGCGCGGGCGGCCTTGCATGGCGCCGCGAATCCAGTCGTCGCCGCATTCGATGGTCAGGCCGGCTTCGATGAGCTTGTCGAGCGTGGCGCCCATGTGGCCGGGGTTGACGTTGCGCAACATGATGTCGCCGCCAGTGGCACCCACGGCGCAGAGGAACGTGCCGGCTTCGATCCGGTCGGGAATCACGCGGTGCGTGGCGCCGTGCAGGCGTTCGACGCCTTCGATCACGATGCGGTCGGTGCCGTGGCCGGTGATCTTTGCACCCATCTTGATCAGTAATTCGGCCAGATCGACGATCTCGGGCTCGCTGGCAGCGTTTTCAAGCACCGTGCGGCCTTCGGCCAGCGTGGCCGCCATCAACAGATTCTCTGTGCCGGTTACGGTCACCATGTCGGTGCGTACCGAGGCGCCCTTCAAACGCTTGGCGCGCGCGATGACGAAACCGTGTTCGATCGTGATCTCGGCACCCAGCGCGGCCAGCCCCTTGATGTGCTGGTCGACGGGGCGTTGCCCGATGGCGCAGCCGCCCGGCAGACTTACGCGCGCTTCGCCGAAGCGTGCCAGCAGCGGGCCCAGCACCAGAATCGACGCGCGCATCGTCTTCACCAGATCGTATGGCGCTTCGAGGTTGTCGATCGACGGTGCGCTGATCTCGATCGTGCCGCAGGCGGCGCGCTCGGCGCGGGCGCCCATGCGGGTGAGCAGCTTGAGCGTGGTGCCGATATCGCGCAGTTCGGGCACGTTGGTGAGCGTGACGGTATCTGCCGTGAGCAAGCCGGCACACAGGATCGGCAAGGCCGCATTCTTGGCACCGGACACGGTCACTTCACCGCGCAGCGCATTGCCGCCGGTCAGGGTGAGCTTATCCATCAGCGGCCGGCCTCGTACTCCGCGGGCGTGAGGGTGCGCATCGACAGCGCATGGATTTCGGCCTTCATGCGATCGCCCAGCGCCGCGTACACCAATTGATGACGGGCGATCGAACGCTTGCCTTCGAAGGCCGGGCTGACGATGACGGCGTCGAAATGCGAACCGTCGCCCTGCACATCGATATGGTCGCAGGGCAGATGATCGGCAATGTACTGGCGGACTTGCTCGGGGGTGGGCAGCATGCGCGTCAGCTCCTCAATTTATAGCCGCTGGCCAAGAGGCGCAGCGTGGCGAAAGACAAAACGATGAAGACGGCGGTCACCACGGCGAGACTGCGCCAGGGCGACACATCGGAGACGGAAAAGAAGCCGTACCGGAAGCCGTCGATCGTGTAGAAAATGGGGTTGTAGTGCGACACCGCCTGCCAGAAGGCCGGCAGCGTGTGAATCGAATAGAACACGCCCGACAGGAACGTGGCCGGCATGATCAGGAAATTCTGAAACGCCGCCAACTGGTCGAATTTCTCGCTCCACAGGCCGGCCAGCAGGCCCAGCACAGCCATGATGCCGCACGACATGATGGCGAACGCGATGATCCAGCCCGGATGGGTGGGCGGCAGCGTCACGAAGAACAGCGCCACGGCCCACACGCACAGGCCCACGGCCAGCCCGCGCACCACGCCCGCCAGCACATAGGCGGCGAAGATTTCGCGGTGCGACAGCGGCGGCAGCAGCATGAACACCAGATTGCCGGTGATGCGGCTCTGGATGAGCGACGACGATGGATTGGAGAATGCGTTCTGCAGCATGCTCATCATCATCAAGCCCGGGATGAGGAACGAGGTGTAGGGCACCGAGCCGTACACCTGGACGCGATCCTGCAGCACCTGGGCGAAGATCATCAGATAGAGCAGCGCCGTGATGACGGGGGCGGCGATCGTCTGAAAACTCACCTTCCAGAAGCGCAGCAATTCCTTGCGCAGCAGCGTGGGAAAGCCCGAACCCATATCGGTGCGGGGCGCGACGATGGGACGATCGGCGGGAGCGAGGGGCGCTTTCACAGGGCCACCTCCGCCAGATCCGTTTCGTCGCGGCGCATGATGCGCACGAAGGCATCCTCGAGATCCGCACCGCCGAACTGATCCACCAGGCCCTGCGTGGTATCGAGCGCGACGATGCGGCCACGCTTGAGCATGGCAATGCGATTACAGAGTGCTTCGGCTTCTTCGAGATAGTGCGTGGTGAGCACGATGGTATGGCCCGCTTTATTCAGACGGGAAATGAATTCCCAGAGCGTGCGCCGCAGATCGACGTCCACGCCGGCGGTGGGTTCGTCGAGCACGATCACCGGGGGGCGATGCACGAGCGCCTGGGCGACCAGCACCCGGCGCTTCATGCCGCCGGACAGCGCGCGCATATTGGTATCGGCCTTGTCGGACAAGCCCAGATTGAACAGGATCTCGTCGATCCAGTCGTCATTCTTGCGCAGCCCAAAGTAGCCCGACTGGATGCGCAGCGTTTCGCGCACCGAGAAAAAGGGGTCGTACACGAGCTCCTGCGGCACCACGCCCAGCGAGCGGCGCGCCATCCGGTAGTCGGAGACGACGTCGTAGCCGCAGACGCTTGCAGTGCCCTTGGTGGCGGCCGCGAGGCCTGCCAGCACCGAAATCATCGTGGTCTTGCCGGCGCCGTTGGGGCCGAGCAAGCCGAAGAACTCCCCGTGTTCAACCGAGAGGCTGACATCGTTGAGCGCGGTGAATCCAGGGGCGGGACGTTTGCCCAAAATACTGCGCCAACCCACGGAGCGGGGGGCATAGGTTTTGGAGACGTGATCGAGACGGACGGCGGGAGACATAGGGCGGGGATGGGGGCCGCTCCGAGTCGGAGCGAATTGACGATTATAGAGCGCCGGCCAACCAAAGCCCTAACGTGGGGATGTGAAAGCGGCGGGACGCACGCGCCCGCCGCCGGACCGCATTACTGATTACGTTGATTCAGCGCGTTGATCAGACCGTCGACGCCGTTCTGATTGATCTGCTGCGCAAACTGGTTGCGGTAGTTCTCGATCAGCCAGATCCCTTCGACGTTGATGTCGTAGATCTTCCAGCCTTGCGCCGTCTTTTCCAGGCGGTAATCGACGCGCACCGGTTGGTCGTTGGGCTGCGAAATCGTCGAGCTGACGACCACATCCTTGGCGTTTGCGTCACCGCGGAACGGCAGCATGGCGATCTTCGTCTGCTGATTGACGCGGGTGAGCGCGCCGCTATAGGTGCGCACCAGCGTGCCGCGAAACGCCTGAGCCAGACGTTGCTGCTGGTCGGCCGAGGCCTGGCGCCAGTAGCGGCCGGCGGCCAGACGCGTCGTCTTCTCGAAATTGACGTACGGCAGGATGTGCTGGTCGACCGCCTGATTCACGCGGTTGAGGTCGCCCGAACGCAATTGTGCATCGGACTTCAGCACGTCGAGGGCTTCATTGGCGGCGTCCTGCACGAACTTGTCGGGCGCGCCATTGGGATCGGGCTTGGCTTGCGCCGTGGCCGCCAGGGCCAGACCGAGAAAGCCCAGGGCGCAAAAGCGCTTGATTTGCGAGAGTAATGTGAACTGCATATTGCGTTGACTCCTTAGCTTGGAAATAGCCGCGGTCACAATTATCGTGCCGCCGGCACCGGCGTCTTGGGTCCGCCCGTGGCAGGACCGGGCTGGCCGGGCACCGCGGGCGACTGTGCTTCGTCGTCCTCGATGGAGTAATCGGGCAGATTGCTGTCGGCCGGCGCATCGCGGCCGAGCACTTGCGCATTGCGACGCTGCAGATAAGCGTCGCGCACGAAGCTGTACGGGTCGAGCGCCGTGCGTTCGATGAGGTCGGTGGTGGGAATCAATGCGGCGCGCGTGTCGACCACTTGCAGGCCCCACAACGAGTTGCGCAGGCGGACGTTTTCGATGTGACCCACGCTGGCGATGTTGCCGGCGAAATCGCCGACGCGGCCGACGCCGTCACGCACGGTGCTGGGGCCGAGAATCGGCAGCACGACATAAGGACCCTGGCCGAAGCCCCACACACCCAGCGTTACGCCGAAGTCGTTGGGGATCTTGTTGGCGCCGGTGGTGGATGCAACGTCGAAGCACCCGCCCACACCCATCGTCGTATTGAACAGGAAACGGCCAAGGGTGTTGACGAAGTCGTGACCGCGGCCTTGCAGGAAACTGTTGGTGGCCGACCACAGATCGCCCACGTTGCTGAACATGTTGTTGATACAACTGCGCACGGGTTGCGGCGTCACGTAGTTGTACGCGCTCGCTACGGGACGCAGGATCACCGTGTCGACCGAATCGTTGAACGAGTAGACCTGGCGGTTGAAGCCTTCCCAAGGATCGCTGGGCGTGGGGTTCTGAGTGGCGGCGCAGCCGGCCAGCAGGCTTCCCGCAGCAATGCTAGCGGCCAGGCGAGTCAGGGAGGTCGTGTTCATGATTCTTATGAGCGTGAGAAGGGCGATCGGAGGGTCAGGGTGCTGCGGGCTTGGCCGCGCCTGCGGGAACAGGCGAAGCGGCCGGGGCCGGTGTGGCGGTCGCGGGCGCGGCGCCTGCCGGCGCTTGCGCGGCCGGATCCGACGTGCCCGTTCCTTGGTTTTCGGCCGTACCGTACAAGAATTTGCTGATCAAATTTTCGAGTACGACAGCACTCTGTGTATAGCGGATTTTGTCGCCTGCGGCAAAGTTTTCTTCTTCGCCGCCGGGCACGAGGCCGATGTACTGTTCGCCCAGCAAACCCGACGTCAGAATGGACGCCGAGGAATCCGTGGGGAATTTGTACTGTTCGTCCATATCCATCGTCACGACCGCCTGAAACATCTGGTTGTCAAACGAGATGTCTTTGACACGACCGATGGTCACGCCGCCGCTCTTGACTGCAGCCCGCGGTTTGAGGCCGCCGATGTTGTCGAAATTGGCGCTGATGGCGTACGTGGGTGCGAACGAAAAGGTGCTCAAGTTGCCGGCGCGCAGCGCCAGAAACACGATGGCGGCTGCGCCCAACAGGACGAACAACCCTACCCAGAAATCGGTTTTTTCACGAGACATGATGGATCCGTTTAATTCCCAAACATCAACGCGGTGAGCAGGAAGTCCAGGCCAAGGACGGCCAGGGAGCTCACCACGACGGTGCGCGTGGTTGCGCGAGCGACGCCTTCGGGCGTCGGTTTGGCCTGCCACCCTTCATAGAGTGCGACCAGGGTGACGGCAATGCCGAACACCACGCTTTTCAATACGCCATTGGCGACGTCGTCCCAGACGTCGACGCCATTTTGCATCTGCGACCAGAACGCGCCTTCATCCACGCCGATCATCTGCACGCCAACGATGTAGCCACCCAGGATGCCCACCATCGAAAACACAGCGGCCAGCACCGGCATGGCAATAAGACCCGCCCACAGGCGCGGCACCAGCACGCGGCGCATCGGATCGACGGCCATCACTTCCATGGCGGAAAGCTGCTCGCCCGCTTTCATCAGGCCGATCTCGGCCGTCAGCGACGTGCCGGCGCGACCGGCAAACAGCAGCGCGGTCACCACCGGGCCCAGCTCGCGTACCAGCGACAAGGCGACCAGCAGGCCAAGTGCCTCTTCCGAACCGTAGCGATTGAGCGTGTAGTAGCCCTGCAGGCCCAGCACAAAGCCGACGAACAGGCCGGACACCGCGATGATCAGCAGCGAATAGTTGCCGATGAAATGAATCTGCTGCGACACCAGACGCGGGCGCTTGAAGGCAATGCCCGAGCGAGCCAAGAGCGCAAAAAAGAAGCGGGTGAAGGTGCCGAGACCGGAAACGCTTTCGCGCACCCAGCCGCCCACGCGGGCAATGGCATGTACGGGTCCGCTCATGAACGGCGACCCTCCTGACGCGACAACCACTGCGTAAAGGCAGGAGTTTCTTGATATTGGAAGGCCACCGGACCGTCCGGCGCGCCGTCGAGAAACTGGCGCACGTAGGGATCGGTGGATGCGGTCAGATCGGCCGGCTTGCCCGACGCCGCGAGCTTGCCTTGACCCACGAGATACACCTGATCGGCGATCGCAAAGGACTCTTCGATATCGTGCGTGATCAGCACGGATGCGCAGCCCAGCCGATCGGACAGACTGCGGATGAGGCGTGCGGTGATGCCGAGCGAGATCGGATCGAGGCCGGCGAAGGGCTCGTCATACAAGATCAATTCGGGCTCGAGCACTACGGCGCGCGCCAGCGCGACACGCCGGGCCATACCGCCTGAAATCTCAGCGACGCGCAAATGCGCGGCAGCGCGCAGTCCCACGGCGTCCAGCGTATCGAGCACCTTGGCGGTGATCTCGCGTTCGCTCAACGTGGTGTGCTCACGGAGCGGAAACGCCACGTTTTCAAAGACGATCAGATCGGTGAAGAGTGCCCCCTGCTGAAACAGCACGCCCATGCGTTGCCGCAGATCGCGCAGTTGGACAGGGGTGGCGGCCGCGATGTCCTGGCCGAAGGCCTCGACCGTACCCGCTTGCGCCAGCAATTGGCCGGTGGCCGCGCGCAGCATGGTGGTCTTGCCCGAGCCCGAGCCACCCATCACCGCGACGACCTGACCGCGTGCGACCGTTATCGATACGTCCCGCAGCACGGTGAAGGCACCGTAGCCGAGCGAGACGTTGTCGAGCCGGAGGACGAGATCGGATGAGGGAGGCTGTCGAGGGGGCATAAGCACGCGCAAAGGCGCTAGTGTAACGTGCCCTCAAGCGAACCTATCTTCCGATAGGGAGTTATTGCAACGTGATGTTACCGGCCTTGATCACTTCGGCCCATTTCGCGGTCTCGGTCTTGATGAAGGCGCCGAAGTCTTCCGGGGTGCCGCCGCCGGCCTGACTGCCCGTGTCGGCAATGGCTTTGACCACTTCCGGGTCCTTGAGGATGGCGTTCAACTCGCTGTTGAGCTTGTCGATGATAGGACGCGGCGTTCCAGCAGGCGCCACAATCCCTTGCCAGTTATACGACTCGAATTGCGGCAATCCCGATTCGGCCATCGTCGGCACGTCCGGCAACACCGCCAGGCGCTTGGCGGAGGTGACGGCGATCGGATGAATCTTTTTGCCCTGAATGGCGGGCAAGGCGGAATAGCCCATCTCGAACATCATCGTGATGTGGCCGCCCATCAGATCGGTGGCCGCCAGACTGCCGCCTTTGTACGGCACGTGGACGATGTCGATGCCGGCTTGCTCGCGAAACATTTCGCCGGACAAATGATGTGCGCCGCCCACACCCGAAGATCCAAAGGTGAGCTTGCCGGGATCTTTCTTGGCCAGCGCGATCACGTCGGCCAGCGACTGCGCTTTCACCTCGTTGCCCACGCTCAATACCAGGGGGCTGTTTTCGATCAGGATGATCGGCGCCAGATCCTTGATCGGATCGTACGACATCGACGGCATCAGGCTGGGGTTGACCGCCATGGGCGCCAGATTGCCGGTGCCGATCGTGTAGCCATCGGGTGCGGCCTTGGCGATCAGGTTGGTACCCACCACACCGCCCGCGCCAGCCTTGTTTTCGATCACGACGGGCTGGCCGAGCGAATCACCCAGCTTGCGCGCCAGCAGCCGCACGCGCGTGTCGGCAAAGCCGCCTGCGGCGTACGGCACGATCAACGTAATCGGTTTGTTGGGCCACGGATCGGCGGCATGCGCGGGGGCGACGGCGAGCGCGGCGGTGAGGCCGGCCACGCTCAATGTGGCGGCCAGCGCGCGGCGCATCGGGGAGGGCAATACGGTCATGGTGTCTCTTCCTTATCCCTTGAGCGGGTAAAAAACCCTGAACGGGTAAAAACCAAAACGGCCGCAGCGAAAAGACGCTGCGGCCGGTAAAACGGCTGCGGGAGCCGACCCGCTGCGTGCGTCTGCCTTAACGCGGCAAATCGCTCGCGCCCATCAGATATTCGTCGACCGAACGTGCGCACTGACGGCCTTCACGGATCGCCCACACCACCAGCGATTGCCCGCGGCGCATGTCGCCGGCGGCAAACAAGCCGTCCACGCTCGTGCGGTAGTCGTCGGTATTGGCGCGCACGTTGCCGCGCGCATCGCGTTCGACGCCGAACGAATCGAGCACGTGCGCGGTGGGCGAAACGAAACCCATGGCCAGCAACACCAGATCGGCCTTGATCTCGAACTCGGAGCCTTCCACTTCGCGCATCTTCATCTGGCCGGTCGCGTCGTCCTTGAACCACTCGACGCGCGCGCCGATCAGCTTCTTGACCTTGCCATCGGCGCCCTCGAGCGACTTCGTGGTTACCGCCCAATCACGCTCGCAGCCTTCTTCATGAGAGGACGAGGTGCGCAGCTTGGCGGGCCAGTACGGCCATGTCATTTCCTTGTTTTCGCTCTCCGGCGGCTGCGGCATCAGTTCGAATTGCGTGACGGAGGCCGCGCCGTGGCGGTTGCTCGTGCCCACGCAATCGGAGCCCGTATCGCCACCGCCGATCACCACCACGTGCTTGCCCTTGGCCAGCGTCTGGTTGGTCAGGCGATCACCGGCGACGGCCTTGTTCTGCTGACGCAGGAAGTCCATCGCGTAGTAGACGCCATCGAGCTCGCGGCCGGGCACCGGCAGGTCGCGCGGCGTTTCGGAGCCGCCCGACATCACCACCGCGTCGAATTCGTCCATCAACGACGCCGGTGTGCGCACGGTCAGGCCATCGCTGCCTGCATCGCCGGGCTGGCCGATGTAGGTGGAGGGTTCGAACTCGACGCCCTCGGCTTCCATCTGCGAGATGCGGCGATCGATCTGCGTTTTCTCGAGCTTGAAGTCGGGGATGCCATAACGCAGCAGGCCGCCGATGCGATCGCTTTTCTCGAACAGCGTGACGGCGTGCCCGGCGCGCGCCAATTGCTGCGCGCAGGCCATGCCGGCCGGGCCTGAGCCGACCACGGCCACTTTCTTGCCCGTCTTTCGGGTGGGCACCTGGGGCAATACCCAGCCCTCGGCCCAGCCCTTGTCGATGATCGCGTGCTCGATCGACTTGATGCCGACCGCGTCGCTGTTGATGTTCAACGTACAGGCGGCTTCACACGGCGCCGGACAAATCCGGCCGGTGAACTCGGGGAAGTTGTTGGTCGAGTGCAGCACATCCAGCGCACGCTTCCACTCCTGCCGATAGACCAGATCGTTCCAGTCGGGAATGATGTTGTTGACCGGGCAGCCGTTGTTGCAAAACGGAATGCCGCAATCCATGCAGCGTGCGGCCTGCTGCTTGGACTCGTCGTCGGTCAGGTGCAGCACGAATTCGCGCCAGTTCTTCAAGCGTTTCTGCGGGGCCTCGGCGGCCTCCTTCAGACGCTTGTGCTCGAGAAATCCGGTAATTTTGCCCATGTTCTCAGTCCTCAGGCGGCGATTTTCTGCGGATTGGCCGCACGCCACATTTCACCCAACGCGCGACGGTATTCCGTCGGCATCACCTTGACGAATTTGCCGCGCGCCGTTTCCCAGTCGCCCAGGATTTCCCGCGCCCGGAAGCTGCCGGTGTAGCGGAAATGATCTTCGATCAAGCGGTACAGAATGGCCTCGTCGGTCTCGCGTTCGCCGCCGCGTTGCGCGCTGTGCCAGCCCTCGCGATTGTCTTGCGACTCCTGCTCGGTGCGCGGCGCCACGCCTTCGAGTTCAACCATTGCCAGGTTGCAGTTGTGACGCATCTGGCGCTCGGGATCCCACACGTAAGCCACGCCGCCGGACATGCCGGCTGCGAAGTTGCGGCCCGTGGCGCCCAGCACGACTACCGTGCCGCCCGTCATGTATTCGCAGCCGTGGTCGCCCGTGCCTTCGACGACGGTGGCCGCCCCCGAGTTGCGCACGGCGAAGCGTTCACCGGCGACGCCGTTGAAGAACGCCTCACCCGACAACGCACCGTACAACACCGTATTGCCGGCGATGATGTGCTCCGGGCCGAAGCCGCGGAAGTCGTTGGGCGAGCGCACGATGATGCGGCCGCCCGACAGGCCCTTGCCGACGTAATCGTTGCCTTCGCCCACCAGATCCAGCGTGATGCCGTGCGCGAGGAACGCGCCGAAGCTCTGGCCGGCCGTGCCGTTCAACTGGATGTGAATCGTGTCGTCGGGCAAACCATCGTGGCCGTAACGCTGCGCCACCGCGCCCGACAGCATGCCGCCGACCGTCCGGTTGCGGTTGCGCACGGGCGTGATGAACGACACTTTTTCGCCGCGCTCGATCGCCGGCTTGCAGCGTTCGATCAGTTGCAGATCCAGTGCATTGGCCAGGCCATGATCCTGCGTTTCGACCTGACGCACCGGCGTGTCGGATTCGGCTTGGTAGAACACGCGCGAGAAGTCCAGACCGCTCGCCTTCCAGTGCTCGATGCTCTGGCGGGTGTCGAGCAGGTCCGCGCGGCCGATGAGGTCGTCGAACTTGCGAATGCCCAGTTGCGCCATGATTTCGCGCACTTCTTCGGCAATGAAGAAGAAGTAATTGACCACGTGCTCGGGCTTGCCCTGGAATTTCTTGCGCAAGATGGGATCTTGCGTGGCCACGCCCACGGGGCAGGTGTTCAGGTGGCATTTGCGCATCATGATGCACCCTTCGACGACCAGCGGCGCGGTCGCGAAACCGAACTCGTCGGCCCCCAGCAGGGCGCCGATCACCACGTCGCGACCGGTCTTCATCTGGCCGTCGGCCTGCACGCGGATGCGGCTGCGCAGGCGGTTGAGCACCAATGTTTGCTGCGTTTCGGCCAGGCCCAGTTCCCAAGGCGTGCCCACGTGCTTGATGGACGACACCGGCGATGCACCCGTGCCGCCGTCGTGCCCAGCGATCACGACGTGATCCGCCTTGGCCTTGGCCACCCCGGCGGCCACGGTGCCCACGCCCACTTCGGACACGAGCTTGACCGAGATCGAGGCGCGGCTATTGACGTTCTTCAGGTCGTGAATGAGCTGTGCCAGATCTTCGATGGAATAGATGTCGTGGTGCGGCGGCGGCGAAATCAGACCCACGCCCGGCACCGAATAACGCAGCTTGGCGATATAGTCGGTGACCTTGTGGCCGGGCAACTGACCACCTTCGCCAGGTTTGGCGCCTTGTGCCATCTTGATCTGGATCTGATCGGCGCTGGTGAGGTATTCGGCGGAGACGCCGAACCGGCCCGACGCGACCTGCTTGATCTTGGAGCGCATCGAGTCGCCCGCCATCAGCGGCACGTCGGCCTCGATGCGGTCGCTACCCAGCACGGAGGCGAGCGTATCGCCATCCTTGATGGTGCTCTTGCCTTCGCGCATTTCATCGCGGTAGCGTGCTTCGTCCTCGCCGCCTTCGCCCGTATTGGACTTGCCGCCGATGCGGTTCATGGCCACGGCCAGTACCGAGTGCGCTTCGGTCGAGATCGAGCCCAACGACATCGCGCCGGTGGCAAAACGCTTGACGATATCCTTGGCCGACTCGACCTCATCCAGCGGAATGGCGCGGGTGGGATCGAATTTGAACTCGAACAGACCGCGCAGCGTCATGTGACGGCGGCTTTGGTCGTTGATGAGCTGGGCGTACTCTTTATAGGTACGGTAGTTGTTGGCGCGCGTGGCGTGCTGCAACTTCGCGATCGAGTCGGGCGTCCACATGTGCTCTTCGCCGCGCACGCGGAAGGCATACTCGCCGCCCGCGTCCAGATCGTTGGCCAGCACGGGGTCGGCACTGAAGGCGGCGCGATGCGCACGCAGCGCTTCTTCGGCCACCTGGAAGATGTCGATGCCTTCGATATTGGTCGAGGTGCCGGTGAAGTACTTGTCGATCAGTGCGCTTTGCAGGCCCACCGCTTCGAAGATCTGCGCGCCGGTATAGGACATGTAGGTCGAGATGCCCATTTTGGACATGACCTTGTTCAGGCCCTTGCCGACCGCCTTGATGTAGTTCTTGACCGCCTTCTCGGGGTCGGCCATCTCGGCCAGCGACTGCAAGGCGAGGTAGGGGTGGATGGCTTCGGCGCCGAAACCGCCGAGCAGGGCGAAGTGGTGCACTTCGCGGGCCGAGCCGGTCTCGACGATCAGGCCGGTATTGGTGCGCAGGCCGGCGCGGATCAGGTGCTGGTGCACGGCTGAGGTGGCCAAAAGCGCCGGAATCGCCACACGCTCGCTGTCGATCAGGCGATCGGACACGATCAGGATGTTGTAGCCGCTTTGTACCGCGTCGACTGCGCGCGAGCACAGGGCAGCCACATGCGCTTCGATGCCTTCCGAGCCCCAGGCGGCGGGGTAGGTGATATCGAGTTCGTGGCTGCGGAATTTATAGCTCGTGACCTGTTCGATGTCGCGGATTTGCGCCATGGCGGCCACGTCCAGCACCGGTTGCGCGACTTCCAGGCGCAGCGGCGGGTTGACGTTGTTGATGTCCAGCAGGTTGGGCTTGGGGCCGATGAACGACACCAGCGACATGACCATCTGCTCGCGGATCGGATCGATCGGCGGGTTGGTCACCTGTGCAAACATTTGGCGGAAGTAGTTATAGAAAGGCTTCGGACGATTGGACAGCACGGCCAGCGGCGCGTCGTTGCCCATCGAGCCGATCACTTCTTCGCCCGACTGCGCCATCGGTTCGAGGATGAATTTGTAGTCTTCCTGCGTCCAGCCGAAGGCCTGCTGGCGATCCAGCAGCGATACGCTCGAGCGCGTGGGGTCGGGCGCTTGCGACTTGGGGGCCGGCAGGCTTTCGAGTTTGATGCGCAGACGCTCGATCCATTGGCGGTACGGGCGGGTATTCGCCAACTGCGCCTTGATATCGGCATCTTCGATAATGCGGCCGAGTTCCAGGTCGATCAGGAACATCTTGCCCGGCTGCAGACGCCACTTCTTCACGATGCGATGCTCGGGCACGCTGAGCGTGCCGGCTTCCGACGCCATGATGACGAGGTCGTCGTCGGTGATGAGGTAGCGGGCGGGGCGCAAGCCGTTGCGATCCAGCGTGGCACCGATCTGGCGGCCATCGGTAAAGGCGACGGCGGCCGGGCCGTCCCACGGCTCCATCATGGCGGCGTGATACTCATAGAACGCCCGGCGGCTTTCGTCCATCTGCGCATGCTGTTCCCAGGCTTCGGGAATCATCATCATCATGGCGTGGGCCAGCGAATAGCCGGAGTTCACAAGCAATTCGAGGCAGTTGTCGAACGTTGCCGTATCGGACTGGCCCTCATAGACGATCGGGTACAGCTTTTTGAGGTCGTCGCCCAGCACGGCCGACTGCATCATGCCTTCTCGGGCGCGCAGCCAGTTGAAGTTGCCCTTCACCGTGTTGATTTCGCCGTTGTGGGCGATCATGCGATACGGGTGGGCGAGCGGCCAGGCCGGGAACGTGTTGGTCGAAAAGCGTTGATGCACCAGGGCCACGGCGCTGATCGTGCGCGTATCGGCCAGGTCGCGGTAGTAGCGGCCCACCTGGTCGGCCAGCAGCAGGCCCTTGTAGACCACGGTGCGCACGGACGCTGAAGGCACGAAGTATTCCTTGCCATGCGCAAGCTTCATCGCCTGGATGGCGTGGCTGGCCGTTTTGCGGATGACGTAAAGCTTGCGCTCCAGCGCATCCGGCACCATCACGTCGGCGCCGCGGCCAATGAACAGCTGGCGAATCACGGGCTCGCAGTCGCGTACGGTGGGCGACATCGGCATATCGCGGTCGACCGGCACATCGCGCCAGCCGAGCACCACCTGGCCTTCGGCGCGCACGGCGCGTTCAAGCTCCTGCTCGCACGCCAGGCGCGAGGCGGTTTCCTTGGGCAGAAACACCATTGCCACGCCGTATTCGCCGGGCGGCGGCAGGCGCACGTCCTGCGCGGTCATTTCTTCGCGATAGAGGGCGTCGGGAATCTGGATCAGGATGCCTGCACCGTCGCCCATCAGCTTGTCGGCGCCCACGGCGCCCCGATGGTCGAGGTTCTCGAGGATTTTCAAGCCTTGTTGAACGATCGCGTGCGTCTTGCGGCCCTTGATGTGGGCGACGAAGCCCACGCCGCAGCCATCGTGTTCGTTCTTCGGGTGGTAAAGCCCTTGCGCGCGCGGCGCCAGACCGATGCGCGTGGCATCGATGGGGGCGGCAACAACAGGACTACAGGAATCTTTGGACATAGCGATCTCCGCTGGGCGGGGTACGGGAATGGTGCAGTGCAGGGGGCAACGATAATCCCAGCTTTCCCCCTGCGCAAGAACAATAAAAGGGGTGCGACCCTAATTTAATATTCGGTCTGCACCTGAGAATATTAATAGGGACGCATCATTCAAGGCATTGTCGCTGAAGGGGTTTCCCTGACAGCGGCTCGACGCCAGTCTCGCTCTGGTGTGGCAGAGCGTCGACGACACAAGCGATAGCTGGAAGCGCAAATGGCCAACGGCTACGGCAAACGGCAAACGGCAAACGGCAGGCGCCAAGCGATAAGCCACTAAAACCGGCAATTGGTGCGACAAGCGACAGGTGAGTGGCAGGCGTCCGCTCCAAGCGAACCGCGATCGAAGGCGTTGATGGAAATTGCTTTCAGACCTTCAGACCTTCAGACCTTCAGACCTTCAGACCTTCAAACCTTCAGACCTTCAAACCTTCAGGCCGCCGGCAGATCGATGGGTGGCTTCTTGGGCGGGCGGCCGCGTCGGCCAGGGGCGACGCGGCGGCTGGCCACATGAGAAAGGCTGTCGATGAAGGACGCGCCGCCAAGGGCCCATTGACCGAGCACGGCCTGATCGATGCGTGCGAGATCGCTGCGGGACAGGCCTTCGGCCAGGCGACGGCGATAATTGGCCTGGCGATCGAAAGGCGTATTGCCGCACGCCCAATAGTCGGCGTGGTCGGCCAGCCAGTGCGAAGCACTGTGCAGACCACCGGTGTGTCCGGCCGCCGATGACCAGGGCCAGTTTTCTGGATCGTGGGGCGGTTGCGCACGCGCAGGATAGGTTTCGAGCCAGACCAGCGCAGGCAATACCCAGGTGCCGGGTTCGATCAAAGCCGAACGATAACGCCCGGCAAACACGCGCCCGCTGCGCAGCCGGGCAGCGAGATTGCGCCCCAACGTCTGCATCAGGCGCGGCAAGCCGTCTTCATCGGTGGGCGTGGCGAGCAGCAAGATGCGATCGGTGGCGAGCAGCCAGCCATGCACGGCCACCTTGTGCTTGGCACCGGCCTCGCCCAACCAGCCCATCAGGGGGTTGAGAATATCCGCCGGTGTGGGTTGCGACGCCGTGGCCAACGGATGCACAAAATTGGCTTGAACCAATTGCGGGAGTCCTGGGGCATAGAGGCGTGGCAGGCGTGCCATGATGGGTGTGGGCTGAGAGTGCTGACGGCTTGAGCCGTGACGGCGCAGGTTAACATTGAGCGTAATGTTACTGCTGTATTTTCCATCTCGGACAGTGGTAAGAACCCCCCCATTTGCAGGAGACCCTCATGAAAACCAAAGCTGCTATCGCTTGGAAGGCCGGCGCGCCCCTCACGATCGAGGACGTCGAGCTTGAAGGTCCCAAGGCGGGCGAAGTTCTGCTCGAAATCAAGGCCACAGGCGTTTGCCACACCGATTACTACACGCTGTCCGGCGCGGACCCGGAAGGTATTTTTCCGTCGATCCTGGGCCATGAAGGCGCCGGTGTCGTGCTCGAAACCGGACCCGGCGTCTCGTCGCTGAAGGCCGGCGACCACGTCATTCCGCTCTATACCCCCGAGTGCCGCCAGTGCAAATTCTGCCTCTCGCGCAAAACCAATTTGTGCCAGGCGATCCGCACCACGCAGGGCAAGGGTCTGATGCCCGACGGCACGTCGCGCTTCAAGGTGGGCGGCAAGTCCGTCCATCACTACATGGGCACGTCCACCTTCTCGAACCACATCGTGGTGCCCGAGATCGCGCTGGCCAAGATCCGCGACGACGCACCCTTCGACAAGGTCTGCTACATCGGCTGCGGCGTGACCACCGGCGTGGGCGCCGTGGTGTATTCGGCTCAAGTAGAGGCGGGGGCCAACGTGGTCGTTTTCGGCCTGGGCGGGATCGGTCTGAACGTGATCCAGGGCGCCAAGATGGTGGGTGCAGACAAGATCATCGGTGTCGATCTCAATCCGGAACGTGAAGCGCTCGCCCGCAAGTTCGGCATGACGCACTTCATCAACCCGAAAGAAGTCGAAAACGTGGTCGACCACATCGTGCAATTGACCGACGGCGGTGCCGACTATTCGTTCGAATGCATCGGCAACACCAAGGTGATGCGTCAGGCGCTCGAGTGCTGCCACAAGGGATGGGGCGAGTGCTACATCATCGGTGTGGCGGCAGCCGGCGAAGAAATCGCGACGCGCCCGTTTCAGCTGGTCACCGGCCGTCAATGGAAGGGCTCGGCTTTCGGCGGCGCTCGCGGCCGCACCGATGTACCGAAGATCGTCGACTGGTACATGGAAGGCAAGCTCAACATCGACGACCTCATCACGCACACACTCAAGCTGGAAGACATCAACCGCGGCTTCGACCTGATGAAGAGCGGCGAATCCATCCGTTCGGTCGTGGTGTTTTGATGGCGGCGAAGCTTGAACAATTGAGCGCTCACCGCTGTCATGGCGGCTGGCAGCGCTTCTATCGTCATGATTCGGCCGAGATCGGACTGCCGATGCGGTTTTCGGTGTTCGTGCCGCCGCAAGCGGCCCATGGACCAGTGCCGGCCCTGATCTATCTGGCCGGGCTTACCTGCACCGAGGAGACTTTCGCGACCAAGGCCGGCGCGCAGCGGCTGGCCGCCGAGCTCGGGATCATGCTGATTGCGCCCGATACCAGCCCGCGCGGCGCCGGCGTGCCCGGGGAAGACGAGGCGTGGGATTTCGGCACCGGCGCGGGGTTTTACCTCGACGCCACCAAGGATCCCTGGAAGCAGCACTATCGGATGTTCAGCTACATCACCGACGAGTTGCACGCCCTTGTGTGCGGCACCCTCGGCGCCGATCCCGCCCGAATCGGCATTTTCGGACACTCGATGGGTGGCCACGGCGCGTTGACGCTGGCCTTGCGCACGAACGGCCAGTACCGGTCGGTGTCGGCGTTTGCGCCAATCGCGGCACCCAGCCAGTGTCCGTGGGGCGAAAAGGCGTTCGGCGGCTATCTCGGCGATGATCGTGCCGCATGGGCACGGTACGACGCGACGGCCCTGATCGAAAAGGCGGGGAAAGCGGTGTATCCCGACGGCATCCTGATCGACCAGGGTGAAGCCGACCAATTCCTGCCTACACAACTGCATCCGGACGCCTTTGCGGCCGCTTGTTCTGCCGCCGGCCAGCCGCTCACACTGCGCCGTCATGCCGATTACGACCACGGCTACTACTTCATCTCCACGTTCATGGATGATCACATCCGCTTTCATGCGGAGCGTCTTGGCGTAAACGGCTGACCTATACTGACCGGCCAGTCATCCCTCGGAGTGTCAGTCGGTGATCAACGGTCTTGCGCCATACCTGTGGGTCGTTCTGGCAGCGGCTATCGTGTTTCTGCCGGGATTGATGATGCTGTTCGGGCGCGGCGGGCCGCGCGACGCTGCCGGGCGCAAGACATTCCGATTTCGTCCGATTCGGCGTTTCATCGGCTTGCTATTGCTGGCGCTAGGCGGCGTGTGCCTGCTGCTTGCCCTGTCGATTTTCCAGTTTCTGCGTCTGACCGACGATGCGCCGGTCGCCCAGATCGTGTTGAAGGAAGACGGGCCACAGCGTTACACCATGACGGCCACGGTGCCCCACGTCGGCGCACGCGACTACGCGATCGCCGGCGATCAATGGCAAATCGAAGGCCGGGTGCTGCGTTGGCGGTTGCCGGCGCTGATGGCGGGCTTGCCGCCGCTGTATCGTCTGGAACGGGTGTCGGGACGTTATAGCGATATCGAGCAGGAACGGACCGGCACGCGCACGGTCTATCCCCTCGATGACTGGACGGTGCCGGATCTGGGTACCCTGCGCCGCAGGTTCCCGAATTGGCTGCCGTTTGTGGACGTGGTGTTCGGAAGCGGGGCTTACATGCCGATGTTCGACGGCGCGCGTTATCAGGTGTTCATGGATCCGCGGGGCGCCCTGTTTGTGCGGCCGGCCGACGACGCCACCAAGTTCAGGCTGGTGCAGCACGGATTTTGAGCCTGGAGCCGCCGCTCGATTTAATCCCATCGGGTGAACTTTGGTGCGGCGCAACGGTCCTATTAGCACTCACAATTGCGGAGTGCTAAGATAAACTCAATGAGTACTACAGCTTGCTTTTCGGAGGCTCAAACCATGCAGCCTGCATCGCATTCGTTGACCGTGTCCAATAACGCCCTGGCAATGGCGATCGCCAATCCCGGCGCCCTTGGCACGATCGACGCCTATATTTCGGCCGTCAACCGTCTGCCCATGCTCTCGCAAGAGCAGGAGACGTCGTTGGGCCGCCGCCTGCGCGACAGCGAAGACGTCAACGCCGCCCGCGAGCTGGTGCTCTCGCACCTGCGACTGGTCGTGTCCGTGTCGCGCCAGTATCTCGGTTATGGCTTGCCGCACGCCGACCTGATTCAGGAAGGCAATGTGGGCCTGATGAAGGCCGTCAAGCGCTTCGACCCCGAGCGCGGCGTGCGCCTGGTGTCGTTCGCCGTGCACTGGATCAAAGCTGAGATTCACGAATACATCATCCGCAACTGGCGCATGGTGAAAGTGGCGACCACGAAGGCGCAGCGCAAGCTGTTCTTCAACCTGCGCAGCATGCGTCCGGATGGTCAAACGCTTGATCCCTCGCAGGTGGACGAAATTGCGCGCACGCTCAATGTGCGCCCGACGGATGTCAGCGAGATGGAAGTGCGCTTGTCCGGTCGCGATATGGCCATGGACAATCAGGACGATGACGATGACAGCTACTCGCCGTCGGCCTACCTGTCCGATGATGGTCAGCAAGAGCCAACACATGTGCTCGAGCGCCGTGCGTTCGACGATCTGCAAGGCTCCGGGTTGGTGCATGCCTTGGAAGGGCTGGACGACCGCTCGCGTCGCATTGTGGAGGCCCGCTGGTTGCAGGACGATGGCGGTGCCACGTTGCACGAGTTGGCGCAGGAGTTCGGCGTGTCGGCCGAGCGGATTCGTCAGATCGAATCGGCAGCGATGAAGAAAATGCGCGTGGCATTGGCAGCATAAGGCGCGGTGCCGAGGGTGCACACCCACGACGGGGATCCAGGGATCCCCGTTTTGCATGGTGGTCGCCGGCTGCGACAGACCCCACCAGCACTTTTTTGTCTTGAAGCCGGTGCTTCATAAATTGATACACAGTCGGGCCGAAATTTTTCGTGGAACGGGAAACTTAACGCCCCCGAGACCACCTAACTTGATGTGGATAGCGTGTGGTGAGCTTCAGGCTTTGCGCTGCTGTCTTGTCATCCGTCTCGGCTTCTCCTCTTTCCCCTCCCCTATGAGACGGGTGCTTGCGGGGCCCCTCAGGGGGCCCCGATTTTTATGGGCGCCGCCGATGCGTGCCCGTGCGAAAGCCCGGTGCCCGCAGGCGAAAGCCGAGCATTACTTACCGTCCACGCGCACCACGCTCGTCGCAATCGATCCGTCGTCATATAGCTTCAACCACCGATAGCCGGGCGATTGCGCATCCTGCACGACTTGGCCGTCGCGGATCGCGAATTGAAACGATGTGGCGGGGGTGGTGAGCATCCGCATGTTGTCGAGCCGGCAATCGAAGGCCTGATGCACATGGCCCCACATCAGCACGCGCGCCTGTCTCCAGGCGGTCAGATGCTGCAGCAGAATGCGGGCGTTGCCGAGCATCATGCGGTCGTCGAATGTGGAGTCGGTCTGCACCGGATTGTGGTGCAGCGCCACGAGGATGTGCCGTTCGCCGGCGTCCGCCACGGCAGCGTCCAGTTTGGCGAACTCGATGCCGCTCAGGCGGCCGCCGCCCTGACCGGCAATGGTCGAGTCGAGCGTGACGATGCGCCAGTTGCCCACATCGGTCACGCTGGGGGTCCAGTCACGCAAGCTTGCACGCAACTGCGCCCCGTCATCCTTGTTGCCCGGCAATACGCGGATCACGGGCGCCATCGCCTGCACGCGCTCGGCAAAGCGCCGGTAGGCGGCTTCTGAACCATCATGGGCGATATCGCCCGTTACCAGCAGCACGTCCGGCTGATGCCCGTCGCGCGCAATCTGCGCACACACCTGCGCGAGCGTGTGCTCGGGCAGCACGCCGCGCAGTTCCGCGTGCGCGTCGGCCAGCAGGTGGCAGTCGGTGATCTGAACGAGCAATATGGGGGCGCCGGCATCCCGGCGGCGGTCGTCGGCAGCCACTCGGGCTCCTGCAAAATGACTCGGGAACGTACGTTACTCAAAAAACGGCGCCGTCGCGTCGAATCTGCCGCCGTCTGCGTAACGAAACGTGCTGCGCGCGCATGGCCGCCCGTAAAAATCCCGTATCCTTGGCTCGGGGATCTGTGTAGCCAGGGAAGGTTGGACACGCGATTATGAATGTCGGGTTTATTGTTTTTGGGCTGGCGGGCTTGTTGACGCTGGTGTGCTTCATGCCGCCCCTTGCCGGCCGCTTGAAGTTGCCGTATTCGGTGCTGTTGGCCATCGTCGGCTGCGTGCTCGGCATCATCGTGCATGTGCACGGCTGGGCGCCGCCGCCGTTGGCCTATTTTCTCGATTCGCTCGAAACCTTCGAGATCTCGTCCGAGACGTTTCTCACGGTTTTCCTGCCGGTGCTGCTCTTCGAAACAGCACTCGCGATGAACGTGCGGCGCCTGATGGATGATATTGGCCCCATCCTCATGATGGCGATCGTGGCCGTGCTGGTGTGCACGGTGGTCGTGGGCTTCGCGCTGCAGTTGGTGTCGTCCTACAGTCTGCTGGTATGCCTGCTGCTGGGGGCCATCGTGGCCACGACCGATCCGGTCGCGGTGGTCGGCATCTTTCGGGAAGTGGGGGCGCCCAAGCGCCTGACGACCCTCGTCGAGGGCGAAAGCCTGTTCAACGATGCGGCCTCGATCGCGCTGTACTCCGTGCTGCTGGCTGCTGTGGGTGGTGGCGAAAAAGTCTCGGCCGGCAATGTTGCGGGCGACTTCATCGTTCACTTCGTCGGGGGCGGTCTGGCGGGCTTCATCATGGGCCGCATTGCCTGCTATCTGTTTTCCTGGCTGCGCGGCTGGCCTACCGCCGAGATCACGCTCACGCTGACGCTGGCCTATCTCTCGTTTTACGTCTCCGAGCATTACCTGGATGTGTCGGGTGTGGTCGCCACGGTGATCGCCGGCCTGGTGGTGGGGTCGACCGGGCGTACGCGCATGTCGCCCACCACGTTCGAGTTTCTTGAAAGTGCGTGGAGCCAGTTCGGCTTTTGGGCCAACTCGCTGATCTTCCTGTTTGCGGCCATGTTGATTCCGCAATTGATGGCCGATGCCACGATGCAGGATGTGTTTCTGATCGGCGTGTTGTTCGTCGTGACGCTGGTGGCACGCGCAATCGTTGTATTCGGTTTGTTGCCGCTGCTGGGCATGACGCGGTTTGGCACGAAGGTGAGTAACCCCTACAAAACCGTGATGCTGTGGGGCGGCTTGCGCGGCGCGGTGTCGCTGGCATTGGCGCTGGCCGTCACCGAGCAGCAGAACGTGCCCGAGGACGCGCGCCAGTTCATCGCCGTGGCCACCACCGGTTATGTGTTGCTGACGCTGTTTGTGAACGGCATCAGCCTGCGGCCCTTGATACGCACGTTGGGTTTGAACGAGCTCTCGTCGATCGAGCGCACCATTCGTAATCAGGCGCTCACGGTCACGCTCGAAGATCTGCAAGGCAAGACCGACGAGATTGCCGCCCGGGAGCACATCGGCGCAGAGGCGCAGGCGCGCATCCATGCGGTATTCGACGCGAGTCTGGCGAGTGTGCACGATGCGCAGGTGGCGCATATGTCCGAAGCGCAACGCGTCAGTGTGGGCCTGGCCATCGTGGCGCAGCGCGAAACGGAAATGTTCTTCGACATCCTGAAGGCGCAACTGGTCGACTGGCGTACCGCCGAAACGTTGCTGGCGCGCGCCGAACGTCTCGAAGACGCCATCCGCACCGGCGGGCTGGAAGGCTTCGAGGCCGCGATCGCCCACGACGTGCGGTATTCGCGCGGGTTTCGTCTGGCGTTGCGGGTGCACTATATGTTTGGCTTCCAGCATTGGCTGGCGCGCGAACTGGGGCAACGGTTCGTCAATCTGCGCACCAAGCGATCGGTCGCGCAGCGCCTGTGCAGCTTTACGCGCGAGCAGATTCAGCCGTTGCTCGGCGAGGCCGCTGCGCAACGCATCGTCGAGATCCACCAGCGGCGGCTGGATATGATCGAAAACGCCCTCCAGGCCCTCGATCTGCAATACCCCGCGTATGCGCTGTGGCTGCAGGAGAGCTATCTGGGCCGCGTGGCGCGCGAGCTGGAACGCATGCGCTACCGCGACATGCTCGATCAATTTCTGATCAGCGGCGAGGTCTATGCCGATCTGATGGCGCAGTTGAAAGACCGCTGGCGGCACATCGATACGCACCCGCCGCTGGATATCGAGCTCGGCAATGCCGATCTGATTCAGCGTGTACCGCTCTTCGAAGGCCTGAGCGCGGATTCGCTGCGCGCCATCAGTCGCCTGCTCAGGCCACGCCTTGCGCTACCCGACCAGCCGATTCTGTCGAAGGGGGCAATGGAGATGTGCTTTGTGGCATCCGGCGCGGTCACGGTGCACCTGCCGGACGGCACCGATGCCGAGCTTGGCAGCGGCGAGTTTTTCGGCGAATTGGCGCTATTGGGCAAGGAGGATCTCGTGCCCATCGTCACCTCGCTGGGGTACAGCCGGTTGCTGATGCTCTCGGAGCGCGACTTCCGCGCGCTGCTGGCGCGCGATCCCGATCTGCGCGAACGGATCGAAAAGGTGGCGAAGCAACGGCTGCGCGCCATCGAGGTGTGGCGGCAGTTTTCGGGGCAGCAGGGCTGATTGAAAGGCGGCGCGGCGAGCGCCACCCGCCGCTTCAGCCCGCCGCGTCGATACGCATGATGTCTTCGACGATCACCAGAGCGGCTTCGAGGGTGAATTCGCCGGCCTGCACCATCTCGATGGCGGTGTCCACATCCACATGCATGATCTCGGAGACCTCGCCGTCACGATTGGCCGGTTGCACATGGGCTGCCAGCACGCAGTCGCTTACCAGCACGTCTTCAACCTGGTAGCCCTCGGGCAGGCGCCGGTGCATGCGCAGGATGGTTCGCAGCGGGGAGCGATGGGCGAGATGCTCGGGCGACAGGCCTGCTTCCTCGTCGCACTCGCGCACCAGTGCTTCGTCCAGCGGTTCGCCCGTGCAGACCAGGCCGCCCACCAAGGTGTCCCACATGCCTGGGTCGGTGGACTTGCTCATCGCGCGGCGGGCGATCCACAGGCGGCCATCGGGCGTCCAGGCATTCAAATGCACGGCACGCGTACACAACGCCAGGGGTCGTGAGGCCGCGCGTTCGATGGCGCCGATCACCTCGCCGGCCTCCGTGCATACGTCCAGCAACTCGTTACGCCAGCCGCGCAGGCATTGCGCCTGCCGCATCGTATCGGCCACGTCGGCCAGAAGCGCGTCGAGTTGCGGGCCGGGCGCGAGCGCCGCGCCAATGTGCAACGCGCCGTCCTGCGCGACCACGCCGGGCACCTGGCGCAGCGCATCCCAGGCCGCATCCGTTGCCCAACCGCACACTTGGCCGCCGATCCACAGCCTATGGGCGCGTTCGGGCGGCGCTTCCTGGGCGCGGGCGTTCAATTGGGCGTACAGTTCCGTGAGCGCGTCGCGGCGCGCCAGAGGGTGTGAAGTCGACATGGCCGGAGTTTAGTGCATGCGATGGGCACGTGGGTTGGCTCATGGGGACGGTTCAGCCCGCCTTCAAGAGGCTCGTCACTTCCCGTTGCCTGTCCGCTATAATCCTGCCGTTTTAGCTGTGATTCGTGCAGGTCTACGAGGATGCTCTATAGCCTTGCGTTCCTGCCGTCCAATAATTGTGCGCTTCCGTGGGGAGACACGCCGGCATCCACCGGCGCAACACGAAATAAAAAAGCGCCGTAATTCGAGGTCAGCATGAAGAAGTTGAGAGGGGTACTGGGCACCTGTGCGCTGCTGGTTGGCAGCGTCGCCGTCGCCCAGGTCAAAGACATGCCCGGCGGCCCACGCGTCAATCAGCTGAACCTGCACGAAGGCGTCACATCGATTGCGCGCGATGCCGTCTGGCTTCACTGGATGATGCTCAGCATCTGTATGGTGATCTTCGTCGGCGTGTTCGGCGTGATGTTCTACTCGATCTGGGCGCACCGCAAATCGCGTGGTGCCAAGGCCGCGACCTTCCATGAGCATCTCGGCGTCGAAGTCGCCTGGACGGTCATTCCCTTCATCATCGTGATCGCCATGGCACTGCCCGCCACGCGCACGGTTGTGGCCATGAAGGACACCTCCAGCCCCGATCTGACCGTCAAGGTCACGGGTTACCAGTGGAAGTGGGGCTACGAATACATCGACGGCGCGGCCAACGGCGTCAAGTTCCTGTCAACCTTGTCCACGCCGCGCGCGCAGATCGAAAACCGCGAAGAGAAGGGCGAGTTCTACCTGATGGAAGTGGACAAGCCGCTCGTGGTGCCGGTGGACAAGAAGGTCCGCATCGTGCTCACCGCGGCCGACGTCATCCACTCCTGGATGGTGCCCGAATTCGGCGTCAAGCAGGATGCCATCCCCGGCTTCCTGCGGGATACCTGGTTCCGCGCTGAAAAAACCGGCTTCTTCCGCGGTCAGTGCGCCGAGCTCTGTGGCAAGGATCATGCGTTCATGCCGATCGTGGTCGAGGTCAAGTCGCAAGCCGACTACGACGCCTGGGCCGAAGAGCAGAAGAAGCTGATGTCGGCCAACGCCGACGATCCCACCAAAGAGTGGACCAAAGAAGAACTGGTCGCCCGCGGCGAACAGGTCTACGGCGCAAACTGCGTGGCCTGTCACCAGGCCACCGGTAAAGGTTTGCCCGGCGCTTTCCCGGCACTGGACGGAGACAAAACCGTGCTGGGACCCAAGGCCGAGCAGATCAAGACGGTGCTCAACGGCCGTCCAGGCACGGCAATGGCCGCGTTCGGCGGTCAGTTGAACGATGTTGAGATCGCCGCCGCCATTACGTACACCCGCAATGCCTGGGGCAATGCGGGCAAGGGTCAGGACCCTGTGGTGCAGCCTGCCGACGTGACTGCCGCGCGCTGAGTGCGCGCCCCATCCGCCGACATCCATAAGTAATAGAAATGATTGCCGGCTTCATGGACTGAAGCCGGCATCCAGCAGGAAGGAGTCCACCATGAGCAGCGTCCCAGTCGACCACGTATCGCCGGGCCACGGTCACGGCCACGGTCATGATGATCATCACCACGGTGCCCCCACGGGCTGGCGCCGGTGGTTGTTTGCCACGAACCACAAAGATATCGGGACGATGTATCTCATCTTCTCGTTCACCATGCTGCTCGAAGGCGGCACGCTGGCGTTGCTGCTGCGTACCGAGTTGTTCGAGCCGGGCCTGCAGTTCTTCCGGCCCGAACTCTTCAACCAGTTCACGACGATGCACGGCCTGATCATGGTGTTCGGCGCGATCATGCCGGCCTTCGTGGGCTTCGCCAACTGGATGATTCCGCTGCAGATCGGCGCGTCGGACATGGCCTTTGCCCGCATGAACAACTTCAGCTTCTGGCTGTTGCCGGTCGCCGGCCTCATGCTCACGCTGTCGTTCTTCGTGCCGGGGGGTGCCACCGCTGCGGGATGGACGCTCTACGCGCCCCTGTCATTGCAGATGGGGCCCGGGATGGACCTCGCCATTTTTGCGATGCACATCATGGGCGCCTCCTCGATCATGGGCGCCATCAACATCATCGTCACGATCCTCAACATGCGCGCGCCGGGCATGACGTTGATGAAGATGCCGCTGTTCTGCTGGACCTGGCTCATCACCGCCTTCCTGCTGATCGCCGTGCTGCCCGTGCTGGCCGCCGCCATCACGATGGTGCTCACCGATCGTCACTTCGGCACGGGCTTCTTCAATGCCGCCGCTGGTGGCGATCCGGTGCTGTACCAGCACATCTTCTGGTTCTTCGGGCATCCCGAGGTGTACATCATGATCTTGCCGGCGTTCGGCATCGTCTCGGCCATCGTGCCCGCCTTCGCCCGCAAGAAGCTCTTCGGTTATGCCTCGATGGTGTACGCCACGGCGTCCATCGCCGTGCTGTCGTTCATCGTGTGGGCGCACCACATGTTCACCACCGGGATGCCGGTCACGGGCCAGCTGTACTTCATGTACGCCACCATGCTGATCTCCATCCCCACGGGTGTGAAGGTGTTCAACTGGATCGCCACCATGTGGCGCGGCTCGATGACGTTCGAGACCCCGATGCTGTTCGCGGTGGGCTTCATCTTCGTGTTCACGATGGGCGGCTTTACCGGATTGATTCTGTCCGTCGCGCCGATCGATATCCAGGTGCACGATACCTATTACGTGGTGGCGCACTTCCACTACGTGCTGGTGGCAGGCTCGTTGTTCGCCCTCTTTGCCGGCACGTATTACTGGTTGCCCAAGTGGACCGGCCGCATGTATAGCGAGAAACTGGGCAAGTTCCACTTCTGGTCGTCGCTGATTTCGTTCAACGTCACGTTCTTCCCCATGCACTTCATGGGCCTGGCCGGCATGCCGCGCCGCTATGCCGACTATGCCGCGCAGTTCACCACCTTCCACCAGGTGGCCACGATCGGCGCGTTCTGGTTTGGCCTGTCGCAGCTGATCTTCCTGTGGGCCGTGTTGCGCTGCTACGCCGGCAAGGGTGAGCTGGCTCCCGCCAAACCGTGGGAAGGCGCCGAAGGACTGGAATGGACCGTGCCGTCGCCGGCGCCGTTCCATACCTTCGAAACCCCGCCCGAAGTCAAATAACGCTTTTAGGAATCGCCGTGGCCCTGACGACCGAACAACGCCGCAAGAACCGCATCGCGCTCACCGTATTGGCGGTCGTGGTGGTGGCCATCTTCGCGTGGACGCTGTTTCGCGGCACCGAGATCTTCGCGGGCTTCGCCGGCATGGCCGGGCGCTAGGAATACGCCGACATGACCGACGATATCCGGGAGCTCTCACGTCGCAAACTCAGCTTCGTCCAGACGCTGAAAGCGGTACTGTGGGGATTCTTCGGCGTTCGCAAGGGCGCCGGATATCAGGAAGACATCGGCCGCCTCAATCCCGTGCATCTCATCATTGCCGGGATATTGGGCGGCATCATTTTTGTTGTTGTGCTGGTAACCATCGTCCGCTTTGCGGTCGCCAGCCTGAGCTGACACCTACAATAAAGACTCTTCGAGAGCAGGGAGAACATCATGAGTGCAAGCCACTCGGTTCAAGGCAACGAGGCACCTTACTACTACGTCCCGGCCGACTCCGGTCACCCGGTACGCATGGCCTTGACGCTGCTTGTGATCGGCGTGAGCGCCGCGGCCTGGATCAACGGTGTCAGCCTGGCGAAGTGGGGCGTGCTGGTCGGCTTCCTGGGCCTGATCACCGTGATGTTCTACTGGTTTGCCGACTCCATCGGTGAAGCGCAGCAAGGGCTCTACAGCAAGCGTATCGACGTGTCCTACCGCTGGGGCATGAGCTGGTTCATCTTCTCTGAAGTGATGTTTTTCGCCGGCTTCTTCGGCGCGCTCTGGTATGTGCGCACTATCACCACGCCGTGGCTGGGCGACCTGGATCACAAGCTTCTGTTGTGGCCCGACTTCAATGCCGTGTGGCCCAATTTCGGCCCCGCCGGCGTGGTCGAGCAGTTCCAGAGCGTGGGCCCGTTCTGGCTGCCCACAATTAACACGGCGCTGCTGCTGACCTCGGGTATCACGCTGACCATCGCCCACCACGCGCTGCGCGAAAATCACCGCGGCAAGACCACGTTCTGGTTGGCGGCCACGGTGCTGCTGGGTTTCATCTTCGTCGGCGTGCAGGCGTACGAGTACCACCACGCCTATACCGAGCTCAACCTGCGTTTCAACTCGGGCGCTTTCGGCTCGCTGTTTTACATGCTGACCGGTTTCCACGGCTTCCATGTGATCATGGGTGCCATCATGCTGACGGTGATGCTCATCCGCCTGATGAAGGGCCACTTCACGGCCGATAACCACTTTGGGTTCGAGGCCGCTGCCTGGTATTGGCACTTCGTGGACGTGGTGTGGCTGGGGCTGTACTTGTTTGTTTATTGGTTCTGATGTGACGCGCTATGGCGTGGCGCCTGTCGGTGCCGCGCCTGGTCTTACGGGCGCAGGCGTGCAATGCGCCTGGCTCACGCGCCGTGCGGCATCCAGGCGTGCCGCGCGGAATTTGCCCGACGCGACGCCGGGATCCGGTCCAAACGCGATCCAGCCATCAGGAACCTTGCCGCTGGGCGCTCATCTAAGTCCCGTGCTCTCGATCCAGCCCATGTGGTGGGCGAACAGGACGAACAGAAACAGCACGACCGACATGCCGATGCGCACGGTCAATGCGTTGACGGTGCGATTGGTCTTACCTTGATCTTTCATCAGATAGACCAGGGCGGATGCCAGGCTGGCCAATATGCCGATGAAGGCCAGAACGACGACGATACGCATGACGGCCTCCGATAAAGACGGAATTATTGCAGACATGGCACGACCTCACTCGATTTCTCGCACGCTGGCCGCGCTGGTATTGCTCGCGCTGGCCGTGGTGCTGCTGGCGTCGCTGGGCCGATGGCAATTGAAACGCGCCGATGAGCGCCGCGCCACGCTGCACACGATCGAGGCGGGTCGCGTGCAGCCGCCCCTCACGCTTGGCGCCGACGTACCGCCTGCGGCATTGACGCCGTGGCGCCCTGCGCGCGCGGTGGGGCAGTGGCGCGACGATCTGACGGTGGTGCTCGAAAACCGCAACCACGATGGCCGCCCGGGCTTCTGGCTGGCGACGCCGCTGGTGCTGGATGCCTCGCGAAATGTGGCCGTGCTGGTGCTGCGTGGCTGGGTGGCGCGCGCCGTACCCGGCCAGCCGCAGCCGCCGTTTCCCCCCGCACCCCCAGGCGAGCAGATGGCCAGCGGCGAGCTGGTGACGCACGTGCCGCGGCTCTTCGAACTGTGGGGGATGGGCGCAGCGGCTACACTGCCCCCACGCCTTCCCGCGCCGGACGGCACGTTTCCCAAGGTGCAGAACCTCGCACTCGACGATTACGCGCGCGCCACAGGGCTTACCTTGGTACCGGCGGTGCTGCAGCAGTTGGCACCCGATGCGCCGGGGCTGTCTCGCGATTGGCCGCAGCCGTCGGTGGATTACAACCAGAACCAGGGGTACGCCCTGCAATGGTTTGCGTTTGCCGCCATCGCGGCGATTGCCTGGCTGGTCGTATTGGTGCGCGCATGGCGCCGCCGGCGTGCCGCCAGCCCTGATTAACCAAGATTGCCTCGAACCGATAGCAGGAACTGCCCGCCGTGTCTTCCGCCCCTCAGCCCACCTCGCGTCCGCGCCGCTCACTCGCGCCGATGATTGCGGTCTTTCTGGTCAGTCTGGCGCCGATCGTGGCGGCATTCGTGGTGTATTTCAATCCGCAATGGTGGCCCACCGATTCGGGCGCCTACGGCCAATTGGTCGATCCGCAGCGTCCGATACCCGGCCCGGCCGAGATGCCCCTGGCCACGCTGGACGGCAAACCCTACGACCTGAACGCCCTGCGCGGTCGCTGGGTACTTGCCGCTGCCGACGAGGCCGAGTGCCCCGAATCCTGTGCCCGCAAGCTCTTCATCATCCGCAACACGCACGCCAGCCTGGGCAAGAACGTGGATCGTCTGATGCGGGTGTGGTTCATCACCGATAATGCGCCGGTGCCGCAGAAAGTGCTCGACGCCTACAAGGGCACGGTGATGGTGCGCGGCAAGCCTGCCGATCTGGCACCGTTCCTGTTGGGTGCAGGCCCTGCGGCCGCCTCGACGGTGACCGTGGCCGATGAACTGGATGGTCCGATCTGGATGATCGATCCGCTGGGTCATCTCATGCAGCAGTTTCCCGACGAAGCCGACCCCGTCGAAGTGCGCAACGACGTGCGCAAACTCATTTCCAACTCCCGTATTGGTTGA
Source organism: Schauerella aestuarii (assembly GCF_009866805.1). GTDB lineage: Bacteria > Pseudomonadota > Gammaproteobacteria > Burkholderiales > Burkholderiaceae_B > Schauerella > Schauerella aestuarii. Next base: position 325,756 of record NZ_SIZW01000039.1, read on the forward strand.
TCCGCGATGGACCGCATGATTTCCCGCTATCGCAAACTGGTGTTCATTACCTGGTTTCTGACCCTGGACCTCATAATGTTCGGCGCGTTCGTGCGCCTGAGCGATTCGGGCCTGGGCTGCCCCGACTGGCCGGGCTGTTATGGCTCGGTGACGCCGATCGGTGCGATGGGCGATATTCATGCCGCCACACAAGATATGCCGTATGGCCCCGTCACGCTCTCCAAGGCCTGGATCGAGATGATCCACCGCTATGTGGGTTCGCTGCTGGGCCTGCTCATCATCGCGTTCACCTATATGGCGTGGCGCTACCGCAAGCAATTGGGGCGTAGCCCGGCATTGGCCGTGGGTACGCTGGTGGCCGTGTGCGTGCAGGGTGCCTTCGGCGCCTGGACGGTCACGCACCGGTTGATGCCGGTGGTGGTGACCGCCCACTTGATGGGTGGCATGTTGCTGCTCGCCTTGATGACGTGGCTCGCGGCGCGCGAGCGTTCGCACCTGCCGATCGCGGCCGCGGCCGCCCGGTGGCGGCCCTGGATGATCGCCGCTTTTGTGATCCTGATGATGCAGATCGCGTTGGGCGGGTGGGTGAGCACCAACTACGCAGCGCTGGCCTGCATGGATTTCCCGATGTGCCATGGCGAATGGGTGCCGCCCATGGATTTCCACGGAGGCTACTCGCTCATCCGGGCGCTGGGCGAACTTCCGTCGGGCGAAATGATCTCGCAGACGGCACTCACCGCGATTCATTGGGTGCACCGCAACTTTGCGTTCTTCGTCTTCGCCTTCGTCGGCATTCTGGCCTGGCGCATGCGCGCCGAGCCGGGGTTGAAAGGCCCCGCCACGCTGGTGCTGGCATTGCTGCTCGCGCAACTGTTTACGGGGCTCACCACCATCTTCTTCCAGTGGCCGCTGCTGATTGCCGTGCTGCATAACGGCGGTGCGGCCGGCCTGGTTCTGGCGAGCACGACCCTGCTGGTACGCCTGGCGACCGCCGGCCGCGCGCCCATGCGCGACGTCGTGCCAGCGAATGGCGTCTAAAATAGCGTCATGAACACTCTCGCTGCCTCCCAGCCGGGCTTGCTGCGCCAGTATCTGGTGCTGACCAAGCCTCGCGTGACCCAACTTGCCGTTTTTTGCGCGGTGATCGGCATGTTCCTGGCCGCGCCGGGGCTGCCGGATTTGTCGCGGGTGGCGTTTGGCACGCTGGGCATCTGGTTGCTCGCAGCGGCGGCCTTCGCGATCAATTGTCTGATCGAGCAGGAAGTGGACGCCCGCATGTTGCGCACGGCGCGGCGTGCCACCGCGCGCGGCACGATCACCTCCACCCAGGTGCTGGCGCTCTCCGGGCTGCTCGGTGGCTCCGGGATGTTCGTGCTGTATTTCGGCGTCAATCCGCTCACGATGTGGCTCACCTTCGCCACCTTTGTGGGATATGCGGTGATCTACACCGTGATCCTCAAGCCCCGCACCCCGCAAAATATCGTTATTGGCGGGCTTTCCGGCGCCATGCCGCCTGCGCTGGGTTGGGCCGCCATTGCCAACGCGGTGCCGGCCGAGGCCTGGATTCTCGTCCTCATTATTTTCATCTGGACGCCGCCGCACTTCTGGGCGCTGGCGCTGTACCGCAACAACGACTACATCAAGTCGGGCTTGCCCATGCTGCCCGTGACGCACGGCCAGCAGTTCACGCGCCTGCACATCCTGCTCTACAGCTTTGCGCTGCTGGCGACCACGCTCATGCCGTATGTGATCCGCATGAGCGGTGTGCTGTACCTGGCGTGCGCCCTCGTGCTGGGCGGCATGTTCATCTACTACGCCTGGCGCTTGTATCGCGAGTACAGCGATGCCCTGGCGCGCAAGCTCTTCCGCTTTTCCATCCTTTATCTCTCGCTGTTGTTTGGCGCATTGCTGGCCGATCACTGGGTCGGCCTGCTGCGCTGAGCCGGCCGACGGAGTTCTCCATGGTTGTTGTTTCTCCTGCGCGCCGCGTTGTCTTGCGTGCCGCCGTGGCCGTGTCGGTCATGGCCCTGGCGGCCGGGTGCGGCCCGTCCAAGCCCAGCTTCCAGGGATCGGACATCTCGGGCACCAATCTGGGTCGGGGCTTACGCCTGACCGATCACAACGGGCAGTTGCGCACCATCGACGACTTCAAGGGCAAAGTGGTCGTGGCGTTCTTCGGCTTTGCGCAGTGTCCGGACGTATGCCCCACGGCGCTGGCCGAACTTGCTCAAGTCATGAAAAACCTGGGGCCCGATGCGGACAAGGTTCAAGTGCTGATGATTACGGTCGATCCCGATCGCGACACGCAAGAAGTGCTCAAGCAATATGTGACGGCGTTCGACCCGCGCTTTCTGGGCCTGCGCGGCGATGCGCAAGCGCTCAAGCAAACCGCCGATTCGTTCAAGGCGTATTACGCCCGGGCCGCGGGGTCGAGCACGAACTACAGCATGGACCACACGGCAGCGTTCTACATCCTCGACCGAGAGGGCAGCGCTCGCGTGTTGGCCAACAACACCATCGGCGCGCCCGCGCTGGAGCATGACATCAAGGCGTTGTTGTAAGCGTTTCAGCAGTGGGCGCGGCACGCGAGGTATCTCGCGCATTGGCTTCATCGAAGGCCGCACGGGCCTTCGGCGAGAGATCGTCGATCGACAGATCGCGCAAATGACCCACGATCATCAAGGCGTAGGGCTCGGCCAAGGCGGCCGCCTGGGCGCATAGACGCGACTCCTCGCCGGTCGCGGGGATCTGGTTGCGCCAGTAGTTGATGGCGCGTTCGAGTTCGGGAAGTGAAAGCGGTTTGCTCATCCCGTCATTGTCCCAGAACATGATGACGATAAGCGCGCGCCACACCAGGCTTTGCAAACGGTCACCTTCGCAACAGACCGAAACCCCAGGGCGGTGCTATACCGAAGCACGGCAACTTCGAGGAGGCCTGCCATGTCCACCCCCAATTCGTTTCAGCCGCGCGAGCGCGGCATCCATCCCCTGGTCGCCACCGCTGCGGTCTGCGTGATCTTGTTCAGCGGCGTTGCCGTTGCGGCTGTACTGGGCTGGTTGCCCACGCCTTGGGCACGCAGCACGGATAATCCTGCCATCGAATCTGCCGCCACCGGCAAGGTGCCGCCCGAGGCGCCGAAGAAGATCGCTGCAACGTCGACGTCCACCACCCCCGCAAAATCCACAGCAACCGGATCGAGTGCGCCTGCCAAGTCCACGTCCACCGGCACCCCAGCTGCCGGCGACTGCGCCACGTGCGGCGTGGTCGAACGCGTGCGTGAAGTGCGTGTACCGTCTGGCCAGCGCCGCGACAGCAACAACATCATCGGTACCGTCGCCGGTGGTGTGGCGGGCGGTGTGATCGGTAATCAGTTCGGAGGCGGCAGCGGTCGCGATGCCCTTACGGTGGTTGGCGCCATCGGTGGCGCGTTGGCCGGCCGGGAGATCCAGGACCGCGTGAGCGAGCAGCCCACCGTGATCCGTTATGAGACGACGGTGAAGATGAGCGACGGCTCGACCCGCACGTTCAATGGCGACCAAGTGCAATTTGCCTCGGGCGATCACGTCCGCGTCGAGAACAATCAGTTGCGGCCTCGCTAGTCATTCGTTACCTTGTAGGGTGAATCAAGGAGACGACCATGAGCATGCCTAACAACAATCCCTTTGTCTTGCCCGGAATGGGCCAGCATTCGGACCTGTCCGGAAACCCGCTCATGGCGAGCATGGAGATGATGCGACAGGCTTGGGCCGGTCTTACCGGTCCCGGTGGGCTCGCGCAATCGCTGCCCATGACGCCTCCCATGAACCTGGAAGATCTTGAGCGCCGTATCTCGGAGTTGCGCTCGGTCGAAGGGTGGCTGCGCATGAATTTGTCCATGCTCTCCAGCACCATTCAGGGTATGGAAGTGCAGCGGTCGACGATCGCCACACTGCGCTCGTTTGCCGATAGTTTGTCGAGCACGGATCGCACCAGTGGCGATACGCCCGCATCGCCCCTCGAAGTGGTGCTGGGCTTGCGCCCGGCGCCCAAGACGCAGGCCAAGTCCGCTGCGGCGAGCGCGCCGCATCAGGCGTCCGGCACTGCGCACAGCGGCTCGGATTCGGGTGCTGCCCCAAGCGGTGCTGCTGCTGCGGGCGGGTTCCCGGGTTTTGGCGGTTTTGGGCAGCCGGGCGCAACAGTAGGCGCGGGCACGGGTGCGCCAGGCAGCGATGGCGGCAACCGTTCCGACCAAGCCTGGTCGCAGGCGGCGGGCGATGCCGCAGCGCAAGCCAGCCAGGCTGCCGCGCAGGCGGGGCAAGCCGCCGCACAGGCCACCAGCCAGGCAGCAGGCGACGCCACCGCTCAAACGTCCAATGCCGCACAAGCGTGGTGGGACATGCTGCAGCAGCAGTTTTCAAACATCGCTGCCGCAACGGCCGCCTCCATGCCGCAGACGGCGGGCGTCAAGCCTGCGGGCGGCGCAGCAGGGCGTGCAAGTGGTGCGAAGTCGGCCGCCTCGAAGGCGAGCGGTAGCAAGCAAGCCGGCACGACATCGAGCAACACAGCATCGGGCTCAGGTGCGTCGCCTACCGCATCGCCGCGCAGCACGGCAAAAGCGGCTCGCGCCAAACCTGCCACGGCCAAGCCGGCTGCGGCGAAGAAAGGCGCAGCCAAGCCCGCAAGCGCCAAGCGTGCACCGGCTGCACGCAAAGCCACGGCCCGCAAGACGGCCGCTCACAAGACCTCCTGATTCTTCATTTTCCAGACGCTTCTTTCACATGCTCAACGTAGTCATTCTCGCGGCCGGCCTCGGCAAGCGCATGCAGTCCGATCTCCCCAAAGTCCTTCACACGCTGGCCGGCAAGCCGATGCTGGCGCATGTGCTGGACAGCGCCCGGCAACTCGATCCGGCGCGCATCGTCGTGGTGATCGGCCACGGCGCCGAGCGTGTACGCGAAGCGTTCCAAGGTGAACCCGGTCTGGAATTCGTCGTGCAGCAACCGCAGCACGGCACTGGCCACGCGGTGCAGCAAGCGGTGCCGGCATTGCTTGAAGGCGACGGTGCCGACGACGCCACGCTGGTGCTATATGGCGACGTGCCGCTGGTGCAGCCCGATACGTTGCGCAACCTGCTGGTGGCGCGTGGACCGGGCATGGCCGTGCTGACCGAAACGCTCACCGATCCCACCGGATATGGCCGCATCGTGCGTGGCAATGACGGCCAGGTGCAACGTATCGTCGAGCACAAGGACGCGTCGGACGCCGAGCGTGCCATCGATGAGGTCAATACCGGGATCCTGTGTGCGCCCACGGCGAAACTCAAGCAATGGCTTGCACGCATCGATAACAACAACGCGCAGGGCGAGTACTACCTCACCGACGTGGTCGCCTTATCGGTGGCCGACAGCGTGCCGGTGGGCGCCGCGCAGCCTGCGGCCGGGTGGGAAACCCTTGGCGTCAACAGCCGCGTGCAACAAGCCGAACTCGAACGTCGCTGGCAGCATGAACAAGCGCGCCGGCAGCTTGAAGCCGGCGTCACGCTGGCCGATCCGGCCCGCTTCGACGTGCGGGGCACGCTCACCTGTGGGCGGGATGTGTTCATTGATGTGGGCTGCGTTTTCGAAGGCAATGTCACCTTGGCCGACGGCGTGCGCATCGGCCCGCATTGCGTGCTGCGTGACGTTACGCTGGGCCGCGGTACCCACGTTGAAGCGTTCAGCCACCTGCACGACGCACGCGTCGATCGGGATGCGCGCATCGGGCCTTATGCCCGCCTGCGTCCCGGTGCCGACCTTGGCGCTGAAACCCACGTGGGCAATTTCGTCGAGATTAAAAAGACGCGTCTGGGCGACGGCAGCAAGGCCAATCATCTGGCCTATCTGGGCGACGCGCAGATCGGCGCGCGCGTGAACATCGGCGCTGGCACCATTACCTGCAATTATGACGGCGTGAACAAAAGCGTCACCGTGATCGAAGACGACGTCTTCGTCGGATCCGATACGCAGTTGGTCGCACCGGTCACGGTGGGTCGGGGTGCAACGCTGGGTGCCGGCACCACGCTCACACGCGACGCACCGGCGGACAAGCTCACGGTGTCGCGTGCGAAACAGGTCACCATTGAAGGCTGGCGCCGTCCGGTCAAAAAGTCGTGAGCGCGGGGCCGGACGACAAACCCGAGGGTGACATACCGCCCGTAGGGATTGGCGCGTCGGCGCCCGAGTTCAAGGCTGAAGCGAGCACTGATCCCAAGGCTGAGCCGAAGGCCGACGCCAAGCCCGAAGCGCCTCCCAAGCCCAAGCCGTACGAAGGCTTGCCCACACCGCGCCGCCACTATGCCGTGGCCACGGTGATGATCGGCATCAGCCTCTCGGTGCTCGATGCCACGATCGCCAACGTGGCGCTGCCAGCCATCGCGAAGGACTTGAATACCTCGGCGGCCGCTGCCGTCTGGATCGTCAACGCTTATAACGTGGCCGTGGTGGCGCTCTTGCTGCCGTTCTCGGCGCTGGCCGAGCGTATCGGTTTTCGCCGCATGTTTGCCATGGGCCTGGCACTGTTCACCATGGCGTCGCTCGGCTGTGCCATGGCCAACTCCCTGCAAACCCTCACGATCGCGCGCGTCGCGCAGGGGGTGGGGGCGTCCGCGCTGATGTGTCTCATGGGCGGCCTGGTGCGCAACATATACCCCTTGAGCAAGCTCGGGATGGGCATGAGCATCAACGCCACCACGGTGGCGGTGATGTCGGTGCTGGGGCCCACGCTGGGGTCGGCCATCCTTTCGGTGGCGCACTGGCCGTGGATCTTCGCCATCAACGTGCCGTTCGGCTTGCTGGCGCTGTTCGGCGTGCGCTTCCTTCCGGATGTGCCAAGGGTAAATGTGCGCTTCGATTGGCAAACCGCGCTGCTCAGCATGATCGTGTTCGGCGTCTTCATTACCGGCGTCGATAATCTCGGCGGCAATCTGTTGCAAGGCCTCGGGCTGATCCTGGTCGCGATGGTGGCGGGCGTGATGCTCATGCATCGTTGCCGTCATCAAACGGCGCCGCTGGTGCCCATCGACCTGCTGCGCATCAAGGCGGTCGCCTTTGCCGTCGGCGCTTCGTCCCTCACCTTCGCGGCCCAGATGTGCGCCTATGTGTCGTTGCCGTTCTATTTCCAGAACACCCTGCATCGCCCGTACATCGAGATCGGGCTGCTGATGGGCGCCTGGCCGGCGGGAACTGCGCTCATCGCCATTCTGGCAGGCCGGTTGAGCGACAAGTATTCCGCTGCGCTCCTGAGCGGCATGGGCGCGCTTGCCATGACGATCGGCTTGCTCACGTTGGCGTTCATGCCCGACACGGCCTCGAATGTTCTGATCATGAGCGCCATGCTGCTGGCCGGACTGGGCTTTGGCTTCTTCCAGACGCCGAACAATCGCGCCATGATTTCGCCGGCGCCGCGCAATCGCAGTGGCGCGGCGGGCGGTTTGCAGGCAACAACGCGGGTCTTCGGCCAAAGCATGGGGGCGGCGTTCGTGGCAATCGCGTTCAGCCTGAGCGGCGCCTTGCATGGGCCGTGGACGGCGCTGCTGGTGGCATCGCTGTGCGCGTTTCTGGCCGTGGTCGTCAACACCGTGCGGTTTCGCGAGATTACGCCGAAGGCATCATCATGATTGCCGGCGTCGATCCTTATAATGCCGCCTGGCACACCGGCAACGACGATCGACGCCCCACATGAATATCCTGCAACTGAACTTCGAGAAAGGCTGGCGCGGTGGCGAGCGTCAAACGATGTTCTGCATGGAAGTGTTTCGTGCTGCGGGGCATCGTGTTGAATTGATCGCCCGCCGTGGCGGCGCATTGGCTCAGCGCGCCGCCGAAGCCGGCTTCGTAGTGCATGAGTACCGCAACCCCTTGAGCCTGGCTGCGTTTCTGGCCCGCCGGGGCCGCACCTTCGACATCATTCACGCCCAAACGGCGAATACCGTGACCTGGGCCGTGTTTACACGCTGGCTGCATCGTCGTCCGATCGTGTTCACACGCCGCACGGCATTTCCGGTGGAGCGGGGCGATGAATGGAAAACAGGCTTCAAGTGGCGGCGCGTCGATCGGCTGGTCGCTATCGGCGAAGAAGCGGCCCGCGAGCCGCGCCGCATGGGGCTCGATACGCTGGTGATCGGCAGCGCCGTCCAATCGCAGGCCATCGATTCCCGCCGCGTGGCGGGTCTCATCGACGAGTTCGACCTGCGCGGCCGCAAAGTGGTTGCCACTGCAGCGGCGCTCACCCAGGAGAAAGATCCGCTCATGCTGATCCGCGCCATCGGTGAAGTGGCCCGGCGGCGCAACGACTTCGTGTTCCTGCACTTTGGCGACGGCGGCGATACAGAAGCCGATGCCCAGCAACTGGTGCGCGAACTCGGCCTGCAGGACGTTTATATCTTTACCGGCTTTCGTCGTGGCGTTGAAGATTTCTTCAGCGTGATGGATGTGTTTGCCATGAGTTCACGCTTCGAAGCGCTGGGCAGCAGCGTGCTCGACGCCTTGCTCTACAGCGTGCCGGTAGTGTCCACCGATGCAGGGGGCTTGAAAGAGTGCCTGGCGGATGGCCGGGGCATCCTGGTGCCGGTGGGCGACCACAAGGCCATGGCCAACGGCATCATGCGCATGCTTGACGATCACACCTTCCGTCAACAGGCGGTCGATAAAGGCTATGCCTACGTGCGGCGCGAGCACGATGTGCAGATCATGGGCCAGCGGTATCTGGAGACGTATCAAGCGCTGCTGGATCAGCATCCGGGGCGGCGCAAGTAGAAGCGACCTCTAAAGCGTCACCCGCGTTTCGAACTTGGAACGGTGCACCGAGAAAAACGTACGCACGTTGCGTACATTGGCTGTGGCGGTAAATGCCCGATGCACCAAGGCGTGATATGCCGGCATATCCTGCACTTGCACGACCAATAGAAAATCCGGACCTGGCGACACGCGATAGCACTGCATGACGGCAGGTTCGAGCGCCATTTTTTGCTCGAAGGCGTCGAGCCGCTCGGCGGCCTGGACGTCCAGCGTTACCTCTACGATCGCCGTCAAACTCGGCCCCACCTTTTCGGGGGCGAGAATGGCCACCTGCTTTTCGATGATGCCTTGTTCGTAGAGGCGCTTGACCCGTCGTAAACAGGTAGGCGGCGAGGCATGCACGCGGGCGGCCAGATCCTGATTGGTCAGCGAGCTGTCGCTCTGCATCTGGTCGAGAATTCGGCGGTCGAGGTCGTCGAGGAAGGGGCGAACGATGGCAGTAGCGCTGATGTGGTCATGCATGTTTATTTCTTATGATTTTGATTTCAGAAATTATATTTCACTCCTGGCTCGATGTGCAATATATAAACATAAGTTCGCGAATTAAGAAATCATATTTCTTGGCACCTGCTCCAGAATGCGTCATCACTTAATGCATTGGAGTACCGGACTATGTGTGGCATCGTCGGCGCCGTCGCTCAACGCGACATTACCCCTGTTCTCGTCGAAGGGCTGAAACGGCTCGAGTACCGAGGTTACGACTCCTGCGGCGTCGCGCTCTACGCCGATGGCGAACTGCGCCGCACCCGCAGCACGCAACGCGTGGCCGAGTTGGGTGAACAGATCGCGCAAGACAAGCTGTCCGGCTTCACCGGCATCGCCCATACGCGTTGGGCCACGCATGGCGCACCCGCCACGCACAATGCTCACCCGCACTTCTCGGCGCTCGCCAATGAAAAGCCGCGCATTGCATTGGTCCACAACGGCATCATCGAAAACTACGAAGAGCTGCGCACCGAACTGGAAGGCGTGGGCTTCGTCTTCGAAAGCCAGACCGATACCGAAGTGATCGCCCATCTGGTCAATCACCTGTATTCCGGCGATTTGTTCGAAGCCGTGCAGCAAACCGTTCGCCGCCTGCTGGGCGCCTACGCCATCGCCGTGTTCTGCCGCGACGAACCGCATCGGGTGGTGGGCGCGCGCCAAGGCTCGCCGCTGGTGGTGGGCGTGGGCAACAACGAAAACTTCCTCGCCTCCGACGCCCTGGCATTGGCCGGCACCACCGACAAGATCATCTACCTCGAAGATGGCGACGTCGTCGACCTGCAACTCTCGCGCGTGTGGATTGTGGACAGCGAAGGCAAATCGGTTGAGCGCGACACGCACACCGTGAGCATCGCCAGTGGCTCGGCCGAACTCGGCCCCTATCGCCACTATATGCAGAAGGAAATCTTCGAGCAGCCGCGCGCCGTGGGCGACACGCTGCAAGATATCGAATCGATCACACCCGAATTGTTTGGCGACGGCGCCTACAAGGTATTCAAGGCGATCGACTCCGTGCTCATCCTCGCCTGCGGCACCAGCTACTACGCCGGATTGACCGCCAAGTACTGGATCGAATCGATCGCCAAGATCCCGGTCGCCGTCGAAATCGCCAGCGAATACCGCTACCGCGACAGCGTGCCCAACCCCAAGAGCCTGGTGGTCACCATCTCGCAATCCGGTGAAACCGCCGACACGCTCGCCGCACTCAAGCACGCCCGCTCATTGGGCATGTCGCACACCCTCACCGTGTGCAACGTGGCCACCAGCGCCATGGTGCGCGAATGCGAACTGTCGTACATCACGCGCGCCGGCGTTGAAATTGGCGTGGCTTCAACCAAAGCCTTCACCACCCAGCTCACGGCTTTGTTCCTGCTCACGTTGGCCCTCGCGCAAACGCGCGATTTGCTTACCGAAGCCGAAGAAGCCGAGCACATGAAAGCGCTGCGCCACCTGCCGGCCGCCATCGGCGCCGTACTCGCGCTCGAGCCGCAGATCATGGCCTGGGCCGACCGCTTTGCCAGCAAAGAAAACGCGCTGTTCCTGGGCCGCGGCATGCACTATCCGATCGCCATGGAAGGCGCGCTCAAGCTCAAAGAAATCAGCTACATCCACGCCGAAGCCTACCCGGCCGGTGAGCTGAAGCATGGCCCGTTGGCGCTCGTCACGGCCAGCATGCCTGTAGTCACGATCGCACCGCGCGATGCGTTGCTGGAAAAGCTCAAGTCGAACATGCAGGAAGTGCGTGCGCGGGGTGGCGAGCTGTATGTGTTTGCCGATGGCGACAGCAAGATCTCCAGCGCCGAAGGCATGCACGTGATTCGCTTGCCGGAACACTACGGAAAGTTGTCGCCGATCTTGCACACGATCCCGCTGCAGTTGCTGGCGTATCACACGGCATGCGCGCGTGGAACGGATGTGGATAAGCCGCGGAATCTGGCGAAGAGCGTGACGGTAGAGTGAGGGGGTGAAATCCTCCATAACGACCAGTATGGAGGATTTATTCGAGCCCTTTCGACACGCTAGTTAACGGGCGACGGCACGAACGATACCGCAAGCGTTTCTTGCGAAGTCTGGTCGGCGGTCCTGCCCGAACATTAGCGCTTGGTCGACCACACAGGCGTGCGTTTTTCGACGAAAGCCGCAATACCTTCCTTGGCGCTGGGCCGTCCGGCCGCTACGCAGAAGCTATCCGCAGCGGCCTGCACGGCGGAACGATAGCCGTTGTCGTTGGCCTGCATGAATGCTTGGCGACCATACCGCACGACTTCGGGCGACTTTGCGCACAAGGTGGCGGCGAGCGCTCGGGCGGCGGTCATAGCTTGCCCGGATGCCACCACGCTGGACACCAGCCCCAAATCGGCGGCTTCCTTAGCATCGAACACTCGACCGGTGAACAGCAATTCGAACGCCCGATGGCGCCCGATGATACGCGGCAGGTGCGAGAAGTGGATCGACGGCGGCACGCCTGCGTTGATCTCCGGATATCCGAAATCCGCGCTTTCGGAGGCGACTATCATGTCGCACGACACGGCCAGCGTCATGCCGCCACCCCGCGCGGTGCCATCCACCGCGGCAATCGTGGGTTTGCCCATGTGGAATTGCGTGTCCACATTGCGCACATAGAGCCGCTGAAGCAAGTCGCGAACCTTTCCCTGTTCGCCTTCGTGAATAGCCATCAAGTTCAGCCCGGCGCAAAAGCGGCCGGGAACGGCGCTGCCGACGATGACGGCAAGCACGTCATCGTCGGCAGCTGCACGCTGCAAGGCAGCGAGGTAATCATCCAGCATCTGTTCCGACAATGCGTTCACTGGCGGATTGTCGAAGAGGATCTCTGCGGTTTGGTTTTGAACGTCGTATCGAATCATCATTTACCTTCTGGCTGATTGGTTGCGTCCTGCTTCCACTGATGCACGACCGACGCCTTGAGCAAGGTAGCGATCGCGTCAGCGTCGTAACCCAACTCTTGCAGTACGTCACGCGTATGTTGACCATGCAAAGGAGGCGGACACACGGTCTCGCGTGGGTGGTCTTCGAATTTCACGGATAGGCCGATGTGTTTGAGGGTGCCCGCCACCGGGTGTTCTGTGCACGCAATGAGTTCTCTTGCCTGGACCTGGGGATGATTCAACGCTTGCCCAAGTGTGTGGATAGGCGAGCAAGACACTTTGATATGGCTAAGCAGGCTCACCCACTCCGAAACGGTACGTGTGGCAATGCGTTGCTGCACAAGCTGGACTGTGCGCGCAAGATTAGTCAGGCGCTGTGCGTTCGTTGCGAAATCGGGGTGGTCGGCATATTCGGCCATATCAGCGGCTTCGCAAAAGCGGCGCCATTGCGCGTCGTTCCCAGCGCCCAGCATGAGCGGACCGTCCTTGGCTTGAAATGCCTGATAAGGGCACATGCTCGGGTGCGCTGTCCCCATCCGCTGCGGGTCCTTACCCGTGTGCCAGTACGTTTGCGCCATGTAACTCATGAAACCTAGCGCCGTATCCAGCAACGCCAGTTCGACATAGACACCCTTGCCTGTGCGCTGACGCTCAATGACTGCCGCCAGCACGCCGCTCAACCCAAACATTGCCGTGCCGATATCCACTGGAGAGAAACTGGCACGGGCGAAGTCACCTTCTGGGTGACCTAGGGTACTGATCATGCCGCTGAATGCCTGCAGCATGACGTCGTATCCTGGTTCGTTACCCATCGGACCGGTGCGACCATAGCCACTGATTTCGCAGTAGATCAGTTTTGGGTTGAGCGCCATCAGCGTGGTCCGATCGATGCCAAGGCGCTGCGCAGATCCGCTGCCGAATCCCTGCAACACAATGTCGGCATCCTCGACCAGACGATGTGCGACCTCGCGCCCTTCGGTGGCTTTGAGATCCAGCGCAATGCTTCGTTTATTGTGGTTGACGGCAAGGAAGATCGTTGACTCCCCTTGCACGGTGGGCGTCCACCCACGGGTGTCGTCACCCAGTTCGATGGGCTCCACCTTGATGACTTCTGCGCCCAATTCGCCCAAGTACTGCGCACACAGCGGCCCTGCCAGCACTTTGGAGAAATCGACGACTTTCAATCCCGCTAAGGGTCGCATCATTCAGCTCCTTCTTGATTACGTGTAGCCATCATTCCGCTTTGATTCCCATCTCAACGACCGCCTTGCGCCACACTTCCGTGTCCTCGCGCACAAATCGCTCGACCTCGTCCGCAGGCACCGTGAACGGATCAACACCGCGCTCGGCGACGCCTTTGCGGTAAGCAGGGTTCTGGGCGGCCCTGGCGACGGCCAGACGAAGACGCTTGACGGTTTCGGGCGGGGTCTTGGCCGAGGCTTGCAGCACGAACCAGAAATTCAGATTGCTCTTGCCGTAACCCTTTTCCTTCAAGGTCGGCACGTTGGGCAACAACGCGGAGCGTTCTTGCGACGTAATTGCCAAGCCCACCAATTGGCCGCCTTCCACCGTCGTCACCGCAGTCGTCATGCTGTCGAACATGAAGTCGATGCGCCCGGCCAGCATATCTGCCTTGGCGTTGCCGCTGCCTTTGTAAGCAATGGGAATGGCTTTGATACCGGTCAGCCCGCGCAACAACTCGCCGTAAATGTGTGGTGACGTTCCGGGGCCGAAGGTTGCGAATGTCAGCTCTTTTTCTTTGCCTTTTTTGATCAGATCTTCGATTGTTTTCACACCCGAATCGGGATGCACGACCAGCACATTGGACAGCGACCCGGTAATGCCGATGGGCACCAGATCCTTCACGGGATCGAACCGTTGGCCTGGATACAGAATGGGATTGACTGCCTGCATGGCGGCCGTTGTGTGGACCAACATCGTCCCTTCGGCTGGCGCATCCACGACGAACTGCGTGCCAATATTGCCGGACGCGCCTGCCTTGTTCTCAACGACGACAGTCGCCTTTAGCTCTTCGGTGAGGGCCTGAGCGAACAGGCGAGCGATAAAGTCAGTGGGTCCCGCAGCCGAGAAGGGCACCACGAGACGAATCGTGGATTGATCGCCGATCAGTTGCGCCATCACTGCCTTGGAAGGAAAGGCGATCGCGGCTGAGGCTATGGCTGCGGATAATACAAACTTACGGCGGTTGGAAATGTGCATAGTCTGCCTCCGGTGTGTCCATGGCCTTGTTAGTCGGCCATTGGTGGTGGAGGCCAACTATCTGCGTGGGCCGCACATAAATCAAATGATATGTTTTTATGCATGCCATATAAAATTTGGTATATCAATGCTTGCGCTCGCCCTTTTTGGAGTCATCTATGCCGATCGACCTGCGGGATCTGAGGCACTTTCTTTCGATAGCTGCCGCAGGATCAATCTCGCGTGCTGCCGAACTTCAGCACATGACACAGCCTGCGCTAAGCGTGCTTGTCCGGCAGCTCGAGGAAGAGTTGGGGACGTCGCTTTTTGAGCGGTTGCCCAAAGGCGTGGCACTGACGGAGGCGGGAGAGCGCTTGCGCGTGCATGCCAAGGACATTCTTGCGCGAACCGAATTCGCTATAGAGGAGGTCAGCCAGCAGGCGCGCATGCCAAGCGGGCATGTGGCGATTGGCTTGCCCCAATCACTCGCGCGATTTTTGACTGTTCCGCTGGTTGCAGAAGTGCTGTCGCGCTGGCCGCAGATTCGGCTGCAGATCATCGAGTTGAGTTCGGGTTATATCCCGGAGTATCTTCGGAAAGGGGAGATCGCTATTGGCATGACGTTCGGGCAGGACGAACGGCGCGATCTGCACTACACCGCATTGATCGAAGAGGAACTGGTGTTCATCAGTTCTGCTGCGTTGTTGCGCAAGCATCTGGGAGCGGCAAGCGCGCGACGCAAATCGATCCGCCTATCTGAAATGGCGGATTTCCCGATGATTCTTCCGACACGCACGCATAGTTTGCGTATGCGACTAGAAGATTATTTGCAACGTGCGGGCCAGCAACTGACGATTGCTGCAGAGGTGAACACCACACCGCAGTTGATTGGCTTGGCTGCTTCCGGTGTGGCGGCGACGATTCTTTCCTATTCGTCCGTGGTGGGTGACAGCAGTTCCAGCAAGGTGCGTGTGCTTCGTGTAGAAACGCCCAGGCTGACGCGGTCCGTTTATCTGTGCACGAATCCCAGCACGCCCAAAACCATAGCGGTGATGAGTGTCGTGCGCTTGCTGGTGGATACCGTGCAGCGGTTGACCGGGGAGGGGGTTTGGCCGACGTATATGAAAGAATTGAAGTAGGCCAAGACAACAGGTCCCGCGAGGTCACCGGCAATTACCGTAATCCCTTGGTCGCGCCATACGCATCCTCCAGCAACACCCATCTCTCGATCCTGCCGCGCTTGCCCGCGTAGGCAATCTTCATCCACGTGTCACCTTCAAAGGCCAGCATTTCGGTCTTGTCACCCTTGATGAGATAGCCCTTCGTGGCGGCTAGCGCATCCGCGGCGGAGTAAAGCGCAAGACGTTTCACGGGCACCACCCATGTCGCCTTCTCGTCGCCGCCCGCATCGTAAGGCAGCACCGTCTCGCCCAGGATGGTGCCTTGCCGGTCGTACGTCACTGCTCGCGTGGGCAGTGTGAACGTCGGCCAATTGGCCGCATTCTTGGGTGCACGAGACTGCTCCGAGATCCACACTGAACCATCGGGCTCGAACTTCAGCACGTCGTAATGTTGACGCGCACCGCCTCGGCATTCGCTGCGTACCGCCTTGCGTTGCGGCGTGAGCGTGATGTTCCAGAAGCCATCGCAATTCTGCTTCTCCGACACGGCTGCCGGCAATTTGAAGCGTGTGTAGGATGTGGACTTAGGGTCGTAGAGATAGAGGGCATAACTCACATCCACCGGGCCCGCCGGAATGCCCACGGCAAGGTCAGCAAAACCATCAGCGTTGTAGTCTTCCTGCTTGAACCTGGGCTCAGCGCCGTCCAGCATGTCGTCGTCTGTGGCAAGCGCCGTGCGCTGCCCCTGCGGCTGGATCAGGTTGTAGCGCCCGCCTTTTTTCTCCACGTGCGCCCTCACATCCGGTGCTGGCGTGAGCGTCATGGGTAGGCGGTCTGCAGCGTGCGCGGCCAGACCGGTGAATAGCGTGAAGGCAAGGAGGGAGAACATTTGAGTTCGCATGGTGTGCATCCTTTAAGTTCTCAGTTCTCAGTTTTCTATTTGCTGCGGCGTGGCGGTCGTCCGGTTTGAGAAATGTTGCGTCACCCACTCCTCACACACGTCCCATAGTGCCGGTGCCCCACGTTTGATGGCCGGACCATAGCGCGAAAAAACCTGCTCCATCGAAACCCCATTTTGGTTCCAGGTTCCGCCGTCGGTGAATACGTTGATCAGCAGGGGCTGAAACCGGTCGAGCGCTTTCGCAAACTTCGCGTCGTCCGATTCTGCACGTTCGAATTCTTGCCAGAGGCTTAGGAACGCATCGCCTTGTTGCGTTGGCAACAGACCGAAAATCCGTGCCGCAGCCTGGCCTTCCTGTTCGGCTTGCAGTTCAGCCGATGACCCGCCGTGGATAGGGTAATCGCCCACGTCGATCTCGACGATGTCATGCAAGAGAAGCATCTTCGTCACGCGGTTGATGTCGACGGTGCCGTTTGCATACTCAGCCAGCACCAGGGCATATAACCCTAAGTGCCAGGAATGTTCGGCCGAGTTCTCGTTTCGGCTTTTATCGAGGAGCGGCGATTGGCGAACGACGGATTTGAGGCGGTCGATCTCTCTCAAGAAACTCAGCTGATCCTGAAGGGCATTCAACGGCATTCATATTCCTCATTCTGCATAACCTGTTGCCGGGGTGGCGCGCGGCGCCATTACCGCACGCTGGAACTCGATCATCAGCGGCGTCCATGTGGTGCTCTGTCGAGAGATCAACGCAATGCTGCGTCTGAGCGTGCGCCCGATCGCCAGGGGTAGCGCCACCACGCCCGATCCCTCCACGAGCGCACTCTGCGGCAATAGCGCCAGGAGTTCGGATTGCGCCAGCAGCTCGAGTGCGCCCTTCGAGTAATGCTCCACTTCCAGCGCCGCGTTAGGAAACGGGATGCCTGCCTCCGCGTATTTTGCCTCGAGCGCTTGCCGCGCCATGGAGGTCGATCGTGGCAGGATCCAGCGCTGGCCGTCCAGATCGCGCAAGGTCAGTTTGGTGCGCGTGGCTAGCCCATGGCGGGCGCTTGCCGCCACGCACAGGCGGTCTTCCATGATCGGCTGCTGGTGCAGCGGCGGCAGCACATCTGAATACACCGGCGTCACCGCCAGATCGAGCCTGCCGCTGGCCACGTGCGCATGCAGTTCGTCAGAGAGACCCTGCATCAATTGCACCCTCAACGCAGGGCGGCGAGGAAGCAATCTTGCCATCGCCGGCATGATCACGCTGTCCACGGTGGCGCCCGTTACGCCAACGCGCAGCAGGCCGGCTTGGCCCACGCGCAGTTCCATGGCATGGCGCACGGCGTCCTGATATTCGGTCCACAGCTTTCTGGCGTGCTCCAGAAAGAGCTCGCCGGCGGAGGTCAGCCGCAGGGATCGGCCACCACGATCCAGCAGGGGCAGACCCGTGTCCGCCTCCAGCCGCTGCAACGCTTTGGACAAGGCCGGCTGACTGACGCTGCAGGAGATGGCCGCGCGCTCGAGATTGCCGTGCTCGATGGCAGCCAGGAAGTATTCGATATCCCGCAGCGATAGATTCATAACCATAAGTGATGCGTGGAAGCGTCTTTGGGAATATTACTCCGTGTGCGGCTTCCTAGAATGAGGCATCTCTCATTCAACATGGCGGAGTGCCAAGCGTGGACAACAAGCCGAATATCGTCCTGATCGTGGCCGATAACCTGGGGTGGGGCGAACTGGGGTGTTATGGGGGCGGCGCTCTGCGCGGCGCACCCACGCCACACATCGATCGGTTGGCTCGCGAAGGAATGCTGCTGCAGAATTTCAATGTGGAGAGCGACTGCGTCCCCACGCGCTCGGCGTTGATGAGCGGGCGACACCCGATCCGTACGGGGTGCCTGCAGTCGGTACCGCCGGGGCTGCCGCAAGGCTTGATGCGTGACGAAATCACGCTCGCGCAGCAACTCTCGAGTGCCGGTTATGCGACGGCGCATTTCGGCAAATGGCATCTGGGCGATGTTGCGGGGCGTTATCCGTCGGACCGGGGATTCGATGAATGGTATGGGATTCCGCGCACCACGGATGAAAGCCAATTCACGTCATCGATCGGTTTCGATCCGTCGGTGGCGGACTTGCCCTACATCATGAGGGGGCAGGCCGGTGCCCCGTCCGAAAACGTCAAGCTCTACGATCTGGAGAGCCGCCGTGGTATCGACGCCGATCTGACCGATAAATCGATTGCGTTCATGCGCACTCACGCCCAAACCGGCCGGCCGTTCTTTCTTTATCTGCCGTTGGTGCATCTGCATTTCCCCACGCTACCGCATCCCGAGTTTGCGGGCCGCACGGGTGCAGGTGACTTCGCGGATTCGATGGTCGAGATGGATCATCGGGTCGGACAGATCGTGCAGGCTGTCGATCAGATGGGCTTGCGTGACAACACCGTATTTATCTTCTGCAGCGACAACGGTCCGGAATACCGCAGGCCCTACCGTGGAACGGCTGGGCCCTGGAGCGGCACGTATCACACGGCCATGGAGGGCAGCTTGCGCGTGCCTTTCATTATTCGCTGGCCCGGCAAGGTCGCGCCCGAACAGATCTCCAACGAGATGGTTCACGTGACCGATCTGTTTGTCACGCTCTCGCTGATCGGCGGCGCGCCGATACCCGACGACCGGCCCATCGACGGCATCGATCAAACAAGCTTCTTCACCGGCGAGAGCGCTCGGTCGCTGCGAGAAGGCTTTCTCTTCTACATCAAGAACGATCTTCGGGCAGTGAAGTGGCGTGATTGGAAGCTGCATTTTTATTGGGAGCCCGAGGTCAACGAAGGCCAGGGAAAGCTGGAGTCTCCTTATCTATTCAATCTGAAGCAAGATCCCAAAGAGGAAAGCGACATTTTGATATTCAACACCTGGGTGCTGGGGCCGATTCTGAAAATGGTCCAGGCGTTCAATCAATCCTGCGTGGCGCATCCAAATACGCCACCTGGCAAGATGGATCCTGAATAGCACCCACGTAAAACGCTTGCAGTACACAACAAGGGGAAAAAAATGACGTTTGCTATTCGTCGCTGGTTTGTGGTGTTGAGTTTGGCATTGCCTGTCGCGAATGCCGGGGCGGCGCAGCCCAAGCTTGATTGGCCGGGCAAGCAGATCACGTGGGTGGTGGGCTTTGTGCCCGGCGGCACTGCCGATGTGTTGACGCGAATCGCCGCCCGTGAGGTGGCTCGCGAAACCGGTTTGAATGTGGTGGTCGAAAACCGGCCTGGCGCATCGGGCGCCATTGCGCTTCAGCTCGTGGCGCGAAGCACGCCCGCGGATGGCTATCTATTGACGGTGCCAGGCCCGCTGATCTATCCCACCCCACAGCCGGAAATCGGCCGCGAACTCGCGCCCGTTATGCTGATGGCGCAGGGGCCGATGGTGGTGGTGGGGCCTGCCGCGGGCGCGAAAGCTTCGTTATTGGATGTGCTTGCCGACGCCCGGCGTCATCCTGAAAACTGGAGCTATGGGAGTTCGGGAAACGGCACCTCGCAGAATCTTGCCGGCGAGCTACTCAATCAATATGCCGGCACGCGCCTGCTTCACATCCCGTACAAAGGCGGTGGGCAAGCGGTGGCGGATGTTGCGGGCGGGCAGATTCCGCTGGCCATATTGGGTTCGGCGCCGGTGATGCCGCAAATCAAAGCCGGGGTGTTGAAAGCCTATGCGGTGACCACGCCCTACCGATTGGATAGCCTGCCGAACGTGCCCACAGTGGAAGAATTGGGGTTCAAGGGCTACGCCGCCACGCAGTGGTTCGCGGTGGCGGCGAGCAAGGCCATCCCGGGTCCGCAACTCGAGCAGATCAATGCGGCCCTGCAAGCGGCCGTGCGCACGCCGGCGTTTCAGGCAGCCGTAGACAATGCGGGCATGATTGCTGGGGACGGCACGCGGGAGGCGCTGACGCAATTCATACAGGCCGACGATGCGAAATGGAAAGCGTTGGTCGACAGCGGCGCGGTGAAGCTCGTCAATTAGGTCTGGAAGGGCAGCGCTGATCTCAATACAGCAGGCTGCACCCTTTCCACACCCCTGTCGTCACCAGCCTTTTGATTTCCTCCTTGCACAGCGCAATCACGCGTTCCACCGCAACCGTGAGCGGCATGCTGGCACTTGCGCACAGCACGAGTTCCCGCGCCGGCCCCATATCCAGCGCGTGTGCGGCGATCGTGCCGGCAACGATATCCGGGCCGGCGGCCGAGTAGGGCAGGATGGTGGCGGCCATCCCCTCGCGCACGGCGGCAATCAGGATCGCCGATGAACTGGCCTGCGCGAACAGGTTGCACACCAGGCGCGAGGAGAGAAATGCATGGTCCACCCGTGCGCGCAGCGTATTGGGCAGGCTGGGCAAGATCAGCGGCACATGGTGAAAGTCGGGAATGGTTAGCCGGCCCTGCGGCAGTTTCACGTCGGCATGGGTGAGCAGGAAAAGGTCCTCAAGCAATAGCGGTGTGCAGAGCAATCCCTGCACGGATTGCTGATCGGGCGATAACGAAAAATCGATGCGGCCTTGTTGCACGAGTTTGGTGAGGTCGGCGCTGGGCGTGTCGACGATTTCCAGCACGACTGAAGGCAGAGTGTCTTTTACCTTCTGCATCAGCGGCAACGACAGAATGCGCGCCGTGCTCGACGCCAGGCCGATGGAGACGGTGCCGGTGACCTGGTCGGCCGTCCGTGCCAAGAGGCTGCGGGTGGTATCGACCTGCCTGAGGATCGTTTGCGCGTGCCTGTAGAGCAGCATGCCTTCTGCAGTGGGCTCCACACCTTTGACGCCGCGCACCAGCAGCGACACCCCAAGCGTTTCTTCCAATAGCGCCATTTGCTGACTGAGCGCAGGCTGGGCCACATGCAGGCTTTCCGCCGCGCGGGTCATATTGCGCAATTCGATAATCCGTACAAAGTACTTGAGCTGACGCAGATTCATAGCGATAAGTGTTTCTTATGGATCGATCGGTAATGCGTATTTTTATGTCCTGGAGGGTCTGCCTAGAATGGGTTGCATACCGAGGAGACAAAAAGATGAGCTTGCCGCTTGCCGGATTGAAAGTGCTGGATCTAACGCGTGCGCTGTCTGGGCCTTTCAGCACCATGACGCTGGGCGACTTGGGTGCGGACGTCGTCAAGGTGGAACCCATGCCGGAAGGTGAGATGGTGCGCCAGTGGGGGCCGTTCGACGAAGATATAAGTGTTTATTATCTTAGCGCCAACCGCAATAAGAAAGGCATCGGCATCGATTTTCGGCAGCCTGAAGGGCTGGCGTTGCTGCGCCGGATGGCGCTGGATTGCGACATCGTGGTCGAGAACTTCAAGGTGGGCGCGATGGCGAGCATGGGCCTGGGCTACGCCGAGCTGGCGGCCGAGAATCCCAAGCTGATCATGGCGTCGATCTCGGGCTTCGGCAGTCGCGGCCCCGCAAAAGAGTGGGCAGGCTTCGATCAGATCGCGCAAGGTTATTCGGGTTTCATGAGTCTCACCGGTACGCCGGAGTCGGGGCCGACGCGAGTGGGCACGGCCATCGGCGATCTGACCGCCGGGATGTGGCTGGTGATCGGCATTTTGTCGGCCGTGGTACAGCGCCATCAAACCGGCGTGGGCCAGCATGTGGAAACGTCGTTGTTGGCCGGGCTGATTGCGCTGCTTAGCGTGCAGGGTCAGCGCTATTTGAGCGTGGGTGAGATTCCGCAGCCCGTGGGAAATGTGCATCCGGTGATCGCGCCGTACGGTACGTTCGATACGGCAGACGGCCCGCTGAATCTGGCACCTGCCACGCAAGCGATGTGGACACGCTTGTGCGGCATTCTCGAGTTGCCGCATTTGACGTCGGATCCGCGCTTCGTGACGAATGCCGAGCGGATGCAGCATCGCCATGCGTTGAAGCTTGAGCTCGAAGTGGCACTCAAGCGCAAGACGCGTATGGAATGGACGCCGATCATGATCGAGAACGGGATCCCGGCCGGGCCCATCAATAATCTGGCCGATGTGTTTGCCGATCCTCAGGTGCAAGCATGCGGATTGGTGCAGACCCTGCAGCATCCGGTGCTGGGTGCCCTCAAGCAGGTGGGATTGCCGCTGGATCTTGCAGGCAAGGAGGCGGGTGAAGCGCAGCAGGCGCCACCGGTGTTTGGCCAGCACACGCGGGAGGTACTTGAAAGCTTCGGCGTGAACGCCGACGAGATCGATCGGCTGATGGCGCAGCGGGTGTTGTTCCAGGCTGGCGAAGCGGTGGTGGTGTCATGAATGCATTCACGAACCCGCACACCGGCACGCCTGCCGGCGCATCGCAAAGTGCGTCGGCTGATAAACGCAGCGACACGTCGAACGATCGCCAAGTCCACCAACCCAGCGACACATCGGACCACACACCGCAACTCACCGTCGACGGCCGTGTGGCCACGATTGCCCTACGTAAGCCCGCTTACGCCAACCGGCTCAGCCCGCAGGATCTCGAGGTGTTGCGCGCGCATCTCGACACCGTCAACGCCGATACGCGCATTCTGGTGCTGCGGTTCGTCTCCGAAGGCAAATACTTCTGCAGCGGTTACGACATCTCGTCGCTGGCTGCGGATAGTGCGCCCAGCTCATTATATTTCGGCGAGACCATTGATCTGATCGAGGCGGCTCGGCCCGTCACGATCGCGGCCATACAAGGCGGCGTGTATGGCGGGGGTACCGATCTTTGCCTGGCGTGCGATTTTCGTGTGGGCACGCCACAGGCCGATATGTTTATGCCCGCCACACGTTTGGGGCTGCATTTCTATCCGGGTGGCATGGTGCGTTATGTGACGCGTCTTGGGCTTAATGCGGCCAAGCACCTGTTTCTAACCGCCGAGAAGATCGGTGCGGAAGAAATGCTGCGTATTGGCATGCTGACTGAAATGGTCGAGCCGGATCAGTTGGACGCACGCCTGCGGGCGCTGACGACACAGTTATCGGAAATGGCGCCGATTGCCTTGATCGGTGTGAAGCGTCAGTTGAATCTGATCGCGCGCGGACAGGTCGATGTCGCGGCCATCGAAGCATCGGTGCGGCAATCGGAGCGCTCGCAAGACATGGTGGAAGGCGCGCGCGCCTGGAAGGAGAAGCGAAAACCCGACTTTACGGGGCAATAGCAGCGCAACCGCCCGGTTAAGCCGTGCGGAATAAAAACGAGGAGACAACAACATGCATATTCACAATGCAATAAGCGCCACGGCCATTGTGCTGATCGGCGCGCTCGCAGGCACGAGCACGGTGGCCCAGGCTGCTGCACCCTATCCCGCCAAAGCGATTACGTTGGTGATCGGCTTTCCGCCCGGCGGTGGCGCCGATCAGGTGGGCCGGGTGTACGCCAACAGTTTGTCCAAGGTATTGGGTCAGCCGGTGGTGGTGGAGAACAGACCCGGGGCAGGATCGACGATCGGCGCCAGTTATGCCGCGCGCGCCACGCCCGATGGCTACACCATCTATCTCGGTAATTCGAGCGTGATGGGTAGCGATGGCGCGCTCTACAAAGTGGACTACACCGCTTCTGATTTCATCCCGGTCGCGCAACTCACCACCGGCCCGCTGGTGTTGATCGCCAACGCAGGCTCAGGATTGAAGAGCGTGAAAGACGTACTGGAACGCGCGCGCAGCCAACCTGGAAAACTGAACGTGGCGTCGTCCGGCAATGGTGTGGTCACGCACTTTGCTGCGGTGGAGTTCATGCAGATGACGGGCACCAAGCTCATGCATATTCCGTTCAAGGGCGGTGCTGCGGCCACGCAATCGGTGGCTGCAGGCGACACCGATATTTCGTTTGCCACGGCGCCGTCGGCCCGCACGGCCATCGATACGGGCAAAGCGATCGGGCTGGCGGTGACGTCGGGCAAACCTTCGCCGCTGTTGCCTTATCCGCCTATCGCCGAGACGGTGCCGGGCTACGACTTGTCGAACTGGTGGGGCATCTTTGCGCCGAAGGGCACGCCGCAGCCGGTCGTGCAGAAATTGTTCGAGGCTACCAACGAAGCGTTGAAGCAACCCGGCGTGCAGCAAGGGATGGAGACGGGATACGAGCAAGTGACACCCGCTACATCGCAAGCCGCATTCGCCACCTTCGCGCGTGAAGAAGGCGACAAGGGATTGCGGTTGGCCAAGCAGAGCGAGTCGACGGCCAATTGAGGCACGGCGCGACGTACCGGTGCATACTTGCTTCAAGCATGCACCGATATCACCGCCACTAGGTCGATCGTCGTCTTGTCGATCAAACGCGGGGGCAGGTCGCGCCCTGCGTCAGCGCGCTCAACGCGCCGTCGCTCATCCCCAGGCTCACGGCCGCCATGGCGCAGGTCACTGCCAACGCATTACGCAATTCGCTTTCGCGAATGATCTCCGGCAGGTCCTGGCGCGAAAGGATGTGCTGCACGCGGGATTGCGGTTTGTCGAAACCCGCAACCAGACGCAGCGCAGGTATGCCGTGCTTGGCGAAGTTGGCATGATCCGAGTTGGGCATGAACGGCAGCCAGTGAGATACAGGCACACCGGCTTCCTTTGCCGTGCGATCGACGATTTCGGCCAACGCCGGATACTCGCTGATCAGGGCACACAGCGAGTCATCGCCGGCGACGGTGTCGAGGTTGATGTTGAGTTTCAACGCCTCGCGCTCAAGGGGTGCCATGTCGGCAAGGTATCGCGCCGATCCCGCCAAGGCCCATTCTTCGGCCGTGAAGAAACAGACGCGTAAGCCCGGGGTGTCCGGGCCAACGTGCGGCGCCAGAATGCGCGCCGCGGCAAGCGCCACGGCGACGCCGGTGGCATTATCCAGCGCACTGGTGCCGAGATCATGGCCATCCAGATGCGCGCTGATGACGATGCGGCTGTCTCGGCCACCCGGCAGATCGAGGATGCCGACGGGCGCCAGCGCGTCCCGTACTTCTTCACCCACAATCGTCAGCTGCACCTGTGCATTGGGCTGTGCCGAGAGCGCCAGCGCCCCTTCATGATCGATGTAGGCGGCGGGAATGCCGGCCCCGTCTCGAGGACGTCCCGACGAACCCGAAAGCGGGCCTGCACCGGGTGTGGCATTGGCGATCAGGAAGGCCGCAGCGCCATACTTCACTGCCAGATCGTATTTGCGGCGACGATGCATATGCGTTTGAGCGAAGGGGTACTCGTGCCGCACCAGCACGATTTTTCCTCGCACCGCGTCACCGGCCCGCTCGAAGTCTTCCGAGCGTCCCGCACCCAGGTCGAGGATCGTGCCTTCGAGTCCTGCGAGCGCCGTCGACGCAGACCGCAGCAGCGGCACGCAGTCCAGTTCGACGGGTGCGTTACCCAATAGCGTCAACGTCGCGGCAACCGAGCGCCAGCCATCGTAGGGCACAGACATCACGCGCACCTCAGGCCCGATCTCGCGCAGGCGGCTCACGACCCAATCCATCGCCGCCACGTCCTGCCCGGTGCCGGACAGGCGGCCGCCGAACGCGCATATTCTCTGAAAATCGTTCATCAAGGCCGCGTCGTCGGCGGCTGCTCGTTGCCATGGGGTCATCGATGTCTCCAGCTTGTGTGCCACGCGCGCAGATAGCCGCGCGGGACCCAACACGTATTATTCAAATGTGATGTTGCCGCGCTGCACGACGTCGGCCCAGCGTGCGAAGTCTTGATCCAGCAGCGTCTGCAAGGCCGTTGCGCTGGTGTCGGGCGGCAGGCTCATGCCTACACTGGACAGACGTTGTTTGACCGGCTCCGACTGCATCACTTTCGTCATGGCGGCGCTGATCTTGTCCTGCACGGCTTTTGGGGTGCCTGCGGGCGCGACCAGGCCCCACCAGCTTTGCACGGTAAGGCCTGCATAGCCCAGCTCCTGGAAGGTGGGCACGTCCGGCGTATCGGGGTGGCGCGCCGGTGACGACACGGCAAGCGGCTTGATCTTGCCGCCTTGATAGAGCGCGACCGCCGTAGGCATCGTGGTGAAGCTGGTCTGGATCTGACCGCCTGCGAGATCGTTCACCGACGCCGACGCGCCCTTATACGGAATATGTACCAGCCGGGTCTTGGTGGTTTGCATGAAGAGTTCGGCCATTAGATGCGTCAGTGAGCCATTGCCCCCTGAGCCGATCGAAATCGATGCTGGTTTGGCCATGGCGGCTTTGACCAGGGCGCTGACATCCTGCGCTTCAAATGCCGGGTTCACGAATAGGTACATGGGCGAGAGCCCAAGCAATGTGAGCGGTGCGAAGTCGCGGCGGGCGTCGTACTTCACGCGGTCTTTGTATAGCGCAGGCACGATCGTGAACGGCACATCGGCCAAGAGGAGCGTGTAGCCGTCCGGGACTTCGTTGGCCACGTATGCCGTGCCGATCATCGAGCCTGCACCGCTGCGGTTTTCCACCACCACCGATGTGCCCAGGGCGGCGCCCAGTTGATCGCTGATGGCACGCGCCACCACATCGGAACTGCCGCCTGCGGCGTACGGCACGACCAGTTTGATGGGTTTATCGGGATAGGCGGCAGAGGCCGGACCTGCGGCAAGCAGGCCATTGAGCAGCGCGAGAGCGCCAAAAACGTTTTTCCACTTGATCATGATGAGTTCGGCTCATTCGTAGATGACAGCCTCGCATTCTGAGCAAGCGGTACACACTGCGCAAAGGATGTATGTGCATGGGCTATTCCATTGCGGCATAGTGCCGTGTGCGATCGTCCAGCACCCGCGCCTCGTCGATCACCCACTCGCAAAAAGCCTGGCAATACGGCCCGCCCACGTTGGGTCGCGGCTGCATCAGGTAATAGCCGTAGCGGCCCTCGACGGATTCGCCGAAGGGGCGCACCAGTTCGCCGGATTGCAGATGCTCAAGCACCATGCTGATCGGCATGACGGCTACGCCCAGGCCATTGAGCACTGCAGGCAGCAGGATGGAAAAGCCTTCGTATTCGGACGCCGTGTCGGCAGGCCCGCGCCAGAGCGGTGCCACATCCGCTTTCCATTCGTCCCAGCCATAGCCGCGCTGGTCGCGCTTGAGTAACGGCAATCGGTCCAGATCGTCGAGCGACTTCACGGGGCAACGCGCCAGCAGAGCGGGTGCGGCCACGAGCGTCATTTCGCGTCCTAGCAGATACGCTGCGCTCATGCCCGACACATGCCCGGTATGCAACTGGATCTCGGCATCGAACCGCTCGGCACGCTCGCGGCCGTGCAGCAGCCGCGGGCGAATGTTGACGCGAATCTCCGGGTGCGCGGCAAAGAATTTCCCCAGGCGGGGCAGGAGAAAGAACTGCGCGAACGATGGCGACACCGCAATGTTCAGCGCGACGCGCGAGGCGGGATGCGACACCAGGGCATCGGCCTCATCGATCAGGCGCACGCCGGCGCTGACGCGTTCAAGGTACAACGCGCCGGCGTAACTTAGCCGCAGCCCGGTGGGAAGCCGCTTGAAGAGCGCTGTGCCGAGACGATCTTCCAGTGCGCCGACGTGTTTGCTCACGGCACTTTGCGAGAGATTCAGTACCTCGGCGGCACGGCTGAAGTTCAGCGTTTCGGCAGCCACGAGGAAAATCCGGAGCGACGATAAAGAGTTGCGAGTGCCTTTCATGGCTTTAATGAAACGTTGGAGAAGACCAGAGGACGAGTGTAAGACGTCGCCGCGGCATCAGCCATGCGATTCAGCGCAGCGTCAGGCGCCAGAAGGGCTCGCGCGCATTCGACGCTAGAATTGCCGAGCGTCGGGTTTCCATGGCCGCGGGGTACCAGATTCACGACGCCTCGTTTGCTCTCCAAGTCCGCCATGTCTTCGTTTGATATTCAGTTGCTCGTCACCGCATTGGTGAGCGTGCTGGTGCTTGTTGCATTGATCGTTTCGCGCATTCGCATGCATCCGCTATTGGCGCTGTTGATCGTGTCGATCGGCGTGGGGATCGCAACGGGGATGGCGCCTACCGACATCGTCAAGAACCTGACCGATGGCGCGGGCAAAACGTTGGGCGCCGTGGGTGTGGTGATCGCACTCGGCGCGATGCTGGGCAAGATCCTGGCCGATTCCGGCACGACGGAACGGTTGGCGAGCGCGATCCTGCGCCACACACCGGATCGCATGATTCCGTGGGCGATGACGCTGGTGGCGTTCGTCGTCGGCATTCCGATGTTTTTCGAAGTGGGCCTGGTGGTGATGCTGCCGTTGATTTTCAGCGTGGCGCGCAAGCTCGAAAGCCGCGAGCATTTCAAGGGCTCGGCGTATGTGTATGTGGGGGTGCCCGTGATCGCCGCGCTCGCCGCGATGCATGGCATGGTGCCGCCGCACCCGGGTCCGCTCACCGCCATTGCCACTTTGAAGACCACGGTGGGTCCCACGATGATCTACGGTTTCATCGCCGCGCTGCCCGCGATGATTCTGGGTGGGCCGTTGTATGGCGCCTTCCTCGCGCCACGCATGACCACGCGTCCCGACCAGGCTTTGATCGACCAGTTCACGACCGCCGAGGAAAAAGCGGCCGGGCACAATCCGCCCGGCGTGGGGCTGGGCGTGCTGGCCGCGTTGCTCCCGGCGCTATTGATGCTGGTGCACGCCGTGGCCGAGATGGTGCTGCCCAAGACATCGAGTCTGATGCACGTAGCGGCATTTCTGGGCAATCCGCTTGTGGCCATGTTGCTCGGCGTGCTGTTCGCGGCGATCACGTTGGTTTACATGCGCGGCAACAACGCAGAAAAGCTGCGCGAGTCGCTGGGCCAGAGTTTGAAGCCGGTGGCCGGCATCATGCTCATCATCGCGGGCGGCGGTGCGTTTCAGCAGGTGCTCACGAGCGCCAAAGTGGGCGATGCGATCGTGCACCTTACGCATCAGTTCGCCTTTCCGCCGTTGATCCTGGGTTGGTTGATTGCGATGCTGCTGTCCGTGTCGACGGGATCCGCCACGGTGGGTATCGTGGGTGCCGCAGGGTTGCTGGCGCCGCTGGCTGGCACCGATCCCAGCTTGAATCTGCCGCTGCTCGCGCTCTCGATCGGCTGCGGTTCGCTCTTCTTCAATTACGCGAACCACGCCGGCTTCTGGATGGTGAAGGAATCCTTCGGCATGACCATGGGCGAAGCCACCAAGACGATCTCGGTGGTGCAGTCGATCGTCTCGGTGGTGGGGCTGTTGATGGTGCTGCTCTTCAACATGCTGCCGGCGTTCGGATGAACGATGGGCGGCCGCTCAACTCGCCAGCGGCGATCTGATCGAAGTGCTGCCCGGCTGGGCACCGCGCCGCGAGATTGTGCACGCGGTGTTTGCGTCGCGGCGGGAGCTGTTGCCCTCGGTGCGCACGTTGATCGATTTTCTGGGTGAGGAGTTCAAGAAGCTGGAGGAGGATTGAGGGCATCGACCTGACAGCCACCTGAAATATTCATTGACGACTTGAAAGATAATGCGAATAATTCGCAACACCAATTATCCAGGGAGTCGCCGTGTCTGCCGTCACATGCCGTGTTCATTACGCCTATGCCGTGTTGCTGTCTTTGGCCGCCCCGGTGGCTGCCGCGCAGACGGCGCCCGTCCAGGAACTTCAAACGGTGCAAGTGCTCGGCACAGCGGAAGAGGAAGTGAAGGAGTCGTTGGGCGTGTCCGTCATCACGGCGGACGAGATCGCCAAGCACCCACCGGCCAACGATCTTTCCGAGATCATCCGGCGCGAACCGGGTGTGAACCTCACCGGCAATAGCGCAAGCGGTAATCGCGGCAACAACCGTCAGATCGATATTCGCGGCATGGGGCCGGAAAACACGCTCGTCCTGATCGATGGCAAACCCACCACGTCGCGAAATTCTGTTCGCTATGGGTGGAATGGCGATCGCGATACGCGCGGCGAAACCAACTGGGTGCCGGCCGAAGAAGTGGAGCGCATCGAAGTGCTTCGCGGACCGGCTGCTGCCCGGTATGGCTCCGGAGCAATGGGCGGCGTGATCAACATCATCACCAAGCAGCCCACTGACAAGATCAGCGGCTCCGTCACCACGTACACCAATCAACCTGAAGACGGTGACGAGGGCGCAACCTATCGCACCAATTTTCGATTGAGCGGCCCGGTGACCGACAAGGTGTCGTTTCGCGTTTATGGCAACTACAGCGACACGAAACCCGATGCCCGCGATATCAACGCGCAAAACATCACCGTCGATTCGAGTGGCCTGGCCGGTCGCGAGGGCGTGGTGAATCAGGATCTGAGCGCGTTGCTGCGGTGGGCGTTGACCAAAACGCAAACGCTCGATCTGGATGCGTCGTATAGCCGCCAGGGCAACCGTTTTGCCGGCGACACGATGTTGAACAATGATGGCGGCAATCCTGCTTTCATCAGCAGTTTGTACGGCAAAGAGACGAACATCATGTACCGCAGTGCGTTCAGCCTCACGCATCGCGGGGAATGGGAATGGGGCAGTTCGCGCTTTTCGGCGGCGCAGGATTACACGCGCAACTCGCGGCTCAACGAAGGCCTGGCCGGCGGCCCCGAAGGCGCGCCGCAAGAGGGCGAGGGGTGGTACACCGCCGAGCTGAAGAACTGGCGGCTCAACGGTGAAGTGAACGTGCCGCTGACGCTCGGCGTGGATCAGGTCGTCACGATGGGCGCCGAGTATTTGCGCGAAACGTTGGATGACCCCGGCGCGTTGCGCACCACGCCGTGGGAACCCCGCCCCGGGCTGATCGACGGGTTCAATCGCGGTCAAACCAATACGCGCGCCAATAGCTATGCGCTCTTCATCGAAGACAACATCGAGGCCACTCAACGCACGATCGTGACGCCCGGCGTGCGTTTGGATCACCACAACAAATTCGGCAGCAACTGGAGCCCCAGCCTGAACGCGTCCTACAAGGTGGCCGACGGCTGGACCTTGAAGGGCGGCGTGGCGCGGGCGTACAAGGCGCCCAACCTGTATCAGTCCAACCCGAACTATCTGCTGTTCAGCCGGGGCTTCGGCTGCAATCAGGCGCAGGCCAATAGCGGCGGCTGCTTTCTGCAAGGCAATGAAAACCTGTCGCCCGAAACCAGCGTCAACAAGGAAATCGGTCTGGCCTACGATTCGGGCACCTGGCGCGCCAGCGGCGCCTATTTCCGCAACGATTACAAAAACAAGATCGTGGCGGGCAATCAGTTTGTCGCCATCCTGCCGGGCACCGGGCAGCGCGTGCTGCAATGGGAAAATGCCGACCGCGCGGTGGTGCAGGGTCTCGAAGGCAATCTCTTCGTGCCCTTGACAACGGCATGGGATTGGACCACGAACTTTACCTACATGATCGAGTCGAAAGACAAGACGACAGGCGAGCCGCTCAGCGTGATTCCGCGCTTCACCGTCAACTCGGTGCTCGATTGGCGCGCCACTGAAAAATGGGGCGTACAGGCAAACGTGACGTGGTACGGCAAACAGAAGTCGCCGAGCTACAGCGCGCGGCGCAACGTTGAGATTGCCGAAGCCAACCAGCGCGATATCTCGCCTTATGCGCTGCTGGGCCTGAACACTCGCTATACCATCAACGACAATCTGCGCCTGGTGGTCGGTGTGAGCAATGTGTTCGACAAGCGCCTGTATCGCGCGGGTGTGGCAGATTATGCGGGCGCGCAAACCTATAACGAAGTGGGCCGCGCCTACTACGCGAGTGTCACCGCGTCGTTTTGAGGGGGTTGCGGTGAGCCTTCGCCACCGCGAGGGCTTCACGGAATGCGCGCTGCGGCTGGCGCACGCTTGGATCGTGTCGATCGCACGCGTGCATTCGGGGTATGGTTGAAGCTGACAGCCGGTCGATGCGACGGACAGCATCTTTGCCGTGAAATACGACCGGTGTGTAATGGGACTCGACCCTCGATGTGCCGGCGATTTGCCCGGCGTTGCGTCGATCCGCCATTTCCACAGGAGGCGCCCGTATGACGACCGCAGTTTCCAAACGCCGATCGGCGTATGTGCTTTTGCCCAGCACCAATATGTGGAACGTGGACAATCCGGGTGCCAGCCCGGCATTCGTGCGCCAGATGGGCACGTATCGGCAAGGCAGCCGGACGCGCCCATCCGAGGGTGCATTGTTGGCCGGTATGCAGATCGTGGATCGCGTAGCCCCCGGCGATACGGTGCTCGTCAACATGACCGATGACGAACGCTTGGCCCTGCTGCTGGAGCAACCCGGTTTGCGCATTCTGCCGGTGGGTGAGTTGGCGCCCTTGTGGCTGCGGCGTCCCATCGTCATCCCGTTCATCGGCCTGCAAGCGCGCGCCCGCGTGGCCTTGACGGTGGATGTGGTCGACGCCGACAGCGGCGCCCCGCTCGCCAACGTGGATGTGGTGGGCTACGTGAATCGGGCCGAGCGGGTGGGGGCGAGCAGCCGCACCAACGCGCGCGGCCGTGCCCGGTTGATGTTTCCGCAGGACGTGACCGCCCTCGAGTCGGTGGAGGCTTACCCCGCCAGCGGATATTGGCAGGCCTACGTGGCGAAGGCTGCGGTGGGCGCCGAGACATTGCGCATCACGTGCCGCCCGATCGACTTCGCCACCGGCGACGCACGGCGGCATTTTGGCTTTGAAGGCGCGGAGGGTGACGGTGAAGGGGTGCGGGTCGCCGTGATCGATACGGGCGTGGCCAAGCACCCCGATTTGAAGATTGCACGGGGCGTGAACGTGGTGCAGGGCGAGAAGGCGGGCGACGTGGCCGATCAGGTCGGGCACGGTACGCACGTGGCCGGCATTATCGCGGGGCGCGCAGCGCCGGGTAAGGGCGTGCGCGGCGTGGCGCCAGCCGCTGCGCTCAACGTGTATCGCGTCTTTGGGCGCAGCCAGGAAACGGCCACATCGTTCAACATCGCGAAGGGCATTCGGCAAGCGGTGGACGATGGCTGCGACGTGATCAATCTGTCGCTGGGTGGTGCGGGCGATGTGCCGGATGTGCTGCGCGAAATCCAGCGGGCGCGTGCGCTCGGTGTGGTGTGTGTGGCCGCCACAGGCAACGATTATCGTGCGCCGGTGAGCTACCCCGCGCGCTACAGCCAGGTGATGGCCGTTACAGCGATGGGGCGGCGCGGCACGTTTCCTCGTGGCGCGTTGCAAACGCTCGAAGTCGCCAAACCGTTTGGCGTGGATCGCAAGAATTTCGTGGCGGCATTCAGCAATGTCGGGAGTGAAGTGAGTTTGACTGGCCCCGGCGTGGGCATTGTGTCGACCTATCTCGACGGCTATGCCGTGATGGATGGCACATCCATGGCGTGCCCGGTAATGAGCGGCGCTGTGGCGCGGTTATTGGCAAAACATCCCCGTCTGCTGGGGATGGCGCGCAACCAGAAGCGCTCGGACGAGATCCTCAGACTGGCGCTCAACGAAGCGCAAAAATTAGGGTTCGGCGTAAACTTTGAGGGTGCTGGAATTTTGATGTAGGATGAAAACATCATGAGCCGCTACGTCATTTGCTATCAAGGTGCAAACGATCCTTCTCAACAGGAGGTGAGCAGCTTGTTGTCTTGTTTCGATCGCGTAAAGGTGATCGATACCTTGCCGGGCACCCTTCTGGTGGATGGCCCCAAGGCCGAAATCGCATCCGTGGTCAAAGGCATGTCGCAATGGACGTTCTCACCCGAGCGCGTGGTAAGCGTTCGCCCGCCGCGCCGTCGTCTGAAAGCGCCAGCCTGACATCGACCTCGTGTTGGCCCGTGCGTGGGCCGTGAATTGCATTTGAATCCGCGTCGCTTTGATCTAGCATCCACTTGATATGGACCTGATACGGTCAGCGGTCAGGGTTGCGGCATTGGCGCGCGGCAAGCGTGTCCAGGGTAGTGAGCGCGTCCGAGAGGTGTCGGGCGCTTGTCATATTCATCGGCGATCCTGCGCATATGAAACCTCGCTTCCGTTTTGCGGCCGATGCCGCCCTTGAACCCAAACGCGTTCGTCTCACGCCCGACCCGATCGATACCTACGACGATCGTCAGGGTTTCGATCCTTTGTTCATCGATCCCGCTATGGCGGTCCCGTTGCCGCGTCTGGCCGCTACTGTGGCGCGCGATGTGGCGACTCACACATGGCGGGGACGCAAAACGCATGTGCTGGATTACACCCATTTCTCCGTCGCGGTTTCCAAGTCGCGCCGGTTGCCGATCTACAGTGCCTGCAATATCGATGGGGCGCAGGCGATCGACGTGCCACGCACCAATATCTGGAAGTACGACCCGCGCATCGATCAGAAATATCAGATTCTGAAAGAGGTTTATGGCGATCAGAAGGCGGGCTTCTTCAGCCGCGGTCATATGACGCGCAGGCAGGATCCGAATTGGGGTGGCAAGAAGACGGCGCGCCAAGCCGATGCCGATACGTTCCATGCCACCAATGCCGCACCGCAAGTGCAAGGCTTCAATGGCGGATTGTGGAACGAGGTCGAGGATTACGTGTTGGCCAATACCCAACGCGACCGGATGCGTATCAGCGTGTTTACCGGGCCGGTTTTTCGCGCCGACGATCCCGTCGTGCATGGGATAAAGATTCCGCGCCAGTTCTGGAAAATCGTGGCCTTTGTGCACGACGAATCGGGGGCGCTCGCCGCCATCGCTTACCTGTGCTCGCAAGCGCGCGCCGTTGCGGACCTGGAGCCCACGTTCGTGTTTGGCGAGTTTCAGGATCAACAGCGGCCGATCGGTGCGATCCAAGCCCTGACGGGGCTCACGTTCGGCGACCTCGCGCAACGCGATGTGCTGGCGGGCGCGGATATCGAGTTTGCCGTGGCGTTGAAAGACGTACGGGACATCATGCTGGTGTAAGGCGGGTGATGTGCCTACCTGCCTCACTGCACGATCGGCGTCATCTCCAGAAACCGTGCGATCACCTGCACAGGCTGACGCTCCTGCAGGCAATAGAGAAATTCGTGCATCTCGATCTCCACATCGGCGACCCGCAACGTGACCAAGCCATCGTGGGCCGGGATCTCGCGTGACGGGATCAGGCTGACGCCCATCTCGCACAGGATGGCCTCCCGTATGGATTCACGGCTGCCGATCTCAATGGTGTGGCGCACTGGGATGCCCGCGTCTTGAAAGGCTTGTTCGGTCAATTGCCGCGTCATGGATCCGGACTCGCGCAGCAAAAGCGTGTGCGCGGCGAGCGCCTCCAGCGTGACGGTATCCCGCTCGGCCAATGGGTGGGATCGATGGACCACGGCACGCAAGGGATCGGCGGCGATCATGCGTCGGTAGAGATGACTGTCGCTCATGAGAAATGAAGACGTGGCGATGTCGATCTGGTAATCCTGCAGGGCCCGCAGCATGCTCTGCGAATTGCCGATGGTGAGTGAGAGTTCCACGCCGCGATAACGTTCGTGATAACGCCGCACGGTATCCATGATGTAGAAGGGGCCCGTGGCGCCCACGCGCAGGATGCCTTCGCGCAGCTCGCTGGCGTCACGCAGCCGGAAATCGATCTCGTTTTCCTGCTGGACGAGTTTTTCCACCATCGGCATCAGGCTGCGCCCCATGTCCGACAGGTTCATCGCACGGCCTTGGCGATGAAACAACTCGACGCCATAGCGCGCCTCGAGCTGGCGCAGGTGGCCCGTTACCGTGGGTTGGCTGACGCCCAGCAACGTGGCGGCCTTGGTGACGCTGCCGCAACGCGCAACGGCATAAAACGATTTCAGTTCGGCAACGAGCATGACATGAGGGCCTGTGGTTGAGCGCGCGACGATCGCTACCGTACCGCGAAAAATCTGATCGTGGCATCACGGAACTTGGGGAAAGTGTCATGACGGTTCCATGACAGGTTTCCATACTGAGCACGTTTTCCACCAGCCGGAGGCATCATGCCCCAGCGCGAAACCGCCTTCTTATCGGTCAGTCACATCGTCAAGCACTTCGGCGCGCATGCCGCGCTGGGCGATGTGTCGCTGGACATTCTGCCGGGTGAACTGGTGTGTTTGCTGGGTCCGTCGGGCTGCGGCAAGACGACGCTGTTGCGCATTATCGCCGGACTGGAACGTCAGGATCGGGGAACGATCGTCCTGGGCGGGCGCGATATTTCGCTCGCCCCACCGCAAGCGCGCGACTACGGCATCCTGTTCCAGTCGTACGCGCTGTTTCCCAATCTGACCGTGGCGCAAAACGTGGCTTATGGCCTGAGCGGCAAGCGGGGCTTGCGGGACCGGATTGCGCGGCGCGTGGAAGAAATGCTGAGCCTGGTCGATATGGTCGGCTTTGCGAGCAAGTATCCGGGGCAGCTTTCAGGCGGACAGCAGCAGCGGGTAGCGCTGGCGCGCGCCCTGGCGCCGTCGCCTTCGCTCTTGCTCCTGGACGAACCGATGTCGGCGTTGGACGCGCGGGTGCGGGAGCATCTGCGCACCGAGCTGCGGGCGTTGCAGAAGCGGCTCTCGATTACGACGCTGATGGTGACGCACGATCAAGAAGAAGCGATGGTGATGGCTGACCGGATCGCGGTCATGAACGGCGGCGTCATCGAACAGTTCGGCACGCCGAATGAACTCTATCGTCAACCGGCTTCACCGTTCATTGCCGACTTCGTGGGCGAGGCCAACTGGTTGCCTTGCGAGCGCATAGACGAACACCGTGCACGTATTGGCGCACACGAGTTGCGCGTGCACTCGCCGTTGATGAACGGCACGCGCCGGCTGTTCGTGCGCCCGGAAGCGGTGCGCGTGGTGCCAGGACGCGATGCGATGTCCAACACGCTGCTGGCTGAAGTGCTGGATGGCGTGTTTCTGGGCCGCAGCTATCGCGTGGCTTTGCGGATGGAAGGGTTGTCGGGGGTGACGCTCAACGCCATCGTGCCGCCCGAGACCGGGGATGCGCTGCTGTCGCCGCAGGCCGCGCGCCATTGCCGCATCGAACTTCCCAGTGAGGCGCTGCGTGGTTACGCCTGAGCCCCTGATGACCGCTGCCGCGATCGCCACGCCCACGCCAGCCGCTCACGCCTTGCACGCGTCCCTCGTGGCACCCACGTCCCTGGGCCGTCGCCCGATGCCCGGCTGGGTGGGCGGCCTGGGTCTCATGCTTGGGCAAGGCGCGTTGGTGCTGTGGCTGGCACTCTTCCTCGCGCTGCCGTTGGGCGCCATCCTGGTGCGTGCATTGCTCGATAGCGACGGCGACTGGGCAGGGGTGGGGCGGCTGGCCGGCATCGTTGCGGCTGAAGGCTTTCCGGCCATGGTGGGCCGCAGCCTGACTGTCGGGCTGGTGACGACGCTGCTCGTCATTCCGTGCGCCTATGTTTTCGCCTATGGCCTGACGCGCACGTGTCTGCCGGGCCGTCGCGCGTTGCGCGTGGTGGCGTTGCTTCCCTTGCTCGCGCCATCGCTGCTGCCCGGCATCGCGTTGATCTATCTCCTGGGCAATCAGGGGTTGTTGAAAGACTTGGTGGGCGGCCAAACCATCTACGGGTTCTGGGGCATCGTGGTGGGCGAGGCGTTTTACACGTTCCCGCATGCGGTGATGATTCTCTTGACCGGCCTGGCCTTGGCCGACGGCCGGCTTTACGACGCGGCGCGCGCGATGGGGGCCTCGTCGTGGCGCACGTTCATGACCGTCACGTTGCCGGGCACGCGCTACGCCGTGTTTTCGGCGTGCTGTGTGGTGTTCACGCTCACCGTAACGGACTTTGGCGTGCCGAAGGTCGTGGGCGGCGATTACAACGTACTCGCCATGGAGGCCTACAAGGCCGTGATAGGGCAGCAGGATTTCGCTAAAGGGGCGGCGATCGGGATCTTGCTGTTGCTGCCGGCATTGCTGACGTTCTTTCTCGATCGCAAGCTGCGCGCGCGACAGGGGGCGCAGATCAGCGGTCGGGCGCAGCCCTATGTGGCGGGGCGTCATGGTCTGCGTGATGGCGTTTTCCTCATCCTGATGCTGACGATGGCAGCGGGCGTTCTCCTGGTGATCGGCGTTGCCGTCTGGGCGTCGTTCGTCAAAATGTGGCCGTACAACCTGTCGATGTCGCTGCGGTCATACGACTTCGGCAACATGGATGGCGGCGGTTGGCTGGCCTGGCGCAATAGTCTGCAGTTGGCGTTCTGGACGGCTGCGATCGGCACCGCGGTGGTGTTTGTCGGCGCGTGGATGATCGAGAAGATGCCTGCTGTGACGCCGACGGCGCGCGGGCTTCGTGGGCTGGTGAGCATGCTGGCATTGGCGCCGATGGCAGTGCCGGGCCTGGTGCTTGGCCTGGGCTACATCTTCGTGTTCAACAGCCCTGCGAACCCGGTGCCTGCGCTATATGGCAGCCTGGCGCTGCTCGTGGTTTGCACGATCGTTCACTTCTATACCAGTGCGCATCTGACCGCCGCCACGGCATTGAACGGTCTCGATCCCGAATTCGAAGCGGCCTCGCGTTCGCTGAAGTCGCCGCCGATCACCACCTTTTTTCGGGTGACGCTGCCGATGTGCCTGCCGGCCGTGTTGGATGTGGCGCGCTATCTGTTCGTGTCCGCCATGACGACTGTGTCGGCCCTGGTCTTTCTCTATAGCCCATCCACCGTGCTGACGGCGGTCGCCGTGCTGAACATGGACGACGCTGGCTTCATCGGCCCGGCCGCAGCGATGTGTACCGTGATCATGGCCAGTTCCGCCACCGCGTCGATCGTGCTGCATCTGGCCAGTCGCACGCTGGTGGCACGCTCGCAGCGTTGGCGGTTGCCGGCCGCGTGATGACGCACGCCACGCCCCCGCCATGCTTCATTCCTTCCGATCTTCTCAGGACAACTTTGATGACTACCTCCCCTTTGCCCGCACAACTCGAAGCCGTGATTTTCGACTGGGCCGGCACACTGGTCGACTTCGGTTCGTTTGCGCCTACCCAGGTGTTTGTCGAAGCGTTTGCCCAGTTCGGCGTGACGATGTCGCTCGAACAGGCGCGCGGCCCCATGGGGCTGGGCAAGTGGGACCACATCCGCACCTTGTGCGATGCGCCCGAGATTGCGCAGCAATACGAGCAACGATTCGGTCATCTGCCGACCGATGACGATGTGACCGCGATCTATGAACGCTTTCTGCCGATGCAGCGCGACAAGGTGGCGCAATACTCGGCACCGATTCCCGGTGCGGTTGCAGTGCTGCAACGATTGCGCGACCAAGGACTGCAGATCGGCTCATGCTCGGGCTATCCGGCCAGCATCATGGCGCGCGTGGCCGAGCGAGCCGCGACTGAGGGCATTGCACCGGACTGCATCGTCGCCAGCGACGAGGTGCCGCGCGCGCGCCCTTCACCAGCCATGGCACTGAAGAACGTGGTCATGCTGGGCCTGAATGACGTTGCAGGCTGCGTGAAGGTGGACGACACGGCGCCCGGCATCGAAGAAGGCCGGCGTGCAGGCATGTGGACCGTGGCCTTGCTGCTATCGGGCAATGCCGCTGGCCTGACGTTGGCTGCCTTCGACGCCTCGGACGAGCACGAGAAGGAGACACTGCGACAACGCGCTCATGCCGAATTCGCTCCTACTCATCCGCACTACTCGATCGACACAATCGCCGATCTGCCCGACGTGATCGCCGATATCGAACAACGCCTGGCCGCCGGCCAACGCCCCTGAACCTTCACACTCAATCGACCCCGGAGTTTGCACATGAATCGCTACTACACCCTCCTGATCGCCTTGACGCTCGGTGGCCTGATGGGCACCGCACACGCCGACACCACGCTTACCGTGTACACCGCACTGGAAGCCGATCAAATCAAGGCTTACCAAGCGGCATTCGAAAAGGCCAATCCCGATATCCGCATCCAATGGGTGCGCGATTCGACCGGCATCATCACCGCCAAATTGCTGGCCGAGAAAAACAACCCCAAGGCCGACGCCGTATGGGGTCTGGCCGGTACGGCGTTGGGCCTGATGGACAAAGAAGGCATGCTGCAGCCATATGCGCCCCAAGGGCTGGATCAGATCGCCGCGAATATGCGCGACGCCAAGCCGGAACCGACCTGGGTGGGCATGAACGGCTACGCGGCCGCCTTGTGTGTGAATACGATCGAGGCCAAGAAGCAGAACCTGCCGATGCCCACATCCTGGCAGGACCTTACCAAGCCGGTGTACGCCGGCAAGATCGTCATGCCCAACCCGGCGTCTTCCGGCACCGGCTTTCTTGATGTGAGCGCCTGGCTGCAGCTGTTCGGCGAAGAGAAGGGCTGGGCGTTCATGGATGCGTTGCACAAGAACATCGGCGCCTATACGCACTCGGGCTCCAAGCCGTGCAATATGGCCGCTGCAGGCGAGTATCCCATCGGCGTGTCGTTCGACTATCGCGCGGCCAAGCTCAAGGCGGATGGCGCGCCGATCGAAGGCGTGTTTCCCTCCGAAGGACTGGGCTGGGAAATCGAAGCGACGGCGATCATGAAGGGCACCAAGCACGAGGCCGCCGCGCGCAAGCTGGCGGATTTCTCGGCCAGCCGGCAAGCCAACGAACTCTACAAAGCCAACTTTGCCGTGCTCGCGATTCCCTCGATTGCCACCGTCAATCCCAACCTGCCCGCAGACCTGAGCGCACGGTTGATCAAAAACGATTTCGTGTGGGCCGCCACGAATCGCGAACGCATCATCGCCCAGTGGACGCAGCGTTACGACGGCAAGTCCGAGCCGAAGAAATAATTCGGTCGGTATCGGTATCGATGTTGGTGACGGTATCAGCGTCGACATGCTGGTCGTGCCGCAGACGAAGTCGATCTTCTGCAGGTCCCGACCGGCATCGATGAGCACGCATTTTCCTCAAGAGAATCAACACAAATGAAGCAATACGATGTCATCGTCGTGGGTGCTGGCATGCTCGGTGTCGCGCACGCCTGGGCGGCCGCAAAGCGAGGCCTTTCGGTCGCGGTGATCGAACGCAGCCAGCAGGCGCATGGTGCCACCATCCGCAATTTCGGTCAGGTGCTGGTGACCGGGCAAGCGCCGGGCATGATGCTGTCGCACGCCACGCAATCGCGGGAACTGTGGTTGGCGCTGGCGCGTGAAGCCGGCTTTCATGTACGCGCCAACGGCAGCCTGGTGCTGGCGCGTTCGGCCGTGGAAGCCGATGTGCTGGAAGAGTTTGCGGGCGACCGGCTTGGCCGCGAAGGGTATCGCGCAGCGCTGCTGTCGAGCCGTGAGTTGAGCCAGCTCTTCGATGGACAGGTTGCACATCACCACGCGGCCCTGCAGGGGTTTGACGACTTGCAGATCTACTCGCGCGAGGCGCTCCCCGCCATTCGCCAATATCTGACGGTAACGTTGGGAGTGACGTTCATCACGGGTACGCTGGCGCGAGCCGCCGAAAACGGTGACGTGCACACCACGGCGGGCGACTTCAAGGCGCGCCATGTGTTCGTGTGCCCAGGACACGACTATCTGACGCTGATGCCCGCGCTTTTTGCCGCCATGAACCTGGAGGTAAGCCGACTGCAAATGCTGCGCGTGGCTTTCGAGGGTGCGGGCTTCGCACTCGACCGGCCGGTGTTGACCGGTCTGTCGTGTGTGCACTATGGCGCGTTTTCGGATCTGCCCACGGCCCAGGTGCTTCGCGATCGCATCCAGGCCACCACGCCGATGCTGTTGGACCATGGCATCCATCTCTTGATCAGCCCCACGCCGCATGGCGACCTGATCATCGGCGACTCGCATCACTACGGTCAGGACGCGCCGCCGTTCAACGACGAGGCCATCGATCAGGCGTTGCTGGGCCTGGCCACACAAGCGCTGGGCAGTCGCCTGCGCGTGGTGGAGCGCTGGCAGGGCGTGTACGGCGCGCATGGTCCTGCGCCGTTCTCCGTGTTGCCGGTGGATGCCGCAACCACGGTGGCAGTCATGCATTCCGGCGTGGGGATGACGGTGGGGTTGGCGATCGGCGAGCGCGCGGTGGCGGCGGTGTTTTCGGCGTAAATGCTCGAACGAAATACCTGAATGAATACGTGAATTACCGGACGCCGTACCAGACGGCGGCCGGGCCCTGCGAGCTGAATACGTAAGGAATAGGTGAAGGAATAGGGGAAGCAAGACGTGAGGCAATGTGCCAGCGCTTGCAGCCGGTGGCCTTGCCCGCTACAGTCCAACGACCCCCAAACTTCGCGGATGCCTCATGCGCTCGAACGCTTTCTCCACCGTGCTTGGTTTTGCGCTGATCTCGACCACTGCGGCCCATGCCGCGCAATCGGCCGGGGCACCCGCCGACGCCGCGCGTATCGATCGCATCACGCTGTCGTCGGGCGGGGTGGCCGAAGTGCATCGCGTGGCCAACGTCGACGGCAATGGCACGGTGCGTATCGAGGTGCCGTTAACGCACGTCAACGATGTGCTCAAGAGCCTGCTGGTGAGCGACGCGGGCGGCACGCTCGATTCGCTCACACTGGACGGCCTGTCGCCAGTTGAAGAAACGTTTTCGACGCTGCCGTTCGATGCCAAAACCATCGGGTCATTGCCCGCGTTGCTGCAACGGTTGAAAGGCATTCAGGTGCGTGCGACGTCGGGTGGGCGCAGCATCGAAGGGGCGGTCCTGGGCACCGACAGCAACCGCGTCAAAACGCCGGAGGGCGAGACGATTGCTGAGCATCGGTTGTCGGTGTTGACGCAAGATAAGCGCATCGATGTGCTGCGCCTGGGCGCCGATGCCACCGTCGATATTCTTGACGCCGCGATGCGCGATCGCTTCGCCGATGCCGTTCAATCGTTGGGGCGTGCCGGCAACGACCAACTGCGTGAGCTTGCGGTCAACGTGAAGGGGGCAGGTCAACGTGCCGTCGGTTTGAGCTACATCACCGCCGCGCCGGTATGGAAGCCCGCATTCCGTTTGGTGATCGGCAATGCCGGCGACGCACGCCTGCAAGGCTGGGCCGTCCTCGAAAACGCAACGGGTCAGGATTGGAAGGATGTGGATTTGACGTTGGTGTCCGGCGCACCGGTCACGTTGACGCAAAAGCTGCATGACCGGTACTGGCGCCAGCGGCCCGAGTTGCCCGTGACAGTCGGGGTCGGCGAAATGCCACGCGCCGATAACTCGGCCGGCGTCTCGGTGGCACGCAAGCAAGCCGAGGTACAAGGCGGCAGGGGAGCCGGTGCGCGCGCTGAATCGTCGGCGATGATGTCGGCCGACATGGCCCGGCCGCGTCCGGCGGCGGTGCCCATGCCTGCACCGATGGCCACGCCCGCCGCGCCCACGCAGGCGGCGAGCGCGCAAGAGAACATGACGAACGTGAGCTTTCATTTGCCGCAGCCCGTGACGCTGGCGCGCGGTCAAACATTATCCGTGCCTTTCGTGGATGTGGCGCTGCCGGCTGAGCGCCTGGCGGTGTTCCAACCCGAGATGCGATCGTTCAATCCGGTGTCGGCTGTGATGCTCAAGAACACGTCGCCCAGCACGCTGCCACCGGGCATCCTGACGGTGTATGACGGTGCGTCGGGCTTTGTGGGCGACGCCAAGATGCCTGCATTGCCGGCGGGCGAATCGCGCCTAGCCAGCTTTGCAGCGGATCGCAAGGTCGAGATTACTTCGGAGGTGAAACCCGAAGAGCAGATGGTGGATGTGAAGGTGAGCGAGGGCGTGGCGCAAATCCGGAGCTTGTCGCGCACGGTGACCACATATCGCATCAAAGGCGCAAGCGATGCGCCGCGGGTGATCGTCATCGAACATCCCAAGCAAGCGGGCTGGACCACGCGCTCAGATCGTCTGGATAGCGAAACGGCCACGCATCGCCGCCTGCGGATCGATGTGGCGGCCGGGGCGACCGCTGAAGTGAGTGTAACGGACGAACTGCCGGGCACGGATACTTTTGCGTTGACCGATACCGACGAACAAGTGCTGATCATGCTGGCCAATGCGCCTGCGGCACCGGCGTTGAGCGCCAAGCTCAAAGCACTTGCCCAGCAGCGCCGCACGTGGGCGGCTACCGAGCGCAAGCTGGCCGATATCGACACCAGGATCGAGAAGCAGAATGGCGAGCAATCGCGCCTGCGCGACAACCTG
The DNA here is from genome assembly GCF_009866805.1 of Schauerella aestuarii. Lineage (GTDB taxonomy): Bacteria > Pseudomonadota > Gammaproteobacteria > Burkholderiales > Burkholderiaceae_B > Schauerella > Schauerella aestuarii. The sequence continues at coordinate 370,060 of NZ_SIZW01000039.1, forward strand.
AGTGCCGTGCCGCCCGATAGCGAGCTTGGCCGCCGCTATATGGATCTCCTCGCGAAATCCGAAAATGCGATGGCCGATCTGGCCACGCAGCGCGATCAGGTGGGTGTTGAATACGAGAAGCAGAAGGAAGCGTTCTTGCGCGCGATCGCAGCGCTTTAGCGCAAGTGAGCGTCCATCGGGATGAACGTCGCGCCGGTCGGCGACGCGCCCGATACCGCCGCGCTAGTCGACAATGGTGCCGTCTGCAAAGCCCTCGGAGATCTCGATCAGGCGTCGAACCACATCGATCTCCTTTGCATTGCGTGGTGCATACACCAGCACCGTATTGGCCGACACCGTAGGGCGCCCGGCCCACACATGCGGCTCGCCCCAGCCGCAGGCGATCACCGCCTTGCACCAGGCGCTGGGCAGCGTCATGTGCAGGCCGCCATCATCGGGATGATGATGTGCGAATTCGCGTCCGATCAGGAAACCGTACTCGCCCACGCCTGCGCGCGCTTTCGGTAGAAAAAGGCCCAGCGTGCCGGGCGTGCCGCGCAAGGTAGGCGCCTTATCCGCCGATTCCCATTGCTCGATCAACGTGCGCAGGGCTTGCCACTGCGCGTGCTCGGGATGTTGCTCGAGCTGATGCTGGGGCGGCCCCGGATATACCTTGGGGGCGGGACCGGCGCGCTGCGGAAGTGCATCGGGCGAGGGGATGGTCGATTCCGGCATGGGGTCTGACTCCTGATGAGGCGACGAGGTGAAGGCAGGCGCTTTCCCGCCCCAGCCAAGCATACGGAGTTCAACCGCCGTTCAGCAGCACCCTCGTACAGTAAGTTTGTAACCTGTCTCGATCCATCGCTCCCCCTTATTTCGTCATCCGCCCAAAGGACGTCTATGAAAACCCATGCCGAAGGCCACCGGTCGCGGCTCGCCACGGTCGTGTATGCCCTGCTCGACCCATTGCCGTTCGGCTTCTTCGCCGCCGCGTTCATTTTCGACGTGCTGTACATGCGCACGGCCGGGATCCTGTGGATGAAGGCCGCCGCATGGTTGATCGTGTTCGGACTGATCCTTGCGATCGTTCCGCGATTGATCAATCTCGTCTCGGTGTGGTTCGTGCGGTCGCGCGTGGCCGCAGGGGCCGAGAAGCTGCACTTCTGGCTGAACCTGCTGGCTATCGTCGCAGCCATCGTGAATGCGTTCGTGCACAGTCGCGACGCCTACGCGGTCATCCCGCAAGGCGTTTGGCTTTCTGCGATAACCGTGTTGTTGTTGTGTGGGGCACATGTCGTTCTGTCCTTGCACCGGTTCGATGATCAGGAGCGTGGCCATGAATAAATCCAAGTCGTTGGGCGCGCTATCGGTGGCGTTGGTCGTGCTGGTAGGCGGTTGCAGTGAGAAAGCGCAGGTCGATCCCGTGAAGCAGATGGGCGCTAATCCCACCTTGCCGAAGGCGCAGAATTTTCTGGTGCCGCCCATGCAGGTGCCGGATGGCAAAGGGTGGGCGGCCGGGGCGGCGCCCAAAGTGGCGACCGGGCTGAAGATCGAGAAAATCGCGGCCGATCTGTTGCATCCCCGGATGCTTTACACGCTGCCCAATGGCGACGTGCTTGTCGTGGAGTCCAACGGGCCGGGTACCGAAGCCGTTACCACACCCAAGCAATTGATCGCCACGGTGGTGAAGAACCAATCCGGCAAGGGCGGCAAAGGCGGGAACCGGATTACCTTGCTGCGCAAGAGCCCGGGCGGTGGCGCGTGGGAAAAGCACGTGTTCATCGAAAACCTGCATTCGCCGTTTGGCGTGCAGTTGATCGGCAACACGCTGTATGTGGCGAATACCGACAGCATCATGCAGTACCGCTATACGCCGGGTGAAACGAAGATGTCCGATCCCGGCACGGAATTCACCGATCTGCCGAGCACGATCAATCACCATTGGACCAAGGCGCTGCTGGCGAGCCCGGATGGACGCAAACTTTATGTGGGCGTGGGTTCGAACAGCAACATCACCGAGAATGGCCTGGAGGTGGAATACCGGCGCGCGGCTGTCCTGGAGGTCGACGTCGCCACGCGCGGCAGTCGCGTCTACGCGTCCGGTTTGCGCAATCCGACCGGGCTGCAGTGGGAGCCGCAGAGCGGCAAGCTCTGGGCGATCGTCAATGAGCGCGATGAAATCGGCGCGGACCTGGTGCCGGACTATATGACCGCGGTGCGTGAGGGCGGATTCTACGGCTGGCCCTACAGCTACTACGGGCAGAACGTGGATGAGCGGGTGATGCCGCAGCGCCCCGATCTGGTGAAGACAGCGCTCAAGCCAGACTATGCGCTGGCCTCGCACGTGGCACCCCTGGGCCTGTGGTTCTACACCGGCTCCGGTTTGCAGGCGAAGTACAAGGGTGGCGCATTCGTCGCCGAGCATGGCAGTTGGGATCGCACGCCGTTAAGTGGCTACGAAGTGGTGTACGTGCCGTTTGCCAATGGCGTGCCCACAGGGCCTGCTCAAACGGTGGTGAGTGGTTTCTATTCTGCCGACCAGAAGGATCTCTATGGTGCACCCGTAGGGATGACGCAAAGCGCCGAAGGTGCGTTGCTCATTGCGGACGACGTGGGCAACGCGGTCTGGAGCGTTACTGGCGACGGCAGTTGACGCCGATCGGCACCCGCACCGAGGCATAAAAAAATCGGCCGCTTCATATCGAAGGGGCCGATTTCATTGGGGCAGTGAACTTATCCCCGGGGCTTACGCGTCAGTATCAGAGCGCTTGCAGTTCCACATTCGTGCGATCGCTTTTATCCGAGGGCTTCGGCGTGATCTTGGGATCTGCCGAAGGCTGGGGCGTCAAGTTTGCCGAGGCGGCGTCCGGCACCGTCAGGTAGGGCAGCTTCAACGCGTCGCTCGTCATACGGCGAATCTCGTTCGTGAGGGCGGGGCTCTCGTTGATCTTGCGACCGTAGGAGGGCACGATTTCCTTCAGACGCGTTTCCCAGCCGGCGGCCATTTCCTTCGGAAACGCTTTCGCCAACACGTTAAGCATGATGGGGGGCGAGGTCGACGCGCCGGGCGATGCGCCCAGCAGAGCCGCGATCGTGCCTTCCTTGTCGGTCACGATTTCCGTGCCGAATTGCAGGATGGCGCCTTTTTGCGGATCGCGCTTGATGACCTGCACGCGCTGGCCGGCCGTGACCAGTTTCCAGTCGCTGCGCTTGGCTTCAGGGAAATACTTGATCAATTCGGCGTGACGATCTTCGTCGGTCAGCGCGGCTTGCTGCGCCAGATAGCGCACCAGATCCAGGTTTTCCGAGCCCACGGCGAGCATGCCTGCCACGTTGTTGTGGTTGACCGACGAGAACAGATCGAACCACGAGCCTTCCTTCAGGAACTTGGTGCTGAAGAGGGCGAAGGGTCCGAAGAGCGTGACCGGCTTGCCGTCGAGCTTGCGGGCATCCAGGTGCGGTACCGACATCGGCGGTGAGCCGGCTTCGGCTTTGCCGTATGCCTTGACGTTATGACGGGCGCTGATTTCCAGCGATTCAAAGGCCAGGAATTGACCGCCCACCGGGAAGCCGGCGTAGTCCTTGGATTCCGGAATGCCGGACAGTTGCAGGAGCTTGAGCGAGGCACCACCGGCGCCGATGAACACGAACTTCGATTTGATCGTCGTGTCGTTACCCGACTTCAGGTCGTGTACGGTCACGTTCCAGGTCTTGTCGTCGTTCTGATGCAGGCCACGCACTTCGTGGCCGAGTTGCAGTTCGAAGTTCGGGTTGGTCTGCAACGACTTCGTGAGTTCGCGCGTGATCACGCCGAAGTTCACGTCGGTGCCCAAGGGCATATAGGTCGCGGCGAGCTTTTGCTTCGGGTCGCGGCCTTCGATCATCAACGGCGCCCACTTGCGGATCTGTTCTTGATCCTGGGTGAATTCCATACCGTAGAAGAGCGGGTTCTTGATCAGCGCCGCGTGACGCTTGCGCAGATATTCGATGTTCTCATCGCCCCAGACGAAGCTCATGTGCGGCGTGGGATTGATGAAAGCCGACGGCTCTTGCAGATGGCCGCGCTTCACTTGATGCGACCAGAACTGGCGCGACACCTCGAACTGCTCGGCAATGCCGACGGCGCGTTTGGTTTCGATCGAACCATCTTCGAGCTCGGGCGTGTAGTTCAGCTCGGCAAATGCCGAGTGACCCGTGCCGGCGTTGTTCCAGCCGTCCGAGCTTTCCATGGCGACGCCGTCCATGCGTTCGAACAGCTTCATCTTCCAGCCCGGTTCGAGCTCTTGCAGATACGTCGCCAACGTGACGCTCATCACGCCGCCGCCGATCAGAACCACATCCACGGGCTGTTCGTTATCTGCTTTCGGGGGCGAACCCTTGTACAGAGGCCAGTAGAGGAAAACCACGGCGACCACCGCGAGGACCACGATGAGCCCCGCTAGTGTTTTGAGGATTTTTTTCATAACTTCCGGGAGGTCTAGAAAGAGAGTGGGCGTGGCTTTGCACGCGGGCGCATGGCATCCGCAGCCGACGACGGCTCGCAGAAACGACTATCCATAGGCGGCGCACGTAGGTCGCACAGCAGACAAGACGTCGAATCGTGCAACAGCAGCGCCCAGAAAAAATGCGTTCGATCAGGCAACCTTTAGGTTGCGCCGCAACATTTTAGCAAGAGTGAAATTAATCCCTCGAAAACACGCTTTATCTGTAGGGGTATACCCTGGGTGTGGCGGCCATGCTAGCCGGGATCGGGGCGGGCGGACCTGAATGGGTTGACTGCAACAACCGTGGAAATGGTGGAATGACTGTCGCGAGATCGATGTTCGCCATACAAAGCGATATTCAAGGGCAAAAAAAACCTGGAACTCGCGTGAGCGAGACCAGGCCAAGAGCCAACTTTTCGCGTGAGGGGTCAGTCTTCTTCGACGAACGCCTCATCGCGTTTCTTGCGCAGCGATGGCAGCGTCACCAGCACCAGCAGAACGGCGGCGGCCGCAAGCAGCGACGCCGACAGCGGTCGCGTGACGAAAGTGGAGAACTCGCCGCGCGACAGCAGGAGCGCCCGCCGGAAGTTCTCTTCCATCATGGGGCCCAACACCAAACCGAGCAGCAATGGCGCGCCTTCGCATTTGAGCTTGCTCCACACATAACCGACCACGCCGAACACCGCAAACATGAAGATGTCGAACACGTTGTAGTTCAGCGAATACACGCCGATCGTGCAGAACACCAGGATCGCGGGGAAGAGCATGCGGTAGGGCACGCGCAACAGCTTCACCCAAATGCCGATCAGCGGCAGGTTGAGAATCACCAGCATCAGGTTGCCGATCCACATGGATGCGATCAGGCCCCAGAACAATTCCGGATGGCTGGTCATCACTTGCGGGCCGGGCTGGATGTTGTGAATCGTCATCGCACCCACCATCAGCGCCATCACGGCATTACCCGGGATACCCAGCGTGAGCAAGGGAATGAACGAGGTTTGCGCGCCGGCGTTGTTGGCCGACTCCGGGCCCGCCAAGCCGGCGGGGTGGCCTTTGCCGAAGCGTTCCGGATTCGCAGAGAGCTTCTTCTCCAGCGTGTAAGACGCAAACGCCGAGAGCACCGATCCGCCACCGGGCAAGATGCCGAGTGCCGAACCCAGCGCCGTGCCACGCACGACGGCCGGCCACGACTCCTTGAATTCCTGCTTACTGGGATAAAGCGATCCCACCTTGTCGGCGATCTCGACTCGCTGCTCTTTGAGCTCCAGGTTGGCCATGATCTCGGCCAGCCCGAACACACCCATTGCGACGATGGCGAAGTCGATGCCGTCTTGCAGTTCAGGAATGCTGAAGTCGTAGCGGGCAACGCCCGAGTTCACGTCAGTGCCGACCATGCCGAGCAGCAAGCCGAGCAGGATCATGCAGATCGCCTTGGAGAGTGAACCCGAGGCCAGCACCACAGCGCCAATCAAGCCCAGCGCCATCAGCGAGAAGTATTCGGCCGGCCCGAAGGCAAACGCCACTTCAGCCAACGGCGGCGCGAAGGCGGCGATCAACACGGTGGCGACACTGCCGGCGAAAAACGAACCGATGGCCGCAATCGAAAGCGCCGCACCCGCGCGCCCATTGCGTGCCATCTGGTGGCCGTCGAGCACGGTCACCACGGCCGATGTCTCACCTGGAAGATTGACCAGAATCGCAGTGGTCGATCCGCCGTATTGTGTGCCGTAATAAATGCCGGCCAGCATGATGAGCCCGGCAATCGGCGGCAGCACGTAGGTGATCGGCAGCAGCATCGCAATGGTGGGCACGGGGCCCAGGCCCGGCAGCACGCCGACCAGCGTGCCCAGCAGGCAGCCGAGAAAGGCATAGGTGAGGTTTTCGGGCGTAAACGCCACCGAGAACCCCAGCATGAGGTTATCCATCAATTCCATGGTGGTTTCCTTAATTGCTCAGTGCAGCGGGCCAGAGGGGGAAGATCAATCCCAATCCGCGGATGAACGCCACATAGGAGAACAACACCAGGAACAGGCCGTTGGCGACGGCGACCTTCCAATTGAACTCGTGGCTGGCAAAACTGCTGACAACGACCAGCAGAAACACGGAGAGATACAGCCCCAGTGGCCGCAGAACGAAGCCGTAAAGCGTGACCGAACCGACCACCAGCAGCAGGATGCGGAAGTCAAAGCGGGTGATCTCGGTCTCGGGCGCGCGCTTGGCAAGCGACGTCATCAATACGACTGCCCCCATCAGCGCCAGGACGATGCCCAGCCAGAAGGGGAAGTAGCCCGGGCCCATGCGGGCTGCGGTTCCCATGCTGTAGCTGGTGGCCTTGAGCGCGAAGGCGCCGCCTATGGCGATGAACATCGCCCCAGACCAGAAGTCTTGTCTGTTTTTAACCAAACGGTTGTCTCCTTGTAACGGGGCGCGTCGCGACTGGATAGGTCATGCACGCCCTTGTCGATTCTGATCATGACTGTCGATTTCGACAGCACGAAGAAAGCAAAATGAAAGCTTATGGATGTGCTGAATCCGCGTTCCTGGATGAAAAAAGTGAAGGAAATTTCGGGGGTCAATCCCGGGCGATCGAAAGCACGGCACAGGCAGACGCGCCTGGGCGAATCGACCTCTATCGTGCTGAGAGTGGCTTGCCGCCTGCATTTGCAGGCCGCCGCCACCCCTGTCCGCGCTGGCGCGATGCGCGCTTGCACGTAACGGTTGCTGCAACCCATCGTGGGGCATCCTCGTGACGGAAGTCAGTTGATCTTCCGGCGGGGCTCACATATGGCTGGGATGAAAAATATCATGACGTGATGTATTAATGCAACCCGCTATTTTCCCTAGGATCGGCCCATCACGCTCGGCACAGGCATTGCGTAGGGGTGGGCAACCCGCCGTGATTGCGGCGCCGATTTGACGACCGATAGAGGATTGCCATGACTGACCCCCGCAACGTTGCGCACGACAAGAAAGTCATTCAAGAGAAGAAGCATCAGGGCGAGGAGATTGCGCCGGATGCCGAGCATGCCGTTCAGCCCGGCAAGAAGCCGCGTCTGAAGACGGATGATGACCAGGACGACACCAAAGACGATACGTCTGAGAAGTAAAGCTGGAAGACGGGCCGTGCAAGGCCCGTTGACGGGGGCGACTTAGATGATCGACGGCGGCATGGGTCGCCACCCGAATGAGCCGCGACCCAAATGAGTCGTGACCCATATGAGTCGCGACCTATATGGGTCACGAGCAGGTTTTGGTCGTGACAGCGAGTTGAGGGCCACTCCGGTGAGGAGTGGCCCTTGTTTTGGGCGCGATGCACGTAGCCGGCGTGAATGCGACCGGCGATCAGGCCGTGTTCAATTTGCCGACGACGCTCCAATCTTTTGCACCATCGCCGCGCTCGCAGATCGCCTCGATGCGTTGCAGAATGACTTGCGCCACGGCCATTTCTCGGTCGGCGCGTGAAGCCTGAGCGGCGGCCTGCGCCAGGCGCAAATCCTTGCGCATAAGTTCCGCCTTGAATCCCGGCTCGAAGTCCTGCTCGAGCAGGCGAACGGCATTTTTTTCCAAAACGGCGCTGCGTGCCGCGCCGCCAAGCAGGGCCTCGCGCACCGCTGCAGGATCGACGCCATTGGCGCGGGCCAAGGCAAATGCCTCGACCACACCGAACATCACACTGCTTACGGCGATCTGATTGCAGGCCTTGGCGATTTGCCCGGCACCCGGATCGCCCACGTGCACCACGCGGCTGGCGATGCCGTCCAGGTACTCGCGGCAATGGTCGAAAGCGTCGCGGCGGGCCCCCACCATGCAACTCAGTTCGCCTTTTGCTGCAGCCGCCTCGCCACCGCTGACCGGGGCGTCGAGCAAGGTAATGCCGAGTTCCCCGAGGCGCAGTGCGTGATCGCGCGTGGCCTGTGCCGAGATCGTGCTGGCATCGATCACGAAGCTGCCTGGTTTGAGCGCGGCGGCGAGCCCCTGATCGCCAAACAGCACGGCGGCGACGGCCTCGGTATCCGAGAGACACAACATGACCACGTCCGTTCGTGCGCCGATCTCGGCCGGCGACGCCGCGCCATGCGCCCCGGCGTCAATCAACGCACCCTCGGCAGAACGATTGCGGTTGTGAACGTGAACCTCAAACCCGCGACGCAGCAGAGATGCGGCCATGCCGCGCCCCATGATGCCAAGCCCGATGAAACCGATGGTTTTAGCGACGGTGGTGGTCATGCCTGTCTGTTCCTCAGTTTTTTGCGCTTTTGATCTTGGCCAGCGAATCGCCGACCAAGGTGTAGCTTTCGTTGATCTCCTTCTGAAACGCCGGGCCGTCGGCGTAGTCGGTGGTGAGGCCGCTGCTCTGGGCGTACGTTTTCCAGGAGGGGCTGTCCAGCGCCTCGTGAAAGACGCGGTTCAGATACCGGTATATGGGCTCGGGCAGGCCAGCGGGCGCCATCAAGCCTTTCATATTGTCCAGCGCCACCGGGTAGCCCAGCTCGCCCACGGTGGGCACGTTGGGGAGGGAGGCCACACGCACTTTGGAGAACACGGCGATCGGCCGGATCTTGCCGCCGTCGATCAGGCCTTTCACTTCTTCGGGCGCGCCGAACGCCATGTCGAGTTGACCCGCGGCCAGCGCCAACGTGGCTTCCGCTGCGCCCTTGTAGGGCACATGAAGAAAACGCAGGCCGCTATTGGCCTCGAACGCGAGCATGGTGGAATGAAACAAGCTGCCTTCGCCGGTGGAGCCGTACGAGAGGCCTTCAGGTTTTTCTTTGGCGGCAGCGATCAATTCCTGCATCGTCTTGTAGGGCGAATTCACGTTGACGGCGAGGACCGACGGCAGCCGAGCCGCTTTGAGAATCGGCGTGAAATCGCGGCGGGCGTCATACGAAATTTTCTGATGATTGCCCACCGATGTCGTCTCACTGCCGCCACCGACGAACAGTTTGTAGCCGTCCGGTTTGGCATTGGCGACCTCTTGAGCGGCGAGTACGCCCGCCACACCGGGTTTGTTGATCACGATCACCGGCACCGGCACCGTGCTTTTCACGGCGTTGGCGAGTTGGCGGGCGATCTGGTCGGCCGACCCGCCGGGGGCGAAGCCGACGAGAATTTCAATGGGCCGCTCCGGCTTCCATTCCTGCGCAACGGCAGGACCGGCGAACGACGCCCAGGCGAGTCCAGCCGCCAGCCATTTCATTGTGGTGTTCATGTTTGTCTCCTCATGCGGTTTCTAAGACCGCGTGTAAGGCTTTCCAGGTGTGTGGCCGACTGTAGCAATCCGGATTCAGAGAAGAAAGTGATAAATTTCTACAAAACTCCATCGCTTTTTCCGAACTCAGCCGGTCGCGTGCGACGTGTTCCGCGTCAGCGATTTTCTCTAGAGCGTTGCAATGACATTCAAGCAGTTGGAAGCCTTCTACGCGGCCGCCTTGGCATCGAGTTTTGCCGCAGCCGCCACACAGCTGCATCTGTCGCAATCGTCCTTGTCCAAACGCTTGGGTGAACTGGAAGCCGATCTTGGCGAAGTCCTGTTTGACCGAACGGGTCACCGCTCCGTGCTGACCTCGGCCGGCCAGGCGCTGCTTCCCCTGGCGCGCGATATGTTGCAGGCTGCGCGCCATGCGCGCGACACTATCGGCAAGAACACGGGTCTGCAAGGCGTGTGTCGCTTCGGGATGGGCGAACTCGCCGCCGTTACCTGGTTACCCAGATTCGTCGCCCGTTGCCGGCGGGATTTTCCGGATCTGCGGCTTGAACCGCATGTGGATGTGGGGCAAAGCCTCGAGCGCCAGGTCGAAGCCGGCGAACTGGACTTCGCGGTGGTCGCCGGCTGGTCGTCGCGCAGCGCAATCGCCTCGCACACGATCGCCGAGGTGCGTTATGACTGGGTGGGCACCGATGCGCAATTGGGTGAGATTGAGGTGCTCACGCCGGAATCGCTGAAAGACATGACGGTGATCACGATGCCGCAAGGCGCCGGTTCGACGCGTATCTTCGAAGCCTGGATGGTGGATAACAAGTTGGCGGTGTCGCGGCAACTGATCTGCAACAACATGGGCGCCATCGCGGGCATGGTCGCCGCGGGTGTAGGCATCGCATTTTTCCCTAATGCGTGGCTGACGCCGCTGCGCGAAAAACATGGTTTGCGTGCCATCGTGGGCGAACCGCCCTTGCGCCCATTGCATTACGCTTTTCAAAGCCGACGCGAAGACATTCGTCCGTTGGTGGCAGCCATGCGCGAGCGGGTGATGCTTGAAGTCGATTTCGAGGCACCCCACGTGCTGTGGTGATCTGCGAGGCGTGACGCAGAAAAAAGCGATGAAGCTCCATCGTTTAATTGCGCTTTTTCGATGCGATGGCGGTCGATATATTTCGTGGGGTCGCGAGTTCTCGCCTACGTGATCGTCACAACGCCTCATGTCCGCCTCTCATGTCAGCCCATCCGCGCGTGCCGCGAATGCCATCGATTGCGCCGAGTCGCCCCATCCGGCAGACGCGTCCGTGCCGGACGGCGTGCCCTCGCAGTCGGCAGGTGCGTCTGCGGCGTACGTCGCGCCGGCCCATTTGGCGCGTTTTCTCAGCTTGAGCGATTTCGAACCTGCGGCACGCCGCTATCTGCCGAGGCCCATCTTCGGTTACGTGGCGGGATTCGTCGAAGACGGCACGGCGCAAGAAGATAATCGGCTGGCCTATGCCCGCTATGGCTTTCGTCCTCGCGTGTTGGTCGATGTCTCAAAGCGCGAGCAGCGCATCACGCTCTTTGGCCGGCACTACGCCAGTCCGGTGGGCGTGGCGCCCATGGGTATCTCTGCGCTCACTGCCTACCGGGGCGACATCGTTCAGGCAAGCGCGGCACAAGCCGCGCAGGTGCCTTGCATCATGAGCGGGTCGTCGCTGATTCGTGTTGAAGAAGTGATGGCGGCGGCGCCCGCCACGTGGTTTCAGGCCTATCTGCCAGGCGATGAAGCGCAGATCACCGCGTTGATCGATCGCGTGGCTGCAGCGGGCGTCGAAACCCTTGTGCTCACGGTAGATACGCCAGTGCAGGCGAATCGGGAAAACAATGTGCGCACCGGTTTCAGCACGCCGCTCAAGCCCAGCCTGGCGCTCGCGGTGCAGGGCATAACGCATCCGCGCTGGCTGTGCGGCACGTTTCTGCGCACGCTGATCAAGCATGGCATGCCGCATTTCGAGAACAACTACGCCACGCGCGGTGCGCCGATCTTGTCCAAACGTGTGATGCGCGATCTGGCCGAGCGGGGGCATTTGAACTGGACGCACGTCGCTCGCATCCGCCGGCGCTGGAAGGGACCGATGATCATCAAGGGCATCCTCGACGCGCAGGATGCATTACGTGCGCGACAGGCGGGGATGGACGGCATCATCGTGTCCAACCATGGCGGACGACAACTCGACGGCGCCGCTGCACCACTGCAGGTGCTGCCGGAAATCGTGGCGCAGGCGGCAGGCATGACCGTCATGATCGATAGTGGCGTGCGCCGCGGCACCGACGTCATGAAAGCCCTGGCGCTGGGCGCGAGCTGCGCGTTTGTGGGCCGGCCCTTGAACTACGCCGCTGCGGTGGCCGGGGAGCAGGGCGTGCGACATGGCATTGAACTGATGAAGAGCGAGATATTGCGCGACATGGGCATGATGGGCATCGCCTCGCTGAACGAATTGAACGACACATTTTTGATCGAGCGCAGGCACTGAAGATGACCCCCTGCAACATCGTCTTTTTGGACCACGACACGTTCTCGCCGCAGACGACTCTGCGCGCGCCGGCCTCGGCGCATACCTGGACCGATCACCCCCGCACCGCCGTCGCTGATATCGCGGCACGCATTGCGGATGCCGATATCGTGGTGACCAACAAGGTCAGGCTCGATGCGGCCACCATTGCGGGTGCAACACGGCTCAAGCTCATTGCGGTCGCCGCCACCGGTACCGACAACATCGATCTGCAGGCGTGTGCCGCGCGCGGCATCGTGGTGTCGAATATCCGCAATTACGCCCGCCACACGGTGCCGGAGCACACGTTTGCGCTCATCTTCGCCTTGCGGCGCAGCATCCTGGCCTATCACGCTGCGGTGGCGCGCGGGCGCTGGCAGGAGGCCGATCAGTTCTGCTTCTTCGACTACCCGATCCGCGATCTCGCTGGCGCTTGCTTAGGCATCATCGGCGATGGCGTGCTGGGCCGGGAGGTGGCGCAGATCGGGCAAGCCCTCGGCATGCGAACGCTGTTTGCCGCGCACAAGGGCAGCTCCGGCATGGGCGACCTCTATACCCCGTTCGATCATGTGCTCGAGCAGGCCGACATCATTACGTTGCATTGCCCGCTGCTGCCGTCAACCCGAAACATGATCGCGGCGCCGGAGTTTGCCCGTATGCATCGCCGTCCGCTGCTGATCAACACCGCGCGCGGCGGGCTGGTGGACGAGGCCGCGTTGGTGGACGCGCTACAGCGCCGGCAAATCTCAGGTGCCGGATTCGACGTGGTGTCGACCGAGCCGCCGCCGCCGGACCATCCTTTCATGCAGGTGATGGATGCGCCCAATTTCATCCTGACGCCGCATGTGGCCTGGGCCAGCGACGAGGCCGTTCAGGCCCTCGCCGATCAATTGATCGATAACATCGACGCCTTCCTGCAAGGCGCACCGCGCAATGTGGTGCACGCACCGCTCGCGCGTTAACTGTCGTTTCTGGAGTGATGATGTCTTACCGAAAAACCGCTGAGTTCGATCGCGTAACGCCTGAGCAGATTGAGCGCGCGCGCCTCTTCCAGGCCGCCATTCTGTGCGATGTGGCCGGCCGGCGTGGCACCCTCGATGCACGCGTGCGTGCGCTGCATCCGGAGATGAAGGTGTGCGGCCCGGCCTTCACCGTGGAAGTGCGCCCCGGCGACAATCTTATGTTTCACGTGGCATTGGCCGTGGCCAAGCCCGGCGACGTGCTGGTGGTGGACGGCAAGGCCGACACCACCTGCGCATTGTTTGGCGAGCTGATGGTCACGCAGGGGGCGGCCGCCAAATTGGGCGGCTTCGTTGTGGATGCGGCGTCACGCGACAGCGAGACCTTGATGCACGGCAAGTTTCCCATCTTTGCCGCCGGCACCAATCCGTGCGGCCCCACGAAGGGGCTGCCGGGCCGATTGAGCGGTCCGATTTCCGCGGGTGGCGTGGCCGTGCATCCCGGCGATCTGATCGTGGGCGATGTGGATGGCGTGGTGGTGATCCCGCGCGCCGACGTGGAGGCGGTATTGACCGCGGCCGAAGCCAAGGTCGCAGCGGAGCAGCAGCGGCTGGCCGAGATTGCACGCGGCGAGTTGGTGTCGCCGTGGCTCAACGATGCACTGAAGCAAGCGGGCCTCGCGCCACTGGACGCGTGATGATCGCGCCTGGCACCGCTGTGCCGGGAGGGTAAAGCGCATCCGGCGCTGCTGAGCCCCTGCAGACGGCTGCGGCGCCGGGCTGGCGAGTGGTTGGCGCTAGCGCATCAGTTCCGCCAGCTTCCAGGTATCCAGAAACGCATTCACCTGCGTGATCTTGCCGTCTTGCATGGTGAGGTGCCACGCATAGCTGTTCTCATACCGGCTGCCGTCTTTTGCGGTGGCCATCCCGTCCCACATGACCACCACCTGCTCGCCTTGCGCCACGATGTGCTTCACATCGGGCGTAATCGGCGTGGCGAGGCGGGCATTGATGGGCAGTACCGCCTGCGTCATGAACTCTTCGCGGGTGCGGTAGGTGCCCGAGTATGGGCTTGTGCCCGCCACCGTCCACACCGAATTTTCGGCGAGCAGATCGAACACACTGCCGCGGCCCTGCTGCCAGTTCTCGAACGCCTGTTGAACGAGCGCCGTATTGCGCTTCTCGGGCGTGTGCGTGCGGCCGGTCGCGTTGGCCGCATTGCTGATGGAGGCGCAAGCCAACATCGCAAAGATGAGTGGGGCGCGGCGGAATCGGATACTCATGGCGATCTCCTTGATCAATCGTTTAGCGATCGCGCGTCGCACATTGCGCGACGTGGCGGTGCTGGCGGTTTGGGCAATCGTGTCGGCCGCGGTGCGGACGATGAGGGAATGCTATTGACTGCATCGCTTCATCAATAGACCCAGAACTGTGCAATGCTTGCCTATTCCTGTCTGGCCCGGGCGCCGCGTGTGCCGACGCGTCGATTTGCGTCGCGTATTTGCCTTTATGATGACGGCCATAAGCCTCGGCAAAAAATAATAAGGAGACTCGTACCGTGTCCGAAGGGGCGTCCGCGCCATCCGCTGCAGCGTTCCCCACCTTTGAATCCTCGGATTTCTCTGGCGCCGGATCGTTTTATTTCGATCTCGTTCGGCTGCAGCAGCGCGACGATATTCCGCGCGCGTTTCTGCATCGGCACAACTACTATCACCTGCTGTGGATGACGACAGCCCGTGGCACGCACGTGCTCGATTTCGAGCAATTCGACGTGCGCGACCATTCGGTGTTTTTCCTCTCGCCGGGGCAGGTGCATGCGTGGACGTCCTCGGTGAAGCCCAGTGGCTATGTGCTGAATATCAGCACCGATTTCTTTGCGCAGATGTTTCCGCGCGCGGACGATATCGCCAAATTTCCTTTTTTTCAGATGACGCGCGGCACACCGGCGATGTATCTCACGCATGCGCAGCACGATGGCATGCTGCCGCTGCTGCATGCCATCGAAGCCGAGATGGCGGATAAACGGGAAGGGCGTTTCGACGTGGTGCGTTCCTACTTGCTGATCCTGCTCACGCAGTTGCGGCGCCTGTATCCGGAGAGTGAGGGCACGCAGCGTGCAGGTCCTGGTTATGCGCTGGCCAAACGTTTTGCGCTGCTGGTGGAAACGCATTATCTGGACTTCGCGGCCATCGGTCAGTATGCCGATACGCTGTCGGTCAGCGAACGGCAGCTCAACGACGCGGTAAAGCGCACGATGGGCCGTACGGCCAGCCAGTTCGTTCAAGAGCGGGTGGTGCTGGAAGCCAAACGGATGCTCACCAACACCGATCTGGGCGTGGCCGAAATAGCCTTTCAATTGAACATCGACGACCCCGCTTACTTCGCACGTTTCTTCAAGAAGCATACGGCGCATACGCCGGGCGACTTTCGCAAGAAGCATTGCAGCCCGCTCGACTAGCCGCGTCGATCCGCCGTTTGAACGCAGGGCTTGAACGCAGCACTCAAATGCAGCATTCAAATGCAGCGGTCGGATGCGGCGCTCGAACGCATCGCGCGATCAGCGCGCTCGACGCGTCTGCGAAAAAGTCCAATACAACGTCGGTTCTGTCCTCACGCTGCCCGGTCGGGCTTGCGTAATCTTCACTCGTCTTTTGCGGTTTCGCACGCCCCGCGTCGAAACGAATTGCCCCGGCACGAAAGGATGCCGGCGAGACTAAAAACAAACCAAAAAAGAGGAGTGAGACATGAAGACATTCGTTCGCTTGGGCGCACGGCTAGGCTTGGCTTTCGCACTGACGTGGACCGCAGGCGCCGCCCATGCGGCGTTTCCGGATCGGCCGCTACGTATCGTGGTGCCGTTTGCTGCGGGCGGCGCGACCGACGTGATTGCCCGCACCGTGGCGCAGGCCATGTCGACCCGTTTGGGGCAAGCGGTCGTGGTGGAAAACAAGGCGGGCGCCAATGGCAATATCGGCGCCGTCACGGCGGCACGGTCTGAGCCGGACGGTTATACGTTGCTGATGGCGACGTCGGCACATGCGATCAACGCGTCGCTTTATCCGCAACTGGACTACAGCCTGACGCGGGATTTTGTGGGCTTGTCGAACCTGGCGTCGGTGCCGTTGCTGTTGGTGGTGAACCCCAAGGTGCCGGCGGCCACCGCCGTGGAACTCGCAGCGTATGCCAAGGCCAATGGCGACCGCGTGAACTTCGGTTCCGGGGGCACGGGCACGGCGTCGCATCTGGCGGGCGAGCAGTTCAATGCACTGGTGGGCGCCAAGATGACGCATGTGCCCTACAAGGGCGGCGCGCAGGCCCTCAATGACGTCATGGGTGGGCAGGTGCAGTTGATGTTCGCCAACCTGCCCGAGGTGTTGTCGCAGGTGCAGGGCGGCCGATTGACGGCGCTGGCGGTCACGGGCGCGCAACGTCACAGCGCACTGCCCGATGTGCCCAGCTTTGCCGAGACGCCCTACGCCGAGATGAACGCCCGGTCCTGGTTCGGGCTTTTTGTGCCGGCCGGCACGCCCGCCGGTGTGGTCGATACCTTGTCCACTGCGATCACGCAAAGCGTGGCGGATGCCAGCGTGCAGGACAAACTGAAAGGGCTGGGCGCGGATCCGATCGGCGATGGCCATGCCGCGTTTCAAGCGTATGTGATCCAGGAAGTGGCGCGTTGGCGCGTTCTCGTCAAACAGTCCGGCGCGACGGCCGAATAGGCCTTTCGTTCAATCATCATCAAAAGGATGCAGCATGCTTTACGACGTTCGAACCTATACCTGCCGTCCCGGCACCATCAAGAAACATCTCGCGCTCTACGCCGAGCACGGGTACGCCGTGCAGAGCCGCCACCTGGGCAAACCGTTGGCTTACATGCAAACAGATGCCGGAGACGTGAACAGCTATATGCACATCTGGGTGTATGACAGCGCGGCCGATCGGGAAGCAAAACGCCTGGCCTTGCAGAAAGATCCCGAATGGGCCGGTTACTTGACCAAGAGCGCCGACGCGGCGTATCTGATCCGTCAGGAGAACCGTTTGATGACGCCGACGGCGTTCTTCCAGCCGTAGCGTGTTTGGAGGGGTGGCGTTTTGGCGTTTGGCGGGCGGCCGGGCGTTGGGGCGTGGGGCGCTGGGCGTTGCGCATTAAAAGCATAGGCCGACCGCCGACGCTCGGCAGTCGTGATGTGGTCGATGCATACCTCCGGCGTCAGCGGTTAATCTTGTGCTTTGACGTTTTCAAAGCACATCATGTCCGACCCCCTCATTTTGCAGATGCCGTCCGACGGTGCCCAGCAACTGTTGCTGCTGTTTCACGGCATGGGCAACACGTCCGACAGCATGGCGCCGATCGGCCGCCGCCTGGCGACCGAATTCCCGCAGGCGGCGATCGTTTGCATCCAGGCGCCGCATCCCAGCGATGTGGGCCGCGGCTACCAGTGGTTTTCGGCCACCGATGTGACCGAAGCGTCGCGGCCGGCGCGCATCGCGGCTGCGATGCCGGACTTTCGTGCAGTGGTCGAGGATTGGCAAGCGAAAACAGGTGCGACGGCCGCGATGACGGCGCTGATCGGGTTTTCGCAAGGCGCGATCATGTCGCTCGAATCCACGCAGTCAGGCGCACCGTTGGCTGGCCGAATCGTGGCGCTGTCAGGTCGGTTCGCAACACTGCCGGCGGTGGCGCCGGCAACGGTCACGTTTCATTTGATCCATGGCGAGAAAGACACTGTGATCGCGCATACCTATGCGATCAGCCAGGCCGAGCACTTGCTCGACCGAGGCGCCGATGTGACGGCAGATATTTTTACCGAGTTGGGTCACACCGTGTCGCAGGAAGCGCTGGAGTTGGTGGTCGAGCGGCTCAAGACGCATGTGCCGCAACACGTGTGGCAAGCCGCGCAGGCGGCTGCGCAATCAGAAAACTGAGGTCGCGCGTGCCGTCACGCCATTGCGGCGTGACGGCACTTAATTACTCGATGGTCGAGATCTTGAGCAGATTGGTCGTGCCGGACACGGCGAAGGGCACGCCCGCCGAAATGACGATCAGGTCGCCCTTCTGGCCGAAGCCTTCCTTCTTGACCGTTTCGCAGGCGAGCGCGCTCATCTCGAGCACGTTCGTCACCTCGTGCGACAGCACGGCGTGCACGCCCCACACCAATGACAATTTGCGCGAGGTGGCCGCGACCGGCGTCAAACCGACGATTGCGGCAGCCGGGCGTTCGCGCGCCAGCCGCAGCGCCGAATAGCCGGACTTCGTATATGCCACCGTGGCGGGCACATTGAGCACATCGACGATCTCGCGTACCGCCAGACCGATGGCATCGGCGGCTTCCGCGCGCGGTGCGGTATGCGACGCAGCAATGCTTTGCAGATAATAGGGATCGGCTTCGGTGTGACGGATGATGCTGTCCATCATCTTCACCGCTTCGATCGGATAGGCGCCTGCGGCGGACTCAGCCGACAGCATCACGGCATCGGCGCCATCGTAAATGGCGGTGGCCACATCGGACGCTTCGGCACGTGTGGGCACCGGTGCGTTGACCATCGATTCCAGCATCTGCGTGGCCACGATCACCGGTTTGCCGGCGCGACGGCATTCGCGCACGATGCGCTTTTGAATCGATGGCACTTGCTCGGCGGGCAATTCAACCCCGAGATCGCCTCGCGCCACCATGATCGCATCGGCGACTTCCACGATGGAAGCCAACGAGTGAATGGCCGACGGCTTTTCCAGCTTGGCGACGATGCTGGCACGGTTGCCCACGATCGCCTTGATCTCTTCGATGTCGCGAGCCTGCTGCACAAAGGAGAGCGCAATCCAGTCGATCTCAAGCGTCAGTCCGAAGGCCAGATCGGCGTGGTCTTTTTCGGTGAGGGCCGAGAGCGGCAGGACGACGCCCGGCACGTTCACACCTTTGCGATTGGAGAGGGGCCCGCCGTTGACCACTTCTGTAACGGCCGACGTCGCATTGCAGGACACGACCTTCAAGCGGATGCGGCCGTCGTCGAGCAGCAGATCCGCGCCGGGCGTCAGTGCGGCAAAGATCTCCGGGTGCGGAAGCGCAACGCGCTCGACCGATCCCGGCGTCGTTTCATCGAGATCCAGGCGAAAGGTGCTGTGCGCCGTCAGCATCACCGGACCGTCGGCGAACGTGCCGATGCGCAGCTTGGGGCCTTGCAGATCGAGCAGGATGGCGATCGGGCGACCGCGGCGGTGTTCGATTTCGCGAATCGTTTTTACGCGCTCGGCGTGGTCGGCCTGCACACCATGGCTGAAATTCAGACGGAAGACATCGGCGCCCGCATCGAACAATGCTTCGATCATTTGGGGATCGGCGCTCGCGGGTCCAAGCGTTGCAACAACTTTAGCCTTGCGTGTACGGCGCATAGTTTCTCTTTTAGGGGTTGAACAGCAGAGTATGACCATACTACGAAGCCATGGCGAATTTGGCGTATGCGCACCCCGCGGCTACCAAAGGCTTGTTGCAGCGCGTCAGGAAACCAATGCGTACACGAAGCATCACACCTTAGCCGCAAGCACGTACGCGGCCAGCATGCCCGATGCGGCACCGGCCACCATGTACCAGGCACCGGGCACGAACAGGTACGTCGACGCCGCCACGATCAGGCTCACGAGCCAGGGACGCGCGGCGCGCATGCCTTTCCACATGCTTCGGATCAGCACGATGAAGATCGCAGGAAACGCCATGTGCAGGCCGAGCGATTGGGCGTCTCCAAACAGGGGGCCGCACAGTGCGCCGATGGTCGCCACCACCACCCACGATACATACAGAATGGCCGATGCGCCCAGGTAATAGGGCAAGCTGAACGCGGGCGCGATACCCGCCGCAGCCCGCCGGCGCGCGTCGGAAAGTCCAAGCGCCCAGCAGGCGTCGCTCATCAGATAGAGCGATGCGAGCGCCTGGCGCTGGGTGAGGTGCCGCAAGAAAGGCGCGAGCGCGGCGCCCATCAGCAGGAAGCGGCTGTTGATCAGAAGTGTGATGCCGGCAATCAGCAGCAGGTGCGGCGGCGATGTCCATAGCGCCAGCGCCGCAAACTCCGATCCGCCTGCGAAGTTGAGACCGGTGAGCAGCGGCACTTCGACCACACTCAAGCCTTTGGTGGTGGCTTGTGCGCCCAGCAGCAAGCCGAGCGGCACGATGCCGACCAACGCGGGCAACATGGCGCGCATGCCACGCTTGATTTCGGTCCAGGTGGTGGGCGGCTCAGGTGAGGGCTCGGCCGCGATTACGGGGGTGGCAGGCGTTATGGGCTGCGATGTCGCGGCGTGCGCATGGATGTTGTGGTGCACGCGCGTACAGGCGTTCTGATCGGTGTGCATCTGCGGCTACCCCATCACATGCCGTAAGAGGCCCGCCGAGATCACGCCGATCAGCACCGTGGGCAGGAGCGACAGACGTGTGGCAGCGGCCACTGTCAGCGCCAGTGCAATCAGATCGGCGGGATTCGACGACACGAAGTTGGGCGCGATCACCGATATCAATACGCATCCCGGCGCGGCATCCATCACCGCCATCGCGCGGGGACTGAGCTGCCGATTGCGCAGCAAAATGTAGCCGCCGATGCGTGTGAAGTAGGTCACGCTCGCCATCGCCACGATGGTCAGCAGGTTGGCAGAATCGATCATGCGGAAAACCTCATTCAACCCAACATGATAAGTCGGCTTGACGCCGGCCGATCGGTGAGTCGACTATGCCGCGCGCGTGGCGCCCGCCCGCCGGCGCGCCGCTTCACTGGCCATCAATGTGGCCGCAGCCACAGCCACGGGCGGCAGCGCCAGCCAGCAAATCACTTCCCAACCATAGTGATTGAGCAGGCCGCCCGAAGCGAATGACCCCATCACCATGGCGCCGAACACCACAAAGTCGTTCATCGCCTGCACGCGGGTGCGCTCCTCGGGACGGTGGCATTCGAGCACCATCGCCGATGCACCCACGAAACCGAAGTTCCAGCCGATACCCAGCAGCACCATCGACACCCAGAAATGGCCGACTTCCATGCCGGTGATACCCACGATGGCGGCGGCCGCGATGAGCGCCAGTCCAGCAAGGACGATCTTGCCAGGGCCGAATCGCGTAATGAGGCTGCCGGTGAAAAAGCTGGGGCCGTACATGGCGATCACGTGCCACTGCAACGCCAGGTTGGAGGCAGCCAGCGGCAGACCGTGGTGATGCATGGCCAATGGGGCCGATGTCATCAGGAAGTTCATCAGTGTGTAGCTGATCACCCCGCACAGCATGGCGGTGATGAGTCGGGGCTGGCGAAAGATCTCAGGCAGGGGACGACCGCCGCCCGCATCCGAGGCTTTGACGGCGGGGAGCCGCACGCCGGCCAGCACGATGGCGGACAGCACGGCGATGCCTGCTCCGGCAATGTACGTGGCGGCGAACAGATGTGTGGGCCACAGGTTCATCGTCAGCGTGACGGTTTGCGGGCCGAGGATGCCGGCCAGTACGCCGCCGGCCATCACGAACGACAAGGCTTTGGCGCGCCGCTCGGGTGCCACACATTCGGCGGCCGCGAAGCGGAACGACAACACCACGGCGGCATAGGCGCCGCCGAACAACATGGCCACGCAGAAGATGGGAAAGGATGACAGCACAATGCCGAGCGCGGCCAGCAATCCCACCAGCACGCCGCACAGGGCACCCAGCATGAAGACGGGACGACGGCCGTAGCGCTGCGCGATGGCGCCGGCCGGCAGCGTGCAGGTGGCCATGCCAACGACAAAGATCGTGATCGGTAGCGTCGCCAGCGCCTTATCGGGTGCCAGCATGTCACCGATCAAGGCGCCAGTGGCATACACCACGGTGGCGTTGGCGCCGGCCAGGGCCTGCGCGGCGGTGAGCCGGATAACGTTGCGATCGAGGACGGAGGCGGACACCGGGGGTTCCTTCAGTAAGGCTGTGCTGGCGGCAGGTAGCCGGGAGGAAATGGCGACCCCGGCATATCGCCCAGGATCATAAGCTTATTACTGGAAGTTGTTTGTAATCGGTCCGCTTCATTGGGCGCAGACTGCATTGCGCGCTCGCGCAGGCAGCCTGGTGAATCAACGGCGAGCGACCCGGGAGCCGGTGGAGCGCGTGCCATAACAGTGCGTGGCGCACAGCGTTGTGCACTGAGTTGATGCACTCGTCACGACGGCATCACAAGCCATGGCGCCGATGTTGGCCATGGGATTTCACGAAAACCCGCATTGATGCTGGCTCTGCAGGCAGGCCTAGACTTGCGGC
The DNA here is from genome assembly GCF_009866805.1 of Schauerella aestuarii. GTDB lineage: Bacteria > Pseudomonadota > Gammaproteobacteria > Burkholderiales > Burkholderiaceae_B > Schauerella > Schauerella aestuarii. The sequence goes on from NZ_SIZW01000039.1 coordinate 392,467, forward strand.
AAAAATTGGCATCGATATTGCTTTGGTTGAGATGCCGGCAGTACACCGGCAACAGACAACGTGTGCAATACCGGCAAAGGCGCCCTGAACCGAATGGTTCTGGGCGCCTTTTCGTCGTCTGTATTTGAAATCGCTTCACGCTTTCGGGGATATCTCATGACCACCTCTCAACCTCTGCAAACGCTCGTCGTTGTCGGCAACGGCATGGTCGGCCACCATTGCGTCGAGCAGTTGATCGCGGGTGGCGCCCTCGAGCGCTATCGCATCCACGTCTTTGGCGACGAGACGCTGCGCGCCTACGATCGCGTGCACCTGTCCGAATACCTGGGCGGCCGCGACGCCGAATCGATGGCCATGTGCGAAGCGGCGTTCTATGAGCGGCTCGGGCTGACGCTGCATCTGGGCGTGCCCGTCTTCGAGATCGATCGCACGCAGCAGGAAGTCGTCACGGCGGGCGGCCGCTATGGCTACGACAAGCTGGTGCTGGCGACCGGCTCCTACCCCTTCGTGCCGCCGATCGCGGGCGCCGAGGGCACCTCCCGGCTCGTGTATCGCACCATCGACGATCTCGATTTGATTCGCGACGCGGCGCAGGGCGCGCGGCGCGGCGTGGTAGTGGGCGGCGGGCTGTTGGGACTGGAAGCGGCGAATGCGTTGAAGTCGTTGCATCTGGAAGCGCACGTGGTCGAATTCGCACCGCGCCTGATGCCGGTGCAGCTGGACGATCTGGGCGGTGCTGCCCTGAAGGCGCGCATTCAGGCACTTGGGGTTGGTGTGCATCTGTCGCGTTCGACAGTGGAAATTACTGCGGGTGCCGAGCACCGCTACTGCATGCGTTTTGCCGATGGCGAGTCGCTTGAAACAGATTTGATCGTGTTTTCCGCCGGCATCCGTCCGCAGGACGCATTGGCCAAAGGTGCCGGGCTCGACCTGGGCGCGCGCGGCGGCGTGGCCGTCGACGACCAGTGCTGCACCAGTGACCCCGCGATCTATGCCATCGGCGAATGCGCTGCCTGGAACGGCAGTGTGTTTGGACTGGTCGCACCCGGCTATCAGATGGCGCGCACGGTGTCGGCCGCCTTATGCAGCGCCGGCGCGCAGGCCTTTACCGGCGCGGATATGTCCACCAAGCTCAAGCTGCTGGGCGTCGATGTGGGCTCGATCGGCGATGCGCATGGCGTGACGCCTGGCGCGCTGAGTTATCGCTTCATCGACGAAGCCGGCGCGAGCTACCGCCGCCTGGTCGTATCGGCCGATGGCAAGCGCGTACTGGGCGCCGTACTGGTCGGCGACAACAGCTACTACGACACACTGCTGCAGTACGTGCAAAACAGCATCGCACCGCCGGCCGACCCCGCGACCTTGATTCTGCCGGCCGGGCAGGCCGCGCCGGCCTTGGGCGTGGACGCATTGCCCGCAACCGCCACGATCTGCTCCTGCCACAACGTGAGCAAGGGTGCGATCTGCGCGGCCATCGACGACGGCTGCACGGATCTGGCGGGTGTCAAGGCTTGCACCAAGGCGGCGTCCGGGTGCGGCGGCTGTGCCGGCTTGCTCAAGCAGGTGTTCGAACATGAACTGGTGAGCCGCGGCGTGGCCGTAGACAAGAGCCTGTGCGAGCATTTCGCCTACACGCGCCAGGAGCTGTACGCGATCGTGCGCGTGAGCGGCATGGAATCGTTCGAAGAAGTATTGGCCAGCCACGGAAAGGGCTCCGTGGGCTGTGATATTTGCAAGCCGGCGGTGGGGTCGATTCTGGCCTCGTGCTGGAATCGCTCGATTCAGGATGCCAAGCTCGTGCCGCTGCAGGACACGAACGATACGTTCATGGCCAATATGCAAAAGAACGGCACCTATTCGGTGGTGCCGCGCATTCCCGCAGGCGAGATCACGCCCGACGGCCTGATCGCCATCGGCGCGGTTGCCAAGAAATACAACCTCTACACCAAGATCACCGGTGGGCAGCGCATCGATTTGTTTGGCGCGCAGTTGCACGAGCTGCCCGAGATCTGGGGCGAGTTGATCGCCGCAGGCTTCGAAACCGGCCATGCGTACGGCAAGTCCACCCGCACGGTGAAGTCGTGCGTGGGCAGCACGTGGTGTCGCTATGGTGTGCAAGACAGTGTGAAGATGGCGCTGGATATCGAGCACCGCTACAAGGGGCTGCGCGCGCCGCACAAGCTCAAGTTCGCGGTGTCGGGCTGCACGCGTGAATGCGCCGAAGCGCAAAGCAAGGACATCGGTGTGATCGCAACCGAGAACGGCTGGAACCTGTATGTGTGCGGCAACGGCGGCATGCGGCCGCGCCATGCAGAACTGTTCGCCACCGATCTCGACGATGCCACGTTGATTCGCTACATCGACCGCGTGTTGATGTTCTATATCCGTACCGCCGACAAACTGCAGCGCACGTCGGTGTGGCGCGAGTCGTTGGAGGGTGGCCTCGACTATCTGAAAGCCGTCGTCATCGACGACAGCCTTGGCATGGGTGCGGAGCTCGAATCCCAAATGGCGTTGATCGTCGAGCGGTATGAATGCGAATGGGAAAACGCGTTGAGCGATCCCGAAAAACTCAAACGGTTCCGCACGTTCGTGAACGACCGCGCCGCAGACCCCGATATCGAATTCGTGGAAGAACGCGGCCAACGCCGTCCGAGCCCGATGCGTGCCCGCTCGCGCGTGATTCCCATTGCCGAGGAGATGGCATGATGCCGGCCGCAGATAACGCCTCACCCGTCTGGCGCCACGCCTGCACTCGCCACGATCTGGTGGCCAACTCGGGCGTGGTCGCCCTCATCGATGGCATGCAGGTGGCTTTGTTCTATCTGCCCGATGCCGGCGAGCAAACACTGTATGCGGTCGAAAACCAGGACCCCCGGTCGGGCGCTAACGTGATTGGACGCGGCCTGGTCGGGCGGATTGGCGGCGATCTCGTGGTGTCGTCGCCGCTCTACAAGCAACAGTTTCGGCTGGTGGACGGCACGTGTGTGCAGTTTCCCGAGCAACGCCTGCGCACGTGGCCCGTACGTTTCAACGGCGACGCCGTCGAGATCGGCTAATCCTCTTTCATTGATTACAGGAACACATCATGTCTTACCTAGCCCCGGCCGAGTTCGTCACCAAAATGGTGGATGCGGGCGAATCGAAAATTTACATGGGCACGCGCGACGCATTGATCCGTGCGTTCATGGCGGGCGGCATTCTCGCCATCGCGGCCGTCTTCGCCGTTACCGTGACGGTGCAAACGGGCTCTGCCATTCTGGGCGCGGCATTGTTTCCCGTGGGCTTCTGCATGCTGTATCTGATGGGCTTCGACCTGCTCACCGGCGTGTTCGTGCTCACGCCGCTGGCGTTGTTCGACAAGCGACCCGGCGTAACGTTGAGCGCGGTGCTCAAGCACTGGGGCGTCGTGTTTGTCGGCAACTTCCTCGGGGCGTTGCTGGTGGCATTCCTGATGGCGATCGTCTTCACCTATGGATTTTCGACACCGCCCAGCAAGGTGGGCGAAATGATTTCGCATATCGGCGAGAACCGCACGCTGGGCTACAAAGAATACGGTGCCGGCGGCATGCTCACCATCTTCATCCGCGGCGTGCTGTGCAACTGGATGGTGTCGTTGGGCGTGGTGGGCGCCATGATCTCCACCACGGTCAGCGGCAAAGTCATCGCCATGTGGATGCCGGTCATGCTGTTCTTTGCGATGGGCTTCGAGCACTCGATCGTCAACATGTTCCTGTTTCCGTCGGCGCTGATCATGGGGGGCAACTTCTCGGTCATGGACTACATGATCTGGAACGAGATCCCGGTGGTGCTGGGCAACCTGGTCGGCGGCCTGTCGTTGACGGGGCTCACGCTGTACACCACGCACGTGCGCACCGCGCCCAAGCGCAGCTTCAGTTGATGCCGCGCGTCGCCATCGTGCGCCATGGATAGTCCGGCGCCCATGACTGCGGCCAACGCCTTGCGCGTTGCCGTGGGCCAGTGCACGTCCGCCGGCAGGAAAGCCACCAATCAGGACTTTCACGGCGCCTGCATCCCTAGGGAACCGCTTCTCGGGGTAAAGGGGATCGCCTTCGCGCTGGCCGATGGCATCAGCAGCAGCACCGTCAGCCACATCGCCAGCGAGACTGCGGTCGCGGGTTTTCTGGAGGATTACTACAGCACTCCCGAGACCTGGTCGGTGAAGAAGTCGGCGCAGCAGGTGCTGGCCGCGACCAATGCCTGGCTGCATGCGCAGACCCGGCAGGGGCCGCACCGCTACGACGCCGATCGCGGTTATGTGTGCACGATGAGCGTGATGGTGCTGAAGTCGGCCACGGCGCATATCCTGCACGTGGGCGATACACGCATCTATCGGCTGCGCGAGGGCGTGCTGCAGCAACTCACCGACGATCATCGCGTCTGGGTCTCGCGCGACAGGAGCCATCTGGGGCGTGCGTTGGGTTTCGCACCCCATCTCGAACTGGACTATCAGACGCAGTCCTTGGCGCCGGGCGACGTGTTCCTGCTGGCCACCGACGGGGTGTATGAGCATGTGACGGCTGAGGCGATCGTCGATGCGTTGACCTGTGCGCCTGACGTGACGCCCGCAGCGCCGGAAGGGCTGGATCGCGCAGCGCAGCGGTTGGTGACGCTGGCGTATGAGGCGGGGAGCGACGATAACCTGACGGTCCAGCTCGTGCGTGTCGACGCCGTACCGAGCCGTCAGCCTGACGAGATCGCGGCCTATGCAGGGGCCCTGCCGTGCCCGCCCTTGCAGCGGGACGGCGCTGAATTCGACGGCTTCAGAATCGTGCGGGAACTGCGCGCCAGCTATCGCAGCCACGTGTATCTGGCGCACGATATCGACACGGACACACCCGTGGTGCTCAAGATCCCGTCGCTGGATCAGCGGCACGATCCGGCCTACCTCGAACGGCTGCTGACGGAAGAGTGGATTGCACGCCGCATCGACAGCCGTCATGTGGTGCGCGCCTGGCCGCGCGTCCGCGAGCGGCAGTTTCTGTATATCGCCAGCGAATACATCGATGGGATCACGTTGACGCAGTGGATGCACCAGCATCCCGCGCCGGCGCTGGCGCAAGTGCTGCCCATCATCGAGCAGATCGCGCGCGGCCTGCAGGCGTTTCATCGGCTCGAGATCGTTCATCAGGATCTGCGGCCCGACAACGTGTTGATCGACCGCAAGGGCGTCGTCAAGATCATTGACTTGGGATCGATCCAGGTGGCCGGTATCGCCGAGCTCGCGCGCGACGGCGAACGCAGCGACATTCTCGGTACCGCGCAATACAGCGCACCGGAATACTTCCTGGGCGAGTCGGGCACGTCGCGATCGGACATCTTTTCGCTCGGTGTGATGGCCTATCAGATGCTGTCGGGGCGCCTGCCGTATGGCACGAGTGTCGCGCGTGCGCGTAGTCGCGCGGCGCAGCTTAAACTGGCGTATGTCTCGGTTGTCGGTCATGATCGCGACATCCCGGCCTGGATCGACCGTGTGCTCAGTCGTGCGTTGCACCCCGATCCACAGGCGCGTTACCAGGAGCTTTCCGAGTTGACGTATGACTTGCGCCACCCCGATACACTTGCCACGCGTGGCGACCGCCTGCCCCTTATCGAGCGCCATCCTGTCGCTTTCTGGAAAGGCCTGTGCCTGATCCTCGTCATCGTGATCGCGGTCATGGCCGCCCGGCAATAGAGGGCGTGCGGCATGGCTAAGGACCGCATGGCGTCGACGCTGCGTTTTCTGCTGGCGGCCCGCCGCAGCGAGTTGCATGGTCTCGAAGTGCTGGCGAGCACCTGTGAACTCGTGGTGCTGGTGAGCGCGTTGGTGCATGCCTTGCAGAAAGAGCGCGGCTATTCAAACCTGTATCTCTACGGCGCCGACGAGCAGCCGCTGGCCGCGCTGACCGGCTTGAGCCGCGACGCCATCGAGGTGGAAGAAGGGGTGCGGCGGTTTCTCGACGCGTTGGAGTCGGACGCTGCCCGAAGCGCCGAGAAGGCGCGCCTGCTCAATTGCGTGGCCCATGCGCTCTTTCGGCTCGATGAGCTGCCCGATATGCGCCGCCGGCTGCGCGATCGGCGCATCCCTGCCGAGGAGGCGAATGCCGCGTTCACGCGTTTGATCGGGAGTCTGCTGGCGGTGGTTTTCGAAGCGGCGGATTCCGCGTTGGATCCTGGCGTGACGCGCATCCTCGTGGCGCTGCTCAACTTCATGCAGGGCAAGGAACTGAGCGGCCAGGAGCGCGCGTGCGGTGTGATCGGCTATCGCGCGGGATACTTCACCGATGCGATGAAAGCGCGCATGCAGGCATTGGACGCCAGCCAGGCGCGCTGCTTCGATGTATTCGCGCAATACGCGCCCGACGAGGCGCTGGCCGGTTGGTCGACACTCGCGCCGTTGGCGCAGCCGGTCGTGCAGATGCGCGCGATGGCGCGCAACACCTCGGACGCGCACAGGGTGGATGGCGGATTGGCCGAGTTGTGGTTCGACGTCTGCACGCAGCGTATGGATGCCATGCGCGCGGTTGAAAGCACATTGGCCACCGCGCTGGCGCTGCAGTGCGACAAGCGCATCGCCGAAACACGCGAGGAAATGGACAACCGGCGCCTGCTGCTCGAGCGTTTTGCCGAGCACGCCAGCGGCAAGACGACGAGCATGCTCTTCAATGTGCAGGGGAGGGTGGTCGATGTGCCGCCGTCGGACGGCGTCGGCCAGGACATGGAGCGCTCGATTCTGGACGTGATGCGCGAACAGACGCTGCACATGCAGCGTTCCGAAGAGGCGCTGGCCGCCGTGCGCACCGCGCTGGACGAGCGCAAGCGCATCGAGAAAGCGAAGTGGCTGCTGGTCAGCCGCTACGCGCTGAGCGAACAAGCTGCCCACGAACGCATGCAGAAGGCCGCGATGGACGGCGGCATGTCGTTCGGCGAGGTGGCGCGGCAGATTCTGGCCGAGCTCGGCGAGCGCTGATCTCCGATCGATGACCTGATTCCCGATCCCAAGTCCCGAGTCCCGAGTCCCGAGTCCCGCACCCCGCGCCCCGCATCGCGAATCCCGAATTCTGAAACCTGAACGCCGAGCTATGCGCACGGGCGCAAATCACGTTTGCGTGTAACGGGGCTTCCGACCGCCGCGCAATCTGCTTATAGTCATCTGCATAACACCGGGGGCCGCGCTGTGATCGCGCTCCCACGCGGCAGGAGACGGCCAGTGGATGACGAACGTTTTACATGTGTGGATGGCGATCGCCTCGACACGGCGACAGCCTATCGGCTGCTCGTGGGATGCGTGGTGCCACGGCCCGTGGCCTGGATTACCACTATCGATGAAGCGGGGCGGGTAAACGCCGCACCTTTCAGTTCTTACAACTACGTGGCAACGAGCCCGCCGATGCTGGCCATCAACATCGCGGCGCGCGCCAGCGACGGTGCGATCAAGGACACGGCGCGCAACATCATGGCCACCCGCGAGTTCGTGGTCAACGTGGCCACCGAATCCAGTCTGGAAGTCATGCACCGCAGCGCGGCGGAATATCCGCCGGGCGTGAGCGAAACGGATGCGCTGGATATCGCCTTGCTGAAAAGTCGCCATGTGCGGGTGCCGCGCATTGCACAGTCGCCTGTCCAAATGGAGTGCCGACTCGATCAGGCGGTGGTGCTGGGCACCGGCGTCAATACGCTTTATATCGGCGAGGTCGTCGCCTTTCATCTGTCGTCCGAGGTGTATGACGGCAGCCGCGTCGATTCTGATTCGATGCGCCCGATTGCACGCCTGGGCGGCCCGTACTATGCGGGGTTGGGCGAGATTTTCCTGCGGCCCATGCTGCAGAAGCCGCCCGGCGCGGAAGGCTGGGCACCTCCCGCGGGCGCGACCGACGCCTCCCGCGGGCGGGATCGATAAGTCCGGTTTCAGCAATCCAATACCCCGATATCGCCTAAGTCGGTCGATATCCCTTAAGCGCTATTCCTTAATCGCTATCCCCGAAGGCCTTGTCCCGTTTCCTGTACGAACCGGCAGCGGCGCGCGGTCGCGTGCGGCCGACTGCCGTCCACTGCGGCAGTTGGGGATGGCCCGATTGATCTGGAGACATGCCATGCGTGCGTTCTTTCGTTCTGTTGTCAGCGCCGCCTTGATCGGCGCCTCGTTGGGGGGTGCGCCGGCGATGGCGGCCGACGCGTCCTTCCCCACGCATCCGCTTACGCTCGTCAACCCGTATGCGGCCGGCGGCCCGGCCGATGTGCTGGCGCGAGCGCTGGCCCGGGCGCTGGAAGAGCGGCTGAAGCAACCCGTCATTGTCGAGAACAAGGCCGGCGGCGCGGCCACGATCGGCACCGGATTCGTGGCCCGCGCCAAACCCGACGGATATACGCTGCTGATGGGGACGTCTGCGGGTCATGTGGTCACGCCCTTGATGCAAACCACGCCCTATGACGGAGTGGCCGACTTTTCCTTCATCGGGATCGTCGCCAATCAACCCAATGTGCTGGTGGTCAATGCAACGGTGGGCGTGGATAGCCTGGAAGGCCTGGTGGCGCTCGCCAAGAAGGCGCCGGGTACGCTGAACTACGCGTCGGCGGGTACGGGGGGCGCGACGCATCTGGGGGCCGAGGCGTTTCTGCAGAAGGCCGGGTTGCGCATTACCCATGTGCCTTATCCCGGTGCCTCGCCGGCGCTGAAAGATCTGCTGGGCGGCCAAGTGCAATTGGGCATGCTCAACCTCGCGGCCACGTTGCCTTTCATCGAACAAGGCAAGTTGCGGGCGCTGGCGTATGGCGGCCCGAAGCGTGCAACGGCATTGCCCCAAGTGCCCACATTGGCCGAGGCCGGCTACGGCGGCACGGAGGTCTCGACGTGGTACAGCCTGGCCGCGCCGAAAGGCACGCCGACGCAGGCGATCGAGGTGCTGCGCGAGGCCGTGAGTGCGATTCAGGCCACGCCCGCGTGGCAGCAATTTCTGGATAACCAGGGCGCCGAGCGCATGAGCCTCTCCCCGGCGCAAACCACTGAGTTCGTCCGTCGCGACCAGGCGGCGATGACGACCCTGCTGGGCTCCCTGAACCTACTCGCGAAGTAGCCCGGCAGCCTCACGGCGCGCCAGTTCGCGAAGAAACATCTGCAGCACGCGCTCTCGATTGCCTGACGAATGACCCGAGCTGTGCGGCGTGGCGATGACGTTGTCGAGGCGCCAGAGCGGCGAATCCGCGGGCAACGGCTCTTGCTCGAAGACGTCGAGATACGCGCCGGCCAGACGCCCGTGCGTCAAGGCGTCGATCAACGCCGCCTCGTCCACTACCGTGCCACGCGACACATTGATCAGATGGGCATGCGCGGGCAGCCGCGCCAGGGCTTCGGCATCGATCAGCCGAAGTGTGGCGTCGCTGATCGGGCACGCCAGGATCAACCAATCGGCGTCCGCCAGCAGCGTGCCGACGGCGTCATACGCGACCGTGATGTCTGCGCCTTGCGCCGCCCGGCTGGCGTCGTGCCGCGCCACGCGCACCCGCACTGCCAAGGCCTGAAGCACCTGCGCGATGTGCTGGCCGATCGCGCCCCAGCCCACGATGACCGCCACCTGGCCGTCGAGATCGCGTGGCGGCGCCTGCTCGAAGGGCGGCAGCCAACGGGCCTCGCGCTGCGCCGCCATGAAGCGGGGCAGATGTCGCGACAAGGCCAGCACGCCGCCCAGCGCCATCTGAGCCACCGAACGCGCGTTGTGACCGGCCGAATTCGTGACGGTGACGCCGCGAGCCTGCAGGTCGATATAGATCGGGCGGTCGAGACCGGCTGAATGGATGTGGACCCACTGCAAGTGCGGTGCGTGCAGAAGTGCCTCGTAATACATCGCGGTGTCGGGCTTGACGTCGAATTTCGTCGAGGCGCCCGTGATATCGCGCGAAACGAAGCCGATCTCGGCATCGGGTTGCGGTGCCTCGGGGGTGGGATGCACGAAGGTATACGTGCCGCACACGCCCGCCTGCGGCATGCGCTGCCGCAATTCGGCGGCCGTGACCGGCGAACAAAGTATGCGTATCGCCGTGGAGGCGCCCGGATCGTTCATTGCGCGATACCCATTTTCTTCACCACACTTTCCCATTTCTTTTGTTCGGCCTGGGTAAATCGTGCGAAATCTTCAGGCGTACCGCCCACGGGATCGGCCCCTTCGCTGATCATCTGCGTCTTCAATGCGGGCAGCGCTTGATTGACCCCGGCATTGATCTTTGCGATGACCTCGGGCGGCGTGCCCTTGGGCGCAAAAAAACCAAACCATGATCCGGCGTCGAAATCCGGGAAGCCCTGATCGGCGACCGTCGGCGTATCCGGCAACGACGCCGAGCGCGCCTTGCTGCTTACCGCCAGCGCGCGCAACTTGCCCGCCTTGATATGACCGATCACCGACGGAATCGTCGCAAACATGAAGGTCACGCGTGAGGCCAGCAGATCGTTCAAGGCATCCGCACCCTTGTACGGCACATGCGTGGCATTCACGCCCAATTTGTCCATCAACATATAGCCCGATAAATGCGAGGACGTACCCACGCCGGTTGAAGCATAGTTCAACGTGCCGGACGGCGCCTTCTTCGCATAAGCCAGAAATTCCTCGATGGTCTTCACCGGCAGGTCGGCCGGCACGACCAGTACGTTGGGCACGTTGGCGATCTGCACGATCGGCATGAGGTCGGTGAGCGGGTTGTAGTTGAGCTTGTACATCGACTGATTGACGGCGATGGGGCCCACCGAATTGACGATGAGCGTGTAGCCGTCGGGCGGGGAGCGCACCACATATTCCGTGCCGATATTGCCGCCCGCGCCGGGTCGATTCTCCACCACGAATGTGGACTTGAACGCTTGCCCCATCTGGTTGCTCACGGCGCGGGTGAGGGTATCGGTGGTGCCGCCCGCCGTGAACGCCACCACCACCTTCACGGATCTGTCGGGATAGGCCTGAGCGTGGGCGGCACCGATGCCGCCGCATGTCACAGCGGCCATAATCACGAAGCGGGGTAGGGCACGAAACATCCTGGCGCGTGCACGCGTGTGGGGTCCTGCCTTGGCATCAAGCATGTTTGTCTCCTGATCGTTTTTATGAACGGCGTACTGTTGGACGACGCTTCGGACTACGTTCTTCGACTACGGGTTTCGACTACGATCTTCAACTGCGTTTCGATCGCGTCAATCCCGATAGCTGGGATCGATGCGGTCGAGTTTGCGCAACAACGCCGGCCACTCCATCACGCCATAAGGGCGGCGGGTGCCGGGCTGATAGTTGTTCCAGGTTTCTTCGAGTACGGCGGCGGGCACCGGCATCAATGGGCGTTGCGTCGCCTGCGCCGCCAACTGCGCGCGGCATGCCAGTTCCAGGCGATGCATCCAGTTGAACGCCTCACCCACGGTGCGGCCTACCGTCATCACGCCGTGGTTGCGCAGAATCAGGGCTTCGCCCTGGCCCAGATCCTCGAGCAGGGAAGCCTGCTCCTTGGTATCGAGCACCACGCCCTGATATGCGTGATAGCCGATCTTCAAAAAGCGCATGGCCGTCTGCGTGAGCGGCAGCAGCCCTTCTTCCAACGACGACACCGCCATCGACGCCCAACTGTGCGTGTGGATCACGCAATCCACTTCATGCCGCGCGCGGTGCACGGCGCTGTGAATCACATAGCCCGCCTTGTTGATGCCGTAGTCGAGCGGGCCGTAGTCGGGCTTGGCGAGAATGTTGCCGTCCAGATCCACCTTGATGAGACTGGACGCCGTGATCTCTTCGTACATCATGCCGTACGCGTTGATCAGAAAGGCGCCGTCTTCACCCGGTACGCGCGATGAGATGTGGTTGGCCATCATGTCGGCCATGCCATACATCTCGACCAACCGATAGCAGGCCGCGAGATCGACGCGTGCCTGCCATTCCTCAGGCGAACATCGGTCTTTCATCGACGAAATCTGCAAGGCATGCGGCAGGTGAGCGGAAGTCATGGCGGCTCCTGAGGGCGAGAGGAAGGAAGAGGAAAGATTACTCGGCGACGATCTTGCGATCGCGCACGATGGCGCCCCATTTGGCGTCTTCCTGCTTCATGAAAGCGGTCAATTCGGCACGCGTGGTGGGTTGCGGGGTAAGACCATGTTTATTCAGCGCATCCTGCACTTCGGGATCGTTGAGCACCTTCACGATTTCGACGTTCCAGCGATCCAGCATGGCGGCCGGGGTCTTGCCGGGCGCGACGAACGCATACCAGTTGAGCGCCTCGAATCCCGGATAGCCCGACTCTGCCACGGTAGGAATATCGGGCATATAGGCCGGACGCGTGAGGCCGGTGGTCGCCAGCGGAATCAGCCGGCCCGTGGCGATATGCGGCAAAGCGGTGGGCGGGGCGGAGAAGTAGGACGCGACGCGCTCGCCGAGATTGTCCTGCAAGGCGAGTGCGCCGCCTTTGTAGGGCACGTGCACCATCTGGATGCCGGCTTGTTGCGCCAGCAATTCGCCCGCCAGATGCGACGCCGACCCGACGCCGGTGGACGCAAAATCGATGGTGCCGGGCTTCTGCTTGGCGAGCGCCACGAACTCGGCCATGGTCTTTACGCCCAGGCCTTTGTGCACCACCAGCACGTTGGGAAAGTTCACCCCGCCCGAGACGGGTGCCAGGTCTTTGAACGGGTCGTAACCCACCTGCATGATGTGCGGCGCAATGGTGAGCGGGCCGATCGATCCCAGCAGCAGCATCGAGCCGTCGGCCGGGCCGTTGGCCACGTGCTGGTGGGCGATGTTGCCACCGGCGCCAGCCTTGTTATCGATGATGACCTTGGCGCCCACGTTCTCGCCGAGCTTCTTGGCGATCAGGCGTGCTGCCGCGTCCGCCGCACCGCCGGCGGCGAAGCCCACCACCAGCGTCACGGTTTTGGCAGGCGGAAAGTCCTGGGCGCTGGCGGTACAGGAGAGCGCCAATGGAAGCGCTGCCAATAAGGCCGCACGTAAAACCTGCAATGTGTTCATCCTCTTTGTCTCCGGTAAAACGTGTGTTGTTGCTTTTGTTGTTGTGGCTTCTGTTGTCGCTCTTGTTGTTGTTGTTGTTGTTTTCTTTAATCTGCACTCAGTCCGATCGGATTCGGTTGGCGCTTCTCGATCGCGTGGCGCAACAACGCCGCCGATCTGAAAATGCCATGGCCGAACTTGCCGTAGGGCAGGGTCGCAAAGAGCGCCATCACCGCGCCCAGATGCAGACACAGCAGGATCGCCAGGGCCGGCGTACCGCGGCCCAGCCATAACGCGATGCCACTGGCGCTGGTTAAAAAGAGCAGCGCGATGAAGCCGAGATCCATCGGCTTTTGTTTGAGGTCGCCATGCATCGGATCGCGCTTGCGATTCAGATACCAAAGGCCCGCCGTGCCGATCATCAAGCTGATCCCGCCCACCACGCCCAGCAATTTGGGCAGGCTCGGCAGTTCGTAAGGCGCCACCCAGCCGAAGGCATAGTGATAGATCGTGGCCACGCTGGTGGCGGCAAAGCACAGCATGAAGCCGTAGAACGTGAGATGGTGAAAGCGGCGGCGCGATTGCGTGAAGGCGTCGTCTTCGTTGTTACAGCCCTCGCCATGACCGCCATCGAGATACTTCAATCGCAGTACGGCATCGGCGGCTTCGGCTGCGGCCGGTGAACTTACCGGCGCGCCGCTGGTTGAGGGCGTGATGTCTCGCCAGAACCGGCGCACGCCCATGGCTAACGCCAGCGTGGCGTAGAGGAACACCGGGCCGAACAAACCCACCAGCAGGTTGTGCGGGAAAATCCGATAGAAGTTGCCGCCCGCTGGACTGCCCGGCGGCACGCCCCACAGCGTGCCGTTCAGCGCCACCGCGATCAGCATGAACAACGCGAGCCCAGCAGCCAATGCCAGCGAGAGCGTCAGGCCATTGCGCTGGTACAGCTTGCCCAACGCGGGCGGCCACGCATAATCGATGTATGTTTGACCGCGCACCGTGGCCATGGCCTGCGGCACATTGACTGCAAACTCATGTGGCGGCGCGTACTGGCACGAGTGCAAACAGGCGCCACAGTTGTGGCACAGATTGGCCAGAAAGTGCACGTCGGCTTTGGCGAATTCGAGCCGGCGCGTCATGGCCGGAAACACCGCGCAAAAGCCCTCGCAGTACCGACAGGAATTGCAGATCTGCATTTGCCGGGCCACTTCGGTTTCGCCCACGGACATGATCGGGATCACGGTGCGCTTCACTTCGGCGGTAGACATCGCTTCACGCGTGAGGGCTTCAAGCTGCTGCATAACGTTCCTTTTCCACCTCACCGGCGGCAAGCGCGGCGCGTGCCGCCTGAGTGCCTGCGATGCGGCCGAAGGCCGTGCCGATGCTCATGCCCACGCCGGCCGTGTAGCCCTTGCCCAACACGTTGCCGGCCATCATTTCGCCCGCCACGAACAGGTTCGGACTGGGCCGGTCGCTGAAGCGCACGGCGGTGGTGTCGTCGACCTTCAAGCCCAGATAAGTGAACGTGATGCCGGGTTTCAATGGATAGCCGTAGAACGGTGCGGTATCGATGGGGCGCGCCCAGTGCGTTTTGGCGGGCGTGACACCTTCGGTATGGCAATCGTCCAACGCGGTGTGATCGAACGTGCCCACCTTGCAGGCCGCGTTGAAATCGTCGACGGTGCGCATGAACGTGGCCACGTCCAGGCCGAGCTTTTGCGCCAGTTCAGGAAGCGTATTGGCTTGCGTGCCGGGAAACACGGGCGGCATGAAGCGGCCGATGGCTTTCTGGTCGATGATCGAGTAGCCGATCTGACCAGGCTGCATCGCCACCAGCCGGCCCCAGATGGCGTAGCGCTTGGGCCAGAAATCCTCGCCCTCGTCGTAGAACCGTTCGGCTTCGCGATTGACCACCACGCCCAGCGACACACAATCGATACGCGTGCAAATGCCGCCGTCGTAGAGCGGCGCGCGGGCATCGATGGCCACCATATGGCCCTGCGACGGATCGCCGATCGTGTCGGCACCTGCTGCGATCATGTGCTTGAGCAAGACGCCCTGGTTGTAGCGTGTGCCGCGGATGAGGAACTCGTCGGCGGGCCACTCACCGCGTGCGTTCTGGCCCCACGCCTCGCGCAGCCATTCGCGGTTGGATTCGAACCCGCCGGCGGCCAGCACGCAACTGCGCGCCTCGATGCGTTCGCCTTGCTCGGTGAGGGCTGCAACGAAGCGGTCGCCATCCTGTTCGATCGACACCACCGGCGTCTCGTAGCGGATTTGCACACCCAGGCGCTCGGCGCTGCGAAAGTAGGCGTTGACCAAGGCTTTGCCGCCGCCCATGAAGAAGGCGTTGGTGCGGGCCACGTGCAGCGCCCCTGACAGGGGTGGCTGGAAGTGCACGCCGTGGCTGCGCATCCAGTCGCGGCAGTTGGACGATGCACGAATCACCAGACGGGCGAGATGCTCGTCGGTCATCCCTTGCGTGACCTTGAGCAGATCCTGCCAATATTCTTCTTCGGGATAGGCGTCGATGAGCACATCCTGCGGTGCATCGTGCATGCAGCGCAGATTGCGGGTGTGCTGCGAATTGCCGCCGCGCCACGCTCTTGGCGCCGCTTCGAGCAGCAACACCGAGGCGCCGGCTTCGCGCGCCATCAGCGCAGCGCATAGCGCGGCATTGCCGCCGCCGACGACAAGAACATCGATCACTGAAGTCTCCTGGTTATGCGGAGACTGTAGAAGCAGCCGTCTTCAGCCGAAAGGCGGTATCAGGCAAGAGGTGTTCAGCAATCGAGAAGACTTGCGCCTGCCCAGCCACCCGAGGCGACCAGGCTACGCATGGTGTCGGCAATGACCACGCGCGTGGCGAGCGCGGCGGGCGAGAGTTCGTCGTCAGACAGGCTCACAAGCAAGTTGCGCCGCCCCGCGTGGGCATCCGCGATCGGGTTGAATCGCAAATCGCTGGCGAGATGGCGCGCGATGCCGGCGCCGGGCTGAATGGTGGCGCCGAATCCGGCGCGCACGGCGTCCATCAGAAGCGCCAGGCCGTCGATTTCGGCGACCACGTTGGGTTCGATCTGCTCGCGAGCGAAGGTGGTGTTCAACGTGGCGCGCAACCCATGGCCGCCGCTGGGCAGGATCAGCGGCACGTTGGCGAGTTGCAGCAACCGCACATCGGTGTCGGGAATGAAGGGGATGTCGGCCGCCGCTGCGGCAATCAGAAAAAGCTTTTCGTCGAGAATGGGTTCGACGCTCAATTTCTGCGGCGTGCTGGTTTTGAAGATCACGGCGAGGTCGAGTTGCCGCGCCTGCAGCATCGCGGCCAAGTGGCCCGAGAGCGACTCAACCATGTGCAGCCGGACGTCGGGATAGCGTTCGCGCATCGCCCGAATCAGCGGCACCCCCAGAACCGAAGCGGTGGTGGGCGCCAAGCCCACGCTGACGTGGCCGGACAGCCGGGCTTGCTGGGCTGCGCGCACGGCGTCTGCAGCGTGGCGCAAGGTGAGCTGCGCTTGATGCAGGAAGGCCAGGCCGGCTGCGGTAGGCGTGACGCCCGTGGAGGCGCGCTGCAACAGGCGGGTGCTGAGCTCGCTTTCAAGCCGGCTGATTTGCTGGCTCAAGGCTGAGGTCACCACCCCAAGCTCGACCGCCGCGCGGCCCATGCTGCGCAGTTCACAGACTTTGACGAAGTAACGCAGCTGGCGCAATTCCATGGTGGCTCATCGACATGATTTGCCCTCATGGTAGGGAATTAGGCGCGCAAACACCATGTGCCGCGCGCATTAGTCATCGGTGCTATTTCCGGCGCGTGGCGCGCAGGGCCAACCACGTCAGCACGCTGCCCGCACCGAACAGCCAGATTTCGCGGTGGCTCGCCACCGCCATGGCATGCTTCGACGCCGATTTCTTTTCGGGCAATTCGGTGCCCGACGGGACAAACGACGCACCCAACTTTCCCAGTTTTTTATTGAGTTGCGCGCGCTCTTGCGACACCGCGCGAGGCGTGGCGGCCGCCTTCGCCTTTGCCAACGACCCATGCTCCGACGCATACACCCAGGTGAATTCGGCACCCAGGAGAAAGATCTGTGCGGCGTAGTACACCCAGATCAACAGCGCCACCAGGGAACCGGCCGCGGCATACGATGACGTGACCGACGCCTGCGCCATGTACAGGCCGATCAAGTACTTTCCGATCTCGAACAGCAAGGCGGTCAGCAGCGCGCCCACCCACACATCGCGCCAAGCCACATGCGCCTGCGGCATGAATTTGTAGATCATGGCGAACAGCAATGTGAGCACGCTGAAGGTGACCAC
Organism: Schauerella aestuarii; assembly: GCF_009866805.1. Lineage (GTDB taxonomy): Bacteria > Pseudomonadota > Gammaproteobacteria > Burkholderiales > Burkholderiaceae_B > Schauerella > Schauerella aestuarii. Next base: position 409,746 of record NZ_SIZW01000039.1, read on the forward strand.
GATGTTGACGATCTGCAGCACGATCTCCCAGCCGGGGATGCGGCCGACCGTCCAGGCGCTGATCGCGGTAAGCACCGTGCTCACCACGAGCGACACGATCAGCAGAAACGCCAGGCCCAGCACCAGACCGAACGACAGCAGGCGTGAGCGCAGGGTGTTCCAAAGTCCGCTCTTTTTCTTCGCTTCGGGCACATGCCAGATCCGGTCGAGTGCGCTTTGCAGCTCGGCGAACACGGTGGTGGAGCCGACGGCCAGTACCACCACACTGATGGCGGTGGCGATAATGCCCTTCGTCGGCTCGGAGGCACCCTGGATGATGCCTTGCACGGCGGACGCCCCGTCGGCACCTACCAGGCCGCGGATCTGGCCGAACAACTCGCCCTGAACCGCTTCGGCACCCCAGAAAAAACCCGCCACGGCCAGGACGATGATGACCAAAGGTGCCAGCGAAAACACGGTGTAGAACGCGATGGCGGCACCCATGCTCGGGGCGTAATCGTCGATCCAGGCGTTGACAGCCTTTTGGGCGAGCGAGAAAAAGCGTTTGATATTCATGGTGGGTGCAGCGTGGTGTCGTCGAGGCCGCCTAGGGGCAATTTGCATACCGCAGGGGAATCTTCCGGCCTTGCTCGCCTCTAACGGCGGGCCGACTGCCCGGACCGTTGCGGCGCAGCGTCAGATATAGCGTCATATTCACGGCTGGACGCGAATATTTCATCCGTAACCGATCATCCCGCTCACGGCATCTGACGGCGCGATTAAAATCCGCGCGTAGTCGGTATTGGCTCGTCCGATGGTCATTTCTTACCGGTTTGCTCCCGAAACCGGGGTGCAGTACCGGTGGCGCTGGCCACCAAGTCCGCCCGCGCTGTGCCGGGCAGCTCTTTCTCGATCGAACTGGATTGGCAGCGATGACTGCAGAACGCATGAAATTTGGTACCTTGGATTGGTCCCTTACGCCGCTGGGCGCGCGCGAGACATGGCCGTCATCATTGCGAATCGCCGTCAATCTGGTGATGGCATCGAAGTTTCCATCCTGCCTCGTGTGGGGGCCGGACCTCACGATGATCTACAACGATGCGTTCATCCCCATCCTGGGCGATAAGCACGATGCCAGTGGCCGATCGTTTCGCGACGTGTGGCGCGAGGCATGGGACGACATCGGCCCCATCGTCGAGCGGGCTTTCAACGGCGAAGCGACCTACATCGATGACTTTCGGTTGAACATCGAACGGCACGGTAAGCACGAAGACGCGTACTTCACGTTTTGCTACAGCCCCGTCTTCGATGAGTCGGGCGTGGTGGTTGGCATGCTGGATACGGTTGTGGAGACGACCGGCAAGGTCAAGGCGGAGCATCGTCTGGCCGCGATTGCCACGGCGCTTGAAGAGCAAGTTCGTGGCACTGCTGCGGAGCGCGACCTGATCTGGCAACTGGCCAGCGATATGGTGTTGCTCACCAAAGCCGATGGCGCGATCGTCTCGGTGAATCCGGCGTTCCGATCGTTGCTCGGGTGGACCGAAGACGACCTGCAAGGACAGTCTCTGCTCGACTTGATCGATCCGCTTGAGCGCCCGGATACCGCCCGAACGCTCGACGACCTGCATATGCAGGATGGCAGCCGTCGCGTCGAGAGTCGCGTTCGCGGCAAAGCCGGGCAGTATGCGCACGTGTCCTGGTCCATGACGGAGCACGACGGCCTGGTGCTGGCGATCGGCCGCGATATGTCGGCCGAACGTGAGGCTGCCGCCGCCATTCGCAAGACCGAGCTTGCGCTGCAGCAGGCGCAGAAGATGGAAGCTATTGGGCGCCTGACCGGGGGCGTGGCGCACGATTTCAATAACCTGCTGCAAGTGATCTCGGGCAACCTGCAATTGCTGGCCAACGATGTGGCGGGCAATGCGCGCGCGCAGCGTCGTCTGGACAGTGCGCTGTCGGGCGTGACGCGCGGCGCAAAGCTTGCAAGCTATCTGCTCGCGTTCGGCCGCCGGCAGCCGCTGGAACCCAAGGTGTTGAAAGTGGGCCGGTTGGTCATTGGCATGGACGACATGCTGCGCCGAACCCTGGGTGAAGAATTCGAAATCGAAACGATCGTCGCCGCCGGTCTGTGGAACAGCTACGTTGACGCCACACAGGTCGAGAACGCAGTGCTCAACTTGTGCATCAACGCCCGCGATGCCATGGAGGGTGCGGGCAAACTCACGATTGAGGTAGGCAATGCCTCGCTGGACGATACCTATGCGCGCAACCACGATGAGGTGACGCCGGGTCAATATGTGATGATCGCCGTGAGCGACACCGGCACCGGCATGTCGCCCGAAACATTGCGGCGCGCGTTCGATCCGTTCTTCTCGACCAAGCCGGAAGGCAAGGGCACCGGACTGGGTCTGTCGATGGTGTTCGGCTTCGTCAAGCAATCGGGCGGGCACGTCAAGATCTACAGCGAAGTCGGGCACGGTACGACGGTGAAGTTGTATCTGCCCCGTTCGTTGAGCAATGAAGACGCGATTGCCGTGATCGATACGCAGCCGGTGGTGGGCGGGCAGGAAACCATCCTGGTGGCCGAAGATGACGAAGAGGTGCGCACCACGGTCGTCGAAATGCTTACCGGCTTGGGTTATCGGGTGCTCAAGGCCAACGATGCGGCAAGCGCATTGACGGTGATCGACAGCGGCATGCCGATCGATCTGCTGTTTACGGATGTGGTGATGCCCGGCCCGCTGCGCAGCCCCGAGCTGGCCAAGAAGGCGCGCGAACGGCTGCCCAATATCGCCGTGCTGTTCACCTCGGGCTACACCGAGAATTCGATCGTGCATGGCGGCAAGCTCGATGCCGGTGTGGAGTTGCTCGGCAAGCCCTACACCCGCGAAGCCTTGGCGCGTCGTGTGCGCCATGTGTTGGCCAGTCAGGCGCAACGCGACAGCATTACCAAACCGGCCGCCAGCCCGGCGCCCGCGCCATTGCTCGACTTCAAGACGTCCGGCAAGCCACTGTCGATTCTGCTCGTCGAAGACGAGGAGATCATTCGGCTGAACACGGTGGAGCTGCTTGAGACGCTGGGCCATCGGGTATTGCATGCAGGCAGCGCCGAGGATGCCTTGACGATGCTCGAATCCGAGCCGATTCAGGTGTTGATCACCGACATCACGTTGCCGGGGATCTCTGGCGAAGCGCTGGCCGGTCAGGTGCGCACGCGGATCCCCAATGTGAGCGTGGTGTATGCGTCGGGAATGGAGCGCACCGATACGTCGGACGATGCGATCGTCTTGCGCAAGCCCTATGACACCATCTCTTTGGCACGCGCGCTGCAGGCGATCGAGACGGCGTAATTCGATCCACGCGGCACCGGCAATTTGGTTATACTAATGGGACTCATTCCTATTACGTAATTCTCCATTGCCGGAGCCGCTGTGCACACAGCCGATCTGTCCGCTTCGGACGCGATCACCTCGCTCTACCGTTCTCACCATCCTTGGCTACAGACATGGTTGCGGCGCAAGCTGAAAAACGACCAGGAAGCGGCCGACCTGGCGCAGGATACGTTCGTGCGTTTAATGCTATCCAAGGATGCATTGCAACTGCATGAACCGCGCGCGTTTCTGGTGCGCATCGCGCACGGCCTGGTGGTGAACTATTGGCGGCGGTTGACGTTGGAGCGCGCCTACCTCGAGGCGCTGGCGGCAGCGCCGCCCAACGTGGCACCTTCGCCTGAGCAGCGTGCGCTGGTGATGGAAGCGCTGCTCGAGATCGACGCCATGCTGCATCGCATGCCAACGAAAGTACGCGAAGCCTTTCTGCTGGCGCAGCTCTCGGGCTTCACTTATGCGGAGATCGGTGTGCGCCTGGGCGTATCGGAACGCATGGTCAAGAAGTACATGGCGCAAGCGATGTTTCACTGCTTGCTGGTGGCGGGCAGTTACGCATGACGGCCTTGCACGGACCTCATGCGCGCCGCGCGGCCGATCAGGATGTGCAAGTGTTGCAGGCGGCGGCGCACTGGTTTGCCACGCTGCGCGAAGGCGCCGACGCGAACGTTTCGGCCCAATGGCAATCGTGGTTGATGGCCTCGGACGCGCATCGTCAGGCGTGGGACTCGGTGGTCGCGATCAGTGCGCGGTTCGAGGCGCTGGACGGGCAGCCGGTACGCGAAACACTCGATGTGGCGGGACAACGGCGCCGTCGTGGCCTGAAAACCCTGGTGGGATTGACAGGCGCAATCGGGTTGGGCACAACCGTGGCATGGCACCCGGCGAGCCGCCGCCAGTTTGCGCAGATGCATACCGGCGTCGGGGAGACGCGCCGTATCAGTCTGGACGACGACTCGCAGCTTTGGCTCAACACCGCCAGCGCCGTCAACGTGCGCTTTGGTGCCGAACGTCGCGCCGTCGAGCTGGTCGAGGGCGAAGTGTTGATTCAGACGCATACCGACATCCGGGTTCCCCCGCGTCCTTTTGTGGTCGATCTGCCGTATGCGCGTCTGCGCGCGGTCGGGACGCGTTTCAGCGTATGGCGTGAGGCCTCACGCGCTCGGCTCGATGTGTACGACGGCGCGGTGGACATTCGGCCGCGCGACGCGGCCACCCCGCAAGTGGTGCCTGCCGGGATGCATGCCTGGTTCGACGCAGGGGGTGTCGGGACGCTTGCCCCCACCGACGACAACCGCACCGCCTGGGTGCACCGGCAATTGGTCGCCGACAATCAGCCGCTCGCCGCTTTTGTGACGGCACTCAGCCGGTACCGGCACGGCTACATCGTCTGTGCACCGGAGGTGGCGGGCCTGCGGCTGGTAGGCGTATATCCCCTGGACGATACCGACCGCATCCTCAATGCCCTGCAAAGCACGCTGCCGGTACGGGTGCGGCGCATCCTGCCTTGGTGGATTCGGATCGAAGCGGCTTGATATTTTGTAACAGCAGTTCCCTTTCTCGCGATTGGATTGGCAAACGAGACAACTGCTTATCGCGATCTCTCCGGAAAGGAATGTCATGTCGCTCTTCACCTCGCCGCCAGGCCGCCGCACGCCCGTTTTGGTGCTTGCGCTCGCGGCCACTTTCGCTCACTTCCCCGGCACCGCCCAGCCCGTCACGTCGTCCACGCGTGCCGGCGGCTATGACGTCGCGCCGGGCCCGCTCGGTCAGGCGCTCCGGCAATTCGCCAGCCAGGCGGGGGTGTTGCTTTCGCTGGATGCACGGCTGGCCGAAGGCCGGCAAAGTTCAGGCATTCGAGGCGAGACGAGCGTCGAACAAGGCTTTCGGCAGATCCTGAACGGTACGGGTTTGATCGTTCAGCGGCAGGAGGGCGGCGTCTACACCGTGGTGCCTGCGCCGCGAACCGACACGGCCACACAATTGGAAGCCGTCACCGTGCTGGGTGCCGCCACCAGCGATGCCTATCAACCCGAACCGACGGCGTCGATCGCGCGGTCGTCCACGCCGGTGCTGGATCAACCGCAGGCCATCAACGTCGTGCCGGCGCAGGTCATTCGAGATCAACGGCCGCGTAACCTGGACGACGCGCTGGTCAACGTCAGCGGCATCACGCAAGGCAATACTTTGGCGGGGACGCAAGACACGTTGATGAAGCGGGGATTTGGCGCGAATCGCGACGGTTCGATCATGCACAACGGCATGCCGCTGGTGCAAGGGCGGGGGCTCAACGCTGCGGCCGAAACCGTTGAAGTGCTCAAGGGACCGTCGTCGCTCCTCTACGGCATCATGGATCCTGGCGGCGTGATCAACGTGGTGAGCAAGCGGCCGCTGCTCACGCAGTACAACGCGATTACCGCCACCGGCTCGACCTACGGGGCGGGGCGCAACGGCGCTGGCGGCACGCTCGACACGACCGGTCCGATCGGAGCGTCCGGCGTGGCGTATCGCCTCATTGTCGATGACGTGCATGAAGACTACTGGCGCAATTTCGGCCGGCGGCGCGATACGTTGATTGCGCCTTCGCTGGCCTGGTACGGCACCGATACGCAAGTGGTGGCGTCTTATGAGCATCGCGATTTTCGCTACCCCTTCGATCGCGGCACGGCGCTCGACCCGCGCACCGGCCGTGCATTGGATATTCCGGCGCGTCGGCGTCTGGACGAGCCCTATAACGATATGCAGGGCAGCTCGGAACTGGCGCAGCTGACATTGGATCACGCGTTCAATACGCGCTGGAAAGCGCATGCCGGCTATAGCTATAACCAGGAAAACTACGATGCCAATCAGTTGCGCATCACCGGCGTGAATACTGCGCGCGGTACGCTTGCGCGTAGCAATGACGGCACCCGCGGCGCCCTGAGCACCGATCACTACGGCATCGCCTATCTCGAAGGTAATGTAGACGTGGCCGGCATGCGTCACGACGTGCAGTTCGGGGGCGATTACGAGCGTCGAAAAATCTATCGCGCAGATCTCATTCGCCAGGCAACGCAGACCACGTTCAGTTATCTGAATCCGGTGTATGGGCTGGAGAACCCCGGCACCACGGTGTCGGCGAGCGATAGCGATCAAACGGACAACCTCACTGCGACCTCGTTTTTTCTGCAGGATTCGCTGCATCTGACCGACAAATGGATTCTCGTGGGCGGACTGCGCTACCAGCACTACGAGCAGATCGCCGGCCGCGGCCGGCCGTTCCGGGCCAACACCGATATCTCGGGCGACAAGTGGTTGCCGCGCGCGGGGCTCGTCTATAAGTTGAACGATACGGTATCCATGTACGGCAGCTATACCGAGTCGCTGAAACCGACGTCGACGATTGCGCCGCTTGCCAGCGGTGTCGTGATCGATTCGGGCGTGGCACCGGAGCTGGCGAAGTCGTGGGAGGTGGGGCTGAAGTGGGACATGCCGGGCCAGATGACCGGCACGTTGGCGTTCTTCGACATCCGCAAACGCAATGTGCTCGTGTCGCAGTACAACGACGTCACCAAACTCACCGACTGGCGCACCGCGGGCGCCGCGCGCTCGCGCGGTATCGAGTTGGATGTGAGCGGGAAGCTGGCCGATCGCTGGGACGTGATCGCCAACTATGCCTATATCGATGCGCGCACGACCGACGATCCGCTCTATCGCGGCAATCGCCTGTGGAACGTGGCGCAGCATGCCGGCGGCGTGGCTTTGGTCTACAACGTGGGGCCGGTATTCGGCAACGGCCGCCTGCGTGTGGGTGGCGGCGCGCACTATGTGGGCACGCGGCCGGGCGATTCGGCCAATACCTTCGCTTTACCTGCCTACACCGTGGCCAATGCATTCGCGACGTACGAGACCAAGATCGCAAGCCGCAATGTGCAATTCCAGTTGAACGTAAACAACCTGTTCGACCGCACCTACTATCCCTCGAGCGCCAATCAATACTTTCTCGCGATGGGCGATGGCCGTCAGGTCGTTCTGAGCACGCGCGTCGAATTCTAGGAGACGCGCGATGCTTCATTTCAATACCTTGCGCGTGTTGACGCGGATGTGGCTAACAGTGGCTGGCGCATTGACGGCATGTTCGGCCTTTGGCGCCGAACCGGCTGCACCGGCGCCGCCGGTGGACCCGCTCGTTCGCAGCCGCGACGCCGTGGTGCTGTCGGGTTCAGGGCACAGTTGGGGGTTCGGCGCGTTGTCGCCCAACGCGCAAACGGTGTTCGTCGCACGGCGGGAGAACGGTTTGACCGTGTTCGACGTGGTTCATCAACGTGCGCAGCCGCCCATCGCAGGCACCGAGGGTGCCAATGCCGTGGTCACGCTGCGCCTGCGCGAGGTGCGGCCATGACGCGCGATCGGGCGCCACGGCCGGCCAAACCTGCGGCGCGCCGAGGCGTCTATCTCAAAACCCTGCGCCGCGTGCACGGATGGCTGGGCTTGTGGGGCGCCGTGCTCGGCATGCTCTTCGGCTTGAGCGGCATCGTGCAGAATCACCGTGCGGTGCTGAAGCTCGACATGCCTGGCCCTCAGGTGGACACCCTTCAATTGCAGTCGCCTGCCGATCTACCGCGCACACCCGAGGCGGTGGCGGCCTGGATGCAGCGCGAACTCGGGCTGACGGTTGCGGCGGAACGCGTTCGGCAGGAACGTGCGCAAACGGTGGTTTGGGGCGACGTGACGGCTACGCAGCCGGCCCGGTGGCTATTGCTTTACCGCACCCCAGCCTACATCGTGCAAGCCGAATTCTGGCCCGGTTCAGGCATGGCGACGGCCAAGCGCAGCACGTCGAGCTGGTGGGGTGTCGTGCAGAATTTCCATCGCGCCAACGGCGTGGGGATTGCCTGGGTACTGCTTTCCGACACGATCGCCGGAAGCCTGATTGCGCTGTCGATTACCGGCTTATTGCTTTGGACCGAAATGGAGCGCCGCAAGCTGATCGGTCTCACGATCTTTGCGGTTGCAGCCACGGTCGCGGTGGCAGCGATCGTCGCAACGTACACCGGCGCGTTCTAGCGTCGTGTTCGCCGCCGGGGGGCGATTCGCCGGCGATCCTGCGCATGGATCTGTCGCAAATTGACGACTATCCCCCGTTCAGGCGTCGCATCCCCGGCTCAGCCAGGGTGATGAGCGCGAGCGCCGGGGCTTAAGCCACGGGACCTAATACCTTCGTCTGCTTCGGCTCGGCTGCTCTGCCGGATTTGAAAAATATGCACGCCGGTCGCCCCGTGACACGCCGAAATCACCGGCGTTTTTTACAACTGCGAAAGCGTTGTGCCCCATCCCTCCCCGGTTATCTCGTCTGTTCGCCCTAGAGCGAATCGGTAATTGGCCCTGTTCAGATTAACGCCAATGATGCAGCCAATCCCCGCTGCGTCCGAAAGGCGTGCGTCACGTGGCAAGCATTGTTTGCCGTTCGACTTGATCAGGTCCCGTCATGAATCAGCTATACAGAGTTCTCTGGAACACCGCTCGACAACAATACGTCGTCACGTCGGAGCTGGCGCGAGGCCGCGGCAAGTCGTCATCGACCTCCACCGCAGGCGCCACGGCCAGTCTAAGCACAACGTCGGGTGCCGTGCGAACGGGCCTGTCCGCGCTCTCCCGGGCATTGGTCATCGTTGGATTGTGCGCACCGGGATTAGTCCTGGCGTCGACCTGCGCGACGGGCACCGGTACCGAGTCCACCCCGGCGGGTGGCGCGTGCACCATCGGCGACTACGACACGCCGATCAACCAGAATGGCGTAGGCGGGGCGGTCATTACCGCCGGCGACAACGTGACGTTGCGCGGCATGGGCAACTACGGCTCGGGCTACACCGGCAACACCACTGTGCCGGCAAGCAGCCTCACGGCGGTGTCGGGGTCGTTCAATTCGAATGAGTTGGTGATCGGATCGCAGACCACGGCAGTCGCGCAGCGCAACGCCGCGACCGGTACCAACGTGATTTACCAAACGTTCGACTCGCGTGCCTTTGCCGATCGCAGCAACGCCGACAAAACCTTCAATCAGTTCAGCGACGTGAACGGCGACCAGTACATCAACGCGTCGTTCGGCAAGGTCGAGGCCAGCGGTGGCACGTTGAACGTGAACCTGGGCAACACGCCGACGGCGGCACCGTCGAGCAATTCCATCATGATGACGGCCAAGCAGACGTATCTCACTTCTGCCGACGGCACGGGCAGCGCCAACAGCACCGTGAATTGGCAGTCGCGCAACGCCATCAACCTGGGCATCGATCCCGGTTTGCCGACGCCCGACGTCAACGGCAATCTGCTGGTTGAAATCCCCGTCACCACCTACGCCGGCACCGTGGCGTTCAATGGTACGAACTACGCCGTGAACAACGCCAGCCAATTGGCGGCGTACAACGACGTGCTGGTCGCGGCACTGCGCAATGGTCAGTTGACCTCGCAGCAGGCCTACAACGACGCCTTCAATAGTGCCTTCTCTACCCGGCTTGAAGCCGTCACGTACGCCACCAACACCACCGCAGGCGACTTCACGCGTATCCCGAACGGCGATCGCTACGCGATCCTGGCGCAAGGGGCACGCGCCTCGGCCACGATCGGCACCGGTGCGCAGATCGATATCGAACGCGCCTCGGGTGCCGTGAAAGCGACCAACGGCGCCCTCGTCACCAACAACGGCACGCTGTCGGGCAATGTGATCACGCAGGTCGCGCAAATCGAAAGCGGCTCACGCTTTGTGAACAGCGCGTCCGGCGTCGTGTCGTCCGGCTATCTCGCGGGCGACAAGCTCAACACCGCGACGGCCACGCCGTTCTACTACACCGGTTCGGGCGTGATGGCCACGGGCGCGGGCACCACGGTGCAGAACAGCGGCGTCATCAACACCGCCGGCTTCGGCTATCTGTACAACACGTCGACCGGCCTGGGCCTGGCCAACGGCGCGTCGGGCAATAACAACGGCAACATCAACGTGGGCGTGAACCCGGACTACGTGACCGACGTGATCGGCGTCAACGTGAGCGGCGGCAGTTCGTTCGTCAACGCGGCCGACGGCACGATCTACATCGGCCGCGCAGCGCAATACTCGCTGTCGGATCCGAGCGTTGAGGTCAGCACGTTTGCGCCGACCTATGGCGTGCGCATCATGGACACGGGCGATTCGGCGGTCAATGCAGGTCAGATCACCATCGGCTCGAAAACGCAGAATGCCGTCGCCATGTACTCCACGGCGCCGCAACAGTCCCTGCTGCTCAATAGCGGCACGATCGACATCAATGGCGCTGCGGGCGGCACGCCGTTGGCCAACATCGGCATTCTGGCCGACGACAATGGTGCGGCCGGCACGGGCGCGATCGCCCGCAATGCCGGCACGATCAATGTCAACGGCATCAATGGCGTGGGCATCAAGGTCAACGCCAACCCGAACGCACAAGCCAACGCCGAATCGACGGGCACGATCAACGTCAACGGCACTGCCGATCCGGCGAGCGGCACGCGCAACTTCGGCGTGTGGGTCGATGGTGCGGGCGCGGTGGCCAATATCGGCGGTGGCTTGAACCTCGTGGGCAAGGGCGCCATCGGCGCATTTGCTCAAGACGGCGGCACCATCAATATCGCCAATGGCGCCGAGCCGAAGTTCCTCTCGAGCTCGGATCAGATCGGCGCATATGCGTCGGGCGCAGGATCGACCATCAATGTGGCGGCGAATGCGCTGGACGTCAGTACGGCACGTTCGACGATGTTCCGCGTGGCCGATGGCGCCACCTTCAACGGTGCAGCATCGAGCTTGACCGTTTCGGGTGAAGATGCCCGTGGTGTGGTGGGTACGGGCTTGGGCACGACGGTGTCGACCGGTGCCTCGGCTTACACCGTGACGGGTGTGACAGGCGCCAACGGCGGGCCTGTTGCGATCGCCATCGAAGGCGGCGCCAGCGGCACGATCGAAGCGGCGTCCAGTGTGCGCTTGAACAGCACTGGGGCGATTGCCGGCATCGTCGACGGCCAGGCGTTCGACATCACCGGCGCGGCCGTGGGCATGCCGTTGTCGACCACGTTGACCAATAACGCGGTGATTCAATCGTCCACGCCCGGTACCACAGGCTTCATCGCACGCAATCGCGGCACGCTGGTCAACAACAACACGGTGGCGCTCACCGGCGCCGGATCGACCGGCGTGATCGTGGGCTCGGAAGGCACCGTGCGCAACACGGGCACGATTTCGGTCGCCAATGGCAACGGCGCGCTGGTCCAGGGCGCGCGTGCGAACCTGATCAACGACGGCACGATCCAGGCGGCCGACGGCATTGCGGCCGTGCATTTGACGGGCCCCGGCGCATCGGTCGCGTTCTCGGGTGCGGGTTTGATTGACGCTGGCGGCACCGCCGACGGCATCCTGATCGACAGCACCGCCGTCGGCGGCAGCGTCACGGGGACCGCCGGCAACATCGTGATCAATGGCACCGGTATCGCCTTGAACAACCAGGCCGCAGGCGCCACGATCAACGTGACCAACACCACCGTGACCGCCAACGGCGCGGGCGCGGCCGGCATCAGTTCGCTGGGCGCCAATGGCAACATCGACATCACCGGCGGCACGATCAACGCCACCGGCGCCAATGGCGTCGGTGTGTTGGTGGGCAGCGCAGGCACGTTGACGATGTCCAATGCATCGATCAACACGTCGGGCAACTTCTCGCGCGGCGTGGTGCTCGATAGCGGCGCGACGGCTTCGTTGATGGGCGGTGAAGTCACCTCGAACGGGACCGGTTCTTCAGCCCTGTTCGTGACCGGCCCCACGGGTGCCGCCACCGTCACCGGAACGTCGCTCACCAGTAGCGCCGGCGTGGGCGCCACCTCGAATGCGGGCGGCGCAATTGCCTTGAACGGGACGCGCATCAACGCGGCCAGCAGCGCCGTCGCCATTACCGATACGGTGGGCAGCGGCAACCTGGCCACGGTGTCGGTCAATGGCGGTACGCTCAACGCGCAAGCGGGCAACGCGATCGACGTGAACGGCGCCCGCGCCAATATCGACATCAGCAACGGTGCGCAGTTGACGGCATCGACCGGCACGCTGCTCAATTTCAGCAACGGCGCGCAGGCCAATGTCAACGTCGACAATACGCAGCTCGTGGGCAACCTGATCGCCGATGCCAGCAGCACCGGTGTGGTGAACCTGCGCCGTGGCACGTCGTTGACGGGCTTCATCGATCCGGTATCGTTGAACATCGACAACACCAGTTCGTGGAACGTGACCGCCAGTTCCTTGCTCGACAATCTGAGCAATGCCGGTACGGTTGCATTCGTCGCACCGTCGGCCAATCCGGCGTTGGCATCGAGCTACAAGACGATCACCGCCACCAACTATGTGGGCAACAACGGCACGATCGCGCTCAATACGTTTCTGGGAACCGATAACTCGCCCACCGATCGCCTGATCATCAACGGCGGCACCGCCACCGGCAGCACTGGCCTGAAGGTGAACAACACCGGCGGCATGGGTGGGTTGACGACCGGCAACGGGATCAACGTCGTGCAGACGACCAATGGCGGCACGACGGCCGCGAATGCGTTCCGTCTGGCGGCACCCGTGCAGGCCGGCGCCTACGAATACTTGCTGTATCGCGGCGGCAGCGACAGCGCCGACAATTACTACCTGCGTTCGTCCTTGGGCGACGCGACCACCCCGGGCGGCGGCACGTCGCCGTCCGCACCGGTGGCGTATCGTCCCGGCGTCGCCGGCTATGTGATGACGCCGACGTTGAACCTGGATTATGGCTTCGCGAATCTGGGCCGACTGCAAGAGCGTGTGGGCGACATCGCCAGCACGGAGCTCAAGCAGAAGGGCAATACCGACGGCGTGTGGGGCCGTATCGGCGGATCGGGCTTGCAAGCCGATGCCGGCCGGTTCTCGGTGCATCAACAAACGTTCTTCATGCAGTTCGGCAAGGATTGGACCCTGTCGCAGGCACCCGACGGCGGCAGCACGCATGCCGGCGTGACGGCGAGCCTGAGCACCTCGGACGCGAAATTCCGCGACGATCTGCGCGACCTGAACATGAACCTGTCGAACAACGTGGGCAAGGTGAATACGCAGGCGCAGAGCTTGGGCGGTTACTACACCAAGTACGCGAAGGACGGCAGCTACTGGGATTCGGTGGCGCAGGTCACCCACTACCGCAACAAGTACAGCGATGTGTACGGCGGTGGCGATACGCAAAACGGCGCCGGCATCGCGCTGTCGCAGGAAGTGGGCAAGCCCTTCGCGTTGGGCAGCACCATGGCGATCGAGCCGCAGGCGCAGTTGGTGTACCAATACCTGAAACTCAGCCGCTTCAACGATGGCGTCTCGGATGTGTCGGGTGCCAGCGACAACGCGTTGCGCGGCCGCTTGGGCGTGCGACTGTTTGCGCCGAGTCTGGACAACACCGATCGCACCGGTGCAGGTACGCCTTACGTCACGCTGGATGTCTTGCATGATTTCGTGTCGCCGCGCAGCGTACGGGTCGACGGCGCCAACATCAGCCCGGACTTCGGCCGCACGTGGGGTGAAGTGGGCGTAGGCATCAGTTCAAGTATCGGCAAGGGTGGGCAGCTCTATGCCGTCACGAAGCTGTCCAAGAACCTGGGCGGTGAAGACCGTCGCGGCGTCTTCGGGCAGGTGGGGTACCGCTACAGCTGGTAAGGGTGCGGGAAGGCGGTACCTTGACGCGGGCCTTCGGGTCCGCGTCATTTTTTTGTGGCTCCGATGCAAGGCAGGGGGCGATCGCAGATAATGGGATCCAAGCCCCTTCACTGCGGGTGGCGGGTCATGCAACTGAACCCGCCGCCGCCACGCCATGCTGAACCTGCGCCAGATCGAAGTCTTTCACGCCATCATGACCACCGGCTCCTTGAGCGAGGCGGGACGGGTGCTGTGCGTGTCGCAGCCGGCCATCAGCCGGGTGCTGGCCAGCGCCGAGAATCGCTTGAAGTTTTTGTTGTTCGAACGCGTGAAAGGGCGCTTGCAACCCACGCCCGAAGCGCGATTGCTCTTTGCCGAAGCGATCGAGATCCAGGAGGGTGTGAAGCGCTTCAACATTCTCGCGCAGCGCATGACCGAAGGCATGGTCGGCCAGTTGAGCATCGTCTCCAGCCCAACCTATAGCGAATGGCTCGTGCCGCGCACCATCGGCCGCTTTCGCGCGCGGCACCCCGATGTGCAGATCAAATACCGGTCACTTTCCTACGATCTGATCGTGGCGCAGGTGCTGTTGGGTCATGCCGATCTGGGCATTCTTTCTACCGAGCCCACGCAGGGCGGTAGTCTCGCCGCCAAGGAGATCGGGCAGAGCGAAGTCGTATGCGCGCTGCCGGTGGGTCACGCCTTGGCGCAGCATGCCGTGATTGCGCCCGGCGATCTGGTGGGGCACACCTTCATCGGCTTCAATCCGAATTCGCCGTATGGGCAATTGACCAACGATTTTCTGAAGCTGAGCGCCGGCCCGCGCATTCCCGATATCGAAGCCACCTCCACCCCTGAAGCGGTGGCATTGGTGCGCCAGGGGGTAGGCGTGGCGCTGATCGATCCGTATGGGCTGCCGCCCGGTCCGCTGGATGACATCGTGCTCAAACGCATCGATCCTGCACCCACGCACAAGATCTACGTGGTGCATGCGCGCACGCAGCCGTTGTCCAATCTCGCCAAAGGCTTCATGGCAACGTTGCGTCATGTGCTCCAGAACGACCATTCACCGTTGGACGCCATGATCCCGCGCGTTCCAGGTCGGGGTTAACCCGGAAGTGCGTTGCGGATCGTCGAAATCGTGGCGGTCGCAACGATCACTGTTTGAGGGGTATCCCCCACATCGTGTTATCGACAAGGGCGACATGCCCGAGTCATCACACCTGTAAAACCAATATAAAACAATGTATTAGCGCGTTCTTCCCGATTGTTGCGATGCATCGTCACCGCGCAGCTGACGCGATTTACGCGCGCCCACGCGCGCGGCATGATCCTGGCTTGTCTCCTCTCTTGCAGGCTGTCGATCATGTCCAGAAACATCACCGTTGCGGCGGCCCAGCTCGGGCCCATTCAAAAAGCGGAAGGCCGCGATGTGGCGGTGGGCCGCATGGTGCGCTTGCTGGAGCACGCGCATCGGCGCGGTGCACAAGTGGTGGTGTTTCCCGAACTCGCGCTGACGACGTTCTTTCCGCGCTGGTATCACGAAGACCGCGCCGAGGCCGATCGCTGGTTTGAGGAAACGCTGCCGTCGCCCGCGACTCAACCGCTGTTCGATGCGATCCGCAAATACGGCATCACGATTCAACTGGGCTACGGCGAGATCGCCAATGAGGCGGACGATACCGGCGTGGTGCGGCGGCGTCACTTCAATACCTCGGTAGTGATTGCGCCATCTGGCGACATCATCCTCAAGTACCGCAAGGTGCACTTGCCGGGGCATGTGGAATACGCACCCACGCGCACGGTGCAGCATCTGGAAAAGCGTTATTTCGAAGTAGGCAATCTGGGCTTCCCGGTGGTGCGTGCGCCGGCCGGCGATCTGGATGGCGTAAACATGGGCATGCTGATCTGCAACGATCGGCGGTGGCCCGAGGCGTGGCGGGTGCTGGGTTTGCAGCAAGTGGAGCTCGTCATGCTCGGCTACAACACGCCCAGCCTGAACATGGAAAACCGCGGCTTCGAAGCGCATCACCTGCGCGTGATTCACTCACAGTTGTCGATTCAGGCGGGTTGCTATCAAAACAGCTGCTTCGCTGTAGCGGTAGCCAAGGCCGGTACCGAAGACGGTCATGAGCTGTTCGGCCATTCGGTCATCGTCAATCCTCAGGGCGAGATCATGGCGCAGGCCACGAGCTGGAGCGATGAACTCATCGTTGCCGATTGCGACCTGGATATGTGCCAGCTTGGGCGATCGACGATCTTCAACTTCGAGGCGCACCGCCGCGTCGAGGCTTACCGCCGCATCACCGAGCAAACGGGCAGCGTGGCGCCGCCCGTGTGGACACCGCCTGCAGCATAAGGGCACACGCTCATGTCACACGTCTCTCAATCGCCGTCCGAAGTCTTGCCGCGGCGCGCGCCGCCGCTCACGATCGAGCACGAAATGCTGGGCGCGATGCGCGTGCCCGTTTTCGCGGACGTCGAACGCGCCGCCCTGGCCATCGCTTCGCACGTGCGTCATACCCCGTTGTTGCGCAGCCCGGTGCTCGATGCGCTGGTGGGCGCGCCGGTGTATCTCAAGGCCGAGTGCCTGCAGATCACCGGATCGTTCAAGGCCCGCGGCGCCTTCAATGCGCTGCTGGCGCTGTCGCCCGAACAACGCAAGCGCGGCGTGGTCGCCTACTCGACGGGCAATCACGGTCAAGCCATTGCGTGGGCGGCGCACCAGTTGGGTGTGGCTGCGACCATCGTGATGCCGGTGGATGCCCCAAAGAACAAGATCGCCAAGGCGCTCAAGCAGGGCGCCCGGGTGGTGCACTACGACCGCACCCGTGAAAGCCGCGAAACGATCGGCATGGCGCTGCTTGCCGAGACCGGCGGCGTGCTCGTGCCGCCAGGCGACCATCCCGACGTGCTCGCCGCGCAAGGCACGGTGGCGCTGGAAGCATTGCGCGCGCTACCCGATGGCGAGGTCGGCGAGCTGGGCACCTTTGCCGCACCGTGCGGTGGCGGCGGATTATCTGCCGGCTGCGGTCTCGTGATCGAGGCGCTGGCGCCGCAGGCCCGCATGATTGCCGTGGAGCCTGCGGGCTTCGACGATACCGTGAGGTCGCTGGCCAGCGGGCGTCGTGAGCACAATGCGCCCGATGCGGTGTCGCTGTGCGACGCGCTGCAAGCCGCCACGCCGGCCGAATTGCCCTACGCCATCAATGGTCGTTTTCTGCAAGCCGCTGTGGCCGTCACGGACGATGAGGTCGCACACGCCATCCGCTTCGCGCTCGAAGAGCTGCGCATGGTGGTGGAGCCCGGTGGGGCCGTGGCGCTGGCGGCATTATTGGCCGGCAAACTGACGCTCAACGGCCGCCCAACGATCATCGTGCTCTCGGGCGGCAATATCGATACCGCTTTACTCGCCAGGATGCTCGACGTCACCGTTTGAAGTGACGCGGCCATTCTGTTTTTTGCTCTACCCATAATCTTCCAAGGTGAAAATCATGTCTTACTCGACCTCCCGCCTGCTGCGGTGGCTCGCAGCGCCCCTGGCCGCCATGCTGATAGGCGTTATCGGCGGCACAGCCGTCGCCGCGTACCCCGAACGTGCCATCACCATCATCGTGCCGTTCAATGCAGGCACCACCCCGGATATCCTTACCCGCATGCTGGCCGACTCGATGTCGCGCGATCTGGGGCAGTCGGTGGTGGTCATGAATCGCGTGGGCGCCTCGGGCATCATCGGCACGCAAGCGGTGATCAATGCGCAGCCGGATGGTTACACGATCGGCTTTGCCAACGCCGCCACCCTGGCGATCAATCAATCGCTCTACAAGAAGCTGTCGTATGACGCCGACACGCAATTGCAGCCGGTGGCCGAAACCGGTTCGGTACAAAACGTGCTGGCGGTGCGCACGGCGCTGGGCGTGAATTCGGTGGCCGAATTGATTGCGTATGCCAAAGCCAATCCCGGCAAGCTGACGGTGGGCTCCGGCGGCAACGGCACCACCGGCCATTTGAGCGCCGAAATGTTCAAGGCCATGGCGGGCGTGTCGATCATGCACGTGCCCTACAAGGGCGGGCTGGAAGCCGATCTGGCCCTGTTGCGCGGCGAAGTCGATCTGGTATTCGAAAACGTCGCATCGATCTTGCCTTACTTGAGCAACCCATCGGTGAAGCCGTTGGCCGTGACGGGCACCGTGCGTGACTTCACATTGCCCGAGCTGCCCACGATGGCCGAATCGGGATTGAAGGGATATCAGGCGGTGGCGTGGACCGGTTTCGTGGCCCCTGCCGCTGTGGACAAGAAGATTGCCGATCGCCTGAACCAGTCGGTCAACAAGGCGCTCGAAACTCCGGAGATCCAGGCGCGCCTGAAGAGCATGGCCATCTCGGTCGAGCCGGCGCCCACCGATGCCTTGTTCAAGCGGGCCGTACGTGAACGTCCGATCTGGGCCGAAGCCGTCAGAAGCTCCGGCGCCGTTGTCGATTGAAGAGAGGAAATAGATGACCGCATTCGATATCGTCGTCAGGCACGGCCTGCTCGTGGATGGCACCGGCGCGCCGCGGCGCCACGCCGACGTGGGCATCGTGGGACGCCGCGTGGCGGCCATCGGTGACCTCTCCGGCGCGGTGGGGGCGATCGAGATCGATGCCACCGGGCGCGTGGTGGCGCCGGGCTTCATCGACGCGCATACGCATGACGACCGCTATCTGATGCTGTCGCCGGAGATGCCGGCCAAATTGAGCCAAGGCGTCACCACGGTAGTCACCGGCAACTGCGGCATCAGTCTCGCGCCGTGGCGCGCCCCTGCCGATGCCACGGTGCCGCCGCCGCTCAACCTCCTGGGGCAGGATCCGGCAGAATTTCGCTTTGCCGATTTCGCAACCTATCTCGCTGCATTGGAAGCGCAGCCGGCAGCCATCAACGCCGCCTGCCTGGTGGGCCACACCACCCTGCGCGTGGCCGCGATGGCAAGCCTGGACCGCACGGCCACCGACGCCGAAATCGCGGCCATGCAGGCGCTCTTGCACGAAGCGATGACGAGTGGCGCCATCGGGCTCTCGACCGGCGCAGCCTATCCCACGGCGATGCCTGCCAGCACCGCCGAGTTGACCGGCGTGGCGAGCGTGCTGCGCCAATTCGATAGCGTGTACGCCACGCATATTCGCGACGAGGGCGACAAGATTTTCGACGCGCTCGACGAAGCCTTTGCCGTGGGCGCGGCGGGTAGTGCGCCCACCGTGATCTCGCATCACAAACTGATCGGGCCGCGCAATCATGGCCGCTCCACCGAAACGCTGGCCCACATCGCGCAGGCCATGACGCGGCAGCCGGTGGGGCTGGACTGCTATCCCTACACTGCAGGCTCTACCATCTTGCGACGCGACCGGCTTGCCGTCGCCAGCCGTGTGATCGTGACGTCTTCGGTGCCGCATCCCGAGTATGCCGGGTTGGATCTGGACGATATCGCAAAGCGCATGGGCCTTTCTCCCGAAGACACTGTGGATGCGCTGCAGCCGGCGGGTGCGATCTACTTCCTGATGGACGAAGCCGATGTGCAACGCATTCTGGCGTATCCGCCCACCATGATCGGGTCGGACGGCTTGCCGCACGACACTGCACCCCATCCGCGTCTATGGGGCACGTTTCCGCGTGTGCTGGGCCACTACTGCCGCGATATCGGGCTCTTTACGCTCGAAGCCGCCGTCCACAAGATGAGCGGCCTCACCGCCGCCACGTTCGGGTTACCTGCGCGTGGCGTGCTCAAGCCCGGTTACTTTGCCGACATCACCATCTTCGATCCCGAGACGATCATGGATCGCGCCACTTGGGGGGCGCCGACGTCGAGATCCGTGGGCATCGATACGGTGATCGTCAATGGTGTGGTGAGCTGGTGCGGCGATGCCGCCACGGGCGCGCGCGCCGGCGCTGTGATCCGGTTGACGGATGACGTGGCAATGTAGAGGGCGCGGTGCAGGCCTGGCGACTTGGGGGCAGACCTGACCCTGACCCTGACCCTGACGTCCAGGCAATTGGCCGCGGCGTGCCTGTCGGATCGAGATGTTTTGCTGTTAGTCTTGGCAGCCGCAAGGGCGCAATTGGCGCCTCGCTTTCAAACACACAGTGAAAATCACCATGACGAATCCCATGTATAGCGCCTCCGTGCCCGTGTTCAAACAAATGCTCACGGCACTTTCCGATGTGCTGAAGAAGGCGGAAGCACACGCCGAAGAGAAGAATATCGACCCCAACGCCTATCTTCAGGCCCGTCTGTTTCCGGACATGTTTCCGCTGGTGCGCCAGGTGCAAGTGGCCGCCGATTTCTCGAAAGGCGTGACCTCGCGTCTGGCGGGTGTGGACGTGCCCAAGTGGGACGATACCGAAACCACGTTCGACGAATTGCAGGCGTTGATCACCAAGGCGTTGGACTATATCGGCGGCTTCCAGCCCGAGCAGTTCGCACAAAGCGAATCGCGCGAGATCGTGCTGCGCCCCAATACGCCGAAGGAAAAGAAGCTGGTGGGTACGGTCTATCTGCACCAATACGGCTTGCCACAGTTCTTTTTCCACGTCACCACCGCCTACGCCATCCTGCGTCACAACGGCGTGGAAATCGGCAAGCGCGATTACATGGGCGCTTACTGAGTCGCGTCCAGTGCAAGTGCGGGATGCGCGCGGGTGAGATAGGCCGCATGCCGCCGCAAGAGCGTCGCGAAGCGATTCGCCGAGGGCAGTAACGGCGCACTTGCGCTACGCAACAATGAGATGTTGTAGCGTGGCAGCGCCTCGGCGATCGCAATCGGCTGTAATTGCGCATTCAGATTGAGGCGCTCGAAGAAAAGCCGAGGAAGGGCGCACAGCAGGTCGGTCGTGATCAGCAGGCTGTGCAAGGTCCACCCTAATTCGCATTGCGCCGCCAACCTTGGCGGTGGCAATGCCTGAGCCCGAAACGCTTCCAGTATCGAGGCGCCAGGGCCTTGCGTGTCAGGGCCCGTCACTATCCAGCCGCAATCGGCCAGTTCGCTCAACGATCGGGCCGATGCCAGCGGATGGCCACGGCGCACCGCCACCACAAGATCGTTCCGAAACAGATCTTCGCTCAGCATATCGCTATCCACACCACCGGCAGGCCGGGCCGTGATCGCAAAGTCGATCTGACCGAAGCGAATGGCCTCGATATGGGTGCGATAAATGCCGCCCACGATGTTGATGCGCACGGAAGGTGCGATGTGATGCAACGCAACCAGCGCATCCGGAATCAGCGTGACCCCTGGTGTGGACGACGCGCCAACGTTAACAGTCGCCTCGATCTTGCCGCGCAATTGTTCGATCTCCTGCTTCGCTTTACGCGCCTCGTTATCGATCGATCTGGCGCGTTGCAGCAGAGCTTGTCCGTAGTCCGTCAGACGCACGCCCCGCGAACCGCGCACCAGTAGCGGTACATGCAATTCATCTTCCAGCAGTGCGATGCTCTTGACGAGCGCGGGCGCGGAGGCACCAAGATGCCGCGCCGCAGCACGCAAACTGCCGTGATCGGCGATGGCAATGAAGTCGCGCAGCTGATTTAGTTTCATGGCGGGCGGTGCGGCGTGCCGGCCTTCGGTGGCAGGTGGCGGGCGTTAGCCAATGGTTAACGATGATCCAGTTTCGGCTACTTTCCAGAACGGTTCAAGCCTTGGAACATGGGCGGCTCGACAACGCTCGCACGTCCCTATCGCCATGACGCTAGACGATCTCGTTTTTCAATCCTTCGGTTCGATGTCGGACTTGATTCGATGGCAGGCGCAGCATCGGCCAGATCGCGTCGCATTGGTGTGCGGCGAGACGCAGATCGACTTCGCGGCGTTCGATCGCCAAGTTGATGGCGTGGCAGCCGCGTTGCAGCGCGATGGCCTGCGCCCCGGCGATGTGGCGGCCATCTGCGCCCATAATGACATCGCCTACATGGCCACAATATTTGGCTGCGTGCGTGCTGGTGTGGCGTTCACGCCGCTTGCACCGTCGGCCACCCCGCAGCATCGGAATGCGATGCTGCACAACGCTGGCGCCAGGGTGTTGTTTTGCGATCGCGACAGCGCGGCAGGTTGGGTGCAATTGTGCGATGGCCTGCCGCACACCATCGCGTTGGATGACAGCGAAGCGGGCACGCCGTGGCGCGACTGGATCGTTGCAGCAGAACCGGCTTCAATCGATCCCCAGCCCGATTGGCCATTCAACCTGATCTACTCGTCAGGCACCACCGGTATGCCCAAAGGCATCGTGCAGCCGTGGCGGATGCGGTGGACGCACGTGCAGCGCGCGCGCAGCAATGGCTACGGTGAAGATGCAGTCACCCTGGCGGCCACCCCGTTGTACTCGAATACGACATTGGTGTCCGCGCTACCCGCGCTTGCGCTGGGCGGCACGGTGGTACTGATGCGTAAGTTCGACGTGCGCGACTATCTTGAGCTCGCACAGCGCTACCGGGCAACGCATTCGATGCTGGTGCCGATTCAATATCAACGCTTGATGGCCTCGCCCGACTTCGATCGTTTCGATCTGAGCGCTTTCCGTGCCAAGTTCAGTACCGGTGCGCCGTTTCATGCCGAATTGAAGGCGGAGGTGGTGCGGCGCTGGCCGGGCGCGTTGATCGAGCTTTATGGCATGACCGAAGGTGGTGGGCGATGTGAATTGCATGCGCATCTTTACCCCAACAAGCTGCATACGGTGGGCAAGCCCATTGAGGGTCACGAGATGCGGTTGATCGATGACGCTGGTGTCGAAGTAGCGCCCGGCGGCACAGGTGAAATCGTGGGGCGATCGCCCGCCATGATGAGCGGCTACCACGGCTTGCCGGAGAAGACGCGCGAAGCGGAATGGTTCGATGCTGCCGGCACGCGATTCATTCGTACTGGCGACGTGGGCCGATTCGACGAGGATGGTTTCTTGATTCTTGGCGACCGCAAAAAGGACATGATCATTTCCGGCGGCTTCAACATCTACCCGAGCGACATCGAAGCGGCGTTGAGCCGGCATCCGGATGTGCAGGAGTGCGCTGTGGTGGGCGTAGCTTCCGAACAGTGGGGGGAGACGCCGTTGGCATTTGTAGTGGCACGCGCCGGAGGGGTCGCGCCTGCTGCGCAGGATCTAAAACGTTGGATCAACGACCGCGTCGGGAAAACGCAGCGCGTGGCCGACGTTCGAATGATCGATGCGTTGCCGCGCAGCCCGATCGGCAAGGTGCTCAAACGTGAACTGCAGCAACAGGTTGCCGCCGCGCTGCCGGCTGACGCAGGTTGATGCATCGGCGGCGCGAAGGCGTCGCCGCGCAGTGTCGTGACGCAATGGCAGTGTCCAAGAAAATACTAAAACGAGCAGGAGACAACGCATGACGATGGATCGCGACAGACGACACATTCTGGTGTCGATGTGCGGGGCGGCCGCATACGCCGCATGGCCCGCCCTGGCACGGGGGCAGTCCAGGTGGCCCGATCACCCGATTCAATTGCTGATTCCGTACCCGCCAGGCGGCAGCACCGATCTCGTGGCACGACCGCTCGCGGCGAAACTCAACGATGCGCTCGGGCAACCTATCGTCATGGACTACAAGCCGGGTGCGGGCGGCATCCTGGCGTCACAAGCGTTGGTCCGCGCCAAACCGGACGGGCAAACCTTCATCATGGTGCTGGCTGCGCACGCCATCAACCAAAGCTTGTATTCGAAGTTGCCGTACGACACGCGCCGCGATTTCGCTCCCGTATCGCTGGTCGCCAATCTGCCGCTGCTGGTGTGCGCCAGCGCATCGCTCAAGGCCAACAGCATTCAAGAGGTGATCGCGTATGCGCGCGCCAATCCGGGCAAGCTCACGTTCGGGTCTGCCGGCAATGGCAACACGAGCCATCTTGCGCCGTCGCTGTTTTGCTCGATGACGGGCATCAAGATGCTGCATATTCCGTACAAGGGCAGCGCACCCATGGTGAACGCGATGTTGGGCGGCGAGGTCGACATGACGTTCGACAGCGCGTCGACCTCACTGCCGCATGTGCAATCGGGGCGTTTGCGGCCCCTGGCCGTGACGAGCGAGCAGCGCTTGTCCATCTTGCCCGAGGTGCCCACCATGAAGGAGGCGGGTGTGGACAACTTCGTGGTCAACGGCTGGTATGCCGTCCTGGCGCCCGCCGATACGCCGCAGACCATCCGCGACCGCTTGAGCCAGGACATCGCCCGCATCGTCAAACAGCCCGATTTCAAACGCCAGCTCGAGGGCATGGGGTATCAACTGGTAGGGTCGAGCCCACAGGCATTGGATACCCATATCGGGCGCGAGATCGAGCGCTGGGCAACGGTCGTGGAAAGCGCAGGGGTCAAGCTCGATTGATGGTCGCGCGCGCGGCGTCGAGCGCCGCCAGGATCTCGGCATAGCGGGATTGGGCAATGGCTTGGGCGTCGTTGTAGCGGCTATTGCCGTGCGCATCGATCGCCACGGTGAGCGGCCCCAATCCCTCGACGCGCAGGCGCACCAGGCGGTAGTGGGTGAGCATATCCGGCCAGCCGACCTGCAGCACTTCGCGAATGGCGTCGGAATGCAGGGCGGCGCCGCCCCCCAGAAACGAGAGGTATACGCAGCCGGTCTCGCGCATGGCGTCCACGCTGTGCTGATCCAGGCCGCCTTTGCCGCCCACGGCGTGCAGCGAAAGCGCACGGATCAACCGCGGCATGTGCGGATTGAAGCGCGTGCTGGTGGTGGGGTTCATGTACAGCACGTCGAAGCCGTCGGGCGTGTCGCGGCTGAAACTGCCCAGATGAAACAGGCAGTGGCCGGCCAACGGCATCGGCAGCGGCTCTTCGCCTTCAACGCAGCGCAGCAGGCGTTCGTGCGTGGGAATGCCGGCCGTGGTGGTGATCTCGCCATCGATGATCACCTGGTCGCCCGCGCGGAGTTCGCGAGCCTGATCGGCAGTGAGGGGAAAGGTCAGGCGGTGCGTACGCAATGTCATGCGATCACTCCACAATCTCGACGGCGCCGGAATTGTGCAGCCGGGCGCGCGTGCGGCGGTTGATCCAGCAGTTGAAGCTCACGGCGACCGGCGTGAAGCCGTGGCCGGCAGCGTAGTTGATATTGACCGCAAACGCCGTGCTGTCGCCGCCCGTACCCATCGGTCCAAACCCCAGCTTATTCACCGCGTCGGTCAAGCGGCGCTCCATGTCGGCCACCATGGGCTCGGGATGAAACGTGCCGATCGGCCGCAAGGTCGCTTCCTTCGACATTTTGGCGGCGTAATCGAACGAGCCGCCGATGCCTACGCCGATCACCACGGGAGGACAGGGCTGCGAGCCGGCGCGGATCACCGTGTCGAGCACGAAGCGTTCGATGGTGGCCAGATCGGGAAAGCTGAAGATCTCGAGTGCGGCCCACCGTCCCGATCCGAGCGCCTTGGGCGAGCAGGTGATATCCATGACATCGCTGTCGTCCACCATGTCGAAGGTCACGATCGGCATGCCGGGCCCGCGATAGCCTCGCGCCTGCGTCAACGGGTGGGTCACATGAGGCAGCAGCGGGGGATCGATGGTGGCGACGAGTGCATCGAATCCGTCGGTAATCGCCGCACGCACATTGCCGCTGAATTGCGCCTGTGTGCCGACGCGAACGAAATACACGGGCACGCCGGCGTCAGAACAAATGAAATGGTTGCCCGCAGCTGCCGTATCGGCGCTTTTCAGCATGATGCGCAGCGTGTGCCGGGCAGTATCGTCGCCGTCACTTTGGCTCATGGCGGCCAGGGCCTTGCGGGTATCTGCCGGGATGCCGCGTAGCGAACGGTCATACAACTCGGCCGAGACGCGCTTGATGGTGTCGTAATCGATCATGCCATCTCCTGGTGCCAGGGAAGATAGCGACGCGTGTGCACGGCCATGACGAGGTCTCCATCGATCGCCGGCGTGGATCGCCGGTCGGGTTGTGAGCGAGCGCCCGGGGGGCGGCCGTCACTTTTATAGACGGAGCGTGCGCCGTCAGCCAGGGCGACGGCAGCAATTCTGATTTGCGGGCGTGAGGCGACGGGGTGGGGCGCGGCCACGGGGCAAGCCCTCGTTGCCTGGGCGGTATCGGCCTCAACCCGTGTCAAAAACCGCCTGCTGCGGGCATGACCGGCCTGATGTGCGATAAGCTCCGGGGTTCCCTTTCGGGACTCACCCTCCCATTTGATTTGCAGATCCATGTCCAGTCTTATTGTTCACGGCGGTACGCCGCTTCGCGGTCGCATTACTCCCTCGGCCAACAAAAACGCAGTGCTCCCCGTGCTGTGCGCCACCTTGTTGACGCGTGAGCCGTTGCGGTTGCACGGGGTGCCCGACATTACCGACGTGCGCAAGATTCTCGATATCTTTCGCACACTGGGCAGCGATGTGCAGATGGATCACGAAAGCGGCACCCTGGCGCTGCATCACCGCGACACGGCGTTCGATCCCACGTGCCACCGCCTGCCGGAGGAGATGCGTTCGTCGATCATGCTGGTGCCGCCGCTGTTGGCGCGCTTTGGAGTGGCGCGTCTTGAAGACAATGTGAAGGGCTGCACGCTCGGCGTGCGCGAGATCGACCCCCACGTGGAAGTGTTCCGCCGCTTTGGGGGCGAAGTGGGGCGCGAAGAGGGTTCGCTCGTGGTGCGCTGTGACGGCCGGTTGACCCCGACCGATCATTGGCTCGACTATGCTTCGGTCACCACCACCGAGAATTTCGTGCTGTGCGCCGCTGCGGCCGGTGGGGTGTCGACGCTCACCAACGCGGCCTCGGAGCCGCACGTGCAGGAATTCTGCCGATTCATGGCCATGATCGGCGTGAAGATCGACGGCATGGGCACCTCGCGTCTGACCGTGCAAGGCGGTGCGGCGCTCACGGGCGGTGAATTCCGTTTCGATGAAGACTTTCACGAGATCACGACCTTTTTGGCGCTGGGTGCAATCACTGGTGGCGATATCGTGGTGCGTAACAGCGCGCCCGAGAACTTCCCGCTCATCGATCGCACGTTTGCCAAGTTCGGCGTCACGATTACCCATGAAGACGGCTGGTCGCGCGCGAGCTGCGCCGGACCGCTAAAGGTGCAAACGCCGTTTACCAGCAATGTGCTCACCAAGGTCGAAGCCGCACCGTGGCCCTATTTCCCGGTGGATCTGCTGCCCATTTTCATTGCCTTGGGTGTGCGTGCGGAAGGCAACGCGATGTTCTGGAACAAGGTGTATGACGGCGCACTCGGCTGGACCGGTGAGCTCACCAAGTTCGGCGCGCATGTGTTTTCGTCCGACCCGCATCGCTTGATCACGTTCGGCGGCAATCCGCTATCGCCTGCGGTGGTGGAAAGCCCGTACATCATTCGCGTCGCGATTGCGCTGTTCATGGTGGCGGCCAGCATCGACGGCCGCTCCGAGATTCGCAATGCCACGCCGATCCGCCGGGCGCATCCGCACTTCGTCGAGAATTTGCGCAGCCTGGGCGTGCAAGTGGAGTGGGCGGCGGAAGATTAACGATGACGATCACGATCAATGACGATCTGCGTGCCTATATCGATCCGCTCACGCCCGACGAGTACGCCGCGCTCGAGCGCAGTCTGCTTGCCGAGGGATGCCGCGATGCGCTGGTGCTGTGGGGCGATCTGCTGGTGGATGGGCACAACCGCTATGGCATTTGCCAGAAGCACGGCATCCCGTTCAACACGATGCAAAACACCACGTTCAAGTCGATGGATGACGTTCATCTCTGGATGATCGACAATCACCTCGGACGCCGCAGTGTGTCCGACTTCCAGCGCGGTGTGCTTGCATTGCGCAAGAAAGAGATCGTGTCGGCGCGTCTGGCGCAGGCGAAGATCAGGAAGTCGGCGGCAGACGACGGCGCGACGGGGGTGGAGGGTGAACCCGCTGCTGCGGCAGCGTCTCAGGCTGCGGTCGAAAGCGAACCGCCATGGACGCGCGATGTCGTGGCGCGCGCCGCTCGCGTTAGCAATGCCACGTTGAATCAGATCGAAAAGATTCAAAAGACAGCGGCGCCGGAGTTGGTGGGTGCGGTGAAGTCGGGCGTGATTTCGATCAACGCCGCGGCGGCGGTCGCTTCCTTGCCGAGCGACAAGCAAGTGGCCGCGGTGGCCGGCGGCAAGAAAGAGCTGCGCGAAGCCGCCCGCCAGGTGCGCGAGGCAAGGCAGCCCGCCAAGCCCAAGCCCGATGTGGAAGCGCCGCCCGAGGATGCGACGCCCGATCAGTTGGAGATCCATCGGCTGACCGTGCTGGTAGCCGAGCTGAAGGACGAGCGCGATCAGTTGAAGAAGAAGGTGCAGCACCTGACGATCGCGTTATCGGAAGCACGCGGCAGCGAATAGCGAGCGTCGCGTCAGGTGGCGATCAGCGGTGACGTGCGCGCAAGGCGGGTTTGTGCGGTGATGTCGAATGCGGCGTGCATCGATAGACAGGAAAACGAAAGCAAGCTGAATGTAGTCTGAAGGGAAAATGCCATGTGCGCGACATAGTGCGTCGGCATACTTCGCGCCTTGATTTGCCGCCATCGGGATCGCCTGGTGACCCTACGCATTTTTCGGATCGTCTTCATGTTGCTGCATTCATCGTTTCCTTTCCAACGGCTGCGTATCGCGCCGCTGGCCAAGTGCTTATTTGCCGCATTGCTGTGCGCGGCGCTTGCCGCCTGTGGCGGCGACGACGATGACGATCCCGTCGTTGTGCCGCCGCCGGTGGTCACGCCGCTCGACCCGACGCCCGGCCCATCGCCTGAGCTGCCCGCCGACCCGGTCAGCCCGTTTCCGCCCGCCGAGACACCCGAACCGCTGCCTGAGCCTGAGGATGAGGCGCCGACGCCCACGGAACCCGAGCCGTCGTCCCCCTACCTCGATTCGGCAGTGGGCGATGTGATCAAGATCGCGTTAGGGCAACTTCGGCCGACACAAGCGGCGGTCGGATACGATCAAATCTACTACCACCTGGCGCGCAAGCAACCGGATATGGCACGCTTCACGCCCTCGCCAGCGGGCTATCTCGGCGATGACGAGCTCGACAATTATTCCCGTTATCTTTATCGCAGCGAGCGCA
Source organism: Schauerella aestuarii (assembly GCF_009866805.1). GTDB lineage: Bacteria > Pseudomonadota > Gammaproteobacteria > Burkholderiales > Burkholderiaceae_B > Schauerella > Schauerella aestuarii. The sequence continues at coordinate 438,838 of NZ_SIZW01000039.1, forward strand.
AACGGGCCGACGATTACTGCGCCGATAACGGCCAGACCGGATTGGATGACGCCAGCTACCAACCGCACACGGTGCGTTTGATCGATGCCAACACGTTTCGTTGCCTGACCGATCCACCCACGGCAGGTAGCGCCAACGCGCAAGCATTGAAGACAGTGGTCGTCGGACCGGGCGGCGTGCTGTATCTCACCGACGGCCACCACACTTTCACGGTGTTGAATGAGCTGGCTGATGGCGGAGCGCTGCTGCCGGTGTGGGTGCGCGTGGCGGCCAACTACAGCGATGCCGAATCCATGCCGGTGTTCTGGTCGCGGATGCGCGGTGCCGGCTTTGTGTGGCTGCGCGATGCTGCCGACCGCGTCATCGAGCCGAGTGCTTTGCCGCCGCGTGTCGCGCTGGCCAATTTTCAGGACGATGCATACCGTTCGCTGGTGTACCTCACGCGTGGCCTGGGCTACAGCAACAATGACGTCTCCGAGTTCGCCGAGTTCAGCTGGGGCAGTTGGTTGCGGCGCCAGGGCTTCGATCTCACGCAATACGATCTGGCGTCGTTGGATCGCAGTCGGATTACGGTGACGAACGGGGTTGTGGCTGCGCGCAGCGGTGACGCCACATCGAGTTATGTCGCGGCCGTGCGCGATGCGGCGTTGCGCATGGTGGCAACTCGGCCTGATGAGCCGATCGCACCCGAGCGATCGGCCGAGGACTTGGGGCGGTTGAATGCACCCGCCAAAGCCGGCGATTGGAACGATGTGATGGAGGACGATATCTGGCGCGCCGACGTCAATAGTTCCGGTCGGTATCGTACGGCGGGCAAGGCCTGGTTTGCGGTTCGCTATCGGCAATGCGGCGGGCCAGCCGCGGCGCAGCCGGCGTGCTGGGCGGCCGCGCAATAGATGGCGTGGCGTGCGATCCGCACGCCACGTCAGAAGAAAAGGCCAATTGTATTTTTTGCTTAAAGGTTTTCTGAGTTCGCCGTAAACGGGCTTTCGAGTTATCTCGATCATCCCGCGGAGAATGTATGAAACACCTGAAGATTGGCCTACGCTTGGGGATCGCTTTTGCGGTGATGATCGTGCTGCTGTCGGCAGTGGCATTGGTCGGCGTCAATCAGCTCAACGCACAGGATCGGCAGGCGACCGAAGTCACAAGCGATATCCTGCCCAAGCTCGCGGCGGCGCGCACGTTGCAGTTCATCTCGTCCGATAATGCCCGGCTGGTACGCAACATCGTGCTGTCGACCGATGGCGCGTCGATGTCCGCAAGCAAGTCGGCACTGGATGCCGCGCAGGCGCGCGCGACTGAAGCGACAGCAACGCTCGACCGGCTCGTGGATACCGATGAGGGGCGCGCGATCCTGGCCGCGATCCTGACGCATCAGCGCGCTTATCGCGATTTCACCGCGCAGGTGGTCAACCTCGCGCTCGAAAACGAAAACAGCGCTGCCACGGCATTGCTCTTTGGGTCGGGGCTGCAAACGCAAACCGATTACGTGGCGTCGCTGCAGAAGATGGTCGATTTGCAGAATCGATTTATCACCGATGGTGCTGCGGCGTCGCACGACAATGCGGTGCAGGGAATGACGAGCATGATCGTGGTCGCCGTCGTGGCCGTGATTGCAGGCATTCTGGGAGCGGTCTACATGACGCGCTCGGTAACGGTGCCGCTGGGATTGGCGGTGGCGTCCGCCAATCGCGTGTCCGATGGCGATCTGGGGGTGCCCGTGCCGGACGGCGCGCGCGATGAAACGGGCTTGTTGCTCAACGCGCTGCAACGCATGCAGCAGAGCCTGCTCGCAACGGTGGGTACGGTGCGTGAGAACGCGGGCAATGTGGCGTTGGCCAGTGCTGAAATCGCACAAGGCAATACCGATCTGAGTGAACGCACCGAAGAACAGGCGGCCGCGCTTGAGCAAACCGCGGCATCGATGGAGCAGTTGGGCAGCACCGTGCGGCAAAACGCCGATAACGCACAGCAGGCCAATCAACTGGCCATGCAGGCCAGCACGTCGGCGGTGGTGTGTGGCGACGTGGTGGGCGAAGTGGTCGAAACCATGAAAGGAATCAACGAAAGCTCCAAGCGCATCGTCGACATCATTGCCGTGATCGACAGCATCGCTTTCCAAACGAATATTCTTGCGCTCAATGCCGCCGTAGAGGCCGCACGGGCCGGCGAGCAGGGCCGCGGCTTCGCCGTGGTTGCGAGCGAAGTGCGCAATCTGGCGCAACGCAGTGCCGATGCGGCCAAGGAGATCACCGCGTTGATCACCACCAGCGTCTCGAAGGTCGAACTGGGTACCGCGCAAGTCGACCGTGCCGGCGCAAGCATGGGCGAGGTGGTGTCGTCGATTCGTCGCGTGGCCGACATCATGGGTGAAATCAGCGCGGCGACCACCGAGCAAAGTCAGGGTGTGGCGCAAGTGAGCCAAGCGGTCAATCAGATGGATCAGGCCACGCAGCAGAACGCGGCGCTGGTGGAAGAAAGTGCGGCGGCGGCCGCCGGGTTGAAAGATCAGGCCGATGCCCTCGTTCAGGCCATGGCGGTATTCAAGCTCGGCAGCCATACCGCAACCGCTGCGGGTAAGCCGCCGAAGCTGATCGGTATGGCTGCCGGCGCCTACGCGTGAGCGGCAGGTCGCCAGGCCAACCCAGCATGAGCGGAGTGGTGAGCACAGCTATTGGCGCTTGGCCTGACCGGTATGTCTTGGGCTGACCGGTCCGTCATGGCACGCCAGGGGTGTCATTTTCAAATACAAATGGCACTAAAGCGCAACAATACGGCAAAAACGGAAAATTAGGTAAATCCGCTAAATGGTGTGCAAGTCCAGTCGTAAACGAGGTCTATTCCACACGGCTTCTCTGGACCACGGCACCTATGAAAAACTTAAAGATCGGAACACGTCTGGCCGCAGCATTCACTGCGCTGATCGTCTTTCTGGCGTGCGTGGCAGGCGTCGGCGTATATGAGATGCGTGCGCAAGAGGTTCGAACCAATCGAATCACGCAGAGCCTGGTGCCCAAGTTGGATGCGGCGCAGGACATCGCTTATCGGGCAGTGGATATTGCACATGTGGTGCGCAATATCATCCTGCTCACCGACGATGCCGGCATGCAGGCCAACAAGATGTCGCTCGATGCGCACCGCGTTCAGGCCAACATGTTGATGGACCGGCTCGAGAAGCTGGTCGACACCGACGAAAGCCGGGCGGCATTCGCTGAGGTGCGTGCGGCATTGACTGCCTATCGTCTCTTTACCGATCAGGTGGTTGCACCTGCGATGCTGAACGATAACGAGACGGCCACGCGGATTTTGTACGGTGCGGGGTACAAGACTCAAGCGGCGTTGATCGCGTCCCTGGAAAAGATGGTGAACTTGCTGAATCGTCAAATTCAAGCGGCGGCGGTGGCGTCGGAAGCCGACACCCAATTCGGCATGACGATGATGATTGCAGTGGCGGTGCTGGCGGCACTCGCCGCGATCTTCGGATCGGTATTGATCACGCGTTCCGTCACGAAGCCTTTGGCGCTTGCCGTGTCATCCGCCGATCGCGTGGCCAATGGCGACCTCAGCGTGCCGGTGCCTGATGGGGCTCGCGATGAAACGGGGCGTTTGCTCAATGCCCTGCAGCGAATGCAGCACAGCCTGTTTCAAACAGTGGGCACGGTGCGCGAGAACGCTCACAGCGTGGCCCTGGCAAGCGCGGAAATTGCGCAAGGCAACAGCGACCTGAGCAGCCGCACCGAAGAACAGGCTGCGGCATTGGAAGAAACCGCAGCATCGATGGAACAGTTGGGCACGACCGTGCAGCAGAATGCCGATCACGCGCAGCAGGCCAATCAGTTGGCGATGCACGCCAGCACGTCGGCCGCAACATGTGGCGGCGTGGTGGCTGAAGTGGTCGAAACCATGAAGGGCATCAACGACAGTTCCAAACGTATCGTCGATATCATTGCCGTCATCGACAGCATTGCTTTTCAGACGAACATTCTGGCCTTGAACGCGGCCGTCGAGGCGGCGCGTGCGGGTGAGCAGGGACGGGGCTTTGCCGTGGTCGCGAGCGAAGTGCGCAACCTCGCGCAGCGCAGCGCCGAGGCCGCAAAGGAGATCAAGGGGTTGATCACCACAAGCGTCGCGAATGTCCAGCTGGGTACGGCTCAAGTGGATCGCGCAGGTGCGAGCATGAGCGACGTCGTGGCGGCCATTCAGCGGGTGGCCGACATCATGGGCGAGATCACGGCGGCCACGGTCGAGCAAAGCCAGGGCGTGTCGCAAGTGGTGCACGCCGTCAATCAGATGGATCAGACCACGCAGCAGAACGCGGCGCTGGTCGAGCAAAGTGCTGCCGCTGCGGCCGGGTTGAAGGATCAGGCACAAACGCTGGTGGACACCATGGCGGTGTTCAAGCTGGCAGCGCAGGAGATCTCGGCCGCGCGACCCGAGCGTACGGCGCCGACGCCGGCGCTGGGTGGACCGGCGTACGCCTAGCGTTCACTTTCTCAAACCGGCTTGAGCGGCACGTGTGGGGCACGGGGCAGCTTCACCTTGATGAGGTCGTCCTCGAACACATCGCCGCCTTTGATCACGATCGCCATAACACCGCATTTGCGCACCAGCTCACCGTTCGCATCGCGGTCGAGTACTGCGGCGGTCAGCCCGCGCTGGTAGCCGTCCAGTTGGCGGCACGGGTTGCGCAAGCCCGTGATCTCAATGATGGCTGTCTTCCCCAGCGTGAGCCGTGTGCCTTGTGGCAGCGCCAGTACATCCAGCCCGCGTGTGGTGACGTTCTCGCCCAGGGTGCCGGGATCGACGCGAAATCCGGCGGCACGCAACTCATCCAGCAACTCGGCATGAATCAGATGCACCTGGCGCAGATTGGGCTGGTGCGGATTCGCGGCGACGCGCGATCGATGCTGGACAGTGATGCCGGCGTGGGCGTCGCCGGCCACGCCTTGGCCCGCGAGCAGCGTGATCATGGGTACGGGCCACTTCGTGAAGCCGTGCCGTGCATCGAGGCTCACGGCAACGATGTGGGGCACGTCATCTGTGGAGGGCGTCGCAGCGGATTGATTGAGCGGCATGGCAGGAAGCGGTGGGCGAGAAAGGTGGATAGCGAAGGGTAGACGAGAACAGGGGCTATACAGGTGCTCGGGATCGTTGGGTGGAGATCCTTGGCTGGAGATCGTTGGCTGGAAGATGGTGCGCAGAGAGGGGAGGCCAGCAAACGTTGGTGGAGCAGCGTGCGCACCGATGGGGCCGATGAGGCGCCCGATCTGCAGCTTGCCTCAAACGATAGCCGAACGTGATGACGGCGGCATGAACGACAGCAGAATGTCGCCTTCATCCCAGGCAGCGTCGATGGACTCACGATCCTCCTGATCCCCGACCAGCCAAGCCCCGGCGCGCGTCGTGCTGCGTTTCAGCGGCGCGATCTGCAGGTATCCAGTCGTTATCCAAGGTCAAATCTTGCCAACATCGGCAAACGTAACCAAATGGCAAATTGAGAAGATTCGGTAATACCGGCTAAATGTTTCTCATGAGGCGTCGTAAACCGCTTTCCTATTACTTTTTGATTGCCGGCAAGCCCCCATGAAGAATTTAAAGATTGGCCTGCGCCTCGGCATTGCATTTGCCGCGATGATCGTGCTCATCGTCGTCGTCGCAATGATGGGCGTGGCGAAGATGCGTGCACAGGAAGACCAAACCACGCACATCACATCGAACCTCGTCCCTACGTTGTCAGCCTCCAACGAGCTGTCGTATCACGCGGTAGACATTGCGCGCATCGTACGTAATCTGATTTTGCTTACCAGCGATGCCGACCTCGCGTCCAATAAGGCGGCACTGGAAAAAGCCGGTGCCGCCTCGACGGCGCGAATGGCCGAGATCGAGGCGCTGCTCTACAGCGACGAAGACCGCACTGCGTTTGCCGCCGTCAGCACGGCGCGCGCCAATTTCCGCACCTTCACGGATCAAGTGATTGCGCCGGCGTTGGCCAACAACAAGGCCGAAGCCACGCGACTGCTTTACGGTCCGGGTTATGCCACTCAAGGCGCCTATCTGGCTGCGTTGAAAACGCTGGTCGACGTGCAGAACCGGCAGATCACGATCGCCAGCGACGCCTCGCACCAGGACGCCACCGAGGGGATGTGGGTGATGATTTTGGCGGCTTTGGTCGCTGCGGTTGCGGGCCTGACTTGCGCGTGGCTCATCACACGCTCGGTGACGCGGCCGCTCAAGTCCGCAGTGGAATCGGCCGACCGTGTGGCCAGCGGCGATCTGAGTATCCCCGTGCCCACAGGTGCGCGCGACGAAACCGGACAATTGCTTAACGCGCTGCAACGCATGCAGGACAGCTTGCTGACCACCGTCTCCACCGTACGCGACAACGCGCATAGCGTGGCTCTTGCGAGTGCGGAGATTTCGCAGGGCAATACCGACCTCAGCGGTCGCACGGAGGAGCAGGCGTCCGCACTGGAAGAAACGGCGGCCTCGATGGAACAACTGGGCAGCACCGTTCGCCAGAACGCGGATAACGCACAGCAAGCCAATCAATTGGCATTGCAGGCGCGTACGTCGGCCATGACGTGCGGCGACGTGGTGGGCGAAGTCGTGGAAACCATGAAGGGCATCAACGAAAGCTCGAAACGCATCGTGGACATCATCGCCGTGATCGACAGCATTGCCTTTCAAACCAATATTCTCGCGTTGAATGCGGCCGTCGAGGCGGCGCGTGCGGGTGAGCAAGGCCGTGGCTTTGCCGTGGTGGCGAGCGAGGTGCGCAACCTCGCACAGCGCAGCGCCGAAGCCGCCAAAGAGATCAAGGGATTGATCACCACCAGCGTGACCAAGGTCGAACTCGGTACGGCTCAGGTCGATCGAGCGGGTGAGAGCATGGGAGAGGTGGTGGCATCGATTCGGCGCGTGGCCGACATCATGGGCGAAATCAGCGCAGCGACGGTCGAGCAAAGCCAGGGTGTGGCGCAGGTGGGGCAGGCCGTCAATCAGATGGATCTGACCACGCAGCAGAACGCGGCGTTGGTCGAGGAAAGTGCCGCGGCGGCCGTCGGCCTGAAAGAGCAGGCCGATGCGCTGGTGCAGGCGATGGCGGTGTTCAATGTGACGCGTCGTGCCGAGCACGATGACCACGGCACCGCGCCACGCGCGTTGGGCGGGCCGGCGTTTGCCTGATGAAGCGAAGCATGGGCCGTGCAGCGCCCTATCGTTCAACGTCGAGTACTTGTGAGCTGCAGGTGGCCTGAGACGAACGACAAAAAGCCGAGGCATGAGCCTCGGCTTTTTGGGTGACTACACGGGCGCCGGTATTACTTGATCGCGTCCACGGTGCCGTTCAGCGTGCTGCTGGGGCGCATGGCTTGCGACGTCTTGTCGGTATTCGGACGGTAGTAGCCGCCGATGTCGACCGGTTTGCCTTGGGCAGCCTTCAGTTCGTCCAGGATCTTGGTTTCGTCCTGGGCAAGCTTTTCGGCCACACCCTTGAACTGCGCTTGCAGGGCCGGATCTTCGGTTTGCTCGGCCAAGGCTTGGGCCCAGTAGAAGCCGAGATAGAAGTGGCTGCCGCGGTTGTCCAGACCCCCCACCTTACGCGCGGGCGACTTGTCCAGATCAAGGAACTTGCCGGTAGCCTGGTCGAGCGTCTTGGCCAGCACCAGCGCCTTGGCGTTCTTGGTGGCGTTGCCCAGGTGCTCGAGCGAGGCGGCCAACGCGAGGAACTCGCCCAGCGAATCCCAGCGCAGGAAGCCTTCTTCCACGAACTGCTGCACGTGCTTGGGGGCCGAACCGCCAGCACCCGTTTCAAACAGACCGCCACCGGCCATGAGCGGCACGATCGACAGCATCTTGGCGCTGGTGCCCAGTTCCATGATGGGGAACAGATCGGTCAGGTAATCGCGCAGCACGTTGCCGGTGACCGAAATCGTGTCTTCACCTTTGCGGATGCGAGCCAGCGAGAACTTGGTGGCTTCCACCGGCGACAGGATGCGCAGATCCAGACCGTTGGTGTCGTGATCCTTCAGGTACTGATTGACCTTGGCGATGATCTGCGCGTCGTGGGCGCGACCCGAGTCCAGCCAGAACACGGCCGGCGTGCCGGTGGCGCGCGCGCGGTTCACGGCAAGCTTCACCCAATCCTGGATCGGAGCATCCTTGGTCTGGCACATGCGCCACAGATCGCCGGCCTCGACCTTCTGCTCCAGCAGCACCTTGCCTGCAGTGTCGGTCACGGTGACCGTGCCGGCAGCGGCGATCTGGAACGTCTTGTCGTGGGAGCCGTATTCTTCAGCGGCCTGCGCCATCAAGCCTACGTTGGGCACGCTGCCCATCGTGACGGGATCGAAGGGGCCGTTTTGCTTGCAGTCGTCGATCACCACTTGATAGACGTCGGCATAGCAACGGTCGGGGATCACGGCTTTGGTGTCGTGCAGGTTGCCGTCCGGGCCCCACATCTTGCCCGAGTCGCGAATCATCGCGGGCATCGAGGCGTCGACGATCACGTCGCTGGGCACGTGCAGGCTGGTGATGCCCTTGTCGGAGTTGACCATCGCCAATTGCGGGCGCTGAGCATATTCGGCCTTCAAGTCGGCTTCGATTTCGGCCTGCTTGTCGGCGGGCAGTTCTTTCAGCTTGGCGTAGAGGTCGCCGATGCCGTTGTTGGCGTCGAAGCCCACGCTCTTGAGCGTGTCGGCATGCTTGGTCAGCACGTCTTTGTAGAACACCGACACCACATGACCGAAGATGACGGGATCGGAAACCTTCATCATCGTGGCTTTCAGGTGCACCGAGAACAGCACGCCCTTGGCCTTCGCATCGGCGATCTGCGCCTCGATGAAGGTGCGCAGGGCGTTCTTGCTCAACACCGAAGCGTCGATGATCTCGCCGGCTTTCACGGCGGTTTTTTCTTTCAGCACCGTCTTCTTGCCATCGGCCGTGGTCAGTTCGATCTTGACGCTGCCGGCTTCGGCGATCAGTGCGGATTTTTCGCTGCCGTAAAAATCGCCGCCGTCCATGTGCGACACATGCGACTTCGAATCGGTGCTCCAGGCACCCATCTTGTGGGGGTGCTTGCGGGCGTAGTTCTTGACCGACAACGGCGCGCGGCGGTCGGAGTTGCCTTCGCGCAGCACGGGATTGACGGCGCTGCCCTTGATCTTGTCGTAGCGTGCTTTCACATCGCGGTCGGCATCGGTCTTGGCGTCATCCGGGTAATCCGGGAGCTTGTAGCCCTGGCTTTGAAGTTCTTTGATGGCGGCCTTCAACTGCGGAATCGACGCGCTGATGTTGGGCAGCTTGATGATGTTGGCTTCGGCCTTGGTGGCTAGCTCGCCGAGTTCGGCCAGGTCTTGCTTGATCTTTTGCTTGTCGTCCAGGAAGTCGGGGAACGACGCAATAATGCGGCCGGCCAGCGAAATGTCGCGGGTTTCTACGGCAATGCCCGACGAGCGGGTAAACGCTTTGACGATCGGAAGCAGGGAGTACGTCGCGAGGGCGGGAGCTTCGTCGGTAAGCGTGTAAATGATCTTCGAAGTAGTAGACATTTTTCTCGTTAACCTTGCTGCATTAGAAATGGCGAAAACGCTGGCAGGCGCACCGCTACCCAGGGGCAATGAAAGCGCCAGCCTCGTTCAGCTGCATCGAGCATTGTCGCCAAAATCGAGGGTTTCAGCAAAGTGAAGGGTGAGCGCGGCATCGTCCCGGTGCCGGGTGGGCCGCTCGGGGCGGTTTGCGTGGGCGATGTGACGCGTGATCCCGCACGCAGCACGCTCCGATACCGGGGGCTGGCGACGGCATGCTGCGCGCGGCGCCGGCCGCGAACCGCAGGCCGTCGCAGCCGCCGCCACGAGGCCATGCGCGCGGTGCTCACGATGGCCGAGCGATGTCTTCTGGCGGACGGACGGCGCCCACTTGATCGACCAGCCGCGCGTAGTGCTGGGGCCGGCGATGATTGGCGAAGTTGAACATTTTCTCCTGACCCTGCTTGCAGGCATCGAAGTCGCAATCGGCCACGATGACCTCGTCGTCGAGGGTTTGGGCCTGCGCGACGATTACGCCGTTGGGGTCGACGATGCAACTGGCGCCGATCAGGCCGAAGCCGTCTTCCACACCCGCCTTCGCGGTGCTCACGGCCCAGGTCGAGTTCATATAGGCGTTGGCCTGGGTGGCCAACAGCGAATGAAATGTGCGCAAGGCGGCGTCTTCGCTCGACCCGCCATTGGGATCGTAAGCGGCGGAGTTATAGCCCATCAACATCAGTTCGCAGCCTTGCAACCCGTAGCTGCGCCACGCTTCCGGCCAGCGGCGGTCGTTGCAGATCAGCATGCCGGTCACGGGCGCGCCCCAGGCTTGCGGACCGTAGAACGCTTGAAAGCCGAGGTCGCCGTATTCGAAGTAGCGTTTTTCGAGTTGGTGCACGCGTGCGCCTTCCCGCGGCTCCACCGAGCCGGGCAGGTGTACCTTGCGATAGTGGCCGATGATCGTGCCGTCGGGCGCCACGGTAATGGCGCTGTTGTAATGCTTGCCCTGCGGCGTTTTTTCGGCGTAGCCCAGATAGAAGCCGACCTTCAATTCTCGGGCGCGCTCAAAGAGCGGCTGCACGTCGGGGTTCGGCATGGCGGCTTCGAAGTAGCCTTCCACCTCTTCAGGCGACAGCAACCAGCGCGGAAAAAACGTGGTCAACGCCAGTTCGGGAAACACGACCAACTGTGCCCCTTGGCTCGCCGCGTTCTCGAGCAACGCGATCATGCGCTGCAACGTGTGCGGGCGGGCGTCGGATCGATTGACCGCACCCATCTGGGCGGCGGCAATGCGCGCAAGTCTCGTCATGGCGTGTTCTCTTTACGTGAAGGATGGGCACTGCGAAGCGCGGCCGCCGGAGAGCGGCCGGCTCGCAATGCCGATCGATTGTGAGCGCGATGGCGTCGGGGGGCAACCTTCTGCCGCGCCGCGCCAGCCGCAGCGCGATGCGCGCTAATCGATTGAAATCAAACACAATTCGGCGACGAATCGATTGCTGGGCAGCCGCATCGATAACCGGCGGTTATGCGCGACCGACAAATCTTGATGGCTTGGCCGCCGTATGCCTGCCGTGTGCCTGCGGCATGCCCGCCTCATTTGGCGGCGGGCAGCGTGGCTTGTTTCCCTATCGCTACGGTAGAGCCGTGCCGCCCGTGCGGCAGGTGCCGCTGGGCATCACCTTGCAATGCGCGGGCGAGGACGCAAACGTGAATGTGCTGCTCGCTAAGCCCGCGCCTTGAATCAATCCATCGTCAGCTTGGCATCCGCGATCACCTTGCCCCAGTAATCGAGTTGCTGCTTGGTATAGGCGGCAAGGTCGGTCGAGCTCATTTTTTCGAACGTCATGCCTTGGCCTTCGGCCTGCTTGATCAGCGCAGGATCGCTCAGCAGCTTGTCGAGTTCGGTGTGCAGGCGCTGCACGATCGGGTCGGGCGTGCCTTTGGGGGCATACAACGCAAACCATGAGTCGAGTTCAAACCCTTGCAGACCCGCTTCCTTGGCCGTGGGCACATCGGGCAGCGAGGTCAGCCGTGTGTCACCCGTCACGGTGAGCGCCTTGATCCGCCCCGCCTTTATCTGTGGCATCACACCGGCTGCGCTGGTGATGTACATGTCGACCTGGCCGGCCGCCAGATCCTGGACGGCACCGCCTGCACCCTTGTAGGGGATGTGCTCGATTTTGGTACCGGTGATCTGTTTGAACAATTCGCCCGCCACATGCGGCACCGAGCCATTGCCCGATGAGGCGTAATCGAGCTTGCCCGGATTGGCACGCGCATAGTCGATCAATTCCTTGATCGAATTGACGGGCAACTTCGCGTTGACCACAAACACCTGCGGCGAGCGCGCCACCATGCCGATGGGCGCAAAATCCTTGATGGGATCCCAGCCCGCGTTCTTGAAGAGGTGTGGGTTGCCCACGTGGAAGCCGTTGTACGAGAGCAGCAGCGTGTATCCATCGGGCGGCGCGGCCGCGACGTATTGATTGCCGATGTTGCCGCTGGCGCCCGGTTTGTTTTCGACCAGCACGGGTTGACCCAGTGCTTTGGACAAAGGCTCGGACAGCAGACGCGCCAGATAGTCGATCGAGCCACCGGGTTGCGAGGCGACGATCACCATGACGGGCCGGCTCGGATACGGTGCGGCCGCCAACGCAGCTTGCGCGAAGACGCCAACACTCAACGTCAAACCCAGGGCGGCAATGAACGAACGTGCGCGCGGGGCGGGGGGCAATGAAACGGCCATGGTGCGTGTCTCCTGTGGTGCGCGCCTGTATCGGCTGCGTCGGGTCGAGCGATGATCAAAGGGTGCGGTTGGTTCTGAGCGCCTCGATGCGTTCGGGCGCCAGGCCCAGCACACGTTCAAGAATAGCGTTGGTATCCGCGCCCAGCGCCCGGCCCAGATGGCGCAGGGTGGGCGGCGTGGCCGACATCATCGGCATGCCGGACGGCACGACCACCTCGCCGGCACGCGTATCCGTGGTGGTGACCAGATTGCCGCGCGCCTGATACTGCGGGTCGGTGAAGATATCGTCCACCGCGTAGATTGGGCCGCACGGCACACCCGCGTCGTCGCACAGCGCCACCACCGCCTCGCGTGTGTGGCGACCGACCCATAAGGCGATCGCGGCGTTGACTTCGGCGCGCGCGGCCACACGCTGAGCGTTGCTTGCAAAGCGCGCGTCGGCCAGCGGGGTGTCGCCCATCAAGCGCGCCAGCCGCGCAAAGATCTTGTCGCTCGAACACGCCAGGGCCACCCACTTGCCTTCGCTGGTTTGCCAATGGCCATGCGGTACCACGTGCGGTACATCCGCACCCAGGCGCCCGCGCACCACCCCGTGCTTCGCGTATACCGGCACCATTTCGTCGAGCAGGCGAAACATCGATTCGTACAGCGACACGTCGATCACCTGGCCCGGTTCACCGCGATCCACCCCACGCAGCGCGAGCAGCACGCCGAGTGCGCCCCAGATGCCCGAGGTGTAGTCGGCCAGCGATGTCGATCCCGGTACGACGGGCCGCCCGTCGGCTTCGCCCGCCAGATGCGACAGACCGCTGAATCCGTGGGCCACGCGCGCGAAACCGGCCTTCTCGCGGTAAGGGCCCGTTTGCCCGTAGGCGCTCACGCGCAGCAGCACGATCTTCGGGTTGGCCGCGCGCAGCACGTCCATCCCCAATCCCCATTTTTCCAGCGTGCCGGGGCGGAAATTTTCGAGCACGACGTGCGATTTGGCGACCAGCGCCAGAAAGGTGTCGCGGCCATCGGGCGTGCGCAAGTCGAGCGTCATGCAGGTTTTGTTGCGCGATTCGCTCAGCCAGACGTAGGTATCGCCGGCCTCCGAGGGCGTGCCGAATTTTCGCAGCGGATCGCCCTCGCCGGGTTTCTCGATTTTGATGACCTCGGCGCCGAAGTCGCCGAGGATGGTGCCGCAGAACGGTGCGGCCACGAAGGTGGCGATGTCCAGTACCCGGATATCGGCCAGCGGAGCGGCTTGGGTCATGTCAGGCACTCACGGTCGATGCGTTGCGGTGGGCGGCACGTTCGAAGGCATCGATGGCGGCTTGCCGCGCGAGTAAGGAGCGGGCCAGTTTGCCGTGCGCCAGATCGATCAGCACATCCTTCTCGGCGAATGCGCCGTTGCCGCTGGCGGTGGATCGACGCAGCGCCTCGTCGATGCGCACGGCCCACTGCGTTTCTTCATCGGTGGGGGAAAAGAGCGCGTTGGCCTGCGCGATCTGCGACGGGTGGATGGCCCACTTGCCTTCGAAGCCCAGGGCGGCTGCGCGTTGCGCCGACGCGGTGTAGCCGTCGGGATCGCCGAAATCGGTGAAGGGGCCATCGATGGCGCGCAGCCCGTTGGCGCGGCACGCGGCAGCGATGCGGGCCTGCGCGAAGTGCCATTGATCGTTCCAATGGGTGTCGCGTCGTCCTTCGGCATCGGGATTGGTCATCACGGCATAGCGGGCGCTGGGACGGCCGAACACGCGATCGTAGGTGCGCATGTCGACGGTGAAATCGCCCACGCCGAAGATCATGGCCTCGAGCCGGTTGCTGGCGCTGGCGATCTCTTCGGCATAGGCCACGCCTTGCGCGGTCTCGATCAGCACCTCGATGCCGATGGGCCGCTCGCGCGGCGTGTCGTGTTCGACCCCGATGAGCAGTTGATCGACGAAGCGCACGTCGAACGCGCAGCCCGCCTTGGGCAACAGGATCATGTCCAGGCGCGGACAGTGCGTGGCGAGCTCGAGGATGTCGCGCTGGCCCCAGGGGGTGTCCAGGCCATTGACGCGCACCGATAGCGTCTTGTTGCGCCAGTCGTGACTGTTGATCGCCTGGATGGCGAGGGCGCGCGCATCCACCTTGCGCGCATCGGCAACGGCGTCTTCCAGATCGATGAAAATCGCGTCGGCAGCGCCCTCGGCCGCCTTCTGGAAAAAGCGGGCGGAGGTGGCGGGAACGGCCAGTTCGGATCGTTGCAGACGCGGCCGGCGCGGCACGAAAGTGCGTGTGGACACAGCTATACTCCTTTGAACAGAATCAACAATACAAAGCGCTGCCGCGCCCGTGGATCAAGCCCGTGCGCGCGATGCAACGATGGCGTTGGGGGACGGGGCGGCGTGGCGAATATCAATCTGAAGCTTTTGCAGACGTTCGTGCTGGTGGCCGAACACGGCAGCTTCAGGCGCGCCGCAGCCGAGTGCCTGCGTACGCCGTCGGCCGTCAGCATGCAGATCAAAACGCTCGAAGATCAGATTGGCGTGGCGCTGTTCATGCGCACCACGCGGCGCGTCGAATTGACGCTCGAAGGCCGGATGCTGCTCGATCGCGTGCAACGCACCCTGGACGATCTGTCCGAGGGGCTGGACGAGCTGACGGATGCGGTAAGTGCGCGCCGAGGCGTCGTGACGCTGGCGTCGTCGCCCACCATCGCCGCCACGCGCCTGCCCGCCATCGTGGCTGCCTTTCAAGACCGGTTTCCCAAGGCGGTGGTGCGCGTGCGCGAACTGCAGTCCACGCAGATCGTGGATGCAGTGAGCGACGAGAGTGTGGATTTTGGTTTGGGCCCATTGGCGGCCGGCGAATCGCGGGTCGATTTCGCGCCGCTTTTCGACGAAGAGCTTTACGCCGTCGTGCCCGAAGGCCATCCGCTGGCGCGGCGCCAGCGTGTGCCGCTGGCGGCATTGGCCGGATGCCCGATGATCGTATTGAGCAGCATGGCGGCGCTGCGGTCGGTAGTGGACGAGGCCGTGGCCGGGATCGGCATCACACTCGATATCCGGTACGAGGCGCAGCAGCCGCAAACCGTGATTGCCTTCGTCAATGCCGGCGTGGGCATTGCCGTGTTGCCCCGCATCATGCTGCCGAAGTTGGGGCCGGGCGTGCGCGCGCTGCCGTTGTGTGAACCCGTACTGCGCCGCACCTTGTGCATCATCAGCCGGCCAGGTCATCGACCGAGCCCGCTGGTAGGGGAGTTCAAAGCCCTGGTCTCGCATATGCTGGTAGCCGGGTTCTAATGTGATGGCCCATTCTGGGCGCACCGGCAACTGCGCGACAAGCGACTTTATCTGATCAATCGTTCATTTCAGGCGCGGTGCCACCAGAAACAGCACCACGCCGACGGCCATCGCGATGGCGCCGTAAATCGCCCACTGCATCTGTCCGGTCATGAAACTGCCCGGCAGGATGTTGATGCCCTGCAGCACCCAGATGCCGCCGATCACGATGAGGACGGCGCCCACGATTTTAAGCAATAGCTTCATGATCTTTCCAGGTTGCGGCCGCGGGTGCGGCCTCGACCGTTTTAACACTTTGCCGATGCCACAGCTGCGCGTAGACGCCGCCCTGCGCCAGCAGATCGTCATGCGTTCCCTGTTCGGCCAGTTGCCCGTCCTTCAATACCAGAATGGTGTCGGCATGGCGGATGGTGGCCAGGCGATGGGCGATGACCAAGGTGGTGCGGCCGTGCATCAGTTTGTCCAGCGCGTGCCGAACCTGCAGCTCGCTCAGCGTGTCGAGATGCGAGGTGGCTTCATCGAGCACCAATACCGGTGCATTTTTCAGAAACGCGCGTGCGATGGCGATGCGTTGGCGTTGTCCGCCCGAGAGTTGCGCGCCGCGTTCGCCCACTTTCGTGGCCAGGCCGTCCGGCAGTTGCGCCACCACCGTCGTCAACGCGGCGTGATCGAGCGCTTGCGTGAGATCGTCGGCGCTGGCGTCGGGTCGAGCCAGGCGGATATTGGCTTCGAGGGTGTCGTTGAACAGATAGGTATCCTGCGCCACCAGCGCGACGCGTTGGCGCAAGCCATCGAGCTCAAGCTCGCGTACATCGTGGCCATCCAGGCGCACGGCGCCGGATTGCACATCCCAGAAGCGCATGAGCAGGCCTGCGAAGGTGCTCTTTCCGGCACCCGACGGGCCGACCAACGCGACGGTGGTGCCGGCGGCGAGCTCGACCGTCAGCTCACGCAGTGCAGGTTGGGTGCGGCCCGGATAGGTAAAGCCGACGTCGTCGAACACGATGGCCGAGCCGCCCACCGGCGCTGCGGGCGCGAGGGGGCCATCGACGACGGGTTCCGGCTCGTGGCTCACCACATGCAAACGACGCGTGGCAGCGATGGTGTCGGCCAGTTGGCGGCTGACCTGCGAGATTTCGGAAACGGGCAGGAAGGTCGCCACCGCGATCAGGATCAGCAGCGGCAGCATGCCTGCCGAGAGGGTTCCCAGTGTGACCAGATAGGCGCCGAGCACCGCCACGGCCAGACCGCCCAGACCGGTTGCGATCTCGAAATAGGCCTGTTGCGCCGACAGGTCGCGCAGCAGGCGCATGCGGCGCTCGCCGTAGTGCTGCGCCAGCGCGAGGAACTCGGTGCGGCGGCGGCCGGCGGCTTGAAACGCGACGATGTCCGCCAGGCCCTGGATGGTGTCGGTAATGTGGGCGCTGAGCGCGCCCAGGCCGCTGCGGGCTTCGCCGCCCAACGCATCCACACGCTTGCGCCCGCGCAAGGGCGAGAGCATGGCGTAGGCCAGGAAAGGCAACAGCGCGAGCGCCAGCGGCCAGCTGAACACGGCCAGAAAGCCCAGCACACTCAAGGGCACGAGGACCGACACGATGGCGGGCGCCACGGTGTGGGCGTAGAAGTACTCCACCATTTCGACGTCCTGCGTGGCGAGCGCCACGAGATCGCCCGAGCGGCGGCGCAGCAGATAGGCGGGTGCCAGGCGTTCGAGCTTGTCGAATAATGCGATGCGCATGTCGGCCAGCAGCTTGTAGGCCATCGCGTGCGCGAGCCACGATTCGAGCCAATGGAACAGCGCGGCCAGCGGCGCGGTGATGAGCAGCGCGATGATCAGGTTATCGATCTCGCGGCCATCGCGGATGGCGGCCACCACCAGCGCGCTCAGTACGCCCACGCCGATGAAGGCGACCACGCGGGCCACGCCCAGGGCGATCGTGAGGATCAACGTGCCGCGCCACGGCGCGATTACGGAGAGCAACGAGCTGATCGTGTCGCGCCAGCCGACCTGGGCGGCATCGGCATCGAGTTCGCGCAGCACCGGACCCGCGCGCGCTTCGCTGCGATCGGCGGCCTGTCTTTCGGCATGCCCCTCGGCGCGGGTTTGCATGGGATCGTCAACGGCGGGCGGCGTGCTGCCTGCCACAGCCGCGTCGTCCATCGACATGACACGTGGATCGACCGCATCGTTCCGTGGCGGATTGCCCGGCGAGGTGACCACGGTTTCCTGTTCGTGCATCAGCCGGTGATACAAGCCTTGCGCCTGCATCAGCTCGGCATGCGTGCCTTGCTCGACCACACGTCCGCCGTCGAGCACCAGGGTGCGATCGGCACCGATCACGCTGGCCAGTCGATGCGCCAGGATGAGCGTGGTGCGGCCCACCATCAAGCGATTGAGTGCCTCCTGGATGACGGCTTCGTTTTCGGTGTCCACCGATGACAGGGCTTCGTCCAGAATCAGGATGGGCGCGTCGCGCAACAGGGCGCGCGCGATGGCGATGCGTTGGCGTTGGCCGCCCGAGAGTTGCAGGCCGCGCTCGCCGATGCGCGTGTCGTAGCCCTGCGGCAAAGCCATGATGAAGTCGTGCGCGTTGGCGGCGCGCGCTGCCGCACGCACGGCGTCGCTGCCTGCATCGGGTTTGCCCAGGCGCAGATTGTCTTCGATCGTGCCGTGAAAGAGGGTGCTGTCCTGCGCCACGATGGCGATGTGCGCCAGCAGATCGGCGGTGTCGAGGGCGCGCAGGTCATGTCCGCCCACCACGATGCTGCCGGATTCGGGATCGTGCTCGCGCAGCAGCAGCCGCACGATGGTCGACTTGCCCGCTCCGCTGGGGCCGACGATGGCGACGCGCTCGCCCGCCTTGACGTTGAAGTCCAGGCCGCGATGGGCGGCGCGGCGGCCCGAATACGAGAACGTGACGGCATTGAAAGCGATGGTGGGCGTGAGGCGGGCTGCCCGGGTGGTGCCGGCAGGGGGCAGGTCGGGCTGCGCTTGCAGGATCGCATGAATGCCGTCGGCCGCCGACTGGCCCAACATGCCGCGATGCAGCACGCTGCGCAGGTCGCGCAACGGGCGAAAGATCTCGGTGCCGGCCATGAGCACGATCAGGAGCGCCTCGACGCTCATCTGTCCGTCGACCACGCGCCTGGCGCCCAGCGTGAGCGCCAGGGCGGCACCCAGGGCGATTCCCAGATCGGCTGCGCCGCGGGTAAGGAGCGACACCGATAGCACCCAGAAGGTTTGATCCGACAGTGCCCGGGCGCGCTCGGCCAGCCGCCGGCCCCACGTCTTGCCTTGGCCGAACGATTTCAGGGTAGGCAGGCCCTGGACGGCATCCAGGAAGCTTTCGCCGAACGCGCTCATGGCCTGCGAGCGCGCCAGGCTCGCACGGCGATCCAGCATGTGAACGGCCATGGGCGCGAACAGTGAAAACAACGCCGCCACGAGCAGCACGCACGCGACCGGCAGATCCCACCACGCGATCACGGCAAAGATGGCGAAGGGGGCGACGGCGGCGATCGCCACTTGGGGCAGGTAGGTGCCGAAAAACGTTTCGAGTTGCTCAACCCCATCGACCACGCTGAGCATGATGCCGCCGGTGCGCTGGTTGGCAAACCAGGCGGGTCCCAGGGCGACGATGCGGTCGTAGAGCTTGCCGCGCAAGACGTGCTGTGCCGCGATGGCGCTGCGGTGGGCCTGCACCGCGCGCAGATGATCGAGCCCGGCGCGCAGCAGTACCATGGCGGCGACGCCCACGATGGACGGCAGCAGATCGCGCCACGGCTCGCCGCGAAACACGCCTGCCAGCAGCCAACCCAGAAACACGAATCGCGCGATGCCGGCGCCCAGCGCCAGCAGGCCGAGGACGACGCCGCCCGCCATGCCGGCGCGCAGGCCGGCCATCATTTGCCACAGTCGATAATCGAAATACATCGTGTTTACTCCAAGCCGAGGAGCGAATAGTCGCGCAACCGCGCGCGCGGCGATAGCGATGCTTTTTCAACGTCCGGTTGAGATAAACTCAACCGGATGAACGCGATCTTCTCTCGACTTCCCTCCCTGGGCGCGCTGCGGGCGTTCGAGGCGGTGGCGCGTCTGGGCAGTTTGAGCCAGGCCGCGCTCGAGTTGAACGTGACCAAGAGCGCGATCAGTCATCAGCTGCGTGGCCTCGAAGGCGAACTCGGCACGCCGCTTTTGCGGCGCGGCGGGGGCATGCCGCGGGCCGAACCGACCGACGCCGGATTCGAGTTGCTGCGTGCCGTGCAGCAGGCCCTGGCCCTACTCGATGGGGCGTGCCGCGAGGTCAGGGCCAGTGCGGTCAACGCCGGACAGCGGCTCTTGCACGTGTCGGCCAATGCGTCGCTGGCATCGCTCTGGCTGGCGCCGCGCATCGGCAAGTTCTCGATGCTGCATCCGGATATCCAGATCCGCGTGCACCTGCACGCCAGTCAGGATCCCGATTGGCAGTCTCACGGCATCGAGCTGGCGATCTTGCACATGAGTGCCGGGAGTCCGCATGCGCCGGCGCCCGGCGATATCCCATTCGTGCGCGAAACGGTCATCCCGGTATGCAGTCCGGCCCTGGTGCCCGAGGCCGAGCGCGACGATCCGCAGATTTTCGACCGGTTTCGCCTGATTCAGGAAGAACATGTGGCCAGCCCCGAAACCGATTGGCGCACCTGGCGCCGGCATGTGGGGTTGCGGCCGGCGCCCAAACAGGATGTGCTGACGCTCACAGGCATGAGCACCGTGGTGGGCGCAGCGGCCGGCGGCTTCGGCATTGCGCTTGGCCGCGCGCCCTTGATCGATGCCGAGTTGGCCAGCGGCCGGCTGGTCGCACTGATGCCCGAGCGGCGCATGGCCGGATCGTGGCGCTATGTGATGCGGCTGCGGGCAAACATGCAGGTCGACGCGCCGTTGCAGGCGCTGATGGATTTCCTGATCGCCGAGGGGCGATAGCGGGGCAGGCGATTGCTTTTACTCGGCCGCGGCGGCTTCGCGCTCCGGTTGCGCGCGTTTGCTGGGTGCGTCGCTCAGCGGCGCATGACGCTCGGCCTGTTCCGCTTCGAGCAGCGCCAGCGTCGAGGTCAGGTCGCGCACGGGCTGAAATGAATCGGCTTGCGCCATCGCCCACCCCGCTTCAAGAATGTTGTGGCGAAACTTGCCCTCGAGCAATTCGCCTGGCGCGAGCTCGGGAAACAACGCCGACAGCAACTTGATTTCGTTGGACGAAATGCGCTTGGCGATGTGATGCGGGCGCAGGTCGTCGGGATGTTCCAGGCCGGCGGCGGCCAGGAGTTCCGCCAAGGCATGCAGCGTATTGGCGTGAAAGCTCGCCACCCGGGGTGCCTTGTCGCCCACCACCAAGGCGCGCTGGCGCAGCGGATCCTGCGTGGTCACACCCGTTGGGCACTTGCCGGTATGGCAGGTTTGCGCCTGGATGCAGCCGATGGCAAACATGAACCCCCGCGCCGAATTGCACCAATCGGCGCCGATCGCCAGCGTGCGTGCCATGTCGAAGGCGGTGATGATCTTGCCTGACGCACCGATGCGAATCTTCTCGCGCAGGTTGACGCCCACCAATGTGTTGTGCACCAGGCGCAGGCCTTCGCGCAAGGGCGTGCCCACATGATCGACGAACTCGACGGGGGCGGCGCCCGTGCCGCCCTCAGCGCCGTCGACGACGATGAAGTCGGGCGTGATGCCGGTATGCAGCATGGCTTTGACCATGGCAAACCATTCCCACGGGTGACCCAGGCAAAACTTGAAGCCCACCGGTTTGCCGCCCGACAGCTCCCGCAACTTTTGCACGAACTTCATCAACTCGATCGGCGTTTTGAATGCGCTGTGGCCCGCCGGCGAATTGCAGTCTTGCCAAGGCGTGACGCCCCGGGCTTCGGCGATCTCGAGCGTGACTTTGCTGCCGGGCAGGACGCCGCCGTGGCCGGGCTTGGCACCCTGCGACAGCTTGATCTCGATCATCTTGACCTGGGGCAGCGACGCTGTGGCGGCAAAGGCGCTTTCCGAGAACGCGCCGTCGGCATCGCGGCAGCCAAAATAGCCCGAACCGATATTCCACACCAGGGCGCCGCCCGGCTTCTTGTGATAGCGGCTCACACCGCCTTCGCCGGTATCGTGCGCAAAGTTGCCGTTGGCGGCACCCTCGTTCAACGCCAGGATGGCATTGGCCGACATGGCGCCGAAGCTCATCGCCGAAATATTGAATACCGACATCGAATACGGCTGCGTACAGGCCGGCCCGCCCACTTGCACGCGGAAGTCGCTGCTGGCGATATGGGTGGGCACGCTCGAATGGTTGATCCACTCGTAGCCGTCGCCATACACGTTCTCTTGCGTGCCGAACGGGCGCTTGTCGATTTCGCGCTTGGCGCGCTGATACACGATCGAGCGCTGCGAGCGCGAGAACGGCGTGGCGTTGGTGTCGTCTTCGAGAAAATACTGCCGGATCTCGGGCCGAATGGCCTCGAAGATGAAGCGCAGATTGCCGATCACGGGATAGTTGCGCCGGATCGCATGCGAGGTCTGCAGGATGTCGTACACGCCAAGGATCGACAGCGCAATCGCCGGCAAGGCCAGCAACAGCCACCAGGCCGAGTCGGTCACGATCAGCGCGAGGCTGGCGAGCGATGCGACCACAACCAACGCAAAAGCGGCATAGCGACTGGCAATCCACGACATAAGCAATCTCCCGATGACAGGGCGCCAACATAACAGATGCCGACCGCAGGCGTGATTACGACCCCAGCCGCGCCAACGCATCCTGCATGGGGGTCAACGACACGCAGATGATGCCGTCCAGTGGCGTATCCGTTTCAAGGATGACGAATATTGCGCCCGATGCGGAGAGCGAGCACAGCAGGAAAAACACGATGACCGTCGCGTTGCGCGGTGCGACCAGACCGAACGTGCCGAAGATCACGGCGAGCCAGCACACCACCACGACAAGCAATGGAATGGGAATCGAGCCATCCTTGTGCATCAATGCCGTCCAACGTGCCGAGAACACATCGTCCGACATGCTCAGGGCGCGCGTCAGCAATCGTTGCTGCTGCACGGTGGTGGTTTTCAGCGCCGCCAGATTCAATTGAAAGGTCTCGAAGTCGCTGAGGATATTGGCACGATCGAGTTCACTGGGATCGATTTCTTCACGCGTGGCCAAAAGCGCGACCCACGTGGCGTAGTTGTGCTTGAGCGCCTCGCGCAGGGGCTGCGCCGTCGGCCCGAATTGCGCCAGCGAACGGTCCAGAGCGATCACGTTGACAGCATTGCGCACCAGGTCGTTGCGCACATTGTCGAACGAACCTTTGGCCGACGAGATCATCAAGCCGAGCACCAGCGCGGCGATGGTGGCAATCAGGCCTGTCGCCAGCTTGATCGAATTCACCGAGTCGTCGCTGAGGTGATCGGCGGGCAGCCGGTTGCGCAGATAGAGCCCCAGCAGTGCGCAGGCGAATACGCAAGCGAATACCCCGAATCCGATGCCCAGATGCATGAACATCAATTGCCTTCGATCGTGTCGATGCGAGCAAGCGGGCCGTTACCCGCCGGCCGCGCAAGCGACGGGCCGCTTGCGCGCGGATGCTGCGCCTGCAATGCCTGCGCACGCAGCCAGACGATATGCGACTGAAACGCCACCATTACGGCGATGAGAATCAGGATCTCGCCGAAACTGCCGTGCATCCGGATCCCGATGAAATACTCTGCGGTGCCCAGGGCGAATTTCAGCGCGATCAACAAGACGAACAGCGTGATGGTGAGCGCGGTGCCTTGCGCGTAGATCTGGCCGTCCTGCTGCCAGACGCGCGTGAGCCTTCCGCGTGCGTAGCCGACGATGGCGCTCAACCCGAGGCCGCCTGCGAGGAACGCCCAGGCCAGCGCGGTGGGCGGCGCGTGAAAGCCGCCGATGACCAGGCCCACGATGGCGTAGATGATGGCGATCTTGTAGCGGTTATGCCCGTCGATCGTATGCCGCACGGTTTGCCGGTACAGCGCATACACGCACAGTGCGACGATGATGGCGATTTGCGAATTGCCCATGATGTTCACCTGTCGAAACGCATTGCACAACGTAGGACCGGCGCGCGCGCCGGCCGGGGATGTCTTACTGCGTGGCGAGTGTCGAGCGCGCTGCGGCCGGGATGGCCCGCGCGATCGCCACGCCGAGACCGGGCACGCCCGACTGCGCTTTGTTCGCGACCACGAACACGGCAACCTGGGTGTCCGGACTGATCACAAGCACCGAATTGAACCCATCCGTGCCGCCATCCTTGAGCGTGACGGGCACACTGCCGGGCGCGCTCGTGGCGGGACGCACGGCCCATGACATGGCCTGCAGAAACGGTTTGCCGTCGGGCTGATAGATGGGCGACATGGCGGTGCGCAAGGCCTGCGTCAACCGATCCGGCACACGATGGCCGTCCACCTGGGGCATGCCCAGCGCGGCTTCGCCGAAACGCAGCATATCCTGGGGCGTGGACCGCAAGGCACCGGCGGCGAACCAGGCGAATACCGGCCACGGCATCGCGGGTGCGCCCAGTGGCCCGTGGCCTTGTGCGAGCCGATTGCGATGTTGCGCCGGCACATCCATGGCGGTGTCCACCATGCCGAGCGGAAGGGTGATGTGTTGGGCCACGAGCTCGCGCCAGGGCGTGCCGGTGGCGTTGGCCACCATGTGACCCAGCAATCCCACGCTGGCATTGGAGTACGCATAGTGCGCGGGCGTGGTGCAGCGACCGTCCACGCTGGGGTTCCAGCCCGCGATCCACTGCAGGAAATCGCGCTCGGTGTAGTTGTCGATGCCGCGGTTGCGCAGTGCCGCCGGCGCGTTGTCGGGCAGTGTGGGCATGCCCGACGTGAAATCGGCAAGTTGCAGCGGTGTGACGCGGGCGGCGCAGTCACTCAGCCGAAGCTGCGGCAGATACTGCTGCATCGGGGCATCCAGCGACATCTGACCGGCGCTTGCGGCTTCGGCAGCCAAGGCGGTGGTGAACACTTTCGTGATCGAGCCGATCTCGACGATGGTGTCGCGCTCGATGCGGGGCCCGGCGCCGCCGATATAGGTGAAATAGCGCCGGTGGCCGTTTTGGGTGATCGCCACGGTAAGCGCCGGAATGGCCTGGCTGGCCAGCGTCGGGCGCACGATATCGTCGATGGTGTGGGCCAGCGGGTCCACGGCGGTAAGGGCGTATCCGGGGGCGCCGTATGCGGGGCGTGCGCCGGAGGATTGGGCCGGCGCGGCGGCCGGTAACAACAGGATGACGATGAGCGCGGCAATGCTGCCGACGTGGCGGACAGGTAAATGGCGTACGGGGAAACGGCGGAGGGCGAAACGGCAGACGGGAGGACGGCGAAACCACGGCAGAGCGCCCCGCGAAACGGGGCTGGCATCCGACGGCGCGTCGATGTCGAACATGAATGCATTCCTGAAGTGGAAATGATCGAGCGCGCAACGCGCCATTGATGTCATCAACTGCCGGCACCCTGCGGCCGCCGTTCAAGTCCACTCCTTTATACATGGGGCCATGCGAATGCGCCAGCCACCGAAGCGCGCAGTGAGGGACTACGCCTTCGCCGTGAACGTCGTATCAGAAAGCCGTCCGGTAAAGCTGCAACGCATCCGCCAAGGCCACATCACGGGGATTGTTGACCAGCAGCCGTTGCTGCTTCATCGCGTCTTCCGCCAGAACCGGCAGCGCCGTTTCGGTCACCCCGGCGGCACGGAGAGATTGCGCGAACGGCATCTCCGCCACCAGCGCGGCGATCGATGCCACGAAACGTTCGGCGGCGCTGGCGTCATCGGCGGCGGCCAACGCAGGGTCGATGGCGCGGCCCAGTTGTGCATACTCGGCGCGGGCCGAGCCGAGATTGAAGCGCAGCGTGGCCGTCAGCATCAAGGCATTGCTCAACCCATGCGGGAGATGGAAGTGACCGCCGAGCGGGTAGGCCAGCGCATGCACCGCCGCCACCGGCGCATTGGCGAAGGCCATGCCGGCGAGCGTGGCACCCAGCAGCATATTCTCGCGGGCATCCGCATGGGCCCCGTCGGTGACGGCGATGCGGATGTTGGTATACAGCAGTTGCAGCGCCTTGATCGCGAGCGCGTCGGACAGCAGGTTCTTTTTCACGCGGCTGGTATACGCCTCGATGGCATGCACCATCGCGTCCACCCCCGTCATCGCGGTGATGGCAGGGGGCACCCCGAGCGTCAGCAGGCTGTCCAGCACGGCCACATCGGGCAGCAGCAGCGGCGACACCACGCCCTTCTTTTCCGAGGTGGGGGTGGTGACGATCGAGATCGGGGTGACTTCGGAGCCTGTGCCGGCGGTAGTGGGCACCTGGATCAACGGCAGGCGCGGTCCGCGTGCCAGGCCGATGCCGTAGATATCGGCCAGTGGCTGATCGGTGCATGCAAGCAGCGCCACCAGCTTTGCGGTATCCATCGAACTGCCGCCACCCAACCCGATCACCATGTCGGCCCCAGCGGTTCGTGCGGCCGCAACGGCCTGCAACACCACGGCTTCGGGCGGATCCGCCTGTACGTCCGAGAACACGGTGACCTCGATGCCGGCTTGCGTGAGCGCGGCAACGGGTGCCGTGGCAATACCGGCGTCCAGCACGCCGCGGTCGGTCACCACGAACGCGCGCGTACCGCCCAGGGCGCTCACCGTTGTACTCAATGTGGCGGCCGCGCCCTGTTCGCAAACGATCGTGGGCGTGGTTTGAAAGACGAAAGAACGCATGTCTCGATTCCTTATCGTGGCGGGCGACGGGCCCGGTGGGGTGACTTGCAGGCGGCGACTTTGCTGATACAGTGCCTCTCGTGAAAACCCCCAAGAAAACACGTGAAGGAACGTTTCGTCAATGAGTGAGATCGTCCGATCGGCCGCGCGCGTACTCGATCTGCTCGAGTATTTCGCCGCCAACCCAGGCAGCGTCTCATTGGCGGAAGTCTCCGGCGCGTTCGCCATGCCCAAGAGCAGTGCGCTCGGATTGCTGCGCACGCTCTGTTCGCGCGGCTATGTGCTGCGTGACGAGCAGGGCCAGTATGCGCTCAATGAAGTCTTCCGCGCGCAAGGGTTCGGCTGGGGCGGGAGCCCCTTGGCACGGCTGATGGCGATGGCGCATCCGATGATGCAGGCGCTGACGGCCGAGGTTGGCGAGACCACCTGTTTCGGTGCGTTGGCCGACACCGGTCAGGTGCGTTTGCTGATGGAGTGCCTGTCGCCCAATCCGCTGCGCTATGAGATGACGGTCGGGCGTCTGATTCCCTTGCACTGTACGGCGATGGGACGCATGTTCCTGTCGGCCATGTCGCGCCCCGAGCGCGAAGCCCTCCTGGCCCTGCATCCCATCAAGGCCATGACGCCGTTTACGATTACCGATCTGCCGGGGCTGCATGCCGAAATGGATCGCGCGCGCGATCAGGGCTATTGCGTCGTGATCGAAGAGCACGAGCGCGGCGGCACGGGAATCTCCGCCCCGGTGCGCGACGCACAGGGCACGGCCGTGGGTATCGTCAATGTGGCGTGCGTTTCCGTGCGTTATCAGGACAAGCAGAAGGAGATCACGCGCGCCTTGCACGACACCGTGAGCGAACTCGAAAGGCGGTTTCAACTGCCGGCGTGAAGGCGTCGCACAGCCACATCGCTCAGCCCCGCCCGGTCGGGGCTTTTTTGCGCCTGCTGCATTCGCGTTATCCCGGATAGACGTGCCTTTTGGCAACGTGAAAAGATGCGTCATTCATAATTATGACTATCGTTCATATATATGAACGTTGCGCATGAAGGTTATCGCATCCCCGGTCTGTCGCAGGCAGGCTTCTCCGCTCACGCACTTGCGTGGCTTTTTGCAGATAGGTTGATCGAACATGAGTCGAGTCGAGTCCATATCCGTCGTGCCGCCAGCCGCGCCCTCGGGCGCCGCCTTCAACCCCAAGCGTCAGCTTGCGGCTGCCATGATCGGCAACGTGCTGGAGTACTACGATTTCATCGTGTATGCGTTCCTGGCGTCGATTCTGGCGCGCAAGTTCTTTCATGGCGACGAGGTATCCGGCCTGTTGGCAAGCTTTGCGGCCTTCGGCGTCGGCTTTCTGGCGCGTCCGCTGGGTGGCGCCATCATCGGCCGCATCGGCGATAAGCTGGGGCGCCGCGCGGCGTTGCAATTGACCATCTTCGGCATGGGCCTGGGCACCATTGGCATCGGTCTGCTGCCCACGTATGAAACCATCGGCATCATGGCGCCGATCCTTCTGGTTGCGATGCGCCTGGTGCAGGGGTTGGCTGCCGGTGGCGAGTGGGGCAGTGCAACGGCGTTCATCGTCGAATCCGCACCGCCCAACAAACGCGGCTTTTTCGGTGGCCTGGGGCAAGCGTCGATCGCCGCGGCAACGCTCTTGTCGAGTGTGATCGTGGGGATCGTGACCTACGTCTTCACGGCCGAGCAAATGGATGCCTGGGCGTGGCGCGTGCCGTTCCTGCTGGGCGCCATCATTTTGCCGGTGGGCGTGTACATGCGCCGCAATCTGGCCGAAACGCCCGCCTTCACCGAAGCGCAAGCGGCCCCGCAGGCCGTGGCGCCCATGCCCAAGGGCGAAGCCGTGCGTTTGATGAGCAAGGCATTCGGCTTCACGATCATCTGGACGGTGTCGTACTACCTGATGCTGTCGTACATGCCCACGTTCCTCACCAAGTATGCAGGCTTGACGCCGACGCAGGCATTGACGTCCAACTCCGTCGCGCTGGTGGTGCTGGTGCTGAGCACGCCGTTCTTCGGCTGGCTGTCGGATCGCATTGGGCGCAAACCGTTGTTGCTCGTGTGCTGCGTGGTTTTCGCGCTGCTGGCCTATCCGCTGTTCCGTCTGATTCTCGAAAGCCGCTCGTTCTACACGATCATGGCGATCCAGATCTTCTTCAATATCTTCATCGCCTCGTTTTCCGGTGCCGCACCGGCCACGTTGTGCGAGCTGTTTCCAACCAAGTCGCGCACGACCCTGCTTTCGATCGGCTACAGCCTGGCCACTGCGATTTTCGGCGGTTTCGCCCCGTTCATCGCGACTTACCTGATCGATCGCACCGGTTCGCCCATCGCACCCACCTACTACGTGATTGCGGCGGCGGTGATTTCGGGTGTGGTGATCTGGGGATTCCGAGAGACCGCGCACGAGAAACTGGCCTGACACGCAACACCTGGGAGGATTCATGTCCAACAAAGATATTCTGATCTGGGGCGCCGGCGCGATCGGCGGCACCGTCGGCGCGTTCCTCGTGCGTGCGGGCTATGACGTCACGTTCGTCGACATCGTGGCCGATCACGTCGCGGCGATTCGCGACCCGCAACGCGGCTTGCGGATCACCGGGCCGATCGACAGCTTTACCGTCACCGCGCCGGCCATGACGCCCGATCAGGTGACGGGCAAATGGCAACGCGTATTCCTGGCGGTCAAATCGCAGGATACGGCCGCCGCCAGCGCGGCACTCAAGCCCTTCCTGGCTGACGACGGCTATGTGCTGTCGCTGCAGAACGGCTTGTGCGAATCGTTTATCGCGGCCGAAGTAGGTGCCCATCGCACCGTGGGCGCCTTCGTCAATTTCGGCGCGGACTGGATCGCGCCGGGCGAAATCCTGTTCGGCAATCGTGCGGCGGTGGTCGTGGGCGAACTGGACGGCAAGATCACCCCGCGCCTGCAAGCGCTGCATAACGACCTGCAGCACTTCGAGCCCGATGCCATCGTCACCGACGATATCGCATCCTACCTGTGGGGCAAGCTTGGCTACGGCTCGTTGCTGATCGCGCAAGCGGTGGGGCAATTGGGCATCGCGGATTGCCTGGCGCGCGAGGAGCTTCTGCCGTTGTGGCGCGATATCGCCGGCGAAGTGATGACGGTGGCCGCCGCCGAGCATGTGACGCCACAGGGCTTCAATGGATTTTCGCCGGAAGCGTTTACGGCCGGCGCCAGCGAAGCACAGGCGCGGGCCAGTGTGGCCGATATGGTGGCCTTCAATCGTCCCAATGCAAAAACGCATTCGGGCATCTGGCGCGATCTGGCGATTCGCAAACGCCGCACCGAGGTCGACATGATGCTGGGCGCGGTGGTGGCCGCCGGCGCACGGCACGATATCGCTTGCCCCAGGCTTTCGGGATTGATCGCCATGATTCACGAGATTGAAGATGGCAAACGGCCGATGACGGATGACAACCTGCTTGAGTTGATGCGCGCATGAACATGACTTTTGAGGGCAAAACGGTTGTCGTGAGTGGTGCGGCCATCGGCTTTGGCCGTGCCATCGCCGAGTATTTCGTGCGGGCCGGCGCGCACGTGTATGGGTGCGATGTGCAGGCCGACAGGCTCGCCGAGCTGGCCGGGGTGGGCGTGACCACCGCAGTGGTCGACCTGTGCGATCGCGAGGCGGGCGCCGCCTGGATACGCGATGTCGAAACGCGCGCCGGCGGTGCGATCGACATCCTGATCAACAACGCCGGTGGCGTGGCGGGCCATGCGCACCAACCGATCGAAGACGTGACCGATGCCGCCTGGGATCGTGTGATCGACATCAATCTGGGCAGCACGTTCGCACTGAGCCGAGCGGCGGCCCCATCGATGAAGCGACGCGGTTCGGGCGTGATCGTGAACATCAGTTCCGGTGCCGCGCTGCAGGCGTCGTTGACCGGGGTGCAGGCCTATTGCGCGGCCAAGCATGCGGTGCTGGGCCTCACGCGGCAACTGGCGCATGAGCTGGGACCGCATGGCATTCGCGTCAATGCGGTTGCGCCGGGATTCGTGCGCACCAACGACGCCACCGAGCGGCAATGGGATGCCATGGGTGCGGCCAAACAGGCGGCGCTGCTCGAAGGCATCGCCCTGCGTCGATTGGGCACGCCCGAAGATATTGCGAACGTGACGGCATTTCTGGCGTCAGACCTGGCAGGCATGGTCAACGGCCAAATCATTTCGGTCGATGGCGGCCGCTGAACGCACACTGGAGACATCATGGATCAAGTAAACAACGACGCGTTGCTCCCCTGGCAATGGCCCGAAGACACCTGGCGCGGCCTGGTCAACAAAGCGCGCGCCGGGCGCACGTTGCGACCCCAAAGCTGGCCGGGCGGGGCACCGTGTGCGGTGGCGCTGTCGTTCGATAGCGACCACGAAACCAATGAGCTGCGCGATGGCGGCAAGTCCATCGGCCGCTTGAGCTGGGGCCAGTTCGGCAATCGCGTCGGCATTCCGCGCGTGGAGAAAATCCTCGATCGCTACGATGTGAAGGCGAGCTTCTATGTGCCGGCTGTGGCCGCGCTATTGCATGCCGACGAGCAACGCCGCCTGGTCGCGGCCGGGCATGAGATCGGCATCCATGGCTGGATCCACGAACTCAATTCCGTGCTGCCGTATGAGGCCGAACGCGACCTGATGATGCGCGCGTCCGATACGTTGACGTCGATCACGGGCGTGCGGCCTGTGGGCATGCGCACGCCGTCTTGGGATTTCAGCCCGCACACCTTGCGCATCGCGGTCGAGATGGGTCTGGAATACGACTCGTCGCTGATGGCCGACGAGGACTGCTACGAGCTGCTCCTGGATGGCAAGCCGACCAATGTGGTGGAGTTGCCGGTGGAGTGGATCCGCGACGACGCGGTGTACTTCATGATGCAGCGCTTCGGCCAGGCCTTGCGGCCCTACACGCCGCCCACCGACGTCTTCGACATCTTCAAGCGCGAACTCGATTACGCCTTGGAGGAGGGCGGGCTCTTTCAGCTGACGATGCACCCGCACATCATCACGGCGCGCTCGCGCATCTGGATCCTGGAAGAGCTGATTCGCTATGCGAAAGAGAAGGGCGCGTGGTTTGCGACCCATGCCGAGGTCGCGGCTTACGCGCGTGCGAACGCGGCTTAGTCGCGGACATTCATGCACGCGCGAATGCGGCGTTAAAACACCGACATCCCGGTGTTCGCCACGAAAAGCTCCAGCGCGCGCATGCCCAGCACCGAGTTGCCGGATTCGTCCAGCGCAGGCGACCACACGCACAGGCTGAGCTTGTCGGGCAAGACGGCGACGATGCCGCCGCCCACGCCGCTCTTGCACGGCAAACCTACGCGAAACGCAAACTCGCCTGCGGCATCATACGTGCCGCAGGTGAGCATCAGTGCGTTCACGCGGCGCGCCTGCCGATCGCTCAGCACGGCCGTTTTCTGACGCGGGTGTACGCCATCGCGCGCGAGATAAGTCGCGGCGCGCGCCAGTTGGCGGCAGTTCATCACGATCGCGCACTGCCGGAAGTACACGTGCAGCACCGCGGCCACGTCGTTGTCGAGCTTGTCGAAGCTCTTCATGAAATTCGCCAGTGCGGCATTGCGAAAGCCTGTGGCGGCTTCCGACTCGGCAACCTCTTCATCGATGCCGATCGCGTCGCCCGACAGACTGGATAGAAATGCCAGGATATCGTCCAGCCCGTCGCCGCACGTGACCAGGCGATCGGCCACGGCCAGCGCGCCGGCGTTGATGAACGGATTGCGCGGCACGCCTTCTTCACGCTCCAGCTGCACCAGCGAGTTGAACGGGTTGCCCGAGGGTTCGCGGCCGATGCGCTTCCACAGGTCATCGCCCATTGCGCGCATGGCCAGCGTGAGGGAGAACAGCTTGGAAATACTCTGGATCGAGAACGGCACATCGCAGTCGCCCGAGGCATACTCCTGGCCCTTCGCCGTGCGCACGGCAATGCCGAATTGTTCGGCCGGCACGCGCGCAAGGGCGGGAATGTAGTCGGCGACTTTGCCCGCTTGCCCCAGTTCGGGACGCAGGGTTGCCGTGATGTCGTCGAGAACCTCTTGAATATTCATGCGATGCGCGGGCCGTGTGAGATCGAGCGTTGTGTGAGGATGCCGCGCGCAATGGCGTGGCAGGCCCGGCAGTTATACGCTACTTAGGCCGCAACGGCGGCCGCGCTCGAGTCGTGCAGATGCGGCTCGATGAAATCCAGAAACGCCGTGGTCTTCGCCGGCGGCGTGCGGGTGGGCAGCAAGGCATAGAGCGGAATGGGCGATAGATGCCACTCGGGCAGCACGCGCACCAATCCGGATTGTTCGATGGCACGCCGCATGGCGTCGAACACCGGCAGCGAGGTGATGCCCATGCCGCTGCTGGCCAGCCGCCCCAGCACCCCGGCGTGGCTGGCGGATATCTGCCCAGCCACATCCACGCGTTCGACGGTATCGCCGTTGTGCAATGCCCACACCGAAGGCTCCTTGCTGCGCGTCTGGCGCAAGCATTGGTGATGCACCAGATCCTGCGGTACGCGCGGCACGCCATGCACGGCGAGGTAGTCGGGCGATGCGTAGAGCTGATTGGGCATCAGCACCAGGCGGCGCGCGATCAGATTCGAGTCGGGTTGCGCCCCGAAGCGCAAGGCCACGTCGAAGGGGTTGGAGATCGGGTCGATCGCGCGGGCGCTCAGATCGAAATCGCATTCGATGTCGGGATACGTCTGGGCAAAGGCGCCCATTACCGCCGGCAGGAAAAGCTGCGCCAGGCTCGTCGAGATCGAGATGCGCAACTTGCCTTTCGGCTGCCCGGACAGCGAGGCAAGTTGCTCGTGCGCCACGCGCGCTTCATCCACCAGATGGCGGCAGCGCTCGTAGTAGATCTTGCCGGCTTCGGTCAGGTCGATACGGCGGGTGCTGCGATTGAGCAACCGCATGCCGATGCCGCGTTCCAGCTCGCTCACGCGACGCGAAAGGGTGGAGGTGGGGATGTCGAGCGCCTGAGCGGCGCGACTGAAGTTCTTGCGTTTGGCGACCTCGACATACAAGGCAATATCGTTGAGTTGGACGTCCATTACTGTGCGATTCAATTTTCCATTCACGGGATAATTGTAGGCCATTCCCTCGCCGTGAAATTCAATCGGAAATGATGGGAGGACGGTTCAGCGGCCCGTCAGCGAGCACATCGGCGTGTCTCGAATCCGCCACAAAAAGAACGTAGTCCGTTGTTATGATAAGGATCTTCGATCTAGCCGACATCGGATGGGCGGTATCAGGGAACACCCTGAGGGCGCCCACACGAGGGGAAAACGCATTTATCCCATATATGGAAATAACTTCGCCAAATTAAGGGTTTTTACTAATGCTCTGGCGACGCATACTTCGGTCACTGCAACACGCCTGTCACGTCACCATGCTTGCAATTGTGCTCATGGCGAACAGACGGCAAGCCAAGACTGGAGGCACTATGAAAACCCTGGCAACTGCCCTGATGCTATCCGTAACCCTCGTTGGCGCCAGCGCCGCGTATGCTGACGGCATGACCCGCGATCAAGTCAACGCCGAACTGCAACAAGCCAAGGCCACCGGCGAATACACCTTTGGCGAGCTCGACTATCCGCCTGCGATTCAACAGCGCAGCGAGAAGTCGGTCGACCAGGTGCAAGCTGAATTGCAACAAGCCAAGGCCGACGGTCAATACACCTTCGGCGAACTCGCTTATCCGCCCAAGCCCTTCGCCACCACGACCGGCAAGTCGCGCGACGACGTGCGCGCTGAACTTGCGCAAGCCAAGGCGTCGGGCAATTACACCTTCGGCGAACTCGACTACCCGCCCAAGGCACGTTGATTCCCGCGCGGTACGCCGGCTGAATGCGGGGCGTTACCTGCGCGGCCTTGCCTGCCGGCAGATCCTGGCGCTCGGCCACTGTCCCATGGGTGCAAATAAGTTCGCCAAAATCGCGGTTTATCCCAGCTGGAAATAGCTCGACACTTGGTCTGCCCGGCAATCGGGCAGCACCCGCCGGCTCTTTTATCTCCACTGGAACAATCATGAAACAGACTCTCCTCGCGCTGGCCTTGGTCACCGGGTTTACGGGCGTGGCACACGCCGAAACTTCCGTGACGCTTTACGGCTTGCTCGATGTGGGCGTGGGTTACGAACGCATCAAAGGCGACGGCTACAAGGCCTCGCGTATCGGCCAAGTGCAGGGCACGCAAAGCGGCTCGCGCTTCGGTATTCGCGGCAAGGAAGATCTTGGCGACGGCTTGTCGGCCATCTTCACGCTGGAAAACGGCTTCGGGCCCACCGATGGCCGTGCACTGCAAGGCGGCCGACTGTTCGGTCGTCAGGCCACGCTCGGCCTGGCATCGCAAACCTGGGGCAAGCTCGAGTTCGGGCGCCAGACCAGCATGGGCACGAAGGTGATGGGGGCGGTCGACCCCTTTGCCATCAGCTTCAATAGCGCCAACATGGGCACCACCATGGGGGCGTTGAACACCATGCGCCTGGATAATCTGGTGATGTACCAGATGCCCACGGTGGGCGGCTTCAATTTCGGTGTGGGCTATTCGTTCAACGCCGATACCTCGCGCACCACGAACGATGGTCAGAATACGGGCTTCGCCACGGGCGACAACAACCGTGCCATCACCACCGGGCTGTCGTATGAAAACGGTCCCGTTTACCTGGCGGCATCGTACGATCGTCTGAACCCCACGAACGCAGCCACGGGCGGTCAATCGCCCGCGCGCCTGCAGGAATGGAGCCTGGGCGGCACGTACAACTTCGAGATCGTGAAGATTGCGGCGGCATTCAGCCAGACGCGTGATGGCTGGTTCATCGGCCAATCGCTCAACAGCAGCCCCGGCGGCGACTACAGCGACCTTGGCACGTTCAAGTTGCGCAACGGCTTTCGCGCCAACTCGACCATGCTGGGTGTGACGGTGCCGGTGGGGGCGATCACCAGCGTGTTCAGTTCGTGGCAACGCGCCGCACCCAACAACGCCACGTTGACGGGTGATGACAAGACGTTCAACGTGTATGCGTTGGGCGCAACGCACAACCTCACCAAGCGCACCAACCTGTACGTGTATGCGTCGTATGCCGACAACTACGCGTTTCATGACGGCGTGACCGATACGGTGGTGGCCACCGGGATACGTCACCGGTTCTGACCGTGACGCCTCCAACAGCGCTGTTTCCAGCCGCACTGCGTTGATCTGACGGCAATGCGGCCAGCGGCGCCGATGCTGGCGGGCGTGCGATACGCCCGCCAGTTCATTCAGCGTTCGAACACCACCTCATCGGTCGTGGTGATCTTGCAGAAGAGCCGAAGACTGTCGATCGAGTTGACGTGCTCTTGCGCCGAATGCGCGGCGCACGCGTCTTCCAGCACGATCATCTCGTAATCGCGATCGTGGCCATCGCGCACGGTGGCTTGCACCACGGCTTGTGTGGATACGCCCGAGCAATAGATGCGCTCGATCTTCTGGGCGCGCAATTGCGCTTCGAGCGTGGTGGCATAGAAGGGGCTCACCCGATGCTTGACGATATCGAGGTCGCCGGGCTGGCGATCGAGATCGGGATGCACCTCGGTACCCCAGGCACCCAATTGAAATAGCCCATGCTTGGGCGCGCCCGCGAAGAGCGGCGATCCTGCCGGGCACTCCGGATATCCCGTCTTGAAGCCCACCGTGACGAACCCGATCGGCAGCCCGGCGGCGCGCGCCTGCGCGATCGCCTTCGAGGTGCGCGCGAGAATGCCGCGCGTGCGCACCTGATTGCCCAGTTCGGATGTGCCATTCGGGCCGTCGTCGTGGACGAGGTCGTTTTCCATATCGAGCACCAGGTAAATCGAGCGGCTGTTGGCCATCATGTCTCCTCGTTGATTTATCGTAAACACTATTGCGCTACAAAACTGTTAATAGTTTAATGGCTTCAAGCGCATTAAGGAAGAACGATGGCAATGGTGGAGAGTTCCCCGGTATCAGGCACCCGGCCCGGCAATATGAGTGCGGTGGTGGTGGCGCAGTTGCGCGATGCCATCCTCGACGGGTTTTATGCCCCCGGGCAACGCCTGATCGAGAACGATCTGATCGCATCGTTCGGCTCCAGCCGCGGTCCAGTGCGTGAGGCGCTGCGCCGGCTGGCTGCGGAAGGCGTGGTCGAGCTCGTGCCCAATCGCGGCGCAATCGTCAAACGCCTGTCGCACAAGGAGCTGGTCGATCTGTTTCGCATGTGCGAAACCCTCGAGGGACTGGCTGCACGCACCTGCGCCGAACGGGTGCGCGCGCAGCAGGCGCCGGAAGCGTTTGCGCAGGCCCTGGCCGATGTCGGGCTGAGCACGTTGCCCCCACCGGGCATGTCGTTCCCCGAGGCCAATCGCCTGTTCCACCAGGTGCTGGTGGATTTTTCCCAAAACGCGCAACTCAAGACCACACTCGATCAGATGCGCATTCCATTGGTGCGGCTGCAGTTTCGCGCCGCGATCGATGCGGAATACCAGCGCGCGTCGATGGCCGAGCACCGGCAGGTCGTGGCCGCCGTGCTGGCCGGCGACCCCGTGGCGGCTGAAACCGCCATGCGCAATCACCTCGAACAAGCCGGATCGCGCCTGCTGGTGCGCCCGGGCGAGGAGCCCGGTGCGTAGGCTCACGCACAGACGGGCGCGGTGATGGCCCTCGCCTGATTTCGAACAACAGGATCTCCGGCTGGGAGGACAGCCGTTCAGGATCCTGGCCGCGCCTGAGAGGACAGGCGCGGTGACGTCACCCCTCTGCATTCATCGACTGCGATCGGCACAGCATCGAACGCGGCGTCGTCACGCTTACACGCAGGAACGGGATCGATCGCCAGGCGCCAGTCGATCGCGTTGCAGGGCAAGGGCGCACACAACAAAACGATAAAGACGTTGGAGACAAACCATGACTATCCTCAAGGCCGCCCTGTGCGGCTTATCGCTCGTCGCGGCGGCGCATGCCCAGGCGGCGTCCGATCCCCCGAAATATCCAAGCCGGGCTGTGACGATCATCGTGCCGTATGCGCCGGGTGGCGCGGTGGACGTGATCGCGCGCACCACCGGCGAGGCGCTGTCCAGGCAACTGCACCAGACCTTCATCGTCGAGAACCGGCCGGGTGCCGGCGGCAATATCGCCAGTGCCTACGTCGCCCGTGCCACGGCCGACGGCTACACCTTGCTGATGGGCGAGCCGTCGCGCGCCGCCGCCGGCAGTCTCTATAAGGAACTGCAGTACGACCCGGTGCGGGGCTTGAAGCCGATCGCGCTGGTGGGTTCGGCACCCAGCGTATTGCTGGTGCCCACCGATTCGCCCGCGAAATCGCTGAACGATCTGGTGCAGATGGCGCAGAAGAAGCCGGGCGAACTGACCTACGGGCATGGCGGCAACGGCACGACCTCGGAGCATCTGGCCTCGGAGATGTTCCTGGGGCAGGCCAAGATCCAGATGATCTCGGTGCCCTATAGCGGCGGTGCGGCCGCGATGACGGATCTGATGGGGGGACGTCTCAATATGGTCACCACCAATATGCTGAACGCGGCGCCGCATCTGCAGGGCAATCGCATGCGGGCGCTCGCCGTGGCCGACACCAGGCGCTCGCCCATGTTTCCCGACGTGCCGACCTTTGCCGAGGCGGGCTACCCCAAGATGGAGGTGGGCGTGTGGTGGGGCTTGATGGCGCCGGCCGCCGTGCCGCAAAACGTGGTGGACACGTTGAATCGCGCCGTCAACGATGCGCTCAAAACGCCCGAGCTTCAGGCGCGGCTCAAGGCGTTGAACGCGACGCCACTGGGCGGTGACCAGCCGGCCTTCCAGGCACGGTTCGACAGCGAAGTGCAGCAGTGGGCCACCATCATCAAGCAAGCGGGGCTGCAACTGCAATGACACACCCTGCCGATGCCAAGGGCGATGCTGCCTATCCCACGTTGTTCAGCGCGTTTGCATTGGCCGGCCGGCCATTGCGCAACCGCATCGTGCATGCATCCATTTCAACCTCGCTGGCGAAGGATTCTCAAGTGACGGATCGGCAGATCCTGTACTACGCGAACCGTGCCAAAGGAGGGGCGGCTGCAGTCGTGACCGAGCCGCTGGGCGCGGCACGCCACCAACTCGGCGCCCTGCGCGTACGCGCATTCGACGACAGCAATCTCGACGGCCTGCAGCGCTGGGCCGCGGCGGTCGAGGGCGAAGATTGCCGGCTGCTGGGGCAACTCCAGGACGGCGGCCGGGGCCGGCACGAACCGGGCCGCAATTTTGCGGCCATCGGCGCATCGCCGCTGCCGGACGACCTGAGCTGGACGATGCCGCATGTGATGACGGCCGATGAGATCGCGTGGTTCATCGATGATCTGACCCAGACCGCGCTGCGGCTCAAACGCTGCGGTTTCAGCGGCGTGGAACTCTCGGCCGGCCACGGGCATCTCTTCCATCAGTTCATGTCGCCGTGGTCGAATCGCCGGGATGACGCCTACGGTGGCGACTTCGATGGCCGCATGCGCTTCATGGTGCTGTTGATGGCGCGGCTTCACGATGCGTGCGGGCGCGATTTCATTCTGGGGTTGAAGCTGCCGGGCGACGATGGTGTGCCCGGCGGGATCGATCCGGCCTTGTCGCTGCGGATCGCCCGCCGGCTCGCCGATACCGGGCATGCCCACTATCTTTGCCTGGCACAGGGGGCACATCATCGCAGCCTCGAGATGCACATCCCCAACGATACCTATCCGCGCGTGCCCTATGTGGGACTGACGCGCGCGCTGCGGGCGGCGGTGCCCGATGTGCCGGTGATGGCGCTTGGGCGCATCACCGATCCGGCGGAGGCGGAAGGCATCCTGGCGCATGGCGATGCCGATCTGATCGGGCTGGGCCGACCGTTGATCACCGATCCCACCTGGCCGCTGAAGGCACAGGCCGGGCGGGCGCGCGATATCCGTTACTGCCTGAACGCCAACACCTGCTGGAACGTCGTGATCGGCCACCGTCCCATTCAGTGCGACAACAATCCGCGCGTGGCCACGGAGTATGAAGTGCTGTGGCGGCCGCAGGTTGCGGCCCCCGCGGCCGCGCATCATGTGGTGGTCGTGGGCGCAGGAATCGCGGGGCTTGAAGCGGCGTGGACGGCCGCGCGGCGCGGCCATCGCGTCACGGTGCTGGGGGCGTCCGCCGAGGTGGGCGGGAAAACGCGCGTGCATGCCGCGTTGCCCAGCAGTGAGTCGCTCAGCAGCGTGTATGACTATCAATATGCCGAGGCGGTGAAGGCGGGTGTGGTGTTCGAACTTGGCCGGTCGGCCGATCTCGCGCGGGTGCTGGCCTGCGAGCCGGATGAGGTCGTGCTGGCCACGGGCGCCACGATGGTGTGGCCACCCATGCTGCCCGCGTCGCTGCGCGGCGACGGTCTGGTGCTGGACATTCGCGAGGCGATCGCGGACGTATTGACGCTCACCACCCGCCAACCCGGCGTGGCGGTACTGCTGGATATGGATCAGACCGAAGGCGTCTATGCCTGTGCCGAGCTGCTGCATGCGCGCTTCGAGCGTGCCGTGGTGGTCACGCCGCGCGAGAGCATTGCGCAGGAAACACCACTCGTGACCCGTCAGACCATCCATCGGCGATTTCATCAGATGGGCATCGAGGTTCGCACGCTGTGCGAACCGCAGTGGAACGACGCGTTCGAAGACACCGGCACGATGACGCTCGAGCACGTGTATGGCGGGGAGGTGGGCCGTATCGACAACGTGGCGTTCTTTTCGTTTGCCACGCCGCGCACGCCCAATGATGCGTTGATGGGACCGCTGCGCGCGCATGGCGTAAAGGTGCGATCGGTGGGCGATTGCCGCGTCGCACGCGGCGTGGTGGATGCCACGCGGGAGGGCTTCGAGGCCGGCATGGCGGTGTAACATCGCAGCATGCCTGACGCCGCATCCCCCGACGCTCCGGACGCATCCGCTGCGCCGCAAACCTCCCGCCGCGACGCTGCCGATGCGCGTGGCACGCCCACGCGCCCCTTCGTGCAGAACGTGGGCAACACGCGTGCACTGCATTTCTCGCAAAAGGAAATCCAGAGCCGCATGTCGCTGCTCAGTCCCGATGCGCTGGATCTCG
Organism: Schauerella aestuarii; assembly: GCF_009866805.1. Lineage (GTDB taxonomy): Bacteria > Pseudomonadota > Gammaproteobacteria > Burkholderiales > Burkholderiaceae_B > Schauerella > Schauerella aestuarii. Next base: position 479,275 of record NZ_SIZW01000039.1, read on the forward strand.
AGTACACGCGGATGATGATGGGTTTTCTGCTCTTCAATGCGCAGCCGGCCCACATCACGATGGTGGGCCTGGGCGGCGGTTCGCTCCCGAAGTTCTGCCATCGTTATCTGCCCGACGCCACGATCGACGTGATCGAAATCGATGCGGACGTCATCGCATTGCGCGAGGCATTCATGGTGCCGCTCGACAGCGCACGCTTTCGCGTGGTCCACGCCGATGCCGCCCCGTACATGCAGCAGGCCCAGCCGGCGGCCGATGTGTTGCTCCTGGACGGCTTCGGCGAGGGCGGCATTCCCGATGCCCTGTGCACGGCCGCCTTCTACGCCGCTTGCCGCGATGTGCTCAAGCCCGACGGCGTGATGGTCGTGAACTTTCACGTCAATCATCCCGATCATCACGAGTACATGGGTCGCGTACGCGCGGCCTTCGGCGCATCCATGATCGAAGTGGTGGATGACGACATGACCAACAGTGTCGTGTTTGCCTGCAAGGGCGAGCTGCCCGACGATCTCGGCGCACTGGCGCTCGTGCGCCCACCCACGCTGTCCAAGGATGCGTGGCGGCAGTTGATGCCGACCTTCCGGGTGATCGCCGCGACGATGGAACTGCGCTGATCTCATTGCGTGCGCGCGTCGGCCGTGCACACCGCGCGTCGCATCGGCGCACGCTTTTTTCGCACCTGCGACAGTCCGGCCGAAAAGTCTAGCGGCCGCCTCTGCCGTTGCGGCGCTGCCACGTCTGCACAAACCAGCCGCAGCGCGATGGCGCGACGCCTTATGCTTACGCACGTCTTCCCATTTCATGCCGTCCCGACCTCGAGTGTGCGGTTCACTTTTTCATGATCGATCTTCGAACCGTCTACATCGTGACCGCGGTCACTTCCATTTTCATGGGGCTGCTGCAAGTGGCCGCCTATCGCCGCCGCCAGAGCGACGGCTGGTTGCTGGGCTGGGGCCTGAGCGCGTTGGCGCTGGGCGTGGGCGTATTGATGACGGCCCTGCAGGTCACGATCGCCGGCTGGTCTACCGTGCACGCGGCCAACGGCATCACGATGCTCGCTTATGTGCTGCAGGTGGCCAGCGTCAGAAATTTCTGTGGACGCCCGCCGCATGTGGCTGCGCACGTCGCGGTGGCGGTTGCCGCTGCGGTTCTGCTGGGTGTGGTTTTTCCCGATCCGGCCCAGTACGCGGTCCGGGTGGCCGTGTTCTGCCTGACGTTCGGGCTGTGCGATGCAATCGTGGCCTTCGAGATGGGGCGTTTGGCGCGCGCCAGACAAATCCCGTCGATATATCTGGTGATCGGGCTGTTTGCCTTCAGCGCGGTGGCCTTCGCCACCCGGGCGGCGCTGCTGGCCACGGGTTGGGGCAGCGTGGTGCTGTTCGACACCGGCTCCACCCCTGCGCATTGGATCAGCGTGATCAGTGCGCCGCTGCTGCTGGCGCGCGGGGTGGCCTTGCTGCTGGTGGCGTTCGAACGTGAGCACGTGAAGCTGCGCGATCAGGCGTACTCCGATGCGCTGACGGGCCTGCGCAACCGGCAGGGGATGCGCCACGACATCGCCGGGATCGTGGCGGCCGCGCACCCTGAGGGGCAGCAGCACGCCGCCGTGATCGTGATCGATGTCGACCATTTCAAGGCCGTCAACGATGCGCACGGTCATCCCACGGGCGATACGATTTTGCAGCGCGTGGCCGATGCCATCTCCGGCGCGGTCGGCACCCAGGGCATCGCCGGGCGCCACGGCGGAGACGAGTTTCTGGTGGTCCTGCCCAACGTCGATGGCGCGCAGGCACTGCTGATGGCGGAAACGATCCGCACCCGGTTTGCGGCGTTGATGACCCGGCATCATGCCGGGATCGCGACCACGATCAGTCTCGGCGTGGCGCAGGGACCGATCGCCACGCCGGGTTTACGTGATCTGGTGGTGCAGGCGGATGCGGCGCTGTACCGCTCGAAGGATCTGGGGCGCGATCGCGCCCTCAGCGCGTAGCGGGGGAGCGTGAGCGGGCGTCAGCCACCGGGCCGTCCTTCGGCTCGTCAGCCGCAGAGGCAGGCGCTTCCCTTACCGCAGCCGCTGGCGGCGCGCCGGCACGCCAGTCGCCGCCGGCGGCTTTGAAGAGCGCCACATCGGCTTGCAGTTGCGCCAGACGCAGCACGGCGGCATCATCCTGCGCGGCGTACAACGTGCGTTGCGCGTCCAGCACGGTCAACAGCGTTTCGGCGCCGAACCGATAGCGCGATGCCGCCAGCCGGGCGGCTTCGCGCGCCTGCGTCAACGCCTCGTCCTGCGCTTGGCGCTGGTGGCCGAGCCCGTCGATTGCATTCAATGCCAGCGCCACATCGCCGATCGCATTGACGATCGCAGCGCGATAATCCGCCAGCAGTTCCTCGCGTTGCGCCAGGGAAAAATCCCGTGCGCCGGACAATCGCCCGGCGTCGAAGATGGGCGCGGTGAGCCCGGCCGCCAGGTTGTAGAGCGGATTGTCGAAGAGGCCCCGTATCCGGTCGTGCCCCACACCTGCGCCGGCGGTGAGTGTGAGTCGCGGCAGGAGCGCGGCACGGGCTACGGCCACGTTGGCGTCGGCCGCCGCAAGCGCGCGTTCGGCAAAGGCCACGTCCGGACGGCGTGCCAGGAGATCGGCCGGCACGCCGGGCGCGATCGCAGTCGAGGCGATCGCATACAAGCGCGCGGTGCGCACCACCAGGTCTTGCGGGGCACGTCCCACCAACAGTGCCAGCGCGGCTTGCGCGTCGCGCGCCTCGCGCTCGCGTGCGGCGAGCGCCTGCCGCTGCGTGGCGACCAGCCCGCGTTGCTGGGCCCGTTCGAGCGGCGTGGCCATGCCCGCGCGCCAGCGCGTGTCGACCAAGGCAAGCACCCGTTCGGCGGCCTCGAGATTCAGGCGCGCGATGGCGGTGCGTTCACGCGCGCCGACGGTTTGCATCCAGGTGGTGGCCACGCTCGCAGCCAACGTGAGCTGCACGGTGTCGCTGGCGTATCGCGTGGCGGCCAACGAGGCCAGCGCGGCATCGCGGGCCGCGGCATTGCCGCCCCAGACGTCGATCTCATAGCTGGCCGAGAGGCCTGCGCCATAGCTTGACGCCGTGTCGTCGTCAATACGACTGCGGCCGGCCGACGCCGTGGCATCGACCTGCGGCAGCAGCGGGGCGCCGGCGATGCGGGCGTAGGCTTCGGCCTGGCGTACGCGCGCCATGGCGGCAGCCAGATCGAAGGCGCCGGTATTGGCCATGGCGATCAATTCGGCCAGTTCGGCATTGCCGAATAGCCGCCAGTCGGCCTGATGTTCGGGTAGCGATACGGCTGCAGTCTGCACCGAATAGGCCGCCGGCAGCGTCAGGCTGGCCGCCGTGCGATCGCGCGCCACGCTGCAACCGGCCAGCAGGACCATGCCGGTGAGGGAGGTCAGTATTGCGCGCAAACGCCAAGCACGAATCATGTGCCGCATTTCATTCTCCGGCGAGCGCGACCACGGGGTCGAGTCGCGCGGCGGTTTTGGCGGGCATATAGCCGAAGATCAGACCCGTGGCCACCGCGCAAAGAAAGGCGCCCGCCATGGCGCTGACCGCGAACACCACCGGCACGCCCGATAGGCGCAGCACCGTGCCGATGGCGAGGCCGGCGACCACGCCGATCGTGCCGCCCACGAACGTCAGCAAGGTGGCTTCGGTCAGGAACTGGCGCAAGATGTCGCGTTGCCGCGCCCCGGTCGCCATCCGAATCCCGATCTCGCGGGTGCGTTCGCGCACCGTCATCAGCATCACGTTCATCACGCCGATGCCACCCACCACCAGCGACACGGCAGCGATCAATCCCAGCATCATCGTCATCGCGCTGCGCGTGGCGGCTTCGGCCTGCAGGCGCGCCGCCGCGTTGCCCACGCCGAAGTCTTCACGGCCATGGCGTGTGCGCAGCACGTTCTTCATGGCGGCCTCGGCGGCCTGCACCAGCTCGGCGCTGGCGGCCTCGACCACCACGTAATCGGGTTCCGTCTGCGCCTGATAGACGCGTGCCCGACCGGAATCGTAGGGGATGAACACCATGTCGTCGTAGTCTTGCGCGCCGGAATCCGCGCCGCGCTCCTGCATGACGCCGACGATCTCGAAAGGCGAATTCCCGATCAGAAGCTGACGGCCGAGCGGGCTGGGATCGTCGGGGAAAAAGTGTGCGTGCGTTTTGCTGCCGATGACGGCCACGGGCGCCAGGTCGCGGTCTTCGGCATCGGTGTAGTAGCGGCCTTGCGCCACTTGCCAACGATGCACCTCGGGCATGATGTGACTGGCGGCCATCACATACATCTGCTTGTCGGCCCGGCCGAAGCGCACGGTGATGGGGTCGCCGATCACGGGCATCACATGGCCGATCTCGGGTAACGCGCGCACGGCGTCCAGATCTTCGTCGGTAAGCATGCCGCGCGGCCCGCCCGTGCTGGGCGGGCGGCTGCCGAGGTACATGATGGTGGTGCCCATGGTGCCCAGTTCGGCCATCACCTTTTGCCGGGCGCCTTCCCCCACCGCCAGCATCACGATCACCGAGGCCACGCCGATCACGATGCCGAGCAACGTCAGGCCGGTCCGCGAGCGGTTCAAGCGCATGCCGCGCCACGCGGTGCGGGCCGCCTCGCGCAGATCGGCCCACAGCGAGGCGCCGGTATGGCCCTGCGTGTGGGCATGCGCGATATCGGGCAGGGGCAGGGCGATGGGTGGGCGCCTGCCGGCGCCAGGTGTCTCGGCATCCACACGCTCGGGCGTGCTCGCGCTCGGCCCCTCATTTGCAGCCGCGTGGGCACCCGTATCCCCCACGATGCACCCGTCGCGAATCTCGATCACGCGCCGCGCCTGGGCGGCCACATTGCGGTCGTGCGTGATCACGATCAGGGTATGGCCGGCGTCGGCGAGTTCGCGCAACAGGCGCATCACATCGGCGCCGCTCTTGGTGTCGAGCGCGCCCGTCGGCTCGTCGGCCAGAATGATCTGGCCGCCGTTCATCAATGCCCGCGCGATGGACACGCGCTGCTGTTGCCCGCCGGAGAGTTGGTTGGGGCGGTTGTGCCGTTTGTCAGCAAGACCCAGGCGCGCGAGCAACGCGGTGGAGCGTGCCGTGCGCGCCGCTTCCGACATGCCCGCATAGATGGCGGGCACTTCCACGTTCTCGCCTGCCGATTCGGTGGCGATCAGGTGATAGCCCTGAAAAACGAAACCGAACGCCTCTCGCCGCAGCCAGGCCAGCGCGTCGGCATCCAGCGTGGCCACGTCGTGACCGTTGAAGCGATACACACCGTCGCTTGGACGATCCAGGCAGCCGAGCACATGCATCAGCGTCGATTTGCCGGAGCCCGAGGCGCCCATGATGGCCACGTACTCGCCGGCGTAAATGTCCAGATCGATGCCGTGCAGAACTTCGACTTCGGGCGGTTGGGCGTCGCCGCGGGTCGCGCGGCCGCCGTAACGCTTGCGAATGCCGCGCAATTCGATCAGTGGCACGCTCACCACTGAAACCACCGCATGCCGCCGTCGCCGGTGGATTCGGCAGTGACCAGGCGATCGCCGGCCTCGACCCCGTCGAGGATCTCTGCAAGATGGCGGCTGCGGGTGCCCACGTGCACGTTGCGCGTTTGCGGGCGGCCGGCGTCATCCAGCACGCGTGCGGTGTAGCGGCCCGGTGCATCGGGCGCGGCCGTGAGCGCGGAGAGCGGCACGGCGATCGTGTCGCGCGCGAGCGCGGTAATGAACGACACCTGTGCCGTCATTTGCGGCATGAGTTCGCCATCGGCGTTGTCGACATCGAAGAGCACCGTGTAGACCACGGCCTTGGTGGCCGCTGCCGGGGTGGTGCTGTCACTGGTGCTGGCGGCACCCTCAGGCTTGGGCGGCGCCGGCAGCACCTGACGCACCCGGCTTTCCCAGCGGCGGGGCGTGGCGTCGCTCTGGCCGCCCAGCGTGCTGAAGTACACCGGCATGTCCGGTTTCACGCGCCGCACATCGGCCTCGGACACCTCGGTCCACACGGTCATGCCCGAAAGATCCGCGATACGCAGGATATTCGGCGTCTGGTACGTGGCGTTGAGCGTTTGCCCTTCGCGTGCGTCGACCGACACCACGGTGCCGGCCATCGGCGCATAAATGCGCGTGTAACCCAGCCGCGCTTCTTCGGCGCGCTGCGTGGCTTGGGTGCGGTCGATCTGGGCGCGCAGGTGATCGATGCGGGCCTGCGCCGATATAGCCGTGGCTTGCGCCATCTGCAGGTCTTCCTCGCGCGTGGCACCTTCGCGTGCCATGGCGCGCTGTCGTGCCAGTTGTTGGTTGGCGAGCCGTGCCTGCGCCTGTTCGTCGGCGAGTTGCGCGCGCAGGCCGGCGATCTCGGCGCGTCCGGCGTCCACCGTGGCTTGCTGCACGCTGGGATCGATTTCCACCATCAGCTTGCCACGCTCGACGGCGTCGCCGGGCTGCACGTGAAGCCGCATGATCTGCCCGGACACTTGCGCGCCCACATCCACATAACGCCGGGGCTGCAACGTGCCGATGGCCGTCACCGTGGCTTCGATATCGCTGCGTTTGACGACGTGCGTGTCGTACGTCGTCGCGTCGGTCGTGGTCCACCAGAAGACGCCGACTGCCATCAGCGCTGCGGCCAATATCAGCCCTGGCGCACCCATGAGGCGGACAGGGCGTTTGCGTGTGGACATTCGGGCACAACCTCGACTTCAGCTTTCAATGAGGCCGCATTATTGCTAACAATTCTCATTTCTACAAGTGTTTGACTCGGGGCTGAACGGTGCGCCCAATAAAAAGGGCCGCACGCAGCGGCCCCGGCGACATCACGGCCTGTAAGACCGCGAATACCGATCAGCTCTTGACGATCTTGCCCTTCATGATCATCCAGTGACCGGGGAACGAGCAGAAGAAGCTGTAATCGCCACCGGCTTCGAGCTTGCTGGTATCGAACGTGACCGAGGTCGTTTCGCCGCCGCCGATCACTTTCGTGAAGGCGATCACGCGCGTATCGACGGCCTTGACGTGGTCGGGCTTGACCGCAGCGCCATCCTTGGCCACGGCATCCAGATCGGCCGTTTTCGTGATGACCACGTTGTGACCCATCGAGGCGGCGGGCATCTTGCCGATGTGCGCCAGATTGATCGTGAAGGTTTTGCAGGTGGCGGGAACCGTGATCTGCGCCGTGTTGAACTTCAGGGCGTCATTGCCCGTCACGTCGATGGCACACGTGTCGGCGGCCGAGGCCAGCGGTGCGGCAGCGGCGAGAACCAGACCTGCGAGAAACTTCGTCGAGAACGACATACAACCCACTCCAATTGATAGACCGCAATCCCCAGCGCCCATGAACGTAAGGTGCATGTAAGTATTGCGGGCGCTATCCTAACAGGGTCTTCCGCCGGTCGCTTTGATGTGCCGCTGAGGCCAAGGGTTTCTGCAGCCGTTCCCGTCTTGCTCGACCCACTCGCGTTACTTCGCGCGCGGCGCAGGGCGAATGCGTTCGGGCAACAGCCCCTTGGGCCGCCATTGCAGGATCACGATAAGGGCGATGGCGATGATGAAGTCGCGTAGCGCAGCCGCCTGCACAGCGGGCAGCCCCAGGGCTGCCGTGGTGAAGATACGGCTGCCTTCCAGCAGCAGCATCACGACCAGCGCGCCCACGATCGCGCCCATCGGACGCGTGTTGCCGCCTGCCGTAGCGGCGAGGAATACATAGATGGTCAGCAGCGGCGCGATGATGTCCGGCGCGAAGTAGGACGTGAAATGCGCGTATAGGGCACCGGCCAGCCCAGCCAATGCCGACCCGATCGCAAACGCAGTGAGCTTGAAGCGCACGACATTCTTGCCGGCCACGCGCGCCACCAGATCGTCGTCGCGGATGGCGCGCAGCACGCGGCCAAACGGGCTCTTGTCCAGCCGCGCCAGCGACCATGCGGCGTATCCGGCAATCACCCACGCCACGATCAGGTAGGCGATATTGAACGAACTTCCCAACTGGGCCTTGAAGGGGCCCGGAATGCCCGAGATGCCTTCGGCGCCACGCGTGAGCCACTGCTCGTTCAGTGCCACCAGTCGCACGGTTTCGGCAAAGCCCAGTGTGACGATGGCGAGATAGTCGCCCCGCAACCCACGCGTGGCATAAGTGAGCACCACACCGGCCAGCGCTGCGGCGATCGAGGCTGCGATCCAGCCGACGAAGATCGGCAAGCCGAGCTGCGTGGTGACGATGGCGGAGGCATATGCCCCCACGGCGAAGAAACCGACGATGCCGAGGTTGACCATGCCGGTGTAGCCCCAGATCACCGTCAGCCCCAAGGCCATCAGGCAATAGACGGCGGCCAGCGTGAGCGAGAAAGCAAGATAGGAGATCATCGTGAGCGCCCCATCAACGCTGACCCATCAGGCCTTGCGGCCGGAAGGTGAGAAAGAGAAAGATCGCCAGAAAGCCGATGGCGCTGCGATAGGTGCTGGGGAGCCAGATGAGCGCCACTTCCTCGGCCACACCGATGACCACGGCACCGATCACCGCCCCTGCCGGGCTGGATAGACCGCCCAGCACGCTGGCGGCGAAAAACGTCAGCAGAAAGCGCGTGCCGGTGAGCGGGTCGATGCTGGTGTCGATCCCCAACAACGTGCCGCCTACCCCGGCCAGGCCCATGCCGACGAAAATCGTGAGGATCGCGATCGTTTTCGGATCGATGCCTTTGAGGCGCGCAAGCATGGGATTGTCGGCCACCGCACGCATGGCTTTGCCCATGCGCGTGAAGCGAAAATAGGCGAACAGGACGACGGTCACGCCCACGGCGATGCCCAGATTGGAGAGCTGCTGCGGACTGACGCGCATGCCCACGACCGTGACGTCGCGCATCAGCGGCACATCGAAGTTGCGCAGATCGTTGCCGAACGTGAAGCGCAATGCCGACTCGATGGCGATCATGACGGCGATCGACACGATAGCCACCGTAAGCATGCCGTCCGGTCCCATCTTGTCGCGCAGCCGCCGCATGCAGAGCCAGTCGCACAGCACGCCTGCGATCCCCGCACCCACGAAGGCAATCGGGATCGTCGCCAGTGCGGGCAGGCCGAAATGGAAGTTGGCCAGATACGCGACATAGGCACCCAGGCTGGCGATGCCGGCCACGGCGAAGTTCGGAAACCGCAGCACGGCGTACATCATCGACAGGCCCACCGCCGGCAACGCGATGGCACCGGCCGAGATCACGCCATTGACGAGCGCCTGCAAAAACTCGTTCACATCCGCTCCCGGTTGAGGTGACCACGGCGATCCGTCATGCGATCTTGAGCAGCGTTTGCTTGCCGGCTTTGATCTGCTCGTAGCGGAATTGCGCGTCCACCACATCGCCGATGGGTGTGAACTTGCAGGGCCCGCTGGCGCCCACGTAGTCGATGGTCTTGCCGGCCGCGATCGCCTTGATGCCTGCGACCGCGTCGGTCACCGGCTCGCCGCCTGCCGTGCCCACGCGACGTATGGCGTTCTTGATCGCTTCGCCGCTCGAATCCTTGGCGATCGCCATCGCCATGGTGACGAGGTTGGCGTGGTCGAATGCCTGGCAGGTGTAGGGATCGGGATTGTCCTGGCCGATGAGTTGCTTGAGGTGCGTGTAGGCGCCGCTGCCTTCTGCCGGCGACGGTGCGATCGTGAAAATGCCTTCCACGGTTTCTTTCGGCACCGAGTCGATCAACTGTTTGTTGACGGCATAGGCGAACGCCACCATCTTGCCCTCGAAGCCGGCGCGATAGATTTCCTTGACCAGTACGGCGGTGTCGGCCACATATCCGCCCAGGATCAGCATGTCGGGCTTGCCGGCCAGGGCGCGGTCCACTTCGCTGCGGTACGTGGCTTTCTTGTCTTCATAGACGATGGTCGTGACGGTACCGCCGGCCGACGCAATGGCCTTCGTGATGTTGTCGGTCATCGACTGCACGAACGGCGTTTGCGGAGTGAGATACACCAGCTTCTTCGCATTCTGGCTGAGGGCGAATTCGCCGAACTTGCGCCCTTGCAAGGTGGTGGTGGGTTGGGTGCGAAAGAGATAGCCCTGATGCGGCAGGAGGGTGAGGCCATCGGCACCCGACGCGCACGCAATCACCGTCTTGCTTTCCCAGCACAAGGGGGCGGCGGCTTGCGTCACCGGCGACGACCACAGGCCGATGATGGCCGAGACATGATCGATGTCGATCAGCTTGCGGGCCGCGCGCACGGCGGCTTCGGGGTTGGTCTGGCAGTCTTCGGTGATGAGGTTGATGCGCTTGCCCAGCACGCCGCCGGCGTCGTTGACTTCCTTGATCACGGCGGCGATCGCTTTCTGCATCGGCGGTCCATACTGCGCGCCCGAACCGGACAGGGGCGAGAGTGCACCGATGGCGATGCCGCCCGATTGGGCGAAGGCGCGCTGCAACGCCAGCGGTTGCGCGGACAACAGCAGCCCGGAGGCGGAGAACTTCAAAAAGCGACGGCGTGGCGTAGGGGTCGGCATGGCGCGAATCCTTGGGGACGGTCAAGCGGGGAGAGAGCGTTCGGGCGAGCCGCCCAGAAACAGACGGCGGGTGTCGGGGTCGTGCGCAAGGTCGGCGGCGCGGCCATCGGCGCGCTTGGCGCCGCTCACCATCACCACCGCACGGTCGGCGATATCCAACGCGGCCAGCGCATTCTGTTCGATCATCAGGATCGTGAGGCCGCTGCGCGCGAGTTCGCCGATGGTGTCGAACAACACATCGCACGCGACGGGTGAGAGGCCCGCGGACGGTTCGTCAAGCAGCAGGATATCGGGCTTGCCCATCAATGCGATCGCCATCGCAACCACCTGCCGCTGGCCGCCGGAAAGCGTGCCGGCCAAGGCGCGGCGCTTGGTGCCCAGGATCGGAAAGCGCGTGTACATCTCATCGATCCGGGCGGCGGCGTCGCGGCCATCCAGGTAGGCCCCCATTTCCAGGTTTTCGCGCACCGTCATGCCGGCGAAAACGTTGTACTCCTGCGGGACGAACCCCACGCCGGCCCGGGCTCGCGCCATGGGCGAATGTTCGGCGAGCAGTTGGCCTTTGAGTTCGACCGTGCCGTCCGCCAGGCTGAGCAACCCCGCGATCAACTTCAGGAGCGTGGACTTGCCGGCGCCGTTGGGACCGATCACCACCACCAGTTCGCCGGCCGCGATGTCGAGATCCACACCTTTCACGATGCGCTCGCCGGGGGCGTAGCCGCCGGCCAGATTACGCGCGCTGAACACGCATTCGGCGCTCATGGCGCCACCGCATGCCGATGGCCCAGATACGCTTCCTGCACACGCGTATCGGCCACCACCTCGTCGTAACTGCCGCGCGTGAGGAATGTGCCTTCGGCCATCACCACGACCTCATCGCAGATCATCCGCACCAGTTCCAGATCATGCTCGATCAGCAGGATCGTCATCCCTTCGTCGCGCAGCGACACGAGCTGTGCGGCGATATCGCGCGATAACGTGGGATTGACGCCGGCCATGGGCTCGTCGAGCAGGATCATCTTGGGATCGGCCATCAGTGCGCGGCCGATCTCGAGCAGTTTCTTCTGTCCGCCCGAGATATCGGTGGCGAGGTTGTCGATCACGTGGTCGAGCTTGACGCGGCGGGCGACCTGCCAGGCGCGTTCCTGCAGCTCGGCTTCGCGGCGCGCCGCCGCGCGCGAATTGAAGTAGGCCGACCACAGGCGTTCGCCGGGCTGACGGGTGCCGTAGAGCATCAGGTGTTCGAAGACGGACATGCGGGGAAAGCCGCGAGCCAGTTGAAAAGTGCGCACCAGACCGGCTTGCGTGATGCGTTCGGGGGCCAGCCCGGCGATCGGTGCGCCGTCGAAAACGATGCCGCCCTGCATCGTGGGCAATAGACCCGTCACGCAGTTGAAGAGCGTGGTCTTGCCGGCGCCATTGGGGCCGATCAATCCGGTAATCGTATTGCCGCGAACCGCAAACGACGCCCCGTTGAGTACGCGCACACCACTGAACCCTACGCGCAAGTCCTTGATATCCAGCACGCCAACTTCCCCTAGAAGATGCCCATGTCTCGACCGGGTGGGCAGCTACGGTTGCGCGCGCTACCTCGAATACATTGGATTGGATCCAGGATTATGTATACGGTAAGTCATGGTATGCGCACAGCGTCGCGCCCGCAATGCTTGCCGCATTAGGGATTACGCGACGATGCGGCGGGTACTTGCGCGGCTATTTCAGGACGACGTAGGAGCGGTAAAGCGCGGTCACATTGCGCACATAGGCCTGCGTTTCGGCATAGGGGGGAATGCCGTCATAGCGCGCCACCGCGCCTTCGCCGGCGTTGTAGGCCGCCAGCGCCAGGTCCATGCGGCCCGGGTACTGGTCGAGCAGACGCCGCAGGTGCCGGGCGCCGGCGCCCACATTGGTCGCCGGATCGAGCAGCGCCGTCTGGATGTCGCGGGCGTTGATCAACGCCACGGCCGTGCCGGGCATCAACTGCATCAACCCCAGCGCACCCTTGGGCGACCGGGCATCCTTGCGAAAGCCGGATTCGATGGCGATGACGGCACTGATCAGGGCGCGATCGACGCCAGAGTCCTTGGACGCCTGACCGATCACATTGTGAAAGCCGGCCAGACCGGGATGGGCTTGCAACTGCGCCATCCGGGCAGCGGTCGCCTCCGGGCTGTCGACGAGCCCGCCCGCACCGCATGCCGAGCAGCGGTCGGTCGTACCCAAACGCGCGGCGGCGCGCATTTGCGCCGCTTTGTAATGTTTGGCCATGCCGGTGGGCACAATCATCGTGCGCCAACGGCCGAAGGGATCTTTGTAGCGGTAAGTGTCGTTGGCGTGGGCGACCGGAAGTATCGTCGCGCCGAGCAGCAATGCCAAAGCAACCCGCCAGGTAGGGATTCGTGCAGTCATCGAGTCCTGCCGCCTGTGGTTGTGAGGGAACCTGTCAGGCGTATGGTGGCCGCAATCGCCGCTGCCGTCGCTCCGGCATGCGGCCTAAGCCATATCGATGACGACCGCGACGTTTGCGCTTACGCGCGTCCGGCCATCCGCGTCAGGATGTCGTCCTTCCAGACCACGCGGTGCATGATGACCATGGCGATGTGGCCCACGATCAGCGCCAGCAACGTCCATCCCAGCAGACCGTGCGCGGCGCTGGCCGGGGCGATCAAGGCGGGATGCTGTTGACCGGTCGCCTCGAACACCTGGATGCCGAACGGCGCAAATCCGCGTCCGCGCCCATAGGCGCGCATCAGCGCCAGGGCGGGAACGACGATCATGAGCGCGTACAGCAGCAAGTGCCCGGCGGCGGCGAAGCGGCCAAGCGGGCCGGGCTGGTGGGCAGGACGGCGCTTCAGGTTGCTCAACCCCCAGGCGCCGCGCAGCAGCACCAGCACCATCAAACAGAAGCCATTGGTGCCATGGGTCGACCAGAAGAAGCGCTCGATCGGGGTATCGCCGGCGAAGGCGTGCAACAGGGCGCTGGTGAACTGCCAGGCAAACAAGGCCGCCATCGTCCAGTGAAACAACCGGCTGACGGTGCCGTAACGATGCGAGTTGTCAGTCCAGGTTGAAGAAGAAGTCGTGCTCATCTATCCAGCTCCTTATGCTTGGCAGGATGCGAAGCGTAATCGATTAAGCAGATTGTCAGTGCGTCAGAAAGTTCCGTACACCCCAAACAAACCCGGCCCGGGGGAACGGGCCGAGCGGGGTAGTGGACTGGGGCGACGATGGCCTACTTCGGTGCGGCCTTGCCCTGCGACACATCCATGATCATGCGGGTGGCCAGATACAGGCGCGGCACGATGGTGTTGGTCAGCACATATTCGGCGTCGTTCGAATGCGCGCCGAATCCGCTCAACCCGAAGCCTTCGATCACCGCGCCCTTGGACTTCAAGCCGGCGAATGCCGCATCGGTGCCGCCGCCGGTCGCCCGGTCGAGCACATTCATGGGCAGGCCGAGTTCGTCATAAATCGTTTTGCCGTGTGCGGCGAGCGCGCGCGAGGCGTCGGTGGCTTGCAGGGGCGGGCGGCGTACCTCGAACTTCAGGTCGACCTTCGATTCGGGCAGCAGCTTCTTCTGAATCCGTTCGCGCATCGCCGCTTCCAAGGCGTCGAAGTCCGACACTTTCAGCGCCCGGGCATCGGCTTGCGCGGTGGCCTGGCCTGGAATCACGTTGCGATTGGTGCCGGCCTGCGCCACGGTCCAGTTGAGCTTGAGCCCCGCATCGTTCTGCGACAGGTCGTCCATCTGCAGCACTTGGTGCGCAAGTTCGTACAGGGCGTTCACGCCGCCTTCGGGGCGCGAACCGGCGTGTGACGTGCGGCCTTGCACCGTGAGATAGGCCGAACCGATGCCGCTGGTGGCCAGACGCAGATCGCCCTTGGCCCCACCGCCCTCGAACGACAACACGGCATCTTGCTCGGCGCCCAGCCGGGTGATGGTGCTGCGTGCGCCAGGCGAACTGATTTCCTCGTCGCCGTTGATCAGCACGGTGAGCGTGCCGTAATCCTTCACGCCCAGCTTCTGCAGGATGGCGACCGTATTGATGATGAGCGCCACGCCTTGCTTGTCGTCGGCGATACCCAGGCCGTAGGCTTTGTCGCCTTCCACCCTGTAGGGTTGATCCTTCAGCATGCCGGGCAGATAGACGGTATCCATGTGCGCGATCAGCATGATCTTCTTGGTGCCCGTGCCGGCAAACTCGGCGTGCACCATCGGGCCGATCTTCTCGGGCGTATCGTCCATGCGGAAGATATCGGTGGGCGTGATGATCTCGACCTTCCCGCCTTGCTGTTTCAACCGCTCTGCCACCAGCGCGGCAATCTTGGCCACGCCTTCAGGATCCTTGCTACCGGATTCGATGTTGACCAGGTCGCGCATCGTGTCCAGTACGTCCTGTTGCTGGGCTTGCGCCGCGTCGTGGACCTGGGCGACCGGTGCGGCCTGAGCGGCGCCCAGAGCAAGCAAAAGCGCCAGGGCAAGACCGGTTTGGCGCGGGCGCATGACGGGGGATGAAAGCATAGGCATGATGATTCGTTCCTTGGCAGGCAGAGGAAAAAAGATCGTACTCGCATCCTCGCGCGCCGTCGTGCGCACGTGAAAACGCCCCATGGCAATGGGGCGTTCGGGGCACGACGGCTTGGGGCAGATCAGTTGCCGGCGCCGGTGTCGGGGTAGTAGCCCGGCTGGCTCGCGTTGGTCGCGGGGCCGGTGGAGGAGGGCATGCTGCCCATGCTGCTGCAACCAGCGAGTACGGCGAGGGTGAGGGCAACAGCCAGTAATTTTGCGTTCTTCATGATGGACTCCGGAGCAGGGGGGGTTAGGACTTTCCCTTAAGCATCGCGCGTGCCTAAAAGTCCTAATCCCTCATCACGCCAGTCCCGTCACCCGCAAGAGCGCAGGCACCGTCAGGATGGCGATGTAGAACCCCATGAACTGCACGCCGGTATTGAATCCGAAATGGCGCGACAGCAATCCCCCCATCAAGCCCATCGTGAGAATGACCAGGAAGCCCATGATCCCGCCTTCCCAGATGCTGATGACGAAGATCAGGCCGATGAAGGTAGCGATGATGGCTTCATGACTGAGCTTGCGCGACACGAACAACGCTGCGCGGTGCGCAAAGTTCATGGTCAGCGGATAGGCGATCAGCGCCGCCAGCAGCACGGCCAGCAAGCCGTATCCCAGAAACTCCCAATGCGACAGCATGGTGTGCAGGTTGTTCACCTGGCCGGTGGCCGCATCGATGGTGAAGCGCGGTGGCGCGTTGAAGAGCGGCGCGGCGGGGCCCGCTGCAACCGGGCTCAACGGCAAACCGAACGCGATCAGCGGAATCAGCGCCTCGGCGATATAGGTGGCTTCGGTCACGCCATTGCGCGCGGCCAGCACCGTGGTCATCCGGTGATAGGCGTGCTTCACGCGCGATCCCACCACCTCACCCATCAACACGGTCATCGCGACCGGGCTGAACACGAAGGTGGCGCTCGAGATCGTGGCGGTGATCGCGGTCCACTTGCGCTGCGTGCCATCCAGCACTTTCAAGGGATTTGGAAAGTACCCGGTCCAACTGCGCACGTCGGGTGAGAGCGAGAATTTGCGCGGGCTGTCGCGCTGCATGCGCTTATTGTCCACGGGCGAAATCGAGGCGAACAGGTCGGCGATCAAGGGCCCGATGGCGATGCCCAGAAAATAGCTGATCGTCAGCCGTGCGTCGTACTTGAGGCTCACGGCTTGCAGCGCCATGATGA
Organism: Schauerella aestuarii; assembly: GCF_009866805.1. Lineage (GTDB taxonomy): Bacteria > Pseudomonadota > Gammaproteobacteria > Burkholderiales > Burkholderiaceae_B > Schauerella > Schauerella aestuarii. Next base: position 495,528 of record NZ_SIZW01000039.1, read on the forward strand.
TCGTCACGAACGGCACCAGCAGGGCCACCGATGCCCAGCGGCCTGGCGAGAAGTACGCAATCATCAGCGCCGCAGCAAAGAAGATCCAGGGGGCCGACTTGGTGATCGCGGGGCCGAACGGGGCGAGCAGCACGGCGAACAGCACCGCGAGCGGCACGGCAATGAACGCCGCGATGAAGGCACCCGAGATCATCTTGCGCAACGCGATATGCGGCACCCCAAGATTGCGCAACGCCGTGGCATGGGCAAGCAAGGGGGTGGCGAGCGTATCCCCCGGTATGCCCAGTAGCGTGGTGGGTATGGCGTGGGTCATGTGCTTGGCGACGGCGCCCGCCAGAAAGAAGGTCAGGACGCCGGCGGGCGGCACGCCCAGCAACACGACGAGCAGAGTCAGCGGCGCCAGGGTCGCCGTTTCATCCGTGCCGGAGACCAGGCCGAGCGCGGAGAAAATCACCGCGCCCAGCAGGCCCATCGATATGGCGACGAGAATGTCGGTTATGAGGGTTTCCATGTCGGATCCTTGTTCTTATTTTGATGGGAGAGGCGATGCGGCGGCAGACGGCGACGTGCCGGCGGCGCGGGCCTCGGCTTCGAGCTTTTTCTCGTAATCGGCAAACAGGTCGTACAGTCCGACTTCGCGCATCTCGGCCGCGACCTCGGGCGGCAGATCGGCGAGCTTGCCGAGTCCGCCGGCTTCGCCTGCCAATTCCGCCATTGCCGCATCGCGCCAGTTCGGATCGCTGTTGTGTTCTTCGAGCACGACGCGTTTGGGTGCGAACAGCTTGGCGCAGATGCCGCCTCCGACGAGGCAGCCGCCCAGTCCGATCAGCATGGCGTAAGACCCCGCCATGGCCGGTTGGGCGACCACGCCGAGCAGAAAATGGCGCGCCACCAGAAACGCGGTCAGGCTGATCACCGCCCCGATCACGATGGCCCACAGCAAATGGCGCGAGTCGACGGTGTCGCCCCACACTTCGATCAGTTTCAAAGGCTTGGTCATGTGTCTCTTCCGCTCAAGGTTGCCGGCGATGGGTCTCGCCGGTTCGTGTCCGCGGGATGCCCCGCGGGTGCTGCGTTACGACGCCTGGCGCTCGGCCAGATACTGCGCGGCGACTTCGGTGCGGACGTCGCCTGCCGCCACCATGCGCTTGACCACCCAGTCCACATCCGCGCCGGTGGCGCCGGCGCTCAATGCGATGTTGCGGGCGTGCAAGGCCATGTGGCCGCGCTGAATGCCTTCGGTCGACAACGCGCGCAAGGCGCCCATGTTTTGCGCCAACCCGACCGCCACGACCACTTCGGCCAGTTCCTGCGCCGACTTGATGTCGAGGATCTTGAGCGCGAGCCGCGCCAAGGGATGCGTCTTGGTGGCGCCGCCTACGAGGCCCACTGGCATCGGCATTTCGATCGCGCCCACGAGATCGCCATTGTTCGCGATCTCCCAGGTGGTGAGCGACGTGTATTGGCCGCTGCGGCACGCATAGGCGTGCGCCCCGGCTTCGACGGCGCGCCAGTCGTTGCCGGTGGCCACGATCACCGGATCGATGCCGTTCATGATGCCTTTGTTGTGCGTGGCGGCGCGATAGGGATCGACGGCGGCGAACTCATAGGCGTCGACGATGCCGTTGATGACGTCTGCGCCGCTGTAGGCCTTGGTGGTGAGCACCTCGGGGCTGAAACGTGCGCGGGCGCGCGCTAGGCGCAAATCCGCGAGGTTGGACAGGATGCGCAGGCGTACCTTGCCCCCGGTGATGCTCTCGATATGGCCGGCCACGGCCTCGGCCATCGTGTTGACGGTGTTGGCGCCCATGGCGTCGCGCACGTCGACGATCAAATGCGTGACGACCATCGGGCCGCGCTTGGTGTCGGGAAACACATGCACTTCGATGTCGCGGCAGCCGCCACCCAGGCCGATCAGCACCTTGTCGCGGCTATTGGCGATGCGCAGGATCTCCTCGCGCGCTTGCAGAATGGCCTGACGCGCGCCATAGGGATCGGACACGTCGATCAATTGCACCTGCGCCCGCATGATGGGGCCGGTCGACGACGTTTGAAAGCCGCCCGATTCGCGTGCCAGTTTGGCCATGAACGAGGCGGCTGCCACGACCGAGGGCTCTTCCACCACCATCGGCACGAGCACATCGCGGCCATTGACCGTGAAGTTGCCGGCAACGGCAAGCGGCAGCTCGAAGGTGCCGATCACGTTTTCGATCATGCCGTCGGCGGTTTCCAGGGGCAACGCGCCGGGTTGGGCAAGTTGCGCTTTTTCGCTTGCGGTGAAACCGGCGGTCTCGGCGATGTGGTCCAGACGCTGGGCGGGGGTCAACGCGCGAAAATTGGGAAGACGGGAGTCGAGTGCCATGAGTGAGGGCTCCTGAGGAATGAGTGAAGACGGTGCGTGCCGTACGTGCACGCCGCGGCGCAGGCAGACAGGGTTGCGGGGGCGGCGTGGCGTCGGGCGATGGCGCGGTAGCGGCTAGGGGGCGTGGCGGTGGCGCATGGTTTGTCTCCTGGCGGCCGCCATAGGGGCGGCTCTGATTTTGAGTCGTCATTGTCCAGGGAGGCCGCATGCCCACCTATGTGTAAATTCCACATATTCGGCCGTTGGAAATGGTGAATTAACCCAATGCTGTGCTTCCGGGCGGTGGGATGCGTTTGCGGGTTCCTGCGTATATCCAGGCCCACCGCCACCCGCCACCTGCCGGTCTGGAACCCGCCGCCGCGGTTGGTCAGCCCGGACGGCGGAGCTGTTGCAGGCGCAGCGCCATGTGAATATCCAGTGCGCGGCCATGGTGTTGCCAATCCGGCAGGTCGCTTGCGATGGCATCCAGCCGTTGCCGCAAGGTGTTCACGTGAATGTCCAGCGCCCGCGCCGTTGCCCCGGCATGGCGGCCCGCATCCAGGTAGGCGAGCAAGGTGCGGCACAGATCGCTGCTGCGCGTCGCCTCGCCTGCCGCCAGTGCGCCCAGCGTGGCGCGAATGAACCCGGCGATGTCGTCATCGCTGCGGCCGTCGAAGAGCCGCGCATACAGCGCCAACTCGGCCTCGTGCGCGGCCGTGCCATTGCGGCCCAACGTTGCAAGCAAGGTCATGCAGCGCTTCAGCGAGGCCAGCACATGCGGCAGATCCTCGAGCGGCGCCGGCGCCGCGTCGACGCAGGTCACCGTCAGGCCCGGCTTGAGGGTCACGCAGGTCTGCACCTCGTGCGCGAGCGACGCCGTGCTCGCACTCGCACTGAGGCAAACGATGTGGCCGTCGTAGAAATCGAAGAGCGTCGCGTCGCGTTTCATCGCAGTTTGCAGACGCTTCAACACATACTGCCCATCGCCTTCGACCACTGCGGCAACGGCCAAGGTAAAGGGTTGGCGCGCGTCGAGCCCCAGTGCATTGAGGTGAGCGGTTTCGGTTGGGCCCACCTCCCGGTGCGGATCGAACACCGCGCGCAAGAGATCCACGCGGTTGCCCAGGCCGGCGTAATTGGCACGTTCCTTTGCCAGCAGCACCATCCCTGCCACCAGAGCCGCCCGTTCCAGCGTGCGGGTTTCGAGGTGGGTGAGATCGTGTGGGGTGGTGATGGCCAGTCCGCCCAGCAGGCCTGCACCGCTGGTGATGGCGGCCACGCGACACACCCGGCCGCCATCGTCGTAGGCCAGGACGGATCGGCCTTGCGATCGGCTTGCAAACAGCGCGGCGTGAATGCGATCCTGTTTGGCGTAGGTGAGCGCGTCCCAGGCCGGCGCATTGTCGGACCAGACGCTGGGTTGCTCACTCTCGTCCAGCACGACCACGCTGCCATCCAGCAACGCGGCCACCATGGCGACCACATCGTGAAGGCTCCCCCCGCGCGCCACCAACGCCGTCAGTTTCTCGTGCGCATCGGCTGCGAACTGCGTGGCCTCGGCCTGATCCTGCAACTGGGCATTGGCGGCGCTGGTCTGCGCCAGGGCGACTTCGTTTTCGGCGAACAGGCGTGCATTCTCGATCGCCACCGACGCATGTGACGCCAGCGTGGTCAGAATGGACGTTTCCCAGGGTGAGTAGGGCCGGGCGTAGCGATCGCCGACGAACAACACGCCCAGCACCCGCGCGCCGATCAGGAGTGGCACGCCGAGAATCGCGCGGATATGTTCGTCGCGCACACCGTGATCGATGCCTTGCGTGTGCGAAAAGCGCGCGTCCGTCATGTAGTCGGTCGAACTGTAGGGCGCCCGGGTGCGCGCGACGTGGCCACAGATGCCGATGTCGCCCGGCACGCGAATGCGTTTGAAGCGCTCGGAAAAGGCGCCATCGGTGGCGCGCACATAGAAATCGCCCTCGGCCGCGTCGTAGATGGATAGATAGCCGACGTCGCTCGCCACCAATTGCCGGGCGCGATGCACGATGGCGGCCAGCACCCGGTCGACGTCGCGCAGCGCCGTCAGATCCTGGGCAGAATCGATCACGGCCAACAGGCCCCGTTCCTTCTGCTGATGCAGTTCGATGCGCTCGCGTATGGCCAGCGCAAGGCGGACGTGCTCCCGCACCTGATCGCGGCCTGCCGATGATGCGGCCTGCGCCGTCATCCTCGCCAGCAGATCGGCGTAATCGTCCAGCGTGGCTTCTCGGCTCAGGAGGTCGAGCAGCAGCGACGCCGTGGTATTGGCCGTGTCGACCGGATCTCGTTCAGAGGGCGCTGAGGTCATGAGTGCGTGGGGCGTGGCAGGTATTGCTGCGCCCGCTGCCGCTCAGCGCGGCAGTGCCGCAAACACGTTCTCGACCATGTGCTTCAAGTGCGGCTGGATCTTGGCCGCCAGATCCTCGCGATAGCCGAACGGCGCCGTTTCGTCCATGTAGATGCACTGGCTCATTTCGAGCTGTACGGCATGAATGCCTTGCTCGGGTTGGCCGTAATGGCGCGTAATGTAGCCGCCTTTGAAGCGTCCGTTGACCACCGACGTGAACGGCATGGCGGCCGCACTGGCCGCGGCCGCTTCATGCACGCTCGGCGCACAACTCGCACCGCCGAACGTGCCGATATTCAGGTCGGGCAGTTGACCGTCGAACAAGCGGGGCAGTTGGCTCGCAATCGAATGCGCTTCCCACAGCAGTACGTGCCCGTGGAGGGCACGCAGGCGTTCGAGTTCGGCGCGCAGGGCGTCGTGGTAAGGCCGCCAGAACGTATCCACACGCGTGGCCACATCGGCATCCGACGGCTGATCGGGCGCGCCATACAAGGGCTCGCCGCGGAACGTTTCGGTGGGGCACAGGCTGGTGGTGGTTTGGCCGGGATACAGGCTTTCGCCACTGGCAGGGCGATTCAGGTCGATCACGTAGCGCGAATAGTTCGCTTCGAGCATCGAGCCGCCCAGGGCGTGCGTGAAGTCGTACAGCCGCGCCAAGTGCCAGTCGGTATCGGCCACGATCTGCGCTGCCGGCGTCATGGCGCCCGCATAAGGTTCGGGGAGAAAGGCTCCGCCGTGCGGGATCGAGACGACGAGCGGCACGGTGCCGGAGGTGAGGGTGTAGATAGGTGGGTTCATAGGCGAAAGTCTACTGCAATGGGCCGAGTGTCAGGGTCGATCCGGGCGAAACGCACCACACGAAGCGGCACCAGGCGTATCGTGCGGGAAGGGGCGTGGGCCACGCGAGGCACATCGCTTGCTTGAAAGGCGGGCTGCGCGCTGGAAAGCAGCGCATCCCCAGCTGGAAAACGTCGAATCACTGTGTTGAACCCGGCCTGACGACCGATTGGAGAAATCTGTGGGTAGTGCGCAAATCGCTGTCGTGCCTTTGCAGTCGAGTGCGTTGCCGTTCGCGGCACCGGCGCCGGCAGGGCCACGCGAGTCGGGTTCACCCTCCGAAGCCAACCGGATGCCGGGCTGCGGACGCTGCAAGGATGCCGCCGCCCTCGATTTCGAATTCACGTTCGCGTATCAACCCATCGTGCGACTGAGCACGCGCAGCGTGTATGCGCACGAGGCGCTGGTGCGCGGGCCGAATGGCGAGTCGGCGGCATCCGTGCTGGCACAGGTCAACGACGACACGCGCTATTCCTTCGATCAAGCCTGCCGGGTGCAAGCCATACGCGGCGCTGCCGCCTTGGGCATGCAGGAATTCCTGTCGATCAATTTTCTGCCCAACGCCGTGTATCAGCCCAAGGCCTGCATTCAAAGCACATTCGAGGCGGCGCGCACGTACGGCTTTCCGATCGAACGCATCATTTTCGAGGTGACCGAAGGCGAGCAGGTGCAGGATCGACCGCATCTGGTCAACATCTTTCGCGAGTACAGCCGCTTCGGATTTCGAACGGCGATCGATGATTTCGGTGCGGGCTACGCCGGGCTGAGCTTGCTGTCGGAATACCAACCGGACATCGTCAAGATCGATATGGAATTGGTACGCGATGTGGATCGCAACCTGCCCAAGCAAGCCATCGTGCGCGGCATTCTGTCGATGTGCCAGGCGCTCGATGTGCACGTTCTGGCCGAGGGCATCGAGACGATCGCGGAGCGCGACTTTCTGCGTGATGCCGGCGTGGATCTGATGCAAGGTTATTTCTTCTGCAAGCCCGCGTTCAAGGCGCTCGGCCGCATCGATCCGGCGGCGTTCGACTGATCCCGTTGTTCAAATGACCCGTGCGGTGCGGCGCGCAATCGGATGGCGCGCCGCCAGCCGTCGCACATCCTGCGCGATGTCACTGCCACGTCATACGTCAGCCTCAGAATCGCTTCGCCAATCGAGGAGAATCTGCGGTGACGTTTCACAATCAGAATTTTGCACGCGTGCTGCTTGCGGCCATCCTGGGCTTGAGCCTGAGCGCTTGCGGCGGCGACGATCACGACGACCGCGATGAGGTCGCCGATCCCGGCACGCCGCCCACCGAACCCGCACCGCCCGCGGTCGCCCAAGGCACGCGCCTGCAGATGGCCGTGCTCGAGACGACCGACCTGCACGCGAACGTGCTGGGCTACGACTACTACAAGCTTGCTGAAGACAAAAGCTATGGCGTGGACCGCACGGCAACGTTGATCGCCAATGCGCGCCGCGCGTTTCCGAATCATGTGCTGCTGGATAACGGCGATACGATCCAGGGCACGGCGCTGTCGGACTATCAGGCGCTGGTGAACCCTGTCCAATGCGCCGACATGATCGCCATCTATCGCCAGATGGATGCGCTTGGTGTGGACGCCGGCACGATGGGCAATCACGAGTTCAACTACGGGCTGCCGTATCTATCGCAGATCACCAACGTCGATTTTGGCTTGAGCGGCATTACCAAAGGCACGCCGCAAAGCAATCCCGCAGGCGCCGCCCAATGCGCCGCGCCGCGTTTTCCGTTCGTGTCGGCCAACGTGGTGTCGGCGGCCAGCAAGGCGCCGATCTTCAAGCCGTATGTGATCCTGCCCAAGACGTTCGACGCCACGGCACCCGATGGCAAAACGACCCAGGTCACCGTCAATGTGGGGGTGATCGGCTTTGCGCCGCCGCCCATCATGCAATGGGACAAGGCCAATCTGGAAGGGCACGTCGAAGTGACAGGCTGGAAGGAAACGGCTGCGCGTTACGTACCGGAAATGAAGACTGCCGGCGCGGATATCGTGGTGGCGCTGGCGCACGGCGGCATCGATATGACGACGCCGTACGCGCCAGATATGGAAAATGGCGCGGGATACCTGACCGAAGTGCCGGGCATCGACGTGTTGCTCACGGGCCACCAGCATCAGCTCTTCCCGAATGCCGCGGCCAATTCGCCTTTTGCGGGCCAGCCCGGCGTGGATCCGGTGAAAGGCCTGGTCAATGGCGTGCCGGCCGTGCAGCCCGGCCAATGGGGCAACAATCTTGGCGTGATCGGCTTGACGTTGGCGTATGACGGCGGCTGGCAGGTGCAGCGCGACGCGACCGTCGTGCAGCGCGTGCCGACCCTGTTGACCGCGCAAAACGGTGCCACACCCGCGACCTACGTTGAGCCGGACCTCGGCACGCAGCAGCTCGTGACTGGTGTGCATACCGCTACGATCGACTACGTGAAAACACCGATCGGGCGGGCCACGTTCGACCTGTCGACCAACTTTGCGCTGGTGGGCGATGTTTCGGCGCTGCAGATCGTGAACATGGCGCAGATCGATTATCTGAAGACGTATATCGCGGCCAATCAGCCCGCCTATGCCGGCCTGCCGATCCTGTCAGCCGCGGCGCCGTTCAAAGGCGGTCGCAACGGGCCAGGCGACTTCACCAACGTGAAGCAAGGTGACGTGGCGATCAACAACGCGGCCGATCTGTATCTGTACCCGAACACCTTGCAGGTGGTGCGCGTGACCGGCAATACCGTGCGGCAATGGTTGGAGAAGACCGCCGAGCAATTCAATCGCATCGATCCTGCCCGTACCGCCGTGCAGCCGTTGATCGATACGACGTTTCCCACGTTCAACTTCGACGTGCTTTACGCCGAGGGCAACGCGCTGCAGTACACGATCGACATCACGCAGCCGAAGGGCGCGCGCATCACGTCGCTCACCTACGCCGGCGCGCCGGTGCAGGCCAATGACGCCTACCTCGTGGTCACCAACAACTATCGCGCCAGTGGCGGTGGCAACTTTCCCGGCCTGGAGGGCGGCAAGGGCGACATCGTGCTGCAAGCGCCGGATGCCAGCCGCGATGTGCTGATCAATTACATCAAGGCGAAGAAGACGCTGGATCTGGCACAGTTTGGACTGGATCGCAGCTGGCGCTTTGCACCGGTGGCATTGGCCGGGCCGGTGGTGTTCAACAGCATTCCCGGCACGTTGCCGCTCGCGCAGGCGCACGGTGTGACCAACGTGACGGTGCACAGCACCGATCTCGATCCGGTGACGCAGTTGTCGGCGTATCGCCTGCAACTCGCCCCGCAATAAAGCGCACGGCCGGCAGGATGATCGTCACCTGCCGGCGATCCGGCCCGGTCGCGGTTACAGCGGGGCGAGATCCAGATTCGCGAAGATATCCGCCAGCCCCGGTTGCGTACGCGCCGGCCAGATAGCGCTCAGGTCGAAGCTGGGCAGGGCTGCGCCATCGCGCACGTCGCAGAACTTCACCCCGCTGAACTTCAGCGCGCGGATCCATGTGGGCAGCAAGGCCACGCCGCAACCGCCGGCCACGCAAGCGAGCACGGTCAATGTGCGGTTGGCTTCCTGTTCCACGCGGGCATCCAGGCCCGCCTTGCGGATGGTGTCCATGATGCCGGCGTAGAGCACGGGCAGATGCGACTGGGGAAACATCACCAGGCCCGCGTGCGCGATCTGGGCCAGGCCGACCTGGCCTTTCGCATCGGTCACGAAATCGTCCGGCACGGCGGCCAACAGCCGATCGCGCGCCAGCAGCCGCTCTCGCATGCGCCCGCCCACGGCCACCGGCGTGTGCATCAGGCCGATGTCGATGTCGCCGCTTTGCAAGGCGTCGGCCTGCTCCACATTGCTCATCTCCTTGAGCACGACGCGCACATCGGGTGCTTCGCGACGCAATGCCCGCAGGGCGCGCGGCAACGTCTCGAACAACGCGGACGACACCAGACCTACCGTGAGCTGGCCCGCCCGGCCTTGGGCGATGGCTTGCGCCCGCAAGGCGGCGGCGTCGATGCGCGCCACGCTGACCCGGATGTCCTCGAGAATGGCGCGTGCGGCCGGTGTGGGCGAGGCGCCGGCCCGCGATCGCTCGAAGAGACGCAGGCCCAGTTCCTTCTCCATGCGTGCAAGCGATTGGCTCAGCGCAGGTTGGGCAATGCCCAGCCACGCAGATGCAGCACTGATGCTGCCGTGATCGACGACGGCCAGAAAATGGCGCAAGTGACGGGTTTCCATATCGAAACGATATATCAGAAGGCGATTCCAGAGATAGAAAACAATGGGAGCGATGCCTACACTGGCCGCATTGGACATAACGAGCGCGCCGCTCATGCAGCCGGCCCGCCTTTCGGAGACACGTCTTTCATGACGCCGACCGCACCTGAACCCTCCTCGACGTTGGCCATCGACACGCATGCGCATGTGTTTCATCGCGATCTGCCGATGGAGGCCGACCGCCGCTACACGCCGGATGAAGATGCTGAGTTGCCGGCCTATCTGGCGCATCTCGATCGTGCGGGGTTGAGCCATGGGGTACTGGTGCAACCCAGCTTTCTCGGTTACGACAATCGCTATCTGATCGACGCGCTGCGCGTGGCACCGGCGCGTTTGCGTGGGGTGGCGGTGGTGCCGCCCGAAACGCCGGTGGGGGCGTTGCGCGAGATGGACCGCGTGGGCATCGTCGGCATGCGCCTCAACCTCTTCGGCCGCGATGTGCCCGATTTCGCGTCAGGGGGATGGCCGGCGATGCTGCATGCCATCAACGATCTGGGCTGGCACATCGAGGTGCATCAGCGTGCGAGCGCGCTGCCGCACGTGCTGCCCCCCTTGCTGGCGGCCGGTTGCCGCGTGGTCGTCGACCACTTCGGCCGGCCCGATCCGCGCCAGGGCGTGGAAGACCCGGGCTTCGCCTATCTGCTGACGCAAGCCGCGAGCAGGCAAGTGTGGGTCAAGCTTTCGGCGGCGTACCGCAACTGGCAGTGCGACGATGCTGCCGCACAAAGTGCACACGCCGCACGCTTGCTGCTCGCCGCGTTCGGCACCGATCGCCTGGTGTGGGGCAGCGACTGGCCCCACACCGAACACCGGAACGCCACGGATTTCGACACCTGCCGGCAGCAGCTGGATGACTGGATCACCCCCGCCTCCGCGCGCTGCGCCATCCTGGGCGCGACGGCAGCACACCTATTCAAAATCTAGGAGACAAACCATGATCGATCACATTCTGCGCCGCGCCGTCGTGGCCGCGGCGCTCACGGGCGTTGCCGTGCTCGGTGTGAGCGCGCCGAGCGCGGCCGCATATCCCGAGCGGCCCGTGACCTTGGTCGTCACCTACCCGCCCGGCGGCACCGTCGATGTGGTGGCACGATTGATCGGCCCCAAACTGAGCCAGAAGCTCGGTCAACCTGTGGTGATCGAAAACCGTGGCGGCGCCGGTGGCATGATCGGCGGTGCGGTGGTGGCACGGGCCAAGCCTGATGGCTACACCCTGATGCTCGATGCTTCGAATCACTCGCAAAACCCGGCGTTGAACAGCAAGATGACGTTCGACACCTTGAAGGATTTTGCGCCCGTGTCGCTGCTGCTGCGCGTGCCCAACGTGCTGGTGGTGACGCCGTCCTATCCGCTGCAGTCCGTCAAGGAACTGATCGCATTGGGTCAGCAAAAGGATAAGCCGGTGTACTTCGCCTCGGCCGGTCCGGGGTCGGCGCAGCATTTGTCGGGCGAGCTGTTCAATATGCTGGCCAAGACGCATCTCGAGCACGTGGCCTACAAAGGCGGCGGTCCGGCCATGATCGACGTGATGGCGGGTCAGGTGCCCGTGATGTTTGCGAGCATGGGATCCGCATGGACGCACATTCAGAGCGGCAAGCTGCGCCCGATCGCTGTGGGCGGCACGGCGCGTTCGCCGGCAGCCCCGGAGCTGCCCACCATCGCCGAGGCGGGCGTGCCTGGGTTTGCATCCTATGAGTGGAATGCGGTGTTTGCGCCGGCCGGCACCGATCCCGCCATCGTCGACACGCTTTCGAAGGCATTGGCCGACGTGCTCAAGGATCCCGAGATCGATGCCAAGCTGAAGGGCTTCGGCGCCGAGCCGATCGGCTCCACACCGCAAGCGCTGGACGACTTTCGCCGTGCCGAACTGGTGAAGTGGGAACGGGTGGTGAAAGAGGCGAACCTCACGCTGAATTGATAACCCTGCAGCGGCTGGGATCGTAGACGTGTGCCCAACATGACGCTGCGCTCAGTGCTGATCCGGACGACCTCGGCTTCGCTCGCATGGTGAAGCCGGGTTTTTCTCAAGGCTGCCAGTGCGTGTCCTTGCCGTCGAGCTTGCGATCGAGGAACGTGGCTGCACTGATCAGCGCCAGGTGCGTGAGGGCTTGTGGGGTATTGCCCAGATGATGGCCCTTTGGGTCGAACTCTTCGGCGTAGAGCCCCAACGGATTGGCATACGACATCAGCTTGTCGAACTCGCTGCGCGCATGGTCGAGGCGCCCGGCGCGGGCGAGGCATTCGACATACCAGAACGAGCAGGCCGCAAACGCGCCTTCTTCGCCCTTCAAGCCATCGCAGGGTGTGTCTTCGAGCAGGTAACGGCGCACCATGCCGTCGCGCACCAGGCGCTTTTCGATCGCTTCGAGCGTGGCCAGCCAGCAGGGATCGGTCGCGCCCACGAAGCGCAACAGCGGCATCAGCAGCAACGACCCATCCAGCGCTTTGCTGCCCAGGCGCTGCACGAAGTGGCCGGCCTCTTCATCCCAGAAGTTGTTCCAGATGTCGTCGTGAATCGCGGCGCGCACATCGTTCCAACGCTTGAACGGCGCGGGCAGCGAGCGCTTCTGCGCCAGCCGGATGGCGCGGTCGACGGCCACCCAGCACATCAGCCGTGAATGCAGAAAATGCTGCGGTTCGCCGCGCATTTCCCAAATGCCCACGTCGGGCGTATTCCAACGCTCGCAGGCTTCGTCCACGATCGCCACCACGTGCTTCCAGCCTTGATGGGAAATGGCTTCGCCGTACTTATTGCTCAAGTAAATGCCGTCGAGCAATTCGCCGTAAATGTCGTGCTGCACCTGATCGTGCGCGCCATTGCCGATGCGTACCGGTTGGGCGCCGCCATGGCCAATCAGATGATCGAGATTGCTTTCTTCGATATCTTCGTGGCCGTCCATCGTGTACATGATGCTCAGCACGTTCTTGCCGTCGGCATCGGTGGTCACGCGCTGCGCGGTCCAGCGCATGAAGTCGTTCGCTTCTTCGGTAAAGCCCAGGCGCATGAACGCATAGATCGTGAACGACGCATCGCGAATCCAGGTATAGCGATAGTCCCAGTTGCGTTCGCCACCGGGGCTTTCGGGCAGGCCGAACGTGGCGGCTGCGGCGATCGCGCCGGTGGTGCGCGACGTCAGCAGCTTGAGCGCTAGCGCAGAGCGCTGCACCATTTCGCGCCAGCGTCCACGGTAATTGGAGGTGCCGATCCAGCGTTGCCAGAACCTGACGGTGTCGCTATAGCAGTTGGCGATGTCCTCGGTGCGCACGAGTTCGTCGTCGACACCGCCAAGAATGAACTCGGCCGTTTCGCCTTCGCGCAGATCGAAACTGGCGTGCGCGGCATTGTCGTCAAGCGTCATGGCGCGGCTTGCCGCCAGGCGCACGCTCGGCTGACCGTCAGCGTAAAAGCAGATGTCGTCGCCGTCCTGGCGCGCCTGAGTGTCGGCCCGGGCGTAGTCGAGGCGCACGGCGCAATGCATGTCGATACGGGCATCGCCACCGATCGCGCGCACGATGCGCACCAGCCGCGATTGCCGATCGACTGGATAGATCGGCATGAAGTCGGTGACTTCCACGATGGTGTCGTCCGAGAGCCAGCGCGTGACCAGCACATTCGTATCCGGCAGATAGATCTGCATGCGGCGTGCATCCGGCAGATCGGGTGCCAGCTCGAATGCGCCGGCGCGCGGCGAATCCAGTAATGAGACGAACAGCGACGGGCTGTCGAACTCGGGCCAGCAGAAGAAATCGACCGTGCCGTCATCGGCTACGAGCGCGGCGGTGCGCATATCGCCCACGATGCCGTGCGCTTCGATCGGGCGTTGTGTGGCGATGAGGGCGCGGGTGTCATCGGAGGTGGTGGCGCGGCTGTGCAAGGTCATCAGGGGCGGTTCTCCTAGGGCGGGGCGATCGGCCGAATGTCGCGTGGGCATCGAGCGAGAGGTTCAGGCCTCGACGAGGTTGGAGTCCGCCTCTGCACGCCTTGTTCCCGAAGCAGGGAAATTCGTTCAACGTTGAGTTGAAAAGCAATGTTATTACATTACAATCCCGGCTTTGCGTTTTCCGCTGTCCGCATCGCTCCTCGTCTCATGTCGCTTTCGTCATCCTCCGCTTCGCCCGCCCCGTCCTCCGCACGTTTGCACTCGATCGACGCGCTTCGCGGTCTGGTGATCGTCATCATGTTGCTCGATCATGTTCGCGAGACGTTCTTCCTGCATCATCAGGTGGGCGACCCGATGGATGTGGCGAGCACCGACCCCGCGCTCTTCTTTTCGCGTTTGCTGGCGCACCTCTGCGCACCCGTATTCGTATTCTTGACCGGCCTCTCGGCATGGCTCTATGGCGACAAGGCAGGCAATCGGGTAGCGGTGTCGGCCTTCTTGTTCAAGCGCGTCGTGTTCCTGATCCTGCTCGAAATGATCGTGATCAACTTTGCATGGACCTTCCAGTTCCCGCCCTCGGTGGTGTACCTGCAGGTGATCTGGGCGATCGGTCTGAGCATGGTGGCGTTGGCGGCGTTGCTGTGGTTGCCGCGCTGGGCGTTGGTGGCGGTCGGCGTGGCGATTGTGGCCGGGCACAACCTGCTCGATCACGTGCACTTCGCGGTCGGGCACCCGCTGCACGTGGTGTGGGCCGTGCTGCACGATCGCGGCTGGATCGAGGTCAACGAGGCCTTGCGCCTGCGAACCTCCTATCCCGTGCTGCCGTGGATCGGCGTGATCGCATTGGGCTTTGCCGCCGGGCCGTGGTTTGCGCGGGATGCCGATGCCGAAGCGCGCCGCCGCAACCTGACGTTTTGCGGGGTGATTGCGCTTCTCGCGTTCGTGGCGCTGCGCAGTGCCAATGGCTACGGTCAATCGCAGAAGTGGTCGGTCGGGGCAGACGGCCTGCACACGCTGATGAGCTTCGTCAACATCACGAAGTACCCGCCGTCGCTGCTTTTCCTGCTGCTCACGCTGGGGCTGGGATGCCTGCTGCTGGCCCTGATCGAACGCGCCCAGCATCGCGCGTGGGTGCGCGCGCTGTGCGTGTACGGCGCGGCGCCGATGTTCTTTTACGTGGTGCACCTGTACGTGCTCAAGGCGCTCTACCTGGGTTGCGTGGCGATCTGGGGACTCGATCAAGGCAAGTTCTTCGGTGTGAACAGCATCGGTACGATCTGGGTGATCACAGTGCTGCTGGCGATCGCGATGTACTGGCCGGTGCGCGCTTTCGGGCGGCTGAAGTCGCGCCGCCGCGATATCGCCTGGCTCAAGTATCTGTAAAGGGCCGCTCACGATGACGGTACTTTCGCGGATGGCCGCCGGCCTGGCGGCGTGCGTAGCCTGCACGGTTCACGCGCAATCCAGCAGTGTCACGCTGTATGGCGTGGTCGATCTGAGTGTGGGCGGCATCTCGAGCCAGAACGATGGCACGTCGCTGAAGATGCTGTCCGGCGTGCAGTCCGGGTCGCGCTGGGGCCTGCGCGGCAGTGAAGATCTCGGTGGCGGCACCCGCGCCAACTTCGTTCTGGAAAGTGGCTTTCTCGCGAACGAAGGCCGGTCGGCGCAAGGGAGCCGCTTGTTCGGCCGCGCAGCCTGGCTGGGGCTTTCCGGCAATTGGGGTGAATGGCGTCTGGGTCGCCAGACGTCTGCTTCCTCGCTCACATTGGCCGACTTCGACGCGTTTCTGGGGTCGTATCTGATCACGGGTGCGCAAACCACGCTCTTACCCTACAACGCCAATCGGGCCGACAACACCGTGGCGTATTGGACGCCCACCATCGGCGGCCTGCGCGCAGGCGTGGACTACAGTTTCAGCTACGACGGCCAGGGTTACCGCACCCCGACCTCCAGCAAGCTCATGAGCGGGGCGGTCGTGTACGACCGCGATGCCTATGCGCTCACGGCCACTTACGAAGGCGCGCACTGGGGCCAGGGCACCACACAGGAAACTGCCATGCGCGCGGCCGGTGGCGATGAACAGCCTTACGCGGCAACGCTTGCCGGCAAGTGGCGTCTGAATCCCGTCACGCTGTACGCCGCATGGTCGATCATGCGCAATGGGTCGACCCTTCCCGGCGTCGTGTCGCCGGGCCAACGCGCCTATTTTCCCGGCAGCACGGTCGATGGCGCCATGGTGGGTGCGGCGTGGCGCATCGGTGCGGGTACGATGCTCGCCTCATGGCAAGCCAGCATGCCGCGTTCGAGCGGTGCACTTGCGCGCGACGATGCCACGCACCGTCAGCAGGTGTATTCGATCGGCTACGGCTACGACCTGACCAAACGCACCAACCTCTACGCGATCTACGGCTATATGAAGGGCGCCTGGCATGACGCAAACTGGCACGAGTCGCAGTATGCGGCGGGCATCCGGCATCGTTTTTAAGGTTGCGGCCGGCCATCTTGAGGCATGCCCCGGTGGCAACGCCCGTTAAAAAAGCGGCCCACATGTTCAGTGGGCCGTGCTTTGCCAGGTGCAGGCGCGAGCCCGCGCGATCGCCTTAGTTGCCGAACGACTGCTTCAAACGTTCACCGGCGTACGTCTGTGCTTCCTGGGCCTTCTGGATCACTGCCGCGCCGCCGAAGAACTCGTGCGTCACGCCTTCGTAATCCTTGCGCTCGACCGATACACCGGCGCGGCGCAATGCATCTTCCAACTGTGCGCCATCGCTGCGCAACGGGTCGAGCCGCGCGTTGATAATGGTGGTTGCCGGCAGGCCCGTCAGGTTGGCATGCACCAGGTCCAGTCGCGTATCTTCCTTGTCGGCGGGGCTCTTCAAGAGCTTGTCTAGGAACCACTCGACCATCGGACGATTGAGCGGTTTGGCCATGGCGTTTTCGATGTACGACGGCGTATTCAGGCTGCCGGTTTGGGCTACCGGATATACCGCCAGCACGTGCATCGGCGCGGTCAGGCCCGCATCGCGTGCCGCCACGGCTGTGGCCACGGCAAGGTTGCCGCCCGCGCTTTCGCCGGCCAGGGCCAGTTGCTTCGGATTGCCCTTGATCGATTTGGCATTGCGCGCGACCCAACGATACGACGCCAAGGCGTCATCCCAAGCGGCGGGAAACTTCGCCTCCGGCGCGCGGCGATAGTCGACCGACACCACCACGGCATTGGCCTGTTTGGCCAAGCCGCGCGCGCCGCCGTCGTACACCGCCTTGTCGGCGATCACCCAGCCACCACCGTGGAAGTACACGATCACGGGGAAGGGGCCTTTACCTTGTGGCGTGAAGATGCGCACCGGCAGGGCGCCGGCGGCGGTCTTGATCGTGGTGTCGCGCGAGGTCACGCCCGGCACGAGCGCGGTGGGCGACGTATCGCGGCCTTGTTGGCGCAGCACGCTGTTCACGGCGTCGGCAAACGTAGGCTGCGCCCGCGCTTCGGTCACGCTGATCTTCTCGATCGCCTTGGGATCGAGTGCAGCGAAAGCATCGAGCACCGTTTTCATATCGTCGTCGGCGCGCAGCGCGGCCGACGTATTGGCCACGGCATTGGCCACGGGCGAGGGCTTGTCGGCTGGGGCGCTGCAGGCGGCGAGGCTGGCGATGGCGGCCACGCCGGCAAGCAGGATGAACGGACGCGCAAAGGGCCGACGTGCGGTCGTTTGGGCGGGTACGGATGAACGCATAGACATGACTTCTCCAGGAATACGGGATCTGATTTTTGGCGGATGGCCGATGAGGGAGTCGTCGCCCGCGTAGTCCGACTTAGGCAAATACCGCGCCTGAAAACGGAAAATTCGGCAATGAGCAGCGATGGCGCGCACTTTATTTGGTTGCAAAGATTGACGCCGGCTACAGCTACGGCCACGGGCTACGACGACGCGGACGCGTGGCGCCACGCCATATGCTTATGTCCAATGCGCGTTTGACGCCCTGCCGTCTTTCGATCTAACCTCGACGCGGGCCGAATCCTTCGGCTCGTTATGCGTCTTCAGGGCGGGGTGAGATTCCCCACCGGCGGTAAGCCCCCAGGGGCAAAGCCCGCGAGCGCCCGCACTTCCACGAGTGCGGGGTCAGCAGATCTGGTGAGATACCAGAGCCGACGGTATAGTCCGGATGAGAGAAGATGAGCCTTGCGCCACAGGTGCGGATGCCGGTATTTGCCCGGCATCTTTTCCTATGGGCGCGGCCAGTCACGCAGCCCTGAAACGTTTTTCGCCACTGACTTTTGCGAGAGCGTTTCAATGTCCAGTTTTACCGCTACCCCTCCGCTACACGCCACCATCGCTGCTCAGCCGTTTGAGATGCGGTTGGCGCGTGCCTTGCAGCATCTGCGCATCGGCCGTCCGGTCATTTTGATGGACGACTTCGACCGCGAAGACGAAGCCGACCTGATCGTGGCGGCCGAGAAAATTACCGTTCCCGTGATGGCCCAGTTGATTCGCGATTGCAGCGGCATCGTGTGCCTGTGCCTGGGCGACGAAGATCTTGAGCGACTGCAACTGCGGCCGATGGTGCCCAATAACGAAAGCCGTCACGGCACCGCCTTTACCGTGTCGATCGAAGCGCGTTCGGGCGTTACCACGGGTGTGTCCGCATTGGATCGCACCACCACGATCCGCACGGCGCTCGATCGCGCGGCACCGTTGGGCAGCATCGTCAGCCCGGGGCATGTGTTTCCGTTGCGGGCGCAACCCGATGGCGTGCTGGCGCGCCGCGGGCACACGGAAGGCTCAGTCGACCTGGCCGTGCTGGCCGGTCTGCGCCCGGCTGCCGTGTTGTGCGAAATGATGAACCCTGACGGCACGATGATGCGGGGCGACGCGATTGCGCGCTATGCGGCGGTGCATGGCCTGGTGGCACTGACGGTGGCCGAGTTGGCCGACTATCGGCGCGCCCTGGCGTCGCAGGCGTCCGAGCATGAGGCTGACGTGAACGGGGTGGCTACCGAAGCGGCATCCCTGTAGGCCTGGCCCCAAGGCTGCGTCGCACGCAGCACGGCCCGACATCGCACGATGCCGGGTCGCGTGCGATCACATCGCGTTGGCGGCGAACGTGTCGCAGTTGCGCATCTGGCCGGACTCCCAGCCGCGTTTGAACCACGCCACGCGCTGGGCGGATGAGCCGTGCGTGAAGGCATCCGGCACCACGCGGCCCTGGCTGCGGCGTTGCAGGGTGTCGTCGCCCACGGCGCTGGCCGCGTTCATGCCTTCGGCGATGTCGCCATCATCCAGAATCTTGCGTGCGGCCTGAGCCTTGTTGGCCCAGATGCCCGCATAGCAATCGGCCTGCAGTTCCATGCGAACCGACAATTGGTTGGCCTGCTGCTGCGACACCTGCCGGCGCTGTTGATCGACCTTGGCCGAGGTGCCGAGCAGCGTTTGCACGTGGTGGCCCACTTCGTGGGCGATCACATAGGCTTGGGCAAAGTCGCCCGGCGCATTGAGCTTTTTCTGCAATTCGCTGAAGAAGCTCAGATCGATGTACACCTTTTGATCGGCGGGGCAGTAGAACGGCCCCATGGCCGACTGGCCGGTGCCGCAGGCCGTGGGCGTGGCGCCGGTAAAAAGCACCAGGCCGGGGTCGCGATAGCTGCCGTTGGTTTGCTCTTTGAAGACGGCACGCCACGTGTCTTCGGTCTCGCCCAGCACCCGGGCAACGAACTGCGCCTGGGGATCGTTGGCCGGAATGGGCCGTGATTCCTGCTGCTGCGTTTGCGGCCCTTCGGCCATGTTGAGCACCACGGAAGGGTCCACGCCAAAGTACATGGCGACCAGCGCCAGCACGATGCCGCCAATGCCGATGCTGCCGCCGCGCCCGATGCGCGGTCCGCTGCCGCGGCGGTCTTCGACATTGCTGCTTTCTCTTGAGTCGTCCAAACGCATGGCATCGTGTCCTGTAGGTCGCCGTCCGCACGTGTCTCGGAACGGACAGCGCCAGCTTAGGACGGGGCGGTAATCACCGCAAGTCGCTCGATGGCGCAAACGGCGCGCCCAAGGGACGGATGCGGATACCAGCCGCCAATCGTTGCCACGGGAGGTCAGCGGAATCGGCCTTCATGGGGCCGGGCGCCTTGGCCACCAGCACCTTTTCGGCGATGGGCTGGAAGTCGGCCCGGAAATGCACCGAGCTCTTCACGACCAGAATCTGCATGGTGTCGGGATCCACCCCGCCGATGCGAAACAGATTGCGATCCAGCATCTGCGACTTGCCCGAGCTCACCACCACGCGCACGCCGCCGATGCTTAATCCCGCCACCGGGCCCACATTGACCTGCACGCCATGCATCATCGGGCCGTCGAATCGGGTTTTGCCGTCGCCCAGCGTTTCCACCTTGAAGGTGCCCGTAAACGGCGAGTCGCCGGGCACACCCGACTGACCGCCCAGCGTGAGCGTTAGCGTTTGGCCCACGCCGGCCGCCGTCGCTTGCGCCACGGCGAGGGGATCGCAGATCAAGCCGATCGCCGCGCCCTGGGCATCGGCGTCGACGAGCGCGCGCAGCATGCCGGTGGTGTTCGAGTCGCCGCCCGCGCCCGGGTTATCTTGCGTATCGGCAATCACCACCGGACGCGAGGCGTTTGCCGCGATCTGCTGAGCCTGGCCGACGGCCTCGGCGGGAGCCAGAAACTCGACTGCCCACTGCGGCTCGGCGGCCGCCACGGCGTCGTAGAGTTCTTCGACGGCAGCCTGCACGGCGGCGGCATCCGTGCCGTGGCCCCAGACCACCGGGCCGCACTCGTCGAAGTCGGCGGCCGGAAAGCCCGGCGTAAACGACAGCGACACGATACCGGGGCGTTGCTCGAGTTGTTCGAGTTGCGCGTAGATGCCTTGCGCCGGCTCGAGCAGCGTACACATGCCGTTGATGGGAATCAGGAACGGCAGACGGCGCACATGCGTATGCAGGGGCGCGGCTGCCGCCACGATGTCTTCGAGGAGCACGAACGCCAGGCGGCCGGTTTCGGCCATGTCCACATGCGGATAGGTGCGATAGGCCACGAGCGCTGTCGCATCGTTCAGCATCCCGGCTGTGGTGTTCGAGTGCAGATCCAGGCTGACGACGACGGGGATCTCGCGGCCGATCGCGGCGCGCACGCGTTTGAGCAATTCGCCTTCGCCATCGTCGGCGTCGACCGTGACCATGGCACCATGCAGATCCAGATAGATCGCGTCGTACGTCTTCT
The DNA here is from genome assembly GCF_009866805.1 of Schauerella aestuarii. Taxonomy (GTDB): domain Bacteria; phylum Pseudomonadota; class Gammaproteobacteria; order Burkholderiales; family Burkholderiaceae_B; genus Schauerella; species Schauerella aestuarii. The sequence continues at coordinate 516,486 of NZ_SIZW01000039.1, forward strand.
CCTTCACGGCCGCCACGATTTCTCCGGCGATGCGTTCGTAGGCGTTGCGCGTGACGTGCGCCGCAGGGCTGGCCGCAGCCCAGATCACAGGCTCGATCGTGTGGCCGGCCGCCATGGCGGCCTTGATGAAGCCGCCGGCGGGAATGTTGGTATCGGCCAGCGGCATGACGTCGGCACCGCGGGCCAGGGCGGGCATGCCTTCGCCATTGACGAAGTTCTTGTAATCGGCCTGCGACGGCGCAAAGGTATTGGTTTCATGCTGAAAGCCAGCAACGAGAATGTGCATATCGACTCCGTGAACTTCGTTAGCGGGCGTGTTTGGTGAGGATAATCGGAATAGCGCCGACCACGAGCAGGGCGGCGATGAAATACAGACCGGCGTTCAGCGACCCGGTGCTCTGCTTGATCCACCCGATCAACGAGGGGCTGAGAAAGCCGCCAAGCAAGCCGATGCTGTTGATGAGCGCAATGCCGCCCGCGGCCGCTTCGCCTTTAAGGTACTGCGACGGCACGGCCCAGAACACCGTATAGGCGCCCCACATCAATGCCGTTGCCACCGCGATGGCGATCATCGAGAACACGAAATGCTGCGGAAAGGCCGTCGCCAGGCAAAGCGCCGCGCCCCCGGCGATGGCGGGCAGCGCCACGTGCCAGCGGCGTTCGCGCATGCGGTCCGAACTGCGTGCCAGCAACACCATCACGATGATGGCGGCCACATAGGGCGGGGCGGAATACAGGCCGATCTGCATCGTGTCCTTGATGCCGGTGGCTTGCAGCAACGTGGGCAGCCAGAAGCTCACGGCGTAGATCCCGCAGATCAAACAGAAATAGGTGGCGGCCAGGGCGTATACGCCGCGATCCTTAAGCACATCGCGAAACGCGTGCTTGACCTGCCCGCTGCTGCGCGCGCCGATGTCGCGTTCGAGCAGCGTCTTTTCGCGTGCCGAAAGCCACTTGGCATCTTGCGGTTTGTCGACCATGTAGAAGAAGGCGATGGCGCCCAGCACCATGCAGGGCAGGCCTTCGATCAGAAACATCCATTGCCAGCCTTCGAGCCCGTGCGCGCCGTTGAAACGCGTCATGATCCACGCCGATGCCGGCCCGCCGAACATGCCGCCGATGGGGCCGGCGCACATCACGACCGCCATCACGCCGGCCATGCGCTTTTGCGTGTACCAGTAGGTGAGATAGAAGATCATGCCGGGCGCAAAGCCTGCCTCGAAGATGCCGAGCAGAAAGCGCAGGGCGTAGAAGCTGTATTCGCCTTGCACGAAGAGCATCGAGGCCGAGGTGGCGCCCCAGAGCACCATGATGCGGCTGATCGTTTTGCGCGCGCCGATCTTTACCAACAACAGGTTGCTGGGCACCTCGAACATCACATAGCCCAGGAAAAAGATACCGGCGCCCAGGCCGTACACCGCGTCGCTGATGCCGATGTCGGCCTGCATCTGGAGTTTCGCAAAGCCGATATTGACACGATCCAGGTAGGCAAAGGTGTAGCAAAGCAGCAGGAACGGCAGCAGGCGCCAGCCGATCTTGCGATAAAGCGCGCGCGTTTCGGCGTCGGACGCGGGCTGATCCGCGTGCAGCGCGGCGGAGGTGGAGGCCATCGGTTTTCCCTTTTTACTGATGTGATTCTGGCGAGGCGAATGGCGCATGGTGAGCAAGATCGCTGTTATAGACAATGACCACGGCAATCACTTATCGTTGCTTTCAGGGCAACAGTCGAACAAGGCGCGGTACGCATGCAGGACATCAGTCAAACCCGGTTGCGGTATTTCCATGAAGTGATCGCCTGTGGGTCGATCCGCGGCGCGGCCGATGTGCTCAATACCGCGCCGTCGGTCATCAGCCGGCAGATTCAACTGCTTGAAAAGGAAGTGGGACTGCCGCTTTTCGAGCGCCGCGCGCGCGGGCTGGTGCCAACTGAAGCGGCGGAGATGCTGGAAGACTTTCTGCGCGGCTATCGCGCCCAGCACGAGCATCTGGCCGACCGGTTGCAGGAGCTGCGCGGCATGCAACGCGGCCATGTGAACATGGCGATCAGCGAGGGCGTGATCGACACCTTGATGCAGCACGTCGTGGGACCGTTCTGCCTCGAACATCCCAGCATCAAGATCGGCATCAACGTCGAGTCGGTCAATGAGGTGGTCGAAGCCGTGCGCACCGATCGCGCGCATATCGGCATCGCGTTCAACCCGCCCACGCATCCCGAGATCCGCTGCCGGATGCGACGCGGTTTGCCCGTGGATGTGCTGGTGGGGCGCGGCCATCCGCTCACCCGCAACCGCGGCGCCATCACACTTGATCAGGCGTTGAAGTATCCGTTGGCGCTGATGACGGCGCCGTATGGCTTGCGACGGATCGCCGATGTGATCGAGTTTGCCGAAAAGATTCATCTTTCACCGGCATTGACCACGAACTCGTTGGCGGTGGTGAGGCAATATGTGATGAGCGGCGCGGGCGTGGCGTTAATGACCAATATCGGCGTCACACGCGAAATTGCCGACGGCGATCTGGTGCTCATTCCGCTGGATCACAAGGCGGCCCGCGAGCCCGAATGCCGGTTGATGGTGCGCCTGGGCCGGCCGTTGTCGCGCGCCGCCGATGAACTGCTGCGGCGAATCGAAACGCAGATGCCGGTATTCAACGGGGCATAGCCGCCGGCGCGTTTTCTTCCAAACGTTGCTGCGACAACGCCAGCTCGTCGCGTATCCACGTGCGAAACGCAATCAGGGGCGGCCACGTTTGCAGGTTGGGCGGATAAACGAAGTGGTAGGTGTGCCCCACGTCATACTCCACCGATATCGGCGAGAGCCGCAGTAGACGCCCGGCGTGCAAGGCGTCGGCGGCCAGCAACTCGCGCGTCAACGCCAGTCCCAGTCCTTGCTCCGCGGCCTGCAGCATCATGCCGCTGTCGTTGAACACCGCAACCGGGGTAACGTTCGCGCGCACGCCGGCCGCAGCGAACCAGGCGCGCCACACCTCCGCGTCGCCCAGCAACGGTTCACCCAGCAGTGCTTCGGCGGGTTCGCCCAACAAGCGCCGCGCGTCGATGGCGCAGCCCACCACGATCAGCGGCATCGCGCCTTCGAACAACCGTTCCGACATCAGATTGGCCCAGGGCCCGGCACCTTGACGCAGCGCGACGTGAAAGCCTTCGCGCTGCAAATCGACGGGCTGTTGCGACGCGTCGATCTCCAAGGCAAGTTTGGGATGGCGATCGCGCCAGCGGTGCATGCGTGGCAGCAGCCAGCGTTGCGCAAATGACGGCAACACCGACACGCGCAGTCGCTGCTCCAGGCCACATGCCGCCTGCGCGGCCGCGTGCACGCCGTCGTCCAACTGGGTCAGCGCGCCTTGCACACTGTGCAGCAGCACCCGGCCGGCCGCGTTCAGCTTGATCCGACGCCCGCCGCGGTCGAATACCGCAAACCCCAACTGCGTTTCCAGTACGCGAATCTGCTGGCTCACGGCACTGTGCGTGAGGTGCAGACGATCGGCGGCCGCACGCAGATTTTCCAGTTCGGCGACGGCGCGGAAGGCGGGCAGGGTGGCAAGTGGCAGGCGGGACATGGCAACGCCGTAAGTGCGGACTGGTAAGCATAGCCGACCAAGTAGGGTAGAACAATGCGCTTTTCGACACGAGTTTGGGCGAATAGTCTTACCACATGGTTCATCGAGGAGAACATCATGGCTTTTATCCCCGCCAATGTGGCCGCATGCGGCGGCCCAGCCGCTGCCCCCGCCCCCGCAGCGCACGGCACACCCAGCGCGCTCGTACGAATATGGCGGCGGATCATCGCGATCTTCGCCCCGCGGCCCTATGGTGCCTGGACCGAAGCCATGACCGAATTGCAGCATCTGGACGGCGACACCTTGCGTGACGTGGGCGCGCCGCCCTGGCTGATGCATCAGATCGAGATTCAGCGTGAACAAGACGCGCGGTCGCTACGCATGCTGCACCATCTTTGATGTCATACCGCCTGCATGACCCACGCGTGGTCGATGCGTGCCAGCCGATGCGTCAGATTCAACGCGTCCAGAAACCGCCTGTCGTGCGACACGACCACCATTGCCCCTGAAAAGTGCGTCAGCGCCGATTCGAATGCCGCGACAGAAGGCAGGTCGAGATGATTGGTGGGTTCATCCAGCAACAGCAACTGCGCGGGGTGCTTGCGCCAGAGCGCACAGGCCAACGCCGCTTTCAACCGCTCGCCACCGCTCAAGGTGCCGGACGGCCGGTTGACGTGTTCGGCCGTGAGACCCAGCAAGGCGAGATGACTGCGCAGTACGCCGTCGGGCAACGGGCACTCCCAGATCGCCAATTGCTGGAGCAGCGTGTGCTCGGGCGCGAGCAAGGCGTGCGCATGCTGATCCAGTGTGGCCGTCGGTACGAAGGTGGCGCATCGCCCGGCGCGCGGCGCGAGCGAGCCTTCGAGCAGGCGCAAAAGCGTGGTTTTGCCGCTGCCGTTGGGGCCCGCAAGCCCCACGCGCATGGGACCGACGAGCGTCAGCGTGAGCGGGGGCGCGTCATCTGGGTACGGTGGCACGGCATCGATCAGCTCGGCCACGCGGCGTCCCGCAGGGACGGTTGTGTCAGGCAACAGCAACGCCACCTCGGCGGTGGCGTTTACGTCTGCCGCCGCGGCGCGTACGGCTTCCATCAGTTGCATTTGCGCAGCGGTTTCGCGCGCGTGTTCGCGCCCGGCATGCGCTTGCGCGTTGTCGCGGCGTCGGCCCAGTACGATCGCGGGCAGGTTGGCGGTCCTGGCGGCTTGGGTGTTGCGCTCCTGGCGTTTCAGTTGCGCATCGTGCTGCTTGTGGCGTGTGCGGTCGGCCACGCGGCGGGCGTTGCGCGCATGGGCCAATGCGGCGTGCGCCGCGTCGTCCTCCGCCAGGCGTGCGTCGCGGTACGCGCTGTAGTTGCCGCCATAACTGCGCAGCCCGGCTGGCGACAACTCCAGGATGCGGTCCATGTCGTCGAGCAGCTCCCGGTCATGGCTGACGACGAGCGCCGCGCCGCGCCACCGTTTCAGCTGCGTGCGCAACCAGTCGCGTGCGGGCGCATCGAGATGGTTGGTGGGTTCGTCAAGGATCAGCATCCCCGCCTCCGACAGCAAGGCGCCGATCAGCGCCACGCGGGTGCATTCGCCGCCGCTCAACGTGGTCGCGGCCGCACTGGGATCGAGGGGGCGCAATCCAGCAGCGGCCACACTGCGCGCCCAGTGCGCCGTCATGTCCCACCGGCCTTCCAGCAGCTCGTGATCGGCAGCATGGGCGATGCCGCGTTCGACGCGATCGAGCGCGGCAAACACGGCATCCAGACCGGCCAATGAAGCCGCCGTATCCTGCGGCCCGGGCACGATCGTCTGCGGCACGTACGCCACGGATACGGTGCGCACGACCTTGCCCGCATCGGGCAAGACGGCCCCGGTCAGCAGATGCGCCAGCATGCTTTTTCCGGTGCCATTGCGGCCCACCAGGCCAGCGCGTGCGGCAGGCAGATGCAGGTCGAGATCGTCGAGCAGCACGCGGCCGTCGGGCGCGCGCAACGTCACATGCCGCAACGCGGCGGCAAAGGTCTCGGGGGCCGAGCGATCGGTGGGAGGGTGGTTGGGGGCAGCGATGACGAGCGCTGCCGCTCGCGGGTTGAGGTCGGCCAAGGCACGAAGCTCCAGACAAGGTGTTGCACACGTCGTCGTACCGCGCGAAAGCGCAGCGATAACACGAGAAAAACTTGAAAGGGCTTAGAAGCGCATGGGCGAATGGTCCGGTTGGCAGGAGATCTGCAGGATCGATTTTAGGCAGACGTGGCCCGGCCGCGCAAGAGACCCTGATCGCCGTGACGGCATTGGCAGTGGGCGATCGAGCGAGGCGGATAATTCACGCTCACTGATTAGGAATGTGCGATGGACGTCCTTCATGCCCTGCTGTCGAACCAGGCGCTGTGGCTGTTGTTTCTCAACGTGCTGGTCGAGCAGGCCGGGCTGCCGGTGCCTGCCTATCCGTCGCTCGTGGTGGCAGGCGCACTATCGCTGGATGCCGTGACCGCCACGCCGGGCGTGATTCTGGCGCTGGGTGTGCTGGCCTGTGTGGTGGCCGATTCGGCTTGGTATTTTGCCGGCCGGCGGTATGGCGCATGGATGATGAGCACGATTTGCAGGGTATCGATGTCGCCCGACACCTGCATCCGCAAGAGCACGCACCTGTATCTTCAGGTCGGCCCGAAGATTCTGCTGATCGCAAAATTTCTACCTGGCGCCGGCGCGCTGTCCACCCTGATGGCAGGCACCGTCGGCACGCGCTACCGCACCTTTCTGCTCTATGACCTGGCGGGTTCGGCGATCTGGGTCGCATCGGCCCTGATGCTGGGTATCGTGTTTCAAGACACCGTGCAGATCATGCTGGCCCTGTTGGCCAGCTATGTGCCCATCGGCATCGCGATCGTCGTGGGCGCGCTGGCCGCGTTCATCGCGTGGCGATTCTGGCGTCGGCGTGGGCTGTTGCGGCGCAGCCGGCGTATTCCGCGGCTTTCGGTGACCGACCTGCAGGCATTGTGTGCCGCGGGCGCGCCGGTCGTGGTGCTCGATGTGCGTGGCGCCGACGATGCCTTGCCGGCCATTCCGGGCGCCATTGCCGTCACGCAGGAAGTCGCCCTCGATCGCTTGCCGGCGATCGATGACGATACCCACTTGGTGATTTATTGCGCCTGTCCAAATGAAATCTCGGCGGCCTTGCTGGCCGAACGGCTGCAGCGCAGCGGCGTGCGCCGCGCCTATGCGCTATTGGGCGGTCTGGCGGCGTGGCACGCCGCGCAGGACGCGTCCGCGCCCCCCGCGCCATTGGCCGAACAGATCGGCTAGCGCGGGGAGGGCGGGGCTGCCTTACGGCAGCGCGAAGATGAATAGCGAGTTACCGCCTTCGGTGATCTTCTTCAGTTCGGGATCGATTGCGGCGGCAGCAGCCGTTTGCGCGTTCGGACCCGTGGGTACGGCGATGTATTGCTTGCCGTTCACGCTATAGGTGGTCGGGTGACCGCCGATCGTCGTGTTCAGCTTGATGCTCCACAGCGTCTTGCCGGTCTTCTGGTCGAAAGCCGAGAATTCGCGGGCGCTGTCGCCGCCGAACACGAGACCGCCGGCCGTTGCCAGCAACGACGAGCTGAAAATCGGCTTCTGCTTGCGCACCCACGTGATCTTGCCCGTCTTCACATCCACCGCGTAGATGCGGCCGGTGCTGTCTTCGCCCGGCGCGTATTGCGACTTGCCCGACGACTGCATGCCGATGATTTCGCCTTCGCGCATTTCGGTCGGACGCGGGGTGATCGTGCGGCACGATTCGCTCAACGGCACGTAGAACGTGTTGTTCAACGGGCTGTAGGCGCCGGCCATCCACAGCTTGCCCAGCCCGCGTCCGCCGCAGATCAGCGGGGAATCGTCGAGCTTCTTGGCGATCAGGGCATCGTTGGTGATGGCATGGCCGTCATCCGTATAGCCCTTGATCACGTTTTGATAGGCCGTGTCGCGTGCCCACAGCAGCTTGCCCGTGTCGCGGTCGAGCACGAACGCCGTGCCGTACTTGCCCGGCACCGTGACGATGACGTCGTACTTCTGACCCGGCTTCACGTCCTTGGCCAGAAACTTCACGTCGGCCGCTTTCGGCGCGATTTCGCTGTTGACCAGCACGCGTTCGAACGGGCTATCCAAGTCCCAGTCGTCGCGCGGCAGGTGCTGGTAATACCACTTGACCGCGCCGGTGTCGGCATCGATCGCCAGGGTCGAGTTGGTGTACAGCGCCGAGCCGTCGCCCGAGCCGCGCAGTTGTTCCGACCACGGTGCGGGCATGCCCACGCCCCAGTACAGCATGTTGCGCTTGGCGTCGTAGGCGCCCGTGATCCACGGAGAGCCGCCATAGCGGTTCTCGCGCGGCAAGCCGCCCCAGGTCTTGTCGATCGCGGGATCCACATCGCTGGAGAGGGTGTTCAGGCGCCACAATTCCTTGCCCGTCTCGGCGTCGTGCGCCGTGATGAAGCAGCCGCCGGCCGTGCCGGTGATGCTGCAGCCCGAAATGCCCGTGAAGATCTTGCCGTTGATGACCAGGGGGCCGGCCGTGTAGCTGAAGCCCTTTTCCCAATCGTGCGCCTGCACGTCCCACACGACCTTGCCGGTTTTGGCATCCAGCGCCACGATCTTGGCGTCGGGCGTCGTCAGGTAGACCTTGTCCTTGTACAACGCGATGTTGTTGCGTTGACGGTCTTGCTGGCTGGCCTGGTAGCCGCCCTTGAATTCGGGCAATGCCTGGCGGTGTTCCCACAGCATGTCGCCGGTGGTGGCGTCCAGCGCCTGCACGATGCCGCGGTTGATGCCCAGATACATCACGCCGTCATGCACGAGCGGCGCCATTTCCTGCAGACCCGTGTCGGGCAGGGCCCACGACCATTTCATTTGCAGCGACTTCACGTTCTCGGTGGTCACCTGCTTGAGCGGACTGAACGATTGGTTGTCGACCGTGCGACGCCACATCAGCCAGTCGTTGGGCGACGGCTCGAGGATGTCCTTGTCGGTGATCGGATTGAATTTCTGCGCGTCGGCGGCGGTAACCGTGGGCGCAATCAGGATGCCGGCGCTGGCGGCCAGAATCAGATTCAGCAATTTCATGTAAAGCTCCATTGGCGTCGGCGGCGCGCGAGCCGGACGGTGCCGGCAGCGTCGCGGCGGGCCGCGCTTAGTGTTCTAACGAAGGGTCGAGAAGACGAAATCAGCGCAGGGCCTTGACTTGTTCGGGCGTGATGCCGCCGAACTCGTTGCCCCAGCTGTTGCGCGCGTAGGTCGCCACGGCGGCGATCTCGCGATCGTCCATCGCGCCGGCAAAGCCGGGCATATCGCCGCTGCCGATCAGGATCTGCTTGATGAACGCGTCGTCTTCGCCCAATCGCGCAAAGCCCGCGAGCGCGGCGCCGAATGCGCCTTGACCGTTGGCGCCGTGGCAGCCGGCACAGGTGGCTGCGTATTTTTCCTGGCCGATCGGCATCAATGCCGTGTCGACCGGTTTTTTCGCAACGGCTGCACCCGCGCGGGCCACAGCCTTGGGGGCGGCGCGGTTGACTTCGCCGACGGGCGAGATCACATAAGCGGCTTGCTTGAACCCTTGGCCGTTGACCTGACCTTTCGCCGTGTCGTCGGCAAACGTATAGAGCGGCCAGCCGCGGAAGGTGGCTTGCTCGGCGCCGCTGGCACCCTTGACGCTACCGAGGAATCCCGGGATCACCGCTAGTCCCAACGGGCGGCCGGTGGTCGCTACCGGTATGAATTTGTCCTGACAGGCCTTGTCGCAGGCGGCGAGCGCGGCCTTCTGCTCATCGGCGTTCTTGGAATCGCTCAACAACACATAGAGCGTCTTGCCGGCGCCGTCGGTGAGCACGCTGCCCATCGTGGGCGTGGTGCCGTGGGCCACCACGGGGCCGGCGGCACTGTGGGCGGCCATCGGTACGGCATACAACGGGAACGATAAGAGGATTGCTGCTGCGGTTTTCTTGAACATCACTTCTTTGCTTCTCCAAATACTGCATTCAAACGAATCGTTTGACCCAGGCCCCTCCCCACACGGTGGCACAGGCTGTGAAAGCGACGGCTCCGGGCCGTTCTGTAAAACCTTTCACGAAAATTACAAGCACGGCAATTTAAACCTTTTGTCAGGTGAAGGCCAGGGGAATAAGGAGGTTTCCGACGTGTTTTGTTGCAAGTTGGAAATCGTTGGTACGGTATCCTTTCAGCTTTTGCGCATCCGTGGTCGTCGCCGCCTCGTATGCACGCTTGCCGCCATCTATCAGGGGAAGATTTATCTCGTTCTCGCTCAATCCGACCGCTATCGATCAATGCGCCGAGGAGCCGATCCGCATTCCAGGCGCCGTGCAGCCGCACGGTGCGGTGGTGCTGGTGGAGCCCACGGCGCTGCGCGTCCTGAGCGCAAGTGCGAATTGCGCCGAGATGCTTGGGCATTGCGCTGCTGTGGGAGAGTGTCTGCACGTCGGCAACAATGCGGCCGAGGCGCAGCTGGTGCTCGACGCCGTGGCCACCTGGGCCCAATCTGGCGAGACGCACTTCGTGCGCGCCATTGCGTTCAACAACCATTCGTTCCAACTGGCTGTCCACCGCACCTCCCAGGGCTTGCTGTGCGAATTTGAAGTGGTGCAACCGCGCGATACGGAAACGCTCGAGGCGCTTTACCCGCGGATGCGCACTTTTTTGGACAATCTGGAGCCGGAATCGGGCATCGGCGCCATCGCCGCCAAAGCGGCCGAGGAAATCCGCGGCATCACAGGCTACAACCGCGTGCTCGTGTATCGCTTCGATGAGGATGGGCACGGCACGGTCATCGGTGAAAACGGCGACGGTACGCTGCCCGGGTTCATGGACCATCGCTTCCCCGCGAGCGATATCCCGCCGCAGGCGCGCGAACTCTATGTCTCGAATCGGGTCCGCCTGATTCCCAATGCCGACTATGCGCCGGTGCCGCTGACGCCGGCACTACTGGACGGCGCGCCGATCGATTTGTCGGCGGCGAATCTGCGCAGCGTGTCCCCGGTGCACGTGGAGTACATGCGCAACATGGGCACGATGGCGTCGATGTCGGTATCGCTGGTGATCGACGGGCGCTTGTGGGGACTCATCTCATGCCATAACGCTACAGCCAAGGCCGTCGGGCCCCAGGTGAGGGCGGCGTGCGAGTTTCTGGGACGCATCGTCGCGCAGCAGATCGGTGCCACGCACCGGGTGCTGGAAAATGCCCGCCGTCTCGCCACCAAACACATCGAAACCGAGTTGGTGGCCAAGCTGTCCCGGGCCTCGTCCCTGCAGATCGGCATGACCGAAACGCCCGATTTGTGGTTGCGGCTCGCCAATGCGCAGGGCGTGGCCATCGTCGATCAGGGCCGCATCGATGTAGCCGGCGAAACGCCCTCTGTGGCGCAGATCGCCGCCATTGTGGATTGGCTTGAGCACCAGGCGATCGAGCGCCCCTTCGCCACCGATCATCTGAGCGGCGCGATGCCGGGCGCCGACGCCTTTGCCGACAAGGCCAGCGGTTTGATCGCCGTGCCGATTTCGCAGCTGCACGCCAGTTTCATCCTCTGGTTTCGCCCCGAAGTCGTGCGCACAGTGAAATGGAGCGGCGATCCACACAAGCCGATGGACCCGTCCAACGGTCGGCTGCATCCGCGCAAGTCGTTTGCTGCCTGGCAGGAGCAACTGCGTCAGCGCTCCGTGCCCTGGCGAGCATCGGAGGTCGAGGCGGTGGCCGATCTGCGTAATGCGCTGATCAGCTTCGTTCTGCTGCGCGCCGAAGAACGCGCCGAAATGACGGACGAACTCGAACGCAGCAATGCCGAGCTCGAATCGTTTTCCTATTCCGTATCGCACGATCTGCGGGCGCCGTTCCGGCATATTGCGGGCTTCGCAGAATTATTGAAGCGTCGCGCCACCGGGCTGGACGAGACCTCGCAGCACTATCTGGCCAATATCGTCGCGGCAGCCATCACGGCCGGCACGCTGGTGGATGACCTGCTGCGGTTTTCGCATCTCGGGCGCGCAGCGCTGTCGCACGGTGACGTCGATATGAACAAGCTGGTGGATGAGGCCCGTCAGACGATCACTTTCGCCAACAAAGACAGGCGGATCGAATGGCAGGTCGATCGTTTGCCCCGTGCATGGGGCGATCAGAACTACCTGCGCCAAACCTTGTTCAATCTGATGGACAATGCCGCCAAATATTCGCGGCACGCCGATCCCGCAGTGATCCGGATCACGGGCGAGGTCGTTGGCGACGAAACGGTGTATACGGTTTCGGATAATGGCGTGGGCTTCGAGATGGAGTATGTGGGTAAGCTGTTCGGCGTCTTTCAGCGATTGCACAGGCCCGAGGATTTCGAAGGAACCGGCATCGGTCTTGCGCTCTCCAAGCGGATTGTGGAAAAACACGGTGGGCGAATCGAGGCCCACAGCACGATTAACCAGGGGGCGCGCTTTACCTTTGCGCTTCCGAACCAGCAAACGAACACATGAACGATCTACGGCCTATCCTCCTCGTCGAGGACAATTCCAACGACATCGAGTTGACCCTGGCGGCCTTGAAGCAGTGCAACATCGCCAATGAGGTCACCGTGGTGCGCGATGGTGCGGAGGCACTCGACTATGTCTATCGCCGCGGCACGCACGCCAAGCGGCCGGCCGGCGATCCGGCGGTGATCCTGCTCGATCTGAAGTTGCCGAAGGTCGATGGGCTCGAAGTGCTGGAGAAGTTGAAATCCGATCCCGAACAGCGCCAGATTCCCGTCGTCATGCTCACGTCTTCCCGCGAAGAGCGCGACCTCGTGCGCAGTTATCAATTCGGGGTCAATTCGTTCGTGGTCAAGCCCGTCGAGTTCACCGAGTTCTTCGAAGCCATCCAAAGCCTCGGCATGTTTTGGGCGATTCTCAACCAGGTGCCTTCCCGCGGCCCCGTGCAACCCGTCTGATCGCAGTACCAGAGGCGACCCGTGAGTATTCTGCTTCTCGAAGACAACGATCTCGATGCGGAGCTGATGACGTTTCAGCTGCGTGAGGCGCTGCCCGACACCATCACGCATCGGGTGAGCGATCGCGAGTCGTTCGAGGCTGCCCTGGCCGCCGGTGACATCGAGCTCATCGTGTCGGACTTTTCCTTGCCCACCTTCGATGGCTTGTCGGCCCTGAAGCTCGCGCGCATCCAGGCACAGCACATTCCTTTCATCATCGTCTCCGGCGTGGTCGGCGAAGAACTCGCCATCGCCGCGCTGAAGGAAGGCGCGATCGACTATGTGATGAAGCAGCGGCTCGAGCGTCTCGGGGCGGCTGCCCAACGGGCATTGGCCGAGGCGGAAGGCCGGCGCGAGCGCAAACGCATCGAAGATGCGTTGCGCGATAGCGAAGCACGTTTCCGCGTGATGGCCGACAGCGCGCCCGCGCTGATCTGGACCACGGATGAGAAGGCCGCCGTCACGTTCGCCAATCATCATTTCGAGCACATCTTCGGTATTGCGCCGGGTGAAATGCTGGAAAGCGGGTGGCGCCGCGTCATGCACGCCGATGACGTGGAAGCGTTTTCGGCCAAGTTTCGTCAGGCCATGGCCGAACGCACGCGATTCGAGTTCGAAGTCCGGGTGTACGACCGGGATGGCGCCATCCGGTGGTTGAAGTGCGATGGCGCGCCCCGTTTCGACGGCAGCCAGCAACTGCTGGGCTACACCGGCGTCAACATCGACATCACCGAGACCAAGACCACCCGCGATGCCCTGGAGCACATGGTTGCCCTGCGCACCGCCGAGCTGAGCGACAGCAACAAGCGGTTGCGCCAGGAGTTCAACCAGCGTGTGGACGCCGATAACGCGCGCGTGGTGGCCGAAGATCAACTGCGCCAGGCGCAGAAGATGGAAGTTTTCGGGCAACTGACCGGCGGCGTGGCGCACGACTTCAATAACCTGCTCACCGTCATTCTCGGCAATGTCGAGACGCTCGAGCGGCGACTGAGCGGCATGGCCGGTGCCACGGGCGATGAACGCATCGTCAAGGCGTTGCAACATGCCAAGCAAGGCGCGCAACGCGCTGCGGCGCTTACCGAGCGGTTGCTTGCCTTTGCCCGCCGCCAGCCGTTGCGCCCGCGTCAGATCGATCCCAACCAGCTTGTGCAGGGCATGTCGGAACTGCTGTTTCGCACCCTGGGCGAGCAGATCGAGATTTACACCGATCTGGCTCCGAGTGTGTGGTTCACCCGCGCCGATCCGCACTTGCTCGAGAACGCCTTGCTCAATCTGGCGGTCAACGCGCGCGACGCGATGATCGCCGGTGGCCGGCTGAGCATCACCACGTCCAACGCCGAGATTGCCCGCGATGGCACGCCGCCGTTCAAGGGTATCGATGCCGGCCAATACGTGCTGCTGAGCATTGCCGACACCGGCACGGGCATGCCGCCGGAAATCATCGATAAGGTGTTCGAGCCGTTTTTCACCACCAAGGATATCGGGTCGGGTACTGGCCTGGGCTTGAGCCAGGTGTACGGCTTCGTCAAGCAATCCGGTGGCCACATCGACCTGCATAGCGAACTCGGGCAGGGCACGCGCATCGACATCTATCTGCCGCGCCTTGAAGGTGTGGACGTGGCCGCGCCTGTTCAACCCGATACCGATCCGTCGGTGCTGATCGCCAAGGGCGAAACGATTCTGGTGGTCGAAGACGACGAGGGCGTGCGGGCGCATTCGACGGCGATTCTGCGCGACCTGGGCTACGACGTGATCGAGGCGGCTGACGGTCACGCGGCCTTGGCCATCATCCAGAGCGCGCAACGCATCTCGCTGATGTTTACGGATGTGGGCTTGCCGCGCGCCATGAATGGCCGCGAGCTGGCCGAAGCCGCACATGCGGTGCGGCCGGAACTGCCGGTGCTCTTTACGTCGGGCTATGCGGAAGGACCGGTCACGCGCGGCGGCCGGCTCGAAGCGGGTGTGGAATTGCTGTCCAAGCCGTTCACATTCGTGGCCCTGGCCAATCGCGTCCGGGTGATGCTGGATGCGGTCGAAGCTGCCGAGCTCGCCGGATCTGCCGACGCCGCTGCGCCTGACGTCACCTCAGCGCCCACTCAACCCGTCGAATCTGCCGGGCTCGCCGAAACGACGCCCGTATCCTCCAAGGCCGCGCCCGGTCGCTCACATGCCATTCCCCGCGTGCTGGTCGTGGACGACGAGCCCATGATTCGCATGATTGCGGTGGAAACGCTCGAGGATGCCGGCTACGAGGTGGCCGAAGCCGAAAACGCCGCAGAAGCCTTGAGCCTCATGCAGGCCGAGCCGTTCGATGCCATCATTCTGGACGTGGGATTGCCCGATATGAAGGGCGACGTGCTGGCGCACCAACTGCTGGCGCTACGCGCCGATCTGGCGATCGTGATGGCCAGCGGTTATCACGCGCCCGAGCTGAAGGCGAGTTTTCCGGCCGACAGCCGAATGTTGTTCCTGCAGAAGCCGTATCCCAGTGCGGCATTGGAAGACGCGCTGGCGACCCTGGGTGTAAGCCTGGGCAACCCCACGGCGCACGAATAGCGCGTCGAGTCGGTAGACCCTGTCACGGATGTGGACTTGCGTCCCAATCTAGTAGTAGGTAGCATCAAGGCATGAATACCGCCACCACGCGCGAGCAGTTGTTGAACCACGCTCAGATCCTGATCCGGCAACGGGGCTATAACGGCTTCAGCTACCGGGATCTGGCCGAGCACGTGGGTGTCAAGACTGCGAGCATCCATTACTACTTCCCCACCAAGGAAGATCTGCTGCTGGAAGTCGTCAGCGATTACGCGGCGCGCGTCAGCGCCAACATCAACGCCATCGACGAAACGCTATCCGCCAAGGAACAGCTGGATCGCTATGCGCAGTTGTTTTCCAACGCGCCCAGCGACCAGATCTGCCTGTGCGGCACATTGGCCGCGGATCTGGCGTCGCTCTCGGAGCGCTCGCGCCAGACCTTGCAAGCCTTTTATCGCGTGCACGAAGCCTGGCTCGCCAAGGTCATGGCACGCGCGCAAGCCGATGGCACGCTCAAAACATCAGGCGATTGCGAAAGCGACGGCCGCTGGTTGTTTGCTGCGTTTCAAGGCGGCCTGATGAGCAGCCGCCTCTTTCAAAATGCCAGCCGCCTGAACGATGTCATGGCGTCGGTGCAGGTTGAACGGCCGGTTGGCCAGCCGGATGCACAGTCGGCAGCTGCCTGACCAGGTCGTTGACCATCCCCGCCACCACGTCCTGCGTGCGCGCTTCGTTATGAAACAATCTGGCGGCCAATAGGCTGCCCTGGATCGCTGCAAACAGCGCGCGTCCCCCTGCCTTCGCATCTTTCGGGCAACGCAACGCGTGGTCGTCCTGACCCTGCCGCAGCAAGCCTTCCAGCCAATCTTCATTCGATCGGTAAAACGCCTGCAACGCCTCGCACACGGCGGGCGGCAGCGAGCCGACGTCTGCCGCCAACGCACCGGCCAGGCACACGCTGCCGGAGTCGCGACAGGCGCTGTGCTGCATGGCGATGTACTGCCGCAATTGCTCGTCCGCGGGCAACTGACGATCGATCCCACGAATGGCCACGTGCCAACGCTGGTGGTAATCCTCAACGGCCGCCAGCAGCAAGTCCTCTTTCTGCGGGAAATGGTAGTGGATGCTCGACGTCTTGATGCCGATCCGCGCCGCCAGATCGCGATAGCTGAACCCGTTGCTGCCTTGTGTTTGAATAAGCGTTTGGGCCAACGCCACGATCTGGTCGCGCGTGTTGGTGGGGGAATTCATGATGATCGGCTCCTTGCGGCGCAAAGGGTGCCGCGTCGATTAGCTGCGATTGCCTTGATAGTCCAGTTCGCCGAAGGCGATATCGCCATTGGCGCGTGCCTGGGCGGTTTCGGCGCGGACCTGTTCGCGTGTCAATGCCGTGCCGTGCGTTTGCGCTGCAGGCTGGTCGAGTTCACCGAAGGTGACTTGGCCATTGGCGCGTGCCACCCGCAGTTCTTCAACGACTTGCGCGCGAGTGAGACTCGACGTGCTGACGGTGGCGGGCGGATAGTCCAGTTCGCCCGAAGGGGCGGGGCCAGCGGCGTAGGCGCTACCGGCAAAGGTCATGGAAAGCAGCAGGGCGGAAAAAAGGGTCTTCATGGTGACACTCCAGAAATAGGGGGAATCGGATTCATGCATGTAGCGGGTGGGTGTTCGCCTCGAAAGCTATCTATCTGTAGATAGGTTTCGAGGGAAAAATAAAGCACGATCAAGCGCCGCCGGTTTGGGGATAACCTTGACCGCTGAACGACACAGGGCCTTCGGCGCGCGCATCGCGGGCGGCGGCTTTCACTTCGGCACGCGTGGCGGTGGCGCCTTGATTGGTGGCGAGCACCGGGGCATCGTTTTCACCGAAGGTCACTTGGCCGGCGGCTTGGGCGGCGTGCAATTGCGCGACCACATCGGCACGCGAGAGCGTCGAGGTTTGTGCAATGGCAGGCGGGTAGTCCAACTCACCAGACGGGGCGGGGCCGGCGGCAAAAGCGCTGGAACCCAGCAGGGAGGCGGAAATCAACAGGGCGGAGGTGATGGTTTTCATGATGGTGTCCTATACGGTTAAGATGATGCTTTCGTTGTATCTACTACTAGGTAGGTAAACCGGGAAATAAAAACGGACTTTTTGGTGCCGTCCGTGGGTCTGAGCGCTTTGCTGTGTTGCTCGCATTGCGTTGTCCATGTGTTGAATATTACCTACTAGTAGATAGGTGCGCAAGTGTTTTTCGCATTTATTTTTCGCAAGGCGCATTTTCGATACGGTTTGGGGTTAATCCAGGGAGGTGGACGGTGTCATTGGTGCGCGACGTATAGCGCGTCGGTACGCGCTGCCATGATGATGTCGTTGCCGTGCAGGCCGCCAATGCTGTGGGTCTGCCACGACACCGTCGCCCAGCCCCAGCCCAGTCCCATGTCGGGATGGTGATCCTCCGCCTCGGCAGCGGCGCCCACGGTCACGGCAAACGCCAGGGCCTGCGCGAAGTTCTTGAAGCGATATCGGCGCTCGATGCGCCGTCCGTCATCCAGCAATGCCCACTCCGGCAGGTGAGCCAGATCGTGCGCGATCGCTTGCGGCGTCAAGGCTTGGGCGTCGCGGCGGCAAGGGGTGCAGGCGCGGGCAGCAATCGCGTCGGTCATGTCACGCTCCATCAGATTCATGCATGGTTACGGCCTGCATTGTGGCCGGATTAGATCGCCCGTCGCGTTGGTGGGCATTGGGCGGTCGTGGCATAGTCGTACTTAAAAAGGAGTGTCCCATGCGTTACGCCATTGCACTATCCACATTGACGTTGACACTGATCAGCGCACCGGCAACATTGCTTGCTGCCTCTTCCAGCGCCCCTCCGGCGGCGGGCGGATCGGCCGTGGCCACCAGCGCCGCCTCGGCGCAGATGTACGGTGCCGACTACGAACAATGCAGCGCCAAGACCACGATGGGCATCGCCGAATGCGTGGCCGAACGCGCGAAGGTGTGGGATGGGCGGCTGAATACGGCCTACCAGGCGCTGACCAAACGCAGCGATCCCGCGCAGCGCGCACCGCTCAAATCGGCGCAGCGGGCGTGGATCACGTATCGCGACGCCAACTGCAGGTTCTATGGCGCCGGCCAGGGCACGATCAGCCGCATCGAAGGTGCCGAATGCCTGCGCGCCATGACGCAGCAGCGCACGTGCGAAATGGAGCGGGCCAACAATCCGGAAGGCAAGGCGGGCGAAGGCTGCGCACCTTGACGGACCGACGCGCCTTCATCGCAAGCGCCTGAATCGATGAAGGCCGTGCTTGCCTCGCGTTGAGCACGTCCTGATCAATACGATCGGGCCTTGATGCCCCAGCGGCCGCCTTCCAATGTGACGATCCACAGATTGTTGTGCTGTGAGATGACGCTGCCGTCTGCCCGATTGCGGGTGTAGCTCACCCGTAAATGAACCTTGCGCGGGCTGACCAGCACCGCCTGGCGATCGAGATATACCGTCCGATCCCAGCCGCTGTCGCGCACCATGGCGTCGAAAAAATCAAGCGGTACCTGGTTGGGCGCCTCCCAGATCACCATGGTTTCGGCCGACAGGATGGCGTGCGGAAAATGCAGATGCGCATCCATACCTGCAAGATCACGCGCATTGAACCGCTCGGTAAACGCCTCGATACACGCGATGGCAGCGGCGATCATCGCAGCGCGGTCGCTGTCGCGATCGTGATCGGGAACAAACAGCACATTCATTGGCAGCATGGGATAAGCCTGATTGGTGTGGCACCGATCCTGGGGTGGCGACGCCGGGTGCATTATCGCTGCCCGCAGCGCTGCTGACACGTATGTGCAAATGGAATTGCCATCGCCATGCTTGACACCGACACTGCCTTAAATTTCGCCAACTGTAAACAGAGTTAACACCGTGGCGAATTGTGCGTGAAATGTGAAGAATGGGTGATCGGAACGCTCTCAAGAGGTAATCATGCAGGCCCTGCTTTCCAGATTCACGCTATCGGTCAAGTTTTGCATGCTGGGCGTGATTGCGCTGTTGCTCGTAGGGCTGCCCACGGCACTGTTTGTGTTGAGCAATACCGTCGGCATTCAAAAAAAGCAGACCGAATTACAGGGATTGGCGCCGATCAAGGCAGTGACCAGCGTCCTGCAAACGTTGCAGCTGCATCGCAGTGCGACCAGCGCCGCATTGGCCGCAAAAGATAAGGCGGCCGACGGCCCCCGGCTCGCGGCTGCCAGGCAGGTCGACGCCACGCAAGATGCGGTCAATGCGCAACTTGCAGCGCTGGACAGCCAGAGCGCGGTCGTGCAGGCGTGGACGCGCGCCGCAGCAGATTGGCGCGCGCTGCGCGATCGCGCCGCCAAGGGCGACCTCGACGAGCTCCAGAGCTTGGCTGCGCATCTGGCGCTCGCGCAACAGCTGCTGACCGTCAATGGTCTGCTGCTCGATCACTATGGCTTGTCGCTGGATGGCGACCTCGACACTGCAGAGCTCATATCGGCCGCACTGGTCGCGGTGCCCGCGTTGACCGAAGACCTGGGCAAGATTCGCGCACGCGGCTTTACCGTCTTGACCAAGCAGTCGGCATCGCCCTGGGACATGACGGCGATGATCAACTTCGTCGAGCGCGCGCAGGAGCGCGCCGATGTGCAACGCCAGGCCTACACGAAAGCGGCTGGTGCCAATGCCGAACTGGCCGAACGTTTGCAGGGCAGTGCCGCGTCCGCCCATGGCCAGACGGATGCCGCGCTCAAGCTGGCGCGCACGGCGATCCTCGACGCCGTGTCCATGGATGCCCCGGCAGGTGAGTTCTTCGCCACGCTCACACGTGCCATCGACGCCAACTTCGCCTTCAACACGGCGGCAAGCGCGTTTCTCGCTGATCGGATCGGGGCGCAGGCCGGGGCCCTGCAACGCGACGTTGGCGTGTTGTTGGGCGTCGTCGGTGCGGTGCTGCTGGTGTCGATCGGCCTGGCCATCGCCATTGCGCGGTCGATCACCCAGCCTGTCGCGCATGCGGTCACCTTCGCCCAGCGGGCTGCGGGAGGCGATCTCAGCGGTCGCAGCCGCATTGTCGGCAACAACGAAACCGCGCAGTTGTTGGGGGCGCTCAACGACATGAACAGCGGCTTGGCCAAGCTGGTGAGCGATATCCGCGCCAGCGCCTACAGCATCTCGGGCGCCGCGGGCGAGATCGCGATGGGCAATACCGATCTGTCGCGCCGCACCGAGGAGCAAGCGGCGTCGCTCGAGCAAACCGCCGCCAGCATGGCGGCGCTGACCGACACGGTAAAGGGCAATGCGGGCAAGGCGCGCGAGGCCAGTCAACTCGCGCGAACCGGCGCGGATATCGCGCGCGAGGGTGGCGCTGCCGTCAACGGGTTGAAAGCCGCAATGCAGGACATTGCGCAAAGCGCGCACAAGATCAGCGAGATCAACAGCGTGATCGATACGATCGCCTTTCAAACCAATATTCTTGCGCTCAACGCTGCCGTCGAAGCTGCGCGCGCCGGAGAACAGGGCAAAGGGTTTGCCGTGGTGGCCAGCGAGGTTCGGGCGCTGGCGCAACGCAGTGCGAGCGCCGCCAGGGAAATCAAAGGGTTGATCGCGGAGTCGGTAGACCGTGTGCGTGCGGGTGAAGCCAATGTGGACGCGGCCGTCGCAACGGTTGAACGCACCGCGAGCGCCATCGGCGATGTGACGGTCATCATGGAAGACATCGCTGCCGCCGCAGTGGAGCAGACGTCGGGCATCGAGCAGGTCAACACCGCGGTATCTCAAATGGACGCGATGACGCAGCAAAACGCAGCCCTGGTGGAAGAGGCCTCTGCGGCAGCCTTGTCGCTGGCTGAGCAAGCCGAAGCGTTGCGCGATAGCGTCGCGGTGTTTCGGATTGCTGGAGACGCGGGCGCGGCGTCGATCCAACCGACAGGCGCGGGCGATGGCTATCGCAAGCACGCCGTGCTGGCCGGCGCTTGAGTCGGGCTTCGACAGCATCTGGCGATGGGCACGCCATAGCGCGCTTCGCCTATGATGGCGGGATCTTTCACTGCATCCCAACGAGGCCGACTCATGCAGGGATCTTGTTTATGCGGCAGCGTCGCTTATGACGCCGATGCGCTGACCGGGCCGATCGTGCACTGTCACTGCCTGACCTGCCAGAAGGCGCACTCGGCGGTATTCGCCTCGACGGCCCGTGTCGAACGCAGCGGCTTTCGCTGGACGCGCGGCGATAACGTGCGCCGCGCCTTCGAGTCGACGCCCGGAAAATTGCGGCACTTCTGCGCACAGTGCGGCACGCATCTGATGGCAGAGTGGGTGGGCCGCGACTACGTTATCTTGCGCGTGGCGTCGTTGGACGATGACCCTGGCGTGCAACCGGCCGCCCGCATCTGGACCACGCATGATCGGCCTTGGCTGCAATGGCATGCCGATGTGCCGGCCTACGACGAAGGCGCGCCGCCGGTGCGTTGAGACGAGCGGGGCGCAATCGACAGCGACGGGATCAAGCCGCCACCACATCCAGCCCTTCGCGTGACATGTCGCTCAGCTTCGGCATGAGACTCAGCAGATGCTGGCTGTAGGGGTGCTGCGGCGCCTTGAACAGCGTTTCGGTATCCGCCACTTCGAGCAGTTCGCCGTGCCGCATCACGCCCACGCGATCGCACATCTGGCGGATCACCGGCAAGTCGTGGCTGATGAACAGCATCGTCAGCCCCAGTGTTTCCTGCAGATCCTTCAGCAGATTCAGAATCTGCGCCTGAATCGACACATCGAGCGCGGAGGTCGGCTCGTCGCAGATCAGAAAACGGGGGCGGGTGGCGAGCGCGCGCGCGATGCAGATACGTTGGCGCTGGCCGCCTGAAAATTCATGCGGAAAGCGCTTGGCCGCTTGTGCGCCCAGGCCCACGACGTCGAGCAGATCGTGTACCACCGCACGCGTTTGCGTTTCGTTTTCGGTCAGGCGATGGAACCGGATCGGTTCGGCCACGATATCCAGCACGCGCATGCGCGGATTCAGCGACGAGAACGGATCCTGGAACACCATCTGGATCTGGCGGCGAAATGCGTTTTGCGCCTTCTCGTCCTTCAGGCCGGTAAGCTCGGTGCCATTGAAGTGCACAGAGCCGCTGCTGGGGGTGTAGAGGCCGGCGATCAAGCGTGCGACGGTCGACTTGCCCGATCCGGATTCGCCGACGAGACCGAACACTTCGCCTTCGCGGATCGACACATTCAATTGTTTGACGGCATCGAGCGTGCGGCGATTGCGTTTCAGAAATGCATTCTTGAGCGTGAACTGCATGCCCAGGTTGCGCGTCTCGACCAGCGGCCCCGCTTCGCGGGTGCCGAAATCGCGGCGTTGCCCCAGCCAGTGCGTGGCGATATCCAGCGGTTTGGCGGGCGTGCGCACGTCTTCGATGTACGTCACCATCGGAAAGCGGTGCAGCTTGATATCCGGGCGCGGCACGGCAGAAATCAAGCTGCGCGTGTACTCGTGATCCGGGTCGCCCAAAATCTTCTGCGTGGGGCCTTCCTCCACCAGCTTGCCGCGATACAGCACGGCCACGCGATCGGTGATGTCGGCGATCACGCCCATGTCGTGGGTGATGATGATCATGCCCACTTCTTTCTCTTTGCACAGCTTGCGCAGCAGATCCAGAATCTGAGCCTGGATCGACACGTCCAGCGCGGTCGTGGGCTCGTCGGCGATGATCACCTCGGGCTCGCAGCACAGCGCCAGGGCGATCACCACGCGCTGCCGCATGCCGCCCGAAAACTGATGCGGATACTGCTTCACGCGTAATTCGGGCTCGGGGATGCCCACCTGCTTGAGCGCGTCGATCGCACGCAGGCAGGCCTCGGCATGCGAAAGGCGCAGATGCACCTGCATGGTTTCCACCAACTGGCTTTCCACCGTTTGCAGCGGATCGAGCGAGGTGAGCGGATCCTGGAAGATCATGCCGATGCGGCGGCCCCGCATCGCGCGCAGTTCGGCTGGGCCCAGCGCGTCGATACGCGTGCCGGCCAGACTGATCTCGCCCGCGGTGAGCTTGCCCGGCGGTTCGAGCAGGCCGATGATGGCATTGCCTACCGTCGATTTGCCCGCGCCGGATTCGCCCACCACGCCGAGGATTTCGCCTTTCTGCAGGGTGAGATTCAAACCATCGACCGCCACCAGCGTGCCGCGGCGGCTGGCGAATTCGATGCGCATATTCTGAACGTTCAATAATGCCATTTCAGCCTCAGCGCAGCTTGGGGTTCAAGGCGTCGCGCAGCCAGTCGCCCAGCAGATTGACCGCGAGCACCAGCACCACGAGCGCAATTCCCGGAAAAATGGAGATCCACCACATGCCCGAGAACAGATAACTGTTGCCGATGCGGATCAGCGTGCCCAGCGACGGCGTCGTCGACGGCACACCCACGCCCAGAAACGACAGCGTGGCTTCGGTAATCACGGCCACGGCCAGATGGATGGTGGCGATCACCAGCACCGGGCCCATCACGTTGGGCAGAATGTGCCGGCGCAGGATCGTGATCGGGCCGATGCCGATCAGGCGTGCGGCCTGCACATATTCCTTGTTGCGTTCGACCAGCGTGGCGCCGCGCACGGTGCGCGCGTATTGCACCCAGCCCGAAATGCCGATCGCGAACACCAGCACGTACAACGCGAGTTCGTTGTGCAGATCGCGGGGCAACAGGCCCCGAGCCACGCCGTCGATCAGGAGCGCCACCAGAATGGCGGGGAACGACAGCTGCACATCCGCGATCCGCATGATGAAGCTGTCGACCCGCCCGCCGGCATAGCCGCTGATCAACCCGAGCGTCACGCCCAGCACGACCGAGAAAATGACCGAAGCGAACCCGACGAAGAGCGACACGCGCGAGCCGTACAGCACGGCCGACAAGATATCGCGGCCCTGGTCGTCCGTGCCCAGCAGGAAGTCGCGACTGCCGCCGTCTTCCCACGACGGCGGCGTGTTGGCATCCATGATGCTCAACGACGCCAGGTCGAAGGGGTTGTGCGGCGCAATCAACGGCGCGAATAGCGCCGCAAGCACCATCACCAGGGTCACCACGGCCGCAATGACGGCGCCCGGCGAGCGTTTGAAGCTGTACCAGATGTCGCTATCGGCGGTCTGGGCGAAGAAGGTCGCTACGCGATTCATCATGCGTCTCTTAAAGTGCGGTGCTTAACGGGTTTGCACGCGCAAGCGCGGATCGACGACCAGGTAGAGCAGGTCGACCACGAGATTGATCAGCACGAATACGAAGGCGATCAACAGCAGATACGCCGCCATCACGGGGATGTCCACCATGCTGATGGCCTGGATGAAGAGCAGCCCCATGCCCGGCCACTGAAACACCGTTTCGGTAATGATGGCGAATGCGATGATCGAGCCCAGTTGCAGGCCGGTAATGGTGATCACCGGCACCAGCGTGTTCTTCAGGGCATGGCGGAAATTGATCAGGCGCTCCGGCAGCCCGCGTGCACGGGCAAACTTGATGAAGTCGGCGCGCAGCACTTCCAGCATTTCGGCCCGCACCAGCCGCATGATCAGCGTCATCTGGAAGAGCGCCAGGGTGATGGCCGGCAGGATCAACGCGGCCCACCCGGAGCGGGTGAGGAACCCGGTGGTCCAGCCGCCGATGTTGACCACATCGCCGCGCCCGAAGCTGGGCAGCCAGCGCAACTGCACGCTGAACACCAGAATGAGCAGGATGCCGATGAGGAATGTGGGCAGCGAAATGCCGGCCAGCGACACGGCCATGAACGCCTTGGAGACGATGCCGCGGCGGCGCAGCGCCGTATAGATGCCCATGGGAATGCCCAGCGCCAACGCCATCACTGCCGAAACCAGCGACAGTTCAAGCGTGGCGGGCAACCGCTCGGCCAGCAGTTCGCTGACCGGGCGGCGGTGCCGGTACGAGATACCGAAATCACCCTGTGCGGCCTTGCCCACGAAGCGGGCGTACTGCACGAGAAACGGATCGTCGAGCCCGAGGTCCTGGCGTAGTTTCAGCCGCTGCTCGGTGGTGGTGTCCTGTCCCACCATGGCGGCGACGGGATCGCCGACATAGCGGAACATGGCGAAGGCGATCAGCGCCACGGCCAACATGACAAGCACGGCCTGAAAGAGGCGGTTGGCGATGAACGTTGCCATATCAGGGCATCACGACGCTACGAAGATCCATCACGTCGTCGGCGCGTTGCACGACCTTGATGGTGTCCTTCACGCCCCACGACATCGGTTGCTGATGCAGCGGCAGATAACCCCAATCGGTGCGCACGATCTCGAAGGCTTCCTTGATCATGGCATTGCGCTTGACCTGATCGGTCTCCACACCCACCTTGGCCGTCAGCTCGTCGACCTTGGGATTGCAATAGCCCCCCAGGTTGAACTGGCCGGCCGATGTCTTGGGATCGCGGCAGGTCACGAGGTTGAGCAGCGCGTTGTGCGCGTCGATCGAGCTCGGCGTCCAACCCAGCATGTACATGCTGGTCTGGTTGCCGGCCTGCGGCAGGATCTTGCCGAAATACTTCGACTTGGTCTGCGCCAGCAGGTTGATCTTGATGCCTACGCGCGCCAGCATCGAGGCGACCGCCTGGCAGACCTTTTCGTCATTGACGTAGCGGTCGTTCGGGCAATCCATCGTCACTTCGAAACCCTGCGGATATCCGGCATCCACCAGCAGCTTCTTCGCCTTTTCGACGTCGGGCTTGATCGGCGCACCGTACGAGTCGGCATAGCCGTTGATGGCCGTGGCCACGAGCGACCCCAGCGGCTTGGCGGCGCCGCGCATGATCTTGTCGTTGATGGCCTTGGTATCCACGGCCAGCACGACCGCTTCACGCACCCGCACATCCTTGAACGGGTTTTTGCCCTTGATGTTCGAGAACAGCAGCTCGTCGCGGCTTTGATCCATCCCGATGAAGATCGCGCGCGCTTCGGCACCCGTCAACGGTTTCACGCCTTTCGCGTCTTCAAGCCGCTTCCAGTCTTGCACCGGCACCGGAATCACCGCATCCATTTCGCCTGAAATCAACGCGGCCACGCGCGTCGCTTCCTGGGTGATCGGCTGGAAAATGACTTCGTCCACATTGGTGGCGATCTTGTCCTTGCCCCAGTAGCCGTCGAAGCGCTTCATCGTCGTGCGAATGTCGGGCTGGCGCGACGTCACCATGAAGGGGCCGGTGCCGTTCGAATTCAAATTGGCAAAGTTGCCCTGGTTGTCGCCCTTGGCGTTGGTCGCCTCGGTGGTCTTGTTCTTTTCCGACCACGGTTTGCTCATGATGAACAGGTATACCCATTCGCGCGGCAGGATGGGGTTGGGCGTGGGCGTGGTGACTTCGATCGTGTAGTCGTCGATCTTCTTGATATCGGCGGCCTTGGCACCATACGCCTTCATGTCCGAGCCCGGCGTCAGGCTGCGCTTCCACGAAAAGATCACGTCGTCGGCATTGAACGGCGTGCCGTCATGAAACTTCACGCCCTGGCGCAGCTTGAAGACCCACTTCGTGGGCTCGGGATTCTCCCAGCTCGTGGCCAGCGCGGGTACCAGCTTCAGTTCGCCGTCATAAGCCACCAGGGGTTCGTAGATGTTGTTTTGGAAACCCAACGTGAACGTCTCGTTCAGCGCCATCGGATCGAGCGACATCGCATCGCCCTGATAGGCCCAACGGAACGTCTTGGTCTCGGCGGCATGCGCCAGGCCGGTGGCAACAACGAGGGCGGCGGCCAGCGCCGATCGCTTCAGCAACGTGGAAGTACGCATGGTCTGGGGTGCTCCTTTGGCGCTCGCGGCGCGATCTTCGTCGGATATTCCTTGGCGCTCGAGACACGAATGTCGGCCAGGGGTTGGTGGGTGCAGCAAAAAGCTATGAGGGATGCTGGCTGCGCGTGGCCGAATGCGGCGCGAACGCATGGCGCGCAGCGGAAAACGGAGGGGCGGCAGGCATGTTGTGGCGCGCGGTGCGCCCAGCATCGGTCGACGCACCAGGCGTCGGCTCGGCAAATGGGATCGCGGTGAGGGCGGCGAAAGGCGGGCGGTAACGCGTCGCTGTGTAGAGGGTGAACACGACAGGAAACTTCTGATGCACGGTGAACAACTCTCTAAGACATTTGGCTTTGCCGCAGATCGAGGATCACCCGACTACGTAAAAAATCATCTTATAGATGCACCAATTGCAACGTCAATTTGGGTTTACCCGCGCCGTAGCGGGCGGCGCAGCGCGATGTGAGGGGTTTGATATTGGCCGCGCGGGCGAACCGTCCGTCGCTGGTACCGCGCCTGAGCGGGCAACGATGACGCCGCGCGCGGCGCACGGCGTGCTGGGTATGATCGGTGTCCAACCAGGAGACCTTTTTCATGCCCACAGAGAAGCAAAAGATGTTGGCCGGCGAGATGTACGATCCCGGCGATCCCGAACTGCAGAATGATCTGGCCGAGAACATGGCGTGGATGGTGCGCTACAACGCCGCCCTTGGCATGCACCGCGATCAGCGCCGCGAACTGCTGCGTGAGCGCTTGAAAGCGGTAGGCGACGGCACTACCGTGCGTCCGCCCTTCCATTGCGATTACGGCTTCAACATCACGCTGGGCGAGGGGGTGTTCTTCAATTTCAACTGCGTGATCCTCGACGTCGTCAGTGTGACGGTGGGTGATAAAACGCAGATTGGCCCTGGCGTGCAGATTCTCACGGCCGATCATCCGCGCGACGCGGCAAGCCGCGAGCAGGGCATCGAGTTCGGCCGGCCGATCAGCATCGGACGCAATGTATGGATCGGCGCGGGCGCCATCATCCTGCCTGGCGTTACCGTGGGCGACGATGCGTTGATCGGTGCCGGGAGTGTGGTCACCCGCGATGTGCCGGCCGGTGCTACCGTCGTCGGCAACCCGGCGCGCGTTCGCGGATAGAAAGACTTCGAAGTTGAACGTTCGCGTGCGCGAAGCGCCGGTGGGCCCGCAGACCGCGCGCCCACCGGCCAATCACTACTTGGCGGGCTTGTCCTTGCCGCGGCTCGTGCTTTCCGAATCGTGCGTGCGCAAAAAGCCGCTCAAGGTTTCATCCTCGTGCTGCGGCCGGTCATCGGCATGGGGCGGGGGATCGTCATTCACGCCCGTGGGCGCCTGCGGGTCTTTTTGTGTATCGGGCTTCGGATCGGTCATGGCGTTCTCCAGGTGTGTACCGGGTCGCGCAAGGGCCGTGCCGCACTGCATCAAGTGGGTGTCAGCGCCTTGAACGCCGCGCGGATGTCGTCCTGCCGCTGAGGCCGCACTAGGCGAGCCACTTCCTTGCCGTCGCGCAAGAACACCAGCGTGGGCCAGAGCGTCACCCGATAAGCGCGGCCCAGCGGCCGACCTTTGCCGTCCTCCACCTTCAGGTGGCCAACTTCCGGATGATCGTCGAACACGGCGGCAATGAGCGGCTGCGCGGCGCGGCAGTGCCCGCACCAGCCCGTGCCGAACTCCAGTACGGTTGGTTGCGTGAGGGCGTCGACGTCGGCGCGCGTAGGTTCGACGACGGCATAGGTGTGGGTCATGGACATGGACTGGGCTCCGGCGGGGTTAGCCGTGCATGAGCAGCAAATGTCCGACCTGATCTTCCGTGGCGCGAATGCGGATCTCGATGTCGTATCCGAGACGATTCAAGCAATCCATAAGCTTTCGTTCTGAGAAGTTGGTGAAATCACCACGCAGGAGTGCCGACACTTTGGGCTGCGTCAGTCCCATTCGCTGGGCTGCATTCTTTTGCGTCAGGTTGCGATCACGTATGGCCTTGGTGATTTCACACACCAAGCCCGATTTAACTTTCAGACTTTCAGCGTCAGGCAAGCAAAGATCAGCAAATACGTTGCCGGAACTGATCTGAAACTCAGTGTGGTCGTTCGCTTTTCTTTTCATTTTGGATCGCCTTCAGCTGGAAGATTGCCGTTTTTAGTCGTCGATTGATCAATGCCATGTCTTCTCTCGGCGTTTCGATTCCTGTTTTGCTTTTCTTCTGGAAAACATGAAGCACGACGATCACCTCAGGGAAGCGAATGAGGTAAGCCGCTCGAAACGTGCCTGAGCGGTCGGATACGACGATCTCGAGAACATCGCTGCCATGAAATCCCCTGAGCGCTTTGGCGGACGGAGCGCGCTCGCCCCTTTGAGCAGCATTCAACGCGTGGCCGATATGCGTGCGGACTTCCACTGGCAGTTTGTTGAGATCTTTCAGGGCGCTCCCCATCCAGAGGAGTGGACGTTCAATGCATCTTGGATGGGAATATACCATTTCAGGAATATTTCGATTTTTAAGGTTGCCGGGTACGACACAACTTATGCGGGTGCATTAGGAAGTAATCCGCGCTGTGGAAAAACCGGACGATTTCGTGGCCTGCAGGCAACCCGGTTACAGCCTTCGAACTAGGCGTTTGTACGTCTGCCCGGCAGGGGCATTCGTTCGTACACTGGTCCGTTCTCGGCAATCGGCCGGCGGCGTGGGCTTCGGGGGTGTCATGAACAATCAACAGGGTTTTGAAATCGCAACGGTGGCGGCCGGTATCTATCGGCGGCGCGCGGTATTGGCGGTGGCGGCGGCCTTGCTGCTGATGACGTTGGCGGCGCAGGCGGCACCTGCGGTAAAAGCCACAGGCCGAGCGCCCGTCTCGCTCTCGATGGCCACCGAATACCCGGCGACCTCGATGCCGGGGCAGGGCGTGACCACCTTCGCCGAACTCGTCGAAAAGAAGACGCGGGGCGCCGTGACGATCAAGCCGAGCTTCGATGCTGCGGCCGGATTCAAATCCGGTGACATGATCGATGCCGTGGCCGCGCGCAAGGTGGATGCGGGCGATGCCTTCGCGGGTGGCATGGCAAACAAGTACCCGATCTTCGCGGTGTCGTCGCTGCCGTTCCTGGCGGACTCGCTCAAGAAAGCCGTTGGCCTGAACAAAGCCGCCATGCCGACGTACCAAAAATTTTTCGCCGAGCATGGCCAGAAGTTGCTCTACACCACGCCGTGGCCCGCATCGGGCATCTGGTCCAAGGCCCCGGTGAACAGCGTGGCGGATCTGCAGGCGCTCAACATTCGCACTTATGACAACACCTCACAGGCCGTGATGACGCGTGCCGGTGCAAAGGCGGTCAATATCTCGTTTGCCGATGCCATGCCGCGAATTGCAGCGGGCGATGTGAATGCCGTGCTGTCGTCGGGCGATGGCGGTGCCGGGCGCAAGCTTTGGGAGCATCTGCCGCACTTCACCGAGATCAACTACGCCATGCCGGTATCGGTAGCCACGATGAACCTCGAGGCTTACAAGGCGCTCGACCCGGCCGCGCGTGCGGCGATCGATGCTGCGGCGGCCGAAACCGAGAAGGCGCAATGGAAGCGCATCGAGACACGGCTGAAGGAAAACTACGACACCATGCGCAAGAACGGTGTGACGATCGACACCACCGTACCCGCCGAGGTGAAGCAGGCGTTGACGCGTGCGTCGTCGGGTTCGGTCGCCGAATGGAAAACGGCGAATGCACCGGCCAGCACGGTGATCCTGAATCGCTTCGGCGTGAAGTGATCGAACAAAAGGCGGCCGAGGCCGCCTTTTGCGTGATGCCCGTGTGCCGCATTCAGGATCGAGCGATCCCGGTGCGGCACGCGTTCGATCAGAACAGCACGTTCACGCGCGCGTTGACCGAGTTGGCGCGGGTGTCCGAACCGTATTGGCCTTGGTAGCCCACGCCGATGGTGGTGGCGCGACCGACCTTGAAGTCCATGCCGGCTTCGAGCACGGCAGCGTTCTTGGCGATCGGGGCACCGGCGGTCGAGAAGCTATCGCCGGTGGCGAAGGCCATGCGGGCCGAGGGCAGCGTGTCGCCATAGGCGTGACGCCAGCCCACCGAGCCGCGCAGCACGGCATCCACGCGCGACCACGGCAAGGCCGTCGAGGCACGCAGGCCCAACGTCGAGAACGTGGTGCTCATCGTGTCGCTATCGGCGCGCAGGGCGGCGGCGCCGCCGCTTTCAATGAAGCTGTCGCTGCGTTGGCGCACATACGCCACATTGGCGAACGGCTCGAACGCAGCCTGGCCGGCATCGATGCGATAGCCCAGGTCGGCAAATGCCTGGAAGGCGCGGGCGTCGTAGTCGGCTTTCAGCGAATCCGAGAAGCCGCCAAATGCCACCGAGCGCTTCGTTTCGACGTCGTGCCACGTGTAGCCCAGGCCACCGCGCAACGTGAACGCGTTCATCTTGCCGGCACCGTAGATCCCCAGGTGGTAGTTGTCGCTATCGCCCGAGGAGCGGCGGCTATCCACGTCGAAGCTCGAACGGCTGTAGCCCGCATAGGCACCTGCACGCACGTTCGGGTTGAACGCGTGATCGGCTCCGATCAGGAAACCGCCGGTGTTGTTGGAGAGCTTGCCGGTGTTGTCGTCGCCCTGCGTGCGCGACCACGTGCCGAACGTTTGCGCCCAGGCGCCATTGCGCGTGGGAGCAGGCGAGGCCACCAGGCTGCGGGCCATGGCGGGCACGGGCGTGCCGTCATTGTCGAACATGGCGCGCATGCGATCGTTGACCGCGTTGCTCACGAGTTGCGTGCTGCCGATCAACGCACCACGCGTGGCGGCATGCTGCTCGCCCGACAACTGATTGAAGGCCGAGCGGGCTTCGTCCGCGCTCAACACCAGCACATTGTTGTAGAGCGCGAGCGACGCGCCGCTTTGCGCGAGCGTGCCCAAGGCGCCCGCCGTGTTCCATTGGTTGCTGCTCTCGGCCACCGTCTGGAAGATGCCGGGCGTGGCCGAGCCGCCGGTGCCGGGCGTACCCGGATTGGTGGGCGTGCCAGGATTGCCGGGGGTGCCGGGATTACCGGGATCGCCTGGCGTGCCAGGATTCTCGGGTGTGCCGGGGTTGCCGGGATTTTCCGGCGTTCCCGGGTTGCCAGGGGTGCCCGGATTGCCGCCCACGTCCTTCTGCGCGATCGACAGCACCACGTCGTTCGGGTTGTGAGCCAGCGACACGTCCAGGAAGGCCGACTTCGACACGGCTTGCGCAAACGTGCCGGTGATCCCACCCGCCGAGCTCAAAATCGAATAGGTCTGGCCGGTCTGGTAGCTTTGCTGCGGGTCCAGGGCCGTGACGGCGACCGTCGTGCTGCCGTCCAGGCGGGTCTTGCCGGTGACGGCAATCTTGTCGCTGGCGCCGTTGCCCGCGATGTCGACCGCGTAATTGCCGCCGTTGAGGATGTCCAGGTCGCCCTGGATGTTCAACGTCCCGATGCCATTGTCGCCCGGGGAGATCGTGCCGCCGTCGCGAACTTGCGTGTAACCCAGTCGACCCGAGCCGCCCAATATACCGGTGCCGGTCACTTCGTTGCGGTTCGTGTAGTAGGTGTTGCCCAGGAAGTCCGTTTGCATACGGCCCGCTTCGGCATTGGCGATCAGCGTGCCGCCGTCGACGACGAAACGGGTATAGCTGTAGTTGATGCTGTTGGACGGTTCGGTGTTGACCTGCGTCATGTTGCTGGCCAGGGTCAGCTTGCCGCCGCTCACTGCAACCTCGCCCGAGAAGCGGTCGGCGTTGCCCGTCAGGGTGGTTTCGCCGGCGAACTGGTTGATGCGGCCTTCTTCCAGCAGCGTGTTGGCAAACACGTAGCCGGTATTCGTGTGGTTGAAGTTCAGATGCGAACGGCCCGTTCCGAACGTAATGTTCGTCGCCGGATCGATCGTGCCCGCAGCGGCAGCGGCCAGCGGCGACGGTACCAACGTCCAGCTCGAAACATCCACGTCGCCACCGATCGTGAGGTTGCCGAAGCCTTCCGAGACGGCACTGCCTCGGCCGATCAGGATCCCTTCTTTGGCGCTCAGCGTTGCACCCTCGGCCACCGACAGATTGGCTTTCGAACTGGTGCTGTCACCCACCACCAGATAACGCGTGGTGGTGAGCGAGGAGCCCGCGCCGGTCAGTTGCGAACTGGTCTGCGCGCCGCTTGCGCCCAGCAACACGATGCTGCTGGTCACGTTCGCGGCGTTCTCGATGCGCAGATCGGCCGTGGCTTCGATCGTGCCGGTACTCGTCCACGTTGAACCCGTGCCGGTAATGACCATCGGGTTATTGATATTGGCGTAGGTCGTGAGTACGCTGCCGCCGTTCTCGATGCGGAACACGCCGTTGTTGCCGCCTGCCAGCGCCAGATTTTCAGTGTCCAGCACCGAGCCCGCGCCCGTCACCACCAGTGAGCCCGATGCGGTGGCGCCGTACGTGATGTTGGTGTTCTTCACCGACACCTTGCCGCCATCTTCGATGCGCAGCGAACCCTTGCCGCCGCCCAACGTGGCGTCGTACGCGCCGCCGATGTACAGACTGTTTTCCAAGACGAAGTTGGTGCGGGGGATGATCCACTCCGATCCCGGGCCGCGCACGACCACATCGCCCGTCGAGCCGTTGTAGCGGCCGATGAAGCCGCCCTTGCTGACAACGGTCGCGCCGCTGTCGATGATCAACGCGCTGTTGGGCAGATCTCGGCCAATGGTCAGCGTGCCGTCATAGGCGCGGTCCGAACTCCAGGTGGTCTGGGTGCCATCGAGAAGGCCATCCGCAGCGTGCGCGATGCTCATGCCGGCTGTCAGGCCAACCGTGGCAAATGACGGGAACAGCACGGCGCTGGAAAGCAGACTGCTCAGCGCCGTTTTCTTGAATGTTTGTCGAGGGGCAATCACGAGGTGATCCTGTAAAGAAAAATGCGCGGATCGTGCCGAGGGACACTCGGCGGGGGTTACGCGCGGCGTAAACGGGTAGGAGGCATGGGAAAACGAAAAGCCATGCACGGCAAAGTGGCAGGCATGACTTTCGGCTTTTCGGCGGGGCCAAGGCTACGGCACGGCAACGCGTGCGTCATTAGTACGGATGGCATTAGTACAGATGTGCTATCGGCGCTTCGGGCGTTCTCGAGAATCAACGCTGGCGCGGCTCTCCCGTACATTCAGACAAGAAATAATGTCGTTGCACTAGTACGCTTGCAGTAAACTCCCGGCTGTTTCATTTGGCTTGTAGTTGGGCGGGTTGGCCCATCACCCAGCGGTTCCTTCGGTCTTGTCATTGACGAAGAAAACACCGGCGCCGGAAAATAATGTGGCGCGCGGCAGACGCGATGTCGGTACCACCACAATCGCTCGCAGGGTCGTCAGGCCGGAGATAACGGGACATGAATGAGTTGGCAGTAGAAAACCGTGAGCCGGAGCGCATCATCGTGGCTGACGATCATCCGGTATTTCGTGAAGGGATGCGGCGCATCGTTGAGCGATGCGTGCCCCAGGCGGTGGTTGAAGAGGCGGAAAGCCTCGAACACGTGTTGCGCCTCGCGCGCACCGGCCGCGCCCCGGAGGTGCTGATACTGGATCTGTTGTTTCCGGGATTTCAGCCGTCGACCTCGATCAGCGCGTTGCGTCAGGAGTTCAATCGGAGCTCGATCATCATCGTCTCGATGGTGGATGACGAGCGCCAGATCAACGAGGTGATGGCTGCAGGGGCCGATGGCTTCATCGGCAAAGCCGTACCGCCGGACGAGATCGCCCAGGCCTTGCTGGCCATCCGCAATGGCGAGTTCGTCGTCAAATACAGTCGTTCGGGTTTGCATGTGCAAGCCGAAGCCGAACGCATCCTGGCGCAGCTCACGCCCCGGCAGCACGATGTGCTGCGCCTGATCGTGGAAGGTCAGTCGAACAAGGGCATTGCGCGTGAACTCGACATCTCGCCCTTCACGGTGCGCATTCACGTATCGGCATTGTTGCGGGCGTTGAACGTCAGCACGCGTGCGGGCGCAGCGGCCTTCGGCGTGGGTGCCGGGGTCAATCGCAACGTCAGGTAGCGCGCCTCCCGCGCCTCATCATCGGGGCGCGCATATGCTGAGTCGCCTGTCATGCAGGAAGGACCAGCTGGGCGCGCAACGCCGCCAGCACTGCGCGCAGCTCGGCAGGGCGTACCGGTTTGGACAGCACGGGAATGCCGGCGTCGTCCAGGGCTGCTTCCACCTGTTTGACGTTGTGCCCGGTCATCAATAGCGCAGGCACTTTGCGGCCGCTCAGTTGCCGCATGTAGGCAATGCAGTCGGCGCCCGAATGGTCGGTGTTCAAATCGTAGTCGCTGATCACCAGGTCGTAATCGACGTCCGCCGTGGGGATCGTGGTGGCTGTGTCGACGCGGCAGCCCCATTTGCGCAAGAGCGTTGCCGTGGCTTGCAGCACATTGTGGTCGTCCTCGATCAGCAGGATGCGCAGGCCCGTGAGCGGCGCCGTGGGTGGGGCCGTCGCCAGCGCAGGGGTGTGCACGGGGCCGCGATCCACGGGCAGCCCGTCGATCGTGACCACGGTGCCGCGCCCGGGCCGCGATCGGATCGACACCGAAACGCCCATGAGCGCGCCGATCCGCCGCACGATCGAGAGCCCCAGGCCCACGCCTTCGATGTCCTTGTCGCGGACCTGGCGCACGCGATAGAACTCTTCGAACACATGCGGCAGGTGCGTGGCGGAGATGCCGCGGCCCTGATCGTGCACCTCGACCGATAGCAGGCCGCGACGCATTCGGGTGCCGATCAGCACCGGCCGATCGGGCCCGTATTTGATCGCGTTCGACACGAGGTTCTGCACCATGGTCGTGAGCAACGCGGGATCCGCATGCACGCGTTGCCTGCCCGCGCGCACCCGCAGCGTCACGCCGGCCCATCGGGCCACTTCGGCGTTTTGCGCCGCCACGGCCTC
The DNA here is from genome assembly GCF_009866805.1 of Schauerella aestuarii. Taxonomy (GTDB): domain Bacteria; phylum Pseudomonadota; class Gammaproteobacteria; order Burkholderiales; family Burkholderiaceae_B; genus Schauerella; species Schauerella aestuarii. The sequence continues at coordinate 552,300 of NZ_SIZW01000039.1, forward strand.
GAGCAACGTCCTGATGGGCGTGGAGGCCGCGCGGGCTTCGACCTGCCCGTTGTCCAGCGTGTAGCTGTCGAGAATGGAGCGGAACAGCTGCGAGACGCTGTGCAAGGATTTATCGATGTTGTCGACCATGCGGCGCGCTTCGCTGCCCAGGCGGGCATCGCGCAAGCAGGCGGTAAACAGGCTGATCGCATGGATGGGCTGACGCAGGTCGTGACTGGCCTGCGCCAGAAATCGCGAGCGCGCGAAGTTGGCTTCGTCCACTTTCTCGTAGGCGCCACGCGTTTGCCGCAGCAACATGTGTGCATAGGCGGGCACCACCATCGTGGTGATCAGCAAGGTGGCCACCACCTGCGGCTGCTCGCGCCAGTAGGGCGTCAGATACGCGATCGTGCACAGCGCCGTGATGGCGAACGTGGTCGCAATGGCCAGATAGCGCGTGCCGAAGCGCATGCCGTTGCCCACCGTGACCCAGAGCAACGTGCCGAACACAGGCAGCATCGCCTCACCACCCAGAATCATCGTCATCGAGATGCCGGCGTAGTCGTGCACCATTCCGAATATCCGGCGGGCAGGGTAGTGGCCCGGCCATTTGACGATACTGGCGTAAAGCGCCACGGCCACCAGCATGAACCCGCCGATCAAAATGGCAAAGGATTCACCTTCGGAAGGCACCGGGCTGAGCGCCGCCGTGGCGAGCACATAGATGGCCGCCACACCGCCCAGCGTAAGGCGCACGATCGCCTGCGAGCGCTCGGCGTCCTTGCGGTTTGGGAGGGTATTCACACCGGCCGCGCGGCGCCCGCCGGCATCGCATCCAGCGGGAGTCCCGCCTTCAGCGCGGTCAGCATCGAGCGCAACTCGGCGGGCCGCACCGGCTTGGATAGCACGGGTATGGTGGGATCGCCCACGGCATCTTCGACGCGTTGGGTATCGTGCCCCGTGATGAGCATCGCCGGGATGTTGCTGCCGCTCAACTGCCGCATGTAGGCAATGCAATCCGCGCCCGACGCTTCGGTATTCAGATCGAAGTCGCTGATCACCAGGTCGCATTGCACGTCGTCCGAGGGAATCGTGGTGGCCGTTTGCACCTGGCAGCCCCACTTCTCCAGCAATGTGGCCGTGGCCAGCAGCACGTTCTGGTCATCCTCGATCAGCAGCACGCGCAGGCCGGCCAGCAGGCGCGTCGAGGCGACGGGCGCGACGGTCGGCGTCAGGGGCGGACCGGCTTCGATGGGGATGCCGTCGATGCTGGCAACGGTGCCTACGCCAGCGCGTGAAGCGATGCGCACCGACAGGCCCATCAGGGTGCCGATGCGTTGCACGATCGACAGCCCCAGGCCCACGCCCTCGATATCCTTGTCACGCACCTGCCGCACCCGATAGAACTCGTCGAACACATGCGGCAGATGCTGATCCGAAATCCCGCGGCCCTGGTCGTGTACTTCGATCGAGAGCGTGCCGTTGCGCTGGCGGCAGCCGATCAGCACCGAGCCGCCCGGACCGTACTTGATCGCGTTGGATACGAGGTTCTGGACCATCGTGCTGAGCAGATTGGGGTCGACGCGCACGCGATGCCGGCTCGCGCGCACTTTGAGCGTCACACCCGCCCAGCGCGCCACTTCGGAATTCTGCAACGCGACGGCATCGATCAGGCTCTTCACCGGGATCACGTCGGTGCGCGCCGCCACGCGGCCGTTGTCCAGCGTATAGCTGTCCAGAATCGAGCGAAAGAGTTGCGAGACGCTGTGCAGCGATTTGTCGATGTTGTCGACCATGCGCCGTTCCTCAGGCCCCAGATCGGCATCCCGCAGGCAGGCGGTAAACAGGCTGATCGAATGAATGGGCTGACGCAGATCGTGACTGGCCTGCGCCAGAAAACGCGAGCGGGCGAAATTGGCGGCATCGGCCTTTTCGTAGGCCTCGCGGGTTTGGCTGAGCAGCACCTGCGCGTAGGCCGGCACGATCACGGTGGTGAGCACCACGGTCGCGATCACATACGGGTGGGCGTGCCAGTACGGCGTGTTGTAGAAGATCGTGGCCAATGCGATCAATCCCAGCGTGGTCGATACCGCCAGGTATTGCGAGCCATAGCGCATGCCATTGCCCACGGTGACCCACAGCAGCACCACATAGATGGGCAGCAGGTATTCGCCGCCCATGATCATCGTGAAACTGATGCCGGTGTAGTCGAAGGCCATGCCCAGCACGCGCCGCCAGGGATAAACGCCGGGCCGGCGTACCACGTGCAGCAGCAACCCGGCGGAGACCACCATGAAGAGGGCGATGAAGATCAGCACGGCCAGCGAATCGGCAAGCGGAATGCTGCTGAACGCCGCCGTGACCAGCGTGTAGACCTCGGCGATTCCGGCCACGATCAGGCGCAGCAGCGCCTGGTTGCGTTCGGCGTTCTTTAGTTTGGTAAGGGGCATCGCATAACGATCCGACGGGCGAAGTAAGGCACAGGCCTATATCGTTAACGGTCGGTCCCCGCCGGAATCAAGGCCGACCTGAAGATTTAGGCGGCGCGAGCGTAGCACCAGGGGTGTGCCGAGTGCGGAAAGTGAACATTTGCTAGCGCACTGTATCGAATTGCGCATTGTGGATACGCGGGCCGAACGAATCCGGCTGCGCCATTCATACGCCGGGAGCCCTGCCTTGCCGAACATCACCAGGCATCAAGATGCAAAAAGCGAGCGTCGAAACGCTCGCTTTTTGAGTTCGCCTGCCGCGCGGGCTTCGCTGATCGGCGATCACCGAAGACGCCGCACGCGGTGCGGCGCGAGGCGAGGGGTGATGAACCCCGCGCCTGGCTGGCCGCGATCAGTCCTGGCGGCTCGTGACTTCCAGCAGGTGGTAACCGAACTGGGTCTTCACGGGGCCTTGCACCACATTGATCGGGGCGCTGAACACCACGGTGTCGAATTCTTTGACCATCTGGCCGGGGCCGAAGGAACCCAGGTTGCCGCCGTCGCGGCTGGAGGGGCACGACGAATTGTCTTTGGCGACTTGAGCGAAGTCGGCGCCGCCTTCAATCGCGGCCTTCAGTTCATTGCATTTGGCTTCACTGGAAACCAGGATATGACGAGCAGTGGCTTGGGCCATGAGTATTACTCCTTCTAAATAGACGAAAGAGAGTAACGCAAACGGCCCGATTACCCAATTCAGTGGGCAAGCCGCCAGGCAGCGCAGGAGGCTGTTCGGCGTGAGCTGCTGAGCCTGAACAATGGCCGCGATGTGCGCCACTTACTCAGGACTTACCCGTAAATGAGGCCACTTATACGCTCAAGTGCGGTCCGCTTCGATAGAATTTGCCGTCGTTCGGTTCATGCCGCGGTGCAGCATCGACCGAACGGCCAATCTGGTCATCGCCGATCATCGTACCGGTGTGCGATATCTTCCCAACTGCCTTCGCGCAGTTCAACGTAAGTGCCAGCCTCCAGGGCGCTTGAACCTTGAACATAGAGTTGGACATGCGTCGCTTTCTAGACTCGCTTTACAGTGTTACGGCCTACCTTGCCGCGTTGTGCATGATCGGTGTCCTGCTCATGGTGGTGTCCGGCGTGGTCACCCGCCAGATCGGGGTGCATATTCCCGGCACCGATGCGTACGCGGGCTATCTGATGGCGGCGGCAGGGTTCTTTGCCTTGGCCAGCACCTTCAAGCACGGCGAGCACATTCGCGTCACGTTGATCTTGAATTCGCTCAAGCCTGCGGGCCATCGCCGCCTGGATCTGTTCGCCCTTGTCGTGGGGATATTGCTCGCCCTGTCGCTGGCGTATTTCAGTTGCAAGCTGGTCATGGACTCATTGACCTACAACGACATCTCCACCGGCAACGACGCCACGCCGCTGTGGATTCCGCAGTTGTCGATGGCCGTGGGCGCCGTCATCTTCCTCATCGCCATCGTCGACGAGTTCGTTCGCCGTCTCATGGGTCACGCCGCACCGGTATCGAGTCAACAACATGAATGATTTCTATATCGTTACCCTGCTTGTCGTATCGATTTTCCTGCTCTTGGGTTCTGGCGTTTGGGTCGGCTTGACGTTGGCTGGCGCCGCATGGATCGGCATGGAAGTGTTTTCCAACCGACCGGCTGGCGACGCCATGGCCGTCACCATCTGGGGCGCGGCGTCGAGCTGGACCCTGACCGCGTTGCCGCTGTTTCTGTGGATGGGCGAGATTCTGTTTCGCACGCGACTTTCGCAGGATTTGTTCAAGGGCTTGGCACCGTGGTTAAACCGTATTCCCGGACGTTTGCTGCATACCAACGTGATCGGTTGTGCGATCTTCGCGGCGGTGTCGGGTTCGTCCGCCGCCACGGTGGCCACAGTAGGCAAGATGACGATTCCCGAACTGCGCCGTCGGGGCTATCCTGACGATCAGATCCTCGGCACGCTGTCGGGCGCAGGCACCTTGGGATTGCTGATTCCACCGTCGATCATCATGATCGTCTACGGGGTGGCGGCTGATGTATCGATTGCGCGTCTGTTCGTCGCGGGCATTCTGCCGGGCATCATGCTGGCCCTCTTGTTCATGGGCTACATCGTCTTCTGGGCGGTCCGCAATCCGAGCAAGGTACCCGTTGCCGACGAGAACTTCTCGTTCAAGCAAAAGCTCTATCAGTCGCGTCACTTGATTCCCGTCGTGCTGTTGATCGCTGCGGTGTTGGGGTCGATCTACACCGGCTACGCGACGGCAACGGAAGCCGCTGCCGTCGGCGTGGTGGGATCGCTGGTGCTGTCGGCCGCGCAGCGCTCGCTGACGCGGCGCGCGTTCATCGACTCCCTGCTCGGCGCCACGCGTCTGTTCTGCATGATTGCCTTGATCTTGTCGGGTGCGCAGTTCCTGACACTTGCCATGGGCTATATCGGACTGCCGCGCGCGCTGGCCGAATGGATCGGCACGTTGGGCCTGTCTCAGTTCGGATTGGTGATGGCGTTGATGGTGTTCTTCATCATCCTCGGCTGCTTTCTCGACGGCATCTCGATCGTGGTGCTTACCATGGGCGTGCTGCTGCCCGCAGTGCAGGCGGCCGGCATCGACCTGATCTGGTTTGGCATCTTCATCGTGCTCGTGGTCGAGATGGCGCAGATCACGCCGCCTGTGGGGTTCAATCTGTTCGTGCTTTCAGGTATGACGGGCAGGGAGCTGCCTTATATCGCGAAGGTATCGCTGCCGATGTTCTTCCTGATGCTTGCCGCGATTTTCATCATCTACTTTGTGCCGGGTATCGCCACCTGGTTGCCGGGCAAGATGTAGTTGCTGGCGGCGTCAACGGTAGACGCAAAAACGGCGCCTCGATCGAGGCGCCGTTTCAGCTTGTGCCTTTCGGCCTTTCGGCCTTTTGCACAAGGGCGTGGGAATCAGGCCGCCAGCTGGCGTTCGACCACCCGGGCCAGCAAGCTGGCGCCCACGGGCAGGATATCGTCGCCCAGAATGAAGCCCGGATTGTGCAGCGGCATGTTGCCCGAGTGCCCGATCCAGCAGTACGAGCCCGGCACCACGCGCAGCATGTCGGCAAAATCTTCGCTGCCCATCACCGGGTTCTTCATGGTCGACACGTTGTCTTCACCCACGATATCGAACGCGGCCTGCTTGAGCGCCTCGGTCTGGCTTTCGTGATTGACCAGCACGTCGAAGATGTTGCGGATGTCGACCTCGATCTCCACATCGAAGCTGGCCGCCAGGCCGGCTGCGATGGTGCGCATGCGATGGCGCACCATGTCGCCCACTTCGGCCGAGAATGTGCGGATCGTGCCGGCCAGTGTGGCTTCCTGCGGAATCACGTTATAGGCCGATCCCGAATGAAATTGGGTGACCGACACCACGGCCGACTCGAGCGGGCTGGTATTGCGGCTCACGATGGTCTGCAGCGCCTGCACCAAGGCGTTGGCGACGATGATGGGGTCTTTCGAGGCCTGCGGGTTGGCGCCGTGGCTGCCATGGCCCTTGACCTTGATATCGAAGAAATCGGCGCCCGCCATCGAGGGGCCGGTGCGAATCGAGATCTTGCCGGCATCCAGATACGGCGAATTGTGCAGACCGTAGATTTCGTCGCACGGAAACTGCTCGAACAATTTTTCCGCGAGCATCGCGCGCGCACCGCCCAGGCCTTCTTCGGCCGGCTGAAAAATGAAAACGACGCGACCGGCGAAGTCGCGCGTTTCCGCGAGGTAGCGGGCGGCGCCCAACAGCATCGTCGTATGGCCATCGTGGCCACAGCCGTGAAACTTGCCGTCGATGGTCGACTTGTACGGTACGTCTGCCGTTTCCTGCATCGGCAGGGCATCCATGTCGGCGCGAAGGCCAATGCTGCGGCCCGCGCCCAGCTTGCCTTCCAGCACACCCACCACGCCGGTCTTGCCGATCCCGCGATGCACCGCGATGCCCCAGGACGTCAGCAAGGTGGCGACCACCTCCGAAGTGCGTTCTTCTTCGAAGCCGATTTCAGGGTGGGCATGGATATCCCAGCGGATGGATTTCAGTTCGTCGGCGTAGCTTTCGATGCGGGTAAGCGTGGGCATTGAGGTTCCGGGTGACGGTTGAACGTAATCCGTAAGCGTACGCCGATGGCCGCGCTTTGGCGATCCGGGATAACGATGGCTGGCACCGTGCGCAGGATCAATTGCGCACGTCGACGTTCGGCGCGTCGTTGGGACCGCGGCCGCGTATCAGTGCCGCGGGGTTGCCCTTGAAGTAGTTGGCCAACGCCTGCAGCGATGTCACCGCACGTTCGATCTCGGCATTGGCGCGTTTGATCGTGGCGGGCCGGCCATCGTTTTGCGTTTGCAAGCGCTGCAAGGTGGCAATGGCCGCTTCGGCCTCTTGCTTCAGTTTCGCGAGATTGGTGCCGATGGGCGCTTCGATCGTCTTGATGACGCGGCCGGTCTGCGCCAGCAATTGACCCACGCCCTCGCCGATCTCGGCGATCGGCACCTTGCGGATGCGCGCGGTTATCGAATCGATGTGCTGTTGCAGGCGTTCGGTATCGCTGCCGATCGTCGGAAGGATCGTCACCTCGGCAAGCGTCACGTCGGTCGCCGGCGCGTCCGCAAACACATCCAGCGCAATGTACTGCTGGCCGGACCATGCGTTCTCCTGTCGCAGCTGCGCGCGCATGCCGCTGGCCACGAGCGCTTTGATGAGCAGGCCTTCCGGCACCGGCTTGCCCGTCGCCGATTCGCTGTCGACCAGACGCTGCGCGCTTTCGAACACATTGCCCAGCCGCTCGGGGTAGATGCGCGCGTCGATCCAGGCCACCGGCTTCTCCGTCTTCGCATCCAGATCGACCTCCACGTGATCGACCCGTCCCAATACGACACCGTTGAAGTCGATGACCGCGCCTGGATTCAACCCGCGGATCGACTGCTCGAATCGCATCCGAATCCGATAGGCGCGACGATCCGGCGCGGTGCGGGCGATCTGTTCGCTGGCATACAGCCGCCGCGCACGTTCGCCGAGTTCGTCCTCTGTTGCAGCCTGCTCGACTTCGTCGAATGCCACGCCGCCCTGGGCGATCGTCAATGCCGAGGGCGTGCGCAAGCGAACGCCCGACGCGTTGATCTGGAGATCGGCAAACCCCACGCGCCAGAAGCGGGTGTCGGGTTTGATGTGCGCATCGTGGGGCGCATCCACAAAGAGGGCGACGCCCAGGCCGCGGCCGTCGTCATTGAGCTGATAGTCGAGGACGTCGCCCACCTTGACGCCGCGAAAGTACACCGGTGCGCCGGGATATAGCGTGCCGATGTCACGGGTGCGCAGATCGATGCGCGTGCCTGAGCGGCCCTGGGCGATCAGGGGCGGCGTCTCCATACCGACGAATTCGGTTTGCGCCACGCGCGGCGCGCCGTCGCGGCGGGCCGGATCGGGCACTTCCAGGGTGATGAACGCGCCTGAAAGCAGGGTGGAAAGCCCCGAGACGCTGCTGCCGGTCCAGTGCGGGCGCACGATCCAGAAGCGGCTGCCTTCCTGGGCCGCGTGCGCGGTTGCGCCGGTAAGCTGAACCGTCACGATGGCCGAACGGCGGTCATCGCTCAAGCGCACGGCTTTCACCACGCCCGCATCGAGATGCTTGTATTGCACGCGCGTGCGGTCGGCCGCCACGCCTTCGACGTCCTGAAAACGGATGGTGATCGTGGGGCCTCGCGCACTCACCTCAAACATCAGCAACCCGACGCCGGCGATCGCGGCGGCCAGCGGCAGCAGCCATACCCACCACAGCCTGGGAAGCCGGCCCCGGGGCGGCTTGGAGGAGAGTGAGCCAGACGCCGAAGGCGTATCCGACGATGAAGACTGACGCAAGGCACATCCTCGAGCGAAGCAGCTCGGCCGGCCGGGATGGCCATGCCTCATTGCGCCGCGCGACCGGGCGGGGCCCGTCGGGCGAAACGCAGAGCGTCGTGTGCGACGTTACTTCACGCGGTGGCCGGGCGCAATGCTGGGTGACAGGCGTATCCCGGGCAATAGCTTCGTAAACGGCAAGACGGCGGGATCGACCGGCATCGGGCCGGGCGACGCACACACCAGAATCGTCTCTGCGATGGGGGCAAAGTCGGCGCGAAAGTGCACCGAGCTTTTGTTGACCAGGATGGCCTGATCGCGCGGCTCGATGCCCACCTGGCGGAACATCTGCTGGTCGGCCATCTGAGCCTTGCGCGAGGTCACGACGATTCGCACGCCGCCGATGCGCAGGCAGGCCGACAAGCCCAGATCAAGCTTCGCGCCGCCGTAGAACGGGCCGGTGGCGGTAAAGCGTCCGTCAGTCAGCGTCTCGACCACGAACGCCTCGTCCAACGGCATATCGCCCGGCACGCCGGATTTGCCGCCCAGTGCCAGGCGTACTGTTGCGCCAACGCCTGCTTCGTGTGCCGCAGCGGCGGCGCCCGGGTCGACGATATTGCCGATCGCCGCGCGTTGCGCATCTTGCGCGATCAGTGCGCGCAGCATCCCTGTGGTATCGGAATCGCCGCCGGCGCCGGGGTTGTCCTGGGTATCGGCGATCACCACGGGCTTGGTCGCCGTCTGCGCAATGCGCATGGCTTCTTTCACCCCGTCGTCCGGCGTCCACACCTGGCCTGCAAATGCCGACTCGGCGTCGTTCACCAATCCCGCCATCTCATCTGCCGCCCGCTCGGCCGTGGCGGCGTCCGCCGCGTAGGCCACCACCGTGGGCGCACAGCCGGGGATGTCTGCGGCCGGGAAGCCGGTCGAAAACGAGATCGTGGGCAAGCCGGCGGCTTCCATCGTCACGTGGTGGGAATAGAGGCTCTTGCACGGCTCGATATACGTGCACTGCCATACGATCGGGATCAGGAACTCGATGCGCCGAAAGGCCTTGGCGTCGCGCTGCGTGGTGCCCACGATGCGCGCCATATAGGTGGCGCACCGTGCCCCGGTGTCGGCCATGTCCACATGCGGATAGGTGCGATAGCCGATCAACGCATCCGAATAGGCCACCATCTCTTCCGTCACGTTGGCGTGCAGGTCCAGACTCACCACGATCGGAATGGCGTCGCCCATCGCGGCGCGCACGCGGCGCAGCAGTTCGCCTTCGCCATCGTCGGCATGCTCGGCCACCATCGCGCCGTGCAGGTTGAGGTAAATGCCATCCAGCGGTCCGGCATCCTCGATCGCCTGCACGAGCTCGCCGGCAATGCGATCGAAGGCATCCTGCGTCACATGCGCCGAGGGGCTGGCGTGGGCCCACAATGTGGGCACGATCTCCCAGGCCTGCGCTTCGGGCGATTCCACAAACCCTGCAATCCCGTTATTGGTGCCGCGCGTGAGGGTGATCACCTCATCGCCGCGCATGATGGGCCGGCCCCCGCCGCCGTCGAACGCCGCAAAATCCGCGCGGGTGGGCGCAAACGTATTGGTTTCGTGCATGAAGCCGCCTACGGCGATACGGGGGCGAGACATATCAAAGTCCTGTTGGTTGTTGAGGAAGGGGGCGGAAGTTCGCGAAGTCCCAGTGTCGCCCGGGGGCGGCATCGATCAACGCGCGGGTATACGTCATCTGCGGCGACATCAACACCTCCTGCGCCGTACCGGCCTCTACGATACGCCCATGCTGCATCACCGCCACATCGTCACAGATCTGCGCGGCCACGCGCAAATCATGCGTGATGAACAGAATGGCCACGCCCAGCCGCTCCTGCAATTCGCTCAGCAGATCGAGCACCTGCGCCTGCACCGACACATCCAGTGCAGAGACGGCCTCGTCGGCAACCAGCACATCGGGTTCCATTGCCAACGCGCGCGCGATCGCGATGCGCTGCCGCTGGCCGCCCGAAAACTGGTGCGGATAGCGGTCGATGGCGTCCTTTGGCAGGCCCACCACCTCGAGCAGCTCGGCGGCGCGGGCCATGGCTTGCGCCAACGGCATGCCGTAATTGGTGGGGCCTTCGGTGATGCTTTCGCCCACGGTCACGCGCGGGTTGAGCGACCGATAGGGATCCTGAAACACGATCTGGATGCGCTTGCGATGCGGCTGCAGCGCGGGACGCTGCAGGTCTGAGATATCCGCGCCCTTGAGGCGGATGCTGCCGGACGTGGGATCGATCAGCCGCATGATGCAACGCGCGACCGTCGACTTGCCCGAGCCGCTCTCACCCACGATACCCAGCGTGCGGCCGTGGCGCAGCGTGAAGTTCACATCGGCCGCGGCGTGGGTCTCGCGCGCGCGGCGCAGCCAGCTTTTGGTGCTGTAGGTCTTGTTGAGCTCGATCGCTTCGAGCACGATCTCCTGACTCTTCATCGGACGCGGCGGCCGCGCGGTCAGGCTCGGCACGGACGAGAGCAGTTTGCGCGTGTAGGCCGTGGTGGGACGTTCCAGCAGATCGGCGATGGCGGCCGTCTCGACGATATCGCCGTGGTGCATCACGCACACCCGATCGGCGATATCGGCCACCACACCCATATCGTGCGTGATGAACAGTACCGAGGTGCCGTGTCTGGTCTGCAGTTCCTTGATGAGCCGCAGGATTTCCTTCTGCGTGGTCACGTCCAGTGCGGTGGTGGGCTCATCCGCGATCAACAGTTTCGGCTCGAGCACGAGCGCCATGGCGATCATGATGCGCTGGCGCTGCCCGCCCGAAAGCTGGTGCGGATACGACGCGTATACCCGCTCGATATCGGGCAGGTGAACCTGATCCAGCATCTGCAGCACATGCTTCTTGCGATCGCGCCCGCCCATCGGCGTATGGGCCTGCAGCACCTCTTCGATCTGCCGGCCCACCGGCATCACCGGATTCAGCGCCGTCATCGGCTCCTGGAAGATCATTGCCATGCGGCTGGCGCGCAAGGCCTTGAGCTGGGCCTCCGAAGCCTTCAGCAGATCCTGGCCTTCGAGCATGATGCTGCCCGAGCGCGCCATCAAAATGCCTTTCGGCAACAGCCCCATCGTGGCCAGCGACGTCACCGATTTACCCGAGCCGCTTTCGCCCACCAGGCACAGCGTTTCGCCGGCGGCAATATCCAGCGAGATGCCGTTCAGGATCGGCGGCGCCCCCGCCATGGTGCCGGCGGTCACGACCAGGTCGCGCACACTCAAAATCGCATCGTTGCTCATCAGTGGCCACCCCGCTGCTTCATTTTGGGATCGAGCATGTCGCGCGCGGTGTCGCCCAGCAAATTCACGGCGAGCACGCAGGCCGACAGCACCAGGCCGGGCCAGTAGATCAACGAAGGCTTGAGCTGGAAGTACATGCGGCCCTCGGAAATGATGTTGCCCCACGAAGGGATTTCGGTGCCGATGCCGGCACCCAGAAACGACAGGATCGCTTCGGTGAGAATGGCGGACGCGCAGATGTAGGTGCCTTGCACGATGAGCGGCGCGATCGTATTGGGCACCAGATGGCGGCGCAGGATGCGCGGCAGGCTGCTGCCCAGCGAGATGGCCGCTTCGACGTAAAGCTCTTCGCGGGCCGACAGCACTACCGAGCGCACCAGGCGCACCACGCGCGGGATCTCGGGAATGGTGATCGCGATGATCAGGCTCCACATGCTCGCGCCCGACACCGCCACGACCGCAATGGCCAGCAGCACGCTGGGGATGGCCATCAAGCCATCCATCACGCGCATCAGAATGGCGTCGAGCGTTTTGAAGAAGCCCGACAACAACCCCAGCGGCAAGCCGATCAGGATGCTGACGATCGCCACGCCCAGCCCGATGGTGAGCGACACGCGCGCGCCGTAGATGATGCGCGAAAGGATGTCGCGCCCAAAGGCGTCGGTACCCAGCAAATACATGTCGCTGGAAGGCTTCAACCGCATTGCAGGCGTCATCGCGAGGGGATCGTGCGGCGCCAGCAATGGTGCGAAGATCGCCATCAGGATCAAGGCGATCACGACGAATGCCGATATCGCGGGCGCAGCCTTCATGCGCCGCAAGCCGCCCAGGCTGTTGTGCAGCGAGAGCCGCGCCGCGGGGGTGACGGGGCGGGCAGGTGTGGATGCCGTGGCGGCCGCTGCGGCATCGAGGCCGGGCGCCGAGCCGGATTTGCCTGCAGTAGGCGGGAGGTTTTTCGTGGTGGCTGTCATCAGTAGCGAATCCTCGGATCGAGCGCACTGTAGGAAAGGTCGATCACCAGATTGATCAGCACGTACACGCCGCTGGTGGTGAGGATCAACCCTTGGATCACGGGATAGTCGCGCGCCAGAATGGCGTCCACCGTGAGGCGTCCCAGGCCGGGGATGTTGAACACGCTTTCAGTCACCACCACGCCCGAGATCAACAGCGCGAAGCCGGTGCCGATCACGGTGAGGATGGGTACGGCCGCATTGCGCAGCGCGTGACGAAACAGCACGATGATCTCGCCCAGACCCTTGGCGCGTGCGGTGCGGATGTAGTCTTCGCCCAATACCGTGAGCAGGCTGGCGCGCGTCATGCGTGCGATCAGCGCCACGTAGATCGAGGCCAGGGTGAACGCCGGCAGGATGGCGCGTTGCAGAAACGGCCAGAAGCCTTGCGTCCAGCTGCGATAGCCTTGCACTGGCAGCCAACGCAATTCAAGCGCGAAGATCTGCACCAGCACGTAGCCGATCACGAAGACGGGCACCGAGAAGCCCAGTACCGACATCGACATCACGAGGTTGTCGACCCAGCTTTGATGTTTCCAGGCGGCCAGCACGCCCAGCGGCACGGCGATGACGACGGCCAGGATGGCGGTCATGATGGCCAGGCTCAGCGTAGGTTCCAGGCGTTGGCCGATCAACGTGGTCACAGGCGTGCCCGAGATGAGCGAGGTGCCCAGGTCGCCTTTCAGCACGGTGCCGATCCAGCTGAAGAATTGGGTGAGCAGCGGCTCGTTCAAGCCGAGCGCGGCGCGGATCTTGGCCAGTTGCTCAGGCGTCGCCATATCGCCGGCGATGATCGCGGCGGGATCGCCGGGGGTCAATCGAAGCAGTAGAAAGACGAATACCGCGACCACACCCATTACGGGGATGACCGCCAATATCCGCTTCAGGAAATAAGCAGGCATGGTGATTCTCGCTCAAACGGCGCGCGGAAGCGTGAAGTGGGCCTGCGTGGCCCCCGTTGCTCCCATGGGCGCGCGGTGGACCGGTTAAAGCATCTCGCCCGCGCCACGCACGGCGTGCATGAGGCGGGCGGGGTGAAGAAGCCTTAATCGGCTTTGGACATGTTCCAGAACAACGGCACCGGTGCCTTGACCAGACCCGTCAATTTCTTGCTCATGGCCGCGGGCGCTTTGTAGGAGCCGAGCGGAATGTAGATGACCTGCTCCATCGCCTGTTGATGCACGGCCGCCGCAGCCGCCTTGCGATCTTCAGGCGTTTTGGCGGTCGTGAAGGCCGTGCGCAGTTCTTCCAGCTTCGGATCCGTCGGCCAGCCAAACCAGCCTTCCTTGCCACGCCCGTTCACCATCGGATTGACCATCGGCGTCCACACCTCCGGAATCACCCAGTTGGTGAAGAACATATTCCAGCCGCCGTTCGCCGGTGCGTTGGTACTCGCACGTCGGCTGACGAGCGTTTGCCAGTCCATGGGCTGCAGATCGACCGTGAACCCCGCCTTGCGCAACAGCTGCGCTGCAATCACCGGCTGGGAGCTCACCGTGCTCACGTCCGTAGGATGCATGATCACGATGGGCTTGCCGTCGTAGCCAGCTTCTTTCAGCAACGCACGCGCCTTCTCCGGCTCTGCGCCCTTGGTGAGCGATGGGGGCGCACCGGCTGCGGTTTCAAAAGGCACACCGCACCCATACATCGAGGCGCAAGGCGTGTAGTAATCCTTGTTGCCGATGTAGGCTTGCAGGATGCTTTCCTGGTCGAGCGCCAGCAGGGCGGCCTGACGAATCTTCAGATTGTCGAACGGGGGGTACAGAAAGTTCATGCGCCCCATCGTCTGGCTGCCGAGCTCGTTGAACACCGTGATTTGCAAGTCGTCATTGTTTTGCAGAATCGGCAGCAGATCGAGCGGGGGCGATTCGATATAGTCGATTTCGTTCGAGTTCAGCGCGCTCACGGCGGTTTGCGCATCGGGCATCGTCACCCATTCCACGCGATCCACCTTGACGACCTTGCCGCCTGCCAGGAAATCTGCGGGTTCCTTGCGCGGCACGTAATCGGTGAACTTTTCATACACCGTCTTCACGCCCGGCACGTATTCCTTCTGCACGAATTTGAACGGGCCCGAGCCGATGTTTTCCTTGATCGCTTCCGACGACGACGTGGCGGCCACGCGCGCCGGCATCATGAACGCCGGCACGGCCGACGGCTTGGCGATCATGTCCAACGTATCGGAGAACGGCGCCTTCAGCTTCAACTCGAATGTGCGCGCGTCGACCGCCGTCAGGCTTGCGGTGCGGTCCATCAGCATCTGGCCGCCCGCATCGCGCGAACCCCAACGCTTGAGCGACGCGATGCAATCCTCGGACGTCACGGCGGCGCCGTCATGCCACTTCAGGCCGTCGCGCAGCGTGAACGTGTAGGTGAGGCCGTCATCCGAGATCTTGTACTCGGCCATCTGCGGCGTGGGCTGGTACTTCGAATCCATCGACAGCAGCGTGTCGTAAATCATGTACCCATGATTACGCACGATGTGCGCGGTGGTGATGATGGGATCGAGGATGCGGATGGGCGAGTGCATCACCGCCGTAATCGTCTTGGCTTGTGCATCGGCCACGGGGAGCGCCGAAAAGGCGGCGGCAGCGGAGGCCAGAAGGGCGAGCGACAGGGCGCTGCGCACGAAGCGGTGCAGGCGTAGGGGAGAGCGTGTGTGCATGCGCTGGGATCCTCTTGATGCGATGGTGGGTTTGACGACTGGTGGTGTCGAATTGCGTGTGAAAAATCGAAGCTGTCGATCAGCCTGAAGTCATTGAGAAGAGGCCGATTCTGCTTGGCGAAATTTGGCGGCGCAAGACCTTTCTGGATTGATTTCGACGCGTGCACGGAAGCGTGCAACACGCCGTAGGGACGCGGTTTTTTGAACCAATTGAGTGCGTGAAAAATCACCGATGCGGTGCATGATCGCGAACCATAAATTCGGTTCTGAGTGGCATGCCCCTCATTGCGTTTGCATGGCCTTCGCCCTGCAATGCGTTGTGCGTCGATATGTAATTTCAAGTTGATGTGCAAGCCAGATGTATGTTGCATGCGGGTATGTCCCTAGCACGCATCGATTGACACGTGATCGGCGCAGTTCCGATAATCGAGTCTCGGTGTGCGGACAACAGCGTCCCCGCCACGCAGCAACATTGCTGCGCCACCTATCCGGCTATATGAGCCCTCGAAACGTGCCTAGTGCGCGCTCGAGGGCTTTTTGTTTTCTTGGAGCATTCATGTCTTCACCAACGCCCGCAGCGGAAGATTTTCCTGACGTCATCGTGGCGGCGATCCAGATGGATTGCCGCGTGGGCCACAAAGCCGATAACGTGGCGCGCTCCATTGCGCACATCGAAACCGCCGCCGCGCAGGGCGCGCGCATCGTTGTACTGCCTGAACTGGCCAATACGGGTTATGTGTTCGCCAGCCGCGCTGAGGCGTTCAGCCTCGCCGAGCCCGTGCCGGCCGGTCCCACCAGCCAGGCCTGGATCGCCGCAGCCGCACGGCTGGGCATCTACATCGTGGCCGGGATCACCGAGCAGGATGGCCAACGCCTCTACAACGCTGCGGTGGTCATCGGGCCGCAAGGGTATCTGGGCACGTTCCGCAAGCTGCATCTCTGGGGCGACGAGCATCTGTTCTTCGAGGCGGGCGATCGCGGCCTGCCGGTGTTCGATACCGAATACGGCAAGCTCGGCGTCATCATCTGCTACGACGGCTGGTTTCCCGAGGTATATCGCCTCATGGCCATGCAGGGGGTAGACATCGTGTGCATGCCCACCAACTGGGTGCCCATGCCCGCGCAGGATGCCCGTCATCCCACGATGGCCAATACGCTGGCGATGGCGAGCGCCCACAGCAATGGGCTGAACATCGTGTGCGCCGATCGCGTGGGTGTGGAGCGCGGCCAGCCGTTTCTCGGCCAGAGCCTGATCGTCAGCTCGCAAGGCTGGCCGCTCGCGGGCCCCGCCAGCGACGACACCGAGGAGATTCTCTATGCCCCCATCAACCTCAAACACTCCCGCAGTGCGCGGCATCTCAATGCCTTCAACGTCGTCATGCGCGACCGCCGCGACGATGTCTACGACCCCATGCTCGGCACCGGCTGGCCGTTGCCCCGCAACTGAGCGATCACGCTCGAGCTCAACTCCCTCACAGGAAGCATCATGAACCCTCTCTTTTCTTCGTTTCGTTTGAGTGCGTTGGCTGCCGCCAGTCTGTTGGCGGTGTCTGTACAGGCGGCAGAGCCGATCAAGATCGGCGTGCCCGTCGGGCTGTCGGGTGCCAATAGCGTGGTGGCGCCCGCCGTGGTGCAGTCTTCGCAACTGGCTGTGGACGAGATCAATGCCGCAGGCGGCATCCTGGGCCGCCAGGTGCAACTGGAAATCGCCGACGATGGCTCGGGCGCTGTGGGTGCACAGAAGGCCTTCGACACACTGGTCTTTCAGAAGAAAGTGGATGCCGTCATCGGCATGGAAACGAGCGCGGCCCGCAGTGCGGCCCTGCCCATCGTGGCGCGCGGCAAGACGCCGTATATCTACACGTCGTTTTACGAAGGCCGCTCGTGCAGCAAGTGGATGTATGTGAACGGCTGGGTGCCGGAGCAGCAGGTGGCGCCTGTCGTGGACTACTTCACCAAAGAGAAGAAGGCCAAGACGTTCTTCCTGATCGGCAGCGATTATTCGTTTGGCCGCGGCATGCTGTCGTTTACCAAGAAGTACATCGAGCAGACCGGCGGCAAGGTGGTGGGCGAGGAGTATTTGCCCATGGACGGCAGCGACTGGACGGCGATCGTCTCGAAGATTCGGTCGGCCAATCCCGATGCGCTCATCAGTTCCACGGCGGGCGGTGCGCCCAACGTCTCGCTGGCCAAGCAACTGCAAGGCGCAGGGTTGAAGCAACCCTACGGCAACCTGGCGATCGACGAAGGCACGGCGAAGACCATGGGCGTGGTGGCCACCGGCATGTATCTGTCGGCGTCGTATCTGACGAGTATCGACACGCCTGAAAACAAGCGCTTCATCGAAGCGATGACCAAGAAATTCGGCAACGACTTGAAGACGCCGAATGAGTTGTCGGAACCGCAGTACGAGGCGTTCTTCCTGTACAAGGCGGCGGTCGAGAAGGCCGGCACCACGGAGAGCGAGAAGGTCATTGCCGCGTTGGCGGAAGTGTCGTTCAAGGGCCCGCGCGGTGTGGTGCAGATGAACAAGAGCCGGCATGCGGCGCTGGCCATGCAGCTGGGTGAAGTGCAGGCCGACGGCTCGATCAAGATCCTGCAAACGTTCCCGAGCGTGGATCCGGGCCCCCAGTGCCCGAACATTAAGTAAGCGCTGCGGGCGATTGGAGAACGACTATGGCTTTACTACTGGATGTGCTCACCACCGCGGCGATGTTGTTCATCGTCACGGCCGGGTTGATGATGATCTTCGGCGTGATGAAGATCGTCAACTTCGCCCACGGTGCGCTGCTCACGATGGGCGGCTACGTGAGCTACGTGGTCACGCATCTCAAGCTCGATCCCTGGCTGAGCTGGCCGCTCGCTTTCGTGTGCGGCATGGTGGCGGGGCTCATCATCGAGTATCTGGTAGTGAGGCCGTTGTACAAGCGGCCGCTGGACGCGATCCTGGCCACCTGGGGCCTGGGCATCATCATCGGGCAACTGATCGTGATCGCGTTCGGCCGTGAAGTGCAGTTCACCGATACGCCGCTGGACGGCATGTGGACCCTCGCCGGCACCGGCTATTCGGCGTATCGGCTGCTGCTGATCCCGGTGGCCGTGGTGTTGTGCGGGGTGCTGACCGCGTTGCTCAACGGCACGCGGTTCGGCGTCAACACCCGCGCCGTCATCATGAACGAAACGCTGGCGAGCGGGCTCGGCATCAATGCCGGGCGCATTCGCTTCATCACCTTCAGCCTGGGCGCGGGCCTGGGTACGTTGGCCGGCACCTTGGTGTCGCCGCTGTCCAGCGTGGACCCCAACATGGGCGTGGGCTGGCTCGTCAGCGCGTTCATGCTTGTGATGGTGTCGGGGCATTCCATGGTCAGTTTGATGGCGACCTGCCTGGTGTTCGGCGCCGCGCAGGTACTGGTCAGCATCTACTTCAGCCCCGTGCTGGGCGGACTGACCATCGCGGTGCTGGCCGCGCTCACCCTTCGCATTCGTCCCAAAGGATTTGCGCATGACTGACGCTACCGTTGCCACGCGTGCAGCACCTCGTAAACCCGTCTCGGTTGCCGGCCTGGCCGCCCTGGGCGGGCTGGGGGTTGCGCTGGTCGTCGTGGGCCCGTACGTGTTCGACACTTACCTGTTGAACATTCTCATCAAGGCCTTCTTTTTTGCCATCGCCGCCATCACGGTAGACGTGCTGTGGGGCTATACCGGCTACCTTACGTTCGGCCAGTCGGCCTTCTTCGGCGTGGGCGCGTACGCGGCCGGGCTGATCTTTACGCATTACGGATTTTCGCCTGCCACGGTGGCCGCAGCCGTTGGCGCGGCGATCGCGTGCACCGGTCTGCTGGCCGCACTCGTGGGCTGGCTCTCGTTCTACCGCGGGGCATCGCCGTTCTTCGCCACCGTGATCTCGCTGGTGGTGCCCATCGTTCTTTCGCAATTACTGCTGTCGGGTGGCGAGTGGACGGGCTCGAGCTCCGGACTCACCGGCTATGAAACTTTCGACTGGTCGCTCGAGGCCTGGTTCTGGGTGTCGGGCAGCGCGTTGCTCGCCGTAGGCACCCTCGCCTGGCTGGCCATGCGCAGCGACGGCGGTCGCGTGTTGACCGCCATCCGCGATAACGAGTCGCGCTGCGAGTACCTTGGTATCCGCGTGTCGCGCGTCAAGATCATGCTATTGATCGCCATGGGCATCGTCGCCGGTCTGGCAGGCTTTGGCTACGGCGCCTTCAGCGGCGTGGTCGCGCCCGAGCTCTCCGGCTTCGTGCTCGGTACCGAACTCATCATCTGGGTTGCCCTGGGCGGTCGTGGCACCCTGTGGGGGCCATTGATCGGCGCGGTGCTCATCAACGTGGCCAGCGCTTACTTGAGCGGCAGCATGCCGTTTGCCTGGCAACTCATTTTGGGCAGCGCTTTCGTCGCGGTGATCGTGTTGTTGCCGCAGGGGCTGATACCGTTGCTGCTGCGCCCCTTCGGGTTCGGCAGGCGAACCGCCACCGCGCCGGCGCTGACCGAGCGGGCATTGCCCCCAGTCGATACGGCCAACACGTCGCCCGCCTTGGTGATGCAGGACGTCACCCGCCGCTTCGGATCGCTGCATGTGCTGCAGGGCATCTCGTTCTCGGCACGTGCCGGTGAGCTGGTCGGCCTGATCGGGCCCAACGGCGCGGGCAAGACCACACTGATGCGCTGCATGAGCGATGGCGCCGACCGCACCAGCGGCACGGTGGCCCTGTGCGGCAACGACATCGGCCGCCTGTCGCCGCAGGCGTGCGTACGCTTCGGACTGGGCCGCAAGTTCCAGAATGCCAATGTGTTCGAAAGCCTCACGGTGGGCGAGAGCTTGCGTATCGCTGGCACGTTGCTTGAGCGGCCATCGCTTTGGCGCCGCTCGCAGGTATTGGCGTTGCCCGCTTACGCCCTCGACGTGGTGCGCACCACGGGACTTGACCACAAGCTCGATGCCGTGGCGCGCGATCTTTCGCATGGCGAGCAGCAAGCGCTTGAACTGGCCATGGTGCTCGCGCTGGCGCCCCGCATCGTGCTTCTGGACGAGCCGACTGCAGGCTTGAGCAAACATGAACGCACGCAAATCGGCGAGATTTTGAGCGCCCTGGCGCATCGCTACGGCCTGTGCTGCCTGCTGGTGGAACACGATCTCGACTTCGTCGAACAGATCGCCACCCGCATTGTGGTGCTGCATCAAGGCAAACTGGTGATGGAAGGCAGCTTCCAGGACGTGGTCAATTCGGAGCTCGTGCGCAACATCTATGCGGGCACGGCGCAGCCGGTGCCGGAAGCGCCAAAAGAAGATCCACCTCGGTCCACTATCTCGAAGGAGCCGACATGAGCAGCTTGCAACTCCAGGGTGTGAGCAGCGGCTATAAAGCCTCGGTGGTGCTGCGCGATCTGTCGCTCGATATCGCTGCGGGCGAAGCCGTGGCGCTGCTGGGCAAGAATGGCATGGGCAAGAGCACGTTGCTCAAAACCATCATGGGCTACCTGCCCAAGCAAAGCGGGCAGGTGCGGCTCGACGGCACAGACATCACCCGTACCGCGCCGCACCGCGTGGCACGCATGGGCGTGGCCTATGCCGCGCAAGAGCAGGCCATCTTCGCCGACCTCAGCATTCGCGACAACCTGCGCATCGGGCTTGCGCGCGAAAGTGATTTCGCGACTCGGTTCGACGCCATCGAGCCGATTTTTCCGGTGTTCAAGACGCGGCTCAAGCAATACGCTGGCACGCTCTCGGGCGGCGAGCAGAAAATGTTGCTGGTGGCGCGGGCGCTGATGATGCGGCCATCCGTTATTCTCTTGGACGAAATCACCGAAGGTCTGCAGCCCTCGGTCATTGACCGGTTGGCGCAGGCGCTGCTGTGGGAGCGTAAAACCCACGGCACCACCATGCTGGTGATCGAGCAGAACGTGGCGTTTGCCCTGCAGGTGGCCGATCGGTTCATGGTGCTCAAGCAGGGCGAGATCGTCGAGCAGGGCAATGCACGCGACACAACCGCCGCTGAAACCGTCTTCGCGTATCTACGCGTGTAGCGGCCTTTGCGGCAAAAAAAGGTAAACACATGGCGGTTATGAAGCCCGCATCGTCGGATTGGCCCATTGGGATTCTGTTCTCTCGCACCGGGGTGACGGGTGTGACGGGGAACGAGCATTTCCTGGGCACCGCCCTGGCCATCGAGGAAATCAACGCCCAGGGCGGCGTGCTCGATCGGCTGTTAGCGCCGGTGGTGTACGACCCTAAAAGCGATCCGGAGGAATACCGCCGGCTCGCCACGCGCCTCATGACCGAAGACGATGTGAACGTGATCTTCGGCTGCAGTACCTCCTCCAGCCGCAAAGCGGTTTTGCCGGTGATCGAGCGCAACAACGGCCTGCTCTGGTACTGCTCGTTTTACGAAGGCTTCGAGTATTCGCCCAACGTGATCTACACCGGCGCCGTACTCAATCAGAACAGCATGCAGCTGGCGGCGTATCTGCTGCAAAACAAAGGCTCGCGTTTCTTCTTGGTGGGATCGGACTACATCTACCCGCGCGAATCCAATCGCGTGATGCGCGACATGGTCGAGCAACATGGCGGCGAGATTCTGGACGAGGTGTACTTGCCGCTCTCGGCCGGACCCGATGAGGTGGCTGAGGTGATTCGCGACATCCAGGCCGCGCAGCCCGAAGTCGTGTTCTCCACCGTGGTGGGTGACTCGGCGCGCACGCTTTACACCCAGTACGCCGAAAGTGGCATGGACCCCAAGCGCGTCCCCATCGCCAGCCTGTCGATGGCCGAAGAAGAGATACGCCTGATCGGGCCGGAATTGTGCGTAGGCCACATCACTGCCGCTACCTATTTCAACTCGCTCGACAACGACAGCAACCGCCGCTTCACTGCGCTCTGGCATAGCCGCTATGGCGATCGGCCCACCAGCACGTGGTCGGAAACGGCGTACAACCAGGTGCACCTCTTCGCCCGCGCGCTCGAGCGCACCGGCAGCCTGGATACCGCCAAACTCGTGCGAACTGCGCACGCCGTGCGGTACGACTCACCCGAGGGCCAACTCGAGATCGACGCGGAAAACAATCACTGCCTGCTCACCCCCCGCATCGGCATGTGCAACGCGGCCGGCCAATTCGACGTGATCTGGCAAGGCTCCGCACCCGTCAAGCCCGATCCTTACCTAAGCAGCTTCGGCCTTGCCGAATTCTGGCTCGCATAGCGATGAGCAGCATCCGCCGACTCTACGAAGACCTGCGCAGCATCTGCGTGGCCGTCGTGCATCCCCCAGGCGAAGATCGCGATCTGCTGATCGAGCAGCTCAAGCGCATTGGCTGCCGACTGCAGATCGTGTGGCCGTTTCCGCTTGAGATACCCCCAGGCGCAGACGTGATCTTCTTCCATGTGTCGCAAGACCTGCCGGGCGGCGGCATCTGGTGTGCCAGCTCGTGCGACGCGACCTTGATCGCGCTATCCGATTACGAAAGCCCAACCACCTTAAAGCTGTTGCTTGACACCAGCGCGCATGGCGTGCTCACCAAGCCATTTCGGTCATCCGGCGTGTTGAGCACCCTGGTGCTGGCCCGCTCCGCACAAGGCTTTCAGCAGCGGCAGCAAGCCAAGATCAGGAAGCTTGAGGAAACGATCAAGTCGCGTCGCATGATTGAGAAGGCCATCAAAGTGCTGGTGGACAACCAAGGCATGAACGACGTGCAGGCCTACGAGCACATGCGTGCACGGGCGACAAGCCTGCGCATCACCGTGGCCGAAGTGGCAGCCATGGCGATCGACGCGCAGGAAGCGATGGAGAAGTTGGGATTGGGGAAGGCGGGGCGATGACGCGGTGGCGCGGGGGGGGCGGTGACGGAGGTAAGTGCGCATCACGAGGCGCCGACGTTACGCATACCTGATGGATCGCAGTCGACGCATCGTTATGCCCTCCAAAGAATATTCTTCGCCGAGTGCCACGCTGATTACCAGGCCTTGTGACAATAAGTTGGTCGTTTTTGCGAGCGCGCTTGAGCACCGATGCGCGACCGGCATCTCGTCG
This sequence comes from Schauerella aestuarii, assembly GCF_009866805.1. Taxonomy (GTDB): domain Bacteria; phylum Pseudomonadota; class Gammaproteobacteria; order Burkholderiales; family Burkholderiaceae_B; genus Schauerella; species Schauerella aestuarii. The sequence continues at coordinate 575,586 of NZ_SIZW01000039.1, forward strand.
CGCGCGCTAGCGTGGCGGTTCGGCCAACCAATTCTCAAACGGCGTCACGTCCATATTGCCCGGCACGTACCACACCTTGCGCGTCTTATCCCACTGCGCGCCCATTGCCTTCACGATGTCCTTGTCGGCATAGGCCACGCGCAGGTCGCGCCGGCTTTGCGTGGCTTGCGGCTCGGCGGTATTGCGGCGTACGGCCGTGTCGGCCCGACCGCGCGTGGCACCCAACTGCATCTGGGCGATGAAGCTGCTGCGCGCTGCGGGATCCGTCGGCGCAATCAACGTGAGCCTTGTTTTGGGTCGCGTCGCGGCCACGTAAAACAGGTTCTCTTCTTCCTTGAACGCCCGCAGCGGGTTCGGAAACTCGCTCGCCGCCATGTAGGGCAGGATCACGTGATCGAACTCCTTGCCCTTGGCGTGCGCCACGCAATCGATTGCCACCAGATCGCGCGCCTTGCGCGTGCCCGCGAACGCATCGGCCTGACCGATCCAATCCGCAAAGTCGCGCACGTTCTTGCCCGATGCGCGTGCTGCCTCGATGAAGCCGGCTACCGACTTCGCGATCACCGATGCGTCGTAAGGATGCACGTACACCCGACGCGCGAGCGCCTCCATGCCGATGCGCTCGCAGATCTCAGTCAGTGCCACGTACGCCGGCGTATCCGCTTCCAGCGCCTGCACGTACGCCACTGCCTGGGCGATACGCGCACTGGCCGCAGCCGCGCCCACGCGCTGAATCTGTCCTTCGAAAAAATACTTGAGCGTGCCCGGATCGCGCGCGATCGTCGTCTTGGCTTCTTCAAGCGCGGCGGGCGTCATCGGCACCTCACCAAACATCGACAACGATTCGACGATCGCTTCCCGACTCGCGGGCGAGGCCACCTTCTCGAGATTGTTCAGCGCGATGGCAAACATGCCGCGCAAAAACAAGATCTCTTCGCGCTGCAGATAGCTGTTCATCGTCAACGTGCGATAGCCGATGTCGGCCTGCATCAACGCGTTCTCAATCTCGATGGATTGATGGCTATCGCGCAGCAGAATCGCAATGCCATCGAGCGGCTTGCGGTCGCGACGCCACTTTGCGATGGCTTCGACGACGCGGGTGGCGCAGGTGACGGCGTTGGCCGATGCGGGACGATCTACAGCGTCTTGCGATTGGGACGCGACAGCACCGGGGGCCACAGCACCGGACGCTGAAGTGCCGGAAACCACAGCACCGGAAGTCACAGCACCGGAAACCGCAGTGCCGGACATTTCTGAGGTATCGCGACTGGCGCGGTCGGCGTGCGCGACAGCGTCGTGCGAGCCCCCATCGCCAGCATTCGCCGGCCCATAGAACACCACGTTGATCTCGGTCTTCATCGGCAGCTTCGAATCCACCGGCTTGCGCTTGAACGCCTCCATCGCATAGGCCAGGTGCGGCCCATGGCGGTACGTCATCGTCAACGGATAATGCGCGCACTGCGGGAACACGGCCGAGAAACGTTGATTCAAATAGGCCTCGTCCGCGCCCATCTGCGAATAGATCACCTGGTCGCGATCGCCCACGCCCACGAAGTACAGCTTGTCCATTTTCAGCAGCGCTTCGAGAATGCGAAACGACGCCTCGTTCAAATCGTGCAGCTCATCGCCCACCACCAGGCGATACGCCGGAAACGCTTCGATGGTTTCAGGATCGTCGCGCAGCGCCCGCGCCAGATCGTAGGTGGCGTCGAAGAACCCGCGCGACGGCACTTCGCCGAATGTGCCCAGCCGGTGCTTCTCATATTCGATCGACCACAGATAATCGGTGAGCGGCACGCCCAAGTCTTCGGCGATGTATTCCAGATCGAGCCCTTCGTCCACGCTATCGAACGCCATCGTGGCCTTCATGCGCAGCAGCGCTTCCAGAAACTGGCTCACTGCCAGATTGTGCGTGCGGATCTCGAGCTGTTCCGATTTGCTCGGGTAGTTGCTGCTCACGTCTTCGAGCGCGGCCAGGGCATGCACCTTTTGCTCGCGTGCCGACTGCATCGCCAACGGCTTGGCGTCCTCCATATTGCCCAACACGCGCGCAGCAAACTCATCCATTGTCTGCACGCGAATCTTCCTTGCCGTGCTGTAGGCGATGCCCACCTCCACCAGTCGCGCCTGCATCACTTGCTTGGCCTCAGGCGTGAACGTGAGCGCCAGGATGTCCTCGGGCGGCAGTCCGCGGGTGAGGGCTTCGCCGATACGCAAGGCGAGTGTCGTAGTTTTTGCGGCACCTGCATTGGCTGCGACCAGGGTCACGCGGCTGCGCGAAAGTTGAATGGCGCGCTGCTCGTCGGTGGGAACAAAGCCGGCGGGGATGAACTGCACAGGGGAGGGTTGGGTCATTGAGCGTGCTGGGGGGTAAAGATTGAGAATTCGCCCCGATAGTACGTCAGCAGCTTCGATCCTGCGTCGGGCGGTGCCAAGCGGCAGGATTCTCGGCCCGCTGACCGCTGACCCGGCAGAGGTCTACCGATCCAGCTTTCGATCCAGCCAGATAAACGCCGAACCCACCAGAAAGTAGCCAGTTGCGATCGCGACCGCATTAAACGCCGTCTGCCCCCAACCCAGCTCCGCCACATTGATGAACGGATACGCATACTGCCCATCCGCCTCACCGCGAATCATCGCGTAGGCAAAGTACCCCAACGGGTAGAGCGCCCAGATCAATGGGTCGTGCCATCTGAAATTACCCTTCGGCACCAACGCCAGCCAAAACAGCGGCACGAGGATCGGCGTCACCCGGTGCAGCAGCACATCGGCCACATACATGCCACCCGTGAACTGATACAGCCCGCTCAACAGCACGGCGTACACCACGCCCACTAGCACGATCGACAGCACCGCACAGCCCATCCACTTGGGCGCCAGGCTCGCTCGTCCTGCCACCGCAATCGCGATGAATAGCACCGCGACCATCAGGTTGGTCGTAATCGTGAAGTACCGCAGCAGCGTCCATATCGCAGACACCGCCGTGGGTGCCGACTCGAACAGCGCAAGGAAATTCAGGGTGAGGCCCGCCAACGCCACCAGTGCAACAAAGGCCGCGGTGCCCCGGATCATGCCGGTTGGATGGCGCTCCAGAAGAGGGGCATTCGCGATGGGATCATTCATGACAGGTCATCCGGGAAAGCAGGCACGCGCATCTCCGAGCGAAGGGTGCGGACGATTATCGCGAGTTATCTGAGCCGCCACAAAGCATTTTGGCGAATAAAGAGGGGGATGTTTCGATCGGTCAGTTGTGGCGCGCGGCTTGCGCATGCCGCATCATCCTTAAGACGCAAACCTCAATAAGACTCGCTTCTGCTAATCTTGAGTTCGGATGGCGCTTCAACACCCTGGGTGTCATTCGGCGGACGCGACTGCGGGTTATCCCCCAAAGTGGCGCCTTCAAAAGATCAAGCGTGCGACACAATCATGCGCGGAGACAATATCGATGAGTGACTACGGATCGCTTAAATTTCACGTGCCCGAGCCCACTGGGCGGCCGGGTCAAAAGACCGACTTCTCCTTTCTTCTTCTCAGCCCCGCAGGCGAGGCGCGCAAGCCGCCGATCGACATCGCTCCTGTGGAAACCGCCGACCTCGCATACAGCCTGATCCGCGTCCTCGACGACGACGGGAAAGCTGTGGGACCGTGGGCGCCCGAGATGAGTCATGAGCAGTTGAAGGCCGGCATGCGCGCCATGCTCAAAACGCGCATCTTCGATGCCCGAATGCTCATCGCGCAGCGGCAAAAGAAGCTCTCGTTTTACATGCAAAGCCTGGGCGAAGAGGCCATCGGCACCGGCCAGACCATGGCGCTGAACGTGACGGATATGTGCTTTCCCACATACCGCCAGCAAAGCATTCTGCTCACGCGTGAAGTGTCGTTGGTCGACATGATGTGCCAGCTCATGTCCAACGAGCGCGATCCATTGAAGGGCCGCCAGTTGCCCGTAATGTATTCGGTGCGCGAGTCAGGCTTCTTCACGATCTCCGGCAACCTGGCCACGCAATTCATCCAGGCTGTGGGCTGGGCCATGGCGTCTGCCATCAAGGGCGACACCAAGATTGCGTCCGCCTGGATCGGCGACGGCGCCACGGCCGAGGCCGACTTTCATACTGCATTGACCTTCGCGCACGTGTACCGCGCCCCGGTCATTCTGAACGTGGTCAACAACCAGTGGGCGATCTCCACCTTCCAGGCCATTGCCGGCGGTGAGGGGGCAACCTTTGCCGGACGCGGCGTGGGTTGCGGTATCGCGTCGCTGCGCGTGGATGGCAACGATTTTCTCGCCGTGTATGCGGCCTCGCAATGGGCCGCCGAACGCGCCCGCCGTAGTTTAGGTCCCACCTTGATCGAATGGGTCACCTACCGCGCCGGCCCGCACTCCACCTCCGACGATCCGTCCAAATATCGCCCTGGCGACGACTGGAGCAACTACCCGCTGGGCGACCCGATCGCGCGTTTCAAGAAGCATTTGATTGGTCTGGGCATCTGGTCCGATGAGGAGCATGACGCCTTGCGGGCTTCGTTGGAAGCCGAAATCATCGCCGCGCAAAAGGAAGCCGAACGCCACGGCACGCTGGTCGATGGCCACGTGCCGAGTGTGGCGAGCATCTTCGAGGACGTCTACAAAGAGATGCCCGAACACTTGCGCCAACAGCGTCGCGAATTGGAGGGTTGACCATGTCTGCACATGAAAAAGAAGGTCAGGCCACGACGCCAGTGGCCGAAGGTCAGGCGACCAAGCCGATGACCATGATTCAAGCGTTGCGTTCGGCCATGGATGTGATGCTCGAACGCGACAACAACGTGGTCGTGTTCGGCCAGGATGTGGGGTACTTCGGCGGCGTGTTTCGCTGCACGGAAGGCCTGCAAACGAAATACGGCAGCTCGCGTGTATTCGATACGCCAATCTCTGAGGGCGGCATCGTCGGTGTGGCGGTCGGCATGGGCGCCTATGGGTTGCGTCCCGTGTGCGAGATCCAGTTCGCCGACTACTTCTATCCCGCGTCCGACCAGATCGTGTCGGAAGCCGCTCGCCTGCGTTATCGCTCAGCCGGCGAATTCGAAGCCCCGATGACGATCCGCATGCCTTGCGGCGGCGGCATCTATGGCGGGCAAACGCACAGCCAAAGCCCCGAGGCGATGTTTACGCAAGTATGCGGGCTGCGCACGGTGATGCCGTCCAATCCGTATGACGCCAAGGGCCTGTTGATCTCGTGCATCGAGAACGATGACCCCGTCATTTTTCTCGAACCCAAGCGGCTCTACAACGGCCCTTTCGACGGCCATCACGACCGGCCCGTTACGCCATGGAGCAAGCATCCCTCGAGCCAGGTGCCCGAGGGCTACTACACCGTGCCGTTGGATAAGGCCACGATCGTGCGCCCGGGCGAAGCGGTCACCGTGCTCACGTATGGCACCACGGTGTATGTGGCATTGGCTGCCGCAGAAGAAACGGGGATCGATGCCGAAGTGATCGACCTGCGCAGCCTCTGGCCGCTCGATCTCGACGCCATCGTGACCTCAGTAAAGAAGACCGGCCGTTGCGTGGTAGTGCACGAAGCCACCCGCACGTGCGGCTTCGGTGCTGAGCTGATCTCGTTGGTGCAGGAGCATTGCTTTTATTCGTTGGAAGCGCCGGTTGAGCGCGTGACGGGATGGGACACCCCCTACCCACACGCGCAAGAGTGGGCGTACTTCCCTGGCCCGCGTCGAGTGGGTGATGCATTACGACGCGTGATGGAGGTTTGACATGGGCATTCATATCATCAAGATGCCGGATATCGGCGAAGGTATTGCCGAGGTCGAACTCGCGGGCTGGCATGTGAAGGTTGGAGACGTGGTGGCTGAAGATCAGCCGCTGGCGGATGTGATGACCGATAAGGCGACAGTCGAGATTCCGTCGCCGGTGGTGGGTACTGTCGTGTCGCTGGGTGGTCAGGAAGGCGATGTGATGGCCGTGGGCGGTGAGTTGATTCGCCTGGAGGTGGAGGGGGCTGGGAATCAGAAGGGTGGGGCGGCTGCGGGCGGTGCAACGTCACGCGCTTCAGCGTCCAGCTCGGGCAACCGTGCGACAGCATCCGATGACGACGAGGGCGATGCCGATCACATGGCCACCAATGCGCCAGTGGACGTGCCTGCCGCGGATAGCGTTGCCGCAGATGGCATCGTTGCAGAAGGCGCGACCTCCAATGGTGGCGCAGTGACGGGTGGTAATGCCAAAAGTGCGAAGGCGGCGTCTGCTTCTTCGGCGTCGGGTTCGTCCTCGACGTCGTCGTCGCGGGCTGATGCGTCTGCTTCTGCATCGCTTGCGTCGTCATCCGCATCACACGGTTCTTCATCGGCAGCATCGTCTGTTAGCGCAAAGCCGGTCGAGCGACACGAGCCTGCGGACGTGCACGCTCTTAACGCGAAATCTGCAGCGTCGCCTGCGGTGCGTAAACGGGCGCGCGATCTGGGCATCGATCTGCCGGATGTTCAAGGCTCAGGTCCTGCCGGGCGGATTCAGCACGAGGATCTCGATGCGCATCTGCTTGCTGGAAAAGCTGCGCAGACTGCATCCCCTGCTTCTGCGTCTGCGGGAGCAACGGGTTCAGCGGCGCCGGCTGCCAACATGGCGAAGAACGCTGGTGCGTCTGCTTCTGCGGCAATGAGAAGCGGGGGCGCTCCTGCGCCTGCGCCTCGCTCTACCGCCGAAGTGCGCTCCTACGCCGACGAAGACTTTGTTCACGATCGCTACGAGCAACGCCACGACGAGCATCAAGTGCCCGTGATTGGCTTGCGTCGCAAGATCGCGCAGAAGATGGTCGAGTCCAAGACCCGCATCCCGCACTACAGCTATGTGGAAGAGATCGACGTTACCGATCTTGAGACCTTGCGCGCGCAGCTCAACCAGAAATGGGGCGAGAAGCGTGGCAAGCTCACGATCCTGCCGTTCCTCATTCGTGCCATCGTGATGGCGTTGCCGGACTTCCCGCAGATCAACGCGCGGTTTGACGACGACTCCGGTGTGGTCACGCGCTTTGGTGCGGTGCACCTCGGCGTTGCGGCGCAAAGCGATGCGGGGTTGATGGTGCCGGTGATTCGGCATGCCGAATCGCGCGACATGTGGTCGTTGGCGTCCGAGATCACGCGTCTGGCGCAAGCCGTGCGTAGTGGATCGGTGCGACGCGAAGAGATGTCGGGTTCGACTATCACGGTGACGAGTCTTGGCGCGCTGGGTGGTATCGTCACCACGCCTGTCATCAACCACCCTGAAGTTGGCATCGTGGGCGTGAATCGCATCGTCGAGCGCCCGATGTATCGCAACGGGGTTGTGGTGCCGAGAAAGCTGATGAACCTGTCGTCATCCTTCGACCATCGCGTGGTGGACGGCATGGATGCGGCCGAATTCATTCAAGCGGTGAGGGCATTGCTTGAGCAGCCGGCGATGTTGTTTGTGGATTGAAGCTCTTTGGGCCGCCGGTGAAATGGCGGCCCGAAGGCGTCGTGCCTCATTCACCTGATGACGACGCTGCGCCATGGCATCACAAAGTCGTTTGATTGAATGAAGACGCGGAATGCACTGTGATGCATTCCGCGTTTTTTTGCGTGACTGTGATCCGAAGTCGATCGTCAGCTAATGATGCTGTCATGCCTATGGCATGTTTCCGCGACCTGATCACAACGCGGTGCGTCGCAAGATGCGAATTCCTACGCCCGCATTACTCGATCCGAATATCCACGGCCTGCACCACATCCGCCCAGCGCACTAACTCAGCATTCACAAACTTGCCCAATTCCTCAGGGCTACTGGCACCTGCGGTCGCACCTTCACCTTTGAAACGCTGCTGCAGCGTCGGCGATTGCAGTGCTCGCGCGATGGCTTCATTGAGTATCTTGACCCTGTCGGCCGGCGTGCCGGCAGGCGCCATCAACCCGTTCCACGTATTGATGTCGTAGTCCTTGAACATCGCGATTTCGCTCAACGCCGGCACATCCGGCAATTCGGAGGATCGCGTTTTCGTGGTCACAGCCAGCGCACGCAGCTTGTCCGCCTTCACCTGCGGCAACGCAGCGGGCAACGTCGCAAAGCTCAGCTGGGTTTCTCCGCTCATTACCGACGTATTGGCCAATGCGCCACCGCGGTAGGGCACGTGCTGCAGGTTTACCTTCGCTTCCTGCGCAAACATCGCCGCGGCCAAGTGCACCGGAGAACCATTGCCGCTCGAGGAATAGTTCAATTCACCCGGCTTGCTTTTGGCCAGCGCAACCAACTCGTCCACGCTTTTCGCAGGCAAGTTTGGCGTGGTCACGAGCACCAACGGGATCGACGCAATCATGCTCACCGGTGTGAAGCCGCCCACAGGATCGTAGCCCAGCGATTTCTTGTACACGGCAGGATTGATGCCGTGGCTCGACACCGTCGCCATGAACAACGTGTAGCCATCGGGCGACGCCTGTTGAACGTACGACGCGGCGAGGTTGCCGGCCGCGCCGGCCTTGTTCTCGATGATCACAGGCTGCTTGAGTTCTTTGCCCAACTGCTCGCCAAGCGCGCGAGCGAGGATATCGGTGGTGCCGCCGGCGGCGTAGCCCACCACGATGCGCAGCGGTTGATTGGGAAACGTCGATTGCGCGACGGATGCGGCAGACGTGCACAGGCCTGCGGCCACGGCGAGTGCCGTGCCAACTTGTCTTACGTTCATTTTTTTTGTCTCCGGATGGGTCACGCTTTTTTGCGTGATCCCGGTACTGCGTGGGGGATCAGCGCCCTTTGAACACAGGCGCCCGCTTCTCTGCAAAAGCTTTTTTGCCCTCTGCGTAGTCTTCACTCGCAAAGCAATCCAACACCATTTGCTGCATGGCCTTCACGTCGACCTGCGGCCCGAGCTGCTGCATCTGGCGAATCATTTTCTTGCCCGCTTTCAAGGTAAGCGGTGCATTGGCCCGGATCTTCTCCAGATAACTTTCCAGTGCGGCATCCAGCTCGCCTTGCGCCGACACGCGTTGAATCAGGCCCAACGCCTTCGCCTCGTCGGCCTTGTAGCGCGCGGCGGACAGGAAAATCTCAAGGGCATTGGCCGGCCCCACCACGGTGACCAGGTTGCGGATGGCCGTCAGCCGATATCCAAGGCCCAAGCGGCCTGCGGGGATGGCAAACGAGCTATCGGGCGAGGCCACGCGAATATCGCAGCACAACGCGATATTCAACCCACCGCCGATGCAATAACCCTGGATGCGCGCGAGCGTTGGCTTTTCGAAGTCATACAGCGCCAGCTGCGCCGCTTCGGCCACCACTTCATAAGCTTTGACAGCGTCTTCGCCCGAACGCAGATTATCGAACTGCGAAATATTGGCGCCGCTCACAAACGATTTCGTTCCCGCACCCGTGAGCACCACCGCACGAATATCGCCGTCTTCGCGAAAGGCATTCAGCACGATCGGCACGGCTTCCCACATCGCAAACGACACGGCGTTGTGACGTTCGGCATCGTTGAATGTGAGCCAACCGATGGCGCCGCGCTTCTCGGCGATGATGTTCTCGGTAATCTCGCCTTGAAGAATGCGTTCACTGCTCATGGTGTCGTCCTCGTATCCGCAGCCTTGTAGCGCTGCATCCCGTTAGTCAGATGGGTGCGCATCGCCAGACGTGCGGCGTCGCTGTCACCCGATTCGATGGCATTGAAAATAAGATGATGTTCGCGCTCGATCTGCTCGATGCGCTCGGTGCCCGCGCTGCGATAGCGCAACGTACGCACGGCACCGCGAATCACGTGGCTCAAATGCGTCATCAGCTGCATGAAGTAGGGGTTGTTGGTCGCTACGCCCACCGCCATATGGAAATCCAAAGCCGTCGCTGCCCCTTGCTCCCAGTCGTCGCCCGAGGCGTCCACTTGCCGCAGTGCCAACGCCAACTGCGCCAACTGCTCCGGCGTGCGATGCTGTGCGGCGATTGCGGCGGCACCCGCCTCGATCTCCACCCGCAACGAAAACACATGCTCCAACGTATCCGCCTGCAGCAGATCTTCCGGTGCGATTTCGAAGCGGCGTGAGCCCATGTCTTGCGCCACGAACGTGCCCACACCGCGCCGCGTATCCACATAGCCCGCGAGCTTGAGACGCGCAATCGCCTCACGCACCACATTGCGGCTCACCGCAAACATCTCCGCCAGCTCGAATTCTGTGGGCAAGCGTTCGCCGGGCGCGAACTCGCCATTCATGATCCGCTGGCGAACCTGCTGTGCGATTTCGTCGGGCAGGTTATCGGGCCGGCCGAGGCTGGCGAATACCTGCTGCGGGGGCGATTGCGTCACGGTCATGGTGGGGTCAGCTCCTTGGGCGTTGCGTAAATGTTGCGGCAATGCCGGCGATAGTAGCCGTCTCGCTCAGATCACACCCGCCTCGACCAACCGATCGAGCCGCGCCGGTTCAATGCCCAACATGTCTCCATAGACCTGCGCATTATGCTGCCCGCGATCGGGCGCCGGCTTCATGTCGCCCAAACCGGTGCGGCTCAGGATTACGGCCTGGCCCACCACGGGTATCGCGCCCAGCTTAGGATGCTCGAGATCGCGGCTCATCCCCAAGTGTTTCACTTGAGGATCCGCGAAAGTCTCGTCCATCTCAAGAATCGGGCCGCAGGGCACGCCCGCGGCGTTCATCAGATCGATCCACTGCGCGGTGGTCTTGCGCTGCGTCTGCTCGCCGATCAAGGCGTTGAGTGCCGGACGATTGCGACCCCGCAACGGTACCGTCAGGAAGCGCTCGTCTTCCACGATCTCTGGGATCTCGAGAACCCGGCAGAGACGCGCAAAGATGTCGTTCCCCATCGCAGCGATGTTCATGTAGCCGTCTTGCGTGGGGAACACCCCCGTCGGGCTGCTGGTGGGATGGTCGTTGCCGCTTTGCGCCGGCACTTCCTTGTTGAGCAGCCAGCGCATCGCCTGGAAATCCATCATCCACACTTGCGACTGCAACAGCGATGTCTGCACCCACTGGCCTTTCCCCGACACTTCACGCTCCAGCAGCGCGATAAAAATCCCGATCGCGCAGAAGAGACCGGCCGTGAGATCGGCGATCGGAATACCGGCGCGCATCGGGCCGCGCCCGGGCTCGCCCGTAACGGACATCAACCCGCCAATCCCTTGTGCGATCTGATCGAGCCCCGGGCGCGTCGCGTACGGCCCATCCTGGCCGAAGCCGGACACACTCGCCAACACGATGCCCGGATTCACCTTGCGCAGCGACTCGTAATCGATGCCCAGCTTGAACTTCACGTTAGGACGATAGTTTTCCACCACCACATCCGCCTTCTTCACCAGATCCATGAAAAGCGCCAGGCCTTCCGGATGCTTCAGATTGAGCGTGATGCTGCGCTTGTTGCGATGGGTGTTTTGATAGTCGGCAAACTGCGCGGAGCCGCCAGGCTTGTCGTCCTGCTCCGGGCCGGGCTCCTCGATCTTGATCACCGTGGCGCCCCAATCGGCAAACTGCCGCACGGCAGCGGGGCCCGAGCGCACCCGCGTCAGATCGAGCACGGTAAAGCGGCCTAACGGCTTGTTGTCCATCTCTTGTCTCCACGCTTTTATGAACCTGAGCGGCTTCGCGGTCGAACGACCAGCGAGGAGCTCGGTTACTTATAGGATGTTGGACATCTTACAGGTGGGATTTTTGGGAGGCAATTGTTTTTTGATGTTCGGTATTGAGCTCAACGCGGGCCCATGCTCGAACCCGACCCCCAACCCGGACACTGACCCGGCCCCCGAGCGCGGCGGCCGCCAGGGAAACTAGACGTGAGACGGAGCGAAGGACCGAACGACAACTAGCATGAGGGAGGTGGCGTCGGTCACGGCAAATGCCGCCCGGCTGGCAAGACTGCAGGTATCGAATGCGCAGCCTCGACAATCAAAACGTTTTGATTCTTTGCGCTAGCGATCGCGTGTGCGAGATGCTCGCCACGTTCAGGTGTGGTGCAGCGCTCCAGAAGCCCACCGCGTTCGCCACAGTAAGAGGTCACAGAAACGGTGGGCTGCTAGGCAACGGCTAGTTCGACACCCGGCGCGGCAACCACTTCCAGAACACAGCCGCAGCCACGCAACCCAGCAGGCCACTAGCAACGACTGCTGCGCTGAGCGACGCCACCGCAGTAATCCCAGCCAGCAGCACTGGCCCGCCGCACGCGCCCATGTCCGCCATCAACCGCCACAGCCCAAGAAACGACGGCCGTTGCCCCGGTGGCGCCGAGTCTGCACCCAGCGTCATCACGATCCCTGAGCCAATGCCGTTGCCGAACCCCAGAATCAGCGCCACCAGCGTGAAGCTGATTAGCCCACCGGTGAGCGGCATCGACATCAAGCTCAACCCCATCAGTAACGTGCACGGAATCGCCACCCAAATGCGGCCGCGCTCGTCCATCACCTTGCCAGCAGGGTAGAACACCGCCATATCGATCGCGGCAACCAGGCCATAGATCACCGACGTCACGGCCGGCTCCAGCCCCAACTGCTCCGCCCACAGCGGGATCACCACCTGCCTGGATGCGCGCAACGCGCTCACCAGCAGCACCCCCACACCCAACGTGAGAAACACACGCGCATGCGTGCGTGCAATCTCCCGGATACGCATGCGTGGGGCCGGTTTGCCTTCCTGCTTGGAGATCACTTGAAGCTCCGGCGCAAACAACGCAATCGCGCCTGCGCCCACCATCGCACCGATCGCCACCCAGTACGCGCCGGTGATGCCAAAGCTATGAATCAGCGCCGCACCCGCAAACGGCCCGATGAACGCGCCAATACGAGTAGTACCCCCTAATGTAGACAGCGCGCGCGCCCGCATCTGCAGCGGCACCGCCTCGGTGAGATACGTCTGCCGCGCCAGCACGAACACCGACGACGCCATCCCCACCATCAACATCGAAAGCGCCAACACCCAGATCGTGGGCGCAAAAATCGCCAGCAAGAACGCCAGCATGCTGAACACCGCCGCCCCGATGATTGATCGCCGCTCACCCATGCTCGAAATGATCATCGACGCCGGGATGTTGCTCATCAGCGACCCCACGCCAATCAGCGCTGCAATCAGGCCAGACATCGCCAGCGACGCACCCAACTCGCGGGCAGTAAGCGCGATCACGGGAAGCGTGGCGCCATTGCTCACGCCGTAAAGCAACGACGGGCCGAACGCCGGCACGGCGATCTTTTTCAAGCTGAACGAGGGATCGGACATCGGTAGGCGTCGGCGCGGGGCAGACGGTGCGGCAAGGGTGAGAAGAGCGAAATGGGCGAATCGCCAAGGAGGGCGATTGAGGGTCATTGTAGCGAGCGCGCATTGCCTGGGGCGGGGCCTGCCTGATTGCCGGAAGCATGCGCGCATGCGAAACGCCACCTCCAGGGGCGATCAGCTTCTGCTGTGCACCAGGCGGGCGGCCGCCTGAACGCGGCGGCGCGGCGTTTGCTACCTAGCGTTCACTCTCGCTTCTCTTCAAGCGCCATTCCTCGTTATCGAGACAAACACATGAACAAACCCCTGACCGTCATCGCCGTGGCCGTCGCCCTGGTCGTGGTCGCCGCCGGCGGCACCTACTGGTCGATCAACCGCACCAATGCGCAACTCGACAACACCGCCAGCACGGGTCCCAACCCCACGCTGCCGGAACAGCAGCAACGCATGCTGCCCACCGTGTACATCGCGCCTGCGCAGCCCTGGACAGGCAACGCCACGCCCAAGGGTGTGGCCGGTACCAAGGTCGTGAAGTTCGCCGCCGAGCTCAACCACCCGCGCTGGCTCTACGTGCTGCCCAATGGCGACGTTCTGGTGGCCGAGACCAACGCGCCCGAGCCCGTCGGCAATGAGTCGTACAAAGGCTCCAAAGTGAAGGCCTTCGTGCAGGACGCCGTCATGGCACGTGCTGGTGCCAAAGAACCGAGCGCCAATCGCATCTCCTTGCTGCGTGACGCCGATGGCGATGGCGTAGCCGAAGTTAAAAACGTCTTCCTGAAAGATCTGACGTCCCCCTACGGCATGGTGCTTGTCGGCAACGAACTCTTCGTCGCCAACGCCAACGGCATCGTCAAATTCCCCTACAAGGAAGGCGACACCAGCATCTCCGCGCCCGCGACCAAAGTCACTGATCTGCCTGGCGGCTTGAACCACCACTGGACCAAGAACGTCGTTGCCAGCAAAGACGGCACGAAACTCTACGCCACGGTGGGCTCGAACAGCAACGTGGGTGAGAACGGCATCGAAATCGAAGAAGGTCGCGCTGCCATCTGGGAAATCGACCGCGCAACGGGCAACAAACGCCTCTTCGCGACCGGGCTGCGCAACCCCAACGGCATGGGCTGGGAACCATCGACCGGTGCGCTGTGGACCGTGGTCAATGAGCGCGACGAACTCGGCGGCGACTTGGTGCCGGATTATCTGACGTCAGTGCAAGACGGTGGCTTCTACGGCTGGCCGTACAGCTACTTCGGCCAGAACGTGGATAACCGCATCCAGCCGCAAAAGCCCGAACTCGTCGCCAAGGCCATCAAGCCTGACTATGCGCTTGGCACACACGTGGCACCGCTTGGGATGACGTTTGCTGAAGGCAATACATTGCCGCAGCAGTTTGCTAATGGGGCATTCGTCGGGTTGCATGGTTCGTGGAACCGCAAACCGCGTTCGGGGTACAGCGTGATCTTCGTGCCGTTTGCCAATGGCAAGCCTAGTGGACAGCCGATTGACGTGTTGACGGACTTCGTGAACGCCAATGGTGATGCGAATGGTCGTCCTGTGGGCGTGACTATCGACAAGAGGGGTGGATTGCTTGTGGCAGATGATGTGGGCAATGTGATTTGGAGGGTAGCGGGTACGTAATAATTCAAGCTTTCTGCTACAAGGGGCCGCGTCCGCGGCCTTTGTTATTTCCGGCCCCGGAATTTTTGCGTCTTGATTACGCGCGCTGTCTTGATGCATCTCGATTGTATGGGCCATTCGGCAGGAATTTCCTTGAGCTACTAACGTTTGTGGATGGCGCCACTTGCAAGGCTCTCACATAGAATTGCTAGATTTCGATTCCCTGATTGTCACGCAATTTCCGTTCAGTTCATGCTGACAATTGGGCACACCCAAGTTCAACTTGCCAAGTGTGGATCATTGCACAAAGTCCATCTCTCTTGTACTGCATGACCGGATCTCGACGTATCATCAGCGCAGTTACTCACGAATAGGTATTCGATGGATAATGCGCTAATCAGGTCAATTAGTGAAGATTGCGTGACGCATTCTCAGCCCATCAATAAGGTTTGATAAACCATGGCTGCAAATTTTTTTTGCTGGATAAAAAGCAGGGAATCGGAAGGTTTAGGGAAAATCGTCGAAGTACAGGGGGATACAGGAGTCGTCGAATATTTCGATTCCCCCGCCGACGCAGTCCATCATCGCGTCTCGGTTCCGTATTCGTGCATTCGGCGGAAACGCTTAGGGCGGAATATGCGAGTGTTCACCTTGGACGAGATGTCTAATCAATGGACGGTTGCTCGGGTCCTCGATGACGACGGTGAAGGAATTGAAGTGCGCTTGCCGCACAAGCAAGACGTTTATCTGCCTTACGAAAGAGTCTTCGTGCGTTGGAAACGGCCGATTGAAGATCCAGTCGATTTTCTCGGCAATTTAATCACGGAAACTCCCCAATATGCCCAAGCCCGCTCAGGATTCATCCGAAATTATGTTTTTCAAAGAGGAGCGGCGTTCGGGATCTCAGCACTGCTCTCCTCTTCCATAGAGTTAGAGCCACATCAAGTCGAAGTCGTTCGACGCGTTCTGACGGACCACACGCAGCGCTATTTGCTTGCAGACGAGGTCGGATTGGGGAAGACCATTGAGGCTGGGATAATAATTCGCCAGACCGTGCTCGATGATATGCGCGGCCACAGGATACTTATCCTTGTTCCCAGCGAATTGATCACGCAGTGGAGAGAGGAGTTGTCCGTCCGCTTCGGGCTCTCGGATTTACTTGATGAGTCCATATTTGTCCTCTCGCAGGATGACGCCGCTGAATTAAAAGAAGTGTCGCGGAATATTTCGTTGTTAGTGGTAGATGAAGCTCACCACCTATGTTCAACAAACGCTGACGATTCTGTCCAGAGTTTTTATCAACTTGTGAAAGAGAATGCGTCGCGGGCGGAAAGGCTCCTGCTGCTATCCGCGACGCCAATACTGCGCAATGAGAGCGGCTTCCTTCGGATGCTCAACCTTCTCGATCCTGTGGTCTATCGACTGGACGACGTAGAAGGGTTTCGGACAAAGGTTTCCAATAGACAAACATTCGCCGAGACCGTCGCAGCACTAGACCCCGGCAATGCGTTATTCATGGATTCCGTTCTTGATGAACTATTGAATCGGCTTTCAAACGATCCGCGTTTGATCGAGTTGTCCTTGGCACTAAAAGAGCAATTGCTTGATATGCCTGACAAGTTCGACCCAAAGTTCTGCGCCTCCGTCGGGCAGTTGAGAGCGCACATTTCCGAGACATACCGACTCAATCGGCGTATCTTGCGAAACCGCAGAACACAGGTCGAGGGATTAACCCCAGAGCGCAAGGGGGCCGAAGTGTGGCGCGTGGAAGCCTCCTCGATGAACAGGGTTGAGTCCGCACTGGAGAATTGGCGCGTCTGCGCATCGTTGGAGACAGGCGAAATTGGGTTTGACGGCTTTTCCGAACTTGCAGATTTCTATTGGACTGCTGTGTGCGTGCTTGCACAAGGTCCCGAGGGACTCTCGCGGGTTTGTATAGAGCGATTAAGGCAAATTAGCATCGGAGTCCTGGTGCCATTTGACGGTGAAAGTTCACTACTTGAAACCATCCTACAAACGGTTGACACGGATTCTTGGCTAGACCGTCGCTTAGAAACGCTTTATCAAGGATTAGGAACGCTTACAAGGGGGACGAAAGCCGTCATATTTTGCGGCGAGGAGGGAATTGCCGACCGGGTCTTCCATTATCTTAAAGATCGTAAGCTTAAAATCGTAAGGCACGAGGTTGGAGATGCGCTGGACTTCTCGGAGCAGGACTCTTGGAGAGACTTCTTGAGCGTTCCGGAGGTGCTTGCTATCGTATGTGGGCCGCGTGCAGAAGAGGGTATCAATCTACAAGGCGGAAACAAGGCATTGGTCCATTTCGACCTGCCACTGCAACCGAATCGTATAGAGCAACGCATGGGACGGGTAGACCGCTATGGAGCAGGGAGACCGGTACGGTCATTCGTGCTCCTCGATGGAGACGCGTCTTTCCAAATGGCATGGTTCCGTATCCTAAACGAAGGCCTAGGAGTGTTCGAACGATCGATATCGAGTTTGCAGTATTTGGTAGAAGAAGAAATCAGTGACGTGGCACAATCATTAATACACGAGGGAGTTGATCGGCTTGACTCACTGCTTGCCAAATTAGCAGGATCGTCAGGCTTAGTAGCGCGAGAACTACGTCTCATTGCACAACAGGACGCTCTGGACCAGTTGTCGCCCGTCCCGGAACATGAGTTAGACGACCTTTTCGACGCGGATGCAGACTGGCGGAACATAAGCAAGGCAATGACGGATTGGATTGAGAATACACTTCTATTCGAAAAAGTGAAGTTGACGCAGTCGAACGGAGACCTGGCAGTCGACGACCCCTTTCGTTTCCATTATTGCCCACCTGATGCGAGAACCGGTCGGTCGACGCTAATATCGCTGTCCGAGTTTCTTGATGGGTTTCTAGGAGCAATCGATTTCGAAGCCCCTGGCAACCGGTCGAACAAACCGCAGTCCTATCCCTACGTGGCCCACCGGCCCTCCGCGGTCAAGCATCGCGTGCGTCCCTTACGTTATGGAACCGAGTTTGTTGAGTCGATCAGATCATTCTGTGAATTAGACGTTCGCGGCCGAAGTTTTGCGATGTGGCGACAGGTCCCCAACGAATTTAGGCCGATGGAAACCCAAATATGCTTTCGCTTCGACTTCATTGTCGAAGCAGACCTTGACGAGGCGTTGGATGTGCTGGCCCAGGCGCGCAGTCGTACGAACACATTAGCCCGTGCCTCGCTTGCTCGACGGGGCGATACTTTGTTCTGTCCGACCGTGATCCAAGTTTGGCTGAACGAGGAAGGGGACGAACTGCCGGCAGAGTTCGTCAAGAGATACCTCGACCCGGAATATGCGAAGCAGGGCGGCGACGGCTACATTGACAAGAACCTAGATGCGGCGTATCTGCACGCTTTAAGACGATGGTCGCCCAATATGCTGGCGAACTGGAGCACACATTGCGAACGCATGCGCGACAAGGCGATATCCATAGTTAATTCGAAGCCGGAACTACTGAATCGGCAGAAGGATTCTCTGGAGAGGGCATTGGCCGAAGGCGAGATCCGTCATGCCCGACTTCGAACTCGTATTGAGTCGCTCGATGGACGCGAGGCCGTCGCCGAGGTGGAGCAATTCGCGCTCGAACGCGCCCTCAGCGAAGCGCTTCACCAGGGCATATCATCTCCTTCGCTCAAGGTCGACGTTGCCGGAGTAGTCGTCCTTACGAGCGAACCAGTGTCCATTTTATCGGAGCACATGAGGGAAACCCGATGAATTTTGGCCTTAACGATCTTCAAGCTCTATTGAAGGAATGGCCGCCGGTAGCGGCTATTCCCGATTTGGTTGAAGATAGTGTAATGGACCGGATTTGCCAGGTTCTCCTGGCCGCTCGGGATTGTCGTGGCGGGAATGAATGGCAAGCCGACTTGCAACCGTTGCTAAGGCATGTCCTTTTACGTGAAGGGAAAGAGTCAGGAAAAGCGCCCAGGTTGAAGGTGCCTATTAATCATGGCTGGCCAGATCGGCAAAGTTGGGAGGCACACGGGTTCGAGGTCTTGGAGGCGGGTCCATCAGCTTATTTGTTAAACGCGCTCGAGTGGCATCCAGAGTGGCTCGGAAGTGGCGAGGGGGGAGCCTTCTCCGACGCATTTTCCAAGTGTGTCGTTCGAAGGTTAAAGCCTTGCCCAACTGATCCGTTCGTACGGGATGCAACGGGTTTTGAAAGTTACTCTTCTCCCGGCCAGCGTGAAGCTGTTCGCGGCACCTTCCTCGTGCCTGAGGGGGACACCCTGGTGGTTAACCTTCCGACCGGTTCAGGTAAGAGTCTGGTAGGGCAGACTCCGGCCCTCGTGTACGGCGAAGGCGGCCATCTAACCCTGTTTGTGGTCCCAACGGTCGCGCTAGCGTTGGACCAGGAGCGCGCTATGCGCGAACTGTTTCGGCGGCAGGATCCCTCTCGGCCCGATTGGCCGCTCGCGTGGTTTGGAGGCCTGCCGAAGGAACAGCGCTCTGAAATCCGACAGCGTTTGCGCAACGGGACCCAGAGGATTCTTTTCACATCTCCTGAAGCGCTGACGACCTCCTTGCTCAGTGCCGTGTTAGATGCGGCGAGCGCTGGCATGCTGCGCTACTTGGTGATAGACGAGGCGCACCTCATAACCCAGTGGGGGGATGAATTTCGCCCGTCCTTCCAGGCACTGTCGGGTTTGCGCTACACCATGCTGAAACTCGCGCCGCGCGGGTTCCGTACCCTGCTCATGAGCGCGACCTTCACAGAAGAGACGGTAAAGACACTTGCTAGCCTTTTCGGACCGCAGGAACGGGTGCAGATGGTGTCAGCGGTACATCTTCGGCCCGAACCTCAGTACTGGTTTTACGGTGCTAAGTCCCCAGAAGATAAACGTGAGAGGATTTTGGAGGCGTTGCGGCACGCGCCCCGACCATTCATTCTCTACGTGACCAAGAGGGAAGAGGTCGCGCGATGGGGGGCTACCCTGCAGAGCAGGGCGGGCCTGTCGCGAATTGCTACTTTCGACGGCAAAACGGCGACCTCGGAACGACTTAGGATCATCACGGAGTGGGCAAAAAACCGTCTCGACGGCATTGTTGCAACCTCGGCTTTCGGCGTTGGCCTCGACAAGAGCGATGTAAGGACGGTGATGCACGCGACAATTCCCGAGACGTTAGACCGCTACTATCAGGAGGTAGGCCGAGGTGGTCGAGACGGAAGGCCTTCCGCAAGCCTACTAGTTTTTGATCCTTCCGACTGGGCGTTGCCTGAGCGTCTCGCGAAGCCAAAGATTATTTCCGACGAATTGGGTTTCAATCGTTGGCAGGCCATGTATCAGTCGCGCCAGGAAACATGTGAAGAGGACTTGTGGTGCATCAATATTGATGCAGTTCCTCGACACGGAGATAGGCCTAGCCAATACAACGTTGATTGGAACATGCGGACGCTCATCCTGATGGCAAGAGCCGCTCTATTGACGATCGAGATCGACAACAATGCCGGGGATGCGAGTGAGGACACGGACGGAGGCGCTTCCTTGTTTCGGGCGGCCGTCCCAAGCGTCCGTGTCCGCATTCTCGATAACGGGCACCTCATTCCGGAGCGTTGGGAACAGGCTGTTGGAGCGTCCCGCACCGCGACCCTGCATGCAGCGGGGCGCAATTTGCAGATGATGCGCCAACTTCTGCCCGATCCCTCCGCAGATGGGCGATTGGTCGGGCGTGAGGTGGGAGAGACCCTCGCGGAGTTATACCGAATTAAGTCTCAGCGGTGGCCGGTCCACGTCAGCCACGCGTGTGGCGGATGCCCATGGGACCGTTTCGAGGACGTGGAGCCCAACTACTACGCCGAACCAGTCACGACCTCTGTCGGACGCGTGATGCCGTTCTCGTCCATGGCTTGGCCGGAAAGGTTCGACTGGTTGGATCCCGCTTTCGTATTTGTCTTCTATGACGAGGACCGTGAAGGTGGAGCGCTTCGTCGAGAGATCGTCGAGTTCGCATCATGGCTCGTCCAGTCCTGCGGCGTCCGTGAGATTTCGATCGATCCAGAATCGACCTTCGCCCAATACTCTGAATGGAACGGCCTTTACAGGCGCACGCGGGACAAGGTTCTCCTGCATCGTTCCCCGCAGGAGTCCGACATGGAGCCGTATTCTCCCCTTGCCCGTCTGACCGTTCTGGATCCAGGGGTACCGGCAAATGTTATTTTGGAAACCCAGATGCTACGGCGACCCTTCCACGTGGTCCTCCTACCACTTAGCGTACCCGACCCTGTAAACGACCTGCGCCGCCTTTCCGAGGTCAGTCCGAATAGCATTCGCCTGGAAGCTCTGATCCAAGAGATAAGCCAATGACCATCCTAAACCGCGAAAACGACGGTCTTCCTTCCATACTCCTCACGCTCGCGGTCACTGTTGCTCGAGAGAAGGCGATTTCCCGCGATGATTTGCTCAGTATCTGCGTCCCCTTTTCACCTAGCGATCGGGACAGCGATAAAAGGAAGGACCTGTCCTCAAGGGCCAGCGGGACCTTGATCCGATGGACGGCGCTCGGCCTATTCGTAGAAGAGGGCGGCAAATTCCGGCTTGCCATCGAACCGAAGCGCGGGGAATCCACCCAATCCTTTTCCGACCGACTGCCAACTGTCTGCCGGCGCTTAGTGTTGGACCGTGATCAAGGGAATCCGCTTTGGCCGGCGGGCGGCAGAATTTCCGAGGAAGGGACGGGAGTGACTGCCGATTTTTGCCGTGGCCTTGCTTGGTGCCTCAGTCAAGATATTTATTCTCTGCCTAGTTCCTATGGGGAGTTGGAAAGTCATATTACCGAACAGGTTAAGCCTGGTCGGTTCGTTTTCTTGAACGACACGCGGTGGCCCGGGCTCCGGGATTGGGCGAGGTTCCTCGGTTTCGCAACTGGGGACGACACCGGCTTTTTCTTCGATCCAACCGAGGCGGTCCGCTCGGAGCTAACCGAATTGACAAAATCGAAAGAAAGCCTCACGGCTGCGGAATTCGTCGCACGGCTTTCCCGACGGTTGCCAGTCTTGGACAAGGGGTTGTACCGAATCGAAATGGAGGAAGCCCTGAAGCCAGAGAAATGGACGGCGCCACCGCTAGGGTACCTTTCGACATCGCTGTCGTTCGCTCTGCGAAGATTGCAAAAGCAGGGGGTTTTGGGCCTGGCCACGCTCGCCGATGCGGAGTCACAGCTCACCCTCACGCGGCAAGGAGGCCGGGCGTGGGAGAGCTTTACCCATGTCAATCTACTTGGGGAATTTCAATGAGCCTGCTGCAGTACTGGCCCGTAGCTGAAGAGATTAACGCCTGCATAAAGCATGAAGCTGAAGGCGCGCACGATGCACTGCTTCTCGCGGTCCACCGCCCATCGCCCCTTAGTTACAAGCTAATTTCTTCTGGCGAGAAATTCGATGCTAGCGAGGAGGATCTCTTTAAGTACCTGATAAGTGGAGATGTACCTTCCGGCGCCCACGTAGTGCCGATCACGGGACGTTCAGGCGTCGGTAAATCGCACATGGTACGCATCCTCAATGCGCGTTTGCAGAGCATAAACGAGGATGGCAGGTACGTTGTCATACGTATTCCGAAGAGCGCCAGCCTGCGGAAAGTCGTCGAACTGATTCTAGAAAAGCTTCCGGAGGACGAATACGTCCAGGTGAGGGCAGAATTCGCGAAGGTGCTAACCGAGGATCTCAACGTCGAGACGGCAGTAATCCGTTTTCAACGTGAGTTGGACATCACTTTGGGCCAGTTGGCCAAGGAATTGGAGACTAGGGTCAGGGCAAATCCCCGCGACTCGGTCTTGAAGGAGCAATTGGGGCACGCTGGCGCCCTCTCGAAATTCATGGGTGATCCGGTTCTAGTTGACCATTTCCGCGGGAAAATTTTTCCACGCTTCGTCCAGCGGGCCATTGTTGGACAGCACCAGGTCGAGAGTGTGGAGTTGATAAGAGATTTTGTTCCTGACGATCTGGTCCTTCCCGAGTCAATCGACCTTTCCAAGTCGGCTTTCCAGACTAATGCTTACTACACTAGGAACCTGCTGGGCAGAGATGGTGAGGGGCTGCGAGCAGCGACCCGTTTACTAAACGAGAACATGGTTGCGGATCAGGCGATCCGCCAGTTGTTCAATCTGCACCAGTCATTGGGCGGCATGACCATCCAGGAAGTCATCCTCGAAATCAGGCGCCGTTTGCTGGGGCAGGGGCGCGAACTGGTTATTTTTGTGGAAGACTTCAAGGCGCTCACCGGGATCCAGGACATTTTACTTAAGGTCCTGATCCAGGAGGGCGTCCGCGATGGTGTGCAGGAGTTGGCCACGATGCGGTCGGTTATCGCCGTTACGGATGGCTACCTGGATACGGAGGACACAATCGCGACCCGTGCCAAGCGTGAATGGAAGGTGGAAAGCGAACTGTCCAGTCCTGCGGAAGTCCTCAGTCGAACTAAGGCATTGATCGCTGCGTATCTGAATGCTTCGCGCTGGGGATTCAAGGAATTACTTCGTCATTTCGAGACTAATAGAGAAGGCGCCAGCCAAACCGAACGGATAGGCGTTTACGCTGATCCCGACGGGGTCGGGGACTCCCCCGTCTTGGCTGCTTTCGGATACGACGAAGGAATTCCCTTGTTTCCTTATACGGAGTTGGCCATCGAACAACTGGCTAGGGCGGCGCTCACACGTAACAACGCGCTGGTTTTCACCCCTCGGTTTATCATCGATAACGTTTTGCGCTCGCTGCTGCTGCTAGGCAGACCAGCCTTTGAAAAGGGATTGTTCCCCCCCCCTGGCATAAGCGCACCCGTCACTACGGCGGAAGTGGCACAGTGGGTGGCGTCGTTACCGGTTTCAGCCGAATTGCAGGAACGGTACCGGCGGGTTGTTTCGATCTGGGGCAACGCACCCCGAAACATGGCGGAAGTCGGTTATATCCCGAAGGAAGTGTTCGACGCCTTCAACTTGAAGCGCCCTGCCATCGATTTCCATCCGGCGCCGGAGGCAGAAACGAAAGCCGATCCGGTAAAAGCGCCACCCCAGTGGGCACCCCAACCGAAGCCTGATGACGGATCGCTTAAGGAAATACTGGAAAAATGGGCCCAAGGGGAGCGCATGCCGCAGATCGCGGCGAACCATATCAGGAAATCCGTCGCGGCCGCACTAAATGACCGCATCGACTGGTCAGGTGAACGTTGCGCGAAGGCACCTATTCTGCCGACCCAAATTTCGATTCCGAACGCAGGTGGGGAAGCAGGTCTTGCCGCGAACCCGATCAAGGTATCTGAGGACCACGCCGACTTGAGTGGGCACCTTCGTTCCGAGTTGGCTGCTGTAACCAGGCTTTACCACCTGAACGCCGGCAAGCGCTCCTATGAGGACGCGGACGACGACATGGTCTGGGTTGGAAACCTCGCTGACCGGTTGATGCCGCAAGCAGTTTCCTTGTTCCGGGCGGTAACCCACCAGAAATTGGGAGCCGCAGCACGGTTGCTGCAAACAAACAGTCAGATGCTCGGCTTGTCTTTACGCGGCATGACGCCTGCCAGCATAGCTCTTTTCCTCTTCGGCGAACCGGACGCTCCTCCGGGTGCTTTAGTGGGGGCGAACGCCGCCTTCGTGGAATGGCGTGCGCGCCAGGAGCAGGCTGTACGGGTACGTACCGATCTGATGCAACTGGTCGCATCATACTGCGGTAGTTTCCAAGGATCTACCGGCAAAATCGCTTACGCCATAGACACGGTTAGAGTGATGAGTGCGCTGCAAGCGGAAAGCGGAACCCAGGGGGCTAATGTCCTCGAATTGCCAACCGAATTGAGGGCAACGCTCATCGAGTTGGGCGAAACACGAGTTAGTCCCTTGGCACGAAGGGCGTTGCAGGAAGCGACGTCCATCCGAAACAAGTTGGTCGCCGAATTCGGGGAAAGTTTCGACAAGCACGAAATCGTCGATGAACTTAAGGCCCTAGCGGATCAGTTGGGCGGTAGCGGCGCTTGGCCCATGCAGGACATTGGCATCGGTACGGCCGCGTTCAAGAACCGTTGCGACGATTTCCGTGCCGCTGCAGTCGGGACAGCACTCGCCACCCTTGCGGACGTGGGTAAAGAAAAAATGGAACAGGGCAGTCCGCATCTCATTACAAAGATGGGCCGTCTAGAAGTAAATCCGCTCATCATCGCAGTCGAGTTTGTGGATCTCGCGCGAAAGGTGGTACGCGCGGCCGAAAGGCATGCATCCGCATTGGAGACGCAATTTGAAGGGGTGGATCCCCAAGCGCAAGCCGCGGAGATCCAAGATCTGCTTCGGATCCTGCTGGACGAGTTAGATTCCTTTTCGGTTGAGGGAGAAGCACTGTGATACGCGACGAAGCGAGGAAGGCGCGCGAACGCTTAGTAAGCGCGGAGGCGACCATGAGCAGCGTTGAGGAAGCTGAGGCTCTGTCTAAGAAGAAGAGCGAGTTGCACGCTCTCGCTGCGAAGGTCGCGTCCTTGGCTGAGCGCCGTGGCCTGCTAGAGCGGGGAGGGGTTCCGCTGTCTCAGTCGCCGGATGTAGAGAAGGCCAGGCAGTCATGCGCCATGATACTTACCAGATTCATGGAATCTCCCAAGGCGGCAACGCTGGTGGATAAGCAGCGCTGGATCAGGCTGACGGAGTCGATCGGCGAATTCAACACCGTGGAAGAGACACTACAAAAGTACGACTGGAAGGGCTACTGCGGCAGCAGGCTGTTCGGAGGGCTCCCTCCAGAACAGCGAGAACAGACAATCCTGATGACCCTGCAGGAAAACCAGGAAGCTTTGGCGCTTTATAGACGTCTTCACAAGCGATTGTTAGTGCATCGCGCGGGAGTTCCTGACACAACCGAAGCATTGGAAGAAGTTCAGGAGTGCTCCAGGCAACTGTCTGAGATTCGATTCGTCGAAAACCAGGATGTTCCTTCCGAGGTACGAGCATTCTTCGATGCTACTTCTTCGGCAAGCGGAGCTAATCTGGAGTTGCTTACGACTGACGTCGTCAATTGGCTGAGTTTGAGTGGCATGCTTAAAAATTTTTCTGTACGAGCGAGATAGCAGGAAGAAATTATGTCGGAATCGCGTGAAAAATTTCTTAGAACCACGTTGGATTGCATTGAGGAACGCGAAGCGAAGCTACTAGTCTGGGGCATCGTGGATGGTGCGTTCAGCAAAACAGAGATTCACGGGATTATCGACCCGCTCATCGAAGAAGCGCTTTACAACGGCATCGAAGACTTCCTGACGGCTGACGACGTGCTGGGTGAGTTGTTAGTGCGTAAGTTGATTACTGAGGTGCCTATCGGCGGCGGATGCTTGAGTTACCGGTCCCGCATGGCGGAGACAGTCCGTCTACTTCAAAGGCTCAGGCAACTTTTCCCGAAGCATGGCGGATCCTCCGGATGGCAACGCGCGCCCAAGCTGGTCGCCGACTTCCGTTTCCTTCGCCGCAGACGTTGTTACCCGGCCCGCAACATATCCATTGAGCAGGCTCTAGCCCTGATTGGCGAAGCGGCCGGGAGCCCTGCGCTTTTGACTGCGGTTAAAGCCTTGTTATTACGAGGGGGCGGCGCCGTCCAATTGTCAGGTTTCCAAGTGAGGGCAGCACAAAGGATTCTCCGGGCCATCGAAAATGATTTGGACCTGGCCACTATCGTCTGCGCTGGCACTGGTAGCGGCAAGACATTAGCTTTTTACCTGCCCGCACTCGCATCCGCTTACCGTCACGTACTGTTGGACGGAAAGAACTCGGGTTGGGTGAAGTCGGTGGCGCTCTACCCACGGACGGAGCTTCTCAAGGATCAATTGCGTGAAGTGCTGCAGCGCATCCGTGCCCTGAAGGATGATTTGCCTGATGGAGCAGCGGCCAAGATCCGGATTGGGGCACTTTATGGAGATACGCCCCATTCTGCACGGTATTGCGACTGGCGGAAGGTTGGAAACGACAGCATCTGCCCGACTCTTGCCTGCCCGGACTGCGGCGGCGAACTTCGTTGGCTCAAGAAGGACCGCGAGGACGGGGTCGAACGCCTGGTATGCGCGGCTTGCCAGGGCGTCGTAGACGGCAGCGATTTCGCCATAACTCGCGAATCCATGAAGGAAAGCGTACCTGATCTGTTGTTCACCACGACGGAAATGCTCAATCAACGTCTATCGGACACTTCGACGGCACACATCTTCGGCGTAGGGCCGAATGCCTTACGGGCTCCGGAATTGGTTCTTATGGACGAAGTGCACACTTACGAGGGCAAGCACGGCGCGCAAGTCGCTTACCTTATGCGCCGCTGGCAGCGATTGCTGGACCAGCGCCTTCGTTTCGTCGGCCTCTCTGCAACCTTGCGGGAGGCTGCACAGTTTTTCTCGGCGCTGACCGGGTGCCACAACAACCTGGTTGATGAGGTGTCGCCTCGATCCGAAGAGGTCGTGTCTGAAGGGGCGGAGTACATGCTGGCATTGCGAGGAGATCCAGTGTCGCGCGCGGCCCTGCTTTCTACCACGATCCAAGCGAGCATGGCGCTGCAGCGATGCCTCGACCCGAAGGCGGATAAACCTGGCGACTCCGTCAGTTGCGGCACGTTTGGACAGCGTACCTTCGTTTTTACTGACAATCTAGACGTGATCAACCGCCTGTATTTTGATCTCCTGAGTGCAGAGGGGAGGAATAGTTATGGCGACCCCGACATACGCAATGCTCCCAACGGCGGCTTGGCGATACTGCGGAACACTGGCACTTCATATTCTCGGTACTTGAACGGTCAAGACTGGCGTGTTTGCGAGGACTTGCACGGCGGCCTAAACCGGCGCCTGGTAGTGAAACGAGTCAGTTCGCAAGACCGCGGTGTTGATGCGGAAGCCGACGTTGTCGTCGCTACAGCAGTACTGGAAGTCGGTTTCGACGACCCTGCGGTCGGAGCGGTAATACAGCACAAGGCTCCGCGGAGCATGGCCGGGTTGCTGCAACGGAAGGGCCGTGGCGGGCGTACGCGTGGCATGCGGCCGTGGACAGTGGTCGTGCTATCTGATTATGGGCGGGATCGTGCTACCTACCAAAGCTACGACCTACTGTTCAATCCGGAATTGCCGGTTCGGACATTGCCTCTGGGCAACCGATACGTTACCAGGATGCAAGCCGTGTTCGCAACGATCGATTATCTGGGCTCGAAATTGGATGGAGTCTCACCGGGCAGCGTTTGGGGTGAACTGTGCGGCGGCGAAAAATACAGTGCGACTCGACGCCAGAAGTTGCTTCGCGAACTGCGCAACATCTTGGAGACGGAGGCTGGGGTAAGGCGCCTTAGCAATTACCTGAAAAGCGCGTTGGGGATTTCCGCGGAAGACCTTTCGGCAATCATGTGGGAGTTCCCCAGGCCGCTCCTGACGACGGTCTTACCGACCGCGATCAGGCGCCTGTCGAGCGACTGGGCTGCGGGAGGGAAAACGAAGCAGGATTATCGTACGTTCAATAATCCGCTTCCTGAATTCATCCCCGGTTCCCTTTTCGCCGACCTCAACTTGGCTGAAGTGGCTATCGAGTTGCCTGGGACGGGAGGCGTGGACCGGTTCGACGCGCCGGCAATGGCTGTGTTCGCGGCACTGCGGGAGTTCGCGCCCGGTCGCGTTAGTCGTCGCTACGGCGTCAGCCACCGAACCGAGCGTCATTGGATACCGCCGTTGCCGAATTTCCCGAACGGATCCGGTACGTTCGATCTTGAGCTTGAGTTGATTGGGAGTCATCAGGCCCTTGGCGATTACCAGATCCGCTCGGGCGATGGAAGCGTGTCGCTCCCGGTCTTCCGTCCCTTGAGCCTGACGACTAAGGCGCCGCCGAAAGAGGTAACCGATTCCTCCAACGCCTCTCCAAAGTGGCACAGCCAAATTGTCGCGGCGGTTGAACCCTCTTGGGTATCGCCGCCCGAGGGAAGTCTGTGGTGCGAGATCGTTTCGCGCATAGGCTTCTTCACACACACACGGCACGCTCCGATTGAGATCCGGCGGTTTACCACGGGGGCTTCCGCGGAAATCGGCCTCGGCACCGAGAGGGTCCGTGCTGAGACCACTTTCCGGGTCAACGGTAAGCCAGCGGCACTAGGAGCGCGGTTCGCGGCCGATGGCGTTGTGTTCCAGATAAAGATTCCCTCATGCTTGCACTTATCCCAAGACATCGGCGGAAGCGAGAAATGGCGTGCACTGCGAACTGCTAGGTTTGCCGACCTCGCTTGGCGCGGCGAGCGATTGGCGGCGGTCCAAAATCCATTCATGCGCGAATGGCTCGCTCAGATCTATCTCTCGGCCCTGACCTATGAGGCAATGAGCTGCGAGGTAGGACTGGCCGACGCCGGCGCCAATATCCGGGAAGGCCGGGCTTCGATTTCTCTTCAGGACGTACTTGGCTTGCTATTCCAGTCGCATATGGTGGAAGAAAAGGAAGAGGCCGGAGAATCTGCGAGCACCGAAAAGCTCCGACAGGAGTTGGACATCTGTCTTCGGGATTCGAATGTACTCGACGAGTTGCACAGTTTCGGTGCGACACTTTGGGAGCCGATCGGGGCTGATTGGGAACCATGGCTTCGAGGGGTGTTCCACGCCACCCTGGCGGCGGCGGTGCTTCGCTCAGTGACCGATCTTTGCCCGGGAATTGATCAAGAGGACCTGTCGGTCGACTTGGATCGGGGGCCGGCGCTCGACGGACAGGATGCGGGCTTGCGCCCGGATGTGGTCGAGGCTTGGTTTACCGAGCGAAATCCGGGCGGAAATGGGCTCGTAGAAGAGTTCATGCGTCGTTACGCGGAAGATCCCCGCCGCTTTTTCTCCACGGTACGCGCGAATCTCGAAATGGGCGAGTTCGAACTTATCGAGCACCAACTAGGCAAGATTGTCAATGTACTAGCCGATGACGAAGATTGCGGTATTTCGGAAAGCGCAGAATTGGTCCGCAGGTTCAGGATGGCGAAAAGCCAGGACGAAATGGCACGGACGTTCAAGTCTCTTCGCCGATCCCTCATGCTCGAAGGATTTTCCCCGTTCCACGGGTTTGTTGTCGCTCTCGGAAACCGCATCCTCCGCCCTGGATCGGGTGCCGCGACGGACATTTACCTGTCCCGGGTATTACGGCAGTGGCGGGAGGAAGAAGAGCGGATTGGCATTGAGGTCGACCTACGCGTCATGACCTACTTTCTCAGCCACTCCGACGAGGTCGATCGAGTGGTGCCCGACCTAGGCGGCCCATCGGTCGGCGACAGAAGCGCTTGGCGGAGCAACGCTATCAGCGGCCTCTTGTGGCCGCGCGGGCAAGCTATCCGCCGGTCCGCCCTGCAGATGAGAAACCCTTTCGCTGAACTCCCCCTAGTCGAGCGTTTACTTGTCTCCGAGTCTATTGGCGACGACCGCGTTTGCATCTCGATGCTAGACGCCGGGTGGTTTGAGAAAGCTTCCGAAGAGCTCGCGGCCGGCCGCCAGGTGACTCTTACATGTCCGGAGACCAGCCGCTCCAGCCTGGCTGCGGCCCTTAACGCGTTGGTGACAAACCCCATTGAATCGGGCTACTTGCGCGCGTATGCCCGCCTCCAGGGAGTCCGCCAGACGCTGTCCCTGATCGAGGCCGACATCGAACTAGTGGAAGCCGTGCAATGAACGTCCCCTACCGACGTATTTTCAAGACGAAGACCACCGGCGTCGCAGCCATTCAGGAACTGATGCAAACGATGTTCGTGGCAGAGGTCCTGCAACCTGGTGAGGAAGTTTGGATAGTTTCGCCCTGGATTAGTAATGTTGTACTCATCGACAACCGTTCCGGAAATTTTGATGCACTTAACCCTGAGTGGGGTCGGCGCGAGATCCGCCTCGCGGACGTGTTGGTAACCTTGATGGGTCGCGGCACGAAAGCGCACGTCGTCACCCGCAACGAGAGCAGCAACGATTTGTTCCGTACGAGCCTCGCCGAACTTGTCAGCGAACACGATCTGGAAGACTCATTGACCGTTCGTATCTATGACCAACTCCACACGAAGGGCGTACTGCTGACGAGGGGCCTGCTGTTGGGATCGATGAACCTTACCTATAACGGCATGACCATTAATGATGAATGGGTGGAGTTCTCGCTCGACCCATCCGACCTAAGGCGCACGCGGCTCGAATTCGCGCGTTATGGGGAATCGAGATGATTGACGCCCTGCGTCCGGCGGATAAGTCCTGGCTCGAAAGATTCTTTTCGGGCCGAAACTCCTTGAAATGGGAAAGCGTACTCGCTCGCAGCGCGTCGCCGGCCTGGCTGGAGCAGGCGCTGCCGTGGATCACCGCGTTCTCAGCTTCGGGAGGGCGGTTGCCCATCGTCCTACCAGTTTTCTGCTCTGAGGGGTCCGCCCAATGGTACGCCATGGCGCCGGATGAGAACGGAGCAAGCGCCTTGTCGATGGAGCTGACGGCGTTTATCGGCCCCAGTTTCAGCGATTTCCGAGGGCAGTTCCTCGAACCGGACCGGGACGACGCAATCGAAAACGCGCTGCTCGAACATTTTGGGCGATTTGTTTTCCGGTTGGTACCAGTTAATGCTAGGGATCGGTTGGCAATTGCCGACGCGCTACAACTGTATTTGGGCTTGCTGCGCCGCCGGCCCAGCGTTCCAGACCGCGCTCAACGGCCATTTGGCAAGGTGCGAGCCGAGTTCGACCGAGCCTTGCTCGCTGGCAATGAACTGGATGCAGTACGGCTGCGCGCGGAGTTGGTGGGCAGCGGCCGCTTGGATACCGAACAGGAAAAATACCTGGAAATTCGGATGCTCGCCGGTTTGCGCCGCCCACTCGAATTAGCGCACAACTTCCCACTCGTCAGATCCGTACTTGGCCTGTCGTTACCTGCCCAAACTATTGCGGACCTGGTTGGAGCGCTCTACTCGACGCATATTGCCGACATTGAGGACAGCGGCGATGACGAGTTAGTCCTGTCGGTATTTGGGAAAAAGATCGCCGCCGACTTCGGTCCTCTTTTTCTCGAGCGTAAAGGCGTCATGCATCCCAGCGTGCTCAAAGCCTTCATGCTCTATGAACTCATCCAGGCCGAACCAAACACAGAGCGCTGCCTAGCTATTGTGTCCACTTACCCTGACGGTTGTGGACGAGCACTGGTGGAGCGTTGGGCTGAACGACTGGTTACTTCGGACGTCACGCCCAGCACTGGTATTTACGAATTAGTCCGCCAGGCTTTCGGTGACGAGGACTATGGGTTGGCCCTCCAACTTTCCTTCGACGCGTTCCCTGATTCGTGGACGTTCGGTGCTCTGCTCCGTTGCGCTGTTGAAATGGATGATGCAGAAATTGCTCTTAGGGTTCTTGCTGCTGTTGAGACAGCGTCCGAAGTCGAACGCTTGAAATGGACGACGAGGGACTTGGCCAGGCTCCAGCAACTGCTTGCGGACATCGCCGTGGAATCGGGAGAAGTCGCTGATCCACCATCCAGGACGATCCGTCCAGAAGCGGATTGGCTGTCTTGGGTAGACTACGTCAAATCCGGGACCCAGGGCCGTCCCCCGCTCGAGGTCCTTGAGGATGCGCTTCCTCGATGGAGCGTCGAGGCATATGCCTTGGACCCGGCGATCTGCAGGGAATTGGCCGAACGGATCGGGAACGCTGGGGGAAGCGCCGAACAGGTGTTCCGCGACGCATTCGCACCTCTAGTCGAATTCTTCGTAGACAGGCCTGAACGGCCGGTCCGTGCCTTCGCTCCACTCTATGCCATGCTGATCCGTGTCGTAGCCTGGAACGGCGCGGTTAGCGCTAACGAGCTCGAACTGGCTTCCGCTGTAATTCACGCCCTAGTTGGCCTCGCGCCTTCGAAAGAGGATTACGCTGAAGCGGTCGATGCCTACTCGGAAATTGTGGGCGCGAACCGTGCTCCAGGCAACATGGACTGGGCACTTAACGCAGCAGAAATGCTAGCCCTTCACTCTTCTCCGGACGAAGAGTCGCGGCTCCGGCTTTTCATGGAGGTCGTCGGCACGGCCCGTACGTATTTTCACCGACTCAGTCCCGTACAATACGAGATTCTTAGCTTGCTGGCCCAGGATTACGGATGCTCCAGCCTATTGGAGTCGTTTCCAGGTTGTAACAGCTTTCATGAAGTGCTGGCGCCGCGCGTCGACTTTTCCGGTTTGATTGGCATCTACACCCTAACAGAGCCGGCAGGGCAGCGGGCGAAGCAGTTCCTCAAGAAATTGTTTCCGCAAGCCAAGGTGGAGTTGAATTCTGACCACGTTGCAACCGAAAAACTTAAAGTCCTAGCCGCCACCGCTGACATATTTGTATTCGCTTGGAAAAGCAGCAAGCACCAAGCATACTTCGCTGCAAAGGAGGCTAGGGGCGCACGGCAAACCTTGCTTCCGATCGGCAAAGGCAGTGCCAGTATCCTCGATTGCGTGCTTAGGAAAATCGCGGCGTAAGACTGACAACTGCTGTCACGGGAAGTATGAAGTTTTTAGCTTTGTGACAGAGGCAAGGCAACGATTGGTCGGAAAGTTTCAGATCCAAGCGGTTAGGTGAAAACCTCCTGGCAAGCTTCCTTCGAAAGAGGCAAAGTTTCCAATACCAGCAAATAGGAAAATTTTGCGTGACAACCCCATGGTTCGCAAATCGCGAGGATCACCGCGATCTTGAAGCAGACCAAGGCCGGATAGCGTTGTGCTGCTAGCACGGCTTAAGTAGGGCTAGCTTTTATCACTAGCATTCCGCGCACCTCTACTGGAGTGCATGATCGATGCGCATGGAAAGTTAGATGCAGGCGACTTGCGTCTCGAAAGATGCCGCTCAACGAATGGCCAACCGCCAAATTTTGATACTGGTCGTCGGAATAGTGTCGTGAGGCCATTTAATCGATGTGAGATCACCATGCGGGCATTTCGAGAACGGGAGCTTAGTGGACGTTTAGCCTGCCACAGGTGTGATATGAGTTAGGCCGGGTATTTTTGACCCGTGAAGCTAATGTTAATCATTGAAGAAAGTGAAAGTCGGCAATCAGCGAATGCCGATAATCTTGTGGCTCTGAACTGATAGCCGCCATAGTGGGTGACTTTGGCAATATGATATAGCTGCCGCGGTGTTTTCGCGGACCAAAAGGTTATCCATTGGTTGAATTAGGTAGTGATCAAATTTTAGAGCCAAGAGATCTAGATCTGCCGGGCCAAACCCCATTTGTGGGAATACCAACTTCAGTTCGTCGCCGCGAGTTTGTACCAAATGCGTTCCGGCTTTTGGGCTTACGCAGATCCAGTCGATTCCGGCGGGCGCCGCGATCGTACCATTCGTTTCCACGGCCACTTTAAAGCTGAGGTCATGGAGGCAGTCAATTAGTTCTGTGTCCAACTGCAGTAGTGGCTCCCCTCCAGTCATCACGACTAAGCGGTGCTCAAAATCGTGGGCTGGCCAGAAAGAAGCAATTTGACCTGCTAATTCTCGCGCGGAAGCGAACTTCCCGCCCGACGTTCCATCCGTGCCGACGAAGTCAGTATCGCAGAATTGACATATCGCTGAAGTCCGATCCTCTTCACGGCCTGACCACAGATTGCATCCGGAGAATCGGCAAAACACTGCTGGTCTGCCAGCTTGAAGGCCTTCGCCCTGCAACGTATAAAAGACTTCTTTGACCGAATATGTCATCGCTTCACGCCGGCAGTGCCGGCCCTCCTAGGTCTACGCCAATCATCGAACCGCAGCCCTCGGACTCGAATAAATCAACGCGCACAAGTTGCGGCAATGCGCGTAGCGTTGTTTCGTGCAGCCAACACGCCACCGTCGTGATGTCGCCGTCGGCTAGTTCAGCCTGTTCGTGTAAAGGATGATGGTCTAGAGACTTGAAGATTGGATCGAATACCGCTTTCACATCACCAAAATCTACTGTCCATCCCATTACTTGATCTAGCGGAGCGGTTAGGTGTAGACGCAGAGTGTAAGTATGACCGTGAATGGCGTGGCGCGGATCAGTGGTCGGTGCACGTCGGTGCCGAACAGCGCTGTCAATAGTGAAGTCTTTCCAGATCCGATAATTCGCCCCATCAAACGTAGCGCCGCAGGAAGCTGTTTCGTAGACGGTGACCCACGAAAGCGCCGGCAGCGCCGGTTTGATCCGCTCCCACAACCACGACGAGATGGTCTCGCTGGTTGGGTTTTCAAGTCCGGGCACCTCGTTGAGGCAGCGATAATTGATCTGCGCCGAGATCGGATCCCAAAGCGCGTCGAGATGATCGTAGTCGATGCTAAGATCCGCGCCAGCCATGTCCTGGTTGGCATGAAGAATCACTTCAAAGCCATGCCCGTGCATTCTGCCACATTTGTGTCCGAGTGGCACATGCGGCAACTGGTGAGCCGCCTGGAAGCGGTAGCGTCGCCAGACGTGCGCGTGGCCTCGCGCATCCACTTCTACGCCTTGGTTCGGCGTGCTTTGCACCGCCACTCGGTCGATGCCGGGCATTTCGAGTCGCTCGCGAATCCAGCGTGCCAGGTTTTCATCCGTCGGCTGCGATAGATGCTTATTGAGCACACCATAGGTGAGAAGCTCAGTGCAGCGATGGAGCCGCCGCTGCAGAGCAGTCGCCTCGTCACCCGGGTACGCCGCCCACTCCGCCGGAACGGTAGCATATGCTGTGGCCGTAAAACCGTGTCCGTGCATGTGCCGGCAGCGGTGGCCGTCTGGCAGCATATCTACCTGCCGGGCAGCTTCAAATCGACTGCTGGCAGCGTGCAATATAGCGAGGGAGGGAGTATGCGCGTTCATGCTGTCTCCGGTTGCACATAGATGTCGTAGCCGTCGCGGCGTAGATGACACGCAGGGCAGTGACCGCACCCATAGCCCCAGTGATGCACGTGAGTACGGTCTCCTAAGTAGCAGGTGTGTGTTTCGGTGCGGATTAGTTCTACGAGAGGGGGGCCGCCCAGTTCTTGCGCTAGCGTCCAGGTTTGCGCCTTGTTCAGCCACATGAGCGGCGTCTCCACGACCATTGGTGCATCCAAGCCGAGGCTCATCGCCACCTGCAACGCCTTCAAGGTGTTATCCCTGCAATCGGGGTATCCAGAATAGTCAGTCTCGCACATACCGCCTATTAGCGCAGTCAATCCGCGCCGGTAGGCAATTGCCGAAGCGAACGTGAAGAACAGCAAGTTGCGACCCGGTACGAAGGTTGAGGGTAGGCCGGATTCTTTGAACGTGATTTCACGATCTTGTGTGAGTGCCGTGTCGCTGATCTGCCCTAGCAAGGTCAAGTCAAGCATATGATCCGCACCAAGTCGCTCGGCCCAGGCAGGGAATTGCGCCTTCAAGCGTTCCAGGATCACTAATCGGCACTCTAACTCGACCGCGTGCCGTTGTCCGTAGTGGAGGCCGATTGTCTCTACATGTGCATAGCGATTCAAAGCCCAGGCTAGGCATGTCGTGGAATCCTGCCCGCCGGAGAACAGCACCAATGCTTTGCGCTTCATGTCGTTATTCATTGTCGATGCGGCGCGATTTACGTAGCGCCTTCTTGATAGAACTGACCAGGTAGCGAGTCAATTGATCGATGTCACTTGGAGTATTCTGGATTCCATTCCAGGGGCGCGTGTCCCACGTCTCAAGTGGCCACTGCCCTCCAGTCCATGCTGTGTAGGAAGCAAGTAGCCGCAGGCCTGGCTCGAATTGTTTACGTTCGGTGGCTCCCTCAGCACTGTACAAGTGGTCCATGACAAAGCCCATTGAAACGATACCGGCGCCGTGCCGCAATCGTGAGAACCGTGGGGTCATTCCCGCCCACGCCGGTTTATATACGTTGGCCACTGCATGGAAGAACTCGCTAACGAGGCGAAACGCCCGCTCATCTCGATCGTCATATTGAACGAGGTCTCGAATAGCCCCGTCTGAGGCCGAGTTCATAATCAGGCGCTGTACTGCGGTGTCACTGATTACGCCCGCCGGATTGGTGTGTTGTCTTATCTCACCATGTAGCGAACTACCGCGAGTGAAATTGAGTAAATCGACGATACGTGCGGAGAACTTTCGCTGCGTGAAGCGCTCCGGCAGTCCTTCCACGTTTGGCAACAACTCATAAATTAGTGTTTTTGGTAGGGGGCGCGTATTGTTGATCAGCACGAACTGCTGACGCAATTCGTTGTAGTCCCTGCAGACAAGAGCCGATACGAATACCTGAAAGTCCGGCTTGTCGATACCAGACAGCGCTGTTAGCCTTTGCTGTCCGTCGACCACGAAGCCGGGTTTTTTGTCGCCCTGCATCGTTATCGTGACTTCTGCGACTTCGTCACTCAGGTTTTCTATCGTTACGCCGTCGATGAACGCTACTATGACCGCATTGGGCAAGAGTGCGTCATCACGAGATAAGTAGTCGCGAATGTCGCGAATATGGGACGCCACTTGATGGCGCTGAAACCCCTTTAAGCTCCCATCGTCCGAGCGGGAAACTCGCTCGATTTCAGCAAATGACAGTATGTCGTGAGGATGCGCGGCGAACACAAACACGTCATGCCCCTTTGCCTGTTGGGCCCGAACGGCCTTAAATCGATATTTAGTCACGCGGTTTCTCTCAAGGTTTTCCGTAAATGGCGGTGGTAGACGCCCAGATTGTGGAATCCACGACGC
This sequence comes from Schauerella aestuarii, assembly GCF_009866805.1. Lineage (GTDB taxonomy): Bacteria > Pseudomonadota > Gammaproteobacteria > Burkholderiales > Burkholderiaceae_B > Schauerella > Schauerella aestuarii. The sequence goes on from NZ_SIZW01000039.1 coordinate 613,031, forward strand.
TTATTGCGATTGCTCGATCGAAAGATGATTACCTCCACGCCGATTGCACGACACACATCGCATTTGCATTGCTTCCATGGTTCGTGCTCAAGTGTTCGTTGGATGTGCGAAGCAATTTTGCCGAGCGCCTTATCCTGAAGATCTCCTCCCGTGCCATCGCCGCGGATCAAGAATTGGTGGTAATCCATCACTGCTTCCAGCGTGACGCTGACGTTCGAATTGCCTCGGTCGAATGAGCGTAATTCTGCTAGGGCTTTGCGCTCGCGAACATGCAAATCCTCGGCGCTGAATATCCCGCGCTTGATGCCTTGTAATAAACGTGAATTTTCGATGGCCTGAGGGATGCGGATAGCAGTGTAGTAAGCAAGTCTACCGTCGGACCCTTCACTGTAGTAGTTGGCTTTTTCATCCTTAAATGCGCGAATTAACGGCGAAGTGGAATCGAAACTAGTGATGCCAAAGTCTGTGAACTCGTGAATACTATCCGCCTTCGCAAAGCCAAGAAGATGAATCTTCGTATTTCGATGGATGCGTGCGCGAATCGCTGAAAGGACTGTCTTAATCGCGTCAACCTTCAAAGGTACCAAACCGCCGATAGCTAGGTAACCATATCCCATACGCTCTAGGCGATACGCCGCCTCGGCCATGCTATTCGGGGACCATCCTTGCACGGGACCAAGGGGCTCGAATGGCATACCTTCGCGTTTGGTTAGTTTCAGAAACGCCTCAGCGTTGTCCAGCGTGACCGCGTATCGCCGTCGAACTGCTGCACCTACCTCGTTCTCCGATGGGTTGCTCAGGTCACAATCGAAGATGATGTGGTCTGGCGAGACGCCATGAGTGAATCCTGCTTCAATGTAAAACTCCAGAACCTCTTTGGGTGAGTACGCCGGTTCGGGGTGATTAGCGTACGCGAAAGCACCGCAATCCCCCATCAGCATTGCATCCTTGAAGCGAATGTCGTCGTAGCGCAGAAATTTTCGAGCGCCATCACGCAGTAGGCGTTGCTCCTCTCGAGTTGAGTAACGCACTTTTGAAGCGGCAACCCCGGGAGCTTGTCGGACTGCACTCATTGCAACCAGGAGGCCATCGTATGGTGCTGGTTCCATGAGTTCATGAGCGTACACATCCGACCAGTAACGTTCACGCCCGGGACTGTTGCGATCATTAAGAAAATCGTACCCAGGATCTACGTAATCCTGAGTATCAGAGTAGAGAAATTTCATGTGAATTTTTTTGTATGGTTGCTCGCGGCATAGATTTGCATCAAAGCAGCTTGTAGTTTTTTAACGTGCTGTGGAGTGTTTTGAACTTCGTTCCAGGGTAAGCCTATCGACTCCCAAGTTCCTTCTGTCCACCTACAAGCTGGGGCAATTTTTTCGATCTCGCGTTGCACTGTGGCTACGTCAGCATTCGGAGCTAAGCGAAGGTAGATCGCATCCATTAGCAGACCCATCGCGAGCAATCCAGCCGAATGCATCAGCCTGCTATTTTTTGGATCCATTCCCCAACAGTTAGGAAATACGTTTTTTACTGCTGTCCAGTATGTGATTAATAACCGGTACATACCTTCAACGTCTCCGCCGCCGTCGCGTCCGATTAATTTAAAAGGTGCGAGTGCCCCTAGCGCAGTCGATAGACTATTTTTGACGATCGAGAGAAGTGCAGTATCCGTTACTACCGCCCCGGAGGCTGTTTGGTCTGATGCTCGCTTCACGATCCGGTGGAATGGCGATGCGGGATCTTGATTCAGTAGATTTACCAACTCAGCCGGTAGCTTTCGAGCCGCCAAATCACGAGGCAGCACGAAGGCTGCTGTCTCCGGCAAGAGTTCGTTGATTAGTCGGGTTGGCAGCGGTTTGGCCTTGTTGACCAAGATGAATTGTTCTCGCTGGACGGATATTTTGTCCGACACAAACCCGATCACTGGAACCGCTAAATCACTGTGTTGCGCTTGAGAGAGGGCGATCGACCTTTGTTGCCCGTCGACTATCCAAGCCACACGCTGGCCCTCGTCATAGATTGGTAAAGTTAGCGTTCCGCTCTCAGAGACTCTAGCATCGCCAGTTGGTCGGCTTCCGCGCGAGGCAGTGAACTTCACATCGGGTGCCATTGCTAGAATTATTGCGTTGGGAAACAACACGTCGCCTTGGTTGAGGTAGTCAACAATACCCTTCACGTGCTGACGAATTTCTGGTCGTTGGAAGCCTTTTAGTGCGTCAGTTGCATCTCGCCCAATCCGCGAAATGTCCGCCACTCTTACGATGTCCCCGCCCTTAATGAAGAACGCGTAAACATCTAATCCTTGACCCTGGGTTGTGTGTAATGCACGTATCACAAGTGCTGGTCGAGTCGGCGAAGGCTTCATGGACACTCCCATATCAGTTGCGCAATTCAATTGCTAGCGCTTGCCAAAGACGACTGAATCGCTTTTGTTCGCAGGAGATACATGCCTCATCCCGCAGGTATCTTAGTAATCGCGTACTCTTACCCTCATGCTGTGCCCATTTTTTGATGAGTACCTCACGAATTTCTTCATCCGACATGCGCTTGTTGGCTGAACGGGGCATTCGCAATTGATTTGCGAGTGCTGCTGCAACCGCCGATCGTGCCTTTGTTAGCGGTAGCGTCGATGCTTCGAGAGTAGTCACGAAATGCCTCAGCGCGCGCTGTGCAAAATCAGACTGTGTGCCGGCAAATTCGCGTATCGACTCCAAGCGTTCGTCGTAAGGCATGACGCAGTCGATCAGGTGCTTGGGTACCTCGCGCGCTCCCGCGTTCGAGGTGAAAATTCGCAGATGATTAGCAGAGGCCGGACTCACCCGAGCTAAATCATCATGGACCAGACGAAAATAACTACTAGGGAGCGCGAGTAGCGTCGGTGACTGGGCGATTAGGTGAGATAAGGGGAAGGGTCGGAGAGCGGTTAACTCGTTCCACCAATCAGCCGCAGTTGCGTTAATGGATTGGAGCCGACGCGCCAGGTCCGACCCCGGAGCCACCGTGCATTCGTACCCTGGCACGAAATCGTCAGACTTCACTAGGCCTAGTCCCGCCGAAACGATGCGCCAAGACACACCTAAGTGGCTAGCCGCTGCTGCTGTATCAGTAACCGAGCGACCTTGGTACAACGACTGCGCAGTCGCAACCGGGAACACTTTGCTAACAACATTTCGCCACGCCTCGGCCAACTGCCTGGTAGTAAGCAGATGAGGAATCTGCGACATATCTATCCGGTCTGATCCAGACTTTCTCTGAGTGCAGCAGGTGACAATGACAGCAGTAACAAGCATGGATGTTCCAGCGATTTCGCAGTTGTTTCCGATGGTGGAAATTGTACATCATGCAGTTATTCAGGCAGTTTTTCGCTGGCAGACCAGCAGTAATTTCTTCAGCGCAGATATTGCGGTTTTACGGCTCATTGGATGTCTCATGAGCGCCGGATGGCGGAAGAATAGGAGACCATTCCGTAATCATGAGCCAACATCATTACCGCGCGTGCTCGCCTCTTTTAGGCATTGACGCACGCGTTTGACCTGCCTGGCTATGCCGAGCGACAAGCGTTCTTGAGAATCCTTCGAGCGTTACCGTCGCATAGATCGCCGTATCCGTCTTCGCAGTTGCGATGAATCTCGTAGGCGCTACTGCTCGTGACCAACGCAGAAAGCAAAAAACCGCTACTTATTGAGAGTAGCGGTTCCTTTATCTGGTGCCCGGGGCCGGAATCGAACCGGCACGCCTTGCGGCGGGGGATTTTGAGTCCCCTGCGTCTACCAATTTCACCACCCGGGCATAGGAGGTCGCGTGTTCCTTAGGCCGTTGCAGCGAAAGGTCAGCGTGGTGTCGAGCCAATAATTATATCGGATATTGAAAATTTGTGGAATGCCCCCATAATTTACCGGTCTGGGGGCCTGGCGCCCCTCGCTTCAACCCACTTTTTCTAGTCGATCATGAGCCAAACTGACACTTCCACCGCATCCGCTGGCGCGAACGGCGCCGAGACGCTCGGCTTCCAAGCCGAAGTGAAGCAGCTGCTTCACCTGATGATCCACTCGCTTTACAGCAATAAGGAAATCTTCCTTCGTGAGCTGATCTCCAACGCTTCGGACGCCTGCGATAAGCTGCGTTTCGAGGCCATTGACCATCCCGAGCTGCTGGAAGGCGGTGCCGATCTGGGCTTGCGTGTCGATTACGACAAGGCGGCCCGCACGATTACCATCACCGACAACGGCATTGGCCTGTCGCGTGACGAGGCGGTGGCCAACCTGGGCACGATCGCGAAGTCGGGCACGCGCGAGTTCTTCTCCAAGCTCACGGGCGATAAGCAGAAAGACGCGCAACTGATCGGTCAGTTTGGCGTGGGCTTTTATTCGTCGTTCATCGTGGCGGACAAGGTTACGGTGCTGAGCCGTCGCGCTGGTTTGCCCGCGAGCGAAGGCGTGCAGTGGATTTCGGATGGTCAGGGCGAGTTCTCGATTGCCCAGGTCGAGCGCGAGGAGCGCGGCACGAGCGTGACGCTGCATTTGCGTGAAGACGAAGACGAGCTGCTCAATGGTTGGAAGCTGCGCGATATTCTGCGTCGCTATTCCGATCACATTTCGCTGCCGATCCGCATGGCCAAGGAAGATTGGGATGCGGAGAAGGGCGAGCAAGTGAAGGGCGAGGAGCTCGAGACGGTCAACCAGGCGAATGCGTTGTGGACGCGTTCGAAGTCGGAAGTGACTGACGAGCAGTATCAAGAGTTCTATAAGCACATCACGCACGATTTCGCCGAGCCGTTGGCGTGGTCGCACAATCGTGTGGAAGGCCGTAGCGAGTACACGCAGCTGTTGTTTATCCCGAAGCATGCCCCGATGGATTTGTGGGATCGCGATGGCAAGCGCGGCGTGAAGCTGTATGTGAAGCGCGTTTTCATCATGGACGATGCCGAGCAATTGCTGCCGTCGTATCTGCGCTTTGTGCGTGGCGTGATCGATTCGGCGGATCTGCCGCTGAACGTGTCGCGCGAGATTCTGCAAGAGAGCCGCGATGTGCGTGCGATCCGTGAAGGGTCGTCGAAGCGCATTCTGTCGCTCTTGGAAGATATGGCCGAGAACAAGCCCGAAGACTATGCCGCATTCTGGACGGAGTTCGGCCAGGTGCTGAAGGAAGGCACGGGCGAAGACGCGGCCAATCTGGAGCGCATTTCGAAGCTGCTGCGTTTTGCGTCGACGCATTCGGGCGATGAGTCGCAAACCGTGTCGTTGGCCGATTACGTGGGCCGCATGAAGGAAGGTCAGGACAAGATTTACTACGTGACGGCCGATTCGTTTGCTGCGGCAAGCAACAGCCCGCACCTGGAGATATTCCGCAAGAAGGGCATCGAAGTGCTGCTGCTCACCGAGCGTGTGGACGAGTGGATGATGTCGCACCTGCGTGAGTTCGACGGTAAGTCGTTGGCGTCGGTGGCGAAGGGCGGTCTGGATCTGGACAAGCTGTCGGACGAAGCCGAGAAGAAGCATCAGGAAGAGGTGGCCGAGCAGTTCAAGCCGCTGGTGGAGCGTTTGCAAGCGTCCTTGGCCGACAAGGTGAAGGAAGTGCGCGTAACGTCGCGTCTGGTGGATTCGCCGGCGTGCGTGGTGGTGGGTGAGAACGACTTGAGCCCGCATCTGCTGCGTATGTTGAAGTCGGCGGGTCAGGAAGCGCCGGTGGTGAAGCCTGTGCTGGAAATCAATCCCGAGCACGCGTTGGTGGGCCGTATCGAGAAGGCCAGCGACGAAGAGTTTGGCGATTGGGCGCAGTTGTTGTTGGATCAAGCGATGCTCGCCGAAGGCGCGCAAATCGCCGATCCGGCCGCCTTCGTGAAGCGCTTGAACCAGTTGCTGTTGAAGGCATAAGCATGGCGGCGGGTGTGCGGCAGCAGTTGGGCACGCACGCGCGCCGTAGCGCGACCGCCGCCGTCGGGCGTTTTTACGCCTTGACGGCGGTTTGCTATTTGAGCCTCGGCCTCGCCGCTCCCATGAGCGTCGGGGCCGAGTTGCCTTCCAGCGCCGATATCAAGAACGAGCTGGTGATGGCGATGGGAGAGAAGCCGCCCATCGGTGTTGTGGTGGGCGTGATCGACAGCAATGGCATGCGCGTGATCAGTCACGGGCAGTTTGACCGCGACGATAGGCGGCCGGTGGATGGCGATACGATTTTTGAGATCGGGTCGGTGTCGAAGGTGTTTACGACGCTATTGCTGGGCGAGATGGTCGCGCGCGGTGAGGTGAAGCTCGACGATCGGGTGGACAGGTATTTGCTGGAAGGCGTGACCACGCCGAAGCGCGCGGGGAAGTCGATCACGTTGGTAGATTTGGCGACGCATACGTCGGGGTTGCCGCGGTTGCCGGGCAATTTGAAGCCTGCGGATATGTCGGATCCCTATGCGGATTACACGCCGGATAAGTTGTATGCGTTTTTGTCGTCGTATCAATTGCCGCGGGATATTGGCGCGACGTATGAGTATTCGAATCTGGGGATGGGGCTGCTGGGCGATGCGCTGGCGCGACGGGCGGCTGCTGGTTCGAAAGTTACCAACGCGAATGCTGAGGCCGGCGTCAGTGGCAAGGGCGCTGTTGGTTCCGACGCCGGTGTTGGTAGCACGGAGCGTGCTAATGCCAAAGCCTTGATCGGCGCAGATGGCCAGGCTGAAGCGCCTGTCGGCGCACTGATCGATTCAGTTGCGGCATATGACGCCGCACTGCGCGATCGGGTAACGGGTCCACTAGGCATGGCGGACACCTCTGCGGCGCTGTCTCCTTCAATGCAGGCGCGATTGGCCCCAGGTCACGACGGCGATCTCAAGCGCGTGCCGGGCTGGCATATGGGTGCGTTGCCGGGGGCGGGTGCATTGCATTCGTCTGCCAAGGATTTGCTCAAGTTGATGAAGACGGCAATGGGCGATCCGTCGCCGCCGCTCGCTCGCGCGATGGCGATTACGCTGGCTACCGAGCGCGATATTGCCGATTCGGAAGGGCAGATCGCGCTGGGGTGGCACGTGGATCCTGAGTCGCGCGGCGGGATGGTTTGGCATAACGGGGCGACCGGCGGCTATAGCGCGTTTATCGGGTTCGTGCCGTTTACGCGGACGGGCGTGGTGGTGCTGGCAAATGTACGTCCGGTGATTGGCGTGGATGATATCGGTAGACGGCTGCTGATGTCGGGGATGATGTCTGCCGCTGAACCGCTCTCCGCGCAGCGCGTGCCGATCGATGTGCCGGGGGAAGTGCTGGAGCGGTATGTGGGGCGATATCGGCTGACGCCGGAGTTTGCTCTCGAGGTGACTCGCGAAGGTGATGCACTGTTTGTGCAGGCCACCGGCCAGCAGCGGTTTCGAGTGTATGCAGAAAGTGCGTCTGACTTTTTCTACACCGTAGTGGATCCGCAGATCAGCTTCGTGACACCGGGGGAGAAGGGTGAGGCAGTGCGGATGGTGCTGCATCAGAACGGCCGAGATTTGGTGGGTGAGCGGAGTAAGTAAACGCGTTACTACTCAGTCGTACCCAATTTGGGTGCAATAAAACCCAATATGGGTACGATGACGACTGACTCTCGATCGCGCTCGGGATTTGCCGATGCGCTTTTTCCTGGCACCAAGCAGCGTGTGCTAGGGTTGCTGTTCGCCCAGCCTGAACGAAGCTTCTACGCTAAAGAGGTCATCAGCCTCGTTGGTAGCGGGTCAGGAGCGGTGCAACGCGAATTGGCTGTTCTAGAGCAGAGTGGCCTGGTCACGATGAAGACCATCGGCAACCAGAAGCACTATCAGGCAAATGCCGAATCCCCCATCTTTGCAGAGCTAAGCGCGATTGTTCAGAAAACGATTGGCTTAGCCGTGCCGCTACGCGAAGCGCTCGCGCCCATAACGCAACAGATTACGGCTGCGTTCGTTTATGGATCGGTCGCAAAGCGTACCGACACCGCACGAAGTGACATTGACCTGATGTTGATTGGTGATAACGTCAGCTACGGCGATGTTTTCACTGCGCTGGAAGATGTTGGTCATGCACTTGGTCGACCGGTTAATCCCACTATTTTGACGGGCGATGAATGGCGCAAGCGCATTAAGTCCGAGGACTCGTTTTTAACGCGTGTGCTTGCACAGCCGAAGATTTGGATTATTGGAGGCGAGGATAAACTCGCGCTCTCGCCGCTGAGATCCACCGTCCGGAAATGACAAGGGCACTGAAGGGAATCTGAGATTCCCGTGTGCCGCATGACGAGCCATCTATGTGCCGTCGGCAGCCGAGATGGCCTGCCGATCAGTCACCCTTCGGCAACTGCGCAATCACCTTGATCTCAAAATCAAACCCTGCCAGCCAGGTCACGCCAGGCACGGTCACGTTCGGGTAGGGCGCCTCGCCCCAGAACTCTGCAACTGCGGCCCAGGCTTTCTCGAAGTTCTTTTCGGGATCGACGATGAATACCGTGACGTCGACCACATCGTTGAACGTGCAGCCCGCAGCTTCGAGAATCCCATTGAGATTCGTGAAGGCGCGCCGCACTTGGGCTTCGAGGTCCGGCTCCGGTGTGCCGTCTTCACGGCTGCCGACTTGGCCCGAAACAAACAGCAGTCCATTGGATCGCACCGCGGGCGAATAGCGATAGCGTTCGTACAGTGCCTGGCGTCCAGCGGGGAAAACAACATCGCGGGTGGATTTGGAAGTCGTCATCAAGAATCTCCTGAGAAAGGGCCGCTCCCGGCCCGGTGTGTTCGATGAACCTACTGTATGCCCCCACGCGCGGTTGATAAACGCCCACATCTATCCATCACTGTTTGTAGAATCCAAATAATCCCCTGAGCTTTCGGAGCACCCCATGGACCGGTTCGATGCAATGCAGGCCTTCGCACGCGTGGTGGAAGCGGGCAGCTTCACCAAAGCTGCCGAGACGCTGCACATGAGCAAGACCACGGTGACCCAGCTGGTGCAGCAACTGGAGGCGCGGTTGCGCGTGAAGCTGCTGAATCGCACCACGCGCCGGGTGAATCTCACGGCCGATGGGGCGGCGTATTACGAACGCGTGCTGCGGCTGCTGGCGGATATGGACGATGCGGAGACGAGCCTGTCGAGTGCATCGGCGTTGCCGCGTGGCCGGCTGCGGGTGGACGTGCCGGCGCCGTTTGCGCGCATGATTTTGGTGCCGGCACTACCGGCGTTTTATGCGCGCTACCCAGACATTCAACTGGATGTGGGCGTGAGCGATCGCATCGTGGATGTGATCGGCGACAACGTGGATTGCGTGGTGCGTGGGGGCGAGATCAGGGATGAGTCGCTCGTGGCGCGGCATATTGGCGATCTTCAGCTTGGTGTGTTTGCGGCACCCAGCTATCTGGCGCAAGCGGGGCGGCCATTGCATCCCAACGAACTCGAGAGTACGCATCACCGCATCGTGGGTTTTCTATGGTCGCGCACGGGCAAGGCGTTGCCGTATGCGATGCATCACGGTGACGAGAGCGTGAAGGTGCATGGGCGTCACGCGTTATCGGTGGACGATGGCAATGCGTATCTTGCGGCAGGCTTGGCGGGGCTGGGCGTGCTGTGGTTGCCGGACTATATGTCGCGAGGGCATCTGGCGAGCGGTGAGCTTGTGCAGTTGTTTGAAGATTGGCAGCTTGAGTCGATGCCGATGTATATCGCGTTTCCACCCAACCGACACGTGAGTGCAAAGCTGCGCGTATTTATCGATTGGGTCATCGAGTTGATGGCAGAGCATGCGCCGCGCGTTGATCGCACGGTTTGATCGAGTGACGAATATTCGGGCGGCGTGCGTATGGTCGCCGATTCGCTACGGCGCTCAACCTTGACGTCGGTGGGCCACGGCAATCACCAGTCCGCCGGCCAATAATCCCCAGACCGGGCTGCTGATCGACATCAGATTCAAGTTCGATGCCGTCACCAGAAACGTAATCAGCGCGGCTTCGCGATGCGTGGGCGTGAGCAAGGCATCGCTTAGGCTCGCGCCCAAGGTGCCCAGCAGCGCAATGCCGGCAATGGCCGCCACGATAACGGGCGGCAGCACGGCGAAGAGCGTGACGATCGCCGCACCGGCCAACCCAGCCAGCAAATAAAACACGCCCGCAGCAACTGACGCGGTATAGCGCCGCGCGGGATCTTCGTGCGCTTCGGGACCGGCGCAAATGGCCGCGGTGATCGCCGCCAGGTTGACGGCAAACACGCCGAAGGGCGCAAGCACGAGCGTGACCAAGCCGCTTGCCGTGATGAGTGGCGACACGGGGGTTTGATAATGGTTTTGCCTTAGCACGGCGATGCCGGGCAGGTTTTGCGAGGCGATGGTCACGATAAACAGTGGCAAGCCGATGCTCACGATCGCGGGAAGCGAGAAATGGGGCGGCACCCACTCGAGTGCTGGCAGTGCAAAGGAGAGCTGCGCCATTTCGGCTTGGCCGGAGAAGAGCCAGATCGCTATGCCGATGGCGAGTGCGGCCAAGACGCCGTATCGGGGCGCTACGCGCTTTGTGACGAGATAGCCCACCAGCATGCCGAGCACGATAGCGAGGTGCGCCTGAGCTGAAGCGAACAGCGTGAGACCGAACCGCACGAGCACGCCGGCCAACATTGCTGCGGCAAGCTCACGCGGAATGGCGCGCGCCACGCGATCGAAGAGGCCCGTTACGCCGCAGAGGGTCATGAGGGCGGCAGCAAACATGAAACCGGCAACGGCTTCGTTCATGCCAGTGCCGGGCGGCAGCAAGCCGATCAATGCGGCGCCCGGCGTGGACCAGGCAAAGAGCACCGGCGCACGGTAGTAGAGCGAGATGGCAATGCACAGCACGCCGGTCGCCAAGCCCAACGTCATCAGCCAGGATTGGGCCTGAGTGGGCGTGGCACCGACTGCGTAGGCGGCCTGCAAGACGATGGCGGCCGAGCTCGAGTAGCCGATCAACACGGCGGTGAAGCCTGCGACGACCGAGGCGGTGGAGAGATCGCGGCGCAGGCTGCGTGAAGCGGTGAGTGGCGTGGTCATGAGGGACAACGATGAAGATGATGAGGACTGGGCTTTCTGTGGGCGTCCCGCGGGCTTGCGCTGTTCGCCGAGAACATTGGTCTGGAACCCAAACATTTGGCATGTGCATTTGGCACGTGCAGTCGACTTATTCAGTCGGCGCTGTTTCCAGCGGCGTTGCATGCCAGAAGCGGACAGCATACCGTTGTGCGTTATAGCGCACAACGTTTTTCAAGCAGTGAGTGCGCATCGCCCAGGTCGCGGCATACCCAAGGCTACGTCGACGTCGTCACAGCCGTGTTCGATAAGCGGAAGGGGTGTCGCCGAATGTGCGTTTGAACTGGCCGATGTAAGCACTCGCAGTTGAATAGCCAAGGTCGAGTGCAATCGCCGTCACCGACGTGCCGCCCGCGAGCATTTCGAGCGATCGCATCAACCGCGCACGCTGGCGCCATGCCGTAAAATTGAAACCGGTTTCTGCTACGAAGCGGCGGCTCAGCGTGCGCGTGCTCATGGCGGCCTTCAGCGCCCAGTGGTCGATATCGAAGACGTCTGCGGGATCGGCGATCAGGGCCTTGGCAATGTTTTGCAGGCGCGGGTCCCGGGGCATGGGTAAGCCGAGCGACTCGACGGGCAGGGTGCGGATCTCATCGAGGATGACTTCGGCAATCCGCGCTCTGGGCGCGTCCAGAGGCTCGACTGGCCATGTGCCTGCACGCAACACCGCTTCGCGCAGTAATGCCGATGTGCGCAGGGTGCAAGGCCGTTTGGGCAGATTCTCGCAAGCTTGTTCGGCGATGTAGACGCTCCAGCCGTGATACGGACCGTGGGCTCGACCGGCGTGCGTGTGATGGGGTGGCAGCCAAACCGCGTGGATGGCGGGGACGACCCAGACGCCTTCTTCGAGTTCAACAGTGAGCAGGCCCCGCAACGAGCCAAACAATTGGCCCCGTGCATGCCGATGCGGCGCTGCCGCCAATTCAACATTGCCGTGCGCCGTCAGGACGAATAGCACCGGATCATCCGCGCTGTTGGTTGCGTGTACGTCTACCTTCAGGTCAGCCATGGCGGAAGAATGATATGTGTTGTCCGGTTTAGTTTATCGACGGCAGAACATCGGCGCTATCTTCGTCCCCACGCATTTACCGATGGGAGCGCAAGCGATGAATGGCACTGTAGACGATCAAGATAGGGCCGCTAAACAACGTCGGAATGGCGCGGGTGAAGAACGCCGGAATGACGCCGATGAAGAACGCCAGAACGCAGCCGGTTCAGAACGCCAGAATGGAGACGACGACAGGATAGCGACATCCCCTGCCGATCTTCATCATCCGCCCAAGGGCGGTGAGCGGCCGGCACTGGCCACCCTTTATGATCCGCCGGCAGAACGCATTCAGAAAGCGGTGTTGAATCACCTTGTTGGCTTTCATGAGGCCTATTTGAAAGCGGCCACATTCTTTTGTTTGGCCACGGGTAGTGAGCGAGGGCTGGATGCGTCGCCGCGTGGCGGCCCGCCTGGATTTGTGCACGTGCTCGATAAGCACACCGTGGCCTACGCCGACTGGCCCGGCAACAATCGCATCGAATCGTTGCGCAATCTGGAGTCGGATGATCGACTGGGAATGGTGTTTCTATTTCCCGGGCTCGAGGTGTTCATGCGGATAAACGGCCGGGGACGAATCTCGACAGACCCGGTACTGCTGGAGCAACTCAAAGAGGGTGACCGCCTTCCCAAGACCGCGACCGTTGTCGTGATCGACGAGGTATTGATGCATTGTGGCAAAGCGATCAATCGCTCGAAGCTCTGGCAAGAAGATGCGCGCATCGATCGCAGCACGCTGCCGTCGATCGGCAAGATGATGGTTGAACTCAGCAAACTAGGTGATGCGCAGGCTCAGGTGGACGAGTCACAGATCGAGCAGATCGATGCGCACTATGCGCAGGCGGTGCGCACCAATCTGTATTGAGCAATGACGCGGTCTTAGCGTTTCGGGTACGTTGGCGCAGAAAGCTCGGCGAGGAACGAATAGCCACCGCATCGTTCAAATAACGCGTGAGTTCATTGCCTCGACGCAGCCTGCCCAAACGTGGTGGCCGCAAACCCCGCCAACACCTGATTGAACCGCTCCGCCTCCTCAATGAAGGGTGCGTGCCCCGACTTGGCAAACACCTCGCCGCGCACCTTCGGGTTCAGCACCTGTGCTCTCGCCAGCGACGGCCTGGCATGCACCAACGCATCCTGCTCGCCATACACCATCAGCATCGGCACGCGCGCTTTACTCAACCCGTCAGACGCGATCGACATCGATTGCACGGCTTTCTGCATGGTCCATGACGCCATGGCGGCGTTGGCGTAAAGGCGCATAAAGGTCGTCGAATCCGGCTGCGTCTGAAAGCACAGGCTCAAGAACTCGCGAACCGCGTCGAGGTGCGTTTTGAGATCGGGTGAGACGAGATCACGGTAGATGGCCGGGTGCGACACGATCTGATCGGCGTTGAGCTCGATCACTCCGCCCACATACATGGCTCCGGCGATGCGATCGTCGCCAAAGGACGCCAGGTAGTTCGTGATTACTGCACCGCCTAATGACCAGCCCACCAGCACTGGACGCGATGCCTTCGACGCGGCAATCACGGCGTTCAGATCCTCCGCCCACCGTTTGCCGTCGCTGTAGGCGGCAGCCACCGCGGGTTTGCCGGATAGTCCGTGCCCTCGCATGTCGTAGGTGATCAAGCGATAGCGCTGCAGCTGTGGGCTGGCGAGCTGCTTTTCCCAGTTCAGATGGCTGCCGAGCAGGCCGTGAACAAAGATGATCGCAGGGCCATTGGGATTGCCGGCTTCTTGCACGGCCAATTCGACGCCATCTGGCGAGTTCACGGTATAGCTTTTTGTGGGCACCGACGTGGTGGCCGCCGAAGCGGTGGCGGTGATGATTAGCGCGGCGAGCAGAACGAACGCCAGCATGGCGCGCCGGTGGGCAAGGGTGAACATGTGCGGTACTCCATTTTGATCGAGTGCACAGTCTCAACCCTGCCATTGATGTGAGGGTCAAGCGGTTTGAACGTGATATCTTTTCCGTATGGAAAACGACCCCTCGCCCCAGCAACTGTCGATCGGCAAGCTTGCGGAAGCAACGGGCGCCAGCGTGCGCTCGATTCGCCATTACGACGACCAGGGCTTGCTGCGATCGAGTCGATCAAGCAATGGCTACCGCACGTTTCCCATCGAGGCGGTTATCCAGGTCAAACAGATCCAGCGGATGATCGCGACCGGATTCAGCCTGGCGGATATTCAGGCGTTTCCAGATTGCATGCGTTTGATCGAGGGGGCGGCGTCGTGCACCGAAGCGGGTGAGGTGCAGCGCAAGCGGCTGCTCTCGATTGAGCGCCAGATCGCGGATCTGGAAAAGCGTCGGGTTCGTCTGCTGAAGACGCTGTCTGATGGCATCGTGCCGCCGCTCGACGAATAAACGCTCGCCGTCCAATTTCTCGATTCAGCGCTTCGCTGAACTGGCTGTTTTGCACCATTCAATTAGTGCGAGATTCATTGGCGTTGATCGTTTGGTAGCTCATTCTTTCGATGGTGCCAAAAAGAATTAAAACGCCTGCCAGATTCCAAATTTTCCAAACCCGGTTTGACATGGTGTGGAAATGCATCCTAAAAGCTACGAAATGTGTAAATAGCTTCAGAATTACACATAATGTTTTGAGTTTTCCGTGCCAAACGTACATATTTGCGACCTGATGTAACTCGCTTTCATTTCTGTCAATCGTCTATCAGGTCTGCACCCCTTATGAACCGCGCATACAAATCGATCTGGAGCGACCGCACGCAGTGCTTCGTCGCCGTCTCTGAAGCCACCAAGGGACGCGGCAAACGCAGTTCCAGCAGTCGTTCGGTCCTCGTCGGCGGGACGCTCGCTTTGAGCATGTTGGGTGCACACCTGCCGGCCGCTGCCGTCCCGAGCAATACCTACGTTGCACAGCCCGATGAAGCAAGTTCGAATGTAAACGTTGAGACCGACGGCGAATTGGCCCTGTACGTTCCGGTCGGGAATAAGGCTTCGTTCACAGATTCGTCGTTCCACGCGCTGTCAGTCAGCCCCATTCAAGATAACGCTGCCGTTCTTGTCGAGTCTGGCGCATCGCTGCACCTGCAGACGTCGACCGTATCGACGAATGGCAGCAATTCGGCCGGCATTCGCGTGTACCAGAACAAGCCGCTCTCTGACGAAATGGCGAGCAAACTCACACTTGATCGCGTCACTGTTGTCACGGCAGGGATGGGCGGCGCTGGGCTTGAATTTCACAGCGCGTTCGATGGTGCAGTGAAGGGCTTGGTGACGTCGAGCACGATCACCACCTGGGGCCCGAATGCGGCGGGTGTACTGGCATTGGGCGATGCCACGGTTGTCGATTTGCTGGACACGGCGGTTACCACACGCGGTCCCGCAGCGGTGGGCGTTCGCGCCGAGGCGCGCTCGAAAGTCAAGATCACCGGGGGCTCGATCAACACGATCGGTAGTGAAGCACATGCCGTTGCACTGTCGAAGGCCAGCGCGGACATCGCGACGTCGATCAAGACCGATGGTCCTAATGCGCATGGTCTTCTCGCAGAGAACGGCGCTACAGCAATGCTGTTGCCAGGTAACGAGATCGAGACCCAGGGCACCCAAAGTTATGGTGTGTTTGCAAGCGGTATCGGCACAAGGGTCGACGGGACGGCGAAGATCATCACCCGTGGCGCGAACGCGCATGGCGTTGTTGCCCTTGATGGTGCCAAGGTCGACTTGTCGGGACAAGTGACCACGCTCGGCATGGACGCGTTTGGCCTCCTCGCCGCAAGCAACGGTTCGATTTCGAGCGGTGCGACAATCTCTACCAACGCCCGCAATACCGTTGCGGTGGCGGCGGAAGACGGCGGTATCGTCAATCTGACAAGCAAGTCCAAAATCACCACTTCAGCGGATTACAGCGTGGGCGTTCGCGCACGCTCAGGCGCTACGGTGACCGCAGCAGGCACGATCAAGACCAAAGGGTATGCTTCCTCTGGGGTGGACGTCAGCGAAGCAGCCGCTACTCTCCAGGGCGGCGAGATCACGACGGGCGGCATTGGCGCCTACGGTCTCGTCGCGCGTCGCTCGGTAGGCACGACCTTGGTCGATGGCACCAAGATTACGACCTACGGCGACAGTGCCCACGGCGTTTACGCCAGCGACGCCAAAGTGATGTTGAATAACGTCGTCATCGACACGACCGGTACCTATGTTCAGAACCGGACCGATTCCAGCTATGGTGTGTTGTCGTCGTACTCCAGCCTGATCACCGGCTCGGCACGCGTTACCACCTCCGGATTTGGGGCAAGCGCTGCAGTGGCGTCGTTCGACGGACTTCTCTCCCTGAAGGCCAGCGACTTGGGCACCACGGGTGACAGCGCGCATGGCCTTGTGGCTTTCAACGCGACATCCGAGATGGACCAGGGATCGATCTCGACGAGCGGCACCGCCGCCTACGGCGCGGCGGCCTACGGTCAGGAAGTCATTTTCGGCCGGTTGGCGAGCGTCGCGACGGTCAGCACATTGAATCTGACGGGCGTCAATGTCACCACCAATGGTTTATTGAGCCATGGCGTGGTGGCCGGTGGCGAGTACATCGTTCAAGGCAACAACTTCGGCACGAGCGCGGGTAACGCCTTCTTGGTCGACACTACCGTCACAACACTTGGTCGCGAAGCCAACGCTGCGCAAGTGGCATTCGGCGGCATGCTGAAGAGCACCAATAGCGTCTTCATCACCAAAGGCCAGCAGTCCAACGGCGTGCGGGTCGACAATGGCATAGCCACGATCGATGGCGGCACCATCACAACCGAGGGCGATTGGGGCAACGCGTTGGTGGCGCAGAACGGCGCCGAGATCACCAGCTCGGCTGTGATCAACACGTCGGGCATGGTGGCGCGCGGTGTTTATGCCGACAATGGCAAGGTCACGTTGACGGGCGGTTCCGTGACCACCTCCGGTGAAACCGGCATCGGCATCGCGGCGGTCGGTGAGAACAGCGTCATCACCTCCGGCGTGGCGGTGACGACGACCGGCCGGTGGAGCACAGGCATCGACGTAAATCAAAAGGCACAGCTTGTGTTGTCCGACACAGCATCGATTAAAACGACCGGACTCGGATCTGCCGGCCTCACGGCAGGTTATGGCGCCAAGGTCACCGGCTACGCGAACATCTCGACCGAAGGCGAGTCGGCGCAAGGTGTCAGCACAGACAACGCCGAGATCAGCTTCCAGGGCGGCAGCATTACGACGAAGGGGCTCGACTCGACCGCGTTGAACACCTACGGCAACGACGTTGGCGTGACGCTGACCGGTGTCTCGATCAAGACCTCAGGCGACGCATCCCGCGGCATCTATGCCTCGCGTTCGTTGGTCAAGCTGACCGACGTCAAGATCTCGACCGCCGGCGGTTCATACACCTACAACTGGGGCTACGAGAGCGATGGCAGCGACGGTTTGTCGGCCACGTACCAAAGCACCGTCACCGGCAATGCGTCGATCGCGACGACCGGCAAGCGCTCCATCGCGGCACGGTCCACCTCGGGATCGACGCTCGATCTGGTCGACAGCACGTTGACCACGACGGGTGCCGATGCGCACGGTCTGGTTGCTGGCGGTGCGCTCGCATCGCTCACACGCGGCACGATCGCCACGACGGGCGACGCCGCCTACGGCGTCTCCGCATCGGGCGCCTCGTCGAAGGAACTGTCGTTTGCTCGCGGTGAGATCGAGCAGCCGATGCTGACGGAAGTCACGCTCAATGACGTCAACGTGACCACGGCCGGCATCGCCAGCCATGGCGTGGCGGCTGGCGGTGCGCCGGTCGTGGAAGAACATTGGACGATCATGCGTGCACCCATCCCGGTCTCGACCGATGGCCCCGGCACGGTCAACCTCAACAATTCGACCGTGACCGTCACCGGCGCCGACAGCCATGCCGCGCAAGTGGGCTACGGCGGCGCGTTGTACGCGAAGAACAGCACGTTGACCTCCGAGCAAGGCAGCGGTTTGAGCCTGATCGACGGCGCAACCATTGCCCTGAGCAACACCACGGTCAAGTCCAAGAACGAATCGATGCTCTCGACGTTGACGAAGGCCGATGCCAACCAGAACATCGTGGTGGGTGCCGGCAGCACGTTGACCGAGAACAACGGCGTGCTGTTGCGCGTGTCGCGTACGGCCGAGGGTTCGGGCAAGGTGGTGCTGGATCTGCAGGATGGTTCGAACTCGAGCGGTTCGATCATCGATAACCTCGACGGCGTGACCACGACCGACACCACCGGCACGTACGTGACCGTGGGCAACAAGGCGATCTTCAACGGCCAAGTCAAGGGCGTGAAAGAGTTCAACACCTTGGTCGGCACCGCCGGTCAAAACCTGACCTTCACCGGCGGCAGCCAGTTGTCGACGCTCAACCTCGTGGGTGACAACGCGGTGTCGAAGGGCGGCACGATCGACAACCCCATCATCGCCACCAGCGACGTGAACGTGAGCAACGCTGCAGTGTTTGGCGGCAACTGGAAGATTGGCGGCACGCTCAATGTGTCGAACAATTCTTTTGTGCGCCCGGGCAACTCGGTAGGTGTGGTCACGGTCAACCAGATCAACTGGGGCGTGGGTACGGTGTATGACGCCGAGATCAACGCGGCCGGTCAGTCGGATCGTATCGACGTCACCGGTGGCGGCGCAGATCTGAGCAAGACCGCGTTGCGGGTGAGCCAGGAAAACGGCACGGGCGGCTATCGCCTGAACTACGACTACACCGTGCTGACCGCAGCCGGTGCGATCACGCCGTTCCTGAGCACGGCCTACACGGGCACCGAGATCGTGAAGCTGACACCGGTGTACGGCGCGAATGCCGTGGCCGTGCGTCTGACGGTGGACGAGAAAAAGGTTGAAGAACTGCCGCTGACCGAGAACCAGCAAGAAGTGGTGGACAACACGTTGCCGTCCGTCGGCACCAACCCGGCCGTGGACGATGCCTATCAAAACCCGGAACCGGCCAAGGCCTTCGATCAGTTGTCGGGCGAAGTGCATGCCAGCACGCGTTCGGCCTTGATCGCCAGCGCGTCGCTGTTGCCCAATACCATTTCGCAGCGCTTGCGCGGCAATCTGGATAACGGCATGGCAGCGGGTGCCCCGACGGCGTCGACGGCCGCGACCACGAGTTCGGCATTGCCGGGTTCGGCGCGTCCGGTTTGGGGCCAGGTGGTGGGTAATTGGCAGCGCATGGATGGCAAGAACGGTTCGGCGCGTCTGGAACAGGATCTGTATGGCCTGTACCTGGGCGGCGATACGTTGGTGCGCGGCGGTTGGCGCGTGGGCGGTGTGTTCGGTTATACCGACGGCAGCGTGCGCGTGCGTGATCGTCAGTCGCGTGCCGATGTGGACAGCTACTCGCTGGGTATTTACGGCGGCAATAGCTGGAAGCTGGGCGTGGGCAGTCTGAACGCCATGGTGGGCGCGGGCTATACGTGGCACGACGTCGATACGCGTCGCAGCGTGAGCCTGGGTGGCGGTCAGGAGCTGAAGGCCGCCTACGACGCCTCGACGGCGCAAGTGTTTGGTGAGTTGGGCTACGCGATTCCGGTCAACAGCCGCGTGACGGTTGAGCCGTATGCCGGCGTGGCGTACCTGAACCAGCACACGCAAGGCTTCCGTGAAAACGGCGGCAGTGCGGCACTGCGCGGTACGTCGGGCAACGAAGACGTGACCACGACCACACTCGGCTTGCGCAGCAAGACGCAAGTGCAAGTGGGTCCGGCCGATGTGGCACTGCAAGCTGGTCTGGGCTGGCGCCATGCGTTCGGCGGCTTGACGCCGAAGGCGCAGTTGTCGCTGCTTGAAGGCGGTGCAGGCGCGTTCCGCGTGGCCGGTGCGCCGATCGCCAAGGACGCCGCCGTGGTGGACCTGGGCGCCGAAGTGGCGGTGTCGCGCAACACCGCGCTGGGCTTGAGCTATAGCGGCCAGTTCGGTAACGGCAACCGCGATAACGCTGGCGGCCTGTATCTGCGCGTAGCGTTCTAACGCGAGGGTCGCTTAATCGGCGAATCGAAGCCGGCACTGCACGATGCAGTGCCGGCTTTTTTATTGGTGTTGCATGGGTTGAATGTCGCGCGCCGCGCCCCGATTCGGTCGCGCGGCCTTCTACCTCGAATGCATGGGCGCTAATCGAGCGGGTTCATCGTGGTGGTGCGCGCCACGGCGATGCACTTGATCTCCACCAGCAATCCCGGGTGCGCCAATTCGGTGACGCCGATGCATGTCCACGCGCTGATGCCGCGCGGAAACAGCCGATCCTTCACATCGCGAAACACAGGCATGTGACGGGTCATGTCGACGTGATACGTGGTCATCTCGACCACATCGTCGAACGTGCATCCGCCAGCCTCAAGCACCGTTCGCACGTTTTCCCAGCACGCCACGAATTGCGCTTCGGGGTCGGGGATCACTTCCATGTTGGCCGTACGGCCCACCTGACCGGAGCAATATAGGGTGGCGCCCACTTTGACGGCGGGTGCGTAACCCGCGCGCTCGACGATGTTGCGCATGGTGGCAGGGATGATGACGTCGCGGTCGGTCATGGGAAGCGCCTTGTGTGTTGAAGGTAGAAGGCGGTTATACCCCGACCCACCATCGTTGCCCTTCATGCGGTGCGTCCAGCGCCAGGCGCTCGCCCATCATCGGCGTCGCCAGTTTCACACCCGCCTTGTCGGCCAATGCCAAAATGCGGTCCATCGGCTCATGCCACGGATGCATCGCCAAATCGAAGGTGCCGTTATGCACCGGCATCAGCCACTGGCCGCGCAGGTCGAGAAAGGCTTGCAGCGTTTCTTCGGGCTGCATGTGCACGTCTGGCCATTGGTCGTTATAAGCGCCGTTTTCCACCATCGCCACATCGAACGGGCCGTAACGATCGCCGATGGCTTTGAAATGCGTGTGGTAACCGGAATCGCCGCTGAAGAACAATCGCAGATCGCCCGCCAGAATCACCCACGAGGCCCACAGCGCACGGTCGCTGTCGCGAATCCCGCGTCCTGAAAAATGCTGCGCGGGTGTGGCGGCAAAGGTGATGCCGTCGACCGTTGTTTCCTGCCACCAGTCGAGCTGGCGCACCTTGTGGGCGTCCACGCCCCACGAGATCAAGCGGTCGCCGACACCCAGCGGCGTCACGATCACGTCAACCTTGGGGGCGAGCATTCTGATCGCGACGTAGTCGAGGTGATCGTAGTGGTCGTGGGAAAGGAGGATGCCCTTGATGGGCGGCAGGTTTGCGATGGCGATGGGGGGCGGATGAAACCGCTTGGGGCCCATCCATTGCAACGGCGACGCGCGTTCAGCGAAGACGGGGTCGGTGAGCCAGAATGCACCGTCGAGCTTGAGCAGGAGCGTGGAGTGGCCCAGGCGAAAGAGACTGGCATTGGGCGCGGCGGCAAGCTGCTCGGCGGTGAGCGCCTCCACAGGCACGGGCGAGGCGGGGCGCGTATCGGCACGCTTTTGCGTCAGCATGCGCCACATGATGGTCATCGTTTTGGCGACACCCATGGCTTGGCGGGGTACGACGTTCCGATACTTGCAGTTGTGACGCTGTGAAGGGGTTGGCGAGGCGGTTGCGACGCGGTCAGGCGGGGAGGGCAGGCTTGGCGAAGAAAGAGACATGGTGGGTTTTCGATGCGCTACGCCGCAGTGGCGCGAATGGCTTTGATATCCTGCAGCGGCGGCGCGCCAAACAACCGCCGGTATTCGCGGCTGAACTGCGTGGCGCTTTCGTAGCCCACCTGCATCGCCGCGGTGCCTGCCGCCACGTTTTCCGCCAGCATCAGGCGGCGCGCTTCATGCAATCGCAAATGCTTCTGGTATTGCAGCGGGCTCATTGCGGTCATCGCGCGAAAGTGATGGTGCAGCGTAGAGACGCCCATATTCGAAATTTCGGCCAGGTCTTCCACGCTGATCGCTTGCGCAAAATTTTCGCGCAACCAGGCGATGGCGCGCGCCGTGAGGTTGCTCTGCGTGCCGGCCAGGGCGGTTTGCCGCAAGCGCCCGCCCACCGGACTATTGAGCACGCGGTACAGGATCTCTCGCTGCAGCAGATTGCTCATCACGGGGATGTCGCGCGGGGTGTCGATCAAGCCCACCAATCGGCTGAGCGCATCCAGTAGCGCCGGGGTCATCGGACCGAACGCCAGACCGGTGGCGGGAGTGGAAGGGGCGAGCGTTTCGGCGTCGGTGGCCGCAGCGACCTCACGCACCATTTCCAGATCGATCTTCAGCACCATCGAGAGGAAATCCTTCATGCCGCCTGCATCCATGACCATCGAGGTCACCGGCAGGTCGATAGCGGCAAGCATGAAGCCGGTGTCGTCGTACTCGTGCACGTGGCCGGCGAGCTCGATACGTTTGCGGCCGCGCACGATCACACCCAAGCAGGGCTCGTAGATCGCGGTGACGGACTTGGCCGCTTTGCCGCAACGATAGAAGCTCAAGCCCGGAACGGCGGTGTCGCATCCCACGTTGTCCCCCATATGGCGAGTGATCGTATCGGCAAGCATCGTGCGCGTTTCGGCGTCGCGGTCGATATGGGTCTGATTCAAGTCGTCGTTGGCGGCCAATCGCATGCGGGCTCCGGGTCGAAATCATGTGATGGCCAAGTGTATGTCTTTGAATTCACAACACAAGGTGCGCCAGAGGATTAGGCAAGAACAAGGAAGGTTTGGGCTAACGCTGCGTCGCAGCACGGCCATAGACTCTCGCCTTCAACATAGGGAGAAGTGCGATGACGTTGATTGCCACACCATTCAATGCGCTGAGTACCGCTGATGATGTCGTGCGCGGGGTCGATCTTACCGGCGTGCGTGCGCTGGTAACCGGCGCCAGTTCCGGCATCGGTGTTGAAACGGCCAAGGCGCTGGCGCGTGCGGGCGCCGAGGTCGTGCTGGCCGTGCGTGAAGAGCGTGCGGGCTGGTCGGCGCTGGCCGAGATCGTGAGCGAAACGGGAAGCCGCCGTGTGCGGGGCGTGCAGCTCGATCTGGCCGATCGGGGCTCGATCGGCCGCCTGGCCGACGGCTGGCGCGGGCCGCTCCACCTGCTCATCAATAATGCCGGGGTCATGGCGTGCCCATTGTCCCGCACGCCCGAGGGCTGGGAACGGCACTTTGCCACCAATTACCTGGGCCACTTCGAACTGGCGCTGGGCCTGCATGAAGCGCTATGCCGTGGGGCCGACGCGCGGGGCGAGGCGCGGATCGTGAGTGTGAGCTCCGGGGCGCATGCGCTTGCTCCCGTCGATTTCGAAGATCCGCATTTCGAACGACGGCGCTATGACCCGTGGACGGCCTACGCGCAGTCGAAGACCGCCGCCGCCCTGTTCGCGGTGGAAGCCAGTGCGCGGTGGGCGCACGACGGCATCGTGGCGCACGCGGTCAATCCGGGATTTGCCGCCACGCGATTGCAGCGCTACGTGCCGCCCGACACCAAAAAGGCCTGGGACGAGATGGAGCGACGCGGGCTGCTGCGAAGGAAAACCGTGCGCCAGGGTGCGGCGACCACGCTGGTCGCGGCGCTCTCGCGCGAGTTTGCGCGCAAAGGCGGACGGTACTTGTCAGACTGTAATGAAGCCGCCCCGATGGCAGACAGCAGCGACGCGGCCTTCGAGCCGAACAGCGTACGCGAATGGGCGCGGGACCCGCAGGCCAGTAGTCTGCTGTGGGAGATGTCGCTGGATATGGTGGGTGCGCCGGTGATGTCGAACTGAGGCGCGAGCGCTAGATTGGCGTGTCGCGCCACCCCGCCGCGC
Organism: Schauerella aestuarii; assembly: GCF_009866805.1. Lineage (GTDB taxonomy): Bacteria > Pseudomonadota > Gammaproteobacteria > Burkholderiales > Burkholderiaceae_B > Schauerella > Schauerella aestuarii. The sequence continues at coordinate 636,863 of NZ_SIZW01000039.1, forward strand.
CCCGCATCGCCCAGCCTTACGCCTTGAACGTTTTATTCCACATCTCCAGCATTTTTGCCTGATTGGCTTGCAGATAGCCGTAGTCGAGTTGCAGCAGATTGTCTTGCTGCTTTTCGGTAAACGCGATGGCACGGTTGAGATCGTCGGGCAGTTTGGCGTCTTTAACCGTGGGCAAGTAGCCCATGCGTTGCGCGAAGGCCAATTGCGCCTGCGGTTCGAGCATGGCATTCACGTATTTCAAACCCGCATCCTTGTTGCGCGCATTCTTTGGAACGGCCGCTTCATACAACGTGGGAAATCCGCCTTCGGACGGAAACGCGTGCGCCACGGGTAGCCCGGCCTGATTCCACATGAAGGCCCGCGCCGCTGCAATCACGGTGATCCAGATATCGCCCGATTTCAGGGCGGTGGCGAGCGATTCGGTGGACGGCAGGATTTTCACATCGAGGTCGCGCAGCTCGGCGAGTTTGCCGGCGGCGGGCTCGAAGTTCGTGGGCGAGCCGCCGCCGACGATGGCCGCGATGGTGGTGTTGGTGGTGAATAGAAAATCGGTAAGGCCCACTTTGCCGCGATATTTTGGGTCCCAGAGATCGGCAAACGCAGCAGGCGGTGTTTTGATTTTCTCGGTGTTGTACACGATGACGTGTGCCGAATAGATATGCGGAATCGAGTGCGTCTTTTTCAAAAACGGCAGCACTTGCGCCGTGCGCGGCACGTTGGCCGTGGTGATCTCTTCCAGCGCGCCCAACTGCTGCGCGGCGTAGATATCGAAATCCGCCAGGCAGGCCACGTCCATACTGCCCCGGCGCGCATTGCGTTCGGCCAGTAGTTTTGTGCGCCGTTGCATGGGGGCGCCCACATCTTGAACCACCGTCATGCCCATGGGCGTGATGAGCGGTTCGTCCACGCCCGCGCGCAGGATGTTGCCGAAGTCGCCGCCCCAGGTGCCGACGACGACCTGCTCTTCGGCGGCAAACGCCATGTTGGGCAACAGCAGTCCGGCGGCAGCGCCTTGCAGCAAGTGGCGTCGAGTCATGTTGGTCATGGAGCTTTCCTGTGAGGTGGAGGGGTTAGGCGGAAACGGGGCGCATGGGCAGCGCGATGCGCGACGCGCGATCGGCACCGCGAGTGAACGTGAGTGCGGGCGGACGGCCATGCGGCACTTGGCCGCAATGGTCGGCATCGGCGCCCGCCACGGACACGCGGATGCGGCTACCGGCGGCGAACTGCCAGGCCACAGGCAGCAGCCCCAGGCGGATGTGTTCGACGCGCCCGGGCACGAGGGGCGCGGCATCCTGGCGGGTGAAGGTGCGAAACGGCCACGTGGTGCGGTACGTATCGGGGCACGGTGTTTCCTTGCGATGCAGCGCGCGCAGCAGGCCTTCGGTCACGTAGCGCTCCGTGCCGTCGGCTTCGATTTCAGTCAGATAAACGAAGAGCGCGGCATCCGGCTCGCTGGCCGAAAACCATAGATCGGCAATGACGTGACCGGCCAGCTCGGCGGGCGCGGTCAGGGGCGCCGACGTGAAGCTCAGCATGCGATCGGTGCGGCCCTGCCAGTCGGGGTAGTACTCGGTGCTGTTGATCGCGGCAATGCGCTCGTAGCGGGTGCCAGCGCCCGTTCCCAGGCTGAAGTCGACCTGGCAGGTATCTTCGCCGGCCGTACCGGCTTGCGCCGTCAGTGCGCCGTCGGCAGCGAAGTGCAGCGTGGTGTGCTCGGGTTCGGGCGGCCACTGTGCCGCCGATTTCCACGCTTGCGCATGCAGGGAGAAGTAATGAACGGGCGCTTCGTCGGCAAGGCTCGTATCAAGGCCCATCAGGTAGTGATCGAAGAAACGCAGCACTTCGGCAAGCCACGGGAAGTCGGCCATGGTGCTCGTGCGCCACGGCGAGACATCGATGCGTGCGCCGTGATCCCACGGGCCAAGTACGAGGTGACGTGGGTTTTTATCGAGTGTGAGAAAGCGGGAGATGGCGGCATTGGAATAACCCGCGCCATCCATCCAGCCCGACATCGACAGAATGGCGACGTCTTCGCGCACGCCGCCCGATGTCGCGTACGGACTGAACGATGCGGAACTGAACGCGGCGTCGTACGGCAACGCCTCTTCGCGAAACTTGAACTCGGGCATGAATTCCGTCTGGCGGAAATTGCCCAGATGTTCCGTAATCGCTTGCTTCAGCAGCTCGCCGTTGGGGTCCTCATCCACCGGTTGCGGGCCTTCGTAAGCCGGATTCGCGTAGTACACGAAGCGATGCAGCATGTGGCGCTGATCGTGATCGAGCGCCACCATCAGATCGTCGTAGCTTTGCGTGAGCGCCTTGAGCTGGATGCCGCCAGGGAAGTAGTTGTCGGTGTAGGTATCCCACACGGCGAACAGCGGTGCGATGGCTTTGACGGCCGGATGGCCCGTGCTGGCGAGGAAATCCGAAGCGGCGCCGGGATACGAAATGCCGGTCGCGCCCACCTTGCCGTCAGACCATGGCTGCGCCACGATCCAGTCCACCACTTCGCGGCTGTCGTCACGCTCTTTGGGTGAACGGAAACTATCGCGCGTGCCGAAGCTCGCACCGGTGCCACGCACGTCGATCACCACCACCACATAGCCGCGCGGCACGAAGTAATCACGGAACTTGGCCGTGTTCGGGCCGCGATCGCCCTCGGCGTTGGCCGCCATCTTGAAGCGGCGGTAGTACGGGGTGAATAGGGTGAGGGTGGGGTGTTGGGTGGTGCTACCGCCCTCGTTCAACGGCTCCGGCACATAAACGTCGATCGCCAGACGGCATCCATCGCGCATGGTGAGGTAGCGCGATGCCGGTGCATCGGGCAACCGATATGCGACCGGGCGCTGCGCCTCATAGTCATGCGGGGGAATGGACCAGGCGTTGGTGTGGGAAGTTTGAATCGGTGTGGTCATGGTTGCAGCGTTGGATGCGGCGTTAGGTGTGGCTTTCGATGCGGCTTTGGATGAGACCTCAGATGGCGCTTTCGATGCTTCTTCACCTACTGAGCCAGGCAGTGATGACATCTCTATTTATCTTAGGAACGCATTGCGCGTATCCACAAATACCGATTGCCGATGGTCACATTGGTTAAACCTATCTCCCTGGTGCAGGCTTGAATCCAGACCGTTTTCATAGGGGTAATCGCTAGTATGGCGAGGCGCATTCGCGCGCCCGATTAGGACATGATTCGTTATCCGATAACTTCATCCTATGTGGCCTGCGCCATGGACATTCGCCAGTTGCGCTATTTCACGCGCATCGTCGAGCTCGAAAGCATCACGGCCGCCGCCGATGCGCTGCATATCGCGCAGCCGTCGTTGAGCCAGCAGGTGGCCAAGCTGGAAAGCGAGCTCGATACCAAGCTGCTCGTGCGCGGCCCCGCCGGGGTGCAGCCCACGCACACCGGCAGCATCCTGTATCGGCACGCCAAGATGGTGATTCGCCAGATGGATGAGGCGCGCGCCGCGGTGGAGCATGGGCGCGATATTCCATCGGGACACGTGAGCATCGGCTTGCCGACCAGCACCTCGCGCGTGTTGGCCATGCCCCTGATCGAAGCCGTTGCGCAGCACTTGCCGCAGGTCACGTTCGAATTGGTGGAGGGATCGAGTCTCGGGCTGGCCGAATCGGTGGCCACGCAGCGGTTGGAGTTGGCGATCGCCATGAACGTGCAGCCGCAACCGCGTATGCAGGTCGTGCCGTTGCTTGAAGAGCAGTTGATGCTGGTGGGCCAGGCGCTCCCCGGTCAGGACGCGGTCACGCTGGCGGAAGTGGCGGCGTTGCCGCTGTTGCTGCCCAGCTTTCCAAATTCAGTGCGTGTGACGGTGGATCGCGCCTTTGCGGACGCGGCCTTGCCGCTGCGGCTGGTGGCCGAAACCAGCGCGGTATCGATCCTGCTCTCGTCGGTGCAGCGCGGTCACGGCTGGACCATCCTGCCGTGGTCGGCATTGGCGGGTGCCGAGGGTTTGAACCCGCCGATTGTGGGCACGCCGATCGCCGATCGCGAACTCAAGCGCCGCATCTCGTTGTGCATGTCGACCTCGGCGCAAAGCAGTCTCGCTTGCATGGCCGTGCAGCGGCTCACGTTCGAACTCGTACGCGATATGGCGCAGGATGGCCGCTGGAAAGGCGTGACGTGGCTGGGGGGCTGACGCGTTAAGCTCTCGACTATGAACGACCCGTCACTTTCTATCGCGCATACCCTCAAGCAGTTTCGCAAGGATCGAGGCTGGAGCCTGGACGCCTGCGCGGCCGCGACCGGTGTAAGCAAGGCGATGTTGGGGCAGATCGAAAGAGGTGAGTCGAGTCCCACGATGGCCACGATGTGGAAGCTGGCGACCGGACTCAATATTCCGTTCTCGGCGTTTTGGGATGACGCGGCGCGGTTGGCCCCAGGCAGCGCGGCGCCGGTTTACTCTGCCGATCCCGAAGCTCCAATGAAGGCCACGCTGATCCAGCCGTTCGATGCACGAACAGGGGTAGAGATTCTGGAAGTCGAACTGGCACCGGGCTGCGAACGTCTGGCGCAGGGGCATCAGTCGGGAATGTTCGAGTATGTGGTCGTCATCGCAGGCACGATGGCGGTATTGCGCGATGGCGAATGGATGGTGCTGGCCGAAGGCGCATCGAGCATGTTCGCCGCCGACGCACCGCATGGATATCGCAACGAGGGCGACATGCCAGCGCGGTTTTTAAATGTGATCGTTCGCAAAGGTCAGGTCTGACCAGAGTCATGTCAAAAATCAATATCCTGCATCTTCAAACGTTGTGTCAGATTGCGCAGCTAGGAAGTTATCAAGCTGCCGCGGATCATCTCTACACCACACAGCCGACCGTTTCCGCGCGCATGAGGGAACTGGAGATCAGGCTTGGTTTCCCGGTATTCCAGAAGCGTGGCCGTCGAATGGATCTCACAACGCAGGGGCGAGAGCTCGTCCAACAGGTGAAGCCCTTGCTCGCCTCATTGGAAGACGTGATCTATGCCCTGGACGATGCGTCTCACGCTTCAGGGCTGATTCGACTGGGCATTGCCGGCTTGATCGCACAGACTTGGTTCCCTCAGTTCATCACTGCTGCCAGAGCGGCGATGCCGCAGTTGAGTTTCGATGTGGGTGTGGGCCAGACGGCGCTGAGCGTCAGCAAACTGGAGTCAGGTCACCTGGACCTGGTTTTCATGGCGACCCCATCGCTGACCTCGGATCGCTTTCATGTCGAATCGATCGGTGTTGCCGATGTACGGCTGGTGGGAGCGCCGTCGCTCGTCGGACGCGAGAACGAACAGTCGGAGGTCGAATGGCTAGCGCTTCTCCAGACGCAGCCGATCTGGTCGCTGTCCAGCGAATCGCCCATGCACGCCATCTTGAAAGGTGTACTCCGCGAGCAGAATATTCGAAAGAAGGTCGATATCTGCAATGATGTGCTGACGCTGAAGAAGCTGATTTGCGGTGGCACGGGAGTCGGGCTGATGACGCATGCCTTGATCGAGCAAGAGTTGAAACGGGGCGAACTCGTCGTATTGAAGAACGCACCGCCCCTGCCGCAAATCAACTTCAATGCGGCATGGGGCATCGATCAAAGTCAGACAGTCATTCGGCGACTGGTCAAGCTGGCTAAGGCGATGTCGACCTTTCGCTGACGAGACGACCGTGCGACACAATCCGTCGAGATCGGCACCTCGTTCGACGCCACGTCATTCAGGCTTCACGCCTGCATCGCCAAGCAGCTTGTGCCATTTCGCAACCTCATCGACCAGAAGCGCCTGGGCGCCAACCAGACTGCGGTGTTCTGCGGTCGGCACGACAACACCGGTTTGTGCATAGCGCTCTTTGAGATCGGGGTCGGTAAGCGCTTTGTTGATCGCCGCATTAAGCTTGCTGGTGATTTCAGGCGGCGTGCCGCTCCTCACCATCACCATGTTCCAGATCGTGAAGTCCAGAGATTTGAATGCGCTCTCACTGGTCGAGGGCACATCAGGCAACACACTCGCGCGTTTGGGGCCCAGCACAGCCAGACCTTTGATCTTTCCGCCGGCGATGGAGCTTACGGCCGTACTGATGCTTTCGACGGTGTAATCGATCAGACCCGCCATGACGTCGGAGTTGGCTTGGGCAGCGCCACGATAGTGAACCGGTGTGACGTTGATTCCCAACGCGGCATTGAGCATTATGCCGCCCAGGAAAGCACCAGATCCGATGCCCGCATCACCGAAGTTCATCGTTGCGTCATTGGCCTTCGCGTATTTGGCGAATTCGTCGAGATTGGACGCCGGGAAATTGGCCCGCACTGACAGCACCTGAGGCGTATCGCCCACGGAAGCGATAGCGGTGAAATCCTTGAGGATGTCATAAGGCAAGTTCTTGTACACCGAGGGATTCGCCGCGAGCGTCCCCACATTCCCCAAAAGAATGGTGTATCCATCTGCGGCGGCTCGAGCCACTTTGGACTGTCCAATGGTGCCGCCTGCGCCCGGCAGATTCTCCACAATGACGGGCTGCTTGAGTTCCTTGGAAAGACTCACGCCAATCGTTCTTGCCAAGACATCGGTGGCCCCGCCAGCCGTGTACGGCACGACCAAACTGATGGGGCGTTCCGGATAGCTGCCCGCCTGGGCACTTGCCGTCATCGCGATACCCATAACGCCTGCAAAAGCGAGAGCGGAAAGGCGTCTTTTTGGGGCGAGTATGCCCGTGTTGGTGTTCATGCTTGTCTCCAGTGTTTTTAGAATTGCTTCATGATCGAGCGAAACTACTCGGCGCGTACTACTTGCCGTTCTCTTCGAGATTGAGTTGATGACGTGCGAACGGATACCCCCGGCGCGCTCGAACACAAGCAGGCCCGGTGTTTTCAAAGATGGGTTGGTGTGCCCTCGCTTTGGAGGGCACCGGCATTTATGCCACGGGATCTCGCAGCGAGAACGTCACGACTTTTTCATCTGTCATGTCGCGGATGGCGTACTTCGGTCCCTCCACGCCGTAGCCACTATCTTTCACTCCTCCGTAGGGCATGCCATCGTTGCGCGAACTCGACGTCTCATTGACGTGCAGGCCTCCGACCCGAAGATTGCGCGCCAGGTAAAACGCAGTATTCAAATCATTGGTAAAGACGCCCGTGGCCAATCCGTAAGGTGTTGCGTTGATACCGTCGACCGCCTCCGTTATGGCGTCGAACGGGATGAGGGTGACGACAGGCGCAAATATCTCAAGGTCGAATACTTTCATTCCTGCGCGTACATCAGAAAGAATTGTCGGCGCGAGAACGGACTTGTCGCGTTGACCACCGTGGACCAGACGTGCACCCATGCTTACCGCTTCTGCCACCCACGACTCGGCACGCACCGCTTCTTTCTCGGCAATCATGGGGCCGACATCGATATCGGATCCCTGAGGGTTGCCGGTTTTGAGTGCGCTTGTTGCCTGCGCCAGTTTGGCGGTGAATTCGTCGATACGCGAGCGAGCCACATACAGCCGTTGAATGGATGTGCAAACCTGTCCGGCTTTGCGAAACGTGGCACGCATGATCCGCGGCAACGCCATATCGATGTCGGCATCTTCGCAAACGACGGTGCAGGCGATACTGCCCAGTTCGAGTTGAGTACGGCGGCGACCGGCTTTCTGCTGAATGATGCGCCCAACGCGAGTGCTGCCTGTGAAGGTATAGAAGTCGATATCCTGTTCATCGAGCAGGTATTCGCCAGCTTCGGCGCCTTCCCCATGCACAAGCGACAGCAGCTCAGGTGGCCACCCGGCTTCGAGCAACGCGTCGCAAATCATGCTGGCCGTGAGGGGTGTGAAGCCAGACGGCTTCAGAATGACAGCGTTGCCTGCGGCGATGGCAGGCGCGATCTTGTGCAGCAATGCATTGAATGGCGCATTGAACGGTGTGATCGCACACACGATGCCAACCGGCATCCGGATGGTGAACGCAATGCGATCCTTTTGTCCTGGATTGCCGTCCATGGGGATCATTTCGCCGCAGATACGCTTCGACTCCTCTGCAGCGATCTCGAGCGTATCCAAGCCGCGGGCAATTTCGTTGCCGGCTTCAGCCTGGGTGAAGCCGGCCTCCAGTGTCATGATGTCGACGAATTGAGACTTTTTGGCAGTGATGATGTCGCCGGCTTTACGCAGGATGCGTGAACGTTCGTAGCCGTCGGGCACGTTTTTCAGATGACGCCGGGCACCTGCAACGGCTTGCTGGATATGTTCTTTCGATGTTCGGTCGACATGCGCGATCACCTCATGAGAGAACCGGTTGAGCACGGCGAATGTAGTGCCGCTTTCCACGCGTTTCCCATTGATCAAGCTCAAGGTCGAGACTGATTTCAGCGTTTCGAGAATCTGATTGGACATCGCTCTATCTCCGTAAATTGATTACGCCGTCGCCAAGATCATGTCGGCGGCTTTTTCCCCAATCATCAAGCTGGCCGCCAAGGTGTTGGCGGAGGGCACTTGGGGCATGATGGAAGCGTCGGCCACGCGCAGGTTCGAGATGCCGTGCACGCGCAGCTGAGCATCGACGACGGCCATGGGGTCGCTATGCGGCCCCATCTTGCAGGTACCCACCATGTGATAGCCCGACGTACCCTTCGATCGCGCGTAGTCGAGCCATTCGTCGTCAGTGGAAACGTTCCTGCCCGGCAGCAGCTCGGTGTCAAGATAGCGGGACATTGCCGGCGACGACATCAGTTGGCGCGCGATCTTCAACGCTTCGACGATGGTGCGCTGATCGAGTTCGTGCGATAGAAAGTTGGGCTGCACGGTTGGCGCCTGGTGATAGTCATGTGATTGAATCCGCACATAGCCACTGCTCTCGGGGCGCTGTTGGCGTGCGCCTGTGCTCATGCCCGGCGAATCATCAAGCACATAATTGCTGCCGGCCTTGTAGCTGGCAGGCGTGAACAGTATCTGGATATCGCCTCGCATTGGGCTCAGTTTGGTATTCCAGAACACATGCACCAACGATGGGCTGAGACTCAGAATGCTTGGCTTGCCTGCAAACCATTTCAAAATCTCATTGCCGAGACGCCAGCCTTTGGACAACTCGTTCAGCGTAATCACGGATTTCGCTCTGGCGATGCTTCGCACCGTGTAGTGATCGCGAAAATTCGCGCCCACGCCGGGTAGCCCCTTGCGCAAGGGAATGCCGTGGCGCGCCAGGAGTTCGGCCGGACCCAGGCCCGACAGCTGAAGAATCTTTGGCGAGTTGACGGCGCCAGCGTTGATGATCACCTCGCGGCGTGCGTAGAGCCGGTAGGTATTGCCAGCTTTGTTGTAAACGACGCCAATGGCGCGATGGCCGTCGAAAAGGATCTCGGATACCACGGCGTCGGTCTTGAGTTCGACACGTCCGGTTTTCATCGCCGGCCGCAGAAACGCATCCGAGCAATTCACGCGCTTGTTCTTGTAGATATATCGTTGAAAGTAACCCGCTCCAGTTTGGTTTTCACCGTTGTAGTCAGGGTTCGATGGGATGCCGAACTCGTTGCATCCGTTTATGAATGCGTCGCAGAGCGCTGAGGTCCAATCGGAATTGGTGATCGGGAGCTCACCGTTGATTCCGCGATATGCGGGGTCGCAGTCACCGATGCGTCGTTCTGAACGTTTGAAGTAGGGCAGTACATCTCGATAACCCCAGCCAGGATTACCCATTTTCTCCCAATCGTCGAAGTCTTCTCGCTGGCCTCTTGAATAGACGAGCCCATTGACGGAGCTCGAACCGCCGACGACGCGCCCTTGTGGCATGGCGATCTTCCGCCCATGTGTGGCATCCGAAGGCTCGGTTTGATAATCCCACGTGACGCGTCCGCTGTAGAGCGTCTTCACAAATCCTGCAGGCACGCGGATGAAGAAGTTCTTATCGTCACGACCCGCCTCCAGGACGCAGATGCTGGCGTCGCTTCGTTCGCTGAGCCGCCTCGCAATCACGGATCCTGAGGGACCCGAGCCTACGATGACGTAATCCACATATTCCTTCATTTGCGCTGCGCAAAGTGCGCTCTCCGTTTCACTGAGCGCAGAATATGTCGGCAGTCACATGGAAACAATCAATATTTTGCTATGGTTAAGCATCGGTTTTATTGATGTTTTGGGCGAGTGCGAGGCGTATTGGTCGACGCCCGCGCAGAAGTGAAAATTGATCACTGTCGCCCACACAGCGGCTCCGATGAAGACTGCCGCAGCCTAGCAGTTGTTTGGGGTGTCTTGCTCGCCACGTTCGAGTGTCAGCGTTTGCGAACGCCAACGTGTGAAATTAACCCTGCACCGCAATCCGCGTCAGCGGCACATGCTGCTGGCACCCATACACATCGCGATCCTCCAGATCGCCCGAACTTACCGTTCGGCGGATCGTGACCTTGATCGCCATGCCGGCATCGAACGGCGTACACACGAGCACTTGCTTGACTGGAATGCCGAAGGCGGCGGCGATCGTGTCCACACTGATGGCGCCACTGTTCTTGACGATGTCGTAGGGTGCGCGGTCGTCGAACATCACATCGAACGTGACCTCGAAGGGGCCGGAATTCTTGCTGCGGATGACTTTCGCGTAGTCGGTCAGCGGGCGGGAGGGTGCAGGCATGGTTGTCTCGGCAGGTTTGGGTGTTTGCACTTGGATCGACACGACGTGCCTAGTACGTCACCGTTTCATAATGAATCGGAAAGCATTCATCAGGCGCGGCGACGGGCATCAGGTGATACACCGAAAACCGATAGGCAGGCCCCACCGGAATGCCGAAGGGTGAAAACGGATAAGCCATATTGCCGGCGGTAGTGAGGATGCCGGGATAGTCCGCGTGCTGCATCACGCCGCGGGTAAACATCACGATCGCGGTGGCCAGATCCTGCGTGGCGGCAACGGCTTCGATCACCAAACCGATTTCTTTCGGGACGATGTGGCGATCGGGCTCCATGGCGCCCATGACGCCATCGCGACCGTAGGCCCGAAACATCAAATGAATGCCCTCGCGGCTGATGCCGAAGCGTTCTTCGGCGCGCTCGCGCACGTGTTCGATCACGTAATCGAGCTGCTCGATCATGATCGAATCGCGAATGCCCACGATCACGATGCTGCGGTAGCCCACATGTTCGGCGCCTTCCAGCTTGACGCGGTATTGCTCGTCCGGCACGAAGGTGCTGCCGGTGACGCGTACCGTGCGCGGGTCGAGCTGTTCGAAGCGCGCGTGGGTGAGATTGTTGATCCCCCCAGGGCCCGCTTGCAGATAGGGATCGGAACGCTCGTAGAGTGAATGGCTGGCCACTGAAACGGTGGTGCAGCGGTATTCGGCATTGCCGGGCTCGACCTCGAAGTGGTCATGGCGAACCCGGCCCACCATGGGTTCACCCAGGTCGTAGGGAATGGCCGACAGCCCCGCGCATTCGAGAATCTTGCCGCAATGCAGGGACAGCCCACGGTCGAACCCGCGCAGCACAGGCATGGCCGCAAACACCGCGTCGTCGCAGGCGCGTCCAGCGATGATCACATCGGCACCAGCATCTAGCGCGCTCATGAACGGTTCCATGCCCATTTGCGCCACGATGGGGCCGGCGGCATCTACCCTCTCAGCGGTCAGTGCGGCTTCCGGTCCGATGCTTTCAAGCGCCCCATGCGACGTGATCTTGCCTTTCAAGTAGGTTTTGTCGATTTCGGCATTGATGACGGCAAGCTTGAATGACTGCTTTTGACTACGCGCCGTTTCGTGCACCAGGCGCACCATCTGATCCAGCGTTTGCCTTGAACCGTTCGTCGTGGCGGAACCGATCAACAGCGGAATCCTGGCGCTGCGGGCGGCGGCCAACATGATTTCCAGATCGCGGCGATAGGCGGACTCCGGAAGAAACGGCTTGTCGGCCCCGTAGTAATAAGGCCCCATGTCTGTCGAGCCGGCATCCTGCCCGATGAAGTCGGGCGACAGCGACATGGCGCGCTTGAACGATTCGATGTTGTAGCCGCTACCCATCGAGCCAGAAGGCGCGACACCGGTGACTTGTTTCATGCTTGTGTCCTTGAATGATTATTCGGCGGCCAGATTGACTGTGGTCGACAACGTGCGCCAGCGTTCGGTATCCACCGCGATCATCGACTTGAATTCCGCACTGCTCCCGCTGCGAATCTCGGCGCTCATGGCATCCATGCGCGTACGGATATCGGGCTGAGCGAGGATGGCCTGGATTTGTTTATTGAGTGCGGTCACCGATGATTCAGGTGTGCCCTTGGGGGCCATCAACCCCATCCAGGTGAAGGCTTGCATCTTGGGATAGCCGAGCTCGGCAAACGTCGGCACGGCGGGCAGGCCCGCCAGGCGCTGATCGGACGCCACCGCCAAGGGGCGGACCATCCCTGAGGTCGTCATGGCTTGCGCCGAGCCGACGAAGGTAAACAGCAGCGCCACTTGTCCACCGGCCAGGTCCTGCAAGGCGGGCGCCGCACCGCGATAGGGGATGTGATTGAAGGTTACACCCGACTCGCGGCTGAGGAGCTCCAACGCGAGGTGTGTGACCGTGCCTTTTCCGGCCGAGGCGAACGGCACCTGGGCCTTCCTGGCGCGCGCATCGGCAAGCACGTCGGCGAAGGTTTTGTAGGGTGACTTGGCGCTGGCATACAGCACGGCGATGCTGTCGATCAAATGGATCACGGGCACCAGATCTTGCACGGGGTCGTAGCGCAATGCGGGATAGACGAAAGGTGCGATCGACACCTGCGCATTGGTGGCCATGATGACGGTGTAGCCATCGGGTTTGGCTTGCATGAGCTGCGACACGGCGATCTGGCCGCCGGCGCCACCCACGTTTTCGATGATCATCGGCTGGCCGGTCATCTTCACGTAGGCATCGGCGATCGGCCGGATGACGGCATCGAGCGACGCGCCGGCGGGGTAGGGCACGATCACGCGAATGGGTTTATCGGGAAAGCTGGCCTGGGCGTGTGCCAGAGGCGGGGCGACTGCGAAAAAGACGGCGGCAGCGGCGATGATCTTGCGTAACGATGCGGCGCGATTCATGAGTGTTCTTCCCGGTCGGTGAAACAGGTGTCTTCATGAGCCGATGCCTATCCATCGCGGGATTCGTGCATGGGCTTCCCCTGAAACCGATCTTAGGAAGTGTGCTCGCAGGTGTCCTATTCTTAAATGGCAAAAGGCCATAACACGACGTTAATCGCCGCGCCGCCATTGGCGCTGCGGCTGCGCTTAGGGTTTTCCTGCCGGCGTCGTCGCCACGCGATGGAGTGCCGGATGGTCCAACTGTTCCAGCGTCTGTCCAAAGGCCTGCGCCAGGCCCGACAGCGGCTCGGAACGCAGGTAGCCCAGGCGCACCTGCAGGTCGATGGGGGCCACGATGGGCCGGATATGCAACGTCGACCACGCACCGCTCAGCACGGCCAATTCGTCGATCAGCGCAATGCCCACACCCAGTTGCACCATGGCACATGCCACATGGATCTGTTCGACTTCGGCGACCCGTGTGGGCAAGATCTTTTTCGCATCGAACATGCGTTGAATGGCCTGTTCCAGGGGCGTGTCGGGGTGGTAGCCGATCAACCGCTCCCCTTTGAGATCGCTGACGGCAATACGGTTCTTGCGCAGCAACCGGTGGCCTGGGGGCAGCACCGCAACGACCCGATTCCGAAAGACGTTATGCACTTGGATATGCGGGTGCTGCAATGGGGTCATCGCGACGGCGAGGTCGGCGCGTTGCGTGGTGATCAGATCGACCAGCTCGTCGACCTGGCGACCGGCCAGGGTGATTCGCACATCCGGATGGGTGCGCATGAACGCCGCAATGGTGAGCGGCATCAATCCATGCGCCAGGCTTGGACTGCACACCACCCGCAAGACGCCGCCAGCCTGCTGCGACAAGCTGTGCGCGAGATCGTTGAAACGCTGCAAGCCCTGGTAAATGTGCTCCGATTCGCCGAATAACTGCCGGGCTTCTTTGGTCGCATAAAGTCGGCCCTTGATGCGCTCGAAGAGCACCAGCTCAAGGCGTTGCTCGGTATAGGCGATCAATCGGCTGACGGCAGGTTGCGATACATGCAGCAGTTGCGCCGCACCGCTGATGGACCCACTCACCATCACGGCACGAAACACTTCCAACTGGCGCAAATTCATCTGCATCGCGAACCTACCCGTGTGAGACTCGCCCCTTGCCACCCGCCAGGGGATACAACGAACATGCGATCTTCAAACCCGCGGCAACACCCTCGCCGGCAAGCCACACACCTCCCCGAATCGCCGCCAATCGAAGGCCGGGCCCGGATCGGTTTTTCGCACTGGCGCAATATGCTCGTGGCCGCGCACGGCCGAGAGCGGATAACGCGACCATAATGCCGGCACCAATCGCGCGAGTGCAGCGTATTGCGCATCCGTGTAAGGCAGCACATCGGTGCCTTCCATCTCGATGCCCAGCGAAAAATCATTGCACTTGTCGCGGCCACGAAAGGTCGAGATGCCCGCATGCCAGGCGCGTTTGTCGGCAGACACGAACTGCACGATTTGCCCGTCGCGCCGCACGAAGAAATGCGCCGACACACGCAACGGCCGCAGGCGCTCCAGCCACGGGTGAAACGAATAATCGAGGGTATTGGTGAACAAGCCCGCCACATGCGGCCCGCCGAACTGGCCGGGCGGCAAGCTGATGTTGTGCATCACCAGTAGCGAGATCGACGTGCCCGAGGGGCGGCGATCGTGGTTTGGCGAGGGGCAATGCCGGATCGCGTCTGTTGAGGAGCGGGACGACGACACCAGCCAGCCGTGGCGATCGAGGTGCAACGCGCCAGGCGCAGCCACAGCCCGTTCGATCACGATTTGACCTGCACGCCGCCCAATCGGGCGTGTTCTTCACCGCACCAGGTTTTGCCCTGCAACAGCAGCGCTTCCGATCGCGGCAAGTGAATACCGCAGTACTCACAGCGCACCATCGATTCGGAGACGGCGCGGCCACCTGCAGGTTGCCCCGCTTTTCCGGACGCCTGCGGCCCGCTGCGCGGCCACTGCTGCGCCCGCCCAGCATCGTCGCTCACGCCGGGCTTGCGACGGGAAAACCATCCGCCGGCGTTGGTTGAACGTGAGGTCGAACCCGAGGTTGACCCTGAAGCTGGCCCCGACGCCGGACCGCGGCCATTGCGGCTGTCGCGATCGCGCTTCTCGGTATTGGCCTTGTTGTGCGCGATGATCCGCATCACGAACAGGACGGCGATGATGACGATGACCCAAACGAATACCTTGCCCACGTCAACTCCGATGCAAAATGACTTCGAGCACGAACCGGCTGCCGGTATACGCCAAAATCAACAGGGCGAACCCGGTGAGGGTCCAGCGCAGGGCGACGCGGCCGCGCCAGCCCCAAATATGGCGGCCGAGCAGCAAGATGCCGAAGGTGAGCCACGATAACAAGGTGAAAACGGTTTTATGGTCGAACGGCAACACCTTGCCGGTAAGCATCATCGAGGTGTATGACCCGCTGAAGACGGCCAGGGTGAGCACCACGAATCCCACCCAGATCAGGCGGAACAGCAGGCGTTCCTGCTCGAGAAGCGGCGGCTGGGCATCGAGCACCCGGCCCACGATGGTGCGCTGTGACATGTCTTCCTGCGGGCGATGCAGCCGCCGGTCGAGCAGCGCCATCAGGCTGGCCTGCAATGCGGCGATGGTGATGAGGCCGTACGCCGACAAGGCAATGATGAGGTGGGCCCGCAGCCAGACGTTATCGCCGTGGACCACCACGACGCCCTGCGGGAAGAGGGCGGCCAGAAGCGTGACGGCCGTGGCGGCGGGCAGCAGCAGGAGCTGCAGGCCGTCGATTCGGACGACCAGGCTTTCGAGCCAATACACCACCAGGCCCAGCCAGACGGCGGCGGACAACGCCGACGCCCAGCCGATGAATAGCGTACCCTGTGCCAACGCGGTCTCGTACAGGCCGGCGCCATGCAGCACCAACGCGATGAGCAGGCCCGCGCGGCCGATTCTGCCGCTCTGGGCGATGGTGTCGCCCCGGGTGAGACGCAACCAAAGTCCGGCGGCCAGCAGGGCGTAAGCCACAGCAGCCGCCGCGTGAAATACAATGCCTAGTGACATAAAAACCGTCGTCAGGTAGCGACCCCCGGGCGATCGTCGCCCGCCGGCGCATTTTCAGCGCCCGTCGGTCACCGTTCAATCGACTAGTTTAAGCGGAAACGCCTCTCATGCTCGACAACTTAACGCAACGTCTGTCCCGGGTCGTCAAGACGATCCGCGGCGAAGCCCGCCTGACTGAGGCCAACACCCAGGAAATGCTCCGCGAGGTCCGTATGGCCTTGCTGGAGGCCGACGTCGCCCTGCCCGTGGTGCGCGATTTCGTCGCCCGCGTGAAAGAAAAGGCGCTCGGCGAGGAGGTCGTCGGCAGCCTCAAGCCCGGCCAGGCTCTCGTGGGCGTGGTCAACAAAGAACTGACTGCCCTGATGGGCGGCGATCTGGGCCCGCACACCAGCGAGCTGTCGCTGTCCACCACGCCACCCGCCGTGATCCTGATGGCCGGCCTGCAGGGGGCGGGTAAAACCACCACCACCGGCAAGCTCGCCCGCTGGCTGAAGGAAGGGCAGCACGTCCACCAAGGCCGCAAAACGGGCAAGAAGAACGTGCTGGTGGTGAGCGCTGACGTGTATCGTCCGGCCGCCATCGAGCAGTTGAAGACCGTGGCCGCGCAAGTGGGCGTGGACTTCCTGCAAACCGAAAGCAGCGAGAAGCCCGAAGACATCGCCCGCCGGGCGCTGGATCACGCCAAGCGTCATCACTATGACGTGCTGATTCTGGATACGGCCGGTCGTTTGGGTATCGACGAGGCCATGATGCGCGAAATCCGCGCCTTGCATGACATCGTCAAGCCGATCGAAACCCTGTTCGTGGTCGACGCGATGCAGGGTCAGGATGCGGTCAATACGGCCAAGGCGTTCTCGGATGCCTTGCCGCTGACCGGCGTGGTACTCACCAAGCTCGACGGCGATGCCCGGGGCGGCGCGGCGTTGTCGGTGCGTCACATCACCGGCAAGCCGCTGAAGTTCGTCGGCGTATCCGAAAAGCTGGACGGCCTGGAGCCGTTCCACCCCGACCGGATGGCGCAACGCGTGCTGGGCATGGGCGACATCGTGTCGCTGGTGGAGCAGGCACAGCAAAACATCGACATCGCCGAGGCGCAAAAGCTCGCGACCAAGATCAAATCGGGCAATAAGTTCGATTTGAACGACTTCCGCGAGCAGTTGGGTCAGGTCAAGAAGATGGGCGACATGGGCTCGCTGCTCGAAAAGCTGCCCGCGCAGTTCCAGCAAGCGGCCGGTCAGTTGCAAAGCGGCCAGGCTGAAAAGCAGATGCGCCGCACGGAAGGCATTCTGAATTCAATGACGCCTGCCGAGCGCGCCAAGCCTGAGTTGATCAAGGCGCAACGCAAACGCCGTATCGCGATGGGCTCGGGCGTACCGGTTCAGGAAGTGAACCGCCTGCTCAACCAGTTCGAGCAGATGCAAGGCATGATGAAGCAGATGCAGAAGGGCGGCATGGCCAAGATGATGCGCGCCATGGGCGGCATGAAGGGCTTGGCCAAGCTCGGCGGAAAGATGCGTTAAGGCACATCAGGCACCGCACCCATGCAAATCGGGCCACTTCTTTCGAGGTGGCCCGATTTGATTTGCAAGGCCGCTGTCGGCTTGTTTCGCGCTGAGTTCGGCTTCCGTACCAAACTGGTGTGTGCAAAAGTCGGACGGCGCTACGGATCGGCAAGCGTTGACGGGCCGTTCAGCCGCCGCCGACGGCCACCACGATCTCCAGCTTGTCGCCTGCGGCCAGCGCGGTATCGCCGTGCTGGCTCTTCGGCACGATGTCGCCATTGCGTTCCACGGCCACACGCTTGCCGGTGTAGCCCAGTTCTTCAAGCAACTGTGCCACGGTGGTGGGGCCGGAGAGGGGGCGGCTTTCGCCGTTCAAGGTAATGTCCATCATGCTTCCTGATCTGCGACGAAGCGATTGGTAGCTTCAACCAGACGCTTCAAAATACCTGGCTCATTGAATGCGTGGCCGGCATCCGGCACGAGCTGGAAGTCGGCCTCGGGCCACGCGCGATGCAGGTCCCACGCACTTTTCACCGGCGTGCAGGCATCGTAGCGCCCCTGCACGATCACGCCGGGAATGCCCTTCAGGCGATCGACGTTGCGGAACAACTGGCCTTCATCCATGAAGCCACGATTGATGAAGTAGTGGTTTTCGATGCGGGCGAAGGCCAATGCACGGCGATCGGATGAGTTGGCTTGCTGATGCCGGGAACCGGGCAGCAGGGTGATCGTGCGATCTTCCCAATTGCTCCAGGCGTGCGCGGCGCGGAGCTGCTCAGCTTCATCCTTGCCGGTGAGGCGGCGATGGTAGGCGCCGATCAGGTCGGCCCGTTCGTTTTCCGGAATGGGCGCCAGGAAATCTTCCCAATAATCCGGAAAAAGCCACGACGCACCTTCCTGATAGAACCACAGCACTTCGGCGCGGCGCAGCGTGAAGATGCCCCGCACGATCAGCGCGCTCACATGCTCGGGATGCGTTTGCGCATAGGCCAGCGCCAATGTCGACCCCCAGGATCCCCCGAACACCAGTAGTTGATCCGCGCCCACGATTTCCTGACGCAGGCGCTCGATATCGGCCACTAGATGCCACGTTGTGTTGTTCTGCAGGTTCGCATGGGGCTGTGAGCGCCCGCAACCGCGCTGATCGAACAACAAGACGTTGTATTTGGCGGGATCGAAGAGTTGGCGGTGTACGGGCGAGCACCCACTTCCTGGGCCACCGTGCAGAAACACGGCCGGCTTGCCCTCCGGATTGCCGCACAACTCCCAGTAGATCTGGTGCCCGTCGCCGGTATCGAGCATGCCGTGGCGATACGGTTCGATCGAAGGAAACAGCATTTAGGCCTTACGTTTGAAAATGAGATCCCACACGCCATGACCCAGGCGAATGCCGCGGTTCTCGAACTTCGTGAGCGGGCGGTAATCGGGGCGGGGCGCAAAGCCGTCGGCAGTATTTTCAAGCAGCGGTTCGCCGCCCAGCACTTCGAGCATCTGGTGGGCGTACTCTTCCCAATCGGTGGCGCAGTGAAAATAACCGCCGGGTGCGATGCGGCTGGTGAGCGCAGCCACGAAGGTGGGTTGCAGCAAGCGGCGCTTGTGATGCCGCTTCTTGGGCCACGGATCGGGGAAATACACATGCACACCCGCCAGGCAGTCGGGGGCGATCATGTCGCGCACCACTTCCACTGCATCGTGCTGAATGATGCGGATGTTCGTCAGGCCGTTATCTTCAGCGCGGCGCATGAGCGAGCCCACGCCGGCGTTGAAGACTTCAACGCCCAGGAAATTGTCGTCGGGGCGGGCCGTGGCGATCTTCTCGGTGGTTTCGCCCATGCCGAAACCGATCTCCAGGATCGTGGGCGCCGTGCGGCCAAAGGTCTGATCCAGGTCGAGCCGCTCGGCGGCATACGGAATCGTCCATTTGCCGGTCAGCGTTTCGAGCGCATCGCGCTGGCCCTGGGTGATGTGCCCGCGCCGATGGACGAAGCTGCGGATATGGGTCGGCGCGTTCGCCGGAGGGGTGTTCGTAGTCATAGCGGGGGATTGTAATTTGAGGCGCGGGGATTTGCGCAGGCAGGGAGGACAAATCCGTGACACCCGGCGGGAAGCGCGTCGTTGGGCGACAACCCGCCGTTCAGCGACTCAAAACGTCACATGGGTGGCGCCCGGGTATATTGCAGGACAACCAGCGCTATAATTCTCGTCGCGCGAGCGTTTGCGCGCACCCAGAGCGGGTGTAGTTTAATGGTAGAACGGCAGCTTCCCAAGCTTCATACGAGGGTTCGATTCCCTTCACCCGCTCCACATCACGTTTCCAGCGGCTTGCCGGCATGTGAAAAAAACCATTTATTGGCCGATTTGCCACGTTATGGTTTCCTAAGAACCGGGCCATGTTATGGTTTCCGCCCTTCAACTATTTGACATTAATGACTGTCCTGCATTGCTGGATTTTCATGTGTCAAATCGATTAGCGCGGAATCGCATGCCAGAGGGTTTTGCTTATTTTAGGGAGCTCGGTGTCCTCTAGATAGGCAGTGCTACGCCAAAAGTGGTTGCTTCGCGGAATTCAGCCCATCTCACTGTCATTCTTCCGATTCCCGACTCGAGGCGTGACGATGACTGAAATTAACGTTGCAATGTTACTTCTGTTGGAGCACCGTGTCGGACAAACATTACGGCAGCGGCTTCAACGAAGAAAAAATGGTTCAACCTGACGATCATAAGGGCGGAAAAGTCGATGTCTCGTTCGCCGTGTACAAGACGTTGCATTGAAGTGATGTCCTCGAAGCTAGGTCGAATGGCGAAACTTGGATGAGAATGCCATTCGCCGAGGTAATTGAAGCGTTTGAAGTCATATCCAGTCTTATGAAAGAAGCGTTCTAGAGCTTCTGCGTGATGCTCCGGGCTGCGTACGAAATGCGCCGCAGTTCCCGTCTGACTGTCGACCGAGAAATCCGCGATCTGAAAGTGGTTCGGTGCAATCTGCTCACCCATGAGAATCCCACCGATCTCTCGCCGACCGGCACGTCGCAGACATGTGCGGAGTCGCGCCCGCTGATTATTTGGAAGGCTTATCGTGACCATCAAAGGCAGTGGGGAGGAGTTCTCTGAGCAGAGCAAGACCGTCTGCGGCAGAGGATGAATCCTGTTGAGCTTTCCACGGTTCAGACCCGACTAGATTGATCGGCCATGTCTCGAAGGGTTGAGAGAAAATCCAGCCAGTGCGGAGTCCGATTGCATAGGCTGGTACAGGAAAGGCGCTGGCCTCGGGCCGAATAAGTACGTCCGTTGCCAAGCGCGCCAGATGTCCCGCGATTATGGTCACTTCTGAGTCGTCTGCCACTAGCGGACTGTCGCCTTCAACGGAGCCAACATAGGGTGTTGAAACGCTGGCAAGGGGGGCAGCGATGCCATGCCCATTGCACCAAGCGTTGATTTGATTGCGCGCTGCCTGGGGCTCTGGTTCGTGACCAGATCGAATACGTGCTACCAGACCGCCGATGCCGCCAGCCAATACTTCGCCCCAGATAAGTGGCTTAGAGCTATCATTCGCGACGGCGGCGCAAAAGTTGAAACAATGCGCATCAGCGGTTGCGTCGATGATTACGTCGCAATTCCGCAATGCCGACATCAAAGATTCGGTTGTCTCCGCACTCTCTTGACCGCCCAATGCGACTCGACGTACCGAAATGTCGATCGTTCCAGCAATTTCAATTAGACGGTTTCGCACCGCGTCGACCTTGTGAACACCTGTCGCGACGGCGCTGAGCTCATTTCGCACCAAGTTGGTCGCAAATATTACGTCGTCATCGATGAGTGTGAACCTGCGCACGCCAGCGCGCACGAGCATCGCGGCAATCTTGGATCCAAGCGAGCCGCAACCGACGATGCCGACGTTCTTTTCAAGAAGCACAGCATATTCATTTGGTAGTCGGCTGTCAGCCAAAACTTTCAGATTGCGTGCACGAAGGAAGTTGCGCGACTTACTGCCATCAAAAGCATAAATATGTGCAATCTGAGTGTCCGAAACTAGTACCAAGTCCATTTCGCCGGTGGTACCAAGCGCTTTTTCACGGAGCTCTGCGAAACCGAGATCTCCAAGCAGATCTGCGATATCCTCCTGCACTGCCTCCGGCACTGCAATGTCTTTGGGTAGCCTAATTGCGTGCCCCTGCTTAGCCGTTTCACGAACGCCGGCAGGCCAAGCACGCACATTGGAGGCACCATCCATTTCTGTAATCGTAACGGTGAGCGTTTCAGCGTGGAACTTTTCTGCAAAACTTACTTCTATCGCCTGTCCATGCTCCATCATTTTTAAGCGGTCTTCGACAGGCTGAGTTATCAGAAATCGGAGGACTGAGTTGCGCACGCTTTGCCCGATAGATACGGTGTGGGCAGACGGCAATTCGGGACCATCCGAATGGTGTTCACCAGCAATTAGACGATGGGCACTTTCAATCATCGCCGCCCCGGTGATTGTGGTCTCCCAGTTGTCAGCACGGTATTCAAGGCAAAGATTGCCCCCGACGCCATACTGATGACCTGAGATGCGACGGCCATCTCGTGGCACGATGATAGGTGGGCAATTAGGGTGAAATACCGCGTAGGTCATCGCAAATGGAATGTCCTCACCGCAGTGCTCGATTACGAACTCGACAGCCAACGCAGCTCCGTCTGATACATGCCAACGGACGTCTTTAAGCCAGCCTACTTGCTCTGCGAGATCAGCCACACTCTGCCGCTCAGATCGCGCTAGTGCTGGATTATCGAGCCACCAAATCACTGTGCGCCTCCAAATCCTTGGGGCTTAGTTGGAACGCGGCTGCGGTCCGGAAAGGAGAGGCCGGCACTTACTGGCGCTATCGATCCAATCTTCAGGAGGGAAGATTGATGCGGTCTCCGTGCTGCCCGATGAGCAAGCGACAGGCCGACGCCTCGCCCCACCGTCTCAGCAATGATCGCCCTGTCTCTCGAATGAGCTGCCCGTGCAAATTCTTCCCTTGCCTTCAGCAACCATTCAACAAACGCGGCAGCTCGCTCAGGATGTTCCGCCCACTTATCGGCAAAATTTTCGAGAGGGTCAGTCGGATTTGGTATCCAGTGACGATTGTTATGCCATAGGATGTATTTCTCCATGTTTCCGAGGATGGCATCCAATGCTCCACCTATGGTTTCCTCCCCGTTGTAGGAGTGCGCCGCCAGTGTGGTGATGATGACGGAAATTGGTCTTTCGTCTTGACGGCCCGCAAAGCTGTAATCCCGGTGTCGTTTGAGGATCATGACTGCAGCTTGCAGTGGCGTTCGCACCTTATAGTCTGGAATATCCTCAACGCTCGCTTTGACACTCTCTGCAAGGATGCGCTTGCGACGTTCGAGGTCCCCCGACATTCGGCTCTTGAACCATTCACAATAACCCTTCGGATTGGAGCGCGGCCAGTCTTCGGTAAGGGAGCTATATGTTGCCCCCTTATTATCCGTAATTGCAATCGCCGTGTCGGTCCAGCGAGTCTCGAGGTCGCGGGATTCCAAAAGGGCCCGAGCACCTTGCCCATTTGGAATCGCAGGCACAATATCCATATGAAACTGGGCACCATCCGCATAGTCAAGCACCCAGCAGCGCCTTCCTTCGCGGAGAGGCTTGTTCATGCTCTGGGATTTGCGATAGGCCTCAATTTCTAAGCCAAGCAGAGTCTTAAGTTGTCTCTGGGTTAACGAAAACTTGTCTAAGTTCTGAAGCTCGCAAACCGAGTCAACGTCGTATTCCTCCGTATCGGTTGAGGGTCGGATTGTCGTTCCAAGGCGAAAGGAACCTTGAACGTAGACGTTAGGATCAAACGGCCGAACGCTCGATTTTTCGCGGTGAAGCCATTCACCCAGTGATTGGTAACTTCGCTCCGCTTGTTCATACCTGCCGATAGGAACACTGAGCTCTTCAGCAAGATCCTCAAGAAAGATCTCACTCTCGCGGGTATGTCTAAGATTGTTCACCATCGACCTTCCAGATCAAGTAACGGCTTGGCGTTTAATAACAGATTTGGCAATGTTGAGCTTTTATGCAAAACCGTGAACACTATACCCAAATCAAGCAAAGCAATGATCATGGCAAAAACACAAATCCCAAATAAAGTTCAGGTTGCGCTGTGGTCGCAGGCGGCCGGCCGCTGCGAATATCGCGGCTGCAACGAGGAATTGATAGGTGACTTAGTTGCAGGGCGTGAGGATGGCAAATTTGGATTCATTGCTCATATCGTCGCTGACAGCGAGTCGGGGCCTCGCGGCGATTCCATTCGGTCTCCATTGCTTGCCAAAGACTTAAACAATCTTATGCTGCTTTGTGCAAAGCATCATAAATGCATAGACGTGGACTATCTTGCGGATCATCCTGAGAGTGTTCTTCTTGAAATGAAGTCTGAGCACGAGGATAGAATCGCCATTGTCACGGCCATGACGCAAGAGCGCGCTGCTCATGTGCTCCGATTCGCCGCCGACATTGGACAGCGAGACGCACTTGTTTCGACCCGCTCAATATTCATGGCAATGCCGCCGGACAGACATCCGGCGGAAGGGCGCACGATAGATATTGAACTTGCCGGATGTGAGTACTGTGATCATGAAGAGAGTTACTGGGTCTATCAAGAGGAAAGTCTGCAGCGAGCTTTTGCACGAAAGGTAAAAGAACGGATCGAGCAAAAAGAGATCAAACAGCTTAGCGTCTTTGCTTTAGCTCCGCAGCCGCTTCTGATTGCGCTCGGTCATCTGCTGGGAGATATAGTCCCGGTCACGGTTCACCAAAAATACCGAGAGCCGCCGACTTGGCGTTGGCAAGCCGCGCAGCCCTCGATAATATTTCAATTAGAGGAGTATTTAGGACCGCCTAACCGCCCAATTGCACTGAAACTCGCACTTAGCGGCACGGTGACAAACGAACGAATCCGATCCGTGCTTGGCGACGATGTTGCGCTTTGGTCATTGACTGCGGAGAATCCGCACAACGACATCATGCGGAGACCCGAGGATCTTGTCGAATTCAAACGTCACTTGAGGCTTTTGTTTGACCGAATCAAGGCTTTCCACGGTGAATCTGCAACAATCAATATTTTCCCGGCGTTACCCAATTCCGCGGCGGTCGAGGTGGGCAGGGTGGTGATGCCGAAAGCTGACTTGCCGCTCAGAATCTACGATCAAAATCGATCTGTCGGAGGCTTTATTCCAACTTTGATAATTAATCGGTAACGGCGACTATCTCCTGATCATCTGCAGCGACTCGCATAACGTCGAAGTTCAAAACTAACGCCATTGCATCTGCAATGCTTTGCAGAAACTTGGACAGCATATGCTAATTCAAAGATGCTCAATTGGTTAGATGGTTTTTGATGCATAAGTGAGCGGCCCGTTCTGCGATGATATGTGGAACTCGAGTCGTGCAGAGAGGGGTGCATGCTCGACCGGGATGAGTTGGCTTTTATGGCAGGGCTCTACGATTCAAAAAACGGAGGGTGTAAGGCGCATTGCAAAGATCGGCTGCAATTGTTCGAATGAGAAGCCTGCGGAAATACCCGAAAGCAGTTGCTGCAGGCGTGGAAAACGATCTTATCTTGGGAAAAGTATGGCGCGCATCCGACGGCTGGAAATTCGCAATTTTCGTTCGATCAAGAAACTTGACTGGGCGCCCTCGGCGGGCATCAACTGCCTCATTGGTCCAGGAGATAATGGCAAGTCGACCATCCTGGACGCCATAGATCTATGCTTGGGCGCGCGGCGCAGCGTCGGCTTTGCCGACACGGATTTTTATGGGCTTGTTGTCACCGAGCCCATAGAAATCACTATTACCTTAGGTGGTCTGTCCGACGAATTGTTGAGCCTGGAGGTCTACGGGGAATTTCTTCGGGGTCATAACGCAGCAACTGGGCAAATCGAGCCCGAACCCAGGGCCGATATCGAGACCGCGTTGACGGTACGCTTGGAGGTCGGCGCGGACCTTGAGCCGTCTTGGCAACTTTACTCGGAGAGAGCGAAAGAGCAAGGACTCGAGCGCGGCCTCGCGTGGAAACACCGGGCCGCACTGGCACCAGCGCGCATCGGTAACTACGCCAGCACTCATCTGTCCTGGAGCCGAAATTCTGTACTAAACAAGCTGACGGATGAACGCCCCGAGCTGGGTGCCGAGCTAGCTAGCGCAGCGCGGGACGCCAGGACAGCGTTTGGCAACCAGGCCGGTGCTCAGTTGGCAGAGACCCTTCAGGTCGTGACCAGAATCGCCGCGGGTTTGGGTGTGCCCGTTGGAGAAGCCCAAGCCATGCTAGATGCGCATGCGGTGTCCGTTAGCGATGGTGCGATCGGACTGCACAGCGAGTCCGGCATCCCGCTTCGCTTGCTTGGGACGGGATCTGCGCGCCTGCTCATGGCCGGGCTGCAGCGAGAAGCCGCGCAAGCGGCCACTATTGCGCTTCTTGACGAGGTCGAATTTGGTTTGGAGCCTCACCGGCTCAAGCGCCTGCTGGACTCCATGGGAGCCAAGGCCACGAACCATCCCCTTCAGGTGTTCATGACGACGCACTCGCCCGTTGCGCTGCGCGAGCTTTCCGGTGGCCAACTGTTCATCGTCAGATGTGAAGGTGAGCGCCATGTGGTACGCCCAGCAGGCGTGGCCGATGAGATACAAGGTATCCTGCGCACAGACCCGGAAGCTTTCTTAGCGAAATCTATTTTGGTCTGCGAAGGAGCCAGTGAAGTTGGACTCGCGCGGGGGTTGGACCAGTATGGCGTGGAGGACCACAATCAGACGTCGTTCTTTGCCCTCGGTGGTGCGTACGTCAATGCGGGCGGCAGCACACCTGACCTATGCCTAGAAAAGGCGGTCGTCATGCGTCGGCTGGGCTACAACGTGACTGCGTTTATTGATGCGGATAAGGCGCCGACGCCGGCGCTGCTTGAGACACTTGCCGTCCAGGGCGTTACCCTCCTAACTTGGCGGGCAGGGCGCGCGTTGGAAGATGAACTATTTATCTGCATGACAGACGCAGCGATTGATTCCCTGCTCAGCTATGCCGTCGAACGAATTGGCCGTGAAGATGTGGCTGCACACATTCGATCAAAGTCCGAGGGCCATCGAACCCTCGAAGCGATTGAGGCTGAGAGGGCGGCGCAGGGCGTTTACCCAATGGCGACACGCGAGCTCTTGGGCCGTGCAGCGCGGGTCAGCAGAAACGGTTGGTTCAAGTCAGTATCTGCTTACCAACACGTCGGCCGCAGCATCGTTGGACCCAACCTGCAGAACGCTGAAGCAGGATTCGTCGAAGTAATTAATCGGCTGTGGGCACTTAATCATGCCGCCTGAATTGGACCTTTTCGCAGTCGCCCGAGGGTCAATCACCGCCCCGGCCGGTTGCGGTAAGACGCAGCTCATCGCCGATACGCTAAAGGCGCATACGGGCAGCAAGCCCATCCTAGTTTTGACTCACACCAACGCTGGCGTCGCGGCATTGCGAGCTCGCATGGCTAGAGCAGCTATTCACAGCTCGGCATATAGAATTTCGACGATCGATGGATTTGCGATGCGGCTTGTTGGAAAATTTCCTCTGCGAAGTGGTCTCCTTCCCCAGACGCTGGAACTGGCCAATCCAGGTCACGACTATTTAGCGATACAAAATGCCGCAGCTAATTTACTAGCAGCCGGGCACATCAACGCATCGCTGCGAGCCACTTACGACAGGCTTCTGGTCGATGAATACCAAGACTGCAATTCTTCCCAGCACAGCCTTGTGGCGTGGGCTGCGCAGACTCTGCCAACATGTGTACTCGGCGATCCGATGCAGGCAATCTTCGGATTCGGTGGCAATCGCCTAGTCAACTGGCAGACCGATGTCGAGCCGCAGTTTCCATCAGTGGGCATGCTGCAGACACCTTGGCGATGGCGGCTGGCAGGCACCGAGGAACTCGGGCAATGGCTGCTGAACGCGAGAGCGCTGCTTCAGGCCGGCCGTGCTGTGGAACTGCGGGGAGCGCCAGCTGAAGTGCAATGGGTGCAGTTGCATGCGGCAACGGCCGAAGAACAGCGTAGGACTGCGGCGAGGACGCGCGGGCGCGACCCAAATCATGGCGTACTCATTATAGGCGACGCGATGAATGTCCGCGGGCGTTACCGGTTGACCAGCCAGACGCCCGGAGCGACGGTTGTCGAACGCGTTGACTTTGTTGAATTCATCCAATTTGCACGAACATTCGACCCTGCGGGCGCCGATGCGCTAGGACAAGTGGTTAATTTCGCCGCGAGCCTGATGACGGGCGTCGGTGCAGCCGCGCTCTTGCAACGTGTGCAAGTTTTACAGCACGGCAGGCCTCGCAATCCGCCGACGCCGATTGAAGCCGCAGCTCTGGCATTCGCGCGAAGTCCAAGTGTTGCTGAAGCGTCTCGTCTGCTGCAGACTTTCGCCAGGCAGCCCGGGGCGCATGTATACCGTCCCGAAGTTTTGCGCTGTTGTCATGCTGCGATGCAAGTCGCTGCTCGCGGAACTTGCACGTTGCACGCAGCAGGACTCCAGGCGCGTGAACATCAACGTCACATGAGCAGGCCAGTTGCACGACGGGCAGTTGGCAGCACGCTCTTGCTTAAAGGACTCGAAGCCGATGTGGCGGTCGTGCTCGAGCCGCAGGCCATGACGGCCCAACATCTCTATGTTGCACTGACACGCGGTGCGCGTCAGCTTGTCGTGTGTTCGCCGAATAGCGCACTGATGCCGCTCGCAGGCGGCTGAAGCTTGAGCTGTTCGTTCGCGATTGACGAACGGACAGCCGAGAGATTAACTAGCCAAATTTGTCTTCTACATCGGCGTTAGGATTTCGGCAGCATGTAGGAGAGTGCAGGGGCGGCGCAACTGCGGCTCAGGCTGCGTGCGCCGTCTACGAAGGCGGTGAGAAGACCTTTTTCACCTTTACGACCGTATCGCCCCACAATCTTACATACCTGCCAGTATGTAAGATTATGGTGAGTCCTCCGTTTGCTTTCAGCGAACTTCGTTAGACGACAGATCCGGCACCCACATTAAGAACGCAATGCGCAGAGTTATCCAAACATTATCTGTGACTACGCGTCGCTAATCACAGGAATCGCGATCGAGCCAATATTTAGCTTGCCATTGATCGGCAGTGCGGACACCAACGGTAGCGAGGACACACGCCACAAAGTTTTGCAACGATCAACTTCGGTGGAAGTCGCAATCCATCCGGGCGCTGGGAGCTCATCGACTTGAATTCTGCGGCATGTTGGTGGATAAAGATGCTGCGCCTGCAGACGCAGCATGCGGGTCTGATCTTCAATTTTGTCTGATGGGAGAAACGCTGCGCTTAGATTTGTCGCTGCCAAGTTTTTCAACGCTTTGGAATAGCTATTTGTGAGGAACGGGTGCAAATTAAGTCCGGCTTGCCCAAACCACGACGCAATCAGTTCGCGCATTTGCGTCCCGGCTACAAAGGACGCACATCGTAGGCTCGGCAGCAAGTCTAGGCTATAGGGTCGGGCACCTCCCGCAAGCCGGGATCGACACTTCCGGGAATCGTCGCGCTAAGCAGTAGCGAAACGCCAGCACCCCCGGGTTGAGGACTCGCCACAATACTGACGTCCAATGTCGCAGCCTGCAACTGCAGCATCCTTTCTGCGGACCCCATCGCTTCTAGTTTTAACTCCACACTGGAACTGCGCCGCCCCAAAGTGCGTCAGACTATGCAGCGAGTATCAACCATGTGGTCGAAATTCGCCAATCTCGCTCTGACGCTGCGTCGTCAGCCGTCTCAGAACATCTTTTAGATAAGCGGACGGATCGTGCCATCTGAGTCGTGCCGATCGCACCAGACTAATCACGGCAGCCGCCCGTAATCCAGCCCGCAACAATCCTGCGAACAGCCAATTAGAACGTCCCGCAGCCCGAGAGCGAATCTGGTTCTCGACCCAAATGCTGTCGGTCGGTACATTGCCGTCCTCGAGGTAGTGTATGAGGGCTACGCAGCGATTCAAGCTGTACTCCAGCGCATGTGCGAGCATCGAGCCTTCCGGCGCCTTTTGTTGATGCGCCATCATCCAATCGTGCAGCTCGTCCAACAGACTTTCCTGCGTGCCGTCCAACTGCTCACTGCGTCGCGCGACCGGGGTAGCACTTAAGCATCGCCATGTCTTGCGTGAGCCGGCAGATTTTCGTTTGACAGTAAATCGACTCGCGATCTTTATGTTCAACTGCACCACGCAAACTAGTGACTCCGTACTTCGGAATTGGCATCGAAAGTTGCGGATGCCGGCAGCCAGAGGACGGCGCAGGGACCAATGCAGGTGCTCTTGCCGCTGCCTACGACAGCCCTGTCGAAGGTGTAAAGGGTCGTGCCGCTGGTGTCGACCAGTATGGCGCAGGCCATCTTGACAGCGGACTCGGCGTGGGCCATCGAGGCAAAGACAGCAGTCAGCGACAGGGTAAGAAGGATCCGCATGGGCATGGACGATTCTTGCACACTGCCTTGCGCCTTCATTCTATTGGCTTCCAAAAGAGTCATTTGGCGGCCTGGCAACGGGCGACGAACCTCTGAAGGCCGGCCGAAAACTGCTTCTGCCGATGGTGCACGAGGTAAAAGCGCCGGGTCAATCGCGGCAGGCTGCTGTTGACGAGCACCAGCCTTTGCAGCGTCAACATATCCTGCACGGCGCACAGGGATAGACAGGCCAGTCCCAGGCCCTCGGCTGCAGCCTGCTTGATCGCCTCAGTGCTACCTAACTGCATTGGTTGCTCCCACTGATGCAGGTGGGGCGAAAGCGCATGCTCCACCGCTTCCCTCGTGCCTGAGCCCGGCTCGCGCACCAGCCAGCGCTGCCGGTGCAATGCCTTCAATCCGATGCGGGTGGCCGGATCGCCGGCCATCAAAGGGTGCGACGGTGAGCAGACCAGTACCAGCTCGTCCTCGATCCAAGGACGCACCTGCAGTGCGGATTCATGGCAAGGGCCTTCGATCAGGCCCAGATCCACGTCCAGCCGGGCTACTGCAGCAGCAATATCGCTGGTGTTGCCGATGGTTGCGTCGATGATGGTGTTGGGCACTTCGCGCAGATGGCTAGCCACCAATGCCGGCAGCAGATAGTTGCCGATGGTGGTGCTTGCGCCAACGCGCAAGCGGGTGAGCATGCCCCCGGCCGAAGGTTTTCCGTCACCCAGTCCGAACTGGCTTTCGATGTCTACCGCACCGTTTAGCAGTGCTCGAGCCTGGGGCAGCAGGCGGCGCCCGGTATCGTTGAGCACCAGTCGTTTGCCGATACGGTCAAAAAGCTGAGCGCCTAGCAGTGCCTCAAGTTCATTGAGCGCGGCACTGGATGCGGATTGCGATAAGGCGACTTGTAGCCCGGCAGCAACGGTGCTGCCTGTGTCGGCGACCGCCGCAAAGATTTGCAGCTGGCGAAGTGTGAGGCGCAAGAAGTTCTCCTTTACCGTATTTTCAGCTAGATCATACATAAATTACCCGTTTGCTTGATTGATCGACTGCGTTCACACTCTGGTTGAGGTTCACGGTTTCCCCAAATTCAGCTCGTAAGGAGAGCCCCAATGTCCACACCTTCGACCGTCTCGAAGATCCCGAGCCACAAACCTTCAATTGGCACGCAGCGGGTAGTCCAATTCCTGCCGGGTCTGGCATTGGCCGGCGCTTTGGCTTACGCAGCGATTGAGTTGGGCAAGCTGGACGGGCTGCAACATAACGGCATCAGCGCGCTTACGATTGCCATCGTGCTCGGCATGTTGGTGGGCAACACAGTGTATGGGCGCCTGGCACACTCCAGCGCGGTCGGCGTGGCGTTCTCCAAGCAGACCTTGCTGCGTCTGGGCATCATTCTGTACGGCCTGCGCCTGACCTTTCAGGATATCGGCCATGTCGGTTTGGCCGGCGTGCTGATCGATGCTTTAGTACTGAGCAGCACCTTCGCAATGTCCTGGTTCCTGGGAACCCGCGTGTTCGGTCTGGATCGCAAGGTCGCCATGTTGATCGGCGCAGGCAGCTCAATCTGTGGCGCAGCCGCAGTGATGGCCGCCGAGCCTGTGTTGCGTGGCCGAGCCGAACAGGTGACGGTAGCCGTCTCCACCGTGGTCGTCTTTGGCACGCTGGCCATCTTTCTGTACCCCCTGCTGTACCACCTAAACGAGCAGTACCACCTGCTGGCCATGTCCCCGGCCGCCTACGGCATCTTTGCCGGCTCGACAATTCATGAGGTTGCGCAGGTCGTCGCTGCCGGCAATGCCATCAGCATCGACGCGGGCAACACCGCAGTGATCGCCAAGATGGTGCGCGTCATGATGCTGGCGCCATTCCTGATCATCTTGTCGGCTTATCTCTCGCGCTCCAAAAATGACGATGCAGCGCACGCCACGCCCGACGCGGATGGCGGGAGTCACAAGCCTGGCGGGATTGTGATTCCCTGGTTTGCACTGGGCTTCGTGGCCGTGGCCGGCCTCAATTCCCTGGCGCTGTTGCCGAAGCCGGTAGTTAGCACCGTAATCGACATCGACACCGTCCTGCTGGCGATGGCCATGGCTGCCCTGGGCTTGACGACGCACGTCTCAGCCATCCGAAACGCAGGCATCAAACCGTTGGCGCTCGCTGCGCTGCTGTTCGCCTGGCTGATCGGTGGCGGCCTAGCCATCAACGCGGGTATCGCCTCGCTGTTTTCCTGACCTGAGCCCACTTTTTCAGTTGCCCATGGAATATTCGATCTGTGCCATCCGTCCATTCAGGTAGAGAATCGATAAACCCGACAAGGACCCCCATGAAAATCCTGGCTCTCGCCACCTCCCTCACCTTGGCCCTGTTATCAACCGCGTGCTCGACCGCGGGCACGCCGTCGGACACAGCGAATCGGACGCCGGCCGCTACCGCACGCTGGACCTTCGACGGCAACATCAAGAACAACTCGCTGGCGATCAGCCCAGATGAGCGATTGGCCGTTGTGTCCTACAGTGAGCGACCCGATGTGGTGATCTACGATCTGACGAGCGGAAAAGTGCGCGTAGTGCTGAACGATTTCGTAACGCCCCGCAACATAGTCTTCGCGCCCGGAGGGCAACGGTTCTACGTGTCTGACAGTAGCCTGGGCACGGTGTCCATCATCGAGACGGCAACGTTCAAGACCGTGGGTAGTTTGCCAACGGGCGCCGGCACATTCGGCACCACGCTGAGTCAGGACGGAGGCACGCTCTACATCAACAACCAAGCAGCCAGCACCGTTACGGCGTACGACCCGGCAGCGCAGCAGCCCCGTGCGGTGGTGACCGGTTTCGCGCAGCCACGCCAAGGCGTGCGCCTGAGCCCCGATGGCAAGACGCTCTATGTCACCAACTTCCTAGGTGACAAGATCAGCATTGTCGATACGGCAACCCACAAGATCACCGGCGAGATCAAGGGCTTCGACAAGCTGCGCGCCATCTCGGTCACGGCGGACGGCAAGACCATCTTTGCTGCAAACAGTGGCAGCAACTCGGTGGCGATCGTCGATGTTGTCCAACGCGCGATCACGGCTAAGGTGCCGGTCGGCAAGGATCCCTACGGTGCGGCGCTTACACCGGATGGACAGTTCGTTTACGTTGGCAATTTGGCCGACAACACCGTTTCGGTGATCTCGGTGGCCAGCCGCCAGGTCGTGGTCACCATCTCTGGCTTCAAGGAGCCACGCCAGGCAATCGTGTTCACACGCGACGGCAAATGGGCGTACGTGCTGAACGAAGATCTAAGCGTGGCTAAGGTCGACCGTTCCAGCCAACGCGTGGTCGGCACTATAGCGGCGCCGGCGCGGCCCATCTGAATTGGACCATCTCAGGAGATCCAGCATGCACATCGTTCGACGTATCCAATCCGTTTTCATCTTTGGGCTGACCACGGCAGCGCTCGCCTTTGCAACCATCGGCGTCCAAGCGCAGGAGGTGCTCCATGTCTACGGGCCAGGGGGGCCGGCTCCAGCCATGAAAGAGGCGGCGCAGGCCTTTGGTGCTGCAAACAAGATCACGGTCGAGGTCACGGCTGGCCCGACGCCACAGTGGGTCGACAAAGCGAAGACCGATGCCGATGTGGTATTCAGCGGCGCCGAGAACATGATGAGCGACTTTGCCAAGGCTTTGCCTGGCGCGTTCGATTTGAAGAACGCAGAGCCGCTG
Organism: Schauerella aestuarii; assembly: GCF_009866805.1. Taxonomy (GTDB): domain Bacteria; phylum Pseudomonadota; class Gammaproteobacteria; order Burkholderiales; family Burkholderiaceae_B; genus Schauerella; species Schauerella aestuarii. The sequence goes on from NZ_SIZW01000039.1 coordinate 670,606, forward strand.
TATCTGCGGCCGGTGGCCATCCTGGTGCGGCCCGGCAACCCAAAGCAGATCAGCGGCTTCCGCGATGTGATCAAGCCTGGCATCAAAGTCATGGCGGTGGCAGGCGCTGGACAAACCGGCCTGTGGGAAGACGTGGCTGGCCGCACTGGTGACATTGCCCTGGTGCGCGCCTTCCGCAAGAACCTCGTGCTGCCTGAAGCGCCCAACAGCGCCGAAGCGCGGAAGCGCTGGACCGAGCAGCCCGACATCGATGTCTGGCTCATTTGGAATATCTGGCAAGTGGCGAATCCGGAGCTGGCTCAACTGGTCGAGATGGACGAGCCCTTCCGCATCTACCGAGACACCGGCGTAGTATTGACGCTCAAGGGCGCAGAACGGTCGCAAGCCAAGGCTTTCGTGTCCTTCCTGCAGTCGCCGCAAGGACAGTCGATTTTTGAGAAGTGGGGCTGGAAGAAGCCTTGACGCGCCGCTGCAGCAACCGCGCAGCAATTTGACCGGGAACGAAACCAGGCAACAACTAGGAGACAACACAATGCCCGATATTCAAAAGTTCGCTTCAGCCGACTTGCGGAGACGAAGCTTCTTGCGAGGCGGGGCCCTGCTGGCCGTGGCGGCGTCGCCACTCGCAGCGCTGGCAGCAGTAGACACCGGAGAAGGCGTGAGCTTCGCCGATGGCCCGCGTCCCCTGGTCGAATATCCCGGTAAACGCCCGCTGATCCGCGTGCATACACGTCCACCGCACCTTGAGACGCCGTTCGCCGTGTTCAATGATGGGCCTATTACCGCGAACGACGCTTTCTTTGTGCGCTACCATTTGGCCAACATCCCCTTGGCAGTGGATCTCACCACCTTCCGCTTGAGTGTCAAAGGCAAGGTAGCTACGCCCTTGATGCTGTCGTTAGCCGAACTTAAAGCGATCGCCGAGCCGGTCGAGGTGGTGGCTGTGAACCAGTGTTCGGGCAACAGCCGGGGCTTCGCGTCTCCGCGTGTGTTCGGCGCTCAACTGGCCAATGGTGCGATGGGCAACGCGCACTGGACTGGCGTGCCGCTACGCACGGTGCTCGAGAAAGCCGGCGTCAGCGCGAGTGCCGTGCAGGTCACGTTCGATGGCTTGGATAGCCCTGTACTGCCGGCCACGCCAGACTTCCGCAAAGCTTTGTCTATCGAGCATGCCATGAATGGCGAGCCCATGCTGGCCTGGGCCATGAACGGCGAGCCACTGCCGATGCTTAACGGCTATCCGCTCAAGCTGATCGTGCCGGGCTATTTTGGGACTTACTGGGTCAAACATCTGTCGGAGATCGAAGTGCTGGAACACGCATTTGAGGGCCACGATGCGGCCTTCATGACCACGGCCTACCGGGTACCCGACAACGACTGCCAGTGTGTGGCACCGGGCACCGTAGCAGCCAAGACGCGGCCCATTTCAACGCTGCCCGTACGCAGCTTCATCACAAGCGTGCTGGATGGCGGTGTACTGCCGGCCGGCAGCACCGTCGAGCTGAAGGGCATTGCCTTCGATGCTGGCGCGGGTATCAAGACGGTCGAAGTGTCCGTTGATGGTGGTCGGCAATGGCGCAATGCCACACTGGGAAAGGATCTGGGCCGCTTCTCCTTCCGCGAGTGGCGCATGCCGATCAGTTTCGCGCAAAGGGGAAAAGCGGTCCTGATGGTGCGCGCCGTCAATCAGAAAGGCGAAGGCCAGCCGGCAACTGCGGACTGGAACCCGGCCGGCTACCGCCGTCATGTCATCGAATCTACCACCGTCAATATCGCGTGAGGAGCACGTCATGCAAGCAATGCGTTTGAAAGCTACGCAGGCCGTGCTGGCGGCGGTCTGCGCAATCGTCGCCACTGCGGCATCGGCCGCTCCGCCCAACCCCATTCAACTGCCTGGCGAGACCGTCAAGCTTAAGTCTTCGACCTTGCCCGGCTACGCGATTGCTCAGCAGAAGTGTGCCATGTGCCACTCGGTTGACTACATCGCCTATCAGCCTCCGGGCATGACGGTGAGCCAGTGGACGGCCGAAATGACCAAGATGCAGCATCTCTATGGCGCGCCAATCGACGACAGTGAAATCAAACTGCTGGGAATCTATCTTGCGGCGACCTATGGCGATGCAGCGAGCGTGACGATGGAAGATCGCGCCACCACCGATTCTGCACCAGTTGAACCCACAACGTCGAGGCCTGGCGCAGCCGGTGCGCCAGCCGCGGCAGGTGGCGCGATCGACGTGCATGCGCTGTTGAATGCAAATGCCTGTCTGGGGTGTCACGCCATTGCGCAGAAAGTCGTCGGACCCGCTTACCATGACGTGGCGGCCAAGTACAAAGCCGATCCTGGCGGGGTGGAAAAGGTCATCACGAGCATCAAATCCGGCAGTTCGGGGAAGTGGGGGGCAGTTCCCATGCCGCCTTTTGCGCAGTTGACGAATGCCGAACTGAAGGCACTGGCCGAGTTTGTGCTCAAGCAGTGAACATGCTTCACGCTGATGGTGATGGCGGTGCCAGAATCTTTCGCTATGTCGTTAGGGTCGACCAGGGAGGATCGCCGAATCCGTACCACGGATGGTGTTCTCTGGCGGTGTGCAAGCCGCAGATCCGCCGCACAGCGCACGTCGGTGACTGGATCGTCGGCTTGCGTAGCCGTGCCAACGATCAAGTCGTTTTCGCAATGCGTGTGGATGAGGTGGTGCCACTTGGCAACTACTGGTCCGACCCACGATTCCGAGCCAAGCGACCGGGAGGACGGCGGCCCCCAGACAATTTTTATCGAGTGGGGCGAGGTGGATTGCTTACAAGGGTGAGCAACACCCTGCATGGCGAGAAGCTTGCTGCGCAAGACATAAGCGGTCGCAATGCACTGGTGTCCTGGGAGTTTTGGTATTTCGGCAACCAGAGTCCCGAACTGCCCACCGAACTCGTGCACCTTGTCCATTCGGGACAGGGGCATTCGCTCCATGTGCGTCGGCGCCCGGATGACCTGCAAGCGTTGAAGGCTTGGTTGGCTCACTGGATGCCCGGGGTGATCGGGTCCCCGATCAATGCGGCGCAGCTCTAAGTGACCTCGGCTTGAGGGCAGCATGTATACCGCGTGACCTGAAGTGACGATCTCGATCAGTCGCGGATGTGAAGCAGGGATCGTGCTTGTAGCATCCTCCGATGCTCTCGGTCCACGCAGGCTTCGGTTAGAACGCTCAACAATGAACCCCGTATCCCCGAGCTCACCATTGACGCGAAGAGCTAGCAGCGGTCAACCGTCTCACTGCATGATTGAAGACGAGAAGAAATGAGTTGTTTGGTTATTGTGCGTCATGGCGAATCGCAATGGAACTTGGAACAGCGCTTTACCGGTTGGGCCGACGTTGATTTGACGCCGCGCGGGGTCGCACAGATGGAGCGCGCCGGAAAGACATTGCGCCAGCATGGCATTGAACTGAACGAGGCATATTCGTCCACGTTAACGCGATCCATCCGCTCGCTGTGGATCCTGCTAGACGCAATTGGAACGCTTTGGATTCCCGTGCGAATCGATTGGCGACTCAACGAGCGGCATTATGGCGCGTTAACCGGACAATCAAAGATGCAAGCTGAAAAGGAATATGGTGCCGCACTGGTGCAACGATGGCGGCGCGCCTACGATGCCGAACCGCCTCCGATCTCTGGCGAATCGGGAGTATTTGTAAAACTGGACCGTCGTTATGCAGGCCTACCTGCTAGTACTATACCGACGGGCGAATCCCTGCTTCAGACGGTTGCACGTGTGTCTGAGACATGGCGGGAATCCATAGCGCCAGCTTTACGCATGGGTCAGTCCGTCTTGGTCGTTGCACATGGCAATAGCCTGCGCGCACTCACAAAAATCATCGAAGGCACCGCAGATGCGGATATCGGACGGCTTGAAATAGCCAACGGTGAGCCACGTGTGTACGAATTTGATTCAGCGTTGACCCTTATCGATAAGCGAGTCCTGTCCCAATCATTGCAGAGCGCGTCGGATATCCTCTGATCCGCTCAGTTGCTAACGCCCAAGGCAGCGGGTGTCAAAAGTACAAGTATCCCGGATGCGTCAAATCCGCCTCCTTACCGCGTCGACAGCCACCAAGTTGCCGTTCAGAACGTCAATCGATCCAACCGAAGCCGCGCGCGGTCATCCGTGACCCGGCGGAGTATTGCGTACGCAGAGCATATTGAAGCCAAGGTGCTCGCACCGCAAAGCAGAAACATCACAAGAATCTGGTACTTCACTGCATTCAGTGGATCCATACCAGCAATGATCTGCCCAGTCATGATGCCAGGAAGGGTAATTATTCCTGCCGCGGACATCTGATTTATCGAAGGAAGTACGCCGCGTCGAACAGACACGGCTATAAGCGCAGAAAAAGCAATCCTGGGCGAGTCACCTAAAGCAAGACGCGCTTCGATTGCTGCCTGATCGTGACGCACGCCTGACAGCATGCTGTCCATACAGATACTTGCAGCATTTAGCACTGCGCCGAGCACAATTCCTACTAATGCGATCACGTAGCGAGGGTCATACCAAGGGTCAGGTCGCAATGCTGTGCTCAGAATGAATGCGACCGTCACGAAGGTCGCCGCACTAACGGCCATTGCCGCCACCCAGACGTTTCCGCCAGCTAGAAGACGGGCGCGAGGTCGTACCGTGACTTCAAGTATTGCCAAGCACATCATCACCAGAACGATAAGAGACGTTAGCCACGGACTTGCATGCGTAAAAACAAAGCTCAAGACCATGCCGACCAACAAAAGTTGAACTACGGTACGACAGGCTGCCCAAGCAATGCCACGTGTTAAGCCCAAGCTCAGAAGTTGGGACAGCAGCGCACTGATCACCACCAAAGAGGCTGCCAATGCCAAGTCGGTCCCACGTAGCTGAATCAGTTCCATGCCAACGTCACCTTGCCCTTGTGAACACGGTAAGCACAGTCGGCTAATCGCCTCGCCTGTGCATCATCGTGCGTCACAACCATCAACGCTATACCGTCCTGCATTTGGTCCCGTAGCACGTCCTCTACTTTCAAAGTTGTTTTTTCATCAAGTGCCGAGGTCGGCTCGTCGAGCAATAAAACCTGAGGGCGCCGCAGCAAGGAACGGAGAAGCCCCGCCCTCTGACGCTCGCCGCTGGATAATTGGTGGACCGAAGCGTCGATCCAACCGTGCATTAAGCCCAAGCTCGCTGCCATCTCCAGCGCCGCATCGCGATTGGGGAAATGATCGCAGATTGCATCCGACCACCATCCCACTTCAGCTGGGCAGTAGATAACTTTTTTTCGCCAATCTGGCGCTGTGATCATGGCCCGATCAACGCCGTCGAGCTCAATTTGACCGGTTCCTTCGTCTAGATCAGCGATCTGGCGCAACAGCAACGTCTTTCCCGATCCAGATGATCCGGTTATCGCGACACATTGACCATGTCCGATATCAAGGCTGGAACAAACAAGCCGTGCGCAAGCCACGTTGCGTAGCGAGAGACATGGGAATGGGATGGATGTCATTTTCTTTTCCCAAGCACTTTAGTTCCAGCTCTCAACAGAATAGATCCCACGCCTCCAGAAAATGCTGCAACGACTGCTGAGGCCACCATATCGAGGGGCCAATGAATACCAACGAAGATTCGTGCCCACGCAACCAGCACGCCCATCCCGAACATGATTGCTGCGAGCGCGGCATGGCCGCGAAACGCAAAAATGGCAGCGAAAGTCCAAACGAAAGTCGCATGCGAACTGGGCAAAGAATTATTTGCAGCATGATGCACCAACGCGGGTCCGAAGCCTGCCGCGAACGGCCTTGGATGAAACGCGTATAGGTTTGTCATCACCTCAATAAGACGCGCGATGACTTCTGCCAAGACAATTGCCACCCCGCATGCAGCGTCACGTTTCGTCAGGACGTAATAGAGAGCTAAAGACACGGCAAGATATACAGGAAACTCGGTCAACAAGCGCGCAGCCGCAACCAATTCCGCTGGCGCATCAGGCGTTCCTTGGAAAACCTTAAACGCAAACAGATTCCAAACTTCCAGATGTTTCCAGGGAGCCATAGTACTGTTCATGCATTTTTAGTGTGAGCAAGAATCGACAAGCTATTGGCCGTCAGCCTAGACCCATATATTCATTTGCTCGGGATCCTGAATAGACTATTCGATGCCGCAAGATGAGAGGATGAGACACGACCCGTCGAACTTTCGTGAAATTACATTAACGTTGATGACCGTCGGCAATGGGAGACCATGTGCCAATCATGCATGGAAAAGATTCGAATCAACCTGCCGTAGAGCTCCGCGTGCGTTTTCATACGGTCACAAAGGAACGGTCATTTGGAAATGCAGCGTGTTGTGCACGCTCGAACCAAGGGTAAGGTGTAGCCAGGATCCGTTCCATACACCAGCGGTAGCTACCCCTACGCAACAATTAGCCGGGTGTACCATCGGCTTGGAGTGCGGGGAACATTGAGTACCCAGATAGCAAGCCAATTCGTCCCGCAGTAAATCGCAGAAGATAGATGAATTCGCCATCACGCACTGTGCTCCGACTTGGTCGGGCAACGTGCGTGCGGGAAGATCAGGACATGTCGTGCCCTCGTCACAGCTGCTCGCCTATATGAGATTGCGTTGGCTCAGATTGGTCCGCCTGTACGGCCAAATTCAATTGGTGCTTTTGTGAAGAAGACGTCGACGGCCTCTTGTTTTATAGCCTCTAAAAGGCGATCGCAGATAGTCTCATCCAGCGCGATCGTCACCTCAACGGGCTGATCCGCGAGTTCGATGAAATGTGCAGAATGAAAGCGCCCGTCGTGACCAAAACTCTTACCCGCGCTGAACAAGGTCCCGCCAAACGCGCCATGTTCTCTAGACAGCTCGAGCAGCCACTCGGCCATCGACTTCTTGCCGTGCCGCCGATCCTGCTGAGTGTAGAACGTTAACTGGTAACCCTTCATGATGATCTCCTTTTCAAAATGAATAATTCGTGGATCGCTACGCGGAGATCGGTGCATAGACAGACTCACTGCCTATCAGACCAACGCATTGCGTATATCTCATACTTGTGACTCTCCAGATAGTGACGCGTCAGTTTTTCTGAGTGCTAGATTTACAGATCGCAGTGATCGGTTGGTGGTCTTGTGGACGCGATTAGTTTATGTAACAAGCTTGTCGCGGAACCCCGTGCAGGAATAGGACGGTACAGGCACAATGCAGTCATGTCAGTGCTCAATCTGGATAAGGATCCTCGGCTTATTTTTCAGGCGTACCTCCCATCGATTGCTGGCGAAGTTGCTTGCGGTATGCCCCGAGTTCCGATATCCGTAGTCCTTCAGGCAGCACGCGATGCTTAGAGTGGCCGACACGCTGCGCGTGGTATACCCCGCTATGGCCAGAGAAGAGATACGCCGCGATGCAGGCGATGGCGGAAAATGGCGCGATGTCCGGGCCGAACAGTTCAATGGCCATGACAATGGTAGCTATCGGCGTGTTTGCTGCGCCCGCAAACACCGCGACAAATCCCAGGCCCGCGAGCATCGAGAAGGGCAGATGCAGAAGGGGAGCCAGGGCGTTGCCGAGCGTTGCACCGATGTAAAAAAGGGGAGTGACCTCGCCGCCCTTGAATCCCGTTCCAAGGGAAGCCACCGTGAACAGCAGTTTGCCTAAAAAGTCCCATGGAGCAATGGGTTGTCGGAAGGCTTGAACGATGGACGGAATACCCAGACCAATGTAGCGGTAGCCGTCCACCGCCCATACGGCCACCGCCACGACTAAACCGCCTATTAACGGCCGAAGCGGCGCGTATGGCACATGCCGCTTCATGAACGCACCGATTGCGTGGGCACTATTGGCAAAGATCATGCCGATCAAGCCAAACAGAATGCCGGCAGCAACCACGCTCAGCACGCTCATTACGCCCAAAGGGGCTACTTCTAACACCGAGTAATGCGTGTGATGCACACCTAAAAGGAGTCCGATCCGGTCGGCAGCGATGGCTGCTACCATGCACGGGAATAGAGCGTCGTAGCGCATGCGGCCGATCGCCAGTACCTCCAGGCCGAAGATGGCGCCGGCCAATGGCGTGCCGAAAACAGAAGAAAAACCGGCGGCCATACCCGCCATGAGAATGATGCGCCGGTTTTCGGGGCGCATGCGCAGGACATGCGTGAGTCGATCGGCAAGTGCGCCGCCCATCTGTACAGCCGTCCCTTCACGCCCCACCGACGCACCGAACAGATGCGAAACCACCGTACCTATGAGCACCATGGGTACCATACGCAGAGGGATGACCCTCTTGGGGTCATGAATCTCATCGATGATTAGGTTATTGCCCGCCTCTACGGGCCGCCCCATCCGCAGATAGCACCAACCGACGACGAAACCAGCAATCGGCAACAACCAGATCAGCCAAGGATAGGCTTCGCGTGTGGAGGTTGCCCAATCAAGCGCATGAAGGAAGAAAGCGGAGGCGCTGCCGGCCAGGCACGCGACGATGAAGGAGAGAACTAGCCATTTGCCTATGTAGGGCAGGAGGTCTAGTTGTTCTAGGTGTGTTGTGCGCGGCATAAGATCAAGGTTCTAGGGGCGATATACCCTGATCTACGCAGCCATAGGACGCAAAAAATGCCTACAGCCCCAGTAAAACCAGGGGCCTGTAGGCATCATCAGCCGCAGTGAATAACAGCGGCGGTTAACGGAGGAATGCCATCTCCGAAATACAGCTTGATCGTAGCAGTCGCGGGACGGCGGTGCAAGCGGGGCTATCTTAGGAAGGTAACGCCGCATACACTGATGCGCGCCTGCAGACCAGCATGCAGGACGACGGCGGCCTGTTCTTGCGCGGTCTCGACCCGGACGGACTTTTCCAGAACGGCCACGCGCGTCCAGCCATCTTCGGCCTTCACCGTGTGACGCGTGCCCAGCGCGAGTGCCTTACCCGGGCGGGTGCGCACGAGAAGGGCCGGGGCGTGGTGGCGGGATCGCGATGCGTGGAGACCAGAATGGCGCCCGATCGCAGGTACCGGATGCGGGCATAGGCGTCGTATGAGACGTCGATGGCGGTATCGGTGTCCATCAGTATGGACGAGCCGTCGGTAAGCATGATGTTGCGCCGTTCGCCGATGGCGCTGTGATAGTCGGCGGTCCAGCCTACCCACGGCAGCGTGCGCCAACCCGGCCAGGAGGCGATGCCGCCGCCTGCTACGAGGCCGAAGTTACGCAGCACACTGCGGCGTGACGGCTTGGCCGGTGCTAGCGTAGGGCGGGCGATGCTGCCTGGCAGACGGCCCATCTGGCAGCAGACCTGCTCGACCTTGCTTCATGCGGCGCGGTGGGCGGCGTCGGCGGCGAGCCAGTGGCTTTAGGCGTGGCGATCGTTGGCGGTGACGGCTTCCGAGTTAAGGCGCGTGTACAAGGTGGCGGCCTGCTTGGTAGCGCGCAGGTCCCGCACGCTGGGAGTTGTCTCCTTAGACGTCGGCGTGCCGCTCACGGCAAGAGCAGGCAACAATGCACCATGGCGCGCGACAGATAATTGTCCACGCAGCGACGCGATACCCCTAGACGGTTGGCAATCTCAGCATAGGGAAGGTCTTCGCACTGCGCCATCAGGAAGGCCTGCTTGACCTTCAATCCGAGTCCGTCGAGCATGGCGTCGATCTCGATCACGGCACTACGCAACACGGCCCTCGTTTCTAGCGAAGGCACCTCCTGCGGTGGCAGTGCGGCCAAGACCTCGAGATAGGTTCGCTCCAGCGTGTGACGACGGAAAATCGATCATCAGGCTTTGGGCGATGGTCGCCAGGTAAGCGCGCGGTTTTCCGATCGCAGCGGCAGGGTCGGTGCTGGCCGCGCAGAATCGCCCAATATGCGTCTTCAACACCCTCACGAAGGTGTCCTGCATTAGATCAGCCGCGTCGAACGGATCACCCACACGACGCCGCAACCACCCCAATAGCCACCCGTAGTTATCACTGCAAAACGTATGCATCGCTGATTCGGTAGTAGGAGGAGGAGTGGACACCAGGCGCTCCGGATTGGCAATTTAGTGATGAGAATTAAATCAATTTTCCATCAGACACGCGGTTTTTGGCATGCCGCTCCCGAGTGGCTGACATGGGCCGAAAGCCGGCATGAATGAATGATTGATTCCGACCCCAAGCGGCCGCTCGCGGATCCCATAGCTGCCCCTTAACCAGAAAACGCCTCTCGAGAGCGTTCTAGAACTACTATGCGGACCCTGACTACCAAACTACTCCACAATCTTACATACTTCCCCAGTATGTAAGATTGTGAAGCAGGGAATGATTGCTGACATGCAGCATAGAATGAGGAGAATGCGACGATGGATTCGCAGGGCTCACCCATCTTGACGCCCATCGCTTTGATTTCGGCGCGGCACGCCACCACACAGCCATCGTTGTTCTGGATGCCCTAACAATTAGAAAAAATGAGCTCGCGCTTTCTTGAAGTTTTCAAGGACTAACACTTTTAAGCATCTGCATGGCCGATCCGAGGATCTAAGGCTATTTGCTATCGCTACGAGAGAGATCCGACAGGGCTTCCAAGAGCGCAACGTTGTTGCCTGTCTCATCATTGCCTCTTGCATTGATTCTAATATTCAATAATAATTGAATTATGGAAGAAGATGATGTCGTTAAAGCTTTGGCCGCGCTCGCACAGCAGAGCCGTCTTCGCGTGTTCCGCGCGCTCGTGATCGCCGGGCCTGACGGATTGACGCCAGGAGCCATGAGCGATGCGCTTGCACTTCCCGCGACCAGTCTTTCATTCCACCTGAAGGAACTGACCCACGCGGGCCTAGCCTCTCAGGAGCGCCAAGGCCGCAATCTCATCTACAGAGCGGCGTTCGACAAAATGAACGGACTGCTGGCATATCTCACCGACAACTGTTGCCAAGGCGAAGCTTGCGCTCTGGAAGGAAACGTTGCCTGCGACTGTTGAAGTCGATGCTGGCCGACGCTGGCATCCCATGTTCCTCCACCACGTTTGCTCTCGAGAACCGTCATGGCTGATCGCACACTCAATGTGCTCTTTATCTGCACCGGCAATTCCGCCCGCTCCATCTTGGCCGAAGGCATGCTGAATCAGCTGGGTGCCGGCCGATTCAACGCATACTCTGCCGGCAGCCAACCAAAGGGCGAAGTGCACCCGCTGGCCCTCGACACTTTGCGCTACCTGCACTTCAACGACACCGGATACCGCAGCAAGAGCTGGGCAGAATTTTCGGCCGAAGGTTCGCCGCCAATGGACCTCGTGATCACGGTCTGCGACAACGCGGCCAAAGAGGTATGCCCGGTATGGCCCGGCCAACCCATCACAGCCCACTGGGGCGTGGCAGACCCTGCAGTCGTGGAGGGATCGGACGACGCCAAGAAGCGCGCATTCCGAGACACGGCACTCACGCTCAAACGTCGTATCGAGTTCCTTCTATCTCTACCACTCGCTAAGCTCGAGGCTCTGGCCATCCAGCGCGAAGTGCGCGATATCGGCACGCGCTGAAATGACGACAAATGTTCTGATTCTCTGCACGCACAACTCGGCCCGAAGCGTTTTGGCTGAGGGCATGTTGAACCACTGGGCAAGTAAGCTCGGTGCAGACCTGCAGGCATACAGTGCCGGCAGTGCCCCGAAAGGCCATATCAACCCAATGGCGATTGACGTCCTGCAACGCGCAGGCGTCGACACATCCGGTTATCGCAGCAAAAGCTGGGATGAATTTTCCGGCAACACCGCACCCGCCATGCGGGTGGTGATCACGGTGTGCGACGACGCGGCCCACGAGACCTGCCCTTACTGGCCGGGATCGCCTGTAAAGATCCATTGGGGCTACCCTGACCCTTCCGACGTCGGCACGACCGATTCCGAAAAGCGTGCCGCCTTCGAGTCGACGCGCCAAGCGATTGGCGAGCGTATGCAGGCGCTGGCGAAGGTGCAGTTCGACGCCCTGAGCGACATGCAGCTACGCGTGGTGCTCGAAGCCCTTTGAGGCCAAGGCCTCTATCAACTTAGCGCTCCCATGCTGACCGCCATCGTCATCTTCATCTTTACGCTTGTCTTGGTAATCTGGCAGCCGCGCGGCCTGGGCATCGGCTGGAGCGCGTCTCTAGGGGCTGTGATCGCGCTAACCCTGGGTGTCGTCCATCTGGCCGACATTGCCGTGGTCTGGGGATTTGTCTGGAACGCGACCGCCACGTTCGTCGCCGTCATCATCATCAGCCTGCTGCTCGATGAAGCCGGGTTTTTTGAGTGGGCCGCGCTGCACGTTGCACGATGGGGCGGCGGTCGCGGTCGGCTGCTGTTCGCGTTCATCGTGCTGCTAGGTGCTGCCGTGTCAGCGCTGTTCGCCAACGATGGTGCCGCGCTCATCCTTACACCCATCGTCATGGCCATGCTGATCGCTCTCGGTTTTACACCGGCTGCGACGTTGGCTTTCGTGATGGCCGCCGGCTTCATCGCGGATACCGCCAGCCTGCCACTGATCGTCTCCAATCTGGTCAACATCGTTTCGGCCGACTTCTTCGAGATCAGCTTCAACAGTTACGCCTCGGTGATGGTGCCAGTGAATATCGCTGCGGTACTGACCAGTCTGCTGGTGTTGACGCTGCACTTCCGTCGTAGCATCCCTGCGACCTACGACATGAACCAACTCAAGGCGCCCGACGAAGCGATCCGCGATCGCGCAACGTTCCGCGCGGGTTGGGTGGTGCTGGTGCTCCTGCTGATCGGCTTCTTCGGACTCGAACCGCTGGGCGTGCCCGTGAGCGCCGTTGCTGCCCTCGGTGCCGTCATCCTGCTCGGTGTCGCGGCGAGGGGGTCAATAATCAGCACGAAGAAGGTTCTTCGCGGGGCGCCGTGGCAGATCGTCGTCTTCTCGCTGGGGATGTATTTGGTCGTTTACGGGCTGCGCAATGCGGGCCTGACCGACCACATCGCATCGCTGCTCAACGTCTTCGCGCAGAGTGGTATTTGGGGTGCGGCCTTGGGGACCGGCTTTCTCACTGCGATCCTTTCTTCGGTGATGAACAACATGCCGACCGTGCTGATCGGTGCACTGTCGATCGATGCCTCAAACGCCAGCGGCATCGTCAAGGACGCGATGATTTATGCCAACGTCATCGGCTGCGACCTCGGCCCGAAGATCACGCCGATCGGCAGCCTTGCCACGTTGCTCTGGCTACACGTGCTCGCCAAGAAGGGAACGACGATCGCCTGGGGCTACTACTTCAAGGTTGGCATCGTGCTCACTTTGCCCGTTCTGTTCGTTACTTTGGCCGCATTGGCGCTTCGCCTTAGCCTTAGCCTTGCCTAAACGGTATCACTCCAATCCCAAATTCGATCCCATGACCGACATCACCATCTATCACAACCCGGCCTGCGGCACGTCCCGAAACGTGCTTGCACTCATTCGTAATTCCGGTGAAGAGCCAAAGGTCATCGAGTACCTCAAAAATCCGCCAGACCGCACCACGCTCAACACGCTGATCACCGCTTTAGGCATGCCGGTGCGTGATTTGCTGCGCCAGAAGGGCACGCCCTACGACGAACTGGGTTTGGCCGACTCGAAGTGGACCGATGCCCAGTTGATCGACTTCATGCTGCAACATCCGATCCTTATCAACCGACCCGTCGTTGTGACGCCGCTCGCCACGCGCCTGTGCCGCCCGTCTGAAGCCGTGCTGGATATCTTGCCGCAGCCGCAGCAGAGGGCATTCTCCAAAGAGGATGGCGAAACGGTCATTGACGCAAAGGGACAGCGTGTCGATAAATCCTGATATCCCGAACGTTGATACAACGACATTCCAGCAGCCTGATCTGAATCGACTGCTTCCCCAAACCCAAGCGACTCACGCGCCGCGGATCCTGCTGCTGCATGGGTCGTTACGCGAACGTTCGTACAGCCGGCTGGTGACCGAGGAAGCCTCGCGGCTGCTACAAGCGATGGGTGCAGAGACGCGCATGTTCAATCCGAGTGGCTTGCCGCTTCCCGATGCGGCACCTGAGGATCATCCCAAAGTGCAGGAACTGCGCGATCTGGCGCAATGGTCGGAAGGAATGGTGTGGTGCTCACCCGAGCGTCACGGCACCATGACCGGCATCATGAAAGCGCAGATCGACTGGATTCCCCTGGCCATAGGTTCTGTGAGACCTACGCAAGGCAAGACGCTGGCGGTGATGCAGGTCTCTGGCGGTTCTCAGTCGTTCAACGCGGTAAATCAGTTACGCATACTCGGGCGCTGGATGCGCATGATCACCATCCCGAATCAGTCTTCGGTAGCCAAGGCTTTCCTGGAGTTTGAAGATAATGGCCGCATGAAGCCCTCACCTTATTACGAACGCGTGGTTGATGTGATGGAGGAACTGGTGAAGTTCACGCTGCTCACACGAGGCTGCGCCGACTATCTGGTTGACCGCTATAGCGAGCGACGCGAGAGCGCTGAGGCGCTGTCGAAGCGCGTTAATTTGCGGAGCATCTGATCGAGCCGTTGCAAAGCAGAACCACGACCACCGTGATGCTGGGCCTTGCCCAGACGCTGGCGTGGGCTTCGTCGTACTACCTTCCGGCCGTGCTGGCGGGTGCTATCGGCAGAGATATCGGAACGTCAGCCTCCACGATCTTTGGCGCATTTTCCGTGGCCCTCTTGGTTGCTGCTGCCGTAGGTCCCTATGCTGGACGGCTTATTGACAGACTGGGCGGTCGCCCCGTTCTTATTGCGAGCAACCTTGTATTTGCCGCAGGACTTGCCTTGCTCAGCCAGGCCAATACGACAATCCACGTCTTCGGGGCATGGGCTGTGATGGGGCTGGCCATGGGCAGCGGTCTTTACGAATCTGCATTTGCCACCGTCGTGCGCCTGCACGGGGCAGACGCAAGACGTGCCATCACGGGGATCACCTTGCTCGCAGGCTTTGCGAGCACGGTAGGGTGGCCGCTGTCTACCTATCTCGAAAGTACGGTCGGATGGCGTGGCGCGTGCCTGGCGTGGGCTGCAATGCACATCATCATCGGGCTGCCGCTCAACGCGCTGCTGCCACGCGTGACACGGGTGGTTGTGGCGTCGAAGGGCACCACAACTAAAGATACCGCGGGTGCCGGACTCTCGCCTGCTCAACGGCACCGCACGGCCCTCCTGATGGCTATCGTTTTTGCCCTGACCTGGTTCAACAGCACGGCGATGGCTGCGCACTTGCCAGAACTTTTTTTGGCCACTGGCGCAACATTGACCATCGCGGTTGGAATCGCTGCTCTTGTCGGACCTGCGCAAGTGGCCGGGCGACTGATCGATTTTATCTTCCTGAGAAGGGCACACCCGCTTCTTTCGGCGCGGTTGGCCACGTTGGCGCATCCGCTCGGCGCGCTTTGCCTTGGCCTCTTCGGCACTTCGGCCGCAGCGGCTTTCGCTGTGCTGCACGGGGTCGGTAACGGGATCCTTACGATCGCCATTGGTACGTTGCCGCTGATGATCTTCGGTGCCAAGGGCTATGGAGAGCGTCAGGGCTTTCTTATGGTGCCGGCACGCGTGGTGCAAGCCGCTGCGCCGTTTGTCTTCGGGCTCGCCGTTGAGGGTTGGGGTGTTGCGTCATTGTGGGTTTCTGTCTTTTTGTCACTTGCCGCTTGCCTGGCGCTGGCCATCATGACCGCACTAATCAATCGTTCGAAGAGCGGCGATACATTCGACGCAACCCTTTAAGCAGAATCGCAACAATGCCAGCGCCAACCATCAAAAAAAATGACTCGAGGTTTTGCGGTCGACTAAATGTTCGACGCATTTGGCTGAAGAATTGAGACAACTTCTTCCGTGGCCATATCTCTGACCAAAGCCGGTTCGTTCAGCAGCATTTGGTTGAGGGATGCAAGCTTTGCCAAGTCTGCCCGGGTGGCAGCGAGTTCGATAACCAAATGTCGAAGGTGCCAGCGATTACTACGTGACGGTAGTACCACGCCGGCATCCCAAAATTTGACGCCTGAAGCCTTTGACCCAAGTGAAAAGAGATCTTCGGCGTACTGCTTCGACTTAGCCCGGCGTGTAAATTGCATCCAATCTTTTGCGCTCAGCGGTCGTCATTTCTGCGGCATCTGCAGAAACCTGATTGCGCGTGACGGCGCTCTTGGGCTGGAACCAGACAGGCTTTGCGACGTTCAGGTAGGCATAGTTCCAACTGCGCCGATCCTGTTGCGCGCGGCTCAGTTCATCCTGCACCTGCGCTCGCGTCTTGGTTGTTGCAGCGTGCGAAGCATCATAGGTGTATCCCACTTCCGTGTCGTTGAGGTCCCATTGACCTGCGGTGGCCAACGCGGGAATCGTGAAGATGATGCCCGCGATGAAAGTGCGGGCGAGATGGCGAATCTTCATTTGTAGATCTCCTTGATTATCGAGCACGAGAACGTCATTGAAATAGTGCGTTCGCGTGTATCGCCGTTGTGGCGATGTCGACACTCTAATGAGCGGCCGCCGTCAATTTGCCCACGCCTTCATTACATGTTCGTTATCGATCGACGAGACGCCTGCTGCTGTCATGCGTGCAATCAAGCCAATCCGGAAAGCACAGCGCCGCAACATTACAGAAACGTAATCTGGCAGTGGGTATTGCGAAAGGCACCGACCGCTAAAGTGCGTCGGCTGATGAAATCCATTGGGATACGTCGTCAGTCAACCGATTGCACTTCGTGCGTCTATCCATCAGGTCTTTTCATGCGACGCTCAATTGTCTTTCTGGCGCTTGCCGCCGCCTTGGCTTTCCCAGCAGCAGCCCAACCTATTTCATCTCAGCGATTCGACGCCGCTTCGGCTTACCGTGAACCCCCCGGAGAACTGACACTTGAAGCAGCGTTGGAATTGGTGCTGTCGACCAACCACAGTCTGTCCGCTGCTCGCAATCTGGCTGCATCATCAGCGGGCGCTGTTACCCAAGCGGGCGTATTACCGAACCCCACGGTGGGATTTGAGGTGGAAGACACCAATCGCAAAGCGACCCGCACGACCACAGGATCGTTGAGCATGCCGATCGAGCTTGGTGGTAAACGACGTGCACGCATGGCAACTGCCGAACTTGGCGGCAGAATGGCATTGAGTGACCTCGAAGTGACCCGAGCCGACATCAAGTCACAAACCATCGCGGCATTTTTCGATGTGTTGATTGCGCAGGAACAGGTGGCATTGGCCAAGAGCGCCCTCGACCTGTCGCAAAGCGCGACACGTGTCGCCAATCGACGGGTGCAAGCGGGCAAAGTCGCACCGTTGGAAGAAAGCCGGGCGCAGGTGGAACAGGCCAATGCGGAGCTTGAGCTTAATGAATCCGAAGTTGGGTTGACGCTCGCAAGACGAACGTTGTCGGCGCTCTGGGGCAACCCCAGACCCGCCTTCAGTGCGGCACGCGGCGATCTCAATGCCTTGCCTTCGCGCCCGGCGCTCGACGACTTGATCAGCGCACTCGAACGTTCGCCACAGCTTGAATCGGCGAGGCTCGCGGTCGAAAAAAGCCAATCGCAGATTCAGCTGGAGCGCAGCAAGCGATATCCCGACCTGACTGTGAGTGTGGGCGTCATGCGCGATCAGGAGTTGGGCCGCAATCAACCGACAGTCGGCGTGTCCATTCCCTTGCCACTCTTCGATCGGAACCAGGGAAATCTCTATGAGGCGTCAATGCTGGCCTACAAAAGCCAGGATGATTACCGCGGCATGCGTCTGCAGCTCGAAACCGAGCTACAGGCCGCTGCAAGCCAATTCGATCTCTCTCGCGACGCCGCGCAGAAACTGAATACGCTGATATTGCCCACCGCCCGCCAGTCGTTCGATACCGCGCAACGCGGATTCGAAGCAGGCAAGTTTAGCTTCACCGAGGTTCTCGATGCGCAACGCAGCCTGTCTCAGGCGCGGGCGCGCTATCTCACCGTTCTTTCAACCACCTATCAAGCCGTGGCGCGGATCGATCGCATCCTGGGCCGTTAAGTGAGATTACCGATGAAACGTATTGAACGTCCGCTTGCGGCTTATTTGTCACGCGCGGCACTCTTAGGGGCACTGCTTGCACCGATGTCACTGGCCCCCAGTCTGGCGATCGCGGCTGAGCGCACAGGGGAAGCGTCGCATGGCGGCCACGCCGGCGGCGCCGATCACGATGAGGATGATGACCATGGCAAGGGCCCGAATGGCGGCGAGGTGACGCAGGCCGGTGGCATGGAGATCGAATCGCTCCTTTCCGAGGCTGGCGGCAAGCCCCGTCTTAAGCTCTGGGCCATGCTCGATGAAAAGCCGTTGGCTTCTGGCAACCTGAAGGCAACAGGCACGCTCTTGCGTCCAAACGGCGAGCGCGTGCGCATCACGTTCTCGAACGTCGATGGCACGCTGCAAAGCGACCAAGTGATCGCCGAGCCTCATTATTTCTCGCTTGAGATCGATGTGATCGCAGCACGCGAGAATAAACAGGCCAAGGTGACCGTGGTGCGACGTGAAGGGCTGATCGAACTAAACGACGAACAAATCAAAACTGCCGGCTTGAAACTCGACACGGCCGGCCCCTCGACGCTTCAGACTACGCTACCGTTTCCCGGCGAAATCAAGTTCAACGAAGATCGCACGGCGCATGTGGTGCCGCGGTTGAACGGTATCGTCGAAAGCGTGCCCGCGGCCTTGGGACAGCAGGTCAAGACAGGTGAAGTCCTGGCCGTGATCGCCAGCACGGCGCTCGCCGATTTGCGCAGTGAATACATGGCTGCGCAGCGTCGCGCGGCATTGGCGAGCACGGTCTACAAGCGCGAACGCACGCTGTGGCAGGAGAAAGTCTCGGCCGAGCAAGATTTCTTGCAAGCCCGCGCCGCGATGGAGGAAGCCCATATCACGCTGCAAAACGCAAAGCAGAAGTTGGCCGCCATCGGTGCAGACTCGTCACCCACCCAACAACTCGGACGCCTGGAGCTGCGTGCCCCCTTTGATGGGATGGTCATTCAGAAGCACATCACATTGGGCGAATCGATCACAGAAGCCACGACCGTGTTCACGCTGTCCGACCTGCGTACCGTGTGGGTCGAATTCCAGATTGCGGCCAAGGACCTGGAGAGCGTACAAGTCGGGAAAAAAGTGGAGGTTTCCAGCGCTGCGTTCTCCGGCAAGGCGGTAGGCACGATCGCTTACGTTGGCGCATTGGTCGGCCAACAAACCCGTACGGCGACGGCACGGATAAGCCTGGAGAATCCGAACATGGCGTGGCGACCTGGCATCTTCGTAACGGTGGCGGTTGTCGTCAGCGAAACAAATTCGGGCATTACGGTGTCTTCAGATGCCATACAGACCGTTGAAAACAGCCCGGCAGTGTTCATCGCCGTGCCGGATGGCTTCATCGCTCAGCCCGTCATCCTCGGAAAAAGCACCAATAACCGGGTGGAGATCATCAGGGGGCTGACGCCTGGGGTGAAGTATGTGGCTGCGAACAGCTTCATCCTCAAGTCGGAACTGGGTAAAGCCAGCGCCGAGCACGCCCACTGATACGGAGCCACCTCAACATGTTCGAACGTATCATTCGCTTCGCCATCGAACAACGCTGGCTGATCATGCTGGCGGTGCTCGGGATGGCGGCGCTCGGAATATACAACTACAACCGACTCCCCATCGACGCGGTTCCCGATATCACCAATGTTCAAGTTCAGGTGAACGTGGGCGCACCTGGCTACTCGCCGCTCGAAGTGGAACAACGCATTACTTACCCCATCGAAACTGTGATGGCGGGTTTGCCCGGGCTGCAGCAGACGCGCTCCATATCGCGATATGGTCTGTCACAGGTCACAGTGATCTTCAAGGACGGCACCGATATTTACTTTGCGCGCCAGTTGGTCAATCAACGACTGCAGGAAGCGACGGAGAATCTGCCTGAAGGAATCAATCCGGCGATGGGACCGATCTCCACCGGACTCGGCGAAATCTACCTCTGGACGGTGGAATCCGAACCAGACGCACGCAAACCCGACGGCTCGCCTTATACCTCCACGGACCTGCGCGAGATTCAAGATTGGGTCATCAAGCCGCAATTGCGCAATGTGGCTGGGGTCACGGAGATCAATTCGATCGGAGGCTTTGCACGGGAATACCAGGTATCGCCAAACACCGAACAGCTGGCTGCCTTTGGCTTATCCTTGGCTGATGTGGTTACCGCGCTCGAGAAAAACAACACCAATGTCGGCGCGGGCTACATCGAACGCAACGGCGAACAATACCTGTTACGGGCACCCGGCCAGGTGCGCTCGATCGCGGACATCGAAGAGATTATCGTCGGCACGGCAGGGGGGCAACCCATCCGTGTGCGCGATATCGCTGAGGTGGCACTCGGACGTGAACTGCGTACCGGTGCCGCAACCGAGAATGGCCGAGAGGTCGTGCTTGGCACGGTATTTATGCTGATCGGCGAAAACAGCCGTTCCGTGTCGCAAGCCGTTGCCACTAAAATGGCGGAAATCAATCGCTCGCTGCCCGAGGGTGTGCACGCCGTTACGGTGTACGACCGCACCGTGTTGGTCGACAAGGCGATCGATACGGTGAAAAAGAATCTGCTTGAGGGCGCGATTCTGGTAATCGTGATTCTGTTCCTGTTCCTCGGCAACATTCGGGCTGCCATCATCACAGCGATGGTGATTCCGCTTTCGATGCTGTTTACATTCACAGGCATGGTGACCTATAAAGTCAGCGCCAATCTCATGAGTCTTGGGGCGCTGGACTTTGGCATCATCATCGATGGTGCTGTCGTCATCGTGGAAAACTGCGTTCGCCGGCTTGCGCACGCTCAGGAACATCACAAACGACCGCTCACGCTTGCCGAGCGCTTTCACGAAGTGTTTTCTGCTGCAAGAGAATCCCGGCGGCCGTTGCTATTCGGCCAATTGATCATCATGGTCGTCTATCTCCCCATCTTCGCGTTGACGGGTGTCGAAGGACGCATGTTTCATCCCATGGCCTTCACCGTCGTGATCGCGTTGATCGGCGCAATGATCTTGTCGATCACTTTTGTACCGGCAGCCGTTGCGCTCTTCATCGGCAAAAAGGTGGCCGAAAAGGAAAACCGGTTGATGTCGCTGGCCAAGCGCGGCTACGCGCCGCTGCTTGACTGGGCTTTCAACCACAGTAAAGTCGTCTTTGCGTTGGCGATCGTGTCGGTGATTGCCACGGGCGCGGTGGCCAGCCGTATGGGCAGCGAATTCATTCCAAATCTCAATGAAGGAGATCTGGCGATCCAGGCATTGCGGATCCCCGGAACCAGTCTCTCTCAATCGGTGGCGATGCAGCAGCAGATCGAAGCGCGGCTCAAGGAGAAGTTTCCGGAAATAGAACGCATCTTTGCGCGTACCGGCACGGCAGAAATCGCGTCCGACCCGATGCCACCCAATATCTCCGATGGCTACATCATGCTCAAGCCCATCGATCAATGGCCGGCACCGCGTAAAACCCGTGACGAATTGCTCGTCGCCATTCAGGACGAGGCTAACAAAGTACCCGGCAACAACTACGAATTCTCCCAGCCAATTCAGTTGCGTTTCAATGAGCTGATCTCGGGCGTCAGAAGCGACGTCGCCGTGAAAATCTTCGGCGACGATAACGATGTGCTGAACGCGACGGCCCAGGAGATCGCCGAAGTATTGACCAGGGTCGAAGGCGCCACCGAGGTCAAGATCGAACAGACAAGCGGCCTGCCTGTGCTGACCGTCGATATCGACCGGGCGAGGGCAGCACGCTATGGCCTGAACATGCTCGAAGTACAGGAGACGCTGGCGATTGCCATTGGCGGCCGTGAAGCGGGGACGTTTTTCCAGGGCGACCGGCGCTTCGATATCAGTGTGCGATTGCCCGATACCGTACGAGAGAACCTGGACGCGATTCGTCAGTTGCCGATTGCCCTGCCAAAGAACGGGGGAGAGGAACGAACGGCCTATATCCCGCTCAGCGAGATCGCCACGCTCACGCTCGCACCAGGCCCCAACCAAATATCGCGTGAGGATGGCAAGCGACGAATCGTCGTCAGCGCCAACGTGCGCGGCCGCGATCTGGGCTCGTTCGTGCCGGCAGCGGCACAAGCCATCAGCGAGGTCAAGATTCCCTCAGGTTACTGGATCAGTTGGGGCGGCACCTTTGAACAACTTCAATCAGCGTCCAAACGATTGCAGATCGTGGTGCCTGTCGCACTGTTACTGGTATTCGCGCTGCTTTTTGCGATGTTCGGCAATGTGCGCGACGGCCTGATCGTCTTCACTGGCATTCCATTTGCGCTGACGGGAGGGGTGCTGGCGCTGTGGGCGCGCGGGATTCCGCTGTCCATTTCAGCTGCGGTTGGCTTTATCGCATTGTGCGGCGTGGCAGTGCTTAATGGCCTGGTGATGCTGTCATATATCGGCACGCTGCGGGAAGAGGGTAAGCGCCTGCAGGATGCGATCCGCATTGGCGCACTGACGAGGCTGCGGCCTGTCCTCATGACAGCGCTTGTCGCCTCGCTGGGTTTTGTGCCGATGGCGATCGCCACGGGCACGGGTGCGGAAGTGCAGCGACCCCTTGCAACGGTCGTGATCGGGGGCATTCTCTCTTCCACATTGCTCACACTGCTTGTGCTTCCGCTGCTGTATCGTCTTGCCCATCGGCGCGATCCGGACGAAGAGCCCTTGCAGACGCCTTCGCCTGCCGCTACCGGTCACCCATAGTTCAACAAGGGTCCGCGTTGGGAGCGCAGTGCGCTACGCGGCCGCTTTCAAGAAGGCAAGCACATGAGCGGCGATCATCAACATGCACACGGCGCAGGGTTGCCGCAAAGGCAGCTCTCGATAGCGTTGCTGCTCACCGGCACCTTCCTGGTTGTCGAAGTGATCGGCGGACTTATCACCGGCAGCCTGGCCTTGCTGGCGGATGCCGCGCACATGTTTACCGACACGGCTGCACTGGCGATCGCCCTGATCGCCATTCGCCTGGCGAAGCGGCCGGCCGATGCGCGGCGCACCTTTGGCTACCACCGATTTGAAATTCTGGCGGCCGCCTTCAATGCCGGCTTGCTGTTCGCCGTGGCGCTTTACGTGCTGTACGAGGCCTACCGACGCTTCTCGGATCCGCCGTCCATTCAAACCACGGGGATGCTGATCGTGGCGTCGGTCGGATTGATCGTCAATCTGATCAGCATGAAGCTACTGCAAAGCGGGCAGGGTGAGAGTCTCAACGTCAAAGGCGCTTATCTGGAGGTGCTGAGCGATGCAATTGGCTCTGCCGGCGTCATCGTGGGCGCATTGGTCATTCGATACACGGGCTGGAGTTGGGTCGATTCGCTGGTTGCCGTCGCCATCAGCGTCTGGATCGTGCCGCGCACCTGGCTGTTGCTCAAGGCCAGCGTCAACATCCTGCTCGAAGGCGTACCGGACGGCGTCGAGATCGAAAAAGTGTCTGCCGCGATCTTGAGCGTGGACGGCGTGCGATCGATCCACGACCTGCATGTGTGGGCACTTACGAGTGGCAAGGCGTCCCTCACGGTACATGCGGTGGTTGATGACGGTATCGATCACTACCGCGTCACACTACCTGCGATTCGCGAGCGCTTGCACGACGCTTTCGACATTGCCCACGTGACGATTCAGTTTGAGTTGGAACCGTGCACTCAAGCCACGTCAACGCTTCATTATTGAGGGCAGGGCAGCGCGGGCATCGTCAAGCACCGCTCGATAGGCCGGCGTTGTCCGGTTCGCGCTGGATGGAGAACCCCACCTCGCTCCAGCTAGCGCCACTTCGCGCAAAGGTGTCGCCGCCATGCATCCTGGCGATGGCGCGAACGATCGCCAGGCCCAGGCCGTGACCCTCTGGACGATCTGCGCGTGCGGAATCGCCACGGTAAAAGCGATCGAAAATCTTGCCCAGCATGTCTTGCGCAATGCCATCGCCAGGATTGCGCACTTCGACCTGTACGGTATTCGATTCGCAGCGTATCCAAATGGAGATATTTTGCCCGCTTGGCGTGGCCTTGATGGCGTTCGACACCAGATTGGAAATCGCGCGCCGCATCAGACGGGGGCTTGCCGTTGCGCGCGCGGCCCCTACCACTTGCACAGAAATGTTTGCGCTATCGAGCATTGCCTCGTAGTAATCGAGCACGATCGCCACCTCATCTCGAACTGAGATGACCGCGCGATCCAACGCCGGCTCGCCTCGGTCTGCACGTGCCAGAAAAAGCATGTCGTTAACCATCAGCTGCATCGCTTCGAGCTCTTCAAGATTGGAGGAAACGACTTCGCGGAGTTCTTCCGCCGATCGCGACCGGCTTAGTGCAATTTCCGAACCGCTGATCAGCGTGGCCAGCGGGGTGCGCAGCTCATGCGCGACGTCGGCGTTAAAGCCTTCCATCTGACGGTAGGCACCTTGCACGCGATCCAGCGTCTTATTAAATGCAAGCGACAACTCGCGCAGTTCCCGATCGATACTCTCCACGGGCAACCGCACGGACAGATCGTCGGGCCGTATTCGTGCGGCCTGTTCGGACAGACGGCCAATCGCCGACATGGATCGTCGGACAGCCCAAGCGGCAAAGATCGAGACGCCGACCACCCATATAGCGCAGATGACCATCAAGGCCGTACCGAACGCATACAGCAAACGATCGCCAGTAACGGTATCCGTGGCCACGATGAGCCGGTAATCGGTGAGGGCGCCCGCAGCAAAGGCAGAGGTCATGCCTCGCATCGCGTCGTCGGCAGGCGTCATCACGCGATACTCCCCCTCCGACGTGCTCGGCTGAATCTGGGGGAGGGCTCCGCCATAGACCGACGCCCCTGATGGATCAATGATCCATGCTTTCAGATGCTCGTGCCCACCCAGAAGATTGTCAATCGAGCGATAGAAGGCAGGCAGGTCCTGCGATGCGTCTTGCAAACGCGCCAAGTGCTGAATCAGCTCGATCTTGCCCGATACTTCGGCAATCTCCTGGTGGCGCACCTCATAGTTCAACACCCGAAACAACATCCAGCCGGCGGTACACGACCCCACAAGTGCAATGGCACCGAAGACGACAATCAGACGCGCTTGAATCGACGAAAGCTTGAAGAATTTCACGCTGTTCGCAGCTCCAGTACGTATCCCATGCCGCGCACCGTGTGGAGCAACTTGATCGCGTAATCGTCATCCAGCTTCGCGCGCAGGCGGCGAACGGCCACTTCGATAACGTTCGTGTCACCGTCGAAGTTCATTTCCCACACTTTTTCCGCCAACACAGTGCGGGACAGCACTTCGCCTTGCCGCCTCAGCATCAACGCCAACAGTGTGAATTCCTTTGCGGTCAGGTCAATCCGGGCACCAGCCCGGGTGACCTTGCGTTTTGCAAGGTCCATCTCAAGATCCGCCAGCTGCAACACCGTGGGCTCAGCTGCGCCACGACCGCGCCGCATCACGGCCTGGATTCGTGCCAACAACTCGGAAAAAGCAAAGGGCTTGACGAGATAATCATCTGCACCGCTTTCGAGGCCGCGAACGCGATCTTCAACAGTGTCCTTCGCCGTCAGCATGATGACGTGGGTAAGCTTGCTCTGGCGCAACGCAGCCAAAACTGCGTAACCGTCCAAGCCTGGAAGCATCACATCGAGCAGTACCACGTCGTAATCGCCTTCACGGGCGATATGCAGACCATCCACACCGTTGCGTGCCACATCGACGACGTAATTGTTCTCGCTTAGCCCCTTGTGAAGGTAGTCAGCAAGCTTTTTCTCGTCCTCTATAACTAGAATACGCATTAATTTTTCTCGAGTCCAACATTTCAAAAAAAGTAATTTAAATGTCCGAAAAATGACGAGCCTAATTATATATAGTGACTCAACATGTGCAGCATCATCAATGGGATTGGATTTTCAATCCATGAGGAGCTGGAATCATCAACACAAACTAAGGGTTCTATATGAAAAAAACTTTCAATCCAATTTTCTCGTTTCTGCTCCTTGCCGTCGTGCCAACGTTAAGCGCAACTGCCGCTTCACGCGAACAAGTCAATGCTGAAAACATAGAGGCTAAAGCGAGCGGCTTCGTACAAACGTCAACACTCGATTATCCTCCCGCCACAGCGCAACGCCTTACAGGCACCAAGACACGTTCGGAGGTAAAGGAAGATCTCACATTGGCAAATGAGATTGGAGCCAACAGCTTCGGCGAATTGGACTACCCTCCAACGCAGGCTCTAACGCAACAAAAGACGCGCCGGCAAGTTGTGGAGGAACTGATAGAAGCTAAACAGACAAATTGGAAGCCGTTCCGTGGAATGGGGTACCCTCAAACGGGACGATGAGACCTGATCGCTAACTCGATAGTTGCCAACACGATACGTACCTTACCCCGATTTTAGTTCAAACCAATTGAATTTATCTGCGAAGATCTTATTTTTATTAAAACTTTCATAATTCCAACCGTAGCATTACTTTTTTGTAATAAAAGAGACGGCTCACGAATTTTTATGATTTGTAGTTATCGAGACACACATTGAGCGGGATAGCCTGTTGGCCGCACCAAAGGCAATGGAGATCGGCAAATTTAGGCAGCACGGAACCGACTGCAGTAGAGGTTGCGGCTGACATGACCATTCGACTTCCATGCATGTCTCTAGAGGTTGTAGGAACTAGCGGAAATCAAAGCCCTCGCATCTAGCGTCATAACGCTGTGGATAAAAGACCACAATTCCATTAGTCAGCTTGAACGCTCGGGGCGGTCTACATCCGTTAAGTGAGTGGCGACGTCTCGATGTAGACCCGTCGCAAGATGAAAGCTCGAAGTGCGTGTGAGCCGTTTCACGCTGGTCACCAGGGAAGGAACGCTCAAAGTCGACCAAAGGAAGATGTCGCGGACACGGTACTCGATCGATGCCTACAATCTTACATACTTCTGGGTATGTAAGATTCTGCTCAAACACGGCGTTTTTGTACTTGTATTAGAACCCCCAATATGCTGCCATTGGCTTTATGGAACCTAAAAAACCGAACCAATTAGTCCATCTAAGCGACTTCGATGTTGCCAACTATTTGGGCGACGAGGAATCAATTTCGATGTATCTCCAGCTCGCCTCGAGCGGGCCACCGGAGCATGTTGCGCAGGCTATCCGCGACGTGGAGCGAGCAAGACTAATGAACGCCGCGCGAGCGTTGGTCCGCGATAACGGTAACGACTGATGTGCAGAAGGTTGTTGGGACGAGATGGATGATGACGCTCAAAAATGTCACATTCGATCGGTTTTGGACCCGAGATTCGTAAGTCGGCTAGCTCGCGCAACGAAACGGTCCGCGCCGAGAGAGATCGGCGATCACGACACCTCGGCGGTTTTTCTACCCGATCTTTGGGCGAGGAGGTTCAGTCTATTTGAAGGCAGTCTCTCTTAACCCTATGGGGAGCCCATGGTCACTTCAACATATAAGCGCCGGCGAGACTCAAGGACGACGGAGGTTCGAGTTGCAGGAACAAAGGCATTTTGGAACTTCGCCGAATGCAGGCTTGAACTCAATGAAGCTGACCGGCTCCAGCAAATTAGAAGGGGCCTTCCTGCCTACCTTACCCGAGCAATACGCTACACGTTCGATCTAGATGATGGTGAACTAGCTCTCTTGTTGAACGCATCGATCCTCACATTGCAACGACGGGTGCGTGAAAATCAAGCGCTCGATATGGTTGCTTCCGAGCGCCTTGATCGCCTCGCTTTGCTATCGCATCAGGCCGAAGGCGTCTTCGAGGATCGAGATGCTGCTGCCATATGGCTGTCCAAGCGCAACAAGGCTCTAGACGACAACAAACCGGTTCTGCTCTGCGAAACCGAGATTGGCGCAAGGCAAGTTCGCCGTGTTCTTCAATCGTTAGATTGGGGTGAAGTCGCTTAACACGAGCGCAAAGAATCGCTGCATATCGGTTAAGGTCGTCATCAGGAAAAGGGCGGCTAACGACAACGATCATCAAGATTGGCATGGCGCTACAGTCGCCTACCAAATTCGCCAAATCTTGCGATGCCGCGCATTGCCAACTGGCCTTCAGGCTTGTGGGTTCTTGTCATAGGTGCCGTCACGACACGATTGCGCAGTGCAAGACCGGAGAGATCATGTGGCTCAAAAAGCTTCTAAAGTTCTTTACTTTCAAGCTTGATAAGCATGCTGCAGCGTTTAATAGCGCGATAGAAAACTGTTGTCAGGCTCATCGTCAAACCGCTGCCTTGTCAAACGGATCGGGGCATGATCGATTGCTTCACGGTGAATAGGGCGGTTGCCGTCGACGCAGAGCAGTAGTGTTGAACCGAAGACTCTTGCTATGGGCAATGACCGAAGCTTTGCCTCTATCTCTTGACTTTCGTTCTCTCCAACGATTGATCCTATTTCTCGGGCGGCGGGCGTCGATGGGTGCTCAACGAAATTGGAGTTCCGGTCGGAACGTTAGAGCGTTGTACCGAGTCTTCAGAGGCTGCTGACGCACTGAGACAGGTTCCGGCGTCTCCATTCCGAATCGAAAGCGAAGAGTCTAGCGCTCTACACTCTGACAGGATTTCATCGGTTTCTGGAAAAGTGATGAAACATCAGTGAGGTTTTCCAATGTGGTCATCGGGGTGGTCGGTACGTTGCGGAGGAGGTAACACTTCTAAAAGACAGCCGGGAAGTCTAGATTCTCTCGCTATTTGAGGGTAGGCTCAGTTCACATAAGAATTGTGCGAACACATCACGCCGCGCATTTGGCCCATGCCACTTCGTATACGGCTGTCGCGCGATGCGTTGATCGTCGGCCTTTAGCCAAAAGCATTTGAAATGTCACCCAAACCCCGCCACGAGCGGGGTTTGGCACGTTTGGAGCAACTCCGCAACGCTCCTACCACCCCTCATAGCCCATGACTTCCTTGGGTGTATGCAGTGCACTTGGAGATATCAAACATGAACAAGCTTGATGAGTCCGAACGTCTTGATCGATTGGTTGAAAAGTACCCGAGAGTATTCGCGGAGGCGACGTTGCCATTTGGGTTGCAATGTGGACCTGGTTGGGATCCGCTTATCGCGTCGCTATGCGAGCAACTTGACTTAGTGCTTGTTGGCTCCGGCGAAGGCACCGTCGGGATTTCACAAATCAAAGAAAAGTTTGGCAGCTTGCTTTTCTACTATGACCCGAAAGGCATCGATGACGGTCGGCTTCGGGAATCTCCAGCGTGGTCGAATTCTTTCAGATGGCAAGTCAGCGAGTTTGCGAAGTATGCGGACAACACGGGAAATTGCGGCGCAAGAATTGGAGCCGGACACTCTGCGCGTCGTGCGCGATCGCAGCGGGCATCAGTCCAGATAGCTGATGCTCGTAATCAACATTGACTTAGAGTTCGGACTGGAGAGACATCTTGCAAGTCGTGGCCGCAATTGCTTGGTGCGGGCTATTGCCTACGCTTTTTGCAAGCAGCGACGACCTCGGAAGTGGTTTGATCCGCACGTAGACCATCACTTCTGATTGATAGCCTCGGATTCGTACGACACGTGGGAATGACTCCTAGTTTGCAAGTGGCGACTTGATGACTAGGAAGCCTCGCCGAGTCAATCGCAGTACGAGCTATCCAACCAATTGAGATTGAGATTATGCACGCGAGCAGACCTAACAACGCGCGGCAAGACACTGGCTTTTCGCTCGCTTCAATTCTTGTGCGTTCCGGTGCGCACCGCGATATAGATGTCGCGCTGAAAGCGTTCGGAAGCGCTACAACGATGGAACTCATAGCGCTTGAACGATCGGGTGTAGATGCCTTGTTCTTGGCTGAGCTTAGCTCGCAGATGCACTTGCCAAAATACAAAATCTTCGAACTTATTGGCCTGAGCAAAGCCCGGGCAAGAACCTACATGCGAGCGAATGGAGCGGTGCGCGGTGTGCCAGGTATGGCAGCGATCG
This sequence comes from Schauerella aestuarii, assembly GCF_009866805.1. Lineage (GTDB taxonomy): Bacteria > Pseudomonadota > Gammaproteobacteria > Burkholderiales > Burkholderiaceae_B > Schauerella > Schauerella aestuarii. The sequence continues at coordinate 700,492 of NZ_SIZW01000039.1, forward strand.
CCATCATCCGGCTCGCATGTGATGCACAACGCATGATCGAAGACAGCACGGCACCGGCCGCACGCGGCTTCGATGCACTGGTGTGGCTTGGCCATTGGCTGGTCTTGCCCCAACCCGCCTTAGCCGGTGCAATGCCTTGCGAGTTATTGGACACGTCGACCGGCGTCAGGTGCGTCTGCAGTGTGTTCGGTGCGATATCGAGTGGCGCTTATCAATAGTCCGTCTGCCGCATTAGTGTCGACGTTGTCGAAACATTGCGGAGCTAGTAACAGTTCTGAAGAACGAGGCACGCATCAAACCTCGTATCTACTTAGTCTCGCGTCAAGTCATGTACTAGGAGAAGTTCAATCATGGAAATGCCAGAAAAGTGTGAGCGAGTTGACCTCTTCGCCAAGCGGTACCCACTGATCTTTGCTAAGGCAGATTTGCCTTGGGGCCTGGAGTGCGGAGTTGGGTGGGACGCTCTTTTAGCATCGATGTTCGATAAAATTGAACCAGTGCTCGCTGTTGCACCGAAAAGCAAATTTCGGCCTTTGCAGATCAAAGAGAAGTTTGGAGCACTGCGTTTCTACTACGAGGCAAAAGGCTTCGACAAAGAGTCGCAAGCGAAGATTTCGGCAGCGGTGGATGAAGCGGAGACAGCTAGTCAACGAACATGCGAGGTGTGTGGCCAGCCTGGAAAGATTCGACGTACGAATTGGATACGCACGGTCTGCGACTCTTGTGCAGACAGAATCGCAGCGAATGACGTTGACTAGGCCAAGCGCACTCCAATTCATACCGGGTTCATGTATTGGCACGTAGCCTACTGCGCGAGCGGACGTAAGCGGGGAAGTGACCTTCGGCTAACCCAAATTGCTGTCCACTTGTCGCCTCAACGTCATGTACGCGTCGTAGTAAATCCCGCGATGCATGAACGGCCTTCGGACTATCTCGCGAACCCGACGTAGGGTAATCCTTTCGTTTCTTGAACTGATCAGGGTCATAGCCTTGCTCACCTCTTCGTGGGCTAGGCGTCGTCGTTCAAGCTTATCCGCAGCTAGACGATCTAGATAATTTTTTTGAATTTGAGCAACCTGCCTTGGGTAGCGTTGCTGAAGCGTCTTCCTGTCCATCATTACGCTCCTTGCCACCTCGGCGACGCTAGGCGGGGCTTCGGCGCTCACCGCGATTCTGATCAGCCTTTCAACAGAACGTTGAGATTGCCTCACACGCCGAATTCTGGGCGCATAAAGGATCGATCCGATGCTGTCTGCTTCATTGGGTTGTGCTTCGCCTTCAAAGATCGATTTCAGGCTCACATTCGCCGATGAGGCTAATGCAATTAGTGCGGCTAGTGGAGGTCGTACTTTTCCGTTTCTCCAGTCCGAGAACTGCCCCTTGCGTAGGCCGGCCGCTAGAGCGCCTCGAGATAAGTTGCCCTTGCCTAGCAAATTTGCTGTCCTAGTAAGTCCGGCAGATAGCAGCGTTTTATTGGGTTCAAACCCTCCACTAATCAGACTAATTAGACTTCCGACTTGATCCGCGATCCAGACTTGGTGCGCCGAGGCGTTGGCTGGTTTGGAAGGTTTGCACTTAAAGCCAATGCTGCCGCAGCGATTGCAGACACCGGGTAGCACTAGTTTTCGAGTCTCATGAAGCTTGTCGGTGCCTGGACTCCCGCAGACCGAATCGACGAGGCAGACTTTGTGGACTGGACATGCAGCAACAGCGAGAATAGTCCAAAGCAACTGTTCATGTGCATCCGTTAGAGAGACCGAAACACAGACAGGACAATGCGCTGGACGCTTACGATGCAGCCCATGGTTTGAGATCACCTCGGACAGAGGGGCCAGCGTGGTAAGCAGAACTGAGGGTTCACCCGTGCGATCAGCAAATGCCTCTGAGAGCATTGATGCCGTGTTTGACGCTCCTGACCCCATGGATGGCGTTCTTAATCGAGCCAGAATGTCGGGGACAGCACCCGGCGAGGCCGTCGAACTTAGCGCGAAGGCCGAGAGGACATACGGCGATATGCAGTGTGCATCGGCTAGCCGACGCACGTAACTTTGGAGTGACTCAGCAGTAGAACGGCCGAGATCGCGCGGGAGAAGCTTGAAGAATGGCTTAGCAGGGACAATGGTGGAGACATAGTCAGGAAGAAAATCAACTTCTTCGTCGGCAGAGCTTTGATAAGTCACTGCTGCGCTCCGCCTCTTCGTATCGCCTTATCGAGATGGTTCTGTGCAGCCTTATCCATCCAGTTCCCTCCGTATGCCAAATTAGCAACCTTCGCTTCACCAAGTTCGATCTCTCTTCGTATTTGCTCGCGAAGACCAGCAGACTTGATGGACTTAATAAGGAAGGCGGTATTCCAAACCCCAGAGCTCCGCAGCTGAAGCAATAATGCCCCCCTTAGAATATCTTTCAAAAGTCCCAAGCAACCCAACGAGTACTCCATAAGCTCCTTTGTTACCGCAACAAAATTCGGTGTCTCCTTGCAGGGATAGTGCTGTTGCAGCTTCGCGAGTACACGCCGGAATTCAGCAACGTCATCTGCCGAATCGACTTTATATCTCTCGAAGTGGACGACTTCGGCTCTTCGGGCAACTTGCGCGTATGCCTCGGCTAGCCCCGCCAGGTCGTAGGTTCCTACCAGCAAAATTTTTGTTTCAGTCATATCGGCAATGGATTTGAGCGTATCCATCACTGCGGTGTAATTGCCAAAGCGCAGTAGATGGTAGGCCTCGTCAATCACCAATACCCTTACTTTTCGATGTCTTAGAACATTATCGAGTGAGGTTCGTAGCGCTGCTAGCGTTGAAAAAGATCCCGATTGTTTGAGAACGTTGCCTCCGGAGATTTCTCTGGCTAGCTTTTTATCAGTGAAAATGTCTCCGGCGCTTTGAAGCGCATGCGTATACAGCGATTTCCATGATAGGGAACGATCGCCGTTCGCTGGCGCTGGAACGAAGATGTACGGTATTTGATCATTCGAGCATTCAAAATCAGCGGAGTTTTTAATCACCAAAGAATGTAGAACACGAAGGCACAAGTTCGTTTTGCCGATTCCAGTTGGACCGATAAGGAAGATGATGTTCGCTGGAGCCTCGAGATCAGTCAGAATCTGCAGGGTACTCATCATCTCCCCCATTTTCTTATGTCTGACTTGCAAGGCTCTGAAGCTCTTCAGCAAGACTTCGCGATTTGCCTCAGTTTCAGGTTTTTCGGCTTGGTTATTTAAAGTCATCGAAGTCGTCCCAAATGGAGTCGTCGGCAGGTGATGTCTGCAAGCTGAGATCGCTATTAGCCTCGGCCTCTGCTGAGTCTTTACTCGTAATCGCATCTGGCGTAACTATCCCTCCTAGATCTGAAGGCGCATCCTTAGATGAGGATTCGGCGATTTCCACATCCTCGAGAGCATTGAGCACGAGCCCCACATTGAGGTACAGCGCCTTTTGCTCTTTCTCTTGCTCGCGCAGTCGAGGGTCGTAATTCGCAGGCTCGGTAAGCGTGTGCATACGGGACCCACGAGTGGCTGAGCCTGAGTCGTCCGCGGCCCTTTTATTGGCTTGCCTTCGCTCTTCCCGAAGTGCAACCTGGTAGGCATACGGTGTTATCCCCGGGTTGCGCCGAATGTTCCGGAAGAGGGCGGAAATCCATCGACCTCGAAAATGCACGTAAATTACGTCATGATTCCAGGGCTCAATTCGAACCTCGACACTCTCAGCCTTTCCCGCTGCCTTGAAGGCATCGTTCCAGTAGCTTCGATTGCCGGACCAAACTCCCAATTTATTATTTACCTTCTTTACTGATTGAGGGCCGTGCGGTGAGGTCATTAGCACCACGTTTTCATCAAACGGAATCTTCACATGCTCGCGCTTGCCGGTTTCCGCATGTAAGTTAAGTTCAAATTGACCTCGTGTAATGCCTAGTACGGGATGGATTCTCCGAAGGTTAATTTCTTTAAAGAAATATTCGTCCAGCGCATGCCAGAGCGCAACCAGTGTCCAGCGCCTCCGTCGAAAGGGCTCAACTGACTTTGTCGTGATTCTTGCCTCTTTTAGAATGCGGGTATTGCCTTCCAGTTGAGCAATAAAGTCTGTTTCCAAAGCTCCGAAAGCTCTCTCTACGAGAGTTCCGCCCCGCGGTTTTCCGGGTGGGCGATGACGCATGGTGATGTTAAATATTCTGCAGAACGTTATTAAGGTTTTGGATCTGAATTCGGCTCCTCCGTCCAATACAAGGATTTTTGGAAGGCGATTGTGGCGACGAACGTAATCACGGAGGAGTAATAGGACCACAGTGGAAGAGGGGGGCCAATAGCCTACGAAGAACGCTCTTATTAGAGTTGTCGCGCCGTCAACGGCAAGTGATAGATATGGTTTCCCCAGATCGCTTCCATTTGGGCCCGTTGTTGCAAGGTTGAGAACAGTGTGGTCGACATAGCAGACCTCATGAGGAAGTACTCCATGCACGGGCTCTTTGCAGTCGAGATAGAGTGGAATTGCTCGCTCGGAATAGTCCTTACGCTTGCCGGCTCGAGCGCGTGTGGACCCTAGATTCTTTAGGTGTTTACGAAAGGTCTGAATGCTTGCAGCCTCCACGTTTGCGAGAGCGCATTGCCGTGCGTATTCGCTATATGAGGCTATTGTCGACCGCCCTTCAGGCGTGTTGTAGAACTTCCGAATGACATGCGCCATCAACGTTTCCGTCTCTTCGCTGATCCGGGCACTGCGATTACCGCGATCGCGGAAACGGGGAATCAAAGCGATCAGTTGGTCGCAAATGTTTGTGAGCCCATTCAGACGCATTGCCCATCGTGCTCTAGTTCTGACTGGCGTCGTTGGGCTGTGATCTTTGATGATTTCACGACGGCGCAAGGCTAATTCGAGTTCCTCGGTCGAGGCATCAGCGAGACTTTTGATTTTTTGTATTGGACTATGGAATGAATCGACAGCTGCCGCTGATGCCATAACTGTGACTTGAGAATGGAAGAGATCTTCGATCAGGAGTGATATTTGTGCATTTCCCTCTCCCTGCAATCCAACCTCTTGGCCATGAATAAACCGTATCTTCCATGTCTTTCCATGATAGATGACTTGCGTACCTACTTCGATTGTTTTACTCATACCAGGATAAGGAATCGTCAGGTCCGTCTGGTTTTCCAGCTCTTCGTGTATGAGTGCAAAGTTGCGATTCCGATGCAGGATTAGTGATTCGGTAAAGTCGAGGCGGGATTTTTTTAAGTCTACAAATATGAGCCCTGCAATCACAGCTTTGAAGATGTCATCAGAATTAACCTCATTTAATTCAATCAGATCTTTGAATCGAATGCTTGGTTCATTGTCAAACACCGCTCGAAGGTTGGTTTCGGCCTGTGGTGATAAAGGCGGGGCGGTTTCAAGGAGGTAATCGTCGAGAAATCGATAGTTGGCTATCTCAACACGTGGAATATCAAAATCGCTTAGCGTCCGATGCATCACGCCATATCGCGAGAAGTACTCTTCAGCTGGTCGATAATGCCAAGTATGAGTCTCCGCATCTTTCTGGAAATTGCTGTGATGCTTTTCCAGAGCTCGAAGCCGAGATTCTTGCTTCCATTCGATCATCTCGACGTGCGTTTTACGCAAGACCATAAAGTCAGGGGTGTGATTTACCTTGCCCGAACGACGGCCGTGCTGGTCGATTAGTGTCAGCGACACGGTGGTCGGCTGTGCGTAAAACTCCAGCACTGAATCGTCCATGTCGTACATTGCGGCTGCCGGAGCTTCAATTGTCCGACTCTCTACGCGCACGAAGCGTTTATGCATCTTTCGGCTTGCATACCAAACGACGCTGTTTCCGTACTGATTTTTCGGCGTACGAGCGGGATCGCCATCGCGGACGCGCCTCACTAATTGACGCCCTTGTTCTGGAAGGCTTATATCGAGAAAATATTGTTCGAGCTGTGCACTGTTCAGCATGACTTGACTCCTCTTGCATAAGCTTGCGTTCAGCTCCATCTGTTGCCTGCTGTATTTGAAGCAGCGTGCAAACCTAGACGTATGTGCTTATTTGGCTACCCGCTACACAGCGAGGCTGACCGCAGAGTTATGCGTCCTTCAATTATTAGAATTGTCGAGAAGGAGCAGCAAGATGAAGTGTAGGCACGAGTGTGCCCGTGGACAGCTTGACGAAGCTATCCCAATCCATTAGGATCATGCGTAGGGTCTGATACCTAAGCAAGGTCCAAAAAGCCAGCAATCTCCTGCCAGGGAGCTGCTGGCTTTCTTGCGTCTATCTCGTACGTTCGTGATCTATTTCTGTGGTGGCTCCATGTGGACGTGAGATTCCTTGCCCGAGTCTCTTACCGAGATCGGGGGTGCAAAACTGCATAAAGGAATCTGGTCGTCGATTTTGCCACGAGATTGTTGACGCTGCAAATTGGAGGGTGTCTTATGCCTTTGATTTAAAAGGATTTTCATGCTGTTTTGGTGGTCTGATCTTGCATGATTAGCCGTTTTCGATCCTTTCCTAGGCCGCGCCAAGGGTTGGCATATGCGACATGTCGATCGATTCAAGGTTCTTAAGTTCGGCAAGGATGAATGCTGCGAGCAACTCCGAGGCAGTTTTGATCATAAGTATCGTGGTGCTCGTCCGCATGCGTGGCGTCAAATGAGTTGCGAGCAGGGAGAGTGGCCGAAAAATATTTTGAGCTGATGAGGCTGCGATAATCTAGCCGCATCGCCATCGTGCCAAGTTATGGTTGCGATTTTGAAGGTCGGCCAATATTTGATTTCGGGAGCGCTTCGGCGATGGCGGTTTTACAGCCGGAAACTGTCACTTTCAGCCGCTAATTGGTTTCCCGGGCAGCCACTTTATGGTTTTTTCCACACGGCAAGTCGTGCTCAGCCGCCGATGAAGACGGTCTCCGAGCCTTCCGCGATCTGGCCGCCGCATGAAATCTTATCCCCGATCCTGCCGGCAGGCTTGCCGTTGATGAACACCGAGCTCGATCCTGCCGCCAGGTTGCGCGCATGATCGGATTCGTCTGGGCGGGCATGCGGCGCGAAGGGGTCGCCTTCACGTACGGCGGCGCGGCCGTCGATGCTGACATCGGGCGAGGCGCCGGTACACGGGGTCGGCGGCGCACCGTCATGGTCGGAGGCGTGATCGTTGAGTCTGGCTGCGGCGGGCATCGGGAGGGCGGTATTCCAAAACAGGTTGTGCGCGATGCACAGGTTCGGCGCTCAGCGCCGGGCGTCCGTCTGGTCGAGCTTGATTTCGCGATGGGACAGGAATTGTTGAAAGTCCTTGGGCAGAGCATGTAGCGCTGCCGGCGAGCAATCCATCGACACCTGCTCGCTGCGTGCTGCCAGGGAGACGCATACCTTCATCTTGTCTGCCAGCAGATGCGGCACGAAGGCCGACAGGGTCTTGTCGTCGAGCAGGAACGCGGGGTTCGTCGATCTGGCGGCGATGAAGAAGGCATCCTCCGGGGAGGCTGCCGACGGCGTGGCCTCGTTCCACGCTTGCCATAGTTGTTCCTCGTTGACGCCGTCGCACCATGACAGCGATGCTGCGCCGACATGCGTCCAGCCGGCCGCCGCGCACAGGCTTACCCAGGACGCTGCGGGAATGGATTGCAATTCCCGCCGGATGGCGATTTCTCCGTCGCCAATCAGCGCCGAGATACCGGCCGCTCGCTGAGGCTGCGCCGTTCTGACGAAGCGGGCAAACAGGTTGGCGTTCGAATGTTGAATGCGCCACAGATCCGGCATGCTCTGGCCGCCTTTGGACAGGATGGCGCCGGCCAATGCCGGCTTGCTGGGTTCGATTGCGCTTCGGGTGTTCATTGGAATCAAGGGATCGGTTGCTGCATGAGGCGGGCAGGATTGAAGTGGGTTTCTTCGATCGGGCAGCCCGCTGGGGGCAGGCCCTGCAAATACGGATGCAGGTTTGGAATTTGCCGATAGGGCTGGTCGTAGCCCGGTGCGCTGTTCTCCACCACACACCGCGCACGCGCGCTGGCGCCCAGCTCCCAATAAAGATTGTGAGGGCGTTCGACGCTCCAGACGCCCGCGGAAATTCCTACGCCACCGGCGACCAACCCCGTCCCGGCATTGGCGACCGTCGCCCTAAAGAAAAAATCGCTCGTAAACCCGCCCGTGATGCCGTCGTATCCTTCGATTCGGTAGATCCCCGCGGCACCGACGGCCTCGATCTCGGCACCGGCGATGCCCCCAGGCATGCCGGCAAGATCGTCGAGCGAAAAAGGCTTGTTCGCGTAGACCAGTTGAGGGATCGCCTTCTTCATGCGCTCGTACAGCGCCATGCCGCTGTTGGCTGCGCCTTGTTCACGCTCCATGGTGGCGGCATCGTCGATTTTCTTGGCGTTGCCGGCGACATCGTTAGCTTTCTCGAAGGCCAGGGCATCCCTCGCGACGCCGCCCGCAGCCTTGAACAGCTTGCCGATGGGAGCGCTTGCGGTGATGCCGCAGTTCAGGATGTTCACCACGCTGATGGCCATGCTGTCCAGGCCAAGAAAAATAAAGCTGTGGTAGCCGCAGACCACCGCCAGGCTGCCTTCATAGGAAATGAGCCAGCGTTTGGATTTCGTGCTCATCGCACCCACCCAATCGTCGGGCTTCATCAGGTCATTGCCAAATGGAAATTCGGTGTCGCTCATGTCACTGATCCGCGGGCGTCAGGAAGCAGTACTGTTTTTCTCTGAATTGCATGGCCAGATATTGGCAACCGCTCCAGTTCTCGGCCAGGCAGGCCTGCTCGGGCGCCGCCATTTCGTTCATGGTGCATTTCTCGCCCTGACAAATCTGCGTGTATACCTTCCCCGTTTTCAGGAAGCTTGCGGCAATGACGGTCTTGTCTTTTGGCAGGGTGAGTGCGCCGAACGCGTCGACCATGGCTTGCTGCTGCTGGCGCGTACCCGTCGGGGGCTGTCTGCCGATCGTCATTTCTCCGGCCAGCACCATATTCTTGTTGTATTCGGAATACTGCTCGCTGCCGCAAGACAGTTGTCCCTGTGCCGAAGCCAGTGGCGGCTTGCTTTGCTCACCAAAAAAATGCGATGCAATCCATACACCGGCGATCACGAGCAACAATGTCGCGCCCGAGATAAAAAACTGTCGCTTGTTGTGAATCATGATGATTGATGTGCTTGATGCAATTGAGTGAGTTTTGGTTTGAGAGCGATCAGTTCAGGTTGATCTTCTTTGAAGCAAGCGCGATTTCATTGGTGGCTTGCATCTCGATGCCGTTCTCGAAATTCAGAAAGAGCGTGTCTCCGCTCAAACGAATGAACCCATCGGCAGTCAGGCGCAGCTCCGATTTTCCGACCTGAACATGGAACTCGCCATTCGAGGTCATGGACACCGTGTTTGCCGCGTCCAGCGAGATATGGGAGCCCGACGTCAGCTGGATCGAATGACCGGCGCTTTCGACGATCGTGCCGCCCACGGTCACCGTCTTGCTTATGCCCACGAACTCGGTCTTGACACCAGCAGTGGCCTCGTTGATGGCCTGATCCGCAAAGAGCGAATAAACGCCGCGCCCCAACTGATTGATGCCCGGGATCGGCAACGCCTTGGCCACATTGCCGATGCCCTCCACCAACTTGCGGAACGAATCGGACAGCACGCGTCCCACGCCGCTGGGGCCCACGTGCAGCACCATGTTGCCGTGCACCGACTCACTGTGATTGCCGTCGACCTCGATGGCCTTGTGGTTGCCGATGGCTTGCACCCAGTTGTTGTCGATCCGCTCGGTATGGTTGTGCTTGGTTTTCTCGTTGCGGTCCTTCTGCGCGAGGATGTAGATCTCTTCCTGGCCGGTCTTGTCTTCGAATCTCAGGGCATTGGCCGTGTGATAGTTGCCGCCAGGGCTTGAGCGCGTGTAGATGCCCATCTGGGTTTCGTTTTCAGGCAGCGTCCAGGGCGGCATCTTCGCCGCGTTGTATACCCGTCCGGTGATGATCGGGCAGTCCGGATCGCCATTCAGAAAATCGACGATGACCTCGTCGCCAATACGTGGCACCTGGATCGCGCCGAAATTGCCGCTGGCCCAACTGCTCGAAACACGGATCCAGCAGGAGCTGTTTTCGTCGCGTTTGTCGTAGCGGTCCCAGTGGAAGTGCACCTTGACCTGGCCATACTCGTCGGTCCAGATCTCCTTGCCCTGCGGCCCCACGACCACTGCGGTCTGCGGTCCCTTGGAACGCGGCTTTTCAGTGGTGCGGGGCGGCCGGAACGGCAGCTTCGAATCTTGAACGGTCAGGTTGAATCGGCACCTGTGGCCCTGCGAGGCATCGTCACCCAGCGAGCTGTAGTTGTTTTCCTTCAAGTCGTAGCGCGTGGCCAGCACCAGATACTCGCGATTTTCTTCCGTGCGCGGGCAACCGGTCAGATTGAACAGCGATCCAGTGGCCACGCCCCGCGCCGTGCTGTGCAATGTGCGGGTGTTGCGGACGTGATGCTGTTCCTCCATGCGCTGGCGTGCATAGCGCTCCCCCAGTGGCGTGTCGCCGTAGTTGCCGGGCCAGTCGTAAACCTCGGCCTGGTTGTGTTCATGGGGCAGCTGGATGTGCTGGCGGGCCTTCAGGTCGGCGTTGGGGGTGACGAAGTTGTAGTCGTTGGTGGTGTATCGGCCCGGTCGCAAGCTCTGATACACGGCCATCCGGGTCATGTGTTCCTGCTGCGGCCGCGTCAGCTTGTCTTCGAGGAAGTACCGCACCTGTTCGTACCCAGCCACGGTTTTGTGATTCTGTACTTCGTCGCTCATCACCAGGGTGTGCTTGTCCTGGGCATGCCGGAAGTAGTAGTGGATGCCTTCGGCTTCGAGCAGCCGGCTGACGAACTGAAAATCGCTTTCGTCGTACTGCACGCAGTAGACGCGCGGCTCGTACTTTTCGGCCAGCTCGAACTCGAATGCGTACCCATAAGGCGCCAACACCTGTTTGATGGTGTCCGGCACGCTCTGGTTTTGATAGATGCGGAATTCCCGCTTGTGCGTGGCCAGCCACAGCCACGGCACCGCCACGGCCTCGTACGCGAAATAGCGATCCGTGTCGTCGGCCTGGCCCAGCAGTGCAAAGCTGGCGATCACGCCGCCGAGATATCTGGGCGCGGTCGTAGCCTCGATCGTCAGGACAAGGGGTTGGCCAAGGAGGCTGCCGACGTCGACCTGCATCGAACGATGCAACAGGCGCACCCGGTACTCCGACAAGGTCGACAGGCCGTCCGTGCCTTGCATGGCGTCGAACAGAAATCCGGACGGCTCGGTGCCGACCGACACCCGGATCGACCGGTCCGTATTCAGTATGTGTGTTGAATCTGCAATCGAAGGCATCTCACCCCGCGTGAATGAGCTGTACTCAATATTCTGGTTTGATGCGCGGCCATGAGGCTTATGTGTGCCCATGTGCGTCAGCGCCCCGGCATACTAAAGTAAGCACGGGCAGCCCATTCCCGAAATTTTCAAATGGACATACCTGAATTCTGTCTGTAACCCCGGAGACCAAAGCAGCCCCTAGCACCACATCCGCGGGATAGAAGTCAGACGGGGGCGGCAACATGCTTTGGCGCAAACTTACCGACCTGATTCGCTTAGCGCGCGACGCCAGTAGCGTCGCGCGCAAGTTGCCCTGCCTCAATCAATAATTGATCGACGCCGACAACATGTAGGTACGACCTGCGGCATTGGTCACGAACGAGCCCGACGACAGCCAGTAATTCTTGTCGGTCACGTTTTCGATGTTGGCGCGGAACACCACATCCTTGCCGGCGATCTGCGTGGCGTAACGCGCGCCGATGTCGAAGCGCGTGTAGCCGGGCAGGTCGAGCGTGTTGTCGTTGTTGAGGTACACCGACGACGTGCGGATCGTGCGGCCGTTCAGGCTCAGACCCTGCACCCATGGCGTATCCCAATCCAGACCGGCGCTATACGTGCTGGCCGGCACACCCGACGGACGGTTGCCCTGGTTCACGCCGTTGGGCGTGCTGGTGAGTTCGCTCTTCACGAACGCTGCGCTCGTCATCAGGCGCAGGCCGCGCGTGAGTTCGCCGTAGGCGGTCAGTTCGAGACCGCGATTGCGTTGCTCGCCGAAGTAGCCGTAGATATTGCTGGTGGTGTCGGCCTGACCAGCGGGACGGGCGATCTGGTAGATCGCCGCGGTGGTGGTGACGTTGCCCCAATCGACCTTCACACCGGTTTCGTACTGCTTGGACTTGTAGGGGGCCAGCACGCTGCCGCGGTTTTCATACTGGTCGGCCACGATGGTGCCGCGGGTGAGGCCCTGCGCGAAGTTGGCATACACCGAGACGTTGTCCGCCGGCTTGAGCACGATGCCGCCGATCGGCGAATTGGCGCTGGCGCGGTAGCCGCTGGTGCGCGCGCCCGTGATCGTGTTGAAGCTGTCGACGTCGACCGTCTGGCGGCGCACCCCGGCCGTGATCAGAATCCGGTCCTCGGCGAATGAAAGCGTGTCGGACAGTGCGAAGCTCGTGAGCGTCGTGTCGGATGCTTTCTGCGGCGTGAGACGGGTCGCGGGGCCGGCAGGAATATCCACCGGGTTGTAGATATTGGAGGCGACGATCGCCGAACCGGTGGAGTAGGCGTTGCCATTTTCCTGGTTCAGGTACGTAGCGCCCAGGGCCACGCGATGGCCCACGCTGCCCGTGTTGAACCGTGCGGTGACACCCGCATCGCCGCTCCCCGTCTTGGAGTACGAGTCGTAGTAGGTGGTCATGACGTTGAAGTTGCCATTCTCGTCGACCGATTGACGGGCGCCTGCGGAATTTACCGTGACCGGAAAGATCTGGCGCACTTTACCGTCGCGATAGCCGCCCGCGATGTGCCCGGTGAGATTGTCGGTAAAGTCGTACTCCAGGCGCGACATGATGGTGCTGTCGCGTTGCGTGAGTCGCGTGCCGGGATAGAAATCGATGTCGCCGTCCGGCGCGCTGGGCAGGCTGCGCACATTGGGCTGCCAGCCGATCTGCGAGCGCACGCCCTCGATGGTGTCTTCCTGATGGATGGCGTCGGCCGACCAGCGCAGACGCGCGCCGCGGTAGTCGATGCCCAGCGCGCCCATTTCCAGGCCCTGCTTGCCGTCCTTCAGGGTGGCTTCGCCGCCCCGCTTGACGCCGTTAAAGCGCAGGCCCCAGGCATTGTCTTCGCCGAAACGTCGGCCCAAGTCCAACTGGCCGGTGAGGTTGCTCTTGCTCATGTAGCCCAGCGTGGCGCGTGCCAAGGGCTCGTCGTCGGCGCGCTTGGTGACCACGTTGATCGCGCCGCCGATGCTGCCGTTGGGCGGAATGCCGCGCATGAACGCGCCGGGGCCCTTGAGCACTTCAACGCGCTCGAGAATCTGCACCGGCACGCGGCTCGACGACACCAGGCCGTACAGGCCGTTGACGCTCACGTCGCCGCTGCCGACCGGAAAGCCACGAATCTGGAAGTCTTCGCCGAAGCCGCCGCTCGAGGTAAGCGTACGCACCGAGGCGTCGTTGACGACCACATCGGCCAGCGTGCGGGCCTGTTGGTCGTACAGGAGCTCGGACGTGTAGTTGACGGTGCTGAACGGGGTGCTCATCACGTCTTCGGAACCGAGAATGCCCAGGCTGCCGCCGGTAGCGACTTGGCCGCCCGCGTAGGGCGCGGCGAGATCGCCCAGGATGCCGGCGGTGACCGTCACCGTTTCGAGTTCGGTGGCGCCACCGGTGGCGGTCGCCACACCCGCCGTGCCGGCTTGCGACAGCGTGACGTTGTTGCCGCTACGGGTTTGCTGGATACCGGTGCCTTGCAGCAGTTGGCTCAGTGCCTGTTCGGGCGTGAGCGTGCCGGAGACGGCGCGCGCGTTGCGGCCACGAACCACGTCCTGTGAAAAGAAGATTTGCAGAGACGTTTGCGAGCCCAGTTGCAGGAGGGCGTCGCCCAGGGGCTGCGCTGGAATGCTCACGCTGACAGGCGCTTCCTGAGCGTGGGCGGCGGGCGCCATGGCGGCGAAGGCGAGGGAGAGCGAGAACGCAAGGGCGCTTAGCGTGACGCGCGGGGCAGCTTGCAACGCGGGTCGGGTCGAGGCGGAGTTCAAGATCGGTATCCAGGGATAAGCCCGCTTAGGGGGCGCGAAGGTTGCAATCGAAAGCTGGGGGCGAGGTGCAAAGACCACCCCTCATCTACCTAGTCGCTTGAGAGGCCCTGTTACCGGAATGCGAATTACTATTATTTTGTAATCGATCTGTTACGTTTTGACATTGCCTTGCTGACATTGCCTTGCTGACGTTGCCTCGTTGACATTGCCTCGTTGACATTGCAGTGACGGTGCGGCCGGCATGCTAATACCTGCCCTGTTGCCGGCGACGGCCCGGCATCGAGGCTCACGTCGTTGAATTCGCCATCATCAGCAGGCCGGCAGAACGATGGCTACCGAAAAAACCGCAATCACTATCGGGCCAGCACCCACAGGTTGCCGTTGGGCCGCCGGTTGATGCGCACCGGCGCGATCGCCGGCAGCGCATCGAACATCGCCAGAGGATCGTCCACACTGAAAATGCCGGAGATCCGGTAGTAGCCGAGCTCCGGCGACGCGAGCCGCGCAGATTGCGTCAGATAGCGGTTCATTTCCCGGATCACGGTGGACAACGGCGCATCGTTGAAGACGATCTTGCCGCGCTGCCACGCCGCAAGCTGCTCGACGTTGACTTGCGTCACGCTGCTGAGCGTCTGGTCCGCATAGGCGTCGGCCTGCTGCCCGGCGGTAAGCCGGCGCTCGATCGCGCGCCACCACGGGCCCGTATCCAGCCGGACGGAGCCGGATTCGACGCTCACCTGCAAGGTGTCGCTATCGTGCCGTACATTGAAGCGGGTGCCCGTTACCGTAACCCGGCCGGCCCCGCCTTCAACCACGAAGGGCCTCGCGGCGTCGTGCGCCACCTCGAAAAACGCTTCGCCATGCGTGAGCAGGATTCGGCGTTCTCGCGGGCCGAGTGTGGCGATGAGGCGGGTTTCGCCGTTCAGATGCAGCACGGAGCCGTCGGATAGCGCAACCTCGCGTCGCTCCCCTTTGCGGGTCACGAACGCCACGGGATCTGCCGCGTGCTCGAATACGTGGGACGCGGTGAGCACACCCGCCACGAGGGTGAGCGTACAGGCGGCTGCCATGCCGAGCGCGAAACGCCGCCGGGCCGTGTGCCGGGACGGGGGCGAAGCGGGTGGCTCATGCATCAAGCCGCGCAGGCGTGCTTCGGGCAGCACGCGTGCCGCATGCCACTGCGCGACCAGGACGCGATAGTCGCGCGCATTGGCGGGGTCGGCGGCGCACCACGCGGCGAAGCCTTGCCGATCGGCGTTTGTGACCTCGCCGGAGTGCATGCGTGCGAACCAATGAGCAGCATCCAGGGGCACGTCGAGCGCGCCATCCTCGCCGTCGTCCACGGACGGATGCGCCGAGTCGACGTCAGTGCGGCGCATGGTGTTGCAACCGCTCGTTGATGTGACGTACCGCCCGCGTCATGTATTTCTCCACCATGCTGCGCGAGAGGCACATTTCGTCTGCGATCTCCGTGTGCGTCCAGCCTTCCAGCCGGCACCGGATATACACCTGCCGGCATTTGAGCGGCAGGTCCTCAAGCGCGTTGCCCAGCTCATCCGCCAGTTGCCTGAGCCGCACGTCGTCCTCGGCTTGGGCGCAGGCCCGATGCTCCACACCTTCCAGCGCATCCAGCGACGTCATTTCCAGCGCGTTGACGTGCCGATAGCCGCTCACGAGTCGGTTGGACGTGCCGCGCGACATATACGCGCGCGGATCGTAGATGGCCGCGACGCCGCGCTCCAGCATGCCCAGCACGGTGTCCTGCATGGCGTCTTCGCCGTCTTCACGCCGTCGTCCGCGCCACTTGCCGATCATTTCTGCGTAATGGGCAAGCCAGTCTTTTTTGGCCTGGGCGGGATCGGACATGGGGAGGAGGGTGGAGATAGGATGACAGACAGCTATTGATTCTAATATGCATTCCCATATGGCGCGAAAGGTGTGGTGCGGGAGCCTCATCTGGAACCGGAATTGCTTACGCAGGCCGGGCCGCCTTGTCGATCGTCGCGCCTTCAAGCAGCGCCCGTCGACGGCTTATTACTTCAAGTAATGTTATTAGCTAATAATATGCTTTGATTGGCATTAGGTAAGTTGCTAGAGTCGATTCCACATTCAAATCTACAGTGAGTTTCTTCATGAAATCTCTTCGCGTGTTGCTCGTCGCGGGCCTGCTGCAACTGACCGCCGCCGCTGGCGCTTTCGCTCAATCCAACCTGGCCGATATCAAATCCGCCGGTGTGATCAAGATCGGCACGGAAGGCACGTATGCGCCGTTCAGCTTTCACGACAAATCCAACGCGCTCACCGGCTTCGATGTCGAGATTGGCCGCGCGATCGCCCAGAAGCTTGGTGTGAAAGCCCAGTTCGTGGAGGGCAAGTGGGATGGCCTGATCGCAGGCCTCGACGTGAAGCGCTACGACGCCGTGATCAATCAAGTCGGCATCACCGACGCGCGCAAGGCGAAATACGCTTTCTCGGATCCCTATATTTCGTCGGCGGCCGCGTTGATCGTGCGTGACGACAATACGACCATCAAGTCGTTTGCCGATCTGAAAGGCAAGAAGTCGGCCAATACATTGACCAGCAACTTCGGCAAGCTGGCGCAGAACAACGGCGCGGAGGTTGTGGGCGTGCAGGGTTTCAACGAAGCCATCGAGCTGCTCGTCTCCAAGCGCGTCGAAGCCACGGTGAATGACAATCTCTCATTCCTGGATTTCAAGAAGCAGCGTCCGCAAGCGCCGGTGAAGATTGCTGCCCTGGATAAGAGCGCCGAGTTCAGCAGTTCGGGCGTGCTGTTGCGCCAAGGCGATCCCGCCCTGGTGGCGGCCATTAATAAGGCACTTGCCGATATCAAGGCCGATGGCACGTACAAGAAGATCTCCGAGCAGTTCTTCGGCGTCGATGTGTCGAAGCAATAATCCGGGGTAATGCAAACCGTGCCCGCCTGGCTTCAGCTCGTTCTGGATTCGTTCTGGCCCCTGCTTCATGCGGGGTTGGTGTTCACGATCCCGCTCACCATCATGTCGTTCTCGCTGGGATTGGTGCTGGCCTTCGTGGTCGCGCTGATCCGGCTCTTCGGCCCGAAGCCGCTCGTGGCGCTGGTGCGGTTTTACGTGTGGTTGATTCGCGGCACGCCGCTGCTGGTGCAGTTGTTCGTGATCTTCTACGGACTGCCCAGCGTGGGGATCGTGCTCGACCCGCTACCCGCCGCGCTCATCGGCTTCACGTTGAACGTAGGTGCGTACAACTCCGAGGTGATCCGCGGCGCGATCGAATCGATTTCCAAGGGTCAATGGGAAGCGGCATATTCATTGAGCATGACCCGGTGGCAGGCGGTGCGACGCACGGTGCTTCCCCAAGCCACGCGTGTGGCCGTGCCGCCCTTGGCCAATTCGGTGATCTCGCTGGTGAAGGACACGTCGCTCGCGGCGGTGCTGACCGTGCCGGAAATTTTCCAGGCGGCCCAGCGCATTGCTGCCGTCACGTATGAACCGTTGATCCTGTATCTCGAGGCCGCGTTCATCTATCTGATCATCAGCACCGTGCTCTCGTGGGCGCAGCAGAAGATGGAAAAGCGTTTCAGCCAGCATGCGGTGTTTGGAGAAGGCAGCCGATGATTCGTCTTGAACAGATCGACAAGCACTTCGGCGAACTGCATGTGCTCAATCGTGTGAACGTGGCGCTGGAAGAAGGCAGCGTGACGGCGCTCATCGGCCCGTCGGGCAGCGGCAAGAGCACGCTGCTGCGATGCGTGAATTTGCTGGAGGTACCGGAGTCGGGCACCTTGCAGATCGGTGATGAGACCGTTGTGTTCGACGGCAAGAGGCTGCCAAGCGAAGCAGTGCAGCGCATTCGCCGCCAGACCGGGATGGTGTTTCAGAACTTCCAGCTTTTTCCGCATCAGCGCGTAATCGCCAACGTGATGGAAGGCTTGCTGACGGTGCAGAAGTGGCCGCTCGATCGTGCGCGGGCACGCGCCGAAGAACTGTTGAAAAAGGTGGGCATGCTGGAAAAGGCGGAAGCCTGGCCGGCCATGCTCTCCGGCGGGCAACAGCAGCGCGTGGCCATCGCGCGTGCGTTGGCCCCGTCGCCGCGGGTGTTGCTGTGCGACGAGCCGACGTCGGCGCTGGACCCCGGTCTGGCCGCAGAGGTGGTTGAGGTGTTGCAGCAACTGGCGCGTGAAGGCATGACGATGCTGATGGCCACGCACGACCTGCGTCTGGCGGCATCGGTGGCGCGCAATGTGGTGTTTTTGAGCGAAGGCAACGTGGTGGAGTCGGGGCCGTCTGCTGAGATTTTTCAACGGCCCACCGATCCGCGCACGCAGCGTTTTGTGTCGACGTTGACGCAAGGGGCGCCCACGATCTGACGTCGTTGGCGATCAACCTGGCGTGCAGCCGGGCTTGCGGGGAAGCTGGATTCCCGGTCGTAATTGCAATGCGGCGGAACCCTTTACTGGATTGAATTGCAACGTGCTCGCCCGCCATGCCGGCACGTCGTCGTACGCGACGTCGATCTTGCTGCCCGCCGCATACGCGTTCGGCTCGAATGCGATCCTGGGCAGTAGCAGGCACCTGTCGGCGCCGGTCAGTCGGGCCAGTTCGCGCCCGTCGGTCACGCGTACGGCGCGAAACGCGAGTGCCGTGGCGACGTGTTCGGTTATCGCAGGCACGCGCTGCATATCGCCGTAGGCGTCCTTGATGCGCGTCTCGGGCTGGCGTTCAATCACGGTCGATCCAGGTGGGATGGCGAGGTAGGCGATGTCACCTTCGATGTCGAGCAATCGGCCCTCTCCCAGGCTAACGACGCGTGCATCGGCATGCCGGATCAGCACCGTCTCTTTCCAGGCGGTTTCGATGCGTGTCCATCCCGGCAAGCGCGCATCCATGAATCTCGTTCCGTATAGCGTGTTGCGCGACGGCTGGGGCGACACATCGATGCGTCGCACGCGCAGGGCACCCTCGCGGACCGTGAGGTGCGCCAGTACCGTCTTGGCGCTGCTGCTGGTGAAAAACGCCAATATTCCGGCATCGATCACCTTCACCGGCCCCGAACAATAGAAGGCGCGCGGCGAATTGCCATCCGGTTCGGGATAGAGAAGCGTTGCGACGTCTGTGCCGCACAGTGGACGACCTTGGAACGTGATGAGGGTGCGGGACACATGCTGTGCCTGGCCGGTATTCACATCGCGCTGGCTGCGGGTGTCGGCGTCAACCATCAAACCGCCACTGTTGTATAGCGTCTCGGCGGATACCGGCGCGTTCGCGACAGTGATGAACAGTGCAAGGAGCGACGCAAGGGGGCGTTTTTTCATGTGCGCATTTTGCGTGTGCACTATGGGTAATGCAACAATCGCAAAGATATCTGGCATCTGTCATCCGGCATCCGGCCATCTGTCATCTGCCATCTGGCATCTGCCATCTGGCATCGGCGGGTGAATGATCTCTTTCGATGGCCGCACCAATGCCTGTCATCGCAATTGTGTAAGGTTGGAATCTTTCTCGCCTGACGCGGTCTGACCTTGTATCTCGCGTGGCACACGCATACCGATTCGATGTCCATCGATTTTTTCACGTGTGCCTCATCGTCCATCATGCAAGCGCCTGTGTCGTTATCCCGGCACAGGCGATTCGTTTTTTCAGCAGGAAGTTCAACGTGTTTCATGTCTTCACGGCACTCATCGCCTTCTATGTGATCTGGCGTTTCGTCTGGCCGTTGCGCTGGAGCAAGGCCGCGCGCGTGGCGCTCGCTGTGCTCGTGCTGCTTGCCGCCGAGCATCATCTGATCACGCGCAATTTCTTCGGCACGATGGCTTCGCCCGAGGTGCCGCATCAGGTACTGGTGGTGCTGGGCTGGGCGTTCGGCGCGCTGATCCTGCTCGGCATCCTGCTGTTGATACGGGATATTGTGGGCGGCATAACGTTCGCAATCTCGCGCGACAAGGGCAGGCGCGTCCTCGCCCATGGCGGCGTGAGTGCGGCGCTGGGCGCCATTGCGGTGGTGCTCAGTGGCGTTGGGGTGTGGCAAGCCGTGCGGGTGCCCGATGTCAAAACCATCGAGATCGCCATGCCGGGCCTGCCCGCGGCGTTCGATGGCTATCGCGTCGTGCAACTGACCGACCTGCATGCCAGCCGACTGCTGCAGGGGCCGTGGATGAAAGAAGTGGTCGAGCGCACCAATGCGCTCAAACCGGACCTGACCGTGATTACCGGGGATCTGGTGGACGGCACCGTTGAGGCACGTGCGGCGGATGTGCAGCCGCTTCAGCAGTTGCGCGCCGCCGATGGCGTGCTCGCGATTCCGGGCAATCACGAGTACTACGCCGAGTATGTGCGTTGGGTGCCGGCTTTTCAGCGCCTGGGGCTGCGCATGCTGCTCAACGAGCACGTCACGCTCACTCGTGCCGGACAACATCTTGTGGTGGCAGGCATCACCGATCGTGCTGCGACGATGGTGGGCCAGCCGGAACCCGACCTCACCGCTGCGTTAACGGAAACGTCGAAAGACGACGCCGTGATCCTGTTGAGCCATCGCCCGGTGGGCGCGGTCGCCAATGCGGCGGCCGGCGTCGATCTGCAGTTGTCGGGTCACACCCATGGCGGGCAGATCCTGGGCGTGCATGTGGTCGCGCAAATGGTGAACGAAGGATTCGTCTCCGGGCAGTATCAAGTCAACGACATGGTGCTGTACGTGAGCAACGGCAGCGGGTTATGGCCCGGCTTCCCGATCCGGTTGGGCCGGCCTTCGGAAATTACGGAGATCGTGCTGCGATCGGGGCCGCAGCGCAACTGAGGCTCGAATCACGACATCGCACAGATGTTCGTTGAAAGACAGCCTGCAAACCGCCTGGTTTCACACGCTGCAGCCGGGTGACGATTCGTGCTATGCCGAAATGGTTGTTTCTGCGTCATGGCGCGTCGCCCATTGCACGCCCGCCACCATCGCACGATGCATCCGCGTGCCGGTCAGGCTTGCGCCGCTGCAGTCGGCGTCGCTGAGATCGGCCATCGACATGTCCGCATCGTCCAGAAGGGCGTGATGAAACGATGCCCGTGCGCAGCGTGCGCGATGAAACACGCTCGCTGTGAGCGCCGCATGATCGAAGTTGGCTTCGTCCAGTTTGGCGTCTGACCACACCGCCTGCTGAAACTGAGCGCGGCAAAATTGCGCGCCTGATAGATCTGCGTGCGAAAACTGCGCGTGTGCGCCCGATGCGCCGTCGAAGTGTGCTTGCCGAAGCATGGCGTTCTCGAATGTGCAGGCACCGAGTCGGGCATTCGAGAAATCCGCGTTTTCAAGCAATGAATCGGTAAATCGGCAGTGATGAAAAAACTGCCCGCTCAACCTTTTTGCGGTCAGGTTGCATTGCATGAAGGTAACGTCGTCGAACGCCGCGCCGGTGAGGTCTACGCGACGTAGATCAAGATCGTGAAACACCACGAACGATAAGCGCGTGTCGCGCAACGTCACGCCACCCATCTGGCTGCGCAGCAGGGTCGCGCGTTCCAGGCGTTCGCAGCGCAGGTCGGTACGCTTGAGATCGCAATCCGACCACGTCGTCCAGCTGATGTCGGCGCCCGCGAAGCGGGTATCGGTGAAAGCGCTCTCGACGAATGCGCAGCTTTCGATGTGCGCGGCCGTGGCATTTACGCGCGAAAGATCGCAGCGAAACCACCGCGTTTCAACCAATCGCGCGCGTTCGAGCGCCACATCCGAGAGCTCGCAATGCTGCCACTGGGTATCGTCAAGCATCGCGCCGGTGAGGTCGGCACCTGCGAAATCGACGTTATCGAAGTGCGCGCCAGACAAGTCGGTGTCCGACAGATCCCATCCTCGACAGTCGGCGTTCCGAATGATGCGGCCGTGCGCGATGTGGGCGAAGAAATCGTTGCGATCCATTGGGTGACCCCGTACATGCAAGCAGGCCCCGAGCGGCTGTCGCACGATTGCGGTCCGCCGCGGCCCAGACGCCGCGCGCCTATCGCACACGGTAAGGGGTTAATGTGACCGAGGTGTGTCCAGTTCCATCGCGACCTCCTGGGTGCTGGCGTCGAATTTCACGTGCACGGTTTTTCCGCGGTTGAATTCGTGGATTCGGATCTCCGGTACAGGGACCGTCGAATCCGCGCTGCCGCCCAAAATCAGGCGGCAGACAATTGTTTGCAATTTACAGGTTTGCTGCTTTAGAACGCGGCTTTCAGTCCTTGCGCCACCGTATTCTGCGCATCCTTGGCCGCACTCACCACAGCGGCCATCCCGAAGAACTCATGCGTGACGCCGGGATAGTCGAATTGCTGGGTAGGCACGCCGGCGGACGTGAGTTTGGCGGTGAGCTTGTCGCCATCCGAGCGCAGGGGATCGATGCCCGCCGTGACCACTGTCGTGGCCGGCAAACCTTGAAGATTGGCGGCCACCACGTTGATGCGCGGATCGTCCTTGTCGGCGTCGGTGCGGATCACGTGTTTGACGAACCACTTCATCATGTCTTTGTTGAGCGGCTTGGCGTTCGAGTTCTGGTGATATGAGTCGGAGCTCATATCGTTGCTGGCCACCGGGTAAATCAGCGCCTGATGAACCGGTGCCTGCAGGCCGGTATCGCGAGCATGAATGGCCACGTTGATCGCCAGGTTGCCGCCGGCACTTTCGCCCAACAGCGCGATGCGCGAGGGGTCGCCGCCAATCGACGCTGCATTGGCAAGCAACCATGCGTAGGCGGCGTTGGCATCGTCATGCGCAGCGGGGAACTTGTGTTCCGGCGCACGACGATACTCGGCCGAGACCACGATGGCACCGGTTTGCGCCGCGATCGAGCGCGGCGTGGCATCGTAGACGTCGATGTCGGCGATGACCCATCCGCCACCGTGAAAGTACAGAATGACGGGGAAGGGGCCGGTGCCTTGCGGACGATAAACGCGCGCGGGGTTGCTGCCGCCCGGGCCGGGAATGGTGATGTCTTCGCTCGTTACACCGGGCACGTCAGCCGACAATCCATCAGCTTGCATGATGTCGGCCACCGCGTCGCTGGGCGTGGGTTGCTCGCGCGCTTCCTCGGGCGAGCAATCTTCGATCGGCTTGGGATCGCGCGCCTTGAGCGCCTCGAGCACGCGACCCATGTCGGGATCGGCGTTGCTTGAAGGATCGACGCCCAGGGCGTCCTTGACGGTATTCATCAGGCTCATACGGTTCTCCTTGTTCTGAAAAGGAAACGCGTCACCATGGGCGACGCGCTCGGTTAACCGATGATTCAGCACGCTGCATACCCGTCGGGAGCTGGCGGTGCACCCTTCATACCGTTAGTTGCCAGCGGTAATGTTGCCGGCCTTGACCACTTTGGCCCAGCGATCGAGTTCTTCTTTCGTATATTGGGCCAGCGCAGCGGGACCTTTGAAGTCGGCTTCCGCGCCCTGATCCTGCGCTTTTTGCTGGAACGCGGGCGTTTTCATGATTTTTTCGACTTCGCCGGCGAGCTTGTCGATCACGGGCTTCGGCGTTTTGGCCGGGGCGTAGATGGCGAACCACGACGACACGAGCAGATCGGGGAAGCCGGCTTCGGCGGCCGTGGGCACGTCAGGCAGACTGGGCAAGCGTTTGTCGCCCGTGACGGCCAGCGCGCGCAGCTTGCCCGCCTTGATCTGCGGAATCAGCGGCGGCGGGGTGGTGATGGTCATGTCGACCGCACCGCCCAGCAAATCGTTCAAGGCCGGACCCGTGCCCTTGTACGGAATGTGGGTGATCTTGATGTCGGCCTGCTGGTTGAGCAGTTCGGTGGCCACATGCTGCAGCGAGCCGTTGCCCGAAGAGGCATAGTTCAACTTGCCCGGATTGGCCTTGGCGTAGGCCACCAGTTCTTTCATCGAGTTGATGGGAAGATCGGGGCGCACCACCACCACTTGCGGGGCGGAAAGGATATTGGCGACGGGCGCGAAATCGGCGATCGGATCCCAGCCGGCGTTGGGCTGGATCGTGGGCGTGATGACCTGGAAGCCGGAGTACTGCAGCATCAACGTGTAGCCATCGGGATCGGCGCGTTTGACGGCCTGGGCGGCAATGCCGCCGGCGGCGCCAGGCCGGTTATCCACGACCACGCTTTGCTTGAGCGCTTCGCCCAGAGGCTGTGCAATCAGGCGCGCGGCGATATCCGTCGTGCCGCCGGCTGCGGCCGATACGATCAGGGAGACGGGGCGCTCGGGATATTCCGCTTGGGCGACTGACGAAAGCGATAGCACGGTGGTGCCGGCGAGGGCAGCAACGAGTTTGACGACGCGAGGCGTGAAAGAGGATGTCATGGGGTTGTCTCCGATATTTTTATGTGGGATCGGTAAAGCGGCAATAAAGGATGAAAGGCGAAATCGGTGAGGTTCAAGTCAGCGCACGGCGCAAGGTGGTGCGGTCATGTCCGCACGGGGGAGCGACGAAAGCGCGATCGAAAGAGCGATCAAAAAATCGTTGCCGGCGCATGATCATCGTCAAGCCGGAAACCGCTCGGCCAGCCAAGCCGGTGCGGGATGCGTTTGAAGGCGGGGGCCGGCAGCGAGCAATGGCGTGGTCATGTTGCGCTGTACGAGATCGGGAAGCGTGGCAACAATGTTGAGCAGCGCCGGCAGATCGACGCCGGTGTCCACCCCCATGCACGCAAACATGTGCACGAGTTCCTCGGTATTGACGTTGCCACTTGCGCCGGGCGCGTACGGGCAACCGCCCAGACCGCCGACGGCCGCATCGAAACGCGTAATGCCGGTTTGCCAGCCTGCGACGGCGTTGGCCAGCGCCATGCCGCGCGTGTTGTGCAGGTGCAGGGTAAGGGCGATGTCGGGTCCCAACGTGTGCGCGGCCTGTTCGCACAGCGCAGCGACCTGATTGGGAAACGCCATGCCGGTGGTGTCGCACAGCGTGATGCCGCGTGCGCCGGCATCGACCAATCGTGTGGCCAGCGTCATGACGTCATCCGGTGCGATGTCGCCCTCGAATGGACAGCCAAACACGGTAGACAAGGAGACGTTGCAGGGCACATCGCCGTGCGCGCGGGCGTACTTCAGGATGGCGAGCAGCTCGCCCAACGATTGCTCGCGCGTCATGCGCAGGTTGGCGCGGTTGTGCGTTTCGCTGGCCGACATGACGAGGTTCATCTCGTCCACGCCCACTTCCAATGCGCGCTCAAGACCGCGCACATTGGGAATCAGCGCGGTATAGATCGTGCCGGGCGCGCGCCGAATTCGGCGCAGCACATCCTGCGCATCGGCCAGCGCCGGAATGGCCTTGGGCGACGTCATGCTGCTGACCTCGATGCGTTTGAACCCGCAGGCTGACAGGGCATCGACGAATGCGACCTTGTCGTCCGTTGCCACGAACACAGGTTCGATTTGCAGGCCGTCGCGCGGGCCGACTTCGTTGACTTCGATGAGGGCGGAACCGCGGTTCATGCGATGACTCCTGCCTGGCGCAGCTTGGCGATGGTGGGTTCGTCGATACCTGCGTCGCGCAGGACGGCATCGGTGTGCTCGCCCAGCACGGGCGCACGATGACGGATCGCGCCAGGGTTTTGGGAGAGCAACGGAAAGACGGCAGGCATATCCACTTCGGCGCCGGCGGCCGAGGTAATGTGTGCGATGGCTGCCCGTGATTGAAAGTGCGGGTCTTGAGCGATGTCTGCCACCGAATAGATGCGGCCGGACGGCACGCCCGCTTCGCGCATGGCGGTGAGGATGGTCTCGATATCGCGAGTGGAGGTCCAGGCGGCAATCGCGGCATCGAGCTCGACCACACGGGCCGCGCGGCCATCGTTGCGTGCCAGGCCCGGATCGGCGGCGAGATCGGGACGCCCGATCATCTGCATGAGGCGCGTGAAAATGCCGTCGCCATTGCCGGCGATCAGCACGAAGGTGCCGTCATGGCTGGGGTAGGCGTTGGACGGCGCAATGCCGGGCAAGGCCGCACCTGCCGGTTCGCGCACCGCGCCAAACACCGAGTACTCGGGCAGCAGGCTTTCGGTCAGGTTGAAAATGCTCTCGTACAACGCCGCATCGATGACCTGGCCTTGGCCGCCGCGCGCATCACGTTCGTACAGGGCCAGCAGCACCCCCAGGGCGCCATGCAGGCCGGCGATGGTGTCGCCCAGCGACAACCCGGCGCGCACCGGCGCACGGCCCGGCTCGCCGTTAAGGTAGCGCAAGCCCGCCATGGCTTCGCCGATGGCAGCGAACCCCGGCTCTTGCGACTTGGGACCGGTCTGCCCGTAGCCCGAGATGCGCAACATGATCAGGCGTGGGTTGAGCGCGTGCAACGTTTCCCACGACAGGCCCCACTTTTCCATGGTGCCCGGGCGGAAATTCTCGATCAACACGTCGGCTTGAGCCGCCAGCGAACGCACCACTTCCTGGCCTTCGGCCTGGCGCAGATCCACACACACGGATTGCTTGCTGCGCGACTGCGACTCCCACCAGACCGACGTGCCTTCGTGCAGCATGCGCCACTTGCGCAGCGGATCGCCATTGCCGGGGGGCTCGATCTTGATGATGTCGGCCCCGAAGTCGGCCAGCGTTTTGGCGGCAAAGGGGCCGGCAATGAGTTGGCCCAACTCCAGCACGCGAATGCCGGACAGAATCTGGCGCGCCATGATGTCTCCGAATAGTTGGAATCGTTATGAGGCGAGTGTGCCCGAGCGCAGGTCGGCTTGGAATGGACGATCGGCGAAGGGGGCTTTCGCGGTTCGCGAAAGGCGAGCGCCATTGGTTGATGTGGCTCGGCGCGACGCACTCAGGTCAGCGTCCACCCTCAACGCGTCGTCCCAAGCCTTTAATCAGCCCAGTGTCCGAAGTTTGGCCCGTTGCCGGCACAGCAGCATCTTGTCCGGCAAGCCAGTCCGTTGCATGTCACTCACCCCGTCGCTCTCAAGTGCGCGAGAAGCAATCGGGCCGGCACGGCAAGCGATTCCAGATCGCGTACGCCAAGGAGCAGGCCCCGATGAGCCCATTCGTCGGTCAATGCGATGAGTTTGAGTTGCATCGAACGCGCGTGCGGCTCGGCGGCGATGCGCGGCAGGATGCCGACACCGCGCGTGGCGCCGACCATGCGGCAAATCGCGTCGAAGCTGCGCACCTGGATGCGCAATGTGATCGTGCGCGAGAGCCGGGTGCTTTCAGCCGCCAGGCGCAACGCCAGCGAGGTGGCCGGCGGCAGGCCGACGTGGTCGTAGTCCAGCGTGTCCACAAATGCCACCCGGGGACGGGTGGCCAGCGGGTGCGCCTCGGGTACGACCACCACCAGTTCGTCCTGACGATAAGGAAACGTGACCAAATCGCCCGACGGCATGCGGTCGGCGAAGATGCCGATGTCGGCACGGTTGTCATGCACCGCGGCCACGGCTTCGTCACTGTTCTGTTCTTCGAGGTCGATACGCACGGCCGGGTGTTCAGCCATGAAGCGCGCCAGATCGTCAGGCAAGAACTGTGTAATCGAAGACGTATTCGCCGCGATGCGCACCTGCCCGCGCACGCCGTCGGCGTAGTCAGACAAGGTGCCGGCCAGTTGCTCGACCTCCTTCAACACGCGTTGCGCATGATCGAGGCAGGCCAGGCCGGCATCGGTGGGGTGCACGCCCCCAGCGCTGCGATAGAGCAATGTGGTGCCAAGTGCCGCTTCGAGATCGGAAATGCGCTTGCTGGCCGCGCCTACTGCCAGATGCATGTGACGCGCGCCCGCCGAGATGCTGCCCAGCCGGGCGACGGCCACGTACAGAGACAGGGTGACGAGATCGAGGCGGGCGAGGTTCATGAGGCGGCTCGGGAGACGCGGCGCTGTCGCGTGCGTTTACAAGTGGATCACAATGGTAGCGCGGCGCGCTTCTACAATAGGGGCGGAAGCGCTCATGCAGGGTGCCAGGAGAAGTAACGATGCAAGTCCGCGCCTTATCGCGAGTGTTGGGAGTTGCCGTGTTCGCGGCGGCGATGGCGGGTTGCGCCACGCAAACGGGCCGGGCGGAAGCGGAGGGGCCTGCGGCCGCCAATGCCGCTACCACGTCGGATTCGCTGGCACAGACCAGTTGGGAACTCACCAGCTGGAAAAATCCGGATGGCAGCATTCGGGCGTTGACCACGCCTGCGGGCGGCGAGCCGATTCATATCGATTTTCTGGTGCGTCAGCGCGATTACCGCGTGGCGGGTTTTTCGGGCTGCAACCGCTACATGGGCGGCTACAAGCTTGAAAAGGGCCGCATGACGATCACCGCACCCACCAGCACCCGCATGGCGTGCGCCGACGCGGCCCGCAACGCGCTCGAAGTGTCGTACATGCAGGCGCTGCGCAAGGTATCGAAGTTTGCCCTCGACAATGCCGGTGCCCCGCGTCAGATGACGTTTACGATTTCGGACGGTGACGTGCTTACGTTCACCCGCCGCGCCGATCCCTCCAGCCGAGATTGACCATGACGCGCACCCGCACATTGCGAACCCTTGTTCTGGCGACGCTGTGTGCGTCGCTCGCCGCCTGCGCGTCGTCCTACAACGGTCGCAATGATGTGGTGCCGGCGGCGCGATTCCAGCCGGCCGAGGCGTCGGACTATCTGGCGCAAACGTCCTGGGAACTCGTGCGCTGGACGAGCGTGGGCGGTGCATCGCGCGCGATCCCCACGCCAGTGGCCGCACGGCCGGTATCGGCGACGGTGCCGCCCCCAGCGACGCGCAAGACCAATGCAGCCAATGTCGCCAAAACCGGCAAGGCTGCAAGCCGTCCGACTGCATCCGCGGCCAAACCGGTCGCGCCGGACCTGGGTAGCCGGCCCCTGACCATCGCATTCACGCACACGCAGGGACAACGCCGTATCAACGGCTTTGCGGGCTGCAATAGTTATTCTGCAGACTACACGGTGGCCAATGGGTTGCTGATTCTGACCGCCCAGCCCGCCGCCACCCTGATGGCGTGCGCGTCGCCGGCGACCTCGGCCCTGGAGCGCGATTATCTGGCCGGTCTCACGCGCATCGTGGCCTCGTCGGTCGATAACTACAGCAGTCCTACCCGACTGACGCTGACACTCGATAACGGTGACATCCTCGACTTCGCCCGCCGCCAGGATCCGGCTGTGGGCGGCCAGCCGGGCGCGACCAAACTGGTGTACGTGAATGCGCAACGCGCACCGTGCTCAACGGGCGTGATGCAAACCACCTGCTATCAGGTGCGCGATAACGAAAGCCAGCCCTGGCAACTTTGGTATGGCGAGATTGCCGGCTTCGAATACCGGCCGGGCGTGATCTACCGCATCAGCGTGACCGAAACCACGGATGCCAATCCGCCGCAGGATGCGATTGCCACGCGCTGGGTACTGGACCGGATCGTCGAGCGGCAGGTGGTGGGGTATTGAGGTTTGCCGGGCAGGCGGCATCGTGACTTAAAATGATGCGCTTCGCCGCCTTTGCAAGGCGGCCTTTCGTATGCGTGCCGCTCATGTCCGACCCTATCGTCAATATCGCCGCCTATAAGTTCGTCAGCCTCAACGATCTGCCTGTTTGGCGCGCGCAACTCGTGGACGAAACTGCCGCCTGTTCGTTGAAAGGCACGATATTGCTGGCGCCCGAGGGCATCAATCTGTTCCTGGCGGGAACGCAACGCGGTATCGACACCTTCATGAGGGGGCTGCGCGCGCGCCCTGAATTCGCCGATATCGAGCCCAAGTACAGCACGTCGGACAGCACACCATTTCGAAAAATGCGGGTGCGGCTCAAGCGCGAGATCATCCGCATGGACCATCCGGCGATCAAGCCGGAGTCGGGCCGCGCGCCCAGCGTGGATGCCAAAACGCTTTCGCGATGGTTGGCCGAGGGCCGCGACGATACAGGGCGTCCGATCGTCATGCTCGATACGCGCAATGCCTTCGAAGTGGATGCCGGCACCTTCGAGAACGCCATCGACTGGCGCATCGATCGCTTTACGCAGTTTCCGGAAGCGCTGCGCGCGCACCGTGACGAGCTGGCCGGCAAGACGGTAGTGAGCTTCTGTACCGGCGGCATTCGCTGCGAGAAAGCGGCATTGCTGATGGCCGAGGTAGGGATCGACAACGTTTATCAACTCGAGGGCGGCATCCTCAAATACTTCGAGGAAACCGACGGCGCCGGATACCGCGGCAATTGCTTCGTGTTCGACGACCGCGAAACGCTGGATCCGGGTTTGGCGCCTGCGCGGCTGGCGCCGTAAACCTTATCCCACGCGCATCCCCGGCTTGGCGCCCGTGAACGGTTCCAGCACATAGATGCCGGGGTCGGCCTTGCCATCGGCGTGGCTGGCGGCGAGCACCATCCCTTCCGAGACGCCGAACTTCATGGTGCGCGGCGCCAGATTGGCAACCATCACCGTGAGCTTGCCGATCAGGTCCTGCGGTTCGTACATCGATTTGATGCCCGAGAACACGTTGCGATGGCGGCCTTCGCCCACGTCCAGCGTTAGCTGCAGCAACTTCTTGGAGCCTTCAACGGCGACGCAATCGACGATTTTGGCGATGCGCAGGTCGATTTTGGCGAAATCATCGATCGTGATGATGGGGGCGATGGCTTCGCCGCCGGGCAAGACGCCGTCTGCGGTAACCGTGCCATCTCCAGGCGTGGCTGCGGGGCTGGACGTCGCAGCTTGCGCCGGTTTGGCCGCCTTTGCCGCCACCGCGGCGGCTGTGGCGCCTGCCACCACGGCACCGGCCGGGGGCTCGAACAGATCGTCGAGCATCTTGGGGTCGACGCGTTGCATCAAATGCTTGAACGGGGCGATTGCCTGCGGCAGTTGCCCTGAATCCGCCCAGACGAAGGGTTGCTCAGCGCCGAACAGTTCCTGCGCGACGCGGTCGGTGAGCGCGGGCAGCACCGGCGTGAGCATGACCGAAACGGCCTTGAAGCCAGCCAGTGCGCGCGAGCAGATATCTTGCAACTTCGCGCGGGTGGCGTCGTCGGCACCCTCGATGCCCTTGGCGAGCAGCCACGGCTGGGCGGCGTCGAACGCCTGATTGATGCGGTCGGCGTAGGCCATGATGTCGCGAATCACGCGGCCGAATTCGCGCGCTTCGAAACCGGCGCGAATGCTGTCGGCCAACGCCGTCTGCTCTTGCACCATTGCATCGGTATCGCCCACGAAGGCCAGCTTGCCGTCAAAGTGCTTGGTGACGAAGTTGGCGGCGCGGCTGGCGATGTTGACGTACTTGCCGACCAGATCGCTATTGACGCGAGCGATGAAGTCGTCGGGATTGAAGTCGAGATCCTCGACGCGTGCGTTGAGCTTGGCGGCGATGTAGTAGCGCATCCATTCCGGATTCATGCCCAGGTCGAGATAGCGCAGGGGCGAGATGCCGGTGCCGCGGCTCTTGGACATCTTTTCGCCGCTGACGGTAATGAAACCGTGCACATTCAGCGCGTCCGGCGTCTTGCGGCCGGCGAATTTGAGCATCGCGGGCCAGAACAGGGCGTGGAAGTAAATGATGTCCTTGCCGATGAAATGCACCTGTTCGGTGGCGCCGGCCGGGTCGAGCAGGGCATCGAAATCGAGCCCCTTCAATTGGCAGTAGGCCTTGAGCGAGGCGAGGTAGCCCACCGGGGCGTCCAGCCACACGTAGAAATACTTGCCCGGCGCATCGGGGATCTCGATGCCAAAGTAGGGCGCATCGCGAGAAATATCCCAATCGCCCAACTTCGCTTCGCCATCCTCGCCACCCAGCCACTCGCGCGTTTTGGCGAGCACTTCGGATTGCAGACGCTTGGCGCCCACGGCATTACTGCCCGTGGTCCAGTCCTGCAGGAAGGCTACGCAGCGCGGATCCGAGAGCTTGAAAAAGAAATGCTCCGACTGCTTGAGCACCGGCGTGGCATTCGTGAGCGTGGAGTAGGGATTGATGAGATCGGTGGGCGCATAGACGGCGCCA
The DNA here is from genome assembly GCF_009866805.1 of Schauerella aestuarii. Classification (GTDB taxonomy): domain Bacteria; phylum Pseudomonadota; class Gammaproteobacteria; order Burkholderiales; family Burkholderiaceae_B; genus Schauerella; species Schauerella aestuarii. The sequence continues at coordinate 732,444 of NZ_SIZW01000039.1, forward strand.
CAGACTTCACACGAGTCGCCGTACTGATCCTTGGCGTGGCACTTCGGGCACTCGCCCTTGATGTACCGGTCGGCCAGGAACATGCCTTTGACCGGATCGTAGAATTGTTCGATGGTGCGGGTGTCGATCAGGCCGGCCTCGCGCAGGGCGCGATAGATGTCCTGCGACAACGCGACGTTTTCGGCCGAATCGGTGCTGTGCCAGTGGTCGAAACGGATATTGAAGCCGTTCAGGTACTTGGGACGTTCGTCGGCATAGCGGGCCACCAGCGCCTGCGGCGTGATGTTTTCGCTTTCGGCCTTGAGCATGATCGGTGCGCCGTGCGCGTCGTCGGCACCGACGAAGTGCACGGTGTGCCCTGCCATTCGCATTGACCTCACCCAGATATCGGCCTGGATATATTCCATGATGTGGCCGATGTGGAAGGAGCCGTTGGCGTACGGCAGTGCGGTCGTAACGAAAAGGGTGCGAGACATGTGGCGGATCAACGAGTAAGACGTCAACCCGCTATTTTAGGGCACGAAATGCAAGCCGCGCGAGAGGCGTGCGACTTGCATCCAAAATGCACCCCGGATGCCGTTCAAATCGGACGACTTCCCCAATGCTGCCGCATGAAGAAAAACGGGCGCGCTGCATAGAAGCGCGCCCCGCCACCCGGTTTACTGCACCTCGCGTACCTCGACATCGATGATGTCTTTGCGGGGCGTTTTGGGCGTGGATTGGCGGGCGAACGGGCCCTTGGCGGCAAAACCGCCGGCCGCATCGCCGAATCCGGGCTTTTTCGGGCCGCCGCGACGTTGATCCCAATAGGCGCGTACGCCAAAGGGCTTGCCGCGGACGCGGGCCACGATATAAAGGACGCCCACCGCAATCGCGGTGGAGATCATGAAGACCAGCGCCATGCCCATGCCGATCACGGCAAGCATGGCGAACAAGACGCCCTGTACTAAGCGAGAAATCGTATCAGTCATGAGAGTATGAGCCTCGATGGCGGGATTGGTTCCCACGATCCGCTATCCTTAGGGGATTGCCATCGCTGCGAATATGAAGTTGTCTACGGAACCATAGTGACATGAGTTTGACGATCGAACAAATACGGGATGCGTTACGCACTGTGACCGATCCCGAAACCGGAGACGGCTGGGCGTTTTCCATTGATGCGCGCGACGTGCAACAAACCGGCGATACACTGAAAATCGGCGTGGCGCTTGGCTATCCGGTCGGTGAAGCGACCCGCGTGGCGTTGTCCAACGCCGCCAATGCAGCCCTGGCCCAGGCCGGTGCACCGGGCGCACACGTGTCGATCCGTTGGAAAGTTGCGACGCACGCGGTGCAGCGCGGGTTAAAGCCGCTGCCCAATATCCGTAACATCGTGGCGGTCGCGTCGGGCAAGGGTGGCGTGGGCAAGAGCACGACGGCGGCCAATCTGGCGCTGGCGCTGGCGGCCGATGGCGCGTCGGTGGGTATTCTGGATGCCGATATCTACGGCCCCAGTCAGCCGACGATCCTGGGCATCGACGGTCGGCCTGAGAGTACCGACAACAAGACCATGGAACCTCTGATGGGACATGGGTTGCAGGCCAACTCGATCGGCTTTTTGATCGATCCCGAGTCGCCCGCCATCTGGCGCGGCCCGATGGTGACGCAGGCGCTGGAGCAACTGCTGCGGCAAACCAACTGGCGCGATCTGGACTATCTGATCGTCGATATGCCGCCCGGCACCGGCGACATCGCCTTGACCCTGGCACAAAAAGTGCCTGTGGTGGGCGCGGTCATTGTCAGTACGCCGCAAGATCTCGCTTTGCTTGACGCGCGTAAAGGGCTGAAGATGTTCGAGAAGGTCGAAGTGCCCATTTTGGGTGTGGTCGAAAACATGTCGATGCACATCTGCTCGAACTGCGGCCACGCCGAAGCCATTTTTGGCGAAGGCGGCGGCGAGCGCATGGCTGCGCAATACGACACGCCCTGGCTGGGCGGCCTGCCGCTCACGATGTCGATTCGTGAGCAGGCCGATGCGGGCAACCCCACCGTCGTGGCCGCGCCCGATAGCGAGGCCGCTGCGGCCTATCGGCGGATCGCCCGCCGTGTGGCCATCGGTGTGGCGGCGTTGCCGCGTGACCGCGCCGGTATGTTTCCGCCGGTCGTGGCCGCGTCTTAATCGTTATGCATTGGAAGACCCACTCCACCTTCGCATTGGTTCTGGCCCTATGGGGTAACGCGGTCCACGCCAAAAAGCCCGAGATCGTGATCGACCCGGGCGGGGTCACCCCGCAATCTTTGCAAGTCATCACGCAGGCGGTGAACGTGATCGCCACGCAGGCCGAGGATCAGGACGGCGGCGAAGCCGACCGCTTGCGCCGCCGGGCCCGCGATGCCACGCAGACGGCGCTCACCACACAAGGCTATTTTGCTTCTGAGGTCACGCTCGAGCCGGATACCGACGCCCTTGGCGAAACCTGGAACATCAGCATCAAGGCAGGCAAACGCTCGACGATTGCCGGGGTGGATCTCACCTTCGCGGGCCGCATCACCGGCGACGATTATGCCGAGCGGATTGCCGCCTTGCGCCGCGCGTGGCTGTTGCCAGAGGGCCGCCCCTTCATCAATGCCGACTGGAACAAGGCCAAGTCCGAGTTGCTCAATTCGGTGTCGAGCAAGGATTTTCTGCTGGCCAGGATGACGTCATCGGAGGCTGCGGTGAATCCGGACGCCGGTGAAGTGCGGTTGCGCGTGGATATCAATAGTGGGCCTGCCGTGAAGATGGGCGAGCTCGAAACCACCGGGCTGAACCGCGTGCCCGATTCGCTGATCGGACGCTATATCCGCTATCGCCCCGGCGCGGCTTACGACCAGGACAAGCTGGACACCTGGCAGCAGGATCTGCAAGGCACGTCGTTTTTCCGCGGAGCCTTCGTGTCGCTGCAGCGCCCCGGCGGGCCGGACATGTCGCCGCAGGCCGGCGAGGCGCCGGACGAGCGCGGCAATGCGCGGGACGCCCAGCAAGCGGCCGCGGGACCCGCCAAGGATGGCCTGTCGGTGGGAGGGCAAGATCCAACCTCGCCGCGTGGCGACGCGCGCGTGGCCGGTGGCCGCGATGGGCGCGCGGCCGAAGCGGTCGATCCCAATGGCGAAATTACCTTGCCGGTGCGCGTTCGGGTCGTCGAGGCGCCGCCCAAGCGGCTGTCGGCGTCGATCGGCGTGGACGATAGCGCGGGTGTGCGGCTCGAAACGCAGTACCGGCAGAACGTCGTGCTGGGGCAACCGGTCACGTTGGAGACGGGTATCGGCCTGGATCGGCTGCGCCAGCGGGCCTACGCCGACATCGGGTTGCCGCCCGACCAGAAGGGCAACAAGGATAGCGTGGGTGTGCTGGCCGACCGGTCGGATATCGAGGGCTTGAAAGTGACGCGGTTCGCGCTGGGCGCCACGCGGTTGCGTGAACGCGCGGCCGGCGACGGCAGCCGGGTCGAATACGAAAACCGGTGGGGCTTGCTTGCCGCGCACGATCGCATCGAAATCGATGGTGAAAAGCCCTACAACCTGCCCACGTTGACGGCCACCGCCGAATGGCTGCGCCGCGACGTGAACAGCAAATACGACCCGCGCGAGGGCAACCTGATTTCGTTGGGCACCGGCGTGGGCGTGACGTTGGACAACGGCGAGCCGTTTACCCGGCTGCGCGCTCGGGCGCAGAAATGGTGGCCGATCGGCGAACGCGACGTCCTGACGACGCGGGCCGAAGTGGGCAAGGTGTGGTCGGCGGCACGGGTCAGCGTGCCTGACGATTTCGGTTTTCGTACCGGTGGCGCACGCTCGATCCGGGGCTATCGCTATCAAAGCATCGGCACCAAACGGGGCGACGCCACGGTGGGTGCGCCCGCGCTGGCGGTCGCCAGCGTCGAGTACGACCACTACTTCGATGAGCGTTTCGGGGTAGGCGTGTTCGTCGACGCGGGCGACGCCGCCGAGTCTTTCGGCGATATGAAAATGGCGATCGGCTATGGCGTGGGGGGACGGGTGCGTACACCTGCCGGGCCCTTGTTTCTTGACGTGGCCTGGGGGCAGCGCGAACGCGATCTCCGGCTGCACTTTTCCTTGGGTCTGGCGTTTTGAATGGATTGAGCAAACTGCTGCGGCGGCTTCTGGTGTGGACGCTGCCCGCGATGGTGCTGTTGCTGGCGGTGGTGTTGGGATTCGCCTTCTGGGCGATGGGCACGCAAACCGGCACGCGGATTCTGCTGACCACCGCCGCCAATCAGCTGGACGGCGAGGCCGTAGGCGTGTCCGGCACGCTGCTCGAGGGCGTTTCGGCGCAACGTCTGGCGATCAAGCTGCCGGGCGTGGATGTGGCGATCGACGACCTGAATCTGGTTGTGGACTGGAAGGCGCTCAATGCCCGCCGCGTACACGTTCGCGCGCTGTCGGCCAAAAGCCTGACAGTTGCGCTTTCCGATACGGATAAGCCGGCCGAGGAAGATGCGGGGCCTGCGGGTCCGCTGTCGCTGCCGGTGGATATCGCCGTCGATCGTCTCGCCATCGACCAATTCAATTTCACGCAGAATGGGCATCCGTTGCCCGTATCGCTCAGCCGTTTGCAAGCCACTTTGGCGGCCAACGGCAACGGCGCGCAATTGCGCGTGAATAGCCTGCATATCGACCATCCGATCGCCAAGACCGATCTTCAAGCAGAGATCAACCTGGCATCGCTCAACGATCCGTACCCGCTCGAGGCGCGGCTGATTGCAGCGGCCACCGGCATTGGCGCGGACTCGCCGCTGTGTCTGGATCAGTATCTGGATCCGGCCGGGCGTGCGCTGGCGCGCGATAAGGACGGCAAGCCGATCAAGGCTGGCGCCGGGAAACCCGCGAAGTCCGCCGCACTGTCGCCGCGCGACCGGTATCGGGCGATGACCGCCACGGCAGCGGTCTATGACGCGGCGCTCGTCGCGCGGCCTGCCGCTCAAGCGCCAGGCCAGGCGGCGGGCATTGACGGCGCGCCTTCAGCGGCGGAATCAGCACGCGCGTCCTGCCCGGCGGTGGTCACCGTGCACGCGAACGGCTCGCTCGACGCCCTGACCATCAAACTCGACGGCGAGGGCTCGGGCCTCACTTTGGCGGCGAATGCCGATCTCACGCCGCGCGGGTTGTTCCCCCTGCGCCGCGCCGACGCGGCCGTCACCCTGGCCGATGGCTCGGGCCTTACCGCCCAGGTCGACTGGACCACCGAGCAAATGGAAGGGTTTGTGCGCGATGTGCTCAAGGGCACGCTCGCCACCCGTCGTCTTGACGTGGCGCGTCTGGCGGGCGGCGGCATGCCGCAGGCACTGTTGACCACGGATCTGGCCTTTTCGGCCGAGTTGCGCGATCAATCGGCCCTGCAACAAGCGCAAGTGGATCTGACGGTGGCCGAGGGCAGCCGCTGGAACAAGCAGCCGCTGGCGGGCAAAGTGGCGGCACGCGTGGCCACTGATACGCTCGCCGCACCGGCGGTCGCCGGGCAGGCGCAAAGCGCCGAAGCCGAAGCGCTGGCGGGGTTCCGCATCGATAACGTCGACATCGACTTGAGGCTGGGGCCCAACAAGGTGCAGGCACAGGGCAGTTTGGGTGCGACAGAAAGCGCGATTACGCTGGCGGCGACGGCGCCGAGGCTCGATGCCTTCTGGCCCGATCTGCCGGGCGGCGCCGATTTGAAGGCCCGGCTTGCCGGCACCATCGCCTCGCATCAGGGCGAACTGACTGCGCGTTACACGCCGGCCAACGCCCGTGAAAACGCCTTGGGCCGCGCGCGCGCCGATGCGGCGCTGGCATTCAGCGGCGGCTGGGGCAAGGGTGCCGGTACGGATCCTCAATCTGCACTGGTGGGGTGGCGCGGTCAGTTGTCCAAGCTCACAGCCTCCCACGCAGGATTCGATGTGGGCATCGCGCGTCAGATCGAGGTCGCATTCCTGCCGGACGCACAGGCGCCGCAATGGCAGTGGCAGGTGGGTGCTGCCGAGGTGGGCGTGGGCTTTCCCAACAAGCAACGCATGACGCTCGCGCACGCCGGGTCGCGTGGGGGCGCGGGACGTTGGGAAACGGCGGGCCGCATCGATAACGCAATCGTGTCGCCCGCGCTGGTCGAGAGCATCATGCGCGCCCTCGACCCCGATGCCGCCCAGCAGGCGGCGCGCGAGCGCGGGCGTGTGAACGCACGGCCGAGCGACGCGGCACGCAGCATTGGGCTGGACGCCTCCTGGGATCTCAAGTTCGCCAACGCGTTGTCGGGCCAGGCGCGCATCGCGCGCCGCAATGGCGACGTGATGATCCCGGGCGATCCGCCGATTCCGCTCAATCTGCAAGCGCTCGCCGTGGATCTCGTGGCCAAGCCTACCGGCGGCGCGGCCAGCCGGGTGGATGCCACGATCAACGTGGCCACGGCCAAGATGGGCACGGTAAAGGGTAACGCCAGCGCCATGCTCAACGGCCTGGCCCTGGACGAAAAGCAGCCCTTGCGCGCCAAACTGGATGCCAACATCGCCGATCTGGCCTGGGTGAGCCTCTTTACCGGCGACTCGATCGAGTTGGGCGGTGCCGTCACCGCCAGTATCGATACGCAAGGCACGCTGGCCGGCCCGTGGCGCACCAGCGGCACGATCCGCGGCAGCAAACTGCGCGTGATCCGTATCGACGATGGGGTGCGCCTGTTCGACGGCACGCTCTCGGCACGGCTCGAAGACAACACCGTCATCCTCGATAGCCTGCGTTTTCCCGCCTCCTTGCGTGTGATGCCGGACGAATGGCGTACCCGCACCTGGATCACCGAGAACGAAGGCGCCAAGGGTGGCTACATCGAGGCAAAGGGCAAATGGAATCTGGTGGAGTCGGTCGGCAACGTGCGCGTCGACGTCCATCGTTTTCCGGCCCTGCAGCGTAGCGACCGCTATGCCATGATCTCGGGCGTACTCAACATCGACGCCGCGTTGCCGCGTGTGACGATCACTGGCGATCTGACGGCGGATGCCGGGTGGGTGAGCCTGGAGATCCTGCAAAGTGTGCCGTCGCTGGACGACGACGTGCGCGTGGTGCGGCCGGGAACGCAAACGCAGGCGTCTGCCGGCACGCCCATGCAGATGAGCATGAACCTTAAATTCGACATGGGGCCGCGGTTCTACATCACAGGCATGGGGCTCGATGCGGGTTTGATCGGCAATATCCAGATCGTTATGGATGACGGGCGCCTATCCGGTGTGGGCGCACTGCGCACGCGCGGTGGGCGGATCGAAGCCTACGGCCAGAAGCTGCAATTGCGGCGCGGCACGCTGACCTTCCAGGGCGCGTTGGACAACCCGATTCTGGATATCGAAGCCTTGCGCACCGGCGAGCAGGTCGAAGCGGGTGTGCGCGTGGTCGGCACGGCGCAACGCCCGCGCATCGATCTGGTGTCCTACCCCGATGTGGACGACGTCGAAAAGCTGTCGTGGCTGATTCTGGGCCGCGGCCCCGATGAAAGCGGCGCCGACACGGCCCTGCTGCTGTCGGTGGGTACAGCGCTTCTGGGCGGTGGCGAACCTTTCTATCGGCGATTCGGGCTTGACGACGTCAGCGTGCGTTCCGGGGCCATCGGCAGTTCGGGCAGTCTGCTGCCCGACCGCACCGTGGCGGGCAACGTCAACCGTGACAGCGACAGCGATCTGGCCACGCAATTCCTGGTGGCGAGCAAAAAGTTCGCCAATGGGATTACCCTGAGCGTGGAGCAGGCGATGGCCGGCTCCGAAACCGTCGGCCGCGCCAGCTATGCGTTGTCGCGCCGGCTGTCGGTCGATTTGAAAGGCGGCTCGGTCAACGGGCTGTCGCTGATTTATCGCACTTTTTTCAATGATTGAGCGCGCGCGGGTCGCACCGCCGCCAACGATTGGCCCAGCATCGTTAAAATATGCGTCACTTTAGAAACGGGTTACCTCATGAGCATTAAAAGCGACCGCTGGATTCGTCGTGCTGCCGAAGGCGGCATGATCGAGCCTTTCGAACCTGGCCAGGTGCGTACCGACGCCCAGGGCGAGCGCATTGTGAGCTACGGCACGAGCAGCTATGGCTACGACGTGCGGTGCTCGAACGAATTCAAGATATTCACAAACATCAATTCAACCATCGTCGATCCCAAGCGGTTCGACGAGAAGTCGTTCGTCGACTTCAAGGGCGATGTGTGCATCATTCCGCCGAACTCGTTTGCGCTGGCGCATACGGTCGAGTATTTCCGCATTCCGCGCAGCGTGCTTACCGTTTGCCTGGGCAAAAGCACCTATGCGCGCTGCGGCATCATCGTCAATGTGACGCCGCTCGAGCCCGAATGGGAAGGCCACGTCACGCTGGAATTTTCGAACAGCACGCCCTTGCCCGCCAAGATCTACGCTGGCGAAGGCTGCGCGCAGATGCTGTTCTTCGAAAGCGACGAGGTGTGCGAAACGTCGTACAAGGATCGCGGTGGCAAATATCAGGGGCAGCGTGGTGTCACGTTGCCGCGCACCTGAAGCATTCGGATGCAAACCGCTGCACTCCTGCCGACGCCGTGGCGCTCGGCGTTCCTATAATCGACTGTATGCCTGTACAGGGCCGATCGTAGGAGATAAGCGATGTTTGAATTTCTCAAGCGCGACACCCAGGACGACACCCAACAGATTCAGGACGAGTTTGTGGCGAACGTGCAGGCAGCGGCCGATGGTTTCGTGGCCGACTTCGCGCGCGACGACCTCGTCCTCGATTACAGCGCGGCCAGTCTGCGTGCGGTCGACATGCTGTTGGGCCAGGCGGCGTTGGGCAAACTTGAGCTGTCGAGCCTGCAGTCGCTCGGTGCCGCCTCGTATGTGTATGAAGTGGCGCGTCGCGCCCATGGCGGCCTGTATGAAGTGTGCGACGACGACGATCCCGTGGTGCTCGTCACCGGCGAGCCCGAGTTCGATGTGTGCCTGTGCGCCATTTCCAAGGTCGAGAACGCGGCCCGGGGTACCGACCGCGGCGACTCGCTGCCCGAGTTCTATCAACGTTTCGCGGCCGGCGTGGCCGCACGCACGTCGGAAGTGATCCGCTAGTGCCCGATTCCGCACTCTTTTCATATTTGGCCCGCGCTCAGGCGGGCTCTCGTTTTTGCTGCACGCCTTTTGCGTGTTCATTGTCAGCGCACGGACACGATAGCGCTGTACACTCGCGTCCGTTTTGGCCTACCTCAGGAGCGCCCGCATGAAATTCCGCTTCCCCATCATCATCATCGACGAAGACTACAGATCCGAGAACGCCTCGGGTCTGGGCGTTCGCGCGCTGGCTTCCGCGATCGAAGCCGAGGGGATCGAAGTGGTGGGGGTGACGAGCTACGGCGATCTGAGTTCCTTCGCCCAGCAGCAAAGCCGCGCGAGCGCATTCATCCTGTCGATCGACGATGAAGAGTTCGACGCCGATTCGCCCGAGGACGTGGCCAGCGCCATCAAGAAACTGCGCTCGTTTATCGCCGAACTGCGCTTTCGCAACGAAGAAATCCCGATCTACCTCTACGGTGAAACGCGTACCTCCGAGCATATCCCCAACGATATCCTGCGCGAGCTGCATGGCTTCATTCACATGTTCGAAGACACGCCCGAGTTCGTGGCGCGTCACATCATCCGCGAAGCCCGCAGCTACGTGGATTCGCTGCCGCCGCCGTTCTTCCGTGAGCTGGTCAAGTACGCGCAGGACGGATCGTACTCGTGGCACTGCCCGGGTCACTCAGGCGGTGTGGCGTTCCTGAAAAGCCCGGTGGGCCAGATGTTCCACCAGTTTTTCGGTGAGAACATGTTGCGCGCCGACGTGTGCAATGCCGTGGACGAACTGGGCCAGTTGCTGGACCATACCGGCCCCATCGCCGAATCGGAACTGAACGCGGCACGCATTTTCAACGCCGATCACTGCTACTTCGTGACCAACGGCACGTCGACCTCCAACAAGGTCGTCTGGCATGCCAACGTGGCTGCCGACGACATCGTGCTGGTCGATCGCAACTGCCACAAGTCGATTCTGCACGCCATCACGATGACGGGTGCGATCCCGGTGTTTCTGCGTCCGACGCGCAATCACCTGGGCATCATCGGGCCGATTCCGCTCGAAGAATTCGAACCCGAAAATATCCGCAAGAAAATCGAGGCCAACCCGTTTGCGCGCAAGGTCGCGAACAAGCAGCCCCGCATTCTGACGCTCACGCAAAGCACGTACGACGGCGTGATCTACAACGTCGAAATGATCAAGGAAAAGCTCGGCAGCTACGTCGACACCTTGCACTTCGACGAAGCCTGGTTGCCGCACGCCGCGTTTCACACGTTCTACAAGGACATGCACGCCATCGGCGTGGATCGTCCGCGTAGCCCCGAAGCGATGGTGTTTGCAACCCACTCCACGCACAAGCTGCTGGCCGGGATTTCGCAGGCCTCGCAGATCATTGTGCAAGAGTCCGAGACCCGCAAACTCGACCGCAATATCTTCAACGAAGCGTATCTGATGCATACGTCGACCTCGCCGCAATACGCCATCATCGCCTCGTGCGATGTGGCCGCCGCGATGATGGAGCCGCCGGGCGGCACCGCGCTGGTGGAAGAGAGCATCAAGGAAGCCATGGATTTCCGCCGCGCAATGCGCAAGGTGGAGTCGGACTACGGCAAGAACGACTGGTGGTTCCGCGTGTGGGGTCCCAATCGTCTGCCCGCCGAAGGCATCGGCAACCGCGATGAGTGGTTGCTCGAAGCCAACGATCACTGGCACGGCTTCGGCGATCTGGCGCAAGACTTCAACATGCTGGATCCGATCAAGGCCACCATCATCACGCCGGGCCTGGATATCTCCGGCGCCTTCGGCGAGACGGGGGTGCCCGCCGCGCTGGTGTCGAAGTATCTGGCCGAGCACGGCATCGTGATCGAGAAGACGGGCCTGTACTCGTTCTTCATCCTGTTTACGATCGGCATCACCAAGGGACGCTGGAACACGCTGCTCACCGCCTTGCAGCAGTTCAAGGACGACTACGACCGCAATCAGCCGCTGTGGCGCATCCTGCCGGACTTCTGCCGCGAGAACCGCCGCTACGAGCGCATCGGTTTGCGCGATCTGTGCCAGCAGATCCACGAGGCTTATCGCGCCCGTGACGTGGCCCGCCTCACCACCGAGATGTACCTGAGCGACATGGTGCCGGCGTTGAAGCCGTCCGACGCCTTTGCACGCATGGCGCACCGCGAAGTCGAACGGGTGGAGATCGATCAGCTCGAAGGGCGCGTCACTGGCGTGCTGCTTACGCCTTACCCGCCGGGCATTCCGCTGCTGGTGCCGGGCGAGCGGTTCAACCGCACGATCGTGCAATACCTGCAGTTCGCCCGCGAGTTCAACGAGCGCTTCCCGAGTTTCGAAACGTATGTGCACGGCTTGGCCGCCGAAGTGATGCCTGATGGCCGCACGCGCTACTACGTGGACTGCTTGATCGAAGACTGATGTTCGACGTTGCCGTCATCGGCGCCGGCGCCGCGGGCATGATGTGCGCCGCGGTGGCCGGTCAACGCGGCTTGCGCGTGGTCATCATCGACCACGCGGAAAAGCTCGCGGAGAAGATCCGCATCTCGGGGGGCGGGCGCTGCAACTTCACCAATCTGGGCACGTTGCCGGCCAATTTTCTCTCGGATAATCCGGCGTTTTGCCGCTCAGCCTTGAGCGCGTATACGCCTGAGGATTTTCTGCAGTTGATCAAAAGCCACCGCATCGCCTGGCACGAAAAGCATCGCGGTCAGTTGTTTTGCGATACCTCGAGCGAAGCCATCATCGACATGCTGCGCGATGAGTGCCGCACGGGTGGCGTGCAGTGGCGCATGCCGTGTCGGGTGGACAGCGTGGCCGCCACGCCGGAGGGCTATGCGCTGCAGACGAACCAGGGCGCAATCGCTGCGCGCAAGCTGGTCGTGGCCACCGGCGGCATGGCCATTCCGCAATTGGGCGCGACCGATTTCGGTCTCAAGCTCGCCCGGCAGTTCGGCCACAAGGTAATCGAACCGCGACCTGCGCTGGTGCCTTTGACGTTCGAACCCGACGCCTGGAAACCCTTTGCCAGCCTGTCAGGGGTGGCGCTGGAGGCGCGCGTGGCCACCGGCGACAAACGCGCCGGCGGGGCGTTTCTCGAAGACCTGCTCTTCACCCATCGTGGCCTCTCGGGGCCGGCGATTCTGCAGATTTCCAGCTATTGGCAGCCCAATACCCCCATCCGGATCGATCTCGCGCCCGGGGGCGACCTGGGCGCAGCATTGATCGAGGCCAAGTCGGGCAGCCGTCAGCAGTTGGGGACGGTGCTTGGCGGCTTGTGGCCCAAGCGCCTGGCTGAACAGTGGCTGGCGACGCCGTCCACGGCGCCCGCGCCCGACATGGCCTCGATGCGGCTGGCCGACGCGCCGGACAAGGTGCTGCGCCGTCTGGCCGACAATGTGCATGGGTGGTCGCTGACCCCCACCGGCACGGCCGGGTACAAGAAGGCCGAGGTGATGCGCGGTGGCGTGGATACGCGCGGTCTGGATCAGCGCTCGATGCAGTCGCGCACGCATTCGGGCCTGCATTTCATCGGCGAAGTGGTCGACGTGACCGGGTGGCTGGGCGGCTATAACTTTCAGTGGGCCTGGGCCTCGGGCGCGGCCTGCGGCCGGGCGCTATGAGGCAGACGCGCACGGGCATCCGACTTGCGGCGGTTTGCTTATGATTTTTAGGCGGTTGCTTATGAAGGGGTAGATGAATGTCCGGGCGTGCAGCAGGGCGATACTTGCCTTGACCGGGCCCCGGCGCTTACCCTTGAGAGCGACCTTTTTGTTGAACGATATATAGGAGATGGAACATGGCTTATTCACTGCCGAAATTGCCCTATGACTACAAAGCGCTCGAGCCCCATATCGATGCGCAGACGATGGAAATTCATTACACGAAACACCATCAGACCTATATCAACAACGTAAACGCTGCGCTGGAAAAAGCCGGCGTGGACGCGCCCGCCGACGTGGAAGATCTGGTGGCCGGAATTTCGAAGCTGTCCGCCGACCTGCAGGGTCCGGTGCGCAACAACGGCGGCGGTCACGCCAACCACAGCCTGTTCTGGACCGTGTTGTCGCCTGAAGGCGGCGGTGCTCCGGACGGCGATCTGGCCAAAGCCATCGACAGCGACGTCGGCGGTCTGGACAAGTTCAAGGAAGCTTTCACGCAAGCTGCCCTGACGCGCTTCGGCAGCGGCTGGGCCTGGCTGTCGGTGACGCCGGCCGGCAAGCTCGTCGTGGAAAGCACGGGCAACCAAGACAGCCCGCTGGAAAAGGGCAATATCCCGATTCTGGGTCTGGACGTGTGGGAACACGCTTACTACCTGAAGTATCAAAACCGCCGTCCGGATTACATCGGCGCGTTCTTCAACGTGGTGAACTGGAAAGAAGTGGCTCGCCGCTTCGAAGCCGCCAAGGCAGGCAAGAAGAAGTGATGATCTGGTCCTGTCGTCCCTGACGACAGTCCGATGAGCCGCGACGTGTGCCGCGCGCGATCGGACAGCCCCGATCGGGGCAGGACCCGCAAGACGAATGGCCGGTGCAATCCGGCCATTTTTCATTTTGAGCGGGTGCACTTTCGCGGTATTCTTACGGGGCTGTCCACGTATGACGCGGGAGAGCGCTGGCCGGTTTACCGGTGCAGCCGCCGAAGGCGCAATTCGCCCAGAATCGCTCAGGCATCCGTTACCGCGTCGTGCTTTGCCGTCTCGTGCCGTTTACCGGTGCACGCGGTGAGACAGCACTCTGGAGAGATCCGGCCGCCGTGCTGCCCGAGGGCAGGCTGTGGACCGTGACGCCGAAGGTGCAAACCTGCCATCGCAAGCTGGCAGGGCAACTCTCAGGCAAAAGGACAGAGGGGCGGATCAACCGGGAGGTGACGCATGTGCGTCGCTCACGGCCGAACCCATCCCTTGACGTGCGCCCGCTTACGGCCACGCCGCTCCTGGAGTACCCCGACGATGTCCGCAGCCCCGCTCAAGACGACCCCCCTGGCCGATATGCATCGTGCAGCCGGTGCCCGCATGGTCGATTTCGGCGGCTGGGATATGCCGGTGGCCTACGGTTCGCAGATCGAAGAGCATCACGCGGTGCGCACCGATGCCGGCATGTTCGATGTGTCGCACATGCTCAATGTGGATGTGACGGGCGACGGCGCCACGCGTTTCCTGCGCAAGCTGATCGCCAATGACGTGGCCAAGCTGGCCGCTCCGGGCCGCGCACTCTATAGCTGCATGCTCAATCCGCAAGGCGGGGTCATTGACGACCTGATCGTCTATTTTTTCACGCCCGATCGCTGGCGCGTCGTCGTCAATGCCGGTACGGCCGACAAGGACATCGCGTGGATGAAGCGCGTCGCCCAGGCGACCGACGCAAACGTGACGATCACGCCGCGCCGCGACCTGGCCATGATCGCCGTTCAAGGCCCGCAGGCGCGGGCGCGTGTGTTCGCCGTCCGTCCCGATTGGGCCGCCGCCAGCGAGCCGCTCAAGCCGTTTTCGGCTGCCGTTATCGATGCCGATACGTTGGTCGCCCGCACCGGGTACACCGGCGAGGACGGCTTTGAGATCGTGCTGCCTGCCGACCAGGCCGTCACGCTCTGGAACGACCTCGCCGCCGAAGGCGTGCGCCCGTGCGGCCTGGGCGCGCGCGACACGCTGCGCCTGGAAGCCGGTATGAACCTCTATGGCCAGGACATGGATGAGCTCGTGCATCCGGGCGAAGCCGGTTTGACCTGGACCGTGTCGTTGAAGGATGCGGACCGCGATTTCATCGGCCGTCAGGCCATCGAGCAGTTCCCCGCGCCCGCCGCGTTCGTCGGGCTCAAGTTGCAATCGCGCGGTGTGATGCGCGCGCACATGACCGTACAGACGCCCCAGGGGCCCGGCGAAGTGACCAGCGGCACGATGTCGCCCACGCTAGGCGTGTCGATCGCATTCGCGCGTGTGCCGGCGGGTGTGAAGGCCGGCGATACCGTCACCGTCGATATCCGCGGCACGGCGGTGCCGGCCGTCGTGTGCGCCACCACGTTCGTGCGTCACGGCAAAGCTGTCGAAGCCTCGTAAACTCATTCACGCGGTACTGTAAAACGGCGGATGCGGTGGATGAGTGGATGCCGAATCGCCAAGGTGGCGCAATCGAACCCGCAGGCAGGTCATCCGTCTGTTGGTGCGTGTGCGTGATCTGCCGTACCGCTTCATTTTTTCTTTTCTCAGATTCTCGACTATTTACTGGAGTGCATTCATGACGCTGCCTACCGATCGCAAATACACCGCTTCCCACGAATGGGTCAAAGCCGACGGCGACGTTTTCGCTGTGGGCATCAGCGCCAGCGCGGCCGACCAATTGGGCGACCTCGTGTTCGTCGGCGAAGTGAAAGTGGGTGCGCAACTCAAGCAGGGCGCAACGGCCGGTGTCGTCGAGTCGGTGAAAGCCGCTTCGGACATCTACGCACCGGTGGATGGCGAGATCGTCGCTTTCAACACTGCGCTCGAAGACAACCCCAGCCTGATCAACGAAGGCGCGCATGACGCCTGGATCTTCAAGATCAAGGCTGCGAACGCTGCCGATGTCGAAAAGCTGCTCGACGCGGCCGGGTATCAGTCGGTCGTCGACGCCGGCTGATCGAACGGTTGCCGCTCATCGCGGAGTGTTTCCGCGGTCAGCCTGCCTGCATTGCCGTGCGTCGACGCCCTGACGGGTGACCGGCGCACAAGTCTGTTCCGACCATGTCGTTCGCGCTTCGAAGTGCTTGTCGGCTTCGAGCGCCCCGCATCGATTCATCGCCGTACACCGTTCATCTCGGAACGCCGCCACGTGCACGCAAGCGCAGGCGTTTCGATTACCGACACCACGCCGCCATGCCCCATACGCTCGACACCCATTCCGATTTCATTCCTCGCCACATCGGGCCTTCGGCCGACGATCAGGCACGCATGCTGGCGGCCGTTGGCGCCGACAGTCTGGACGCGTTGATCGAGCAGGTCGTGCCGGGCAAGATCCGGCTCACGACGCCGCTCGATCTGCCCGCCGCGCGCGACGAGGTGGACGTGCTCGCCGAGCTCAAGCGCCTGGCGGGTCAGAACAAGGTCTTTCGCAACTACATCGGTCAGGGCTACTACGGCACGCACGTGCCCAACGTGATCCTGCGCAATATTCTTGAGAATCCGGCGTGGTACACGGCCTATACGCCTTATCAGCCGGAGATTTCGCAGGGCCGCCTCGAAGCCTTGCTGAACTATCAAACGATGGTGACCGACCTGACCGGTCTGGATATCGCCAACGCATCGCTGCTCGATGAAGGTACGGCGGCAGCCGAAGCGATGACGCTTGCGCGTCGTGGCGCGTCGTCGCAAAGCAATGTGTTCTTCGTGTCGCAGCACTGCCATCCGCAAACGATCGAAGTGGTGCGCACTCGCGCCGAGGCGTTGGATATCGAACTGGCCATCGGCGACGAGAGCGCCGGTTTGCCGGACTGCTTCGGCGTGCTGCTGCAGTATCCGCACAGCCTGGGCGCCGTGTGCGACTACAAGGCAATCGCCGCTGCTGCCCATGCGCAAGGCGCGGTCGTCGCCTGCGCCACCGACCTGCTCGCGCTGGCGCTTTTGGCCGCCCCGGGGGCGTGGGGTGCAGACATCGCCATCGGTTCGGCGCAGCGTTTCGGCGTGCCGTTCGGTTTCGGCGGTCCGCACGCCGCTTTCATGGCTTGCAAGGATGCGTTCAAGCGCAACATGCCGGGCCGTCTGGTCGGCGTGTCGAAGGATGCGCAAGGCAAGCCGGCACTGCGTCTGGCGCTGCAAACCCGCGAGCAACACATCCGTCGCGAAAAGGCCACGTCCAATATCTGCACGGCGCAGGTGTTGCTGGCCGTGATGGCCGGCATGTATGCCGTGTGGCACGGGCCGGTGGGTATCCGCCGCATTGCGCAGCGCGTGCATCGCTATACCGCCGCCCTACGCGAAGGTCTCAAGCGCCTCGATGTGAAAGTGTTGAACGACACGTTCTTCGATACGCTGCTGCTGGAAACGGGCAGCGTGACGCCGGCCATGCTGGTCGCGGCCGAATGCGAGCGCATCAATCTGCGCCGCGTGGATGGTGCGCGCATCGCCGTGTCGCTGGATGAAACGGTCACGTTGAACGACCTGCAGGTGCTGTTGAACGTGTTCTCATCGGGCTTCCAGAAAGACGACGTGAAGGTCGAAGTGTCGGCATGTGAAGCGTGCGCCGAGGGCGGTATCCCCGACGCGGTCGCACGTGAAGGCGAGATCCTGAGCCATCCGATTTTCTCGAGCATCCAGTCGGAAACCGACATGCTGCGTTATCTGCGCCGCCTGTCCGACAAGGATCTGGCGCTGGACCGCACGATGATCCCGTTGGGGTCGTGCACCATGAAGCTCAATGCGACCGCCGAGATGATCCCCATCACATGGCCCGAGTTTTCGCAGATCCATCCGTTCGCACCCATCGATCAAAGCGACGGCTACCGCGCGCTGATCGATAGCCTCTCGAAGGCGCTG
Source organism: Schauerella aestuarii (assembly GCF_009866805.1). GTDB lineage: Bacteria > Pseudomonadota > Gammaproteobacteria > Burkholderiales > Burkholderiaceae_B > Schauerella > Schauerella aestuarii. The sequence goes on from NZ_SIZW01000039.1 coordinate 750,004, forward strand.
TGCGAAATCACGGGCTATGACGCCGTGAGCCTGCAGCCCAACTCGGGTGCGCAGGGCGAATATGCCGGCTTGCTGGCCATCCGCGGCTATCAACGTGCGCAAGGCCAGACGCAGCGCAACGTGTGCCTGATTCCGTCGTCTGCGCACGGTACCAATCCGGCGTCGGCGCAACTGGTGGGCATGTCGGTCGTGGTCGTGGCGTCTGACGCCAACGGCAACGTGGACGTGGCCGACCTGCGCGCCAAGGTCGCCCAAGTGGGCGACAAGCTGTCGGCACTGATGATCACGTATCCGTCCACGCACGGCGTGTTTGAAGAGGCCGTGACCGAGATCTGCGAGATCGTGCACGAGGCCGGTGGCCAGGTGTACATGGACGGTGCCAACATGAACGCCATGGTGGGCGTGGCCAAGCCCGGCAAGTTCGGCTCGGACGTATCGCACCTGAACCTGCACAAAACCTTCTGCATTCCGCACGGCGGCGGCGGTCCGGGCGTGGGTCCGGTAGCGGTGCGCGGCCACCTTGCACCGTACCTGCCTGGCGTGCTCAATGCGCAAGGCAAGTTGCCCGGCGAATATGAAGTGGGCCCGGTGTCGGCAGCGCCTTACGGCTCGGCCGGTATCCTGCCCATCCCGTACATCTACATCATGCTGATGGGCGCCGAAGGCCTGCGCCGCGCGACCGAAGTGGCGATCTTGAACGCCAACTACGTGGCCACGCGTTTGCGCGATCACTATCCGGTGCTGTACACGGGCCGCAACCATCGGGTGGCGCACGAGTGCATTCTCGATCTGCGGCCGTTGAAGGAAACCAGCGGCATCACTGCGGAAGATATCGCCAAGCGCCTGATCGATTACGGCTTTCACGCGCCGACGATGAGCTTCCCGGTGGCGGGCACGTTGATGGTCGAGCCCACCGAATCCGAAGGCCTGGCCGAGCTGGATCGCTTCGTCGACGCGATGATTGCCATCCGTGCTGAAGTGGCAGCCGTGGAATCGGGCGCCAGCGATCGCAGCGACAACGTGTTGAAGAACGCGCCGCACACGGCGCAGATGCTGATGGTGGAAGCATGGCATCACGACTACACGCGCGAATCGGCGGCGTATCCGTTGGCCGCGTTGCGCGAAGGCAAGTACTGGCCGCCCGTGGCGCGTGTCGATAACGCCTATGGCGACCGCAACCTGGTGTGCGCCTGCCCGCCGATCGAGTCGTATTCGGAAGCTGACGCCGAGGTGTGATCGACGGCGAAAGACATCGGCAACAGGACATCACCGTTGCCGAGAACCGCTTCATGCATCGTTGCCTGTGAGCGGTTGACCCCGAATTGCGATGTTAAAAGGGCGAATCCTCCTGATCGAGGATTCGCCCTTATCCATTACGCCGTCGTGGCTTCGTCCAGCGGATAGATCGGCCGGCGCACGTTCTTGAAGCTCAGCTGGCTGTAGTCCGAGGTGGTGACGCCGACGCCTGTGCAGGTGATGATCTCGGTCGCCATCGCGGCAAATCCCGCGCGCCAGTGCACGCGGCTCTTGAGCACCACGTAGCGCTTTTGCAGCGGATCGATGCCGGCCGAGATCAGGCAATTGATGTCGAACGGCTCCTGATGGCGCGACACCAGCACGATCTCGACGCGGCCGGTATCGAGTACGACGGTCAAGCCCGTATCGTTGCGCACACCGCGATACATCGGGCCGCGATTGCGATAGGCGCCATCGAAAATGAGTTTGACGCGCGCCGTCACGTTGAGCGGCGTATTGGGTACGCCCAGTGAAGGCAGCGGCACCTTGCCGCCGATATCGAGGGTGATGGTCTTGCCCACGCCGGCCGCCGCTGCCGTGTTGGCCGCTTCCGGATCGCACAGCGCGTAAAACGCCACGTTGTCCAGTTCCTGGCGCAGGATCTCGGCCAACACCGCCGTGGTATCCATGGTGCCGCCCGAACCGGTATTGTCGAAGTGATCCAGCAAAATCACCGGGCCTTCTTCGATCGCCTTGGCACGTGCGATCGTGGGTGCCAGCGGTTCGGGGTGGAACACCCACTGCTCGCGGCGTGTCCAGGCATCGTCCAGCAATTCGTCGCGCAGGGCGCTGGCGCGCGCGGGATCGCCATCGGTGCAGATCACCGCGCTCAAGCCGGCTTCGCGGATATCCGCATGCGGAAAGCCGACGAAAACGGACGCGGCCAGCACGCTGCCGTTGTGTTCCCAGGCTGCGCATTTTTCCTGCAGCGACTTGTTGGGCTCGGCATGGGTGCCCTGGCACATGATGTGCGGCAGCATCGGGCGGTTGGCCCATGACATGACGGGCTTGATCTCACTTTTGAGCATCCGCACGATCACGTCGGCCGCGCGCACGCCGCTCTCACGGATGTCCACGTGCGGGTAGGTGTGAAAGCCGGTGATCACATTGGCGTGCTTCACGATGTCGTCGTACACGTTGGCATGCATGTCGAGCGTGACGCCGATGGGCGTGGTGGGGTCGAGTTCGCGCACACGCTTGAGCAGATGGCCCTCTGCATCCTCGATGCCTTCGGCCACCATGGCGCCGTGCAGGTCGAGCAGGATGGCGTCAAAGCCGCCGCGGGCCACTTCATCGAGAATGCGTTTGCACAGCAACTCATAGGTCGCGGCATCGGTGGGCGAGCTGGGCCAGGATTCGGCTGCCACTGGCACGACCATCTCGGCGCCCTCACGGCGGGCGACTTCGATGTAGCCGCCCAGGCCGCTATCGGTGTTGCTGTAAGCCGCAATGGCGGCATCGCCTGCGAGGATCTCGGGGTTGCCGCGAAAGAACCGGTTCAGCGGTGTGGGCACCGGCGAGAACGTATTGGTTTCGTGCTTGATCATGGCGAGCAGCCAGCGCATAGCCTGTTACCTCGGAGTCGATGGCGCCGTGGCCGGGGACATCCCGGCAATCGGCCTGAAGTGTTGGAAATCCCAATGCTGGCCGGGTGCGGCCGCGATGAGCGATCGGGTGTATTCGTGGGCCGGCGCTTCGAGCACCTGTGCCGTGGCGCCGTGTTCGACGACGCGGCCGGTTTTCATTACCAGCAGGCGGTCGCACAGTTGTGCCGCCACGCGCAGGTCGTGCGTGATAAAGACAATGCCGATGCCGGTGCGGGCGCGAATGGTGTCGATCAGCGTGAGTACCTGCGCCTGAATCGACACGTCGAGTGCCGAGACGGCCTCGTCGGCGATCAGCACATCGGGTTCGAGCACGAGCGCGCGCGCCAGACAGATGCGCTGCCGCTGACCGCCCGAAAACTGATGGGGATACCGGTCGAGCGCATCGCGATCCAGGCCCACTTCGGCCAGCATGTCGCCTGCCTGGCGCATCGCCGTGGCGCGATCCACGCCCTGGTTGCGCAGGCCCTCGATCAGCGACTCGCCGATGCGACGGCGCGGATTGAGCGAGCGATACGGATCCTGGAACACGATCTGCACGCGCTTGCGATGCGGGCGCATGGCCGCGGGCGACAACTGTGCGATGTCGGTGCCGCCCAGCACGATGCTGCCCGAGCTGGGCGTGATCAAGCGCACCAGACAGCGCGCAAGCGTGGACTTGCCCGAGCCCGATTCGCCGACCACACCGACGATCTCGCCGCGCTTGAGATCGATATCGATGTGCTCGGCGGCCACGATATCGCGGCCACCGCCCAGCCAGCGCGGTTTGCGATCGGTGTAGCGGCGGCCCACATCGCGTGCGTCGAGCACGATGGGGCCATCCACGATGGCGCGCCCCGGCGCTTTCAGACTGGGCACGGCACTGATCAGACGGCGGGTGTAATCCGCCACCGGTGCGGTGAGCATCTGATCGCGCGCACCGGTTTCGACCAGCTTGCCGTGGTTCATGACGACGATGCGGTCGGCGATATCGGCCACCACGCCAAAATCGTGGGTGATGAAAAGCACCGCGGTGCCGTGCTTGTCTTGCAGCTCTCGGATCAGGTCCAGCACCTGGCGCTGTGTGGTCACGTCCAGCGCCGTAGTAGGCTCGTCGGCAATCAGCAGACGCGGCTTCAAGATGAGCGCCATCGCGATCACCACACGCTGACGTTGCCCACCCGAGAGCTGATGCGGGAAGGCGTTGTACAGCCGCTGAGGATCGGGCAGCTGCACCGACGCAAACATCTCGAGCACGGCCGCCCGGCGCGCGGCGCGGTCCATGCGGCGATGCAGGCGCAGCACTTCATCCACTTGCCGGCCGACCGTTTGCACCGGGTTCAACGCCGTCATCGGCTCCTGGAACACCATGCCCATATGCGTGGCGCGCAGGGCTTGCAGCCGCTTGGCCGACAGCGTGGTGACGGTTTCGCCGTCGAGCACGACACTGCCTCCGGTCACCTTCAACGACCCCGGCGCCAACAGCCCCATCACCGACATGGCGGTGACGGACTTGCCCGAGCCGGATTCGCCGACCACGCATACGGTTTCGCCAGCAGCGACGGTGAACGACACATTCTCCACCACGTCGCGTCCGCCGCGAATCGCGCGCACGGTGAGATTGCGGATATCGAGGATGGTTTCGCCGCGCGTCATGGCCGTTGCTCCATCTTCGGGTCGAGCGCATCGCGCAAGGCGTCGCCCAGCAGATTGACGCTCAATACCGTGAGCGAGAGCGCCAGGCCGGGGAACAGAATCAGCCCCGGCAGCAGACGGAAGTACATGCGACCGTCGGCCATCATGTTGCCCCACGACGGAATCTCGGGCGGGATGCCGGCACCGAGAAAACTCAGGATGGCTTCGGTAATGATGGCAGAGGCGAATACATACGTGGCCTGGATGGTGAGCGGCGCCAGCGTATTCGGAATCATGTGACGCCACAGGATCCACGGCGTGGGCGTGCCCAGCGCAACGGCGGCTTCCACGAACGGCTCGTGCCACACGCTGAGAATCTGCGCGCGCACGATGCGCACCACCCGCGGGATCTCGGGGAGGGTAATGGCGATGAGCACCGTGGTGACGCTCGCGCCGGTGACCGATACCAGCGCGATGGCCAACAGGATGCCGGGAATCGCCATCAGCGCGTCCATGGTGCGCATGATGATGCCGTCAAGAAATCGGAAGGCGCCGGCCAGCACGCCCAGTACCAGACCGATCGTGACGCTCAGCAGTGCGGCGCCAAGCCCGGCAATGAGCGAGACGCGCGCGCCGTAGACCACGCGCGACCAGACATCGCGGCCGAAGGCATCGGTGCCCAACATGGCGTCGGTGAAGGGTTTGCGCAGGCGGGCTGCAGGATCGAGCGCGGTGGGATCGACATGCGCAAGCCAGGGCGCCGCACAAGCGGCAAACACGACCAGCGCAAAAACGATAAAGGCCAGAACAACGGGGGGCGACTTCAACATCTCATACCCGGATGCGCGGATCGAACACGGTGTAAGCCGCATCGACCAGCAGGTTCAGGAACACGTACACCAGCGCGAAACACAAGGTGAGCCCCTGAATCACGGGGTAGTCCCGCGCGGAGACGGCCTCCACCACCAGCCGGCCCAGTCCCGGGATATTGAAAACCGACTCGGTGACCACAACGCCGCTGATGAGCATGGCGATGCCCACACCGATGACGGTGACGATGGGCACGGCGGCGTTGTGCAGCGCATGCGCCCACAGCACGCCGAAATCGCTGCGGCCTTTGGCGCGCGCGGTACGGATGAAGTCTTCGTGCATGACTTCGACCAGACTGGTGCGCGTGATGCGGGCGATCAGCGCGATGTACACCGTGGCCAGGCCCACCGCCGGCAGCAGGAGGCGCTGCAGGAAGGGCCAGACGCCTTGCGCCAACGGCACATAGCCTTGCACGCTGAACCACTTGAGCTCGATGGCGAAAATCCAGATCAGCACGTAGCCCGTGACGAACACCGGCACCGAGAAGCCCAGCACGCTCAAGCCCATCACGGCGCGATCGATCAGCCGCCCCTGACGCCAGGCGGCCAACGCGCCCAGCGGGATGGCGATGACCAGCGTGATGATGAGGGTGGTGAGCGCCAGGCTCATCGTGGGGCCGATGCGGCCGGCGATGAGCGTGGACACCGGCGCGCCCGAAATGAGCGACGTGCCCATGTCGCCGCGCACGAGCCGCCAGATCCAGGTGAAGAACTGTTGCAGCACTGGCTGATCCAGCCCCATCACCGCGCGGATCTGCGCGATCCGCTCGGGCGTGGCGGCATCGCCCGCCATGACGACGGCCGGATCGCCGGGGCTGAAGCGCAGGATGGCGAACACCACCACTGCCACCATCAGCAATACCGGCACGGTCGCCGCAACGCGGCGAAGCAGAAAGGCGAGCATGACGGCCCTCCCTTACGGCGCTTTCTTGACGTTCCAGAACGTCGTGGCGGGCGCGCGTACCCAACCGGAGAGCTTGTTGGAATACACCGTGGGCACCGACATCTGGCCGAGCGGCACATACAGGCCCTCGTCAATGGCGACGCGCTGCACTTCCTCGGCCAGGCGCTTTTGTTCGGCGGGATCGCTGGCCAGCGCGAACTGGGCACGCAGCTTTTCGATCTCGGGGAAGTCGGGCCAGCCGAACCAGGCCTGGTCGCCGTTGGCGGCAGCCGGCGCCGAGCGAATCGGATCCATGATGTCGGTGGCGTACCAGTTGGTGTTGTGGATATTCCAACCGCCTTGAGCGGCCGGCGCCTTGGAGGTGCGGCGCGTGGCAACCGTCTGCCAATCCATGGCGACCAGATCGACCTTGAAGCCCGCGCGGCGCAGCGCCTCGGCAATGACGACCGGCTGTGCGCGGATCGTGGGCAGATCGGAAGCTTGCATGATCACGACGGGCGTGCCGTCGTAGCCCGCTTCCTTCAGCAGCGCCTGCGCCTTCGGAATGTCGGACTTGACGGTCATCTCCGCACCGATCTTGCTTTCGAAGGGTGTATCGCAGCCCCACAGCGAGGCGCAGGTCTTCCAGTATTTGGGATTGCCCACGAGCGCCTGCATGACGGGTTCTTGACCCACGGCATACATTGCGGCCTGACGGATCTTCTTGTTGTTGAAAGGCGGTTGCGTGAAGTTGAAACGGTACATCACGTAGTAGCCGACCGGGCTGATGACGGTCTCCTTCAGGTCGGCATTGCCTTCGACCATGGGCAGGAGGTCATACGGAAACTGCTCGACCATGTCGACTTCGTCGCCCAACAGCGCATTGGCGGCCGTCATGGCATCGGGCATCACGTCCCACTCGACGCGGTCCACATTGACGACCTTGCCGCCGGCCAGCCCGCTGGCAGGCTCGCTGCGTGGCTTGTAGGCCGTGTTCTTCAGGTAAACGGTTTTGACGCCGGGATTGAATTCGGCCACCTTGAATGGGCCCGATCCGGTCATATCGGTAATCGGCTGACCCACGGGGATATCGGCCACGCGCTTGGGCATCATGAACGCGGCGGTACCGGTCGGCTTGGCGAGCGCACGCAGGGCAAGATCGGTAGGCTCTTTCATGACGATGCGCATCGACTTGGCATCGACCACTTCGATCTTGTCGACCAGCTTGAGCACCGCGCGGCCCATGCCGTCGTTCTTGGCCCAGCGATTGATCGAGGCCACGCAGTCTTCGGCCGTGACGGGCTTGCCGTCATGCCACATCAATCCGTCGCGCAAGGTGAGGGTATAGGTTTTGCCGTCGGCCGACACGTCCCATCGCTCGAGCATCTGCGGCTTGATGGCGTTGTCGGCATCGGTGGCCAACAGGGTGTCGTAGATCATGTAGCCATGCCACGTCGTGATGTACGCCGTGGTGGCATGCGGATCGGTCAATCGCAGCGGCGAGTGCATCACTGCCTTGATCGTGGTCTCGGCCTGCGCCGCGCCGGTACTCGCGGTCAGGGCAACGATCGTTGCGGCCATCAAGGTGGCGCAACAACGTGCCGATCGAAAACGCATCACGGGTAGAAACGTGGACGGCATGACTTTCCCCTGTCGTGAAAAAGGTCAAAGCATATCGCACACGCAAGGTGCGGGGTACGCGTACAAGCACGGTTGCGTAGAAGCGTTAAGTCAGACCTTGAATGGCGTGCAATCGCGCGCTTCGCATGCTGCGGTGCGGCATGCGAAGCGGTGGTGAGATTTACTTGGCAACGGGCATCGTGAACTCGGCGCCCTTGTCGATGCTGTCGGGCCAGCGTTGCATGATGCTCTTGTAGCGGGTGTAGAAGCGGATGCCTTCTTCGCCGTAGGCGTGATGATCGCCAAACAGCGAACGCTTCCAGCCGCCGAACGAGTGCCATGCCATCGGCACGGGGATCGGCACGTTGATGCCGACCATGCCCACCTTGATCTGGCGAGCAAAGGCGCGTGCGATGCCGCCATCGGAGGTGAAGCACGACACGCCGTTGGCGAATTCATGCTTGTTGATCAATTCGACGGCGGAGGCGAAGTCGGGCACGCGCACCACGCACAGTACCGGTCCGAAAATTTCTTCGCGGTAGATGTTCATGGCGGGCTTCACGTTGTCGAACAGCGTGCCAGCCAGGAAGAAGCCTTTCTCGTGGCCGGGCACCGTGACGGTACGGCCGTCGACCACCATCGTGGCGCCTGCCGCGATACCGTCTTCGATATAGCCCAGCACCTTGGCGCGATGTTGGGCGGTGACCAGCGGGCCCATTTCGGCATCGGGTTCCATGCCGTTCTTGATCTTCAGTGCTTTGACGCGCGGCGTGAGACGTTCGACCAGCTTGTCGGCGACGTCGCCGACTGCGACGGCTACCGAAATGGCCATGCAGCGTTCGCCGGCCGAACCGTAGGCCGCGCCGATCAGCGCGTCGGTGACCTGATCGAGGTCGGCGTCGGGCATGACGACCAGGTGATTCTTGGCACCGCCCAAGGCTTGTGCGCGTTTGCCGCGCGCGGTGCTCTGGGCATAGATGTACTCGGCGATCGGCGTGGACCCGACGAACGAAAGGGCCTGCACGTCGGGGTGCGCGATGAGCGCGTCGACGGCTTGCTTGTCGCCGTGGACGACGTTGAACACGCCGTCGGGCAAGCCGGCTTCCTTGAACAGTTCGGCCAGGCGGATCGAAGCGGAAGGGTCACGCTCGGAGGGCTTGAGCACGAAGGTGTTGCCGCAGGCGATCGCCACCGGGAACATCCAGCACGGCACCATCATCGGGAAGTTGAACGGCGTGATGCCGGCGACCACGCCCAGCGATTGGCGCATGCTCCAGTTATCGATGCCACCGCCGATCTGGTCGGTGTACTGGCCTTTGAGCAGATGCGGAATGCCGCAGGCGAATTCGACGATTTCGATGCCGCGTGTGACTTCGCCTTTGGCGTCCGAAAACACTTTGCCGTGTTCGCGGGTGATCAGTTCGGCCAGTTCATCCTGATGCGCGTCGAGCAAGGCCTTGTACTTGAACAGGATGCGAGCGCGTTTGAGCGCGGGGGTTTCGGACCATTCGACGAAGGCATCGCGGGCGGCCGCGACGGCGCGATCCACGTCCTCGACGGACGCCAGCGGAATGGTGGTGGTGACGGTGCCGGTGGCCGGGTCGAAACCTTCGGTATGACGGCCGCTCTGGCCGGCGTCGTGCTGGCCGTTAATGAAGTGCGAAAGAGTTTTCATCAATACGAAATGGGTAAGGTGGCATGAAGACGGCGCAGGTCGCCTGCCCGATGGGCGGGCGGCCTGCGCGGCGCCGTTGAGTACGAGAATACCGCCCGCGCCCGGCATGTGCTCGGCGCGGGGAGCAACGCCACGCTACGCGCTTGGCGCCCGGCGTGGCGTGTGACGGGACATCAGCGATCAGGCAACCTCTTGGAGCACGCCGCGGATGATGTGGAAGATCTCGTTGATCTGATCTTCGTTGATGATGAGCGGGGGCGACACGGCAATCGTTTCGCCGGTATAGCGCACCATCAGGCCGCGCTCCCAACATTTCTGGAACACTTCGGCGGCACGCGCGCCGACCGCACCGTCGCGCGACGACAGTTCGATCCCGGCGACCAGACCGATGTTGCGCACATCCACCACGTTCTTGGCATCGCGCAGACCGTGAGCGGCTTTCTCGAAGATCGGGGCGTGTTCGGCCGCACGCTCGAACAGATTCTCGCGGCGGTAGATGCCGAGCGTGGCCAGAATGGCGGCCGCGGCCAGCGGGTGGCCGGAGTAGGTATACCCGTGGAAGAATTCGATGCCCGACCCGGTGGCGTCGACCACGGCATCGTGCACATCGCGGCGTACGGCAACGGCGCCAGCCGGCACGGCAGCGTTGCTCACACCCTTGGCCATGGTGATGATGTCGGGTTTGACGCCGAAGTACTCACTGGCGGTGGCCTTGCCCAGACGGCCGAAAGCCGTGATCACTTCGTCGAAAATCAGCAGGATGCCGTGCTTGGCGGTGATGGCGCGCAGCTTTTCCAGGTAGCCCTTGGGCGGAATCAACACACCGGTGGAACCCGCCATGGGCTCGACGATCACGGCGGCAATCGTGGATGCGTCATGCAGGGTAACGAGGCGTTCGAGCTCGTCGGCCAGGTGCTCGCCCCAGGCGGGTTGGCCCTTGGAGAACGCGTTTTCCGTCAGGTTATGCGTATGGGGCAGATGATCGACGGCCGGCAGCAAGGCGCCCGAGTAGGCTTTGCGGTTGGCCATGATGCCGCCGACCGAAATGCCGCCGAAACCCACGCCGTGGTAGCCGCGCTCGCGACCGATCAGGCGCGTACGCTGGCCTTCGCCGCGAGCGCGGTGGTAGGCAATCGCGATCTTGAGCGCGGTATCGACCGACTCGGAGCCCGAGTTGGTAAAGAAAATGCGATCCATGCCTTCAGGCATGAACGACGCCACGGCCGATGCGGCCGAGAACGCGTCGGGGTGACCGAGCTGGAAGCCGGGCGCGTAGTCGAGAGTGGCGGCTTGTTCGGCGATCGCATGAATGATTTCGTCGCGGCCGTGGCCGGCGTTCACGCACCACAGGCCCGCCGTGCCGTCGAGCACTTTGCGGTCGTCGGCGGAGGTGTAGTACATGCCCTTGGCGCTTTTGAGCAGGCGCGGTTGCGCCTTGAACTGCTTGTTGGCCGTGAAAGGCATCCACAGATGCGAAAGGTCGAGATCACTGACGGCGCCCACGCGCGTCAGGTCCTGGGCATTGAGAGCTGTCATGGTCGAGCCGTCCATAAAAAGGGGCACTGCGGTAAAAGGGGGCACTTGCGGTCGTCGCGCGCCGCGGCAGCAGACTGCCGGATGCAGGCTGTGTGATCAACGGACATTGTGCGTTCGCGGGTGCAGGCTGCACATACACAGCACGGCTATTGACCGCTCACTGTATAGTGCTGTTCAGCACAACTGTACAGGTCGCGGGGTATTCGGATCATGATCGCTTTCAGCCCGGTGCGTGGGGCGGACGCCTCTGTCACGCTGGTCCAGCAACTCGTCGACGCCGTCACGGCCGCGATCGAGCAACAGCGGCTGGGCCCAGGCATGGCGCTGCCCTCGATTCGCGATTGCGCCCGCGAGCATGGCATCAGCACGTTTACGGTGTCGGCCGCTTATCAACGATTGGTGTCGCAGGGCTGGTTGATCGCCCGCCCCGGGGCGGGTTATCGCATTGCACCCCGGCGCGTCACCGGCGCGTCGCCGCCGGCCGCCACGCCGTGGGAAGCACCCCGCGTGAGCTCGGGCTGGCTGCTGTCGGATATCTTTGCCGACCACTCGATTCCGATCAAGGCCGGCTGCGGCTGGTTGCCGGGCGAGTGGTTGAACGAAACGGGCATGCATCACGCGCTGCGGCAGATTGCACGTGTGCCGGCCACGCAGATGGCGGGGTACGGCCACCCGTATGGCTATGCGCCCCTGCGCGAAACGATTGCGGCATCGCTCGCCACGGCCGGCATGGCAATCGACGCGCAGCAACTGGTGCTCACGCAAGGCGTCACGCACGGGCTCGATCTGGTGGCGCGTACGCTGCTGCGCCCGGGTGACACGGTGATCGTCGAGCAGCCTTGCTATACCAATCTGCTGCAGTTGTTGCGGTTGTCCGGCCTGCGCATCGTGACGGTGGCGCGCACGGCGACCGGGCTGGACATCGATGCGCTTACCCGCATCGGCGCATTGCATGAGGCACGGGCGCTGTTCGTCAATACCGTGTTGCAGAATCCCACCGGATCCAGCGTGACGATGGCCAATGCGTTTCGGATTTTGCAATGGGCTGAACAACATGGCGTGTGGGTGATCGAGGACGGCATTTCGCGAGAGCTGTCCGACGGCCCCACACCGCTCCTGGGGGCGCTGGACGGGGCGCAGCGCGTGCTCTCGTTGGGTGGTTTCTCAAAAACGATCAGTCCGTCGGTACGCGTGGGCTATATCGCGGGTCATCGCGATGTGCTGCGCGATGTGGCACGCACCAAGATGGCCGTGGGGCTCACGTCGCCTGAAATCATGGAGCGCGTGGTGCACCGGGTGCTGACCGACGGGCACTACAGTGCCCACGTGGCACACGCGCGTGAGCGGCTCACGCTTGCCCATGCGGAAGTGGGGCGGCGGATGCGCGAGTGCGGTCTCACGTTATGGGGCGAGCCGCAGAGCGGACTCTTCTTGTGGGCCCGTCTGGGCGGGCGCTGGCGCGGGCAGGGCGCGAAGGCGCTGGCCGAGCAGGCACTGCAATCGGGGATCTGGCTGGCGCCTGGCGCTTATTTCGAAGCGTCGGAGGCCGACACCGATTGGGTGCGCTTCAACGTGGCGTATTCGGAGTCGCCCGCGCTGTGGGACTTTTTGCGCAAAGCGGGGGCGACGGGGGCGTCGTCACGCTAGCGGGCCTGCTCGTACACCACGAAGTCATACGCCAGCCCGTTTTCCTCGGGCTGACTGTCGCGGCTCACTTCCTTCCACTGCCCCGCCGGCAATGTCGGGAAGAAGGCGTCGCCGTCCACGTCGGCGGCCACTTCGGTGGCGACGATGCGGTCGGCCTGGGGCAGCGTCTGCGCATAGATCTGTGCGCCGCCGATCACGAATACCTCGGGCACCTCGCCAGCCTGCGCCACCGCGTCCGCGAGCGACGTCACCACGTGCGCGCCGGTGGCCGCATACGCGCTATCGCGGCTGATGACGATATTGGTGCGGCCAGGGAGTGGCCGGCCCAGGGATTCCCAGGTTTTGCGGCCCATCACGATAGGCGCGCCCAGCGTGGTGCGTTTGAAATGCGCCAGATCGCCCGGCAATTTCCAGGGCAGGGCATTGTCGCGGCCGATCGTGCGGTTGCGCGCGTAGGCCACGACAAGGGTGACGACGGGCGTGGCGGCAGGGGACACGGGCGGCGTCATACGGCCATCGGCGCCGTGAGCGGCGCGTGGTGCTGATAGCCTTCGAGCGTGAAGTCGCCCGGTTCCACGCGTTCGAGCCATTCCGGCTCGTACTTGCCGGTTACGGCGAAGTCGGGAATGCGGTCCGAGAGCTTGAGCTGCGGCGCGGGGTAAGGCGTGCGCGTCAGTTGCTCTTCGAGCATCGGCAGGTGGTTTTCATAGATATGCGCATCGCCGATGAAATAGCTGAACCAGCGCGGGGTATAACCGGTCAATCGGCCCACCAGATGCAAGAGCGCGGCACCTTCGGTGAGATTGAACGGTGTGCCCAGGCCCACATCGTTGCTGCGGATATACAGGCAAAGCGAGATCTCGCGCGTTTGCGCGTTCGGCAGGAATTGATAGAGCAGGTGGCAGGGCGGCAGGGCCATTTCCTCAATCTGCGCCCAGTTCCAGCCGTGGAAAATGATGCGGCGATCGGATGGATTGCTGTGGATCGTGTCCAGGCACTGACGCAGTTGATCCACGGCCTTGTACAACAGCACCTTGTCCTGCCCGTTTTCGGTAAAGGCAGACACCTCGCTATAGCCCCGCGAGGTCGCATCCTGGCGCTGGGCCAGCGCATCTGCCGCCAGTACCTTGTATGCCGGCCAAGCGCGCCATTGCACCCCATACACGGGGCCCAGGTCGTCTTCGCCCAAGCGATAAGGGTTGGCCAGCCATTGCGCGTTTTCGTTGGCGTTCTGGTCCCAGACCCGACAACCCAGCTCGCGGAATTCGGCAGCGCTGCGCGACCCGCGCAGAAAGCCGACCAGCTCACCCACAGCAGCCTTGAAAGCGAGGCGCTTGGTGGTGACGGCGGGAAAGCCTTCGCGCAAATCGAAGCGCAATGCGGCGCCCGGCAGACTGCGGGTGCGCACACCCGTGCGGTTTTCTTGCCAGGAACCGGCGTCCAGGATGTTCTGGACCAGATCGAGATACTGTTTCATGACGTGCGGCGATCAGGCCGATTCGAGCGTGGCGGCGGTGTCCACGATATCGACCGAGAAGGTCAACGTGGCAGTTTTTTCGAGGATGGCGGACGCCGAGCAATACTTTTCATGCGACAGCTGCACCGCGCGTTCGACGGCGGCGCGCGGAAGCTTGCTACCGGTTACGGTAAACGTGAAATGGATGCGCGTGAACACTTTGGGATCCGTGTCGGCGCGGTCGGCGTCGAGCTTGACCGTGCAGCCGGTCACGGCGTGACGCCCGCGCTTCAGAATGAGCACCACGTCGTAGGCCGTGCAGCCACCAGTGCCCAGCAACAGCATTTCCATCGGGCGCGGTGCCAGATTGTGGCCGCCGCCTTCAGGCGCGCCGTCCATGACGGCCACATGGCCGCTACCGGTGCGCGCAACGAACATCATGCCGTCCGGGCCACCCCAATCGATCGTGCATTCCATGGTTGATCCTCGCCGCGTGCTGCACACGCGCGTAAAAGAACTGCTTAAAGGAGATCAAGCGTCAGGCGATGAGTTTACCTCTGTCGATTTTTTTCGCCCGCGGTGACCCCCTTCGCGATGAGGGCAAATCCGTTTACCGGCCTTGCGCAGGCGTTAAGTAACCGTCGCCGGGGGCAGGGGGGGGCAACGGGGGCCAAAGGGGCGTTCGCCCGACCCGAGCGCCGCGCTCAGCCGGCAGGTGTGACGCATGGCGGGCGTAAACTAGTACCTCCACCGAGTAGGGTGGCGCGCCGCTTGCGCGGCATGGCTATGGATTCCGGGAGAAATGGATGCCGACCACCGCTTTGACTGTTTTGCCTCGCCCCTTTGCCCGCCGCATGGGGCCGCTGGATGCGTTGCTGTCCGAAGTGGATCGCGCGATGAAGGTGCTGTCGGGATCGGCGACGTCGGGGCGGCCCTATCCGGCCCGCAAGGTCGAGCCTGCGCAAGACTTGAGCGTCGAGGAAAAGCGCCAATCGGCCGGCATGATGCGGGTCAACCATGTGGGCGAGGTGTGCGCGCAGGCGCTGTACCGCGGCCAGGCTGCCGTGTGCCGGGAGCCGCAGGCGCGCGAGTTATTGCTGCACGCCGCCACCGAAGAAGTCGATCATCTGGCGTGGTGCAACCGCCGGCTCGAGGAATTGCAGTCGCGGCCCAGCTTGCTCAATCCGCTCTGGTATGCCGGTTCGTTCAGTCTGGGCTTGCTCGCCGGCTATGCGGGCGTGCCCCGCAATCTGGGATTCATGGCCGAAACGGAACGTCAGGTCGAGGCCCATCTGGATGGTCACCTGAAAGACATGGCCACGCACGACACCCGCTCGCGCAGCATCATCGAGCAGATGAAGGAAGACGAAATCAGTCACCGTCTGACGGCGGAGCGCGCCGGTGCGGTGCCGCTGCCGTTCCCGGTGAAGGGGTTGATGCGCGCGATGTCGAAGGTGATGACGACCACGGCGTACTATGTCTGAAAAAGGGGGTGTGATGCCACCTATGACGCAGTGCCGCACATCGCTTTTTGGCCTCGGGTTTTCCCTGTCATCCTCAACGCTCAGCCGCGTGGGTAGGCATTTATCCCTACAAAGCCTAGGGTTTACGGGGTTGGTGGGCCGAAAACAGGTTATCGTTCATATATAGTGCGCGGTGCAGGTGGGGAGAAGTTGGTGCGCTATTGGTTTTTTGCCACACCCTCAAAAAAATCTTGCGCCGCACAAAAAATCGCTTTATAGTTTGTACATCGGATGTCGAAACGCAGTTGGTGCGGTGAAAAACCCCAGCAGCGTGGTGATCGAAAAGGTTCTGATCCCGACATGCCACGGTTGTCTCCTCCACCCTCCTCCTTTGGTGGATTTAGCCCGAGATCGCAAGATCTCGGGCTTTTTTTTGTCTTTTTTTGCGCTAGCATGGCGCCATCCCCCGGGGTTTACCCCAATCAGGACACCCATGCTCAAGCTGTTACGTTTTGTTCGCCGCGATTTCACTTCATCATTCGCACCATATATCAACGTTACATGCGCCCGGCATAATGCTGACCTGACTCCGCACGACCATTTCAAGGACGCCTTGTGACGTGGCTCTATATCTGCGTGGTCGCGTTCATGGTGGGTGGACTCATCGTGGCGTCCGAACGTTGGCACGGTGCCTTCACTGGCGATAGCGACCTCAACAAACCTCAAGCGAGCCATTCGCGCGCCACGCCCCGGGTGGGCGGTTTGGCCGTGCTCGCCGGATCACTCGCCGGGCTGCTGGTACTGGGTCCCAGCAATATGACGTTGACGTGGCTCTGGCCCGCGTTGTTCGTTTCGGCTTTGCCGGTGTTCGTGGCGGGCCTCCTTGAAGACATCACCAAAGATATCGGCTCCGGCAAACGCCTGATGGCCGCCTTTTTGTCGGCCGCCATCGCCTGGTGGCTGCTCGGCGGCGTCACGCGCGTCGGCATCGCGCCTGTCGATTTCATTCTGGCCTACTGGCCAATTTCGCTGCTCTTCACGATGATCGCTGTGGGGGGGTGCACCCATGCCCTCAATATCGTCGATGGCATGAACGGTCTGGCCGGCATGATCGCTACCTTGATGGCCGTGTCGATTGCGCTGGTCGCGATTCAGGTTGGCGACATGCCGATTTTCATGATCGCCGCCGCCGTGGCCTCGGCCACCCTGGGCTTCCTGGTGTGGAATTTTCCGTTCGGCCGCGTGTTCCTGGGCGACGGCGGGGCCTATTTCCTGGGTTTCATGCTGGCCGAATTGGCAGTGTTGCTGGTGGTGCGCAATCCGTCGGTATCCCCGTTCTTCGCGCTCGCCGTCCTGTTCTATCCCGTTTTCGAAACCGGCTTTTCGATCTGGCGCCGCCGCTTCAAGCGCGGCACTCCCGTCGATCAGCCGGATGCGTTGCATTTGCATCAACTGGTATTTCGCCGATTGGTGCGGGTCACGTTCAGCAAAGGCCGTCGCCGCTCGATTCCAGCCCTGTGCAATGCCCTGGCATCGCCGTATCTGTGGGTGCTGGCGCTGATCGGGCTGGTTCCGGCCACCATCTGGTGGGACAACGCCTGGGCGCTCTGCGCCAGCATGGCGGTGTTTGCCGCCGTCTATATCTGGCTGTATTCGCGACTGGTGTCGTGGCGCAGGCCAGGCTGGTTGTTGCTGCCGTCGGCGATACGAACCGATTGAGTCATCGGTGTCGTCATGACGCCGCAGCACTCGGTTATCGTTTATCCCCCCTTTGTTCATTCAGGTCCGTTGCACGTTGCGACGGTAGAGGAGAGTCATGTTGCGTATTGAAGACGTCAAACTCGCGGTCGTCGGGCTGGGGTATGTGGGCCTGCCGTTGGCTGTGGAGTTCGGCAAGAAACGGTCCATCATCGGTTTCGACATCAACACGCGCCGCATCGATGCGCTCAATGCCGGCCATGATCACACGCTCGAAGTGGACGACGCCGAGCTCGCAGAGGCGCGCCATCTGAGCTATACGGCCGACCGCGCCCAGCTCGCGGATGCCAACGTCTACATCGTGACCGTCCCCACGCCGATCGACGACTATAAGCAA
Source organism: Schauerella aestuarii (assembly GCF_009866805.1). Taxonomy (GTDB): domain Bacteria; phylum Pseudomonadota; class Gammaproteobacteria; order Burkholderiales; family Burkholderiaceae_B; genus Schauerella; species Schauerella aestuarii. Next base: position 767,762 of record NZ_SIZW01000039.1, read on the forward strand.
CCCGACCTCACGCCGCTGATCAAGGCGAGCGAGACGATCGGTGCCGTGCTCAAGCGCGGCGACATCGTGGTGTACGAATCGACCGTTTATCCGGGCGCGACCGAAGAAGATTGCGTGCCGGTGCTCGAACGCGTGTCGGGCCTGAAATTCAACGTCGATTTTTTCGCCGGCTACAGTCCCGAGCGCATCAATCCGGGCGACAAGGCCCACCGCGTCAGCACGATCAAGAAGGTGACGTCCGGCTCCACACCTGAAGTGGCTGAACTCGTCGACCAGATCTACAAAGAGATCATCACCGCCGGTACGCACAAGGCGTCCAGCATCCGGGTGGCCGAGGCCGCCAAGGTGATCGAGAATACGCAACGCGATGTGAACATCGCGCTGATCAATGAGCTGGCGCTGATCTTCAACAAGATGGGCATCGATACCGAAGCGGTGCTGCAGGCTGCCGGCACGAAGTGGAACTTCCTGCCGTTCCGTCCGGGTCTGGTGGGTGGCCACTGCATCGGCGTGGACCCGTATTACCTCACGCACAAAGCGCAGGCGATCGGCTATCACCCCGAAATCATTTTGGCCGGCCGGCGCTTGAACGACGCCATGGGGGGATACGTGGTGTCGCAACTGGTCAAGTGCATGACCAAGCGCCGTATCCACGTGCAGGGCGCCCGCGTGCTCGTGATGGGCCTGGCGTTCAAGGAAAACTGCCCCGATCTGCGCAACACGCGTATCGTGGATATCGTGAATGAGCTGCGCGACTACAACGTCGAGGTGGATGTGTACGACCCGTGGGTCGACCCCGCCGAGGCGCAGCACGAATACGATTTGACGCCGGTGGATTCGCCCAAGGCCGGCGCCTATGACGCGATCGTGCTGGCCGTGGCGCACAAGCAGTTCATCGAAATGGGTGCGGCGCGGATTCGCGAGTTCGGCAAGCCGAACAACGTGCTGTACGACCTCAAGTATGTGCTCACGCCCCAAGAATCCGATCTGCGCCTGTAAGGAGGCTTTATGAGCTCGCAATATGAGAACGTGACGGCGCAATTGCGCGCCGAGCCCCGTACCTGGTTGGTCACGGGATGCGCCGGTTTCATCGGCTCGAACCTGCTGGAAAGCTTGCTCAAGCTCGACCAGAACGTGGTTGGCCTGGATAACTTTGCCACCGGCTACCAGCGCAACTTCGATGAAGTGCAGGCGTTGGTGACGCCCGAGCAGTGGGCGCGCTTTCGATTCATCGAAGGCGATATCCGCGACGCAGAAGCCTGCGCGAGCGCTTGCGCCGGCGTCGATTTCGTCCTGCATCAAGCCGCGCTGGGTTCAGTGCCGCGTTCGCTGAAAGACCCGGTCACCACCAATGCCGTCAACATCGGCGGCTTTCTGAATATGCTGGTTGCTGCGCGAGACGCCGACGTCAAGTCGTTCGTTTACGCCGCATCGAGTTCGACGTATGGCGATCACCCGGCGCTGCCGAAGATCGAAGAAAACATCGGCAAGCCGTTGTCGCCGTACGCCGTCACCAAGTACGTCAATGAACTGTATGGCGATGTATTCGCGCGCGCCTATGGTTTCGGCAGCATTGGCCTGCGCTATTTCAATGTGTTCGGCAAGCGTCAGGATCCCAACGGCGCCTATGCCGCGGTGATCCCGAAATGGATCGCGGCGATGATTCGCGGCGAGGACGTCGTCGTCAACGGCGACGGCGAGACGAGCCGCGATTTCTGCTTCGTGGAAAACGCCGTTCAGGCCAATATTCTGGCGGCGCTTGCGCAGCCCGAGGGCGTCAATCAGGTCTACAACGTGGCCGTCAACGCCCGCACCAGCCTGAATGAGTTGTTTGCGCATCTGGCCGACCAGCTCGGCCGTCACGGCGTGCAGTACGACAAGCAGCCGGTGTATGCCGAGTTCCGCTCGGGCGATGTGCGGCACTCGCAAGCCGATATCGACAAGGCGCGCAATCTCTTGGGCTATGAGCCCAAGCACGACATCCTTCGGGGTCTCGAGGTTGCCATGCCTTGGTACACGCAATTCCTGCGCTGATTTGAAAGCGCTGCGCGCCAGATTCAACGCCATCAACCCGGACCACCAGCGGATCTTTCGCGGCGCGGCCCGGGTAGCGTTGTTTCTGGTGCTCGGCAAGGCGGCAGGCGCCATCAAAGAGATGGCGGTGGCCTACCGCTACGGTGTCAGCGATGCGGTCGACGCCTATCAATTCACCCTGACGATGGCATCGTGGATGCCCGTCACGATTGTGGGTGTGCTCTCCGTCGTCCTGATTCCCGTGCTGGTGCGCCTGCGGCGCGCCGACGATGCGGAACGCGTGCACTTTGTGCGCGAGCTGCAAGGCATCATGGCGATCGCTGCGCTCGGCCTGGGGCTGCTGATCTGGTGGGCATGGCCCTTTGTGGTCGACCTGTTGGGCGGCGGTCTGTCCGCCACGGTGCAGGGCATGACCGATCAGTTGCTGTGGGCCTTTGCGCCGGTTGCCGGCCTGATGCTCATCGCGGGCATCAGTTCAGCGCGGCTGCGGGCGCACGAGCGTCACGTGAACACCTTGCTCGACAGCGTGCCGGCCGTATCGGTGCTGATCTTCGTGATGTTGGCCACCACCACGCCGGGCGTGGGTCCGCTGGCCTGGGGCACACTGGTGGGCTATGCGGTGCAGACGGTGTGGCTTGCCTGGCTGGCGGCGCGCGCCGATCGCGGCTTCTGGGGCGCGCCGGTTGTTGCCTTTCGCTCGCCGCACTGGCCGATGCTGGTGCGCGCGGCAGGTGTGATGCTGATCGGCCAGTTTGCGATGAGTTTCGTCGGGCCGCTCGATCAGTACGCGGCTGCCAATCTGGGATCGAACGCCAACGCCACGCTCGGCTACGCCGCGCGGTTGTTGTCGCTGCTGCTCGGCATCGGTGCGGTCTCGGTTGGCCGTGCGGCCTTGCCGGTGCTGGCCGATGTGCAGGCGCGGGGCGACGGCGCCCAGGCGCGCGTGATGGCGCTCAAATGGTCCGTGGCCATGGTAGGCGCGGGCGCCGTGGTCGTGGTGATCGGCTGGCTGCTGGCGCCATGGGGCGTGCGCATATTGTTCGAGCGTGGCGCCTTTACCGCCGAGGACACGATTGCCGTGGCCGGCGTGTTGCGCTGGGGGCTGCTGCAGTTGCCGTTTTATTTCGGGGTGCTGATTCTGGTGCAGTTGCTCGCCAGCCAGAACCGCTACCGCATCATGGCGGCGATCGCCGTCGCCAATTTTCTGCTCAAGGCCGTGTTGAACATGGTGCTGGCGCCGCGCATGGGCACGGCCGGCATCATGTTGGCCACGAGTTTCATGTACGCGTTGTCGTACGTCTGCTATGTGGTGGTCGCGCTCAAGCCGGCCGCACTGGTGGCGGCCAATGGCCAATCGAAGCCAGGAGCGTGATGTGTCGTTGCGGGTCATGATCGTCATCCATTCCTTGCGCGGCGGCGGCGCCGAACGCGTGGCCGCCGATCTCAGCCGGCACTGGGCGGATGCGGGCCGTACGGTCATGGTGGTCACGCAAACCGACGACCATGGCGACGTCTATCCCTTGCATCCCGATGTGCAGCGTGAAACCCTGACCCTGGCCGGTGTGACCGGCGGGGGCTGGCGGGGGATTACGGCAAACTTCAAACGCGTGCGCGCCTTGCGCCGCCTGATGGTGTCGTTCAAGCCGGATGTGGTGCTGGGCATGATGACCACGGCGTCCGTGTTGTCGGTGCTCGCTGCGCGCGGCCTGCCGTGCGCCGTGGTGGCTACCGAACACACGCATCCGCCGTCGCAGCGCATTTCCGGCATGTGGCGCCGGTTGCGGCGCTGGACCTATCCGCGCGCCGACCGCGTGGTGGCACTCACCAGCGGCACGGCCCGCTGGCTGGACAAGCACGTGCCGGGTGCACACCTGGACGTCATCCCCAACCCGGTGCATTGGCCCCTGGCGCAGAGCGAACCGCACGTGCCGCCACCGCCTCGCAATGGCCGCCGCCGCGCGCTGGCGGTGGGGCGCCTGCATCCGGACAAGGGCTTCGAAACGTTGGTGACCGCTTTTAATAGAGTAGCGGCGGCGCATCCCGAATGGGATTTGATTATTCTGGGCGAGGGGGCCGAGCGCGCCCGCCTGACCGCGCACATTGCCGCTGCGGGCTTGAGCGAGCGCGTGTTGCTGCCCGGTCGCGTGGGCAACGTGGGCGATTGGTACGGCGCGGCCGATCTGTATGTGTTGAGTTCGCGCTTCGAAGGGCTGTCGAATACCTTGCTCGAATCGATGGCCAGCGGCCTGGCCGCAGCCGCTTTCGATTGCGACACCGGTCCGCGAGAGATCGTGCGCGAAGGGGTGGACGGCGTGCTGGTGCGCCCCAACGGCGATGTGAACGCGATGGCGCAGGCGCTCGATGCGCTGATGGCCGACGATGCGCACCGCGAGGCCCTGGGTGCGCGCGCCATCGAAGTGCGCGAGCGGTTTTCGCCAGAACATGTATTGAGCCGCTGGCAAAAAGTATTTGACGACGCGCGCGATCAGGCGGCAAGCCGCGCGAGCTGATGAGCAGTATGAGACGAGACAGGTTATGTGTGGAATAGCGGGAATATGGGGCGGGCTTGCCGACAAGTCTCGCGTATTGGCTGAGAGCTGCCGGCAGATTCGGCATCGCGGCCCGGACGATCACGGGCTGTGGGAAGACGCGGGCGCGGGCATTGCCCTGGCGCATGTGCGCCTGGCGATTCTCGATCTGTCGCAGGCCGGCCATCAACCCATGATCTCCGCCTGCCAGCGGTACGTGCTGGTGCTCAACGGCGAGATCTACAACCATCTGGCGTTGCGCGCCCAGCTCGAAGCCAGCGGCGCCGCGCCCGACTGGCGCGGGCATTCGGATACCGAAACAGTGCTGGCCTGCCTGGTGGCCTGGGGCATGGATCGCACGCTGCAGGCGTGCGTGGGCATGTATGCGTTTGCGCTGTGGGATCGCGACACCCGTTCGCTGTCGCTGGCGCGTGACCGGATGGGCGAGAAACCGCTGTACTACGGTTATGCCGATGGCAATCTGGTCTTCGCATCCGAACTCAAGGCCCTGCGGCCGGTGCCCGGCTTTGGCCAGACGGTCAATCGCGATGCGCTGATGCTGTTGATGCGGCACAACTACATTCCAGCGCCCTGGTGCATTTACGAAGGCATGGCGAAACTGCCGCCCGGCACGTGGCTCACCCTGTCGGAAAACGATCTGCTGCATGCGGCCATGCCCGAGCCCACGGTGTACTGGTCGGCTATGGCCGCCGCGCAGGCAGGCGAGCAGTCGCCGCTCGCCTTCGATAGCGATGGGGCCGCCGCGGACGCGTTGGAGCAGGTGCTCTCGCAGGCCGTATCGGGCCAGATGCTGGCCGATGTGAAACTGGGCGCATTTCTTTCCGGCGGGATCGATTCGTCGACCATCGTCGCGCTGATGCAAGCGCAGCGCGGTCAACCTGTGCGCACGTTCGCCATCGGCTTTCACGAAAAAGGCTACGACGAAGCCGAGCATGCCAAGGCGGTGGCGCGGCATTTGGGCACGGATCATTCTGAACTTTACGTGACCGCCAACGATGCACTCGCCGTGGTGCCGACGCTGCCGGATCTTTACGACGAACCGTTTGCCGACGCCTCGCAGATCCCGACCGCATTGGTGACGCGCATGGCGCGCGAACACGTGACCGTGGCCTTGTCGGGCGACGGCGGGGACGAACTCTTCGGGGGCTACTCCCGCTATTTGCGCGTGCGCGACTGGTGGGCCAAATGCGAACGCGTGCCGCGCCTGGTGCGGCATCCGGTAGGGCTGGCGATGTCGGCGTCGGCGCAACTGCCGGGCAATGGCGCGTGGCGCGGCAAGGTCGGCAAGATGGGCAGCCTCTTGCGCACGCGTACGAAAGGCGAGTTCTACCGCGAGTTCGTGTCGTACTGGCATCATCCCGACAATATCGTCATCGGCGGCACCGAACCCGCGACGCCGTTTGCGCAGATCATGACGGGTTCCACGCTGGATGCCATGATGAAGCTGGACAGCGTCACCTACCTGCCCGACGACATCCTGGTCAAGGTCGACCGGGCGGCCATGGCCGTGGGTCTCGAGACGCGCGTGCCGTTGATCGATCATCGGGTGTTCGAATTTGCCTGGCAACTGCCTGCACGCTACAAGCTGCGCGATCGTACCGGCAAGTGGCTGTTGCGGCAGGTGCTGTATCGCCATGTGCCGCAGGCGCTCGTCGATCGCCCCAAGCGTGGCTTTTCGGTGCCGCTGGCGGCGTGGCTGCGCGGGCCGTTGCGCGAATGGGCCGATGCCTTGCTCGACCCGGCGCTGTTGCACAATCAGGGTTATTTCAAGCCCGAACCCATCGTGCAGAAATGGCGCGAGCATCGCTCGGGCCAACGTAACTGGAGCAGTCATTTGTGGGGCGTATTGATGATGCAAGCCTGGCTTGAGCGGCACCCGCCGGGCGAGGCGCTGACGCCGCGCGATGCTCCGCTGATCGTGACGCGAGAAGCCGCATGAAGATCATGCTGCTGGTGAGCTCAATGCATGCAGGCGGCGCCGAACGGGTCGCCGCCACGCTCGTGAACGCATGGTCGGCTCGCGGCGATCGGGTCACGCTCGTGCCCACGTTCTCGTCCAAAGGCACGTGCTTTTATCCCGTGTCGGATGCGGTCGATCTGGTGTGGCTGGCCGATCGTGCAGGCACCCGTGCCAAGGGTCCAATGGCGGCATTCACGCGCTTGCGCGCCTTGCGTCGTCTTGTTCAAGAGCAAGCGCCGGACGTCGTCGTTTCGTTTCTGACCAACGTGAACGTGGCGGCAATCCTTGCGACGCGAGGATTGAACGTGCCGCTGATCGTGTGCGAGCGCACGAATCCGGTGCTGCAGAAGGTGTCGCCGATCTGGAAGCGCCTGCGCCGCGCGTTGTATCCGCGCGCCGACATGGTGACGGTGCAGGCCGAAGATACGGTGGAACCGTTTGCCAAACAGGTGCCGGGCATCAAACGCCTGGCGGTGATTCCCAATCCTTTGCCGGCCGACCTCGTCGACGCGCCGCCCGCCGGTGTCGATCCGATCGCCCCGCGCGCGGTGCGCAAGCGGCTGATGGCCATGGGCCGCCTGGTCGGCGAAAAGCAATTCGATCTGCTGATCGAGGCGTTTGCCGGGCTCACAGGCGATATTCCCGATTGGGATCTGTGGATCTGGGGCGAGGGACCCAAGCGCGCCGCACTGGAAGCACAAGTGACGCAGGCAGGCCTGGGTCATCGCGTGCGGTTGCCGGGGCGCACCGAGTCGCCCTGGGACGAACTTGCGCTGGCGCAAGCCTTCGTGCTGAGTTCATCGGTGGAAGGCTTTCCGAATGTGCTGCTCGAAGCCATGGCGTTGGGCTTGCCGTGCGCCGCCTTCGACTGCCCGAGCGGCCCGCGCGAAATGACGCGCGATGGCCGCGATGGTTTATTGGTGCCGGCAAACGACGTCGCAGCGCTGCGGGACACCCTGCGGCGCCTGATGAGCGACGACGATTTGCGCGGCGATCTGGGCGAACGTGCGGCGCGTGCCGTGCGGCGCCGTTATTCTTTGCCGGCAGTGCTGGCTCAATGGGACGCGCTGTTCGCCCAGGTGGGCGCACATCCGGCTCAAGCGTCGGCCGACGCGAACGAACTTATCTCTCAGCCAGACGCGGCCGCGCGGCAAGGAACGCCATGACGACGAGCAACCCCACCCTCCATATTCTGCACGTCATCACGGGTCTGGGGCAGGGCGGCGCCGAGTCCGTGCTGTATCGCCTCACGACGGCATCGAGCCAGTCGGTGACGCATACCGTGGTTTCGCTGACCGATGGCGGCATTTACGCCGAGCGCCTGCGCGTGGCCGGCGTCGATGTGCGCACGCTGGGCATGTCGCGGGGCCGTTTCAGCATTGGCGGCTTTCTGGCGCTGCGCCGCTTGATCAAGGAACGCGAGCCCGATGTCGTGCAAACGTGGATGTACCACTCCGATTTACTGGGCGGGTTGGCGGCGCGCAGTGCGGGTGTGCGGGCGATTTCCTGGGGCATCCGCAACTCCGGTGCGTTCCTCGAAAAGAGCAGCCGCTCCGCGCGCATCGTGTTGCGCCTGTGCGCGCGCCTGTCGCGCCGGGTGCCGGCGGCCATCGTGTGTTGTGCACAGGATGCGGCCGAACGTCACAAGGCGGTAGGCTACGACGGCGACCGCATGGTGGTGATCAATAACGGCTACGACCTGGCTCGCTTCTCGCCGGATCCACTCGGGCGTGAGCGCTTGCGCAAGGAGTGGGACGTGCCGGCCGACGTGCCGTTGATCGGCTGCGTCGCGCGCTGGGATCCGTTGAAGGATCATGAAAATCTGCTGCGCGCACTCGCCGCGCTGGAAGCGGAAGACAAGGCGGGCAAGATGCGTTGCGCCCTGATCGGCCGCGGCATGACGGCCGACAATCAGGCGCTGTCGGCCATCATCGAGCAATTCGGATTGCGCTCGCGCGTGATTCTGGTGGGACCGCGCGACGATATTCCCGCTGTGATGAATGCGTTGGATGTGCATGTGCTGTCGAGCCGGGCGGAAGGTTTTCCCAACGTGGTGGCTGAGGCCATGGCATGCGGCACGCCGTGCGTGGTCACGCAGGTGGGCGACGCGGCGCGTATCGTGGGCGATGCGGGCTGGGTCGCACCGGCCGAGCGGCCGGGTGCCTTGGCCGGCGCGATCGGGTCGGCGCTGGCGGCCGTGGCCGAATACGGCCGCAACACGGTCGGTGAGCATGGACGCGAGCGCGTTCAAAGCGAGTTTGCTTTGGATCGCATGGTCAAAGGCTATTTGCAAGTGTGGCGCAAGATCGCGGGACGCGCTGCATGACGCCTGCGCAGACCCGTCCTCGCACGTTGATGTTTGTCGTGAATAATCCGGCGTTCTTTTTGTCGCACCGGTTGCCACTGGCCCTGGCGGCCCAAGCTGCAGGCTATGCCGTGCATGTGGCAACGATGGGGGGCGAAAGCGTGACACGGATCGAAGCGCTGGGCATGACGCACCACAACGTGCCCATGACGCGCAGCGGCAAGCAACCCTTGCAGGAGTTGGGCACCATTGTGGCGCTGCGGCGTCTTTTCAAACAGGTGCGGCCCGATGTGGTGCATCTGGTGACGATCAAACCCGTGCTGTATGGCGGTATTGCGGCGCGGCTGGCAGGCGTACCCGGCATGGTGGCCGCGATCTCGGGATTGGGCTTCATCTTTATGCAGGGCGGCGTTCGTGCCCGCATCGTGCGCGCCATCGTGGCCCGGCTTTATCGCGTGGCGTTGGGGCATCCCAACAGCCGCGTGATTTTTCAGAACCAGAGCGACCGCGGGATGCTGGCGCAGTTGGGCGCCATCCGCGACGATCAAGTGGTGATGATTCGTGGCGCGGGGGTCGAACTCAGCGATTTCGCCGCCGCCCCGCCGCCGCCCGCGCCACCCGTGGTGGTGACCATGGCCGCACGGTTGTTGATCGACAAGGGCGTACGCGAGTATGTGGAAGCGGCGCGCTTGCTCCGCGAGCGCGGCGTGCCGGTGAGGATGCGACTGGCCGGCAATCCCGATCCGGGCAATCCGGCCTCCATCACGGATGATGAGGTGGCGGCGTGGCGTGCGCAGGGCGATGTGGAATGCTTGGGCGAGCGGGACGACATCCCCGCGCTGTATGCCGATTCGCATATTGTGGCGTTGCCGTCGTATCGCGAAGGCTTGCCCAAGGCATTGCTCGAAGCGGCAGCGGCTGGGCGGGCGGTCGTAACGACTGACGTGCCCGGTTGCCGGGACGCGATCGAACCCGATGTGACGGGTGTGCTGGTGCCGGTGAAGGATGCCGCGTCGCTGGCGGACACGATTGGGCAGCTGGCGCAGGATGAAACCATGCGCACCAGCATGGGTCTGGCGGGACGCGCGTTGGCAGAACAAGCGTTCGATGTGCGCGAGGTGGCCGGCAAGCACGTGCATGTATACGACATGCTATGTGAGGCGGCGGGGCGCTAGTCCTCGACTGTTTTGCCGCGCGCCACCAAGCATCGATGGCACCATTGAAAACGCCCCACAGCCGGACGAGTGTCCAAGCGGTGAGGCGTTTTTTTCGCAGCGCGGGCGGTCATGCCCGTTGAAACGATCAGGCTGAGAGCTTTTCGATCCAATGCTGCGTCGAGGGATCTTGCGCGCTGATCTGCGCCTTGGGGTCGTCGAGCTCATGGATGATGTTCTTGGCCAACTGCTTGCCGTACTCCACCCCCCATTGATCGAACGGGTTGATACCCCACACCACGCCTTGCGTGAACACCTTGTGTTCATACATCGCCAGGAGCGCACCGAGCGTGTGCGCGGTAAGGCGCGGCAGCACGATGAGGGTGCTGGGCCGACCGCCCGCATGCGCGCGGTGCGGCGCCAGTTTGGCGGCGGCGGCGTCATCTGCGGTGAGTTCGCGAGCCTCGGCGGCATTTTGTGCGTCGGGCTTGCCGCGCATCAATGCCGCACGTTGCGCCAGACAATTCGCCACGAGCAAGGTGTGATTGCGCGCATACGGATGGTCCGGCGTCAGACAGAGCATGAAGTCGACCGGTGCGCCCACGGGATGTTGGTGCAGCCACTGGAAAAACGTGTGCTGGCCATCGGTACCGGGCATACCCCAGACGGCAGGGCTGGTGGGCACATCGACGGCGCTGCCGCTGTGCGTGGCTGTTTTGCCCAGCGATTCCATCTCAAGCTGCTGCGCCCAAGGCACCACACTCGCCAAGCGCGCGTCGTAGGGCGCGAGCGCGAGCGACGTATAGCCGAGTACGCTGCAATTGGCGATACCCGCCAACGCCATTTGCACCGGCGCATTGTGTTCGACGGGGGCGGTCAGGAAGTGTTCGTCCATGTCGGCCGCGCCAGCCAGCAGGCCGTCGAGTGCGTCCGGGCCCAGCGCGAGCGAGATCGCCAGACCGATGGAGGACCACAACGAATATCGGCCGCCGACCCAATCCCAAAAGCTGAAAATGCGCTCTGGCGCCACGCCATAGGCGCGCGCCGCATCGACGTTGGCCGTAACGGCGGCCACTTGCGCCAACGGGTCGGCCACGCCGCCGGCGGCGAGCCAGTCAAGCGCGATCTTCGCATTGGCCAGGGGTTCGGTGGTCGTGAACGTCTTGGAGGCGATCACGATCAGCGTTTGCTTGGGATCCAGGCCCTGCAGGGCCTCGTCGATGGCATGACCGTCGACGTTCGACGCGAAGCGCATGGTGCGCGTCATGGCGTGCGACTTGAGCGCCTGGATGACCATGCGCGGTCCCCAATCGCTACCGCCGATCCCCAGATGCAGGATGTGCTTGTAAGCGCCGCGGGTATCCGCGTCTTCGACGAAGGCGCGCACGCGGGCGCGTTCGTTGGTCACCGCTTCAGACACGGCTTCCGGCGGGTTGGCCGCGCGCAGGGCGGTATGCCATGCCGCGCGATTTTCCGTCCAGTTCACCGGTGCGCCATCGAACAGCGCCTGGCGTGTGGGCTCGAAGCCCTGTTGCGCCAACAGCGCCGCACCGGCTGCCGTCAAGGCGGCCGAATGACGCTGGGTTGTGAAATCGACCTGCAGACCGGCCGCCTCGATGATCGCCAGATCGGCGCCATCGAGCGGGGTGTCGTGGACGGCTTGCGCAAAGGCTTGCCAGGCAGGGCTGGCGGCAAGGGAGTCGGGCATGGCGATCAGAACGGCAACTTGGCTTGGGGCGCGAGACGCAGCAATTGCTCGCGAAACGATTCCTGGATGCGCTTGAGCGCGGCCTCGTTGTCGGCTTCGAAACGCAGCACGACGACCGGGGTGGTGTTGGATGGGCGCGCCAATCCAAAGCCGTCCGGGTACTCGGCGCGTACGCCGTCGATCGTGATGATTTCAGTGGCACCGTCGAATTTGCCGCTTTCCTGCAGCGCCTTGACCAGTGCAAACGGCTCGCCTTCGTTCATCTCGAGCTTGAGCTCAGGCGTGGACAACGCTTGCGGCAGCGCTTCGAGGGCTTCGGAGGCGTCGGCGTCGCGCGACACGATTTCCAGCAGACGCGAGCCGGTGTAGAGCCCGTCGTCAAAGCCGTACCAGCGTTCCTTGAAGAAGATATGGCCGCTCATTTCGCCGGCCAGCGGCGCACCGGTTTCGGCCAGTTTGGCCTTGACCAGCGAGTGGCCGGTTTGCCACATCAGCGGCTTGCCGCCGGCTTCGCGCACGGCCAGGCCCACATGGCGGCTGCACTTCACGTCGTAAATGATGGTTTCGCCCGGGCAACGCGACAGCACGTCGCGCGCAAACAGAATCAGTTGACGGTCCGGCCAGATGATCTCGCCCGACTTGGTGACCACGCCCAGACGATCGCCGTCGCCGTCGAAGGCCAGACCGATTTCGCAATCGGTGGTCTTGAGGCAGTGCATCAGGTCGTGCAGGTTTTCGGGCTCGGCGGGATCGGGATGGTGGTTGGGGAACGTGCCGTCCACTTCGCAGAAGAGTTCGGTCACTTCGCAGCCCAGCGCACGGAACAGCTTGGGGGCGATGGCGCCCGCCACACCGTTGCCGCAGTCGATCGCCACTTTCATCGGACGCGACAATTTGACGTCGCGCGTGATGCGTTCGATGTACTCGTCAACGATGTTCAGTTCACGGCGCGTGCCGCGCTTCACGCCGGCAGGTGCCTGGCCGTACGTGGCATCCATCGATTCGCGCAGCGCCTGGACATCGGCGCCGTACAGCGCGGCACCGGCCATGACCATCTTGAAGCCGTTGTACTTGGGCGGATTATGGCTGCCGGTAATGGCAACGCCCGATCCCGTCTTGTAGACGTGGGTAGCGTAGTAGACGAGCGGCGTGGGCACTTCGCCAATATCCAGGGTATCGATGCCGCTTTCCAGCAACCCTTCCTGCAAGCCCTCGGACAGCTCTTTGCTGCTCAGGCGGCCGTCGCGGCCGACCACGAGGGTCGTGAGGTTCTTTTCGCGGGCTTTGGCAGCCAGGGCGCGGCCCAGGGCACGCGCGAAGTCGGCGTTGATTTGCTCCGGGACGATGCCGCGGATGTCATAGGCTTTGAAAACCGACTTGGTGTATGGCGAAGCTGCGCTCACAAAAGCTCCTAAAGGGTATGCGTGTCGTCGAGATTATTGCTCAACGATTTGAGTTTTGGCGTCCGTTTGCGATGATTTCGTCACCAATCGCAAGCGGTGTCGTGTAAAAGATGACATCGGTAAGCAAAATACATGCCGAGGCACGTCGGAACAGTCCGATTTCGTGCGTTTCATGCTAGCGATCAAGCCGCTGATCAGCTCCCGATGCGCAACGGTGAAAGCCTACAATGCATAGGTCGTCGCGGCCATACTGCCTAAGTCGTAGGGGCGCGACCTTTTTATGGGGACTGAGGGTGCCGCACGATTCTTCCTTGACCGATACCGCTGCACGCACGGGTGCCGACGAAGCGACCCACACCGCGACCGATTTGACGGCCGATAGAGCGGCCGATACGGCCGTTGGCGCGGCTGCGGCGCTCAATGCGTTGCGCGCAATCGTGGGTGCTTCGCATGTGCTCACCGGCGAGGATGCCGCGCCGTATCTCACCGATTGGCGCGGGCGCTACGTGGGGCAGGCGCTTGCCGTGGTGCGCCCGGCCGATACGCCGCAAGTGGCTGCGGTGATGAGGTGGTGTCACCAGCATCGCGTGCCCGTGGTGCCGCAGGGGGGCAACACCGGCTTGTGCGGTGGTGCCACGCCGGATGCCGGTGGCGATGCGATCGTGATGTCATTGCGGCGCATGGATGCGGTACGTGCTATCGATCCGTTGAACGACACGATCACGGTTGAGGCCGGGTGCGTGCTGCAGGCGGTGCAAAGCGCCGCGCGCGATGTGGGACGCCTGTTTCCATTGAGCCTGGCCGCCGAGGGCAGTTGCTGCATCGGCGGCAACCTGGCCACCAACGCGGGCGGCACGCAGGTGCTGCGCTATGGCAACACGCGCGATCTGGCGCTCGGGCTCGAGGTCGTGACGGCACAAGGCGAGATCTGGAATGGCCTGAGCGGCCTGCGCAAGGACAATACCGGATACGATCTGCGCGATATTTTCATCGGCAGCGAAGGCACACTGGGCATCATCACGGCAGCCACGCTCAAGCTGTTTCCCTTGCCGGTGGCCAGTTGCACGGCCTTCCTCGCGTTCGAGTCGCTTACCGCCGCGCTGGCGGTGCTGGCGCGCGCGCGTGCCGGCTTCGGCGCCTCGCTCACGGGTTTCGAGGTCATGAGCCGGCATTGCCTGCAAGGCGTGCTGCGGCAGTTTCCGGATCAGCGGCTCCCGCTGTCGGGTGAGAGCACGCAGTCGCCGTGGTTCGCGCTGCTGGAGTTGTCGGACAGCGAAAGCGAAGCGCATGCACAGGCGCGGTTCGAAACGATTCTGGGCGACGCGCTGGAGGCAGGCGAGGCGGTGGACGTGGCCGTGGCGGCCAACGGGGCGCAGAGCCGCGCCATGTGGCATCTGCGTGAGAGCATTCCGCTGGCCGAGTTGGCCTACGGCAAAGCGATCAAGCACGATATCTCGGTACCCATTTCGCGCATCGGCGACTTCGTCACCACCACCAATGCCGCCATTCAAGCCGCCCATCCCGGCGTGCAGAACGTGATCTTTGGGCACCTGGGCGACGGCAATCTGCACTACAACGTATCGCGCGCGCCGGAGCAGACCGAAACGCAATTGCTCGCCTTGCAAGAGGCCGTGTATGCCATTGTGCACGCCAGTGTGGTGGCACACGACGGCTCGATCAGCGCCGAGCATGGCATCGGCCAGCTCAAGCGCGATCAGTTGCCGCGCTACAAGGACCCCGTCGCGCTGCTCCTGATGCGTCGCATCAAAGACGCACTGGACCCGACCGGCATCATGAATCCGGGTAAAGTGCTGCAGGCGTAGTCACGCCAGCTTCCGAGGGAGACACGTCATGACGCATCCGGCGCCGACCGATCCGCACATGCCGCATTACCGCGTGCTTATTGTCGAAGACGATCTGACGATCGCCGGCAATCTGTATAGCTATCTGGAAACGCGCGGCTTCGTGCCCGACGCGGTATATGAAGGCAATGCCGCGGTGCGCATGCTCGAGCAGGAGCGATTCGACGCCGTGGTGCTGGATGTGGGACTGCCGGGCCGCGATGGCTATTCGGTACTCGCGCATCTGCGCCGCGAGCAGTTTTCCACGGTGCCGGTCCTCATGCTCACCGCGCGCGACGAACTCGAAGACAAGCTCGCGGGCTTTGCGCACGGTGCCGACGATTACCTCACCAAACCCTTTGCATTGGCGGAAGTCGCCGCGCGCTTGCTGGCGTTGATCCAGCGGGCGAAAGGCGCGACGGTGACGGCTGTGCGCACGTGCGGCAATCTGCGCATGGATTCCCGCACCCGCGAAGTGATGGTGAACGGCGCCATCGTGCATCTCACGCGCAAGTCGTCGCAGATCCTCGATCTGTTGTTGCGGGACGTGGGTCGGGTGTTGACGCGCGACGAGCTTGAAACGGCGTTATGGGGCGGCGAGCCGCCGTCGTCCGATGCCCTGCGCAGCCAGGTTCACCTGCTGCGCCGCGCGTTGGGCGAGGCCGGATTCGACGGGATCGAAACCGTTCACGGCACGGGTTGGCGCATCGTCGCGCCTGCCGCGGCGTGATGGAAACCTCGCAAAGCGGCACGCTCACGCAACGGGTCGTCTGGGCCCTGGCGGGCACGGTCGCGTTGTTCGTCAGTGCGCTGGTCATTCTGGCGTATGCCACGTTCGACCGCATGGAAGACGATCTCGTCAACGACATCCTCGCTACCGAGACCAGCCGCCTTTTGCAGATGATCGACCGTGGTGAGGTGCGCGCCGGGGAGGCGGAATTCCGCTGGCTGGGCGCATCGATGAACGCGTGGTTCGAAGATCATCCTCGCGTGGGTCATCCGTTGCCGGCCGAGTTGCAGGGTCTGGCCGAAGGCCTGCACGAGATCGAACCGGGCGGGGCCATCTGGCACGTGATGGTGGCCGATTCGGCGCTGGGCCGCGTCGTGGTGCTCTACGACGCCACCGAGAACGAAGGGCGCGTGTACGACTTCGGTCTGATCGTGATCGGGCTTGGCGCGATTTGCATGGTGGGGGCCTATGGCGTAGCCCGCAACGTGGCCAAGTTGGCGGTCGGGCCCATGCTCGATCTCACGGATCGGTTGGCGACCTGGGCGCCGGGATCGCCCGATCTCGCCGTGGAGCGTTCCGATGAAGCTGGCCGGTTGGTGGAGGCTTTCAATCGCGTGCAGAACGAGGTGGACCGCATCATGGCGCGTGAGCGCGAGTTCACCGCCAATCTGAGTCATGAAGTACGTACGCCGTTGTCGGCCATGCGCACCGATAGCGAAATCATGTTGCTGGCCAACACGCTCAACGACGATCAGAAGCTGCGCTTGCATCGGATCATGGCCAACGTGGATGCGGTGACGTCCGCCCTGGCGGGTGCCCGCGCGCTGGCCGCAGACGAGCGCCGGCCGCGCGAGACGGTCGATCTGGCAGGCGTGCTGGACGATGCCTGGCGGGTGCAGGCCATGCAGGCCGAGGCGGCCGGATTGCTGCTCGAGAATCGCATCGCGCCCGACGTCACGCGCGAACTCGATCGGCATGCCGTGTTGACCGTACTGCGCAACTTGATTCGCAATGCAGTCGAACACGCGGCACCCGCCACCTTGCGCGCCGAATGGGATGGCCAGGCCATGTTGGTGCGCGACGACGGGCGGGGCATTGACGGGGCGGCGCTGCCGTTCGTCTTCGATCGCTATTACAGCGGCCATCGCACCGATCAAACCAACGGCCAAGCCGTTGCCTTGGTATCGGATGCCGCACCGCGTCGTGGACTGGGCCTGGCCATCGCCAAGCGCATCTGCGATATGCAGGGCTGGTCGCTTAGCGTAACCTCGCACACCAGCGGTCCGGAGCAAGGCACGACGTTCCGCCTGGAATTCGACCTGAACGCCTGAGTCGAGGCGCAGAACGCTTGGCAGGCGCAATAAAGCTGTCGAAAACGCTCGATTTGACGCTAATTTCACGCGTCATTCTTTAACGTTAAAAACTTTTTTCTGTTGAGGACCTGCATCGATGATCGAGGCTGTACAGCGGCATAAGCGCCACGAAACACGTTTGGGGAGTGCAGCATGCGTCAATTGACCCTGCGGTTCATTGTCTCCGTTTTTCTGATGCTCACGCTCAGCCGCCTGGGGCTGTCGTTCTGGATGTGGGACCGCGTGCAGGATGCCGGCGGCTTGCTGCCCGTCATGTTGGGCGGCTTGCGCATCGATATCTGCTCCATCGGCATGTTCTCGGTGTTGCCTGCGGCGTTGTCGTTCTGGTTCGGTCACCGTCCGCTCGCCGTGCGCCTGACCGCGTACTGGTTCCGCCTCTGCTGGATGCTCTACGTGCTGCTGGAGGTATCCACACCCCAGTTCATCGCCGAGTACGACACACGTCCCAACCGCCTGTTCTTCGAGTATCTGGTCAATCCGCGGGAAGTCGCGTCGATGCTGTGGGAAGGCTACAAGCTCGTGCTGCTCTCCGCCTTCATCGTGCTCGCTTTGGCCGCGTGGGGCAGCCGCAAGCTGTTCCCCACCACGGTGGTCGACAAACGCATGGGCTGGTTGTGGCGCCCGGTGCTTTCTTTCGTGGTGATCGCGGTCGGTGTGCTGGCGATTCGCGGCACGCTGCAACATCGTCCGATCAATCCGGCAATGGTGGCGTTCAGCAGCGATGCAATGGTCAACACCCTGCCGCTGAATTCGCTTTATAGCGTGATCGACGCCGCCTACAAGGTGAGCAACGAAATTTCCTCGGCGTCGCTCTACGGCGACATGCCGGTGGACGAAATGAATACGATCGTGCGCACCGATGCGGGGTTCTCCGGCCCGCCGATCGACGCACGGCTGCCCAGTTTGCATGCGCAGCAAGCCACTGCCCGGCATGAGAAGCCGCGCAATATCGTGATCATTCTGCAAGAGAGTCTGGGTGCCCAATTCGTGGGCAATCTGGGCGGACGCGATCTCACACCGCAGATCGACCGGCTCTCAAAGGAAGGCTGGAACTTCACGCGCGCCTATGCCACGGGCACGCGCTCGGTGCGTGGTCTCGAAGCGGTCACGGCGGGCTTCATGCCCACGCCGGCCGAATCCGTGCTCAAGCAACCGCGATCGCAAACCGGCTTCTTCACCCTGGCCGAGTTGTTGGGCACCAAGGGCTACGAGTCGCGCTTCATCTATGGCGGCGAGGCCCACTTCGATAACATGCGGGCGTTTTTCCTGGGTAATGGCTTCAATCGCGTGATCGATCGCAAGGACTTCAAGAACCCGGTATTCGTGGGTTCTTGGGGGGCGTCCGATGAAGACATGTTCAACGAACTCGACCGCGAGTTGCGCAAGGACGGCGACAAGCCGACCTTCACGCTGGCGTTCTCGGTAAGCAATCACTCGCCATGGGAGTATCCGGAGGGCCGCATCAAGCCCGTGGGCGATCCCGCCACGGTCGACAACACCGTGCGCTATGCAGATTGGGCGATCGGCGACTTTTTCGATAAGGCGCGCAAGGCGCCCTATTGGAAGGACACGTTGTTTCTGGTGATCGCCGATCACGATGCGCGCGTTTTCGGCGCCAACCTCGTGCCGGTCAAGCACTTCCGCATTCCGGCTCTGCTGCTGGGTGCCGATATCGCGCCGCGCAAGGATGACCGCATCGTCAGCCAGATCGACATGGGCCCCACGTTGTTGTCATTGGCCGGTATCGACAGTGTGCACCCGATGTTGGGCGCGGATCTGACGCAGCGCGATCCCAACCGCGCGATGATGCAGTACGGTGAGAACTTCGCGTATTTGAAGGGCGACGAGTTACTGGTGATCGAGCCGCATAAAACGCCGCGTCAGTACAGCTATGTGCCGGGTGTGGGTGAGGTGGACGACCGATTCACGCCGATGTCGACCGATCCGGCCTTTTCACGCAAGGCCCTGGCCACGGTGCTGTGGCCGAGCTGGGCGTACATGAACGAGCGATATGCGCTGCCCAAGCCGGCCGAGGCGGGTAAGTAACCCAAGCCACTAGAACCACATCGGCCGATGTTGCGGGAAGCAGCATCGGCCGAAGTGTTTTGGGCGACTGGCGGGCGCGGCCGTGGGCCGCTTTCACGTCACGTCACGTTGCGTCGCGTCGCGTTGCCGCATGCGCGTACCGCCTCGCGCGGCCTCATGCGGAATGCCACCTCGCGCCGCTTGGTGCGGCACGGTGACGGACACGCCTCGCACAGATGTTGTTCCCGTGCAGCCAGGGTTATTCCCGCGCCGCCAGGACGGTGCCTGCGGATTGGCCGAAGCCGATGCGCGGATAGCCCGCTTTACGGCACTCTGCGCGCAAGATAATTTGATCGCCATCTTCCAGAAAGACGCGCTTCTCGCCCCAGGGCAGATCGATCGGCGTTTTGCCGCCTTTCGTGAGCTCCAGAATGGAGCCGGCTTGGGAGGCTTCGGGGCCTGACAGGGTACCGGTGCCGAGCAGATCGCCCGGTTGCAGATTGCAGCCGTTGACCGTGTGATGGGTGATCAACTGCGCGACGTTCCAGTACGCATGACGGAAATTGCTTTTCGAGAGCGATGCCGGCGCGGCGTCCGTCTTGCGCGACTGGGTGGTGGTGATCAGCACTTCCAGTGCGACGTCCAAGGCGCCTTCCTTGACGTTGTTCGTCGAGTTCAAATACGGCATCGGCTGGGGCTCGTCGGCGCCACGATCGAACGCGGTGCGGAACGGGGCCAGGGCTTCGAGG
Source organism: Schauerella aestuarii (assembly GCF_009866805.1). Taxonomy (GTDB): domain Bacteria; phylum Pseudomonadota; class Gammaproteobacteria; order Burkholderiales; family Burkholderiaceae_B; genus Schauerella; species Schauerella aestuarii. The sequence continues at coordinate 787,593 of NZ_SIZW01000039.1, forward strand.
GTGACGATCCAGGGCGAGAGCGTGGACGCAAAATTCTTGGCGAGAAACGGGCCCAGGGGTTGGTATTCCCAGGCCTGCAGATCGCGCGCGGACCAGTCGTTGAGAATGCCCAGACCAAACACATGCGATTCGGCGTCGTCGATGCCGATGCGCGTGCCTTGGGCGTTTCCGGTGCCCACGTAGATACCGAGTTCGAGTTCGTAGTCCAGGCGCTTGCAAGGGCCGAAGTCGGGCGTGCCGCCTTCGGTGGCCGGCTTCATCTGGCCCATCGGGCGCGGAAACGATTGATTCACGCCCAGGCTCGAGGCGCGCCCGTGATAGCCGATCGGCACCCACTTGTAGTTGGGCAGCAAAGGATTGTCGGGACGAAACTGTTTGCCGATCGCCGTGGCGTGATGCAGCGAGATATAGAAATCGGTGTAGTCGCCGATGCGGGCCGGCGTGTTGTATTCCACCTCGGCTTGCGGCACCAGCAGCGGCGCGATGCGGGTTTGAGCGGCGGCGCCGGTGGAGAGCGCCCGCGACAGCGCCAGACGCAGGGCTGACCAGTGCGTCTGGCCCAATGCCATCAGACCGTTGAGCGCGGTATCGCGGCAGGCTTCCAGCGCCTCGGCGGCTTGGCCGTTGAAGACTTTGGCGTCGGCCAGTGCCGGCAGATCCAGCACTTGATCGCCGATCGCGACGCCAGGGCGAAACGCCTCGTTGCTGCCGGCGCGGCGAAACACGGCAAACGGCAGATTCTGGATCGGAAATCCGGTGGTGTCGTCGTTGGCGCTGGTGACCCAGCTCTGCAGTTTGGGATCGTGGGTTTCGTTCAATGTAACCATTGGGGCTGTCATCTCGCTTGAAGATTGTCGGGGCGCGATCGGGTGTGGATCGCGCGTCGTTAGCTGAGTCGTGATGCGCGCGGCACCGGTGCAGGTCCGTCAGCTATCGCTTGCTGGGATCGAAGTGCTTCTTGATGTCTTGCCAGCATTGATAGTATTCGCCTTGCAGCGTGGTCGCAGCGAGCGCGGCTTCGGTGGGGCGGATCACGCGGCGCGTTTCGAACATGAACGCCATCGTGTCGCGAATGTAGTGGGGCACGCTCGTGTCTGCCGCTGACGCCTTCTCGAAGGTTTCCGCATCCGGGCCGTGCCCGCTCATGCAGTTGTGCAGGCTCGCGCCGCCCGGTTCAAAGCCCTCGGCCTTGGCGTCGTACACGCCCTGGATGAGACCCATGAACTCGCTGGCCACGTTGCGGTGGAACCAGGGCGGACGGAAAGTGTCCACCATCGCCAGCACGCGCGGCGGGAAGATTGCGAAATCCATATTGGCCGTACCCGGGGTATCGGAGGCCGACGTCAGCACGGTGAAGATCGAGGGGTCGGGATGATCGAAACTGATCGAGCCGATGGCATTGAAGTGCCGCAGATCGTACTTGTAGGGGGCATGATTGCCATGCCAGGCCACCACGTTCAGCGGCGAATGACTGATCTCGGCCTGCCAGAAGCCGCCGGTAAATTTGCCGATCAGGCGGAAGTCGCCGTCGCGGTCCTCATACCAGGCGCAGGGCGTCTGGAAGTCGCGGGCGTTGGCCAGGCAGTTCGAACCGATGGGGCCGAGCTCGGGCAAGCGCATCGCGGCCCCGAAGTTCTCGAGCACGTAGCCGCGCGCATCGGCATCTCGCAGGACGACGCGAAAACGCACGCCGCGCGGGATCACCACGATCTCCAGCGGTTCCGCCTCGATCAACCCGAATTCGGTCTCGAAACGCAGTCGGCCCTGTTGCAGCACGACCAGCATCTCGCCGTCGGCGTTATAGAAGAACCGGTCGTCCATCGATGCCGTGGCCGTGTACACATGAATGCCCACGCCACTGTGCTCATCGGGCGCGCCGTTGCCACCCATCGTGTACATGCCGTCGATGAAGTCGGTGGGGGCGGCCGGCATGGGCCGCGCGCTCCAGCGGAGTTGATTGGGGGTAACGGGCAGGGTGCCGAAGTCGCTCTTCCAATCGGCCGCACCGCCATAGGGGGCGAACGGCTTGTGCTGCACGCCCGGACGAATGCGATAGAGCCAGGAGCGCCGGTTCTCATGGCGCGGCGCCGTGAAGGCGGTACCCGACAATTGCTCGGCGTACAAGCCGTAGGCGCATCGCTGCGGCGAATTGCGCCCTTCGGGCAGTGCGCCCGGCAACGCCTCGGTGGCGAACTGATTGCCGAACCCGGTCTGGTATTGGATGCTCATGAGGTCTCCTCTCGTTTGAGGCTATTGTCGCCAATCGGGGCAGCGCTGCGCCATACATCATGGATAATAAGCATTATTCATGGCGTGAATAGTGCAGGTCACGCGTGCAAGGGATGTCTAGAGGATGATATGACCGATCTTCGCAGTGTCGATCTCAATCTGCTGGTGGTCTTTCAGCAGATCATGGCATCGCGCAATTTGTCGGAGACCGCGCGGCAACTCGATATGTCACAGCCCGCGGTCAGTCATGCGCTGCGCAGGTTGCGCGAGCGGCTGAACGACGAGCTTTTCGTACGCACCGCGCAAGGCATGCAGCCCACGCCGCTGGCCGAGCGGCTCGATGCGCCGGTGGCTGAAGCGCTCTCAGCACTGCATCATGTGTTTGCCGCGCAGGATGACTTCGATCCAGCCACGAGTGCACGCCGATTTCGCCTCGCCATGACGGATGTCGGTGAGATCTATTTCATGCCGGTGTTGATCGAACATTGCGCTCGCCACGCGCCCGGCGTACGCCTGGATACGGTGCGGGTCGCCGGTGCCGATCTGGCGCGCGAGATGGCGGCGGGCCGCATCGATGCGGCAGTGGGGGCGTTCGATAGGGTAGGCGCGGGCACCTTTCAGCGCATGCTGTTTCGCCAGGGATACGCCACGCTCTTTCGGCGCGGGCATCCCACGGCGCACGCGGAAATGGGGCTCAAGGCGTTTCGCGCCGAGCGTCATCTGATCGTGTCGCGCGCGGCGCCCTACGGCCAGGTCAATCAGGCGCTGGCCCGCGCGGGTGTTGGGCTGGAAGATCACTACAGCGTGCCGCACTTTTCGGCCGTGCCATACATCCTCAGCGTGACCGATCTTTTGGCGACCGTGCCCGAAAAACTGGCGGCCAGCGCCGCGCCGCGATTCGATCTGTTGCAGCTCACGCCACCGGTGCGGGTGCCGCAGTTGCAAACCAACTTGTATTGGCCTCGCCGCGTGCAACGCGAGCCGGCCAATCAATGGTTGCGGGACATGGTGATGGATGCGTTCGTGGCGCTGCCGTGACGTCAGGGTGGCGCGCAGCGTGCGTGGCCTGAGTCCATTGACACCCTTAGCGTTGCAGGCGTCGGCAGCAGTGCCGACGCCTGCGCGTCACACATTCACGCTGTCGACGTCATACTCGAACAACCATTCATAGCGCGCCTTGACGCGATCTTCGGTCCATTCGCGCGCCACATACGCGGCCGCCCCTTCGGCGTGCGCAAGCGCCGGATTGTGGAAGCGCTTGGCATTCTCGGCCGACCCGCGAACCACTCGCGCCGTGCGTTCTACACGTGCATGCTCGTAGCGGGCGAAGGCCGTGGCAATGTCGCCATCGTGCGCCTGGATGGCGCGGGCAAGCACATAACCGTCCTCGATCGCCATGGCGGCGCCGGACGCCAGCATGGGCAGCGTGGGATGGCAGGCGTCACCCAGCAGCGTGATGCGGCCTGAAGTCCATTTGGGAAGCGGCTCGCGCAGCATCAATGCCCACTTGAACGGCGCATCCAGGGCATGAATGAGGGTTTGCACATCGTCGTGCCACCCCTCGAAATCATGGGCGCATTCCGCGACGGTGCCGCGTTCGGTCCAGGATTCGATCTGCCAGTCGTCTCGTTCCAGAATGCCGACGAAATTGACGAGTTCGCCGCGACGCAGGGGGTAGTGGATGACGTGGGCACCGGGTCCCACCCAGTTCACGGCATAGGGCTCGCGCAAATGTGCCGGCAGTTTTTCGGCGGGGATAATGCCGCGCCATGCCACCGTTCCGGAGAATTGCGCGCGATCCGCGCCGAACATCGCGCTTCGCAGTTGCGAATGCACGCCGTCTGCACCGATCAAGGCGTCGCCATGCAGCCGGTCGCCATTCGCAAGCGCCACCGTTACCCCTGCGTCGACTTGGTCCGCCGCGATCACGCGCGCGCCGAGCTTGATCGCATCGGGATCCGCGGCGAGAACCGCGTCGACAAGGATGCGGTGCAGGTCGGCACGATACAGCGTGTAGTACGGATAGCCGTAGCGCGAGACCGACTCGCCGCCCAGATCGAAGAGCGGCCAGGTCTGCCCCGTCGACCAGAGGCGAATGCGTTTGCCGGCTGCGGGGTTGGCGACTTTCGATAACGCGTCTGCCAGGCCGAGGTTGAAGAGCACGCGGTTGGCATTGGCACTGAGCTGAATGCCGGCACCCACTTCGCCCAGGGCGTTGGCTTGTTCGAGCACGCGAACGCGATAGCCACGCCGCAGCAGGGCCAGCGCTGCGGTCAGGCCGCCAAGCCCCGCACCGGCGATGATGAAAAGCGGCGCATCGGGGGTGGCGGATGCGTCTTGCATGGAAAGAAGAGACATGACTGCGGCGTCCTTGGTGCTATTCGGGTTTGACGTTGGCCTGCTTGACCACCCGACCCCATTTGGCGAGGTCGGTCTGGATCGATGCGGCGAAGTCGGCGGGCGATCCACCCACGGGCTCCAGGCCCAGGGCGTTCATCTGTTTGATGACCTCGGGATCCTTGGCGCCACTAGCCAAGGCCTTCGTCAAGGTCGCCACCACAGGCGCCGGCGTGCCCGCGGGCGCCAGCAACCCGAACCAGGAGTAGGCCTCGAAGGGCTTGCCGAGCGCTTCAGCAACGGTGGGCACATCGGGTAATTTCGCATAGCGTTGCGAACCGGTGACGGCAAAGGCGCGCAGTTTGCCTGTAGCGATCTGGGGGTACAGCAGCGTGACCGTATCGAAGAGATAATCGACCTGACCGCCCATCACATCGCTCATGGCCGGTGCACCGCCACGATAAGGAATGTGCAGCATATCGACGCCGCTCTCGCTTTTGAACAGCTCGGCGGTCAGGTGGCCGACGGAGCCGTTGCCGGCCGAGGCCACGGTTGCCTGTTTGCTGCGACCCTCGCGCAGCACGTCCTGGAGGGTTTGGGCAGTCAGCGCCGGGCGGCCCACCAGGATGAGTGGGCCACGCACCGCCATGCCGATGGGTGTGAACGATTTGATGGCGTCGTACTGCAGATCGGGATAGAGCGCCGGGGCCACGACCATGCTGCTGGTGCCGCCCCAAAGCAGGGTGTAGCCGTCGGCAGGTTGGCGCGTCACGGCGGCCGTTCCCACGGTGCCGCCTGCACCCGCGCGGTTTTCGACGATCACCGGTTGTCCCAGCGCGTCGGCCATGACTTTCCCGAACAGTCGCGCGCTGCTATCGGTCGGCCCGCCGGGTGGGAAGGGCACGACGAGCGTGATCGGTTTGGAGGGAAAAGTATCGGCAGCGTGGGCGGCAACCGGCATCATCGAAGCGCTTACCGCCAATGCTGCCGCGACGTGCGCGATGCCGCGCAGGCGGCGGGAACTGAAGAAGGGGAACGTCATGGGAGTCTCCATCCATGTTTGCGGCGTCCATCATGGGTGGGACGCTCCTCGTTATTGCAGCGCAAAGCGATAAACAAGTAAAACCACGATAATTAATGCATTAACAACCAATATTTGTTATTGCGCGATGAATTTTTCGTATCGGCAGTTGCGTGGTTTCCTGGCCGTGGCCGAGCACGGCAGCTTCACGAAGGCTGCGGAGCAATTGCACGTCACCCAGGCCGGGCTCAGCGCGATGGTGCGAGAGTTCGAGGACAGCGTGGGATGCCGACTGTTCGAGCGCAGCACGCGCGCGGTAACGCTCACCGCGCAAGGACAGGCCTTGCTGCCCATTGCCCTGCGCACGGTCGCGGAGCTGGGCCATGCCCTTTCAAGGCTGACGCAATCGGGCGAGCGCGCGCGCAATGCGCTGCGCGTAGGCGTCACGCCGCTGATCGCAAGCAGCGTGATGCCCGAGATCCTCAGCCTCTTCGCGCAGGAAGCTCCCGATGTGGTCGTCGATATGCAGGACCTCGATCGTGGCTTGATACAGCGGGGCGTGGAGGACGGATCCCTCGACGCCGGCTTTGGCGGGTTCTTCGGCAAAGTGGCCGGGGTAAAGCGGCGCGCGATCTTTCCGGCACATCTTGCGCTCGCTCAGCCGCACGGCGCAATGGGGGATTCACGTCGGCGGCGCGCCGTTCAATGGGCGCATGTCGCGTCGTCGCAGCTGATCGCATTGCCGGCCGACAATGCCATTCAACGCCTGGCGGATCGTCATGCGCAAAGCCGCCCTGAGGACGTTGCGCGCCGCCGCACGGTCACGCATCTCGAGACCGTACTCGCGCTTGTCGAAGCAGGGTTGGGAGAAGCGATCGTGCCGTCGTTTGCAGGGGTGGCGGCTCAGCGCTGGCGGGTTCACCTCGCGCCGCTCGTGCCCCGCGTCGATCTGGATTACTACGTGATTACGCGGGCGGGCCGCCGCGACGTCGAGACGATCGATCGTTTTGCCGAAACCTTCACGCGCGTCATGCGAACACGACTGAATGTGTGAGCCGCGCACATCGAAGCGGTGATGTCCCGCGCCTCACACCTTCGATCGCGTCACACCACCGACATTCGGGCTTCATTCAATGCCTCACGCAGCACCGCCATGTCGCCGATGTGATTGGCCAGCAGCAGCACCAATGCGGCGTTGAGCTCTTCGCTTTGCGCCGGGGTCAAATCCCGGTGCGTGTCGATGAGCGTCTCATAAAAATCGTCGGGTGCGGCAAGATTGAGTTCGCGTTGCAATGGCATGAGGGTTCTCACAGAGCAATGGCTGCAGCCGACGCTGGCCTGACATCCACGGCGGCCGCGTGTCCGGTGGCTCGCGCCAGCGCGGCATCCACGTGTCGGGCATCCAGCGTTCGCCAGCGTGCCGCGATGTGGTGGTCGGGGCGGATCAGGTAGCCGGTGCCGGCCTCGGCGTCGTAGCGTTGGCGCAAGAGACCGTTGCTGTCGATGCGGCAGGTGGCACCGGCAGGCGCCTGCGCGCATGCCGGCGCGGTGTCGAACACCAGCACGACGTCCAGCGGCACCGCATGTGCGGAAGCGGCTTGCAACCGCGCCCACGTTGCGGCATCGGGCGCACGGTCGCCGCAAAAGTGCGCCAGCACGAAGCGGCCGCCCAGCGCGTCGAGCCACCAGCTTGCCGTACCGTCGGGCAAGGTGACAGGTGCGTCGAGTGCCGTTGCGCCAGGGGCAACCCGCGCCGCAGAAAAGGGCGCCGCGTCCGGTGTATTCAGTTCGGACTGAAGATAGGCGGTGGGGGTGGAGAGGCGTCCGCTATTGACCAGCGCGCGTGCAAACACATGCCGCTTGGCAAGATTGAGGACGGCATTGCGCAGCACGCGGCTCGCTTCGCTTTTGGGTGTGATGAAATCGGTCGCGCGCGATGAATGGCGGATGTTCTCGTCAGCGGCAAATTCGCGCTCGGACGCGTAAGAGTCCAACAGCGTGGCAGGCGCCTTGCCTTGCAGCACAAGCTTGAGCTTCCACGCCAGGTTGTCGGCATCCTGCACGCCGCTGTTCGCGCCGCGCGCCCCGAACGGCGACACGCGGTGGGCCGAATCGCCCGCAAACAATATGCGGCCATGCCTGAACGCATCCATGCGTTCGCATGCGAAGGTGTATACGCTTACCCACTCGAGAGTGACGTCCACGTCGGCGCCCAGCAAGGCACGGATGCGGGGCATCACGTTCTCGGGTTTGACGGCCTCTACCGGATCGGCGTTCCAGCCCAACTGAAAGTCGATGCGCCAGACGTTGTCGGGCTGCCGGTGCAGCAATACCGATTGATTGGGATGAAAGGGCGGATCGAACCAGAACCAGCGCTCGGTGGGGAAGTCTGCCGTCATCTTCACGTCGGCGATGAGAAACCGATCTCGGAAGACGCGGCCGCGGCTTTCCTGGCCGATCGCTTTTCGAATCGGCGAACGTGAGCCATCGCACGCCACAACCCACTGCGCGTCGAGCGTGTAGGGGCCGTCGGGTGTTTCGATTGCGAGCGTGACGTGATCCGCATGCGGGGTCACGTTGGCGACTTTGCTTTTCCAGCGCAGGTCGATATTGGGGTGGCGGCTTGCGCAATCGTGCAGATAGCCTTCGGCGTAGTACTGCTGCAGATTGATGAAGGCCGGGCGGCGATGGCCCGATTCGGGCAGCAGATCGAACTGCCACACTTCCTGGTCGCGGAAGAACACGCGCCCGACATTCCACGACACGCCTTTTTGCGTCATCGTTTCGCCCAGCCCCAGGCGATCCCAGATATCCAGCGTGCGCTTGGCGAAACAGATGGCGCGCGACCCGGTCGATAACCGGTCGTCGTCATCCAGCATAACGACCTTCACGCCTTGTTGCGCCAGGTCGATCGCCGCCGTAAGGCCGACGGGGCCTGCGCCCACCACGACCACGGGATGGGGTGCCGCGGGCGCGCGATCCTGATCGGCGTGGCGCCGATAGGCGAACGCCAGCCGCTGATAGTCGATGTCTCCCACGATTTGTCTCCGGTGTGGGCTTGTTCTCGCGCGCCGTCCTGTGCCGGACGGTCACGCGCAACGGGTCGATCGTGTGCGCTTAAGCGCCTTCGAGTTGCTGCCACATATCGACATCGCGCTCGGCGGTCCAGATGCGCGGGTGGTCATGGCCGGTGGCTTCGTCATAGGCACGCGTCACATCGAACGGCATGCAGTGATCGAAGATCACCCAGTCGCGATATCGCGGCTGCATCAGCGCATAGGTTTCGCGATAGATGGTCTTGAGGTCTTTGCCGTCGGCCACGCCTTGATAGACGCTGCCGTACAGATCGGTCAGGAACGCGCGCGTGCCGGCCAGGGCGCGCTGCACGTCTTGCGGGTTGGTGAGCGCCGGACCGCGGCCGGGCACCAACTGCGATGGCGCCATGCGGGCCAGGTTGTCCAGCGTGGCGGGCCAGTCGCGGAAATAGGCATCGCCCGCATAGGGGGTGGTCATGTACTCGACCAGATCGCCCGCAAACAGGATCTTCTGATCCGGCAGCCACGCGATCGTGTCGCCCTTGGTGTGGCCGCGCCCCACCTGCATGAGTTTGACTTCAAGGTTGCCGAGATCGACGGTCATCTCGCCCGAAAACGTCATCGTGGGCCACGTCAGGCCATCGGGTACCGATTCAACGGCGCGGAAGAGGCGGGGGAAGCGGCCGATCTCGCTGGCCTTGTCTTGCTCGCCGCGCTCGACAATCAAGTCGTACGTGTCGCGGCTGGCGATGATTTCCTGCGCTTCGTAGGCCGACGCGCCGAACACGCGCACCGCGTGATAGTGCGAGAGCAGCACGTACTTGATCGGCTTGTCGGTGACTTCGCGGATGCGGCGGATCACGTCCTGCGCCATGACCGGCGTGGCTTGCGTGTCGGTGACCATGACGGCGTCGTCGCCGATGATGATGCCGGTGTTGGGATCGCCCTGGGCCGTGTAGGCATAGGCGTTATCCGAAAGCTTTTCGAACGAGACGACTTTCTCTTCGACGTCGGCGTGCGAAGCAAATTTCTTGGTCATGAACGGTGTCTCCAGACGGTCGCCTCTACAGGGGCGGTCGAGATCACTATAGTCTTGCGTTCGTTTTAGTGCAATACGTTCGTTATAAACGAATTGTGAGGAGATCCGCCATAGTTCCTTTTGGCCGCTGCCCTGCCGGGCAGTACTGCTGCTGCGCTATACCCGTTGGCACTTGGGGCAGTAATACGTCGCCCGTTGGCCTTGCACGATGCGCTTGATGGGCGTTTCGCAAACGCGGCAGGGCTGCCCATCGCGCTCGTACACCGCGGCGTGGATGGTGAAGTAGGCACCGGGCTCACCACTGGCGCCCACATAGTCGCGCAAGGTGCTGCCGCCCGAAGCGAGCGCGTCGAGCAGCGTGCTGCGGATAGCTTCGAACAATCGTTGGCAGCGCGCAAGCGACAGCTTTTGCGCGGGTGTGCGCGGGTTGATGCGAGCGCGAAAGAGGCTCTCGGAAGCGTAGATATTGCCCACGCCGACCACGGCATGGCCGGCCAGGAGGGCTTGCTTGATGGCCACGCGCCGGCCTTTGAACTGGTCGTGCAGCCACTTGGCATCGAAGCGCGGATCGAAGGGCTCGATGCCCAGGCGCGCGAGCAGGGGATGCGATTCGATCGGTCCGGCTTTGGCGTCGTGCCACAGCACCGCGCCGAAGCGCCGGGGGTCGTGCAGCCTGAAGATGGCATGCGGAAACACCCAATCCACATGATCGTGCAGTCGCGGCGGCTCGTCGGCGGGCACCCGCCGTAGCGAGCCCGACATCCCCAGGTGCACAATTTGCGTACCGTGGGCAAACCGCAAGAGCAGGTATTTGCCGCGGCGCTCGCAGGCCAGCACCGTCTGGTCCGCCAGCAAGGCAGGCAGTTCGGGCGGTATGGGCCAACGGAGGTGCGGGTGGCGGATAACGAGATGGGACAGGCGATGGCCTGTCATCACGGCGTCGATTCCACGCCGGGTCGTTTCGACTTCGGGCAGTTCCGGCATGAGCCAGTGTAAGATCATCCAATGTATGTACTGATTGTGCCATCAACCGGACGGGCCGCGTGAAGTCGTCGCAGAAACTCTTGAATATCGGATTGACCGCGCTGTTTGTAGCCCTGGTGGGAATACACAGCGCACCCCTGCACGCCGCCGAAAGCCGGCCGCGTGACGCTACCGGTCCCCGGATGGGTCCCAAGACGCAAAAGCCAGAGACGGAAGTCATCCGCCTGCGTTCGGGGCAACTGCCGCTCGTCACCCTGACCTCGGATGTGTTCTATCGTGTGGTGAGCGCTGAAATCGCGGCGCAGCGCGGCATGCTCGGTGTTGCCGGCACCACGATGGTCAATCTGTCGCGCGACACCAGCGATCCACGGCTTGCCCGCCGCGGGTTGGAGTTCTTCCTGGCTGGCGGCAACCTGCGCGGTGCGCTCGAAGCCTCGCGCGCCTGGTCGCGCCTGTCGCCCAACGATATCGAAGCCAATTCGACTGAGCTCGCCTTGTCGGCCGCCAATGGCCAGACCGAGGGCTTGGCCGAAGCGCTGCGCGTCCGGATCGACGCCTCCAAGGACAAGCCGGCCGCCATCGGCCAGGCGCTGGCCGTGTTGAGCCGCCTGAATGACAAGCGCATCGCGTTCCAGATCCTCGACCAGGCCTTGAGCCCGACGGCGCGCAAATCGCCGGCCGCATTCCTGGCGCTTTCCGATGTGGCGCAGGCGGGTGGCGATACACCACGTGCGCTGGCCGAGGCGCGCAATGCCTTGCGGGTGGACCCGAACTCGGAGGAAGCGGCGCAGCGGCTGCTCGAATACGGCATGGTTGCCGATCCGGGCCGTGCTCAGGCCGATGCCCGGGCGTATATCGCCCGGCATCCCGATGCGCGCAAGTTGCGGCTGATGTTGGCTGGTCAGTTGGCCGACACCGGCGATTACGACGGTGCCCTTACCGAGCTGCAGGCGATGTCCAAGCAGTCGCCGGAAGACTTCGATCTGCTGTCGCTGCAGGCGCAAGTGGCCTACAAGGCCGGTCGCGCCGATCAGGCCAGATCGTTGCTCGAGCAATATCTGAGCGTGCAGAACCAACGCGAGCAGGCCACTGTGCCGGGCGCGAGCGACGCGGGCGCAGCGGCTGCCGATGCGCATGCGATGCTGGCCAAGATTGCAGAAGACCAAGGCCGCTATGACGACGCCGTGGCGCAGCTGGACCAGATCGACGATCCCTCGTTGCGCTATTCGTCCACCGTGCGTCAGGCCGGTATTCGCGCCAAGCAAGGCCGCGTGGCCGAGGCCGTTCGCTTGATCGACACCGCCGAGCCGCTGGATGACGACGAGCGGGTGATCGGTGTGCTGGCCAAGGCGCAGATTCTGCGCGATGCCGATCAGCTCGACGCTGCCGTGAAAGTGCTGTCCGATGCGGATCGCGCCATTCCCGATAGCGTCGAGATCAAGTACGAACTCGCCATGACGGTCGAGCGCCAGGGCAAGTTCGACCAGCTCGAAAAGCTGCTGCGCGAAGTGATCGCGCTCGACCCTGACCATGCGCATGCCTACAACGCCTTGGGCTACACGCTGGCCGACAACAACAAGCGCCTGCCCGAAGCGCAGTCGCTGATCGGTCGCGCCATGGAACTCAAGCCCGGCGACCCGTTCATCATGGATAGCATGGGCTGGGTGAAGTACCGCCTGGGCGATAACGCTGCCGCCATCGACTTTCTGCGCAAAGCCTACGTGCTTCGCCCCGAGGCCGATATCGCCGCTCACCTGGCCGAAGTGCTGTGGGTGGACGGCAAGCGCGACGAAGCGCAGAAGCTGCTGCAGGGCGCCTATGAAAAGGATTCGACGAATAAAACGCTCAACGACACGATCCAGCGTTTGGGTGTGAAGTTATGAAGGGTTGGCGGGTAGCGATTGCAGGCGCGTTATGCCTGATGTTGGCGGCGTGCGTGACGCCAGATCGTATCGGCGGCTCGGGTCGCGCCGATGAGTTCAGCCGGGTAGGGCGCTTCGCCCTCACCGTGACCGAGCCGGACGGCAAGCAGGATGCGGTGCAAGGCGGTTTCTCCTGGCTCGACGAAGGCGATCGGTACGTGCTGGATCTCACCAATCCGCTTGGGTCGACCCAGGCCCGCGTCGAGGGCACGGCGCGCGGCGCGACGCTCACGCGTGCCAATGGCGAGGTGCTACAAGCCGACGATCCCGATGCCTTGGCCGAAGATGCGCTGGGCAGCCCGGTGCCGGTATCCGGCATGCGCGATTGGCTGCGCGGCCGTACGGCGCGCCAGCCCGCCGCCACGCAATTGCAGAGCGACGCGCAAAATCGTCCCACATCATTCCAACAGGGCGGCTGGCAAGCCAACCTGTCGCGCTATGACGCGCAAGGCCCGCAACTGCTTGTGCTCGAACGCCGCGTCGATGGTCGTCGGGTTGTGGTTCGCCTCGTCGTCAACGCGCCCTGATTGCATGGCGGACGGCGTATCGCGCCGGTCTGTTTTTTGTATCGCGCGCCGCATCCTGCGGCGCGTTTCGTTTGAATTGCACCCGTGACGCTCTACGACATCCCGGCGCCAGCCAAAATCAATTTGTTCCTGCATGTGGTGGGCCGTCGCGCCGACGGCTATCACTTGCTGCAGACCGTCTTCCGTTTCATCGATCTGCAAGACACCTTGCATATCGAGGTGCGCCGCGATGGGCAGATCACGCGCGCCTACGATCTGCCTGGCGTGGCTGAAAACGACGATCTCTGCGTGCGGGCCGCACGGGCCCTGCAGGCCGCGACCGGCTGCACGCAGGGCGCGCACATCGACCTGGTCAAGCGCATCCCGGCAGGGGGCGGGCTGGGGGGCGGATCGAGCGATGCGGCCAGCGTGATGATGGCGCTCAACCGGGCGTGGAACACGGGCTTGTCGCGCGAAGCCTTGATGGCGCTGGCGTTGCCGCTGGGCGCAGATGTGCCGGTTTTCATCTTCGGGCAGTCGGCATTCGCCGAAGGCGTGGGCGAAAAACTGACCGCTGTGACGTTGCCCGAACGGGCGTATGTGATCGCGCAACCCGACGCTTCCGTGCCGACAATGTCGGTTTTTAGCGACCCCGATTTGACAAGGGATTCGCCGATGATCATAATAGCGGACTTTCTTGCACGGCCCACTTCTGACTTCGGTCGGAATGATCTGGAACCGGTGGTTTGCAAGCGTTTTGAGCCTGTCTCGAATGCCCTGCGAGCCCTGAAACAGATGGGAGTGGCTGCGCGAATGTCGGGTTCCGGTGCGTGTTTGTTTGCCGAATATCCCTCTTTCGCAACAGCCGTTTTGGCAGAGCAGGAAATTGCCGCTACAATGCGTGCCGCAAGTCGAGGTTCTGCAATCTCACCTGGCCGGACAAGCGGGAGGGCAAGCACAGATGATGTGTATGCCGCCGCCCGATTCAGGTTGCTGCAGTCCTGCTCCGGTCTTGACGAGCATCCGTTGCGGTATTGGATTGCTTGATTGTTGGGGAGTCGCCAAGTTGGTTAAGGCTCTGGATTTTGATTCCAGCATGCGAAGGTTCGAATCCTTCCTCCCCAGCCCGAATTCATAAAAATATTAAAAAAAGCTGTTGAACATGCCCGTCTGATACTGGCCCGGTTCAGCAGCTTTTTTTGTTGGTACGTATTAAATCCGGCGTCTCTCGCGCCGCGCCTTTTCACTCGACAGCAGCACCGCTCATGCCAAACGACAGCTTCATGATTTTCACCGGGACGGCCAATACACGTTTGGCCGTCGACGTGGTCAACCATCTGGACATGTCCTTGGGCAAGATGACGGTCGGCCGTTTTTCGGACGGCGAAGTCATGGTCGAGATCAATGAGAACGTGCGCGGCAAAGACGTGTTCGTGCTGCAGCCCACCTGTGCGCCTACCAACGACAACCTGATGGAAGTCATGGTGATGGTCGATGCCTTGCGCCGGGCTTCGGCCGGCCGCATCACCGCCGCCATTCCCTACTTCGGTTATGCGCGTCAGGATCGCCGCCCGCGTTCGGCGCGGGTGTCGATTTCGGCCAAGGTCGTGGCCAACATGCTGCAGGTCGCCGGCGTCGATCGCGTGCTCACAATGGATCTGCACGCCGATCAGATCCAGGGCTTTTTCGACATTCCGGTCGACAACATCTACGCCGGTCCGATTTTGCTGGGCGACATCTGGCGCCGCAATTTCTCGAATCTCGTGGTGGTGTCGCCCGATATCGGCGGCGTGGTGCGTGCCCGGGCATTGGCCAAGCAGCTCGAGGCCGACCTGGCCATCATCGACAAGCGTCGTCCGCGTGCCAATGTGTCGGAAGTGATGAACATCATCGGCGAGATCGACGGCCGCACGTGCCTGATCATGGATGACATGGTCGACACGGCCGGTACGCTGTGCAAGGCTGCCCAGGCGCTCAAGGAGCGCGGCGCCGGCGCCGTGTACGCATATTGCACGCACCCCGTGTTGTCGGGTGGCGCGGTCGACCGCATTGCGGCATCGGAACTCGACGAACTCGTCGTTACTGATTCCATTCCGTTGTCGGACCAGGCTGCCCAGTGCGGCAAGATCCGCCAATTGTCGTGCGCGGCATTGCTGGGCGAGACCATTCTGCGTATCTCGAACGCCGAGTCGGTCAGCTCGCTGTTCGTCGACTAAGTAAAGCTTTCAGAATTGCGCGTGCCGCTGGTCGCGGCGGCACGTTCAGATGACGGCGGGCATGTTGCCCGCCGTGTCGCTAATCGGACGCCAGATCACGGTGTCCACTGTTTGGAGTTATCCATGAAATTCAATGCCACTACGCGTAGCGTACAGGGATCGAGTGCGAGCCGCCGCCTGCGCCACGCTGGCCGCGTTCCCGCCATCGTTTACGGTGGAACGAGCGAGCCCAAGAACATCGAACTCGATCACAATGAAATTTTCCACGCCCTGCGCAAGGAACAATTCCATTCGTCGATCCTGGAAATGCAACTGGAAGGCAAGAGCGAGCAGGTTCTGCTGCGTTCGGTCCAATGGCACGCCTATCGCCAATTGGTCCTGCACGTTGACTTCCAACGCGTCGATGCCAAGTCCGCTCTGCACACCAAGGTGCCCCTGCACTTCATCAACGAAGAATCGTCGCCGGCCGTCAAGCTCAACGCTGCTGTCGTGACGCACATCGTGACCGAACTGGAAATTTCTTGCTTGCCCAAGAACCTGCCCCCGTTCATCGAAGTGGACCTGGGCAACCTGTTGGTTGGCGAACCCCTGCACCTCTCGCACATCAAGCTGCCGAACGGCGTGACGTACGTCCCCCACGGCGCTGAAACCGACCCGATCCTGGCCTCGGCCAACGTGAAGGGTCCGCAAGAGATCGAAGAAGACGAAGCCGCTCCGGCTCAAGGCGACGACGCGCCCGACGCGCCGCAGGCCTGATAGACGCGATCCCCACCTTAAACTGGCGGATCGAACGAACCCTGCGCGTGCGCGATTCGCATGCGCAGGGTTCTTTTTTTGAGGTTTCAGGACAAGGGTTCAGCATGTCGACACCGATACGACTCATCGTCGGACTAGGCAATCCTGGTGCGGAATATGAGACCACGCGGCATAACGCCGGCTTCTGGCTCGCCGACCACGTGGCCGACGATCTGAAGGCGTCGTTTACCGTCGAGAAAGCATTCTCCGGTGCGGTGGCCAAGGCGCGCGTCGACGGCGACAACGTATTGCTGCTCAAACCCATGACGTATATGAATCGCTCCGGCCTGGCCGTGGGCGCGTTGGCCCGCTTTTACAAGCTCGTGCCCGAACAGGTGCTGGTGCTGCACGACGAACTCGATCTGCTGCCGGGCCAAGTCAAGATGAAGCAGGGCGGCGGTCATGCCGGTCACAATGGCCTGAAGGATATCCAGGCGGCGCTCGGCAGCCCCGATTTCTGGCGCTTGCGCTTGGGCATCGGTCATCCGCGCACGTTGAACCTGGCGCAGCAAGTGGCTGATTTCGTCCTGCATCCGCCGCGGCGTGAAGAACAGGCGGAAATCGATCGCGTGATCGATCGGTGCCGCGCCGTGATGACCTGGTTCTTGCTGGGCGATTTTGCCCGGGCATCACGGCAGTTGGCCGACGGCGGCGTGAAGTGAATACGCCGGGCGAATCGGTGCAGCCGACGGCACCCGAGCGGCCGCCTTCAAGGCCGCTGGGCGCGCGTTTTCGCGACGACGTGGTCGATCTGTGGCGTTTCATTCGCAAGCCGTCGCTCGGCCCGCGGCGGCCGGGCCGTCATGCGGGCTCGATCGGCGTGGCCGATGCGGTGTCGGGATTGGCGTGGCGCCGCTTGCTGGCCTGGGCGGCCGTGCTGTGGCTGTTGAACGCGGGCGTGTTGGGCCCCCTGGCCGTGCAGGCCGCATCGGCCGGCGGCAGCACCCACCGCCTGGATATGAACAATATTCCCTGGTTCACCGGCTTCCTGTGGGCACCGCTCGTCGAGGAACTCACGTTCCGCTACGGCCTGCGGCGGCCGCTGCAGGCGTTATGGCTGCTGCCGATTGCGGCGTTTGCCATGGTGAAAGGTCCGCAGACCTGGGCCGTGTGGATGATGGCGATCGCCATCCTCGTGGCATTCTGGACGCTGCGGGAAGGGCCTGTGCGCCGCGTGCGGGTGCATGGCTGGCGACGGCTGTACCGAAAGCATTTTGGCTGGGTGTTTTACGGCGCTTCGCTCGGGTTTGCTGCCTTGCACCTCGCGAACTTCAAGCTGGGCGCGATTGCCTGGTGGATGATGCCCGTACTGGTGCTGCCGCAGTTTGCGGCCGGCGTGGTGATGGGCTGGGTGCGGATGCGACGCGGTATCGGCGCCTCGATCGTGCTGCACGCCCTCTATAACGGCGGGCCATTGTTGTTGCTGTTCCTGGCGATGCAGGTCGTCTCGCCAGAAGCGTTGGGCGGCTAGGGCATCGCGCCCGAGGTCGCTCGAATCTCATTCGCCGGTGCAGGCGTTAAACTGCCCGGCTCAATCTTTATCTCGATGGATTTTTCTCATGGCATTGCAATGCGGCATCGTCGGTCTTCCCAACGTCGGTAAATCGACGCTTTTCAACGCGCTTACGCGTGCGGGCATTCCGGCGGAAAACTATCCGTTCTGCACGATCGAGCCCAACGTGGGCGTGGTCGAGGTGCCCGATCCCCGTTTGGCCAAGCTGGCGGAAATCGTCAACCCCGAGCGCATCCTGTCGGCCACGGTCGAATTCGTGGACATCGCCGGCCTGGTGGCGGGCGCCAGCAAGGGTGAGGGCCTGGGCAACCAGTTCCTGGCCCACATCCGCGAAACGGACGCCATCGTCAACGTGGTGCGCTGCTTCGAAGACGGCAACGTGATTCACGTGGCCGGCCGCGTGGATCCGATTGCGGACATCGAAGTCATCGAAACCGAACTGGCACTGGCCGACATGCAGACGGCCGAAAAGGCCCTGCATCGCTTCTCGAAGACTGCGCGCTCGGGCGACAAGGATGCCCAGCGTTTGGTGACGGTGATCGAGAAATGCATCAAGCAACTCGACGAAGCCAAGCCGATCCGCGCCTTGGGATTGACCAAGGAAGAGCTCGCCGATATCGCCCAGCTCTGCTTCATCACCGCCAAGCCCGCCATGTATGTGGGTAACGTGAGCGATGACGGCTTCAAGGATAATCCGCTCCTGGATCGCCTGACCGAATTCGCCAAGTCGCGCGGCGCGCCTGTGGTGGCTATTTGTGCCGCTATCGAGTCGGAGATCGTGGACCTGGGTGAAGAAGACCGCGTCGCGTTCCTTTCCGACATGGGCATGGAAGAGCCGGGCCTGAACCGACTGATCCGCGCCGCATTCAAGCTGCTCGGCCTGCAAACCTACTTCACCGCTGGCGTGAAGGAAGTGCGCGCCTGGACCGTGCCGATCGGCGCCACCGGCCCGCAGGCCGCCGGCGTGATCCATACCGACTTCGAGCGCGGGTACATCCGCGCGCAAACGATCGCGTATGAGGATTTCATCGCGTTCAAGGGCGAGCAGGGCGCCAAGGAAGCCGGCAAGATGCGCGCCGAAGGCAAGGAATACATCGTCAAGGACGGCGATGTGATGAACTTCCTGTTCAACGTTTAAGGTTAGGCGTTCAGGGCCGTCGCCTGGGTAATGGCGGCGGTGCAGGCGATAAACTGTGTCTTCCACCATCACCAGGATGAGACGCATGCTTCGCCCCGATATCACCCTCGAGTATCTGAACGCCCGTTCCGCGGATCGTCTGCCCGGGCATTACGGCTTCGAGGTCACCGCGTTCGACGAAGGACGTCTGGAGGCGCAGATCGAGCTTCAGCCCTGGATGATGGCGCCTAACGGGTTTCTGCATGCCGCCACGGTCATTCTCCTGGCCGACACCAGCGCAGGATATGCCACCATCGCCCATTTGCCGGAAGGCGCCAAGAACTTCACCACCATCGAGTTGAAAAGTAACTTCCTGGGTACGGCGAAAGGCGGTGTGCTTCGGGCCGAAGCGGTGGCCGAGCATCTGGGACGCAATACCCAGGTCTGGTCCGCGGCAGTGTTCAACGATCAAGGCAAGAAGACGGCGCTCTTTCGTTGCACGCAGATGGTGCTTTGGTAATAGGCTAGCGCTCAGCGGCGCATTGTGCGGAACCGTTTGCGGCGGTGTGGGTCGAACCCATAACCTGACGTCATTTGCTTTCAACGGCGTTGCGCCACATTGCGGTACAAATTAGTCACTTCCAATGCCGGGGCTGGCGCAAACCGACCCCCTCAATTTGATACGATAGGCCCTTCGCAGCGGCTTGCAGGCGCGCGCACGTAATGTGCGGCCCGGGCACCGCTCCTTAGGCGCCTCTGTTCTGCGCCGCTCCCGCACAATACTGATCGAGGTACCCACGAGGCAACGATGAAGACGTGGATCAAGCGAATACTGATAGGCCTTGTGGTTCTGATGTTGGTGTCGATCGTGGGCCTGGCAATATTCCTCCTCACGTTCGATCCCAACGCATACAAGTACAAGCTCGAAGAGCTCATACAAACGCGCTATCAGCGCACGTTGGCGATCGAAGGCGACATCGAGTTGTCGCTCTTCCCGCGCCTGGGATTGTCGTTGCAGGACGTGTCGCTGTCGGAAGTGAATAGCGACGAGACGTTCGCCTCGGTCGAGAGCGCTCGCCTTGCCGTGGCGATCTGGCCGCTGCTGTCCGACAATCTCGTGGTCGATCACGTGGCGGTCACGGGTTTCAAGGCCCGGGTGATTCGCGACAAAACCGGGCAATTCAATTTCAGTAATCTGGTGGGTGCCGACAATCACATGTCGCAGTCCGCTTCCGCCGACGCGCCGCGCGACCAGAACTCCGGTTTTCAGATCGATATCGCCGGCATGGATTTGCAGCAGGGCGATCTGGTGCTGCAGGATCAGATTACTGGCCGCGCGATCACGATCAATCGGCTTAACGCGAGCACCGGCCGCATCACCTTCAATCAGCCGTTCAACGTGAATTTGAATGCGCACCTCGAAGGCGGCAATCCGCGCATGGATGCCAATCTGACGGGGCAGGGCATGTTGATGCTCAACCCGGCCGCGAAGGAATATTCCGCGCAGAAGCTCGATATGCGGATTACCGGCCAATTGCCCGACGCGCAGGCCACCAGCCTGATCGCGCGCGGCAACGTGGCCTTCAATGGTCAAACGTCGTCGCTCAATGTGGCGGGCCTCGAATTGCTGTTCCAGGGCGATGTGACGCGCCCGGATCTGGCGATGAAGGGCGTGGACGCCAGCGTCTCGATTCCTCGTCTGGTGGCCGATCCATTCAAGCGCAGGCTGCAGATCGATCGTCTGGCAGTGCGCGCGCGCGGCGCGATGGAACGTGGGCCGTTCGAGCTCGCGCTGGATGCACCGTCGTTGAATATTTCGCCCGAGAAGGCGGCTGGTGATGCGCTTACCGGCCGGCTGCGTCTCGATGGCCCGAGTGGCATCGATACGAACTTCGGCCTCACGGGCATCAGCGGCAATGCCGCCGAGCTCGACATCCAGGAAGCCAAGCTCAACGGCACACTCAAACAGAACGACCGATTGGTGAAGTTTGCGTTTACTTCCCCGGTGTCGCTGGGCTTGTCGGAACGCACGGCCAGTATGCCGGCGCTGCGTGGCGACGTGAACATTACCGATCCTGGTCTGCCCAAGGGCAATTTGCAGATCCCGGTGATCGGCAGCCTGAGCGCCGATCTGGTCAAGGATCAGGCTGCGGCCAAGATCAATGCCGTGCTTGAAGGCGGTAAGTTCGATCTGACGGCGGACGTCGCCCGATTGTCCGATGCGCCGCGTCTGGCGTTTTCACTGGCCGTGGATGTGCTGGATCTGGACAAGCTCGTACCGCCGGCCGCCGCCGCTGCTTCGACGGCCAAGCCTGCGCCTGCCGCCGCACCGGCAGCAACGCCTGCGCCGGCACCTGCGGCTGCTGCGCCGTCCGCACCTGCTGCCGCGCCCGCGCCGGCTGCTGCGCCAACGGCCGCGCCCGATGCGGCCACTGCAGCCAATGCGCCCGCGGCGGCAAATGGCGCAGCGTCTACGGCCGGTGCCAAGCCCGCTGCAGCGGCCCCAGCGCAAGCGTCCACATCGGCTCCGGCGTCCACGTCGGCTGCTGCGCCGGCAGCACCTTCTTCGCCTGCGCCTGCCACATCGACCCCTGCGCCCACACCCGCGCCAACACCGACCCCCGCGCCGACGAGCACACCGGCTCCGGCAGCGCCGCCCGTCGACGACACGATCGACCTGCGCGCCTTGGTGGGCCCCACGGCGAGCGGTAGCATCAAGGTGGGCAAGCTTGTGGTACGTGGGATGAAGGCCGACGACGTCAGTGCCGACATCAAGCTGGAAAAGGGCAAACTCGATATCAGCACGCTTGCCGCCACGCTTTACGAAGGCAAACTCGCCGGCGTCGTGTCGGTGAATGCCTCTGAAAACAACAAGGTTGCGGCAAAGCTCTCGCTCGCCGGCATCTCGATCGAGCCGCTGCTCAACGACCTCACCCGCCGCACGTCATTAAGCGGCAAGGGTTCGGTCGTGTTGGACCTCACTACGTCGGGCGCCAATACCTACGCGATGACCAACAATCTGGCCGGTACGTTGCAGGCACGCTTGCGCGATGGCGCGGTCAAGGGCATCAACATCGCGCAAACGCTGCGTGAACTGAAGCGCGTCGTCACGGGCGAGGTTTCGCCAACAGTGGGCGTGGCCACCGGCGATGCCCAGCAAACCGACTTCACTGCACTGGATGCCGACGTTCAGTTCGACCGCGGCATCGGCACGGTCAAAAACCTCAATTTGTCGTCGCCGTTGCTGCGCATCTCGCAAGGCAGTCCTGCGACCTTCAATCTGGTCACACGCGTGGTCGATTTCGTGGCCCTGATTCGTGTGGTCAATACGCTCACGGGGCAGGACGGAGAAGGGCTGGAAGAATTGCGCAACGTGACGGTGCCGATCCATGTGGCCGGGCCGTTCGAAAAGCCGCTGTTTGCCGTGCAATGGCGGGGCGCTGCCGAAGAATTGCTCAAAGGCCGTGCCGAAGACAAGTTGCGCGAAGTGATCGAGAAGAACACCGGCGCATCGCCCGAGGCCGCCAAGGAGATCGGCAATGCGCTCAAGGGACTGCTGAAGCGATGACACCCGTGGTCTACACCCCGTTGGTTGAATGCGGTAGCGTGGCCGACGAGCGCGCCCAGGCGTACGACCGGCGCTGGCTGGTGGTGCATGAAGACGGGCGGTGGATGACGCAGACGCATTTTCCACAGCTCGCCGATGTGACCGTCGAACTCCGATTGGGGTATCTCGTGATCCGTGCGCCCGGCATGCTGCGCCTGGATATTCCGCTGGATGTGATCGAAGACGACGACAGCGTACGCTTCACCGCCATGGTGGGCGATCAGGAAATCGATGTCGTCGATGAGGGCGAACTTGCCACCGCGTGGATGTCGAGCTACTTGCGCCAGCCGTGCGGCATCATGAAGGTGCACCCGGATGTGGCCGAGGTATGCTGGCCGCGCGGGTAAAGCGCCAGGCGGCGGCGATGATCGCGGGTAATGGGCCGGTGATGAAAGCGGCTTATGCTTTGCCGGTCAGACGGCGATATTTGGCCATCAACGCATCCTGTCCCTCAACCCACTGCGGATTGAGTTCGATGCACTCCACCGGACATACGACCTTGCATTGCGGTTCATCGAAATGGCCCACGCATTCGGTACAGGCGTCGGGATCGATGACGTAGAACTCCTCGCCCATCGAGATGGCGTCATTAGGACACGGCGGCTCGCACACGTCGCAATTGATGCATTCATCGGTAATTCGAAGGGCCATGATCGAAACCAACCAAAAAGAGGCATAGACAGCAGGGCGGCACGTGCCGACACTGCTATCCGTCTATTGTAGACCTCTGGTCAAATCGGGTTGGATGGCAGCCCCGCCGGCGTTAGCCCGGCCAGGATTGCTCGCGCCGCTCGCTGGCCTTTTCGTGCATCCAGCGTTCGACCGAAGGAAACACGAACTTGCTCACGTCGCCGCCCAGTTGTGCAATCTCTCGCACGATGGTGCCGGAAATGAACTGGTACTGTTCCGACGGCGTCATGAACAGCGTTTCGACTTCGGGCAGCAGATGGCGGTTCATGCCGGCCATTTGAAACTCATATTCGAAATCGGAGACGGCGCGCAATCCGCGGACGATGACCTGGCCTTCCTGTTCGCGTACGAAATCCTTGAGCAAGCCGCCGAATGCTTTCACTTCGACGTTGCCGTAGTGGCCCAGCACTTCGCGCGCAATGCTGACGCGTTCGTCGATATTGAAGAACGGTTTTTTATTGCGGCTGTGGGCGATACCGACCACCACCTTGTCGAACAGCGAGGCTGCCCGGCGCACCAAATCTTCATGTCCGCGCGTCAGCGGATCGAACGTGCCCGGATATATGGCTGTAATCATGTGTACTCCTACCTTTATGTCACCTTCCTCCGAAGCGCAGATTATTGTCCCTTTTGCGCATTGCAGCAAATTCGAAGAAGGTGGAAGTGTACGGCGCCCGCTTTGCCTTGACGCAGTAGTGTGAATGGCGCCTCCGGCGTAAGGGGGGCTTCGGACTCCACATAGACTAAGCCATCGGTAGCCATCAAAGCCGGCAGGCGATCCCACAGTTTAGGCAACCACTCGGCATTGAAGGGTGGATCGAGAAAAATCAGATCGAATGCAGGCGCATCGAATCGATCGAGCGAGGCGAGGGCATCCGATTGCAGAATGCGGATCGCGGTGGCACCCAGCTTGTCGCGCAACGCGCGAATCGCGGCCACCGCCTTGGGGTCGCGCTCGACCATCTGCACGTGCGCCGCGCCCCGTGATGCCGCCTCGAAGCCGAGCGCGCCGCTACCGGCAAACAGATCCAGCACCTTGCGGCCCGCCAGATCGCCGGCCCAGAAATGGGCCAGCCAATTGAACACCGTTTCGCGCACACGGTCGGGTGTGGGCCGCAAACCGGCAATATCGAGCACTTCGATAGGGGTTCGGCGGTACTGACCGCCAACGATGCGAATATACTTCTTGCCCATGTTCCGCTTCTTCAAGAAAAAATCTCCTCCGCCTGCCGCGCCTGCTGAAAAGCCGGCCCCGCAGCCGGGAGTCGAGCACCCCGCCGAAGGCGTTCCGCCTGCGTCGGGCGATGTCGCCGTGGCCGATGCGCAGAGTACTGCGCCGTACGCCGATCCCGCTACGCGTATCGAGCCGTCGTTGCCGGATGGGGCGATACCCCCGCCGGCCGATCCGATTGCCTCCGAAGACGCGGTGGACGTCGGGGCGACGCATTTCGAACCGACCATTCCGCCGCTCGATACCGCCCAAACGCCGGCTGTCTCACCGGCGACTGTTCCTCCGGGCGCGTCGATCGCTCCTGCAACGGGCAGCTACGCCAGCCAGCCCGCTATTGTGCCGCAGCAGGTCACGGTCGATGTGCCGCCGGCCGAGCCTGCACCTGCGGTGATTCCTGCAGAAGTTCGACCGGCAACCGCCGTGTCGCCCTCGATGGCGCCGTCCGGCACGCCGGTCGACCGGCCAACCATTCTGCCAGCCCATGCGCCCGCGGCGGCGCTGCCTGCAACGCCGGCATCCGCCGCACAGGCTTCGGCATCGGTGCCGTCCGTACCGGATCGCATCACGCCGATCGTCGGCACCGTCCCCGCAGTGCCCGGCACGCCTGCTGCCGAAGCCGCCGCCCCGGCCGAAAAGAAAGCCTCCTGGCTTACCCGTCTGAAGCGCGGCTTGTCGCGCACCGGGCAGAGCATCGGCGGCATTTTCGTGGGCGTCAGCGTCGACGAAAACCTGTTTGAAGAGCTCGAATCGGCGCTCATTATGGCCGATGCGGGCGTAGAAGCGACCCAAAAGCTCATCACCGCCTTGCGCGCCCGCGTCAAGAAAGAGCGGATCGAAGACGCAGAAGGGGTCAAGCGTGCCTTGTGCGATGTGTTGACCGACCATCTCAAGCCGCTCGAGCGTCCCTTCGACCTGAAGCGCGCCCAACCGCTCGTCGTGATGATTGCCGGCGTGAATGGGGCGGGCAAGACCACGTCGATCGGCAAGCTGGCGCATACCTTCCAGCGGCAGGGCGCGAGCGTCTTGCTGGCGGCCGGCGACACGTTCCGCGCGGCGGCCCGTGAGCAACTGGTGGCTTGGGGCGCCCGTAACAACGTGAGCGTGATCGCGCAGGACAAGGGCGATCCGGCGGCGGTCGCATTCGATGCCGTCAATGCTGGCCGTGCCCGGGGAATGGGCGTGGTCATGGTGGATACCGCCGGCCGGTTGCCCACGCAGTTGCATTTGATGGAAGAGATCAAGAAGATCCGTCGCGTGATCGCCAAGGCCGATCCGGCGGCACCTCACGAGGTGTTGCTGGTGATCGACGGCAACACGGGCCAGAACGCCATCGCGCAGATTCGCGCTTTCGACGCCGCGCTCAATCTGACCGGGCTGGTGGTGACCAAGCTGGACGGCACCGCCAAGGGCGGCACGCTCGCCGCCGTGGCCGCGGGCAGCCAAGGCGTACGCCCCGTTCCGGTGTACTGGATCGGCGTGGGCGAGGGCATGGAGGATTTGCAGCCGTTCGTGGCGCGCGAGTTCGCTCAGGCGCTGCTGGGACTGTCCTGACGGGCCTTCGATCAGCGTACGAAAATGGGCCGCTTTAGAGCGGCCCATTTATTTCTCAGATCGTTTGGCGGCATATCGATGCCGCCGTACCGCATCACTTCCAGAACGTGGGCGTTTTGCTCAACTCGCGAAAGGCGTGCTCGGCACGCTCTACCAGTGCGGCCTGGCGTGCAGCGATCCAGCCCACCGCAAACCATGCTTCGGGATGGGCGGCCGCAGCCGCTTCATAGCGCTCATGGGCGACAGCGAGGTCGTTGAATTCCCCCAACACGTCCTGCACTTGCGCCAGTTGCTTGCGATACGCCTTCAGGCGGGAGGCGGGCAACAGGCTTTCGGTAAACGACAACCCGTACCGCAACCGTTTGGCGCGTTTGCGCAAGGCGTGCTTGTCGTCGATGGCCAGCGTCGCGAAGTGCTTGCCGTCGGACACGACTTTCTTGTGCCAGCGACGCAGCCGATCCACCAACCGCGCTTGCAGCGGATGGGCAGGCGTGGCCGGATGGAGGGGGATGATGATCGGTACGACCATGGCTTCGCCGGGCGCGCTGCCCGTGCCTGAGGCGGTGGCGAGCATGGCAGCCAGTTCGCCCACATGCTGGCCGCTGGCGGCGGCGGGCGCGTCCACATCATCATCCTCGTCCGCAATGGCGATCGACGCTGCCGCACCCGTTGCGGCTTTGAGCGGCTCAGTCGCCGTAGGCACGAGGTGGGGGGTGTAGGGCGGTTGCGGCGTCAGGCTCCATTCGAGCATCTCGAGCAACCAGCCCTGAAACGCACGGCCCTGTGCCAACGTTCGTGCATCCTCTGCCGGCGGCGAACCCGGCATCGCGAAATCGGGCATGCCCGCTTCGCGCAGCACCGGCGCGATCGTCTCGTCCTGCACATCCTGATCGCGGTTGGCGCCGAATGCCGAGAAGTGCACCTTGATGTCTTCTTGCAAGACGTCGGAGGGAAGCGTCGCCAACCCTTCGAACAGGCGCCACGCTGAGCGCAAACGGCGCACCCCCACGCGCAATTGATGCACATGTTCGGCCCGGCCTGCGTCATACACGCCGAGCGTGTCGACCTCGGCCATGACGGCCGTATTGCGGATAATCTGATCCAGGCATTCTGCGGTGACGGCGGACAAGGCCTGTCCTGGCGTCATCTCGGGCTTCAGCGTAATGCCTTCGGCGCCGCGCGGCGCCCAGAATTGCGCGATGGCGCGGGTGCGTTCATCGGCTTCGGGCAGCGCGGTGGGGTCGGCGGGCGCGAGCACATGCGCCAATGTGGCCAGCGCATCGCCACGCTCGGATTTCGAGCGGGCATCCAGCACCAGGCCATGGCGTTGCAACCAGGTGCGGCCGAGCGTGAAGAGTGCCGCCACCTGACCGGAAACCAGTTCGAATTCGACCTCGGAGATCGGAAGCTCGAGCGCACCAGCGCGCAACATGCCGATGTCGTAAGCCAGCTCGACCACGCCCTGGCGCGTGCGAATCTTGCGCAGCGTGCGCACCACGTCGGTTACGTAACGCAGGGTGAGTTCACCCTTGATCTGCGACAGCGCGGCCTCGAATTCGGTACCGGCATACACCGACAGATCCAGCACCGGGCCGGGCCGGGCGTGGTTGACTTCTTTGCGGGTGATCGCGTCGGCGCCGGGCGCCTTCAGGGTTTGAATCCAGTCGCGACCTTCCTGGCGCAGGCGCAAGGCAATGCGCGCGCGGGCCAGTTCGCGATCGGCAGTGTCGAAATACAGGGCATGCAGCCGCACCTGCGACACGTCGCGCTGCTTCTTGAGCTCGCGTTCGATTGCGGGCCGCGCGGCTGCCGGGACGTGCAACTTCAATTCCTGTTCCGACATGATCACCTTCCAACAAAAAAGAGCCAGATGTTACTCAGCAGAGACCGTCGATTTGATGACTGGTCATAATTCGGTCATACGACTGCCGACATTGCCGAATCCGATCATCCTGCATCGCTGCGGGATCGGCAATGACGTTACCGTCCGGTATAACCCAGCTTGCGTGAAATCGACTGTGCGCAGCGCAGCAATGGGCGCGCAATCACGCCGTCGTAGGCCGTATCGAACCGCCCGGTGGGGCCAAGGCTGGTCAGGGCCAACACCACGCTCCCGGTGTTGTCGAAAACCGGTACCGATAGCGCATCGACGCCCGGCAGCGGATTGCCGAGCGCGCGGGCCATACCGTGCACCCTGATGTCGGCCAGCATCGCGTCAAGCGTGGAGCGGGGCGTGGCAACGGGCGTGTCGATGCTGGAGATGACGGCGGTATCGCCGATCTCGCGTGTGATGTAGTGGTCGGCCACCTTGGGCGGCAACCACGCGGCAAAGACGAGACCGGTGGCGGTGTGCAGCATGGACATCACCGTGCCCTGGCGCATATTGACGTGTACCGGGTAGCTCGCCTGCGACATGTGCACCATCGTGGGCCCATGCGATCCGAGCACGGCGATTCCGAGCGTGTGGCCGATCTCATCCCGGAGCTCTGCAAGCTCGGGCATGGCGGCGCGCACCGGGTCGAGACGTTGCAGGCTGACGAGCCCCATCTGCAGGGCAAATGCGCCGAGTTCGTAGTGGCCGGTGACGCCATCCTGCTGCACCAGGCCGACCCGAATGAAACTGACCAGATAGGGGTGGGCCTTGGCCGACGTCATGCCGGCGGCCTGCGCCAGATCGCGCAGGCTCAAGGGGGTGGCCGCCTCGACCAGGGCGGTCAACAGCGTGCAGCCGACCTCGATCGACTGGATGCTGCGGCGGCCGTCGTTGGCGGCGGCGGTTACGTCCGGTTCTGTTCTAGCCATGTGGTCAGGCGCTGAGACATGCCGTCATCGGCGTGCAGCCCCAGGCGCGTGCGGCGCCAGAGGATGTCTTCGGCGGTGCGGGCCCATTCGTGTTCGACGAGCCAGCGCACCTCGCGTTCATACAGACCCAGGCCGAAGTCGAGCCCCAGGTCGTGAAGCGACGTAGCGCCGCCCACGATGCCCTCCGCCAGCGTGCCGTAGGCGCCCACCAGGCGCTGAACGACGCTTTCGGGCAGCCACTCATAGCGGCGTGCGAATTTTGCGGCGTAGGCGGCGGGATCGGCGTTGGGCATGTCGCCACCCGGCAGCGGGGCAGTGGCCGTCCAGCCCTTCGGCTTGCTCGTGAAGGGCGCGAGTTTTTCGAGCGCGTGTTCGGCCAGGCGGCGATAGGTCGTGATCTTGCCGCCGAAGATCGACAGCAAGGGCGGTTTGCCCTCCTTGCCGCCGCTCACATCGAATACATAATCGCGGGTGACCGCCGAGGCGTTGCCCGCCTGATCGTCATACAGCGGACGCACGCCGGAATACGACCACGTCATGTCGGACGGTTTGATTTGTTTGACGAAGTAGCTGTTGACGATGTCGCACAGATAGCGCACTTCTTCATCGCTGATGTGCACCGCCGACGGATCGTCCTGGTAGACGACATCGGTGGTGCCGATCAACGAGTACTGGTCCTGATAGGGGATCACGAACATGATCCGGCCATCCGCATTTTGCAGGATGTAGGCCCAGTTGCCTTCGTAGAGCTTGGGCACCGTGAAGTGGCTGCCTTTTACCAGGCGCAGCTTGCTGCGTGGGGGCGTGGCCGACTCGGTTTCGCCCGTTTCGGCCAGAATGGCCAGACGCTGCAGGCGCTCGACCCAGGGGCCGGCCGCATTGACGAGGATGCCGGCATCCACGGTGATGTCAGTGCCGTCGACGTCGCGCAAGGTGGCCTGCCAGCGGCCGCCGCTGGTGCGCAGCGCCACACATTCGGTGCGCGTGAGGATGTGGGCACCGCGCTCGCGCGCGTCCATGGCGTTGAGCACCACGAGGCGCGAGTCATCGACGCGCGCATCGGAATATTCGAAGCCCGTATGCAGACTGGTGCGCAGCGGCGCGCCTTGCGGCACCTTGCGCAGATCGAGTTTGCGCGATCCCGGCAGGCGCGGCGAGCGCTTGGCCAGATGATCGTAGAGGAACATGCCGATGCGGATCATCCAGGCCGGACGCAGGTTTTTGTCGTGCGGCAGGACGAAACGCAGGGGGTGCACGATATGGGGCGCGTTCGAGAGCAGCACTTCACGCTCGGACAGCGCCTCGCGCACCAGACGGAACTCGTAGTTTTCGAGATAGCGAAGACCGCCATGGATCAGCTTGCTGCTGGCCGACGACGTGGCACTGGCCAGGTCGTTCTTTTCGCACAACAACACGCTCAGGCCACGGCCGACCGCATCGCGGGCGATGCCGACGCCATTGATGCCGCCTCCGACGATGAGCATGTCGACCGCGTAATGCGCGGGAGCGGCTGAAACTGAAGGCGTGGTCATAGTAATGGGGCGATCCGCGAAGTGGGGCGGGGAAACCCTGAAGTTTACTCTGGGAAACGGGGGCAGAGCACGATTTGCGCTGAAGGGTCGTACATGTACGAATACGAGCGCACGGCGGCCCCCACATTGGTAGAATCAGGGGTTTCCCGCCCACACTGTTGCCGCCATGTCCGTCTCCCTCCACCCCACGTCCGCGTCCGGCGGGAATGCCGAATCGTTCGACATCGCCCCCGTTTCCGACATCATCGCCGAGCTGCGCGCCGGCCGGATGGTCATTCTCGTGGACGAGGAAGACCGTGAAAACGAAGGCGATCTCGTGATGGCGGCGGAATTCGTCACGCCCGAAGCCATCAACTTCATGGTGACCCATGCCCGCGGCCTGGTGTGCCTCACCCTTACCGAAGAACGGTGCCGCCAGCTCGATCTGCCGTTGATGGCCTCGCGCAACGGCACCCGGTACGGCACCAATTTCACGATGTCGATCGAAGCCGCTACCGGTGTCGAGACCGGCATCTCGGCCGCTGACCGCGCCCGCACCATCCAGGTCGCGGTGGCACGCAACGCGCGGCCCGACGATCTGGTTCAGCCGGGTCACATTTTTCCTGTGCGTGCGGTTCCCGGCGGTGTGCTGGTGCGTGCCGGGCACACGGAGGCGGGATGTGACCTGACCGCGATGGCGGGGCTCACCCCGGCTGCCGTCATCTGCGAGATCCTCAAGCCCGACGGTACGATGGCGCGGCTGCCCGATCTGATGGGTTTCGCCCGCGAACACGGCCTGAAGATCGGCACGATCGCCGATTTGATCCAGTACCGCAGCGAGCATGAGTCGATCGTGAAGCGGGTGGGTGAACGTCCCTTGCAAACCCCGTGGGGCGAGTTCCATACCGTGGCGTACCGCGATACCGCGACGGCCTCCACCCATCTGGCGCTGGTGCACGGCACGATCGATCCTGACAGCGAAACGCTGGTGCGGGTGCACGAGCCGGCATCGCTCCTGGATGTGCTGGATACCGGGTCGAGCCCGCATAGCTGGACCGTGGCGCGCGCCATGCAAACGATTGCGGCGAGCCGCGCGGGCGTTGTCATCCTGATGAACTGCCAGGCCTCTTCCGAGCATCTGGCGGCGCAGATCACGGCGTGGACCGATCCCAAGGCTCACCCGGGTTCGCAGGATGGCGACCGTCTGGGATTGCGCACCTACGGGATCGGCGCCCAGATTCTGCGCGATTTGAACGTGGGGCAGATGAAATTGTTGGCACGACCCCGCAAGATGCCGAGCATGGCCGGCTTCTCACTCACCATTACGGGTTACGATTGCGACCCTTCCGCGCTTGCCCAACCAAGCGCCACTTAATTTCCAGGCGGCCCTTATGAATCCCTACATCCTTACTCCCGACCTCAACGGCGAGGGACTGCATATCGGCATCGTGCGTGCGCGCTTCAACGAAGCGATCGGCCAAGCCGAACTCGATGCCTGCCTTGAAGAACTGGCTACGCTGGGCGTGGACGAGCGCGACGTGATGGTCGTGACGGTCCCCGGCGCGCTTGAACTCGGCGTCACCCTGGCCCGTATGGCCGAAACATTCGAATTCGACGCTTTGATCGCGCTGGGCGCGGTCATCCGCGGCGAAACCTACCACTTCGAAGTCGTCAGCAACGAAAGCGCACAAGCCATTTCGCGTATTTCGCTCGAGACGGGTATTCCCGTGGCCAACGGCGTGTTGACCACCGAAACCGAAGCGCAGGCGCAAGAGCGCGCTGCCGGCAAGGGTCGCGATTGCGCCCAGGTCGCGGTTGAAATGGCCAATCTGGTTGCCGCGCTCGAGCCGGAAGCCGAAGACGAAGACGAAGAAGAGGACGAAGATTTTGACGACGAAGAAGACAACGGGCGTTGATGGCGAAGCACGTGCGAACGCGCGTAGCGCGCGTCGCCGTGCCCGCGAGTTTGCCCTGCAAGGCGTGTATTCCTGGCTGTTGAAGGGCGGCGTGGGTAATCAAGACGCGGGCGAGATCGATGCGCACGTGCGGGATGCCGACGATTTTTCGGAAGCCGACGCGCAGTGGTTCAAAACCTTGCTGCATGGCGTGATCCGCGAAGCGCCGGCGCTGCGCGAGCGTTTTTCGCCATTCGTCGATCGGCCGCTCGTCGAGCTGTCACCTGTCGAACATGGCATCTTGCTCATCGGCGCGTACGAACTCGTGCATCACGTGGAAGTGCCGTATCGCGTGGCGATCAATGAGGCGGTCGAACTGGCCAAGAGTTTTGGCGGTACCGACGGCTTCAAGTTCGTCAACGGCGTGCTCGATAAGCTGGCCGCCGATGTGCGTCCCTCCGAGGTTGCAGCGGCGGCGCGCCGCTGATCGCGGCGTACCTCCGAGGCGTTGCGCGCGATGTCCGGTCAGCCCATCCTTTACCGCCCAGCGTCTTGTGCGCACAGCGGCGAGGGGTGAGGCATGACATCGGAGTTCGACCTCATCGCGCGCTGCTTTGCGCGCCCGGCGCCGGATGGCATGCTGGGCGTGGGCGACGATTGCGCGCTCTTTGCCGTGCCCCACGGCAAGCATGTCGCCACCAGCACCGATCTGTTGCTTGCAGGTAGGCACTTCTTCCCGGACGTCGATCCGTACGCACTGGGTCACAAATCGCTGGCCGTCAATCTTTCCGATCTTGCCGCCATGGGGGCTCAACCCATTGGCTGTCTGCTGGGATTGGCATTGCCCAATGTCGATCTGCCCTGGGTGGAAGCGTTCGCGCGCGGGTTTCATGCCCTGTGCGATACGCACGGCTGTCCGTTGATCGGGGGCGACACCACGCGTGCGGCCGACGGCCATGTTGCCATCAGCGTGACGGTGTTCGGTGCCGTGGATGCGCAGCGCGCATTGAAGCGCTCCGGTGCCCGCGTGGGTGACGACGTATGGGTGAGCGGCACGCTTGGCGCCGCCGACGCGGCTTACCGCCTGCTTTCGGGTCAATGGGCCCGAGATGACGCGCTGCTGGCGGCTTGCCGGCCCGCGCTGGAACGGCCCGAACCGCAGGTTGCACTCGGGATGGGGTTGGCGGGCATCGCGCACGCCGCCATCGATATTTCCGATGGGTTGTTGCAAGATCTGGGGCATATCCTCGCGGCCAGCCAGGTCGGTGCCACCCTGCAGGAAGCCGACTTACCCGTGGACGATGCGCTTGCTGCCTTGCCTGCCGCTCAAGCGCGCGGCTGTGTGCTGGGCGGTGGCGACGTCTACCAATTGTGCGTGACGGCCGACCCGGCCGATCGCGATCGCATCATTCAATCCGCCCGCAGCATCGGCGTTCGCATCACCCGCGTGGGCACCATCGTGTCCCAGCGTGGTCTGCGCGTGCTCGATACTGCCGGCCAGCCGATCGGCGATCTGCCGGGCGGCTTCGATCACTTCGCCTCGACATGACCCCCTCACCCTCATCCGATCCGGCCACCAGTTCGATGGCCGAGCGCATGCGCGTCGTTTATCCCAGCCTGTCCTGGATCTGCGCGCGTCCGCACCGCCTGATCGCCTTCGGCTTCGGCAGTGGGCTTCTGCGGCCGATGTCAGGCACCTGGGGCACGCTGCTCGCCTGGCTGATGTGGATTGCAGTGGAGAATTGGCTCCCGTCGGACCTGTATGTAGGCCTATTTCTTGCTTTGGCGTTTGCATATGGATGTTGGGCATGCCTGAAGGTATGCCGCGAACTCGACACTCCGGATCATCTGGGGATGGTCTGGGATGAGATGATCGCAATGTGGCTGGTGTTGTGGCTGACACCGTCGGATTGGATTTCTCAGATTGCGGCGTTCGTGCTTTTTCGCGTGTTCGACATTCTCAAACCCCAACCGATCAAGTACTGCGATGCGCACGTCAAAGGCGGGCTGGGGGTCATGGTGGACGACATTTTGGCCGCGTGCTATGCCTTGCTGGTGATCGCCGCGGCGGTGCGCTTGGGAGTTTTGGGATGATGAACGAGACCGTATTGAATACGCCGGCGCTGGAAGAAGATGTGGTGGCGCTGGCCGAGCAGTTGGGCCAGGACCTGCAGCGCCAGGGGTGGCTCGTGGGTGTGGCCGAGTCGTGCACGGGTGGCCTGTTGGGCGCCACGATCACCAGCGTGGCCGGTTCGAGCGCCTGGTTCGACCGCGGGTTCATTACGTACAGCAATGATGCCAAGATCGAAAACCTGGAAGTTTCACCCGAGACGCTCGAGCGTCACGGTGCGGTAAGCGAACCAGTGGCGATCGAAATGGCGAGCGGTGTGTTGCTGGGGGCGCCGGACGCCCATGTGGCGGTGTCCATCACCGGTATCGCAGGCCCCGACGGCGGTACGCCCGGCAAGCCGGTGGGCATGGTGTGCTTCGGCTTCGCGGTGCGCGCCGGTGACGGCATCACCACCCGGGCGGCAACGCGCGTATTTCCGGGTAATCGCGCCGAGATTCGTCTGGCCGCAGTCGGCGCTGCGTTGCGCGGGCTGCTGGAATCGATCGATGCCCGTGTGACGGATGTTCGCGCCACGCCGGTCATTGCCTGAACGACCAAACGTGCGATCGCATCACGCGATTGCGTTGAAAAGCCCTCTCTGCCGACGCCGTGGCGTCGTTTACAGGAGGGCTTTTTTACGTCCAGGCTCGATGACGATGTTGGGTTCAGCCTGATGTCGAGGAAAGTCATGCCTGATGCGAATCACCTCAGGCCGCTCATTCTCATCGACGTCACGCCTGCTGCTGAACGTCCCG
Source organism: Schauerella aestuarii (assembly GCF_009866805.1). Taxonomy (GTDB): domain Bacteria; phylum Pseudomonadota; class Gammaproteobacteria; order Burkholderiales; family Burkholderiaceae_B; genus Schauerella; species Schauerella aestuarii. The sequence goes on from NZ_SIZW01000039.1 coordinate 822,459, forward strand.
TACGGCGTTGATCTGATCGCGCAGCGACTTGGCCGCACGAGCGGCTGCCTCGCGCCAATCGTCGCCGCCGCTCGCATACAGAATCGCGCGCGACGAGTTCACCAGCATGCCGGTGCCGGCGGCATTGCAGCCGCTTTGTACGGTGGCGCGAACGTCGCCGCCCTGGGCGCCGATGCCGGGGACCAGCAACGGCATGGCCTCGCCGATACGGGCACGTACAGCCGCCAGTTCATTGGGGAACGTGGCGCCCACGACCAGACCGCATTGTTCGTGACGATTCCATTTGTCCGCGACCAGACCGGCCACGTGCAGGTAGAGCGGATCGCCGTTTTCCATCTTCAGAAACTGCAGATCCGAGCCGCCTGGATTGGACGTGCGGCACAGGATGAAAATGCCACGGTCGCGCCACGCCAGATAAGGCTCCACCGAGTCGTAGCCCAGATACGGGCTGACGGTGACCGCATGCGCGCCGTAGCGCTCGAAAGCTTCGCGGGCGTACTGCTCGGCGGTGGTGCCGATGTCGCCACGCTTGGCGTCCAGCACGATCGAAAGCGTGGGGTGTTTGGCGCGGATGTGCGCGCACACGGCTTCAAGCTGCGCCTCGGCGTGATGAGCGGCGAAGTACGCGATCTGCGGCTTGAAGCTGCAGGCGTATGGCGCGGTCGCATCGACGATATCGCGGCAGAACGTGAAGATCGCATCGGGATCGTCCTGCAGTTCGGCAGGCAAGCGGGCCAGATCGGGATCCAGTCCCACCTGCAGGAGCGAACCGGTGGATGACCAAGCCTGGTCGAGGAGTGACTTGAAGTTCATGGGGATAAGAGAATCAGTGCAGTTTGACGCGCGGACGGGTGCGACGCATGAGCAATCGGGCCACCGCCAGGGTGGCTGTGCGTGACACACCCAGCACCGCTTTGTGGTGCATGAGGTGCAGGCTCATATACATCAGGCGTGCCAGTGTACCGCTCACGAAGAGGCCCCGGCCCGAGAGCTTGCCCATCAGGCTGCCCACGCCGGCACTGCTGCCCAATGACACCAGCGAGCCGTGATCGCGATAGACGTAGGTGGCGGACGACGACGCGCGGCCCTTCAGGCGATCGCTGATGCGGGTGGCGAGGTAGTCGGCCTGCTGGTGCGCGGCCTGGGCGCGTGCCGGCACCGATTTGCCGTCTTTCCAGGGCGCGGCGGAGCAGTCGCCGATGGCGTACACATTGGGGTCGGCGGTTTGCAATGTGCCGTCCACTTCGAGTTGGCCGATGCGGTTCAGCGGCAGGTCGAGCGTCTTCAACAATGCGGGTCCGGCGATGCCGGCGGCCCACAGGCACATCTGGGCCTCGAAGGTGCGGCCGTCGGACACGTTGACGTAGTCGTGGCCCACCTCGGACACCTTGGCACCGGTTTCGATCTGCACGTTCATCGATTGCAGACGTTCGGTGGCGGCGGCCGAGATGCGTTCGGGAAGGGCTGCCAATACGCGCGGCGCGCCTTCGATCAATGTGATCGCCAGATCGCGCGACGGCTTGAAGTGCGGCAGGCCGTAGGCGCTGATGACATGGCTGGCTTCGTGCAGCTCGGCTGCCAGCTCGACGCCGGTGGCACCACCGCCCACGATCACCACGTTCAGTCGGGCATCGGGGGAGGTGGCCTTGGCCTGATCGATCTGCACCATCTGCTTGAGCATGGTGAGCCGGAAGTGTTCGGCGCCATCGATGGTGTCCAGCGTGAGTGCGTGTTCGGTGGCGCCGGCTGTGCCGAAAAAGTTCGACGTGCTGCCGATCGCCAACACCAGTATCTCGTAGCCGATGCGCCGCTCCGGCACGACCTCGACGCCGTTGGCATCGCACACCGGGGCCACCGTGATGGTGCGCGCCGCGCGGTCGATGTCGGTCACGCCACCGAGCACGAACCCGAAGTGCGACAAGGCACCCATCATCAGATAGGACAGGCCTTCCTGATGGATATCGAGCGTGCCCGCGGCCGCTTCGTGCAACGAGGGCTTCCACACGTGGAAGGGGCGCGCATCGACCAGCGTGACGGCTTCGCGGCCGTGCTTGCGGCCGAGCGTTGCGGCGAGTTCGAGGCCGCCCGCACCGCCGCCGATAATGACGACTTTGCGTGGGGAGGAGGGTCGGACGGCGTCCGGGCTGGCGGGAAGTGACACATCATTCATAGGGACAAGTATAAACGGCCCCGTGCTTGAAGCGTCCATCGCGTGGACGAACGTACTTGCCCTGCCGACGTCCGCTTCGGTCACTCGATCAAGGCAGGCATAGGGAAAGTGCCGGCGCCAACAAGCAGGCGCGGAGCCGAAAACAGGACGTTCAGCCCCAAAACCGCAGATACGCGACCATCGCCCAGGTGGCTCCCGCAAAGATCAGCGTGATCATCACCGCAGCAGATCCCAAATCCTTGGCGCGGCCGATCAGCGGGTGCGGCTCGAGCGATACCGCATCGGCGACTGTTTCGATGGCAGAGTTGAGCAGTTCGACCACCAGCACGACGAGCACCACGGCAATCAGCAGCAGCACTTCGTAGGGGTGGCGGCCGAGCCAGAACGCCGTGGGGATCATGATCACCGCCAGACCGAACTCCTGACGAAAAGACGCTTCGTGCGTGAGCGCCGCCTGCATGCCTTGCACGGCGTAGCGCAAGGCGTTGAAGAGCCGGCCCAGGCCACGTTTGCTCTTGAAGGGAGAGGGGTGGGGCGTATCTGACATCGAGGGTCCGGTGATCAAGTGGGGCGCGTAAGCACCGCTTGCGCCTGGGCGACGTCTTCTTCCGACATCGCCTGCGCGATGATCACGATAGTACCCAATTGGTCGCCCGCAGCGGCGGTATCGATGGGGTCCGGCGGGCTGAACAGATGACGCACGCCATGAATGGCGTAGGTTTGCCCGTCGCTCATTGGCAAGAGCGCCTTGACGCGCAGGAGGTTCTCGCCGAAGTGGGTTTGCAGATGCTTGACCCAGGCTGCGTAGGCAGGCCAGGTGACGGGAGCCTCGACCCGGCACACGTACGACGCAATGCCATAGCGCAGCACATGGCCCAGTCGCGTCAGTGCGAGCGGGACGGCAGGCGAGAACGTTGACGTGCGATCGTTCGCGGCGGGACCTGCCGACACCGGCGCCGTCCGATGCAATCCGTCGAAGAGCACGGCTTCGCCTTCGCAGGCGTGCGCCGTCGCAGTCACGATCGGCGCCATCGGATTGCGCGCCCGCAGCGCTTCGCGCAAGGCGTGCACCGCGGGGTCGGGCGTCACATCCGTTTTCGTGATGATCAGCTTGTCGGCCACGGCCGCCTGCGTGGCGGCCTCGCGATAATCGTCCAGCGTGCGCAGCCCATGGATGCCGTCGACCGTGGTGATCGCGCCGCCAAACCGGTAATGGCGCGCCACGGACGGATCGCCAGCCAACGTGTTGATCAGCGGCGCGGGATCGGCCAAGCCGGACGTCTCGACCACCACACGCGCAAACGCGGGCACGTCGCCGCGCAGGCGCCGGTAATACAGCGACTCGAGGCTATCCTGCAGCGCGCTATTGGTGGCACAGCACAGGCAGCCGGAATCCAGCAGCACCACGTCGTCGTCATTGGACGACGCGACCAGCCGATGGTCCAGGCCCACTTGGCCGAACTCATTGATGATGACGGCCGTATCGGCAAACGCGGCGCTGCGCACGAGCCGGCTGAGCAGCGTGGTCTTGCCGCTGCCCAGAAAGCCCGTCAGCAGATAGACGGGCAACGGCGCCTGGGGTGCCGTTGGCTTCAAGCCTGCTCCGCAACCGGGGCCGGCAGACCTTTCAGATAATCGGCCACTTCAATCGACGGGATCACGTCGGCATATTTGCAGTTCAAGTCGAACATATTGACGGCATGGCTGGCCTGGAACCGGTCGAACGCCGCTTCTTCGGGAATGATCACCTTGAAGTTGTACGAGTACGCGTCCACGGCCGTGGCGCGCAAGCAGCCCGACGACGTGCAGCCCACGAGAATCAGCGTATCCACATCGAAGAAATTGAGGTGGCTCATGAAGATCGTGCCGAAGAAGCACGACGGCTTCTGCTTCGAGATCCGAATGTCTTGCGGGCGCGGGGCCAGCGGCTCGACGGTTTGCGTGGCGTGCGTATTGGCCACTACCGTTTTTTCACCGCCGCGGTGGTTCTTGCCCACTTGCACGCCGCTGTCCATCAAGTCGGGACGACGGCCGCTTTCGGTATAGAACACGGGGATATTCTTTTCGCGCGCAAGTTCGAGCAGCGGCACCATGTGCGCCACGGCATCCCAGGCTTCGCGGCCGCAATGCGTGCGGTATTGCTTCAGGCCTTCGAGAATATCCTCGGGCGTATCGCCGCAGAAGTTGTACTGCACGTCGATGATGAATAGTGCCGGGCGTTTGCCGAAACCGCCGCGTTTGCCGTAGCCGGCTACCTTCAATACTTCCTGGTCGCGTTCGGTAAGAAAGTCGTCCCAGATTCGTTTGGTGTCGCTCATGGCGTCGAGGGTCCTGTAGAGAGTGTCTTGAAATGCAAAAGCGTGAAGCGATGGCGCCGAGTTGGATGCATCGCTGTCGTTCGTTTATTCACATTCGCGATGCGAGTGCGTACGTGCGTTGTCGGGCGTTTTCGTATGAGGCACCGGATTGCCTGCGATCAGTGTGACGCGGGCCCGGCACCTCGGTCGTGCAACCTTCACAGGCGCCGGACGTAGCGGCCGGACGGATTGGTGCGCGCGTCGTCGGTAATGCGACCGTCCTGCGCCACAGTGCGGCCGCGCACCAGCGTGCGCACGGGCCAGCCCTTGAGCGTCATGCCTTCGTACGGCGAATAGTCGGCGTGCGACTCCAGCGTGGCCGGATCCACCGTGCGCTCGAGCTCGGGATCCACGATCAGCAGGTCGGCGTCCTTGCCGATTTCGATGCTGCCCTTGGACGGCAGGTTGTAGATGCGCGCGGCGTTGGTGGCGGCGAGTTCCATCAGGCGGATGAGGGGCACGCCGCGGCGGTGGTAGCCTTCGTGCAGCAGGATCGGCAAGATCATGCCGGTGCCCGGAAAGCCGTTGCTGGCGGCCCAGATATCGTGGTCCTTGGTGGCGCGTTTGCGCGGCACGTGATCCGAACCGATGGTGGTGATAGCGCCATCGCGCACGCCTTCCCACATGGCTTCCACGTCGTCCTGGCCGCGCACGGGCGGATTGACCTTGGCGTAGGGGCCGGCCGGCGACTCGTCGTTCAAGAACAGATAATGCGGGCAGCTTTCCACATAGATCGGCGGGCCTTCGGCGCGCAGGCGGTGGCGGCGCACTTCGTCCAGCGCTTCGCGGCAGCTCAGATGCACGATGTTGACGGGGGTATTCGTCTTGGAGGCGAAGTAGCACACGCGGTGCACGTTCTCGGCCTCCAGGAAATCCGGACTTTGTTCGTTCCAGGCTTTCAAATCGTCGCGGCCGGCGGCGCGCAGCGGGTCGCGAAGCACCGGAATGACTTCGACGTTTTCGCAGTGCACACCGAGTACCGCGCCGGGAATGGCGGCCGTGGCCTGCAAGGCCGAGTAGAGCAGGCCGTCGTCGATATCGGTAAAGCCTTTCGACAAGCCGGCCGCGCCCTTGTACATCATGTAAAGCTTGTAGGACGACACGCCAAAGCCGTGCGAAATCTCGTCCAGCGTTTCCACATGCAGATTGCTCGTGATGCCGAAGTGAAACCCGAAATCGATGCAGCTTTGCCGCTCGGCGCGCTCGCGCGTGGGTTCGAACGACTCGCGGATATCTTTCGAGCGATGGAACGACAGCACGGTGGTGGTGCCGCCGAGCGCCGCGTTGCGCGACTCGGTTTCGAAGTCGGTTTCGGGCGAGCCGAAACCGAAATGCACATGCGGGTCGATCACGCCGGGCAGCACCCACAGGCCCTTGCAGTCGATCGTCTCCGTGGCCGTCAAGTCGGCGTCGGGCCCCGCGATGATGGCGATGCGGCCGTCCTTCACGCCAATCTGGCCTTCGGTGAGGCCTTGTTGCGGCAGCAGGATGCGGGCATGGGTAAGCAGAAGATCAAGCGTCATGGCGTGGCGGTGGTGTGGACGTTCGTGGAGGTGAGGTGAGCAAGGCGGACGATGTGAGGCATCACGACGGCGTTGCGTGCACGGCAGTAAAGCTGTTGAGCACGCTGGCAGGAATGCCCCCCTCGGCCATCAGGCCGCGTTCCGCCGCGGTCAGTACTTGTGGGAGCGCGTCGAAGCGCACTTCGCGATCGCCTTGGCGCGCGATCACACGGATCGCCTCGCCCGTGCGCACGCCATGGGCCACGCCTTCGAAGGTAAACGACTCCTCGCCGGTAAGCCCCAAGGCGCGCCAGCCTTCGCCTGCGCGAAACGCCAACGGCAGCACGCCCATGCCCACCAGGTTGGCGCGATGGATGCGTTCGAAGGATTCGGCGATCACGGCTTTGACGCCCAGGAGCGCCGAGCCTTTGGCTGCCCAATCGCGGCTGCTGCCGGTGCCATACTCTTTGCCGGCGATGATCACGGTGGCGATGCCATCCTGCCGATACGCCGCAGCCGCATCGAAAATCGTCATGCGGGCGCCATCGGGAAAGTGCCGCGTGACGCCGCCTTCTTCCTCGGGCAGCAGCGCATTCTTGATGCGGATGTTGGCAAACGTCGCGCGCGTCATCACTTCGAAATTACAGCGGCGCGCCACATAACTGTTGAAGTCGCGGGGCACGATGCCGGCAGCTTGCAGGTAAAGGCCAGCAGGTGTGTCGGGCGGAATCTCGCCACCCGGCGAGATGTGGTCGGTGGTGAGCGAATCGTCGAACGCGGCAAGCACGCGGGTGTCGGTCAGCACGCGGGCCAGCTCATCCAGCGCATTGCCCTGTGGCGTGTTGCGAAAGAAAGGCGGCTCAACCAGATAGTGCGACTCGGGATCCCATGGAAAACGTTGGCCGCCCGGCGCTTCGAGATCGTTCCAGATGGCGGCGTCCATGTTGGCGGGATCGTAGGTTTGCTCAAACATCGCCGGGTCGCTGGCCAGGGGCAGCAGTGCGGCAATCTCTTCGGGCGTGGGCCACAGATCGCGCAGGAACACGGGTTTGCCCTCCGCATCCTTGGCAAGCGGCTGGGTATCGAAATCGATGTCGATCCGGCCGGCCAGGGCGTAAGCCACGACCAAAGGCGGCGCGCCGATGTAGTTGGCGCGGATCAGTTTATGAATGCGGCCCTCGAAGTTGCGGTTGCCCGACAGCACAGCAGCGGCAACGAGCTTCTTGCTTTCGATAACGCGTGCCACGGCTGGGTCCAGCGGACCCGATTTGCCGCCACAGGTGGTGCAGCCATAGCCGATCACGTAAAAACCCAGTTGCTCCAGTGCGGGCAGCAACCCGGCATTCTGCAAATATTGGGTGACGGCGCGCGAGCCCGGGGCGAGCGAAGTTTTTACCCAGGGCTTGGGCATCAGGCCGCGCGCCACGGCTTTCTGCGCGACCAAGCCCGCGGCAATCATCACACTGGGGTTGGATGTATTCGTGCACGACGTGATGGCTGCCAGCACTACCGCGCCGTGCCGCAGGTCGAGGTCGTCGTGCGTGCGCGTGCAGTCGGGCTGTGCATCCTGCGCCTTCTGCTTGCCGCGCATGGCATCGGGCGTGCCGGACTGGGGCGTGTAGGTGTGCACGTCGAAGCCGCCATCCGCCAGCGAGAGCCCCAAGCGTCGGCCAAAGTCGGCCGGGATCGCCTTGATCGGCATGCGATCCTGCGGGCGGCGTGGGCCGGCCAGGCTCGGGCGCGCTTCGCTCAAATCGATGTCGATGACGCGGGTGTAGTGCGGCGTGGCGGCTTGGGGACCGCGAAACAGATGATTGGCGCGCGCGTAGGCTTCCACGAGTTCGGTGCGGCGAGCAGGCCGGCCGGTGGCGCGCAGATAGGTCAGCGTCGCGTCGTCGATGGGAAAGAAGCCGCACGTGGCACCGTACTCGGGCGCCATGTTTGCAATCGTGGCGCGCTCCTGCACGGAAAGAAGTGCCACCGCCGGGCCGAAGAACTCCACCATCGTGCCGGCCACGCCGGCCTGGCGCAGTTGCTGCACGATGAGAAGTGCGGCATCGGTGGTCATGGCGGGGGCGGCGATATGCCCGCTCAACCGCACACCCACCACTTCCGGCACGGGGAAGGTATACGCATGGCCCAACAGTGCCGCTTCGGCGTCGATGCCGCCCACGCCCCAGCCCAGTACGCCCAGCGCATTGATCATGGGGGTATGCGAGTCGCCACCGATCACGAAATCGGGATGGGCCCACAGGCCATCGTCGCGCTGCGTTTCAACCACCACCGGTGCGATGTGCTCGAGATTGACCTGGTGGATGATGCCTGTGCCAGGCGGAAACACACGCAGCCCGCGAAACGCCTGCTGCGCCCACTTGAGAAAGCGGTAGCGCTCATCGTTGCGCTCGAACTCGCGCGTCAGATTGCGCACCATCGCATCGCCGCTGCCCCAGTGATCCACCTGCAGCGAGTGATCGACGATCACATCCACTGGGATGCGTGTGGCGACGGCATCCACATCGCCGCCACGTTCGGCCACGGCGTCACGTAGTGCCGCCAGATCCTGCAACACCGGTAAGCCACTCGAGTCGGGAAGGATGACGCGGGCCACGTGCAGCGGCAGGTCGGCTTGCGCGTGCGACCCCCAATGCAACAGTGCATCGATATCCGCCTGCGTGACGGCCGCTCCCCATGCGCGATGCCGCAGCAGGTTTTCCAGCAGCACCCGGATCACATAGGGGTAGGTATCGATGTCGCAACCCGCCGTGCGCGTGGCGCTGGCGATGTCGGCAAAGCGGACGAGGTCGTCCTTGAAGGGCAGGGTGGCGGGCATATGCGCGGACGGAAAAGCCGAAAGGCGAGAAGGCATTAGATGACCTATCTTATGCGCGCTACCGTTTTAGTGTCAACACTTTGGCATTTCGGACGCCAAGCTGGTTTGGTGTTGAGGCAGTGGATGAGCATGGCATGCTGGCGCCACCGCTTGGCTCGACAGGGGCTGACAGGCAAGAGACTATGATTCCTAGGGGAAACCCTAGTGCGTTGATATTAAGGGAAGTGTAAGGCGCTCACGGCGTACCGGTATGGATCGCTGTCGTGGTTTTATGACCGAATCAACCCTTTGCCGTCGAGGGTGCCCAGAAGAGGTATGGCTGCATGGTTTGACATCTACCGACATCAAAAAATTCTAAAGAGTTGACACTTTAACAATCAGTTTGATAATCTGGCGACATCATGAGTGACACCCGCCCGATTACCACCAGCCTTGAAGACACTACCGGCCCCTTGGCCGACGCGGTGTTTGCACACATGCTCGAGTGGATCTATCAAGGGCGCCTGTCGCCCGACAGCGTGATCAACGAAGTGGCGATTGCGCAGGAATTCGGCGTCAGCCGCGGACCCGTCCGTGAAGCCGTGCGCCGCCTGCAAGGCATTCAGCTGGTGACCCGCGAGCCGTACGTGAAGGCGCGCGTAGCGTCGATGTCGGCCGAATCCGCCATCGAGCTTTTTCAGATGCGCATGGCGCTCGAAGGGGTGGCATGCCAGTTGGCCACCCGCCGCATGTCGGACGACGAAATCGCGCTGTTGATCATGGAGCTCGAGCAGGATCGTCAGCGCCAGGTCGAAGCCGATGCGGGTGCGACCAAAGCGCCACGCGTATTCGACTTTCATGAGCGCATCGTGCGCGCCAGCGGCAATAGCCGCATCGTGAATGCGCTGTGCGGCGATCTCTATCACCTGTTGCGCGTCTACCGCCGTCATTCGGGCACCGTGCTCGAACGCAAGCACGACGCGTATGCCGAGCATTGGCAAATTTTGCGCGCCATGAAATCGCGCGATGCCGAACTCGCCGAATCGCTGATGCGCTCGCATATCGAGCGCGCAGCCCAACATCTCTTCGAGCATCTTGGCGACACGCCAATGTCGGCCAACGCATCGAAATAACGATTCGCGCGGCGCGCTGCCCTGCGCCTGCGCACTTTCTTTCTTCTGGAGCACCTGTATGAGTCAAGCCCGTAAATTTCGGGAATTGTTGAACACCGAACCCTTTATCGTGTCGCCGGGTGTTTACGATGGCTATAGCATTCGTTTGGTCGAAGCGGCCGGATTCAAGACGGCGTGCACCAGCGGTGCGGCGCTATCCAATGCCCTGCTGGGCATCGCCGATATCGGTGTGATGGGCTTGAGCGAGAACGTCAACCACTGTCGCCACCTGGCGCGTGCCGTGTCGATTCCGCTGACGGCCGATGCCGACACGGGCTATGGCAACCCGGTCAACGTGTTCCACACCGTGCGCATGTTCGAAGAGGCCGGCATCGCTGGTGTCAATATCGAAGATCAGGTCAGCCCCAAGCGTTGCGGTCACATGCCGGGCAAAGACGTGATCCCGCTGGAAGAAATGGTCAAAAAGATCGAAGCCGCCTGCGAAGCGCGCCGCGATGACGCATTCGTCATCATCGCGCGCACCGATTCGCTGGCCGTGGAAGGCATCGAAGGTGCAATCAAGCGCGCCCGTGCGTATGCCGCAGCCGGCGCCGACATGCTGTTTCCGGATGCCGTGCGCACCGAAGATGACATCAAGCGCATCGTGGATGCGGCCGGTATCCCCATCAGCGTCAATATGGGCTTCGGTATCCGCGAACGCCCGACCACGCCGCTCATTCCGCTGCCGCGCCTGAAAGAACTCGGCGTGAAACGCATCAGCTTGCCGCGCATGCTGCCGGCCGCTGCCATCCGCTCGATGCAGGAAGCGCTGGCAGTGATGAAGGAGGTGATTGCGACCGGCCAACCCGCGCATCGTCCTGACCTGCTCGTGGGCATCGAAGACATCATGAAACTGATGGGCTACGAAGAAATGCGCGAAATGGAAAAGCGCCTGACGACGTTGCCCGCTGTGGCGGCCTGACCGGAACCGGCAACCGCCACACTGCCATCGCCTGGCGCTGCAGTCGCATAAGCAATTGCAACTGCACAAGCAACTGTCATCGCACACGCAACTGCAACGCCAACGACAACCGCAACCGTAATCGCAACCTCCTCTCTCAATGCACGCGCAGCCATGATGCCGTCCCTCTCCCTGCTTCCCGGTATGCCGACCGACACGCCCCGGTGCCTGATTACCGGCGCCTCCTCGGGCATCGGCCTGGCGCTGGCGCAGCGACTGCTCGACGACGGCTGGCAGGTGATCGGTATCGATCGCGCGCCTGCGCCGCAGGACGCGCCGCCCGAATTCATCGGCATCGTGGCCGATCTGCTGGATCCGCGCGATTGCGATGCCGCGCTCGATGCCATCGGCGATACCCCGCTGACGGCGATCGTGCACTGCGCCGGCATCGTGCGTTCCGGTGGGCTGACCGATACCGATATGGCGGAAGCGGATGCGCTGTGGCAATTGCATGCCGGAGCGCCGATGCGCCTGATGCGCGTGCTGGCCGATAGGCTGCCCGCGCATGATGGCCGGGTGATTCTCGTGTCCAGCCGCGCCGTGCTCGGCCGGCCCGGGCGTGCCGCCTATGCCGCCAGCAAAGCCGCGCAGATCGGCTTGGCGCGCAGTTGGGCGGCGGAGCTGGTCACGCGCGGCGTCACCGTCAATGTTGTGGCGCCCGGTGCGGTCGATACGCCCATGTTGCGGGATCCCGAACGCGGTGCGCCACCCCGAACGGCTTTACCGATCGGGCGCCTGATTGAGCCGTCCGAAGTGGCCGCCACGATCGCGTTTCTGATTGGCCCCGAGGCCGGCGCGATCACCGGGCAAACGCTGTATGTGTGCGGCGGCGCGTCGTTGGATCTGCCTCATGGTTAATGCTTTTTCACCCAAGCAGGGCGCTCGCGGGCACGCCGAGGTGGGGTCGTTGTCGCGCACGCCTGGCGATGGTGCATCCCGCTCGCGCGTGTGCGTGATTACCGGTGCTGCCGGTGATATCGGATTGGCGATCGCCGAGCGCTTTCTGGCGCAGGGTTGCCGGGTGGCCGCCCTGGATCTGAACGCCGCCGTGCTGGCCGAACGCTACAAGGCGTGGTGTGGCGTCGAAGCCGAGGCGCCGCGCGGGTCTGATGGCGATATCCAAGATGACGACTCCGCCGATCTGCTCATGCTCGCCTGCAACGTGGCCGACACGGCATCCGTGATCGCGGCAATCGATGCAGTGGCCGCACGTTGGGGGCGGGTCGATGTACTCGTCAACAACGCGGCTACGGTCACCTCCTCGCAGCCCGTGTGCGACCTGGACGACGAGGCTTGGCAAACGGCGCTCGACGTCAATCTTACCGGTGCCTGGCGCATGGCGCGGGCGTGCGTGCCGCACATGGCGGCCAAGGGTGGCGGTGTGATTCTCAATATGTCGTCTCAGCTCGGTCATGTGACCGCAGCCGGACGTGGCGCTTATGGCGTCAGCAAGGCCGCCTTGATGGCGCTCACCCGTTCGCTGGCGGTCGACTACGCCGAGCAAGGGATCCGCGCGGTCAGTTTGTCGCCCGGCGCGGTACTCACCAGTCGCGTCGTCACCCGTTATGGCGGCGCCGACGCGGCCACGCGTACGCTGGCGCCGCGTTATCCCATACAACGCTTGGGCACCGTCGAAGACGTGGCCGAAGCCGCATTGTTTCTTACCGGCGTCGGGGCAGGGTTCATTACCGGAACCGATCTGCTCGTCGACGGAGGATATACAGCCGTCTAGGCCTCGATGCCTGGGCTCAACAAGGGGAAGTCATGTTTGGGAGTAAAGCCGTATGAAGAAGTCTGCCATCCATCGTGCATCGCACGGTGTCAATTGCATGCGTCGCGGGATTGCCGCCGCGATGCTCGTGCCGTTTCTGGGATTGGCCGGCACGTTTGCCGCACCTGGCGTTGCGCTCGCGGCGGATGATGCCGCCACGTATCCCTCGCGTGTGGTCACCATCGTCGTGCCGTTTCCTGCAGGCGGCGCAACCGACATCACCGGTCGTTTGCTGGCTGAGGGATTGTCGAAGAAATGGGGCCAATCGGTCGTGGTCGAAAACCGTCCGGGTGCCGGTGGCAACCTGGGGTCGGAAGTCGTGGCCCGTGCCGCGCCCGATGGCTACAGCATCATCCTCGGCGTGACCGGTTCGCATGGCATCAACACCTCGTTGTATTCCAATATGCGTTATCACCCGCTCAAGGATTTCGAGCCGGTGACCCAGGCCACGCTGTATCCCAATGCCATCGTGGTCAACAACGACGTGCCCGCCAATAATCTGCAAGAGCTGATCGCCTTGCTCAAGGCTGACCCGGGCAAGTACTCGTACGGCTCGGACGGTAACGGCACGGCTTCGCACCTCGGCATGGAAATGCTGCGCAGCAAGGGACACTTCCCGATCGCGCACATTCCGTATCGCGGCAGCACGCCGATGATCACCGATCTGATCGGCGGTCAGATCCAGGTGGGCATTACCGGCTTGCCGGCAGTGCAGGCTTATGTGAAATCCGGCAAGCTGAAGATGATTGCCGTCACCACGGCAGAACGCTTTCCCAGCACGCCCGACTATCCCACGGTGGCCGAGCAAGGCTTCCCCGGATTCTCGGCCCCGCCCTGGTCGGGTTTCTTCGTGCCCAAAGGCACGCCCAAACCGATTATCGACAAGCTCTCGGCCGACATGCGCAGCGTGATGGAGCAGCCTGAAACGAAAGCGAAAATGCTTGCCGCGGGCAGCGAATTCACACCCAGCACACCGGAGCAGTTTCGCGCTTTCGTCGATAGCGAAATCACGAAGTGGGCTGAGGCCGTGAAGATCTCGGGTGCCAAGGTGGATTGATTGGGCTCCTGAAGGGCGGTGAGGCCGAGGTGCGCACCCCCGCCAAAAGCCAAGCGGACCGAAACTCGGTCCGCTTTTTCTTTGCCTGTACTCGGTGCGCGATTTGCGTTTGAGCGCCTGAGCCGCAACGGAGACCGCGCGGTGCTGCGCTATGCGCTGGGGTGACGTGTACGCATTCGCCTATGCTCGTACAGACACGTCGAGACGTCCACTCAACCAATCGGCTGCGACGTCGTTCCCGCATCCATTCGAGCGGCATGCCGCGCCTTCGTGCCGAAGCGCTCGGCAAACTGCCGGGTAATCACGGCACCCATGAAGAAAATCTGGGCCGAATAATAGATCCACAACAGCAGTGCGACGACAGAACCCGCCGCGCCATACGACGACGCGACACCGTCACGTCCCAGATACAGCCCGATGGCGTATTTGCCGACCAGAAACAGAATCGCCGTGATGATCGCACCCGGCACCACATCCCGCCACGACAGCTTGGTGCTCGGCAGCAGCTTATAAATCACCGCAAACAGCGCGCACACCACGCTGAACGCAAACAGATTCGCAAACACATCGGCCACGGTGGCAAACGACGACGCTGCCCACATCGTGCCGTAATAACTTTTCGCCGCAGCAAGCCCCGCGTTCACGCTCAAGGAAATCAACAGGAAGAGCGCCAGTACGAGTACCAAACCGAACGACGCAAACCGCGTACGGACGAAACCTTTGATGCCTTCCGGTTTGGCGGCTTCCACTTCCCACATATCGTCCAGGCTCGCCTGCAACTCGGCAAAGGCGGTTGTGGCGCTGAAAATCAACACCCCGATCGACACCATCGCCGCGATGATGCCGCTATTGGATTCATGCGCGCTGGCCAGCACCGTCTGGATCACTTCCGCGCCGCGTTCGCCGGTGAGATCGCGCAATTGATCCACCAGTTGCGCCTGCACCGCCACTTCGCCGAAGAAAAAGCCGGCCACGGCAATCACAAGGATCAGCATCGGTGCCAGCGAGAAAATCATATACAGCGCGAGTGCCGCCCCTTTGCTGGCAGCGCGATGCTTGGACCATTGCGCAGCCGATTCCTTCAGCATGGCGCCTACTGAGCGAAAGCTCATGACGCGAAGTTCTCCGGGGAGTTTCATAACGGATCCTTGTTGTGATGCTGATGCCTGTACCTGCAGCGCAGTATGCGCGGGCAAACCGAGTATGACGCGCTGCCCGCGCGCGCAAGCGCTGCGTCCCGCAATTGGGATGCCCGTCGCGGAAGGGTCTGCAGCCAGTTTAACGGCGCTCGGCCGCGCAGGGCGGCTTGCTGCCTGCTGCCCTGCAAAGCAAAACACCCCGCGCGCAGGTTGGCCTGCTGCCCTGCAAAGCAAAACACCCCGGCAGGCGAACCTGTCGAGGTGTTTGTGGTGCGGTGGATCCGGCTTTCACCGGATCCCAGGCTGTGCCGTTGCCAGCTTGCCTGTGAAGCAGGGAAGTTGGACTTAGAAGTCCATACCGCCCATGCCACCCATACCGCCCATACCCGGGGGAGGACCACCGGCGGCTTTGTCTTCAGCGATTTCTGCAACAGCTGCTTCCGTCGTCAGCAACAGGCTGGCAACCGAGGCGGCGTTTTGCAGGGCAGTGCGGGTCACCTTGGTGGGATCCAGCACGCCTTGTTCGACCAGGTCACCGTACTCGCCGGTGGCGGCGTTGTAGCCGTAGTTGCCCGAACCGCTGGCAACCTGGTTGACCACGACGCTGGGCTCTTCGCCGGCGTTAGCCACGATGGTGCGCAGGGGCTCTTCGATGGCACGCAGGATCAGCTTGATGCCGGCGTCTTGGTCGACGTTGTCGCCCTTGACTTGTGCCACGACGGCACGCGTACGGATCAGCGCAACACCACCGCCAGGAACGATGCCTTCTTCGACGGCGGCACGGGTTGCGTGCAGCGCATCTTCGACGCGGGCCTTCTTTTCCTTCATTTCGATTTCGGTCGAGGCGCCGACGCGAATCACAGCAACACCGCCGGCCAGCTTGGCCACGCGTTCTTGCAGCTTTTCACGGTCGTAGTCCGAGGTCGCTTCGTCGATTTGGGTGCGGATTTGCTTCACACGGGCTTCGATCGACTTGCTGTCGCCAGCGCCGTCGATAACCGTCGTGTTTTCCTTGCCCACTTCGATGCGCTTGGCTTGGCCCAGATCGTCCAGCGTGGCCTTCTCGAGCGACATGCCGGTCTCTTCCGAGATCACGGTACCGCCGGTCAGGACAGCGATGTCTTCCAGCATGGCCTTGCGACGATCGCCGAAGCCCGGAGCCTTGACGGCGGTGGTCTTCAGGATGCCACGGATGTTGTTCACCACGAGGGTCGCGAGGGCTTCGCCTTCGACGTCTTCAGCGATGATCAAGAGCGGACGGCTCGACTTGGCGACTTGTTCCAGCACCGGCAGCAGGTCACGAATGTTGCTGATCTTCTTGTCGAAAATCAGGACATACGGATCGTCCATCGCCGAAACTTGCTTGTCCGGATTGTTGATGAAGTAGGGCGACAGATAGCCGCGGTCGAATTGCATACCTTCGACGACGTCGAGCTCGTTGTCCAGCGACTTGCCGTCTTCGACGGTGATGACGCCTTCCTTGCCCACTTTGTCCATCGCGTCGGCGATGATCTTGCCGATCGACGCATCGCTGTTGGCCGAAATCGAACCGACTTGAGCGATTTCCTTGCTGGTGGTGCAAGGCTTGGACAGGTTCTTCAGTTCGGCGACAGCGGCTGCAACAGCCTTGTCGATACCGCGCTTCAGATCCATCGGGTTGATGCCGGCGGCCACATACTTCAGGCCTTCCTGGACGATCGACTGGGCCAGAACCGTAGCGGTCGTGGTACCGTCACCCGCGTTGTCAGACGTCTTGGAAGCGACTTCCTTGACCAGCTGAGCGCCGATGTTTTCGAATTTGTCTTTCAGTTCGATCTCTTTCGCGACCGACACACCGTCCTTGGTGACGGTGGGGGCGCCGAAGGAGCGCTCGAGCACCACGTTGCGGCCCTTGGGACCCAGGGTGGTTTTGACTGCGTTGGCGAGGATGTTTACGCCACGGACGATGCGGACGCGGGCGTCATCACCGAACAATACTTGCTTGGAAGCCATGCTTGATTCCTTGTATTCGTTTTTGCGATTACGAGTGCGATCGGGGGAAGTGCGATTACGAGATCACGGCGAGGATTTCTTCCTCGCGGATAACGAGCAATTCCTCGCCATCGACCTTGACGGCTTGGCCGGCATACTTGCCGAACAACACCTTGTCGCCTGCTTTCAGGTCGACCGGCAACAGCTTGCCGTCTTCCGTCTTCTTGCCGGGACCGACAGCAATGACTTCACCTTGGTCGGGCTTTTCAGCCGCGCTTTCAGGGATGACGATGCCCGAGGCAGTGGTGCGCTCGTTGTCCAGGCGTTTGATGATCACGCGATCATTCAGGGGACGCAGGGCCATGAAAAACTCCTGTAATTAGGTAAAAAAGACACGAAGGTCTAAGACACTAGGGTCCGAGAGCGTTAGCACTCTCTAGGATCGAGTGCTAATTATAAGGACGATGTGACAGTCTTCAAGAGGGTGGGGTGGAGGTGTTACAAAATGGTGTGGTCGATTGAGAGCGCTGCGCGCCTGCCCTTGTTGCGACGCGTTGGAGAAATATTGGTCACTCAATCAATAAATCGTTGACCTCGAAGATTGCCGCATTTAAATTATTGGTCAATCAACCAATAAAAGGATCGGTGATGCCACATCGCGTTTTAGCGGCAAGCGTCGCGCGCCTGCGCAACATTCGTTTGCAGCTTGCCCTTATTGGTTTTCTATTCCTTGCGGCTCCCGTCGTTCAAGCGGCCCCCGCCGCCACTCGTGTGGATCCGACAGCCAGTCAACAAGCTGTCGTCTCCAATGAACGACTTGCCCAATCTCTTCCAGGTGGCTTCGTCAGCCGCACACAGAACGTCAACGGTGTCCGGTTGCACTATGTGATCGGTGGGCAGGGCAAACCGCTCTATCTTCTTCCGGGCTGGCCGCAAACATGGTGGCAGTTCAACAAGATCATGCCGGAATTGGCCAAGACCCATCAGGTCATTGCTGTCGACTTGAGGGGCATGGGAGGGTCCGACAAGCCGCTCGCGGGCTATGACAAGAAAACGATGGCCGCGGATATTCATGCGCTGGCCGCGGCACTGGGGCATGACCGCGTGGATATCGCGGGCCACGACATTGGGGCGATGGTCGCTTATGCGTTCGCGGCCAATTACCCCAGTCAGGTCAACAAGATTGCGCTGATCGACGTGGCTCATCCGGACGAAAGCCTGTACGACCTCACCCTGCTGCCGCCAGCCGGTCAACCCGCCGTCGGCTCAGGCAACGCCGAGTATCCCGTTTTCCTCTGGTGGTTCGCCCTCAACCAGATTCCAGACTTGCCCGAGGCAATGCTCATCGGGCGCATGCGGCTTTTGATCGACTGGTTGTTCGATACCCAGCTCAAGGACCCCAGCGCCATCAGTGCAAAGGACCGCGAAATCTATGCGGCTGCTTACAGTAGCGCAGACGCTATTCGTGCGGGCAACGCCTGGTATCAGACCTTCCGCCAGGACATCGAAGATCAAAAACACTATGGCCCGATCGATCCTCCATTGCTCATGCTCGCCGGAGAGAGGAACTATCCGTTCTTGAAAACCATCATGCCTTCGAAGGGCAAAAACGTGCAGGTGGTCAAAGTGAGTGGAGCGAGCCACTACGTGCCGGAGGATCAACCGGCCGCAACCGTGAGTGCCCTCAAGGCTTTCTTCCGCCCGTAGCTGCCGTGCGATGGATGGCCCGATCGGCCATCCGCTGCTGCGATCCTGTGCTGGTAACATATTTGGCTTCATCGGCGGCGCGCATCGTATTGCGCGCCGAGCCCTTTGATAATGAAGCTGCGGATGTTCAGCAATAGCGCGACGCGCCCGAGCAGCAAAGGTAATGATCGACGATGGCAGAACGTGGTCGCCCGCGGGGCTTTGACCGTCAAGTCGCACTTCGCGACGCAATGCTCATGTTCTGGAACAAGGGATTCGAAGAGACGTCGATGACGGACCTGACCCAAGCGACAGGGCTTCGATCCGCCAGTCTTTATGCGGCGTTTGGCTCCAAGGAAGCGATCTTCCGTGAGGCACTGGACATGTACCAGGAGACGTTGGGCCCGATGATCTGGGCCTCGCTCGAAGACGCGACCATCGAGGGCGCGATCGAAAGCTTTCTGATGCGAACCGCGGACGCGTTTTCAGATCCTGCTTATCCTGCGGGGTGCATGATCGTCCTCGGTGCGCATCACGCCAGGCAAGGCGCGAGTGCGGTTGGAGATGAGTTGCAGCGTCGCCGCGCGAACGACATCAGACGGCTCAAACAGCGTTTCGACGTTGCCATCCAAGCCGGTGATTTGGCCGCGACCTTCGATAGCCAAGCCGCAGCGGCTTTTTATGCAGCGCTGCAGGCCGGCATGTCGATTCTTGCCCGAGACGGTGCAACGCCGGCCACGCTTCGAGCGGTAGCGATCAGTGGAACACGAGCATTGGACGAGATGAAGGCGCGATCACAGTCCAGTGATTGAAGCTAACCAATATATCGGGATGCGCCAACCCCTAAAGTGAATGCGATCCAGCGGCGCTTTCCTTCGCGCCAATCGCCTCGGCGAACCCCCGGGCCGCTGCAGGCAACCCCGCAAAATCGACCGCATAAAGATTCAATTCCCGCTCGGCCCAACTATCGCTAAGCGCCACGCCTCTCATCCGTTTCGCCTTATCCAGCGCCCGAAACGCGCCTTCCGGCATCACCCCCACCCCCAGCCCGCACTCGATCATGCGGCACATCGCACTCAAACTATCCACCTCGATACGCTGCTGCAACGCCCGATGCACCGATTGCGCCTCGCGATCCAGTGTCTCGCGCACGATGCTGCTATCTCGCAATCCGATCTGCGGATAATCGAGCGCGTCTTCATAAAGCATGCGTCGGCGTTTCGCTAATGCATGGCCCGCCGGGATCACGAGCACCATGTGTTCGCGCTGATAGGGCAGTACAGCCAAGCCGGCTGCTTCTTCGCTGGGGCTGCAAATTCCCAGATCCACGACGCCATCGCGCACCGCTCGCGCCACGGCTCGGCTGGTGTTTTGCCTCAGGTCGATCCGGATTTCAGGGTGTTGGCTGACGAAGCTCGCGATGTCTTCGGGCAAGAACTGTTCAACTGCCGAGGCGTTCGCACTGAGCCGCACCACGCCCCGCACTCCGCGCGCGTACTCGCCCAAGTCGGCTCTGAGGTGTTCGACCTGCATGAGGATGGCTTTGGCGTGGCGCAGCAGCAGTTCGCCGGCGGGGGTGGGGCGCACGCCGCGCGCGTGGCGATGCAGCAGCGGCGTGCGGGCGAGCAGTTCCAATTCGGCAATGCGCTTGCTGATGGCCGAGGCCACGATCTGGCCGCGTTCGGCGGCCTGAGCGATGCTGCCGGTTTCGCAGGTGAGCATGAACAGATCAAGCGTGGAGACGTCGATCTGGCGCAGGAAACTGCGGGATGAGGCGAACGGGGACATCGTGGCTCCGGGCTGCACAAAGAGGGTGCGGTCATGCACGATCGTAGCGCATTCGATTCGCCATTCTGGTGCTGAGGCATCTCATTTGGGAACGGGTCGAGGAATTATCGGAACTTCTCCCATGTGGCTCCGGTTCTTAGGATGCTTGCTCTATTTCCATCCATTCAGGACGCACCCCTCATGATTCTTTCCGCTGACGACGCGCCGCGCGTAGCTCAGATCCTCGTTGGGCTGGATGCCGTTCGCATCGCTTCCGGTCAGCCGTTCTTCTATACGTCCGGCTGGGCGAGCCCGGTGTATGTGGATGCGCAGGTGCTGATGTCGGACGTGGCGATGCGTACCGAGATGATGGATATCGCTGCACGGGTGATCAAGCCTGTGGTCGAGGCGCAGGGTATCAACGCGATCGTGGGCACGGAGAGTTCGGGCATTGCGTTCGCGGCTTGGTTGGCGGAGCGGCTGTCATTGCCGATGCTGTATCTGCGCAAGCGGCCGGTGGGCTGGGGGATGACGGCGCAACTGGAAGGCACGATGCCTCAGGATGCGCGTATGTTGCTGGTGGACGATGTGACCACGGACGGGCGCTCGAAGGCGGGTGCGGTGGCGGCGTTGCGCCAGGCCGGGCCGGTGGTGTCGGATGTGTTTGTGCTGCTCGACTATGCACTGTATGCCCCTGAGGGGCGCACGTCTGACGACGGGTCGCTTAATCTTCATGCGTTGGCGCGCTGGCAGCATCTGCACGAGGCGTTGATCAAGAGTGGGCGGCTGGATGCGGCGCAGGCGCGGATGCTGTCTACCTTTGCGCAAGACCCGGTGGGTTGGTCCATCCATCACGGAGGGACGGGAGCATGACGGCGATGGATGTGTGTGCCGATCCCCGCGCGTTGGCTCTGGAGATCCTGGCGGACGTGCGCCGCGAGACGGAAGACGGCCCCGGCGTGACGCGCGAAAGCTATGGCGCGGGTGAGAACACGGCGTTGCGGCTGCTCGAAACGCACGCCGAGGAAATGGGCCTCGTGTGCGAGTACGACCGCGCGCGCAATCTGTGGATGCGGCTGCCTGAAGACACGCGCACCGATCCGTTCGTGGTGATCGGGTCGCATGCCGACTCGGTGCCGCAAGGCGGCAATTTCGATGGGTTGGCGGGCATTGTGGCGGGCATGCTGGTGCTGGCTGGATTGCGCGATCGCTACGCGTCGGCGCCGCCGGTGCGGGTGCTGGCGCTGCGTGGTGAAGAGAGTGCGTGGTACGGCAAAGCCTATATGGGGTCGTTGTCGCTGCTGGGGCGGTTGCCCGCGCAGGCGCTGGCGCTCAAGCATCGCAGTGGCAAGGGCACGTTGGGCGAGGCGATGGCGCTTTGCGGCGTTGATGTGGAGGCGGTGCGCGCGGGCGAGCCGTTGCTCGACGTGGCGCAGGTGCGCGCGTATCTCGAACTGCATATCGAGCAGGGGCCGGTGATGGTGGCGCGCGGCTGGCCGGCGGCGGCCGTAACCGGTATCCGCGGCAATATCCGGCACAACGTGGTGCGTTGTATCGGTGAGGCGGGCCATTCGGGCGCGGTGCCGCGCTGGTTGCGCAAGGATGCGCTGCTGGCGGTGGCCGAGTTGCTATCGCGGATGGACGAACATTGGCGGGTGCTGCTGCAGATGGGGATGGATCTGGTGATGACGAGCGGGATCTGCTCCACGCTGCCCCAGTCGCATGCCGTGTCGGTTATTCCGGGCGAGGTGCGCTTGAGCTTCGAGGCGCGCAGCCAGGATGCCCAAACGATGGAGCGCTTTTATGCGCTGATGCGCGACGAGTGCGCGGCCATTGAGAAATCCCGGGGTGTGCGGTTCGAGTTCGACGAAAAACTGGTCACGGCGCCGGCCACGATGGATGCGGGCTGGGTCGAGCGACTGAAAGTGGCGGCCGCCCGCAACGGCGCTGCCACTGGCACTACCAATGCCAATGCCACCGCCACTGCCACTGCCACGGTCACCGGCGCGGTCCTCGAAGAGATCCCCAGCGGGGCCGGCCACGATGCGGCCGTCTTCGCCAACGCGGGGGTGCCCTCGGCCATGGTGTTCGTTCGCAACGAAAACGGCTCCCACAATCCGCATGAAGATATGGACATCGACGACTTTCTGGTCGGTGTCGATTTGTTCGAAGGCGCATTGCTTGACATAATCGCGCCTCCTCGCGCGAGCTGATGTGCCTGCATCGGCTCGTGTGTTTTACCCACCCGCTATTTGCCTTTACCAAAAAACCAAGGGGATCCCACTGTGTTTTGTCTCACCAAGATGAGCAAGCCGCTCGTCGGCGCGCTTGTTTCCGCAACATTTGCATTGTCCAGCGCTGCTTATGCGGCCGAAGATTTTCCGAACAAACCCGTCACCATCGTCGTGCCGTACGCCGGTGGCGGCAGCAACGATCTGATCGCACGCCTGGTTGGCGCGGGCATGAGCCCGTTCCTGGGCCAGACTGTGGTCGTGACGAATGCGCCCGGCGCCAGCGGCACGATCGGCGCATCGCGCGTGGTCAATGCCCAACCCGACGGCTACACGATCCTGTTGGGCTCGCCCAGCGAAATCTCGATCGCGCAGCAGATCAACCCGGCCGTGAAGTACGACGGCGAGCGCGATCTGGCGCCGGTGGGCCAGGTGGGTTCGCAGCCGCTCGCCCTGGTGGCTGCGCCCAATCAGACGATCACGGATGTGCCGTCGTTTCTGGCCAGCATCAAGACCAAGGAATTCCGCTACGGCACGTCCGGTATCGGAACGCCTCTGCACCTGGCCGGTGAGCTGATCGCCAAGGAAAGCGGCGGCCAGATGTTCCATGTGCCCTACAAGGGCGGCGCGCCAGTGCTGGCCGACATCATGGGCGGCCAGATCGAAGGCGGCGTGCTGGTGTTCTCGACGGCATTGCCGCACATTCGTTCGGGCGCGTTGAAGGGCATCGGCGTGACGTCGGCCAAGCGTACGGAAGCCGAACCCAATATGCCGGCACTGGCCGAATCGCCTGCGCTGAAGGGCGTGGACATCGTGCTGTGGTTCGGTTTGTGGGCACCCGCCAAGACGGATCCGGCCGTGGTTGCGAAGCTGGGCGCGGCGCTGGAGAAGGCATTGGCCGATCCGGTGACGAACGGCAAGTTGAAGGAAGCTGGCTTGACGGTGCAGTACGCCGATGCAAAGACGTTCAAGGACTACATCGCCACTGAAACGGTGAAGTTCGGCAAGATCGCCAAGGATGCGAACGTGCAGTTGAACTAAAGCCTGCACGGCGGGGCGGCGACGGCTTGCTGGGTAGCTGCCGGCGTCGACTTGACGGTATGACTTGAAGGTATCGGGCCATTTGCGCATGCGGGTGGCCCGTTTTTTTTGGGCGCGCGTTTGCCGTGTCTACCGCGCCTCGATCCTGATCCACCACGGCAATGGACGACGCACGCGGATCGGCATGACCGATTCGAGCATGGCCAGCGTGCGATCGGGGTCGGTCATCGGGTAACTGCCAAACACCGCGAGGTTCGCCACGTCGGGCGACAAGCTGATGTGGCCCATGCGATACCGCTCCAGCTCGTGCATGACGGCGTGCAGCGGTACATGTTGGGCGATGAAGAGGCCGCGCGTCGACGATTCGCGAGCGGGATCCGTGGGTTTGAAATCTGTCAGGCCGCGCTTTGACATCCTGACTTCCTGACCCGCCCGGATGATATCGATTGCGCCTTCGGCTGCGCGGGCTTGCACGGCACCGTCGTACACCGCGAGACGCGTGTCGGCGTTGTCGAGCCGGACGGTAAATCGGGTGCCCAAGGCTCGCAGTCGGCCATGGGGCGTGTCCACCACGAAAGGGCGGCTTGAGTCGGCGGCGGTGGCGATGAGCATCTCGCCCGCGCGTAAGTACAGGCGGCGCAATCCGGTGCTGAAGTCCTCATCGAAGGCGCTCGCAGTGCCGAGCCAGACCGTGCTGCCATCGGAAAGGGTGATCTGGCGCACCTCACCCATGGCCGTGCGGTGGTCTGCGGTTTTGGCCGCCAGCCAGATCGGTGCCGGCGAGTGCCGCCAAGCCAAGATACCGAGCGACCCGGTGCCGGCGATCGTCAACAGGCCCAGAACGAGTCGGCGGCGCCGGGCGTTCACCGTGGCCAGGCGATAGGCGCCCATCGTGTCGCGGGGGTTTGGCGTGGTTTGTATGGGCTGAAACCGACGGCCGATATTCTCGACTTGTGCCCAAGCTGAGCGGTTCGCTTCGCTTGCATTGCACCAGGCTTGCCACGCTGCGCGATCGGCGGCCGAGGCTTCGCCCGATCGCAACAGGGCGAACCAGTCAGCCGCCTGTTCGAGCGCATCGTCACCCGTGTGGTTCAACGGGTGCTCGGACGTCGAGGAGAGGTTAGTCGCGCTCAACGTGCTCTCAAACAATGCAGCATGACCTGCGCCACATACTTGCGCACCATGCGGGTCGATACCCCGAGTTCTTCTGCGACTTCCTTGTCCGTCATGTCGCACCCTACGGCCATCACAAAGGCGTGCGCGGCTTTCACGGGCACCTTGCACAACATGCGGTCGATTTCTTGCAGGGCTTCGAGCACCATGGTTTGGTGCTCGCCCGAAGGCACATGGGCCTGCGGCATGGCGGCCAGGGTATCCAGCCAGGCTTGCTCGACTTGGCGCCGGCGCCACAAGTCGACGCACAGGCCGCCTGCCATGGTGCGCAGATACACGCGCGCCTCAGGCGCGCTGCCGAAGGATCGCGGCACCGTCAACAGGCGCAGGAAGGCGTCGTGCGCCAGATCGGCGGCATCGGCCGCATTGCCCAATCGGCGGCGCAGCCAGCTCTGGAGCCACACGTGGTGATCGCTGTAGAGCGTTTCGACATTAGGCGGCACGGCGTTATCCAAGGTGTTCACTGCCTGTGACCGACCTGCCAACAGTCACCGCGGCGCGGGCTGACGAGGTAAAGTTGAATTGCGAACGATTATCACTCACTGAGGGGAGGAAGGCAATTGTCTTGGGGCTGCCGGAGACAAGGCGGCGACGCCGGCGACCCATCCGCACACGAACATGCGAAATAAAGGTTCCGCTTTTGACAGGGCTGTTCGATCAACAAGTAGGAGAGATCTCGCCGCGCCGCTTTCCATGGTCCAGCGCCGCAAAGCATCTCAATGTCCCTTTCTCTTGTTTGAATGCACAGGTTAGTCATGTTTCCTCGTTTTCCTTCTGACGCGACGGCATCCTCGTCAACGGCCAAGCTCGTGTTTTCTCCGGCACGCAGCCGGGGCGGCGCGTTTGGGCTGGCGGTTGCGCTGGGCGTGGCGCTGCCATCGGCCTGGAGTTCGGTCACATACGCGCAGCAGGTGCCGACGCAAGCCACGGCTGCATCTGACGCAATCGCCTTTTCGATTCCGCCCGCGCCGCTCGATCAGGTGCTGGCGCAGCTTGCCAACGCCTCGGGCCTGCGGCTCGCGGCCACGCCGCAATTGGTGACGAACCGTCAGAGCAATGGCGTGCAAGGGAGGTTCTCGCCATATGAGGCACTGGTGCGCGCACTGGCGGGCACGGGGCTGCAAGCCATGCGCGACGCGCCTGGGCAATATCGGTTGACGCTCGCGCCACAGGCCGCCGCGACGCTGCTCGAACCGGTGATCGTGCGCGGATCGGCGTTTTCCGACAGTCTGCCGCCGGTGTATGCGGGGGGGCAGGTGGCCAGCGGCGGCCGTTTGGGGATCCTGGGCAATCGCGACGACATGAGCACGCCTTTCAGCGCCACGCAATACACGGCGGCGCTGATCGAGGATCAACAGGCACAGAACATCGGCGATATCCTCGTCAACGATCCCTCGGTGCGCAACACGTATGCGCGCGGCGCCGGGCGCGATGAGTTCAATATCCGGGGCTTCACGCTCTTCAATTACGACGTGTCTTTCAACGGCCTTTATGGCATTTCGCCCCGCAACGCCAGTTCGCTGATCGGTATCGAGCGCGTCGAAGTGCTGCGCGGCCCCAATGCACTGTTGAATGGCATGGCGCCCTACGGCTCGGTGGGCGGCGCGATCAATCTGGTGCCCAAGCGCGCCGGCCCGGATCCGTTGAATCGCGTAACGCTGTCGTATATCGGCGATAGCCAGTTCGGCGTGCATACCGATCTTGCGCGGCGCTACGGCGATAGCCAGGAGCTGGGCGTGCGGTTGAATGTGCAGCGCAGTGGCGGCGACATGACCGTGGATAACGGCAAAGAGGACATGGGCGCGGTGGCGCTGGGTCTGGATTATCAGGCCGACCGGTTTCGCATCGAAGGCGATCTGAACTACCAGAATCGCAAAACCGATGCGCGCAGCGGGCTGCTGTTTCCGCCGTCGCCCGGCGTGCAGATCGGTGGGCCGCCCGATGCGCGCAGCAATTTCTTTCCGCCCTGGACGTATTGGAAAACCGACGAATGGTCGGGCGCTGTTCGCGCCGAGTATGACCTGACGTCGGATTGGAGCGTGTATGGCGCGTTCGGGGCGCGCAAGCATGATTTCGAAAGCCTGCAGACCAGTTGGCTGATGCTCGACGGCGACGGCAGTATCGGCGCAGTACCCGCCCGCTTGAATGAGTCGCTGCTTAGCAAGACCGCCGAAATGGGTGTGCGGGGGCGATTCGATACGGGTGCGGTGAAGCACGAACCCACCCTCAGCGCGAGCGTGCTGGATATCGATTACTCGTCGGCCCGGATTCGCTCCGGCACGGTGTTCTCCAATATCTACGATCCGGTGTATTTGGCCAAGCCGAATATCGCCCGTCCCAGCGGACTGGCGAAAGCCACCGAATCGCGCCTGTATAGCGTGGCGTTGGCGGATACGCTGTCCTTTGCCGACGATCGGGTGCAGGTGATTGCCGGCGTCCGGCATCAGCAGATCGATGCGTCGAATTTCAATCAGATCAGCGGTGAGCGCACCACGCGCTACGACAAATCCGCCATCACGCCTGCAGTGGGACTGACGGTGCGGCCGATCGAGCCGTTGTCGCTGTACGGCAACTACATTGAAGGGTTGAGTCAGGGGCCGACCGCACCGGAAGGCGCGATCAACGCGGGTGAGATGTTTGCACCGGCGAAATCCAAGCAAATCGAAGTGGGTGCCAAATACGACTTCGGCAAGGTGGCGGCCACGATCAGCGCGTTCCAGATCGAGCAGCCCAGCAGCTTTCTCGATTTTTCAACCCAGCGTTTCGTGGCTAATGGCGAGCAGCGCAATCGCGGTCTCGAATTGCTGTTGCAGGGTGAACCGGTGCGAAGCGTGCGCTTGCTGGGCGGGGTGGCCTACACCGACGGCCGATTGACGCGCACCGAAGGCGGCTTGAACGATGGCAATCGGGCGCCTGCCGTGCCGCGTTTGCAGTTCAATGCGGCGGCGGAGTGGGATACGTCGTTCATGACCGGATTGACGCTGACCGCCAGAATGCTGCGCACTAGCGATCAATACATCGACGTGGGCAACACGCAAACCATTCCGGGCTGGACGCGTTTCGACGTGGGCGCGCGCTATGCCTTCAAGGCCAACGGTACGCCGATGGTCGTGCGTGCCACGGTAGAGAACGTGCTCGATAAGAACTATTGGCAATCGGCCGCGCGTGAAGGGTTGACCATCGGCGCACCGCGCACGGTATTGCTGTCGGTGTCTGCCGCGTTTTAAGGCGAGGTGCATTTTAGGGCGAGGTGCAGTAAGTCGCTTGAAGCCCGACGAGGGCGATTTCCCCACCCGGGCTGCTTCTCAACTTGGAAGCAGCCCGCTTTGCTTCGATTTCCGCTCGTGACGCAAGCCGCGAGGGAGACGGCACACATCGACCGCGCGATGCCCCCTTGAAGCGATAATGACATCGCGGTGCCTGGCCGGGCGCCACGGTTTACAGTGCATCGTTTGCATGAGGAGCAGGGTGTGTCACGAACGAGTGGGCTCGATGTCCCGGTCGAGATCGTATTGAATCGCGCGCGGGGGGCGCCTACGCTCACCGATCAAATCGCGCATCAACTTCGGGTGGGGATCAAGGCGGGTGTGTTGCGCGCAAACGATCGCCTGCCCGCCATCCGCGCGTTGGCCACGCGGCTCACGGTCGCGCGCGCCACCGTGGATACCGCTTACGCTCAACTCATTGCCGAGGGCTATCTGCAGACGCGTGCGGGGGCCGGCACCTGGGTGGCGCCACGGTCGCCCGACACCGCCACCGTCGTGTCCACCCTGGCGCAAGAAAACGCCTCGACGGCCATCGGTCCCGCTCGCGCGCTCTCGGCGCACGCACGTCGTCTCGCAGCCGTGTCGACCACGCTGCTGCCGCAGAAACAGGTGCCGTTGGCCATCATCGCCCCATCGGAAGAAATGTCGCCAGGCCGTGCGTGGACGCAGATCGCGAACCGGTTTGGACGCCGGCCCTGGCGGCACGCGGGTTACGGCGAGCCCCAGGGCTATCTGCCGTTGCGCGAAGTGGTGGCCGAGTATGCCCGCAAGTTTCGCGGCGTGCAGTGCGATGCAGATCGGGTGGTGATCACCTCCGGCAGCCAGCAGGGCATGACGCTTTGCGCGCAAGTGCTTCTGGACGCGGGCGATACGGCGTGGGTGGAAGATCCCTGCTACACGTTGATGGCGGCGACCATTGCCCATCGCGGCGTGCTCACCGTGCCTGTACCGGTGGATGCTGAGGGGCTTGAGGTCACAGCGGGCATGACACTGGCGCCCCAGGCGAAAGCGGCGTTCGTCACGCCGTCGCATCAGTTTCCGTTGGGCATGATGATGAGCATGGCGCGCCGGGCCGAGTTGCTGGACTGGGCGGCGCGCACGCAAAGCTGGATCGTGGAAGACGACTACGACAGCGAACTGCGTTACGAGGGGCGGCCGTTTCCTTCGCTGCAGGGCATGGATGCCCGATCCGAATCCGTGATCTACCTCGGCACGTTCAGCAAGATGATGTTCCCAAGCTTGCGCCTGGGCTACGCGATCGTGCCGCGCGCGTTGGTGGACGCGTTTGCGGGGGCGCGGCTGCTGGCAGACCGGCATTCTTCCGAATCGCAGCAGGCGATCCTCGCGGAGTACATTCGCGAGGGGCATTACGAGATTCACGTGCGGCGCATTCGCGGCTTGCTGCAAAAGCGCCGCCAGGTGCTGATTCGCGAATGCGAACGCCAGCTTCAAGCGTATGGCGCGGTGCTGCCTTGCGATCAAGGGATGCACGTGGTGTTTCGCCTGCATGACGATATCGACGATGTGGCGGTGGCCACACCGTTGCGCGAAGGGGGGCTTGAGTTGCGGGCGATATCGCCGTTTTATGTGCGCGCAACGACGATGCGCGGTTTCATGTTGGGGTTTGGCGGGTTTACGCCGGAGGCCATCAAGGCGGCAGTAACAACGATCGCTGCGGCGCTGGCGCAGCAGGTCGCCCGACGATGACGGGGGGGGTAAGACCGCATCGGCCGCGCCACAGTGAGTGACGCGCTGCGTAGGAGCGCGCGTTCCGGTTGGTGTGCCGGGACTGTGGCCCGATTGGCCCGCTCGTTTTGCTGGAAAGCATGCCTACCCTGGTAGGGCAGGGTGTGATGTAGTGGCGACTTGCCCATTGTGCAAATCATTTGCCATCGTGCCCTGGGCAAACGGCTGGCCACCCCGAGCATCGCGTGGCAACCACTTCTTTATCGAGTATCCAGTATGTACCTGCCCGCGCAAACCGAGGAGACGCGCCTCGACGAAATTCACCGCGTGATCAAGGAGCATCCGTTCGGGATCCTGGTGACGCAGGCCGGCGGCATGCTGGACGCGAATCACATCCCGTTCGAATTCGAGCCCGGCGAAGACGGCCCGGGGCAACTGACCGCGCATGTGGCCCGTGCCAATTCGATCTGGCAGGCGCTGAAATCGGGCGATGAGGTGCTGGTCATTTTTCGCGGGGGAGACGCGTATATCTCGCCCACGTGGTATCCCAGCAAACACGAATTGCATCGCCAGGTGCCCACCTGGAATTATCAGGTGGTGCATGCGCATGGCGTGATCACGATTCAGGACGACGAGCGATTCGTGCGCGGCATGGTGGCGCGGTTGACGCGCACGCATGAGGCAACCGCAGGCAACGAGAAACCGTGGAAGATGACGGATTCGGAGCCGGAATTCATCGATGCTTTGCTGAAGGCAATCGTGGGGATC
Organism: Schauerella aestuarii; assembly: GCF_009866805.1. Taxonomy (GTDB): domain Bacteria; phylum Pseudomonadota; class Gammaproteobacteria; order Burkholderiales; family Burkholderiaceae_B; genus Schauerella; species Schauerella aestuarii. The sequence continues at coordinate 852,986 of NZ_SIZW01000039.1, forward strand.
GAGATTCGCATCACGTCGCTTGTGGCGAAATCGAAACTCGGCAAGCACAAGGACGTGCGCGATATCGAAGGCCCCGCTGACGCGTTGAAGGCGCGTCACGAAACCGAGATCTCCTGTGCGATGGCGCAAGCCGCGGCGCAGAAGAAGGGCGCGGCAGCCTAGCTTTTCTTGCGCGCGGCGCTTTTCTTGCCGGCGGCCGTGCGCGGCGCATCCTTGGCCGGCGTGGTGCCGGCCTGATTCAGCTGATCCATCCAGGACAGCGCGTCCACATACGACAGAAACTGCCGCACATAGCCCGGCGACAAGGTACGCATCAGCGAGAGCGAGCGATGCACGAGGTGGCTGGAGTTCAGTGGCCCGGCATTATCTGGCACGTGCGCTTGCGACTGCCGTAATTGCTTGTTGGTGCTCACGCTTGCCCAGGCCTCGCGGAAATAATCGATGGCGGGCAATTCGGGGTACGCCGCGCGCTGCTGCGCAAGCGTCTGTAAAACGGCACTGTCGCCGTCGGCGGCGTGCTGCATGGCGAGATGCGCAGCGAGCGCTTCGAGCGGCCGTCCAGCGGGCACGACGGCCGTAGTGTCGGCGACTCGATTTACAGGGCCGGCCGGATGTTCACTGGCTTCTCGATCTCTGCCGGCGCCGCGATCGGCCCGCGCATCGACGCTCGCAACGTCCTTCGCGGATGGCTGCGCTGTTGCGCTCGCCGGTTCTGCGGCTTCACTCGTGCGTTCGATGTGGGCCGCATAGGCCGCCAACGCATCGGCCAGCTTGCGGTCGAGCACTTGCCGCGCTAGTCCGCGATGACTTTCCGCGCGGCGCGCCAGTGCGGCGATGAACTGAAAGCGCGCGGGATTCAGGCGATCGTGACCGCTGGCGCGCCACGCATGGAGCGTCGCGTGCAGATCGGTCGTCGCATCGCCGGTCATCGTGACGGTGCCTGGCCGCTGGACGGCGTGTTGGCTGGCGATGCGTTGGGTGCTGCGCCTGCTGGCGACGCAGACGCAGCATCGGCGGCAGGCTTCGCCACCGGCGCGACCGCATCGCCGGCGGCTGGCGTCGTGCTTGTTGCTGTTGCGGGAACGGCAGGCACGGCAGCCGCGGGCTTGGCTGGCGCGACAGCATCGGCAGAGGGCTTCGGAATCGGCGCGATCTCCACGCGGCGGTTCTTGGCCCGGCCTTCTTCATCGGCGTTGGAACTCACCGGTTGCTGCGATCCGAAGGCGGCCGCAAACACGGAAGCGGGCGCGATGCCCTCATCGATCAGCACGCGCGTCACCGTCAATGCGCGCTGGGCCGAGAGCTCCCAGTTATCCGCGAATCGACGATTGTTTTCCCGCACCTGTTGATCGTCGGTGAAGCCGCTCACCATCAGCACTTCCTGATGGGTTTCGAGGTACACCGAAAGCGGAGCAATCAGGCTCTTCAAGATCTCGCGGCCTTCGGGCTGCAGTTGTGCCGAATTGAGCGCAAACAGCACGTTGCCGCTGATGCCGATGCGGCCGTTGATGAGCGTCACCCGGCCGGCTGCCAGCGGCACCGCCAAGGCTTCTTCGAGGGTGACGCGGCGCTGCGTTTCTTCCTGGCGCTGCTTGACCTCTTCGTCGAGCCGGGCTGAAAGTTCGAGTTGCACGCCGATCACGCCCACCACCACCAGCACGAACGCGCCCAGCAACACCGACATCAGGTCGCCGAAAACGGGCCAGACGGGGACGGTGGGCTCCACGCCCGCGTCGATGTCTTCTTTCATGCTTGCGCGTCGCTCTCGGGTGCTTGCGCGCGGGCAACGTGCTGCAGATCTTCGAGGATCTGCTTTTGCGCCATCATGCTCAAGTCAATCACTTCGCGTGCCTGGGCCACGTAGTAAGCCAGCTGTTCGTCGCTGCGCGTCGTGGATTTGTCGAGCGCGGCTTCGATGCGTTGCAGGTGACTCACCAACGACGTGTTCGATTCGCTGAACAGTTGCACCGCAGTGCCGAACGACTCGCCCAGACTCGCCACTTCGACGGCGCTGCCGGTGACCTGTGCAGCGACCTCGGTGAGCTTCGTGGTTTCGCTTTCCACCCGATCGATGAACTGGGTGCCCACGCGGTCCAGCACGTCGGCCGAGGTCGCGACCAAGGCATCCACCGCCGTGCGCTGTTCGGTCGACGCATGGTTGACCGCATCGAGCAGCGTGCTCAGCGTGTCGAGCAGACGGCTGCGTTCTTCCAGCATGGCGTTGTCGCGTGCCATGCTGTCTGAGAGTTTCTGTCGCACTTCGATGACCACGTCGGCCGCCGCGCGCGGCGCTTCGGACGCGGCTTGTACAAGCTGTGCAATCTCGGCGATGGTGCTGCTGGCGTGAGCCTGCGTTTCAGACGAGATGTCGCGCGCGGTTTGGGCTAGCGCGTCGCAGATCGCCTGGCTGCGCTCGGTGGTGTGGGCACCGGCCTGCTGCCATTCTTCGCGCAGCGTGGCGGCCATCGTGGCAAGCGAGTCGGTCCAGGCGGCCAGGCGCGCTTGATCCTGCGCGGCCAGGGCCGTTTGCAGATCGGCCGCGGCCTTGGGTGCGTCGGCAGCCACCTGCACCACGCGGTCTATCTCGGCCAATGTGCTGGTAGCTTGGGCGCGGGTCTCGGAGGAGATGTCGGATGCCGTTTGCGCCAGGGCGTCGCACATGTCTTGCATGCGGCGCGCGGTATCGGCATTGGCTGCTTTCGATTCTTCGCGCAGCGTTGAGGCGATCTCGGCCAGCGACGCCGTCCATGCGGCTAGCCGCGCTTGATCCTGCGCGGCCAGGGCCGTTTGCAGATCGGCGGCGGCCTTGGGCGCGTCGGCAGCCACTTGCACCACACGGTCGATCTCGGCCAGTGTGCTCGTGGCTTGCGCGCGGGTTTCGGAGGAGATATCCGACGCCGTCTTCGCCAGCGCGTCGCACATCGCTTGCAGGCGCTGTGCGGTATCGGC
>NZ_SIZW01000040.1 GCF_009866805.1 Schauerella aestuarii
AAACGCCTTTGCGCCGATGATAGTGGACGGACGTCTGTGAAAGTAGGTCATCGTCAGGCTTTTATTCCCAAAACCCCGCTGGAGCAATCCAGCGGGGTTTTGCCATTGCGCCACGCAAATGCAGTGGCATAAAGCGAGGCTTGCCAATCCGCAGCAAACGCATCGGTAACCTCTAAGCCGAAGTACACGTATCGGTCACTGGCTTGCGCGAGCGTCGTTTCGCCCGCACAACACGACGACGTCGCGCTTTGCCAGTACGTTTGCTCGACGGTTCCAGATTTGCGAACGGAGCCTAAATGTGGGGTAAGATTCGTGAAAACGACTGTAGGAGCCGTTAACGTGAATGAAACCCCGATCCCCGTCAAACCCAAAACACCTGATTTGAAGATGCTGACGCACATCGCGTACGGTCTCTTCGCTTTGGGCTTTTTGACGAGCGGTGCCCTGTTTGCAGCCACGCTGGCAGCGGTGGTGCTGATGTATGTGAAGCGGCCCGATACGGCCGGAACCCTTTACGCCGCCCATTTCGACTGGTTATTGCGTACGTTTTGGTGGTCGCTGCTTTGGCTGGCGATCAGCTTTATCGCCATGTTCATCTTCATTGGCTGGCTAGGCGTCATCGCTACCGTTGTCTGGGTGTTCTACCGCCTGGTTCGCGGATGGCTCGCGCTGTTTGAAGGTAATCCTCCCAGCCAATACGCCTGAGCGACGAGTTGCATAGGCGCCGGCGCGCCGTCACATGCTTCCTATGCCTTGGTTTCGCGGATAGTGGCGAGGTTAGCCAACTGATCGACGCTTTGCAGATGAACGCACGCTTGGCTGTGATGCCCCATAGAACACGCTACCGGGACTGGTAGCGTGTTTTTTTGAATGATCATCGTAGGCTTCCGCCTGGCGGCCGGCATCGGTGAACGTAACATTATTTCGATCGAGCTCGCGCTGCCTCGATGGGCCCATTGGGGCACAACGCCGCTTCGGGCTTCGTTGCGATATCTGAGCTCGGAGTGAAGTCAGAGCACGACAGTGGAGCGCAAAGTAACGTCGAAGCGCAACGCCACCGCGGGATTGGAAAATCGGCAAGCGGCGCGCGAGTGCGCGGATCGACGACGCAACGCGGCGACGGAGGATACAGGCTACAGCTCAGGGGGGATGTTACGGCGCAGCGCTCGGGCTACTGGGAAGAATCGACCGCGACAATGTGCATGTCGCGGTGATCGGGCAGGAGGTGGCAATGCACCTCGCCGCCATGGCAGCTTTATTTCAGGTGCGCGTTGACCAGCTTGGTCAATTCGAACATCGAGACTTGATCTTTCTGGAAGATCGGGCGCAGCTTGTCGTCTGCATTGATGTTGCGACGGTTCGCGGCATCTTGCAGGTCGTGCTTCTTGATGTACTCCCAGATCTTCTTCGTAACCTCGGTGCGCGGCACGGCTTCCGACCCGATCACGGCGGCCAGTTCGGCGCTGGGAGTCAAGGGCTTCATGAAAGCCGCGTTAGGCTTGCGCGCGGTTGTGGAGGTAGTGGCCATAAGACGGCGCTCCTTCTGGTGATTGGAAAAATGTCCTGCGCCGAAGCATAGCGGTTCCGGATCGTAAAGACAAAGGCATTTATTGTCTGTAGCAACTAAAATAGGGGATCGTTTCATCCTACTGCCATCCGCCTCGTGACCATGACTGAAGTTACCGCTGCACTCAAGGCTATTCAATCCTTTCATTCCGATCTGACCGCCATCCGGCGCGATCTGCACGCGCATCCCGAGCTAGGGTTCGAGGAGGTACGTACCTCGGGCATCGTGGCCGGCGCCCTGGAGGCGATGGGGGTGGAGGTTCATCGGGGTTACGCCAAGACGGGGGTGGTCGGCGTTATTAGGGGACGGACCAACGATAGCGGTCGCATGATCGGGCTGCGCGCCGACATGGATGCGTTGCCCATGACGGAAGACAACAGTTTTGGTCATAAGTCGACCAAGTCAGGCTTGATGCATGGCTGTGGGCATGACGGGCACACGACGATTTTGCTGGGTGCAGCCCGCTATCTGGCTCAGACGCGCAACTTCGACGGCACGGCCGTGTTGATCTTCCAGCCGGCGGAAGAGGGTCTGGGTGGGGCCAAGGCGATGTTGGAGGATGGGCTCTTTGACACCTTCCCATGTGATGCGATCTACGCCATGCACAATTGGCCCGGACTGCCGCCCAATACGGTCGGCATCAATCCGGGGCCGATGATGGCTGCGGCCGACCGGTTCGAGGTGGTGATCACCGGCCGGGGCGGCCACGGTGCGCACCCTTATCAGACGATTGATCCGGTGCTGGTTGCGGGTCATGTGATTACGGCGCTTCAAAGCGTGGTCTCCCGCAATGTGAACCCGCTGGATTCGGCCGTGGTGTCGATCGGCTCGTTACAAGCGGGGCATCCTGGTGCCATGAGCGTGATTCCAAGTGAGGCACGACTGGTCGGTACTGTGCGTACGTTTCGCCGCTCGGTACAGGAAATGGTCGAGACGCGAATGCGTGGCGTGGTCGAAGGCATCGCAGCGGCTTTCGGCGCTCAGGCCAAGCTCAACTACGAGCGGATGTACCCGGCCACCCTGAATACGCCTCAGCATGCGCAACTGGTGGGGGACATCGCGACGGATATGCTCGGCAAACAGCAAGTGGTGCGCGATCTGGTGCCCTCGATGGGATCAGAGGACTTTTCTTTTATGCTGCAGGCGCGCCCGGGGGCCTATTTCCGGGTTGGACAAGGTGGCGCCGAAGCCGGCTGCACCTTACACAATACGCGTTACGATTTCAACGACGACATCATTCCCGTCGGGAGCGCCATGTTTGCGGCCCTGGCTGAAAAAGGCATGCCGTTGGCCGATCGCTGAGTGCCGCATCAATGCATCGGTGGCCTAGCGCCGACAGCGCTATTGCCAATGGCTGAGTCCGCTATCGCCAGACGCTGATGCATTGGCCGCCCGCTCGCCGCGCCCATAACGATTCATCGCTAACCAATGAGTGACCTGATTTTATGACTAGCATCACCATGACCCGCCCGGACGATTGGCACCTGCATTTGCGCGATGGCGAGGCCTTGGCGGCCGTCGTGGGCGACACAGCGCGGCAATTTTCCCGCGCGATCATCATGCCTAATTTGCGTCCGCCCGTGACGACGACCGAGCAGGCCCTGGCGTATCGAGAGCACATTTTGACCGCAGTGGCCGGTGCGGGTGTGGCAGCCGAGCGCTTTACGCCGTTGATGACCCTCTATCTGACGAACAACACCAGCGCCGAAGAGATTCGGCTTGCCAAGGCATCGGGTCATGTTTACGCGGTCAAGCTGTACCCCGCGGGCGCGACGACGAACTCGGATGCCGGCGTGACGGATCTGCTGGGGCACTGCACGGCGGCGCTCGAAGCACTGCAAGCCTGCGGCATGCCGTTGCTGGTGCATGGCGAGGTGACCGATCCGGGAATCGATGTGTTCGATCGTGAAGCGATCTTTATCGATCGTGTGATGGTGCCGTTGCGCCGGGCTTTTCCCGAGCTCAAAGTGGTTTTCGAGCACATCACGACCCGCGAAGGGGCACATTACGTACGCGATGCAGAGGGTCCCGTCGCAGCCACCATTACACCGCAGCACATGCTCTATAACCGCAATGCGCTGTTTACCGGTGGCGTGCGTCCGCATTGGTATTGCCTGCCCATCCTCAAGCGCGAGGTGCATCGCGAGGCGTTGGTCGAGGCGGCAACCGGCGGCAGTCCGCGCTTCTTCCTGGGTACCGATAGCGCGCCGCATGCGCGTGGCTTGAAGGAACATGCCTGTGGCTGCGCCGGTTGCTACACCGCGTTGCACGCGATGGCGCTGTATGCGCAGGCATTCGAAGCGGTGGATCGTCTCGATAAGCTCGAAGCGTTTGCAAGTTTCCACGGCCCTGACTTCTATGGCCTGCCCCGCAACACCGATACGCTGACGTTGGTGCGAGAGGAAACGCGAGTGCCCGACGAACTGCCTTTCGGCAATACGACGCTCGTGCCGCTGGCCGCCGGCGAATCGCTGGCCTGGCGGGCGTTGGTCGATACCGCAACTGCGTAAGCACGGCGCCAGGCAAAGCGGAGTATCGTAGAGCAGCGCCAAGCGAGGCATAAGCCAACCAAAGCAAAGCCAGGCAAAGCGAAGCCAGGCAAAGCAGAAAGCAAAGCCGACGACAGCACATCCCCTGGCAACGCACATCCAGACAACGCAGGCGCCAAGCGGATAAACCGGCGAAAAAAAACCGGCCATGGCCGGTTTTTCTTCTCAAGACAAAACTGGGGCGGCGCGTGCCGCCTCATTCATTCAACGGCGAGCATCAGCCGCCGTTTTGCTTGGCTTCGAGCTTCTCCCAGCGTTCAAACTTCGTCTCGAGCGTGGACTGCAGCACAGCCAGGCGCTCATTGACGCGTTCCACTTCCGCAGGATCTTCGCGATACAGCATGCCGTCCGCCAGCGTGGCAGAAAGGGTGGTTTGCTCGGCTTCGATGGCCGCAATCTCCTCGGGCAGCGTGTCGATCTCTTTCTGTTCCCAACTGCTCAGGCGCACGCGCTTGGCGGTCTTGGCGGGTTCGGGCACGGGTTCAGGCGTGGGTTGGGCTACGTCGGCCACGTCCATCTTGTCGGCGAGGGTGGTGGGAGCTGCGGGCGCGGCTGGCCGTTGGGCGACCCAGTCGTCATAGCCACCGACATAATCGCGCCAGTGGCCATTGCCTTCGTAGGCAATGGTCTGCGTGATGACGTTATTGAGAAACACGCGGTCGTGGCTCACCAGGAGCACGGTGCCGCGGTATTCCTGCAGCAACTCTTCGAGCAGCTCGAGCGTTTCGATATCCAGGTCGTTGGTGGGTTCGTCCAGCACCAGCACGTTGGTGGGACGTGCAAACAGCCGCGCCAGCAGCAAGCGCGCGCGCTCACCGCCCGACAGGCTGCTGACCGGCGAGTTGGCACGCGCCGGCGAGAAGAGGAAGTCGCCCAGATAGCTCTTGACGTGCTTGCGCTCGTTGCCGATCTCGACCCATTCGCTACCCGGATTGATCACGTCGACGAGCGAAGCGTTCTCATCGAGCTGCGAGCGCATCTGGTCGAAGTAGGCCACGGACACGTTGGTGCCCATGCGCGTGGTGCCCGTATCCGGTTGCAGCTCGCCCAGGATGAGTTTGAGCAGGGTGGTCTTGCCGGCACCATTGGGGCCGACGATGCCGATGCGGTCGCCGCGCATGACGGTGGTGCTGTAGCCCTCGACCACCACACGTTCGCCGAAGCGCTTGCCGACGTTTTCGAGTTCGCCCACGAGCTTGCCCGAGCGTTGACCTTCGGCCAGCGCCAGCGACACATTGCCCACGCGATCGCGTCGCTCGGCGCGGTCGACCCGAAGCTGCTCGAGGCGGCGCACGCGGCCTTCGTTACGCGTACGGCGAGCTTCAACGCCCTTGCGGATCCAGACTTCCTCTTGCGCAAGCAATTTATCGAAGCGGGCATTCTCCAGACGCTCGGACTCTAGGAACTGGGCCTTGCGAACCTGCCATTGCGAGAAGTTGCCGGGAAAGCTCAGCAAGCGCCCACGGTCGAGTTCGACGATGCGGGTGGTGATGGCATCCAGGAAGCGCCGATCGTGGGTGATGATGACCGAGGCGCCACGCCAGGTGCGAAGCATGTCCTCGAGCCAGGCGATGCCCTCGAAGTCCAGATGGTTGGTGGGCTCGTCCAGCAGCAGGAGGTCGGGCTCGCCGGCCAGTGCGCGAGCGAGCGCCACGCGCTTGCGCGTACCGCCGGACAGGCCGGCGATGTGGGCGTCGGGCGGCAGGCGCAGGCGTTCGAGCAGGGCGCTCACGCGCGAGGGGCGCGCCCAGTCTTCGCTGTCTTCGTCCATGTCGCACACGGTGTCGAAGATGGTGCGGGAGTCGTCGAGCTCAGGCTCTTGCTCGACCGTGGCGACGACCAGGCCGGACGACCGGGCGATGTCGCCGTCGTCAGGCTGCGAGCGGCCGTCGAGCAGGCGCAGAAGCGACGATTTGCCGGCGCCGTTGCGGCCGATCAAGCCGATGCGTTCGCCGGACTGGATCACGAAATCGGCGTGATTGAGCAGAGGGTGGTGGCCGAAGGCCAACTGAATATCGCTGAGGGTAATGAGTGAGGTGGGCGCCATAACATCCGTGAACTGGAAACGGGGCGTCGCCGCGCGGTGACGCGTGACGCCCTTCAATAGCCGCTATTGTCTCAGGAACGAGCGACGTACGTGACTGCCGCGCTTGGGCAAAGTGCGAAAACTGTGGTTTTGTGAGCGACTTCGCCGCTGATCGGCGCAAATATTTGCACGTTTGACGCGTCGGGCGAGATCGGCGGCACCCGCTGCGACGCCGAATGTTTTAGAATGGCGGCGCAAAGCGGATCGGGCAATCGCGTTGCGGCTTGCCGCATCGAGGAAGGTCCGGACTCCATAGGGCAGGGTAGCGGCTAACGGCCGCCCGGCGGCGCGGTGGGTGCAAATCCATCGCGTGAGATTGAGGAACAGGGCCACAGAGACGAGTCTGTCAGGTGGGCGTGCATCACGCACTGGTACGGCCACTCCGTACTGCGCGTATCGGCAACGATGCGCAGCCTGGCAGGGTGAAACGCGGCAACCTCTACCCGGAGCAACATCAAATAGGCACGCGTGGCGTTCTCGGATGCCGAAGGGCGGCTCGCTCAAGCGTGCGGGTAGATGGCTAGATCGGGTCAGCAATGGCTCGACGAGAGGAATGATTGCCCGTCGGACTCACGTTCGACGTACAGAATCCGGCCTATAGATCCGCTTTGCACACCCAACTTTCTCTTGAATTTTCAACTGCTTGTAAGCGGTTGCTGCGACACGTCCCTCCCAAACGTAATAACGGTGACAAATTCGTGACCGCCCCAAGCTTGATCAAACACTTTGAGTTCAATTTGTAACCCTCTGATTTGTTAGGGGGTTTTGATTTTGTCCACTTTGTAAACATGCTCTAAGTCCTTGTTGTGATTGAAAAAAGTGCAACCGTAGCTTGACCCGCTATTCCCGATCCCGTAGAGTGGGAAAAAGTAGGATTTAGTGCAATTAAGTGGGGTGCGTGGGGTGTTTCAAGGAAGCAGCGCGTTAACGCTGGATGCCAAGGGGCGGATTTCGATTCCGACCCGGCACCGCGACGCCCTCGTTTCCCAGGCCGAAGGCCGTTTGACCCTTACTCGTCACCCCGACGGCTGTTTGCTGGTGTATCCGCGGCATGAGTGGGAAAAGAAGCGCGAGCAGATCGCCGCTTTTCCGATGACGGCGCGTGCGCTGCAGCGCCTGCTGCTCGGTAATGCACAGGATGTTGAACTGGATGGATCCGGTCGCGTGCTGATTGCGCCCGAATTGCGCAGTGCCGCGAACATGAACCGGGAAGCGATGCTGCTCGGTATGGGTTCGCACTTTGAACTATGGGATGCCGCAACTTTGGCCGCGCGTGAAGCGGAAGATTTGGCCAAGGGAATGCCGGACGTGTTGAATCAGTTTTCCTTCTGATATCGGTTATGGGTTTTGAACATCGGCCGGTGCTGCTGGCGCCGACGGTAGATGCGTTGTTGGTGCCCGATTTCGGCCAACGCGGTCACCGTCTGAGCGACGAAGAACGCGAAGCGGAGCACGAGCGCCGCCGCAGGGGCGTCTTCGTGGACGGCACATTCGGCCGGGGTGGACACACGCGCGAATTGTTGTCGCGTCTGGCGTCGACCGCGCGCGTAGTCGTGTTCGACAAGGACCCGCAGGCGATTGCCGTGGCGCGCGATCTGGCAGCGAACGACACCCGCGTCACCGTGGTTCACGATGGATTTTCGAGCATGCCCGAGGCGCTGGCCGAACACGGGATTGCCCAGATCGACGGCGTCATGCTGGATCTGGGGATCTCTTCGCCGCAAATCGACGATGCCGAACGAGGTTTTTCTTTCATGCGCGAAGGTCCGCTGGACATGCGCATGGATACGACGCGCGGCCCTACGGCGGCGCAGTGGCTGGCAGATGCCAGTATTGATGAGATGCGGGAGGTCATAGCGACTTATGGCGAAGAACGGTTTGCTTTTCAGATTGCAAAAACGATTGCAGCTCGCCGCGCAGCAGGGCCGCTGCGCACCACGCTCGACCTTGCCGAGCTCGTCGCCGGCACCGTCCGCACGCGCGAAAAGGGCCAACATCCGGCCACACGCACCTTTCAGGCTTTACGGATTTACCTCAATCGCGAGCTCGAGGAGCTGTCTAGCGCCCTCGCGTCAGCGCTGACGCTACTGGCGCCTGCCGGACGATTGGCCGTGATCAGCTTTCATTCGCTTGAAGATCGTATGGTCAAGCAATGTATCGCTGCGGCGGCGCGCCCAGGTGAAGCCATGGCACGTTTGCCGATCCGTGAAAGTGAAATGCCCCAGCCGCTGTATCGGTCGCTGGGGCGTGTGCTTGCCGACGACGAAGAAGTGTCCGGCAACGCGCGTTCGCGTTCCGCCGTGCTGCGTGTCGCCGAGCGTACCAATACGCCCCTGGATGCCGCCGGTGCCGCGCCCTTCGTGGGATCCGGCAGCCTGCCGAGCGAACAACGCGCGGCTGCGCCCGGTCGCGGCCGTCGTAAAGGAGCGCACTGATGGGCCGCGCCAGCTTGATCGTCGCCACGCTCTTGATGCTGTCCGCCATCTCGCTGGTTTCGGCGCGCTATCAGTCGCGCCAACTGTTCATTGAATACGAGCGTGCCCAGTCGCAGGCGCGCGAACTCGAAATCGAGTGGCGCCGCATGCAGGTCGCGCGCGCCGAATTTGCCCGCAATACGCGGGTCGACCAGGCCGCCACCGGCGAGTTGGGCATGATGCCCATCGCGCCCGAGCGCACCATTTATCTTCAAGCGACGGCGCAAACGCCTTCGTCAGCACAAACCGGGGGTGCACGATGAAGCGCGTGCCGTTCTTCGATAATCCCGTGCTGCGCGGCCAGTTGCCGACGTGGCGTGCGCGCCTGGTGTTGATCCTGTTGTTTCTCGGGTTCACCACCCTGATCGGGCGGGCGTTGTTCCTGCAGGGCCTGTCGACCGAATTCCTGCAGCAGCAGGGCGAGCGCCGCTACGAGCGCACGTTGTCGCTGGCCGCCACGCGCGGCAAGATTCTCGACCGCAACGGCGGCGTGCTTGCCTCGAGCGTGCCGGCGCGCGCCATCTGGGCCATCCCCGAAGATGTGAAGCCCGCGACGCCCGAGCAACTCGAGTCGCTGGCCAAGCTGATCGAGATGCCCGCGCGCGATCTGCGTGCGCGTTTGTCGGATGAAGACAAGAACTTCGTTTACCTGAAGCGTCAGGTGGCGATGGAAGTGGCCGAGCAGATCAAGCATCTGGGCGTACCGGGCGTGCATCAGCAGCCGGAAACGCGCCGTCTTTATCCCGATGGCGAAGTGATGGCCCACGTGGTCGGCTTCAACAGCGTTGAAGATAAAGGTCAGGAAGGGGTCGAGCTGGCCTTCAATAATCTGTTGTCCGGCACGCCGGGCAGCCGCCGTGTGATCAAGGATCGCCTGGGTCGCGTGATCGAGGACGTGCAAGCCGTGGTGCCACCTGTCGATGGCAAGGATTTGCGTCTGTCGATCGATACGCGCTTGCAGTTTCTGGTATCCAAAGCATTGATGGATGCGATGGAAGAGCGCGGCGCGCGTGCTGCGGCCGCCGTGGTGCTCGACGTGCGTACGGGCGAGATTCTGGCGTTGGCGAATGTGCCCACGTTCGATCCCAACAATCGCGAAACGCTGAAAAGCTCTAATCTGCGCAACACCGCCATTACCGATACGTTCGAGCCGGGCTCGATCATGAAGCCGTTCACCGCCGCATTGGCGCTGGATCTGGGCCGCATCACGACCTCGACGATGTTCGAGACGGGCAACGGCAAGTTCCGTTATCAAGGCAGCACCATCAGCGACGTGAGCCGCAACGGCACGATCGCCGTGGCCGACGTGCTGCGCCGCTCGAGCAACATCGGGATGACGATGATTTCGGAGCGGCTCGAGCCGCGCGAGATGTGGGATCGCTTCACGGAACTCGGTTTGGGGCAGGCGCCGCAATTGGGTTTCCCCGGTGCCGCACCCGGTCGCTTGCGTCCGTGGGAACGCTGGCGCCTGATCGAGAAGGCAACAATGGCGTACGGCTACGGCCTGTCGGTCTCGTTGCTGCAGATGGCGCGCGCCTATACCGTGTTTGCGCGTGAGGGCGATATGGTGTCGTTGACGTTGGTCAAGCGTGAGAGCGAGCCCACCAGCGTGAAAGTCTATCCGCCCAAGATTGCGAAGATGATTCGCGGCATGCTCGAGGCGGCCGCCGGTCCCGACGGCGCGAAAGCGGCGCAAGTGCAGGGCTATCGTGTGGCCGGCAAGAGCGGTACCGCGCGCAAGATCGTTGACGGCAAGTACAGCACCAGCCGCTATCGCAGTTCGTTCGTGGGGTTTGCCCCAGTGTCGGATCCGCAGATCGTCGTGGCCGTGACCATCGATGAGCCGAGCAAAGGCGCCTACTACGGTGGTGCCGTTGCCGCGCCGGTGTTTGCCCGGATCGTAGGTGGCAGCTTGCGCATGATGGGTGTACAACCCGATGCGCCGTTCGAGTCGACGATTGTGGCCGGCATGCAGGAGCCGCGCCGGTGAGCGCCGCGATGGCCGCGGATCTGAATGCGATGGCGCCGGCAGGCGCCATCATGAAATGGTTGCGCACGCATGTGGCGGCCACTGCGGACTTGCGTCTGGATTCGCGCGCCGTGCAGGCGGGCGACGTGTTCTTTGCTTGCCAGGGCGGCACCCAAGCCGGCCGCAGCTTTATCGCCGACGCGTTGACGCGCGGCGCGGCCGCTGTCGTGGTCGAGACCGAGGGCGGTGACATCGCCGACCAGACCGACGCCGAGGGCGTGCCCCACCTGGCCGTGCCTGGCCTGCGCGCCGCGCTGGGCGCACTGGGCGACGCCTGGTATGGCCAGCCGTCTGCCGCGATCTCGGTGATTGCCGTCACGGGCACGAACGGTAAAACGTCGACTGCGCACTGGGTGGCCCAGTCGCTCAATCATGTCGGCAAGCCTTGCGGCATCATGGGTACGCTGGGCACGACCTTGCCGGACGGCACGCAATTGGCCGGCGAGCTCACCACACCCGACGTGCTGTCGATGCACCGTCTGCTCGCCACGTTGCGCGCAGCGGGCGCCGAAGCGGTTGCGCTCGAGGCGTCCTCGATCGGCATGGTGCAAGGCCGTCTGGATGGCGTGCGAGTGGGTATTGCGGCGTTTACCAATCTCACGCGCGACCATCTCGATTACCACGGCGACATGGCCGCGTACGAACGCGCCAAAGCGTTGTTGTTTGCACTGCCGGGCGTCTCCGCCGCCGTCGTGAATCTGGACGACGAAGCCGGCCGCCGTCTTGCCGATACGTTGCCTGCGGACATCGTCCTGGGTTTTGGCGCCGCGCCCGAATACGCCGATCGTGCCACGATCGCGGCGCGCGAGGTGCAGGCCACCGCGCAAGGTCAGGTGTTCACCCTGGTGGGATCCGGCGGCGAAGCGCAGATCGTGACGCCGCTGCTGGGTGCGCACAATGTGTCGAATCTGTTGTTGGTCGCGGGTGTATTGACGCGTCTTGGCTGGCCGTTGGCGGCGATCGCGCGCGCCATCGCCAGTGTCGAGCCCGTGGATGGCCGCCTGCAAACGGTGGCGGTGCCGGCGGGTGCGGTCCGTGGGCCGTTGATTGTGGTCGATTATGCCCACACGCCGGATGCCTTGGCACGCGCGTTGATCGCGTTGCGCCCGGTGGCCGAAGCGCGCGGCGGGCGTCTGATCTGCGTCTTCGGTTGCGGTGGCGATCGCGATCCGGGCAAGCGTCCGGAGATGGGCGCTGTGGCACAGCGTCATGCCGATGGCGTGACGGTGACGAGCGACAACCCGCGCAGCGAATCGCCGGATGCCATCATGGCGCAGATCGTGGCCGGCATGGTCGCCGCGGACGTACAACACCGCGTTGTGGCCGATCGTGCGGTCGCCATCATGACCAGCGTCTGGCACGCGATGAATGAAGACGTGGTGCTGCTCGCGGGCAAGGGCCATGAAACCTATCAGGAAGCCGAGGGGCGCAAGACGCCGTTCGACGACCGCGAATGGGCCCGCCTGGCGCTGCTGCTGCCGGCGGTGCGCGGGGTGTCGACCGATACCCGCCGCATCGGCGAAAACGAATTGTTCGTGGCGCTGACCGGGCCGTCGTTCGACGGTCATGATTATTTGTCGGTCGCGCAAGATGCCGGCGCCTGCGCGGCAGTGGTGGCCGAACGTCGGGCCGGTTGCACGCTGCAACAGATCGTGGTCGGTCCCACAGGGCCGGCACTGATGCGCATGGGCCGCGCCTGGCGCGAGCGCTACGATCTGCCGGTGATCACGGTGAGCGGCAGCAATGGCAAGACGACCACCAAGGAAATGATTGCTGCGATCCTGGCCAGTTGGCTGGGTGAGGACAATCGCCTGGCCACGGCCGGCAACTTCAATAACGATATCGGCGTGCCGTTGACGCTGTTGCGCCTGACGGATCGGCATCGTGCCGCCGTGATCGAGCTGGGGATGAATCATCCCGGCGAGATGGCGGCGCTGGCCGATATGGCGCAAGCGCAGGTGGCCGTGATGACCAACGCGCAGCGCGAACATCAGGAATTCATGCATTCGGTGCAAGCCGTTGCGCGTGAGAACGGCGAGGCCTTTGCCGCCTTGCCGGCCGATGGCGTTGCCGTCTATCCCGGCGACGACGCCCATGCAGGTGTATGGGCCGAGATCGTGGGTACGCGCCGGCACATCACGTTCGGACTGCGCGGCGATGTGGCCGTGCGTGCCGAAGCCATTCATGCCGAAGACGTCGCCACCCGTTTTCGCCTCGTGACGCCTGCCGGTAGCGCCGATCTGCGGTTGCCGGTGCCGGGTGCCCACAACCTGCGCAATGCGCTGGCGGCGGCTGCGGCAGGTCAGGCGGCAGGTGCGCCGTTGTCGGCCATCGTGGTCGCCCTCGAGAACTTCAGCGCCGTTGCCGGCCGCATGCAAAAGCGCCAGATGGATGACGGTTCGCTTTTGATCGACGACAGCTATAACGCCAATCCGGATTCGGTGCGGGCCGCGATCGATGTGCTGGCTCACTTGCCGCAACCGCGTGTACTGGTGTTGGGCGACATGGGCGAAGTGGGCGACAACGGTCCTGAAATGCATCGCGAAGTGGGCGCATATGCCCGCGAGCAGGGCATCGATGCACTCTACACCTTGGGCCAGGCCACACCGGCCTCGGTGGAAGCATTCGGGCAAGCCGGCCGGGCATGCGCCGATGTGGCAGAAATTTTGGATGCGTTGCGTGTCGTCAAGGCCCGTAGCGTATTGGTCAAAGGGTCGCGCTTCATGCGCATGGAACGGGTAGTGATGGGTCTTTCGGATAAGAACAACAATTCGGCCGCGCCGCGGGGAGATACGCATGCTGCTTGAAATCGCCCGATTGCTGTCCGACGACTTCCGCAGCTTTGCGGTGTTCGAATACATCACGTTGCGCGCGGTGTTCGCGTGCGCCACGGCCTTGTTGCTTGGGCTGATCGCCGGCCCCCATGTGATCCGCAAACTCACCGAATTGAAGATCGGCCAAGCCGTGCGTGCCTACGGCCCCGAAACGCATCTGGTCAAGACTGGCACGCCCACGATGGGTGGCGCGTTGATCCTGATCTCGATCGGTTTCAGCACCATTCTGTGGGCCGACTGGAGCAATCGCTTCGTCTGGGTCGTACTGCTGGTCACCTTCGGTTTTGGTGGCATCGGCTGGATGGATGACTACCGCAAGGTGGTGTATCGCGATCCGGAGGGTATGCCCGCACGCAAGAAGTTCTTCTGGCAGGCCACCATCGGCCTGGTGGCGGCGGTTTATCTGGCGTTTGCCGTGTCGGCGCCGGCCAACACCGAACTTTGGCCCTTGTTTCGCGACTGGGTGATGAGCGGCTTCACCATGCCGTTGCCGACGCGTGCCGACTTGATCGTGCCGTTCTTCAAGACGGTCAGCTATCCGCTGGGCGTGTTCGGTTTCGTGGCCTTGACCTGGGTCGTGATCGTGGGCACCAGCAACGCCGTCAACCTTACCGATGGCCTCGATGGTTTGGCGATCATGCCCACGGTCATGGTGGGGACGGCACTGGGTATCTTCGCCTATGTGGTGGGCCGCGCCGACTATTCGAAATACCTGCTGTTTCCATACATCCCGGGCGCCTCCGAGTTGATCGTGCTGTGCGCGGCGCTGGCCGGCGCGGGCCTGGCGTTTCTCTGGTTCAACGCCTATCCGGCGCAAGTGTTCATGGGCGACGTCGGGGCGCTCGCCCTGGGAGGCGCGTTGGGCACGATCGCCGTGATCGCGCGCCAGGAAATCGTGCTTTTCATCATGGGCGGCGTGTTCGTCGTCGAGACGTTGTCAGTAATGATCCAGGTGACGTGGTTCAAGTACACCAAGCGCCGTTACGGCCAGGGGCGCCGGATTTTCCGCATGGCGCCGCTGCATCACCATTTCGAAGTGGGCGGCTGGAAGGAAACCCAGGTCGTCGTGCGCTTCTGGATCATCAGCATGATGCTGGTGCTTATCGGTCTTTCCACATTGAAACTGCGATGAACGATACGGCTGTCACCCACGTTGCTGCCCCGCACGCCTTGATCCTCGGATTGGGAGAGACCGGTGTGGCCGCTGCGCGCTGGTGCGTGCGCGAAGGCGTGCGCGTGACGGTGGCCGATACCCGTGCGCAGCCCGCCGGTGTCGACACCATTCGCGCGTTGCCCGGCGCTGAGGCCGTGACGTTTGCTTTGGGTGCGTCGCCGTTCGACACGGGGTTGCTGGCCGGTGTGACGCAGGTCGTATTGAGCCCGGGCCTGGCGCCGACCGCGCCGGAAGTCGTGGCGATTCTGGCGCAGGCCAAGGCCGAGGGCATCGAAGTCGTCGGCGAAATCGAGCTCTTTGCGCGCGCCTTGGCGCAATTGGCCGAGCAGCAGGAATATCGGCCGCGCGTGCTTGCCGTCACCGGCACGAACGGCAAAACCACCGTCACGGCGTTGACGCGCCAAATGGTGGAAGCGGGCGGGCTGCGGGCGCGCGCTGCGGGCAACATCAGCCCGGCCGCGCTGAGCGCCTTGATCGACGCGCTGGATGAAAACGATTTGCCCGCCGTGTGGGTGATCGAGCTGTCGAGCTTCCAGCTGGAAACGACGACCAGCCTCGTGGCCGATGCTGCGGTTGTGCTCAACGTGACCCAGGATCATCTCGACTGGCACGGTGATATGGCCGCCTACACGCGCGCCAAAGCCCGGATTTTCACGCAAGCCAAAGTCGCCATTGTCAATCGCGACGACGCGGCCGTGATGGGTATGGTGGCGGATGCCGCCGCGCTGAACGTACGTAGTTTCGGCCGCGATCTGCCGCCGCTCGTGGGTGACTTAGGTCTCGAAACGGGCAATGGTGTGGCTTGGCTGGTTGCCGCCGAAAGTACTGAGTTCGATGACATGCCGGCACCTGTGCGCCGCAAGAAGAATGCACCGCCGCCCGTGCGCGCCGCAGGCCGCGTGTCGCGGCTGATGCCGGTCGATGCCATGCCGCTGCGCGGGTTGCACAACGCCACCAACGTGCTGGCGGCGCTGGCGCTGGGCCGTGCGCTGGACATCGGCTGGGGCCCCATGCTGCGCGCGGTGCGCGAGTATGCCGGCGAGCCGCATCGCGCCCAGTTTGTGCGCACGATCCAGGGTGTGGATTTCATCAATGACAGCAAAGGCACCAACGTGGGTGCCACGGTCGCGGCACTGGAAGGCCTGGGTCAACAGGTCGTTTTGATCGCCGGCGGTTTGGGCAAAGGCCAGGACTTTTCGCCGCTCGAACCGGTGGTGGCGCAACACGCGCGCACGGTGGTGCTGATTGGGCAGGATGCCCGCTTGATCGGCGACGTGCTCGCGTCCACGGGCGTGCCGCTGGTGTATGCCGACACGCTGGATGCTGCCGTGACGGCGGCGATGGCGGCGGCGCAAGCCGGCGATGCCGTGTTGCTGTCGCCGGCCTGCGCAAGCATGGATATGTTTCGCAACTATCCGCATCGCGGCCAAACGTTTATCGACGCCGTGAGCGCGTTGGCGCTGGATCACGGAGAGATCGCATGAGTCTGTTCACCGAACTCACGGGCAGTCTCAATGCCGTGCGGCCTGGCCGCACGAAGATGCGCAACTACGATCTGGCGCTGGTGCTGGCCGTCTCGACCCTGCTGCTGCTGGGTGCGCTGATGGTGTACTCGGCCTCGATCGGCCTGGCCGACGGTCCGCGCTACGCGTCCTACGGCAAATACTATTTCGTGATCCGCCACGGCGCCTTTCTGGCGATCGGTCTGGTGGGCGCAGCTGTGTGCTACACGATCCCGACGCGCGTGTGGCAGCGTTGCGCGATTCCGCTGTTTGCGTTTGCGATGTTTCTTCTGGCCGCCGTGCTCGTGCCCGGTATCGGACGCGAAGTGAACGGTGCGCACCGCTGGATTCCGCTGGGTCCGCTGAATTTCCAGCCCTCGGAGTTGATGAAGCTCGCCGCATTGCTTTACGCCGCCGATTACACGGTGCGTAAGCAAGAGCACATGCAGAATTTTGCACGCGGCTTCCTGCCCATGGCGTTCGCGCTGTGCGCGGTCGGCATGCTGCTGTTGCTCGAGCCCGACCTGGGTGCCTTCATGGTGATCGTGGCCATCGCCATCGGCATCATCTTCATCGGCGGCATCAACGGCGCGTACTTCAGCGCGTTGCTGGGCATGATGCTGACCACCTTCTTCGTGCTGATCTGGATTTCGCCGTGGCGCCGCGCGCGCCTGTTCGCCTACCTCGATCCGTGGAACGACGCCAATGCCTATGGCAGCGCTTATCAGTTGTCGCATTCGCTGATCGCGCTGGGCCGCGGCGAGTGGTTCGGCGTCGGACTGGGCGCGAGTGTGGAAAAGTTGCATTACCTCCCCGAAGCGCACACCGACTTCCTGATGGCGGTCGTGGGTGAAGAACTCGGTTTCGTTGGCGTGTTTGCGGTGGTGACGTTGTTCGCCATCGTGGTGTCGCGCGGCTTTGAGATCGGTCGCCAGGCGATCGCCATGGAGCGCACGTTCAGTGGCCTGGTCGCCAACGGCGTGGCCATGTGGTTCGGCGTGCAGGCCTTCATCAATATGGGTGTGTGCCTGGGCCTGTTGCCCACCAAAGGTCTGACGTTGCCGCTGATGAGCTACGGCGGTTCGGGCATCGTGATGAACCTGTGCGCGCTGGCCGTGTTGCTGCGTGTGGATTACGAAAATCGCGTGCTGATGCGTGGAGGCCGCGTATGACCGGCCGCACGATCATGATCATGGCGGGCGGCACTGGCGGGCATATCATGCCGGGCCTGGCCGTGGCTGAAGTATTGACCGCGCGCGGCTGGCGGGTGCTGTGGTTGGGCAACCCCGACCGCATGGAAGGCCGTCTGGTGCCGGCGCGTGGGCTGCCGTTGATTCCGCTGCGCTTTGCCGGCTTGCGCGGCAAGGGCGCCGCCGCATTGCTGAAATTGCCGTTCCTGCTTTCGCGAGCCTGCCTGCAGGCTTGGCGCCGCCTGGGCGAGCATGCGCCCGATGTGGTGCTGGGTATGGGCGGTTACGTCGCATTTCCGGGTGGCGCCATGGCGCGCCTGCGTGGGATTCCGCTGGTGGTGCACGAACAGAACGCGATTGCCGGTACGGCCAATCGGGCACTGGCGCGTATCGCGGGCAATGTGTTGACGGGCTTTCCGAACGCGTTGCCGGGCGCGCGCCATCTGGGCAATCCCGTGCGTGCCGACGTGCGCGCCCTGCCGTCGCCGGCCGAACGCTACGCAACGCGCACCGGTGCGCTGCGCGTGCTGGTCGTGGGCGGTAGCCTCGGCGCCGAGGCGCTCAATACCCTGGTGCCGCAAGCGATGGCCTTGTTGCCGTCCGACGCGCGACCGACGATCGTGCACCAGGCCGGCGAAAAGCATATCGACGCCTTGCGCGCGCGCTATGCGCAAGCCGGTGTGGCTGCCAAATGCCGCGCGTTCATCGACGACATGGCCGTCGAACTGGGCGCTGCCGATCTGGTGATCTGCCGCGCCGGCGCCATGACGGTCGCCGAAATCGCCGCAGCGGGCGTGGCCGCACTCTTTGTGCCGCTGCCGCATGCCATCGACGATCACCAGACCGCCAATGCGCGCTATCTGGCGGATCACGACGCGGCGTGGTTGTTCAAGCAATCGACGCTCGATCCTACGGCGCTGGCGGATGTGCTCCGCGGGATGCGCCGTTCCGAATTACTCGCCGTCGCCGAGCGTGCGCGCCATTACGCGCGCCCCGACGCGGCCACCGATATCGCCGACGTGTGCGAGCACGCCGCGGGCAAAGTGTCATGAAGCATCGCATCCAACACATTCATTTCGTCGGCATCGGCGGATCGGGCATGAGCGGCATCGCCGAAGTGCTGCTCAATCTCGGCTATGCCATCAGCGGGTCGGACCTGAACGCATCGGCCGTGACGCGTCATCTGGCCGAGCGTGGCGCGCAGGTGCACATCGGGCACGACGCGGCCAATGTGAAAGGCGCCGACGCCATCGTGACGTCGACGGCCGTGGCCGGCGACAACCCCGAAGTGATCGCCGCGCGTGCGGCGCGCATTCCCGTTGTGCCGCGCGCGATCATGCTGGCCGAATTGATGCGTTTGAAGCGCGGGATTGCCGTGGCGGGTACGCACGGCAAAACCACGACCACCAGCCTGATCGCCAGCATTCTTGCCGGCGGCGGCCTGGACCCCACGTTCGTAATCGGCGGCCGCCTGAATTCGGCCGGCGCTAATGCGCGCCTGGGGCAGGGCGATTACATCGTGGTCGAAGCCGACGAGTCGGACGCCTCCTTCCTGAATCTGCTGCCGGTGATGGCCGTCGTGACCAATATTGACGCCGATCACATGGATACCTACGGCCATGACGTGGCGCGCCTGAAGAGCGCGTTCATCGAGTTCACGCAGAAGCTGCCGTTCTACGGCAGCGCCGTGCTGTGCCTGGACGACGCGAACGTGCGCGAAATCATGCCGTTCGTCTCGCGTCCCATCACGACTTACGGCCTGACGCCTGACGCACAGATCTACGGCCACGATGTGGTGGCGCATGGCACCACCATGCGTTTCAAGGTCGATCGCCGCGATCGCGACGTGGTGTTGCCCCCGCTGGATGTGGAGCTGGCCTTGCCGGGTCTGCACAACGTGCGCAACGCACTCGCCGCCATCGCCGTGGCCTCCGAACTGGGTGTGGCCGATGAGGCGATTTGCCAGGCACTGGCCTCGTTCAATGGCGTGGGCCGACGCTTCACGCAAGTGGGTGACTTTGCGGTGCCGGCCCGCCGAGGTGGCGGCACGTACACCGTGATCGACGACTACGGTCATCACCCGGTCGAGATGGCGGCAACCCTGGCGGCTGCACGGGGCGCATGGCCCGAGCGGCGTGTGGTGCTGGCGTTTCAGCCGCATCGCTATACCCGCACGCGGGACTGCTTCGAAGATTTCGTGCGCGTGCTCAGTTCGGCCGACGCGGTGCTGTTGACCGAGGTGTATGCCGCTGGCGAAACGCCGCTGGTCGCCGCCGACGGCCGGGCCCTGGCGCGCGCGGTGCGCGTGGCCGGCAAGATCGAGCCGGTGTTCGTGAATGAAGTGAATGAACTGCCGGCCGCATTGGACGATTTCGTGCGCGACGGCGATGTGGTGATTTTCATGGGGGCGGGTTCGATCAGCCGCATCCCGGCGCAACTTGGAGAACGGGCATGACATTCGATTTCGGCAAAGTCGGCGTGTTGTACGGCGGTCGCTCGGCCGAACGTGAGGTCTCGCTGATGTCGGGCACCGGCGTGCATGAAGCGCTGCTGAGCAAGGGCGTGGATGCGCACCTGTTCGATACCGGCGTGAAAAGCCTGGCCGACCTGGCTGCGGCCGGATTCGATCGCGTCTTCATCGCCTTGCATGGCCGTTACGGCGAAGACGGCACGCTCCAAGGCGCGCTCGAATTGCTTGAAATTCCCTATACGGGCAGCGGTCCCACGGCTTCGGCCGTGGCGATGGATAAAGTGCTGACCAAGCGTGTGTGGTTGCAGGTCGGCTTGCCTACGCCGGCCTTCGAATCGCTGGACGAGACGAGCGAATTGCGCACAGTGCCGGACCGCCTTGGATTGCCGCTGATTCTGAAGCCGCCGCATGAAGGCTCGACGGTCGGCATCACGAAGGTGGTGGGCTACTCCGACATGAAGACGGCTTACGCCGAGGCCGCGCGGTTCGATAGCGTGGTGCTGGCCGAACAATTCGTGCTGGGCCGCGAGATGACGATTCCGGTGCTGGGCACAGGACGCCAGGCGCGCGCGCTGCCGGTGATCGAAATCGTGGCGCCCGACGGCAACTATGACTACGAGCACAAGTACTTTTCGGACGAGACGCGCTACGACTGCCCGGCCGAATTGCCGGCCGCGTTGGCCGAATCGATGCAGCAGATTGCCGTGGATGCGTATCGCGCGCTGGATTGCGCGGGATGGGGTCGTGCCGACTTCATCCTCGATCGCGACAACCGGCCGTGGTTGCTTGAAATGAATACGTCGCCCGGGATGACGAGCCACTCGCTCGTACCGATGGCGGCACGAGCGGTCGGGATGAGTTATGCCGACCTGTGTTTGTCTATCTTGTCCGAGGCTGCGCTGAAAGTGCGTAGCCCGGCGCGGATCGCGTAAGGTCAGGATGCTCTGTGTGGAACGACGCTCGCACCATCAACCGTATCGCCAACACGCTCGCCGTGCTGGCGGTGCTGGCCATGCTCGCCGCGGGCTTGGCCTGGGTCGCGCAGCGCCCGTATTTTTCGCTGACGGCGATCGAGCTGGAGCCGGTGCCGGACAGCAGCCTGAAGTATGTGTCGCCGGGTGCCGTGCGCGCGGCGATTGCCGGGCAGGTGAAGGGCAACTTCTTCACAATCAATCTGGACGAGACGCGCGCCCTGTTCGAATCGGTGCCCTGGGTGCGGCATGCCACGGTGCGGCGCATCTGGCCCAACATCCTGCGCGTGCGCATCGAGGAACAGCAGCCGCTGGCGCTGTGGAACGAAAACGAAATGATCAATACCTGGGGCGAGTCGTTTACGGCGAACACCGGGGAGCTGGACGACGAATCGGACTTGCCGCATTTCGCCGGGCCCGATGGCACCGAGTCGTTGGTGGTGCAGCGTTACGCCGAGCTGGCGCGCTGGTTTGCGCCACTCGATCTGCAAGTGCGCGAGCTCGATCTGAGTGCGCGCTACGCATGGCGCGCAACGCTGAACAACGGCATGGTGCTGGACCTCGGACGCGATCCGGGCGCGGATGCGCCGGACCCGCACGGGCTGCCCGGCGCGTTGCCTTTTGGTGCGCGCATCGAACGATTCGTACAATTTTGGCCGCAAGTCACGAACAAGCTCGACGGACGGGTTGTAACGCAGGCAGACTTGCGTTATCCCAACGGATTTGCATTGACGCTCGCGCCATTGCCGCCGCCCGAACCCAAGACCAAACCCATTCATTCTCCGCAGAAGAAACGATAACGCCATGACCCGTGACATCAAAGACCTGATCGTTGCCCTGGACATCGGAACCAGCAAGGTTGTGGCCGTCGTCGCCGAAATCCTGCCGGAAGGCCGATTCGAGGTGCTCGGCCTGGGCCAGCACGAATCGCGCGGCATGCGCAAAGGCGTGGTCGTCAATATCGAGACCACGGTCAACTCCATTCAGCGTGCGCTCGAAGAAGCCGAGCTGATGGCCGATTGCAAGATTCGCGACGTGTATACCGGTATCGCCGGCAGCCATATCCGCAGCTTTAATTCCAGCGGCATGGTGGCCGTTAAAGACAAGGAAGTGACCGCGACCGACGTTGCGCGTGTGATCGAAACCGCGAAGGCGGTGAACATCCCAACCGATCAACAAGTGCTGCACGTGTTGACGCAGGAATTCATCGTCGACGGCCAGGAAGACATTCGTGAACCGATCGGCATGAGCGGCTTGCGTCTTGAAGTGCGCGTGCATATCGTGACGGGTGCGGTCAGCGCCGCGCAGAACATCGTCAAGTGCGTGCGCCGTTGCGGATTGGAAGTGCAGGACCTGATTCTGCAGCCGCTGGCCTCGAGCCTGGCTTGCCTCACCGCCGATGAAAAAGAACTCGGCGTGGTGCTGGTCGATATCGGCGGCGGCACGACCGACGTTGCGATCTACACGGGCGGCGCCATTCGTCACACCGCCGTGTTGCCGATTGCCGGTGACCAGATCACCAACGACATCGCTGCGATGCTGCGCACGCCGACGCCCGATGCCGAAGAGATCAAGTTGCGTCACGGTGTGGCCAAGCAGGTGCTGGCAAGCCCTGAGGATGCCGTGGATGTGCCGGGCCTGGGCGATCGGGGGCCGCGTCTGGTGAAGCGCCAGGCACTGGGCGCCGTGATCGAGCCGCGTGTCGAGGAATTGTTTTCGCTGGTGCAGCAGGTCGTGCGCGAGTCGGGTTACGAAGACCTGCTGGCGTCCGGCGTGGTGCTCACCGGCGGTACGGCGCAGATGCCCGGCATCGTCGAGCTGGCCGAAGATGTGTTCTTGAAGCCGGTCCGCGTCGCGGTACCGGAGTATGAAGGCAGTTTGTCGGACGTGATGCGCAATCCGCGCTTCTCGACCGTGATGGGATTGTTGGCCGAGGCACGGATGCAACGTGTCCGCGGCCGCAAGGTCGCCGCGCAGACCGGTAATTTCAAGGGTCTGCTGGCGCGCATGAAAGAGTGGTTCATGAACTGATCCTGCTCTTACCTGGCTCGGTGTTATCAGGTTGGGACGAGGCAGGTTTGGAGCAGGACAGGCAGAACAAGCAAGGCACGCAGTAAGGCAGGACAAGCAATAAGGCAGGACACGCAGTGAGGCAGGACACGCAGTAAGGCAGGACAAGCGACACATCAGGGCAGCAGGACCCGCAGTACAGAACACGCAGGACAAGCAGTACCGGCAGTCGCAGTAGGACGGGCGGGTCGCAGCAGAAGGCGATTCGCTGTTCGCAGCATCAGCAGTCGGCAGTAGGCAGTGGCAGGTGCAGTACGAAAGAACGCAGTACGGGGCGCAAGCCCGAAGCAGGATGCAGGAGAGACGTTTCAAACCCGTTGCGGGCCATCAAGAGCCGGCATCAGCTTTGAGACGATTCCAGGGATGTGGGATTTACGAAATTTTATGAATCGGACTTGAGGGAGTCATCATGATGAACTTTGAAATGTTGGACAACACAACCAAGGGCACCGTTATCAAGGTGGTCGGGGTAGGCGGCGCGGGCGGCAATGCCGTCGCGCACATGATTCGTTCGGGCGTGCAGGGCGTGGATTTCATTTGCGCCAACACCGACGCGCAAGCATTGGCGGCGACCAACGCCCCGGTGCAGATCCGTCTGGGCCGCACCGGCCTGGGCGCGGGCGCCAAGCCTGAGCAAGGTCGTGCCTCGGCCGAAACCGCGCGTGAAGAAATCCGTGCTGCGCTCAACGGCGCACACATGGTCTTCATCACGGCCGGCATGGGCGGCGGTACGGGTACGGGCGCAGGTCCGGTCGTGGCCGAAGTGGCCAAGGAACTGGGCATCCTGACCGTGGGCGTGGTCACCAAGCCGTTCACCTTCGAAGGCAACAAGCGCCTGAAGATGGCTGAAGACGGCATTGGCGAACTGGCCAAGCACGTGCATTCGCTCATCGTCGTGCTGAACGAAAACCTGTACGACCTGATGGACGAAGACGCGACGCAAGAAGATTGCTTCCGTTCGGCCGACGATATCCTGCACAACGCGTGCGCCGGTATCGCCGAAATCATCAATGTGGAAGGTAACGTCAACGTCGACTTCGAAGACGTGAAGACGATCATGGGTGAGCAAGGTCAAGCCATGATGGGTACGGCCAGCGCCAGCGGCGCCGATCGCGCCCGAGTGGCCGCCGAGCACGCCATCGCCTGCCCGCTGCTGGAAGGTATCGATCTCCACGGCGCTCGCGGCGTGCTGGTCAACATCACCGCCAGCCGCTCGCTCAAGATGCGCGAAACGCGTGAAATCATGGAAACCATCCGCGGCTACGCTTCGGACGACGCGACCGTCATCTTCGGTACCGCGTACGACGAGACGATGGGTGAAAGCCTGCGCGTCACGGTGGTGGCCACGGGTCTGGGCCGCGCTGCCGCGCAGCAGCAGCAACGTCCGCAACTGGTGCAAAACACTGTCGAAATGCTCCGTACCGGCACCGACGATGCACCGATGCAGATGAACAACGGCGGCAGCGACTACCGCAATCTGGACATGCCGTCGGTGATGCGCAACCCGCGCACACAGGCGTCGGCCCAGGTGCGCGCGCTGGAAAGCTCGGGCATGGACCACTTCGACATTCCGGCATTCCTGCGCAAGCAGGCGGATTGATCGACGCAGGACCTGCATGACACCCTCACGCCCGGAGCCTCGCGGTTCCGGGCGGTTGGGGCGATCGTCAGCAAGATGACATCACGGTGAAACGTTTCAATTGGTTGCGCCTCGCTTGGCTTGTGCAGTGCGGCGGACTACAATGGCCAACCAGCGATGATAAACACTCTCATCTGGAGAGTGGACTTATCCAACGCGATATCGATTTACACCACCTATGTTCCGTCAACGCAGCATCAAGAACCTCGTTCGAACGACCGGCGTAGGCGTCCATTCAGGGCGCCGGGTAGAGCTTACCCTGCGACCGGCCGAAGCGAACACCGGCATTGTCTTTCACCGTACCGATCTTCCGGAAGTGGTGGACCTGCCCGCGCGCGCCGATGGCGTGGGCGATACGCGGTTGGCCTCGGTGCTGCAAAAGGGCGACGTCCGCGTCTCGACCGTCGAGCATGTGATGTCCGCATTGGCGGGATTGGGTATCGACAATATTCACGTCGACCTGACGGGCGAAGAAGTGCCCATCATGGACGGCAGCGCCGCAACCTTTGTGTACCTGCTGCGCTCGGCCGGCATCGTGGAACAGAACGCGCCCAAGCGCTTCATCCGGGTGACCAAGCCGATCGAGTATCGCGAAGGCGAAGGCAAGCAGGAAAAATGGGCCCGTCTCGAACCCCATGACGGGTTCTCGCTGGCGTTTTCCATCGATTTTCGCCACCCGGCCATCGATTCGACGGCCAATTTCGCTGAAGTGGATTTCGCCACGCATTCCTATACCAAGGAAATCGCGCGCGCCCGCACCTTCGGTTTCGTCAACGAAGTGGAAGCATTGCGCTCGATGGGCCTGGCCCGCGGCGGCAGCCTCGATAACGCCATCGTGATGGATGAATATCGCGTGCTCAACAGCGATGGCCTGCGTTACGACGACGAATTCGTCAAACACAAGATTCTGGACGCGATTGGCGATCTGTATTTGCTCGGCAAGCCGCTCGTGGCGCGCTATGTGGCGTGCAAATCGGGTCATTACATGAATAACCAACTGGCGCGTGCTTTGTTGGCGCAGGAAGACTCGTGGGAGCTCGTGAGTTACGAGTCGGAGGCGGCCGCGCCCAAGGCGTTTCATCATGAGTGGCAATTTGCCGCTTGAGGGTGCCGCGTAATAGCTGGCAGCGTCCCCGCTGGCGATAGTGCGGTAGGCAATAGACGCGATTTTGGGGTAAAAGAAGGACCGGTCGGCGTGGAGCCGTAGCCGGTCTTTTCATTTGGTGCCTGATGGATGCCGTGCTCGGCTGGATCCGGCAGGTGGTGGGCCCAGCGCTTGGTGGATCCCGAGATCAAGCGTTTTGAACGAACCCGCAGCTGAGTAGGAAACATCCAGCAGTTGAGTAGATCCGGTGCTTGAGTCATTCGGCGCCGGTGTCGAGCAAGCGGCGCCGAAGAAGCTTTTCGTGCGCTATTTTTCGCGGTGATGAGCCAACAGCCGTGCGATGGCGTCGGCCAGTGGCCCCGGGCGAACATTGGATTGCAGCGTTTGGAACGCATCCAATGCGGTGTTGTCCAACGGAACCGCTTCCTTGGGGGCGGGGCGCCGGTAGGCCTGAAGTAGTTGCAGGCTGGCGAGCACGCGGACTTCGACCTCGTTGACTGCCCAGCCTTTTTCGGCCAGCGCGGCTGCGATGCTCGGGCCGAGTTGCCGCAGTTTGGCAGCATGCGCGGCGCTCGGCACGGCTACGGTCAGCCGTTGGTTGTCGAGCTTTGAAACTTTGCAGACGTCGGCGAGCGGTCGCGGCAACGCGGCGGCGACGGCGGTTTGAATAGCCAGATGGCGGCGTGCCGTTTCGAGCACGCCTGAGCTCTTTGTGTCATTGCCCAGCCATGCAAATGCGGTATGGTCACGCCGTTTGGGGGCGTAGCGGGGGCGATTGATGAAGACGCGTTGGCTCATGCGTAACGATTATAGGAATGCAGTGTGAAACTAACAATTGCGTGGGGCCGCGAGGGTGACGGTGGCCAGCGCGCCATCGGCGCCGGCGTCCTGGCAACGGTAGCGTGTGTGGCGATAACCTTGGCAGGCGTCGTGGGCGCCTGGACCCAAGCCTACCTGACATCCGAGCCCCCTGCCACGATTACCGTCTCCTCGACGGATACGCCCGAGTCTGCCCGCGCGGCAGCTGCGGCGCGCCAAAGTGTGACGTTGCTGTCCGAGCGTCTGGGCGCTTTGCAGGCGCGCATGACCGGTGTCGAGACGCTGGGCCGTCGCGTGGCCGAAGCGGCCGGCGTGGAGTACACCGATCCTGCCGTGCAAGGTGGATTGGCGGGCGCACCGGCCATCGTGTCCGAAGGCGCGACGCCCGGAGAGGGCACGTTGTCGGCCGAGGCGCTGGGGCGCGAACTGGATGAAATGCTGATCGGTCTCTCGGGTGAGACGGACCGCATGACGGTCTACGACCTGGCGCTCACGCACCGGTCGGCCGAAGTGGCGCGCTTGCCCACGACCATGCCGGTCACCGATTTCCCGTATCTGACGTCTTCATACGGCTGGCGCCAGCACCCGCTCACCGGCCGCTACACGGTGCATGAGGGGCTGGATTTCTCCGCGCCGCCCGGCACGCCGATCCTGGCCGCGGCCGGTGGCGTGGTGGTCGAATCGTCGTTTCATCCAAGCTACGGCAATATGGTCGAGATCGATCACGGTGATGGCCTGATGACGCGTTATGCCCACGCACAGGCGCTGCTGGTCAAGCGCGGCGACTTGATCGAACGTGGCCAGCTCGTGGCGCGGGTGGGGTCGACCGGGCGGTCGACCGGACCGCACCTGCACTTCGAAGTGCGGCTCGCCGGCCAGGCCCTGGACCCCAAGTTGTTCCTCGGCGCGCCGCGCAGCGCCCCGCCCCAGCTCGCTGAAGCGTCGGCCAGTGCACGCTCGCCGCGCTAAGCGGCGCGTTGCGTTAAACTGATTCGTTTCCCGGCGGGTTCGACCGCTCAACTCTTTCGCCTCAGTGTCACGCGCGACGGCCCGACAGGGCAGGTGGCGTGTGCGGCCCACAAGACGCATGGTCTCTTTTCTCAAGAAGCTTATCGGTAGCCGTAATGACCGGTTGCTGAAGCAGTATCGCAAGCAGGTCGGCAAGATCAATGGTTTGGAGCCGCAGATTTCGGCGCTCTCCGACGCCGAGCTGGCCGCAAAGACTCAAGAGTTTCGCGATCGGTACGCGCAGGGCACGTCGCTGGACGACTTGTTGCCTGAGGCGTTCGCCGTGGTTCGCGAGGGCGGCAAGCGCGTGTTCGGCATGCGTCACTTCGACTCGCAGATGCTGGGCGGTATCGCGCTGCACAGCGGCAAGATTGCCGAAATGCGCACGGGCGAAGGTAAAACGCTCATGGCCACGCTGCCCGTCTACCTGAACGCGATTGCGGGCAAGGGCGTGCATGTGGTCACGGTCAACGATTATCTGGCGCGTCGCGATGCGCAGTGGATGGGCCGCTTGTACGGCTTCCTGGGCATGACGGTCGGCGTGGTCGTGCCGCAGCAGCCCAACGAAGAGAAGATGGCATCCTACGCCGCCGACATCACGTACGGTACGAACAACGAATTCGGTTTCGACTACCTGCGCGACAACATGGAATACCGTCTGGAAGACCGCCGTCAGCGCGGCCTCTTCTACGCCATCGTCGACGAAGTGGACTCGATCCTGATCGATGAGGCGCGCACCCCGCTGATCATTTCGGGTCAGGCCGAAGATCACACCGAGCTCTACATCAAGATGAATGCGGTGCCGCCCATGCTGACGCGCATGGCGAGCGAGCCCAAGCCGCAAGAGCCCGAACCCGAAGGCGACTTCTGGGTCGACGAAAAAAGCCAGCAGGTGTACCTGTCGGAAGCCGGTCACGAGCACGCCGAGGAAATTCTCGCGCGCCTCGAGATCCTCCCGGCCGGTGAATCGCTGTACGAGCCGCGCCACATCGCGCTCATGCATCATCTGATGGTGGCGTTGCGCGCCAATAATCTGTTCTTCCGCGACCAGCAGTATGTCGTGCAGGACGGCGAAATCGTCATCGTCGATGAGTTCACGGGCCGCTTGATGGTGGGTCGTCGTTGGTCTGATGGTCTGCACCAGGCGGTCGAAGCCAAGGAAGGCGTCCGGATCCAGAACGAGAACCAGACCCTGGCGTCGATCACGTTCCAGAACTACTTCCGCATGTACGCCAAGCTGGGCGGCATGACGGGTACGGCCGACACCGAGGCGTATGAATTCCAGGAAATCTACAGCCTGGAAACGGTCATCATCCCGACCAACCGGCCGATGGTGCGCAAGGATCAGAACGATCAGGTCTTCAAGACCACGCCCGAAAAGTACAACGCCATTCTGCTGGACATCCGCGATTGCCACGAACGCGGTCAGCCCGTGCTCGTCGGTACCACCAGCATCGAGAACTCCGAACTGCTGGCCGGCTTGCTGAAGGAAGCCAAGCTGCCGCACGAAGTGCTCAACGCCAAGCAGCATGCGCGCGAAGCCGAGATCGTGGCCGACGCGGGCAAGCCTGGTCACATCACGATCGCCACCAACATGGCCGGTCGCGGTACCGATATCGTGCTGGGCGGCAGTGTCGAGAAGCAGGTGGATGCGATCCACGCCGACGCCGCACTTTCGGAAGCCGAGAAAACCCAGCGCATCGACGCCATCCGCGCCGCATGGAAGCCGGTGAACGAAGAAGTGAAGGCCGCAGGCGGCCTGCGCATCATCGGCACCGAACGTCACGAATCGCGCCGGATCGATAACCAGTTGCGCGGCCGTGCCGGCCGTCAGGGCGACCCCGGTTCGTCCCGCTTCTATCTGTCGCTCGAAGATTCGCTGATGCGCATTTTCGCGGGCGATCGGGTGCGGGCCATCATGGAGCGCCTGAAGCTGCCCGAAGGCGAGCCGATCGAAGCGGGCGTGGTGTCGCGCTCGATCGAAACGGCGCAACGCAAGGTGGAAGGCCGCAACTTCGATATCCGCAAGCAATTGCTCGAATACGACGACGTGTCCAACGATCAGCGCAAGGTGCTGTACGCGCAACGTAACGACGTGCTCGAAGCCTCGTCGGTGGGTGAAACCATCGGCAATCTGCGCGATGCGGCCATCGCAGATCTGGTGCATGCCCATCTGCCCGCCGGTTCGGTGGAAGAGCAGTGGGACGTGCCCGGCCTGCAAACGGTGCTGGCTGCGGATTGGCAATTGGATCTGCCGCTCGTTGAGATGGTCGAGAAAGATGGCAACCTGACCGAAGAAGACGTGCTGAAGATCGTTCAGCAAGCGGCTGCCGATGTCTACAGCGCCAAGATCGCGTTGGTGGGCGAAGAGTCGTGGTCGCAGTTCGAACGTTCGGTGATGTTGCAGTCGATCGACACGGCCTGGCGCGAGCATTTGTCGTCGCTGGATTTCCTGCGCCAGGGTATTCATCTGCGCGGTTACGCGCAAAAGAACCCCAAGCAGGAATACAAGCGTGAAGCGTTCGAGCTGTTCTCGGGCATGCTTGACCGCATTCGCGACGACGTCGTCAAATTGCTGATGACGGTGCGGGTGCAATCGGCCGAGCAGGTCGAAGAAGCGACCGAAGCCGAGCAGGCGCAAAATCAAGTACAAAACGTGCAGTATCACCACTCCGACTACGAAGAAGCGCTGGCCTCGGCCGCGACGAATTCGCCGCCGGCGGACGATACCGTGCGCAATGCGTTGCCCAAGGTGGGCCGCAACGATCCCTGCCCGTGCGGCAGCGGCAAGAAGTACAAGCAGTGCCACGGTAAGTTGAGCTAAAGGAGAAATCGGTATGTATCCCGTCGGACGTACCGAATTCGACCATGCCGTCATCATGGTGCGCGATCAGCTCGATACGCTGTCACCGCACTACGAACGGCAGGGGTTTTCGCTGAGCGACGTGGCGGTGCACAACCTCGGGTCGTGCAACCGTTTGATCGCGCTCGAAAACCTGTATATCGAGCTGCTGGGCTGGCCCGCGGGCAAGCCGCCGGCACGCAAGGAAATCGCCGATTCGGCCTTCGGCCTGGAAGCCCTGGTGTTTCGTACGGCCGATGCGCAGGCGACGTTCGAGCGCTTGAGTGGCCTGGGGTTTGAGGTCAATCCGGTGCAGGAGCTGTCGCGCTCGATGGTCTATCAGGGCGAAACGGTCGAGGCCAAGTTTCAAACGGTGCGGTTTGCCAAGCAGCCCATCCCTGGATTGCGGATGTATTTCTGCCGCCATCTGACGCCCGAGTATGTGTGGGTGCCTGAGCTGATGGCGCATGCCAACGGTGCACGCACCGCCACACGCATCGACGTGGCCGCCCCGGAAGCAGCCGCGACGGCGGCGTTGCTTGCACGCGTGGTCGATGTGCCTGCTCGTCAGGCCGAAGACCATTGGGAAATCGCCCTGGCGAATCTCACGCTGTCGATCCGTCCCGATGCCAGCCTGGATCAGCCGCGGCCGGCGTCGATCACGATCGAGAATCGCGAAGGCATGCATTACCTTCTGGACGTCGGCACGCCCGACTGACGCTATCCGCGCGTCTTGGCCGTCGGAGGTTGGTACGCAGCGCCGACGTAGCCGTCGCGATTCGGCCGCTTGGCCTTCATGCCCACGACCACCGCCGTAACGATGAGCAGGGCGGCCGAGGCGGCGAGCACCGCCAGGAAGCCGCGATCGAACGCCTCTTTAGCGAGGGCAACCAGACCGTCGCCCTCCTGGCCCGCCATTTTTTCCGCCACGATCAGTGCCTCGTCCAGACTGTCGCGTGCGATCGCGGGGATGGATCCGAGCGGCATGACGGCCATCGAAGCGGTGTAGATCGCAGACAGCAAACTGCCCATCACGGTGACACCGATGGCGCCGCCCAGCTCATAAGACACCTCTTCGACCGATGCAGCCATGCCGGCTCGCTCGGGCGGCGCACTATGCATGATCGTGCTGGAGGCCGCTGTCATGGTGGCGCCGATACCGGCGCCCAGCACGCTCAGCGCCGCCACTTGTGCCAGAACGGCTGCCTCGTAGAGCAACGCATAGGCGCCCATACCCAGACCGGACATGAGCAGTGCCCCGGACAGCAAGCGTTGGCTGCCGATGCGCGGCAGCAGATGGCCGGCGATGGGGCCGGCCACGAACGAGGCCAGCGGCAACGGCAAGATGAACAGGCCCGCCTGCAAGGGCGACATGCCTTGCACCAGTTGTAGCCATTGACTGAATACGAGTTCCATCCCGATCAGTGTGGCGGCGGCGACCAGTGCCGCGGCAACGGCCGGTGTGAAGCCCGGCGTGCGGAAGATGCGGAAATCCAGCATGGGATCCTGGCGGGTACGCTGGCGGCGCACGAACAGCACCATGAACGCGACACCGAGCACGAACGCTGCTGCGGCGGCTTCCAATGACGGTTCGCGTTTGCCGAGCTCCTTGATCGCGTACGCCAGTCCGATCAGCCCCACCATCGCCTGCAACGATCCCAGCAGATCCCAATGGCGGGCCGGATTGCCCGTGCTCGGCGGAATCAGCGTCACAGCGGCCATCAACGCCGCGATCACGATCGGCACGTTAATCAGGAAGACCGATCCCCACCAGAAGTGCTCGAGCAGCAGGCCGCCCAGCACCGGGCCGAAGGCCGCGCCACCGGACGCGACGGCCGCCCAGATGCCGATGGCCATTGCGCGCTCGCGTTCGTCAAGAAAGGTGAGCCGGATAATGGACAAGGTGGCGGGCATCATCATGGCGGCACCCACGGCCAGCAAGGCGCGGGCGGCGATCAGAGACGCTGGACTCGGCGAGAAAGCCGCGCAGAGCGACGCGACGCCGAAAACCATCAGCCCGGAAATGAACAGCTTGCGATGCCCGAGCCGATCGCCCAGCGTGCCGGTGCCGAGCAGCAGACCGGAGACGACCAATGCATAGGCGTTTACTATCCACAGCTTTTGCGACGCGTTGGCATTGAGCGCATGCGTGAGCGTGGGCAGGGCCGTGTACAGCACGGTCATGTCGATCACGATGAGAAACAATGCGCTCGAGATCACGGCCAAGATCAACCAGCGCTTGGGCGATTGGAGCGGCGTATGGGCGTTCGAATAATGCACTTCCACGACCTTCATGATTAAAATACGATCGTATTCTAAAGGAAAATCGAGATGAGCAGGCAACCCGTGATCGATCGCAATGCCGTGCTGAACGCGGTGGAAGTGCTGGTGCGCGAACAAGGCGTGGCCGGCCTGACGATCGGTGCGGTGGCGCGTGCCGCCGGGATCAGCAAGGGCGGTGTGCAGTCTGCATTCGGCACCAAGGCGCAACTGGTGCAGGCGGTATTCGATCGCTGGACCGCGGATTACGACACGTCGGTGGCCGCGCTGGTGGGCCCTGCGCCTGGGCCGATCGATGCCTTTGCAGGCCATGTGGAAACGACGCGAAGAATGGATGGGCCTGAGGCCGATCGCGCGGCCGGCTTGATGACCGCCATGCTGTCCACACCGGATATCCGCACGCAGGTGAGCGCGTGGTACCGCAGTCTATTGGACCGTGCAGACCCCGACACGCCGGAGGGTCGCCAGGCCAGACTTGCGTTTCTGGCGACCGAAGGCGCGTTTTTGTTGCGATCGTTCGGGATCTTGCAGATGAGCGAAGCCGAGTGGACGTCGATGTTCGAGGATATCGGGCGGCTCATGCCGCAAGGGGAGAATCCGAAAAGGGTTGCGCCGAACGCGGGCGCGACCTAGATGAACCCGCGAATCCCGGCCACGCCGTGGGCGCCATACGACTGCGCCGTCGTCAGCGTATCGGCCGACTGCCCCCCCAACGCAAACACCGGAAGCCCGGCATCGGCCAGCATGGCCGCAAATCCGGCCCAGCCGCAACCGGGTTCGCCGGGGTGAGACGCGGTAGGCAACACGGGGCTCAGCACTGCGAAATCCGCTTCCAGGCGCCGCGCCTGCGCGATCTCGGCGGCCGAGTGTGCCGATACGCCCAGCAACGCGTGATCTGCAAGCGCTGGCCGCGCAGCGAGGGCTTGAGCATCCTGCGCGCGTAGGTGCACGCCGTCGGCACGGTTCCACCACGGTTGCGGATGCACGCTGTTGACGAGCACCCGGGCACCGGCCGCGTGGCAGCGCGCCACAACGCGCTCCAGCGCCGCCAGGCAGCTTGCGCTGTCTGCACCGTCGTCCCACTGAGGCTCGCGCCACTGCAGCAGCTTGAGGCCGCCGGCGAGCGCGCGATCCAGGCGTTCGAGGTAGGCGTCCATCCGGTCGGCACCGCCGATGGCGGTAATCGCATAGGTGTCCGGCAAGCGCAGCCAGCGCAAGGGCGGGTACGTCGCGGGCAGCACATCACCCAATGTGGGCGCGTCGGCCGCATGCACCCATTGCAGATCCTGGTTTTCCAGGCCGCGCGGCTCGCCCGTCCAGCCCGTTACGCGGCAAAACGCCAGGCGCACGGTGGTGGTGGGATACGTGTGCACGTAGGTGACCCACGGCGTGGCGGCAGTGACGCTGATGCCGAGCTCTTCATGCAGTTCGCGGGCCAGCGCTTCCAGCACGGTTTCGCCGGGCTCGAGCTTGCCACCCGGCAATTCCCACCACCCCGACCACGGCTTGCCTTCCGGCCGCTGCCCGAGCAGCACGCGGCCGTCGTGACCGACGAGCACGCCGACGGCGACGTCCGTGATCTTGCGCTCGGCGGTGTCGCTGCCTGCAGGTCGTGTCGGCTGGCTATCGTTTGCGGCACCGTTCGAGGCATCGTTTGTGCCGTCGGTCGCACGCGCCGTCGCTTGCTTCGGCTCAGACATACCGTGCCGACCAGTCGCGCGCAAACTGATGTGCCACGCGGCCCGAGCGTGAGCCGCGTTCCAGCGCCCACTGCAGCGCCTCGGTGCGCGACTCGGCGATATGGGCCTCGGGACATCCCAGCGTACGCAGCCAGTGGTGCACGATATCCAGATAGTCGTCCTGCTTGAACGGGTAGAACGAGAGCCAGATGCCGAAGCGCTCGGACAACGAAATTTTTTCCTCGACGGTTTCGCCGGGATGAATTTCGCCGTCGCTTTGATGCTTGGCCTGGAGGTTTTCGCTCATGTACTCGGGCATCAGATGCCGGCGATTGGAGGTCGCATAAATGAGCACGTTATCGCCCGAGGCCGAGACGGAACCGTCGAGAACGGACTTGAGCGCCTTGTACCCCGCTTCACCCTCTTCGAACGACAGATCGTCGCAGAACACGACGTAGCGTTCGGGACGCCCAGCCACCATCTCGACGATATCGGCCAGATCGCCCAGATCGCTTTTGTCGACTTCGATCAAGCGCAGCCCTTCGGCACCGTATTGCGCGAGCATGGCTTTGACCAACGAGCTTTTGCCGGTACCGCGCGCACCCGTCATCAGCACGTTGTTGGCCGGTTTGCCGCGCAGGAACTGGCGCGTGTTGCGTTCGATGATGTCTTTCTGGCGGCCGATGTGCTGCAGGTCGTCGGGCGCGATGCGGGCCACATGCCGCACGGCATCGAGCCAACCGCGTGCGCCGCGCTTGCGCCACCGGAAGGCATGCGCCGTCCAGTCGATATCGGGCGGCGCCGGGGGCAGATAGGCTTCGAGCTGCGCCAGCACGCGCATTGCGCGCGCGGTCAGCGCGGTCAGGTCGATGTCGGACACGTCTTACTCCGGATGCGCTTACGAGCGATAGTCGGCGTTGATGGTGACGTACTCGTGCGAGAAGTCGCAGGTGTAGACGGTATCGGCGACCGTGCCGCGACCAAGCGCGATGCGAACCAGGATCTCGGCCTGCTTCATCACGCGCTGGCCATCGACTTCCTGGTAGTCGGGATTGCGCCCGCCATCGCACGCGACCAGCACGTCGTCGAGCCACAGGCGCAGGCCGTTGACGTCGAGATCGTCGATGCCGGCATAGCCGATCGCAGCCAGGATGCGGCCGAGATTGGGATCCGACGCGAAGAAGGCCGTCTTGACCAACGGCGAGTGCGCCACGGCATACGCCACCTTGAGGGCTTCCTCGGTGGTGCCGGCTTCTTCGACCTGAATGGTCATGAATTTGGTGGCGCCTTCGGCATCACGCACGATCTTTTGCGCGAGTTCGCGGGCGGCGTCTGCAAACGCGTCGCGCAGCACGGCATAGTTGGCGTCGGACTCCGAGTCGATCTGCAGACCGGATTTGCCGGTGGCCATCACGATGAAGGAATCGTTGGTGGAGGTGTCGCCGTCGACCGTGATGCGATTGAACGACACGTTGGCCAGATCGCGGGCCAGGCGAGCGAGTACGGGTTGGGCAATGCCTGCATCCGTACCCAGAAAGCCCAGCATCGTGGCCATGTTGGGACGGATCATGCCGGCGCCTTTGCTCACGCCGGTGAACGTGACCGTACGGCCGCCGATCTCGACGCGCCGCGACACCACCTTGGGCAGGGTGTCCGTCGTCATGATGCCGTGGGCCGCTTCCATCCAGTTGTTGGGACCGAAGGCGGCGATCGCGCGGGGCAGGCCGGCGGTGAGACGGTCGACCGGCAGCGGTTCGAGAATCACGCCAGTGGAAAATGGGAGGATCTGTGCGGGCGGCACGCCCAGCAGGTCGCCCAGGGCGGCGCAGGTGGCGTTGGCAGCGTCCAGGCCCGATTGGCCCGTGCCGGCATTGGCATTGCCGGTGTTGATGACGAGGGCGCTGATCGGGCCGCCGGCGGCCAGATGGGCTTCGCAGATCTGCACGGGCGCGGCGCGGAAGCGATTGAGCGTAAACACGCCGGCCACCGTGGTGCCGGGCGCCAAGCGAAACACCGTCAGATCGCGGCGGTTGGCTTTACGGATGCCGGCTTCGGCGACGCCGATCTCGATACCCTCGACGGGGAAGATGTCGGCAGCTTGCGGGATGTGAAGATTGACGGCCATGCGCCCTCCAGGAAGAACATAGCCTTTTATTATCCCACCGTTAACCGTGTCGCGTGATGACGGCGTTCAGGCTTTGTCGTGGCGGTCGGCGACCACATGCAGCTTGAGCTCGCCAAGCACCTTGAAAAGCGCATCGCGGCTGCTTTCGGGCAGCGCGCCAAACATATTCTTGATCCACGTTTCATGCGCGCGCGCCATCTTGGCGAATGATTTTCGGCCCAGCGGGGTGAGCTGGATCAACGAGCTGCGGCGATCGGTTTCGATTTTCGTGCGCACCACCAACCCCTCTTTTTCGAGCTGATCGGTGATGCCGGTGATATTGCCGTTGGTGACCATCATGTGGCGCGACAGTTCGCCCATGCGCATGCCCGCGGGCGCGCGCTGCAGTTGCGCCATCAGGTCGAAGCGCGGCAGTGTGGTGTCGAACTCGTTGCGCAGGCGGCTGCGGACATCGCTTTCGATGAGGTTGCAGCACGTGAGCAGGCGCAGCCAGACGCGCAGATCCTGGTGGTCGTCGGGGGCGGCTCGGCTTTCGAGGTCGGGCATCGGAATCATGGCGAAACCTTCAGGCGGGGGCAGGGGAGGATGCGGGCGGCAGGCCCATCTGGTCGAAGATCGCCCGTGTGAGCGGCTCGGCGGGATCGTTCAGCGCCAGCACGATATCGAAGTGGTTGGTATGCGGCATGGGCACATCGCGACCTTCGAAGCCGCGTTGCTGCCAGGCCGTCAGATAGTCGCGGCTTTGTCGCTTGAACTCGTCGGTTTCGTTGCCGCCGTAGCTCACGATCAGCGGGCAACCGTGCGCAGGCAGATGATCGATCGGGCTATTGCGGATCGCGTCGTCTTCCGATAATTGCATCCATTCGTTGATGTGCGTGTGCGGCAGAGGGCGCAGATCGAAGAGCCCGGAGAGCGGTGCGGCGCCGCGCACCACATCGGTGGGCACGCCGTAATCCGCCTGCCAGCCTGCGGCCAGCAACATGCCGGTGAGATGGCCGCCGGCCGACGTGCCGCAGACATGGATGCGCGCAGGGTCGCCGCCGTATTGGGCGATATGGGTATGCACCCAGGCCAGCGCGCGGCGGGTCTGATCGACGATGCGGTCGAGCGTCACGGCCGGCGCGAGCGAATAGTTGAGCGAGACCACCACGGCGCCGGCGGCCGTGAACGCCGGTGCCATGCCGCTCGATTCGTTCTTGCTCAGCAGACGCCAGTAGCCGCCATGGATGAAGAAGAACACCGGCGCGCCATGCGCTGCGCCGGCCGGGCGAAAGATGTCCAGCACTTCATCAGGATGATCGCCGTAGGCCACATCCGTATCGCAGACGAGCGTAGCCCGCGCGTGCGCGCTCTGGGTTTCGTATTGCTTGAGAATGGGCCAGATATCCGGTACCGTTGCCCGCGCGTTGTATTGCACGTCCAGGCCGGCCTGATCGTAATCGCGATAAAGAGAGGTCATGAACCGTCCGTCGCATGAGCGATGTTGATAATAAAAAAACCGCGGCATGATCGATGATTTGCCGTGTCGAAACCGACGCCCAACGGCCCGCAGAGCAAGCATGGGTATAAACCCTAGACTTGTTTTGCCGATTACTTTAAACCTAAACTATGCAGCATGCCAGCACCGTGTGATCGCACGTGGTTCGGCCGGTTTTCCACATCGCTTTTCTCGTCATTGCCTCACAGGGCGCGTCGCCGCGCAAGGAGCTTCACATGCGTTTCACGATGTCAGTACTGGCCGCCGCACTGTTGGTGCCGAGCTTGACCGTCGCCCAAACCATCAAGGTCGGCATCGCCAACGATATCTCGGGTCCGTTCTCGGCCCTGGGTGCTGAAGCCCGTGACGGCTTCAACCTCGCGATCAAGCAACTGGGCGGCAAGCTCGGCGGTCAACCCGCCGAATTCATCCAGACCGACATGGCCGGCAATCCGGATCAGGCGCGTCAACTGGTCTCGCGTTATCTGCAACGCGACAAAATCGATTTCTTTACCGGCCCCATTGGGTCGAACGTGGCACTGGCAGTGGGGCCGTCCCTCTTCGCTGCCAAGGTGCCGTATCTCTCGAACAACCCCGGACCCAGCCAATACGCCGGTGCGCAATGCAACGCATACTGGTTCGGCACGTCGTATCAGAACGACGCCTTCCACACGGCCGCCGGCAAGATGGCCAAGGATCGCGGCTTCAAGAATATGTTCATCCTGGCGCCCGATTATCCGGCCGGCAAGGATGCCCTCACGGGCTTCAAGCGCGGATACGAAGTGGCCGTGTCGCAAGAGCTCTACTCCAAGCTCGGCCAGATCGACTACGCCGCCGAGATCGCGCAGATCCGCGCCGCCAAGCCCGACGCGCTCTACATCTTCCTGCCGGGCGGCATGGGCATCAATTTCATCAAGCAATTCAACGCAGCCGGTCTGGCGCAGTCGATCAAGTTGATCGGCCCGGGCTTCTCGGCCGATGAAGATGTGATTCAAGCCGTGGGCGAGCCCATGCTGGGCATGGTCAATACGGCAGAGTGGGCGCACGATCTGGATGTGCCGGCCAACAAGGCATTCGTGGCGGCGTTTCGCAAGGAATATAACAACCGCTATCCGTCGGTGTACGCCGCGCAAGCCTTCGACGTGATCATGTCCATGGATGCCGCCGTCAAGCAGGCCGGCGGCAAGGCGAGCGATCGCGAAGCCATTCTGACCGCCCTGAAGAAAGCCGACTTCCCGTCGGTGCGCGGCAAGTTCGCCTACGGCAAGAACAACTATCCGATCCAGGCGTATTACGTTCGCACCATCGTCAAGGATGCCGACGGCCGCGTGACCAACAAGCTCGACGGCAAGGTGTTCGAGAGCTATCAGGACGTGTACGTCGACGAGTGCAAGCTCTGAAGCCGTCCGGGCGCGGGCGGTAATACCGCGCGCGCCGCTTTTCATCCATAAACGATGCATGCCGTTCCGCTCGCCGGGGCGGTGGCCACGGGGAAATCGTTTTGACATCGACGTTGTTGATCGAGCAGTTGCTCAACGGCCTGCAGTTCGGGCTGATGTTGTTCCTGATCGCCGCCGGCTTGACGCTGGTGTTCGGGATCATGGACATCATGAACCTAGCCCATGGTTCGCTATACATGGCGGGCGCGTATGTTGCGGCCGATGTGATGCAGCGCACGGGTTCGTTCATGGCGGCGGTGCTGGTGGCCGCCGTGGTGACGGGGCTCGTCGCCGCGGTGCTCGAGATCGTACTCATCAGAAGATTGGCCGTGCGCGATCACCTGGCGCAAGTGCTGGGCACCTACGCCATCATTCTGATCGCCGATGACGCCGTCAAGATGATCTGGGGCGCGGCCCCCGTGATGCTCAATATGCCGGCCATGTTGTCCGGCCCGGTGCGACTGACCGAAGAATTGTTGTACCCCGCCTATCGCATCATGATCATCGCGGTGGGACTCGCCGTGGCGGTAGGGCTGTATGCGTTCGTCACGCGCACCCGCGCCGGCGTACTGGTGCGCGCGGGTGCTTCCAATCGCCAGATGGCCACGCTGATGGGGGTGCGGGTGCCGCTGCTGTTCCTGGGCGTCTTCACGTTGGGCGCGGTGCTCGCGGCCGTGGCCGGCGCTTTGCTCGGGCCGATCACCGCAGTGCAGATCGGCATGGGCGAAGACATTCTCATCCTGGTGCTGGTGTGCATCGTGATCGGCGGCATCGGGTCGATTCGCGGCGCGTTCGTCGGTGCGCTGCTCGTGGGCTTCGTCGACACGGCAGGGCGTGCCTTTCTGCCGAGTCTGCTGCGTGAAATCGCGTCGCCTTCGGTGGCGGCCAGCGTGGGGCCGACGCTCGCGGCCATCTCGATTTATGTGCTGATGGCGGTGGTGCTGGTGTTCCGTCCGTCCGGTCTCTTTCCGGCGCGAGGCTGAGATGACGATGCGACCGACATTATTGTTGACCCTGTTTGCATTGGCGCTGCTGATCGCCGTGCCTTGGATCGCGCCGATCTTCGATCTGGAATTCTATGTGTCGCTGGTGCGGCGTATTTTGATCTACGCCCTGGCGGCCACGAGCCTGAACCTGATCCTTGGCTATGGCGGGATGGTGGCGCTGGGGCATGCGGCCTTCTTCGGCGCCGGCGCATACGCCGTGGCGATACTGGGCGCATCCGGCATTACTGCGGCGGCGATCGTCT
The DNA here is from genome assembly GCF_009866805.1 of Schauerella aestuarii. Taxonomy (GTDB): domain Bacteria; phylum Pseudomonadota; class Gammaproteobacteria; order Burkholderiales; family Burkholderiaceae_B; genus Schauerella; species Schauerella aestuarii. The sequence continues at coordinate 40,579 of NZ_SIZW01000040.1, forward strand.
GGCCGGCCGCCATGCTGCTGGCCGGCGTGCTGGCGTTGATCGTGGGGGCGATTTCGCTGCGCACGCGCGGCGTGTACTTCATCATGATCACGCTGGCGTTTGCGCAGATGGTCTATTACGTTTTCATTTCGCTGCGCCAGTATGGCGGCGAAGACGGATTGAACCTGACCGGCTATTCCACATTGCCGGGCCTGGATCTGGCCAACGACACCACGTTCTATTACGTCACCCTCGCGATCTTCGTGATCGTGATGGCGCTGTTCAACCGCACGGTGGACGCGCGCTTCGGCACCGCCTTGCAAGGAATTCGCGAAAACGAATCGCGCATGGAGTCGATGGGCTATCCGGTGTATCGCTTGAAGCTCGTGGCGTTCGCATTGTCGGGCGCAGTGGCCGGACTGGCCGGAGCGCTGCTGGCCAATCACAACCTCTTTGTGTCGCCCACCCTGATGCATTGGACCCAATCGGCGAATTTGCTGATCATGGTGCTGGTGGGGGGCATCGGGCTGCGCTATGGCGGCGTGGCGGGTGCCGTGGTGATGCTCCTGCTCGAAGAGTTCCTGCGCCAATGGACCGAATATTGGCACATGCCGCTGGGCGTGTTGCTCTTGCTGGTGGTGTTGTTCGCGCCGCGCGGCCTGGTCGGCTTGCTGTCTAAACGGGTGGCCTCATGAACGACAACGTGCAATCCACCGCGCCGGTGCTCGAGGCTCAAGGTCTGTGCCGGCGGTTTGGCGCGCTGGTGGCGACCGATAACGTCAGCCTCAAGCTCTATCCCGGCGAAATTCACGCGCTGATCGGCCCGAACGGCGCCGGCAAGTCCACCCTGATCCATCTGCTGTCGGGCGTGCTGCGCGCGGATGCGGGCAGCCTGCATGTGGCCGGCACCGACGTGTCGAACATGAATGCGCATGAGCGCGTGCGCGCAGGGCTGTCGCGTTCGTATCAGATCACGAACATCTTCAAGTCGATGTCGGTACTCGATAACCTCGTGCTGGCGGTGCAGGCCCACGCAGGCTCGAGCTTCGGCTTCTGGCACGCACGCCGCAATGAGGCGGCGCTCTACGACGCCGCGCGCGCCTTGGCGCGCGAATGCTCGATCGACGACACGCTGCTCGGCCGCACGGCCAGTACGCTGCCGCACGGCGAGCAGCGCAAGATCGAATTCGCCTTGGCGTTGGCGGCCAATCCCAAGGTGCTGTTGCTGGATGAGCCGATGGCCGGCATGGGTCCGGATGAAACAGTGCGGCTGACGGGCCTGATCGAATCGATGCGGGGACGCGCCGCGATGCTGCTGGTCGAGCACGATATGCAGGCCGTGTTCCAGCTTGCCGATCGCATTTCGGTGCTGGTGTACGGCAAGGTGATCGCCACCGGCACGCCGCAGGAGATCCGCAACAGCCCCGAGGTCCGCCAAGCCTATCTGGGCGATGACGACGACCCCCCCACCGAATCGGAACGCCGCGAGGCGGAGCAGGCCACATGATGCTGAACGCGCAGGGAGTAGAGAGCGGCTACGGCCCAAGCCAGGTGCTGTTTGGCGTCGACATGAAGATTGCCGCGGGTCAGGTGGTCACCCTGTTGGGCCGCAACGGCATGGGCAAGACGACGTTGTTGCGCACGCTATTCGGTCAGTTGGGCTTGCGAGCCGGTTCGGTGCAACTGGACGGCGCCGATATTTCGGGTTGGGCCTCGGACCGCATTGCACGTGCAGGCCTGGCGATCGTGCCCGAAGGCCGACAGTGCTTTCCTAACCTGACGGTGCGCGAGCATTTGACGGCGTTTGCCGATGTGCGCAACGGCAAGACGGCTCATGCCTGGAATGCCGATCGCGTGTGCGAACTGTTTCCGCGTTTGGGTGAACGCGCACGCAACATGGGCAATCAGTTGTCGGGCGGCGAGCAGCAGATGTTGGCGATTGGCCGGGCGTTGGTCACCAACCCCAAATTGCTGATTCTGGACGAGGCCACCGAGGGGCTGGCGCCGCGCGTGCGAGAAGAGATCTGGCAGTGCCTGGCGCGGCTGCGCGAGACGGGGCAAACGATTCTGGTGATCGACAAGTATGTGGAGCGGCTCTTGGCGCTGGCCGATCATCACGTTATCCTCGAACGCGGCAAGGTCGTGTGGGAAGGCAACTCCACGCAATTGGATGGCGACCGGTCGCTGTGGACGCGCTATCTGGGCGTTTAGGGCTCCCGGCGATATGAGTGTGCAAGGCGGCCAAGCAGTTGTGGCCGCCTTTGCTTTGGCGGGGCGCGAATAGCGTACGCAGGTGAGGGCATATCCCCCGATCGTGCCGGGCCAAGTGGCGAATTCAATACACGGCAATCGACTGCGATCATCCACCACTAAATATTTCGGAATATTTCTGGACATTGCAATACAATCGCTTTACTCCGGTCGGGAGGATTGAGGCGTGCCTGTCGTGTGCGTCTCCGTCGTCCGCGCACCGAGAGCGGGGCGCCGTGATTTCGAGCGTGCGTTTCATGTTGACGAGGCAGAGCCGAAATGCAGGAAGATTCGCCAGAGTGCAGCCGTATTTCCCCAGCAGACTTTTCCACGCATGATCGGTCCGAAGTGCTGGACGCCATCAATCGCACGATGCTGATTCTGGAGTTCGACCGGGCAGGCAACGTCGTCGGGGCGAACGACACGTTCCTGAACCGCATGGGCTATCGGCTGGACGAGATCTGTGGGCAGTCCCACGATATGCTGTGCCCGCCCGCGATGGGCGCGGCCGGCCGCGAAGCCGCCATCTGGGCGAGCATGCAGCGCGGCGAAGCGTTCAGCCACATCGTGCGCCGCGCCAGGCAGGACGGCAGCGAAGTGTGGCTCGATGCGTTCTATACCCCGATCATGAACGCCCGCGGCGAGCTTGAACGCGTCATCAAGATCGCCAACGACGTGACTGACGACGTGCGGCGCCGCGAATCGGTGCGGCGTGTGCTCAAAGGCGTGGACGAGGCCGGCAACGCCGTCGTGATCTCCAGCCCGGACGACCGAGTGGTGTATGCCAACGAGGGTTTCAAGCGCTTGCTGGAAAAGCGCGGCGAGAGTGTGCGCGGCAAGTCGTTGGGTCAGTTGCTCGGCGCCGTGCGCGTGGAGCCCGCGACCACGCGCTACCTGTCCAATCGCCTTTCCAGACCGCCGGGGCACCAGGAAGAATTGCTGCTGTACGGCAAGAGCGGGCGGCCCATCTGGGTATCGGCCACGACGAACGCCATACTCGATCACCACGGTAACGTCGCCAATATCGTCGACGTGCTCACCGACATCACGCCCACCAAAATCTACGAAGTGCTGCAGCGGCGGATTCTGCAAGCCGTCTTCGACGATCAGCCGATCGACGATGTGATGGCGCTGCTTTGCGTCGAACTGGCGCAGTTGGCGCCCGAACTGCAACCGGCCGTCGTCCGTCTGGACGGCGACCGGCAATGGCAGGCGCTTGCCGCGCCGGGCCTGCCGGCGCCATACCTCGACGCGTTGCGTATGTTCGAGCCCGCTGCCATGGCGGCGACGGCCGCGAGCGGCGCGTCATGCCAGGCGCTGAGCGCCATCGACCTCGCCCACGACCCGCAATGGGCGTCGCAACGCGAGTGGTTCGAGGCCGCGGGGCTGACCGGGTGCGCGGCCCGACCGATCGTCACGGCGGCCGGGCGCACGATCGGTCTGCTGGCGTTTTTCTACCGCGATCACGCGCCGCCTGACGCGTTTCATCGTCGCTTGATGGATGTGGGCCTGCATCTGTGTTCGCTCGCGCTGGAGCGCGAAGATGTGCGTGCCCGCATTCGGCAATTGGCGTATTACGACGACCTGACCGGACTGCCCAATCGCAGTCATCTGCATGCTGAAGCCGAGCGGGCCGTGGACGACATGATTCGCCGCAACGGTGCATTGGCGCTGCTGGTGATCGACATCGACCGTTTCAAACACGTCAACGAGCAATTCGGGCAGAGCGCAGGCGATGCCCTGCTGCGCGAGGTCGCGCGCCGATTGCGTGCGGTGCTGCGCGGCGGCGACATCGTCGGCCGCATGTCGGGCGACGAGTTTCTGGTCGTGCTGCCGCAGTGCGACGTGAATGGCATCGAGGTCGTGACGCGTCACTTGACGGCCGAACTCACACGGCCGTTCGACGTGGGGCCGGCTGTGCTGCGCCCCACGGCCAGCGTAGGTGTGAGTTTCTTTCCCGACAACGGACAGGATCTGCCCGCGCTGCTGCGGCATGCCGATATGGCAATGGTGCAGGCGAAGGCCGATGGACGCGCCTGCGTGCGCTTCTTCAGCCCGGAAATGAATCAGATCTCGCAGGAGCGCCATGCACTCGAAGGTGCCTTGCGGCAGGCGCTGGAGAACGAAGGGCTGCAATTGCACTACCAACCGCAGATTCGCATGCGCGATGGCGTGCTGTATGGCGTGGAGGCGCTGGCGCGCTGGCGCCATCCCGAACTGGGCGAGTTGTCGCCGGCGCGATTCGTGCCTCTGGCCGAGGCGTGCGGCCTGATCGGCGCGCTGGGCGAGTGGGCGATTCGCACCGCGTGCCGGCAGTTGGCCGACTGGCGCGCACGTGGCGTCGCGGTACCGACGGTATCGGTGAATCTGTCGCCCACCAATTTCCATCGCTCCGATCTGGAAGCCACGATCGAGGCGGCGCTGCGGCGCTATCGGCTGACCCCGTCGGACCTGACGTTGGAGATTACCGAAAGCGTGCTGCTGGACAGCAATCCCGACACGATGGATACGATCGCTCGCCTGACGACCTCTGGCGTGCGGCTCTCGATGGACGACTTCGGCACGGGCTATTCGAGCCTGGGCCATCTGCGCCGCCTCTCGGTGCATGAGCTGAAGCTGGACCGCAGTTTCGTGGTGGGCATCGAGTCGGACGCACCGTCGCGGGCGCTCGCCAGCGCCATTGTGCGTATCGGCGAAAGCCTGAATCTGAAGGTGGTGGCCGAAGGTGTCGAGACGGAGGCGCAACGGCATTTTCTGGCCGATCTCGGCTGCGATGCCGTGCAGGGATTTCTGTTTTCGCCGGCGCTCCCCGCCCCGGATCTGGAGCGCTGGCTGGCGCAACGGCCCGGGGCGTAGACATCCCTTTTTGACGCGTGGCCGTTAGGCGAAAACCCGGGTTGCGGGAGGGTTGGAACGTGTATATAGTTCAAGCCTAAACTATCCAGGTTTAAATAATCGTCGCCCAGAGCGCGTGGGATGTGCGGCGTCATCGAAGCGAGCTAGCCATGAATATCGTGTGCATCGGGGGCGGCCCCGCCGGCCTGTATTTCGGATTGCTGATGAAGCTGCAGGATCCCGCCAACAGGGTGGTGGTGCTGGAGCGCAACAAGCCCTACGACACGTTCGGATGGGGCGTGGTGTTTTCCGATGCGACGATGGCCAACCTGCGCATCGCCGATCCGGTGTCCGCCGAGGAAATCGCGGCGGCGTTCAATCATTGGGACGATATCGAGATCCACTTCAAGGGCCAGAGCATCCGCAGCGGTGGCCACGGTTTCATCGGCATCGGCCGCAAGAAGCTGCTCAATATTCTCCAAGCCCGCTGCGAAGAAGTCGGCGTCGAACTGGTGTTCGAAACCGATGCGCAAGACGATCGCGATGTGGCGCTGCAGTACGACGCCGATCTCGTGATCGCCTCCGATGGCATCAACAGCCGCGTGCGCACCGCCTATCTGCCGTCGTTCGAACCCGATATCGATCAACGGCTGTGCCGCTTTGTCTGGCTGGGCACGCACAAGGTCTTCGACGCGTTCACGTTTGCCTTCGTGCAGACGGAGCACGGTTGGTTTCAGGCGCACGCTTATCGCTTCGAGCCGGGGCTGTCGACGTTCATCGTCGAAACGACTGAGGACGCCTGGCGTGCTGCGGGCATCGAGGCGATGAGTCAGGAAGACGGCATCGCGTATTGCGAAAAACTGTTTGCGCCGTGGCTCGATGGTCACGCCCTGATGACCAATGCCAAGCACTTGCGCGGCTCGGCCAGCTGGATTCGCTTCCCGCGCGTGATCTGCAAGCGCTGGGTGCATTGGCACAGCCTGCAAACGGGGTCTGGCGTGCGCGATGTGCCGGTGGTGCTGATGGGCGACGCTGCCCACTCCGCACACTTCTCCATCGGCTCGGGCACCAAGCTCGCGCTCGAAGACGCAATCGAACTCGCGCGCCGCATGGCGCAGCTGGGACGCGATGTGCGCGAGGCCTTGAGCGAGTACGAAGCCGTGCGCAGTGTGGAAGTGCTCAAGATTCAGAACGCGGCCCGCAACTCGACCGAATGGTTTGAGAACGTCGAACGTTATGCGGGCCTCGCACCCGAACAATTTGCCTATTCGTTGTTGACGCGTTCGCAACGTATCTCGCATGAGAATCTGCGCGTGCGCGATGCCGCCTGGCTCGAGGGTTACGAAGCGTGGATCGCGCGCAATGCCGGGCAGGATTTGCCGGACGGCGCGCGTGCGCCGCAGCCGATGCTCACGCCGTTTGCGCTGCGTTCGACCCGACTCAAGAATCGCATCGTGGTCTCGCCGATGGCGATGTACTCGTGCGAAGACGGCGTACCGGGCGATTTCCATTTGGTGCATCTCGGCAGCCGTGCGCTTGGCGGCGCGGGCATGATCATGGTCGAGATGACCTGCACGTCGCCCGACGCGCGCATTACGCCGGGATGCCCGGGGTTGTGGAACGACACGCAGCGCGATGCGTTCAAGCGCATCGTCGATTTCGTGCACGGCCAAAGCGATGCCAAGATCGGGATTCAGTTGGGGCATGCGGGCCGCAAGGGGTCGACGCAACTGGGCTGGGACAAGATCGACTATCCGCTTGCGACCGGCAACTGGCCCTTGCTCTCGGCGTCGCCCATTCCGTACATGGAAGGCGTGTCGCAGGTGCCGAGCGCCATGACGCGGGCCGATATGGATGCCGTGCGCGATGATTTCGTGGCCGCTGCCAAACGGGCAGCCGACGCCGGCTTCGACTGGCTGGAATTGCATTGCGCGCATGGCTATCTGCTGTCGTCGTTCATCTCGCCCATCACCAATCATCGCGATGACGACTACGGTGGCAGCCTGGATAACCGGTTGCGCTATCCGCTCGAGATTTTCGCGGCCTTGCGCGCGGTGTGGCCCGAAAGATTGCCGATGTCGGTGCGGATCTCGGCGCACGATTGGGTGGAAGGCGGCATCACCGCCGACGACGCGGTCGAGATCGCCCGCCGCTTCAAGGCGGCCGGTGTGGACATGGTCGATTGCTCGTCGGGGCAGGTGAGCGCCGCGCAGAAGCCTGTGTACGGCCGCATGTACCAAACGCCGTTTTCCGATCGGGTACGCAACGAAGCGGGTATTCCGACGATGGCCGTGGGTGCGATCTTCGAAGCCGATCACGTCAACGGCATCATTGCGTCGGGTCGCGCCGATCTGTGCGCGATCGCTCGGCCCCATCTGGCGGATGCCGCGTGGACGTTGCGGGAAGCCGCCCGGGTGGGAGCGCCGGACGTGACCTGGCCGAAGCAGTATGAGGCGGGCCGCCGGCAATTGGAGGTGAATTTCCAGCGCGCCGCGCAAACGGCGCCGGAGGCCAAATGATTTCTTCGTCCACATCGATCGAGAACAATCAGGGTGCGGTGGCCGCAACCCACACGGGTACGGCCCCGTCAGCCTCCCCACCGCTTGCCGGCCGTCACGCCGTGGTCACTGGCGGCGGCAAGGGCATCGGCATGGCCATCGCGCGCCATCTGCTGGCGCATGGCGCAGCCGTCACATTGGTGGGCCGGGATCGTGGCACGCTCGATCGCGCCGTGGCCGACCTTGCACCGCTCGGACAGGTGCAGGCAGCCGCGTGCGATGTGGTCGATGCCGCCAGCGTGCGTCAGGCGTTCGATGCGGCCGCCGAGGCATTCGGCCCGATCGCCGTGCTGGTCAATAACGCCGGCCAGGCGGTGAGCGAACGATTCGACCGCATGGACGCCTCGGTATGGGACACCATGCTGGCCGTCAATCTTACGGGCACGTTTCACTGCACCCAGGCTGTGTTGCCGGGGATGCTGGCGCAGCAATGGGGGCGTGTGGTGAATGTGGCCAGCACCGCCGGGCTGATCGGCTACGCGTACGTGAGCGCCTATTGCGCCGCCAAGCACGGCGTGATCGGCATGACGCGCGCGCTGGCGCTTGAAGTGGCGCGCAAGGGCGTGACCGTCAATGCGGTGTGCCCCGGATATACCGAAACCGATATCGTGCGCGATGCGGTCACCAATATCATGGGCAAGACGGGCATGACCGAAGAGGCCGCCCGCGCGCAACTCGCCCAACGCAATCCGCAAGGCAAGCTGGTACAGCCCGACGACGTCGCACAAACCGTGGCGTGGCTGTGCCTGCCGGCCGCCATGGCTGTCAACGGCCAGTCCATTTCGGTGGATGGCGGCGAAGTGATGACGGGCTAGATGGCGGGCGGCGCGCCCACCACGCTCAACCAATCGAGGAGACCAGGATGACCCAGACGCAAGAGACGCACACGATGGCGCACCACAAGCAACCGCTGGCCGGCTATCCGGCGCGGACGTTTCTGTGGGACGTCTCGGCCGATGGCAAGGTGGCCACGATCACGCTCAATCGGCCCGAGCGCAAGAATCCGCTTACCTTCGAGTCGTATGCCGAACTGCGCGATCTGTTTCGCAGCCTCGTCTACGCCACCGATATCAAGGTGGTGGTGCTGGCGGGTGCTGGCGGCAACTTCTGCTCCGGCGGCGACGTGCATGAAATCATCGGTCCGCTCACGCGCATGACGATGCCTGAGCTGCTCGATTTCACGCGCATGACGGGCGATCTGGTCAAGGCGATGCGCGCTTGCCCGCAGCCCATCGTGGCCGCCGTCGATGGCATCTGCGCGGGCGCAGGGGCCATGCTGGCATTGGGTTCGGATCTGCGCATCGGCGCGACCGATGCCCGCACCGCGTTCCTGTTCACAAGGGTAGGATTGGCCGGCGCCGATATGGGCGCGTGCACGCTGCTGCCGCGCATGATCGGTCAGGGCCGCGCGTCCGAACTGCTGTATACCGGGCGCGCCATGACGGCGGATGAAGGCCTCGCCTGGGGTTTTTTCAATCAGGTGCTGCCGCAAGCCGATGTGCTGGGTGCTGCGCAAACCTTGGCGGCATCGATTGCCGCCGGCCCCACCTTCGCACACGGCGTCACCAAGAAACTGCTGCATCAGGAATGGGCCATGGGTGTGGACGAGGCCATCGAAGCCGAAGCCGAAGCGCAGGCGATCTGCATGCAGACGCGCGATTTCCATCGGGCCTATGAGGCGTTCGTCGCCAAGCGCAAGCCCGTCTTCGAAGGAAACTGATCATGGCCGACACCACCTGGCAGGATTGGCCGTTCTTTGACGACCGCCATCGCAGCGTGGCGCGGGAACTCGACACCTGGGCCGGCCACGCGCTCGCCCACGTCGATCATCGCGATACCGATCAGGCGTGCCGCGATCTGGTGCGCTCGTTGGGCGATGCCGGCTGGCTGCGCTATGCCGTGGCGGCCGGTCCCGGTGGCGCATGGGGCGGCGCCTTGGGTGCCATCGACTCGCGCATGGTGTGCATCCTGCGCGAAACGCTCGCCCGGCACGATGGTCTCGCCGACTTCGCATTCGCGATGCAAGGGCTGGGAAGCGGTGCGATTTCCCTGGGCGGATCCGACGCCTTGCGCGAAGTCTATCTGCCGCGCGTGGCGCGTGGCGAGGCCATCGCCGCGTTCGCGTTGTCCGAACCCGAAGCCGGATCGGATGTGGCGGCGCTCAGTTGCGCGGCCAGGCTGGATGGCGATCACTACGTGCTCGATGGCGAAAAAACCTGGATTTCCAACGGTGGCATCGCGGACTTCTATTGCGTGTTTGCCCGCACCGGCGAAGCCCCGGGTGCCCGCGGCATCAGCGCCTTCGTGGTCGATGCCGATACGCCGGGCCTGGATGCGTCGGAGCGTATCGACGTGATCGCGCCTCACCCGCTGGCGACGCTTAAGTTTCGCAACTGCCGCGTGCCCAAAACGCATCTGTTGGGCGACGCCGGGCAGGGCTTCAAGCTGGCGATGATGACGTTGGACATCTTCCGTGCCTCGGTCGCCGCGGCCGCGTTGGGTTTCGCCCGCCGCGCGCTGGACGAGTCGGTCGGCCGCGCGCGGTCGCGCCGCATGTTCGGCCAAACCTTGGGCGATCTGCAACTCACGCAAGCCGCGTTGGGCGACATGGCCACAGCCGTAGACGCCTCGGCGCTGCTCACCTATCGCGCCGCGTGGATGCGCGACGTACAGGGCGTGCGTACCACGCGCGAAGCGGCGATGGCCAAGATGACGGCGACTGAATCGGCGCAACAGGTGATCGATCGCGCCGTGCAATTGTTTGGCGGGGCCGGTGTGGTGAGCGGCGCCATCGTGGAAAGGCTTTATCGGGAAATCCGGTCGCTGCGCATTTACGAAGGCGCGACCGAGGTGCAGAAACTCATCATTGCACGCGAGCTACTCAAGAACTGACGCGCATGAACGCGTCGTCTATACAAGGGGTTTGTCATGGCTGTTTCCGCTCATCAAGATACGTTTGCCAGAGATCACTTGCCGGATCGGGGCGATTGGCCGGAGCTGTTGCTGGATAGCCCGGATGTGGCCTATCCCGAGCGCATGAACTGCGCGGCCGAACTTGTCGACAGCATGGTCGCGCAGGGCAATGGCGCGCGCGTGGCGTTGCGCTGGCGGGATGCCGGCCAGATGAAGGCGATGACGTACGCCGAACTCAAAGCGCTCACCAATCGCATCGCCCAGGTGCTGGTGGGCCCGATGGGTCTGGTGCCCGGCAACCGCGTGCTTTTGCGCGGCCCGAACAATCCCATGATGGCGGCGGCCTGGCTGGGCGCGATCAAGGCAGGCATGGTGACCGTGCCGACGATGCCGTTGCTGCGGGCCAAGGAGCTCAAGCAGATCATCGACAAGGCCGAGATCCAGGCCGTGTTGTGCGATGCCTCGTTGCAGAACGAAGCCTTCTTTTGCCGCGATGCGGCGCACGAATATCATTGCCCGCAACTCACGCAATTGGTGCTGTTCAACGATGCCGGCCCTGATTCGCTGGACACCTTGGCCGCAGCGCAGTCCGACGATTTCACGCCCTGCGATACGGCGGCCGACGATGTGTGCCTGATTGCGTTCACGAGCGGCACGACCGGCAAGCCCAAGGGTTGCATGCATTTTCATCGCGACGTGCTGGCGATGTGCGATCTCTTTCCGAAGCACGTGATCGGCATGGGACCGGACGACATCGTGTGCGGCACGCCGCCGATGGCGTTCACGTTCGGCTTGGGTGGATTGCTGTGCTTTCCGCTGCGCGTGGGCGCATCGGCCATCCTGTCGGAGAAGCTGGCGCCGGCGAGCTTGCTGCAAACCATCCAGGATTTTCGTGCGACGATCGTCTTTACCGCGCCCACGTTCTATCGTCAGATGGCGGGCCTGGTGGATCAATACGATCTGTCGTCATTGAAGAAGAGCGTGTCGGCCGGTGAAGCCTTGCCCGACGCCACGCGGCAGTTGTGGAAAGGGGCCAGCGGCATCGAGATGATCGACGGCATCGGCGGCACCGAGATGATTCACGTGTTCGTGTCGAGCAGCGAGGCCGAGGTGCGGCGCGGGGCGATCGGCAAGGTCGTGCCCGGCTACATTGCGCAGGTGGTCGACGACGATATGCAGCCGGTGCCGCACGGCACGCCTGGCCGCCTGGCGATCAAGGGTCCCACCGGTTGCCGCTATCTCGATGACGACCGCCAACGCAAATTCGTGCGCGACGGTTGGAATCTGCCCGGCGACACCTTCGTACAGGATGCCGATGGATATCTGTATTACCAGGCGCGCAATGACGACATGATCATCTCGGCCGGCTACAACATCGCCGGCCCCGAAGTGGAAGATGCGCTGTTGCGTCATCCCGCCGTGGCCGAATGCGGCGTGGTGGGCTTGCCCGACGAAGAGCGCGGGCAGGTGGTGAAGGCGTTCGTGGTGCTCAAGCCGGGTATCGACGGCGATGCGGCGCTGGTCAAGGCGCTGCAGGACTTCGTCAAGGCCGAAATCGCGCCCTACAAGTATCCGCGCGCCATCGCGTTCGTGGACGCGCTGCCGCGCACCGAGACCGGCAAGCTGCAACGCTTTACGTTGCGTCAAACCGCGATGGCCTCGGCATGAGTCGATCACCGTTCACCGCCGAAATGACGGTGGCGTTTCGCCACTGCGATCCGGCAGGCATCGTGTTCTATCCGCGTTACTTCGAAATGATCAACGATTTCGTCGAAGCGTTTTTCGATCGCGGCTTGGGCGCCTCGTTTCATGCCTTGCACGTGGGACGCAAGATCGGCACCCCGCTTGCCTCGGTGCAGTGCGACTTCAAGGCGCCCAGTCGATGGAACGACGTGCTGCATCAATCGATGACCGTGACCAGCCTCGGCGGTGCGGCCATCGGACTGAAGGTGCGCTTTGCGTCACCCGAGGGCCAGACGCGGCTGGAAGCGCAACTCACCATCGTGACGATCGATCTGGAGACGATGCGCTCCATACGCTTGCCGGAAGATTTGCGGCAAGCGCTCACCCCATTTGTCGAGCCGGGTGCGGATGCGATGGCATCCGTGGCGGCCGGCGGCTTTTAACGGAACTTCTATGATGAAACTGCAACCCCCCGACTGGCTCGCACCGCGCGGCTACGCCAATGGGATCGCGACCGACATGACCGTGGGTTCGCGCCTGATTTTCGTCGGTGGCCAGATCGGTTGGAACGGGCAACAGCAATTCGAAAGCGACGATTTCGCCGAACAGACCCGTCAGACGTTGCAGAACATCGTCGACATTCTGGCAGTGGGCGGTGCGCGGCCTGAGCACATCACGCGCATGACGTGGTACGTGAAGGACAAGGAAGAGTACGTGAACGCGTACCCCGAGATCGGCAAGCACTACCGTGCGCTGCTGGGCAAGCACTTTCCGGCGATGACGGCCGTGGAAGTGGCCGATCTGATCGAAGATCGTGCGCGGGTTGAGATCGAAGTGACGGCGGTGGTGCCGCCCGCCAATCATCAGGGCGGCGACGCGTAATCGCAGGCGGCAGAAGCAACCTGGCGCAAACACGCCCCGGCTGCGTCAGGCTTGCTTCATCTTCGCGAAAACGCGCGTGGCGGCGGCCAGCGTGTCGTCGATCACGCTGTCGTCATGCGTGGCCGATACGAAGCCGGCTTCGAATGCCGACGGCGCGAAGTGCACGCCTTCATCGAGCATGCCGTGGAAGAACTGCTTGAACGCCTCCACGTCGCAGGCCGACACTTGCGTGAAGGTGGTGGGCACGTTCTCGGTAAAGTAAATGCCGAACATGCCGCCCACGCTATCGGCGCACATCACGATGTCGGCGTCGCGTGCCGCCGCCTGCAGGCCATGGGCCAGCTTCGCGGTCTGGGCTGAAAGATGTTCGTAGAAACCCGGTTCGGCCAGCAGGCGCAGCGTTTCCAGTCCAGCCGCCACAGCGACCGGATTGCCCGACAGCGTGCCCGCCTGGTAGACCGTACCCAATGGCGCGATATGCGCCATCACGTCGGCGCGCCCGCCGAAGGCTCCCACGGGCATGCCACCGCCGATGACTTTCGCCAGCGTGGTGATGTCGGGTGTGACGCCCGAGCGGCCCTGCACGCCTTGCGGACCCACACGGAAACCCGTCATGACTTCGTCGAAAATCAGCAGTGCGCCGTGCTGCGTGCACAGCGTGCGCAGGCCTTCGAGGAAGCCCGCGATCGGCTGAATGAGGTTCATGTTGCCGGCGATGGGCTCCACGATGATGCAGGCGATTTCTTCACCGTATTCGATGAAGGCTTGTTCGACGGCAGGCAGATCGTTGTAATCGAGCACGATGGTGTGCGCGACGAATTCAGTCGGCACGCCGGACGATGTGGGATTGCCGAAAGTGAGCAGCCCCGAGCCGGCCTTGACCAGCAGACTATCGGCGTGGCCGTGATAGCAGCCTTCGAATTTGATGATCTTGGTGCGGCCGGTGGCGCCGCGCGCCAGGCGGATGGCCGACATCGTGGCCTCCGTGCCCGAGCTCACCAGACGCACTTTGTCCATCGAAGGCAGGCGGGCGACCAGCGTTTCGGCGAGGGTGACTTCAGCCTCGGTGGGCGCGCCGAACGACAAGCCATGCACCGCAGCTTCCTGCACGGCCCGCACCACGTCCGGATGGGCATGGCCCAGGATGGCCGGGCCCCAGGAACCGACGTAGTCGATATAGCGTTTGCCTTCGGCATCCCAGATATGCGGGCCTTGCGCGCGGGCGATGAAGCGCGGCGTGCCGCCGACGGACTTGAAGGCGCGCACGGGCGAGTTGACGCCACCGGGAATGGTCAGGCAGGCGCGTTCGAACAGTTCAACGTTGGTAGGCATAGGGCAGTCAGTTTCTGAAGGTTAAGCGCAGGCCGCGGCCAATCGGCGCGCGGCGGCGGTGATGTCGGGCGCATCGAACAGGCCCGTGATCACAGCCAGCGCATCGGCACCGGCGGCCGCCACCGGCGCGGCGTTGTCGGGCGTGATGCCGCCGATCGCCACCACGGCGGGCCGCAGCGCGGGCAGGTGGGCGACCAAGTCGCGCGCCTGACGGAGGATGTCGAGCGTGGCGCGCGGCGCGCCAGGCTTGACGGTGGAGGGGTACACCGCCCCGAACGCGATGTAATCGGCACCGGCCACGAGCAGGGCGCGGGCACGATCGAGATCGTCGTAGCAGGAAACGCCCACGATGGCGTCGGGGCCGAGCGCGGTGCGTGCCGCCTCGATGTCGCCATCGTCGCGGCCCAGATGAACGCCATCGGCGCCCACGGCCAGCGCGATGGCCCATTCGTCATTGACGAGGTACACCACGTCCAGCGCGGAGCACACGGCGCGAAGGGCCTGTGCCTGGGCCATGCGCAGTGCCCGGTCGGGATGCTTGCTGCGGTATTGCAGCGATCGCATGCCGCCGGCGGCTGCGGCGCGTACGGCAGCCACCAGCCGGTCGGTGTCTTCCCAGCCTGGCGTCACGCCATACAGGCCGCCTGGGAAACGCAGTGGGGTCGGGCGATCGGACGGCAGCGGCGTTTGGGTCATTCGGAAGTTCCGGGCTCGGTGTCGCCCAGGCGATTGGGCACGCGATGGCCCATGCCCGGCAAAAAGCTGATGCCGATCGTGCGGTCGGCATAGGCAATGGCACGTTCGACCGCTTGCGGCATTTCGTCGCCATGCGCCAGTCGTGCGGTGAGAGCGGCTGCCAGTACGCCGCCGACGTCGGCATTGCGCTCGGGCGGCAATTGCCAGGCCCAGGTATGCGTCTGGCCGTCGGGACCGATCAGCGTGTGGGCACGATGGCCCGGGCGTTGCTGGCTGCCGAGTGCCAGCACCCAGTCGGCGCCCGCCGCCTGCAGGGCGTGCATCGGCGTCGCCAGATCCGACGCGTCGATATGGCCGTCGGCGATCCACTGATTGAGCCGAATCGACTCGATCACCACCACATCGGCCTGCGGCAGCAGCAGTTCGAGCGTGGCGGCCAGCAGATCCTCGGCGTCGTCCTGGCTGGCGGCATCCACGGGCAATGGCATGCGATGGCCCAGGTGCAGCACCAGGGGTACCTGACTGTAGTCGGCGGCCACCTGGGCAATTGCGCTGGCCGTCTCAGTGGTATAAACGCCACCCACCTTGATCGCTTGCACGGACATGTCTTCGAGCAGGCAACGCGCCTGATCGTCGAGAAAGTCGGGCGCGACGGGCTGAACATCTTCGGTGGCAGCGGTGTCCTGCACGGTAAGGGCGGTCACGGCCACGAGGCTATGGCACCCCAATTGCGCAGTGGTGACGGCGTCCGCAGGGATACCGTCCGACCCGGAGGGGTCGACAGGGCCGAAGATCAATGCAAGGGGAGGAGTGGCGGAAGTCACGGCGAATGCGAAGTGGGTATGTCTTGATCTACGGCAATAGCCCGCAGGTAATCAGGACATTCCCTATTGGGTTTCGGTAAGATTGCCCCCATTCTAAATGATCGGCCCCGGGATCGTGCCGCGCGCGGCGGTATGAACCGATTTGAACGCTAGAGAGAACTATGCAAACGTGGATGTGTCTGATTTGTGGTTGGGTGTACGACGAAGAGGCAGGTTTGCCGGAAGAGGGCATTGCCCCCGGCACCCGCTGGGCCGACGTCCCGCCCAACTGGGTCTGTCCTGAGTGCGGCGCGCGCAAGGAAGACTTTGAACTGATGGAAATTTGATCGCGGGCGCGGAAATTGCCTTCTGCGCCATGCTACTACCGCTGTCGTAGAGGTTGCCATGACCGAACAATGCACCACCGAAGACACCACTGCCGTGCCTATCGATCTGTCGAATCAGTTTTTGATGGCGATGCCGGGGATGGTCGAGGGCAGTTTGTCCGGAACTGTCATCTATGTCTGCGAACACACGCCCAAGGGCGCTCTGGGGCTGGTGATCAACCGGCCTACCGACCTCACGCTGGGCACGCTGTTTGAGCGCATCGATCTCGAACTAGAAATCGCCCCGGTGAAGGATTCGCCGGTATTTTTCGGCGGCCCGGTGCAAACCGATCGCGGCTTCGTGCTGCATGCGCCTGCCGGCGACTACAGCTCCAGCATCAAGCTGGGCGATCTGGCGTTGACCACGTCACGCGACGTGCTGCAGGCCGTAGCCGAAGGCAGTGGGCCGGCCCGCATGCTCGTCACCCTCGGTTACGCCGGGTGGGGTGCGGGCCAGCTCGAAAATGAAATGGCGCAGAATGCCTGGCTCAATGTCTCGGCCAATCTGCACATCATTTTCGATGTGCCGCCCGACGAGCGTTATCCCGCTGCACTCAAGTTGCTGGGCTTCGATCCCGTGATGTTGACGGGTGACGCGGGCCATGCCTGAAGAAACGTTGCTGGCGTTCGACTACGGCGAGACCAAAATCGGCGTGGCGATCGGCAATACTCTAACCTCGCACGCGCGTCCGCTCGAAATCATCAAGGGTGAGGCGCAGGCGCCGCGCTTTGCGCGAATCGAGCAACTTTTGGCCGAGTGGCAACCCCAACGGATCGTGGTCGGCTTGCCGCTCACGACCGAGGGGGATGAACAGCCGGCGTCCAAGCGCGCCCGGCGGTTCGGCAACCAACTGCATGGCCGCTACGGCCTGGCGGTGGTGCTCGTGGATGAGCGGGGGTCGAGCATGGAGGCCCAGTCGATACTGGGCAGCCACGCACCGGATGACGCCGTGGCAGCGGCTATTATTCTGCAACGTTACTTCGACGCCTTGCCCGCCGCTTAAACCATTGCTGTCCGCATGCTCAACCCGCAACTGAATCGTCAAGGTCGGTTGGTCCATCTTCTGTCGACCGAAGGATTGTCGCGCGCGTTGCTTACGGCGCTGCTCGATGCGGCTGACCGGCGCATGGGGTCCGACGGGCGTTTGCGTGCCGATTCGAACATCCCGCTGTCGCACTGGCGGGTGGCGCTGTGGCGTGAGGAGGGTGCGGCGTTGCCGCGTGATGGCTTGGGCGCTGGCGGGGCCGTTGCAGGGCGTGACGACGACCCTGGGCAATCTCGCGAGGACTCGATGTCGCGTCTGGCAGACGCGGCGGCGTTACTGGGGGCGCGGGTTGAGCAGTGGCCGACAGATCATCCCGCACCAGACAATCCCGCACTGAGCGACCTCGATCTGCTCGTGATGCGGCACCGTGCGAGTGGCGCTGCGCATTGGGCCGCCCGGCGCACGCCTGGGCCGCGGCATATCGTCAATGCCGGCGATGGCGCGCACGAGGATCCTGTTTCTGGATTGACGATGGTGGCCGCGCTGCGGCGGGCCTTGCCCGATCTGACAGCGTTGACCGTAACCCTGGTCGGCAATCTGAACGCCAGCGCGGCCGGGCGCTCCTGTCTGCATATTCTGACGACCCTGGGCGTGCCGGAAGTGCGGCTGGCCACCCCGCCCACGCTGGCACCCGAAGTGAGTGCCGCGCTTGGGGTACAGGCTTATGTCGATGTGGATGCGGCCTTGGTTGGCGCGGATGTGGTCGTCGTGCTTCCCATGGCACCTGTTCACGGTCAGCCGTCGCGACACCTCTCGGCTTGCGAATACCGCACGCAGTATGGCGTGTCGCGGGCGCGCCTGACCGCTGCCTGCCCGGCCGCGGTCGTGCTGCTCGCCGATGGGCTTGGGTGCAGATTGGAGGTTGCCGATGACGTGACGCCGCTGCCTCTGGATGACTGGGGCCGCGGCGTGAGCCTGGCGGTCCTGCAGACCCTCGTCGAAGGCGAAACATGACAGCACGCGAGAGCGACACAGCTGTGCACGCTGGCAAAGGGATTTGGGCCCGGGAGGCCGGCGCATGAGGACGCACGTTGCGGGTGGCCGTGTGATCGACCCGGCAAGCGGTTTGGATGCCGTGGCGGACATCTGGATTGCCGATGGGGTAATCGTCGGTGTCGGCAAGCCGCCTTCAGGTTTTGAGGCGGATCGGCGCATCGATGCGACCGGGTTCTGCGTGCTGCCGGGCCTGGTGGATCTTTCCTTCACCCCGGGGCCGGCAAACGATTGGCTGGGCGCGTTTGCAGGTGGCATTACGACCGTGGCGGTAGGCGTTGCCGCCGGCGCTGTGTTTGCGTCATCTGCAGCAGCAACGCCGCATCGGACGATGGCGCCCCGGTTATTGCCTGTGGGGCCGATGTGCGCCGATGTGTCAAACCAGCACCTGTCCGATTTCGGCAGACTGCGGCAGTCCGGTTGCATCGCCTGGTCGCCGGGCAGGCCCGTGCCTGGACGGCATGGAACCCCACCGATGCGTGCCGATGCTCGCAGCGGTCTCAACGGCGGCGGCAAGGACCGGTCTGACATCGCCGACTGCGAGCCTTCCCGCGCCGAGCGCACTGGCAGCGCTGTCATCGATCCGCATGTGCTTTGGCGCGCGATGCAATACGCCCGCGGATTGGGCGGGGCGCTGTGGCTGCCGCCGGTCGATGCGGCGTTGGCGCAGGGTGGCGTGGGGGGGGCGGGCGCTTATGCGGCGCGACTGGGCCTCGACAGCGTGCCGGTCGTTGCCGAGACCCTGGCGTTGGCACAAATCTTCGCACTGCAACGCGACACGGGCGCGCGTGTGCACCTGTCGCAGATCACCAGTGCAGAAGGGGTGGCGCTCGTGCGCGAGGCCAAGCGCGAAGGGTTGCCGGTAACCTGCGATGTCGCAGCTCACCACCTGCATGTGATCGACCTGGACATCGGGTTCTACGACCCGCGTTACCGGCTCGATCCGCCGTTACGCGGATCGCGCGATCGCGATGCGCTGCGCGCGGGGGTGGCCGACGGCACCATCGATGCCGTGTGCTCGCATCATCGTGTTGTGCCGCCCGAGCACGCCGACGCGCCGTTTGCGTATGCCGCCGCAGGCGCGGCCGACGGCCCGCTGCTGGCGTCGCTGGTGCTCAAGTGGGCGCGGGAAACCGGCGTGTCGCCAGTGCAGGCGTTGGCCAGGATTACGATCGGCCCGGCGGCCGTGGTGGCCGCCACCCAACCGGCCTTGCCGCGCGCGGGACGGCTGGAGGTAGGCGTGCCGGCGGATTTCTGCCTTTTCGATATCGATGATTTCTGGTTGGTGCCTGCCGGCGAGCCAGATGGCGGCGCCGCAGGTGGTGCCACAGGCGCAGCAACCGGCGCGGCCTTTTACGGGCGCACGCCGTTTTCCGGCATGCCGATGACCGGCCGCGTCACGGCGACGTATATCCATGGAGAATGTGTATGGCGGGCGGCGCAATGAGCGTTGTGTGGTTCGTGGCCCGTATGGCCTTTCTGTTGCCGCTCCTCGTCGTGGGGTTGTTGTGTGTGGCTGTGGTGTATCCGCTCTTGAGCGTCAGGGGGCGTTGCCGCCTGAATCGCCGGTGGTCGCGGCTGTTGCTGGGCGTGTGCGGCATCCGCGTGCGCGCCGCCGGGACGCCCATCATGGAGGGCCCGGTGCTGTACGTGGCCAATCATGTATCGTGGATCGATATTTTCGTGATGAATTCGGTGCGGGCCACAGCCTTCATCGCCAAGAGCGAGATTCGGGCCTGGCCGGTGATCGGATACCTGGTGGCAGGGGCCGGCACACTCTTCATTCAGCGCGGTCAGCGTCATGCCGTGCACGCGGTAAGCGAAGCCATGCAAGCGCGTTTTGCGCAGGGCGAGGCACTGGGATTGTTCCCTGAAGGTACGACCTCGCTGGGCGAGGATCTGCTGCCGTTTCACGCCAGTTTGTTTGAACCAGTGCGGTTTGCGTCGGTGCCGGTGCAGCCGCTGGCGATGCAGTTTCGCCAGCATGGCAAGCGCAGCAGTACGGCCGCATTTGTGGGCGAGGAAACCCTGGTGGCCAATCTTTGGCGCGTGCTGGGATCGCGGGGGCTGTCGGTCGACATCATTTATCTGCCGCCGCTCGATCTGAGTGTGGACGGGGCGCCGGTCAGGCCGCCGGCAACGGCATCGCCGCAATCGCCGTCGACCGCGCCGTCCGCCGCCGCTGTGGCGCCCCGCGCGATACTGGCGGAACGCGCACGCCAAGCGATCGCGCGCGGTCTTAACCGTTGATGTCGGATGCATCGGCGGGCAATGCGCCGACCGATCTGCAGGTTGTCGCCGTCGCGACCCGTATCGCAATCAATGGTCGTGCGGATCCAGTGAGGATTCGCATTCGATTTGCACCAGCTTGTGGTCTTGCAGGCGCATGGCCGTGAGCTGTCCGCCCCATACGCAGCCGGTGTCCAGGCAGATGGCGTCCGACCGAATCATCAGCCCCAACGTCGACCAATGGCCGAAAACGACGGTGATGTCTTTGGTGGCGCGCCGCGGCACGTCGAACCACGGCACCAGCCCTGCCGGCCACGCGCCCGGAGCGACCTTGGTGTCGAACTCCATGTGACCCGACGGCGTGCATAGCCGCATGCGGGTGAACGCATTGATGATCACGCGCAGGCGCTTGCTGCCCTTGAAATCGTCCTTCCAGTTGACCGGTCCGTTGCCGTACATCTTCTGGAGCACTTTCTGCCAGTTCGGACCGCGCAATGCCTCCTGCACTTCGCCGGCAAGCGCGAGGGTTTTGTCCACATCCCATTTGGCCAGGGTGCCGGCATGCACCAGCAGGTGTCCTTGCGCGAAGTGGGCCAACGGCCGGTTGCGCAACCAGTCGATCAGCTCATTGCGATCGGGTGCGCGCAGGATGTCGTCGATGGTGTCCGATTTGCCGGGCCGGCGTACGCCGGCGGCGGCGGCCAGCAGATGCAGATCGTGATTGCCCAGTACCGCCACGGCGCGGTCGCCCAGCGCCTTGATGCGGCGCAGTGACGCCAGCGACCGCGGGCCGCGATTGACGAGGTCGCCGGCAAACCAGAAGCGCGCGTCGGGATCGGCGGCGATGTCGGGATGTGCCAGCAGTTGATCGAGGGAATCGCAGCAGCCTTGTATGTCGCCAATCATCCAGATACTTGACGTCATACGGCAGCCTTTCTCCACGGCCAGCGGCGCTGCACCAGATTGGCGATGGCGTGCCGGGATTCCATGCGGGTCAGCGCACCCAGCGCCAGCAACAACGCGCCCACGTTGGGGCCAATCGCCGTCACCCAGGGCGGCCACTTGCTGAGCATGCCTACGTTCAGGGCCAACTGGTTGATCATGAAGAAGCCCACGCCCAACAGGATGCCGACGAACACCTTGGCGCCGACGCCGCCACGGCGGGTTTGCATGAAGGCAATGGGCGCCGCGATCGTCATCATCACCAGCAGCGTGAAGGGATAGACGAGCTTGCGCCACAGTGCGACCACTTGTCGCTCCGAGGACAACTGGTTGACGTGGAGATAATCGATGTAGTCGATCAACGTGGCCATCGACATTCGCTCAGGCGTCAGCACGCGCGCGAGCAGGCGCTCGCCGGTCAGCGAACTGCCGAATGCAATATTGGGCACACGATCGACCGACAGCAATGTTTCGCGATCGGGTTCGGCATCGCTCAACGCATCGATGGCATTGGGCTTGAGCCGATTGGCGGTGACGTTCTCCATCACGAACTTGCCGTCATTGAACCGGCCGCGCTCGGCGACGGACATTGAAAGCAACTGCTGACCTTTGTCGAATTCGTACGTATTGACGCCGGACACCTGACCGCTGGCCAGGAGCTTGGCCACGTTGATGATGCGGGTGCCGCCTTCTGCTGTGGGTTCCTTGAACCAATAGCCGCTGACCATCTGACCGCCGCCTGCGCGGCCGCGGTACTCGAGGCTCGCCTCGCCGCTCTTGATCTCTGCCCACGGTGTGGCGTATTCCGAGAGCAGCGTGGCGAAGATCATGGCCGGGATCGTGACCACCCAGAGCATCACCATGAGTCGCATGCCACTCACGCCGGATACCCGCAGGATGACGAGTTCGTTGCGTTGGGCAAGCCCTGCGAGCGCCAGGATGGAACCGATCAACAGCCCGATGGGCAGCAGGTCGTAGAGCCGTGTGGGCACCGCCAGCGCCTGCATGTACAACAGGGCCAGCACGGTGAACTTGTCGCCGACGTTATCGAGATCGTCGACGAGTGCGAAAAAGGTAAACAGCCCCAGCAAAGCCAGAATGACGACGGTGCTTGAGCGGTAGATTTCGCGAGCCAGATAGCGGCGAGCAGTACGCATGAATCGAATGAGAAGGAAGGTGACGCCCAACGTTGCAGCTTAACAAATCCTGCAGGGTCGGGTCAGGGTATATCGACCATGCGCATGCGGCGTTGAATCGTGCCGCTGCGGTTGCCTAAGTAGGTTGTCACACCGCGTTTATCGTAGTAACGCGGATTGGGCAGCATGACGGCCAGCCGCGCAGCCTGCGCGGCGTTGAGCTGCGCCGCAGAAGTCTTGTAATAATGCCGGGCAGCGGCCTCGGCGCCAAAAACGCCCACCCCCCACTCGGCCACGTTCAAATACAGTTCCAGAATGCGTTCCTTGGACATGACATGTTCGATCATGTAGGCGAGCACCAGTTCCTGGCCCTTGCGCACATAGGTGCGTGAACCCGAAAGAAAAAGGTTTTTCGCCAATTGCTGCGTGATCGTCGAGCCGCCCCGTATCTTGGCGCGCGCGAGCTCGGCCTGGGCCTGGTTGTACTCCCAGGCTTTGCGCACGGCATCCCACTCCACGCCTTCGTGCTCGGTGAAGCCCGTGTCTTCCGAGGCGATCACCGCACGCTTGAGCGACGTACTGATCTTGTCGTAGGGCACCCAGGTGTATTGCAATTGCGCATCGGGATTGGTCTCGCGCAAGCGCGAAAGTTCGTCGCGCATGACGGCGCTGCTGCTGGGCGGTTGGTAGTTGTACCAAACGACGCGGCAAAACAGCCACAACTGATAGGCGATGATGAGGATGGCGAATGCCATCAACACGCCGGTCGCGATGCGCAGCCATGAGCGGCGCGGTTTGCCGCCGCCGGGCGCATTGCGTACCGCCATCGAACGTGCGGGCCGGGCCATCAGGCGCGCTTGCCCAACGATCGACGCAGCGCGTCGAGCACCGGCGCCGGGTCGGGCCGGATGCCGTGCCAGATGAAGAAGCTCTCGGCCGCCTGCCCAACCAGCATGCCGAGGCCGTCGGCTGCGGCATGGGCGCCGTCGGCCGTGGCCTGACGCATGAAGGGCGTGGGTTGCGCACCGTACATCATGTCGTAAGCCAGGGCGCCCGGCGCATACAGGCCGGCGGGCAGATCCGGGGGCGCGTCCCCCAGGCTGCTGGCGCTGGCATTGATCACGATATCCCAGCCTTCGGGTTGCGCAGCTGAGGCCAGGTCGCCCGCAGTGACGCGGCCGCTGTCGTCGAGTGCGGCCAGCGCCTGCGCCCGGGCCGGCGTGCGGTTGGCGACATGCAGGGCGGCGCAGCCGGTGGCCAGCAAGGGATGCAGCACGCCGCGGGCAGCGCCGCCGGCACCGACCATCAAGATGCGCTTGCCCTCGAGTTGCCGCCCAAGACGTCGCAGGTCGGCAACCAGCCCGATGCCGTCGGTGTTGCAGCCGTGCACGCCGTCGGCTTCCATCCAGAGCGTATTGACGGCTCCGGCACGCTGGGCCCGTTCGCTCAAACGCGAACCGGCCAGGGCGAAGGCCTCATGCTTGAACGGCACCGTCACGTTCAGCCCCGTGCCGCCCGCCTCGAAGAATGCTGTGGCCGAGGGCACAAAGGCGTCCTCCGGCGCGTCGCGCCGGTCGTACGACAGCGCGATGCCCGTTTGCGCGGCGAACGCGGCATGGATATCGGGCGAACGGCTGTGCGTGACGGGGTGGCCGATAACGGCGAAGCGTGCGACGGCGCCGGCATGGGGGGCATCGATGATGCGGCCCGTGTGAGCCACGGCGGCGGTGCCCATCGATGGCGTTTGCGTCGTGGTGGCGCAGGCGGTGGTAGCCGTGGAGGCGGAATCGGGTTTTGCGGCAGCAGTCATGGCAGGATCGGTCATTGGGCGCGCATGTCGAGCGTCTCGTTAACGAAATGCCACGTGCGCGTAATCGAAAGCGTACCCGCCTGGCTGGCCAGCGCCGGGGGAAAACGGTCGAACGGCGCGGCCAACTGAATGATGCGTCGTGCCGCCTGATTCAGCGCCGGGGAGGCCGCCGGGCGGTCGATGGTCAGGTTGGCGATACTGCCGTCGGCATTGAGTGTGACGGTCATGCGTAGCGAGCCGTAGAGCCTGCCGCCGGCGCTGTCGGGGTAATGGGCTGTGCCGACAGCTTCGACCCGGCTGCGCCAGGCGGCTACATAAGCGGCCTGCGCGGCGGCGACCGCCGCCGGAGCGTCGACGGTGCGCCGAGGCGCCTGGTTGCCCACGGTTTCCTGTGGCGCGAGGGCGGCAAGCCGGGCGTTTTGAATCCGTGCGGCCTGATCGGCGTCGTTATCCCCACCGCTGCCTGCGGTCTCGGGCGTATCGTCGGCGGGGGGCGCATCGGGTGCAGCGCGCGCCGTGGGCGCCAATTGGGTCAGCAGGCGCGTGCGCTCGGCTTCCAGCTCGGCCTGGCGTTTACGCAGCGCCTCCAGCACGATGCTGTCGGGCGAGTCGTCCGTGCGGGGCAGGGCCGACGCGGCAAACCCCGTTTGCGCAGTGCCGCCACCATCCACATTGACCTGTGCCTGCAGGGTGCTCTGCGGCGGGGCGGTGTCGGTACGGGCGTTGACGATGGCGACTTCGAGCGTGTTGTCGGCCAGCGCCGGTCGCGGTCCACCACCGCTGTGCCAGGCGAGCAACCCGGCATGTACCCCGAGCGACACCGCCAACGCGATCCACAGTGTCGACAGTGCCCGCGCCCGGCGTTCGCGGGCGTGCCTGTCCGTCGTCGAGAGGGAAAAGTCTAACGTTTGCACATCGGCATTCTAAGCCGGACGCGCTTGGGCAGCATCTTCGGCAGTATCCGCCGCCGCGTCGCGTGCATTGACCGGTGCCGCCGCGGCAGCAGGCATCGCGGCATCGATCGCCGTGGCGTCGTCGGAGTGGCCATCGGGCGAGTCGACAGGCGCGCCATCGGCTTTCGCTGCCAGTACTTCGGGGTCCTGATCCAGGCCGGCGGGGGCGCCTACCTCTTCGGCACCGCTCTCGGCGAGATCCGCCGCCAGGGAGACGGAGGGCGCGCCGGACTGATCGGCGCGTGTCTCACGGTAGGCTGCGTCCAGTTCGAGCGCCAACTCATCCGCGCCGAAGATCTCGATGTCGACCTCGGTGCCGCGCGGCAATGCCGGCATGCCGGAGATGCGTGTGACGAGCGGGGCATTGCCCAGGCGCACGAGATCGTCGCGCAGCACGGACGCCGTCGTGCGCGTGAGCCCTTGTTGCGCAACCCAACGCAGGCACCAGTAGCGTTCCATGCCGTTCTGGAAATCGGCCCAGGCGGCGTACTGCGTTTCGAAGGCGCTGATGATGGCAAACAAATCCGCATCGCGCGGTTTGAAAGGGGCCACCAGTCGCGCCGATACGCCATGCTCGACCGCCGCGATCAACTGCCATTGATTGACGAGATCCACATAGCGACGCAGAGGCGACGTGCACCAGGCGTATTGGGGAACGCCAATGGCTTCATGCGGCAGCGCTTGCGTGCTCATGCGTACGCGTCCGGCTTGCTGCGAGCGATAGATGCCCGGCAATCCGGTTTCGGCCAGCAGGCCACCCCATACGTTGTTGGCGAGGATCATGTACTCGGCCACCATGCGGTCCAACGGCGCGTTGCGTTGGCGCGGCACCAGGCGAACGGGCGTATCGGGATCGTTAGGATCCCCATCCAGGTAGAAGCTGTATTCCACCCGTGAGTTGTTTTCGGGCTTGCCGCGCACTTCTTCACGCTTGCGCGAGAGTGCTGTGGCCAAACGCCACAGGGGGCGCAGCCAATGGGCATAGGGCATCGCTGCATGTTCATCGTCGAGCGCCGCTTCGGTCACGGCGCCATCCAGATGATTGTGTCGCAGGTTTTCGCGAACGGTGATGCGCTCGACCTTCGTTTCCGTTGCCGTGATGTCGCCGGTGTCCAGATCGGCCGTCACATATAGCGATAGCGCGGGCACAGCCCGCCCGGCGTCGAGCGAAAACGCCGCGATGACCTCGTCGGGCTGCATCGGAATCTTGTCGCCCGGCATGTATACGGTCGACAGCCGCGCGCGCGCAAGCTGGTCGAGTTCGCTATCGCGCGTGACCGACAGGCCGGGCGCCGCGACGTGAATCCCCACGCGGACCTTGTTGTCGGCCAATACCGTTACCGACAGGGCATCGTCGATCTCGGTCGTGGTCACATCGTCGATCGAATAGATCTCGGCATCGGATAGCGGCAGGTCTTGCGTGACGGGCGGCACTTCTACCGGCGGGAAGGCCAGGCCGCGCGGGAAGTTGACCGCGAGGAAGCGACGTTGATGCAGTGCCAGCGCATGCGGCCAGGCGCCCAGGTCCAGCAGGAGGCGATCGGGCCGCTTGCGCGTGCGGGCGCAGGCGGCTTCCAGCGCCTTCCACGCCATGGTGTTCTTGTCGGGGCGAACGACCAGCGACTCGGCCACCTGGGCGATCGGCTCGGGCAGCGTACCCGTGGCCATGGCTTCGACCCATTCTTCGAGCTGCTCTGCCTGACGTTGCTTCTTTTCTTGCGCGGCGAGCGCGGCTTCGAGGATGTCGGGCGGCGCCGGACGATAACGGCCGCGGCCTCGGCGATGAAAATAGATGGGGGCGCTGTGCAGCCGCATGATGACCGCGGCGTGCTCGACCGAACTCGGCGTGTGGCCGAAATAGGAAAGGGCAAGCTCCTGCGCGTCGAATTCTTCCTGTGGCGCCACTTCCCACAGGAAGGGAATGTCGAGTTCGGCAGCGGCGTCATTGGCCTGTGCCATCAACGCGGCGGCGTCAGGCGCGGAAAACGTGAACAGCGTATTGCTGCGTTTGAGTTTGCTGCGCTTGCCGGTCTCGGACTCGATCTGCAGACTGGCGTCCGTTTCGGACAGGATATGCCCGGCCTTGAATTGGCCGTCATCTTCGAAAAAAACAAACATATGAAACGTTCCAACCGGCATGTTAAAGACCATGCCGTATGTAAATCAGGATTGAGGGGTCGCGACGGCGTCGGGCGCGGCGAAGGCGAACACTTCAGGCATCCAGGTTTGAAAATCGGATAGGCCGTGATCGCTGCCGGGAATGATGCGCTGACGCGCACCGGCGTAGAAATCACGCATTTCGGTCCAGTCGAGCACTTCGTCGCCCGTGGCCGCCACTAAAAAATAGCGATCGAGCGACGTGGGGGCGGCAACGGTCAGCGTCCGCAAGGCCTCCACATACTCGGGCTTGAATTCGAAGGGATCGTCGCTGTGAAACTGCGTGTGCGACCCCACCTGCGTGGCCAGGTCGCGGGCAGCATGCACCGCTGGGTTGAGCAAGATGGCCTTGCAGTCGAGCCGCTCGGCCAGCCACGTGGCATAGAAGCCGCCCAGCGACGAGCCGACGACCGTCAGTGCGCGGGGGCCGGCATCAGGGGTCGCGCGCGGTGCACGGTCGAGCAGCGTGGTGGCCAGATCGAGGGCAAGCGCTGCAGCTGCCGCGGGATCGGCTGGGAGTTGGGGGCACGCCCATTGATCTTCGCGGCCGGCTGCCTTCATCGCGTTGGCCATCAGACGTGCTTTATACGATTGCGGCGATGAACGGAAGCCGTGCAGATAAAGAATCATGCTGCCTCGCTTTTTTGTCGCGTGGCAAGCGCATCCAGCAATTTGCCGTGGATGCCGCCGAAGCCGCCGTTGCTCATCACGACGATGTGATCGCCCGATCGTGTGGCTGCAACGATGGCCGCAACCAGGGCGTCGATGTCGTCATAAGCGTGCGCGCGCGTGCCGAGCGGGCTCAGGACTTGGGCCGGGTCCCAGCCCAGAGCGTGCTTGCCGGTGGCGGCGCCGAAGCAGAATACTTCGTCGGCAGTGGCCAGGGCCGGCGCCAGACGGGCAGCCATCGTGCCTTGCTTCATCGTATTGGAGCGCGGTTCCAGTACCGCCACGATACGCGCGTGCCCGATCTGCTTGCGAAGGCCCGCCAGCGTGGTGTCGATGGCGGTGGGGTGGTGGGCGAAATCGTCGTACACCTTCACCCCGTCGATCGTGCCGCGCAATTCCATCCGCCGCTTCACGCCGCCGAACGCATTGAGCGCGGCGATGCCGGCATCGGGCGCCAAGCCGGCGTGCTCGGCGGCAGCGAGCGCAGCCAGGGCATTGCTGCGGTTGTGTTCGCCGGTGAGGTGCCACGAGATTCGGCCAGCGCGCACGCCGCGATGCAAGACGTCGAAGTGGCCGTCGCGATCGACCTCCGATGCCGCCCAATCGCCGTCCGCACCGAAAGTGACGCGTTCGGACCAGCATCCGCGCTCAAGGACGCGCGCAATCGCGTCGTCATGGTGCGGCACGACCAATCGGCCGTTGCCGGGCACGGTACGCACCAGATGATGAAATTGCGTTTCGATGGCGGCGAGATCGGGAAAGATATCGGCGTGATCGTATTCGAGGTTATTGAGGATGGCGGTGCGCGGTCGGTAGTGCACGAACTTCGAGCGCTTGTCGAAAAATGCGGTGTCGTACTCGTCGGCCTCGATCACGAAATGGCGCTTCGCAGAATCGAAACGCGAGGAGGTGACGAGATCGGGCGCGATGCCGCCGACCAGAAAGTTGGGCGCAAAGCCTGCATGCTGCAGCATCCACGTGAGCATGGCGCTGGTCGTGGTCTTGCCATGCGTGCCCGCCACGGCGAGCACATGCTGGCCAGGGAGTACATGATCACCCAGCCATTGCGGGCCGGACACATAACGTGCACCGCTGTTGAGGATCGCTTCCATCAACGGATTGCCGCGGCTGACCACGTTGCCGATGACGAAAAGATCGGGGGCGAGCGCGAGCTGCTCCGCCCCGAATCCTTCGATCAGGTCGATCCCTTGTTCGGTGAGCTGCGTGCTCATGGGCGGGTAGACGCCCGCATCGCATCCTGTGACGCGATGGCCGGCCGCGCGTGCAATCAGCGCGAGTCCGCCCATGAAGGTCCCGCAGATACCTAATATGTGTAGATGCATGCCGTACCAACGAAAGTGAGTCTGCAGCCCCATTGTAGTGGAGCGTGTCAGCCCCCTTTGCGGAATCAGACGAATTACCCGCTCGTGCCGGACTCGCGTGCCTTGTCTACATCGTGACGCATCTATGGGCAAACAGGTATCATCGCACCATGAAGCGACGTAATTTTGTCTATGGCGGGTTGGCAGCCATCGCCATCGGTGCGACGGGTTACGCGGTAACGCGCGGCGACTCTCCTCGAAGCGCCGGGCCCCAAGCCGCCGATCCCAAGCCTGCAGCCGCCGACGGCGGTCTCGCCACGTTGATGGGTCAGACCTTGCCCGACGTCGACGGCAAAATGACGGCGCTTTCGCAATGGGCAGGTAAACCGTTGTTGGTCAACTTCTGGGCAACGTGGTGCGCGCCCTGTGTGAAAGAGATGCCGGAGCTCGATGCGCTGGCGCGGGCCTATCCAAATGTGCAGTTTGTCGGTATCGGCATCGACTCACCTGACAATATTCGCGCATTTCAGCGTAAAGTGCCCGTAAACTACCCGCTATTGGTGCTGGAAAACAATGGGGTGGAACTGCTGCGTGCCATGGGCAATGGTCCTGGCGGCTTGCCGTTCACCGTCATCGTGCATCCCCAAGGGCGCGTCGAGCGCCATATCCTGGGTCAGATCGATGCCGATGACATTGCCAAAACCCTGTCGCGGATTACGGCGTAACCTTTCTGGACAAATGCAGTGATTTGTCGTACAAAGGCGCCTTATCGTCGACGTTCACGGTAGTTGTTGCCGGGCTTTCCGGTGCTTTTCCCCCTTCCATGGCCCAACGCATCCTTGTCCTGCACGGACCCAATCTCAATCTTTTGGGCAAGCGCGAACCCGGTATCTACGGGCGCGTGACCCTGGCTGAGATCGACGCTCGTCTGCACCAGCTTGGCGCCGAGCTGGGCGTGACGGTCAGTACCTACCAAAGCAATCACGAGGGTGCGCTGGTCGATCGCATTCAGGCTGCAGCCGGTGACGGTACCGACTTCATCGTGATCAATGCCGCCGCCTACACCCACACCAGCGTTGCCATTCGCGATGCCCTGTCAGGCGTAGCGCTTCCGTGCGTTGAAGTACATTTGTCCAATATTCACAAGCGCGAATCGTTTCGACACCATTCCTACATTTCCGATATCGCAGTTGGCGTCATTGCCGGACTGGGCGCGGAGGGGTACGAATCGGCCGTGCGGTTTGCGTCGCGGCAGTGACTGCGCTGGCGCATCATTCATTCACCTTTTTCATTCCCGGCGATCGCGCGTGCGACGGTCGCCGTCAACACTAACGGGAAGCAGCTTTCATGGATCTCAGAAAACTTAAGACGTTGATCGATCTGGTTGCCGAGTCCGGCATCGCCGAACTCGAAATCACCGAGGGCGAAGGCAAGGTTCGCATCGTCAAGTTCTCGCAAACCTTGCAGCCCGTGGCCTATCATCAGCCCGAGCACGGCTACGCGCCGGCGCCTGGCGCCGCACCCGCTGCTGCGCCGGCCGCGCCCGAAGCGCCGCCCGTGGTGTCGGGTCATGTCGTGAAGGCGCCGATGGTCGGCACATTCTACCGCTCGCCTAATCCCGGCGCGTCGCCGTTCGTCGAAGTGGGTCAAACGGTCAAGGAAGGCGATCCGCTGTGCATCATCGAAGCGATGAAGCTGCTCAACGAGATCGAAGCCGACAAATCCGGCGTCATCAAGGAAATCCTGATCGAGAACGGTGAACCCACCGAATACGGTCAACCTCTCTTTGTCATTGGCTGATATGTTCGAAAAAATTCTGATTGCCAACCGCGGCGAAATCGCGCTGCGGATACAGCGCGCATGTCGGGAACTGGGCATCAAGACCGTTGTGGTGCACTCGGAAGCCGATCGCGATGCCAAATATGTGCGGCTGGCCGACGAGTCGGTCTGCATCGGTCCGGCGCCTTCCCGCGAAAGCTACCTGAACATGCCCGCGCTGATCTCGGCGGCCGAAGTGACGGACTCCGAGGCGATTCACCCGGGTTACGGCTTCCTGTCGGAGAACGCCGACTTTGCCGAGCGCGTCGAAAAAAGCGGATTCGTCTTCATCGGCCCGCGTCCGGAAACCATTCGCCTGATGGGCGACAAGGTCAGCGCCAAGCACGCGATGATCGAAGCCGGCGTGCCGGTGGTGCCCGGCTCGAAGGGCGCGTTGCCCGACGATCCGCAGGAAATTCTGCAAACCGCTCGTGAAGTCGGTTATCCAGTCATCATCAAAGCGGCCGGCGGTGGCGGCGGACGCGGCATGCGCGTCGTCTACACCGAAGCGGCGCTGCTGAACGCAGTCACGATGACCAAGGCCGAAGCGGCTTCGGCGTTCAACAATCCTGAAGTCTATATGGAGAAGTTCCTTGAGAACCCGCGCCATATCGAGATCCAGGTGTTGGCCGATGGCGGACGCAATGCCGTCTGGCTGGGTGAGCGCGATTGCTCGATGCAACGGCGTCACCAGAAAGTGATCGAAGAAGCGCCGGCTCCCGGCGTTGCGCGCCGCTTGATCGAGCGCATCGGTGAACGGTGTGCCGAGGCTTGCCGCAAGATGGGCTATCGCGGTGCGGGCACGTTCGAGTTTCTGTACGAAAACGGCGAGTTCTATTTCATTGAAATGAACACCCGGATTCAGGTCGAGCATCCCGTGACCGAACTGATCACGGGTGTGGATCTGGTGCAGCAGCAGATTCGGATTGCGGCCGGCGAGAAGTTCACGCTGCGTCAGCGCGATATCGAATTCCGCGGTCACGCCATCGAATGCCGCATCAATGCCGAGGATCCGTTCCGTTTCGTGCCCAGCCCCGGCCGGATCACCAACTGGCACGTGCCGGGCGGCCCGGGTGTGCGTGTGGATTCGCACGTGTTCAACGGCTACTTCGTGCCGCCCAACTACGATTCGATGATCGCCAAGATCATCACGTACGGCGACACGCGCGATCAGGCCCTGGCCCGCATGCGCATCGCCTTGTCCGAAATGGTGGTCGAAGGTATTTCGACGAACGTGCCCCTGCATCGCGAGTTGCTGCAGGATGCCCGCTTCATCGAAGGCGGTACGAGCATTCATTATCTTGAGAACAAGCTGGCGCAACGCCCGTAAGGGGCGCCTTGCCAGCAGACTGCGGAACTGTCGTCATGCGTGAATTAGTCCTCCATTGTCGCGACGCCGAGGCGGAAGCCATGTCCGACGCGTTGTTGGAGGCGGGCGCCTTGTCGGTATCGGTTGAAGATGCCGATAGCGACACGCCCGACGAACGTCCGCTGTTCGGCGAACCCGGCACGGAGCCCGATGTGCTGGCCTGGGGCCACAATCGGGTGGTGGCGCTGATGCCCGACGGCACCGACCCGGCGCAGATGGTGGCGCAAGCCACGGCTGCCAGCGCCGCATTTGCCGCGTGGGAAGCGTGGACCGTGCGCGAGGTGCCCGACGCCGATTGGGTACGCCTGACGCAGTCGCAGTTTCAGCCGATCCCCATCGCCGGCCGTCTCTGGATCGTGCCCAGTTGGCATCGGGACGATCCCGCGGTGCCCGGACTGGACGACGCGGGCGCCGACGGCCGCATCCACATCGAACTCGACCCGGGGCTGGCCTTCGGTACCGGCAGCCATCCCACGACGCACTTGTGTCTGGAATGGCTCGAAGCCACCTTGCCGGAGGGCGCGACGGTGCTCGATTACGGCTGCGGCTCCGGCATCCTGGCCATCGCGGCCGGCAAGCTTGGGGCGAGTGAGGTCACCGGTGTGGACATCGACGAACAGGCCGTGCAAGCCACGCGCGATAATGCTGCCGTGAATCATGTGACGGTCGAGGCGCTGTTGCCCGATGGTCTGGCAGACGGGCAGTATCGTGTGGTGGTGGCCAATATTCTGTCCAATCCGCTTAAAGTGCTGGCGCCGATGCTCAGCGGCCGCGTGGCCGAAGGCGGCGATCTGGTGCTCTCCGGCGTACTGGCGCGTCAGGCCGACGAGGTCGCGGCAGCGTACGCGCCGTGGCTCGCCATGACCGTCTGGCGTGAGAAAGACGGCTGGGTGTGCCTGCACGGCCGCCGCGTTTGACGGCGACCGCGCACCCATCATGGCGTCGTTAACTACCCGTTGCCCGCAATGTGGCACCGCCTTCAAGGTGGTGGCCGATCAGCTGCGGGTTCGACAGGGGCTCGTGCGCTGCGGCGTATGCAGTGCCGTCTTCGATGGCTATGCTCGCCTGATCGGCGAGGCGGAAAGCGTGCCCCCGGCACCTGCCGTAGCCCACCCGATCGCCCCAGCACCGTATTCGTCACCGGTCGCCTTGCCGCCGGTGACGCCAGCGCCGCCGGCGGCTACCCCGCGGGCGCCCGTCGACGACGCCGATCCGCCATGGGCGATGCCGCGTGCCACGCTCCCCGAGCCTTCGGCGAACGCGTATCTCCGTACCCCGCGCGTTGCCGCATCGCCTGCATCGCAACCGCCGTTTGACGCTTCCATACCCGCGCCTGCACCGGCCCCGGAACCGGCGGTCTTGCGCGATCGTTCGCATGCGTCGCGCCGCTCGCGCGACGACGAGCAGGACGATCGTCCGCCTCGCGATGCCGATGCCGAAGATGAGGATCGCGATCCTCAGGCCGGCGTCTCCGGCCGCGGCCCGGCCTATCCGTCGCCGTACCGCGGTAGCGGTGGCGACGATCAGGCCGCCGGGCTGCGCGCGGCCGGTTTCGGCTACGGGCGCACGCAAGCCGACACCGAACGCGCCGACGATTACCACAGCCGGGAACCGCATCATGCGGGTTACCGCAGTGACGACTACGCCTCGAAAGACTATCTGCTCGAGCGCAACGACAGCGACGGCCGCACCCCGGCCGGCGCCGCCGAGCAGCACGACGACGAGCAGGACGACGACGAGCGCTTCACGCCGCGCGCCGAGGCCGGGTGGGGCGCGGATCGCAGCCCGAGCACGCCCGTGCGCAATCCTCGTTTCGATCTGAGCGATGACGACGTGCCGTCGCGCCGCGAAGATGAGGATGAAGACGACGGGCCGTATGCGCCTGCACCCGCCGTGTCGCCTTGGGACAATCGCCGCGAGCCGGCCGTGTTCACACAGCCGCGCGCGGCCGTCGGCCCGGCCGATCAGTGGGGCCGAACGGGGCAGCCGGCGCGCAATGCAGGACCCCGCGATGCGGCGTTCTATCTCAACGACGACGACACGCCGGCGGCCGACGCGCGCGAGCATGACGAACGGTATGCCCCGGATGCGCGCGATATTCGTCCGACGCGCGTAACGCTCGACGATGATCTGGCCGACGACAACGTGGCACGCGACGGGCGTGACGATGAGTGGGACGACGATGACCAGGACGCGGCGCCGGTCGTGCGGGGTGAGACCCGTGTACGCCAGAGCGGCGACCCGCATGCTGGCGCCACGCCGCCCGAGTTCATGGACGACGAGGTCGAACGCCAGAGTACGTTCGGCCGGTGGTTCTGGGGCACGTTGTGCGTGGTGGCCCTGATCGCTCTGGCGTTGGCCAGCATCTGGACCTACCGCAACGCGATCGTGACCTCGGCCCCGCAGTTGCGGCCCGTCATGGCGCAATTGTGCGCGCGGATGGGTTGCGAGGTCGGGTATGCGCGCCGTATCGATCGCATCGCGATCCTGTCGTCCTCGTTGCAGCCCCCTGCAGGTGGATTCACGACGGAGCCGGGCCGCAACCGCTTGATCATGCGTGCCGTGATCCGCAATCGTTACAACATGCCGCAACCGTTGCCGGCATTGACGCTGGAACTTACCGATTTTTCCGACACGATCGTGGCGCGCAAGGTGCTGCGGCCCGAGATGTATTTGCCGGCCAATGTTGCCGCTCAGCCGTTTGCGGCCGAGGGTGAGTTGTCGGTGGCGGTGCCGATTGATGTGACCGATCTGCAGGTCAACGGCTACCAGATAGGTAAATTTTTTCCTTGATAAGGGAAGGCGATAACGATGGCGAGTTCCGTGCTGGTATGTGGGTCCATGGCTTTCGACACGATTGCCGTGTTTGAAGGGCGCTTCAAAGATCATATTCTTCCGGATCGCATCCATTCGCTCAGCGTGTCGTTTCTGGTCCCCCAGATGCGCAAGGACTACGGCGGTTGCGCCGGCAACATCGCCTACGGCTTGAAGCTGCTGGGCGGCAATCCGCTGCCGGTGGCCACCGTAGGCGAAGACGCCACCGATTACCTGGAGCGCCTGCGCGGCATGGGTATCGATACCGAACATGTGCGCGTGATGCCCGGCACGCTTACCGCGCTGTGCTACATCACGACCGATCTGGACGATAACCAGATCACCGCCTTCCACCCTGGCGCCATGGCTTTGTCGGCCGAAAACGATATTTCGGGCGTGAAGGCCGATTGGGCCATCGTGGCACCCGACGCCAAGGCAGGCATGTTCGCGCACGCCGAGCGGCTGCATGCCACTGGCGTGCCGTTCATTTTCGACCTGGGTCAGGCCATGCCGTTATTCGACGGCGCGGATATCGCCCGTATGGTGGAACTGGCTGATGTGCTGACGGTCAATGACTATGAAGCAGGTGTGGTCGAAGAGCGCGTGGGCAAGTCGCTGGGCGAGATTTCCAAGGGCGTGCAGGCACTCGTGGTCACGCACGGCGCGCGCGGCGCTACCCTGTGGCAGAAAGGGAAGGACACCGCCATCGCGCCCGTTGCGGCCGGCGAAGTGGTGGATCCGACCGGTTGCGGCGACGCCCATCGGGCCGGCTTGCTGTACGGGCTGACTTCCGGAATGTCTTGGGTGGACTGCTGCCGCCTGGCCAACGTGATGGGTGCGCTCAAGGTGAGTGCGCGTGGCACGCAGAATTACGCCCCCTCGCGAGCCGAGATCGCCGCGCAACTGCAGGCCGCGTACGGCATTGCACTTCCGTAATATGCGTAGCAGCCTGTTGCGCTACTGCTAATTTTGTTGCTTCATGCACGGGTTATCATCTGTCGATGCTGTGCTGATCAGGAGAACAGACGTAATGAACACGACACCATTTTTCTCGACGGGAACGGCGCGGCGCGTTCGTGTCCTCGCGCTTGGCGCCATCGTCACTTCCGTGGCCTTGCTCGCCGGTTGCGCCAACAATAGCGCTTCGGGCTCGGTCTATAGCTATGGGCAGGCCCAGCGCGAGCAAATCGTGCGTGCCGGCACCATCACGGCCGTGCGTCCCATCGTGATTCAAGAAGACAAGACCTCGGGCGCTGGCGTATTGGCCGGTGGCGCACTGGGCGGTGTCGCAGGTAACGCCGTCGGTGGCGGCACGGGTCGCGCCATCGCAACCGTGGGTGGCGCTTTGCTTGGCGCACTCGCCGGCAATGCCGTCGAAAACCGGGTGGGCCGCACCTCCGGTCTGGAAGTGACGGTTCGCCTGGATAACGGCGAAACGCGTGTTGTGGCCCAGGAAGCGGATATCCCGCTGAGCGTGGGTCAACGCGTGCAAGTCATCAGTGGTGCCGGCCCCACGCGCGTCGCCCCGATGTAATACCGACGTCGTCGTGTCGGCCATTCGGCCGGTGCGATGGCTCATACCCTCGATGGGCATTGCCCGGAGGAGGGGATAAACCCGCAGTGTTGTGTGCATGCACAACCTGCGGGTTTTTGCATTTTCGTTAAGCGCGCTGTCAGTTGGCGGTCCTTAGAATCGCCCTGCAATCTCCTGTTGTGTATTGTTAACTCGAAATTTCGCTAGCGTGCATTCGCTACGACGGCATCCAGGGCGCAGCATCATCATGATCACTGAACAAGCCATGCACGATCGTCTTGCCGAGATCGTCGAATCCATCATTTTGAAGAAAGTCACGGCCGACACGCCCCTGATCGAGTCGGGCCTGGTCGATTCCCTGTCTGCCGTGGATATCACGCTGGCGGTTGAAAGTGCGTTCGGCTGTAGCATTCCCGCCCCGGAGATTGCCGAGCATTTGCAGTCGGTTCGCACGCTTGCCGACTATGTCGCTGCTCACGCATAACAGCCGGCTGCTGTCGCATATCGCGGCGGCCACCACGGCCGCCGTGCTGGCCTTGGGCCTTTACATTGCCGGCGACGATTTCCTGGATCGGCTGCCGTTGCCTGTGCAATTGCCGTCTGCCGCAACCAGCACGACCACGGACAATTACCTGCCCAATCTCGGACCCGACTGGGGCACGCAAAACGTCAATATCGGGCGTCTGGCCAATGCGCTCTCGGACGGCACGCTGACGGTGCTGGGCTCGTCGGAACTCTCCAGCCACGATCTGCGTTTCGTGCCGTACCGGTTCTTCCCGCAGGAATTGAAGATGCCCACGCTGGCCTATGGGCATGCGATGTTTCAGTCGTACGGCATCTTCAGCGTGCTCGAATCGATCTCGGACTCGCTCACGCCCAATACGCGTTTGGTCATCATGGTGTCGCCGGCCTGGTTTGCGTCGGGCGGACAGTTGCCGCGCAGTGCGTTTGCCGAACACATCAGCGGTCCGGTCTGGGATCGTCTGTGGGACAAGCCCGCCACCCGCGATCAGATGCAGTCCTGGATCAGCAACAACGCCAATTTCGGTCTGCTGTGGCTCATCGCCAATGGGCAGGCCTCGCAGCTGAAGGACAAGCTCGGGCTGTGGTGGCGCACCTACGGCGAGCGTCCGGCGGACCGCCCCCGCAGCAAGTTGAGCGTGCCGGCTCATCGCTACGTGACGTGGCCGTCGGCAGGCAAACTGTCGACGTCGGGCTGGGACGCCTTGACGCAGGAAGCCCGTGCGGCCGAGCGGGCGCTGGGCGGGCATAACCCCTACGACGTGCGGGACGATTACTACGAACAGTTCCTCAAGCCGCTTGCCGCACCGGCTCACAACGAGTTCGCGGACGTCAATCCGTTGACGCGCACCGAGTTGGGCGATCTGGCACGCGTGATGGCATTGCTGCAGCGGCACAAGGTGCGGGCGTATTTCGTGATGCAGCCCTTCAATCCCAAATTGATCCTGGACCACGATCGATTCGATCCGGCCGTGGCAGCCTTCAAGGGCATGTGCAGCCATTACGGCATGGGCTGCCTCGATATGTACAGCATGCCGTTCGAGCCCGGCGTGGTGCGCGACGATATGCATCTGGCCGAACTGGGTTGGGCGATCGCCAACCGTGCGATAGCGGAGTACTTCACGCGATGAAACGTTTCATGTGGCACCTTTGTTTATACGTCGGCCTGATTCTGGTGTTTATTCTGCAGGCGCAGCCCACCACAGGTAGCGGCGGACCGATCAAGGTCGAATTCCAGTACCAGCAGTTCTGATCGCCATGGAACTCTTCGGCAGTTTCGGCTTTTTCGGTAGCGCGATTGCGGGCGGCCTGGGGTTGCTCGCCTATCGTTTTTTCGCCGCGCCCCTGCGCTTGTCTTATCGGCGCGTGGTGGGTCTCGTCGTGGTGGCGGCATGGTTCGCGATTTTCTGGGAGCGGCCCTATCAGCCGTTGGGCTTGCTGGCGGTAACGAGCGGCGTATTGTGGCTCGTGCGCCGCAGCTACATTCCCACCTGGGCGGCCGTGGTGCTCACGCTGGCGCCGTTGCTCGTGGTGAAGACGGGCGTGTCGACCCTGCCGGCGATGCTGGGCCTGTCGTTCGCCACGTTCCGCGCCATCGATGTGCTGCTGTTCTCGCAGCGCAACGAGCGTATCGATCCGCTGGACTACTTCGCGTATCTCTTCTTTCCGCTGACTTTGCTGGCGGGGCCGATGTATCGGTGGAAGCATTTTCAGGCGGATCTCAAGCGCGGTTACGACGGGATATCGCTGAATAACTGGCTGACGGGCCTGGAGCTCGTGCTGGTCGGCGTGATCCAGAAGTTCGGTCTGGCCGAAGCGATCTGGCGATTCGGACTCAGTCAGGTCTCGGCGCAGGATTATTCGTTCACCGGCGTGGTGCTCAATGCGTCGCTCTACAGCTTTTATCTGTTCTTCGACTTCGCCGGTTATACGAGCATGGCGATCGGGGTAGGCATGTTCTTCGGGTTATCGCTGCCGGGTAACTTCAAGAATCCGCTGGCCACCCTCAATCCGCAGGATTTCTGGCGCCGCTGGCACATCAGTCTTTCCGAGTGGTTGCGCGACGTGGTCTTCATGCCGATTTACAAGGCGCTTTCGAAAACGGCATATTTCGGCCGTCACCGCCTGGCTGCGCAAAACATCGGTATCTTCGCGACCCTGCTGGCGATGGGCGTATGGAACGGGCTGTCGTGGCACTACATCGCGAGTGGCGTCATGTTCGGCGCCTATTCGGTGGGCCATAACCTGCTCGTGAATGCTGCCCGCACCCGGCCCGCGTGGCAGGCCACGTTTGCCCAACCCGCCGTCAAGTTCGGCGGGCGCGTATTGACCCTTGTGCTCGTGGCGCTGGCGCTTTACGTGTTCAGCGGCCGCAGTCCGATTTGATTTCTTGAAGCGCGCTTATGCATGTCGATCTGTCTTCAGCTTGCTTCACCGATCTGGCGCATCGCCCCGACGCGCCGGCTGTGATCGGCGCGGACCGTACGCTCACCTGGCAGCAGTTGCACGACGAAGCGCAGGCATGGGCCGCACAGGCCCGCGCGGCCGGGCTTGTGGCCGACGTGCCGGTTGCGATCTATGGGCACAAGGAGGCCGCATTTTTCGTGGCCATGGTGGGGTGCCTTCTGGCGGGCCTGCCGTTCGTGCCAATCGATACGCTCTATCCCCGCGAGCGCATGCTGCGCGTGGTCGACATTGCGCGTGCAGGCGCGGTCTATGATGCAGCGGCCGGCGACTTCCTGCCGGGTGCGCCAGGCGGGGGGACGCCGTTGGCCGAGAAGGATGTGGCCTATGTGATGTTCACCTCGGGCAGCACCGGCGACCCCAAGGGCGTGCAGATCGGCCGCGAGAGCGTGGTGCTGCTGGCCGAATGGATGCGTGGCTGCTTCGGCCTGGGCGATGCGCCGGTCTTCATGAACCAGGCGCCGTTCAGCTTCGACCTGTCGATGTATGAGGTGTTCGGCACCTTGGCGGGCGGCGGCGTGTGCGTGCTGAACGCGCGCGATCGGATCGCGAGTGGCGCGGCGTGGTTCGAGCGGTTGGCAGAGGCCGGCATTACGGTATGGGTGTCGACCCCGTCGTTTGCGCACCAGCAACTGCTGCATGCCGGTTTCTCACCCGAACATTTGCCAAGCCTCCAGGTCTTTCTCTTTTGCGGTGAGCCGCTGCCGGTGGCATTGGCCAGGAAGCTGCGCATGCGGTTTCCGTCGGCCCGTATCCTGAATACCTACGGCCCCACGGAAGCCACGGTGGCTACCACGTGGATCGAGATCGACGATGCGCTTCTGGCGGCACATCCGCAACTGCCGATCGGCTATGCCAAGCCCGACTCTGCAGTATGGGTGGAGGGCGACGAACTGTGCATCGCGGGCGAGCACGTGATGCGGGGTTACTTGAATCGGCCTGACCTGAATGCCACCAAGCTATTTACCGATACATCAGGCCGGCGCGCCTTTCGCACGGGAGACGTTGGCGAGCAGCGTGAGGATGGACTGCTGTTTTGCCGCGGCCGGCGCGACGATCAAATCAAGCTCAATGGCTATCGCATCGAGCTCACCGAAGTGGACGCCGCACTCGATCATTTGACCGGCGTGCGTGCCGGCGCGTGCATCGTGCTGCGCCGTCCCGATGGGACTGCCGTACGGTTAATCGGGTTTGTGGAGCGTTCCGAAGGTGTGGACGGTGCCGATGATTCGGCGTTGCTCATCCAAGGCCCGGACGCCTTTGGTCGCTGGAAGCACGTGCTGGGAGAGCGGTTGCCGGGTTATATGGTGCCCACCGAGCTGATCGTGTGCAAGCATCTGCCGATGTCGCCCAATCACAAGATCGATCGCAAAACGCTGGCGCAATGGTATGCGGACATGCCGGCGTAGTGCGGCGCTGAGCACTGAGGTAAGTGGTGCGAATGATCGGTGCGCAACAGCGACACGGATAGACGGCACGGATAAACGGTACGCATAAACGGCACGCATAAACGGTACGGATAAGTGGTGCGTATAAGCGGTATCGATAAACGGTACCGATAAGCCGTACCGATAAGCCGTACCGGTGATCGACCATCCAAAACAAAACCCGCCGAGGCGGGTTTTTGTTTGTTGAGCGGTGGCTCGGCTGGCGAACTCATGCTTGCGGCTTGACGCCACATGCCATACATCAAACGGCGAAATTACAGCCCGAACAGCCGGAAGCTTGCGCGCGTGATGATCATCAGCAGCACTTGCGCCAGGATCAGCAACACGAGCGGTGAGAAATCGATCGTGGTGCGGGGCAGAATGCGGCGGATCGGGTCGAGCAGCGGGGTGGTGAGGGTTTGCAGGAGCGGCATAAGCGGCGCTCCGGGATTGACCCATGACAGCACGGCCTGAATCAGCGTGAGCCACACAACCAGATTCAGGATCCATTTCACGACCGTAAGCAATGCTGCGCCCAAGGCCATCGGCAATGCCGAGACGGGGGGCAGCGTGCCGATCGCGGCCAGCCACATAAGGAAGAGGTACACCAGGGCTGCCAGCCAGGCGCCGACGAGGCACGCCCATTCGATTCGTCCGCGGCTGGGGATCACGCGGCGAAGAGGCCCGACGAGCCAATCCGTGCCGCGAAAGACGGCATGCGCCAACGGATTGAGCGGGGGAATACGCACGGCATGCATCCAGGCGCGGATAATGAGCGCAGCGCCAAAAAGCGTGAAGGCAATATCGAGCAAGAACCGGAGAATGTCGCCGATCATGGTGTCATCTGTCGCGTTGAGGTGGCGCTATTGTCGCACGCATACGTGAAGATCGGCGCCCACTCATACGAATGATAAACAGGCGAAAGGGCCGGCTGATCTCGGCGTGGAAATGAAAAAGCCACCTCGCGTCAAGCGAGATGGCCCGGTATCCGCGCGCGCGTTCAGCGGCGCGGATCAGGAACGGTCGTCTTAGGGACGGCCGC
Source organism: Schauerella aestuarii (assembly GCF_009866805.1). Taxonomy (GTDB): domain Bacteria; phylum Pseudomonadota; class Gammaproteobacteria; order Burkholderiales; family Burkholderiaceae_B; genus Schauerella; species Schauerella aestuarii. Next base: position 83,142 of record NZ_SIZW01000040.1, read on the forward strand.
CCGTGGGGAAAGGCCACGATGCTGCCGGGTTCAGCGCGGTCTTCGTGCTGGAGGCGGCGCCGCTTGCGGAAGGCTGAGCCGGCTTCTTGGCGGCAGTCTTCTTGGCAGGGGCTTTCTTGGTGGCGGGCTTCTTGGTTGCAGCGGGCTTGGCGGCCGGCTTTGCTGCAGCCGTCTTCTTCACGGCCGGCGCCTTCTTGGCAACCGTTTTGGCCGTGGATTTCTTGGCCGGTGCCTTGGTGGCCGTGGTCTTCTTGGCGACGGCTTTCTTGGCTACAGCTTTTTTAGCAACTGCTTTCTTGGCAACGGCTTTCTTGGCCGGTGCCTTCTTGGCGGCGGCGACTTTCTTTACTGCCGTTTTCTTGGTTGCTGCTTTCTTGGCCGGAGCCTTCTTCGCTGCAACCTTCTTCACAGCGGCTTTCTTGGCCGGTGCTTTTTTGACGGCAGTGGTCTTCTTCACGGCGGCTTTGGTGGCCGTCGTTTTCTTTACTGCGGCTTTCGTCGCAGCGGGCTTCTTGGCGGCGGCTTTCTTGGCCGGTGCCTTCTTCGCAGCTTTTTTGGCTGTTGCCATGGTCTTGCTCCTTAGGTTCAGGGGTCCCAGAACTTAAACCCGCGCGCCTCAGGAGGAGTCGCTCGGGTTATTCATCGGCACATACCGACGGCATGACATGCATGCCGGAAAGTGGTGTGCGCTAATGAATACGGCACAGCCATTTGAACTGGCCCCCGCGGTTGACGCGGGCCATTTCAAATGGCGACGGTACGCGCACGGGATCACCCGCTTGCGTACCGCTTTATTCAACGTGTCCGAACACCCCGACCAGGGATCACTCCCAGTTCAGCGCGCCTCCGGTCTGATATTCGATCACGCGTGTTTCAAAAAAGTTGCGTTCCTTCTTCAGGTCGATCATTTCGGCCATCCACGGGAAGGGATTTTCTTCCTGCGCGTAGAGCGGCTCGATACCGATTTGCTGGCAACGACGGTTTGCAATGAAGCGAAGATACGACTTGAACATCGGTGCATTCAAACCCAAAACACCGCGCGGCATCGTGTCTTCGGCGTAAGCGTATTCCAGTTCGACCGCTTTGCGGAAGAGTTCGCGAATTTCTTCGCGGAATGCCGGCGTCCAGAGATGCGGATTTTCGAGCTTCACCGTATTGATCAGATCGATGCCGAAGTTGCAGTGCATGGATTCATCGCGAAGGATGTACATGTACTGCTCGGCGGCGCCGGTCATCTTGTTCTGACGGCCCAACGCCAGAATCTGGGTAAAGCCCACGTAAAAGAACAGTCCTTCCATCAGGCATGCGAAGACGATCAACGACTTCAACAGCGTCTGGTCCGCATCGGGCGTGCCCGTTTTGAAATGCGGATCGGCGATGGCGTCGATGAACGGAATCAGGAACTCGTCTTTCGCGCGAATCGAAGGCACTTCGTTGTACGCGTTGAAGATTTCCGCTTCGTCCAGATCCAGGCTTTCGACGATGTACTGATAAGCGTGCGTGTGAATCGCTTCTTCGAACGCCTGGCGCAGCAAGAACTGGCGCGCTTCAGGCGCGGTGATGTGGCGATAGGTGCCCAGCACGATGTTGTTGGCAGCCAGCGAATCGGCCGTCACGAAGAAACCCAGGTTGCGCTTGACGATGCGGCGCTCGTCGTCGGTCAGACCGTTGGGGTTCTTCCACAGTGCGATGTCGCGCGACATGTTCACTTCCTGCGGCATCCAGTGGTTGGCGCAGGTGGCGAGGTATTTTTCCCACGCCCACTTGTACTTGAACGGCACCAGTTGGTTGACGTCGGTCATGCCGTTGATGATGCGCTTGTCGGCCGCCTTGACGCGATGCGCCGTGGCGGCTTCGTCCACTTCCGGTTCGGCAGTGGCGGGGGCGGGCTGAGGCAGTGCCGCGTCGTTGAACGCGTTGCTTGCCGCGCGCACCGGCTCGGCCTGGGCAGGCCCGCGACCCGACGCGGGCGTCGGAGCGGGTTGCGTGGCGAGAGGTTCGTCGTCCCAATTAATCATGAATGCTTTCTCCAGCGTCGGTTATTGGCAGGCTTCGCACTCGTCAAACCCGGCGTCACCGGGTCGCATCGTGCAGGCCGCGCCGACGACTTCCGGTTCCGGCAAGTTGGGAGCGGCGGCAACAGCGGCAACACCGCTTTGCCCGCCCGACGATACGGCGTTCAGTTCGCCGCCACGACCCGTGGACTTCTCGGCGCTCGTTGCACCCATGGTGCGCAGATAGTAGGTGGTCTTCAGACCACGCAGCCAAGCCAGCTTGTAGGTGTCGTCGAGCTTCTTGCCCGACACGCCTGCCATGTAAATGTTGAGCGATTGCGCTTGGTCGATCCATTTCTGGCGACGCGAGGCGCATTCGACGAGCCAGTTCGGCTCAACTTCAAATGCGGTGGCATAAAGGCCACGCAATTCGGCCGGTACGCGATCGATGCGGGAAAGGCTCCCGTCGAAGTACTTGAGGTCGGCGACCATGACTTCGTCCCAGAGACCGAGCTTCTTGAGATCGCGAACGAGATACTCGTTAACGACCGTGAACTCGCCGGAGAGATTCGATTTGACGTACAAGTTTTGGAATGTCGGCTCGATGCACGCAGATACACCAATAATATTGGAAATCGTCGCCGTTGGGGCAATTGCGACGCAATTCGAATTCCGCATGCCGTTTTGTTTGATGCTGGCGCGCAACGCGGACCAATCGAGCGTGCTCGACGTATCCACTTCGACGTGACCGCCGCGCTCTTCGGCGAGCAGGGCGAGCGTGTCTTGCGGCAGGATGCCACGATCCCACAGCGAACCGGCAAACGATTCGTAGCGGCCGCGTTCGCCGGCCAGCTTGCTCGACGCCGAGTATGCGTAATAGCACACCGCTTCCATCGAGCGATCGGCGAATTCGATGGCGCCCTGCGAGGCGTACGGCAGACGCATCATGTGCAGGCAATCCTGGAAGCCCATGATGCCCATGCCCACCGGGCGGTGACGCTTGTTCGAGTTCGCCGCTTTGTCGACGGCGTAATAGTTGATGTCGATCACGTTGTCGAGCATGCGCATGGCGATGTTCACCGTGCGCTCGATCTTGGCGTGATCCAGCTCGAAGCCGCCGTTGGCCGACGGTTTCATGTGAGCGACCAGGTTGACCGAACCCAGGTTGCAGACCGCGATCTCCGACTCGTTCGTGTTCAGCGTGATCTCGGTGCACAGGTTCGAGCTGTGCACGACGCCCACGTGTTGCTGGGGCGAACGGATATTGCACGGGTCCTTGAACGTGATCCAGGGATGGCCGGTTTCGAACAGCATCGACAGCATCTTGCGCCACAACGTCATGGCGGGCATTTTCTTGAAGAGCGTCAGCTCGCCGGTGGCGACCTTGTTTTCGTAGCCCAGGTAAGCGGCCTCGAAGGCGCGGCCGACCTTGTCGTGCAGGTCCGGCGTGTCCGACGGCGAGAACAATGTCCATTCGCCGTTTTCCATCACACGCTTCATGAACAGATCGGGAATCCAGTTCGCCGTGTTCATGTCGTGCGTGCGGCGGCGCTCGTCGCCCGTGTTCTTGCGCAGTTCCAGGAATTCTTCGATATCCAGGTGCCACGTTTCGAGGTACGTGCACACGGCGCCCTTGCGCTTGCCGCCCTGGTTGACCGCGACGGCGGTGTCGTTGACGACCTTCAGGAACGGCACGACGCCCTGGCTTTCGCCGTTGGTGCCCTTGATGTGGCTGCGCAGCGCGCGTACGGGCGTCCAGTCGTTGCCCAGGCCGCCGGCGTACTTGGCCAGCAAGGCGTTTTCCTTGATCGCGTCGTAGATGCCTTCGAGGTTATCGGCCACGGTGGTCAGATAGCACGACGACAACTGCGAGTGCAGTGTGCCGGCGTTAAAGAGCGTGGGCGTGGAGCTCATGAAGTCGAACGAGGAAAGAATCTCGTAGAACTCGATGGCGCGCGCTTCGCGGTCTTTTTCGCCCAGCGCCAGGCCCATGGCCACGCGCATGAAGAACACCTGCGGCAATTCGATGCGGGTGTTGCGAATGTGCAGGAAATAGCGGTCATACAGCGTTTGCAGACCGAGGTAGCCGAATTGCAGATCGCGATCGGCATTCAGGGCCTTGCCCAGACGATCCAGATCGAACGTTGCAAGCTTGGCGTCGAGCAGGCCGTTGTCGATGCCGCGCTGGATGAACGTGGGGAAGTAGACGGCGTAGCGCTCGTTCATCGCGCCTTGGCGCACTTCTTCGCCCAGCACTTCCTTGCGGATCGTGTGCAGCAGCAGACGGGCCGTGACCTGGTTGTAGGCGGGATCTTTTTCGACCAGCGCGCGTGCCGACAGAATCGCCGACTTGAACACTTCGTCGACGGGGATGCCGTCGTACAGGTTCTTGATGGTTTCTTTAAGAATGGCTTCGGTGTCGATGAACTCGGTCAGGCCGAGTCCCGCGGCGTCGATGGTGTCGCGCAGCGACGCCAGATCCAGCGGGCGCTTCACGCCGTTATCCGTAATGTTCAGACCGAGTTCGTTCTTGGGGGCGGGGGCAGCCGTGCCGGCGGTCGCGGCGCGCTCTTGCGTGCGCTTCTCGCGGTACAGCACGTAGGCACGCGCCACGTCATGTTCGCCCGAGCGCATCAGCGCCAGTTCGACCTGATCCTGGACGTCTTCGATATGGAACGTGCCGCCGCTGGGGCGGTTGCGCACGAGGGCAGACACCGACTGGCGGGTGAGCTCTTCGACGAGCTGGCGCACGCGGGCGGAGGCGGCGCCCTGGCCGCCGTTGACCGCCAGGAAGGCCTTGGTCAATGCGATCGCGATCTTGCTGGGCTCGAACGGTACGACGGAACCGTTGCGGCGAATGATGTTAAAGCTGCCCCATTGCCCGGCGGGCGCCTGGGCGCCGTCTTTCGACTGCTGGGGAACGGCACCTTGCCGTGTCTCGGTAGAGGAGGTCGTCTGCATGGAAGCTCCTAGTGTGCGTGGAATGCGTGATGAAGGAATCGGCCCATCGAAGGCCAATTCCGAAGTAAGTGGGGTGATGCTGGAAATCGTGAGACGGGTGAGTCAACTACGACTGCGGCGCGCTAGAAGGATTAGACTTTTTCCCTCTCCAGCCACTAGATGTGGTGTGTGCCCGTGGCGTCGGCACCAATTCTAGTGACCTTGGCCGTTCGGATCAAGTCTAAAGTTTACTTGACGAACCCGACGAAAAATGCAAATTCGAACCTGCCTTGGAAAAAACAAAATCGCCCGGCGCGCAGAGCCTGCACGGCGGGCGAAGTGACTACTTAGAATGCCGTTTCAAGCGGTTTTTCGTAGATCTTCGACCGGAGAATGAGGCATATCGTAGGCCTGCAGTGCGCGACTCAAGTCTTCATGAAATTTAAGAATGTTCTTATCTTTCACGTGACCGTAGCCTCGCACTTTTTCTGCCAGGCTGGCGATACGCACCGCCTCGCCCAGGCGGGCGGCGTCCAACCTGCCGCAGAGCGTGTCGATGGCCGCGACATAGGTCTGGATCATCGCGCGTTCCGTGCGGCGGTCGGCAGTGTAGCCGAATGGGTCGAGCCATGTGCCGCGCACCCGTTTGAACCGCGCCAGCAGTCGCAGGGCCGGCATCATGCGCGGACCGAATGTCATCTTGCGCGGTACCCCGGTGCGAGGATCCTTGCGGGCCAGGAGCGGCGGCGCCATATGAAAGCGCAGGCTGTAGTCGCCTTCGAATTGCGCGCCGAGTTGCGCTTCGAAGGCGCCGTCCGTAAAGAGGCGAGCGACCTCGTACTCATCCTTGTAGGCCATCAGCCGATAGAGCTCGCGCGCCACGACCGGCGCCAGACGCAATGCGCCATCCGGATGCACGGCGCGTTCGCGTTCGGCTACGCCACGCACGATCGCTTCGTATCGGCGAGCATAGGCGGCGTCCTGGTAGCGGGTGAGATCGGCAATGCCGCGAGCCAGACGCTTATCGAACGATTCCGGAATCGTCAGTTGCACCACTTGGGCGGCGGGGCGCAACGCAGCAGCGAGCGCCTCCGGCTGCTGTGCCGCCAGCCGGCCGTAGTCGAAAGCTTCGGTGTTCTTTTGCACCGCCACGTTGTTGAGTTCGATGGCGCGCTTGAGCGCGGCATGCGACACCGGCACCCAGCCCCGCTGCCAGGCGTAGCCGAGCAGGAAGATGTTCGAGAGAATGCTGTCGCCGAACAGCGCAACCGCGATCTGATGGGCATCGAGCGATTCGGCGTGCGCCTCGCCGACGGCATGGCGGATCTTGGCCAGCAGCGACTCGGGGCGAAAGGCCGCATCCGGATTACGCGTGAATTCGGAGAGCGGTGCCACATATGTATTGGCGATCACATGCGTGTGACCGTGGCGCAGCGCGCCCAGCGATTCGGGCGATACCGCGGCCACCGGGTCGCACATGATGGCGGTATCGGCTTGCTGCCAGTCGATGCGCACGGGGCCGGGGGCCGCCTGAGCCGTACCGATGCGGATATGGCTGATCACCGTGCCGCCCTTCTGCGCCAGGCCGGTGAGATCCAGCACCGAGGTGCTGCGGCCTTCCAGGTGCGCGGCCATCGACACGAGTGCGCCGATCGTGATCACGCCGGTGCCGCCCATGCCGGCCACGAGCAGGCTGTATACGCCGTCTTGTGACGCGGGCGCGGGCAGGGGCAGGGTGGCGATCGCGTCGGCCAGGCGCGTGCGCTCCGCCTGGGGGGCGGCGGTTTTGCGGGGCGCACCACCCATTACCGACACGAAACTCGGGCAGAAGCCGTCGACGCAGCTGTAGTCTTTATTGCAGCTCGATTGATCGATGGCGCGTTTGCGGCCATACGGTGTCTCGACCGGCACCACCGACAGGCAGTTCGACTGCACGCCGCAATCGCCGCAGCCTTCGCACACGGCGGTGTTGATCGCCAGTCGGCGGGCGGGATCGGGGTAAGCGTTCTTCTTGCGGCGGCGGCGTTTTTCGGCGGCGCAGGTTTGGTCGTGAATCAGGATCGTCACGCCTGCAATCTCGCGCAACTCGCGTTGCAGGCGATCGAGTTCGCGGCGGTGATGCACCACGACACCCGCACCCATGTCCACACCAGCGTATTTTTCGGGCTCGTCGGAAGTGACGACGACGCGCTTGACGCCCTCGCTGGACATTTGCCGGCTGATCTGCGGCACGGAGATGGGGCCGTCGACCGGTTGACCGCCCGTCATCGCGACTGCGTCATTGAACAGGATCTTGTAGGTGATGGTGGCATTGGCGGCAACGGCTTGGCGAATGGCCAGGTAACCCGAGTGGAAGTACGTGCCTTCGCCCATGTTCTGGAACACATGTGGCATGGTCGTATAGCGCGACAGGCCAACCCAATCGACGCCTTCCCCGCCCATTTGCGTGAGTCCGCCCGTGTCGCGGTCCATCCACGCGGCCATGTAATGGCACCCCACGCCGGACTGCGCCTGGCTGCCTTCCGGCACCTTGGTCGAGGTGTTGTGCGGACAGCCCGAACAGAAGTAGGGCTTGCGACGCATGCCATCCGCGTCGTTGTTGAGCGATTCCGGACAGGTGAATGCCGCGAGATGCGCCAGACGATCGGCGCCGCCATGGGCCGCGATCCAGCGCAGCAGGGGGGCGGCCAGCAACGACGGGCGCAACTGGCCGGCCGACGGAATGAGGCCTGCGCCATCCATGTCGCGCTTGCCGACCACGCTTGGGCGGGTGGCGCGGTTGAAAAGCATCTCCTTGACCTGCGTTTCGACGACGGCGCCTTTTTCCTCGACCACCATGATGTGGTCCAGGCCCTCGGCAAAGGCCAGCAGACGATCGCGATCCAGCGGCCAGGTCAGGCCGGGGCGGTAGATACGCAAGGCGTCGGTGCCCTCGGCATCGTCAAGCCCGGCGCGGGCCAGCAATTCCATGACGTCCAGATGCGCTTTGCCGACGGTGATCAGGCCCATGCGGGCGCCAGGTGCGGCGCGCACGACGGTATCGATGCTGTGCGTGCGCGCGAAATCTGCCACCGCCAACATGCGCCGATCGATGCGGGCCTCGATGGCCAGCGACAGGAAATCGCGGGCGCCATACTCGAGATCGTCGGCATCGGCCGCAGGCGGCATGGCGAACTGAGCCGGTGCCGAGACGTCGAACGCACGCCCACTTTCGATGGTTTCCGACAAGGCCTTGAAGGCGACCCATGCGCCGGCATAGCGCGACAACGCCCATCCATATAAGCCGTAGGTTTCATACTCGGCCACGGTCGACGGATTGAGGATCGGCATTTGCCAGCCGATCAGCGATGGTTCGCTTGCGTGCGGAATCGACGAGGACACGGCCGTGTGGTCGTCACCCACCACCACAAGCACGCCGCCGTGGCGCGAGGCACCTGCCGCATGGCCGTGATGCAACGCGTCGCCGGCGCGATCCACGCCCGGACCCTTGCCGTACCACATGCCGAAGACGCCATCGACCGTGCGATCCTGGCGCATGCCCGCCTGCTGCGTGCCCATGAGGGCCGTCGCGGCCATGTCTTCGTTGATGGCCGGTACGAACGTGATGTTTTCGGCGTCGAGCGCCTTCTTCGCGCGCCACAACGCCATATCGACACCACCCAGGGGCGAGCCGCGATAGCCGCTCACGAACCCGGCGGTGTTCAGGCCAGCCGCGCGATCGAGGCGATGTTGCGTGAGCAGCATGCGCACGAGGGCTTGCGTGCCGGTGAGGAAGATGCGGCCGCTGGTGCGCGACAGGTTGTCGCTCAGGGCGTAATCGGTGTCCAGCTCACTGGAAGCTTGCGCAGCGTCGTGTGGGGCATCTGCCGGCAGGGCGGCACCACGTGCTGCAGTGGCCGGAAATGCGGCAGTGGATGCTTCAGGTTCAAGTGCTGCATTGCCTGGCGCGGCAGGGTGCGAATCCAGATCGGTATGGCGGGTGCCGTCCATTGGGCATGTCTCCTCGTTTTAGCCATGATAGGCTTCTCGCACAAGGGTTTTATTGCGTAATCGACGCGTGAATTCCCTATGATTTGAAATGAATGTTTCGTTTGATGGCCATATAACGGCTGTTGGCCTCAAAATCCGATGTTCGGGTGTCGGGAGGCGTTTGAGCGTTGCTGAAACCTTCGGCGCACCGGCTGCTCGCATCGATCGACAAGGATTCGGTCGGGCGTGAGTGACGAACACGTTGGCCAATCAAAAGGAGGGGACATGGATAAGACGGATTTGGGGATCCTGCGTGCACTGCAGGAGGACGGCCGCGCTTCGGCGCAGCAGCTCTCGGAAAAAGTGGGTTTGTCGGCCGCGCCCGTGTGGCGGCGGGTCAAGGCACTCGAGGCGCAAGGCGTGATCGTGGGCTACGGTGCCCACGTCGACCGGTCGAAGACGGATTTGAAGGCGTGCATGTTTGCGCATGTGAGCCTCGAACGGCATTCCACCAGCGTGGTGGAGCACTTCGAACGATCGGTTCGCGACGCGCCGGAAATTCTCGAGTGCTATGCCGTCACGGGCGACTCGGATTTCCTGCTCAAGATTCTTGTGGAGAGCGCCGAAGACTACGATCGGTTTCTGCATCGGTTCCTGTTCAACCTGCCCGGGATTCGTCAAACGCGCACGATCGTGGCGCTGCGCGAGATCAAGCACGACGTGAAGCTGCCGCTGTAGAAGCCGGGGTGCGGAGCGCTTGAATGCATAACGCGTGCATGCCGAGCGCACATCGAGCGCAGATCGAGCGAGCATCGAGTCCACACCAAGGCACACCGAGTCCATACCAAGTGTTGCGCAATTGCACTAGCGCCAAACGCGATATTGCGTCTTCGCGGCAGGCTATTTAGAGTGCGTGAGTGGCCACGCGCCTTGCGGTGCCGCGTATTCAAAAGGTTTTGAACGTGTTGATGAGTCGTCCTCTTACGCATGCCGTCTTGGGCGCATGCGCCGCGTTGGCCCTTGCTGGCTGCGCTGTCAAGAAACCCGCCGCGCCGCCCGCCAGTGCCGCTTCCGGCGCTGCGTCGGCCAATGCCGCCGGCGTGATTGCATGCCAGGCGCAAGAGGCGTCGAGCCCCTTGGTTGGTACGTGGTATGCGGTGTCGACGCCGCGCGGGATGGCCGGTCAAATGCAGACCGTGACGGTGCTCAAGCCGGACGGCACCATGAGCTACGAATCGCAGCTCAAAGTGGGCAAGCGGGTTCGTCCGGCGCTGCGTGAAACGGGATGCTGGACCTACACGAACGGCATCTACACGATGCAGACGACGCGCTCCAACGGCGAACCGGTCGATATCGAAGATCCCATCTATCGCAATCGTTATCGCGTCGAGCGCGTCGATGCGCAACGCATGACGCTGCGCGAAGACATCAAGGGCGGGCAGTCGTCATCGGCCAAGAAGATGGCGCCGAACTACCGTCTGCCTTGAACCCCGCCGACGAACGGCGGGCGATCACGCTGCTGGCGCTGGCAGCGTTCGTCAGCTCCAGCGCGTTCCGGGTCTGCGATGCGATGCTGCCGCAGCTCGCCCTCGATTTCGGCACCACCACCGGCGGTGCCGCTTATGTGGTCACTGCCTTCGCGGTGGCCTACGGCTTCGTGCAGATCGTTTTCGGGCCTGTGGGCGATCGCTACGGCAAATACCGGGTGATTGCATTCGCCACGTTGGCGTGCGCGATCGGGAGCTCGGTCGCGGCGCTGGCCAGTTCGTTACCGGTATTGATCGCCGCGCGCGCGGTGTCCGGTGCGGCCGGCGCGGGCATCGTGCCGCTCTCGATGGCGTGGATCGGCGATAACGTGCCGTATGAGCGCCGGCAGGAAACGCTGGCGCGGTTTTTGACGGGCACCATTCTGGGCATGTCGACCGGCCAGGTGCTGGGCGGCGTGTTTGCCGACACGGTCGGCTGGCGCTGGGCTTTCGCCCTGCTGGTGGTGGGCTATCTCGTGGTGGGCGTGCTGCTGCAGCGCGAGTTGCGGCGCCAGCGCGAGACGCACGATGTGCCTACCGGCGGGCAGGCACGGCCCCGCTTCGTGGCGCAAGCGGCCGTCGTCTGGCGCACGCCGTGGGCGCGCGTGGTGTTGGCCACCGTGTTCATCGAAGGTCTGCTGGTGTTCGGTTCATTGGCCTTTGCGCCGGCATATCTTCACACCCGCTTCGGTTTGTCGCTCACCTTGGCAGGCGCCGTGGTCGCGGTGTATGCCGCCGGCGGCCTTGCCTACACCGTGGTCGCGCGCCGGGTGGTGGCGCGATTGGGCGAAAGCGGCATGGTCATGGCCGGTGGCTTTGTGCTGGGGCTGGCGTTCCTGCTGTATCTGATCGGGCCGATCTGGGCGGTAAGCCTGGCGGCAAGCGTGCTGGCCGGCTTCGGTTATTACCTGCTGCACGCCACCTTGCAAACCAATGCCACGCAAATGGTGCCGGAAGCGCGCGGCACGGCGGTGGCGTGGTTTGCCTCGTGTCTCTTCATGGGGCAGGCCGTAGGGGTGGCGATCGCCGGCATGCTGGTCGATGCGGCGGGGGCCGTTTGGATCTTCGGCAGTTCGGCCTTGCTGCTGCCGCTGCTGGGACTCGCGTTTGGCGCAGCATTGCGGCGTAAAGGACGTGCCGTGTAGCGCACGCGTCTTTACGCGGCGATTGTGAGCGCCAAAGTAAGCAACTGAGTAAGCACCTGAGTGAGCACCTGAGTGAGCACCTGAGTGAGCACCGAAGTGAGCACCCAGGCAAGCGCCTGAGCTGAGCCGGCAAGGGGGGCGCCTGACGCTACCCCGAAAAAGCGTTCGGCCCGATACCGAACGCCATGCGTTGAGCAAAAAAAAAGCCGGAACGCTAGGTTCCGGCTTTTTGTGGTGCGCTCGGGGTGGCGCAGCCTGTGTGGGCTACCGCCCGTTCATACGCTGCCCAAGCGCGCCAGCACCGTGTCGCGGCCCAGGATGGCCAGCACCGCGTCGATGGCCGGCGTTTGCTGTTGCCCCGTCACGGCGATGCGCAGAGGAATGCCCAATTGCGGCATCTTCATGCCGCGATCCGCCAATACCTGCTTGATCGTGGCCGACAACGCTTCACGCGTCCACTCGACATTTGCGGCACGTTGCGCGAAGTCACGCAGCGCTTCACGGGCCGGATCGGTCAGATGCTGGGCGGCCAGTTCGGCCGGGGCGCCTTTGAATTCGCCGCAGAAGAGCATGGCACCATCGGCCAGCTGCTCGAGCGTTTCGGCACGATCCTTCAGCAGCCCCATCACGGCGGGCAGATCGGTGGCGTCCGGGTTGCCGCCGCGTTTGACGATCCGCGGTGCTACGCGGGCGGCCAATTCAGCGTCGTCCATGTGCTTGATGTAATGCGCGTTTACCCAATTGAGCTTCTTGGGATCCCACTGTGACGCCGATTTCGAGAGATGCTTGGTGTCGAACCACGCCACCAGTTGGTCGCGCGTGAACAATTCGTCGTCGCCGTGGCTCCAGCCCAGGCGCGCCAGATAATTGACCATCGCCTCGGGCAGATAGCCCTCGTCGTCGTAGGCCATCACATTGACGGCGCCGTGGCGCTTCGACAGCTTCTCGCCGTCCGGACCCAGGATCATCGGCACATGCCCATACTCGGGCAGCGTGGCGCCCAGGGCGCGCAGGATATTGATCTGACGCGGGGTGTTGTTGACGTGGTCGTCGCCGCGCAGCACATGCGTGATTTTCATGTCCCAGTCGTCAACCACCACGCAGAAATTATAGGTAGGCGTGCCATCCGGACGCGCGATGATCAGGTCGTCGAGTTCGCCGTTATCGAACGTGATCGTGCCCTTGATCATGTCGTCCCAGCTCGTCACGCCCGATTGCGGGTTGGCGAAGCGCACGACCGGGCGGCGGTCTTCGGGCACCGGGGGCAAGGTTTTGCCGGGCGCGGGCCGCCATGTGCCGTCATAACGCGGCTTGCGTCCCTCGGCACGCGCTTTCTCGCGCATGGCTTCCACTTCGTCGGGCGAGCTGTAGCAGTGATAGGCGGTGCCGGCGGCCAGCATTTGCGCGACGACTTCGCGGTAGCGATCCATGTGCTGCATCTGGTAGAACGGGCCTTCGTCCGGGCCCATGCCCAACCACTGCATGCTGTCCAGAATTGCCTGCACGGCTTCCGGTGTGGAGCGTTCCACATCGGTATCCTCGATGCGAAGCACGAACACGCCCTTGTGGTGCCGAGCGAACGCCCACGAGAACAGCGCGGTGCGCGCGCCGCCCAAATGCAGGAAGCCGGTGGGGGAGGGGGCGAAGCGCGTGCGGATAGCGTTGGGAGCGGAAGAAGTCATAACCTTGAGGCGGTGTATCGTTACGGATAACCCCCATTTTAGAGTAGAGCGCGTTCACACCCATGTTGCGTCACGCCCTGGCTCCATTATTCGAACCCCGGTCGCTCGTGGTCGTCACCGATCGCCCCTTGCCGGTAGCGCAGTGGCTGCCTGCCGCGCTCAAGTCGTGCACGACGATGGTGATGTGCGGCGAGGGCATTGCGCCCGACATGCCGGATGTATTCGAAGGGGTCGATCCCGGCGCGCGGCCTGACCTCGCACTCGTGTGCGTTTCCCCCGCGGTGTTGCCCGAAACGCTGCGCCGTCTGGCGCCCGGCGCGCCGCGCGGACTCATCCTCCTGCCGCATCCGCTGCCCGACCCTTACCCGCGCGGCACGGCGGCGCTCTGCCGCGAGTGGGCGCGCGCGCACGATTGCCAGGTGCTGGGGCCAAGATCGTTTGGCGTGCAGCGTTCTCATGCCGGTTTCAACTTCAGTCAGCATCCGGCGCTTGCGCGTATTGGCCGGGTGGCACTGGTGGCGCAGTCGCGTTCCATCATGGCGGCGGTCATGGATTGGGCCGACGACGTTCACATCGGCTTTTCCACCGCGGTGGCATTGGGCGACGAGGCGGTCGTCGGGCTGGCTGAAGTGCTGGATTACCTGGCGTCCGATCCGCGTACCGACAGCATTGCGCTGTATATCGAAGATGTGGGCCCGGCGCGCGAGTTCATGAGTGCAATGCGTGCGGCCGCCAGCGTCAAGCCGGTGGTGGTACTCAAGGCGGGCCGTCACGATGCCGAGGGCAGCGATGCGGTGTTCGACGCCGCCTTGCGCCGCGCAGGCGCGGTGCGCGTGCGTTATTTCGTGCAGTTGTTTTCGGCGGTGAAGGTGCTGGGCTATAACCGCCGCCCGCGCGGGCAGCGCGTGGCGTTGATTTCCAACGGCAGCGGACCGCCGCAGTTGGCCCTGGACCTGATTGGGCCGGAGGCCGCGATCCAGCGCGCCGAATTGTCGTCTGCGACCCAGCGTGCGCTCGCCCAGCAGCTCGAACCCGACGCGGCCATCGACAATCCCGTCATCACCTATGTGCCGTTGACGGCCGAGCGCATGCAGGCGATCGTCGACATCGTGCTGGACGATACCGGCGTGGACGGCTTGCTGGTGCTGTTGGCACCTGACGCCCTGGCCGATCTACCCGCTGTGGCGGCGCAGTTGGCCGTGTTGGCGCCGCGCGCCCGCAAGCCCGTGGTGACCTGTTTCATGGGCGACGCCGGCATGCGCCCCTTGCGGCGCATTCTCGACGATGCCGGCACGCCCGCGTTTCGCACACCCGAATCCGCTGCCGATGCGCTCGGCGTCCTCTCGGCGCACTACTACAACCAGCAATTGCTGCTGCAAACCCAGCCGCCGGACACGCGCGCTTATCGCGCCGATCTGGACGCCGCCCGCGCCATCATCGCCGCCGCCCGCGCAGCCGGGCACCTCGAGCTGTCGCACGAGGCATGCTGGGCATTGCTGGCCGCCTTTCGGGCACCGGTTCAGGCGCTCACCGCCACCGGCAAGCCGATCGAGGGGGCGCTGCCTCGGCCGATGGCCATCCGGCTACGCCGTGACGATCATTTCGGGCCGGTGCTGCGCTTCGGCGCCGGCGGTCCGGATGCCATCCTCAGCTTGAGCGATCGCGGCATGGATCTGCCGCCCCTCAATCATTTCCTGGCGCGCCAGCTCATCGCGCGCAGCCGCGTGTGGCGTCACGTGCTGGCACCGCGTGTGAACGAAGACACGTCCGAGATCCTGCAGCGGGCCGTGATGGACGTTTCCGAGATTGCCGCCGAGCTCCCCGACGTCGACGTGTTGGAAATCGATCCGCTGTATGTGGGTGAGAACGGCCTGTACGCCGGCGCGGTGAAGATCGTGCTTACGGCGCAGCCGGTGACCGAACTCCCGCAGGCGAGCGGGTACCCGCACATGGCGATTCATCCGTATCCCGCGCGCTACGTGCAGGCGCGGCGATTCGAGGATGGGCTGCGCTGGACGCTGCGGCCGATTCGTCCCGAGGATGGATCGGCCCTTCAGACCTTTATCCGCGAACTCTCGGAGCGGTCGCGCTACATGCGGTTCGTGTCGATGATGCGCGAACTCACGCCCACACTCGTCGCCCGCTATACGCAAATCGACTATCACCGTGAGCTGGCCCTGGTCGCCGCCACGCAGGTGCCCAACCCTGAAAACCGCGGGCATCCGCATGAGGTGATCATCGGATTGGCGCACTATCTGCGCAATCCGGATGGGCGCGGTGCGGAGTATGCGTTGGTGGTGGCAGACGATTGGCAGCAGCGCGGATTGGGCAAGGCGTTGATGACGGCGCTGATCGACGCTGCCCGCGAACAGCACCTGGCTTATATCGATGGGCTGGTACTGGCCGCCAATCGGCCGATGCTGTCGTTGATGACGAGCCTGGGATTCAAGAACGACCGCGATCACGACGACCCAACCATGCGGCGCGTGTGGCTCGATCTGGAGCCGGAAGCGCCGGCGGGGCCGGCGATCGCTTGAAGAGGGCTTGGCCTCTCACACCATAAAGCGGGCTTTTCCCGCTACACCAGCACGCGGCGCAGGAACGCGGCGATATCGGCGATCTCTTGCGGATTGACGGCGTGCGGCATCGGATATGTGTGCCACTCCACTGTGTATCCCAGCTGTGTCAGTCGCTCGCGGGACGCTTCTGCGCGCACCAGCGCCACCACGGGATCGTACGTGCCATGCGCCAGAAAGATCGGCGTATCGGTGTTGTGGGGGGTGTGTTCGGAAGCGGCCATGTCGATCAGCGGCAGGTAGCCCGACAGGCCGATCATGCCCGCCAGCTTTTCTTTCAGACGCAAGCCCGTGTGCAACGTCATGGCGCAGCCTTGCGAGAAGCCGGCCAACACGATGCGCTCCGTGGGAATGCCGCGCTCGTTTTCGCGTGCGATCAGCGCTTCGATGGCTGCCTGCGAGCGGCGGATGCCCGCCGCATCTTCCTGTCGCACGAGATCCATGACCAGAATGTCGTACCACGAGCGCATCACCATGCCGCCATTGATCGTGACCGGCTGTACCGGCGCATTCGGAAAGACGAAACGCACGGCCAACGCACTCGGCAAACGCAGTTCCGGCACCACCGGCACGAAATCGTTGGCGTCGGCGCCCAGTCCGTGCAGCCAGATCACGCTGTGCGTAGGCGTGGGCGCGGTTTCGATTTCAACGCAGTCGAGCAGATCGGTAGGCGAGGTCATGAGCAAAGTGGTGAGCGAGGAGAGAAAAACGACTCGGCGGATGCGCATGTGGCACCCGTCGCGGACGGTCGAACGTTAATGCTGCATGCCCTTCAGCATTTGAAACAGCGCGCGGTAATGCTTGCGCTGCGGTTCCTGCCCGGGTTGCAGATGCACGTTCTGCTCCGCTTCCTTGCGCGCGCCGCGGATGGCTGCGCGCAACGCCTGGATATCGGCGTCGGGGTTGCGTTCCAGCAGTTGCGTCAGGGTGTCGTCATTGGTGAGCAGTCGGTCGCGCATCGACTCGAGCCGGTGCATCGCGGCGGTTTCTTCGCGCGAGCCGTTTTTCCAGGTATCGAGCTGCGCCCGAATCTCATCGGCCGGGGCATCGCGCATCAGCTTGCCCACGAAATGCACTGCGCGGCGGCGGCCCTCGCGGGTCGACGGCGGCACCTTCTGCGCCGTGCGGATGGCCTCATACAGCCGCTCGGAGATCGGCAACTGCTTGAGCCGGTCGTTCGACAGCTCGACGAGCTCCCGGCCCAGATCGAGCAGATCGTTCATTTCGCGCTTGATCTGCGACTTGCTGGGGCGGTCGTCGATTTCGTCGGGGACGTAGTCGGCGTCGTGGGAGGTGACGTTATAAGGTGCGATCATCAAAAATAGACGGGAAGAGGGCGGACTTGGCTATGATACCCGTCTCTTTGCCGTGGACTGCAATGCCTAATTCCTCATCCTCCCTGCCGATCGCCGCCAATGCGGCGCGCTTTTCCGAAATCGTGGCCTTCGTACTGGCCCATGCCAAGAAAACCGGCGCCTCCGATGCCGCGGCCGAAGTCTCCGAAAGCCTGGGGCTGTCGGTGTCGGTGCGCAAAAATGATGTCGAAACCGTCGAGCAGACGCGCGACCGATCGCTCGACGTGACGGTGTATGCCGGCCAGCGCCGCGGTTCGGCGTCGACGTCCGACTTTTCCGAAGCCGCCTTGCGCGAAACGGTCGAGGCCGCCTGGCACATCGCCCGCTATACCGCCGAGGATCCCGCTGCCGGGCTGCCGGATAGCGACATGTTGGCCACCGACTACCCCGACCTCGGCCTGCACTACGGATGGGACGTGACCACGGAGGCGGCCGCCGAACTGGCGCTGCGTGCCGAGCGTGCCGCCCTGGCCGTCGATCCGCGCATCACGAATACCGAAGGCGCCAGCGTCGGCGCCTACGAGGGCCAGTTCATCATGGGCAACAGCCGCGGCTTCATGGGCGGCTATCCTTATTCGCGGCACAGCTTGTCGGTCGCGCCGATTGCCGGGCGCGGCAATCGGATGCAACGCGATTTTTGGTATTCCAGCGAGCGTGATGCGACCAAGTTGGCCGACCCGGAAGCCGTGGGCCGCTATGCCGCCGAACGGGCGTTGTCGCGTCTTTCGGCTCGCCGTATTCGCACGGGTAAATTCCCGGTGCTGTTCGAGGCGCCGCTGGCGCTGGGCCTGCTGGGCGCGCTCACCCAGGCCACGAGCGGCGGGGCGCTTTACCGTCGCGCCAGTTTCCTTGTTGATTCGTTGGGCAAGCCGGTGCTGGCCGATCACATCGATATCGCTGAAGATCCGTTTGTATATGGCGGGATGGGCAGTTCGCCGTTCGACGATGAAGGCGTGCGCACGCAAGCCCGCGATGTCGTTCAGGCCGGCGTGCTGCAAGGTTATTTCCTGTCGACGTACACCGGCCGCAAGCTGGGGATGCCGTCTACGGGCAACGCCGGCGGCTCGCACAATTTGACCATGACCTCGCGACTAACCCAGCCTGGCGACGACTTCGCCGGCATGCTCAAGAAAATGGGCACCGGCTTTCTGGTTACCGAACTGATCGGGCAGGGCGTGAATTACGTTACGGGCGATTATTCGCGCGGCGCATTCGGCTATTGGGTCGAAAACGGCGAGATCCAGCACGCTGTGGAAGAAGTCACCATTGCGGGCTTCCTGCCGGATATGTTCAAGCAGATCGTCGCCATCGGCAACGATACGCTCATGCGCGGCACCAAACGCACCGGCTCGATCCTGATCGAGCGGATGTCCATCGCCGGGGCCTGATGGCCCGATGGACTGGGAAGATCGGAATATTTTCGGGGCGGCGTGCATCGCGCGCCGACAACACCCGATCGTCTTGACAGCATATGCCCTTGTGTGGCTGCGCGGTGCGTGCTAAAGTCATGGGCTCTCCTTTTCGCTTTGTCGGCAGTACACGCGTATACGGGCGGTTAATAACGCCTCGAGACGAGACAAAGGATCAGGGGGCGGCGCTCGGTGCTTTATCCGAGCGGCATCATCCCAATTTTTTATCTAGGACCCATCATGAAGACCTTTGTGGCCAAGCCGCATGAAGTCACGCGTGACTGGTTTGTGATCGACGCCAAGGGCAAAGTCCTCGGTCGTGTGGCCAGCGAAGTCGCACGCCGCCTGCGTGGCAAGCACAAACCCGAATTCACGCCGCACGTTGATACTGGCGACTATATCGTCATCATCAACGCTGCCGATATCGTCGTTACCGGCGCGAAAACCACCGACAAAAAGTACTTCCGTCACACGACGTACCCGGGCGGTATCCGCGAAACGAACTTCGAAAAGCTGCAACAGCGTTTCCCCGGTCGTGCGATCCAGAAAGCGGTCAAGGGCATGTTGCCCAAGGGTCCGCTTGGCTACGCCATGATCAAGAAACTCAAGGTGTACGCGGGTGCCGAGCATCCCCACACCGCCCAGCAGCCTAAGCCGCTGGAATTCTAAGGAAACGCCATGATCGGTAACTGGAATTACGGAACCGGCCGTCGCAAGTCCTCTGTGGCGCGCGTGTTCCTCAAGAAAGGATCGGGCAAGATCATCGTCAACGGCAAGCCCGTCGACGAATTCTTCGCTCGCGAAACGGGTCGTATGATCGTTCGCCAACCCCTGGACCTCACGGGTCACCTCGAATCGTTCGACTTCAAAGTCAACGTTCGCGGCGGCGGTGAGTCGGGTCAGGCCGGCGCGATCCGTCACGGCATCACCCGTGCACTGATCGACTATGACGAGTCGCTCAAGCCTTCGTTGAAGCAAGCGGGCTTTGTGACCCGTGACGCCCGTGAAGTCGAGCGAAAGAAAGTCGGTTTGCGCAAGGCGCGCCGTCGGAAGCAGTTCAGCAAGCGCTAAACTGTTCTCTGTCAAAAAGGCCGCTATTGCGGCCTTTTTGTTTTTTGCGAAGATACAATCGTTGTTCGTACAAGGAAGCGGATCATCATGTCCCAAGTCTCTCAGCGCATTAAGGTAGGTATTGTCGGCGGCACCGGATACACGGGCGTCGAGCTGTTGCGATTGCTGTCGCAGCACCCGAACGTCGAATTGACGGCCATTACCTCGCGAAAAGAAGAGGGCATGCCCGTCTCCGAGATGTACCCCAATCTTCGCGGGCACGTGGATCTCAAGTTCACGACGCCTGAAAACGCTGCGCTCACCGATTGCGATGTGGTGTTCTTCGCCACGCCCCACGGCGTGGCCATGGCACAGGCGCAAACCTTGTTGGATGCGGATGTCCGCATTATCGATCTGGCCGCCGATTTCCGGTTGCAGGACACGGCGGTGTTCGAGAAGTGGTACAAAATTCCGCACACCTGCCCGGAGATCCTGGCGGATTCGGTCTACGGCCTGGTGGAACTCAATCGTGAGCGGGTTGCCGCCGCGCGGGTGATCGGAAACCCTGGCTGCTACCCCACCACCGTGATCCTGGGCCTGGCCCCGCTCATCGAAGCGGGCAACGTGCTCGTGGATACCCAAACGCTGGTCGCCGACTGCAAATCAGGCGTGTCGGGTGCAGGCCGCAAGGCTGAAGTGGCCACGCTGTTTTCCGAAGCGTCAGACAACTTCAAGGCTTACGGTGTCAAGGGCCATCGCCATCATCCCGAAATCCAGGCGCAGCTTGAAAAGATCACCGGTGGTCCGGTTGGCTTCACATTCGTGCCGCATCTGGTGCCGATGATTCGCGGGATGTTTTCCACGCTTTATGCGCGGATTCTGCCCGAAGCGCGCGACACGGATTTCCAGGCGCTGTTTGAAGCGCGCTACGCCAACGAGCCGTTTGTGGACGTCATGCCCGCCGGCAGCCTGCCCGAAACCCGTTCGGTGCGCGGCTCCAATACGCTGCGCATTTCTGTGGAACGCCCGAATGGCGGCGACCTGCTCATCGTCATGGTGATTCAAGACAATCTCGTCAAGGGCGCATCCGGCCAAGCCGTGCAAAACATGAACCTGATGTTTGGTCTGCCCGAAACGGCCGGCCTGAATCACGTTGCGCTGCTGCCTTAAAACGGTTGCGGCGGTTGCGGCGGTCGCCGCCGGGCAGGTGGGCGCTCAGGCGTCCCACCGCCGCGCGGCTCTGGCAGCCCTAGCCGGGTACGCGGCAGGCTTCGCCCCGTACCCGGCATTTGCACCCGCTCGAGATGGTCATAGGCTGCACCGCTCGGATTTTGTGCGCGGGAACTCACGCCCACCCTGTACGGTCTCAGTCTGATGCGCTGGCCGAGATGGGCGACCTGGGTCGCCGTCGTGGTGCTCAGCATGCTGGTCGGTGCAGGCGCGGCGCTATTGGCCAAGCGGCCGGTCTCGCCGAGTGCCATGGGTCAACCCGGCTCGCCACAGGAAATGGCCGGCCTTGATGCGAAGATCTGGGAGCGCGAGGCTGCCATTCAGGCCATGCAAACCCGCCTTGACGTCGCCGATGGCGAAGTGGCACTCGAGCGCAGTGCGCGTCTGGAGCTCGAGCGGCAACTCGCCGCGGTGCAAAACGATGTGGGTCGCGTGCGCGAGCAATTGGCCTTTTACGAGCAGTTGCTGCCGGCGGGCCCCGAAGGCTCGGTCGCTGTGCGCGGCGCCGAGTTTCAAAAATTGCCGAATGGCCTGGGATACCGCGTGCTGGTCATGCGCAACGGCAAAGCGTCCGATACACCGTTCGTTGGCCGACTGCAGATCACCGCTTCGGGCCGCGAGTCCGGTCGCGATCGGGTGCACACCGTGACGCTGGCGCCGTTGCGTGACACCAGCGGTTCAATCGCGGCCAAGGTGCTCGACATGGCCAAGCCCGCTTCCAGCCAACCCGGGAACGACACGTTGGGATTGAAGTTCGAGCAGTATCAGCGGCTCGAGGGCGTGTTGGCTTTACCCGACGGTTTCACCCCGGAGACGTTGGTTGTGAGCGTTCTCGAGGGAAAGACGGTACGCGCATCGCAGTCTGTTGAATTGAGATTTTGAATCCCGGGATGCACTGGGCTATAGTGAACACATCAGGGCGCTTTGCGTCCGACCGGATATTGGCCGACTTGGCCAGGAGTGACCATCATGAATGCTTTGACCGAAACCGTTGACCTGCAAGCTGCTCCCCCCGCGCCGCTCGTCTTTACCGACGCTGCCGCCGCAAAGGTTAAAGAGCTGCTGCTGGAAGAAGGTAATCCCGATCTGAAACTGCGCGTGTTCGTACAGGGCGGCGGCTGTTCAGGCTTCCAGTACGGCTTCACGTTTGATGAAGTGATCAACGATGACGACACCGCACTGGACAAGGAAGGCGTGCAATTGCTCGTCGATCCGATGAGCTTCCAGTATCTCGTCGGTGCCGAGATCGACTACAAGGAAGACCTGGAAGGCGCACAATTCGTGATCCGTAACCCGAATGCGTCCACCACGTGCGGTTGCGGTTCGTCGTTCTCGGTGTAAGTCATTGCGGTAGTTAAGGGCCGTTCGTGCGACGGTGCCGTGCCGCAGTCAAAAACCCTCGCTTGCGCGAGGGTTTTTTGTTGGCTGCTGGGAAGTGGATTCAGGCTGACCGAGTCCTGGACCTTGCGGTTTCGGTGTCCTCGGGGATGGCGCTCAGGCCGGGTAGTAGGCGCCAAGCACGCGCGGGCCGCGCACGCCGGTGACCGCTGGAATGCCCGCCGGGATACGCGCGCAGTGCGCGTACGCCAGCCATGCAAATGCCATGGCCTCCGCATCCTGCGCTGCCACGCCGGCGGTATCCGTAAGTGCGATCGGGCGGTTCAGTCGTGCGCCAAGCGCGCGCATCAGGGCACCATTGCGGCTGCCGCCGCCGCACACGAGCACATCTTCCACGTCGGGCGCTTGTTGTGCAACGGCCTGCGCGACGGTTGCGGCGGTAAGCTGCACCAGTGTGGCTTGGATATCCTCGCGCCAGGTGGCAAGCGCGGCGTAGCCGTGCGGAATGCGTTGATCGAGCCATTCGGCGTTGAAATGATCGCGTCCCGTCGATTTGGGTGGCGCAGCGGCAAGCCAGGCATCGCTCGCGATCCATTCGGCGAGCAGCGCGTCGTCGCAGGTGCCTGTGCGGCCCCATGCGCCATCGGCATCGAACGGCTGACCGGTATGCCGCAGGCACCAGAGATCCAGCAACGCATTGGCGGGTCCAGTGTCAAAGCCGATAGGGGGCAGACCAGGCCGCAACGCGGTCACATTGGCGATGCCGCCCAGGTTGAGCACCGCACGCGGCCGGTTCGTGCTGAATACGGCATGATGAAAAATCGGTGCGAGCGGCGCGCCCTGACCGCCTGCTGCGACATCGCGGGTACGAAAGTCGGCAACCACCGCGATCTGCGCGAGTTCGGCAAGCAAGGCCGGTGCGTTCAATTGCAGCGTGTAGCCTTCTTGCGGACGGTGCCGCACGGTTTGTCCGTGCGCGCCGATGGCGACGATATCGGTGGGTGCGATACGCGCGCGATGGAGGAGTTGCGCAACGGTATCCGCGTAGCAGCGCACCAATGCATTGGCCGCGAGTGCTGCGCGATGCAACTCGTCCGATCCGGATTCATTCAAGGCGAGCAATTCAAGCCTAAGGTCGGGCGGCATGTCGACACTGGCACGTGCCAGTTGATGCGGGTGCAGGCTGCCATCTGAGGCTGCGCGCATCTGCATCAACGCGCCATCGATGCCATCGACGCTGGTGCCCGACATCAAGCCGATGAAGTAGGAACCGTCGAATGTGATCATGGTTGTCGCCACCAGATAAAAGGCATCGGAGATGAAGCGTTGAGAATCGAACGTCGAAAACTAAGGGTGGGCCACGAAAAAGGAGGCACAAGGCCTCCTGATGATTGCGGTCAGCTGCGACGTGGCGCAGCTTGAGCGGCGTGTATGGCGTGTGCTTGATCAGCGTGCCGCGACGTTGGTCAACGAATCGGGGCTGATGGTTTGCAATTGCGCCAGCATGCCGATTTGCTGTTTGTACGGTTCCACGGCCCGATTGAAGGCCTGCTGCTCCTTGGCGTCGAGCGTACGCGCGATGGGCAGATCGGCAGCCAAAGGATCGATAGGCTGGCCATCGACGCGGAATTCGTAATGCAAATGCGGGCCAGTGGCCCAGCCGGTGGAGCCGACGTAGCCGATCAACTGGCCCTGCGACACTTTCGTGCCCTTGCGCATGCCCTCGGCCAGGCGGCTTTGGTGAGCGTAGGCCGTGGTGTATTTGTCGGAATGCTTGATGACGATGATGTTGCCGTAGCCGCTTTGCGTGCCGGCGAAATCGATCGTCCCATCGGCCACGGCATGAATCGGCGTGCCGGTAGGCGCCGCATAGTCCACGCCCTTGTGGCCCATCCAGCGGCCGTGAATCGGATGCATGCGGCCACCGAACGTGGAACTGATCCGCGTGAACTTGAGTGCCGTCTTAAGGAACGTGCCACGCAGGTTCGTGCCGTCAAAGTCGTAGTAGGCGCCTTGGCCGTTGCCGTTGGCACTGAACCAGACGGCGTTATACGTTTTGCCCTGATTGATGAATTCCACCGCCATCACGCGGCCGGCGCCGGCATAGCGGCCGTCGTGGGAGCGGGTTTCGTACACGACGCGAAATTGATCGCCCTGGCGCAGATCGCGCAGGAAGTCGACCTTGCCGTTCAGAATATCCGCCATTTGCAGCGTGATCGAATCGGGAATGCCGGCCGCATCGGTCGCGCCGAAAAGCGATGATTTGATCGTCCCCACGGCCACGCGCGTTTGACGGTCGGTATTTTCGGCGATCTCGTCGGCGGCGTAGCCCGTGCCTTCCGGCACGACATGCAGCATCTTGGTGACGACCTGGCCTTCGCTGTCATTGCCCGGCGTATGGATGTAGCGCAGCCAGACCAGCTTGCCTTCGGCAGTGGTGGCGGCTTGCACCGAACGGCCCGGATAAAGCTTGTAGATGCTGCGCGCACTGGCATCGTGCGTCAAAAACGTTTGCAGACCAGGCTCGTCGAGCTCGAGGCGCTGCAGCACGGCAGCAAGCGTATCGCCCGAGCGGATGCGAGTTTCGCTGATATAAGGCGTATCCACGCTTGCGCTCACCGACATCGCATCGGCCGTCATCGGCAGAACGCTCTGCACGACACTTGCTGCAGGCATTGCCGTGCGATCCGGCTGGCTCACCATGCCGATCGCCGCAGCGCCTGCAAACAGGCCCAAAGCGGATACGACGAGCGTGCGGCGAAACCAACCTACGCGGGGCGAGGTGGGTGCGACAGCGGCACTACTGGTGGGGATGGCGAGCGAGGGAGAGGTGGCGCGGGGAGTGCGATCGGTGAGATCTGAAATTCCACGAGTCATCGTGTGGGAACCCTTGATGATGAAACGTGGATCGGTTCACCGGGGCCAAAACGCCACACCGCTTACGCGGGGCACATCGGCCGCACCGGATCACGGAGATCCACGCTTACGAAAAAAAGGAAGCTAGACGCTACGGAATCGGTGCAACCGAGAGAGTTGCTATGATTCGGGCTGTATCCTAACGCATCTGTGTTGAAAATTCGACAAAAATCGTAATTTTTACACCTTGCTGGTGTCTTCTCCCTGTAAAAGCCCCGACCATGACGCAGTCAGAATTTTCAATTTCGCCCGAAGTCGAAGCCGATCTTCGTATCGTTCGCCGCGGGTGCGACGAGTTGCTCGTCGAATCGGAATTTGCCAAGAAGTTGGCGCAAAGCCGGCAGACGGGCAAGCCGCTGCGCATCAAATTGGGCCTGGATCCTACCGCGCCGGATATCCATCTCGGTCACACCGTGGTGTTGAACAAGATGCGTCAGTTGCAGGATCTCGGTCATACCGTGATCTTCCTGATCGGCGATTTCACCTCGATGATCGGCGATCCGAGCGGCCGCAATTCGACCCGCCCGCCGCTCACGCGCGAGCAGATCACCGAAAACGCCAAGACCTATTACGCCCAGGCCAGTCAGGTACTGGATCCCGCGCGCACGGAGATTCGCTACAACTCTGAGTGGTGCGACGAGTTGGGCGCGCGCGGCCTGATTCAGCTCGCCTCGCGGTATACCGTTGCGCGCATGATGGAGCGTGACGACTTCACCAAGCGCTTCAAGGGCGGCGTGCCCATTTCGGTGCACGAGTTTCTCTACCCGCTCTTGCAGGGCTACGACTCGGTCGCGTTGAAGTCGGATCTTGAGTTGGGTGGTACCGATCAGAAGTTCAATCTGCTGGTAGGCCGCGAGTTGCAGAAGGAATATGGTCAATCGCCGCAGTGCATTCTCACGATGCCGCTGTTGGTGGGATTGGACGGCGTTGAGAAAATGTCCAAGTCCAAGGGTAACTATATTGGTATCTCGGAAAGCCCCGATTCGATGTTCGGCAAGTTGATGTCGATTTCCGATACGTTGATGTGGTCTTACTTCGAGCTGCTTTCGTTCCGCAGCCTCGACGACATCGCCGCACTCAAGGCCGAGATCGATGGCGGGCGTAATCCGCGCGATGCGAAGGTCATGCTGGCGCAGGAAATCATCGCGCGCTTTCACTCGAAAGCGGCGGCTGATGCGGCGCTTGCCACGTTCGAAGCGCGCTTCCGTGATGGCGCCATCCCGGACGACATCCCGGAAGTTACCGTTGCCGGCGCGCCCATCGGCATCCTGAAGTTGCTGCGCGAAGCCGGATTGGTCGCATCGGGCTCCGAGGCGCAACGCAATATCGAGCAGGGCGGCGTACGTCTGGACGGCACGAAGATCGAAGACAAATCGTTGCAAATCGACGGTGGCGTATACGTGCTGCAGGTGGGGAAACGCAAGTTCGCGCGTGTTACCGTGGTGGGGTCATAGTAGGTAGAAATTTAATTTCTGCAGGAGACCCGCATGCAACTCACGAGCTTGTCTTTCACGGATAACGAAGCGATTCCCGAGCGCTATGCGTTCGCAAAGATCGACCCGGATACGCATGTCGTACTGGCGGATAATTACAACCCGCAGTTCTCGTGGGACGACGTCCCCGAGGGTACGCTGTCGTTTGCATTGATCTGCCACGACCCGGATGTGCCGAGCAAGCCCGACGACGTCAATGTCGAGGGCCGCACGGTGCCGGCCGATCTGCCCCGCGTGGATTTTTTCCACTGGGTGCTGGTTGACCTGAATCCGGCCCTGCGGGAGATCGACGAGGGCACGTTTTCCAACAGCATCACGCCGCGCGGCAAGGGCGGGCCGTTGGCACCGATGGACGCGCGCCAGGGCCTGAACAGCTATACCAAGTGGTTCGCCGCTGATCGCGACATGAACGGCGAGTACTTCGGTTACGACGGCCCATGCCCGCCGTGGAACGATGAAGTGGCGCACCGCTACATCTTCACGCTGTACGCGCTCAATGTGATCTCGCTCAAGCTCGATGGCTCGTTTACGGGTGAAGACGCGCTGCGGGCCATGCAGGGCAAGGTGCTGGCGCATGCATCGGTGCGGGGCACCTATTCCCTCAATCCCAATCTGGCCCCCAAGCAGATCGGCGCCACCTCCACCTGATCGCGGCTCGATTCGACCAGGTTATGAAAGCGGCTCATCTCAACATGAGCCGCTTTTTCGTCGAGGGAAGCCAAGCGTAAAAAAGTGGTTAAACAACGACCATGCTTAGGGTTTTACCTGGGATGGTGCGGGCTACCGGGGTAAACTAGATGGCTTCGAATTCAAGTCACCGCTTCAGGAACCGTCATGTTTGACCGCACCCGCACCATCGATCAGGTGGACCCCGACGTCTGGGCAGCCATCCAGAAAGAAGACGTCCGCCAGGAACAGCACATCGAGCTCATCGCTTCGGAAAACTACGCCAGCCCGGCCGTCATGCAGGCGCAGGGCACGCAGTTGACCAATAAATATGCCGAAGGTTACCCGGGCAAGCGGTACTACGGCGGTTGCGAATACGTTGACGTCATCGAGCAGCTCGCGATCGATCGCTTGAAGGAAATCTTCGGCGCCGAAGCGGCAAACGTGCAGCCGAATTCGGGCTCGCAGGCCAACCAGGGCGTGTACCAGGCGGTACTCAAGCCGGGCGATACCGTGTTGGGCATGAGTCTGGCCGAAGGCGGTCACTTGACGCACGGCGCGTCGGTCAATCAATCCGGCAAGCTCTATAACTTCCTGCAGTACGGCCTGGATGCCGACGAAGTGCTCGATTACGCGCGTCTGGAGCAATTGGCACGCGAAAGCAAGCCCAAGCTCATTGTGGCGGGCGCTTCCGCCTACTCGTTGCACATCGATTTTGAACGCATGGCCCGCATTGCCCGTGAAAACGGCGCCTTGTTCATGGTCGACATTGCCCACTACGCAGGTCTGGTTGCCGGTGGCGCGTATCCCAATCCGGTGCCGCATGCCGACTTCGTTACCTCGACCACGCACAAATCGCTGCGCGGTCCGCGCGGCGGCGTGATCATGATGAAGGCCGAGCACGAGAAGATCGTCAATTCGGCCATCTTCCCGGGCATTCAAGGCGGCCCGCTGATGCACGTCATCGCCGGCAAGGCCGTGGCGTTCAAGGAAGCGTTGGCGCCCGAGTTCAAGGATTATGCGCAGCAAGTCGTGAAGAACGCCAAAGTGCTGGCCGATACATTGGTCGAACGCGGCCTGCGCATCGTGTCGGGTCGTACCGAAAGCCACGTCATGCTGGTCGATCTGCGCGCCAAGGGCATCACCGGCAAGGAAGCCGAGGCGGTGCTGGGTGCGGCTCACATCACCGTCAACAAGAACGCCATCCCGAACGATCCGGAAAAGCCGTTCGTCACCAGCGGTGTTCGCCTGGGTACGCCGGCCATGACCACGCGCGGCTTCAAGGAAGCGGAATCGAAAGAAACCGCACACTTGATCGCCGATGTGTTGGACAATCCGCGGGACGAAGCCAATATCGCCGCCGTTCGCGAGCGCGTCAACGCGCTGACGGCACGTCTGCCGGTTTACGGCTGATCGCTGCGCGCGACGGTAGTACGCGGGCGCAGGCGACCAAACGGGGAAATCCATGAAGTGTCCGTTCTGCGCCCATCCCGACACCCAGGTCATCGATAGCCGGGTGCCGGACGAGGGCGACACGATCCGCCGCCGGCGGCGCTGCCTGTCCTGTGACAAGCGGTTCACCACCTACGAGCGGATCGAACTGACCATGCCTGCCGTGGTCAAACGCAATGGCAGCCGCAGCGAATACAGCTCCGCCAAGCTGCGGGGCAGTCTCTCCCTTGCGCTGCGCAAGCGCCCGGTATCAACCGAGCAGGTCGATAACGCCGTCTTTCGCATTGAAGAGCAACTACTGACCAGTGGTCTGCGGGAAGTGCCGTCCGCGCAAGTGGGCGAGCTCGTCATGCAGGAGCTCAAGCGTCTTGACAAGGTCGCGTACGTACGCTTTGCATCGGTGTACAAAAGCTTCGAAGACATCGGCGAATTCGTCGACGCCATCCGCGAGATGCAAGGGCCGCGGTTGCCCGGAACGCCACGCTCGCCGCGTTAAGACCATGTCAGCGTCATCATCGATCACCGATCGCGACGTGCGCTGGATGCAGCGCGCGTTGGCATTGGCCGAAGGCGTGCTTTTTTCCACGTCTCCCAATCCGCGCGTGGGTTGCGTGATTGTGCGCGACGATCATGTACTGGGTGAAGGCGCCACCCAACCGCCTGGGTCGGCGCACGCTGAGGTGATGGCACTGCGCGATGCCGCTGCGCGTGGGCATGGTGTGGCGGGTGCCACGGTGTATGTGACGCTGGAGCCGTGCAGCCATTTCGGCCGCACGCCACCCTGCGTCGACGCGCTGCTCGACGCTCGCCCGGCGCGCGTCGTCATCGCCATGGGCGACCCCAATCCGCTGGTCAATGGTGTGGGTGTGCGCAAGCTGCGCGACGCCGGTATCGATGTGACGACGGGTGTGGAAACCGAGGCGGCTCTAGCGCTCAACGCCGGGTTCATCGCGCGTATGGTCCGCGGCACGCCGTGGGCCTGGCTGAAGATGGCGGCGTCGCTGGACGGCCGTAGCGCCTTGCATAACGGCATGTCGCAGTGGATCACCGGCCCGCAGGCACGCGCTGATGGCCATCACTGGCGCGCCCGCAGCGATGTGGTGTTGACCGGTATGGGCACCGTGTTGAAAGACGATCCACAATTGAATGTGCGCGGCGTCGTCACACCGCGTGCACCACGCAAGGCTGTGGTCGATGGCCGTTTCGAGATTTCTGAGGCCGCGCGCCTGTTCGACGAAGGCGAAACATGGATATTTACCGCACGCGATGACACGGCCAAGGCGCAGCGCCTGGCAGCGCGCGGCGCACGCGTGATCGTGCTGCCGATGGCGGATCGGCCGGATCGCGTGGATCTGGCGGCGATGATGCGCTGGATGGCCGAGCAGGACGTCAACGAAGTGCATGTGGAGGCGGGCGCGGGTTTGGGCGGCGCGCTGCTCTCGGCGGGATGCATCGACGAACTGCTGGTGTATCTGGCGCCCATGCTGCTGGGGGATGCAGCCGGTATCGTAAAAATGCCGCTGCTGGAACATCTGGATGGAGCGCAACGGTTTGCGTTCATCGACACGCAATTCGTTGGGCCCGACGTGCGGTTGCGTGCGCGGCGCGAAGCGGCGTGGCAAGCGTTGCTTGCGCGCGTTGGCGGTGGCGCCCTTTAGCATCGCAGCAGAGGCTGGAAGGCCGCCAGCGTGCTGCAGGCGAAGTGACGTCGCTGAAGTCACGCGTCGAAATTGCCCTGGCTGGCGTGGCAGGCTAGAAGCGCTGCGGTTGGCGAGAAATGGATCGAGCGGCGGCGTGAAATCCGAGAACGCGCTCATGTCGGGCGAAAACGAGACGCCTGCTGCATGAGTGCGATAATTGATCGGCGGCGCGAGACAGCCGTTGGAGAGCACATGTTTACTGGAATCGTAGCGGCGGTGGGCCGCATTGTGACGACCAAACCCTTGTTGGCAGGCGACGAAGACGCCGGGCTGCGCTTGCGTATCGACGCAGGCGGGCTGGGGCTATCGGACGTGGCCATTGGCGATTCGATCGCCATGCAGGGCGCGTGCATGACGGTGGTGGTGCTGGAAGAAGGGCACTTCGAAGTCGACGTGTCGCGCGAAAGTTTGAATCTGACGGTAGGCCTCTCCGCGCCTGGTGAGGTCAACCTGGAGAAGTCGTTGCGCATGGGCGATCCGCTCGGCGGTCATCTCGTGTCCGGCCACGTTGACGGCATGGGCGACGTGCTGCGGTTCGATGCCGTGGGCGAGTCGCGCGAATTGGTGATCCGGGTGCCGGAATCGCTTGCCAAGTTTCTGGCTTACAAAGGTTCGGTGACGGTGAACGGCATCAGCCTCACGGTCAATCGCGTGGAAGACACGCCCGACGGTTGCGAGATCAGCATCAACATCATCCCGCACACGCAGGAGGTCACCACGCTGCGCCATATGCGGCCCGGCGACCGCGTCAACCTCGAGATCGACACGATTGCCCGGTATGTGGAACGCATGATGAGTGCGGGCGCCGCCGACGGCGATTCCCGGTCGGTGGCCTGGCTCTGATCGCGATTTGTCAGTGGCCAACGCTGATCGCGATTTGCGCTCCGCGGCATGGCGCTGACGGACTTTCCCGCAATCTGCTAGAATCGCGGGCTGATGTTTTGATGGACAGGTTTTAACGAACCGCGGCGATGCCGTATCGTTTGCCGAGGCATCAACCGATCGAAGTGGCTACGTCGAAGTTGTCGTAGCCGAGATCACGAATCAGGACAGGTGGCCGAGCGGTTGAAGGCGCACGCCTGGAAAGCGTGTATACGTGCAAACGTATCGGGGGTTCGAATCCCCCTCTGTCCGCCAAGAATTTGACGGTGTTGCCTCGCAATGCCTTGAAACCCGCACCAGTGCAAGCTGTGCGGGTTTTTTAACGCCCCTGTTTTCCTGGCTGCGTATGTTTTCGCTGATGCGATATGCCGGTGCCGTGTTTTAAATAGCCGCCAGCGTGCCTAAAAATCCCGCTTAATCCCGCCCAAGCCGCGGCATCACTCGCACGTAAACCAGCTGACTCAGCAACTCCACCAGTGTTTGCGTCACGATCACCACCGGCAGGATCGGCATGGCACCCGGCACGGCCAAGGCAAGCGGCAGCACCACCAGCGAATTGCGGGTGCCCGAACTGAAGGCCACGGCGCGCGCCGCGCAGGCATCGAGCTTGAAGCATCGACCGGCGAGCCAGCCGATCGCAGGCGCGCACGCGGCGAAGGCGACATAGATCGGAAGCACAGCCAGCACCGTATCGAACGCCGACTCAAGTTGCGGCATGACCGTCGCGATCACGATAAACAACACGAGTGCGGTAGCGGGGACCGGCAGTACGCCAAGCCCGGTTGCCACACGCTTTCCACGATCGCATTTATTTGCCCAGTACTGTGTGAGTGCGGCGAAGATCAAGGGCAGCGCGATCAACCAGACGAATGCGTGAACGAAGGGGCCGGGTTCGACGAGACTTGCCGCATCCCCGCCGAGAAACAGTCTCAGGTAAGCAGGCAACAGCAGCATCTGAACGATCAGCAGGCTGGGCGTGGCCGCGAGCAGCAACCGCGCGTCGGCGCGGCCCAGATGGGCGAACGTGACGACGTAGTCGATGCAAGGGGTCAACAGCACGAAGAGCACGCCTAACCGGATCATTGGATCGTGCGGCGCCATCTGCAGCAAGACCGCCGCAAGCCCCGGAATCAAAATGAAGTTGGCGATGAGCAAGGCGCTCAGGAAGCGCATGTTGCCCAACGCCTGACGAAGCTGGGCCATCGGCACTTGCAGGAAGGTCACGTACAACATCAACGCCAACGCGGGGTTGATGAACGGGTCCAGTCGGTTGGTGCCGGGCACGCTCCAGGCGAGCGCCGCTGCTGCGATGATCGCGCAAAAGTAAATGGCGATCTGGCGGTGCTCCAGAAAGTCTCGGGTTTGTCCCATCGATGTTCCGTTTGGCGTGTCGTCGCCAGGGCATTGTATGGGGGACGATGACCGCATTGCGAGCACACGTGGCGGCGCGGAATCCTGAG
Source organism: Schauerella aestuarii (assembly GCF_009866805.1). GTDB lineage: Bacteria > Pseudomonadota > Gammaproteobacteria > Burkholderiales > Burkholderiaceae_B > Schauerella > Schauerella aestuarii. The sequence goes on from NZ_SIZW01000040.1 coordinate 115,925, forward strand.
CAGTAATGTTTGCACCTGGGTTTCAGCCTTTATTGCCGGCGTCGCTTTCTGAGCGGGTCAACTTCTGTGTGCGGGCAACTCCCGATGTGGGCGCGAAACCAACAGCGATCTCCGTTACGTCATCCGGCGGACCGCATTCATCAAGCGTCTCAATGGTGCCGTCACTTTCCAGCTGGTTGACATTCGCATGGCCAACACCGTCGCGTTGAGTCGTTGAATGTCGTCGGTCAGTCGTTGGCGCTCATCGCTCAGGCGCTGGCGTTCTTCCTGGGCAGCGGTCAACATTGCAGCGTGCGAATGTTGCGCGCTGTGCTGCGCCTCAATCGCCCGGTTGATGTCATCAAGACGTTGTGCCGAGCGCGCCGCGATGTCGCGTAAATTTTCGAGCGTGCTCTCCAGCCCTGACGGTCGCGCTGGTTGGGAAGTCGCCTCGTCCGCTGTAGACGCAACCTGAGGCGGGGTCGGGTCGGGCTGAGTCGCGTTCAGTCGTGCGGTTGCCCCTTGTGTGGAGGTTTCTGCCGCTTCATCGAGAATGCGATGCAGCAGCTCATTGCGAAGTATCTCGTAGTCGGCAGGCCGCAAAACAGCAGGATCCGTGGCGACGCGAAGATGAGCGAAAAAGTCGACGCCGGGGGAATCGGACATTTCCACGATTTCGAAGTCGATCAGTCCAAGGTAGGCGCAATCGCGCACCAACAGCTCGAAAGAAGATGGCGTGAAGACCGAGCAATGGGCATCTTCATACGCCCGGTCGTTCGAGGATGCGTTCGCCTCCCATTCTTTGAAATGGCGCTCGAACGTCATCGCGGGTGTAACAGCAGCGGGCGGAGCCCCTCGGAAAAAGCTCCCATAGGGCACGCCGTGATGGTCGTAACTCGCGCGCACCCATTTTTCGTCGAAGTTCTGGGTCAGGGTAGGTTGGTTTCGATCGGCGAAGTATGCCTCGAGCCAAGCTGAAAGCGGCGTAGCGGGCCGGAAGTAGTCATAACACGCGCGACGATCGGGTATGGCCATCGAAAGCATGCCGCCAGGCTTGAGTACTTTGGCGCAGCCCTGGAGAAAGCGGATGGGATTGGGCAGATGTTCGAAATTGTGCGACGACACCAGGTAATCGAATTGCCCCAATTTTCCGTGCTGTTCGACGACCTTGTCGATATGAGTGGATGAACCCAGCAAATCGACATCTTCCAGCAACTCGCATTGCTCCTCGGAAATGCCGACGTTTTCTCTGGCCATCTTTTTCAGCGTGGCCAAATCGAAAACATCCATCACCAAGCAGTTATAGCCGTCCCGCTTTGGCGTCAGTGGCGAATGGAACGGTCCAATCTCGATACCCTGTTTCTCTTTGGTGATGTACTTCAGAATAACCTCGCGACGATCCATGCAACTCTCCCGTAATCGATGAAAGTACTCACGCTTACCAGGCCGGAGGTTGTCGTTATATTGTGTCGGACGGTTTGTTGCGCTTGATCGGTCACTGCAATCATGCACTGTAAAGGAGTCGGCGGCGGGACGCCAGACTTCACCGAAGTTCGGTAGCGGCAGCTTCCATCTCTAGTGGGCTGCATGGGTCAAATATGCCGAACGGCCGGCATCGCTCGAAGGGTGACTGCATCAATGCAGTTGTTAAGCCGACTTTCGCAATGGAGATTTGAGGCAAGGCGTCAGGGCGCATCGCGTGCCTTCACGGCCACCCACTTATCATCGCCACCCGCTCCCCAGCACTGCGAGTAACCGCCGAATGGCAGCAAGCCTGCCCGGCGATGTGCGGGGCAGGCTTGTGCTTATTTGAAGGCGGCATTAAAAAATGCCGATGGTTGTTGGCTCGCGATAGGGTCTAAGGACAGGACTCGAGGGATTGGTTCGATGAACCGGGTCGAAGCGCCGGGTTGGAGGACGCACCCCAACCGTCCGCAAGAATTGCCCGTCGCCCGATACCTTCAACGGCCATCGCGCGACATCCACAACGGCCTATCGCGCAACACCGTCAACTATCGCGCTTCGCCTGGGAGCGTCGCGTCTGGCCGCGTTGGTGTGCGCCGATGCTCAGCGCGCGCGAGCTCTGACCGGCGGCGCCTTTGCCGACGGCGCGAGCTTGAGCGCTCACATTGCCTTTTTGCGTGGCGAGGTCGAGCGGGTTTGCGGCCGGCGCTTTGGCCGATTTGGAGGGCGCTTTCTTCGCTGACGCTTTCTTGGTGACGGCTTTCTTCTTGGCCAATAGCGTCGACGGCGTGGTCTTGGCGCCGGATGTCTTCACCGCCGTTTTGGCCGACGATTTTTTGGTCGCCGTCGTGCGCTTGGCGGCCGTAGGCGATTTCTTTGCGGCGGCTTTGGTGGCCGCTTTGGTGGCTGCTTTGGTGGCCGCCTTCGTGCTCGACTTGGTTGCCGTTTTCGCCGCCGACTTCGCACCTGAGGTCGTCGCCGACTTGGCTGTTGCGGTGCGCTTAGCGGCCGACGTACGCGCCGTCTTCTTCACCGCAGTACCGGATTTGGCGCGGCCTGCCGTCTTGGTGGCACCGGCACGTGCCGATTTCGCAGCAGCCGACTCGAATTTGGCGAAATCGCGATCTTCCTCTTTCTCGATCTGCGCGAGACGCGTCTCGAAGCGCACGACGGATTCGGCGAGGATCTCTTCTTTTTGTTGGGTACGCAGGTTGGCCGTATCTTGCGTGCCGGACTTCGATCCGGACTTGCCGCGCAAGGCAACGCGCTGGCGGCGATGGAGATCGCGGTACTTGTCGCGCAGTTTGCGGCTGCGCTCGAGTTTGCTGCGCAACTGGGATTTGCTGAGCGATTTGATTTCTGTCGTGCGGCCTGCATCGAATAGCGCGAGCTCAGGTGCCGTCAGGAGTTTTTGTGCTTGTGTACGTTGGTATGCCATCAAGTACCTCCAATATTTTAGTGATCGGTGGGTGTGCTCAGCAATTAGCCTGCCTGTTTGTAACGTGCGTTGATCAGGGCGGCTCGGTGTTGGCACATAAGGTTCCCACGTGCAATCCGCTTCTGTTGTGATCCTAGGACGCTTGGAGCTACCGACATCGATGTGTGGAGCCGCCAACGTCGGCGAGTGGAGCGGAGGGCATCGACACGTTCCCGTTTGAATTCGAATCCAATTTCGGAAAATTTGGCAGCGCCGACTAAATATTGCCGAGATCGTGTCGTTATCGGTAATGAGTCCCCCTCTGCAGGGCGGCTCGTCCCGTGCGCGCCGCGCGCCCTCATGCTTTCGTTGTGTCTCATGATTCTGTCGCCCGCGCCGTTCTTGTTCTTGCGCGCTTTCCTCGCCGCCGCGTTGCTGGGCCAGTCGTTTGTGGCGATGAGCGCCGAGTCGCCAGTAGGCGGCAAGTTGCTGCTCACCGGCGGGGTGTCGCAGATCGAGGGCGCTGCGGGTGGTGGGCTGACGCCATGGGCGGTGATCGGCGGCTACGGCACGCGGGAGCAGTTCGGTGTGAATGTGCACACGACATTCGTGCGCACGCAAGACTATTCGTTGGGCGCCTATGGCGTAACCGTTGGCTTGGCCGACCGCGTCGAGTTGTCGTTGAGCCGGCAGCGCTTCGATACGCGCGATGCGGGCACCACGCTGGGCTTGGGACGCGGTTACGCCTTCAACCAGAATATCGCAGGCGCCAAAGTGCGCGTGCTTGGCGATGCCGTACTCGATGCCGACACATGGGTGCCGCAAGTGGCCGTTGGCGCGCAGTACAAGCACAACGAGCAAGGGGCGGTACTCGATGCGATCGGAGCGCGAGGCGACTCGGGCGTCGATTACTACGTCTCGGCCACGAAGCTTTTGCTCGCGCAAAGCATTTTGCTCAACGGCACCGTGCGCATGACCCGCGCCAATCAATTCGGCCTGCTGGGATTTGGCGGCGATCTCAATCATCGCCATCAGCCGCAGCTTGAAGGATCTGCCGCCTATCTGTTGTCACGGCAGGTGGCCGTGGGTGTGGAGTATCGGCAGAAGCCCAACAATCTGGGATTCGCGCGCGAGCAAAACGCGTATGACGCGTTCATCGCCTGGGCGCCGTCCAAGCATGTGTCGTTGACGTTGGCGTGGTTGTCGCTGGGCGATATCGCCACGATCAAGAATCAAAGCGGCGTATATCTTTCCGCGCAAGCGGGCTTTTAGGGCAGACGGCACGATACATATGACTTCCGCTCGTTGGGTATCAAGAGGCTTGAGCGCCGTGGCCATTGCCGGCGTGCTGCTGATGGCCGCAGCACCCGCGCACGCGGATGACGCGGTCTATCGCGCCTTTGGCGGCGCGGACGGCATCCAGCGCGTCGTGAACGATTTCGTGGCGGATGTGCATGCCGATCCGCGCACGCGCCCGTACTTCGCGAAAGCGTCCGACAAGCGCCTGCGCATCATGCTGGCCAAGCAATTCTGCAGCGTGACGGGCGGGCCTTGCGTTTATGACGGCAGCTCGATGAAAGCGGTGCACAGCAATCTGAAGATCGACCGCGCGGCATTCAATGCCGTGGTGGAAGTACTGCAGGGCGCGATGGAAAAACACGGCGTGCCGTTCCGCGCGCAAAACCAGTTGTTGGCCAAGTTGGCGCCGATGTATCGCGACATCGAGACGCGGTAGCACCGCGCCTCGGCTTCCACCAAGGATATGACTATGGCGGTTCCGGATTCTTTGCAGCGTGCCGCGCTTTGCGCAGCGGCAATCGCATTGGCGCTGCTGCTCAGCCCTGGTGCAGCGGTGGCGGCCGATGCTTCGGCAACACGGACGGTGGCGTCGCCCTCGGCGGCCACACCCGCGAAGATAAACGCGACCGCGGGTGGGCACGCCAGCGCTTCCTCTGCTGCAAAGGGTATCGGCGACATAACGGTGCCGATTACCGATATGAAAGGCGTGCCACTTGCCAATGCCGTGGTGTACGCCAAGCCCAGGCAAGGCGCCGTTCCCGCAGCGCGGGCGTCGGCGATGAAAATCGATCAGGTCGACCGCGAGTTCGTGCCGTTGGTGTCGGTCGCGCAAACCGGTGTGGCCGTGTCGTTTCCCAACACAGACGACGTCGAGCATGATGTGTATTCGTTCTCGCCGGCGAAGCGGTTTCAGTTGCCCCTGTATTCGGGCACGCCCTCACATCCAGTGATTTTCGATAAGCCGGGGTTGGTGGTGCTGGGCTGCAATATTCACGACTCGATGGTGGCGTTCGTGCTGGTGGTGGACACGCCTTATTTCGCCAAGACCGGTGCTGATGGCATCGCCACGCTGGCGGGGTTGCCGGCCGGCGAGTATGTGTTGACCGTATGGCATCACGCACTGCGTGACGCGCAGCATCTGCCCACGCAGGCGTTGCCTGCGGGCGTTCACACGGCCCCGGCGTTCGCGTTGGCGGTCGATGTCCATTAGGGCCTGATACGTGCTTAAGCCCTCCACCTTGAGCTTGCGCACCAGCATCGCGCTCGCATTCAGCGGGTTGCTGTTGGTGATCCAGGTGGTGGCGTTCGGCTCGATTTCGGCGATCATTGCCAATAACGCGCGACGCAACGTCGATGAGCAGTTGGCGGTGGCGCAGAACGTGGTGGAGCAGATCATCCGGTCGCGGCGCGAGCGGCTCGGGCAGGCCGCCAACGTGCTGGCCGCCGATTTCGGTTTTCGCGAAGCGGCAGCCACGCGCGATCGCGCAACGATCGTGTCGGCCTTGCGCAATCATGGCGATCGGATCGGCGCCGAGGTGTTGCTGCTCATCGGGCTGGAAGGGCAATTGATCGCCGATACCCGCGCCGAGCCGCACGCCCTCAATGCCGCGACGTATCAGTCGTTGATCGGCGAGGCCAAGCGGCAGGGGGCGGCGACGGCGATCGGCATGATCGATGAGCGCATCTACGAGTTGGTCGCAGTGCCGGTGCGGGCGCCCCTCACCATCGCGTGGGTAGTGATGGGATTCGAGATCGACGAGCGGCTGACCGACAGCATGCGCAAGATTGCGTCGCTCGATGTGTCGTTTCTCGCGCGTACACCCGAGGGGGACTGGCGGGTGATGGCCTCTTCGCTACCGCCCAGCGTGGAGCAGGGGTTGTTGCCGGCCATTGCACGCGACACCGCAGTGCCGAATCAGGCGACCACGATCAAGATCGACGATCGCGAATTTGCCTATCGCCGGGTACGGGCCGCCCCTCGCGACGATTCGATCCTGATCGTCTTGCAGCATTCGCTCGATGCTGCGATGGCGCCGTTTCACCGCTTGCAGTCGATGCTGGCGTTGCTGACCGTGGCCGGGGTGCTGATCTCGATTGTCGTGAGCGTGCTGATTGCCCGCAAGGTGACGCGGCCGGTGAATAAGCTCATCGACTTCGCGAGGCGCATCAGTAGCGGGGAATATCCCAAGCCGATTCACATCCAGGAAAACAACGAGATTCGAGAGCTGGCCCATGCGTTCAATCACATGCGGGGCGCCTTGCTCGATCGCGAAACACGCATTACCGCGTTGGCATATCAAGACGTATTGACCGGGCTTCCCAATCGCGCCCGTTTCAATGATCGCGTGCAGCAGGCGATCGCGTCGGCCTGCGAGAACGACACCACGTTGGCGATCATGATGATGGATCTGGATCGCTTCAAATATGTGAACGACACGCTGGGTCACCACATCGGCGACCTCTTGCTGGTTGAAGTCAGCCGACGATTGAGCGCCGCCTTGCGGCACGATTACGACACGGTGGCGCGATTGGGGGGCGACGAATTCGCGGTGCTGTTGCCCGGCGGCGATCTGGCGACGGCCACGGCCGTGGCTGTGCGCATGACCGAGGCGTTGCAGCGGCCAATCACGGTGGAGGGACAACTCGTCGATGTGAGCACGAGCATCGGTATCGTGACACTGCCGCATGACGGCACCGATATGAATACGCTGATGCGGCGCGCCGACGTGGCCATGTACGCGTCAAAGCGCGCGGGTGAAGATTACGCGCGCTATGACGCCACGCACGACAAGCACACGCCCGAGCGGCTGACGCTGATGAGCGAGTTGCGCTATGCCGTCGAACACGATGAGCTCACGCTGTACTACCAGCCGAAGCTCGATCTGGGTACGGGCGTGGTCAAGTACGTGGAAGCGCTCGTGCGTTGGGAGCACAAAACACGCGGGTTCGTGTCGCCCGATCAGTTCATCCCGTTTGCCGAGCAAACCGGCTATATCAAATCGATCACGCGGTGGGTCATCGATCGCGCCTTTGCGCAATGTGCCGACTGGCACGCGCGTGGCATCGATTTGCAGGTGTCGATCAATGTATCGGCGCGCGATCTGCTGGGGCCGGATCTGCCGGGGTTGCTGGCGCGCCTGCTCGATCGGCATCGTCTCGACCCCGCGTGGATCTGGATCGAGATCACCGAAAGCGCCGTCATGGATGATCCGCTGCACGCCATGGACACGCTGGATCGTCTGCACGCGCTCGGCTTGCGATTGTCGATCGACGATTTCGGCACGGGCTATTCATCGCTCGCCTATCTGAAGCGCATGCCCGTGGACGAATTGAAGATCGACCGCAGTTTCGTCATGGGCATGGCGCACGACAAGGACGATGAAACCATCGTGCGATCCACCATCGATCTCGGGCACAATATGGGCCTCAAGGTGGTCGCCGAAGGGGTCGAAAGCGAAGCCGTGTTGCAGCAGCTCAAACTGTTGCATTGCGATCTGGCGCAAGGCTATTTCATGTCGCGGCCGCTCCCGCCGGGCAAGCTGGAATCATGGCTTGAGGTCTGGCACGCCAGTCACGATACGAGGATTTCCGCATGACTCAGGACAGCACCGTCGCGCCCCACGCCGCTACTGCCGCCTCCGCCAAGCTTGCGCCCAGTGTGCCGCTCGACCCGGCGCTGGTGCCGGTGGCCGAGCCGCTGCCTTGGGATGTGGAAGACGCCGACGGCACGGTGCTGCTGGACCAGGGCATGGTGCTGCACGACCCCGACGCGGTGGCCTTTCTTTTTCAGGCGTTTCGTCCGTGCTATCGGCCGCCGGCCGACGACGGCGCGGCCAGCCTGCAGGATGCGCCGGGCAATTCCTCGTTGAACGTCGAAGACATGCGCTTGTCGATCGGAATGATGCTCGGCATCAAGCCGCAATCGGCGGTGAGCGGCAAGATGAGCCCGAGCCGGCTGATCGGGCGTTCGCCGCAGCAGGCGTTGTTCGTCACGCCGCCCCTGGTCGATGGCCGCTACCTGTCGCTTGAGGTGAATCAAAATGTCGACCTGGTGGCGGTGTCCAGCCAGGGCGTGTTTCGGTTCGTGTGCACGGTGCAAGCCGTATGCAAGAAGCCGTTCGATTATCTCGTGCTGTCGGCACCGGGGCCCATTCAGTTGCTGCGCGAACGCAAGTCGCCGCGCGTGGGTGCGCGTCTGGCCGTACGATTCAAGTCGATTGCGGGCGATGATCGTTACGATGGCTTGGGCGTCGCGCGCGACATGAGCGTATTGGGGATGTCGCTGGCGGCTACGCGTGCGATATGGCCGGTGGGCGAGCGCGTGCAGATTGCGTTTCGGCTCAAGTCAGCCGCGGTGAATACCGACATCGAGGTGGCCGCCGTGGTGCGTAATGTGGTGCCTGCTTCCACCAGCGAATCGCTGGTCGTGCACGGACTCGAGTTCGTCGAGGTGTCGGCCGCACAGAAGCTGAGCCTCACGGCGTTCGTTTTCGACAGCCAGCACGTGGCTTTTCGCTAATGCGCGAGACGGCGGCGGGGCGATTGGGTCATCGGAATCAGGCCCGCGACTTGCGTCTTTCGCGCCCGACATGTCATCAACCACCGAATCCTCTTCCCGCGTAGGCCGCTACGGCTTCATCGCTGTGCTCGTCGTCGTCGCCGGCCTTCTGGCGGCCCTGTGGACGGCCACGCCTTTGCGCGAGTACATGTCGGTCGAGGCATTGACCGAAGTTGCCACCGATCTGGAAACGACGCGTTTTGCATTTCTGATCGTGCTGGCCGTTTATGTGTTCGGCGTGTTGTGCGCGGTGCCCGTCATGTTGCTCATCGCAGTGACCGGTCTGGTGTTCGGTTCCTGGCCGGGGGTGGGCTATGCCTTCGCCGGTACGATGTTGAGTGCGGCGACCTCATTCGCAATTGGTCGCTGGTTGGGTGAAAACCGGTTGCGCAAACTTGCCGGTGCGCGGGTCGAGTCGATCAGCAAGCGGCTTGGGCGCGAAGGGATCAAGGCCGTGCTCGCGGTACGACTGGTGCCCGTTGCGCCCTTTGTATTGATCAATATTATCGTGGGTGCGTCGCATGTGCGCTTTCGCGATTTCATGATCGGCACGGCACTGGGAATGTCGCCCGGCATCCTGCTCAAGATCGTGTTCTTCGATCAGTTGGCGGATGCCGCCCGTACGTCCAATGAAAATGCGCTGCTGACGGCCGCCGGCATTGCGGTGGCGCTGGTGGTGCTGGGGTTGCTCGCTCGCCGACTTTACGGCGGCAAGCGGCGCGATAGCTGATCGCGCAACGACGCCAATCGCTGCGCCAAGCAACCCGAAAACCGATCGAACAGCGGCTCAAGCCACCGCGTTTGCGCTTTTGCGTTGCGCGATAGTGATCACGCCGGGGACGAGCAAGCCTGGTGCCTCGGTCCCTGAAAACAGGGGCGCATCCTCTCCCAACAACGTGGTCGTGTGGCCCTCGATGCGCAGCGCCGACCCTTCCCGCAGACCGATCACAGGCATCGCGGGATTGCGTGTGCAGAATTCTGCCAGCCGTTGATCGCGCGTTTCGCCACGGTGGCCGGCGGGATGCGCATTGGTGTAATGCGGATTGATTTGATAGTCGATCAAACCGAAGGCGTCGAATCCGCCCGGATCGGTGATGGGCATGTCGTTAGTCGTGCAGACTGTGGGGCAGGCCAGGTTGGCACCGGCGCTCCAGCCCAGATACGCCGCGTCGCCTGCGCGTACGCGCGCCGCGATCGGCGCCAGCAAACCGCGCGTGCGCACTTCGCGCAGCAGGTTGAACGTGTTGCCGCCGCCCACCACGATCAACTGTGCTGCGGCGATCGCGGCTTGTGCGTCTGTGCAGGTATGCAAGCCTTCCAGCACGATGCCGACGGGGGCCAGCGCATCGTTCACCGTTTGCGTATACGCGTCCCAACTGCGCGTAACACCTGCGAAGGGCAGGAAGACCGCGGGGAACCCCGCCGGCAACCCTTGCGTCAGGGCTTGGATGTGCGGCAGCGCATGCACGAGGTAGCCCGCTTCACTGCTGGAATTGCTCAACAACAACAGATTCATGCTTCAAGGTCCGTAAGAGAAAAATCAAGTCGTCCAATAGGGATCGCCGAGTTGTCGACCGAGGGCACCGACCTCGCCCAGCACGAGCGACCGCAGGGCGTTCACCGTGCTGCAATCAACCTGAAAAGAAAGAAAGGTGAGGCACAGGCCGCGTAATGTCTGCGTAGCGGGATCGCGTACGGCAGCCCCGACGGCGCCGATGCCGGGCATCGATTCATCGATGGCCACGGCATGACGGGCGGCGTGCGCCTGGGCCACGCGCTTGCGCAAGGCCGCCACAGTGCGCGGGGTGTCGCGTCCCGTGGTGGGCAAGGGGGCACGCGTATCGTTGCCGAATGCCGCGATGAACTCCGCATCGCTCAATCGCGACACCAATGCGCGCCCGACTGCGGTGTAGGAGGCGGGTCGCTGGGCTCCGGGCTGCGACAGCAGCTGCAATGGGTGCGCGCCGTTGAGCCGCTTCAGCACGACGGTGTCGGCACCGGAAAGGGCGCACAGGTAGGTGGTGAGCCCGCTCGCTTCGCACAGTCGGTCCAGGGCAGCGCTGCAGGCGTCGTCCAACGGCGTCGTGGGGACACGCGGGTTTACCGCTGCAGACAAGAGTGCCCCCGGCCGATAGCGGCGCGTCGCGACGTCCTGATCCAGCAACTGGTACGCGTGCATCTGATTGAGCAGGCGCGACGCCGTGCTGCGGGGCAGGGCCAGGCGCGCAGCAACCTCCGAAAAACTGAGATCGGTCGCACCGGTGCCGAACAAGGTCAGCACCTTTTGCACGCCATCCAGAATACTCATTCAAGTTCCATAAATCGGAACAAAAGTTCCTATAAACAGAACAACTATAGGAAATTGTGCTGCACGGCGTCAAACGGATGGATCACGCTGTGCACGTGCGTTCGCACTTGCAGCATGCCGCCCCGGTAAGGGAAACCGCTATGTGCACTATATGAACAGCGCACGGAATTATTTTTGCGGATGCACTGACCGGCTCGCACACTGCCCGAACTATAAAAAATATCGGAGACAAACATGAACGGCTTACGTGTGAGCACGCGCGCGCTGTGGTCCGGTGTCGCGTTATGCGGAGGGTTGATCGCCGGCGGTCCCGCTCTGGCGCAAAGTGCGGTGAAAATCGGGTGTGTATTGCCACTGAGCGGTGGTTCGGCGGCTGTTGGCAATCAGACGCGAGTAGGCGTGGCCGCGGCCGTGGCGCAAATCAATGCAGCTGGCGGCATTGCGGCCATGAACGGCGCCAAGCTCGAAGCGGTGTTTGCCGATTCGCAATCCAAGGCGGACGTGGGGGTATCCGAAACCGAGCGGCTCATCCAGCGTGAGAACGTCGCGGTGCTTTGTGGCGCGTTCAATAGCGCGGTGACGTTTCCCGCCACCGAAGTGGCCGAACGCAACAAGACGCCCTGGGTCGCCGTGGGTGCCGTAAAGGACGAGATCACCGAGCGCAAGTTTCGCTACATCTTTCGGGTGAACAACAAGGCCTTGTATGACGCGCGTGAGCAGGTCGAAGCGATGACATTGCTGGCCAAGGAGACCGGCCAGCCCGTTCAAACCGTCGCGCTGTTTTTCGAAGGTGGCGATTGGGGGCGGTCGCACGCGTCGAACTTCCGCAAGCTGATCGCGGACAAGGGCATCAAGGTGGTCTTCGACGAAGCGGCGCCGTTGAACTCGGTCGACTTCACGCCGCAGTTGCTGAAGATTCGATCGGCCAAACCCGATGCGCTGGTGCTTGCGCTCTACACGCCGGATCAGTTGCTGTTCTCCCGGCAGTTGGCGGAGCAGCGACTTGACTTGCCGTTCGGCGTGCACTCCGCCGGCGGGGGCACCGAAGATCCCGCCTTCTATGCCGCCATCAATCCGAAGTTTCCGGCCTACTACTTCGTGCAGGAAGATTGGCAAGTGGATATTCTGGCCAACAATCAGGATCCCCTGCTGCACGATGCCGACAAGCAGGCCAAGGCCGCGTTGGGCTACGGCTTGAGCGCCTACGGTGCGCAAGGCGTGGCCGCCACGTACGTGATCAAGGATGCACTGGAGCGGGCGAAGTCGGCCGATCGCGAGCAAGTGCGCGATGCGCTCGCGGCCACCGACATCACCAGTGGGCCGGCGCTCTTTCCAGGTTATCAGCGTGTGAAGTTCGACGAGAATGGGCAGAACACGTTTGCGCACGGCGTGATCTCGGAAAACATCGACGGCCGTCGCCGCACCGTCTGGCCGCTCGAAAACCGTGCTTCCGATACCAAGCCGGTGTGGCCCGTGCCCAAGTGGTCTGCGCGCCAATAACCGCCGCAATACCCTGACCCGGCTCGCCGTGCTCGATGTGCCGCCTGTTGTGTGGGCGGCGCGTCTGGCGAGCCTTCGTTCGACTGATGTGTTCGGCGAGGTGGCACAGTGGATGGTTATGTCCTGACTTATTCAGCACTCAATGGGTTGTTGGTGGGCGCCATGTTCGGCGGCATCGCGTTGGGACTGAGCTTGATTTTCGGCGTGCTGCGCATCGTCAATTTCGCGCACGGCTCTTTCCTGATGGTCTCGATGTACGTGGCATTCTGGTTTCAGAAGATCGTGGGACTGGATCCTTATGTGAGCGTGCTCATTGCCGCACCGTTGATGTTTGCGCTTGGCTTCGCCGTGCAAGCCGTGATCATCGGTCCGCTCATCCGGCGCGAGCGGGCCCTGGTGGTCGAACCGGTCAGTGCCCTGCTGCTAACTGCCGGCGTTTACATTCTCATGGACAACGGCGTGCTGATGTTGTTCGGCCCCAATGTGCAGTCGGTGACCTCCGCGATCACCGTGACCTCGCTGATGGTGGCGGAATTTCCCATCAACGTCTTCCGCTTGGTGGCCGCCGGTGCGGCGCTGGTGCTGGCCGCTGGCCTGGCGCTTTGGCTGGCGCGCACCGACACCGGCCGCGCGATTCGCGCGACGGCGCAGAACCGCGATGCCGCCGCGCTGTCGGGCATCGATGTGCCCTTCATCTACAACCTCACGTTCGGCATCGGTTGCGCCATCGTGGGTGTGATGGGTTGCCTCATCGCACCCTTCATCCCTTTGACGCCCAACGTCGGACTGGCGTTCGGCATCAAATCGTTCATCGTGGTGGTCCTGGGCGGCATCGGCAGCATTTCGGGCTCGCTGGTAGGCGGGCTGGTGATCGGTCTGTTCGAGTCGGTCGCCTCGCAGTTCTATTCGGCACCGGCGGCATCCATCTTTTCGCTCGGCCTGTTCATTCTTATTTTGCTCTGGCGCCCACAAGGCCTGATGGGCAAGAAGAAATGAGGACCCTACGATGACTCGACAATCGAACGCCTGGTTGCCGGCACTATTGCTCCTGCTGGCGTGCGGGCTGCCGTTCCTGGTGGACAGCTTCATGATCCACTCTCTCATCATGGTGCTTTATTTCGCCTATCTGGCGTGCGCATGGAACCTGATGTGCGGCTACGTGGGCCAGATTTCCTTCGGTCACTCGGTATTCAGTGGGGTGGGCGGATATACCTCCGTGCTGCTGCTGACGGGGATGGGCATGTCGCCCTGGTTGGGGATGCTGGTGGGCGGTGTGCTGGCCGCCATTCTGGCCGTGGCGATCGGGTATCCCACGATGCGTTTGCGCGGGCCGTATTTCGCTTTGACCACGATTGCGGTCGCCGAAATGGTGCGCATCTGGGTGGAGAACACCGATAACTTCTTCGGTATCGCGCTCAAGGGCGCAGAGGGGCTTTCCGTCCCGCTGCTGGGCACCAACTTCGCGCTGTTCCAGTTCGAGAGCAAGGTGCCTTACTACTACATCATCCTGGCATTGCTGGTAATCGTGATGGGCATGACATGGCTCATGGAGCGCAGCCGTCTGGGGGCCTGCCTCAAAGCCATCCGGGGCGATCGCGATGCCGCCGAGTCGCTGGGCATCAACCCCACGCGATATACCTTGATGGCCTACGCGATGAGTGCCTTCATGACGGCCTTGGGCGGGAGCTTCTACGCCCAGTTCGTTCGCTTCATCAATCCCGAACGCAATATGGGCATCGAGCTGTCGATCGACATGGCGCTCATGACGATCATCGGCGGGCAGGGTACGGTGTTCGGGCCGCTGATCGGCGCACTCTTCCTGGCGCCGATCGCCGAACTCACGCGCATTTATCTCGGTGGACGGTTCATCGGCCTGCACTTGGCGATGTACGGGTTGGTGCTGATCATTTCGGTGCTCTATCTGCCCAAAGGCCTCTGGCATCCGATCAAGGCGCTGGGGCGGCGATTGAGGGGGCGTGTGCGATGAGCGACAACCTGCTCGAGGTGGAACGCATCGCCAAACGCTACGGCGGCGTGCAGGCCGTCAAGGACGTGTCGTTCAATCTGGCCCGCGGCGAAATTCTTGGGTTGCTGGGCCCCAACGGTGCCGGAAAAACGACCGCCTTCAACATGATTGCCGGATTCGTCGCGGCCGACAGCGGCCGCATCCGCTTGAACGGACGCGACATCACGGGCAAGCGTCCCTGGGGCGTGTGCAAGAGCGGACTGGCACGCACATTTCAATTGTCCAAACCCTTCGGCGGAATGACCACGCGCGAGAACCTGATCGTGGGCGCGTTGGTGAAAACGAACGATCGCAAGTACAGCGTCGAGCGGGCCGATGAGCTGCTCGATTTCTTGGGCATGCGCGAGATCGCCGACGTGGACGCCGACAACCTGACGGCGTTCGAGCGCCGCAAGGTGGAACTGGGCCGGGCGCTGTCCACCGATCCGGCGTTGTTGCTGATGGATGAGGTGGTGGCGGGCGCCACGCCGCAAGAGGCCCTGCTGATGGTGCAATTGATCAAGCAGGTACGCGACCGTGGTGTGACCATCCTCATCATCGAACATGTGATGAAAGTGATCATGGGGTTATCGGATCGGGTGATCGTGATGCACCTGGGCGAGTTGATCGCCAACGGCGCGCCCACCGAGGTGGTGCGGCAACCCGATGTGCTGAAAGCCTATTTTGGAGACGACTATGCCGGCGCCGATGCTTGAGGTGCGCGATCTGGCCGTGGGCTACGGCGATGCCGAGGTGTTGCAGGGGCTGTCACTCAGCGTTGACGCCGGTCAGATGGTGGCGCTGATCGGTGCCAATGGCGCGGGCAAGACGACCCTGTTGCGCACGATCTCCGGATTGTTGCGGCCCACCCGCGGCGCGATCGCGCTGGACGGCGACGCCATTGAGGGCCTGCCGCCGCACAAGGTGGTGCAACGCGGGTTTGTGCAGTCGCCCGAAGGCAAACAGCTCTTCCTGGATATGTCGATCCGCGAAAACCTGCTGGTGGGTGCGCACAATGCGCGCGCCCGGGCGGTGCGCGATCGCACGCTGGCCGAGGTGTTTGCGCTCTTTCCGATTCTCGAAGAGCGCCAGCGTCTGTCGGCCTCCACGCTATCGGGCGGGCAGCAACAGATGGTGGCCGTGGGACGTGCGCTGATGGCCAAGCCGAAGCTGCTGGCGTTGGATGAGCCCTCGCTGGGTCTGGCGCCGATCATGGTCGACCGCTTGTTCGAGTCGATTTCCGGTATCCGCGCATTGGGTGTGACGGTGCTCGTGATCGAGCAGAACGTTTTCAAGGTGCTGCAGATGGCCGACTACGGCTACGTGGTGGAGAACGGCGCGATTTCGCTGTCTGGAACCGGCTCCGAACTGATGAACAACGCGCATCTACGCGCAACCTATCTGGGAATTTGACATGGACACGATGCAGCCATCGGAAGCCTTGCGGCTACGCGCAATCGCGCTCAACCTGCGCCGGCACATGATCGTGCAGGCGCGCGGCAAGGGGCAGGGCTACCTCGGGCAGGGGCTCGGATTGGCGGATTTTCTTGCCGTGTTGTATTGGCATGTATTCGACGAAGACGATTGGCGTTTCGACGATCGGGATCGACAGCGGTTTTATCTCTCCACCGGCCATTACTCGATTGCGTTATGGGCGGTGTTTGCCGAGCTGGGAACGATCGATCCTTCGGAGCTCACGACCTACGGCGCCGATGGCGGGCGGCTGGATATGAGCACCATGGAAGGGCATGTACCAGGCGTGGAGATGACCGGGGGATCGCTGGGCCATGGGCTGGGCATCGCGACTGGAGCGGCGCTGGGTTATCGGCTGGATGGCAAGCGATCGAACATCCATGTGGAAGTGTCTGACGGCGAGTTGCAGGAGGGGTCGACCTGGGAGGCCGCCAATACGGCGGCTGCCTTTCATCTCGACAATCTTGTCTGCTGGGTGGACTGCAACGGCATTCAGGCGGACGGCCCCATCGTGGTATCGATCGAACCGGTGGCCGATCGGTTCGCCGCGTTCGGCTGGGACGTAAAAGAGATCGACGGCAATGACATGACGCAACTGCTGGCGGCGGCCGACTGGTCGCGTGCCCGTGGCGGCAAGCCGCGCGCCATCGTGATGCGCACGCATCCGGGGCGTGGGGTCAAACGGATCGAGCAGCGGGATCGCGCGCATTTCGTGCGCATCGATGCCGACGAATGGGAAGACGTGGCGCGCGAACTGGAGGCTGAAAATGCGTGAAGGCAGAACCCTTGCAATGAGCGAGTCCGAGGCGGTGGTGGGCCGCGATGCAGTACGTGCACCGTTTTCTCAGGGCATGATGCGGGCCGCCGAGCATCACCCCGAGCTGGTGCTGCTGACCGCCGACCTGGGGAAATACACCGATACGGCCGACTTCAGCCAGCGCTATCCCGATCGCTACTTCAACGTGGGGATGGCCGAGCAGGCCATGGTGATGGCCGCAGCCGGCTTGTCCAAGGTAGGCAAGGTGGCGTATTGCACAACGTATGGCACGTTCGCCACGCGTCGCGCGTACGATTTTCTGGCGATCGCGTGCGCGCACAGCAATGAACGCGTCAAGATGTTTGCCGGCAATCCCGCCCTGCAGTCGGGCTACGGCGGCACCCATCAGGCCAATGAGGATCTGGCGTTGATGCGCGCCATTCCAGGCATGACCGTGCTCGATCCGTGCGACGCCACCGAGATGATGCAGATTGCCGAGCAGGCCGCCGATTGGCCCGGCACGATGTATTGCCGCCTGCTGCGTGCGAACGTGCCGGTGGTGTTCGACCCCGCCACGCACAAGCTCGAAGTCGGACGTGGGCATGTGGTGTGGGGCGACGGCGATATCGGTTTCGTGTCGACAGGATCGATGACCGAACGCGTGTTCGATGCCGTGGCGCAGTTGGAACGCCAGGGTGTGGGCGCGTCGATCTTTCACACGGCATCGCTCAAACCGTTCGATCACGCGGGTCTGGTCGAATTCGCCGGATCGGTCAAGCGGTTGGTGGTGTGCGAAAACCATGTCGCCAGCGGCGGGCTGGCGTCGTTAGTGATCGAGTCGCTGCACGATGCGGGGCTGCAACGGCCAGTGCTGAAGATCGCGATTCCCGACACGTTCACATCCTGCGGTTCGCATGCGTTTCTGCTCGATCGCTACGGACTTTCTACCGATCGTATCGTCACGCGCGTAGGAAGTTGGCTGGAGGCCGCCTGACATGAACGCAAGCGAGATCAGGGCATTTGGCGCCGCGCATCGATATTTCCAGGGACCGGGCGCCGTGGCATTGATCGGCGAATGTGTGGCTTCGCTGGGACGGCATCCCGTGCTGGTGTGCGACATCATTGTTCGTGACCTGGTGCAGGCCGGTGTCGTGGCATCGTGCGCGGCGCAGTCGCAATCCTTGCGCTGGCTGGAAGTGCGCGGCGATGTCACACACGCTGCGGTGGCGGCGTTGTGTGCTGAGGCGCGTGCCGACGGCGCCACGCCGGACGTCGTGATTGCGGCAGGCGGCGGCAAGGGCGTGGATACGGGCAAGGCCGTCGCACGCGAATTGGGCGCACGGCTGGTGGTGTTGCCGACCTCGGCTTCCAACGATGGTCCGTGCAGCAAGGCCTTTGTGTTCTACGACGATCACCATCGCCTGTTGTCGGTCGAGCAATTGCCGCGTAACCCGGATGCGGTGGTCGTGGACACCCGTTTTCTGGTGCGGGCACCGCGTGCGCTATTGGTATCCGGCATCGGCGACGCCTTGTGCAAACTGTATGAAGGCGACCAGACGCGGCTGGCCGGCGGCCGGAATCTGTTTGGTGGCGTGAGCACGATCGCGGCAGAACAGCTGTCGGTGGCTTGCGATCGGGTGATCCGCGCCGACGCCGAAGCGGCATTGTCGTCGTTGGGCGCGGCCGAGCCCAACGCCGCATTCGAACGGCTCACCGAAGCGCTGGTGTTGCTCAGCGGTCTGGCGTTCGAGAACAGCGGCCTGTCGATCGCGCATTCGATGACGCGCGGCCTGCCGCGGGTGCCTGAACTTGGCGCGGCATTGCATGGCCTGCAGGTGGCCTATGGTCTCTACGTGCAGTGGCAACTGGAAGGCCGTTCCGAGGCGTTCATGGCGCAACAAGCACGGTTTTATCGCGCGATCGGTTTGCCGCGAACGCTGGCCGAACTCGGAGCGCCGGAGGTGAACGACGCCATGATCGAATCGATCGCCGCAGGCACGATGCAATCGCCGCATTTGAAGCACTTCCAGCGCCCCTTGGCACAGGCCGACTTCGTGGCCGCCATGCAGCGCGTCGAAGCCCTTTCCTTTTCTCCTGCCTGAGTACAACGCATCATGACGGATACCTCTTCAACTGCGCCGCTGGCCATCGTGACGGGCGGCGGCACAGGGCTGGGCCTGGCCTCGTGCATCGAACTGCGCGCCCGCGGCTTTCGCGTGCTGGCGCTGGGCCTGGACACCGAACCTGCGATCGAGCACACGGATATCGACTTTCGGCGCATGGATATCACGGATGAGGCGGGGCTGCAGGCGATCGCCGCTGCGGAGCCGCGCGTGGATGTGCTGATCAATGCGGCCGGGATCATTCTGCATGACAACGCCGAGCATACGGTCGCGGGTTTCAAGCGGGTGGTCGATGTGAATCTGCTCGGCACGCAGCTCGCCTGCGTGTTGTTCCGCCACGCGCTGGGCGCGGCGCGCGGCAATATCGTCAACTTCGCGTCGATGTGGAGTTTCTTCGGCTCGCCGCGCAATCCGGCCTACGCCGCCAGTAAAGGCGCCGTGGTGTCGCTGACCAAGTCATTGGCTGCGGGGTATGCCGCCGAGGGGATCCGCGTGAATGCGGTAGCACCCGGCTGGATCGATACGCGCATGTCGGCGACCGCCTTCGCCGATCCTGAGCGCAGTGCTGCCTTGCTCAAACGATTGCCGATCGGCGCCTGGGGCGTGCCGCAGGACGTGGCCAAGGCCGTCGCTTTCCTGTGCTCGGCCGATGCGCGCTACATTACGGGCGTCACGCTGCCTGTCGACGGCGGATACAGCATCGCGTAACTGTTGGCTAACGGTGGGGAGTCGCTTGATGACAACCGCATTGATGGGCATACGAACCACGGATGACGGCAGCGGCGTGCGCGGCACGCAAAGCTTGCGGCGGGCCTTGGCGCTATTGCGGCTGGTGGCGCGGCGGGGCGATGGGGGCGTGCGGTTGACGCAACTGGTGAAAGAGTCGGGGTTGGATCGCAGTACCACCTACCGGCTGATGAGCTGCCTGGTCGAAGAACAGTTCATCGATCGCGACGACGATCAACGCTATCACCTGGGGCCGGAAGCGGTGTTGCTGGGCTCGCTCCTGCCGAGCCCGACGCCCCTCATCACGCGGTTCATTCCGGCAATGAAGCGCATTGCGCGCATCGCCGGCGACACGACCTTCCTGATGATTCGGCAGGGCGACTTCGTGCAATGCGCCCATCGCGAAGTCGGCAGCTCACTGGTGAAAGTGTTGACCACCAATATCGGCCAGCGGCGGCTGCTGGGCACGGGTACCTGCGGTGTAGCGGTACTGGGTTTCATGACTGCAGCCGAGATCACCTTGACCCATCAGCGCAACGCGGCCGAGTATGCGGAACGACATATCGGACTGGACCGCTTGCTGGCGATGGGCACTGCGGTGCGTGAACGGGATTGCGCCATCACCTTCGAAGCGTTTGAAGTGGGTGTGGCGGGCATCGGCGTGGCGTTCAAGCTGGGTGAGCATGCGATGGGCGCCATCAGCATTGCCACGCTTACGTTGCGCTTTGGCCCCGAGCGGCAGCACGCGCTGCAGAAACTGTTGACGTCCGAATTGCAGCAGCTCGACCTACACACGTAACGGCCGGAAGAAGGCACGGATGTCGTGTGCCAGCGCATCCGGTTGTTCGAGCGCGGCAAAGTGGCCGCCGTGGGGCATCTCGGTCCAACGCTGAATGTCCGTGAAGGTGCGTTCGGCGAGCGCCCGGGGCGGACGCACGATCTCGGCAGGGAACGCCGCATAACCCGTTGGCACCTTCACGCCCCCCGCCGGTGGAAACGGCCATTCGCCTTGATGGCGGGCGTAGTACGGCCAGAACGAGGCATTGATCGAGCCCGTAAACCAATACAGACCGATATGAGACAACAGCTCATCGTGGGAAAAGCAGGCGTCGATATCGCCGCCGCAATCCGACCAGGCGCGAAATTTTTCTGCGATCCAGGCGGCCAGACCGGCCGGCGAGTCGGTAAGCGCATAAGCCAGGGTTTGCGGGCGGGTGCCTTGTATCGTGCTGTATCCCGTTTCCTGTTTGAGCCAGAGGTGCACGGCGTCGAGATACGCGCGCTCTTGCGCCGTGGGCGCGTCGAAGGCATGCGGATCGCGCGGCAGCGGCAGCATGTTGAGGTGGATGCCGGCGACTTTGTCTGGATAGGCATGCCCCAGGCAGGCCGAGACCGACGCGCCCCAGTCACCGCCTTGCGCACCGAAGCGCGTGTAACCCAGCACATCCGTCATCAGCGCCGCGAAGAGGTCGGCCATGCCTTCGACGGGAACGCGAGGCGCTCCCGCTTTGAACGACAGGCCGTAACCGGGGAGACTGGGCGCGACCACGGTGAAGGCGTCGGCGGGATCGCCGCCGAATCGGGCCGGGTCCGTCAGCCGCGGAATCAATTGCAAAAACTCGAAGACGGATCCAGGCCAGCCATGCGAGAGCACCAACGGAAAGGGCGCGGGACCCTGGCCGGCCGCATGCAGAAAGTGCAGGGTATGCGGGCCGATGTCGACGGTGAAGTTATCGAATGCATTCAGCCGGGCTTCCTGCGCCCGCCAGTCAAACGCCGTGCGCCAGTAGTCGACCAGCTTGCGCATCCATGCCAGGTCCGTGCCGGTCGTCCATGCAGGTAATGCCGGTTGATCCGGAAATCGGGTCAGCGCGAGGCGTACGTCGAGATCGGCAATCGCGTCATCGGTGACGCGCAAGGTAAACGGTTGCGGGTGTGAGATAGCACGTTTCATGAGCGAGCCTCCGGGCTTGGAGCGGCAGCATGTGGATGTTTTGCAGCACTGGCAAGTGTTATGCCGTGTGCAGTGCACAAGATGCACGAGCGATCACATCGTGAACATTCCAGCATCGGACGCTTGGCGCGTGCCGCAACCGCCCATCACACTGTGCGCACAATAATCAGGAGACACAGCATGTCGGATTCGTCTTTGCTGTTGGATATCGAGGATGGCGTGGCGCGCATTACGCTCAATCGGCCGGAGCAGCTCAACGCAGTGGCCGGCCCCCTGCACACCGCGCTGTCGCGGGTGTTCATCGACCTGGCGGCGCGGCGCGATCTGCGGGCCATCGTGCTGACTGGCGCAGGCAAAGCCTTTTGCGCCGGCGGCGACATCGAGTGGATGAAAGCGGCAGTGCGCGATCCCGAGGATTTCGAGGTCGTGACGTGGGAGGCCAAGCGCATCGTGTACTCGATGCTCGACTGCGAAATTCCCATCATCGGCCGCATCAACGGCCATGCGGTGGGGCTGGGCGCCACGCTCGCCTTGCTGTGCGATATCACCGTGATGGCCGACGGTGCACGCATCGGTGATCCGCACGTGCGCGTGGGATTGAACGCCGCCGATGGCGGCGGCTTTCTGTGGCCGGCAGTCATCGGTTATGGCCGTGCGCGCGAGATGCTGTTGACGGGCGACCTGCTCACCGCACAGGAAGCTTATGCTTTGGGCGCGATCGGTCATGTCGTCGATCCCGCGGATCTCGACAGCACGGTCGACGGCATTGTCGCCAAGCTGCGTCACGGGGCCGCCAAGGCGATTCGCTGGACAAAGGCGGGCTATACGATTCCGCTGCGCCAGCTTGCCCACGGTCATATGGATGCAGGGACGGCGTATGAGTGCCTGACCAATCTGACCCAGGATCATCGCGAAGCGGTCGAGGCCTTCGAGGCCAAGCGCAAACCCGTCTTCACCGGTCGATGAGTTGGCGTTCGCATGGACCGCTTCAATGAGCTTGCCGGACTGACGATTCCGGCGTTGCTACGCCGGCGCGCCGGCCCGTTGCGCTTCAAACTCGCCTTGTCGGCACCGTCTTATCGCGGCTATCGCGATCGGCTGACCTATGCGCAACTGGTGCATCGCATGACGGCGATGGGACAGGCGTTGCGCGCGCGTGATGTCAATGCAGGCGATCGGGTGGCACTGTTCCTGGCCAATACTGTCGTGCGCGAAGGCGTCCTGACGGCGTTGGGCTGCTGGGAGGTGGGCGCGATTGTGGCGCCTCTGAATGTGCGGGCATCGGATGATGAACTCGCGTTTGCCCTCGAGTTGATTGCGCCTGCCGTCATTGTGGCGGAGGACGCGGATGCCGCGCGGTTGCGGCGGTTGGCGCCGGCGGCGCGCTTGTGGTGTTTAGGCGGTGGGGAAGATGTGCTGGCGGGCGCTGAACGTTGGCCGGATCCGCAGGATGGCGTGGCGGGCGCTGCGGCGGCATCGTCGGCCACGCCGAGCGATTGCGCGGTCGCACTCAAGGCGGTTGCGTTGCCCGATCCTGAAGCACCCAGTGTGTTGTTGTTCACGTCCGGCACCACGGCGCGCGCCAAGGCGGTGGTGCATACGCAACGCTCGCAGTTGCATGCCGGCCTGGCCGTCGGCGGCGCGATCGGTTTGACCGACGCCGATACTTATCAAGGCGCGTGGCCGCTTTTTACCAGCTCGGTGCTCAACATGGCGTGCCTGTCGTCGTGGGTATACGGTGCCGGTGTCGTGCTCGAGGAGAACACGCTGGATAATGCCGCCCGGTTGCGGTTGATTGCCGCCGAAGCCACCAGCGTCTATCACGGTGTGACGTCGCCGTTGCACTTCATGATCGATGAGTACGCGCGCGGCGGTTATGACCTCACGTGTCTGCGCCGTCTGGGCTATGGCGGGGCGGTGATGCCCGTCGAGGTGATCGAGAAGTTTCGCCGGCATTTGCCATGGGTCGATCAGGTGCATATCTGGGGCATGACCGAGACCGGTCCGGCGGGTACGTTCCTGCCATCGTGGTTTCTGCCCCGCAAGGCCGGCTGCATCGGTCAGGCCATGCCGGGCTGCGCCGTGCGCATCGTCGACGATGTCACGGGCGTGCCGGTGCCCTGCGGTGCTACCGGCGAAATCGCGTTTGCCGGGCCGAGCGCGGCGCTGGGCTACTACCGTAATCCGCAAGCCACCGCGCAAACGTTCGTCGACGGCTGGGTGCGCACCGGGGACATCGGACGGATCGACGACGAAGGCCATCTGCATTTCGTGGATCGCAAGAAAGACATCATCAATCGCGGCGGCTTGAAAGTCGCGTCCGCGGCGGTGGAAGAGGTGCTTTACCGCGATCCCCAACTGAAAGAAGCGGCGGTGATTGCCGTGGCGCATCCGGGTTTGGGCGAAGACGTGGCCGCCTGCGTCGTGGCGCGAGACGGCGCCCAGCTCGATTTGCAGGCGCTGGCGCAACGCTGTGCCGATCACCTGGCCGATTACGCCTGCCCGCGGCAATGGTTCGTGCTGCCGGCGCTTCCCAAGAATCCGATGGGCAAGATTTTGAAGCGCGAATTGCGCGACATGATCGCGACGCAGACGCCACAGCGCATCGACGTTGCCCCACGCCGCTCCGGCACGACGTGAGAACCACCATGCACACTGCTCAAGCGATTCAGATCGCGGCTTATGGCGATCCCGATGTCATGCATCTCGTTCGCGTCGAGGTGCCCGATCCCTCGGCGGGCGAGGTGCAAGTCGTTCAGCACGTTGCCGGCGTCAATTACCTGGACACCTATCATCGCCGGGGCGTGTTCCCATTGCCGCGCTTGCCCGGTGTTCTGGGCGTCGAGGGCGCGGGTGTGGTCGCGGCGGTTGGGGAGGGTGTCGAGGGATTTGCGATCGGCGATCGCGTCAGTTATGCCTGCCGCCCGATCGGCGGCTACACCACGCGGCGCAACCTGCCGGCCGCGACCCTGCTGCACTTGCCGGATGCAGTGAGTTTCGAACAGGCGGGGGCCGCGACCTTGCGCGGTCTCACGGCGCACATGGTGCTGCGGCGCGTGGCGCCGGTGGGGCCGGGCGACACGGTGCTCGTGCATGCTGCGGCAGGTGGCCTTGGATTGTTGCTGTGCCAGTGGGCCCGATTGCTGGGCGCACGCGTGATCGGCACGGTCGGCGCTCCGGACAAGGCGCAGATCGCCGCCGAGTTCGGCTGCGATCACGTCATTCAGTATCGTGAGCACGCCTTTGTCGATGAAGTGCGCCGGCTCACCGACGGCCGCGGCGTGGACGCCGTGTATGAGGGGCTGGGCGGACAGGTATTCCACGACTCGCTGACGGTGTTGCGGCCCTTCGGACATCTGGTCAATCTGGGGCAGGTGGCAGCCGGTTTGCCTTCGGTGGCGCTCGGCGATCTGGGGCCGGCGCGGTCGTTGACGGTGTCGGTGCCCGGCGTCTTCGCCTACGTGCACGGCGGCGCCGATTTGCCGGCGGCAGCGGCGGAAGTCTTCGGGTTGATCGGCAGCGGCGCGCTGCGCGTGCACGTGGGCGCAACCTTCGCTCTGCGCGATGCCGCCCTTGCGCACGATGCGCTTGCGTCCCGTCATACGGTGGGCGCGGTGGTGCTGTCGACCACAGATGACCGCCAAGTCGGCGAGCGGTAGAGGAGAGCAACATCATGGGCCTTTTCGACACGCCTGAATTGCGCGCCTTTCGAAGCGACGTGCGCGCCTTTATTGCGCGCGCGTTGCCGCAGGAACTACGTGCCGCCACGTGCGCCGGGCTGCATTTGTCACGCATGCAAATGGCGGCATGGCAGGGCATTCTTGGTCGCCAGGGCTGGGGCGCGCCGCACTGGCCGGCTGCACACGGGGGGCCCGGTTGGACGGCGCTGGAACGCTACGTGTTCGAAGAAGAGTGTGCCTTTGCCGATGCGCCGCCAGGCGATGTGCTGGGCTTGTATCTGGCGGGCCCGATGTTGATCGCCGCCGGCAGTGCCGCGCAATGCGCCCGTTACCTGCCGCCGATTTTGAACGGCACCGAATTCTGGTGCCAGGGCTTTTCGGAGCCCAACGCGGGCTCGGATCTGGCGTCCCTGAAAACCACGGCCCGCCGGGACGGCGATATGTGGGTGATCGACGGCACCAAGACGTGGCTGTCCAGCGGGCATTACGCCGACATGTTGTTCCTGCTTGCGCGCACCGACCGGCAGGCCAAGCCGCAAGCGGGCTTGTCGATGTTCATCGTGCCGATGTCCACCCCCGGTTTGAAACTCGACCCCATTCTGACCATCGATGAAGGGCACAGCGTCAATGCCCTGTTTCTCGACGATGTGCGCATTCCGGCCGATCACCTGATCGGCCAGGAAAATCGGGGATGGGACTACGCAAAGGATCTGCTCGCCCGCGAACGCGTGAACAATGCCCAGGCGCCGCGCACCAAAGCCGATATCGTGCGGCTGGACGCAATGGCCCGCACGCTGTGCGACGCTGCCGGGAAACCCCTGATCGAAGATCCCGTCGTGCGCCGGCGGCTGAGTACGCTGACGGCAGACTTTCTGGCGTTGGAGTCGGCGGTGCTGGGGGTGATCGGCCGCCAGATGCGTGGCGGAGAGCCGGGTCCCGCGGCGTCCACGCTGAAAATTCGCGGCTCCGAACTGCAGCAACGGGTGACCGAAACGGCGATCGCCTTGCTGGGCACGCGGGCGATCGTATTGACGCCCGGCTATGGGGGCGGCCCCTGCGACGCCGCCGCCTCGGGCTGGATCGAAAGACATCTTTTCCGCCGCGTGGTCACCATTTATGCGGGTGCCAATGAAATTCAACGCACCATCATCGCCAAGTCGATCTTGGGCATGTAGGAGCCGCTATGGACACGCAGGATGTTGCGATGGTGATCGAGACGGCAGAGCGCTGGTTCGGTGCGCAGGGTGCGCCGGTGAGGCCACCCTTGGCCGGCGCCGACACGCCTGCTTCTTTCGATTTGGCGGACGGTGCGGCCGATCGTCAATGGCATGCCTTCGCGGAGTTGGGATGGTTGGGGCTCTCCATCCCCGAAGCGGACGGTGGGTTCGGTGCCGACCTGATCACGGTATTGACCTTCATCCGGTTGGCGGCGCGGCACGAGTGTCAGTCGCCGCTCGACCTGCATCTCGTCCTCGCGCCGCTGCTTTTGCAGTCCATCGACGATGCTGCGAAACGTGCCGGGTTGGCGCAAGAATTGATCGAGGGCAGTGTGCGACTGGCGATGGCGGACGGGCCGTGTGCGAGCCACACGCCCGATGTTGTGACTGCCCGGCGCTTGGCGTTCTATGGCGGCCAGCGCGCCACGCATGCCGTCCTGTGGGTGAGCGATCCGCATGCCGAGTCGGGTGCGTGGCTGCTGGATTGCCAGGCCTTGGGCGGTGGTTTGCAGCGCGCGCGTTGGCTGGACGGCCGCCCCAATGCGGTGGCGGCGCAAATCGAGGTGGCCGTTCAGGCGTTTGGCACGGCAGGCAGACTTGTGCCGGCTTATGCCTGCGTGGCGCAAATCGCCGATGCCTGCGGCACGTTCGAAGCCGCCTTCGCGCTGACGCTCGACTATCTCAAGCAGCGCGAACAGTTCGGCCGGCCGTTGGCCGCGTTGCAGGTCGTGCAGCATCGCATGGCCGATGTATTTTGCGATCTGCAGCAATTGCTGGCGTTGGTCGATCGTCTGGGCCGCGCAGACGACGCGTGGTCGGGCGTGGATCCCATCACGCTTGCCGCGGCCAAAAGTCATGTTGGACGCCGCGCGCTGCGTGGCGTGGGGCAACTGATTCAGCTGTCGGGTGGAATCGGGGTGACAGACGATTATCGCCTTGGCCGTCTATACAAGCGTTTGCATGTGGCCGCCGCGCTATTCGTTTCGTCGGAGGCGGCACTGCAATCGCTTGACGCAAAAACGGCGCTACTGCCTGCGTAGCGCCGTGTTGGTCCTGCGCGCGTGGTGCTTCAGTACGCGATGCGCATGACATGCGGCCTCAGCGCGCGTGACGCCTAGTACGTGGCCGAGCTGCTCGGTACGTCGCCGCCGGTCTTGAACTTGGCGGCTACCGCTTCGGCGCCGCGTGCCAGAATCAGCATATCCATGGCAACCGCCACGAAGAGCGCACCTTTATCGAGCGCATCGCGGGCACGTACTTCGTCGGTCAGCAGGATGCCGGGCGCCTTGCCGCAATCGCGGATGCGGCGGATGGCGCTGTCGATGGCGGCACGCACATCCGGATGGCCGGTATCGCCGGGATGGCCCATGCTGGCCGAGAGATCGGCCGGGCCGATGAACACACCATCCACGCCGTCCACGTTGGCGATTTCTTCCAGACGATCGAGGGCTTCCTGCGTTTCCACCTGTACCAACAGGCACAATTCCTGTTCGCACTTTTGCGCATAGTCGGCCACCCGGCCGAAGTTGGACGCGCGTGTCGAGCCGCCCATGCCACGAATACCGTGTGGCGCATAGCGGATTGCCGAGACGGCGGCGCGCGCTTCATCGGCGTCCTGCACGAAGGGCAGCAGGATGGTTTGCGCACCGATGTCCAGGTAGCGTTTGATCAGGACGGGATCGTTCCAGGGCGGGCGCACGATCGCCGTGGTCTTGCTGTCGCGTGCCGCCGACACGGCTTGCAACTGATGCAACATGCCGGGCACGTCGGTCGGGGTGTGTTCGGTGTCCAGCAAGATCCAGTCGTAGCCGCAGCCGGCCACGATTTCCGACACGTAGGGGTGCGGCAGCGTGGACCAGATACCGATCTGGGGTTGCTTGGCGGCAAGGGCGCGCTTGAACAGGTTGGGGGCCAACTGCATGAAGGTGTCTCCTCGATGTGATCGAGGAGAAGCATCGCGCATCGCGAGGCCGCGGTCAAACCTGACGGCGTGCGAGGCGCGGTGATGGCTCAAGCCTGGTGTTGCTGGCGCCATCACGAGCCGCACGACGGATCGATCGCCGCGAGCCGGTGGCGCGGCGACGGTCCGTCATGGCGCCGCGTCGTCGATCAGGCGGTTTCCTGCTTGACCTGATTTTCCAGGTGAACCTTCAAGTCGGGATCCAGCTTCAGTTGGCGCGCCAATTCGTCGAGATAAGCCCGTTCCATATAGCTCTCGTCGTCGACCATCAGCACGCTGGCCAGATACATCTCAGCGGCCATTTCCGGCGTGGCGGCTGCCTGCGCCACCACGGCCGGATCCAGGGGTTTGGCGAGTTCGGCTTCGAGCCACTGGCGATCGGACGCATCGCTGGCGAGCTTGCCGAGTTCGCCGTCGAGCAATTGGCGTTCTTCGGGGCCGATGTGACCGTCGGCCTTGGCGGCTGCGATCATGGCGGTCAGCACGGCGGCGCTATGGCGCTCGGCTTCCGGCGCGGGCAAGCGATCCATGGTCTGCGGTTCGCCTTGCGGGGCATCGGCTTTCTGCTGCTGCCAGTTGCCGTAGGCGCGGTAAGCCAGCACGCCCAGCGCCGCCATGCCGCCGTAGAGTGCAACCTTGCCGCCCACCTTGCGCACCTTCTTGTTGCCCAGCAGCAGGCCGATCGCGCCGCCGCTCAAGGCGCCGCCACCGAAACCGGACAGCATCGACGACAAGCCGCCGCCATTGCCGCTGCCGCCGCCCTTATTGCCGCCAACACTGTTGAGCAGCGAGTTCAGACCATCCGCCAATCCGCCGCCGCCCAGCCCACCAGCCTGCTGGCCCGGCGCACCCTGGCCCGGCGCGGACGATCCTGCGCCGCCTCGCATGAGGCTTTGACCTTGTTGCAGTAGTTGATCGAGCAAATTGCGTGCGCTCAAGGCACTCTCCAGAATTCATAAAGGACACGATACGACCGAAAGCGCGTTGAAAGGTTCAGCGGGGTGTAAGCAATGGAAAACGAGGCTTCGCATTGTGGGGAACGCGCCCGGCTGAGCGCACAGGGCAAAGAGAACGGATTCGCTGGCGCCACGAACGGGATTGAAAGCGGCAGGTAGCATCATCAGGCCCGATCAGCCCCAGTGATCACGGCCCGTTAAAGCTTCTTGCCCTATAGCGTCGATTTTTGAGCTGGAACCGGTGCGTCGTCATGTAGGAGGCCCCGCGCGTCGTCATGCAAAGGGCCCGCGCGTCGATATGAAAAAAGGCTCCCGGAGGAGCCTTTCTGTATTGCTGCGTGCATCCAACGGAGGCGGTGACTTAGCCTTCCATGCCCGGCACGACGGTGGAGAAGCCCGAGTCGACGTGGGTGATTTCGCCGGTGACGCCGGCCGCAAGGTCGGACAGCATGAAGGCGGCGACGTTGCCGACGTCTTCGATCGTCACATTGCGGCGCAGCGGTGCGTTGGCTTCGACGAACTTCAGAATCGACGAAAAGTCCTTGATGCCGGCTGCGGCCAGGGTTTTGATCGGGCCGGCCGAGATGCCGTTGGCGCGAATGCCGCGCGGACCCAATGCCGTGGCCAGATAGCGCACGCTAGCTTCGAGCGACGCCTTGGCCAAGCCCATCGTGTTGTAGTTGGACACCACGCGCTCGGCGCCCAGGTACGTCAATGTCAGGACGGATGCCTTGCGGCCCTCCATCATCGGCAGGGCAGCCTTGGCCAACGCGGGAAAGCTGTATGCCGAGATGTCGTGCGCGATGCGGAACGCTTCGCGCGACAACCCTTCCAGGAAGTCGCCTGCGATCGCTTCGCGCGGGGCAAAGCCGATCGAGTGCACCAGGCCGTCCAGGCCGTCCCAACGTTCGGCCAGCGCGGTGAACGTGCCCTCGATCTGGGCGTCGTCGCCCACATCGCAAGGCAGGACGATGTCGCTGCCGAATTCGGTGGCGTATTCGGTAACGCGATCTTTGAAGCGGTCGCCCACGTAAGTGAAGGCGAGCTCGGCGCCTTGCTGGTGGCACGCGCGCGCGATGCCGTACGCGATGGAGCGGTTGGACAGGACGCCCGTCACGAGGATGCGTTTGCCGGCGAGAAAGCCCATGTTGTGTTTCCTTGTTCGATCTAGAAATTCGGGTGCGATATTAGCCGCGTACGTTCGTGCCGGGAATACGCAATGACGAGCCAATCTTCAAATTGGCGTTTTTGCCCTTCATATTGTTCAAGGCGCGCAGCGCGTCCACGCTGGTGTTGTACTTTTGCGCGATGCCAAAGAGGGTGTCGCCATTTTTGACGCGATGGGTACGCACATTCGGCTTGTTGCGCGGATTGCGATTGGCCGGCACGGCCACCACGGCGCGCGTACGCGACGACGAGACGGCTTCCACAGCTTCGCTCGGCGTTTCGAGCGAAGCCAGCTGCACGTTGTTCTTGCCGGGCACCAGCAGCGTCTGTGCGGCAGTTGCCCGCTTCAAACCTGCAACACCGTTGACGCTGCGCAAGACCGATTCGCTGACACCGTGACGCTGCGCGATGCTGGCGAAGCTCTCGCCTTTCTGGGCGCTGTATACCTTCCAGGTGGACAGCTCGCCCTCGTAAGCGTCGATATTGGCATTGAAGCGTTCGAGGCGATCGGCGGGCAACAGCAACGCAGGCGAGTGTCCTCCGCGAATGACGGGACGGTTGAACGACGGGTTGAGCGCCTTGAATTCTTCCACCGGCATCTCAGCCAGCTTGGCCGCCAGTTCGACGTCCATGTCCTTGTTCTTGCGCACCGTAACGAAATAGGGCGTGTTGCTCACCGGCGGCAAGGTGACGGCGTATTTCTGCGGATTGGCGAGGATGTTCTTGATGGCCTGCAACTTGGGCACGTAGTTGCGGGTTTCGTCCGGCATGTTCAGAGACAGATAGTCGGTGGCGGCACCGGCACTGCTGTTCTTCTCCATGGCACGTCGCACCGAGCCTTCGCCCCAGTTGTACGACGCCAGCGCCAGATACCAGTCCCCCTGCATATCGAACAGGTATTCGAGGTAATCGAGAGCGGCATTCGTGGATGCCACAGGGTCGCGGCGCTCGTCGAGCCACCAGTCTTGCTTCAGGTTGTACTGCGTGCCGGTGGCCGGAACAAATTGCCACAGCCCGGCTGCACGCGCGCTGGACAGCGCGGTGGGGTTGTAGGCGCTTTCAACGAAGGGCAGCAACGCCAATTCGGTCGGCAGACCCCGGCGGTTGATCTCTTCGATCACGTAATACAGGTACTTGCCGGCACGCTGCGTCATCCGGTACATCGACTCAGGATGCGATGCGTAGTAGTCCGTCCACTGCTGTGTGAGCGCGGTATCCATGTTCGGGATCGCGAAGCCGCGGCGGATTCGCTCCCAGGCATCGGTGGGCGGGTGGGTGAGATCGACCGTGCGCGAGGTATCGCGAGCGATATAGCGATCGGTGTATCCGGGTTGTTTGACCAGTTTTTCGTCAGGCTTTTGGGGTACCCCCGAGCAACCGGCAAGGGCGGCAAGCAGCAGGGGAATAAAAAGTCTTAGCGCATTCATTGAGGCGTCACTTGAAGTTGTTCTTCCATTCTCGCAAAGCGGCGAATACCTCGACTGGCGCGGCGAGCGGTCTTTCAGCCCACGCGGCGGCAGCTTCGGCAACAGTGGCTTGCCGGGTACGCAGGAAAGGATTCGTCTCCCGTTCGCGGCCGATGGAGGTCGGCAGTGTGGGCTCCTGGCGTGCTCGTAACGCCTGCGCATCGGCAAACGTTTTTTTCAAGGCGTGATTCGACGGTTCGACCGCCATTGCCCATCGCAAGTTGGCTAGAGTGTACTCGTGACCGCAAAAAACCAGGGTGTCGGCAGGGAGATTATTGAATTTATCAATCGAATCAAGCATTTGCGCAGGCGTTCCTTCGAAAAGCCTGCCGCATCCCGCCGCAAAAAGGGTGTCGCCCGAGAACAGCACGTGCGCGTGTCCGGCCACCTGGCCTGTGAAGGCGATGTGACCGGCGGTGTGTCCTGGCACGTCCAGCACCTGCATCGTGAGACCCACGTCGGCGATCTCGACGCGATCGCCTTCCTTCAGGGGCACGTCGCAACAGGGGAGCCGCTCCGAGGCCGGGCCATATACCGTCGCCCCGGTGGCCTGCGACAATTCGAGCGCACCCCCCACATGATCGTTATGGTGATGGGTAAGTAGAATGGCGAGCAGACGCAACCCGGTCGACTTCAAATAGGCTGATACCGGTGCTGCTTCACCCGGATCTACGACAACGGCGCAGTCGCCTGCGCGGATGAGCCAGATATAGTTATCGGAAAATGCCGGAATCGGCACGATGTGGGCGGCGTGGGCGCTATCCGCATTCGGCACAGGCTTCATAGAGAGGGATCCATTGCGTGGCTGAAGAGACGTCGCCTATTGTAGAACTGGCCGAATGGCTGACCACGCCCCCCGGGCAGTACGTGCTCGCCTGGGAGCGGGCGCAGTTCGATTGCGCTGTGGCGGATGTGTTCGGCTTTCATGCCGTTCAGGTCGGCCTGGCCGAGATCGATCTGCTGCGCAATAACCGCATGCCGTTCAAGGCCTATGTGGGCGAAGTCATGCCCACGAAGGCCGTGGCGGCAACCTGGCAAGGATGCGCAGTCGCCTCCCCCGAAGCGCTGCCGCTCGCCGCGCAGAGCGTAGACCTGCTGATCCTGCCGCATGTGTTCGAATGCACCGATGAGCCGCATCTCGTGCTGCGTGAAGTCGAACGCGTGCTGATGCCCGAAGGGCGCGTGATCATTTCGGGTTTCAATCCCTGGAGCCTGTGGGGTGCGCGCAACCAGATTCCCGGGATTGATCCGTTCTTGCCGCATCCCCCGTCGGCGCAGGTGTCGCTGCCGCGCTTGAAGGACTGGCTCAAGCTGCTGTCTTTCGAGGTGGATCGGGGGAAGTTCGGGTGCTATGCGCCCGCCTGCGAAAGCGAGGTGTGGCTGAATCGCTGGCATTTCATGGAAGGGTTGGGGCAGCGCTGGTGGGGGCTGGCGGGCTCGGTGTACGTGGTGTCGGCCGTCAAGCGCGTGAGCGGCATGAAAATCATCGGTCCGGCGTGGAAGAAGCCGCGTCAGAGCGCCCGTGCGGCGACCGCCGTTGCGCAGGCCCGGGCCGCGCGCAAGAATGCGCTTTAATGGCGCCTTCGTTCAAGATTGAGAGCACGATGACGCAAGAACAATCCGTCGAAATGTGGACCGATGGCGCATGCAAGGGCAATCCGGGCCTGGGCGGCTGGGGCGCGCTGTTGATCAGCGGCACGCATGAGAAAACGCTGCATGGCGGTGAACCGGTGACCACGAATAACCGCATGGAGCTGACGGCACCCATCGAAGCCTTGCGCGCGCTGACGCGGCCTTGCACCGTCACGATTCATACCGATTCGCAGTATGTGATGAAGGGCATGACCGAGTGGCTGGTCAACTGGAAGAAGCGCGGCTGGATGACGGCCGATAAGAAACCGGTCAAGAATGCCGACCTGTGGAAGGCGCTCGATGAGCAGGTGCAACGTCACCAGGTGTCGTGGCGCTGGGTACGCGGCCACAACGGCGATGTGAACAACGAGCGTGCCGACGTGCTGGCCAATCAAGGCGTGGACGAGGCCCGCAAGATGGCGAAGCAGACGGCCTGAGGCCGATAGGCTCGTTCAAGCAATGCGGCGGCCAGAGTCGCGGTCAAAGAGCAGCGACTTCGACAGATCCACGATGAACGGCATGGGCTGCCCAGGCACCGCCGCTTCGCCTGGATGCACCCGACAGCAGGTTTTGGTGTCGTTCAACTGAATGCTCACGAGCGTGTCGGCCCCAGTGGGCTCGGTCAGATCGACTTCGGCAATTAACTCCGGCAGATCGGCCCGATGGGCAGTTCGGCGGTCGGTGATCTGTTCGGGCCGAACGCCCAGCAGTACCGTGCGGCCCAGCCATGCGCCAAGATCGGAAGAGCGGCGCGGCAGCGTCCAAACGGCCGCGGGTTGGCCTTTGGGTTGTACGCGGCAGGTGAGCCCTCCGGAGGCTTCGGCGAGTTCGACCGGAATGAAGTTCATGCCGGGTGAGCCCATGAACGCTGCAACGAAGAGATTGGCTGGCGTATCGTAAATCTCTTGGGGGGCGCCGAATTGCTGAACCACGCCGTCGCGCATGACGGCGATACGGTCGCCCATGGTCATGGCTTCGATTTGATCGTGGGTGACGTAGACGATGGTGGCGCCCAGCCGCTGATGCATTTGCTTGATCTCGAGCCGCATCTCAACCCGCAGCTTGGCATCCAGGTTGGACAGCGGTTCGTCGAATAGAAAGATTGCCGGATTGCGTGCAAGGGCGCGGCCCATGGCAACGCGCTGCCGCTGGCCGCCCGACAGCTGCGCCGGCTTGCGATCGAGCAGACTGCCCAGTTGCAGGATATCGGCGACTCGGGCGACCGTCGCCTCGATTTCAGCCTTGGGCCGCTTGCGGATCTCCAGGCCAAAGGAGATGTTCTTTCGCACGGACATCGAGGGATAGAGCGCATACGACTGGAACACCATGGCGATGTCGCGGTCCTTGGGCGCGAGCGTATTGACCCGCGTGTCGCCGATCAGGATGTCACCGCTCGAAATGGATTCGAGTCCAGCGATCATGTTGAGCAGCGTCGATTTACCGCAGCCCGAGGGTCCCACGAGGATAAGGAACTGGCCGTCATCGATCTCGATGTCGATGCCTTTGAGAATATCCGGTCCGTGATGATAGGTTTTGCGGACGTTGCGAATGGAAAGCGCAGACATGGTTCAGCCTTTGACGGCACCGGCGGTCAGGCCGCGGACGAAATAGCGTCCCGCGACGGCATACACAGCGAGGGTGGGCAGGGCGGCGATGAGCGCGGCTGCCATGTCGACGTTGTAGGCCTTGACGCCAGTGGTGGTATTGACGAGGTTATTGAGCGCCACGGTCACGGGTTGGGCTTCGCCGCTGGCGAAGACCACACCGAACAGGAAGTCGTTCCAGACCTGGGTGAATTGCCAGATGATGCACACCATGAAAATAGGTGTGGATAGCGGCAACACGATGCGTTGGAAAATCCGCCAGAATCCTGCGCCATCGATGCGGGCCGCATGAATGAGCTCGGCGGGCAGCGTGACATAGAAGTTGCGAAAGAACAGCGTGGTGAACGCCAATCCGTAAATGGCGTGCACCATGACCAACCCCGTGGTCGTGCCGGCGAGGCCGGCGGCGCCCAGCAGCCGGGCCATCGGCAGGATGACGACCTGGAACGGCACGAAACATCCCACCATCATGGCAGTGAAAAGGACGTCCGCGCCGCGAAAGCGCCATAGCGCGAGGACGTAGCCGTTGAGGGCACCGATCGCCGTAGAAATCAGGACCGCCGGAATCGTCATCCGCAAGGAGTTGAAGAATGCGTCGCGCATGCCGCCGCAGCCGGGCCCATCGCAGCGGCCTTGCCATGCCGCGTGCCAGGCCGATGCGGTCCAGGCCGAAGGCGGTGTGAGCAGCCCGCCGCCGTGGATTTCATCGAGCGGCTTGAATGCCGTGATGATCATCACGTACAGCGGCACGAGGTAGTAGGCGGCCATGGCGATAAGCGCCAGATAGACGATCCATCGGCCCCAGCGGCGCTTGGATGAGTGAGGTGAATTAGTGTTTGCCGGCACTGCGCGTCTCCAGATACATGAGCGGAACCAGTACGGCGATGACGGTGATGAGCATCATCATGGCGGAGGCCGCACCCATGCCGAGCTGACCGCGCGTGAATGAAAACTGGTACATGAAGATGGCGGGAACATCGGTGGAAATGCCTGGTCCGCCGCCCGTCAGGGCCATGACCAGATCGAAGCTTTTGATGGCAATGTGCGCCAGGATCAGGATCACGCTGAAGAACACGGGTCTCAGGCTGGGGATGACGATGCGCAGATAGATTCGCGGCAAACTGGCGCCGTCGACCTGCGCAGCCTGGATGATGGCGGTATCCACACCGCGCAGGCCAGCCAGAAACAACGCCATCGCGAAGCCCGAGGCTTGCCAGACGCCGGCGATCACCACGGTGTACAAGGCGCGTTCGGGGTCGACCAACCAGTCGAACCGGAAGGTGCTCCAGCCCCAGCCCCTGACGAGGGTCTCGATCCCCAGGTCGGGATTGAGCATCCATTTCCAGACGGTGCCGGTGACGATGAACGACAGTGCCATCGGGTAGAGGTAGATCGTGCGCAATGCGCCTTCGGCACGGATACGTTGATCGAGCAATACGGCAATGAACAACCCCAGCACGACACAGGCGCCGACGAACAGCACGCCAAACAGGGCGAGATTGCCGGCCGCCGTCCACCAGCGGGCATTGCCCATTAAACGAACGTATTGCTCCAGACCCACCCAGTCGTTGACCGGGAGCAGGCGCGACCGGGTCATGGAGATCCACGCCGTCCACGCAATGAAGCCGTAAACGAAGACGGCACACAGCGCAACGCTGGGCGCGAGCACGATGCGCGGCAGCCACGCGTCGGCCCAGCGTTGCCGCCGGCTGGCGATGGCAAGACGGCGTGCCATTGCTCAGGACGCCTTGACGGCTGCCGCCAGTTGGGCGGCCGCAGCCTTGGGACTGAGGCTGGAATGCATGAAGCGGCTGACGACATCGACGATGCCACCTTCCACGGCCGGCGACATGGCCATCTTGTGGGAGAAGCTGGGGATCAACGTTTGCGCCGAAGACGCCGCTCGCAGGTCGGCCGACGACTGCTGTGCGCATGCATCGAACCGATCGAGCGGCACATCGATGCGCGCCGGGATCGAGCCCTTGTTCAGATTGAAGACGGTTTGGAATTCGGGGCTCATGACGGCTGTGGCCAGATGCGCTTGCGAGCTGCGTGCTTGCGGACTGGACTGGGTGAACATCGCCAGGCTGTCGATGTTGTACGTAAAGGCGCCAGCGGTGCCCGGGGCCGGCACGCAGAGATAGTCGGTGCCGGCGACTTTGCCGGCAGCGGTGAATTCACCTTTTGCCCAGTCACCCATGAATTGCATCGCCGCCTTGCCGTTCATGACCATGACGGTGCCGAGGTTCCAGTCGCGGCCCGGCGAGCCTTTGTCGATGTAGCCCTTGATACGCTGCATGGCGTCGAACACGGCAACCATGGTGGGGCCGGAAAGCGTGGCCGCGTCGAGCTCGATGAAGGCTTTGCGATAGAAGTCCACCCCGCCCACGCCCAGTGCGACCGATTCGAATAGCGTGGCGTCTTGCATCGGATCGCCGCCATGCGCGAGCGGCAGCATGCCCGCCGCCTTCAGCTTGTCGGCGGCTTCGAAGAAGCTCGCCATTGTGGTGGGCACCGTGGCGCCGGCCTGCGCGAGCATCGCGGGATTGACCCACAACCAGTTGACGCGGTGCACATTGATCGGTGCGGCAACGTAATGACCCTGGTACTTCATGATGCTGGCGATGGCCGGCGGCAGCACGGCGTTCCAGTTACCATCGGTCGCGATGGCGTCGATATTGGCGAGTACGCCTTCGGCACCCCATTCTTGAATCTGCGGACCTTTGATTTGAGCGGCCGTGGGCGGCTGACCCGACACGACGCGCGTTTTGAGTGCCGTCAGGGCGTTGTCGCCACCGCCCCCCGCCACGGCATAGTCTTTCCAGGTATCGCCCTGCGCGGTGATCATGTCGCGCAGCGCTTGCGCGGCACGGGCTTCGCCGCCAGAGGTCCACCAGTGCAGCACTTCGACTTCGCCCGCGTGGGATGGCGTCGTGGCCGAAAGTGCGACGGCCGCCATCGCTGCGGCGGTCAACACCGTCAGACGCAGCCGGGCTGCCGAGGGGCGTTTGGATCCTGCGTGCGCAGCGTGCGTTGCCGGTGCCTTGCGGAAAGGGGAGTTGACGTTTGCGCGAACCATATCGATGTCTCCGATGAGGGGCCGGTGAGCGGCCTCGAGTGACGAAAGCAGCCCCGGGAAGGGCGTTGAGCGGGCCAGGAACCGGATCATTACAGGCGCTATCGACGACCCTAACAATCCGGAATTCGTCCTATTTTTCTGGGATCATTCGGCTGCGTCATGGGCAAAGTGACGAGCACGCCGCTATTGGCAGACGAGCTTGATGGAAAGCGTCAAAACGCAGTTTTTTCAGTGCGGTACTCTTGATGAGGCGTCGCGCGGCCGATCGCGCAGTGATTGGCTTTTTCCGTTTTTGAGAGGTCGTTGGCATGGTGTTGGATTCCGCAGAAACGTATCCCCGGTTGCTGGGCGACGTGGGGGGCACGAACGCGCGCTTTGCGCTGGAAACGGCGCCGCATACCGTGGCTCAGGTCGCCGTGCTCGCGACCCGCGACTACCCCTCGCTCGAGGCGGCGATGCGGTCCTACCTCGAACGTTGCGGCGAGCTGGGCGCGCAGGTGCGTCATGCGGCGGTGGGGATTGCCAATCCGATCTATCGCGATCATGTGCAAATGACCAACCATTCGTGGCA
Organism: Schauerella aestuarii; assembly: GCF_009866805.1. Classification (GTDB taxonomy): domain Bacteria; phylum Pseudomonadota; class Gammaproteobacteria; order Burkholderiales; family Burkholderiaceae_B; genus Schauerella; species Schauerella aestuarii. The sequence goes on from NZ_SIZW01000040.1 coordinate 154,820, forward strand.
GTTCTCGATTGCAGGCATGCGCCGGGCGCTGGGGCTCACCACGTTTCTGGTCATCAACGATTTCACGGCGTTGGCCTACGCCCTCCCGCAATTGCCTGCGGGCGATCTCGAGCAGATCGGCGGTGGCACTGTTGAACATCGGTCGCCGCGGGTCTTGGTCGGGGCGGGCACCGGCCTGGGTGTGTCCGGTCTCATCCCCGCAGGCAACGGCTGGGTGGCCCTGGCAGGCGAGGGCGGGCATGTGAGCTTCGCGCCGGTGGACGATGAGCAGGTGGCGCTCTGGTCGTTCGCGCGCGAACGCTATGGTCGGGTATCGGCCGAACGCCTCTTGTGCGGATCGGGCCTCGAGCTCATTTATGAGTTCTTGCGTAGCCGTGCACCGTCGGATGCCGGGCCGTTCAAGCGCAGTGCACCCGAAATCACTGCCGGCGCGCTCGACGGCGACGAGTCGCTGAGCTCGCATGCGGTGGATCTGTTTTGCGGCCTGCTGGGCACCGTTGCGTCCGATCTGGCGCTGGTGCTCGGCGCCCGAGGCGGGGTCTACATCGGCGGCGGGATCGTCCCTCGGCTGGGGCCCGTGTTTGCCCGGTCCCCCTTTCGGCAGCGCTTCGAGGACAAGGGGCGTTTTGCCGAGTATCTTGCAGGCGTGCCCACGTTCGTTATCCGTACGTCCCTGCCGGCTCTGGGTGGCCTGTCCGCCGCGCTGTCGCATCATCTGACCGAAGCGCCGCTGGCCCAACCGCCCGATAACGACGCCGTGGAGGGTGGCACGGCAGGATAAGCGACCGTACTTCGGGTTAATACGTCGCGCGCCAGAGGCGAAGCGATGCTACATTCTTCGAGCTTCGGTCGCTCGGCCGCGAGTCGCGCCCGGCGCGCCGGATACCCTCTTTCTGACGCTGCGACGGCGATGGCGCGGCGATGCGTGGCATGAATAAAGTTGCATTGACTTCCCTGGTGGTCGCGGCCGTAGCCGTAGGCGTGTTGGCCGGTATCTACGCGCCGCGCTGGTTGCCCAATGGCACGCCTGCGACGGCCACCGCGACCGCGTCCAAGAATGCTGCCCCGGCGCGCAAGGTCGAGCCCACGCGCGTCGCACTGGCCGATGTGGCATCCATCGATTTCACGCGCGGCATTTCGGCGGTGGGTAGCCTGCGATCCGACGAAGCCGTCGTGTTGCGGCCGGAGGTCGCGGGACGGATTCGCACCATTCGCTTCAAGGAAGGGCAGCCGGTCGTCCGCGACGATGTGCTGGTGCAGCTGGACGACGCGATTCCACGTGCCGAGCTGGCGCAGGCCCGGGCCAATCTCAGTCTGGCGCAAAGTCAATATCGCCGTGCTTCCGAATTGCAGGGGCGCGGCTTCGTGAGCCAACAGGCGCGCGATGAGGCAGGCAGTACGCTGAAAGTGCAGGAGGCCGCGGCTGCGCTGGCGCAGGCCAAACTCGACAAGCTGACGATTCGCGCCCCGTTTTCGGGGGTGGCCGGATTGCGCAGTGTGTCGGAAGGCGATTTCGTGGACGCGGGACAGGATCTCGCGCCGCTCGAGGCCATCGATCCGCTGAAGGTCGACTTCCGGGTGCCTGAAATGTATTTGAGCCGGGTGCAGACCGGGCAAACCTTATCCGTGCGGCTGGATGCGTTGCCGGGCGAGTTGCGCGAAGGCAAGGTCTATGCGATCAGCCCGCTGGTTGACGCGGGTGGGCGCTCGATTCTGCTGCGTGCGGTTGTGCCCAATGCGGATCGGCGTCTGCGGCCCGGGATGTTTGCCCGCGTGCAACTGACTTTCAGCCAGGACCGTGCCAACGTCGTGCCCGAGGCGGCGCTCTCGCCGTCGGGCGATTCGCAGTATGTGTTCGTGGTGCGGGATGGCGTGGCGCATCGGGTCGAAGTCGCCATCGGCGAACGGCGCGACGGACGTGTCGAAGTGATCAGTGGTGTCTCCGCCGGCGATCGCGTGGTGGTGTCGGGCTTGCAGCGTGTGATCGACGGCGGTCCGGTAGTCGACGCCGGCCCGGGCGCCTGAGGGGTACGGCATGGTCCTGTCCGACCTCTGCATCCGCCGTCCGGTGTTCGCATCGGTGCTCTCGCTGATCATCGTATTGATCGGCCTGATTTCCTATTCACGTCTGACGGTACGCGAGTATCCGCGCATCGACGAGCCCGTGGTGTCGGTGGATACCACCTATAAAGGCGCGTCGCCGGAGGTGATCGAGTCACAGGTCACCAAGCCGCTGGAAGATCAGTTGGCCGGTATCGAGGGCGTGAACGTCATGACCTCGCGTAGCCGATCCGAGCGCAGCCTGATCAATATCACGTTCAATCTGTCGCGCGACCCTGACGCTGCGGCAGCCGAAGTGCGCGACAAGGTTTCGCGTGCACGCCGCTTTCTGCCCGACGAGATCGATGAGCCCATCATCGCCAAGGTCGAGGCGGATTCGCAGCCGATCATTTACATCGCCGTTGAGTCGGGCAACTACTCGGTGATCCAGACCTCGGATTACATCAACCGCTACATCAAGACGCGTTTATCGGTGTTGCCCGGGGCAGCCGAAGTGCGGGTGTTTGGCGAACGCCTGCCGTCGATGCGGGTGTATGTGGATCGCGACAAGCTGGCCGCCTACGCACTGACGGTGCAGGACGTCGAGACGGCGCTGGCCAACCAGAACGTGGAAATTCCCGCCGGCCGGATCGAATCGCAGGCCCGTGAATTTTCGGTGGTGTCGTCCACCGACTTGCAAACGCCGGCGCAGTTCGAGAGTGTGATCGTCGCCAACGTACGGGGTTACCCAGTGCGGCTGCGCGATGTGGCGCGCGTCGAAGTGGCGGCCAATACCGACCGGATTGTGTCGCGTTTCAACGGGCGGCCCGCCATCAACATCGGGATCACGCGGCAGTCCGTCGCCAACCCGCTGGATCTGTCGCAGGCGGCGCGCGTGGAAGTCGAGCGCATCAACGAGACCTTGCCCACAGGCATGAAGCTCACCATTGCCTACGACACGTCGGTCTTCATCGAAAAGTCGATTGAGTCGGTTTATCACACCATCCTCGAAGCCATCGTGCTGGTGGTGCTGGTGATCTTCTTCTTCCTGCGTAATCTGCGGGCCAGCATCATTCCCATCGTCACCATTCCTGTATCGCTGGTGGGTGCGTGCGCGCTGATGTACATGTTCGGTTTTTCGATCAATACCCTCACATTGCTGGCGATGGTGCTGGCGATCGGGCTGGTGGTGGATGACGCGATCGTCGTGCTGGAGAATATCTATCGGCACGTCGAGGACGGCATGCCACGGCGAGAAGCGGCGCTGCGCGGATCGAAGGAAATCGGCTTTGCGGTCGTGGCCATGACCCTCACGCTGGTCACGGTGTATGCGCCGCTGGCGTTTGCCACCGGGCGCACGGGACGCCTGTTCATCGAGTTCGCGCTGGCGTTGGCAGGTGCCGTGGTCGTATCGGGCTTTGTGGCGCTCACGCTCACACCCATGATGTGCTCGGTGATGCTGCGGCACCAGAAGGGCCATAACCGCGCCTACACGATGATCGAGAATTGGCTCGAGGCGCTGGGCCGGGGATACGGTCGGGCATTGGGTCTGGCCTTGCGGCACCGCATGATCGTGATCGTGCTGGGACTATTGGTGGCGGCGAGCAGCGGCGTATTGTTCAAGGTGGTCAAGAGCGAACTGGCGCCGATCGAGGATCGCGGGGTGGTGTTTGGTGTGGTGACGGCACCTGAAGGCGCCACTGTGGGCTACACCGAGCAAAGCATGGCAGCGATCGAAAAGCTCTACGCCAGCATCGAGGAAGCCAGCGGCAATCAGGTCACCATCGGATTTCCCACCGTGACCGACGGCACGGCCATCTTGCGCCTGAAGCCGTGGGAGGAGCGCTCCCGCAAGCAACAAGAGATCACGCAGTTTCTGCAGCCCAAGTTTGCAGCGCTGCCCGGTGTGCGTGCCACGCCGACCAATCCGCCGTCGTTGGGCCAGCGCACGCGCTCGCGGCCCATTGAATTCATCATCATGAGCCAGGCACCGTACGCCGAGCTTTCCAAGATGGTGGATGGCTACGTCGCAGCTTTGGCCGACTATCCAGGGCTGGTCAATATCGAAACCGACCTGCGCCTGAACACCCCTGAGCTTCGCATCAAGGTCGATCGCGACAAGATGGCCGACGTGGGCGCCAACGTCGCTACGGTGGGCCGCACGCTCGAGTCGATGCTGGGCGGGCGTCAGGTCACCCGCTACAAGGATGGGGGCGAACAATACGATGTGATCGTGCAGGTCACACCGCGCGACCGGGCCAATACGCGCGACATCGCCGGCATTTACGTGCGCGCACGTGATGGCAGCATGGTGCAGCTCGATAACCTGCTGACCGTGGAAGAGGGCGTGTCGCCGCAGTCGCTCAATCACTTCAACCGCCTGCGCGCGGTCAAGATCGAAGCGGTGGTGGGGCCAGGGTATGCGTTGGGCGAGGTGCTCGACCACATGAATGCGGTGGCGCGCGAAACCTTGCCCAACACCGTGATCACCGATCTGGATGGGCAGTCGCGCGAGTATCGCGATTCCGCGGCCAGCATCTATCTCGTCTTCGGGATGGCGCTGGCGTTCATCTACCTGGTGTTGGCGGCGCAGTTCGAAAGCTGGCGCAATCCCTTCATCATCATGCTGTCGGTCCCGCTCTCGATGACCGGCGCCATGCTGGCGCTGTGGCTGTCGGGCGGTACTCTGTCCATCTACAGTCAGATCGGGTTGATTACCTTGGTGGGCCTGATTACCAAGCACGGCATTCTCATCGTCGAGTTCGCAAACCAGTTGCGAGACGAAGGGGTGGCGCGCGTGGAGGCGGTCACACGCGCCAGCATCATGCGGCTGCGGCCGATTCTGATGACGACCGGCGCCATGGTGCTGGGCACCATTCCGCTGGCATTGGCAACGGGCGCAGGCGCCGAATCGCGCCAGCAGATCGGGTGGGTGCTGGTGGGTGGGCTGTCACTAGGTACACTACTGACCTTGTTCGTTGTGCCGGTTGCGTATTCGTTGATCGCCTCGGACCGCCCTGAGCAGGTCCCGGCAGCCGAACCGCAACCCGTGCGACCCGCCGACGCCACGTCCCATTAGTCGGGGCCGCGTCGCGCGGCGACTTTTTTTGCAGGACACTCATGCGCCAGATCATTCTCGATACTGAAACCACCGGTCTCGAACCCAGCCAGGGCCACCGCGTTATCGAAATCGGTTGCGTCGAAGTCGTCAACCGTACGTTGACCGGTCGCAACCTGCATCTGTATCTCAAGCCTGATCGCGACAGCGATCCCGAGGCGTTGGCCGTACACGGCCTGACCAATGCATTTTTGGCCGACAAGCCGAAATTCGAGGCGATTGCCGACGAGTTCCTGAACTTCGTGGCCGATGCCGAGCTCATCATCCACAACGCGTCGTTCGACACCAAATTCCTGAACGCCGAACTGGCGCGCATGGGGCGCGGCACGTTGGACAAACACTGCGGCAAGATTACCGATTCGCTGATGCATGCCCGACTGTTGCACCCGGGCAAGCGCAACTCGCTGGATTCGCTGTGCGACCGTTACGGCATTTCGAATGCCCACCGTACGCTGCACGGGGCGTTGCTCGACTCGGAATTGTTGGCCGAGGTGTGGTTGGCGATGACGCGCGGTCAGGATGCGCTGTTGATCGAGCCCGAGGAAACGCCCGCCGGCGGTGCAGGGGATCTGGTGGTCGGTGGCTTCGACGCCTCCGTGCTGCGCGTGGTGACGGCCTCGGCGCACGAGGCGGCTGCTCATGATGCCTACTTGAAGGACCTGGACAAGGCGGTTGGCGGTAACTGCTTGTGGCGCACGATTGAGCCGAAGGTCGAGGCTGCGGAAGCTGCACCGGCCTAGTTCAAACACACAGCGCGAACATGGCAAGTGACCCCGTGGAAGCAGGGCAGGAACGTAGAGGCAGGGCAGCCTCCACTAAAGGATGTGGAAGCCTGCATTCACGATGATGTGCCTTCCACTACGAATTTCTTGATCGGCTCTTCCCAAACCCAAATTTTTCGTGCTAGAATCTTTGTCTCTTTGGGCGGTTAGCTCAGTGGTAGAGCACTGCCTTCACACGGCAGGGGTCACAAGTTCGAAACTTGTACCGCCCACCAAAGAGCCCAATACGTCGAAAAAGCCAACCTTAGCGGTTGGCTTTTTTGTGCGCGTCCGGATCCGAGCGCGTTATCCGATATCCATTCAGCCCAACGTATATCGACGCAACGCCGCCCGGCGACGCGTCCCGACTGCATCCTCGCGACGGCGCCGTTCGAGCGCAACTTTCCCGACGCCGACGCCTCGAGCGGCGCGGCCATCAGCCATCAGCCATCAAGCCATCACCGCCAGCGTCGTCGCCTGTGTGACGGCCACCGGCTCGCCGCGATACACCCGTCCAAATCGATTGGCCAGGAAATCCCTGAGCACGATGGTTTCCTGGCCGATGAACCCCGATTGCGGCAAGGTGCCGTCGGCCACCAGGTCCAGCGCAGCGCAGATGCCGCAGGCGGTGGTGAGCTGAATCGCCGATAGACGATGGCCGTCCACTTCCGCGCCCAGGATGCTGGCTTTGAAGACGGTTTCGCTGAATCGAGTGCCGAGATACCCGCTGGCGCTGGCCACGATCACGATGACATCGTCGTCCGTGGCCGGCAAGGCATGCTCGAACATCTCCAGCATCAGTTCGCGGCGATCACGCAGGCGCAGGTCGTTCAGCAGCAACTTCAGGATGGCGCAGTGACCGGGATAGCGGATGGACTTGTAATCCACGCTGCGCACGTGGCCCAGCAACGTATCCGGCAACGTGCCCAAACCGCCGGACGTGTTGAAGGCTTCGTATTCGACGCCGTCCAGCACGAAGGTTTCGAGTCCTTCAAGCGCCAATACCTGCGTTTTCTCGCCTTCGACGATGGCTTCGCAAGGATTGCAGTATTCGTTGATCAGCCCCTCGGTGCTCCACGTGAGGTTGTAGCGCAGCGCATTCATCGGAAAGCGCGGCAACGCGCCCACGCGCATCTTGACGTCGAGCACGCGATCGAAGCTTCTTGCCAGATCGTTACCCACGATGCCGATGAAGCCCGGCGCCAGGCCACACTGCGGCATCAACACATGCGTGGCGTCACCGCTCAGTTGCCGAATGGCCTGGGTGTTTTCGACGTCTTCGGTGAGATCGAAATAGTGCACGCCACGCAACGCGCATTGGCGCGCGATGGCGTAGGCAAACTGAAACGGCAGGGCATTGAGCACGGCGTCCTGACCGTCGATGGCGCGGGCGGCGTCTTCGCTGGAGTCGAGCAGCAGGGTGGCGCACCCCAGGGCGGCCACGCGTTCAAGGCGGGCCGCGTCGCGGTCGGCGACGCGCACCTCATAGTGTGCCGTGCGGTGCAGAAGCAGCGCGATGGCAAAACCGATTTTCCCTGCGCCGAGCACGGTGACGTGGCGTACGGTGGTGGACATGTTTTTCCCCTTGAGTGAATCGGGCTGCACAGGGGCCACTGCGTGACCTTCGACGTGCGCCCGCGTTTACGATTTTTTTATGCTACCGGCAGGTGTGGTCAATGTTTAGCTGCCAAAACGTCGAAGTGTTGGTATCTTTGGTCGGAACGACTAACCAAACGGACATTTACGATGATCGACGCGCTCGATGCAACCGACCGGCACCTGCTCAGCCTGCTGCAGGCCAACGCGCGTGAACCCGTGGCAACGCTTGCCCGCCAGCTGGGGTTGGCGCGTACCACTGTGGTGGCGCGCATTGCGCGGCTGGAGCGTACGGGGGTGATCGCGGGATACGGGGTGCGGCTGGGGCGTGCGGTGGAGGCGGCTTCGGTGCGGGCGTACTGCTCGATCAACGTGGGTGCGAAAACCGGCGTTGCCGTGATGAATGCACTCAAGCGATTACCGGAGATCGAAGAAGTGTCGGCGGTGAGTGGCGCCTTCGACTACCTGGTGCTGCTGCGCTGTGCGGACACCGAGCAGTTGGATGCCCTGCTGGATCACATCGGAATGATCGACGGCGTCAATCACACGCAGACGTCGGTGGTGCTGAGTCGCAAGCTGGATCGGCGCGCGGCCGTGGCGTAACGGCGCCCTCGGCGAGCAAGTATGCGCGCGCATGCGGCAGTCCGTACCGATAGCAGGTGTCTGGCCGAAGAAGCAGATCGATGGGACGGTCTCGGTGCAGCGGCGCAAGGACCGTGCACCTGTTCTGCGTCATTGACTATCGGTGCGCGATTTATGGTTTGATGGGGCAGGCTGCGGGCTCACAACGCGGGCTCTTACAACGGGGACATCATCATGACGGAACACACCGGTCGACGCGTATTGATCACAGGCGGCACAGGCTTTATCGGCAAGGCACTGATCAAGCGGCTGCTCCTGGCCGGGGACCGGATCACCGTGCTCACCCGGCGTCCGCGCCAGGCCAGCACGAGCCTGGGCGGCGCGGTGCGCTGCATCGAAACGCTGGCGCGGTTATCTGCCGACGAGGAATTCGATGTGGTCGTCAATCTGGCGGGTGCCCCCGTCGTTGGCCCGCCATGGTCCAAGCGGCGTAAATCGGTGTTGATGCACAGCCGCGTGGGCACCACCCGCGCGTTGATCGAGTGGCTGGGACGAACGGCGCACAAGCCTGCCGTGTGGATTCAGGCCTCAGCCATCGGCGTGTATGGCGTGCGCGATCCCGAGGAAGTGCTGTCGGAAGACAGTGCCGTGGGCAGCGGCTTCATGTCCGAACTTTGCGTGGCATGGGAGGCCGCCGCGCGCGCGGCGGTGCCGTTGGGGGTGCGCCAGGCGGTACTGCGCTTCGGACTGGTCTTCGGCCCCGGCGGATCGTTGCCGTTCATGCTGATGCCCTATCGTCTGGGCCTGGGCGGCCGATTGGGCAGCGGGCGGCAGATGCTCAGCTGGGTGCATCTGGACGATGTGCTGGCCGTGATCGTGCGCGCCATCGATCAGCCCGAGATGACGGGGGTGTACAACATGGTCGCGCCTCAGCCTGTGCATCAGTCCGATTTCGCCGCAACGGCCGGCCGGGTGTTGAAGCGGCCGACCTGGCTGTCGCTGCCGGCGGCGCCCTTGCGCATGCTGGCGGGGGAAATGGGGCAATTGTTTCTCGACGGGCAACGCGTGATGCCCACACGCTTGCAGCGCGAAGGTTATGTGTTCAAGCATCCAACGCTGGAAGGCACGTTGCGCGATCTGACATAGCTGGCCGGGCGCTCGGCAGCCGGCGCTGGGGACGGCGGCCAGCGCACGCGCCGGCAATGTCAGGCGCTGTCAATGTCAGGCACCGGCAATGTCAGGCGCCGGCAATGTCAGACACCAAAGCGTCGCCCCTAGCTGAGTCGTCAATGCGCGCCTGGAACGCTATCGGCACCCGGTTTGTCATGCACGCCATATCGGTCCACCATCGTTGCACTGGCGGCATTCAACCCCTGCACAGTGACGTCGGCGCCGTGCCGCCGCAACCGCGCCACCACCTTGTCCAACGCGCCCACGGCCGTGATGTCCCAGAAGTGCGCCTGCGACACGTCGATGGCGATGCGGGTCTCCGAGGGCGAACCCGCATCGACGATCGCGTCGTCCGCCCGATCGAACCCCGCGGCAAATGCCTGCGCCGTGGCGAAAAAGATCTGCCCGCCGACGGCGTACGTCACGGTCTTGCCGTCCGCGCTGGCCCGGCGATCGATGGTGACCAGACGGCTGATCTTGTTGGCGAAAAATACCGCGCTCAACAGCACGCCGGCCAGTACCCCGCGGGCCAGGTCGTGGGTGGCGACCACCACGATCACCGTTGCCAGCATCACCACGCTCGAACTGGTGGGGTGCCGCCACAGATTACGCACCGACACCCAACTGAAGGTGCTGATCGACACCATGATCATCACGGCCACCAACGCAGCCATGGGGATACGGCTCACCCAGGGTCCCAGGAACACGACCAGGATCAGCAGGACCACGCCCGCCGTGAGGGTGGACAGGCGCGTGCGGCCACCGCTTTTCACATTGATCACGGATTGCCCGATCATCGCGCAGCCGGCCATGCCGCCCAGCATCCCCGACGCCAGATTGGCCACGCCCTGACCCACGCATTCACGGCGCTTGTCGCTGGGCGTGTCGGTGAAATCGTCGACGATCGTGGCCGTCATCATCGACTCCAGCAAGCCCACCACCGCTAGCGTGGCGGCATACGGCAGGATGATGCGCAAGGTGTCCCAGGTGAACGGCACGTCGGGAAACAGAAATGCCGGCAGGCTATCCGGCAGTGCGCCCTTGTCGCCCACCGTGGAGATGTCCAGACCCAATGCCATGGAGACGACGGTCAGCACCACGATGCAGATCAGCGGCGACGGTACGGCGCGCGTGATGTAGGGGAATAAGTAGATGATGGCGAGGCCGGCGGCGGCCATCGCATACATCACCCAGGTGGCGCCGACGAATTCAGGCAACTGCGCGAGAAAAATCAGAATGGCGAGCGCGTTGACGAAACCGGTGATCACCGATCGCGAGACGAATCGCATCAAGAGGCTGAGTTTGAATACGCCGGCCAGCATCTGCAGCACGCCCGTAAGCAGGGTGGCGGCAAACAGGTACTGCAAGCCGTGATCGCGCACCAGGTCGACCATTACCAGCGCCATGGCGCCTGTGGCCGCACTGATCATGGCGGGGCGGCCGCCCGCAAACGCGATCACGACCGCGATGCAGAAAGAGGCATACAGACCGACTTTGGGATCGACACCGGCGATGATTGAAAACGCGATGGCTTCGGGAATGAGGGCGAGCGCGACGACGAGGCCCGCGAGCAGATCGCCGCGCACGTTGGAAAACCACGCGCGCTTGAGCGTTTGAAGAGACATGGGAAAGAACCTTGAACACACCGGCGCCATTGCGGCGGCCAATCGATAGCGAACACGGCGCGCAAGGCCCGGTGCTTCATACCGAGAAGCGTGTGGGGCTCAAGCGTTGCCGAAAGCGAAACGAAACGAGGGGTGGGGTGTTAAGGCGGTGTCATGCGAAAGAAAGTGGGATCGCCGCAAGAGAATCGCGAGACTGAGGGAATTGTAGCGCGCGATGCGCAACTGGCGCGGCCGGTGCGCCGCAGCACGTTCGTCGAGGTGCGCCATCGCACGATCGTCGAGGCCCGACGGGTGTCGCAAAAAAAACGCGACATTTTCATCAGACGAAAGTTTGCTGCGCCGCAGCTTTACGGCTGACGAGACGACTTCTATGGTGGCAACACTTCTTCGAATGTGCAGGACGTACATGATGGCCGCCGTTGTTGAATCGCCCGTATCCGCTACACAAAAGACCTGTCGAGTACTGGCCAGCCTGGCGGATCCGCGCGTGAGCCGCTTGACCGACATCGCCGCGGCGACGCATCTGGACGTGTCCACAGCCTTGCGTATTCTGAAGGAGCTGGAGGGTGAGGGTTTCGTGGAGCGAGACCCGGAAAGCAAGCGATATGTGCTCGGCACGCAGGTGTACGCCGTGCATCGCGCGATGATCAGCGGCATCGATCTGGTCGCGTTGGCCCGCCCGTCGTTGATCCGCCTGGCACGCCGATTCGGCGATACGGTGATCCTTTCAGCGCCCACGGGCTGGGAGTCGGTGTGTCTGGATCAGTGCTTCGGCGATTACCCCATACGTGCCAACTATCTGGATGTGGGCAGTCGCAGGCCGCTCGGTGTGGGGGCCGGCAGTCTCGCCTTGCTGGCGGCATTGCCGGTTGCCGAGGTGCGCACGATCCGGCCGCTGGTCGACGAACGTCTGGCCGAACGTTATCCCCGCTACCCGGCGTCGCTGATGACCGCACGGCTGAACGCCGCCAGGCGCGCCGGGTACGCCGTGCTGCTGGACGTGGTGGTGGAGAAAATGGGCGGGATCGGTGCGGCAATTCTCGGGCCGAGCGGCGCGCCACTGGGCGCGCTCAGCATCGCGGCGTTGAACGAGCGGATCGAGTCGCGCGAGCCGGCATTGGCCGAGGCCCTGCAAGGCGAGGTGCAGGCGATTTCACATGCGTGGCTGCCGGAGCAACGGGCATGAACCACGCGTATGTGTTGTCTGCCGCCAATACGCCCTTTGGCCGCTTTCCTGAACGCAGCGCGATGGACTTGATGGCGTCGGCGGCCAATGGCGCCATCGCGGCGGCCGGCGTCGACCGCCGCGAGATCGATGGCGTGCTCTGCGGCTATGCCACGACGTTTCCGCACCTGATGCTGGGCACGCTGCTCTCCGAAAAACTGGGTATCGATCCGCACTATGCGCATGGGGTGCAAATGGGCGGGGCCACGGGCGCGGCGATGGTGATGCTGGCCGGCGAACTGGTGCGGTCGGGCCGATGCCGCCGGGTGCTGGTGGTGGCGGGCGAGAACCGGCTCACGGGGCAAGCCCGGGATGCATCGATTCAGACGCTGGCGCAAGTGGGCGATGCCGACATGGAGGTGCCCAATGGCGTATCGGTGCCGGCGTACTACGCGCTCATGGCATCGTCGTATATGGCGCGCACCGGCACGAGCGGGGCAGATCTGGCGGCATTTGCAGCAAAGATGCGGGCCAACGCGGCGCGGCATCCTGACGCGCATCTGCGCGACCCGATTTCGGTCGAGGACGTGTTGGCCTCCAAACCCATCGCCTCCCCGCTGCGCTTGCTGGATTGCTGTCCCATTTCGGACGGCGGGGTGGCGTTCATCGTGAGCGATGCCGGGCCGGTCAAGATTGCCGGAACGGGTCAGGCGCACCGGCACCAGCATCTGTCGGCCATGCGCGACATCATGGATACGGGGGCGTCGCGCGCTTTCGGGCGCGCGTTGCAGGATGCTGCGGTGAAACGCGAGGAGATCGACCTGCTGGGCGTCTACGATTCATTCACGATCACGTTGTCGATGTTGCTCGAAGAACTGGGCTTTGCTGCGCGCGGCAAGGCTGCAGAGCGCCTGCGCGCCGGCGACTTCGACAGCGATGGCGCGTTGCCGCTCAATCTGCATGGCGGCTTGCTCTCGTTTGGCCACAGCGGTGTGGCGGGAGGCATGGCACATATCGCCGAGGTGTGGCGGCAACTGACGCAGCAGGCCGGGGCACGGCAGGTGTCGCCCCGGCGCTGCGCAGCCGTGCATGCCGATGGCGGGGTGATGTCGGCCCATGTCAGCTTGATCCTGACCGCGGAGGGCGTATGAACGCCGACGTACCCGCACATGACGAGGGCGCGTCTTCGGATGAGCAGATGGGTGTGCTGCGCTGCGCCGACTGCGGCACTTGGTGGGCGCTGAGCCCTTACGCCTGCGCGCATTGCGGCGGTGTGAATCTGGTGCCGGCGAAGGTCAACGGCCGCGGCGTGGTGCGTGCCCATAGCGACATTGCCCGGGCGCCGGATGACCGGTGGCGGGCGCTCCTGCCCTACACGCTGGTGCTGGTGCAACTGGAGGAAGGGCCCACCGTGATGGGCCATCTACAAGGCGCGGCCGCCATGGGCGATCGCGTGTGCGTGCAGCGCGTTCGTTTGAGCGATGGCACGCCGGTCTGGCAGTTTCGCGCCATGACGTAGACGATCGTCAGGGCGATTTACCGGCCAATCGCGAATCCTGTCGCGATGGACCCACCATCCAGTCGAGGAGATGACGTATGTGCAAACGCGCAGGGGGCTCGCACGCCCAGGGATTCCGTATGGCAGGATACTCGCCGCGATGGCGCTGGGGGATTCCCCTGGCGGCTGCAGCGCTGGTGTGGAGCCTGGGCGCAGGCGCCGCGCATGCCGCCTGGCCTGATCGGCCGGTGACGCTGGTGGTGCCGTACCCACCGGGTGGCCCCACGGATATCGTGGCGCGCGTCGTGGCGCAGGGCCTGGGCGATGCGCTCAAGCAAACGGTGATCGTCGATAACCGCGCCGGTGCCGGCGGCAATATCGGCGCCGATATGGTGGCCAAAAGCGCGCCGGATGGCTACACGCTGTTGATCGCCACCACCGCGCACGCCATCAACATGTCGCTGTTCACCAATCTGACGTACGACACGCGCAAGAGTTTCGCCCCGGTGTCGCTCTTGACGAGCGGGCCGCTGGCGGTCGTGACGCGCCCCGATCTGCCGGCCACCGACATCGCGTCGCTGATTGCGTTGGCCCGAGCGCAGCCGGGAAAAATGACCTATGGCTCATCGGGCAACGGCCAGTCGACGCACTTGTCCGCCGCAATGTTCAACGTGATGGCGGGCACGACGATGGTGCATGTGCCCTATCGGGGCAGTGCACCGGCGCTGACGGATGTGATGGGCGGCCAGACCGACATCATGTTCGACACGATGCTCTCGTCGATGCCGTACGTGAAAGGCGGCAAGCTCAAGCTCCTTGCCACCACCGGGCGTACGCGATCCGCCGCAGCGCCCGATACGCCCACCGTGGCCGAGGCCGGTTTGCCGGGCTACGAAGCTACGGCCTGGAACGGGCTGGTGGCGCCGGCCGGCACGCCCGAGGCCGTGTTGACGCAACTGAGCGCAGCACTCAACACGGTGCTGTCCAAGCCTGACGTGCAGGAGAAGTTCGCCGCGCAAGGCTTCGCCGCGCAGTGGATGGCACCGCCCGCGTTCGCCACCTTCCTGAATGACGAAATCAACAAATGGGCCACGGTGGTGAAGACCTCGGGCGCCACGGTGAATTGATGATGACCCAAACCGCTGATCGCCTTACCTCGACGCCTGCGCACGCTGCTGTATCCGAAGGGCCGGCACGCGACGCGATGCCGCAGGGCACCCCTCACGAATCGCTCGAAAAATTGTTGAATCCCCGTTCGATCGCCATCTTCGGCGCCTCCGACAACGTCGACAAGATCGGGGGGCGGCCGATCTATTACATGGGCCAGCACGGCTATCGCGGCACGATCTACCCGATCAATCCGCAACGCGATCGCGTGCAAGGGTTGCGCAGCTATGCCGCGCTGCGCGATCTGCCGCATACCCCCGATCTGGCGATCGTGGCCGTGGCGGGCCAGGGGGCCGTGGATGCCGTGGACGCGTGCGGCGCCATGGGCGTGGGCGCGGCCATTGTGATCGCAGCCGGATTCTCGGAAACCGGCGCCGTGGGTCGCGCGCTGCAGGATGCGATGACGCAACGGGCACGCGCTGCAGGCACGCGCATCGTGGGCCCGAACTCACAGGGCATGGCCAATTTCGGCACTGGGGCGATCGCGTCTTTTTCAACCATGTTTCTCGAAGTGCCTCCCGCCGATGGTCCCGTGGCGGTCATCAGCCAAAGCGGCGGCATGAGCGCCATGATCTATGGGCTGCTGCGGCAGCGCGGCCTGGGCGTGCGGCATATGCATGCCACCGGCAATGAGGCCGACGTGACGGTGTCTGAGTTGGCGTGCGCCGTGCTGGCCGATCCTGATGTGCGCATCGTGCTGCTGTATCTGGAGTCTTTGCAGGACGCCGCGACGCTGGCGCGGGCGGCCGCGTTGGCCCGTGCGCGCGGTGTGCCGATCGTGGCCGTGAAGGCCGGCCGATCGGCCGGTGGCGCCCGCGCGGCGGCGTCTCACACCGGCGCACTGGCCAATGAGGATCGCAGCGTGACGGCGTTTTGCGAGCGCCACGGTATCCTGCGTGCCCGCGATCCGCAGGAACTGGCGCGCTATGCCGAACTGGCGATGCGCGGGCCGCTGCCCCAAGGCAAGCGGGTGGTCGTGGTGAGCAACTCGGGCGCCAGTTGCGTTCTGGCGTCCGACGCCGCCGATGACTGCGGACTGGAGATCGCGCCGCTGGCGGCATCGACGCAAACCGCACTGCGCGCGTGCCTGCCGGGCTTTGCCACCACCGATAACCCGGTGGACATCACGGCTGCGCTCCTGTC
Organism: Schauerella aestuarii; assembly: GCF_009866805.1. Classification (GTDB taxonomy): domain Bacteria; phylum Pseudomonadota; class Gammaproteobacteria; order Burkholderiales; family Burkholderiaceae_B; genus Schauerella; species Schauerella aestuarii. The sequence goes on from NZ_SIZW01000040.1 coordinate 170,685, forward strand.
CAACAATGGCTTGTTCGGCGAGGTGTTGCCGGCCATCGGCGACGATCCGGCGGCCGACATGTTCGTGATCGATATTCCCGTGGCGGGACGCGGTTACGACGTGGCGTCGTTTGCGCGAGACACGGCGCAATTCGCCCAGCGCGCCCGTAAACCCGTGGCCGTCGTGGCCTGGCAGGCCGACGTGGCAGCGGCGTTTCGCGATCAGGGCGTGACGGTGTACGCCGATGAGCAACAGGCGATGCAGGCGTTTGCGGGACTCGCGCGTCTCGGCCGCATGCACGCACAGCCCCCCTTGCCGGTAGAGGAGGGCGAGACGTCGGCATCGAGGGCATCCGCACACGTGAAGGACGTGCGCGCTGCGGGCGCGACCGGGACGCTGTCCGAAGCCGCCAGTCTCGCCCTGCTCGGGCGCTGCGGCTTGCCGGTCACGCCGCATGCCGTTTGTCGGGATGCCGATACTGCGGTGGCGGCATGGCGGCGGTTCGGTTCGGCGGTGGCCATCAAGGCGTGCTCGGCGGCCTTGCCGCATAAGTCAGAACTCGGTCTGGTCGACCTGAATGTCAACGACGAGCCGTCCGTGCGGGCGGCAATCGCCCGCCAACACCTGATCGTGCAAGGTTTGCACGTCGCCTTCGAGGGCTGGATCGTGGCCCCCATGCAGCCGGCCTTGCAGGAATGCATGATCGGCGTGCATGCCGATCCCGTGTTTGGCCCCATCGTGATGGCGGGCGGCGGCGGCAAATATGTGGAGACGATGCAGGATGTGGCGGTGCTGCTGCCGCCATTCGGACTACAGGAGGCCGAGTCGCGCATCCGGGCGCTGCGTATCGGTGCGCTGCTTGACGGCGTGCGGGGCGAAGCGGCGGCCGATGTGCGCGCGCTCGCGCAGCTGATGGTGGACGTGGGGCAACTTGCGCTGGACGCCGGGCCTGCATTGCAGTCGCTCGATCTGAACCCGGTGCGGGTGCGGCCCGCGGGCGAGGGGGTGGTGATCGTGGATGCGCTGTGGGAGGGCGCTGCCGACATTCGATCGGACCGCCACCAAACGCGCGCAAAGGTTGATAATGAACCATGAAGATCGGTGCGAGACCCAGCGACTCGCCTTATGCCGACATTGCGAGGAGACGAGATGACGTTCGAAGTCAGGGGCCGGACGGCCTTGATTACCGGGGCCTATAGCGGGCTGGGACGCCACTTTGCCGTGACGCTGGCGGCGGCCGGCGTGCGTGTCGCACTGTGCGGCCGGCGGGTCGAGTTGGGCGAGACGGTGGCCGAGGAGATCCGAACTGCGGGCGGCGACGCGTTGGTGGTCGGGATGGACGTGACGCAAACGGAAGCGATCGCGGCCGCCTTCGATACGGCGCATGCCGCGCTGGGGCCGATTTCCATTGTGATCAATAACGCCGGCGTGGCCATGACGCGCGCGGCGCTCGATCTATCCGAAGACGATTGGCAAAGCGTGATCGACGTCAACCTCAATGGGGCATGGCGGGTGGCGCAGGCCGCCGCACGCCACATGCGCGCGCACGACCACGGTGGCAGCATCGTCAATATCGCCTCGATTCTGGGGGTGCGCGTGGCCTCGCATGTGGCGGCCTATGCCACCGCCAAAGCCGGTCTCATCCACCTCACGCGCGCCTTGGCGCTCGAGTGGGCGCGTTACGGCATTCGGGTCAATGCGCTGGCACCAGGGTATATCGCCACGGATCTGAATCGCGCGTTCTTCGACACCGACGCCGGCCAGAAGCTGATTGCACGCGTGCCGCAGCGGCGCCTGGGCCAGCTTGCCGATCTCGATGGCCCCTTGTTGTTGCTGGCCTCGGATGCGAGTGCCTTCATGACCGGCAGCGTGATCGACGTCGACGGCGGCCATCTGGTGAGTTCGTTGTGACGGCCGTAGCGCTTCATCGGCGGCGACTTTCTTCTATCGGCGCGCGCAACGTGGGCGCTGAGAGCAGCGCCCAGGCTCACGGCGAGGCTCGCCCGATCGCGTCGAACATCGCGGCGCTTGGGCGTGCTGCACGGATCGATTAACTTGCGGCGCGCATGACGGCGCGGCGCCATTGGAGGCAAGGCATGCAATTTTCTCTGTCCCCCGAGATCGACGATTATCGTACGCGCATCCGCACGTTCGTCGATACGCACCTGATCCCGGTCGAGGCCGATCGCGCCAATTACGACGAGCACGACAACATCCGTGAAGCGGTGCTCGAACCGTTGCGGGCCCAGGCGCGCGCCGATGGCCTGTGGGCGTTGCAGATGCCCCGTGCGCTGGGGGGTCAAGGCCTGTCGATGGTGGGGCTGGCCGCATGCTACGAAGAGATGAACCGGTCGATCTTCGGCCCGGTCACGTTCAATGCGGCCGCACCCGATGACGGCAATATGCGGGTGCTCGCCAAGGTGGCGCGGCCCGATCAGCAGGCGCGTTGGCTGCAGCCCATCATCGATGGCCGCGTGCGGTCGTCGTTCGTGATGACCGAGCCGCACCCGGGCAGCGGCTCCGATCCGTCGATGATGCGCACCACCGCCACACGGCGCGGCGACAAGTGGGTGATCGAGGGCCGCAAGTGGTTCATCACCGGCGCCGGCGTGGCGCAGCATTTCATTCTCATTGCACGCACGTCGGATGACGCCCGCAAGGGCTTGTCGGCCTTTCTCTTCGATGCGTCGCAGCCGGGCTGGCGGATCGAGCGCCGCATTCCCATCATGGGTCCGGAGGAGCACGGCGGCCATTGCGAGATCGCGTTCGAAGGGCTTGAGATTCCGGATGAAAATCGCCTGATGGAAGTGGGCGACGGCCTGAAGCTCACGCAGATTCGCCTCGGGCCGGCACGACTCACGCACTGCATGCGCTGGCTGGGCCTGGCGCGTCGCGCCATGGCGATCGGCGTGGACTATGTGTCCGAGCGCCACAGCTTCGGTCAGCGCCTGGCCGATCGCGAAGGGGTGCAGTGGCTATTGGGCGAGGCCGCCATGCAGATCGAGATTGGCCGGCTGCTGACGATGCGCGCGGCGGAGCGGCTGGATCAAGGTCACTTCGCGCGCAAGGAAGTCTCGATGGCCAAGATCGTCGTCTCCGAAACGCTGCACAAGGCAGTCGACACCGCGTTGCAGCTCAATGGCGCGCGCGGCTATTCGAAGGACACGCCGCTCGAATGGATCTACCGCTATGCGCGTCAGGCCCGTCTGGTCGACGGCGCATCCGAAGTGCACAAGATGGTGTTGGCGCGTCACCTCATCGACGAAGGCGACGACTTCTGGAAGTGGGATGTGGAGGATGAGCACGGCCGCGTGCCGAGCGTGGGCGAGCCGGCGGGCGGGCCGCGATGAGTGGCGACGATCGAGGCACCCCGCCCATCTGGCGCGAGGCGCTGCTGACCTATCTTGCGCAGCACGACGTACTGCCGGGCGGCATTGAAGACGCGCGCATCACGCCGATTGCCGGCGGCCAGTCCAATCCTACTTACCTCATCGCGGCAGGTGGCGATACGGTGGTGCTCCGCAAGCAACCGCCGGGGCAGTTGCTCCCCTCGGCGCATGCGGTGGATCGTGAGTACCGCGTGATGCAGGCCTTGCAGGCCACACCGGTTCCGGTGCCGCGGATGCATCATTACTGCGCGAGCCGCGAGATCGTCGGCACGCCGTTCTACCTCATGGATTTTGTGCCCGGCCGCACGTTCATGGATCCGGCCTTGCCCGACCTGAAGCCGCCCGAGCGGGGCGCGGTGTATGCCGAAGTGGGACGCGTGCTGGCGGCGTTGCATGATGTGGACGTGGCTGCAGTGGGACTTGCGGACTACGGCCGCGCGGGCAATTACTTCGAGCGCCAGATTGCGCGCTGGAGCCGTCAGTATCGCGAAACGGAAACCGCGCCGATCGCGGCCATGGATGCCTTGATCGACTGGCTGCCGCAGCGTATCCCGGCACATGAGGCCACCTGCCTGGTGCATGGCGACTACCGCATCGATAACCTGATTTTCGCGGCCGATCGCCCGCAGGCGCTGGCATTGCTCGATTGGGAGTTGTCGACGCTGGGCCATCCGTTTGCGGATCTCGCCTATCACTGCATGTGCTGGCGTGTCGGCTCCGAGCTGTGGCGCGGGTTTGCAGGCAGCGATCTGAATCGTCTCGGCATCCCGGACGAGGCCACGTTCGTGGCGACGTATTGCCAGGCCCGGGGCATTGCACCGCCCGACGATTGGGACTTTTATCTGGCCTACAGTTTCTTTCGTATCGCCGCCATTCTGCAGGGCGTTTACGCGCGCGCCAAAGCCGGCAATGCGGCATCGGGCGACGGCGCAGCGATGGGGGCGAAAGTGGCACCGCTGGCGGCGTTGGGATGGCAGGCGGCCGAGCGCTGCGGCGCCTGAGCGCGTTGGCAGAGCAGGTATTCCGCGGCTGAAATGCCGCGCGAGGAATGGAAGGTTCGGTGTGTTGCGCGGCGCACGGGCGTGCGCTGCGGCGTGACAACGAGGAGAGGGGATGTCGACTGTGGATGCATTACCGCGCAATGCGGCCAATCATGTGCCGCTGACGCCGCTGGGCTTCATCGCCTGGTCGGCCTACGTGTATCCCGAACGCACCGCACTGATTCACGGGAAGCTGCGGCAAACGTGGCAGGCCACGTACAGGCGCTGCCGGCGTATGGCGGCGGCGTTGCAGCACTGGGGCGTGGCACGCGGCGATGTGGTGGCGGTATTGGCACCCAATACGCCGGCGCTGTATGAGGCGCATTTCGGCGTGCCGATGTCGGGCGCGATGCTCAATGCGTTGAATACGCGGCTGGATGCGCCCACGCTTGCCTACATCCTGGATCACGGGCGCGCGCAGGTGCTGCTCTACGACAGCGAATTCGCGCCACTGGTGCGCGAGGTGATCGCGCAAGCCACGCATCCGATCCGCGTGGTGCGCATCGAAGATGCGCTTTTCGAGGGCGAACATGGCGACGTCGGCGACATCGATTACGAGACTTGGTTGAGCAACGCGGTCTTGGCCGATGACGGCACTTACGCTTTCGATCGGCGGGAAGACGTTGACGCCGACCGGCCCGCAGCGGCGCCCTCAGCAGCCTCAAGTGTGCCGCACGACTACAGCCCGCCCGACGAGTGGGACGCGATCTGTCTGAACTACACCTCCGGCACCACGGGTAGTCCGAAGGGTGTGGTCTATCACCATCGCGGCGCCTATCTCAATGCAACCGGCAATGTGATCGCGTGCGGGATGCCGCGGCATGCGGTGTACTTGTGGACGCTGCCGATGTTCCATTGCAACGGCTGGTGTTTTGCATGGACCCTGGCGGCATTGGCCGGCACCAGCGTGTGCATGCGCCGCGTGGAAGCCGGTGCGATTTTCGACGCCATCGTCGATCACAAGGTCGGTTTTTTCAGCGCAGCGCCCGTGGTGCTGGGCATGCTGATCAATGCGCCGTCCGCTGTGCAGCGGCGCGCGCCGCATCCGGTGCAGGTGGTGACGGGCGGTGCCGCGCCGCCCGCTGCGGTGATCGAGGCGATGGAGGCCTTGGGCGTGGGCGTATCGCACCTTTATGGCCTGACGGAAACTTACGGGCCGTCTATTGTGTGCGCCTGGCACGACGAATGGGATGCGCTCGATCTGACGGCCCGCGCCGCCATCAAGGCGCGCATCGGGGTGCGCAAGCTCAATCTTGAACATGCCACGGTGATGGACGACGCGATGCTGCCCGTACCTGCCGATGGCGTGACGATGGGCGAGATCATGGTTCGCGGCAACACCATCATGAAAGGCTATCTGCATGACGCTACGGCCACCGAGACCGCGTTTGCCGGCGGCTGGTTTCATACCGGCGATCTGGGCGTCATGCATCCCGACGGCTATATCGAAATCAAGGATCGCGCGAAAGACATCGTGATTTCCGGGGGCGAGAATATCTCGACCGTCGAGGTGGAGGGGGTGTTGTACCGCCATCCGGATGTGCTCGAAGCCGCCGTGGTCGCGCGCCCCGACACCACCTGGGGCGAAACGCCGTGCGCGTTCGTGACCTTGAAGGCCGGCCGCCACACGGATGCCGAGAGCATTTTGGCGTTCTGCCGCGCGCATCTGGCACGGTTCAAGGTGCCCAAGACGGTGATATTTGGCGAGTTGCCCAAGACGTCGACCGGCAAGATTCAGAAATTTCTGCTTCGAGAGCGGGCGCGCAGCGATCCGCAGGCTTGATCTGGACGGCAGGCACGCCGAAACGGCGATGCGAAAGGGCGCAGCCCAACGATCCGCCTCATTCGGCGGGTTCGGGAGTGCTTGTCAAAAAGGGGGAGCGCTCACCGCAGGATGCGTCTGGCGATGACTTCGAGGCGGCGGGTGCCGCCACGCCACTTAGGCGGCGGGCTTGATCTGCGAGAGGGGCGCTTTCTGATCGTTGGCAGCAACAGGCTGGCGTTCGAAAAAGGCTTGGCGCAATTGGAGCTCTTGGTGTCGGATTTCTTGCTGGCGGCGGGCGCGAACGCGGCCCATGAGTTGGGGACTGGTGCGAAGCATGGTGTTTCTTCCTACGTTTTAGTCTTCTCTATGTATCGATCTCTATCCTATCCCTGGTTTATGACAATTCCAACGACTTGCTGGAAATAAGACTATGCATTTGTAACGTCAGCGGGGCCGGGCGTGGCGGGCGAGCAAAGTGTCCAGGGTATTCCCGAATGCTTTGCGGTCACTGGCCGCCATGGCGGGCGGGCCGCCCGTATCCACGCCGGTACCGCGCAGGGCGTCGAGCATGTCGCGCACGGCCAAGCGTTCCTGGATCGTGTCGGCGCTATAGCGTTCGCCGCGGGGATGAATGGCGAAAGCGCCTTTCTCCAGTGCCTGCGCGGCAAGCGGAATATCGCCGGTGATGATCAGATCGCCGGGTTGCAGGCGTTCGACGATATAGGCGTCGGCCACGTCGAAACCGCGCGGCACTTGAATGGCACGAATGCGCGGCGAGGGCGGCGTACGCAACATCTGGTTCGCCACCAGCGTCAGCGGCATTTCCCATCGGTCTGACGCCCTGAACAGGATGTCCTTGATGACCGTTGGACACGCATCGGCGTCGACCCAGATGTGCACGTCAGCCTTTCAATGCTGAGGTCAGCAGTGTGGCGACGACATCGTTGATCGGCTCGCCGCTGGTCTGGGCGCGCGCGCGGAGCTGGTCGACCAGCTCCTGCGGCAGCTTGACCGGAAACGACACCAGACCCGCAGCCTGATCCAGGCGGCGTTGTTCACGGCGATCGATGGCCGGCGCGGCGGCACCCTGGCCGAAGCGGGCCGGCGTTTGGGCATGCTTGAGATCGCCCATCAATTTGAGGGCTTTGTTCTTTTCGAGGTCGGTCTTCTTCATGGGAACTCACGGGGGAAACCCGTAGTCTGACAGTTAATGACCGATTCCACACCCGAAACCGTCACGTTGCCCTCCACAGCCCATCGCCCGGTACTCAAGCTGCTGGGATGGGTGGTGGCCGCCGGCGCGATCTGGTTGAGCTGGCCCTTCGTCCAGCCTCATTTGCCCACCGGCATCATGGCGAAGGTAACGGCACCGTTTTACGCCGCGCGCCTCTCGATGGCGGATGCCCCGGTAGCGTTGCCCGTGCCGGTGGCGGGCGTGTCGTTCAGGCAGATCGCCAATACTTACGGCGCGCCGCGCGGCAGCACCCGCAAGCACGAGGGCCTGGATATCTTCGCCAAGCGCGGCACGCCGGTGCTGTCCGCCACCGAGGGCATGGTGACGCGCGTGGGTACGAATCGTCTCGGCGGCAATGTGGTGTGGGTGCTGGGACCCGGCGGGCAGCGGCATTACTATGCACACCTCGATACGCAAGCCGATCTGTCTGCCGGCGATCGGGTCGCCGCAGGCACCGAACTCGGCACTGTGGGCGACACGGGCAACGCCCGGGGCACTCCGCCGCACTTGCACTATGGCGTTTATGCGACAGGCGGCGCAATCAATCCCTATCCGTTACTAAAAGAAGGCGCGAAGTAACGAGATTTGATGAAAATTCAACGATCGCGGGATCAAAGTAGGGGCGTTGTTTCCCGATCTCTATTTTTCGTCGAGTGGTGTCATGCATATCGAGTCTCGCCCGGATGCGCTGTTCCCGGAACTTCTTTCCGCTGAATCGACGGCCAACGCCGTTTCGACCCGAGCCGACGGCTCGGTGTTTTACGACTCGCATGTGAGCGTGCTGGTGCCCGGCTTGAACGAAGCCGCCAACCTGCGCGTGATGCTGCCCACCCTGATGCTTCTGCTCAACCGTACCTGCCGCAACTGGGAAGTGGTGGTGGTGGATGACGGCTCGACCGACGATACCGCGCAATTGATGGCCGAATGGACCACCGTCCCGGGGTTCCGTTACCTGCAGTTGTCGCGCAACTTCGGCAAGGAAGCCGCCATCAGCGCCGGCCTCGATTCGTGCGATGGCGATGTGGTGATCTGCATGGACGCCGATATGCAGCATCCGCCGGCATTGATCCCCGATATGCTGGCACGCTGGAAAGCGGGTTCGGACATGGTGTATGCCGTGCGTGAAAACCGCGACGACGAAACCTGGTTCAAACGCCAGGGCGCGAAATGGTTCTACCGCCTGGTGAGCGGGGGTCAACGCGTGGACGTACCGGCCCACGCCGGAGACTTCCGCCTGATGGACCGCAAGGTGGTCAACGCCTTGAATGCCTTGCCCGAGCGCACGCGTTTCATGAAGGGCCTCTACGCCTGGGTGGGCTTCAAGACCGAAGCTTTCCCGTACACCCCCGCCGATCGCATCCACGGCGAAAGCAAGTTCACGCCGGTGAAACTCATCAAGCTGGCGATGAGCGGCGTGACGGCCTTCACCACGTGGCCGTTGCGCATGCTGAGCCTGGTCGGTTTCATGTTTGCGCTGGCGTCGTTCGGTTATGGCGCGTATCTCGTGGCCGAGTATTTCGAATACGGTCATCAGGTCGATGGCTGGACCACGATCGTTTGCGCGCTGCTGTTCTTTGCCGGCATCAATATGGTGTCGCTGGGCGTGGTGGGCGAATACGTCGGCCGGATTTTCGACGAAGTGAAGGGACGCCCGCTGTATGTGGTGCGTGACCGCCTGGGTCGTGCGGCACGCACGGAGCCGAGCGCCGAATAATCATGACCGGCAGTTCACCACGGTCGACGCCGGGAGGTATCCCGGCGTTTTGGCTTCTGCTGGCGATCGGTGTGTGGCTCGGCATTTTTGCCGGGCTGCGTCCGTTGATGCCTGAAGAGGGCCGTTACGCCGGCGTGGCGTGGGACACCCTGCGGGCCGGCAGCGGCTTCGTGCCGCTCATGGACGGCTTGCCCTACGTTCACAAACCCCCCTTGTTCTATTGGATTGCCGAAGTCGCGTTCCGGCTTTTCGGCGTCAACGAATGGACGGCGCGCGCACCGTCATGGCTGGCTGCCTGGGCCTCGGTGCTGGCCACCTATGCGTTCGTGCGCCACTATCGCGGCGCAACGGTGGCGGCAGCCGCGGCGGTCGTGCTTGCCACGCAGCCATTCTTTTTCGGCGGCGCGCAGTTCGCCAATCTCGACATGCTGGTCGCATCGTTCATCGGCATGAGCATCATGGCGGGCGCGGCGGCGGTGCTGCAGGCCGATGCCGGGCGCGCCTGGCGGCGCTGGATCGCGGCCGCTGCCGTGGCCGCGGCGCTCGGGGTGCTGGCCAAAGGCTTGATCGGCATCGTGCTGCCGGGCGTGGTGCTGGTGGCATGGCTCGTCGCCACGCGGCGCCGGCATGCCTGGAAGGTGCTGTTCTGGCCACCCGCGATTCTGGTGTTCATCGCCATCGCAGTGCCGTGGTTCGTAGCGATGCAACTGCGGTTTCCCGGTTTCTTCGATTACTTCTTCGTCTACCAGCAGTTCGACCGGTATGTGGAAAGCGACTTCGCCAATACCCAGCCGTTCTGGTTTTATCTGCCGGTGATCGCCGGCCTGGCGCTGCCGTGGTCGCTCTGGAGCGGCGGCTTGTGGCGCCGGATCTTCTGGACCGGTGCGGCCCCCGGGAGCGATATCCGTTGGTTGATGGCGATATGGGTGGGTGTGGTGATCGTGTTCTTTTCGATTCCCAGCAACAAGCTCGTGGGGTATGCCATGCCGGTGTTGCCCGCGATAGCGGTGCTCATCGCCGAGGTGGTGGTGACCGCATGGCAGCGTACGCCTGCCGACTACGTGAAACGCGCCGGACTCGCATCGCTTGCGGTGGCCATGCTGGTCTGTACGGTGGGCGTGTGGCTGGCCGACACGAATGCGAAAAACAGCGCCAAGCCCCTGGCCACCGAGATCGGACCGCAGATGCAGGAAGGCGATACGCTGGTGACGCTGCATACGTACCCGTACGATCTGTCGCTGTATGCCGGGCTGCGGGAGCCGGCCTGGATCGTCTATGACTGGGATGGACCGGATATCACCCGGCGCGACAACTGGCGCCGCGAGTTGTGGGATGCCGGCCAGTTCGATACCGATGCGGGCGACGACGTGCTGGTGTCGTTCGAAGAAACGGTGACGCGGATGTGCACCGATCCGCAGCGCACCTTCTGGTTCTGGGGCACGTTGCAGGACGGCGAAAGCTATCGCACCCTGCGCGGCCGCTCGCCGCAGGCCATCGACGGCAAGAAGGCCGTGTGGCGCGTGGTGACGGATCCGGCGTTCAAGACGGCGTTTTGTGGCGAAACGCCCAAAGCCGGCTAAGCAGAAACGTCATCGCCGCCACGCCGATCAACACGCAAGCAAGCAGGATCTCGTAAGAAACGTGGGTAATATGCAAGAGCACGGCATAGGCCGCCTGATTGACCGCGAACCCCAGTGCCGAGATAAAGAAAAACCGTCGTGCGGCCACGTGCCAGACCTGTTCGCTTTGGCGGAAAGTGAAACGAAAATGACCCCAGAACGACACGAAGAACGCGATCAGCCAGCCGACCACGTTGCCCGCGAGCGGCGTGAGGCCCAGATACTCCACACAGCCCACGGCGATCAGCCAGTGGGTGGCCGCAGCGGCGCAACCGACGATCACGAAGAAACCGAGCTGATGGACCAGCGCAAGCATGATGGACGCACCCGCGAGGGTGGCGGCAAGAACACGGAGCGTCAGTGTATCGTGGTCTGTGCCGACGATTTCGGGATGAATCGTGAAGTCGACGGCGCCATCCTTGCCCTTGCGGCCCAAGGACGACTAAGTGCCGCCAGCGTGCTCACGCTGGGCCCGTCGGCCGCCGAGCGGCCCGGCGAGCTCGCGGCCCTGCCCATCGACATCGGTGTGCACCTGAATTTCACTGAATCGTTCGGGTGCGAAGGCCTTTATCTGCCGCTTGGCCAATTGATCAAGCAGGCCTACACGCGCCGGTTGCCGGCTGCGGTGGTGCGGGCGCAGATCGTGGCGCAACTCGATGCGTTCGAGACCTTGTTCGGCCGCGCGCCGGATTACATCGATGGTCATCAGCATGTGCACCAGTTGCCCATCATTCGCCGTGAATTGATCGCCGAGATGGCCCGCCGTTACGGTGCGGCCATGCCGTGGTTGCGCTGCACGGCTGCTGGCCCGCAATCGGGTCTGGGCGTGGGTGCATGGTTCAAGGCGCGCGTCATTGCAGGCCTGGGCAGCAACGCATTGGGCCGCGCCGCCCGGCGGGTGCACAGTGCGCGCAATCGGCGGCTGCTGGGGGTGTACGACTTCACGGGTGGCGAGGCGGGATACCGCCATGCCGTGCGGCATTGGTTGCAGGATGCGCGCCAAGGCGATCTGATGATGTGCCATCCGGCCTTGCCGGATAGCCCCGATGCCATGGCGGCCCAGCGCGCGGCTGAATTTGCCGTGCTGGGCAGCACGGAGATGGCGGCCTGGCTGGCGGAGTCAGGCGTGGCGATCGCCCGATTGACGGGCGCGGCGCGCTATACACCGGACTGATCGGGCACACTGGCAGTGCCCGCGTTTGCCATCCGGGCGCCGGATCGGCGCATCAGCCCGCCTGGCGTGCCTGACGCGCGTTGTCGGGCGATGCGTCGTCCTTGCGATGGCGGTATGCCGCCGTGGCGTCGCGCGTGAAATTGGCGACGGCCGACCAGTACGTATTGCCGCTGCGCACCGCACTGGAGTGCGACGCGCCGTCGATCTTGACCAGGCGGCGCAGGTCGGGCGCCACTTTGGTCGCGGCGGCATACAGCGCGTCGCTCATTTCGTGAGGGACGACGCGATCGGCGGTGCCGTGGATGAACAGGATGGGCGCGGTGAGCGTGGCCAGTTTGTCGAGCGAATCGAAGGGTTGCGTGACGAGAAAGTTGAGCCCCGGCACCCAACCGTATTTGAGGGTGCCCAACATGCCGCCGATACTCGTAAAGCTCGATTCGACGATCAGCCCGGCATACTCCGGCAGGTCCTTGCGCGATGCCAGGTCGATGGCAACCGCGCCACCCAGGCTGTGGCCGTAGATGAAGCGCTTGCGCGGATCCGGTTGGCGTCGCACCAGTTCGGCGAATGCCGCGACGGCATCCTCGGAGGCCGTTTCTTCGGATGGCAGGCGTGGCGTGGACTTGCCGAAACCGCGGTAGTCGATGGCGAGCATCGAGTATTCGCGGTCGGTCCAGCTTTCCATCCGGAAGGCGCTCCCATTGAGGTTCCAGCGGGCCCCATGCAGATAAAGCACGGTGGGGGCGTTGGGCTTCGGGCTTTGCCAGTACCACGCGTGGATCTTGTCCCCATCGGCCAAGGCGATATCGAACTCTTGAGTGCCTTCGGGGGGATCCCGCCACCAGCTCTGTTGCTCGGTGACGGGCGAGAAAATAGCTTCGCGCTGCCAGGCGTCCAGTTGTGTGCAACCGACGATGCTGGCTGCGATCAACAGGGTCGCGCCGATGGCGCGTTTCATAAAGGAGCGGGACGTGGCGGGCATGAACAATTGGACTGACTTGGCGCCCGTGGGTTCCGCCGACCGGACTGCCGGCCACGCGCATCAAGGGTGGGATGACATCAGAATAGGATAGAGCGATGCGACGAGCAAGAGGGCCATTGCGCGGTTGAAGCGCCGTACGACGACCGGCGAACGCAAATAGTGCCGCAGCGCTGTGCCGAATGCGGCCCAGATGCTGGTGGTGGAGGCATTAATGATGAGGCAGATCGCCGCAATCAACGCCAGATGGGCGAACACCGCACCCGGTGGCGTATAGGTGGTGACGATGCCCAGCGCCATTACCCATGCTTTCGGATTCACCCATTGGAATGCGGCCGCCTGCAGGAACGTCATGGGCTTGCTGCGGCTGCTGGCGGCTTCCGCCGGGCCGGCATGGGCGATTTTCCACGCCAGCCACAGCAAATAGGCGGCCGCGGCGTACTGCAGGGCGGTGTAGGCCGCCGGATACCGCTGAAACAACGATCCCACACCCATGCCGATCAGGATCAACATGACCGCCACGCCGAAACCGATGCCGATGATGTGCGGGATGGTGCGGCGAAAACCGAAGGTGACGCCGGATGCCGTCAACATCACATTGTTGGGGCCGGGCGTAATCGAATTGGCGAAAATGAACAGCACCAGCGGGCCGAGCAGCGCGATGAACGCGGGCGAGAGCAGGGTGACGGTGTCGGGGGTAGGCATGGTGCTTCGGGGCGATGCATGAAGGATAAGGCCTTCACTCTACCGGTTAATAGCGGTACAGTACCGGTACACATCATCAGTTCAATTTCTAACTGGCCCGGTCGATCCACCATGACACTTGCCCGCATTGCGACCGAATCGATTCTGGACGCGCCCCTCGAACGCGCCGCCTCGGCATGGTCACCGGTGCGTGACGCCGATCGCACGCTGGTCGAGCAACTCGTGGACCATTTGGCGCGCCAGATCGATGAGCACGTATTGCGCGCCGGCACACGTTTGCCCTCGATCCGCGACATGGCGCAACAGATGGGCGTAAGCCGGTTTACCGTGGTCGAGGCCTACGATCGGCTGGCTGCTCAGGGCGTGATCGCCTCCCGGCGGGGCGCCGGCTTTTTCGTGCAATCGCGCGCGCCCGCGCCCAGTGACGGCGGCCCTTACCTGACTGCGCCCGAGCCGATGGCGCCGCAGCGTATGGATATTCCCTGGCTGTTGCGCAGCATGTTCGGCAGCACCGTGCAGCCGGGCATGCCGGGCGGTGCCGGGCTGTTGCCGGCGGCCTGGATGGACGGCGATATGGTGATGGCGGCCGTACGTGCCGTGGGTCGTACGGCCGGCGCGAGCGTATTGCATTACGGTGCGCCGCAGGGCTATGCGCCGCTGCGCCAGCAGATCGCCGCCGCCTTGCGTCAGGAAGACATCCCGGCGCACGCCGATCGCAATATTCTGACGACGGCGGGCGTGACGCACGCCCTCACGCTGATCGTGCGGCACTTCGTGCGTCCGGGCGACACGGTGCTGGTGGAGGATCCGGGCTGGTGCGTGGTGTACGGCCAGTTGCAGGCGGCGGGCGCCAATGTGGTGGGCGTGCCCCGCCGGGCAGACGGCCCCGATCTCGAGGTGCTCGAAGCCATGGCGGCGCGCCACCATCCGAAGCTCTTCATCATCAACACCCCGGTTCACAACCCCACGGGCCTGGCGCTCACGGCGGGCAATGGCCATGCCATCCTGCGGTTGGCGGAGCGTTACGACTTCACCGTCGTCGAGGACGAAACCTACGGCGAACTGCATCCCGGCGGCGCCGTGCATCTGGCCGCGATGGACGGCTTGCGGCGCGTGGTGCGGGTAGGGGGCTATTCCAAGATGATGGCGCCCAGCTTGCGCGTGGGGTATCTGGCAGCGGCGCCTGAGCTCACGCGGGCGTTGACCGATGAAAAATTGTTGTCGGGCCTGACCACGCCCGAAATGGGCGAACGCATCGTGCATCGCGTACTGGTCGACGGGCCGTACCGGCGTTACGTGGAGCGGGTGCGCGCACGGGTCAATGCGGCGCGCGATACGTGTGTGGCGCGACTGCTCGAGCTGGGCTTCACGCTGCCCTTCGAGCCCCGCGCAGGCATGTTCGTGTGGGCCGATTGCGGCATGGATGGCGAAGCGCTGGCCCGCGCCGGGTCGGCCCGCCAGTTGCTGCTCGCTCCCGGCAGCCTGTACTCACCGTCGCAAGCGCCGTCGCCTTATATGCGGTTCACGGTGTCGATGGCCGAGCATCCCGCCGTATGGCGCACGCTGGCCCAGGTGATGGCCGACGCGCGCGGCGGCGTTTCGCCGAATGGGCGGAAGTGAATATACTGGCCGACCACCTGAAAGCACATTGATCCCGAGGAGTTCACCATGACCGATCTCATCAAACCGATTACCCAGCATTTCGCGGTCGCGCCGCAACTCGGGCCGGAAGATATGGCCGAAGTCGCCGCGGAAGGCTATCGCAGCGTCATCATCAACCGTCCGGATTTTGAAGGCGGCCCCGATCAACCTACCGCTGAAGCCGTGTCGAAAGCCGCGCGCGAAGCGGGCCTGGAAGTCGAGTACCAACCGGTACCGGGCAACGCGCTCACGATCGGCGACGCCATTCGCTTCGCCGAAATCCTGAAGACCCTGCCGGGTCCGCATCTGGCGTATTGCCGTACGGGCACCCGCTGCACCAACCTGTTCGCCGCCGCCAAGCAGTTCATGTAAGACGGATGCCATCGCATCCCGCAGCATGATTTCTGCACCGGCATGACCTGGGTCAAGTCGCCCTCACATTGTGCATTGCGCGGATGTGTGCGACTTGACCGATTTCATGTAGGATTTGGAACCTATTAAACAGGAGTTGGCGACATGTTCAAGAAAATCCTGATCCCTACCGACGGTTCGCCGTTGTCGGCGCAGGCGGCCAATGCCGGCGTCACCTTTGCCCGTTCGATCGGCGCCGAAGTAGTCGCCCTGAACGTCACGCAACCGTTTGCCGCCACGATCGGCTTCGATGGGATGGCAGCGGCTTACGCCATTACAGACGAAGACTACGAGAAGGCGGCCAGCGACCAGGCCGACAAGTATCTGAAGGATATCGTCGACCGTGCCCAGATCGCGGGCGTGAAGGCCGAATACCGTGCCGTGTCCAACTTCAACGTGGCCGACGGCGTGGTGCAGGCCGCGCAGGAAGCCGGCTGCGATCTGATTTTCATCGGCAGTCATGGCCGCAGCGGCTTATCGCGCTTGCTGTTGGGCAGCGTGACGGCCAAAGTGCTGTCGCTGGCCACGATGGGCGTGCTGGTGTATCGCGTGAAGGAAGACAAGAAGTAATCGCCCGGCCTGCGCACCCTGCGCATCGCCGAGCGAGCGGCGTACAGACCCGCCGCCATCCCCACCCGTCCCGTGCGACGCGTGGGGATATTTTTTACTGAAACAACACCACTGCCTTTTGCAGCGTGATCCACACGCCCCAGGCCAGCGGAATCACCACGCAGGCCCATGCTGCAATGACCAGTGCTTGCGGGGTTTGCGAGATCGCCGCCGTGCCGGCACCGGCACCCGTCACACTGATGCCCGATCGCGTATCGCGTACTTCGGCGGCCGAGGCGCGCTCGTGCGCCAGCGCTTTTTCGCGCGCCAGTTCCTCGTCGGTCATGAAGTATTTAGGGTTGACCGGACGGATCGCAAGGTTGCACAAAAAGCCCACGACCAGCATGCCCGCGAGAATGTACATGGTGATGTCGTACACCTGCGCGCGCGGCACGCCATGGTTGAGTTGATACTCGCGGATGTAATTGACGAGCACCGGGCCGAAGATGCCGGCTGCCGACCACGCGGTCAGCAGGCGGCCGTGAATGGCGCCCACCATCTGTGTGCCGAACAGGTCGGCAAGATAGGCCGGCACCGTGGCGAAGCCGCCGCCGTACATCGACAGAATCACGCAGAACGCGGCCACGAAGAGCGCGAGCTGACCAGTGTGCGCCGTCCAGGGAATGGCCGCGTAGAGAATGAAGCCCAGCACGAAGAAGATCAGGTAGGTGAGCTTGCGTCCAAGCTTGTCGGACATGCTGGCCCAGAAGAAGCGGCCGCCGATGTTGAACAAGCTGATCAGCCCGGTAAAGCCGGCAGCGATGGCGGCGATGGCGCCCAGTTGCTGCGGATTCAATGCCGTGAATGCCACGCCCGGTTCACCGATCAGCCGGCCGCCGAATACCTCCTGCAGCAGCGGCGATGCCATGCCCAGGATGCCGATGCCTGCGGTCACGTTCAAGCACAGCACCAGCCACACCAGCCAGAACTGCGGAATGCCCCACACGCGCTTCACATGCACGTGGCCTTTGGTGATCATGGCGTTTTGCGCCTGACTGGGCGGGGGCGTCCAGCCCGCCGGCTTCCAACCGGTGACCGGTACGCGGTAGCCCATCGCGCCCGACATCATGAAGGCGAAGTAGATGATGGCCATGGTGAGAAACGTTTGCCACACGCCGGTGGTACCCGGCGTGGCGTAATGGCGCATCAACATGTCGGCCAAAGGCGCGCCGATCATCGCACCGCCGCCGAAGCCCATGATGGCCATGCCGGTGGCCATGCCGCGGCGATCCGGAAACCACTTGATCAGCGTACTCACCGGCGAGATGTAGCCCAGCCCGAGCCCGATGCCGCCGATCACCCCGGACCCCAGCCACAGCATCCACATCTGATGCAGGTAAATGCCCAGCGCCGAAATCACCAGCCCGCCGCACCAGCACACGGCCGAGACCACGCCGGCCTTGCGCGGGCCGGCGCGTTCGAGCCAGCCGCCCCACAGCGCGGCCGAGCATCCAAGCAGCACAAAGAAGAGGGTGTACATCCAGCCCATCGTCGAGATGCGCCAATTGCAGTCGGTCGCAAACAGTTCGGTAAACACGCTCATCGTGTTGGGACACGTCATCGCGCCCGCGCCTGCCGCCTTGGACAATGGCAACCAGAACACCGAGAACCCGTAGGCCATCCCGATGCAAAGGTGAATCGCCAGCGCCGCCGGCGGCACCAGCCAACGGTTAAAGCCCGGTCCTGCAATCGTGCGTTCCTTGCTCAGAAGTCCGGGTCGCGCGCCCGGATAGTCAAGCGTCGATGTGGCCGTATTCATGAAGTCTCCTCGTTGGCGGGATTTTTTTCTACTGCGTACTACGCCGTCGCGGCGGCTGGGGTCAGCCGCGCGCGATGTTGGGTGACCGCCTCGAGCACGATCGGGGCGAGGGTGATCTCGTCGCTCACGCCATCGGGGTGTGCCGATAGGTAGCTCAACAGTTCGCGCCGCATGCGCGGCTCCCAGAACTTGTGGATGTGGTTGGCCACGCCTTCGAGGGCTTCCTCGCGATCGGGGAGCGCATCGAAGAAATCGCCGATGCGATTGGCCATGCGAATCAGATTGGCGTTGTTCATGGTGCGTGGGCGCTCAGTCGGGAAGGCGTTGCGGGTGGGTGTAAAGCGTGGCGTCGTCGCCGCGCACGAAGCCGGCCAGCGTGACGCCGCTGGTCTGCGCCAGGCGAACGGCCAGCCCCGTCGGTGCCGAGACCGCCGCCAGAATCGGGCAACCGGCCGAAGCGGTTTTCTGCACCATCTCGAAGCTCGCGCGGCTGGATACCAAGAAGGCACCGGCGCCGGCGGCCGTGCCTTCGCGGGCCAGCGCGCCGATCAGTTTATCGAGCGCGTTGTGCCGGCCGACGTCTTCGCGCACGGCATGGAGCGCGCCTTGCGCCGTCATCCATGCCGCCGCATGAGTGGCACCGGTGGCGCCGTGCAAGGCCTGCGCGCGGCGCATGGCGTGCATGCCCGCCAGCAGATCGGCCAGCCGCATGACGGTCTCGGCGGTGACGGGTGCGACCGGGCGCAGCACCTCAGGCAGCGTTTCCACACCGCACAGCCCGCACCCCGTGCGGCCCGACAATGCGCGCCGCCGCGTCTTCAGCCGGGCCATGCAGGCACTGGCGATCTCGATGTCGATCACCACGCCGTCGTCGCTCACATTGAGGACGATATCGCGCACATCGCGCGCGGCCTCCACGATCCCTTCAGTGAGCGAGAAACCCACCGCGAAATCTTCCAGATCGGTGGGCGATGCAAGCATCGTCGCGTGGCTGATGCCGTTGTAGGCCAGCGCGACAGGCGTCTCTTCGGCCAGCACATCCTGCTCGCTGGCCGGCGCGCGCTGCCCGCCGCGTATCCGCATCACATCGGCGGCAACGCGGTCGGCGGGCAAGCGGTCGAGATCGAGATCGGTGGTGTCCATGCCGCAGTTTACTTTCCCGTGACGGTGGCCACCGCAGGCGCGACGTCAGTTTCGCGGGCACGTTCGCGCAGCAGCTGATCCTGGATCGTGGCAAAGCGCGACCATTGCCGTTGCCAATCGGAAGGTTGCGTCACTCGCATCAACTGCACGGCCGTCACCTTGTATTCCGGGCAGTTGGTGGCCCAGTCCGAATTGTCGGTGGTGACCACGTTGGCGCCCGATTCGGGAAAGTGGAAGGTGGTGTAGACCACGCCCGGCTGCACGCGGTCGGTCACGAGCGCACGCAATACGGTTTCGCCGGCGCGGCTTTGCACGCCCACCCAGTCGCCTTGTACGATGCCGCGGTCTTCCGCATCCTGCGGATGCAGTTCCAGCACATCTTCGCTGTGCCACATCACGTTGGGGGTGCGCCGGGTTTGCGCGCCCACGTTGTATTGCGACAGGATGCGGCCGGTGGTGAGCAGCAGCGGATACTTGCGCGTGCTGCGCTCATCGCTGGGCACGTACTTCGTGATCATGAACTTGCCCTTGCCGCGCACGAAAGAGTCGATGTGCATGATGGGCGTGCCTTCCGGCGCATCGTCGTTGCAGGGCCATTGCAGGCTGCCCAGGCGGTCGAGCTTTTCGTACGAGACGCCTGCGAACGTGGGCGTGAGCCGCGCGATCTCTTCCATGATTTCACGCGGATGCGTGTAGGGCATGGCGTAGCCCAGCGCATTCGACAGGGCGGCCGTCACTTCCCAATCGGCCATGCCGTTCTTGGGCTCCATCACCTTGCGCACGCGCGAGATCCGGCGCTCGGCGTTCGTGAATGTGCCGTCCTTTTCGAGGAACGACGAGCCCGGCAGGAACACGTGGGCGTACTTGGCCGTTTCGTTCAGGAAGAGATCCTGCACCACGATGCATTCCATCGCCGCCAGCGCAGCGGCCACATGCTGGGTATTGGGATCGGACTGAACGATGTCTTCGCCCTGGCAATACAAGCCCTTGAACGTGCCGCCCAGGGCGGCTTCGAACATGTTTGGAATGCGCAAACCCGGCTCGGGCTGGATCGTCACGCCCCAGGCCGATTCGAACTGGGCGCGCACCACGTTGTCCGAAATATGGCGATAGCCCGGCAGTTCGTGCGGGAACGAACCCATGTCGCATGAGCCCTGCACGTTGTTCTGACCGCGCAGGGGATTCACGCCCACACCCTCGCGGCCGACATTGCCGGTGGCCATCGCAAGATTGGCGATGCCCATCACGGTGGTCGAGCCCTGACTGTGCTCGGTTACGCCCAAGCCGTAATAGATGGCGCCATTGCCGTGCGTGGCGTAAAGCCGCGCGGCGCCACGCACCTGGTCGGCCGGTACGCCGGTAATCTCGGCCGTGGCCTCGGGCGATTGCTCGGGGCGCGATACGAATTCTCGCCATTCGTTGAAGGCTTTGGTATCGCAACGTTCCGCCACGTAGGTCTCGTCGATCAAGCCTTCGGTCGCGATCACATGGGCGAGCGCCGCCAGCAGGGCCACGTTGGTGCCGGGGCGAACCTGCAAGTGATAGTCGGCCTTGATGTGCGGCGAGTTGACGAGTTCGATGCGGCGCGGATCGATCACGATCAGGCGTGCGCCTTGACGCAGGCGCTTCTTCAGGCGCGACGCGAACACCGGGTGACCGCTGCTGGGATTGGCGCCCATCACGATGACCACATCGCTATGCATCACCGAATCGAACGTTTGCGTGCCGGCCGATTCGCCCAGCGTTTGCTTCAACCCGTAGCCGGTGGGCGAATGGCATACGCGGGCGCAGGTGTCGACATTATTGGTGCCGAAGGCGGCGCGCACGAGCTTTTGCACCAGCCACGTTTCCTCGTTCGTGCAGCGCGACGATGTGATGCCGCCGATGGCGTCACGGCCGTGTTTGCCCTGGATGCGGCGAAATTCGGATGCCGCATACGTGAGCGCTTCGTCCCACGACACCTCCTGCCACGGATCGGAGATTCGCTTGCGGATCATCGGATTGAGCACCCGCTCCTTGTGGGTGGTGTAGCCCCAGGCAAAGCGGCCTTTCACGCAGGAATGACCGCGATTGGCCTGGCCGTCTTTCCACGGCACCATCCGCACCACTTCCTGGCCCTTCATCTCGGCCTTGAAGCCGCAGCCCACGCCGCAGTATGCACAGGTGGTGATCACCGAATGTTCGGCCTGGCCCATCATGATGACGGTCTTTTCCTGCAAGGTGGACGTGGGGCACGCCTGCACACAGGCGCCGCACGACACGCATTCGCTGTCCATGAACGATTCGTTCTGGCCCGGCGACACCCGGGCGTCGAAACCCCGGCCCGAGATCGTCAACGCAAACGTGCCCTGCGTTTCTTCGCACGCGCGCACACAGCGATTGCAGACGATGCACTTGGACGCGTCGAAGGAAAAGTAGGGATTGGAATCGTCGGTGGCAGCGTGCAGATGATTCTTGCCGTCGTAGCCATAACGCACATTGCGCAGGCCCACCACGCCCGCCATATCCTGCAATTCGCAATCGCCGTTCGCCGGACAGGTAAGGCAATCCAGCGGATGATCGGAGATGTACAACTCCATTACGCCGCGCCGCAGATCGTGCAGTTTGGGCGTTTCGGTGCGCACCACCATGCCGGCTTCGACGGGCGTGGTGCATGAAGCCGGGTAGCCGCGTTTGCCCTCGATCTCGACCAGGCACAATCGGCAGGAGCCGAACGGCTCGAGACTATCGCTCGCACAGAGCTTCGGGATATTGATGCCCCACTCGGCGGCCGCCCGCATCACCGATGTGCCCTCGGGCACGGTGACCGCGTACCCATCGATGGTGAGCGTCACGGTGGCTTCCGACAGGCGCGCGGGGGTGCCGTAATCGCGCTCGCGCTTCACAACGGTTTCAAGCATGGTGCTCTCCGTAAGCGTTATGCCGCGTGCGTCGCGGTCTGGGGTGACGATGCGTGGGACGCGCCGCCGCCGAAGTCTTCAGGGAAATGATCGAGGGCCGACAAGACCGGATAGGGCGTCATCCCGCCCATCGCGCACAGCGAGCCACCCATCATCGTGTCGCACAGGTCGCGCAGCAGATGGATCTGTTGCTCGCGTTGCGGCCCGCCGGCAGCGATCTTCTCGATGGTCTCGACCCCGCGGGTCGCACCGATACGACAGGGCGTGCATTTGCCGCACGATTCGATCGCGCAGAACGCCATCGCATAGCGCGCCATGCGCGCCATATCCACCGTGTCGTCGAAGGCCACGATGCCGCCATGGCCGATCATGGCGCCGATCTTCACGTACGACTCGTAGTCCATCGGCGCATCCCATTGCGCCGCCGGCAGGTACGCGCCGAGCGGCCCACCCACTTGCACCGCGCGCAGCGGACGCCCCGAGGCACTGCCGCCACCGAAGGTGTCGATCAGCGTGCGCAGCGTGACGCCGAAGGCCTTCTCGACGAGGCCGCCTTGCCGCAGATTGCCGGCCAGCTGAAACGGCAGCGTGCCCTGCGAGCGGCCGACGCCGAAGTCGCGATAACGCTCGGCACCGTGCGCAAGAATAGTGGGCACGCTGGCCAGGGTGATGACGTTATTGATCACGGTGGGGCAACCGAATAGGCCCGCGATGGCCGGTAACGGCGGCTTGGCGCGCACGACGCCCCGTTTGCCTTCAAGGCTTTCGAGCAGTGACGTTTCTTCGCCGCAGATATAGGCACCCGCACCCACGCGCACATCCATGTCGAAGCGACGGCCGCTGGCTGCGATATCGACGCCAAGCCAGCCGGTGGCGCGCGCGGCATCGATGGCGGCCTGCATGGCGGCGATCGCGTGCGGGTACTCCGAGCGGATATAAACAAAGCCCTGCGTGGCGCCCGTGGCAATGCCGGCGATGGTCATTCCCTCGATCAGCGTGAACGGATCGCCTTCCATCAACAACCGATCGGCGAACGTGCCCGAGTCGCCTTCGTCGGCATTGCAGACGATATATTTGCGTGCGCCGGCAGCCGACGCGACCGTTTTCCATTTGATTCCCGCAGGGAACGCGGCGCCACCCCGGCCACGCAGGCCGGAGGTCGTGATAGCGGCTACGACATCGTCGGGCGACATCGCCAGCGCGGCGCGCAACCCGGCGTAGCCGTCGTGGGCCACGTAGTCTTCAACCGAACGCGGATCGACGATGCCCACACGAGCGAAGGTGAGGCGTTCCTGCTGCGCCAGATACGGTATGGCTTCGGTCAACCCGTGCGCCAGCGGATGGGCGCCGCCGTTGAGCCAGCCGGCATCGAACAGGCCGGGCACGTCTTCCGGGGCCACGGGGCCGTAGGCGATGCGGCCTTGCGGGGTGGCGATCTCGACCATGGGTTCGAGCCACAGCAGGCCGCGCGAGCCGTTGCGAATGATGCGAACGTTTTGGCCCCGGGCTGTGGCCTCATGGGCGATCGCTTGGACGACGGCATCGGCGTCCACCGCCAATGCAGCGGCGTCTCGCGGCACGTAGAGAATGAAGGGCGCGCTCATGCTGAAGCCTCCGAGTTGCCTGACGCAGCGGTGGGATGGACCGTCGGTGCAGCAAAGGGCGGTTGGTCGTTGCCCGCCGTAGCGGTCGACGGCGTGTCGCGCTGTCCGCCCATGGCGGCTGCTGGAGGCGAGGCGTTTGCCGCTGCTGCCGCCGCCACTGCATTTGCCACCAGGCGATCGAAACGCGCCGGCGTGATGCGCGCGTAGGGCTGACCATCGATCATCATCGACGGCGATTGCGCACACAGGCCCAGGCAATACACGGATTCGAGCGTGTAGCGGCCATCGTCGGTGGTGGTGTTGAAGGCGCACCCAAGGCGGGCTTCGGCATGCGCCGCAATGGCTTCGCCGCCGCGCGATTGGCACGACTCGGCGCGGCACACCTCGATCACATGATCGCCGGGCGGGGCCGTGCGAAAGTGCGGATAGAACGTAATCACGCCATGCACTTCGGCGCGCGACAGATTGAGCGCCTCGGCCAGCGTCCCCACAGTTTCGGGCGGAATGCATCGCAAGCGGTGCTGGATGGCATGCAGGATGGGCAATAGCGGGCCCGGGGTGTCGCGGTGCTGGGCGATGGCTTCGCGAGCCACTGCAATTGCCGGGCTACAGGACGGGGCCGCAAGCGGCACTACGCGCGTCTCCATCGCGTATCTCCTTATGTCTCTGCCGGCTTGTGCCGGCTTGTCGTCTTGGCCATCCGGTCTTGTTTATATGCAAAACTAAGCATATAAAACCGATATGGAAGCACTTAATTCGTTATGGGCCTTACTCTATTCCTGTGAATCCACGGCTTCAATAAGAGATTTATGACATATAAGAGCCTGCGCATCGGGTTGCGTCCTGCTTGGTCCCTGGCCAGCAGCCATGGCGATGCGGGCGTGCCGCTCGCCGACATGCTGGCGCTGCTGGCCGCAATCGATGCCGTGGGCAACATTGCAGGTGCCTGTCGCGCCTGCAATTTGTCGTATCGCCATGCCTGGGGCATCCTGCGGAAATTCGAAGGTCTGTTCGGTACGCCGTTGCTGGTCACGCGCCGCCGTCAGGGCACCACGCTGTCGCCGTTTGCGCAGCGCCTGTTGTGGGCCAACCGCCGGATCGAAGCCCGCCTGATGCCCACGCTGGACAGCATGGCGTCCGAACTCCAGGAAGAGCTGGCGCGCCTGTTGCCGGAGGACGGCCCGCATCTGCGGCTGCATGCCAGCCATGGCTTTGCCGTCGAAGCGCTGATGCAGCACATGAGCGACCAGAAACCCGGTCTGGAGTTGCGCTATCGCACCGCCATCGAGGCGTTGGCATCCCTTGAACGGCGAGAGTGCGACTTGGCGGGTTTTCAGGTGCCGCTGGGCGAATTCGAGCAGCCCATCCTGGCACGCTATGCACAGTGGCTGGATCCGGACGACTATCTGCTCATCCATCTGGCGGTGCGCAATACGGGTCTATTCGTGCAAGCAGGCAATCCCAAGGGCATCGACGATCTGCGCGATCTCGCGCGCGCCGATGTGCGCTTCGTCAATCGGCAGATCGGATCGAGCACGCGTTATCTGGTGAGCCTGATGCTGGAGAAGGCCGGCATCGCGATCGGTGAGGTCAGCGGCTACGAAAGCAACGAGTTCACACACATGGCGATCGCGGCGCACATCGCCAGCGGCATGGCCGATACCGGCGTGGGCGTGGAAACTGCTGCATGGCGGTTTGGACTGGACTTCATCCCGCTCGTGCGCGAGCGGTATTTCTTCGCCATCCGCCGCGCGGGACTTGATACACCCGGCATGGCGGAACTTCTGCGTATTATGCGCAGTCCTCAATATGTGGCTTATGTGGGGCAGCTCGTCGGTTACGACGCGCAGGAAACCGGGCAACTGGTGACGGTGGCCGAGGCGTTCCCAGGGCTGACGCTATGATGGATATATGAGCAAGGTTATTTTTCTCACCGAGCAACGCCGGGCATCGCTGCCCGAGATATGGACGGGCGACTTGCCCGCTGCCGGTGAGCCCGTGCGCGACTTGCGCGCGCGGCCGCTGCGCGATCTGCGCATCTCGGTCACCGACCGGTGCAACTTCCGCTGCACGTATTGCATGCCGCGGGACGTGTTCGACAGTCACTACACCTTCATGCCGCATTCGGCCTTGCTGTCGTTTGAGGAAATGGCGCGCGCCGCGCGCGTGTTCGCCGAACTGGGCGTGGAGAAAATTCGACTCACGGGCGGCGAGCCGCTGATGCGCAAAAACCTGGAAGTGCTGATCGCCATGCTGGCCGAGATCCGCACACCCAGCGGCCAACCCCTGGATCTCACGTTGACCACCAACGGCAGCCTGCTCACGCGCAAGGGGCGCGCGCTCAAGGATGCCGGACTGAATCGCCTGACGGTGAGTATGGATGCGCTGGACGACGCCACCTTCCAGCGCATGAGCGACACCGATTACACGGCCAGCGACGTTCTTCGCGGCATCGATGCCGCCGCCGATGCGGGGCTCGACAATATCAAGGTCAACATGGTCGTGCGTCGCGGCATCAACGACGATCAGATCTTGCCGATGGCGCGCCAGTTTCGCGGCACCCCCCATGTGCTGCGTTTCATCGAATACATGGATGTGGGGTCGACCAACGGGTGGAACCTGCAGGATGTGGTGCCCAGCGCCGAGATCGTGGCACGCCTGGGCGCGGCCTATCCGTTGGCGCCGCTGATCGACGATCCCATGGGGCGCGTAGCGGAACGTTGGCGCTATCTGGATGGCGCCGGCGAAGTGGGCATGATTTCGAGTGTGACGCAGGCCTTTTGCGGCGGCTGTACGCGCGCGCGCTTGTCACCTGAAGGACAGTTGTTCCTGTGCTTGTTTGCCGGCCACGGCCATGACCTGCGCGAAGTGCTGCGCGGGGATCAGGACGATGAACGGTTGCGCCGCCGGATCGCGCAGATCTGGACCGCGCGCGGCGATAACTACTCCGAGCAGCGCAGCGCCGCCACGGGCCAAGGCCCGCGTGACGCCGAGCGTCCGGTCGAAATGAGTTATATCGGCGGATGAGGCGCAAAGGGCGCGGCGCTGCGCGTCCCGCCCCGATAATGCCGCGTTACGCCAGCCAGCGTGAAAAGTCGTAATACGCAACTTTTTCGCCGTCGTAAACCGCCGTACCGGCCGGAATGCGCGCCAGGCCGCTCGCCCAGGGAAGCGAGCTGATGATGCCCGATCCTTGCTGACCGAAGGCCGTGAGTTCCACATTGCCGCCGGTTGCCGTCGATGCGCGCACGCGCAAAAATTCTTCGCGGTCGTCCTGATGCGGCTGCTCGGTGCGCAGCGTTTGCGCGTAGACCGCCGGGAAGATGTCGGCACGGCCCTGACGCCGCCGGATCAGTGGCGACACCAGCAGCGTGAATACCGCAAAAGCCGACACGGGGTTGCCGGGTAGACACACGATGGGCGTGTCATCGATGTGCGCCAACGCCACCGGTTTGCCGGGCTTCATCTTCACCTTCCACAGGTCGAGTGTGCCGCCCAGGTCCTCGATCGCCGGCTTGACCAGATCTCGTTCGCCGACCGATACGCCGCCCACACTCACGACCAGATCGCAATCGTCGACGAGCGTGCGCAGCGCGCGTTGCAGGTCCTCTTTGGTATCGATGGCATGCAGCACATGCACGACCTCGGCGCCCAGGCCGGTTGCCAGCGTGGCCAGCATGACGCCGTTGGAATTGTAGATCTGGGCCTCGCCACGGGGCTCGCCGGGCGCGACCAGTTCGTCGCCGGTGGTGAGGATGCCCATGCGCAGACGCGTGAACACCGTTACCGTGGCCACGCCTTGCGAGGCCAGCAGGGTGAGATGGGCGGCCGTGAGAAGCGTGCCCGCGGCGATCAGTTCGCGGCCGGTGGTCGTGTCTTCACCGCGTTTGCGCACGTGCTGTCCCGGGCGCGGCGCGACCAGCAATTTGACTTCGCCGTCAGCCTCTTCCGTGTCTTCCTGCATGATCACGGTATCGGCGCCAATGGGGATGATGCTGCCGGTAAAGAGGCGCGTCGCGTGTCCGGGTGTGAGCGGTTGCGGCTTGTCGCCAGCGAAACTGCGTTCCTGGATCGGCAGCACCACGCCCGGTTGAAAATCGGTGGCGCGGATCGCATAGCCGTCCATCGCGCTATTGTCGGCGGGCGGCAAATCCAGTGTGGCCACCACGACCTCGGCCAGGATGCGTCCCGCCGCTTGCGTCAACGGCACGTGCTCGGTGGTGCCGATCGGCACGCCGGCGTCGGCCAGGCGTTGTTGTGCGTCGTCGAAGGAAATCATTGCGAACCACCCTTATGCGCTAAAGCCGTGCGCTTGAACTGCGCTGCGAAATTGCAGCTGTTGGCACTATCCATTTGCTCGCGCAGGATGCCATCCCATGCCGTGCGGCAGGCGCTGGTCGAACCCGGCAGGCAAACGATCAGCGTGTCGTTGGCGTAACCGGCCAAGGCGCGCGATTGAATGGCGGAAGCGCCGATTTCGGCAAACGACAGGTGCCGAAACAACTCGCCAAACCCGATCACTTCCTTATCCAGCAACACCGACACGGCTTCGGGGGTCGCATCGAGTTGGGTAAAGCCGGTGCCGCCGTTGGTAAAGACGACCTGCACCTCGGGATCGGCGATCCAGTCGCTCACCACGCGTCGAATCTGATAGATATTTTCGGGCACGATGTCGCGCCGGATGCATGCATGACCGGCTTGCGCCAGGCTCTCCGCCAGATAATTGCCCGACGTGTCGTCGCCCGCCGTGCGGGTATTGCTCACGGTGAGGACTGCGCAGGCAAGGGATAGGGGATGCTCGTTCATGATGGCTCCTTCGATGGTGAGGGCGCTGCCGCCCATTGCGCCGTGCGCTGGCTGTCGGTCGCACGCTGTTCGACCCAGAAGTCTTTCCCATCGGCAAGCGTCTCGCGCTTCCAGAAGGGCGCCCGGGTCTTGAGGGCGTCGATAATGAATTCGCAGCCGCGAAATGCGTCGCCGCGATGGGCGCTCGCCACTGCCACGAATACGATCTGCTCGCCATGGCCGAGTGCGCCCACGCGATGGATGATTTCCGTGTCGGTCAGCGGCCAGCGGCTGCGAGCCTCGCGATCGATGGCCTCGAGCTCCCGTTCGCACATGCCGGGATAGTGATCGAGAAACAGGGTGCTGGTGGCCTCGCCGGGCGCGTAGTCGCGCACATATCCCACGAACGTCACCACCGCGCCCATGTCGCCGGCCGCCCGCGTGCGCAATGCCTGCTGGCTGGCTGCGGCGTCGAAATCGCGCTCCTGGATGGTGATCATCGCCTAGCCCCCGGTGACGGGTTCGAACACGGCCACTTCATCGCCGGCCGCCAGCGCCACGTCGGGCTGCGCATGCGTTTGATTGACCGCGAGCTTGAGCCGGGTGGCCTGATTCAGGTCAGGATATTTTTGCGTGAGCGACGCGAGCAGATCGGCGCCGCGCATGCCGGCCTGTACCGGCCACGCCTCGGCGCGTTTTCCGGTCAGTTCCGCGATGCGTGCAAAGTACAGCACATCAATCGTTGCGCCATTCGCCACTCTTGCCTCCTGATTTGTAGACCAACCGCACGCCGTCGATGACGATGCCCTTATCCGCCGCCTTGCACATATCGTAAATCGTCAGTGCCGCGATGCTGCAGGCCGTCATCGCTTCCATCTCGACGCCGGTCTTGTCTGCCGTGCGGCAGGTGCTGCGGATCTCGATGCGATGGGCGGCATCGTCCAACGCAAAATCCACGCCCACGAACGACAGCGGCAAGCTATGGCATAACGGGATCAATTCGGCGCAGCGCTTGGCCGCGAGAATGGCCGCCACGCGTGCGGTGTTCAGCACTTCCCCTTTGCCTTGGCCGGGTTGGGTGAGCAAGCCATAGGCTTGTGCGTTCATGCGCACCGTGGCGCAGGCAATGGCGGTGCGTGCCGTGGGCGTCTTGGCGCCGACGTCGACCATGGTGATCTGGCCGGCGTCGTCTAAATGGGAGAGCGTGGGAACGGAGTCGGACATGATGGATGCGTGCCGGTTGGAGAAAACAAACCCGCCGCCCGCGAGCGGGACGTACGGCGGCTAATGATAGACGAGTGGCGGATCGCGGATGATAATGCCCTGATCGCAAGCCAATTATGTCAGGAGATCCTATGACGACCCGCACGCCCGACGGAAGTTCCGAGTTTGACAGTCTCTTGCCGCCGTTGCGGGTCGACCGCCGGGGCTTCATGACGACGACCCTCGCCACGGGCTTTGCGCTGGCAGCGGGTCAGGTTCAGGCGCAGACCGCCATCAAGACCGATGCGGATGGCCTCACGGCCGGTGCGGTCGAGATCCCCGTCAAGGGCGAGAAGATTCCCGCTTATCGCGCCATGCCGGCCGGCAAGCAGAATGTGCCGGTCGTACTGGTGGTTTCCGAGATTTTCGGCGTGCACGAGTACATCCAGGACGTATGCCGCCGTCTGGCCAAGGCCGGGTATATGGCGATTGCGCCCGAGTTGTTCGCCCGGTACGGCGACGCGACCAAATACACCGATATCCCCAAATTGCAGGCCGAGATCGTCAGCAAGGTGCCTGACGCCCAGGCGATGAGCGACCTCGACGCCACCGCGGCGTGGGCGGCCACCCAAGGGGGCGATCCCGAGAAACTCGCGATCACGGGCTTCTGCTGGGGCGGCCGCATCGTTTGGCTGTATTCGGCGCACAACCCGAAACTGAAGGCCGGCGCCGCCTGGTATGGCCGGTTGAAGGGATCGCCCGATGCGCTCAAACCGGACAACCCGATCGATCTGGTTCAGAAGCTCAACGCCCCGGTGATCGGTGCCTATGGCGAAAAAGACGCCGGGATTTCGCTCGCCGACGTGGACGACATGCGCAATGCGCTCAAAACCGGGTCGGCGGCAGCGCAGGCGTCACGCATCGATCTGTATGGGGACGCGCCGCACGCGTTCCATGCCGATTACCGCCCCAGCTATCGCGAGGCGGCTGCCAAGCAGGCTTGGGTGCGCATGCTGGATTGGTTCGCACAGAAAGGCGTGAGTGCTTGAGCGGCAACGCAAGCACTTCGCGGCCTGATTATTTGAACAAGCGCGCCGCGATCGCTTGATCCGACCGGCGCCAACAACCGGGCGCGGATCGCTTGAACGGACCGCTGCCGACCAGCGCGCGGGGGTCAATTGATTCGACCGCGCCAACGGCCGGGCGGCGTTTCATTTTGCGGGATCGGGCAGGCTTCCGGTGACTTCGGCGATCCCGCGCTTCATATCCTCGTACTGCATGGTGCGGTCGATCTGCAAGCTCTGCAGCACGCCCGTGCAGCCGTTTACGTTGCGGCGGCGCATGTCTTCCAGCGCCTCGCGGCCGTGCACGCGCCCGGCCTCATACAGCGCATCGAAGCGCTCGCCCGAAAACCCGTACTCGCGACCGAACTGCAGCAGATTCGTCCGCATATTGTCGTGCTGTGCGTTCACGTCCGGCGCCGCCGCTCCGCACACTTCCGCTGCGCCATTGCTGGCGCCCGATGTCGCGATCAATTGTTCGTACATCGTCTGATCGAATGCGATCGGCTCGGCGGCGTGCGCACTGCCAACAAGGATTGCAAAGGGCAGGGCAAGGGCAGCGCGCCATAGCGATGGTGTGCGAGCGAAAAGGGATCCGGATGTCATAGCGATACGGTGGCGTGCTCTGCAGGAAGTAGCCGCCGATTCTAGTCCCGGTGGGCGACGCATGGCGGGCGGGGACCCGTTACGATCGTGTCAGGGTGTACGCGAACGTATCGCGCTCCGACGGCTGCGCCGGGTTGTCATGGCAACCCTCTATGATGTGGGGTTGTGCGCATGTGCGCGCCTGTTGTTTCACCTTGGAGATCTTCATGACCATCAAAGTCGGCGATCGCGTACCGGACGGTACGTTGACGGAATTCATTGAAACCGAAACGCCCTCGTGTTCGTTGGGCCCCAATGCTTTCCAGGTGGCCGATCTGGTCAAAGGCAAGAAGATCGCTGTGTTTGCCGTGCCGGGCGCCTTCACGCCCACCTGCTCGGCCAAGCACCTGCCGGGTTATCTGGCGCAGGCCGATGCACTGCGCGCCAAAGGCGTGGACGAAATCTGGTGCGTGTCGGTCAACGATGCGTTCGTCATGGGCGCCTGGGGCCGCGAGCAGCACTCGGCTGGACGCGTTCGCATGTTGGCCGACGGTTCCGCAGCGTGGACGCGAGCGCTGGGCCTGGAACTCGATCTGAATGCGCGCGGCATGGGCGTGCGCTCGCAGCGCTATTCCGCATTGCTTGACGACGGTGTGGTCAAGCAACTCAACGTGGAAGGCGCAGGCAAATTCGAAGTCAGCGACGCCGACACGATGCTGTCACAGCTTTGATTTTCATTTGATTGACCTCGCCATGCGTCCGATCGGGCGCATGGCGCGCTCCGGCATTGGCGCCGGATGCTGCTCTTGCCGCTTTTATGCTGACCACGCTTCACGCTTTTTCTTCCCTTTACGCTGCCACGCTGTTGATGATGCTGGGCAGCGGCCTGTTCAATACCTACATGGGCTTGCGGCTTACGTCGCAATCCGTGAGCGAAGTATGGGTGGGTGCACTGATTGCCGGCTACTACCTGGGTCTGGTGTTCGGCGCGCGCTTGGGCCACAAATTGATTATCCGCGTGGGACATATCCGCGCGTTCACGGCCTGCGCCGCGGTTGCGACCGCGATGGTGCTGGCGCAGACGCTCGTCGATGCCATCCCGGTATGGATGCTGTTTCGAATCATCTCCGGCGTGGCGATGGTGACGCAGTTCATGGTGCTGGAGAGCTGGCTGCATGAGCAAACGCCCAACGAGCAGCGCGGCCAGGTGTTTTCGTTTTACATGGTGGTGTCCAACCTGGGCGTGGTGCTGGGGCAATTGGCGCTAACCGTCTTTCCCGGCGCGATCGATCTGCGGCCGCTGATTCTGGTGGGCGTGTGCATGGTGATGTGCCTGGTGCCGATCGCGATTACGCGCCGTTCGCACCCGCCATCACCGCTGCCCGCGCCGCTGGACTTCAAGTTTTTCGCCGGCCGCGTGCCGCTTTCCCTGACGGTGATTTTCGTCGCCGGTAATCTGTCGGGCGCCTTCTACGGCCTGGCTCCGGTGTTCGGCACGAAAGCCGGACTCACCACCACCGAGGTGGCACTGTTCGTGGCGACCGGTGTGGCGGCGGGCTTGGTGTCCCAATGGCCGGTAGGATGGCTTTCCGATCGCATCAACCGACCGGGTTTGATGCGGTTCAACGCCATCATGTTGATGCTGCTGTCGGTACTGCTCTGGGGCCTGTTCGACCTGCCGTTCTGGGCCATGCTGGTGCTGTCGGGCTTGATGGGCGCCCTGCAATTCACGCTCTATCCGCTGGGGGCGGCGTTCGCCAACGATCACGTCGAGCACGAGCGGCGCGTCGGCCTGGCGGCCGTGCTGCTGATCACCTATGGCTTGGGGGCGTGCGTGGGGCCGTTGATTGCCGGGGGCTTGATGTCGCTGTTCGGCCCGCACAGTTATTTCATGTTCATCTCGGCCTGCGCGGCCGTGCTCGTCTGGCAAGTGCGCCCGGCGCGCGTGACCAATGCCCACCAGGTCGAAGAGGCACCGGTGCACTTCGTGCCCATGGCCACCAGCCTGGAAAGCACCGCCACGGTGGTGGTGCTGGATCCTCGCGTGGATCTGGATGTGGACATCACGATGGAAGGCATCGTGCAGCCCCAGGATGCGGATACGGCGTCGGTGCCTGAAGAGGGTGCCGTACTGGCCGCCCAGGCTGCGGCCGCGCCTTATGAGCCGCCGCCCGAAAGCGGCTTGGAGACGGCGCCTGAAAGTGATCGTGAGACACCGGCTGAAAGTGACGGAGACACGGCGCTCGAGCGCAGCGAGGAGGCGGCAGTTGATCCGCTCGCCGGCACAGCTGCGGCAGCCCGCGTCGACAACGCTTCAGCTCCCGACGCTGAAGCGTCGCAAGCTTATGCATTTCCGGAGACCGGTGGCACGGCAGCCGACGCTGCTGCGCCTGCATCTCCGGTGACTGCGGGCGGATTGGTACAGGTCGAAACCAAGCGCCCGGTGCCTGATCCAAACCCTACCAAGGCGCCATAAGCGCAATCGTTACCACGGCCAGAATCAGGCCCAGCACGTTGAGGCGGCTGACGTGTTCCTTGAAGAGCACGGCACCGGCCAACGT
Organism: Schauerella aestuarii; assembly: GCF_009866805.1. Classification (GTDB taxonomy): domain Bacteria; phylum Pseudomonadota; class Gammaproteobacteria; order Burkholderiales; family Burkholderiaceae_B; genus Schauerella; species Schauerella aestuarii. The sequence goes on from NZ_SIZW01000040.1 coordinate 204,546, forward strand.
GCCCACAGCGATCACGCCGATGTTCATCGTGGAGAACACCACTGCCGGATCGTTGGGCAGATTCTGGTGCGCCCGAATGTAGGTGTAGATGTTTGCGAAGTTCATCACGCCGAGCACCACGCCAGCCAGGCAGTCGCGGCGGCGCCAGCTCACGCGGGTGATGAGCAGGTAGGCGAAAATCACCACGCCGGCCAGCAGGAATGCCATCAGCAAACCATTGCCGAACGCCGTTCCCGATTTGGCGACCTGCTTGAACAGCACATCGATGACGCCATAGCCCAGCCAGACGGCGAGGGGCCACACCCAGATCGGAACGGGGGACGCGCCTGCCAAGTCTGCGGCGGCGCCGAATCGACCGGTAGCGGGGCGATTTCCGGCAGACGCGATAGGGGCTGTGGCCGCCGATCCGCCTCCCGCGCTGATGGGGTGCTCCACGCCTGCCGCACGCGAGACGCCTGCGGGGTTGCGCGTCTTGGCCAGCAGGCAGAGCAAGGCGATCAATCCCACCGCGATCGCCGCACCCTTGCGGGCAGTCAACGTATCGCCGAAAAAGAGAAACGCCGCCACTACCGGAATGAACACCGACAACCGTTGCGCAGCATCGCTGCGCACAATGCCTACGTGGCGGACCGCGCGTCCCATGGCAACGAACACGGTGGGAAGCAGGATGCCCAGTGCGATCAATACGCCCCAGGGGGTGCCGGTGTTGTTGATTGCGGAAAGGTTGGCGCCCAGCAGTAGCCAGCACGCCAACGCCGCGATCACATAATTGACTGCGATGGCCTGGCGGATGTCGATATCGAAACGCCGCGCCAGTTTGAGCAGGATCGCGACCGTGACGCTGCACAGCACGCTGGTGATCAAAAACAGAAATCCGGGATTCATCGACATGGTGCGTGTGCCGTGCTGGAGAGGGTGGAGGAGAGCGTATCGGGACGCAGGCCCAACTGCGCGAGCAATTCTACGTCGGCGTTGGATTCCGGGTTGGGCGTGGTCAGCAGGGTATCGCCGTAGAAAATCGAATTTGCGCCCGCGAGCAGGCAGAGCGCCTGTTCGGCAGGAGAAAGATCGGTGCGTCCGGCTGATAGCCGCACACGGGCCAGCGGCAGCGCGATGCGGGCGACTGCGATGGTGCGCGCGAACTCCAGCACATCCAGATCGGCGGCGTCGGCCAACGGCGTGCCGGCCACGCGAACCAGTCGATTGATCGGCACGGATTGCGGTTGAGGGCTCAGCATCGTCAGTTGGGCGATCAACGCTGCACGCTGCTCGCGCGATTCGCCCATGCCCACAATGCCGCCGCAGCAGACGTTGATGCCGGACGCGCTCACGTGAGTCAGCGTATCGAGTCGATCCTGATAGCTTCGCGTGCTCACGATCCGGCCGTAGAACGTGGGGGCGGTATCGAGATTGTGGTTGTAGTAATCGAGGCCGGCGGTTTTCAGGGCGCGGGCTTGTGCGGCGTCGAGCATGCCGAGCGTGACACAGGTCTCCAGCCCCAATGCCTTCACTTCGCGGATCATCTCGGCTACTCGCTCGAGATCGCGTTCCTTCGGCCGCTTCCATGCCGCGCCCATGCAGAAACGCGTGGCGCCCTGATCGCGGGCGGCTCGAGCGGCAGTCAGCACATCCGCCAGCGGCATCAGTTTCTCGGCTTTCACCGGCGTATCGTGATGCACCGATTGCGGGCAGTAGCCGCAATCTTCCGGGCACCCGCCGGTCTTGATCGACAGCAGACTCGATAGTTGAATGTCGTGCGGATCGAAATGATCCCGCAGCACCGTTTGCGCGCGCTGAATCAGATCGTTGAACGGCAACGCATAGAGCGCAAGCACCTGCGCCGTCGTCCACGCGGGGGGCGGTGCAGTGGCAACTGCTGCACCGAGAGGGGAAGGATCGGATGAGGGAGACATGATCAGCGCCGCTAAGAGCAGGAAAGCGCGGATATTAGGGAGAACGCCGTCCCCGCCGCAATGTGGCGAAATTGGCCGCGTTTGGCATCGTCTTCGACGTGCTTGGCGGAAGAACACGCCGCGATGTGTGCAGGGTGCCGATAACATGCCGCGAACGGCGCCTATCTCGTTATGCTCAAAAATTGTTATTGAATGTAATTGACGCGATTGGCGTGCATTGTGCGCTGGCGCTGGCTTTGGCGCTGGCTTTGGCGTTGGCGGCACGTGCATCATGTGACCGCCGTTGGTGTGTAGGGGGGATGCGTTTCGCTGCCGAGTCGATATTCCGAGCGCGCGTGGGCAGCGCCAGTGCGCGCGCAAGAAGAGGCCATCCGCGAGCGGCGGAGAACCCTCTTGCTTACGCTGGCCGACCGGTGGTCAGTCATCGATGTGCGAGTCGGCGTTGATAACGCAGGGACTGGAGCGAGGCGATGCCGTGGAGCTTTGCAGAAAGGCAATGCAAAGGGGCAAGGAAGAGAAGCAATGCAGAGAAGCAATGCAGAGGAGCGGCCATGAGTACGGCCAACTAAATCTGCGGCGATCGTGTGTACCGTTAGTGGGATACGGTGGCGCTACGTTTCGATCGTACAAAAACAAAAAAGCCCGCTACGATAAATCGTGCGAGGCTCTTTGCTTCGTGCAGAAAGATTTGGCGGAGCGGACGGGGCTCGAACCCGCGACCCCCGGCGTGACAGGCCGGTATTCTAACCAACTGAACTACCGCTCCGCAGCGGCTTACGTCACATACTTCAAACTACTATTTTACTTCAACTGCTGACCTGCAACTTCGATACTGCTGCCAAAAAATCTTGGCGTCCCCAAGGGGATTCGAACCCCTGTACTCACCGTGAAAGGGTGATGTCCTAGGCCTCTAGACGATGGGGACCGGACCGTACAAACTACCTTCTTCGCAACGCTTTGACTGGTGGAGGTAAGCGGGATCGAACCGCTGACCTCTTGCATGCCATGCAAGCGCTCTCCCAGCTGAGCTATACCCCCGTCAACTAGATATTTTTGCTTCTTTCGTAGCGCCTTTTTGTTGCCAATCAGTCGCTTCGTTTTCGCTAGATATTTAGTGCGTGCCGCGAAGAAACGAGATTATGCACGAACTTTTTTGAGTGTGCAAGTCGGTAGGGGAAAAAACATAAAAAAGATCAAAAAAGTTTTGAGGCATACGATATGCGGGCGTTTTCGATTCACCAGAACGAGGAGTTGCCGTGCATCCAGTCACCTCATTTCCAGTGCGCGCACTGGGTACTACCGATATGTCCATCACGCGCGTCGGCTTCGGCGCGTGGGCGTTGGGCGGCGGGGATTGGGCGCGGGGGTGGGGCGCGCAAAACGATGCCGAATCGATCGCTGCGATCCAGCATGCCGTGCGCCGCGGCATCAACTGGATCGATACGGCGGCGGTGTATGGCTTGGGTCATTCTGAGACCATCATCGGTCAGGCGCTCAAGGGTCTGTCACGCGCTGAGCGCCCGCTGATTTTCACCAAGGGCGGCTTGCGATGGGACGATCACGATCGGCAGGCCATGCCGCGAAGGGTGGGCGATCCGGACAGCCTGCGCGAGGAGATCGATGCCTCCCTCAAGCGGCTCGGCGTGGAAACGATCGATCTTTATCAAATGCATTGGCCTACCGACGATGGCACACCGCTCGAAGCGTACTGGCAGGTGCTGCTCGATGCGAAACGCAGCGGCAAGGTGCGCGCCGTGGGGCTGTCCAATCACAACGTGGCGCAGCTCGAGGCGGCCGAGCGTCTGGGGCATGTGGATAGCCTGCAGCCGCCGTTCTCTGCCATTCAGCGCAGTGCCGCCGACGATGTGTTGCCCTGGTGCGATCGCCACAATACGGGTGTGATCGTGTACAGCCCCATGCAGTCAGGCTTGTTGACGGGCACGATGACCCCGGATCGCGTGCGCGCGCTGGGCCACGACGATTGGCGTGCGGGTCATGTGGAGTACACCTCCCCGCGCCTCGAACGTAACCTTGCATTGGCCGACGCGATGAAGCCTCTGGCGCAGCGTCACGGTGCCACCACCGCGGCTGTGGCAATTGCGTGGACGCTGACCTGGCCTGGCGTCACCGGCGCGATCGTGGGCGCACGTAGCCCCGCGCAGGTCGACGACTGGTTGGCAGCGGCCACGTTGGAATTGGATGACGACGATCTGGATGCGGTCGCTGACGCCATCGCCCGCACCGGGGCGGGTGTGGGCCCGGCACGACCGCCGCGGCGGGAAGATGATTCAGTGCTGGATATCCTGCCGAGTCTGTCGCTGTAGCACTATCGCCGCCGCATGCGCCACGACATGCCGGCCACGAGCATCAGGCCCACGATCAGCAACGCGGGGCCATCGCCCCAACGCGTGTACGGCGTCAAGCCCGTCATCCCCTGCACCGAGACTTCAAGCACGCCGGATGTATGCGACGGGATGGAATCGGTGACGCGGCCCTGTGCATCGATCAGAGCCGTGAGCCCGGTATTGGTGGCCGCAAGCATGGGGCGCGCCGTTTCGATGGTGCGCAAGCGTCCGATTTGCAGATGCTGGCGCAAGGCCCACGAATCGCCGAACCAGCCCAGATTGCTGACGTTGGCCAGGATCGTCGCGCCCGGGGTGCCGTCGGCGCCTGTGCGAATGGCGGGCAGCAGCTCGTCGCCAAACAGATCTTCGTAGCAGATGTTGAACGCGATGTGCTGGTCGCGCACGGCAAATGGGGTCTGCCGCTCGGGGCCGCGATTGAAATCGCCAAGCGGGATCTGCATGGCGCTCACGAACCAGCGGAATCCGGTGGGCACGTATTCGCCGAAAGGCACCAGATGACGCTTGTCGTACAGGCGCTCGACCGAGGCGGTTTCGAGCGCTTCGGCGGACGTGTTGCCGTCGAAGGCGACGACACTGTTCGTATAATTCGATTGGCCATCGGCGCCCTTGCGGTGCAACGGCACACCCATCGCAAAGGTGGTATTGGCCTTGGCGGCCAGGCTGCGCCAGATTTCCCACGTGTTGGGCGGCAATTGATCCTGGAACACCGGGAGCACCGTTTCGGGCAGCAGCACGAAGTCGGGGGCGGGCTTGCCGGCAGACGCGGGTTGTGCGGCCAGGCGCATGTGCTTGATGATGCCTTGCTCCATCAGCGCCGGTTCGAACTTCTGCGACTGCGGCACATTGCCTTGCACCAGACGCACGGCCAACGGATTGCCGGCAGGGCTGGACCAGCCGATCGACGCGATGACGCCGCCCACCACGACCAGGGCGCCTGCCACGCCGAGCGTGAGTGCACGCTGGCGCCAGGCGAGGCCGTTGGCGGCCAGGAGCGCCACCGCAGCAGCCACGAAGGCGGCCGCGAATGCCAGGCCGTACGCGCCGAAAAGTGGTGCCCAGCCGGCGAGCGGGCTATCGACGTGACCGTAGGCGATATTGAGCCATGGAAAGCCGGACATGATCACGCCCCGCAACCATTCGAAGGCGGTCCAGGTGGCGGCCCAGGTGGCCGTGTGCCGCAGCCAGGTCACGGCGCCCGGGGGACGGCCGGGTGTGGCAGCGGCGGGGCGCACGGTCAACCAGCGCGCCAGCGCACATGCTGCGGCGGGATACAGCGCGAGATAGGCGGCGAGCGCCAGCACGCCGCCCGCCGCGAGGGGCGCCGCCATGTAGCCGTATACATGCAGGCTGATGTAAAGCCAGTACAGGCCAACGGCATACGTGACGAGGGCAAAAAGACCGCCGTCGAGCGCGGCGCGGCGCATGCTGGGTGCAGTGAGCGTGAGCCGGGCCAGAATGCCTAAGCTTACGATCTGCGCGATGGCCAGGAGCGCGGTGGGCAACGGACCCGGCGCAAAGCACAGCGCCTGCAGCACGCCGGCCAGAACCAACGCACCGCGCCGCATCCAGGCGGCTCGGGGCGAGGGCTTGATGGGCACTGCCGTGGTCACGTCAGGCGCCGCTGCCGCCCGGGGTTTCCGGGGTGTCGGCCGCTGCAGGGGCGAGGCGCGTAACGCGCAGCCACAGCGCACGGCGGGCGTCGGCACGCAGGACATCCACGCGCAGATCGCCGTGCTGGGCGTAATCGCCGCGGCGTGGAATGCGGGCGAGTTCGCCGCTCAGCCAGCCGCCGAGGGTGTCGTAGTCGTCTTCGGGGAAGTCGGCTTCGAACGCTTCGTTGATGCGATCCAGATCCGTCGTGGCCATCACGCGCCAGCGATTTTCGCCTTCTGCAAAGATGGTCGTGGCTTCGTCTTCGTCGAATTCATCTTCGATTTCGCCCACGATCTGTTCGAGCACGTCTTCCATCGTGACGAGCCCTGAAATGCCGCCATGCTCATCGATCACGATGGCCTGGTGATTGCGGCGCTCGCGGAACTCGTGCAGCAGAACGTTCAAACGTTTGCTTTCAGGAATGAAGACGGCGGGCCGCAGCAGCGAGCGCACTTCGATGCCCGGTTCGAGCATGCACCGCAGCAGATCCTTGGCGAGCAGAATGCCGATGATGTTGTCGCGATCGCCTTCGAACACGGGGAAACGCGAGTGCGCGGTTTCGATGACCATGCCGAGCAAGGGCTGCAGCGGCAGCGCGATGTCCAGCGTATCCATGCGGGAGCGGGGCACCATGATGTCGCCGACGGTGCGCTCGGACACGGCCAGCGCGCCCTTGATCATCGCGTACGACTCGGCATCCAGAAGGTCGCGCTCGTGGGCGGCTTCGAGAATGGCCTTGATGCCCTCACGATCCTCGGGTTCGCGTCGAACCAGGGACAACATGCGGTCTAACAGGGATTTTGGGGAAGACTTGGCGGCGCGCGCGGCGTCCGCATCGGGGGCAGGAAGAGGGTCGGGCATCGTCCAGGAGGACAAGTTTTGGAAGCTTGAGGATAACCGAATATCTCAAGCATATTTGTAACTGTGCGGTGCAGGGTTATAGGGACAAGTACGGATCCGCGATGCCCATGCGCGCCAGTGCTGCGGTTTCCAGCGCTTCCATGTGTCGGGCATCCTCATCGTCCAGATGGTCGTAACCCAGCGCGTGCAGGGTGCCGTGGATGGTGAGGTGAGCCGCATGGTCTTCGAAGCGTTTGCCTTGCTCGCGGGCTTCGCGCACCAGCACCGGCTTGCAGATCACGATATCGCCGCGGGCCACGCCATCGGGGCCCACACCGTATTCGAACGTGAGCACGTTGGTCGCGTAGTCGCGCTCGCGGAAATCGCGATTGAGTTGACGCCCCTCTGCCTGGCCGACGAGGCGGATGCTCAACGCCGCCGTCTGCGCCAGCTCGGGCGCGTCTTCGAAGGCTGCGGCCAGTGCGCGGCCCACCCAGCGCCGCAGTCGCCAGCGCGGCAGCCGTGGTTCGGCAACGCCGTATTGCACCGATAACGCAAAATCAGGCATGGCCATCGTGCTCGGCCGCCTGTTCGTACGCATCCACGATACGTGCCACTAAGGGATGGCGCACCACATCGCGGCTGGTGAAGCGCGTGGTGGCGATGCCGTTGACGGCTTCAAGCACCGTCACGGCGTGCGCCAGCCCGCTTTTGTGGCCGCGTGGCAGATCCACCTGGGACGGATCGCCGGTAATGACGGCTTTACTGCCGAAGCCGATCCGTGTGAGAAACATCTTCATCTGCTCGGGCGACGTGTTCTGGGCTTCGTCCAGGATCACGAACGCATGGTTGAGCGTGCGGCCGCGCATGTAGGCGAGCGGCGCGATTTCGATGGCTTGTTTTTCGAACAACTTCTGCACGCGTTCGAAGCCCATCAGGTCATACAGCGCGTCGTACAACGGCCGCAAATAAGGATCGACCTTTTGTGCGAGATCGCCGGGCAGGAAGCCCAGGCGTTCGCCCGCTTCGACGGCAGGGCGGGTGAGCACGATGCGTTGCACGGTTTCGCGCTCGAGGGCGTCGATCGCGCATGCAACGGCCAGCCAGGTCTTGCCGGTGCCGGCGGGGCCCACGCCGAACGTAATGTCGTGCTTGAGGATGTTGTTGAGATAGTCGCGCTGGCGCGGTGTGCGCGGCCGCAGATCGCTGCGGCGGGTGCGCAATGCGATCACGTCGCCTTCGTCGTCCAGCGGCGGCAGCTCGAGGGCGGCCTCGGCGACCGCTGCCGCTGGTGTCTTCTGGGTGGCGCGCTCGGCGGCGGTCTTGGCCGCTTGTTCGGCAGCCAGCGCCGATGCCGCTTGCGCTTTCATCTCGACCACGCCCAGCTGAATGTCTTCGACGCTCAGTTCGCGGTGGACGGCCTGTTGATGAAACCGGCGCAACGACCGGGCGGCCAGTTCGGCGTTTTCGCCGTCGAGCGTGACGCGATTGCCGCGGCGTGCCAGTTGCACGTCGAAGCCGTCGGCGATCTGCTTCAGGTTTTCATCCAGCGGGCCGCAAAGGTTGGCCAAGTGATGATTGTCGCCATCGAGATTGACGATTTCGGGCAAGGCACGGCGGCGGGAAGCGCGCGCGGTGCTCATTGCGCGGGCTCCAGGGCCCGATCGCGATCTGCCATCACCACACTGCCGCGCAACGAGTTCGTATGCGCCTGCGTGATCTCGACGTCGATCATCTGCCCGATAAGCCGTGCCGGGCCGGGGAAATTGACCGTTCGGTTGTTTTCGGTGCGGCCCATCAACTCGGTGACGTCACGGCGCGCGTGGCCTTCGACCAGCACCCGTTCGACCTTGCCCAGCATATTGCGGCTGATTTCGGCAGTCTGCTCGTTGATGCGGGCCTGCAAGCGTTGCAGGCGTTGGAGCTTGACCGTTTGCGGCGTGTCGTCGTGCAGATCGGCGGCCGGTGTACCCGGGCGGCGCGAATAAACGAACGAGAACGACGTATCGAAGCCCACGTCGTCGATGAGTTTCATGGTCTTTTCGAAGTCGGCCTCGGTTTCGCCGGGAAAGCCGACGATGAAATCGGACGACAGCGTGAGGTTGGGGCGTGCCGCGCGCAGCTTGCGCACCACCGACTTGAATTCGAGTGTGGTGTAGCCGCGCTTCATGGCGGCCAGCACCGGGTCGCTGCCGGCTTGCACCGGCAAATGCAGGAACGACACGAGCTTGGGCAGGCGGGCGTACGCCTCGATCAGGCGTGCCGTCATTTCCTTGGGATGCGAGGTTGTGTAGCGGATCCGTTCGATACCGGGAATCTCGTGCACGTACTCGAGCAGCATCGCAAAGTCGGCAATCTCGGTGGTGTCGCCCATGCGCCCGCGGTACGCGTTCACGTTCTGGCCCAGAAGCGTCACTTCCTTCACGCCCTGGTCCGCCAGATCGGCGACTTCGATCAGCACGTCGTCGAACGGGCGCGACACTTCTTCGCCGCGCGTGTAGGGCACGACACAGAAGCTGCAGTACTTGCTACAGCCTTCCATGATCGAGACGAACGCCGTGGGACCGTCGATGCGGGCGGGCGGCATGGCATCGAATTTTTCGATTTCGGGAAAGCTGATGTCGACCTGCGAGCGGTTCTGCAGCTTGCGCTGACGGATCAGCTCCGGCAGGCGATGCAGCGTTTGCGGGCCGAACACGACGTCCACGTACGGCGCCCGCTTGACGATAGCCTCGCCTTCCTGGCTGGCCACACAGCCGCCGACGCCGATCACCAGATTGGGGTTCAGTTGCTTCAGGTGCTGTACGCGGCCCAGATCCGAAAACACCTTCTCTTGCGCTTTTTCGCGCACCGAACAGGTGTTGAACAGGATGACGTCGGCATCTTCCGGCGTATTTGTGATCTCGAGCCCTTGATCTTCGCGCAGGACGTCGGCCATCTTGTCCGAGTCGTACTCGTTCATCTGGCAGCCGAACGTGCGGATGAACAGCTTGCGCGTTTTCGCGGGCGTCTCGGCGGTCGGGGTAGGGGGAGTGATCGAGGGGGACGCGTTGGGCATCCGTTTGAGCGGTGTTTCTTGCATGGTGGCCGTGACGGGTTTAGATCCCGGGGGCAAAAGAGGAAAAAAGGAGTTTAGCGCGCCTGGGCGGAAAACGTGAGGCGATCCGGCCTGCAGGCGGTGAGCGCGCCGGCAATCAGGCCGGCGAGGGCGGAGAGGCGTGGGAAATCCGGGTTGAGGTGAGCGGGAATGCGGGGCGATCCGGCGCGGTGTTGCATTTCCAATGCGCCTGTCGCGCATCCAGACGGTTACGATAGCGCCTTCAAAATCCCAGACCCATCCAATGCCCCTGCCTCCCCTCCCCAAACCGGGTGCCCCATTCGCCGGTGTGCCCACCGCGCCCAAACGCAGCCTGGTCGTTGTGCTGGCCGCGGTCGTCGTGCTGGCACTCCTGGCGCTGGCCTGGTTTGTCGATCGCCCGCTGGCGCTGGAGCTGCAGCAGGGCGTGACGCCGGCCTGGCGCAAGATTGCACGGGTGTATGACGATCTGGGCGATAGCGAGAAGTACTTGATCGTGGCGTTGGTTCTCTACATCTGGTCGTTGGTGGGCATGCGCCGCGGCTGGACGTGCCCGATTCGTGCCGGCTTCGACCGCGTGGCGCGTTGCAGCCTTTTCTTGATCGTGACGATGGCGATCAGCGGGTTGGTCACGTGGATACTGAAGATGGTGGTGGCGCGTTCGCGTCCGGAATTGCTGCACAACACCGGTTTCTACGGCTTGGGCGACATGTTCTCGGGCGACCCCTTCGATTCGTTTCCGTCCAGCCATACCTTGACGGCCTTCGCTGTGGCCTTCGTGATCGGCGCGATTGCGCCGCGTCTGCGCATTCTGGCAGTCGTGCTGGCGTTTGGCGTGGCCTTTGCCCGCATGGCGATTCAACAGCACTTTCTGTCCGACGTGCTCGCGTCGGCCTGCATCGCCTGGGCAATTGCCACCTACATGGCACCGCGCATGTTGAGCCCGGCGTATACCTGGCCCGTGCGCACGCCGTGGCGCTGGTGGCAGCGCCGGTAATCCGGATATCGCAGGCACGTGCCTGGCAGACGCTGCCATTGACCTGCCAAGCGCAGCGCGGCGTCGTCACAGACGACCAGCAAAAAAATAACCCGGCACCGTGAGGTGACCGGGTTATTTCATGCTGATCGTGGAAGCAGAGCGGCCCCTCAGGGCCATCCCCGCTCAAGCGACTTCGACGTTGTCTTTCTTGACGGGCTTGACCATATCTTCGCGCTTCACACCCATCCACATGGCGAGTGCGGCGGCCACGAACACCGACGAGTAGATGCCGAACCAGATACCGATCAACAGCGCCAGCGCAAAGTAATGCAGCGATGGGCCACCGAAGATCAACATCGAGCCCACCATCAGCGTGGTCGAGCCGTGGGTGATGATGGTGCGCGAGATCGTTTGCGTGATGGCGCTGTTGATCACTTCGGTGGTGTCGGCCTTGCGGTACTTGCGGAAGTTTTCACGGATCCGATCCATGATAACGACCGACTCGTTGACCGAGTAGCCAAGCACCGCGAGCACCCCCGCGAGCACGGGAAGCGAGAACTCCCATTGGAAGAACGCGAAGAAGCCGAGGATGATCACCACATCGTGAAGGTTGGCGATCACCCCGGCCACGGCGAATTTCCATTCGAATCGTATGCCGAGGTAGACCATGATGCCGATCACCACCACGATGAGCGCCATGAGGCCGTTGTGCACGAGCTCCTCGCCAACCTGCGGGCCCACGAACTCGACCCGGCGCAGTTCTACATCGGGGCTCACTTCCTTCAGGCCCTTCAGCACGACTTCGCTCTGCGCGGCCGAGGTTTGACCCTCGCCCAAGGGCAAACGAATCATGACGTCGCGCGAGGTGCCGAAGTTGGCGACCTGGAAGTCGGTGTAGCCGAGCTTGGTGACGGCGCCGCGAACCGTTTCGAGCTGCACGGCCTGCGGATAGTTGACTTCCATCAACGTGCCGCCGGTGAACTCGATCGACAGATGAAAGCCGCGCACGATGATGAAGAACACCGCCAGGACGAAGGTAATCAAACTGATGGCGTTCAGCACCAATGCATGGCGCATGAACGGGATGGTGCGGTGGATTCGGAAGAATTCCATGTGACTGAGACGCCTGTATTCGTGCTTAGTTTTGCTTGGGTTTCCAGACTTCGCCGATCGAGATCGAGGCGAGCTTGCGCTTGCGGCCGTACCAGAGGTTGGCCAGGGCGCGCACGCCGACCACCGAGGTGAACATCGACGTCAGAATACCCAGGCAGTGAACGACGGCAAAGCCGCGAACCGGACCCGAACCGAATGCCAACAGGGCCAGGCCGACGATCAGCGTGGTCAGGTTGGAGTCGAGAATGGTGCCCCACGCGCGTTCGAAACCGTGATGGATGGCCTGTTGCGGCGAGGCGCCGTTACGCAACTCTTCGCGGATCCGTTCGTTGATGAGCACGTTGGCGTCGATCGCCATCCCCAGCGTGAGCGCGATGGCCGCGATGCCGGGCAGGGTGAGCGTGGCCTGCAGCATCGAGAGCAATGCCAGCAGCAGCAACACGTTGAACGCCAGACCGAGCGTCGAGAAGATCCCGAACAACTGGTAGTAGACGATCATGAAGATCGCGATGGCCAGGAAGCCGTACAGCGTGGAGTTGAACCCCTTGCTGATGTTGTCGGCACCCAGGCTGGGGCCGATCGTGCGTTCTTCGATGATCGACATCGGCGCGGCCAGCGAACCGGCGCGCAGGAGCAGGGCGGTATCGGCGGCTTCTTCGGCGCTCATGCTGCCGGAGATCTGCACTTGTCCACCGGCGATTTCGCTGCGGATGACCGGCGCCGTGACCACTTCGCCACGGCCGTTCTCGAACAGCAGGATGGCCATGCGGTTGCCGACGTTGTCGCGCGTGGTGTCGCGGAAGATCCGCGCGCCTTGCGAGTCGAGCGTCAGATGCACGGCGGCCTGTTGGGTCTGGCCGTCGCGGCCCGGCTGCGCGTCCTGCAGGTTTTCACCCGTGAGCACCACCTGGCGGCGCACCAGAATCGGGCGGCCGTCGCGATCGTTGTAGCGTTCCAGACCGAACGGCACGGTATTGGACATGAGCGCGCTTTGCGCGGCCGGCGAATCGTCGACCATGCGGATTTCGAGCGTGGCCGTGCGGCCCAGCAACTCTTTGGCCTTGGCGACGTCTTGCACGCCCGGCAACTGCACCACGATCCGGTCGGTGCCTTGCTGCTGAATCACCGGTTCGGCCACGCCGAGTTCGTTGATCCGGTTGTGCAGCGTGCTGATGTTTTGCTTGAGGGCGCTTTCCTGCACGCGCGTGACGGCGGCGGCGTTCATCGTGCCCACGAGCTGCGGGCGGTTGCCGTCGGCGCGCGTGGTGAATTCGAGATCGGGTTGGCGTGCGCGCACGGCGGAAATGGCGCGGTCGCGCGCATCTTCGGCGTTGAACGTCGCCACCACGCTGTCGCCATCGCGCTCGACGCTGCGGGCATCGATGTTTTGCTGGCGCAAGGTGGTGCGCATGTCGGAGGCGAGCGAATCGTAGCGGCCGGTCAGGGCGCCGCGCATATCCACTTGCAGCAGGAAGTGCACCCCGCCGCGCAAATCGAGGCCCAGATACATCGGTTTGGGCTCGAACCACCCCAGCGTGCGCATCCACGGCGGCGAGGCCGGCAGCAGGTTCAGGGCGATCGTGTATTGCGGGTCGTCAGGGATGGTATTGAGCTGTTTGTCCAACAGGTCGCGCGCGCGCAACTGTGCATCGTTGGAGTTGAAACGCGCCCGGATCGTGCCTTGGGTGCCGTTTTGCTCGTAATACACACCATCGGCCGGCGTTTGGGCCGCGTTGAGGATTTGCTCGACGCGATCTAACAACGATTGGTCGACCTTGACCGTGGCCTTGGCGCTGGACACTTGCACCGCCGGCGTTTCGCCGTAGAAATTGGGCAACGTGTAGAGCAGACCGATGACGACCGCGACCAGGACCGTGATGTACTTCCAGAGGGGATAGCGGTTCATTGACGGCAGGAAAAAAGAGAACGGAAGGGAAACGAAGAAACACCCCGGACGACCGGGGTGTTTAATGGACGCTTACAGGGCCTTGATGGTTCCCTTGGGCAACACTTGCGTGACCGAGGCTTTTTGAATCAGCACTTCGACGGGCTTGTCGGCCAATTGCGACACTTCGACTGTGACGAAGGCGTCGGCCACGTTGGTGACACGACCCAGCATGCCGCCGGAGGTAGCGACTTCGTCGCCTTTGGTCAGCGCAGCCAGCAGGTTGCGGTGCTCTTTCTGACGCTTCATCTGCGGACGAATCATCAGGAAGTACAGAATCACGAACATCAGCACGATGGGCAGCATGCCCATCAACGCGCTGCCTTCGGCAGCGGGGGCGGCTTGCGCCAGTACGACGCCGAGGGTGTCGATGGTCAACATGGGTAAATCTCCTAGATGGTTTCTAGCGTTGCTTTATTAGCCGCTTGAGGCCGCTCGCGAGCGCTAAGCTTCAAGCGGGGTCAACCGGGTATTGTAGCGATGTTGGTCATTCGCGACGCAGCCGGATGGTTTTGAGCCGCGACACGGCGTTTTTCGGGGGCGATACCTGCACATCCGACGGCGGTCGATGACGGGCCTACGCCCGCTAATCGATGCCGCGGGCGCGGTCGGCCTTGAACTGAATTTTCCAGTCTTCGAAGCGGCCTGCGGCGATGGCTTCGCGCATTTCGCCCATCAGGGCCAGGTAAAAGTGCAGGTTGTGCAGCGTGTTCAGGCGTGCGCCGCTGATTTCGTTGGATCGCTGCAAGTGATGCAGGTAGGCGCGCGAGAACAGCTTGCAGGTGTGGCAGGCGCAGGTGGGGTCGAGCGGCCGGGTATCGTCGCGATAGCGCGCGTTGCGGATCTTGATGTCGCCGAAGCGGGTGAATAGCCAGCCATTGCGCGCGTTGCGGGTGGGCATCACGCAGTCGAACATGTCGATACCTTGCGATACGCCGTCGACCAGGTCTTCGGGCGTGCCCACACCCATCAGGTAGCGCGGGCGGTCGGCGGGCAGGCGCGGCGCCACGTGGGTCAGGATGCGCAGCATGTCCTCTTTCGGTTCGCCCACCGAGAGGCCGCCGATGGCATAGCCGTGAAAGCCGATGTCCTTGAGCCCGGCGAGCGATTCGTCGCGCAGGGTTTCGAACATGCCGCCTTGCACGATGCCGAAGAGCGCGTTCGGGTTGTCCAACTGATCGAAGGCATCGCGCGACCGCTTGGCCCAGCGCAGCGACATGCGCATCGAGCGGGCCGCTTCTTCGGACGTCGCCGGCCGGTCGCCGATCATGTAAGGGGTGCACTCGTCGAACACCATGGCGATGTCGGAATTGAGCGAGCGCTGGATGCGCATCGACTCTTCGGGCGTCAGGAACAACCGCGAACCGTCGATCGGCGAGGCGAATTTCACGCCTTCCTCGGTGATCTTGCGCATGCCTTGCAGGCTGAACACCTGAAACCCGCCCGAATCGGTGAGGATGGGCTTGTGCCACTGCATGAAGCCATGCAATCCCTTGTGCTTGTCGAGCACCTCCGTGCCTGGACGCAGCCACAGGTGAAAGGTATTGCCGAGCACGATCTGCGAACCGATCTCGTCCAATTCGTGCGGCAGCATGGCCTTCACGCTGCCATACGTGCCCACGGGCATGAAGATCGGTGTCTCGACCACGCCGTGATTGAGGGTCATGCGGCCACGCCGCGCCTGGCCGTCAGTGGCCAAAAGTTCGAATTGAAGTCCTGTCATGATGCGGGCGACTCGATAAACATGGCATCGCCATAGCTGAAAAAGCGATAGTGCTGCGCAATCGCATGCGCATAGGCGCGGCGGATGGGGTCGACCCCAGCCAGGGCCGACACCAGCATGAGCAGGGTGGATTGCGGCAGGTGGAAATTGGTGATCAGGGCGTCGGCCACGAGAAAACGATAGCCGGGCGCGATGAACAATTGGGTGTCGCGCGGTGTCGTGAGCAGCGCTTCGGGTGCAGGGCGTGGACCTGGGGTGGGCGGGGTGGGGCCCCGCGCATCGTCGAAAGCGCCGGCGGGATGGGCCGACGATTCGAGCGCGCGCATGCTGGTGGTGCCCACGGCGATCACGCGCCCGCCAGCCTCGCGGGCACGGGCAATCGCGGCCACCGTTTCGTGCGGCACACAGGACCATTCGGCGTGCATGACATGGTCGGCAAGCGCTTCGGCGCGCACCGGTTGGAAGGTGCCTGCGCCTACATGCAGGGTGACGAACGCGCGGTCCACGCCGGCATCCGCCAGGCGTGCCATCATGGCGTCGTCGAAATGCAGTCCGGCCGTGGGCGCGGCCACCGCGCCGGGCTCGCGCGCATAAATCGTCTGATAGCGCGCTTCGTCTTCGGCGTCGGCTGCGTGCGTGATGTAGGGCGGAAGCGGCACGGCACCGTGCGCATCCAGCAGATCGAGCACGGCGTCCGGGAAGTCCAGTTCGAACAATTCGCCCTGGCGACCGGTGACGGTGACGTCGAAAGCGTCGGCCAGGCGTAGCGTCATGCCGGGGCCGGGTGCCTTGCTGGCGCGCACGTGTGCCAGGGCGCGTGTGGTCTGCGGGATGCGCTCCACCAACACCTCGACCTTGCCGCCGGTGGCTTTATGCCCCGTCAACCTGGCCTTGATGACGCGAGTGTCGTTGAACACCAACAGATCGTGCGGGCGCAGCACGGCGACCAGATCGGCGAAGACGCGATCGTGCAGCGCACTGGCGGCGTCCAGGTGCAGGAGCCGGCTGGCCCCGCGCGTGGCAGGCGGCGTCTGGGCGATCAGCTCGGGGGGAAGGACGTAATCGAATTCGGATAAGGAGAGCAAAACGGCGGGCTTGCGGGCGGTTTGTGTCGCGGCATTGTAGTGCGGTGGCGCGTCGCCCGCGCGTAATTCGGCAACCCGGCTGCCGCGAGGTTTTGTATGCTTACCGCTTTTCGCACCTCACACATCGGGCAAGCATGACGGGCAGCACAGGTAGATTTCGGCGCACGCTTCTCGCGGGCGCCACGGCACTCGTCGTGTTCGGCGCCGGCACATCCCCCGGCGCGGCACAGACGGCCGTGCCCGCAGTGGCCGTCAAACCCACGCTGCCGGCAGCGCAAAGCGTGAGCAGTCTGCCGCCGCCGTTGGCCGATCTCTACCGCAAGAGCCAACTCCCGGAAGACGCGTTGTCGCTGGTGGTGCAGGAGCTCGATGGCCCCCGGCTGATGAGCATCAACGGCGCCGTGCCGCGCAACCCCGCTTCAGTGATGAAGCTGGTGACCACTTGGGCGGCCTTGTCCGAACTGGGGCCCATTTACACCTGGCGCACGGCGTTCATGGCCGATCCGGGTGCCCGGGTCGACGCGCAGGGCCGCCTGCCCGGCGTGCTGTACTTGCGCGCCGGCGGCGATCCGCAACTGATGTTCGAAGATTTGTGGGATCTGCTGCGCGAGCTGCGGCTGCGCGGCGTAAAGCAAATCAAGGATCTTGTGATCGATCGGAGCATTTTCGGACCGGTGTCGGAAGATCCCGGTGCGTTCGATGGGGCGGGCGATCGTCCCTATAACGCCAGCCCGGATGCGCTGATGGTGGGCTTCGGTGCGATGCGGCTGCTCTTCATGCCCGATGCGGTCAATCGCCAGTGGGTGCCCGTGATCGATCCGCCGGTACCCGGCATCCGCATCGAGGGCAGCGTGCAATGGAGTGACGCGGTATGCCCGGGGTCGCCCGTGGTGCGCACCGAGCCGCTGATTACCCAGCAAGGCGTCACCATCCGCATTTCGGGCACGGCCGCCGGATCCTGCGGCGAGTTCAGCCTTTATCGCCTGGTGCTCGATCAACAGGAACTCATGACGTCGACCTTCCGCATGCTGTGGAAGGAGCTCGGCGGCACATTTACCGGCACGGTGAGAAATGGTCTGGTGCCGCCGGACGCGATCACGCTGGCGGTGCATGACTCGCCGCCGCTGGCGGACACGATTCGCGTCATCAATAAACGCAGCAATAACGTGATGGCCCGTACGCTGCTGCTCACGCTGGGTGCCGAGCGAGGCACCCGGCCCGCCACCGTGGGGCCGAGCGGCGCCGTGGCGGCGCGGGTATTGGCCGATCAGGGCGTGCCGATGCCCGAACTGTCGATCGACAACGGTGCGGGGCTGTCGCGCGATGCCCGCGTGTCGGCCAACAGTCTGGCGGCGATGCTCGACACCGCCTGGCGCTCGCCGCTCATGCCCGAATTCATGTCGTCGCTGGCCATTTCCGGTATTGACGGTACGATGCGGCGCCGCATGCGCAACGAGTCGACGCAAGGCATGGCACATTTGAAGAGCGGGTCGCTGCGCGACGTGCGGGCCATCGCCGGTTATGTGCTGGGCGCCAGCGGCAAACGTTACGTGGTGGTGAGCGTGGTGAACCACGATCGCTCCGATGCCGTACGGGCGTTCGACGATGCCTTGATCAAGTGGCTCGCCGAACGTTGATCGGCTCGAGGGCGACGATCCGTGCCGCAAGTGCGCCGATCCGTGTCTCGAGTGCGGGCGATCCGTGCTTTAGTGCGAAGATCGGTTTCTGTTCATTCGGTTTTTATTTGTTTTCATCCTGGAGATATCGCACATGGCCGTGCATGAAATCCGCCACCCGCTGATCCGCCACAAGCTGGGCATCATGCGTCGCGTGGACTTGAGCACCAAGAGCTTTCGCGAGTTGTCGCAGGAAGTCGCCGCCTTGCTGACCTACGAGGCGACCAAGGATATGGCGATGGCGCCGCATACCGTACAAGGGTGGTGCGGTGAGGTTGCCGTCGAGAAGATCGCGGGCAAGAAAGTAACGGTGGTGCCCATTCTGCGTGCGGGCATCGGCATGCTCGACGGCGTGCTGAGCCTGATTCCGGGCGCCAAGGTCAGCGTGGTGGGCGTGGCCCGCAACGAGGAAACGCTGCAGGCGCACACGTACCTGGAACGCCTGGTCGGTGAAATCGATCAGCGTCTGGCGCTGATTGTGGATCCGATGCTGGCGACCGGGGGCTCGATGGTCGCCACCATCGATATGTTGAAGAAAGCAGGTTGCCGCGAAATTCGCGCGCTGGTGCTGGTGGCCGCGCCCGTGGGGATCGAAGCGGTGCTCGCCAAGCACCCCGATGTCGAGATCTACACGGCCTCGATCGACGATGGTCTGAACGAACACGGCTACATCATGCCGGGGCTGGGCGACGCCGGCGATCGGATCTTCGGCACGAAGCAAAAGACGGAGTAGCCGGCGCGTCGGAAAGGCAAAATGACCCTGCATAAGGCCAGGGTCATGCAGGGCCATTCGGGCGCCGGAGACGGGCTCGAACGTGCTTTTCCGCGCAATGCGTTGCGCGATGGTGCTGCATCGCTCGAACGCTACGGCGCAACCGTCGCCGCTGCGGCTTCCAGACCCACGCGTTCGCCGAACCAGTGCAGCGTGTCGGCCAGCGCCGCCACCTCGCCCACGATCAGCAGCGCCGGCGATTTGATGGCGTGGGCGCGGGCCCGTTCGGGCAAATCCGCAAGCCGGCCGCGCAGTACGCGCTGCTCGGGCCGGCTGCCGTTTTCCACCAGGGCGAAGGGCGTGTCGGCCGATTTTCCGTGCGCCAGCATCTTGGCGGTCAGGTTATCCAACTGCCCCACACCCATATAAAACGTAAGCGTTTGATTGGCCCGCGCCAGCGCCGGCCAGTCGATGCTGTCGCTGTCGTCCCGGCAATGGGCGGTGATCAACGATAGCGACTGTGCGTGTTCGCGATGCGTGAGCGGAATGCCCGCGTAGGCGCCACAGGCCAGCGCCGCCGTAATGCCCGGCACAACTTCGAAACGGATGCCATGCGCCTGCAGGTATTCGAGCTCTTCGCCGCCGCGTCCGAACACAAAAGCGTCTCCGCCTTTCAGACGCACGACCCGCTTGCCGGCTGAGGCGTGCTCGACCAGCAGCGCGTGAATCCGGGCCTGGGTGGCATGGTGGTTTTCGCCCGGTTGCTTGCCGACGTCGATACGGTCGGCATCGCGGCGGGCGAGCGACATGATCTCGGCGCTGACCAGGCGGTCATACAGGATCACATCGGCTTCATTCAGGGCGCGCAGCGCTTTGAGCGTCAAGAGGCCGGGGTCGCCGGGGCCGGCGCCTACCAGCACGACCGAACCCACGCGCGCCGGTTGCGGCCGGTCCAGTTCGGCATCCAGTGCTGCGGCTGCCTCGTCTGGCCGTGCCTGCCGCAGCAGCGCCGCTACCGGACCGTCCAGCAGCCAGTCGTAGAACGCGCGCCGGGCGCCCAAATCGGGGCGCCGCGCGCGGATCTGCGGGCGATATTGCGCGGCCAGCCTGGCCAGCGGCCCCAGGGTGTGGTCGAAGAGCGACTCGATGCGCTCGCGCATACGGCGCGCGAGCACGGGTGCCACACCGCTGGAGGAGATCGCGACGATCAAGGGTGAGCGGTCGACGATCGACGGTACCTGAAAGGAGGAAAGCGCGGGATCGTCCACCACGTTGGACAGAATATGCCGGGCCGACGCCGCGTCGGCGGCGGCTCGATTGACTTCGCGGTCGTCGGTGGCGGCGATTACCAGCCATTTGTCGATCACCCACTCAGGCGAAAACGTGCCTTCGATACAGGATATCCGTCCGGTATCGCGCAGATGCTGCAATTCCGGCGACAACACGGGCGCGCCGACGGTGACGCGCGCACTGGCCTCGAGCAAGGCCTGCGCCTTGCGGGTAGCGACCTCGCCGCCGCCGACGACCAGCACGTCGCGCTGGGCCAGATCGGCAAATATCGGAAAAAGCATCATAGGAAAGAGGGGGTCATTGAACGCACGGGACCAGGGCGTGGTCCCAGACAGCATATCTCGTTCGATTCTAGGGAGTTACGGTGCGGAAGCGAACGAAGATGTGGGCATGTCCATATCGCTAATGGTTATATCGATTGCAGGTTTCAATCGCTTTCGACAATGTGGCCGGGTGCGCGCGCGGGGCGCGGCCTGCGTGTAGTATCGAATGCGCCGAGGGGCGGGACGCGGCGTCCCGGCTCGGCTTTCTTTGGAGTGAACATGGTTCGCTGTGTCAAAAAATATGCGGCGGTCGCCCTGACCGCTTGCGCAGGCATGTTGTCGTGGGGTTCGGTGCAGGCTGCCGTCTGCGACGCCAAATTCATGCACGATGGCGGGTTCGTGCAATTTTCCGGCTCGGGCAATCTCAAGCTCGGTGCCGATCTGAACTTCTCCGAAGTCAGCAAGAGTTCGGCCACCACCTGCCGCGCCCGCGTGCAGGGCACGGCCTCGTTTTCATATGCCGGCTTGCCGCCTTCGGCGTCCAAGCTCGATTACCTGATGACGGTGAAGGGCGGTCAAGCCAGCTTCGTCAAGTACGACAGCGCCGGTGAAAGGCCCGGCGACCCCGGCAGCTTCGATCTGCGCATGCTGGGTCTGTTTGGTTATGAGCAGCCCATCACGGCGCCCGGTCAGAAGTTTCCCGGCACGACATTCCGCTTGAAATTCGGCAAGGACGCGCCGGTGGGCGGTTCGCCCGCGACGACGATTCGCATCGGCGAAAAAACCGTCGGTCAGCGCGCCAGCATCGCGACCGCGTTGGGTCAGCAATCATGCTGGCCAGTGAGCTATGACCGCGACAGCGATCCCACGCAAGCCACCTTCAATGGCCTCACGTTGCCCATCCCTGGCACGAAGTCGCGCGTGACCGATTGGTACTGCCCGAACGCCAATCTGGTGATGAAGCAAGAGATCAATCAGCAAGGGAGCGTGTCGAAGGTGGAAATCACTCAGATCAGGTAGCAGACGGTATCGATTCCAGCGGCCCGAGTTGTTACAACCGCTGGTATCATCGGCTGACTGACATGCAGTTGTATAGGGAGAAAAACCATGCGCAAGCCCCACCTCGATGACGTTGATCGCGAAAATTTGTTGGACTCGGTCAAGGCCAGCCTGACCGACGCCGAAGCGCTGCTGCGAGAAGCCGCTTCCAGCACCGGCGAAAAGGCCGCCGAATTGCGCGAGCGCGCGATCATTTCGATCCGCCGCACCCGCGAAGCCATGTATGACGCGCAAGACGCCATGCTCGAACACGGCCGTCGCGCCGCGCGCGCCACGGATGACTATGTGCACGACAAGCCTTGGCAGGCGATTGCCGCCGCCGGCATCGGTGGGTTGCTGCTCGGCGTGCTGATCGCGCGTCGTTGATGAACGGGTGGCGCGGCCGGTTGCGGCTCGCGTCTGTCCCCCTCACGACGGGTTGATGGAACATGGGAATTCGCAAGTCTTTGATTGGCGTGGCTGCCGGGGTCGTTGGCCTCATTGGCACGCGCCTCGAATTGTTGGGCCTCGAAGCCGCCAACGAGAAAGCGCGGTTGCTGCGCTTGTTGGGCATGTCGTTCGCGGCATTGCTCTTTTTGACGCTGGCCGTGCTGGTGTTTTCGGTGCTGGTCTCGGTGTATTTCTGGCCTACCGAAAATCGCTATGTGGCGCTGGGCTTGTTGGCTGCCGTGTACGGCATATTGGGCGTGATCATGCTGGCCGCCGTGCGCCGTTCGCTCGTCTACGATCCCGTGCCGTTTGCAGCGACGTTGTCTGAATTGCAACGCGATGCCGAACTGTTGTCGCGCATCCGGGGCGCCGCCGAACACGATGATGAGCGTCGCGCTCAGGCACGGGAGTATTGAGCATGTCTAAATCTTCTGCGCATGTGGATCGCGCGGTGCGCATCGAACTCTTGCGCGCCAAGGCCGCTTTGGAGCGCGAAGCGCTCGTAAGCAGTGTCGTGGGTGCCGGGCGCGATCTCACGCCGTCGGCGTTGGCAAAGGATGTGTGGCCACGCCTGGCCTCGATGAAGGGCACCACGATTGCGATGCAGGCCTATCACCTGTTGCGCCGCTATCCGGTCGTGGGGTCGAGTTTGTCCGCGTTGGCGCTCAAGGGCGGCGGCATGCTGGCGGGTGGCGGCGTAATGCGTCTGCTCAAGGTAGCCGGGCTTGGGTTCGCGGGATTCAAGGCGCTTCGTATGGTGCAGGATGCGCGCTCGGCGCCGTCGGCCCGCGCGCTGCGCGATGAGGCGACGGTCCAAGCGGCGCGTCGCACCCTTTGAACGGCATCGTCACGTCTCCCTCCGCGGCCGCGTTCTTGGACGCGGCCGCAGTCGTTCGTGCCCGCTCTGCGGCAGCATCCGAACGCTTGGCCGGCCAACGTGCCAGGCAAGCGGCCGATGCCTTGGGCGTTTCCGAGGCGCAATGGGTGGCGGCAGGGTGCGCGGGCATCGACGCCATCGCACTGCAGCCCGATTTTCAGAGCATCTTCCGGCAGTTGCCGAGCGTGGGCCGGGTGATGGCGCTCACGCGCAACGACTGGTGCGTGCACGAGCGGCATGGCCGCTACGAGGACGTGCGTGCCGACGGTCCGATGGGGCTGGTGCTCGGCCCCGACATCGATCTGCGCGTGTTCTTCTTCAATTGGGCCTCAGCCTGGTCGGTGACCGACGCCGGGCGCCGCAGCCTGCAATTTTTCGACGCGGCCGGGATGGCCGTGCACAAGATCTACGTCACAGCCGAGACGGACATTGTCGCCTTCGACGCATTGGTCGACGCGCATCGCCACCCGTCACCGATATGGCCTGAAAACCCGCCGGCGCCTGAGCGGCCCGCGCCGCGTGGCGTCAATGATGCCGCCGCCCTGCGCGCGGATTGGCAGGCGATGACGGACACCCATCAGTTTTTCCCACTCTTGAAAAAGCACGATGCCGATCGCCTCGCCGCGCTCGAAGCCGCCGGCGCCGATCTCGCGCAAAAGGTGGCGATCGACGCGGTGGAGACGGTCTTGGCGGGGGCGGTTGCCGAGGGCACGGCCATCATGTGCTTTGTGGCCAATCGCGGCATGATTCAGATCCACAGCGGCCCGATCGAGACGCTGCGGCGCACCGGTCCCTGGTACAACGTGCTCGATCCCGACTTCAATCTGCATCTGAACACGACGGCGATCGCCCAGGTGTGGGTGGTCAACAAGCCCACGTCCGACGGGTGGGTAACGTCGCTTGAGGTGTATAACGCCGCAGGCGATCTGATCGTTCAATTTTTTGGCGTACGCAAGCCCGGCCAGGCGGAACTGCCGGCGTGGCGCGGCATGTTGGCCGCGCTGTGCGATACCCCTTTGGCGCAGTGAGAACACGATGAGTGCAGGCATTACGACCGAACACGCGGTGGTGACACGTCCGATGGCACGCGGCCTGCGGGCCGCCGGATTGGCGCTGTGCCTGAGCTTGGCGGCCTGGGCCGCGCAGGGTGCTGCGCCCGAGCGGGTGGTCACCCTGGGCGGTAGCGTCACGGAAATCGCCTTTGCCCTCGATCGCGGCGACCGCATCGTGGCCGATGATCTGTCAAGTCTGTATCCGGAAGCCGCCACCCGTTTGCCGCGTGTCGGTTATTACCGCGCCACGCCCGTGGAAGGCGTGGTGGCCATGCGGCCCGATATGGTGTTGGCCTCCGAGCAGGCGGGTCCGCCGCACGCCATCCAGAAGTTGACCGAGCTCGGCGTCAATCTTCAGGTTGTGTCCGATCAACCCACGGTGGCGTCGCTTTATCGCCGTATCGATCAAGTGGCGGCTGCCCTGGATGCCAAGTCTGCCGGCGCGCGGTTGTCGGCCGCGCTCAAGCGCGACCTGGATCGCATCCAGGCGCAACCCCGAAGCGATCGTCCGACGTTGTTGATGGTCAATCGCACCGGCTCCTCCCAGGGTGCGGGAAGCGGTACCGCTGCGGATGAAGTGCTGCGGCTGGCCGGGCTTGCCAATGTGCTGGCGGGTCAGCAGGGCTACAAGCCGCTCTCGCCGGAAGCGATGACGGCGCTGGCCCCCGAGCTGATCGTGATCACGACGTCCTCGCTGGACGCGTTGGGCGGGATGGACAACCTGTTGCAGGTCCCTGGCGTGATTGCCACCCCGGCTGCCCGAGCGGGCCGCATCGTGGTGATGGACGATCTGCTGGTGCTGGGTTTGGGGCCGCGCTTGCCGCAGGCCTTGCAGCAACTGCAAGACGCCGCTGGAGCGCCCGCGCGTGCGGCGCGCTGACCTGCGGCCGACCTCTGCGATCGCCGGTCTGGCCGTGCTGCTCGTGGTGGCGATGGCCGTGGCGTGCGCCAGCGGCGCGGTCGCCATTCCGCTGACAAGCTTGCCGACGCTGCTGTGGGGCCAGCCGGCACCCGGCGAGCAGTTGCTGCGCAATGTGCTCGTGGATGTGCGGATACCGAGAGTGCTGTTCAGCGCCCTGGCGGGAGCGGCGTTGGCCATCACCGGCGCCGTCATGCAGGCCCTGTTTCGCAATCCGCTCGCCGAACCCGGTTTGGTGGGGATCTCTGCCGGCGGCGCGTTGGGCGCGGTGACAGCGATCGTGTTTACGTCGGGTGGCTTTTGGCTGCTCGCACCCGCAGCGTTTCTGGGCAGCCTGGGCGCCACGGCGCTGGCCTACGCGCTGGGCCGTCGCGCACCCGGCGTGGCCGGATTGCTGCTCGCCGGCATCGCCATCAATACCGTCGCCGGCAGCCTGATTGGCTTGTTCACCACGTTGGCCAACGATGCGCAACTGCGCGATCTGACATTCTGGAATCTGGGCAGCCTGGCTGGCGCCAATTGGTCGTTGCTGGCGTTTCTTGCCCCCTGGACGCTGGTGTGGACGATATGGCTCGCCCGCCAATGGCGGCTGCTCAATGCACTGCTTTTGGGGGAGCGCGAGGCGCAGCATCTGGGCTTTCCGCTGGTGACCGTGCGCCGCAAGCTCATCGTGGCGATGGCGCTCGTCGTGGGGCCGCTTGTGGCGGCGACCGGCGGTATCGGTTTCATCGGCCTGGTCGTGCCGCATTTGATCCGGCTCACCTTGGGCGCCAATCATCGCTGGCTGCTGCCGGCGTCGATGCTTGCGGGTGCGCTGGCGCTGACCCTGGCCGATTGGCTGGCGCGGATCGTGATCGTGCCGGCCGAGTTGCCGATCGGTCTGGTCACCAGCCTGGTGGGCGGGCCCTTCTTCATCTGGCTGCTTGCCCGCGGGAGACGGCTGGTATGAGTCTGGACGGCCGTCATCTGCGGATCGAGCGCGACGGGCAAACGGTGCTGGACGATGTGTCCTGCCGATTGGGCCCAGGCGAAGTATTGGGATTGCTCGGCCCCAATGGCGCCGGTAAATCGACCCTGCTGAGCGCATTGGCAGGCGAACTGCCGCTGGCCGCCGGCGGCGTCACGCTCGACGATGCGCCGCTCGATGCGATGCCTTCCGCGCAGCAGGCCATGCGGCGGGCGGTGCTGCCGCAGAAGCCTGGGCTACGGTTTGCGTTGTCGGTGACCGAGGTGATCGGCATGGGCGCCTATCCGTTTCCGGCGCTGGCGCCCGACAGGGTGGATGCGCTGGTGGCCGATGCGGCCGTGCGGGCCGATGTGGCGAGTTTGCTCGACCGACCCTACGCGTTGCTATCGGGCGGTGAGCAGCAGCGCGTGCATCTGGCGCGCGTGCTGGTCCAGGCAGCGGCGCAGCCCGTGGCCGGGCAGCCGCGCTATCTGTTGTGGGACGAGCCTACCGCCAGCCAGGATCCGCCCCATCAGCACGCGGTGCTGGCCTTGGCGCGCCGGCTGGCGCGTGGGCAGGACGCAGGCGTATTGATCGTGCTGCACGATCTCAATCTGGCGGCGCAGTGGTGCGATCGGTTGATCTTGCTCGCCGATCGCAAGGTAGTGGCAGACGGACCGCCCGAGGCGGTCCTGACGCCGCCGATCCTGGCGCGCACCTATGGCATGGCGGCACATGTGCTGCCGCATCCGATGCTGGCCGGGCGCTTGCAGGTGTGGTTCGACGCCGAGGCGTGAGGCAGGGCGGCAGGCCCCGCAGACGAACCGACAGACGTGCGCGGGGCAAACGATTCGCACCGCGTGCGCCTGGCCGCCCCATGTATTACAGCCCCAGATCGCCCCACATGCCGTCGACGCGTTGCTTGACTTCGTCGCTCATCGCGATCGGCCGGCCCCATTCGCGGTCGGTTTCTCCAGGCCATTTGTTGGTCGCGTCCAGACCCATTTTGCCGCCCAGACCCGATACGGGCGACGCAAAATCCAGGTAATCGATCGGCGTGCGTTCCACCATCACGGCATCGCGCACCGGATCCATGCGTGTCGTCATCGCCCACACCACCTCCTTCCATTGGCGCGGATCGATGTCTTCGTCCACCACGATGATGAACTTGGTGTACATGAACTGGCGCAGCACGCTCCACAGCCCGAACATCACGCGCCGCGCGTGGCCAGGGTACTGCTTGCGGATCGACACCACCGCCAAACGATAGCTGCAGCCCTCGGGCGGCAAATAGAAATCCACGATCTCGGGCATCTGACGGCGCAGCAGCGGCACGAACACCTCGTTCAGCGCCACGCCCAATACCGCGGGTTCGTCGGGCGGTTTGCCGGTGTAGGTCGAGTGATAGATCGGATCGCGGCGCATCGTGATGCGCGTGACGGTGAAGACCGGGAACCAGTCCTGCTCGTTGTAATAGCCGGTGTGATCGCCGTATGGGCCTTCGAGCGCCTGTTCGTAATCGCTTTTGGGCGGTGCCTTGACGCCGTCGGGCACCACCGGGGCCGTCGCACGCGGATCGCTCGAGGGCAGCAAATAGCCTTCGAGCACGATTTCAGCCGAGGCTGGCACTTGCAGATCGCTGCCGATGGTTTTGACCACTTCGGTGCGCGAGCCGCGCAGCAAACCGGCAAACTGGTATTCAGACAGCGAATCGGGCACCGGCGTCACGGCACCAAGAATCGTGGCGGGATCTGCGCCCAGCGCGACAGCGATCGGAAACGGCGTGCCGGGATGGGCAAGCGCGTGATCGCGAAAATCGAGCGCGCCGCCGCGATGCGACAACCAGCGCATGATGAGCTTATTGCGCGCGATCGGCTGCTGGCGGTAGATGCCCAGATTCTGGCGCTTGGCATTGGGGCCGCGCGTGACCACCAGGCCCCAGGTGAGCAGCGGTGCCACATCGCCCGGCCAGCACTGCTGCAGTGGCAGCGCGTTCAGGTCCACGTCGTCGCCTTCGATCACGACTTCCTGGCAAGGCGCGGTGCGTACCGTTTTCGGGCTCATGTCCCACAGCGCGGCCTTCAGCATGGCGACCTTCGCCCACGCGTCCTTGAAGCCTTTGGGCGGTTCCGGCTCGCGCAGCGACGCCAGCAATTCGCCCACATCGCGCAATGCCGTGACGTCTTCGGCGCCCATGCCCCATGCCACACGCTTGGGCGTGCCGAACAGATTGGCCAACACCGGCATGCCGGCCGGCTTGCCGCGATGCTGCGCGTTTTCGAACAGCAAAGCCGGGCCTTCGGCGCGCAGCACCCGATCGGCGATCTCGGTCATTTCGAGTTCGGTCGACACGGGCGCTGCGATGCGCTTGAGCTCGCCCTTGGTCTCGAGTTGCGCGATAAAGTCTCTCAAGTCACGGTATTTCACGTTAATTCCGGATAATTTGGTTACATTTGTGAAGTTGGGGAGAGGTTAACATCGGTTCCCTCTCCACCAAGCAGGAGGTCCCATGGCTGAAGCATTGGCTTCCCATCTCGACTTTCAACTGCTGGCGCGACGCATTCATCGCATTGTGGCCGAATGGCTCCGACTCTGCTCGGTCTACCTCGGCATCGTTGTGATCGTCACCGTCAGCATGGGTATGGCGCTGCCGGGTTTACGCAGCCAAGCCCTTCAGGTTCACGAAGCACTGCTCGCCGCGCTGGCGCCGTCCTCACTCTCGGGCGGCCAGGATACCGCAGGCGATGGCGGCGAGCCGACCGCGGTCGTCTTGGCCATCCCCAATGCACCCGCGTCCAACGCGACGGCGTATCTGAGTCCGCCGCGCGTGGCACCCAAGCCGGCGCCCAAACCCGCGCCGCAAACGGCGAGCGCATCGCGCAATCAGATGGATGCGTTGAAGAGCTATATCTCGCGCAAGTACAAGGTGGCCAACGATGCCACCGGCGTATTGGTCGCCACGGCCTTCAAGGTGGGCGACGAGCACGATCTCGACCCGCTTTTGCTGCTGGCCGTGATGGCCATCGAATCGCGCTACAACCCGTTTGCCGAAAGTCCGGTGGGCGCGCAGGGCCTGATGCAGGTCATGACGAGCGTGCATCAGGAGAAGTTCGAGAAATTCGGCGACAACGCCGCGCTCGATCCCGTGGCCAACATTCGCGTGGGCTCCACGATTTTGCGCGACTGTATCCAGCGCCGCGGTTCGGTCAATGCCGGCTTGTCGTGCTACGTGGGCGCTACGGGCCCCAACGATGGTGGCTATAGCGGCAAGGTTCAGGCCGAGCGCCGTCGTCTGGCGCTGGCTTCGGGTATCGCGCTGGCCCGCGAGTGACGGTACGCGATCGCGACCGTTAGCGGCTGGCCTCAGCCCTTGATGCGCGTGAGCCAGCGGTCCATGCGGTCCACGGCTTCTTCCAGCCGCGGCAATGCCGTCGCGTAGGAAAAGCGCATCATCTTCCTGGCGTGAGCCGGACCGAAGTCGTGGCCCGGCACGGCGGCGATGCCGGTTTCGAGCAGCAGGCGCTGCGAGAAGGTCTGGCTGTCCATGCCGGTGCTGCTCACATCCGCGTAGATATAGAACGCACCGTCCGGCTTCACCGGCACGGTCAGCCCCAGCTTTTCGAAGGCCGGCAGCAGATAGTCGCGGCGAGCCTGGAACGCGCGGCGGCGCTCCTCGAAAACCGCCAGCGACTCGGGCTCGAAGCAGGCCAGCGCGGCATGTTGCGCCAGCGTGGGTGCGCAAATCGAGAGGCTGCCGGCGATCTTGTCGATCGTGCTCACCATCGATTCGGGCACGATCAGCCAGCCGAGGCGCCATCCCGTCATGTGAAAGTACTTGCTGAAGCTGTTGATGATGATGAGGTCGTCGTCCAGCGTCAGGGCCGACTTTGGCGCGTGGTCGTACGACAGGCCCAGGTAGATCTCGTCCATGATCGTGAAGCCGTCGCGTTCGCGTACGACCTGCAGCAGCTCGGCCAGCTCGTCGTGCGCGATGGAGGTGCCGGTGGGATTGCTGGGCGAGGCGATCAACACGCCGCGGGTAGCATCGTTCCAATGGGTGCGGACGTCGTCCGCGCTGAGTTGGAAGCGCTTCTCGGCCGAGCTGGCGACCAGACGGGGCAGGCCGCCGGCGCCCAGGATGAAATTGGAATTGGCGGGGTAGGACGGGTCAGGCATCAACACTTCGGCGCCCGGATCGACCAGCGCGGCGCAGGCCAGGCTCAGCGCGCCGGATGCGCCGGCGGTCACGATCACGCGGGAAGGATCGATGGCAGCGCCGAACTGCTTGCCATAGAACGCGGCGATGGCTTCGCGCAAGGGGGCGATGCCGGCGGCGGCGGTGTAGCCGCTCAAGCCGCTGCGCGAAGCGCGATCGAGTGCTGCCACCACGGGCGGCGGCGCGGTAAAGTCAGGTTCACCGATGCCCATGCTGATGATGTCTTCGCCGGCGGCCTGCAGGGCTTGCGCCTGCTTGAACAGGTTCATCACCTGAAAGGTCAAGAAATCTTGGGTACGGGTGGCGAGGCGAGGCATGGTGCTTCTCAGAACAAAAAAGGAATTGTAGTCATGCAGCCTTCCCGACGCGCTTTTCTCTCCGGCCGCAAACCTGCGCCCAGCGCCTGGGAGGCGTTTTGCCGAAGACTGCGTGGTGCCTGCGATGGCGTTTTCAGCGAGTCGGACGCCGTGGCCGGCGTGGGACGGGCCCGGTTTGCGCCGGCAGGAAATGGCGACATGGCGGTGGTCGTATCGCTGGGGCGCGAGTACGGCGTCGTGATCGTGTTGAGCGGAGACGAGGGCGCCATGACGGCGCCGCCCGATGACCGGCCAGCTGTTTACGTGGATCCGGTCCGGTTGGATGGCCTCACGCCGGTGTTTGCGGCCGCCGCGGATGCGCGCGATGTGCCGGCGTCGCAAGCGGTGCCGGTGGCGTGGGACGTGCAGCCGGGATGCCCATTGGGCGCCCTGGCCGACGCCGGCCTCACGCAGTTCGAGGGGGCGCCGCGCGCGCGCACGCTCGCGCATTGGCTGGCGGCGCCGCATCCCGGGCTCACGCCGGGCTGCACCGGCGAAACCGGCATCGTGGCGGTGGAAGTGCTGTTGGCCGACGGCACGTTCGAAGCGCTGGGGCCTTTTGGCGCCGATGCCACGCAACCGCTGCAATCCGCTACGGTGCAAGCGCTGGTGCCCGCCCTGTTTCAGGCGGCGTCGAGTGCCGAAGGGCAAGCGTGCCGCGCGCTCGGGCGCTGGCCGCTCGCTTATCGGCTCGACGCGTTGCAGCCCCAGGCGCCGCATGGGGTCAATCTCGGGCAGATGTTGTTGGGGCACGGCGGCACCCTGGCCTGGGTGTGCCGCGTCCGCTTGGTCGCGACGCCTGCGCCGCGCAGCACGCTGGCGTCGGCTGACCGGGCCACGATCGCGTCCGACGACGCTGCGAACGCCACGGCGGCATCAGTGTCCGGCAGTGGTGAGTCGAGCGTCGGTCAGGACGCTGCGGCGGCTGACGCCAGCCGCCGGTTGACGCGGTGCATCAAAGCCGCCTTCGACGCGGGCGACCTATTCCCCATGCCGGGGTAGGCGTTGCAACAGGTTAAGATTCCACCTCTTTTCAGTCACACCCCACCTTGAGCCTGTCCCATGGATGAAAATCTCCGCCGCGCCGCACTCGAATATCACGAGTCCGGCCGCCCCGGCAAAATTTCGGTCATGCCGACCAAGCAATTGTCCAACCAGCGCGATCTGGCGCTGGCCTATTCGCCTGGCGTTGCGGCCGCTTGCGAAGAGATCGTCAAAGATCCCGTCAATGCATTTCGCTACACGGCGCGCGGCAATCTGGTCGGTGTGATCACCAACGGCACAGCCGTTCTGGGGCTGGGCAATATCGGCGCACTGGCCTCCAAGCCGGTGATGGAAGGCAAGGCGGTGCTGTTCAAGAAGTTCGCCGGCCTGGATGTGTTCGATATCGAGATCAACGAAACCGATCCCGACAAATTGGTCGACATCATCGCGGGCCTGGAGCCTACGTTCGGTGGCATCAACCTTGAGGACATCAAGGCGCCCGAGTGCTTCACGGTCGAGCGCAAGCTGCGTGAGCGCATGAAGATTCCGGTCTTTCACGACGATCAGCACGGCACGGCGATCACCGTATCGGCCGCGTTCATCAACGGCCTGAAGGTGGTGAAGAAAGACATCACGCAGGTCAAGGTGGTGGTGTCCGGCGCGGGCGCTGCGGCGCTGGCCTGTCTGGAATTGATGGTCGATCTGGGCCTGCCCAAGTCCAACATCTGGGTCACCGACATCGAAGGCGTGGTGTACGAAGGCCGCACGACGTTGATGGATCCGGACAAGGCCGGCTTCGCGCAAGTCACCGAGCTGCGCACGCTGGGCGAAGTGATCGACGGCGCCGACGTCTTCCTCGGATTGTCGGCCGGCGGCGTGCTCAAGGCCGACATGGTCGCCCGCATGGGACCCAATCCGTTCATCCTGGCGCTGGCCAACCCCACGCCCGAGATCCTGCCCGAAGTCGCGCACGCCGTGCGCGACGATATCGTGATGGCCACGGGCCGCTCGGATTATCCGAACCAGGTCAACAATGTGCTGTGCTTCCCTTACATCTTTCGCGGTGCGATGGATGTGGGCGCGACCACGATCACGCGCGGGATGGAAAAAGCCGCCGTACTGGCGATCGCCAAGCTGGCGCAGGAAGAGCAAAACGAAATCGTTGCCGCGGCCTACGGCACCTACGATATTTCGTTCGGCCCCGAGTATCTGATTCCCAAGCCCTTCGATCCACGCTTGATCGTGCGTATTGCTCCGGCCGTGGCGAAAGCGGCGATGGAAGAGGGCGTGGCCACCCGGCCGATCGCCGATCTCGAAGCCTACGTCGATCAGTTGCAGCAGTTCGTGTATCACTCCGGCGCGTTCATGAAGCCGCTGTTTTCCAACGCCAAGCGCCTGGTGCGCGAGGGTGGGAAAGCGCGCATCGTGTTTACCGAAGGCGAAGACGAGCGCGTGCTGCGCGCCGTACAGGTCATCGTCGATGAAGGCCTGGCCAAGCCGATCCTGGTGGGCCGTCCCGCCGTGTTGGCGGCGCGTATCGAGAAATACGGCCTGCGGATTCGCCTGGGCGAAGACGCGCAGGTTTGCAACCCCGAATACGACGAGCGTTTCCATCGCTACTGGACCACGTATTGGGAAATCATGTGCCGCCGAGGCATCACCAAGGAAATGGCGCGCGTTGAAATGCGCCGCCGCATGACCTTGATCGGTGCCATGATGCTGCACTTGGGCGATGCCGACGGCATGGTCTGCGGCACGGTGGGCGCCTATGGCGATCACTTGCGTTTCATCGATGAGGTGATCGGTCGCCGCGCGGGCCACAAGGTGTATGCGGCCATGAAC
Source organism: Schauerella aestuarii (assembly GCF_009866805.1). Taxonomy (GTDB): domain Bacteria; phylum Pseudomonadota; class Gammaproteobacteria; order Burkholderiales; family Burkholderiaceae_B; genus Schauerella; species Schauerella aestuarii. Next base: position 237,860 of record NZ_SIZW01000040.1, read on the forward strand.
ATCCTGCTGGTGAACGAACGCACGGTGGCGCTGGTGGATACCCACGTCACCGACGACCCGACCGCCGAGCAGGTGGCCGAGTTCACGATCGCCGCCGCGGAAGAGATGACGCGCATGAATCTGATGCCGAAGGTGGCATTGCTGTCGCGTTCCAACTTCGGTTCCGGCAGTTCCGCATCCGGCGCGAAGATGCGCGAAGCGTTGGAAATCATTCGCGAGCGCGCGCCCGACATGGAAGTCGATGGCGAAATGCACGGTGACTGCGCGCTGGACGAAACGTTGCGCCAGAAGCTGCTGCCGTCGTCGCCGTTGAAAGGGCAGGCCAATCTGCTGGTGTGCCCCAACGTCGATTCGGGCAATATCGCCTACAACCTGTTGAAGACGGCCGCCGGCGGCAACGTGGCCGTGGGCCCGTTCCTGCTGGGCGTGAATGCGCCAGTGCACATCCTCACCTCGAGCTCGACCGTGCGCCGCATCGTCAACATGACCGCGTTGACCGTGGTCGATGCCAACACGCCACGCTGAAGCGACCGTGTTGGATGGCCGGAGCGAGTCTACCCCTCGCACCGGCCTGATCCTCACTGGGGGCGGCGCCCGTGCCGCCTACCAGGTGGGGGTAGTGCAGGCGCTGCTCGATATTCTCGATGCGCCGCGCCGTGGCGATTTTCGCAATCCCTTCGATATCCTCTGCGGCACCTCGGCGGGTGCGCTCAACGCGACCGCTTATGCCTGCCGGGCCGATCGGCCGCACGTGGCCGTGGCGCGCATGCGGCGGCTGTGGTCGCGGCTGCATACCGGCATGGTGTATCGCACCGATGCGCCAGGCCTGATCCGGACGGGTGGGCGCTGGCTGGGCCTGCTGGCATTGGGCTGGATGTTCGCCGGCCGCCGTGGCCCCCGACCGCGCTCATTGCTCGATAACGCCCCGTTGGCGGATCTCCTGGCCCAGGTGCTGGATTTCGATCGGCTGCATACGCAGTTGGCGCAGCATTCGCTGACGGCGCTCGCGATCACCGCGTCCGGTTACACCTCCGGCCAGCACCTGACGTTCTATCAATCGGCCGAGACGATCGATCCCTGGCAGCGGGCGCTGCGCCGCGCGGTACCCACGACGATCGGCGTGGATCATCTGATGGCCTCCAGTGCCATCCCGTTCGTGTTTCCGGCGCAGGCCGTGGACGTGTTTGGGCAGACCGAGTGGTGCGGCGATGGCTCGATGCGGCAGTTGGCGCCCATCAGCCCGGCGATACACATGGGGGCGGGCCGGGTCGTGGTGATCGGTACCGCGCATCGCGACGATACCCATCCGGAAGCCCGGCACCAGGATCCGCCGTACCCCACGCTGGCACAAATTTCAGGTCATGCACTGGCGAACATTTTCATCGACAGCGTGTCTACCGATGTGGAAAGTGTGCGGCGCGTGAACGCCTTGATCGACGGCGGTCACGTGGGGCGCGACAGCGGGCTGCGCCGGGTGAACGTGCTGGCGTTGAGTCCGAGCGAATCGCTCGACACCCTGGCGCTGTCGTATCTTGACGACATGCCGCGTGAGGTTCGCGCGCTTCTCGGTGCCCTCGGCATGGGCGTCGCGCCTGGGCGGCGGGAGGGCGGAACCTTGTTGTCCTACCTCTTGTTCGAAGCGCGTTACACCCGGCGATTGATCGAATTAGGTTATGCCGATACGATGCGGCAGACCGAGGCAGTGATCGGGTTTTTCAAGGAGGCGCCAGTATGACGCGTACCACTCAGGCCGGCGTGCAGCAGCTGTTGCAGCAGGGCGGCGAGCTCGATCATGCCGCATTTCAGAAAGTCGACGTGGTCGACGCCGCCAACGCATTGGGGTTGCCGTTGTTCGTGGCGGATTGCGACCGTGCCCGCAGCCGCTCGGCAGTATTGCGCGCCATCGCCAAGGCTGTCGATTTTCCCGTGTTTTTCGGCGGCAACCTGGATGCGCTCTACGACTGTCTGTGCGACACGGTGCTCGATCAGAAGAGCGGTGTCGTGTTGTGGCTTTACAGATTGCATTCGGGCGATCCCGCCCTCGAAGAAGATGCGGCGCGCGTCGCGCAGGCGTGTGCCGATGCGGCCGATTTTGCGCGTGAAAACGGTCGCACTTTTGCGTATGTGCTCGAGCATGCCGGCAAGCACCCCGATCCGCCGCCGCAAGCCGACGTACCGCGCTACGTCGACGACTGAATGCACCCTTAACGACTGACGCATTGCTGCCGACGGCTGAACGCATCACTAACGACTGACGCGCCGCCGGTGGCGCATGGTGGCGGGTTTTTCGACCGCTCGGCGGGCCTTGCCGGCTCCCATCACATCGCAGCGGTCTATAGCCAGCCGCGCCGGGCGCTGATGGCGGCCAGCATCGCCATCCCCGCGGTTTCGGTGCGCAGCACCCGATTGCCGAAGCGCACCGGGGTGACACCGGCCCGCACCCCCAATGCCGCTTCTTCCGCCGACCAGCCGCCTTCGGGCCCGACCAACAGCGCCAGAGGGCGCGGCCTGGGCGCATCGGCGGGGTCCGCTGCGTCGAGCGCCGGGGGAGTGTGACGTGCGACAAGCGCCATGAGCGACGTTTCAGCGTCGGGTTGGCACAGCACGCGCTCACCCTCGAAGGGCGCCGCCAGCCAGTCGCGCAACGACGTCACGGGCGCGATATCGGGCACGCGATTGCGGCCGCATTGTTCGCAAGCCGAAATCGCTACCCGCTGCCAATGCACCTGCCGCTTTTCCAGACGGGCACCGCTCAATTGCACGATGCTGCGCTGGGCAGCCACCGGCACGATGCGGCGCACGCCCAGTTCGACGGCTTTTTCGATGATCCAGTCCATCTTATCGCCGCCGGGCAGGCCTTGCACCAGCACGATATCGCCCGGCAGTTCGGCTTCATGGGGTGTGTGGCCGCTTACATCGGCCAGTGCGCGGCTGCCGTCGAAGACCAGCGTGGCGGCATATTCGCCGCCATGGCCGTCGAACAGGACGATGGCCTCGCCCGCCCGCAAGCGCAGCGCGCGCGAGGCATGGTGCGCCACGTCGTCGGGCAGCGTATAGCGGGAATGGGCCGTGATCGGCGTCGAACAATAGAAGCGGGGGTGGGCCATCGAACACAATCTCCTGGATGCGCATGGTAGGGCATAACTCCGTCCTATTTCATCTCTCGTGCGTAAGGAGGGTGGGGTTTGCCCCAAGCGCGTCGCTCGCGGGTGGTAAAATCGTGAGCTTTTCACACTGTCCACCGGCTGCGCGGATGCGTTTGAAGGCCGGCTAACGAGTCCATAGATGAGCCAACCTCCCGTCACCACTCCCGACCTCGCCAATGCCATTCGCGCTTTGGCCATGGATGCCGTGCAGCAGGCCAACTCCGGCCACCCTGGCGCGCCCATGGGCATGGCCGAGATTGCCCAAGCATTGTGGCGGGGGCATTTGCGTCACAATCCCGCCAATCCGGCCTGGCCCAATCGCGATCGTTTCGTGCTGTCCAACGGCCACGGTTCGATGCTGATCTACGCGCTGTTGCACCTCACCGGCTACGATCTGCCGATCTCGGAACTCAAGAATTTCCGCCAGATGCACAGCCGCACGCCCGGACACCCGGAAGTGGGCATCACGCCGGGCGTCGAAACCACCACGGGTCCGCTCGGTCAGGGTTTGGGCAATGCCGTCGGGATGGCGCTGGCCGAGGCCTTGCTGGCGGGTGAATTCAACCGCCCCGGTCACACCATCGTCGATCACCACACGTATGCGTTCGCCGGCGACGGCTGCCTCATGGAAGGCATTTCGCACGAAGTGTGTTCGCTGGCCGGCGTGCTCAAGCTCTCCAAGCTTGTCGTGCTGTATGACGACAACGGCATTTCCATCGACGGCAAGGTCGAACACTGGTTCGGCGACGATACCGCCAAGCGTTTCGAAGGCTACGGCTGGAACGTCGTGCGCGGTGTGGACGGTCACGATGCGGCTGCGGTGGACGCGGCCATCACGCTGGCACGCAGCAATACCGCCGATAACAGCGGCCCCACGTTGATCCTCTGCCGCACCGTGATCGGCAAGGGCGCGCCCAATATGGCCGGTACCGATAAGGTGCACGGTTCGGCTCTGGGTGCCGCCGAAGTGGCCGCCACGCGCGAAGCGCTGGCCTGGTCGCATGCCCCGTTCGAGATTCCCCAGCACGTGTACGACTGCTGGGATGCCCGCGATGCCGGCGCTGCCGCCGAAACGTCGTGGCAGGAAGGCTTCGATGCCTATGCGAAGGCCCATCCCGAACTCGCCGCCGAGTACACCCGCCGCATGAAAGGCGACCTGCCGGCCGATTTCGCCGATCGCCTGAAAGTCTTCCTCGACGCCACGATCGGCAAGGCCGAAACCGTGGCCACGCGCAAAGCCTCGCAATTCGCGATCACGGCGTTGGCTGAGGTGTTGCCCGAACTGCTGGGCGGCTCGGCCGACCTGACCGGTTCGAACTACACCGATTGGAAGGGCGTCGTGCCCGTGCGCGTGGGCCGCGAAGCCCTGCAGTTCGGCCGCCACATCAACTACGGCGTGCGCGAATTCGGCATGGCCGCGGTCATGAACGGCATCGCGCTGCACGGCGGCTACCTGCCGTTCGGCGGCACGTTCCTCACGTTCTCCGACTACTCGCGCAACGCCATCCGCATGGCTGCGTTGATGAAGTCGCGCGTGATCCACGTCTTCACGCACGATTCCATCGGCCTGGGCGAAGACGGTCCCACGCACCAGTCGATCGAGCACGCCTCCAGCCTGCGCCTGATTCCCAACCTGTCCGTCTGGCGTCCGTGCGACACCACCGAAACGGCCGTGGCCTGGGGCTCGGCGGTGCAACGCCCGGCCAGCCTCGGCATGACCGTCGCCGACGGGGGGCCGACGGCGCTGCTGCTGTCGCGTCAGAACCTGCCGTTCGTCGAGCGCGATGCGGCCACCGTGGCGGCGATCGCCCGTGGCGGCTACGTGCTGCGCGACGCGGCCGATGCCCGTGCCGTGATCATCGCCACCGGCTCGGAAGTGGCCTTGGCGCTGGACGCGCAAAAGCAACTGGCTGATGCCGGTGTGCCGGTGCGCGTGGTGTCGATGCCCAGCACCGATGTGTTCGATCGTCAGGATGCCGCTTACCGCGCCGAAGTGCTGCCGCGCGGTCTGCCGCGTGTGGCCGTGGAAGCGGGTATCACCGCGTTCTGGCACAAATATGTCGGTCTGGAAGGCAAGGTCATCGGTATCGATCGCTACGGCGAATCGGCGCCGGCCAACGCGTTGTTCCCGTTCTTCGGTTTGACTGCCGACAAGGTAGCGGCCGCGGTGCAAGAGATCCTCTGATCGGCGCGGCGCGATGATCGCGCCGTCCGTGCAGATTTCCGCTTTTATTTTTAAAACAAAGGAGCAGGTTCATGAGTATTCGCGTCGCCATCAACGGCTATGGCCGCATCGGCCGCAACATCTTGCGCGCCCACTACGAATCGGGAAAGAAGCACGACATCGAGATTGTCGCGATCAATGATTTGGGCGATCCCGCCACGAACGCGCACCTCACGCGCTATGACACGGCCCACGGCAAGTTCCCCGGCACGGTCGAAGTCGACGGCGACTATATGGTCGTCAACGGCGACAAGATCCGCGTGCTGGCCAACCGCAACCCGGCCGAACTGCCGTGGGGCGACCTGAAGGTCGACGTCGTGCTGGAATGCACGGGCTTTTTCACCACCAAGGAAAAAGCCAACGCCCACCTGAAAGGCGGCGCAAAGAAGGTGATCATTTCGGCACCGGGTGGCAAGGATGTGGACGCCACGATCGTGTACGGCGTGAACCACAACGTGCTGAAGAAAGAGCACACCGTGATTTCGAATGCTTCGTGCACGACCAACTGCCTCGCGCCGCTGGTCAAGCCGTTGCACGACAAGATCGGTCTGGTCAATGGCTTGATGACCACCATCCACGCCTACACCAACGATCAGGTGCTGACCGACGTTTATCACGAAGATCTGCGCCGCGCCCGTTCGGCCACGCACAGCATGATCCCCACCAAAACTGGTGCGGCCTCGGCTGTGGGCTTGGTGTTGCCCGAATTGAACGGCAAGCTCGACGGTTACGCCATCCGCGTCCCCACGATCAACGTGTCGATCGTCGACCTGTCGTTCGTGGCTGCTCGCGAAACCACGGTCGAAGAAGTCAACAGCATCCTGAAGGCTGCGGCCGACGGCGAGTTGAAGGGCATTCTCGACTACAACAATGAGCCGCTCGTGTCGGTCGACTACAACCACAATCCGGCCTCGAGCACGGTGGATGCCGGCCTGACCAAGGTGTCGGGTTCGCTGGTGAAGGTGTCGTCCTGGTATGACAACGAATGGGGTTTCTCCAACCGCATGCTGGACACCACTGTTGCCCTGATGTCGGCAAAGTAATGTTCGTGCGGGGGCGGTGTCCTTCGGGCGCTTCCCCCGCGTGCGTTCCCCCTTTGGGGCCGGTCGCGGTCATGCCAGGCCGGCCCCTTTTGCTTTTTGAAAAGGTTGTCCGACCATGTCCAAGGTTATTACCCTTTCCGAGTTGGCGAAGTCTGGCCAGCTGCAAGGCAAGCGCGTGTTCATTCGCGCCGACCTCAATGTGCCGTTCGACGAGGCCGGCCGCATCACCGAAGACACGCGCATTCGCGCCTCGGTGCCCGGTATTCGCCTGGCGCTCGACGGTGGCGCCGCCGTGATGGTGACCTCGCATCTGGGCCGTCCGGTAGAAGGCGAATTGGCTGAAGCCGATTCGCTCAAGCCGGTGGGCCAACGCCTGTCCGAACTGCTGGGTGCGCAAGTCCGCCTGATCGCCGATTGGGTCGACGGCGTGAGCGTGCAGCCCGGTGAAGTGGTGCTGCTCGAAAACTGCCGCGTCAACAAAGGCGAGAAGAAAAACGATGAAGCGTTGTCGCGCAAAATGGCCGCCTTGTGCGACGTTTATGTGAACGACGCCTTCGGCACGGCGCATCGCGCCGAGGCCACCACCCACGGCATCGCGCGTTTTGCGCCCATTGCCTGCGCCGGCCCGTTGCTCGCGGCCGAACTCGAGGCGCTCACGAAAGCCCTGCACGAGCCCAAGCGGCCGCTGGTGGCGATCGTTGGGGGTTCCAAGGTCTCGACCAAGCTTTCGATTCTGCAAACGCTTTCGCAGCGTGTGGATCAGTTGGTGGTGGGTGGCGGGATCGCCAATACGTTCATGCTGGCGAGCGACCTGCCGATCGGCAAGTCGTTGGCTGAAGCCGATCAGGTGGGCGAAGCCCGCGCCGTCATCGAGCAGATGAGCGCCCGCGGCGCGGCGGTGCCGATTCCCGTTGATGTGGTGTGCGCCAAAACCTTTGGCGCCAATGCCGAAGCGGCGACCAAGGCGGCCGCCGACGTGGCGGCTGACGATCTGATCCTGGATCTGGGTCCGGAAAGCGCCCAGCAAATCGCCGACATTCTGAAGAAAGCCGGCACCATTGTGTGGAACGGACCGGTCGGGGTGTTTGAGTTCGACGCGTTTTCGCACGGCACCGAAGTGATCGCCCGCGCGATCGCCGAGTCGGATGCGTTCTCGATCGCTGGTGGCGGCGATACGCTGGCAGCCATTGCCAAGTTCGGCATCACCGACCAGGTGAGCTACATCTCCACCGGTGGCGGCGCATTCCTCGAGTTCCTCGAAGGTAAAACGTTGCCCGCCGTGGAAGTGCTGGAGCAGCGCGCCGCAAAGTGACCGTGCTGTAGCGGCGAATGGCGAGCCAGCGTGCTGGCAGGTGTGCCTTGGCACGTCGACGCCCACCGACCCGCGATGCAAGTAAAGACGCCGCGCCTTTTACCGGGACGCGGCGTTTTCTTTCGGGGCTCGGAGTACAGGCTCCAAGCGTCGGCTGAAGACTCGGGCGTTGATCGTGCCTTACTTTGCTGCTGCCTTACTTCGCAGTTGTCTTCTTCGCTGCTTTCTTTGCCGCTGCCTTCTTCGTTGCTTTCTTCGCGGGCGCGGTTTGAGCAGTGTTCTTCGCGCCAGCCTTTTTAGCCGCCGCCGTTTTCAAGGACACCGATGCGGCCTTTTCAGGCGCCTGTTTCGTCGCTTTTTTCGCCGGCACTTTGGCGGCTTTCTTGACGACCTTCGTAACGGCGTTGTCGGCAGTCACACGGCTTGCCGACGCTGTCGCCGTCTTCACGGTTTTTTTCACCGCCCCTTTACGGGGCGTTCGTACGGCTGTCTTGACTGCCCCGGCACCGGTCGATTTGCCAACCGATTTACCAGCCGCCTTGGCGGCCATCTTCGAAGGCGTCAGGCCGTGCTCCTCGGCCACGGCGGCCTTCACATCCGCCACGGCGGCATCGTCGGTGGCGGAGGCCGTGACCGTGCGGCCCGCAGCGCGGCCCGCAGTGTCCGGCGCCGTTACCGATTCGGCAGGTTCGAGCACCAGTTGCGCCGGCGGACGCGAGGCGCCCGGCGTCGATGTTTGGTTATCGTCCAGCGCAGGCGTGGCATCCGCGCCGCGCGCCGAGGTGGCCTTGCCGTTGGCCTGTGCCGATCGACGGCCGCGGGCCGCGGCGCCGTTGGCGGTACCCCGTGCCGCTTTCGACGAGGACGATGCCGCCTTTTCGGCCGCGCGTTCGAACACCCGCGTCATTTCCGCCAATCCTTCGGTGGCGGCCTGACCCAACGGCTCGGCGGCGCTCAGCACCTGTTTCATATCGCCCAATGCAGCGCGAATTTCGGCAGGGGTGGCATCGGCCAGCAAATCCGGGATGGCGCCGATCGCAGCCGGCCCATCCAGCATCATCACCAGGGCCTGATCGCGGATCACGTCCTTGAATTCCTGCAGCGACAGGATGTGGTCCTTTTCCAGGCGCAGCTTGCGAATGACGGCGAAGCTGCGCTCGTCGATACCGCCTTCGGCACGGCACACGTACAGCAGCATGCGCAGCGCGGCTTCGCGCACGCCACCCACGGTCATCAGTGCGCGCAGTTCTGCCGTGCGTTCGGCCATGAAGCGATGATGCTCGGGCGACACGCCCGGACGGCCGCGCAAGGGGCCATTCTGGGCACCCAGGCCTGCGATATCCTGCACAACCGGCGAGCCGTACACCGACATGAACGTGTTCTCGTGCCAGTCGTCGCGCAACTGCTGCCAGATGTCCAATGCGCCGATCAACGTATTGGACAATGCATCGCGCGTTTGCACGAAGATGTTGTCCGGCTCGACGGCTTCCCGCTGGTCGCGGATCTGGTCGGCCACGCCAGCGAAAGCTTTCATCCAGGGATTGCGGTCGGAAAACATCTCATACGACACGCGCAACGGATGCAGGCGCTGCATCGTTTCGGCGATCTGTGGCGTGATCGTGGCTTTCAACCAAGGCTGCATGAAGCTGCGGTACATGCCCAGATTGATATCCGATACGCGCTTGACCGCAGCAAAGCGGCGCTCGTCTTCGGGCTCGTTGGCCACGATGGCGCGCACGTCGTTCAATTGACGACGTTCGAAGGCGAGCACGTAGTCGCCCTGGATCAGGTCCGCATTGAGCGTTTCAGGCGTTTTGTCGGCGATCTCGGCTTCGTACAGTCCCGGCGGCAGGACGTCGATCATGTCGATATTGCTCGTGAATTCCTGGTGCTCCTTGCGCGCCACGGCGCCGGACACAAAGATGCCCAGGTGGCCGATGCTTTCGTGCACGGCATAGACGATCGTCTGACCGTGCGCGCGGATTTGCGCGTCGTCTTCGTACAGATCGGGAATCCAGCCCAGCGCCTGCGGCGGGGGCGTGATGTTGTCGCCCTTGCTGCAAAACACGATGATCGGCGAACGAATATTGCGCAGGTCGATGCGGATACCGTCGGAGGTGACCAGGCCGCCGGTGGACAGGCGATTGCCGATGAAGAGGTTGTCGACGATGTACTGGATTTCCGGGCCGTTCAGGAACACATGGCCGCCCCACCATTTTTCGAAGCTCAGATACCGTTTGGCTTCGGTATCGACATTGGCGTAGAGGTTGTATTGCTTGGCCCACAGGGTGTTGGCGGGATTGAGGTTTTCGAAGTTCTGCACCAGCCAGGCACCGTCGAAGGTACCGGCGCCCAGGTCACTGGCAAAGGCGGTGAGCCAACTGCCGCCGAGCAGGCCGCCCGAGTAGCGCATCGGATTCATGCCGCGCCAGCCGGCCCAGTAAGAGAGCGGCGCGCCGGCGATGATGATGGGTCCGAACAGCTCGGGCCGCATGGCCGCCGTCATCATGATCTGCCACCCGGCCTGGCAATTACCCACCACGACCGGCTTGCCTTCGGCTTCCGGATGCAGGCCGATGATTTCTTCCAGGAAGCGCGCTTCGGCCAGCATCACGTCTTCGACGGTTTGCGTGGGCGTGGGCGACGGCAGGAAGGTGGCGAAGTAGCAAGGATGTCCGGCACGAACCGCGACGCCGATTTCGCTTTCGGGTTTGAAGCCGCCGATGCCGGGGCCGTGCCCGGCACGCGGGTCGACGACCAGAAACGGGCGCTTGGCCGGATCGACCTTGACGCCGTCTGTCGGTGGAATGCGCAGCAGGCCGTAGTTGACCGGGCGCTCGAGGGTGCGGCCGTCGAGCACCAGCTCGTAAGCCATGCTGAGCACATTGGGCGCTTGCTGGGCCATGTGCTCGTGATATTGATTACCGCGCTGGCGCATCACGTCGGCGTACAGGATGCTGCGTTCGACGGCGTCGCGCATGAAAGCGTAGGCGTCTGTCCAGGCAGCGGGCAGGCTGTTGGTCAGCACGTCGGTCGGGCTGGGCGTCATTGTCGTTCTCCTCCGTGACGCGCTCGCTCGAATCGGCGCGTCGGTCTGTCGACCATTACACCGCAAAGCTTGCTGCGCTGCAACATGCGGGCGACATGACAAATGAAACGGCAGCCACGGCATTGCGCCGTCATCGAACGGACATCTGCAAGCGAGCCAACCCCACATGGAATGCGCAACGGTTGGCTTTCAAGCATCGCGCCGGCCAGGCTCGGCAGGGGCCGCCCTGCATGCCCGCTAACCCGCAAGCGTGAGCCCTGCGCCGGCGCGATCGATCGGAAACGAAGGCTACGGCGTCAGATATTTCTGCCAGAACTGGGCGTGCCCCATGGCGCTGTCGAGTACGTAGGGTGCGAATCCTGCATTTTCGTACAGTTTGCGGGCGGGGCCATTGCCTTCGAGCACCTCCAGTGTGACCTTGCAGCAGCCGAGCTCACGCGCCAGGGTCTCGACGCCTGCCATCAGTCGAGCGCCCACGCCTTGCTTGCGAAACGCGCCATCGACCATGAAATCGTGCACGTTGAGAATCGGCGCACAGGCAAACGACGAAAACGCCTCGATGCAGATCGCCAGGCCAGCCGGCACATCGTCCATTCGGGCGATCAACGCATGCGCGTGGGGGCGCTTCGCCAGCTCGGCGGCGAGGTGGGTGCGGGTGTGCTCGGAGAGCGGCGTGCCGCCGCCCATGGGGTCGCGCGCGTAGGCGTCAAGCAGCGCGACGACCTCGCCGGCATCGCGAGATGAGCGAAAATCTGCGGTATGGATGTGAAGCACGGATTGCATCTCCTCGGTGTTACGGTTACCGTTCGAGCCGAATTATGCGCGACCTATGGCGTACCTATGATGTATTGCGTTTCGTGAGCGCGGCTTCTATCGTGTTTATGCGGTGCTCGGTGCTCTGTGCCCGTGCGCGACAATCGCAGTCTTGAACGTCGCAGGTTGAAAGCAGCGCGATGAGACGCGGATGAAATATACGGTTTGACCCTTTTGATGCGCTATGGCGCGCAAGTATGGCCCTCAAGAACTACTACGCAAGCTTAGGTTTGAAGCGCAATGCCACTGGCGACGATGTTCGCCAGGCATATCGCCGCCTGGCGCGCCGCTACCATCCGGATGTCAGCGCCGAGCTGGACGCCGAGGTGCGCATGCGTGAGATCAACGAGGCGTACGGTGTGCTGAGCGATCCCATGCGCCGTCGCGCCTATGACCGCGAGACCTTGGTCGCGACACGGTCGACCCATTTCGGTCCCGGGGCCGCGTGGAATGGCAGCAGTGGATTCGGCCGCACGCGCCCACGCCCGGCACAACCGGCGCGCAGCCACACCGAAGACGACTTCTTTTCCTCCCTCTTTGCCCGCGCACGGCGTGCGGCCAGCGGCGAAAGCGCGGCAGCCAGTGCGCGCGCGCGGGCAAGTGCGAATGGAGCGCATGGTGCCGCTGGCTCGAACCGCGCGGGCGGACCGAATGGCGCCAGTGGCACGACCGGCACCCATGGCGCTCAAGGTTCGAATGGCGCCAATGGTGCGCATCGCACGAATGGCACGAACGGCACGAATGGCACGAATGGCACGAATGGCACGAACGGCGCGAAAGGCACAAGCGGTACGCATGGCGCTAACGGCGGCTTTGGCGCCAACGGCTCGACGGGCACAAATGGCGCGAATGGGGCGAGCGGTGCCCATGCCGCGGGTGGTGCGAGTGGCGCTCGTCCCGGCCAGGGGCACGCCGGCGCCGCAAGTGGCGATGGCGCGCGCGGCACCCACAAAGCTCACGGCACACAAGGCGCAGGCGGCACGTCGAGTGGCGCTGGCGCACGCAGCAGCGCCGGTGCACGTACCGGCAGCAGGATGGGCCGCACACAAGGTGAGGATCATCATGCCGTCATTGAAATCGACCTGGAAGACGCCATCGGTGGCGCCACCCGCGAAATCAAATTGCGATCGCTCGCGCATGACGCCGGCGTACGATCGCCGGCCATGCGCACGTTGAGCATCGATATTCCTGCCGGCGTGCGGGGCGGTCAGCAGATTCGGCTGGCGGGGCAGGGACGCCCGGGACGGCTGGGCGGCAAGCATGGCGACTTGCTGCTCGAAATTCGCATCAAGCCGCATCGCTATTACCGGATCGAAGAGCGCGATTTGTATGTGACTTTACCGATCACGCCGTCCGAGGCCGCTTTGGGTGCAATCGTGCTGGCGCCGACGCCGGCGGGCAAAGTCGAAGTCACGATTCCGTCCGGCGCGGTCGCGGGATGCAAATTGCGTCTGCGCGCGCGTGGCATGCCGGGCGCACCCGCGGGCGATCTTTATCTGGTGCTCAGCATCGTGGCGCCGCCGGCGGTGTCGCCGGAACTGCGCGAGGCCTATGAAGCACTGGCTCGGGCGCACGCTGGATACAATCCGCGCGGCGCACTTTAAGACGTCGCTCGAAGCGTGATGGGCGCAGGCACAAACTCAGGCTCCGAGCCTGCGCACCGACGCGAGTCGTGCCGGCCTCGATCCCGCACCGGCGCCCACGCCTAACCCGTAAATTGCGTCGCCAACGCGAACAGTCCGGCTGCCAGCAGCATCGAGGCGGGTAGCGTCAACACCCACGCCAGCAGGATATTGCGCACCGTATTGCCTTGCAGGCCGGTGCGGTTGGCGATCATGGTGCCCGCTACCCCGGACGACAGCACGTGCGTGGTCGACACAGGCAGCGCGAACACATTCGCCAACCCGATCGCGACCACGGCGGTTACCTGCGCGCTCATGCCTTGCGCGTACGTCATGCCTTGCTTGCCGATTTTCTCGCCCACCGTGAGCACGACGCGGCGCCATCCCACCATCGTGCCGATGCCGAGCGCGAGCGCGACGGCCACGATCACCCAAAGCGGCGCGTATTCGGTCGTGGCGGCCAGATCCACCCGCAGGCGGCTGAGGTCGGCACGTTCGCGCGCATCCAGCACGTTGAGTGCGCCCACGCGTTTGGCCGTGTCGTCCAGGCACAGCAGATAGCGCCGCACATCCACCCGCTTGGCGGGGGCAAGATCGTTGTAGTTCGACACACCCTGCAGGTCGCGCACCAAGGCATTGATCGTGGCGTTGGTGAGGGCCGGATCGCAGCGGAACGCCGGCGGCAGGTCGATGGCCTGCGAGGGGGCGGTGGGGATGAAGTCCGCCAGCGTCTGCTGGTTGCGCACGTAGAAGTCGCGCAAATGTACCGCCGCGTCTCGGGTGCGGTCGATCTGATAGGTGGTGCTGTGGGTGTCGAGCACGAACTGGGCAGGCACGATGCCGATCAGCACCAGCATGATGAGGCCGATGCCTTTCTGACCATCGTTTGAGCCGTGCACGAAGCTCACGCCCATGGCCGAGAGCACCAGCACCAGACGGTTCCAGAAGGGCGGATGCTTCTTGTTGTCCAGCGCGCGGCGCTGGTCGGGCGTCTTGTGCATTTTGGACGCCGGCCATTTGCGCTTGAGCGCCAGAAAGATGCCGGCCGCCACCGCAAAGCCTGCAATCGGCGAGGCGACGAGCGAGAGGCCGATATCGATCGCCTTGCCCCAGTTGACGCCACCGGCCAGGGGGGCATCGGTGAGCAGCGCGTTGGCCAGACCCACACCCAGAATCGACCCGATCAGGGTGTGCGAACTGGAGGCCGGGATGCCGAAGTACCACGTGCCCAGGTTCCAGGTGATGGCGGCGGCCAGCATGGCGAACACCATGGCCAGGCCTCGTCCCGTGTCCACATTGATCAACAACTCGACCGGCAACAAGTGGACGATGGCGTATGCCACCCCGACGCCGCCAAGCAAAACGCCGAGAAAATTGAAGATGCCCGAAAACACCACGGCCAGATGCGGCGGCATCGCCTTGGTGTAGATCACCGTGGCGACGGCGTTGGCCGTATCGTGAAAACCGTTGATGAATTCAAACGCGAGGACGAATGTGAGCGCGAGCACGAGGCTGGCGCCGACCCAGAAATCCAGGCCGGAGAACATGTCAAGCATGATGGGGACCGTGATGGTCGGGCAATGAAAGGGGGGATTATTGCAGGTTTGTGACGTGTCACGCGAGCGCTCAGGGGAGGTCGAGGGCGTTAAGCTACAGTCCGGTCGCCGGCGACCAAGGGGTGTTGCCGGCTCACTTCAAGGGAGAATCTTCCGTGGCATTCGCATCGGCGCCTGTGCGCCGCAACGCCGACGATCTGATCGTCGGCCTCGTCTCGATTTCCGATCGTGCCTCGCAAGGCGTCTATGCCGATGAAGGCGTGCCGTCGTTGCGCACCTGGCTCGATGGCGCCTTGACGTCGCCCTGGCAAGCCGTCGAGCGCTTGATCGCCGATGACGCGGCCACCATTTCGCGCACGCTCATCGAACTGGTCGACGAGCAGGAGTGCGATCTGGTGCTGACGACCGGTGGCACCGGGCCCGCGCGGCGCGATGTCACGCCCGAGGCCACGCTGGCCGTGGCCACGCGCGAGATGCCGGGTTTCGGCGAGCAAATGCGTCAGATCAGCTTGACGTTCGTGCCGACGGCAATCCTGTCCCGCCAGGTGGCGGTGATTCGCGAAACGGTGGCGCATGCTGCGCTCATCATCAATCTGCCGGGTCAACCCAAGGCGATTCGCGAAACCCTCGAAGGGTTGAAGGGCGGCGAAGGCATGCGCGCCGTGCCCGGCATTTTCGCGGCAGTGCCGTACTGCATCGATTTGATCGGCGGCCCGTATGTGGAGACGAACGAGAGCGTCATCGCGGCATTCCGGCCGAAGTCCGCGCGCCGGATCAAGGATTGAATCGCGCGCCGCGACTAGCGGTATAGTCGCACTCTGTTCGAAACGTGAAAACAAGAGTGCGATATGAAAACCCGTTTGTTGATGACCGTGGTGGCCCTGGGTGTCTTGGCCGGCTGTGCCAGTAGCGACGATCTGCGCCGCAAGGATCCGGTGTTTTTCACCACGACCCAGAAAACGGCTGCCGAGTACGCCACGTGTGTCGTGCAATCGTGGCGCGGGTTGGGCGAGACGGTCAATCAGCGCGAGATCCCGAACGGATTCGATATCGCGGCTGACGGCCGTCTGGGCAATATCGACTCGGTGATTCGCGTGCAAACCTACGACAACAAAACGCACGTCAACATGTACTCGCGCATGCCTTATGGCCACCAGGACATGATGCAGTCGGCCAATCTCTGCATCTAAGGCACCCACGGCGGGAGTCCTGCGGGCGCAGCCGCTTATCCCGCAAACCCGCCGTCGGCCAGGAACATCGCTTCGTCCGGCGTCGTGTGACGGCCGAGCACTGCATTCCGATGGGGAAAGCGCCCGAATCGACTGATGATGTCGCGGTGCATCTCGGCCCAGTGCAACGAGTCGGCGTCGGTGTCGCGCATCAATTCCACACAGCGCGCCTGGTCGGCGGCATCTTCCGAATGCTCCAGCGGCAGATAGAAGAACGGTCGCATTTCGGGGGGGACGCGGCGGTCGGCCCCGATTTCGATCGCGCCCAGCGCCATTTTGCGGGCCAGCCCGTCGGTGGCAAACATGTGGGCCGTTCCGCGAAACGCATTGCGTGGAAACTGATCCAGCAGGATCACCAGGGCCAGCGCGCCGATATCGCTCTGCAGCCAGTCATCGCGCAGCCGGGCGGCGGCGGCAAAGTGGGCGGCCATCCCGCGCTGACGAAACGCGGTATCGAACGCCTCGTCCTTCACGAACCATTTTTCGCGGCCCGCTTCCTGCCAGAACGCCACCACATCGGCAGGGGTGCGAAAAGGCGGTGCGCCGGTGGCGTGGGAAGTCGATCTTGGCATGGAAACTCCATCAGTCTGGCCGGCGCATGGGCGATCTTTTCTGGAAAGCGCGGCACCGCCATCGGTTATCGTTACGCACGATTATCGACCATTAACCTGCCGTATCCATGATGCCTCTGATCCGAACCGCTTTGCTGTGCCTGAGCGCCTTGCTCTGTTTGCCTGTCCACGCCGCCGACAGCTTTATTTTCCGGCTGTTGAACAAGCCCGTGCCGGGTGGGGTGGCGGTGCTGCCGCTGGAGCGGGGCGGTGAGGCGCCTGCGGTCACGTTCGCCAATCGGCCGGTGCTCGTGATCGACGATCAGGGCCAATGGACGGCGATCGTGGGCATCCCGCTGACCGTGAAGGCGGGCTCGGAGCAGTCGGCGCTCGTGCGAGACGCCAAAGGCGTGCAGCGGCGCGTGGCGTTCAAAGTGGATGCCAAGGCCTATCCCGAGCAGCGCATCACCCTCAAGAACAAAGGCCAGGTCAACCTGAGCCCCGAGAATGAACAGCGGTTCAAGCGCGAGCTGGACGAGCAACTCGCGGCGTATCGCACCTTCTCGCCCACGGCACCGTCAAACGTGAAGTTCGATGTGCCGGTACCCGGTCGCCAGTCGAGCCCTTTCGGCGTGCGGCGGTTTTTCAACGGCGAAGAGCGTAACCCGCATTCGGGCCTGGATTTCGCCGCCGGCACCGGCACGCCAGTGCAGGCGCCGGCCGACGGCAAGATCATCCTGATCGGCGATTACTTCTTCAATGGCAAAACAGTCTTCATCGATCACGGTCGCGGTTTGATCACGATGTTCTGCCACCTGTCGGCCATCGATGTCCAAGTTGGCCAGACGGTCAAGCGCGGAGAAGCGGTAGCCAAAGTGGGCGCCACTGGTCGCGCCACGGGTCCCCATCTGCACTGGAACGTCAGCCTGAACGACGCGCGCGTCGATCCGGCCATCTTCATCGGCACGTTCAAACCGTAAGCATCGTCGTATGATGTCATTCCGCGTGCGCCCGCATGGTTTGACCATATCGTCCCAGCGCACGGTTCATTCCAGGAGAGCGCGCTGCACGCGCCACACAGCATGACGACACTGCTCGATCCCACCCTCACCACCGTTGAAGACATGCGCGTTCTGGCCAAGCGCCGAGTGCCCAAGATGTTCTACGACTATGCCGATTCCGGTTCCTGGACCGAATCGACATATCGCGCCAATACCGACGATTTCCAGAAGATCAAGCTGCGCCAGCGCGTGGCGGTCAATATGGAAGGGCGCTCGATCCGCACGCAGATGGTCGGCATCGATGCCGCCATGCCGGTGGCGATCGCACCCACTGGATTGACGGGCATGCAGCACGCCGATGGCGAAATCCTGGCGGCACGTGCCGCCGAGGCCTTCGGCATCCCTTTTACGCTGTCCACGATGAGCATCTGCTCGATCGAGGACGTGGCAGCCGCGACTACCAAGCCGTTCTGGTTTCAGTTGTATGTGATGCGTGACCGCGATTATGTCGAACGCTTGATCGACCGCGCGAAGGCCGCCAATTGCTCGGCGCTGATGCTCACGCTCGACCTGCAGATCCTGGGTCAGCGTCACAAGGACATCAAGAACGGCCTGACTGCGCCGCCGAAGATGACCGTGCGCAACTTGATCGATCTCGCGACCAAACCGGCGTGGTGTTATCACATGCTGCGCACGCAGCGCCGCACGTTCGGCAATATCGTCGGACATGCCAAAGGCGTGAGCGATCTCTCGTCGTTGGGCGCCTGGACGGCCGAACAATTCGATCCGCGGTTGAGCTGGGATGACGTTGAGTGGATCAAGCGCCGCTGGGGCGGCAAGCTCATCCTGAAAGGCATTCTGGATGCCGACGATGCCCGTCTGGCCGCGCAGAGTGGTGCCGATGCCCTGATCGTGAGCAATCACGGCGGACGTCAGCTCGACGGTGCCGTGTCCTCGATCCAGGCCTTGCCCGCCATCGCAGAAGCGGTGGGATCGCGCATCGAAGTCTGGATGGATGGCGGTATCCGCTCAGGCCAGGACGTGCTGAAGGCCGTGGCCCTGGGCGCGCGCGGGACGCTGATCGGACGCTCGTTTCTCTATGGCCTTGGTGCCGGCGGCGAGCGTGGCGTGCGCCAGGTGCTCGAGATGATCGCAAAGGAACTCGATATCACGATGGCATTCTGCGGTCGCAAAACGATCGAATCGGTGGATCGCGATATTTTGCTGCCGGGCACCTACCCCACGCCGGCCAGCATGGGCGGTAATCGCTGACGGCAGACGAAAAAATGCCGGTGGGCATCGATGGACCGGCCATCGAGCGTCTACCGGCATGACAGGCAGGAACTGCCTGTGGTGGGATTCACATGGGAAAAATGCAGACCAGTTGCACTTCTCCCATGCGACGTCGTATCAACGACGGCGGGGATTCTGCGGACGGCTGGCGGCACCCGGACGCACTTCGTCTTTGTGACGGAAGTTGATGCGGCCTTTGGTCAAGTCGTACGGCGACATTTCCAGCGTCACGCGATCGCCGGCGAGAATACGGATACGGTGCTTGCGCATGCGACCCGACGCGTAGGCGCCGACTTCGATGCCGTTTTCGAGGGTAACGCGATAGCGGCTGTCGGGCAGCACTTCACCGACGACGCCGTTCAGTTCGATCAATTCTTCCTTAGCCATAGGGCAACTCCTTTAAATACTTGATGCACGGCACCAGCCGTGGCGTGCGCACTGCCACAGGATGGTGGCGTGCACGGCACGCGGGGCGAAAGCTCGAGCCGGGCGTGCGACAACATTGCGGGGGAAATCCCGCAGCTCCGACAGGCAGTATCGACGCTTGAGCGCCGCAGGCGGGGCAGAGATGCCGCGATCACGACTGCGGCATAGAGGCGTAGTACATACCGTGCCGGTATGTCACGCGGATGGATCGCATCGGTCGCAAAATGATTGCCGACTTGACTGGATACAGTGGCCGATGGACAGTGAGAATCTATGGCTATCTTAACGCGGCGGGCTTGTAAAGTCCAGGTTTTCATGCGGTGCAGCGAAGCGGGGCGCGGCATTGCGACCTCGTTTTCGTCATCCTGCTTCGGGATCTGTCGGGTTGTGACTGCCGCAAGCGGGCAGAGGGTGGCACGTGCCTTCCATGCGTCTTGCCAAGTCGTATCCAGGGACGCGATGAGCGCGGCCAGCGCTTGGCCGAACCGCGCTTAAAATCCGCCCGTAAAATTACGCCTCATCCCAAAGCAGCGATCCCCATTCGCTCGTTTTTCAATTTCTGGAGTTTTCATGGCCCTCGTTTCCATGCGCCAATTGCTGGATCACGCCGCCGAGCACGGCTACGGCATCCCCGCGTTCAACGTCAACAACCTTGAACAGGTTCAGGCCATCATGGAGGCCGCTGCCGAAACCGACAGCCCGGTGATCATGCAAGCGTCGGCCGGCGCCCGCAAATATGCCGGCGAGACGTTTCTGAAGTATTTGATCCAGGCGGCCGTTGAAACGTATCCGCACATTCCCGTCGTGATGCACCAGGATCACGGCCAATCGCCCGCCGTCTGTCAGGGCGCCATCGACCTCGGGTTCTCCAGCGTGATGATGGATGGCTCGTTGAAGGAAGATGGCAAGAGCATTGCCGATTTCGACTACAACGTCGACGTCACCCGCAAAGTGGTCGATATGGCGCACAAGGTTGGCGTCACGGTGGAAGGCGAACTCGGTTGCCTGGGCTCGCTCGAAACGATGGAAGGCGACAAGGAAGACGGTCACGGCGCCGACGGCAAGCTCACGATGGATCAGTTGCTGACCGATCCGGAGCAGGCCGCCGACTTCGTCAAACGCACGCAGCTCGATGCCCTGGCGATTGCCATCGGCACCAGCCATGGCGCCTACAAGTTCACGCGCAAGCCCACGGGCGATATCCTCTCGATCTCGCGCATCAAGGACATTCACGCCCGACTGCCCAACACCCACTTGGTGATGCATGGCAGTTCGAGTGTGCCGCAAGACCTGCTGGCTGAGATCCGCGAGTTCGGCGGCGCCATGAAGGAAACCTACGGCGTGCCGGTCGAGGAAATCCAGGAAGCCATCAAATTCGGCGTGCGCAAGATCAACATCGATACCGACATCCGCCTGGCGATGACGGCTGCGGTGCGTCGTTTCCTCGCTGAGAACCCCGAGAAATTCGACCCGCGCGAATTCTTGAAGCCCGCCCGTACGGCGGCCAAGAACATCTGTATGCAGCGTTATCAGGAGTTCGGCACTGCCGGGCAAGCCAGCAAGATCAAGGTGGTGCCGCTAAGCGAGATCGCCGCCGCCTATGCCGCCGGCAAGTTGCAGCAAGTGGTGCAATAAAAGCGAGCAGAAAAAGCAAGCAGAAAAAGGAGCCGCGAAGGGTGCCCTGAAGGGAGCGGCGCGCCATCGCCACGGCCAGCGGTTCGCTTTCGGGATCGATTTGCCACGGTTTGCGGTTCGCCGCCCGGTTTCGGGCCGGGGCAACTAGTGCGATAATGTTGCCCGAAGCTGTGCTCATTCCCGCCCGGACGGCGTCCAGGCGGGAATCTTCTTTTTGACATAGGCCATCTCGTGAACGCTCTGCATCAATCCAGCATCCGGTCCTTACCCCTCCTTGGCCGCGGCAAGGTGCGCGACATGTACGCGGTGGGGGGCGACAAACTGTTGATCGTCGCAACCGACCGCATCTCCGCCTTCGACGTCATTCTCGACGACCCCATCCCCGGCAAGGGGCAGGTGTTGACGGCGCTTACCGATTTCTGGCTCGAGAAGCTGGCGCATGTGATGCCCAATCACTCGACCGGCATCGATCCGCAATCGGTCGTCGCCACCGACGAGCGCGATCAGGTGATCGGCCGCGCGGTGGTGGTCAAACGCTTGAAACCGATCCTGGTCGAAGCGGTCGCCCGCGGCTACCTCATCGGTTCGGGCTGGAAGGATTACCAGGATACCGGCGCCATCTGCGGCATCAAGCTGCCGGCGGGTTTGAAGCAGGCGGCGCAGTTGCCTGAACCCATTTTCACCCCGGCCGCCAAGGCCGAGATGGGTGCGCACGATGAAAACGTCGATTTCGATCACGTGGTGCGCGAAGTGGGCCAGGAGATGGCGGAACACATTCGCACCGTTACCCTCAAGCTGTATGCCGAAGCGGCCGCGTTTGCGCGCACCAAGGGCATCATGATCGCCGATACGAAGTTCGAGTTCGGGTTGAGCGATGACGGCACGCTGCATTTGATGGATGAGGTGCTGACCCCCGATTCGTCGCGGTTCTGGCCGGCCGACGAATATCGCGAGGGCATCAGCCCGCCCTCGTTCGACAAGCAGTTCGTGCGCGACTGGCTCGAGACGCAACCGTGGGGCAAGACACCGCCCGCGCCGCGTCTGCCCGCCGAGGTGCTCGAGCGCACAGCGGCCAAGTACCGCGAAGCGCTGGATCGCCTCACCGCCTGACGATCTGCGGCCGCGCGCGGGGCGTCTGTTCCCCGATGCGCCTCGCACCCCGTGCCTGTCACCGCGTTTCCGCTGCGATCCGCATGGGCAGGCACTCCCGACTTTCAAACCTTATTTCACCAGGATCGCGCCATGTCAGCACCTGTCTCGCCGTCAACCAAGCCGATCGTCGGCGTCATCATGGGATCGTCCAGCGATTGGGACATCATGAAGCACGCCGTGGCGATGTTCGAAGACTTCGGCGTGCCGTGCGAGATGCGCGTGATTTCGGCGCACCGGATGCCCCAGGACATGGCCGACTACGGTGCGGATGCCCGCAACCGCGGTCTGCGGGCGATCGTGGCAGGCGCCGGCGGCGCGGCGCACTTGCCCGGCATGATGGCGGCGTTGACGCCGGTGCCGGTGTTTGGCGTGCCGGTGCCTTCGAAGTATTTGCGCGGCGAGGATTCGCTGTTGTCCATCGTGCAGATGCCCAAGGGTGTGCCGGTCGCAACCTTCGCCATCGGCGAAGCGGGCGCGGCGAATGCGGCATTGCACGCGATCGCGACGTTGGCCACGACCGACGACGCGCTCTATAACAAGCTGGTGGCGTTTCGTGCCCGCCAGACCCAGGCCGCGCGCGATATGCGCATCCCGCCTCAATCCTGATCTTGCCGGTTCGCTCGTTATGACGTCTCCTTCCATTCCATTTTCGATTGCACCCGGCGACTGGCTGGGTTTGTTGGGCGGTGGCCAATTGGGCCGCATGTTCTGTCAGGCCGCGCAAAGCCTGGGCTACCGCGTGGTGGTGCTTGACCCGGCCGAAACGGATAACTGTCCGGCCGCCATGGTGGCCGATCGCCACATCAAGGCCGCCTACGACGATGCCGAGGGCTTGCGCGAGTTGGCGTCGATCGCCCGCGCGGTCACCACCGAATTCGAGAATGTGCCGGCCGACAGCCTGCGCATTCTGGCGGCACAGTGCCGCGTGAGCCCGGCCGCCAGCGCCGTGGCCGTGGTGCAGGATCGGATTACCGAGAAGGCGTTCATCGCCGCGCACGGTATTCCGGTGGCGCCGCATGCGGCGATCCGCCAATTGGCCGATATCGATGAGGCTGACGAAGGCCTGTTTCCCGGCATTCTGAAAGTGGCCCGTCTGGGCTACGACGGGAAGGGCCAGGCGCGCATCGCCACGCGTGCAGAGGCCCGCGAAGCCTTCGCCTCGTTTGGTGACGTGCCCTGCGTGCTCGAAGCCCTGATGCCGCTCGACTACGAAATCTCGGTGGTGCTGGCGCGCGGTTTCGATGGCGATATCGTCGTCTACCCGGTGGCGCGCAATGTGCATCGCGATGGCATTCTTGCCGTGACCACGGTGGCCGGCGCTGCCACGGCCGCCCAGCATGTCACGGATCAAGCCGGCCATGCCGCGCGCGCCATCGCCCGCGGTCTCGACTATTCGGGCGTGCTGTGCGTCGAGTTTTTCGTGCTGCGCGACGGCCGCCTGGTGGTCAACGAGATTGCGCCGCGCCCGCACAACAGCGGTCACTACACGCTCGACGCGTGCGTGACCAGCCAGTTCGAACAGCAAGTGCGCGTACTGGCCGGCTTGCCGCTGGGCAGCACGCATCTGCTGTCGCCCGCGGTCATGTTGAATCTTCTGGGCGATATCTGGTTCGAATCCGGCCAATCGACGGCGCAGCAGCCGCGTTGGTCGCGTGCGCTCGAGGTGAAGTCCGCCAAGCTGCATCTGTACGGCAAGCGCGAAGCGCGCGCCGGCCGCAAGATGGGGCACCTCACCTGCGTCGGCGCGACGATCGAAGCCGCCCAGCGCGATGCCGCCACGGTGGCCGATGCGCTCGGCATGCCCGCACCCACGGACGAATAAGGTGTCTGCCGATCAGCAGCCGACGATAGATGCGGCAGCGATCGCGGCGGCCGCGGCGCTGCTCGATGCCGGTGAGCTGGTCGCCTTTGCCACCGAAACGGTCTACGGCCTGGGTGCCGATGCGCGCAACCCTGATGCCGTGCGTCGCATTTATGCCGCCAAGGGCCGACCGGCCGATCATCCTGTGATCGTCCATCTGGCGCCTGGTGCCGATGTGACGCAATGGGCCGCACACGTGCCGCCGGTCGCACAGGCTTTGATCGACGCGTTCTGGCCCGGCCCGCTGACCCTGATCCTGCCGCGCGCCGCGCATATCGATGCCACCGTCTCGGCAGGGCAGGACAGCATCGGCCTGCGCTGCCCTTCCCATCCCCTGGCGCAGGCGCTCTTGACGGCGTTTGCGCAGCGGCATCCCGGCGAACCGTGCGGTGTGGCCGCGCCTTCGGCCAATCGATTTGGCCAGGTCTCGCCCTCACAAGCGTCGCACGTGATCGCCGAATTTCCCGCCGAAGTCGCCGCCGGCATGCCCGTGCTGGATGGCGGTCCGTCGGACAAGGGGATCGAATCCACCATCGTGGATGTATCGCGGGTGCATCTGGGCGTGCCGCCCACGTTGTTGCGCCCGGGATCGATCACGGCCGAGCAGCTGGCTGCCGTGATCGGCGCCGAACCCGCGCGCCCCGATGCCGCGGCGCCGCGTGCATCGGGTACCCTGAAAGCGCATTACGCGCCGCACACACCGCTGGAACTCGCCGACGCAGCGCGTCTGGCGGCCGTATGCGCCGGGGAGGGTCTGCCGGCCCAAGGGCAAACGGTGGTGCTTGCTTACGGCGTCCGACCGGCGCACCTTCCGGATGCGGTCGTCTGGCATGGCTTGCCGGATGACCCCAATCGGTACGCGCATGCGCTCTACGCGACGCTGCGCGATTGGGACACGCGCGGGATGGCCCGTCTGGTAGTGCAAGCGCCGCCGGCCACTTCGGCCTGGGCGGCGGTCAATGACCGCATTCATCGTGCTGCCGCGGCGTTCGCGCTGGATACCGACGGCTTGGGCCACTGATACGCCCTGACAGGACCTGACAGGACCTGACAGGCGCTGACAGACCCTGACAGGCACGGACAGGCACGGACAGGCACGCACAGGCGACTGATTCGTCTCATCCTCCGACACGTCTCATCTTCCGACCCGTCTCATCCACTGAGAAAGCCTCATCCACTGAGAAAGCCTCATCCACTAACACCGCTAGGAGCGTCGGATTGCCGGTCGCGACTGTCGTTCGGCCACGCGTTGCTCTATGCTGTCGGATTGTGTTCAAAGGATCTTCGATGAAGTTCGCCGATCTACGGCAGGGCATGGTGATCAAGGGTGGCCCGGTCGACGTGACCGAAGCTGAAATACTCGAATTCGCCCAGAAATACGATCCGCAGTGGTTTCATACCGATAAATCGCGTGCCGAACGTGGCCGTTGGGGCGGGTTGATCGCCAGCGGCTGGCACACCTGTGCGCTGACGATGCGCATGGCCGTGGATGCCGCGCTGAGCGACTCCGATTCGTTCGGCTCGCCGGGGCTGGGAGAAGTACGCTGGCGTGTGCCGGTGCGCCCAGGCGACACGCTCCGTCTGGAAGCCAAGGTAACCGGTGTGCGTAAATCCTCAGGGCGCGACGATCTCGGCATCGTCACCTGGGTGTGGGCGGTCTACAACCAGCATAAGGAAGTCGTGCTGGAAATCGACGCCACCAATCTGTTCGAACTCGACGATCAGGGCTGAATCTCGTTCCGCCAATGAAAACGGCCTGCCGACTGATGCCGGCAGGCCGCTCGACGATGCGGCATGGCTGTTACGCCATGCGCTCGCGGATTGAAATCAATAAAACGCTTGAATGCCCGTTTGCGCGCGGCCCAGGATGAGCGCGTGCACGTCGTGGGTGCCTTCGTACGTGTTGACCACTTCCAGGTTGACCAAGTGACGCGCCACCCCGAATTCATCGGAGATACCGTTGCCGCCCAGCATATCGCGCGCCATGCGAGCAATATCGAGCGACTTGCCGCACGAGTTGCGCTTCATGATCGACGTGATCTCAACGGCAGCGTCGTTGGCGTCCTTCATGCGGCCCAAACGCAGGCAGCCTTGCAGAGCCAGCGTGATTTCGGTTTGCATGTCGGCCAGTTTCTTCTGGATGAGCTGATTGGCGGCCAGCGGGCGGCCAAACTGCTTGCGGTCCAGCGTGTATTGGCGGGCCATGTGCCAGCAGAATTCGGCGGCACCCAGGGCGCCCCAGGCGATGCCGTAGCGTGCGGAGTTCAGGCAGGTGAACGGACCCTTCAGGCCCGACACGCCCGGCAGCATTTGCGTATCCGGCACTTCGACGTTGTCCATCACGATCTCGCCTGTGACCGACGCACGCAACCCCACCTTGCCGTGAATCGCCGGTGCCGACAGACCCTTCATACCTTTTTCAAGGATGAAACCGCGGATCTTGCCGTCGAACTCGCCGCCCACGCACTTCGCCCACACGACGAACACGTCGGCGATCGGCGAGTTGGTGATCCACATCTTGTTGCCGGTGATCGAATAGCCGTCGGCATTCTTGACCGCGCGCGTATCCAGATTGCCCGGATCGGAACCATGGTTGGGTTCGGTCAAGCCGAAGCAACCGATCCATTCGCCAGCCGACAACTTGGGCAGATACTTCTGCTTTTGCTCTTCCGAGCCGAATTCGTTGATGGGCACCATCACGAGCGACGACTGCACGCTCATCATCGAGCGATAGCCCGAGTCGACGCGCTCGACTTCGCGTGCGATCAAGCCGTAGCACACATAGTTCAGGCCGGCACCGCCGTATTCGACAGGAATCGTGGCGCCCAGGAGGCCCAGTTCACCCATCTCGGCGAAGATCGCGGGGTCGGTTTGCTCGCTGCGAAACGCCTGCAGCACGCGCGGCGCCAGCTTGTCTTGCGAATAAGCATGGGCGGCGTCGCGCACCATACGCTCATCGTCGGTCAATTGCTGATCGAGTAGCAGGGGGTCCTGCCAGTGGAAAGAAGGCATAGAGGACATGCGGGTCTCGCTCCGATGTGTGAGTTGAACTAGTTTAAACCTAAAGTATCAAACTTGCCTGGATAGGTAAATCAACAGTGAATCGTTCGATTCTGCGTGCTGCCGTCTCGCTGCCGTCCAGCGGCGGCGCCTGCCTGGCCGGACCTGCCGTCTAACGGAACACGACGGTCTTGCTGCCGTTTTGCAGAATGCGGTGTTCGACGTGGCTGCGCACGGCGCGTGAAAGCACCAGCGATTCGACGTCGCTACCGACTTGGGTCAGGTCCTGAGCGGTCATGGTGTGATCGACGCGCTCGATGTCCTGCTCGATGATCGGACCTTCGTCGAGGTCCTCAGTCACATAATGGGCCGTGGCGCCAATGATTTTCACGCCCCGCAGATGGGCCTGATGATAGGGGCGGGCGCCTTTGAAACTGGGCAGGAAGCTGTGATGGATGTTGATGGCGCGTCCCGATAGCGCCCGGCACAGGGTGGGCGACAGGATCTGCATATATCGCGCCAGCACCACCAGGTCGATATTAAGCGATGCCGTGAGATCGATGATCGCCTGCTCTTGCGACTGCCGATTCTCGGCCGACACGGGCAGATGATGGAACGGAATGCCGTAGGACGCCGCCAAGGCAGCGTAATCGGGATGATTGGACACGATCGCGGCGATCTCGGCCGGCAACTGCCCGCTTTGCACACGGAAGAGCAAATCGTTCAAGCAATGCCCTTGCTTGCTCACCAGTACCAACAGCCGCGATTTGCGGCGGGCATCGTGCAATTGCCAAACCATCTGATGCGCATCGGCGATCGGCGCGAATCGCGCCATCACCACGTCCTGGGTGTGCTGCGGCGGCAGATCGAAGTGCACGCGCAGAAAAAAGCGTCCGGTTTCCTCATCGCCGAATTGCTGCGAATCGAGAATATTGCAGCCCAGTTCGAACAGGAAGCCGCTCACGCGATACACGATGCCGGTGCGATCGGGACAGGCGATGGTCAGGATGAAATCGTTGTGTTGCATTCAAAAACTCAAGCGTTGAGCGCAGCCGACGTGGCGGCGGCGATGGCCAGGCTGGCCGTCAATCCAGGCGATTCGATACCGAACTGATTGACCAGACCGGGGATGCCATGGGTGGCCGGGCCGGCGATGACGAAATCGGCGGCGGGGTCGCTGGGACCGGAAATCTTGGGTCTGATGCCGGTATACCCCGGCATCAGGGCACCGTCGGGCAATCCGGGCCAGTAGCTGCGTACGGCATCGTAGAACACCTCGGCGCGCGTGGCATCGAGTGCGTAATCCTCGTGCTCGATCCACTGCGTATCGGGGCCGAACTTGGCCTGGCCGCCCATATCCAGCGTGAGGTGCACGCCGAGGCCTGCATGCTGGGGCACAGGATAGATCAGGCGCGAAAAGGGCGCACGGCCGGCAAGGGTGAAATAGCTGCCCTTGCACAGAAACTCCGGCGGAATCGTGCTGGCGGGAATGCCGGCGATGCTGCGCGCGAGCGAGGGCGCGTGCAGGCCGCTGGCGTTGATCAGCGTACGGCACGTGATCTGCATCGCGCCTTCGCCGCCGAAGGTGAGCTCGAAACCGCCGCCCGGAAGCACGCGGCCGGAGATCAGGGGCGTGAAGAACACCGTCTGTGCGCCCGCGTTCTCGGCGTCGCCCTGCAGACTTAGCATGAGCGCATGGCTATCGACGATGCCGGTCGAGGGCGACAGCAGGGCGGCGGTGCAGTGCAGAGCGGGCTCGAGCGCCCGCGCGGCGGCCGCGTCCAGCTTTTGCATGTCGTCCACGCCATTGGCGCGGGCGCGCACCGCAATCGCGTCGAGCTGATCCGCCTGCTCGGCGGTGGTGGCCACGATCAGCTTGCCCAGGCGTTTGTGGCCGATGCCGCGTTCGGCGCAATAGTCGTAGAGCATCTGCTTGCCGCGCACGCACAGCGCGGCCTTCAGGCTGCCGGCGGGGTAATAGATTCCCGCGTGAATCACTTCCGAATTGCGCGAGCTGGTGCCGGTGCCAATATCCTCGGCTGCGTCCACGATCAGCACCTCGCGACCGGCCAGCGCCAGCGCGCGCGCCGTCGCCAGTCCCACCACACCCGCGCCGATCACGATACAGTCGATATCCGGTGTCATGAGCGCATCATCGATCAGGCAGGATTGGCCGGCGTGAGATCGAAGCTCCCGGCGTGAAACACAAGCGGCGGGATGTCGCGGTGACCGCAGTGGAGCACTTCGCCCACCATGATGATGTGATCGCCTTCCACATACTGGCTGCGGTTGCGGCATTCGAACCAGGCCGCACAGTTGTCGTCCAGCGTAAGTGTGCCGTCGGGCGCGCGACCGGTGCCCAATCCGTCGAACCGCTCGGCCGACGTGCCGCGCGCAAACCGCATGGCGATGTCGGCCTGTGAGGCCGAGAGCACGTTGACCACATAGCGGTCGCACGCGTCGAATACGGCCAGCGAGGCGGAGTTGCGCGACAGGCTCCACAGCACCAGCGGCGGATCCAGCGACACCGAATTGAATGAACTCACGGTGAGCCCCACCGGCACGCCATCCGGCGTTTCGGCCGTGACCACCGTCACACCGGTGGCAAACCGGCCCAGCGCCGTACGAAAATAACGGGTATCGAAAGACAAGGCGCTCATGACCGGCAGTGCTCCACCCCGGCGATTTGGCAAGACAGGCGGAATGACATCACGGCGCCAGTCGCTCGATGACCCACTGGCCATCCGTCAGGCGGTAGCGCAAACGATCGTGCAACCGCGACGGGCGGCCCTGCCAGAACTCCAGCGCATGCGGCACCAGCCGGTAGCCGCCCCAATGCGGTGGGCGCGGCGGATCGTCGCCGAAGCGCTCGCGATACAGGTGCTCGTTGGCTTCAAGCGCCTCGCGGGTGGTGGGCTGGCTCTGGGGCGACGCCCAGGCGCCAAGCCGGGAGCCCACCGGACGGCTCTCGTAATAAGCATCCGATTCGGCTTCGCTCACCTTTTCGACGGTGCCTTCGATGCGCACCTGGCGCTCGAGCGGCTGCCAGAAGAAGAGCAGGCTTGCGCGCGGTTCTGCGGCCAGATCGTGGCCCTTGCGCGAATCGTAGTTGGTGAAGAACACGAAGCCGCGCTCGTTGAAGTTCTTGATCAATACGGTGCGTGCCGACGGCTGGCCGGTAGGGTCGACCGTGGCCAACGTCATGGCGTTGGGCTCGGGTACCTTGGCGGTGAGCGCTTCATCGAACCACAGCGTGAATTGATCGAAAGGTGATGCGGCGGCGTGGGATTCGAGCAGCACACCGCGGTCGTAGGTCTGGCGCAGGTCGGCAACGGACATAAAACGGCGAATCGGTATCGGCAGGAGAGCCTGCAAGTGTACTGCCCTTCGGACGCGCCCGCGTCAGTCTTCGCCGGGAGCGTGATCCTGGCGGGCGAGATCGGCGGCCACCGAGGCCAACTGCCGATCGCAAATGCCCGCATCCATCAGCGCGCGGTGGGTTTCGAGCACATATTCGGTGCAGGCGCCGTAGCGGCCGGTGGCGCGCTTGACGACGGCCAGCAGCTCTTCACGCGGCAAAGCGCTGATGTAGGCGGGATTGTCGCGATTCATGATGAAAACCAGCGCATTCACGTCGCCCTGGTCGGTGGTGCAACGCAGCCAGCGCGGCAGATACGCGCCCGTGGACATCTCGCGTTCCCACAATTTGGGAAAGAAATCGCTCACGCCCGCCCCGGCCATGCGATAGACCATGCCGCGGCACGAGCCGCCCCGATCCAGGCCGAACACCAGGCCCGGCGTTTCCGGGGTGCCGCGATTGACCCGCGACCACAGGCAGAGCGCGCGGTGATGCCCGTGCAGGGTGGCCAGCCGTCGTTCGACGTAGTCGAATTCCGGCCGCCAGATGAGCGAGCCATAGCCGAACACCCACACGTCGTCGCCGTCTTGCCAATGGCGCAGCGCTTCGCGCATCGAGGCCAGTCGCTGATCGGGCGTCCAGAGCTTGAAGTCTGCCTGTGACGGCGGCACGGTTGAAGCGGTGAGGTCGGTGGAAGCTGCTTTCACGCGGTATCGGTAGGGGACTCGGCAGGTGGGTTGCGGCAAAGCACGCCACCGGCCACAAGTGTGGATGCGTAAGCCCAGAAGAGCGGGGCGACGCCGATCACGGTGCCGAGCGCGCCGAATGCCAGCGGCAACGACACTTGCGACGTATTGATCAGCGCCATCCGCAATCCAACGGCCTCGGCAGCGCGGCCGGGCGGCGAATGCTGGTGCAACAGGGCCAGCATGCTGGGTTGGCAACTGCCGAGCGCCAACCCGAGCACAAAGGATAGCCCGATCAGGACGCGCAAGTCTCGGAACCACGGGTAAACGACGAAAACGACGACGGCCGTGCCGATGGCGACCCGCACCAGTGTCCACGAGCGGACGTGCCGCAGGATGAACGGCAGCACCAGTCGAATGGCGAACGTCGCCGACGAGAACGCGGCGAGGATGATGCCGATCGTGGTGGCAGACAGGCCGATCGTGACACCGTAGAGGGGCACCACAAACAAATGGGTATCCCAGGCGCCGGAGAGCATGGTGTTTACGCCCAGCACGCGCCGCAGCGGCGGTATGGCCGCAAGTTCCATCACCCGGCGGCGTTTCTCCGGCTTGGCACCGGTCGGGGCATCGGCCGCGCGCAAGATGTGCCGGACGTAATGAATGACGAGCAGCGCGATCAGCGGCGGGATCGTCAGCAGGCCGAAGGCATAGCGGTCGCCGAGATGGTCGATCGCCAGTCCGGCAAACAGCGGCCCGGCAAAACCTGAGCCGGCGAGCGTGAGCGATAGCCACGAAAAATTGCGCAGCCGTTTGGCCGGGTCGGCCTGGCCCAGCAGGTTTTGGGTCGCGACCTGCACCAGCATGAAGCCGATGCCGATGCTACAGGCCGCTACGAGCAGGGTGATCTGCGAGGGAAAAATGAACGGCAGCGACGCGCCGATCGTGGTGAGCGCCCCGCCGATCGCCAACGGGCGAAACGTGCCGATCTGATCGATCCATCGGCCGGTACGTATCGAGAGCAACATCGGCAGGATGGCGAAAACGGCAACCAGCCACCCGACTTCGATCGTCGACAAGCCCATCTTCAACGCGGTCAGCGACACCGTGATACGGCCCCCGGTGAGAACCACATGGTTCATCATGGTGAGCACGCACAGCATCAACGCACCAGAGAAACCTGGCGCGGGCGACAGCGAGGGGTAAATTTTTATTTTGGGCACGGCGATTAGATTTACATTCTGGGCGCATTCCTGCCGGCTGTCGACCTTGCAGCGCAACAAGAAATGTCGTCGGTACCCCGCCCGCGCGAGTGAGGTGCAGCGCAGCGTTTTTTTCCAGGCGTAGCCCATACGGAGGACGCTGTGTGCCCGCCCGCGATCCCGCGCCGCCGCCCAAGGCGGGTGTAATGTGCGTTGAAGGGAAGGCGCGCCTGCAAGGTGGGAGGGTGCCGCGGCACGCCATGGCGGCGGACGCGCACCTTGCGGCATTTGGCGGCGGACGCGCACCGGTCGGCATTTGCGGCGGACGCGCACTTGGCGGCATTTGCGGCGGACGCGCACTTGGCGGCAACCGGCCCGCGCGCAACGCCGATCGCAATGCGACAATGACGGGATGGATCAAGATCGTTTCGAACTGACGCTGACGCCCGCCGCCGGCGGTGCCACGGATGAGGCCGCCGACAGCGCGCGCCGCTTTGGCGGCCTGGATCGGCTGTATGGAGCCGGCGCGGCAACGCGCCTGCGCGCTGCCCACGTTGCCGTCGTCGGGCTTGGCGGCGTCGGGTCGTGGACGGTGGAGGCTCTGGCGCGCAGCGGCATCGGCGCCCTGACATTGATCGATCTCGACCACATCTCCGAATCCAACGTCAATCGTCAGATTCACGCGTTGACCGACACGCTCGGACAATCCAAGGCGTTGGCAATGGCCGAACGCGTGACGGCGATCAACCCAGACTGCGCGATCACGGTGGTGGATGATTTCGTGACGCCAGACAACGTGGCCGAGGTGCTGGCCGATCGCTACACCGCGATCGTGGACTGCGCCGACCAGGCGGCTGCCAAGATCGCCATGATTCTGCATGCGCGCGGCGTGAAGACGCCGCTTATCCTGTGCGGCGGCGCGGGCGGCAAGACCGATCCGCTCGCGTTGCGCGCCGGGGACCTGTCGGAGGCCGTAAACGACGCCTTGCTGGCCAAATTGCGCAACACCTTGCGCCGTCATCACGGCTATCCGCGCAACGTGGATGCCCACAACAAAGCGCTCAAGCGCGTACCGAAGATGGGCGTTCGCGCCTTGTGGTTCGATCAGCAGGTGGTGCTGCCCGATGCCTGGCAGTCCGACGCCCCGACCCCGGCCGGCATGGCGCCGCAGGGGCTGTCGTGCGCCGGCTATGGATCGGTGGTGACGGTGACGGCGTCGATGGGGCTGGCTGCCGCCAACCTGGCGTTGCAGCTGGCGCTACGTCAGCCGTACGTCAAACCAGCCGCGCAGGGCGTTCGATAAGCGCAACCGCGTCGCCCGTTCGAGGAGCGCGGGCGTGATCGTGGCTTCCTTGACCCGGCCCTCGGCCATCAAGGCGCCGCGTTGCACGCCGGGCAAGCACCCGCTCGCCACCGCAGGCGTGAGCCACGCCCCGTCGATCTCGACGTACACATTGCTGCGCGTGCCTTCGCACAGTTCCTCGCGCTCGTTCAGATACAAGAGATCGAAGACGTCGGGATGCGCGGTGAGCCATTCCGTGTCGGCGGCGTACCACGGCCGGTGCGTAGTCTTGTGACGCAAGAGCGGCGCATTCGAATCGAGTGTCGTGCTCGCCCATTGCACTTGAGGG
The DNA here is from genome assembly GCF_009866805.1 of Schauerella aestuarii. GTDB lineage: Bacteria > Pseudomonadota > Gammaproteobacteria > Burkholderiales > Burkholderiaceae_B > Schauerella > Schauerella aestuarii. The sequence goes on from NZ_SIZW01000040.1 coordinate 271,650, forward strand.
TCGGGGGCCAGGGCCGGCAAAGCGGCTGCCGTGAGGGTGGCGGTGCCGTCGGCCGACCACAGCAGGCGCAGACGATGCGCGCCCGCGTCGATGTCGCCCAATGCCTCAGCCTCCGTCTGCACGCGCGCAAGCAGGGCGGCGTTCGGGCGTGCGTAGCCCAGCGCCGTGGCCGAGGCCTGCAGCCGCGCCATGTGCCAGTCGAGCAATGGCACCACGCCTTGCTCGGCGCGCATGGTTTCGATGAGATTGGGGGCGTTCTGGGGCAGTGTCATACAGAATGTGCGTTAGCGAAGCGGGGTGCTTGAATCGGAAGAAGGTTGATCGACGGAAGACATCACCGGTGCGGCCGGCATCGGAGCCGACCGCCTCGAAGGGGATGGCGCCGACGTGGACTGCACTGAAGCAGACTGCACGGGCGCAGACTGCATTGGCGCAGACCGCGCTGAAGGGGACGGCGCTGAACTGAACGGCACCGGCACGCCGAGCAAACGGGCTTTCCAGAAGCACTCCTGCCACTCCTCGGCCGGATCCGAATCGTGCACGATCCCGCCACCCACACCATAGACGCCGGTATCGTCAGCGTTCAACACCAGGGTCCGGATCGCCACGTTCAGCGAAAAGTCGCCGTTGGGGGCGAGCCAGCCCACGCTGCCGCAATACAGGCCGCGTGACGCGATTTCCGTATCGCGAATGTGCCGCATCGCGGCCACCTTGGGCGCGCCGGTGATCGAGCCGCAGGGAAAGAGCGCCCGCAGCACCTCGGAGAACGTTGCGTCAGGGGCGTGCGCACGGATGGTCGAGGTCATCGTCCATACCGAGCGATAGGCTTCAAGCGCGCAAAGTGCATCCACCGACACCGATCCCGGTGTGGCGATACGGCCCAGATCGTTTCTCAGCAGATCGACGATCATCACGTTTTCGGCGCGGTTTTTTTCGCTCGCCTGGAGCGCACGTGCCTGCTCGGCATCGGCGGCCGGATCGATCGCGCGGGGCGCCGTGCCCTTCATGGGCCGTGTGGTCAACGTGGCGCCTTCGCGCGCCACGAAGAGTTCGGGCGAGAACGACAGCACTCGGCGCGCGCCATCGTCGATATAGGCTGCGTGCGCGCTGGGATGGCGCGATGCCAGATGCGCGTAGAGCGCCTGAGCGTCGCCTTCTATTCGCACATCCAACGGCTGCGTGAAATTGACCTGGTAAAAGTCGCCGGCGTGAATGCCGGCGCGGATGGCGTCGATCGCGCGGATGTAATCGTCTTGCCCCAGACGCGGGGCGACCGACACCACGCGCGCCGTGCTCTCCGCAGGTGCCGACCATGGCACAGTGTGCTCGGCGTGCGCGTAGATCAACGCGGTCAGGCGCGCACCATCCTTCGCGTGCATCGGCGCGGCCGCCGTTTCCGGCAGCAACCATTCGCCCAGCTCGTAGTCGAGCAGCAATGCGACCCAGTGACCGGCGCGGCGGCTGGCTTCGATCGCGGCCAACGCGGGCGCCACCTCCTCACGCGTACGCGCTTCGATACGGCCAAGCGGCCCGCCCAATGCCAGTGCGGTGCCGCTTATCCGATCTTCAAACCTGCACGTCATGATTCAAACCTGCACGTCATGATGCCGCGAGCATGAACTCGGTGAGCACACGGCCGGTATGGGATTTATCCTTCAACGCCATCACGGCCTCCGGGGTGCCCTGCGCCACCAGTTTGCCGCCGCCGGTGCCCCCTTCAGGACCCAGATCGAGCAGCCAGTCAGCCTCGGCGATCACGTCCAGATTGTGTTCGATCACCACCACCGTGTTGCCGGCTTCCACCAGGCGATGCAGCACCCGAATCAGCTTCTCCACGTCGGCCATCGACAGGCCCACCGTGGGCTCATCGAGGATGTACAGCGTATGCGGCAGGCGGGAGGCACGGCCGGTCTTGATCACGCCCTCGGTCATACGCGCCTTAGTGAGCTCGGTCACGAGCTTGATGCGTTGCGCCTCGCCGCCCGACAAGGTGGGCGAGGGCTGACCCAGCGTGAGATAGCCCAGTCCCACATCCTGCATGAGCTGCAGCGGCCGATGAATCTTGGGATGCGCTTCGAAATAGCCGATCGCGTCGTCCACTTCCATGGACAGCACGTCGCCGGCACTCTTGCCGCGCATATGCACCGACAGCGTTTCGGGATTGAAGCGCGCGCCGTAGCAGGCGTCGCACGGCACTTTCACATCCGGCAGGAAATTCATCTCGATCGTGCGCATGCCCTGGCCTTCGCACACCGGGCAACGGCCCTCGCCGGTATTGAACGAGAAGCGCGCCGGGGACCAGCCGCGCATGCGTGACTCGTTGGTGTCGGCAAAGAGTTTGCGCACATCGTCCCAGAAACCAATGTAGGTCGACGGGCACGAACGGGGTGTTTTGCCGATCGGGGTTTGATCCACTTCGAGGACGCGATCGATGGCCTCCCAACCGGTCATCTCCACGCAACCGCCCCATTTGGGCGCTTTGCCTTGCGAGACGGCCTGCACCAGGTTCTCCAGCAATACTTCGCGTGCCAGTGTCGATTTGCCCGACCCCGATACGCCGGTCACCACCGTCAACCGATTGATCGGAAAACGGGCGTCGACCCGACGCAGGTTATGCAGATGCGCGCCCTGGATCTCGATCGCCGGGGTGTCCTTCTCGACCGGACGGCGCGGTTGCAGCGGATGCTGCAACGGATGCTTGAGATAACGGCCAGTGACCGATTCGGGCGCGTTCATCAAATCTTCGGCCGTGCCCTCGGCGACCACGCGGCCGCCGCGCACGCCGGCGCCCGGTCCGATGTCGATGATGTGCGAGGCGCGACGGATGGTGTCGTCGTCGTGCTCGACCACCACCAGCGTGTTGCCGTTTTTCTCAAGTCGCGCCAGCGCATCCAGCAGGATGCGGTTATCGCGCGGGTGCAAGCCGATCGTGGGCTCGTCCAGCACGTAGCACACGCCTTGCAGGTTGGAGCCCAACTGCGCGGCCAGACGGATCCGTTGCGCCTCGCCGCCGGACAATGTGGGCGCGGCCCGGTCGAGCGCCAGATAGTCGAGCCCCACCTCCTGCATGAAGGTCAGCCGGCCGCGAATTTCGGCCAGGATATCGCGCGCGATTTCGTTCTCACGGCCGCGCGTGACCAGTCCCATGAAAAAGGTAAACGCTTCGGACACCGGCATGGCCGCCAACGTGGCGATCGAGCGGTCGCGCCATCGCACCGCGCGCGCAACCGGGTTCAGGCGCTCGCCGTGGCAGGCTTTGCACGCGTGTGCATCGCCTTCATACCACGCGTTCCAGGCCGTTTCCTCACCGGTTTGCTCGGCATCGAAGCCTTGCAACTGCAAGCCCGTACCGAAACACTCGGTGCACCAGCCGTGCTTGGAGTTGTACGAGAACATGCGCGGGTCGGGCTCGGGAAAGCTCATGCCGCAGCAGGGGCACGCGCGCTTGACCGAATAGTGTTGCTGTTCGAGCGGCGCGTCCAGACTGTCGCGCAACCCGCTCACCGGCCACACCACACTCATCACCCCCTGGCCGTGCTCAAGTGCCGAGGTGACCGCCTGGCGCAGTTCGGCCTCGTTATTGGCCTCGATCGTGAGATCGGCCACGGGCAGTTCGATGGTGTGTTCTTTGTAGCGGTCCAGACGCGGCCAGTTGGTCGTGGGGATGAACGTGCCATCCACGCGCAGATGCGTGTGACCCTTGCCCGACGCCCACTTGGCGAGCTCGGTGTAATAACCCTTGCGGGCGCTCACGAGCGGTGCCATCAGACCGATGTGCTGACCCGTGTGATCGCGGCGTAAACGCGCCACGATCTGATCGGCATTCTGCGGCTCGACGGCAACCTGGCAATCCGGGCAGTACTGCGTGCCCAGCTTCATGTAGAGCAGGCGCAGGAAGTGATGGATTTCGGTCATCGTGGCCACGGTGGACTTGCGTCCGCCGCGGCTCGTCCGCTGCTCGATCGCCACGGTGGGCGGAATGCCGAAGATCGCGTCCACATCCGGCTTGCCGGCAGGTTGCACGATGGCGCGGGCATACGCGTTGAGCGATTCGAGATAGCGGCGCTGGCCTTCGTTGAACAGGATGTCGAACGCCAAGGTGGACTTGCCCGATCCCGACACGCCGGTGATGACCGTGAACTTGTCGCGCGGGATATTGACCGTGACGTTCTTGAGATTGTGCTCGCGGGCATTGTGAATTTCGATGGCCTGCGTGCCGGCATTCTTGCGCCGGCGGCGCACCAACGACTGCAACGGTGTGCCGCTGCCGCCGCCGTTGAAAAGGCCGCCTGCCGCTCGCGCGCCATCGCCAGCCTCGCCAGCCTCGCCGGGGGCTTCCTCTTCGCCTACGATCGTGCTCGCGTACGTATCGTCGCGGCTGGCCAGCGCCTGCGCGGCATATGCCACTGCCGGTTCACCGACGCGCGCCGCCGGCGCATGGCGCTCGGGCGAGAGCACATTGAGCGTGTACTCACGCAGAGCGCGTCCCGTATGTGAAGCGGCAACCGCCATCACATCCTCGGGGGTGCCCGATGCCATCAACTGACCGCCGGCATCGCCGCCTTCCGGGCCCAGATCGATGAGCCAATCGGCGGCCCGGATCACGTCCAGGTTGTGTTCGATCACGAGCAAGGTATGTCCGGCGGCCAGCAGCTTGCGAAACGCGCGCATCAACCGCGCGACGTCGTCAAAGTGCAGGCCTGTCGTGGGTTCGTCGAAAAGAAACAAGCTGCCTTTCTTGGCCACTTTCGCGCTCGAGATGCCGCTCTTGGCGGCTTCGGCCAAGTGCCCGGCGAGCTTCAGTCGTTGCGCTTCGCCACCCGATAGCGTGGGCACGGGCTGACCCAGGCGCACATACTCCAGACCCACGTCGGCCAGGGGCGCAAGGACGGTCTGCACATCGCGCAATCCTTTGAAGAACTGCAACGCTTCGCTGACCGTCATCTCCAGTACATCGTCGATGGCCGCCGATTGGCCCAGATGCTCGACGCGAACCTGCAGCACTTCCGGACGGAAGCGTTTGCCGTCGCAGTCCGGGCAGCGCAGATACACGTCGGAGAGGAACTGCATCTCGACGTGCTCGAAGCCCGTGCCACCGCAGGTGGGGCAACGGCCATCGCCGCTATTGAAGCTGAACGTGCCGGCGGTATAGCCGCGTTCCTTGCTGACCGGCGCCTGTGCAAAGAGCTTGCGGATCGCGTCGAACGCACCCACGTAACTGGCGGGATTGGAGCGCGCCGTTTTACCGATCGGCGTTTGATCGACCATGACCACATCGGCGATGCGTTCGGCCCCCAGCAGTTGGCGGAACGGACCGGGCGCTTCGGACGGCTTGCCTTTTTGCTTGAGCAAGGCGGGGAACAGCACATCCTGAATGAGCGTCGATTTGCCCGACCCGGAGACGCCGGTCACGCACACCAGACGGCCCAGCGGAATCGAGATCGACACATCGCGCAGGTTGTTGGCCGTGGCGCCTTCGAGCAACAGGCGCGGCGTGTTCTCCGCCACCGGCATCGGCCGCGGCGCTTCCACGCGCTGGCGGTTGCCGAGGTAATCGCCCGTTAAGGTGCGCGCGTCGCGCAACGCCTCGGGCGTGCCGTCGAACACGATATGGCCGCCGCGTTCGCCCGGCCCCGGGCCGATATCGATAATGCGATCGGCCGCCACCATCACTTGCGGATCGTGTTCGACCACGACGAGCGTATTGCCGGCGTCGCGCAGGCGATGCATGACCTCGACCACGCGATGCATGTCGCGCGGATGCAGGCCGATCGACGGCTCGTCGAGCACGAAGAGGGTATTGACGAGGGAGGTGCCCAGCGCGGTGGTGAGGTTGATCCGTTGCACCTCGCCGCCCGACAGCGTACGGCTCTGCCGGTCCAGGGTGAGGTAACCGAGCCCCACATCGAACAAGAATTTCAGCCGCGCGCGGGCCTCGGTCAGCAGCAGATCGGTGGCGGCATCCAGCGCGCCTTCGAAGCGCAGATTTTCAAAGAACGCGCGCACGCGTTCGATCGGCAAGAGCATCAGGTCGTGAAACGACAGCCCGTCCAGATCGTTCAACTGCTCGCGCGACCAACTGGCATGCACCGGCATGAAGCGCGCGTAGCGGTCGTCGTCCGGGGGCAGCACGCTATCGGCCTGCGCCTTGGTGCCCAGGCGCCACAGCAGCGCGTCGCGCTTCAGGCGCGAGCCTTTGCAAGTGGGGCAGGGCGTGTAGCTGCGGTACTTGGAGAGCAGCACCCGCACGTGCATCTTGTAGGCTTTCGTCTCCAGCCATGCGAAAAACCGCTCCACGCCATACCACTGCGTTTTCCAGGCCTGACTGCCCCCCTTGAAATCGGGATCACCCTGCAGCACCCACTGACGATGCTCAGGTTTCATGGCATGCCAGGGCACGCCCAGGGGAACGCCGGCTCGCGGCGCGTATTTTTCCAGATCGTCCTGGCACTCCTTGTAGCTGGGCGTGGTCCAGGGCTTGATCGCCCCTTCCTTCAACGTCTTGGATTCGTCGGGAATCACCAAGCCGAAGTCGATGCCGATCACTCGCCCGAAGCCGCGGCAGCTTTCGCACGCGCCCAGGGGGGAATTGAACGAAAAGGTGCTGGGCAGCGGATCGCTGTATTCGATGTCGTCATCGGCGTCGTGCAGGCGATCGCTGAACTGCCACACGTGCGCATCAACGCCGTCGTCATCCAGGGCGCGCACGGCCACGTGGCCCGCGCCCATGCGCAGCGCGGTTTCCAGTGCCTCGGCCAGCCGGTCGGATTCGACCGTGCCAAAGCGAAACCGGTCCTGCACCACGTTCAGGATGCGCGTGGCGCCCGAGTCGGCGGTCGCCTTTTTGGACTTGGCTTTCGACTTCGCGACGCGGTCGCCGGCTTCGGGCACGCGGACGGCTTCTTCGCTGTGCACGCGGGTGTAACCCTGCTTCTCCAGGAAGCCGAGCACTTCTTCTTCGGTGAAATTGGCCGGGATGCGAATCGGGAAGGTGATCACCAATCGCGGATCGTTCAGCCCGGCCAGACGCTCGGCCAGCGTGCGGCGGATGGTATCGGGTGAGTCGCGCTGAACCCGGCGGCCCGAGCCGCGCGAAAACAGCACCGCGCCGCGTGCGAACAGCAGTTTCAAATGGTCATTGAGCTCCGTCATCGTGCCCACGGTGCTGCGCGAGCTGCGCACCGGATTGGTCTGATCGATGGCGATGGCCGGCAGGATGCCTTCGATCCGGTCGACCTGGGGCTTGTCCATGCGGTCCAGAAACTGGCGCGCGTAGGGCGAAAAGGTTTCGACGTAGCGGCGCTGGCCTTCCGCGTACAGCGTGTCGAAGGCCAGCGAGCTCTTGCCCGACCCCGACACCCCGGTCATTACGACCAGTTCGCCGGTCTGCAGCGTGACATCGAGGTTTTTGAGGTTGTTCTGGCGTGCGCCAACAATACGGATTTCTGAGCTCATGCTTAATCGTAGCCTTTCCGGGGATTTGTCCGATATGGGGGCGAGATTCGCCAGCAGTAGGGCGCGGCTGTGAAATAATCGATGACCACTTCGCCATGAGACCCATGCCGCCATGTCCACTGTCCAGACCACTTCCGATTCCGCCGCCGGCGCGAACCGTCTTGCCAAGTTCAATGCGGTTTGCGATGCACGTGTTGTGCCCGTGCTCCGTTACACCGATGCGTCCAGCGCCGCCTACGCGGCCGAGGTCGCGATCGCCGGCGGCTGCCGTGTGCTCGAACTCACCTGGACGATTCCCGACGTCGTCACCCTGCTGCGCGCCCTGCGCGACAAGCATGGCGATAGCGTGATCCTTGGCGTGGGCACGGTGCTCAATGAAGCCCAGGCGCGCGACGTTCTGGTGGCCGGCGCGGATTTCATCGTGTCGCCTGCCGTGATCCCCGGTCTGGCCGATCTGGCGCATGCGGCGGATGCGTTGTGCCTGTTGGGCGCATTCACGCCCACCGAGGTGCTGGCTGCGCAGGCCGAGGGTGCCGATATCGTCAAGATCTTCCCGGCCGATACCGGCGGGCCGAAGCATCTGGGGGCGTTGCGCTCGGTGTTTCCGTCCGTCACGTTCTGCCCCACGGGCGGGGTGACCGAGGAAAACATGGCTGCCTATTTCGCCGCCGGCGCCCGCATCGTGGGCATCGGCAGCAACCTGTACGGCAAAGAGGCATTCGCCGCCCGCGACACGGGCGCGCTCGTGGCCCAGATCCAGCGCACCCGCGAAGCCGCGATGCCCACCCAGGGAGCCACGCGTGGTTGATGTGGACGAGGACGGCAACGCCATTCCCGACGTCGACTCGATCGATGTCTCGCTCGATAACGCCGCTCTGGGCAACGTGGATATCGTCGCCGTCGGCGAGCCGCTGATCGAGTTCAATCAAACCGAGCCGGGCAAGCCGCACTATCTGCAGGGCTTCGGGGGCGACACCTCCAACGCCATGATCGCGGCCGCCCGGCAGGGTGCCCGCACGGCTTACGTCACCCGTGTCGGTGCCGATCCGTTCGGCGAGCAGTTGCGCGAGCTGTGGCGTATCGAAGGGGTGGATGCGTCCAACGTGCGCACCGATGTGCAGGCGTCCACGGGCGCCTATGTCGTGCAGCATGGCGAGCACGGCCACGCGTTCAACTATCTGCGCCGGGGCTCGGCCGCGTCGCGGATGCAGCCGTCCGATATCCCGGCGGGCGTGATCGCCACGGCCAAATGCCTGTACGCCTCGGGCATCAGCATGGGCATCAGCGATAGCGCGTGCGATACGGTGTTCGCCGCGATGGCCCAGGCGCACGAGGCCGGTGTGCCCGTGTGGTTCGATTCCAATCTGAGGCCGGCCCTGTGGCCGCTGGCGCGTGCTCGGGCTGTGTTGCTCGAAGCTATGCGCCAGGCGGATGTGTTTCTGCCCAGCACCAGCGATATGACCGCCTTGATCGGCCTGGACGACCCGCAAGCCATCCTGGCCTGGATCCGGGCGCAGGGTGTGAAGGGCGTCGTCGTGCTCAAGCTCGGCGCTGACGGCGTGTTGCTGGATACCGGGCGCGATGCCCCGCAAACGTTTGCGCCGCACCGCGTGAAAAGCGTGGACGCCACCGGCGCGGGCGATTGCTTTGCCGGCAGTCTGCTGGCCCGGGTGATCGCGGGTGACGATTGGCCCGCTGCTGTCGCTTACGCGAACATGGCGGCGGCGTTGTCGACCACTGGATTCGGTGCGGTAGCGCCCATTCCGCGGCCAGCCACTGTGCGGGCGGCGTTGGCGGCGGCCTGATCGACCGACCCGCACATCCGCGATGCGGGCAGCCCACGTTGTGGGCCTCCTGACAACGCTCGTCTGCCGCAGTTAGGTCAATGGCCCAATTTCGTTGTAGAATCGTGGGTTAACTCATTCATTAGCGTCAGCCGTTTGCAGGTGGCGCGTGTTACCTCACGGAGATCATCATGGCTGAACGCAAGCGCGTACGTCGCAATACCCTGGAACGCCGTTGCCTGGGCAAGGCCTTCAAGCGCCTCTTCATCAACTCGCCCAAGGGCGTGTTCAAGATGCTGGAAAAGATCAAGCGCGTTTAAGCTTTTTGCTTGAACCGGCGCGGGCGTTTCAACGCCACGCGCCCACGCTGGACAGGCTTCGGATGGCCGTTCGTTGTACCTCTGCCGTGGTACTTCCGCCGATGTACTTCCGCCGTTGTACTTCTGCCGTTGTGCCTTTGCTGTTGTACCTTTGCCGGCACACGCAACCCGCCATCCAAATCGCCGCGAAAAAAGCTGCACCCGCCAAGGGCTGCGGCTTTTTTTTGCGCTCGCGCCACGCGTCTCGCCCCACACGATCCGTTTTTAGCGTCTCGTCTCAGGCGTCCCGCACCACACGTCGCACGCGCCCCACGCGCCCCCCGCGCCCGGCATCGCTGGCATCCGCCCGATACCGCGTTTGCCGTTGACGGTGCCGCACATCATGCGCGCGCCGATGCGCTTTCTTGCGTGTGCGGTTGCGCGGCCGCTTGCGTGCGTTCCCGGGCGAGCTCGAGCTCGCCGGGTTGCAACGGCGCCAGCAGCGGCTCGATGAATGACAGAAAGGCCCGCGTTTTCGCCGGCAGCAGCGGCGACGGGCAGATTGCGTAGATCGACACGGGCGCGACCCGCCACTCGGGCAGCACCCGATGCAGGCTGTTCTGTGTGAGCGCCGGCAGCATGGCGCGGCACTGCGGCAGGCGGGTGATCCCCAAGCCCAAGCCCGCCAGCACGCTCCCCATACTGACGCTATTGGCCGCGATACGGCCCGTGACGGGCACATCGATTCGCTGATCGTCCGCGCCCGCCAACGTCCATGTCGAGTGCTCCTGGCCTGCCGTCGAGCGCAGGCATTGATGATGACTGAGGTCGTCGGGCGTACGCGGTGTGCCGTAACGATCCAGATAGGCCTGCGACGCATAGAGATGCTGATCGAGCGAGACCAATTCGCGGACGTCACCCTCGACCACCTCAGGCAGCTGGCCGAAGTGAATCATCACGTCGAAGCCGCCGTCGCGCGTGGCGGGGGAGCGCATGCTGAGATCGAAGGCGCAGTCCAGGTCGGGATATTGCGCGATGAAGGCACCCAATGCATTGGGCAGGATGAGCGCGCCCAGGCTTTGCGGCATGGCCACCTGCAGCAGCCCATGAGGCTGGCGCGACAGGGCCAGCAGAGGCTCGTGCGCGAGCCGCGCTTCTTCGATGAGAAACTGGCAACGTTCGAGGTACACGGCGCCCGCCTCGGTCAGATCGAGACGGCGGGTGTTGCGGTTGAGCAGCCGCATGCCGACCGCGTCTTCAAGGGCGAGGATGCGGCGCGACAACGTGGAGGTGGGAATGGACAGGTGCTGCGCGGCCAACGTAAAGCTGCGGCGCTTGGCGACTTCGACAAACAGGGCGATGTCGTTGAGCTGGACGGAGGGCGCGTTCATGGTTGAAAACCGGTTCGAGAAGCCCAGTGTACCGCCTGTGCCGACCAAGCTTTACACTGTGCCCCGCCGGGCGACCGTTTTTGCCCGGGTCAAGGATCATTCGCCTATGCAGGCTTCGCAGTACGCCTTTACCGTTCTCACCACGACCTACAACCGCGTCGACGTGCTCAAGCGCGCCTACGCGTCGCTCGCCGCGCAAACCTATCGCGACTTCGAGTGGCTTGTCGTGGACGACGGATCGACCGACGCCACGCGCGAGCAGGTGTTGGCGTGGGCAGCCGAGTCTGCCTTTCCCATTCGTTACGTCTGGCAGGAAAACGCGCACAAGAAGACCGCCTTCAATCACGGCGTGCGTGAGGCGCGCGGCGAACTGCTTGTGGTTCTGGACGACGACGATGAGCTCACCCGCGACACCCTGGCGCGGCTGAAGAAAATCTGGGACGCCATCGGCGATGAGCAGCGCGGCAACTTCATCGGCGTCACCGGCCTCTGTGCGCGGCCCGATGGCAAGGTGGTGGGCGATCTGTTTCCGGCCGATGTGTTCGATTGCCCGGCCGCGGAAATGGCACTCAAGCATCGCGTGCGCGGCGAAAAATTCGGCTGTCAGCGGGTCGACGTACTGCGTCAGTTTCCGTTTCCGGAAGATGTGCCCGGCTTCGTGCCCGAAAGTTTCGTGTGGTGGGCGATATCCCGGGCGGGGTATCTCAACCGGTTCGTGAACCAGGTGGTGCGCGTGTACCATCCCACGCCCGGATCATTGTCGGATCGGCGCCAGGCCGGCAATCGCCACGCCGTCGGTCTGTATTTGCTGAACTGGATCACGCTGCAGCATCATGCCGCATCGTTCTGGTACGACCCGATGACCTTCACGATGACTGCCGCACGGTTCACCCGGTTTGCCCGATCGGCGCAACGGGCGGGCCACGGCGACGTGATCGGGCGTTACCCGCTGACGCAGCCGTTCAGCCGGCTGATGGTGTGGCTCACGTGGCCATTGGGGTGGGCGCTGTACGAGCGCCATAAGCGGGAGCGGGGCAGCAAGGCTGCATAGGCAGGGTGGCGGGCAGCGCCCCCGCTGCCTTGGCGTTCAATGCCGGCGTTTGCCCCAGGGGTGCGTTTCGGAATCGGGCGACAACGGCGACGCACCGGTGCCGGTGATGTCGTCGTCCTCGTCGTCATCAGTGTCGTCGTCTTCATCGTCATCGACCAGATCGTCGTCGCTCAAGCCGAACGGCAGCACGTCGATCAGGTCGTCCGACCAGGCCGACTCTTCGCCGTCATGGTCGAGCTTCACGAAACGTTCGTCGGCAGTGACCGAGATCTCGATGGCCCACAGGTAGGCACAGTCGTACGTGACGTTGTCCGACATCGGCAGTCCGCCGCGGTTGCCGAGCAGCCGCGAGGCCGGGCCGCCCAATTGCACGTGCGCATGGGCCTCATCGGTTTCGGCTTGCTCGTCGATCGGCACGCCGAAGGTGACCCATTCGGTGCCGGCGTCGGATTGGCCGACTTCGGCCAGGACCGGTTTGCCCAGGTAAGCGCTGAGCGCATCGGCGGTTTTCGACAACATCGCCAGTTCATCCTGGCTGAATTGGGGCGACCGGGGCGGCGGCGTGGCGGTAGCGGACATACTATTTTTCCTACAACGGATATGAGCGCGGCGAAGGCGTATCGGAACTGGACCGTGAGCCGGCAAAACATGACGCCGGCAGGTCGCACCTCTACAATGCTGGATTCACCGCATTCACCATCATAAAACACTCATGGCTCAATACGTCTATACCATGCACCGCGTCGGCAAGATCGTGCCGCCGAAACGCCAGATTCTGCGCGATATCTCGCTGTCGTTTTTCCCGGGCGCCAAGATCGGCGTGCTCGGTTTGAACGGTTCCGGCAAGTCCACGCTGCTCAAGATCATGGCGGGTGTGGATACCGAGATCGAGGGCGATGCCGTCCCGATGCCCGGCATCAAGATCGGGTATCTGCCGCAGGAACCGCAGCTCGCACCCGACGATACCGTGCGTCAGGCGGTCGAGGCCGGACTGGGCGAAGTCGTGAGCGCACGCAAGCGCCTGGACGAGGTGTACGCCGAATACGCCGAGCCGGATGCCGATTTCGACAAGCTGGCGGCCGAGCAGGCCAATCTGGAAGCCATCATTTCGGCTGCCGCCTCCAGCGGCGCCGACGATATCGAACTGCAGATGGAAATCGCGGCCGATGCGCTGCGTCTGCCGCCCTGGGATGCCAAGGTCGGCAACCTGTCGGGCGGCGAAAAGCGGCGCGTGGCGTTGTGCCAACTGCTGCTGTCCAAGCCCGATATGCTGCTGCTGGACGAGCCCACCAACCACCTCGATGCCGAAAGCGTCGAATGGCTGGAGCAATTTCTGCACAAGTTTCCCGGCACCGTGGTGGGCGTGACCCACGATCGCTACTTCCTGGATAACGCCGCCGAATGGATTCTCGAACTGGATCGCGGCTACGGCATCCCCTGGAAGGGTAACTACAGCTCGTGGCTCGAGCAGAAAGAAGACCGCCTGAAGACGGAAGAGTCCACCGAATCCGCTCGTCAGAAGACGATCAAGAAAGAACTCGAGTGGGTGCGCCAGAATCCCAAGGGCCGCCAGGCCAAGGCCAAGGCGCGGATGGCACGTTTCGAGGAACTGTCGTCCTACGAGTACCAGAAGCGCAACGAAACATCCGAGATTTTCATTCCCGTGGGCGAGCGCCTGGGCAATGAAGTGATCGAGTTCAAGGGCGTGAGCAAGGCCTACGGCGATCGCTTATTGATCGACAATCTCAGCTTCAAGGTGCCGCCGGGTGCCATCGTGGGCATCATCGGTGCCAACGGCGCCGGTAAGTCGACGCTGTTCCGCATGATCGCCGGCCGCGAAACGCCGGATAGCGGCGAGGTCGCCATCGGCAAGACCGTGCAACTGGCCTTTGTCGACCAGTCGCGCGACTCGCTGGAAGACGGCAAAACCGTGTTCGACGCAGTGTCCGATGGCGCCGATGTGCTCACCGTGGGCAAATTTGAAATCGGCTCGCGCGCCTATCTGGGCCGCTTCAACTTCAAGGGCGGCGACCAGAACAAGCAAGTGGGTCAATTGTCGGGCGGTGAACGCGGGCGCCTGCACATGGCCAAGACGCTCATCGCCGGCGGCAACGTATTGCTGCTGGACGAGCCGTCCAACGATCTGGACGTCGAAACCTTGCGTGCGCTCGAGGATGCATTGCTCGAGTTTCCGGGTTGCGTGATGGTCATCAGCCACGATCGCTGGTTCCTCGATCGTATCGCCACGCACATCCTGGCGTTCGAAGGCAATTCGGAAGTGGTCTTCTTCGACGGCAACTATCAGGAATACGAAGCGGACAAGAAGCGTCGTCTGGGTGAAGAGGGTGCCGCGCCCAAGCGTTTGCGCTACAAGGCGTTGAAGTAAAGCAGCGTTCGAACCGGATCTTTCGTGTTGTAAATGCGGGTAGTCCGGTTACATCTGCTTAACGGCAAAGCCCCGATTGAAATAGGGATCGGGGTTTTCGCAGTATTCAACACCGCTTGACACAATTCCTGGGGAAACCTAACAGCAACCCGGTCCGGCATTTGCGATCCTGAACGCCGTTACAACAACATTCGTATTACCGGTGCAATCGAACCCGCGAGGGTGACGGGTCCGGTTTGCTAACAGGAGCATGCTATGAAAATTCAATCGCTTTCCAAGATCGTTGCTGTGTGCCTGTTGTCGGCGACTGCCGCTGGTTGCTCGTCGTGGGACAGCATGAGCGGTCGTCAGAAGAGCACCGTCACGGGCGCGGGCCTCGGTGGTGTGGCGGGCGCTGTGATCACCAACGGCGGCGTGCTGGGCACCGTCGGTGGCGCGGCCATCGGTGGCGTGATCGGCGATCAGGTCGGCAAGCGCCGCTAAGCGGGGCGGTGCACCATGCACCGTAGTCGGCACGCATCGGAAAAAAAGCCTGCATCTCGCGATGCAGGCTTTTTTCTTGTCGATCGATGATGTCGGGTTGCGGACAACCCAGGTACGGACAAGCGCGTGTGCGGCCTGTATGCAGCACCCTGAGGATGCCGCATGGCGCTTTGCTCAGACCTTGTCGGTACTGGGCTGGGGCATCTCGATCTTGATATCCAGCACTTCCAGCGTGTCTTGCCGCTCAAGGTGAACCTTGATGTCGTTGGGGTCGATCTTCACGTACTTGGAAATAACGGCGATCAGTTCCTGTTGCAGTTGCGGCAGGTAGTCGGGCGAGCCGCCCCCGCGCCGTTCATGCGCAAGGATGATTTGCAGCCGTTCCTTGGCGACGTTCGCCGAGGTTTTCTTCTGGCCGATCAAAAACGACAGAAAAGACATCGTCATTTACCTCCCAACAGGCGCTTCAGAAAGCTCGGCTTCTGGTAGTCCACGAAGCGCAGCGGCTTTTCTTCGCCCAGGTAGCGCGACACCACATCCTTATAGGCTTCCGACACGTCGGTGCCGGTCAGGTGCACAGCAGGCAAGCCCTGGTTGGAAGCTTGCAATACCGATTCCGATTCCGGAATCACACCGATCAGCTTGATGCGCAGGATGTCTTCGATATCCTTCAACGACAGCATCTCGCCTTCGTCGACGCGCTTCGGGTTGTAGCGGGTGAGCAGCAGGAATTCCTTGACCGGCTCATCGCCCTGCACCGCGCGGCGCGATTTGGCCGACAGAATGCCCAGGATCCGATCCGAGTCGCGCACGGAAGACACTTCCGGGTTGGTCACGACCAACGCGTCATCGGCAAAATAGGCGGCCATCAGGGCGCCGGTTTCGATACCCGCCGGCGAATCGCAGACGATGTAGTCAAAACCCATGTCTTTCAAGTCATTGATGACTTTCTCGACGCCTTCCATCGTGAGGGCATCCTTGTCGCGCGTCTGCGAAGCGGGCAGCACGAACAGGGTTTCGACTTGCTTGTCTTTGATCAGCGCTTGATTCAGGGTGGCTTCGCCCTGGATGACGTTGACGAAGTCGTATACGACCCGTCGTTCGCAGCCCATGATCAGGTCGAGATTGCGCAGGCCGACGTCGAAGTCGATCACGGCGACCTTGTGGCCCCGCATGGCCAGCCCGGACGAGAAGCTTGCGCTGGTGGTGGTCTTACCAACCCCGCCCTTGCCGGAAGTCACCACAACTATGCGTGTCATGAGGATGAAGCCCTTATGTCTTGAAAAATAATCGGCGTATCGTAAAGCAAAATGCGAGGACGGGACGTGACGACACGTTAGTCAGGCTTTTAGACCTTCGATTCGTAAGGTATCGCCATCCAGGCGGATCAACGCCGGATGGTTATGAAGAGAAGCATCGAATTTATCTTCGACCACGCGGTACACGCCGGCGACGGCCAACAGTTCGGCATCGAGTTCGGTCGTGAAGATGCGGGCGGAGGTGTCGCCGCGCGCGCCGGCCATGGCCTTGCCGCGCAGGGGTCCATAGACGTGCACATTGCCGTCGGCGATCACTTCTGCGCCACGGCTCACCATGCCGATCACGATCAGGTCGGTATGGCGGGCGTAAACGCGCTGGCCGGAGCGCAGCGGCTTGGTAATCACCAAGGCCGAAGACGACTGCGGCGGGCGTGCATTGGGCCGGCCGGCATCGCCGGCGGGTTGCGCTTCACGCGCCAGGCGCGGTTGCTTGCCGGCGCCACCGCTGGCGGCGGTGTTCTCGCTTCCAGCCGCAGCGGTGTCCGTGCCGCCGTTTTCACGTGCGGTCACTTCGGCAGACGCTATCTCACCTGCGGCGGGCGCGTCGCTATCGGATGCACCGACAGCCGTGACCACAGCGGTCGATCCGGTATCGGTTGGCGTAGGCGCTTCGGCCACCGCAGCGGCCGGTACGCTGGGTACGGGTGCATCGCTGTTGTCGGCCGCCAAGGCGGCGTTGTTTTGCGCGGGCCGCGCTGCGGGGATCGAGATCTCGACGGGCGTGAGGCCGGCGCGCTGTGCTGCAGCCAGGTTTTCGCCGGTTGCCACGACGCCGATCGGGGGCAGATGATGCGTTCGCAGCGCCTCGAGCAGACGCGTCCAGTCGATCACGTCTTCGACGCGCGAGGCGTCGATCACGACGGGTTCGTTTTCGAAGAAGCTGCCTGCATCGTGCATCCGTTTTTGCAGAGCGGCGAGCAGATCGCCGACGTCCGCACGGTGCAGCACGACGCGTACGGCGTAAAGGGTGGCGCTCTTGAAATCGAGCGCGAGGGAATCAGCGGTCATGGGTAGCGCAAAGACGAGCCGCGGCGGTTACACCGGGCCGGTGAATGAATGTCGGGCATGATAACCCGCAATGGTCGTACAACAGGCATAAGCCTTGCGCGAACGGCGAAGAGTCCAACCAGGAGGTCTTATGAAATCCGATTTGCCGACCAAGGAAGCCGCGCCGCGCGCGTTGAGCGAGCAGGAGCGCCAGCAGTTGGACGCAGCCGCCAAGGGATATGACGACGATGCCAGCGCGCTGCCCGACCCGGATCGTCCCGGCAAGGCCGACACTGAAGAAACCTACGAGGCCGCGCACAAGCCGGAACCGGCCAGCGAAAAGCAGCGCGATCCCACAGGTGACGCACAGCGCAAGGGCATGCTGCCCGAAGCCGGCGAATCGTCGCTCCCTATCGACCAATCGGCTGCGCAAACGCACCGGTCGACCGATCTCGGCCGCGACGACGAAAGTTGACGCGCCGGACCGCACGGCGTTCCCGGGCGGCCATCGCGTGGCCGCCCAAAAACGTCAGCCCGCCGTCGTGCCCCAAGAATCGCGCAGCGTCACCGTGCGATTGATGATGGGATTTTCGGGCGTGGACGTTTCGCGATCGGCGGTGAAATACCCCAGTCGCTCGAACTGCCACGCGGTACCCGGCGCGGCGTAACTGCCCGGCTCGAGCCACCCTTGAACCGTTCGCTTGGAATTCGGATTGATGAAATCCAGGAATTCCTTGTCGCCGCCGTCGGGATGGGGGTCGGTAAACAACCGGTCGTACAGGTGGATCGTGGCGGGGATGGCGTGACGTGCGCTCACCCACGTAATGTTGCCCTTCACCTTGACGCTGTCGGCGCCCGGCGTGCCGCTCTTGGTGTCTGGGATGTACTCGGCATGCACCTCCGTCACATTGCCGTCGGCATCCTTGACGAAATCGGTGCACTTGATCACGTACGCATACTTCAGGCGCACCGTGTTGCCGGGGAAGAGGCGGAAATATTTCTTGGGCGGATCTTCGCGGAAGTCGTCGCGCTCGATCCACAGCTCGCGCGTGAAGGGAAAATGGCGCAGGCCGGCCTCGGCATTGTGCGGATTGATTTGCGCCGTGCAAGGTTCCTCGGCGTCTTCCGGATAATTGGTGATGACCAGCTTGAGGGGATCGAGCACTGCCACCGAGCGCGCGGCGATCGGATCCAGATCGTCGCGTACGGCTTGTTCGAGCAGGCTGTAATCCAGCCGCGAGTCCGATTTCGAGGCACCCGAGCGATCGCATAGCAGGCGGATCGAGGCAGCGGTGTAGCCGCGGCGGCGCAGCCCGAAGAGGGTGGGCAGGCGCGGGTCGTCCCAGCCGTCCACGTGCCCTTCGCGCACCAACTGCAGCAGCTTGCGCTTGCTGGTGACGATGTAGCTCAGGTTCAAGCGCGCAAATTCGTATTGGTGCGGCAGCGGCTCGGCCAGCTTGCCCAGCTCGGCCAGACGCGCCAGGATCCAGTCGTAAAACGGTCGTTGATCCTCGAATTCGAGCGTGCAGATGCTGTGTGTGATGCCCTCGAGGGCATCTTCCACCGGGTGCGCCCAGCTGTACATCGGATAGATGCACCACTTGTTGCCCGTGCGATGGTGGGTGGCGTGGCGCACGCGATACAGCACCGGATCGCGCAGATTGATGTTGGGCGACTTCATGTCGATCTTCGCGCGCAGCACCATGCTGCCATCCGGATGCTGGCCGTCGCGCATTTCGCGCAGACGGGCGAGCGATTCGTCGGCAGGGCGGTCGCGGAAGGGCGAATTCTGGCCACCTTCGGTAAGCGTGCCGCGCAAGGCGCGGATCTGTTCGGCGCTTTGTTCGTCGACGTAGGCATGGCCCGCCGCGATCAACGCTTCGGCGAAGTCATACATGTCGTCGAAGTAGTCGCTGGCGAAGTACAGGTTCTCTTCGGTCGGCGTCTTCCAGTCGAATCCCAGCCAGTGCACCGCTTCGATGATGGCGTCGACGTACTCCTGCTCTTCCTTCTCGGGATTGGTGTCGTCGAAGCGCAAGTGGCAGACGCCACCGAAATCGCGCGCCAGCCCGAAGTTCAGGCAAATGGCCTTGGCGTGTCCGATATGCAGGTAGCCGTTGGGTTCCGGCGGGAACCGCGTGCGAATGCGGGCAGGATCGAGTTCCCCAGCCTGTTGTTGACGGGCAGGCCCCGGCTTGCCGGACCACCGCTTGTCTTGATAGCGGTCGGCACGCAGATCGGCATCGATGATGTGGCGCAGGAAGTTCGCGGGCGGTGTCGGAGTGGTGGGGGAGGTCATGCTCGGAGGAGGTAGCGTGCAGCAGCAAAGGGATCATTTTGCCACGTCTGGAGAACGGGGCGCGGCGCACCGGCCCATCCGGGTTGAAGTCGCTCTACACTAGCGGCCATCATGGATATCTCTCCCCTGCAACTCGCCCGGATTCAGTTCACGGGCAGCGCAAGCTTCCTGGCGTTTTTCCTACCGATGACGCTGGCCCTGGCGTGGGTGCTGCTGTTCTTCAAATGGCGCGCCCGGGTCACCCGCGATCCGGGCTGGACGGCTGCATACCGGTTCTGGGTGCGCGTCTATGCGCTGGCCTTCGTGCTGACGTTGGCGGGTAGCGTGCCGCTGCTGTTCCAGCTCGGCAGCCTCTGGGCGGGCCTGATGGACAAGATCGGCAACGTGGCGGGCCCCCTGATCGGGTACGCCGTCCTGTCCGTGTTCATCTTCAAGTCGTGTTTTCTCGGGGTGATGCTGTTTGGCCAGCGCCGCGTCTCGCCCGCCGTGCACACGTTTTCGATTTTCATGGTGGCCATCGGGCAGATGGCTGCCGTGTTCTGGGTGGTCGTGCTGCAGTCCTGGCTCGAAACGCCGACCGGCGCCCGGTTTTTCGACGGCCGTTATCAAGTCTTCGATTGGCCCGCGGTGGTGTTCAATCCCGCACTCGGGTGGCAACTGGGGCTGTTCGCACTCACTTCGGCCCTGGCGGCCGCCTTTCTGATCATGGGCGTCACGGCCTGGCAGGCCTTGCGCCGGCCTCTCGATCATGCCGAAAAGCTGGCGTTCAAGGCGGCCGTGGTGCTGGGGGCGCTGGCGGTGGTGCTGCAGGTGCCGGTGGGCGTAGGCAGCGCACGCGTCACCGCGCTGCACCAGCCGGCCAAGGCTGCCGCCGTGGCGGCGTATTGGGAAACCGGAGCGCAGCCCAGCTTCACGCTGTGGGGGATCCCCGATTCGCGCCAGAAACGCACGCGCCATGACGTGACCGTCGCTCACGGCAGCACCTTGCTCGGCCAGGATGCCATCACCGGGCAGTTCCAGGGCCTGGACACCTATTCCGGCATGCATCCGCCGGTGGGGCCGATCTTCTTCACGGTGCGCGTGGCGGTGCTGCTGGCCATCGTCATGGGGCTCACGGCCTGGGTGGTATTCCTGCGCGTGCGCAATCGCGGTTTTGACCCGTCGGTGTTGTCGCGCGCCAGCCTGCGCGGCGTCAGTCTGCTGATGTTTGCGGGCAGCCTGTCGGGGGTGTTGCATACGTGGATCTATCTTTTCGGCATGCAGCCGTATGCCGTCAACGGTACGGTTACCCAAACGGAAATCCTGGGGCCGGCCGCATCCGGGTCGCTCGCCCTGGCGCTCACCAGCTACACCGCCTTGTACGTGTTGCTGATCGTCGCCTTCCTGGCGATGTTGTTTCATGCCGCCCGGTACGGCGTCATCCCTGTTCGTAAAGTAGGACGCGCCGCATGATCGCCACGCTCGCCGCCTCGATGGGCCTGAACCCGGGCGATGCCGCATTCTGGATGCCGCTCGCGTTTATGGGGATGTTGTTTCTGCTTGTGCTGGCAGGCACCGTGTTCGACGGCTTCGACATCGGCGTCGGCATCCTCCTGGCTTGGGCGCCGGCGGAAGAGCGCGGCCGCATGATGAATCTGCTCAGCCCCTGGCGCGACGCCAATGAATTCTGGTTGCTGCTAGGCGTCGGTCTCTTTGTGGCGGCGTTTCCTTTCGGCTGGGGTGCTGTGCTGGGCCAGTTGTACGGGCCGTTGACGGCGATGGTGATCGGCACGGTGCTGCGCTCGGCGTGTTTCGAGTTACGGATCCGCGCCCGTACCGAGCACAAGTCGTGGTGGCTCTGGGGCTTCTGGGCGGGATCGGTATTGACGGCGTTCGGACAGGGCATGGCGCTCGGACGCATCGTCACCGGGTATCAAACGGTGGCCGGTTACGGGTGGTTTGCCGTCTTCGTGGGCTTCTGCGCCGTGGCCACCTATGTGCTGCTGGGCTCGAGTTGGGTGATCATGCGCGTGCGGGGTGCCTTGCAGCAGCGTGCGGCCAACTGGGGCCGGCACGCGGTGCGCTGGACGGCCGCAGGCATGATCGCGATCGCGGTCACGCTCGGCCTGGCCAACGCGGGCATCTTCTACAAGTGGAGCAATCTGGCTCACATCGGCGTGGCGATTTCAACCTGGGTACTGCTGCTGGGCTGCTTCGTGGCCATCGAGATGATTCTCACGCGGATCGTGGCGGGCCGGGCGCGCAGCCTGCGCGCCGCGCCGTTTCTGCTGTGTATCTGCCTGCTGGCCTTGATGGTCGGGGCGCTGGCATTCAGCCTGTTCCCCTATCTGATTCTTGACGATCTCACGCTGTGGGACGCGGCCGCCAATACCGATGTGCTACGGCTGGTGCTGGTGGGCGTGGGCGTTGCCGTGCCGGTGATGCTGGTGTTCAACCTGCTGGCGTACCGCTCGGTGTTCAGCGACGAAGTGCTGCGCAACTGAAGGCTTGAGGACCGATCCGGTCGTGCCGTTTGGGATCGAACACTTCTCGAACCGGCCACGGTTAACGGGAAGGCGTGGCGAAGGGCGGGGCGTGCGCTGACGATGAAGTACCGGCGCGTTGCGCAGCGCCTTCTGGCCCGGCCGGTCATTTCAAAACTGGCCCGTCAGGCTTGCAATGCCGGTGAGGGCGTATCGGCGGCCAAAGGCAAGGTGATCACGACTTGCAGGCCACCCGTGTCGGCATTGGCCAGCACCAGTTCCCCACGATGCGCGCGCACGATCGCGTCCACCAGCGCCAGGCCGAGGCCCACGCTGCCCGTGCGCGTGCGCGCATCGTCGAGCCGCGCGAATGGCCGCAGCGCTTCGGTGCGCCGGTCGGGCGCGATGCCTTCGCCATGATCGCGCACGGTGAGCCTCACGGTGTCTTCCAGACGTTCCACATGCACCTCGACCGGTGGCGCACCGTGGTGCAAGGCGTTGCCGATCAGGTTGTCCAGCAAACGCGCCAGTGCGACCGCGTCGCCCTGTACGGTAATGGTGCGTTCGGGTAACGGCGTGAGCACCACCGGGCTGCCCACGCTGGTCCAGGCCGTGACGCGTTCGGGCAGCCATTCGTTGAGCAGCATGGGCGCGAAGCGGTAGGTGCCGGGATCGGTGCCGCGCACGAAGCCGATGAATTGATCGACCATGCGCTGCATATCCTGAAGATCGTGCCGCAACCCGGTTTGCAGGGCGGGGTCATCGGCCATTTCAATGCGCAGCCACATGCGCGAGAGTGGCCCCTTCAGGTCGTGCGGCAACCCGGCCAGCAGCGTGCGGCGAACGGATTCCGCCTCAGCCAGCGCGTCGAGCATGGCGTTGAACCGCTCGCCCAGTGCGCGTGTTTCGAACGGGCCGGAGGGCGACACGCGTTGCGGCTTGCCCTCGCCCAGCCGATCGGCCGCCTCGGCCAGCCGCGTGAGGGGGCGCGCAATATGCCAGGAAAATGTCGCCGCCAGCAGCAACAGCACGCCCAGCCCGCCCAGCCACACCACGATCAACGGCGTGGAGATGGGGGGATCCAGGCGCTCCAGCGGAATCACCAGCCATTCGCGCAATTGGGGGCCATCGTCGGTACTCGTATTGGGCGCCAGCGAGATGAAGACTTCCGGATCCGGCCCGCGCGACAGTGCCACGCGCGTGCCGTCATTGAGCAGCGCGTTGAGTTGCCGCACCAGCGAACGCAGATCGCGGCGCACGTCGTCGGGCGGGGGCGGGGGAGGCATGTCGCCATCTTCGCGGCGGCGCCATTGGCGCTGCAGACGCGCCTCGGCCGGCAGCGTGCGTGACCACAGGCGCCACTGGTTCTGCGAGGCGTTGCGGACGAACTCGGCCCGCTCTTCGGCCGGAACCTGGGATACGGCTGCGCGCAAGGTGCGAATCGTGGTGACGATGTAATCGAGCGCCACGTCCTCCATGAACTTGTCGCGGTAATACGAAACGGTGGTCAGTGTGGCCGCCTGGGCCACGAGCACGGTGCCCAGCACCAGCAGCGTCAGGCGGCCGCGCAGCGATTTGGGCAAGAATCGCCGGCTATGCCGCCACGAGCGATGGAACCAGGACGTCCACGCCATCAGGGGGCAAACCGGTAACCGATACCCCAAACGGTTTGAATCCAGCGGGGCTGCTTGGGATCCACCTCGATGGCGCGGCGCAGACGCAGCACGGCGATATCGATCGCCCGGTCATTGCGCTCGCCGGCGTCGTCGTCACGCGCCAGCGCCAGCAGGCGTTCGCGCGACAGCGGCTTGCCGGCGTTGCGCACCAGGGCTTCGAGCAGGTTGATCTCGCCGCCGGTGAGCTTGACCTGCACGCCTTCGCGCAACAGTTGCCGCTGGACGGGGTCGAAGGTGAAGGGGCCGAAGTTGACCGGCGCATCCTTCGTGAGTGCCGAGGGGCCGCGCTTGCGGCGCAACACCGCCTCGACGCGCGCCAGTAACTCGCGCGGGTCGAACGGCTTCCCCAGATAGTCGTCGGCGCCCGCCTCCAGGCCGATGATGCGATCGACCGCCTCGTCGCGCGCGGTCAGCAGGATCACGGGAATATCTTCGCCCTGTTCGCGCAGACGGCGGCAGGCGTCGGCACCATCGCCGGCGGGCAGCATGCGGTCGAGCACGATGAGATCGGGGCTGTAGCGAATGATGCGTTCTGCCAGATCGTTGGCGTCGGGCGCAAGCAGGGTGTCATAGCCGTGACGATTGAGATAATCGGCCAGCAACTGACGGAGTGCCGGATCGTCGTCGACGACCAGTAATTTTGTGTGAGGGGCGTCCATGCCGCATCATCGCCTCTAGCCGCTCGGGGAGCAAGCGCGCGAAACCGTTTGAAATGAACGCGGGCGCGGCAAACGCAGCCCGGTTCTGCTGCAGTGCAGCGCCCGATGACGTAAACTGAATCGATTCCCACGTTCGCTTTCGTTCGCTTTTTTCGAGGCGCTAGTGACCCCAATTTCTCAGCTCCATTCCCGCTCTACAACCGCGCGCCGCGCGGATCACCGCTCGCGCCCGTTGCTTCGGGCGGGCGTGCTGGCGGGAGCGCTGCTGGGAATGGCGTTCGCGGGCAGCAGCGCCTGGGCGCAAAGCAATCTGGGCATCGGCGTGCTGGCGCCTGCGTTGCCGATGCCGGTCGAGGCTCCGGAGCCGGTCGCCATGGCGATCGAGCCCCTCGATCCCACCGTCTGCGCGCGTGAGGCCGGCGGCGGGCTCAAGCTCGATGGCGTAGTGGTGGGCGGCGAGGAGATCGACAACATGGCGCAGGCGCGTTGCCGCCTGGGCAACGAGGCCGTCGTGGCGCAAGCCGACGCGGCCTATGTGCTCGAACTCACGCCGGAAGAACGACATGCCGCGGCCGATAAGGTCATCATGCCCACGCCCCGGCGCACGCAACGCAAGTGGCTCGGATCGCTCACCCCACAGACCGGCGTGACGACCGATACCCGCACGATGACGTACCGCAACGAGAGTGGCCAGACCGTCGCGGTAGGGAGCCTGGCCTCGAATACGCCGTGGTGGGGGCAGTCGACCCAGATCGGTGGGGTGCAGCTTTCAAACTGGTCGTCTTCTTCGGCGCGCACGCTGTCGCAGGGCCAGTTCGGCTATTCGTCCATGGTCGGCCGGATCGACAACACCGATCTGTCTGCCGGCGCGGGCAAGCTCGACTATGGCGCCACGGCCGGCAGCAGCAGTCTGCGCTATGGCGTCACGCCCTCGATGACGCTCGAAAGCCAGGTCGAAACGGCGCCGACGCTCACCGCAATGGGATTGGGCACGACCTACACGGCGGGCACGCTGGGCACGTTCCAGGTGGGCGCCACGCAAAGCACCTACGAACGGTCCGATGCGCGCCGCTACCGGCTGGGCTATTCGGTCGACCTCGCGCACTCGGTAACGGTGAGCTACGTCAACGAACAGATCGATCAGGGCTTTTCCGACCTGGCCACTTATGAAGACGGCGCGGCGGGCGCGCGGCAGACGCGCAATACGCTGACGGCCGGTGTGCCGATCAGTGGCTGGGGCACGTTCAGCGGCACTTACTCCGGTCTGCAGGAAAACAACGCGTCGGCCGAACGCCGCTATGGCGTGCAGCACAGCATGGCCCTGGCGCCGCGCGTACGCATGGCGCTCGGCGCCGATCGCGAGGTCGTGTCGGGCGAATACAAGATGGGTGTGAAGCTCACGATGCCGGTGGATGATTTTATGGGCACGCTCGGTTTGGGCTGGTGAGCCGGTTTACACTCTCGACCATGATGCTTTTCTTGATCCCCCATGTCGGACGTTGACGTAGACTCGCGCGCCCTCGAGATTCTGCAGCGGGTATTTGGCTACGAATCTTTCCGGGGCGACCAGCATGCCATCGTCGACCATGTGATCGCTGGTGGCGACGCCCTGGTGCTCATGCCCACCGGTGGCGGCAAATCCCTCTGTTACCAAGTGCCGGCGCTCGCTCGGCCCGGTACCGGCATTGTCGTGTCGCCCCTGATCGCGTTGATGCAGGATCAGGTCGATGCGCTGACCGAATTGGGCGTGCGCGCCGAGTTTCTCAATTCCACTCAAGACTGGAAAGTGGCGCGCGAGGTCGAACAGGCGTTTCTGGCCGGCGACCTCGATCTGCTCTATGTCGCGCCTGAACGCCTGCTCACCGATCGCTGCCTGAACATGCTGTCGGAAGGGCGGATTTCGCTGTTTGCCATCGACGAGGCCCATTGCGTGTCGCAGTGGGGCCACGACTTCCGGCCGGAGTATCTTGGGCTGTCGATGCTGCACGAGCGCTGGCCGGATGTGCCGCGCATTGCGCTCACCGCCACCGCGACCGCCGAGACGCGCGTCGAAATCGCGCAGCGTCTGTCGCTCGATCACGCCGAGCATTTCGTCGCCAGTTTCGATCGTCCCAACATCCGCTATCGCATCGTCGAGAAAAACGATGTGCGCCGCCAGCTCATCGAGCTGATTCGCACCGAGCACGCGGGCGAGGCCGGCGTGGTGTATTGCCTGTCGCGCTCGCGAGTGGAGGATACCGCCGAGTTTCTGTGTTCGCAGGGCGTCAATGCCCTGCATTACCACGCCGGCTTGAGCCCGGCCGTGCGGGCTCAAAATCAATCGCGGTTCTTGCGCGAAGACGGCATTGTCATGGTGGCCACCATTGCGTTCGGCATGGGCATCGACAAGCCCGATGTGCGATTCGTCGCGCACATCGATCTGCCCAAGTCGGTGGAAGGCTACTACCAGGAAACCGGCCGCGCCGGCCGCGACGGCTTGCCCGCCACGGCCTGGCTGGCGTACGGCCTGCAGGACGTGGTGCAGCAACGCCGCATGATCGACGAGTCGCCTGGCGACGATGCTTATCGCCGCCGCCTCGGGCAGCAGCTCGATGCGATGCTGGGCTTGTGCGAAACGGTCACGTGCCGCCGCGTGCGCCTGCTCGAATACTTCGGCCAGCACACCGGTCCTTGCGGCAATTGCGATGTGTGCCTCGATCCGCCGGAGGCTTGGGATGGCACCGTGGCGGCGCAAAAAGTGCTGTCGGCCGTGTATCGCTTGTGGAAGGAACGCGGCCAGCGTTATGGCGCGGGCCACATCATCGACATCCTGCGCGGCAAATCGAACGAGCGCATCAAGCAATCGTCGCACGATCAGTTGAGCGTGTTCGGCATCGGCGCCGATCTATCCGATCAAGCCTGGCGCGGGGTGCTGCGGCAATTGCTGGCGCAGCGCTTATTGGCCGTCGACCATGACGGCTTCGGCACGCTGATGCTCACCGAAGACAGCCGTGCCGTTCTGAAGGGCGAGCGGCAACTGATGCTGCGACGCGAATCGGAAAAAGCCGCGCGCAGCAGCACCCGCGTAGGCACGCGCAGTCGCGCCGAAGCGATCGTGTTGCCCGGCGAAGCGCAAACGCGTTTTGAAGCCTTGCGCGCCTGGCGCGGTGACGTGGCACGCAGCCACGGTGTGCCGGCCTATGTGATCTTTCACGACGCCACATTGCGCGAGATCGCCTTGGCCGAGCCGGCGTCGCTCGACGATCTGGCGCATATCAGCGGTGTGGGCGCGCGCAAGCTCGAAGCCTATGGCGAAGACATTCTGCGTGAAGTGGCACGCGGCGCATGATGGTGCCTGCTAACCAGATCGAGATCGGTCGTGCCACCGAGGCCGACGTGGACGGCATCATGGCCCTTCAGGCGGCCAATGAGGTCAGCAACGGCGGCACACTCTCGGCGAGTTTGCCCCGCGAGCGCATCCACGCGATGCTGCAGGCGATGCCGCTGATGGTGGCGCGCGACCGCGGCCGCGTGGTCGGATTCTTGATGACGACCCCGCGCGAAATGAATAGCGATTTCGAGATCGTTCGCGCCACGTTCGACGCCTTTCCCGGGGCGCCCGACGCCTATCTTTACGGCCCGGTGTGCGTGGATGCGCAGTACCGCGGCCGCGGATTGGCGCAAGCGATGTTCGACGCCTTGCGCGTGTTGCTGCCGGGGCGGCAAGGCATCCTCTTTATCCGCCGCGACAACGCTGCGTCGCTCAACGCGCATGCGCGCATGGGCATGAGCGAGGTGGCCGAATTTACGTTGAACGGTTCGGTGTTTGTCGTGTTGGCCTACACGGGCTGAGGTAAAAGACGTGCGCGATGTCCGCTGCGACGTCCTCCGCGACGGTCGCTGGACTCGCCTGCACTCGCGTGGCGGTTCTCGAGCCAGGCTGCCATTTACGCTGTGCTTCAAGCCCTGCAGGTTCGCACATAGTGCTTCGAGCCATCCAGGCCCTGACGCGCGCTTACGCCGTGCGGCGGCTCGCAGCCGCCGCACCACGCTCAACTGAACAGATCGCCCGCCAGGCCTTGCGCGGCAGGCGGGGTGAGTCCCAGGTGCCGCCACGTGGTTTGCGTGGCCATGCGGCCGCGCGGCGTGCGTTGCAGATAGCCGTGCTGGATCAGGTAGGGTTCGATCACATCCTCGATCGTGTCGCGCTCTTCGCCGATCGCAGCGGCAAGGCTGTCCACGCCTACCGGGCCGCCGTCGAATTTGTGAATGATGGCTTCGAGCAGCTTGCGGTCCATCAGATCCAGCCCTTGCGGATCCACTTCCAGCATCGCGAGCGCGGCACGGGCCACGTCGGTATCGATCACGCCAGCCGCCTTGACCTGCGCGTAATCGCGTACCCGGCGCAACAGCCGATTGGCGATCCGCGGCGTGCCGCGCGACCGCCGCGCGACCTCGGTGGCGCCCTCGGGTGTGAGCTCGACGTGCAGCAGGCCCGCGCTGCGCGTCACGATGCTGGCCAGATCGTCTGCCGAGTAAAACTCCAGCCGCGACACGATGCCGAAGCGGTCGCGCAACGGGTTGGTGAGCATGCCGGCACGCGTGGTGGCGCCGATCAGCGTAAAGGGCTGCAGATCGATCTTCACGCTGCGCGCGGCCGGGCCATCGCCGATCAGGATATCGATCTGAAAGTCTTCCAATGCCGGATAGAGGATTTCCTCCACCACGGGCGAGAGCCGATGGATTTCATCGATGAACAGCACATCGTTCTTTTCGAGATTGGTGAGCAAGGCGGCAAGGTCGCCTGGGCGCTCGAGCACTGGGCCCGAGGTTTGACGCAACTGCACGCCCATCTCGTGCGCCACGATATGCGCCAAAGTGGTTTTGCCTAAGCCCGGTGGGCCGAACAGCAGCACATGATCGAGCGATTCGCCGCGCTGCCGCGCGGCTGCGATGAAGATCTCGAGCTGCTCGCGTGCGCGATGTTGACCCACATACTCCTTGAGCACCTTGGGGCGCAAGGCACGTTCGATGGACTCCTCGTTGGGCGAAGATGCTTGCGGAGTCACGAGCCGGACGGGATCCGGAAGCGACGAGAGGGAGTCGGATTGAATGGGCATGTCGGGGAATCTTGGAGGCCGGGTTGCAGACCGCAAAGTGCGGCCGCGGCACAAATCGTACACCAGCGAGGGGGCGTCAAATGCGCTGGAATGTCCTATCATGCGCCCTTTGCCGCTCACACGTTCAAGGATGCAAGATGGTCTCAGCACTGCCCACCTTCGATGATGTCGTCGCCGCCAGCCAACGCCTCGCCGGCGTGGCGCATCGCACGCCGGTCCTGACCTCGCGTACCGCCGATGCCCGCTCTGGCGCGTCGCTGTTTTTCAAATGCGAGAACTATCAGCGCATGGGGGCATTCAAGTTTCGCGGGGGCTACAACGCCATCGCAAAGTTGAGCGACGCGCAGCGCCGCGCGGGCGTGGTCACGTTCTCGTCCGGCAATCATGCGCAGGCGATCGCATTGGCGGCGCAGATCCTGGGTGTGAAGGCGGTAATCATCATGCCGCTGGATGCACCGGCCGCCAAACGCGCCGCCACCGAAGGCTATGGCGGCGAAGTGGTCACCTACGATCGCTACAAGGAGGACCGTGAGGCCGTCGCCCGCCGCATTCAGGAAGAGCGCGGGATGACGTTGATCCCGCCGTACGATCACGCCGATGTGGTGGCCGGGCAGGGCACGGCCGCACGTGAACTTTTCGAAGAAGTCGGCGAGCTCGATTATCTGTTCGTATGCCTGGGCGGGGGCGGCTTGCTGTCCGGCAGCGCGCTCGCCGCGCGTGCCCTGAGCCCGAACTGCAAGGTGATCGGTGTCGAGCCCGAAGCCGGCAATGATGGCCAGCAATCGTTTCGCAGCGGGAGCATTGTGCGTATCGAAACGCCCAAGACGCTGGCCGATGGCGCCGCCACCACGCACCTGGGCGAGATCACGTTTGCGTTGATCAAAGCGCATGTGGACGACATCGTCACCGTCAGCGACGCACAACTCGTGGGCATGCTGCGGTTTTTTGCCGAGCGCATGAAGATGGTGGTCGAGCCCACGGGGTGCCTGGGCGCGGCGGCTGCCATGTCGGGCGAGTTCCCGTTGGCCGGCAAACGGGTGGGCATCATCATCAGCGGCGGCAACGTCGATCTGAAGAGCTACGGCGGATTGCTGGCCGGCGCCTGATGGCCTAACGCGCGAGCGCCTTCAGCGCTGCGCGAATCCCTTCCGATACGCCGATATCCTCGGGCAAGGTTTTCAGCGCACCTTGCGATTCGCGGTCCGAGTAGCCGAGTGCCAACAACGCATTGAGGATATCGGCGGCATGACTGTTGTGCGCGTGCGGCGTGGCGCCGAGATCGGCACCCAGCTTGCCGCGCATTTCGAGCAGCAACCGTTCGGCAGTCTTCTTGCCGATGCCGGGCACTTTCATCAACCGGCCCGGCTCCTGCAGGGTGATGGCTTGCGCCAGATCGGCGACCGACATCCCCGACAATACCGACAGCGCCGTGCGGGCGCCGATACCGCTCACTTTCACCAATTCGCGAAAAGTGGCGCGCTCGTTCGCCGTTGAAAAGCCGTACAGGATATGGGCATCTTCGCGCACGGTCAGATGGATGAACAGCGTGACTTGCGCGCCCGTATCCGGCAGGGCGTACAAGGTGCTCATCGGCACATCGATGTCATAGCCGATGCCGTTGACGTCCACGCACACGGTGGGCGGGAGCTTTTCGATCAGCTTGCCGGTAATACGTCCAATCATGGTTGATCCGATTGAGGCCCAAGGCCATAAACAAGGAAGTGGCGCGTCAGGCGTCGACGATGCGGCCGGCGCGCAGACGGCTGCGGCCCGCACCCAGCAAGGCACCCATTTTTTCCAGACGCGCGGTGACGGGGCCCAGGTGGGCGTGACACATGGCACAGGCCAACGCATCCGCCGAGTCCGGCGCGGGTAAGCCGTTCAAGTTGAGCAACCGCTGCACCATCGCCTGCACCTGCGGCTTGGCGGCGCGGCCGCTCCCCACGACCGATTTTTTGATTTGCAGTGCCGTGTACTCGTGCACGTCGAGGTCGGCATCCGCCAGCGCGCACAGCGCCGCCCCGCGCGCCTGACCCAGCAAGAGGGTGGACGCGGGGTTGGTATTCAGAAAGACGATTTCAAGGGCGGCGATATCGGGACGCGTGTCGCGCGCAATGTCGCGCACGCTGTCCAGAATCACCTTCAAACGCTTGGCCAGGCTTTGTTCGGTGGGCACCACGATGGTGCCGCTGGCCACGTATCGCATGCGGGGTCCGTCGACATCGATCACACCGAAGCCGGTGCGGCGCAGACCTGGATCGATGCCGAGGATACGCATCAGTGACGGAAGTGGCGGGTACCAGTCAGCACCATGGCGATGCCTTGCTCGTCGGCGGCGGCGATCACTTCATCGTCGCGCACGCTGCCGCCCGGCTGGATCACGCACTTGGCGCCGGCGGCGACCACGACGTCCAGGCCGTCGCGGAACGGAAAGAAGGCATCCGACGCGACGGCCGAACCCGCCAGCGTCAGACCGGCGTTTTCAGCCTTGATGGACGCGATGCGGGCCGAGTCGATGCGGCTCATCTGGCCGGCACCCACGCCGAGCGTCATGCCGCCGCCCACGAACACGATGGCGTTGGACTTGACGTATTTCGCGACCTTCCAGGCGAACATCAGGTCGTTCATCTGTTCGTCGGTCGGTTGCACGCGCGTCACTACCTTGAGCGATTCGCGGGGCACATGAAACGCGTCGGGCGTTTGTACCAGCCAACCGCCGCCGATGCGCTTGACGTCGAACGCGTTCTGGCCAGCGCCCGCAGGCATTTCCAGGACGCGAACGTTCTTCTTGGCGGCCAGGATGGCCAGTGCCGCGCCGTCATACGACGGGGCGAGCAGCACTTCGACGAACTGGCCCGACACCGCTTCGGCCGTGGCGGCGTCCACCGGACGGTTGAAGGCGATGATGCCGCCGAAGGCCGACGTAGGATCGGTCTTGAAGGCTTTGTCGTAGGCCGCGCGCGGGCTGTCGGCCACGGCCACACCGCAGGGGTTGGCGTGCTTGACGATGACGCAAGCGGTGGCATCGAACGAGCGCACGCATTCCCATGCCGCGTCGGCATCGGCGATGTTGTTGTACGAGAGTTCCTTGCCTTGCAGTTGACGGTAGTTGCCCAGCAGGCCGGCGGCGCGGGTGCTGTCCACATAGAACGCCGCCGATTGGTGCGGGTTCTCGCCATAGCGCAGCGTTTGCTCTTGCGTGAGCTGTACGGTCAGCGTGCGCGGCCACGCGGTTTGCGCGGGGGCGGCGTCCTGTACAGGCGCGGCATCGGCCAGGCTGGTCATGTAGCCGGCGATCGCGCCGTCATACGACGCCGTGTGGGCGTATACCTTGGCGGCCAGTGCCAGACGCAACGCATACGACGTCTTACCGCCATCGGCGTCCATCTCGGCCAGCACGCGGGAGTAGTCGATCGGATCGATCACGACCGTCACGCCGCCTTCGTCGGTGCCGTGATTCTTGGCCGCGGCGCGCAGCATGGCCGGTCCGCCGATGTCGATGTTCTCGATCGCGTCGGCGAACGTGCAGCCGGGGCGTGCGATGGTTTCGCGGAACGGATACAGGTTGACCACCAGCATGTCGATGCGATCGATGCCGTGTTCGGCGATGGTGTCCAGATGGGCGGCGCTGTCGCGGCGCGCCAGCAGCCCGCCGTGAATCTTCGGATGCAGCGTTTTCACGCGGCCATCCAGGATTTCGGGTTGACCCGTGTGGGTCGCCACTTCAGTCACATCGAGACCGGCTTCGGCCAACAGCTTGGCCGTGCCTCCCGTCGAAAGAAGTCGGACGCCGCGCGATGCGAGCGCACGCGCGAACTCAAGGATTCCGGTCTTGTCGGAGACGGAAAGCAGGGCGGTTTCGATTTTCATGAAGGGGGCTGAAGAAGCGGCGATTCAAAAAGGAAGGGCGCGGACCGCGGCGCGATGGGCCGCAGGGCGGTGATGGGGGCTAGATCTGGATATTGTGCGCGAGCAACTTCTTGCGCAACGTATTGCGCGTGATGCCCAACATTTCGGAGGCGCGCGACTGATTGCCGGCAGCACGCTCGAGCGCGACTTCCAGCACGGGGCGTTCGACGCATCGCATGACCATTTCCCACATATCGTGCGGTTCGGAGTCACCGAGGTCTTCGAAGTAGCGCTCCAAGCTGGCACGCACGCAATCTTCCAGGACGTCTTTCTTGCTCATTTTTAATACAGATCTTTTTTTCAGTCGTTCAGGGGATACTCGGGATGACGCCACCCGGCGTCACGCCGCCAACGTTTCAACCGCCGGGGCCTGCCGGATCGGATCCGGTTGGCGCGCCAGTTGGCTGAACCATTGCTCGACCGCGTGGTACTGCTCCACGGTCGATTCCATCGTGTTCATCGATGCACAGAATTCAACGCCGCCGGGCAAGCTCTCGACATACCAGCCGATGTGCTTGCGCGCGGATCGCACGCCAGTGAATTCGCCATAAAAACGGTAGTGATCGTCGAGATGCTCGAGCAACAAATCGCGCATGTCGACGTAGGACGGCGGGGGCGGGATGATACCCGTTTGCAGGAAAGCGTCGACCTCGCGGAAAATCCAAGGCCGGCCCTGTGCCGCGCGTCCGATCATGATGGCGTCGGCGCCAGTGTAATCGAGGACGGCCCGTGCCTTGGCGGGCGAATCGATATCGCCGTTGGCAACGACGGGAATTCGCAACGCTGCCTTGACAGCACGGATGGTTTCGTACTCGGCTTCGCCGGTATACATATCGGCCCGCGTGCGGCCATGCAAGGTGAGGGCGGCGATGCCGGCATCTTCGGCCAGGCGGGCCACGCGCAAGGCATTGCGGCTTTCCCGATCCCAGCCGGTGCGGGTTTTCAACGTTACCGGCACGCCCAACGGCGTGCACGCGCCCACCACGGCGTCGAGAATGCGCGCGATCTGGTCCTCGTGGCGCAGCAGGGCCGACCCTGACGCCACGTTGCAAACCTTCTTGACCGGGCAGCCCATGTTGATATCGATGATCCGCGCCCCTTTGGACACGTTGAACACCGCCGCTTCGGCCATCATCTGCGGATCGGCACC
Source organism: Schauerella aestuarii (assembly GCF_009866805.1). Taxonomy (GTDB): domain Bacteria; phylum Pseudomonadota; class Gammaproteobacteria; order Burkholderiales; family Burkholderiaceae_B; genus Schauerella; species Schauerella aestuarii. The sequence continues at coordinate 306,059 of NZ_SIZW01000040.1, forward strand.
CGCAATCTGCACCGAAACCGGATCGATCTCGCCGTCGTGATCCAGGCGTCGGGATGTTTTGACGCTGTCCCACAGTTTTTTATTGCTGGCGGCCATTTCCGACACGGCATAGCCCGCGCCCAGTCGTTTGCACAACTGGCGAAATGGCCGGTCCGTCACCCCCGCCATGGGGGCGACGAACACGTTATTGGTGAGGGACCATTGACCGATGCGCATGGGCTGCAGTTTAACCGTCGCCATTCGGCCCCAATTTCATCGACACAATTTTTATCGTTGCAGCGAATAGGGATGACGCCTATCGGCTACGCGCGGCGGCCGAACAGCAGATGACGCGCGAGCGGGCGGCGCAGGGTGGCCGACAGATCGAGTGCCATCAGGGCCGCGCCGCAGGCGTGTTCGATGGGAGCCATACCCGTTGCGAAGGCGCGCGGCATGAGGTCGGTGAGACCGGCCGTGGTCCATCGATCGGTCCGGCGCGATTCGGCGAAGCGTTTGAGAATGCCGTCCAACGGAATGGCCGGCGCAGCTTGCCAGGGCGACAGCGCGATGGACAGCGCGGCCGCATCCCGCAACCCCAGATTGAGTCCCTGGCCCGCCACGGGATGCAGGCTTTGCGCTGCATTGCCGATGGTGACCACCCGACCCTCGACCTGTTCGCGTCGCATCGAGAGCGCCAGGGGAAACACATGCCGCTCACCGCTGGCCGTGAGGGTGCCCATGCGCGTGCCATAGGCGGCATTGAGCGCCACACTGAAATCATGGGCGTCCATTGCCTGAAGGGTAGCGGCATGCGCGGGCGCACAGCACCACACGACGCTATAGCCTCCGGCGATCTCGGGGTGGGGCAGGAGCGCCAGGGGCCCGCCTTGAGTGAAGCGCTCCCACGCCCAACCCGGCCTGGGGAGCGAGGCGCGGGCCGTGGCCAGCACGGCGTGCTGGCCGTAATCGCGCTTGACGTCGTCGCGCGCACGGCCGTCGCATTGGACCACCAGCGCGGCCCGCAGGCGTTCCTCGCCCTGGATGATCTCGACGCCCGTGGCGTCCGATTGCCCGATGTGCGCCGGACCGCGTGCCAGCACGGTGACGCCGCTTGCCGCCAGGCGCTGTGAGAGCGCGTCGTGCAGGGCGGCATAGGCCGTGACGTAGCCAAGCGCCGGAACGTCGAAGTCGTCGTGCCGGATGACTGCCCGGCCCAGACGGCCACGCTGCGAAACATGAATCGTGTCGATCTTGGCCGTTCGGGCAGGCCAAGCGCTCAGTCCCTCCAGGAGCATGCGGCTGCCATGGTTCATCGCGAGCACGCGCGGGTCGCCTTGGGCCGCAGCCGGCGCGGGGGTGGCCGTCAGCAGTGCAATGCGAGCAGGATGGGCGGCATGGGCGGCCAGCAGCAGGGCCATCGTCTGGCCCACCGGGCCACCGCCCAGGATTGCAATGTCGAAGTCTGACGTCATGCGGCATTTTAGCGTCTCCCGATACAATGACCGTTCAGCCCTCGCCGTGGGCCAACGCTCAATCTCCGGTGCCTGCCCATGTCGCAAACCGCCACGCTCGCCACCTCGGCGCCCGCGCCTCGCAGAAAGGTCGTCGCCGGCCTGCTGGCCTGTTTTTTCGGTGCATTCGGCGCCCACTGGTGGTACCTCGGGCGGCGCGGCGCGTGGGGCGTGACGCTCTACACGGCACTGTGTCTGGCGTGGTCCACGCAATTTCCCGTGTGGTGGGATAGCCCCGCCTTCTTTCTGGTCTTCATTCCAATGATTGCGGGTTTCATCGAGGGCGTCGTGGTGTGCCTCTTCACCGACGAGAAGTTCGATCGCGTGTTCAATCAAGGGCGCGCCCCGTCAGCCCCAACAGGTTGGGGCCCGGTACTGGTCGCCATTCTTACCACCCTGGTAGGCGCCACCGTGGGGATGTTCGCGATCGCCATGGTCGTGGTCTACGTGTACACGGCGATGGGTTGGCTGGATGGCTTGGTGCTGTAGACGCACGACAATTCGTCACCCCCCCGATCTGCCGATAACCTCGCTCAAAGTATTGCCATCCACCCGCCAACACGTTAGACTTAACATTCTTCAATTTCAGGGGTGTTCGTGTGAATACCGATTCCGGCGACAGTTGTAGTCGATCTTTTTTCGACGTCGCTGCCTGACAGGGTTTGCAGATCACCAGTCTGCCGCGCCCTGTCAAAGCAGGGTGTGGTGGATGTCTATCAAGTTTTGCAGCGTTCGATCTTTCGGGCGCATGCTGGCGAGCAGTGCGACGCGATCCTTGTGGTTGTGTTTATGAGTGTTGTGTTTATGAGTGTTGTGTTCATGAGTGTTGAACGATTGAGTTGAACGCACAAATTGAACGCAAAAATTGGTCGCACCAATTGGTCGCACCAATGGGTAGCACTGAGCCGAACTTGTCTTTCTGGGTAGCTTGATCAAGTCTTTTGTGTCGCGTAATAACTGGTCGCCGATCAGATTGTTGCCGAGCCGCACTTGACGCCCAGCATCTTCTCCACCGTTTTCGCCTTTTAGTGCCAGCAGGATCGATTGCGCGCGTCCGTTGAGTGCGCAAGATCATGTTGGCAACGGTGTTCGCTCGTCCTTCCCGATCACTGCTTTTTCATCAGGAGGCTCTATGCGTATATTCGATCTCTTTCTCCGCCGTGCCGGCGTTGATCGTGCGACTGCCATGAGCCGGCGTCGCGCGAGTTCGAGCCTGATCCTGGAATGCCCCCGCACCGAGCTGGGCAATCTGCGCAAGCAGATTTGCCTCGATTTTCAGGCGGCTGGCTTGGATGTGTCGCAATTTCAGGTCGACCACAGCGGTCAATCGGAGCTGGCATCGGCCCGCATCACTGTCAATTGCCCGCCCGAACTGCGCGGCGCCTTGATGACGCAGGCCAAACGCCTGAGTGACAACCCCGACGTTCGCCACGTGCAGTTCGGGCAGGTGCGTCGCCCGAGCGCGGTATAAAGCGGCTGGAAACACGATTCGATCCAGCGTGACGAGGCGACGCGATCGAATCACTACAATAGAGGGCGATGCCGAGACGCATCGCCCTTTTTTTGCGTGGGCTTTTGACGGATGCCGAATATGGAGTTGATCGCCTGGCTGGTGCCTTGGGAATTTTCGCCCACCGTGGTGTTGGCGTTCATTGCTGCTGCCGTCCTGTTTGTGCGCGGCCAGCGCCGGCATCGGGTCACCGTTGCGCGTCAGGTGTTCTTCTGGACCGGCATGGTGCTGTTGTATCTCTCGCTGCATACGCGGGTCGATTACTACGCCGAACGCATGTTTTTCATCCACCGGTTGCAGCATCTCGTCCTGCATCACCTCGGGCCGCTGTTGTTGATGGCGGGCTTCCCTGGGTCCGTGATGCGGGCGGGTTTGCCGCTCGCATGGCGCGCCGCGCTGCGCCGGTTTCTGCACACGGCAGTGGGCCGGGGCGTGGAAGGGGTGCTCACGCACAAGATCCTGATCCCCACCGTCTTCGTCTTGATGGTGCTCATCTGGCTGGTTCCCACCGTGCAGTTCTATTCGATGCTCGACGTGCGTCTGTATCGGTTGATGAACTGGTCAGTGGTGGTGACGGGGATTCTGTATTGGAACCTCATCCTCGATCGCCGGCCCGCCCCGCCTGCGGCCATGACGCCGGGCGGCCGTGTGATTTCGCCCATTCTGACGATGGCCCCGCAGATGGTGGCGGGCGCAATCATCGCCTTCACCGAGCGCGACCTGTACCCGCTCTTCGAACTCTGCGGCCGCGCGATCGCCATGAGCGCCGAGACCGATCAGACGATCGGCGGGTTGACCATGTGGATTCCGGCGGCGCTCGTCGAGGTGATCGGTTTGCTCGTGGCGCTGGGCACGCTGATGCGGTTGTCCGGAAAGGGGCGCCTGCGAAAAGTGGATCGCGAGGCGCGCGCGAAAGCCAAACTGGCAGCATAAAAAAAAGCGCATTCGTCCGAATGCGCTTTTTCGTTTCAGGCCGCGCCGTCAGGCGCTACCGCGAAAGCTCAAGGCTCGAGGCCGTGATACTTGCGGCCCAGGGCCACGGTGGCCTCGAACATACCGGTCTTGTTGCCGCAGTCGTAACGCTGGCCTTCATAGCGATAGGCATACACCGCGCGCTCGCGCAGCAAGGCCTCGATGCCATCGGTCAGCTGGATCTCGTTGCCGGCGCCACGCTGCGTCTTGCGCAGGTGATCGAAAATCTCCGGTTCGAGAATGTAGCGGCCTACGACGGCAAGCGTGGAGGGTGCATCGGCAGGCTCCGGCTTTTCGACCATGTGCGTGACGCGTGCGGCGCGATCGTCCACGCGCTGCGCGTCGCAAATACCGTACTTTTTTGTTTCTTCGCGCGGCACATCCTGCACGCCCAATACGCTGCCGTCGTACTTGATGGCGGCGTCGATGAGCTGCTTGAGCACCGGTTCGTCGGCGTCGATCAGATCATCGGCCAGCAACACCGCAAACGGCTCGTTGCCCACGATGGGCGCGGCGGTGAGCACAGCGTGGCCCAGGCCCAAAGGCGCAGACTGGCGGATGTAAATGCAGTTCACATTGGCGGGAAGGATGCCGCGCACGGTGTTCAGCAACTCGATCTTGTTCTTGCTCTCGAGATCGGCTTCCAGTTCAGGGGCGGAGTCGAAGTGGTCCTCGATCGCACGCTTGTTGCGGCCCGTGACGAAAATCAGTTCCGTAATACCGGCCTTGACGGCTTCTTCGACCGCGTATTGAATCAGCGGTTTGTCGACGACAGGCAACATTTCCTTGGGCATCGCTTTGGTCGCGGGTAGAAAACGAGTGCCCATCCCAGCGACGGGAAAAACTGCTTTACGAATCGGTCGCATTAAATCCTCAGGCTTCAAAAGAGAAATGGTGCAAAACTTTTTTAGGCTGTCGCTATCATAGTCGCATGAACCGTAAGATTCCTGCATCCCAGATGGCGTCATCCATTCGAATGAGTGGCCGCCGCGTCATCACCAGCATCGTCAGCCTCACGCTTTTGGCGCCGATGCTGCCCCTCGTTCCGGCGTATGCCCAACCGGTTGGGGTGCCCACTATCGGCGCCGCGTCCACCGCCGAGCTATCGCCTGCACTGGAAGACCAACTCGGCGCGGCGATCATGGCCCAGGGGCGGCGCGACCCAACCTTCATCGACGACACCGAGGTAAATCAGTATCTCACCACGATGGGCAGAAAACTGGCGGGCTTTGCAGCAGGAAGCGTGCCCGATGTAACGCTTTTCGCCGTGCGCGATCCGGAGATCAACGCCTTCGCGTTGCCCGGCGGCTACATTGGTGTGCATAGCGGTCTCGTGGTGGCATCCCGCTCCGAATCCGAATTGGCCGGCGTGGTGGCCCACGAAATCGGCCACGTCGTACAGCGCCATGTGGCGCGCGGCATGACGCAGCAAAAGCAGAGCGGTGCCGTAATGATGGGTGCAATGGCGGCCGCCTTGCTGGCCGCGCTGGCGGGCGGTGGCGGCAACCTCGCGATCGGCGTGGCGGCCTTCGGTCAGGCGGCGGCCATCAATCGGCAATTGGGCTTCTCGCGCGATGCCGAACGTGAAGCCGATCGTGCCGGATTTCAGATGATGACGAAGGCGGGGTACGACCCTGCTGGCATGGTCAGCATGTTTTCGCTGCTGATGAATGCGTCGCGGTTGAACGAAGGGGCGGGCGGGGGCGCTTGGGCGAGCACCCATCCATTGTCCATCGATCGGATGTCGGACATTCAAAACCGCAGCCGCGAACTGACATCGACGCGCTACCTCGACAGCGACGATTACGCCTACATCCGTGCCAAGCTGCGCGTGTTGCAGGGGCGCGACACCACCTCGCAGCGCAGTACCGAACAACAACTGCGCGACGAGGTGCGAGCATTGACCGGCGTGCGCCAGTCGGCCGCCTATTACGGTCTGGCGTTGATCGCCCTGCAACGCAACCGGTCCGACGAAGCGCAATCCTTGTGGCAGGAGGCATCGGCCGGCGGGCGCAGCGTGCCCGCCTTGGCGCAGTTGGAGGTCGACATCCTGCTGGCCCGCAAGGACAACGCCGGTGCCGTGGCCGCTGCCGCGGCGGCTTACAAGCGCTGGCCGCAACGGCGTGCCTTGGCCATGGCGTATGCGCAGGCGCTGTCGCGCAATGGCCAGGAGGTTCAGGCGCGGGATTTCCTGCGCGAGCGCATCAAGCAATGGCCCAATGACGAACCCGATCTTTATCGTTTGCTCGCCCAAAGCGAGCAACGCAGTGGGAACGACGTCGCCGCCCGCCGCAGCATGGCCCGCTTTTACGGGATGACGGGCGCTTTGCCGGCGGCCGAGTCGCAACTGCAGCAAGCTCGCAACATGACGCAGGATTTCTACGAGCAGTCGCAGATCGACGTGCAGATTCGTGAGCTGAAAGACAAAATGGCCGACGAACGTCAATTGCTGGAGCGGTTCAAGGGTTGATCGCCAGGCCGCCCGGTCGGATAGGTTTGCGGCCGGGTTCCGGCATACCGGTCGGGAAGGGCCCTACGGTCAGGTCCCGAATGCCCGGATCAGATAACCCTGCAGCAGGGCCCGATATGGCCCCCCTATGGTCTCCCCTAGGGGCGCCACCAGGCCGATGCAACGCGCCTAAAGTCCGGTTTCGAAAAACCGGCCCAGGCGCTGGGGCAGCCAGTTCAGGTGCCCCGGAAATGCGCCTGCGGGAAAGCCTGCATGGCCCCCTTCGGGCGGCTGATGCAGGAGCACCGACTCGGCGCAATCGGCCGGCCCGGGCAGGGCTGCTGCCGGCATGAACGGGTCGTTGCGCGCATTCAGGATCAGCGTCGGCAGGGCAATGGTGCGCAAGTGCGGCTTGCTCGAGGCGCGCGTCCAGTAATCCAGCGCGTTGCGGTAGCCGTGCATGGGCGCGGTATAGGCATCGTCGAAGTCGCGCAGATCGCGGGCATGCGAGATCCGCATCACATCGATCGCACCTGGAAATCGCCGCGCTTTTTCCATGACCTTGTGCTTCATGGTCTTCAGGAAGTGCGCGGTGTAAACATGCCGATTGAAGAAATTTTTCGACAACTGGTTGCCGCCGGCGACCAGATCCATGGGCACGGAGACGCCCGCGCAGGCATGCAGGCCTTCGATGGCCGTACCCTGTTCGCCCAGGTATTTTAGCAAGGCATTGCCGCCCAGCGACACACCCACGGCATGCCAGCGCGCATGCGGCACGCGCCGCTGCGTGGCGCCGAGCAGAAATTTGACCTCGTCCGAATCGCCTGAGTAATAGGCGCGCGCCAGACGATTCGGCGTGCCCGAGCACCCGCGAAAGTGGGCAATGGCCACGACCCAGCCCCGGGCGCGAAAATGGTGGGCGATGCTCTGGGCATAGCGGCTTTTACTGCCACCTTCCAAACCGTGAAACAGCACCAGCGCAGGCGTAAGCGGCGTATTGGGTAACGCTGCCCAGTCGGCGTCGCAGGCCCAGCGGGCCGCTGCCGTTTTCTTGTCGGCGATGGCCAGGGCCGTCATCGATTCGCCGGCTGGCGCCTTGTGCGGAAACAGCCCCGGCCCCGTCCAGTCGATATCGACGAAGTCGCCATCCGGCGTGTTGACGCGTTCCCGGACGAACGCAATCCGATGATGATGTGCGAACAGCGCGCCATAGATCGTCTGGCTGTGCCCATCGGGCAACCAGGCTGGCGTGGGGCAGGGCGAGGCGTCTAAGCGGGCGGAAGCCAAATCAGCGCCTGATCAATGCAGCATGTCGGGCATATCGTGCAAATCGAATTCGGCGGCGGTATGTGGCGCGGGTGCGGCGTGGTGCAACACCATGCGCCAGCCCGTGGGACCTTTGTGAAACACATTGGTCGCGTAGCCATAAGACAGTCGCGCACCGTCGCGCGTACGCACGGTCACTTGCTCGATCACGATATGAGTGACGCTCAGCATGCTGGTCATGACGACCGGGCTCATCGGGCGAATATGCACCGGGCCGGCGTCGAGAATCTGGCGCCACGATTGTTGAACTGCGTCGTGCCCCTGCAATCGCATGCCGCCTGGATGAATGCAGACGATGTCGTCATCGTCTGCCCAGACTTGCATCAGGCGAACGTAATCGCCTTGCTCGAGGGCTTCGTAGAAGGCGTGTTCGGCTTCGTCGGGGGTCGCGAACATGGGCGTCGCGGCTTAGTGGCCGTGACCGGACAGCACCGTGCCGGCGCGCAGCCGGTACTCGGCCCCACAGTACGGGCAGCGTGCCGAGCCCGTATGTGCCACGTCGAGGAAGACACGCGGGTGCATGCTCCACAAGGGCGCTTTCGGGTTGGGGCAGTACACCGGCAAATCTTCAGCACCCACTTCGATCAATTCGTGGGTGGCGGTGCTAGGGGTCGTGGCGGCGGTCATGACAAGTTCCAATACTCGCGTTTATCGCGCCGTATTGTATCAAGCGCGAGGTTACAATGCGCGTTCAATTCCGTGGCCGGAAAGGCCCGCATCCGGGGTTCGCCCCGCTCCAAGATAACCGATGTCCAACTGCTTCATCGCTTTTGCATTCGGGCCGGCGGAGACAGCCGCATTGCGCGGTCTACCGGCCTCGCGTTTCCACCCGGCGCGCGCATCATGACCCTCGAAACGGACCTCGCCGCCGAGGACGTGCAGTGCGCGCGTACCGAGCGCCGCGCCGCGCTGCGCGACGGGTTGCGGGCGGTATCGCCCACGTTGATCGCCACTGCCACGTGGGGGTTGGTCACCGGGGTGGCCATGGTCAAGTCGGGGTTGACCGATAACGTCGCGCTCGCCATGACGCTGCTGGTGTATGCGGGTTCCGCGCAATTGACCTCCCTGCCGCTGATTGCCAGCGGCGCACCGCTGTGGCTGATCTTTGCCGCCGGCTGCGTGGTCAACGTGCGATTCATCATTTTCGGCGCGGCGTTGCACCCGTACTTTCGTCACCTGCCGTGGCCCAAACGCCTGGTGCTGGGCTATTTCACGACCGACATGGCCTTCGTGCTCTTCATGCCGCGCTATGGCGAGGCAGCGGTGCGCGGCACGCGCGAGCAGATGTGGTTCTTCATCGGTTGTATCGTGCCCGGATGGGTGGCCTGGCAGGTGTCCAGCCTGACCGGCATTTACCTCGCGTCGATCGTTCCCACCACGTGGTCGCTCGATTTCGCGGCCGTGCTGGCGTTGCTGGCCATCACGATTCCGTTGGCCAGTTCCCGCCCGATCCTCGTGGCCATGCTCGCCGCCGGGGTGGTGGCCTGGGTAGGGCAGGTGTTTCCGTTGCGCCTGGGGCTGGCCGCCGCGGTCTTCGCGGGCATCGTCGCCGGCATGTTGGCCGAGCGCTATTTGCCGGAGCAGCGCCGATGAGCGATATCGTGTGGCAGGACTGGTACGCCGTGCTGGCCGTCGTGTTGTTGTTTGTCTGCAGTGTGGTCACGCGCTCGGGCTATATGGTGTTCGGCGACTACCTGCCGCTCCCCGATGGGGTGCGCCGCGCGCTGCGCTATGCCCCGGCGTCGGCCCTTACCGCCATCGTGCTGCCGGACATGCTGCCCTGGACGGCGGCGGCCGGCCCCACGTTCGATTACCGCCTCGTTGCGGGCATCGTGGCCACGCTCGTTTTCCTGCGCACACGCAGCGCCGTGCTCGTCATTGTGAGCGGCATGGCCACACTTTGGCTGCTGCGTTGGCTGGCGTAATAACGATTTTGGGCTGGGTGCGTTAAACTAGCAGGATTCCTAGCCCAACGGCCCGGTGCCTGGCGATCGAAGCGTCTCTTGAATGACGGCTTCGCGGTACTTACATCCGCACAGCGTAATCGGTTCCGGCACCTGCCCAGTACATGACTCAAGAAATTACCTCCGTCGCATCCGCGACTGACGCACCCTCGTGCACGTTCTCCGATTTCGATCTGCATCCGTTGTTGTTGCAGTCGATCGTCGAGACGGGCTACACGACGCCCACGCCTATCCAGGCGCAGGCCATTCCTGTCGTGATCGAGGGGCGCGACGTCATGGGGGCGGCGCAAACCGGCACCGGCAAGACCGCCGCGTTCACGGTGCCGATCCTGCATCGCATCATGCCGCTGGCCAACAGCAGCGCGTCGCCCGCACGTCACCCCGTTCGCGCCTTGATTCTCACGCCCACGCGCGAGTTGGCCGATCAGGTCGCCGAAAGCGTGCGCCGTTATGCCAAGCGCACGCCGCTGCGTTCGGCCGTGGTGTTCGGCGGCGTGGATATCGGGCCCCAGAAGCAAGCGTTGCGCGAGGGCTGCGAAGTGCTCATCGCCACGCCTGGCCGCCTGCTCGATCACGTCGAACAAAAAAATGTGAATCTGGGTCAGGTCGGCATCCTGGTGCTCGACGAGGCCGATCGCATGCTCGACATGGGCTTTCTGCCCGACCTCGAGCGCATCATGCGCCTGCTGCCGGCGCAGCGCCAGACACTGCTGTTTTCGGCCACGTTCAGCGGCGAAATCCGCAAACTGGGCCGTACGTATCTCAAGTCGCCGACTGAAATCGAAGTCGCAGCCCGCAATGCAACGGCTGAAAACGTCACGCAGATCGCGTATGAGATGTCCAGCGACGCCAAGCGTGCCGCCGTGGTTCATCTGGTCAAGTCGCGCGGTTTGAAGCAAGTCATCGTCTTCTCAAATACGAAGATCGGTACCGGCCGCCTGGCACGCCAACTGGTGCTCGACGGCGTCACCGCAGAATCCATCCATGGCGACAAGAGCCAGCTCGATCGCATGAAGGCCCTTGAAGCCTTCAAGGCCGGCGAACTCGAAGTGCTGGTGGCCACCGATGTGGCCGCCCGCGGCCTGGACGTGGCCGGCGTGCCTTGCGTGATCAACTACGATCTGCCGTACAACGCGGAAGATTACGTGCACCGGATCGGCCGCACCGGTCGCGCCGGCGCGTCGGGCGAAGCCATTGCGCTCTACACGCCCGATGAAGAGAAGTTTCTGCTCGATATCGAGAAGCTCATCAAATATCAGGTGCCGCGCGGCAAACTGGATGTGCCGGCCGAACTGGTGGCACGCAGTCACACGCGGTCGAGCGAACCGCGCGAGCGTCCGGCGCGCGGCGAACGCCCGCCGCGCGGTGACCGTCCGGAACGTGCCGAGCGCAGCGATCGTCCCGTCCGATCGAGCAACCGGCGCAGCGAAGGCCGTGGTCCTGCGGTCGATGAGTTTTTCCTGAAGCCCTACGAGCCGTCTGCACCCAGCGAGCAATCGGCTGTGCCGGACGAACCGGTACGCCCGGCGCTCAAGCGCCAGACCGCCGTGCTGCTCGGCGGCGGCGGAAAGCCCTGATCGGTCAGGCTGCCTGCAAGCGTGCCCAGTTGGGCAGCTTCGTGGGCACTTCGGCGCTGTCGGCGTTCAAGCTATCCAGTAGTCGTTCAAGATGGCCGATGTGCGGCAGCATCGGTCCAAAAAACACATGGCGTTCGCCATGGCATACCGACAACGTCGGAAAATTCTCGACATCCTCTTCACCCAGCCAGTCGGCATGGTCTTCGATATCCACCCAGATAAACAGGGTGGCTGGGTGCGTATCGGCCAACGCGTCGAATTTCACGCGGTAGGCCGTGCAGGTATCGCACCACGCGGCGCAATAGCACACCACGACGCGGTCGCGGGCGGGGTCGGCCAGGGCAGCGCGTAGCACCGCGCTATCGGAATCGGGAAGAAGGGCAGGCATCGTAAGCAGGGGCAATCCGGTTTGACTATGATACTCGGGATGCCCTTTCTCCTTTTCAAACCTTGCCTATGACTCCGTCCGATCGTCGTCCTGTCGTCGTGCCAGCCGGTACCTCGATTTCCGTGGGTTTCCGAGGCGTGGCCACCGCTTTCAAACGCGCGGCAATATCGCAGTGCCACCCCAGCATGCTGTTCGCCTTGTTGTTGCCTTTCCTGATCGTGTTCGTGGGTGCACTGCTGCTGCTCTGGTTCGGCTGGACGCCACTCACCCAGTGGCTTGCTGCCCAGGCCGCGCAGTGGGAAATCGTCAACGACGTCGATGCCTGGCTGGTGGCCGTCGGCCTCTTTTCAATCAAGCTCTGGTTGATTCCCATCCTGGCGTGCGTGATTCTGTTGCCGATCTCCGGCATTCTCGGCTTGGCCGTGGCGGCAGTGTTCGTCATGCCCATCGTGTTGCGTCACATCGGGCCGCGCAATTATCCCGCGGTCGCGCGCATGGGCCGTCATGCCACGATCGTCAGTACCTGGAATGCCATCTGGGTCATGGCCGCCTTCGCGCTCGGCTGGGGGCTCACCCTGCCGTTGTGGCTCGTGCCGCCGATGGCGGTACTGCTTTCGGTGTTCTGGTGGGCCTTCGCGTTTTCACGCATGTTGCGTATCGACGCCATCGTCGACCACGCAAGTTCCGCGGAGCGCGAGCTGCTGCTGGCGCGCCACAACAAAGGTTTCTGGATGATCGGCTTCGTTTGCGCCGTCATCAATTTGTTGCCCCCGGCCTGGATTGTGCTTCCTGTGTATTCGGCGCTTGTTTTTGCCCATTACGGGTTGAATGCGCTGGAAGACCTGCGTCGCTCGCAACCGCCGGCGTCCGATCCGCTTGCCGGCGATCCGCGGCAGATCGGTGCGCCGCCCGCTTTCTAATACACGTCGAAAAACCTTTCTGGAACGCCTAGTCATGACTTCTGTTTCAACCGAACGCCGCATTCGCCTCATCATCGTTGGAGATGAAATTCTTTCGGGACGGCGCCAGGACAAGCACTTCGGCAAGATCGTCGAAATGCTCAGCGCCCGCGGGTTGTCGGTGCATCAGGCTCAACTGCTGCCCGACGACCGCGCGACGATGACCGATGCGTTCAAGGCCAGCTTTGCCAGCGGCGACATCGTGTTGTGCTGCGGTGGGATCGGTGCCACCCCCGATGACCATACACGCCAGGCTGCCGCCGCCGCACTGGGGGTGCCGTTGGTGCTGCATCCCGAAGCCGAACTGCTGATTACGGCGCGGTGCGCCGAGATGGCCGAGAAAGGGCAGGGCAGCGCCGATATGTCGCTGCCGGAAAACCAACAGCGCCTGCAGATGGGCACCTTTCCCGCGGGCTGCGAGATCGTGCCCAATCCGTACAACAAGATTCCCGGCTTTTTCATCGAAAACCATACGTTCGTGCCCGGCTTTCCAGTGATGGCGTGGCCCATGCTCGAATGGACGCTCGATACGCGCTACGCCAATTTGCATCACCGCACGTTGCACGCCGAGCATTCCTTCCTCGTGTACAAGCTGCCCGAATCGCGCATCACGCCCGCCATGGTGTACGTGGAAGCGCATTGGCCCGGTCTGCGTGCCTTCAGTCTGCCCAGCGTAGGCGAAAACGGCGACCGGCCGCACATCGAATTGGGTGTCAAGGGCGAGCCGCTGGCTGCGGGTGAGGCTTTGGATTATCTACGTGCCGAGGTGACCCGCCTGGGCGGGGAGTTCACGATCGCCGCTGATTAGGGCGTCATACGCACGTGATGCCGATCTGGCGCGCGTGCCGCCCATCGGACCATTCCCCCGATCCGCTTGTGAATTTATCGCACCGTATGCCCATTCGGTGGACATATCAGGTCGGCTGATTATGGTCAGATTTCACGATATGGGATAGAATTCGCCGCATTGCCGTCTTTGTTGCGGTGCGGCGCGAATAGGCGCCTGCCGCGTCGGCGCTCTCGGTTCGACCCAGGCTATGGCACGTCATTCTACGAACGATGCTCTTTCCGGCGATGTCCGGGGTGAGGGTGCGCCCACGCCGGCGCTTGCCATCCAGGTCATCGAACGCGCCATGCGCCTGCTCGACGCGTTGGCGCAGCAACCCGATCCCGTCGCCTTGAAAGAGCTGGCCGCCCGTACCGGGTTGCATGCCTCGACTGCCCATCGCATTCTGAATGACCTCGTGATCGGCCGCTACGTCGAACGGGTCGACAACGGGATCTATCAACTCGGGATGCGTTTGCTCGAGCTGGGCTCGCTCGTGAAGGGCCGCCTGAACGTGCGCGAGGCCGCCGTGGCGGCCATGCGTGCGTTGCACAAGCTCACGGGTCAAACCGTCAACCTGTCCGTGCAGCAGGGCGACGAAATCGTGTATGTGGACCGCGCCTGGAGCGAGCGTTCGGGCATGCAGGTGGTGCGCGCCATTGGCGGTCGTGCGCCGCTGCACCTCACGTCCACCGGCAAACTGTTCTTGTCCGAGGGCGACACCCGTGGTGTCCGCGCCTACGCGCTGCGCACCGGTCTGGCTGGCCATACGCGCAACAGCCTGACCGATCTGGATAAGCTGGAGCGCGAACTGTCGCTCGTGCGGCGCCACGGCTATGCGCGTGATAATGAGGAACTCGAACTCGGCGTGCGCTGTATCGCGGCCGGTATCTACGACGATTCGGGCAAGCTCGTGGCCGGCTTGTCGATTTCCGCGCCGGCCGAGCGCTTGCACGACGAATGGATCGCACACCTGATCCGCACGGCAAGCGAGATTTCCGAGGCACTGGGGTACGAGGCGCCCACGCCACCGATGCGCCAATAAAAACGCCCTGCCGCAAGGGCAGGGCGTCGAGGATCCCGCAGTGTGAAGCTGCGGGGAAATCGTTATTGTGGTTGTACGTTGGCTTTCTTGAAGAGCTCAGCCCATTGCGGCACTTGCTGCGTGACCTTGGCGGTAAGCGCTTGCGGATTGGCATCCGCCGTCAGCACCGAAGCGCCGAGCAAACGCATACGTTCCTGGAACTTGGGATCGGCCAAGCCGGTTTGCAGCGATTTCACCAGTTTGTCGACCACGGGCTTGGGCGTACCCTTCGGTACCCACATGCCGTGCCAGATGCCGACCTGGAAGCCCTTGAAGCCGGACTCGTCCATCGTGGGCAGGTCGGGCAGCGTGGGAACACGCTTCAAGCTCGTCACGGCATAAGCCTTGACCTTCTTGGCGTCGATCTGCTGCGTGGTGTTGGTGGTTTGATCGCACATCAGATCGACCTGCTTGCCCAGCAGATCGTTCATGGCGGGCGCCGTTCCCTTGTACGGAATCGTCAGCAGTTCGGTGCCCAGCGCATCCATCAGCATCGTGCCGCACAGGTGGCTGGCTGCGCCCACACCGGCATTGGCCAGCGACACTTTCTCTTTGTTCTTGAGGACGTAGTCTTTCAGCTCGGCCACATTGTTGGGCGGAAAGTCTTCACGCGCGATGATGGTCATCGGCACGTCGACCACCAGGCCGATCGGCTCGAAGCCCTTGAGGGCGTCGTAGCCCGGGTTCTTGTAAAGCGAGGGCGCCGTCGAGAAACCGACGTGCATCAGCAATACGCTGTAGCCATCCGGTGCCGAGCGGGCAACCTGGCTGGTCCCGATCGTGCCGCCGGCGCCGCCTTTGTTTTCGACCACGACCGTCTGTCCCAACGACGGGCGCATGGCTTCGGCCAGTGAGCGTGCCACGCTATCGGTCGGGCCGCCGGCGGCGAAGGGTACGACCATGTTGATCGGACGTTCTGGATACTCGGCTTGAGCGGAACCTGCCGCGAACAGGGTGGCCGTCGCGAGAATTGCGGACAGCGTGCGTAAGCGAGTGGTCATAGTGTCTCCGTACAAATATTGTTATCGGCTGCCTTTCAAACTGTGACAGCGCGCCGCAAGTCTAGAGAGTTTTGGACGGTACGTCATCCGGGCTTCCCCTAACCGTAAGTCTCGTGAAAGTTCCGGAAAGCCGCGCCAATGCTGAATGTTGCGTTGCGCAAAAAATACTTGACAGCAAATTCTGATGGCCTAAAATGGGTTTGTTGCGTTGCAACATGGAACCGGCGCCAGTACCCACCGGTTCAGCCGAACGGGCTTTTTTCCTAAACCATGCCGTGTCGGTCCATCCCAGAGGAGAGTCAGATGAGTGCCATTCCCGAACAGTTGTTTGCCCGCCAGAAATCCGCGATCGATACCGTCATCGCGACCCAGTCGGCCTTGTTTTCCGGCTTCGAGAAGTTGATCGACCTGAACATGAAAGTCATGCGCGCCACGTTGGACGAAGTGTCGCAAACGTCGCAGCAAGCTGCCGGCGTGCAAGATCCGCAAGAAGCATTGACGTTCGCCACGTCGATTGCTCAGCCGAATGCTGAAAAGGCCTTGGCCTACGGCAAGCATGTGTATGACATCGTTGCTGGTGTGCAAGGCGATCTGGCCAAGTTGAGCGAGTCGCAAGTTGCCGATGCCCAAAAGCAAATGGCTGACGTGATCGACCAGATGGCCAAGAGCGCGCCCACCGGTTCCGAAGGTGCCGTGGCCATGTTGAAGTCGTCGTTGGCAACGGCCAACAGCGCCTACGATTCGATGACCAAGGCTGCCAAGCAGGCTGCTGAAGTTGCCGAAACGAATTTGAATGCCGCCACGAACGCGAGCTTTAAAGCCGCCTCGGATGCCGCCGACGCTGCCAATAAAGTCGCCTCCCGTACGCGCCGCACTGCCGCCTGATTGGGGGAGTGCCTGCCGTTCGGCGCTGTTGCAGGTTGACGCGCCGGATGGGGAGCATCAAGCTGGATAAGTATTGAGCCGCCTGCAAGGGCGGCTTTTTTTATGGACGACGGATGCGACGCGGGAAGAGGGTGGCTGCTTCTCGGCAATCGTCGCCTGCATGGCCTTCTGGCGCCTTCTTGCGCTTCAGCGGATGGCGCGCACGCACTCATCGATCAGTGCCGGCCCGCGGTAGATCAAGCCGGTATAGACCTGGACGGCATCCGCACCGGCGGCCATTTTTTCGCGCGCCTCCTTGCCGGACACAATGCCGCCCACACCGATGATGGCCATCGATGTGCCCACCCGTTCGCGCAACCGTTCGATCACCTTCAGCGAAAGGGCGTGCACGGGCGGTCCGGAGAGACCCCCGGCCTGATCGGCGTGCGGCAGACCGATTACGGCGTCGCGCGACAGGGTGGTATTGGTGGCGATCACGCCATCGATGCCGTAGCGGGGAAGCACATCCGCAATCGCATCGATCTGTTCGTTGGAGAGATCGGGCGCGATCTTCACCACGAGCGGTACGTGACGTTGATGTTCGTCGGCCAAGGCGAGGCGCCGATCGCGCAACGCGCTCAGCAAGCGATCGAGTTCGTCGCCGCTTTGCAGGGCGCGCAGGTTTTGCGTATTGGGCGAGGAGATATTGACGGTGACATAGTCGGCGTGCGGATACACACCGGCCAGGCCGATCAGATAATCGTCGGCCGCGCGTTCGATCGGCGTATCGGCGTTCTTGCCGATGTTCAGGCCGAGAATGCCGCCTTCGCGACGCCATTGGCTCTTCTGCACATTCTGCAGAAACACATCCAGCCCCTGATTATTGAAGCCCAGGCGATTGATCAGCGCATGCGCGCGCGGCAAGCGAAACATGCGGGGCTTGGCATTGCCGGGCTGTGCCCGAGGCGTAACGGTACCCACTTCGATAAAACCGAAACCCAGGTTGCCCAGCGCGTCGATATGCGCGCCATTCTTGTCCAGCCCGGCTGCCAGCCCGACGGGGTTGCGCAAGGCCATGCCCATGAGCGTGCGGGGGGCTGCCGGTCTGGCGTGCATCAGGCGGCGCGTGGCGGCGCAATCGTAAGCGCGTTGCAGGCCATTCAGAGTAAGTTCGTGCGCCTGCTCGGCGTCCATCGAAAACAAGGCGCTGCGGGCGAGGGGATAGGCTTGGAAGAGGATCGACATGGGCGGCGGTTGGCAGTTGCGGCGGCGTCGCGTGCGCTGGGAGCGCGTGCGGAGAACCGCCATTATCGCCGATTGCGATCTCTGGGCAGCCGCGCAGGCGCTTTCAGGCGCTCTCTTGCCAGGTGCCGTCGATCAGACGCTGCAGCGGTTGAAACGCCGCCTTGTAGGCCATCTTGCGACTCGCCTCGATCCAATAGCCGAGATAGAGCCACGGTAGTTGCAGGCTGCGGCATTGTTCGATCTGCCACAAAATGCTGTAGGTGCCCAAGCTGCCGCGCGCTTCCGGATCGTAGAAGGTATAAACGGATGACAAGCCCTGATCGAGCACATCGATGATCGACACCATGACCAGGCGGCCATCCGGCTCGCGAAACTCGACCAGGCGCGTATTGACGCGGCTGGTGAGCAGGAACTGCGCGTACTGGGTGCGGCTGTCCTCGTCCATTCCGCCGCCGGGATGACGGCTTTGCTGATAGGCGGTGTAGAGCGCGTAGTGCTCCGGCGACCATGCCAGCTCGGCCACGAAGGCGCGCAAGTTTTGATGGCGCGTCCAGGCTCGGCGCTGACTACGATTGGGTGTGAATGCGGCGGTATCGACCCGTACCGGGATGCACGCCTGGCAGCTATCGCAGTGCGGCCGATACGTGAACAATCCGCTGCGCCGAAAGCCTTGCTCCACCAGATGGGAGTAAGTATCGGCATTGATGAGGTGCCCGGGTGCCGCAACCTGTGAGCGCGCCTGCCGATCGGGCACGTAGCTGCACGGATACGGTGCCGTGGCATAGAACTGCAACGTCGAAAACGGAAGTTCTTTGAGTTTGCTCATGAAGGGTCACCTGCGCCATTCACGGCTCGGGTCGAACCATATTAACGCCTAAACCGGCGCGAGCGGCGGCGCATCGTGTATCGCGGCATGACCGGCGAGCGGATGAATGATGCCGCAGCTATCGAGCCTGCCAGACTGCCAGCGGGGAGGTGTCGCGTGCACGGTGGCGCGCAGGTGGGCGCCGAATGCTGCGCGGTCGACCGGGCGCGCGCCCAGGCTCGCCAGGTGGGCGGTCTGCTGTTGGCAATCGAGCAAGGGCACGTCATGCAGACGCAGAAAATTCACCAGATAGGCCAATGCAATCTTGGAGGCATCGGTCACGCGGGTAAACATCGATTCGCCAAAAAACATGCGGCCCAGATTGATGCCGTACAGGCCGCCGGCAAGCTGGCCGTCGATCCAGGTTTCGATGCTGTGCGCCGTGCCTTCGGCGTGCCATGCAATGTAGGCGCGTTGCATGGCGGGCGTGATCCATGTGCCGGTTTCGGGCAGGCGGGGCGCGGCACAGGCTGCAATCACCTCGGCGAATGCGGTGTCGACCCGAACTTCGATCCGCGAGTGCGGCTGGCGTTCATCGCGCGCGATCTGCCGCAAGCGTTTGCGCAGCGCATGGGGCGGCGCGAACTCGGCACAGGTGAGCACCATGCGCGGATTAGGGCTCCACCACAACAGCGGCTCGTTCTCTGACGACCATGGAAAAATGCCCTGGGTGTAGGCCGAGCGCAGCCGTTCGAGCGACAGATCGCCGCCGGCGGCCAGGAGGCCATCCGGATCCCGCCAGGCTTGTTCAACTGGAGGAAACGGCGTGTCCCGCGTCAGCCACGGCAGTTTCATGGTGGGGCTTAGTCGATGGCGTAATGATGCGTGGGAAACGTGCCCGCCTTGCGGTCGGCGAAGAAGTGCCGCAGCGTGGTCACCACCGAACCGAACGACAAGTTGTCCCAAGGAATCTCGGCTTCGGTGAAAAAGCGCGCTTCGAGGCTTTCGGGGCCGGGATTCAGGCTGTCGTCGCGGGCATGCGCCAGAAAATACACATGCACCTGATCCACACGTGCGACATCGATGACGGTATAGAGCGTGCCCAGTTCGATCGAGGCGCCGGCCTCTTCGGCCGTCTCGCGCATCGCGCCTTCGGAGATCGTTTCGGCCAGTTCCATGAAACCCGCCGGCAACGTCCAGGTGTCGTAGCGCGGTTCGATCGCCCGGCGACAGAGCAATACGCGGTCGCCCAGGACGGGCAGCGTGCCCACCACGATGCGCGGGTTCTGATAATGGATGGCGCCGCAATGTTCGCAAACATCGCGCTCGCGATTATCGTCGGGCGGCACCCGGCGGGTAATCGGCGTGCCGCACTGGCTGCAGAAGTGGGCGCGGCGCGGTGCGGGAAAGTAGAAGGCTGGGTCGTCGCTCATGCCAGGATTCTACCGAAGCTTGGCGAGGATCGAGCGCGGCATCGGCTTATCTTGCGCACTTATCTGCGTGTGCTGTGCATGGGCCTGGTTATGCACCGGGGTCTGGGGGCGGATGCTCATGCGGGATCGCCTGCGGGCATGGCCACGAAGCCCATCGCCTGTGGAATGTCGCCGCGGGCCGCGGCGGTCAGTGTGGTTGTGCTGCCGAACGCGGCGATGTCGAGTTGCTGGCCGGCCTGCAGTGCGGCAATCCGTTCGAGCGCAGGGCTGCCGTCCGGCAAGGTGAGGGCGTCGAATACCGCCGGCAGATCGCGATCCTCGATCATGCCCGGGCCGAGGTCGGTGGTGGCGTACAGGGCTCCGGCGTCATCCAGCCACCAGGCGTCGATGCGCGCGATCGCGGCCCCCGTGTGCGCGACCAGTGCATGGCCTTCATCGGCACCGCGCAGAATGAGCGGCGCACCGTCCACACGCACGTACACCCGCTGCGGGCCGTTTTGAAAATACCAGCGGCCGGCATCGTCATGCGCATAGTTACGCGCCATGAAGCCCAGAATTTGCGTATTAGAGATTGATTCGCCCGCGGTGTGGGCGCCGGCATCGCCCTCCGGATGGAGCCGGAACCGTCCGCGCCCGTCGAGCGAGAGCCAGCCGTACACGGCCGGCACATTGGGCCAGCGTGCAACGGCGTCGAGTACTTGGGGATCCATGGGCATACTCCAGTTGAAGGCGCGAGGCCAAACCATACCGGAAACGCGAGCGCACAAACAACAACGGCCCGCATGAATGCGAGCCGTGAGATGCTGAAAATACTTGGAGGCGCCAGCCGGAATCGAACCGACGTACACGGATTTGCAATCCGCTGCATAACCACTCTGCCATGGCGCCGGCAGGTCCGGCACAGCAAGCGCCGGCAAGACAAACTCAAGCTTTTCGCTTTTACTTTTTTGCTTTTATTTCTTATTAGCCACGGACATTACGATGGATGTCCGTGCGTAAAATCTGGAGCGGGAAACGAGGCTCGAACTCGCGACCTCAACCTTGGCAAGGTTGCGCTCTACCAACTGAGCTATTCCCGCGTATCTCATGACACCGAGGCTTGACGCTTCGAGATTTCGATCTGCATGCGGGCTTGCGGCCTGCGATGCGGGGCTTAACCCCTCGATCAAGATCAGTATTCACGAAAGACAGCGAGTATACAACATTTTGAAAACGTCGTGCAAGTGAGGGTGGCGAGCACGTTTCCGGATGCCTGGCTGCGTGGGTGGGCGCGTGCAACCGATGGCATCGGCGACGCCACGGACGAGAAGGTGACCGGTGCGACGAAACCTGCAAGGGGGAATCGCGCGAGCCTGACGAAGCCTGCGAGGTAGATGCGCGTCAAATGATTTTGCGCGGCTTCGAACAAAACCTGCCCGGTAATGAAAAAGGGAAGCCCGGAGGCTTCCCTTTTTCACTGAATTTGGAGCGGGAAACGAGGCTCGAACTCGCGACCTCAACCTTGGCAAGGTTGCGCTCTACCAGCTGAGCTATTCCCGCGTCGAGTGACACCCTGGTGTGTTGGTAAACCAACGTGATGTCATCGAAGTCGCGCATATTACCTGAAATTTTTCAGCTTGTCTTTCGATC
This sequence comes from Schauerella aestuarii, assembly GCF_009866805.1. Taxonomy (GTDB): domain Bacteria; phylum Pseudomonadota; class Gammaproteobacteria; order Burkholderiales; family Burkholderiaceae_B; genus Schauerella; species Schauerella aestuarii. The sequence goes on from NZ_SIZW01000040.1 coordinate 327,581, forward strand.
ACCGTTTATTCGCTGTTGCTTGGCATTTGCTGCGCAGTGCGATCAAACTTCGATCTCGGTCTTGCTGTTCGTTCAAGTAAACTGAGCGAAGAAAAAGATATTAGCATAACTTGGTAGCTGCATGTCAATACCCCTGTCGAAAACATCTTCAAAATCCGCAGCGCTTGTTGCCGAGCCGGTCGATTTGACGGCCTGCAACACGCTTGGATTGCGCAGCCACGCACGCGCATGCGTCACGCTCGAACAAGCGAATCAGGTGCCCGCGCTCCATGATCTGGTCGTCCTGCACGGTGCGATGCTGGTGTTGGGTGGCGGCAGCAACGTGGTGCTTCCGGAAGAGGTTGGTGGCGTGGTGGTGCGTCCGGCCTTCAAGGGCGTGACACTGGTGGGCGAGGATGACGGGCATTGGATCGTCGAGGCGGGTGCCGGGGAGAATTGGCACGCACTGGTCGCCTATTGCGTGGCGCAAGGGTGGTGGGGGCTGGAAAATCTAGCGCTGATCCCCGGCAACGTCGGCGCGGCGCCCGTGCAGAACATCGGCGCCTACGGTATCGAGCTCGTCGATCGCCTGCATAGTGTGGTCGCGTGGGATATGCATGCCCAGGCCCTTGTGACGCTTGCGTCGAAAGAATGCGGTCTGGCTTACCGGGATAGCCGCTTCAAGCACGATGCGGCAGGCCGATGGGTGATTCTGGCCGTGCGTTTTCGATTGCCGCAAACGTGGCAGCCGATGCTGGACTATCCCGATCTCCATGCATTGAAAGAGGCGCGTCTGGTTGCCGATGACTCGGTCGATGCAAAGGCGGTGTTCGATGCCGTCTGCGCCATCCGGCGCGCCAAGCTGCCCGACCCGGCCCGGATCGGCAACGCCGGCAGCTTCTTCAAGAATCCTTGGGTGAGTGCCGAGCATCACCGCGCGCTGGCCGAAAAATTCTCTGGTTTGGTGGCTTATCGTCAGGCCGATGGGCGCTACAAGCTTGCGGCCGGTTGGTTGATCGATCAATGCGGCTGGAAGGGCCGCGATCTTGGCGCGGCCGGTGTGCACGACCGCCAAGCGTTGGTTTTGGTCAACCGCGGCGGCGCGCGCGCCGGGGACATTCTGGCGTTGGCGCGCGCGATTCAAGACGATGTCATGGGGCGCTACGGCGTGATGCTCGAGCCGGAACCCGTGGTGGTGCCGCCAGCTTGAGCACGTGCCGTCCCATCGATTCGAGCCAACCGTGAGCCGTCGTGGTGACGTGGGTTGGAAAGCGAACCCTGAAACCGCCATGACCGACACCGCGCCGTCCTGATGGCTCGGCGGGGACGCCAACCGCGATGACGACTCGCTCGGCGAGCGCTCGCTTACAGCCCCAACACGCTTTGCATATCGAACACACCCGTCTGCTTGTCCTTCAGGAAGCGGGCGGCGCGTAGACTGCCTTCTGCATACGTGGCGCGGCTGCTGGACTTGTGCGTGATTTCGATGCGTTCGCCGGTGCCGCAAAAGTACACGGTGTGCTCGCCGACCAGATCGCCGCCGCGCACCACCGAGAAGCCGACGGTGCCGGTTTCGCGCGGACCGGTTTCGCCTTCGCGCGACCAGGTAGCGATATCGTCCAGCGACTTGTCCCACGCTTTTGCCACCGTTTCGCCCATGATGAGCGCGGTGCCAGAAGGCGCGTCGACCTTGTTGCGATGGTGCGCCTCGAAAACTTCCACATCGAAGCCCGAGTTGAGCATCCGGGCCGCCAGATCGAGCAACTTGAGCGTGGCGTTGACGCCCACGCTCATATTGGGTGCGAACACGATGGCAATCGATTCGCCCGCGCGTGCGATCGCGGCGCGCCCGGCGTCGTCGAAGCCGGTGGTGCCGATCACCATGCGTACGCCATGCTTGACGCAGGCGTCCAGGTGGGCGAGTGTGCCCTCCGGGCGGGTGAAATCGATCAGGCAGTCGGCACCTGCCAGCGCATCCAGTTGGTCGGTGATGGCGACGCCGCTGGGCTTGCCCAGAAACGCGCTGGCATCCTGGCCCACATTGGCGTTGCCGGCATGATCAAGCGCGGCGGCCAGGGTCAGGTCGGGGGCGTTAACGATGGCTTCGATCAACATGCGGCCCATGCGGCCGCTGGCGCCTGCGACGGCGATTTTCATACTGCGCTCCAACGATAAGATGACATCGGGCGGCGCTATGGCCGCCCGCTTGGCGAAACGACGAGCGCCGGGCAGTGCCGCCCGGCACGCACTACGGCAGCGCCGGCGACGGGCCGCCCACTGAGGCGGGGACCGTGCTCGGATTGCCCGATCCGTCGCCCGTGACGGCGTCTACATTGATACGCGGCGTGACCTGACGTCCGGCATCTTCGCGAATACGTTCGGTCTCGCGGGCCGATCGCTCTTCGGCACGCTCATCGGCTTTGGGATTTTGCTGGCCCATCTGGAACGGCTGCAGCGCGGGCTGCTGGTCGCCTTCCCAGCGTGCCAGCACGTCATTCTGGAAATAGACGGTGAACTTGCGCTCAACGGCGTCGCCGTAACCCGGCTTGAAGTAATAGGGGTAATCCCAGCGATCGGCGTGCAGCACGCTGGTGAGCGTGGGGCTACCCAGGGCGAAGCGCACTTGTTCGCGCGTCATGCCGGGTTGCAGCAGGGCGACCTGCTCGCTGGTGATCCAGTTACCTTGCTGGATGGGGGCCTTGTAAGGGAAGCCCCACTTGCCCGATGCGCAGCCGGAAAGCGTCAAGGCGACGCCGAGCACAGCGGCAATCGCGCAGCGGCGGGTGTAATAGGAAGCATTCGTGGACACGCAGTCCCCCGTAAAAAGACCGATAAAACGGTATCATAAAGGTTTAGTAAAGACTGCGATTACACCATGAGCGACCAGAGTGAATTGAAAAATATGGGATTGAAGGCCACTTTCCCGCGCCTGAAGATCCTCGATATTTTCCGCAAATCCGGCGAACGTCACCTCAGCGCCGAGGATGTGTATCGGGCCCTCATTGGCGAAAACGTCGAAATCGGCCTGGCCACCGTCTATCGTGTGCTCACCCAGTTCGAGCAGGCCGGCATCCTGTCGCGCAGCCAGTTCGACAGCGGCAAGGCCGTGTTCGAACTCAATGATGGCGATCACCACGATCACCTGATTTGCACCAATTGCGGCACGGTCGTGGAGTTTTCGGATACCGAAATCGAGCGTCGCCAGCACAAGATCGCGAAAGACAACGGCTTTTCGTTGGAAAGCCATGCGATGGTGTTGTACGGCGTATGCAGCGACTGCAGCTCGCGTCCGGCCACCCGCGGCGGTCTGAGCCAATAGATCCGAGCTGGTGAGGCTGAGCCGGCTTGCCTGGATCAGCAGGCCTGAGCCGGTAAGCCCAAGCCCGCAGGTCCGGGGCTCGTCATCAGACCCTGTTGCTGCCCCTGGCGGCCCCAGCTGAAACTCTAGCCGAGCATTTCGCGCGCGTGCTTGCGGGTCGTGGCGGTGATCTTGATGCCGCCCAGCATGCGGGCGACTTCTTCGACGCGTTCCTTTTCCGATAGCGGCACGATGCTCGAACGGGTGATCCCATCCGTTTCAGCCTTGCTCACCTGGAAATGTGCCGAGGCGCACGCGGCCACTTGCGGCAAGTGCGTGACGCAGAGCACCTGATGACGCTCGCCCAATTCGCGCAGCAGTTGGCCCACCACTTCGGCCACGGCACCGCCCACGCCGCTGTCGACTTCGTCGAAGATCAGCGTGGGTACGCGCGCCGCACGGCTGGCAATCACCGACAAGGCCAGCGAGATGCGCGACAGCTCGCCGCCCGACGCTACCTTGCCCAGCGGGCGGGGCGTGGTGCCGGCGTGGCCTGCCACCAGAAACACCACATCCTCATTGCCGTGCGCCGAGGGTGCACCGCTTACCAATTGCACCTCGAAACGGCCGCCCTGCATGGCCAGCGTCTGCATGGCGCCAGTGACCAGCGCCGAGAGCTTCTGCACGGTACCCGCGCGCGCCGCGGTCAGTCTTTCGGCCGCCTGGTCATATGACGTGCGCGCGGCGTCGGCCTCGCGGCGCAGTTTCGCGACGTCGGCGGAGGCTTCCATCTCGGCCAGTTCTGCGTGGCGCTGCTCGCGCAGGGCATCGAGTCCTTCGGGCGGCGTTTTCAGGAGCCGGCCCGCATCGAACACCGCCGACAAACGGCTTTCGATCTGGTTCTGGCGCTCGGGATCGAGTTCGACCCGGCTCAAATAGTGATTCAGTTCCGACGACGCTTCGTCCAACGCAATGCCGGCCGATTCGAGCGTGTCGTGAATGCTCTGCAAGCCCGGATCGTGGCGCAACAGTTGATTGAGTTTCGAGACGGCCACTTGCACGCGATGCTGGGCGCTGTCGTCATCGCCATCGATGGCCGTCAGAATTTGGGCGGCCCCATCGAGCAGCGTTTGAGCATGGGCCAGACGGGTTTGTTCAGTCTGCAGGGCATCCCACTCGCCCGGTTGCAGATCGAGCTGATCCAGGGCGTCGACCTGCCAGGCGATCAGTTCGCGCGCCGCCTTGAGCGTCTCGGCATCCTGTTCGGCAAGCTCGAGCCGTCGTGCCATCGCACGCCAGTGCTTGTGCGCCTGCGCCACCTCGCGGGCGAGCTCGGCATGATTGCCATGCGCATCGACGAGATCGCGTTGCGCATCGCCCCGCATCAGGCTCTGGTGCGCATGCTGGCCGTGGATGTCGACCAGTTGGTCGCCCAACTCCCGCAATTGGCTCAGCGTTGACGGCACGCCGTTGACGAACGCACGGCTGCGGCCTTGGGCGTCGACGACGCGTCGCAGCGCCAGTTCGTCGCCGTGGTCGAGCTCGTGTTCGGCGAGCCACGCGCGTAGCGTATCGGGTGTGTCGAACACCGCGCTGATGTCGGCGCGCGGTGCCCCTTCACGCACGATGCTCACGTCGCCGCGGCCGCCGAGGGTCAAGGCAAGGGCGTCGATCAGGATGGACTTGCCCGCGCCGGTCTCGCCGGAAAATACGGTGAAGCCGTCGCCGAAGTGGATTTCGGCTTGATCGACGATGACGAAGTCACGGATATGCAGGGTGCGCAGCATGTCGTGTCAGTCGGTAGCGTCCGTGTTGCTGAGGGCTTGCGGCATCAGGTTCCAGTGCAGCTTGTGGCGCAACGTGGAAAAGAAGCTATAGCCTTCGGGATGCAGAAAGCGCACGGTATGCGGGCTGCGGCGCACAGTGATGCGATCGCCCGGTTGCAGGTCCGACCAGGTCTGCATGTCGAAGTGCACGCTAGCGCCCAGCTCAACGCGGCCGATGGCGGTAAGCGTCATGCTGAGCTCGCCGGTGTCGGGAATCACGATGGGGCGGTTGGACAGCGTTTGGGGTGCCACGGGCACGAGCACCAGTGCGTTGAGGGTCGGGTGCAGCAACGGGCCGCCGGCCGAGAGCGCATAGGCCGTGGAACCGGTAGGCGTGGCGATGATGAGGCCGTCGGCGCGCTGCGTGTTCATGTAGATGCCATCCAGCTCCACTCGAACCTCGATCATGCCCCCACGACCCGCGCGGTTGAGCACCACATCGTTGAGCGCGGTGGCACAGAACATTTTTTCGTCGCCGCGCCACACGCTGCCTTCCAGCAGTACCCGCTCCTCGGCCACGTAGCTGCCGTCCAGAATGCGTTCGAGCGCATCGTTGGCGTCTTCGAGCGGCAGATCCGTGATGAAGCCCAGGCGGCCATGGTTGATGCCGACCAGCGGAATGTCGTAAGGCGCCAAATGCCGCGCCGCGCCCAGCATGGTGCCGTCCCCGCCCACCACGATGGCCAGATCGGCACGCTCGCCGATGGTCTGCATCGACGCCACGGCGAACTCGTCCATCCCGGTATTGGCTGCCGTGTCCGACTCGATCAGGATGTGGCAGTGCGACTGGGTCAGACGTTCGGCGATCGCCCGCAGGGGCAGGGCCATGCCTGAATCCTGATAGCGGCCGATCAAGGCAACGGTTTTAAAGTGCATGGGCGACGATGGTGGAAGGCTCAAAACGAGAGTATGCGACCGATTATATGGGGCCGGATAGAGGGCGATCTGACAAAAATAGCACTGTGGGCGATTCTTTCCATAAAATAGCGGATATGGATGACCGTGCTCGTGCTTTGTTAAAGGCGTTGATCGAACGCTATATCACCGATGGGCAGCCCGTCGGCTCCCGCACGCTTTCCAAGGTGATCGACCTGTCGCCGGCCACGATACGCAATGTGATGGCTGACCTCGAAGGCCTGGGGTTCATTCACAGCCCGCATACGTCGGCGGGGCGCGTGCCCACGCCGCGCGGCTACCGCGTGTTCGTCGATTCGCTTCTGGCCGTGCATTCGTACGAGGCCCAGCCGGCGCATATCCGCAACATGCTGCCGGCTTCCGAGCCCTCGCGTGCGGTGAATGCGGCGGCCGCCTTGCTGTCGAACCTCACGCAGTTCGCCGGCGTGGTGCTGGCGCCCAAACGCGCGCAGATCTTTCGCCAGGTCGAATTCATTCGTCTGTCCGACAAGCGGGTATTGCTCATCATCGTGACGCCCGATGGCGATGTGCAGAACCGCATCCTGTTTGTGCAGCGCGACTACACCCAGATCGAACTGCTCGAAGCCGCCAATTTCTTCAACGCGCATTTCGCCGGCAAATCTTTCGACGCCGTGCGCCGCACGTTGGCCACGGAGCTCGCACAACTGCGCGAGGAAATCTCCGGGTTGATGCAGGCCGCGGTCGAGGCGGGAACCGAAGCGTTCGACGACAACGATTCGGTGGTGATCTCCGGCGAGCGCAAGCTGCTTGAAGTGACCGATATCGCGTCCGACATGGATCGCCTGCGCCGGATGTTCTCGTTGTTCGAAAAGAAAACCGATCTTCTGCAGCTCCTGGATGTGTCCAGCCGCGCGCAGGGCGTACAGATTTACATCGGCGGCGACTCGCAATTGATGCCGCTCGAAGACGTCTCGGTCATCACCGCGCCCTATGGCGTGGATGGCAAGGTGGTGGGCACTCTCGGCGTGATCGGACCGTCGCGCATGGCGTACGAACGCGTGATTCCCATCGTCGACATCACCGCGCGATTGCTGTCCAACGCGCTCAGCCACAACCAATAAGGTTTCTCTTGTTCCTCCGTCTGTTCAAGTATCTCTGGCCCGAGCGCTACCTCCCTGAAACCCCTCAGGCCGACCCTTTCGATGAGCATCCCGCGCCCCGTACGGTAGGGCGCGTCGGCATCATGCTGGTCAATCTGGGCACGCCCGACGAGGCCACGGCGCCCGCCATTCGGCGCTATCTGCGCGAATTCCTGTCCGATCCTCGGGTGATCGAAATCCCGAAATACCTGTGGTGGCCGATCCTCAATTTGTTTGTGCTCACCGGGCGTCCGAAGCGGCTGGTGCCGCGCTATGCCGGCATCTGGATGGACGGCGGCTCGCCGCTATTGGTTTACAGCCAGTCGCAAACGGACGGGGTGCGCACGCACCTGGCGCAGGCGGGCCTGGATGTGGAAGTCGAGTTGGCGATGCGCTACGGCAATCCGTCGATTCCCGACACGATGACCAAGCTGCGCGCACGCGGCTGCGAGCATATTCTGATCGTGCCGATGTATCCGCAATACGCGGCGTCCACGACCGCTACCGTGGTCGATGCCGTGACGGGCCATGTGGCGCGGCTGCGCGACCAGCCGGAATTGCGGTTCATCAAGCGTTTTCACGACGATCCTGGCTACATCGGCGCCATGGCAGGCAAGATCCAGGCGTTTTGGGACGCCAATGGTCGTCCGCAAAAGCTTGTGATGAGCTTTCATGGGCTGCCGCGCGCTTCGATCGAAATGGGCGACCCCTATTACCGCGATTGCATGCAGAGTGCGCATCAATTGGCCCGCGCATTGTCATTGACTGCGGATCAGTACGAAGTCACGTTTCAGAGCCGGTTCGGCGCCGCCCGTTGGCTGGAGCCCTACACCGAGCCCACGTTGAAAATGCTGGCGGGGCAGGGCGTGACCGATATCGATGTGGTGTGCCCGGGTTTCCTGGCCGACTGCCTTGAAACGCTCGAGGAAGTGAGCGAGGAGTGCCGCGACGCCTTTCTGGAGGCCGGCGGCAAGCAGTTCCGTTACATCACCGCGCTCAACGACGATCCCGCCTGGGCTGGCGCCCTGACGACCGTGGTGCGTCGTCATCTGCAGGGTTGGCCCGGCTGACCCCTTGAAAACCCTGCGCTCGTCCCCATTATTCAGGCCAACCGCTTTTTTGAATTCTGGAGGACTAGTCCATGACGGCATCGCACGAGCCGGTCGATCCCCGGCCCGAGACCGATCCCAACGCCCACCCGAAGGGCGACGCACCTGATTTTGTCGACGCGCCGGCCGATGCGGCCGAAGACCCGATCGCGCTGTTACAAGCGCAGTTGGATGCCGCGTTGGCTGAAGTGGCCGAGCAGAAGGAAGCCGTGTTGCGCGCCCGCGCCGATACGGAAAACGTCCGCCGTCGGGCCCAGGAAGACGTGTCCAAGGCCCACAAATTCGGCATCGAATCGTTCGCCGAGAGCATGGTGCCCGTCAAGGACAGTCTCGAAGCCGCGCTGGCACAGGCCGATCAAACCTTGGATACGCTGCGCGAAGGCGTCGAAGTCACCCTCAAGCAGGTGTCCTCGGCCTTTGAACGCAACCGCCTGACGGAAGTGCAGCCGGCCCAGGGCGACAAGTTCGATCCGCACAAGCACCAGGCGATTTCGTCGGTGCCGGGCGATCAGCCGGCCAACACCATCGTTCAGACCCTGCAGAAAGGCTACATGATCTCGGATCGCGTGCTGCGGCCCGCGTTGGTGATCGTGTCGGCCGGCAAGGCATAAGGCGAGCGCCATGGCCGATCCCACCGCTTTCGACCCGACCGCGGTCTTCGAGGCCTTCGCGATGAGCGAAACCGCCGATGTCCGGTTCGACGAGCAAGTGGTGCGTGCGCCGGGCGACGATCTGCGGTGTGTGTTTTTGTGGGGACACGATTGCTACAACTGCAATCTGTTCAAGCAATCGGCCATGCACTATCGCGCCCAGCTCACTGCGCTCGGGCTCACCTGGTTTCAGGCCGACGTGTACAGCGATACGGCACTGAGCCGCCGGTTTTCCTTGCACGGCGTGCCGGCCTTCTATTTTTTCCGTTCGGGCAAGCGCCTGGGACGGATTACGGGCTGGCCGGGCCTGCCGCAGTTCACCCAGGCAGTGCAGAAACTGCAGGCCGATGCGCAAAAAGACGCTTCGGCGTCTTGAAAAGCCCTACTCCCAACCCCAATTAAATGGGGACTGAAGTTTTAAATCCTTTTCGCATAGTTTGAGATTCAAGGTAAAGCCATCATGAGCAAAATCATCGGTATCGACCTCGGCACCACCAACAGCTGCGTGGCGGTGCTTGACGGCGGCCAGGTCAAAATCATCGAAAACGCCGAAGGCACGCGCACCACGCCGTCCATCGTCGCGTACATGGAAGACGGCGAGGCCCTCGTCGGCGCACCGGCCAAGCGCCAGGCGGTCACGAACCCCCGCAATACGCTGTACGCGGTCAAGCGTTTGATCGGCCGCAAGTTTGAAGAGAAAGCCGTCCAGAAGGACATCGAATTGATGCCCTACGGCATCGTGCGCGCCGACAACGGCGACGCCTGGGTGGAAGTGCGCGGCAAGAAAATGGCGCCCCCTCAAGTGTCGGCCGACGTGCTGCGCAAGATGAAGAAGACCGCCGAAGACTTTCTCGGCCACGAAGTGACCGAAGCCGTCATCACGGTGCCCGCTTACTTCAACGACAGCCAGCGTCAAGCCACCAAGGACGCCGGCCGCATCGCAGGTTTGGAAGTCAAGCGCATCATCAACGAGCCCACGGCAGCCGCCCTGGCGTTCGGCATGGACAAGTCGGAAAAGGGCGATCGCAAGATTGCCGTGTATGACTTGGGTGGCGGCACGTTCGACGTGTCGATCATCGAAATCGCCGACGTCGATGGCGAAAAGCAATTCGAAGTGCTTTCCACGAACGGCGATACGTTCCTGGGCGGCGAAGATTTCGACCAACGCATCATCGATTACATCATCACCGAGTTCAAGAAAGAGCAAGGTGTAGATCTGTCCAAGGATGTGCTGGCACTGCAGCGTCTGAAGGAAGCGGCTGAAAAGGCCAAGATCGAACTGTCGTCGACGCAGCAGACCGAAATCAATCTGCCGTACGTCACGGCCGACGCGTCCGGTCCGAAGCACTTGAACCTGAAGATCACCCGCGCCAAGCTCGAGTCGCTGGTCGAGGATTTGATTGCCCGTACCATCGAACCTTGCCGCATCGCGATCAAGGACGCCGGTGTGAAGGTGTCGGATATCGACGACATCATCCTGGTCGGCGGCATGACGCGCATGCCTAAGGTGCAGGAAAAGGTCAAAGAGTTCTTCGGCAAGGATCCGCGCAAGGACGTGAACCCCGATGAAGCAGTTGCCGCCGGCGCTGCGATTCAAGGTTCGGTGCTTTCGGGCGACCGCAAGGACGTGCTGCTGCTGGACGTGACCCCGTTGTCCCTGGGTATCGAAACCCTGGGTGGCGTGATGACGAAGATGATCCAGAAGAACACGACCATCCCGACGCGCTTCTCGCAAGTGTTCTCGACGGCCGATGACAACCAGCCCGCGGTCACCATCAAGGTGTACCAGGGCGAGCGCGAAATCGCCGCCGGCAACAAGGGCCTGGGCGAATTCAACCTCGAAGGCATCCCGCCCTCGGCACGCGGCACGCCGCAGATCGAAGTGACCTTCGATATCGATGCCAACGGCATCCTGCACGTGTCGGCCAAGGACAAGGGCACCGGCAAGGAAAACAAGATCACGATCAAGGCGAACTCCGGTTTGTCCGAAGACGAGATCCAGCGCATGGTCAAGGACGCGGAGCAAAACGCGGAAGAAGATCATCGCTTGGCCGAATTGGCGCAAACGCGCAACCAGGCCGATGCGCTGGTGCACGCCACCCGCAAGTCGTTGACCGAATACGGCGACAAGCTGGAAGCGGGCGAGAAGGAAACGATCGAAGCTGCCATCAAGGACCTCGAAGACGTGTTGAAGGACGGCGATAAGCCGGCCATCGACGCCAAGGTCGAAGCCCTGTCGACGGCCTCGCAGAAGTTGGGCGAGAAGATGTACGCCGACATGCAAGCGCAGCAAGCGGCCGGCGGCCAACCTGAAGGTGCGCAGGCGCAACCGGCCGACGACAACGTCGTCGACGCCGACTTCAAGGAAGTCAAGCGCGACCAGTAATGGTCATGCTCTGACCCATGCGCACGCCCGGCCCGTTTTTGACGGTTGCCGGGCGCGCGCTTTTTAGCCCCTGTCAGCGTCTATGGCGCTGCGACACGACAGAGTGCCCCGATCGCGGGGCGGACGATTATGGCAAAACGTGATTATTACGAGGTGTTGGGCGTCGCCAAGAACGCCTCGAACGAAGACATCAAGAAGGCCTATCGCAAGCTGGCGATGAAATACCATCCGGACCGCAATCCGGACAACAAAGAGGCCGAGGAAAAATTCAAGGAAGCCAACGAGGCTTACGAAATCCTCACCAACGAGCAGAAGCGCGCCGCGTTCGACCGCTTCGGGCATGCCGGTGTGGACCCCAATGCCGGTGGCATGGGCGGCGCGGGCATGGGCGGCGGCTTTGCCGATGCTTTTGGCGACATCTTCGGCGAGATCTTCGGGGGGGCTGCAGGACAGGGCCGCCGCGGTGGCCCGCAGGTGTATCGCGGTTCCGATCTCAAGTACGCGCTGGACATCACGCTCGAGCAGGCGGCCAATGGTTTCGACACTGAGATTCGCGTGCCCAGCTGGGACAACTGCGAGGTGTGCCATGGCTCGGGTGCCAAGCCGGGCACCACGCCGAAAACCTGCCGCACGTGCGGTGGCGCCGGTACGGTACGCATGCAGCAAGGCTTTTTCAGCGTGCAGCAGACGTGTCCCACTTGCCATGGCAACGGCAAGGAGATCACCGATCCGTGCACGGCGTGCAGCGGTGAAGGCCGTGTGCGCAAGAACAAGACGTTGCAGGTCAAGATTCCGGCCGGCATCGACGACGGCATGCGCATCCGCTCGTCCGGCAACGGCGAACCGGGTGTGAACGGCGGTCCGTCAGGCGACCTGTATGTGGAAGTGCACATTCAGCCGCACAAGATCTTCCAGCGCGACGGCGACGATCTGCATTGCGAGCTGACGATTCCGTTTACCACGGCAGCATTGGGTGGCGATCTGCAAGTGCCCACGCTCACCGGCAAGGCCGAGATCACGATTCCCGACGGCACGCAGTCGGGCAAGGTGTTTCGTCTGCGCGGCAAGGGTATCCGCGGCGTGCGCGGCAACTATCCCGGCGATCTGTACTGCCATGTGGCGGTGGAAACGCCGGTCAAGCTCAGCGAAGAACAGAAGGTCATCCTGCGTCAGTTCGAGGCCTCGCTCAACGACGGTGGCGATCGCCACTCGCCGCAGAGCAAGTCCTGGACGGACCGCGTGAAGGAATTCTTCAGTTGACCTTCGGCTGGCCGGCCGGTGCAGGCTTTTCGGCCTGCGCGGGCTTGGCCGCTTGGGCGCGTGTGAAATCACCCGCATAAACGCTGCTGAAGTCTTCAGGCTTCAAATGCGACCGCAACGCCGCGTTGATCTTCTCCGGAGTCAACGCGGCGATTTTTTCGTCCATCTCGGCCGACCAGGCAAACGTGCGTTGCTGCACGCGATAGCCCTGCCAGGCGGACACGAGCACGTCGTCTTGCGAGCGGGCCAGACGGCGATAGCTCAGCAACGAGGCGATGCCGTCCTTCACTTCTTCGGCGGTGAATCCTTCCTTGACGGCGCGCGCCAGCTCTTCATTCACGGCACGTTGCAGACGTTCGCGGTTCTCAGGCGCGTAGATCGCATAGATCGTCCAGTTGGCGTCCGGCTCGAACGACGACACGGAGAGGTCGCTGCGCACGGTATAGGACAAGCCTTCTTTTTCGCGTACCCGGTTCCATAAGCGCGACGTTTCAGACGCGCCCAGCAGATAGTTGGCCACGTACAGGGCGGCATAGTCGGGATCCGTATCCTGCAGCTTCATCGGCACGCGCGACAGGAAGAAGGCATTGGCCTTGTCCGGCGTGTTGACGTCGAAGGCCTTCGGTACAACGGCGTTGTAGGGGCTCGGGATGCGCGTATAGGTCGGGGCACGTTTCCAGTCGGCCAGGCCGGCCTTCAACGTGGTCTGGATCGCCTCGGGGTCGAACGCGCCTACGGCCGTGAAGTACACCGACCCGGTACCCACGAACTGGTCGTGGAAGGCCTGCAGCGCTTCGCGATTCACGGCGCGTACATTCTCGAGCGACTCCTCGAAACTCGGCATGTAGCGCACATCGTCCTTAGGATACGGATTGGCGTAACGGCCCAGCGCCCGCGCGGCCACCGAGCGCGGCTCGGTCATGCTTTGCTGGATGCTGCTGGCCATCTGGCGCTGATACTCGTCGATCTGATCCTGTGGGAAGTTGGCCTGACGAATGATGTCCAGTACCAAAGCCGTCAACTCGGACAGATGCTCGCGCGTGGTGGTCATCGACACCTGCAGATTGCCGGCCATACCGCCGATCGACACCTCGGCTTGCAACTGATCGAAGCGATCCTGGATCTGTTGGCGGGTAAGGGTAGGCGTGCCGCGCTCGAGCAGATCGGCCATCGCCATGGCGGTCGTGCGCTTGCCGCGGAACTGATCGAGTTCACCGGACTGCACCAGCAGGCGGGCCTGCACGATGTTGCCGCGCGTGGGCTTGGGCAGCAGGCTCAAGTACACCGGGCCGTTGGGCAGGTCGAGCTGGGTGCGGCGCGTCTGGCGATCGATGTTGTCCGGTGTGGGATCGAAGGCATCCACGGCCACGAAGCCGGGGTCACCCTTGTAGTCCTTCAGCAGCGCGTCGATATCGACTGCTGTGGTTGCCGGCGCGCGGGGCGGCTTGACCGTCGGGATATAGCGGCCCGAGGTGCGGTTGCTTTGCAGGAGATAGTGATTGGCGGCGTTTTGCACGTCTTCGAGCTTGGCATCGCGGCCGCGATCGCGATGCAGGAAGAACAGGCGCCAGTCGCCCGCAGCCACCGACTCCGACAATGCCGCACCAACCTGCTCGGGATCGCTATAAATACGCTGCCAACTCGTCATGAACTTGCTGCGGGCGCGCTCGAGCTCTTCATTCGTAAACGGCTTGGCCGACAGATTTTCCAGCGTTGTCGTCAGCGTATTGAGTGCGCGGTCGGCATCCATGCCAGGCTCGAGCTGCGCGGCGAACAGTGTCATGCCGGGGTCGAACTGCGTCATCGTGTAGCCGAACACGCTGGCGGCTTCCTTCGTGGGCACCATGGCGTGATACAGGCGGCCGGACGGCGTATCGCCCAGAATCGTATTGGCCAGATCGAACGGTACGAAGGCGGGATCGGCGGCCGACGGGATGTGGTACATCGCTGCGACGATCGGCACGCCGCCCGCGCGGCGCAGCGTCACACTGCGCTCGCCATCCTGCACGGGCTCGACGGTATAGAGCCGGGGAAGCGTGCGCTCGGGACGCGGAATCTTGCCGAAGGCCTGTGCCACGGTCTTGAGCGTGGCTGCGGGGTCGAATTTCCCGGTCACGATCAATACGGCATTATCAGGCTGGTAATACAGCCGATAAAACGCCTGCAGGCGCCCGATGTCGACGTTCTCCACATCCGAGCGTGCGCCAATCGTGCTCTTGCCGTAGTTGTGCCACTCGTAGGCCGACGCTTCCATGCGCTGCATCAGCACGCGGAAAGGATTGTTCTCGCCGCTTTCCATCTCATTGCGGACCACGGTCATTTCAGAGTCCAGGTCTTCGCGCGCAATCAGCGAATTGACCATGGCATCGGCTTGCCAACCGAGGTACCACTCCAGATTTTCGCTATTGGCGGCAAAGCTGGCGTAGTAATTGGTGCGATCGCTGGAGGTTGAGCCGTTGGCCTGCAGGCCGCGGCGCGACATTTCGCCCAGCGCATTGCGGGTCGTGGCCGTGCCCTTGAAAAGCAGGTGCTCCAGCAAGTGCGCCATGCCCGTTTCGCCATAGTTCTCGTGCCGCGAGCCGACCAGGTAGGTCATGTTGACCGTCGTGGTGGGCTTGGAGGCGTCGGGTGCGAACAGTATCCGCAAGCCGTTTTCGAGCCGGTATTCGGTCACGCCTTCGACCGCGGGGCCTTGCGTGATACCGGTTGGCACTTCCGCCGCAATGACGGAACCTCCTAGAAACGTGGCAACGAAGGCCGCCGATAAACGGCGCACCAGCACGGCAAAGGACAGTGGCATGAATCGAATTCCGAGAGAACGTATGTGCTTGGAGTGTATACGGCGACTTCCGTTCGCTTTATTCATGTGGCGAAGCGTGAAAAGATTCCCGCTCAGACTCTTTATTTTGTTGCGCTATATGCCGAAATATTTCCTTAGCCCGGTGGCTGAATTGTCTCGATACGGTTACAGCTAGCCGAACCGCCCGGGATTGAGTAGCCTGAATTGGCATTCAGCGCCGGTCTTTCTAGCAGGTGCGCCGCCGCTCTAGGGCATCCAGGCGCAGTCCAAAATTCCTGCTGTTGGCATACACCGTCTTCCGACGCTGCTCGCGCTCTATGCGGTGGCATCGTGCCGCCGCGTCAACCCGGAGAGCCCCATGCTGACTGAAATCGTCACGCGTGCTTTATCCCAATTGACAGGCCGTTCACTGCAATCGTCCAACCTGAAAGGGCATTTTCGCTATGCCTATGCCAGCGATGATGGCAAGTACGTCGCGCTGGTGTTGCACGATCGCAAAACCTATGTGGTCGATGTGGCCGATGGCCGGTTTTGCGCAGAAGGTGCCGTAACACCCTGCGGTTTCAAAGGACATGTGCTGGAAGTGGAAGGCGATTTGCCGGGCCGCTTGACGCATGCTCCTTACGTCGAGCATTTCGAACTCGATCTCGATCAGGACGCGTTGAACTGGCGGCATTGCCCGCAGCAGCGCGAAGCCGCCTGACGACCGGGGAGCCGCGCCGATCGCCGGCGCGAGGCTCCCATTTCTATTTTGCGAGGTGCCGCATCGCTTGTTCAAGCCCGGCAACCGTGACCGGAAACATCCGGTCGTGCATGATTTCGCGCATCAATGCAATCGATTGACGATACTGCCAGGATGCAGCCGATTCTGGATTCAGCCACACCGATTTCGGCCATTGTTCCAGCAACCGCTGCATCCAGGTCGCGCCGGGTTCTTTGTTGTAATGCTCGACCGAGCCTCCCGGCTGCATGATTTCATAAGGGCTCATCGTGGCGTCACCCACAATGATCAGCCGCCAGTCCGCGTTGTACTTGCGCAGCACATCCCACGTGTCAGCCCGTTCGCTTTGACGGCGGCTATTGCTTTGCCACAGCGACTCATAGGGACAGTTGTGGAAGTAATACACCTCGAGATGCCGAAATTCGCTGCGCGCCGCCGAAAACAGCTCTTCGATACGGGCAATGTGGTCGTCCATGCTGCCGCCCACGTCCAGCAGCATCAGTACTTTCACGGTGTTGCGGCGTTCGGGCACCATCTGAAGGTCGAGGTATCCGGCATTGCGCGCGGTGCCTGCAATCGTGCCGTCCAGATCCAGCTCCATCTCGGCGCCTTGCCGGGCAAAGCGCCGCAAACGGCGTAACGCGACCTTGAAGTTGCGCGTACCCAGCTCGAGCTGATCGTCGTAGTCGCGAAAGGTGCGCATGTCCCACACCTTGACTGCGCTGCGATTGCCCGACGACTGCCCGCCGATGCGGATGCCTTCGGGGTGGTAGCCGCCATTGCCGAAGGGCGACGTGCCACCGGTGCCGATCCATTTGTTGCCGCCTTCGTGGCGGCCTTTCTGGTCTTCCAGCCGTTGCTTCAAACGTTCCATCAGCTCGTCCCAACCGAGCTTCTCGGCGGCCGCTTTCTGCTCGTCGCTGAGTTCGCGTTGCAACTGCTTGATCAGCCAGTCGAGCGGAATGTCCTTGGCCGGCGGCAGTTTGGCTTCCAGGCCTTTGTAGAACGATCCGAATGCCGCATCGAAGCGGTCGTAGTAGCTCTCGTCCTTGACCAAGGCGATGCGCGACAAATAATAGAAGTCGTCGAGCGACGGCCCCATCACACCGTGCCGCAACGCGTCGAGCAGCGATAGATACTCTCTGACGGAGACCGGCAGGCGGTGGGCACGCAGATGGAAAAAGAAGTCAACGAGCATGGGTGGCCCTGATTGAGAACTTAACGGCGCTGACCGGTGCGGGTCATGGCCGCCAGGCGTTCGAGCAAATGCAGATCCTGCTCGTTCTTGAGCAACGCGCCGGCAAGCTTGGGCAGAGCGTCTTTCGAGGCCTGGGCCAGGTCTTCAGCGCTGACGTCCTCGGCCAGGAGCAGACGCAGCCAGTCGATGAGTTCGGAGGTCGACGGCTTCTTCTTGAGTCCGGGCGCCTCGCGCAGGCCGAAGAACGTGTCCAGCGCGGCGCGCATCACGTCTTGCTTCAGATCCGGGAAATGCACGCCCACGATGTCGCGCATCGTGTCGCGGTCGGGGAAGCGGATGTAGTGGAAGAAACAGCGACGCAGGAAGGCGTCCGGCAGGTCTTTTTCATTGTTCGACGTGATGATCACCAGCGGACGATTGACGGCCTTGATGGTCTCCCGGGTCTCGTAGACATGAAATTCCATGCGATCGAGCTCGCGCAGCAGATCGTTGGGGAATTCGATATCGGCCTTATCGATTTCATCGATCAGCAGCACCACGGGCTCGTCGGCCTGAAAGGCTTCCCAGAGCACGCCCCGGATGATGTAGTTGCGGATATCCCGCACCTTTTCGTCGCCCAGTTGCGAGTCGCGCAGCCGCGACACCGCATCGTATTCGTACAGCCCCTGGTGGGCTTTGGTGGTGGACTTGATGTGCCATTGCAGCAGCGGCCGATCCAGTGCCGCAGCGACCTCTTCGGCCAGCATCGTTTTACCGGTGCCGGGTTCGCCCTTGATCAACAACGGGCGTTGCAGCGTCAATGCCGCATTGACGGCAAGCTTGAGATCGTCGGTGGCAACGTAGCGCTCGCTGCCTTCGAAGCGGGCGGCGGTCGTGGACGGGGGATTCAGCGGCATGGGGGCAAGCTCGTGTGAGAATGTCGCACGGTGCGCGACGGCGGGCGGAATGTGCGGACAATTATCGTACAATCCGAGGTGTTTTGCGGCCGGGTGCACGCCCGGAAACGACTACAGCCATAATAAGAGACATCTTCATGAAGTTGCGAAACCCTATGATGCGCATGGTGTCATCGATAACTTTGGCCGGATCCTGTTTGATCGCGGGCCAGACGTTCGCCGCCGATGCGCCCCCGGTCGGCAATGTTCAAGCGGCCCGCGACAAGATCTCCATGTGTATCGGCTGCCATGGGATTCCCGGCTACAAGGCAACGTTTCCCGAGCTGTACCACGTCCCGATGATCGCCGGTCAGAACGCGAAGTACATCGAAGCCGCACTCAACGAATACAAAAAGGGATCGCGCTCGCATCCGACCATGGACGCCATCGCCGGCAGCCTGTCCGACCAGGACATTGCCGATCTGGCCGCCTACTACGCCGATCTCAAATAAACCGGGGGCACACATGAAACGCTACACCGTTGCCCTCGCGGGCGCCGTACTGGCCATGGCCGGTTTGTCGGCCCAGGCCGCCGATCTCAACGCCGGCAAGGCGATCTTCGAGAAACTGAACTGTGCCTCGTGCCATGGCGCCGATGCGCGCACCTCGGTCGATCCGTCGTATCCGATCTTAGCCGGTCAACATGCCGATTATCTGGCGCATGCGCTGAAAGCCTACCAGCGCGGCGCATCGGGCGCACCGGCCACGGCCAATGCGCGCAAGAACCCCATCATGGGCGCCTTCGCCACGCAGTTGTCCGCCGAAGACATCGCCAACGTATCGGCGTGGCTGGCCGCGCAACCGGGGCCGCTCGGCGTACGCCGCTGACCTCACACCGATGACCTCACCGCTGCGGACCGGGTCATCGGCCCCAGCGTGTACGCGCGACAATCCACATTGGATTATGAAGTTCTCCTCATAAGCCCATGCGGATTTTGCAGTCTAGTCGCACGGAACGATCATCGGTAAATTCGCTCTCACAGGTTCAGCTGTTCGTCAGCAGCCCGGAGCCGCGCATCATGCGCCGTTCGATCGGGTGATCAGAGAGGAGTACCGATGCGTTCAAAGCGGGCTAGCGCCACCAGTCATTACGAGATTCCGTCGCAATACTTTGCCGGCAATCCAAATAGTCGCGCCTGGGTGCCGTCGGTGTCGGCTGACGATGAGGCGGACGTCATGGTGACGCCTCGCCCTGCGGCGATGAGCCAGTCGTCGCGGATGCAGGGTGCCAGCCGCTACGCGGCGGCGGGCCGCGCCACGTTGTCCGAGCCGATGTGCTGAATGCTGCGGATTCTGTATGGCGTCGCGCCGGCGGACGCGGCAGAACATGACAGCGGCGGCCGGAACCGCCTTTTCTGATCAACGACCGGCGCGTTGCCGGATCAGATCGATGTAGGTGTCGCTATCCAGCGGCGTTCCCAGGCGCTGCGCTTCCCACACCACCTGGCCCAGACACTCCATGATTTCATGCGCGGCCTCGTGCGCGTTGGTCTTGCCGACCAACTGCTGGTACGCGGCGCGGATGCCGGGCGGATGATCGATCGACAGTTGCTCGGCGATCGCCAGGTGCATCGACATGTGCAGGAAAGGGTTGGTGCGGCCCTTCTCGACCGAATACTCGGCCGTCATCGCTTCGGGATGTTCGAGGTCGCCGTGATACTCGGGATGCTCGATCATCCAGTCAAGCGCAATGGCTTCCAGCGGGGTCAGCACCTCATGCGCGCGGTGCTTGCGCCAGGTGCCGGTGAAGAACTCGCGAACCTGGTCGCGGGAGGGATTGAACATAACGATCGATGCATACGGATGGAATGGGATCATTTTACGCCTGCGTCCAGGCCGGCGCGCGGAAGCAGGCACGATGCGGGATAGAATCGCAGGCAGCATCGCATCACTCGAATACCTGGAGCCGCCGAGCATCATGTCCTACCAACATATCCAAGTGCCTGAAAGCGGCGAAAAGATCACGCTCAACGCCGACTTTTCGCTCAACGTGCCGGATCACGTCGTCATTCCCTTTATCGAAGGCGATGGGACCGGGGCGGACATCACTCCCGTCATGAAAACGGTTGTCGACGCTGCGGTGGCCAAGGCCTATGGTGACGACCGCCGCATCCACTGGATGGAAGTCTTCGCTGGCGAGAAGGCCACGCAGATCTACGGGCCCGACGTATGGTTGCCGGCCGAAACGCTTGATGCCGTGCGTGAGTATGTGGTCTCGATCAAGGGCCCGCTCGGCACGCCCGCGGGGGGCGCGATCCGGTCGCTCAACGTGGCGTTGCGCCAGCAACTCGATCTCTATGCCTGCTTGCGGCCGGCGCGTTATTTCAAGGGCGTGCCGTCGCCGCTGCGCCAGCCTGAGAAAACCGACATGGTGGTTTTCCGTGAGAACTCGGAAGATATCTATGCCGGCATCGAGTTCATGGCCGAAAGCGAGCAGGCGCGTCAGTTGGTCGAGTTTCTGCAGAATACGCTGGGTGCCAGCAAGATTCGTTTTCCCGACACCTCTTCGATCGGCATCAAGCCGGTATCGCGCGAAGGCACCGAGCGGCTGGTGCGCAAGGCGGTGCAGTACGCCCTGTCCAACGATCGCTCGTCGATCACGCTCGTGCACAAGGGCAATATCATGAAATTCACGGAGGGCGGCTTCCGTGACTGGGGCTACGAACTGCTGCAGAAAGAGTTCGATGCGCAGGTGATCGATGGCGGTCCGTGGTGCAAGCTCAAGAACCCGCGCACAGGCCGCGACATTATCGTCAAGGATATGTTCGTGGATGCGTTTCTGCAGCAGAGTCTCGTGCGCCCGCGCGACTTCGACGTGATCGCCACAATGAATTTGAACGGCGACTACATTTCGGCGGCGCTTGCTGCGCAAGTGGGCGGTATCGGCATTTCGCCGGGTGCCAACCTGTCCGATACGGTGGCGATGTTCGAAGCCACGCACGGCACAGCACCGAAGTATGCCGGCAAGGACTACGTCAATCCGGGATCGGAGATCCTGTCGGCCGCCATGATGCTGCGTCATATCGGCTGGGTCGAAGCATCCGATCTGATTATCGCCAGCATGGAGAAATCGATCCTGTCCAAGAAAGTCACGTACGACTTCGCCCGGCTGCTCGAAGGCGCGGCGCAGGTGTCGTGCTCGGGTTTCGGCCAGGTCATGATCGACAACCTGTGATGCGCATGTCAATCCAATCTCGCCGAGGACGTTCATGAAGTTCAAGATGGCAGAGCATTCGGTGTTTGCCATACTGTTGCGCAAGCCCTGGTGGATCAGCGGTCTGATTGCGGTCGCCGTTACCGCAGTATCGGTGCTGGCGCTGCCGCCGGTGGTCAAGCCGGCCGGGTTTTTTGCGGCCATTCCATTCTTTGCCATTGCCGGCATATCGGCCTGGAAGCGGCGCCATCTGCCGTCGGCGGCCAAGGTCGAAGCGGTCACGACCACCGTGTCCGCCATGCCCTGGAGCACGTTTGCCCAGGCCCTGCAGGCGGGCTTCGAGCGCGACGGCAGTACCGTCAAACGTTTGGATGGGGCACGGGCCGATTTTGAATTGACCCGCGCCGGTCACACGGCGGTGGTGAGCGCCCGGCGCTGGAAGGCGGCGCGTACCGGCGTCGAACCGTTGCGCGCGCTGCTGGCCGAGACGCGCTCGCGCGGCGCCAACGAAAGCATTTACGTCAGCGTGAACGAGATCAGCGATACCGCACGCACGTTCGCGCGCGACAACCGCATCAGCGTGATTGCGGCAGCCGAAATTGCACGTTTGATGCCCGAACTGAAGTAGCGCCCGGGCCGCGACCAAGCGGCGCGCGGCGTGGTTTTTGCGCGGCGTCTGCCGTATGCTGTGAGCAGGCTCTGTGGATGGACTCATGACGTTCAAAGACTATTACGCTGCGCTCGGTCTGGATAGCTCGGCCGATCAAGACGCCATCAAGAAGGCTTACCGCAAGCTCGCGCGTAAGTACCACCCGGATGTGAGCAAAGAAGACGACGCCGAGTCGCGCTTCAAGGAAGTCAACGAGGCCTACCACGCGCTCAACGATCCGGAGATGCGGGCGGCTTACGACGATCGCGTTCGCCGTGAGCGCGAGGCCCCGCAAGGGTACGGACCGCAGCCGGGCGGGCCGCAGGGGTACGAGTTCAGTGGCCGCGACTTCGGTGGTCGCGATTTCGGCGGCGGGCAGGGCTTCGGCGCTGGCGAACCGGGCGACTACAGCGATTTCTTCGAATCGATCTTCGGTCATCAGGATCGCGCCGGTGCCGGGCAGGGGCGTCGGCGTGCGGCCAGCCTGGACCACCATGCGAAGATCGAGATCGATCTCGAGGATGCCTATCTGGGTGCCACGCGTACCGTTTCCCTCTCGATGCCGGTGGTCGACGCACAGGGTCGCGTAACCATGACGGCGCGGCAGCTCGAAATCACCATTCCCAAGGGCGTACGCGAAGGCCAGCACCTGCGCCTGGCCGGCCAGGGCAGCCGCGACCCCGACACGCAGCAAGCCGGCGATCTTTATCTCGAAATCGCCTATCGCGTGCATCCGCAGTTTCGTGTGGATGGACGTGACGTGTACGTCGATCTGCCGCTGGCGCCCTGGGAGGCCGCACTTGGCGCAAGCGTGGAAGCCGCCACACCCGAAGGCCGGGTGGAGCTTACGATTCCGCCGGGGTCACGTAGCGGCCGCAAGCTGCGCTTGAAGGCCCGCGGCCTTCCGGGCAAGACAGCGGGTGATTTGTACGTGGTGCTGAACATCGTGGCGCCATCGGCCGTGACGCCTGATCAGAAGGCCGCTTATGAGGCACTGGCGCGGGCCTATCCCGCATACGATGCGCGCAGCGCTACGGAGGCCAAGCGATGAGCACACCTGCAAATCTTCGGGCGATCGACACCGTTATTGTCGAAGAACACGTGCATTTCACACTCGATGAATTATGCCGCGCCTGCCGCGTCGAGCATGATCGCGTGGTGGTGTTGGTGCATGAAGGGGTGCTCGAACCTGCCGGAGGCGATCAACGCGAATGGCGGTTCGATGGTGCGTCGCTTGGTCGCGCCCGCCTGGCGTTGCGGCTGATTCGCGACCTCGAGCTCGATGTCAACGGCGTGGCGTTGGTGCTGGATCTGCTCGAGGAAAATGCCCACCTGCGCGCGCAGCTGCGGCAGATAGGCGGGCGCTGAGCCGATCGTGGGCACCGCATCCTCCACCCAGGGTCGATCGTGAAAACCTCGCTCGACGAATATCTGGCCTTTCGCACGGTGGTCGACAGCGGCTCCATTACGGCGGCCGCCGCGCAACTGGGTCAAACCGTTTCCGGGGTGAGCCGCGCGCTCACGCGGCTGGAAGAAAAGCTGGGCACCACGTTGCTCAATCGCACCACCCGGCGGCTGACGCTTACTGAGGAAGGGCACTCGGTGCTGGGACACGCGCGCGCCATCCTCGCGGCGGTGGACGAAGCGGAGGAACAGGTTGCCGTGCGGCGGCTGCGCCCAGCGGGGCGATTGCGCGTCAATGCCGCCGCGCCCTTCATGCTGCACGCGGTGGTGCCTGAGATCGCTGCGTTTCATGCGCGGTATCCCGAGATCGAACTCGAGCTCAATACGAACGATCTGGTGATCGATCTGCTCGAGGAAGACACCGATGTGGCGATCCGCATCGGGACGTTGCGCGACTCGACGCTGCGGGCGCGCGCTTTGGGCGCGAGTGTGCTGAGGGTGCTCGCCAGCCCCGACTATCTCAAGGCGGCGGGCCGCCCCAGGGAGCTCGACGATCTGGCGGCGCATCGGCTGCTGGGCTTCAACCAGCCCGATTCGTTGAATCAGTGGCCGTTGCGGGGCCCGCATGGCGACCGGTTGCGCATCGTGCCGTCGCTGCGCGCGTCCAGCGGTGAAACCCTGCGTCAGCTTGCGCTCTCGGGTGCGGGCATCGTGTGCCTGTCGGATTTCATGACGCAGGCCGATCGTCGCGACGGTCGCCTGGTGCAGGTGCTGCCGCGCGATACGGTCGAGGTGCTGCAACCGATACACGCGGTGTACTACCGCAATACCCAACTTTCGCCGCGCATTGCCTGCTTTCTGGACTTTCTGAGCGAGCGGCTGGCGGCTCAGGCGTGGATCGTCGGGCTGAGATAGGGCAAGGTGGCGTGCGCACTCTGAATGCGGTTCCGTAGCTGGCCGAAAGGTGACGCCGGAGCATCGCCAGATCACGAAGGCGCGCTGTCGCGGCTTCTTGGCTGATGGGGTTGTGGCTGATGACTTGGTGGATTGGTGGCTTACGGCTTGGTGGCTTACGCCTTTGTGGCTGAGGGCTTCGCGGCCAAGGGCTTAGCGACCGACGGCGTCGCCGCCGAGGCATTCGCGGCTGCGAAGCGCCATCCGTGACGCGCCACATAGGAATCCAGCGTCGCCGCGTCGTAACGTGCCATGGCCAGCGCGACATGCCCATCGGGCCGAACCAGATACGCGGCATGCTCGCTCAACCCGGCGTGTTCGGCCGGCGTGCGCCACGCGACGATTCGCAGGGGGAGGGCATCGTCGCGGGCGCGCGTCACGAGCGCAGGATCGGGCGTGCCGCAGGCCACCCACTGCCAACCGAGATGGTCGAATGCGGCGGCGATCGCCGGGTCGCCCGGCACCCACGGCAAACGGTCGCCGCCCGCGGTGCGGCCCGCACGCCCAGTACTGATGTCGCTGCGACGGTACGCGATG
Organism: Schauerella aestuarii; assembly: GCF_009866805.1. Classification (GTDB taxonomy): domain Bacteria; phylum Pseudomonadota; class Gammaproteobacteria; order Burkholderiales; family Burkholderiaceae_B; genus Schauerella; species Schauerella aestuarii. Next base: position 352,456 of record NZ_SIZW01000040.1, read on the forward strand.
CGGATCTGCGACACGGTTCTGAACAACGTTCGGCGCGCGCCGGCGAAGTCGGCGACGAGGGGCAACACGGTGGGCACCACGCCCCGGCGCATGAGGCGGCTGAACCAACCGCCACCCGCCATCGCGCGAAAGGCGCGGTCGGTGGTGGCCACCAATTGGCGAGCGAAACCAATGCGCTCGGTCTCGTAGGTGTCCAGCAGCGCGACGGGGGCGTAGCCCTGCAGCACTGCGGCCAGCTTCCAAGACAGATTGATGGCATCGCCAATACCCGTGTTCATGCCCTGGCCACCGGCGGGGCTGTGGATGTGGCCAGCGTCGCCCGCCAGGAAACACCGCCCGCGACCGAACCGGTCGGCCACCCGGTGATGCACGCGATAGCGTGAAAACCAGTTGACGTGCGCCACCTCGATCCCGGCGAGTGTCTCGACGTCGCCGCGAATATCGTCGAAGGTGATGTCTTCGCGCTGGGTAAAACGTTCTGGAATCAATCCGATCAAGCGCTGTACGCCGCGGCTGCGTACCGGCAGCACCAGGGCGAGCGCCCGTTCGCCCAGATTGATGTGCAGATCGCGATCGAAGCCGTCTGCTAATTGCACATCGGCGACGTAAAAAACCTGCGCATAAGTGTCGCCCGGAAAGGCGATGCCAAGCGCCTGCCGAACCGTGCTGTGTGCGCCGTCGCAGCCGCATACGTAACTGGCCTCGATAACGGTCTCACCCGCGGTCGTCTGCACGGTTGCGGACGCACCGTGCTCGTCTTGTGCAAGGGCGGTGAGCGCGGTGTTCCATTGCACCGCGATCCCGCGGGTGGCCAATTGCGCGACGAGATAGCGTTCGTGATCGTCTTGTGCAAAGGCAAGAATGTAGGGGTAGGGGCTCAAGTCGCCGCCGGCATCGTGCAAATCGATTCGTTCGATGGCCTTGTCGCCGCTTCGAAAGTGCACGTGCTCGACGGGGATGCCATGGGCAGCCACATCGTCGCCCAAACCCATCTGTCGGTAGAACTCAAGGGTGCGGGCTTGCACGATCATGGCGCGGGAGGCCAGGCCAGGGCCGCTGCGGCGGTCTATCAGCGTGAGCGGCACGCCGTGTGCGGCAAGGCGCAAGGCAAGCACCAGGCCGGTGGGGCCGGCGCCGACGATCAGTACCGGACTTGGGGGAGTGCGCATCGGTAGCTCCTGTAGGCAGCTCGAATCGGACATTCGAACCCTTCATTGCGGCAATCGGGACGTGATTTTGCTGTGTCGCACCAACAACAATTAATGTGACAACTATGTAATCATAGATTTCTGGTGTTTCGACATAAGTATTTGATACTGAAAAGAACTGTCCCGGATTAGATGCTCGTTATGTAGCAAATTGAAATCATATTATTTATATGCTTTCAAAACCGCTTGCCCCACGCCTATCTTCGTATCACGAACTTTATTTCGTACCCCAAGGGGTCACATGCGGAGAGTGCTATGCAGATGAAAAAAAGCGTGCTGTTGGGTGCGATGATCGCCGGATTTGCTGGCGCGGCTTCGGCTGAGACACAAGTTACCCTCTATGGCTTGATCGATGAAGGGCTGATTTATCAAAGCAACAAGACGGGCGATCGTGATGTCAGCCGAGGCGATATCGGCGGCGGCAGCCAATCGCGCTTTGGCATTCAGGAAGGCCAGCAAAGCGGCTCGCGTTGGGGTCTGCGCGGCACGGAAGATCTGGGCGGCGGCACGATGGCTACCTTTGTGCTTGAAAGCGGCTTCACCGCCAACGATGGCCGCAACGCACAAAACCGCCTTTTCGGCCGCCAGTCGACCGTCGGTTTGACGGGTGACTTCGGTACGTTCGACATGGGCCGTCAGACCAATCTGGCGTCGCGCTATTTCGAAGGCGTCGATCCTTTTGCGCTCGACTTCTTCCAGGCCAATATGGGCTCCGCGTTCAGTGCCGCGAATACCGTCCGCTACGACAACACCCTGATGTACCAGACGCCGACGTATGGCGGCCTCACATTCGGCGGCGGGTATTCGTTCAATTACGACGCCGATCTGGGCGGCAACTTCCGCACCAACGAAAACAACCGTGCGATCACCGCCGGTGCGATGTATTTGTCGGGTCCGCTGCAGGTCTCCCTATCCTATGACCAGCAGAACCTGACGCCGTCGCAGCCCAAGCCGAAGTCGGCCATCATCGGTGCGGCGTACAACTTTGAAGTCGTCAAGCTCGGCTTGGCCTACGGCTACACCAAGGACGGCGTATTGAGCGGCCAGTTTCTCGGTCGTGGATCGGGCGCGCCGAGCGAAAACGGCATTGGCCTGACCAATGGCGCCTTCTCATGGGACGGCCTGCGCATCAACTCGTACCTCGTCGGTTTGACGGCACCGATCGGCGCCGTGTCCAGCGTATTCGGATCGTGGCAGCGTGCCGACCCCAACAAGGGCCTGGAAAAGACGGATATCTATAGCTTGGGCTTCAAATACGATTTGTCCAAGCGCACCGATCTGTACGCGTATGGTTCGTATGCCGACGGCTACGGTTTCGTCGATGGCAACAAGGTCACCACGGTCGGCGCCGGCGTGCGCCACCGCTTCTAAGCGAGCACTAGGGAGCGCCCTTACCAGAGTCGGGGCGATCTTTTACTTTGACCACCCTTCGGGGTGGTCTTTTTTATGCCCCGGAGTGGGGCGCAAATTTCAACGAGTTCGTTCCATCGATGCTCGCGGGGTCCTGGATTGCCGATTTTGTTGTTATTGCACTATATTAGTGCAGGAAATATCTAAATGAATGCGCCGAATTAGGGCATTCCCCTAGTGCCCGACTCCCGTAATTGGTGCAGAATACGTTTCATGCAGGTGAGGAGACAAAGCCCTGCATGGGCAAATAGAACCGGCGGCACCGGTATATAAGAAAGATAGGCAGTACCGATAACAACAAAAATGCGCGACGGCTGGCACCAGGCAGTGCCAGCCGTTGTCGCTTATAACGAGCCAATGTATTCTGGCATGACTCGCGAGAAGCGCACCAGTTTGTCATCGCCTTCGCACATGCCCCCGTCGCACCTCCCCCCCGATCGTCACAGGCTTAACATCGAGCGCGCAACACGCACGTCTTCGGTCGTCGACGCCAAAGCGGCACCGCTCCGTTCTGCACGATTCTGGTGCATCAACGGAATCGTGATCGCCGTGCTGCTGTCGATCTGGGCCGTGGTCTCGCTGTTGGCGCCATTTTTCGCGCGCGATGTGACGTTCAACTTTCTTGGCTGGCCCTTTTCGTTCTGGATGACCGCTTATGGTGCGCCGCTGACCTTTCTGGTGATCGTGGCCGTCTACGCTGCGGTCATGAACCGCGTCGACGCCAGCGATGCCGCCGGCGATGAGCGGCCCTGATGCCGGTGCATCCTCACGAGCCTGATCGGTTGCCGCAGCGCGTGCTCGTGGGCTACATCAGTTTCGCAGCGGCTTTCATTGGGTTGATCGGCGGGCTGACCTGGCTTGAAATGCGCGGCATGCCGCGCCAATGGATCGGCTACGTCTTTCTGGCGGTCACGGTAAGCCTTTACGCAGGAATCGGCATCTTGTGCCGAACCTCCGATCCTGCCGAATACTATGTGGCCGGCCGGCGGGTGCCGGCGGTGTACAACGGCATGGCGACTGCCGCTGACTGGATGTCGGTGGCGTCGTTCATCGGCATTGCGGGCACCCTGTATGTGTCCGGCTATGGCGGCCTGGCCTATATCGTCGGCTGGACGGGCGGCTACGTTCTGGTGGCGCTGCTGTTGGCGCCCTACCTGCGCAAGTTCGGCCAGTACACCATCCCCGATTTCCTGGGTGCGCGTTATGGCGGCCGCGGGCCGCGACTCATGGGCGTGCTGTGCGCGGTGCTGTGTTCGTTCACCTACCTGGTGGCGCAAATCTATGGCGTCGGCATCATCACCTCGCGGATGACCGGCATTTCGTTCGAACTCGGCATTTTCATCGCGCTGGGCGGCATGCTCGTGTGTTCGTTCCTGGGCGGCATGCGCGCGGTCACCTGGACGCAGGTCGGGCAGTACATCATCATGGTCATTGCGTATACCGTGCCGGTGGTGCTGTTGACCGTCAAGCACACCGGCCAGCCTGTGCCGCAGGCGCGCGTGGGCGCCGTGCTGGAACAGGTGGTGCAGAAGGAAGCCTATCTGCTCAACGATCCGGCCGAGCAGCAGGTGCGGGCCGTGTGGTTGGCGCGCGCCGACGACATGACGCGCCGCCTGGATGCGCTGCCGGCGTCTTTCACCCACGAAAAAGAAGCCCTGCGCACGCGGCTGGCCGACCTGAATGCCGCGCAGGCGCCGCTCGTCGAAGTGCGCCTGGTCGAGCGTGAGCTGGCCACCTATCCCGTCGACGTTGCGGCCGCCCGCGATGCGTGGACGCGCGAACGCGACCGCTGCCTGGCGCGCGCCGAGCCGGTCGTGCCGGCCGGCCAGCCCTATCCCGCGGCCGATCCGCAGCAGCGCGATGCCATGCGGATCAATTTCCTGGCCTTGGTGGTGTGCCTGATGATGGGTACCGCCGGCATGCCGCACATTCTGGCGCGTTCATACACCAGTGTGTCGGTGGCGGGCGCGCGGCGATCGGTGGGATGGGCGCTCTTTTTCATTTTGCTGCTGTATCTGTGTGCCCCCGCGCTGGCGATTCTGGTGAAGCATGAGATCTACACTCAATTGATCGGCTTGCAATTCATCTCGTTGCCGGATTGGGTGGACGCCTGGAGCGCACTCGATCCGCAGCTTTTGCAAGTGACGGACATCAATCGCGACGGGATCGTGCAACTCGGCGAAATCGAGATGTCCGGCGACATCGTGGCGCTGGCGATGCCTGAGATCGGCGGGTTGCCGTTCGCGATTTCGGCGCTGGTCGCGGCCGGCGCGCTGGCTGCGGCCTTGTCGACGGCCGATGGGCTGCTGCTCACGCTGTCCAATGCGATGTCGCACGATTTCGGCTATCGCATCGCCTCGCCGCGGATGCCGATGGCACGTCGCATCATGTTGTCCAAAGGCTTGCTGTTGCTGGTGGCGTTCACGGCAGCATGGCTGGCGGCAGGCAAGCCGGGCGACATTCTCTTCATGGTGTCGGCCGCGTTCTCGTTTGCCGCATCCTCGTTTTTCCCTGCCTTGGTGATGGGTGTGTTTTGCAAGCGCATCAACGGCTGGGGCGCTATCGCCGGCATGATCAGCGGTTTGCTGGTCACGGCGAGCTATATGGTGTTTACGCATCCGGGCTTGCGCGAATGGGCGTTTTCGGTGCCCCAGTCCGATCCGGTGTCGTTGTGGTGGGGCATCCAGCCGATCGCGGCCGGCGTGTTCGGCGCGCCAGTGGCGTTTGCGGTGATGGTGGCCGTGTCGTGGCTCACGCCCAGGCCGGACGCCGGCACGCTGGCATTGGTCGATTATGTGCGCAGTGCCGGAGCCCGCATGCCGCGCGATATGGCGGGCGACGAGGGGTCAGTGACCGGCCGCTTTTGAAAACACATTGATCACGATCACGCCCGCCACGATCAAGGCCATGCCGATCAACGCGGCGGTATCCGGGATTTGTTTGAACAAAAAGATGCCCACGATCGTGATGGCAACGATGCCCACGCCCGACCAGATGGCATACGCCACGCCTACCGGCAGGGTGCGCAACGTAACGGCCAGAAAATAAAACGAGACGGCATAGCCCGCCACCGTCAGCGCACTGGCCGGCAGCCGCGAAAAGCCATCGGATGCCTTGAGGGCCGACGTGGCCACGATTTCGGCGGCGATGGCGATGCCCAGTGTGACCCAATGTGAAGCCATTGCGAATCAGTTCCTGGCGTTGAGCAAGATGAGCAACGCACCGGCGCCGCCTTCTTTTTCGGGGGTTTCGGTAAACGCCTGCACATCGGGCGTTTGAATCAACCACGCCCGAACTTTGTCTTTGAGCACCGGTTCGGTATCGCGCGAACCGTAGCCCTTGCCGTGCACGATCCGGGCACAGCGAATGTCATGGGCCATGCAGTCGCGAATGAAGCTGGCCAATGCCGTGCGGGCCTGATCCACCCGCATGCCGTGCAGATCGAGCTCGGCGCCGATGCGCCACTGGCCGCGTCGCAATTTGCGCGGCGTATCGGGGGCGGCCTCCACCCGCACGAATGCAGTGCCGCCTTCGCACAGCAAATGCGTCAAGTCGCCATCGGACAATCCCGCATCGACCTGGCCCGGCAGGGTGCCGCTGGCGGCCGCGCGCCGCGCTTTCATATCGTCGGCGTCGGCAGCCTTGTGGGGCGCCGGGGCATGCAGGATGCGGGCGTCGCGCGCCAGCGGTTGCACGTGGCTGACGGCGCGCTCGAACGCCTGCGCGTCGTCGGCATCGATCACGCCGGCCGCCAGTTGCGCGGCCCGTGCCTCGGCCGCCGCGCGTTCGGCGCGCCTGGCCGCGTCGGCCGCGTCGCGACGTTGCTTGGCTTCGATGTCCTGACGCAGGCGTTTGAGGTCGGCCAGGCCGACCTTACTCCCCCGCATTCTCCAACCACCGTTGTGCGTCCAGCGCGGCCATGCAGCCGGTGCCGGCGCTGGTGATCGCCTGACGGTAAATGTGATCCTGCACGTCGCCTGCGGCAAACACACCCGGCACCGACGTCATCGTCGCCAAGCCGTTCAGGCCGCTGCGCGTCACGATATAGCCGCCCGCGATCATGTCGAGCTTGCCTTCGAAGATGCCCGTATTGGGTTGGTGGCCGATGGCGATGAATGCACCAGTGACCGGCAGATCTTCGGTGGCCTGCGTATCGGTGTTGCGAATCCGCACACCCGTCACGCCGCTCTGGTCGCCCAGCACCTCGTCCAGCGTATTGAAGAGCTTCAAGCGCATGTTGCCGTTTTCGACCTTCGCCATCATCTTGTCGATCAGAATCGGCTCGGCGCGGAACTTGTCGCGGCGATGAATGACCGTCACCGTTTTGCAGATGTTGGATAAATACAGCGCTTCTTCGACGGCCGTGTTACCACCGCCCACCACCACCACATCCTGGTTGCGGTAGAAAAAGCCGTCGCACGTGGCGCAGCCCGAGACGCCGCGGCCCATGAAGGCCTCTTCGGACGGCAGGCCGAGGTATTTGGCCGAGGCGCCGGTCGCGATGATCAGCGCATCGCACGTGTACACATTGCCCGTATCGCCCGTCAACGTAAAAGGACGTTTGGAAACATCGACTTGCGCGATATGATCGAAGACGATGTCGGTATTGAAGCGCTCGGCGTGAGCCTGAAAACGCTGCATCAGTTCGGGCCCCTGGACGCCCATGGCGTCTGCGGGCCAGTTGTCCACCTCGGTGGTGGTCATCAATTGACCGCCCTGAGCCAAGCCTGTAACCAGCACAGGATTGAGATTGGCGCGCGCGGCATACACCGCTGCCGTGTAACCGGCAGGGCCGGAACCCAGGATCAAAACTTTCGCGTGTTTAGGCGTCGTCATAGTGCATCAGTCATTGGGGTAACACCCAATTATAATGAGCCGCATGCCCCGTATCTCTACAGCCTCGCCGCGCGCCTCGCGCAACACCCGTAACGGGCCCACGCCCCTCCAGACCCGGCTCTCCTCGCTGATGCGAGAAGCGCGCTGGATTCTCTTCGCCGCACTCGCCGTCTGGCTCGCGCTCGTGCTGGCCACCTGGAGCGAGCACGATCCCGGCTGGTCCCACTCCGTGGCCGGCGACACGATCTATAACCGTGGCGGCACGATCGGTGCCTACCTCTCCGATATTCTTTTCTATCTCTTCGGCTTCTCTGCCTGGTGGTGGGTCGTGCTGTTGCTGCATCGCGTGCGCGCCGGCTACCGCCGCCTGGCCAGCCATTTGAAGGTCACCAATGGGCGCGAACCCGAGCCCCTGGCGCGCGTGCACTGGGAGCAGGGCATCGGCTTTTTGCTGTTGCTCACCGGCTCAGTGGGCCTGGAAGCCTTGCGTTTGTATAGCTGGGGCATGCAGTTGCCCGGCGCGGCCGATGGCGGCAGCGGCGCGGGCGGCGTGATCGGCCGCACGCTGTCCGATGCCCTTACCCGCGGTGTCGGTTTCACGGGCGCCACCATGGCGTTGCTGGTGATGCTGGCGGTGGGCCTGTCGCTCTTCTTCTCGTTTTCTTGGCTGCATCTGGCCGAGCGCGTGGGTGCGTCGATCGAGGGCTTGTTTACGCGTACGCGCAATTCGTACACGGCCCGCGCCGACCGCAAAGTGGGCGAAGTGGCCAAGGCCGTGCGTACCGAGCAAGTGGCCACCAAGCAGGAAAAGCTGGTGCACGAGCAGCCGGTGCGCATCGAGCCTGCGGTGGTCACCGTGCCGCGTTCGGATCGCGCCGAGCGCGAAAAGCAGCAAACGCTGTTCACGCCGCCGGCGGGTGAGGGCGATCTGCCGGCGCTCGGCCTGCTGGATCCGCCTGCGCCTGCCGTCGAAACCGTTTCCGCCGAGACCATCGAGTTCACGTCGCGCCTGATCGAGAAGAAGCTGGCCGACTTCGGCGTGTCGGTGATTGTGGTGGCCGCGCAGGCCGGTCCGGTCATCACGCGCTATGAAATCGAGCCTGCCACGGGTGTGAAGGGCAGTCAGGTCGTCAATCTCGCCAAGGATCTGGCGCGCGCGCTCAGCTTGGTCAGCATTCGTGTGGTCGAAACGATTCCCGGCAAGAACCTGATGGGTCTGGAACTGCCCAACCCGCGTCGGCAGATGGTCAAGCTGTCCGAGATTCTGGGGTCGCAAACCTATCACGCGCCGTCGTCGGTGCTGACCATGGCGCTGGGCAAGGACATCGCCGGCAATCCGGTCGTTGCGGATCTGGCCAAGATGCCGCATGTGCTGGTGGCCGGTACCACCGGGTCGGGCAAATCGGTGGGGATCAATGCCATGATCCTCTCGCTGCTGTACAAGGCCGACGCCAGTCACACGCGTCTGATTCTGATCGACCCCAAGATGCTCGAAATGAGCGTCTACGAAGGCATTCCCCACCTGCTGGCGCCGGTCGTGACCGACATGCGCCACGCGGCCAACGCGCTCAACTGGTGCGTAGGCGAGATGGAAAAACGCTATCGCTTGATGAGCAAGATGGGGGTGCGTAACCTCGCGGGCTACAACGCCAAGATTCGCGACGCCATCAAACGCGAAGAGCCGATTCCCAACCCGTTCTCGCTCACCCCCGATGCGCCCGAGCCGCTGCAGCCCCTGCCCATGATCGTCGTGGTGATCGACGAGCTGGCCGACCTGATGATGGTGGTGGGCAAGAAGATCGAAGAATTGATCGCGCGTCTGGCGCAGAAGGCCCGGGCATCGGGGATTCACCTGGTGCTCGCCACCCAGCGCCCCAGCGTGGACGTGATTACTGGCCTCATCAAGGCCAACATTCCCACCCGCATTGCGTTCCAGGTGTCGTCCAAGATCGACTCGCGCACAATTCTCGATCAGATGGGTGCCGAAACCCTGCTGGGCCAGGGCGATATGCTCTACATGCCGCCCGGCACCGGGTTGCCGGTGCGTGTGCACGGCGCGTTTGTATCGGATGAGGAAGTTCACCGGGTGGTCGATCACCTCAAGCAGCAGGGCGAACCCAATTACATCGAAGGCTTGCTCGAGGGCGGTATCGAAGGGGATGCCGGCGATGGTGCCGGTGGCGGCGCGGGGTCGTCGGACGCCGAGTCCGATCCTATGTACGATCAGGCCTGCGAGGTGGTGCTGAAAAACAAGCGTGCGTCGATTTCGCTGGTGCAACGTCACCTGCGTATCGGCTACAACCGGGCTGCGCGTCTGCTCGAGCAAATGGAGCAGGCGGGCATGGTGTCCCCCATGCAATCCAATGGCAACCGAGAAATCCTGGTTCCGACCAGAGAGGAAGCATGATGAGCCGTACCTTTACCAAGATGATCGCCGTGGCTGCTTTGGGCCTGTGCCCGTTGCTGGGGCACGCGCAGGGCGCGCCGAGCGCGCAGGATCAACTCAAGGCATTCGTGAAGAACGTGACCGGCGCGACCGGCTCGTTTCGCCAGTCCACCACGACCACGCAAGGGCGTGCGCAAACGCCCCAAAGCGGCGCGTTTTCGTTCTCGCGACCGGGCAAATTCAAGTGGGCCGTGAAAACGCCTTACGAACAAGTCATCGTGTCCGACGGCAAACAGGTCTATCAATACGACCCCGATCTGGCGCAGGTCACGCAGCGCCAGGTGGATCAGGCCATCGGTACGTCGCCCGCCGCGATTTTGTTCGGATCGGGTTCTCTGGACGCGTCGTTCAACGTGACCAGCTTGCCGGCCAAGGATGGACTGGCCTGGCTGCGCGCCAAACCGCGCAATGCCGACGCCGGGTTCTCGCAAGTGGATATCGGGTTCACCAATAACCAGCCGGCCCGCATCGAGTTGCTCGACACGTTCGGCCAAACCACCCGCGTCGAGCTGTCGGGCTGGAAGCCCAACCCCTCCTTGCCGGCATCCGAGTTTCAGTTCACCGCGCCCGCCGGTGTGGACGTCGTGAAGATGTAAATCGGATGGGCTGGTCGAGCCTAGCCAGGCCCCATCCGTCCCGATCGGGCTCGATCACGTTTGCTCAGCCCCGATCGCGTTCGGTCAGGACGTCTGGGCGCCCGGCGTGTCGCTGGCATCCTGATCGGTATCGGTGCGCGGCGTGAGCACCAGACACACCGGCGTCGGCACGTCGGCCACGCGCAGCAGATCGCGCAAGCTGCCGTCTGCTCCGATCGTCAGGCGCAGGATGTCATCGTTTTTCTGATTGAGCACGTAAAGAAAACGACCGTCGTGCGACAGCGTCAACGCACGCGGAAACACCACGCCTTCGGTCCAGCGTTGCACCAGCGTCAACGCGCCGGTGGCGTCGTCGATCGCCCACACCGACACGCTTTCGCTCGCGGGATCGTCAGTGGCTTTTTGCGCACGGTGACTGGCATACAGATACTGTCCCGACGGATGCACGATGACGGCTGAGGCATCGGGCTCATTGGGTTTTTCCACAGGCGGTGCATCCACCACGTGATCGCGTGCCAGCACCGTTCCGGTGGCCGGATCGTAGCCGTACACAGCCAACGTGCCGGTGAGCTCATTGGTGACGAAAATGCGCGCATGCGAACGATCGAATGCCACGTGTCGCGGCCCCGCGCCAGGCTCGGCCGACGCCTGGTGATGCAGGTGCAACTTGTCCTGCTCGATCTTGAACACGTTCAAGCGATCGGTACCCAGGTCGGTCGCCAGCACGAAGCCGCCTTCGGCATCGAAGGCCACCATGTGCGGGTGCGGCGCTTCCTGACGCGTCGCATGCACCCCCTTGCCCGACACGATGTGCAGATCGGACACGGAATCCAGACGACCGTCCAGACCGATCGGCAACAGGGCATACGCACCGCCGCCGTAGAGTGCCACCACCACGTATTTGCCATCCGGCGTGACGCCCAGGTGCGCCGGCGCGGCACCCGATTGCGACAGTGAAAGCGGTTGGCGATTGAGCAGCGTCAGCTTGCCGGTCGTCGCATCGATCGAGTAGGCCTCGACGGTGCCGGTCTGCATGCCCAGATAGGTGTCGATTTCGTTCACTGCGTACAGATAGGGGCGCTTCGGATGCAGGGCGAGAAAGGACGGGTTTTCCGACGCCACGACCTGGACAGGCGTCCAGATGGCATCGGCGTCGTCCACGGCAAACACGTAGATCCCTTCGGCGCTCGGTCCTCCGGCGGTGCCGCCCGGCGCATCGTGCGTGAACGTGCCCACGTAGGCATAGCGATGGGGGAAATGCAGGGCGGATGGCGACATGGGGGACCTTTTGCGCAGAGGCCGCTGTGCCGGGAGAACCGGAACGCGGCCATGTTGTAATGGAGGATGTGCTGCCGGTATCCGGTTATCTTACCTTCGCACCTTCTTCTTCATACTGACGCTCATGGCCGATCTGTTTCAAACCGCACCTGTTGCGCCGCTCGCCGAGGCGCTCCGGCCGGCGAGCCTGGACGAGGTGATCGGGCAATCCCACCTGATCGGTCAAGGCAAGCCGCTGCGTCTCGCCTTCGAGTCGGGCAAGCCGCATTCGATGATTTTGTGGGGCCCGCCTGGCGTGGGCAAAACGACGCTCGCGCGATTGACGGCGAGCGCCTTCGGTTACGAGTTCATTGCGCTTTCTGCCGTGTTTTCCGGCGTCAAGGAAATTCGCGCATCGATGGAACAGGCCGAGCACAATCTGGCGCTCGGCAAGAAGACGATCCTGTTCGTCGACGAAATTCACCGCTTCAATAAAAGCCAGCAGGACGGCTTGTTGCCGTTCGTTGAATCGGGCTTGGTGACCTTCATCGGTGCCACCACCGAGAATCCGTCGTTCGAAGTCAACTCGGCGTTGCTGTCGCGCGCGCAGGTGTATGTGCTGCAGGCGCTCACTGACGAAGAGCTCAAGTCGCTCGTCGAGCGGGCACAGGAGAAAGTGCTCACGCATCTGCAATTGGATGAGACGGCGGTGGATACGCTGGTGGGCTACGCCGATGGCGATGCGCGTCGATTGCTGAATCTCGTGGAGCAAACCGACACCGCCGCGCGCGCGGCCGGCGTGGATCGTGTGGATGCCGCGTTTCTGCAGAATGCGCTCACGCTCAATGCGCGCCGCTTCGATAAGGGCGGCGACAACTTTTATGACCAGATTTCGGCGCTGCATAAATCCGTGCGCGGCTCCAATCCCGACGCCGCGTTGTACTGGCTGTGCCGCATGCTCGACGGCGGCGCCGATGCCAAATATCTCTCGCGTCGCATCGTGCGCATGGCTTGGGAAGACATCGGCCTGGCCGATCCGCGCGCGCTGCAAGTCGCCAACGATGCGGCCGCTACGTTCGAGCGGCTCGGTTCGCCCGAAGGCGAGTTGGCCTTGGCCCAGGCCGCCATCTATCTGGCGATCGCACCGAAGAGCAATGCGGGCTACATGGCCTACAACGAAGCGCGCGCCTTCATCAAGAAAGACAAGTCACGTGAAGTGCCCGTGCATCTGCGCAATGCGCCCACCAAGCTCATGAAAGCGCTCGGCCACGGTCATGCCTATCGCTACGCCCACGACGAGCCTGAAGCCTATGCGGCGGGCGAGACCTATCTGCCCGACGGCATCGGCGATCCCGGGTGGTATCGACCCGTGCCGCGCGGTCTCGAAATCAAAATCGCCGAAAAACTCGCGCATCTGCGCAAGCTCGACGACGACGCCAACAACGGCTGAGGATCGGCCCGGCAGCGAGCCGCTGCCGGCTTATCGTGCGCATCCCAGTCGCGTTATGCTTGCAATCCATTCTCAACCGTTTTCAATAAAGCCCAAGCCATGCTAGACCCTTCATTGCTGCGTAAAGACTTAACCGCCGTCGTCGAGCGGCTCAACGCCCGTGGATATGCGTTCGACGTCGAACGTTTCAACACGCTCGAGTCTCAGCGCAAAGCGGTGCAGGTCAGTTGCGAAACGCTGCAGGCGCGCCGCAACGCGCTGGCCAAGCAGATCGGTCAGCTCAAGTCGAAAGGTGAGGATGCCAGCGCGGTGATGGCGGAGTCGCAAGCGATTCCCGTCCAGCTCAAGGCCGAAGAGGAGTCGTTGGCGGCGTTGCAAACACAGCTCAACGACATGTTGCTCGTGGTGCCGAATATGCCGCACGCCAGTGTGCCGCAAGGCGCATCCAGCGACGACAACGTGGAAGTGCGCCGGTGGGTGCCGGGCGCTGCCCAGCCCACTGACGATCCCCAACCGCTTGCTTTCGAGGCCCGCGATCACGTCGCGCTCGGCGAGCCGCTGGGGCTCGACTTCGACATGGCTGCCAAGCTGTCGGGTGCGCGTTTTTCGTTCATGCGCGGGCCGATCGCGCGCCTGCATCGTGCCTTGTCGCAGTTCATGCTCGACCTGCAAAGCGGCACGCATGGCTACACCGAATGCTATACGCCTTATATCGTCAACGCGTCGACGTTGCTGGGCACCAGCCAGTTGCCGAAATTCAAGGACGACATGTTTGCCGTCAGCAAAGGCGGCGAGGACGACGGCCCGGTATCCGACGAGCAGGGCAAGCCTTATGTGCGTGAAGATCAATACCTGATCTCGACCTCCGAAATTACGTTGACCAGTGTGGCCAGCGGCGTGATCACGCCCTTGGCCGATCTGCCGATCAAGTTGACGGCGCACACGCCGTGCTTCCGCTCGGAAGCCGGTAGCGGCGGGCGCGACACGCGCGGCATGATCCGCCAGCATCAGTTCGACAAAGTCGAAATGGTGCAGATCACGCATCCCGAGCAATCGTACGAGGCGCTCGAAAGCATGGTGGGCCATGCGGAAGCCGTGTTGCAGGCGCTGGGCCTGCCGTATCGCGTGATGTTGCTGTGCACGGGCGACATGGGTTTCGCGTCGGCCAAAACGTATGACCTGGAAGTGTGGTTGCCCGCGCAAAATACCTGGCGCGAGATTTCGTCCATCTCGAATTGCGAGAGCTTCCAAGCCCGTCGCATGCAGGGCCGTTTCCGCAACGCGCAAGGCAAGACCGAACTGGTGCATACGCTCAATGGATCCGGACTGGCGGTCGGGCGCGCGCTCGTGGCCGTACTCGAAAACGGTCAGCAGGCCGATGGCAGTGTCGTTGTGCCCGAGGTCTTGCGTCCGTACATGGGCGGTGTGAGCACGTTGACCGCACAGTGACCGTCGTCGTGTCGTCGCGATGGTTTGCATAACGTTGTTGTGGAGCTCGTTCAGCCCCGTGGCATCGGCAGGATGCAGACTATCGTGATGGCGCGGGCGCGAAACCTGCGCTCACACAAGCTCCAGGATTTTTATCAGGAGCCCTGCAATGAGCAATCCTTCCTCCCCAAAAACCGAAGCGACCGTAATCGACGGTGCCGTGCGATTCAACGCTGTGATGCCGGACGGCGAAACCCGTGTATTCGAGCTTTCGAGTGAAGCGCTGACCCAGCATTTCGGCGCCAAGGACGCTTCCGACGCGGCCTTGCTAGCGGCCTTCGAGAGGGGCCGTACCGAAATCATGGCAGCTGCGGGCAAAGCGCTCGACACCCCCGCCTCCGAAGACGCCATTCCCCTGGGCAGCGGCGACTTTTCTTGAGGTTGAGAACGAAAAAAACGCCACGTTCGTTGAACGTGGCGTTTTCGTTTGTGCCGCAGGTTCAGTCACGGCCGCGACGGCCATGCCAGTCGCCCCGTCCGCCACGATAATCGCCGCGCCAGTGGTCACGTCCATGACCATAGCCACGCCAGTAGGGAGGCGGGGGCGGCGGTCCCGGACGGTAGTAACGCGGTGCCTCGTAGACGACGGCGGGCGGGTAGTAAACCGGTGCCGGGGAGTAATACACGGGCGGGGCAGGGCGATACACCGGGCCACCGTAGTAGTACGGGCCAGGCACGCCGATATTCACACCGATGTCCACGCGTGCCGAAGCGGAGGCCGAAGCCAGTACGCCTAGCGCTGCAAGTCCCGCAATGAGCCAACGTTTCATGATGCATCACCTCGCCGATGAATTCGGCTTTTGAAGAGAACGGCCCCATTTTCGCGTGATTCGCGGTGTGCGGGGTGGAGCCATGCACATGCAATAGCGACAAGCCGCAACACCTCAAACAACGATTTTGGGCTTGTTACAAAATAGTTGACTACATTGCCCGATCGCCTTCATGGGTGGCGTTTCACGTCGAAATCGATTGAAATCACTACGTCGAGGCGGCGAGTGGGGCGATCGATTTACAATAAATTACGAAATCGCTGATGTGGTGGCGATTGCCATCGGATGTTGACGATTCCGGTGGCGCATTTGCCCGCAGGTATCGCCTTCGCCGCCCGTCTTCCGCCAAATCGCATATGCGCCTAATGGCATGTGCGCCTGACAAATGATCAGCGACGGCCCCGACGAAGAAATCGCTGCCGACGAAGGCGAAGACATTGTCAACGAAACGTCCAGCGGCGGGTGCCACGTCTTGATTGGCCAGACGAAAAAACGCGCCGCAGTGGCGGCGCGCTTCGTCTTGCATGCGATTGGGGAGGTGACGTCCACCGTGTGTTGCCGGCCCGGGCAGAACGATCGACGGCTCACGCCACGCTCATCCGCATCAACCGCCGGATTTAGCCTTCGCGGGCGTCTTGCTCTGCGCGATTTCGCGCACGCGCTGTTGCAGTTGCGGGTTCTGCTCGACCGCTTGGCCGATGCCATTGAACTCGTCAACCGTCAGGCCATCGGCGTTGACGACTTTGACCATCTTTTCGTCTGCTTCCTTGAAGATCTTTTCGCGGGCAGCGTCGTCCTTGGCGGACTCGATTCGAGGACGGTAGGTTTCAGCGAGGCCCGATACCTTTTGGGCCGCGCCGGTGAATTTTTGAAGCTGCGCATCCGAAGGGGTGGCAACAGCCGGCTGCATCTGAGACTGCGTGGGAGCTTGGGCAGCGGGCGCGTTCTGGGCCATTACGGGGCCGAAAGACACGGCTGCGGCAAGTACTGTGGCTGAAAAAAGCGCTTTGGTCGATTTCTGCATGAAGCCTCCTAAGTCGTGTTCATGTCCGATTCATGATGACGACATGGGCACGGAGGATCAAGTTTCCCTATGTGTAGTCATGTGTCGGCATGAGGATCCTGTGAAGATTGCAGGCCCCGCCCCGGGCAATGTCGCTCGATGTAAGTCGACCAAATAAAGTCCTACGATGCTTTGGCCCTTGCGGCGTGAGACCAAAGCTTCGCGCTTGCGGCGTCATGCCAAAGCGTCGCGCACGCGGCGATACGCCTTATTGGCAGCCGTACCTGCACAACGCCGGTCGATTCGACGAGAACCACCGACCGCTTCACCCAGATACCGATGGCTTCACCCGGCCGGGGTTTCTTCGATCTGCACGCGATCCGGGTAGAACGCCAGGTGCTCCTTGATCTGTGCAACAGCCTCGTACGGTGACTCGTAGCTCCACACTGCGTTGACCGATCGCGCGTCGCCGCCTGCGATGCTGTAGTAAGCACACTCGCCCTTGTAAGGGCAGTAGGTGCGATGCGCGCTGGGTATGAGCAGCGACATATCGACATCATCGCGCGGAATGTACTGCACGCCGGGGTAACTGGCTTCTTTCAGCGTCAGGGCGGCGTGGGTGTCGGCAATCACCTTCCCGCTTGCGGAAATCACGATGTGCGAAGGATTGGGCGTGACGGTGATGGGATGGTCAGGCCCGGGCTGTTTGATATCCGGCATGGTGGGTGGCTCCTCAAGCGCCGCCGCGCAGGGCGGCAAATCAAGCGTGCGCGAATCTTCAATATAGTCCCGACGTGGCCGCTGCGTGTGAGAACTCACGCAGCGGCCACGCCCTTACTGCAATTTGAGGCGCGTGTTGCCGATCAGGAGATCGCGATCCGTTCGAGGCGCGGTGCGTACGGCCCCGGCTGCGATGCGTGCCGATAGCGCGGAGACCCCTTCATCTGGCGGCGATCCGTCATCCGTCTTGGCCACCGCCACGTCGAAGCCGTCAAAGCCCTCGATGCCCTCCGCACGCGCTAGGGTCCCACTACGCTCCCACGTGCCCGATTTGTTTTTCGTGAACACGCGGAAAATCTCGGCAATGCGGGGACGTGAAACGCCAGGCACGTACAGGATCAGGTCCTCGCGGCCTGTGCCGGACAGGTCTGCAAAAATAACGCTGCAATGCGGTGGCTTGGTGGCGGCATCGGGGCGGTTGGCCATATCGATGCAACCATCCACATCGGAGAAATAGTCGCCCTCAACCGCTGGCCACCAGTCGTCAGGCACGGTTCTTCCAGCAGGAAACACCGTCATCGCCGGCATGGCGCGTACTTTCGGCCGGCGATCCGAGTCGCTGATGTATTCTCCGGCCAACGATCGTTTGGCCAGTTCGGCAATTCTGGGATCGCGTTCGTTTGCCGCGCCTGCTGCCAATCGTTGCAAGGCATCGCGTCCATATTGATCGGTTTGCGATCGCAGCAGTCCAAACTCGAAATCTTCGAGAGCCAGGCGGCCATCGATCAATCGCTGCGTCTGGCTTTCGGCCGAGATGCGGCGGGGATCCAGAAGCGACGTATTCAGCGCCGTCAAAACGGCTAACGCGGCAAAGGCCGCCACGTAATTGGTGCGTGCCAGGATGGCGTGAAACCGCGTGGCACGCAGCGCCGCGCACAGATAACCCAAACTGTAGATCACCGCCAGCAGCGCTGCAAAGGCCGCCCAGATCCGCGATACGGTCCATCCGTACTGGTCGACGCGCACGCCCACGTTATAGAGCGCCAATCCGGCGAGCGGCAGCAAGCAGTACAGGCTCCAGCGCAACACGCGTTGCAGGCGCGGGCCGAAGGGGGCGGTGTCGCCGCCATCCTGCCATGTTGCGTTGACCAACTTGATCCACACGCCGGAAAACCCGATCAGCACGCCCGCCGAGAGCGTCCCCGCACGTAATCCAAATGCGAGTTGTGCAAGCAAGGCGACGGCAAACGTCACACCCAGCACGCTGGCCAACGGCAGCATCCAGGCACTCAGCGTAAGCCACGAACGCTGCAGCACCGTGGCCAATTGCGGGCGGCGTTGAATCCCGATCAGCGTGACGGCGAAGGCCACCGGCATGGCGGCCAGCCAGAACACGGTTTCGCCGAACAGACTTTCCAGGAACGTCATGCCGATCATGGCAAACATCTTCGCGCCCAGATAGATCAATGTAAGCACACACATCGACAGGGCGCCCGCCAGAACGCCTTGCACCGCAATGCGCCAGGCTGCGCGAAAGACCTGCGGGTAGTTGCCCAGCGGCTGCCTGCTATCGAAGGCGCTGATCAAGGGTAGAAGGATGAAGCCCAGCATCGCGGTGAGTACGGTCGTGCCCATGAGCTCATAGCCCACCATGGATGCGCGCTGCTCGATCGGGGGCAGATTGCCCAGCGGGATCAGGCTGAGCGCACTCAGCCCCGGCAACGCCACGCCGTAAATGACGAGCGCCAGGGTCCAGCGCGTGCGCGATCGCATATCCGCCAGCATGGCGATCGCCAGTGGCAGCAGCCAGGACCAGTGCAACGGAAACGCCAGTATCCATCGCTGTGCCCAAGGTATTTTCGCGGTCGTCAGTATGCTGTGATAAATCACGGCCAGGATGGCAGCGGCAATGCCGCAGATTAAAACGATCTTGTCCGAGCGGCCCCAGGCAGTAGGGAGGCGCGATGGCGGAGCGGCGTCGAGCGGGTCGAGCGGCGGCAGCGGTTGCGAAGGCGTCACGTGAAGGGATTACCGTGGATGAAAAGAGGTCGGGCGTTTATACAGGATTCGCCATCGATCATCGGCATCGTTGAGATTTTGAAACCTTTGCCGTTGCGCTTGCACCCCGGCCGGTCTGGCGCAACGTCTACACTGAGGCTGGATGATCAGGAAGGACAAGACCCGATGTGGAATGGACCGGCGTTCGATGGCGCCAAGATCGCGTTGCTGTGCGGCGCACACGTATTGACCTATCTTCGCGACGATAAAGACGGGATTCCGTATCGGGGCATGTGGGATCTGGCCGGCGGCGGGCGCGAGGGTGACGAGTCGCCCATTGCGTGTGCGCTGCGCGAAACCCGCGAGGAGTTTGGATTGATCGTCGATCCGGAGCGTGTAGTGTGGGAGCGCTTGCACGCGCCGCTCGAGGCGGGCGGTCTGGGCAGCTATTTTTTTGTGGCCCGCATCGAGCAGGAGGCGGTTGACGCCATCAAGTTTGGCGAAGAAGGGCAGCGCTGGTCGCTGATGCCGATCAATGCGTTTCTGAAGGAAGTGAACGCTGTGCCGCATTTGAAATCACGTCTGGCCGCCTACATGCTCGGCATGGCGATGCAGGCGGCGCGCTGATCCGACGCGCGATCTACGCCGCGCAGTTCAAACATTGTTGAAACAGCGCGCTTCAGCGCGCTTCACGCACGCCAAGGCAACGCGGCTGAAGCAAAGGAAACGCGACGCGACTCAACAGCTTCGCTGATCAGGATCATTCCATCGGCGGCCGATCGAACGGAGGTAAGCGGCGAGATACACCGCTTCATCCTCGTAGAGATGCCGGCAGCGCAGCGCGAGGCAGTCGGACGGCGACTGTGCCGCCACGACCACTCCCGCTTGCCATACCTGAATCTGCCCGAGGCGCGAAAGATCGAACTGCGCGCCAACGGCTGCGAGCCGGACGAGATCGACGGATGGATGCAGCGTGCAGACCTCGTAGCGCACGTCATTGGGCGCGTGTGGCGAGACGACGAGATCGGGTGCGCTGCCTTGTGCGGGAAACGTAATGTCGCGCCCGACGTCGATCAGACGCCTGCGCGAGCCTGGGGGCGAGCCGCACAGAAACAGCGCTTTGACGGGCGGCAGGGTGATGACGTCGGGAACTGCGCGTGCCGGCGCCGCTGCAGGTGTGTTGACGCTGGTGCGGCGGAACGCGGATAACGCCGTCATGGCGCGAGCGATGAACATCATGAGCGAAGCGCGCGTATCGCGTTTCCGCCTGCACCAGGTTCAGGCCGAAGGACCGTCGCGCGTTGAGTTGAGACACGCGCAATCTATCGCGATATCGGCCCGGAAATCGCCGTTACCGTGCGGCGTTTTCAACTGGACTTGAGATCTGGGCGGCTGAGGCCGAGATGGCCGCGAAGCGTGCTCGCGTCGTACTCGGTACGAAAGAGTCCGCGGCGTTGCAGCACCGGCACCACGTGATCCACGAAATCCTCGATCGAGCCGGGCAAGCTCGGCGGCATCAGATTGAAGCCGTCGGCGGCCTCGTTGCGAAACCACGTTTCCATGCGGTCGGCGATCTGCTCGGGCGTGCCCACCATCGTGCAATGCCCGCCGCCGGCGGCAAGCCGGCCCAGCAATTGGCGCACGGTGGGCTGCTCGGTTTCGATGATGCGCAAGATCGTGCCGTAGCGACCTTGCGGGCCTTTGAACTCGTGCATCGGCGGCAGTTTCGGCACCGGCGCATCGAGCTCCCACTGGCTGCAATCCTGTGCGGTAAAGGTCGACAACTGGCGCAGTGAGGCGTCCGCGGGCAGCAGCACATCCAGTTCACGCTGCTTGGCTTGCGCTTCGGCCTCCGTTGAGCCCACGTAAGTGACCAGGCCCGGCATGATGGGCACCGGGTCGTGCCGACCGGCTTCCCGTACGCGCCGCTTGATATCGCGGTAGTAAGCCTGCGCGGCGGCCATGTCATAGGCCACGGCATAAATCGCCTCGGCGCGGCGCGCGGCCAGATCGCGGCCCTGATCCGAAGCGCCCGCCTGAAACAGCACGGGATGGCCTTGCGGCATGCGGGGCACGGTCAACGGGCCATCGACGCGAAAGTGCTCGCCATGATGATCGATCGCCCGCACGCGATCGGGATGGGCGTAGTCGCCGCCCCGATCGTGCAGCAGCGCATCGTCGGTCCACGAGTCCCACAGCGCGATGACGGCATCCACAAACTCTTCGGCGCGCGCATAGCGCCACGCGTGCTCGGGCATCGCGTCGTAGCCGTGGTTGCGGGCCTCCGCATCGAACATGGACGTGACCACGTTCCAGCCCATGCGGCCATGGGAAATATGGTCGAGCGACGCCATCAGGCGTGCAGTATGGAACGGCGTGTAGAAGGTGCTCGACACCGTGCTGATCAGACCGATATGTCGGGTCGCACGGCTCATCGCCGACATCGCGGTAAGCGGCTCCAAAAACCAGCGTGGGCCGTCGGCAACCGTATCGACCGAGGCGCCATCGGCGAAGAACACGGCGTCGAACTTACCGCGTTCGGCGAGTTGCGCGAGTTCTTCGTAGTAGCTGATGTCGCCCAGGCGCTCGACGGTGGAGTCGGGATGGCGCCAGGCCGCGCGGTGGTGGCCGCAAGCGAAGATGAAAAGATTGAGGTGCAGCATGCGGGATGAATCGTTTTTCACGGTGTTGATTCGCCGCGTCAGTTCTTGACCAGTCCGCCATCGACCACGAGGTTCTGACCCGTGACCGAACGCGACCAGGGCGACGCAAAAAACATCAATGCATCCGCAAACTCGGCCGGTGTGGTGACGCGCTTGAGCGGGGTGCTGGCCGCGATCAGATCGAACACGGCTTCGGGCGTGGCCGCGGACGCATCGGTGGTGCGCAGCAAGCCGCCCGACACCATGTTGACCGTAATGTTGTCGGCGCCCAGATCTTGCGACATCGTGCGCGTGAAAGCGAGCAGGGCAGCCTTGGCGGCCGTGTAATCGTGATAAGGCACCACGGGGTTCTGAACGAGATTGGTGCCGACGTTGATGATGCGGCCGAACCCCGCTTCGCGCATGCCCGGCAGCGTGGCCTGGATGGTATTCAAGGCACCGCGCAGGATGCCTTCCATTTGCTGATTCAGGCTTTCCCAGGTGAGCGTATCCGCATGCGGTCGGGCATCCCCATTGAACTGAAAACGCGGCAAGGCGTTGTTGACGACAGTGGTCACCGGCGCGCCGAAATGCTTGCGCGCGGCGGCGATCATGGCTGCAACGCTTTCCGGGTCGCATACATCGGCCCGCACGGCGAGCGCGCGCTCGGGCGCTTCGCCTTCGATCGCTTCGGCGGCCGCTTCGCTATTGAGATAGTTGATCACGACCCGCGCGCCTTCGCGCAGAAACGCGCGTGCGATGTGGGCGCCGAGGCCGCGGCCGGCGCCGGTCACGAGAACCAACTGCTCATTTAAACGCGGTGACAGCGACGGGGTGGACATGGTGGTCATCCTAAAGGCAAAGCCGCACGCGCAACGAAAGGCGGTGCTGGCAAACAAGCCGCGAAATTAGCACATCGGGATCGCCGGCGCGCATTGACAAACGGTAGGCGGTTGCCTACTCTTGCCGCTTGTTCCTGGGGGAGCCCTGTCTGGGCTGAGATTCCGCGTCTTGCGGTCACCCTTCGAACCTGATCCGGGTCATGCCGGCGAAGGGAAGGAAATCGCTATCCATCTTTGCGCCTGCGTGTCCGGTTTTTTTGCAATCCGGCATCGCTGCACTTCTGCCGTCGTCCACGCCCTTCGATCGGGCGTCGTGCAGCGCGTCGTCACTCCGCAGGCTCTTCATCATGCGCAGCACCGCATCCGTCATCACGTGGCTGATCCTTTTCAGCGGCGGCTTCGCGCTCGCCAGTGTGTTGTACGCCCGCCGCGTGCTGGGTGGCCTCGAAGACTACGTTATCGCACGCAATAGCCAGAATACGTTGGCCACGATGGCGACCTTGTTGGCGTCCACATTGGGTGGCTGGATCCTTTTTTCGCCGGCACAGGCCGCCGCGTGGGGTGGCATCGGCGCGGTGCTGGGCTACGCGATCGGCGCGATGTCGCCGCGATTGGCGATGATTCCGTTGGGCAAACGGATGCGTGAGGTCATGCCGGCCGGCCATTCGCTCACCGAATTCATCATGGCCCGCTATGGCCGTGGCATGTATGGGCTCACGCTGGCCATCATGCTGTTCTATCTCTTCATCGCGCTGTCGGCCGAGATCACCGCGATCGCCAAGCTCGTGACCTTGATCGCTCCGGTGCCGCTGTGGCAGACGGCCGCGATCGTGATGGCCGCCACGTTGATCTATACGTCATACGGCGGGCTGCGCGCTTCGATCTTTACCGACAAGGTGCAGGTGCTCGTGATTCTGCCGCTCCTGGGCGTGCTGTTCTACTTCGGCTGGAAAGCCGCGGGTGGCGTGATGCCCACCATCGACGCGTTGCGCCTGAGCGCGCCGCAGATGCTGAGCTTTACCGATCCGGTAGGAATCAAGGCGGGGCTGACCTTTTTCGTGGCCATTCTGCTCACAGGGCTTTTCCATCAGGGCGCCTGGCAGCGCATCTACGCCTCACGCGATGCCGGCACGGTACGCAACGGATTTTTGTTCGGCGGACTGATGGTGATGCCGTTCATCTTCATCATGGGCTTGTTCGGATTGGCGTTCAAGGCGCTGGTGCCCAATGGCGACAGCTCGGTTGCCGTGTTTGCGCTGATCATGCCGCACATCCCCGACTGGTTTGCCTTTGCCCTGATTCCGCTGGGACTGGCCCTGGTGATGAGCACAGCCGACAGCGCCATCAGCGCCGTGTCGAGCCTGATCGCCATCGATATGGGCCGCCTGCTGCCCAACGCCACCAGCGAAAAGATGATGCAGCTGTCGCGCAGCTTGATCGTGCTGCTGGCGATCCCGGTGATGATCGTGGCCGCGCAAGGCTACAGCGTGCTGTACCTCTTTTTGCTTGCCGACTTGCTCTGCTCCGCGGCGGCGTTTCCGGTGTTCTACGGGTTGTTCAGCAAGCACCATAATGGATGGCGCGCGGTGGTCGGCACCGCGTTCGGGCTCGTCACGGGGCTGCTGCTCTTTCCGGCACCGGGCGAAAAGCCCGTATATCTGCTGGAGTCGTTTCTGGTCGCGACCTTTGTGCCGGTCGCCGTCATCTTGCTGATGCAAGCGTTTGCCGGCAAGACGGCCAAGGTGTTCGAGTTTTCGACGCTCGCTGCGGCGGTGCGCAAGCTGGACCGTTGATCGCCTAGGTGGCTGCAGGCTGCGCAAGCGACAGGTAACCGCCGTGGGCGGGGCTCAATGCCATCTCGCGCATCAAATCGCGCAGCGTCTCGTGCACCACTTTTACGGCTTGCGTGAGCGGCCGGCTCGATGCGGTCGCCAGCATCAGTTTTGTGGACACGCCCGGGTTGACCAGCGTTCTGGCCACGACGGTGCCCGCCGTCAGTTCGGCCTGGAAGGCCGGGGCGGCGAGCACGGTGTGGGCCATGCCCCGCACCACGATGTCGTTCATCAGATCGAGCGCGTCGACTTCAAACACCACGTCGAGCGTGACGCCCGCCTGGCTGGCCGCGTATTCCACCGTTCGGCGCAGGCCGTGATTTTTGGTCGGCAGCACGAGCGGCAATCCTTGCAACTGCTTCACGTCGATCTCCGTCAACCGCCGCGCGTTCGGTGAGAGCGCTTGCCTGGGCGAAACGAGCGCCAGGCGCAGTTCCGCCAGCGGATCCACCACCAGATGCTGCGAGCGCCGTGCGTCGTGGAGCACCGCGATATCCACGCGTGCATTGGTCAGCCACTCATGTACGTAGCCGCTATAGCCGGTCACGATGTTCAATTGAATGCGCGGATGTTTTTGCCAAAGATCGGCGATCAGCCGCATGCCGATCATTTTGCACAGGGTGGGGGTGAGCCCTACCGTGACCTGACCTGAAGGCGAGCGCTGATCGTCGTGAAAGGCGGACACCACCGCATCCATTTGCCGCAGGAGCGGGCGCAGGCGATCCAGCAGCTTTTCACCTTCAGGGGTGAGTGACACCCCGCGCCCATTGCGATACAGCAGGGGGCAGCCACATTCCTCTTCGAGCTTGCGCACCTGGCGGCCAAGCGCCGATTGCGCGACGCCAATCACGGAGGCCGCTTTGGAAAAGCTGCCGTAGTCGGCGACCTGGATCAGGTTCTCGATCTTTCTCAAGTCCATTGCACCACCGCCATCACGCATCCTTGTACGTGCAGTTTATGTATATCTGATAGGCAAAGTATGCCTATTTGGCACATCCGGGGCAATCTACACTGCGCAGATCGAAGGCCGGTTTTCGGTCTTTTCTCTGGTGAGGATGGCAGGCCGATGACTGCGTTGACCAAGCTGAACACGTCCGCCCATGCCCTGCTCGACACGCTGACGGCGAACGGCGTCGACCGCGTTTTCGTCGTCCCGGGGGAGAGCTACCTTGGCGTGCTCGACGCATTGAGCGACTTTCCCGAGGTGGATGTGGTGACGTGCCGACATGAGGGGGGCGCGAGCTTCATGGCGTGCGCCGACGGCAAGCTCACCGGGCGGCCCGGCGTCGTCATGGTGAGCCGCGGACCCGGCGCCACCAATGCCGCCATCGGTTTGCATGCCGCCCAGCAGGATGCCGTGCCGCTATTGCTGATCGTGGGACAGGTGCCCAAGAAGGATCTGCGCCGCGAGGCCTTTCAGGAAATCGACTACCAAAGAATGTTCGGATCGATTGCGAAATGGGTGTGCGAGGTCACGTCTCCCGAAGCGCTGGCCGAGGCGGCTTTCAAAGCGATGCGGGTGGCCGTGTCGGGCACGCCTGGGCCGGTGGTGCTCGTGATTCCGGAGGATGTGCAGCAGCAAGCCGTTTCACAACCGGCATGGACGGTGCCAGCGTCCAGTGCGACGCAACCCGATGCCACCGGGCTGGCGCACGTGCACGCATTGATCGCGGCGTCGAATCGACCGCTCATTATCGCGGGTGGGGCGTTCGAAGCCGAAGGCGGGCGGGCCGCATTATTGACGCTGGCCGAGACCTTCCATATTCCCGTGGCGGTCGCCTTTCGCCGGCACGATGTGTTTCCCAACACGCACCCGCTATATGCCGGCAACCTGGACCTGGCCAATCCCGCCGATCAACTGGCGGCATTTGAATCCAGCGATCTGATTCTGGCGCTCGGCACGCGATTGGGTGATGTGACGACGCAGGGGTATACGTTTCCGCAGCACCCGAGACCGTCGCAACGGCTGGTGCATTGCTTTGCCGATGCGCACATCGTCAATCAGCATTTCGCCGCCGATGTGGGGCTGGTTGGCGACCCCATCGCGTGTGCACGTGCCCTGAGCGCGATGCCGGCCGAAGGCGATCGCGCGGCGCGCGAAGCGTGGGCGGCATCGCTGCGCGGCATCCACGATCGCCGTGCGGCATGGCCGGTTTGCACTGCAGCGGATGGCGTTCCCTTCGTCAATGTGGTGCGGGCGCTGGCCGAGGCCGCCACGGACGATGTGATGATCTGCCTGGATGCCGGCACCTTTGCGGCACCCGTCTATCGACATTTTCCCTTCGTTTACCCGCAGCGGTTGATGGCGTCGCAATCGGGCGCGATGGGCTATGGCACGCCGGCCGCGATTGCCGCGCAGTTGCGATATCCCGCTGCGCGCGTGGTGTGCGTGATCGGCGATGGCGGCTTCATGATGACCGGCAACGAAATGATGGCGGCAGCGGAGCGGCAACTGCCCATACTGTTCATCGTTTCGAACAATAATTGCTACGGCTCGATCCGCCTGCACCAGGCGCGCACGTACCCCGGCCGATATGTGGGCACGAACCTGGCGAGTCCGGATTTCGTGATGATGGCACGGGCGTTCGGCATGCAAGCCGAGTATGTGACGCAGGCCGACGAGGTAGATGCGGCGATTCAACGCGGGCTAACGGCACGCATGCCTTACTTCATCGAAGTCCGCACGAGCCTGGCGGCGATCCTGCCGGACGGGGTGGACAGCATTGCTGGGTTGAGACTGCGTCCCAACCCGGCATAGCGATATCTGCGGGGTTGCCTGCGCGCTAATTTTTGTAGCTGGGATCCTTGCGATCCATCAACCGAATCATCGCCGGCCATTCGAGTTCGCCAAAGGGGCGCCGCGTGGTCGGTTGATATAGGTGATGGGTTTTGTCGATCACGGCTTGCGGCGGCATCGTCAGCTCACTCCCACAGGCCATGGCGTCGACTTGCGACTTGCACGCCATCTCGAGCCAGTACAGGGTATTGAAGGCTTGTGCGATCGAGGGGCCGACGGCCAGAAGACCATGATTGCGCAAAATCATCGAATCGTAAGCACCCAGATCGGCGACCAGTCGATCGCGCTCGCTCAAGTCGATCGCCACGCTTTCGTAGTCGTGATACGGGATCTTGGCAAAACGCATCGCCGTCTGTGTGAGCGGCAGCAGGCCGCACTTCAATGATGAGATGGCCATGCCGGCACGGGTGTGCGTATGAATCACGCATTGCACATCATGGCGCGCCGCGTGCACGGCGCTATGGATCACATAGCCGGCGGCGTTGATGCCATGCTCGGTGGTATTGCCAAGCACGTTGCCCGCCAGATCGATCTTGACCAGATTGGACGCGGTGATTTCGTCATACATCAGCCCATACGCATTGATCAGCAGATGATCTTCCGTGCCTGGGATACGGGCGGTGATGTGGTTGTAAATCAGATCGCTCATGCCGAAATGCGCCACCAGGCGGTAGCACGCGGCCAACTGCACGCGCGTTTCCCATTCCTGTTCGCTGACGAAGGTGCTGACGTTGTCGGTGACGTCGTTCAATGGTGTCGTGTGTTGCCGACTGTGCGGCTGTGCGTGTTGCATGGGGTTTGTCTCCTTCTTCACTCGCTTGGTTTGACGTTGAATGCCTTGACGATTTTTCCCCAGGCGTCGTAATCGGCTTTCATGAATGCGCCGAACTCGGCCGGCGTGGCCGTGGTGCGTACTTCCGCGCCCAATTCGGTCAGTTTCTGCTTCATGGCAGGGTCCTGCAGCGTGGCGTTGACCTCTTTGGCCAATCTGTTCTGGATGGTGCTATCGATGCCCGCCGGTGCGATCAATCCAAGCCAGGCACCCATGTCGAACCCGGGATAGCCTTGCTCGGCGACGGTGGGGACATCGGGAAACAGCTTACTCCTTACCGGCGTGCTGACGGCAATCGCCCGCAAGCGGTTCGACTTCACCATTGCCAGCGTCGACATCATCGTGTCGAAGGTGGAGGTCACGCGCCCGCCGATGATGTCGGTCTGCACCTGGCTGCTGCCCTTGTACGGGATGTGCGTCATGCTCGTGCCGGATTTCGCCATCAACACCGACATGATGAGGTGGCTGGTCGTGCCGACCCCCGTGGTGGCGTAGGTGACGGTATTGGGTGAGGCCTTGGCTTGGGCAAGATATTGGGTCAGGTCGCGCGCCGGATTGTCCGGACTCACCACCAGCAGATAGGGCAGCCAGACGAGCATGCCGATCGGCGCGAAATCCTTGCGCGCGTCATACGTCAGGTTGGAATAGACGTGGGGGTTGATCGCTTGCGGCGCGGACGCGCCGATCATCAGCGTGTAGCCATCCGGCTTGGCGCGCGCGCCCATCGCCGCGCCGATCGAGCCGCCCGCACCGGGCCGGTTGTCGACGACGAATTGTTGACCCATGCGCTGCGTGAGTTGCTCGCTCAGCATCCGGGCCACGGCGTCCGTGGCCGTGCCGGGTGGAAAGCCGACGATGATCGTTACCGGCTTGGTCGGATAGGCTGCTTCGGCGCTCACGCCGCCACTCGCCAGCAAGAGTGGAATGCCAGCGACGCAGCGCGATACGACGGCAAGCCAGGCGCGGCGGGCGCGCAGCCTGGGGCGGACAGGGAAAGGGGAATGCATGACAAGTCTCCGATTCTTATTGATGGACCCGCCATGCGTTTCACCGTGATGGCGCGCCTGCCGCCTGTTTTCTCAGGCGTACAGGGCACGATTGCATGTCTATTTCATTGCGACAAGCGTGCGCGCGAGGTAGCAGATAGCGCGGTTTTGCACAGATGGCCGGGCTGCCATGTTGCGATGCTGTGCATGCGGCCATTACTCCAGCGACACGTTCGCGGCTTTCACAACCTTTTCCCACTTCGGAATTTCTCGCGCCACAAGCTGCTTGAATTCCTCCGGTGTGCTGGCGACGATCTCCACCCCTTGTTCGTTCACCTGCTTGACGACCTCGGGGCGGCGCAGTACGGCCGCCATGTCTTTGTTCACCCGCGCCACGATATCCTTGGGTGTGCCGGCAGGCGCCTGCACGCCGAACCACACGGTGACCTCATATCCCGGCACGCCCGCCTCCGCGACGGTCGGCACCTCAGGCAACTGCGTGGTGCGCTTGGTGCCGGTCACGGCCACCGCGCGCAGTTTGCCTGCCTGAATGTTGGGCAGCACATTGGGTACGTTGTCGAACAGCACATCGATATCGCCTGCAAGCAGTGCCGAGACGGCCGGCGCGCTGCCTTTGTAGGGAATGTGCGTGAGCTTGACGTCGGCCATCATCATGAAGAGTTCCATGGAAAGATGATTCGACGATCCTGCGCCGGTCGATCCGAAGTTGATCTTGCCCGGATTTTTTTTGGCGGCCGCCAGCAGGTCGGCCACGCTCCTGATCGTTGAATCGCTGCGCACGGTCAGGATGTTCTGCGTGCTGCCGGCCCAGATCACCGGTTCGAAATCGCGCACGGCGTCGTAGGGCAGCTTGGCGCCGTACAGCGCGGGAAGCGCCGAAAACGGCAGCGGCGTGATCAGGTAGGTATAGCCGTCGGGCTTGGCGCGCGCCACGTACTGATTGCCGATCAGGTTGTTGCCGCCGGGGCGATTTTCCACCACGACGGATTGGCTCCAGGCCTGCGTGAGATGCTGGCTGAGGATACGTGCAAGCGTGTCGTTGAAGCCGCCAGGCGGGTAGGGCACCACGATCGTGGCCTGATGCGAGGGGAAGTTCTGTGCCAGCGCGGTCGAGGCACTGCCAAGCGATGCCAGCGTCATGCACGCAAGTGCCAACGCCTTTTTCAGTCGTCTCATTCCTGTCTCCTCGGCCCTTGTCGAGCCTGTGTTTTAAGGCTTTGTTTTGAGGCGTTGTTCCAAGTCTATGTTCTGAGGCTTCATCCCCGAATCGATGTTCTAAGGCTTCGCTTCGAGGCGTTGCTTTGAAGCTGTGACGCGCCCTGCGTTTAGAACTTCACGACATAACCGGGTCCATCGATCAAGGGGTACTGCCTGAACAGATCTTCGTCCACCTCCACACCCAAACCGGGTCCCGCAGGCGGTTCCACGCAACCGTCGGCGCCGATTTCGAACGTGGCGCCGAACATGTCGCGGAACGGATTGAAGTGCGATACGCACGCCTCGAAATAGCCGGCATTTTCAGTCGCCGCCAGAAAGTGCAGGCTGGCCGCGTGATTCAAGCCGGTGGCGGAGCTATGTGCATGAATCGGGATTCGGAAAGCGGACGCGAGCGCCGCAATGCGAATCCCTTCCGTGATGCCGCCGGTTTTGGACAGATCCGGTTGCCAGATCTGCACCGCACCTGCTTCAAGCATCTGGGCGAACTCGAATCGCATGAAGTGGTTTTCGCCGGCGGCGATCGGCACCAGTGGCGTGATTTTGGCGGCTTCGCGATACGAGGCGAAGTCATTGCAGGCAAACGGCTCTTCGAGCCAACCGGCCTGCACTTCTGCCAGCACGGGCAGCACGCGGCGCGCTTGCGCGATCGTGTAATTGGTATTTGCATCGGTGAGGATATCGATGTCGTCGCCCAGCACCTTGCGCACGTGCTTGATGCGGGCGATGTCGTCCTGGGCGGTGTCGCCAAAGCGCAGTTTGACGGCCTTGTAACCCCGGTCCACGTAGCTTTGTGCTTCGTCCGCCAGGCTCTCGGGCGGCTGAAAACCCATTGCGATACCGCCGGCGTAGGCGGGAATGCGGCGGCGCGACCCACCCATCAGCGCATACACCGGCAGATTGACGGCCTTGCCGCGGATATCCCACAACGCCATGTCGATGCCGGAGTAGGCGAGTGCGGCGCCCGCGCCCAGGCCATGGCTGGAGAACTGCATGCGGTGAATGCGCTGCCAGGCGCCGATCACATCGGTGGCCTCCAGGCCCATGATGAGGGGGCCAAGCGTGTTGTGGATCAGGCTGACGATGGCGCCGGCACTGCGCCCTGGGTGGGCTTCGCCGTATCCCACGATGCCGTCATCGGTTTCGACGCGCACGATGATGGCGTCGCGCTTGAGGGTGCTGCCGATGCCCATGGCAACGGTTTTGCCTTCGGGCAGGCGAAACGACAGCGGAATCGCCGTCACCTTGATAATCTTCAATGTTGTCTCCTCGGATCGGTTACCAGTGGTCCGTTCTCATGTGACTTCGGTATAACACGCAGCGCTCTTGGTGCGATGCAGAAGCGATATCGGGAGAATGGGGGATTGTGTTGTGGGTGTGTAGCCGATTACCAGACGGATGAACGTTTTCAGATATTTTCATACCCATAATAATTATGGGTATGATAGAGCCGCTTCCCTTTCGAATGAACGATGCAACGGTCCTTAGGATCGTGCGCAAGCTCGCAACTGACTCAATGAATGTACGACTTTTGTCGCACGCGAAGCTGCGCATGCGCCAACGCCGAATCACCATGACGCAGGTGTACGCGTGCCTATGTCAAGGTGTCATTTCCGAGCCTACCCACCAGGATGTCAGGGGGGATTGGCGTTTCACCCTGACGCATCGGCACGCGGGAGACATCGTCAATGTTGCTGGTGCAATCAAAAAAGATGACAACGGCGAGTGGGTCGCAGTCATCACCGTTTTCTAAGAGGGTGATATCCATGTATCACTACACAGAATCAGGACTTCGAAACATTTATCTTTCGAATGGGTATAAGACCTTCCGGGACGATGACGGCACCGCCGTCTCGATAGCACACGCGGATGATTTACATCGTGTTATCGGAAGGTCCTTGGCAAGTAAGCCGCACCTGACGGGCACTGAACTTCGCTATCTCCGCAAGGAAATGGGCCTGTCGCAGAAAAGGCTTGCCGATCTGCTCGGCACCTCGGAGCAAACGGTCTCGCTATGGGAGCGTCGTGGCAGGATGCCAAAAGGATATGACCGATTGGTAAAGTTGCTCTACGTTGAATATCTCGATGGCAACGTTAAGGTTCAAGCCTGGATCGAACGGCTGATTGAACTCGACCTGCACCATCAGGATCGCGTAGTGTTTCAGACGACGAAAAGCGGCTGGAAGCTAGCCGCTTAACGTTCAACGCGCGCTCAGCGATTCTTCGGCGTGCTGCCCGCGCCCAGATCCCAATACACCCCCGCCATCAACTGCAGCGCTTCACCCAGCAATGCAGGCGGCAAATGTTCGTTGGGCGCGTGCTGCGAGCAACCGGGATAGGAGTGCGGCACCCACACTGTCTTCAAGCCCAGCACATCGGTAAAGATATCGTTGGGCAACGATCCGCCGAGGTTCGGCAGAATGGCGGGTTTTTTGCCGCTGGTCTTGGCCAGCGACGCCACCACCCATTGCACCCAGGCATCGTCGGGATCGATGCGCGTGGCATGAAACATCACCTCGCGTGTGGGCGTAATGCTCACCATCGGAAAACCCTGGCGATCCAGATGGCGGCGCAAGGCGGGCAGGATTTCGTCGGCATCGATGCCCACCACGAAGCGCAACTGGCAACGCGCCCAGGCGCGCGGCGGAATGGCGTTCACGGGGGTATCGGGATTGCCGGTCTTATACGCCAGCACTTCAAACGCGCACCAGCCGAACACGCGCTCGGCGGGCGAAAGGCCCGCTTCGCCCCAAGCCGGTTCGATCTCCGGACCATCTACGCCGCCATCGACCTCGCAGTCGGCCAGCGCGCGGCGTACCGATGCCGGCAGTTCTTTCGGCACCCATTCCGGAATGCGGATCTGACCCGTAGGCGAGATGATGCTGGCGATGGCGTGTGCCAATTGCGTGCCGGGATTGGAGATCAGCCCGCCCCAATTACCGGAGTGGTGGCCGCCGGCGCGTGCCTCGATCGCGAGGTCGAAATTGACGCTGCCGCGCGAGCCGAGAAATACCGTGGGCCGTTCGGCACTCAGGCGCGGGCCATCCGAGGCGATCAACAGATCGGCGCTGAAACGCGCTTTGTGTGCGTCGCACAGTTCGCGCAGGCCCACTGACCCCGTTTCTTCGCCCATCTCGATCAGGTACTTTGCGTTGAAGCCGAGCGTGCCGCGCGCTTCCAGTACCAGCCGCATCGCTTCCATGTTGATGGTGTGCTGGCCTTTGTTATCCGCAATGCCGCGGCCAAACCACACGCCTTCGTGCTCGGTGAGCGCCCACGGTTGCGTACCGGCTTTCCACTCGGCATCCAAGCCCCGTATGGTGTCGCCATGGCCATAGCCGAATACCGTGGGCAGTGCCGGATCTTCAATCCGTTCGGCATACAGGAAGGGCGCGGCCGCCTTGGGATGCGTGAGCGTTTCGCACGTGAACCCCATGGCTTCGAAGGCGGGCCGCATCAGGGTGTCCAGATATTGTGCCAGGACGGGCGCGCGATCCGGGTTCTGGCTTTCGGTCGGCATTTCGATGCGGGCGGCTAGCGTTTGGCGAAACGCGCCGGAGTCGAAGCATTTTTGGGCCAGGGCGATGACGGCGTCGCGGGTCATGAGGGCAAAGTCCTTTCTTCTGCGGGATAGAGGTGGCAGGCAATCAGTCCGTCGTCTCGTTTGACGAGCGGCGGGCGCACCGTGCTGCAGTGGGGCATGGCATCCTTGCAGCGCGGGTGAAACGGACAGCCTGAGGGCGGATTGACCGGATCGGGAAACGATAATCCCAGACCCATATCGGGGATACCCAATCCGGTTTCGGGGGTGAGCACCGAGGCCAGCAGCGCCTGTGTGTAAGGGTGGCGCGGGTTGCGAAAGAGTTCGGCGGTCACGCCCGATTCCACCACACGGCCGAGGTACATCACGGCCACGTGGGTAGCGATGTGTTCCACCACGGCGAGATTGTGGCTGATGAACACGTACGTGAGGTTGAACTCACGCCGCAAGGCCATCAGCAGATTCATGATCTGCGCCTGCACCGACACGTCCAGGGCGGAGGTGGGCTCGTCGCAGATCACGATCTCCGGATTCATCACGAGGGCGCGGGCGATGGCCACGCGTTGCCGCTGCCCGCCAGACAGTTGCCCCGGCGTGTTGTCGGCCAGCCGTGCGGGCAAGCCCACGCGCTCGAGCATGGCGATCGCTTTTTCCTGCTTCGGATTGGGCACACCATGCACCTCGAGCGGCAACGATACGATCGAGGCGATGCTGCGACGCGGGTTCAGCGACGAGTAGGGATCCTGAAACACCGGTTGCACCCGGCGCGCCATATCGCGGCGCGACATCGTGGTGATGTCCTGGCCTTCGAGCACCATGTTGCCGCTGGTGGGTGCGATGAGTCCGAGCAGCATGCGCGCCAGGGTCGACTTGCCGCAGCCGGATTCGCCCACGATGCCGAGCACCTCGCCACGCGCGACGGTGAGGTCCACGCCGTTGACGGCATGCAGGGTGCGGCGCGGCTTGAACATGCCGGTATTGATCGAAAAACTGCGGCTCAGTCCGCGGGCTTCTATCAGTGCGCTCATGCGAACACTCCGTCCTCGGTTTTGATGCAGCGCCATTGCTGGCCTTGCGGGGTGCGGCGCACGGGGATGTCGCCCGCGCATCGGGGCTGTGCATAGCGGCAGCGGTCGCGAAACGCGCAGCCTTTCAAATCGCCCACCAATGACGGGACCACACCGGGAATCGTGCCCAGTTCGCCGCCCGGCAACGTGCGGCCCGGAACGGGAATACAGGCCATCAGGCCTTCGGTGTAGGGATGCATGGGCCGCGCGAAAATCTCGTGTACCGGGCCTTCCTCGACGATCTGGCCTGCATACATCACCGCCACATTCCTGGCGATGCGCGCCACTACGCCCAGGTCGTGCGTGATGAGCACCATGGCAATGCCGAGCTCCGCCTGCAGATCCGCCAGCAATCGCAGGATCTGCGCCTGGATCGTGACGTCGAGTGCGGTGCTGGGCTCGTCGGCGATCAGCAGTTCAGGACCGCACATCAACGACATCGCAATCATCACGCGCTGGCGCAAACCGCCGGAAAGTTGATGTGGATACTGGCCGAGACGTTGGCCCGCCGATGCGATGCCCACCTTTTCGAGCAGTTCGATCGCGCGATCGCGTGCCTGCGCTTTGGAGGCGCGGCGATGATAGATGTAGTGCTCCATCAGTTGCTCGCCGATGGTGTACGCCGGGTTGAGCGCTGTCATCGGTTCCTGAAAGATCATCGCCATCTTGTTGCCGCGCAGCGCATTGATCCGGCTGCGGCCCGCGCGGCTCAAATCTTCGCCCATCATCGACAGGGTACGTGCGCTCCGCTTTGCAGCCTTCGGCAGCAGGCCCATGATGGCCAGCGACGTCATCGATTTACCGCAGCCCGACTCGCCCACCAGGCACAGCGTTTCACCGCGGCGCACGGTAAACGAGATATCGCGCACGGCATGCAGCGGGCCGCGCGCGGTGGCGATGTCGACGTTCAAGCCTTGAACGTCCAGCACAACATCGTTGACGGCAGCCGTGGCATTGGCGAAGGAAAGGTCGAGCACAGTGGTGGTTGGCATCGCGTCAGCCCCTTTCTTCAGGCGTGAGGAACTGGTGCAGCCCGTCGCCCGCCAGGTTGATCGCAAAGATCAACAGTGCCAGTGCGGACCCGGGAATCGAGATCAGCCAGAACGAGAAGAACATATACGCCTTGGCCTCGGAAATCATCAGCCCCCACGAAGGCAATGGCGGTTGCACGCCCAGGCCGAGAAACGAGAGCGAGGCTTCAAGCAGAATCGCGCTGGCCGCCTCGAGCGTGGCGATCACGATCAGGTGCGGCACCACGTTGGGCAGCACTTCGCCGCGCACGATGCGCCAGGTCGAGGCGCCGGCCGCTTGTGCGGCGGCCACGTACTCCAGCGAGCGCACCTGTTGCGTGGCACTGCGCATCACGACCGCGAACCGGTCCCATTTCAGCAGCCCTAGCACCAGGATCACCACCCACAACGAGCCGCCGACGATGGCCACCGTGGCCAATGCCACCAGGATCACGGGCATCGAAAGCCGGGTGGTCACGAGAAACGACACGACCATGTCGACTCGCCCGCCGAAGTAGCCCGCTGCCATGCCCATGACGGTGCCGATGATCCCGGAGATCAGGGCGACGCTCACGCCGATGAGCAGCGAAATGCGCGCGCCGTAGAAGATGCGGGAAAGATAGTCGCGGCCAAGTTGATCGGTGCCCAATGGATGCACCCACGAGCCT
Organism: Schauerella aestuarii; assembly: GCF_009866805.1. Classification (GTDB taxonomy): domain Bacteria; phylum Pseudomonadota; class Gammaproteobacteria; order Burkholderiales; family Burkholderiaceae_B; genus Schauerella; species Schauerella aestuarii. The sequence goes on from NZ_SIZW01000040.1 coordinate 389,091, forward strand.
TTTGGATACCAGACGGGCGGGATGGTGCGATTGGCAAGATTCTGCACATACGGATCGTGCGGCGAGATCCAGGGCGCGAGCAGGGCGATCAGCAGGATCAGCAGCAGGATGCCGCCGCCGGTAAAGAGGGCCTTGTTGCGCCAGATGCGGCTGGCAAGCGATCGGCGTGTGCCGCGGCCGGCGCCGGGCGGCGGCGCAGCCGGTGGACCATCTGCGATCGCCGCGCCGGTGAGCGTCTGGGCCGATTGCGCGGCGGGCATTCCGGCCGCGATGGGGGAAGGTGTGGTCAGCGACATGATCAGGACACCCGGATGCGCGGATCGAGCCACGCGTTGGCGATATCGGACGCAAGCGTCAACAGCACGTAGAGCACCGAGAGCAGCAGCACGATCAGTTGCATCACCGGATAATCCTTGTAGGTGATGCTCTGATAGGCGAGATAGCCCAGGCCGTCGAGTGCGAAGATCGTCTCGATCACCACCGAGCCGCCGAGCAAATACCCCAGCTGCACGGCGGCGAGCGCGACCACCGGCACAATAGCGTTGCGCAATGCGTGCTTGAAGATCACCGTGTGCGCAGGCAGGCCTTTGGCCCGTGCGGTGCGGATGTAGTCGGCACTCAATACCTCGATCATGCCGGCCCGGATGAGCCGCATGAAGGCCGGCGCAATGTAGTAGCCCAGCGCGATGGCGGGCATCACGAAGTGCTGCCAGGTGCCGCTTCCCGATACGGGCAGCATGCGCAAGCTGATCGAAAACAACATGATCAACAGCAGTGCGAAAAAGAAGTTGGGCAGTGCTTGGCCCAGCACCGCGATGGCCAAACAGAAACGATCGATGATGCTGCCTTTGTACAAGGCGGCCAGCACACCCAGCGGAATCGACACGGCCAGCGCCACGCCGAGTGCGGCCATGCCCAGCAGCAAGGTGGTGCGCAGCTTATCGAATATCAGCGGGCCCACCGGCGTCTTGAAATACACCGACATGCCGAAGTCGCCCTGCATGATTTTCCACAGCCAGTCGGCGTACTGGACGACGATCGGCCGGTCCAGGCCGTACGTCTTGCGGATCATTTCGATATCGGCCTGACGCGCGCCTTCTCCCGCCAGCGCCAACGCCGGATCGCCCGACAGGTGCAGCAGCAGAAAGGCCAGAATGGATACGGTCAACGCCACCAGGATGGCCAGTCCCAGGCGTTTGGTCATGAACGCTAGCATCGGTGCTTCGCCTTCTCGGTGCGTGCCGCGCGATCCCGTGATGCGGGTCTCGCGCGGCGGGGAGACTTACTTCCAGCTCATGTCCCAGAAGCGCACGAGCTCATCGGGATAAGCCTTGAACGACACTTCACTATTGGCCACGTAGTACACCGGCAACGACCACAGCGGTATGGCGTACGCACGTTCGGCGATGATGCCGAGCGCTTCCTTGTAGACCGCCTTGCGGGCGTCGGGATCGATCGTGCGATCGCCTTTGTCGAGCAGATCGCGCACCTTGGTATCGCGCGTGATGTCATCGCCGCCGAAACCGAAGTAGACCGGTGTCGACGCCGACACATCGTTCACCAGGTTCGAGCCCCACGTCTGATGCGTCAGCGCCGATTTGTTGGCGCGCGTCATATCGCGCATCGCGGCGTACTGCAGGAAGTTGAGCTTGGCCTTGATGCCCACAGCCTGCAGGTAGTTGATGATGGCTTCGGTCTGATTGCGTTCGCGATACGCGGCCAGGTCGATCTCGAAGCCGTTGGGGTAGCCCGCTTCGGCCAGCAGTTTCTTCGACAACGCCGGATCGTATTTGTAGACCGTTGCGCCATCCTGTGTGCAGCCCACTTGCGAGGGCGTGCAGATGGTGTTGAGAATCTGGGCGCCGTCGCCCACGATGTTCTTGATGATGGCGTCGCGGTCGATGGCGTGTGCGATCGCGCGGCGCACGCGCTCGTCCTTGAGTTGCGGTGCGGGCGTGCCATCGAGAATGTTCATCTGCATGAATACGATGCGCATGGTGTTGCCGCTGAGCACCTGCAGATTGGGCATGCCCTTCAATTGCTCGGCCTGGTCCTTGGGCACGTGCATGATGAAGTCTTCACCGCCCGAGATCACCTCGGCCATCTGCGTCTGGCGATCGGGGATGAAGCGCACGACGACCTTGCCAATGGTGGGCTGGCGCTTGGGCGAGTCCTTGAAGTAGTCGGCGTTGCGTTCCATGGTGATGGACTTGCCCGGCAGATACTCCACGACCTTGTATGGACCCGTGCCCACCGGCTTGGCGTTCATGCCTTGCGGACCCACCTCGGCGTAGTACTTGGCGGGGTGAATGGCCACGGTGGTCGACAGATACTCTTTGGCCGCGGGAAACGGTTCCTTGCTGATGATGCGCACTTTGTATTGATCGATCTTTTCGACCTTGTCGATCCAGCGCACATTCTGCTGGGTGACGGCTTTGTTCTTGGGGTCGGCCACGAAGTTGAGCGTGTACACCACCGAGTCGGCGTCGAAGATCTCGCCATTGTGGAACTTCACACCCTGACGCAACTCGAGTTCGAGGGTTTTGTCATCGACCTGGGTCCAGCTTTTCGCCAACTGACCCTTGTACTCATTGGTGAGCGGATCGCGATAGAGCAGCGTATCCCACACGTTGGCGGCGATGATGACGCCCACCCGCACGTTGTTGAAATAAGGATCCACGCTTTCGGGCGCCTGATCGTAGGCCATGCGCAGCGTGTCGTTCTTCTTTGCGGCAAAGGCGTGGCCGGCCGAGAACATCAGGCCGGCGGCGAGCAGGGCTGCCGTCATGAGCTTGAACGGCAAGCCGCGCGCGGTCATCGGCGTGGATGCGGTGGAAACAGGCCTGCGTGGGGACGACGACGATGCTGCGTTAAAGCGACGTTCAGCCATGATATGGCTCCTCTGTACCGAAACGGTGTTGGGGGCGAAAAGTGCCAAAAACGAATGCTGCAGTGAAAATCGTTGGTGCTGGAAAAGCTAATTCGTACCCGTGGCGAGTGCCGCCTGCGCGTGCATGGCCGCGATTGCCGCCGTGCATTTACGTTGCAGGTGCGCGTGCATGATCGCGGCCAATCGCACGCCATCGCGTGCCGTCAATGCCTCGACCATATCGATGTGTTCGCGCATCGCCTGATCCCACTTCTCCCGGTTTTCATTGGAGTGGAACCGCAGGTTCTGGATGCGCAGATTGAGCGTGTCGTAAAGCTGGCCCAGCAGCGCGTTGTGGCTGGCTTGCTTGAGCAGGTTGTGAATGCCGCTATTGGCCTTGTAATAGGCGGGCAGATCCTGGCGCGCATGGCTGGCCATCATCTCGAAGGTGAGGGCGCGGATTTCCGCGATCTCGGCATCGGTGGCGCGTTCACAGGCGGCTTTGCCCGCCAGCGCCTCGAGCGCACCGATGACTTCGAAACTCTCGCGGATGTCCTGTTCGGACATGGCGATCACCTGCGCGCCGCGATTGGGCTGAATATGCACCAGGCCCTGCGCGGCCAGCAACCGGAATGCCTCCCGCAACGGTGTGCGCGAGACGCCCAGCAGATCGCAAAGCTCGCGTTCGTTCAAGCGCGTGCCGGGTGCCAACTGGCCTTCCGTGATCATCTGGCGCAACTGCGCCGCAACCGTCGACGGCAGCGTTCTGCTGTCGGTCGTGGCAGGGCGGGTAGCGGCAGCGGATGCTGGAATGGCGCTCATTGGTATACAAAATTTTTTACGGCGTTGGAGCACTATATGTCAGACGATTGCGTCTGGATTGATGGGGAATACCCTAAATTCTCAGCGTAAAAACAATAGGATAGAGTCCTGTCACGCAGAGATCTTCGTCGACGACGTTCAGATTGTCCGATCGGGTCGTGCGCGCTTTGGTATGCCAGTACAACGTTGTATACAAATAATGTTTGGAGACCATGCATGCTTTCCCTCAATGCCCACCCATCGGGACGCCACTTTCTGCAGATCCCGGGTCCCACCAACGTGCCCGACCGCGTGTTGCGTGCCATCGATCAAGCCACGATCGACCATCGCGGCCCACAGTTCGGCGAGTTGGGGCGCGCAGTGTTGCAGGGCATGAAGGCGATCTTCAAGACCGAGTCGGATGTGGTGATCTACCCCGCCTCCGGCACGGGCGCGTGGGAAGCCGCGCTGGTCAATACGCTGAGTGCAGGCGATCGCGTGTTGATGGTCGAGACCGGTCACTTCGCGGCGCTGTGGAAGCGGCTCGCCGAGCGCCTGGGGCTGGTGGTCACCTTCGTGCCGGGCGACTGGCGGCATGGTGTGGATCCGCGCGTGATCGAGCAGCACTTGCGCGACGACGCCGCGCACAGCATCAAAGCTGTGTGCGTGGTGCATAACGAAACGGCCACCGGCGTTACCAGCGACATCGCTGCCGTACGCATCGCCATCGACGCTGCGGCGCACCCCGCATTGCTGTTGGTCGACACGATTTCGTCGTTGGGCTCCGTCGATTACGCGCACGATGCGTGGGGTGTGGACGTTACCGTGGCGGGCTCGCAGAAAGGCTTGATGCTGCCTCCGGGCCTGTCGTTCAACGCCATCAGCGCCCGCGCGCTGGCGGCTAGCGAACAGGCATCATTGCCGCGCGCGTACTGGGATTGGCGCGACATGCTCGCGGTCAATCCTGCGGGCTATTTCCCGTACACACCCGCCACCAATCTGCTTTATGGGCTGCATGAAGCCTTGGCCATGTTGCAGGCGGAAGGACTGGATCGCGTGTTTGCACGGCATCAGCGTCATGCCGAAGCGACACGCCGCGCCGTGCAGGCGTGGGGGCTGGAGATTCTGTGTCTGGACCCTGCGCGCTACAGCCCCGCGCTGACCGCCGTGATGATGCCCGGCGGCGCCGGCGCCGATGCCTTTCGCAAGGTGGTGCTCGAGCGATTCAATATGTCGTTGGGACAAGGGCTGGGCAAGATGGCGGACAAGATCTTTCGTATCGGTCACCTGGGCGACTTCAACGACCTCACGCTGTGCGGCACCTTGGCCGGCGTGGAAATGGGGCTCGCCGCAGCAGGGGTGCCGCACCGAAGCGGTGGGGTGCAGGCCGCCATGGATTATCTGGCGGCATAGGCAGAGCAAACAAACGACTATCAGCGGTCGAGAAGATATCGGCCGATCATTCCCGTTCAATACAAGGACAAGGCTTTCGATGAAAAACGCGTTAATGCAGGACGCCATCCAATTTGCCGTCGATCACGAATCCACGTGGGATCGCAGCGTGACGGGCGTGTGGGGTGTGCATCAGCAAGACCCTGCTCCCTATAACCGCTTGCTGGGCCCCGTGCACGATCGCGGCCCGGTCGCTGGCGTCGTTCTGGTCGATGGCAAGGAAGTGGCAAGTTGGGGGGAGCCCGACCGCGCCGATCTCACGTTCAGTGTGGCCAAGATGTACCTGGCCTTGCTGACGGGTGTGGCCCACGACCGCGGGCTGATTCCGGATCTCGACGAGCCTGTGCGGGAGCGTGCGCCGGGTATTGGCTTTGACGAAGGTCAGAACGCCGACATCACTTGGCGGCAGCTATTGCAGCAGACCAGCGAATGGGAAGGCGAGCGCTTTGGCGTGCCGGATCAGGTTGACCGCTATCGCGCCGTCACCTTCGGTGACCCCCCTGCAGGCAAGAAAGGCGATGCGCGGCCGTTGCAAAAGCCGGGCACCTATTGGGAATACAACGACGTGCGCATCAACCAGCTTTCGCTGGCGCTGCTGACGGTGTTTCGCAAAGCGCTGCCGGAGGTGTTTCGCGAGGCCATCATGCGGCCGATCGGCGCCAGTGAAGATTGGCAGTGGGTGGGGTACGACACGTCATGGGTAGAGATCGACGGCCAGCGCGTGCAATCGGTACCGGGCGGCTCGCATTGGGGCGGCGGCATGTCGGTCAGCGCGCGCGATCAGGCGCTGGTGGGCGAGATGCTGTTGAACGGCGGTCGCGCCAAGGACGGCACGCAAGTGCTGTCGGCCGATTGGATCCGCCAGATGCAGGAGCCGTGCGGCCTGGCGCCGTATTACGGCTTTCTGATTTGGTTGAACCACAACCAGAAGATGTTCCCGAGCGTACCGGCGTCGAGCTTTTTCGGGGTGGGGGCAGGGAGCTCGTTTACGTGGGTCGAGCCCGAGCGCAAGATGGTCGTGATCGTGCGCTGGCTGAACTCGGCGCACGCGGATGAACTGTTTGGAAAGATCTTGAAGGCGGTGGATGCTGAGGCGTAAGCGCCATCCGCGTTACTACATGGTGATGTAAGCCCCGAGGAATTCCTCGGGGCTTTTACTTGTGGCCGCAGCTCAGCCGATCTTGTCTTGCGTCTTTGTGTCGAAGTCGCTGGCCTCGTGGCGCTCCAGCAATTGGCTCGACGGCTCGCCACGGGTGCGATTCACCATGCGGCCGCGCTTGACGGCGGCCCGTTCGCCGATCGCGGTGGCCCAACGCACCACGTGGGTGTATTCGTGCACCGCCAGAAACTCGCCCGCTTCGTAGAGCTCGCCCTGCACAAGCAGGCCGTACCAGGGATAAACGGCGATGTCGGCGATCGAGTAGTCGTTGCCGCCCAAATACGTGTGGTTCGCGAGGTGCTTATCGAGCACATCCAATTGGCGTTTGGCCTCCATCGCGAAGCGATCGATCGCGTATTCGATCTTCGTCGGCGCGTAGGCGTAGAAATGACCGAAGCCGCCACCCAGATAAGGCGCGCTGCCCATTTGCCAGAAGAGCCACGAGAGTACTTCCGCTCGCGCCGCAGGTTCGGTGGGTACGAACGCGCCAAATTTTTCTGCCAGATAAAGCAGGATCGCACCGGATTCGAAGACGCGCACCGGCGCTGCGCCGCTGCGATCCAGCAAAGCGGGAATCTTCGAATTGGGATTGATATCCACAAAGCCGCTGCCGAACTGATCGCCCTCGTGGATCTTGATCAGCCAGGCGTCATACTCGGCGCCGCTGTGGCCGGCGGCCAGCAGCTCTTCCAGCATGATCGTCACTTTCACACCGTTGGGCGTGCCCATGGAATACAGCTGCAGCGGATGGCGGCCCACCGGCAACACCTTGTCGTGCGTCGGCCCCGAAACGGGCCGATTGATATTGGCGAAACGGCCGCCGCTTTGCGTGTTCTGCCAGACGGATGGCGGTACGTACTCGGATGATGGGCTCATGCTGTAGGTTCCTTGGGGTCAGGGCAAAAAAAAACCCGCAGAGCAGTTCGCTCGTGCGGGTTTTTCGATCTGCGAACATCGTTGATGTTCACATATTAATCCTGGCGGAGAGGGTGGGATTCGAACCCACGGTACGGATAACCGTACGCCTGATTTCGAGTCAGGTACATTCGACCACTCTGCCACCTCTCCGGTGCTGTCTACCGAGGCCGGCGAAAACGGGTCGATGCGTTTTCAGGCGTTTGTTTCGGTAGGAGCGAAGCCAGCTACTTTACCAGAAAATTTATCGAATGGTAAAGCGGGCGAAGAGATTTTTTAAAATTGTTGTGAAGACGATGTGATGTTGCGCGATTGCACCTGGATTTTGACCGCTATCCGGTCGGCTTTGTTGGCAGAATAGCGACGCAGGTTACGTTGCCGAATTCGGGTGCTGAACGCGGTCCGCTATTGACTTCATTTGCGACGTATTCCCGTGCCGGCAGTGCAACGCGTAACCGCGACGCGCGCCTTCTGCCCCTGTCTCTTTTGCTGAAGCCATTTCACGGGTTTTATGAACATCGTCACCGCCCTGTTGCTTGCCGCCGTGATCTGTGTGCCTCTGGCGCACCGGCTCAAGATGGGTGCCATTCCGGGCTATTTGTTTGCCGGCATCCTGATCGGGCCGTCGGGCTTGGCGGTCGTGACGGACGTGCAGAACATCATGCGGTTCTCCGAATGGGGCGTGGTCATGATGCTGTTCGTGATCGGCCTGGAACTCACGCCGTTGCATCTTTGGGCGATGCGGCGGCAAGTGTTCGGCACCGGTTCGCTGCAGATGGCGGCGTGCGGCGCGGTGCTGGGGGTTGTGTTTGGCGCGGGGTTGCGCCATCTGGCGGGCATGGAATGGCAGATGGCGATCCTGTGCGGGTTTTCGCTGGCGCTGTCGTCTACCGCTGTTGCATTGGCACTGTTGCAAGAGCGGGGCGTGATGCGCACGCCGTTGGGCAATGCGTCGCTCGGGGTGCTGCTCCTGCAGGATATCGTGGCGATTCCCCTGTTGGCGGCAGCCGGATTGCTGGGCGCGGGGGGAGCGCAGGCGCCGTCCCTGGGTGTGATCGCCTTGGCGATTCTGGCCATCTTCGTGGGCAAGAAACTTCGGATGCTCGATTGGGCGGCGAAGACAGGCTTACCCGAGATGTATACGGCCGCGACCTTGCTGATGGTGTTCGGCACGGCGCAATTGTTCATCATGGCGGGCGTATCCGCGGGTTTCGGCGGCTTGCTGATCGGCGTGGTGATGGCGCGCTCGCGGCACCGGGACGAATTGGCGAAGACGATCGAGCCCTTCAAGGGCTTGCTCCTGGGCGCATTTTTTCTCACGATCGGCATGTCGATCAATCTGCACGAGATCCGGGAATATTGGCCTTACGTGATTGCCGGGGTGCTGGCGCTGTTGGGCATCAAGATACTGATCGTGTATGGGATCGCGCGGTTGATTGGCCTGCCGCACTATCACCGCCTGTTTTTTGCGGTCACGCTGGCGCAAGGGGGCGAGTTCGGTTTCGCCATTTTTGCGGAAGCCTGGGATAACGGCCTGCTGTCGCTGGCCCAACGGGATCTGATGTCGGCGGTAGTCGCCATTTCAATGGCCACGGTGCCGCTCTTGCTCAAGGCGCTCGAGGCAATGCCTGCGCGTCTGGGCGGCATCAAGGGCATGCCGTATCCGCCCGCCGGATTCACCGATGAAGGCACTGTGGCAGGCTCTGCGGAGAGGAAGCCAGGAGTGTGATCCGATGTGATGGCAATCTTGTCTTCACCCCCACACTTGGCTCGGCCCGACTTGGCTACACTTGAGCGACACGCCATCGTGGCATCGCTTATGGAGACCCGCATGTTGAAAGGAAAAGTCGCTGTCGTCACCGGTTCCACCAGTGGGATCGGCTTAGGGATCGCCGAAGCCCTCGCGGCGCAAGGTGCGCACGTCGTGCTCAACGGGTTTGGCGAGGCTGCGGAAATCGAGCGCGTGCGCGCCGATATGGCGCAGCGCCATGGCGTCACGGTGCGTTATGACGGCGCTGACTTGTCTTCGGGTGACGCGGTGCGCGGGCTCGTCGATGGCACGGTCGAGGCACTGGGCCGCATTGATATCCTGGTCAATAACGCCGGCATTCAGCACACCGCGCTGATCGAGGAATTCCCCACCGAAAAATGGGATGCCATCATTGCGCTCAACCTGTCGGCGGTGTTTCACGGCACGGCAGCCGCACTGCCGCACATGAAAAAGCAGCAGTGGGGGCGCATCATCAATATTGCTTCGGCGCATGGGCTGGTGGGTTCGGCCAATAAGTCGGCCTACGTGGCGGCCAAGCACGGCGTGATGGGCTTCACGAAAGTGACGGGACTGGAAACCGCCGGCTTGGGCATCACCGCCAACGCGATTTGCCCGGGCTGGGTGCGTACGGCGCTGGTCGAAAAGCAGATCTCGGCCAACGCTGCGCGCGATGGCGTGGATCAGGAAACCGCCGCACGTGCGTTGCTGAGCGAGAAGCAGCCGTCGCTACAGTTCACGACGCCCGAGCAACTGGGCGGTACGGCGGTATTCTTGTGCTCCGGCGCCGCCGACCAGATTACGGGTACATCGATTTCGGTAGACGGCGGCTGGACCGCGCGTTAAATGCAGCGTTGTCCCGTAATGGGTCGTCAGCCTTGTGCAACCGGCTGCTCCTGGTTCAAGACGGGCAGCCCTCAACAAAATCTTGGCAGGCCGCTATCCATCAGTGGCCTGCCACCAGCGTATTCAACGCGCAGTTCGATTGGCATCGCCAACCTAGCCGCGTAATTTTTTCAGGACACTCGTTCATGTTGTTGTTGCTTTCGCCGGCCAAGAAACTCGATTACGACTCGCCGCTGCATATCAAAAAGCATACGCAGCCGCTTTTTGTGGAGCGGGCCGAGCAGTTGATCGATGTGCTCAAGACCAAGTCCGCCAAGGACATCGGCAAGCTGATGGATTTGAGCGAGGCGTTGTCAGAGCTCAACGCGCAGCGCTACGCCGAATGGACGCCTACGTTTACGCCCGAAAACGCGCGGCAAGCGGTGTTGGCCTTCAATGGCGATGTGTATGAAGGGCTCGAGGCACCCAGCCTGTCGGCCAAGCAACTCGATTGGGCCCAGCAGCATGTGGCCATTTTGAGCGGCCTGTATGGGGTGTTGCGTCCGCTGGACTTGATGCAGCCCTACCGTCTTGAAATGGGCACGCGACTGAAAACCGATGCGGGCGCCAATCTCTATGCGTTCTGGGGCGACACCATTGCGCAATACCTCAACGATCGTCAAAAGAAGGACGCCGATCCCGTGGTGATCAATCTGGCGTCGGAAGAGTATTTCAAGTCGGTGAACAAGAAGGTGCTCAAGGCCCGCGTGGTGCAATGCGTGTTTCAAGAGCACAAGGCCGGCGCGTACAAGATCATCAGTTTTTACGCCAAGCGGGCGCGGGGTCTGATGGCGCGCTACGCCATTGAAAACGGCGTCACCATACCCGAAGGTCTGCAGGGTTTCGATAAGGAAGGCTACCGATACGATGCTAAGGCGTCGACGCCGGATTCGCTGGTGTTTCGCCGCAAGCAGGACTGATCTGAACGACGCGTGTCGCCGCCCGAGGGGGGTGGCACGATACTCGATGACGCTGCAACTGAACGGCTGCATCAAGCGGCTGCATGAAACGGCTGCATGAGGCGGCCGCGATCGAACGGTCCGATCAAACGGCCCGATCCCGACAACCCTGGCGCCTGGAGGCCACCACGATGAATACTTCCGATCGCATGCGCGGCTCCGGCACACCGGTAAACACGGGCGGCGGCGTCGCTTCCGTTGCTATACCTGCCGGCACGATGACGGCGACGGCTGACACCTCGCCGTTTCCCTGCGCGTCGTACATCAAGACGATCGGCCGCGGTGCGCGCGGCTCGCGCGGCTTATCCACCGACGAGGCCCATACGCTCTACGCGGCCATTCTGGACGGCCGGGTGAGCGATCTCGAACTGGGCGCGGTGCTGCTCTGTTATCGGATCAAGAGTGAAGAGCCGGCTGAGCTGAGCGGAATGATGGCAGCGGTGCAGGCTCGGCTGCAGCGCGTGCGGGCGCCTGAAGGCAAGACGCCGATCGTCCTGGCCAGCTATAACGGCGCGCGCAAGCAGGCCAATTTGCTGCCGCTGCTGGCGCATCTGCTGGCACGCAAAGGTGTGCCCGTGTTGGTGCATGGTTATCTGGACATGGGCACGCGCGTGACCTCTGCGCATGTGTTTGCCGCGCTCGGTCAGGCGCTGTGCAACGATGTGCCGGCAATCGAAGCCGCGCTGCGCGATACCGGCGTCGCCTTTACGCCCATCGATACGCTGTCGCCGGCATTGGGCCGTCAATTGGCATTGAATGAGCCGCTGGGCGTGCGTAACAGCGCGCACACGTTGGCGAAGTTGATCCAACCCTTTACGACGCCAGCCCTGCGCTGGGTGAACTACACCCATCAAGCCTATAGGGACGTGCTCGTCGATTATTTCAATAACGTCGACGTGCCTGAGGCGCCCGGCGTAGTGATCAGCCGCGGCACCGAAGGTGAGGCGGTGGCGGATACCACGTTGCCGCGCCAGGTCGAGCATCTTGCGGCAGGGCAGTCGCACGTGGTGATGCCGGAAGGGGAAGGCCCTAAGGCTGCGGCGCCATTGGGCGAGGCGGTGGACGCGGCAGCCACGGCCGCCTTTATCCGTGCCGTGCTGGATGGAGAGCAGCCGGTGCCGCCCGCGATTGCGGCTCAGGTGGCGCTGATCGTGGCGACGGTGAGCGGCAACGCCAACACGCCCTCGGCGGGCTGAGGCGTCACCGAAGGGCCCACACCGATAACGCGCGGCGCGCCAATTATTGGCACCGCGCGTGGTCAGAAGCCACTCACATCGTTTTTGCCGCTGCCGCACCTGCCGCAGCCGCCGCGGCACTTTCTTCCACTGCCGCTTGCGTTTCAGCCTCGGCGGCCTCAGCAGAGGCTGCATTTTCACTGATCGATGTGTCTGCGCTGGCGGCTGTCTCACCGGTCGCTGCACTCGCTGCCACCCCGCCGGCACTTGCTCCGGCCGTTGCACCCGCTACGGCACCCGCCACGCCCGCCGCCTTGGGCTCCGGCACGGTGGGCTCGGCAAAGCCGGCCATTTCCTGCCTGATCATCGTCGCGGCTTTCACGATCTGTTTGACCGGATAAGACAGCGCCGCAAGATCGCCCTCGTTTTCGATCGACGTGGGGAGCGGTGGTGCACCGCTCGCCTGCGGGTCGAGCGCGGCCGACACGCCTTCCAGCGTTTGGCGCATATTGGGCGGGATCTCGTGCAGGCCGGCCAGCATCGGTACGGCTGCGGTAATTTGAGACGCCAGAATATGGTTCTGGATCAGCAGGTTATTGATTTCGGGCACGTTGAGCTGGTGCGACTTCGGCTCGCTCATCATCCGGTAAAAGGCCTCGGCGAAGTTGCTGAACGCAATGTGCACGTTCTTGCGCGCCAGGCGCCACTGCAGATCGGCTTCGACCACGCTGGGAGCCGTTTCGCCGGTGGCGGCGGCGCCTTCCGGATTGCTTTGCGCTTGCATTGCCTTCACGTACCGCAGCCCGGCTTGCAGGTAATCGCGGTTGGCGGCCATGGCCGCGCGGGCGAGCGGCGCGGTGAAGGCCGACTCCCACCAGGGCAGCACGTAGCTGCACAGCAGCGCGAGCACGCAGCCGATCACCGTATCCAGCGCGCGTTCGCCGATCACTTCCAGCGACACGGTGGCGGGCGAGACGAAGTGAAACACCAATACCACGAAGAGCGTATTGCAGATCGCACTGCCCATGTAGTTGATCTGCACCAGGCTATTGCCGATTACGCAGGCAAAGAGCAGCGCCAGGAACAGCACCCCGGGCTGCGTGGTGATCGTAAACAAACCCAGCGCCAAGGCGCAGCCGATCAACGTGCCCATCAAACGCCACACGTTGCGCTGCCGGGTGAGGGCAAAGCCGGGCTTCATGATGATGATGATCGTGAGCATCACCCAGTAGTTGTGCGCGGAGTACTCGGGTGTGAGCCAGCGGCCGGTGAGCGTCATGGCCACGGCAGCGGCCAGCATCACCCGGATGGCATAGCGGAAGTGGGGCGAATCCAGGCGCAGGTTGCTGGTGAGCATTCCAAACCGAAACTCTTGCCGCGACAGGAATCGCGTGAGCGACTTGCCGATGCGCAGCGTTTGCGTGGGCTTGGCGTCGGGGGAGGCCGCGGTGTGATCCGACAGGCGCTCGATGGTGCGCGCGGCCGTACGCATGCGGCGCAGGATCTGGATGATGAGCGCAAGCGTTTCGGGATCGCGTTCGCCCAGTCCGCCTTTCTTGAGCTGCTCGATCTCGTACTCGATCGCGCGCAGTTCGGCTTTGGTGCTGGACCGGCGAATCACGGGCTTGCCTTGCGACACGGCCAGCGCCTGCCGTTCGAGCTCGATCGCCATCTTGGTCAGGGCGTCGCGCATGAAGAGCAGGATGTCGTTACCGGCAAGCTCACGGCGCAGCATGCCGTAATCCGTGTGCGTGGCCACCAGCGTGTCCAATAAGGACAGCATGTCGACGAACATATTCCAGATCGCCACGCGGTGCCGGTCGCCCCAGCCTTTGCCGCGTGGTAGCGCCCGCAGCACCATGTCGCGCGCGCTCTGGTGCTTTTCAGTAACGGCCGATTGGCGGGCGATGAGGGTGCGGTAGGCATCGTCCAGATCGACCGTTTCGTCGTAGAACGCGGCCCGCGCGCTCACGTAATCGGCCGTGGCCTGCAGCGCCAGCGACATGGATTGGCGTTCCTCGCGCAGCCACAGCAGGCGGCTGAAGAGGTTGCTGAACGCCAGATAGAACAGCGCACCGCCCAGCGTGCAGGTGGCATGCAGCCACACTTCGTTGGGCGAGAGCGGGGTGTGCATGGTGAGCGTCATCAGCAGCAGGCCGGCGAAGCCGATCAGCCCGCCGCGTTTGCCGAACACTGAAAACATGGAAAAGATGAAGCACTGCACCACCACCACGATCCAGGTGAGCAGGGGATATGTGGACGCCAGGCCGGTGATGATGACGGTGAGGACGCCCAAGGTGGCACCGCCCAGCATCTCGTTGGTGCGGTGGCGCTGGGGGCCGCCAGGCTGGTCGATGATGGCCACGCACTGCGCGCCGAAGGTGGCGATCAGGCCGATCGCGTATTCGCCGAAAATGCCGCCGAGCACCAGCACCGGCAGCAACATGCCCACGCCTTGGCGCACGCCACCGAAAAAATAATGGCTGTAGAAAAAATTCCGAAGGCTGGCGATGCGCAGTTCCATATCCACTCGAGGCCAGGCTCGCGTCACAGAGCTCACAGTATAGGGATTCCGGTGCCAAAACGGTGCACGGACGCGACACTAATCGTATGCAAACGTGCATGACATTTGCGCGGCGCTCGGCAACCGGGTAAAGTCGCCATCTTGTCGCCGGTCCCGCCAATCTGTGGCCGGCGCGATGCCAGCATGAGTGAGAACCATCCTTCTCCTTGCGTTCGGCATACTTACTTGCTGTTGGCCGCGCCACAAGCGTGTGTTGCCAAAGCTTCCATTTCGACCTCCGGCGTTCCACCCTTAAGGGACGCTCGCGCTACGTTCTCGACGAATGCGTGCCGGGTCGGCAAGGTGTCCAGGTGGCATGACTCCGTGAGTCATCAAGCGCTGGATCATGTTGCTGGTGCCGGTTCAAGTTCAGTTTGCTGCCGTTTTCGGCACGACGATCGGGAGGGTGGAGCCGGTACTGAAAGGAAAGACTGATCATGGAACTCAATGGCGCCGATATCGTCGTGCGTTGTCTGGCTGAAGAAGGCGTTGAACACGTTTTCGGCTATCCCGGCGGCGCAGTGCTCTATATCTACGACGCAATCTTCAAGCAAGACAAATTCCAGCATATCCTGGTGCGCCACGAGCAAGCTGCCGTGCACGCCGCGGATGCCTATTCGCGCTCGTCCAATAAGGTCGGTGTCTGCATCGTAACGAGCGGACCTGGCGTGACGAATGCCGTGACGGGTATTGCCACCGCCTATATGGACTCCATTCCGATGGTGATCATCAGCGGCCAGGTGCCTACGGCGGCGATCGGCGAAGACGCCTTCCAGGAATGCGACACGGTGGGGATCACCCGGCCCTGCGTGAAGCACAACTTCCTGGTGCGCGACGTCAAGGATCTGGCCGATACGATCCGCCGCGCGTTCTACATTGCGCGCACCGGTCGCCCCGGCCCCGTGCTGGTGGATATCCCCAAGGACATCACGCTCACGCCGGCGAAATACGCGCTGCCGAAGGGCGAAATCACGATGCGCTCCTATGCGCCCGTGAACAAGGGACACCAAGGGCAGATCAAGAAAGCCGTGCAGATGCTGTTGGCCGCCGAGCGGCCGATGATCTACTCGGGCGGCGGTGTGATTCTGTCCAACGCCTCGGAAGAACTGACCACGCTGGTCAAGCAGCTCGGCGCGCCGTGCACCAATACGCTGATGGGCCTGGGCGCGTTTGCGGCCAGCGAGCGTCAGTTCGTGGGTATGCCCGGCATGCACGGCACGTATGAAGCCAATATGGCCATGCAGCACTGCGATGTGCTGTTGGCCATCGGCGCGCGTTTCGACGATCGCGTGATCGGCAATACGAAGCATTTCGCCCAGAACGCCCGCAAGATCATCCATATCGACATCGACCCGTCGTCCATTTCCAAGCGCGTACGCGTGGACGTGCCGATCGTGGGCAATGTGAAGGATGTGTTGCAGGAACTGATCGCCCAGTATCAGGTGGCTGCCGAGACGACCAAGCCGGCGCCGATCGACAAATGGTGGGAGCAGGTGGAAACCTGGCGCGGCAAGCAGTGCCTGGTCTACGCCAATTCCGACGAAGTCATCAAGCCGCAATACGTGGTCGAGAAGCTGTGCGAAATCACGGGCGGCAACGCGTTCGTGACCTCGGACGTCGGCCAACATCAGATGTGGGCCGCGCAGTACTACCGCTTCGATAAACCCCGCCGTTGGATCAATTCCGGCGGTCTGGGCACGATGGGCGTGGGATTGCCGTACGCCATGGGCGTGCAGATGGCCAACCCGGGCCACGATGTGGCCTGCGTGACCGGCGAAGCCTCGATTCAGATGAACATCCAGGAACTGTCGACCTGCAAGCAGTATGGGTTGACGCCGAAGATCGTCTGTTTGAACAACCGTTTCCTGGGCATGGTGCGCCAGTGGCAACAGATCGATTACGGCTCGCGCTATTCCGAGTCGTACATGGATTCGCTGCCCGACTTCGTGAAGGTCGCCGAAGCCTATGGGCACATGGGCATGCGCATCGAGAAACCGGCCGACGTGGAGCCGGCGCTGCGCGAAGCGTTCAAGCACAAGGACCGACTGGTATTCATGGACTTCATCACCGACCGGACCGAAAACGTCTGGCCGATGGTCAAGGCCGGCCGCGGGTTGACCGAGATGTTGCTCGGTTCGGAAGATCTGTAAGGAAGCAACCATGAAACACGTGATTTCCGTGCTGCTCGAAAACGAGCCCGGTGCGCTGTCCCGCGTCGTCGGTTTGTTTTCCGCACGTGGCTACAACATCGAAACCCTGACCGTGGCACCCACCGAGGACGCCACCTTGTCGCGCATGACCATCGTGACGACCGGATCGGACGAAGTGATCGAACAGATCACCAAGCACCTGAACCGTCTCGTGGACGTGGTGAAAGTGGTCGATCTGACCGAAGGCCCGCATATCGAGCGCGAACTGATGCTCGTAAAAGTGCGTGCCGTCGGCAAGGAGCGCGATGAAATGAAGCGCATGGCCGAGATCTTTCGCGGCCGCATCATCGACGTCACCGACAAGACCTATACGGTGGAACTCACCGGCGTGCAGGAAAAGATTCAGGCATTTCTCGAGGCGCTCGATCGCAGCGCCATCCTGGAAACGGTCCGCACTGGCGTGTCGGGCATCGGTCGTGGCGAACGCGTCCTAAAGCTGTAACCCATAGGCCGGCCCGCCGGTTACGGTGCGCCGCGCCGTCCCTGTTTTGAAGCATCTATCAAATTATTCTGGAGCAAGACAATGAAGGTTTTCTACGACAAAGACTGCGACCTCTCCCTCGTCAAGGGTAAAACCGTCGCCATCATCGGTTACGGCTCGCAAGGTCACGCCCATGCCCTGAACCTGCATGAGTCGGGTGTGAACGTGGTGGTCGGTCTGCGCAAGGATGGCGCGTCGTGGAGCAAGGCGGCCAATGCCGGCCTGCAGGTCAAGGAAGTGGCCGAAGCCGTCAAGGGCGCCGATCTGGTCATGATCCTGTTGCCGGACGAAAACATCGCCCAGGTCTACAAGAGCGAAGTGCACAACAACATCAAGGCCGGCGCCGCGCTGGCCTTCGCCCACGGTTTCAACGTGCATTACGGCCAGGTCGTGCCGCGCGAAGATATCGACGTCATCATGGTCGCCCCGAAGGCGCCGGGTCACACCGTGCGCGGGACGTACTCGCAGGGCGGCGGCGTGCCGGCTCTGGTGGCCGTGCATCAAGACAAGTCGGGTTCGGCCCGCGATATCGGTCTGTCGTACGCTTGCGCCATCGGTAGCGGCCGCGCCGGCATCATCGAAACCAATTTCCGCGAAGAAACCGAAACCGACTTGTTCGGCGAGCAGGCCGTGTTGTGCGGCGGTACCGTCGAACTGATCAAGGCCGGTTTCGAAACGCTGGTGGAAGCCGGCTACGCGCCCGAAATGGCGTACTTCGAATGCCTGCACGAACTCAAGCTGATCGTCGACCTGATCTATGAAGGCGGTATCGCCAACATGAACTACTCGATTTCGAACAACGCCGAATTCGGCGAGTACGAAACGGGTCCGCGCATCGTCACCGACGAAACGCGCAAAGCCATGCGCGAGTGCCTGGCCAACATCCAGACCGGCGAGTATGCCAAGAAGTTCATTCTGGAAAGCGCGGCCGGCGCCCCGACCCTGACCTCGCGTCGCCGTATCAACGCCGAGTCGCAGATCGAACAGGTTGGCGGCAAGCTGCGCGCCATGATGCCCTGGATCGCGGCCAACAAGTTGGTCGACAAAACGAAGAACTGATCGCGGGCAGTCGCTCCCCGCCGCTTTGCGCGGCGAGAGGGCGGCGCCGCGGGCTTCGAAAGAACGGCATGTCTCGGCGGACGGGACATGCCGTTTTGCTTGGCCTCCGTGATAAAGTCCCCGCAATTACCGCTAATACTCAGCCATGGCCCAAACCCCTTTGCGTGATCCCGAACTGCGGCGCCGCAGCATCTATCTGCTGCCCAACGCCTTTACGACCGCCGCGTTGTTCGCCGGCTTCTATGCCGTCGTGCAGGCCATCAACGGCCGATTCGAAGCCGCCGCGATCGCGATTTTCGCGGCCATGGTGCTCGACGGGATGGACGGGCGCGTGGCGCGGCTGACCAATACCCAGTCCGCTTTCGGCGAACAATACGATTCCTTGTCCGACATGGTGTCGTTCGGTGTGGCACCCGCATTGGTGATGTATGTGTGGGTGCTCAACGATCTGGGACGCTGGGGCTGGCTGGCGGCATTCGTCTATGTGGCGGGCGCCGCGTTGCGCCTCGCGCGCTTCAATACCAACATCGCCGTGGTGGACAAGCGGTTTTTCCAGGGGCTGCCCAGCCCATCGGCGGCCGCGCTCATTGCCGGTTTCGTCTGGCTGGCGGTCGACAACAAGCTCAATCTGCAATACGGCTTCCTGGCCTGGACGGGTTTCGCCATCACCATGTATGCGGGTATCGCCATGGTGACCAACGCGCCGTTCTACAGCGGCAAGAGCTTTGCGCTTGGCCGCAGCGTGCCGTTCTGGGTGCTGCTGCTGGTGGTGGCGGTATTCGTATTCGTCTCCAGCGATCCCCCGGTGGTGCTGTTCGCCCTGTTCGTGATCTACGGCTTGTCGGGCTGGGTGGTCTGGCTGTGGCGCTGGAATCGCGCCCGCAAGCTGGTGGACGGCCGCCGCCGCACAAGTTGATGCTCAGAAAAACAGCGCCTTTTGGCGCTGTTTTTTATTCGTGCGTTGTTTTGACGAAGGCGCGGTGTTCATCGATAGCGCCTCCCGCCAAACGGATGCTTTCAGTTGTTGCTCCAGTCGCTGCGATCGTCCCAGAGCGGGTCGGGCCCCGGATGGAAGCGGGTGACCTGGTCGCCGTTGGGACCCATATATACATACATCAGCGAGTTCCAGCTGTTGAATTGCCGATAGCGATAGGCCCATACCA
This sequence comes from Schauerella aestuarii, assembly GCF_009866805.1. Classification (GTDB taxonomy): domain Bacteria; phylum Pseudomonadota; class Gammaproteobacteria; order Burkholderiales; family Burkholderiaceae_B; genus Schauerella; species Schauerella aestuarii. The sequence goes on from NZ_SIZW01000040.1 coordinate 408,550, forward strand.
CTTGGCGCACACTCGGCAAGCCGACGGCGTCGATCTCGGCGGGCGGGCCGAACTCGCAGCGCACCCGATCCGGCGTCCACACCCCTTCGCGCAGCACTTCGAAGTGGCTGTCGACCAGAATCGGTTTGACGCCATCGGTGCGGCCATCGGGACCCACGTTCGTCGCCCACGCGTATTGCCCCATGGGTTGTTGAGACCAGATCAGGCGCTCACCGCCACCGGCGATGGGGCAGGTCATCTTGGGCTTGCCGTAGGCGGCCTGCGCCTCGGCCACGCTGGCGCCGGGCGGCACGTTGGGAAGCGCGCAGGCGGCCAGCAAGGTCGCCACGGCTGCCACGCTCGCCAGTCTGGCGCCTTGGCGCAGGGCGGTGCGGTATTGGATGGGCGGGGGCAGGAAGGGGATTATCATGTTGCGTCTCCGCAAAGCCGGCCGTCGTTTTCACAGCGTGCCGCCTTCAGTGGGGGGTGACCTGGGCAGAATATCCGCCCAATATCCCGATTTACGCTATACTCGCTGATGCACTCGACTGCGTGTGCATGCATTGGATGCGCGCTTTCTGGGTTCGCATCGATTTTATTCCTGAAACTCACGTCTGGGCACCTCGGCCCTGACGCCTGTCCGAAGAGGTCAATACAATGTCCGTAGCTGACATCAATAAAGCCGATATCGTCACGCAATTCCAACGCGCGCAAGGCGATACCGGTTCCCCCGAAGTTCAGGTGGCTCTGCTCACCGCCCGCATCAATGAATTGACGGGTCACTTCAAAGCTCACATGAAGGATCACCATTCGCGCCGCGGTCTGCTGCGCATGGTCAGCCGTCGCCGCAAATTGCTGGATTACCTCAAGGGCCGCAACCCCGATTCGTACCGCGCTCTGATCGAAAAACTCGGTCTGCGCAAGTGATCGGCGGGGTCTCAACCCCATGACACAACCGTGGTCGGTGCGATATTCGTCGCGCCGGCCACGGTTTTTCATTTGTAAGGATCATTCGTCATGTTCAATAAAGTGACCAAATCGTTTCAGTACGGCGAACACACCGTCGTGCTCGAAACCGGCGAAATCGCACGCCAAGCCTCCGGCGCGGTGTTGGTTTCGATCGAAGACACCGTTGTGCTGGCCACCGTTGTGGCTCGCAAAGAAGCAAAACCCGGTCAGGACTTCTTCCCGCTGACCGTCGACTACATCGAAAAGACCTACGCTGCTGGCCGCATCCCCGGTGGATTCTTCAAGCGCGAAGGCAAGCCGTCCGAAAAAGAAACGCTGACGTCGCGTCTGATCGACCGTCCGCTGCGCCCGCTGTTCCCGGAAGGCTTCTACAACGAAGTGCAAGTCGTCTTGCACGTGTTGTCGGTCAACCCTGAAATCGACCCCGATATCGCCGCAATGATCGGCGCCTCGGCAGCGCTGGCCATCTCGGGTATCCCGTTCAATGGCCCCATCGGTGCCGCGCGCGTGGGCTACATCGACGGTCAGTACGTGCTGAATCCCGTGGCTTCGAAGTTGAAGACCTCGAAGATGGATCTGGTTGTGGCCGGTACCGAAACGGCCGTGCTGATGGTCGAATCGGAAGCCGATCAACTGTCGGAAGAAATCATGTTGGGCGGCGTGGTGTTCGGTCACGAACAAATGCAGACCGCGATCAACACGATCCACGAATTGGTGCGTGAAGCCGGCAAGCCGGAATGGACGTGGCAAGCCGCGGCCAAGAACGAGCCGCTGATCGCCACGGTCACCTCGACCGCGCAAGAAGGCCTGAACGCCGCCTACCAGATTCGCGAAAAGCAAGCCCGTACGACCAAGCTGCGTGAAGTGTACGCACAGGTCAAGGCTGCTGCGGCCGAGCAGGCTGCTGCAACCGGTGCCAAGGTCGACAACGTCGAAATCGAAAACATCCTGTTCGATCTGGAAGCCAAGATCGTGCGCGGTCAGATCCTGAGCGGCGAGCCCCGTATCGACGGTCGCGACACCCGCACGGTGCGTCCGATCAGCGTGCGTCTGGGCGTGTTGCCCCGCGCGCACGGCAGCGCCTTGTTCACGCGTGGCGAAACCCAGGCGCTGGTCATCGCCACGCTGGGCACCAAGCAAGACGAGCAAATCATCGATGCGTTGATGGGCGAGTACCGCGACCGCTTCATGCTGCACTACAACATGCCTCCGTTTGCCACCGGCGAAACGGGCCGCATCGGTGTGCCGAAGCGTCGCGAAATCGGTCACGGCCGTCTGGCCAAGCGTTCGCTGATCAAGCTGCTGCCCGAACCTGCTGATTTCCAATACACGATTCGCCTCGTGTCGGAAATCACCGAATCCAACGGCTCCTCGTCGATGGCATCGGTGTGCGGCGGTTCGCTGGCCATGATGGACGCCGGCGTGCCCATCAAGGATCACGTGGCCGGTGTGGCCATGGGCCTGATCCTGGACGACGGCAAGTTTGCCGTGCTGACCGACATTCTGGGTGACGAAGATCACCTGGGCGACATGGACTTCAAGGTTGCGGGTACCGACAACGGCATCACCGCACTGCAGATGGACATCAAGATCCAGGGCATCACGAAGGAAATCATGCAGGTGGCACTGGCGCAAGCGCGCGAAGGCCGTCTGCACATCTTGAGCAAGATGCGCGAATCGCTCGACGGCACGCGCACCGAATTGTCGGCCTTCGCACCGCGCATGATCACGGTCAAGATCAATCCGGAAAAAATCCGTGACGTGATCGGCAAGGGCGGCGCCACGATTCGTGCGTTGACCGAAGAAACCGGTACGCAGATCGATATCGGCGACGACGGCACCATCGTCATCTCCAGCGTCGATCTCGACCGCGCCGAAGATGCCAAGCGCCGTATCGTCGAGCTCACCGCCGACGTGGAAGTGGGTCAGGTCTATGAAGGCGCCGTGCTGCGTCTGCTGGACTTCGGTGCCATCGTGCAAGTGCTGCCGGGCCGTGACGGTCTGCTGCACATCTCCGAAATCGCCAACTACCGCATCGCGAACATCAACGATGTGCTGAAGGTGGGTCAACACGTTCGCGTGAAGATCATCGAAGCCGACGACAAGGGCCGTCTGCGCCTGTCGATCAAGGCGATCGGCGGTATCGAAGCGCAGCAACCCGCGGCCGCTCCGGCTGACGCGGCGCCTGCTGCCGATGCACCCGCGACCGACGCTCCAGCACCGCAGAACGTCTAAGCAGACCTTTTGCAATGCTGAAAACGGCGCCTTCGGGCGCCGTTTTTTCGTTTGTGCGAACAATGTGCAGTCCGGGTTGCCACGCCGTTGTGCGGTACAGTTTCGCGCATCGAGTTCAAACCGAGGAGCGCAGCGGCTGTGAGACGCCTCGCCACCCTGATGTTGCTTTGCCTCACTGCAGGCGGCTGTATGACGCCTGTGGGCGATCGCGTGGCACCCGTCGATGGCCGCGGCCCTCGGACCGAGGCGATGTCGGCGGATCAGTTGGGCCAGACCGATTTCAATCGTACCGTCAGCATCGCGCTGCGCGACAATCTGACGAGCCTGTATGTGCTCGCCGACAAGCTTTACCGGCGTAATCCGCGCGAATGGCACAAGTCCGGCGCCGCCAGCCGCGACGCGGCCGTACGCGTGTTGAAGCAGGATATCGAAAGCGGTGTGCCGCCTTCGGACCTGGCGTCATTGCGCGATATCCAGATCCTTGCGGTGTCGTTGGATCCGGCTTACCAGGGTGATCGCGCGCGCGCTTTCATCTATGGACTGGCCGATACGATCATTGCGGCTCACAATGGCAAGGTGCGGTTTTACGCCGCTGATATCCTGGATGGCGGGCGCGTCTACAACGCCGCGCGCAACGTCGAGGCGGCGGCTTGGATGCTTGCCACGCGCCGCGACGGTCAGGGGCAGTTGCTGCTGCTGGCCAACGAGAAAAGCGATGAGATCGTCAATCTCAGTTTCGAGCGAGAATTCGGCGCCATCATCGGCCGCCTCGATCTGATCGCAAATCTGCTGGGTGAGAACTCCCGGCGTATCGGCATCAACTATGCACAGGGTTTGATGCTGTTCAACTTTTTGCCCGTGCGCTGATTTCTGGAAGCCAACGTGATTGAATTTTCCGATGTTCTGGCCGCTCGCGATGCATTGCGCGGGCAGGTCCATAAAACGCCATTCTCGCTATCGCGAACGCTGTCGGAAATTCTTGGCGCGCAGATCTGGCTGAAGTTCGAAAACCTGCAATTCACTGCGTCATTCAAAGAGCGCGGTGCCTACAACCGGATGCGTCAATTGACGGCCGACGAGCGCGCTGCGGGCGTGATCGCCGTCTCCGCCGGCAATCACGCACAAGGCGTGGCTTATCACGCGCAGCGGATGGGCGTGCCTGCCGTAATCGTGATGCCGCGGTTCACACCCACGGTGAAAGTGGCCAACACGCGTCGTTTTGGCGTGGAAGTCGAGCTCGCGGGCGACACGTTCGACGATGCGCGTGCGCGGATGCTCGAGATCGCGCAGGCGCGCGGGCTCACGATCATTCACCCCTACGATGATCTTGCCATCATGGCCGGGCAGGGCACTGTCGCCATCGAGATGCTCGAGGATCAGCCGGATCTGGACATGATCATCGTCTCGGTGGGTGGGGGCGGTCTGATTTCCGGCGTGGCCGTCGCGGCCAAGGAAATCAATCCCGCCATCGAAATCGTCGGGGTGCAAACGGAGCGATTTCCGTCGATGTACGCCTTGCGGCATGGCGAGTCGGCCGGGGTGGGGCAGTACACGATCGCTGAGGGCATCGCGGTGAAAACGCCCGGTACGCTTACCCGCGAGGTGGTCGCCGACAAGGTCGACCATATCGAATTGGTGAGCGAGAGCGATATCGAGCATGCCATCGTGATGCTGCTTGAGATCGAAAAAACAGTGGTCGAGGGTGCCGGCGCGGCCGGGTTGGCCGCCTTGCTGCGAGACAAGGAAGCCGGCGGCACGCGGTACCTGGGCAAGCGAATCGGGCTGGTGCTGACCGGCGGCAACATCGATCCGCTTACGCTCGGCGAATTGATCGAGCGCGGGATGGTGCGGGCCGGGCGGCTGGCCCGTATCCGTGTGGACCTGCGCGATCTACCCGGGGCGCTCGCCCGGGCAACCACGCTGATTGCCGATGCGCAGGCCAACATCACCGAGGTGCATCACCAGCGCGCGTTTACGACATTGCCGGTGCAGAACGTCGAGGTCGATTTCGTCATGCAAACGCGCGGGCACGATCACATCGCCGAAGTGATCTCGCGCCTGAATGCGGCAGGCTTTTCGGCCAGTAATCACGATCACTGAGCGGTGGGTCACCGACCGCCCAGCGTCAACGCGGTGCGGGCTGGCGGCGCGGGTCAGAAAGCGGACGTCAAGAACGTCGGTTAAAGCCTTGCCGCGCGTGCTTATTGCGGGCTTGGGGGATAGTCGACGCCCGCGTCGCTGAGGCTATCCGCGGCGAGCTTGCCGTATCGGTAAAGCCGTTCGCGGTGGAGGATGGACGCAAGCGACACGGGCGTGCGTCCCATCGCGGCCCAGTCGATCGCCAGTCCTTCGGTGGCGGCCAGTAACGCGTCGCGGTGATCTGGCCACCATGCCGCCAGCAGGCGATCCGGCGAATACACCTGTAATCCCAGACGGCGGCACTCCGAGCGATTGAAGTCTTTCAGGTTCCACGTGAGCACCGATACGCGCGGCGTGAGCTGATCGCCGCTGCGGGCGCGCTTCGCCAAGCCTGTGGCGATCACATGGAAATCTTTTGGATCGCTGTAGCGCAAGCCCACCTCGTACGCGTCCGCTGCACCCGGATCGGCATCGGGGAACGCGCGCTGCATGCGTTGCCACTCTTCCATCAGGGTATCGGCGCTGGTGCTTTCCCATAGCCGTGCAGCGTTGCGGCGCCACTCGTCGCCGATGCGCGCGCTCCATACCGGTTGAAAAACGCCCGCTTCAGCCGCACGCAGCAGCATGCGCCGCAGCAGTGTCGACATCAACACACAGGCGTCCAGTACCACGTACTCGGCCGGTTCCTGGGCGGGCGTGCTCAATTCAAGCCCAGGCGCGCACGTTCCTGCATATCCAGAATCATCGATTCCAGACGTTCGCTGGTCTCGAGCGCCACATAGGGCATCTCGCTGCCATCCGGCGCGCGATCGACGGCAATGCGCAAACGGATCGATGCTTCCTCGAACGCATAGGGCGCGGCCTCGATCTCGACGTATTTGGCAAGCAGGGCGTCGATGGCGGTCTGCGCCTGAGCAACATCGTCATGCGTGACAGATCGGCTGCCCAGATGCTGCTCGATCGTGCGAGCCAGATCGCGCGTAAAAAATGCCAAAGCGGCTTCGCCACGGCAATTGGGATGGAGATAGCCCCATTCAGCGTCCGTTAAGGCTGAATCGGCGTGGTTTGGAGAGTTTGGCATGTCATTCATGGCCGCCATGCTAGCGGATTGCCGTGCCATTGTCTGCGGTTTAGGTGCTAAGTGCTTGTACAGGAACGGCAATTGCGAGATATGGGGAAAGGAGTTCTAGGGTGCCATCATGAAAATTCTGACTCGAACAAGCGCCGAATGGCGTGCGACCTTGAACGTCGTAGCGACACAGGAAGGAAAGTTCGGCTGGGAAGTCGAGGTTCACGATCCGCATGCAAAGCCCGTGGACACGACCGTCTCTTCGCCGCAACAGTTCAACACATCGACCAACGCTGCCGTGGATGGGTTGCGTGCGATGGATGGCATTGCACCGCCTGCGGGCGGCGAGTGCCGCCATTAGTCAGCCGCTTGGCGGTATGAGGAAGCCTTGGCAGGAAACTGCCGAGGCTTTTTTGTGTCCGGTATGAATGCCGAGGCTTGTTTATATCCAAGATGAACGCCGAGCGATTCTTATATCCGGGATGGACGGCCATTCGCTGAACGGTCAGACTGACACATCATGCGTTCCCCGCCAACGGCCGCAATGAAAAGGAGCCCACATAGCGGGCTCCTTTTTTCAACTTGTCGATGCGGCTGACGCCGCGACTCGATTACTTATTGAACTTGGTCTTGGCGTCCAGTCCGCACTTCTTTTCGGCATCGCCCGACAGCGTGTCGCATTGTGCTTTGGCCGCTTTGTAATCGGCATCGCGCTTGTCGCCGGCGACGTCATTGCGGGCTTCGGCATCCTTGCGTGCAACCTTGGCATTGGCTTCGTCCGTTTCACGAACGGCCTTGGCTTGGGCTTCGCACGCATCTTCCTGCTTGCCACTCATCGCGTCGCACTTTTCTTTTGCGGCCTTGTACTCCGCTTTGATCTGGTCTTCCGACTTGATCGGCGCCGTTTGGGCGCTGACGTTGAAGGAGACGGCGCTCAAGCTGAGCATGGCGGCGACGATCAGGGAATGGGTGGTTTTCATGCGGATAACTCCTCGTGTACTTATCTGATGTTTACGTACCACCTGTAGCGGCGGTTACGCGTAAACCCTTAGAGCAACCGGCGTGCCCGAGTTGTCGCGTGGTCAGGTGCCGATGAGTGACTGTGGGCTGTCGTGCCAGTAGCCCGTCTGCAAAGCGGGTTTCAATCGCCAGTCACCTGTCACTAATGCGGCAGTGACGATGCACTAGGCGATCGGTGATGAAGGACTAGCTGGACTAGTGCGAATGAGCCTTCCTTGGTATCCGGCATCTCGCTAAACTTTGTCTCCGCTTTACGTTTCACCCCCGTACCTGCCGCTTTGCGGCGGTGTTTACCAGCCGATTCGCGCTGAACAATGACGCAACGACAAACTATCGATGGATTCGACGTGCGCTGCACGGTTCTGAAGCGCGACGATCGCTTTCGCGCAGGCGTAATCACGGTGCCCAACGACGGCAGCGCGGAAGCGCGTGAATGGTCGGTACCGGGTGACCGTCACTTCGACAATGAGGTCGAGGCCGAGCGTTATGGTCGTTACGTGCTGCTGGGTATTCAAGGTGTGCGGCCCAGTGGCGAGCCGCTGTTTACGGTCGTTTAAGGCGGCTTTGACGTAGATTCGACATCGCACACCCTACAGTCCCCCGTTGGAACTGTACTTGAGGTGTGTGGGCTATGACGGCAGTGTCGATCGATCAACATTCACCAGACCAAGCGGTCTGGGAGCGTCTGGCGAGAATCCAGGTGGCGCGACGTCGAACCTTATGGGTTTTTGGACTTTTGACGCTTGTGGCCACGCTCTTTTATCAATCCACGTGGTCGATAACAGGCAGCTATCACCACAACATCGAAATCGCCGGCCTTATGCTCATCTTTGTTGCCATTCTTGGGCGAGCATGGTGCGCCTTGTACTTGGGCGGCAACAAAAACCGCAAACTGATAAGCAGCGGCCCATACTCGCTGTCACGCAACCCGTTGTATGTCTTCTCGCTCATCGGTGTATTCGGCATGAGTGCCCAGACGGGCAGCGTTTCGCTAGGACTGGTCGTATGCGCCATCTCCTATGCCGTTTTCAAGCTGGTGGTGGGTGAGGAAGAGGCGCTGCTGAAAAAAGCCTTTGGCACCGATTTCTCCGATTACTGTCAGCGCACGCCGCGCTTTGTGCCAAGGTTCGCCAATTGGCGCAACGAGACCACTCTCACGATTTCGATGCGTGCCGTGCAGAAAACGGTGATCGAAGCATTGCCGTTTCTACTGGCGTTGCCCATTTTCGAGTGTGTTGAGCATCTGCAGGCCAGTGGCGTTCTGCCGGTGCTGCTGCACCTGCCTTGAAAAGACTGGCGTGGTGTATCGGGAAGGCGGCGCGCCGCCTTCAAGTGAGCGAATAATTATCCGGCGCAGTCCACCGCTCAAATACGATGCCGGTTCAGCGGAGCAAAGCTGGGCGGCACGATGATCCAGATAGGAAGCCTGCCAGTTCAAACCAGATGGCATGTCGATCCAGATAAGCAGCCTGCCCAGGTCAAACCAGGCAGACTTCTTTTTTGTTGATGGCGTGCTCGTTGCATCAGCGCATCGATGAATCAATTCCTCGATTCATCGACGGATCAACTGATCGATTCATCGTGCTGAATGCTGCTGAGTGCGTGCTGCGTGCTGCGTGCTTCGTGCTTCGTGCTTCGTATTGCGTGTCGCGCAGGCAGTGCATGTGGGCCGCGGTATGCGCCCCCCGCGGCTGCATCAGCCCGGTGTTGCACACCGATACGGCGCCGGCAAGTCATGCGCATTCGCCAGCCATACCGTGTAGCGGCCACGGGTGAAACGGGGCACGGTCGGCGCAAACGCAAAGTCGCCCTGTGAATCTTGCTCGCGGCCCCATACCCAAATACGGCGATGTTCATTTTCCGGCGCGCACATTCTGGCGCGGAGTTGCTCAAGCGTCACCAACACCTCCCCAGCGGAGGTCGGCGCGAACTTGGACGCGTCAAATAATTCTTTGCGCCAGTTGTCGCGTTTTGCGATATCGGGCGACGTCCAGTCGTCCAGAATCCACATCGGTTTTTTCAGTTGGGCATACAGCGGCAGATCGAAAGGCAGGCTACCCAAGGTCAAAACGATATCGCTGGATTGCACGCGACGCTTGAGCAACTGTGCAGCGTCGCGGCCCGAGCCGCCATCGCGCGCGGCGGCAATGCCCACCACGATCAAGCACAGCAGCGCCGCGATCCCGATCGTCACGCCGAAGGCACGTGTGAACACATGCCGTTGCGCAACCTTGGGCTTATGCATCAGCACCAGTCTGCACAGAAAAAAGGCCAGCGGCGGCAGTAATGGCAGCACATAGCCGATCAGCTTCGAGTGCGGAATCGAGAAGAACACGAGAATGACGGCAAACCAGACGCTCATCAACTTCGCTGCATCATCGCTCCAGAACAAGGCTTTGAGCGACACCGATTTTGCTTTTGCCAACCAGAGCGTCCAGGGCAAGGTCATCGCAAGAATGACCGGCACATAAAAGAACATCGGCTGGGTATTGTTGTAGCCCACGCTCGCAAACCGATCGAGTTGCTGCACGATAAAGAAATAGTGAAAGAAGTCTGGAAACTTCCATTGCATGATCAAGAACCACGGCAGCGCGGCAATCAGGAAGGCGGCAATCGGCGCGGACGATAGCAGCATCAACAGTGCGCGCGGGCGGCGCGTGGCCAAGGCCCAAGCCACCAGGATCGCGCCGGGCAGGGCAACACCAATCAACCCTTTGGCCAACACGCCGGCAGCCGCAAGCAAGGCGACTGCGACGATCGCGCGCCGCGATGGCGCCGGCGCCAACATTACGGTTGCGCCTTGCAAAACAGTGGCGCCGATCAACCCGGCGACCAGCATGTCGAGATTGGCGAATTGCGCACCGCCATAGAAAAACGGCATCGTGGCCAACACGAGCAGGGTGGCCACGGCGATCTTGCGATCGAAAAATGCCGTCAGAAAACGCAGCATCATCGTCACGATCAGCAGTGCGGCCAGGAGCGACGGCAAACGCGCCGCCCAAGGATTGACGCCAAAGATCATGAACGAGATATCGCATAGCCAGTAGTAGAGCGGCGGCTTGTGAAAGTACGGCATGCCATTGAGCAATGGCGTCAACGGCGAATGGGAACGCAACATGTCCCATGCCACGCCGGCATATCTGCCCTCGTCGGGCAGCGTCAGCGGACGTAGCCAAGAGAGTGCACCCAGCCAGAAACCGATGACCATGACGATCGTGGCGTCGGATACCGCATCCAGACGCAACGCGGGCAGCACCGGTGCGGCGGTCGTGCGAAATCTTGAGGGGGAGTAGTTCATGTCTTGCCTGGTAAAGGCCGCTCGCGGCGGGTAGCGCACGAACGATAGGCGGCAAGACGTTGAATCGGCGTCAAAAGACGCGGGATGGGCAGACCCAAAGAAAAAGGCCCGCGAGCACAGCGCGCGGGCCTTTGAATACCTGGTGCACCCAGCCGGAATCGAACCGGCACGACTTGCGTCGAGGGATTTTAAGTCCCTTGCGTCTACCAATTTCGCCATGGGTGCGGCGGATAAACCGGCGATGCCAGCTTATCGACGAGGGCGAATTCTACCGGAAGTCGCCCGGGATCACGATCAGGCGCCTGCGAGCGCCAAAGGCGCAGCGTAGCCGCCATTGGCGTCTTGCCCGTGAGCCTGTTCATGACCCGACAGCTTGAACACCGATACAGCAGCCGCCAGGTGGCCGGCTTGTTCTTCGAGTGACGCCGCAGCGGCTGCAGCTTGCTCGACCAGCGATGCGTTCTGCTGGGTGACCTGATCCATCTGCGACACGGCCAGATTGACCTGGTCGATGCCGCTCGACTGCTCCTGTGAGGCTGCTGCAATCTCGCCCATGATGTCGGTGACGCGTTTCACCGAGGCGACGATTTCCTGCATCGTGGTGCCGGCGGCGTCGGCTTGGCCTGAGCCTGCATTCACGCGTTCGACCGACTCGGAGATCAACTGCTTGATTTCGCGAGCGGCTTGCGCGCTGCGTTGTGCAAGCGTGCGCACTTCACCGGCCACGACGGCAAAGCCTTTGCCTTGCTCGCCGGCACGGGCCGATTCGACGGCGGCATTGAGGGCCAGGATATTTGTCTGAAAGGCGATGCTTTCGATCACGCTCACGATGTCGGCAATCTTCACCGAACTTTGCGAAATCGCGCGCATCGTATTCACAACCTGGTCGACCGCGTGGCCGCCGCGTTGCGCAACCGATTCGGCGTTGGCCGCCAATTGATTGGCTTGACGCGCATTGTCGGCATTTTGTTTGACGGTCGAGGCCAGCTCCTCCATGCTCGCAGCCGTTTCCTCAAGCGAGGCGGCCTGCTCTTCTGTACGGCCTGAGAGATCCGTATTGCCGGCGGCGATTTCGCGCGCGCCGAGGTCGATTTCATGCACGCCATGACGCACGGCCGTGACGGTGTTGACCAGGCCGTCCTGCATGCGGCGCACGGCGGCAAACAGCACACCGATTTCGTTGTTCGACCTTACGGCAACAGGCGTGGACAGATCGCCTGCGGCGATATGGTCGAACGTGCGTTCGGCTTCGCGCAAGGGGCGCAGAATGCCGCGCGTCATGAAGAGCCAGCAGATGGCCGCCAACGCCAGCGCCAGCACGATCGAGCCGATGGCGAGGTTCTGCGCCATCGTGTAGCGGGCATCGGCGTTGGCCATTGCCTGCACACTGCGTTCGTCGGCGCGCTTCAAGAAGGCGCGATACGCCGTTTCGAACGTGGTGCCCGCATCACGAGCCCGCAGATTAGCGTCGTTGTAGGCATTCAGATCGATGTCTTCCACAGCCTTTTGTTGCTCCATCACGAGGCTGCGGTACGCCCCGTAGACTTTGTCGACATCGGCTGCGAGTTGTGCGGCATTCGGGTCTTTCGGTACTGCCATGAAACGCTTGAACTGAACATCGCCTTGATCGAGCAACGCCTGACTGCGTTGCTTGCTGGTGTTGGCATTTTCAAGTTGACCGGCCTGCATCTCCAGAAAGCCGCCGGCCAGTGCCAGGCGGCTGCGCGTGAACAGGGCGTAGGTTTCCTGCAGCGGGTTGCGCTGCTCGACACTCAATTGATTGAATTCCTGCAGCGCTGTACGCGCATCGAAGGCGTCGCGCCATCCCAATGCGCTTGATGCCAACAGTGCCAGTATGAAGGCACCCATCACCAGCATCATGCCGGTGCTTAATTTGATACGACCGAGCATCACGCTCTCCAAAGCAAATAAAGAGGTGCGCGCGCATGCCGGCGGCAGGCCGCATCACCTGTAAGAAGGCTTGGAATATACGGGGCGCCGAAGCACGGTCAATGCGGGAACAGCAGCCAAATATGGGGTGCTTTCCTGGTTTCAGGCCAATGACAGCTTTGCCGGGAGGCATCTTCGCCGTCATGGCGGAAGCGGTGAGATTCGAACTCACGAAAGGTTGCCCTTTGCCGGTTTTCAAGACCGGTGCAATCGACCACTCTGCCACGCTTCCTGTCTCGTGCCGCCCCGTGTGGGGCGATCTCGGCACGGGCGCAATATATCCCTGTGCCGCCGAGGGGCCGAATTATATCCTGACCGCCACTTCAGGTATCTTGTGGGCTGAAAATATGGGTGTGACCCTATCAAGCAAGAGGAGTGAGATCGATGCGCGCAGTTGAAATTACGCAGCCGGGAGGCCCTGAAGTATTGGTGGCCTGTGAACGCCCCACGCCCGAGCCTGGCGCCGGCGAGGTGCTGATCAAGGTGACCGCGGCAGGTATCAACCGCCCGGATGTGTTCCAGCGGCAAGGCAATTACGCACCGCCGCCCGGCACCTCGGATATCCCGGGGCTGGAAGTCGCGGGTGAGATTGTGAAAGGCGATGCGGCAGCGGGCGGCTTCAAGATCGGCGATCGCGTATGTGCATTGATCGCCGGCGGCGGCTATGCCGAATATGCCGTGGCGCCGGCCGTACAGTGCATGCCGATTCCGGAGGGGCTGTCGGACATCGAAGCCGCCGGTCTGCCGGAAACGTACTTCACGGTGTGGAGCAACGTTTTCATGCGTGGGCAATTGAAGGGCGATGAAACCCTGCTGGTGCATGGCGGCGCGAGCGGCATCGGCACGACCGCGATTCAGATTGCCCGCGCCATGGGGCACACGGTGTATGCCACCGTGGGGAGCGATGACCGTGCACGCGCCGTCGAGAAGCTGGGTGCCGCGCACGGGATCAACTACAAAACGGAAGATTTTGTGGTCGAAATCGCGCGTCTGACGGATAAGAAGGGCGTGGATGTGATCCTGGATATGGTGGCGGGCGACTACGGCCCTCGCAACGTGCAGGCACTGGCCGATGACGGCCGTGTGGTCGTCATCGCCTTGTTGGGCGGGTCGAAGGGCACGCTGGACTTCAACCAGATCATGCGCCGCCGCCTGACCATCACCGGATCCACATTGCGGCCGAGGCCGATTTCGTTCAAGGCCGAGATTGCGCGTGAGCTGCGCGAACAAGTGTGGCCGCTGCTGACGGACAAGAAGATCAAGCCGATCATTCACGCGACGTTTCCGCTGGCGGATGCGTCGAAGGGGCATGCCATGATGGACGCCGGTGAGCAGATCGGGAAAATCATCTTGACCGTATAACAACGGTGTCATACGCGTTGGTCCACAAAAGGATACAATAGTGGGTTCGACCCGGACCGATTCGGGCACCTACTAGACAAACGCGACATGACATCTGCCAATTCAGCCACTGCGGCTCGCCCCCGCCTCGTGCTGGGCAACTGGAAAATGCACGGCAATCTGGCCGACAACGCCCGGTTGCTCAGCCAGTTGCACGCTGTAGCCGCTGCCGACGGCACGCTCTCCGCCCGATGCGCCATCGGCGTGTGCGTGCCGTTTCCCTATCTTGCCCAAGTGGCTGCCGCGCTGGCGGACAGCCCGGTCTCGTGGGGCGCGCAAGATGTGAGCGTGCACGAGCAGGGTGCCTATACCGGCGAAGTCTCGGGCACGATGCTGCGCGACTTCGGTTGCCGTTGGGCCTTGGTCGGTCACTCCGAGCGCCGCATGTATCACGGTGAATCGGATCAGTTGGTGGCCGAGAAAGCTCAGGCGGCACTCAAGGCGGGTTTGACGCCCGTCGTGTGTGTAGGCGAAACGCTGCAGGATCGCGAAGCGGGCAATACGCTTGCCGTGATCGAGCGTCAATTGGCGCCCGTGCTGGCGCTGGGGGCTGAAAGCCTGGGCAAGATGGTGCTGGCGTACGAGCCCGTCTGGGCCATCGGCACCGGCCTTACCGCCACACCCGAGCAAGCGCAGGAAGTGCACAGCGCGATTCGCGTCGCGTTGAGCGGTCTGGGCGCGCCGCAAGTACAAGTGTTGTATGGCGGCAGCGTGAAGGCAGCCAATGCCGCCACATTGTTCACCATGCCCGATATCGATGGCGCGCTCGTGGGTGGCGCATCGTTGGTAGCGGAAGAATTCTGGCGTATCGCCGCGGCCGAAACGGCCACCGTTTAAGTATCCGTAGTCGGAGTCTGTAAATGTCGTCAATGCTTACCATCGTGCTGATCGTCCAAGTTGTATCGGCACTGTCCATCATCGTTCTCGTGTTGCTGCAGCAAGGAAAGGGCGCCGACATGGGCTCGGCCTTCGGCACCGGCTCGGCCGGCAGCCTGTTCGGCGCGTCCGGCGCGGCCAACTTCCTGTCGCGTGCGACGAAGTGGGCAGCGGTGATCTTCTTTGCTTCCACCGCCGCATTGGCGTGGATGGGCCATCGTGGCGGCGCCACGGGCGCCGACTCGGGCCTGATGCAAAACTTCACGCCGGCCGATCGCTCCGTGCCGACGGCACCGGGCGCAGTGCCCCCGCCCGCCGGCTCGTCGGTGCCTGGCGCCGGTACGTCGACCGTGCCCGCCGCACCGGCCGCCCCAAGCGGTGCTGCCGTGCCGGCAGCCCCCGCCACCGGCGGCGCAACGGTACCCAGCGCACCCGCGCCGGCGACCGCGCCCGCCCCGGCAAAGTAAGTCGCTAGACGATCGAAGAAGGGGCCGCAAAATATCGCGGCCGTTTTTTCGATAGTGCGAACAAAGCATCAAAAGTTCGTGCTAGAATCTTGGTCTTTCCAGATCAATGGATTTGGAAAGACGGTCAAGCCGACGTGGTGAAATTGGTAGACACGCTATCTTGAGGGGGTAGTGGCGAAAGCTGTGCGAGTTCGAGTCTCGCCGTCGGCACCAAGAATTAAGATCGCAAGATCTGAGTGAATATGAAAAGCCCGCCAGAACGAAAGTTCGGCGGGCTTTTTCTCATGGTTTTGATAGTGTCTTAAGGTTAAGAGACTCCAACCACAACGGCATTGCTCCGGGCCGGGCGCGTCGGGAGAATTGAGAATAGGCTTGTGCTGGATTCAGCGCATCGTTGAAGTGTCCAAGCGCTATAGCCGTAACTGAAGGCCTTCAATTAGCACTCGCGCAGAAACTCGCTTTGATGGCTGAGCCCCCATGCGTTCTCCACAGTTTTCTGCGAGCAACTCGGTGTGTATTTCTGCGGAGGTACAACGCAGACCAGATGATCGCGCTCACCCCTTCTATGCATTCGCGCCCATCTCATGACTACTGGGCGGCTTGAGGGGTACGGCCACAAAGACGAACCAAGGTTCGAGTATTGAGGGCAAGGACGGCATGGCGCAGTTCGATAACGACACCGCGCGTGCCGTCGATTACGCCCACAGTATCCCGCATCAGATCCAGTTTAGCGGCCAAGAAATTGATCTCGAAGCGATGATAATATTGTAAATTAGATTAACAAAATATCAGAAAGCTGTAATCTTAAAGGGCGAGAACTTCAAGTCCATCAAACAATCCGCACTGTCTGACAGAGCGATGATGGTGACCACAAAGAGGGAAAGGTAATGCGCGGACAATATTCAGCTTTTACCTTTGCAGTAGTTCTTGCAGTCGTCTCGTTCGTGGCTCCAGGCACAGGCTGGGCGAGGAACTGCAAGACGGGCCAACCGTGTGGAAACTCCTGTATTTCATGGAGTAAAACATGTCGAATCGGCTCCGGATCGTTCAGCGGCAGCTATAACACCGCGCCCGCCGCGCTGGCGGCGCCTGCCGCGACGGCAGTGAGCAAAGTGGTACCGGTTTCCAAGGCACCGCCACGGGAGGCAGGGGCGCTAGAACAGCAACGTACACTCGCCGTGGATGGGGCGGCATTTGAGTGGCCTGACTTTGAAGCGCCTGTGGCGGCCCATATTGCGAAGGGGTCGAAAGTGAGCGTCTACAGCAAACACCGCGAGTGGATACGAATATCGCCAGATCGAACGTTCCCAATCCAATGGGTTCCCGGTTCTGTCCTTGTGGCGCGCTGATGGGTGAACGTTCCTAACGTCTTGGTGCGCCAGAGATTGCAATCTACCGCATGATGGAATATCTGCAACCGCCTCTCTGAATGCTTCTCGGAAAGCTTACGGGTGAGTGTCGTCGCTCGCGTGCCCCGATGACGTGTGCATCAAACCGTCGTTCCAGCCTGAGTCGATATCCCGTGTGATGGCTGCATTCAGCAGGCGTTCGGCACGTCTGAGTTCATAACAGGCTTGAGCATAAGCCGCGTATCTGGCCGAGCTGATCTTCATCGCAGGGCCATTTTGAAATTCCAGCACGATTCGCTGGGCATTCTTCAGATGTTTGAGTGCGCTTTCCATTTGTTTTTGACGTTGATGGGCAGTGGTTTCATCAAAGCAAGAGGCATACCGAAAACGCGAATTTCGGCAAAGTCTGAAAATAAGGAAGTTTCATTCGGCTTCAGATTAGTCGGCCGATCAAGCTTCTACCGCGCAAATCGCCGCGTGCCCGCCACGCACAGCACCACTGCCGAGGTCGCCACCACCATCGACCATGCAACGGGCTCGCGCAGTAGCAACGCCGCCAGCGCCAGGCCCATGAAAGGCTGGAGCAATTGGAGTTGGCCCACCGCTGCAATACCGCCTTGCGCCAAGCCGCGATACCAGAAGAAAAAACCGATAAGCATGCTGAATAGCGATACGTAAGCCAGGCCGCCCCAGGCTTGCCACGTGATCTCGCCCCAGGCGGCGGGGGCGATCAGTGCACTTGCGATTGCCATGAAAGGCAGGCAAACCACGAGCGCCCATGAAATCACCTGCCAGCCGCCAAGGTGACGCGACAGGCGAGCGCCTTCGGCGTAGCCAAAGCCGCACACGATGACTGCCGCAAGCATGTACAGATCGCCGATCAAGGACGATGGGCCGTCGTGCTTGAGAAACGCGAAACTCCCCACACAGGCGCTGCCAAGCATCGCAAACAACCAGAATGCAGGCCGAGGCCGCTCGCCGCCGCGCACGACGGCGAAGATCGCGGTGGCCAAGGGCAGTAAACCAATGAAGACGACCGAGCGCGCTGCGGTGATGTGTGTGAGCGCGAGTGCCGTCAGAAGCGGAAATCCCACCACCACGCCGAGAGCGATCCAGACGAGCGGCATCATGTCGCGGTTTGCCGGCCGGTGAACGCGGAAGATCAGCAGCAACGCGAGTGCAGCCACGCCGGCGATCGTGGCGCGCGCCGTGGTCAGAAATATGGGATCGAAGCCGGCAACGGCCAAGCGTGTGGCCGGGAGCGAACCGCTGAAGATCAAGACGCCGATCGCGCCATTGAGCCAGCCGCTGGATTGGGTTTTCATCATGGCAATCAAGGTGAACCGATCTGGATCATGCCGGATGTGCCCGATGATCGCCATGCACGCCCGATCGCATCTTGAGTCGCCCTGTATTGGCATTCGCGCCGATACAGTTCCGTTCGGCGGCGTCGTCCCCGCCGGAAGGTTGATCACGTTTTCCCTCAGTTCCGAAATTTACTGTTGACACAAGTTTGCGTGGTGCTAGAGTACGAACAAACGTTTGCGCAAATGTGCATGCGACAAGAAGAACGCATACGGAGACACGTCATGAGATCCAGTTTCGCTGGTCCTGGCACGCGCTGCCCGGCCCTCGCTGAAGTCGAGTTCCACGTCGAAGTTGAAGTCATGATCGCTAAGGTGCGAACATCATGAGCGGCGTAACGGTTTTCCCGGTCGACGGTGCGTCGCACGATGCGATTCCAGCCGAGTGGCGGGCGCATACCTTGTCGGATGCCCATCGGGCGCAGTTGGTGAAACTGGTAGGCGAAGGAGGGGTGCTGACGGCGCCTGCCGATCGATACACCTACTGCCGCGACCGTTTGCCTTTCGGCACGTTTCGTTTACGGGTGGGCAAATTGCCTGCCACATTGCCCGCTGCCATTGTGTGCCCCGCCGATGAGGCCGCGCTGCAGGCCGTCATCGCCTGGGCGGTGGAGGCACAGATTGCGCTGATTCCGTTCGGCGCGGGTTCTGGCGTGCTGGGTGGCACGATGCCCTTGAACTGCGAGGTGATGGTCGACCTGAAGCGCATGAACCGCATCGTCGAGATCAACGAGATCGATGGCACGGTCACGGTGCAAGCCGGCATGAACGGCGGGCAGTTTGAAGCGGCGCTCAATGCGCGCGGGTACACGGCCGGGCATTTGCCGCAGTCGATCAATATGTCGACGGTGGGCGGCTGGGCGGCCTGTCGCGGCGCGGGGCAGGCGTCGTCCCGCTACGGCAAGATCGAAGACATGGTCGTGGGCTTGAAAGCGCTGCTCCCCAACGCGCAACCTTTGGAAGTACGCGCCGTCGCGCGGCGTGCCGTGGGCCCCAGCATCAAGGACCTCATGGTGGGTTCCGAAGGAGTGTTCGGGTTTATTACGCAACTCACTTTGCGCATGTGGCGGCTGCCGGCTCATGAAGCTGGAGCGGTGCTGGCCTTTCCCACGTTGCAGGCGGGGTTTGACGCACTGCGCGAGATTATCCAAAGCGAGCTTCGTCCTGCGGTGATGCGTTTGTATGACGAGATGGAAAGCCATCAGCGCACCAAGGATATTGCGGCGTTCGCGCACAAGCCGATCCTGTGCATCCTGAAGTTCAGCGGTTTGCGCGAGCTGGCCGAAGTGGAGCAGCGCCTGTCGCTGGCGATCTGCGCTGCGCACGGCGGCGAGTTGACCGACGATGGGCCGTACCGGCATTGGGAAACAACGCGGTATCAG
The DNA here is from genome assembly GCF_009866805.1 of Schauerella aestuarii. Classification (GTDB taxonomy): domain Bacteria; phylum Pseudomonadota; class Gammaproteobacteria; order Burkholderiales; family Burkholderiaceae_B; genus Schauerella; species Schauerella aestuarii. The sequence goes on from NZ_SIZW01000040.1 coordinate 428,048, forward strand.
TCGTATTCGATCCAATGGCAAACCGGCGGCTATTACATGGACACGATCGAAGTGACCGGCACGTGGACCGGCTTGCCGCATATGTATGCCGCGATGAGCGAGGCGGTGCATGCCCTGCATCCGGACATCCATTTCGGCGCGCACTGGTCGCATATTTACGCCGAGGGTGCCTGTCAGTACATGACGGTGCGCTTGCCGCCGATGCCGGACGACGATGTGGCGTTGGCGCTCCATCGCAAAGCCTGGGATGTGGTCGAGCGTTTGTGTCTGGCGCACGGCGGATCGATCGCTCATCACCACGGCGCGGGACTCTTTCGCAATGCCTGGCTGCGCGAAGAGCTCAACACCGGAATGGATGTGCTGCAGATCATCAAGGACGGCATCGATCCCGGCAACCTGCTCAATCCAGGCAAGCTCGGTTTGCGTGCCGCGCCAGGTGCAATCGTTCTGTAGTCCTCGTTTGCTTATCCGACCTCATTCGCGGAGTCGACATGCCGTTGTTACCCGAAGATATTGCGACGTTGAACACCTGTGCATTCTGTCCCAACACGTGCCGCCCCTCCTATCCAGCGCGGGCCGACCTGCAGATCGAGGCGCAGACGCCGTCGGCATTGAGTCTGCTCACACTGGCGGTGCTGGCCCGGCGCGTGCAACGCGACAGTGATACGTTGCATGCCCTGTCACGTCGCGATGCCGCAGACGCGAGCCGCGGTCACTGCACCTATGGCTTCGATATGCCTGCCGTACTGACACGCGCGCTGGATCAGACCGAGGATGTCTCTCATGGCTGACTTGGCATCGCAGGCCTGGCTGATGGGCATCGATCTGGGTGCGGGCAGCTTGAAGACGATGGTAGTGACCCCGGACGGTCGTGTGGCGGGCAGCGCCTCGGCTGACGTGGTGACGCATACGCCGCACGCGCGCTGGAGCGAGCAGGATCCGATGGACTGGTGGCGTGCCTTGTGCGAAACCGTGCCGCGCGCCTTGGCCGAAGCAGGCATCGGCGCCGACGCCATTGCCGCGATTTCTTTCAGTGCCGGTGCGCACACGCCGGTTCTGGAAGACGCCGACGGCCGCGTCTTGCGGCCCGCCATATTGTGGAGTGACCAACGCAGTGGCGCGGAGGTGGCCGAGCTGTTGAATCGGCATGGCGATCGTATTTTCGAGCTGTCGATGAACCGTCCCTCGCCGACCTGGACGATGCCGCAGTTCATGTGGCTGACCCGGCATGAGCCCGATGTGGTACGCGCCACGCGGCGGGTATACGTCGCCAAGGATTGGTTGCGATCGCGTTTGACCGGCGATTGGGTCACCGATCGCACAGAGGCTGTGGGCACGATGCTGTTCGATACAGCACGCGATGCATGGTCTGCCGAATTGTGCGACATGATTGGCTGGGATGTCGCCACCTTGCCGCCGCTCACGACGCCCGCAAGCGTGGTGGGCGAGGTGAGTGCGGCCGCAGCGCTTCAGTCGGGCTTGCGCGCCGGCACGCCGGTGGTTTGCGGCACGTCCGACACATCGATCGAGACCTTTGGCGCCGGCTCAGTGCGCCCGGGCGACGGCACGATCAAGCTGGCGACCGCCGGCACGGTCAGTGTGGTGGGCGACCGGCCGCAGTTGCACCCCAGCCTGATCAACTACCCCTTGGCCGTTCCCGGCCTTTGGTACGCGATCAGCGGCACCAATAGCTGTGCCTCGGCGCATCGTTGGTTGCGCGATGCCTTTTTCATGGCGCCGGGCCGCAAGGGCAGCGAGGTGTTCGCCGAGATGGATGCCATGGCCGCGCAAATCGCGCCCGGGGCGGATGGCCTTCTGTTCCATCCCTATCTGCAAGGCGAACGTGCGCCCTATTGGGATCCCATGCTGCGCGCCGATTTTGTGGGATTGACGTTCGCGCACCATCGCGGTCATCTGGTGCGCGCCTTGTACGAAGGGATTGCGTTTTCGTTGCGCGATGTGCTTGAGCAATTCCGGGCGTTGAAGATGCCGATGGCGTCTGCACGGATCATTGGGGGTGGGGCGCATAGTGCCACCTGGCGGCAGATCGTGGCCGATGTGCTCGATCTCGAGATTCATCTGCCCGAAACGGTGGACGCGTCATATGGGGCAGCATTGTTGGCGGGCGTGGGGGTGGGGGTGTTCGGCAGCGAACGTGAGGCAGCAGCCTGTGCGCGCGTGATTGCCACGGCCCGGCCCGATGCCGCGCGCGCCGCGTTCTACGACGATCTCTTTGCGCTTTACAAGCAGGCGCAGGCGGGCCTGGCACCGGTGTCGCATGGCCTGGCGCGATTGACCCAACCCCGTGCAGTGGCGCAGTCCGCGCCGGCGCTTACGGCAGCGAGGTAGCCATGGCAGGCATCGTTCTCGATCGAGTCAAGAAACGGTTTGGCGCCGTCGATGTGGTGGAGTCGCTATCGCTCGAGGTGGCCGACGGCGAGTTCGTGGTGCTGGTGGGGCCGTCGGGGTGTGGGAAGTCGACGACGTTGCGCATTGTGGCGGGCCTGGAAGATCTGACGGGGGGAACCGTGTCCATCGGCGGGCGGGATGTGACGGCGTTGGAGCCCAAGGATCGCAACATTGCGATGGTGTTTCAGAACTACGCCCTTTATCCGCACAAAACGGTTTATGAGAATCTCGCCTTCGGCCTGCGCCTTCGCAAAACGCCGGCTGAAGATATCAAGACGCAAGTGAATTGGGCCGCCGGGATGTTGGGCATCGAGAAGCTGCTCGATCGCAAGCCGCGCCAGCTGTCCGGTGGCCAGATGCAGCGCGTGTCGTTGGGCAGGGCGCTGGTGCGCCGCCCTGACGCGTTCCTGCTCGATGAACCGCTCTCGAATCTGGATGCCAAACTGCGCGTGCATATGCGTGAGGAAATCGGACTCCTGCACAAACGTATCGGCACCAGCATGATCTACGTCACCCACGATCAGGTCGAGGCCATGACGCTGGGCGATCGCATCGTGGTGATGCATGGCGGGCGGGCGCAGCAGATTGGCACACCACTGAACATCTACGATGAGCCGGCCAACCGGTTCGTGGCGGGATTTCTGGGCGCACCCGAAATGAACTTCATTGAGGGTACGGTGGCTGCGAACGACGGCACCTTGCGGTTTTCCGGCGGCGGCATCGACGTAACGGTGCCGACGGGACGGTTCGTGCTGCCCCCAGGCGCAGGACCGCATCCCGTCACGTTGGGGATCCGCCCGGAGCATCTGCGTCTCGATGGCCATGCGGCACCGGGCACGGTTGGGATCGCCGATCACATCCATCTCTCGGCAACGGTCAAGCTCATCGAACAGATGGGCGCGCAAACCATGATGATTTGCGACACCGGCGACGGTCGCGCGTTGCGCGTGCTCTCCGAACGCAGTGACGATCACCGAGTGGGTGCGTCTTGCGCATTGGCGGTATGCCGTACGCGCGTGCATCTTTTCGACACGACGACAGGAACGAGTTTATTGAACGCAGCACCGCTGCAGTAACCCTCTCACGGCCGTACCGACAACAAGACGCCTGAGCGTCTGCTCCAGGAGACATACATGGCTATCGATCACACCTGCACGCGCGACAAGCGCCTGGCCGCCTCTGACGCGGTAACGCCCAGCAGTCAAACGCGACGAACGTTGCTTAAAACGGCGGCGGCCGGCGCGGCGGTCCTGATGGCGCCGGCCATTCACGCGCAGCAGAAGACGATTCGATTCCTGAACGGGGAACCTTCGCGGGAGTCGGTTGCAGCGCTGCGTAATGTGGCCGCAGAGTACGAGAAGAAGACGGGCGTGAAGGTCGTCATCGATACGGTGCCGTCGGACGAGTCATTCGGCAAAATCCAGGCGTCCATCTCTTCGGGCGCGCCTTACGACATCGGCACGCTGGCGTTTGCGGGCCACGTGCTGATCCTTGCGGACGCGGGAAAACTGGTGCCGCTCACCTCGCTGGTCAGCCGCTACAAGTGGGGGCCGCGCATCATGTTCCCCATCAATAACGAGCAGTATTGGTATCCCTACGACTACAACTTCTGCTGGCTGTACTACCGCAAGGATCTTTATCAGGCGAAGAACCTGAAAGTACCCACCACGTGGGATGAAATGGTGCACAACACGACCGCGTTGACCGGCGACAACCGCTTCGGCTGCGCGCAGCCGCTGGGTGCCAATCAGGCGGCGCAGTGGATGAGTTTGGGGTACATGTGGGCCGATGGGGTGTCGATGCTGGACGACAACTTCAAGCTCATCCTGGACAGCCCGACAATCAAGCCGCGGGCGGCGGCCTACCTCGACATGATGAAGCGTCTGTATCCCACGATGCCGCCGGGGATGACGCAGGCCGTGTTCGCGACCGTGTTGGGGCAGTATTCTGGCGGTCAGATTGCACACGCGCCGTATGCCGGCCGCCTCATGGAAGTGCTCGATCAGCGCGCGCCGGAATTGGCCGCGCAAACGGGCGTCTTCATGTACCCGGACAGTACCGGGCGGGCTCGGGCGGTCAATCACGGCTACGACGGATGGGTGGTGCTCGATACGCCGATGCGGGAAGAGTCGCTCAAGTTCATGGAATGGTTTACCGAAAATCACTACATCGATTTTCTCCATTCGGCGCCGCTGCATTTCCAACCGCCACGCATGGATGTGTATGACGACAAGCGGTGGCAGGACAACGCGATGATCAAGAAATACGCCGAACTGGTGACGTTCATGAAGAGCATTCTGACGCGCGACGACGTCATCATCCGGTCGGTGGACACGGAAGGGCCGCGGATCGATCTGCGGCCGGCCAAGATGTTCGAAACCTACGCCATATGCGAGGCGATCCAGAACCGATTGCTGAAGGATATGCCGGCCAATGAAGCGCTGGAGCTGGCCTGCGCCAAGTACCGCACGGTGTTGTAGCGCCAGCGCGTGCGGAGACGGCGCGATCGCGCACCCGCACGCGTTATTTCACGTCGTTCATTTTCGGCCGAAGCTTATGCAATCCTTTCGAACGTCCAGCGATCGTCGTCTGTTGATGCTCTTCATCGTGTGCGTGGGCGCTACCTTGCTGCTGATTCTGGGCCCCGTGCTGCATGCGATCCAACTCAGTCTGTACGAGGCGACTTCGTTCGTGTCGGCGCGCAAGTGGGTGGGGCTCTCGAACTATGCCCGCATCATCGTCGACCCGGCATTCTGGCATTCACTGACCGTGGGACTGGTGTTTTCCGTCAGCGCCATCGTGCTGCAGGTGCTGCTGGGCATTGCCTTCGCGCTCTTGCTGGATCAGTCGTTTCCCGGGCGCGCGCTAATGCGTGGCATTGCCATTCTGCCCTACATGCTGCCCACGGTCGTCATCGCGATCACCGCACAATGGCTGCTCGACGGCAGCCTCGGACTCGTCACGCACTGGGCACAGGATCTGGGGTTTGCGCGGCCAGCCTGGTTTGAGAATGGACCGGCGGCGTTGTCGGTGGTTATCACGGCAAGTGTGTGGACATGGACACCCTTCGTGACGGTATGCTTCCTGGCCGCGTTGCAGACGGTGCCCGGCTCCCTTTACGAAGCGGCACGCGTGGATGGCGCGGGGCCGATCGCGCGGTTTTTTCACATCACCTTACCGATGCTGGTGCCGATGTTGATGGTGGTGGTGCTGTTGCGCAGCATCTGGATGTTCAACAAGTTCGATATTGTGTGGTTGCTGACCAAGGGTGGCCCCTTGTCGGCCACGGAGCATCTGCCGATTCTGGCGTACCGCCGCGCGTTCATGCAGTTCGACGTGGGTGGGGGCGCAACCGTGGCCACGCTATCGTTTCTGCTGCTGTCGATACTCCTGGCAATCTATTTTCATTTCGTGCCGCTTGACGACAAGGAGGCGCGCTCATGAGCCAGCGTCGTAGCGTGGCCGGGCATGCCGGCTTGTTCATCGGCGTGCTGCTGATGGCGATCTGGTCGTTCTTTCCGATCTACTGGATGATCGTGTCGAGCCTGCGGCCCGAGCGCGACATCTTCAGCGTGCCCAGCCTTATCCCCAAAACGATCGACCCAGGATTGCAGTCCTACAAGAATCTGCTGCACTTGACCGACTACTGGCAGCAGTTCATGAACAGCCTGATCGTTGCCGGCGCGGTCGTGGCGGTCAGCTTGGTGGTGTCGGTCGTGGTCGCTTACGTGGTGTCGCGCTTCAAGGTGCCGGGCAAGTCGCTCATCATCAGCAGCATGCTTTACGCCTATATGTTCCCGCCGCTGCTGCTGGCGATTCCGCTACTGGCGATATTCGCGCGCTGGGGCTTGGCGGATAGTCTCTTCTCGGTGGTGGTGGCGCATTGCACGATGACGATTCCCTTAGGTGTGTGGCTGTTGTGGGGCTTTTTCAAGGCCATGCCCATGCACCTCGAAGAAGCTGCCATGGTCGATGGCTGCACACGCGCGCAGGCCTTCTACAAAGTAGTGCTGCCGTTGTCGTTGCCCGGCATTGTGACCGTGGCGATTTTTTCGTTTCTGTTGTCGTGGACGGACTACGTATTTGCGTTCGTGCTGCTCAGCAGCGACAGCCAGCAGACGTTGCCTGTGGGGCTGGCGGCCATTCTCGGCTCGTTCGATGCGCGTTGGGGCGAGTTGATGGCAGGCGCCACGCTGATCACGCTGCCGCTGTTAGTGATGTTTACCTTTCTCAGCCGCTATTTCATACAAGGACTGGCGGCCGGTGCAGTCAAAGGATGAACGATGGATCTCGGGTTGAAGGATGGTGTGGCACTGATCACGGGCGGCGGCGGCGGCATCGGTGCGGCCGAGGCGTTGTGCTTCTCGCAGGAGGGCATGTGCATCGCGATCAACGACATCGACGCGACAGCTGCGCAGCGGGTCGTGGATGGGCTGCGCGATCGCGGGATCAACGCAGCTGCCTTCTGCGGCGATGCGTGCGATGAGGATGCCGTCCAGCGTGTGGTGGACGATGTATTGAAGCATTTCGGACGCCTCGACGTGCTGGTCAATAACGCGGGCATCGGCGTCAAACCCGCCTACGCCGTGGCCGATATGCCGCTAGCGGCTTGGGACGGGATGCTGCAATCCCATCTGCGCAGCACGTTCCTCTTTTCGCGCGCAGCATTCAAACCGATGCGTGCGGCAAAGTTCGGCCGCATCGTCAATACCTCGTCGATGAACTTTACCGGCGGCGGGCGGCCCGGCGTGGCGCACTATGCTGCAGCCAAGGCCGGTATTGCCGGCTTCACGCGCACGTTGGCCAAGGAGGCCGGCCCATATGGCATTACGGCGAATGCCATCGCACCGGGCTACGTGGAAACGGCATTGATCGATGGCTTCACTGATGATATGCGAGCACGGCTCTACCGGCAGAATCCGGTGGGACGGCCTTGCCGACCGGATGAGGTGGCTGCGCTGGTCGCTTTTCTGGCGTCTGGCCAAGCCGCCTTCATCAATGGCGCGCTGGTGTGCATGGACGGTGGGCGGCGCGACTTTTATTGGGGCGAGTGATGGTCAGAACAATCGGCTTTCCGGGACGTTATACGCAAGGGCCCGACGCGATCCTGGCACTACCGGACTTGCTGGCCGAGTTGGGTTGCCGGCGCTCGGTGGTGCTGGCCGATGCGGTCGTGCGCGACGCGGTGTGGCTGCCGCTTGAATCTTCGATGGCCCTGCTCGCGTTGGAAACCACGGTGCTGGATTTCCCAGGCGAATGCACGCAGGCGGCGATCGATGGGCTGAGCGCGCAAGCGGTCGAGCGAGCCGCGGATTGTGTGATTGCGTTGGGTGGCGGCAAAACCATCGATACCGCCAAAGGGGTGGCGTTGAGCTGCGGCGCGCAGTTGGTGGTGATCCCGACAATCGCTTCGAACGACTCGCCGACGAGCCGATTGATTGTGCTCTACGACGACCATCATGCCGTGGCGGGGGTGCGGCTGATGGCCCGTAACCCGGACGCCGTGATTGTGGACACCACCATCATCGCTCGTGCGCCCGCGCGCTTCTTTGCGGCCGGGCTGGGCGACGCGTTGAGCAAGAAAGACGAAGTAACCCAGTGTCATCTGGCTGGCGGCAACAACTTTTTTGCTACGCCATCTCTACCGGTGGCGCGGCTGCTGGCCGAGCAGTGCTACGCCGATATTCTGGCTTTCGGCGAACAGGCCCTGCGTCAGGTGCGCGACCATCGCACGCCCAATGATGCGGTGGAGCGCGCCGTTCAAGCGAGCGTGCTGTTATCTGGCTTGGCGTTCGAAAGTGGCGGGCTGTCGATCGCGCATGCTTTAACGCGCGGCTTTTCGGCACATCCAGTATTGGGCGCGTTGTTGCACGGCGAAATCGTGGCGTTTGGCGCACTGGTGCAACGTTTCGTTCAGCAGGATGCGCCATCCGCAATCGCCCAACAAGCCGGGCTCACGCGTCGCCTGGGCTTGCCGGTGTGTTTTTCCGATCTGGGCGTGCCTACTCTGCGCGCGGATGAGATCGATGCCATTGCTGCATTGACGTGTCAGGCGCCTTACATCGGCAACGTTGTGCCGCGCGCCGACCGGGCGAGTATTGCCGCCGCGATCGTGGCAACCGACGCACTGGGTCGCGCGTTGGCGCCGTCGGGCGAGGTAGGTATTACGTCGTAGTGGCGGCCGGAGGCGGAGCCGTCGAAGCGCGTGCCACCAGGGCCAGCGGCGCGAACTCGCGATTGGCGCGAGTGCGCGTGCCGTTGATAAGTTCGATCAGCGTCTGCGCGCCCTCGTATCCCATCTGTTCGACCGGCATGCTGACCGTACTCAACTGCGGATACATCACTTCCGCCATGGGGCCGTCGTGAACCGTGATGACGGACATGTCATCGGGCACGGCGATGCGCTGTTCGTGCAGCACCATCATGGCGCCGGTGGCAGCCGTCAATGTGAGCGGGAATACCGCCGTGGGTCGAGGGCCGCCGCGCGCGAGAATCTCTCGCATGGCCGTCGCGCCGCCTTGCACCGTGTAGCCCGAAATAGCCACCAGTGCGGGGTCGTACGCCACCCCCGCAGCGTCGAGCGCCTCGCAGTAGCCCGCTAATCTTCCCGCGCCAAGCGTGGGATGAACCTGGCCTGATAGATACGCGATACGTCGATGCCCAAGGTCGATGAGATGCTGCGTCGCCATGCGTGCTGCCGCGCGGCTGTCGAAGTGGTAGCAGTTGCGGACGCCTTTGACTTTTCGATTGAGCAGCAGAAAGGGTACTCGTGCTTGACGTACAGCGCGCAAGATCGCGCTATTGTCGTCCAGCGTCGTCACCAGTAAGCCATCGACCCGATTGGCTTGCACGATGCGGGCATAAGCGGAGTCGTCCGCGGCATTTTCTTCGATATGTGAAATCACAAGCGAATAACCGCGCTCATAGGCGCCGCGTTCGGCGCCCAGGATGATCTGGTAATACACCGGGTTATCGAGTTGTGGCACCGCAATGCCCAATGTATATGTGCGCGATGTGCGCAGGCCGCGCGCGCTCAGGTTGGGCCGGTAATCCAGCGCCTTGGCTGCTGCCAGAATCCGCTCACGCGTCTCCTCGCGCACCCGCTGGTTCTTGTCGCCACTGAGCACTCGCGAGACGGTCGATAAATCGCAGCTTGCTGCCGCCGCGACATCGCTCAATGTGACGACGACCGTTCCTGGCTTTGGCATAGCATGGATGTCCGTTGAACCAACGCTCGCATTATAAGTGAGCGCCGTGGCGCCGAACAGATCAGCCCGCCTCTGCACCCGCCATCATCGTGCGGCACGCTTCAGCGCATTGCTTGCACGCTTCGGCGCACGCCTGGCAGTGATCGTGATCGTGTTTGCCGCATTCGGCCGCGCACGCTTCGCAGATGCCGACGCACAGAGTGCACACGTCGCCCGTAAAGGCGCTGCCGCGTGCCATCACGCTGGCCGCGAAGCGGCACATGTCGGCGCAATCCATGTCGAGCTTGATGCAGTCTTTCATCCCGGCGACATCACTTTCGTCCAGGCACGCGGTGGCGCAGTGTTCGCAGGCGGCGGCACACGCGAAGCATTTTTCGATACTGGCTTGCAGGGTGTTGGGTTGCATATTGGCTCCTTGGCCACTGGCGGCGACCAAGAGGGGTCGCCTGAGTGTTGTGCGCCGCAAGCCTTATGCCGCTAAGTCCTTAGCTAGTTCGGACAAGCCGGGCCGCATCCAATCCTTCCGGCCCGGGCCTCGCCCAACCTGATCAGCCCAGCCCAGCCCACAGCCCCACAACCCGCCCCAGACCCGATATCGCGCCGCTTCAGTCAAATCCCAACATATGCGCCAAGCTCTTGCCGGTCTGGTCTTCGACCAGATCGATATTGCTTTCGAGATCGCGCAGGTGGGCATCCATTGTGGCGATGGCGCGGGCGACGTCGCCGCGCTCGATGTCGTCCACGACGCGCACGTGCTCATCATGTTCGCAAGGCGCATTGCCGGGCGCTTCGTAGATGGCCACGACCAAGGCGCAACGCGACATGAGCTCTTTCAGGTAGCGTTCCAGGATCGGGTTGCGGGAAAGTTCGGCCAGGCGCAGATGGAAGGTGCTGGCCAGGCGTGCCCATTCGTTTTGCGGCGCGTGGTGCATGGCACGGTGCTCGGCTTTCAATTGCCGGCGCAGGGCTGCATAGTCGGCGCGGGTGGCAAACTGAGCCACCAGGGGAACGATGGCGGCTTCGAGTGCGCGGCGGGCTTCGAAGAGCTTGCCCACTTCTTCGCGCGTGGGCATGGCCACCATGGCGCCGCGGTTGGGCCGCAAAGCGACGATGTGATCGTGCGCCAGGCGCTGCAGCACTTTCTGCACGACCGATCGACCAACGCCGAACAGTTCGCACAGGGCGGCTTCGGGCAACTTGGTGCCGGGTGCGAGGCGCTGGCTCATCACGCTTTCGAACACCGCGCGGTAGATGCGGTCTTCGGTGTCTTCAGCGTCGCGTTCGGAAGCAGCCGCGCCACGCTGGCTGGCTTCCAATGCCACCGGTCGCACGCGTGGCCGGCCGCGACGAACCTCACGTGCCGCAGCAGGCGGCGAGGCGTCGTTGGCCGCGCGGCGATGCGCGGGAGGAGTGGCGGCATCGGCAGCGACGGCGGCAGTGACTGCGCCGCGTTTGCCGGCTTTTTTGATCGCGGGCGCAGCAGAGCGGGAAGCAGCTTTAGTCATGACGGGCATACATTGAAACCATGAGCGCCTATCCTGCCACTGTGCCAAGGCAACCGAGTTGCCGGCCGATCGCCACGGCCAGATGAATGAGCGCGCGGTCGCTGCCGGCCGGGCCCATCAACGACACGCCGAGCGGCAAGCCATCGTCGCCGATGAAGGGCAGGCTCACCTGCGGCAACCCCGCCAGGCCTGCGATGCACGTAATGCGGAACGTATTGGCGCGCACGATGTCGACGGCTTCACCGCCCGCATTGCGCGGGATGGCTGCGCTCGATGCCGAGGGCAACACCGCGATGCCGGTGGCACCGAGCACCTGGCGCACATGAGCGCGAATCGCGTCTTGGCTGGCGAAGGCGGCATCGGCCTGTGCCGCGGTAATGGCGGACGCGGTTTTGAAGCGGCCATCGACGGCAGCGCCGAAACGCGGTCGGTTTGCGCCGATCCATGCGCCGTGCGTTTCCCAGGCATCGTACGCCGACGCTGTCACATAGATCTGGCGCCACGCTTCGAGGCCCGCGTCCGCAATGCGGATGCGCTCTACGGCAATCGGCTCAGGATGCGCGAGGGCGGCGGCAAGCGCTGTCGTCACGCGCTCGAGCGGTGCTTGAAACGCCGGCTCGGCGGCTTCCCACGTATCGGTAAAGGTCAGCACGCGATCGAACGGCACCGCATTGTCGGGCAGCAGCACGTCACCCACCTGTGCAAATACGTTTGAGTCTTGCGCCAGCCAGGTGGCTGTGTCGTACTTGGGCGCAAGCGGCGCCATGGCGTCGGTACTCACCAGGCCGTGTGTGGTGCGCAATCCCCACAAGCCGCAATAGCTCGCCGGCACGCGGGTGGATCCGCCCGTGTCGGTACCCAAGGCGAAGTCACATAGTCCGGCGGCGGCGGCCGCCGCCGAGCCGCTCGACGAGCCGCCAGGCACACGGTCGGGCGCGCGCGTATTGAGCGGGGTGCCGTAATGCGTGTTGTCGCCCTGGATGCTGTAGGCGATTTCGTCGGTGATGGTTTTACCCACCAGCGTGGCGCCTGCTGCGAGCAGGGCGGTGACGACGGGGCTGGTCGATGTGGCCGGGCCATGCGTGGCAAGCCAATCCGGGTTACCGGCACCGGTGGTCAGGCCGGCGATGTCGTACAGGTCCTTGGCAGCGAAGCGCAGGCCATCCAGCGGACCGTTCGCGGTGGGCGCGATGGTAAACGCCCCGTGCGGCACCCAGGCGCCAACCGTGTCGGTAAACGGCAGGCCCTGCGTGATCGGCAAGGCGTCGGCGGGGGGCGACGATGTAGCGGCTTGAGATGAGATCGGCGTAGCGAGGGTCATGCGGAAATCCCGGTTGCGAGTTGGGGCAGCGTGGCCACGTGGCGGTGGATGGCGCCCGGCGTGGTGAGCCAGACGTCGCCATCCTCGCGCGCGGCGGCGATGTGCGCAAGCGCGCGTCGCAGATGCCGCAGGCGATAGGGTTGGCCGACGATATACGGGTGCAAGGCGATGCCCATCACCAGCGGTTGTTGAGCGGCCTGCAGGCGCATCTCGTCGAAGTTGTCGATGATCATCTGCGCGAAATCCTTGCCATCCATCTGGCGCGCCACGATCATCGGAATGTCGTTCAATTCTTGCGGATAGGGAATGGACCACAGCGTGTTGCCATCGCGCGTGCGCATGGGCACGGGCTGATCGTCGTGGCACCAGTTCAAGGTGTAGCGATAGCCGGTTTCGGCAAGCAGATCAGGGGTGACGCGCGACTCGGCGATCCACGGCGAAAGCCATCCGGCCGGTGTCGTGTCGATCGGGCTGGGCGCGCGCTGGCCTGCGGCCTGCAGCCGATCGCGGCAATGCGCAAGCAACGCGCGCTCGTCGGCCTCGCACATCTGGTTTTGATGCTCGCCATTGGTGTGCCCGTGCCCGATGAGTTCGTCACCGCGCGCGAGACACGCGTCGATGAGTTCCGGGCAATGGTCGGCAATCGACGTATTGGCGATGATGCCGGCGGGAAACGACAGCGAATCGAAAAGCTCCAGGCAGCGCCATGCGCCTACCCGATTGCCGTATTCGCGCCACGCATAGTTCAGGATATCGGGTTCGCCCAGCGACAACCCGAGCCGCGCGCCCATGCCTTCGCCGTAGTGGAAGTGTTCGAGATTGAAGCCCAGATACACGGCCAGCCTGGCGCTGCCCGGCCACGCATAAGGCACGCGCCGCGTGATGGGGGTGTAGTCGAATCGGTCGTGATGCGCAAGGCGGCCGTAGGGCACAGTTGCGTTCATGGGCGCACGCCTGCCGCGCGATCCATCAGCCACTCGGCGCTGTCGTTCCACACGTCCATCTGCACGATCAACCCCTGCTCGACCACATAGCGATCGACGTAGCGGTTGCCTTCGAAGGGGGTGCCGTCGAGCCACTCGCCATACAGCGTGCCGCGGTTGTAGACCACGGCGTGCTCGGTTGTCGCACCCGCGACGACCTCGGTGGCTTCGAAGCGCTTTTTCACCCAGGCATAACGTTGCTTGTTGAAGGCCGCGCATTCCGCCGGATCCGACATCGCCCGCCCTCCGGTGAAGCGTATCGCCAGCTTGGGCGATACGAAAGCGCGCGCGCCGTCGGGGTCGGGCTTCATCAGAATGGTCAAGTACCGGTCGACGAGTGCGCCAGCGGCAGCGGCCACATCGGTCGTGTTCGAAGTTGGTGCATCGTGCATCGAAATTCCCCGTGATTTGCACTTTTTTGGTGCGTCGTTGGCTTGTGAGGCTCGTGTGGCCGTTGTGTTCCAGAACAAGCGAGACGAATTATTATCGTCAATAAATTGATTTTTTGCAGACAATTATTAGGAAAAATTGACGTCGGAAAATTCTTGAGCCTGGGTCCCCGATGAATGCTGAAAATTGGCATCGATTTTGCTTTGGAACTGTTCCAGGGCGGCGTCCGCCATCACTCGAAACCAGTTGGGGAAACCTATGTCTCGCATTTCTCGTCGTACTTTCACGTCGGCCGCTATCGCGGTGCTCGGGTTGGGTTGGGCGCCGTTCGCGTCGAGCGCCGAGCCCATCAAGATCGGTCTGGTGACGGCGCTGTCGGGCCAATCGGCGCTGTCTGGCGAAGCCATCACGCGCGGCGTGCAGATCGCGATCGACGAGATCAATGCGTCGGGTGGCGTGCTCGATGGCCGTCAATTTGTGCTGGTACGCCGCGACGACGAGTCCAATCCCGCCAAAGGCGTGGTGGCCGCGCGTGAGTTGATGTTCAAGGAGAAGGTCGCTGCCATCGTGGGTGGCCTGGATACGCCGGTGTCGATGGCGATCGTGCCGCTCGTCAATCAAGGCAAGGTGCCGTTCATTTCGCCCTGGGCGGCAGGTACGCCGATCACCAAAAACAACGCGAACCCCAATTACGTATTCCGCGTGTCGGCCGTGGACGAAATCGTCGACCGCGGCATGGTCGACTACGCGCAGAACACCTTCAAGACATCGAAGTTCGGCTTGATCATGGTGAACAACCCCTGGGGCGAATCCAACGAGCGCGGCATTGTGGCTGCGCTTACCGCGAAAAATATGAAGGCGGTGGGTATCGAGAAGTTCGAAGGCAGCGACGTGGATGTGACGCCGCAATTGAGCCGCTTGCGCGCAGCGGGCGCCGATACGTTGTTCATGGTGGGCAACGTAGGCCCGTCGGCACAGGTCGTGAAGTCGCTCGACCGGATGGGCTGGAAGGTGCCGGTGGTGTCGCACTGGGGGCCGGCCGGCGGCCGTTTCACCGAGCTGGCAGGTCCCAGCGCGCGAGACGTGCACTTCGTGCAAACGTATAGCTTCTTCGGCAAGCAATCGGCCACCGGCGAAAAGGTGATCGCAGCACTGAAAGCGAAGTACCCGGATGTCAAAGGCCCCGAAGATATCAGCCCGGCCGTGGGTGTGGCCAATGCCTACGATGCGATGAAGCTGACGGCGCTGGCCATTCAGCAGGCCGGCTCGACCGATGGCGATGCCATCCGCGAAGGGTTCTACAAGATCGGCAAGTACGACGGCCTGATCAAAACGTACGAGAATCCGTTCACGCCTGACATGCACGACGCCCTGACCGAGAAAGACTACGTGTGGGCGCAGTTCATCGACAACCGCATCCTGCCCGTGGGCATGGCCAAGTAAGCCGGCGTTTGCCAATGCATTCAGGGGATACACATGCAGTTGCTATCGGCATTGATCAGCGGGCTGGGCCTGGGCAGTATGTACGGGTTGATGGCGCTGGGTTTCTATATGACGTATGCCGTGTCGGGCACCGTCAATTTTGCTCAGGGCAGTTCGATGATGCTGGGCGCCGTGTTGTGCTTTACGTTTGCACAAACCTACGGCTTGCCGATGGCGCTTGCCATCGTGTTGGCGCTGCTGTTGTGTGCCGTGTATGGCTTGCTGGTGGAGCGGCTCGCCGTGCGGCCGTTCGCCAGCCGCGGTTCCAACGCCTGGTTGATGTCCACGGTCGCCCTGGGCATCGTGCTCGATAACGTGGTCATGCACACGTTCGGTCGCGAGCCGCGCAGCTTGCCGTCGCCGCTGGTGTCGGCGCCGATCGATCTGGCGGGTGTGGGATTGGGGGTGTATCCCTTGCAACTCTTGATTCCGGTGATCGGCTTGTTGCTGGCCGCCGCCTTGCATACCGTGGCGCGGCGCACCCGTTGGGGCGTTGCATTGCTTGCCGTGGTGCAAAACCGCGATGCCGCCCGTTTGATGGGCATCCCGATCTCGCGCGCGATCGCGGTGGCGTTTGCGTTGTCGACCTTGTTTGCCGGCGTGGCGGGCATCCTGATCGCGCCGCTCTTCAATGTCAACGCGGATATGGGCACCTTGTTTGGCCTGAAGGCTTTTGCCGTGGCGATTCTTGGCGGCATCACAAGCGCCTGGGGCGTCATGATCGCGGGTCTGCTGTTCGGCCTGGCTGAGGGGTTGATCACGGTGACATTGGGCTCGAGCTATACGCAGATGATTACGTTCGCCTTGGTGATTGCGGTGCTGGCATTGCGCCCCAATGGCTTGTTCGGCCGCGCGGAGGTCAAGAAAGTATGAACCGCGGCGCTTATCTTCTGGGTGCGGCCGTGGTCGCACTGGCAGTGATGTTGACGTTGACCGTCAATAGCTATTACGTGTTCGTGCTCGCCAACGTGGCGTTGATTGCCATCGTCGGTATCGGGCTGAATGTGCTGCTGGGTCTCACAGGCCAGGTCTCGTTCGGCCATATGGGTTTCTATGCCATCGGCGCCTACACGGTGGCGATCCTGACCACCAAGGCCGGTTGGGGTTTCTGGCCGGCTTGGGCGGCGGGCGCGGCGATCTCTTGTGCCGCCGGTGCGTTGCTGGCCTTGCCCGCGCTGCGGGTGAAAGGTCCCTATCTGGCCATGGTCACGATCGCCTTCAGTTTTATCGTGCAACACGCGGCGATCGAAATGCGGGATCTGACGGGCGGGCAGAACGGCATCATGGGGATCGGCGGGCCGTCGTTCGCCGGCGGCCTGAGTACCGAACAAGGTGTGGCGTTGGTCGCCATCGCCACGGCGGCGATCTTGTTGATCGCTTATGCGCGGCTTTCGCGCGGCACGTGGGGCGCGGCGATGCGCGCCGTCAAAGATAGCGAGGTCGCATCCGAGTCCATCGGCCTGCGGCCGCTCGTGATCAAGACGATCGCATTTGCGTTATCGGCCATGACGGCAGGGTTGGCTGGCGGCCTCTTCGCGCCGTTGTCCACATTCGTCACGCCCGAAACCTTCAGCTTCATGCAGTCGATTCTGTTCGTATTGGTGGTGATCGTGGGTGGTGCCGGCTCGATCGCCGGCCCCATCATCGGTGCGGTGATTGTGGGCGTGCTGCCCGAATTGCTGGCGAGCCTGGAAGCCTTCCGTCTGCTGTTTTTCGGTGCACT
This sequence comes from Schauerella aestuarii, assembly GCF_009866805.1. Classification (GTDB taxonomy): domain Bacteria; phylum Pseudomonadota; class Gammaproteobacteria; order Burkholderiales; family Burkholderiaceae_B; genus Schauerella; species Schauerella aestuarii. Next base: position 445,069 of record NZ_SIZW01000040.1, read on the forward strand.
GCTCTTGCTGGTGCTTTGGGTGGCGCCCGACGGCGTGATGGGGTTGGTGCAGTCCGTGGCTGCACGCGTCAAGCGTCGCCCCGTGCCTGCTGTTGCGACGCCGGTAGCGCCTGCGGCGGCACTGGATGCGGCCGACCCAGGCTTGGCGCAGCGCACGCGAGCCACACTGGCCGCGCACGATCTGGGGATGCGTTTCGGGGGCGTGCAGGCGGTATCGGGGCTGAGCTTCGATGTGCCTGCGGCTGCAGTCACGAGTTTGATCGGCCCCAATGGCGCGGGCAAGACGACCGCGCTCAATATGTTGAGCGGATTCTATCGGCCCACCACCGGTGGGTTCTCGCTGGGCGGTGCGCCGCTGGCCACGTTGCCGGCGTATCGCATCGCCCGGCGCGGCGTGGCGCGCACGTATCAAACCTCGCAGCTGTTCGGTTCGCTGACGGTGGCGGAGAACGTGGCATTGGCCATCACGCGTGGGCAGTTGGGATCGCTGCTGGGCGCCAAACGATTCGGCTCCGATGCCGCACGCAGGCATGCGCAAGCCTTGCTTGCCTTCTGCGGCTATCGCGGCGCCTTGAGTACGCGCGCTGCCGATCTCCCACACGTTGATCGTCGTCTGGTTGAAATCGCGCGTGCCTTGGCCACCGACCCCGATGTGCTGCTGCTCGACGAGCCCGCTGCCGGGTTGTCGCGCGAGGACAAGGACCATCTTGCCGGGCTGCTGCGCCGGATCGCCGAGGCCGGCATCAGTGTGGTGGTGGTCGAACACGACATGGCCTTGGTGATGGCGATTTCGGATCAGGTGGTGGTGCTCGATGCGGGCAAGCGCCTGGCGCTCGGAACGCCGCAAGTCGTGCAGAACGATCCGGCGGTAAAGCAGGCCTACTTGGGCGAATCGTTGCTCGATGGGCGAGATGCGGCGCCCCGACCACCAATGGCGGCCAGCCGGGAGTTGCTGGGCGTGGGCGATCTGGTGGCCGGATATGGTGCCGAGCCCGTGCTGCACGGCATCAGCTTGCAGGTGCGTGAAGGCGAAATGGTGGCGTTGCTGGGGGCAAATGGCGCCGGAAAATCCACGCTGATGCGGGCGCTTGCGGGTCTGCATCGCACGACGGGCGGGGGCATGCATTTCGACGGTCACGCGCTGGACGGCAAAAGTGCCGAAGCGATCGTAGGTTTGGGCGTGGTGCTGGTGCCCGAAGGCCGCCAGGTCTTTCCTGAGCTCTCGGTGCTGGACAATATTCGCTTGGGCGGCTTCCTGCATCCCGATGGGCTCGACGCACGTGTCGAATCGATGCTGCAGCGGTTTCCGCGTTTGCGCGAGCGGCTGCATCAGCGGGCAGGCCTGCTTTCAGGCGGCGAGCAGCAGATGCTTGCCGTTGCGCGGGGCCTGATGGCGCGTCCGCGCATCTTGCTGCTGGATGAGCCATCGCTCGGGCTGGCACCTAAAGTGATCGCCGAATTGTTTGCCGCGTTGGATGCCCTGCGGCAGGAGCGGATGACGATACTGCTGGTCGATCAGATGGCCGGCCTGGCGCTCGCGCTGGCCGATCGGGCGTATGTGATCGAAGGCGGGCGCGTGGTGGCGCAAGGTACGGCGGCGGAGATCAGTGCCAACGACGATCTGGCCAACGCGTATCTCGGCGGCCATGCCTGATCGGCACAAGGCGTGAGCCGATGCGGCTCGGCGGATGACGCCCGGCCCATTCAGCACGCAGCCCGTTTTGCCGCCGTTCAGCTTTGGGGCGGTTTGATCCACGGTACGCTGTTGATCACCGCAAACACCACGAGTGCTGCCGCCAGCACCCAGCCGAGCGCAGTAATGTCGCCGGCCGTGGCTCGCATCACCGCCGCGCCGCCTACGGCGATCACGGCGACGCGGGCCAGTCCGCCTACGATCGACCAACCCATCCGGCGGGCGCCTTGCGAGGCGAAGTAAAACGCTAGGCCGGCGCCGAAAAAGCCGTACGCGGGTGCCGTACTGCGCAGATATTCCGCACCCGCGGCAATCGCTTCGGCATCGTTGGTGAACAGGCCAAGCCAAGCCGCGGGAAATATCGCCGCTGCGAGCCCGACGATCTCGGTCACGCCAGCCGCAACGGCGGCGCCCGTCCAGGCAATGCGCCGCGCGCGTTCGGCCTGGCCGGCGCCGATATTCATGCCGATCATCGCCACCATCCCGGCGCCGAATCCGAACACGATCGGCACCTGCAGGTATTCGAGCCGAATCCCCAAACCGAATCCCGCCAGCCCAGCCGCACCATGTGTGGCCACGAGCGCTGTGGCCAGGATGACGGAAAGGTTGGAGGTGACGTTGTTGACGATGGCCGGTACGCCCACGCCCAGAATGTCGGCGAACAAGGCGCGTTGCAGAGGATGCTTGAACGACAGCCGCACACCGCCGTGACCTCGCGCAAGCTTGACGAGAAGGATCGCGCAGCCGATGACGTAATAGAGCACCAGCGCCAGTCCCGCCCCGGCGATGCCGAGCGGGGGCAGGGGGCCTGCGCCGAAAATCAGGATCGGCGATGAAACCAGGAGGATCAGCACGCCACCCGTGAGCACTGCCGCCGGCGCTAGCATATTGCCGCTGCCGCGCAAGATGCTGGCAAGCGCATTGAGCAGCCACAGAAAGCAGGCACCCGCGAAGACGGCATTCGAATAGACCACGGCGTTGTCGAGCGCAGCACCTGACCCGCCCATCGCGCCGTATATCGTATAGCCGGCTGTGAGCAGCAATACCGTGAAAGCCAGTCCGAGTACCAAGGCAATGATGACGGCGTGATAGGCCAGCGCTTCCGCGCGCGCCTGATTGCCGCTGCCGATCGCGCGGGCGATGGCCGATGAAATGCCGCCACCGATGCCGCCGGCCGACATCATCTGCATCAGCATGATGAGCGGAAAAACCAGCGCGGCGCCGGCCAGCGCCTCAACGCCGAGCAACCCCACGTAGTAGCTTTCGAGAAAGTTGGCGGCAGCCTGGGCCAGCATCACCACGATATTGGGCGCGGCCAAGGCAAGCAGCGTGGCGAGCACCGGCCCGCGCAGCATGCGTTCGGTTCGCGCCGACGAACGGTTGGACGGCGATGCGGCAATGGTAGCGGCGGGCGATGCCATGAGCGTCTCGATGCGTGGCCGGTCAGGCTCGCTGAACAGTAAGGTCGGCCGGTTTGGCGGCTGGGCGTCGAATGATGAAGACGGCGGCTGCGGCGATGAGGCAGGCGGTGCCGGCAGCATAGAGCGCCGGCGAGTAGGTGAGCAAGAGTGTGCGTACCGTGCCGGCGCCGTAGGCGGCTGTGGCGGCACCCAGTTGGTGGCCCGCGAAGATCCACCCGAAGATCAATGGCGCACGATCGCGGCCGAACGCCTGGCCCGCGAGCTTGACGGTAGGGGGCACGGTGGCAATCCAGTCCAGACCGTAAAACATCGCGAACAGCGACAGGCCGTAAAGCGAGAATTCAGAGTGGGGCAGCCAGAACAGCGACAGGCCGCGCAGCCCGTAATACCAGAACAGCAGCTTGCGGTTGTCGTAGCGATCGGACAACCAGCCCGACAGGATCGTGCCGACGAAGTCGAACGCGCCCATCATCGCCAATACGGATGCGGCCGGTATGGCCGACAGACCGAAGTCGCTGCACAGCGAAATGAAGTGTGTCTGGATCAGGCCGTTGGTGCTCAAGCCGCAAATGAAGAAGGTGCCGAACAATACCCAGAACGTGCTGGATTTACGCACGCTGTAGAGCTGGGTGAAGGGCGTGAGCAACGCGCGGCCCAGCGGCACAGGCGCGCTGGGAGGTGGAACGGCCGCCGCCCCAGGATCGGCATTTTCAGGTTCGACACTCGGCCTCTCGGCAGGCTTGGCGCCATAGGGCAGCAAACCGATATCCGCCGGATGGCTGCGCACGAAAAGCGCGGCCAGGAGCGCCACGGCCAGACAAAACGCAAACACAGGCGCGATGGCCATGCGCCAGCCATAGTGCTCAACGAGCCAGGCACCGATCGGCAGGAAGATCAACTGGCCGGTGGCCGAGCTTGCCGTCAACATGCCGATCACCAGTCCGCGCCGCGCGTCGAACCAGCGATTGGCCACCACGGCAGCCAGCACCAAGGCCGTGAGCCCGGAACCGATGCCAAGCATCACTCCCCAGAGCATGAACAGTTGCCACAGGGCAGTCATGCCGGTGGCCAGAATCAACCCGCTTGCCACCAGCGTGAGCGCCACGCACATCACGTTGCGCAAGCCATAGCGCGCCATGAAGATGGCCGAAAACGGGGCCATCAGACCGAACAATAAAAAGCGGACGGCCAGCGCTGACGAAATCTGCTCGGTGTTCCAGCCGTAGCTCTCGCCCAGCGGGCGCAGCAATACGCCGGGCAAACCCAACGCGGCGGAGGAAGAGAGCATCGCCAGAAACGCCACGGCCGCGACGACCCAACCGTAATGGACGCCGCGGTGGGCTAACCATCTGGAAAACGTTGACGCAAGCATGGGGGACGTCCGAAGCGGCGGTGAGGGAAGTCAATTTACATGATGGTCGTAATTTAAACAATGGCTGTGTGGTGATGGTGGATTGTCGGGGAGGGCGGCCGGCAGTGCCGGCAGAGCCCCAGTGGCGATCCCGGCCTGCGGAAGTGCAACAATTGCAGCCGGCAGATGCAACGGCGGGGTACGTCTGCGTCAGCGAGTTACATTTCTTGCGGGCGGCGCCGTCGCCGGGCTATCTTGCACACTCCCCTCACTCACGCGCCTTGGGTTCCTCCTTATGCCGCCCACTACGTTCGCCAAAGACGCGCCCTTCTTCATCGTGCAGAACACGGCTTCGGGTCGCTCCGACACCCAAGAGGTGCAGGACGCGATCCGATCGGTTCTGGATGGTGCCGGCCGTCGCTTTACGCTTTTCCCGGTCGACGATCCGTCCCAGTTGGAGGCGACGGCTAAGCGTGCGCTTGAGTTGGCGCGGTCTGAAGGTGGGGCGGTCATCGCTGCAGGCGGCGATGGCACCCTGAACGCGGTGGCGCAAGTGGTGCACGGTCAGGATGTGCCGTTCGGTATCCTCCCCCAGGGCACGTTCAATTATTTCGGCCGCACCTACGGGATCTCGCAGGAAACGCTCGAGTCGACGCGATGCCTGCTGAACGCGCACATCCAGCCCGCGCAAGTGGGCCTGGTCAACGATCGCGTTTTCCTGGTCAATGCCAGCCTGGGTCTTTATCCCAAATTGCTCGAAGACCGCGAGGCATACAAAAAGCGTTACGGGCGCAGCCGCCTGGTGGCATTCTGGTCGGGGATCGTCACGCTTTTCAAGGCGCACAAGCAACTCACCCTGAGAATCGAAACCGACGGCGAAACCCGCACGATCCGCACGCCGTCGATCGTGGTGGGCAATAACCCGCTACAGCTTGAGCATGTGGGTATCGAAGAACGCGGCGCGCTCGAGCAGGGCCAGTTGGTGGCGATGGGCTCCAAGCCGGTCGGCACGCTCGCGCTGTACGGCATGCTGCTGCTTGGGTTGATGCGCCGCCTGGGTGACGCCGATAAAGTGTTCAGCTTCGGGTTCGAGCGTCTTACGGTAAGACCCACAGGCAAGCCGCGAAGGATCAAAATTGCCATGGACGGCGAAATCACCCACCTGGAGACACCGATCACGTTCCGCGTCTCCGATCATCCGTTGCCCTTGCTCGTACCCGCCGAAGGCGAAGGCGTCGAACGCGCATGACAGTGTTTGTGCATATTTCCGACCCGCATTTCGGCACCGAGCAGCCGCCTGTCGTCGCCGCCCTGAAAGCGCTGATCGATCGTCTCGAACCGGCGGCCGTGCTGCTGGGCGGTGACGTTACCCAGCGGGCGCGGACGGCGCAGTTCAACGCGGCACGCGATTTCATCAACGCCCTGGGCCGTCCGGTGCTGTGTGTGCCGGGCAACCACGACATTCCGCTTTATAACGTTTTTGCACGGATCTTCAATCCCTACGGCGGCTACCGCCGCGCCTTGGGACAGGACCTGGAACCCGTGTTCGAGACCGACGAGCTGCTGGCCATCGGTGTGAATACCACGCATCCCAAGCGCCACAAGGACGGCGAAGTCAGTGCGCGTCAGATCGCGCGCGTGGCTGAACGCTTGCGCCGAGCGAGCCCGCGTCAGCTACGTATCGTGATGGCCCATCACCCCGTCCAGGCGCGTGAGGCGTCGGACCGATCCAATCTTCTGCATGGACGCCGGGTGGCGTTGCCGACCTGGATCGACGCGGGCATGGATCTCATGTTGGGCGGACACATTCATCTGCCTTACGTCGCAGCGTTGGCGAAAGATCCGGAGGGCCGCAATGCCTGGGCCGTGCAGGCCGGAACGGCGCTATCGCACCGGGTGCGTGGCGACGTGCCGAATTCCGTGAACGTGATCGTGCGCGATACGGCCTTGCATCCAACGCGGTGCCTGATCGAACGCTGGGATTTCGACACCGCTGCGCAGGCCTTCGACCGGGTCGAAACGTCCGAGCTCATTCTGAGCCGGGATGCGGTGCTTTAAAGCATGGGTGTGGGTGAAGAGGTAGGTTGCAGATGATGGTGGATATGCAGGCCACAGCCACGTGGCTGGGCGAGCACGCGGTGATGGTGTCGGTTGGCACGCTGATTCTGGCCTGGGGGTTGACTGCCGGCCTCTGGCAGATCGGGGTGGGCGAAGGCGCCCGCGCGCGACGTCAGGTCGTCTACTGGGGCGCGGCAGGTGGCGCGGCGGCGCTCTTTGCGGCGCTGGCGTTTCTGGTCTCGCGCGACAGCAGCATCACGGCGTTCGACGATACGCTGGCAGCCACATTGCGCGTGGCCTTGCCGGGGGCAGTGCTGCAGATCGCTTCCGTGGTCACGCATTTGGGCGATCGCCAACTCCTGACCGTGATTGCGGTCGCGGTGGCGGCGCTGCTCTTGTGGCGTCGACAATGGTGGTGGGCGGTGGCCTGGGTGGCCGCCACGGCAGGGGGCGGGGTGATCAATCGCGTCCTCAAGCTCACCTTCGAGCGCGTGCGGCCCGAATTCGTCCATACCTTGTCCGATGCCAGCGGGTGGAGTTTCCCCAGCGGTCACGCCTCGGCCGCGATGGCGATCTACGGCATGGGCGCCTATTTTGCGCTGCGGCGGGTTGCGCCGCCGCGCCGACTGGCCGTATTGCTGGCGGCCGCCACGCTGGTGGTGGTGGTAGGCATCACCCGGATCATGTTGCAAGTGCATTTCGCCAGCGACGTGCTGGCCGGGTGGGCGATCACCTCAGTCTGGCTGGCGCTGTGCATTGCCGCCCTCGAGGCGATCGAACGTCGCGCCGTGGCAGCGCGGGCGCTTTAAGCGCGTACGGAATGGCCTGGCTCGGGGACGGCCATAGCATTCTGGCGAGACGATCTGGTTTAAATGAGCCGACTAAGCTTGAACGAAGCGAGCAAGCTCCTGCGCGACCGCCAAGCTTACTCTACACGTCGAGGCTCGCTCTCGACGCCCAGCCTCCAACGAGAGGGCTACCCGGCGGCGTTGCGATCCGGTAATGCCGGTACCGCCCACGTGCTGACGATATGCGCCACCGGCCCCTCTACGCCGTCCACATGCAAGGCGACTTCACCCATCGTGGATCGGCCGACCTTGAGCAGCCGCGCATGGGCATGCACATCGCGGGCCGGGCACTTTTGAAGAAAGTTGATGGTGAGCGTTGCCGTGACGGCGTGCGCCTGTCCGGTTGCGCCCACCACTGCGGCATAGAGCGCCACATCCGCCAATCCCATCAACATGGGACCTGCCACGATGTCGCCCAGGCGCCGATGCGCAGGCTGGGCGGGCAGCACGGCGTGCGCCGTACCGTAGCCGATCTCGACGATCTCGATGCCCAGGCCGGTCGCAAAAGGATGGTCCCTTTCGAGGAGTGCACGAAAATCAGCGGTGGTCATGCAGGCCGAAGAAGACGCACCCAATGAGGCGGCGTGCTCGGGCGCGGCGCGCCCGGACGTTCGATCGGTCATGACAGGTCTCCTCCGTTCTGGATGGTTGTGACCCCATTTTGCGTTGCATGATCGGTTTGGGCAATCTCGCGACGAGCGTGGGCAGATTCTGTCTACCGCCGGATGATGGGGGCGGCGCAGGGCGTCTACAAACCCCGATTCAATCCAACCGATCCCTTCAGAGGCGATCGCAGCTAAGCCAAATACTTCGAAATGTTCGGCAAACCTTTGGAAGTGTTGAGCTATCTGCGTTTTGTAGCGGGTTGGCGACTTAAGAAAGGAGCGCGTGAAGCCCTGATGGGCTTGGTAAGAGTGATGCACAGCCGCAACACCGCTTTGCAGTCCAAGGGCCAAAAACCAAGGGTTTACCCTGACGAAAATGGCCCTAAAACCACACTCTGTTGTTAACTGCCAACACACTCCAACCCTTCTAAGCACCTTTCCGAGGGTAATCGTAGCCAGCCCCGCCGAATTTTGATGCAATAGCTACAACTTCCCTTCGCGGAGTTAGGGGGGCGGCAGATTTAACGTGTTGGATTGCTGCTCTTGTCACTCAAATCAACGGAGATTTCTTAAATGAAAAAGACTCTGATCGCTGCCGCCCTGCTCGCCGGTTTCGCCGGTGCTGCTCAGGCAGAAACCTCGGTCACCCTTTACGGTATCGTCGACCTCGGCGTGGGTTACCAAAAGATTAAGGGCGGTCCTGGCGATTTCGACGGTTCGAAATTCGGCCTGGTCAGCGGCAACCAAAACGGCTCGCGTTGGGGCCTGCGTGGTACGGAAGATCTGGGTGGCGGCACGCGTGCTGTGTTCACTCTGGAAAGCGGCTTCGAAGCCAACAACGGCCGTTCGGCTCAAGGCAGCCGCCTGTTCGGTCGTCAATCGACCGTTGGCTTGGCTAACGACGCCTGGGGTCAACTCGACTTCGGTCGCCAAACGAACATCGGCTCGAAGTACTTCGGTTCGATCGATCCGTTCGGCGCTGGCTTCGGTCAAGCGAACATCGGTGCTGGCTTCAGCGCACTGAACACCGTTCGTTACGACAACATGATTCAGTACCAAACGCCTAGCTACAGCGGCTTCCAAGTCGGCGCTGGCTACTCGTTCAACACCGGCAGCGGCGCCACCAGCGCTGACAGCTTCCGCACGAACGAAAACCAACGTGCCATCACGGCTGGTATCCGTTACGCCAACGGCCCGTTGAACGTCGCTGCTTCGTACGACCAATTGAACCAAGTTAGCTCGTTGGATCAAGAAAAGGTTCGTTCGTGGAACGTCGGCGGTTCGTACGACTTCGAAATCGTCAAGCTGGCTTTGGCTTACGGCCAAACCCGCAACGGCATTTTCGGTGGCCAAGGCCTGTCGCCCTTCAGCTCGTCTGATTCGGCTGGCATCCCCGCAGCTTTCGGCGGTTCGTACCGCTCGACGGCTGGTGGCTTCCGCGCCAACTCGTGGATGGTCGGCGCTACGGCTCCGATCGGCGGCGCAAGCAAGCTGTTCGGTTCGTGGCAGCGTGTTGACCCCCGTGGCAACACGGAGTTGACCGGCGACGACGAAAAGATGAACATCTACTCGTTGGGCTACACCTACGACCTGTCGAAGCGCACGAACCTGTACACGTACGCTTCGTACTCGCAAGACTATGCTTTCGTAGATGGTCTGAAGAGCACGGTCGGTGTTGTCGGTGTCCGTCACCGCTTCTAATCGACTTTCGGTCAGCGCAAGCTGATCGAGATCGAAACCCGTCGGCGCGAGCCGGCGGGCATAAAGCTCGACAAGACGGGTTCGGCCCGTCTATCAAGGTCACTCTTAGGGGTGGCCTTTTTTATTGTCCGAACGAAATAGTCCGTCGCGCTGCAACAACAGTGGCGGTGCGGGTGCGGCGCGTGCTGACGCCAGTGTTCATGCGGCTTGTGGCCTGAATAGGGGGGTTATCGACCCTGTAGTCCAAGGCTATTAGGTTCAGTCGCGAGTTAGCATGAAATGCTACAATCTTGAGGTTTGTGCAGGTTGGCCTTGATGTGTGCCGCGAGTGATTCATCCGCGGAACCCGTTGAAGCCGCCCGGTTGCCGGGCGTTGCATTCATTGCGGCGCAGCATCCCTCGCACAATCGCGCTATCCCGCTTACCGCACCCTTTTTAGCCCCGAGCGAAAGAAACACATGCCCGCGCTGACCAATTTGCAAGAATACTTCCCGGTACTTCTATTCATCGCTGTCGCTACCGCGATCGGATTTGCACTGTTAGGCGCCGGCACGTTGCTGGGCCCCCGCAATCCCTATCCCCAAAAGCTGTCGCCCTATGAGTGCGGCTTCGAGGCATTCGGCGATTCGCGTATGAAATTCGACGTGCGTTATTACCTCGTCGCGATTCTTTTTATCCTGTTCGATCTCGAAATCGCCTTTCTGTTCCCCTGGGCGATCGCTAACAAGCAGATCGGATTGGTCGGATTCTGGACGGTCATTGTCTTCCTGACCATTCTCACCGTCGGATTCGTTTATGAGTGGAAGAAGGGCGCGTTGGATTGGGAGTAATCCCACGATTCGCATCATTCCCCTCACACGCTAGCAGAGACGAACATGGCTATTGACGGCATTCTCAAGCAAGGCTTCATCACCACCAGTGCGGATAAGTTCCTGAACTGGGCCAAGACGGGCTCGATGTGGCCCATGACCTTCGGTCTGGCCTGTTGCGCCGTGGAGATGATGCACGCAGGCGCAGCGCGCTACGACCTGGATCAGTTCGGCATCATCTTTCGCCCCAGCCCCCGCCAGTCCGATCTGATGATCGTGGCCGGCACGTTGTGCAACAAGATGGCGCCCGCGCTGCGCAAGGTTTACGACCAAATGCCCGAACCGCGTTGGGTCGTGTCGATGGGCTCCTGTGCAAACGGGGGCGGTTACTACCACTACTCCTACTCGGTGGTGCGCGGTTGCGATCGGATCGTGCCCGTGGACGTTTATGTTCCGGGTTGTCCGCCGACGGCCGAAGCGTTGGTGTACGGACTGCTGCAAATGCAGAACAAGATCCGTCTGACCAACACCATCGCCCGCTGAGCCTGTGACGCCCGAGCGCGATGCGCTCGAGCGACCCGGCCGCGGCCAGTATCGGTACCTACTTGCGTTCATAAAGATGACCAGGCTCGAAACACTCAAGACCAATCTGATCGGCATTTTCGGCGAAGACGCCGCCTTGACCGAAGCACTCGGCGAACTCACGCTCGAAGTGCCGGCCGAGCAATGGCTATCGGTGTGCAACCGCTTGCGCGACGACGCCGGCTTGCGCTTCGAAACCTGTGTCGACCTCTGTGGGGTCGATTACCTCACCTGGGGCAACGGCACGCGCGAGACGCCCGATGCGCGTGGCTCCGCGTTGCACAGCAGCCGCTTCGCCGTCGTCATCCACTTGCTGTCGATTACCCACAACTGGCGCCTGCGCGTGCGTACCTGGGCCGCCAACGAAGATTTTCCGGTGGTGCCCTCGTTGATGGACTGCTGGCCGGCCGTAGGCTGGTTCGAGCGCGAAGCGTTCGACCTGTACGGCATCGTCTTTGAAGGCCATCCCGACTTGCGCCGCATCCTCACCGATTACGGTTTCATCGGACATCCGTTCCGCAAAGACTTCCCCTTGTCGGGCACGGTCGAAATGCGCTACGACCCCGAGCAGCAACGCGTGATCTATCAGCCGGTCACCATCGTCCCGCGTGAAGTCACGCCGCGCGTCGTGCGCGAAGACAGCTACGGGGCAGGACGTTAATCATGGCAGAAATCAAGAACTACACCCTCAACTTCGGCCCGCAGCATCCGGCGGCACACGGCGTATTGCGCCTCGTGCTCGAACTGGACGGCGAAGTGATCCAGCGCGCCGACCCGCACATCGGCCTGTTGCATCGTGCCACCGAGAAGCTCGCCGAGCACAAGACGTTCATCCAGGCGCTGCCTTACATGGATCGTCTCGACTACGTGTCGATGATGTGCAATGAGCACGCCTATGTGATGGCGGTCGAGAAACTGTTGGGTGTGGAGCCGCCGTTGCGCGCCCAGTACATCCGAGTGATGTTCGACGAAATCACCCGCTTGCTCAATCACTTGATGTCGTTGGGTTCGCACGCGCTCGACGTGGGCGCGATGGCGGTGTTTCTGTATGCCTTCCGCGAGCGCGAAGATCTGATGGACTGCTATGAGGCCGTGTCGGGTGCGCGCATGCACGCCGCCTACTATCGGCCCGGTGGCGTCTACCGCGATCTGCCCGATGTGATGCCGCAGTACGCCGACGCCAGCAGCAAGCTGCGCAGCAAGAAAGATTTTCATGAGATGAACGATGCGCGCTCCGGCTCGCTGCTCGACTTCATCGAAGACTTCACCAATCGCTTCCCGGCGTGCGTGGACGAGTACGAAACCCTGCTCACCGATAACCGGATCTGGAAGCAGCGTCTGGTGGGTATCGGCGTGGTCAGCCCTGAGCGTGCGATGGCCTTGGGCTTCACCGGCCCGATGCTGCGTGGCTCGGGTGTGGCCTGGGATCTGCGCAAGACGCAGCCCTACGAAGTGTATGACTTGCTCGACTTCGACATTCCTGTCGGCGTGAACGGCGACTGCTATGACCGTTATCTCGTGCGTATCGCCGAGATGCGCGAGAGCAATCGCATCATCCGTCAGTGTGTGGAATGGCTGCGCAACAACGACGGCCCGGTGATGATCGACAACCACAAGGTTGCACCGCCGGCGCGCGCCAATATGAAGACGAACATGGAAGAGCTGATCCACCACTTCAAGCTCTTTACCGAAGGCTTCCACGTTCCGCCCGGCGAGGCCTATGCCTCGGTCGAGCACCCCAAGGGCGAATTCGGCATCTACATGGTGTCCGATGGCGCCAACAAGCCGTATCGCCTGAAGATCCGCGCGCCCGGCTTCCCGCATCTGCAGGCCTTGGACGAAATGTCGCGCGGTCACATGATCGCCGACGCCGTCACCATCATCGGCACGCAAGACATCGTTTTCGGCGAGATCGATCGATGAACATCGTGTTGTTGCTTGCGATCGCGCAGATCGCATAACCCGGATTCGAATCATGTTGCTTTCCGAACAGGCCTATCAAAAGATCGATCGCGAACTCGCAAAGTTCCCGGACGATCAGAAGCAATCCGCCATCATGGCGTCCCTGGCGATCGCCCAGGAAGAGAAGGGCTGGTTGCCCACCGACGTCATGGAAGACGTGGCCAACTACCTGCAAGTGCCGCCGATTGCGGTGCAGGAAGTCGCCACGTTCTACAACATGTTCGACGTGCGTCCCGTGGGACGTCACAAGATCGCGGTGTGCACCAATCTGCCCTGTGCCTTGCGCGACGGCGATCGCGCCGGCGAATTTCTGAAGCAGAAGCTGGGTGTGGGCTATCGCGAAACCACGGCCGACGGCCAGTTCACGCTGGTCGAAGGCGAATGCATGGGCGCCTGCGGCGACTCGCCGGTGGTCATCGTCAACAACAAGCACATGTGCGTGCAGATGTCCGACGAGCGGCTCGATGCCCTGGTCGAAGGATTGAAGACGCAAGGAGAATCGGCATGAACGCGCCGGGTCTGTACCAGCAGTTTTCGCAAGGGTTGGATCCCAACCCGATGAACGATCTGTCCAAATCGATGGTGCTGCATGGCCGCCACATCGAGCCGCAGATCGTGGCCGGTCTCGACGGCAACAACTGGGGGCTGCAGGATTACGTCGCCCGTGGCGGCTACGAAGCCTTGCGCAAGATTCTCACCACGGGCATGAAGCCCGAGGATGTGATCGCCGAGGTGAAGGCCTCCGGCTTGCGCGGTCGAGGCGGCGCCGGTTTTCCCACCGGCTTGAAGTGGAGCTTCATGCCGCGCGCGTTCCCCGGTCAAAAGTATCTGGTCTGCAATTCGGATGAAGGCGAGCCGGGTACGTTCAAGGATCGCGACATCCTGCGCTTCAATCCGCATATCGTGATCGAAGGCATGGCCATTGCCGCGTTCGCGATGGGCATCAGCGTGGGCTACAACTACATTCACGGCGAAATCTTCGAGGTCTACGACCGTTTCGAAGCGGCGCTCGAAGAGGCGCGCCGCGCCGGCTTCCTGGGCGACAAGATTCTCGGCTCGGAATTCAGCTTCCAGTTGCACGCGTTCCACGGTTACGGTGCCTACATCTGTGGCGAAGAAACCGCACTGCTGGAATCGCTCGAGGGCAAGAAAGGCCAGCCGCGCTTCAAGCCGCCGTTCCCGGCGAGCTTCGGCCTTTACGGCAAGCCCACCACGATCAACAACACCGAAACATTCGCGGCCGTGCCGTGGATCATTCGCAATAGCGGCGCGCAGTACCTTGAAGTGGGCAAGCCCAACAACGGCGGTACGAAGCTGTTCTCCATTTCCGGCGACGTCGAGTTGCCCGGTAATTACGAGATTCCGATGGGCACGCCGTTCTCCAAGCTCCTCGAGCTGGCGGGCGGCATGCGCGGCGGACGCAAGCTCAAGGCGGTGATTCCCGGCGGTTCGAGTGCCCCGGTGTTGCCGGCCGACATCATGATGGACACAACGATGGACTACGATTCCATCGCCAAATCCGGATCGATGCTGGGTTCGGGCGCGGTCATCGTCATGGACGAGACGCGTTGCATGGTCAAGTCGCTGATGCGCTTGTCCTATTTCTACTTTGAAGAGAGCTGCGGTCAGTGCACGCCGTGCCGCGAAGGCACCGGCTGGCTCTACCGTATGGTGCACCGGATCGAGAACGGTCAAGGGCGCCCGGAAGACCTCGACATGCTGGACACCGTCGCCGGCAACATCATGGGCCGTACGATTTGCGCCCTGGGTGATGCCGCCGCGATGCCGGTACGAGGCTTTCTCAAGCATTTTCGCGACGAATTCGCGCACCACGTGGAGCACAAGCGCTGCGTGGTTCCGCAATATCTGTAAGTTTCAGGAATAGCAATGGTTGAACTTACCATCGACGGTAATGCGGTCGAAGTGCCCGAAGGCAGCATGGTGATGCATGCGGCTCAAAAGATTGGGCTGTACGTACCGCATTTCTGCTACCACAAGAAACTTTCCATCGCGGCGAACTGCCGGATGTGCCTGGTCGAGGTCGAGAAAGCGCCCAAGGCGCTGCCCGCGTGCGCTACGCCCGCGACGAACGGCATGATCGTGCACACCTGCTCGGAGCGCGCCCGCGCTGCCCAGAAGTCGGTGATGGAATTTCTGCTGATCAATCACCCGCTCGATTGCCCGATCTGCGATCAGGGCGGCGAGTGCCAGTTGCAGGATCTGGCCGTCGGTTACGGCAGCTCGGCGTCGCGCTATCGTGAAGAGAAGCGCGTGGTGTTCCACAAGGATCTGGGCCCGCTGGTGTCGGCCGAGGAAATGACGCGTTGCATCCACTGCACCCGTTGCGTACGCTTCGGCCAGGAAATCGCCGGCGTCATGGAGCTGGGCATGCTGGGCCGCGGCGAACACGCCGAAATCACGGCCTTCGTGGGCCGTGCGATCGAGTCCGAGTTGTCGGGCAACATGATCGACCTCTGTCCCGTGGGCGCACTGACCTCCAAGCCGTTCCGCTACAGCGCCCGCACGTGGGAACTGGCGCGCCGCCGCTCGGTGAGCCCGCACGACAGCCTGGGTGCCAATCTGGTGATTCAGGTCAAGGACGACCGCGTGATGCGCGTGGTGCCGTTCGAAGACGAAGCCGTCAACGAATGCTGGATCAGCGATCGCGACCGCTTCTCGTACGAAGGCTTGAACAGCGACGATCGCTTGTCGGTACCGATGATCCGCAATGCTTCCGGCCAGTGGGCGGAAGCGTCGTGGTCCGATGCCCTGCAAGCCGTGGCTCAGGGATTGACCCGCGTACGCGACAGCTTCGGCGCTGGACAGATCGGCGCCTTGGCGACCGAGTACGCCACGGTTGAAGAATTTGCGTTGCTGGCCCGCCTGACGCGCGCCCTGGGGTCGGAAAACATCGACTTCCGCCTGCGTCAGACCGATGCGGCATTCGATGCCGCATTGACCGGCACGCCGTGGTTGGGCATGCCGATCGCCGAACTGGACAACCTCGATCGCGTGATCGTGATCGGTTCGTTCCTGCGCAAGGATCATCCGCTGATGACGCAACGTCTGCGTCAAGCCGCCAAGCGCGGCACGCAGATCCTGCTGATCGACGCGGCTGCCGACGATCCGCTGCTGCCGGTGGCCGGCCGTATCACGGTGGCCCCGTCGGCGTTGCCGCAGGCCGTGGCGCAAGTGGCCGTTGCCCTGGCGCAAGCCCGCGGCACGCAAGCGCCCCAGGCCTTCGCTTCGGTTGAAGCGGGCGAAGCCGCCAAGGTGATTGCCGCCAGCCTGAACAGCGGTGAAAACGTCGCTGTGCTGTTGGGCAACCTGGCGGTCACTTCCGACAACGCCGCGGTGTTGGCCGCCAACGCGCAAGCATTGGCCGAACTGGCAGGCGCCAAGTTCGGTTTCCTGACCTCCGGCGGCAACACCGTCGGCGGGTACCTGGCTGGCGCGACGCCGGGGCAGGGCGGCAAGACGGCGGCAGCAATGCTGGCCGAGCCGCTCAAAGCTTACGTGGTCGTGCATGCCGAGCCGCTGCTGGATGCCGATAACGGCACCCAAGCCGTGCAGGCCTTGAAGGATGCGCAATTCGCTGTCGCGCTCACGGCTTACAAATCGGCTGCTGCCGAGTGGGCCGACGTCATGCTGCCGATCGCGCCGTTCACCGAAACCTCGGGCACCTTCGTCAACGCCGAAGGCCGCGCCCAAAGTTTCAAGGGCACGGTCGCGCCCCTCGGCCAGAGCCGTCCGGGCTGGAAAGTCCTGCGCGTGCTGGGCAACGTGATGCAGATTCCGGGTTTCGACGACGAAACCTCCGAGTCGGTGCGCGATGCGGTCTTGTCGGGTGGCGTGGAAACGCGTCTGTCCAACAAGATCGGTGGCGCGATCGGTGTGCCGTCCGCCGTGTCCGGTCTTGAGCGTGTGGCCGATGTGCCGATCTATCGCTCGGACGCCATGGTGCGTCGTGCCGAGGCGCTGCAGTCGGCACCGGCCTCGCGGGCACCGACCGCGCGCATGAACGGCCGCACGTTGGCCGATCTGGGATTGACGGCCGGTATCGCGGTGCGCGTGCGCTCCGCATCGGGTGCCGTCGAGCTTGAAACGGTTCAGGATGATACGGTCGCCGATCGCGCGGTTCGTGTCGCGGCAGGGTTCGAACAGACCGCCGCCTTGGGTGGAACGACGGGTCAGTTGACCGTGGAGCGTGTCTGATGGAATGGCTTAACGTATTGGAAAGCCACGGTACGGCCCTGTTGGGACCCACGCTGTGGCTGGTGGTGTGGACGATCGTCAAAATCGTCGTCATCGCCGTCCCCATCATCCTGTGCGTGGCGTACCTCACGTACTGGGAGCGCAAGATGATCGGCGCCATGCACGTGCGTCTCGGGCCCACCCGGGTCGGTTTCCGTGGCTTGCTGCAACCGTTCGCCGACGTGTTCAAGCTGCTCACGAAAGAAGTCGTGGTGCCCACCGAAGCCAGCAAAGTGCTGTTCGTGCTGGCCCCGGTGGTCACCCTGATGCCTGCCCTGGCAGCCTGGGCCGTCATTCCTTTCGGTCCGGAAATCGTGTTGTCCAATATCAACGCGGGCTTGCTTTACGTGATGGCGATCACCTCCCTGGGGGTGTATGGCGTGATCGTGGCCGGCTGGGCGTCGAACTCCAAGTACGCGTTCCTCGGCGCCTTGCGCGCTTCGGCGCAAATGGTGTCGTACGAACTGGCCATCGGTTTCGTGCTGGTGACGGTGCTGCTGGTGTCCGGCAGCCTGAACATGAGTGAGATCGTGCTGGGCCAGACGCGCGGATGGTTTGCCGATCACGGCCTGACCTTCCTGTCGTGGAACTGGCTGCCGCTGTTGCCGTTGTTCGTGATCTACGTGATTTCGGCCGTGGCCGAAACCAACCGCCATCCGTTCGACGTGGTCGAAGGCGAATCCGAAATCGTGGCGGGCCACATGGTCGAGTACTCGGGGATGGCGTTCGCGCTCTTCTTCCTGGGTGAGTACGCCAACATGATTTTGTTGTCGTGCCTGGCCTCGATCATGTTCCTGGGCGGCTGGACGTCGCCCGTCGACATCGTGCCGTTTACGTGGATTCCCGGCTGGATCTGGTTGGGACTCAAAACTTTCTGCGTCGTATCGCTTTTCGTGTGGTTCCGGGCATCGTTCCCGCGCTACCGGTACGACCAGATCATGCGTCTGGGATGGAAGATCTTCATCCCTCTGACGGGTGTGTGGCTGCTCCTGGTTGCGATTTGGATGCAGACGCCCTGGAACATTTGGCGCTAGACGAGGCTGGAAATGGAAGCGATCAAGGATTTCTTCGGCAGTTTTATGCTGACCGAACTGCTCAAGGGCATGCGCCTGACGGGCAAGTACTTCTTCAAGCGCAAAGTCACGCTGCGCTACCCGCACGAGAAGACGCCCACGTCGGCGCGTTTCCGCGGGTTGCACGCGCTGCGCCGTTACCCCAATGGCGAAGAGCGTTGCATTGCCTGCAAGCTTTGCGAAGCCGTCTGTCCGGCGGTGGCCATCACGATCGAGTCGGAAGTTCGCGAAGACGGCTCGCGCCGCACCTCGCGCTACGACATCGACCTGACCAAGTGCATCTTCTGCGGCTTCTGTGAAGAAAGCTGCCCGGTGGATTCGATCGTCGAAACGCACATTCACGAGTATCACGGTGAAAAGCGCGGCGATCTGTACTTCACCAAAGACATGCTGCTTGCCGTCGGCGACCGCTACGAGCCCGAGATTGCTCGCCGCCGCGCCGAAGACGCGCCTTATCGTTGATCGCCGGGACCGACGCACAATGACTTTCTCAACGTTTCTGTTTTACCTGCTGTCGGTAGTGATGGTGATTGCGGCCTTCCGCGTCATCACTGCCCGCAGCCCGGTAACCGCTGTACTGCACCTGATCCTGGTGTTCTTCAATGCCGCCATGCTGTGGATGCTGCTGGGTGCGGAGTTTCTCGCGCTCTTGCTGGTCGTCGTCTACGTCGGCGCGGTGATGGTGCTGTTCCTGTTCGTCGTGATGATGCTCGATGTCCGGATGTCGGACCTGCGCAAGGGATTGCGCACGTACCTGCCGCTGGGTTTGGTGATCGGCTTGATCCTCGTGGGTGAAATGTCGTTCGTGCTGGGCACGACCTGGCACGATATCGGACCCCAAGTCGAACGGGCGGCCGACTACAACAACGCGCTCGAACTGGGCACCGCGATGTACACGCAGTACGTGTTCGCCGTCGAAGTGGGCGCCGTGCTGCTGCTGGTGGGCATGATCGCCGCGATCGCGCTCACGCTGCGCCGCCGCCGCGATGTGAAATACAACGACGCCTCGGCCGCCGTGCGCGTCAAGGCCCGCGACCGCTTCCGCATGGTCACCATGCCGACGATCAAGCGTGCGCGTGCCGGCGACCCGGCACCCGAAGGTACGGATCCTGCCGCCACCCCCGGAGACAAAGCATGACGATCACGCTGGCTCATTACCTGATTCTGGGCGCCATCCTCTTTGCGATCGGTGTCTTCGGCATCTTCCTGAACCGTCGCAACCTGATTGTGTTGCTCATGGCGATCGAGCTGATGCTCCTCGCCGTCAACATGAACTTCGTCGCCTTCTCCAGCTGGTTCGGCGATACCGCAGGCCAGGTGTTCGTGTTCTTCATCCTTACCGTGGCGGCCGCCGAGGCGGCCATCGGTCTGGCCATTCTGGTGCTGTTGTTCCGTAACCTGAACACGATCAACGTCGACGATCTCGATCGCCTCAAGGGCTGACGGGGACTTGGAAGAAAATGTCTAGCTCACCCAACCTCTATCTGCTCATCGCACTGGCCCCATTGGTCGGTGCGATCCTGGCCGGCTTGTTCGGCACAGGCTTCCTGGGCCGTCCGATCGGCCGCCGGGCCTCACACATGATCACCATCCTCGGGGTGTTGATCTCCGCGGTGGGTTCGGTGTTCGTACTGCTCGACGTGCTCGATGGCAACACCTTCGATGGCAACGTCTACACGTGGAGCCTGATCGGCAAGACGGCGTTGCACATCGGTTTCCTGATCGATCCGCTCTCGGCCATGATGATGGTCGTGGTGACTTCGGTGTCGCTGATGGTGCACATCTACACCATCGGCTACATGGCCGACGATCCCGGCTATCAGCGCTTCTTCTCGTATATCTCGCTCTTCACGTTCTCGATGTTGATGCTGGTCATGTCCAACAACATGCTCCAGTTGTTCTTCGGCTGGGAAGCGGTGGGTCTGGTCTCCTATCTGCTGATCGGTTTCTGGTACACCCGACCCACGGCCATCAAGGCCAACATGAAGGCGTTCCTGATCAACCGCGTGGGCGACTTCGGTTTCGTGCTCGGTATCGGTCTGTTGTTCGCCTATGTGGGGTCGATGAACTACGGCGATCTGTTCGAGCAGGCCGACAATCTGGCCACGATGTCGTTCCCCGGCACCGACTGGATGCTGCTCACGGTCGCGTGTATCTCGCTCTTCATCGGCGCCATGGGTAAATCGGCGCAGGTGCCGCTGCACGCCTGGCTGCCCGATTCGATGGAAGGTCCCACCCCGATCTCGGCGCTGATTCACGCGGCGACGATGGTCACGGCCGGTATCTTCATGGTGGCGCGTTTCTCGCCGCTCTTCGAGCATTCCGATACCGCGCTGTCGTTCATCATCGTGATCGGCGCCATCGGGGCATTGTTCCTGGGTATCCTCGGCATCATTCAAACCGACATCAAGCGTGTGGTGGCTTACTCCACACTCTCGCAGCTCGGCTACATGACGGTGGCGCTCGGCGCTTCGGCCTACTCGGTCGCCATCTTCCACCTGATGACGCACGCGTTCTTCAAGGCACTGCTGTTCCTGGGTGCAGGCTCGGTCATCATCGGCATGCACCACGATCAGGACATCCGCAACATGGGTGGTCTGCGCAAGTACATGCCGATCACCTGGATCACGTTCCTGCTGGGTACGCTGGCCTTGGTAGGTACGCCGTTCTTCTCGGGTTTCTACTCGAAGGAAAACATCATCGAAGCCGCGCATGCGGCCAACGTGTGGGGTGCGTCCTTCGCCTACTACGCCACGTTGATCGGTGTGTTCGTGACCTCGCTGTACTCCTTCCGCGTGTACTTCTTGGTGTTCCACGGCAAGCCGCGTTTCGACACCACGGGTGCGCATGGTCATGACGATCATGCCGCACACGGAACCGTTGCTGCGGCAGCGGTGGCCCATGCCGACGCTCATGGCCATGACGCGCATGCGCACGATGCTCACGGCCACGACGACCACGGTCATGACGATCATGGCCATGGCCATGGCCATGGTGGTGTGCCGCACGAGTCGCCCTGGGTGGTGACACTGCCGCTGATCCTGCTGGCGATCCCGTCGGTATTGGTGGGCGCGTGGGTGATCGATCCGATGCTCTTCGGCGGTTTCTTCGACGGCGTGATCTCGGTTCTGCCGCAGCATCCGGCCATGCATGAGCTGGGCGAGGAGTTCCACGGCTGGGTGGCCTACGGCCTGCACGCGTTCCAGACCCTGCCGTTCTGGCTGGTGGTCGCCGGTGCCGTTGTGGCCTGGTACTGCTACCTGATCAACCCCGCCGTGCCGGCTGCGATCAAGCATCGCCTACGCTTTGTGAACATGGTCCTCGAGAACAAATACTTCGTGGACTGGGTCAACGAGCAAGTGATTGCGCGCGGTTCGCGTGTGCTGGGCCGTGGCCTGTGGCAAACCGGTGATCGCGGGCTGATCGATGGCCTCGTGGTCAACGGCAGTGCGCGATTGGTCGGCTGGGTAGCGGCGGCAAGCCGGCACCTGCAGTCGGGCTACATCTATCACTATGCCTTCGCAATGATCATCGGGATCATGGCGCTGGTGACTTTCTTTGTGCTGATTCCCCAATGATGGCAGGCGAGATGGCATCCAATTCTTTTCCCTGGCTCACGCTCGCGATCTTTGTGCCGATCGTGTTCGGGCTGTTGGTGCTGGCGGTGGGTCGTGACGACCGCCCCGGCTTTACCCGCGGGCTGTCCTTAGTAGGCGCGATCGTCAGCTTCCTGGTGACGATTCCGATCTATACCGGCTTCGACAAAACCACCGCTGCAATGCAGTTCGTTGAGCGCGCAAACTGGATCGAGTCGTTCAATGTCATGTACCACCTGGGCGTGGACGGCATTTCGCTCTGGTTCGTGCTGCTCACCGCCTTCATCACGATCATCGTCGTGGTGGCCGGCTGGGAGATCATCACCAAGCGCATCGCGCAGTACATGGCGGCGTTCCTCATCCTCTCGGGGTTGATGGTCGGCGTGTTCGTCGCGCTCGACGGCATGCTGTTCTACGTGTTCTTCGAAGCCACACTTATCCCGATGTACATCATTGTGGGTGTATGGGGCGGCGCCAATCGCGTTTACGCGTCGATCAAGTTCTTCCTCTACACCCTGATGGGTTCGCTGCTCACGCTGGTGGCCTTCATCTACCTGTGGAATGTATCGGGCGGCTCGTTCGACATCCTCACCTGGCATCAGCTCAAGCTCGGCTACACGCCGCAGATCCTGCTGTTCGTGGCCTTGCTGGCGGCGTTCGCGGTGAAGGTGCCGATGTGGCCGGTACACACGTGGTTGCCCGACGCGCACGTCGAAGCCCCCACGGGCGGCTCCATCGTGCTGGCGGCCATCATGCTGAAGCTGGGCGCCTACGGTTTCCTGCGCTTCTCGCTGCCCATCCTGCCCGATGCCTCGCATAGCCTGGCCGGCATGATGATCGCGCTGTCGCTGATCGCCGTGATCTATATCGGTCTGGTCGCGATCGTGCAGGAAGACATGAAGAAATTGGTAGCCTATTCGTCGGTCGCCCACATGGGCTTCGTGACGCTGGGTTTCTTCGTGTTCAATACGGCGGGCGTCGAAGGCGCCATCGTGCAGATGATTTCGCACGGTTTCGTTTCTGGTGCGATGTTCATGTGTATCGGTGTGCTTTACGACCGCATGCACACCCGCAACATCGCCGACTACGGCGGTGTGGTCAACGTGATGCCCCGTTTCGTCACCTTCTTCGTGCTGTTCTCGATGGCCAACAGCGGCTTGCCCGCCACCAGCGGTTTCGTGGGTGAGTTCATGGTCATCATGGGCGCCGTCGAATACAACTTCTGGATCGGTTTGCTCGCGGCGACCGCGCTGATCTTCGGCGCAGCCTATTCGCTGTGGATGGTCAAGCGCGTGGCCTTCGGCGATATCGCCAACGACCATGTTCGCCAACTCACCGACATCAACCGCCGCGAGTTCCTGATTCTCGGCGTGATGGCGATTGCCGTGTTGTTCATGGGGATCTATCCCAAGCCTTTCACCGACGTCATGCACGTCTCGGTGGAAGCCCTGTTGCAACACGTCGCCATCTCGAAACTGTAAGACCGGATCATGATGCCCATTCAAATCGATTTCGCGCTGGCGACACCGGAAATCCTGCTGCTCATTTTCGGCGCAGCGATTCTGCTGTTCGATGCCATCAACAAGCATCCCGAGCGCAAGCCTACGTTCATCCTGTCGCTCCTGGCGCTGGCTGTGATTTCCGTCGTCACCATCGTGCAGTGGCAGCAAGGCGTTGCCGGCCGCACGTTCAATGGCCTGTTCGTGGTCGACAGCATGGCGCACCTGCTCAAGCTGGCGTCCTACATCGCTGTTGCCGTCACGCTGGTCTACGGCCGCCTGTATGCGCGTGACCGCGAGATGCTCGGGGGCGGCGAGTACTACGTGCTGGCCTTGTTTGCCCTGCTTGGCCAGATGGTCATGATCTCGGCGGGCAATCTGATCACGGTCTACCTCGGTCTCGAATTGATGTCGCTGGCCCTGTATGCCTTGATCGCGCTGCGTCGCGACGACGCCGTCGCCACCGAAGCCGCGATGAAGTATTTCGTGCTGGGCGCATTGGCGTCGGGCTTCCTGCTGTACGGCATGTCGATGATCTACGGTGCGACCGGGCATCTCGATATCGCCGTGATTTCGGAAGTCATCGGCGCCGGCCGTGCGCAGAACATGCCGTTGGTCTTCGGTATCGTGTTCCTGGTGGCAGGCCTGGCGTTCAAGTTGGGCGCAGTGCCGTTCCATATGTGGGTGCCGGACGTCTATCAAGGCTCGCCTACGGCTGCCACGCTGATCCTGGGCGGTGCGCCCAAGCTCGCGGCATTCGCCATCACGTTGCGGTTGCTGGTGGAAGGTCTGTTCGACCTCGCCACCGACTGGCAGCCGATGTTGTTGATCATGGCCGTGCTGTCGCTGGCGATCGGTAACCTCACCGCCATCGTGCAAACGAACTTCAAGCGCCTCTTGGCCTACTCGAGCATCTCGCACATGGGCTTCGTGCTCTTGGCGCTGGGTTCGGGCTACGTGGACGGCCGTCCCAACCTGGCGGTCAACGCCTACGGCGGCGCGTTGTTCTACATGCTCACCTACGTGCTCACCACCTTGGGTTCGTTCGGTTTGATCCTGCTTTTGGCGCGTCAAGGCTTTGAAGCCGAGAACATCGCCGACCTGAAGGGTTTGAACCAACGCAGCCCGTGGCATGCCGCTATCGTGTTGATGTTGATGGTGTCGCTGGCCGGCTTGCCGCCGATGGTGGGTTTCTACGCCAAACTGGCCGTGCTGCAGTCGGTGGTCAGCGCCGGCCACACCTGGATTGCCGTGATTGCCGTGGTGTTCTCGCTGATCGGCGCGTTCTACTACCTGCGTGTGGTCAAGGCGGTGTACTTCGACGAACCGTCGGGCGATGCCATGCCGGTGCATGCCGGCATCGGCCAGCGCAGCCTGCTGTCGGTGAACGGTGCACTGATTCTGGTGCTTGGCATTTTGCCGGGCGGCCTGATGGCACTCTGCATCAAGACGATGGGTACCTCGCTGGGTCTATGAACCAGACGATTGCCGCCTGGCTCTTGATCGCGTTGGCGCTGATTACCGCCAATCTGCCCTTCGTCACCGAACGCGTTTTTGGCGCGGTGCCGTGGAAGCAGGGCGGAGCGCCTGCGGTCAAGCCGCTGTGGATGCGGCTGATCGAGGTCGTGGTGTTTTACGCGATCGTGGGCACCTTGGGCTTTGCCGCCGAATCGGCACTCGGCAACCGATTCACGCAAACGTGGGAGTTCTACGCGATCACGTTTTGTTTGTTTCTGGTGCTGGGATATCCGGGTTTCGTTTACCGGTATCTGTTCCGCCATCATGGCGGGCGGCAAGACGTATAGGATTTTTTATCTTGGCGAACAAGACGAAGCGGCCCTGACTGGGCCGTTTTTCTTTTGACGAGGACGATTCGCGGTTGCCGTCGGCCGAAGGTTCTCGGCATTGCCCTTCAGGCCGAGCGCGGCCGGTCCGCTTGCTGCCCCGCCGCTGCGTCTCATTGGCCTTCTGGATTGGAGCCCCTATGCAAATTTGTCTCGAGCGCCCGGATCAACCCGACATACTCGCCCTGATCGATGCGCTGGATGCGTACCAGAAGCCGCTGTATCCGGCGGCGAGCCATCATGGGGTGGATATCGCAGTACTTGCGCAGCCGCATGTGCTCTTTGCGGTGGCACGCAACGCTGCAGGCGTCGCCGCAGGGTGCGGCGCCATTGTGATCGAAGCCGGATATGGCGAGATCAAGCGTATGTATGTGGCACCCGAAGGGCGGGGTATAGGCACTGCGGCCAAGATATTGGCGTTTCTCAAGGCGCGGGCGATCGAGCGCGGATGTACGCGTTTCGCATTGGAAACCGGTATTTATCAGCCTGAGGCGATCGCGCTGTACGAGAAATACGGATATCGGCGCGTTGCCCCATTTGGCTCGTACTCGGCAGATCCGATGAGCGTGTTCATGCGCAAAGGCTGACGCCCGGACGCATCACCGCAACGGTGACCACCGCGGCGGCGAAAACCCAATACGCCTACGTCAATGCTCGAACCAATTGAGCACGGCATCCAACCCGCATACATTGATGGCATACGGCGTTTGCTCGCGCACGATGGGCTTGGCGCGATACGCCACGGCGTAACCGGCGGCCCCCAGCATCTTCAGGTCGTTTGCACCGTCACCGATGGCGATGATCTGCTCGGCCGTGGCACCGTGCTCGGCGGCAAAGGCGTTCAGATAGTCGAGTTTTGCCTGCGCATCGAGGATCCGGCCTTGCACTTGGCCGGTGTACTTGCCATCGATGACTTCGAGATCGTTGGCGTACGCGGCGTCGAGCTTCAAGCGCGCTTGCAGGCGCGATGTGAAGAACGTGAAGCCCCCTGACACCAGCAGCACCTTGATGCCGGCCGCCTGGGCCGTCGAGACCAATTCTTCGGCACCGGGGTTCAACCGCAGACGCTGCGCGTACACGGTGTCCAAGCCCTCGGCCGATGCGCCGGTGAGCAATGCCACGCGGCGGCGCAGGCTCTCGGAAAAGTCCTTGATCTCGCCACGCATGGCGGCTTCGGTGATCTCGGAGACACGATGCTTGACGCCTGCGAGGTCAGCGAGTTCATCGATGCACTCGATGTTGATCAACGTGGAGTCCATGTCCATGGCGAGGATCTTGCAGTCGGCAAGCGCGCGGCCGGCCGGCACGAATGCAATGTCGACACCGACTTGCTCGCTCCACTGACGCAGCGCATGGCGTGTGTCGGCGTCATCATTGACCGCACGCAAGCGTGCAGCAGTGGCACTCATGCGTTGCACGCCATTGGCTTGCGCCATGGCGGCGGCCTGTTCAACATGGTCGGCGCCCAACGCGGGCGATTGAATGACGAGATGGACGGTCATGAGTGAGAAAAATCCTTGATCTGAAATCGGTGTGGGAGACGCACTGGCGATCGGCACGGCGCGCTTTTGCTCGAATATGCGCTCGGGCTTTTGCGCATCGTCGCTGGGTCACGCTGAGGTGCCCATGTCGGCATCGACCGCGCCATGGTCCTGTCTGGCCCGCGCATTGTCATGGCCCGGCCGTCATTTGAGCGCACGCAAGACGACGCGCACGGCATCCACGCGAGCTTGCACCTGCTGGCCTTTGATCTCCACACGCAGCTTGTCTTGCCCCGCGAGTTTGATGTCGCGCCGCTTCTGCACGAGTTCGATGATGCGCATCGGATCGATGGCCGGCTTGGGGCCAAACTGGAGCAAGGCCTGCGTTTCGCTGGCGTCGATCTTGACGATGCCCAGCGGCACGGCCTCCAGACGCAGGCGATGGGTGGCGATCAGCGTGCGCGCCGGATCCGGCAGCTTGCCGAAGCGGTCGATCAATTCTTCCTGGATGCCGATCAGCGCATCTTCGTCTTTCACGTGCGCCAGACGTTTATACACGCCCAGACGCGCATGAACGTCCGGGCAGTAGTCGGAGGGCAGCAGCGCGGGCGCGTGCAGGTTCACTTCGCATGCGGCATTGAACGGCGCATCCAGATCGGGCTCCTCGCCGGATTTGAGCGCACGTACCGCCTCGTTGAGCATCTCGTTGTACATCGAGAAGCCGATCTCCTGGATATTGCCGGATTGCGAGTCGCCCAGCACTTCGCCGGTGCCGCGAATTTCGAGATCGTGCATGGCCAGGAAGAAGCCAGAGCCCAGCTCTTCCATCGCCTGGATCGCTTCGAGGCGCTTCTTGGCGTTGCTGGTAATGGCGTCTTCGCCCGGCGTCATCAAATAGGCATATGCCTGATGATGCGAGCGCCCCACACGGCCCCGCAACTGATGCAACTGCGCCAGACCGAAGCGGTCGGCACGGTGAATCACGATGGTGTTGGCGCTGGGAACGTCGATGCCGGTTTCGATAATCGTCGTGCACAGGAGCACGTTGAAGCGCTGCTGATAGAAGCCTTTCATCACCTGCTCGAGTTCGCGCTCGGGCATCTGGCCGTGGGCCACGGCTATCCGCGCCTCCGGCACCAGTTCCTCGAGCCGCGCCCGGCGGTTGTGAATGGTGTCGACCTCGTTGTGCAGGAAATAAACCTGCCCGCCACGCTTGAGTTCGCGCAGCAGCGCTTCGCGGATCGTGCTGCCGTCTTCACGGCGCACAAAGGTCTTGATGGCCAGCCGCTTCTGCGGGGCCGTGGCGATGACGGAAAAGTCGCGGATGCCTTCGAGCGACATGCCGAGCGTGCGCGGAATTGGCGTGGCGGTGAGGGTCAGCACGTCGACTTCGGCGCGCAGCGCCTTCAAGCCTTCTTTCTGACGCACGCCGAAACGATGTTCCTCGTCGATGATGACCAATCCCAGACGTTTGAAATTCACGTCCTTCGACAGAATCTTGTGCGTGCCGATCACAATGTCGATCGTGCCGTCGTTGATGCCGGCGATGGCCGCGGTGATTTCCTTGGCCGAGCGGAATCGCGACAGTTCGACCACCTTGACCGGCCAATCGGCGAAGCGATCGGAGAAGGTTGCGGCATGCTGCTCGGCCAGCAGCGTGGTGGGGCACAGGATGGCCACTTGCTTGCCGTTGGCGATCGCGAGAAACGCCGCGCGCAAAGCCACTTCGGTTTTGCCGAAACCGACGTCGCCGCAAACCAGGCGATCCATCGGACGGCCGGAGGTCATGTCGCCCAGCACGGCACCGATCGCAGCAGCCTGATCGGGCGTCTCTTCAAAGCCGAAGCCTTCGGCAAACGTCTCATAGTCACCGATGGGCAACTTGAACGAAAACCCCTGGCGGGCGGCACGGCGGGCATACAGCTCCAGCAATTCGGCGGCCGTGTCGCGCACCTGTTTGGCGGCCTTGCGGCGCGCCTTGTCCCACTGGCCCGAGCCCAGATGGTGCAGCGGTGCGGCATCGGGGTCGGCGCCACTGTAGCGCGCGATCACGTGCAGTTGCGCCACCGGCACATACAACGTGCTGTCGTTGGCGTACTTGAGATGCAGGAACTCGGTGACGCCTTCGCCCAGGTCCATATTGACCAGGCCGCAGTAGCGTGCAATCCCGTGCTGTGCATGGACGACGGGGTCGCCCTCGCGCAGTTCGGACAGGTCGCGCACCATCGCTTCGACGTTGCTGGCGCCTTCCTGCGCCCGACGGGCCCGGCGCGAGCTGCTCGCCTGCTCCGGATAAAGGTCGTTTTCGGTAATGAAGGCGACGTGCGCGTCAGTGAGCGCAAAGCCCAGGTTCAGGGGCGCGGCCACGAGCGCGAAGCGTGCGTCCAGCGACATGAACGCATCGATGTCGTCGTATTGGGCTTCGGGCGGCAGACCTTGATCAGTAAGCATCTGCACGAGCGTTTCGCGTCGCCCGGCGGAATCCGCGCACAGCAGCAACCGCTGGTCGCCGCGCGCCAGCACGGCGCGCAACTTCGCTACCTGATCTTCAGCCCGGCGCGCCACGCTCACGTCGGGCGGGGCAACGATGTCCTCACGCGGCTCGGCGGCGGTCATGGCCAGCCGGCGAAATGCTTTCAAATGTCCAAAGAGGCCCTCGGCATCGAGAAAGAGTTCGGGCGGCGGTAAGACCGGGCGCTCGCGGTCGGCCTTCAAAAACTGATAGCGGCTGATCGTGTCGTGCGAAAACCGCTGGATGGCATCGTCGATATCGCCATGCGTGACGGTGATGGTGCCGGCGTCGAGATAATCGAACAGCGTGGCGGTTTGTTCGAAGAACAGCGGCAGGTAGTACTCGACGCCGGCGAAAGCGATGCCGCTGCCGATATCCTTGTAGGGCAGGGCACGCGACGGATCGCCCTCGAACACCTCGCGAAAGCGCGCACGGAAATGATTGCGCGCGTCTTCGTCCATCGGGAATTCGCGGCCCGGCAAGAGTTGAACGTCGTTGACGGGATACAGGCTGCGCTGGGTATCCACATCGAATGCACGGATCGATTCGATTTCGTCGTCGAACAAGTCCAGCCGGTAGGGCAGCACCGAGCCCATCGGGAACAGATCGATCAACCCCCCGCGCAGGCAGAATTCGCCCGGCGCGGTGACCTGCGTGACGTGCGTATAGGTCGCCAGCGTCAGCTGCGCGCGCAAGGCCGCCTCATCGAGCTTGTCGCCCTTCTTGAAGGCGAAGGTGTAGGCGGCGAGGAAGGCGGGCGGCGGCAGCCGGTACAGGGCCGTCGTGACCGGCACGGTGAGCACATCCACGCCCTGCTGCATCAGCGCGTGCAACGTTTGCAGCCGCTCGGAAATCAGATCCTGATGCGGCGAAAAAGCGTCGTACGGGAGCGTTTCCCAATCGGGCAGCTGGCGCACGCGCAGCCCGGGCGCAAACAGATGGATTTCGTCGGCCAGACGCTGGGCTTCGAGCGGGTCGGCCGTCAGGATGACGATCGGCGCTCGCGCTTGCCGCGCCAGATCGGCGAGCAGCCAGGCATCGCCCGAACCGGGCGGTCTGGGCTGCGCATGACGGGTGCCGATTTTGAGGGCGGTAAGCGTCTTGGCGGTGACGGGAAGCGCGGTGATGGGCAAAACGAGAGATGAGGAGGCGGGCATGAGGATGTTGATTATAAAATCACCGGGCTATGTCTCAATCGATTATCTGCATTGTGCCCGCTGCGGGCGTTGGCGCCCGGGCGCAGCGCGCCCAGGGCGACGCATCTCCTAAGCAATATCGCGGCCTGGCCGGCCAGCCGATGCTCCGTCATGCGGTGCAGGCGCTGCTGGCCGATCCGCGCGTGAGCGAGGTTCGCGTGGCGGTGTCGCCCGATGACGGCTGGGCGGCCGACGCGTTGGCCGGCCTGGACCGCTGTGTGATCCGGCCTTGCGGGGGGCCCACCCGCGCCGCCACAGTATCTCGCGCCTTGGCTGACGCCGCGCTGGCCGACGAGGCGTGGGTGCTGGTGCATGATGCCGCGCGCCCCGGCTTGCCGGCCGATGCGCTGGCGCGTTTGATCGATGCCTGTGTGCACGATCCCGTGGGCGGCCTGCTGGCGATGCCGGTACCCGACACCGTGAAGCGGGCCGCAACTTCTGCCGTAGTGCAGGCGCCGATGAACGCGTGTCCGACACAAGTGGCGGCCGGCGAGAACATTGTCACGCGATCGCCGGCCGAGGTGTCCCCCCTGCGGGTGGCGTCGACGCTCGCGCGCGAAGGCCTCTGGCTCGCTCAGACCCCGCAGATGTTCCGGGCAGGTATGCTGCAGTCCGCATTGCATGCCGCGGATCGGGCAGGCGTGGTCGTGACCGACGAGGCATCGGCCATCGAGGCGGCGGGATACGCCCCGCAACTGGTGCTGGGATCGGCACGCAATTTCAAGGTCACGTGGCCGGACGATTTCGAATTAATGGAAAAATGGTTATGAGCGCAGCTTTTCGGGTGGGACAGGGGTTCGATGTGCACGCATTGGTTGATGGTCGGCCGTTGATCATCGGCGGCGTCACGATCCCGCATGCGCAGGGTCTGGCGGGCCATTCGGATGCGGATGTGCTGCTGCACGCCATTACCGATGCCGTGCTCGGGGCGGCCGGTTTGGGCGATATCGGCCGGCACTTTCCGGACACCGATCCCACCTACCTGGGCGCCGACAGCCGCGTGCTGCTGCGTGAAGCGATGCGGCGCGTGACCGAGCAGGGCTGGTCCGTCGTGAATGTGGACGCCACGGTGCATGCGCAGGCACCGAAGATCGGCCCCCATGCGAGTGCCATGGTCGCCAACATCGCCACCGATCTTGGCATTGCGCCGGATGCGGTCAACGTCAAGGCCAAAACCAACGAACACCTGGGCTTTCTGGGTCGCAAGGAAGGGATTGCCGCCACGGTTGTGGCATTGATCACACGCGCGTAAATCGCACGTCTTATCGCGTGGCGAATCGGAGATGAACAAAAGCACCCGCGCCGCAAACCGGCGCGAGTGCTTCGCAAACAAGATCGAACGGCACTGACGTGTCCGCTCTCGGCGTCTCGGTACCGAGACGCCGCTATGCACTTGTGAGGCTTACTTGCCCTGTGCTGCCAGCGCGAGTGCGGCGGCGTTCACAACCGCGGCAATCCGGCCGGCGTCGCGCAACTGTTCAACGGTCAAGCCTTCTTTCTTCAGCAGTTCGTAGTGCGACTGGATGCAGAAATGGCACTTGCCGATAACGGATGCGGCCAATGCGAACAGCTCGAAGCGCTTTTTCTCGACGCCGCCGTGGTTGGCATAGGCATTCATGCGCAATTGGGCCGGAAGGCTCTTCAACTGCGCGTCGCCCGTCATTTCCACGTACGGATACCAGGCGTTGTTCATGCCCATCAGTGCGGCGGCGGTCAGCGCGGCATTGGCATCGGTTTCCGACAGGGCGCTCTTGAACGTTTCGACCAATAGCGGGCTCTTGGCGGCGAATGCGGCGGCCAACGCGGTGCCCAGTGCGTCTTCGCTCGAAAGTGTGGAGCGGCTGACGACGGCGTCCAGGTTCAGACGGATATCTTTGGCCCAGTCGGGCAGTTGTTCTTTAATCGAATCGAGCAGTGCCATAGTTTTTTCCTATTGTTTTGTCCAATTAAAGCCCGGCGAACCGGGCTTCAAGTGCCCGGCAAGCCAGGCCTTTGAGATTACAGCGTGCCGCCGCCAACCGTGCGGTTGCAAGGGCACAGTTCGTCCGTTTGCAGACCATCCAGCAGACGCAGGACTTCTTCCGGGTTACGACCCACGTTCAGGTTGTTCACCGACACGTGCTGGATCGTGTTGTCCGGATCGACGATGAACGTCGCGCGCAGTGCAACGCCAGCGGCCTTGTCACGGATACCGAGTTGGTCGACGAGCGAACCGGTCGTGTCGCCGAACTGGTAGTGACCCAGCTTGCTGAGGTCGGGATGTTCACGACGCCATGCCAGCTTGACGAATTCGTTGTCGGTCGAGCCGCCGAGCAACACGGCATCGCGGTCTTCGAAATCCTTGGCCAACGAATTGAAGCCGACGATTTCGGTCGGGCACACGAACGTGAAGTCCTTCGGGTAGAAGTAAATGACCTTCCACTTGCCGGGGAACGAGCTTTCGGTGATGTCTTCGAACGCCGAAACGCCGTTTTCTTCGTGCTGGTTGAAGCCAGGCTTCACGCCGGAAACTTTGAAGGGTTCGAGCTTATCGCCTACGGTTTTCATTTGGACTCCTGGTGTTGGGTGAGTAAAGCGCAGTGCCAGGTGGGGTAAACCCATCCCTGACGCCATGGAGGTAATTCTACGCTATTGAAACTCGCTGTCTAATTGAAAATTCCTAACCTTGGCTTTGGGTAACTCTATCCGTGCCCGCAATCCGCCGCCCTCGCGTGGCAGCAATCGAAGCTGCCCGCCGACATGCTTGAGCAGGCGTTCGACGATTGCCAATCCGAGACCCGCACCGCTTACGCCGGTGCGAGCTGCCTCGCCGCGAGAGAACGGCCGCAGCAAGCGTTCCACATCCTGCGGCGCGATGCCGGGGCCGCGGTCCGCCACGTCGATGAAGAGCATGTTGCCCTCGTTCACCAAGGTCGTGGACAAACGCAAAACGCCATCTTCGGATCTGCCGTAGCGGCGTGCGTTCTCAATCAAGTTGGTGACGATACGCTTGAGATCAAGAGCCGTGATGCGCGCGCGCAAGGCCGGTTCGATGTCGCTGTCGAGCTCGTCGCCACGCATATCCGCCATGGCGCGCTCGCGCTCCAGCAGATCGTTCAAGACCGTCGATACGTCGGTGGCCAACTGCGGGAGCGTGCCGGCAGGCCGCGCATACTCCATCAACTGTCCAATACTGTGGTCGATCTGGCCGAGATCGTCATCGATCGCCTGGCGCGCTTCTTCCGACACCCCGCTCATCTCGATTTCAAGCCGCATGCGCGCCAACGGCGTGCGCAAATCATGCGAGATCCCCGCCAGCATCAGCTCGCGATCGGCTTCCGTCTGCCGTAAGTCGCGGGCCATGCGATTGAAGGATTTATTGAGATCGCGAATTTCGCGTGGCCCGTTTTCGGGCAACGGCGACGGGTTCTCGCCGCGCGACAGCACCTGGGCGGCGCGAGCGATCCGTGAGAGCGGGCGATTGACGAAGCCCACACTCACCGCCGCGCCCACGAGCGATAGGAGAAGGGCGGTTGCGCCCCAGCCCAGCCACTCGATGCCGCCGGTCAATCCTATCTGCTCGCGTTCGAAAACCAACCAGAACAAGTCGTCGTTGATGCTGAAACTGACCCAGAACCCCGGAACCTGGTTGACACCCCATGCAACCTGCGTTTCAGGGCCGAAGCGGAATCGGATGTTTTCAGCCACGCGTTGCCAATAGCGATCGTCTGGCAAGGGCTCGGCGAAGTCGGTGAGCTCGCGCGGATAGACCTGGATGCCTTCATTGGTCGCCAGGTCGAGCAGTAGCTTGCTCCGCTCTTCGCTTTGCGCGTAGACCAGCGCAGTGCGCGTGATATTGACAGCCGTGACGACCCGTTGCGCCATTTGGTTCGCGCGCGGGCCCAACTCCATACTGAAAAAAACCTGGAGCCAGGCGCCGAGGCTAACGAGCATCAGGGCGGCAAGGAGCAAAAACGTCCGGCCGAAAAGGCCGAGTTTGAGACGTGAAGTCAAGATGTCATCGCTTCAAGACAAGAGGGGCCGGCGATTGCCGGGCCCGCGAGTCTAGCGGACCGGAAGATCAGCTACCACCGTCCGGTACGAAAACGTAGCCGAGGCCCCACACCGTTTGAATGAAAACCGGCTTCGAGGGGTTGGGTTCGATCAGCTTGCGCAAGCGGGAGATCTGAACGTCCAGACTGCGGTCGAACGCTTCGTATTCCCGGCCTCGTGCGAGTTCCATGAGTTTGTCACGCGAGAGCGGGATCTTGGGGTGACGGGCAAATACTTTGAGTACCGAAAATTCACCGGTGGTGATCGGCACTTGCTCGCCATTGCGCGTCAGCGTACGAGTGGACAGGTTGAGCGTATACGGGCCGAAGGCAATCGACTCGTTTTCCTGGCTCGGGGCGCCGGGGTGCTCCTCGGTGCCGCGGCGGCGAAGAATGGCGTTGATGCGCGCCAGCAGCTCACGCGGATTGAAAGGCTTGGACAGATAATCGTCCGCGCCCATTTCGAGGCCGACGATTCGGTCGATCTCTTCGGCCTTGGCCGTGAGCATGATGATGGGCGTGTTGTCGTGGCCCCCCCGCAGGCGCCGACAGATGGACAGGCCATCTTCGCCGGGCAGCATGAGGTCGAGAACCAGCAGGTCGAAATGTTCTCGCTGCCACAATTTGCCCATTTCCTTGGCATCTTCGGCGACGAACACGTTGAAACCCTGCTCGGACAAATAGCGCCGGAGCAGGTCGCGCAAGCGCGGATCGTCGTCTACGACGAGGATTTTGCGAGTCGGGGGGGTGTTTTGCGTATTCATGGCCGGAAATGTAACAGTGGCGAGTTTGAGCGGCTAGTGCCTGTTCACAAGATATTACACATTGCTCGGATCAGTTGAAATCCTCCGTGTGAATGGTGACAAATAGGAGGAAACGTGTGTGAGAGGAAAGTTCGGGCTTTTCGTACAATCCGAGCATGACATTTGCCCTTCTTGCCCTTGAGACGTCGTCGTCGCTCTGCAGCGTGGCGTTGCTGACCGCCGATGCGGCCGGCTCCGCCACCCTTTACAGCGCCGAACATGACGGTACTGCCGAGCATGCCGAACGATTATTGCCGATGGCGGATGCGTTATTGGCGCAGGCAGGCGTAAATCGGTCTGATTTGCGCGTGGTTGCCTTTGGCGAGGGCCCCGGTGGATTCACAGGGCTTCGCGTGGCGTGCGGCGTCGCGCAAGGCCTCGGGCTGGCGTTGGGCATACCGGTCATCGGCGTGGTGTCGCATCTTGCCGTGGCGCACGCCACGCCGGCCGAGGAAGGCGACGTGATTGTGGTGGCGCTGGACGCGCGCATGGGGGAGATGTACGTGGCGGCTTATCGTCGCCAGGCGCCCTCAGGCGCGCCGGTCGTGACCGGTGAGGGGGCGGATGCCGCTTCCACTGCGGCCAGATCCGAAATCGTATTGAGGCCCTTGGCGCAACCCACGCTTATCGCTGCCGATGATTTGTTTGCCTGGGCGGCCACCGATGCCGGCGTCACGGCCGGTATGCGTCCCATCCTGACGGGCGATGCCTGGACGGCTTATGGCGACCGGCTGGCGTGGCCCGAGGCCTGGCGCCTGGCGCCGGCTGCGCGACCGCATGCCGACAGCGTGGCGTACCTGGCGCAGGCGGCCTGGGGCCGGGGGGAGGCGATCGATCCCTCGGCGGCGATGCCGCGTTACGTGCGCGACAAGGTCGCCTACACGACGGCAGAACGTGAGGCCGGACTGGGCGGTAATCCGAAGGCGCAACCGCGCGGTGGGGCCGCGCCGTATTCCGCACGGGCCATGACGCCTGCCGATCTCGACGATGTGGCGCAACTGGAAGCCCGATTGCAGCAGTTTCCCTGGACACGCGGCAACTTCGCAGATGCATTGGAAGCAGGCTATGACGCTTGCGTGGTGCGCGACGAGCAAGCCCTGCTGGGATTCTGTTTGCTGATGATGGCGCCTGACGTGGCACATTTGCTGGTGATTGCCGTCGACGACAGCCGTCATCGGCAAGGGGTCGGCACCTATATCCTGGAGTGGTGCATGGCACGCACCGCGAACCGTGGGCTGCCTGCCATCCTGCTCGAAGTGCGGCCTTCCAACCCAGGCGCGCTCGCCTTCTATGCCCGGCACGGCTTTGCGCAGATCGGCGTGCGAAAGGGCTATTATCCAGCTCCCCATCAACAACGCGAGGATGCGATCGTCATGAAGAAGACGCTTGCGCATGCCCCGGTACCTCATGGTTGAGCACACCCCCGTTCACACCCCTGCGCCCCCCCGGCTCACCGGCACGCAACGATTGTGGTTGCGCGAACTCGGCATCGATCGCGCGTTTCTTGCGCCGATGCTGCCTGAGCGCGCAGTCGTCTCCGCGCCTGCCGCGGGCCCCGGTGAGGCGTTGGCTGCTGCGCAACGGGCATCCGTGTCCAATTCGACTGCACGCGTCGCCGTCGCCCCTGGCCCAGAGGCGCGGCCGCACGCGGCGGCAAAAGAAGCCGTTCAGGCGCCGGTTGATGGCGGCATACTGCGAACCGCTGAAACGCGCGCTGCCGCGTCCGATGGCTCGCCGCCAGATCGTGCTGCCGACTACGCTGCGTCGCCGTCAGAAACGAACACGCCTGCCCATGCCGCTGCGCTCGCTCAGCGGGCGGCAGCGCCGTTGGACGGCGATGTGGCCATGCCAATGTCCGCGCCGGCGGGTAAAACGGCTGGCACGCCTCTGGTGCGCGCGGCGGCCCCCGATTCGCCGATAGCGCAGGCCGATGCAGCCACGCTTCAGGCGCAGGTCGAGGCATGTACGGCATGCGGTCTGTGCGAAAGCCGGCGTCATGCGGTGTATGGCGCAGGCGCGACACAGGCCAAGTGGATGGTGGTGGGCGAGGCTCCTGGCGAGCAGGAGGACCGAGAAGGCTTGCCGTTTGTCGGCCGTTCGGGGCAGTTGCTCGACGCCATGCTGCGTGCCGTCGGCATGAGCCGAAACGACGATGTGTTCATCGCCAATGTCATCAAGTGCCGGCCGCCCGGCAACCGCAATCCCAAGCCGGAAGAGATCGCGGCGTGCAGTCCTTACTTGATGCGGCAGATCGCCTTGGTGCAACCGGCGGGACTGCTGGTGCTGGGCCGCTTTGCTGCCCAGGTGCTGCTCGGCACCGATTCGGCGATCGCGCAATTGCGCGGCAAAGTACATGCGTTCAAAGGCGAGGATGGGCGGGAGATCCCGGTGGTGGTGAGCTATCACCCGGCCTATTTGCTGCGCAGTCCGGCCGAAAAAGCCCGGGCCTGGCAGGATCTGCAATTGGCGGCTCAGCATCTGCGCGCGCCGCACTAGCGCGTGTCGCTTGGGTCAAGCGTGGCTGGATAACGTAGGGTGCCGGCGCAGAACCGTGCCGTAGAAGGCCAACGCTGAATCCCGACGCAGAACGGCAGCGCAAAACGCCACAGCAAAACGCCCAAGCGTGCAGATCGTCGCGAATACCTCTGGAAAAAAGGAGCGCCGAGGCGCTCCTTTTCGTTGCTGCTGACAATCCGTCAGGCTCAATGCGGGGCGTTGTCCAACGCCTTGCCGTGACCTTCCTGTCCGATCTGATCGTGCAGGGTGGGGTCGCGCTCGAGATTGCGGCGGCTCCAGCGCATGAAAATCAGCATCAGGATCGCCACGATCAGGCCGAAAATCACGATGACGACGTTGATCGACAGATTCATCCACAGCATGAACGTATACACCGCCACCATCAGCAGAATGTTCAACTGTTCGTTGAAGTTCTGCACGGCGATGGAATGACCTGCCGACAGCAGCACGTGTCCGCGGTGCTGGAGCAGGGCGTTCATCGGCACGACGAAGAATCCCGCCAGTCCGCCGATCACGAGAAGCGTGATGTAGACGAAAGGCGGAGAGTAAACGAACGGCATGATCAGCACCACGACGCCCATCAGCGCGCCGACCGGCAGCACCGACAACGCTCGGCGCAACGGAATCCGCCCGGCCAGGATCGAACCGATCACCGTGCCTACGGCCGCCACGCCCATCAGCAGCGAGGCCTGGTCGAGGCGATAGCCTAGGTGCGCCCGGCCCCACTCGATCACGATCAACTGCAACGTGGCCCCGGCGCCCCAGAAGAGCGTGGTGACGGCGAGGGAAATCTGGCCGAGCTTGTCGCGCCAGAGAATCTTCACGTAGCCGTTGAACGCACGCACCAGCTTGACCGGATTGCGCTGCTGCGGCGGATAGCGCACATGCGTGTTCGGGATCAGCAGGTTGCACAGCGCCGCAAGCAGGTACACGACCGCGATGACCAGAATGGCGGCCTCGGCGGGCGAGTGCACCAAGGCGCTGATCCACGGATGGCTCAGCAGCCAGCCCGACACCGTGGGATGGATGAGCGCGCCGCCCACCACAGTACCCATGATGATGGACAGCACCGTCAGGCCTTCGATCCAGCTATTGCCCTTGACCAGCATGGCCGGAGGCAGCATCTCGGTGACGATGCCGTACTTGGCAGGCGAATAGGCGGCTGCGCCCACGCCGACCACCGCATAGGCTGCGACCACGAAGTAGGTTTGGTATTCGGGCGCAATGCCGAGGCTCGCATAGGCGAACATCAGCAGACAGCCCGCCACTTTGAGCGCATTGGTCGCAAACATCACGCGGCCTTTCGGGAACGAGTCCGCGAAAGCGCCGACGAATGCCGCCAGCACCACATAGGCCAGCGCGAAGGACCACTTCATGATCGGCGCCATCCAATCCGGACCGTGAAGTTCCTGGATCAGCGCGATTGCCGCAATGAAAAGCGCATTGTCCGCCAAGGATGAAAACCCCTGGGCGGCCATCACTAGAAAAAAGCCTCGTTTCAAAGATGCCCCCACATTAACGGCCCGTTATGACAATCGGGCCTGAGACCGGTTTCCCGCGCCATTGCTCAGATCGCAATGAGTATAGCGGCTGCTTACCGCGCCCCACGCGCGGCTCGCGATCAGCCGGGTCGTCAGGCGCCCGTTGGCCGTATCGCGTGGGGTATCATACGACGCGACACCGGCCCCTCGCGGGCCGTTCTGCAAAATAACGCGGCAGTTCCGCGATTTTCGACCATTTTTACGACCGAAACCGCCCGTGCGCCTTACCCAACTCAAACTCGCCGGCTTCAAGTCTTTTGTCGACCCGACCGTCATTCCCGTACCGAGCCAGCTCGTGGGCGTGGTCGGGCCCAATGGCTGTGGCAAATCCAACATCATCGACGCTGTGCGATGGGTGCTGGGCGAAGCGAAAGCCTCGGAGCTGCGCGGCGAGTCGATGCAGGACGTGATTTTCAACGGTTCGGGCCATCGCAAGCCCGCGGCCCGAGCGTCCGTCGAGCTGGTCTTCGACAACAGCGAAGGCCGGGCTGTGGGCCAATGGAGCGCCTACGCCGAGCTGGCCGTGCGGCGCGTGCTCACGCGTGACGGCACCAGCAGCTATTACGTCAATAATCAACAGGTTCGCCGTCGCGACATTCACGATATCTTTCTGGGTACGGGCCTGGGCGCGAAGGGTTACGCCATCATCGGGCAGGGCATGATCAACCGCCTGATCGAGTCGCGCCCTGAAGAGCTGCGCGTCTTTCTCGAAGAGGCCGCTGGCGTGTCGCGCTACAAGGAGCGCCGCCGCGAGACTGAAAATCGCCTGTCGGACACCCGCGAGAACCTGACCCGCGTCGACGACATCTTGCGCGAGCTGGGCTCGCAGTTGGAAAAGCTCGAGGCGCAAGCCGAAGTGGCGCGGCAGTATCGCGATCTGCAAGGCGATGGCGAGCGCAAGCAGCACGCCTTGTGGTTCCTGAAAGAAGTGGCCGCCCGCGAGGAACGCGAACGCAAGGCGCGCGAGATCGATCAGGCGCAAACCGAGCTCGAGGGGGCGATTGCGGGCTTGCGGGCCGGCGAAGCAGCGGTCGAGTCGCGGCGCCAGGCGCATTACGCCGCCAGCGATGCGCTGCATGCGGCACAAGGCGGCCTGTACGAAGCCAATGCGCAGGTGAGCCGTCTCGAAGCCGAAATTCGCCACGTGGTCGAATCGCGCAATCGCGTTCAGATGCGCCGCGATCAATTGCAGGCACAGATTGCCGAGTGGACCTCGCAGCGCGAGCATTGCGCCGAGCAAATCGCACAGGCCGAAGAGGATCTGGCCACGGGAGCTGCGCGCACCGAAGAAGCGCGTGCCCGGGCCGAAGACGCGCAAGCCGCATTGCCTGCTGTCGAAACCAAAGTGCGCGAGGCGGCCGTTGCGCGCGATGCGATGCGGGCCGGGCTGGCGCGCGTGGAGCAGAATCTGGCGCTTGCTGCGCAGACGCAACGCGACGCCGATCGTCAGATCCAGGTGCTCGAACAGCGGCGCGAGCGTCTTCAACAGGAATTGCGCGAGTTGCATGCGCCCGATCCCATCAGGCTCGAGCAGCTTGGCGGTGACAGGTTGGCGGCTGAGGATCAACTGGAAGCGGCGCAGGGCGAGCTTGCCACGCTTGAAGCGCGTGTGCCCGAAGCCGATGCCGAGCGCGCGCGGGCGCAGGCCGCCGCACAGGAAGACGCACAAGCGTTGGCCCGCCTTGAAGCGCGGCTGACGGCGCTGGTCAAGTTGCAGGAGGATGTGCAGAAGCAAGGTGCCCTCGAACCCTGGCTGGCCAAGCACGAACTCACGGGTCTCTCACGGCTGTGGCAGAAGCTGCATGTGGAGCCCGGTTGGGAGCCGGCACTCGAGGCCGTGTTGCGCGAGCGGTTGTCGGCCCTTGAGGTGCGCAACCTCGACTGGGCACGGGCCTTCGCCGACGATGCGCCGCCCGCGCGCCTGGCGTTTTATCAAGTGCCGGTGGCCGGCGCCGCGGTGCCCGCACCGGCCGGCTTGACGCCGCTGACCAGCGTGTTGCGCATCGC
Source organism: Schauerella aestuarii (assembly GCF_009866805.1). Lineage (GTDB taxonomy): Bacteria > Pseudomonadota > Gammaproteobacteria > Burkholderiales > Burkholderiaceae_B > Schauerella > Schauerella aestuarii. The sequence continues at coordinate 486,453 of NZ_SIZW01000040.1, forward strand.
GGATGCGGATTTGCGCACACTGATGAACGACTGGATGCGCGGCGTTTTTGTGGCAGACGGTTTGCAGCAGGCTCTGGCGGGGCGTGCGGCGTTGCCCGAAGGCGCGAGCTATGCCGTCAAGGCGGGGCATATCGTCGACGCGCACAGCGTGCGCTTCTACGCAGCCGATTCCGAGCAGGCCGGCATGCTCGCCCGCCAGCAGGAGATCGAAAACCTGCAGCGCGAAATCAAGGCCAAGCAATTGATCGCCGATCAATCGCGGTCGGCGGTGGCGCGCGCCGAAGTCGCGTGGCAACAGGTGGGGCAGGCGATCGGGCCGGCCCGCCAACGCGTGGCTGAAGTCACGCGCCGCGCGCACGATATCCAGCTCGAGCACTCGCGCCTGCAACAGCAAGCCGAGCAATCGGGTGAACGCGCCCGCCGCCTGAACGACGATCTGCAGGAAATCAAAGGCCAGGAAGAAGAGCTGCGCGCCACGCGTGAAGAGGCGGAGGCCCGCTTCGAAACGCTGGATATGGAACTGGGCGACCATCAATCGGCGTTTTCGGATGCCGAGATCGGCGGCGAAGCGCTGGCAGCGGATGCTGAAGCCGCGCGTGCGCGCTTGCGCGATCTGGAACGTGCCGCGCAAGAGGCGGAGTTCGCCGAGCGCGGTGTGCAGGTCCGGATCAACGACCTGCAGCGCAATCAGCAACTGGCGACCGATCAGGCACAACGCGGTGCCACGGAGCTTGAGCAACTGCTGTCGGAGCTCGAGGAGCTCGACGCCTCGGCTGCCCAGGCCGGGCTGCAGGATGCGTTGGAAGGGCGCGCCGAGCGCGAAGAGGCGCTGGCCCGCACGCGCATCGAAATGGACAATCTGGCCGCCGAGCTGCGCACGGCCGACGAAGAACGCATGCGTCAGGAAATGTCGGTCGAGCCGCGCCGCGCGCGTATTACCGAGTTGCAGTTGCAGGAACAAGCGTCGCGCCTGGCTGAGCAGCAGTTCACCGAGCAACTGGATGCGCGCGAAGTCGATCGCGTGGCCCTGGCCGACATGATCGGCGCCCAGACGGAAGACTGGCGTCGCACGCAGTGGCTGCAGTCGGAAGTCGCGCGCATTTCACGCCAAGTCGAATCGCTGGGCAGCGTGAACCTTGCCGCGCTCGACGAATTGACGGCGTCGCGCGAGCGCAAGGATTATCTGGATGCGCAGCACGCCGATCTGCTGTCGGCCATCGAAACGCTTGAAGACGCCATTCGCAAGATCGATCGCGAAACGCGGGAGTTGTTGCAAGAGACGTTCAACACCGTGAACGGCCACTTCGGCGAGTTGTTCCCGCGCCTTTTTGGCGGCGGCGAAGCCAAGCTCACCATGACCGGCGACGAGATTCTCGATGCCGGCGTGCTAATCATGGCGCAGCCGCCCGGCAAGCGCAACAGCACGATTCACCTGCTGTCGGGGGGCGAAAAAGCGCTCACGGCGACGGCGTTGGTGTTCGCGTTGTTCAAGCTCAACCCGGCGCCGTTCTGCCTGCTCGACGAGGTGGATGCACCGCTGGACGATGCCAATACCGAGCGCTATGCGAACCTGGTGAGTGCCATGAGCGATCAAACGCAGTTTCTGTTCATTTCACACAATAAAATAGCGATGCAGATGGCTAAACAATTGGTCGGTGTGACGATGCAGGAACAGGGCGTTTCGCGTATTGTGGCAGTGGACATCGACTCGGCTCTGCAAATGGCGACCGAAACCGTAAACCTGTGACGTGAATATGCCGTCTCACCGAGACGGGGGAAAAAACTATGAGTGATTTGCAGATTGGCCTGATTGTTCTGGGCGTCCTGTTGATCTTGCTGGTACTGGGTTTCAACTGGTGGCAGGACCGTCGTGTACGGCGCAAGATGCAGAGCCATTTCCCTACCAACGAGCACGATCCTTTATTGGGTGCCGAGCAGCATGGTGGCGGCCACGGCGGTGCAAGTGAACCGCGCGCGCCTGCGACCAAGGTGCACAAAGGCGCGCAGAGCGCCGAGCCGCGGCGCGAGCCCAACTTCGGCGCCGGCAGCGGCAGCGTGACAGGCGCGTCGGCCGCGCCTGCGCCCGCAGCCCCCCTGGCGGCAACCTCCGGCAGCGATCAAGACGATGCGGAGGAAGTCGATCCCGCGATCGAGGCGGTGATCGAATTGACGTTCGGCTCGCCCGTGCGCGGCGCCGAATTGCTGCCCCACGTGCAAAGTGTGCGCAATGTGGGCCGCAAGCCGGTGCGTATCTTTGCCGAGACCGAAGGCGGCCGCCATCGCGCCCGCATCCATTCGGACGAAACCTATTCCCGATTGCAGCTTGCGATCTTGCTGGCCAATCGCAGCGGTCCGCTGACGGCGATCGAATGGTCGCAGGCCTGGGCTCGCGCGCAGGATCTGGCGGAGCGTTTCGATGCCTCGCCTGAAGGTCCTGAACAGCAACCGGTGCTGGAACATGCGCACAAGCTCGATGACGTGTGTGCAGCGCTGGATACCCAGGTCGGCCTGACACTGCTGCTCGGTTGTGCGCAACCGGCCGCCGAAGTGCTGGCCATTGCGCGCGATATGGGCTTCGTGCACGAAGGGCCGCGTCTGGCCTGGATGTCCGACGAAGGCATCGCGCGCTTCACGCTGTCGCGTAGCGATGGCGCACCGTTCGATGCCGGCGTGGGTGGCGTCGAGAAGATGAATCTGTTGCTGGACGTGCCGTGCAGTCCTGCGGATACGCGCGCTTTCGGCCGTATGGTCGACGTGGGACGCGAGCTGGCGTCGCGTCTGCGTGCCGATCTGGTCGACGATCAGGGCAAGCCGTTGGCCGATGGTTCGGACGTGGCCATCGACGAACGTTTGCAGAAGCTCTTCTCGCAACTTGATCAAGCAGGTTTGCGTTCGGGGAGTGCGCGCGCGCAGCGGGTGTTCTCGTGAGCGCCGGCAAGACCGGCAAGCCGTCTGGGAAGGCGGCCGCTGCGCAGGATCGCGCGAATGAAGGCTCGCCTGCCGCCGCAAAGGCGCTGGCGCGCGAATCAGCTGCGGCAGCGCAGGATGTTGCGGCAGGTGATGCCTCCGGTGCAGGCACTGCGCAATCGCCCGAGGCGCTTGCCGCCCGCTTGCGCAGCGAGATCGAGCAGCACAATTACCGCTATTACGTGGAAGACGATCCTACGGTGGATGACGCCGTCTACGATCGTTTGATGCGCGCGCTGCAAACGCTCGAAACCGAGCATCCCGAACTGATCACGCCGGAATCGCCCACGCAACGCGTGGGTGCGGCGCCATCGGCGGCTTTCGCCAGCGTGCGCCATGCCGTACCCATGTTGTCGCTGGGCAATGCGTTCGAGGCCGAAGACGTGGCGGCTTTCGACAAACGCGTGGGCGACACGTTGCGTGGCGCGGGCATGTTGGGCGCGGCAGACGAGACCGCCTATTTTTGCGAACTCAAGCTCGACGGCCTGGCCATCAGTCTGCGCTATGAAGACGGCGTGCTGGTGCAAGCCGCTACGCGTGGCGACGGCCAGACGGGCGAGGATGTCACCAGCAATATCCGCACGATCAAGATCATTCCGGTCAAGCTCAAGGGCCGGGCGCCTCGCGTGCTCGAAGTGCGCGGCGAAGTGCTGATGAATCGCAGCGACTTCGACAAGATGAACGACGCCCAGCGCAAGCGGGGCGAGAAGGTGTTCGTGAATCCGCGCAACGCGGCCGCCGGCAGTTTGCGGCAGTTGGATTCGCAGATCACGGCAACGCGCAATCTGCGTTTCTTCGCCTATGGATGGGGCGAGGTTCAGGGCTTGCCGCGCGATACGGATGCGGCGTTCGAAGAGCCGGCACCCGGCGTGGCGGCGGCTGCCGAGTTGCCCTACGACACGCATGGCGAAATGCTCGGCTGGCTGGCCGAACTGGGCTTCCCGGTGAATACGCGTCACAACCACATGGCGCAGGGGGAGGACGGCTTGCTGGCCTTCTACGAGCACGTGCGCACGTTGCGGCCCACGTTGCCTTATGACATCGATGGCGTGGTCTACAAGGTAGACGCGTTGCCCGCGCAAAAGGTGCTGGGATTCGTGGCGCGAGCGCCCCGGTTCGCGCTGGCACACAAATATCCGGCTGAAGAGGCCACCACCACACTCGAGGCCATCGAGGTGCAGGTGGGCCGCACCGGCGCGATCACGCCGGTGGCGCGGTTGGCCCCGGTGTTCGTCGGCGGCGTGACGGTCACCAACGCCACGTTGCACAACGAGGACGAGATCCGCCGCAAGGATGTTCGCATCGGCGATACCGTGATCGTTCGCCGCGCAGGCGACGTGATTCCCGAGGTGGTGGGGCCGGTACTCGAAAAGCGTCCCAAGGATGCGACCGAGTTTGTGATGGTCAAGCAGTGCCCGGTATGCGGTTCGGCGATCGAGCGTCCCGAGGACGAAACGATCGCGCGGTGCACGGGCGGCTTGTTTTGCGCAGCTCAACGCAAGCAAACCCTGTTGCACGCCGCCGGCCGCAAGGCACTGGATATCGAGGGCTTGGGCGAACGGCTGGTCGATCAACTGGTCGACAACGATCGCGTCAAGTCGCTTGCCGATCTGTACAGCCTGAAGTCGCTCGAATTGGCCAGCTACGATCGCCTGGGCAAGAAGTCGGCCGATAACCTCATTGAAGCGATCGATCGCGCCCGAGAGCCGGCGTTGAGCCGTCTGCTGTTTGCACTCGGTATCCGGCACGTGGGCGAAACAACGGCCCGCGACGTGGCGCGCACTTTCGGCTCGATGGAGGCGATCATGGATGCCGATGAGGACGCGCTCCTGACGGTGCCGGATGTGGGTCCAGTGGTCGCGGGGTCGATCCGCCGCTTCTTCGCGGAAGCGCACAACCGCGAGATCGTGCACGAACTCACCAAGCAGGGCGTTCATCCAAAGCCGGATGAGGCGCCGGTCGGTAACCGCCTCGATGGCAAGACACTGGTGCTCACCGGCACGATGCCCACCTGGACCCGCGACGAGGCCACGCGCTATGTGCTGGCCGCGGGTGGCAAAGTGAGCGGCTCGGTATCGAAGAAAACCGCTTATGTGGTGGCGGGCGAAGATGCCGGCAGCAAACTCACCAAGGCCCAGGAATTGGGTGTGACGGTGCTGGACGAAGAGGGTCTGAAGGCACTGCTGGGAATGTAAGCCTGCGCGCAGCCCCACCGAATGATGGGCCGACATCGACGTTCAAGCAGACGAGAGTCAAGCCCAACCTGAACACGACCTTTGCCTGCCGCCCACGCTATGGTCTGCCGCGTGAAAAACAAAAAAGCCTCGAATTATCGAGGCTTTTTTGCTGGGCTGCGATCCGGAATTACTGGATCTTGGCCTTGCTGCGCAGGTCTTCCTGATACTTGCTCAGCGTTTGCTGACGCAGCATCTCTTCGATCTGCGGGCGCACCTGATCGAGCGGCGGGAACTGCACCGGACGGGTGTCCTCGACCATGATCACGTGCCAGCCGAACTGGGTTTGCACGGGTTTGTCGACGATGCCGCCTTTCTTCAGCTGGGTCACAGCTTGCGCGAACGGGGGCACGTAGTTGGTGGGCGGCGCCCAGCCCAGATCGCCACCCTTGTCGGCGCTGCCGGGATCCTTCGAGTTCTTCTTGGCGAGGTCGTCGAACTTGCTCTTGTCGCTCTTGATTTGAGCGAGGATGTCGTTGGCCTGCTTTTCGTCCGGAACCAGAATGTGGCGTACCTTGTACTCCATATTGCCGGCTTGTTCTTTCTTGATGTTGTCGTACTCGGACTGCACTTTCTTGGCATCGACCGGGTGCTTGGCCAGATAGTCGGCCATCAATGCGCGAACCAGGATGCCTTGGCGAGCCAGTTCGATTTCCGTGCGGGTATCGGCTTGCTTGGCCACGCCGGAGGATTCGGCGGCTTGCACGAACACCTGACGGTTGATCATCTCTTGCTTGACCTGTTCGCGCAGCTGCGGCGAATCGGTCGCCCCTTGGCTGATCAGCAGCTTGACGAACTGGTCGACGCTTTGTTGCGTGATCGGCTTACCGTTGACGGTGGCAACGTTTTGGGCGAATGCCGGCACGGCGATAACGCATGCAGCAGCCAGCATGATGAAACGGTTCATATCGATCCTTTTACTCTTTGAAAGCCGGGGTATCCAACGCCAATGCGTGGATGGGAAAGGGGATGAGATCGGCTAATTGATGATACACCAGCCGATGCCGCGCCACAGGCGTCAGGCCCGCAAAACGGGGCGAGACGATGCGTACGCGAAAGTGGCTGGCACCCCCCTCGGCGCCGGCGTGCCCGGCGTGGAGGTGCGATTCGTCGTCGATATCGAGCAAGTCGGGTTCGAGTGCCGCGAGGCGAGTGCGAATCAAGGCCATTCTTTCGGCGCCCACTGACGTTGCCGCGGCAGCCGCGCCGGCACCGCCAGCGGCAGTCGCCGCGCCGCGGTCCGGATCGTGACCGGTGTGATCGTGTCCGTCAGGCGTGTGGGTATCGTGCCCGCTCATTTGATGCTCCGATTGGCATTCGCCTGGTCGGGGTCGGCCGACTGCATATGCTTGCCCAGCCACAGCGATTGACCGATCACGAAGATCACCAGCAACGCCATCAACCCGAATACTTTGAAGTTCACCCACTGCGATTCGGTGAAGTGGCCTGAAAACGCCACATACAGATTGAGTGCCCCGGCGGCCACGAAGAACGTGGCCCACATGGTGTTCAGACGATCCCAGGCGGCATCGGCCATCACGATCTGCTTGCCGAGCATGTGCTTGATGAGGTTCTTGCCCATGGCGAAGCGGCCGATCAGCAGCGCTGCGGCAAACAACCAATACAGTACGGTCGGTTTCCACTTGATGAACACGTCGCTCTTGAGCCACAGGGTGGCACCGCCGAAGATCACGATCACGGAAAGATTGATCCAGTGCGTGGTTTCGATTGCCTTGCCGGTGAGCTTGAGCCACAGAATCTGCAGCACGGAGGCGCCGATGGCGACCGCCGTGGCGGTATAGATCTCGGTATAGCGATACGCCAGAAAAAACAGAATCAGCGGAAACAGGTCGAACAGAAACTTCTTCATTCAGCGGGCTCGAACGTCATCGACAGGGAATTGATGCAATAGCGCAGACCGGTCGGCGGCGGACCATCGGGAAACACATGGCCCAGATGCGAGTCGCACACATTGCACATCACTTCCGTGCGCACCATGCCGTGGCTCACATCGCGCTCTTCGCGCACCAGGGCAGGATCGAGCGGCTCGAAATAGCTCGGCCAGCCACAGCCGGCGTCGAACTTGGTATCCGAAGCGAAGAGGGCAGTGCCGCAACCCACACAGCGATAGATGCCGGGGGTGGTGGTATCCCAATAGCGCCCGGTGAACGCGCGCTCGGTACCCTTCTCTCGGGCAACGAAAAATTCTTCAGGCGACAGTTGCGCGCGCCATTCGGCATCGCTCTTGACGACTTTTTCTGGCGTGACGGGCTTGTCCATGAACGGTCTCCAATATTGATAGCGCGTGAACCCTGATCTTGGAGCGCCGTACCGGGGATTGGTTCGGCGCCTTCATCGGGGTGCTATACACGCATCTTAAACGAGGCAATGCAGGGAATCCCCTAGCTGACGCTTCCCCCTGGGGTCTGACACACTTATTAGACAATAACAAATGCATTTGACGGGCCGGGTTGGGGTAATCCACGGGTCGTTCCAAGTGTGATGTGATACTGTTTTGAACCTATAATACGTTTTTGTGTATTACTTTAACCAGGCCCTGTATCACCCTCGACGGTGGACAAAAGGGTCGACTCGGAGACAAAACCATGATGCGTTCCCCACGTTTCGGCCTCACTGTGGCCGCAATGTCGCTGGCCCTGGCATTTCCGCTGGCAAGCTCGGCGCAGGTCAAGATCGGCGTGACCGTCGCCAGTACGGGCCCGGCCGCGTCGCTGGGCATCCCGGAGCGCAATACCGTGGCCCTGTTGCCGCGTGAAGTGGCCGGTCAAAAGGTCGAGTGGATCGTGCTGGACGACGCCACAGATACCACGCAGGCCGTCCGCAACGCCCGCAAGTTGATCACGGAAGACAATGTCGACGTGCTGGTGGGCACCTCCGTCACCCCGGGTTCGCTTGCCATGGTCGACGTCGCCGCGGAAACCAAGACGCCGATGATCAGCGTTGCGGCCAGCGCCAAGATCGTCGAGCCTATCGATGAGAAGCGCCGCTGGGTGTTCAAGACCCCGCAAAACGATGCGTTGATGGCCAGTGCCCTTGTGGACGCCATGGCCAAGAACAAGGTGAAGACCCTGGGCTTCATCGGCTTTGCCGACGCCTACGGCGACGGTTGGCTGGACGTGATGAAGAAGGCCGCCGCCACCAAGAACATCGAGATCGTCGCGATCGAGAAGTACAGCCGCACCGACACCAGCGTGACGGGCCAGGTGCTCAAGCTGGTCGGCTCCAAGCCCGATGCGATCCTGATCGCCGGTGCAGGCACGCCCTCGGCCTTGCCGCAAAAGGAACTGAAGGCCCGCAATTACGGCGGCACGATCTACCAAACGCACGGGTCGGCCAATAACGATGTGCTGCGTGTGTGTGGCAAGGATTGCGACGGCATGCTCCTGCCGGCCGGTCCGTTGCTCGTCGCCGCGCAATTGCCCGACAGCAACCCCGTCAAGAAGTCGGCCCTGACCTACATCCAGGCGTATGAGAAAGCGCACGGCGAAGGCTCGACCAACACGTTCGGCGGCCATATGTGGGATGCCGGTCAATTGGTGACGGCCGCCTTGCCGGTCGCGTTGAAGTCCGGCGCCAAGCCGGGCACGCCCGAGTTTCGCGTCGCCATGCGCGATGCGCTCGAAGGCTTGAAGAACGTGCCGGCTTCGCAAGGTGTGTTCAATATGAGCCCGACGGATCATGCCGGTTTTGACGAGCGCTCACGTGTGATGGTGAAAGTCGAAAACGGCAAGTGGGTATATCAGCCGGGTCTCTGACCGGCGGGTGTGTCACCATATCAGGCAGGGGACGCCGGCCGCATGGCCGGCGTCGTGACATAGGCCGTCGCCGCTCGCGGATGGCGACGGGCCGCATACCGATAACACGATAGTGGTTCGATGGACTCAACAATTGCGCTGATCCTGTTGCAGGACGGCATTGTCAACGGCGCCATTTATGCACTGCTGGGCATGGCGCTCGTGCTCGTCTTCGCGGTTACCCGCGTCATTTTCATCCCGCAGGGCGAATTCGTCGCGTTCGGTGCGCTCACCTTGGCCATGCTGGTCAACGGCCGCGTTCCCGGCACGGCCTATCTGATGCCCATGCTGGGCGCCATTGTGCTGCTGCTCGAAATCGGCCGTGCCATTCGTACCGGCGCCTGGGCCGGACTGTTGCGCACGGCGATCACGTACGTGGCCCTGCCGCTTGCCGTGTTGTGGGCCACGATGCAGTTCGTGGCACCGGATCGCAATCTGTGGCTGAACATCATCGTCACGCTCATCCTGGTGGTGCCGATGGGGCCGATGGTCTATCGGATCGTCTATCAACCGCTTGCGGAAGCCACGGTGCTGGTGCTGCTGATCGTGTCGGTTGCCCTGCACTTCGCATTGATGGGATTGGCGCTCGTGTTCTTCGGCGCCGAAGGTTGGCGCACGCCGCCCTTCGTATCGGGGCAGGTCGACCTCGGTTTCATGACGTGGTCGGCGCAGAGTCTGTTCGTGGTCGGCACGTGCGCGGCGCTCATCATCGCCCTATGGCTGTTCTTCGGTAAAACGCTGTATGGCCGCGCATTGCGCGCGACGGCGGTCAACCGGCGCGGCGCGCGTCTCGTTGGCATCAGCACGACGATGTCGGGCACGCTCACCTTTACGCTCGCAGTGGCCATCGGTGTCGTGTCGGGGATGTTGATCGCACCGGTCACGACCGTGTACTACGACACCGGCTTTCTGATCGGGTTGAAAGGTTTCGTGGGCGCCATCATCGGTGGCCTGGTGAGTTATCCGGTGGCCGCAGCCGGCGCATTGCTGGTCGGCATTCTCGAGGCCTTTTCGTCTTTCTGGGCCAGTGCCTACAAAGAAGTCATCGTGTTTACGTTGATCATTCCGGTGCTGTTGTGGCGCTCGTTCGGCAGTCATCACGTGGACGACGAGGAATAAATCATGCGCAAGAATCATGTGTTGATCGCGCTGTTCGTCGTCGTGCTGGCCGTGTTGCCCATGACGACGGCCACGCCTGAGTTCTGGATCACCCAACTCAATTACATCGGCCTGGCCAGTCTGGTCGTGCTGGGTCTCGTGCTGCTTACCGGCGTGGGCGGTTTGACCTCGTTCGGTCAGGCGGCCTTCGTGGGCGTGGGCGCCTACACCACGGCGTGGCTTACCACCCAATACGGCGTGTCGCCCTGGTTGGCGCTGGTTGCGGGCCTGGTGCTTACGGCGTTGATCGCCTTTACGCTGGGCGCGATTACGTTGCGCCTGTCGGGCCACTATCTGCCTTTGGGCACCATCGCCTGGAGTCTGTCGCTCTTCTATCTGTTCGGCAATATGGAAGCGCTGGGCAAGCACGACGGGATCGCCGGCATTGCACCGCTCACGTTTTTCGGGTGGTCGCTCAGCGGCGGGCGCAATATGTACTACCTGATCTGGGTACTCGTGTTGCTGGCGGTGTGGGCCACGCACAATCTGCTCGATTCGCGCCCTGGGCGTGCCATCCGTGCACTCAAGAGCGGCGCGGGCATGGCCGAATCGATGGGGGTGAACACCGCCGCCTACAAGATCATCATCTTCGTTTATGCCGCGCTGTTGGCGTGTGTGTCCGGCTGGCTGTACGCGCACATGCAGCGCGCCGTCAGTCCGAGTCCGTTCGGGCTGAACTACGGCATCGAGTACCTGTTCATGGCCGTTGTGGGCGGCGCAGGCTATGTGTGGGGCGCACTGCTGGGCTCGGCCGTGATTCTGATCCTGAAGGACCAGATCCAGAACTGGATGCCGCGCTTGTTCAATACGGATGCCAACTTCGAACTGATCGTGTTCGGTGTGATGCTGGTGCTCGTGCTGCAATATGCACGCGATGGCTTGTGGCCGATCTTGAGCGGGTTGTTTCGTCGTTTGACCGGTGGCGCCGGCTCGCGTCGCCATGCGCCTGCACCGCCCGAAGCTCCGGCGCTGCCCAAGCGCGAGCGCGATGCGCCCACCGAACATGTGCTCGAGGTGGATGCCATTCGCAAGGAATTCGGCGGCCTGGTGGCAGTCAACGACATCAGCTTCAATGTGCGTACCGGCGAGATCGTGGGCTTGATCGGCCCCAACGGCGCCGGCAAGAGCACGACGTTCAATCTGATCACCGGCGTTTTGCCCGCCACCCGCGGCCAGGTGCGGTTTCGCGGCCAACGCATCGACGGGTTGAGTGCGCGCGCCATCGCCAAGCAAGGGGTTGGGCGCACGTTCCAGCATGTGCAGCTATTGCCCGGTATGTCTGTGATTGAAAACGTGGCCTTGGGTGCGCATCTGCGCACTGAAGTGGGTGTGGCGGCCGGTGCGTTGCACACCGATCGCGCGCGCGAAGCACAGTTGCTGCACGAAGCCGCGCGTCAATTGCAGCGTGTGGGTCTGGGCGACTATCTGTACGAACAGGCGGGCAACCTCGCATTGGGTCAGCAGCGCATTCTCGAGATCGCACGTGCCTTGGCCACGGATCCGGTGCTGCTGCTGCTTGACGAGCCCGCCGCCGGCCTGCGCTACAAGGAAAAGCAGGATCTGGCACGGGTGCTGTCGCAACTGCGTGAAGAGGGCATGAGCATTCTGCTGGTTGAGCACGACATGGATTTCGTGATGCGTTTGACCAATCACCTGGTGGTGATGGATTTCGGCACCAAGCTCGCCGAAGGCGTGCCGGCCGATGTGCAGCGCAATCCGGCCGTGCTGGAAGCGTATCTGGGCGGTATCGACGAAGACATGCCGGGCACGTTGCCGCAGTCGGCAACGCCTGCCGCGCCTGTCGCGCCTGTCGCGCCCGCCCATCCTGCCAACGCTACCGGAGTCGCATGATGACGACGCAACCCATTCTTGAAGTGCGCGATCTGGCAGCGCGCTACGGCAAAGTCGGCGCGCTATCGGGCGCCACGCTGTCGGTCGCGCCCGGCAGCATCGTCACGGTGATCGGCGCCAATGGCGCAGGTAAATCCACGATGCTCAACGCGATCATGGGCGCCTTGCCGCAAACAGGCCACGCCACCGGCCAGGTCACCTACGACGGCCAGGATATTTCAGGCTGGAGCGTCGAGCGGCGCGTGGGCGTCGGCCTCTCGCTGGTGCCCGAGCGGCGCGAACTTTTCGGCAGCATGTCCGTTGAGGACAACCTGCTGCTGGGCGGTTTCCGCCGCTATCGCGCGCGCGAATCGGGCTGGCGCGAAACCATGCAGGACGTCTTCGAGTTGTTCCCGCGGTTGCGCGAACGGCGCGCGCAGCAGGCCGGTACATTGTCGGGCGGCGAGCGCCAGATGCTGGCCGTGGGCCGCGCCTTGATGGCCAAGCCGCGCGTGCTGATGCTGGACGAGCCCAGTTTGGGACTCGCCCCACGCATCGTGCGCGAGATCTTCCACATCGTTTCGCAACTGCGTCAAACGGGCGTGGCCATCCTGCTGGTCGAGCAGAATGCACGCGCCGCGCTGCAAGTGGCCGATCACGGCTATGTGCTGGAAACCGGAGAAGTGATATTGTCCGGTCCGGCACATGAGCTGGCGGGCAATCCGCGCGTGATCGAAAGCTATCTGGGGCTGGGTAAGCAACAGGAAGCCGCGTGATGGTTTGCGCATAGCGTGCACGGTCGCGTGTGGTTTGCGCGTACCCACTAATCCCCTGACAGGCGCCAACGGCGCCTGTTTTGTTTTCTGAATGGAATGTGATGTTCAACGGCTCGAGGCGTCTGCAAGCGGCGCTGTACACGATTGCGGTGATGGCGGCTTTATCAGGTTCGGAAGCGGTTGCGGCCGAACATGGTGGAGGACCGGCCTCCGCAGCGGCGCAGTCGCAACCACGGTTGCAGTCGCCGTCAGAGTCGCCGTCAGATTCGCCGTCACCATCACAGTCGCTGTCACAGTCGCTGTCACCATCACCGTCACGGTCACAGGCCAACAGTGCTCCGCGTGCTGGAACGACGCCACTTCCAACGGCCGACGTCATCACCCGTCCGCCTTGGTTGCCGGCGGTGTACTGGTATGACGTCGATCCGGACGGCTGGTCGCCCGCCGACGTCGAACGCATTCTGCATGACGCGGGCAGCGCCGCGCCGGACGCGCAATATGCGATGGCTGTGCTGGTGGAAGACGGCCGCCATGTCCAACAGGATTTGCCGCAAGCACAGCGACGCTATCGCGCCGCCGCCGAGCGGGGCCATGCGGACGCTCAGGCATCGCTGGCGCGCATGCTGCTCAATGGTTGGGGCGGGGCGAATGATCCTGTTGAGGCACGTCTTTGGAACGCTCGCGCAGCGAAGCAGGGGCAACGGCGGGCGCTGTTCAATGCAGCCCAACTGAGCCGAGGCGAACCGGGCGCGGTGCGCGATCCCGCTGGCGAGTTGGCGTTGATCGTGCAGGCAGCCACGGCGGGCTTGCCGCAGGGTGCCCTCGAAGCAGCACGCCGACTGCGTCACGCGCAATCGGCTGACGATCGGGCACAGGCCTGGACCTGGTTGCTGCGAGCAGCCGATGCAGGTTTTCCGCCGGCCCTGATGGAACTGGATCGCTGGTGCAATGACGATCCCGACGTGCCGGTGTGCGCCGTGCGTGCCGGCGATGCGTTGCTGAATGCGGCGAAAGCAGGCTATCCACCGGCGCAGCGCTGGCTGGGTTTGCGTTATTGGGACTCGCGCAGCCCGCCCACCACATGGTCTTATGCGATGTGGAAGCAGATCTACGATCGCGATCCCGATAATCCGGTGCTGAGCAACAATCGGCCGGAAGGCGCGAGGTGGTTGACGCGCGCTGCGCAAAACGGCGACGGATTGGCGCTGTACAACGTGGGCATCCTGGCCACCGAGCAGAACGAACGCGCGCCGTATTTCAAAGCCGAGTACCGGGCGCTCTCCCTCGATGCCGTGCGCAGCTGCTACTTCTTCGCGGCGCAAATCGAGCAGATTCCAGAAGCGATGATGGGCCTGGTGCTCACCTATCGCGACACCGGTGAAGACGATCGTTTTACCGCTGCCGAGCGCGAAACGCTGACGAATTACTGGGTGGGCAAGGTGGGTGAACTGGGTGCTTTCGACAGCCGTGATGCCTGGCGGATGATGTATTCGGACTGGCGCTCGCATATCGGCACACCGGAGCCGGCTTTCCTGCGCAGAGGCATCAGCGGTCGCGATACCTGCCGATTGGATCCGCTGCCGGGGGCGGCGCTGGACGATCGGTAAACGGCAACAGGCGCCCGAGGGCGCCTGTCGATACTGACGTCACGCGTTGAGGATCGGGTGGCGCGCTACACGGGGCGTGCGGTTGCCTGGCGGCGCCGGTCGATCAATGCACCGATCTCGCCCACGATGCCGCGGCGGAAGGCCATCACGCAGATGATGAAAATCAGCCCGATCACGATCGTGACCGATTCGCCCAGGCCCGCGAACCATTCCACACCGGTCATGCGCGCCAGGGCCACGCCCATGTCGCCCACTTTGTTCTCGAGCAGAACGACCACGAAAGCACCCAGTACGGGGCCGGTGAGGGTGCCGAGGCCGCCGATCAGCGTCATCAGGATCACGAGTCCGGACATCTGCCAGGTGGCGTCCGAGAGGGTGGCCGAGACGAACACGAGCGTTTTGGCACTGCCGGCCAAGCCGGCCAAGGCGGCCGACAACACGAACGCGAGGAGCTTGAAGCGTTCGACGTCGTAGCCCAGCGAGACGGTGCGGGGCTCGTTCTCACGCAGTGCTTTCAAGACCTGGCCGAACGGCGAGTTGACCGTGCGCCAGATGATGAAGAAGCCCAATGCGAAAATGCCGAGCACGACGTAATAGAGATTGAGGTCGCGGCTCAGATCGATGATGCCCAGCAACGTGCCGCGTGGCACGCCCTGCAATCCATCTTCGCCGCCCGTGAAGCGCGCCTGCAGGAAGAAGAAGAACACCATCTGCGAGAGTGCCAGCGTGATCATCGCGAAGTAGATGCCGCTGCGCCGGATGGCGACGGCGCCCATCACCAGGCCCAGCAAGGCGGCTGCGCCGACGCCGGCCAGCAAGCCGAGTTCGGTGGGCAGGCCCCAGATCTTGATCGCGTGCCCTGTGACGTAAGCCGCCGTGCCGAGAAAGGCGGCATGGCCGAACGAGAGCAGGCCGGTGAACCCCAGCAGCAGATTGAATGCGCAGGCGAAAAGCGCATAACACAGCACCTTCATGACGAAGATGGGGTACACGCCGACAAAGGGCAGAATCGCCACGATGACGGCGAAGGCCAGATAACCGAGAGCGTGACGTTTCATTTTTCTTTTCCGAACAGGCCGGCCGGACGAATGAGCAGCACGATCGCCATGATGATGAAGACCACCGTGCTCGAGGCCTCAGGCCAGAACACCTTGGTCATCCCCTCGATCACGCCCAGGCCCAAACCCGTGACGATGGCGCCCAGGATCGAGCCCATGCCGCCGATGACGACCACGGCAAACACCACGATGATGAGGTTGGATCCCATGAGCGGCGAGATCTGCAGCACGGGGGCGGCCAGCACCCCCGCGAAGCCCGCCAGGCCCACGCCGAACCCATAGGTGAGCATGACCATGCGCGGCACGTTGACCCCGAACGCTTCGACGAGCTTGGGGTTTTCCGTGCCGGCGCGCAGCAGTGCGCCCAACCGGGTGCGTTCGATCACGAACCAGGTGATCAGGCACACCGTGACCGAGGCCACGACCACCCAGGCCCGATAGTTGGGCAGCACCATGAAGCCGAGGTTGGTGGCGCCGCGCAGCAGTTCCGGCGTGGGATAGGGTTGCCCCGACACGCCGAAGAAACTGCGAAACACACCCTCGATCAGGAGCGTGAGCCCAAAGGTGAGCAAGAGCCCATACAAGTGATCGAGCTTGTAGATATGCCGCATCAACAGCCGTTCGATGATGATGCCAAATATCCCGACGACGATGGGCGCGAGCACCAGCATCACCCAGTAGTTCAAGCCCAGGTAGGTCAACCCCAGCCATGCCACGAAGGCGCCCATCATGTACAACGCGCCATGCGCGAAGTTGATGACGTTGAGCAGACCGAAGATAACCGCCAGGCCGAGCGACAGCATGGCGTAGAAGGACCCGTTGACCAGGCCCAGCAGCAACTGTCCCAACAGCGCCGGCAGTGGAATGCCGAAGAGTTCAGTCATGGATCACTTCTTGACGAGTTTGCAGGTCGACTCGGACAGTTTGGTGTAGACCTCGTCGCCGGGCAGCGTGGCGATCGTCTTGTAGTAATCCCACGGTCCCTTGGATTCGGCCGGCGTCTTGACCTGGAACAGGTACATGTCGTGCACCATCCGGCCGTCTTCACGCACCACGCCGCCCTTGGCGTAGAAATCGTCGACCTTGTTGCTGCGCATCCATTTCATCAGCGTATCGGCATCGTCGGTACCGGTGGCCTTGATCGCCTTCAAATAGAAAGCCACGGCCGAGTAATCGGCGGCCTGAATGGACGACGGCTTGCGCTTCATCTTGTCTTCGAAGCGCTTGCTCCAGGCACGTGCCTCATCGCTTTGATCCCAGTACCAGCTGTCGGTCAGATACAAGCCTTGCGTGGCCTGCAGCCCGAGCGAGTGCACATCGTTGATGAACACCAGCAGGCCGGCCATTTTCATCGTGGGCGTGATGCCGAATTCGTTGGCGGCCTTGATCGAGTTGATCGTATCGCCGCCGGCGTTGGCCAGACCCAGGATCTGTGCCTTGGAACTCTGCGCCTGCAGCAGGAACGACGAGAAGTCGGCTGTGGCGAGCGGGGCGCGCACGGTGCCCTTCACTTCGCCGCCGGCCGCTTTGACGACCGCGGCCGTGTCGCGCTCGAGCGCGTGACCGAAGGCGTAGTCGGCGGTCAGGAAGAACCAGCTCTTGCCGCCGTTCTTCACCACGGCCGAACCCGTGCCCCGTGCCAGCGCCACGGTGTCGTATGCGTAGTGGATGGTGTAGGGCGTGCACTGCGAATTGGTGAGGTCGGAGGCACCGGCGCCGATCGGGAAGAAAGGCTTCTTCTTTTCGCCGGCAATGGCGGCCATGGCCAGACCGGTACTGGAGTTGGTGCCGCCCACCAGCATGTCCATGTTTTGCTGATCGAACCATTCGCGTGCGCGCGCCGAAGCGATGTCCGCCTTGTTCTGATGGTCGGCGGTGAGCAATTCGATCTTCTTGCCGTTGATTTCGCCGCCGGCGTCTTCGATCGCCATGCGGATGGCTTCGATACCGCCGCGCCCGTCGATGTCGGAGTACACGCCGGAGAGATCGGAAATGAAGCCGATGCGGATGACGTCATTGGAAATGCCTTGCGCCTGCGTGGCCGCCAGCGGCGCCGCAGCCAAGCCAGCGAGTGCCAGCGCAGCAGTGATGGTATGCAACTTCATGTCTCGACTCCTCGTCTTTTTTGATGCCGGGCTCTGCCCGGTTCTTAAATCATGTTTACTGCCGACTGCCTGACTGCTCAATCCTTCTTTCGGGCGGGAGGCGACGGGCGCACGGCGCGGCGGCAACCGTCGCCGATCGTGCCCGCGGCGCGCTCACACGCCCAGCAACTCATTCAAGGTGTCTTGTTTTTCCGCCAGCGCCGATGCATCGAAGTGTTCGACGATGCGGCCATGCTCCATCACGTAGAAGCGATCGGCCAGGGGGGCGGCGAAATGGAAGTTCTGTTCGACCATGACGATCGTGTAGCCGCGGCTCTTGAGCGTCTTGATCATGCGTGCCAATGCCTGCACGATCACGGGCGCCAGACCTTCCGAAATTTCGTCCAGCAGCAGCAGATTGGCGCCGGTGCGCAGAATGCGTGCGACCGCCAGCATCTGCTGTTCGCCGCCAGACAGGCGGGTGCCTTGCGAATGGCGCCGCTCCTGCAGGTTGGGGAACATCTCGTAGATTTCGGACAGCGACATGCCGCCGCCCAGCGCGCCGACAGGCGGGGGCAGAAGAAGATTTTCCTCGCACGACAGGCTGGAGAAGATGCCGCGTTCTTCCGGGCAATAACCGATGCCCAGATGCGCAATCTTGTACGTGGGCAAGCCGATGCTTTCGGTGCCGTGAATGCACACCGAACCTTTGCGCGAGCCGGTGAGGCCGAGGATCGCGCGCAGGGTGGTTGTGCGGCCGGCACCGTTGCGGCCGAGCAGGGTCACGACTTCGCCGGGTGCGACGGTCAGATCCACGCCATGCAGAATATGGGACTCCCCATACCAGGCTTGCAGGCCGCGGATCTGGAGAGCGGCGGTGGTCGTCATGCGTGGGCCCCTTGCAAGGCGCCGTCGGTGGTGCCCATATAGGCTTCCATGACAGCGGGATTTTTGGAGACGCTGGCGTACGGCCCTTCGGCGAGCACGGCGCCGCGCGCAAGCACGGTAATCGTGTCGGCGATCGAGGACACCACGTTCATATTGTGTTCGACCATGAGAATGGTGCGGCCCACCGACACGCGCTTGATCAACTTGGTCACGCGGTCGACGTCTTCGTGCCCCATACCCTGTGTGGGCTCGTCGAGCAGCATGAGCTCCGGCTCCATCGCCATCGTGGTCGCGATCTCGAGCGCGCGCTTGCGGCCGTAGGGCAGATTGACGGTCATTTCGTCCGCGAACTCGGCGAGGTCGACGGTTTCCAATAGCGCACGGGCCGGCGCGTCGAGATGCTTCAGACGCAGATCGCTTTGCCAGAATCGGTAGGACAGGCCCGTGGCACGCTGCAGACCGATGCGCACGTTTTCCAGCACCGTGAGATGGGGAAACACCGCCGAGATCTGAAACGAGCGGATGATGCCGCGCCGCGCGATCTGCGCGGGACGTTCGCCAGTGATGTCGGCGCCATTGAACAGGATCTGCCCACGCGTGGGCGTGAGGAATTTGGTCAATAAATTGAAGCAGGTGGTCTTGCCGGCCCCATTGGGACCGATCAAGGCATGGATCTGACCGCGCTTGACGTTCAGATCGACATTATTGACCGCGACGAAACCACGAAACTCTTTGGTCAGGCCACGCGTTTGCAGGATTGTCTCGTCCATTTTTTTTGCGCCGCAACGGGTACTTTTCTTTTAGTCGTTGCGGCAAGAATACGGACGTCAGACGCGCATTGCTATGCGGGTTTGTCATAGGTGCGGTGCAACGTGAACGATCGCCATGCCGTCACGAACGGCGCTCGAATCGGCAGGCGTCAGGCGGCGTTGGCGGCGGTTTTGTGCTTGTACTCGCACAAATCCTCAATGCCGCATTGCGGGCATTTGGGCTTGCGTGCCACGCACACATAGCGCCCATGCAGGATGAGCCAATGGTGGGCGTCCAGCAGAAAGTCGCGGGGCACGAATCGCATAAGCTTATGCTCGACTTCGACCACATTCTTGCCCAATGCAAGATGCGTGCGGTTGGCGACGCGAAAGATATGCGTATCCACCGCCATGGCGGCTTCGCCGAATGCCGTGTTGAGCACGACGTTGGCGGTTTTTCGGCCCACTCCCGGCAGGCTTTCAAGCGCCTCGCGGGTTCGCGGGACGTCGCCCGCATACGTATCGAGCAGGATGCGGCACGTGGCCACGACGTTCTTGGCTTTGGTTTTGTACAGGCCGATGGTTTTGATGCGTTCGGCCACGCCTTCCACGCCCAAGTCGAACAACCCTTGCGGTGTGCCATGCTCGGGAAAGAATCGGCGCGTGGCGAGGTTGACCGATTTGTCCGTCGCCTGTGCCGAAAGCAGCACCGCGATGAGCAACTGGAATGGCGTGTCGTATTCGAGTTCGGTCTTGGGGCTGGGATTGGCGGCGCGCAGGCGCGTGAAAATTTCCAGTCGCTTTTGCGCGTTCATGGCCGGCGTTGCTCTCGACGCGCACGCGCCTGCGCCAGGGCCTGGGCGATGGCGGCGCGTTTTTTGTCGACGGCCTCATCGTCGGCCGGCGCCACCGGCACGTCGGCGGCCGCGCGCGCGCGCTGCTGGCGTGTCAGATAGGCACGATGCCGCTGCCGGCCGAGGGCTGCATCGTCGGCCGTCCATGCCCGGCCCGCCGGCACCATGCTGATGCAATCGACCGGACAGGGTGCAACGCACAGATCGCATCCGGTGCACACGTCGGGCAGAATCGTATGCATGCGCTTATTGGCGCCGACGATCGCATCGACCGGGCACGCCTGAATGCAGAGCGTACAGCCGATGCAATGCGCTTCGTCGATCACCGCCACCTGCAAGGGCACCGGCCGCCCGCGGCTCAGGTCGAGCGGCGGCGCGGGCACATCGAGTACATCGGCCAAGGCTTGCACGCCGGCTTGTCCGCCCGGCGGGCAGCGATCGATGGGCGCGCCATCTTCGGCCATGGCCGCGGCGTACGGACGGCACCCGTCATAGCCGCATTGCCGGCATTGGGTCTGGGGCAGTCGGGCGTCGAGCCGGTCGATCAGTAAAGCAACAGCGGTCACAAGGAAAACTCAAGCGTGGTCGTGGATGAAGGCCGCAATTTTCGGATAGACGAGGGTGCGCCAGCGACGGCCCGAGAAGATGCCGTAATGGCCGCAATCCGGCGCGGTGAAATGCTGCTTGTCGCCTGCGGGGATATTGGCGCACAACTTCTGCGCCGCGCGCGTCTGGCCTTGACCGGAGATGTCGTCCAACTCGCCTTCGACGGTGAGCAGGGCAACGTTCTCGATGGCCGACGGATCGACGGTGACGCCGTCCACCTGCCACAGTCCGCGCGGCAGTTGATACTCCTGGAACACCATGCGGATCGTGTCGAGATAGAACTCCGCAGGCATATCCAGTACGGCGTTGTACTCGTCGTAGAAGCGGCGGTGGCTTTCGGCATCGCTGTCATCGCCGCGCACGAGATCCTGGTAGAAATCGTAGTGCGACTGCATATGGCGGTCGGGGTTCATCGCCACGAAGCCGGCGTGCTGCAGAAAGCCCGGATACACACGGCGCCCGACGCCGGGGTGGCGCCCGGGCACCCGATGAATCAGCTGGCTTTCGAACCATTCGAACGGTTTGGTTTCGGCCAGACTGTTCACCTGCGTGGGTGACTCGCGCGGATCGATCGGCCCGCCCATCATCGTCATGGTCTTGGGCTGGCAGGGGTCGTTCTCCTGCGCCATCAGCGAGATGGCGGCCAGTACCGGCACCGTGGGCTGACAGACGGAAATCACATGCACGTCCGGGCCGAGCGCGCGGATGAAGTCCTGAATGTAGTGAACATAATCATTCAGATGAAACGGGCCGGCCGACACGGGCACCATGCGCGCATCGATCCAGTCGGTCACGTACACATCGTGCTCGGGCATCAGCGTGCGCACGGTATCGCGCAGGAGCGTGGCATGGTGACCCGACAGCGGCGCCACCAGCAGTACGCGCGGATCGGCGGCATGGCCCTTCGGTGTGGCGCGTTCGAAGTGAATCAGATTGCAGAACGGCTTGGCGACAGCCACGCGCTCCGTGACGGCGACGGTTTTGCCGCCCACCTCGGTCGTCGGCAATTGCCAGGCGGGTTTCTCGTACTCTTTGCCGATCCGGTGGACGAGTTCGTAGCTGGCGGCGATCTGCCGCGATAGCGGCGTATAGGCCAGCGGACTGAATGGATTGGAAAACAGCTGCGAGCCCAGGTCGGTAAAGGCAGCGATGGGCGTCAAAAAGGCGCGCTGGATTTCATGCAGTTGATACAGCATCGGTTCGCTTCCAAAAAGGACTGCGGGGCAAGGCGCAGGAGGCGCAATTACCAGTAATTCTCGACGGCCAGATTGCCGGGGATACCCCGGCGTCCGGGCGCAAAACCCCGATCAGCTAGCAGTTTGCGCGCCGCGCTCAGCATCTCGGGGTTGCCGCACAGCATAATCTTCGCCTGCGCCGGATCCAGGGGCAGACCGGCGAGGGCTTCGAGCCGCCCATCTTCGATCAGCGTGGTGAGGCGCGCTTGCGGCAGGTCGCCCGACGGCTCGCGGGTGGCGATCGGCAGATACACCAGACGGGCGGAATCCACCGGCGGCGCATCGCGCCAGCCCCTTATCGTGTCGGCATACGCCAACTCTTCCAGGTGCCGTACGCCATGCACCAATAAGATGCGGCGGTAGCGCCGCCAGGTTTCCGGATCGCGCAGCAGCGACATATAAGCCGACAGGCCGGTACCGGTGGCAAGCAGCCACAGATCGCCTTCGGGTGCGAAGCGGTCGAGGGTCAAAAACCCGAACGGCGTTTTGTCGATGTAGATCGCATCGCCCGGCTGCAAAGCGGCCAGCCGCGGGCTGAATTCGCCGTCGGGCACCACGATGGAGTAGAACTCCAGGCCCGCGTCGCCGGGGGCGGTCACCATCGAGTAGGCGCGCCAGAGTGTGGGCGGCCCTTCGGGATCGTCCAGCGCCGGCAGGCCCAGGCGCGCGAACTGGCCCGCCTGGTAGACGTAGCCGGCATCGCGCGTGGTGCGCAGCGAGAAGAGCTTATCCGCCACCCAGGTATCGACTGCGGTGACGGTTTGGCGGGTGTACTTGGCGTCGGTCATCGGCCGGTGATCGGCTTAACGCTCGAGATGCTGCAGTTTGTCCGGTACGCCGTTCCACTCGTCGGCATCGGGCAGCGGCTTTTTCGCGCGGCTGATCGACTTGAACTCGCTGGACAGTTCGGCGTTGAGCGCGATGAACGCGAGCTGATCCTGCGGCACGTCTTCTTCAGCGAAGATGGCGTTGGCAGGGCACTCGGGAATGCACACCGCGCAATCGATGCATTCGTCGGGATCGATGATCAGAAAGTTTGGGCCTTCGCGAAAACAGTCGACCGGGCATACGTCCACACAGTCGGTGAACTTGCATTTGATACAGTTTTCGGTGACGACATGGGTCATGCGGTACTCCGGTCCGTGCTTTTTGAGTCAATCTCGCATTTTACCCGGTCGGCGCCGCCAGGGACCATATAACCCCCTTCATCTATATGGACAGGGGGCATAAGACGCCATACCGGGCCTCCTGGCTGTGCTACTGTGTGCGCAAAATACGACAAGACACCATGATCATTACCTCGTTACTCGATACGGATCTGTACAAGTTCAGCATGATGCAAGTCGTGCTGCACCATTTCCCGGCGGCGCAGGTGGAGTACCGGTACAAATGCCGGACCCCGAATATCGACTTGCGCCCGTATCTGGACGAGATCCGGGCCGAGGTGCACAGCCTGTGCCAGTTGCGGTTCACGACCGATGAACTCAACTATCTGAAGAGCCTGCGATTCATCAAGAGCGACTTCGTCGATTTCCTTGAGCTCTTTCACATGCCGGAGCGTTGCATCTCCATCGAGCCGGATGGCCATTCGGGCGAGATTGCGATCAACGTCAAAGGGCCGTGGCTGCACACGATTCTGTTTGAGATTCCGGTGCTGGCGATCGTCAACGAGGTGTATTTCCGCAATACGCAGCGCTCACCGCAATGGGAAGAGGGCCGCGAGCGTCTGCAGTCGAAGATGAAACTGGTGATCGACGATCCGGCGCTGGCCGACTTTCGGGTGGCCGAGTACGGTACGCGCCGGCGGTTCTCCGGCGCCTGGCACGAAGAAGTCGTCACTACCATGAAGGCCCAGATGGGCCAGCATTTCGCCGGCACGAGCAACGTGCTGCTGGCCAAGCGCCACGGCGTGCTGCCGCTGGGAACGATGGGACACGAGTATCTTCAGGCGTGCCAGGCATTGGGCCCGCGTCTGCGCGATTCGCAGGTGTACGCCCTCGAAGTCTGGGCGAAGGAATATCGCGGCGATCTGGGTATCGCGCTGTCCGACGTGTATGGCATGAATGCCTTCCTGCGCGATTTCGACATGTATTTCTGCAAGCTTTTCGATGGCGCACGGCACGATTCGGGCGATCCGTTCGTCTGGGGCGAACACATGATTCGCCATTACGAACAAAACCGCTGCGATCCGCGCACCAAAACGCTGGTGTTTTCCGATAGTCTGACCATTCCGCGCGCCATCGAACTGGCCACGCGGTTTGCCGGCCGTTGCCGCGTGTCGTTCGGTATCGGCACCAATCTCACCAACGATCTCGGCCACGAGCCTTTGCAGATCGTGATGAAGATGGTTCGCTGCAATGGCCAGCCGGTGGCGAAGGTATCCGATGCGCCTGAAAAGACCATGTGCGACGATCCCGCTTATCTGGCGTATCTGCGGCAGGTTTTCGAACTGCCGCCCGCCTGACGGCGGCAGGCCGTCATTCTCGCCGGCCGGGCCGATCTGCGGCACGCCGGCCAACGTGTTTCAACTGGAGGTTTTATGAGCATCAAACGTGTGAACGTCGAGAAACGTCTGTCGGACATGGCGATTTACAACGGCGTGGCGTATCTGGCCGGCCAGGTGCCGGACGACGCCACGGCGGACATCACGGGTCAGACCGCGCAGGTGCTGGCGACGATCGATCGCCTGCTGGCCGAAGCCGGTACCGACAAGACCCGCATTCTGATGGCGCAGATTTTCGTGGCCAACATGAAAGAATTCGATGGCATGAACAAGGCCTGGGACGCATGGGTTGCCGCCGGCAATGCGCCTCCGCGCGCCACCGTCGAAGCCCGTCTGGCCAATGCCGACTTCAAGGTCGAAATCGTGGTGACGGCTGCCGTCGGCTGATACGGCGGGCTGGGGTGAACGGAGCGTTATCCCGTTTGCGACAGCGCCAGGGTGGCCGCCATCAGGCCCCCCAGATTCATGCACTCGGTGCGCGCAAGCGTGCCGATTTTTTTGGGCGCGAGGATTTGCGCGGGCGTTTGTGCGCCGAGATTGACGATCAGCGGGTCGCCCACGGCCTGCAGCCGCCATCCTGCGCAGATGCGCGCCATCTGCCGCGCCGCGCCCGAGCCATCGCTGCCCGCGCTGACCGCCAGCGCGTACGGGCGTCCGGCCAAGCGATCCAGCACAGGGTAGTAGCAGCGGTCGAAGAACGCTTTCATTTCGCCGGATACCGTCGCCAGGTTTTCCGGCGCGCAAAACAGGTAGCCGTCGGCGTGAAGCAGATCGTCGGCCGAGGCGAGCGTCGCAGGCTGACGGGCGACCGCGACCTGATCGGCCGCCGCCATTTCCGCAAGCGTGGCCGCTGCGCCCTCGGCCAGCGCCTGTGCCATCTGTTCGGCCGCGCCCGTACGCGAATGCCACACGATCAGCAGGCGCGCGCTCATGCCGGCGGTAACGCTGCGGGGGCGGCGCCGTCAGGAAGGGCCTGAGGGGCCTGACGGGCTGCATCGGCCCCATCGAGGGCGACAGGCTTATCCGGCGCATCGGCATCATCGGCCGCCAATCGGCGCAGGGGTTCCTGCCGGTAGTACTGCTCCAGCAAGGCAAACCATTGCGGAAGCGCGGCGGCGAGCGGTTCCGGATCGGTAAAGAAATGCTCCGAGCTGACAGCGAAGAATTCGGCTTCGTCAGTGGCGGCATAGGGGTCCAGCGGCAGAGCGGCGTAGTACACGTCGGCATCGGGGCCTTCCGGGTCGACGTCGGACGGGATGCTGGATTCGGTGCGTTCAAGCATCTGGACGAAGCTGTCGTAGCTGGCCTCGAGCACGCGGCGCCACAGCCGGGGGCTCAATTCGCGATGGGCGTGCAGGCTGGGCATGCCGTCGGCATCGCCGCCGTGCAGGTCGAGCTTGTGCGCGAATTCGTGGATCACCACATTGAAGGCATCGGTGTGCTGGCTTGCGTCCGACCAGGACAGCACAATGGGGCCGCCCTCCCAGGCTTCGCCGGCCGCCTCCTCGACGTACTCGTGGGTCACGCCATCATCGTCCACCTGAGAGCGGGGGATGGCGAAGCCCCCCGGGTAAACGATGATCTCGTTCCAGCCTTCGTACAACGTCGGATCCAGATGCAGGATCGGCAGCGCGGCCTGGGCGGCGATCGCCAGACGCATGGCGTCCGTGAGTTCGAGGCCTTGGGCGCCGTTCATGGTTTTGCTGGCGAGCAACCAGGCCGTACGCCCGCGCAAAGCCTCGCGCTCCGCAGCATCGAGCGCCGCGAGAAACGGGTATGCGGCCAGCAACGCCGACCAGCGGTCAGGGTCGATACGGGACTGCATGTCGGCGACCTCGGCGGTGCGGGCGCCGCGTCCTTTGAGCCAACGCAACATAAATGGGCTTCCTTGGGGGCTTGCGCGCCCGGTTTGGGGGCTTCGGTCGGGCGCGTGCCTAGTGTAGAGTGTCGGCAACAACCGGTTCCGCGCGTCCTGCGGCAAATTTTAGTCCTTACACCGCTCCCGCGATGTCCGCTGCTCACGATCCTCTTGCTTCGTCACCTTTCGATGCCGCCTGGTTGGAGGCAGTGTGCACGGAGCTGAATCCGGACGGCCGCGCCCTGCTGGCTCGCGTGCGCGAGTGGGTGCCCGAGCGCTTCGACGGCAAACTCGCGCCAAGCGGCGAGCCGCTGGCCCTGCATGGCGCGCACGTGGCGCTCATTCTGGCCAGCCTGCATACCGATGCTGCCACGCGTGCGGCCGCCGTGATGGCCGCATTGCCCACCGATCTGGCGGCACCCGTGCCGTCGCTGCGCGACGATCCCGTGGCGCAAACCTTCGGTGCCGATATTGCCAAGTTGGTGCAGGGCTCGCATGCCCTGGTTCGTCTGGGGCTGGTGGCGCGCGGCGCAAGCGGTGCGGGCGTCGACAGCGGCACGCAGAAGGAAATGCTGCGCAAGATGCTGCTGGCCATGGCCGCCGATCTGCGCATTGTGCTGATGCGATTGGCCTCGCGGCTGCGCACCTTGCGCTGGCACGCCGAATCCAAAACGCCGTGCGAGGCCGATTTCGCGCGCGAAACGCTCGATCTGTACTCGCCGCTGGCCAATCGTCTGGGCATCTGGCAGATCAAATGGGAAATGGAAGATCTGGCTTTCCGTTTTCTTGAGCCGGATACCTACAAGCGCATCGCCAAGCTGCTGGAGGAAAAGCGCGTCGAGCGCGAGGCCTTCATCGCCGACGCGATCGCGCGCATGCAGGAAGGGCTCGCCAGGACGGGGGTACAGGCCGAAGTGAGCGGCCGCCCCAAGCATATCTACAGCATCTGGAACAAGATGCGGCTGAAGTCGCTCGACTTTTCGCAGTTGATGGATGTGCGTGCCTTGCGGGTCATCGTCGAGGATGTGCGCGACTGTTATTCGGCGCTCGGCCTTGTGCACGATATGTGGGCGCCGGTGGGCGATGCGTTCGACGATTACATCACGCGGCCCAAGCCTAACGGTTATCGCTCCTTGCATACCGTGGTCAGCGACGATGCCGGACGGCCGTTCGAGGTGCAGATCCGCACGCGCGAAATGCACCAGTTCGCCGAGTACGGGATGGCCGCCCATTGGCGCTACAAAGAAGCGGGCAATCGCGGCGGCCAGGTCGTGGCCAGCAGCGATTACGACCGCAAGCTCGCCTGGATGCGCCAGTTGCTGGCCTGGAACGATGAGCTCGACGAAGGCGACGGCCAGCGCATCTCGGGCGAGGACCACATTTACGTGCTCACGCCGCAGGCCCGCGTCATCGAACTGCCGGTCGGCGCCACGCCCGTGGATTTTGCGTATTACCTGCACACCGATCTCGGTCACCGGTGCCGCGGCGCCAAGGTCGACGGCCAGATGGTGCCGTTGAACACGCGCCTCTCGACCGGACAGACCGTTGAAGTGGTCACGACCAAATCGGGCGGACCGTCGCGCGACTGGATCAATCCGCAACTCGGATTCCTGGCCAGCCCGCGTTCGCGCGCCAAGGTGCGCATGTGGTTCAACGCCATCGAACTGCAGCAGCGCATCACGCAGGGCCAGACGCTCGTCGAGAAAGAGCTGCAGCGATTGGGCAAAACGGCGGTCAATCTCGAGCAGCTCGCCCAGCAGTTGGGCTTTTCCAAAGCGGAAGATTTGTACGTCGCGGCGGCCAAGGAAGAGTTCAGTCTGCGCCAGATCGATGCGCTGTTTCATCAGCCTGCCGATACCCGTGCGGACGATACCGTGGTCACGCACGCCAGCCGGGCCGAGAGCGCCGAGCGAAGCGGCCGCAGCGGTGTACTGGTGGTGGGCGTGGACTCGCTCATGACGCAGTTGGCGCGTTGCTGCCGGCCCGCGCCTCCGGATAATATTGTGGGTTTCGTCACGCGTGGGCGCGGCGTGTCGATTCATCGGCGCGAGTGCCATGCTTATCGCGCGCTGGCCGAGCGTGAGCCCGAGCGGGTGATCGACGTCGACTGGGGTGAAACCGGCGACACGCTTTACCCCGTGGACATCAGCGTGCGCGCCATCGATCGCTCGGGGCTGTTGCGCGATCTGTCGGAAATTTTTGCCCGTCTGCGTTTGAATGTGATTGGTGTGAATACGCAAAGCCGCCAATCGCTCGCGCATATGGTTTTTACGGTCGAGGTCAAAGACGCGGATTCGATGACGCGCGCGGTCTCGGCCTTGAGTGAACTGAACGGCGTGACGTCGGTAACGCGCCGCTGAACCCAATAAGGATGCACACGTGAACGCACGTCAATGGCTCGAACGCCTGGTCGCTTTCGATACGACCAGCCGCCACTCCAACCTCGCCCTGATCGAAGACCTGCGCGACGCGCTCGCCGGCCACGGGTTGAAGCCCTGGTTGGCGCACAACGCCGAAGGCAGCAAAGCCAATCTCTTCGTGACCCTGCCGGCCGCAGACGGCAACGAGGCGGGTGGCATTGTGCTGTCGGGCCACACCGATGTGGTGCCGGTGGATGGCCAGAACTGGACCACCGATCCGTTCAAGCTCACCGAGCGCGACGGCAAGCTGTATGGCCGCGGTTCATGCGACATGAAGGGCTACATCGCCACAGCCATGAGCCTGGTGCCCACGTTCCTCAGCCAACCGCGCAAGAAGCCGCTGCACTTCGCGTTTTCGTACGACGAGGAAGTGGGCTGCGTGGGCGCACCCGTGATGTTGCGCGCCTTGCGCGAGCGCGGCATTCACCCGGAGGGCTGCATCGTGGGCGAGCCCACCGGCATGCAGGTCGTGGTGGCACACAAGGGCATCAACCTGTTTCGCTGTGCGTTGCAAGGCTGCGCGGCGCACTCGTCGCTCACGCCCTCCGGTTGCAACGCCATCGAGTACGCCGCGCGCCTGATCGTGCGCATCCGCGAAATCGCCGATCGCTTCAAAGCCGAAGGTCCTTACGATAATTTCTTCGACGTGCCGTTCACGACGATGACGACCAACCAGATCCAGGGCGGCATCGCGGTCAACACGATTCCGCAGGCCTGCAACTTCCTGTATGAGTTCCGCAATCTGCCGGGCGCGCGTCCGGACGAGATCCAGGCCGAAGTGGAAGCCTACGTGCGCGATACGTTGCTGCCGGCCATGAAAGCCGAGTTCGGCGATGCCCGGATCGATATCGACGCCGTGGCGGCAGCCCCGGCCTTGGAGGCCTCCGAGCAGGCCGCGATCACCGAGCTGGTGCGCGGGCTCACGCGCGACAACGACACCCGCAAAGTGGCGTACGGCACCGAAGCGGGTCTGTTCCAGGCCAGCGGCATTCCCACTGTGGTGTGCGGACCCGGCCACATCCGCCACGCGCATGCGCCCGACGAATTCGTGGATATCGACCAGCTCGAATCCTGCGAGCGTTTTCTCAAGCAGCTTTCCGCGGCCACCTGAACCGGTGCGCCCATGGGCGCGAGCGGCCTCGCACTGTTAGAATGCTCTGTTCCCTAACCGGGCCAGAAGACCGTGTCATGACGCCTCGTGCCCGGGTGAGCGTGGAGATTTACCTTGAAACCCTACGATTTTCCTGATGCCACTGGCCACTTCGGCCCCTATGGCGGCGTGTTCGTCGCGGAAACCCTCATGCACGCGCTCGATGAGCTGCGTGTTGCGTACTCCGCATGCTGGCAGGATCCGGCGTTCGTTCAGGCGTATCGGTACGAACTCAAACACTTCGTAGGGCGTCCCAGCCCGGTCTATCACGCCAGCCGCTGGTCGGAAAAACTGGGTGGCGCGCAAATCTGGTTCAAGCGCGAAGATTTGAACCACACCGGCGCGCACAAGATCAACAATTGCATCGGACAGGCCTTGCTGGCCCGTCAGATGGGCAAGCCGCGCGTCATCGCCGAAACCGGCGCCGGGCAGCATGGCGTCGCCACCGCTACCGTCGCCGCGCGCTACGGCATGGAATGCGTGGTGTACATGGGCAGCGAAGATATTCGCCGCCAGGCGTCCAACGTCTATCGCATGAAGCTTCTGGGCGCCACCGTGGTGCCCGTGGAGTCCGGTTCGCGCACCCTGAAGGATGCGCTCAACGAAGCGATGCGCGACTGGGTCGCCAATATCGAAAATACGTTCTACATCATCGGCACCGTCGCCGGCCCGCATCCGTATCCGCAGATGGTGCGTGACTTCCAGGCCATCATCGGTCAGGAATGCATCACGCAGATGCCTGAAGTGGTGGGCCGTCAGCCCGACGTGGTCGTGGCATCGGTGGGTGGCGGTTCGAACGCCATGGGCATTTTCCATCCCTACATCGGGTTCGACGACGTGCAACTCGTGGGCGTCGAAGCGGCGGGCGAGGGCATGGATTCGGGCCGTCACGCAGCCTCGCTGGCCGCGGGCCAGGTGGGCGTGCTGCACGGCAACCGCACGTATGTGATGCAGAACGAAGATGGCCAGGTGCAGGAAACGCATTCGGTCTCTGCCGGTCTGGACTATCCCGGTGTCGGCCCCGAGCACGCCTGGTTGATGGACAGCAAGCGCGCCACCTACGTGGGCATCACGGACGAGGAAGCGCTGGCGGCGTTTCACGATTGCTGCCGCACTGAAGGCATCATCCCGGCGCTCGAGTCGGCGCACGCGATCGCCCATGCCGTAAAGATTGCACCCACGATGTCCAAGGACAAGGTCATTCTGGTCAACCTGTCGGGCCGTGGCGACAAGGACATGCATACCGTCGCCGAGCGCGCCGGCATCGTGCTGTGAGCGGCGCCATGACTGCCTCCACCGATCGTATTGCCCACACCTTTGCACGCCTCGCCACCGAGGGCCGTGCGGCGTTGATTCCCTATATCGCTGCAGGCGATCCCACACCGGCGGCCACGGTGCCGCTGATGCACGCCCTGGTGGCGGCCGGCGCCGACGTGGTCGAACTGGGGGTGCCGTTTTCCGATCCCATGGCCGATGGCCCCACGATCCAGCGCGCCGCCGAGCGCGCGATCGCGCAAGGCGTCGGACTGTCGCACGTGCTCGAATTGGTACGCGCTTTTCGTGAGAGCGACCAGACGACCCCGGTCGTCTTGATGGGATATGCCAACCCCATCGAGCGGATGGGGCAGGCCGCTTTTGCCGAACGGGCGCAGGCTGCTGGTGTGGATGGCGTTCTGGTCGTCGACTACCCGCCCGAAGAAGTGGATGTGTTTTCGGGTCAGTTGGCCGCGCACGGCATCTCGCCGATCTTTCTTCTGGCGCCCACCTCGACCGATGACCGCATCGCCGCCATCGCCCGCATTGCGCGCGGCTATGTGTATTACGTCTCGCTCAAGGGCGTGACGGGAGCGGCCACGATCGATACGACCGATGTCGCCCGCCGCGTGGAAGCGATCCGCAAGCATGTGAAGATTCCAGTGGGTGTCGGCTTCGGCATCCGCGATAGCGAGAGCGCGCGACAAGTGGCGCAAGTCGCCGATGCCGTCGTGATCGGCAGCAAACTTATCGATACCATCGATCAGGCCGTCCAGGGCGTGGCGCCCGAGGACGTGGCCGCTACCGCAGCGGCGGCGGGCGGTGCCTGGTTGCAATCCATTCGTCAAGCGATCGACACCGTCGAGCGTAAAAGCGTCACGGCCTGACCGGCCGCGCGCGTTATTCAGGATACTCACACGACATGAGCTGGCTCGAAAAACTCCTGCCTCCCCGCATCAACAAGACGGCCGACAACGGTCAGCGACGCGTGCCCGAAGGGCTGTGGGTCAAGTGCCCGTCCTGCGAAGCCGTGCTTTATCACGAGGATCTGGCCGCCAACCTGCATGTGTGCCCCAAATGCGATCACCACATGCGCATTGGCTCACGAGCGCGCCTCGATTCACTGCTCGATCTGGAAGGCCGCATCGAGATCGGTGGCGAAACGCGCTCGGTCGACACCCTCAAGTTCAAAGATACGCGCAAGTATCCCGATCGTCTGTCCGAAGCCACCAAGCAAACCGGTGAAACAGACGCCATGGTGGTCATGAGCGGCTCGATTCTGGGTGTGGCCTCGGTCGTGGCCTGCTTCGAGTTCAGTTTCATGGGAGGCTCGATGGGCTCCGTGGTGGGCGAGCGTTTTGCACGCGGCGCGCAAGCCGCACTCGACAATAAAACCCCGTTCATATGCGTGGCGGCGTCGGGCGGCGCGCGGATGCAGGAAAGCTTGCTGTCGCTGCTGCAGATGGCCAAAACCAACGCCATGCTCACACGCCTGTCCGCAGCCGGCCTGCCGTTCATCAGCGTATTGACCGATCCTACGATGGGCGGGGTATCCGCCTCATTCGCGTTCATGGGCGATGTGGTGATCGCCGAGCCCAAGGCCTTGATCGGCTTTGCGGGCCCGCGGGTGATCGAACAAACCGTTCGCGAGAAGTTGCCCGAGGGCTTCCAGCGCTCCGAATTCCTGCTCGAAAAGGGCGCCGTCGACATGGTGGTCGATCGCCGCCAGTTGCGGGAAGAATTGGCCCGCTTGCTGACCTTGCTGACCAATCAGCCGGCCGATGTTGTTGCCGCCTGACGACAGGTCGGTGAAACCATAAGTGTCCGATGCGGGCTTGGAGCGACAGCGTGGCTCCAAGCCCGTAATATCTTTTGTGTTCTGTTATTGATGATCGATGTGGAGTTTCTGATGCAAAAAACAACAACAACCAAGCGTTGGGCGATGACCCTTGCAGGCCTGGTTTTGGCTGGTGCAGGTTCGGTGGCGATGGCCCAGGCCGGTCCGGCTGGCACCAACGGCGGCATCGGAGTGAAGTACGGTCAGGGCGATAACTACTCGCGTACATCGTTGTCTTACGAAACGCCGCGTTTCTGGACGTATGACCTGGGCGGTAACTGGGGTCGTCTGGATCTGGTCGGTGAAGGCAGCGTGTCGTACTGGAAGGCTGACGGCAGCCGTCAACCTGGCCACGTATGGCAATTGAGCGCCATGCCTTTCCTGCGCTGGTGGGTGAGCGAGCGCTTCTTCATTGAAGGTGGCGTGGGCGTGACGGCATTCAGCCACACCCGCTTTGCCGACGAAACGATCAGCACCGCATTCCAGTTCGGCGATCAGATCGGCGTGGGCTTCCAGATGACGCAAAACAGCCGTCTGGGCCTGCGTTACGCGCACTTCTCGAACGCCAGCATCAAGCGCCCGAATCCGGGCCTGGATGTGGTCGAGCTGGGCTACACGTACACGTTCTAAGTTCGCGGCGCGTTATCGCGCGGCGCTCGAAAACCTCCCTCTCGGGAGGTTTTTTTATGGCCGACGTCGGCCAGGTCAGGCCGATGTGAACGATGGGGAGACCGCGCCCCGCGCCGACATACGAGCGCCCCGCGCCCGACCTGCTTCTGTTGTCAGGCATAGAAAGCCGGGCGATTGCAAATCGCCGCGCTAAAAAAACCGCGGCCAGCCAAAGCTGTCGCGGTTTTCGGAACTTGCGCGACCTGAAGC
This sequence comes from Schauerella aestuarii, assembly GCF_009866805.1. Taxonomy (GTDB): domain Bacteria; phylum Pseudomonadota; class Gammaproteobacteria; order Burkholderiales; family Burkholderiaceae_B; genus Schauerella; species Schauerella aestuarii. The sequence continues at coordinate 520,215 of NZ_SIZW01000040.1, forward strand.
GCTCAGGTCGCGCAGGCGGTATCGAAGGCTTACTGCGTTTCGACCTGCTGCAGGGGCTTGTCGGCGACCGGCGTCACGGCTTTGCGCTCGCGACCCAGGCGCACCACCGGCTGTGCGTCTGCCATGCGCTGTTGCGCTTGGGCAAAACGTTCCGGATTGGTCTCCACCCAGTTCAGGCCCTGCTTGGACACCACGTCGTTCAACGTTTCGCGCGAGGCAACGGGCGCGGGAGCGGCCGTTTTCACGCGGATGTCCGTCGAGGCGGGAGCGGTGTTCGCTTGAGCGGCGGGTTGCGCCACGGCCGGAGCAGCGGGGGCCACAGGGGCTGCAACGGGTGCCGAAGCGGCCGGTGCCGAAGCGACCGGCGCCGGAGCGACCGGCGCCGGAGCGGCAGCCGGGGCAGCGGGGTCAGCGACCGGGGCCGTCGTTGCGGAAGCGGCGACAGGCGCCGGGGCAACCACGGGCACGACGGGCGCAGCTTCTGCTTCAACGGGCGCAGGCTTGGCAGCCGGCGTCACGTCTTCAGCAGCTACAGCAGGCGCCGTGGGCACGGGTACTTCTTCAGCCGACGGGATCGCAGCCACTTCCGAGGCGACGGGGTGCGTCGGCTCGGCGGTGGTTTGAACCGGGGCTGCGGCAGCAGCGACCTGCACCGGGGCGGCCGGGGCAGTTGCGGGTGCCGGGGTTGCCGTTTGCGCAGGAATCGCGTCGTCGTAAGGCGTGACGGGATCGGCTGCCGGTGCGGGGTGGGCCACGCCGGTCAACGCGTTTTGCGCGTCGTCGGCCAAAGCGTCGTCACCTTGATCGGCACCGTCGGCCGAACCGTTCACACCATCTTCCGAAGCACGACGGCCACGACGGCTGCGGCGACGGCGGCGCTTGCGTTCCGGATCCAGGCCGGCATCGCCGTCCCGGTCGTCAGCGTTCAGCAGATCGTTGTCGGCTTGAGCGTCGGCATCCAGCGTGTCGGCTTGCGTATCGGCGATCGGGCGCGGATTGTCGACCTTGGGCGGCAGGGCGTCATTGACGGTTTGCGCCAGGGCGGCAACCATGCTTTCCTGATCGTTCATCGGCGCGTCGAGCTGGGCATCTTCGCGACGGCCACGGCCACGGCCGCGGCGATTGCGACCTCGGCCTTGCGGTGCGTCGTCGCCGGCTTCGCCGGACACGGGCGCGGCCGGGCGGCCAGGCTTGGCGGCTTGCGCATCGCGCTCACCCGCATCGCGAGCGGCGAGATCGCGTTCGGGGCGGCCGGCCGACTCGCTACGGGGACGATCGGTGCGCTCGCCATCGGCGCGGCGACCGCCGCGCACATTGTGACGGGCGCCGTCACCGGAACCGTTGGCAGCCTCGGGGGCGCCATCGCGGCCTTGGCCGTTACGGCGGCCACCGCGCTTGCGCTCGGAGCCATGGCGTTCGCCACGCGGCTCTTGGCCATCATGCGATTTGGCGCGCGCCGGGCGCTTGCCGGCCGCGGTGGCGACATCGGCGGAGACGGGCTTGGCCGGGGTCGACGGCTCGCCGGAGATCCAGCTCACCAGCTTCTTGAAGAGACCACCCAGGCCGGCGGCCGGCGCGGCTGCCGCAGCAGGTGCTGCGGGCGCCGGCTGTGCCGGAGCCGAAACGGGTGCCGGTTGCGAGGGCGTGATGCCTTTGACCAGGGCTTGCGGACGCTGCGAAGCTTCATGCTCCTTGGGCGACCACTCTTCGACCGTGGGGGGGGCTTCGGCCAGATCGAAACTCACTTTCAGTTCTTCGAGGCGCGGATCGTCGTGACGCAGGCGTTCGATGTGGTGATGCGGCGTTTCGAGGTGCTTGTTGGGGATGAGGATCAGGTTGACCTTCAGGCGCGCTTCGATCTTGGCGATGTCGCTACGCTTTTCGTTCAACAGGAACGTCGCCACATCCACCGGCACTTGAGCGTGGATGGCAGCGGTGTTTTCCTTCATCGCTTCTTCTTGCAGCAGACGCAGGATCTGCAGCGCGCTCGACTCGGCATCGCGGATCACGCCGGTGCCGTTGCAACGCGGGCAAGTGATGTGCGAGCCTTCGTTCAGGGCCGGACGCAGGCGCTGACGCGACAGTTCCATCAGGCCGAAGCGCGAAATCTTGCCCATTTGAACGCGGGCGCGATCGACATGCAGCGCATCGCGCAGGCGTTGTTCGACCGAACGCTGGTTCTTGCTGTCTTCCATGTCGATGAAATCGATCACGATCAGACCGCCCAGATCGCGCAAACGCAATTGGCGCGCGACTTCGTCGGCGGCTTCCTGGTTCGTGCGGACAGCCGTTTCTTCGATATCCGAGCCGCGCGTGGAGCGGGCCGAGTTGACGTCGACGGCAACCAGCGCTTCGGTGTGGTCGATGACCACCGAGCCCCCCGAGGGCAGTTGCACCGTGCGGGAGTAGGCCGTTTCGATCTGGTGTTCGATCTGGAAACGCGAGAAGAGCGGCGTATCGTCGCGGTAGCGCTTCACACGCTGCACGTGATCAGGCATCACCACGCTCATGAAGGCCGTGGCCTGCTGCGTGATTTCGTCCGTATCGATCAGGATTTCGCCGATATCCGACGAGAAGTAGTCGCGGATGGCGCGGATGACCAGCGTCGATTCCTGATAAATCAGGACCGGCGCTTCATGCGTCTTGGAGGCTTCGTCGATGGCCGTCCAGAGCTGCATCAGGTAGGACATGTCCCACTGCAGTTCCTCGACCGAGCGGCCGATGCCCGCAGTGCGCGCGATGATGCTCATGCCCGTGGGCACATTGAGCTGTTCCATCGTTTCGCGCAGTTCCTGGCGATCCTCGCCTTCGACGCGGCGCGATACGCCACCGCCACGAGGATTGTTGGGCATCAGAACCAGATAGCGGCCGGCCAGCGAGATGAACGTGGTGAGGGCTGCGCCCTTGTTGCCGCGTTCTTCTTTTTCGACCTGGACGATGAGTTCCTGGCCTTCGCGCAGGGCGTCCTGGATACGGGCAGTGCGAACATCCACGCCTTCTTTGAAGTACGTGCGGGCCACTTCCTTGAACGGCAAAAAGCCGTGGCGATCTTCGCCGTAGTTCACGAAGCAGGCTTCGAGGCCCGGTTCGATACGTGTGATCACGCCTTTGGAGATATTGCCCTTGCGTTGTTCACGCCCGGCAGTCTCGATGTCGAGGTCGATGAGTTTTTGACCGTCGACAATCGCAACGCGCAGTTCTTCCTGGTGCGTTGCATTGAACAGCATGCGCTTCATGAGTGAGTTCTCCGTTGTCATGACGCGCCGATATCGGCGCGTGACCCCGGGTCACCCGTTTGGGCGGATTGAAGCAGGCAAGAAGCGGACCGTTCCCGGGTTCGTAGCCGGGCGTGTCCGCTGATTCAGGCGGGCACGACGTGCCGGTCGGCACGCGGTTCGGTCAGCAGGGGAGTCTGAGTCACGGATTGTGGTCGACCATAAAAAATGCTGTGAGAACGACAGCCGCGGCGGCAATGACGATGCCTCGCGCGGCTGGTGCTTTAAGTCTGGTGCATAGAAACTATGCGGCAATCTTGCTGATGCTATCAACCCTGTGCGGGAGGCGGCGCGTCGCCCGAACCGCCGGCAAATGGTGCCAGCCAGTGTTCGTCGAGGCGCGCGTACACACGCTAACGGGTAACCCAAAGGCTGAAATCGGCAGGCGGTACAATAAGTGCTCCGCGCGCCAGACGGAGTTGCGATCATTGCAAAGGATCTTGCTGTATCTGGGAGTTGACGGCGCAAAGGGCGCTTCGAAAACTCCAGGATTCTGCCGGATCGTGCAAGGTACGCACCTCGACATCAGGCGGCTTGTTTCAGCCTTGTGAAGGCTGGCCCGATTATATGCCGCTTTCAGTGATGCGCAAAGAAACTTCCGTCCCCAATACTTCCCCTGCTGTCCGCATGATCGAGATCGGTCCTGAAGAGGCCGGCCAACGCCTGGATAACTTTCTTGTTCGCGAATGCAAGGGCGTGCCAAAAAGCCATTTGTATAAAGCGATTCGGGGCGGCCAGGTGCGCATCAACAAGGGCCGCACCGCCGTCGACTACCGGCTGGCGGAGGGCGACGTGGTGCGCATTCCGCCGTTGCGCTTGCCTGCGCCGGGCACGCCGCGCAAGGTGCCCGGCGCGGTATTTCCCACCGTTTACGAAGACGATGCCATGCTGGTGATCGACAAGCCCGCCGGCACGGCCGTGCACGGAGGCAGCGGCGTCGCGTTCGGCGTCATCGAGCAGATGCGGGCCGCGCGTCCCGACGCCAAGTTCCTCGAGCTCGTGCACCGGCTCGACCGGGAAACCTCGGGGCTGCTCATGATCGCCAAGAAGCGCAATGCCCTGGTCGCCCTGCACGACATGTTGCGCGAAGGCCGGAGCCAAAAGCATTATTACGCGCTGGTGTGCGGCGATTGGCAGAACGACCGCCAGCATATTCGCCTGCCATTGCTCAAATGGACCACGCAGAGCGGCGAGCGCCGCGTCAAGGTGGATGAAAGCGGCAAGGCAGCACACACGATCATCACCCTCAAGCAACGTCTGGGCCGTTACAGTTTGGTCGACGCCGAATTGCGCACGGGGCGCACGCACCAGATTCGCGTGCACCTGGCGTCCAGCGGCTTTCCCATCGTCGGCGACGACAAATACGGTGATGACGCTGTGCGGGACGCCTTTGCACGGCAGGGTTTTAGCCGTATGTTTCTGCATGCCCACTCGCTGGCGCTGGCCCACCCCCTTACCGGCGAGCCGCTGAACCTGGCCGCGCCGCTGCCGGCGGCGTGCCTGTCCGTCCTACAAAAACTGGAGTCGCTGTAATCATGCCGTATTCGTTGGTGATATTCGATTGGGACGGCACGCTGATGGATTCGACGCACAGCATCGTCGCCGCCATCCAGGGCGCATGCCGCGACCTGGATCTGCCGGTGCCCTCCAATGACAGCGCCAGTTGGGTCATCGGCCTGTCGCTCGAGGCGGCATTGCGAAGCGCCGTGCCGGAACTGCGTGACGATCAACTCCCCGAGTTCCTGAACCGCTACCGCATTCATTATTTGCTGCGCGACCCCGAGTTGCGCCTTTTCGACGGCGTGATGGAGTTGCTGGCCACGCTCTCGGGCATGGGCACCAAGCTCGCCGTGGCGACCGGCAAGAGCCGGGTCGGACTGGATCGCGCGCTGGCGGCAACGGCCTTGCGACCGGTGTTCGACGCCACCCGTTGTGCCGACGAAACGTTCAGCAAGCCCCATCCGGGCATGCTGTTCGAATTGATGGAGGTGCTGGATGTGCCGCCCGAGGACGTCATCATGATCGGCGATACCTCGCACGATCTGCGCATGGCCACCAATGCCGGCGTGCATGGGTTGGCCGTGACCTACGGCGCCCACGCGCGCGCCGAATTGGCATCCTGCGCACCCCAGGCGATCGTCAATAACGTAGCCGAGCTGCGTGAATGGCTCGTGCCGCGCGTCGCCGGTCGCACGGTATCGGCAGGCTGACGGCCGAGGGCGATTACGCCACGCATTGTGTTGCGTGCCGCCATCACGATGTTTCCATTGGCGTCTCGCGCCCGAAGAACTCTTTCCAGCCAGGACGGTCATACGGCATCATGCTTTGGCTAGAACCGTAATTACAGCGCAGGCAGCAAGGCGTGCGCGACTGGGAGATGGACCGTGCTGATCAAGAAACCGGGCGATGTCCTGCCGTCAGAAATAACGTCGGAAGCCGTGTGGCACGCGCGTCGCGAATGGATGCTGCGCATGGGTGCAGGGGCTGCGGCGGTCGGGGTGGGGGGATTGAGCGGGCGCCAGGCGTTCGCCGCCGATGGTCCCACGGGCGAGGTGCTGCAAGCCACCCCGAATCCCCAGTTTTCGGTGATGGAGAAGCAGACGCCGTTTTCGGACGTCACCTCCTACAACAACTACTACGAGTTTGGCCTGGACAAGGGTGACCCCGCGAAATACGCCGGCAAGCTCAAGACGCGCCCCTGGACGGTCAGTATCGAGGGCGAGGTCGGCAAACCCAGAACCTTCGATATCGATGAGTTGCTCAAGCTGGCCCCGATGGAGGAGCGCATCTATCGGCTGCGCTGTGTAGAGGGCTGGTCGATGGTCATCCCCTGGGTGGGCTATTCGCTGTCGGCGCTGCTCAAGCAGGTGGAACCCACGGGCAACGCGAAGTTCGTCGAGTTCGTGACCGCCGTGCAGCCCGATACGATGCCGGGGGTGCGATCCGGCGTATTGGGCTGGCCTTACGTGGAAGGCCTGCGCCTGGACGAAGCCATGCATCCGTTGACCTTGTTGGCGTTCGGTGTGTACGGTCGGGTGTTGCCCAATCAAAACGGCGCGCCGCTGCGCTTGATGGTGCCCTGGAAGTACGGGTTCAAGTCGGCCAAATCGCTCGTGAAGATTCGCCTGGTGTCCGAACAGCCCAAAACAGCCTGGATCAAGGCTGCCGCGCAAGAGTATGGGTTCTACGCCAACGTCAATCCCAATGTGCCTCATCCGCGTTGGAGTCAAGCCACCGAGCGCCGCATCGGCGAGGACGGCCTGTTCACACCAAAGCGTAAAACCTTGATGTTCAACGGCTATGGCGACCAGGTGGCGTCGCTCTATGCCGGCCTGGATTTGAAGCAAAACTACTGAGCGCACCGTGGCGGAAAAAATCGTGCGTTCCGACGTGTCGCGGCCTGATGGCGTTGCTCCGCGCGCCTCTGCCGCGGCCGCACGTCCGGCGTCGCCCAATTGGTCGGCAAAAACCATCAGCCGCTTCAAGCCACTGCTGTTTTTGTTGGGTCTTTATCCGGTCATGCGTTGGGTCTGGTTGGGGACCCACGACGGGCTCACTGCCAATCCTGTGGAATTCCTGACGCGGTCATCCGGCACCTGGGCCATCGTCTGCCTGATGGTGACACTGGCGATTACCCCTTTGCGCCGAATGCTCAAGCAGCCCGGTCTGGTGCGCTTGCGGCGGATGTGCGGGCTGTTTGCCTTTTTTTATGCCGCGTTGCATTTCGCGGCGTGGGTGTATTGGGACCGCGCGCTCGATCCCGGCCTGATGCTCCAGGACGTGTATGAGCGGCCCTTCATCACCGTGGGATTTGCCGCCTTCGTTCTGCTGTGCCTGCTGGCCGCGACGTCCACACAGGGGTGGATGAAACGATTGGGCAAGCGGTGGCAGAAACTGCACCGCGCCGTCTATCTGATCGGCGGGCTCGTCGTGCTGCATTACTGGTGGCACAAGGCCGGCAAGAACGACTTTTTCGAGCCCAGCATTTATGCCGGCATTCTGGCTGTGCTGCTGGGCTTTCGCGTGGTCGTGTGGTTGCGCAATCGCGCGGCAGCGCAATAGGGCGGCCACTGCGGTGGCCACTGAGGTGATCACTGAGGCGGCACCGCACGGCCGCACATGGTGCCGCACGGCGGTGCACCGTGGAGCGCCGCGGCGAACCCCGGCACGCCTCCTCACGCGCGTTTTACTGCCGCGCCCTTACTCCAGTGCCGACAAGATCGCAGCCGTTTCGATATCGGGCTGGCCGTCGTAGCGCGCCGGCCGATAGTGCATTTGAAACGCGGCCAACACATTGATCGTGGCTCGGTCGAGTTGGCCGTGCTGCGGTACGGCGTATCCCACGCGCGTAAGCTCGCGCTGAAACCAGAGTACGTCCGGCAAACCCGATTGCGCCAGATTGGCCGAGAACTGCGCCACCGTGTTGGTGTCGTACCAGCGGCCGATACCGGCCTGCGCGAGCTTCTGCCAGGGAAAAGCGGGGCCGGGGTCGGTCTTGCGTTGGGGTGAGGCATCGCTGTGCCCGATGATGTGCTGCGGTTTGACATCATGCCGGGCAGCGATCTCCCGAATCAGACGAATCAGCAAGGTCACCTGGGCATCCGAATAGGGCTGCCATTGGGTGCCGATCGGGCCCATGTTCACGATTTCGATACCGATGGAGCTCGTGTTCAGCCACGACTGGCCGTACCAGGAGCCATCGCCCGCATGCCAGGCATTGCGCGTCTCATCGACCAGCCGATAGACCTTCGGCGCCCGATCGTCGGTGATCAGGTAGTGCGAGCTCACTTGTCCTTGCGACAGCACTTTCAATGATCGCGCCGTATCGCCCGCCGTGTAGTGCAGCATGATGTACCGCACGCGGCTGTTCTGTCCCTGTGCGGTGATCGACGTATCCAGCGGCACTGTTTTCGGGGCGCTGGCGCAGCCGGCGAGCAGCGCTAGCGCGGCCAGGGCCAGTGCCGGCCGCACGGCGCGCGCGTGCCGGCGCCCGCTGGCCCAGCCAATTGCGCTCAAGGTGCCCAAGGTGCTTAAGGTGCTCAAGGTGCCCAAGGCGCCCCTCGTGGAGCCCGGGGCGGCCAACGCGCCCCTCGTGGCGCCCTTGATCGTCCGCCAGGTGAGGAAGGCAGATGTGTTGCCCGCGATCATGCCGGCTTTGCCAGATACAAAAACAATGTCGGCTGCTTGTCAAGATCAGGCGCGGGCGCCTTTTTCCACTCCGCTACGGTGCGGGTGGCCACGTATTCGAGATCGGTCGAGAGCGAGCGTGCCACGCACAGGCGCGTATCGCCACGCAGGGCGGCGAGCAGTGTGGTGAACATCGCGGCATTGCGATAGGGCGTCTCGATCAGCATCTGCGTTTGATTGCCGCGTGCGGAAAGCCCTTCCCACGTGCGCAACTGCTTGGCGCGTTCGGCAGCATCGATCGGCGCATAGCCGTGAAACGCAAAGCGTTGGCCATCCAGGCCGCTTGCCATGAGTCCCAGGAGGATGGAGGAGGGGCCCACGCAGGGCCGTACCGTTAGCCCAGCGCGGTGCGCTGCCGCCACCACACGCGCACCCGGATCGGCAACGGCTGGGCAACCGGCCTCCGACACCAGTCCGATGTCGCGGCCGGCCGAGAGCGGTGCGAGCCAATCTGCGATCTCGCGCTCATCCGTCTTCTCGGACAGCGTATGCACCGTGATTTCCTGTAGAGGGCGTACGGTGCCGATCTGCTTGAGAAAGGCGCGCGCGGTCTTGGCGTTTTCGGCGATATAGATTTCCAGGCGGCCGGCAAGCGTGCGCACATCGGCAGGCAACCAGCGATCGACTGGCGCCTCACCCAGGCTGACGGGAATGAGGTGAAGGTGGCCGGCGCTCACAACGGGGCCTTTGGCGTGCGTGCCAGCGGCTGCGCGGCAAACAGCAATGGATCCAGTCCAAAACGCGCCAGCATGCCCGTCAGCGCGATCAGCGGCAATCCGATGATGGCCGTAGGGTCATCGCTGGTCATGCCGCTCATGAGCGCGATCCCCAGGCCTTCGGCCTTGGCGCTGCCGGCCGTGTCGTAAGGCTGTTCTTTGTTGAGATAGGCCTCGATCGCCGCCTCGCTCAACTTGCGAAAGCGGCAGTGGGTCACGATATCGGCATGCTCGATCTGCTCGCCGTCCGTCACTGCCAGGGCGCTGTGAAAGTCTACCGTGCGCCCGGACATGCTGCGCAATTGTTCGCGGGCGCGCTCGAAATTGCCGGGTTTACCCAGCGGCGCACCGTCGATCGTGGCGACCTGATCCGAGCCGATGACAATCGCGCCGGGATAGCGTTTGGCCACCGTCTGCGCTTTCTCGATCGACAATCTGAGTGCCAGCGCATGCGGCGGTTCGCCCGAGTGTGGCGTTTCGTCCACATCTGGTGCCACGCTGGCGAAGGGGATGCCGAGGCGTCCAAGCATCTCTCTGCGATAGCGGGATGACGAGGCGAGAATGAGGCGGGGCGATTCGAGAGACATGCGTAGAAGTAGCCTGATCAAGTACGGAAGGAGGCGCGCGGGCGGCGATATCACGGAGCAGGGTCGCGTGGCGTTTGACGCTGCGCTTCGCTCCGAAGTATCATCTATCGTTTTCCGCGGCATTTTCGCATAAGTGTGAAAACACGACGTGCGAGAACATCGACCGCTCGCCTCATCGAGGCTGCGCTCGGGAAGGTAAAAAAGCTGAGGTAAGAAGGTTGAGGTGCGAAGCCGATGGGTTTTGCGCCAGGCCTTTGAATCGCGCCTTCCAGCCGCGCAACAGATTGCGTGAGCGTATCGCGTATACGAATGGGTTGGCCAGTTGGCTGGAGGTGGTTTGGCTGAAATGCTGACGACTCCGGCGGGCGGCTCGCTGTCATGCAACACACAAGGCAAATACATGGATGAAGGAAAGACGGGCCGCGGGTCGGGGCGAAAGTCCGGTGAACACGGCACGAGCATCGACGTCTTTGCTTTGGCGCGTGAGGGTACGCAGGTCGAGGGCACACTGCCCATCGTCCGTTTTTCCCGGGTGATCGAAGATCTTCCCGAGCAAGCGGGCGATGGCGGACAAGCCGTCTCGTGGTCGGCGAAAGGCAGCAAGGATAGCGCGGGTCAGTCGTTGCTGACGTTGCACATCCAGGCGCGCCCGCTGCTGATTTGCCAGCGCTGCCTGATGCCGTTCGTTTACCCGGTCGACACATCGGTCATGGTGCAATTGGTGCAGTCCGCCAATGAGCTCGATGCCGAGGATGTGGGTCTGGGCTTGCAATCCGACGATGAAGAGGAGCTCGAAGCGCCTGAAAAAATCGTCGGTTCGCATCGTTTCGATGTATTGGCTTTGGTCGAAGACGAATTGCTTTTGAGCATTCCGTTCGTACCCAAGCATGACGTGTGTCCGGATGCGCCGTTGGTGGAAACCGACGACGAACCCGAAGAAGCGGCGCCCAGAAAGTCGCCGTTTGCAGTGCTGGAAAACCTGAAGCAAAAACTTTGAGATCATTATCGGGCGCTTCGCGTACAATGCGCCCGGTTTCTAGGAGTCATCATGGCCGTTCAACAAAACAAGAAGTCCCCCTCCAAGCGCGGTATGCACCGCTCGCACGATTTTCTGGTCAATCCCCCGACGGCCATCGAGCCGACGACGGGCGAAGCCCATCTGCGTCACCACATCAGCCCCAACGGCGTGTATCGTGGCCGCAAGATCTTCAAGACCAAGGCCGACGAATAAGTCGCCTTGAAAGGGCGATCGTCTGTCCCGGCGTCGTGCTGGGCTGCCACTTCCGCTGATGCAGTAATGCCGTGATACGTATTGCGATTGATTGCATGGGCGGCGATGCTGGCTTGCCCGTCACCGTGCCCGCCGCGCTTGCATTCGCACGCCGCTTTCCCGATACCGCTTTGTTGCTGGTAGGGCGTGCGGCCGAGATCGAGCAGGCGCTTTCCCTCGAGAGCGACGTGCCGCGCGAGCGGATCGAAATCGTCTCCGCGACCGAGGTCGTGGAAATGGACGATTCGGTCGAGATCGCTTTGCGCCGCAAAAAAGACTCGTCCATGCGCCTTGCCGCTCAAGCGGTCAAGGATGGGCGCGCCGACGCCTGTGTGTCTGCAGGCAATACCGGCGCGTGGATGGCGATCTCGCGATATGTGCTCAAGACGCTGGACGGCATCGATCGTCCGGCAATCGCGACCTCGATCCCGAATCAACTCGGTCGGGCAACGACCGTGCTCGATCTGGGCGCGAATGTCGACTGTACGGCCGAGCACTTGCTGCAATTCGCCATCATGGGGTCGGCGTTGTCCCAGACGGTCGACCATCGTGAGCGGCCCAGTGTGGGGCTGCTCAACATTGGCGAAGAAGTCATCAAGGGCAACGAAGTCGTGAAGGAAGCCGCCGAGCTTCTGCGGGCCAGTCCCCTCAATTTTTACGGCAATGTCGAAGGCGACGATATCTTCAAAGGTACCGTCGACGTCGTCGTGTGCGACGGTTTCGTCGGCAATGTGGTGCTCAAGTCGGTCGAAGGGCTGGCCAAGATGTTGAGCAGCATCATCCGTGAAGAATTCAAGCGCAACCTGTTGACGCTCATCGCCGGCGCGATCGCCAGCCCCGTGCTCAACCGGCTGCGCAAGCGCGTCGATAATCGGCAGTACAACGGCGCAGCCTTGCTGGGCCTGCGCGGCGTGGTCATCAAGAGCCATGGCTCGGCCGACGCCTATGCATTCGGGTTTGCGCTGCAACGCGCACGCGAGGCCGTTGCCAGTAAACTGCTGGATCGCACAGCGCAAGCGGTGGCGCAACTGACGCGCAGCGTGCAGGTGCCGCCTGTCGTTCCGGCACTGCCGCCCGCCGTCGGCGACACCGTCTCGCCGTAACACCTACAACATGGATCGAACCATGACCTACGCTGTCATTGCGGGCTCGGGTAGTTTCTTGCCCGAACGTGTCGTCTCCAACGACGCGCTGGCGGCCGAACTGGCCGAGCGCGGCATCGAGACCTCCGATCAGTGGATCGTCGAGCGTACCGGTATCCGTCAACGCCACCTTGCCGAGCGCGGCGTCACAACCAGCGCATTGGCCACGCAGGCGGCGCGCCACGCGCTTGAAGATGCCGGCGTGACGGCGGCCGATGTCGACCTCATCATCGTCGCCACCTCCACTCCCGATTTTGTTTTCCCCAGCACGGCATGCCTGGTGCAGGCCGAAATCGGCGCCAAAGGCGCGGCCGCCTTCGACGTGCAAGCCGTGTGCAGCGGCTTTGTTTATGCGCTCACAACCGCCGACAGCTTCGTGCGTGCCGGCCGGTCGAAGTGCGCATTGGTCATCGGCGCCGAAGTGTTCTCCCGTATCCTGGATTGGAACGACCGCGGCACGTGTGTGTTGTTCGGCGACGGTGCGGGTGCCGTCGTGCTCAAGGCGTCGGACGAGCCTGGCATCATCGCCGCTCAACTGAACGCCGACGGCAGCCAGACGCATATTCTGTGTGCGGCGGGCAATGTGGCCTATGGCGAAGTGACGGGCGATCCGTTTCTGCGCATGGACGGCCAGGCCGTCTTCAAGCAGGCAGTGACCGTGTTGGACAAGTCGGCCCGCAAAGTATGCGAGGATGCCGGCATTGCCTTGTCCGATGTCGATTGGCTGATCCCGCATCAGGCCAATGTGCGCATTCTCAATTTCCTCGCCCGCAAGCTCGATATGCCGCTCGAACGGGTGATCGTCACGGTCGATACGCATGCCAATACGTCTGCGGCAAGCGTGCCGCTGGCGCTGGACGCGGCGCGCCGCGACGGTCGCGTCAAGGCCGGGCACACCGTGCTGTTGCAAGGTGTGGGCGGCGGTTTCACCTGGGGCTCCGTGCTCGCCAAGATGTAATGGCCGCGAGCGGCGCGTGATGCACGCGTGCCGCGGCCCCGCCGATCCGTCCGGTGGCGGCCTGGCGTGACATCTTTTCGAAAATTCCTTTATCGGTTATCGCTCGACATGACATTTGCATTCGTTTTTCCGGGTCAGGGTTCACAATCGATCGGCATGTTGGACGCCTGGGCGGGTAACGCCGCCGTGGCCGACGTGCTGTCGCGCGCCAATCAAGCCTTGGGCGAAGACGTTGCCGCGCTGATCGCGCAAGGCCCGGCCGAGCAGCTCAACCTCACCACGCATACCCAGCCGGCGATGCTGACGGCCGGAGCGGCCGTATTTGCCGCATGGACGGCCGCCGGTGGTCCGGCGCCTGCCCTCGTGGCGGGTCACAGCCTGGGCGAGTACGCCGCGCTTACCGCTGCCGGTGCGTTGCAGCTCGAAGATGCCGTGCGCCTGGTGCGCATCCGTGCCGATGCGATGCAGGCGGCCGTGCCGGTGGGCGAGGGCGGCATGGCCGCCGTGCTCGGACTGGACGACGCCGCCGTGATCGCCGCATGCGCCGCTGCTGCGCAAGGTCAGATCGTCGAGGCCGTCAATTTCAATGCGCCTGCTCAGGTCGTGATCGCCGGCCACAAGGCCGCGGTGGAACGCGCTTGCGAAGCGGCCCGTGCCGCTGGCGCCAAGCGCGCCCTGATGTTGCCGGTGTCCGCACCGTTTCACTCCAGCCTGCTGCGTCCCGCGGCCGAAGTGCTGGCCCGTGCATTGGCCGAGGTCGACGTGCAGGCGCCGCGCATTCCGGTGCTCAACAACGTCGATGTCGCCACGCCCGATGCGCCGGACGCCATTCGCGATGCCTTGGTGCGTCAAGCCTGGCATCCCGTACGCTGGGTCGAAACCATTCAAGCCATGGAAGCGCGTGGCGTGACGCACATCATCGAATGCGGTCCGGGTAAGGTGCTGACCGGGCTGACCAAGCGTATCGGCAGCAATCTCATCGGGTTGGCCATTACCGACCCGGCTTCGCTTGACGCCGCGCTGGCCGCGGTTTCGGAGAAATAAGATGACCACAGAACAACAGCCGCTCGCCGGCAAGACGGCGCTGGTAACGGGCGCAACCCGCGGTATCGGCCAGGCGATTGCGCTGGCTTTGGCCGGCCAGGGCGCCACCGTCATCGGCACCGCCACCTCGGAATCGGGCGCGGCGCGCATCAACGATACCCTGGCGCCATTCGGCGGTCGCGGCGTGGTGCTCAACGTGACCGATGCCGCGGCAACCGATGCGCTGCTCGACCAGCTTGGCAAAGAGAGCGGCGGGCCGCATATCCTCGTCAACAATGCCGGCATCACGCGGGATACGTTGGCGATGCGCATGAAAGATGAAGACTGGTCCGCCGTGCTGGACACCAACCTGACGGCGGTTTTCCGCCTGTCGCGTGGCGTGCTGCGCGGCATGATGAAGGCCCGCTGGGGGCGTATCATCAACGTGACCTCGGTCGTGGGTGAAAGCGGCAATCCGGGCCAGGCCAATTACGCCGCCGCCAAGGCTGGCGTGGCGGGCATGGCGCGCGCGTTGGCCAGAGAGTTGGGTAGCCGCAACATCACCGTCAACTGTGTGGCACCGGGTTTTATCGATACCGACATGACGCGCGCACTGGGTGAAGCACAGACCACGGCGCTGTTGCAGCAGATTCCGCTGGGTCGTTTGGGCGCACCCGACGACATCGCACAAGCAGTCGTTTTCCTCGCCGGACCGGGCGCAGGGTACATTACGGGCTCGACGTTGCACGTCAACGGCGGAATGTATATGTAAAGTCGTCGGAACCGACGGGTCGCGAGAAGCCTCAGGGCGTGTGCGATCCAGGGGGTTCCGGCCTTCGGAGGCCTTGCAGGCGGACGTTTTGCTCACCTTTAATGAGCATCGGCGCCGCGCAAAGCTGTTTTAATCATGGCCAAGCATTTGCATTCCTTCACGCTTGGCTATAATTCGCGGGATTTTTCCCAATTGGAGAGTTGCATGGAAAGCATCGAACAGCGCGTCAAGAAGATCGTCGCTGAACAACTCGGCGTGAACGAAGCCGAGATCAAGAACGAATCCTCCTTCCTTGACGACCTCGGTGCCGATTCGCTCGACATGGTCGAGCTGGTCATGGCCCTCGAAGATGAATTCGAGACCGAGATCCCCGACGAAGAGGCTGAGAAGATCACGACCGTGCAACAAGCGATTGATTACATCAATTCGCACGGTAAGCAATAAGCCATCTATGCATGGTCGCGGAGGGCGAGCGCCACGGCGTTCGTCACTCCCGATTCGGGGCGGATTCTGGTGTCTGCGCGAGCGCGGCATGCCGGTGCAACGGGATTCATCTCTGTGCACCGGTCCTGTCTTGTTCGTATCGGAAGCGGAACCGCCTTTCTTTTGTCTGATTAGGAGTCATCCGTGAAGCGACGTGTCGTCATCACCGGATTGGGTGTCATTTCTCCCGTAGGGAACGACCTTTCCAGCGCTTGGGACAATATCGTCAACGGACGATCCGGCATCGACCGTATTACGCGTTTCGATCCGTCGCCGTTAACGACGACCATCGCAGGCGAAGTCAAGAATTTCGACATCACCGAATATGTGCCCGCCAAAGAAGCGCGCCAGATGGATACGTTTATCCATTACGGCCTTGCTGCCGGCGTGCAAGCCTGGCGCGATAGCGGTCTCGAAATCACCGAAGCCAATGCGGATCGCGTCGGCGTCCTGGTGGGTTCGGGTATCGGCGGCCTGCCACGCATCGAAGATACGCAAACCGAATATCTGGCGCGTGGTCCGCGCCGCATTTCGCCGTTCTTCGTGCCCGGTTCGTTGATCAATCTGATCTCCGGTCAATTGTCGATCATGTTCGGCATGAAAGGTCCCAGCTATGCGGTCGTCTCCGCATGCACGACCGGATTGCACTGCATTGGCGATGCCGGCCGTCTGATCGAGTATGGCGACGCCGATGTCATGTTGGCCGGCGGCGCAGAAGCGACCGTGTCGCCCTTGGGCATTGGCGGTTTCGCGGCGATGCGCGCGCTTTCCACGCGTAACGACGATCCGCAAACCGCCTCGCGTCCCTGGGATCGCGATCGCGACGGCTTCGTGCTGGGCGAGGGCGCAGGCGTACTGGTGCTCGAAGAGTACGAGCATGCCAAGAAGCGCGGCGCGCGCATTTACGGCGAGCTGGCCGGTTACGGCATGAGCTCGGATGCGCATCACATCACGGCGCCGGACAAGGATGGTCCCCGTCGCGGCGTGGCCAATGCCCTGCGCAATGGCGGCATCAATGCCGATGAAGTGTCGTACGTCAACGCGCACGGCACCTCGACGCCGCTGGGCGACAAGAACGAAACCGAAGCGCTCAAGCTCGCTTTCGGCGATCACGCCAAGAAGCTCACCGTCAATTCGACGAAGTCGATGACCGGGCACTTGCTGGGCGCTGCGGGCGGCATCGAAGCCGTATTCACCACGCTGGCGGTGTACAACCAGATTTCACCGCCCACGATCAACATCTTCAATCAAGATCCCGAGTGCGATCTCGATTACTGCGCCAACCAGGCGCGCGAGATGAAGATCGAGGTGGCGTTGTCGAATTCGTTCGGTTTTGGCGGCACCAACGGCTCGATGGCTGTTCGCCGGGTCTGACGCGTGTCGCGTACCCCCCGTCTTGAGCCCGTGGTAACCGCGCCGGTCCGTGCCGTGTTGGCTTGGCGCGTGCTGGGCGCGTGCATCGCGGCCAGTGCCGTCGCCGCCATGGCCTGGTCGGTATGGCACACGGCTACGCCGCTCGCCTGGGCCCTCGGCATCGCGGCAGTCGCCGGCGCAGCCGCGTACCTTGGATACGTCCAAGCGCGCGGATCGCGCACACCGGTAGTGCGCGCCGTCCGTGTATTGCCGCGCGGCACGTGGCAGGTCCGTCAGGGCCGCACTTGGCGTGCAGTGGATATCGAGCGGTGTGTGCGTGCCGGTGGCATGCTCACCTTCCATGCCGCCGTGCACCGCTTGACGCCGGTAGGCGAGGGCGAATCGCGCACCTTGTCGTTTACTGTCAGACGGGGCCGATTGTCGGCCGAGCGTTGGCGCAAGCTGTGTGTCAGTGTGGCGGTGTGGGCCGCCAGGCCCGCGCGCGAAGCGGAGTTCGCATGACTTCCGAACGCGAAGCCGATGCCGAACTCGTCGCCCGCGTCCAGCGCGGCGACAAAAAGGCGTTCGATCTGCTGGTCCTCAAGTACCAGCGCAAGATCATGCGCCTTTTGGCGCGGATGATTCGCGACCCTTCCGAGATCGAGGACGTGGCGCAGGAAGCGTTCATCAAGGCGTATCGCGCATTGCCTCAGTTCCGGGGCGACAGCGCGTTTTACACCTGGCTTTATCGCATTGCGATCAATACGGCGCGAAACTGGTTATCGTCGTCGGGCAGGCGGCCGAGCGCACCAAATGCGCTCGAAACGGAAGACGGTGAAACTTTTAACGAAACCGACAACCTAACAGACAACAGCACGCCCGAATCCGAGTATGCCAGCCGTGAGATCGCCCAAACGGTCAATGCCGCCATCCAGGCCTTGCCCGAGGAATTGCGTACCGCCATCGTCCTGCGGGAGATGGAAGGTATGAGTTACGAAGATATCGCCCAAACTATGGACTGCCCGATCGGTACGGTGCGGTCGCGTATTTTTCGCGCGCGAGAAGCGATCGCCACAAAGCTGCGTCCCTTGCTTGGCACCGATGCCGAGCGTCGCTGGTAAGGAGCCGAATCATGCAAACCGCTACGCAAACCCCTGCCGCCCAAACGCCAAGCAATAAAGAACTTCTGTCCGCATGGATGGACGGCGACGCGTTTGGCGAGGAAGAACTCGACGCAGGTCTCATGCATCGCCATCGCGATACGTGGGATACCTATCATTTGATCGGCGACGTCATGCGCAGCCGCGATCTCGCCATCACCCCCACGGATGCGTTCCAGACGCGTCTGTCGCGCGCGCTCGACGCCGAGCTGCCGATCGTGGCCGCCCCGCGCCGGCGCATGCCCTGGCGCATGGGGTTTTCCGGCTTTGCCGTGGCGGCCGCTGTGGCCACGGTGGTGTGGGTCGCTCAGCCCTACTTTGAGCCGGGTGTGCGCACCGGTGGCGGGCAAGTTCTGGCCGACGCCAGCAGCCCGGCACCGATGGACGCGGGCCTGCGCGACTATCTTGAAGCCCATCGCCAGATGGCCGGCCCCAGCGCCGTGCGCCAGGTGTCGTTCGAAGCCGGGATGGGGCGCTGATGGCGTTGCTTTCCCTTGTGCGTTGGCCGGTAAGGCGTCAGCACATTTCCGGGGAAACCGGAACACGCGGGCGCGGACGTGCCGGCATCGCGGCCGCCACGCTCGGCGCCTTGTTGACCATGCATCTGTGCATCGGCTTCGCCGCCGATACCCGCGTTGCCACATCAGACGATCCGGTTGCATTGCTCGCACGCATTCAGCAGGCGGCGCGCAAGCTCGATTATGCGGGTGTCTTCGTGTACAGCCAGGGCGAGTTCACGCAATCGTCACGCATCGTGCATATGCTGGATGGCACTGGCGAGCGCGAACGGCTCGAGGTGCTCGACGGGCAACCGCGGGAATATCTGCGTCACAACGACGACGTGCAGTGCCTGATGCCGGAGCGCAAAACCGTACGTCTGGAACGGCGCCGCGGCGATCGTTTTCCCGGCCTGTTGCTGGGCGATCCTGCCGGGTTGGCCAATCATTACGATATCCGCGCCGATGAGAAAATGCATCGCGTGGCGGGTCGTCAATGCCGATTGATTCTGATCGAGCCGCGCGATGGTCTGCGCTACGGTTATCGCCTGTGCGCGGATACCGAAACCAATCTGCTTGTGAAAGCGCAAACGGTCACTGCCAACAAGGCGGTGGTCGAGCAGGTCATTTTCACGTCGCTGCGCATCGGCGCGGGTATTCAGTCCGATGCGCTCAAGTCGCCTTGGGAAACCCGCGATTGGGAAGTGCAGCAAACCGATATGACACCGGTCGACCTCACCGCCAAGGGTTGGCGCGTTCCGGCGCCGCCGGGCTTTGTGAGCGTGATGCAGGTGGGGCGCAAGATGAAGCGCGGCGGTGTGAGTCAGATGGTGCTGTCCGATGGGCTCGCGGCGATCTCGGTCTTTATCGAGCCTTATGATCCGCAGATGCATGGCCAGCGGCCCGAAGGCGGCGAACGCCAGGGCGCGATCAACGTCTTCGGCACGCGCATTGCGAATTTCTGGCTGACCGCCCTGGGCGAAGTGCCCATGGAAACCTTGCGTCAGGTGGCCGAGCAGACGGAATACGTTCCGCTTCCCGCGCCTTGAGTTGTCCTGCACACTGGCGTTCGATCGCCAGTTGTTTTACTACCGGAGTTCCGCAATGCACCCGAAGATGACGACGACGCCTGTGATGCGCCGCGCAGTAATCACGATTCTGACGGCCGCCTTGGCCAGTGGCGCCGCATTGCCCACCGCCTACGCCCAACAGCAGGTGCAGCCTGCGTCGCCGGCGGCCGGCCCCACGATCACGTTGCCCGATTTCACGACCATCGTCGAGAAGGCCGATCCGGCGGTCGTCAATATCCGCACCACTGCCACCATTCCCACGCGCGGCAGCATGGGTCCTGGGCGAGGCCCGGGTGGTGGCGCCGATCCGTATGAATTGTTCCGCTGGTTCTTCGGCCCCGACTTTCAAGGTCCGGGCGATGAAGCCACGCCGGGTCAGCCGTCGCCCCCGCGTGGCGTGGTGCCCCGCCGCACGCCCGCTCCCGAAGGGCAGGGCTCGGGCCGTATCGTGCCGCGCGGTGTGGGGTCGGGCTTCTTCATCTCGGAAGATGGCTATATCCTGACCAATAATCATGTGGTGAGCGAAGCCACGGATATCTACGTGACGTTGACCGATGGCCGCGAGTTCAAGGCCAAGGTGATCGGTACCGACGAGCGCACCGATGTGGCGTTGATCAAGGTGGAGGCCAAGGACATGGCCACGCTGCCGATCGGCAATCCCGGCACGCTCAAGAAAGGCAACTGGGTATTGGCGATCGGTTCGCCGTTCGGTCTCGATTCGACCGTGACCTCGGGTATCGTCAGCGCCATCGGACGCGATACCGGCGAATACCTGCCGTTCATTCAAACCGATGTGGCCGTCAACCCCGGCAACTCGGGTGGCCCCTTGCTCAACATGCAAGGTCAGGTCGTGGGCATCAACTCGCAGATCGTGTCGCGCAGCGGCGGTTTCATGGGCATTTCGCTGGCCATTCCGATCGACGAGGCCATGCGCGTGGTCGAGCAACTCCGCACCAATGGCCGCGTGACGCGGGGCCTGATCGGCGTGCAGATCGGCGAAGTCGGCAAGGAAGTCGCCGATGCACTGGGTTTGCCCAAGGCCGAGGGGGCACTGGTCAGCAGCGTGCAGGCGGGCGGGTCGGCCGATACGGCTGGCGTGCAGCCGGGTGACGTCATTCTGAAGTTCGGCGACCACGCAATTGCCCGCTGGTCGGATCTGCCGCGCGTGGTGGGCGAAACGCGCCCCGGCACCAAGTCGACGATGGACGTGTGGCGCCGTGGCAAGCGGGTGACGCTCAACGTGACCGTGGCCGAGCTGCCTGCGGCGGCCACTGCTGAAGCCGAGAAAGAAAAAGCTGCCCCCGTCAAGGAAGCGCCCAATGTGATGGGCCTGACCGTGACCGAAGTGCCCGCCGAGCTGCAAAAGAAATTGCGCATCAAGGGCGGCGTGCAGGTGCGCGAAGCCCAGGGTGTGGCCGGCGCCGCCGGTATGGTGGCGGGCGACATCATCATGGCGATCAACCAGACCGATGTCACCGGCGTCGATCAATTTGCCAAATTGGTCGCCGGACTGGACAAGTCCAAGGCGGCTGCGCTTCTCGTTCGACGTGCCGATCAGACCCAATGGGTATTGATCAAGCCGGCGCCTTGACGCACCCGGCGCCACATTTGGACAACTCCGGCTAAAATGCCTGGTTGCAACGAGGGGGGTGCAAGGCGCCCCCCTTGTTTTTGTGCGACGACATCATTTGCTTCGGCAGAGCTGCGTGCCGTGTTGGCACCCGCTTTGTCGTATTACCCATACGGCCCATGCAGCATATCCGCAACTTCTCCATCATCGCCCACATCGATCACGGCAAGTCGACGCTCGCCGACCGCCTGATCCATCGCTGTGGCGGCCTGGCCGACCGTGAGATGTCGGCCCAGGTGCTCGACTCGATGGATATCGAGCGCGAGCGCGGCATCACGATCAAAGCGCAGACCGCCGCTTTGCAGTACAAGGCGCAGGACGGCAAGATCTACGCGCTCAACCTGATCGACACACCGGGGCACGTCGACTTCTCGTATGAGGTCAGCCGGTCATTGTCGGCCTGCGAAGGCGCACTGCTGGTGGTCGACGCGTCTCAAGGCGTCGAGGCCCAGACGGTGGCCAACTGCTACACCGCCATCGAGCTGGGTGTGGAAGTGGTCGCGGTGCTGAACAAGATGGATCTGCCGCAGGCCGATCCTGAAGGCGCCCGCCAGGAGATCGAGGACGTGATCGGCATCGATGCCTCCAATGGCATCCTGGCCAGCGCCAAGACCGGCATGGGCATCGACGAGATCCTCGAAGCCGTCGTGGCGCGTATCCCGCCGCCGAAAGGCAATGTCGACGAGCCGCTGCAGGCGCTGATCATCGATTCGTGGTTCGACAACTACGTCGGCGTCGTCATGCTGGTGCGTATCGTCAATGGCACGCTCAAACCGAAAGAAAAGATTCTGTTGATGGCTGCAGGCGTCACGCACCTCTGCGAACAAGTGGGTGTGTTCACGCCCAAGTCGCAGCCGCGGCCGCATCTTTCTGCGGGCGACGTGGGCTTCGTGATCGCCGGGATCAAGGATCTGGCCCACGCAAAGGTGGGCGACACGATTACGCTGGCCGGCAAGCCAGCCGCCACCAGCCTGCCCGGGTTCAAGGAAGTGCAGCCGCAGGTGTTCGCCGGGCTCTATCCGGTCGAAAGCAGCGAGTACGACCAGTTGCGCGACTCGCTCGAAAAACTCAAGCTCAACGACGCCGCGCTCATGTTCGAGCCCGAAGTGTCGCAGGCGCTGGGTTTCGGCTTTCGTTGCGGCTTCCTGGGCTTGCTGCACATGGAAATCGTGCAGGAGCGCCTGGAGCGCGAATTCGACATGGACATCATCACCACTGCGCCGTCGGTGGTGTATGAGGTGGTCAAGCGCGATGGCGAAGTCATCAGCGTCGAAAGCCCGTCGCGGATGCCCGAAGTGGGCTACATCGAAGAGATTCGCGAGCCGATCGTCACGGTCACGCTGTTCATGCCGCAAGAGTACGTGGGTCCGGTGATGACCCTGTGCAACAACAAGCGCGGCAATCAGATGAACATGAGCTATCACGGCCGCCAGGTCCATCTGGTGTACGAGATGCCGTTGGCGGAAATCGTTCTCGATTTCTTCGACAAGCTGAAGTCGGTCTCGCGGGGCTATGCCTCGATGGATTACGAGTTTCTCGAATATCGCACGGCCGATGTGGTCAAGGTCGATCTGCTCATCAACAGCGATCGTGTGGATGCCCTGGCGGTGATCGTTCACCGTGCCAATGCCCGTTTCCGCGCGCGCGACGTGGTGTCGCGCATGCGTGCGCTCATCCCGCGTCAGATGTATGACGTCGCGATCCAGGCCGCCATCGGCGCCGAAATCATTGCACGTGAAAACGTGAAGGCACTGCGCAAGAACGTGCTGGCCAAATGCTACGGCGGCGACATCAGCCGGAAGAAGAAGCTGCTTGAAAAGCAGAAAGCCGGCAAGAAGCGTATGAAGCAGGTCGGCAGCGTCGAGATCCCTCAAGAGGCCTTCCTGGCCATTCTGCAAGTCGAAGACAAGTGAGTCGTATCGTGTTGAATAAAGGCGGTTGGGAATGAGCTGGAACTTTGCCCTGATTCTGTTCTTGCTGCTGGTGGTGACCGGTGTGCTGTGGGCGTTGGACCTGCTCGTCCTGCGTCCGGCTCGCAAGCGTCGCGTGGATGCCGCCATGGCGGCATCGCCCGCCACCGCCGATCCCGCTGCGCGCGAAGCGCACCGGCGTGAAGTGGTGGCCAACGTGGGCCGCGTGCCGTGGTGGATCGAATACGCAGTCAGCTTTTTCCCGGTGATTCTGTTCGTGTTCGTGCTGCGCTCATTCGTGGTCGAGCCGTTTCGCATTCCGTCGGGATCGATGCTGCCCACGCTGCAGTCGGGTGACCTGATCCTGGTCAACAAATTCACATACGGTCTGCGCCTGCCGGTCATCGACAAGAAGGTCGTCGACATCGGCGAGCCCAAGCGCGGCGACGTGTTCGTGTTTCGCTATCCTGTCGATCCCAATGTGGACTACATCAAGCGCGTGGTGGGATTGCCGGGCGACGATATCGCTTATCTGGACAAGACCCTGTACGTCAACGGGCAGGTCGTGGCGCACACCCGCGACGGCGACTATTACGAACCCGATCGCGTGTCCTATATCGCGCAGTTCACCGAAAAGCTCGGCGACACCGAACACCGGATCCTGCTCGACCCCGAGCGCCGACAGGATTACGGTCCGATCTGGCAATTCGCCCATATGGGCAACTGCGAATACTCGCGCGCGGGCGTCCGGTGTAAAGTGCCGGAAGGGCATTATTTCGCCATGGGCGACAATCGGGACAACAGTGCCGATAGCCGTTATTGGGGATTCGTGCCCGAGAGCAATATCGTCGGCAAAGCCTTTTTCATCTGGATGAACTTCAGCGATCTGGGCCGTATCGGTCGCTTCAACTGAACATGGCGCTCTACACCTTAGAAGCCCAGCTCGAGTACCGGTTCAAGGACCAGGCGCTGCTCGAGCAGGCGGTGACTCACCGCAGCCACGGCGCGCGGCATAACGAACGCCTGGAG
The DNA here is from genome assembly GCF_009866805.1 of Schauerella aestuarii. Classification (GTDB taxonomy): domain Bacteria; phylum Pseudomonadota; class Gammaproteobacteria; order Burkholderiales; family Burkholderiaceae_B; genus Schauerella; species Schauerella aestuarii. The sequence continues at coordinate 544,277 of NZ_SIZW01000040.1, forward strand.
TTCCTGGGCGATTCGGTGCTCAACTTCGTCATCGCGGCCATCCTCTACGAACGCTACGGCGCCATCGATGAGGGCGATCTGTCGCGTTTGCGCGCCAATCTGGTCAAGCAGGCGTCGCTCGCCGATATCGGCACCCAGTTGGGGCTCTCGCAGCATCTGCGGCTGGGCGAGGGTGAGATGAAAAGCGGCGGCTTTCGCCGTCCGTCCATCCTGGCCGATACCGTTGAAGCGCTTTTTGGCGCGGTCTTTCTGGATTCGGGGTTCGATGAGGCGCGCCGGGTGGTGGCGCGTCAGTACGCGCCCGTGCTCGAAACCATGAATCCCGCCACGCTCGGCAAGGACGCCAAAACCCTGCTTCAGGAAACCCTGCAAAGCCGTAAAATGGCGCTGCCGCTTTACACGGTCATCGCCACCCATGGCGCTGCCCATAGCCAGCAATTCGAGGTCGAATGCGCCGTACCGGCGCTTGAGATCACTGTAACGGCTGCCGGATCGAGCCGTCGCGCCGCCGAGCAGTCGGCCGCCAAACTGGCGTTGGAAGCCGTCCAGGCCAAAACGCCCGCCCGCCCGGCTAAAAAAGCCAGCCGGTCACGCAAGACGACGCAGTTGTCCTTGCCCGTGGCCGTCATTCAAGAGAACAAATGAGCGATACGCCTTTCCGCTGCGGTTTCGTAGCCATCGTCGGCCGTCCCAACGTGGGCAAGTCGACGCTGCTCAACGCCCTGATCGGCAGCAAGATTTCCATCGTGTCGCGCAAGGCGCAGACCACGCGCCATCGCATCCACGGGGTGCTGACGCGCGAGCACGAGCAATTCATTTTTGTAGACACCCCCGGTTTTCAGACCCGCCACGGGGGCGCGATGAACCGCATGATGAATCGTGTGGTCACGCAAGCCCTGTCGCAGGTCGACGTCACCGTGCACGTGGTCGAAGCCGGCAAATGGTCCGAAGGCGATGCCAAGTTGCTGCCCCTGCTGCCGTCCCCCGAGCGCACGGTGCTGGCCATCAGCAAGATCGATCAGCTCAAAAGCAAGAACGACCTCTTTGCCTTCGTCTCGAAGATCATGGCCTTGCATCCGTTCGGTGCGGTCATTCCGGTGAGCGCAGTCAAAAACAAGCAGCTGGAACCGCTGCTCACCGAGATCGCGGCGCGGTTGCCCGAGGGTGAAGCGATGTTCGAAGAGGACACGCTTACCGATCGGCCGATGCGCTTCATCGCAGCCGAACTCATCCGCGAGAAGATCTTTCGTCTGGTGGGTGACGAGTTGCCGTACGGCTGCACCGTCGTGATCGAGCAGTGGGAAGAAACGAACAAGGGGGTGCATATCGCCGCCTGCATCGTGATCGAGCGCGACAGTCACAAGCCCATTCTGCTGGGTGCGCGTGGCGAGCACATGAAGCGCATTGCGACGGAAGCCCGCCAGGATATGGTCAAACTGCTTGAAAAGCCGGTGCACCTCGAGGTGTACATCAAGGTGCGTAAGGGCTGGTCCGACCGGGAAAGCGCGCTGCGCGACCTGGGGTATGAGTAAACGGACAGCCGATGAGTAGAAGGGCGCACCGCGTCCAGGACAGCTTCGCCTATATGCTCCACGCCACCCCGTGGCGGGAGACCTCCCTGATCGTGCAGGCATTTTCGCGCGATCACGGCTGTGTGGCGATGGTGGCCAAGGGCGCAAAACGTCCTTTCTCGGTCCTGAGGCCGGTGCTGTCGGCATTTCAGCCCCTGGCCCTGTCCTGGACGGGGTCCAATGAAGTCAAGACGCTCACGCGCGCCGAGACGGCCGGCATCCGGCCTTTGATGGGCCCATCGTTGATGTCGGCTTGGTACATGAACGAGTTGATCCTGCGGCTCTTGCCGCGAGAAGACGCCCATCCGGTGCTCTTCGACGCCTACGATATGGCGCTCGAGCAACTTGCCCTGGGCACGCGTGCGTCCAGCGCCCTGCGCCGGTTTGAGTGGACATTGTTGCGCGAGACGGGCTATGGCATCGACGCCGAAGCGCCCGATTTCGACGATCCTGCGAAGGAACCAGCGTTGCGCCGCGATTTGCGCGAGCGCCTCGCGGAACAATTGGCCGGTCGGCCACTGTCGACCCGGCAGGTATTGCTGGATCTGCAGCGGCATTTGCCGCAGTAGGTGGGGCCAGCCCAGAGCAAGCCGGGGCCAGAGCAATCCGATCTCGAAGCAAGCGAAACCCGAAGCAAGCGGAACCCGAAGCAATCCGCGTTTAAAGCGAGCCGATCCCTCAACCGCCAGTCAGCATTCGCGAGCCGACACGTGCCAGCCCAATATCTCCAGCCAATTAAAAAGGCCTGCTCCATGAGGAGCAGGCCTTTTCCGTCAGCTTGTACGGCATCGCAAGCGATGCCGTGAAGGTGCCGTTACTCGCGATCGCCGCCGAAGATGCCGAGCAGCATCAACAGGTTCGAGAAGATGTTGTACACGCTCAGGTAGATGGCGAGCGTAGCCGAAACGTAGTTCGTTTCGCCGCCATTGATCACGCGTTGCATATCGACCAGCAGGAATGCCGAGAAGATCACCACGGCCAGCACGGAGATCGTGAGCATCAGGGCCGGCAATTGCAGGAAGATATTGGCCAGGGCGGCAACGAGGATCACCACCGCGCCCATGAACAGAAACTTCTGCATGCCCGACAAGTCGCGCTTGATGGTGCTGGCCAGGGTGGCCATCGTGGCGAAGACCACGGCAGTACCGCCGAACGCCGTCATCACGAGTTGCGCACCATTGCCCATGCCGAACACGAAGCCCAGCATGCGCGACAACATGACGCCCATGAAGAACGTGAAGGCGAGAAGCAGAACGACGCCGAGGCTGTTGTCCTTGTTCTTTTCGATCGCGAACATCATGCCGAACGCGCCGACCAGGAAGACGATGGCTGACATGCCGGGGCTCGCGCCCATGACCCGGTTGATACCGGTGTACAGACCGACCATCGCGCCGAGTACCGTGGGAATCAGGGAAAGCGCGAGCAGCCAATAGGTATTGCGCAACACGCGGTTGCGGACGACCTCGCCAGCGGCCCCAGCGGGCGCACCGGCACGGTTGAAGGGTGAAGGACGAAGTTCGTTCATGAGAATTGCTCCTGGGCACAATGACGCGACGCGAAGCGCGCGTTCATGGTTGTTAGAGGGGTAGCATACCTGACAGTTCCCTTAAAGGTCTACTTTCAGGCCAAAATTGCGTCGATCGGTATCAACGGGATCGGTCGAGGGTCAAGAGGGCGCAACGTGCCGATTCAGCCCGGGCGCACTTTACGCAGCACCCGTTCGATGATGTCCGGCAATTGCGCATCGAGCGTGGCACGAACCTGGGCCAGGGCGTCGTCCATCGCACGGTGTACGGCATCGTCGATCTCTGCTTGCAGCGTAACCCGCAATAGCGCTTCGTGCGCTGAAACGGCGGATTTGTCGCCCATCGACGCGGCCGGTGCCAGTTCGGTGAGAAGCGGCAGCGGTTCTGCAGCGGCCGCGGGCGGATCGACTGCAATGGTCAGGGTCGGAATAGTGTCGTCGTCGCGATGTTGCATACGAACTCCTGTTGAGAGGGAACGGCTGGTGGCCGCGCGGAACGCCACGCGGCCCAGCACTGCGGCACCCGTCTACCGCCGGCGCGCGGTGGTCCAGGGCGTCGGCGCGAATCAGCCGGAGGCGCCGATCTTGTGGCTTCGAACGTCGTCACCCGCTGCTGCGTACGCTCGCCAACGTTGCCGGGCGGCAAGTTTGTCGTCGTCCGCGTCAGACACGATTTCCATGACGCGCGCAAACCTGGTGTAAGCGGGCGGGCAGCCATCGTCCAGATTCATGAGCCAGGTGGGCGATTCGGCCTCGACGGCGTCGTCGCGCAACAGGCTGTCAGGGGCATTCGATGTGAGCACGACCGGCATGGCGGCTGACGCGGCATCGTCGCCAGTCGCATGGGGAATGAACGCGACATCGTCGAATGTCCACAGCAACCGGTCGAATGCGGCCAGACGACGCGGCTCGCTGCAGTACACAACAAGTCGCTCGCCGGCTTCGTAGCGTTTGCGGGCCACCTGGCACGCCATGACCATGCGGTCCGGCGCGCCAAAAGCGAAGTCCACCCGGCTCATCGTGCCGCCGGGGTATTCAAATACCCGTTCGTCATGCGCGCGAGGCCTGGCGATCGAGCAGGTATTGCACCAGGAGCGGCACGGGGCGACCCGTTGCGCCTTTCTCCTTGCCGCCTTTCCAGGCGGTGCCGGCGATGTCCAGATGCGCCCAGCGATACGCCTTGGTGAAGCGCGACAGGAAGCATGCCGCCGTCACGGAGCCGCCCGGAGGGCCGCCGATATTGGCGATGTCGGCGAAGTTGGACTTCAATTGTTCCTGGTAGGCATCTTCGAGCGGCATGCGCCACGCCGTGTCCAGCGAGGCGCGGCCCGCCTTGAGCAGGCTGTCGGCCAAGTCATCGTCCTGCGTGAACAAGCCGGTATTGACGTGACCCAGCGCGACCACGCAGGCGCCGGTGAGGGTGGCGATATCGATCACCGCTGCCGGTTTGAAGCGTTCGGCGTAGGTAAGGGCATCGCACAGCACCAGACGGCCTTCGGCATCGGTGTTGAGCACTTCGATCGTGTGGCCGGCCATGCTGGTCACCACGTCGCCCGGCTTGAGCGCTTTGCCGCTGGGCATGTTTTCGCACGACGCGATCAAACCGACCACTTCGAACGGCAGGTCCAGCTCGGCCAGCGCGCGGAAGGTGCCAAGCACGCTGGCGGCGCCGCACATGTCGTACTTCATCTCGTCCATCGTGGCGGCGGGTTTGATTGAAATCCCGCCCGAGTCGAACGTGATGCCTTTGCCGACGAGCACGACGGGACCGTCGCCGCCCGAGGTTTTCCCAGCCGGTTTGGCCGCGAGCTTCTTGGCGGCACTTCCCGGATGACGCAGCACGATAAAGCGCGGCGCTTCTTCCGAGCCGCGCGCCACCGACAGGAACGAGCCCATGCCCAGAGCTTCGATCTGCTTGCGTTCGAGCACCTCGACCTTGAGGGTCTTGAACTCGGCGGCCAGCCGCTTGGCGGTCTCGCCCAGATAAGTGGGCGTGCAGATGTTGGGCGGCAGATTACCGAGCAACTTGGTCAGATTCATGCCTTCGGCGATGGCGCGGCCTTCTTGCAGGCCCGTTTTGGCATCTGCAGCGTCGCCGGCTGCCACCACGTGCACCACTTTCTTCAGCTTGGGGCGCTTATCCTTGTCCGGCTTGCCGAACGTGGCGTCGTACCGGTAGGTCGCATCGCCTGCGGCGATGGCGGCACTGCGCGCGCGGGCGCGCACCGGCACATCCTGCATGGCCAGCGAGGCCAGCGACGACGCGGCTTCGGTGACGTTAGCCTTGACGCAAGCGGCGATGAACGCGCGCTCGCCGCTAGCCAGCGCGGTGGCCTTGTATTCTTCCTGCTTGCCCAGGCCGATCAGCACCACGCGCTGCGCGGCGACGCCGGGCAGATTGCGCAAGACGAGGCTCTCGCCTACCGTGGCGCGAAACTCGGACTTGACGACAGCGCGTACGGCGCCGTCCGATGCCCGGTCGATCTGGTCGGCTGCCGGCGACAGAACGCCATCGGCAAAGATGCCCACGCCGAGGGCAGCCGTTTTGAGTTGATGCAGAGAGGCGGTGGTCTGTGTGCTAAATTCCATTCGGATTCCCACGTGCGTCGATAGATGCAGTCGATTATCCCGCATATTTTCACATGTCCCTATTCAAGCGTTCCGTTGTTAGCGAAATCAGCAGTCACGCTGGTGTCGTGTTCTCCACGCTCGTCGTCGTCTGGCTGAGCGTGCTGCTCGTGCGCCTGTTGGGTGAGGCGGCCGGCGGCACGATCGGCGCGGACGTCGTCTTCGGGCTGGCCGCGTTTTCGACGATCACGGCGTTGCCGACGATCTTGTCGGTGACGATCTTCATCGCCGTGCTCACCACCGTCACGCGCAATTACCGAGAATCGGAAATGGTGGTGTGGTTCGCCAGCGGTTTATCGCTGGCCGACTGGTTTCGCCCGGTGCTGCGCGTGGCGATTCCGATTTCCATCGTGATCGCCGTGCTCACGTTGGTCGCTTCGCCCTGGGCCTATCGCCAGATCGGCGAGTATCGCCAGCGCTTCGAACAGCGGTCCGATCTGGCCAAGGTCACGGCCGGCCAGTTCGCCGAGTCGAGCGATGGCTCGCGCGTGTTCTTCGCCGACGAACCGCAGCAGCAAACCGACGAGTTGGGCAATGTGTTCGTCCGGCAGATCGACCCCGAGTGGCACAGCTTGCTCACCACCCATAGCGCGCATACCGAAACGATGCCCAACGGCGATCGCTTTCTGGTGATGGGCGCAGGGCATCGCTACGATCTGAAGCCCGGCACGTCCGAATTGCGGATGATCGAGTTCGAGCGCTATGGCGTTCGAATCGAAAGCCGCAGCGACGCCAATAGCGCCGCGGAAGCGCGCGCGGCGGCCGAGCGCAGCAGCAAGGCGCGGCCCACCGAGTTGCTGGTGCAGGACAACACCGATAGTTCGTGGTCGCAGATCATGTGGCGCATTTCGCTGCCGTTGGCGGCCCTCAATCTGGCACTCCTGGCGATCCCGCTGGGTGCGGTCAATCCCCGCATGGGCCGCTCTGGCGATCTGTTGATCGCCGGCCTGGTCGCGTTGCTGTACATGAATCTGATCAACCTCACGCGTGCATGGATCAGCGATGGGCGGCTCAGTTTCTCGATCGGTGTCTGGCTGATCCATGCGATCGTGGCCGCGCTGATGGTGGCGCTGATGATCAAGCGATTGCGCGTGAAAGCGCCCAAATCGCAGCCCACGGCGCGTCCAGCGGCGGCGTAGCCAGCGGCGGCCTGGTTAGCGGCGGCTTGCCTACCCGGCCAAGCCGCAAATCAGGCGGCAGGCTTGAGAGCGGTAGACGACATGACCTGCCGATCGCTCGCTGCCGCCGAGGGCGGCATTTTCGGGCGAAAAATCATCGGTCTGCCGGAGGCCGTGCCGAACCTTCCGGCGTTCCCATCAGCAAGTCGGTATGCGCCGCCACGGCGTGCCGCATGAAGTCCCACAAGGCCGCCACGCGTTTCAAGCGGCGCAGGTCTTCGTGGCAATACATCCAGAAGCTGCGCGTGATCACGAGCGCATCGGTGAGCACCGGCTTGAGTCGGTCGTCGCGTGCGGCCATGAAGCATGGCAGGACGGCCAGCGCCTCGCCTTGCAAAGCCGCGTGGTACTGGGCGATGACGCTGGTGCTGCGCAGAATCACACGCGCTGTGGGCACCATGTCTTCCAGATACCGCAGCCGCTCGCTGAACAGCAATTCGTCGACGTAGCCGATGAACACGTGATCGGCCAGATCCGCTTCGCTGCGTATCGCCGCGTGGCGCGCCAGGTATTGCGGCGTACCGTACAAACGCAACGTGTAATCGCACAGTTTGGTGCACACATAGGGGCCGCGCTGGGGGCGTTCGATCGTGATCGCCAGGTCCGCCTCCCGCTTGGACAAGCTCACAAACCGCGGCACGGGCAGGATGTCCAGGGTCATGTGCGGATAGAGTCGTTGGAACTCGGTCGCCAGTGGCGTGAGCACATACGTGCCGAAAGCCTCGGTGGCGCCGATGCGCACGTGCCCGTCCAGGTCGGGCCCGGTGCCGGACAAGGTTTCGCGCGCGGTATGCAGCAGATTCTCCATCTGTTCGGCCTGCACGAAGAGCCGCTGGCCGTCGCCGGTAAGCGTGAACCCGGTGCTGCGCGATTTCTCGAAAAGCTGTGTGTTCAGTTCCGTTTCGAGTGCACGAATCCGCCGCGTAACGGTGGTGTGTTCGACGCCGAGTCGGCGGGCGGCGGCGCTGGCGCGCTGCGTACGCGCCACTTCCAGAAAATACCGCAGGCTGTCCCAGTCGAGCATCGCGATCTCCTTGAACGTCATTGTGCATCAATGCACAACAAATGTGCATTTATCGCCGTTGCCTGGATTTTTTTACACACCTACACTGGCCGCACCGGGATACCCGGCGGGAGGGGCGTCGCGTCCTTCACCTAAAACGAAAAAATCGGACTGGAGACAACAATCATGAGATCGCACATGCGCGGTATGGCCGCGGGTTTGGCCTTGGGCGTCGGGATGGGCAGTGCGGCGTGGGCTGCCGAGCCGCCTCCGGTAAAAATCGGGGTGCTGACCGACATGTCGGGCAACTACGCGTCGATGGGCGGTGCCGGTTCCGTAGCCGCCGCAAAGTTGGCCATCGAGACGTGCCTGGCGGCCGAATGCAAGGGCATGAAAATCGATCTCGTGTCGGCGGACAATCAAAACAAGGCCGACGTGGGCGCGTCGCGCGCGCGCGAATGGTTCGATCGTGACGGTGTGACGGCGATCGCCGACCTCACGAACTCGGCCGTGGCGCTTGCCGTGCAGGGCATTGCGCGTGAGAAGAACAAAGTCGTGATGTTCTCGGGACCCGCGACCACCGCATTGACGAATAAAGAATGCTCGCCGGTCGGCTTTCATTGGATGTTCGATACGTATTCCCAATCGGTGGGCGGCGCCAAAGCCACCATCGATGCGGGCGGAAAATCGTGGTTCTTCATCACGGTGGACTATGCCTTCGGTCATTCCCTCGAAGCCGACACGTCGCAGCGCGTGAAGTCGCTCGGCGGCACGGTGGCCGGCAGCGTGCGTCACCCGCTCAACGCGCCAGACTTTGCGTCCTATTTGTTGCAGGCGCAAAGCAGCAAGGCGCAGGTGGTGGCCCTGGCCAATGGCGGGCAAGACACCGTCAACGCCGTCAAGCAGGCGCGAGAATTCGGCGTGGTCGAGGGTGGGCAGAAGCTGGTGTCGCTGTTGATCTTCCTTTCCGACCTGCGCGCTTTGGGCCTCACCAACGCTCAGGGGCTGACGTATGTGGACGGGTTTTACTGGAACTTTGACGATGCCTCGCGCGCCTGGTCCGACCGCTTCGCCAAAGCTTTCGGCGGTTTGAAGCCGACCATGACGCAGGCCGGCGTGTATTCCAGTGTGCTGCACTACCTGCGCGCCGTGGCGGCGACGGGCAGCACCGACGGCAAGGTGGTTGCCGACAAAATGCGCACCCTGCCGATCGACGATCCCATCATGCGCAACGCGTCCATTCGTCCCGACGGCCGCGTGATTCACGACATGTATCTCTATCAGGTGAAAAAGCCTGCCGAGTCGAAAGGCGAGTGGGATTACTCGACGTTGTTGGCCACGATCCCCGCCAAGGACGCCTTTCAGCCGTTGGCCAACTCGACGTGCGCGTTGGTCAAGCAATGAATCGGGCGGGTGCGCGTGCCGACGCTGCAGACAGCGGCGTGCCGCACCCCGCGCCATCCCTTAATCGCTAGAGGAGTTTCTGATGACCGATGTTCCCCGCATTCCGCTTTTGATCGGCGGCAAACATGTGCAAAGCAAGTCGACGGAATGGCGCGACGTGCTCGATCCCGCGACCCAGAGGGTTGTGGCGCAGGTGCCGCTGGCAACGCGCGAAGAGCTCGACGCCGCGGTGGCCAATGCGCGCGAAGCCTTCGCCACGTGGCGCAACAGCGGGCAGGGCACACGCATGCGCGTGATGCTCAAACTGCAGCAATTGATTCGTGACAACAGCGGCAAGCTGGCTGAACTCATTACCCGTGAACACGGCAAGACGTTGCCGGATGCCGAAGGCGAAGTGGGACGGGGTCTGGAGGTGGTCGAACACGCCTGCTCCATTGCCAGTCTGCAGTTGGGCGAGTACGCCGAAAACGCCGCCTCCGGCATCGACGTGTATACGACCATCCAGCCGCTGGGCGTGTGCGCCGGCATCACGGCGTTCAACTTTCCGGTCATGTTGCCGTGCTTCATGTTTCCGATTGCCGTGGCCTGCGGCAATACGTTCATCCTGAAGCCGTCGGAGCAGGACCCCAGCGCCTCGATGTACCTGGCCGAATTGGCGCAGGAAGCCGGTTTGCCGCCGGGCGTGCTCAATGTGGTGCACGGCGCCGCCGAGACGGCGCTGGCGCTGTGCGAGCATCCCGATATCAAGGCGATCTCGTTCATCGGCTCCACCCGCGTGGGCACTGAAATCTACAACCGCGCGTCGCAGCACGGCAAGCGTTGCCAGTCGATGATGGGCGCGAAAAACCACTGCGTGATCCTGCCCGATGCCGATCCCGAAGTGGCGTTGAATCAACTGGTGGGCGCTGCATTTGGCGCGGCCGGCCAGCGCTGCATGGCCGCGTCGGTAGCAGTAATGGTGGGCGACGCGCGCAAGTGGTTGCCCGACTTCGTCGAGCGCGCCAAGAAGCTCAAGGTCAACGCCGGCAGCGACCGTGACGCCGATCTCGGGCCGCTGGTATCGCCGCAAGCCAAAACGCGTGTTGAAAGCCTGATCGAACAAGGCGTGAAAGAGGGCGCCAACCTGCTGCTCGATGGGCGCAACCTCACGGTCAAGGGCTTTGAATCGGGCAATTTCGTGGGCCCCACGATTTTCGATGGCGTGACGGGGTCGATGGCCATCTACAAGGAAGAGATCTTCGGTCCGGTGCTGTGTGTGGTGGGCGTGGAAACGCTGGAACAGGCGGTCGCGTTCATCAACCAGAATCCGAATGGCAACGGCGTGGCGCTGTTTACGCAGGATGGCGGCGCGGCGCGGTATTTCCAGAACAACGTCGACGTGGGCCAGATCGGCATCAATATTCCGATTCCGGTGCCTGTGGCGTGGTTCAGCTTCACCGGTTCGCGCGGCTCCAAGCTGGGCGATCTGGGGCCGAACGGCAAGCAGGCCGTGCAGTTCTGGACGCAGACCAAAACAATCACGGCGCGCTGGTCGGCGCACGGTCGCAAGGTGAATACGACGATCAGCATGTAATCATCCAGGTCGGATGCGCTGGGCGATTCCGCCGAGCACATCCACAGGCCACATCCGCGGAGCACATCCGCGGGTCACTTCCACGGCGCACGTCCGCGGGGGCATCCGCGCGTTTGCGCTGAGTCCGTCCGCTGGATGAATCAACCTCATCATGCAGCATTCAAGAGGGGGCTCGCGCCCCCCTTTGCTTATGCGTTTGACTCGCCTAAGCTTATATGAATAAGTAATATTGAATTACTTCTATATTACCTATAATGCCCCCACTAAGGGGTGTTTATGAATCTTCAACAGTTCCGTTTCGTGCGTGAGACCATCCGCCGCGACTTCAATCTGACCGAGGCTGCGCGCATGCTGTACACGTCGCAGCCGGGCGTGTCCAAGGCGATCATCGAGTTTGAAGATGAGCTCGGCGTCAAGATTTTCGAACGGCACGGCAAGCGCATCAAAGGTCTGACCAAGCCGGGGCTGGCAGTCTCCCAGGTCATCGACCGCATCATGCGCGAAGTGGATAACCTCAAGAAAGTCAGTGAAGAGTTTGCACGCCGCGATGAAGGCGGACTGGTCATCGCGTGCACGCACACCCAGGCGCGCTATCTGTTGCCGCGCGTGATTCCGGCCTTTCGCAAACAGTTCCCCAAGGTACATCTGTCGCTGGCAGAAGGCAGCCCGGCGCAACTGGCCGAGATGGTGCTGCATGAGCACGCCGACGTCGCCATCGCGACTGAGGCGTTGGCGCTGACGCCAGGCCTGGCAACGCTGCCCGTCTATACCTGGGAGCACACCGTGGTCGTGCGACCCGATCATCCCCTGGCGGAGTTGACGTCGAGCGCGGCGCGCGCTTTGTCGCTCGAGCAACTTGCCGAATATCCCATCGTGACTTATGACCGGGCGTTTACTGGCCGTTCGACGATCGACGAGGTGTTTGCCACGCAAGGCATCCATCCCGACATCGTGCTCGAGGCGATCGACGCCGACGTGATCAAGACGTATGTGGACGTGGGCTTGGGCATCGGCATCATCGCCGGCGTGGCGTTCGACCCGCGGCGCGACACCGGTCTGGTGGGCCTGCCGGTAGGTCACCTCTTCGGCACGCACACCACGCGCGTCGGGATCAAACAGGGCGTGTTCCTGCGGGATTACGTGTACACCTTCCTGGAAATGCTGGCCTCGTCGCTGACGCGGGCGGTGGTGCAGGATGCCGTCCAGGGTACTGAGGAAGCCTGACGCTATCGCGGATTCAACCCCATAGATATATTAAATGAGAATTCCTCTCATTTGTGTTGAGCAAACAAACAAGAATCATTATCATTCCTTCACGCCAATAACTTTTGTGGAGTGATCATGGCAGCAGCGCTCAGTGCAGTAGTGGTGGGGGCCGATCGACTCGGCAATATTCCGGATCTGTTAAAGGGGCACAACATCGCGATCACGCATCACATCAGCGGACGCGATCCCTCGCACCAAAAACGTACCTTGCAATTGCCCACGGGCACGCAGTTGGTCATTTTGCTGACCGACTTCCTTGGTCACAACGTGATGAAGACGTTCCGCCATGCCGCACAGCGCGGCGGCATTCGTGTGGTGGCTTGTCGCCGGTCCGTCTGCAGCATGCAGCAGGCGCTCAACCAGTGCGGCCTGTGCGGCTTGAATGCCTGACATCGCGCACGTAAGGGCTTTACACGCCAACTGAGCGGTGACGCGCGGCCAAGGATCGGCCGGTCCCTGACGCCAACGAGAAGGGCATCGAATGCGAAATGCATTCGATGCCCTTTTTTATGCTTTTGAGAAGTCAGGCGGCCACGATTGGCCTGGAGCGCTTCAGCGGGCGGCGCGTGCCGAGGCCATCAGCCCGGTATCCAAACGGCGCGCACCGTTATAGCGCTTGGTCCAGTAAGCCATGGTCATGCTTTCGATGCGGACCACGCCGCCCGAACTGGGCGAATGGATAAAGCGGTCATCGCCAAGATAGATGCCGACGTGCGAATTGCGGCGGCCCATCGTGTTGAAGAAGACGAGATCGCCGGCGACGAGTTCTTCACGATCGATCGATTGGCCCCACTGCGAAATTTCGGCAGCACTGCGCGGCAGTTTGATGCCCAACGACTGCGAGGCGACGTAACTGACCAATCCACTGCAATCGAACCCGCTGTCGGGCGAATTACCACCGTAGCGATAGCGCACGCCAAGATAGTTGAGGGCTTCGCCTGCCAGCACCGGATCGTTGCTGCGCTGAATGCCGGCCTGGCGTTCGCGGCGCAGGTTTTGTGCGACCAGCATGCCGATCGGATCTTCCTGCGCCTGCCGCCATTCGCGGCTGTAGCCGTCGGGATCCGCGGCGTCGAGATAGGCCGATTTATGGGACGAACCCGTGCCAGCACAGCCCGCCAGGGCGATGCAGCTTGCGAGGAGGGGGATGCGAAGAGCACGCCACCAGTTGCCGTGAGGATCTTGAAGTCGCTGCGCGGCAGGGTTGGTGGAATGCATGCTTGGCCTTGTGATTTGGCGAGAACTTAACCAAATCAACATGTTGAGATTGAAAGTTGGAGCGGATTCTACCAACATTGTGCGGTGCACGGCGATCATCGGCCTAGTGGGTAGGGCCGGGATCGTGGGAGAATCGTTTCCGAGTGTGGCGGCCGGAGTATAGCCCGAACGCCCTAAACCTTAAGTACGGCCAGACAATAACAGGAGACAGCGATGCAAACCATGCGGGATTTCCATTACGGCTCGATACATCATCGTGACAATTTCTGGCGTGAGCAGGCGCGGCGGATTCATTGGGAAACACCCTTCGAGCGCGTACTGGACGACAGCAATCTGCCGTTTGCCCGTTGGTTTCCAGGTGGCCGCACCAACCTTTGCTACAACGCGGTCGATCGCTGGCTCGAGACGCGCGCCGATGAGCGCGCACTGGTCTGGGTCTCCACCGAGGTCGATCAGACGCGCGAATTCACGGTCCGTCAGTTGTACGACGAAGTCAACGCGGTGGCCGCCGTGTTGCGTGAAACAGGCGTGGAGCAGGGCGATCGGGTTCTGATCTATATGCCAATGGTGCCTGAGGCCGTGTTCACCATGTTGGCGTGCGCCAGGCTCGGGGCGATTCATTCGGTGGTGTTTGGCGGGTTTGCATCGGTCAATCTGGCGCAGCGCATCGACGATGCTGCACCGAAGGTCATCGTATCCGCCGACGCGGGCTCGCGCGGCGGCAAGGTGGTGGCTTACAAGCCGCTGCTCGATCGCGCGTTGACGCTGGCCCGCCATCCGCCCACCCGCACGCTGATCCTCGATCGCGGTCTGGCACCCATGCAGACCGACCCCGCACGCGACATTGACTATGCCGAAGCGCGCGCGCGTCATGCGGGCGCCGAAGTGCCGGTCGTCTGGATGGAATCGACTGCGCCCAGCTATATCCTCTACACGTCGGGTACTACCGGCACACCCAAGGGCGTGCAGCGCGACATCGGCGGGTATGCGGTCGCCCTGGCGTCATCGATGGCATACATCTTCGATGGCAAGCCGGGCGAGACCTTTTTCTGCACGAGCGACATCGGTTGGGTGGTCGGCCACTCCTATATTGTCTACGGCCCATTGATCGGCGGCCAGACCACCGTGCTGTATGAAGGCACGCCGGTGCGTCCCGATGGAGCGATCCTCTGGCGGCTGATCGAGCAGTACAAGGTCAATACCCTGTTTTCGGCGCCGACCGCGATTCGCGTGCTCAAAAAGCAGGATCCCGCATTGCTCAAGCAGCACGATCTGACATCGCTGCGCGCGATCTACCTGGCGGGCGAGCCGCTGGATGAACCCACGGCGCAGTGGGTGGCCGACAGCCTGGGCAAGCCCGTTATCGACAATTACTGGCAGACCGAGAGCGGTTGGCCGATATTGGCCGCACAACCCGGCGTCGAGCGCGTGCCGACGAAATTCGGCAGCCCGTCGTTTCCGGTGTATGGCTTTGACGTGCGTATCGTCGATGAGGCCACGGGTGAAGATATGGGCCCGGATGAAAAGGGCGTGGTCGCCATCGTTCCGCCATTGCCGCCGGGTGCGATGACCACCATCTGGGGCAACGATGCCCGTTTCGTGGAGACCTATTTCACGAGCGTGCCCAATCGGCAGGTCTATTCGACGTTCGACTGGGGCCGCCGCGACGCAGACGGCTATTACTTTATCCTCGGTCGTACCGACGACGTCATCAACGTGGCCGGACACCGCCTGGGCACGCGCGAGATCGAGGAGTCGATCAGCAGCCACGCAGGGGTGGCCGAATGCGCAGTGGTCGGGGTGGCCGATGCGATCAAAGGGCAAACCGCCGTGGCCTTCGTCGTGCTTAAGTCCGCACAGGTGGGCGAGCCGGGCCCTGCAGCCGACGCCTTGCGGCGCGAGATGCTGGCCGTGGTGGACGATCAACTGGGTGCGATTGCGCGTCCGTCTGCGCTACGATTCGTGCAGGCCTTGCCCAAGACGCGCTCGGGCAAGGTTTTGCGCCGTGCGATCGTGGCGATTTGCGAGGGCCGCGAAACCGGCGACCTCACTACCATCGAAGATCCTTCAACGCTCGACCAGATCAAGGACAGCCTTCAATGAGCGTTCGATTGCCGGATGTCGCCGCGCACCTGAATCCGGGCGTGCGGCGCCGGGAACTCTGGGCCTGGGCAATGTACGACTTTGCCAATTCGGGCTACACCACCGTCATTCTCACGGCGGTCTTCAGCACTTATTTCGTCGGCGTGGTAGCCGGCAATGCGCCCTGGGGCACGTTGGCGTGGACGAGCGCGCTGTCGGTATCGTATCTCGCCGTCATGCTCACCATGCCCACCCTCGGGGCGCGGGCAGACGCGCGCGGCGCCAAGCGCCGGCTGCTGTTTACCAGCACGATCGGCTGCATCCTCGCCACGGCGGTGATGTCGCAGGCGGGGCCGGGCACGATCGTGCTCGCGCTGGGGGCGCTGATCGTCTCCAATTACTGCTATTGCGTGGGTGAATCGGTGGTCGCGGCCTTCCTGCCCGAGTTGGCGCGGCCCAAGTCCATGGGGCGGGTATCGGGCTGGGGCTGGGGCTTCGGTTATTTCGGCGGCATGCTGACGTTGGGGATTTCACTGGCGATCGTCACCGCCGGGATGGCGCGCGGCTGGTCGGCAGAAGGGTATGTGCCCTGGGTCATCGCCGTGACCTGCGTGGTGTTCGCGCTTGCGGCCCTGCCGTCGTTCCTGCTTTTGCGTGAGCGGGCCCGGCCCCAATCCCGCACGCAGGTGCCGGTGCACCTGCTGCGGCAACTCGCCCACGCGTGGCGCGATACCGGCGTGCATTACCCCGAATTTCGTCGGCTTTTGATGTGCGGGGCCTGCTACCAGGCCGGGATTTCCGTCGTCATCACCCTGGCCGCGGTTTACGCCGAGCAGGCGATGGGATTCAAAACGCCGCAGATCATGCTGTTGATCTTCCTGGTGAATATCGCGGCCGCGGCGGGGGCGTTCGCGTTCGGTCATCTGCAGGATCGCATCGGCCACCGCCCCGCGCTGGCTGTCACGCTGTGCGGCTGGATCGTCATGGTGCTGGTGGCGTATGCCGCGACCACGCCATCGGTGTTCTGGGTGGCCGCGGCGCTGGCGGGATTGTGCATGGGCTCGAGCCAAAGCGCCGGTCGTGCCCTCACCGGCGCCTTGGCTCCCGCCAACCGGCTCGCCGAATTTTTCGCGCTCTGGACGTTTGCGGTGCAACTCGCCGCCGTCGTGGGGCCGCTCAGCTACGGCCTGGTCACCTGGATGACGCATGGCGATCATCGCACCGCCATTTTGGCAACGGGACTGTTTTTCGTGGGCGGACTGGTGTTGCTGGCGCGGGTTGATGTGGTGCGCGGCATCGCCCGGCGCGACGCTGCCGGTGCGGCAGAGGGGACCGCAGCGCAGCCCGTGACGGCATGACCGCGGCGTCGCGAGCAAGCGATCGAACCTGCGCACGGCGGTGCAAGATCGATTGGCGCTTCGTCGCTTGACGGCATTCCCGGCACACCAATGGCGAAACAAAAAAAGGAACCGCAAGGTTCCTTTTTCATGTGCCGGACGATTCGAGTTTGGTATGCATCACGGCGAGCCGGCTTGCCGGTCGCCTTGCCGCACCGCTTACAGCCAGCGTTTCGGGCTGTACCACTTTTCCTTCGATCGGAAGCCGTCCTGGCGGATGGTGCTGTTGGGGAAGTTCTGTTTGAGCACCCGGTCGGCATCGTCGCGCAGTTTGGTCATGCCCAGCTTATCGTACGAAATCATCATCACGTACAGCGCCTGCTCGTTGGCGGCGACGCCTTCGAAGTCGGTGATCACGATCTGGGCACGGTTGGCCGCCGCCACGTATGCGCCGCGCTCGTAGTAATAGCGTGCGACGTACACCTCGTTCATGGCGATCGTGTTCACCAGCCAGTTCATGCGCTGCTGCGAATCGGGCGCGTACTTGCTGTCCGGAAAGCGCTTGATCAGCTCGGCGAAGGCATCGTACGAAGCCCGCAAACCCTTCGGATCGCGCTCGGCCGGATCCTGACCGGTAACGTTGGTCATGAAGGCGCTGGCGGGCGTGAAGTTGATCAGACCCTTCAGATACAGCACGTAATCGGTGCCGGGATGGTTGGGGTATTGCTGTTGGAAGCGGTCGATGGCAGCCAATGCCTGCTCGTTTTCGCCGTCTTTCCAGTTGACGTAGGCGAGTTCGATCAAGGCTTGTTGGGCGTAGACGCCGAACGGGTAACGGCTTTCGATGGCGGTCAGGCGATCGCGCGCGTTGTTCCAGCCGCCGGAATTGATTTCTTCCTTGGCATCGGCATAGAGTTGTTCGGCGCTCCAACCTGCGGTCGGGTCGACCTTGGCACCCGATGTGCCGCAGCCGGAGATCAGCAGGGCGGTCAGCATCGCCATGACCAGCCAAAGCAGCGACCCGCGGGACCGGGCAATCGATGGAGCAGCACTCAGGTAAATCACGGGTTGTATCCTTGGTGTTAGCATGGCAAAGACGATTATATGATTAGTCTCCATGCCTGATATAGCCGACAGCGAAGAAGCGCTGCACGACGACGACCCCCAGATATTACGCGTTCCTTTCGAACAGGCGGCTGACCGCCTCGATAAGGTGCTCGCCTGCCTGCTGCCCGAGCACTCGCGCAGCCGGTTGCAAGGGTGGATTACCTCCGGACACGTGCATGTCAATGGCGCGGTCGCCAAGATCCGCCAGACCGTCGGGCCCGACGATGTGCTGACCGTATGGGCGCAGCCCGCGCCCGAAAGTCTGGCGTTTCAGCCCGAACCCATCGACTTCGGCGTCATTGCCGATAGCCCCGATTGGATCGTGGTCGACAAGCCGGCCGGTCTGGTGACCCATCCCGGCGCCGGCAACTGGCAAGGCACTTTGCTCAACGGGTTGCTGCACCGGTATCCCGAGCTGGCACATGTGGCGCGGGCCGGTATCGTGCACCGGCTCGACAAGGACACCTCGGGGTTGATGGTGGTTGCGCGCAACGAGCGCGCCCAAACGCATCTCGTGCGTCAATTGCAAGCCCGCACGATGGGGCGTCGCTACATCGCGCTGGCCCACGGCACCGTACGCGCCCCGGGCAAAGTCGAACTGGCCATTGGCCGCGATCACCGGGTGCCGGTGCGCATGGCGGTCGAGCGGCCGATCGCACCCAAGCCTGCGGTCACTCATTACCGGCCGATGCGTCGCGGCACGCTCGACGGCGCCACCGTGAGCGAAGTGGAATGCAAGCTTGAAACCGGCCGCACCCATCAGATCCGCGTGCACATGGCCAGCCTGGGCCACCCCCTGGTGGCCGACACGCTTTACGGCGGGCGGCTTGCGGGCGGCGCCACCCGGCAGATGCTGCATGCGCGCGCGCTCCATTTCGACGATCCGGGCGGCGGTGGCGAGGTTGAGTGGACGGCCGAAATTCCAGCCGATATGGCGGGCGTCATGCAGCAGATTGACTGGGAACCGGCGGCATGAGCGAGCGCCGTTCGCGCGATGACTTGACCGCCCCGCATCATCCGGCAGGTCATCCGACGGCAGCGTCGAAGGATCGTGCGGTGGGCGCTGGCGATCTGGCCGGACCCGCCTGGCCGGGTCTGACCATCTTCACAACGGGCCGCGACGGCGGCGTCAGCAAACCGCCTTACGACAGCTTCAATGTGGGCGCGCATGTGGGCGACGCGGCCGATGCCGTGGCCGCCAATCGCCTGGCGCTGCGCCAGCGTTTGCCGGGCGAGCCGCTGTGGCTCGAACAGGTGCACGGCGTTGCCGTCGTCGATGCCGATGAGGCTGGCGGCGACGCTGCAGGGAATGCAGCGGATACCGCAACCCCGCGCACCGCCGTGCCGACGGCCGACGCGGCGTTCACGCGCACGCCCGGTCGCGTGCTCGCCATCATGACTGCGGATTGCCTGCCCGTGGTGATCGCTGCAACCGACGGCAGCATCGTCGGCGCCGCCCATGCAGGATGGCGCGGCCTGGCTGCCGGCGTGCTCGAGGCGCTGTTGGCCGCTATGCGCGACGCGGCGCCACATGCGCCTGGTTGGCGTGCCTGGATCGGTCCGGCCATCGGCCCCGATGTGTTCGAGGTGGGCGACGACGTGCGATCGGCATTCGTTGCGCCGCCCGATCAGGCGATCCCGCCCGACGTGTCCGCAGCGGCGCAATTGGCGTTTGCATCCAAGCCCGACGCACCTGGCAAATGGCTCGCCGATCTGCCGTTATTGGCCGCGCAACGGCTCCAGCGCGCGGGCGTTGCCGCAATCTTGCAGAGCGGCGCGTGCACGGTGACCGACCGGGCGCGGTTCTTTTCGTATCGTCGCGATGGACAGTGCGGGCGCATGGTGACGCTTGCCTGGCGCACTCACCCTTGATTACCCGCATTGACACTGGCCGCACCCCCATGCACCATGATCCGCGAGACCCTGTTGGCGCGGACGACCTTTATCGGGCATGCCGCACCCCAGCCAAAAGAAGAGCGGCAGCCCACGCAGCAGCACAGCAGCTGCAATGAAGCAGCACAAGTAAGCGCATAAGGTGTAAGTAGTGAACGCTCCTCAATCGAACGCCCTTCCATTTGCCATGCCCGCCGGCTCCGTTCCCTTGGCGCCCGAAGTGCTGGTGCAGATCCAAGCCGAATTCACGCGTGACTGGGAGCAGGTCACCCAGGCCGCTCGGGCAGGTACGCTTGCGCCGCCCGCCGATCGCCGTTTCGCCGGTGCCGGTTGGGAAGGCAGCCACCAGCATCTGTTGCTTGCGCATGCTTATCTGCTCTCGGCGCGTGCGATGGGCAAGATGGTGGATGCGGCCGACGTCGCCCAGCCACTGCGCGAACGCTTGCGGTTTTCCATCATGCAGTGGGTCGATGCGCTTTCGCCGTCGAACTTTCTCGCGCTCAATCCCGAAGCCCAGCGCACCATCGTCGAAACCGCCGGCAGCGCGCTCAATAGCGGTGTCGATAATTTCCTGGCGGATGTGCGGCGCGGACGCATCACCCAAACCGACGAAACGCATTTCGAAATCGGGCGCAATGTGGGCATATCGCCCGGCAGCGTGGTGTTTGAAAATCAGCTCTTCCAACTGATTCAGTACGCGCCGACCACGCCTACGGTGCATGCCCGACCGCTCGTCGTCGTGCCGCCCAATATCAATAAGTTCTACATCCTCGATCTGCAACCGGCCAACTCTTTCGTGCGCTATGCGGTGGCCGCCGGGCACACGGTGTTTCTGGTGTCGTGGCGCAATCCGCTGCCTTCCGACGACGACGGCATCCAGCAGGCTACCTGGGGCGACTATCTCGACCAGGCCGTGCTCAAGGCGCTCGCCGTGGCGGCCGAGATCACGCGTCAGCCACAGGTCAATGCACTGGGCTTCTGCGTCGGCGGCACGATGCTGGCCTCCGCGCTGGCGCTGGCGAAGGCACGCGGCGAGTCGCCCGTGGCGGCCCTGACGCTGCTCACCACGTTGCTCGATTTTCGCGATACGGGCGTGCTCAGCGTGTTCGTCGATGAAGTGCATGCGCTCATCCGCGATCAATCGATCGGATCGGGCGGCCTGATGTGGGGCCGCGAATTGGCCACCACATTCTCGTTCCTGCGGCCCAATGAACTCGTGTGGAACTACGTCGTCGCCAATTATCTGAAAGGCGAAACGCCGCCGGCATTCGATCTGCTGTTCTGGAATGCCGACGCGACCAATCTGCCGGGACCTTTCTTTTCCTGGTACTTCCGCAATACCTATCTCGAAAACAACCTGGCCATGCCGGGTAAGACGCGGGCATGCGGGCAGCCGATCGATCTCACGCGCCTGGATATGCCGGCGTATATCTTCGGCTCGCGCGAAGACCATATCGTGCCCTGGCATGCGGCGTATGCCTCCACGCAGATACTGCGCGGCCCCAAGCGTTTCGTGCTCGGCGCGTCCGGGCATATCGCCGGGGTGATCAATCCGCCTGAAAAGCAGCGCCGGCATTTCTGGACCGTCGACACGCAACCGGACGCGGCGCTTCATCTGCCCGGCAACGCCGACGACTGGATGGCGCAGTCGGCCCAGCATCCCGGCAGTTGGTGGCCGGATTGGTCCGATTGGCTGGCGGGTCATGCGGGGCGTCGCGGACGTGCTCCGAAAGCGCAAGGCAGCGCGGCCTATCCCATTATCGAAGCGGCGCCAGGTCGGTATGTAAAAGTACGCGTTTAGATATCGGTCGGTTTGGAAAATATGCCAGTGTGCTCTGGTATGGTGTGAAACCAAGCGGGTAAGACAAAAACAGTTGCTTCATCGGAGGAACAACATGAAAGGCAAAGTAGCGTACGTGACGGGCGGTATGGGAGGCATCGGAACCGCGATTTGCCGCCGGCTGGTCAAAGAGGGCTATCAGGTCGCCGCAGGCTGCGGGCCGAGCCGCAATTACCAGCAATGGATCGATGAGCAGGCCGCACAGGGGTACGAATTTTTTGCCTCGGTGGGCAACGTGTCCGATTGGGACTCGACGGTGGAAGCCTTCGATAAGGTACGTGCCGCACTGGGCCCGGTCGATGTGCTCGTCAATAATGCGGGCATTACCCGCGACGGGTTGTTCCGCAAAATGTCGTTGGACGATTGGCGGGCGGTGATCGACACCAACTTGAACAGCCTGTTCAACGTCACCAAGCAAGTGATCGACGGTATGGTCGAACGCAATTTCGGTCGTATCATCAATATCAGCTCGGTCAACGGCCAGAAAGGGCAGTTCGGTCAAACCAACTATTCCACGGCCAAGGCCGGTATTCACGGTTTCACGATGGCGCTCGCGCAGGAAGTGGCAAGCAAGGGCGTGACCGTCAATACGATTTCGCCGGGGTATATCGGAACCGACATGGTCCGTGCCATTCGTCCCGATGTGCTCGAGAAAATCGTCGGCACCATTCCGGTTCGTCGTCTGGGTACGCCCGAAGAGATCGCGTCCATCGTGGCGTGGCTGGCTTCGGAAGAATCCGGTTTTTCGACCGGTGCCGACTTTTCGCTCAACGGCGGCCTGCATATGGGCTGACCGCCACGGCGGCCACCGTCTCGCAGCAGGGGAGCACGCGAGACGGTTTTCATCACTCCTTTCGAAACGATATAGATCCTGGCGACACCATGACGCATGCACCTAACGACACAGGCATCCGCCTGATCAAAAAATATCCCAATCGCCGGCTCTACGATACGCAGACCAGTACGTACATCACGCTGGCCGACGTCAAGCAGCTTGTGCTCGCCACCGAAACATTCCAGGTGATCGATGCCAAGACCTCCGATGACCTGACCCGCAGCATCCTGCTGCAGATCATTCTCGAAGAGGAAAGCGAAGGCTCGCCGATGTTCTCCGCGCCCATGCTCGCGCAGATCATCCGCTTCTACGGCCACGCCATGCAGGGCATCATGGGGTCGTACCTGGAAAAGAATATCCAGGCGTTCATCGAGATTCAGGATCGCGTTGCCGAGCAGTCCAAGGGCATTTACGGCAACCAGTTCGGTCCGGAAGCCTGGGCGCAATTCATGAACGTGCAGACGCCGATGATGCAGAGCATGATGAACAGCTACATCGATCAGAGCAAAAACCTGTTCGTGCAGATGCAGGATCAGATGCAAGATCAAACGCGTTCGATGTTTTCCACGTTCCCCTTCGTCCCGCCCGGCACGCCCGGCGCACCGGGCGGCGGCCGCAAGCCCTGAGTCGCTTGCCGTAAATCAGCGTTCCTCGCGCGCCGTCCGTCGCCGCTCGAGGTTCAGCGGGGTGTCAGCCGTTCCCGGTTAGGCTCATGAAAACGGTTCTTGTTTGCATTGCAAGAGCCTTTTTTCATAGTGATCGACACGAACAGGACACCTCAGATGATGAAGCAGGTCGCGGGCATGGCCGCAGGATTGGCTATGGCATTGGGCATGTGCGCGCAAGCGTCGGCAGCGGAGTATCCGATCGGCAAACCCGCGCAAAAGGGCGGGATGGAAATTGGCGCGGTATATCTGCAGCCGATCGAAATGGATCCGCCCGGCATGATGCGTCCGGCGAAAGATTCGGATATCCATCTCGAAGCCGACATCCATGCCTTGGCCGACAACGCCACCGGTTTCCCGGAAGGCGAGTGGATGCCCTATCTGACCGTGCAGTTCGAACTGCAAAAAGAAGGCAGCAGCAATGTCCAGAAGGGCACGTTCATGCCCATGGTTGCCAACGATGGCCCGCACTACGGCGACAACGTCAAGCTGGAAGGCCCGGGCAAATACAAGCTGAAATACACGATCTCGCCGCCGGGCGGCGAGGGATCGCACTTCGGTCGTCACATCGATAAGGAAACGGGCGTGGGCCCCTGGTTCGCGCCGTTCGTGCTCGACTACACGTTCGTGTACGCCGGTACGGGCAAGAAGGGTGGGTACTGATTGTGAAACGGTGGCGTCAAGCGGTGCTCGGCGTCGCACTCATGGGGGCAGCCGTGCTGCCTGCCTGTGCGGATGAGCTGCCGACATTTCAACTGACCTTCAAGCCAGACGGCACGTTCGAGCCCGCCCGTCTGGAGGTGCCCGCGGGGCGCTTCAAGATCGAACTCACCAACGACAGCAACGAGCCGGTCGAGTTCGAAAGCATTCCGCTGCGCAAAGAAAAAGTGTTGGGTCCCGGCGTGAAGTCGTTCGTGGTGATCACCATTTCGCGTCCCGGTGAATATCCGTTTTTCGACGACTTCCATCAGAGCGTCAAGGGCACGCTGGTCGTGACACCCAAGGATTAAGACAGCAGCATGGAACAGGTTCTTTTCATCGTCTGGCGAGAGAGCGTGGAAGCGCTGCTGATCGTCGGCATTCTCTACACCTGGTTGCGCGCCACGCCCGAAGGCCGGCGCGGCCTGCCTTATCTTTGGGGTGGTGTGGCCGCTGGACTGGCCTTGGCCGTCATGCTTGCACTGGTGCTGCTGGGCGTGTCGTCCTGGCTGAGCGACGAGGGCCAGGAGTGGTTCCAGGCCGGCATGGCGCTGGTGGCCTGCGCGCTCGTGGTGCAAATGGTGTTCTGGATGCGCAAGCATGGCCGCACGCTGCAGAGCGAATTGCAGAGCGGCGCGCGCGATTCGATGAACGCATCGAGCTGGTGGGGCTTGCTGGTGCTCGTCATGATCGCGGTGGCGCGCGAGGGCAGTGAGACGGTCGTGTTTCTCTACGGCACGGTTGCCGCCGGCGAGGCGGCATCCGATATGGCGATGCTGGCGTTGGCCGGTATCGGTGGTTTTTTCGCGGCACTCATCACGTTCTATATTTTGCAGTTGGGCGGCAAGTTCATCACGTGGCGCCGGTTTTTTGCCGTCACCGAGGTTCTGTTGCTGCTGCTTGCAGCCGCCCTCCTGATCGGCGGGCTCGATCACCTCATCTCCCTGGGTGTGGTGCCCACGCTGGTCGATCCGATCTGGGACAGCTCGCGGCTGCTGGACGACAGCAGCGGCATCGGCAAGGTCTTGGCCGATTTCGCCGGATATCGTGCGTTTCCCGCACTGACCTCGGTGATCGTGTGGGTGCTGTATTGGGTGGTTGTGGTGGCGCTGTTGCGCCGTGCCCAGCCCGCTGGCACATCGCGTAGCACTGTGGCGCGCGCACCGGCGCCATGACTGCCGTACTCGCCCGTTCGGCGTCGCGCGCGGCAGATTTCCTGCGGGATCATGCCGCGCTGCTGCGCAAGTTGCAGTGGGGCATTGTGCTTGTGTATGCCTTTCTGTTGATCGTGCCCGCGATCATGCCGCTGCCGGACAATGCGGCGTCGGTGTTCAATAATCTGACGGTGGTTTCGCAGTTTGCGTTCTGGGGGATCTGGTGGCCGTTCGTGCTGGTCTCGATGCCGCTGCTGGGCCGCACGTGGTGCGGCACGCTCTGTCCGGAAGGCATGCTCTCGGAGTGGGCCAGCGAGCACGGTCAGGGCCATGCCATTCCCAAGTGGATGCGATGGGGCGGCTGGCCTTTCGTGGCGTTTGCAGGCACCACCGTCTACGGCCAATTGATCAGCGTGTATCAGTATCCGGCAGCGGTGCTCGTGGTGCTGGGCGGATCGACCGTGGCAGCCATGATCGTCGGTTGGCGCTACGGCCGCAGCAAGCGCGTCTGGTGCAAATATCTCTGTCCGGTCAACGGGGTCTTCAATCTGCTCGCCAAGATGGCGCCGTGGCACTTCAAAGTCGATGAAACGGCGTGGCGCCACCCGGTCGTGCGGATCGAGTCGATCAACTGCGCACCGCTGGTGCCGCTGCGTCACATGAAGGGAGCGGGCGACTGTCATATGTGCGGCCGCTGCAGCGGCTATCGCGGCGCCATCGCGTTGACGCCGCGCTCGCCGGAAGAAGAGATCGTCAACGTGGCCGATGGCGATCCCTGGCAGACTGCATTGATCCTGTTCGGCATGATGGGCCTGGCGATGGGGGCCTTCCTGTGGAGCGCGAGCCCATGGTTCGTGGTGTACAAGCAGGCGGCCGCTACCTGGTTGGTCGAGCACGATATCCTGTGGCCGCTGCTGGACAACGCGCCCTGGTACATCCTCACGCACTACCCGGAACTCAACGACAGCTTTTCGTGGTTGGACGGCTCGGGCATCTTGCTGTTCGTCGTTGGCGCCATGGTGGTGATCGGGGGCGCGGCTTTTGCCGGACTGTGGGTCGCCGATCGCATGCTGCCCCAGGTGTCGGGCGCGCCGCGCACACCGATGGGCCGCGCCAGTCTGCACAAGCTGGCGCAGTGCCTGATTCCCGTGGCCGGCGTGGGTGTATTTCTCGGGCTTTCGGCCACGACGCTCACGTTGCTCAAGCACGAAGGCATGGGCACGGGCTGGGCCAATAGCGTGCGCTTCACCTTGCTCGCGCTTGCCGTGGCATGGAGCCTGAAAATGGGCGCGCGCATCATCGCCCAGCGTCATGGCGCCCTGTGGCAGAATGCCGCTGCGCTTGCCGCTACCGCGATCGGGCTGGTGCCTTTCGTGTGGGCATGGATTCTCTTTTTCGTGGTGTGGTGAAGCGCGCGCGGTGAGCGGGGCGTTTCGGCCCTTTTTGCCGGTAGCGGCGGGAAGGTTGTCCGGTCCCGTTCGCGTCTCTCCAACCCTTGAATGTGCCACGCCATGCGCCACTACGCCTATCGGCTGCTCAATGTGTTTTCGGAATCGACTTTCGACGGCAATCCGTTGTGCGTCTTCGAGGATGGCACCGGGCTGAGCGATGCCGAAATGCAGTTGCTGGCGCGCCAATTCAATCTCTCCGAGACCACCTTCCTGTTGCCTTCTGAGGTGGCTGATCGTCGCGTGCGCGTGTTCACGCCGGGCGCCGAGATGCGGTTCGCCGGCCACCCCGCGATCGGCTCGGCGCATGTGGTGCGCGCGCTTGGTGCTGACGCGTCGAATATGGACACGGCCGCCCCTGCCGATTCCGCTTCCGCGTGGCATGGTGCCGAGCCGTCCCGCGATGCCATCACCCTCGCATTTGCTGCAGGGGTAGTGCCGCTCACGGCTTTTGGGGATGTGTGGACCTTCATCGCGCCCGCGCCCGGTGGCGTGAAGGCGCGCTCGGCGGGAATCGATCGCATGACGGTTGCGGCGTGGTTCGGGCTTGCCGCCGACGATCTGGCAGGCGATCCGATGTGGGTCGACACGGGCTCGGATCAGTTATTGATTCCGCTGGCACATGCCGACGCCGTCACGCGCGCCCGGCCGGACGCCCGTCTAATATCCGAATGGCCCACGAGCAGCGTCGGGCGGCGTACCGCATATCTCTTCGAAGTGCCATCCGATTCGGCCGAGATGGGCGGCGGGGTTGGCGCGTCGCGTGTGGCGGCAACGGTTCGGGTGCGATACTTCTTTGCGCCGCCCGCCGGTGGCGTTGCGGAGGATCCCGGCACAGGTTCGGCGTGCGCCAACCTCGGTGGGTGGTGGCAGGCAACGCAGAGGCCACTGCCGATGCATGCCACCGTAATCCAGGGCGTGGAAATGCAGCGTACGTGCCACTTGCAACTTCAGGTTGACCAGGCCGGTGCCATTCACGTTGGTGGCCGCGCCAGAGAAATTGGGCGTGGCACGCTGACGCTTTAGTCGCCGTCCAACCTGACTGGCAATTGCTTCAAGCCATTCCTGCCGCGCGGCAAGAGGCCCACGGCTGACGTGCAAAGGCCAATGGGTCGGCGTAGGATCAGTGGATTCCGGCGACGCCGCAGACCGAATGCCAACGACAGGAAACCGCCATGACTCGCCTCTCCAACGACGGGCCGCCCACTGCAGCGCGAACGTCCGTGCGTATGGACCCGTTGCGTTTTCACCGGCGGCACGCACATCTTTCTGGACCCTTTGGGGTCGATGCGTTTGCGCTCAAGGCGGAAAAATTTGCCCGTTTCTTCGGAACGCCTTTGTTCCTCGGCGCGCAAACGTTGGTAGTGGCGGTGTGGATCGCCATCAACATGAGCGGTGCCACGCGCTTCGATCCTTATCCCTTTATTTTGCTCAATCTGGCGTTCAGTCTTCAGGCTGCTTATTCGGCCCCACTGATCTTGCTGGCGCAGACACGACAGGCTGCGCGCGACGCAGCGCATGCCGAGGCCGACGCGCAACACCGGGAGGCATTGGCTATTGCAAACGCTGCTCGGCAAGACACTGCCGAAAAAACGGCGGCGCAGTTGATGACGTTGTTGCAGCAAAACACGCACTTGACGGAAATGACTCAAGCTTTGACGCAACGTGTAGCATCGTTGACCGCTGAGTTGCATGCCCATGTGATCGGCAAGCCGCACCAAACCGTATGACAAAAAAATGCACGCTCAACGGCGTGCATTTACTTTCCTGCTTTGAAGTCAACCGACGGGTTTGCGGCCCGCCGACTGCACTCCTGTAGCTGCCTTATTTGGCTTTGGTCGCGTCAACCTTGATCAGGTTCTTGACCTGCTTCACACCCTTCACATCGCGCGTCACGCGGGCGGCCAGATCGGCTTGAGCGGCCGTTGCCACCGTACCCGTCAGTTGCACCACGCCTTCAGTCGTCTCCACGGCGACGTCCAATGCGCTGAGGTCTTTTTCGGCAACGATGGCGGCCTTGACCTTGGTGGTCAACACAGCGTCGGAGGTGTATTCACCCACGGATTGCTTCGGTTCGTTCGTCGTCGTGCTGGCGGCCATGGCGATGGACGAAAAGGCAACGGTCGAGCCAATGGCGGCGGCGGCGATCAGTTTTTGAAAAGTCATGAGTCATCTCCTACGGGGTAAACAAAAACGGTGGCGCGAAAATACACGCGCTTATTTCTTTCGGAACATGCCGCTGAGTATCGAGAGCACGGCGAGTACGAGAAAAACGTAAAACAGAATCTTGGCAATGCCGGCGGCACCTGCCGCGATATTGCCGAAGCCCAGGATGGCAGCGATGATCGCGATAACGAAAAAGACAACTGCGTAATGCAGCATGGTGATGCTCCTGTCGGTTCGCGGCGCGTCCAACGCATAATTGATCAAGCACGGCGGATCGTCTTACTTCCGCATCTTCCTGCGTTCGGCATTGCAGAACATTCCCTTCGAACCTTCTGTAATGCCGATCAGCGAGACCAAGTTACGGGGGTGCCGCAGGCGTGTCAAACGGGCGTTGTGGGGAAATGTAACGTCGCAGACCCGGCATATTTGTGACGCACGGCATGCAGAATTTCCCGATGCTGGCGCACGCTCGATGCAGTCGGCGGTGTGCTGTGCATTCGGTTTTGCAATCCCTACCGATCGGCTGGTGCGCGCTGAGCGTCTGCCGGCCTGTGCCGTTACAAGTGGGCAATGCTTTGATCGGCTTTGCATTGCCCAAGTAACAACGCAGTCATAGCTTAAGGGCCTGCGGATGCAGTTTGGCCGCGTGGTACACACTGCGGAAGATCGCAACCTCGTCTTCCGACAATCCGCGCTTGCGCAATCCGTGGAAGAGACGTCGCAGATCCGAATTGGCTGCCTGGGTGGGGGTCACACAGCGCCGTCCCAGTTCGAGGTCCATCAGCGCGATTTGCGGCACGGCGTCGGCGCCATCGCAGCGCGCGAAGACTTCCTTGGGATAAAGGTGGCCGTGCTTGAACGCCGCGCGATGCATGCGCAGCAGATGTTCCGCCAGCAAACGATAGATTCGTGCGCGCGTATGCACGGACCACCGATTGTCGTTCAAACCCTGCTCCAGGCTCACATAGCCCGCCAATTCACGCGTGACGAGCACGGCTTCCCAAGCGCCGCCGGCCCGCCGCATGTCGAAATGCACCAGCTCGGGCGTGGCAACGTCAAGCGCGTTCAAGCGTTTCAGATTACGTGCTTCACGCAGAAACGTGGGACGTCCGAAGGGGAAGCGCAGCGATTTGAATAGAAAATTTCGTTGCCGCTTGATGTAGTAGCCCATGCCGTCGGCATCGCGCACGAACTGCACGCCGCTTTCGCCGCCCCGGCGGTGATTGGGCGGCTCGACCCATTCTCCGGTCCATTGCCACCAATCTATTGTCTGGGTTTGTGTGTGAGGCACACGATCTCCAAGCGGTTAGTCAACGCGTGCTTTTTTTGAACGGCGTATGTTGCTCGAGTTCGCCGATATAGGCGTCGATCGCCTCGGTTTCGCGGTCGAGGAAATCGCCGATCGCTTCGGCAAAACGTTCGTCGGC
Organism: Schauerella aestuarii; assembly: GCF_009866805.1. Taxonomy (GTDB): domain Bacteria; phylum Pseudomonadota; class Gammaproteobacteria; order Burkholderiales; family Burkholderiaceae_B; genus Schauerella; species Schauerella aestuarii. Next base: position 574,296 of record NZ_SIZW01000040.1, read on the forward strand.
AATCCAGTGTGCGGACCAGGTCGGCGTGGGCAACAGTCCGCGCGCCATTTTATGTTCGCCTTGTGCGCCGCCTTCGAACGCGTTCAGGCCCCGCGCGATGCAGTAAGCGATGCTTTGCATATAACAGGTTTCGAAGTGAAGCCCGGAAATGAAAGACTGTGTGCCCCAGTAGCGGCCGTAAACCACGCCGTCGGCAACCACGTCCAATGCACAAGCGATCGGCGCACCGTCGCGGTACGCCATGATGAGCAGCAGTTGATCCGGCATTTCCGCGTGCCAGCGCGCGAAGCACGCGCGCGACAGATATGGCGGATTGCCATGGTCGTAGTACGTTTGGGCGTAGCACCGGTAAAAGAAGTCGAGTGCCGCTTCATCTAGGGTGGCGCCTTGCAGCCAAGCATATGAAACGCCGGCATCGGTCACGCGGCGGCGATCCTGTTTGATCTTCTTGCGCTTGTCGTGACTCATGGTCGCCAGAAATGCGTCCATGTCAGCATACCCGGCGTTGCGCCAATGGAATTGCACCCCCTCGCGCAACATGAAGCCCGATTGCGACAGGGCCTCGACGTCGGCCGCGTGTGTGAAGAGGATATGCAACGACGCAATGTGATGATGCCGAGCCAGCGCAATGGCGCCGCGGGCAAGCATCACGCGATACTCGTGCGTGTGGGCCAGCAGTCGCGGCCCGCTGACGGGCGTGAAGGGCACCGCGCACAGGAGTTTCGGATAGTAGGCCAAACCATGACGCGCAAAGGCATCGGCCCAAGCGTAGTCAAATACATACTCACCGCGCGAATGCGCCTTCACATAAAGCGGCATGGCGCCGACCAGGCGATCGTTCTGACGCAAGGCCAGAAAATAGGGCGTCCATCCAGTACGCGACGACGCACACCCGGTATCGTGCAAGGCACTCAAAAAGCCGTGTTGCATGAACGGATACGCGCCCGCGAGGGCGTTCCATTCCTGCGCGCTGAAAGCGTCGAGTGACGTCTCGATAGTGAGAACCGGGTCGTGGGCATCCATGCGGCGATTATGGCAGGTTGCAGCGGATGGGATAATGATGTGGATACAGGAGGGACCTGGTTTTGAGTCACGATATGTCCATCCGGCAACTGGCGCTTGCCGCGCTCCAGTGTTGCGAGCCCGCAGAAAAAGTGGTCGCCGTCCTTGCGATACCCGACGACGCGCCAATCGATGCCGCGCAACGCCTGGCCGCATCCTTGCCCGTACCCGGACGACCGGGCAAACCCGCGTGCGTGCCGCCCGCGCAGGTGCCCCGGCGCGCGATCGGCACGCCGGCTGGCCGTGCGGCCTTGCTGCATGCGATTGCGCACATCGAGTTCAATGCGATCAACCTGGCGCTCGATGCACTCTGGCGCTTCGAGAGCCTGCCGCCGGCGTACTACCGCGACTGGCTGCGCGTCGCCAAGGAAGAGGCCTATCACTTTACGTTGCTGCAGGATCATCTCGCCACCTTGGGGCATCGGTACGGCGATTTTCCGGCGCATGAGGGGCTCTGGCAGATGGCCGAGCGCACGCAGGACGACGTGCTGGCGCGGATGGCGCTCGTGCCCCGCACACTCGAAGCGCGGGGACTGGATGCCTCGCCTGCCATCCGCGACAAGCTGATGCGTGTGGGCGATACGGCGGGGGCGGCGATCCTCGACATCATTTTGCGTGACGAGATCGGTCATGTTGCGATCGGCAACCGCTGGTACCGCCACGCCTGCGCGCAGCAGGGACTGGCGCCGTTGGCGGCCTATCCCGTGCTGGCCGCCAAATACGATGCGCCGCGCCTGCGGGGGCCCTTCAATCTCGAGGCGCGGCGTCAGGCGGGATTCGACGAAGACGAACTCGCGGCGCTCGATGCGCCTTCGCCGCGTGATGGATAGGCAGATGCCGCCGCAACACGCTATCGGTGAGGGTTGCGCTTGAAGCAAACCTTAACGGTTTGACGCCAGCCTCTAACGCTTGAGCCCTGCTTGCGATGATAGGGTGAGGGTTCTGGTCAACTTTCCGTCAGGACGCCCCATGTCGCTCAATTTCCGATTGCCCGCCGCCGCTGCATTGTCGATGGCCTTGTTTGCCGGAGCGGCTGGCGCGGCCGATACCGCCGCCAGCTTCACGTTGCCGCCGTTGCCGTACGCCGCCAACGCGCTCGAGCCCGCCATCGACGCGCAAACCATGACGCTGCATCATGACAAGCATCATCAAGCGTACGTGGACAACCTGAATGGCAAGATCAAGGATTTCCCGGCGCTTCAGGGCGCAAAGATCGAAACCGTGATGGCACAAGTGTCCAAGTATGACGCGGCCGTACGCAACAACGGGGGCGGGCACTATAACCACAGCCTCTTCTGGACCATCATGGCGCCTGTAAACAAAGGCGGCAAGCCGGGCGCGGCGCTTCAGAAGCGGATCGCGCAGGACTTCAAGTCCCAGGACGAAATGGTCAAACAATTCAGCGAGATGGCGGGTAAGAATTTCGGCTCGGGCTGGACCTGGTTGATCGTGAAGCCGGACGGCAAGCTGGCGATCACCAATACGCCCAACCAGGATAATCCGTTGATGGACGTGGTGCAGGAAAAGGGCACGCCGATTCTGGCCCTCGACACCTGGGAGCACGCTTACTACCTGAAGTACCAGAACAAGCGCCCGGAGTACGTCAAGGCATTTTGGTCGGTGGTGAACTGGAACGAAGTCACCAAGCGCTACGATCAGGCCGCGAAGTAAACCATCGTTCGCCTGAGCGCGCCAATGGCGCGCAGGGCCATCCGAGCGTTGCGGGACGCTGTGAGGGCCTGGCATAACCCGATGATCCTGACTGCGCGACCGCCGAGCCTCTATATCGAGCGCAGCGATTCGCGCACCAGGTTTCATCACTGGAAGGAGCACGCAATGACCATCACCAATACCGTCGACGGCGTTACCTATACGTTGCTCATTCAAGAACGCGGCGACGACACCTTCTCATGGAAGATTGCGGCCAACGATGCCGATGGCCGCGAGAGCAAGCGCGATGAGCGCGATACCGATATTCCGTTCGAAACCGCAGCCGATGCGGAAATGGCTGGGCGCGAGGCGATGGACGCTTTGGTGAAGGGCGACCTGTAAGGCTGGCCGTGCTCGAGGCTGTGGATAACCGGTCAGCGAATCTCGGTGTTGAGATCGAACATGTCCGGCCCGCGATAGCGCTTGATGGTCTGGGCAAGTTCACCATCGGCCGATAGACTGTCGGCGTCGTTTTTGCGAATCAGCCAGAAGTTGATCGCCGAAAGATCCACCAGAAACTCTTTGCACTGCGTGCGGGCATCGATCATCGAGCCGGCGGCGCTGCGCAGAACCTGCGCCAGCATGCGGCCGGGATGCTCATAGATGTGGCCGATGAAGTTGGCCAGCACGCGCTTGATCAGCGCATCGTTCAAATCCACATTGCCGTTTGCGAGTCCATCCCAATAGGTCGTTTCCTGTCCATCGGGAATGAACGTGTTGACCCACGCCTGGTAATCGCGATCGTGGAGGATCGAGAACGCTCGCCGATACAGAATCTCGGGATCGCTGGCCTCGAAGCTGTGTTCCTTCGTATAGGCCAGCAAGCCGTCGAGCTCGCTGATCAGCGCGCGATGGTTGGCATTGATCTGGTTGTACTTTTCGATCAGTTTGCTCAACGCAGCGCGAAACAGCAGCACTTGATTACGGCCGCCCTCAATACTGTCGAGCAGCGGGTAGATCTGATACTTGTGCGCGTGGATGTGATCGATGTACTGACTGATCGCGTCCGAGGTCGTGTCCATCTGCTTGAACGCACGCTCGAAAAGTTCAGGCCGGCGTTGATACAGCTGCTCGAGTTCGGCCGTGTCGCGGCCGACCAGATTATCGACTTTCTGGAAATTGCCGACGATCTCGCGGATGAAGAAGCTCGAGAGGGTGTGGATCGTGTCCTGAAACTTCTCGACCGAGACTGCGCGAACGGTGTCGTCGAGTTGCTGCCGCTTGGCCTGTTTCTGCTTTTTGCGCTGGTCATACAAAAAGGTGGCGGCGGAGGCAACGATGGCCAAACTGGTGGCGACATCGATGCCGATCTGGACGGAATTCAACTCCATGCTTTCCTCTCGACCCCGCGATGGCAGCGCGGAGTGCACCGCCCAACTCGGGGTCGCTATTCTAATGTCCAATTGTGTCTTTTAAAGACCGAATAGAACATTTATTGAGGCTGCTCGTGCGCGCAGAGAAGGTCCGCGTTGGTTTTCAAACGGCCGGTGCGGCGGCGCAATCTCCGTCGCGCATCTTTGCACCGCGCCGCATTCATCGTCCCGCTGCGTAAGCCTGCATGAGTCTTGGATTTGCGGCGGCGTGCAGCATGCCATCCGCATCACGCGATGCCGCCGTCAAGCGGCCTACCGACCAGGCCGGCACTTCTTCAATATCGTGACCGCGTGCGCGCAAGGCATCGATCGTCTCGCGGCCGGCACTGGACTCGATGGCGAGGTGACCCGGTTTACGGTCGCGCGGATAGAACGAACTGGGAAAGTGCTGCGTGTGCGACATCGGCATATCGATCGCTTCCTGCAAATTCGCACCGTGATGCACGTGGCGCAGAAACATCATCATTTGCCACTGTTCCTGCTGGTCGCCGCCCGGCGTGCCGAACACCATATACGGCTGGTCGCCGCGCATTGCGAGCGAGGGCGTAAGCGTGGTGCGGGGGCGCTTGTTGGGCGCGAGCGTGCACGGCAAGCCGTCTTCGAGCCAGAGCATTTGGGCGCGTGTGTTCAGGCCGAAGCCGAGTGCGGGAATGACCGGCGACGACTGGAACCAGCCGCCGGATGGCGTCGCCGACACCATATTGCCCCATCGGTCGATGACGTCCACGTGCGTGGTATCGCCGCGCTTGGCGCTTGCACGCATGTCGGCCAGTGTGGGTTCATTGGTCGGTGCGCCGGGTTTGGTCACAGGCGAGAGACGCGCCAGCGTTTCCATCACGCGATCCACCTGAGCCTCGAAGCCGGTGAGCCGCCCGGGTTCAAGATCTTGCGAAGCGCGTTCGCTCATCCGGCTGCGGCGCAAGTCGTTGTACGCATCGGAGAGCAGGGTATCCAGCGGCACGTCCACGAAATTCGGATCGCCGTAGTAGGCCTCGCGATCGGCAAAGGCGAGCTTCATCGCCTCGGTGACCGTGTGATAGAAATAATCGCTGTTGGGGCCGCCTGTGGTCAGGTCGAACGGCTTGAGCAGGGCGAGCGTTTGCAGGAGCGCGGGCCCCTGGCTCCACGCGCCGGCCTTGGCTACCGTGTGGCCATGATAGGTGTACGTCACCGGCGCTTCGTAGGTGGCAGACCACCGCGCCATGTCGTCGGCAGTCAGCACACCCCGATGGGCACCGCCGCTCTCGTCGGGGACCTCGGTGTTGCGGCAGAACGCATCGATGGCTTCAGCGACGAAGCCGCGATAGAACGCGTTGCGGGCCGCTTCGATCTGGCGTTCGCGATCCGCACCCGCGCTCTCCGCTTCCTGCAGGATGCGGCGCCACGTTTGTGCGAGTCCGGGATTCCTGAACAGTTTGCGGGCTTCGGGCAACACGCCGCCCGGCACATAGACCTGGGCTGTGGTGGGCCACTTGGTCTCGAAAAAATCCTTGAGGCCGGCAATGGTATTGGCGATGCGCGGCATCAGCGGATGACCGTTCTCGGCGTAGTGAATGGCCGGTTCGAGCACATCGCGCACGCGCATCGTGCCATGGTCGCGCAGCATCAGCATCCACGCGTCGAACGAGCCGGGCACCACGGCCGCGAGCAGGCCGTTACCCGGAATCATCGCCAGCCCTTCGCGACGATAGCGTTCGAGCGTGGCGGCCGCCGGCGTGGTGCCCTGGCCGCACAGGACTTCAACGCGCTTGGTGCGCGCGGAATAAAACACGGCAGGCACTTCGCCGGCAGGGCCGACGAGGTGCGGTTCCACCACCTGCAGCATGAAGCCGCTGGTGACGCAGGCGTCGAAGGCATTGCCGCCACGCTCCAGAATGGCCATGCCGCAAGCGGTGGCCAACCAGTGCGTGGAGGTGACGACGCCAAACGTACCCAGAATCTCAGGACGGGTGGTGAACATGCCAGCTCCTTACGACTTGGCGCGTTGAACGTCTTTCAGGCGGATCAAGCCGTCGGGATAGGGCACGAAGCCGTTGACCTTTTTCTGCGTGCCAAAGGTGTAGGGCAGGTAGTAGAGATAAACGATCGGGCGTTCGTCGGCCATGATGGCCAGGAACTGCGTATACAACGCGCGCCGCTTGGCTTCATCGGGCTCGGCCCGCGCTTCGTCGAGCAGGCGATCCGCTTCGGCGTTCGAGAACTTGCCGTCGTTCAGACTGCCCTTGGTGCTGGCGTACTGGTGAATGTTGCCGCTGGGATCGACCCGGCCCGACCATCCGCTTTGCCCGACCTGGAAGTCGCCACGCGCGAGGCTGGATTGAAGCGCCGCGAACTCGACCGGACGCAGGGAAATGTCGAAGCCCGCTTCGGCGCCCATGGCTTGAATCAATTCATATACCTGTTGCATGACCGTGTTGTTGCCGAACGTGATCTCGAGCTTCACACGATCCACGCCCGCTTCCTTCAGCAGCGCCTTGGCGCGCGCCACATCGCGGCCGCGACGTTCGGCGGCCTTGTCGAAGGCGAAGCTGGCCGGCGGGAAGGGCTGATAGGCTGGCTGGAACAACCCTTCGCCTACCACTTGATTCAGCACATCGCGATCGATGGCCAGATCAAGCGCCTGGCGCACGCGTTTGTCCTTGGCCGCAGGGCCATCCGCACGGGCGCCATTGGCCAAGTTGAAAGTAAAGGCCTGGAAGCCCAGGCCGGTGACCGGTGCCCACGTCAGGTTGGCATCCGACTTCACCGCTTGCGCGTCGCTGGGTGCGACGCGTTCGATGATGTCGAGATCGCCCGAACGCAGGTTGTTCAGCCGCACCGTCGAATCCGGAATCGGCGTGAACACCACGCGGTCGAAGTGGTAGTGCGAGGCGTCGTAGTACTTGGCGAACTTGTCCAGCACGATGCGATCGTTCTGCACCCGTTCGGTGAACTTGTACGGACCGGAACACACCGGCTTCGCGTTCGGGTCCTTATCGAAGGACGCCGGCGAAATCATCATCCCGGCACGGTCGGACAATTGTGAGAGCAGCGATGCATCGGGGCCGGTCAGACGCACGACCACGGTTTGGGCATCGGGCGCTTCCACGCTCGCCACACTCGCGAGCTCGCTCTTGCGGTTGCTGTCGGCCAGCGTGCGGGCGCGGTCCAGGTTGGCTTTGACCGAGGCGGCGTCGATCGCCACACCGTCGTGATAGACCGCGTCGGTGCGCAACTTGAAGGTCAGCGTCTTGTTGCCGTCCGACCAGGCCCACGATTGCGCCAGTTGCGGCACGATCTTGAGTTCGGGCGTGATCTCGACCAGCTTGTCGCACAGGGAAGCGAAAACGATGCGACCGACGAAGGTGCGGGCACGGGCCGGATCGAGCACATCGGGATCGTCCTGCAGACCTATCCGCAGCGTGGACGTTTGAGCAACCGCAGCAGTGCTGCACGCGAGCGCTGCCAGGGTCAGGGCGAGGGTCAATCTACGCATGGGAAATCGTCTCCGGAATCGCAATGAAAAAGCGGCGCACAGATGCAAACCGCCGTCATAAAACTGACGGCCATTGTAAGACTCTGCGGCAGGGAATTGCGCGATGCGAGCAGTAAATCGACGCCAACGCCATGCGATAAGACCGGTTCGCGTGGGCCATGGGTAATGCGTTCACGTGCCATCGCCTCGTCCGCGAAAAGGAGGCCGGTTGCTCGGGCGCAACATATTGATGTGGGCGATCGACCCGGCGCTCGTTATTTTTATCTGCGGCCCGTGCTTCTCGAGGTTATCAAGCTGACACGTCGATTACTAAAATGGCTCGAAAAAGAATATTCGGAAAATACGGCGATGATTTAAATCAGATTTTCCAAAATTTCCGAATGGCGGTAACGATGTGCGTATCGGCGGATTTGTAAGATCAAATTAATCCGTATTTACGATAATGAAACATCGTGAGAAATCATGATACTTTTATCGCGCACTCAGGTTCCTTCTCCGATGCCGATTGCGGCGTTCGGATCTACGCAGCCCGTTTATCTTTTTCCAGGAGACGTCCATGGGACGGTTCTCATTCAGTGGGCTTTTTGGGTTTGGTGGGCGGCGACACGCCGAGATAATCGGTCAATTGGCAGCGCTCGATCGCGCACAAGCGGTGATCGAATTTGATTTGGAAGGTCATGTGCTCATGGCCAATCAAAACTTCCTCGATACGATGGGCTACGCGTTGGAGGATGTTTTGGGTGAGCATCATCGCTTGTTTGTGCCGGAGGCCGAGCGCTCCAGCGCGTCCTATCGCGACTTCTGGCTGAAACTGGGCGCGGGTCAATATGACGCCGGGCGCTATCGCCGTGTGACGAAAGAGGGGCGAGAGGTCTGGCTGCAGGCGACATACAACCCCATTCTCGACCGCACGGGCGAGCCCATCAAAATCGTCAAATACGCGACCGATATCACTGACCAGGAACGGCGCGACGCTGACGTGCGCGGTCAGTTGGCGGCGATCGGCAAGGTGCAGGCAATCATCGAGTTCGAGCTCGACGGCACTGTCATCTGGGCGAACGATCTCTTCTTGAATGCACTGGGCTATACGCTGGACGAGGTCGTGGGACGGCATCACAGCATGTTCGTGCAACCAGAGGATCGCCAGTCGGCCCACTATCGGCAGTTCTGGGAAAAGCTCGCGCTGGGCCACAACGATTCCGGGCAATATCTGCGCATTGGTAGAAACAATCGCCAGGTATGGATCGAGGCGAGCTACAACCCGATTCTCGACGCGTCAGGCCGACCTTTCAAGGTCGTGAAATACGCCACCGACATCACGCGCCGATTCACGGCGGCCCAGGCGCTGCGAGGCGCCGTCGTGGGGCTGACTGAAAATGCGGATCGCGCGTCGCAGGCGGATCTGCTGGCACGCGAAGCCTGCAGCGTGGCCGAGCAGGGCGGTCGCACCGTGGATGACGTCGTCAGCGCCATGCGGGCGATTACCGGTAATTCGCGGCGCATTTCTGAAATCGTGGGCGTCGTGGACACGATTGCGTTTCAAACCAATATTCTTGCGTTGAATGCCGCAGTCGAGGCCGCGCGCGCCGGTCCTCACGGAAAAGGCTTTGCCGTGGTGGCGACCGAAGTACGTCATCTCGCGCAAAGCAGTGCATCGGCTGCACGTGAAATCAAATCGCTGATCGCCACTTCGGTATCGGAAATAGATCGTGGCGCAGGGCTCGTGCAAACGGCGGGCAACACCATGCAGGATATTCTCGCGTCATCGCGCCGCGTTACCGAAATCATGGCTGAAGTGGTGTCGGTTTCACTTGCGCAATCTCACACATTGGGCGATGTGACCGACGACATTACGGAGAGTGCGATCAAGCGTGATGAGGGGCGCGTCCGTCGACCGCCGCTCGGGCACAATAAATCGGCGTCAGCCGAGCGTCCGACGCTGCATTGAACTAATCCGTTAGGGCATGCAGACGTCCGGATAGCGCTGGGATACCCTGTGCACTCTGCATGGGGGTGCAACAATATGGAAAAGGTCGACCTTTCCAAACTCGGCGCTGAAGAATACGAAAAACTAGTGCGCTGGTGTCAGCGATATTTTCGCTGGAAGCTTGCACAGCTCAGGCAAGCCGAGCGTCCGGGTTTGCGCGATTATGAATTCGCTTTCGAGGCCACATGTAATGCCTTGTTGGAAGAGGGCGTCATCGACGGCATGGGTGACGCGTTCGGCGGCATGGATCCTGAAATCGCCAAACTCTTCGTGGCCGAACTCGCTTATATCAACGCCGCAGCCAATCAGTTGGGTCCACAACAGGGTTCCGATGCCGCGCCGGAAGCGGAAGGCAAGGCAGTCGATGTGGTTCGAACCGGCAAAGACAGTCTGGATGAGCTGGTCGTGGACGGTTTGCCGCCCACAATGCGGGTGCGAGTCAGACGGTTATTGGCCCTTTTAAGCGAGATCTTGTCGTTGGGTAAGATCGGCTGAGGTTGCGGGGCGGCCTGGGATAGCCAGATCGGCGTGAGATGGCCGGGCGGGCAATATGAACCGCGTGGCTGGGGAATCGTCTCATCGTCATGAGCCTGCAAGCTAGCCAATCCGGCACGACCACGACCGACCGTTGCTGATCCCGGTGAAACGTGGCGTCGGCCTTTTGTGGCTGCGAACGCGTATGTCATGGCGGCGCCGGGCAACTCGGCAGCAGTGCGGTGCGTTTCACGATACAATAAACGTACTGGGGCCGATCCGGATTCGACGTGGGTCGCGAAACAGTGCAGGGCATGTCGAGCACCAGTACGCTCGTTAAACCACTGGAAACACTACAAACGCCAACGACGAGCGTTTCGCTCTCGCCGCTTAAGCGGTGAGCCGTAGCACTGATCTGTCTTTGGGTCAGGTGGGGTCAAACCTACAGCTACGACACTTACAAAGAATCGGGATCTAGCCGGGTCACACGCGTTAGGCCTTAAAAAGAAGTGAATCGCTGAGGGCCGGCCTGTCGGTTGGCTAAGCCCGAGGTTAAACAAAAAATAAATCGACTACGCATGTAGAACTGCCTGCAGAGGGCTCGCGGACGGGGGTTCAATTCCCCCCGGCTCCACCATTATTCCGCTTGATATCGAGTAGATATACAAAAGCCAACCTTTCGAGGTTGGCTTTTTTTTGCTGCGCGATATCCGCGATGCAGGTATTACCCGGCTGCGCGCGCCTTGGCTGGCAAAAGGCCTTCGATGGCGGCCCACAAGGTTTCAACCGAATCGGCCGTGGCGTTGGCTTCCCATTTGGTGACATCGCCGTTTTCGCCCAGGTATCCATAAGCAGCGGCGACGACAGGCATGCCGGCGGCATGTGCCGACTGAATGTCACGCAAATCGTCGCCCACATACACGCATTGGTCTGGGGCATAGCCCGCTTTTCGCGCGGCGTACAAGAGCGGTTCGGGGTGCGGTTTGGCATGCGGTGTGGTGTCGCCGCACACCAGCACGGCACTTTCCTCGACCAAACCGAGGAATTCGACGATCGGCAACGTGAGGTACGTGACTTTATTGGTCACGATGCCCCAGGCCATGCCGCGGCGCACGATATCGTCGAGCAGATCGGCGATGCCGGGAAACAAGCGGCTATGTACGGTCGAGCCGGCAGCATAATCCTCGAGGAATTGCAGCCGAGCGGGTTCGTACGCGGCATCGTCGGGCGTGAGGCCCAACGCTTCGCGCAGCAAACCGCGCGCGCCCTGTGACGCCACGGGGCGCAATTGCTCGTAGGGCAGGTGATCCATACCGCGGCGCGTGCGCTGATGATTGGCGGCAGCGACCAGATCGGGGGCGGTGTCGGCAAGGGTGCCGTCGAAATCGAACAGAATGAGTGCGGTCATTTGCGGCAGGCCATCAAGTAGTTCACCGAAGTGTCGTTGGACAACGCATAGATCTGGGTGATGGGGTTGTAGGTCATGCCGCGCATGCTTTGCGGCTCGAGGCCGGCTTCGCGCGCAGCGCTCGATAATTCGCTGGGCTTGATGAAATTTTCATACGAGTGCGTGCCGCGCGGCAGCAGGCGCAGCACATATTCAGCCCCGATGATGGCAAACAAAAACGACTTCGGGTTGCGATTGAGCGTGGAAAAGAACACATGGCCGCCCGGCTTGACCAAGCGGGCGCAAGCTTGCACCACGGATGCGGGGTTGGGTACGTGCTCCAGCATTTCCATGCAGGCGACCACGTCATAGGACAGCGGTTGCTCTTCAGCGAGGGTTTCCACTGGAACGGCGCGATAGTCGACCTTGATACCCGACTCCAGGCCGTGCAGCCGGGCGACTTTCAACGATTTCTCGGCCAAATCGATGCCGGTGACGTCGGCACCGGCCGCTGCCATGCTCTCCGACAGAATGCCGCCGCCGCATCCCACGTCCAGAATCCGCTTGCCGGACAAGCCGCCCGCGAGCGTGCTGATCCATTCGAGGCGAAGGGGATTGATCGCGTGCAGCGGTTTGAATTCGCTATTGGGATCCCACCAGCGTGCGGCCAACGCACCGAACTTTTCCAGTTCGGCCTGGTCTGCATTCAGGCGGGCGTTCGGGGAATCGGCGGTCGAGGCGCGCATAATCAGTCCGTCCAATACATAAAAAAAGGGCCTCGCTATGCGAGGCCCTTAATTGTAGCGGCTAGCGCTTCAATTAGCGGCGGCTGCCGACGATCTCGATTTCAACGCGACGGTTTTGAGCACGGCCTTCACGGGTCGCGTTCGAAGCCACGGGTTGCGATTCGCCCTTGCCTTCCGTGTAAACACGGTTGGCGTCGACGCCACGGCTAACCAAGTATTGCTTGACCGAAGCGGCGCGGCGCTCGGACAGGCGTTGGTTATACGCATCGGTACCGATGGAGTCGGTGTGACCCACAGCGATAATCGTTTCGAGGTCGATGCCACCGGCTTGCTGGGCAACTTGATCCAGCAACTGACGGCCTTCCGGCTTCAGAGTAGCTTTGTCGAAGTCGAAGAAGGTGTCGGCGTTGAAGACGACCTTGTTCGCCATCGGCGTGGGCGCCGCGGGACGCGGAGCTTGCGCAACCGGCACGCCGTCGCAACCGGGGATACCGGTAGCAGGCGTCCAGAACGCATCGCGCCAGCACAATTCGTTCGTGCCGTTTTTCCAAACGTCGCCGAACGGATTGCGCCAGTTATCGACGGTTTGCGCGGAAGCTGCACCAGAGGCCGTCACGGCGGCGAAGGCGAGCGCCATAGCGAATTTGGAGGGTTTATTCATGTTTCTCCTCGTTGAGCTTGAAGCTGGATAAGTGGTGACTCGCAGCGAACCCCCGCCGCATATCAGGAAACGGGGCCAGTATAGCAACGCCAAGAACAGGTTCAGAGTCTTGCAACTGGGTTTCCTGCGTGCTGGAAACAATCTTAAGCCATTTGGAGGCCCACAGCAGTCGCGACGTGCCCCAACGTCCCATTTTCCGACCCGAGGCCGGTTTCCTTGTTGGTTTTAGACAACAGAGTGGATAAATCCGCGCGGAACGGCCCGAGCAGGGTATTGCGTTTCGTCTGAGTGTGACGTCAGGCTTCGGTTGAAATCGAATGTTAGAATTTCCTGTTGGCCCGGCCCGGGTTCCTCTATCTGATCATTCAATATATGGATTCCTTTGCCAAGGAGACGCTTCCGGTATCGCTGGAAGAAGAGATGCGCCGCAGTTACCTCGATTACGCGATGAGCGTGATCGTCGGGCGGGCGCTTCCCGATGTGCGGGACGGCTTGAAGCCGGTACATCGGCGCGTGCTGTTTGCGATGCACGAGCTTAATAACGACTGGAATCGCGCCTACAAGAAATCGGCGCGTATCGTCGGCGATGTCATCGGTAAGTACCACCCGCACGGCGACCAAGCCGTCTATGACACGATCGTTCGCATGGCGCAGAGCTTTTCGCTGCGCTACATGCTGGTCGACGGTCAGGGTAACTTCGGCTCGATCGACGGCGATAGTGCCGCGGCGATGCGGTACACCGAAATCCGTCTGGCGAAAGTCGCGCACGAATTGCTGGCCGATATCGACCAGGAAACGGTCGACTTCGGCCCCAACTACGACGGTAGCGAACAGGAGCCACTGCTTCTGCCTTCGCGCCTGCCCAACCTGCTGGTCAACGGCAGCTCGGGTATCGCCGTGGGGATGGCTACCAATATTCCGCCGCACAACCTGGCGGAAGTGGTCGACGGTTGTCTGTTCTGCCTGCGCAATCCGCAGTGCACGGTCGACGAACTGATCGAGATCATTCCGGCACCTGACTTTCCCACGGGCGGCATCATTTACGGCATGTCCGGCGTGCGTGAAGGCTATCGCACCGGCCGTGGCCGGGTGGTGATGCGCGCCAAGACGCACTTCGAAGACATGGAACGCGGCAACCGCCAGTCCATCGTCGTCGACGAGCTGCCCTACCAGGTCAATAAGAAGACCTTGCAAGAGCGCATTGCCGAGCTGGTCAACGAGAAGAAGATCGAAGGGATCTCGGATATCCGCGACGAGTCGGACAAGGACGGCATGCGTCTGGTCATCGAGCTCAAGCGCGGCGAGGTGCCCGAGGTCATTCTCAACAATCTCTACAAGAACACCCAGCTCCAGGACACCTTCGGGATCAACCTGGTGGCACTGGTGGATGGTCAGCCGCGCCTGCTCAATTTGCGTCAGATGGTGGAGTACTTCCTCACCCATCGCCGCGAAGTCGTCACGCGCCGCACGGTGTTCCAGCTGCGCAAGGCGCGCGAGCGCGGGCACGTGCTGGAAGGCCTGGCGGTCGCGCTGGCCAATATCGACGAATTCATCGCCATCATCAAGGCGGCCCCGACGCCGCCGGTGGCGCGCCAGGAGTTGATGGCCCGCTCGTGGGATTCGTCCCTGGTGCGCGAGATGTTGTCGCGGGTCGATGGCGATGCCCCCGGCGGCCGGGCGGCCTTCCGTCCCGACGACCTGGGTGTGGACTTCGGCATGCAGGGCGACGGCTTGTACCGTCTGAGCGACGTGCAGGCGCAGGAAATCCTGAACATGCGTCTGCAACGCCTGACCGGCCTCGAGCAGGACAAGGTGCTGGGCGAATATCGCGACGTCATGTCGACCATCGCAGATTTGCTGGATATCCTGGCGCGCCCCGAGCGCATCACGATCATCATCGGCGATGAGTTGCAGGCCATCAAAGCCGAGTTCTCGACGGCGGCCAAGGATTCGCGCCGTTCGCATATCGAGTTCAACGCCACCGAGCTCGACACCGAAGATCTGATCACGCCGGCCGATATGGTCGTCACGTTGTCGCATACGGGCTATATCAAGAGCCAGCCGCTGTCGGAATACCGCGCGCAAAAACGCGGTGGCCGCGGCAAGCAGGCCACGGCGATGAAGGAAAACGACTGGGTCGATCAGTTGTTCATTGCCAATACGCACGATTTCCTGTTGTGCTTCTCCGATCGCGGCCGGGTGTACTGGCTCAAGGTGTGGGAAGTGCCGCAAGGTACGCGCGGTTCGCGCGGTCGCCCGATCGTCAACATGTTCCCGTTGGCCGATGGCGAAAAAGTCACGGTGGTGCTGCCGGTCAAACAGTTCAGTGAAGACCATTTCGTCTTCATGTCGACGTCGCGCGGCACCGTCAAGAAAACCCCGCTGTCCGACTTCTCCAATCCGCGCAAGGCCGGCATCATCGCGGTCGATCTGGACGAGGGCGATTACCTGATTGGGGCCGATCTCACCGACGGCAAGCACGATGTGATGCTGTTCTCCGATGCCGGCAAAGCCGTGCGCTTCGACGAGAACGACGTGCGTCCGATGGGCCGCAATGCCCGCGGTGTGCGCGGCATGATGCTCGAGGAAGGCCAGACGGTGATCTCGCTGCTGGTGGCCGGCGACGAAACGCAAAGCGTGCTGACCGCCACCCACAACGGGTACGGCAAGCGCACGCCGATCACCGAGTACACGCGTCACGGCCGTGGCACCAAGGGCATGATCGCCATTCAGACCAGCTCGCGTAACGGCAAGGTCGTCGGTGCCGTGCTGGTGACCCCGACGGACGAAATCATGCTCATCACCACGGGTGGCGTGCTGGTGCGTACGCGAGTGAGCGAAATCCGCGAGATGGGCCGCGCCACGCAAGGCGTGACGCTGATCAGCGTGGATGATGGCAGCAGCCTGTCGGGTGTGCGTCGTGTGGTCGAAAGCGATGCAGACGTGGACGAAGACGGCGAAGGCGCTGAGGGTGTTGAAGGCGCGGTTGAGGGTGGCGGTGCGATTGCAGCCGATACCGAAACCAGCGATGACAATGCCACCGATGCCGATGCCGACGGCGACGTGGATGTGGATGGTGCGGGCGATACGCCCAAGCCCGATGCGGAGTAATCACAAGTGAGCATGGCACGCCCCTGGAATTTTTCGGCCGGTCCGTCGGCCTTGCCTGAATCCGTCTTGCAGCAGGCCGCCGCCGAAATGCTGGACTGGAACGGGTCAGGCATGTCGGTGATGGAAATGAGTCATCGAGGCCGCGATTTCGTGCGGATCTGCGATGAGGCCGAATCCGATCTGCGCGAGTTGCTGGGCGTGCCCGCCGACTACGCCGTGTTGTTCATGCAGGGTGGGGGCAGTGGGGCAAATGCCATCGTTCCCCTGAACCTGATTGGGCGCCGCGGTCCCGCCAAAGCCGATTTCGTGTTGACCGGCCACTGGTCGGCACGATCGCAAAAAGAAGCACTGCGCTATGGCGATGTGCACGTTGCAGCGACCAGCGGCACGGCCACCACGATCGACGGCCACGAGCAAGCACCGTGGACGTGGGTGCCGCCCGTCGATACCTGGGATGTGCGCGCCGATGCGGCATATCTGCACTTTTGCAGCAACGAGACGATCGGTGGCGTCGAGTTCAATGCGTGGCCGGATACGGCCGCCCTCGGTGCGCCCGATGTGCCGCTCGTGGTCGATGTATCGTCGCATTTCCTGTCTCGGCCGTTGGACGTCACCAAAACCGGCATGGTGTTCGCGGGCGCGCAGAAAAACGCGGGCCCCGCAGGCGTCACGATGACCATCGTGCGCCGCGACCTGATCGGCAAGGCGTTGCCCATCTGCCCGTCGGCGTTCGACTACGTCAACGTGGCGGCCGAGCATTCGCGCTACAACACGCCGCCCACGTATGCGATCTATATCGCCGGTCTGGTATTCAAGTGGCTGAAGGCGCAGGGCGGTCTGGAAGGGATGGAAGCGACCAATATCGCCAAGGCCGATCTGCTCTACGGTTATCTGGACGCGTCGTCGTTCTATCGCAATCCCGTGCATGCGCCGGTGCGTTCGCGCATGAACGTGCCGTTCATCTTGCGTGACGAGTCGCTCAACGACACGTTCCTCAAGGGTGCCGATGCGGCAGGTCTGACCCAACTGAAGGGTCACAAGAGTGTCGGCGGTATGCGTGCATCGATCTACAACGCCATTCCGTTGGCTGGCGTGCAGGCGCTGGTCGACTACCTGAAGGATTTCGAGCGCCGCTATGGATGAGGCTTTGAAGCGTCAGTTGAGCCCGCTTCGGGATCGTATCGACGCCATCGATCAGCAGATTCTGACCTTGTTGTGCGAGCGCGCGCGCACCGCGCAAGCGGTGGGCGATGTGAAGCACGCGGCCAACGCCGAAGGGCCGGTATTGCGGCCAGAGCGCGAGGCCGAGGTGATTCGCAACCTGCAGGCCAATAATGCCGGGCCGTTTCCCAATGAGGCGATCGGTCCGGTCTGGACCGAAATCATTTCCGCCTGCCGCGGGCTCGAACGCGGCCTGACGGTGGCCTTTCTGGGGCCCCAGGGTTCCTTTTCCGAGCAGGCAGCGCTCGAGCATTTCGGTCACGCCGTGCAAAAGCTGGCCTGTCCGTCGTTCGATGAGGTGTTTCGAGCGGTGCAGGCCGGTCAGGCCGATGTGGGTATGGTGCCGGTCGAGAACTCGACCGAGGGCGCCGTCAATCGCACGCTGGATCTCCTGCTCAATGCGCCGGTCAAGCTGATCGGCGAGCACTCGATCGTGATCCGGCACTGCCTGATGGCGTCTGACGGATCGCTCGACGGCGTCAAGACGGTCATGGCGCATCCGCAGGCCCTGGCGCAGTGCCAGGACTGGTTGACGCGCCATCATCCCGAGCTCGTGCGGTCGTCGGCGGCCAGCAATGCGGAAGCGGCGCGCATGGCGTCGCAGGATCCCACGGTGGCCGCGATCGCCGGCGAAACGGCGGCCGATGTGTGGGGTTTGAAGATCATCGCGGCGGGTATTCAGGACGATCCGCACAATCGCACGCGCTTTCTTGCCATCGGCGATATCGCCACGCTGCCCACCGGTCAGGACAAGACCAGTCTGATTCTGGCGGTTCCCAACCGTGCAGGCGCCGTGTATGAGATGCTTGCTCCGCTGGCTGAGAATGGCGTGTCGATGACACGATTCGAGTCGCGTCCCGCGAGAACCGGGCAGTGGGCGTATTACTTTTACGTCGACGTGCTGGGCCATCGTGACGACCCGGCGGTTGCCCGCGCATTGTCCGCGCTTGAAGCGCAAGTCGCCTTTTTCAAGGTTCTTGGGTCCTACCCCGCGCAATAAAACACTGTCTCTTATGACCACCGTATCCTCGCCTTTGCACGCTCCCGCTCACATCAGCGCCATCGCGCCTTATCAGGCCGGCAAGCCGATCGATGAGCTGGCGCGCGAGTTCGGGCTCGACCCGGCCGGCATCGTCAAGCTCGCCTCCAACGAAAACCCGCTGGGCATGCCGGCATCGGCGCGCGCAGCCATGATCGATGCCGCCAACACGCTGGCGCGTTATCCCGACCCCAACGGATTCGATCTCAAGTCGGCCCTGGCATTGCGCTATGGCGTGCCGTTGAACTGGATCACGCTGGGCAACGGTTCGAACGACATCCTCGAAATCGCCGGACTGGCATTGCTGGAGCCGGGCGCGAGCGCCGTCTACGCCGAGCACGCCTTCGTGGTCTATCGTCTGTCCACGCAGGCGCGCGGTGCGCGTCACATCATGGTGGCCGCGCGCGACTACGGTCACGATCTGCAGGCCATGTTCAGTGCGATTGCCGACGATACGCGTCTGGTGTTTATCGCCAACCCCAATAACCCAACCGGAACGTTCCTGCCGGCGGCCGAGATCGAAGCCTTTCTCGAAGCCGTTCACACGCGCCATGGCGATCGGGTCACGGTGGTGCTCGACGAGGCTTACAACGAATATCTCGATCCCGAGTTACGATTCGACAGCGTGCAGTGGGTGCGCCGTTTTCCCAACCTGATCGTGTCGCGCACCTTCTCCAAGGCGTATGGCCTGGCCGGCTTGCGCGTGGGGTTTGCGATTGCGCAGCCGCCGCTGACCGACCTGATGAATCGCGTGCGCCAACCGTTCAACGTCAATACGCTCGCGCAAGCGGCCGCGATTGCAGCGTTGAGCGATCACGAGTTTCTGCAGCGCTCGTACGAGCTCAACAAGGCCGGCCGTCAGGTGCTGACGGAAGCCTTCGACACGCTTGGACTGAAATACGTGCGTGGCCATGGCAATTTCGTGCTGGTGCACGTGGGCGAAGCCGCCAGGATCAATCTCGAACTGCTCAAGCGCGGCGTCATCGTGCGTCCGGTGGCGGGCGATGGCTTGCCCGAGTGGTTGCGTGTGACGATCGGCTTGCCCGAAGAAAATGCGGTATTCATCGCCGCCCTGACCGACATCCTGTCCGGCGCATGACGGCCCCGCGTTTTCCGACGGTCGCGGTGGCGGGTGTCGGGTTGATCGGCGGGTCGTTCGTCGCTGCACTGAGGCAAGCCGGGCAGGTCGGTCGCGTACTGGGTATGGGCCGCAACCCGTTGTCGCTTGAAAAGGCGCAATCGCTGGGGTTGATCGATGCCATTGCCACACCGCAAGAGGCGGCGCGCGCCGATCTGATCATGTTGGCGGCTCCGGTGGGAGCCACCGGCCCATTGCTCGGTGCGCTAGCCCCGTATCTTGGTCCCAATACCATCATTACCGATGCCGGCAGCACCAAGTCGGATGTCGTGGCCAGCGCGCGTGCCGCATTGGGCAAGCATATCGGCCAGTTCGTCCCGGGTCATCCGATCGCCGGCGCCGAGCGTACCGGTCCGGATGCGGCGCAGGCCGCGCTGTATCAGGATCGCACGGTGATCCTCACGCCGCTCCCCGAAAATACGATGGCGGACGTTCGTGCCGTTCGCGACGCCTGGACGTATTGCGGCGCCCACGTCATCGACATGGATGCCGACGCGCATGACCAGGCCTTGGCCGCGGTCAGCCATCTGCCGCATTTGCTGGCGTCGGTATTCATGACCCACATCGTGCGATCACCGGATGCGGCGCGCCGGTTGGCGCTGGCGGGCAGTGGGTTTCGCGACTTCACGCGCATCGCGGCGGGATCGCCCGAAATGTGGCGCGATATCTTTCAATCGAACCGGTCGGCCATGCTGACCGAAATCGCGGCGTTGCGCGACGTGCTCGACGAGAGCGAGCGCGCGATTCGCGCGCGCGATACAGCTGCATTGCAGACGTTGTTGCAAACGGCTGCGGATGCGCGCCATCAATGGGAAAAGGAACGTCGCGCATGAGCGCACTCGAATACATCGATCTGCCCCGCGTCCGCCGGGCGCAAGGCGCCATCACATTGCCGGGTTCGAAAAGCATTTCGAACCGGGTATTGCTATTGGCAGCCCTGGCCGAAGGGCGTTGCGAAATCGACGGGTTGCTCGATTCGGACGATACGCGGGTCATGCTGGCCGCGTTGCGTGCCCTGGGTGTCGAGGTTGAGCACGACGCTGTCGCCAAGCGCGCAGTTGTGATTGGCGCTGCCGGCCGGTTTCCGGTCGCGCGCGCCGATCTTTTTCTGGGTAACGCGGGCACTGCATTTCGTCCGCTCACCGCGGCATTGGCTTTGATGGGCGGCGACTATCGCCTCTCTGGCGTGCCGCGTATGCACGAACGGCCCATTGGGGATCTGGTTGATGCCTTGCGCGGGCTGGATGCGCATGTGGATTATCTCGGCACGGCGGGCTATCCGCCGTTGGCGATCGGGATGGCCGGCATGGCCGCCGGCGAGGGCGGTTACCGTGTCGGTGTGGAAGGATCGGTCTCCAGCCAATTCCTGACGGCATTGCTGTTGGCGGCCCCGGTCCTGACGCAGCGCACCGGTCAGCCGTTGGTGCTCGAGGTCAAGGGCACGCTCATCTCCAAGCCGTACATTGAAATCACGCTCAATCTGATGGCCCGCTTTGGCGTCACCGTAGCGCGTGACGGTTGGGCGCGCTTCACCGTGCCGGCCGACGCGATGTATCGCAGCCCGGCCGCATTGCGTGTCGAAGGGGATGCATCGTCGGCTTCCTATTTCCTGGCGTTGGGTGCCATCGGCGGCGGCCCTGTTCGGGTGAACGGCGTGGGCGCCGACAGCATTCAAGGTGACGTGGCGTTTGCCGACACCTTGCGTGCCATGGGTGCGCGGGTGGATGCCGGCGCGGACTGGATGGCTTGCGAAGGCGTGAGCGTGGCGGACGGCCAAAAGTTGCGCGCATTCGACGCCGATTTCAATTTGATCCCCGATGCGGCCATGACGGCTGCTGCGCTGGCCTTGTTTGCCGACGGGCCGTGCCACTTGCACAATATCGGCAGTTGGCGCGTGAAGGAAACCGATCGGATTCACGCCATGCGGACGGAACTCGAGAAGCTGGGCGCGACGGTCGATTCGGGGCCGGACTGGTTGCGCGTCACGCCGCCTGCGGCGCATGCTTGGCGCGATGCGCACATCGGCACCTGGGACGATCACCGGATGGCCATGTGCTTTTCGTTGGCCGCGTTCGGGCCGGCTGCCGTCCGAATACTCGATCCGGGGTGTGTGAGTAAAACGTTCCCCGACTATTTCGACGTTTACGCCGGACTGCTCACCGAAGTTTGAGCACGTGCCGGGTTGCGTGAGCAAGGTGATCGGTGCAGCCGCTGCGGCTGGCGACGTCACTGACGCACTCGGCAATCTGTATTTCAGCAATCCCTCCGCTTTTCCAGGATTTTCAAGATGTCGTCCACCTCCGCCACCTTCGCTCCAGTCATTACGATCGACGGTCCTACCGCTTCCGGTAAAGGCACGGTGGCCCATGGTGTGGCCACTGCACTGGGTTGGGCCGTGCTCGACAGCGGCGCCTTGTATCGCCTGACGGCGCTGGCCTCGATCGAGCGGAATATCGCCGACGACGCGCAGGACGAGATCGCGGCGGTTGCGGAGGCGCTCGACGTCCGATTCGAGCACGGGGCCATTCTGTTGGAAGGACGCGACGTGACCGAGGCGATCCGGGATGAGCGTGTGGGCAACACGGCGTCGTGCGTGGCTGCGTTCCCTGCCGTACGGGCCGCGCTCCTTGCCCGCCAGCGCGCGTTCCGGCAGGCGCCGGGCCTGGTGGCCGACGGCCGTGACATGGGCACGGTGGTGTTTCCCGATGCGCCCTTGAAGGTGTTTCTGGTAGCCGATGTCGAGGCCCGCGCCCAAAGGCGGTGTAAGCAGTTGATCGACAAGGGAATTCCTGCTAACCTCACAGACCTCCTGCGCGATATGCGAGAACGGGACGCGCGCGATACGCAACGCGCCGCCGCGCCGCTCAAGCCCGCACAGGATGCAAGGCAGCTCGATTCCTCGAATCTCACTGCCGAGCAAACGATTCAAACCATTCTCGATTACTGGCGCGATGTCGCGCCGGCAAGCTAAGGGTGGTGTTTTCGCCCTAGAAGTGCTCCGGCTGTTTGGTAAGCGCCAATAGGTTTTCTGACTCCACTGTTGCGGCCAATCCGTGACGGTGTGTTTATTTAACGGGTCCCTCGGGACCGATGGGTTTCCATTAATGTCTTCCGTTCCCTCGTCCGCGCTTGGCGGAGAAAGTTTCGCCGACCTTTTTGCACAGAGCCTTAAAAACCAGGACATGAAGTCTGGTGAGGTCATCAGTGCTGAAGTCGTTCGCATCGACCACAATTTCGTCGTCGTCAACGCCGGTCTGAAATCCGAAGCGCTCATTCCGCTCGAAGAATTCCTGAACGATCAAGGCGAACTCGAAGTCAACCCGGGCGACTTCGTCTCGGTTGCCATCGACTCGCTCGAAAACGGCTACGGCGACACCATCCTGTCGCGTGACCGCGCCAAGCGTCTGTCGGCCTGGCTGCAACTCGAGCGCGCGCTCGAGGACGGCGAGCTGGTTACCGGCACGATCACGGGCAAGGTCAAGGGCGGCCTGACCGTCATGACCAACGGCATCCGCGCGTTCCTGCCGGGTTCGCTGGTTGACCTGCGTCCTGTCAAGGACACCACGCCGTACGAAGGCAAGACGCTCGAGTTCAAGGTCATCAAGCTCGATCGCAAGCGTAACAACGTCGTGCTGTCGCGTCGTCAAGTGCTGGAAGCCAGCATGGGCGAAGAGCGTCAAAAGCTGCTCGAAACGCTGCACGAAGGCGCCATCGTCAAGGGCGTCGTCAAGAACATCACCGACTACGGCGCCTTTGTGGACCTGGGCGGCATCGATGGCCTGTTGCACATCACCGATATGGCATGGCGTCGTGTGCGTCACCCGTCGGAAGTCCTGCAAGTGGGTCAAGAAGTCGAAGCCAAGGTCCTCAAGTTCGACCAAGAGAAGAGCCGCGTTTCCCTGGGCGTCAAGCAGCTCGGCGAAGATCCGTGGGTGGGCCTGGCCCGTCGTTACCCGCAAGGCACCCGTCTGTTCGGTAAGGTCACGAACCTCACCGATTACGGCGCCTTCGTCGAAGTCGAAGCCGGCATCGAAGGTCTGGTCCACGTGTCCGAAATGGACTGGACCAACAAGAACGTCGACCCGCGCAAGGTTGTTACCCTGGGCGAAGAAGTCGAAGTCATGGTTCTCGAGATCGACGAAGACCGTCGCCGCATCTCGCTGGGCATGAAGCAGTGCCGTCAAAACCCGTGGGAAGAGTTCTCGACGAACTTCAAGCGCGGCGACAAGGTCAGCGGCGCCATCAAGTCGATTACCGACTTCGGCGTGTTCGTTGGTCTGCCTGGCGGCATCGACGGTCTGGTTCACCTTTCGGATCTGTCGTGGACCGAAACGGGCGAAGAAGCCGTGCGCAACTTCAAGAAGGGCGACGAGATCGAAGCCGTTGTGCTCGGTATCGACACCGACAAGGAACGCATTTCGCTGGGTATCAAGCAGCTTGAAGGCGATCCGTTCAACAACTTCGTCGCGACCTACGAGAAGGGTGCTGTCGTTCCCGGTACCGTGAAGTCGGTCGAAGCCAAGGGTGCTGTCGTGACCCTGTCGGTGGACGTCGAAGGTTACCTGCGCGCGTCGGAAATCTCGTCGGGCCGCGTCGAAGACGCAACGACGGCATTGAAGGCCGGCGAAAACGTCGAAGCCATGATCATCAACGTCGACCGCAAGACGCGTTCGATCCAGTTGTCGATCAAGGCCCGCGATAACGCCGAAACCGCAGAATCGCTCCAGCGCATGTCGGATGCCAGCGCCTCCTCGGGTACCACCAACCTGGGTGCGTTGCTCAAGGCCAAGCTGGATCAGGCTCGCAACGACGGCTGATCCGTGACCAAGTCGGAGCTGATCGCAGCGCTGGCGGCCCGCTATCCCCAGTTGGCCGCCCGCGACACCGATTACGCCGTCAAGACCGTCCTGGATGCAATGACCCAAGCCTTGGCTTCGGGTCAGCGCATCGAGATCCGCGGTTTTGGCAGTTTCTCGCTGTCGCAGCGTTCGCCCCGTGTCGGTCGCAACCCGAAGTCCGGCGAGCAAGTGTTGGTGCCTGGTAAACAGGTGCCGCATTTCAAGGCGGGCAAGGAGTTGCGCGAGCGGGTAGATCTCGATGGTGTGGAGGGGGATCGCGTGTCGGACGAAACGCACGATGCGCATACCGCCACCCTCGACGCGCATGTCATGCATTGACGGTTACGTTTGAGTACGAGAAGGGCCACGCTAGCGTGGCCCTTTTTCATTGGGTAGCCGGATCGTTGCAGGGCGTCGGTACAAGGTGGGGCTCGCATTGCGGCACGTCTTGTGCGGTGCGTCGCAACGCGGTGCTGTGGCACACTGCGATCCGACTTACAATTGCCGATCTCGCACTAATTGGAGCGTTCTCATGCGCTATGTCGTCTGGGCCTTACGGCTGGTGATTTTCGTTGTGGTCCTGATGTTCGCCCTCAAAAATACGGACCCCGTTTCCGTCAAGTTTTGGGGCGATTACGTGGTGCCCGATTTGCCGCTGATCGTTGTGATGCTTGCGGTATTCGTGGTCGGTGCGATTTTCGGTTTGCTGTTGATGGTGCCGGCCGCCATGCGCCGCCGCCGCGAGATGGTGCGTATGAAGCGCGAGCTCGATCGGCTCCAGGCGGCCGTGGGCGGTGCACCTGTGAATACGACCGTATTGCCGCCAGAAGCCGTGGCGCCGATGTCGCCGCTCTAAGCGCGCCATATTCAGCGGGCCATAGCCAGCGCGCAGGCTCCGGCGCTGTGCGCGGGCACGCCGTCGGTAGCCTCGGGCGCGTGCCATCATTCCGGGCGCAGCTTGCGCCCTTAACGTTTTTTCAAGCGAGTCGGCGATTTGGATTTCGAACCTTGGTGGTTGATCTTCTTGCCCGTTGTATTCGGCCTGGGCTGGTTGGCAGCCCGCGTGGATATCCGTCAGATGTTGAGCGAAACGCGTACGCTGCCGGATTCCTATTTTCGCGGCCTTAATTTTCTGCTCAACGAGCAGCCCGATCGCGCGATCGACGCCTTTGTCGAAGTGGCCAAGCTCGATTCAGAAACCACCGAATTGCACTTTGCCTTGGGCAGCCTGTTCCGGCGGCGCGGTGAGATGGAGCGCGCCATCCGCGTGCATCAAAGCCTGCTGAGCCGGTCGGATCTGCCGAATGTCGAGCGTGAACATGCGCAACACGAATTGGCGCAGGACTTCCTGAAAGCCGGGATGCTCGATCGGGCCGAATCAGGCTTCGAGGGGCTCAAGGAAACGCGTTATGCCTTGCCGGCAATGCGATCCTTGATCCGCATTTACGAGTCCGAGCACGATTGGCCCCGCGCGATCGAAGCCGTCAAAACATTGCGCGGTTTGGTCGACGAGCCCGTGCCGCAATTGGTGCATTACCACTGCGAACAAGCGCAGATGGCCTTGGAGCGCAATCCGCCCGATTTCAATGCCGCGCAGGTGGCGCTCGATGCCGCCGATCATGCGATCGAAGCCGGCACGGGTGCCGCAACGGCCAGCAAGGCGTCCACGGCGCGTGTGGCGATGATCCGGGCGCAACTGGCCGTCAAGCAGGGCAAGCCCCACGAAGAGCGGATGCATCTGCGCAGCGTCTTGTCGCACATGCCAGAGTATGGCGGCTTGGTGGCGGAGTCGTTGTTGCGCAACTATCGCGAAGCCGGGCAGGCCGATGAGGGCCTGGCGGTGCTCACGCAGCAGTATGCGCAGGCGCCGTCGCTGGATGTGTTCGATGTCGTGTTTCGCGAAATGCGCGCCCAGCACGGCGTCGATCCGGCATGGGCTTTTGCACGCGCCGCCTTGGCGCAGCATCCGTCGCTGCTGGGGCTGGATCGGCTGATCGAAGCCGAACTCGCCACCAAGGGGGCGAGTGGCGAAGCGCCGGTGCCTGGGGCCGATCTGACGCTGCTGCGCAGCCTGATTCACAAGCATACGCAGCGGCTCGATCGCTACGCCTGCCGCCATTGCGGCTTTCAGGCGCGACGATTCTATTGGCAATGCCCGGGGTGTAATTCATGGGAAACCTACTCGCCCCGTCGACTGGAAGAACTCGAATGATGGAATTTCCAACGCGCGCCATCCAGGGCGTGCGGGTGCTCGTGGTCGGCGATGTGATGCTCGATCGTTATTGGTTCGGCGAAGTCGATCGTATTTCACCCGAAGCCCCGGTGCCGGTCGTGCGTGTCGCACGCCGTGAAGATCGCCTGGGCGGCGCCGCCAACGTGGCGCGCAATATCGTCTCGCTGGGTGCGCGTGCCACGTTGATCGGTGCGATCGGCGCGGACGAAGCCGGCGAGCGCATCTGCGCGCTTGCCGCCGACGACGGCATTCAAGCCGCATTGCTGACCGACGCGGCGCTCCCCACTACCCTGAAGATGCGGGTGCTCGGGCGGCAGCAGCAGTTATTGCGCGTGGACTTCGAAGCCCTTCCCGAACCCGCGTGCATGGATGCGATCACGGCTGAATTCCAGCGCCAATTGGCCCACCACGACATTGTGGTGTTGTCCGACTATGCCAAAGGCGTGCTCGACCGCGTGGTCGACCTCATCGCGATCGCGCGGGCCGCCGGCGTGCCGGTACTGGTCGATCCCAAGGGCGACGACTACACCCGATATACCGGCGTATCGCTCGTCACCCCCAATCGATCGGAAATGCAGCAGGCCGTGGGCAACTGGAAAAGCGAGGCGCAGCTCGATGAGCGTGCACAAGCCCTGCGCCGCGAACTGGCACTGGAAGCCCTGCTCGTAACCCGTTCGGAGCAGGGCATGACCCTGTTCACCGAAGCGGGCCGCGATCACGTCGACGCGCAGGCGCACGAAGTATTCGATGTCTCGGGCGCAGGCGATACGGTGCTGGCCACGCTGGCCGTATCGCGCGCAGCAGGACTATCCTGGTCTGATGCGATGCGCTGGGCCAATCGGGCCGGCGGTGTCGTCGTCGGTAAATTGGGTACCTCCACGGTCACGGCCGCGGAGCTGGAAGGAGAATCATCATGATCGTCGTCACTGGCGCAGCAGGATTTATCGGCAGCAATCTGGTCAAGGGATTGAACCAGCGCGGCATCGACAACATCATTGCCGTGGATGATCTGACCGAGGGCGACAAGTTTCGCAATCTCGCCGATCTGAGGATCGCCGATTATCTGGATCGCGATGTGTTCCGCTCGCGCGTCGCCAACGGTGCATTGCCCGGCGTCACGGCGATTCTGCATCAAGGCGCATGCTCGGATACCACCGAACGCAATGGCGCCTACATGATGGACAACAACTATCGTGTGTCGCTCGAGCTGCTCGAGTATGCGCAGGGCAACGGCATTCCGTTGATCTATGCGTCGTCCGCGGCTGTGTACGGCGCTTCCGAGGTGTATCGCGAGGAGCCCGCCAACGAAGGGCCGCTCAATGTGTACGGCTATTCCAAACTGCTGTTCGACCAAGTGGTGCGGCAACGTGAATCGCGCCGCACCGCGCAGGTCGTCGGGCTACGCTATTTCAATGTTTACGGCCCGCGCGAGCAGCACAAGGGACGCATGGCGTCGGTGGCCTTTCACAACATGAACCAGTTCCTGGCGGAGGGTCATGTGCGCCTGTTCGCCGGCTGGGACGGTTACGGCGATGGCGAGCAAAGCCGTGACTTCATTTCGGTGGACGATGTGGTCGCCGTCAATCTGCACTTCCTCGATCATCCGGAGCAGTCGGGTATCTTCAACTGCGGCACGGGTCGCGCGCAGCCGTTCAACGATATCGCGGCGGCCGTCGTCAATACCTTGCGTGCGGAGCAGGGCGTGCCGGAAGCGTCCCTGCAGGAATTGGTTGCGGCCGGATTGATCCGGTACATCCCGTTCCCGGACGACTTGAAAGGACGCTATCAAAGCTTTACGCAGGCCGACGTGACGCAATTGCGCGGCGCGGGTTTCGCGGCGCCGATGCGAGATGTGCGCACGGGCGTCACGGAGTACGTGCAAACCTGGCGCGCACGCAAGTAGGGCACCGCGCGCGACGTGTGGTGAGGCCCGACAATCGGTGGGGCCCTATGTGGTAACGCGAAGGTGGTCTCGCGAAACTTCTGGAACCTCTCTTGTTCCGAGTAGACGGCCATGCCGGTGAACGTGTGATAGAAGCTCGACGTATCCGAAGGATCGTGAGGTGATAGCGCAAACGTGATGGCGCAAGACGTGGCGGCATGTCCATCCGGCGAGCCACGTAGTTTTTCGCACGGGTGTTTTCGTGCATTGGTCGGTTCGCGGAGAGCGCCGGCGGCGATGATGAAGATGTGCGGAGGTGAATGTCCTGCCGCACCGCTTGATCGGAGCTTCGCCATGAATCCATTTCTTCTCGACCCTGTAGCACGCGCCGCCGTGCCTGCGGTGGCAAGCCGGCCCGCCACGGCCACCGCGCTTCCTGCCCCCGACACGCTTTATCCCAGGTTGACCACCCATCCTGCGTTCGACACGCGCCATGTGAGAACCGTGACGTTGACCTGCCTTATCCTCGCGGCCGGTTTGCATGCGGGCGCTGCGGGGGCCGTCGATCTGAACGCGGCATCGGCCGACGCGCTCCAGGCGTTGCGCGGCGTAGGGCCCAAGACGGCAGCAATCATTGTTCAGGAACGTGAGCGGGCCGGGCGCTTCGAGTCGCTTGAGGACCTATCCGATCGCGTGCGCGGCTTGGGTCAAAAGAAGGTGCGCGCGTTGCAGACGCAGGGCTTGCGGGTCGGCGAACCGGACGCGTCGGTGTCGCCCGAGGTGGTGCCTGCCCCCCGTGCAGGGCGTGCTGCGAGTGGGCCCATGATCGCCACGCCGGTTGTGACGACGCCATCGTCTGCGCGTTATGATCCTCAGCATGAAAACCTATCCCACTCTCGAACAAACCGTCGGTGAGACCCCGCTCGTGCGCCTGCAGCGTATCCCGGGCGCGCTGGGCGCCGATCGCGGCAATGTCATTCTGGCCAAGCTGGAAGGCAATAATCCGGCGGGCTCGGTCAAGGACCGTCCGGCGCTGTCGATGATTCAACGTGCCGAGGCGCGTGGCGATATCAAACCGGGCGACACGCTGATCGAGGCGACCAGCGGCAATACCGGTATCGCGCTGGCGATGGTGGCCGCCATGCGTGGCTATCGCATGATTCTCATCATGCCGGACAACCTGTCGGTCGAGCGGCGCGCGGCGATGACGGCCTATGGCGCGGAGCTCATCCTGACGCCGGCCGACAAGGGCGGCATGGAGTTCGCCCGCGATCTGGCCACCTCAATGCAGGCGGAAGGCAAGGGGCGCGTGCTGGATCAGTTCGCCAATCCGGATAATCCGTTGGCGCACGTGGAAACCACGGGGCCAGAAATCTGGTGCCAGACCGATGGCGAGATCACGCACTTTGTGAGCGCGATGGGGACGACCGGTACCATCATGGGCGTGTCGACCTACCTGAAAGGCCAGAACCCGGCGATTGAAATCGTCGGCGCGCAGCCGGCCGAAGGATCGCAGATTCCCGGCATACGTAAGTGGCCCGAGGCCTATTTGCCAGCGATTTTCGATCGCGCGCGCGTCGACAGCTACGAATCCATCGAGCAAGCCGATGCCGAGTCCATGGCACGACGGCTGGCATCGGAAGAGGGCATCTTCGGCGGTATCTCCGCCGCCGGTGCGCTCGTTGCGGCCCTGCGCGTGGCCGAGCGCAGCACCAACGCCACGATCGTGTTCATCGTTTGCGATCGCGGCGACAGGTACCTGTCGACTGGCGTCTTCAACGGCTGACACGATCTGCTACGCCGCGTTCGGTCAGCGTAATGGCAGGCCGCTCTTCGCTACGGCCGGGCCCGAGGGAATCGTTCGATGACTCGGCATGACCTCGAGTGGCCGCGGTAGGGGCGCGGCCGGCGAGGTGTCGGCCCTTGCTCCCCATGCCGAGACAGGTTGAAAGCGGCCGATCAGCCAGCGCTGACCGCCGGTATCGTCAAGGTTGTTCCAGCGCCGACGCCAGGTCGGCCACCGACGCCGCGTAAAAGTAACTGCGGTTGTACTGCGTCAACGCGAAGAAGTTCTCAGTCGCGGTGCGGTATTGCGCCGTGCCGCGCGCTTCGTCCGGCAGGTCGATCACGCCCAACGGACGGGCCATCCAGCCGGTGTCTCGCGCACCGGGCATCAAGCGGCCACCGGCCGCTTCGATCCGCGTCCAATCCTGTTTGGGCACCAGCCCGCCATCGACCAATGCGGCCGGGTTGGCGGGGAGCGTGACGGGTGCGAACACCGGCAAACCGCGCTGCCAGCCATGTTCGCTCAGAAAATTCCCGACCGACATCACGGCGTCTTCGATGCTATGCGCCAGATCGATGTGACCATCCTGATCGCCGTCGACCGCGTAGAGCTTGATGCTGCCGGGCATGAACTGCGACATCCCGATGGCGCCGGCGAACGACCCCTCGGTTTCAGCATCGAGCTTGCCTTGCAGGGTAAGTTCGATGAAATCGGCCAATTGATTTCGGAACATGGTTTCGCGCTCGGGCCGGGTCGTATCCGGATAGTCGAAGGCCAGGGTGGTGAGCGAATCCATCACGCGAAACGACCCCATATTGCGGCCGTAATTCGTTTCGACCCCGATGATGGCGGCGATGATGGTGTCGGGCACGCCATAGCGTTGCGCCGCACGGTTGAGCACGTCGCGATTGGCGTCACGAAAATCGATACCCCAGCGGATGCGCACCGGTTCGACCACGCGTGCGCG
Organism: Schauerella aestuarii; assembly: GCF_009866805.1. Lineage (GTDB taxonomy): Bacteria > Pseudomonadota > Gammaproteobacteria > Burkholderiales > Burkholderiaceae_B > Schauerella > Schauerella aestuarii. The sequence goes on from NZ_SIZW01000040.1 coordinate 605,386, forward strand.
GTAAACGGTCCAGCTGCGCACGATCTTGCGGCCGGTGGCCACCTGCGGCGCGATCAGCTTGGCGACGCGTTCGTTGTAGGTGGCGCTGGCGAGCAGGCTGTTGACCGCTGCGGGTTGCAGGCCACGCGTGGCAGCCAGCTCATTTGCAAAGGCTTGCACTTCCGGGCGCAGGCGGCCGTCTGGTGCAAGCACGGCGGATTCGCCCGTGTGCGTGGGCAGTGCGGCCGTGCCGGACGCTGCGGGCGTGGAAGGCTTTGGCAACTGCGACGAAGAGCCGGTGCCCGGCCGTTCGGCCGCGGGGGTTGAGCAGGCGGCGAGCATCGCCGAAAAAGCACCGATTTGCAGTAAACGCCAACTGATGAACATAATCCTTCCTTATGGAGACACTCTATCTTACCCACCCGGCCTGCAGGCTGCATGAGATGGGCGATTGGCATCCCGAATGTCCGGCGAGACTGGATGCCATTTCCGATCAATTACTGTCGAGCGGGCTGATGCCGTTCCTGGTCGCCGAGGACGCGCCAGCCGTCGACGCCGCCGATCTGGCGCGGGTGCACGATCCGGATTACCTGGCCGGACTCACTGCACGCTCGCCGGCCGAGGGCCATGTGCCCATCGATCCGGATACGCTCATGAATCCGCACACGCTCGAGGCGGCGCGCCACGCGGCGGGTGCCGGCGTGGCAGCGGTCGACGCCGTGATGGGCGGGGCGCATCAGACCGCCTTCTGCGCGGTGCGTCCACCCGGTCACCATGCCGAGGGTAACCGAGCCATGGGATTCTGCTTCTACAACAACGTGGCCGTGGCCGCTCGCCATGCCATCGATGTGTGGGGCTTGACGCGCGTGGCGATCATCGATTTCGACGTGCATCACGGCAATGGCACCGAAGCCATTTTTGCCGGCGACGAGCGCATATTGATGTGCAGTTTTTTTCAGCATCCGTTCTTTCCGAATTCCGGCACCGAAGCACCGGCTCACAATATGCTCAATACGCCGTTGCCTGCCTATTCGGGCGGCGATGCCGTGCGGCCCATCGTGACCGATCGCTGGTTGCCGGCCCTGGCCGCATTCAAGCCGGAACTGCTGTTGATCTCGGCGGGGTTCGACGCTCATCGTGAAGACGATATGGGCCAGATGGGCTTGGTGGAGGCCGATTATGCGTGGATCACGCAGCAGTTGGTGAGCGTGGCTGACCGCCATGCGCAAGGTCGTGTGGTGAGCGTGCTTGAAGGCGGCTACAACCTGTCTGCCCTCGGTCGCAGCGTGGTTGCTCACATACGCGCGCTCGCAAAGTTGTAGAATCGATTGGATTTGCTGCGCTGCGCGCTTAAACGCGTTGCTGCGAGCGCGGCGCTTGGTTGTCGTTGACGGCCATGCGGCCAAGCATCGAGCACGGCCTGGTTGAACCTAAAACGATTTTCGAAAACGATTCAAGAAACTGATTCAAGAAACCGATTCACGAAAACTTCTGGAGATTGCTGGATGAAGGTACTGGTACCCGTCAAACGTGTCGTCGATTACAACGTCAAGGTGCGCGTCAAATCGGATCAGACTGGCGTAGATATCGCCAATGTGAAGATGTCGATGAACCCCTTCGACGAAATCGCCGTTGAAGAAGCCACACGTCTCAAAGAAAAAGGCGCCGTGACCGAGGTGGTCGCGGTTTCGTGCGGTGTTGCGCAAAGCCAGGAAACGCTGCGTACGGCAATGGCCATCGGCGCCGATCGCGGCATCCTTGTGCAAACCGACGCCGAACTGCAGCCGTTGGCCGTGGCCAAGTTGCTGAAGGCCGTCGTGGATCGCGAGCAGCCCCAATTGGTGATTCTGGGCAAGCAAGCCATCGACGATGACGCGAACCAGACCGGCCAGATGTTGGCTGCGCTGCTGAACTGGCCCCAGGCCACGTTCGCCAGCAAGGTCGAGCTCGGCGACGGTACGGTACAGGTCACGCGCGAAGTGGACGGCGGTCTGGAAACCCTGTCGCTCAAATTGCCGGCCATCGTTACCACCGACCTGCGCTTGAATGAGCCGCGCTACGTGACGCTGCCCAACATCATGAAGGCCAAGAAGAAAACGCTGGATACCCTGACGCCCGATGAGTTGGGTGTGGATCCTGCCCCGCGCTTGAAGACGCTTAAAGTGTCGGAGCCGCCCGGACGCAAGGCCGGCATCAAGGTGCCCGACGTTGCTGCACTGGTCGACAAGCTGAAGAACGAAGCGAAGGTGATCTGAACATGACGATTCTTGTTATTGCTGAACACGACAACGCCTCGTTGAAAGGCGCTACCTTGAACACCGTGGCTGCTGCGGCCCAGTTGGGCGGCGACGTCCATGTGCTGGTGATCGGCCAGGGCGCGCAAGCGGCCGCCGATGCCGCCGCCAAGGTGGCGGGCGTGGCGAAGGTGCTGCTGGCCGAAGGCACGCAGTTGGGTGACGGTCTGGCCGAGAACGTTGCGGCGCAAGTGCTGGAAATCGCGTCGAACTACTCGCACATTCTGTTTGCCGCGACCGCATCGGGCAAGAACGTGGCGCCGCGCGTGGCTGCCAAGCTCGACGTCGCACAGATTTCGGATATCACGGCGGTCGAATCGGCCGATACGTTCCAGCGTCCGATCTATGCCGGCAACGCGATTGCCACGGTGCAATCGTCCGATGCCATCAAGGTCATCACCGTGCGCACCACGGGCTTCGATGCCGTCGCTGCCGAAGGCGGTAGCGCCACGGTCGAGAACGTCACGGCCGTGGCCGACTCCGGGTTGTCGTCGTTCGTCGGCCGCGAAGTGGCCAAGAGCGATCGTCCCGAGCTGGCTGGCGCCAAGGTCGTCGTTTCCGGCGGCCGCGGCATGGGCAGCGCCGAAAACTTCAAGATCCTCGACCCGCTGGCCGATAAGCTCGGCGCCGCGCTGGGCGCCTCGCGCGCTGCCGTCGACGCGGGCTATGCGCCCAACGACTGGCAAGTGGGCCAAACCGGCAAGATCGTGGCGCCTCAGCTGTATATCGCCATCGGTATTTCGGGCGCGATCCAGCACTTGGCCGGTATGAAGGATTCGAAGGTCATCGTGGCCATCAACAAAGATGAAGAAGCGCCGATTTTCGGTGTGGCCGACTACGGCCTGACGGGCGATCTGTTCAAGATCGTGCCGGAACTGACCGAAAAGCTGTAAAGCGCGCGCGCCGCCGCGCGAGTGGCGGCGTCTGCCGAGGCCTGCACCTGCCGTGCAGGCCTTTTTCATTTGGCGGGCCTTTTCGCATAGGGTGTTGGTCTGATAACCTCGTTCGATAGATGCTGCCTGGCGTGAGCCGGTCACAATAACAACAGCATTCCCGGCGCATGCGCGCGGGGAGCGCGTTTTCGGAGACCTCATGACTTACACCGTGCCCTTGCGCGATATTCGTTTCGCACTCAACGCCCTGGCGGGCCTGGACGATGTGCTGGCTTTGCCGGGCTTCGAAGAGGTCACGCCGGATCTGGTCGATGCCATCCTGGACGAGAACGCACGCTTCGTCGAGCAGGCCATCGCACCGCTCAACCGTGCAGGCGACACGCAGCCCCCGGTGTTGAAGGATGGCGCAGTCACGACCACGCCGGGCTTTGTGCAGGCGTTCAAGGCGTATGCGGACGGGGGCTGGCAAGGGCTTTCGCACCCGCAGGATTGGGGCGGCCAGGGGCTGCCCAAGCTGGTGGCCGCTCCCGCCAGCGAAAACATCAACGCTGCCAGCCTGGCGTTTTCGCTGTGCCCGATGCTGACCGATGGCGTGATCGAAGCGCTGCTCACGGCCGGCACGGACGAGCAGCAGCGCAAATTCGTGCCCGGCCTCATCAGCGGTCAATGGACCGGTACGATGAATCTGACCGAGCCGCAGGCGGGCAGCGATCTGGCACAGGTGGCGACCCGCGCCGTCAAGCAGCCCGACGGCAGCTATCGCGTCACCGGCCAGAAAATCTACATCACCTATGGTGAACACGATCTGGCCGAAAACATCATTCACCTCGTATTGGCTCGCACGCCCGACGGGCCACCGGGCGTCAAAGGCATTTCGCTGTTCATCGTGCCGAAGTTCCTGGTCGGCGACGATGGTGCAGTGGGTGCCCGCAACGATGTCTGGTGCGCGTCGATCGAACACAAGCTGGGCATCCACGGCAGCCCGACCGCCGTGCTGGTGTTCGGCAGCGGTCAGGGCGACGTGGGCGAGGGCGCCGTGGGGTACGTGGTGGGCGAGGAAAACCGCGGGCTCGAGTACATGTTCATCATGATGAACGCCGCCCGCTATGCCGTGGGCCAGCAAGGGATCGCCGTCTCCGAACGCGCCTACCAGCAGGCACTGGCCTATGCGCGCGACCGCGTGCAAAGCCGTGCGGTCGAAGGTTCGTCCGGTCCCGTGCCGATCGCGCGCCATCCCGATGTGCAGCGCATGCTGCTCACGATGCGCGCACTGACCGAAGCCGGGCGCGCGGTGTCGTTCGTGGCCGCGGCCGCTCACGATCGCGGCAAGCATCATCCGGATGCGCAGGTGCGGGCGCGCAATATGGCGTTTTACGAGTATCTGGTACCGGTCATCAAAGGGTTTTCCACCGAGGCGGCGCTCGAGGTCACTTCGCTGGGCGTGCAAGTGCACGGCGGCATGGGCTTCATCGAAGAAACGGGTGCGGCACAGCACTACCGCGATGCGCGCATCCTGCCGATTTACGAGGGCACCACGGCCATTCAGGCCAACGATCTGGTCGGCCGCAAAACCCTGCGCGATGGCGGAGCGGTCGCCGCGGCCGCCATTGCCGCCATGCGCGACACGCTGGCCGCGCTGGCGACGGTCGTGGCGAGTGCAACCGCCGATAGCGCACCACCGGGCGCCTGGGCCGTGCTGCACGATCACTTCGAGGCTGCGATCGGCGGCTACGAAAAAGCCGTGCAATACGTGCTCTCGCACGCGAAGGACAACCCGCGTGCCGTCTTTGCCGGCAGCGTCCCCTATCTGATGCTTACCGGTCTCACGCACGGAGGCTGGCAGATGGCGCGCGCGGCCTTGGCCTGCGAGCAGCACATTCGGGATGGCGACGGCGATAAGTTCTATGTTCAGAAGCGCGCCACGGCGTTTTTCTATGGCGCGCAACTCTTGCCTCGAGTGTCGGCACTGTCCCAGGCCGTGCTGGCAGGCGAGGTTACCGAGGCCTGCGGGACCGACGGCGATATTGCATAAGGTTATATAAATTGCGTATTTAGTCTGGTTTCGGTTTGATGCCAAAATCGTCATCACGGGTCACGTTCAAACATTCAAACCCCGAGGAAACACCATCATGACCGCACTTCATCTGGGCGATATCGCTCCCGACTTCGAACAAGATTCGTCCATTGGCCGCATCAAATTCCACGAGTTTCTCGGCGACAGCTGGGGCGTGTTGTTCTCGCATCCGGCGGATTTCACGCCGGTCTGCACGACCGAACTGGGCTACACCGCCCGCTTGGCCGACGAATTCGCCAAGCGCAATGTGAAGGTGTTGGCCTTGTCGGTCGATGCCGCAGCCTCGCACGTCAAGTGGATCGACGATATCAACGAGACGCAGAGCACGACGGTCAATTTCCCGATCCTGGCGGATGAAGACCGCAAGGTGTCCACGTTGTACGACATGATTCACCCCAACGCCAACACCACGTTGACGGTGCGTTCGGTATTCATCGTCGACCCGCAGAAAAAAGTTCGCCTGACGCTCACGTACCCTGCCAGCACGGGCCGCAATTTCAATGAAATTCTGCGCGTGATCGATTCGCTGCAGCTGACCGATAGCCATAGCGTGGCTACGCCGGTGAATTGGGAAGATGGCGATGACGTGATCATCGTGCCGTCGCTGAAGGACGAGGACGTGATCAAGCAGAAATTTCCGAAGGGCTACAAAGCCGTGCGTCCCTATCTGCGCGTGACGCCACAGCCCAACAAGTAATTGCCGCTGGTTGCCGGTGCGGTGGGTCATGTCGATGGCCTGCTTCCCGGCAAGCGTTCAGAACCTCCTTCGGGAGGTTTTTTTTGAGCGTGATTTCTATATGACTCCTGGCGATGAGCAACGACATAATGATTCGTTCCGTTCCAATGGCCGTCCCGGCACACTCTCATCACATTAAATAATCTGGGATGGGATCATGCGGTTGAGTAAGCACCTGGTTTTGAATGCCCTGGCAGCCGTAACGTTATCGGTCGCTGCCGTTCTGCCCGCGCAGGCGCAATCCACGCAGACGCTGTTGAACGTCTCGTACGATCCCACCCGCGAGCTTTATCGCGATATCGATGCGGCCTTCATCAAGCAATACAAAGCGAAAACCGGCACGCAGCTGACGATTCGCCAATCGCACGGCGGCTCGGGTCGTCAGGCGCGTTCGGTGATCGATGGGCTGGACGCCGACGTGGTCACGCTTGCCCTGGCCTACGACATTGATGCCGTCGCCGAGAAGGGGCTGCTCGATCCGAAATGGCAAGCGAAGCTGCCCAAGAACAGTTCGCCGTACACCTCCACGATCGTTTTCCTGGTGCGCAAGGGCAATCCCAAACAGATCAAGGACTGGAACGACCTGATTCGCGACAAGATCGAAGTGATCACGCCCAACCCCAAAACGTCCGGTGGCGCGCGCTGGAATTATCTGGCGGCATGGGCTTATGCGTTGGAGCAGAACAATAACGATCCGGCAAAAGCGCAGGCCTTCGTGGGCGAACTGCTCAAGCACGTGCCGGTGCTGGATACCGGTGCCCGCGGGGCCACCACGACGTTCGTTGAGCGCGGTGTGGGCGACGTGCTGCTGGCCTGGGAAAACGAAGCGTTCCTCGCCATCAAGGAACTCGGTCCGGACAAGTTCGACATCATCGTGCCGTCGCTTTCCATTCTCGCGGAACCGCCGGTCGCCATCGTCGACAGCAATGTCGACAAGAAGGGAACGCGGGCCGCAGCACAGGCCTATCTGGAGTATCTGTATACCCCGGAAGCGCAAGAAATCATCGCCAAAAACTATTACCGCCCCACGGATGAGAACGTTGCCGCCAAGTATGCCGACAGCTTTCCGAAGGTGAAGCTGGTTACCGTCGATTCGGTGTTTGGCGGCTGGGCCAAGGCGCAGAAGGATCACTTCAGCGATGGCGGCACTTTCGACAAGGTCTACGCGCCCAAGTAAGGGCCGAACCTTCACCGGCTTGGCCATCATGGAAACGCGCCTCAGATGAATGCACGTGCAATCGCGATCGGTAGCGGAGCGGCCAGGCCGCTTCGCCGCCAACGTCCCGGCGTCCTGCCGGGTTTTGGGCTGTCGCTCGGCTATACCGTGTTCTATCTTGGCTTGCTGGTGCTGATTCCGCTCGCCGCACTGCCGTTGCGAAGCGCCGAGTTGGGCTGGTCCGGCTTCTGGGAGACCGTCACGGCGCCGCGGGTGATGGCGTCATACAAGTTGACGTTCGGCGCCGCTTTCATCGCGGCCACGATCAACGCCGTCTTCGGTTCGATTCTGGCCTGGATACTGGTGCGATACCGGTTTCCCGGTCGCAAGGTCGTCGATGCGCTGGTGGATCTGCCGTTTGCCTTGCCGACGGCGGTGGCAGGCATCGCACTCACCCAGCTCTATTCGCAAAAAGGCTGGTTGGGCGGTTGGTTGCAGGACAGCCTGGGTATCAAGGTGGCCTACGCGCCGCTGGGCATCGTCGTGGCGCTGGTGTTCATCGGATTGCCCTTTGTGGTGCGAACCGTGCAACCGGTCCTCGAAGATCTCGAACGTGAGCTTGAAGAAGCCGCTACGAGCCTGGGCGCGGGCCGGGCGCAAACGATCTGGCGCATTGTGGTGCCCACGGTGCTTCCTGCCTTGCTGACCGGGTTTGCCCTCGCATTCGCGCGCGCGGTGGGCGAATACGGCTCGGTTGTGTTCATTTCGGGCAATATGCCGATGCGCACCGAGATCACGCCGCTCCTGATCATGGCCAAACTCGAAGCCTTCGATTATGCGGGGGCGGCAGCCATTGCCACGGTGATGCTGGGTGTGTCGTTCGTGATGCTCTTGATCATCAACCTGCTGCAAGCCTGGCAGGCGCGTCGCAACGGGAGGTTGGCATGAGCGATTCCACGTCGCGTCCGGCGCATCTGACCGAACCCGCATGGGTTCGCGCGCTGCTGCTCACGATCGGGCTGGGCTTTTTGGCGGTGTGCCTGCTGCTGCCGCTGGTGCTGGTGTTTACCGAAGCCTTTCGAAAAGGCTGGCAGTTGTATGTTGAAGCGATTACCGAACCCGATGCGTTGTCGGCGATTCGATTGACGTTGTGGGTGGCGGCGATCGCCTTGCCTCTGAATCTCGTATTCGGTATTGCAGCGGCGTGGGCCGTCACGAAATTTCAATTTCGCGGCAAGCAATTCCTGATTACGCTGATCGATCTGCCATTCTCCGTTTCGCCGGTGGTGGCCGGATTGATTTTCGTCATGGTGTTCGGCCAACAAGGGTGGCTCGGCCCGTGGCTCGAGTCGCACGGCCTGCGTGTGGTATTCGCGGTGCCGGGCGTGGTGCTCGCCACGTTGTTTGTGACGTTCCCGTTCGTGGCGCGTGAGCTGATCCCGCTGATGCAAGCGCAAGGCAGCGAGGAAGAGCAGGCCGCACTCACCCTGGGCGCCAGCGGCTGGCAGATCTTCTGGCGGGTGACCTTGCCGAACGTGAAGTGGGGGTTGTTGTATGGTGCGATCTTGAGCAATGCGCGCGCCATGGGTGAGTTCGGCGCGGTTGCCGTGGTATCCGGCGGGATTCGCGGCCTGACCAATACGATGACATTGCACACCGAGATTCTGTACAACGAATATATGTTTTCGGCGGCGTTCGCCGTGGCGTCGTTGCTTGCCCTGCTGGCCTTGTTCACGTTGGTGGCCAAGAGCCTGGTGGAGTGGCGGCACGCCCGGCTGATACGCGCGGCGGCGGTCACGGATACGCGCCAGCCCGGGTTCGCGCCCGCAGCCCAACCTGTTTGAAGGAAAGAAGATGAGTATCGAAGTTCGTCAGCTATCCAAGAAGTTCGGCGATTTTCGCGCGTTGAACGACGTGTCGCTGCATATTGAAACCGGCGAGCTGGTGGCGTTGCTCGGGCCCTCGGGTTGCGGCAAGACATCGCTGTTGCGCATCATCGCCGGACTGGAAACGCCCGATTCGGGCAGCGTGTGGTTCAGCGGCGAAGAGGCCACGAGCGTGGACGTGCGCAAGCGTCAGGTCGGCTTCGTTTTCCAGCATTACGCCCTCTTCAAGCACATGACCGTGTTTGAGAACGTGGCATTCGGGCTTCGGGTGAAGCATCGATCGCAGCGGCCTGCGGAAGACGTGATCAAGCGCAAGGTCCACGACCTGCTCAATCTGGTGCAACTGGATTGGCTGGCCGATCGTTACCCCGCCCAGTTGTCGGGCGGACAGCGGCAGCGTATTGCGCTGGCGCGTGCGTTGGCCGTCGAACCGCGCGTGCTGTTGCTCGATGAGCCGTTCGGTGCGCTCGATGCCAAAGTGCGCAAGGAATTGCGCCGCTGGTTGCGCCGCCTGCACGACGAACTCAATGTGGCCAGCGTGTTCGTCACGCACGACCAGGAAGAGGCGCTGGAGGTGGCCGACCGCGTGGTGCTGATGAACGCCGGCCGCATCGAGCAGGTGGGCACGCCCCGCGAGGTGTGGGAGCATCCCGCCACGCCGTTCGTGTATGGCTTTCTGGGTGATGTGAACCAGTTTCAGGGGCGCGCCGAAGGCGGCGTCTGGCATGCCAACGGCTGGTCGTTGCCCGCGCCGGAGTTTGCCGATGCGGCAGGCCAGGCCGCAACCGCCTATATCCGACCGCATGAGTTCGACATTGCGCGTTATCGCGCCGAGGGCAATGGCATTGCGGTGCGCTTGAATCACGCCTATCTGGCCGGGCCCAGCGCATTCCTTGAGCTTTCGGTCGAATCGGACAACACGCTGATCGAGGCCGAGCTGCCCGAAGAGGTGTTTCGCGCGCTCAATCCGGTCGAAGGCGAGACGTTTCTCGCCACGCCTCGCCGTGCCCGTATTTTTGCGAGCGCCACCGCGTGAGCGCGAGGTCGAACGAAACGGTTGCCCACGTCGTGACGGCGATCCGTTGGCCGGCGCTGATCGCGCGCTTGCAGGATATCGTGCGCCGCTATCCCGATGCGGCCATGGCATCGTCGCTCGCGGCCGAAGACATGGTGCTGACGCACGCCATCGCGGCGTCGGAGACCGGCTTGCGTATTTTTACGCTGGACACCGGTCGGCTGCATCCCGAAACGCTCGGCATGATCGACGTGGTGCGCGAGCGGTACGGCATCGAGATCGAGATCTTTCGCCCCGATGCGGCTGAAGTGGATGCGCACGTGCAGGCACACGGTGCGTTCGCTTTTTATGAGTCCGTCGATCTGCGAAAAGCCTGTTGTCATATCCGTAAGGTCGAACCGTTGCAGCGGGCGCTCAAGGCGCGCAGCGCCTGGCTCACGGGCCAGCGTCGCGAGCAGGCCGCCACGCGAGTCGCATTGCCGGAAGAGGGGCATGACGACACCTTCGGGCTCTACAAATTCAATCCATTGGCCGAGTGGTCCCATGACGAGATCTGGTACGCGATCAAGGCCTTCGGCGTGCCGTACAACCCGCTGCATGATCAAGGGTATCCCTCCATCGGCTGCGACCCCTGTACGCGCCCGGTGCGCCCGGGCGAAGACGTGCGCGCGGGCCGGTGGTGGTGGGAGCAAGCCGACAGCAAAGAGTGCGGTCTGCATGCAGGCAACCGGGCGACGATTCCGATCAAAGAGGCACATTGAAGGTGCTGTGCAATGTGCGCGCTATCGGCCGCCGCCAGGTTCGCCGATGCCGAAAGACATCCGCGGCACCAGGGCAATGCAAACCGAAGACACCGTGGTGCGGGCCCACGTCGTGGTACGCCGCGCACCGATTTAAGCAATAACCGAGTTACCGAATCAATTGAGGAAACGCCATGTCTACCGTCGTGACGCGCAGCCATCTGGACTGGCTCGAAGCCGAAGCGATTTTCATCTTGCGCGAAGTGGCTGCCGAATGTGAAAAGCCGGCTCTGCTGTTTTCGGGCGGCAAGGATTCGTGCGTGCTGCTCAAGCTCGCCGAAAAAGCTTTCCGCCCGGGACGGTTTCCGTTTCCGTTGATGCACATCGATACCGGCCATAACTTTCCTGAGGTGATCGCCTTTCGCGATGCCTACGTGGCACAGTTGGGCGAGCGCCTGATCGTGCGCAGTGTGGAAGATTCGATCGCCCGTGGCAGTGTGGTGTTGCGCGGTGAAAACGATTCCCGCAATGCCGCGCAAGCCGTCACCTTGCTCGAAGCGATCGAAGAGCACGGCTTTGACGCGTGCATCGGCGGCGCGCGACGCGACGAGGAAAAGGCGCGCGCGAAAGAACGCATCTTTTCCTTCCGCGACGCGTTCGGTCAATGGGATCCGAAAGCACAGCGGCCCGAATTGTGGAATCTGTTCAATACCCGCGTGCATCGCGGCGAGAACATGCGCGTATTTCCGATTTCCAATTGGACTGAGCTCGACGTGTGGCAGTACATCCAGCGCGAGCAGATCGCGCTGCCGCCGATCTACTACACCCATCAACGCGAGGTCGTGCGCCGCCGCGGTCTGCTGGTGCCGGTGACGCCGATCACCCCGCCGGCCGAAGGCGAGACGGTCGAGTCCGTGGCCGTTCGCTTCCGTACCGTGGGCGATATTTCCTGCACATGCCCGGTGGCGTCCGATGCGGCAGACCCGCTGGCCATCATTGCCGAGACGGCCCTCACCACGATCACCGAGCGCGGCGCCACGCGCATGGATGACCAGACTTCCGAGGCGTCGATGGAACGCCGCAAGAAGGAAGGCTACTTTTAAGTGTCACAGCAAGGACAAGTCATGAACGCAATCAACGACGCGTTTTTATCCGGGGCCGATTCGAGCGTGCTGCGACTGATTACCGCAGGCTCGGTCGACGATGGTAAATCGACCTTGATCGGTCGTCTGCTGTTCGACAGCAAAGGGGTGTTTGCGGATCAGCTCGATGCCATTTCGCGCGCCAAGCATCAACGCGTGGCCGCCGGCACACTCGATCTGTCGTTGCTTACCGATGGGCTGGAAGCCGAGCGGGAGCAGGGCATCACGATCGATGTGGCGTACCGCTATTTTGCAACACCGCAGCGCAAATTCATCATCGCCGATGCGCCGGGTCACGAGCAATACACGCGCAATATGGTGACGGGCGCGTCCACGGCCGACATCGCACTGATCCTCATCGACGCCACCCGCGCATCCGACGGGACGTTGCTCACGCAAACCAAACGCCACAGCACGATCGCAAAATTGCTGGGTCTGCGCCACATCGTGGTTGCGGTCAACAAGATGGATCTGGTCGATTGGGACGAAGCCATATTCGAGCGCATTCGTTCGGCCTATACGGAGCTGGCACGCCGACTCGATATCGCCCATTTCGACATCCTGCCGTTGTCCGCCTTGAGCGGCGATAACGTCGTGACCGCGTCGGATAACACCCCGTGGTATGACGGGCCGCCCTTGCTCACATTGCTCGAAGGGTTGGATGTGTCGCGTGATCCGCACGACACGCCGTTGCGGTTCCCCGTACAGTGGGTGGCCCGTCATGGGGGCGATCGCATCGACGATTTTCGCGGCTATGCCGGGCGCCTCGCCAGTGGCGTGCTGCGGGTGGGTGACGACGTGCTGGTACAGCCTGCCGGCACCCCGGCGCGCGTGACAGCCATATCGATCGGCGAGCAGTCGCTGTCGACGGCGGTGGCGGGCGATGCGGTGACGGTGGTGCTGGATCGCGACGTGGACGTGTCGCGCGGGGATGTGCTGGTGCACGCCGACGCGCCGGCGCGGGTCGATCGCCAGTTCGAAGCCGAGCTGTGCTGGCTCGACAATCGGCCCCTCAATCTGTCCCGCAAGTACTTGCTCAAGCACGGCACCCGGCTCACCTCAGCCCGCGTACAAGCGGTGCATACGCGCCGTGATGTGCACGAACTGCAGTCGGTGCCCAGTGCCGAGCCGCTCGGCATGAACGACATCGGACGGGTAACGTTGCAGACCCGCGAATCGCTAGCCGTGGATGGTTATGCGGATGTGCCCGCCAATGGCGCGTTCATTCTGATCGATGAGGCCACGCATCAAACGGCAGCCGCAGGAATGTTGCTGTAGGGCCAATAGGATCGACGCGACCGATTGATTGCATCGGGCCGGGCAAGCCCGGCTTGCAGCGCGACCGGATGTGATCTAAAACGGAAAAAGGCGCTTGCCAAAACTACTGTATGTTTGTACAGTACTTCCATGGCACGCACCGAACACTCCGTTTTAGCCGGTCTTGGGTCCCCGGCAACCGCCCCCACCGCGATACGCGGTCGGGGAGCGGTTACTAATGTTGCGCACCGCTTTCAAAGCGATGCGCGCGAGGGGGATAACGACGTCGATGCGTACGATCTCGGTCACGAGAATACGCCACCTCCATTACGCACGCAGGTCATTCGCGAACAAGCGCGCAAGTTGTTGTCGCGCAACGATTCGCCCGATATTCCGTTCGATCAGGCTGTCAACCCGTATCGCGGTTGCGAGCATGGTTGCGTGTACTGCTATGCCCGGCCCACGCATGCCTATCTGGGCTATTCGCCCGGGCTGGATTTCGAGACCAAGCTGATCGTCAAGGAAAATGCCGTCGACGCGCTGCGGGCAGAATTGGCGCGCCCGGGCTATCGGATGTCGCCCATCAACGTGGGATCGGCCACCGATGTGTATCAGCCGATCGAGCGCGAATGGCGCCTCACGCGCGGCATCCTTCAATTGCTTTCCGATACGGGCCATCCGCTCACGCTGGTCACCAAGAATGCATTGGTCGAACGCGACATCGATATCCTCAAGTCGATGGCCGAGCGCAATCTTGTTGCCGTGTACGTCAGCGTTACCTCTATGGATGCGGAAGTGTCGCGCACCATGGAGCCGCGTGCCTCCGCTCCCTGGCGCCGGCTGCAGGCTGTGCGCACGCTGAGCGACGCAGGTATTCCGGTGGGCGTACTCGTCGCCCCAGTGGTGCCCTTCATCAACGACGCCGAAGTCGAACATATTCTCGAAGCCGCTGCCGAAGCCGGTGCGTACTACGCCAACTACACGGTTGTGCGCCTGCCGTGGGAAGTGAAAGAGGTTTTTGAGACCTGGTTGCGCACACATTTTCCCGACCGCGCCGATCGCGTGCTGCATCGAATCGAAGACCTGCGTGGCGGCAAGCGCAACGATCCCCGCTTCGGCACGCGTATGAAAGGCGAGGGCGTGTGGTCCGATTTGTTGCGGCAACGGTTCGATGTGGCGGTTCGCCGTCATAAGCTCAACCGTACTCGCCTGGCGCTGGATACAACGCAGTTCGTGCCGCCCGTGGTGTCGTCTGCACAGTCGTTGGCGCAGTTCTCTGCGCTGCCTAACGGTGCGAATGCCACCAGCATCGGGCATGTTGCACCGGTCACGTTTATCCGTTCGCGCCGATTACCGGGGCCGCAAGCGGCGGCATCGCAAGCCCCTGCGCCCGTTAGTCAGTTGGCGTTGTTTGATTAAAGCCCGTGGTCGCGGCAATTACGCCCGTCCACCCGATTTCATTTGTTCTTTTTTCAGGAATTCGTCATGCACAAGACCTTGCAGAAGCTGGCCCCCCGCGGACGTTGGCCCTTCGTTTCCAACGAGGTGCATTTGATGCACACCGGCGCACTCGAAGCATTGGTGCCGTCACCGGTACCCGCGCCGTTATCGGTCCGCCCTTCCGTGCAGGCCGCCCCGAGCGTGGCTGTGATGAAGGCCATTGATCGCAACTCGATCGCAGGTGTGGGGATTCATGGTGCGATGGCCCAGCCGGTCACCCGTGCGCGGATGATCAAGGACGTGATGCTGGTCGCCGGCTGGGGTGCGGTCATCCCCGGCGTTATGTGGATCGGCAGCGCGGTTGGATATTGATTTTCGGCACTGCACGCGCTGGCCTGTCATTTGGACCCTGTGCACGCGATGCAATACCGAAGCTGCACCATGCGAGAATGTGGCACCCAGGCAGGGCCTCGCCTGAGCTTCGTGCGAGGCCCTGCCTTGCGGGGGTGTGGCGCTAGATCGTTGCCACCGAGCCCGAGTCGACGCGATAGTTGCTGCCGTTCACGAAGCTGGCGCGTTCTGAGCACAAGAATGCAATCACAGCCGCAACTTCTTCGGGCTTGCCGCGGCGCTTGAGCTCCATGAACGGACGCTCTTCATCCAGGAAGCTCTTGATCGCTTCTTCGAAGCTCACGCCTTTTTCCTTGGCGCGCTTTTCCATCATGGCGTCGGTCATCGGGGTGTGGATGTACGCGGGCGAGCATGCATTGACCAAGATGCCCTCCTTCGCATAGGTTTTCGACAATCCCTTCACCAAGCTCAGTACGCCCGCCTTGGCAGCGCAATACGGCAGTTCATCCACGTAAGGCTGCACGGCGTCTTCCGACGCGGTCAGCACGATACGGCCCCAACCGGTGGGCCGCATGTCGTTGATGAAGGCCCGCACGAGACGCACTGCCGACATCAAATCCACTTCCAGCGTCTTCATCCAACCGGCATCGTCGATCTCGTGAAAGAATCCGGTCGCGCCCGTGATGCCTGCAGCATTGATCAGGATCTGTGGCACACCGACCGCGTCGAGCACTTTGGTGCGCAACGCCGCCACGTCGGCAGGTTTGGTCAGGTCGGCGGCAAATGCGTGCACCTTGCCATTCAATTTGGCGGCGGACTTGTCCAGTTCTGCCTGATCCAGATCGCTGATGACAACGGTGACGCCTTCGGCCAAGAGATGTTCTGCGGTGCTGAATCCAATGCCGGAATCCGCGCCGGTAATCAAGGCCACCCGGCCCTTAATGCCTAAATCCATTCTGCTCTCCTAGTGTTGCCCTGCACAAACCGGGACGGTTGGTCCAGGGCGGCTGTATGGATAAGCGATAAGCAAATAGGGTGCCGTTATGCCGCTCCATGGGAGTGGCAGTCTGCGATGTCTGATGCGGCGCTGCGGTAGTAAGATCGACAGCAAGGCCGACCGGGCGGGCTTCGCGCGATGCGATCCGCCGCGCCGCATGGCACCTACATCGGAGTACTGAACCTTGAAATACCGCAAACTTGGCCGCACCGATCTTGACGTCAGTCTTATTGGTTTGGGCACCATGACGTGGGGCGAGCAAAATACCGAAGCCGAAGCACACGAGCAGCTGGATTTCGCGTTGGCCCAGGGGGTGACGCTGGTGGATGCCGCCGAGATGTACCCCGTTCCACCCAAACCCGAAACGCAAGGTCTGACCGAGCAATACATCGGGACGTGGCTTGCGAAAACCAAGCGCCGCAACGATATCGTATTGGCGAGCAAAGTAGCCGGTCCGGTTCGCGATCCGAAGCGGCCTGGGCACATCCGTGACGGCAAGACTTTCCTGGATCGCAAGAATCTTACGGCTGCACTCGATGCGAGCCTGAAGCGCCTGCAGACGGATTATCTGGATCTGTACCAGTTGCATTGGCCTGACCGCACCACGGCTACCTTCGGGCAGTTGTCCTATCCGTGGGTAAAGGATGAATCCACCACCGCGATCGGCGAAACCTTGAGCGTGCTGCAAGACTTCGTACGCGACGGCAAGGTGCGCCACATTGGCGTCTCCAACGAAACGCCGTGGGGGGTGGGGCAATTTCTGAAGCATGCCGAGGTCGACGGCTTGCCGCGGATTGCCTCGATTCAAAACCCCTATAGCCTCCTGAATCGGGTGTACGAAATCGGCTTGTCCGAATTCACCCATCACGAAGGCGTTGGGTTGCTCGCGTACTCGCCGTTGGCGATGGGCATGCTCTCCGGAAAGTATCTGGACGGCGCGCGGCCGGCCAATGCGCGCTTGAGCATCTTCACGCGCTTTACGCGCTACAGCAATCCGCAGGCTGAGGCCGCCACCGCCGAGTACGTCAAACTCGCGCGCGAGCATGGCATCTCGCCCACGCATCTCGCCTTGGCGTGGGTGAACGCGCAGCCGTTCGTGACGAGCAACTTGATCGGGGCCACCACGATCGCACAATTGAAGGAGGATATCGAAAGCGTCGACGTTGAATTGAGCGCCGAGATCCTGACGGCCATCGATGCCATCCACAAGAAGTATCCCAACCCGGCCCCGTAAGGCAGGGCGCACCCCCGGGTGCATATAAGGTCGACGCCCTCAGCCGGCTGGGCAGCGCGCTTTCTCAAGCGCTGCCCAGCAGCACGACACCGGCGACGATGGCCAGGCAGCCCAGCAGGCGGCCAATGCCGACGGTTTCGCGCAGCAGGATCATGCCTGCGAAGGTGCCCAACATCATCGACATTTCACGCGCCGGTGCCACCAGGCTGAGCGGCGCGCCCATGCGCAGGGCATACAGCACAAGGATGTAGCCCAGCGGCGAAAGAAAGCCTACGGCGATCGCCAATCCCCAATATCCGCGCATCGATTCCCAATTGCTGCGGCGGCGCTTCAGCATGTGCGGGGTAAACATCACGGTGCGCGTCAATACGGTCAGCCAGTCGAAAAGGACCGGCATGATCAACAGCACCTTCACGCCGTAGGCATCCACCACCGTGTAAACCGCGATGAAGGCGCCGATGATCAACCCCCAGCGCACGCCGATCCATGCCTGCGGTTGCGTGAATATCGTGAGCCGGCCCTGCGTGGCGATCAGCAGTACACCACTCACCACGCACAGCATGCCGCCCAGGCCGGCCGCCGAGGTGGGTTCGCCGAGCAAGGTAACGGCGCCGATCGTCGACAGTAATGGCCCGGTGCCGCGCGCGATGGGATAGACCACCGACAGATCGGCCACTTGATAGCCGCGCTGCAGGCACAGGCTGTAGCCCAGGTGCAGACCGGCGGAAATCACGATGCACGCCAGCACGGGCAGCGTCCATTGCATGCCGTCGTGAAACATCGACCATAGCGCCCAGGGCGCATAGATTACCGTTGCCGCCAGACCGTAGGCGTAAACAAAAGCGGGGCCGACCTTGGCTGCGCGTTTGGCAAGCAGGTTCCAGGTGGCGTGCGCCACGGCAGCCAGAATGACAAGGAGCAGGGCAGTGTGGGACATGGCAGGTCAGGCCACTGGACGAGCAGGCAATCGCCTAGGGACAGCAGGCCGCAGCGTAGAGCAAGCGATCCAGCCTATCCAGGCATCAGTACAGTCCAGAGAAGGCGCGATCCACCGCAGAGTGGGAGCAAGCCAGCCCGAAGGTCGCGCAGGCCGCGGCGGATCGAAACGCCCCTGTCGCTTAGGCTGAATGATTGGCTCTCCCCCAGTGTGGGTAAAACGCAGCAGTCCGATCAGGTAAGGCACGACGTAAGTTGTTGTTTTAATGTAGAATGCTGGGTTTGCCAAAACTCATCCTCTGCGCGCGACGATAAATCGGCCGGTGTGTCGGGTCAGGCGTCGATCCTAGTGATCGGTCGCGCTTGCCTGATATGCCATTTGAGATGCGGGATTAGCCCCGCACCTCGATACATAAGGCCAATGTGACGTCCCGATTCGCTTGACGATAAACATGGCGGCACAACCGGGATCGGCTTCGGTCGATCTGGTGGTGGCACCAGTGAATTGTCATCGAAATGTCACGAAGCAGCAGCTTAAAACAAATGATCCGTCATTGCTTTAGGCGGCCAACGCCCGGCATAGCGTTGTTCACGAGTCGCGCAGTACGATGAATCAGGAGTTCTTAATGAACCTTATCGCTACCCTCGAACAAGAAGAGATCACCCGGCTGCTCGCCGCGAAAAACATCGACGCCATGCCCGAATTCGCCCCCGGCGATACGGTTGTCGTCAGCGTCAACGTCGTCGAAGGCACGCGTAAGCGTGTGCAGGCGTTCGAAGGCGTCGTTATCGCCCGTCGCAACCGTGGTCTGAACTCGGCCTTCATCGTGCGCAAGATTTCGTCGGGTGAAGCCGTCGAGCGTACGTTCCAACTGTACTCGCCGCAGATCGCCACGATCGAAGTGAAGCGCCGTGGTGACGTTCGCCGCGCCAAGCTTTACTACCTGCGTTCGCGTTCGGGCAAGTCGGCACGTATCAAGGAAAAGCTCGTCAGCAAGAAGGTTGCTTCGGCAGCATAATTGCGGCAAGGCTAGGTCCCGGATTGCATGCCGTGCCGGGGGCGAATGCCCCATCATTTCGGCAGGGATGCAAATCCGGGTTAAAAAGGCACCTCGACAGGTGCCTTTTTTTATTCGCATGCATTTACATGTCTGACCCCACATCCGCGCCGCCGATGCGACGGATTCCAGTAGGTCCCGGCTTCGATCCCGCCGATCAGCCGTGGGTCACGGCCGACGACGGATTGACTCCCGTACCCGCCTGGGCGCTCACCCCCGAGGCGCTGCGGCGCATGCTGGCCTCGGCCGCGCCTTGGGCGATGGCGTTGCCGGTCGATAACGATCGCCGCTATCCCGGCCGCGAAGGCAAGCCCCTGAAGGCGGCGGTGCTCGTGCCGATGGTGATGCATCCCGACGGCATCCGGGTGGTGCTCACGCAGCGCACCTCGCATTTACGCGAGCACGCGGGGCAAATCAGTTTTCCGGGTGGCCGTATCGAGGACGACGATGCCAGTCCGGTGGCTGCCGCACTGCGCGAAGCATTTGAAGAAACGGGCCTGGCTGCCGATCGGGTGGAGGTGCTCGGCTCGATGCACGATTACGTGACCGCAACCGGGTTCTCGATCACGCCTGTGGTCGGCCTCGTCGCACCCGGCGCGGCATTGCAGGCCGAGCCGTTCGAGGTGGAAGAGATCTTCGAAGTGCCGCTGTCCTTCCTGATGAATCCGGCCAATCACCGGTTGCACCATGTGGAGTTGCCGGATGGCGCCACGCGCAACTATTACGGCATGATGTGGCAGAAATTCTTCATCTGGGGCGCGACGGCGGGCATGCTGCGCAACCTGTATCACTTGCTGAGCATGGCCGCGGCGGACGATTCCGCCGCCAGCGATTGATCCCGGCTGGGCAGTCGATGTCGCGGCGCGATGCTGCGAGGCATCCCGGGCACGAATGCTGTCTGCGCTATGCCGCAATGCATCCCTGAGACAACGCCGTCGGCGCGATGCCGCGATGCATCTCCGGCGGCAACGCTGACGGATGACCCTTTCGCCGGCGCCTAGTAGCGATCCTTCGCTGCCGCCTGTTCATCCAGGATCCGCAGATAAAGGGCATGCCGCTCCGGGTGCACCCGGCCTTCGGCCATCGCCGTGAGCACGCCGCAGCCCGGCTCATGCCGGTGCGAGCAGTTATAGAACCGACACTGCTCGATGTACTGACCGAACTCCGGAAACCCGCGCACGATATCTTCGCCGGTCAGGTGCTGCAGGCCAAAGGCCTGAAATCCTGGGGAATCGATCAGATCGCCTGCGCCATCGGGCAGATGATAAAGGCGGGTGCTGGTGGTGGTGTGCTTGCCCATGTCCAGTGCCAGCGAGTGCTCGCGCGTGGGCGCCTTCGCATCGGGGATCAAGCCATTGAGCACGGTCGATTTGCCCATGCCGCTCTGGCCGAGCAGCAAACTGGTCTTGGCTTTCAGATAAGGCAGCAATTTCTCTCGGGTCGCCGCTGTATCCTGGGCCGAGATCTCGACGATAGGCACCCCGAGATCGGCCACCTTGGCCAGGCGCTTGCGCGCGGCATCCAGGCCGTCGAGCAAGTCGACTTTGTTGAGCACGATGATCGGTGTGAGATCGGCACTCCAGGCACCGGCCAGGGCGCGGCCCACCAGATCGTCTGAAAACGTGGGGGCGACGGCGACAACGATCAACAACTGGTCGACGTTCGCGGCGAATTGTTTGGTGCGCAATTCGTCCGAGCGATACAGCAGGTTGCGCCGGGGCAGGATGGCGTCGATGGCGCCTTCATCCTGGCCTTGCAGACTGACGGTGACCTCATCGCCCACCGCTGCGCCTGCTTTCTTGCCGCGCGGGAAGCATTTGCGCAAGGCCCCGTCGGCAAACTCGACGGTGTAGTGGCGGCCATGGGCCGCGATGATTCTGCCTTGCTCGAGCCGGCTCATGAGTGCGTCATGCGGTGGGTCCGCCAAAAGAAAAAGAAAATGCCATGGGACACAGCCTATGCAGGGGTGGCGTTCAGGTGCCGGATGCGCACGGCGGCCGGCGGATGGCTATCGTAAAACGCCGAATGCACCGGGTCGGGCGTAAGCGTGGCCGCATTGTCGTCGTACAGCTTGATCAGGGCGGAGGTGAGCCGATCGGCGGAGCTCTGATCGCGCGCGTAGGCATCGGCCTCGAACTCGGCGCGGCGCGAATACCAGCTCGACAGCGGTGTAAACAGGAAGGTGAATACCGGCACGACCAGGAAGAACAGGATCAGCGCCATGGCATCGTTGCGCCCGCCCAGTTGCGGCACCACGCCCAGCCCTTCGTAAAACGCGGGCTGCTGTGCCAACCATCCCAGAAGCGCGAAGAAACCCAGCGCCAGGGCAAAGCTGATGACGATCCGCTTGACGATGTGGCGGCGGGCAAAATGGCCCAGTTCGTGCGCGAGCACCGCTTCGATTTCGTCCGCGTTCAGTCGGGCCAGCAGCGTATCGAAGAAGACGATCCGGCGCGCCCGGCCGAAGCCGGTGAAGTAGGCGTTGCCGTGGGCCGAGCGCTTGGAGCCGTCCATCACGAACAAGCCGTTGAGCGAGAAGCCGCAGCGCGTGGCGAGCGTTTTGATGCGGTCGGCCAGAGCGGGATCGTCCAGCGGCTTGAAGCTATTGAACAGCGGGGCGATCACCGACGGATACAGCACGAGGATCAGCATGTTGAAGGCCGTCCACACGCCCCAGGCCCAGAGCCACCAGAACGGCCCGGCAGCGGCCATCAGCCACAGCACCACGGCCGCCAGCGGCAAGCCCAGTGCCACGCCCACCAGGGCGCCTTTGATGGCGTCCGAGATGAAAAGGCGGGGCGTCATGCGATTGAAGCCAAAGCGCGCCTCGAGCTTGAATTGCCGCCAAAGCGTGAAGGGCAGGCCGATCACGGCCAGCAGGCCCACGACGGCGCCGATGAACAGGAGCTGGCGCAGGAAGTCGTGGCTGGTGAGGCCCGCCACGAAAGTGTCGATCGCCTGCAGGCCGCCCAGCAAGGTGAGCCCAACAAGCACCGCGGCATCGAACACGCGTTCGATCATCGTGAGCTTGGCGCGCGCGACGGTGTAGTCGGCTGCGCGCTGATGCGAATGCAGGCCGATCCGGGCCGCAAACTCCGGGGGAACCTCATCGCGGTGGCGGGCCACGTGACGAATCTGCCGCGAGGCCAGCCAAAGCCGGACTGCAACGTCGGTGAGCAGCAGCGCAATAAACAGCAATGTGAGCATAAAGGGCGTGGCGCAGACGAGGCTGTGCGAAAATCCAGCGTTTTAGAGGCAAAGCAAATTATATGGCTGCGAACGAAAATCGCCTGATCTGGCTCGACATGGAAATGACCGGGCTGGACCCGGAAAAGGAACGCATCATCGAGGTGGCGGTGGTGGTGACCGAACCCGATCTCACCGTGGTGGCGGAAGGGCCCGTGATCGTCGTACACCAGTCGAACGAACTGCTGGATGCCATGGACCATTGGAACACATCCACGCATGGCCGCAGCGGCCTGACCGAGAAGGTGCGCGCGTCGACGATCGACGAGGCACAGGCCGAGGCCACGTTGATCGCGTTCCTGGCGCAACACGTGCCGGCCGGCAAGTCGCCGATGTGCGGCAATACGATCGGCCAGGATCGTCGTTTCATGGTGCGCTACATGCCCAAGCTGGAAGAATTCTTCCACTATCGCAATCTGGACGTAAGCACGCTGAAGGAACTGGCGCGCCGCTGGCGTCCGGACGTGTACAAGGGTTTCGACAAGAAGAGCCGGCACGAAGCGCTGGCCGATATTTATGAGTCGATCGACGAACTCAAGTACTACCGCGAGCACTTCCTCAAGGTCTGACCAAACATACCGGGGCGGTTACGTCCCAGTGTGTTGGCATCCGCAGGCAAGGCGTTGTCACATCGCCACGCGCTGGCTCCTGCCGCCATGCGCCTTGCGTACGCCGTGCGGGGGCACCCACCAAAGTGAGTTGCCGAGGCACTAAGCGCTGACGCCCGTCGCCTCGGTGATGCCGGCGATCTGCCGGCCGCCAAACCGCGTCGATTGCTGCGCCGGGCGCGAGGCGGCCGCTGCCGGCCCGATCAGCGCGTCCAGATGGGCCTCCGAGGCGTCGAAAAGGCGCCAGTACAGTGCGCCGCATACTGCACGTGCTGCATGGCCGGGCCAGTCTGCCGGCAGCATCGGCTGCGGCAGGCGTGGGTCGTGCAACACGATTCGCCGCCAGTGGTGCAGCGCCAGCATCCGCAGGATGAACGCCTGCTCCGGGTCCAGTGGCGCGACTGTTTCCTCGTCGAGGTGTTTGACCAACGGCGCGAACTGGCGCGAAAACTGTCGATACTGCTCAGCCACGTCGGCCAGGTTCCAGCATTGCGGCGCAATTTGCGCGATCGGCAGGCCGCCCGCACCGGCCAGATCCTGCGCCGACAGCACCAGTGCCTTATCGGGAATCCCCAGCTCGTCCAGAATGCGATGCGCGGCACCCGCTTCGGTCTGCGGATGCGCAAAGAGCCCTGGGGCGATCATTCCGAATCCTTCCCATTCGAGCTCACGGCGAAGCTCACCGCGCTCGGCCAGGCCGTTATTGCCATTGCGCGGTAGCGCGACCAAGGTCCAATTGCCGTCCCACTCCAGCGCCGGCCCATCGTAGATCCGCGTGGATGCCCGCTGGGTGGTGCGCTCGCCAAGGGCCGAGAGCCGGTACAGGCTGCGCCGGCCATGTCTTTCCGACGTCAACCACCCTTGCGCCACCAGCCGGAAGACGCTGGTGCGCAGCAGGCGCTCGTTGATCCCAAGCGGCGTGAAGAGCGTGATCAGATCGCTCAGCCAGACTTCCCCGCCGCGCGGTGCCAGGGCATCGCCAAGAAACGTCACGCACAGCGACTTGGCGCGGGGCGGGTCGCTTTTCAAAAGACGAACGATGTGGCGCGAAAGCGGGGCGGGCGGTGGGGCCATAAGCCTGTGATGAAAAGGAAAATGAGCAGGTCTCGATATGATACAGAAATTGAATGCGATACAGAAATACGTTTGACAGACGTTTTTTTGTATTAAATAATCGATGCATGGATGGCGCACATCCGACGGCAGTGCGAACCCGGGTTTTTCCGAGGATTCGCCAAGTCGGTCGGCAATCGAGGCGCCCGGATTCGAGGAGACTTTCGACATGTACGCACAACTGGTGGAAACCGGCGTCAAGCAGGTTCGCAGTGCCGACGAGTTGCAAGGCGAAGAGCAGGCGTTTCAGCGCCGCATCGACGATGGTGTTCGCATCGAGGCGAAAGACTGGATGCCCGAGGCGTACCGCAAAACGTTGGTGCGCCAGATCTCGCAGCATGCGCATTCGGAAATCGTGGGCATGCTTCCCGAGGGCAACTGGATCACGCGCGCGCCGTCGCTCAAGCGCAAAGCCATTTTGCTGGCCAAGGTGCAGGACGAGGCGGGCCACGGGCTTTACCTCTACAGTGCGGCCGAAACGCTGGGCGTTTCGCGCGATCAATTGGTCGACGATCTGCACGCGGGCCGCGCCAAGTATTCGAGCATCTTCAATTACCCCACGCTCACCTGGGCCGACATCGGCATGATCGGCTGGTTGGTCGATGGATCCGCCATCATCAATCAGATCCCGTTGTGCCGCTGTTCGTATGGTCCATATGCACGCGCGATGGTGCGGGTCTGTAAGGAAGAGTCCTTTCACCAGCGGCAGGGTTATGACCTGTTGATCGAGATGTGCCGCAACGGCACGCCCGAGCAGAAGGCGATGTGCCAGGAAGCATTCAATCGTTGGTGGTGGCCCGCATTGATGATGTTCGGTCCGCCCGACGCCGATTCGCCCAATAGCGCGCAATCGATGCAATGGAAGATCAAGCTTTTTTCCAATGACGAATTGCGCCAGAAGATGGTCGATCAAACCGTGCCGCAAGCCGATTATCTCGGCCTGACCGTGCCGGATCCCGATCTCAAATACAACGAAGAAACGAAGCACTACGAATTCGGCGAGATCGACTGGAGCGAGTTCTATTCGGTGCTCAAGGGTCATGGACCCTGCAACCGCGAGCGCCTGGCCGCGCGGGTGAGCGCGCACGAAGAGGGCGCCTGGGTGCGCGACGCTTTGGCCGCCTACGGTGAAAAACAGCAACATCGCGAAGCCGCTTGAGCGGCTCGTCACGAGGACGACAATCATGAGCAGCAAGGAATGGCCTCTGTGGGAGGTCTTTATCCGCAGCCAGCACGGCCTGGCCCATAAACATGTGGGCAGCCTGCACGCGACCGATGCCGAAATGGCCATCAATCATGCGCGCGACGTGTATACGCGCCGCAACGAGGGTTTGAGTATCTGGGTCGTGCGCGCCGCCGATATCGTGGCGAGCAGCCCATCGGACAAGGATCCCTTGTTCGAACCCGCCAACAGCAAGGTGTACCGGCATCCGACGTTTTTTCCGATGCCTGACGAAATCAAGCACATGTGAGCGGGGGCGACATGAAGGACAACGCATTGTTCGAATTTGCCCTGCGCATGGGTGACACGACCTTGGTGCTGTCGCAGCGCCTGTCGGCGTGGTGCGGTCACGGCCCGATCCTGGAAGAAGACCTCGCGCTCACCAATACCGCACTGGATCTGCTCGGCCAGGCGCGTCTCTGGTTGAGTCTTGCCGGCGAGGTGGAAGGTGCGGGGCGGGATGAAGACGCGCTGGCTTACTTGCGCGATGCACCGGCCTTTCGCAATCCGCTGCTGGTCGAACGCCCCAACGGCAACTATGCCGATACGATGGGCCGACAGTTTTTGTTCGACGTGTGGCATTACTTCCTGCTGCGCGAATTGAGTGCGTCGCCCGACGAGCGTGTGGCCGGCATCGCCGCCAAGTCGCTCAAGGAAGTGACGTACCACGTACGCCGTTCGTCTGACATGGTGGTGCGCCTGGGCGACGGTACGCCCGAGAGCCATACCAAGATGCAGGCGGCGATCGACAATCTCTGGCCTTACACGAACGAACTTTTCCAGGACGACGCGCTCGATGCTGCGGCCTGCGAGGCAGGTGTGGGATGCCATCTGGGCGGGCTGCGCGAGGCCTGGATGACGCAGGTGCGCGAAGTACTGGAAGAAGCCACGCTGACGGTACCCGATCCCGATTTTCCCGACTACGCGGCGTACACCGGCGGCCGGCAAGGGCGCCATACCGAAGCCTTGGGCTATCTGTTGGCCGAGATGCAAACCTTGCCGCGCACCTATCCGGGGGCGAAATGGTAAACGCGATCGTGCAGGCTGAATCCAAGCAACTGATGCAGTGGTTGGGCGAGGTGCCCGATCCCGAGATTCCCGTGCTCTCCATCGTCGATCTGGGCATCGTGCGCGATGTGCAGTGGCGTGACGACACCTGCGTCGTCACGATCACGCCCACGTATTCGGGCTGCCCCGCGATGCGCGAGATTACCGAAGATATCCGCACGGTGCTCGCGCGCTACGGCGTGGATGACGTCGAAGTCGTGACCCAGCTCGCACCGGCGTGGACCACCGACTGGATGACCGAACGTGGCCGCACGGCATTGGGTGCCTACGGCATTGCCGCACCCACGCAACGCGCGATCGATATCTCCGGCATCAGCCGCCGCGTCGATGCGCCCGTGGTGGCCTGTCCGTTATGCGGTTCGCGCAATACCCGCATGCTCAGTGCGTTCGGCTCCACAGCCTGCAAGGCGCTGTATCGCTGCGGGGATTGCCGCGAACCATTCGATTACTTCAAAGCGCACTGAGTGCGCCCGCAATCATGACGGCATTTCATTCCTTGAAAGTTCTGGACGTGGCGCGCAATACGCGTGACGCGGTGGTAGTGACGTTTGCGCTCCCGGACGACTTGCGCGACGCGTTCGCGTTTCGTCCGGGCCAATATCTCACGCTGCAGAAAGAGGTCGAGGGCGAATCGTTGCGCCGCTCCTATTCGATCTGCTCGGCGCCCAACGACGGCGTATTGCGCGTGGCGATCAAGCGTGTGGACGATGGCGCGTTTTCAAGCTGGGCCAACCGCGCACTCGCGGCCGGTGAGCAGATCGATGTGATGGCGCCCGCCGGCAACTTCACGGCCGAGTTCGCCCCGGACCGCAAGCGTCACTATGTGGCGTTCGCCGTGGGCAGCGGTATCACGCCGATTTTCTCGCTGGTCAAGACGGCGCTCACGATCGAGCCGGAAAGCCGGTTTACGTTGTTCTTCGGCAATCGCGCGTCGTCGTCGGTGCTGTTTCGCGAAGAGATCGAAGATCTCAAGAACCGCTACATGCAGCGCTTGTCGCTCGTGTACATCATGAGCCGCGAAACGCAGGATATCGAACTCTTCAACGGGCGGCTCGACGGCGCCAAGGTAAACGAGCTGCTGACGACCTGGCTGCGCGACGACCACATCGACGATGTGTTCGTCTGCGGACCGCAGACCATGACCGAGGATGTGGTGGCGGCATTGCAGGCGCGCGGTATCCCCAAGACGCAGATTCGCTTTGAGTTGTTCGGTGCGCCGAAAGGGCCGCGTGCGATGCGCACCGGTCACGACATGGCCGATGCGCCGGGCCGTGGCGATTGCGATGTGACGGTGATTCAAGACGGGCGCAGCCGCCAGTTTTTCATCAAGAAAAATAAGGACAGCGTGCTCGACTCCGCCCTGGCGCAGGGGATCGAGTTGCCGTATTCGTGTAAGGGCGGGGTGTGTTCGACCTGCCGTTGCAAAGTGATTGAAGGCGAAGTGGATATGGACGCCAATTTCGCGCTCGAAGACTACGAAGTCGCCCGCGGGTTTGTGCTCAGTTGCCAGAGTTATCCGGTAAGCGACAAGCTCGTGATCGACTTCGATCAAGAAACATAAATTAGGAGAGATGCGTGTCCCAAGATTTGTTTGCTCGTCATCAGGCCGTTCTGGAAAAAGCCGTCGAAGCGGCTGCCGCACGCGGTTACTGGAGTCCGTTTTCCGAGTCGCCCAGCCCGCGCAATTATGGTGAGGGTGCCGCCGAGGCCGGTCAAAAGGCATTCGAGGATGCACGCGGCAAGCCATTTCCCCTGGAACTCGCCGATGCCTTCGATACGGTGGGTGGCGAATCCTCGCCGTTCGGCGGCGAGCTGGGCATTACCTACCCGCGCTTGTCGGCCGATGCCCTTGTTGCCGCCTCCACCCGCGCATTGGCCAACTGGCGCCGCGCCGGTCCCAAGGTTTGGGTCGGCGTCTGCCTGGAAATTCTGCACCGCCTGAATCGCGAGAGCTTTCAGATCGCGCATGCCGTGCAGCACACGACCGGTCAGGGCTTCATGATGGCGTTTCAGGCCGGAGGCCCGCACGCCCAGGACCGGGGTTTGGAAGCGGTGACGTATGCCTGGCAGGAAATGGCGCGCATCCCCGGTGTGGTCACCTGGGAAAAGCCGCAGGGCAAGAACGATCCGATCCGCATGGAAAAGCGGTTTACCGTGGTGCCGCGCGGCATCGCGCTGGTGATCGGTTGCTCCACCTTCCCCACCTGGAACAGCTATCCAGGCATGTTTGCAAGTCTGGCCACAGGCAATACGGTGATCGTCAAGCCGCATCCCGGCGCGATTCTGCCGCTTGCGATCACGGTCAAGATTGCCCGCGACGTGTTGACCGAAGCCGGATTCGATCCCGACACCGTGCTCCTGGCCGCGCATGAGGCGGGCGACGCCCTGGCCGGCGAATTGGCCACGCGCCCCGAAGTGAAGATCATCGATTTCACGGGCAGCACCGCCAATGGCAACTGGCTCGAACAGCATGCCACGCAGGCCCAGGTCTATACCGAAAAGGCCGGCGTGAATCAGGTCATCATCGACTCCACCGACGACATCAAGGGCGTGGCGCGCAACCTCGGCTTTTCGTTGGCCTTGTACTCGGGCCAGATGTGCACCGCGCCGCAGAATATCTACGTGCCGCGCGACGGCATCGATACCGCCGAAGGGAAGATGAGCTTCGACGACGTGGTGGCCGCAATCGGCACGGCTGTCGAGAAGTTGAGCGGCGATGCGGCGCGCGCGGTCGAACTCACCGGCGCCATTCAAAACGAGCAGACGGCGGCGCGTATCGACGAGGCCCGCGCGTTGGGTTTGCCGATCGTGGCCGACAGCAAAACGCTCACCCATCCGCAGTTTCCGGATGCCCGCGTGCGCACGCCGCTCGTGCTGCGTGCCGAGGCCGACAATCCCGCGATCGCGCACGAATGGTTCGGCCCCATCAGCTTTGTGGTCGCAACCGATTCCACCACCCACAGCGTCGCGTTGGCGCAGCGCCTGATCAATGAGGCCGGCGCGTTGTCGTTCTCGGCCTACACCACCAGCGACGCGGTGGCGGCGCAAGTGCAGGATGCCGCCGAAGAAGCGGGCGTGTCGTGGTCGTTAAATCTGACGGGCCCGGTGTTTGTCAATCAAACGGCAGCGTTCAGCGACTTCCATGGCACGGGCGCCAATCCGGCCGCCAACGCAGCGCTCTCCGACAGCGCTTACGTGGCCAACCGCTTCCGTGTGGTGCAGGCCCGCCGCCACGTATAAAACGCAATCGAACAACAAAAACAGGAGACAGCGATGACGTACCAGGATATTCAGTTCGATCTGACCGATGGCATTGCGCGGCTGACCCTCAACCGTCCCGACAAGCTCAACAGCTTTACGGGACGGATGCACGGAGAGGTGGCTGACGCGCTCACACGCGTTGAAACCGAAGGCGCTCGCGTGCTCGTGATCACGGGTGCGGGCCGCGGCTTTTGCGCCGGCCAGGATCTGAGCGAGCGCCAGATGGCGCCGGGCGGCGAGCCGCCCGATCTGGGCGCCACGGTCGACAAGTACTACGCGCCCCTCGTGCGGCGCCTGAACGCGCTGCCGTTGCCGGTGGTGGTGGGCGTCAATGGCGTCGCGGCCGGTGCGGGCGCCAACCTGGCCCTGGCCGGCGATATCGTGATTGCCAAGGCGTCGGCCAACTTCATTCAGTCCTTTTGCAAGCTCGGGCTGATTCCCGACACCGCCGGCACCTATTCGTTGCCCCGTCTGGTGGGGCGCGCCCGCGCACTGGGCTTGGCCATGCTGGGCGACAAGCTCTCGGCACAGCAGGCGCAGGACTGGGGGCTGATCTGGCAATGCGTGCCCGACGACGCGTTTGAAACGCGCTTGAATGAGCTCGCCGCGCATTTTTCGCGCGCGCCCACTCGTGGACTCGCCGAAACCAAGCGCCTCATGCTGGCGAGTCTGGGCAACGATCTGGATACCCAGCTCGATCTCGAACGCGACACCATGCGCGAACTGGGCCGCAGCGCCGACTATGCCGAGGGTGTGAACGCCTTCCTGGGCAAGCGCGACGCCGTGTTCAAGGGAGCCTGACCATGGCGCTCGATTCGAATCGCGATGACGCACCCACCGATCCGCAGGCGCTGGCCGAGGCCGTCGGCAAAACGATGTTTGCCGCAGATACCGCCTCGCAGGGTCTGGGCTTGTCGCTGGACGAGATCGGTCCGGGCCGGGCCGTGATGACCATGACGGTGCGCGACGATATGCTCAACGGTCACCTCACGTGTCATGGCGGGTATCTTTTCGCCCTGGCCGACAGTGCGTTCGCCTTCGCTTGCAATGCGCGCAATGTGAGCACGGTGGCGTCCGGCGGCAGTATCGACTTCGTGGCGCCGGCCTTCGCCGGCGACCGCTTGAAAGCCAGTGCCCAGGAGCAATCGTTGGCGGGCCGCACCGGCCTGTACGACACCACCGTGACGAATCAGGACGGCAAGACCATCGCTTTCTTCCGCGGCCGGTCTTATCGCATCAAGGGACAAATCGTCGGCGAGCCGCCGGCGCAGTGATATCGCAGCGTGCGGCGCAGAGATGCCGCACGTCGCAGACGGAGACAAGACATGTTGGACACCACAATGAGCAAGCCCGGCCTGGATGCGATCGAGCATGCGAGCCGCGACGAGATCGAAGCGCTGCAACTCAAACGGCTGAAATGGACGCTGGCGCATGCGTACGACAACGTGCCGCATTACAAGGCTGCATTCGATGCCGCCGGCGTACATCCGAGCGATCTGAAGCAACTGTCGGATATCAGCAAATTTCCGTTCACCACCAAGGCGGATCTGCGCAACAACTATCCCTACGGCATGTTTGCCGTGCCGCGCGAGCAGATCTCCCGCATTCATGCGTCGAGCGGCACGACCGGCAAGCCGACAGTCGTGGGGTATACGAAAGGCGATCTGGATAACTGGGCCAATCTGGTCGCCCGGTCGATTCGCGCCGGGGGTGGGCGTGCGGGCGACATCGTGCATGTCGCCTATGGCTACGGACTTTTCACCGGCGGCTTGGGCGCGCATTATGGTGCCGAACGCTTGGGGTGCACCGTCATTCCGATGTCTGGTGGCCAGACTGAAAAGCAGGTGCAGCTGATTGCGGATTTCAAGCCCGACATCATCATGGTCACCCCGTCCTACTTCTGCAACATCCTCGAAGAAATGAAACGCCAGGGGCACGAACCGCGCGAAAGCTCGCTGCGCCTGGGCATCTTCGGCGCCGAACCATGGACCGGCCAGATGCGTGCGGATATCGAGTCGCATGCGGGCATCGATGCGGTCGATATTTATGGCTTGTCCGAGGTGATGGGCCCGGGTGTGGCGAGCGAATGCGTGGAAACGAAGGACGGCCCTGTCATTTGGGAAGATCACTTCTATGCCGAGATCGTCGATCCCATCACCGGGCAACCGGTGCCCGATGGCGAAAAAGGCGAGCTCGTGTTCACCTCGCTTACCAAGGAAGCGCTGCCGATCATCCGCTATCGCACGCGCGATCTCACCGAATTGCTCGCGCCCACTTCGCGCAGCATGCGCCGCATGGGCAAGATCACCGGTCGCAGCGACGACATGCTGATCGTGCGCGGCGTGAATCTGTTTCCCACGCAGGTGGAAGAGCTGGTGCTGAAGATCGAATCGTTGGCGCCGCACTATCAACTGGTTCTGGACCGCCAGGGTAATCTGGACGAGCTGGACATCCTGACCGAGATTCGCCCTGAGTTCACGCACCTGTCGGAAACCGAACGCCGCGCGGTCGGCACCGAGCTGCAGTTGGCCATCAAGGCCTATATCGGCGTGACGGCACGTGTGCATGTGTCGGAAAGCGGTCAGATCGAACGCACGCTCACTGGCAAGGCGCGGCGCGTGATCGACAAGCGTCCGCGCGCGTGATGGGTGAACGTCCTCGGGCGTGATGGAAAAAACTCTAAACGCGTCGAGGGCGAACATCCACAGGCCTATGGGACAAGCGCCCGACGACGCCTGACATGGTCGTCGCCGATCACGTCGACGGCAATCGCCAGTCAGCCGCCACTGAATTGAAAAGGACCGCATCGAAAGATGGGGTCCTTTTCATTTGTGCCCCGCGATGCTGGCCTCACCTCAAGCCGCCGTTGCCGCGGCCGCCATCCGCAGCCGGTCGCCTCGGATCTTCCAGTACCAAAGATGCAGCAGCAGGGCCGAGAGGCCCAATCCCACCATTGCCATGAGCCACATCGTGCCTGCGCCTTCCGGCGCATTGGGCACCAGCAGATTCCGGAAGCCGTCGATCGATCCGCGGCCCGAGCCGAAGCCTAGCCACCAGCCGCCCATCAGTCCCACTACCGACAACGCCACAACCTGCAAAATCAACGGGATGAACGCGACTTTGTACGCACGCAGCAGGTAGGAGTTGATGCACTGCATGGCGTCGAACAAATGGAACAGCGGGATGACCTGCATCAACGTGGCCGCCACGGCTGCGACCTGAAGATCGTTGGTGTAGAGCGCCAGAATCCAGGGCCGACCGGCGAGCAGTACGCACGACGTGAGCAGCGCGCCGACGAGTCCGACGGTCAGCCCCGCCATCCCCATTCGATGCGCCATCGCCAGATCCCGTGCGCCCAATGCTTGCGCTGCGGCAGCCGAGGTGGCCACACCCAGCGCCATCGGCATCATGTAGCACAGCGCTGCCAGATTGGACATGATCTGATGGCCGCCCGTGACCAGGGTGCCTTCGCGCGCTACCAGCAGTGCCATGAACGTAAAGGCGCAGACCTCCACGAGATACGAGGCGCCCATCGGCACGCCCAGCTTGAGCAGTTCCTTTTGCGCCGTCCAGCTCGGTCGTCCGATGCGCAGGTCGAAGCGTTTGAAGTGCGGATCGTGCCGCAAGATCAAGAGGCCTGCGCCCAACGAGAGCCACGACACGATGGCGGTCGCCAAGCCAGCACCGCTCGCGCCCATGGCCGGCAATCCGAATTGACCGTAAATCAGCAGCCAGTTGAAGAACAACTTGAGCGCCACGCCGCCCAGGCTGATCAGCATCACCGGCTTGGGACGAGAGATGGCGTTACCCAGCGAGTAGATGGTGCGGAATATCAGCGCGGCCGGAATCGCCAGCGTAAGCGCGCGCAGGTAGCCGGCGATCTGGTCGCGCACGGCGGGGTCGACGTTGCCCGAAAACGAAA
Source organism: Schauerella aestuarii (assembly GCF_009866805.1). GTDB lineage: Bacteria > Pseudomonadota > Gammaproteobacteria > Burkholderiales > Burkholderiaceae_B > Schauerella > Schauerella aestuarii. The sequence continues at coordinate 639,014 of NZ_SIZW01000040.1, forward strand.
GCCAGAAATCCGGGATCATCATGAACGCCGCGCCGATCACGGCCAGCCCGAGCGCCAACCATACGCCTTGTCCCCACATCCGGCCCACGGCGCGGTCATCGCCGGCGCCATACAACTGGGCCAGGATGGGAATCAGGGCATGCACCACACCCATCAGCCCGACGAAAATGGTGATGTAAATCGACGCCGACAAGGCCATCGCTGCCAGATCCACGGCGCTCGAGTGGCCCGTCATGGCGGTATCCATCACGCCGAATGCGATGCCGGCCCACTGGCTGATGAGCACCGGCCACGCTTGCCGCACGATGCGGGCGAGGGCCTGCGGAAAGGTACTGGCGCCAACGCGCGCGGGAGCGATCATGGCGTGCGAACGCGCAGCAGCCTGTACCATTCGTGCCGATCGGCGCGCCGACCGCCTTCCCACAACACATCCGCACCGTCGCGATAGGCATTGGTGCCGTCGCGCAGGTTATTGCGGGTGGTCTGCTGGAGGACGATGGTGCAGCGCGTGTCGTACGAAAAATTGAGGTTGTTGAACACCAGGAACGAGGCACGTTGCCCGCTGCCCAATCCCAGGCCGCGCATGCATTCGTTGGGACGGACGTTGGCGGCGATGGCCGCCGCGAGCTCGCCCGACACCGTGCGGTAGCTGCGAGCGTAGTCCACGGCCGGTTGCCACAACAGCACCAGCAAGATCCACGTGGCTGCCAGGCCACCTGCGGACAGCACCGTGCCGCGCCACAGCGCGAGCGGCTTGGTGCGCAGGCGCCAGGTCACCAGCGCCACCCAGAAGGCCGAAACGATCAGGCCCAGAATGACGGCGATCCAGGATATCTCGGGCACATAACCTGTGGTCTGGCGTGCAATATTGGCGGCGATGCGAGGCGGCACGCCAAAGTGCAGCGCAACCCATCCCAGCCAGGCCGTGACCACCGTCAGCGAGAACACCATGACGGCGAACCAATCCAGCGTGTTGACGGCCGCGCGGCGCAACGTGGGCAATGCAAAGGTGGCCAGCACGGCGCAGGGTACGACGAGTCCCATGTAATCGTCTTCGCCAGGTTCGTCGATCACGAAAAGCACGACGAGCACCGAGAACAACATGGCCGCCGGCAACGACACGTGCGGCGAGCGCCACCAGGCGCGCCAACGCCAGATCGCCACGAGCGCCAACGGCCAGGTGGGCCAGAGGAACCACGAAAGATCGCGCAGCGAACGGAACCATCCGGGTATGTCGGGCCAGCTGAATACCGACGCCGACCACAGCTTCCAGTTGCGCACCCAGTATTCGCTGGCATTGCCGGCCGGAATCCACCACGCCAGGATTAATCCCACGGTAAGCAGGGCGGCAAGCGGCAACCAGCGGCGTTGTGGCCAGAGACCGCCTTGCGGATGGAAGGCGACTAGGGTGGCGATCATCACGGGCAGCAGGCCGGGCCAGCCACGAGCGAAAAAACTGGCGGCCAATGCGATGCCCAAGGTGACGGCGCCCGAGATGGGGCGGTCGAGCATGCGGGCGCAACCGTAAAACACGAGCGCGTGGCAGGCCATGATGGCTGGCACATCGGACGATTCGTGCATCCGCTGCAGGATGCCGACCGTGGCGATCAGCAGCAGCAGGGCGCCATCGGCCAGCATGCGACCGTAATCACGCACCGAGGGTTCGCCGCCGAAGGGCAGGGCCAGAGGTTGCGCTTCAGCGCGACGTCCCAAAAGGTAGGTGCCGTACCAGATCGCCGCGGCCGCCAGCCCGAACCACAGGAGATTGGGCAGCCGCCCAGCGGTGATGTCGCCCAATAGGGGCCCGAACAGCCACATCGATGCCCCGCCGATCCACGTGATCAACGGGCCGTCTTGAGCGTAGGCCAGGTGCCCAACCTGCGGCAACAACCACGTGGTGCCGCCTTCGCGGATGGCCGTCAACATCGTCGCCAACCCCACCACGTCGTCGGTCTTCCACGGATCGCGCATGAACAGGCCGGCGACGATGTAGGCCAGACCGATGATCAACAACGCCAGACGCGGCAACTTGGCGGTGGCGGGAGAAGTCAGACGCGCGGGAGTGGTTTGCGTGAGCGTGGACACGAAGCTACTTTAGCCGACGAGCGGCGGCGAGAGAAAAAAAAGCAGCCTGAGTCAGGCTGCTTCTGGAACGCTCGACGCGTTTGGTGCCGCTGTAAAGTGCAAGGCACTTCGGGCTGCGTCGGAACGCGCGAGCGTTTAGCCGGTTCGGATTAGGAACCCGACTTGACCGTGCCTTGCGTACGGGCGAAACGGGCGCGGAATTTCTCGACACGGCCGGTTTCGACGATACGGGTTTGCGCGCCGGTGTAGAAGGGGTGCGATTCGGAAGTCACGTCGCACTTGAACAGCGGGTACGACTTGCCATCGATGTCGATGGTTTCGCGGCTGTGCAGGGTCGAGCGGCTGAGGAATTTGTTGCCGGTTTGCTGGTCCAGAAACACGACGTCGCGGTATTCGGGGTGAATGCCTGCTTTCATGGCTGTAGAGTCCTAAGAGTAATAACGGGTCGCCAGCAGGTTCGATCAGTGTGCCTACACACCGGTTGGCCTGCAACGTATCCAGAAAGTAACCTCGCATTCTAGCATGGGTAGGCCGAATGAGAAGGCAGAGCGCGGGTGTTGTCGGGCAGGCGCAACGCCGGATACGTTCAGTGGCCCGGTTTAACGCAACACCGAAGCATTCGCGCCACGCCCTGGCGCCTGCGCACTCACGTCAAGCACCCACAGCACGCATTCAAGGCACTCACTCACGGCCAGGTCCTCATATCTGCCCGAGCTCGGCCATCGATATCGCCTGCCCGGACGCCACGATCAGGTGATCGACCAGCCGGATGTCCACCAGCGCCAGCGCATCGCGCAGATGGCGCGTGAAGGCGCGGTCGGCCTGGCTGGCCTGGGCAGCGCCCGAGGGATGGTTATGCGCGATGATCAATGCGCCCGCGTGGTGACTGAGGGCGTCCCGAACCACTTCTCGCGGGTAGACGCAGGCCTGCCCCAGGGTGCCGCGGGCCAGTTCCCGGCAGGCGATCAGCCGCAATTGCATGTCCAGATAGAGCGCGATGCAGTGCTCGACCGACCGGTGGCCGAGAATGGTCATGCAGTAATCCTTCACACGCTGGGGGTGATCGAAGGCATCGGGGCGCACCAGGTCTTCCTCGAGCGTGCGACGGGCGAGCTCCAGCACCGCCAGCAGTTGGCAGCCTTTGGCCTGGCCGATGCCGTGGGTGGCGATGAGATCGTCGGGTGAGGCCCCGAACAGCCCGCGCAGGCTGCCGAAGCGCTCCAGCAGCACGCGGCCGAGCTGCACCGCATCGCAGCCGGGCTGGCCCGTGCGCAGCACCACGGCCAGTAATTCGGGGTCGGTCAGGACGCCGGCGCCGTGGCGAATCAGCCTTTCGCGAGGGCGTTCTCCAGAAGAGGGATGGGTAAGCATGGACTAAGGCCTTAAAATAGCGTTTTTAGCTAGTCTCTACGGTGACACCTCGTGAGTGCCCCTACTGAAGCCGCGAACGTTTTAGTCCGTCCGGATTCCTACCTGACGCTGCATTACCGCATCACCCTTGACTCGGGTCCCGCCGCTGGATCGGTGTTTACCGACACCTTCGACGGCCGTCCGGGCACGCTGCAAATGGGCAGCGGTCAATGGGCGCCCGGCATGGAAGCCGCCTTGGTGGGGCATGCCGAAGGCAGCCGCGCCACGCTCAACCTGACGCCGGCCGAGGCCTACGGCGATCGCAATCCCGAGCTGCTGCAGAATGTCAGCCGCCGCATGCTGGCCGAACATGCCGGCGCGGATGCGACCTTCGAGCCGGGCGATCTGGTCGAGTTCACCGCACCCAACGGCGGACGCTACTCGGGTGTGCTCAAGTCGTGGGAGGGCGATGCGGCCCTGTTCGACTTCAATCATCCGCTGGCCGGCACTGCGCTGCGCGTGGATGTCGCCATTCTTGGAGTGTTGTGATGACCCAACGCCAATCCGCTGAAGGCGCCGAAGTACTGCTGGCGCAACCGCGTGGGTTTTGCGCGGGCGTGGATCGGGCGATCGATATCGTCGAGCGCGCGCTCGAACTGCACGGTGCGCCGATCTACGTGCGTCATGAAATCGTCCACAACCGTTATGTGGTCGAGGACTTGCGCAACAAGGGTGCGATTTTCATCGACGAACTCGACGAGGCCCCCAAGGGCGCGATCGTGGTGTTTTCGGCCCATGGGGTATCCAAACTCGTGCGCAGTGAAGCCGAATCGCGCGGCTTGCGCGTATTCGACGCCACGTGCCCGCTGGTCACGAAAGTGCACATCGAAGTGGCGCGCATGCGCGCGGCCGGCCGCGAGATCATCATGATCGGCCACAAGGGCCATCCCGAAGTGGAAGGCACGCTGGGCCAGGCCGAGGGGGGCGGCATCTATCTGGTCGAAACGGTGGCCGACGTCGAGGCGTTGCAGGTCAATACGCCAGACAACCTCGCTTTCGTCACCCAGACCACGTTGTCGGTGGACGATGCCCGCGACGTGTCCGATGCGCTCAAGCGCCGCTTTCCCACGATTGCGGAGCCGAAGAAAAGCGACATCTGTTATGCCACGCAAAACCGGCAGGATGCCGTCAAGGTGTTGGCGCCGGAATGCGACCTGGTGCTGGTGGTGGGAAGCGTCAATAGCTCCAACTCCAATCGCTTGCGCGAAGTCGCCGAACGCAAGGGTACGGCGTCGTATCTGATCGATGGGGCCGATTCGATCAAGCCCGAGTGGCTCGAAGGCCGCCAGCGTATCGGCATTTCAGCCGGCGCCTCGGCGCCCGAGATCCTGGTCGATCAGGTCATTCAGCGTTTGCGCGATCTGGGCGCAGTATCGGTACGCAAGATGCCGGGCCTGGAAGAAAACGTGGTGTTTCCGTTGCCCAAGGAATTGTCACGCAAAACGGTGAGCATCGAGTCGCTGGAATAAGACAAAAGAGCGGATTCAACCGCTCGATCATGGCGCTCGCGGCTCGATCGACGCGTGCACCATGCGCTTTACTCAAACCGGAGGAGACCCCGTTTCATGCAGCTATACAGTTATTTCCGTAGCTCGGCCGCTTACCGTGTGCGCATCGCCCTCAACTTGAAGGGCTTGCCGTACGACTACGTGCCGGTGCATCTGCTCAAGGATGGCGGGCAGCAACGTGGCGAGTCGTACGTCACGCTCAATCCGCAGGGCCTGGTGCCTACTTTCGTCGACGACGAACTGATCATCGGCCAGTCGCTGGCCACGATCGAGTATCTCGACGAAACGCATCCCGAGCCATCGTTGTTGCCGGGGTCGCCCGCCGACCGGGCGCGCATTCGCGATATGGCCCTGATGGTGGCGTGCGACATTCACCCCATCAACAATCTGCGCATCCTCAAGTATCTGAAGCACACGCTGCAGGTTGACGATGATGCGAAAGATGCCTGGTACCGCCATTGGACGGAAGAGGGCTTGCGTGCGCTCGAGTCGCGGGTGGCGAACGATCGCGGCACCGGTGCATATTGCCACGGCGATGTGCCCACGTTGGCCGACATTTGCCTGGTGCCGCAAATGGCAAACGCACGCCGCTTCAATTGCGATCTGAGTGGGATGCCGACGCTGGTGCGTATCGACGAGGCATGCCGCGCATTGCCCGCGTTCGAGAAAGCGGCGCCGCAGAATCAGCCGGACGCTGAGTAAGCAGGAAGCCGCCATCCGCCCCGTCACATCGGATCTCAGTCCGATCTGCGGGGCGTCTTATCCAGGGTGAGCGTTCTGCTTTGACGCCACGCTGGCGCATGCGTCTTCAGTTTGCCATTAGCCCCAGTTGCTCGATCAGCACCTTGTCTTTCACGAACGTCGCTTCCGCCCACTGCTTGTATTCTTCGCTGCCCTTGTAGGCGGGTTCCTGATTTAGCTGCTTCATGACCTCCATGCTCGCCGGGTCGAACAGGGCTTTCTTGAACGCGTCGTGCAGCACTTTGACCACGGCCGGGTCCATGCCTTTGGGACCCGCGAGGCCATAGGGCGACACCGATACGACCTTGTAGCCCAGCTCCTTGGCCGTGGGCACATCGGGCCAGCGCGTCGTGCGGTTCTCACCGAAAGTCACCAGCAGGCGCATCTTGCCGGCATCCACGAACTGATCCCAGCCGGTGGCATCGCTCTGCGCCATCACATGGCCACCGAGCAGCGCCTGCTGCATGTCGGCATTGCCGCGATAGGGCACGTGATTGAGTTTGACGCCGGCGTTGATCGCGATCTCTTCAATCAACAAGTGCGGCGACGAGCCCACACCGGTAGAGCCATAGTCGATCTTGCCCGGCGACTGGCGGGCCGCTTCGATGTATTCGTTGAAGGTTTTGTAGGGCGAATCGGCGCGCACGGTAAAGCCGAAGGTATAGCCGGACAGCCCCAGGATGAACGTGAAGTCATCGATGGGATGCCAGTTGGTTTTTTGCATGTACGGCATCCGCAACATGCCCAGCGGATACAGGCTGACGGTGTAGCCGTCGGGCCGCGCCGTCTTGGCCATCGTGGCCGGGCCGAGCGTACCGCCGGCGCCCGGGCGGTTTTCCACCACGACCGGTTGTCCGAGATACTTCGACGCATCCTGCGCCACGATGCGCAGATGCCGGTCCGTTGAGCCACCGGCGGGGAAGGGCACGATCAGCGTGACGGGCTTGCTGGGAAACGCGGCTTCGGCATGTGCAGCCAAAGGCAGTGCGGTGCTGAACACGGCAGCCAGGCTCAAGCCTAGACAAGCGCGGCGGGAAATGGAACGGGGCATGGATGTCTCCTTCGGTGTCTTTGTTTTTGTGTGTGTGTGTTGGTTGTGATGCTTGCGTACTCTTTTCGGCACGTGTTGCGGTCGAGCGTTGATACGATGTTCTACTGCGGTGTTTGGTTTGAGGCTTCGGCACGGCGTGACCGCCTAATCCGTTGCGTGTCGTTTGCTGAGATCACTTGGTCAATGAATGACTTGGTCGATGAATCACCTGGTCAGTCGGTCACTTGATCAATGAATCATCTGGTTGATGAGCCGGTCAATTGGTCAATGTCACCTCGGTCAATGTCACCTTCACAGGCAACCGATCCAAGGTGTCCTTGATTTGCGCCTTCAGCGCCGGTGGCAATCCGCTGTCGATCTCCAGGCCCACGTCAGGCTGGGCATCAGGCAGCACGCGGAAAGCATCCGTGGCGACCACACCCAGGCCTGCCTGATCGATGGCTTGCTGCGCCAGCGTGGCCACAGTGTGGGCCGTGGCCAGGCGCCGCAGATCGGGCTTATAGATCTTGCCCACATTGGTCATCGGCATCTCATCGATCACAATCACGCGTTTGGGTCGCGCGGGTGCTTCATCCACGCGCTGGGCCACGTGAGCCAGCAAGGCGTCTTCGGTGACCTGCGCGTCGTCCATGAGGGTGACGAACGCCATCGGCAGTTCGCCGGCGTAGGCATCCGGTGCACCCACGGCTGCGCACATGCGGATCGCCGGGTGCGAGGCAAGGGCGTCCTCAATCGTTTTGGGATCGATGTTGTGGCCGCCGCGAATGATCAGATCCTTGGCACGCCCCTGCAGATTCAAGCGGCCTTCGGCATCCAGAAAGCCGACGTCGCCCGTAATCAACCAACCGTCGTCGGTAAAGGCGCGCTGCGTGTCGTCGGGATCCATGAAGCCCGCAAACACATTGGGCGATTTGAACAGCACCATGCCGGCTTGGCCTGGCGGCAGGTCGCGCGCGGGCTGGCCGCCCGCCACATCGAGCTCGACGATGCGCATGCGCGCATAAGGCAGCGGAAAGCCCACGCAGTTGACCGGTCCGATCACGTTGGGCGGCGTGATGGACGAGATCCCCGCCATCTCCGTCATGCCCAGACTCTCGTGCACATGCAGGCCGAACAGCCGCTCGAATCGCGCGGCAAGCTCGGCCGGTAGCGGCGCCGCGCCTGTGCGGCAATAGCGCAATGACGAAATATCGGCGCCGTTCAAGGGCACCTCGGCGAGCGCCGCCAGCACCGTGGGCACGCCCATCAACGTGGTCGCGCGATATTTCTCGACCAGCCGCCAATAGTTGCGCACCACGTCGCGGTTGCGCAGGAGCGCAGGGGTGGGGATGACGATGTTGGCGCCGGCCGATAGCGATGCAAGCGAAGCCGGCAAGACGCCGGCCACGTGAAAGAGCGGGTAGCCATTGATCACCGTATCGGTGGGCCCGGCGCCCTGCAATTGCACGGCGGCCCAGGCGGTGAACACCTGATTGCCATGCGTGTGGATGGCCAGCTTTGGCGCGCCCGTGGTGCCACCGGTGTGAAAGTACGCAGCGATATCGTCGGGGGCGATGACGCGGTCGCTGATCAGCGCATCGTCGGGCTGTTCAAGACGGGCCAGGTCGAAATTCAGTGTGTAGGCCGGCAGGGCGGGCCGGGCCTGGATGGGCTCGTCGTGCGGTGCCACGCGCAGCACCCACTGCAACGTGGGCACGAGCGCCCGCAGCCGCTGCGCCTTGCTCCAGATACCGGATTCCGCATCCGATCCGTAGGCGATCAGAATGCGCGCCTGGGCCGTATTCATCAGGGATGCCAGCTTTTCCTCGCTCAGCAGCGGGTTGAGCGGCTGCACGATACCCACGGCTTGCGTGCCCCAGTGCGCGAGGTGGTAATCCAGACAGCCCGGCAGCATCGCCGCGACCGTGTCGCGTGCGCCGATGCCCAGCGTATGCAACAGGTTGGCCGTTTGGTGAATGCCGGCAAGCAGCTCGCGATAGCTCCATCGCAGCGGTTCGTCGGCAGGATCGGCGGTGCGCATGAACGTCAGCGCCGTTTTGTCGCCAAACGCATGCGCCGCATTGCGAAACAAGGCATAGGTGCTGCGTGCGGTCACCGTTTCGGCAAGCGGCCGCGCTTCCAGCAGCCGCACATCCGCGGCGGTGCGCACGGGCAACAGTGCCGCGAAGGGCGGGTCGAAGGGGGCCGGCGTTGACACGGCCTGTTGGGGCTTCATCGTGGCCTCCATGGCGTCAATTCTGGCCCAGCGCCACGTAGCGTTCGAGGTGAAAATCTTCGTCGCCCAGTTGATGGTCGATCATCACCAAACGCTTGGCATAGTGTGCCAGCGGCAGCTCCCACGTCATGCCGATGCCGCCATGCAGCTGGATGCACTCCTCGGCCACCAGGATGCCCACGCGGCCGATCGTGTACTTGGCCGCCGAAAGGGCGCGTTCGCGCGTGCGGCGGTCCTGATCATCAAGCGCTGCCGCGGCATTGATGACGGCCGAGCGGGCCTGTTCGATCTCAAGCAGCACATCCGCCATGCGATGCTGCAGGGCCTGGAAGCTGCCGATGGGCATGCCGAACTGCTTGCGCGTGCGCAGGTACTCGAGCGTGGCGTCGCGCGCCGCGTCCATGGCGCCCACGGCTTCGGCGCACAGGGCCACGATGCCGCGGCCCACGGCATGTTCGATGGTGGCATAGCCTTCATCCACGCGGCCGAGCAGGGCGCCGGCAGGGACGCGGACGTCGTTCAGCGTAAGTTCCGCTGCCCGGCCGCCGTCGATGAGCGCGAAGCCGCGGCGCTGCACGCCGGCCGCGTCGGCGGGGATCACGAACAAAGAGATGCCGTGTTCATCGTCGACGTCGCCCAAGGTGCGGGCCGACACCACAAACACATCGGCGCGCTCGCCTTGCGCGACCACTGCCTTGGCGCCGTCGATGATCCACTGCTCGCCTTCGCGGCGGGCCTGGGTGGCGACGCGTGCCAGTTCATAAAACGACTCGGGTTCGCCGTGCGCGAACGCGGCAATGCGCTCGCCGGAAACGATGTCGGCGAGGATCGCGTGATTATCGGACGTGGCCGGTGCCGCCGATGCCGATGCAGACGATGCCGATGCAGATGATGGTGACGCGGCAGGGTGCGACGCGTGCGCGATCGCACTGCCCGCCATCAGTGCGCCGAGGAACGGCTCGACGGCCAGGCCGCGCCCCAAGGCTTCAAACACCACGGAGATGTCGAAACCGGCGCCGCCAAAGCCGCCATCGGTCTCGGTGAACAGCGCGCCGATCGCGCCCAGCTCAGCGTAACGCGCCCAGTGTTCGCTGGAGAAACCTTCGGCCGAATGCGCGTGTTTATCGCGCACCGGAAAACTGTATTGATCGGCCACGAAACGCTGCAGCATGTCCGACAGCATGCGGCGGTCTTCGGTATGTTCGAAATTCATGATGTTGCCCTCACAGTCCCAAGATCATCTTCGAGATGATGTTCTTCTGGATTTCGTTGGAACCGCCGAAGATCGACAGCTTGCGATTGTTGAAGTACTGGGCGGCTGCGCTTTCCGCGCCCTCAGGTCCGATCCGCTCGCTTGTGGCGGCAGCGGCGGTGCCGGTGGCGTCCACATTGATGCCGGCTTCCAGCCCGCGCGATGGCACGTCGTCGCCGCCGTCCGCCAGGGCAAGTTCAGCCACGGCGCGTTCAACGGGTGCCGCGCTTTCAAGCTCGGCTTCGGCCACGAACGCCTGCGCGTAAGGACCCATCGCCCGACGATTGAGGGCCGAGATTTCCTGGCGGATCTGCGTGCCGCGAATCTTGAGCATCGAACTTTCCGCACCTGGCGCACCGCCACCGGCGGCGGCTGCGATCACGCGCAGATTGGTCGTGCGCATGTTTTCAAGCTCGATTTCCACGCGGGCAAGGCGCGCGGCGAAAGCGGGGTCGCGATCAAGCGCGCGGCCATTCTTGCGCTGACGCGCCGCCACAGCTTTCAAGCGATTCAACGCCGCGGTCGACTGTCCCACACCTGCGATATTCGTGCGTTCGTAGGTCAGCAAATACTTGGCGTACGTCCAGCCGCGGTTTTCCTCGCCCACCAGGTTCTCAACCGGCACGCGCACGTCCGAGAAGAACACCTCGTTCACTTCGTGCGCGCCGTCCAGCGTGATGATCGGGCGCACTTCAACGCCCGGCGTGTTCATGTCGATCAGCAGGAAGCTGATGCCTTCCTGGCGACGGCCTTCGTTGGACGTGCGCACCAGGCAGAAAATCATATTGGCGTACTGGCCAAGCGTGGTCCACGTTTTTTGCCCATTCACCACGTAATGATCGCCATCGCGCACGGCCTGTGTTTTCACTGCCGCCAGGTCCGATCCCGCGCCCGGTTCCGAATAACCCTGGCACCACCAATCGGAGCCGTCCAAAATCCGCGGCAACCAATAGCGTTTCTGTGCCTCGTTGCCGTATTTGATCAGTACCGGTGCGAGCATGCTCAACCCGAACGGCACAAGGCGGGGGCCGCCGGCCAGGGCCGATTCGTTCTCGAAAATGAAACGCTCGACCGTGGTCCAGCCGGTGCCACCGTATTCTTCTGGCCAATGCGCGGCCAGCCAGCCCTGTTTATTCAGGATGGCATGCCACTCGGCCATATCGTCGCGCGTCAGCGGACGGCCGCCGTGCACCTTGCTTGAAATGCGCTCAGGTAACTGATCGCGCAAGAACGTGCGCACCTGCGTGCGAAACGCCTCTTCTTCCTGGGTAAACGTCAGATCCATGACAAGTCCTCAATAAATTTCAAACAGGCCCGCCGCGCCCATGCCGCCACCCACGCACATGGTGACGACGGCGTAACGGGCGCCGCGGCGGCGGCCTTCGATCAATACGTGGCCGGCCAGGCGAGCGCCGGTGACGCCAAACGGATGGCCCAGCGCAATCGCGCCGCCATCGACGTTCAATTTCTCGGGGTCGATGCCCAGCTTCTGCTGGCAATACAACGCCTGCGAGGCGAACGCCTCGTTCAACTCCCACAGATCGACGTCGTCGACTTTCAAACCGTGGCGCGCAAGCAGTTTGGGCACGGCATACACCGGGCCGATACCCATTTCGTCAGGCTCGCAGCCGGCGATCGCCATGCCGCGGAATGCGCCTAACGGCGTGAGATTGGCGCGGGCGGCGTCGGCCGCTTCCATCAATACACACGCTGCGGCGCCATCGGACAATTGCGATGCATTGCCTGCCGTCACGAAGTGCTCGGGTCCACGCACCGGCGCCAGTTTCGCCAATGCATCGTAGGTGGTGCCGGGGCGATTGCAGGTATCGTCCGATACCGTGACTTCGCGCTCGGTGACGGCGCCCGTCGCACGGTCGGTAACTGCCATCGTGGTCGTGCAGGCCACCAGCTCGTCGCGGTAGCGGCCGGCGAGCTGCGCCGCCTCCGTGCGCTGCTGGCTTTGGACGGCGAAACGATCCTGCGCGTCGCGGCTGATGCCGTAGCGTGCCGCCACGATATCGGCCGTCTCGATCATCGGCATATAGAGCGCTGGAAGGTGTGCGGCGATCCAGGGGTCGATACCCGACTGCGCATCGTCGCGCGTGCGGATGTGCGAAATGCACTCCACACCGCCGGCGATCATGGCCGATGCGCCGTTCGCAACGATATGGCCGGCGGCATTCGCAATCGCCTGCAGACCCGAGGCGCAATAGCGGTTGACGGTGGTGCCGCCGATGCTTACCGGCAGACCCGCGCGGATCACGGCTTGACGTCCAATATTGCGGCCCGTGGAACCTTCCGGATAACCGCAGCCGATCACGGCGTCTTCGATCGTGGCTGGATCGATACCGGCGCGTTTGACCGCTTCGCGCACGGCAAATGCGGCCAGCGTGGGGCCGGGTGTGAGATTGAATTCACCGCGGTGCGCCTTGGTGATCGGCGTGCGGGCGGTGGCAACGATAACGGCTTCGCGCATGGGACTTTTCCTGCTTATCGTGAAGGCGTGTTGAGGCTGGCAAACGTCGCATCGCGTTGCGCGAGTGCGAGCAGCAGCGGCGAGGCACGCCAGAAGCGGGGATCTTCATCGGCAAAGGATTCGATGTCGGCGAGCACCTGCTGTACGCCGACCGTGTCCGCGTAGAACAGAGGGCCGCCTCGGTCGCGGGGAAAACCGTAGCCGGCAAGAAACACCGCATCCACGTCCGACGGTCGCAGCGCGATGCGCTCGTGCAGCACGTTGGCGGCCTCGTTGATCATTGCCGCCATGTAGCGGCGCATGATCTCTTCGGCTGTGAACGGCTTTGGCACGACGCCCGCGCGTTGGCGCTCGGCATCCACGATGGCCAGCACTTCAGGGTCAGGTGTGCCGGTGCGTGCGCCTTCCACATATCGATAAAAGCCCCGTCCAGTTTTCTGGCCAAACCAGCCTTGCTCACACAGCCGATCGGCGATTTCCACGTACCGCGCTTGCGGATCGCGTGTGGCAGCACGCCGTTTGCGCGTGGCCCAGCCAATGTCGCCACCGGCCAGATCCACGACTTGATAGGGCCCCATGGGATAGCCGAATGCGCGGACGGCGTCGTCGATGTCGTAAGGCGAGGCGCCGTCTTCCATCATTAGATCGGCTGCGTGACGGTAGGCCGCCAGGATGCGATTGCCGATAAAGCCATCGCATACGCCCGCACGTACGGGCGTTTTGCGCAGCCGCTTGGCGAGCGCGAAGCCAGTGGCCACGGCGGTGGGCGACGTCTGCGCCGCGACCACCACTTCAAGCAGCTTCATGATGTTGGCCGGCGAAAAGAAGTGCAGGCCCAACACATCGCCGGGGCGGCCAGTGGCTTGCGCAATGCGATCGATGTCCAGATAGGACGTGTTGGTGGCCAAAATCGCGCCAGGTTTGGCGAAGCGGTCGATCTGTTTGAATACCTCGGCCTTGACCGACAAATCCTCGAACACCGCCTCCACGATCAGGTCAGCATCGGATAGCGCCGCGTAAGCCGTCGCGCCGTTGAAGTGCGACATCCGGTCTTTCTTTTCGGCCAGCGTCATGCGGTCGCGCACGATCAGGCGGTCATACACGGCTTCAACGCGGGCACGACCGCGCGCCAGCGCGGCTTCATCCTGCTCCACCATCACCACGCGCAAGCCGGCATCGAGCATTGCCACGGCAATGCCCGCACCCATGGTGCCGCCGCCGATAATGCCGGTATGGGTGAGGGTGCGCGCAGTCGTCTGACGGATTTCGGGCACGTCGGCCGCAGTGCGCAGCGCACCGTCCGCATAGTCGCGTGCCGCTTGAACCGACTCGGAAACCGGTGTCGTCGTGGCGTCTGCCGGCCGGTTGTCGCCATCGGCGCCCGCTGCTGCATTGGTCTGGTCGTGCGCCGTGGATCGCGCGGAAGCGATAGTCGCCATCGTTGAGTGTCTCCTGTTGCGGATCATGCCGATCCGTCTTGTCATCCCGCATTCTTGACCAGCAAAGGAGTCTTGACAATGGCATCAATGGTTGACATACCGTATAAGAAATTTTGACAATAGCGGTATGGACACGAAATCACTCACGTTGCTGGTCGATATCCTGGACGCGGGCAATCTCAGCGAGGCTGCGCGCCGCCTGAAAATGACGCGCGCCAATGTCAGTTATCACCTGAACCAACTCGAGCGATCGGTGGGTATGCAACTGGTGCGCCGAACCACGCGGCGTGTGGAACCCACCGAGATCGGCCTGAAGCTGTATCAGCATGGGCGCAGCATTCGTGACGAGCTGGCCGCTGCGCGAGAGTCTGTTGAAACGCTCGGCAAAACGCCGCAGGGCCGGGTGCGGCTGAGTGTGCCCAGCGGCTATGGGCAGTTCGTGATGTCGCCCTGGTTGCTTGAATTCAAGCGCCTTTATCCCGACATCGTGCTGGATGTGCTGTTTGAGAACAGTGTGGACGACCTGCTGCGCGATGAAGTGGATATCGCCGTGCGCATCATGTCCGAGCCGCCGCAAACCCTGGTGGCGCGTGAGCTTGGCGCCGTGCGTTATGTGGCCTGCGTGTCACGGGCCTACGCGCAGGCCAATCCGCTGCCTGAGCAACCCGAGGATCTGACGCGCATGCGCGTGGTGAGCGCTGCCGTAATCGGCCGGCCGCTGCGGCTATCGGTATATCAGGGCGATAAACGGCAATATGTGATCCTGGAACCCACGGTGGTATCGCGCAATTATCCCTTCTTGAGGGATGCGATATTGGCGGGATTGGGTGTGGGCGTGGTGCCGGATTATGTGGTGCACGACGATATCGCACGGGGTGAGGTCTTGACCGTGCTCGATCCCTGGCGGCTCAGCATTTATGGCCGCAGCATGTACATGCTGTACATGCCCAATCGTCATCACCCACGTGCGATTTCCACGCTGATCGAGTTTGTGTTGGCGAAAGCCCATGCCGATCACGGTACCGAGGCAGGGCTATTGCCGGCGGGACGATAACGGGTAAATCGCAAGATACGGGTGCCATCAACCCGCCAGCTTCGGCTGATTATTGCGGGCGCCGATTCTTCGAGCGAAAAAGGCCAATGCCACACACCGCAGAAAGCAAAAAAGGCTAACGCATGACACGTTAGCCTTGATGCTTGATCCTGGATGTGATCCGGAATCGGAACTTCGCTGCATTACACCGGTTGCTGTGGCTGTATGCGGTCTGAAAGACGCATCCCGAAGGGCATACAACCGAGGGCAACTGGTGCCGGTGAAAGGAATCGAACCCTCGACCTTTTCATTACGAATGAACTGCTCTACCGACTGAGCTACACCGGCGAAGAACGAAATTCTAGCACGACTTTTTGATGTTGTGCATCCCGGTGCGCCGCATTTTGTTCCAAAGCGGTTTTTCGGTGTTTGCGGTGTGGATCCGACGCCTCAGACGACGCGCTTTCAGGTTGCCCGGCCGCTCCCGCGTTAGGGGCTCCGTCATGCAGGTATGCGGGTTGCAGCCCGCGTATGACATCTTTCATTCAGGAGCGATCATGAGCGACAACGAGCAACGCGAAGCAGACCTGCGCGACAAGAGCAAGCATCCCCGCCCCGAAACGCATAAAACCAATCCCGGTCCCACCCCGAGCAATTCGCAGATGAACGGCAGCGAAGAAATTATCCCTGCCGACAAAGAAGGACTGGGTTTGAAAGACGACAGTCCTCAAATGCTGAAGAAGAAAGACGGTCCGAAGCCTGCTTGATCGTTTTATGGGTTGGCCCTTACGCAAAAGCTGGGGGTCAGCCATCACGCATTAAGCGAGTGCGCTTTCTATCGCGCCCGGCAAGCCAACGGCGATCGTCCTCGGGCGGTCCATGTTGCATCGTCGCCCTTGCCGCGCAGTTCATATTCCGACGACTGGTACCACATGCCGGATGCCGCTCGCTGCTGCGGGAGCAGGGCAACTTGCTTGTTGGGTAATGTGACGCGTGCCGCGGCAGGTTCGAATACCACCCACAAATACGTGCCGTCATCGCATGAATAGCTGGCGGACGGCAGATTTTGCAGATCCACTTTGCTGGCGCAGGCGGTGAGCAAACTCAGCATCAACAGGGCGGCAATACGCATAAATGATTCCGGGCGCGAGTCCGGTCCGTGAAAGGTGGAAAAGCGGAGTACACAGGGTAGAAACGGCGGACGACGCCAGTTGAATAATAGCGACGCGCCGTCCGCCGCGCCAGTGCACACCGTGTCTTTTCAATCACGCCGCGCCGTGCGATTCCACGTA
Source organism: Schauerella aestuarii (assembly GCF_009866805.1). Taxonomy (GTDB): domain Bacteria; phylum Pseudomonadota; class Gammaproteobacteria; order Burkholderiales; family Burkholderiaceae_B; genus Schauerella; species Schauerella aestuarii. Next base: position 655,516 of record NZ_SIZW01000040.1, read on the forward strand.
CAAAGCGTATAGGGAATGGCTGCTTGCCATATACAGCCGATTTCGCTTGGGGCCGCCAAACGCGAGATTCGCGCAACGTTCGGGCAAGCGAATAAAGCCGATGGCTTTGCCTTGTGGATTGAAAATCTTTACGCCATCCATCTCTTCGGATTTGCCGGCTGGTGGAAAGGCCTGCATACCGCCGCCAATATCCACGGCGTCCGTCGCCAATGCGCCGCTATAGCCCCACCCGCACCAGAGATTGCCATCGCGGTCGACCTTGATGCCGTCGAAGGCGCCCGGCCCGCCGGCATCGATCAATTTGGTCTTGTTCGACACCGTGGTGCCGTCATCAGAGACGTCGTACGCCCATACGCTGCGGTTGGGCGTGCCTTTCCATTCCACCACATACAGTTTTTTCTCATCGGGCGAAAACGCCAACCCGTTGGGATTGACCAAGTCTGTGATCACGGCAGTGATCTTTCGGTCTTTGGAAATGCGATAAACGTTCGTTGTGGGCTGTTCCGGTTTTGCCCTCGATCCTTCCCACTCCCCATTGATGCCAAATGTGGGGTCGGTAAACCAGATGCTGTCGTCCGAACGCACCACCACGTCGTTCGGGGCATTCAGGCGCTTGCCCTCATAACGGTCGGCCAGCACGGTGAGGCTGCCGTTTTTCTCCGTCCGCACCACACGCCGGGTGACGGAATGCTCGCAGGTAATCAACCGGCCCTGGCGGTCGCACACATTGCCGTTGGCATAGTTCACGCCGGTCTTGTGAACGCTGAACTTCTCCGTCTTCTCGTCGTACTTCATCAGTCGATTGTTCGGAATGTCGCTCAACAGCACGTACCCGCCTTGCTCGAAATAGGCGGGCCCCTCCGCCCATCGCATCCCGGTGCCCAATTGCTCGATCGTGCTGCTGTAAATACGATACTTGGCGAAGCTCGGATCCAGGATGAAGACGTTGGGATCCGGATAGCGCTGACTGGGCTTGAACGCGAACGATTGCGCACCGGCCAAGCCGCTCATGGCCGCTACTCCTGTGCCGGCCGCGGCCACCAACAATTGCCGTCGCTTTCGATTGAGGTCGTTATTCTGCATTGCATGTCTCCGTTTTGAATGAGGCTCAAGCCGTAACGCTCAAGCTCGCCAAGTCGAGCCTGGCAACCTTCTAAAACAATACGGCGCAACCGCTGCCGCGCTACGCCCGGGGGTAAGGCTGCAGAGACGATATGCCAGAATAACCAAAACTGCCTAGCGGAAGGCATTTCGGTGATTTTTGCGCGGCTTACCGGATTGGGGACGAAAGTGCGGGGAGCGGGGAGGCGAAAAATCCTACCTTACGTATCCAATCGCATTGCATTCCTTCGGTGCGAAGTTCGTACGCGAGAATCGTTTAGCGTGCCGCTAGAACAATTCGTCGATCGAGTGGAAGATGACATGGAGGTTGCGTGATCCGAGGGCTTAAGTTTGGTCTCTGCGCATTTGCCAGTGGCTTCGCATTGTCGGCGCACAGCGCCGACGGTGTGGTCCCCATTGGCGGCGCAGACGATGTCGGCCTCCCATCTGAAATGGTGCTACGCAAAATTGAATTGGGTGATGCGACTTACGCAATACCCGCCGCATTCTTCGATCCCCCGTCCGAGTTAGGGGAGCGTCGACCGAGAGCGGTATTGTTTCGCGCCTACTTGCCGAGCCTGGTTCCACTGACTGGCAAAAATTACGATGCGCTAATGGCGCCTGCTTCCAGCCCGCAGCGTGTGTCGATTCTTGTGCAGGAGCGAATTCCCAGCGCACGTCCGAGAAGCACTGATGCATTAACGTCTGCATATCGCGTGGCGATCGACGCGCCACTCCCGGGAGAAAATGGTCCCACGCCAGAGGTGAGCATCGGACCTGGGCCTGATGGTCTGAAGTTGATCCGCTCGAGTGCGAGTCGCCAGCGTGTCATGCCGCAGGAACTCTTTATAGAGGGCAACCCGGACCGCCTTGAAACAGTCGTGATTTGTTTCGTGTACGACAAGATAGATGTGCCGTACCCCTCATGCACGATGACGTTTGTGCATAACGATGCCACTTTCAGCATCACGACCAATCGGCAGTATCTCAATGACTGGCGGACCCTACGCGAGCGCGTTCTTGCACTGTTTAAGCGCTACGAGATCCGAACGCAGAAAACGCCCTGATGCTGCTGGGCATCAAAACAGTCAATAAAGCGTCTAGTGTCAGTCGGAAACTGGATGCAAATGTGCGGGATTCGACGGGCGTCTATGGTCGTCGGAATATCGGGCAACCCAATCGCGACTACCGGATCACCCCGCCCGCCGGAGAGCAGCGCTTTTCGTAGCGGTGGCATCTGAAGGTGTCTTCAGCCAGAGCAACGGTATTGCTTGGTGGAATATTGCCTGATGCAGCACTGCCTGATGGAGTATTGACTGATGCAGCAAATAAAAAAGCCACCTTGCGGTGGCTTTTTCAGTTTGCTGCATACGGTATCGCAGCTTCGACGCATTAGAGAGAATGGCTCCCCGAGCTGGGCTCGAACCAGCGACCTGCGGATTAACAGTCCGTCGCTCTACCGACTGAGCTATCAGGGAACTGCGTCGAGAACGAAACTATAACACGATCTTTTTGACGAATGCAAATGGGGGAGGAAAAGATTGTTCAGCACCGTCAAAACGTTATGTAATAACATAACGTTTTGATCGACCAGGAGTGCATCATGAACATCGATTTCTCATCCGAGGCGCGCGCCATCGTTGGCGCCAAGCTCCCCGTAACGGTGTTGTCCGGCTTTTTGGGCGCGGGCAAGACGACCCTGCTCAATCACGTCCTGGCGAATCGCGAGGGCAAGCGCGTCGCTGTGATCGTCAACGATATGTCTGAAGTGAATATCGATGCGCGCCTGATTCGGGAGGGCGGTGCGGCGCTGTCCCGCGCGGATGAAAAGCTGGTGGAAATGAGCAACGGCTGTATTTGCTGCACGCTGCGCGAGGATCTTTTGCTCGAGATCCGCAAGCTGGCGGCCGAGGGGCGGTTTGATTACCTGTTGATCGAATCGAGCGGGATCTCCGAGCCTTTGCCGGTGGCCGAGACGTTTACGTTCGAAGACGATGCGGGTCACGCGCTTGCCGACGTGGCGCGTTTGGACACCATGGTTACGGTAGTGGACGCGTTCAACTTCCTGCGCGACTACGCGTCGCAGGATGCGTTGGCCGACCGGGGCGATACCGCGGGCGACGAGGATGACCGCACGGTGGTGGATCTGCTGATCGAGCAGATCGAATTCTGCGATGTACTTGTGCTCAATAAAACCGATCTCGTCACGCCAGCGGAGTTGAATCAGCTCGAGGCCATGCTCAAGGCGCTCAATCCACGGGCCGACATCATTCATGCCCATTTTGGCGGCGTGCCGCTCGATCGCGTGCTGGACACGGGTAGGTTCGATTTCGCCGCAGCCGCCGCCGCGCCAGGCTGGATGGCGGAGCTGCGCGGTGAGCATATGCCTGAAACGCAAGCCTATGGCATTTCGAGCTTTGCCTTTCGCGCTCGCCGGCCCTTTCATCCAGCGCGATTTTGGGCGTTCATACATCAGGAGTGGCCGGGCGTCGTGCGCTCGAAAGGTTTCTTCTGGCTCGTCACGCGACCGGCCTATGCCGGTTCCTGGTCGCAGGCGGGCGCGGTGACCCGACATGGCGTCGCCGGATACTGGATGGCTGCCACGCCGTCGGCAAGTTGGCCGGACGACGACGCATCGCGGGCGCAACGTCTGGCGGACTGGGATCCGATTTATGGCGATCGGATGCAGGAGTTGGTGCTCATCGGCATCGACATGGATCGCGATGCATTGACCGCGGCGCTTGAAGCGTGTCTGATGACTGCGGAAGAATTAACTGGGCCGCTGGCAGCACTGGAGCGTTTGAGAGAAACCGACCCCTTTCCGAAGTGGGGCGATGACTCGGCGTAAGGCGCGATGCCACTCGGGCTAGGTCATCACCGTCGCCGTTTTCATCTCAACCTTGTCCTCGCCGAACATTCCCGCCTCAAGTCATCCGTCCGACACGCGCATCGGCGTCACGGTGCTGTCCGGTTTTCTGGGAAGCGGCAAGACCACGCTCCTTAACCGGCTTTTGCGTACACGCGACTTCACGGATGCGCTGGTCGTCGTGAACGAATTTGGCGACATCGGCATCGATCATCATCTGGTGCGCGCGGGCGACGATCGGCTGGCGGTCATTGCCGGCGGCTGCCTCTGTTGCACGGTGCGTGGGGGCCTGGTGGATACCTTGCGCGACGTGTTCATGGCGGCAATGGCGCGCCAAGTGCCGCCCTTTTCACGCGTCGTGATCGAGACGACAGGGTTGGCCGACCCCGCGCCGGTCTTGTTTACGCTCACCCATGAACCTTTCCTTGCGCAGCGATTCGTGTATCGCGGGGCCGTTGTCGTGGCCGACGTGACGCACCTCGAACGCCAACTCGAGACCCAGCCCGAAGTAGCGCGCCAACTGGCGTTGGCCGACCTGGTCTGGATGAGCAAGACCGATCTCGCCGATCCCTCTCAGCGTGCTGCAGCCGCAGACGCTGTGCGCGGTGTGAACGTGTTTGCTCACGTCATCGATGCGGCAAGCGTTGCCAAGGCGATTACGATGCTGATTCGTACGCTGGACGAGGCATTGGTGCCGCGTGTGTCTGCGCCTGGGTATGTGCCCAAGCTGTCATCCGGTTCGCACGGCCGGGTGCATCAGAGAGTGGTGCGCTTGCCTAAGCCGACGTCGCGGGTGGCTTTTGCTCAGGGTGTCGAGGCGCTCCAAAGCGTCCTTGGCGCATCCTTGCTGCGCCTGAAAGGCATCGTGCGCTGGCATCGTCGTGACGGCTCTACAGGTGTGTATGCCGTTCACGGCGTGCACGATGTGATGTATGCGCCAGAGCCGTTGCTTGAGGCCGGCGGTGCCATCGATGACGGGGGTGTGCTGGTGCTGATCACCCGCGATATATCGCCCAGCGATGTGAACACGGCCGTCAACGCCGCGTTCGGCACCGCCGAGTAGAAAATCAAAGAATCGTGCAGACCTCGTCAAACGGCAGCCGAATGCCGCGCGGATAATTCTTGCTGCTGTCGCCGTAGCCCAGATTGATCAGGAAGTTGGTCGTGTGGGCGCCGTCGGGAAAGAATTCGGCGTTTACCTTGGCGGGATCGAAGCCGCTCATGGCGCCGCTGTCCAGTCCGAGCATGCGGGCGGCAACGATCAGGTAGGCGCCTTGCAAGGCGCTGTTGCGCGCGGCCGTACTTTCGGCCAACGCTGCATTGGCTTCATACATGGGTTTCGCGTCGTACACCGGGAAAAGCTTGGGCAGGTGGTCGAAGAAGCGTGTGTTTTGCGCCACGATCACCGTCACGGGGGCGGCAAGCGTCTTGTCGAGATTGCCGGCGCTCAGCGCGGGCGCGAGGCGCTGCTTGGCTTCGGGAGACCGCAAAAATACAAAACGTGCCGGCTGCGCGTTCATCGAGGTGGGGCCCCACTTGGCCAGATCGTAAAGCGCCTCGAGCGTGTCGTCCGTGACGGGCTGGGAGGTAAAGGCATTGAATGTGCGTGCATTCAGGAACACGCGTTCCAGGCTGGCTTGGTCGAGAGGCGTCATGATGGTCCGTTACGGAAGATAGGCTGCAGGCGGGGCCATCGCGTGGCACGATCGATCGGCCCGTCCCCGTGGCGGTCGTCAGGGCGGTGTGCGACGACAGCCTGTTCGGCGCGATTTTAGGAGGTCGGATCGTTCCGGGGAATTGCCACCAGTGCAACGCTCTGGTGTGGAATCAGAACAATAGGCCGCCTTTTCTTTGCTTCGCCCGGGAGAATGGCGGTATACTTTTTTCAACCCTTCCACCTCTAGGCGTGATTGTGCTGGCGATGTCAGCTGCACGCATGGCCCGAAATCTCGAATTCGGCCGCGCCGAGGTGTGATACAGGTGTTTTGCGGCGCATTCGTGCGATGTCCGGCCCGCGTCTCGGTAATGCCGAAAGTGCTGTTTGCCGATCGTTCGAAGCGTTTCGCCGCTACGCTGATTGCGTTGTTTCTCGACTTCACGCGCTTTTCCGAAGCCTAATACGCTTGCCCGTTGCAATGGCAAACGCTACCCAACGTTTACGTCGGGATTCGGATCGGCTGGTGTGACGGCTTATATATTTGTTCGTGGCTGGTGGCCTGGGTATCACGTGATCCAGCGCCCGGTGCGCACACATTCTTTTCAGACGGACCCAGGCATTGCAGCATTGCGCATATCTCGCAGGTGAGACGGATGACGGCTACGGCAACGTGGCGGGATATCTGTCGCAACGCGACTTGCCGACTGCACTGCCATTCGGCGAACTGCAAAACAAAAAGCCCGGCGAGATGCGCCAGGCTTTTGGTTGCGGGGGCAGGATTTGAACCTACGACCTTCGGGTTATGAGCCCGACGAGCTGCCAGACTGCTCCACCCCGCGTCTGAGAACGAGACTATAGCATTTATTACAAACGTCCGCTTGGCGGACCCGATTAACGATTTCTCGATTGATTTGGTTTGAATGACTGACGGCGAGGCAACAGTAGTGCTTGAAACCGCGCTTTTATGCGCATCCCAGCCCATGCCGCTGGCGGAAATGCGGCGGCTGTTCGGCGAAACGGACGAGGTCAATGACGGGCGTCTGCGCGAATGGCTCGGTCAACTGGACCAGCAGTGGGAAAACCGTGGCATGGTCCTGACGGCATTGAGTAGCGGTTGGCGTTTCCAGAGCCGGCCCGCCATGCAGCGTTATCTCGAGCGGCTCAATCCGGAAAAGCCGCCGAAGTACTCGAGGGCCGTGCTGGAAACCTTGGCGATCGTGGCCTGGCGACAGCCTGTGACGCGCGGGGATATCGAAGATATTCGCGGCGTGACGGTGTCGTCGCAGATCGTGAAGTCGCTGGAAGACCGAGGCTGGATCGAAGTCATCGGGCATCGCGATGCGCCCGGACGTCCGGCGTTGTTCGCCACGACCCGTCAGTTTTTGGATGATTTGGGCCTGCGGGCGCTGGACGAATTGCCGGCACTGGAGTCGAACGACGCGGTGATTGCGCTGGCTGGGCTCGATTTTGCAGAAGTACAAGCGGCTTTGGGCCATGATGGCGTAGAATCCGCAGTCGTGGCTGAAGGCGAACCGCCCGTTGCCATGCTTGCCGGTCCCGACCAAACGTCGGTTGCCGCCGTGAGCGAATCGCCTGATGGCGATCTGGCCCATGTGAGCGACAGTGAAGATGTGGGCGATACCGAAGAAGCGAGTGGCAATGCTGCTGCTTCGTCGGCAGTGTCCGAGGTCGATGCCGCGGCAGGCGACCATGTGCCGTTCACCCCTGTGCCCGAGTTCGAGCCCGTTCGTCCTGACAGCGTGTCGCTGCCGTCGACGGGCGATACCGTGCCGCAGCCCGGGTCGGTGCCTGAAATGCCGCCCTTGAATATCCCTGAGATCGTGCCGAACCCGGTGCGCCCGGATGTCGACGTGCCTGTGCCCGTTCCGACGCCCGAGCCGCAACCTCAGCCCGATCCTGTGCGTGAACCGCAGCCTGAGCCCGATGTCGAGCCCACGCCTGCGGAGCCCGCCGAACCCGAACCAACACCGCCGGCGCCCGATGTGGCGCCCATGCCCGACGCTCCGGGAGAGACTTCCCAGTCGTCGACCGATGCGAAAGAACAGGACGATGAGGCCCATAAGCGCTTGCCTCATCAAGATACGAAGCCGGAGTAGTCCAACGTGACAAAAGAAACCGAACAGCAGCCCGATCTCTTCAAGCCCGTCAGCAGCGATGCGTCTGCCGAAGGCGCTGCCAAGCCCGCCCGTGCGCCTCGCGCCCCGCGCAAGCCGCGCGCGCCCAAGGCGGCCGAAGGCGTCGTGACGGCGTCTGAATCGACGACGGCCCCTGTGCCGGCTGCTGCTGCCTCCGGCGATCTGCCTGCAATCGACGCGGCGCCGGTCAAGAAGCCCCGCGCACCGCGCGCACCCCGTGCGCCGCGTACAACCGATACGGCTGCCGGCGATGCCGGCGCCACCCGTGCGGATGTGGAACCGTCGGCGCCTGCTGGCGGCGAGCGTGCTGAGCGTGCCGAGCAGGGCGCACGTGCGGTCGACGCCGGTGCTGCGGCAGATGCCGCAGCGGTTGACGCCCCGGCGCGTCCGCCCCGTGCCCCGCGGCCGCCTCGCGCCAAGCGCCCGCCGCGGGCTGTGGATGCGAGCGGTCAGATGGCGGCAAATGTGCCGCAGGGTGAGTCGGTCGGCGGTCATGCCGAGGGCGCGCAGCAGTCGTTTGACGCGGCCGCCGCGCCGCGACGTGAGCAGGGTCCTGCCGCTGACGGCGAAGGTGGCGCGCAACGTGGCCGTGGCCGGAAATTGCGGACGCCGTTCCGCCGCCGCCGCAGCGATGCTCCTGGCGAAGACGGCGCAGGCGAGGGCGTGGCCGTGGATCGCTCGGCGCACGTCGCCCCGCCTGTGGAATACAACGAGCAGGAAACCGACGAGGCCCTGTCCTATCTGGACGAGGCTGCGCGCATCGAGCAGCGTCTGACCAAGTACCTGAACAGCGACGCGGTCATGCCGAAGCTGCACAAGGTGCTGGCCGACGCGGGTGTGGGGTCGCGTCGCGAGATGGAAGAGCTGATCGTGGCCGGTCGCGTATCGGTCAATGGCGAGCCGGCCCATATCGGGCAGCGCGTCGGCGCCAACGATCAAGTGCGCGTGAATGGCAAGTTGATCACGCGTCTGAGCACCAAGCGTCCGCCGCGCGTGATCCTGTATCACAAGCCGGCCGGCGAAATCGTCAGCCATGACGATCCGGCAGGCCGTGCCACCGTATTCTCGCGCTTGCCGCATCTGAAAACGGGCAAGTGGTTGTCGGTCGGACGTCTGGATTTGAATACCGAGGGGTTGTTGATTTTCACGACCTCGGGCGACATGGCCAACCGTATCGCGCACCCGCGTTACGGTTCGGAGCGTGAGTACGCCGTGCGCGTGCTGGGCGAGATGGACGAGGCGCAACGCCGTTCGCTGGTCGAAGGCATTGCGCTGGAAGACGGCATGGCCGCGTTCGGCTCCCTGGATTATCTGGGCGGCGACGGCAGCAATCGCTGGTACCGCGTGACCTTGAACGAAGGACGCAACCGCGAAGTGCGACGCATGTTCGAGGCCGTCGGGGTGGTCGTGAGCCGCCTGATCCGGACGCGTTTCGGCGATATCGTTCTGCCGCGCAATTTGCGCCGCGGGCGTTGGGAAGAGATCGACGGTTCGTTGTCGACGGCGCTGATGGTTCAGTTGGGCCTGGTGCGCGGCGACGATGATGAGGGCGGCAAACGCGGTTCGCGTCAGCCCATCTCGCACGAAGGCGCTTTGCCGCCTGGCTACGGCACGCTGACCAACAACGGCACCAATGGTGCACGCGTGAGTCGCCGCGGTACGCTTCAGGCCGTGCGTCCCAATCAGCCCGGCCAGGTGGCGGGTTCGCCGTCCGATCCTTTCGGTACCGGGCTGATGATTACCGGTGGCTATGCCAACGGCCATCCGTTGGGTAAGGATGGCGGGGGCCGTGCAGCGGGCGGCGGCAAGCCGCAGGGTCAGGGCGGCCGCAACAAGCGCGGCGGTCCGCAGCAAGGTCGCGGCAATCGCCCGCAGGGCAATGGCGGTAACGCGGGTCAGGGTGCTGCCGCGCCGGTGGACGGCAATTTCAGTCCGGCTCGCCCGCAAGCCAATGCATCGGGGCGTCCGCAACATGGCAAACCCGGCGGCAAGCCCAACGGCAAGCCGCGTCATCGCAATAATCGCGGTCCGCGTCCCGATGGGGCGACGGCGTCGCCGGTGAGTGCGGAAGGTGCGCAAGCCGCGTCGGGCGATTTCAATGCGGTGCCCGCACCGCATTCGCCCAAGCCGAACAACCGGGGCGACAATCCCCGCAATGGCGGCAACAACGCGTCGCGCTCGCCGAAGCCGAAAAATGGCCGCGCCGGTAAAAGCGCCGGCCCCGCAAAGCCGCGCAATGGTCGTGGCGGCAATGGCAATAACGCTGGCAACGGCAATACCGGTCGCTCGGGCGGCGGTGGCGGCGGCGGTGCGCGTGGCGACGATTGGCAGCCGCGCAGCGCGTCGGCACACGAATCCGCATTGGGTTTCGTGGCCGGTCGGGGGCGTGGCGGCCGTTAAGGACCGGCACATCGCACCGCTGTTGTCGCACGAGTGCCAAAGACGCGACGCGTCGGGTGCGCGCGGCGCGTCTCGGCGGTGCGAAAGCGCGAGGATGGGTGTTGCATTGCCCGTCCCTCTCGCGTAAACCCTAGACATAACAGGAAGTTTTCATATTTTTCTGTTAAGATATTGGGCTTTCATGGCTTTTGTATTCCGTTGGCGCGGCGTTGTTTATGCCAGGTCGCCAGGGATGCTTGCATCGAGAGCAGCGGCTGGTTAACCAGCCCATGCGTGTTGCCGTCGTTTGGCGCCTCTGGCAGGTGCGTAGCGAGGCAAAGCGTGTGGCACACCCCGCACCTCGTTGCACCGTCATTGGATTAATTGAACATGGGCTGGACTTACAGCCCATTTTTTTTGAGTGTATGGCTGATCTATTCGTACTTTCTAAAGAAGCGCTCGCGGGCATGGACGTCGAACTCATCGACGTCGAACGTGCCGCGATGGGCTTGTTGCGCGTCACGATCGACCACGTCGACGGGGTCACCATCGACCACTGTCAGCAGGTGTCGAATCAGTTGTCGCGCGTGTTTGAAGTCGAAAACATCGATTACAAACGCTTGGAGGTCGGGTCGCCGGGCGTGGATCGCCCGCTGCGCAATGAGGCCGATTTCCTGCGTTTCATCGGCGAGCGCGCCGAAGTAAAAATGCGCGAACCGGCGCTCGACGGCCGGCGCATGTATTCCGGGATGTTGGTTTTACCGGAAACGTCCGGCGAAGCAGCCGATGCGCAAGCAGTCGACAAAACCGTGTTCGGCCTCGAATTTGAGGCAAAAAAGAACGAGGTTCAACTCCTGACGTTCACGATCGACGATGTCGACCGTGCGAAGCTGGATCCCATTCTCGATTTCAAGGGCAAAAAGCGATGAGTCGCGAAATTCTTCTGTTGGTCGATGCCTTGGCGCGTGAGAAAAACGTGACGCGCGAAGTCGTTTTCGGCGCGCTCGAAAACGCGCTGGCTTCGGCCATGAAAAAGCGCTTCAAGGAAGACGCCGATATCCGCGTGTCGATCGATCGCGAAACGGGTGAGCATGAGGGCTTCCGCCGTTGGCTCGTCGTTCCCGATGATGCCGGTCTGCAAGAACCCGATAAGCAGGAAATGCTGTCGGACGCCCTTGAAATCGTCGACAACATCGAAGCGGGCGAATACATCGAAGAAGCGCTCGAGCCGATCGAGTTCGGCCGGATCGGCGCGCAGGCGGCCAAGCAGGCCATTCTGCAGCGCATCCGCGATGCCGAGCGCGAGCAAGTGCTCAACGACTTCCTCGATCGCGGCGAAACCATTGTGTCCGGCACGGTCAAGCGCATGGACAAGGGTGACGCCATCATCGAAACGGGCAAGATCGAAGCGCGCCTGCCGCGTTCCGAAATGATCCCGAAAGAAAACCTGCGCGTCAGCGACCGGGTGCGGGCCTTCGTGGCGCGCGTCGATCACGCTGCCCGCGGTCAGCAAGTCATCCTGTCGCGCACCTCGCCCGATTTCATTCGCCAGCTCTTCGAAAACGAAGTGCCCGAAATCGAGCAGGGCCTGCTCGAGATCAAGGCGGCCGCGCGCGATGCGGGTGTGCGCGCCAAAATCGCTGTAGTGGCTTACGACAAGCGTATCGATCCGATCGGCACCTGCGTGGGCATGCGCGGTTCGCGTGTGACCGCCGTGCGTAACGAGTTGGGCGGCGAGCAAGTCGATATCGTGCTGTGGTCGGAAGATCCTGCGCAGTTCGTGATCGGCGCGTTGGCGCCGGCCAATGTCGAGTCCATCGTGGTGGACGAAGACAAGCACGCCATGGACGTGGTCGTCGACGAGGAAAATCTGCCCAAGGCCATTGGTGCCAAGGGTCAGAACGTACGCCTCGCCTCCGAGCTGACGGGCTGGCAGATCAACATCATGACGCCTGAAGAAAGTCAGAACCGTCAGGAAGTCGAGCGTTCGGGCTTGCGCGTGACCTTCATGCAGAAGCTGGACGTTGACGAAGAAGTCGCCGATATCCTGATCGATGAAGGCTTCACGGGCATCGAAGAAATCGCTTACGTGCCGATGCAAGAGCTGCTCGAGATCGAAGCCTTCGACGAAGACACGATCAATGAGCTGCGCACACGGGCACGCAATGCGTTGCTGACGGAAGCCATCGCCCAGGAAGAGCGCCTCGAAACGGCCCAGGATTTGCTGGCGTTGGAAGGTGTGACCCCAGAGTTGGCCGCCAAGTTGGCTGAACGCAAGGTCCACACGCGCGACGATCTGGCTGAACTTGCGACCGACGAACTGTCGGAGATTTCCGGTCTGGACGAGCAACAGTCGAGTGATCTGATCATGCGGGCCCGTGCCCACTGGTTCGATGAAGAATAAGTACCTGCCGGGCAGCCATCTACCGATGGCGAGCCTGCAATAGAAATAGCTGCATATAGGGAAGAGAGCCTAATGTCGAGTAACACCGTCGCCCAGTTCGCTGTCGAACTGAAAATGCCATCCAACGTGCTGCTGGAACAGCTGCGCGCGGCTGGTGTCGACCTGAAATCGGTTGAAGATAACGTCACCGACAGCGACAAGGCGAAACTGCTCGAGTCGTTGCGCCGCGCGCACGGCGCGACAGAAGGCAAGAAGATCACGCTGACGCGCCGTCAAACCTCGGAAATCCGTCAAGCCGACGGTTCGGGTCGTTCCCGTACGATCCAGGTCGAGGTGCGCAAGAAGCGTGTCTTCGTCAAGCGCGATGCAAATGATGTGGCCGCCGAAGGTGTGGACGCGTCTGACGATGCCGATCTGGATATCGCACAAACGCCCGATACCGACGTGATCGATACCGCGCCGGTCGCGGTCGCCACGCCTGCCGTAGATACTACGGATACGGCTGCTGCCGAGCAGGTTGCACCTGCACCGGTCGAATCCGCTGCGAGCGAGCCCGTGACGGAAGTCGCCGCCGCTCCGCGAGCCGAAGAAGCCAAGCCGGCTGAAGCGGCGCCTGCCGCCGCGCCGACCGAAGCGGACGTACCGGCCAGCACCGAAGCCGTCGCGCAAACGCCTGCTGAGCCGGTCGCCGAGTCGGCCAAGCCCGCAGTCGCCGAGTCGCGCGAGCAAACGGAAGCCGCTGCGCCAGCCGCCACGGAAGCCGACGCCGGCACGAAGCCGGCCGAAGCGCCGGTCGCCGAATCGGCTCCGGTCAAGGCCGACGCGGCAGGCACGTCCGAAGCCGACGTTCCTGCGTCGTCCGACGCTGCACCCTCGACTCCCGCCGCTGCGCCCGTGGCGCAAGCCAATACGGCCGCGCCGACGGCCGACGCGGCTGCAGCGGAAGCGCGCGGCACCGTGGGCGGCACGCCGCCCAACATGAACAGCAACAAGCGCGTGCGCGCCGTAGCAGCGGATACCCGTCGCGCGGCACCCGCGTCTGCCGCCAGCGACGCCGATCGCGACGCCGCCCGCAAGAAAGCCGAGGCCGAAGCCGCTGCATTGCGCGAGATGCTGAATCGTCCGCGCAAGGTATTGCGTGCACCGGAACCCGAAGCGCCTGCCGCGCCGATTTCCGGCACGTTGCACAAGCCCGCAGGCAAGCCTGGCGCCAAGAAAGACGCCAAGCCCGCCGCCGCTGGTGCCGATGGCAAGAAAACCATCAAGACGGCCGAAGTCGCGTCGACCTGGAAGGACGATGCTTCCCGCAAGAAGCCTGCTGACACCAAAGGTGCACCGAGCCGTGACGGCTGGCGCGCCGGTGGCAAGGCCGGTGGCGGTGGCAAGGGTGGCCGCAATTCGCGCAACAATCAGCAGTCGGATCGTCGTGCCGAGCCCGCACCCGCCGAGTTCATCGCTCGCGAAGTGCATGTGCCCGAAACGATCACCGTTGCCGATCTGGCGCACAAGATGTCCGTCAAGGCTGCCGAGGTCATCAAGCATCTGATGAAGTTGGGTCAGATGGTCACGATCAACCAGGTGCTCGACCAGGAAACCGCGATGATCGTGGTGGAAGAGTTGGGTCACGTGGCGATCGCCGCCAAGCTGGACGATCCCGAAGCCTTCCTGGATCTGTCGCCTGCCACCACCGACGCCGAACTGTTGCCGCGCGCCCCGGTGGTGACGGTGATGGGCCACGTCGACCACGGCAAGACCTCGCTGCTGGATTACATCCGCCGCGCCAAGGTCGCGTCGGGTGAAGCCGGCGGGATTACACAGCACATCGGTGCCTATCACGTCGAAACCGAACGCGGCATGGTCACGTTCCTCGACACCCCGGGTCACGAGGCGTTTACCGCCATGCGTGCCCGCGGTGCGCAAGCGACCGACATCGTGATTCTCGTGGTGGCCGCCGATGATGGCGTGATGCCGCAAACGCGTGAAGCCATTCACCATGCGAAGGCTGCCGGTGTGCAGTTGGTCGTCGCGGTGAACAAGATCGATAAGCCGGGTGCCAACCCTGAGCGTGTGAAGCAGGAATTGGTGGCCGAGCAAGTGGTGCCGGAAGAATACGGTGGCGATGTGCCGTTTGTGTCGGTGTCCGCCAAAACGGGCGCCGGCATCGAAGATCTGCTCGAAAACGTGCTGCTGCAAGCCGAGATTCTGGAGCTCAAGGCGCCCGTCGAAGCCATGGCCAAGGGCCTGGTCATCGAAGCGCGTCTGGATAAAGGCCGGGGTCCGGTGGCCACGATTCTGGTGCAGTCCGGTACGCTCAAGCGTGGTGATGTCGTTCTGGCCGGCGCAAGCTATGGCCGTGTGCGCGCCATGCTGGACGAAAACGGCAAACCGGTGCAGAGTGCGGGTCCCTCGATTCCGGTCGAGATCCAAGGTCTCACCGAAGTGCCCGCCGCCGGCGACGAGCTGATGGTATTGGGCGACGAGCGCAAGGCGCGCGAAATTGCACTGTTCCGTCAAGGCAAGTTCCGCGACGTCAAGCTGGCTCGCCAGCAGGCCGCCAAGCTCGAGTCCTTGTTCGACAACATGGGCGAGGGTACGCAAACCCTGGCCTTGATCGTCAAGACCGATGTGCAGGGTTCGCAGGAAGCGCTGGTCAACTCGCTCACGAAGCTGTCCACCGACGAAGTGCGCGTGCAGGTTGTGCACGCCGCCGTGGGTGGTATCTCCGAGAGCGACATCAACCTCGCGATTGCGTCCAATGCCGTGGTTATCGGCTTCAACGTGCGTGCTGAAGCCAGCGCGCGCAAATTGGCCGAGAACAACGGCATCGATGTGCGTTACTACAACATCATCTACGACGCCGTGGATGAGATCAAAGCAGCCATGTCGGGCATGTTGGCTCCCGAGAAGCGCGAGGAAGTCATCGGTATGGTCGAGATTCGCGAGGTCTACACGATTTCGCGCATCGGCAACATCGCCGGCTGCATGGTGCTCGACGGTGTGGTTCGACGCGACTCGCAAGTGCGTTTGCTGCGCAACAACGTGGTGCAATGGTCCGGCTGGCTCGAATCGCTGCGCCGCTTCAAGGACGACGTCAAGGAAGTCAAACAGGGGTTCGATTGCGGTATCACGCTCAAGAACAACAATGACATCCAGGTCGGCGACCAACTCGAAGTGTTCGAAATCAAGGAAGTCGCGCGGACGCTGTAAAGCGTTCACCGACCCGATGCTGTCTCTATGAGCCGTCATAAAACCAAAGCGATCCCCGGCCGAAATATTCGGCTGGCCGACCAGATCCAGAAGGATCTGGCCGAGATCATCCAGCGCGAGATCGATATCAAGCGCGCTGGCTTGATCACGCTGTCCGGCGTGGATCTTTCCGCGGACTACGCGCACGCCAAGGTGTATTTCACCGTCATCGCAGGCGAGCCCGAAGTGGCTGCTGCGTTGCTCAATGAAAAGGCAGGCTGGCTGCATTCGCAGTTGTTCAAACTGCTGCAGATTCACACGGTGCCGACGTTGCGCTTTTTTCACGATCCCAAGATCGTGGAAGGCATCGAAATGTCGCTGCTTATCGATCGCGCCAACCGTCCCGGTTCGCGTGCCGACGATCCTGACGAACCTGAAGACCCGTCCAAGTAGGGCGGTCGTCACTTTTCTCGGATTCGACGATGGCCAAACGACGCGGGCAGGTGCTCGATGGGGTTCTGTTGCTTGATAAACCGGTAGGTTTGTCGAGCAATCATGCATTGCAGCGCGCCCGGCGCGCAATGGATGCCGCCAAGGCGGGACACACGGGCACGCTCGATCCCTTCGCCACCGGCTTGCTGGTGTGCTGCATGGGTCGGGCTACAAAGATTTCGGGCGCGATGCTCAATGCCGACAAGTCATATCGCGCCACAGTACTGTTTGGTCAGGAGACCGATTCCGGCGATCTGACGGGCATTCCGACGCAGTCGGCGCCCGAAGGATTTACTGGCGTCGATCCTGAGGCGCTCGAGGTCGTATTGTCACGTTTCCGTGGCACGATCTCGCAAGTGCCACCCATGTATTCCGCGCTCAAGCGCGATGGCAAGCCGCTTTATCACTATGCGCGGCAAGGCATCGAACTCGAACGCGAGCCGCGCACCGTCACAATCCATAGCCTTACGCTGGTGGCTTGCGACGGGATGACGGCTGAACTGGATGTGGTGTGCAGCAAAGGCACCTACATCCGCACGCTGGCCGAGGATATCGGCCGGGCGCTGGGCTGTTTTGCGCACCTCACCGCGCTGCGACGCACGCAGGTGGGACCGTTTTCGTTGCAGGGCGCGGTAACGCTGGAAGCGTTGCAAGCGTCCGAGGCGCCTGCCCAAGCGCTTATTGCGATAGATGAATTGCCGACGGGTCTGATGCCCGCCGGTCGAACCTAAAGGACTTGTTATGACCCGCGCATTGCGCAACGTCGCCATCATTGCCCACGTTGACCACGGCAAAACGACGCTCGTCGACCAGCTGCTGCGTCAATCCGGGACGTTCCGGGAAAACCAGGCGCTGACCGAGCGCGTCATGGACTCCAACGACCTCGAAAAAGAACGCGGCATCACGATTCTGTCGAAGAACTGTGCGGTTCAATACGAAGGCACGCACATCAACATCGTCGACACCCCGGGCCACGCCGACTTCGGCGGTGAAGTCGAGCGCGTGCTGTCGATGGTCGACGGCGTGTTGCTGTTGGTCGACGCCGTGGAAGGCCCGATGCCCCAGACGATTTTCGTGACGCGTAAGGCCTTGGCGCTGGGCTTGAAGCCCATCGTCGTGGTCAACAAGATCGACCGTCCGGGCGCACGCCCCGACTTCGTCATCAACGCCACGTTCGAATTGTTCGACAAGCTGGGCGCCACGGAAGAGCAGTTGGACTTCCCGGTCGTGTTCGCTTCGGGCTTGTCCGGCTACGCCGGCCTGACCGATGACGTGCGCGACGGCGACATGCGTCCGCTGTTCGAAGCCATCATCAAGCACGTACCCCAACGTGACGACCGTCCGGATGAGCCGTTCCAGATGCAGGTCATCTCGCTGGACTACAACAGCTACGTCGGCAAGATCGCGATCGGTCGTGTGAACCGTGGCCGCGTGAAGGCGCTGCAGGAAGTGGCTTTCCGCGCCGGCCCCGAGGGTGCCGTTGCCAAGGGCCGCATCAACCAGGTGCTGAAGTTCCAGGGTCTGGAGCGTGTGGTCGTCGAGGAAGCCGAAGCCGGCGACATCGTGCTGATCAACGGTATCGAAGACCTGGCCATCGGCACCACCGTGACCGATCCCAATACGCCGGAAGCCTTGCCCCTGTTGCGCATCGACGAGCCCACGCTCACGATGAACTTCATGGTCAACACGTCGCCATTGGCCGGTCGCGAAGGCAAGTTCGTCACGAGCCGCCAATTGCGCGATCGTCTGGACCGCGAACTGAAAGCCAACGTGGCACTGCGTGTGCGCGACACGGGCGACGACACGGTATTCGAAGTATCGGGCCGGGGCGAATTGCACCTGACGATTCTGCTCGAAACGATGCGTCGCGAAGGCTATGAAATGGCCGTGTCGCGTCCGCGCGTGGTGTTCAAGGAAGTCGACGGCGTGCGTCACGAGCCGTTCGAATCGCTGACCGTGGACGTCGAAGACGCTCACCAGGGTGGCGTGATGGAAGAACTGGGCCGTCGTAAGGGCGACCTGCAGGACATGCAGCCGGATGGCCGTGGCCGTACCCGTCTGGAATACATCATTCCGGCGCGCGGTCTGATCGGTTTCCAGAACGAGTTCCTGACGATGACCCGTGGCACTGGCTTGATGAGCCACATTTTCCACGAGTACGCACCGGCCCGTGAAGGCGGTATCGGCGAGCGTCGCAACGGCGTGCTGATTTCGCAGGACAACGGCGATGCCGTGGCCTACGCCTTGTGGAAGCTGCAGGATCGCGGCCGCATGTTCGTGAGCCCGGGCGAGCCGCTGTACGAAGGCATGATCATCGGTATCCATAGCCGCGACAACGATCTGGTCGTCAACCCCATCAAGGGTAAGCAGTTGACCAACGTTCGCGCCTCGGGCACCGACGAAGCCGTGCGCCTCGTGCCGCCCATCCAGATGTCGCTCGAATACGCCGTCGAATTCATCGACGACGACGAATTGGTCGAGATCACGCCCAAGTCGATCCGTTTGCGTAAGCGCTATCTGCAAGAACACGAGCGCAAGCGCGCATCGCGTGAAAACAACGGCTAAGCCCTGACGGGTCAGGCTAAAAGCAAATAAGCGCCCCCCAGGGGCGCTTATTCATTGGTGTGCGGCGGTAGGGGTTGCGCCGGCAGCGACGCTGCCGGACGTCCCGATTTACGCCGGCAACGACGGCGCGTATTCATCCTGCGACAGATGCTTGTTGTGGAAGGCCACGACATGCTCGACGACTTTTTCGGGATCGTCCTCGATCACGAACAAGTCCAGATCGTGGGCGCTGATCATGCCGTTGGCCAACACTTGAGCGGAAATCCACTCGATCAGGCCGCCCCAGAACGCGCGTCCCACCAGGATGATGGGGGCAGGGGGCACCTTGCCGGTCTGGATGAGCGTCAACGCTTCGAAGAGCTCGTCCAGCGTGCCGAAGCCACCGGGCATCGCCACGTAGGCGAAGCTGTGCATGAAAAACGTCGCCTTGCGCGAGTAGAAATACTCGAACGGCAGGCTGACGGTCTGGAATTCGTTATTGCTGGATTCGTGGGGGAGTACGATGTTGAGCCCGACGCTCACACCGCCTGCCTCGTGCGCGCCTTTGTTGGCTGCCTCCATCATCCCGGGGCCACCCCCGGCGATGACGGCGAAACCGGCTTTGCACAACTTGGCTGCGATCTCTTCGCAGGTTTTGTACAGCGGGGAATCGCGGCTGGTGCGTGCACTGCCAAATATACTTACCGCAGGGCCGATATCGGCCAGTTGTTCTGCAGCTACTGCCATCTCTGACATAATCACCGGTATTTGCTTGTCGACCGGTGTGTCGCCATTTGTTCTTGTGACCATGACTAAAACCTTATTGCTGGTTGACGGATCGAGCTATCTTTACCGCGCTTATCATGCGATGCCTGATCTGCGTAACAGCCGGGGTGAACCCACTGGCGCCCTGTACGGGGTCGTCAACATGTTGCGTAAGCTCGCTTCGGATCATAAAGCAGAATATGCCGCTTGCATTTTCGACGCGCGCGGCAAGACGTTTCGTGACGATATCTACCCCGATTACAAATCTCATCGGCCTCCCATGCCCGATGAGCTCGCGCAGCAGATCGAACCCATCCACCGCGCGGTGCGCGCGCTGGGCTGGCCGGTGCTGGCGATCGAAGGCGTCGAGGCCGACGACATCATTGGTACGCTGACCAAGCGTGCCACCGCTCACGGTGTGAAGTCCATCGTGTCTACGGGCGATAAGGACCTCGCTCAATTGGTCGATGATCATGTGACGCTCGTCAATACCATGAGTGGCGAAGTACTCGACGAGCCGGGCGTGGTGAACAAGTTCGGCATCCCCCCCAACCGCATCGTCGACTATCTGATGTTAGTGGGGGATACGGTCGATAATGTTCCCGGCGTGACCAAGGTCGGGCCCAAAACGGCCGTCAAGTGGCTCACCGAGCATGGCTCCATCGAGGGCGTGGTCGCGGCCGCCGGCAGTGTGAAGGGCGTGGCAGGCAGCAATTTGCGCGAGGCCATCCCGAATTTTCCGATGACGCGCGAGTTGCTCACCGTGAAGTGCGACTGCGATCTCGCCGGCATCGTCGATAGCCTGGCCGATCTGGTGCCGCGTCCGCTGGACGAGCCCACGCTGCTCTCGCTGTATGAAAACTACGGCTTCCGCTCGTGGCTGCGCGAATTGAGCGGCGACGAGAATCGCGTGCCCGAAAACGATGCGCGCGTGGTGCAAGAGGCCATTCCCGAGGCGCCCGCCACGACCGATTACCAGATCGTGACCACGTGGGAGGCGTTCGACGAATGGCTGGCGCGGATCGAAGCAGCCACGCTTACCGCGCTCGATACCGAAACCACATCCCTCTCCGAGATGCAGGCCCGACTGGTGGGCTTGTCGCTATGCGTCACCCCGGGCGTGTCGGCCTACATTCCCTTGGCGCATCGTGGCCAGGACGTGGGCCCCCAACTGCCCAAGGATGAGGTGCTCGCGCGCCTGCGCCCGTGGCTGACCAACGCCGATGCACCCAAGCTGCTGCATCATGCGAAGTACGACACCCATGTATTTGCCAATGAAGGCATCGCGTTGGCCGGCATCGCCGAAGACACGATGCTGCAAGCCTATGTGCTGGAGTCGCACCGCGGTGTGGGCCTGACCGAGCTGGCGCAGCGCTACCTGGGCCGCACCGGCGTGACGTACGAGTCGCTGTGTGGCAAGGGCGCCAATCAAATCAACTTCGATCAGGTCGATATCGACAAGGCGGGCTTCTACGCCGCCGAGGATACGGATTTCACGCTGCAACTGCATCAGGTACTGCGTCCGCGTGTGGCAGCCGACGCGGGGCTCGATCGCATCTACCGCATGGAGATCGAGGTGTCGGAGATCCTGACCGCGATCGAGCGGCAGGGCGTGTGCATCGATGCCGCAGAGCTCAATCGCCAGAGTCATACGCTGGGCCAGGAGATGCTCACGTTGGAGCAGAAGGCCTACGAGCTCGCGGGTCAGCCGTTCAATCTGAATTCGCCCAAGCAGTTGGGTGAGATTCTCTTCGGTCAGATGAAGTTGCCGGTGGTCCGCAAGACCGCCAGCGGGGCACCGTCGACCGATGAAGAGGTGCTGTCCAAGCTGGCGCTGGATTATCCGCTGCCGAAAGTGCTGCTCGATTATCGTGGCATCTCCAAGCTCAAATCCACGTATACCGACAAACTGCCGCGCATGATCGATCCGGCCACCGGCCGGGTGCACACGCACTATTCACAAGCCGCCGTGATCACCGGACGGCTGGCGTCGTCCGATCCCAATCTCCAGAACATCCCCGTGCGTACCGCGGCCGGCCGCCGTGTGCGCGAAGCGTTCATCGCCCAGCCGGGTGGCCTGATCGTATCGGCGGACTATTCCCAAATCGAACTGCGCATCATGGCGCACGTCTCCGATGACGCCAATCTGCAGCATGCCTTTGCCACCGGCGCCGACGTGCACCGGGCGACGGCAGCCGAAGTGTTTGGCGTGAGCCTGGACGAGGTGAGCAGCGATCAGCGCCGTGCCGCCAAGGCCATCAACTTCGGCCTGATCTACGGCATGGGCGTGTTTGGCCTGGCGTCCAATCTGGGCATTACACGCGACGCCGCACAAGCCTATATCGACCGATACTTCGCCCGCTATCCGAGCGTGGCGCAGTATATGGAGTCGACCAAGGTGAGTGCGCGCGAGTTGGGTTATGTGCAAACCGTATTCGGCCGCAAGCTGTGGCTGCCCGAGATTCGTGGCGGTTCCGGTCCCCGTCGCCAGGGTGCCGAGCGCGCTGCCATCAATGCGCCCATGCAAGGCACGGCGGCCGATCTGATCAAGCTGGCGATGATCGCGGTGCAGAACTGGATCATGAAGGAAAAGATGGCCAGCCGCATCGTCATGCAGGTGCACGATGAACTGGTGCTCGAGGTGCCGCAGGACGAGCTTGAGGTGGTGCGTGAGCGTGTTCCTGCGCTCATGTGCAACGTAGCCGAATTGCGGGTGCCGTTGCTGGCCGAAGTGGGCGTGGGCAGCAATTGGGAGCAGGCGCACTGATGCTGCTCTCATGGATCGTTTTGGCCACGGTGGCCGGCGGCTTGATCGCCGTGCTGGTGGCGCACTGGCTGGCGCATCGGGTGTTCGTGCAGTATCTGCATCACATGGTGAGCCTGTCGGTGGGCGTGCTGCTGGCCGTGGCGTTGTTGCACCTCTTGCCCGAAGCCTTCGAATTGGCCGATGCCGATGCGCACGGTTTGTTTGGATTGATGCTGGCGTCGCTCATCGGGTTCTTTGCGCTGGAAAAAATCGCATTGCTGCGGCACAGCCATCACCACGAAGGCGATGGGCACCATCACCATCACGGGCACGATGAGCATGAGGCCGGTCGTGGCGGTGTGCTGATCCTGATCGGCAGTTCGCTGCACAATCTGTGCGACGGTGTGCTGGTGGCGGCCGCGTTTCTCACCGACCCGATACTGGGTGTGTTGACGGCGGCGTCGATCATCATCCACGAAGTGCCGCACAAGCTCAGCGATTTCGTCGTGCTGCGCAACGCAGGGCTCAAGCGACGGCGGGCCTTGATACTGATCCTGTTCTCGAGCTTCTGCTCGGCACTGGGCGGGATTCTGGGCTACTTCGTGCTGCAACAGGCACAGGCGTTGCTGCCCTACGCGCTTGTGGTGGCCGCGAGCAGCTTTCTGTATATCTCGGTGGCCGACCTCATGCCGCAGATGCACGAGCGCGTATCGCCGGCGGATGCCGCGCCTCAACTGGCGCTCGTCGGCATCGGCGTCGCGGTGATCTATGCGGTGACCACGATGATGCATCACGGTCATGGTCACGACGATCATGACGATCACGCGCACGGTGCCGTGCCCGCGATCCATGCGCCGCATCAGCACTGATAGTTTCGATTCGACGATCCCGACAGCCATGCCGGGGTCGTCTCTCAAAGGAGCCGATATGAACGCCAGCGATCACACCATCCATACCGATACCGACGGCCTTGAAGCAGGCGCATTCGATCTGCCGGTCAACGGCGGCACGATGCAGGCTTATTACGCCGCACCGGCAGGCAACAAGAACTTGCCGGTCGTGCTGGTGGTGCAAGAGATTTTCGGGTTGAACGAGCACACCCAAGACGTGTGCCGCCGCATCGCCAAATTGGGTTATTTCGCCGTTGGTGCCAATCTTTACCAACGCCAAGGCGCGGCCGAAACCTATACCGATATTCCGAAGCTGATCTCCGAAATCGTGGCCAAAGTGCCTGACGAGCAAGTGCTGTCGGACCTGGATTCGAGCGTGGCCTGGGCGGCCAGGCAGGGCGCCAACGCCCAGCGCGTGGGTATCACCGGCTTTTGCTGGGGCGGCCGATTGACGTGGATGTATGCGGCACACAATGCCAATGTGCGTGCCGGGGTTGCCTGGTACGGCAAGCTCACGCAGGGCCACGGTCCGCTGATCAAGCGCAATGCCGTGGATATCGTGGGTGAGTTGAAGGGGCCGGTGCTGGGGCTGTACGGCGGCCTCGACAAGAGCATCCCCGTGGCCGACGTCGACATCATGCGCGACAAGCTCAAGGGCGGCAACGAGGCGGCGAAGGCATCCGAACTCGTGGTCTATCCCGAATCCGATCACGCCTTCTTTGCCGACTATCGCGCCAACTACCGTGAGCCCGATGCCAAGGACGGTTGGCGCCGTCTGACGGATTGGTTCAAGCAATACCTGTGATGCACGATTGAACGATTGTTTGTCGTCATCGCGACGAAAGAGGCCCCTCGGGGTCTCTTTTTTTTGATCGATGTTGATGTCGAGGACGCCAGTGCGGTGCTGACGATGCTGTGCGATGCGTGACGACGCTTTTGTGGTGCTGAAGATGCTCGTGCGAGGCTGAAGGCTTTAGTTGCCGCGACATGATGGCGTCACGACGCAGCGTTTTACGTCAACCCTTTGCCCCGGCTTGCACGAGCAGCGTCTCGATCGCGCTATAGCCGCGCTGGCGGGCATGCTGCAACGGCGTCACGCCCTCGCCATCGGCGAGATTCACATCGGCGTGCGCGTCGAGCAGGTCCCGTACGATCTCGACATGCCGAGGCCCGCCGTCGCTCAGGATGATCGCTTCGAGCAGCGCGGTCCAATGCAGGTTATTCACGTGATTGACGTCGGCGCCCGCCGCGATCAGGATGCGCACGGTTTCCACATGGCCGCGCTCCGAGGCTGGAATGATCGCCGTGCCACCGAAGCGATTGGTGCTTTTCAGATCGGCGCCGTGGGCGAGCGTCATCTGCAGAATCTCGTTGTGGCCGCGCGCACCGGCATACAAATACGGGCTGTCGTTGATCTTGTCTTTGGCGTTCACATCCGCACCGCCCTCGATCAATACCCGCGCCGCCTCCACATGATTGGCATGCGTGGCGATCAGCAGCGCTGTTTCTCCCTTGGCATTGCGTGCGTCGATGGCCGCGCCTTTCGCAAGCAACCCGCGAATCTCTGTTGCATGGCCAAGCGCGGCAGCCTGATGCAGTTCGCTTTCCCGCTCGCTACTCGCAGCGGTAACGGGCGTGACCGCAAACATTGCGACGGCCATGCCAAAGCAAATCGATATGCGCTCCAACAGCATGTGCGTGTCTCCTTGGTTCATTTGACGATGCGCCAAGGATATCGCGTCCGCGCGTCCGCGGCGCGCGCGGACGGCAGGCGTTCCGACGACCGGCCGATAGGGATCGCCTTAACGATGCGCGCCGACTTCGCTATCCAGATGTGCCATCTGTGCTGCGGCATATCGGTCTCCCGCCGCCGTGCCCTTGGGCACTGCGGCTTCGATCGCCGCCAGATCGCCAGGGGTCAGGTCGAGCGCGAGGCTGCCCAAGGCTTCGGTAAGCCGGTCGCGACGGCGCGCGCCCACCACGGGCACGATGTCGATCCCTTGCGCAGCCACCCAGGCAATCGCGATCTGCGCGACGCTCACCGCTTTGGCATCGGCGATCTTGCGCAAGGCGTCCACCAAGGCAAGGTTGCGCTCGACGTTGCCGTCCTGGAAGCGGGGGCTGTGCGCCCGGAAGTCGCCGGGGCCACCCGCGCTGTCTTTTTGCCAATGGCCGCTGATCAGGCCGCGCGACAGCACGCCGTAGGCCGTGATGCCGATGCCGAGATCGCGGCAGGTCGCCAGAATGCCGTCTTCGATTCCGCGCGAAATCAAGGAGTACTCGATCTGCAAATCGGCAATGGGATGCACGGCGGCGGCGCGCTTGATCGTGTCCGAACCCATTTCGGATAGACCGATATGACGTACATAGCCTGCTTTCACCATGTCGGCGATGGCGCCTACCGTCTCTTCGATCGGCACATTGGGATCGAGGCGGGCAGGGCGATAGACGTCGATGTAGTCCACGCCCAAACGCGTAAGGCTGTGCGCCAGAAAATTCTTGATGGCCTGTGGGCGACCGTCGTAGCCGATCCATCCGCCGGCCGGGTCGCGCAATGCGCCCGTCTTGACGCTGATGATGAGATTATCGCGCTGGGTGCCTTTGATGCCGCCGATCGCCTCACCGATCAACATCTCGTTATGGCCCATCCCGTAGAAGTCGCCGGTGTCCAGCAGCGTCACGCCGGCGTCGAGCGCCGCATGAATCGTGGCGATGCTCTCCGCACGGTCAGACGGGCCATACATCCCCGACATCCCCATGCATCCAAGTCCGAGTGCCGACACGGCCGGACCGGTTGAACCTAATTGGCGTTGTTCCATGAGAATTTTCCTTAGTGGCGGGGCATCGAGTGACGACCGATGCATGCATTGTGCGCGCGCCATGCAATCAGATAAACGTGCTAATTTAAGAATTATTATTCAAAATTCGATAATAATTGGGGTGCGCTGATGGATCAGTTGCAGGCCATGCGAATCTTCAGCCGTGTTGCGGAACAGTCCAGCTTCACGCTCGCTGCTGAACAGATGAACCTGCCTCGGGCAGGCGTCACGCTCGCGATACAGCAACTGGAGAAGCATGTGGGCGCACGCCTGCTTCATCGCACGACGCGCAAGGTCACCCTCACGAGCGAGGGCGCGGCCTATTACGACAGTTGCCGGCGAGTACTCACCGAAGTGGACGCGGCCGACGCGCTGTTTCCAACCGCCTATCAGTCGCCACGCGGACCCGTGCGAATCGACCTGCCCGAGCGCCTGGCGCGTTTGAAGATCGTGCCGGCGCTGGACGACTTTCACGCCAGGTATCCAGACATCGAATTGCGCATCAGTGTGACCGATCGGATCGTCGACATGATCGACGAAGGCATCGACTGCGTCGTTCGCGTGGGTGAGCTGAACGACTCACGCCTGGTGGCCAAACGCATCGGCACCTTGAGTCAGATCACGGCCGCTGCACCGTCTTATCTGCAGCGCCATGGCACCCCGCAAACGTTGGACGATCTTTCGCAGCATGCCGCCGTCAATTTCTTTTCCAATCGCACGCGGCGCGATCTGGATTTCGAGTTTGAAGAGGCGGGCGTGGCGCGCAATATCCGCATGCGCGGTGCGGTATCGGTGAGCAGTGCCGAGGCCGGTGTGGCGTGCTGCCTTGCGGGCCTGGGCATTGCGCAGGCCCCCGTCAACGGACTGGCCGGTCATATCGAGCGGGGCGAACTGATTCGAGTTCTGGCCGATTATGCCGTGCCGCCCATGCCGCTGTCGGTGGTGTATGGGCATCAGCGGCATCTTGCGCCACGGGTGCGGGTGTTTGTGGACTGGGTGAGTGAATTGTTGAGTGATGTGCGGTGATGCTGCCGGCGCCGGCATCGGCACAGTGTTGAAGTGATGCAGAACGCAGAGATGAGGTGATGATGGCGAACAAGCTTCGAATCGATAAATGGTTATGGGCAGCGCGGTTTTACAAGACCCGCAGCCTGGCTGCGCAAGAGGTGGGACGCGGGCGCGTGCTGGTCAACGGTCAAGTGGCCAAGCCCGCGCGTGAAGTGGGCGTGGGCGATCTGGTCAGCATTCACAAAGAGCCGCCGGCGATGGAGGTTTGCGTATGCGCGATCAGCAATATGCGTGGGCCTGCGCCGGTGGCGCGACAGTTGTATGAAGAAACCAATGAAAGTGTGGCCAAGCGCGAGGCGGCGGCGGAAATGCGGCGTCTGGCACCGGAACCTGCAGCCGATATTGCTGCCGGGCGGCCGACGAAACGGGATCGGCGATTGATCGATTTTGTGCGCGGAAAGTGACGAGGGTGCCAGCGGTGCGCGCTGGCCTGAAGACGCGCAGCCGTAAACGGCGGGGTCCAGCAAAAATCCCGAGGCCCCCCTTAGTGCGCGGCCGCTTCCTGCATCAGTACCCCGTGGATGTAGTCGCCGGCTTCTGAAATGTCGCAGCGGATGGCGTGCGCCATCGCTGGGGCATCGCGATTGGCCATCGCCTTCACGGCTTCAGCGTGATGGTCCGCCGCCTTCAGATGCGGCACGTACTCGGGCAGCACCATGTTGAGTACCGGCCCGCATCGGAGCCAGAGCGTTTCGATGCTGTCCTGGATCACATCCAGGCCGCTCAAGCCATAAATATGAAAATGAAAGTGCCGATGCACGTCGAGGTAGCCCTGACGCGGCTCGGCATCGATCAATCGCGCCATTTCGGCGTGCAGCTCGCGTAGCCGGCGCACGTCGGCATCGCTCGCGTGCGCGACGGCCTCGAAGGCCGCGCGGGATTCCAGTTCCGCACGCATGATGACGAGCTGGCGAAAGATGCCCGCATCCACATGCGGCACGATCGCGCCACCGCCCTGACCGCCCGTGCCGCGCTCGAGCACCCGTTCGGCAGTCAGGCGATTGACCGCATCGCGCACCGGCGTGAGGCTGATGCCCAACTCGGCCGCCACCTCGCGTAGCACGATGCGATGGCCCGGCGCGTAGCGCCCGTTCAGCAGCGCCTCGCGCAGCGCGGCATAGGCGCGGTCCCACAATGTTTCCCGGTCGAGCGGGCGCAGGATCGACGACTTGCACGCCGGCGCAATACCGATGCTGGGGGGAGATGCGGGCACGGCAGGTCCTCTTGCTTTGGTTCGATTCATTACCGCCATTCTCTCACTGGCGTGCTGCGGCGCAGAACCGAAAGTTGTTTGTTATTCGTTATAACGAATGATAGGATAGTTCCAGAATAGTTCAAAACAGCCCTGAGAGGCAGTGATGAAGCGCCCTCAAGGCGACTTTCGGAGGAGACCGAAAATGTCCGTTCTGTCCAAGCTTGTCGTGGGTGCCGTGCTGGCCTGCTCATTGCCGCTGGCGCACGCCGCCGATAAGTCGTTTCCCTCGCGAGAGATTCGATTCGTTGTGCCGTGGAATGCCGGTGGCTCCAACGATATTGCCGCGCGCATGCTGCAGCAGTTGATCAGCGAGCAGGGCGTCACGGTCATCGTGGAGAACGCGCCCGGTGCAACGGGGGCCATCGGCTTGACCAAGGTGGCCAACGCGCCGCCGGACGGCTACTTGGTGGGCATGGGGACCAGTTCGACGCTGGCCCAGATCGCGCAAAAGCTCACACCGTTGAAGAACGAGCAGTTCAGCCATATCGCACGCGTCTCGACCGATCCGTTGATGCTGCTTGTGCCGGCCGACGGGCCCGACACGATCGAGGCCTTCCTGGCCGAGATGAAAAAGAATGCGGGCAAGGTCTCGATCGGTACGCCCGGCAACAACAACCTCAATCACATCTTTGCCGAGATGACGGCGCGCGCTGCGGGCGTGGCGTACGTGAATGTGCCGTATCCCGGCGGTTCGCGCGTGATCGCCGATCTGGCCGGCAAGCAGATCAACGCGGGGGTGCTCAAGCCTTCCGAGAGCAAACCGCAGATCGATGCCAAGTATGTGAAGCCGATCGGTGTGTTTGCCGATGAACGCCTGGCGCTTTATCCCGACGTGCCCACGTTCAAGGAAAAGGGCTATGACGTGTTCCCGTATGGCCCGCTGGTGCAGATGGCTTATGTGGTGGCGCCGGCAGGAATTCCGGACGACGTCCGCCAACGTCTGGTCGCGATCTTCGATCGGGCGATCCAGAGCGACAAGTTCAAAACCTTTGCGCAGCAGAACGGCTTCCTGGTCGACAACGTATCGGGTGCCGCGCTGGATCGTGAAGTGCGCGATGTGCAAGGCACGCTCAACGACGTGGCCTCGAAAGTATTCGTCACCGCCAAATAACGCTGTCTCCCGGAGCTGCCTTTTTGGGCGTTCTGCCTGCGCCGCCCTTTTTCATGCCGACCCCTGAATGGGGGCGGCAGGCGAGGTCGCGCAATTCACCCGGTCTTGTCGCTCCTTTTGTCTACCGCTGCCGTCTGCGCAACGCCACCCTTCACGCGAGGATATTGTGAGTCTGATCAAAAAAATAACGTGTCATGTCGTCAGTGCCCCGGTCGAACGGCCGTTTACGTCATCGCGGGGCTGGTTGTACAAACAGCGCGGCTCGTGCATCGTCGAAATCGAAACCGCAGACGGCGTGGTGGGGTGGGGCGAATGCTATGGCCCATCGCAGGTGGCGCGGGCCTATATCGAATCCCAGTACGGGCCACGCATCATCGGCCGCGATGCGTTCGACGTGGAGGTGATCTGGGAAGATCTTTACAACCGCATCAAGGACTATGGCAGCAAGGGCATGGCGATTTCGGCGCTGAGCGGCATCGATATCGCGCTCTGGGACATCATCGGCAAAGTCTGCGGCAAACCGATTCATAAGCTGATCGGCGGCGCGCATCGCACGGAGGTGCAGTCTTACGCCACTGGCCTGTACTTTATCGACATGGATCGGTTGATCGAAGAGGCCGTCGAGGAAGCGCAGGAGTATGTCGCGCAGGGGTTCACCGCGATCAAGATGAAGATCGGCCTGGGATCGCCCAAACTCGACATCGAACGGGTGCGTGCCGTGCGCGAGGCGATCGGCGGCGACGTGCGGCTGATGGTCGATGCCAACCACTGCTTTACGGTGCCGGCCGCGATCAAATTGGGACGTGAACTCGAAAAGCTGGATGTGGAGTGGTTCGAAGAACCCATCTCGCCCGAAGATCTGGACGGGTATGTGGAAGTAACGCGTGCCCTGGACATGGCCGTAGCCGGTGGCGAAAACGAATTCACGCGCTGGGGATTTCGCGACATCGTCACGCGCAAAGCGATGGATATCGTGCAACCCGATGTGTGCGCCGCCGGCGGCATCAGCGAGTGCCGCAAGATCGCCACGCTCGCCGCCGCCCACGGTGTGGAGTGCGTGCCGCATGCCTGGGGATCGGCTATCGGATTGGCGGCAACGCTGCATTTTCTGGCAGCGTTGCCCGATCAACCGCCCAGCTTTCGCCCGATGCCGCCCTTGCTCGAATTCGAACAATGCGAGAACCCGTTTCGCGATCTGCTCACGGTGGACCCCATCGTGCAGGTGCGGGGCGTGGTGCAGATCCCGACTGCGCCGGGTCTGGGCATCGAGGTCAAACGCGATGTCCTCGATCGCTACCGGGTGGGCTGATCTATGCGTTTCGTCTCTTTCCACGACGAGGGTGGGCAGGTCTTGCCCGGTTTTCTGACGCACGCGGGATCGCACGTGGTGAACGTGTTTGCGGCCGGCGGGCCGCCTTGGGCCGCCGGCCTGCCGCGCACGTTGCAGGCGTGGGTCGACATCGGCCTGGCCGATCTCGCGCAGCGCCTTGGCGATACGGCGTTTCCAGAGGCCTCGCAGATACCCGTTTCGCGCGTGCGTTTGGCGGCACCCTTGCCGCGTCCCGGAAAAATTGTGGGGGCGGCATTCAACTTCCACGACGCCTTGAAGGAGCGCGATATGAAACCGCCGGAGACGCCGGTCATTTTCGTGAAATCCGGCCGCACGGTGATTGGCCCTGACGACCCGGTCCGGTTGCAGCCTGACGTAGGCAACGTGACGTATGAAGCTGAGCTTGGCGTCGTGATCGGTCGTCAGGCGTTGCGGGTCAGCCGCGACGACGCGATGACGCACGTTGCGGGCTACCTCATCGTCAACGACGTCAGTGCAAGCGACATGGTGCGTGCGGACAAAGGCTTCGTTCGGGGCAAAAACCAGCCCACCTTCTGCCCGGTGGGCCCGTGGCTGGTCACCCCCGACGAGATTGCAGACCCGCATGACGTCAAGATCGCGCTGCATCTGGACGACGTGTTGCGGCAAAACGGATCGACAGCCGATCTCGTGTTCGACATCCCCGCGCTGATCGCATTCATCTCCACGCAAATGCCATTGGACCCTGGCGACATCATCGCCACAGGCACGCCGGCGGGTGTCGCCGTGTCGCACTCGCCACCCGCCTGGTTGCAACCGGGCAGCCGCATGAGCGTATCGCTCCCCGGGCTCGGTACCCTTCATAACCCCATCGTCGAGGCGCATTCATTATGACGGCATTACCGATCGTGGCATTGACCGCGCCGATTCATCCCGAGGCGCACGCGCGCCTGGCGCAGGCCGCAGAGGTGCGCACCGCCACCGATGGCAGCCCCGACGCATTGCGCGCCGTGGTGCGGGAAGCGCAGGGGTTGATCGTACGCAATCATCTTCCCGAAGACATCTTCGATCATGCGCCCCATTTGCGTTATGTGGTGCGCCATGGCGTGGGCCTGGACATGATTCCGGTCGCCCAGGCAACGGCGCGGCGTATCGTGGTGGCCAACCTGCCTGGATCGAACACCGCCGCAGTGGTGGAGTATTGCTTGAGTGCGATGTTGCACTTGCGTCGCAATCTGGTCGGCATGGATGCACGTCTGCGCAGCGACGGCTGGGCGCCCGCGCGTGCGATGGCGGATGGCGGCACCGAGTTGCAGGGGGCGGTGTGCGGCATTGTGGGACTCGGCGCGATCGGTTCGCAGCTCGCCACTGTGGTGCAGGCGTTGGGGATGCGCGTGGTGGGATTGACGCGCCGCCCGCAGGCCTTGCCGCCTGGCGTGAAGGCCGTCGATAAGCAAACGCTCATGCAAACGGCCGACGTGATCGTGCTCTGTTGTCCGCTGACTCCTGAGACGCGCGGCATGATCGACGCCCAATCCCTTGCTTGGGCCAAACCGCACGCGCTGCTGATCAACGCGGCACGCGGGCCGGTGATCGACACACCTGCGGTCATAGACGCGCTCGCGCAGGGCCGATTGGGCGGCGCGGCAATGGACGTGCACGACGTGCAGCCGTTGCCCGCCGATGCTGCTGTGCTGGCTGCACCACGGCTCCTGCTCACGCCGCATGTGGCAGGCACCACGGCCACCAGCATGCGCCGCATGAGCGAGGGCGCCGTCGACGACATGCTGCGATTGCTGCGCGGCGACGCGCCCTCCCATCCGGTCAACACGTTCTAAACCTATCTGCGCAGGAGCCCCCATGCGGATCGTCGATATCAAGGCAGTACCCATCTCGTTTCCCGTCCCCGAAAACAAATCGGTTCGCTTAGGGATCGGCCGCAGCGTGAAACGTGACGCGGTGCTGGTGCACGTCACCACCGACGACGGCCTGACTGGGTGGGGCGAAGCCCATCACGGGCGCTGCCCGGGCGCGGTCGCACGTCTGATCGACACGACATTGCGTGAACTCGTCGTGGGCATGGACCCCCTCGATACGGTGGGCGTAACCGCGCGCGTGTTGAAGATGCAGTTCGCCAGCCATGGCATGGGGGCGGCCGCCGCACTCGCGCTGAGCGGACTGGACCTGGCCTTGTGGGACATTCGCTCGCAGGTCACGCAATGGCCGCTGTATCGGTTGTTGGGCGGATCGAACAAGCCCATCAAGGCCTACGCAGGCGGCATCTCATTGGGGTGGCAGCCGCCCGATCAACTGGCCGATGAAGCGCGGGCCTTGGTCGACCTGGGATATCGCGCGGTCAAACTGCGCGTGGGCGATGGGCCGGTGCGGGATACCGCTCGCGTCACCGCGGTGCGCAAGGCATTGGGCGACGATGTCGACATTCTGGTCGACGCGAACACAGGGTACAGCCTGGACGACGTGCGACGCGTGATGCCGGTGTTTGAAGCGATGGGGGTAGGGTGGCTGGAAGAGCCGTTTCCGGCGCACGATCACGACGCTTATGCCCGCGCGGCGCAGATGGGCCGGGTGCCGTTGGCAGCCGGCGAGAACCATTACACACGTTATGAGTTTGGCCCGTTGCTGCAGGCCGGTCATGTGACGTTCATTCAGCCCGATCTGTCCAAGACCGGGGGCGTGACCGAGGGCATGCGCATCGCTGCCATGGCGGCCGCGCTCAAGTTGACCATCAATCCGCATACGTCGGCCACGGCGATCAACATGGCCACCAGCATTCATTATCTGTGTGCGTTGGACAATCCTGGCTACTTCGAGGCGGACGTCACTTCGCTCAATCCGTTTCGAGACGAGCTGGCCGAACGCCTGCCTTATGAACTGGATGCCGAAGGTTGCGTGCGGCCTTACGATGGCGTGGGTATCGGATTGACGATCGACACCGATTTCATCGCGGCGCATCCCTTGATCGAGGGGCCATGCTACGTGTGAGGTGATGTGGCCGCCTCCAGCGCTTGCGCAAGTTCTGCGCTTTGCCTCGCGGCGCAGGCCCGCAGATGCCTGACAAACAAGTGCACGGCTTCCGGCCGTTCCACGTCCTTCGGGAATACCAACCCGTAATGCAGATTGACCGTGGGCGTAAACCGCCGAAGTACCGCGCCGGTATGCCGCTGCGCGAGCGCTGAAAACGGTTCCGCCATGGCGATGCCGCACCCATACGCCGCCAACTGCACGGCCGACGTGCTGAACGACACCTCCAGCGGCGCTGCAGGCTGCACGTTGGCCGTTTCGAACGCGGCTTCGTAGCGCTGGCCCAATACGCTGCGGCGCCCCAGGGTGATGAACGACTCGCGCTCCACATCCTCGGCGGTGATCGTCGCGCAATGGCGCAGGGGATGCTCGGGTCCCACCACCGCCACGATTTCGCTCTTCACGAGGAGTTCCGTTTCGATGGCGGGATGCTCCAGCGGCAACTGCACCAGCGCCACATCGAATTGCTGCTGGCCCAGCCACCATTGCAGGTCGGCCGGCATGCGGGCGGTGAGCGACGCCGAAAACGACGGTTCCTCCAGCCGGCATCGCGCCATCGCTTCGAGTGCCAAACCATCGATGATGTGATTGGCGGCCAGGATACGGATGCGATGGGTGATGCCCTGGCGGATGTCTTGCGTGAAATCCGCCAGCGCGTCCTGCGCGCGCAGCAACCCATACACATGATGATAGAAGCGGCGGCCGTCTTCGGTGAGCTTCAGTCGCCTGCCTTCGCGCCGCAGGATGGCAAATCCCGCGTCGGCTTCGAGTTGGGCGAGCAGCCGGCTTACCTGCGGTTGCGTGCGGTGGAGGCGCAGCGCGGCCTGTGCCACGCTGCCGCCTTCGATGAAGGCGTGCAAGGCCTCGTAGGCTTTGTGATTCATGCGTTTATTTGTATGCGTTTTACGCAAGTGTTCTTGCGAATTTGGAAATTGAATTATATGTCTGGCGCCAGCAGAATCATCGTGAAGCGCGATTCAGTCGATCGCGCGCCTTGGTTGAGGACTTGCGGTGAGCGATTCGAATTCGATTCTGGTGTGGGGCGGCGGGGCGATCGGCGGTGTGGTCGCGGCGCGTTTGGTACAGGCCGGCCACGATGTGGTCATGGTGGATATTGCTGAAGAACATGTGCGGGCGGTGCGGGCGCACGGCATGGAGATCGTGGATGCGGCAGGCGGCTCTGTGTTCGTGCCGATGCAAGCCTCCACGCCGGCTGAGTTGCAGGGCAAATTCGATCGCATCATGTTGTCGGTCAAAGGCCAGCACACGGCAGCGGCGTGCGCTGCACTGTTGCCGCATTTGAGCGACGACGGCTGGGTGCTGGCGCTGCAGAACGGGCTCACCGAGCACACGATTGCCGCCACGGTGGGCGCATCGCGCACGATGGGCGCACTGGTCAACTTCGCGTCGGATTACGTGGCGCCGGGCCGGATTCAATTCGGCGGCCTGGGCAGCCTGCAGGTGGGCGAGTGCGACGGGCGCGATTCGGCGCGGTCGCGCCAGGCGGCGGCGTTGCTGCAATGCGTGGATCCCACTGCAGCATGGACCGATCGCCTGATGGGCTTCAAGTGGAGCAAGGTGGCGATCGGATCGTTGTTGTTCACCACCGCGCTCACCAACGAAACCATTGTGGATCAGCTTTCCAGCAGCACGTATGCGCCGCTGTGGCGTGCCCTGTGTGTGGAGGTCGTCGAGGTGGCCCGCGCCGAAGGTGTGGAGCCCGCCCCGTTCGACGGCTTCACGCCGGATGCATTTACCCGCGCAACGCCGATCGAGACGTCTGCTGCGCAATTGCAGACGATCGCCGATCACTGCCGCCGCTGGGTGGGCAAGCCGCGTAGTGGCGTCTGGCGCGATCTTGCCGTGCGCAAGCGTCCTACCGAAGTGGATCCGCAAATCACCGACATCGTGCTGCACGGCTCGCGGCATGGCATCGAGACGCCGGTCGTGGCGCGCATGATCACGATGATCCGCGAGATGGAGCAGGGCAAGCGTGACTTCGACCTGCGCAATCTCGATGAATTGATGGCGGTGGCGGCATGAGCGGGGGCCGCTTCGCAGGCAAACGTGTCCTCATCACCGGGAGCGGTGGCTATTTCGGACGCGAACTATCGCGCGCGTTTGCCGCCGAGGGCGCCACGTTGACGCTGATCGATCGCGTGGCACCGTCGGCATCGCAGCTTGCCGATCTTGGCGCCCACACGCAATCGATCGTGCTGGATCTGAGCGCGGCGGAACACGTGGCACCGGCCATCGAGGCATTGCAGGACCAGGATCTGCCGGACATCCTGATCAACAACGCCGCCATCTTTCCGTTCGCCGATATTCTGGATGTGGACGTCGATCTCGTGCGCAAGATTCACGATGTGAATGTGGTGGCACCCTTGATGTTGACGCAGGCACTGGCGCGCCGCTGGATGGCGCGCGGGCAGGCCGGCGTGGTGGTCAACGTTACGTCCGCGGCCGCCGAGGTGGCACGCACCAACGGTGCCACCTACGGGCCGTCGAAAGCGGCGCTCGAGCAACTTACGCGCATCCTGGCGATTCGTCTGGGCGAAGCCGGCATTCGTGTCAACGCCGTGCGCCCCGGCATCGCCGACGATCCGGAAAATCCCCATATTCCCGCTGCGCATCTGGCGAGCGTGTCGAAGGCGGTGCCGTTGCAGCGGTCCATTGCCCCAGGCGAGCTCGCCCGCGCAGTGATGTTCTTGAGTGGCCCCGACGCTTCCTTCACGACGGGCCATGTGCTCGCCGTCGATGGCGGCGGTGGGTTGAACCGTCGCGCAGCGCTCGCTGCGTCATAAGGAGAGAACGCGATGTCCACACCACAATTCCCCACGATGCACGCGGATGCGCGCATCTCCTTTCCCGGATACCGCTGGCCGGAAGGCAAGCGGTGCGCGGTAAATTTCACACTCGATCTGGACGCCGAATCGCCGTACTTCTGGGTGGGCCGGCAAGCTAAAGCCGGCAGCCTGGGCGAGCTCGAGCAGCGCCGTTATGGCCCGCGCCAAGGCGTGGCCCGTGTGCTGGCCCTGCTCGAGAAGCACGGCATCAAAGCCTGCTTTTATGTGCCTGGCGTGGTGGCTGCCACCTATCCGGATCTGCTTCCCACGCTTATCGCGCAAGGGCATGAAGTGGCGTATCACGGCTATTTTCATGAACGCCTGGATACCCTCGATCTTGCCACCCAGAAGCATTGTCTGGCGCAGACGATGGCGGTGTTCGAAGCGCAAACGGGCCGCACGAAGCTCGGCTACCGTGCGCCGTCTTTCGAGCATGATGTGCAAAGCCTCGCCGTGCTGCGGGAAGCCGGCGTGGCGTACGACAGCTCGTTGATGGGCTTCGATCATCCGTACACCATCGATGGCCAGGTGCAGATTCCGGTGACATGGACGATCGACGACGCACTTTACTTTCGCTATACCAACGGGCCGCGCGATAAAACGCATCCGGCCAATCCGGCGGCGGTGCTGGAAAGCTGGATCGAAGAGTTCGAAGGGACGCGCGATTACGGCGGCTTGTGCATGATCACGGTGCACGACTGGATCTCGGGCCGCGGCCAGCGATTGCGCATGCTGGACAAGCTGCTCGCGCATATTGCGGCCTACGACGACGTGTGGTTTGCCACGCCGCAGGAAGTCGCGGATTATCACGTCGCTTCGGAAAACGCGGCGGTATTTGAAGTGACCGCACAGGTGGGCAACTTCGCACCGGTGTCGGCATAAACAAGAAGGGGAAAGCAATGAACAAACAACGACGTGGATTTTGCTCGGCTCTCGCCGCAACGCCGCTCTTTGCGGCAATCGCCACCATCGGTGCGCCCATGCGCGCTTTTGCCGCATCGGGCTATCCGGATAAACCCATCACGGTGATCGTGCCGTTTGCGCCGGGCGGCAATACCGACATCATCGCGCGCCTGATCGGCAAAGGGCTGGGCAGCCGGCTCAACACCAATATCGTGGTCGAGAACCGGGCCGGCGCCGGCGGCAATATTGGTGCCTCGACGGCTGCTCGCGCCAAGAACGACGGTTACACCGTGGTCTACAGCACGGCCACCACCTTTGCCATCAATCCGCACATTTACACCAATCTGAACTTCGATCCGATCAAGGACTTCACGCCGGTAGCCGTCACCATCAAGGTGCCGGTGGTGCTGGTCGTGTCGGCCCAATCCGGCATCAAAACGCTGGACGATCTGGTCAAGCACGTCAAGGCCAATCCGAACAAGGCGAGCTATGGCTCCAACGGCAACGGCACCTCCAGCCACATTGCCTGCCATGTCTTGGCGCAGAAGATGGGCACGCCGGGCGTGCTGCATGTGCCGTACAAGCAAGGCCCGCAAGTGCTCACCGATCTCACGGGTGGACAACTGACGTATGCGTTCGACGCGTGGTCGGTGCTGGGGCCGCAAGTGAAAGCGGGCCGGTTGGTGGCGCTGGCCGTGTCGGGCGCGGAGCGCCTGAAAGCAATACCGGATGTTCCCACCGTGGCCGAAGCACTGAAGACGGATTACGACATCGTCACGTGGAACGCCTTCTGCGTGCCGTCGGGCACGCCGGAAGCGGATGTGAAGACGCTGCGCCAGGCGATTGTGGAAACAATGGCCGAGCCGGGCCTGACGGAGCGTTTGGAAGGTGAGGGTGTGCCGCCCTATGCACCGATGTCTCCTCAGGAAACGCAGGCGTTCTTCACCAGCGAATTCGAGAAGTGGGGCAAGCTGGTGAAGCTGGTGGGGGCCGACGCCACCAGTTGATGCGGCACGCTGACGTCGCCAGCGAGCCCGGCACGCTGCGACGTCGATTCATAGAAAAAAACACCCCACGTTCGACGTGGGGTGTTTTGCTTTGCGCGTGTTCGTTTTGATGGCGGGATATCGAATCGGCTCAAGGTATCGCCTGTTGCCTGATATCGCCTGTTGCCGGATATCGGCTGTCTTACTCCGCCGCGTTGCGCTCCGCTTGCCGATCCACTTCGCGCAGCCGGCTGGGCAGCAACTCGCCCTGACGTGCCAATAGCGGATACGCGGTCGCGCCCACGAGATGTGAGTTGATGCTCTTCACATCGCGCAGAATATCCAGATAGATCGCACCGGCCTCGGCGACGTCGATGCGGCCCGACTTGATCAGATCCAGATGCTTTTCGGCCGCCTGATTTTCGAGCACGCGGAAGTATTCTTTCTCGGCTGCGAGTGCGCGCGCCTGCGGAACATCCTCGTTCACAAACAACGCCGCCGCCTGCCGTTGATTGTTGATCAACCGCACCAGGGTCTCATCCAATTGCTGCTTTTGTTGCGGCGTAAGCTGCACGGCAGTCTTACGCAGCTTGCTCACGAACCCAAGCAGGCCGTGATGGGCAATGTCGCCGGCATGGCCGATATTGCTGATGAACGCGATGATGGCATCCAGCCGCACGCGGTCCTCGCGCGTGAGCGATTCGGTGTCCAGCGTGGCCAAATAGTGGGCGATCGAGAACTCGAGCTTGTCGATGGCCCGGTCCATGGCGCGCGCCTGGAGCATACGGTGGCGGTTATCGCGCTTGAAGCCGGCACGGGCATACAGCAGCAAGGTTTGCAGCATATCCGCCATGCGCAATGCCTCGCGCGAGGCATTGCCGAGGGCAAGCGCGGGGATGTCGTGCGCCGCGTCGTCCAGATACTGCGGGATGCCGGGGTCGTTGGGATCGATCCGCTTGGGCAGCCAGCGCGTGAGCAGTGCCGCGTAGGGCGTGAGCAGCGGCATGAACACCAGCGCGATCAGGATGTTGAACACGGTATGGAAGTTGGCCACTGCACGTGAGGCGTCGGCCGCCATGTCGGTCATGGCCGGGGCGATCCACGGCAACAGCATTACGCCCACCAGCACACCGGCCACGCGGGTGAGTAGGTTGCCCAGCGGCAGGCGGCGCGAAGCGGGATCGTCGCCGCGCACGCCTTCGGTGAAGGGGTTGATGGCCGTGCCCAGGTTGGCGCCCAGCACCATGGCGAATGCCACGGGTGCACCCACCAGACCGTGTTCAGCCAGACTCATGATCAGCACCACCACGGCCACGCTGGAGTGCGCGGCCCACGTGATGGCAGCCGCGAGCAGCACGGCGGCAAAGGGCTGGGTGGCCAGCGCCTGCAGCACCACGCCCAGCATGGGGGCATTCTGCAGCGGCTCGAAGAGCTCGACGATCTGGTGCAGCGAGAGCAGCAGCAGTCCCAACCCGATGGCCACGCGGCCCAGATCGCGGGGGCGGCCGGGCGGGTAACGCCGGAAGAGCCAGACGCCCACCAGGATCAGGATCGGCGACAAGGCCGTCAGATCGAACGACAGCAGTTGCACGATCAACGTGGTGCCTACGTTTGCCCCCAGCATCGCGGCCAGGGCGGGCACCAGGCCCACCACACCGCCGGCGGCAAAGCCGGCGATCATCAACCCGGTGGCGGTACTGCTCTGCAACGCCGCCGTAATCCCGAGCCCGGCGGCAAACGCGCGCATGCGGGTGCCCAGCGCGCGGCTGAGTGTGGCCCCAAGGGCGGCGCCGAAAGCGCGTTGGACGCCGGTCTGCACCATGTGCACGCCCCACAGCAACAGGGCGACGAAACCGGCGAAATCGAGCAGAGCAATGAGTGCGGACATGACAAGACGGCGCTCAAAGGCGCCGCACAGGACTTTCAGCCCGCAATCATCGCACGAGTTGGTTGATTTCCAGAATAGGCATCATCACCGCCAGGACAATCAACAACACCACGCCGCCCATCACCAGAATCAGGGCGGGCTCGAGCAACGCCGTCATGGCCATGGCCCGGCGCTCGAGTTCGCGCGACAAGGTTTGCGCGCCGCGGGTAAGCAGGGCGGGAAGCTGGCCCGTACGTTCGCCGCTGGCGATCAGATGGATGATGAGCGAGGGGAATACCTTTTGCGCCCCGAGCGCGGCCGAGAGGGGCGTGCCTTCCCGTACCCGCGCAGTGGCATCGGCGACCGCGATGCGCAACTGGTCGTTGCTGAGCGTCTGCCGTGCCGCTTCGAGCGCTTGCAGCAGCGGCACGCCGCTACCGGTGAGGATGGCCAGCGTGGAAGCAAACCGCGCCGCGTTCACCCCGAGCACGAAGCGCCCCATCAGCGGCAGCTTGAGCACGCGGCGATGCCATTGCAAGCGCGCGGCTGGCTGGCGCAAGCCGTACCGCCACAGCGAGATCGCCGCACCCAGCACCACCACGCCGATCAGTCCCCACTCGCGCACGGCGTCGCTCGCGGCCAGCATCATGCGGGTGAGCAGCGGCAATTCCTGTTTGACTTGTGAAAACGCGGTCACCACTTGCGGCACCACATAGCCCAATAGAAAGAACACGATCACAACCGAGACGCTCGCCACCACCACGGGATAGATAAAGGCGGTGAGCACTTTGCCGCGCAACGCGTTGCGTTCTTCGATGTACTCGGCAAGCTTCTCCATCACCAGCGCCAGGTCGCCCGACGCTTCGCCCGCCGCGATCAATGCGCGATAGATTTCGGGAAAGTCGCGCGGCCGCGATGCCAGCGCATCGGCCAGACGGTGTCCGGCCCGCACGTCGGCCCGCACGCCATTGAGCAGTGCGGCAAGGTGCTTTTTCTCCGTTTGCTCCAACGTCGCGCTCAGCGCCGCATCCAGCGGTAGGCGCGCAGCAAGCAGGCTGGCGAGTTGGCGCGTCATCCACGCGAGATCCGAATCCGATGCTCGGGGCTGAAACGGCATTTTCGATACGCTGGAACCATCGCGCGCGGCATCGGTTTTAAGCGGCAGCAGGCCGCGGGCGCGCAACAGGTTGCGCGCACCGCGCAGGGTATCGGCGTCGATCGAGCCGCGCACGATCTTGCCGTGCGCATCGGTGGCTTCGAAATTGAAAGAGGGCATGAGGGCATTTCGACATAACTCACAGGCCTCTACCATGACAATGAAATATGACCGTAATGTTGCAGTACCCCCCCGTATACTCAGCCGCATTTCATGTCTTATACACAATCGTCATGCGCCGCTCAGCCCCGCTACGCCTTGCTCTCTGCCTGTTGACCGCTGTCTGCAGCAGCGTGCCGCCGCCTGTTTTTTCGGCGCAAGTAAACGACAATCGTGTCACATTAAATTTTGTCGACACCGACATTCCGGCCGTCTTGCGTGCCTTGTCGCTGTTCACCAAAAAGAACTTCCTCGTCGATCCGCGTGTAAAAGGCACGATGACGCTGGTGTCCGAACGCCCGGTCGATCGCGAAACCGCATTGGATATGTTGACGGGCTCGCTGCGCATGCAGGGGTTGGCCATGGTGGACGTGGGCGGCGTCACCCGTGTGGTGCCCGAAGCGGACGGCAAGCTGCAAGGCAGCCGGGTGGCAACGGGCGAGCGTGTGCGCGCCACGGTGCCCGATATCGGCGGGGGTTATCGGGTCGCTGAAGGCGCGGCGGGCCGTGCCGCTGGCGGCTCATCGAGTGCTGCGCCGCGCGCAAGCAGCAGCCGCGCCCCAATTTCGGTGGCCGAATTCGATCGCGGCGGGCGGGGCAGCGAAATGCTCACGCGCGTGTTTCCGCTCAAGTACGAGAACGCCGCCAATCTGGTACCCGTGCTGCGCCCCATGGTGCCGCCCAACAATCCGGTCAACGCCTATCCCGGCAACAACACCATCGTCGTCACCGACTATGCCGACAACCTGGAGCGTATCGCGCAGGTGATCGCGCGCATCGACGTGCCCACCTCGATGGACACCGATGTGGTGCCGGTGCGCAACGGCATCGCGTCGGACATCGCGATGATGGCTTCCCAACTGCTCGATGCACAAGGCGGCGA
This sequence comes from Schauerella aestuarii, assembly GCF_009866805.1. Lineage (GTDB taxonomy): Bacteria > Pseudomonadota > Gammaproteobacteria > Burkholderiales > Burkholderiaceae_B > Schauerella > Schauerella aestuarii. The sequence continues at coordinate 698,106 of NZ_SIZW01000040.1, forward strand.
CGCCACCCAACGCCTGGGAATCGTGGCCGATCCGCGCACGAATAGCGTGATCATCCGCTCGGGATCGCCCGCTCGCACGCAACTCGCGCGCGATCTGGTGCGCAAGCTCGATACGGATAACCAGCGCCCGGGCAATCTGCACGTGGTGTATCTGCGCAATGCGCAAGCCGTGCGGCTGGCAGAAGTGCTCGGCGGCTTGCTCACGGGGCAAAGCGGGCAGAGCGCGAGCGCCAGCGGCAATGGCGGATCGGGCTCGCAAGGCAGCCGCTTCGGCGGTAGTGGATCGCAAGGGGGATCGCGATCGGGTGCGGCGTCGGGCCGCGGCAATAGTGGGGGTTTGAGCGGCATGGGCAGCTCTTCGTCTTCGTCTTCGGGCGGGGCGGGCGGCGCAAGCACCACCAACGCCATCGACCGGGGCGACGGCAACGCCATGCAGCCGGTGTCGTTCTCGGCCGGGGGCGCCACGGTGCAAGCCGACCCCACCACCAACACCCTCATCATCTCCGCGCCCGAGCCGTTATACCGCAGCTTGCGCGAAGTGATCGACGCCCTCGACCAGCGGCGCGCGCAAGTGCTGGTGGAAAGCTTGATCGTTGAAGTGACGGACCAACAAGCAGCCGAGTTCGGCATTCAGTGGATGGGCGCGACCAACGGCCTGGGCAACAACGGCCGCTCCATCATCGGGGGCGTCAATGCCGGCGGCACGGGCCTGAACCCCAACGGCGCCACCGGCATCGACGTGCTGCCGCGCGGCTTGAACGTCGGGTTGATCAGCGGCACGATCGACATCCCGGGCGTGGGCGCGATTCTCGACCTGAACATCCTGGCGCGCGCACTCAACACCACGGGCAGTGCAAACATCCTTTCCACCCCGAATCTGCTCACGCTCGATAACGAGGCGGCCAGCATCTTGGTCGGCAAAACGGTGCCGTTCGTCACCGGACAATACGTCACATCCGGCAGCGACAGCAGCAGCAATCCGTTTCAGACCATCGAGCGCGAAGACATCGGCTTGAAGCTCAACATTCGCCCGCAGATCTCCGAGGGCGGCGCCGTCAAACTCGATATCTACCAGGAAGTGAGCAGCATCGATCAGGCGCAATCCACGATCAGCAGCGGCCTGGTCACGAACAAGCGCGCCATCGACACCAGCGTGCTCATCGACGATGGCCAGATCATCGTGCTGGGCGGATTGCTTGAAGACTCGGTATCGAACACGCAAGACTCCGTGCCGCTGCTGGGCTCCATTCCGCTGCTGGGCGCACTGTTTCGCTACGACTCGCGTCAACGCACCAAGACCAACCTGATGGTGTTTTTGCGGCCGCATGTGTTGCGCGACGCGCAAGCCGGCGCCAGCGTCACGCTCGACCGATACGATTACATGCGCCGCGCGCAAAGCGCCGCACAGCCGGGCAAGCATTGGCTGCTGCCCGACATGCAAGCCCCCATCCTGCCGCCCGCCAATGTGCGCGCCGTGGGTCAACGCGGTGGCGCGCATGATTTGCGACCCGAAGCGGCGGCGCAAACGCTGTTGCAGCCTGCACCTGAAACCACGCAATCCTTTGCCGTGCGACAGCTGCCACAACGGCCCGATGATTCGTATCGCGATCAAACGATTCGGGCCAACGTGCCGTTGGGTGTGAGCATTGCCACCGATCCCGCCGCCTTGTACGGCTCGCGCGACACGGCAAACACCACCTTGCAGATCGCGGCAGTGTCGACCGAAGCGGATGCCAACGCCGTGGCGCAACGGGTGCGCATGAGCGGCCTCACACCATCGGTGCAACCGGGACCGGGCAATCAGGGCTATGTGGTGCGCACGTATGTGTCGCGCGATTCGACCACGGTGGACACCACATTGAACGTGCTTCGGCAATTGGGGTATCGGCCCGAGCTCGTGACGCACATGTGATGGCAACCGTCGACTTCAGCGCGCGCATCGCTGCCCATGCGAGCGCTTTCCATGCTGCCTTTTGGTTGGCAGCCGATGTAAAACCTCACTTGGCGGAGAAGATCCGATGAGCATGCATCCCTTGCCCTATATGTGGGCACGTGCGCATCGCGCGGTACTGTCGCTGCGCCCGGGTGCCGAGCGCCTGCTTGTCAGCACGCGTACCCCCGCATGGGCCATCGACGAAGTGCGCCGCTGCCATGGCGAATGGCCGCAGGTGGAAGTGGACGATGCCGAGCTCGAAACCTTGCTCACCACGGCATACAGCGATACGGGGGATGCCGCCTCGGTGGTGGGCGCCGCCGAAACGGAAATCGACCTCGATCGCTTGCTGCAGGACATGCCCGAGATCGCCGATCTGCTCGACGTGCAGGACGACGCGCCCGTGATTCGCATGATCAATGCACTCTTCACCCAGGCCGCGCGCGACAACGCCAGCGATATCCATATCGAACCCTTCGAAACGCACTCGGTGGTGCGCTATCGCGTGGACGGCACGCTGCGCGACGTGGTCAGCCCGCGCAAAGCCCTGCATGCCGCGCTCATCTCGCGCATCAAGATCATGGCGCAGATGGACATCGCCGAGAAAAGATTGCCGCAGGATGGCCGTATTGCCCTGCGCGTGGGGGGCAGGGCGATTGACGTGCGCGTATCAACCTTGCCGACCGGGCACGGTGAGCGCGCCGTGTTGCGCTTGCTCGACAAGGAAGCAGGGCGCCTGCAGCTTGAGAAACTTGGACTCGCGGGCCCATTGCTCAAGGACTTCGATCGATTGATCCGACAGCCGCACGGCATCGTGCTGGTCACCGGGCCTACCGGCAGCGGCAAGACCACGACACTCTACGCCGCGCTCTCGCGCCTGGATGCCGCCACGAGCAACATCCTCACCGTTGAAGACCCGATCGAATACGACCTGCCCGGCATCGGGCAGACGCAAGTCAACGCCAAGATCGACATGAGCTTCGCCCTGGCACTGCGCGCCATGCTGCGCCAGGACCCCGATGTGATCATGATCGGCGAAATCCGCGATCTCGAAACCGCGCAGATTGCCGTGCAGGCTTCGCTGACGGGCCACCTGGTACTGGCCACGCTGCACACCAACGATGCCGTATCGGCCGTCACGCGCCTCACCGACATGGGCGTGGAACCATTCCTGCTGTCGTCATCGCTATTGGGCGTATTGGCTCAGCGGCTGGTGCGCCGCCTGTGTGTGCATTGCCGCGAGCCGGCGCCCGATCGTCCCGGCACCTATCGTGCCGTGGGATGCAGCCAATGCAACCACACCGGCTATAGCGGCCGCACCGGGATTCACGAACTCTTCGTGGTGGACGACAGCTTGCGCAAGCTCATTCACGAAGAAGACGGCGAACAGGATCTGCGCATCGCCGCCAGAAAGGCCGGGATGCAAACGATGCGCGAAGATGGGGAACGCTGGATATCGACAGGCGTGACGTCGCCCGAGGAGATCGTGCGGGTGACACGAGACGGCTAAGCAACCCGTCTAAGAGAAAGCGCGAAGGTTTAGCGCAACAACTTAGCGCAACGACTTAGCGCAACGACTGAGCGCAACGACTGAGCGCAACGACTGAGCGATCAGGCTTGGCGAGACATGCGGTGCGCGACGATCCACGCACCGCCTGCTCTTGGCTAATCTCACTTACTTCGTTCGTGGCGTATTCAGCATTTCGTTGAGCTTGTCGCGGCCGAAGGCGCGGCTGGCCTGCGGTACGAACTCGCTCATCATCGGCGAGCCCTTGCCGAAGGCGTAGTAGCGCACGTTCGTCAGGCCAACCGAGCCGATCAGGCCGACCACATTGTTGACGTCATCGAGCTTCAACTGCGAATCCGCCAGCACAGCCACGGGCGTCTCGCGTCCTCGGGCCGGATCGCCGGCCACCGCACCCAACGTTCGACCGAGCTCGTCGAACGTAAGGCGCTTCTTGGCGTTGTCCACCGTGTAGGTCGGATACTTGGCGCCCTTGGCTGTAGGGTAGGCCTGCACCACGACGGGCTCGGCAGCGATCGCCGCCACGCTCAAGGTAAGGCCGGCCAGCGCACTGATAAGGTGTTTGATCATAGGTTTCACTCTCCTGTGTAGCGACGATAACGCGTAGCAGGATTATTCTCGAATTGCCCGGCGATGGGGTAGACGCTGTCTTCATGCGCGCTCATGTTCGTGAGCTGTCCGCTACCCAGATCCACAATCAAGCCCGTGTGCCCGGAGTACCGTGCACCACCGCCGCTCAATGCATAGGCGGCCACATCGCCCGCTTGAGGCGCTTCGCCCTGATCGATCAATCGCCAGCCGGGGATGCGCGTACCGGGGTGGGCCCATTCGGCAGCCAGCGGTTGACGTCCCATCACGACCGCAGCAGCGCCCGCTTCGCGGATCACATCGATCACGAATTTATTGCACTTGTTGGTATTGGCCGCGAAGTCGCCTTTCGCAACCGCGAATGCCCACGCCTTGCTGTTGTTATGCATGACGGCCACACGATTGATGCGCGTGCGGCGATCGAGGTTGGCAGCCGATCCTTCGCTATTGCCAGCCGACGTGCCCGACTGCGACAACGCGCTGCGATTGGTGCGGGTTTCCATACGAAACACTTCCGGGCGCTGCTGCAACGTCTGCAGCGTACGGCCGCCCACGTCCACCACGCCATCAGGTGCACCCATACCCATGGCCTTCTGGAAGCCCTTGATGGCGCTGGCGGTTTGCCCGCCAAACAGGCGGTCTTCTTTCAGAGGGGTAGCACCCGGCACCCGACGAATATGGCCATTGAGCAGCTTTTGAATCGCGCCCACGTCTTGCGGCTTATTGGCCCGGCCCATGCCTACGGCTGAAGTAATCGACACGCCCGCATCTCCTATTGGTAATGAAGGCCGCATTACATCGGGTCGGGAGGATTAGAGCTGTGACATACGGATTTGGTGGCGGTTTTTACGGGTTTGAAACATGTTGGAGCAGGTGACGTATACAACCCGAAATTTAATTCGTCGGCTTAGCAGCCGATGGGGGTACGGCTGCGCATCAATGTGGCGGGTGTCGGTTTTTGAAGCCAATCAGCGTACGCCTTACGCGAGGCTTTGGCGATCCGGGATAGCGATTGCTGGCGCATTTGCGGATGTGGCCCAAAATGGTGCGGCAGCATGCCCCACGATATACCGCAGTTCGCCTCAAGCCTGCATTCGCCAGGTGACCTCCAGTTCGATCGACACCGGCGCTCCACATAGGCTGCCGGTCATCGCACGCCGGCATTTCAAGGAGTCAGTCATGAGGATCAAACAGGGTTGTGTTGTCTTGCTAGGTTGCACGCTAGGCGCGGCGGCTTTCGCTCAAGAAGCCGTCGCACCTGTCGTCGCACCTTCCACCTCGCCTGATTTCCGCCGCATTACGCCGGAATGGTCGGGGTCGGTCACTGTGTATGGTTGGTTTGCAGGCGTTCGTGGCGATACGCGGCTTGGGCGCCTGCCCACTGCTTCTGTCAATACGAGTTTCAGCGATATAGCGCGGGTGCTTGATTTCGGCGCCATGGGCATTGTCGAAGCGCGACGCGGCCGGTTTGGTTTCGTGGGAGAGACGATCTATGTGAAGGTGTCCGATCGTGCGACTGGCCGATTCGGTGAGGTGACGGCTAAAGTGCGCCTCGAGGACTTCGTGGGCCTGGCTGCGGGCAGCTATCGCGCGATGGAGGGTGACTGGGGCACTCTCGATCTGCTGGCCGGCGCGCGTGTATTCTCGCTCAAAAGCACCGTCAGTTTTTCCACGCCTGCTGCGTTTCCCAATTACAGCAACTCGCGCACAAAAACGTGGGTCGACGCCACTGTGGGGGCGAAAACGCGTTTGGATCTGAATGAAAAGTGGTTTGTCACGATGTGGGGGCTGGTGGGTGCGGGCGGCTCCAAGTACGACTGGGATGTTCTGACTGCAGTCGGGTATCAATTCGACAAGCGGTGGTCGGTGTCGGCCGGGTATCGCGCCATCGGCGTCGACTATCAAAGCAGCGACTTCGGCTACCGCATGATTCAGCACGGGCCGATGCTCGGCTTGACCGCGCGGTTCTGAAACGGTCGGAACGATCATTGCGCGTTGCTTGAGCTTGGGGCAACGCGCAATGATCGGAACACCTCATTTCACATCACGTCATTTCACGTCATTTCACTTTGGCCGAATGTACTTGCTTAGTTGATTGGCTGCGCCCTCGGTCCATTTGTCGATAAGCGGCTTAAGATCGTTGGGTTGAACAGCCTTCGCGCCTTGATCCACCGACTTGATGCGCGTGCCGTCGCCCGACCGAACGGAGGCAAAAAGCAGTTGCTGGGTGCGGCTGTCGGTGACCTTCGACTCGATCGACACCGACGCCGCTTCTGGACGTCCCCCCTCGACCAGCGCAACCGCACCGGTGATTGCCAGACCGATCGGGATGTACTGATAGGCTTTAAGCGCTTCGGTTTGCGCGCCTACGGCTGTGATGGCAATGCGCACGTGCGCGACACCGGGCCCCGGGCCATCTGCCAACCGCATGCGCTGGCCGATCTTCTGGCGCAGACTGCTATCGGCATAGGCACCAATCTCATTGAGCGTCTGCATCGAGACTTTGTCGGTGGGTTCGGGAGCGGGGTAGAACTCGACTTTCTCCAGCCACACGGCATCGTAAGTGGTGGGCGTGAAGGCGGGGTTTTCGTACACCAGCCGGCTACCCCCGCCCGGCGCATCTTCTTTGTGCAACATCGAATAGTTCGACAGGTAACCCGATTCCTTTGGCGGATCGGATGCGCAGCCTGCCAGGATCAGCGCTGCAGCGCTGCCCAAACATAATTTGCGAAAGGTGGTCGCATTCATGTCTACCTCACTGGTGTGTTGGGCCGTCGCGGGGTGCGTTGGCCGGATATCGACGTGCACCGATAAGCCCGCGGGGGGCGCAACGTTGCGGCCGCACAAGCGTCTCTCGGCGGTAAGGGTGGGTCAGGCTGCGGCGGTCGTGTGTCGTCGTGCGGCGGCAACCACGCTCAGGGAGTGTGGCCCCTGGGAGGACGCGATCAGTTGGCCGAGTACGGCAGGCGTATTGGCACGAGAAAAGCGGGATGCGAGCGTTGGGCTGCGCATGACAGCATATGAACTGGACCACGACATATTTGCATCTCCCCGTGCGCTTGGCACCGATGCAACTGCGTTGGACGATCAGTAGTCAAGTCGTACGAGCAGCTCGAAGATTGCGTGCTTGGCCGCGCTCACGGTCGGTGGTGTGAGCCGACCGACCGCTTGATAGTGACATGACGGCATGAATTCCGGAAGCACTAAATTTGACGTCGCATAGCTGCGCTCCGCCACGCCTCGGCTGCGTATTTCGAACCCTCGCAAGAGGTGATCGCAATAGACCATTCGGAGGAGAAAAAGGCACTTGTATATCAAGTTATTGCGACTATCCTTGTTTGGACAATTCGTGACGGCGGTGGCAAATACGCTTCGAGGACATCACATGGATTTGTTGTCGGCATTACGGCGATTACATCGGCTTGAGAGACGGCTGATTCGCCTTAGCAGCAACCAGAGACTTTCCATCACATCGCGTGGCTATGCGGAGTATGCGCAGGCGGCATTCGAGGTTCGACATGCGGAGATGTGCGTGATGACGCTGCGAATAAAATCAGCAGAACTTGGCACAACGACGTTGCGCGCCTGAATCTCCGTTGGTCGACGACTCGCAACCGTCGGGGATTTGCGTGCCCATTCGGCTACGCAAATTGCTCCCCATACGGATCACTACATCACTTGCCTCAGCGGTTTACGCTAGCCTGCATCGCTTTCATGATTTGCGCTTTGACAGCCTCCATATTGAAACTGGCACCGCGCTGCATGGGCGGAAATTCGATGGCTGACTGTGCTAGCTTGCCGATCTCATCCTGGACAAACTGAAAGCGCCAAAACTCGTAGACGAACCAGTTGTAGAAGGACAGCGATCCTCCTGTGGATGACGGCAAACCGGTGCGTTCAAACGGATCGAGCCTTAGATTGGTCAGAATCGGCCAATCGACTTTCTCGGTGGCACCCAGCCAACCGCCTGGCTGATCCGTGAAGCGATACTTGTAGTCGTTGATGCGTACAGCGGAAAGTGAGCTTTCGGTGAAGTAAATGATCTCATGGCGCGCGGAGGGTCCCTTGCCGGTAATAAGTGCCGTTTGGTCGTATCCATCCAAGTGCACGGTGTAGTTCACGTCGCCCAATTGTTTGCCGCGCTTGAATTCCTCGACGATGCCGGGGTTGCCTGCGGCGGTCAGAAACGTGGGAAACCAGTCCATGCCTGACACTATGCCGTTTTCAACGGTACCGGCGGGCACTTTGCCGGGCCAACGAAGCAGGGCGGGGACGCGAAATCCGCCCTCCATCGCAGTGCCTTTGCCTCCGGCGAACGGCGTTTGTCCGCCATCCGGCCACGTGAAGTTCTCCGCGCCGTTATCGGTGGTGAACACGACGATCGTATTGTCATCGATGCCAAGGTCTTTCAGCTTCTGCAGGACGATGCCGACGTCGTCATCCAACTGAGCCATACCGGCCTCTTGCAGCGACCAACCATTTTCAGAATTCCTCATGGCGTCATACTTTTCAGACAGGTGCGTCACGACATGCATTCTTGTCGGGTTGAGCCACACGAAAAATGGCTTGCCCTCCGTGTTGGCTTTATCGATGAAGCCCAATGCGCGATCGCGGATTTCATCGTCCACCGTCTCCATCCTTTTTGGATAGAGCTGGCCGGCATCCTCAATGCGTTGTTTGCCGACCTTGCCCCAACGCGGTTGCACAGTAGCGTCATCGGTGCTGGTAGCCCAGCTGTGCACCATATTGCGTGGCCCGAGCTTGGCCAGCAGTTCCTGTGGGTAGTTTCGATGCGATGGGTCTTCCATCGCGTCCAGGTGATATAGATAGCCGAAAAATTCGTCGAATCCATGTACCGTCGGCAAAAATTCGTTCAGGTCGCCCAAATGGTTTTTGCCGAACTGACCGGTGGCGTATCCCATTGCCTTCAAGGCCGTGGCAATCGTTGGAGCCTGTGCTGGAATGCCTACCGGGGAGCCAGCCTGACCCACGGTGGTGAGGCCCGTGCGCACCGGCAGCTCGCCAGTGATGAAGTTTGCGCGGCCCGCTGTGCAACTTGCTTCAGCGTAATAGTCGGTGAATCGCATGCCCTGCATCGCCAGACGGTCAAGATTGGGCGTCTTGCCTGCCATCATGCCCTGATGATAAGCGCCAATATTGAACCACCCAATATCGTCCCCCATGATAACGAGAATGTTTGGAGGCTTAGGCGGCGCCTGGGCGAGTGTCGGCGTGTTGCCCAACGTCAGGAGAGCCGCAGCGGCGAACATACTGGATAGCAGTTTTGCATTCATCTCGAACCTCATGGATGGTTTTTATCGAAGCACGACCTGCGGTGCGTACGCGTCAGCCAAGGTGAAGACGAGCCGTCGCCGCCATTGCAAATGAGAAAAAAAATAATGTCGACTAGGCCCATAGCGCGCGCAGGCGGACAGGCTTGGGCGGGAAGTGGCTTGAATTGCAGACTACAGATCGATGGCGATGAGCAAGTAGGGATCGAAACGCCATCGATTTACAAGCAAAAATAAATTGGTCATCAAGCAATCGTCTGCAGCGAAACCTATATGTTCGCGACCTAGCCTCAAGGCAAACCGAGGCTACCGAGCGTCTTGAAAAAACCAAGTCTTTAATTCGAATTTCTTATTGTTGGAATGCTGTCGAATCAGACTGCAGAGTTGCATGCAAATTTGCACCTCAGAATTTGGTCTGTGGCGCTTGATGGCTTGCAATTAATCGAGTCTTGGCCAAGCCCTTCGCTTTGTCAATGATTAGCAAGCTAGGTGTTTACCCGCGAGGGGCGGTGGAATCAATGACCGAATTTAAGCTAGTTCAATTCGCGACTAACGCGCAGAAGTTAGCATCCGTGAGCGTTTCGACGAATTAAAAAATTAAGAAATTAGACGTAATGCATTGGAAAATCGATATGAAATGCTGCGTTTGGTGGTACCCGGTGACATGGTTCGTTGAGGTACGCAGACGTTGTCCGCTTAATGCTACGGTGACGGCTATCTAATCAACCCATTCGAGCTTATTCATATGAATCCTAATCCGGCGATCGATGACGTGTTGCGGGTCGCGTTGGTGACAGGATCCACCTCCGGTATCGGCGCAGCCATTGCACGCGCACTAAGCAGGGCGGGCTATGCGGTGGTGATCCATTCAAGAGAATCGGCGACTATCGGGCGCGCAATGGCTGCCGAAATGAAGCAGGCTATTTACGTGCAGGCTGATCTTGCGCTCGAAGCTGATCGGGTCAGACTTATTGACGAGGCGATCGCGGCATGGGGGCAACTGGACGTTCTGGTTAATAACGCCGGCATTAGCAGAGTCATTCCACACGGCGACCTTGCCGCGGCCAATTCAACCGTTTGGCACGAACTCAACGAGGTCAATGTGGTGGCGCCGTTCCACCTCGTCACATTGGCCGAGTCGGCGCTGCGCGATGCTGCCCGCCACCGTCGAGCAGGTTGCGTGGTAAACATCAGCTCGCATGCCGGTATCCGCCCCAAGGGCGCATCGATTCCCTATGCGGTAAGCAAAGCGGCGCTGAATCACATGACGAGGTTGCTCGCGGTGTCGCTTGGGCCAGACATTCGCGTCAACGCTGTGGCACCGGGTCTGGTCGACACACCGATGACCGCAGATTGGACGAGTGCACAGGCGTTGTGGCGTACTCGTGCCCCGATGCGCAGGGCAGCCAGCCCGGACGACATCGCCAAAGCGGTTGCGTTGCTGGTCGAGTCAGACTACTTGACCGGCGAGATACTGCTGTCGGACGGCGGATTGAATCTGACGTAGATTGAACCCGTACCGTTGGATCAGGTGAAAAGAGGGGGCACGCTGATTCGCAGATTGGCCAAAACATTGCCGTTTTACAGTGCGGAGCGCCATGCTGTTGCATCGCTGCAATGCTGAACGGCGTCACATCGAATTTCACGCGCGCTATACCAAGGTTCTGCTAAGCTCACGCGCCTGCCAAACATAGTTTTACATTTGGAGTGAAGGGTGATCCGCCCGGTCCAATTCGAGAGAATTCATGATGAGTGAAAATCAAGTCCTTTCAGCTGCTTTGAAAGAAAATGCCGACAGCCTGATCGACGCCTGGCTGTCCGATCTCGAATTGCACGATGCCACCGAGCGTCGGGCCGTCGCCACCGAAGCCCGCAACATCTTGCGTGTTTTGGCTGATGCCGTTCAGGGGGGCAGTGAAACGGCCACGCTGAAAGCGGCTGCCGGCTGGGCACCGATGCGCGACCTTCTTGCCGCGCTTTCAAAATCGCGCGCCGCAAAGGGTCAATCGGCGGGAGAGACGAGCCAGTTTCTCCTTGCGCTCAAAAAGCCGCTGTTCGATATCACCCAACGACTCCAGGCATCGAATCCTGGTGATCTGGCTGGCGCACTCCTGGCCATCTCGACTGCCGTCGATCGACTTGCTCAGCACACGGTGACCGTGTTTCAACTGGCCCGTGAGGACGTCATTCGACGCCAGCAAGAGGAGTTGCTGGAGCTGTCGACCCCCGTGGTGAAACTTTGGGAGGGCGTGCTGGCGGTGCCGATGATTGGGGTGCTGGACAGCAATCGCACCCAGATCGTGATGGAAACCCTGCTCCAGAGCATTGTGGATACGGGATCGGAGATCGCCATTATCGACATTACGGGTGTGCCCACCGTCGACACGCTGGTTGCCCAACATCTCTTGAAAACCGTTACCGCCATTCGCTTGATGGGCGCGGAGTGCATCATCAGTGGCATTCGACCGCAGATTGCACAAACCATCGTGCATCTTGGCATCGACTTGCAAGGCATTACGACCAAGGCCACTTTGGCCGACGCGCTGGCGCTGGCGATGCGCCAGAGCGGGTGGCGCGTTTCCCGGGAAGCCTGAGCATCATGGATCGCATTCCAATCCTTCGTATGGGCGCCACACTGCTGGTGACCATTCAGGTCGACATGCAGGATCAGACCGCGCTTACCCTGCAGGACGACCTTGCGGCACAGATCATCAAGACGGGTGCCGATGGTGTGATGATCGACATCTCCGCCATGGAAATGGTCGATTCTTTCGTTGGCCGAATGCTGACGAACATCTCGAGCATCGCCCGCATTCTCTCTGCCGATACGGTAGTGGTGGGTATGCAGCCCGCCGTGGCGATTACGCTCGTCGAGCTTGGACTCTCGCTTGACGGCGTTCGCACGGCGCTCAACGTTGAGCGCGGTATGGCCATGCTCGAAAGATCCCGTCAGGGGAATCATTTTGGCCGTTGAGCCCACGGGTACGCTCCCCTTGCAGTCCGAGCAGCACATTGTGGCCAGCCGTCAGATGGTGCGCGCGCTCTGCCAGGATTTGAAGCTGTCGTTGGTCGACCTCACGAAAATGGTGACTGCGGCGAGTGAATTGTCACGCAATACGCTCATTCATGGCGGCGGCGGGCAGATGCGCTGGGAGTTCGTCGAACGCAACGCGCGTCGCGGTCTGCAGTTGCACTTCGAAGATCAAGGGCCGGGCATTGCCGATCTGACGCTCGCGATGTCGGACGGCTGGACCAGCGGCAGCGGCATGGGCTTGGGCCTGCCGGGCAGCAAGCGCTTGGTGAACGACTTCGAGGTCGCCTCCACCCCGGGTGCTGGAACTCGCGTGAGTATCACGAAGTGGAAGTGATTCGCGGCTGGACGCACACGGCTTTTCCGATCGAGGACGAGAGCCGCATCGGTGAGGCCCGCCGCTTTGCAGCGCGCGCGGTCGAGTCATGGCCATGGAGCCCAGACGATGCAGGGCGATTGGCGTTGGTCATCACCGAACTCGGCACCAACCTGTTGCGGCACGCCGTCAATGGCCGACTGCTCATCGCAGCGCGCGCGGATGTGGCGGAAGTCGAGCTCCTGTCCATCGACGATGGGCCGGGGATGGACGATCTGTCCACATGCATGACGGATGGGCATTCATCCGGAAGTACGGCGGGTATCGGGATGGGTGCCGTCAAACGGCTGTCCAACGATTTCGATATTCACACCGCGACACCTGGCGGAACCGTCATCGTGGCACGGCTGCGTGCGGGCCGGGAGACCGGTTTGTCGGCGGCCGCCCCAGTCATGCGGCTCGGCGCGGTATGCCTGCCTGTTGCCGGAGAAATCGAGTGCGGCGACGCCTGGGCGGCCGGCTGGGATGACGCCCGCATCGCCCTCACGATCATCGACGGACTCGGACATGGTCCCGAGGCGGCAAAGGCGTCGTCGGCAGCCGTCGATATCTTTGCTGCCGCGCCCGGCGCCGACATTCAGGACATCGTTCAGCGCACGCACGTCGGTCTCCAGGCCACGCGCGGCGCGGCGTTGTGCGTCGCCACGATCGACGTTGCCGCGCGCAAGCTGCGTTACGTGGGGGCAGGCAACATCGTCGGGCGTGTGGTGTCCGGCGTGTTCGACAAATCCCTCGTCACCCAGCACGGCACGGCCGGTGCGCAAATTCGCAAGCCTGAAATCGCGGACGTCGACATTCCCGAACATGCAATCGTGATCTTTCACAGTGACGGCCTGGCCACGCGCTGGAAGCCGGAAACGATCCAGCCCCTGCTGCGACGCGATCCTTCCATCATCGCAGCCGTTCTGCTGCGCGACCACTCACGCTTGCGCGACGATGCGACCGTAGTCGTGCTGCGCCTGAACGCCTAGGACGACCCTCATGCCCACGCCTGCCGACTCGCAAGATTGCCTGCCCATCACGCAGGAACTGGCCGAGGCCCGTTTGCAGCTCGATGCCCTGCGCGAAGAGCTGGATGAAACCAACCGCGGGGTGGTTGCGCTGTATGCCGAACTCGATGCTCAGGCTGAGCAGCTCAAGCGCGCAACCGAATTGAAAAGCCGTTTTCTGGCTTACATGAGCCATGAGTTTCGCACCCCGATCAGCTCGATTCTCAGCATCACGCGCTTGCTCACGGACCGCATCGACGGGCCGCTGACGCCCGAGCAGGAGAAGCAGGTTCACTTCATCGAAAGCACAGCGACCGAATTCGCGGAAATCGTCAACGATCTTCTGGATCTGGCAAAGATAGAGGCCGGCCGTGTCGACGTGTCGCCCGAGTGGTTCGAGATGGTGGATCTCTTTTCCGCGTTGCGCGGTATGTTCAAGCCCGGCCTGATCAACCCCAACACCACGCTGATTTTTGAAGAGCCGGTGGATATCGGGCGCATCTACACCGACGATCGCAAGCTCTCACAGATCCTGCGCAACTTCATTTCCAACGCGTTGAAGTTCACCTTGCAAGGCGAAGTGCGGGTGAGTGCCGTCAGGCAGGACGACCGGTTTGTGCGATTTTCCGTCAGCGATACCGGCATCGGTATCGCCACCGAACACCACAGCGCTTTGTTCGACGACTACAGTCAGGTGGATTCGCCGATCCAGAAGCGCTTGCGCGGCACAGGTCTGGGACTATCGCTCAGCAAGCAATTGGCGACGCTGCTCGGCGGCACCGTCGACGTCACCAGCGCGTTGGGCGAGGGCTCCGTCTTTTCAATCACGGTGCCCGCAGTGCTTCCCGTCACCCACATGAACGCTCCGGAATGATCATGCCTTCTCGACCGATGATCAGTGCGACCATAGACCGATCCCTGCATACCGTATTGGTTGTCGACGACAACCCCACCACGCGCTATGCCACGGCGCGCGTTATTCGCGCTGCCGGCTTTCAGACCGAGGAAGCGGGAACGGGCACCGAAGCGCTCGCGCTCGCCGTGGAGGGTGTGGCCGCCGTCGTGCTCGATGTGCATCTGCCCGACATCGACGGGTTTCAGGTGTGCAGCCGCCTGCGCGCAGACGATGCCACAATGACCCTGCCGATCATCCATCTTTCGGCGGCGTTCGTGGAAAGTGCCGACAAGGTGGCCGGTCTGGACGCTGGCGCCGATGCCTATCTCGTGCATCCCGTCGAGCCGGCCGTACTCATCGCGACCTTGCAGGCGTTGATTCGCGCCCGCATGGCGGAGGACCGGTTGCGCACCAGCGAGGCACGGTTTCGCGCCATCTATGATCAGGCGCCTACCGGCATGGCACTGATCGACGATCAGGGACGGTTCGCCGATGTCAATCCCGCGTTGATCGCCACGCTGGGACGCGGACGCGACGCCTTGCTGGGCCAATTGGTGAGTGCTTTCGCACCGCCGGAAAAAGCGGCTTTCGTGCAGTCGAGAATGACACGTTCGACAGTGTCGCCCGGCTCATGGAAGGAGAGCTTTCCGCTGACCAAACCCGATGGCACCACCATCCGTCTGGAATGGACCGTGTCGACGCATATCGAGCCCGGCTTGCGTGTGGGGATCGCGCTCGACGTGTCCGAGCGGTACGAGCTGGAACGCCGCCGTCGTGAAGTCCTGGAGCGCGAGCAGGCCGCGCGATCCGCCGCCGAACAGCAGAGTCGCACCAAGGACGATTTCGTCGCGGTGCTTTCGCATGAATTGCGCAACCCGCTGAATGCGATCGGTGGCTGGGTGCATGTGCTGCTCGTGGGCAAGCGCACGCCGGAACAACTTGAAAAAGGCCTTTCGGCGATCGCGCGTAGCGTGAAAGCGCAGGCCCGTCTGATCTCGGACATTCTCGACGTCTCGCGAATCAGCTCCGGCAAATTGCGGTTGCACCGCGAATGGGTGGCGCCCGAAGCACTCGTGACCGAATCGCTGGATGCCTTGCGCGTGCAAGCACAGAGCAAGCGTGTTGAGATTGTGCTGGAAATGCAAGATGCCGATGAACCCGCATGGCTGGACGGCACGCGATTCCAACAGATTCTGTGGAACCTCACCTCCAACGCCATCAAGTTCTCCGAATCGGATACACAGGTTGTGATTCGACTTGCACGCGACGGCGATCTCTTGCGCGTGTCGGTGCAGGATTCTGGCCGCGGTATCCGACCCGATTTCCTGCCGCATATCTTTCAACGTTTCAGCCAAAGCGAATCGCCCGACAGCCGCATCCACGGCGGACTGGGCCTGGGGCTGTCCATTACCAAGAACCTGGCTGAATTGCATGGCGGCACGATCACCGCCGAAAGCAAAGGCGAAGGGCAAGGCGCAGTGTTCACGGCGGTGTTGAAGGTCGTGCCGGATGGCGAGCTCACGACGGTAAACGAATCGCACAGCACGCAGACGCCCGCGCCTGAACTCTCGGGCTTGCATGTGCTCGTGGCAGAAGATGATCCAGACGCTCGCGAAATTCTCACCCTGGTGTTGTCGGAAGCCGGTGCCACGGTGAACAGTGCGCCCAACTACGACGTTGCGATTGCCTTGGCGGGGCAACACTGGCCGGACGTCCTCGTAAGCGATATCGGCATGGCGGGGCGAGATGGCTACGACCTGATGCGTGCCGTACGCAAACTCCAGATCGACCAGGGCAAGCCCGCCATTTTTGCCGTCGCGCATACTGCTTTCACCCGCGAGCAGGATCGCGCGAAGGCATTGGAGGCGGGCTTCGACACGCATCTCGGCAAGCCGCTTCAACCGCATGCACTTATTGCGCTACTGCGCGACAAAGCATTGAGCTTGGGAAACCAGCGGGCTGGCGATATCTGACCGGTGCGTTGCGCTGAGGCCTTTTTCAAGCGTGCGTCGCCAGGACTGCGTTCACACCATGCTGGGGTGTCGCCACCCGAACCCATCGTCCAATGACAAGGGCGGCGAGAAGCATGACTGCACCTGCCGTGACGAATACGCCGGTGACGCCGCCGAGCCCGAATACAAGTCCGCCTAGCGCTGCACCAGCAGCGATTGAGGATTGCACAGCCGCCACAACCATCCCTCCGGCAGTTTCCGCTTGATCCGGGACGGCGCGTGCGACCCAGTTCGACCACGCCACTGGAACGCCTCCGAAAGCCAGGCCCCACAAGGCAACCAACAATGCCAATCCCGTTGTTTGGACGGGGATCAGGACCATGCCGAGGGCAGCGATGCCAACCAACGCCGGCATCAATACCAAGGTGGCACGCAGGCTACGTTCCATCAGCCAACCGGCCAGCAAGGTACCGACGAAATTGGCGGCACCGAATCCCAACAACATCAGCGACAGTTCGTCCACGTTGATCTGGGAAACGCTTTCGAGGGCCGGGCGAATGTATGTGAATAGGGAATACTGGCCCGTATGCGCAAGCACGCATCCCATCATGCCTATCGCAATACCCGGGCGGCGCAGCAACGCCATGACCGATGCGGTATGCAGCGCCTTACGTGGTGCCATCGCAGGAAGTGTGAACCACTGGAAGATCAATGTCAGCGCTCCCACTGCGGCGGCCGCAAAAAATGCGCTGCGCCAGCCATAAAGCCCACCCAGATAGCTTCCTAATGGCACCGAAACGACGGTTCCCACCGCGATACCGCTGAAGATGATAGAGAGCGCGCGCGGTACGCGCTTGGCCGGAACCAAACGCATGGCAACCGCTGCGGCCATGCTCCAGAATCCTCCCAACGCAATGCCAAGCAGGATGCGCATCACTAACAAAACGATCAGACTTGATGACAGCGCCACGAGGAGGTTGGAGGCGATCATGAGTACGGAGAAGCTGAGCAGCACGACACGTCTGTCGAACTTACGCGTCAGATGAGGCACGAGCAAACCGGCGAACAACGCGACAACTGCCGTCACGGTCACTGCTTGACCCGCCAACGCCTCCGACACGCCGAGGTCAAAGGCCATCGGTGTCAGTAAACTTGCTGGCAGGTACTCGGCCGTCAGCAGGCCGAAGACGCCCATTGCCAGGGAGAAGACTGCCATCCAGGGTGTGACATCAGACATCTCGTCTGCAATGCCGCTGGGCACATCATCAATAACGTGATCACTCATCTTGAACTTCCTAGATATCTATCGCAGCTGAAAGTCTAGGTTTGAACGTCCAGATGATCCATGATGCTAAGTCTTGATGTTTTGATCGAAACGCCGGAATGACTGAAAAACTTCAATTTGCCGTGCCGTCCGACCTCATCAGCGAGTTGCTGACGGGGATGCACTTGCGTGGTGTTCAATACCGCAGAATTCAAACCGGGCCCACGTTTGGCCTGGGATTCCACCATCGGCCAGGTCATGCGTACTTTCACTATGTGGCTGTGGGCACAGCGCTTCTACGCACGAATGAGGGTGCGGTACACGAGCTGATGCCTGGCAGTGTGGTTTTCGTTCCTCAAGGCGCGGCCCACCAACTTTCATCGGATTTGGCGGGCGCATGTCAACCGATCGATATGTTCGATGCGATCCCCATCGGTGAGTCAGTCAGCGGGGTGGACACCTGCCCAAGCACGCACCCAACCCCAAGCGCAGTGCTTTTCTACGGTTGCATGGCGCTGGATCTTGGTGGCATGCACGGACTTGGAAAGTTGATGCCTGACGTGATGGTGGCCAACACGGATGAACATCGTTATCCAGACCTGGCGCCGATTCTAAGCGCCATGAAGCGTGAAATTTGCTCTGGACGCATCGGGTTCGCGGGCATGTTGGCACGTCTTGCGGAGGTGGCGGCCGCAATGATCTTGCGTGGATGGATCGAATGCGGCTGTGAGCATGCGACCGGTCTTGTCGCGGCTTTGCGCGACCCACGTCTCGCCCGTGCCATTCTGGCGCTGCATCGTCAACCGGGCAAAGACTGGACGGTTGCCGAATTGGCTGCCGAATCGCATATTTCGCGCTCGGTTTTTGCGCAACGATTTCAGGCCACGATGGGCTCACCGCCATTGCGCTATGCCACGGAACTGCGGATGCGTCTCGCCAGCCAATGGCTAGCCAAGGAAAAGCTGTCGATCGACGCCGTGGCTGAGCGCCTGGGTTATGCGTCTCAAGCCGCATTCAGTCGGGCATTTAAACGTGTACATGGTCAGCCGCCGGGAGCCAGTCGGCAGCTACATCCATGATCAATATCGAGAGGATTGGGAAGCGGCCCGCGATTAGTTTCAGGTTTGACCTGCGGGTGATGGGTCTTGCGCGCCACAGCCGTGAATGAACGTGGCGATCCACCACTTGAGCATGTTTGCAGGGGCAAGCCGACCGCGGCGTTCGGCGTCCACTACCGTATACATCAGCGAATTGAAGACGTCCGTCATCCAGCTCGCCGGAAGCTCAAGACGAAAAATCCCGTCCTTCTGGCCGCGCAAGAAGAGACCTTCAAGACTCGCCTCATGCGTGCTCCACTCAGCCGCAAACGGATTCGAATCGCTCAAGTTTGCCTTCTGCACCACTTCATAGTCGGTCATCAGGAAGGCGCAAAACTCGCGCTCGGTGAGCAGGTTTTCCGCCAGGCGGGTAAGGGCTTCCACCGGCGGCGCACTATCGAGATGGGCGTCTTCGAATATTCGCCTGACACGCGCCATCCCTTCCTTGCGCATGACGTCGAGCAAGCGCTCGCGGGTGGCCGCAAAACGGTAGAGCGTCGTCTTACCGATCCCGGCCGCTTTCGCGATCTCTTGCAGACTGCCTGCGGGATGCGTGCTGAGCGCTGCCGCCAGGGCGCGTTGCATCTGATCCTCGGACATGGCCATATTCGATTCCTAACGTGTGCGGCGACTCGGGTGATCGCCCTCTGGCACCGCCATGATACAGACTCAACCCTAAAGGAACAAAAACGATCCAATTAAAGCTAATAAAGTCTATTTAGCGTAGAATCCGTCCACAAAACCACGCTTTCCTAGGACTTCTCCGATGCCGCGCACCCACTTTCCCCTCAAGATTTCCATCACCGCGGTGGCGCTTTGCATGGTGCTGAGTGCCTGCGGTAATGGCGACGATGGCAGCCAAGCCAACGCAAATCCGTCGGACGCGCCTGAGGTCACGGTGCTCGAGGTGCAACCCGCCCCGCGTCAGATCGACGCCACGCTTCCAGGCCGTATCGCCGCGGTGCGTACGGCTGAGGTGCGCGCTCGTGTGTCGGGGCTGATCGAGAAGCGCAATTTCGAAGAGGGCTCGGAGGTCGAGGCGGGGCAGGTGTTGTACACGCTCGATCCTGCGCCAATGGCGGCTGCGCTGGCCCGGGCCAAAGCCGCCTTGCAACGTACCGAGGCTGAAGTGCATCAAGCCACCACGCTGGTGCGGCGCTATGAACCCCTCGCCAAAGCGCGTGCCGTCAGCCAGCAGGAATACGACAATGCGGTGTCGGCGTTGAAGTCGGCGCAAGCCGATCGTGCGGCGGCCAAGGCCGAGGTGCAAACCGCCGAGCTGAATCTGGGCTACACCACCGTCAAGGCACCCGTCTCCGGCCGCATCGGCCGCTCGCTGGTATCGGAGGGCAGTTTGATCGGCAGTGCCGAAACGACGGCGTTGGCCCGCATCCAACAGCTCGATCCGATTTATGCCGACTTCCAGCAATCCGTGACCGATCTGATCCGGCTGCGTGCGGCCCACGCGAGCGGCGCATTGGGGAAAGGCACGGCGGGCGATCCCGACGTGAGCATCGAACTCGAGAACACCGATTTCAAGCAAGACGGACGATTGTTGTTTTCCGAGGTCAGCGTAGACCCGACTTCCGGCCAGGTGGTGCTGCGGGGCGAGTTCCCCAACCCGCAGCGTGTGCTCCTGCCCGGAATGTACGTACGCGTACGTGCCGCGACCGGCGTGGATCCGAAGTCCATTTTCGTGCCGCAGAAAGCGATTCTGCGGGGGTCGGACGGCATTCCTAAAGTCATGTTGGTGGACGCAGACAACACCGTTCAGGAGCGTGTCGTTCGCACCGGTGTGATGGAAGGCGCCAACTGGCAGATTACGCAGGGCCTGGACGCCGGCGATCGCGTGATCGTCGAACGCGCCGAGAAGCTGGCGGCGGGCACCAAGGTGCGGGTGCGTCCCGATACCAAGGCGGCCCAATCTGAAACCCGCGCGCCTGCCGCTTCGTAAACCTCCCGTGAGCGCGCTCCCGCTCAGGACGAATTCCCATGTCAAAGTTCTTCATCAATCGACCCAATCTTGCCTGGGTGGTCGCGATCTTCATTTCGCTGGCCGGGCTGCTGGCATTGCCCAATCTTCCGATCGCGCAGTACCCCACCGTTGCGCCGCCGCAAATCCTGATCACCGCAAACTATCCCGGCGCCTCGGCGCAAACGATCAACGAGAGCGTGACGAGCCTCATCGAAGAGGAACTCAATGGCGCAAAGGGCCTGCTGTATTACGAGTCCACGAGCAGTTCGAGCGGCCAGTCCGAGACCTACGTCACGTTTGCGCCCGGCACCGATCCCGATCTGGCGCAAGTCGATGTGCAGAATCGGATCAAGCGGGTCGAGGCAAGGTTACCGAGTTCGGTTACGCAGCAGGGCTTGCAGGTCGAGCAGGCCAGCAGCAACTTTCTGCTGATCTACACGCTCACCTACAAGAATGGTGACAAGGATCCTGTGGGCCTGGCGGATTACGCCGCGCGTAATGTGAATAACGAGATTCGCCGCGTGGCCGGGGTGGGGCGGGTGCAGATGTTCGGCTCCGAGCGCGCCATGCGTGTCTGGATCGATCCCGCCAAGCTTGTCGGCTTCGGTCTTTCGCCGGCTGACGTGAACAACGCCATCGCGTCGCAGAACGTGCAGGTTCCGGCCGGCAGCATCGGTGCGCAACCCGGAACGCCCGATCAACAGATCACCGCCACAGTGATGGTGCGCGGCCAACTGCAAGACCCCGAGGAGTTCGGCAATATCGTGCTGCGCGCCAATGAAGACGGGTCGGTTGTGAAGTTGAGCGATGTGGCCGAGGTGGTCACGGGCAGCCAGGATTACACCTTCAATTCGCAGATCGACGGCAAGGCTGCCGCCGGCGTTGCGGTACAACTCGCTCCTGGTGCCAATGCGCTTGCGACGGCAGAAGGCGTGAAGGCACGCCTGGCCGAACTCTCAAACGGTTTTCCGGCAGACATCGAATATGCAACCCCTTACGACACATCGGTGTTTGTGAAGGTTGCGATCGAGAAAGTGGTTTACACCCTCCTCGAAGCGATCGCGCTGGTGTTCGTGGTGATGTTCCTGTTCTTGCAGAACTTTCGCTACACGTTCATTCCGATCGTGGTCGTGCCGGTCTGCCTGCTCGGCACGCTCGGAGTGATGTTGCTGCTGGGCTTTTCGATCAACATGATGACCATGTTCGGCATGGTGCTGGCCATCGGCATTCTGGTCGACGATGCCATCGTGGTGGTCGAAAACGTAGAGCGCATCATGGCCGAAGAGGGGTTGTCGCCGAAGGAGGCGACCCTCAAGGCCATGAGTCAGATATCGGGCGCGATCGTGGGCATCACACTGGTGCTGGCCGCGGTATTTCTGCCGCTTGCCTTCATGAGCGGATCGGTCGGCATCGTGTATCGCCAGTTCTCGATTTCGCTTGCCGTATCGATCATGTTTTCGGGCTTTCTGGCGTTGACCATGACGCCCGCACTGTGCGCCACGCTTTTGAAGCCCATTGCCAAAGGTCATCACGAAAAGAAGGGCTTCTTCGGTTGGTTCAACCGCAAGTTTTCCCGGCTCACCAACGGCTATGCCAGTCTGAACAACCGCTCGCTCAAGCGTGTGGGTCGCTGCATGGTGGTGTACGCCGCGTTGATTGCGGTGCTGGCCTTTGCGTATGGCCGTTTGCCCTCGGGCTTCCTGCCGGTCGAGGATCAGGGCTACATCATGGTCGATACGCAACTGGCCCCCGGTGCCACATTGCCGCGCACGAAAGCCACGATCGATGAGATCGGCCAGGTAGCTGCTGACATCCCGTCGGTAAGCTCCACGTTGTCCATCATGGGATTCAGCTTCTCCGGATCGGGCCAGAATGCCGGACTCTCCTTCGTCATGTTCAAGGATTGGGCAGAACGGTCGAAAGCGGAGTCGGCCGAAAGCGCCGTCAACACCATCAATGCCCGCTTTGCCGAAGCGCGCGACGGTACGGTGTTCGCGGTATCGCCACCGCCCGTTGAGGGCATGGGCAACAGCAATGGGTTCTCGTTGCGCTTGCAGGATCGGGCAGGACTGGGGCGCGAGGCATTGTTGCAAGCGCGCGATCAGCTCATGGGCAAGGCGTACGCTTCGGAATCCATTGCCTACGTGGCCATGGAAGGGCTGGCCGATGCGCCGGAAATCGAACTCAAGGTAGATCGCGACAAGGCGCAAGCCCTTGGCATTGCTTTCGACGCGATCAACACCACGCTGTCGACGGCCTTTGGGTCGAGTCAAATCAATGAGTTTGCCAACGTGGGTCGCATGCAGCGCGTGATCGTGCAAGCCCGGCCGGATGCACGCACCACGCCCGAAGATCTGAAGCGTCTCTATGTGCCCAATCGCAGTGGTGAACTGGTGCCGCTGGACGCGTTCACCGAGATCGCCTGGTCGCATGGGCCGGTGCAGGTCGTGCGTTACAACGGCTACCCCGGTATCAAGTTGATGGGCGATGCCAAACCGGGCTACAGCTCCGGTCAAGCGATGGCGGAAATGGAACGCTTGGCCGCCGAATTACCGCCGGGTATCGGGTATGAATGGACGGGACTGTCGTTTCAGGAGAAAGCGTCGGGGGCGCAGGCACCGATCGTGATCGGTCTCGCGTTGCTGGTCGTATTCCTGCTGTTGGTGGGGCTATATGAAAGCTGGTCGATCCCGTTTTCGGTGATGCTCATCGTGCCGATCGGTGCATTGGGCGCGGTGGGCGCGGTCACGTTGTTCAACATGCCCAACGACGTTTACTTCAAGGTCGGGCTGATCACCATCATCGGACTGGCCGCCAAGAACGCGATTCTGATCATCGAGTTCGCCAAGGATTTGCGCGCGCAAGGCCGCTCGGCCAAAGAGGCCGCGATGGAGGCCGCGCGGATTCGTTTCCGTCCCATCATCATGACCTCGATCGCCTTCATTCTGGGTGTGGTGCCGCTCGCCATCGCCAGCGGCGCAGGCGCCGCCAGCCAGCGCGCCATCGGCACGGGGGTGATCGGCGGCATGCTTACCGCCACGATTCTGGGCGTGCTGTTCGTGCCGATCTTTTATGTGTGGGTGCAAAGCATGACCGGCAAGAAAGCGCCTGCGGTAGACACCCCGAACACCCCCGCCCAGGAAGCAAAGTGAGTCGCCCCATGACGTACCACCATTCATTTCAGCTGATCGTGCGCGGCACAGTGCTGGCGCTGAGCGTGGCTTTGGCAGGGTGCTCGCTGGCACCCACGTACGAGCGGCCGACCGCACCGATTCCCAGCGCATGGGAGGGTGACGTTACCGATGGCCCGTCGCGTCCTCTCGCGGAGGCGCCATTGGACTGGCAGCGGTTCATCGTGAGCGATCGGCTGCGCGATATCGTTGCGCTCGCGTTGGCGCATAACCGCAATCTTCGGCAAGCCGTGAGCAATATGGAGGCGGCGAGGGCGCAGTACGGCGTGCAGCGGGCCGACCGTCTTCCCGCGATCGGACTGGCCGGGTCGATGACGCGCCAGCGCACGCCTGCGGATGTGTCACCAGCGGGCACGCAAGTCACTGGCAATGTATTCCAGGCCAATGTGGCGGCAAGCGCGTTCGAATTGGATCTGTTCGGACGCGTGCGCAATCTTTCCGAAGCGGCCTTCGAGGAGTATCTCGCCACGGCACACGGGGTGCGCAATGTGCAACTCAACCTGATCTATGACGTGGCCAATGCCTATCTTATGCAGAGCAGTGCGCAGCAACGCAACGCCCTCACATTGCGCACGCTTGCGGCGCGCGAGGAATCGCTGCAACTATTCACGTTGCGTGAGCGATCCGGCACAGCGTCGGCGCTTGACTATCAGGAGGCAGTTGGGCTGGTTGAGCAAGCCCGCGCCGAGCAGGAGCGAACGGCACGAGAAGTTGCGCAAGCGCGCAATGCGCTCACGCTGTTGACGGGTATGCAGCCTGGGGCAGCCGTCGACCTCACGGATGATGTGGGTCCGTTATTCGCCGACGTGGATGCCGGGCTGCCGTCGTCATTGCTGGAGTGGCGTCCGGACGTACTCGCGGCCGAGAGCCGGCTTCGCGGCCGCAACGCCAGCATTGGCGCGGCGCGCGCAGCCTTCTTTCCGAACATCTCGTTGACGGGTGCGTTTGGCTCATCCAGCACCGAACTCTCGAATCTGTTCAGCAGCGGTTCGGGCGCATGGCAGTTCATGCCGCAGATCAGTCTGCCGATATTCTCCGGCGGCAGAAATGTGGCGGGCCTGGACCTCGCGACGGCGCGCCGCGACGAGGCCGTGGCGGCATATGAAGGCACTGTGCAGAACGCGTTTACCGAGGTCGCCGATGCGCTTGCTGCACGCCGCACGCTGGCGAAGGAAGTTCAGGCGCGGGCAGCGCTGGCGGCGTCCACGGCAGAGACGCTGCGCCTGTCGAAAATCCGGTACGAAGCCGGCATCGACGGGCAATTGCAGTATCTGGATGCGCAGCGCCGCAGCTTCGCGGATCAGCTTTCGTTGATCGAGGTGCGCACGCAGGAGCGGCTTGCCGTGGCCAATCTTTACAAGTCGATCGGTGGTGGCGGTGGCAGTGAGGGCGATCTTTCTGCGGCAGCCAGCCCGCCGGGCTGAAAGCGGGAATCGGCGCGCATCATTCGACGCGGGTGTTTCATCAGCGCGTCTCATCGCTTCTAGAGGATGATGAAACATCCAGTTGGCATGTTGCTACATCGACGTCGCCGCCAGCATGTCATGAGGATAAGGATTCAAGAACTCCCGCGTGCGCGCCGCGCCGCACGTCAACCAGTCGTTATAGCTTCCTTCAGGCAGGATCACGACCATGCGCTTTTCTTTTCCGGCCTGGTGATAGTCGCGAAAGAGCTGGTGATCGTCAGCGTTGATTGTGAGCATGGTGTAGCTCTCGACGATTTCGCCTTCCGGCGATCGCCAGCGGTCCCAGAGACCGGCGACCCCAATCGGTTTTCCGTCGGCCCGCGTGAACTTGGTGGGCACCGCTTTGCCCGAGCGCCAGTCGGGTTCAAAGATTGCCTCCGCCGGGATGATGCAATGCTGACCGCGACGCCATGCGTTGCCGAAAGTGAACGACGTGGCTGCCGTTTCCGATCGCGCATTGAACGTCGAAAGTTTCGTATTCGGCGTTCTGGTGAGTGCCGAGATCAGTCCCCACCTGCCGGTTGCCGCCTCAACATCGGGTACCGCTTCGTCTCCAGCGTCATGCTCAGGCGGGCGTCTTACGAAAACGCCTTCGTATTTGGGCCACATGTCTTCCTTGAACGCGCCTGTGGCGAGCCTTGCACCAAAGCTGCGTTCGAACAATTCGCGTTCTTTCAGGGCGAGGTAGTGACTGCACATTGCGCGGCTCCACATGCCATCGGACGAGTTTATTCTGCGGTATGTTTTAGCGTCCGTGGTGCAGTAGGCAACGTGGGCGAACGATTATCCATTCGTGCAAGTCTATCAACCTGAAGCCGAATGGACGGCACCTGCCGCACTTATGAGGTATCTCAGTAGGAGCGAAGACGTGAAAGTTTTGATGGCATTGGGTACAGCATTCGCATTTGCGTGGTCGACGCCAGCACACGCGCAGGATTACAACTACGTGCCAGGGTGGTCAAACACGACCAATCACCAATATCGAGGAAGCAGCGGGAAGGGGGAATGGGTGGCCAAAAACGAGCTTTTTGCCAAGCTGGGCGCCCAGGGCAGTGAGGCGAAATGCGCACTCAAGAACATCTCCGAGGCGGATGGCAATGTGATCACAAACCAGTACCGCAGCGAATCCCGCAAGTCGGGCGAAGGCACGGCGCTCAAGAACGCCCAACGCAAGGTCGCGGCGCATTTCAAAGCTTTGAAAGCTAAGGGTCGATGCTGAGGTGCGAGCTCGCAACCCCTGTGGCCTGTGCCCGCAGCCATTCCATCACAGCACGCGCGCTGATCGATAACGCGCGCTCACTGCTGAACGCCACGTGATACGTGTGCCCGGCGATGCTCGGGCCGAAGGGTTGATGGAGCCGGCCAGCCGCCAACTCATCGGCGATCAGCGCCTGGCTTACCAAGGCAATCCCTTCCCCTGCGACTGCAGCCTGTATGGCATGTCCTTCATCTGAAAACCGCAAGACGCCCGCGGGAGATTGCTCGACCCGCTGGGCTTCGGCGAACCAACGCGTCCAGGTGGGATTATCCCGATGGTGCCGTCGCCAGTCGAAGTAGATAAGCGGCCAACGAGCGAGATCTTCGAGCGCGCGTATGCCAAGCCGTGGGTTGGCGACGGGGGCGAAGCGGTCGGTGAATAAGGGTTCCACAATCAGACCTGGATAGGGACCCCGGCCATAGCGAATCGCGATATCGACAGCTGTTGAGCGCAGGTCGGCCATGTCGTCGGACGCCTGGATCTGCAGATCGATGCTCGCCAGATCGCGGCGGAAGGCGCCCATCCTTGGCAAGAGCCATTTCGCCGTGAACGCATTGGTTGCGGAGATCACCACCTGTGGCCTGCGACGCGATTCGGTCAGCCGGTCCAGCGCCACCTGAAAGTCGTCGAAGCCATTTCTAAGCACGGGGTAAAGGCGCGCACCTGCTTCCGTCAGGGTGACGCGCCGAACCTGCCGACTGAAGAGCGGCGCGTCTACGTGCTGCTCCAGACCGCGAATCTGGTGGCTGATGGCCGTTGGCGTGACGGCGAGTTCCTCCGCCGCAGCCTTGAAGCTGCCAAGACGCGCCGCAGCCTCGAAGGCGCGAAGCGCTGAAAGCGGTAGAGATCGTCGATTCATGCGTGCTCGAATGCAGTCGGCAGAATGCTGTTATGAATGAGAATAACTTATTTATCAGATGATAAATGATCCTTTGTCGCGCTCCGATCGCAGATTTACGCTGCAGTTGTCCCCCAAGCCTGGTGGACCCATAGATGAGAGAAACTAATCATGATCGAACGCATTGTGACCACACCGGACCCCTACGAGCCCTTTCTGCTGTCGCAGGGGATCAAAGTAAATGGCTGGCTGTTCATATCGGGGCAGGCCGGTGCCGGTGAAGACGGCAAAATCGTGCAGGGTGGTTTTATGGCACAAGGGCGGCAGGCATTTGCAAATCTGCGCCGCGCGCTCGAGGCCGGTGGCGCCAGTTTGACGGATGTGGTCAAGGTCACCATTTTCGTCACCGATATGGGCAACTTCGACGATGTCGTGAGCTTGCGTCGCGAGTTCTTTTCTGCGCCGTACCCCGCCGATACCATTGCCGAAATCAAGGCCCTTTACACGCCTGAAGCCATGATTGAAATCGAAGCAATCGCCTTCCCGCCAAATGCCGAGGGCCGTTGAGATGGCCGTGTCGAGTCTTTACCAGCCGATCGCGATCGGTACGCTGCAGTTGGCGAACCGTTTGGCTGTAGCACCGATGACGCGAGTGAGCGCGACGGCCGATGGGCGAGCTACCGCCGAGATGGTGGACTACTACGGCGACTTTGCCGCCGGCGGATTCGGCTTGATCATCACCGAGGGTGTGTACACCGACAAGGCGTACGCGCAAGGCTATCTTTTCCAACCCGGTCTCACCGACGACGGCCAGGTGGAGGCATGGCGAGCGGTCGTGGATCGCGTACACGCAAACGGTGGCCGCATCATCGCCCAACTCATGCACGCCGGTGCCATCTCGCAAGGTAATCCCCATCGGCCAAACGCCAAGGGTCCGTCGGCGATGCGGCCGAAGGGCGCACAGATGAGTTTTTATCGCGGGGACGGGGCCTACCGGGTGCCCGACGCGCTATCGCTGACGGAAGTGAGCGATGTATTGGCGGGGTTTGCTCGCTCGGCGGTGCGTGCGAAGGAGGCTGGATTCGATGGCGTGGAGATTCATGGCGCAAACGGCTACCTTCTCGACCAGTTCATGACCGACTACACCAATCAACGAGGCGATCGCTACGGCGGCTCGTTAGCGCATCGTCTGCGCCTCGGTGTCGAGACGATTCAGGCCGTACGCCAAGCTGTTGGCCCCAACTTCACGGTGGGCTACCGGGTATCGCAAGCCAAGGTAAACGATTTCACCCACAAGTGGGCGGGCGGCACGTTGGACGCGGCGGAGATTTTCGAAACGCTTTCGGCCGCACCCATCGATTACCTGCACACGACTGAGTTCGAAGCCTGGCAGCCGGCTTTCGGCCAAGGGCAGAGTCTCGCCGCGCTGGCCAAGAAACATGGAACGGTGCCCGTGATCGCCAATGGCTCATTGCATGTGCCTTTGGAGAGCGTCGGCATGATTGAACGTGGCGAAGCGGACTTGATTTCGCTGGGCAGGGGAGCACTCATTCATGCCGACTGGGCCCGTCGCCTGCGCAATGGCGATGACCTTGGCGTCTTCGATCGCGCGCTGCTCTCACCCCTTGCCGACCTGGCCAATGCGCGACGGCTGCGCGAGGGCTGAGATGCCGAGCGCCGCATTACCCCATCATTTGCCACCCGTGACGTCGAGAAACGTACCCGTTACGAAGGAGGCCTCGCTGCTCGCGAGCCACAGGATGGCGCGCGCCACCTCTTCAGGTTGGCCGCCTCGTCCCATGGGGATCGAATCTTTCACGCGGTCGACGCGTCCCGGTTCGCCACCGCTGGCATGCATCTCCGTATAGATATGTCCAGGACGCACGCAGTTCACGCGTATGTTCTCCCGGGCGACTTCCTTGGCAAATCCGGTCGTGAACGTTTCCAGCGCACCCTTTGACGCTGCGTAGTCGATGTATTCGTTGGGGCTGCCCAACCGCGCTGCCGCCGATGAAATGTTGACGATGACGCCACCGTGCCCCCCATGACGCGGCGACATGCGCTTGGCCGCATGCTGGGCGCAGAGCATCGGCCCGATGGCGTTTACCGCGAAGATTCGTGACATGCGTGCGCAATCGATATCTTCGAATCGCGACTGCGGCGCGATGATGGCGGCGTTGTTGACCAGCACGTCGACCTGGCCCAACGCCCGGTCGACAGCCTCAAAAAATCGTGCGAGTTGTTCGGGCGCTGCGTTATCCGCTTGCACCGCCAATGCGCGACGGCCAAGTGCTCGGACGTCCGCCGCTACGGCGTCGGCTGCGGCTGCATTGGAGACGAAGCTGATCGCAACATCGTAGCCTTGCGCGGCCGCAAGGCGCGCGGTGGCGGCGCCAACCCCGCGGCTGCCCCCGGTGATCACGATGACGCGAGATGGCGATGTATCCACCGATGTGTTTTGCATAAAAGCTCCCGAGGCGAAACGCCTGAACATGGAAAAAAATATCGCACTCACAACCCCAGGCAGAATGCCCCGATTGCCACGACCAGGCAGGCGATGCTGCGTCTGACCGTTAATGCCTCACCCAGAAACAGGCGGCCGATCAGCACGGCAAAGACCACACTCGTTTCGCGCAGGGCAGACACGGCACCCATGGCACCAGATTGCAGGGCCCAGATCACGATGCCGTAGGCGAGAAGCGACACCACACCGCCGATCAGCGATATGCCGATGCTGCGCGGTGCCCTGCGCACAGGCGTCCACAGCGCACCGACGCCGCTTTTGGCAATGAACAACACCGGCATCACCCAATAGCACAAGAACATCCAGGCCGTGTAGGCGATTGCATCGCCGTGGGTCAGCCGCACGCCCATGCCGTCAAGGACTGTATAGACCGCGATGGTCACGCCGGTGAGCAGCGCGGCTACCGCGCCGGAAGACGAGAGCTTGCGGCCCTCGAGTGCGATCGCAAGGATGCCGCTTGAGATCATCGCGATGCCCAGCACATGCAATGGACCGATCGTTTCCTGTGCGACAAGCGTTGCACCCAAAGTGACGAACAAGGGCGAGGAGCCGCGCGCGATGGGATACGCCTGTGCAAGATCGTAGGTGCGGTATGAACGGACAAGCGCCAGGTTGTAGAGAATGTGCACGATGCCCGACGCCGCAATGTAGGGCCACGCTGCGGGCGCCGGTGCAGGTGTGAAAAAAATCACCACGGTTGCCACGACGGCAATGGCGATACTCATCCATGCCATCGACAGCGAGCGATCGTTATTTGCGTGCAACATTGCGTTCCAACTGGCATGGAGCAAGGCCGCAACGAGGACCAAACCGCCGGCGTAACTAAGCATTCAATTATCCTGATGGGGCAGGTCGGTAGCGTATCGCTCTTGTGAACGGGCAACAAACCATTTAAATTGCCCGTTCGCATTAGAAAAACTATTTCGAATGAAGCGGACACTTCCCCCTCTAAACGCGCTGCGTGCCTTTGAAGCTGCTGGTCGCTGCGGTAGTTTCAAAGGGGCGGCGGCTGAGCTGCACGTCACCCAGGGCGCGGTGAGCCAACAAGTGCGCATGCTTGAGGAATGGTTGGGTGCCCCGGTTTTCGAGCGGCACAATCGGCGCATCGAACTCACACCTGCCGCGAGGGCGTATCTGGCCCATATCGGCCCAGCCTTCGAGCAGCTTTCCCAGGCAAGCTCGACATACGGTACGAGCCCGGCGCGATCGCGAATGTTGTCCGTCAATGCGCCATCGACGTTCACGCTGCGCTGGCTGGTGCCACGGTTGGAAGCGTTTCGTTCACAGCATGCAGACGTCGAGGTCAGGGTAGAGACATCCAACGCCCCGTTGGAAAGTTTGACCGATCGATTCGACGTCATCATCCGGGGCGGACCGGACACGTACTACGGGTACACGATGCAGTATTTCTTGTCGGAAGAAAGGGTGCCGGTGTGCAGCCCGGCGCTTTTGCAACGACAGCCTTTGCGCATGATCGAGGACATACAGCAGCACACCTTGCTGCACACGTCGAGCCTTCCACGAGTGTGGCCCGACTGGCTTGCGCAAGCGAAAGGCGGCGCACTTGAAGCTGCGGCCACGATCACGTTCGATCACTTTTATCTGACCATTCAAGCCGCCATCGAGGGCATCGGTATTGCCATGGGGCCAACGGCGCTGGTGGCAGACGATCTTGCCGCTGGGCGCCTGGTGGCACCCTTTGCAGAACCGCGGCTACCGTCGCGAAGCTATTTCACTTATGTGCCGGCAGAGCGGCACACGGATGACATTGTGGTGCAGTTTCGCGCTTGGCTGAGCAGCGAAGCCGCAGGGTCTAATCTTGCGTTCAATGAATCACATGGGGGCGGCACCACGTCGGAGATGGGCCGATGATGCTGCAACGCATATCGACCCACTCGCGCAGCGCTTTCTAATTCGACACCGCCCGATTGCGATAATCGGTGGGCACATACGTAAAGCCGGTGCTTTCCTTGCGGATGTGACCTATCCCAGGAAAAGGCAGATGCGCGCCGGCAATCATGTGACGGTCGTGAGCCAATCGCGCAAATTGGGTTTCGCGTTGCGATCTGGCTGCGGGCTGTTCGACGTCGTAGACGATTGTGATCTCAGGCCGAGCCATCTGTACAGATTGGACGTGCAGGACATCGCCGATGAATTCCAGGCTCTGGCCTTTACTTGAGAGCACGAAGAAGGCATGCCCAGGCGTGTGCCCTGGCGTCGGCACTGCTTTAACGCCGGGCATAACTTCAGTGACCGATGAAAAGCCTTTTACTCTGCCCGCTTTGACGTAGGGCTGCATGCTTTTCGTCGCTTGTTCAAAATAGGCTTTGTCGTATCCGTCCACGCCTTTCTGGTTTGCCGCAGCGAGGAAGAAATCAACATCTTGCTGGCCAACATGGATGGTGGCATTGCGAAAGACCATGCCGCCCTGCGCATCGACGAGTCCACCGCTGTGGTCGGTGTGGATGTGGGTCAGCAGTACATCGGTGATGTGCTCGGGGCCATAACCGGCAGAACGCAAGCTCGCCAAGAGTTTCCCGCCCGCTCCGGGACCAAAAAAGGCGCCCGCGCCGGTGTCCACGAGCGCGACGCGGCCATCCCCTTCGATGAGGTATGCGTTAATGGAAGCCTCGACCGGATTAGCCATAAAGGCCCTGTGCAATATCGTATCTATCTCGGCGGGAGACACGCCTTTGAGAAGGCTGTGTAGGTCTTGCGGCACCGTTCCATCGGATAAGGCGACCACGCGCACATCGCCAACCTCAAACCGGTAAAAAGCGCTTTGCTCTTGATGCTGCGCGGACTTGGCAAGTGGCGTACGGTGAACACTTTCATGCGCGGTGGCACTGCTCGGCAGCGACGCGCCCAATGCGAACGCAACGAGCGAAACAGCGGCCAGTCTGGAAGACAAATGACTCAGCGTTGCCGCTGATGAGTGGTTTGAGGCGTGGAATAGGTTCACGAGGTGTCTCCGGTTTTGAAGCGATCGGGCTTGCACCAGCAGATGCGTTTCACAGCACGCCGCTGAATTGTTTTCTGGCAATGACTCACCAGATTGAAAAGGGCGCTTTTGGCCTATCTGGAGAGGTACTTTTAGCCTTTCGCCAGCAACGCAGCGCTGACGGGACATTCCTTGCATGCTGTTTCGTCACAGAGCCGGCAGACGGCATAGCAATGATCTTCGCCACGTACGAGTGTGGACAGCATCTTCTCAACCAGAACGCCAAACGTGGCGCGTTCTTTTGCATTCAGGGCACTGAGTGCACGACCGACGCTTTCGCCCCGTGCGGCGCGGATCTTTGAACAGGCGCTTTCGCCTGCTTGCGTCAAGCTGAGTGCCACGGCTCGCCGATCCCGCTCGGACGTCTGCCGCATGACCAGCCCATCCTCCGCCAATCTGTCGACCAGCCGCACCGTGCCGGGATGGGACAGGGGCAAGCCCCGACGAAGTTGATCGATCGACATGCCGGGTTCGTGACGCAAAAGAGAAATTGCGGCCGCCGCCGGCCCGGCCTCGGGTGCCTCCGTTTGCGCCTCGGCGAGCAGGTCATCTGCCACCGCCAAGGCGAGGGCCCCAAATATGTTCACAAGCTTTTCATCATTCATTTTCAAATTATATGCGCGAATCATAGATTCTTGTGTAGTATGTGCGTCACGCATACATTTTGGAGAAGACCATGTTGAATACTTTCATCAATCCTGCCCCTTCCGCAGTCTGGCCGAACCATGTGGTCAAGGCGGGTCGCGCCGTCATGCTTGCGGGCGTCGTGCTGCCGCTTGCTCTGATCGGAATCCTGAAGTTCACGCAGATCGAGATCGAGGCATTGAAGCCTCTCATTACTGGCACGCCCTGGCTGGCATGGTTGTATGGGGTGTTTGGCGAGGCTGGAACGTCCTATCTTCTTGGCGTCGTTGAGCTCATTACCGCTGCGCTATTTATTGCTTCACCTTGGTCACCGCGCGCGGGGATCGCTGCGGGTGTCCTGGGCAGCGCGACGTTTGCAACGACCGTCTCGACGATGCTCGCGCTCACTGTGTGGGAGCTCCCTTTGGGCGGCTTCCCATGGCTCAACGTGCTTGGGACGTTTCTGATCAAGGATGTTGCCTTGCTCGGCATCAGCCTTTATCTGATGGGCGACTGCGCCATGCGACTTGCGGGGCAAGGCGTGAGGTAATGGCGGTCAGGCGATTGCCGTAACGACCCCGAGCACCAGGTGCATAGCGGAATGATTGCTTGCGCCTAGCTGCGACCGCGTGGTGTCAACGCGCTGCGCGCGCGTGCCTGCAACATCGGTCATGGATCAAGATCTGCTGTCTGTGCCGTCAGGGATGGAGCGTGAAACTTTCCTTGCCTGGCGAATCGCGCGCGCCTTGGCGATGGCGGTGACTTCATCCATGTTCCGCGAACCCCACTCACACACCGGTACCATGGCGCGGCCGAGATCAAGCCCGAATGCAGTGGTTTCATACTCCACATGAGGCGGCACGGTTTTGAAGTCGATCCGCAGCAGAAGCCCATCAGCCACCATCTCCTTAAGTTGCTGACTGAGCATCTTCTCGCTTACGTCTCCAACATTCCGCTGCAGCTCGCCGAAGCGCATGCGCTGACGGCTCAGATAAAACAGAATGACGAGTTTCCACTTTCCACCGACCAGATCAACGACGGCTTCCATCCCGCAGCGAAACGGACGCTCTCTCATCTTCCATCTCCGATTGAGCACTTACCAAATAGTGCGTACTGGTGTTTATTCAATCGCACTTTTATCATCTTTTGCATCGGCAACGTAGCCGCGCGCAAGAGGTGGCGGATGCCAAACGAAGTTATCGGAGCAGGCAATGCGCCTCGGGCTTTTGCGCGTAACGCTTCACCCGCCGGCCATCTCTCTCGATAGGAATTGCCATGCCGACCGATATTCTGTTCCAACCGATCAAGCTCGGTGAAATCGAACTTCCCAACCGCATCGCCATGGCGTCGATGTCCCGCGCACGTACTGAGAATTCGGCCCTGATTCCGATCGCGCTGCAAGC
This sequence comes from Schauerella aestuarii, assembly GCF_009866805.1. Taxonomy (GTDB): domain Bacteria; phylum Pseudomonadota; class Gammaproteobacteria; order Burkholderiales; family Burkholderiaceae_B; genus Schauerella; species Schauerella aestuarii. The sequence goes on from NZ_SIZW01000040.1 coordinate 733,327, forward strand.
TGAATATTATCGGCAGCGCGCCTCGGCCGGCTTGATCCTGACCGAAGGCACGTGGCCGAGCCGGGAAGCGATCGGTGCGATCAATGCACCCGGACTCTTCACCGATGCGCAGGCGGAGGGTTGGAAAGGTGTGACGGATGCCGTCCATGAGGCTGGTGGCCGAATCGTGGTGCAACTGGGGCATTGCGGTGCCGTCTCCCACCCTGCGTTGCTGAATGGTGCACTGCCGCTTGCCCCATCGGCAGTCAGCGTGAATCAACAGGTGTTTACGCCCGGCGGTTTTGAAACCTCACCTGTGCCGGCGGCCATGACGCGATCGGATATTTCCCGAACGATTGACGACTATGCCAAGGCGACGCGATTGGCGCAGAAGGCAGGGTTTGACGGCGTGGAGTTGCACGGCACAGTGGGCTATCTGATCCCCGAATTTCTGAACGATCGATTCAATCTTCGGGAAGACGACTACGGCGGGAGTATCGAGAACCGATGCCGGTTTCCGTTGGAAATCTTGCAGGCGATGATTTCAGAATGGCGGCCGGGCCGTATTGGCATCAAGCTCAGTCCCGCTTTGTCGATGGGTGATCTTCAGCCCACGGCGCAGACGCTTCCAACGTACGAGTATCTCGTCGCGCAGGTATCGACACTGAAGCTCGCGTACATGCAATTTCAGAACGGTGCCACCGATCTCAGCGGCACGCCGGTTGAACGCTTGAAGGATGGCACCGCCGCGTACTTCCGTAAGTTCTACGACGGACGCATCATCGCGAATGGCGGTCTGACGAAAGCTACCGCCGAGGCGTTGGTGCACGCAGGGGGAGCGGACGTCGTGGCGTTCGGTGCGCCGTACCTCTCCAACCCGGATCTCGTCGAGCGATTCGAGCGGGATGTCTCGCTAGCGCCGGTGCCACCGCGAGACACTTGGTATGCGGGCGGTGCCCGCGGATATATCGACTATCCCCGCGCTGCCGTATAGCGCTGTTCGAACATACCCCCTACCAGTATCTGTGTATACTCCCGGCTAGTATCTGGTCGGACTGCCTTTGCCTCGAGGGAGATGCCGCCGGCCAACGTCACCGCTCTCGATCTAAGGAATTTCACATGAAGTCACGTGCCGCAGTCGCTTTCGCGCCCGGTAAGCCGCTGGAAATCGTCGAAATCGACGTGGCGCCGCCCCGCGCCGGCGAAGTGCTCATCAGGATCACCGATACGGGCGTGTGCCACACCGATGCCTTTACCCTGTCGGGTGACGATCCCGAAGGCTTGTTTCCGGTCGTGCTGGGCCATGAGGGTGCCGGCATCGTCGTGGAGGTGGGCGCTGGCGTGACCAGCCTGAAGGCCGGCGATCATGTGATCCCCCTCTATACCGCCGAGTGCGGCGAGTGCCTGTTCTGCAAGTCAGGCAAGACCAATCTGTGTGTGGCCGTACGCGCCACGCAGGGTAAGGGCGTGATGCCCGATGGCACCACGCGCTTTTCCTATAACGGCGAGCCGCTTTATCACTACATGGGCTGCTCGACCTTCAGCGAGTACACGGTCGTGGCCGAAGTGTCGTTGGCCAAGATCAACCCACAAGCCAATCATGAGCACGTCTGCCTGCTTGGATGCGGCGTGACCACCGGCATCGGCGCGGTACACAACACGGCCAAAGTGCAGCCTGGCGATTCGGTGGCCGTGTTTGGCCTGGGCGGTATCGGACTCGCCGTGATCCAGGGCGCACGCCAGGCCAAAGCCGGCCGCGTCATTGCCATCGATACGAACCCGGCCAAGTTCGATCTCGCGCGCACCTTCGGCGCGACGGACTGCATCAACCCCAAGGATTTCGATAAGCCGATCCAGGAAGTCATCGTCGAGATGACGGGCTGGGGCGTGGATCACTCGTTTGAGTGCATCGGCAACGTGAACGTGATGCGGTCGGCCCTCGAATGCGCGCATCGGGGCTGGGGACAATCCATCGTGATCGGCGTGGCTGGCGCAGGTCAAGAGATCTCGACGCGGCCTTTCCAACTGGTAACGGGCCGCACCTGGAAAGGATCGGCGTTCGGCGGCGTCAAGGGCCGCTCGCAGTTGCCGGGAATGGTTGAGGACGCGATGAAAGGCGACATCGAACTCGCGCCTTTCGTCACGCACACGATGCCGTTGGAACAGATCAACAGCGCCTTCGAACTGATGCACAATGGCGAGTCGATCCGCTCGGTCATCAAGTATTGATCGTGCATAGGCCCTGACTGGAGACACGATGCCCTCTACCCCCGCTGAAAAGAAACGCGTGTTGGCACGGGTACGACGGGTGCGCGGCCAGCTCGACGCACTCGCTGTTGCACTGGAAAAAGGGGCGGAGTGCGGGCCCGTGTTGCAGCAGATCGCGGCAATTCGGGGCGCCGTCAATGGCTTGATGGCCGGCGTGCTGGAGAGCCATCTGCGCGAGGAGTTCACCACGCTGGCCAACACCACGCCCGAACAAACCGCATCGATCGACGAGGTGGTATCGCTCGTGCGCACCTACCTGCGGTAGTGCACCGGCAGGTCCGTCAGGATCAGGCGCGCAGCGCATCGAGCACCAACGAAAACGCAGGTGAAGGCTGGCGTCGGCTGGGGTAGTAGAGGTAGTAGCCCTCGAAAGGTACGCACCAGTCTTCGAGTATCCGAACGAGGCGGCCTTCATCGATATGGGGGGCGAATTCTTCTTCTGGAAGAAAGGCGATTCCCAGCCCCTCCAGCGCCGCCAACACGATGTGCGGCGTACTGTTGACGGTAACCTGCCCCTCTACCCGAACATTCACCTGCTTTCCTTTGCGTTCGAACTCCCACACGTACAACCCGCCGTGCGTGGGAAAGCGCAGGTTGATGCAACTGTGCTTCGTCAGGTCTTCCGGTCGCTTCGGCTTGGCACGATCGGCGAGGTAGCCTGGCGTGGCCACCGCGGCCATGCGTAGCCTGGCGCCGATCGGGACGGCCATCTCGGCGCTGGCCGGCACCATGGATCGCAAGAAGCTGCTGTTGGCGCTGACCGTGCTCATGGGCATCTCGGGCGCCATCGTGGCGATGGCCCCAAACTACATCGCCTATATGGTCGGCCGTGCGCTCATCGGTGTGGTGATCGGCGGTTTCTGGTCGATGTCCGCCGCGATGGCCATTCGGCTGGTACCCCCCGATCAGGTGCCCAAGGCCTTGGCGATCTTCAACGGCGGCAACGCCTTGGCCACGGTGATCGCCGCGCCGCTGGGAAGCTATCTGGGGGCCATCGTGGGCTGGCGGGGGGCTTTCTTCGCGCTCGTGCCCGTGGCGCTGGTTGCACTGGCCTGGCAGTGGATCGCGTTGCCAGCGATGAAAACGAACACACGCGCAGCAGGCGCGGGCAATGTATTCAGCGTATTCAAGCGCCGCGCGGTGGCTTATGGCATGGCCGGGTGCGGCGCCTTCTTCATGGGTCAATTCGCGCTGTTCACCTATCTCCGCCCATTTCTGGAAACCGTGACGCACGTCAGCGTTTCCACGCTGTCGTTGCTGCTGCTGGTGATCGGTGTGGCGGGGTTTGTCGGCACCGTGGCCATCGGATCGATGCTGAAGCGGAGCCTTTATGGGCCGCTCATCGGCATTCCGGTCGTCATGTCGTTGATTGCTCTGGCGTTGATTCCGCTCGGCGGCGAGGTGCTTCCCGTGGCCGTGCTGCTGGGGCTGTGGGGATTGATGGCAACGGCAACGCCCGTGGGCTGGTGGACCTGGATCGCTCAGGCCATGCCGCACGATGCCGAGGCTGGCGGAGGCATGATGGTGGCCGTGGTTCAACTCGCCATCGCTCTGGGTTCCACCGTGGGCGGTGTGCTGTTCGACACCAGCGGCTACCAAAGCACGTTCATCGCGAGTGCGGCGGTACTGTTGGCCGGTGCCTTCCTGACCTTCCGGGCGTCGCGCGCGCACACGAATGCCTTGCCGGAAGGCTTGCGTTAAGCTAACGGCATGACCCCTCAAGCGCTCGTGCATCATCTCGCTTTGCAACCCCATCCTGAAGGCGGGTTCTATCGTGAAACCTACCGATCGCCGGAAACGGTCACTTGCGCCGACGGCGTGAGCCGTTCGGCCAGCACGGCCATTTATTATTTGCTGTGCGACGGTGCGTGGTCCACTTGGCATCGAATTCGATCGGACGAAACCTGGCATTTCCATGCGGGCACAGCACTGGAGGTGCATGAACTCCTGCCCGATGGTGAGCTGCGTACGCATCGCCTTGGCGCGGACCCGCATCAAACGGTGTTCCAGGCAACGGTGCAGGCAGGTCACTGGTTTGCTGCCGAAGTGGCGGATCCCGCGTCATTCGCCTTGGTGGGATGCACCGTGGCGCCCGGGTTCGAGTTCAGCGAGTTTGAACTGGCGGATACCGATCTGCTGCTGCAAGATTTTCCCGCGCATGAGGCCCTGATCAAACGCCTGGCCAGAGTCTGATGGGCGATCCTTCTACACCCCACATGGGGTAAGCCGATAAGTTTGCCAATGCGAGTAAGGTAAGAAACGTGGGCGTTGCTTGCCTGTTCTTTTGCCCGTGCCTTCAGTTGGAGCCCGTTCATGATGACGATCGTTCATTCCACCCTCAAAGCCGTCGCCGTTCTGGTCGCGTGTACGTCGATCGCCGCCTGCGCGGATCGTCCGTCGCGGCAGGAAGCCGAACTGGATTACCGAAGCGACTCATCTGCAACGGCGCAGGGCGCGCGCAGCACTGGTGATCCTTCGGACCAACGGTTGACCATACAGTCCGGGTCGGGTGCAAAGTTGAATCTCCCGTGGTTTATTCGGGATACGCAGGATTTGATCAACAGCAATTGACCACGTGCGAAAAGATCAATTTTCGTCTTCTGGCGTCGCAGTTACGCCCAGCCGCCACAGACGCAAGGCGATGTGAACCTCCAATGCCCGATGCGTTTCATTCCAGTCTATCCCGATCAGTGTGCTCACAGTGTTCAGCCGCTGGCGCATCGTGTTTACATGGATGCCCAACTGCATGGCGGTGACTGAAGCGTTCTGCCGGTTGTCGAAAAACGCGAGCAAGGTGAGTGCCAGTGCCGTGCCACGCTTTCGGTCGTGATCGACGACGGCGCCGATCGTCGTCGCCAGGAACTGGGTCAGGCTCGCACCATTCTCCGACTCGAACAAAACGGAATACACCGCCATCTCGCTTTGCGCAACAATGCGGCCGCGCATGCCCAATCGACCCACGACCAGAAGCGCTCGTCGCAGTGCGGCGTAACGTGCCGGAAGCGCTGTGGCGCTGTCGACCGGGCGAGAGCGTACGCCGCAGAAATCCGTCGCAGCGTTGCGGCGCAGGTGTGTTTCCAACGCGGCGCTGAGCCCCTGGACATGCGTGGCGTTGCAAACGAAAGTCAGCACACCATCCACCTCGTCCAGCACCATCCCCGGCACCGATAGTTCCGCTCGCAGCCGGCCTGCGAAAAAGCGCGGTTCGACGTGCGGAACGTCGACCAGCATGAGCACCATTGGACGTGTGATATCGAGGCCGAAGCGCTCGGCCCGGTCACGTGCCAAAGTCGGCTCACCCAGCCGCGGCGAGACGAGCGTCTGCAGCAGGTCCGACATCGCACGGCTTCTGCTGGCTTCCATTCGCTCCTGGGAAAGCAGCACGATGCCGATGATGCTGCTGCTGCGTTCGAATGTGCGCACGAAGCTATCCCGCATGTCTTCTTTTCGAAACAGCAGGACTGCGCCGAGTGCGCCATCGCCGCCGATGACGGCGATGGCGCGACACAATTCCCCGCCGGCTTCGTAGGCAATCGTCGATCTGCCCGCGCGGCGGCTTTCGCTCAGGGCTCGCGTCAAGGCAGCACTATGCGATCCATAAGGTTGGTATTGACCCGCCGCATGACCCTCGTATTCAGGCGCATCCGCGCGAGCGATGATCTGATGCGTTTCGTCCAGCACGAGCAGGCTGCCTTGCAGCAGCTGCGCGATGGATTGGCATAGTTCGCTCAATGAGGCGCCGCGCGCCAGTAGCGAGGTCAGACGTTCGTGGGCTTCAGCCGCAGCTTGGACGTCGCGCGTATGACGTTCGAGTTCAGCGCGGGCCTCGTCAGCGCGATCGACGGCAGATTGGGCATAGGAAAAGGCCTTTGCGTTGTTGATGGCGACGGCGGCATGTGTGGCCAGCGTGCACAGGATTGAAACGTTCAGCGCGGTGTGCGTGCGATGGTAGCGATCGGCAACGAAGAGCAAGCCGATCACGTCGTTGTTCCAGATCAGCGGGGCGCCGACCAGGGCTGCGATGCCCTCGTCGCGGAAAATGTCGTCCAGATTGGCATCGTGCGCGAACCGATTGTCGTGCAGATAGTCCGGCGTGGAGAAGGGCATTCGCGTCGTCATCACGATGCCGGCCACACCGAGGTTGCGCTTTGCCGTCATTTTTCCTGTTCGCGTGGCAATGGCGCCGTCGGCCACGACGACCTTGAACTCTCCGAGGTCGGCATCGAAGATCGTGAGCCAGCATAGATTCGCGCGCAACAGGTCGCGCGCACGGGTGACGATGGCTTGCAGCAGCTCGGGCAAATCCAGCCGCGCCGAGAGATCCTGTGCGGATTCGATCACCGCCAGCATGCCGCGTTCACGTTGCTCATGCTGATCGAGTTGGTTGCGCAGCCCCATTGCCATGCGCGCGAGTTCGATCAACCCCGGCTTGCGCGTCATCCGGTCGGGAAGTGCCTGGAGGTCGGCAAGGCAATTGGAGAAGGCGGCGCTCGGGGCATTGCTGCTGAGCAACGCCAGCAGATCGGCGGCAACCGACTCCGGCTGCGGCGGCTGGCCAACGCGGGAGTCGGCCTCGGTGTGGCGGGGATCGGCCGGAGCGGACGGCGTCATCGATGAGGGCCTTGAAACGAGCACAGCACGGGATGAAGGAGACCTGTAAGCAGGGTGAGTGTGCAAATCCCATATTAAATCGAAATGATCGGTGTGCGATGTGCACGTAGGTTCGCCTGTGACGTTGCCCGAGACTATCGCTACAGGATCACGGAGGCGGTGGGTGAATATGCGAGTTTTGGATTTGTTGCGCCCCGTGCGGGGGCTCCGGGTGCTGGTCAGCGCAGGGGCGTCCGGTATCGGTGCGACCGTCGCCGCGGCGTTTTGTGAAGCCGGTGCGCGCGTGCACGTCTGCGACATCGACCGGACAGGTCTGGCGCGGTTATCAGCCGAATTTCCAGAAATTACGACGAGCGTGGCAGATGCCTCGGTCGCGCGTGACGTCGATACGGTGTTCGACGATGTGAAGAGCACATTGGGCGGTTTGGATGTGCTGGTCAACAACGTCGGCATCGCGGGGCCCACCGGACCAGTGGAAGACATTGGCCGGGTCGATTGGGAGCGCACCGTCGCGGTCAATCTGAACAGTCATTTCTATTTCGCCACGCGTGCGGTGCCGCTGCTGAAAGCGTCAAGCCAGGAGCCTTGCCTCATTGCCATCAGTTCGGTCGCCGGCAGGCTGGGTTATCCGCTGCGCACGCCGTACGCGTCAACCAAGTGGGCAATCGTCGGCATGATGAAGTCCCTGGCCATCGAGTTGGGCCCGCAAGGCGTGCGGGTCAATGCGATTCTGCCAGGCACGGTCGAGGGCGAGCGGATGAACCGCGTCATCGGTGCGCGCGCGGCGGCGGCGGGTGTGTCGGAGACGACCATGCGCGAGGAGTACTTGGGCAAGATTTCGCTGCGGCGAATGGTTACCACCGAAGACATCGCTGCCATGGCATTGTTTTTGTGCTCGCCGGCGGCGCGCAACATCACAGGCCAGGCCATCAGCGTGGATGGAAATATGGAATACCTCTGAGGCAATCGCCGATTGCCCCGGACAGTATCGGGGAGACTCACGTTCCCCCGGCTGGACGATCTCAATATCTCACTAGAAGAAGACGAGGAGACAACATGAAAAAGAATCGACTGACGTTTGCCATCACGGCGACCGCTGCCGCTACCGCTACCTTGGCTGCGGGTGTTGCCATTGCGGCCCCGGTCAAGATCGGTTTGGTGGAAACGCTTTCCGGCCCGCAAGCATCGACCGGGCAGGCCTACCGCGCAGCAGTGCGTTACACCATCGACCAGATCAATGCCGCGGGCGGTTGGAACGGCGAGCCCGTGCAACTCCTCGAATACGACAATCAGGGCGGTCCGTCTGGCGCTGCGGACAAATTGAAGGCCGCAGCCGCCGATGGCGTGAGTATTGTCGTGCAGGGTGCCTCATCGGCCATCGGTGGGCAGATTACGGAAGACGTGCGCAAGTACAACATCCGCAATCCGGGCAAGGAAATGGTCTACATCAACATGGGCGCCGAAGCGCTGGAGCTGACTGGCGACAAGTGCAGTTTTTATCATTTCCGGTTCGCCGGCAATGCGCAGATCCGCACCAAGGCGCTGGTTGAAGGGATGAAGAAAGCCAATGCCCTGGGGACCAAGGTATATGCCATCAACCAGAACTATTCCTGGGGGCAGGACATGGAACAGGCGACGGTGGATTTCCAGAAGGAGGGCGGCTACACGGTCGTTGAGAAGACGCTTCACGACGTGAACAAGGTTCAGGATTTCGCGCCGTATGTGGCCAAGATTGCGGCCTCAGGTGCCGACACGGTCATCACAGGCAATTGGTCCAACGACCTGCTGCTGCTCATGAAAGCGTCCAGGTCGGCGGGCTTGAAGGTTCGCTATGGCACGGTCTATCTGGACCAACCCGGCAACATCGCAAACGCCGGCGATCTGGCGCTGGGCAACTTCGTGGCTCACACTTTCAACGCCGAGGCGAATGGCGCCGAGGGGATGCAGTTCGTCGATGACTACAAGGCCAAGACTGGCCGCGTACCGGTTTTCGTCGAACCCCAAACGGTGTTCGGCATGAAGATGGTGATGGCGGCGCTCAAACGCACGCCGGCAAACAACGGCGCACTGAATGTGAACGAATTCGTGAAGGTGCTGGAAACCACACGTATTCCAACGCCCATGGGCGAGATGAGCATGCGCGAGGCCGATCATCAAGCGCAACTTCCGATCGTGGTGTCGACCGTGTCGCGTGACGCAACGATCAAGGTGGATGGCACCGATATGGGCTTCAAGCCGACGCTTCTGCTGACGGCGGAAGAGGCGTCCACGCCGGTGCAAGCCACTTGCAAGATGAAGCGGCCGAGCTGACGGCACCGCCATCTCCGATGCCATGCGAATTCGGGAATTGCCGACGGCAATTTCCCCCAACTGCGACGACTGCTGCCCGGACGCTATGGAACAATTCATTTTCTCTTTACTGAACGGCGTCATCTATGGATTGCTGCTGTTCATGGTCTCCGCCGGTCTTACCCTGATCTTCGGCATGATGGGCGTGCTGAACTTCGCTCATGCGTCGTTCTACATGCTCGGCGCTTACTTCGCCTATACCCTCCAGGGCGAACTCGGGTTCTGGCCCGCGGTGATGCTTTCGCCTGTGCTGGTGGGATTGGTGGGCGTGGTGGTCGAGCGCTACTTTCTTCGGCGGGTACACCGTCATGGCCATGCTCATGAGCTGCTGCTCACGTTCGGGCTGTCGTTCATCATCGCCGAGTCGATCAAGCTGTTTTATGGCAACTATCCGGTCGACTATCGCGTGCCGTCATCGCTGGACTTTTCCGCGTTCAGCATCGGCGGCACGCAATACGCCGCCTATCGGCTCATCATGGGCGGGATCGCGATCGCGATGTTCATCGCGATTTATCTGGTGCTCACCCGCACCCGCGTCGGCATCGTGGTGCGGTCGGCCATCCATCGGCCCAGCATGGCGGAAGCCCTGGGGCATAACGTGCCGCTGGTTTTCATGGGTGTCTTCGGCGCGGGTGCGGCGTTGGCCGGTCTGGCCGGTGCGATTGCCGGGGCGTTCTACACCACCAATCCGAACATGGCGTTGGAACTGGGCGTGATGGTTTTCGTCGTGGTTGTCGTCGGAGGACTTGGCTCGCTGTCGGGCGCGATGCTGGCATCGCTGCTGATCGGTGTCATCACCTCGCTTGCGGTGAGCGTGGATCGCAGCCTGGCCGATCTATTGGCGCTGTTCGGTGCCGGGGAGTGGGCGCGTGAGGTGGGCGGCATGATGACCCTCAAGATCAGCAGCTTGTCGGCCACGCTGCCGTTTGCGCTGATGTTGCTGGTGCTGCTGGTGCGGCCCAGCGGGTTGATGGGCGAGAAGGAGTGATGCGATGAGAATGTCCTTGATCGCTTGTCTTGCCGGTGTATGCCTGCTCGCGGCGCTGCCCTATGTGCTCTCGCAAGGGCTGTTGAATGCTGCAGTGCAGATGTTGATTGCCGCGCTTTTTGCCTCGGCCTACAACGTGTTGTGCGGCCAGGCCGGCATGCTGTCTTTCGGCCATGCGGCTTATTTCGGTGTGGGCGCTTTCGCCACCGTACACGCCATGAATGCGCTGGGCGGGCAAGGGCTCGTTCCCACGCCGCTCATGCCATTGGCGGGTGCAGCGGGCGGACTGGTGTTCGGCAGCATCGCAGGATGGTTCGCGACCAAACGCAGCGGGACCTACTTCGCGATGATTACGCTGGCGATTGCGGAGCTGGTGCATTCGCTGGCTCCCCATCTGAAGGGCATCTTCGGGGGAGAGGCAGGGCTGTCCACCATGCGTATGCCTGCGTGGGGATTCGACTTCGGCTCGACGACGCAGGTGTATTACCTCACGCTGGCGTGGGTGCTGCTGGCCATGGTCCTGCTCTATCTGTACACCCGCACGCCGTTGGGAAGGCTCGCGGTGGGATTGCGCGAGAACAGCCATCGTCTGCGTTTTCTTGGCTACAACGTGCACGGTCTGAGTACCGCCGTCTTCGCCATATCGGCGATGTTCTCCGGCATGGCGGGCGGATTGCAGGTCATTTCGAATGAATCCGCCAACTACGTTTTGTTCGACCCGGCATTGTCGGCAGCCGCCGTCCTCAACACGTATATCGGCGGCGTGCAGGTGTTTTTGGGGCCGGCGCTGGGCGCAGTGCTCATGACCTTCTTCGGCTATGCCGTTTCCGATCTCACGCGCTCGTGGCTCCTGTACCAAGGCGTCATTTTCGTCCTGGTGATGATGTTCATGCCCACGGGACTGAGTGGTCTGGCCGGTCTGGTCGGCCGACTGCGCGAACGGCATGGCATGGGCCGGCTCGTTGCCGTGCTGATGCTGGCCGTCTTTGGCGCCGCGTTGCTTTCCGGGGGCCTCGTGGTGTTGATCGAACTCTTGCAGCGGCTCTTTTCGCAAGACTATCGATCGTTACTGCAACTGAATACGGGCAAGGCGTGGCCGGATGTCGTGTTGTTCGGCCGGGCTTGGGCGCCGGGTGCCATTCTCACGTGGAGCGTGCCGGCGCTGCTGCTGGTTGCAGGGGCAACGGCGTTCTGGAGTGCACGCCGGCGGTTGGCGCAACTCGACGTTGACGCGTCCTTGCCACAGGGATCATCTTTGAATGACAACGCAGTCGAGGAGAACCCGGTATGAGCGATTCCATCCTCAGTTTGGTCGGCTTGCGCAAAGCCTTCGGTGCGACCGAGATCATTCGCGGCGTCGATCTGGACGTACGCGTCGGCGAGCGGCATGCCGTGATCGGTCCCAACGGCGCGGGCAAGTCGACGCTTTTCCATCTCATCTCCGGCCAGTTGGCGCCGTCGTCGGGTTCGATCCGTTTCGAGGATCGCGATATCGCCGGGCGGTCACCGCAAGCCATCAATCGCCTGGGGCTTGCGCGCTCGTTTCAGATCACAAACATTTTTCCGAAGCTCACCACTTTCGAGAACGTGCGCCTCGCGGTGATGCGCGCCTACGGAATGCAGTATGCGTTCTGGCGATTCATCGATCGCGATCGACGCATTCGCGACGAAACGGAACGCTTGCTCGAATTGGTGCGGCTGCGTTCCAGGCGGAATACGGTTGCGGGGGAAATGGCGTATTCGGAACAACGATCGCTGGAGATTGCCATGACCCTGGCCTCCGACCCCCGACTCATCCTGCTCGACGAGCCAATGGCGGGCATGTCCAACGAAGAAACGGCCTATACCGCTCAGTTGATTCGTGACACCACGGCGGGACGAACACTGATGATCGTCGAGCATGACATGGACGTGGTGTTCGCCTTGAGCGACCGGATCAGCGTATTGGTATACGGCCAGGTCATCGCCACGGGCACGCCCGAAGCGATCCGCGCCGACGCGGGTGTACGCGAAGCCTATCTGGGCGACGAGGTGACTGCATGAATGCCATCGAAACCGGATTGCTCGAGGTGCGCGATATCCATGCGCACTATGGCAAGAGTCATGTGTTGCACGGCGTCGACCTGAGCGTTGGCGCCGATGAGGTGGTGAGCCTTGTCGGTCGCAATGGCTCGGGCCGATCGACCACGATGAAAACCATCATGGGACTGGTGGCGCCGACGTCCGGCCGCATCAGTTTGCGAGGCCGCGAATTGGCAGGCGCCCGCCCTTATGCGATTTGCCGCGCAGGCATCGCCTATGTCCCGGAGGAACGGGAGATTTTCCGCAACTTGAGCGTGGACGAGAATCTGCGAATGGGGGAGCAACGTCCGGTGCACGGCGCGCATCGCTGGACCATAGCGGAGATGTTTGACTATTTCCCGCGTCTGAAGGAGCGCCGCAATACAAAGGCGGGCAGTTTGTCGGGTGGCGAGCAGCAGATGCTCACGATGTGCCGATCGCTTCTGGGCAATCCGCTTGTCATCCTGATCGACGAACCCACCGAAGGATTGGCGCCCAAGCTCGTGGCGCAGGTGGCGGAGTGCATCCAGGACATGCATCGGAAAGGCGTCGCCGTGCTGCTGGTGGAGCAGAAGCTGACGATTGCACTGAAGGTGTCCACACGGGTTTGCGTCATGGGTCACGGTCGTATCGTTTTCGACGGCAGCCCCGGTGAATTGACCGCCAACGACGCCCTGGTTTCCCAATGGCTGGCGGTGTAACGCTGCAACTGTTCTCACTTCTTGACGATAAGCGCATCATGAAAACACTCACCCAAGACAAGGTCATCATCTCCTGCGCGGTCACCGGTTCGGTGCATACGCCGACGATGTCGCCTTATCTGGCCATCACGCCAGACCAGATTGCCGAGCAAGCGATCGCTGCCGCCGAAGCGGGAGCCGCCATCCTGCATTTGCATGCTCGTGATCCCATCGATGGCAGGCCCACGCCGGATCCGGCCGTGTTTCAAGGCTTTGTGCCGCGCATCAAAGAGGCGACGAACGCCGTCATCAATATCTCCACCGGCGGCAGCACCCGCATGACGCTGGCTGAGCGCCTTGCCTATCCGCTACGCGCCAAGCCGGAGATGTGCTCGTTGAACATGGGTTCCATGAATTTCTCGATTCACCCGGCCGCTCGCCGCATCAGCGAGTGGAAGCACGCTTGGGAACAGCCCTACATCGAAGGCATGGAGGACCTGATCTTTCGAAACACCTTCAAAGACATCAAACATATTCTCAAGGTGTTGGGCGACGATTGCGGCACGCGTTTCGAATTCGAATGCTACGACATGGGCCATCTGTACAACCTCGCGCATTTCGTGGATGAGGGGCTGGTGCAAGGGCCCCTTTTCATCCAGAGCATCTTCGGCATCCTGGGCGGCCTGGGGCCGGATCCGGAAAACATCGTTGCCATGCGAACCACGGCAGATCGCCTGTTCGGTCGTGAGGGCTATCGTTTTTCCGTTCTAGGGGCAGGGCGGCATCAGATGCCCCTGGTCACCATGGCAGCGATCATGGGGGGCAACGTGCGAGTAGGTCTGGAGGACAGCCTGTATATCGGCAAAGGCAAATTGGCGACCTCGTGCGCCGAGCAGGTCACCAAGATCAGGCATATCCTGGAAGCGCTGTCGCTGGAGGTCGCCACGCCCGATGAGGCGCGCGCCATGCTGGGTTTGAAGGGCAGCGGCGCGACCGCGATATAGGATCGTCTTAAATCAAGGGGTCAGCTTCATCGCCGCGGCGCTGCGCGCTCCGCTTTCTGGCTCCCACCAGCGGTTCAGGTACGGGTCGAACATGGAGTTTGTTCAGGCCCGACATGGCGTCGCCGTGCACCTGTTCCGAAAGGCGTTCGGCGTCGCGCTGACGGATGTCATCGGCGGCATCCAGCACGTCGACTTCGGCGCAACCCAACGCCCTCAGGCTTTCTGCACCCAATACATACGCCGACTCAACCGTTTCCCGGATCTGAAACTCGACCCCGGCACGAATGAGCTCGACGGCATGGCCACGATCGTAGCTTCGCACCAGCAGCTTGGCCTGCGGAAAGGCGTGCTGTGCCAATTCCACGATTTGCAAGGCGGCCTTGGGATCGTCGATGCAGATCATGATCACATCGGCTTCACCGGCACCGGACTGGCGCAGGGTGTCGAGCCGTGTACCGTCGCCGAAGAACACCGTGAACCCGTAGCGTCCTGCGTCGCGGATACGTTCGGGGTCCCGGTCGATAACGGAAAGATCGATCCCTTTCGACAGGGGCGCCTGCGATGCGATCTGCCCGAAGCGGCCGAAGCCGATGATGAGCATGCGCCCCTTCAGATCGCTCGCCGCCTCGACGCCTTCCATTGATGGTTCGGTACGGAGCAGCCGGTCGGTTGCAAGCATCAACAGCGGGGTGAGCGCCATCGACAGAATCACGACTGTGGAGAACATGGCGTTTTCGGTGGCGTCGATGACGCCGCCCGATGCCGCTGCGGTATAGAGCACAAAAGCGAATTCGCCGCCTTGCAGAAACGTCGAGGTTCGATGCACCGCTTGGTGATTGGTGCTGCCGAAAAGCCGCGCGACCGTATACACGACCACACCCTTCGCGATCATGAACGCGATGAGCATCGACAGCAAGAATCGCCATTCGAGGGCGACGACGGACAGGTCGAGCGACATGCCGACCGCCAGGAAGAAGAGCCCCATCAGGAGCCCGCGAAAGGGCTCGATGTCGGTTTCGATCTGGTGCCGATAGCTCGAATTCGACAGCATCACGCCAGCGAGGAATGCGCCCATGGCCATCGACAGGCCGGCGACTTCCATGAGCAACGCGGCACCCAACACCACCAAAAGCGCGCCTGCGGTCATGACCTCTCGGGTGCGTGCGCGCGCCAGCAGAAAAAAGAAGGGATTGAGGCACCACCGCGACACGCCTAGCAGGAGCAGCAAGGCGCCCAGCGCCGTGAGAACCTCCACCCATCCGGATTGCCCTTGCGACAGCGGCGAAAGAAAAGCCACGATTGCCAGCAGCGGCACGATCATCAGATCTTCGAAGAGCAGAATCGCGACTGATTGCTGGCCCGCTGCAGTTGAAATTTCGCCGCGATCCTGCAGCACCGACATGATGACCGCCGTGGAGGACAGCACGAAGCCAGCCCCTGCAATAAAGGCGACCGTACTCGAGAGGTTGAAGAGCACCATACCGGCCGCTGTGAGAATGGCGATCGTTGCCATGACCTGCACGAGGCCAAGCCCGAAAATCTGACCTCGCATGGCCCACAGTTTGGGCGGCCGCAATTCGAGCCCGATCACAAACAGAAACATGACCACCCCGAGTTCCGAGAAATGCAGGATGGATTGCGCATCGGTGAAGAGCCCGAGCACCGATGGGCCCACCAGCACGCCGGCCGCGAAGTAGCCCAGGACGGATCCAAGGCCGAGCCGCCGAAACAGCGGCACGGCCACCACGGCCGCAGCCATCAGAACGACAGCGGGGACGATCGTCTGTCCAAGGCTCGCATCAGCCATTGATTACCTTCATCTTTGAGTTGTCGGGAACGCGGGGCCATCCGGCCTGCCGCGAATCGGGTGGTATACGGTGAGAAATACCGGTTTATCGCGAAAACTAATCCCGCGTGAGAAAAACATACCGCGCGAGATCAGGCCTTTTACCCTATTTCGCCGTTCCTGTTCGTGCGACACGGTTTATGCCGCAACGGCACTAGCCATCGACTGGCTCCTGACGAAGGATTCTTGACTTCAGGCTGCCTGGATACCCAACGATTATTCAGCACATTGGCTAATTTGAAGGGATATATGGGTAAATCTGCGAGGGAAGGGGATAACGGAGCGGTTATTGCTGTCAACGGCCAACCATCTGTGGATGGTTACGCCGCTGCTGATTGGTTCGTCGTTCCTTAACTGAGGATATCCGCATGGCAAGCGTGGCAAGAATAAGAGAAAGCATGCGGGCCCGGTTTGTCAGAACGGTTCTGCTGCCGTTGTTCGTGATGCTCGCTTTCATGATGATCGTGGGGTTTTTTGGCCTGGAATGGGCCAGGCAGCGCGTTGACGATGCCGCCGTCGCCCAGCAGGAGAAAACGCTGCAAGTGGAAATCAGCAATCGTCAGCGCGATCTGGCGATCCAGCTGGGAAGCGTGGCCCGTTGGCTTCCGCTCGCGCAGAAACTGCATGAGGTACCGCTGGATCGTACGTGGCTCTGGGAAAACGTGGGCACCTGGCTTTACGAGATGTTCGATCATGACGACGTCTACATTGTCGATATGACGGGCGCACTCATCTACGGCGCCGTATCCGGGCGAGAAGCCGACGGCGCTGAATTTGGAAAGGTCAGCAGTGCCATCGCACCGGTGGTGGCGTCGTTTCAGCCAACCAGCAGCTCGGGCACTTCCAGCAGCACCTCCGGCACATCGACCGTCTTCGGTCGCGACACCTCGCCGGGTGTCAGTGCCGCTCCAGAAGAGGATTTCACCAATGACGGTCCGCGAGGATCGCAGCGCGTCCGCCTCATGCTGCTGGACGATCGTCCAGCGATCGTGACCGCTCGCTCGGTGGTGTCGGCGCGTTCCAGTTCGCAGTCGCTTGACAGCGCCTTCGTCGCAATCAGCGTGGCGTACTTCCATGCCGCCTATCTCGAGCATCTGGCAAAGCACGTGGGTCTGGACGCGCTGCGGTATTCGCGGTCACCCTCGGCGCTCGGCAGCGAGCGCAGCATGGCGCTGCATGCCACTGACGGTAGTGACGTCGGTTATCTGCTGTGGACGCCGGTGTTGCCCGGCACGCAGATGGCGCGCGTCATCGGTCCTGTAGGAATCGGTACGTTCATTCTCGTCATTCTGGTCAGCGCTTATATGGCGCGCGCCATCTGGTTGTCGGCGCTGTTGTTGTCGCGAAGCATCATTGAATTGCAGGCCAGTGAGGCGCAGGCGCAGCATCTCGCTTATCACGACGTGCTGACCGGGCTGCCCAATCGAGCGCTTCTGAACGAACGGATCATTCAGGCGCTCGGGCATGCCGGGCATGCCGGGCAGGGCGAACAGATGGCGATCCTGATGCTTGACCTCGATCGCTTCAAGCATGTGAACGATACGCTGGGGCATCACGCGGGAGACCTCCTCATCAAAGAGGTGGCGCAACGCCTGCAATTGCTCGCAGGCCCGAGCGATACGGTGGCACGTCTTGGTGGCGACGAGTTCGTGATCGTTCAGTCGGCGGTGCGCGATCGCGCCGATGTGAATGCGTTCTGCAAACGGATTGTGGAAGTGGTGAGTGACCCGTTCGAATTGAATGGCAACAACGTTCACGTGAGCGTGAGCATTGGCGTGGTGACGGCGCCGCTCAATGGCATGGAGCCCGGTGAGCTGATGCGCAAAGCCGATATCGCCCTATACGCGGCAAAAGCGGAGGGGCGGGATCGGCACACCTATTTCGAGTCGTTCATGGACGATAGGGTGAGGGTGCAACGCGCCATTGGTGTGGACCTGCGCAGCGCCGTGAAGAGCGGCCAGGGCCTGGCAGTGCATTATCAGCCCCTCATCGACGCCAGGAGCCAGAAGATCATCGGTTTGGAGGCGCTCTTGCGTTGGCAACATGCGACCCGGGGGGCGATCAGTCCGGGGGAGTTCATCCCGGTTGCAGAAGAAACCGGGATCATTCTGCCTCTTGGCGAATGGGTGCTTCGGGAAGCTTGCCGTACTGCAAAGCGCTGGCCGGATATTTTCGTGGCGGTCAATCTCTCACCGGTGCAGTTTCGATCCGCCGATTTTGCGTCGCGCATGATCGATATCGTTGCACAGGAAAACTGCGCGGCGAGCAGCATCGAGTTCGAGATTACTGAAGGAATGCTGTTGAGTGAAGACGAAGCGTCGAAAGCGGCGCTGGAGGCGTTGCGCGCTGCTGGATTTCGCATCGCACTGGATGACTTCGGCACGGGATACAGCAGTCTCAGCTATTTGCGCCGCTTCAAGGTCGACAAGATCAAGATCGACCAATCCTTCATCCAGAACCTGGGTGGCCACGAAGATACGTCCGCAATCATCGAGTCGGTCATTACCTTGGGTCGGGCGATGGGGTTGACCGTCGTGGCCGAAGGCGTCGAAACGAGTGATCAGAAAGACACGCTGGTTGCCGCCGGCTGCCACGAGCTGCAGGGATACCTGTTCTCCCGAGCGGTGTCGGAACTGGATCTTGAGCAACTCATGGCGCTTTCCGAACCGAATGCCGATTCATCGCTGACGGAGCAAGCGCCGCGCTAACGCCGCCCAGGCATCGGGGTCAACGCACCAGCACGCGCAGCGTCAGGAACGAGAACACCATACAGCCAACCATTGCCAGGATGAGCGGCCAGGCGGAGCCTTGCAGCTGTGTACCCACGACCGCCGCGACCACGGCGCCGGCACCCATCTGGATACTGCCGGCCAACCCCGACGCTGCGCCCGCCACATCGGGCTTCACGCTCACCGCACCCGCGACGCAGCTGGGCAACGTCAATCCGTTGCCCATCGCCACGACGAGCATTGGGAGGAAGAAGGCTAGCGGGTGCATCAGGCCGGCCGCATGCAGACCGGCCATCACGAATGCGGCAGTGGTGCTGAGCACAATGCCGACATTCATCATGCGTCGTGGCCCAAATCGGGTGGTATAGCGGCCAGATCCGAAGTTGCCGAGCATGTAGCCCACGCTGACCAAAGCGAAGTACATCCCATACTCCACCGGCGTTCTGCCCATGAGGTTGACGACCACGTAGGCCGCACCGCCCACGAAAGCGAAGAACGCCGCGCCCGAGCCCGCCGCGGTCAGCGCATAGCCCCAGAAGACGCGGCTGCGCAACAGCACACCGTAATCACGAGCAAGCTGCGAGGCGCTGGAGGTGACGCCGACGCGGGGCGCTGTCTCGTGCAGCCG
The DNA here is from genome assembly GCF_009866805.1 of Schauerella aestuarii. Classification (GTDB taxonomy): domain Bacteria; phylum Pseudomonadota; class Gammaproteobacteria; order Burkholderiales; family Burkholderiaceae_B; genus Schauerella; species Schauerella aestuarii. Next base: position 752,470 of record NZ_SIZW01000040.1, read on the forward strand.
GCGGTACGTGGCCCACAACGCGGCAACGCCAAAAAGGGTGAGAAACGCGAATCCGGCGCGCCAATCGAAGGTTGCCTCGAGCGCGCCCCCGATCGTGGGCGCCACCATCGGCGCGACTGCCATGCCCATCGTGACGTAGCCGATCATGCTTGCAGCGCGATCGCGTTCGTAAAGATCGCGGACGATGGCACGGCTGAGCGCGATGCCGGCACAGCCGCCCAGCGCCTGAATGACGCGGCCGGCGATGAGCGTGCCGATGTTTGGCGCCAGCATGCAGATGACCGATCCCACCACGAAGATCGCCAGCCCGCCCAGGAGGACGGGACGGCGGCCATAACGGTCCGAGATCGGGCCGATGATGAGCTGGCCCACGGCGATGGCGGCGATGTATACGGAGAGCGTGAACTGGATCGCCGCGTAGTCCACCTGCAGCATCCGCGCCATGCCGGGCATCGAGGGCAGATAAAGGTTGATCCCAAGCGGGCTGACCGCAGCCACCATCACCAGCAGCAGGATGAAGCTGCGCGTCGAGGAGGCCTCTGGCCCGCGGTGAGGCGCGGGCGGCGGGCTGGGCGAGGTGTGCTGCATGAGATGTCCCGGCAAAGGGTCGAGTTTACGTCGCGCCTCGTTGCGGACCTGCCTGCGGGGTGCAGTCGCCGCCGCTCTGCTCATCGGCCGTGGGCGGCGCGATCAGCAAATCTGTGTGCGACATACATGTCCGATTCCGTTGCGTCTCGATCGCTCTAGAGCGTGGTCAAGGGACCGCATACGTCAACTGATGAGTAACGGAGCATTTCTGTTCTACGACTTTAGGCGTAGATACGGTGCCAAATAGACATATTTCGCTTAAGTGACAATGGTAACCAAGGGTAGTGACTGCTAGCCTAAAAGGATGAGTGCAACTAGTGCTTAGGCGTACTCCCAGCCCATCCTGGCATGACTGATCACATTTTTACCCATCGAGGAATCCCGTTGACGTTTGCATCGAACAAATGGCTCAAGGCCACGGTCGCGTTGAGCGCATCCTATTGCGCCGGTGCCGCAGCAGCGGATCTGACCGTCTCCCCAAGTGACTGGTACGTATACGATAGCTCGGCCAACTTCCCCGGTGGCGTGCTTGTCAACGGCGGCAAGCTGACGATTGGCGGCAACAGCGGTGGTTCGGGTGTGGTGATGAATGGCAACGTGGATGCCGTGTCCAACGGCATCGTCGGGGGCTTTGGCACCATCAACGGCGATCTCAACGTGTCCGGCAATGCGCGCGTGGCGCCCGGCTATCCCGTCGATACGCCAACCATCGTCTCCAATGGCAACCTCGTCGTGAACGGCAACTTGTCGATGAACAACGCCGTGTTCGACTTCGAAACCGGTTATGCGGGATTGCCGATTACGCAACCTGGCACGGGTGACAACATCACTGTTCGCGGCAACGCCGCTTTGAACAATACGACGTTGAACGTCTCCGTGAATACGTTGGGGACGACGGCGGGCTATTACCGGATCCTGTCGTACGGCGGCACATTGAGCGGCAATGGCCTCACGCTGGGCACCATCACCGGCGACTCCACACCGGCGGCGACGATCCAGTCGCTTACCGACGATAAGCACATCAATCTCATCCTGGGCCCCGGTACCACCAACCTGTGGAACGGCAATGGCGTGGCGTCGTCCACGCGAGCGGGTGGCGGCAATGGCACATGGACGGCCCTCAGTGCAAATTGGAACAATCCCGCCAATGCCGCGGGCGCGCTGCCGAATGGCGGCTATGCCATTTTCACGGGCGCGGCGGGGTTGGTAACGGTCGATGGCCGCGACGGCCCGGTGCGCGTGTCCGGCATCCAGTTCGCGACCGACCGATATCGTTTGCAGGGCGCGCCGATCACCTTGGTGGGCAATGGCGGCAATCCGCCCGCGATCGTGGTGGGCGACGGCACTTACGCCGCGGGCCGGTTTGTCGACACCATCGACAATGCGTTGCAAGGCACGGAAGGTTTCGTCAAAACCGGCGTGGGATCGGTCATTCTGAACGGCAACAGCAGCGGCTTGACCGGCCCCATTCTGATCGCAGACGGCGCCTTGGAAATCAACGGCACGTTGAACGGTCCGATGGGTATTGGCCGTGAGGTCGTGCTGGCGGGCGTGGGCCAGGTGGGCAGTACCGTGCTCTATCCCACGGCCGTGATTTCGCCGGGTAACGATGGTTCGCCGATGGGCACGCTCACCGTCAATGGCGATCTCACTTTCGACCAGGGTACCGTCTATCGCGTGCATGCCGATCCAAACAGCACCGCGAGCGACCGCATCCACGTGACGGGCGCCGCCTATCTCGACGGCAGCGTGGCGCATGTGGGCCCCAACGGCAATTACGCCCCGCGAACGACTTATCCCATCTTGACGGCCGACGGCGGCATCAACGGCCGGTTTACGGGCGCGTCGAGCGCGTATGCCTTCTTGACGCCCACGCTCAGCTACGACACCCACAATGCGTTCATGACGCTGGCGCGTAACGACGTACCGATCGGCAGCGTTGGCGGTACGGGCAACCAAGGCAGCGTGGGAGGGTCTTTGGACAATGAGGCGCCGCCCGCGAGCGGCGGGGGCACGCCTGCGCCTGGCGCAGGATCGCCAACACCCGGTGCCGGATCTCCATCTCCGGGCGCTGGCACGCCGTCACCGGGCCCCGGCACGGCTTCGCCCGGAACCGGGTCGCCATCGACGGGCAATGGCGCCTCATCGGGCGGCAATGCATCGGCGTCACCGGGCAATGAAGCGGCACCGTCCGGGAACGGTACTTCACCAGGTCAGGGCGGATCTCCCGTGGCGGGAGGCAACAACGTACCTGTGGCGGGCTCTGCCGCCAGCCAGGTGGCGGCGGCCGTGCTCACCATGACGCCGGACGAAGCGCGCTCGGCGTTGAACATGCTGTCCGGTGAAGCGTATGCAAGCACCGCCAGTGTGCTGCAAAGCCTGGGCGACACCGTTCGCACGCTGCCGCAGGCCCGTCTGCGCGCCAACCTCGACGCACCCATGATCGCGGGGCAACCCACCGCGCAGTTGGGCGGCGCATCGTCCAACGCGTTGCCGCAAAGCGGCGCCTCGCCGGTTTGGGCGCAGGTCTTCGGCAACTGGCGCACGTTCGCAAGCGACGGCAATGCGTCGCGCGTGCGCCAACATGACGGCGGACTCTTCATCGGGGGCGACGGTGCCGTGGGCGGTGGCTGGCGATTGGGCGGTGCACTCGGCTATATCGACAGCCGCAGCACGATCTCCGATACGTCGTCGCGCACGAATGTCGACAGCTACACGGCGACGTTGTTTGGCGGTCGAAACTTCTACGTCGGCCCGGGCCATCTTCGTTTCACGGCCGGCGCGGCCTACACCTGGCACGATATCGACACTAAACGCGATGTGGTGGCCGGGAGTCTGAATCAACGGTTGTCGTCGTCTTATCACGCGTCGTCGACGCAAGTATTCAGCGAGCTTGGCTACAACCTGAAGCTCGGTGATGCCTATACGGTCGAACCGTTTGCCGGCTTGGCCTGGAATAACCTGCGCACGCGAGACTTCGAAGAATCGGGTGGTACGGCGGCGCTACGCGGCAAAGGCCGAACCGATGACGTGACGAGCACCACGGTGGGACTGCGGGGCGCATGGAAGTTCGGCGCAGAACGTGCACCGAGCCGCCTGACCGCATCGCTGGGCTGGCGCCACGCCATGGGCGATGTGAAGCCGAGTCAAACGCTGGCGTTCGAGGGCGGCGGCACGTTCGCGGTGACGGGTGTGCCCATTGCACGCGACGCCGCCGTGCTCGGGCTGGGCGCCGACATGACGATCGCACGCAACACGACGCTGGGCATCGGCTACGATGCGCAGCTGGGTGGCGGCAATCGGCAGCACTCGGGTCTGCTCAATCTGGCCATGCGTTTTTAATTTGCCGTGGGTGATCAGGGACGCGATTCGATCATTGTCGAACGCGCCCTGGCTCGGCGCCCACGCATCGGGCGATTTGGGTCATGTCTGAAAAAGGTTCAGGGCATGTCCAAAGAAAAGAGTGCGGCGAAATACCAGGCGATGAAAATTGCGCTGATCACAACGATCGCAATGCTCAACCCGCGTTCCGCCCCGCGCGTGCGCCAAGCCAAAATCATCGCCAGTAGGGTGATGACGGGCAGAAGAAGAAAAAGGATCGGCATGAAAGGCATCCGGTGATGATGGGTTTGTGCCGCGGTCTTCCGCGCTAAGGCCGGGGCAACGATGCCCAGCGAACAACCGTGGGCATCATCGCAGACGCCGTCGTCATGTGATCCTGATTCGATAGCTCGACGTAGCGCAACGCGTCGCCCGCTAAGCCGATGCGCGCCAACACATCGCGCGCGCTGCGTGCACCGTCGAGCATTTCGGCCGAGCCCGCAGGGAAACCCGGCCATTCTTCCGTCGCCATCGCCAGCATCACTTCGGCTTTGCCCGGCTTGAGCGCGGCCAGGTCTTTCAATATGCGGCTGTCGTCCCACCAGACGGCAGGACTCAGCGACACGTAGCGTTGAAATGCCTGCGGCTGGGTCGCCAGCGCATGGAGCACGTAATAGCCGCCGAGCGAATGGCCGGCCAGCGTTTGTCGTGCGGCATTGACGCGATACTTCGCGGCGAGCGCAGGCCGCAGCTCATCGACGAGGAAGGTCGTGAAGGCGTCCGCGCCACCCGGCTTCGGACCGCGCAGGCGCTCCAGCGATGCCGGATTGATGGCGGGCGGCACGAAATCCCAGGTGCGTCGTTCGCCATTGATCGGCTCGTCGCCCGGATACGCGACCCCCACGACAAGGGTAGGGGCAGCGTCAGTAAGCTTGCCCTTCTCCGGAATGAGGGGGAACTGGCGTAGCAGGCTCACGGCGTCTGCCGCCGCGCCAAAGTACGCATTGGCGTCGAGCAGGACCAGCACGCCGTAACCCTCGGGCGGCGGCTCTCCCGGGGGTACCGATACGAGAATACGATAGTCGCGACCTGCGCGAGAGGTGAGGTTGAACACCTGCGTGTGCGGCAATGCAGTCGAATCGGCGGGCACCAAAGCAGGTGCCGAAGCGGACGCCGAGGTTGACGCCAACGCAGGTGCGCCTGCCGCAGGGGCGTCGGCGGCAGGCGTGGCTGCAGAGGCATCATGCGCCAAGGCATTTCCGGCCATTGCAGCCAATAGACTCAGACCGGCGAGCCGGCGATATACGGTACTGATCATGTAGCGGTTCTTCCTGATTCCGGTGGCATCGCAGCAGCGCGCTGCACGGGCGCGAGGTCGTAAACAATTTTGCCATGGTGGCGACAGTGACTCACTGCAGCGAGGTTAGCGCATCGCTATGCGTATCGCATGCTTTGCGCGCGCCTTTCGCTGTCGCGTGTGGGCAATTCCAGTGCGCACGCTGGCAAGGCACGCCGCCACAACGCCCCTAGTATTGACGCACGCCTTTCATTGGGTCCGTTCATCCGGACACGACGCCAACGCTGCTCATGATCACACTCTACGACCATCCTCGCTCCGGCAATTGCTATCGCGTGCGCCTCTTCCTTTCTTTGATCGGCTTAGCCAGCCGGCGTGTGTTTGTGGACGTGCTCGCGCGAGCAAACCACACCGAGGCCTTCGAACGCGTCAGCGCTTTCAGGCAAGTGCCGGCGATCCAGGATGGCGATGACGAGCCCATCTGGGACAGCCACGCGATCCTGCTCTATCTGGCGCACAGGTACGCGCCGCAGTGGATTGCACCGTCTGATCAGATGGGTCAGATGCATGCATGGATCTCGGTATCCACCAATGAGATCGCCAATAGTTTGCAACCGCTGCGCCTGACGAAGGTTGTGAGCACCGAAGAAGCTGCGCATCACCTCGGGGTCGACGCGTCGCTTCTCGACGTTGCTGGCCTCGAGAGAAAAACGCATCGCACATTGGCCGCGTTCAATAAACGCCTGACCGAACACGAATGGCTTGCGGTCTCACGCAGCGTGGCTGACGTGGACTGCTACGGCTATCTGGCACTCGCTGAAGAAGCGGGCATCGATGTCGCCAACTATCCGGCGATCGCGGCCTGGCGCCATCGCATTGAAGCGCTCCCGGGCTACGTTAGGCACGGGGACACTGCGTCCAGCGCACCACACGACGGATTCCTCAACAACCCATGACAGGTAACAACATGGACGCGATTCACACACCGAGTCAGCCCCTCTCGGCGCCGACCAAGAAACCGAATCTCTTTCGGGTGTCCGTGGCCACCGTGGTGGGGACGGCCGTCGAAGCCTTCGATTTTCTGGCCTATGGCACCGCTGCCGCGTTGGTTTTCAACAAGTTGTTTTTTCCGCAGTTCGATCCGTTGACCGGCACCTTGGCGGCTTTCGCTGCCTTTGCCAGCGGCATGCTTGCGCGTCCGATCGGTGGCATTCTGTTCGGTCACTTCGGCGACCGGATCGGCCGCAAGTCGATGTTGACGCTGAGTTTGTTGATCATGGGTATCTGTACGGTGCTGATCGGACTGCTGCCCACCTACGAGCAGATCGGGGTGTGGGCGCCGATCCTGTTGGTTGCGCTGCGCGTGGGGCAAGGCTTGTCGTTCGGTGGCGAAATGGGCGGCGCCATGCTGATGGCGGTCGAGCATGCACCGCCTAAATGGAAGGCACTTTTCGGCAGCTTGCCCTTGGTTGGCGCACCCTTGGGCATTCTGCTTTCGGTAGGCGCATTTGCCTTGGTCACGCGCCTGCCCGAAGCCGACTTTCTGGCGTGGGGTTGGCGTTTGCCTTTTCTCGCAAGTGCCGTGCTGATCGTCGTCGGCTTACTGATACGTCGAGGTATCGATGAGTCTCCCGACTTTGCGCGTGTTAAACAGCAGCGTTCGCAAGTTGCCATGCCGGCAATGGAATTGCTTCGCAAGCATGGCAAGTCGCTTTTGCTGTGCATCGGTTGCAAGCTCGCGGAGGTCACACTGATCTACACGTTCCTGGTGTTTTCAGTGTCTTATGCGGTGTCGTCGCTGGGATTCAGCCGCAGCGATGCGCTGCATGCGTTGCTGTACGGCGCAGCGGTGCTGACCTTTACCATTCCTTTATTCGGCGTCTTGGGCGACCGTTACGGACCGCGTCGCGTGTGCGGGTGGGGCGGGTTGCTATTAGCGGTGATGGCCGTGCCGATATTCATGGCCGTCGGCAGCGGATCGCTCATGGCCTACAGTGTTGCAGTATTCATTGCCATGGCGCTGAACTACGCCATGATGATCGCGCCGCAATCGAGTCTTTACGCCGCGCAGTTCCCGGCTGAACTTCGCTATTCGGGACTGTCGATCGGCGTGCAATTCTCAGCCGCTATCGGCGGCGGCCTGGCACCGATCGTGTCGGCGATGCTCGTGGCGAAGTTTGGCAGCATTGTGCCGGTTGGCGTTTATCTCGCCGTTCTGGGGGTGGTGGCGGGAACGTCGGCATTTCTGATGCGGCCGACCGGCCGTGAAGTGCGCGGCGACTAGCTCGGTCGTACGAAGCAGCGCATTCACCATTACGACGGAAGCATGTCGCCATGCCGCAACGCTACTGCGACACCGGCTGCGCTTGCTCACGATATCGATTGGGTGGGCAGCCGAAGCGCTCCTGAAAGCGGCGGCTGAAATGGCTTGCGTCCTGGAAGCCGCAAGCCAATGCGATGTCTTTGACAGGGGTTTGGTTCTTGCGAGGATCTTCCAAGGCTTCGCGCGCCAATTGCAGCCGACGCTCTCGCACGTACTGATTGTATTGCGTGCCCTGCATCTGGAATAAGCGGTGCACCCATCGACTTGAAGCGCGCAGGGCCCGTGCCACTTCGCTGACCGAAAGATCCACGTCGGCGATGTGCGTCTCGAGATAACAGGTCAGGGCTTGCCAACTTTCGACAGCGCCTCGCTGTGCGACGGGAATCTGTTCGAGTTGCTGGCTGGTGTAGATGGCGGCAAGCATCGACATCAGTGCCTGTTCGCCAAACAGGGAAGACGTCGGGCTCGTTTCGCTACTGTCGAAAAACACATGGTTCAGCCAGCGATGCGCGGTCTGCGTCATCGGTAGGGCGGCCGCTGCGCGCTGAGCGGTAAATGACGTGCTGTCCTGGGCATGCGCGCCCAACAGGCGCAGCAAAGACGCCTTGATCACCACCAGCCGTGAGTCGGTGAACATGCGCACCGCAGACGGCAGCGCCGTGGTGCGAAAAATGATGTCGCCTGTTTCAACGGGCAGGCTCGTCCCATTCTGCGTCATCTCGCCCGATCCGTGCACGACAAAACAGGCCAGAAACTCTGCACGCAGCGCATCGGTTGCGTGCTCGGCACGGTGATTGACGGCAATGGGTGTGGCCTCCAGATTCACCGCCAGACCGCCGGCACGCAGCCGGCACGCTTGAAGATGCAGGCGTGGGTGTGACGTCAGCGCCCGCACGTCACCAGGGAGCACCAGTTTGGCGAGTTGCGCCTGATAGCCCGAGAGTTCGCCCGCATGAAACGGGCGGAACTGTGGCGCGAAGTTCAGGTCGGCCTCGACAGGGGCAGGGTGGGATGCAGTCAGGGACGCGCTGCGCATGGGAAGGATGACACTCGCAAAACGGGCCCGTTGCCCGTCGCACATTTTTATCCATCGACACTGGCGGCACACTTGCCGTTAACCCTATGTGATGTCACACCTGGACAAGCTGCGTGCGCCTGCGGTCAAGTGCCGCGGTGCATTGGCAAGATTTAATGAGCGTAGAACATCTATCGGGAGCGCCAAGTGGACGACAAGCAAATTCAATCCGATGCATTTTTCGCCCGATCGGCGAACAAGCTGGATTTCGGCAACTGGAATACTCAGGAAAAAATCGCGTTGAGCTGCCGTATTCTGGCAAGCGAAGGGCATTCGGAAACGCTCGCCGGGCAGATCACTATCCGCGACGACGATGGCACCTATTTGACGACACCGCTTGCGCAAGCCTTCGACGAGATCAGGCCGCAGAGCGTGATACGCATCGATGACGACATGAATGTGCTTGAGGGGCAGGGCACGCCAAACCCCGCCGTGCGATTTCACTTTTGGGTGTATCGCCAGCGGCCCGAGGTGCGATGCATCATTCATACGCACCCGCCGTATGTGTCGACGTTGGCCATGACGGGCCAGCCCCTGATCGTCGCTCAGATGGACGCGACGCCCTTTCATAACGACTGTGCGCATCTCAAGGAGTGGCCCGGGTTACCGATCGCGGACCAGGAAGGGGAAATCATCGCCGGCGCGTTGGGCGAGAAGCGCTGCATTCTGCTCGCCAATCATGGATTTCTCGCAGCGACGGGGTCGGTGGAGGAAACGCTTTATCTGTCGGTATTGATCGAACGTGCGGCACGCAACCAGTTGATGGCTGCCGCAGCGTATGGCGAAGTGCGGCCCGTGGACGATGCGTTGGCCGCAGAGTCGCACGACTTCCTGCTCAAGCCCACCATCGTACGGGCGAGTTTTGCCATGTTTGCGCGTCGCATCGAGCGTCAGCAGGTGGCCGGGGAACAATGGACGCGCACGAGCGTGTGATGGCAAGGTGCGGCGCGCGCTTTTTCAGGCGTGCGCCGAGTGGCGTGCAAGCACGGCCAGGGCATTGCGCGCGGCTGCCACACCCATGTTGACGTACGCCGCACCAGTCACACCGCCGATATGCGGACTGAGGATGATGCGCGGTTCCTGTTGAAAGGGATGGCCCTGCGCCATGGGTTCCACGGCAAAGCTGTCCAGGCCCGCCGCCATCACGTGGCCCGAGCGGACAGCGGCAAGCAGCGCTTGCTCGTTGACCAAGCCGCCGCGAGCGGTATTGACGAGAATGACGCCGGCCCGGCATTGCGATAGCGCGGTCGCATTCACCATCTCACGGTTGTCGTCCGTCAACGGGCAGTGCAGGGATATTGCGTCCGATTCTGCCCATAGGGTGTCGAGCGACACGACGTCAATGTAGTCGGGCAACTGTTTTGCATAGGGGTCATGGCCGATCACGCGCATATCCATGCCATGCGCCATGGCGGCCATGCGTTGACCGATCGCGCCCAGTCCGATCAGACCGATGGTCTTGCCGGCGAGCTCTACGCTTTTGTGCGTCGACTTGTCCCAATGGCCGTGACGCATCCGCGCGTCGAGCGCGACCACGGATTTGGCGCACGTCATCAATAGCGCGAGCGCCTGCTCCGCAACGGCAGCGGCATTGGCGCCCACGGCTGCAACGACGTCGATGCCGCGCGCAGCGGCTGCAGCCTTGTCGATAGTATCGGTGCCGCTGCCGTGTTTGGAAATCACGCGCAGCGCAGGCGCGGCGTCCATCGCGGCTGCGCCCACCTTGCTGTAGCGCACGATGATCGCTACGGGATTGTGCGTGCGGCAGAGATCGACAATGCTCTCCTCAGACGGCGTTTTGCCGGCGTAGTGCACGTCGTAGCTGCCGAGCAGCGCGAGCGCTTCGGGCGCGAGATCGGCACCGGTGACGAGAACGGCAGGCTTATGGGCGGTGGGTGGGGGCGTCACAATGTTTCCCCTTCCTTGAGCACACCCGCGCTGCGCAGCGCGGCCGTCAACCATTTGGCTTCGGTGTCGCCGCCTTGGATCGCTGCGATTCGCGCGGCTTCATCGCGCACTTTCTTTTCCGCGGCCGGCAATAGCGCTTCGATTTTTTCGCGCTCGACCACGACCACGCCGTCAGCGTCACCGATGATGAAGTCGCCCGGATGAACGGTGACGCCACCCACGGATACCGGATGACCGATACGTCCCGGCACGTTTTTCGTCGGGCCGTTCGGATTGGTGCCGGCGGCGAACACCGGATAGTCCATCTCGATGATCTCGACGGTGTCGCGCGCGGCGCCATCCATGACCACGCCTGCGATGCCCAGCTTGCGGCAGGCGTTCATCATGATGGTGCCCATCAGTGCCGATGTCAGATCGCCCTTGCCGTCGATGACGAGAACGTCGCCGGGTCTGGCCAGCGAAATGGCCGCATGAATCATGAGGTTGTCGCCGGGCCTGACTTCCACGGTCAACGCGCTGCCTGCGACTGTCATGCGCGGATCCAACGGTCGAATCCGGCCACTGAGCGCGCCACGCCTGCCGGCGACGTCGGCCAGAATGGCGGGTTGCAGCGCAGCGGCACGCGCAACGATCTCGGCACTGACGCGAGGGAAGTCCTTGATGATGTCTTGGTTTGCCATGAATATTCCTGGTTGCGAAGTGAGGGGAGGAATTGAAGTGAGCCGCGCACGCGGTACCGCCGTATAGCGTGCGTCGTAGACAGGGAGGTGGCTGTCGCGGGCGCCTGTGGGCGGCACGATCGCCGCCGGCGCGATACCGACGGAAAACGCATCGCGCGCGAACACGGTCTTACTCGACTTTGGCGCCGGAATCCTTGACGATCTTTCCCCACCGAACGCGATCGTCGTGGATCAGCTTGGCGAATGCTTCCGGCGTGCTGGTCAGCACCCGCGCACCTTGCTCTTGATACTTCGTGCTGAGGTCTTTGGCCTGCAACGCCTTGTTGAATTCGGCGTTGAGGCGATCGACGATGTCCTTGGAGACGCCGGCGGGCGCGGCCAGACCGAACCAGGTCACGGCTTCAAACCCTGGGTAGCCGCGCTCGGCGATGGTGGGCACATCCGGCAGATCCGGCACGCGTTGCGCCGACGTGACGGCGAGCGCGCGCATCTTGCCGCTGCGCACATGGCCGATCAACGTGGGCACCGAAGACAGGTACATGTCGATCTGACCGCCGATCAGATCGTTGGAGGCTTGCGCCGCGCCTTTGTAGGGAATATGCGTGAACTGGACACCCGCCGCGTTCTGCAGTTGAACGGCGGCCAGATGCGACACCGTGCCATTGCCCGAACTCGCATAATTCAACACGCCGGGCTTGGCTTTGGCTGCGGCAATCATGTCGTCGAACGACTTCATCGGCGAGTTGGTGGGTACGACGATCACCAGTGGCGCGTCGGCGATCAAACCGATTGCCGACAGGTCTTTTTCGGGGTCGTAGGAAAGTTTCGAGTAGAGCGTGGGGTTGATGGCCAGGTTGCTGGTTTGCCCCAGCACCAGGGTGTAGCCATCGGCGTCCGATTTGGCTGCCATATCGACGCCGATGTTGCCGCCTGAGCCAGGACGGTTTTCCGTAACGATGTTCCAGCCCGTGTTCTTGCCCACGGCGACCGCGGCCTCGCGTGCCAACACGTCCGTGCCGCCGCCGGGCGGGAAGGGCACGATCAATCGGATGGGTTTATTGGGATAGCCCTGCGCTGCACTTACTGCAGATGCCAAGACCAAGGCCAAGCCTGATACAGCGCGCACGATGCCATTCATGATTTTGTCTCCGATCGTTTTTATGGTGGGCAGATTGTGTTCGCGTGTTCCACCCAATACAATAGGTGTTCGTATAGCGGAACATGTTGCACACCATGAACACTGACCATGATTCGGAACTGAACGAATCGGAGAGCGACGACGGTGTTACCGCCGTTCGGCGCGCAATGCGGATATTGGCGGCGTTCGGCGTGGAAGATGCGTGTTTGTCGCTCGCGGAATTGAGCCGGCGCACGGATTGCCATCGTTCCACCGTGCTGCGTCTGGCCAGAACGTTGGCCATGGACGACTACCTGGCGCAACGTCCAGACGGTACGTGGCGGTTGGCCCGGGCCGCGGGATGGCTGGGCGCCTGTTATCAGGCTACGTTCAACGTGCTCGAGGTGGTGCAACCGGTGCTGCACGATCTATCGGCCGCAACGGGTGAGAGCGCCACGTTCTACGTTCGCGAGGGCAAGCAACGCGTGTGTATTGCGCGAGTGGAAGGCCCAAAGTCGATTCGCCATCACGTGCGCGTTGGCGCTGGATTGCCGCTCAATCTGGGCAGCCCTGGCCGCGTGCTTCTGGCGTTTTCCGGCGAATCGGGCGAACCCTATGAATCCATTCGGCGCGCGGGATACATGATGTCGCTCGGTGAGCGAGAGGCGGAGGTCTCCAGCATTTCCGCACCGGTGTACGGGCTTAACTGGAGTCTCGTGGGCGCCATATGCATTTCAGGCCCGATCTCGCGATTGAATGAACAAGTTTTGCTGGGCCACAAGGAGGCGATTCTTGGCGCCGCGAGTCAGCTCTCTCGCTCGATGATGGGGGTGGGCCAACCCCGACGCGCGCTCGGCAGTAAATGAACGAAGGTGCCGCACGATTGAGGAGGGCATGGGCGCTGGCCCCAGCGCCTTAAGCCAAGATGGCCGTTACAAACCGGCACACCTGCGTTTCGCGCGGATTGTTATGGTTTTTCCGACGCCAACCCTCCAGCCGGTGAGTGCAATGAGAAGAACCTTAACCGTACTTTTGTGCAGCGGCCTTGCCTGCATTTCATTTCCCACGGTCGCCCAATATGACGCCGGTGCCACACAGATGCTGGGTCAAGGCATGGGATTCGGCGCCTACAGTTCCAGTACCTATCGCAATAGCATTGAAGCCACAAAAGATAAACGCGGTAGTGCGTCGACAAAAGCGAAACGCCACGGCCGCGCGGATAACAACTCGAAGAAGGACAGCGCAAAAACGGCAGAGCCCGCGCTGCGCAGCCAGGCAGATGTCGATCGGTATATGAATGCCCGCATGGCGTACCACGCTCGTGCACTTCAGCCGGAGTACAAGCGGCGCGCCGCACGCGATGGTCAGGCAGCTGCCGACAAATGGATTCGTGCCAAGGGTGAGGAGCTCGGCAAGATGGAAGGTGAGCGCGCCCGCAAACTGGTGGTGCGGGACTGATCGCCGCACGCCTCAGCAGCAAAAGTGTGCCTTTCTCACGCCGCGCTAACACGTCATTTCTTGTCGTGAGCGCGCGACGCGATGTGCTTCTGCGCGTGCGATGTCTGCTTTGCGAACTTAACCCCAGCCCTCCAGCACCACCTTGCCGCGCGCCTTGCCCGACTCGATCAGTGCGTGGGCTTTCTTGAGGTTGGCGGCGTTGATGGTGCCCAGGTGTTCGGCCAGTGTGGTGCGGATCAGCCCGGCATCGACCAGAGCGGAGACTTCGTTGAGCAGGCGATGCTGGCCGATCATGTCGTCGGTGCCGAACAGCGAGCGCGTAAACATCAGTTCCCAATGGATAGACACGGCCTTGCGCTTGAACGGCAGGGCATCCAGCACGGCAGGATCATCGATCAAACCGAATTTGCCCTGCGGCGCGATGGCTTCCAGGATCTCTGCGATATGCGCATCGGTGTGCGTCAGGCTGACGATGTAGTCGACGGTTGCAAAGCCGATGCGCTTGAGTTCTGCAGCAATCGACTTGCTGTGATCGATCACGTGATGCGCGCCAAATCCCTTTACCCATTCCTGCGTTTCGGGGCGTGACGCGGTGCCGATGACGGTGACGCTGGTCAGCCGGCTGGCCAATTGCGTCATGATGGAACCGACGCCGCCCGAGGCGCCGATGATGAGCAGCGTTTTGTGGCTGGGTTGTTTGCCGGGCATCAGGCCCAGGCGGTCGAACAGCATTTCCCAAGCGGTGATGGCGGTAAGCGGCAGTGCGGCGGCCTGCGCGAAATCAAGCGAGGCGGGCGCATGGCCAACGATGCGCTCGTCCACCACGTGCAGCTCGCTGTTGGTGCCGGGCCGGGCGATGGAGCCCGCGTACCACACACGATCGCCGGGCTTGAATAGGGTGACGTCGGGGCCCACGGCCATGACGATCCCGCTGGCATCCCAGCCGAGCACTTTATGGGTGTGACCCTCGGCGGGTGCGCTGCTGGTGCGCACTTTGGTGTCGACCGGGTTGACCGACACGGCCTTGACTGCCACGAGCAGATCGCGCCCGGTCGCAACCGGGTCGGGTTGGGTAATGTCGATCAGCGAATCGGTCTGACTGATGGCTTGAGGCTTGGTGTATCCAACGGCTTTCATGAGCGTCCTTTCGAAAATGGGCGAGTGCGGTGCGCTTGTCATTCATTACTCGACAAGCATATCGCCTGATGCTGACGACGATGTGGTGCATGCGTGAGCACGCCGTCGCGTGCCCCGATGGCAATCAGGCTGGATGGGATGCGGTTTGATAGCGCGCCGCCACCTGCGCCTGACGAAGATCTCCCATCAGGCCCTGGCGCGCAGCGTCCAGATCATCCCAGCGCGAGGCTACATGAAGCGGCGGAATCGTCACCGGCTCGCGGCGATCGAAACCCACCAACGCTGCGTCCACGAGCGCATCGACGTCCATGAGGTCGGGCAACGTAGCGGTATCGATGCCGGCGCGTTCCCAGAGTTCCGTGCGGGTGCCGGCAGGCAACACAGCCTGCACATAGACTCCCTTCGGCGAAAGCTCCAGGCTCAGCCCCTGTGACAAAAACAGCACAAAGGCCTTCGTTGCGCCATAGACCGACATGCCGAATTCCGGCGCAAATCCCACTACCGAGCCGATGTTGACGATGGCGCCTTCGCCGACTTCTGCCAATCGCGGGGCGATGGCCGCGGAAAGTCGTGTGAGTGCAACGGTATTGAGCATGATCATCCGCTCGATGCTCTCGACGCTTTGCGTAGTGAAACCGCCGGATTGCGCAATCCCTGCGTTGTTGATGAGCGTGGTGATACGGGCGTCTTCGCGCAGGCGTTTTTCGACGGTTGCCAAGTCATTGGCCTGCGTCAGGTCGGCCTGGATCACATCCACGGCGCGCCCGGTTGCAGCATGCAGACGTGCGGCCAGGCTATCCAGGCGGGCCTTATCCCGTGCGACCAACACAAGATCGTGGCCGCGTTTGGCGAAGCGTTCGGCATAGGCCGCGCCGATGCCGGTGGAGGCGCCAGTGATGAGAACGGTAGAGGGCATGGTCATTTTCGGTGTTCCGATGAAGTGCGTTGCGAAGCGACGACCGAGGGGTCGGCCGGGGCTGAGTGAAGAGGAGTGATCCATTGATCAGCAAATTGTGGATCAATGATGATGGTCGTAATTAAAACAGTCAAGCACTTTGATGATGGTCGACATCAATGTATAGTCATCGCGTGTAGACGTGAAATTAAGGGGACCCGCGGCATGAAAGTCACAAAGGCGCAAGCCGAAGCAAATCGCGCACGTATCGTCGACGCTGCGGCGGTGCTGTTTCGCGAGCGCGGGTATGACGGTGTAGGTGTGGTCGATCTGATGGCTGCGGCCGGCTTTACCCATGGCGGCTTTTACAATCACTTCGGGTCCAAGGCCGAACTGATGGCGGAGGCAGCGGCAAGCAGCTTCGTGCAGTCTTCCGCAGTGAACGCGGACGTTGCGGTTGCGGATTTCGTCGCGCACTACGCCTCGCGCAGGCATCGCGATGCACCCGGTAGCGGATGCACGATCGCGGCATTGAGTGGTGACGCGGCTCGGCAGCCCGACGAGGTCAAGGCTGCCTTTGCGAACGGTATCGAGCGGTTTCTGGCTGACTTGGGGCGGGGCGATGACCCCGCTCAAGGTGGCGCCAAGCGCGCATCGCGAGCGGATTCGATTGAAACACTCGCCCAACTGGTAGGCGCAATCGTCCTTTCACGGGCATGCCCGGATGATTCTGCGCTGTCTGACGAAATCCTCGAAGTGTGCCGGTCAAAACTCATCGCGTCGCGATAGATATCGATCCTGCGTACACGTTTGGCGTGCCGGGCACTGGGAAGGCATACCGGCCGCGATAGTCGACTCCTCGGTCACCACACTCTGCCCCTGGCTTTGGCCTGGTCGCCGCGACTGTGTTCAGCCTACGTAAATGCCTGCAGCACAGAGGCCACGGCCATTTTCATATCTCTTTCAAGATAGGGCTTGCACAAGAACGCCGTGCGATGGGGAAGATTCAGCTCGTTGCCGAAGAAGCGGTCCGAATATCCGCTGACGAATACGACGGCAAGCTGTGGCTGCAAACGACGTACACCATCGACCAGTTGATATCCGCTTATCCCAGGCATTTGCATATCCGTCACCAATAGTGCGATGGTGCCTCGCCGCTCGATGTCTTCAAGCGCCGCGAGGGGGCAGGTATGCGTAACCACCTCAAAGCCCATGTCGTCAAGAAGCTCCGAGGTCAATTCGGCGAGGAGGGGCTCGTCATCAACAACGTATGCCAGCGGGCGATGCTCGGCGGAAGGGGTAGGCGGCACAACGTTTATATCCATGAGTCGTGGATTCGATCGGGCCGCAGAGCCGGTCTGAATTCGTCTGCAGTCTTGGGCGCACAGCGGCTTGCGCCATGCGCCATGCGTTGTTCCCTAGCAAGTTCTCGGCCCGCATGCATGGGGTCATCCCATAGGATGGGGGCGCGGTGGGGGCATTCTGCCCATCCGCACGCCTCGAATACAATGCCATCAACGTTTTTGACCCAAGCCCGACATCGTTGCGGGCCTTTTTGTTTTCAGCGGTTCGATTTACCGAGAGAGATTGCGGACGATGGATTTTGCACTGACCTTGCTGGCGATTGCCGTAGCCTGGCATTTGATGCGCAGTCGCTATCAACGCGCACGCATCAGCTTGCTGGGGCGCCATCTGGCCAATATGAAACTCGAACGGCATATGGAAACACTGACGCAAGGCTATACGCGCGCCATCCATGAGGATTCCGAGAGTCGCCAGTTGCAGGTATTGGATACCTTCACGCAGACCGAAAACGTGGTGGCTGCGAATGTGCAAACGCTGGCGGACGCGATGCAGAAAGAAAGTGAGCGCGATACCGCCATGGGGCCGTTCGCGTTTTGCGTGCCGTATGTCGAGCGTGTGGCGCCCGAGGCCGCCCTGCGTGACTTCCGCGCCTTGTTGCACATCCATGCAGCAGGTCTGCGTGCCGTAATCGGCAACGACGCCGGTCTGGATCCCAAAACACGGGCGTTTCACATCGCCGCTGAGTTATATCTGCTGCAGCACAGCTGCCATTGGTTCTGTAAATCCCGTGCCGTTGCCGATGCACGTTTGCTGATGCGTCACAAGGTCGAGCACAAAAAAGTCATCGAATCCGTATCCGCATTGACGCGGTCGTCGTACACGAAGTGGGTGGAGAATTCGCACACGCAGTAGCGTGGCGTCTACCACTCTGCCAACGGCATCGCGTCGCGCTTCTCGATCAGGAAGTCGCGTAGCGCCCTGACCTTGGCAGGCATCTGGTCGCGCGATGGCGAATAAAAATGAAAGCCTGCGTGGGTGTACGCCCAGGTGCGCAGGATACGAACGAGCCGTCCGTCCGCCAGCTCCTCTTTAAGGGCGATGTTCAAGCCCTGGATCAATCCTAGTCCCTGAATGGCTGCGCGCGTCATGCTTTGGTCGTCGTTGACGGTGAAGTTGCCCGCTACCGATTGCGTGAAGTGCAGCTTCCCTTTGCCGGGATCGGTGAAGTCCCACGGCCTGGGGGCACTGCTTCGGGCAAAGCGGTAGTTGATGCAATTGTGCTGAAGCAGATCTACCGGCGTTTTCGGTATGCCGTGCCGGTCGAGGTAGGCTGGCGCGCCCACGACGACCATGGCGAGTGCCGGGCTGATGGGCGCAGCCACCACGTGCTCGGCCAGACTTCGCCCCAGACGGATACCGGCGTCACAACCATCGGCAATGATGTTCGAGAGGGTGTCGTCCAGAATCAATTCGACGTTGGTTTGGGGATATCGCGCCGCGAAGGCGTCGAGATGCGGTTCGACAAGTACTCGGGCCGCCAGCCGCGAGCTGTTGACGCGGATCAACCCTGAGGGCACATCGCGAGCATCATCGATATGCTGAATCGCCACATCGATTTCGCCCAACGTGCGCCGCAGGGTATCGAACAATTGCTGGCCCGCTTCCGTCAACGACATATCGCGCGTGGTGCGGTACAGCAACCGCACACCCAACTGCCGCTCCAGCCCCTTTAGATTTTGCGACAACGCAGCGCGCGACACGCCCATTTCCTCGGCAGCGCGCGTGAAACTGCGGTGCTGCGCAATACGCGCAAACCAGGCAAGAGACGGTAGGAGGGTAGGATTCATGCGGCGATTGTAAATCGCTGCTTATCACTGATGTCAATTTTGTGGTCTTCCGTGTTTCCAATCGACTGCGTAGCATTTGTTCTCGAGAAGGGCAATGCACGGGGGCGCCGAGTCTGGCGCAGGGAGATCACAAGAAACCCGATGCCGTTTGCCTGCCGTTGATATTTCATCTCTTCAGGACTTTTCATGACAAACGATCGACTACGCGTGGGCATCATTGGCGCCGATACGAAAGCAAGCTGGGCGGGCGCGTCGCACATCCCCGCCATTCACGCGCACCCGGGGCTTGTGCTCGCCGCAGTGGCCACACGACATGTGGAAAGTGCGCGAGCATCCGCCGAGGCATTCGGCGCCGAGCGTTGGTATGCCAGCCCGTATGAACTGATTGACGATGACACGATCGATATCGTGACCGTGGCGGTGAAGGTGCCTGCGCACCGTGCTTTGGTGTTGGCAGCGCTCAAGGCCGGCAAAGCGGTCTACTGCGAGGCGCCGCTCGGCGCGTCCCTGAATGAAAGCCAGGAGATCGCGGCGGCCGCAGCGGGGCTGCATCACGCGATCGGATTGCAGGGACGTCTCAATCCTGCTGTGCGCCGCGCCGCAGACATCATCGCGTCAGGCAAACTCGGCCGGCCGCTGTCCGCACGAGTGAAAGCCACGACATTCGGGTTTGGACCGCAATCGATCACTGCCTACGATTATTTTAACAAGGCGGCTTCCGGTGCGAGTTTCCTCACGATTACCACTGCACATGTGCTTGACCTCGTCGAGGCCGTGCTGGGAAATATCGTGGAAGTTGATGCGCGCACGGAACTGTTGTGGCCGAAGATCGAATTGACCGACACCGGTGAAACGTCCCTTCGGGAGGGGTCGGATCACGTGGATCTGATCGGCAAAACGCAAATGGGTGCTTCGATATCGGTGCAAGTGCTGGCTGGCGTACCCGCACATGACGCGCAATTTGCATTCGAGGTTCGTGGGTCGCTGGGCGTGTTGACGCTCACCGGAAATCATCTTGCGGGTGTGCAGGTTGGAGACCTGAGCTTGTCGGCAAGTGTGGCTTTCAGCCCGCCCGATCGGCCGATCGCAACGGGCGTAAGTCCTACTGCGGATTCGTTTTGGACGGGCGCGGCGATCAACGTGGGCGAGGTCTACGCCAGCTTGGCGCGCGACATTGCAACCGGCACCTTCAACACGCCTGGCTTCACGCATGCCGTGCACAACCTGCAGTTGATCGAAGCCGTGAAACGCGCCGCGCAAACCGGTTTCCGGCAGCGGTTGTCCAGTGATTCGACATACGGTGATCCAACATTCGGTGATCCAACGCGTCTGTCTTCTCAGCCTTACCCTATTCAAGGAGATCGCCATGCAGCATGACAATGAATCAGTCTTCAACCGGCGCAGGATGTTGGTGGGTGCCACTGCAGGCTTGGCGGCGATGGCGGCATCGTCCATGGCCCATGCAGCGCCGGATGCCGTTGCAAGCGGTCAGCATGGCGCAGGCCTTCGCGTGCAAGATCTGATCGGCAAGCGCGCCCTGGTGACCGGTGCCTCGCGCGGGATCGGCGCTGGTATCGCAGTCGCACTTGCGGACCGCGGCGCGGATGTGACGTTCACCTATCTGCAGTCGAGTGACAAAGCGGCCGGCGTCGTTCGCGAGATTCAGGCTCGAGGCCGCAAGGTGCTGGCGATACGAGCCGATAGTGCCGATCCGGTGGCGGTCAGGAGGTCGATCGACGACACCGTGGCGTTCCTCGGTGGTATCGACATCCTCGTCAACAACGTCGGCATCGCGCGGTCCGGTCCACTTGCGCAGATGAGTTTTGCCGATATTGACGCGCTGTTGAACGTGAACGCGCGCGCCGCAGCGCTGGCCGCGCAGGCCGCCATTCCGCATCTTAGGGCCGGTGGCCGCATCATCACCGTCGGCTCATGCTTGGCCGAGCGCGTGCCGTATCCCAACCTGACGGTGTACTCGATGTCCAAGTCCGCCTTGCTCGCATTCACGCGCGGCCTGGCGCGAGAGTTGGGGCCACAGGCGATTACCGTCAATCTCGTGCAGCCCGGACCGATCGACACCGATCAAAATCCGGCGGATGGGGAATGGGCTGAACCAAATCGGCGTTTGACTGCACTCGGACGCTATGGAAATCCCGCCGACATCGCAGCTGCCGTGACGTTTCTGGCCAGTCCGACGGCTCAGTTCATAACGGGTTCGGCCATGACGGTGGACGCCGGATTCAACGCGTGAGGGCGCGTTTGGGCCGTCGGTCGGGCAAGCGCCGGCGTTGGCCCGCCCAGCTCGCGCTTCGGCATGCTCGACGATCGCCATTTGACGCAAATTCCACCCTTCCAGCCGTAGTGTCGCGCTTTGACATCTCGCAGTTTGCCGATCGCCGGGCGTATCGGCGCGGCGATCGTCGCTGTGCGCCGGTGCTGTCGCGGGCGTGCGAGATCGTCCCAACAGCGCTGCCAACGGATCGAACGCGTGCCCATGAGTCTTCTGACGTTAAAGCGAAGTGGTCTTATTCTGCTCTTCATCGCGCTCGTTTCGGGCTGCGCATCTGGCGGCACTGGCGGCACGGCGGGCGCCGATAGCGGGGCGGGCGCAGAGAGTGCCGATAAATCGGCGAGCGCTGCTGCGCCGGCCACGAAAGCCTGTAAGGCCAACCGTAGCGCCTGCAAGTATGAAGGGGCGTATGAGCGCGGTGAGGCGAACTATGCGGAGTTGGAAGCCAGGCGACTCAACCAGGCCGCGCTGCAGCGATTCCGCGACGCGATCAAATGAGCGCGCCGCAGGCCGCACGCGCCGCCCGCGGTCGTGTCATCACGTCTTGAACAGATCAGGATAACGACGGGGTTGTGAGCGCAGGTATTGCTTGGGCGCCTGCACTTGGGCACCCAGTTGCGCCGCCGCGCGCCACGGCCAGTTGGGTTCGTAGAGAATGCCACGCGCGATGGCGACCATGTCGGCATCGCCCGTAGCCACGATCGATTCGGCATGGTCGGGTTCGGTAATCAGGCCAACCGCGATCACCGGCATCGTCACTTCCTGCTTGATGCGGCGGGCCAGCGGCACTTGATAGCCAGGCCCCACGGGGATGTTCTGCTTTGGCGAAACGCCACCGCTCGAGATGTGCATGAAGGCGCATCCACGGGCTTGCAGCTCGCGCGAAAACACGACGGATTGTTCCACGTCCAGCCCGCCATCCACCCAGTCGCTGGCGGAGAGCCGCATGCCGAGCGGATAGCCATCGGGCAAGGCACGCTTGACGGCGTCAAACACTTCCAGCGGAAAGCGCATCCGATTTTCCAGGCTACCGCCATAGGTGTCGGTACGTCGGTTGGCGAGCGGCGAGAGGAACTGGTGCAACAGATAACCATGCGCGGCATGCAGCTCGATGACATCCAGCCCCAATTCGTGGCTTCGCTGGGCGGCGCGCACGAACGCGTCGCGAATGCGCGTCAGATCGGCAGTGCTGAGCTCGGTGGGCGGGCGCTCGGTATCGAACATGGGTACGGCAGAGGGGGCAAGCGTTTGCCAGCCGCGCTTGTCCAGCGCCAACTGCTTGCCGCCGTTCCATGGCGCATCCACAGACGCCTTGCGGCCAGCGTGGCTGAGCTGGATGCCGATGGGCATATCGGAATGGGCGCGCACCGCGGCGAGCGTGCTGGCCAGGGCGGACTGGTTGTCGTCGCTGTACAGGCCCAGATCGTCGGGGCTGATACGGCCATCGGCTTCAACGGCCGTGGCTTCCAGAATCAGCAGACCCGCACCGGACAGCGCGAGTTTTCCAAGGTGGATCAGGTGCCAACTCGTGGCATTGCCATCCTGAGCGGAGTATTGGCACATCGGCGCAATGACGATACGGTTGGGCAACGTCACACCGCCCAAGGCGATGGGTTCGAACAATTTGCTGGCAGACATCCAGGGTTCCAGAGAATGACAAGATAGCGCTCGACTTTAACGCGTTTGCTGCGATGCGACAGTACACCGCTCGTGCGTTGATGCTTGGCGCGGGTGTGCGGCGATCGCGCGTTGCGCAGTCAGTCGCGCGGCGTCGACGCAAACCACTCGGCGTAAGACGTGGTGTGCACCATGTGCCGGTTCAAATCCGGCGCACCGTCAGTCCACCACACGGGCCCGCGCTCGCCGAGGGCATGCTTGGCGGCGTCCACGTGCGCGCGCGCCACGGCCAGCGCGGTGGCATCCGTGCTGCGCTTGGCCGACGCCACGGCACGCCGCGCCGCCATCAATGCGTTGACCAGGGTTTGACGCTCGACCGGATCGAGATGCGGATTCGACGTACGCCATAGTCGCCCGCGCACGATCAAATAGCGGCCGTCCGGTGTGATGAGTGGCTTTGCCATGTTGCGCGCGATAGTTGGTGTGCAGTGATTATGCCGCCGTGTGAAACAGAGGATGAAAAGACGTCCCCGTACACTACCGCCTCATTTCAACAAGACTGGAGACATTGCATGCAGGCTCTCGCCCGCCTCAGCCGATTCGTCGGCAACACATTCGCCATCTGGGTATTGCTTTTTGCGGCGCTGGCCTTTTTCTATCCCGCTGCATTTCGCGGGATCGGCCCCTACATCGTGCCGCTGCTCGGGCTGATCATGTTCGGCATGGGCCTGACGCTGTCGAAAGACGATTTCCGTGAAGTGGCGCGCAGGCCCCTGGATGTCGCGATCGGTGTAGGCGGCCAGTTCGTGATCATGCCGGGCCTGGCCTGGATTCTGTCGACGACGCTGGCGCTCCCGCCCGAAGTGGCGGTGGGCGTCATCCTCGTGGGATGCTGCCCGGGCGGCACGGCGTCGAACGTGATGACGTTTTTGGCGCGCGGCGACGTGGCCTTGTCGGTGGCCATCACCTCGGTAACGACGCTTCTCGCACCGATCGTGACCCCTGCCTTGATCTATCTGCTGGCAAGCCAGTGGATTGAAGTCAGTGCGTCTGCGATGTTCTGGTCGATCGTGCAGGTTGTGGTGCTGCCCATCGCGCTGGGCGTGCTGGTGCAATATCTGCTCAAGGAAAAAGTGGAGGTGGGCGTTGCCGCCTTGCCGCTCGTGTCGGTGGTGGCGATCGTTGCCATTGTGGCGGCGGTGGTGGCCGGCAACCAGGCGCGCATCGCCACCAGCGGCTTGATGATCTTCGCGGTCGTGGTGCTGCATAACGCCCTTGGGCTCTTGATCGGCTACGGCCTGGCAAAGCTATGCGGCATGAGCCTGCCCAAGCGTAAGGCGATTTCGATCGAGGTGGGCATGCAGAATTCGGGGCTTGGCGTGGCGCTCGCGACAGCGCATTTTTCGCCCCTCGCGGCCGTGCCGAGTGCCATTTTCAGCGTGTGGCACAACATTTCGGGGCCGCTGGCCGCGACATTGTTTCGACGTTTCGACGCCAAAGGCGAGGGAAAACACTAGGCGTCAGAAGCCGTAAATTAAAAGATACTCATGTACGTAATATATTCCAGCACCGATGCCGCTCAGGCCTCATAGGAGTTACCGTGCATGTTGTCTTGGGACAGAAGCGCTTGCGAGCGCACGCTTTTGCGCTGATGGCGCTTGCGGGATGTGTGACGATGATGGGCAGCGCCTGCGCGGCTGACGCTTATCCCTCGCATCCCGTAAAACTGATCGTGCCTTTCCCGCCAGGCGGCACCACGGATATCCTTGCGCGCATGATGGCCGAGGGAATGGCCCAGCAGCTCGGTCAGCCCTTTGTGGTGGAGAATCGTGCCGGCGCTTCCGGGATGATCGGGTCGGAGTATGTGGCGCGCGCCACTGACGGCGGGTACACGATCGGTGTGGCGACGGTTACCACGCATGCGATCAATCCTTTCGTGCACAAGCTGGGCTTCGATGTGAAAAAGGATCTGGTGCCGGTGAGCAACATGGCGTTCGTACCGAACGTACTTGTCGTCAATCCCACGCTCGGCGTGACAAGCCTTGCGGAACTCACTGCGCTTCTGAAGAAGCAGCCCGGCAAGTATGCCTATGCCACGTCCGGCACCGGCGCCGAGGGGCATGTGGGCATGGTCGGCTACACGAAGGTCACCGGAACGGATGCGCTGCACGTGCCCTACAAAGGGGGCGGCCCGGCGATTACCGATACCGTCGCGGGACACACGCAGATGATGCAGGGCAATCTTCCCAGCTTGCTGCCGCAGATCGAAGCCGGAAAACTTGTTGCCTTGGCGGTGACGTCTTCAAAGCGCCTTGCCGTACTTCCCAATGTGCCCACCTATGCCGAAGCCGGTTATCCCGAACTTGCGCGATCGGCATGGTTTGGGTTGGTGGCTCCGGCCGGTACGCCGCCCGAGGTGGTGGATCGCTTGAACGCAGCGGCCACGGCGGTGTTGCGTCTGCCGGCCACGCGGGTCGCGATCGAGAAGCTCGGCGGGCAAGCGGCGCCCGGCAGTGCTGCAGAGTTCGGCAAAACGATGGACGAGGAACTGACGGCACAGCAGGCCGTCGTGACGTGGGCGAAGATCAAACCGGAATAAATCTGCAGGCGGCTTGCGCGCAAGATACGTGTGCAAGCCGCCGCAGGTGAGCGCCCAGTGCTAACCGCGCGTCAATCGGCGCGCCTCTATCTTGGGTGTGACGGCATCGAGCGGATAGATCGGCCGGCAATGCATGAAAGGCAGCGTTTCAGGCGCAAAGCCGGTGAGACCGGGGGTCTCGGCGATCACGCACGAACCGTAGTCCTGAAAGGCGAGCTTGAAATGGTAGCCCGACTTCACCACGATGATATCGGCCCCGTCGAGCGTCACGCCTGCATCGAGATAGCAGCCTGGATCTTGTGACATCACGGCGTCCAGCGTGATGAGGGCGATGAAGTTGTCGCCCTCCAGCACCGCATGGGGCCCTAACCGAAGCACGCCACCTTTCATGAACTGGCCGCGATTGGTGAATGAGCCATCGCCCAGGCGCTTGACGCGGCCCGACGCCGTCGTGGGAGTAAGCCCCGGCGTGAGTGAGGCACCCAAGGTGATGTCGAGGGCTGCGCCTTCGCCCGCTGCGGCGCAACGCTCATACGCGTCGGGGTCGGTCACGATGATCGTCACGTGACGATCGCCCATCGCGAGAATGCGGTCCAGGATGTACACCGAATCGCCCGGGGCGCCGGCAAGCACACGGTCGCCGAAATCTCCGATGGTGACGGCTTGTGCGGATCGGGGGTGTCGCGCGACGACCTCATCGATTGTCGGCAGGGTGTGCACGAACGCTGTTCGTGCTTGCCACACCGCCTGAGCAAGCGTGTTCGCCAAGCGCGCTGCGTGGGCGGCTCCTTCGTCGCCGGCACCGTAGACGAGTATGCCTTGCCCAACGGCCGGCCCGTCGATAAACGGATTGACGTTGAATAGGGAATAGTCGACGAGGTCGGCGTCGTTTGCTATGGCGGTTCGCGCTGCTGCATGAATGGCATGCAACGGTCCGGTGCCGGTTTCGTCGTTACCGCTGGTAAGCATCGGCAGGCGCAGGAAATAACCTGTCGGGCGCTCGCCCGTGTGCAGCATCGCCAGCAGACGATCGGCGACGCGCGCGCCAGTTTGCGCGGCGTCGGCATGTGGATTGGTTTTATAAGCCGAGCCGAAATCAAGCAGCGCCAGCATCTCGCTGGTGGCGTGCGCGTGAAGATCGAACCCGGCCACGATGGGCAGGCTGGGGCCTACTACCGCACGCAGCCGCAGCAACAGATCCCGTTCGGCGCTATCGAGCGCTTGCGTCTGCATGCAACCATGCAGATCCAAGGCGATGGCGTCCACCTCGGCCGCTTCGGCAGCGGCGACGATGGCCGCGCTGATTTCCGCGTAGGCCTCATTCGTCACTTTGCCCCCGCAACGCGCGCGCGCAGCAATGGACGGGACGAGCGTCACGCCGGCGGCTTCGAGCGTGCGAATGATGCCCCCCAACGTGGAGTCGGATTGCCGCTGCGTATCGATCATGGTCGATGCCGGATCGACTTCGAAGGCGCGCATCGTCGTAGGCACCGGCGAGAATCCATGCGTTTCCTGGAATATCTGACCGACCAGAACGCGATATTTTTTCTTGCTCATGTCATTGGCCTGTGGCTGCGTCGCGATCAGTCGAGACTGATGTTGGCCTTGGCTGCGATCTCACGTTGCTTTTCCAATTCCGCGCGCAGTTCGGCGCCGAATTCCTGCGGGGAGTTGCCAACCGGTTCCGCCGAGAAGCCTGCAAGCTTATTGCGCACCTCAGGTTGCTTCAATACGGTCACGATCGCCTTATTGATCTTGTCGATGACCTCAGGCGGTGTTTTGCCCGGTGCGACCAAACCAAAGAACGAGGCGTCGTTGACGGGCGCGAGCCCGACCTCGGCAAACGTGGGCACGTCCGGCAACGCCGCGATGCGGTTGGGATAGGCGATGGCGAGCGGCGTGAGTTTCTTCGCCTGGATGAACGGAAGCGACGATGGCAGATTGTCGAATACCGCTGAAACCTGGCCACCCAACGCGTCCTGCAGCGCCGGACTCGAGCCGCGATACGGCACCGCCGTCATCGTGGTTTGCGTACTCATCAGAAACAAGGCGCCCATCATGTGCGCTTCCGAACCTGTGCCCGCGTGGCCATACATGTGCACGTTCGGTTCGCTTTTCAACTTGCTGACGAATGCAGGCATGTCGTTGACACCCAGTTTCGGGCTGACGACAAGTACATTGGGTACGGCCGCCAGGCGGGTGATGGGGGCCAGATCCGTCAATACGTCGTACGACAGATTCTTGTAGACCACAGGGGTGATCGCAGTGGAACTTACCGTCGCGATGCCCAGCGTATAGCCATCTGGATCGGCCCTGACCACGTACTCGGTACCGATGCGGCCGGCCGCGCCATTGCGGTTCTCCACGACGACGGTCGTTCCCAGTGCCTGCCCGAGCGGGTCTGCAATCACGCGTGCCAGCACATCCGTGGTTCCGCCTGGAGGGAAGGGCACGACCAGGCGAATGGGACGGTCGGGAAACGCTGCAGCGGCTTGGCTCAATGGCGTCGCTGCGCATAAGACGGTGGCCAGCACGAGCAGACTGCGGGGCAAAACGTTCATGAAAGCTCCAGGTGCGGCAACGTTCCAGGCGTGTGCCATGGCCCTGCCACGGGATGATGGGTGTGCTTTAAATATGCCATCTGGATTGTTTGGCGTCCACTCTTAACGTATTGGTGTTTCTCCCTATCGCGTTTCAATCTGGCGCGAAAGGTCCGCAGGATAAGCCTTTAGAGGCTTGTCGAGCCTCTCTGGGCAAATCGGGCGTGGTTGCTAATCCATCCGTATTGGAAATAAAATACTCCACCAAGCCCGGCATGCAGACGGGTGGAAAGAACCTTTTTTGCTTTCTCTGAGGATGCGGCAGGCTGATGAACAATCTAGTGGGCGACGTGTCGAGCAGTGCCCGGGTATTGCCCGATCTGGAGGGTGAAAAGCTGTTCATCGCCAGGGCAGAAGGCCCTTACGTCTGGGACGACACGGGCCGTCGCTATGTGGATACCGCACTCGGCTTCGGCGCCGTGCTGGTGGGCCACAGTGCGCCCGAGGTGGTCGCCAACGCGGCATCGGCGCTGCAGAGTGGCGTTGCGCCGTCGTTCGCCCATGTGAGAGAACACCGTGCGGCATCGGCGCTGGCCGCGTGCACGGGAGATCTCACGAAAGTGATGTTCACGAATTCGGGCAGCGAAGCCGTTCATCTTGCGTGTCGCGCAGCGCGGGCCTATACCGGCAAACCGGTCATCGCCAAACTGGCCGCAGGTTTCGATGGTTGGTTCGACGAGGTATCGCTCGGAAACGTGGCCACCCAGGACGCGCTGTTTGCAGACGGCGATCGGCCTGTCCGGGATCGCACTACACTTCTGCGCTTCAACGATGTGTCCGATCTTGAACGCCTGTTCGAGGAGCGCGACGACATCGCCGGCATCCTTTATGAGCCGATGCTTGCCAACGCCGGCTGCCTGCTGCCCGCGCCTGGGTATCTGGCGCAGCTTGAACGCGTTGCAAGACAGCACGGCGCCTTGTCGATCTGCGATGAAGTGTTGATGGGATTCCGTTTGC
Organism: Schauerella aestuarii; assembly: GCF_009866805.1. Taxonomy (GTDB): domain Bacteria; phylum Pseudomonadota; class Gammaproteobacteria; order Burkholderiales; family Burkholderiaceae_B; genus Schauerella; species Schauerella aestuarii. The sequence continues at coordinate 781,484 of NZ_SIZW01000040.1, forward strand.
ATTGCGGGCTCACCAGTCATCTGTGGGGGTTGAAGCCCGATCTCGCCACGGTCGGCAAGGCGATCGGCACGGGAGTACCGGTGGCGGCAGTGGTGGGGCGACCGGAAGTGATCGCGCCGTTCGAGGATGGGCGGGCGTCTCGCGGCGGCACGTACAGTGGAAACCCGGTGGCTTGCGCCGCTTTGACCAGCACGCTTGCGCTCCTCGGTGCGCAGGATTACGACGTCCTCGTGGCACGCGGCGACGATTTGCGTCGCTTTATCGTGGCGACATTCAAAGCGTGCGGCATGAGGCTGCAAACTTCCGGCTACGGCAATGTGTTCAGCATCTGGCCGTCGGAGCGACCGCCGGCGACCTACGATCGGGCGGCCGGCGAGGTCGATCAACGCTTCTCCACCGAACTGCATCTCGCCCTGCGCCGTCATGGCGTGCTGGTCATGCCGTCGGCGTTCGGACGCTTGTATCTCTCCTTCGCGCATTCAGACGACGTGGTGGAAGAAATGAAACGCGCGTTTGCTGCTGCGGCCGTGCAGATGGCCGCTGAGTTTGCGGAGCATTGAGTTTGCGAGAGGTGGGGCTGCCTGGCTGCGCGGGGCAGGCGGGCCAGGCAGAGGCTATCCATCGCAGGCGGATAATCTGTGAGCCGGTGCTAACATTTTCACTCGTCGAGTGAAACAGGGCGTGTTCATGCGCCTTGGCACGATCGATAACCACAGAGAATTCCGTGACCACCAGATCCCAGAAAAGCAAAAAGGCAGAGCCCGAGGGCGCGGCAACCTTGCCGGTTGACGAGCAAAAAGGGGCGTCTGCATCGGCAGCGCTCGACATTGGCTCGCGCCTGAAAGCCATTCGGGTGTCTTATGGATTAAGCATCCGTGCGTTGGCGGAAGCTGCAGGCGTGACGCACAGCACAATCGCTCAGATAGAGCTCAATAAGGTGAGCCCATCCGTCAGCTCGGTAAAGCGGATTTTGAATGTGTTCAACATGCCATTGAGCGATTTCTTTGCCGAGGTCGAAGATCGTCAGGAAGAGCGCATTTTCTTCAAGGCTGACGAGTTGGTCGAGCTTGCGGATGGCAAAGTCCTCTCATATCGGCAGGTGGGCAACAATCTCGCCGGCAAGGCAATGATGATGCTGCATGAGCGTTACGCGCCAGGTGCGGATACGGGAGAGCCTTATGTGCACGACGCCGAGGAGTGCGGCATCGTGATCAAAGGAAAAGTGGTGATCGTCGTTGGTCAGCGGGAGCAGGTGCTTGAAGCTGGCGAGGCCTATTATTTCAATAGCCGTTTGCCGCACCGCATGTACAACCCCTTCAAGGAAGCGTGCGAGGTCATCAGCGCGGTATCGCCGCCCACGTTCTAGCTCGCTCGGGCACCCGAATGTGGCGGGAGTGCGCCGCCCCTGAATCTTTCTTCTCGAGATCGAACACATCTGCGCAGTCTCGTGCAAGTCGACTTCAACCTTAATGACTAGCTCTTTTTAACCTTATCCGATTTTGCCGAATTCACTAAAATTACGACATCGAGTTTGAAGGTCGCCCATTTGGGTCACCGCTGTGTTTGGGCTCGATGTTGTGGAGGTGGGGTTGCAAAAAGAGTTCGAATACTGCGGCGTCCAGATCATGATTTTTGTTCGTGGCGTACCCAAGCCGGGCTACGAAGGACTCAGCACTGCGGATATTTGGTACTGCGGATCACACTCGCAGGAAACCTCTGGCCAGTGGACCTTGCTCACGCAAAAAAAAATGATCGTGTCGGCGAGTGCCAACGAGGTCGTCGCTGCTGCCGATCAGTTGATACGCCATCATATCGACGATGTGCTGGCCGGACGCTTCGATGAGGCGACGTTCGCAGGTCAAGCCTGACGGCGGCTCAAGGCCGCAGCGCGGCCTCTGCGCGAATCAGCAGCATCATGGGGCGGTCCACTTCCTCTGCCAACGTGGGCTGGCGCGCTAGATCGGCTTCGGTGGGACCCCAATCCTCAACCCGTTGCACGGCAAAGCGTGCGGCGATCAGCGCGTTGATCAGGGTGCCCATCGTGCGGTGATACTTCACGACGCCTTTGGCGAGCCAATCCGTTTCGCGCTTGCCTTCGATCTGATAACTGTCGAGCGCCCACACGCGGCGCCCGTCCTCCGTCGTGAGCCAGCCGGGCTGCATCGATGCCATATAGATCGGATGCTCGATCGAGAACACGAGCCGGCCACCCGGTGCCAGCGCGGCGCGAATCACGCGCAGCAACTGCGGCAAATCCCGCACGTAGTGAAACGCGAGTGAGCTGTAGATCAGATCGAAGGTATGGCGACTGAGATCGAGCTGTTCGAGATCGGCTTGTTCATAAGCAATGCCTGGATCGGTCGTCATGGCGCGTGCCCGGTCGAGCATCAGGGTGGAAAGATCGAGCCCTAGCACGCTTGCTGCGCCTTGCGCTTGTGCCCACCGGCAAAACCAGCCGTAGCCGCAGCCCAGGTCCAGTATCCGCAAGCCTTGCAGGCGCGGCAGCATCGCGCGCAGTGCCGGCCATTCGGGAGCGCCGTCCAAGCCTTCCCGGGAGCGCGGCAACTGGCTGTAGCCGTCGAAGAAATCGGGATTGTCGTAGATGTTTTGCGCCATGCGCTGCACCCCTTTCATTGCGATCGATGTTCAGTGTCACATGATATCGGCGTGTGGCGTGGGCTCGATTTACCGTATCAGCCCCCGCCCGTACCGAACCGGCTCCGATCGCCCGATCGCCGGCCGATAGCGGAGAGCAGGCCCGCCATGGCCGCACGGTCGCCGTTGCTGACGGACTCGAGAATGCTCGCTTCGCCGTTGAAGGTGACCTTGTTGCGCCATGTCCCGTTGCCCTGCAAGGTGAGCGGTCCGCGGTCGGTGGTGAGCGTAAGTGTGGCGGTCTGCTGCGCGGCACCCGCGATGCGCAGCCGGTAGTCGCCCAAGGGATAGACGCGCGATAACGCCGAACCGGCTTTTTTCCATTGCACATCGATCGCCGCTCCCGCGGGCAAGCCTGCGCCGAGTGCCATTGCTGGCCAGCTTGCAGACAGTTCTCCCGCAGGGCCGAGCGTGTTGAACGGCGCGCCCAGCGTGCTCAGCAGATCGGCGGGAAGCGTTGCGCGTTGCGCCGTGAGCGAGGCGCCGCGCCACCCCAAGTTGATGCGCAAGGGCCCGGCCAGCCAGGGATGGGTGACCGTCCACCCCCAGTCGCGCCATTGCCATGCGATGGCGGGCGTCAGGGTGCGGCGCGCGCCGTTGGGGCCAAGTGCCAGCAACGCGGTGCCTTGCCAAAGGCTGCCGTCGGCATCAGCCACGGCGATAAGGCTGTTTGACGTGGGAAGACGCAATAGCCAGCGGGCCGGCAGGATCGCAACGGCGGCCGTGATGGCAATCAGGCAAAGCGCCGTGCCTGCCGCGATGGCGCGCCACACACCGCGCCTCACGGCGCGTTCTTGGGTTTGACGGGCGTCAGCGTGACCGTGCCGTCGGCTTTGCCGGAAAGCAGTCTGCCCGTGCTCATGGTGCTGCGTTGTAACGAGGCCGTCTGCGCAGTGGCGCGCAAGGTGAGTGGGGTGCGCTGCAGCCAGGCAAACAAGGTGTCGGCAGGTACTTGCTTGAAGGCGACGCTCCAGTTCGCGGACGCGTCATCGGCATCGAGCACGGTCCAAGTGTCTGCAGACATCCCTGAAGCGGCAAGGCTGGCGACGATATCGTCGCGCGTGAGGGCGGCCTCCGATGCGACGTGGTTGGCGCTTTGCCGCAGGCGCGCGACATCGCGCGTGAGGGCTTCGACGGTGGCGGCTTGCACGCGCAGGGCCGGTAATGCGGCGCGATCCCGGGCGATGCTTTGCATGGCGGGTTCGATCCCGAAAAGATAGGTCAGGGCAGCAAGGGCGACTGCACCGCCCACAACGACCAGCTTGCGCTCGCGCGGGGCCAGGCGATTGAAGGCGACCGTTGCCTGGCGGGTGCGGACGCGAAAACGGTCGCGCCAAAGATCGAGGATAGCGGTACGCGACATCATGGCGCCTCTGTGGACACGATGCGCCACGTATTCGGGGTTTCGGTTTTGTCGACGCGGATGCCGGGTTCGGCGCGCGGCGATATGGGTTTCGCCGTTGCGCTGCCGGCACCCGCCGCGTCGTCGGCGCGCAGGGTAACCAGGAGACCAGCTGCCGAATACTGCATCCGCGTGACGCGGTCCTCGGCCGCAGGCAATACGCGCGCGGCGGCCAGGGCGAGCGGCACCAGATCGTTTGCAGTACTCGCGCCACCGGCGTTGAGCAAGGCGTTTCGGCCTTGCTCGGCCTGGCGCAGCGGATCCACGATCACAGGCAATTCGGGAAACGTGGCTTGCACGCGCTGTGTCATCGTGGTGCGCAAGGTGTCCACATCGTGCTTGAGGCGCGAGGCATACAGGTTCAGGCCGATCACCCACAGTGCAGCAGCCGTCAGCGTGAGCGCGATCGGCCAGCGCCAGGCTTGGCGACGGGTGTCGCGCAGGCTGCGCACGACCCAACCCCAGCGCGGCGCAGGCTGGTGCCAGCGTGAAGACACGGGCAATTGCAGGGGCTGATGATGGTCCGTATCGTCAGGCGGCAACACACTGGCGGTGGGAACGACGACGTCGAGCCGAAGTCCGGCACCCGCGAGCCCGTCCCACACCTGATGCAGACGCGGCTTATCGGTCCAGGCCACGGGCACGGTGCCGTCGGCTGCGCGAGCACCGAAGGCGACGGCTACGCTGTCGATGTCGCCCAACAGCAAGGCTTCGATTGCGCTTTCGACGGCAGCGCCGCGTTGCCGGGGGGCGACCGGCGGCACCTGCACCGTGGTGACGATCGCATCGTCGGGGTGCAGTACGGCCTCGATACGGCGCGGCCGGAAGGCGGTGGTCAACGCGGCGGCATCGAGTTCGCCGCTGTGTGCCATGCGGCCTTGGCGATCGAACCAGGCATAGGGCAACGGTTGCGCGGGATGCCACTGCGCGAGCGGCGGCAGGGCGATACGAAGATGACTTTTCACAAGATGTCCTGACGCCAGACGATGGCAGGCGTCGCGTTGGGGGCGGCGAGGATCAGGGCGCGCATGGTGACGCGCGCGCGGTCGAGCACCACGGTGCCTGTTGCGGTGAACCAGGTGCTGGTCACACCGATGTGTTGCGAGGTGTTCTCCAGCCCCAGACCGCGAAGGCGATTGGTGAGGTCGCCGGCGTTGACGAACCATTGTCCGCCATCGCGGCTTTCGGTCAGCGTGCGGGCTTGCGCAAGCGATAAGCCCTCGATCCAGGCCGAAAGCACTTCGGCGTGGGCAGTATTGACGTTGAGGTCGGTGGCTTGCGGGAGCAGGGTGGTCACGCGGCGCAAGCGTTTGCGTGCGGTTTCGTCGAGATCGAATCGCAACGCCAGGTCGTCGATGCCGCGAGCGGCAGGGGTCGGCCACTCCGTGTTGTTGTTCCCGGTTGCGCCGTTTGCACGGGTGCCGTTGCCCGAGCCGGTCTTGTCGTCGGTGGCGCCGCCGCGCGGCTGCATCGTGGCGACCGCCTCGGCCATGCGGGGAGCGAGCGTTGGCGGCAGGCCGATCGCCGATAGCAGGTTGGTGAAGCGTGTCACCATCATGGGGTCGATGATGCCGGTCTGCGCCAGTCGATACACATTGAATTTGCCTTGTTCGTCTTCCACGCTGCCCGAGAACACGGCCAGGCTGTCGGGATCGAGTTGATCGATGCGCGTGTCGCGAATGGGCGATGCCCAGAGTTGGTCGCCGCGCACGGTGGGTTCTCGGCGCACGTTGTCGCGCAACACGAGCCGCGCCCAATCGAGGCCGCCCATCAGCAGCCAGCGCGCTTGTGCGCGGGCTGCGGCATTTTCAGTCTGGCGCGCGGTGGCGGTTTGCCGCATGAAGAGCCCGCTGGTCAATGCAGCGGCTACAGTCACCACGATCAACGCGCCGACGACAGCCATGCCCCGTTGCCGCAATGAACGCTTGGGTGCGCGCTGCCTCATCGCAACACCACCACGCGCGTGTATCGCTCGCTCGTCGCACCTTGCCCGCGGTCGATCGTGACTTCGATGCCTGTCGCCGCACCGGCACCACGCGCCGAGCGGCCGATCCAGCCCTGCGCCGGTACCCACAACCGCACATCGAGTTGCTTCACATCGCGCATCATCAAGGTGCCCTCGGTAGGCGCTTCCAAAGGATAGGCGGTGCCCGGACGGCCGATCATGCGCCACAGGTCGCCATCGCGGATGCGCCACACCACCCGTTGCCACGTACCGTCGCGTCGCGCCGACGCTCTTACCACTTCCAGCAACGGTGAGTCGCCTTGACCGGCGTTGAGCGTGATGCCCGGCGGCAGCCGCGGTGCACCGGCATCCGTAGCCGATGGCAGGCGGTATCCCACATCGACCTGATTCAGGTCCAGCTCGATTTGGCCGAGCGTGCGCACCAGCACATCGTTATCGTCTGCCGCGCGATCGAGCCAATCGCGCGCTGTCGAAATCTGCGTGAGCCCGCGCCACGCGAGCAGGCTCACGAGGGCCATCAACGTAATGGCGATCATCACTTCGATCAACGAAAACCCGCGCTGATGGCGATGCGACGGGGCGCGGTGGCGTGTCGTCATGGCAGGCGTGTGACCAGCGTGCTCAACGTGGCCAAGGCTGCGGTCTCGTCGTTGGTCGCAAATACGCGAATCTCCACCTGCCGAAAATTGTTGTTGACCGATTTGCGAAATTCCAATGTGCAGCGCAGGGCGAGCTTGCCTTGATCGCACGGCACGGTGCGCACCGAACCGGGGTCGGGCATGGCGGTGTCCAGTCGCAGTTGCGCTGCCGTGTTTTCGGCCGACAGCGTGGCAAGCGTGCGATCGCGCAAGCCACGATTGTTCTGCGCCAGTACGCTGGTCGCACGCAGCGCGGCGGCCAGCGCGATCGCGACGATCGCCAGCGCGACCAGGACTTCGATCAGTGTGAAGCCGCCTTGTGCGCGTTTTTGCGATCGGGAGCGTCGCGCGTCCACCTCAGCGCAGCCCATCGTCGCCTGCCGCCGTGTGCGCGATGACGATCGTGCGGCCCGGCGACACGAGTTCGACGGTGTAGGGATCGCGTACCCATTCGGTATCGAAGCGCAGGGGCGATGGCGGATCGCGCCGCACCTGCACCGGGGGCTCGGTCCATTTTCGTGCCGTCAGAATGGGGTCGCGTTCGAAGCGATCGTCAGGCCAGGGCACGGCATTCTCTGCCGAGGCCTCACGCAGATCGACCGGGCGACCGGCCCGCGTGAACCACCAGCCTTGCGCGTCCGCATGCCAGACGATGCTGCGGCCATCGCTTCGGGCCTCGCTTTGCGCCACACGGAAGGCGTCGCGCAATCGCTGGGCGTCGTTCTCCAACGCGCGATCGGGTGCGGCCATTGCCGACAGGCCGATCATCGCTCCCGCGATGCCGATGATCACCACCACGATCAACAACTCGATCAGCGTAAAGCCGGCTTCAGTTTTCCCACGAGCCGATGTCCGCATCGCCTTGTTCTCCGCCGGGCTTGTTGTCCGCGCCGAACGAGAACACGTCGATCTCGCTCTTCACACCCGGATTGAGGTATTGATAGGGATGGCCCCACGGGTCGTTGGGCAGGCGATCGAGGTAAGGCCGCCAGTTGCGCGCGCCTTCCGGCTTCTCGGTCAGGGCTTTCAACCCCTGCGAGGTGGTCGGATACCGGCCGTTATCCAGGCGATAGAGTTGCAGGGCTTGCATCAACCCGCCGATGTCTTGCTTGGCAGCCACTTGCCGCGCCTGGTCGGGACGATCCAGCACGCGGGGCACGATCAACGCGGCCAGGATGCCCATGATCACCACGACCACCATGATTTCGATCAGCGTGAACCCCGCTTGATTGCGGCGGCTGCGACGGCGCTGGGGGCGGGCACGGCCCTGGGAAAGGTTGGCGCGCAGGCGAGACGCGACGAGAGACAAACGCAAGACGACACTCCGGTAAACCGTATCTGAAGGCCGGAGTATGGAGATGAAATATGACAGGTCTATTGCGGGCTAGTGACGGCGGCGCTGAAGGGGCGACGATCGATGTCGCCGACGCCGGGACGCTGCAGGGCCGGCTATCGCGCGTCGGGTAGCGTACGAATGCCTGCCACGGCGGCATCGGACTGCGGTGCCGACACCCGCAATTTGCCGCTGTCGCGTTCGAGCTCGATGCCGTTGGCATCCACGCCGATGAGCACCAGGCCGGGGGCAATCTCCTGGCCCACACGCCACGCTGCGGCCGGACCGCCGTCGATCTTGAGAACCGCGGCGCCGCTTTCTTCACCGCTGATGATGCCGGCCACCACCACTTGTGTGGTGAGCGCTTCGTTCTTGCCGAAGAGGCGCGCGGCGGGCGAAGTGTCGATCGACGGGGGCGGCGCCGCCATGATCGCAGGCGGCAGCGCACCCGGGTGGGGGGCAAGCAGCAGGGCAGCCGCCAGACCGATACCGATGGCGATTGCGATCGCGGCAGCGATTCTCACCAGGGCAGGCCAGAGGTCGGGGGAAGGAGCAGATAACACGCGCATGGGGTGGAAGTGTAGGGGCGCGGTATGACAGTTTGAATGCAACGCGCCCCGTAAGAAGGGCCCTCGGTAATTAAAAAGGGCCTTCGGTAATCGAAGGCCCTTTTTGGCTTTACGCGACGCGCGCCAGCCGCTCAATGCATCGGTGACGTTTCACGGCGCGGTTTGAGCAGGTGCGCCGATATCAGCGCACCGGCATGCTCTGCAGCGCGGCGATCCGCGACGGGATGGGCGGGTGCGTGGAGAACAGTGCCGCAATTGCGCGGCCGCCGGTGACGCCTGACGCTTCGAACGTCTTGGGGAGATCGGTCGACTCGATGCCGCCCAAACGGGCCAGGGCGCGGATCATCGGTTCGCGGCCACCCATCAACTGGGCCGAGCCGGCATCCGCACGATACTCGCGCTGGCGCGAGAACCACGCCACGATGATCGACGCCGCGACGCCGAACAGGATCTCACAAGCGATCACGGTGACAAAGTAGCCGATACCGTTGCCGCGCTCGTTCTTGAGCACGATGCGGTCGACGAAGTAGCCGACCACGCGGGCCAGGAACACCACGAACGTATTCACCACGCCTTGAATCAAGGTGAGGGTGACCATGTCGCCGTTGGCGATGTGAGCCACTTCGTGCGCCAGCACGGCAGCCACTTCTTCTTCGGTCATGCTGTTGAGCAGGCCGGTCGATACGGCGACGAGCGAATCGTTCTTGAAGGCACCCGTGGCGAACGCGTTGGGCTCGCCTTCGTAAATCGCGACTTCGGGGCGGCCGATGCCGGCCCGGTCAGCCAGCTGATTCACCGTATCGAGCACCCAGATTTCGCGCTGACCATTGGGCGCATTGGGGTCGATGACCTGCGCGCCTACGCTCCACTTGGCCATCTTCTTGCTCATCAACAGCGAGATGATGGCGCCGGTGAAGCCGACGACGACCGAGAAAATCAGCAGGGCGGTGACGTTCAGGCCCTGGCCGGCAAACATGCGGTCGATGCCGAAAATGCGCAGCGTGGCCGACAGGACGAGCATCACCGCAAGGTTGGTGACGACGAACAAAATGACGCGTTTCATGGTTTCTTATGTTCCTCTGCAAGCGAGATGTACCGGGTTGGACTGTCCGGTAAAAAAGCAGTTCCCCTATTGGCGCCCGCGCGCCGAGTGGGGGTTAACGCGGAGTATAGTAACGGTTCGCCGCTTTTTTTCGCCCACCTTCACCCCATCTAACGCGCAATTCCATGCAGGCTCTCTGGATGTTGCTGGCCTCAGCCATGTTTGCGCTGATGGGGTCGGCCGTCAAACTGGCAATCGAGCAGGGCGCTTCGCTTCCTGAAGTGGTGTTGTTCCGTGGCATGCCGTCCGTCGTATTGCTGCTGATTTTCGCGCGCAGCGGGCGGCTTCCCCTCATCTCTCCCCACTGGCGCCGGCATATCTGGCGCAATATCGCTGGTGTGAGTTCAATGTGGCTGGGCTTTGTCGCCTTGTCTCACCTTCCGTTGGCCACGGCCACCAGTCTGAATTACACGGCGCCGCTCTTCATCGCTTGCTGGATGCTGGGCTGGGGTGGCGCGCAACGCGATCCTGTGCGAATCGCCGCAGTGGTCCTCGGATTTCTAGGCGTGGTGACCATGTTGCGCCCCAGTATCAGCGGTGATGAGTGGATCGCGGCGATGTTTGGCTTGGGCGCAGGCGCGATGTCTGCCGTGGCGATGATGCAGATCCGCCAGCTAGGCAGCATCGGCGAGCCCGAGTGGCGCACAGTGCTGTATTTTTCGATTGCCGTGTGCCTGAGCAGCGTGATCGGCGTTTCAATTGAAGGGTTCGGCCATACCGGGCCCACGGGTTACATGGCGCTTGGCGCTGTAGGACTGACCGGGCTGTGCGGCCAGTTGGCCCTCACGCGCGCCTTCGGGCTGGGTTCGCCCTTGCTGACGGCCGCACTGCAGTACACCACCATTATTTTCGCGGCCTTGCTGGGCGTCGGCTTTTTCGGCGATCAGCTCGACGCATGGGCGTGGGGCGGTATCGGCCTCATTATCTTCGCCGGCCTGTTGTCGGTCTGGCGCACGATGCGCGAGAACCGTGTGGCACGCCCGGCATAAGTTGCAACGCTAGGAGATTCCATCATGACCCACCCCTTGATCAGCGCCGAAGCGCTGGGCCATCTGTTGGCCGACAGTACGGGCCAGGTGCGCGTATTCGATGTGCGCCACGATCTCGTCGATCATGCTGCCGGGCGCCGCGCGTATGACGCCGGCCATATCCCCGGGGCAGTGCATATCGATCACGAGACGGAACTTGCTGCCGCAAAAACCGGCAAGAACGGCCGCCATCCGTTGCCCCAACCCGAGGTTTTCGCGGCCCATATGGCGGCGCTCGGCGTGACGCCAGAGACGCATGTGGTGGCGTATGACGCCAGCGGCGGCATGTATGCCGCGCATTTGTGGTGGATGTTGAACTGGATCGGTCACCGCAACGTGCAGGTGCTCGACGGTGGCTGGCAGGCGTGGGTGGCTGCAGGGTTGACGCAGCAGACCGAAGCGCCGGCGGATCAGGCCGCAACGCAGCCGCCGAAGCAGGCTGGGCAAACCGCGGCAAGCCCGACGTCGTTCGGTGCCGGCACGATGGGCGCTGTGGACGCCGACGCCGTGCTTGCCAACATCGAGCATCCGACCTTTACGGTGCTCGATGCCCGCGCCGCGCCGCGCTATCGCGGTGAGGTCGAGCCGATGGATCCCGTCGCAGGCCATATCCCGGGTGCGCGCAATCGTCCCAATACGGGCAACCTGGGAGAGGATGGGCGCTTTAAGTCTGCCGACGTGCTGCGTGAGGAGTATCTGGCATTGCTCGATGGTGTTCCGGCTGAGCAGGTTGTGCACCAATGTGGCTCAGGAATTACCGCCACCCACAACCTGCTGGCCATGGAGGTGGCAGGCTTGAGCGGCTCGCGGCTCTATCCCGGTTCATGGAGCGAATGGGTGAGCGACAGCTCCCGGCCCGTCGCCACGGGTGAAAAGCCCTGATCGGTACAGGCTGATCTCGGGTTGGCGCTCAGCCAAGTCGTACCGCGAAAGGCGAAAGCCGCGCACCCTGAACGGGCGGCGCGGCTTTTTGTTTGGGTATATCCCTTGCGCGATGACGGCCACCCAACAGGAGACAAACCATGCCCACAATGAGCTTGCCCGAACTCGCTGACGCCATGCGTGAGATCGACATCACGATGCTGTCCACATTTACCGATGGCGGTTTGATCGCCAGCCGCCCCATGAGCAACAACGGCGAGGTGGCGTACGAGGGAACCTCGTACTACTTCACCTGGGCGCAGTCGCGAATGGTGAAGGATATCGAGCGCAACCCGTTTGTGCATCTGGGTTTTCAGGGATCGAAGACGTTTTTAGTGTCTGTCCAGGGCAAAGCCACATTGATCCGCGACAAGGCCCAATTCGAGAAGCACTGGACGCCTGATTTGGATAATTGGTTCGAGGACGGGATCGATACCGACGGCGTCGTCATGATCAAGGTCGCCGCCGACAGGATTCATTACTGGGATGGCGAAGACGGCGGTGAAGTCGAGTTAAACGTCTGACACACAGGCGTGACTCGAGGGCATCGACATCGCTATCTGAATCTGGCGTGATCGCGTTTCGGAGCGCCTGGTTTCAGGCGCGATATCCCGTGTTGATCAAATAGATGCAGCCGATGAAGGTGCCCATCGAAACCCATACGGACGCCAGCGCCAACGTTTTGACGCCCAGCGAGATGGCAGGATTGCGGCATGCCTTCACAAAGGCTGACATGCCGATGAAAAAGGCGATTGCAGGGAAGATGAATACCGTGATCATCAAGAACAGTGTGGGCACGGTGAGCGCCGACACGATCAATGAGGTTACCGCCATATTGATGGCTTTTTTGCTGCTGATGGGCGGTTTGATGATTGGCTCTGCGAATGCGAGTTGAGGAAATGGCGCGGAAGTAAAAATGGCGGCCCGTAGATTGGCCGCCATTTTTTTGGGAATTATCGCTCGTCCATGATCCGGCGATACCACTCGTGGAAGTGCTGCATGCCGTCTTCCATTGGCGATTGATAGGGGCCGCTTTCGCTCACGCCACGCTTCATCAGTGCCAGCCGGCCGGCATCCATACGTTCGGCAATCTCGTCATCCTCGATAGCAGTTTCCATGTAAGCCGCGCGTTGCGCCTCGACGAATTCGCGCTCGAACGCCGCGATCTCCTCGGGGTAATAGAACTCGACCACGTTGATCGTTTCTTGCGGACTCACGGGATAAAGCGTGGACAGCACGAGCACGTGCGGATAGAGCTCGATCATGTGCGTGGGGAAGTAGGTGACCCAGATCGCACCGAAATCAGGCTCTTCACCGCCGCGGAAGTCGAGCACGCGGTCATGCCACTGCTTGTAGACATCCGAACCCGGCTGCGCGAGCGCGCTGTGTACACCCACGCGTTGCAGGCTGTGCCAGTCGCCGAATTCCCAGGTCAGATCGTCGCAAGCGACGAAGCGCCCCAGGCCCGGGTGGAATGGGCCCACGTGGTAATCCTCGAGATATACCTCGATGAAGGTCTTCCAGTTGTAGTTGCACTGATGCACCTCAACGTGGTCGAGCACGTAGTCGCCAAAGTTGAATTCGGGTCGCGAAAACAGGCCGGCCATGTCCTTGGCGGGATCGCGCGGGCCCTCGAACAACAGGCCGTGGCAATCGCGCAGGCGGAAGCGTTCGAGGTTCATGCAGGGCGTGCTGTCAAACGCCGGGGCGCCCAAAAGCTCACCGCGGTCGTCGTACGTCCAGCGGTGCAAGGGGCAAACGATATTGCCACCGCTCTTGGCGAGCGAGCCATGCGTGTTGACGTTGCCGGATACGTTTCCCGGCACGCCGCCCAGCATCAGCGACTGCCGATGGCGGCAGACGTTCGAAAGCAGTTCGACGCCTTGGGCGTTACGAACCAGTGCCCGCCCATTCTTTTCCTGGACGAGCGTGCGCCAATCGCCAACTTCGGGCACGGATTTTTCATGGCCGATGTACTGCGACGATTGTTTAAAGATTACTTCCAGCTCGCGCGCAAAGCGGGCGTCGTCAAAGTAGGCACTGACGGGTAGCTGGGTGCGTGCTGGCACCAGATGTGCCATCCGACCGATGTCGGTCATGATTCCCTCCGCTCGGATAAAAAAGCCAGGACGGCGGGGATCCGTTCTGGCGCGAAGAAAAGTCGGGCTGGCCGATCAGTAAAGCTGGATTGTACCCCACAGCGTCCCCGTTCAGCCGGGGTCTTCAAGTGGAGCGCGCGCGTAGCACAGTGCAGCAGTCCTTCTATGGTTCACCTCACCCAATGTGGCTTGTTTGTGACACCCAGGCACGATTGCCGGGACGTCGCAATGACAGGGTGAGACCTTATGCGCTTCGGATCGTTCGCTGCGGAAACCGATATGCCGAACACCGGAGCTCAAATGAGCTTGCGCGTGATGGGATGCCTGAGGAGGAGCCAACTGGCCACCGCCGAGAGCGCGAACGTGATGACGGCGATCAGCGGGACGGCAACGATATCGACCGCGTCGCCCGAGAACGCGCCACCCCGGCGAGCCAGGTCCAGAAACACGGGATGCACGAGATAGATGCCGAAAGTGAGCGGCCCCAGCCCGGCCAGGCGCGGCAGGCGCGGGCCCGACACCAGCCACTGGAACATCGCAACCGACATCGGCGCCACGGTGATGCTGAAGTTATCGTAGAAATAACCGTAGAACTGGTCCGCATCCGACCACAGGTACACCCCGGCTGCGGTTGCAATCACCGAGGCCGCCACGATCAGGCCCGGCACCGGAATCCGCAGACGACCCTCGAAGATCATCCGGCCGGCGATGAAATAGCCGATGTAGGGCACGAACCACGTCATGAAGAAGCCGTTGGGCGCGTCCATGATTTGCCGGTAGATCGCCTCGCCCACGGCCAGTCCGAGCATCGCCGCCACAGCGAAGAGCCGCTGTTTGTCGCTGATCCGGGCGTAAAGCGTTCGCACGAATGGGGCGAAGAGATACAGCCCCACGATCATGTACAGGTACCACAGGTGGTAATAGGGCGTGCCCATCGCCACGGTGCGTAACGGTGTGGCGGGATCCATCACGCGCGTGTCGAGCCATTCCTGCCACATCCGCCAGCCCAGGAAAAAAAGCGTCCAGAAGACCAACGGTGTCAACACGCGGGCCATGCGCTTCTGATAAAAGCGCTTCAGCCCACCTTGCGGTTTGCCGGGATCGAGCAGCAGTGCGCCGCTGATCATCACGAACACCGGCACACACCACCGGGCCGCCGAGTCGTAAACGTTGGCGGCGATCCAGGCATCGGAGCCGTAAGTGGCGCCGCCGTCGCCCAGGGTTTGCGCGGCGCTATGCAGCAGTACGACGGCCGCCGCCGCGAGCCATCGGGCCGTGTCGAGCCGAGAGAGCCGTTCGCGAACGGCGTCGTGAGTGTGATGAAATTCGGCAATACGCATATACCCTAACCGTAACAGTTGGCATCGTCTGAGGGCTGTATCCAAGGGTTAGGACTTGATGCGAGCGTTATGAAGGTGCGATCTCGTACAATGTTGGGCTGAACAACTCATGCGGCGCCTTGCCGCTTGGACAGCAATGGTCACTTCTAAACCTTCCAACGCCGCGTCGGCCGAATCGGATCCGCAGGATTTCGAATCGGCGCTGGCCGAACTCGAAAACCTCGTGGCGTCCATGGAAGATGGCGGCTTGCCGCTCGAACAGTCGCTCGCCGCCTATCGCCGCGGCGTGGCGCTGTCGCGCATTTGCCAGGATCGTCTGGCCAGCGCTGAACAGCAGGTCAAGGTTCTGGAAGGCGAGCTGTTGCGCCCTCTGGATCGTGCAGCACTGGATGACGACGCCCAAGGATGAAGGACGGTCACCTCGCTTTTGAAGAGTGGCTGGTGCAACGCGCCCAGCATGTGGAGTCGGTACTCGACGAGCATATGCCGGCGGCCGACGATGTGCCGATGCGCCTGCACGATGCCATGCGATATGCCGTGCTGGGCGGTGGCAAGCGTGTGCGTGCGGCGCTCGTGTACGCAGCGGGTGCGGCGTGCTACACCGGCGGCAACACGATCGCGCTGGACGCGTCGCTGGACCGCGCGGCGGCTGCCGTCGAACTCGTGCATGCCTACTCGCTGGTGCATGACGATCTGCCGTGTATGGACGACGACACGCTGCGCCGGGGCCGGCCCACGGTGCATATCCGCTATGACGAAGCCACCGCAATGCTGGCGGGCGACGCCTTGCAGCCGCTGGCCTTCGAGTTGCTGGCCGAGATGCCGATCGCGCCTGCACTCGTAGTACAGGCGGTTTACGTGCTTACCCGTGCGAGCGGCAGCCAAGGCATGGCCGGCGGTCAGGCGATCGACCTGCAAAGTGTGGGCCATGCGCTCACGCGCGATGAGCTCCAGATCATGCACAGTATGAAAACCGGCGCCATGCTCGAAGCGAGTGTGGCGTTGGGCGGCATCGTGGCGGGGGCGAGTTCCAGCACGCGCCGGGCGCTTGACGCCTATGCGCAGGCGATTGGATTGGCGTTTCAGGTGGTGGACGACATCCTCGACGTGACCGCCGATAGCGCGGCGCTCGGCAAAACGCCAGGCAAGGATGCCGCCGAAAATAAACCGACTTATGTGTCGCTGCTGGGCCTCGAGCCGGCGCGCGCATTTGCTGAAGAGCTTCGTTTGGCAGCCCTGGGTGCATTGGCACCGCTGGGCGGGACGGGCGCCCGGTTGGCTCAACTGGCCGACTTCATCGTGCTGCGCGACCGCTGACCGGCATTTGCGCCCGGCGCGCTACTTGCGCGGGCAACGCTTCCTAATTGATGATGTGCGTATGACCAACACTGAACTTCTGGACCGCATCCAAACCCCTGACGATCTGAAAGGGCTGGATCGACGCGACCTCAAGACGCTTGCCGGCGAGTTACGCGGGTTCGTTCTGGAGTCGGTGTCGGCCACGGGCGGCCATTTGTCGTCCAACCTCGGCACGGTCGAGCTGACGTTGGCGTTGCACCACGTGTTCGCCACACCGCACGATCGCATCGTCTGGGATGTGGGCCACCAGTCCTACCCGCACAAGATATTGACGGGCCGCCGGGCCGGCATGACGTCGCTGCGTCAGCAGGACGGAATCTCGGGCTTTCCGAAGCGCAGCGAGTCGGAGTACGACGCATTCGGCACCGCGCACTCGTCGACGTCGATTTCTGCAGCACTGGGGATGGCGGTGGCCTCCCGCAACGCCGGCATCTCACGTCAGCACATTGCGGTGATCGGCGACGGCGCGATGTCGGCTGGGATGGTCTTCGAGGCGATGAACAATGCGGGTGTCACGCCCGATATCAATCTGCTCGTCATTCTGAACGACAACGATATGTCGATTTCGCCGCCGGTAGGCGCGTTGAATCGCTATCTCGCTCGCCTGATGAGCGGTCAGTTTTACGCCACGGCCAAGAACGTCGGTCGGGCGGTGCTGCAGCATGTGCCGCCCGTGCTCGAACTGGCTCGCCGTTTCGAAGAGCATGCCAAGGGCATGATCGTGCCGGCGACGATGTTTGAAGAGTTCGGCTTCAATTATGTCGGCCCGATCGACGGTCACGATCTCGATGCGCTGGTGCCCACCCTGCAGAACCTGCGGGCGCTGGGCGGATTGCAATTCCTGCACGTGGTGACCAAGAAGGGGCAAGGCTACAAGCTGGCCGAGGCCGATCCGGTGCTTTATCACGGCCCGGGCAAGTTCGATCCGGCCGTGGGAATCCAAAAGGCCACTGGCCCGGGCAAGACCACGTTCACGCAGGTTTTTGGACAATGGCTGTGCGACATGGGCGCAGTGGATGACAAGCTTTGCGGCATCACGCCGGCCATGCGTGAAGGCAGTGGCCTCGTTGCGTTCGAACAACGGTTTCCCACACGCTATTTCGACGTGGGCATCGCCGAGCAACATGCGGTGACTTTCGCCGCCGGCCTGGCATGTGAAGGGCAGAAGCCCGTGGTTGCCATCTACTCGACGTTTCTGCAGCGCGGCTACGATCAGATGATCCATGACGTGGCCTTGCAGAACCTGGATGTAACCTTCGCGCTGGACCGTGCGGGATTGGTGGGCGCCGATGGTGCCACGCATGCAGGCAATTACGACATCGCCTTCATGCGCTGCATCCCGAATATGGTGATCGCCACACCGTCCGATGAAAATGAAACCCGTTTGCTGCTGAGTACCTGTTATCGCCATAACGGGCCGGCTGCCGTGCGTTATCCCCGAGGGGCCGGCTGCGGCGCCGCGATTGAAACGGGGTTGTCCGACGTGCCCGTGGGCCGCGGCGTGGTGCGGCGCGAAGGCGAGCGGATCGCGATTCTGGCATTCGGCACGCTGCTCCAACCGGCGTTGGTGGCAGGTGAGGCGCTTAACGCCACCGTGGTTGACATGCGTTTCGTCAAACCCATCGATGCGGCATTGATTGCCGGTCTGGCGGGTAGTCACGACGCGTTTGTCACGATCGAGGATGCAGCCATCATGGGCGGGGCCGGCAGTGCGGTGTGCGAGTCGCTCAATGCTGCGCAACTCGTCAAGCCCGTGTTGCAACTGGGTTTGCCGGATGCCTTCATCGACCATGGCGATCAGGTCGCTTTGCTGGCGCAGCAGGGCCTGGATGCGAAGGGCATCGAAGCGTCCATCCGGGCGCGCTTCCCGGCGCCCGCAGCCGCCGGCTTGCGTGCGGTACCGTCCATCGAACCTAAAGCGGCCAAGTCGGTCTGATTCGGGACTGGTGCGATGGCAAGACAGTGCGTCGCAGCAAATCCCACCAACCCCTACAGGGTTTTTACGGGGTTGGCAGCGTTTCATGCGCCATAATGGACTCCTCTAATATTTCCTGGCCTCTCGTCTCGCGATGAGCGGCCTCGACAGGTAAGCATATGAATTCCCCCATCGACCCTGCTTTGGTCATGCCCGATGTGCAGAGTTCGCAAGACACTCGGCACATCCCGATTCAACGCGTGGGTATTCGCGGCGTTCGCCATCCGATGCTGGTGCAAGCCGGCGACGGCTCGGCGCAGCCTACCGTGGCCAACTGGACGCTGACCGTGGCGCTGCCTGCCGAAGAGAAGGGCACGCACATGTCGCGTTTCATCGCCCTGCTCGAAAAGCACCGCTCGGTGCCCATGACGCCGGCGTTGTTCAGCGGCATGGCGCGCGAAATGTTGCCGCTGCTGCACGCAGAGCGTGGCGATCTCACGGCGGCTTTCCCGTACTTCGTCAATAAGTCGGCACCGGTATCCGGTGTGCAGAGCTTGCTCGACTATGAAGTGCAGTGGATCGCACGTGCGGTGGGCGAATCGGTGGAGTTCGAGTTGGTGGTTCAGGTGCCGGTGACGAGCCTGTGCCCCTGTTCCAAGGCGATTTCCGAATACGGCGCCCACAACCAGCGTTCGCACGTGACGGTATTCGCCGTCACGACTGAGACGGTGGATATGGAAGGCATCATTCGCGCAGTGGAGCAGGAGGCATCCTGCGAGTTGTGGGGGCTGCTCAAGCGACCGGACGAGAAGTTCGTGACCGAACGCGCCTACGACAATCCGAAGTTCGTCGAAGATCTGGTGCGCGACGTGGCGGCCCGTATCGGCGCCTTGCCCGGTGTGGCGCGTTATCGCATCGAAGCCGAAAACTTCGAATCGATTCACAATCACTCGGCTTACGCGGTCGTCGAAGGCTGACGCGCGCGATTCGGTGATTGACGGGCCGGCGTCCTTGAGGGGAGGCCGGCCCGATTCGCTTTCTGTTTCCGGGCGATGCTGGCATGCCGTGCGATGTGGGGCGTAGGCCGTCGGAGAATCACCCGAGGGGATGCTTCACGCTGTTGCTGTGGGTGCCAGGCGACGTTCGAGGCCGCTTGGATAGGGGCGGTGCACGCTCGGATCACGCGGCCATTGCGTTTTAAAGCCAGTACAGCGATAATCGAAGGCTTTCTTGCTCGATCTGCCAGAGGTTTTTTGGCCGACGGGCTGTTTTGCCGGTGGGCACACCGGTGAAATATCCTCAAGGAGTATTATCCATGCGCCACTACGAAGTAGTGTTTATCGTTCATCCCGATCAAAGCGAGCAAGTGCCCGCCATGATCGAACGCTACCAGACCCTCGTGACCGGCCAAGGTGGCTCGGTTCATCGTCTGGAAGACTGGGGCCGTCGTCAACTGGCCTATCCGATCCAGAAACTCGTCAAGGCTCACTATGTGTGCCTGAACATCGAGTGCGGCCAAGGCACGCTCGACGAGCTCGAACACTCGTTCCGCTACAACGACGCCGTGTTGCGCCATCTGGTCATCAAGACCAAGAAGGCTCAAGCCACCCCGTCGTTGATGATGAAGTCGGTCGAACGCGAAGAAGCGCGCAAGGCCTCGTCGGAAGCTACGGCTGCTCCGGCGGCTGAGTAATCGGACGCTGTCGTTATGGCAGCGGGTTTGCCCGTCAACCGGTTGTTGATGACTGTGCAGGTACTCGAAAGAGAGCCGCTACGTCACACTCCCGCAGGGTTGCCCGCATTGGAGTTGTTGTTCAGCCACACCGCTGAAGTCGTCGAAGCCGGGTTACCGCGCCGCGTCGATCTCACGATTGGGGCGATCGCGCTGGGTGATCTGGCACTGCTTCTGGTGGATATGCCACTGGGTTCGGTGCTCGATGTCGAGGGTTTCCTCGCTCCAGTACGTAAGGATTCCGCCAAGCTGCGCATGCACTTGCAAAAGGCAAACGTGGTCGGTGGAGGCAACGATCCCTTGGTGGCTTGAGGCTGACACCTCCGGTACTGCAAAACGACAAGATTCGGCTCGACGCATCACCCAAGCAGACACAAGCGGGACGGTTCACCGTCCTAACGAATTCGGATAGATGACGGATCGAAAGATCCGAAGCAAACAAAGAGGCACATCATGGCTTTCTTCGGAAAACGCAAAGAGAAACGCAAATTCGCGCAGCAGAACCCGCTGTTCAAGCGTCGTAAGTTCTGCCGCTTCACCGCCGCCGGCGTCGAAGAGATCGATTACAAGGATCTCGACACGCTGCGCGACTTCGTGCAAGAAAACGGCAAGATCATCCCCGCCCGTTTGACCGGCACCAAGGCTCACTACCAACGTCAACTGGATACCGCCATCAAGCGTGCGCGTTTCCTGGCGTTGTTGCCTTACACCGACAACCACAACTGATCCGGGAGATCGATATGCAAATTATCCTGCTCGAAAAAGTCGTCAACCTGGGCAACCTGGGTGAAGTCGTTCGCGTGCGTGACGGTTACGCCCGCAATTTCCTGATTCCCCAGCGCAAGGCCCGTCGTGCCACGGAAGCGGCGCTGAAGGAATTCGAAGCCCGCCGCGCCGAACTCGAAAAAGCCCAGGCTGAAAAGCTGGCTGCTTCGCAATCGGTTGGCGAGAAGCTCAACGGCTTCAAGCTGACGATTTCGCAAAAGGCCGGCGTCGACGGCCGTCTGTTCGGTTCGGTCACGAACATGGACATCGCTGCCGAGCTGCGCAAGCAAGGCTTCGAAACGGTTGAAAAGTCGCAAGTGCAACTGCCCAACGGCGCAATCAAGACCGTCGGCGAATACCCCGTTCAGGTTCAACTGCACGCTGACGTGCTGTCGGACGTGACCGTTGTGGTTCAAGGCGAAATGTCGTAAGCCTTAGAGGCACACGCCTTTAACCGCTTGCGGTACAAAAAAGCCGGTCTGTGTGCCGGCTTTTTTCATTTGTTCATCTACTAGATCTGTTCGTCTACTAGGAAACCTTTTGACCGATACGCCGCATCATCGCACCGCGCCGCCCGGCCTTGAAGCGCGCCTTCAGGCCATGGATCCGGCGCGAGAACCCGGCGTGCGCTGGCTCGAAGTCGATGGTGTGCCGTGCATCGTCAAACGCCGCCGTCCGAGCGTGGCGCGCGGCGTCAGTTATGCGATCCGCTATGTGCGGGCGTTTGCGATCGGCGTGACCTGCAAGGTTGCGCTGGGCGAGTTTCCGCCACCCAATCTGCTGTTGCGCAATGGGTTGCCTTACGAGGCTGAACGGCTGAAGTTTCTTTCGCAAGCGGGATGCGCAGTCCCCAACATCTGGTTCGAAGGCCCTGGCGTGCTGGCGCTTGAGTATGTGGGCGATAATGTGGCGCTGCTGCTGCGAGCCGCGCCGCAGCTGGAACGCCTGCAACTGGCTCGCGCGCTGGCTGAAGATCTGGCCGCGTTCCATGCGCGCGGTTTTTGGCATGGCGGGGCGCAGGTTCGCAATCAAACCATGCGCGATGGCGAATTGTGGCGTATCGACTTTGAGGAAAATATTGGCGGCGCGTTATCGTTGCCGTTGTCGCAGGCTTACGATGTGTTCCAGCTGCTCTCGTCCCTCATGGCGATGCGCCATGTGTCCGATGCGGATATGCGCGAGATCGGGCCGGTCGTGCTGGATACTTATTTCGCCCGGCATCCCGATGCCGGCGTACGGGCACAACTGACCCGTCTGGGCAAGATGGTTTGCCGCATTACCGATGCGCTCCGACCTGTGCTGGGTCGTGTGGAATGGCGCGACGTGAAGGGCTTTTACCGTGTTGCCGACACCTTACGTTTACTATTGAAATCATGAACGCCGCTGCCGATTCCCCCCTCGAATATCTGCGGGTACCCCCGCATTCGGTCGAAGCCGAACAGTCCGTCCTGGGCGGCTTGCTGCTGGACAACTCGGCGTGGGACAAAATCGCCGATGTGTTGCTCGAGGAAGATTTCTACCGCCACGATCATCGTCTGATCTGGAACCACATCGCGCGTTTGATCGGCCTGTCGCGTCCGGCGGACGTGATCACGGTCAATGAATCGCTCAGCATGGGCGGCAAGCTGGAAGAAACCGGCGGGCTGACCTATCTGAACGCGTTGGCGCACAACACCCCATCGGCGGCAAACATCCGGCGTTACGCCGAGATCGTTCGCGAGCGTTCCACGCTGCGCAAGCTGGTGTCGATCGCCGATGATATCTCGTCGGCTGCGCTCAATCCCCAAGGCAAGGAAGCCCGTCAGATTCTGGACGAGGCTGAAACGCAGGTGTTCAAGATCGCGCAAGAGGGCGCACGCGGTACGCAGGGCTTCCAGGTGATTCAGCCGCTGCTGACCCAGGTGGTCGAGCGGATCGACGAGCTGTACCACCGCGACAGCACCTCGGATGTGACGGGCGTGCCCACGGGTTTTGCCGATCTGGACAAGATGACGTCCGGTCTGCAGGCCGGTGACTTGGTGATCGTGGCCGGCCGACCGTCGATGGGTAAAACGTCGTTTTCGATGAACATCGGTGAACACGTCGCCATCGAGCAGGGCCTGCCGGTGGCCGTGTTTTCCATGGAAATGGGCGCGGTGCAGTTGGCCATGCGGATGCTGGGTTCGGTCGGGATGCTGGATCAGCATCGCATGCGTACCGGCAAGTTGCTGCCGGAAGACTGGCCGCGCGTCACGCACGCCGTGCAGATGATGCAGGATGCGCAGTTGTACATCGATGAGACGCCGGCACTCACTTCCATGGAGCTGCGCGCGCGTGCGCGTCGTCTGGCGCGCCAATGCGGGCAGCTCGGCCTCATCATCATCGACTATATCCAGCTCATGTCGGGTAACTCGGGTGGCGAAAACCGGGCCACCGAAATTTCGGAAATCAGCCGCTCGCTCAAGGGCTTGGCCAAGGAACTGGGCTGCCCGTTGATCGCGCTCTCGCAGTTGAACCGCAGTCTGGAACAGCGCCCCAACAAACGGCCGGTGATGAGCGACTTGCGCGAATCGGGTGCTATCGAGCAGGATGCCGACGTGATCCTGTTCATTTACCGGGACGAGGTCTACAACCCCGATTCGCCGGATAAAGGCACGGCCGAGATCATCATCGGCAAGCAGCGTAACGGGCCGATCGGTACGGTACGCATGACCTTCCAAGGCCAGAGCACGCGCTTCCTGAACTTCACCCCGGGTCAAACGTATTGAGTGTGGCCCGGTCGGTAACCGTGTCGGGCCGAATTCAGGTTTGGTGGCGGTGGAATCGGCGCTTGCGGGTGGACGGAATCGGGATTCAGGCGGGCGGGATCGGGGTCGGGTAGGGGGGCGAAGGCAGGTCCGGTTAGGGGTCGAATTGGCGTCGAGCGCCAATGGCCATTCCGGGCGGGAACGGATCTATACCCATCAAAAAAAACGCGGCGGTCTGCAAAGACGCCGCGTTTTTCATACCTGCTTTGCGCCCATCAGGCGTGTTCCAGTTCCTCGGCCGGATCCATCGGCCGTTTCGCGTAGCGCGACGCCAGCACCGAGCACACCATCAACTGGATCTGATGGAAGAGCATGAGGGGCAGCACAACGGCGCCCACGGCGCTGCCGGCAAACAGCACCTGCGCCATCGGCACACCACTCGCCAGGCTTTTCTTGGAACCGCAGAAGAGCAGCGTGATGCGATCGGCGGTATTGAACTTGAACAGCTTGCCCAAAAGAACCGAAATCAGCAGCGCGGCGGCCAGGATGACCACGCAGACCACCACAAGACCCAGAATCGCCGGAATCGGCGTATCGCGCCACAATCCACCGGTTACTGCTTCCGAAAACGCCACGTACACCACCAGCAGAATCGACCCTTGGTCGACAAACTTGAGCATGGCCTTCTTGCGTTGGACCCAGGCACCGATCCAGCGGCGGGCGATTTGCCCGAGCACGAACGGCAGCAACAGTTGCAGCATGATCTTGCCGACGGCGTCGAACGAGATATGCGCTTCAGCGGCCTGAGCGACCACGAGTCCGACCAGCAGCGGGGTGATGAAAATGCCGATCAGGCTGGATGCGGATGCGCTGCATACGGCAGCGGGAATATTGCCGCGGGCCATGGAGGTCAGGGCAATGGCCGACTGCACCGTTGCCGGCAAGCAGCACAGGAACATGACGCCGGTGTAGAGCTCAGGCGTGACAAGCGGCTGCAACAGCGGCTTGAATGCCAGGCCGAGCATCGGGAAAAGCACGAACGTGACGGTGAAGATGGTCGTATGCAAACGCCAGTGCGTGGCGCCGGCGACGATCGCTTCGCGCGACAGGCGGGCGCCATGCAGGAAGAACAACAGGGCCACGGCCAGATTGGTGATCCACTGTACGACGACGAGCGCTTGGCCCTGTGCCGGGAAAAAACTGGCCAGCGCTACGGCGCTCAGCAGGAACAGGATAAAGCGGTCGGGCAAGAGTCGTGACAGGCGTTTCATGATGCAGAGTGAGCGATCGATATAAAAAAAGCGATCCGGGTCGATCGCTTGAAGACGAGGGGCATTGTAGTCCTGAAACAAACGGCCTAGCTGTCGAATAGCTGTCTGTGTCGATCG
Organism: Schauerella aestuarii; assembly: GCF_009866805.1. Lineage (GTDB taxonomy): Bacteria > Pseudomonadota > Gammaproteobacteria > Burkholderiales > Burkholderiaceae_B > Schauerella > Schauerella aestuarii. The sequence continues at coordinate 806,422 of NZ_SIZW01000040.1, forward strand.
GCCCGGCATTCGGCGTCATGGGTATTGGCATGCGTGGTACGTGACCTCAACCGCCGCGTTCCGCCCCGGTGCGATCTGCCAGGCTATTCCACAAATGCATCACTGCATAGCTGCGCCACGGTCGCCAGGTATTCGTGCGCAGACGTTGCTGGGCGAGTGTGGCGGCCGTTGGGTCCAGCGCCAGCAGGATCTGTTTCAGTACCAGGTCGCTTTCCAACCAGGCATCGGGGTCGCGCCAGGCCCGCATCGCGACGTAGCCCACCGTCCAGGGGCCGATGCCGTGCAGGGCCAGCAGGGCCTGGCGAAGCGGCAGCGTGTTGGCCGGATGCGTCTCGATCGGCACCTCGCCGCTGGCGACCACAGCTGCGACGTGCTGCAGCGTGGCGATGCGTTTGTAGGGCATGCCGAGTTTGTGCAGGTCGGCACGTGCAACGGCTGCCGGGGAGGGGAATCGCCAGCAGGCAGACCCATCGTCGAAGGTGCCAAGCTGCTCTCCGGCCCGAGAGACGACGCGCCCGATAACCGTGGTGGCACCTTTGACGCTGACCTGCTGCCCAATGATGGCGCGGACGATCAATTCGAAATTCGACCAGGTGCCGGGCACGCGCAAGCCGGGTGCGGCAGCGATCATGCGTGTGAGATCGGGGTCGTGCGACAGCCCCCGGCGAATCGCGTCCGGATCCGCGGCGAGGTCGAACATCCGCGACAGCGCCGGCGCGAAATCGCCGATGTGTCGGCTCGCGGCGCCGTCGACGGTTGCGATGAGCATGTGACGGTGCGGATCGTCACGCACCGTCAGGATGCCGTCGTCGCCCAGCCAGTGAATGCTGCGGGTGTATTCGGTGTCGGTGACGCGTTCGATGCCGAGGGTTTGATGCCCGGCGAAAAAGCGCAGCAGGCGCGCCCAGTCGAAAGGCGGCGTGTACGGCAATTCAAGCGTCTGACGGGCGATGCGGGTGTTCAACGCGTGGTCCCCGTCAGGGCGTCATCTTCAGGGCGAGGTCGAATGCCGTCTTGAGCGATGCGGCATCGGCCACGCCGCGCCAGGCGATATCGAAGGCGGTGCCGTGATCGACACTGGTGCGCACGAACGGCAAGCCCACCGTGACATTCACCCCTTCGTCAATGCCCAGGTATTTCACCGGGATCAAGCCCTGGTCGTGATACTGCGCCACCACGATGTCGAACTCCCCCTGGCGTGCCCGCATGAACACCGTATCGCCCGGCCACGGGCCGCTCGCGTCGATGCCGAGCGTGCGGGCATGTGCGATCGCCGGCGCAATGATGTCGATATCCTCGCGGCCGAACTTGCCGTTTTCACCGGCATGGGGATTCAGGCCGGCGACCGCCACCCGCGGTGCGGCGATCCCCATCTGCCGGCAGGCCGTGTCTGCAAGCCTGATGGCGCGCACCTCGGCGTCCAGGGTGATGCCCTTGACGACGTCGACAAAAGGCACGTGAATCGTGACGAGCAACACGCGCAACACCTCGTTGGCGAGCATCATCGCGAAGTCGGCGGTGTGCGTGCGCGCAGCGAGGATCTCGGTGTGACCCGGAAAATCCACCCCTGCGGCATGCATCGAGGCTTTATTGAGCGGCGCGGTCACGATGGCGCGCAGATGTCCGGCATGGGCATCGTCGATGGCCTGACACACCGCCGCATAGCTGACCAGACCGGCCGAGGCGGCAACTTCACCTGCCGGCAGCTCGGCCGGCAAGGCCGGCCCACATTGAATGACACCGATGACGTTGGCGTCTTGCGGCAGGTCGTGGGGCGTGGCGATCGGCACGACCGTGAGGCGTGCGCCCACCAGCGCGACCGCGCGGCGCATCGCCGCAACGTCGCCATACACCACAGCCGGTGCGCCCAAGCCTTGGGCAAAGCACTTGACGACGATCTCCGGCCCGATTCCCGCAGCATCGCCCATGGTGATTCCCAGCGGTAAGCTGAGGGATCGCGCAGGCTTGGCGACCGTGGGTTCAGACGAGGCAACGGTGCTCGAGGGCGAATGGCCCCCCGGCACCCCTGCACCGCGTCCCGCACGTTCAGAAACCGCGTCCTGCCCGATGGCGCTGGCGTTAAAGGACATCGCCGGCGTAGTCCGCGAGACGCGAACGCTCGCCCCGCTGCAAGGTCACGTGACCCGAGTGCGGCCAGCCCTTGAAGCGATCGACCACGAAGGTGAGGCCGGAGCTGCCTTCGGTAAGGTAGGGCGTGTCGATCTGCGCGATGTTGCCCAGGCAGATCACCTTGGTGCCGGGGCCGGCACGCGTGATCAGCGTCTTCATCTGCTTGGGCGTCAGGTTTTGTGCTTCATCGATGATGAGGTACTTGTTCAGGAAGGTACGGCCGCGCATGAAGTTCAGCGATTTCACCTTGATGCGCGAGCGGATCAGATCCATCGTGGCCGCCCGGCCCCAATCGCCATTGCCTTCGCCGTCGCCCATATTGAGCACATCGAGGTTGTCTTCGAGGGCGCCCATCCACGGCAGCATCTTCTCTTCCTCGGTACCCGGCAGGAAGCCAATGTCTTCACCGACCGGCACCGTGACGCGCGTCATGATGATTTCGGTATAGCGTTTGGTTTCAAGCACTTGGGTAAGGCCCGCCGCCAGCGCCAGCAGCGTCTTGCCCGTACCGGCCTGGCCCAGCAGCGAGATGAAATCGCAATCCGGGTTCATGAGCAGGTTCATCGCGAAGTTCTGTTCGCGATTGCGCGTGGTGATCCCCCAGACGTTGTTCTTGCCGTGCGTGTAGTCGCGCAGCGTGGCCAGTACAGCCGTTTTGCCGTTGACCTCGCGCACTTGCGCGTGCAAAGGCATCTGGCCGTCGAAATAGACGAACTGGTTGACGACGAACTGCGCGCACAACGGTCCGTGAATGCGGTAGAACGTGGTGCCACCTTGCTGCCACGACTCGACATCCTTGCCGTGCTTGTTCCAGAAATCCTCGGGCAGGGCCATGACGCCCGTGTACAGCAGATCCGAATCTTCCAGCACATGATCGTTGAAGTAGTCTTCAGCGGCCATGCCCAGCGCACGCGCCTTCAGGCGCATGTTGATGTCCTTGGACACCAGCACGACGTCGCGTTGCGCGAATTTCTCCTGCAGGGCTCGCACCACGCCGAGAATCTGATTGTCGGCCTTGCCCATGGGCAGGTCGGCCGGCAGCGTGCTGTGAATGGCTGATGTCTGGAACAGCAACCGGCCGGTGGCGTCCTTGTTGCCCAGGGCGCTCAGATCCACGCCAGCGTCGATATCCTCGGCATCGTTGACCAATGCGTCGAGCGATCGGCTGACCTGACGCGCATTGCGCGCCACTTCGGACATGCCTTTCTTTTGATGATCGAGCTCTTCGAGCGTCATCATCGGCAGGAACACATCGTGTTCTTCGAAGCGGAAGAGGCTCGTGGGATCGTGCAGCAACACGTTTGTATCGAGCACGAACAGCTTGCGCGCTTCGGACTCGGTGCGCGGAATCACCTTGCGCGGCGCCTTGGGCGCCGACGCGGCCTTGCGCTCGCGCGCAGCCGGTGCGGCGACGGCAGCGGGCGGCGGCGGGGCGATCGGCGTGCTCTTGGGCATGCCGTCGAGTTCCGGCTGCATGGCCTCATCGTCGGCGTAGCTGCGGCCGGCCACCTTCAGTGCCGGCGCGGCGGGCTGTACGGGTGCCGTCGTTTTGCGGCGGGTTGTGCGAGGCGCTGCAGCCGGAGCGGCGGCAGCCTTGGCGGCTGCCGGTTTGGTCGCGGTCTTGCGCGTCGCCTGCGGCACGGCTTCTGCCGTCGGGAAGGTCAGGATGGCTGCGGGGCGGGTGGGCAACTTCGGAAGCGGCATGGTGTCACTCTCGTGTGAGGGCCGGCAGGTACGCCTGACGTGGATGAAACGAACAGCGAAAAAGGGTCAACCGATACTCAGGGCAGCCTGCAACACTTCTTTGGCATGGCCGGGTACGCGCAAACCGCGCCATTCCTGAACCAAAGTGCCATAGGCGTCGATCAGAAAGGTGCTGCGTTCGATGCCGCGCACCTGCTTGCCGTACATATTCTTCAACTTCATCACGCCGTAGAGATTGCAGACGTCTTCTTCGGTATCGGCAATCAGGGGAAACGGCAGGGAATACTTTGACTTGAAATTCTCGTGCGATTTCAGACTGTCGCGCGAGATGCCGATCACGACACAGCTTGCGGCCAGGAACTCGCCGTGCAGGTCGCGAAAATCCTGGCTTTCGGTGGTGCAGCCGGGTGTGTTGTCCTTCGGATAGAAGTACAACACTACGGCGCGGCCCTTGCAGTCGGCCAGATCGATCGTGCCGATCGTGCTCTCCGCCTTGAACGTGGGGGCGGGTTTGCCTATGGTGGGCGGCATTGCGGTCATTCTCCGGTGGGCATGAGGGCGGCCACGACGCGGCGGCCCTCGGCCATCAATATGTTGTAAGTGCGCGCGGCCGCCTGCGTATCCATCACCTCGATGCCGATTCCCTGCGCCAGCAAGGGCGCAGTGACGGCGGCGGGCAGGAAACGCTGGACGGCACCCGTGCCGACAAGCATCACTTCCGGTGCGTTATCGGGCAGCGGGGCGGGGGCGGATTCGCCAGCATCGAGGAAATCGAGGGGATTGACCGGGGCGGCCTTCAGGCCGGCGGCATCGCGCAGCAGCGCGGTCGTGACCTCGCTGGCAGCACGCGCATGCCACTGGGTGACAGGCCCCTCAGGTCCGAATGCGACCGCATGGTCGTAGCGAACCTGATTGATTTCGATGTAGCCGTCACCATACGCGGTGACGGTGTTCAATGCCGACGTTGGGTCAGTATGCAGCTTCAAATAGAACACTCCGGCTTGATGAGTTCATGATAGCGCATCGACATGACCGTTGCCCTACGAAATCCGTAGAAGTCACAGTGTGGTTTCCCGCATTTGCCGGGTGAGCTTCCTTACGATAGATTACTGGGTTTTGTCGCCCCAGGTCTCTAAGGATTGCCGCCATGAGGAAGTTTTCGCGCATCGAGCGCTTGCCGCCGTATGTTTTCAACATTACGGGTGAATTGAAGATGGCGGCGCGGCGGCGCGGCGAGGACATCATCGACATGTCCATGGGCAACCCTGACGGCGCCACGCCCAAGCATATCGTCGACAAGCTGGTCGAAGTGGCCACGCGCGACGACGCCCATGGGTATTCGGTATCCAAGGGCATTCCGCGCCTGCGCAAGGCGATTTGCGACTGGTACAGCCGCCGCTACGACGTGCAGTTCGATCCCGATAGTGAAGCGATCGTCACGATCGGCTCGAAAGAAGGCCTGGCGCACTTGATGCTGGCCACGCTGGATGCAGGCGATACGGTACTGGTGCCCAATCCCAGTTACCCCATCCATATTTACGGCGCGGTCATCGCCGGGGCGAACATTCGTTCGGTGCGCATGACGCCGGGCGTCGACTTCTTCGAGGAACTCGAACGCGCGGTGCGCGAGTCGATCCCGAAGCCCAAGATGATGGTGCTGGGATTTCCCAGCAACCCCACCGCCCAGTGCGTCGATCTTTCGTTCTTCGAACGTGTGGTGGCGCTGGCGAAGGAGCACGATATCCTGGTCGTGCACGATCTGGCTTACGCGGATATCTGCTTCGACGGCTACAAGGCGCCGTCGATCATGCAGGTCGAGGGCGCGCGCGACGTGGCCGTCGAATTCTTCACGATGAGCAAGAGCTACAACATGGCGGGCTGGCGCATCGGGTTCATGGTCGGCAACCGCGAACTCGTGCATGCCCTGGCGCGCATCAAGAGTTATCACGACTACGGTACGTTCACGCCAATCCAGGTGGCGGCGATCGCGGCGCTCGATGGCCCGCAGGATGGCGTGGACGAAGTGGTCGAGCAGTATCGCAGCCGGCGCGACGTGCTGGTGCGCGGTCTGCATGAGGCAGGCTGGAAGGTCGATGTACCCAAGGCCTCGATGTACATCTGGGCCAAGATCCCCGAGCCCTACCTGGCGATGGGGTCGCTTGAATTTTCCAAACGGGTGTTGTCCGACGCGAAAGTCGCGGTATCGCCGGGAATCGGATTTGGCGAGTATGGCGACGAGTATGTGCGTTTTGCACTGATCGAAAACGAGCAACGTACGCGTCAAGCCGTGCGTGGCATCAAGGACATGTTCCGTAAGGATGGATTTTTAAAATGAACCCCATGAAAGTGGGCCTGCTGGGCCTCGGTGTCGTCGGTGGCGGCACCTGGAATGTTTTATCGCGTAACGCCGAAGAAATCGCCCGCCGCGCGGGCCGCCGGATCGACATCACGCGTATCGCGGTGCGCGACGTGGCCAAGGCGCGTGCGCGCCTGGGCGATGCCGTGGCGCTGTCGGATCAGGCAACCGACGTGGTGCGTGACCCTGAAGTCGATATCGTGGTCGAACTCATCGGCGGCATCGAGCCGGCGCGCACCCTGGTGCTCGAGGCGATCAGCAACGGCAAGCATATCGTCACGGCCAATAAGGCGTTGCTGGCCAAACACGGCAACGAGATTTTCGCGGCAGCATCGGCGCAAGGCGTGATGGTGGCGTTCGAAGCCGCCGTGGCCGGCGGCATCCCGATCATCAAGGCGATTCGCGAAGGGCTGACGGCCAACCGCATTCAATGGGTGGCCGGCATCATCAACGGCACCACCAACTACATCCTGTCCGAAATGCGCTCGCGCGGCATGTCGTTCGGCGATGCGCTGGCCGAGGCGCAGCGCCTGGGCTATGCCGAAGCCGATCCCACCTTCGATGTGGAAGGCGTGGACGCCGCGCACAAGCTCACGCTGCTGGCCTCGATGGCGTTTGGCGTACCGGTGCAGTTTTCGAAAGCGCACATCGAAGGCATTTCGTCGCTGGCCAGCGAGGATATTGCGTTGGCCGAGCGGCTGGGCTATCGCATCAAACTGCTGGGCATCACCAAGCAGCGTCCGGACGGCATCGAACTGCGGGTGCATCCCGCCCTGGTACCCAACGATCGTTTGCTGGCGAACGTCGAAGGGGCCATGAACGCGGTGATGGTGTCGGGCGATGCGGTGGGCCCCACGTTGTATTACGGGCAGGGCGCGGGCGAAGAGCCCACGGCCTCGGCGGTGGTGGCCGATCTGGTGGACGTCACGCGCCTGCACACGGCCGATCCCGGCAACCGCGTGCCGCATCTCGGCTTCCAGCCCGATGCGATGTCGGACATGCCGATCCTGCCGATCGAACAAGTGATCACGTCGTATTACCTGCGCTTGTCGGTCGACGATCAGCCGGGCGTGTTGGCCGATCTGGCACGGTTGTTGGCGGATCTGCGGATTTCGATCGGGTCCATGATCCAGGAACCTTCGGGCGACGCGGCCGCCGATATCATCTTCATCACCCACGAAGCCCGTGAAGGCGACGTCGATCAGGCGATCGCGCGAATCGAATCGCTTGCGTTCGTCCGCTCCAAGGTGACCCGTCTGCGCATCGAGAATCTGGCATGAAATACATCTCCACCCGCGGCGGCATGTCGCCGCAAGGCTTCTCCGACATCCTTCTCGAAGGGCTGGCGCCCGACGGTGGCTTGGCGTTGCCGGAAACGCTGCCGCAGATTTCGCCCGCCACGCTGGAGAGCTGGCGCGGCCTGCCGTATGCCGAACTCGCCTTCGAAGTGCTGTCGCTGTTCGTCACCGATATTCCGGCCGATGAATTGCGCCGCATGACGCGCGCGGCCTACAACGATCAGGTCTTCAACAGTGAAGACATCGTGCCGCTGCGCCCGCTGGATGGCGGTCTCTCGCTCCTGGGTTTGTCTGAAGGCCCCACCCTGGCGTTCAAAGACCTGGCCATGCAGTTTCTGGGGCAGGTGTTCGAGTACGTGCTCACGCAGCGCGACACCACGCTCAATATTCTGGGTGCGACCTCCGGCGATACCGGTTCGGCCGCCGAATATGCGTTGCGCGGCAAGCACGGCGTGCACGTGTTCATGCTGTCGCCCCACGGCCGCATGAGCGCGTTCCAACGGGCGCAGATGTATAGCCTGCAGGACGAGAATATTCACAATCTCGCCTTGCGCGGCGTGTTCGACGAGTGCCAGGACATCGTCAAGGCATTGAGCGGCGATATCGATTTCAAGACGCGCTACAAGTTGGGCGCCGTCAATTCGATCAACTGGGCGCGGATTGCCGCCCAGGTCGTGTACTACTTCCACGGTTGGCTCAAGGCCACGACCGGTCCGTCGCAAACGGTGTCGTTTGCCGTGCCGTCGGGTAATTTCGGCAACATCCTGTCGGGCCATATCGCTCGCCGCATGGGCTTGCCGATCGCCAAGCTGGTGTTGGCCACGAACGAAAATAACGTGCTGGAAGAGTTCTTCCGCACGGGTGTGTATCGCCCGCGCACGGCCGCGCAAACGTACGCCACGTCGAGCCCGTCGATGGACATCTCGCGAGCGTCCAACTTCGAACGCTTCATTTTCGAACTGGTCGACCGCAATGCCGCGCAGGTTCGTGAGCTGTGGGCGCAACTGGCGTCGCAAGGTTTCTTCGATCTCTCGCATCGGCTGAGCGATATCCAGGGCAAGTATGGATTTGCAGCGGGCGTGAGCTCGCATGCCGATCGCATTGCCACGATCAAGTCGGTCTACGACGCGACCGGCGTGCTGATCGATCCGCATACCGCGGACGGCGTCAAGGTGGCGCGCGAGTTTGTGGAGCCGGGCGTGCCCATGCTCGTTCTCGAAACGGCATTGCCTGCCAAGTTTTCCGAGACCATCGAAGAAGCACTGGGCCATCCAGCTGCGCCGCCTGCCGCCCTGGCCAATCTCGAAAGCTTGCCGCAGCGGGTCGATGTGCTCGATTGCACCCTCGAATCGGTGCGCGAATACCTCGTCAAGCACGCCGCTGTCTGACTTCCAGAACTACCGAGCGATCGGTAGTTTTTTTTATCCTCTTTGAATGCCGCCAATGACCGCCGCCGACCGCCCCGCAGTACTCGTCATCACCCCCAATACCGATGTGCATCTCGATTGGATGCGTGAGCGCTACACCGTGACGGTTGCCGCCACGGCGAGTCTGCGCGCCGAGACGATCGCCGCGCGTGGTGCTGAGTTTCGCTATGTCCTCACCAATGGCACGCTGGGCCTGACGGCGGACGAGATCGCGGCCCTGCCCAACGTCAAGCTGGTCTGCACGCAGGGTGTCGGCTATGAAAACGTCGATCTCGCTGCCGCGCGTGCGGCAGGCGTGAAGGTGACGAACGGCGCGGGCACCAACGACGTCAGCGTGGCCGACCACGCGCTGGGCCTGTTGTTCGCGGTCAAACGGCGCATTCCCGAACTCGACGCGGCAACGCGCGCCGGCAAGTGGCGCGATGCGGTGGGCATCCCCCCCGCGATTTCCGGAAAACGGCTGGGCATCCTGGGCATGGGTACGATCGGCGCCTGTATCGCTCGTCGCGCCGCCGCCTTCGACATGCCGACCGGTTATCACAATCGCCGCCCCAAGGCAGATACGGATGCCCAGTATTTCGACAGCGTGCAGGCATTGGCCGAATGGGCGGATGTGCTGATCGTGGCGGTGCCCGGCGGGCAGGCGACGCATCACATGGTGAATGCGGCGGTCCTGAAGGCGCTCGGTCCGCAGGGGTACCTGATCAACATCGGCCGAGGCAGTGTGGTCGACACGCAAGCATTGGCCAACGCACTGAAGGCCGGAACGATTGCCGGCGCGGGGCTCGATGTGTATGAAGGCGAACCGCAAGCGCCCACCGTCTTGCTGGATTGTCCCAACCTCGTGCTGTCGCCCCACGTGGCGGGCTGGTCGCCTGAAGCCGTGGATGCCACGGTGAACCGGTTTCTGGATAACGTCGGTCGGCATGTGGCCGGCCAGCCGCTGGTGCATGAACTGGTTTGAGCCGGGCCCGGTCTGCGCCAGACGTGCGGGATGGCGCGATTCAAAGCGCGATGCAAAGGATTATGGCCGGGTCCGACTTATGCGCCCCGGCCCACGATGGCGCGGCCCGTTGGCCGTGCGTATGACCTGATCAGGAGTTCGATCCATGCTAGTGGTTCACCATCTCAACAATTCGCGTTCGCAGCGCATTCTGTGGCTGTTGGAAGAGCTGAATGTGCCTTACGACATCAAGCTTTATCAACGTAATCCCGAGACGCAACTGGCGCCGCCGGAATTGAAGAAAATCAGTCCGCTCGGCAAGTCGCCGGTGGTGCAAGATGGCGATCAGATCTTGATCGAGTCGGGCGCGATCATCGAAACGCTCGTGCGCAAGCATGGTGGCGGTCGGCTGGCACCGCCCGTCGATACGCCGGCATTCGACAGCTACATTCAATGGCTGCACTACGCTGAAGGATCTGCGATGTTGCCGTTGATGCTCAATCTTTACGTGGGCAAATTGAAAGATGCCGGGGCACCGTTGCATCCCCGTATCGAAAGCGAAATCGACAACCATCTCAGCTATATCGAGACGGCGCTGGCCAAACAGGATTATCTGTTGGGCGACGAATTGACGGCCGCCGATATCCAGATGAGTTTTATCGGCGAGATCGCCAGTCGTTTTGGCAAGCTGGATAAGTATCCCGCGATCGCAGGGTGGGTGAAGCGGTTTCAGGCGCGCCCGGCCTATCAAACTGCCGTAGCCAAGGGCGGGCCGTACCAGTACGCCAAGTAACCCCGCTGGCCATTGCAACGCCCTTCATGCCGCTGCTTTCAATCGGACATACGCCATGCTGCCGCTCCTGACACCGGTCAATTTCATCGCCATCGGCGTGGGGGCGGCCGTTGGCGCGTGGGCGCGTTGGTTGTTGGCGCTGCGCTTGAATGGCACCGAGGCGTGGCCCTGGGGCACGTTTGCGGCCAACCTGGCCGGCGGTTACCTGATCGGCTTGATTCTGGCGGTAATTACCCAGCACCCTGAATGGCCGACGTGGATCCGCCTCGCTGCTGTCACGGGCTTCCTGGGCGGGTTGACCACGTTTTCGACGTTTTCCGCTGAAGCGTATGCCTATATCGAGCGTGGTCAGTATGGTTTGGCGTTGGGGTACATCGCCGCCAGCGTGTGCGGCTCATTGGCGATGACCGGGCTCGGGTTGGCTACGGCAGGTTGGCTGAAATGATGCTGGCGGCGGCTTGTCCGCTCGCGACCGCCCCTTCCAGCACTGCCGGGTAGCCGGTGTCGGTCCAGTCGCCGGCCAAGGCCAGCCGTTTCCATGGCGTGGCGTTGGCGGGGCGGACCAATCCGGGCGTTGCGGCAAACGTCGCGCGCTTTTCGACGATCAATTCGGTCGATGCGATCTGCGGCATGGCCAGGCCTACGGGCAACTGCGCGCGCACTTGGTCGATCAGGCGCTGAACATGTTCAGCGCGCTCGCCATCCATCATCGTTTGCGCGGCGCTGATCACAATGGTGAGTTCGCCTAGATCGTCGCGTCCCAGAAGATGCGCGCGGTCGAATATCCACTGTCCGATGTGACCGCGTTCATGGTGCTCGATCAGCATCATCATGGGCGAGGGCAAGCGCCATGCTGTGGTCAGTCGCAGCGTAAGGGTGGCGATCGGCAGGTAGGTAAACGCATCGAGCGCCGAGATCAATGACGGATCGGCGAACGGCCGCAGCAGGCGCACCGCGGCATGTGGCGGCAGCGCGACGATCGCCGCATCGAACGGTGCGCCGTCGATCTCCACGCCGGCATCGTGCACCGCCACGCGCCGCACCGCGGTGCCGTATCGCACGTCGCAGCCTTGCGTGGCCGCGTCGGGCCACAGGGCCGACAGATCGGCGCGCGGCAGGAGCATGTCGCTGTTGGCGCGTGAGCCGGCCAGACTGTCTCGCAGCACGTGTGCAAACAGTTGCGCGCTGGCTTCGCCCACAGGCGTATTGAGTGCTGCCAGGCACAGTGGGGACCACAGCCGCTCGGTGAGATGGAGCGATTGATCGTGGGCGCACAACAGATCGGCCACCGTGGCATCGGGATCGGTGCGCCACGCGGCGCGTTTCAGCGCCGTCATCAGTCGCACGGCCTCGAATCGATCGTGCCAGCGCAGGCCGCGAGCGCTGAGCAGCGCCACGGCGGCATGCAGGGGGGCCGGCAGGCGGGGCGCGCGCAAGTGAAATTGCCCGTCCAGCGACTGCAGATTCAGGGGTAAACGCAAGAGCAGTTGCCGGTCGTCGCGACCGAGCCTGCGCATGAGCGCCAGTGTGTGGGTATAGGCGCCCAAGAGGATGTGCTGCCCGTTATCGAGGGGCAACCGGAAGGCATCCGGCGCCATCTCGTCGGGCGCGTTCGCGCTCGCTCGGGTTGCGTCGGCACCGCCATCGCTGCGCATTACCCGGCGCGCGCGGCCGCCAGGCACACGGCCGGCTTCGAAGACAGTGACTGCAACGCCGCGTTCACGCAATGCGGTTGCTGCAGCGAGGCCGGCCCAGCCCGCGCCGACGATGGCGACGGCGTGCGGGTGCGTCATCGCGACAATTTGCGGACGACGCCTTTACCGCCACCCACCCAGTTCTTCCACGCGAGCCACAGTTTGCGGATGGGCGTGAGCGAAATGCGTTGGTGCAGCACTTGCCAGTTGTCGCGCTCGATCTCTTCCAGCAGCGCGTGGTAAATGGCGGCCATCATGAGCCCGGGACGCTGGGCCCGGCGGTCCGCTTCGGGCAGGAGCAGCACGGCTTCGCGGTAGAGCTCGCGTGTGCGCTCGGTCTGCTGTTTCATCAGGGCCGTGAAGCGGTCGGAGTATTCCCCACCGATGATTTCGGACGCCTTCACCCCAAACTGCTGCATATCGTTGACCGGGATGTAGATGCGGCCCCGGCGCGCGTCATCACCCACGTCGCGGATGATGTTGGTCATCTGGAACGCGAGGCCGAGTTTCTCGGCATATTGCAGCGTGCGCGGATCGGTATAGCCGAAGACGCCGGCAGAGAGCTCGCCGACCACGCCGGCGGCGTGCCAACAGTATTTCTTCAGGCCGGGCCAGTCCAGATAGCGGGTTTGATCGAGATCCATCTCCATGCCATCGATGATGGCGTGCAGGCGTTCGCGCGTGATGTGGCAGGTTTCGAGGTGCGGTTGCAGCGCACGGGTGACGGGATGATCGGGCTTGCCGTCATACATCGCATCCACCTGCGTGCGCCACCAGGCCAGCTTGATACGTGCCACCGACGGATCGCTCACCTCATCGACCACATCGTCGACCTCGCGGCAGAACGCGTACAGCGCCGTGATCGCCAAGCGGCGCTCGGGGGGAAGGAACAAAAATGCGTAGTAGAAGCTCGAACCGCTCTTGGCGGCCTTCTCCTGGCAGTAGGCGTCAGGCGTCATATTTCACCAGCGCACGCCAGACCATCACGGACCAGTCGCGCGCTTCAAGTTGCGGGCGGTTCATAAAAACATCGTATCGGTTGGCGGCGATGCGTTCGAGGATGCGCAGACCGCCTTGCACCACCAGGCGCAATTCGAGGCCGACACGTCCGGGCAGGCGACGCGCCAGCGGAGCGCCGAAGTGTAGCAATGCCCGGGTGCGTTCGACTTCGAATGTCATCAATGCCGTCCATTCCGGCGATAGCGACCGTGCCCGCATGGCCGCCTCGGTCACGCCGAAGCGGTCCAGATCCTCCTGCGGCAGATACACACGATCCTTGCGCAGATCGATTTGTACGTCCTGCAGGAAGTTGGTCCACTGCAACCCCGTACAGATCGCGTCGGCCTGTGCCAGATTTTCGGGCGTGGCGGCGTCATGCAGGTGCAGCATGAGCCGACCGACCGGGTTGGCGGAGCGGGTGCAGTAGTCGTCCACGGCCGCCGCGGTGGCGTAGCGGTGCGTGTCGATGTCTTGTTCGAACGCCTCGAGCAGGTGGAAGAAAGGCGTGATCGGCAGTTGATGGCGCGAAATGGTCGCGGCCAGCGGCTTGAAGATCGGGGCCACCTCGGCGTCGAACCCTTGCGGGTCGCGCGGGTCGGCTGCAATGGCATGCAGCGCGACCCGGTACCGAGCCAGGCCGGCCCGGCGGATGGCCGGTGCATCGTCGCCCTCGTCGGCGATATCGTCGGCGGTACGCGCGAAACGATAGATGTCTCCCACCGCACGGCGCAGGCGCCGCGGCAGCAAAACGGAGGCGACGGGGAAGTTTTCGTAGTGATTGACGGCCATGGACGGCGGTGGAAAAGGTGGCTGTTGGAGTCCTATTTTATGCGTGCGCCGCTGGGCAGCGGATTTCCGGTCGGGTTAGACTACGATCCCCTAGGAAAAGCCACTATGCCGCGCCCGATCGTTGCCACCGTTTCCGTCCCCGCGCTCACGCACAACCTCGCTGTCGTACGCCGTCATGTCGACGCTGCTGCCGTGGCCGCAGGGGGCGAGCCGCCTTCGATCTGGGCCGTGATCAAGGCAAACGCGTACGGGCACGGTATCGAAACGGCCGTCAAGGCCTTTTCGGCCGCCCAGGGGCTGGCGATGCTGGATCTGGCCGAAGCCGTGCGATGCCGCGAGGCCGGGTGGGTCGGGCCCATCATGATGCTCGAAGGGCTGTTCGAGACGGCGGATCTGGCGCTCGCCGATCGGTATCACCTGACGTGTGCCGTGCATGACGAAAGCCAGATCGATATGCTGGCGCACGCGCATCCTTCGCGTCCGCTGGATGTTTTCCTCAAACTCAACACCGGCATGAATCGTCTCGGTTTCACCGAGGCCGCGTTTCCGGGCGCTCTGGCGCGTCTGGTGGCGCTGCAGGCGCGCGGCGTGGTTGGCCACATCGGCTGCATGACCCATTTCGCCACGGCCGATAGCGACCCGGGCATTGCTGCGCAGTATGCCGTCTTCCAACGCGCCACCGCGCAGCACGCGGGTTCGGTCAGCGTGTGCAACTCGGCGGCCACCTTGCGGCATACCGAATGTGCCGTCGGCTCGGTCGATCGGCCAAGCTGGGTGCGCCCCGGCATCTGCCTGTATGGCGCGTCGCCTTTCGCGGATGTGACCGCGGCCGAATACGGCTTGAAGCCCGCGATGACCCTCAGCTCGCGGTTGATCGGGGTGCAGCAGTTGGCGCCCGGCGCGCGCGTGGGCTACGGCGCCACCTTTGCGGCCGAGCGCGACATGCGCATCGGCGTGGTGGCGTGCGGTTATGCCGACGGTTATCCGCGTCACGCCGGCACCGGTACGCCGATCGAGGTGGCCGGCGCGCGCACCCGCGTCGTGGGCCGGGTGTCGATGGACATGCTGACTGTCGACCTGACCGATGTGCCCCAGGCCACGGTTGGGAGTAAGGTCGTGCTTTGGGGGGAGGGTGGACCGTCGGTCGACGACGTGGCCACCGCCGCCGGCACGATAGGCTATGAGTTGCTGTGCGCGGTCGCCCGGCGTGTGCCGACGAACGTGCATTACTAAGCAGTTCCCAGGAGCGGTTCATGAAAGACAAATGTGTGCTCATCACAGGCGCCACGAAAGGCATCGGCTGGGCGCTTGCGCGCAAGCTGGCCGACCAGGGCTGTCATGTCGTGGGCATCGCGCGCAACACGGGCGACGTCGATTTTCCGGGCTACCTCTACACCTGCGATCTTGCCGATGCCGGTCGTACCGAAGATACCTTGCGTGAGATACGCGAGCGTTTCCCGGTCGACGCCATCGTCAATAACGTGGGGCTGGTGGGGGCGCAACCGCTGGGCGAGGTCGACTTGACCACGCTTTTCAACGTGCTCGATCTCAACGTGCGCGTGGCGGTGCAAACCGTTCAGGCGTTCGTCGAGAGCATGAAGACGCGCCGCGAGGGCCGCATCGTCAACGTGGTCAGCCGCGTGATCGAGGGCGGTTTCGAGCGCACCAGCTATTCGGCGGCCAAAAGCGCGCTGGTGGGCTGCACCCGCACGTGGGCGCTCGAGCTGGCCGAGTACGGCATCACGGTCAACGCCGTGGCGCCGGGTCCCATCGAGACCGAACTCTTCCGCCAGGGCCATCCCATCGGCAGCGATGCCGAGAAGCGGGCGCTGGGCTCGATTCCGATGAGCCGGCTGGGGTCGCCAGCCGAGGTGGCGCATGCCATCGCCTTCCTGCTGTCCGACGAAGCCGGTTTCATCACGGGCCAGGTCCTTGGGGTGGACGGCGGCGGCAGTTTGGGCGGTCGCGCTTGACGGCCGGGCGATAATTGCCGGATGGCTAAACCGAAAACTCAGTTCGTCTGCTCCGAATGCGGCGGCATCAGCGCCAAGTGGCAGGGCAAGTGCCCCCATTGCAGCGCGTGGAATACCCTCGAAGAAACCGTCGAGTCGCCGGCCACTACGGGCGGGGCGCATCGCTTTGCACCGCTGGCGGCGTCCAGTCCGGTGCGCCGCCTCGACGAGATCGAGCCGCGCGAATCGCCGCGCCAGCCCACCGGCATCGACGAGTTCGATCGCGTGCTGGGCGGTGGCCTGGTGCCCGGCTCGGTGGTGCTGATCGGGGGCGATCCCGGTATCGGCAAGTCCACGTTGCTGCTGCAGGCGCTTGCATCGCTGGCCGAGCAGGTCGACGTGCTGTACGTGACGGGTGAAGAGTCGGCCGAACAGGTTGCCCTGCGCGCTCGCCGCCTGGGCGTGCCCACCGCCAACGTCAATCTGCTGGCGGAGATCCGCCTCGAGGCCATCCAGAACGCGGTCAATGAGCAAAAGCCGGCCGTGGCGGTGATCGATTCGATTCAAACCGTCTATAGCGGCGCGTTGACGGCGGCGCCTGGTTCGGTGTCGCAGGTGCGCGAGTGTGCCGCGCAACTGACACGCCTGGCCAAGCAGACCGGGATCGCCATCGTGATGATCGGCCACGTGACCAAGGACGGCACATTGGCCGGGCCACGCGTGCTCGAGCACATCGTCGACACGGTGCTGTATTTTGAAGGCGATACCCACTCCTCTTTCCGTCTGGTGCGGGCATTCAAGAACCGCTTCGGCGCGGTCAACGAGCTGGGCGTGTTTGCAATGACCGATCGCGGCTTGCGCGGCGTCTCCAACCCCTCGGCGATGTTTCTCTCGCAGCACGAGCAGCAGGTGCCGGGCTCCTGCGTGATGACCACGCAGGAGGGCACGCGTCCACTGCTGGTCGAAATTCAGGCGTTGGTGGATAGTTCCCACGGGCCCAACCCCAAGCGCCTGACCGTTGGCCTGGAAGGCAATCGCCTGGCGATGCTGCTGGCGGTCATGCACCGCCACGCCGGCGTGGTGACCTACGACCAGGACGTTTTCGTGAATGCCGTGGGCGGCGTGCGCATTACCGAACCCGCGGCCGATCTGCCCGTGTTGCTCGCCATCATGTCGTCATTGCGCGACCGGCCGTTGCCGCGCGGATTGATGGCGTTCGGCGAAATCGGCCTGGCGGGTGAAATCCGTCCCGCGCCGCGCGGTCAGGAGCGTTTGCGCGAAGCGGCCAAACTGGGCTTCAGTATCGCGCTCATCCCGAAAGCCAACGCGCCCAAGCAGCCCATCGACGGCATGGAAATCTGGGCGGTCGATCGGCTCGACGCGGCCCTGGAGCGACTGAAGTAATGCGCGCGACATGACACTCTTCATCGTGCTGGGCTGCCTGGCCAGCGGGGCGTTGATCGGCTTTCTGGGCGGGCTGCTCGGCATCGGCGGCGGCCTGATCGCCATCCCGGCGCTTGCGCTGATCCTGGGCATGCCGCAGCAACTGGCGCAGGGCACATCGCTGATTCTGGTGTTGCCGACGATTCTCCTGGCCGTGCGCAAGTACAGCCAGCACAGCCAGATCGACTGGGGCGTGGCTGCTGCGGGCGCCTTGTCGGCCATTGCGTTCACCTGGGTGGGGGCGCGTCTGGCGCTGGGCATCGACTCGTCCGTGCTGCGGCGCAGTTTTGCCGTATTCCTCTTCTTCATCGCCGCGTTTTATGTGTGGCAAACGTGGCAGATCGGCCGGCGTGCCAAGCGTGCGGCGGCTCGGCATTCCGACGTCACGCCCAGCGAAGCGGCCACCCTGACCTTCGCTCAGGAAACCCAACGCGCAGCCGATGCCGCTGCCGCCGTCGCAAGTGTGGCCGCGCCTGCAGCTGTCGCACCGCGCCTGACGCGGAGCCGCGGCGCTGTGCTCGGCGTTGTGGCAGGCACGATCGGCGGCTTCTTCGGTGTGGGCGGGGCAATTCTCGCGGTGCCGATTCTGACGGTGGGCTTCAAGCTTTCTCAAATCAACGCGCAGGCGCTTGCGTTGTCGATGATTATTCCCGGGTCGGCGATTGCGCTGGGCACCTACACGTGGGCCGGTCAGGCCAATTGGACGGTTGGCGTGCCGCTCGCCGTGGGAAGTCTGCTTTTCGTCCCCTCCGGCGTCAAGCTGGCGCGTCGATTGCCCGAGCGCCGTTTGCGCGGCTGTTTCGCAGTCATGCTGTTCGCAACGGTGGCGTTGTTGGTCTTCGAAGGGTAACGACTGCGTGCTGCATCGGGTCAGTGATCTGTCCTGAGGCGGCCTCAACCATGCGGATGCCGCCTCACGAAATCCTCTACCGAACCGGCTTATTTTGCATAAACCAGATCGCGCAACCCCAACGACAAGGCCGGCCAGTAGGTGATCGCCATCAGGCACACGATCACCACGCCGACGAACGGCACCAGGGGTTTGATCAGGCGTTCGAGCGGAAGTTTGGCGACCGAGCACGCGGCAAACAGGTTGACGCCGAAGGGGGGCGTGATCATGCCCAGCGCCAGATTGACGACCATGATGATGCCGAAGTGCACGGGCTCGATGCCAAACGCGACCGCCACCGGCAGCAGCAATGGCGCGAGCACAACGATCGAAGCCGATGTCTCGATGAACATGCCGATCACGAAGAGTGCCGCGTTGATCCCGAGGAGGAACGTGAACTTGTCGCTGAATACAGTACCGAGCCACTGGCCCAGGGCGTCCGGTATCCCTGCGCGATTCAGCAGAAAGCTGAACACGCCGGCGTTCGCAATCACAAACATGATGACTGCAGTCGACACCACGGAACGGTGAATGGCGGCGCGCAAGCTGGTGAATGTCAGGCGCCGGTAGACGAACACGCCCACCAGAACCGCATAGAACACGGCAACGACCGAAGCTTCAGTGGGGGTGAAGATGCCGCCATAAATACCGCCGAGAATAATGACCGGCATCAGCAGTGCCAGCCATGCGCGGCGCAGTGAGGCGAGCATGGGCAACCGCCCTTCGCCGTCCTGCTTGCCCAAGCCGTGACGTTTGGCGTAGTTCCAGACATAGAGCATCAGCGCGAAGCCGATGATCAGGCCCGGGATGACACCCGCGATGAACAGTTCGCCCACCGACGTCTCTGTGGATACCGCAAAGAGAATCATCGGGATGGACGGTGGGATGATCACGCCCAACTCGGCCGCGGTGGCCTGCAGCGATGCGGCAAACGGGGCAGGATAGCCATGCCTGATCATGGCAGGAATAAGAATGGCACCGACCGCAAATGTGGTGGCTACGCTGGATCCTGCCACCGCGGCGAAGATCATGCAGGTGAGCACGCAGGTGCAGGCCAGGCCGCCCTGTACGCCGCCCACGACGCTTTTGGCGAAGTCGACCATCCGTTCGGAGATGCCACCCGACTCCATCAGATTACCGGCAAGGATGAAGAAGGGCACGGCAACCAGGGGATACTTATCCAGGGCGGCAAAAATCTGCTGTGCCATCACCAACCAGGGCATGTTGGTGGTGCCGATGCCCGCCATGCTGGCCAGACCGATCGCCACCGCCACCGGTACCGACAGTCCGAAAAAAATAATCATCGAAAGGATCATTAACTGCGACATGTTTGCCTCAACGCGGGTCGCCGGGATGCATGATCCCGTGCGCTATCAATCGGTATCGGGCATCAGCCCTGTGCGTCGTTTCGAACGGCGGGCGGTTCGTCGCCACCCAACCAGCGGGCCAGCACTGCGATGGCTGCCAACCCCGCGCCGATCGGAATCGCCACGTAGATCCACGAGATCGATATGTCCAGACTGGGCACGTTCTGAAATCGCACCCGCCACGTCATCGCGCCGCCGATCCAAGCCAGAAAGCACAGGAAGCTGAAGCAAATGAGCGCGATCAGGCCCTCCAGGGCCCGAACGGCACGGCCTTTCAAGCTATTGCGCAGTAATTCGACGCTGATCATCGCGCCCTCCCGAAAGGCCAGCGCCAGCCCCAGCAGAACCGCCCAGATCAAAAGCGCCCGCGTGGACACTTCACTCCAATCGGACGGGGTGTGCAGCACGAAGCGCGCGATCACCTGATAAAAGGCGGCGAAGGCCGACGCGACCAAGGCAAGCTGCGCCATGGCCGAAACAAGTTTGAAAAGGATGCGATCGGCAAGGTGAAAAAAAGGCATCGTTAAATCCTTGAGCATGAGCCGGCCTCGAGAGGCCGCTACGCTGAATTCCAAAAAGCGCTGGGCGATGGTCTGCTGCCTGATGCCGACGGCACAGGCGTGCACGGCATCAGGGGAGCGAGCAGCGGCGCCGGCTGTCTGGTTACTTCGTGTCGCGGATGGACTGGATCAGCGCCTTGTCGAACTTTTTGTAATACTCCGGATAGGCAGGCTCGACGGCTTTAGCGAACGCGTCACGATCGACTTCGGTGACCTGCATGCCTTCCTTTTTCAACTGTTCGACGCCGTTGATCTCGATCGCGTCCACATAGTCGCGCATGGCACGAGCGGAATCCTTGCCGGCCTGCTGGAACGCTGCCTTTTCTTTGTCGGATAGTCCGTCATAGACGCTGGGCGACATCAGCACAAGGGCGGGTCCGTATACATGACCGGTCAACGACAGGTACTTCTGGATCTGTGACAGCTTCGCCGATGTGATGACCGACAAGGGATTCTCCTGCCCGTCGATCGTGCCCTGCTGCAGTGCAGTCGCGACTTCCGGCCAGGCCATTGGCGTGGGCAGAATGCCGATCTGACGGAAGGCGGCGATATGGATCGGATTTTCGGTCGTGCGGATCTTCAAGCCCTTGGCATCCGCAGGGGTCGCTACCGGTCGGACATTATTGGTCAAATGCCGAAACCCTTGTTCGCCCCACGCCAGGGCGATCAGACCGCGCTTGGGGAATTTGGCGAGCATATTCTGCCCGGTGGGGCCGTCGAGCACGGCACGTGCGTGAGGCAGATCCCGCAACAGGAAGGGGATGTCGAACACACCGGTCTCGGGAACGAAGTTCAGCGTGGCACCCGTGGAAACAATTGCGAGGTCGATCGTGCCGAGCTGCAGGCCTTCGATCACCTCGCGTTCTCCACCGAGCGCGCTATTGGCAAACTGCTGAACCTTGTATTTACCGGCGGATGAGTTCTCCAGCGATTTGGCAAATGCATTGCCCCCCGCGCCATAGTGGGAACTTGTCGACAGCGCATAGGCCATACGTAGTGTCGATTGCGCTTGGGCAGGTGCCGCGGCGGTCAAGGCGACGGCGGTTGTCACGGCGGCCAGAAGTGGGCGCATGGCCCAGGTCTTGATCATTATGTCTCTCCGTATGTGCGTTATTGATTCAGCGATGCACGCGCGTGGCGTTGCATTGGCGATGTCTGTGCGATCTACGCCGCGCGAGAATGATAACGGCATTTCTTTCCTATCGATGGTTTTCGTTACTATTCCCACATGACTTCCACTTCAGCACTACCTCGCAGCGCCTCGCGCTCGCCAGAAGCGCGTCCTGGCGCGGCTTGGCGCATGGGTTTACGCATGTTGTGGCGCGACGCACGCGCCGGCGAACTGCGCTTGCTCGTGCTGGCGCTCATCGTGGCGGTGGCGGCCGTCACGAGCGTGGGCTTCCTGGCCGATCGGGTGGCGCGTGCGCTGGAACGCGACGCGGGCCAGATGCTGGGCGCCGACCTGAAGCTCGATGGCGATGCGCCCGTGGCGGCCAATGTCATCGCCGCTGCGCGCGACCGGGGTTTGTCGACCTCGCCCACGATCCGTTTCCCCTCAATGGCCAATGCGGGCGACAACGCCCAGTTGGTGGCGGTGAAGGCCGTGGAGCCCGGCTACCCTTTGCGCGGCAATTTGCGCGTTGCGCGGGTGCCTTACGGCCCGGAAGAAACCACGCGCGACGTGCCGGCACCCGGCGCGGTGTGGGTGGATGCGCAACTGCTTGCGCTGTTGGGCGTGAATGTGGGCGACACGATCAACCTGGGCGACAGCCACCTGCGGATCGATCGCATCGTGACCTACGAACCCGATCGCGGCATGCAATTCGTCAACGTGGCGCCGCGCGCGCTCATGAACGCGGCCGATCTGGCGGCCAGCGGGCTGGTGGGGCCGCTCAGCCGTGTCGATTACGACTTGCTGGTGGCCGGCGAACCGGATGCCGTCAAAGACTACACCCAGTGGCTGTCGTCCAATCTGCAACGCGGCCAGCGCATCGATACGCTCGAGTCCGGCCGACCGGAAGTCCGCCGCGCGCTGGATCGCGCGCAACGATTCCTGTCGCTGGTGGCCCTGTTGGCTGTGTTGATCTCGGCCGTGGCCGTCGCCCTGGCGGCTCGCCGCTTCATGCTGCGCCACCGCGACGGCATCGCGGTGATGCGCTGCCTGGGCGCCCAGCAGTCGCTCGTGAGCCGGATGCTGACCATGGAGTTCACCCTGGTGGGGCTCGCAGCCTCGGCCGTGGGATGCCTGGTGGGTTTGGGCGTGCATCACGCCCTGGTGGCGGCGCTGGCACAGTTGATCGACACCACGCTGCCCAGTCCTTCGGCCATCCCCGCCGTGCAAGGCGTGGTGGTGGGCGTGTGGCTGCTGTTGGGTTTTGCCTTGCCGTCGCTTGCGCAGTTGCGCCATATCCCGCCGGCGCGAGTGCTGCGGCGCGATGCGGAAGGCTTGCGAGCGCGCAGTGCGTTGGGCTACGGCATCGGTGCTGCCGGATTTGCATTGCTGATCTGGTGGTTCGCAGGCGACGCGCGCTTGGGCGCGGTTGTGGCGGGCGGCTTTTTGGGCGCGTTTGCCGTGTTTGCCGGTGTGGCGATGCTGTGCATCCTGTTGTTGGATCGGGTACGCAGCCGCGCCAATGGCTACCCGGCCGTACGCTTCGCATTGGCGGGCATCGTGCGCCGCAGGGCCGCCACGATCACGCAGGTGTGCGCACTGGCGATCGGCTTGATGGCCTTGTTGTTGCTCGCGATGACGCGGACCGATCTGATCGACGGCTGGCAACGCACGCTGCCGGTTGATGCCCCGAATCGGTTCTTGATCAATATCCAGCCCGAGCAACGTAGTGCCGTGGACGAGGCCTTGCATCGCGCCGGCCTCACGCAGGTTGAGCTGGCGCCGATGGTGCGTGGACGCCTGATCGAGATCAATGGTGTGGCGGCCGATCCTGCAAGATACGACACGCCCCGTGCCAAACGCCTCGTCGACCGCGAATTCAATCTGTCCTATCGCGATTCGGTGCCGTCGTATAACCGCATCGATGCGGGCCGCCCGCTCGATCCGAAGGCCAACGAAGTGTCGATGGAGTCGGGCATTGCCGAAACGCTGGGCCTCAAACTCGGCGACAGCTTGACGTTCGATGTGGCGGGCCAACCCGTCAAGGTGGCGATCACCAGCTTGCGCACGGTCGATTGGGACACGATGCGGGTGAATTTCTTCGCGATCATGTCGCCGGCCGCGTTGGAGAAAACGCCGCAAAGCTGGATCACGTCGTTCTATCTGCCGCCTGAGAAGACCAACGTGTTGCCCACGCTGGTCAAGCAATTCCCCAATCTGACCGTGTTCGACGTGGGTGCCATCCTGGCGCAATTGCAATCGGTGCTCAATCAGGTCGTGCAAGCGGTGCAGTTGCTGTTCCTGTTTACGCTTGCCGCCGGCATTCTGGTGCTGTCCGCCGCGCTGACGGCCACGCGCGACGAGCGGGTACGCGAGTCGGCGGTGTTGCGGGCCCTGGGGGCCACACGCCCCCAACTGAGCCGTGCCCAGCGGGTGGAACTGCTGGCGGTGGGGGCACTGGCAGGCTTGCTTGCCGCCGGTGGTGCCCAAGGTATTGCGTGGGCGTTGTCGCACTTTGTGTTTGATTTTGCGTTCGCCTTCCGGCTTTGGCCGTGGGCAATCGGCGTGGCCGTCGGCATGTTCGGCGCCTGGGCCGGTGGGGCGCTGGCATTGCGCGGGGTATTGCGCACGCCGCCGCTCGTCACTTTGCGGGAGTCGGTATGACCCATGAAAGCACGGTCGATGCCGTGTTCACACCCATCGATCATGCGCGCAGCGCATTCGATCAGTTGGGCGGTGAACCCGGTGTGCGGCAACTTGTCGAGCGCTTCTACGATCTGATGGACATGGAACCCGATCTGGCGGCCTTGCGCGCCGCGCATGGGCCCAGCCTGGATCAGGCGCGCGAACGGTTGTTCCTGTTTCTGTGCGGCTACCTGGGTGGGCCGGATCTGTATGTGCAGCAGTTCGGCCATCCGCGCTTGCGTGCCCGGCATTTGCCATTCGCCATCGGCGAAGCCGAGCGCGACCAGTGGGTAGTGTGCATGGGGCGGGCCATGGCTGATGTGGGGGTGTCGGCCGCCTTGTCGGACCGCTTGCTGCAAGCCTTCTATGGCACGGCCGACTGGATGCGCAATCGTGCCGGTTGAGGCTTTGGAAACCGCAACGGTCCTTGCGCGGGTCGAGTGGGCCGACAGCGGGCAGGGCGCAGGCGCCATGTTGTACGACCCCCGCAGCCTGCCCGAGCCGGGGCCGCAGTGGCTGTTGCCCGGCACGTATGGCGAACGTGCGCGTCCCGTGGCTGTAGGCGGGCGGCAGTCGGCCTGGTTTGTGGACGGCGCCTTCGGTGCGGGCGTGTTGCGCGGCTATCGGCGGGGCGGTCTGGCCGCGCGCGTGAGCCGTCAGAGCTACTTGTGGCAGGGCGAAGCGCGCACCCGCAGCGTCGCAGAGGTGCGGTTGCTGGCGCAACTGCGAGCGGCTGGTGTGCGGGTGCCGGCACCGATCGCGGGCGGCTATTGGCGCACCGGCATGACCTACCGTGCGGCCATCCTCATTGCGCGCATCCCTGGGGTGCACACCCTTACCGAACGCGTGCTGGCCGGGCCGCTCTCCCACCGTGTGGCCCATGCCGTCGGGACCGCGATTGCCGATATGCACCGTGCCGGTGTGTGGCACGCCGATCTCAATGCCTTCAATATTTTGTTGGACGAGCAGGGCGATGCCTGGCTCATCGATTTCGATCGCGGCCGGTATGGGGCTGTGGCGCCCAACGAGCGGCGCAACAACCTGCTGCGTTTGCGCCGGTCGCTCGACAAGGTGGCAGGGCCGGCCGGAATCGCGGCCTGGGAAGGCATAGATGCGGCTTATCGCACAGCCTGGGATTCCCACCACTGACCTCCGCGCTTAAAAGGCTTTATCATTTTGCCTTTTCGGCCTGTGCGGGTGCGCCGCGCCGGCTTCCATAGCGTTATGGCACGTCAAAGCGAGGGGGGATTGCGATGAATACCGTAAACAATCTGGGGCGCGTTCTGGGAATGGCCGTGTTGGCCACTGCCGCATCGACGGCAATGGCCCAAAGCAAGGTCGTCAACGTCTACAACTGGGCCGAATATACGGCGCCCGACACGATCTCCGGATTCGAGAAGGAATCCGGCATCAAAGTGCGCTACGACGTTTTCGACAGCAACGATACGCTGCAAGCGCGGTTGCTTACCGGCAAGTCCGGCTACGACGTGGTGGTGCCGTCCACGCATTATGCTGCGCGGCAGATCGAGGCCGGCCTGTTCCAGAAGCTGGATAAATCCAAGATCCCCAACCTCGCCAACCTCGACCCCGAGATCATGAAGCTCGTGGCCACGGTCGACCCCGGCAACGAATACGCCGTGCCCTGGGGCTACGGCACCAACGGCCTGGGCTACAACATCACCAAGGCGCGGGCCGCACTCGGTTCCGACGCGGATCTCGGCTCGTGGGACATGCTGTTCAAGCCGGAAAACGCCGCCAAGTTGCAAAGCTGTGGCATTTCGATGCTGGATGAGGCCGCGCAGGTCTTCCCGGCAGTGCTGCATTATCTGGGCAAAGATCCCAACAGCAGCAATACCAGCGACTATAAAGACGCGCTCGAGGTGCTGAAAAAGATTCGGCCGTATATCCGTCAGTTCAGTTCGTCGGGCTACATCGACGAGTTGGCCGGCGGCGACCTGTGCATGGTCTATGGCTTTTCAGGTGACGTCATGATCGCGCGCAGCCGTGCGCAGCAAGCCAAACAGCCTTTTGATGTGAATTACTTCATTCCCAAGGGCGGCGCGCCGGCGTGGTTCGATGTGATGGTGGTGCCGAAAGACGCGCCCAATCCCGCCAATGCGATGGCGTTCATCAACTACATCGAAACGCCGAAGGTGCACGCGGCCATCACCAACACGATGTTCTACCCCAACGCGAACAAGGAAGCGCGCAAGTTCGTGAACAAGGACGTCGCCGATAACCCGATGATCTATCCCCCGGCCGATGTGGCCAAAACCCTTTACGTGATCAAGCCGCAACCCTTGCCGGTGCAGCGGTTGCAGACGCGTATGTGGGCTGAATTGAAGTCTGGACGATAAGCAATATGAACGATAGCCGTCACCCGGCTCAGCAGGCGGCCGATCCGGCCGAGTTTGTCCGCGTATCCGATGTGGTCAAGATTTTTGGCGACACGGTCGCGGTCCGCTCGGTCAATCTGTCCGTGCGCCGCAATGAAATCTTTGCTTTGCTGGGCAGTTCCGGTTGCGGCAAATCGACCCTGCTGCGCATGCTGGCCGGGTTCGAGGAAGTCACATCGGGGCAGATCCTGCTCGACGGTGAAGACATCACGGACGTGCCGCCTTATCGGCGGCCGGTCAACATGATGTTCCAGTCCTATGCGTTGTTTCCGCACATGTCGGTCGAGGCCAACGTGGCTTTCGGTTTGAAGCAGGAAGGCGTGCCGGCCGCGGAAATCCACGATCGCGTGTTCGAGGCGCTCGACCTGGTGCAGATGGCGGGCTACTCGCGCCGCAAGCCGCAGCAGTTGTCGGGTGGCCAGCAACAGCGCGTGGCCCTGGCGCGCAGTCTGGTCAAGCGCCCCAAGCTGCTGCTGCTCGACGAACCGATGTCGGCGCTCGACAAGCAGATCCGTCAAAAAACGCAGATCGAACTCGTGCGTATCCTCGAGCAGGTGGGCGTGACCTGCATGCTTGTCACGCACGATCAGGAAGAGGCCATGACGATGGCGCATCGCCTGGCTGTGATGACCGACGGCCAGATCGTGCAGTGCGGCACGCCGCAGGATGTGTATGCGTTTCCCAATAGCCGTTTCGTGGCCGGATTCATCGGATCCACGAATCTCTTCACGGGCACGATCGTCGTCGACGAACCCGATCGCGTGGCCATCGAGTCCGACGATCTGCACCGGCCGTTGCTCGTCAATCACGGTGTGAGCGAGCCCCTGGGCATGCAGGTGCATGTCTCGATCCGGCCCGAGCGCGTCGTGGTCACGCGCACACCGCCCACCGCCGCGCACAATTGGGGCCACGGCATCGTGAGCCACATGGCCTGGATGGGCAGCTACGCGCTGTATCAGATTCGACTGGACGCCGGCAAAGTCGTTGAGGCCAGCATCCCAAGTCTGCAGCTCGCGCAAACCGATGCACCCGGTATCGATGAAGAAGTCTTCGTGTCGTGGGATGCGGATAGCGCAACGGTGCTGGCGTCATGACGCAATGGTCGTGGCGGCGCCTGGTGCCCTCGCAGCGCACCCTGGCCATCGTGCCGCCGTTCGTCTGGCTTGCGCTGTTCTTGCTGGTGCCGTTTTTACTGGTGCTCAAGATCAGTTTCGCCGATCTCAACTTCGGCATTCCACCGTACACCCCGCTGGCCACGTTCGAGAACGAAACGCTGGGCCTGAGTATCCATCTCACCGGCTACATCCGGCTCTTCACGGATAGTCTTTATCTGGCGACGTATCTGAATTCGGTCAAGATGGCGCTCATCACCACGGTGTTCTGCGTGCTGATCGGCTATCCGATGGCGTACTACATCGCGCGGTCGTCGCCGCGCGTGCGCAATCTGCTGATGCTGGCCGTGATCCTGCCGTTCTGGACGTCGCTGCTGCTGCGCGTGTATGCCTGGGTGGGCCTGCTGCGCAACGACGGCTTGCTCAACAAATTCCTGCTCTCGCTGGGCATCATCAGCAGCCCGCTGGAAATCTATCGCACCGATCTGGCCGTGTACATCGGCATGGTCTACGCGTATCTGCCGTTTTTCATCCTGCCGCTTTACGCCAACCTCGTCAAAATGGATCTGCGTCTGCTCGAAGCCGCCTACGATCTGGGCGCGCGGCCGTGGCAGGCGTTCTGGCGCATCACCATCCCGTTGTCGCGTCCGGGCATCATCGCTGGCGCCATGCTGGTATTCATCCCGGCGGTAGGTGAGTACGTGATTCCCGAGTTGCTCGGCGGCGCCGATACCCTGATGATGGGCCGCGTGATGTGGAACGAGTTTTTCAACAATGCCGACTGGCCCATGGCCGCGGCGGTAACGTGCGTGATGGTGATGTTGTTGCTCGTGCCGCTGGCGCTATTCCAATACAACCAGGTCAAGACCATCGAGCATGGCGCAAAGGGGCGGGCATGAAGGGGCCTGACAAAAGATTGCGTGCGCTCGCGCTGGGCGTCGGGTTTCTGTTCCTGTATGTGCCCATCATCAGCCTGATCGTGTTCTCGTTCAACGAGTCGCCCCTGGTCACGAAGTGGTCCGGCTTTTCGTTGCGCTGGTATATCGCGCTCTTCAACGACAATGCCTTGCTCAATGCCGCCTGGCTGTCGTTTCGCATCGCCGGGTTAACGGCCACTGCGGCAGTGATCATCGGCACGTGGGTGGGGTATGTGCTGGCGCGCATGGGCCGCTTTCGCGGCTTTACTGTCTACATCGGCATGATCAGTGCGCCGCTGGTGATCCCGGAGGTGGTGCTCGGGATTTCGCTGCTGATTCTGTTCGTGGAGATGCGGGGCGCGTTGGGCTGGCCGGCGGAAAACGGCATGTTCACCATCTGGATCGGGCACACCACGCTTTGCATGGCGTATGTGGCCGTCATCATTCAGTCGCGGATCCACGATCTCGATCGTTCGCTCGAAGAGGCCGCGCTCGATCTGGGCGCGACGCCGCTGAAGGTGTTCTTCGCCATCACGCTGCCGTTGATCGCGCCGGCGCTGGCGGCCGCGTGGCTCCTGGCGTTCACGCTGTCGCTGGATGACGTGATCATTGCGTCGTTCCTCTCCGGACCGGGCTTCACCACGTTGCCCATGGAGGTGTTTTCACGCGTGCGTCTGGGTCTGCGGCCCGAGGTCAATGCCCTGGCAACGCTCTTCATCCTGGTGGTCGGCGCATGCGTGATCGCCGCCAACCGCTGGCAAAACCGCAAAGGACCCGCAACATCATGACCCGCACCACCCTGTATGGCCTGAAGCAATGCAGCACCTGCGTGAAGGCCCGCGAATGGCTCAAGGCGCACAATGTCGAGCATGATTTCATCGACTATCGCGACGCCCCCGTCGCGCCCGCGACGCTCAAGGCATGGGCCGAGTCGTTGGGCGGTTGGGAGAAGCTGGTCAATCGGGCATCGATGACGTGGCGCAATCTGGACGACAGCCGCAAAACCCCGGCCGACGATGCTGCCTGGTTGGCGCTGATCGCCGAATTTCCCGCCATCGTGCGCCGGCCGGTGACCGTTGCCACCAATGGCGAGGTGGGCGTGGGCTTCCATGAAAAACGTTATGCCGAGCGTTTTGCCTGACGCGATCGTGAATGCTGTCGCCATGGCCGCGATGCCATGACGATGTTGCCCGATCACTTCTTCGATCGTGATGCCGCGCTGGTGGCGCAGGCACTGCTGGGCAAAGTCATCCGTCGACGCTGGAACGGACTGTGGCTGGCGGCACGTATCATCGAAACTGAAGCCTATTATCTGGACGATCGCGGCAGTCATGCCTCGTTGGGCTACACGCACAAGCGCCGGGCGCTCTTCATGCCCGGCGGTACCATCTACATGTACTACGCGCGCGGCGGCGATTCGCTCAACTTCAGCGCGGGCGGCGAGGGCAATGCCGTGCTGATCAAGTCGGCCTATCCCTGGACCGATGCGCAGTCCGGCCCCGATGCGTTGGCGGCAATGTTGGCGCTCAACCCGGATTCGCAAGGACAGCCGCGCGCGCTGGGCCGGCTATGTGCCGGTCAAACCTTGCTCTGCAAAGCGCTCGCGTTGAAAGTGCCCGACTGGGATGCGCGTGGCTTCGACGCAGCGCACCTCTATGTGGACGACGTGGGGGCGCATCCGACGCGTCTCGTACAGACCACGCGTTTGGGGATTCCCACGGGGCGAGACGAGCATTTGCATTATCGTTTCGTGGATGCGGAATACGCGCGTTACAGCACCCGCAATCCGTTACGGCGAGGTCAGCGCAAAAATGTTCATTTCGTCTGGATCGACGGCGCCGCACCAGCGTGATTGGCGGGCGTGGCGTGCGTCTGACTCGACAGTCTCGGATCGCTTCGGCGCCGTGGAATCAAACGATGTGAATGGCTTCAATCGGGCTGATCGGACGCCGCGCCCGGCGCGGAGCGCTCGGCGCGCGTGCCGGCGTCCCGATGCAGCTTCAGCGCATTGACCCGCGGCGCAACGAGCGGTGCCGCGGCGTCAGGTTCGGGCAATGCTTCAATGCGTTCACGATAGTCGCCGTACAGCCGGTTGAGCTTGGCGACAGACCGTTCATATTTGCGCATCAGTTGATTTCGATTCAGGCGCTTGCTCCAGGTATACACGGGAAGCGCCTGTTTACAGCCGAAGCCATCGATCAAAAACAAACCGTGTTTGCCGTGAGCATTCCAGCCGTACGCGATATTTGCAGGGCTCACCTCATTCAACACCACGTGCGCATCGCAAAGCGCCTCGAAAAACACGTCCAACTGGGCTTTCAGCGTCGCATTCCACCCGCCGGCCTTCGCAATCGACGCCACCGTAGGCGCCAGCCCGCCATCGGCATCGATAATCTTCTCGACCATCAGGCCCAGGCCATCCGTGGTGTCGATCAGGCCCAGTACGCGCGCGA
The DNA here is from genome assembly GCF_009866805.1 of Schauerella aestuarii. Taxonomy (GTDB): domain Bacteria; phylum Pseudomonadota; class Gammaproteobacteria; order Burkholderiales; family Burkholderiaceae_B; genus Schauerella; species Schauerella aestuarii. The sequence continues at coordinate 837,440 of NZ_SIZW01000040.1, forward strand.
TCGGCACGCGACCATCGGCACCGCGCTGCGCCGAACCGGCGATATATTCGTTGAGCTCGTCCATATACACGCGATAGATACTGTCGCGCTGGAACTGCTTGTACCATCTACGCACGCGCCGCTTTTTCAAATAAGCGGCATAGTTTTCGACGTTGATGACCTTCACGAGCAATGCCGGATTGACCGGGTGTTCGTAAATATGGCGTTCGCTGCCGGAGGCGATTCGATGTGCGCGCTGCAAGTCGATCCGGTCGAACACATTGGGTGTGTGGACGGATGCGAAACGTGCGGGGCGGTTGTCTCGCGCTACTTTGGCGGGATGGGCTGACATGGTTTTGAGTGTCTCTCTGCTGTCGAGTGTAGGGGCGACATTTCCCAAAACAGACGAAATGGCTGGCGGCACGCTCGAAAGCCGGGGCACAATGTGGTCGATTTGCAACAAATAGACAGGAAGATCGCGGTTTGACGGACGTTCAATGGCTTTGGATTGTGGTGGCCACCACGGGTGTCACATTCATCTGTGTGCTGCTGGGGCTCGCTGCGGCCTCTCGGCGGCACGCGCTCGTCAGTGCCCAGTTGGCGGCGCTCACCGAGGCCCAGGCGCGCGCCGAACGCGATGCGCGGGGCGATTTGCACGAGGTGGCGGACGCCATGGGGCGGGATGCTCGCGAGGCCGAGCGGCAACTTCGGGAAGAACTGCATCGGCATCTCAGCGAGCTGCGGGGTGCCGTCAGCCGCGACGCGCAGGCGGGGCGTACCGAATCGGCCGAGAGTCTGGCGCGCTTTGCGGCGCAACTCAGCGAACAGGTGCAAAAACTCGTCGAAACCAATGACCGTCGCATGGCCGAGATCCGCCAGACCGTCGATCAGCGTTTGCAGGCACTGCAAACCGACAACACCGCCAAGCTTGAAGAGATGCGCCGCACGGTGGATGAGAAGCTTCACGCCACACTGGAGCAGCGACTGGGCGAGTCGTTCAAGCTGGTGTCTGATCGCCTCGAGGCGGTGCACAAGGGATTGGGCGAGATGCAGACGCTTGCCGCTGGCGTGGGTGACCTCAAGCGTGTGCTCACCAACGTCAAATCGCGCGGCACGTGGGGCGAAGTGCAGTTGGCGCGCCTGATCGAAGACACGATGACGCCGGCGCAATACGCGCGCAACGTCAAAACCGTGCCCGGCAGCGACGCGCAGGTCGAGTTTGCGATCAAGCTCCCCGGACAGGGCGGCGACGCCATGCCCGTGTGGCTGCCGATCGATGCGAAGTTTCCCAAGGAAGAATACGAGCGCCTGGTGGCGGCGCAGGATGCTGCCGATCTCGATGCGATCCAGACAGCCAGCGTGGCGTTGGGGCGGGCCCTGGAACTGCAGGCGCGCACGATTGCCGCCAAGTACATCGCGCCGCCGCACACCACTGATTTCGCCATCCTGTTCGTACCCACCGAAGGCTTGTATGCTGAGATTCTGCGGGTGCCGGGCCTACTCGATCGCCTGCACGGTTTACGGATCAACGTGGCGGGCCCCAGTACGCTGGCCGCTTTGCTGAACAGTCTGCAGATGGGCTTTCGCACCTTGGCGATCGAACAGCGGTCGTCTGAAGTGTGGCAGGTGTTGCGTGCCGTCAAGACCGAGTTCGGCAAGTTTGGCGAGAGTCTGGCCAGCGTCAAAAAATCGCTCGAGTCGGCCAGTAACAAACTGGGCAGCACGGAGGTGCGCACGCGCGCCATGCTGCGCAACCTGAAGTCGGTTGAAGCCCTGCCCGAAGCGGCGCCGGCCGCGGCGCTCGATGGGGGCGACCTGCCCGAAGCGACGGAGAAACGCGATGCCCACGGAGACCTTCTCGACGCATGACGTGACCAACCAGGTGGCACCGCTCGCGGACGTCAACCTGTGGACGCAAGATGTGTTGCTGCGCACGCACGCCTGCCGATATATGGGCGGCGCAGCGCAGACGGGAAGGGCGAGTCAGGCAGGCAGGAGCGTTTCGGACGGCGATTCGGCGGCGACCGACGATGCGGGGGTATCGGCCGATGCCGCTCACGGCGTGCCGGCACGCGACGCTGCGCTCGACGAGCACGGCGCGTGGGTCGGCAGCGCTGCCACCTTGGCCTTGGGCGACACCGCCAACCGGTACCCGCCAGAATGGGTCGGTTATGACGCCACCGGGCATCGTATCGATGCCGTCCGCTTTCATCCGGCGTGGCACGCCCTCATGTACGGCATTGCCGAGCGTGGCCTGCACAGCGCGGCGTGGTTGGATGGCCAGCCCGGCGCCCATGTGGCCCGGGCGGCGGCGTTTATCCTGCAAGGCCAGGCCGAGGCCGGCACGTTGTGCCCCACCACGATGACGTTCGCCGCGGTGCCCATTCTGGCGCAGGCTGCCGCTGAAGGCGATGCCCATGCGGCGGCCTGGGCACGGGCCGCCGGTACGCGCGTTTACGATCCGGTGGCAGGCGCAGCCACGGCCAAGCGCGGCGCCCTGTTCGGCATGGGATTGACGGAAAAGCAGGGCGGATCGGATCTGCGTGCCGTGACCACCCGCGCGGTGGCGTTGGCTGGGCCTGGCACAGGCCAGTCTTACCACCTCACCGGCCATAAGTGGTTTTTTTCCGTGCCGCAAGCCGACGCGCATCTGGTGCTGGCCCGCGCGGGCGATGCGCTGTCGTGCTTCCTGGTGCCCGGCGTGTGCCCTGACGGCCGCCGCAATGCCGTGCGCATTCGTCGGTTGAAAGACAAGATCGGCAATCGCAGCAACGCCAGCGCCGAAGTGGAATTCGAGAATGCTTGGGGCACTTTGCTGGGCGAGCCCGGGCGTGGGCTTGCCGTGCTGTTGCGCATGGCGGCCGTCACCCGTCTGGACTGCGTGTTGGGCAGCACGGCCTTGTTGCGGCGCGCCGTGTCGTTGACGATCCACCACGCGCAAGCGCGCCATGCCTTCGGCCGTGCGTTGATCGATCAACCGTTGATGACCAATGTGCTGGCCGATGCGGCGCTCGAAGCGGAAGCGGCCATCGTGCTGGGCCTGCGATTGGCGCGCCTGCTCGACCAGGGCGCGTCACCCGCCGAGCGCCTGTTATTCCGTGTGGGCACGCCGGCGGCCAAGCTGTGGGTGTGCAAGCGCACGATTGCGTACGTGGCCGAATGCCTGGAAGCCTGCGGCGGCAATGGTTACATCGAAGACGGTCCGATGGCCCGGTTGTATCGCGAGGCGCCGGTCAATTCGATCTGGGAGGGTTCCGGCAATGTGATGGCGCTCGATGTGCTGCGGGCGTTTGCGCGCGAAGGCGGAGCGGTCGATGCGCTTGAGGCCGAGTGGCAGGCCGCGTTTGGGGTGTACCCCGCGTTCGATCGTGCAATGGGGGCTTGCCTGCAAGCGGCCTCGCGCCTTTCAGGGGCGGCCGATGCCCCTCACGCCTTGACGGCCTCGAACGTTGGAAACGCCGACGTGGCGGCGTTTCCCGCGCGCCGTTTAGCCGCCGACGTGGCCCGCCTCTGGCAGGCAGCGTTGTTGATCCGGCACGCGCCGGCCGCGGTTGCCGATGCCTTCGTCGCGTCGCGGTTGGCCGATCCGGCAGGCGCTTCCCGATTGCCCGGCGAATTGTCACCAAAAGCGGATGCTTCACGCATCGTGGCGCGTGCGCGGCTGCAAGTCTGCTAAATTTTCGCCTTTCCCCTTTTGCTTCTTGCCCGCCACCATGCTCAATCAGAATGCCCTTAAGCAACAAGCGGCCGATGCCGCCCTCGACTACGTCTCCGAAGTCGCCGGTCCGGACGTGATCATCGGGGTGGGCACTGGCTCCACCGCCGATCTTTTCATCGATGGCCTGGCTGCGTTCAAGGGCCGCCTGCGCGGCGCCGTCGCCAGTTCCGAGCGCAGCGCGCAGCGCCTGGCGGCGCACGGCATCGCCGTCCTCGATCTGAACGACGTCGAACACATGCCCATCTACGTCGATGGCGCCGACGAAATCAATGCTGCCCTGCACATGATCAAGGGCGGCGGCGGGGCGCTCACGCGTGAAAAGATCGTGGCCTCGGTCGCCGATCGCTTCATCTGCATTGCCGACGAGTCAAAACTGGTGCAAACGCTGGGCGCCTTCCCGCTGCCGCTGGAGGTGATTCCGATGGCCACGCAGGCCGTGGCCCGCGCAATGATCGCCCTGGGCGGGCAGCCCAAGGTGCGCGAGGGGTTCGTCACCGACAACGGCAATATCATCCTTGACGTGGCCGGTCTGTCGATTGCCGATGGCGCCGACTTCGAAGCACGCGTCAATCACATCCCCGGTGTGGTCACCTGCGGGCTGTTCGCGCTGGCCGGCGCCGATGTCGCGTTGCTGGCCACGCAGCAGGGCATTCGGAAGTTGACGGCATCAGGGTCATAATCCTGTCATAAACAAGTCATAAGCTTGCGGCTTGTCGACGGTCGGTCAGGGTATTTCCTGCCGGCCGTGCCTATTCGCACACCTCGCAGGAGCCGGGATGGCCGATCACACAAATAAACAATTCGACGTGGACCTGGAAAACGTCCGCTCGCAGTTCCTTCAGATGGGCGGCGTGGTCGAAGCCATGATCGCCGAAGGGCTGGAAGCGCTTACCAGCGGCGATATGTCGCTGGTGGACAAGGTTCGCGAACGCGAACGCGAGGTCAATCGCCTCGAGGTGTACATCGACGAGCGCGTGGCCAATATCCTGGCTCGCCATCAGCCGACGGCCATAGATCTGCGCATGCTGATGGCGGTGTCGAAGATGCTGACCGACATGGAGCGCTGCGGCGATGAAGCCGAAAAGATCGCCACGATGTCGCGCCGCATTCACGAAGGTGAAGCGCGCCATCTGCCCATCATCGAACTGCGTCACATGACCGAAAACGTGCTGGCGATGTTGCGCCAGGCGTTGGACGCCTTTGCCCGTCTGGATGCCGTACAGGCCGCACAGGTCGTGCGCAGCGACAAGGAAGTCGATAAAGAGTGGAAGGCGACCTTGCGTCACCTGATCACCTACATGATCGAAGATCCCCGCACCATCTCGCGCGCCATCGATCTGATTTTCATCGCGCGTGCGCTCGAGCGCATTGGCGATCACGCGAAGAATATGTCCGAACGCGTGATTTACATGGTGCACGGTGCCGACGTGCGGCATACCGGTGTGAAGAACACCGAGCGCCTCGCCCGTGGCGAAGCAGCCGAACCGCGCGGCGAAAAAGAATCGCCGATCGCCTCCGAGCCGCAGTAAGGCATCGGGGCAAGGCGCAACCTGCGCCCCAGCGCAAGGCGCGCAGTGGCGCAGGTGGCGCTTCGGCCGGATAGGAAAGGCCTCCCTCGGGAGGCCTTTCATCATTTCCTGCACGGCGCATCGCTCAATACGGGCTGGCTGTGGGGCGCACGACGAGTTCGCTTACGTCCACATCGTCGGGCTGCGCGATGGCGTAGGCAACGGCACGTGCGATCGCGTCAGGCGTGATGGCCACGCTGCGGAAGGATTTCATCGCGTCGCGGGCGGTCGTGTCCGAAATCGTGTCGGCCAACTCGGACGTGACGACACCGGGGCAGATCACCGTCACCCGTAGCTTCTCCGTTTCCTGGCGCAGACCGTCGGAAATCGCGCGCACCGCATATTTCGTGGCGCAATACACCGCTGCGGTGGGTGACACGGAAAGTCCGCCGATCGACGAAATATTGATCACCTGTCCAAAACCCTGACGTTCCATGTCCGGCAGCACGGCGGCGATGCCATGCAGCACGCCGCGGATATTGACGTCGATCATGCGATTCCATTCATCCACTTTCAGGGCGTTCAGCGGCGAAAGCGGCATGACGCCCGCATTGTTGACGATGACATCGATATGGCCGAATGTCTCGCGACCGAAGTCGGCGAAGGCCTGCACGTCTTGTTGGTCGGTCACGTCCAGCGCGCGCCAGACAACCTGACCGCCCTTGGCTTTCAGCGTGTCGGCGAGCTGCTCGAGCCTGTCGGTGCGTCGTGCGCCGATCACAAGGCGGTGCCCGAGGGCCGACAGCAATTGCGCCGTGGCTTCGCCGATGCCGCTACTGGCGCCGGTAAGCAGCACGACTTTGGACGACTCGGGGGTGTGATGCGTTGCTGAGGTGGTCATGGCAAAACTCCAAAAGAAAAGGCCTGCGCTTTTTCAAGCGAAGGCCTCATCCTAAAGAGCGGTGCCGCATTCGACGATACACAGACATCCGGCGTTCTTGCCTATTGCTGCTTTTCGCGTTGGCCGCTCACGTTGAGCTTACCCGGATTCGTTATGCCGAGGGCGGCACGTATCCATCCGCCTCGACGCTGCCGTCTTCGAACAGGAAGCGCTCCATCTGCTCTTTCAAGTACTTGCGCGCGCGCGAATCGGCCAGGTTCAGGCGGTTTTCATTGACGAGACGCGTCTGCACCGACTTCCACTCTTCCCACGCTTCCTTCGAAATGCTCTGCCAAATCTTGGTGCCCATTTCGCCCGGATAGGGGGCGTAATCGAGGCCTTCGGCTTCGCGCTTGAGTTTGACGCATTGCACGGTACGGGTCATGACGAATCCTGCGAATCAAAGAAGTAATGCCCCATTGTAAAGGGGATCATCATTCCCAAAAAGAATGATGCAGGTTCAATTTTTATCCCTTTGTCAGCCGATTTGTTATCGGTAAAGTTTGCTGCACTACACAACAACAATCCTCGGAGACAGATCCCATGGTGTTTTCCATCTCAATGCAGCGGGCATCGAGTGCAGCAGCTTGCGCCATTGTGGCGTTGACGGGCGCTTTCGCAGCGCCCGCGCAAGCGCAGGCACAAACCTATCCGGACAAACCCATCAAGCTGGTCGTGCCATGGCCGCCGGGTGGCGCCACGGATGCGTTGGGCCGCATCATTGCCCAGCAACTGGGCAAACGCCTGGGCCAGACGGTGGTCGTGGACAACAAGGCCGGTGCGGGGGGCAATATCGGCACGGCATCATTCGTGCGCGAGCGCGCCGATGGCTACACGTTGCTCATGGCCACGAGTTCCACCAACGCGGCCAACCCCCATCTGTACAGCCGCCTGGGCTTTGACGTCGACCGCGACTTCGCGCCCGTCGCGTTCATCGCATCGATCCCGAACATTCTCGAAGTGCCGAAGAAATCGGACTTTCAGACCGTGGATCAACTGATCACCTATGCGCGTGCGCATCCGGGCAAGCTCAACTATGCATCGGGCGGGGTGGGATCGTCGCAGCATCTGGCGGGGGCAATGTTCCGCCACGTCACGGGCGCCGACGTCACGCACATTCCCTACAAAGGCAGCGGTCCGGCCGTGGCCGATCTTCTGGCCGGTCAGGTCGACATGATGCTGGACACCGGTTCGCTGGCCCAGGTGAAGGGCGGGGCACTGCGCGCGCTGGCCGTGGCCTCGAAGGAACGCGTACCGGCACTGCCCGATGTACCCACGTTTGCCGAAGCGGGCATCAAAGACATGTACGCCGCGGCCTGGTACGGCGTGATGGCGCCGGCCAATACACCGCCCGAGATCGTGACGCGCCTGAACACGGAGATCAACGCCATTCTGGCCGAACCCGAGGTGCGCGACACCATCATCAATCTGGGTGCGGAAATGCGCGCGGCGCAAAGCCCGGCCGAATTTCAGGCGTTCGTCACGAGCGAGATCGTGCGCTTCAAAGGCATCGTCGAGATGTCCGGCGCCAAGATGGAGTAGCGCGGCACCGATTGCTATCATGGCGGCCATTCTTACGCGTGGAGCATTGATGGCTTTCGATCTGCCTTATCCCGATTTGACTGCCGAGCGTCTCGGCAATACCGATACGCCCGGCGTTTGGCTGTTCGATTCCGGCAAGCCGGGTCCCGCCGTGATGCTCACCGCGCTCACGCACGGCAATGAGCTCTGTGGCGCCTGGGCGTTGAAGGATCTGCTCGCCGCCGGCGTGCGGCCGCAGCGCGGTCGGCTCATCGTGGTTTTCGCCAACCTCGACGCCTACGATCGCTTCGATCCCGCGCATCACGATGCCAGCCGTTTTGTCGAGCAGGACATGAATCGGGTGTGGGACCGCGACGTGCTCGCTCAGCCGGTCAATGGCGAACAGCGTCGCGCGCAAGCCCTGTTGCCTTGGGTCGAACAGGCCGATTGGTTGCTCGATCTCCATTCGATGCATGAGAAGGGCGAGCCCCTGCTGTTGACCGGCGTGCTGCCGCGCAACATCGAACTGGCCCGGCAATTGGGTGCGCCCGAGTACGTGATCGTGGATGCCGGTCACAAGGATGGCGTGCGCATGCGCGATTTCGGCCGCTTCGGCGATCCGGATGCGAGCGACGCGCTGGCCCTTTTGATCGAATGCGGCTATCACGGCGACCTCCAATCCCATCGCGTGGGATTGGATATGGTGGCCCGCTTTCTGGTGGCGTCCGGTTGCGTGAGTGCCGATGCGTTGCCGGCCGACTGGCGCCTGCCCGATCCGGTGAAACAAACCGTGCTGCAAGTGACGGATGCCGTCGTGGCGCCCTCGATGGACGTGACCTTCACGCAGCCGTGGCAAGGATTGGAGTGCCTGGAATCCGTGGGCACACCCATCGCCACGATGGACGGCCGCACCGTGGGTACGCCCTACGCCAATTGTTCGTTGATCATGCCGTCGCTGCGCCAGTTGAAGCCTGGCGTAACGGTGGTGCGGCTGGCGCGCACGATTTAAGCCGAATGCGGCGTGCGGGGCGGGCAGTGCCGCTGCCGCTGCCTCAATCGACCGCATCGGCTGGAGAGCCGCCGCGCTTCTCACGGTTCATCGATGGCAAGCATGGCAAGAGGCCTGCGACAGGGATGTCGCAGGCCTCTTTTAAATCAAGCCGATATGAATCAGACCGATATGAATCAGACCGATCTGAATCCGACCGATCTGAATCCGACCGATCAGCCCGATGCCAGCCGCTTGATGAAGATGTGGCTATTGCGTGATTTATTGATCGCGCTTTGCTTTTGCGGCGGCAGATCGGTCACGCCGCCTTGCACGAATCCGCGCTTCACGAACCAGTGCGAGGTGCGCGTCGTGAGCGCAAACAAGCGCTTCACGCCCAATGCGCGGGCGCGCGCTTCCATATGGCGCAGCAGCAGGTCGCCTTCGCCCGTGCTCTGCCATTCGGGGTGAACGATCAGGCAAGCCAATTCGGCCATCTGGTTTTCCGGGTACGGATACAGCGCGGCGCAACCGTAAATCACGCCATCGTGCTCCAGTACCGTGAAGCGCTCCACATCCCGCTCGATCACGCTGCGGGGGCGCGGCACCAAGGTGCCGTCGGTCTCCAGCGGTTCAATCAGGCTCAGGATCGCGCCCACGTCATCCAGCGTGGCGGGGCGCAGGTCGTCCAGCGTATCTTCCACCACCATCGTGCCCACGCCATCGTGGGTAAAGATCTCGAGCAGCACGCTGCCGTCCAGCGTGAACGGCACCAGGTGGGCGCGCGCCACGCCGCGTTTGACCGCCAGCGATGCATAGCGCAGGAAGAAGGCCGTGTCTTCATCCAGGCTGCCCGCCGTCAACATGGCGTCGGCATCCACGCGCGCGAGTTCGGTGTCGACCGTGCCGTCGTCGTTCATCACGCCTTGCGTTTCGGTCAGGAAAATCAGCTTCTCGGCGCGCAGGGCCACGGCCACGCTCGTGGCGAGCTCTTCCATGGCCAGATTGAACGCGTCGCCCGTGGGCGAAAAGCCCAGCGGGGACAGCAACACGATGGAGTGACGCTCGGTGGCGAAACGCAGGGCATCCACATCGACCTTGCGCACCAGACCGAAGTGCTGATAATCCACGCCGTCGAACACGCCGGCCGGCTTGGCCGTGACGAAGTTGCCCGAAATGACCCGTACGCGGGCGTTGGACATCGGCGTATTGGGCAGCCCCTGGCTGAACGCCGCTTCGATATCGAGGCGAATTTCGCCTGCGGCCTCTTTGGCGCACTCCAGCGCCGCGGCGTCGGTAGGCGCCATGCCGCGGTCGAATTGCTGCGTATAGCCCTTCAAGCGCAACTGCTCGTTGACCTGCGGACGCGACCCGTGCACCAGCACCAGCTTGATGCCCAGCGACGAGAGCAGCGACAAATCCTGCACCAGCGCATTGAGCGCGCCGGCTTGCACGAGCTCGCCGCCAAAGGCGACGACAAAGGTCTTGCCCCGAAACGCGTGCACGTATGGCGCCACGTCGCGGAACCAGCGCACGAACTGTGCGGCGGCAAAACCAGGCGCTTCCAGCGCGGATACGGTATCGGGTTCCAGATCGGACATTTTGCGGCAGCAGATTAAAAACGAATGGCGAAATTATAATGGTCGGCTAATGAACCCCAATATGCCCGATTCCGCCGGCCCTGTCGCCGCCGCGCAAGCCCGTCCCCAGCGGCCCGAGCGCGTGATTCCCCCCATCTCTTACCCCGAGGATCTGCCCGTCAGCGGCCGCCGGGACGATATCGCACGCGCGCTCAATGCCCATCAGGTCATTGTGGTCTGCGGCGAGACCGGCTCCGGCAAGACCACCCAGCTGCCCAAGATCTGCCTGGAGCAGGGCCGCGGGCGGCGCAAGATGATCGGCCACACGCAGCCGCGGCGGATCGCGGCCACTTCGGTGGCCAAACGGATCGCCGACGAGCTCAACACAACGCTGGGCGAAGTGGTGGGCTACCAGGTGCGCTTTAACGACCGCACCGGCCCCAATGCGGCGATCAAGCTGATGACGGACGGCATCTTGCTGGCCGAGTCCCAGCGCGACCCGATGCTGCGTAAATACGACACCATCATCATCGATGAGGCGCACGAACGCAGCCTCAACATCGATTTTCTGCTGGGTTATCTCAAGCAGTTGCTGCCGCGCCGGCCCGATCTGAAGCTCATCATCACGTCGGCCACCATCGACGCGGATCGCTTTGCGCAGCATTTTGCGTCGGCCGATGGCGTGTTGGCACCGGTCATCGAAGTCTCCGGGCGCCTGTTCCCGGTGGAAATGCGCTACCGCCCGGTGCGTGAAGATAAGCCGGAAGACGAGGCGCCGCGCGCGGCGTCGCGCTCCGGCGAGCGCATGTCGGGCGATGAGGAGCGCGACCTGATCGACGCGATCGTCGATGCGGTGGATGAGTGTGCCGCGCACGGGCCGGGCGATGTGCTGGTGTTCCTGCCGGGCGAGCGTGAGATTCGCGAGGCAGCCGAGGGCCTGCGTAAGCATCACCCGGTGGGTACCGAGATTCTGCCGCTTTACGCGCGGCTGTCGCAGGCTGAGCAAGAGCAGATCTTCCGGCCACGCAGCAACGCGCGCCGCGTGGTGCTGGCCACCAACGTGGCCGAAACGTCGCTCACCGTGCCCGGTATCCGGTTTGTGGTCGACAGCGGCTTGGCCCGCATCAAGCGCTACTCGTGGCGCAACAAAGTCGAGCAATTGCGCATCGAGTCGATCAGCCAGGCGTCGGCTAACCAGCGGGCAGGGCGCTGCGGCCGGGTAGGCCCGGGCGTCTGCATTCGTTTGTACGACGAGGCCGATTTCAACAATCGCGCACCCTTCAGCGATCCCGAGGTGCTGCGCTCGTCGCTGGCCTCCGTGATTTTGCGGATGAAGGCGCTCAAGCTCGACGATATCGAGCAGTTTCCGTTTGTCGAGGCACCGCCTGGGCGTGCCATCGCCGATGGCTACCACCTCCTGCAAGAACTGGGCGCCATCGAGCAGGGCGAAGACGGGGGCGAGGGCGGCTTCGTGCTCACCCATCTGGGCCGCGAGCTTGCCCGCCTGCCGGTCGACCCGCGGATCGGCCGCATGATCCTGGCCGCGCGCGACAACGATTGCCTAGCCGAGATGTTGATCATCGCGTCGGCGCTTTCATCGCAGGATCCGCGCGACCGTCCCATGGCGGAGCGCGATGCCGCTCAGGCCGCGCATGCCAAATTCAACGACGACAAATCCGAGTTCGTGTCGTATCTGAAGCTCTGGGCCTGGTACAACGAACAGGTGCAGCACAAAGGCTCGCAGCGCAAGCTGGTCGGCCTGTTGCGGCAGAATTTTCTGTCGCCCTTGCGATTGCGTGAGTGGCACGATGTGCATACTCAGCTCTCCGCCGTGGTGGGTGAGCAGGGTTGGCGCGTCAACGGCGTCGAAGCCACCTATGAGCAACTTCACCTCGCGTTGCTGGCGGGCTTGCTGGGTAACGTCGGCATCAAGAGTGAAGAGGCCGGCCACTATCAGGGGGCACGCGAAGTCCGCTTTCATATCCATCCCGGGTCGACCTTGATCAAAAAGGCCGGCAAGTGGATCGTCGCTGCCGAGTTGATCGACACCACCCGCTTGTTTGCCCGCTGTATCGCCCGCATCGATCCGGTGTGGGTCGAACGCGTGGCCGCCCATCTTCTGCGCAAGCAATGGAGCGATCCGCGTTGGGAAAAGAAAAGCGGGCAGGTGGTGGTCAATGAACGCGCCACGTTGTATGGCCTGACGCTTTACTCGGGCCGCCGGATGCAATATTCGCGTATCAATCCCAAGCATGCGCGCGAGCTTTTCATCCGCGAAGCGCTGGTGCCGGGCGAGATCGATACGCGTCTGCCGTTCGTCGCCCACAATCGCAAGCTCGCCGCCGAGATCGAAAAACTCGAGCATCAAACCCGCCGTCCGGACATCCTGGTCGATGACGACTTGATTTACGCGTTCTACGACCAGCAGTTGCCGGCCGATATTGCGCAGACCACGTCACTCGAAAAGTGGGTCAAGGGGCTGGACAAGGCGGCCGCTGCCAAGTTGTTGTTGAGCCGCGATGCACTCATGCGGCACGAGGCGGCTGGCGTCACCACCGATGTCTTCCCGAAGAAAGTCGAGTGGCAGGGCACCACCTTCACGCTGGATTACCACTTCGAGCCGGGATCGGCCCGAGATGGCGTCACCATGACGGTGCCGCTGGTGGCCCTCAATCAGGTCGACCCGATCCGCGCCGAATGGCTGGTGCCGGGCATGCTGAAGGAAAAGGTACATCTGCTGCTGAAATCGTTGCCGCAGAAGATGCGCCGTCATTGCGTGCCGCTGCCGGACTACGCCGCCGGGTTTTTCGATCGTTGGTTCGATAGCTTGCAAGATCCCCAGCAGGGGTTACTCGATGCCATCTCCGCCGATATGCAGAAGCAGGTCGGCGTGCGGCCGCTGGCGTCCGATTTCAAGATCGAAACACTGCCGGCGCATCTGTTCATGAACTTCCGGGTTAATGACGAGCATGGCCGCATGCTGGCTGCCGGCCGCAATCTGGCACAGATCAAGGCCGAGCACGGCCGCCAGGCTCAGGCCACGTTTCAGCAGATGGCCGGGCGCGACAGCCAGGTGGCCGAAGCGCTGGCGCATGAAAACCTCACGTCGTGGTCATTCGGCGCGCTTCCGGAGCTGATGGAAATCAAGCGCCGCGGCCAGTCGTTCGTCGGCTATCCCGCCCTCGTCGCACGCGATTCGCACGCCGATCTGGATGTGTTCGACGATCCGGACGATGCCAAGCGGCATCACCGCGCCGGATTGCTCAAGCTGTTCCGGCTGGGGTTGCGCGATCAGGTCAAGTTTCTTGAAAAGAACCTGACCGACCTCACCAAGATGAGCATGTTGTATATGCCCCTGGGCACCCAGGAGCAACTGCGCGATCAGATCGTGGACTGCGCTTTGGCACTGGCCTGCCTGGGCGATCCGTGGCCTACCGATGAGGCCAGCTTCGAAGCGCGCCGTATCGAAGGCAAAGGGCGGATTGGATTGCTGGCGCAAGAAGTGGCACGTCTGGCCGGTGCGATTCTTACCGAGTGGGGCGCCCTGCAGCGAAAAATGGCGCAAGCCAAACCGCATCCCGCAGCGTATGCCGATCTACAGCAACAGATCGGCGCGCTCGTGCCGGCCAATTTCATTCGCGATACGCCGTATGAGCAGTTGAAGCATTTCCCGCGTTATCTGAAAGCCGCGGTGGCGCGCATCGACAAGTTGCGGGCCGACCCCGCGCGCGACGCCCGATTGATGACCGACATGGCCGGATTGCTCACGCAGTATCAGCGCGCGCGCACTGCCCGTAAAGGCGCACCGGATGCAAGGCTCGACGATTTTCGATGGCTGCTGGAAGAACTGCGCGTGGCGCTGTTTGCCCAGGAACTGCGCACGCCGATGCCGGTGTCGGTCAAGCGGTTGGAGAGGAACTGGGCGGCATTGGCGAGATAGGGAACTGCACCGGATGGCCATCGCATTTTGCGACTCGCCCCGCCGTGTCGGCTTGGCGCTATGCTTAGCGGACGACATTTTTTGAGGGATTTCGCAATGGACCTCGTTATTGAAAATCTGGATGCGATGACGACTGAGGAAGCGTCGCGTTTCTTGACCACTTTCGACGCCTCACTGCGCGACGACGACGGTGCGGTTGCGAAGTCCCATCTCAATGCCGGTCATCCGATCTTTTATGCTGAACACGACACGCCCGAAGGCATGTGTGTGAAGGAATATCCGAGCGGTCGAAAAGAATTGATCACGTTCGACTTTGCGATTGGCAAGGAGGTGCTCATCTCGGTGATTCAGAGTTGATGCGGCCTCAGATGTGGATCGTGGCCGGTCCGAATGGGTCAGGAAAAACGACGCTATCGCGTCGATACTTTGTCGGTCGCATACCCGTCGTCAATCCTGACGAAATTGCGCGAGGCCTGGCGCGATCAAGATCGCGTGCGTTATCTTGCCGCCGAAATCCCGGCCTGGGCTGAGCGCGCGCTCGGATTTCGCACTCGCTCTCAAAGTATGTAGCGGTAAATGTCGGCCAGCCGACCGGTAGTCGAACTCGCCAGGGGCGCCACATGACGAACGTCTCAAAGCCCCTCGTTATGCTGCTTCGCGCATGTCGTCAATGCAGCGGCGATCTTCGCTTCGCCTTCTTTCTCGAACAGCCGCGCCAGCGTGATTTGCGCCACCGGATCGCCCGCTTGCGCCGCCCGCCAGCGCAGGCCCAGGATAAAGTCGTTTGCGAGATCGGACGTCGACGCGCCGTCGTAGGATGACGTCGCCTGCAGCAGGTCCGCCAGCTTGTTCCAGCCCGACGGTACCTTCTGATGCAGCAGCCAGGCAATCACCGGCTGGGCGGCCTCCCAGTCTTCATCGTCCATCATCCGGGAGATCAGTCGCGCAGCTGCACGCCAATGGCCTTCGGCCGCCGCGCGGGCGTATAGGGCGGATGCTTCAGAATCAGGACTGGATGCCGCGCGCTCGAAGGTTACCTGCGCCTGCGCCGAGGGTGTGGGTGCATTGGGGGCAACACAAGCAAACTGGGCCAGGTCCTTCGCCGGATCGGCCGTTTGATTCAGCCTGTCCTGCTCGGTCAGGGCATGCTTGAGAATGGCGTGCACCTCGCGTTCAGGCACTGTGTCGTACACCCATTGAGTGAGTGCAGCCCGCCGTTCGTAAAATGTCGCCACATCTTCATGCTCGGGGAGCACGTCCTCAGGCGAGGATTCGGCCACCGCAGTGGCCGTCGAGGCCGATGCAACCGAAGCAGGCGACGAAGCAGCGTGCACTGTCAATGCTGTCGCGCAAGCCATTGATAGACCCAATACGAGCACTGCGCGCGTCATTGCAAACAAGGTCATGC
Source organism: Schauerella aestuarii (assembly GCF_009866805.1). GTDB lineage: Bacteria > Pseudomonadota > Gammaproteobacteria > Burkholderiales > Burkholderiaceae_B > Schauerella > Schauerella aestuarii. Next base: position 853,022 of record NZ_SIZW01000040.1, read on the forward strand.
GCCATCCACCAGAAAAAAAAAGAAGGCGCGATCATAACGGCATCGCGCCTTCTTTTTAAAGCGAACCGCATTCCGGATCGCGAACGAACCCAACGGAGCGCACGTTCGACTGCCTGAACGGGAAAACCACCTGCGTGAGCGGCAAAAAACGACTGCCGTAGCGGCAGAGCCCGCTGTGTGGAAAAACTAAATCAGGAAGAACGCCAGAATCACCAATGCGATCAGCACCACCTTGGTGATCTTGTACACCGTACGGTTCCACTGCTTGAACGCCTTGCGCTTCTGGTCCAGCTTCCAGTGCGCATGGGTCAGCTTATTGATCGCGCCGGTTTTGTCGCCGCTGTCATTGGGCGATGCGGCGGCAGACATGACGACCTTGCCGAACCAGCGATTGAACGCTTCAGCCCAGCGCCATTTCAGCGGCCGCTCGATATCGCAGAAGAGAATGATGCGATTGGCTTCAGAATGGTTGTACGCCTCGTGGACGTAGGTCTCGTCGAAAACCGTGCCTTCGCCGTCGCGCCAGCTGTACGACTCGCCGTCCACGGCGATGAAGCAGCGATCGTCGTTGGGCGTGGCCAACCCCAGGTGATAGCGCAGCGAGCCCGAAAACGGATCGCGGTGCTTGTTCAGTTTTCCGCCCGGAGGCAGTTCGGCAAACATCGCCGCTTTCACAGTAGGAATGGTCTTGAGCAACGCCACGGTACGCGGGCAGAATTCCTCGGCCGACGGGTGGCGGGCGTCATACCACTTCAGATAGAAACGCTTCCAGCCGTACTTGAAGAACGAGTTGAAGCCGATGTCGTCGTGCTTTTCGGCCGCCTTGATATGTCGCAGGCGCTGCATATCCAGCGCTTCGTCGCGAATGACTTCCCAGTTGTCCTGCAGCTTTTGCAGCTCGGGCAGGGCGGCCGGTGCCACGAACGGCGTGGTGGGCACGCGCGAGCACAGGATCATGAACGCATTGATGGGGGCGAGCAGCACCGAGTGGTCCAGGAACTGACGGGCCAAGGGCAAGCGGACCCGTCCGCGATAGTGGGCAAACAGGATGGAAGCCAGCCAGATGCCGGCAATGAACCATTTCATTGTCTTTTCCTCGTCTTCCGGGCACAGACGCGTACCCGGACAGATAACCCCATTTTTGCACATCGGCACCCGGCTTGCCGGGCCTGCCCAGGGGCGGGCGAAACCGGGTCGCAATAGGTACAATTCCGCCCATGTCTGAAGATGTCCAAACTCCCCCCCCGCCATTTGTCCATTTACGCGTGCACTCCGAATTTACGGTGGTGGACGGTATCGTGCGCATCCCCGATCTGATCAAGCGCACGGTCAAGCTGGGCCAGCCTGCTGTTGCACTGACCGATCTTGCCAATCTGTTCGGATGGATCAAGTTCTACAAGGGGGCCCGGGGGGCCGGTATCAAGCCGATCGCCGGTTGCGATGTCTGGATTTCGAACGAAGAAGACCGCGACAAGCCGTTCCGGCTGTTGCTGCTGGTGGCCAGCACGCAGGGCTACCTCAATCTCTGCGAGCTGATCTCGCAGGCCTGGTTGACCAATCAGCATCGCGGCAAGGCCGAGATTCGCCGCGAGTGGCTGGTGGGGCAGGAGGGGTTGATTGCGTTGTCGGGCGGACGCATGGGTGATGTGGGCCAGGCGCTCGAAGCCGGCAACCTGCCTGCGGCGCAGGCCGCGGCCCGGCGCTGGGCCGAATGCTTCCCCAACAATAATTTTTATATCGAATTGCAGCGCGCCGGCCATGACGGCGATGAGACGTACACGCAGGCCGCGATGCGGCTGGCGGGCGATTGCGGCTTGCCGGTGGTCGCCACCCATCCCGTGCAATTTCTGGATCGCGACGAGTTTCAGGCGCACGAGGCACGCGTTTGCATTTCCGAAGGCGAGATTCTCGCCAATCCGCGCCGGGTCAAGCGGTTTACGCCCGAGCAGTACATGCAGTCCTCCGAGGAGATGACGCGCAAGTTTGCCGACGTGCCCTCGGCGATTGCCAACACCGTCGAGATCGCCAAGCGCTGCAACCTCACGTTGGTGCTGGGCAAGCCGCGCCTGCCCAATTTCCCCACGCCTGAAGGCGTCACGCTCGATCAGCATCTGATCGATCTGTCGGTGCTGGGGCTCGAAAAACGCATGCTCCAGCTCTATCCGGACGATGCCGAGCGGGCCGCCAAGTACCAGGAATACACCGACCGGTTGATGTGGGAATGCAAAACCATCATCCAGATGGGCTTTCCCGGCTACTTCCTGATCGTGCAGGACTTCATCAACTGGGGCAAACAAAACGGCGTGCCGGTGGGACCGGGCCGGGGTTCGGGTGCGGGCTCCCTGGTCGCTTATGCCCTGGGCATCACCGATCTGGATCCGATTCGCTACGACTTGCTGTTCGAGCGGTTTTTGAACCCCGAGCGGGTCTCGATGCCCGACTTCGATATCGACTTCTGCCAGGATAATCGCGAACGCGTCATCGATTACGTCAAGATCAAATACGGTCGCGAGGCCGTCAGCCAGATCGCGACTTTTGGTACGCTGGGCGCCAAGGCCGTCGTGCGGGATGCGGGCCGCGTGCTCGATATGCCCTACATGATGTGCGATGGGCTTTCCAAGCTCATCCCGTTCAACCCGGCCGACCCCTGGACGCTGGCGCGCACGCTGCGCGACGAGCCGGCATTCAAGGAGCGTTACGAGCAGGAAGAAGAGGTGCGGGCGCTGGTCGATCTGGCGCAGCCCCTCGAAGGTTTGACGCGCAACATCGGCATGCACGCCGGGGGCGTGTTGATCGCACCGGGCAAACTCACCGATTTCTGCCCGCTGTATTGCCAGCCGGGTCAGGAAAACAGCGCGGTCTCGCAGTTCGACAAGGACGACGTCGAAGCCGCCGGCCTGGTCAAGTTTGACTTTCTGGGCTTGCGCAACCTGACCATTCTCGATTGGGCCGTGCGCTATGTGCAGCGGTTCAACCCCGAGAAGCGCGAATTCGACATCATGGCGCTCAAGCTGGACGATCCGGCGGCCTACAAGATTTTGTGCGACGGCAATACCACGGCCGTGTTCCAGCTTGAATCGCGCGGGATGAAGGAGCTGCTCAAGAAGCTGCGCCCCAACACCTTCGAAGACATCATCGCCATGCTGGCGCTGTATCGCCCCGGTCCGCTCGAGTCGGGCATGGTGGACGACTTCGTCAATCGCAAGCACGGCCGCGCGGCCGTGGACTATTTCCATCCCGACCTTGAAGGCACGCTCAAAAGTACCTATGGCGTGATCGTGTATCAAGAGCAGGTGATGCTGATCTCGCAGATCATCGGCGGTTACTCGCTCGGCGGCGCCGATCTGCTGCGGCGCGCGATGGGTAAGAAAAAGGCCGAGGAAATGGCCAAGCACCGTGAGCTCTTCGAGAAGGGCGCGGTCGAAAAGGGCCACGACGCCAAGCTGGCCGTCACGCTGTTCGATCTCATGGAAAAGTTCGCGGGCTACGGCTTCAACAAGTCGCACTCGGCGGCCTACGCCCTGATCGCCTATCAGACCGCATGGCTCAAGGCCTATCACCCGGCGGAGTTCCTGGCTGCCACGTTGTCGTCCGACATGGACGATACCGACAAGGTGCAAACGTTCTGGCGCGATGCGCTCGAAAACGGCGTCGAGGTCTTGCCGCCGGATGTCAACGCGTCGGGCTACCGCTTTGAACCGGTGGCCGATCGCCACACTGAGAAGGGCTTGCCGCCGCGCACCATGCGCTACGGTCTGGGCGCGGTGAAAGGCACGGGTCAGGGCGCGGTCGAAGATATCGTTCGCGCCCGCGACGAAGGCGGACCCTTCAAGGATCTGTTCGACTTCTGCCGGCGCGTGGGCAAGCAATCCGTCAATCGCCGTACCGTCGAGGCGCTGATCCGCGCCGGTGCGTTCGACAGCATCGCCGCCAACCGCGCGGCATTGCTGGCGTCCGTACCCATGGCGATGGAGGCGGCCGAGCAGGCGGCGCGCAGCGCCAATCAGAACTCGCTCTTCGGTGACGACACCGGCGACGTGGTGGCGATGGAGTTGCACAAGGTAGCCCCCTGGGGGTTGCACAGCCGGTTGACCGAAGAAAAATCGGCGCTGGGCTATTACTTCAGCGGCCACCTGTTCGATGCGTGGCGCGACGAAGTGCGCCGCATCGTGCCGTCGCCCCTGTTGCGCCTGGAGCCCATGCGCGATCTGCAGTGGATGGCCGGGGCCTTGTCCAGCGTGCGCACGATGATGACGCGGCGCGGCAAGATGATGTTCGTCGTCATGGACGACGGCAGTGCCCAGATCGAAGTCGCGGTGTACGCCGAGCTCATGGACAAACACCGCGATCGTCTGCGTGAGGATCAGTTGCTCATCGTGCACGGCAAGGTCACCAACGATGAGTACTCCGGCGGTGTACGCATCGTCGCCGATTCGCTATACGATTTGCAATTGGCGCGCGAAGCGCGTGCACGAGCATTACGCATCCGGCTCAACGGCCAGGCCGACGCCGATAAGCTGCGGCAGATGCTTCATCCTTATCGTGCCGAACCCGACAGCGGGATCCCCGGCACTCCGGTCGAGATCAGCTATATGCGCAACAACTTTCTGTGTACGGTGCGTCTGGGCGAAGCCTGGCGTGTCCGGATGGCCGACACGCTGCTCGAGCAACTCGGCACGTGGGCCAAGCCCGACGGTATCGAGGTGCTCTACTGATGCCCGGATTACGCATCGTGCACACCGAGGCCGCGATTGGCTTCGGGGGCCAGGAGCACCGCATCTACAAGGAAGTGCTGGCCATGCGCGAGCGCGGTCACCATATCGAGGTGGTGTGTCAGCCGCATGCCAAGATGCTGCCGCGGCTGCGTGCCGCAGGATTCGTGGTGCACACGATTCCGATGGGCGGATTGCGTAATTACGTCAAGGGGGTGTACGCGCTCTGGCGTCTGTTCATGGCCCGGCGGTATGACGTGGTCAATACCCACAGCCGAATGGACACGATCATCGCCGCTGCTGCGGGCCGGTTGGCCGGCGTGCCGCTGGTCGTGCGCACGCGTCACTTGTCCAATAAAGTGACGTCGATGCTGTCCTACACCTGGCTGCCGCATCGCGTCACAGCGGTGAGCGACCACGTGCGGGGCTATCTGATCCAGCGCGGCGTCCCGCCCGAGCGCATCGCCACGGTGTACTCGCCGGTGGCGCTGCCGCCGCAGGTCGAGCATTCCACCCTGCGATCGGAGCTTGGGCTAAGCGACGATCACCTGGTGGTGGGCTGCGTGGCAGTCATGCGCGCGACCAAGGGGCATCGCGATCTGGTCGATGCGATGGCGCCGCTGATTCGAGAAAACCCCATGTTGCACATGGTGTTCGTGGGTGGCGGGTCGCCTACCTTCGAACAAGTCCATGCCTACGTGCAGGCGCAGGGGCTGGGATCACGTATCCACCTGATGGGCATGCGCGACGATGTGCCCAATTTGCTTGCCGGGTTCGATCTCTTTGCACTCGCCACCCAGCAGGAGGCCTCGGGCACGGTTTACGTCGAAGCGGCCGCCAGCGGCTTGCCGGTGGTGGGCACCAATGTGGGTGGCGTGTCCGAAATGATGCGCGAGGGGATTACCGGCATTCTGGTGCCGCCTAAAGACCCCGTCGCATTGGGCGCCGCGCTCAAGCGATTGATCGACGACCCCGAGTTGCGGTGCCGCATGGGTGACGCGGGACGCCGAATGGTCTGGGAGGAACGCGCGTTTTCGACCGAACTCCTGGCGGAACGCACCGAGAATCTCTACCGCCAATGGCTGGCGGAGCGCGGTCATCGGGCGTCCGAGACGACGCTACCCGCATGACGACGCGCGCCACCCTTTCGGTGATCCTCATCGCGAAAAACGAAGAGGCTCACATCGTCGAATGCTTGAAGTCCGTGGCTTTCGCCGACGAAATCATCGTTATCGATAGCGGGAGCACCGACGATACTGTTGCGCTGGCACGTCAATCAGGCGCGATCGTTACCGTGACGCCGGATTGGCCTGGTTTTGGCATTCAGAAAAACCGTGCGTTGGCGCAGGCGACCTGCGACTGGGTACTGTCGCTGGACTGCGATGAACGCATTACACCTGGGCTGGCTACTGAAATTGCCGCCATACTAACGTTACCGGGCGCGTCTGATGCGTATGCCATCCCGCGACTGTCCGAGTTTTGCGGCCGTTTCATCCGCCACAGCGGGTGGTGGCCCGATCCCGTAGTTCGGCTGTTTCGAAGGGGGGCGGGTCGGTTCACCGATGCTGCTGTACATGAAAAGGTCGAGGTGGCAGGCAAGGTAGGGCAGTGCCGGGCGCATATGTTGCATTTTCCCTACGACGGCCTGAGCGATTGGATCGACAAAATGAATCGGTACTCGTCGGCCGCCGCTCAGATCAAATATGATGCGGGCCGCACGTCATCGGCATGGGGCGCATTGATGCGAGGCTGCTGGACGTTTTTCAGGGCCTACGTGCTGCGCCGGGGATTTCTGGATGGATGGCAGGGCGTTGTTTTGGCGGCGGGGTCGGGAGCGGGAAGCTTCTTTCGATACGCCAAATTGATCGCTTTGAAAGAGAATAGAAAGAGGGAAGATTGTTGAGCCGCTTAACCCCAGTTTCGACCGATCAGCTTCCTGGATGGCCTATACAAGCGTAATGAACATTCTCTTTACCAACTTCTTGACCTCGCCGGGAATCGACGGTCACACGATCTACATCGCGACGCTCGCGCGCGCGTTGTCGGCTCGTCACACCATTACGGTCGCGGCACCTGCAGGAAGTGGACTGTATCGGCGCATGGGCGAGATCCCGGGCGTACAACGTGTTGTGCAGTCGTTCCCCAATCGCATCCATCACATGCTCGGCGCCGCGCGCCAGTTGCGTCGCCTGATCAACGCCAATCAATTCGACGTGATCCACGTCAACGGTTCGGCCGATCATCGCCTTGCCATCGTGGCCACACGCGGCATGGGGGCGGCTCGCCCGCGCATCATCTTTACCAAGCACAACGACCACTTCTCGTCGCGTTTCGGCTCGGCCCTGCGCGCCCGCATGGGCACCGATTATGTGATCGGGGTGTGCGAGTTCGTGCATCGTCAACTCGAAAAGTCGCCCTTTGCCATCTGCCCCATCGATACCGTATACAACGGTGTCGACACGCAGTTCTTCTCGCCGCGCGACCGTGAAGGCGCTTTCGCGTTGGCCGAGCAGTGGGCAGGCCGCAAGCTGGCACCGGGCACCTTGATCCTGGGCAGTAACGCCGGTACGGGCAGCTACAAGGGCTGGCAAGACATGATTACGGCGGTGGGCAAGCTGGCCGATCCGATCCGCCGTCGCGTTCATATCTTTCTTGCAGGCGAACTGCCCACGCGTGCGCAGCGGCAATTCGTGGCCGACGCCGGCATGACCGAGCACGTCACTTTCGTGGGACGGCTCGACGATGTGCGGCCCTTGGTCGCCTGCTTTGACATCGGGTTTGTGCTGTCTTATCGCGTCGAAACCATCTCGTTCGCTTGCCGCGAAATGATGGCGATGGGTATTCCGGTGATTTTGACCGACCACGGCGGGTTGCCGGAAAACGTCACCAATGGGCGGGAGGGCTGGATCGTGCCCAAACGCGATACCGACGCGATTGCCGCGCGTGTGTTGGATGTGCTCAACAATCGGTCATTGCTGAATTTGATGGGCATCGCCGCCCGCGAGCGCAGTGTGCGCCAGTTCGGCGTCGAGCAATTCATCCTGAATACCGAGGCGGTATACCGCAAGGCTGTGGCCCGCGAACGTGGGGCGCGTGTGACAACCCTGCGAGAAAGCTGAACGCTCTGGCAATTTGGCGGGGCAGTGACTGGCGTCGCCGTCCATGCACCCGCAGTATTTTCAACGCTTTTATCTATCGCTTTCGGCTCACGCAGATGCGGCACGCTCAATCAGCGTGCTGCGCGCTGCACGCCCTCAGTTGGCAGCGCTTGGCGCCGTGAGACGTTCCAGCTTGGTCAGCCACGCCAGCGCATGATCGCGACTTGTGCCGCACATCTCCACCTCCGGCTGCAAGCCGCCGCAAAAGGCTGGCCGTTCAGGCTTGCCGAAGAGCGCACAGCGCAGATCGGGCAAGAGCTGAATACAGGGCACCCCTGCCGGCTTGCCCTCTGGCATGCCGGGGATCGGGCTCGTGATCGACGGCGCCGTGCAGCAGGCACCACAGCCCGAGCGGCAGGTGATCACAGCCATCCGCGCGCCCAATACAGCCCAATGGCCGCGTATTCCTTAATGATCGAGCGGCTCGCGTCCAGCGCCCGCTCATTGGGCCACCACGGCGAGAGCGAGCCGTCGGGAGGCAGCACGATCTGTGGCGACACGGCCGCCGCGATCGCCTCCACGCCTTGCTTATGAAACACGGCCATCGCACGCGGCATGTGCAGCGCCGAAGTCACCAGAAGCACCTTGCGGATGCCTTGATCGCGCAAGGCATCTTCCGAAAGCGCTGCGTTTTCGTAGGTGCTGCGGCTCGCGTTCTCCAAAATGATGGCATAGGACGGCACCCCCAACTGGCGGATCTCGTGCGCCATGCCCTGGGCTTCGCTCACGTCGCCTTCCAAGGCGCCGCCCGAGAGCAACACCCGCGGGGCCCGGCCAGCCAGGTAGAGCTCTGCCGCGGCATCCACGCGCGTGGTCTTTTTTGTTTTGTCGTAAGGCTCGAACCAATTGGCGCGCGCGTTGGCCGTATTGCCGCCCAACACCACAATGGCATCCGCCATCTCGGTTTGCTCGGGTGGCGGATTGGGATACCAGTTCTCGAGCGCACCGCCTAGCCAAAGCGACGTCACGGGCAGGCTCCACGCCGTTACCCATACGACGCCCGCAAGCATGAAGCTCGCACCCGTCTTGCGCCAGCGCAGCAGGCAGAGCACCAGGCCCACGACGAGGAGCGTGAGGCACAAATTAAGCGGAATGATCAGTCCAGTCAGAAACGACGTCGTGGGCATGCGTGCAAGTCCATTACTGCTGCAAATTCAAAAAGGTAAAGGCGCGCTGAGCCACTTCGTCCACCGTGGGCCAGGCATTCTCGGCGCCCAGGCATACCGCACGGGGCGACCATGGGCCCGTTCGCGCCGGGCGCGTGACCCCAAACAGGGTCAATTGTGGGGCGTCGGCGGCAGCGGCCAGGTGGGACACGCCCGAGTCGTTGCAGATGGTGAGCGACACGCGTGCGGTCAACGCAGCAAATGCGCCCAGCGACATCGGCGGCAACAGCGTTGCCGTCGGTGCATTGGTGCGAGCCTGAGCCTGTTCGGCGGGTGGCGGGCACATGGCCACCACCACACCGCGCGCTTGCAACTGCTGCGTCAAGGCATCGAAATGCGGCCACACCTTCACGCGTCCTTTATGCAAGCCCACGGCAGTAGGCGCAATCAGCACCACCGGCTGTGCCGCGCTGGTCCATTGCCCCACCGCCGCGTCCGCTTGGGCGCGATGTGTGTCGGTCAGGGGCAAGCCCAACGTCTTCGCAGGCGATGCCGTGCCCGCCGGTAACGCCCAGTGCGTCAGTGCGCGGCGCGTCAGGCCGTACCAGGACTCTACGGCGTGCACGGGCAACTGTGGCTTGTCGATCGGCCAACGCAGCAGCACGCTCCGCCCATCGTCGCGATACCCGGCACTAGGGATTCCAGCGAGGCGAAACACGGCAGCGCTCGAGAGCGAGTCGGGCAGCAACAGGCCGCGCGCCGGGCCCGCATCATGGCGACGCTGTTGGCGGACCGCGCGTGCATCGGCCCAGACCTTGCCGGTCATGGGCACGAAGCCATGCGCCGGTAATCCGGCCAGAAGATCGCGCGCCCACGGGCGCGCGCACACCACCAGCGGCGCACCAGTGGCGGCGAGCAGGGCCAGTGACGGCAGACTCATGCAAACATCGCCCACCCAGTTGGGGAGCCGGACATATAGCGTCGAATGGGGTGACATAAACCTGAAAAGCGCGGGTTGCCGCTGTGATGCGGACTAGAGAATACCAAACCGAGACCCGCTATGGCGGGGCAAAGGCGCCCGAGCCGAATGCGAACGGTACAATCCCCCCACATCACGATTGAAAAGCGAGATAGCATTGAATTCTGGTGCACGCACCACGCCTGCGGGCTCTCAGCCGGTCAAAACCGAACTTTGGTCCCGGGTCTACAGCCGCGTAGGGAAGTATTGGAAGGGCTTGGCGGCTGCCGTGCTGCTGATGGCCGGCGCAGCCGCGACCCAGCCCACGCTCGCCATCATCATGAAGCCGCTGCTCGACGACGGCTTTTCCGGCACCAAGCCTTACTACATCTGGTTCCTTCCGTTGTCGGTCGTGGGCCTGATCACGCTGCGCGGCATCTGCAACTTCTTCAGTGAGTATTTATTGGCGTGGGTCGCCAATAACGTGCTCCTGGGCATGCGCAAGGATATGTTCGAGCGCTTGCTGGGTTTGCCTGATGCCGAGTTCAAGCGGGGCGATACCGGCCGGCTGCTCAACCGCTTTACGGTCGATGCCGGCAACGTCACGGGCTACGCGACTGACGTCATTACGGTGCTGGTGCGTGAAACGCTGGTGGTGCTGGCGCTCATTTGCGTGTTGCTCTACATGTCATGGCAATTGACGCTCATCATTCTGGTGATGCTGCCCGTGTCGGTCACGATTGCACGGTTGTTTACGCGCCGCCTGCGCCGCATCAATCGCGACACCGTCAATATGAATGCAGAACTCACGCGCGTCGTCGGCGAAAGTATCGATGGCCAGCGCGTGATCAAGCTCTTTGACGGTTATGAATTCGAGCGTGGCCGCTTCCACTTCGTCAGCAGCAAGCTGCGCAGATTCGCGATGCGTTCGGCCACGGCAGACGCAGCGATGACGCCGCTCACGCAAATCTGCATCTCGATTTCGGTGGCCGCCATCATCGCCGTGGCGCTCAGCCAGGCCAACACCGGCACGCTCACGGTAGGCAGCTTTGCCGCATTCATGGCATCTCTCGCGCAGATTTTCGATCCCATCAAGCGACTCACGAACGTGGCCGGCAAGATGCAGAAAATGCTGGTGGCTGCCGAAAGCGTGTTCACGCTCATCGATCAAACGCCTGAAGGAGATACGGGTACGCGCAAACTCGACGAGCCGGTTCGCGGCCGCATCGAATTCAACAACGTCACGCACCGTTTCCCCGATGCCGACCGCGACACCGTCACCGGCATCAGTTTCACCGTCGAACCTGGCGAAACCGTCGCCTTGGTGGGACGTTCCGGCAGCGGTAAAACGACCTTGGTCAATATGCTGCCGCGTTTTGTATTGCCCGATACCGGCAACATCCTCGTGGATGGCGTGCCGGTCGAAGATATCCAGCTCAGCAATCTGCGCTCGCATCTATCGCTCGTCAGCCAGGATGTGGTCCTGTTCGACGACTCGATTGCCGCTAACGTCGGCTATGGCACGATCGGCGACGCCAACGACCAGCAGATTCGCGATGCCCTTGAAGCGGCCAACTTGCTGAGCTTTGTGGATGGACTCCCCAACGGCATTCATACGCCGGTGGGCGAAAATGCGGCGCGCTTGTCCGGTGGGCAGCGTCAGCGCCTGGCGATCGCTCGCGCGCTGATCAAGAATGCGCCCATCCTGATCCTGGACGAAGCCACCTCGGCGTTGGATAACGAATCCGAGCGTCAGGTGCAGTCGTCATTGGAGCGCCTGATGAAGGGCCGCACCACGCTGGTCATCGCCCATCGCCTGTCGACCGTGCAAAACGCCGATCGTATCGTGGTGCTGGACGCCGGCAAAGTGGTCGAATACGGCGCGCATGCCGAACTGCTTGCCGCCAACGGACTGTATGCATCGCTCTACAAGATGCAGTTTCGAGAAGATTGACGGCGGCAGCGCGAGACCTGACCTCGGCGGACGAGGGTTCGTCGGACGAGGGTTTGGTTGACGGGGGGCGTCGAACGCGGATTCGTCGGACAGGGGTTTCTCGAACGACGATTCGTCGGACAGGGGTCCCCCAAGCGACGATTCTTCAGACAAGGATTTTTTGGACGAGGGATCCCTCGAGCCAGGGTTCTGACTGAGGCCTTTCTCGCGCGAGTCTTATAGCAGGATCAGGTCGTACTGCTCCTGGGAATACGACGCCTCCACTTCCATCGAGACGCGCTTTCCGACCAGATCGCCCAACATCGCCAGGTGCTGGCGCTCTTCTTCCAGAAACAGATCCACCACTTCCTGAGACGCCAAAATCCGAAACTCGCGCGGATTGAACTGTCTTGCCTCACGCAAGATTTCGCGCAGAATTTCGTAGCACACCGTGCGCGGCGTGCGCACGCGCCCGCGCGACTCGCATGTGGGACACGGCTCGCAAAGCTGGTGCGCCAGTGAATCGCGCGTGCGCTTGCGCGTCATTTCCACCAAGCCAAGCTGCGTAAATCCATTTACCGTCATCCGCACGCGATCGCGCGCCAGTGCTTTCTTGAGCTCGGCCAACACCGTCTCGCGGTGTTCTGGATCCTCCATATCGATGAAATCCAGGATGACGATGCCGCCCAGATTGCGCAGACGCAACTGACGCGCGATGGCCTGAGCGGCTTCCAGATTGGTCTTGAAAATCGTATCGTCAAAATTACGGCCGCCCACAAAGCCGCCGGTATTCACGTCGACGGTGGTGAGCGCTTCAGTCTGGTCCACGATAAGGTAGCCGCCGGATTTCAAATCCACCCGTCGCGACAGCGCGCGCGCAATTTCGTCGTCCACGCCTGCCGTGTCGAACAGCGGCCGCTCGCCGCTGTAGTGCGCGATGCGCTCCGTAACCGACGGCGTAAATGTCTTCGCCCATTCGACCAGATCGGTGGCCACCGTACGGGAATCGACCCGGATGGATCCAGTGTGCGGCCCTACCATATCGCGCAGCACGCGTTGGGCAAGTGTGAGCTCTTGGTATAGCGTCGATCCCGGAGGCCGTTCACGAGCCGCAGCCTGAATGCGGCCCCACAATTTGCGCAAATAAGCCAGATCGGCCGCGATCTCCTCGTCCGATGCGCCTTCGGCTTGTGTGCGCACGATCACGCCACCCCCTTCTTCTGGGGGCATCAGTTGCTGGATACGCTCGCGGATGTGCTGGCGTTCGGTTTCCGACTCGATCTTCTGCGAAATACCAATGTGGGGATCGTGCGGCAGATACACCAGCATGCGGCCGGCGATGCTGATCTGCGTCGATAAGCGCGCCCCTTTGGTGCCCAGGGGATCCTTGATCACCTGAACCATGATGGTCTGGCCTTCGAACAGCATACGTTCGATGGGCGTGGGCGTCAGCCCTTGCGACCGTTCCTGCCGGTTTTCCCGCAGGTCGGCAATATGAATGAATGCTGCGCGATCCAGGCCCACATCGATAAAAGCGCTCTGCATCCCAGGAAGCACCCGCACAACCCGTCCCAAACAAACATTGCCAACATGGCCACGCTGGATGCTGCGTTCGAGATGCAACTCCTGCACCGCCCCTTGCTCGATGATGGCGACACGCGTTTCAAACGGCGTCACGTTGATCAGAATGTCCTCGCTGGCAGGCGTCTGGGCAGTCGTGGGGGGTGTCAGCATATGAGTGAGTGGCGTCGTATTTATTGTTTGGGGGTTCTGGCCAGCTGTAAAGAAAGCAGGTTAGGCGTGCGAGCATCTATCGCCATGATATACGGGCGCACGCTGTCACATGAGGATCCGCGACGAGTCGTCACACAAGGCTGGCTGGAAGGGCGATGGCCCCTGGGGTTTTGGGGCGGCGCGGCGCTGGGTCGAAGCGCTTGAAGATGCGATTCGTTGGGCGGCAACCGTAAAGACGGAAGGAAGGAAGGAAGGAAGGAAGGAAGGAAGGAAGGAAGGAAGGAAGGAAGCGGTGCGATACGTATGAAACTGGGATTAGATAAATCGTGGAGATCGCAAAGGTGTGGAGGAACTCAGCGATGGTAGGAGCTCAGAGATGGGAGGAGTTCAAAGATGGGAGGAGTTCAAAGATGGGAGGAGCAGGCGGGGCGGCTTTGTGAGGTGTTGAAAGAGAGGGAGGAGGGAAGAGGGGGGAGGGAAGAGGGAAGAGGGAAGAGGGAAGAGGGAAGAGGGAAGAGGGAAGAGGGAAGCAGTGCTTTCGATGCGGTAGCGCGTCTACTGGATTGTCATGAGCGATCGGTGCGCTGTAACAGATGGCGAATGCCGACGTACCGTTCTTGATGCTCCCTATATAGATAGAAGCGCGCAACCGGGTATGTGTGGGTGCCATCTGGATTCCTTCCAGTCCGAGCCGGCCCGGAGCGGCGTGGCCCCATCATGGTTCGAGCTCGCTATATTTGATCTCGCTACATATAGAGAGGTCTTTGCCTCTGCGTGGGGGGCGCCACCGATCGCAGGAGACGGTTCAGCAGATTCCAGAAGACGATTCAGCGATGACCAATAAGCAACCGCTGCAAGGCGTTGGCAAAACCGCGGAATACAAACAAACGATCCGATTAATCGGGCGGCCAAGTCGCCACGACTTGCACACCCCAAATCTTGTGCTATAGTTCGGCCCCTTCACCAAGCAGTCGTTGTTTTGACCGGTTGGTGCGGGTCAGGGCCGGGGAAGTTTCCGGCCAGGATGTGGGGCAGTAAGTTTTGGTGCCAAGTTGCACTGCAAATTAAAACTGTGCTATATTCTCTGGCTCGGCAGTTGCAGAGAAATGCGGGTTAACCCT
>NZ_SIZW01000041.1 GCF_009866805.1 Schauerella aestuarii
TCCCCAGTTCTACTTCCGCACGACGGACGTGACGGGCACGATCGAACTGCCGAAGGACAAGGAAATGGTTCTGCCGGGCGACAACGTGTCGATCACGGTCAAGCTGTTGGCTCCGATCGCCATGGAAGACGGTCTGCGCTTCGCCATTCGTGAAGGCGGTCGTACCGTCGGCGCCGGCGTCGTGGCGACCATCATCGCCTAAATCTGCATCATCCCGGAGAGCCGCGGCGCGTGCGGCGGCTTCTCCTTCGTTCTTTAGGAAACGTCATGAAAAACCAGAAGATCCGCATCCGCTTGAAGGCTTTTGACTACAAGCTGATCGATCAGTCGGCAGCTGAAATCGTCGATACCGCCAAGCGCACCGGCGCCGTGGTTCGTGGTCCCGTACCGCTGCCCACGCGCATCCGTCGCTACGACGTTCTGCGTTCGCCGCACGTCAACAAGACGTCGCGCGACCAGTTCGAAATCCGTACGCACCAGCGCTTGATGGACATCGTCGATCCTACGGACAAGACCGTTGACGCGTTGATGCGTCTGGACTTGCCCGCCGGCGTTGACGTCGAAATCGCCCTGCAGTAATCCAGGCGGCTTCGAACCCATAAAAACGCCCACGAGCAATCGTGGGCGTTTTTGTTTGGGGTGCCTGCGTACGGGGCTCAAGCCCGACCGCCTGAATGCCGGCCGGCATCCAGGCGGCCGGTTCGCGCTACCAGCGATAGCGTACGGTGGCCATCATGGTGCGCTCGCTCCCCCAGTAGCAGCCGATCGCGCTCAGGCAACTCGCCACGTAGCGGCGATCGAACAGGTTCGACACGTTGAACGCCGCGCTTGCGCCGCGCAGGCTATCCGAGAGGCGGCCCAGATCGTAATCGAGTGCCGCGTCCACCAGCGTCACCGGCTTCATGGCAAAGCGATTGTTCAGGTCGCCGTAGTTGCTGCCGCGATAGGTCGCGCCAACCCCTGCGCCCAAGCCGGCCAACGGGCCGCTTTGCAAGGCGTAGTGCGTCCAGAGCGCGGCCTGGTGGCGTGGCACGAACGCAAGTTGATTGCCCACTTGTCCTGCGCTGTCCGTGGCGTTCGTCTTGGTGATCTCGCTGTCGGTGAACGCGTACGAGGCGATCACACTCCATGCTTTCGAGAGCTGCGCCTTGCCTTCAAGCTCGAGGCCGCGCACCCGCACGCGTCCGGTCTGCACCGTGAAGTTCGTGCTCACCGGATCGGGCGCGCTCACGTTGTTCTGAACGATCTCGAAGCCTGAGAAACTGACGAAGCTTGCCTGTCCTTCAGGCTGATACTTGATGCCGGCTTCGATCTGTTCCCCGGTGGTGGGCTTGAGTGCCGCGCCGGTGCGGGTGGTGCCCGCCGTCGGTTGGAACGACGTCGAATAACTGACATAGGGCGCCAAGCCATTGTCATAGAGATAAGTGGCGCCCACCCGGCCAGTCAATCGGTTGTCGCGTATCTTGTTGTCGTCGTTCGCGCCGGCCGCTCGCCACGTATTCGTGTCGGTATCGGCCCAATCCTGGCGGGCGCCCAGCGTCAGACGCAGCCGGCCCAGGTCGATCTGGTCCTGAAGATAAACACCCAGCTGGTCGCGCGACTGGTTGATGCGCAAACCGTCGGGTGGCACCTGAATGTTCAGGTTGCCGTATACCGGGCGATACACGTCGAACAATGCGAAGCCCGTACCAGCCGGATTGCGCAGGATGTTCAACTGGCTCTCCGTGAATCGCGACGTCTCGTGCAGATAGTCGGTGCCCACGAGCACGGTGTGCTTCGAGCCGCCCAGGTCGAAGCGCGCGGTGGCCTGGTTGTCGATCTGAAAGGTGCGCGCATCTTCGGGGAAGGCCCACGCGTAACGTACGGCCTGTGTGGGTGTGGCCATCTGACCGATCTGCACGCGGCGCGAATCGGTATCCACATGCGTGTAACGCGCGGTCTGCTTTACGCTCCAGGTATCGTTGAAGCGATGGTCGACGGTATAGCCGAACATCGTCGTTTCGTTCTTGAAGCGATCGTAATCCGGGTCGCCCACGAAGCGATCGCGCGGGATGTAGCCTGCGGCTGTGGGGATCATGGTGCCCGCGTAGGGCAGCACAGGCCCGCCGCCGCCGCCTTTTGAATCGATCTTCTGATACTGCGCTGAGATATTGATGCTGGTGTTGGCCGATGGCTGCCACGTGAAGCTCGGCGCGATGAAGGCGCGGTCGTCGTCCACATGTTGGAATTGCGTGTTGCCCGTCCGTCCGACGCCCGTGAGCCGATAGAGAAACTTGCCTTCTTCGTCGGCCGGGCCCGAGAAATCGAAGCCCGTCTGCACCTGATCGAACGACCCATAGCTCGCGAAGACCTCATTGGTGCGATCCGCTGTGGGCCGCTTGCTGGTCATGTTGACCAACCCGCCCGGTGTGGTCTGCCCAAAAAGGCCCGACGAAGGACCTTTCAGGATCTCGACCCGTTCCAGACCATACGTCTCGATGCGAGGTTGGGAATAGCCGCGTGCGCCAAAGGGCAGCAGCAGGCCATCGAGGTAACGTGCCGGACGAAAGCCTCGCACGGTAAGCCAGTCATAGCGCACGTCGTTGTCGCCGTACTGCGCGATCACGCCCGGCGTATAGCGCACCGCTTGCACGAGCGACGTCGCGCCTCGCTGATCCATTTCATTGCGGGTGATCACGTTGATCGTTTGGGGCGTCTCGATCAGTGCGCTATCGGTTTTGGAACCTGAACGCGAGCGTGTGGCGGCAAACATATCGCCGGCTGTGTCGCCGCCGGCCGTGATGTCGCCGCGCACCACAATCGGCGCCAACTGCATGGTGCTGCCGGCTGCGGCTTGGGCGGCGGCATCGAGCGGAAATAAAACGGGCAGGGCGCACGCCAGGGCGAGCGCTGCGGCGAGTGGGGCGGGAGCAAACGGCGCCACGGTAAACCTCGTCTAGGGTGGGGTAAATGAACGATAATCATTATCGTGGCCGATCATCCCAGACACATCCTGTCGCGGCTTGCGGAATTCCGCCCGAAATTGTCGAATTACCGGTTTTGCAACGCCCGATGCTTCGGGGAAGGAAGTGCCCAGATGCCGCAGCCGATCATGCACGACGCTTCCTCGCGCTATGGGTCGCCGAGACGCGCCCACGAATGGTGGCGCGACACGCTGCCCACCGTGCCTGTCACCCGCGACTGGAATGCGGTGATCGCCTGCCTGGAGCAGGTCGATCGCGGCGTGAGTCTCGCGGTGCTCGACGGCACGCCGCGCAACGCCGTGCACTTGCCTGCGCCGGGCGCAGCCGTGTTCGGGATCCAGGTTTGGCTGACGGCCGGCGCCGAGGTACAGGTCGACCGGGCAAGCGTCTGCTTGCCGGTCGCCGGCGACGTGTTGCTCTTCAATTACGCCGCAGGCACCGCCAGCCGCACGCGCATTCCGGGTGGCCGTCCGGTAAGCCTGGTCGATATTCGTTTCAGTGAATCGGCGCTTGCCAGGCACGGCGCGCAGGCCCTGTGTGAGATGCTGCGCGATCGATGCGCTGCCTCACTTAGCCGCCCGGACAACGGCGCATTCGTGGCGTGCATGCCGGCGCCGCCAGCGTTGATGGCCCTGGCGCGAACGATGGCGGCCTGTCCTCAGAACAGCCAACTGGCGCGCCGCCTGTGGTGGCAAGCGCGCGCACTCGAAACGCTGTCGGTGACGGCTGAGCTGCTCAACGGCGCTGCACCGCAGGCGGTCATGGGCGACGCCCATCAGGCGGCCCTGCGGGCAGAGCGCGTGCTGTTGCAGCGCTTCAGCGAGGACTGGACCGCCGAACGATTGGCCCGCATGTTGCATATGAGCGAGAAGCGTCTTCAGCATGCCTTTCGCGAGATCGTGGGCATGACCGTGAGTGCGCGCCTGCGCGCCATCCGGCTCGATGCGGCAGCCACGATGCTGGCCGACGGGCGCCGCGTCACGGACGTGGCAGCCGATGTGGGTTATGCAAGCTTGAGCCACTTCAGCCAGAGCTTCCGTGCGCAGTTCGGCCGCTCACCGCAGCAATGGCGCGGCACCGATTCGGGTGTGCCTGCAGCCTAGCTGTGTCGCCGCCGCAACACACTTGGGTGCGCTAAGTGTTTGTATTGCCAAGATATTGCTGCTATAGTTTTAGGCTTGCCATTTTTGGCAGGGTTGCGCATAGCTATCGGGCACCATGCACCATTTGGAGCAGGCTGATTCGGAAGCGCGTTATGCGTCGTTCTGCAGGCATTTAACCCAAGACGAAAACCATTACTTTCGTCTGAAATTAGCCCCGACCAATCGCAGTCGGGAATGGAGAAAACGATGTCGAATCCGACACCCACGCCTGCCGCCCATCGGCTGGGTCTGGTGGGTCGCAAGGTCGGCATGACCCGCATTTTTACCGAGGATGGTGAATCCATTCCGGTTACCGTGCTGGACGTGTCCAACAACCGTGTGACTCAAGTCAAGTCCCCTGAAACCGACGGCTATGCTGCGGTTCAAGTGGCCTACGGCACCCGTCGCGCCTCGCGTGTAGTGAAGCCGCAAACCGGCCACTATGCCAAGGCTGGCGTTGAAGCCGGTAGCATCCTCAAAGAATTCCGCCTCGATCCCACCCGCGCCGCCGAATTTTCGGCTGGTAGCGTGATTGCCGTGGAAAGCGTGTTCGAAGCCGGCCAACAGGTCGACGTCACGGGCACCACCATCGGTAAGGGCTTCGCCGGTACCATCAAACGCCACCACTTCGGTTCGCAACGCGCGTCGCACGGTAACAGCCGTTCGCACCGTGTGCCGGGCTCGATCGGTCAAGCGCAAGATCCCGGTCGCGTGTTCCCCGGTAAGCGCATGTCCGGTCACCTCGGTGACGCGACCCGCACCGTGCAAAACCTCGACGTGGTTCGCGTCGATGTCGAGCGCGGTCTGCTGATGGTCAAAGGCGCGGTCCCGGGTCATGCCGGCGCCGATATCATTGTGCGTCCGGCCGTCAAAATGACGGCCAAGAAGGGAGCATAAGCCATGGATCTGAAGCTCCTGAATGCTCAAGGTCAATCCGACGCTACGTTCAGCGCGCCCGACACCGTGTTCGGCCGTGACTACAACGAAGCCCTGATTCACCAAATCGTCGTGGCCTACCAGGCCAACGCGCGCAGCGGCAACCGTGCACAGAAAGACCGTGCGGAAGTCAAGCACTCCACGAAGAAGCCGTGGCGTCAAAAGGGTACGGGCCGCGCTCGTGCCGGTATGACGTCCTCGCCGATCTGGCGTGGGGGTGGTCGCACGTTCCCGAACTCGCCCGACGAGAATTTCAGCCAGAAGGTCAACAAGAAGATGTACCGCGCCGGGATCCGTTCGATCTTGTCGCAGCTGGCCCGTGAAGGCCGCATCTCCGTCGTTGAAACGTTCTCGCTCGATACGCCCAAGACCAAAGACGCCGCCGTCAAGCTGCGTGACATGGGTCTGGAATCGGTGTTGATCATCACCGATGCGGTCGACGAAAACGTCTACCTGGCTACCCGCAACCTGCCGCACGTCGCTGTGGTTGAAACGCGTTACGCCGATCCGCTGTCGCTGATCCACTACAAGAAAGTGGTTATCACCAAGTCGGCCATCGCTCAATTCGAGGAGATGCTGGGATGAATGCAGAACGTTTGTTGCAAGTCATTCTGGCTCCGATCGTGACCGAAAAGGCCACGTTCGTCGCCGAAAAGTACCAGCAAGTCGCTTTCCGCGTCGTGGACACCGCGACCAAGCCGGAAATCAAGGCTGCCGTCGAACTGCTGTTCAAAGTGCAGGTCGAGTCCGTGCAGGTCCTCAACCGCAAAGGCAAAGTCAAGCGCTTTGGCCGATTCATGGGTAAGCGCCGCAGTGAGCGCAAGGCCTATGTGTCGCTCAAGGAAGGCCAGGAAATCGACTTTGCGGAGGTGATGTAAATGGCCCTCGTAAAAGTTAAACCGACCTCGGCCGGCCGCCGCAGCATGGTTAAGGTGGTAAGCCCTAACCTGCACAAGGGTGAGCCGTTCGCTCCGTTGCTCGAAAAGCAAATTCGTGGTTCTGGCCGTAACAACAACGGTCACATCACGGTTCGCCACCGTGGCGGCGGTCACAAGCAGCACTACCGCGTCATCGATTTCCGTCGCAACAAGGACGGTATCCCGGCGAAGGTAGAGCGTCTTGAATACGACCCCAACCGCACCGCGCACATTGCACTCCTGTGCTACGCGGACGGCGAACGTCGCTACATCATCGCTCCTCGTGGTCTGGAAGTCGGCGTTACGCTGCTTTCGGGCGTCGAAGCCCCGATCCGCGCCGGCAACACGTTGCCGATCCGCAATATCCCGGTTGGCTCGACGATCCATTGCATCGAAATGCTCCCGGGCAAGGGTGCTCAGATGGCCCGTTCGGCTGGTGCTTCCGCTGTGCTGCTGGCGCGTGAGGGCGTTTACGCTCAAGTGCGTCTGCGCTCCGGCGAAGTCCGTCGCGTGCACATCGAATGCCGTGCCACGATCGGTGAAGTCGGCAATGAAGAACACAGCCTGCGCCAAATCGGCAAGGCCGGTGCAATGCGTTGGCGCGGTGTCCGCCCGACGGTTCGTGGCGTTGCCATGAACCCGGTCGATCACCCGCACGGTGGTGGCGAAGGCCGCACCGGTGAAGCACGCGAGCCGGTCAGCCCTTGGGGTACTCCGTCGAAGGGTTTCAAGACTCGACGCAACAAGCGGACGAACAATATGATCGTCCAACGGCGCAAGCGCAAGTAAGGGGCGAACATCATGTCACGTTCGATCAAGAAAGGCCCGTTTGTCGACGCGCATCTGATCAAGAAGGTCGATGCAGCCGTCGTGGGCAAAGACAAGAAGCCGATCAAGACCTGGTCGCGCCGGTCCACCATCCTGCCCGATTTCATCGGGCTGACTATCGCTGTGCACAACGGCCGTCAGCACGTTCCCGTTTATATCAACGAGAACATGGTCGGTCACAAGCTCGGCGAATTCGCGCTGACCCGTACGTTCAAGGGTCACGCCGCGGACAAGAAGTCGAAGAGGTAAGCGATGGAAACTCAAGCCATTATCCGTGGGGTGCACATCTCTGCGCAAAAGACCCGACTCGTTGCGGATTTGATCCGTGGTAAGTCGGTTGCGCAAGCACTGAACATCCTCACCTTTTCCCCCAAGAAGGCGGCCGTCATCCTGAAGAAGGCTGTCGAATCCGCTATCGCCAACGCCGAGCACAACGACGGCGCCGATATCGATGAGCTGAAGGTCACCACGATCTATGTGGACAAGGCTCAATCGATGAAGCGCTTCTCGGCGCGCGCCAAGGGCCGCGGTAACCGTATCGAGAAGCAGACTTGCCACATTGTGGTCAAAGTCGGCGCGTAAGGAGCAACGATGGGTCAGAAAATTCACCCGATTGGGTTCCGTCTCGCGGTATCCCGTAACTGGTCGTCCAAGTGGTTTGCGGACGACAAGGCCTTCCCCGGCATGTTGGCGCAAGACATCCGTGTTCGCGAGTATCTGAAGAAGAAGCTCAAGAGCGCGTCGGTCGGCCGCGTGATCATCGAGCGTCCCGCCAAGAACGCCCGCATCACCATTTACTCGGCTCGTCCGGGCGTGGTGATCGGCAAGCGTGGCGAAGACATCGAGAACCTGAAGAGCGATCTGCAGCGTTTGATGGGCGTGCCCGTGCACGTCAACATCGAGGAAATCCGCAAGCCGGAAACCGACGCTCAACTGATTGCCGATTCGATCTCGCAACAGCTCGAAAAGCGCATCATGTTCCGTCGTGCGATGAAACGCGCGATGCAAAACGCGATGCGTCTGGGTGCCCAAGGCATCAAGATCATGAGCGCCGGTCGTCTGAACGGTATCGAAATCGCTCGCACCGAGTGGTATCGCGAAGGCCGTGTGCCGTTGCACACCCTGCGCGCCAATATCGACTACGGTACGTCCGAAGCCCACACCACGTATGGTGTGATCGGTATCAAGGTCTGGGTCTACAAGGGCGACATGCTCCCGAACGGCGAAATGCCGCCGGAAGTGGTTACTCCCCGTGAAGATGACCGCCGTCCCCGCCGCGCTCCGCGCGGTGACCGTCCGGAAGGCGCTCGCGCCGGCCGTCCGGGTGCGGGTCCTGGTGGTCGTGGACGCGGTCCGCGCAAGGCTGATGGCGCTGCGACGCCGACGCCCGAAGGAGAATAAAGATGCTGCAACCGTCACGCAGAAAATATCGTAAAGAGCAAAAAGGCCGTAACACCGGTCTGGCTACTCGCGGAACGGACGTTTCGTTCGGCGATTTCGGCTTGAAGTCGACCGATCGCGGTCGTCTGACGGCGCGCCAGATCGAAGCCGCTCGTCGTGCCATTAACCGTCACATGAAGCGTCAAGGTAAAACCTGGATTCGTATTTTCCCGGATAAGCCTATTTCGCAAAAACCTGCCGAAGTCCGGATGGGTAACGGTAAGGGCAACCCCGAGTATTGGGTCGCTGAAATTCAACCGGGCAAAGTGCTGTATGAGCTGGGTGGTGTAAGCGAAGAAATCGCGCGTGAAGCCTTCCGCTTGGCCGCTGCAAAGCTGCCGCTCCGGACCACGTTCGTCGCGCGTCATATCGGTGCTTAAGGAGTACTAAATGAAAGCCAGCGAACTCCGTTCGAAAGACGCCGCCGAGCTCGGCAAAGAGCTCGAAAGTCTGTTGCGTGCGCAATTTGGTCTGCGTATGCAGCGGGC
The DNA here is from genome assembly GCF_009866805.1 of Schauerella aestuarii. Classification (GTDB taxonomy): domain Bacteria; phylum Pseudomonadota; class Gammaproteobacteria; order Burkholderiales; family Burkholderiaceae_B; genus Schauerella; species Schauerella aestuarii. Next base: position 8,715 of record NZ_SIZW01000041.1, read on the forward strand.
CACTCAACAGCTTGCCAACCACAGCCAGCTTGGCAAAGTGCGCCGCGACATCGCGCGCGTACGCACCTTGCTGACCGAGAAGGCAGGGAAATAATCATGAGTGAAACTCAAGAAGTCGCAGTCCCCAAGAAGAACCAGCGTACGCTGGTCGGCAAAATCGTCAGCAACAAGATGGATAAAACCGTCGTGGTGCAGGTCGAAAGCCGAGTGAAGCATCCGATCTACGGTAAGGTCATCACGCGCCGCAATAAGTACAAGGCGCATGACGAAACGAACCAGTACAACGAAGGCGACACTGTCGAAATCGCTGAAGGCCGTCCTATCTCCCGTTCGAAGTCGTGGAGTGTGGTGCGCTTGATCGAGGCTGTACGCGTCATCTAAGTCGGGCTTGCCGGTAGCGCTGAAGCGCTATTGGCAACACGAAAAAAAAGGGCTGGGAGAATCGCTTCTCCCGGCCCTTTTTCTATGCGGCGCGATAGCCGCTATTCAGATCAGATGTGCGTGATGAACTTGGTCACCAGGTAGCCGTCGAAGGTCTCGGTGCCGCCTTCGCTGCCGATGCCGCTATCCTTGATGCCGCCGAACGGCGTTTCTGCCAGTGCGCTGCCGAAGTGGTTGATGTTGACCATGCCCGCTTCCAGGCCGTTGGACACTTTCGTGGCGGTCTGCAGCGAGTTGGTGAACACGTACGACGACAACCCGAACGGCAGGCTGTTGGCACGCTTCAATACTTCTTCGGTGTCCTTGAATCGTACGATCGGCGCGATCGGGCCGAACGGCTCTTCCGTCATCAACATCGAATCTTCCGGCAGATCGGTCACGATCGTCGGGGCAAAGAAGTAACCCGGTCCGGCGATGGGCTCGCCGCCCGTCACGATCTTGCCGCCGCGCTTCTTGGCGTCTTCCACGAATTTGCTCATCGCGGGCACCCGGCGTTGGTGCGCGAGCGGTCCCATCTCGATGCCGTCTTCCAGGCCGTTGCCCACCTTCACGCCCTTCGTGACTTCAGTGAACTTGGCGAGGAACTCTTCATACGCCTTCTCTTGCACATAGAAGCGCGTGGGCGACACGCACACCTGGCCGGCATTGCGCAGTTTGAACTTGGCGAGCATCTTGGCCGCGCGATCGATATCGGCGTCGTCGAATACCAGCACAGGCGAGTGACCGCCCAATTCCATCGTGGCGCGTTTCATGTGCTGGCCGGCGAGCGCTGCCAATTGCTTGCCGACGGGTACCGAGCCGGTAAACGAGATCTTGCGCACGATCGGCGAGCGGATCAGGTAATCCGAGATGACCGGGGGATCGCCCCACACCACGTTCAGCACGCCTTTCGGCAGGCCGGCCTCGTGAAACATGCGCGCGATGGCCATCACGGCGCTGGGCGAATCTTCGGGGCCTTTCAGGATCACGGTGCAACCGGCGCCGATGGCGGCGGCCACCTTCCGAATCGCCTGGTTGTACGGAAAGTTCCAGGGCGTGAACGCGGCGCAGACACCGATCGGTTCGCGCACGACGATCTGACGCACGTCCGGATTGCGGGGCGTGATCACGCGGCCGTAGATGCGACGGCACTCTTCGGCATGCCAATCGGCGTGCTCGGAGCACGACACCACCTCACCAACGGCCTCGGCCAAGGGCTTGCCCTGGTCGAGCGTCATGTTGCGGCCGATGTCCTTGGCCTGGTCGCGCGAGAGCTGTCCCACCTTGCGCAACACGGCGGCGCGATCCATCGGCGACGACACTTTCCAGGATTGAAACGCACGTTCGGCAGCGGCCAATGCACGATCCAGATCCTTCTGCGTTGCGTGTGGCAACTGGCCGAGCACATCACCCGTTGCCGGGTTCACAACGTCTTGCGTCTTGCGGCCTTCGCCGGAAACGAATTCTCCATCGATATAAAGCGCCAATGTTTCGTACATGCGACAACCTTTAGAAAGCGGTGAAAGGGAAATAGCGGGTGATGCGTATCGGGGCAGAGCCTGAGGGCAGGGACCAGCGCGTCATGCCGGCGCCGTCGGGATGCAGCCGTACAGTCTAACGAAAAAACAACGCACTAGTGAGCCCGCCGACATAAGTGCTTGCGTCAGTTTCGGTACCGCGTTATGATCAACGGCTTTCCCGCATTCCCAATTGCGCGGTCGTAGATCACAAGCGAGAGGCACCGAGTGCTTCGCGCCAGGTCCAAGCCAGCAAGAAGAGTGTGGGAGGAAACACCCGCAGGATTTCAACCCAGGGTCGGCTTCACTAGCTAGCCTTACGGGACCAAAACTGGCGGGAGAGGCGTGATTCCGGGTTCGGGATGCGTTTCTCCGGTTAAGTTGGAATAGGAAAAATCATGATCCAAATGCAGACCACGCTGGACGTGGCCGACAACACTGGTGCGCGTCATGTGATGTGCATCAAGGTGCTCGGCGGTTCCAAGCGCCGTTATGCCGGTATCGGCGACATCATCAAGGTGACGGTCAAAGACGCCGCGCCCCGCGGACGCGTCAAGAAAGGCGAAATTTATAACGCTGTGGTGGTTCGTACCGCCAAGGGCGTGCGCCGGAAAGACGGTTCGCTTATCAAGTTCGGTGGCAACGCCGCTGTTTTGCTCAATGCCAAGCTGGAGCCCATCGGCACCCGCATCTTCGGACCCGTTACGCGCGAATTGCGTACCGAAAAGTTCATGAAGATCGTGTCGTTGGCCCCGGAAGTGCTGTAAGGAGCCTTCGATGAACAATATCCGTAAAGGCGACGAAGTCATCGTCCTGACCGGCCGCGATAAAACGCGCCGTGGCGTCGTCTTGGCTTGCCTGGACGCCGACCATGTACTGGTCGAAGGCATCAATACCGTCAAGAAGCACACGAAGCCTAACCCGATGGCCAACAATCCTGGTGGCATCATCGAGAAGACCATGCCGATCCACATCTCGAATGTGGCGCTCTTCAACCCCGCGACCGGCAAAGCCGACCGCGTTGGCGTGAAAGAAGTCGATGGCCGCAAGGTGCGTGTGTTTCGTTCCAACGGTGCCGAAGTCGGCGCCAAGGCGTAAGGGGCGAACAACATGGCTCGTTTGCAAGAAATCTACCGCGACAAAATCTCCGGCGAACTTACGACCCAGTTTGGTTATAAGAGCGCCATGGAAGTGCCGCGCATCCTGAAGATCACCCTCAACATGGGTGTCTCGGAAGCGGTCTCCGACAAGAAAGTCATCGAACACGCTGTGTCGGATCTGACGAAGATCGCCGGCCAACGTCCCGTGATCACGAAGACGCGTAAAGCTATCGCCGGCTTCAAGATCCGTGAAGACTATCCGATCGGTTGCATGGTCACGTTGCGTGGTCGCCGCATGTACGAATTCCTGGACCGTCTGGTCGCTGTCGCGCTGCCGCGCGTTCGCGACTTCCGCGGTATCTCGGGTCGTGCGTTCGACGGCCGTGGCAACTACAACATCGGGGTGAAAGAGCAGATCATTTTCCCCGAGATCGAATACGACAAAATCGACGTGATTCGTGGGATGAACATCAGCATCACCACTACCGCGAAGACTGACGAAGAAGCCAAGGCGCTGTTGACGGCCTTCAGCTTCCCGTTCCGCAACTAAGGGGCGATGACGTGGCAAAACTTTCACTGATCAATCGCGACATCAAGCGTACCAAGCTGGTCGAGAAATACGCACCGAAGCGCGCAGCGCTGAAGGCGATCGTCGACGACCAATCCAAGACCGACGAAGAGCGTTACCAGGCTCGGCTGAAGATTCAGCAATTGCCCCGCAACGCGAACCCGACTCGCCAACGTAACCGTTGCGCGGTGACCGGTCGTCCCCGCGGCGTGTACAGCAAGTTCGGTCTGACGCGTCACAAACTGCGTGAAATGGCGATGCGCGGAGAAATCCCGGGTATCACCAAGGCCAGCTGGTAGGAGAACGAATATGAGCATGAGCGATCCGATCGCCGATATGCTGACGCGCATCCGCAATGCGCAGCAGGTTGACAAAGTCACGGTTAGCATGCCCTCCTCGAAGCTGAAGGCAGCCATCGCTGCCGTGCTGAAAGACGAGGGTTATATCGACAGTTTCGAAGTGAAGGGTTCGCAAGCGAAGCCTGAGCTCGAAATTACCCTGAAGTATTACGCCGGCCGTCCGGTTATCGAGCGCATCGACCGCGTCTCGCGCCCCGGCTTGCGTGTGTACAAGGGCCGTAGCAACATTCCTCAAGTCATGAACGGCTTGGGCGTGGCTATCGTCTCGACCTCGCGCGGCGTCATGACCGACCGCAAAGCACGCGCCGACGGCGTGGGCGGCGAAGTTTTGTGCTACGTGGCCTAAGGAGAGATTCTAATGTCACGTATCGCTAAATATCCGGTCGAACTGCCGAAGGGTGTCGAAGCCCAAATCGCGCAGGACCAAATCACAGTCAAGGGCCCGTTGGGCACCTTGAACCAGTCGCTGAACGGTTTCGTCGACATCAAGCAGGACGGCACGTCGTTGTCGTTCAAAGCTGCCGACGATTCGCGCGAAGCCAAAGCCATGTCGGGTACCGTGCGCGCGCTTGTCGCCAACATGGTCACCGGCGTAAGCAAGGGTTTCGAGCGCAAGCTGAACCTGGTCGGCGTGGGTTACCGCGCTCAGATCCAAGGCGACGCGGTTAAATTGCAACTGGGTTTCTCCCACGACGTGCTTCATAAGTTGCCCGCTGGTGTCAAGGCCGAGTGCCCGACCCAGACCGAGATCGTTATCAAGGGCTCGAACAAGCAAGTCGTCGGTCAAGTGGCTGCCGAGATCCGTGCATATCGCGAACCTGAACCCTACAAGGGCAAAGGCGTGCGGTATTCGGATGAGCGCGTGGTCATCAAAGAGACCAAGAAGAAATAACCGCTCAGGCAAGGACGAATCATGGACAAGAAAATTTCCCGTTTGCGTCGTGCGGTACCGACTCGCCGGAAGATCACCGAGCTGCGCGTACATCGCCTCTCGATCTTCCGCTCGAACCAGCACATCTACGCAAACATCATTGCGCCGGAAGGCGATCGCGTGCTCGTCAGCGCTTCGACGTTGGAAGCGGAAGTGCGTCAGCAGTTGGCCGACAAGACGGGTCGTGGCGGCAATGCCGCTGCCGCCAGCTTGGTGGGCAAGCGCGTCGCCGAGAAGGCCAAGGCTGCCGGTATCGAACTGGTTGCCTTCGACCGCTCGGGCTTTCGTTACCATGGCCGCGTGAAAGCGCTGGCCGATGCCGCGCGTGAAGCCGGCCTGAAGTTCTAAGCGAGGAGTTGTCAAATGGCTAAGATGCAAGGCAGGAATGCCCCGGAGCAACCCGATGACGGCCTTCGCGAAAAAATGATCGCGGTCAACCGCGTGAGCAAAGTCGTCAAGGGTGGTCGCACCATGAGCTTTGCCGCGCTGACCGTGGTAGGCGATGGCGATGGCCGTATCGGCATGGGTAAGGGCAAGGCCCGCGAAGTACCCGTGGCAGTACAGAAGGCAATGGAACAGGCCCGCAACGGTCTGTTCAAGGTTGCCCTCAAGAACGGCACGCTGCATCACACGGTGGTGGGTAAGCACGGTGCATCCACCGTTCTGATCTCGCCCGCAGCTGAAGGTACTGGCGTTATCGCCGGCGGCCCGATGCGCGCGATTTTCGAAGTGATGGGTGTGCGTAACGTGGTTGCCAAGAGCCTGGGCTCGAGCAACCCCTACAACATGGTGCGTGCGACGCTTAACGGCCTGCGCGCGTCCCTGACTCCGGCTGATGTGGCTGCCAAGCGCGGCAAATCGGTCGAAGAAATCCTGGGGTAAATCATGGCTCAGAAGCAGATTAAGGTTACGCTCGTGCGTTCGACCATCGGCACCAAGCAAGCTCACCGCGACACCGTTCGTGGTCTGGGTCTGCGTCGTGTCAATAGCTCGAAAGTGCTGATCGATACGCCCGAAGTGCGTGGAATGATCAACAAGGTTGATTATCTCGTCGCCGTTTCGGACGCCTAAGGAATTACGATGTCGGAAATTCAACTTAACAAGATCGCGCCGGCTGTTGGTGCGAAGCATGCTAAGCGCCGTGTCGGCCGTGGTATCGGTTCGGGTCTGGGTAAAACCGCCGGCCGTGGTCACAAGGGTCAGAAATCGCGTTCGGGCGGCTTCCACAAAGTTGGCTTCGAAGGCGGTCAAATGCCGCTGCAGCGTCGTTTGCCCAAGCGTGGTTTCACCCCGCTGGGTCAACACCTGTACGCCGAAGTCCGCTTGTCGGACCTGCAATCCCTGCCCATCGACGAGATCGACGTGCAAGCGCTCAAGCAAGCCAACATCGTTGGTCAGCAAGTTCGCTACGCCAAAGTGATCAAGTCGGGTGAACTGTCGCGCAAGGTCGTGCTCAAAGGCATTACCGCAACCGCGGGCGCCAAGGCAGCGATCGAAGCCGCTGGCGGCTCGCTCGACTGATCAGTGAGGTGATAGGTGGCTAACGCACAGGCACTGGGTAAGACAGGTCCGCGTTACGGCGATTTGAAACGCCGTTTCGTGTTCTTGATCCTCGCCTTGGTCGTGTACCGTCTGGGTACGCATATCCCCGTTCCGGGCATCAATCCGGACGCGCTGGCGGAGCTTTTCCGTCAGAACGAGGGCGGTATTCTGGGCCTGTTCAACATGTTCTCGGGTGGCGCACTGTCGCGCTTTTCGATTTTCGCCCTCGGGATCATGCCGTATATCTCGGCCTCCATCATCATGCAGTTGATGTCGGTGGTGGTGCCGTCTCTGGAAGCACTCAAGAAAGAGGGTGAGGCCGGCAGACGCAAGATCACGCAATACACGCGCTACGGCACGGTATTGCTGGCCTTGGTGCAGGCCGTCGGGATTTCGGTAGCGTTGGAATCGCAGCCTGGCCTGGTCATCGACCCGGGCCTGCTGTTCCGATTCACCACGATCGTGACCTTGGTCACCGGCACCATGTTCGTCATGTGGCTGGGTGAACAGATCACTGAGCGGGGTCTCGGCAACGGTATTTCGATTCTGATTTTCGCCGGTATCGTGGCGGGCTTGCCCTCTGCCCTGGCGGGACTTCTGGATCTGGTGCGCACCAATGCGATGTCGCCGGTATCGGCCTTGTTCATCGTCGCCCTCGTCGTGCTCGTGACCGCTTTCGTCGTCTTCGTCGAACGTGGCCAGCGCAAGATTACGGTGAACTATGCCAAGCGTCAGGTCGGCAACAAGATCTACGGTGGTCAAAGCTCGCATTTGCCGCTCAAACTGAACATGGCTGGGGTGATTCCGCCGATCTTTGCATCGTCGATCATTCTGTTCCCTGCCACGATCACGAGCTGGTTCTCGAGCAGCGAAAACATGCGTTGGTTGGGTGATCTGGCGGCCGCTTTGGCGCCCCGTCAGCCGCTCTACATCACGCTGTATTCCGCAGCCATCATTTTCTTCTGCTTTTTCTATACCGCGCTGGTGTTCAACAGCCGGGAAACTGCAGATAACCTGAAGAAAAGCGGTGCCTTCATCCCCGGCATTCGTCCTGGTGAGCAAACGTCGCGCTATATCGACAAGATATTGATGCGTCTGACGCTGGCCGGTGCGTTGTACATCACGCTGGTGTGTTTGATGCCCGAGTTTCTGGTGATGCGCTGGAACGTGCCGTTCTATTTTGGCGGAACGTCCCTGCTGATCATTGTGGTGGTAACGATGGACTTCATGGCGCAGGTTCAGGCCTACATGATGTCCCACCAGTACGATTCGTTGCTCAAGAAGGCGAACTTCAAGGGCTCGAACATGCCGATGCGTTAAAGCGAAAAGATGGCAAAGGACGACGTCATTCAGATGCAGGGCGAGGTGGTAGAAAACCTCCCCAACGCGACATTCCGCGTCAAACTGGAAAATGGTCATATAGTGTTGGGCCATATTTCCGGCAAGATGCGCATGCACTACATCCGGATTCTGCCGGGTGACAAGGTCACAGTGGAACTCACCCCCTATGACCTGTCTCGCGCCAGAATCGTGTTCCGCTCGAAATAGCGGACCGATAACGGAATACTAGGAGTTCAACCATGAAAGTAATGGCTTCAGTCAAGCGGATCTGCCGCAACTGCAAAGTTATCAAGCGTCACGGCGTTGTGCGTGTTATCTGCACCGACCCGCGTCACAAGCAGCGTCAGGGCTAATTCGGATTTCCTCCGTTTGCCGACCACGCATAGAAGAATCATTTAAGGAACACAGTCATGGCCCGTATTGCCGGCATTAACATTCCGCCGCAACAACACGCCGAGATCGGTTTGACCGCTATTTTTGGTATCGGTCGAACGCGCGCCCGCAAGATTTGCGAAGCCGCTGGTGTACCTCTGACCAAGAAAGTCAAGGACCTCAACGACGCCGAGCTCGAGCGCATCCGTGAACACGTTGGCGTGTTTACCGTCGAAGGCGACCTCCGCCGCGAAGTGCAACTGTCGATCAAGCGTTTGATCGATCTGGGCACCTACCGCGGCATGCGTCACAAGCGTGGTCTGCCGCTTCGCGGCCAGCGCACGCGCACCAACGCGCGCACCCGTAAGGGTCCGCGTCGCGCTGCTGCGTCCCTGAAGAAATAATCGAGGAAATAGATTATGGCGAAAGCTTCGCAAAGCGGCGCATCGCGCGTACGCAAAAAGGTCAAGAAGAGCGTTTCGGACGGTATTGCTCACGTCCACGCCTCCTTCAACAACACCATCATCACCATCACGGATCGCCAAGGCAATGCTTTGTCGTGGGCGACTTCGGGTGGCGCGGGCTTTAAGGGTTCGCGTAAATCGACGCCGTTCGCGGCACAGGTCGCTGCCGAAACGGCTGGCCGTGTGGCTCTCGAGTACGGCATCAAGACGCTGGAAGTGCGCATCAAGGGCCCCGGTCCTGGTCGCGAATCTTCGGTGCGCGCGCTCAACGCGCTGGGCATCAAGATTTCTAGCATTGCAGACATCACGCCGGTTCCGCATAACGGCTGCCGTCCGCCTAAGCGTCGTCGTATCTAAGGGGAAGCCTCGTGGCACGTTATACTGGACCCAAATGCAAACTCTCGCGTCGCGAGGGTACCGATCTTTTCCTGAAGAGCGCCCGCCGTTCGCTGGATTCCAAGTGCAAGCTTGATTCCAAGCCCGGTCAGCACGGGCGCACTTCCGGTGCACGTACGTCAGACTACGGTCTGCAATTGCGCGAAAAGCAAAAGCTCAAGCGCATGTACGGTGTGTTGGAAAAGCAATTCCGCAAGTACTTCGCGGAAGCCGAACGCCGCCGTGGCAACACGGGCGAAACGTTGATTCAGCTGCTCGAATCGCGTCTCGACAACGTGGTGTATCGCATGGGCTTCGGCTCGACCCGCGCTGAAGCGCGTCAGCTCGTCAGCCACCGCGCTATCGAACTGAATGGTCACACCGCCGACATCCCGTCGATGCTGATCAAGGCTGGCGATCAAATCTCGATCCGCGACAAGTCGAAGGCGCAAGCGCGTATTCGTGAAGCGCTGGATCTGGCTTCGGGCATCGGTATCCCCCAGTGGGTGGATGTCGACACCAGCAAGATGGCCGGTACGTTCAAGCAAGTCCCCGACCGCGCTGACGTCGCTCGCGACATCAACGAGTCGATGGTTGTCGAACTGTACTCGCGCAACTAATAGACGCATCAACCAGGGCTTCGGCCTTGGTTGTCGCTTCTGCAGTACTGCCGCAACCAGCCCGTTTGCCGCGTTCAGCGTCAAGCGGGCTTTGCGGTATATATCGGGCAGTTCATTTCCACTGCCTTTTGTTTATCCCATCAGCCTTATCGGTGTAACGAGCCGAGGGTATTGAAAGAGGAAGTTCCTACATGTCCACCCAAGGTTTTCTGAAGCCGCGCTCCATTGAAGTCGAGCCGGTCGGCACGCATCACGCCAAGATCATCATGGAACCCTTCGAACGTGGCTATGGCCACACGCTGGGTAACGCTTTGCGCCGCATTCTGCTGTCGTCGATGACGGGCTATGCCCCGACGGAAGTGCAAATGACGGGCGTTGTACACGAATACTCGACCATCCCGGGCGTTCGCGAAGATGTCGTCGACGTCTTGCTGAACCTGAAGGGCGTGGTTTTCAAACTGCATAACCGCGACGATGTGACGCTGGTCCTGCGCAAGAACGGCGAAGGCGCCGTCCGCGCCAGTGATATCGAACTGCCGCACGACGTGGAAATCGTCAACCCGGATCACGTGCTGTGCAACCTGACGGAAGCCGGCAAGGTCGAAATCCAGATCAAGGTCGAGAAGGGCCGCGGCTACGTGCCGGGTAACGTTCGCGCGCTGACGGAAGACCGTACGCACACGATCGGCCGTATCGTGCTGGACGCGTCGTTCAGCCCCGTGCGCCGCGTGAGCTACTCGGTCGAAAGCGCTCGCGTCGAGCAACGTACCGATCTGGACAAGCTGGTGTTGGACATCGAAACCAACGGCGTGATTTCGCCCGAGGAAGCGGTGCGTCAATCGGCTCGTATCCTGATGGATCAGATTTCGGTGTTCGCTGCGCTTGAAGGCGCCGGCGATTCGTACGAAGCACCGGTTCGCGGCACGCCGCAGATCGATCCCGTGCTGCTGCGTCCGGTTGACGATCTGGAATTGACGGTGCGTTCGGCCAACTGCCTGAAGGCCGAAAACATCTACTACATCGGCGATCTGATTCAGCGCACCGAAAACGAACTGCTCAAGACCCCGAACCTGGGCCGCAAGTCGCTCAACGAAATCAAGGAAGTCCTGGCTGCACGTGGCCTGACCCTCGGTATGAAGTTGGAAAACTGGCCTCCCCTCGGTCTCGAGCGCCCGTAAGGCTTCACGCGGGCAGTTTTTGCAGTACCATCCCGATCCCGGAAGTGCAGTTAACCCCAACTGCGCTTTCGTTTTACCCACCGGACCGCGGCTGATTCACCTCAGTCGATAGAAGAACCGGAAACCTCGAGCGGCAACGCTCTCTTAGATTCAAAGGCACTATCATGCGTCACCGTAATGGTTTGCGTAAGCTCAACCGCACCAGCAGTCACCGTCTTGCCATGTTCCGCAACATGGCTGTTTCGCTCATCATGCACGAAGCAATCAAGACCACGCTGCCCAAGGCCAAGTCGCTGCGCAGCGTCGTAGAACCCCTCATCACGCTGGGTAAAGAGCCCACGCTCGCGAACAAGCGACTGGCTTTTGCCCGTCTGCGCGATCGCGATGCCGTGGTCAAGCTGTTTGCCGAGATCGGCCCGCGTTACGCTGCCCGCAACGGCGGCTACACCCGTGTGCTGAAGATGGGTTTCCGTCAAGGCGATAACGCTCCCATGGCATTCATGGAGTTGGTCGACCGTCCGGAAGTCGACGATGCAGAAGCTGACGGCGCCGCCGAGTAAATCGGCAGTGCGATAAGCGGCAAAAGCGAGTCTTCGGACTCGCTTTTGCTTTTTGGGCGTACCGTAAGTAACCTCATGGCCTACCTGGTTGAAGCAGGGAACGCGCGCCCGATCGAAACGTCATGACCCAAGCCGACGCGCCCGCTCGGTGCAGGCAGCGGAAGATGTGTCGTGCCTTTTAAGGATGGATGATGAGCACTGCCGCGATGTTGAATGACGACGATGTGTTGGTCGTTTTATCCAATGCGCCGGATATCATGCTGGCCAAACGCATGGCGCATATTCTGGTTGAAGACGGTTTGGCCGCGTGCGTGAACCTCGGGGCCCCATCGCTGTCAATCTATAGCTGGCAAGGTGAGATCGAAGGTGCGGAAGAGATTCCGTTGACGATCAAGACCACCGCAGGCCGCCAGCAGGCGGTTATCGAGGCGCTGTCGCATTTGCACCCCTATGAGGTGCCCGAGATCGTCGTGGTGCCTGCGATCGGCGGCAGTGCGGCGTATATCGATTGGGTGCGCCGGCAAACGACGCACCCCGGGCCGCAAGTGCCCGGGCAACATTGAGAGGATGCATGTCGAGTCGGGTTCAACGTTTGTCCGTGCCGCCGGTTTTGTCGCGCCTCGGCGCGGGCAGGGTGCGCCTTTCGGTGACGTCGCTCATGGCGATGCTGGTGCTGACAGTGCTGGCTTTGTTCGCCGCGATGTCTGGCGCGCGGGCGGAAGACGGTTATCTGGATCCTGAGCAGGCGTTTGTCTTCAGTGCCGACATGGTCGATCCCAATACGGTCGAGGTGCGCTTTGCGATTGCGCCTGGCTATTACATGTATCGCGACCGCTTGCACGTGAGCGTGGTGCCGCCCGGCGATGCCGAGCTCGGCGCGCCGCAGTTTCCCGAGGGCATCGTCAAGTACGACCCGACCTTCGAACAGAACATGACGGTGTATCACGACCGTCTGCCCGTGCGCATTCCGATTGAACGCGGGACTGGACCGATCACGCTCAACGTCAATAGTCAGGGCTGTGCCGATGCAGGGCTTTGTTATCCGCCGATGGATAACCGCGTGGCCGTGACGCCTGTGGCCGGTGGGTACGAGATCGACGCGGCATCGCGTGCGCAGTTTGAGAAGAACCTGCGCGCGGCGCCTTCGCAAGCGTCCGGCGGCGCAGGCCTGGGCAGCTTGTTGAGCGCCGGCGATATCGGCTTGGCCGATGCAATCGGTGGACTGGGCATTTGGCAGACAGCGGGCGTGTTCTTCCTGCTTGGCCTCTTGCTCGCGCTTACCCCTTGTGTGCTGCCGATGATTCCCATTGTTTCGGCGATCGTGGTTGGCGCGAGCGGGCGCGCAGCAGACGCCGGCGTGGCAGCGCCAAGCCGCGTGCGCGGGTTCGGTTTGGCGGCGGCGTATGTCGTGGGCATGTCGGTGGTGTACACCGCCTTGGGTGTCGCGGCGGGATTGAGCGGTGTCGGGCTGGCGGCGTGGTTGCAGACGCCCTGGGTGCTGACGCTGTTTGCTGTCTTGCTGGCCTTGCTGGCATTGGCGATGTTCGGCGCCTTTACCTTTCAGATGCCGGGCGGCGCTCAGGCGCGCCTGTCCGCCTTGGCTGCGAAGGTGCCGGGTGGCCGTGTGACCAGTGCGGTCGTGATGGGCGCGATTTCGGCCTTGATCGTGGGCCCCTGCGTGGCGGCACCCTTGGCGGGTGCATTGCTGTACATCTCGCAGACCGGCGATGTGATGTTGGGTGGCGCAGCACTTTTCGCCATGGCGTGGGGCATGGGCGTGCCGCTGCTCGTGGTGGGTGCGGCGTCGCAGGCCTGGCTGCCGCGCGTGGGGCAATGGATGAACGACGTAAGTCGTCTGTTCGGCCTGCTGCTGCTGGCGACGGCCTGGTGGATGGTGCAGCCCATCGTGCCCACCTGGATCATGATGCTGGGTTGGGCGTTGCTGGCATTGGTGAGCGCAGTCATGTTGCGGGCATTTGACGCGCTGCCGCCGCAAGCGGGCACGGCGCGGATGTTCGGGAAAGGACTGGGGTTGTTGTTTGCGTTGGCCGGCATGGCACTGGTCGTCGGCGTGGCGAGCGGTGGTCGGGACGTGCTGCGGCCCCTGGCGCAGTTTGCGCAAGGGAGCGCATGGGACGGGGCGAGCGACGTCGCTTACGCGCCTGTGAACGCAGGGACGAGCGTCAACGCCGGCACAGGCACGAGCACTGGCACCGGCACTGGCACTGGCACTGGCACTGGCACCGGCGCTGGCGCCGGTACTGCTTCAGGCACTGGTGGACTGCAGGCGCTCGGTCTTCCCGGAAAAACGGCCGGCGCGCTGCCGCCGGGCGCATCGCTCGCGGCGTCGGGGCTGCCCAAACAGGGACCTGTCGCTCAACCGGGTAAAACCGCCTTTACGCGGGTGAAGACCTCGGCGGATCTCGATGCGGTTCTCGCACGGGCCGATCGGCCCGTCATGCTCGATTTCTATGCCGACTGGTGCGTGTCTTGCCACGAGATGGAACGGTTTACGTTTGGCGATCCTGCCGTCGCCGCACGCTTGCGCGGGTTTCATCTGGTGCAGGCCGATGTGACGGCCAATGACCCCGACGATCGCGCCTTGCTCAAGCGGTTCAAGCTTTTTGGGCCGCCCGGCATCATGTTTTTCGATCCCAAAGGCGAGTATCTGGTGGACGCCCGCGTGATCGGCTTCCAGGACGCCAAGCGCTTTGCAGCCGTGCTCGACCGGGTCGCCAATCGCTGAACGTCGATCTTTGCTCGGACGGCGTTGAGCACAAATCACTGACCGCCACCCGCCGACGGATGAACAGCGATCCTCCACCATCCCCCATCGATCACCCGCCACCGCCGAGACCTACCGCCAGCCGGCAATAACCGATCGTCGGTCAATGACCGCTCGCCGCCGGTCCAATTCGATCCCGCTCAACATGTCACGCGCGCACCGTCTCCTCGAACTTATTCAGTTGCTGCGCAATCATCGCTATGCCGTGCCTGGAGCCACGTTGGCCGATCAGCTTGGCATCAGCGTGCGTACGCTCTATCGAGATATCGCCACCTTGCAGGCGCAGGGTGCCGATATCGAAGGCGAACCGGGTCTGGGCTATGTGCTCAGACCGGGATTCATGTTGCCGCCGCTCATGTTTTCGGCTGAGGAAATCGAGGCAATCGTTTTGGGATCGCGCTGGGTTGCCGAGCGTGGCGATCCGCGCATTGCCGAGGCCGCGCGGCAAGCGCTGAGCAAAATCGCAGCAGTGTTGCCTTCGGAGGTGCGCGAGGATCTGGAGACGTCGGCCCTGCTCGTGGGGCCGTCCAGCGAGAATGCCTTCGACGCTGTGGACGTCGCCGCCATCCGGCGAGCCATTCGTACCGAGCGCAAGATCACGATCGGTTATCGCGACTCGAAGGGCGTGGTGTCCGCACGTACGATCTGGCCGTTCGCGATGGGCTATTTCGATCATGTGCGCATCGTCATGGCATGGTGCGAGAGCCGTGATGACTTCAGGCATTTTCGTGCGGATCGAATCCATACGATGGCAGTCGAGGAAAGCCGCTATCCACGCCGCAGGCAAGCGTTGTTGAAGGCTTGGCGTGCCGTGCAGCAGGTCCAGCGCTAGCGCGGCTATCTTGGCAACCTGCCTGCCAGGTCGCTGTGCGTATCGCGCACTGTGCACTGCACGCCGCCTGAACACTACTGACAGAATCTGGTCGTCCACGTCCCTAGGATGAGAAGTGTTGAAGCTGCATGTGCCGCTTCGTTTTCAACCTCTCGGAGACGCTCCATGACCGATCCCACACTCATCATTCTTTACGTCGATCAGCCCGAAGATAGCGGCCGCTTTTATGCCAACCTGCTCGGGCGGGCGCCTGTCGAAAGCTCTGCTACCTTCGTGCTTTTCAAGCTCGATTCGGGCGTGAAGCTGGGGCTGTGGTCGCGGCACACGGTTGAGCCTGCAGCAAGTGCCGCCGGCGGTGGCGGGGAACTGGCCATTCTGCTCGATCGGCACGACGCCGTTGATGCGACGTATGCAGACTGGACGCAGCGCGGCCTGAAGATGCTTCAGCAACCTGCCGATCTCGATTTCGGACGCACGTTCGTCGCGCTCGATCCCGATGGCCATCGATTGCGCGTGTATGCCATGAGCGACGCGTAACCGCCCTGGGCTTGGCCGCCGGCGCTCACCCCTGATTGAGCCCCATATTGGTCTTGAGCAATTCGTAGATGTAGCGCGTGACAGGATTGATGATGTCGGGCCGCATCCACAGGAAGTAGGGCACGTCGGGTAGATCCGGCAGCCCATCGGCCTCGCCGAGCACCCGCATGTCGGGCCCAAGCAGCTCGATGCTGCGCGCCGTGACGCCCAGGCCGGCGCGCACGGCGGCTTTGATGCCGATCAGATTGGGTGCCAGATAGTTGATGTGCCACGGCGTGCGCGATTGCTCCAGGGCCGTCAGCGCCAGGCGCCGGAAGATGCTGGGCTCGTCAGCGAGGATCAATGGCACCGGAACCGTGGGGTCATGAACGTAGGACGCAGAGCAGAGCCACACGGTGGGCGAGGTGCGCAATACGACGCCTTCGAAGGCCTGTTCGAACCGCGTGGATATCGTGAGATCCAGTTCGCCCGCGCGTAGCGCATCCATCAGGAACGGGCTGCGCTCGGCGCGGATCTCGAGTTTGACGCGCGGTGTCGAGCGCGCAATGTGCGTGAGCAGCGTGGGAAGAATGGTGTCGGCCACATCCAGCGGGGCGCCGACTCGCAACACACCTTCCAACTGAATATCCTGCAGCGCGCGCAGCGCTTCGTCATTGATGGCCAGCATGTGCTGTGCATAGTCCACGAGGCGCGTGCCGTGACTCGAAAGCCGCTTGTTTCGCCCGTGTTTCTCAAAGAGCGGCCGGTCGAAAACGGCCTCCAGACGCTGCATCTGTTGGGTGATGGCCGACTGGGTTTTGTGCAGCTTCACTGCAGCCTCCGAGAACGTGCCGGTGCGAGCGACCACGACGAATGTACGCAGCAAATCGAGGTCCAGATTGCGCATCGGGTTAACCCTTTCTATTAGCGATGCTTATGTTTAGTTCGGGCAATTTAAATTGTCATGCCAGTTTCATCTGTCTAAAGTAGCCGAAATTACTGGCATCCAACTCGGAGATTGACGATGAGCACGGCGCATCCCCACCAGGAAGAAATCTCGACCGCGATCGAAAGCATTAGGGAAACGATACAAACGGATGGTCTGAATCGCGAAAGCCTCGATCACGTGCTGAAGCATCTGATCGGCTTGGCGGGGCATAAGGAATGGTGGGGTGCCGATCGGTATCCAGGGCCCGACGGCGACGATCGCCAAGCCCGTTACATGATCAGCGAAGATGCCGACAACGGCTATGCGCTTTACCTGAACGTCATGCGTCGTGGCAACAAGATCGTGCCGCACAATCACACGACCTGGGCCTGTATCGCCGCTGTGGAAGGCGTCGAGAAAAACTACGTTTACGACCGCATCGACGATGGCGCTATCGAAGGACGTGGCGAGTTGAAGCAGGCAGACATCGTCGTGGTCGAACCCGGTACCGGTATAGCCTTGATGCCGGAAGATATTCACGCGGTGCAGATTGAGGACGAAGAAATCCGCCATCTGCACATGTATGGCCGTGCCCTTGAAACGCTCGATCGCCGCATCGGATTCGATCTGGACGCGGGCACCTGCCGCATCATGCCGATCGGCGTGAAAACGCGGCGTTGAACGACATGGCTGACACGCTCAAACCCGCCACGCGCCTGCTGCGCGCCGGCCGTCCCCATCGTGGATGGGTGAATACGCCCGTCAGCCGCGCCAGTACGTACGTGTTCGACAGCGTGCAGCATTGGCGCGATACGCGGTCGCGGCGCGAACAGGAGCGATTGCTGTCCTATGGCGCCCGCGGCACCGACAGCACGCACGCACTCGAAGATGCACTGGTGGAACTGGAAGGCGGATACCGCGCCAAGCTTTATCCCACCGGACAGGCTGCGATTGCAGTGCTGTTGCTGGCATATCTCAAGACGGGCGATCATGTGTTGATCACGGATGCGGTATACGAACCGGTGCGCCGATTTTGCGCCCAGCATCTGACGCGGCTCGGTATCGAATACACCTTTTATCTGCCGGATGGCAGCGATATCGAAGCCAAGGTGCAGCCGAACACGCGACTGCTTTACGCTGAAAGTCCGGGCTCGCTTGTGTATGAGATGCTGGACCTGCCTAAATGGGCCGACTGGGCGCATGCCCGCGATTGTCTGGTGGCCGTGGACAACACGTGGGGGGCGGGCTTGCTGTATCGCCCGTTGGCGTTAGGTGCCGATATTTCGGTGCAGGCCGCGACGAAGTATCTTGGCGGACATGCAGACGTGGTGATGGGTGCAATCGTCACCACACAACGGTCCTGGGAGCCGCTGGAGCGCGCAAGCGTGGACTTTGGCCAGACCGTCGGCGCCGACGACGCTTTTCTCGTGTTGCGCGGCATCCGGTCGTTGCCCTTGCGTATGGCGGGTCATGAACGCAATGCACTGCATGTGGCGACCTGGCTTCAGCAGCGGCCGGAGGTGGCGCGTGTGCTTTGTCCCGCACTGACGGGAGATCCCAGCCACAGCTTGTGGCAGCGCGACTGCACTGGCACGAATGGTTTGTTGTCGATCGAGTTCGCCTCCGGTATCACCACTGCCGATGTGGAGGCGATGATCGACGCTTTCGCCCTCTTCGGTCTGGGGGCCTCTTGGGGCGGCTTCGAAAGCCTTGTCGTTCCGATCAATATGAATAACGCGCGCTCGGTCTCCGACTGGTCCGGTCGCGGCGCGTTGTTGCGTCTTCATATCGGACTGGAAGACCCGTCCGACCTCACCGCCGATCTGGAGCAAGCCATGATGCATCTCAAGCACCGCGCGGCAGCATAGCCGCCTGATGCGCCGGACGTCTCGCTGCGCCTAGGACCTCCTGCGCATCCGGCGTCCCGCACTCCCCGTTCACGCGTACGAAAGGCCTGCGTCGGCAGGCGGCCTCGTCACGCCCGTCCATTTCCTTTTCGATGACTCAAGCATGAATCCTCCCCCCCGTTCCATCTCGTCCACATCGTCGCCAGCGGCCAAAACGGTGTCGTCTGATCGGCTCAAGCAGTGGTTGCACGATGGCGATGAAATCGCCTTGCTCGATGTGCGCGAGCATGGCCTCTATGGCGAATCGCATCTGTTCTACGGTGTGAATGCGCCGTATAGCCGGTTGGAGATCGAGGTGCCGCGTCTGGTGCCCAATCGTGCAACGCGTGTCGTGGCCTACGACCAGGGCGACGGGGATGACGTGGCCATGCGCTCGGCGCAGCAACTGATGGCCCTGGGCTATCGGAATGTGAGCGTGCTGGCGGGCGGCATTCAAGCTTGGCGGGATGCCGGGATGGCGTGTTTTGCAGGGGTGAATGTGCCAAGCAAAACCTTTGGCGAACTGGCCGAAGAGGTCTATCACACGCCGCGCATCAGCGCGACTGATCTGGCGGCCAAGCTGGCACGCAAAGAGAACATGGTGATTCTCGATGGCCGGCCTTTCGCCGAGTTCAGGAAGATGAACATTCCGCAGGCGGTGTGCTGCCCCAACGGTGAGTTGCCGTTGCGCATCAATGCCCTTGCCGCCGATCCGAATACAACGATCGTGGTCAATTGTGCGGGACGCACGCGCAGCATCATCGGTGCGCAGACATTGATCAATCTGGGTATTCCCAATCCGGTGTTCGCATTGGAGAACGGTACGCAGGGGTGGTACCTCGCCGATCTCGAGCTGGAACACGGTGCGGACCGCCGCTATCCCGACGCGCTGGATCCCGATCTCATCCGCGTTCAGCGTGAGCGTGCCGAACGGATGGCAGAGCGCTTCGGGGTGCCCACCATTACGTCCGGGCAGATCGAGACCTGGCTCGGGGATACCACCCGCACCACCATGCTGTGCGACGTGCGTACACCCGAAGAGTTTCGCGCCGGCAGTCTGCCTGGCGCCCAGCATACGCCCGGGGGGCAATTGATTCAGGCGACCGACCAGTATGTAGGCGTGCGGGGTGCGCGGCTGGTGCTTTTCGATAGCGACGATGCACGCGCGCTTGCCGTAGCGAGTTGGTTGCGGCAAATGGGCTGGGATGCTTGCGTGTTGGCAGGTGGCCTGCAAGCAAACCTTCGCACGCCGTCGTTCGCGGAGCCGCCCGCTGCACGGTCGCCGCTCAGCGATGCCGCGTTGCCCGTCCTCACGCCCGAAGCGTTGGCCCGGGCGCGCGCCACCGGCGCAGTGGTCGTGGATGTGCGACCCAGCATGACCTTTCGCACCGCCCACATCGACGGCGCCGTCTGGTCGATCCGGCCGCGACTGGCGCAACTCGCGCTCGCTGAAAGCGATGACATCGTGCTGGTCGGTGACGAGGCCGCCGTTCTGCGTCTGGCTGCGCACGAATTGATCGGAAGCGGTCTGAGCAACGTCAGCATCAGCATCGGCTCGCCGGAGATGTGGCAGAACGCCGGACTGCCGATCGTTGCCGATGCGAACACGCCGCCGGATGCGGCGTGCATCGATTTTCTCTTTTTCGTTCACGACCGCCACAACGGCAACAAGGCGGCGGCACGTCAGTACCTCGCATGGGAAACGGATCTCGTCCATCAGATCGACGAGCAGGAGCGTGCCGTGTTCCGTTTTCCGCAGTAAGCCATACGGCGTGCAGGGCCACGCCGTGGCATCTGAATCGTTGCGTTCACCCCGAAGATCTCCAACAATCAAGAGGAAAGAAGATGATCTCTGTTCAACGGAAAGTGTTGCTCGTCAGCGTGTTTGCGCTGAGCGGCCTGGCGGCATCGCCCGCCGCCATGGCCGATCGGCTGGCCGATATCAAGGCGCGCGGTACGCTCATCTGCGGGACGCAGAACGCCAGCGCGCCGTATGCGTTTCAGGATTCCGCCACACGCAGTTTCGTGGGCTATGACGTCGACATGTGCGCGGCTCTGGCCCGTGGCCTTGGCGTGAAGCTGGAGCACAAGCCGCTCTCCACTGAGGCGCGCATTCCGGAGCTGAAGATGGATCGCGTCGATGTGGTGGCGGGGGCGATGGCTTATCTGCCCGAGCGCGCCGAACAGGTCGACTTCAGTGCGCAGTATCTGCAAGGTGCCATCAAAGTGCTGGTGAAGAAAAGCGCGGGCATCAAGACACTGGCCGATCTTGGCGGCCGCAAGGTGTGCGCCTCCAAAGGCTCGAGTTCGGCGGCGATCGCAAGCCGGGTGCTCGCGAAGTCGCAGGTACTCACTTTCCAGGATGTGTCGTCCTGCTATCTGGGCCTGCAGAACGACAAGGTCGAAGGCTTTACCGCGGGTGAACTCGTGCTCAAGCGTTTCGAGATCGATTCGGCCAAGTCCGGCGAGGCGACGGTATTGCTCGATGAGCCCACCTACGTCGAACACATCGGCCTCGTCGTCAACAAAGGCAATCCAGCGCTGCTGGCTGCGTTGAACAAAGTGCTGGTCGACATCGATCGATCGGGCGAACTCGACCGCACATACAACAAATGGTTGGGTGCCGATTCGATTTACAAGCTCACCCGCACGTTCAAGGTCGAGCCCGTCACCGCGCAATAACACTGCAAGGAGGGGCGTGCGTGCACGCCCGCCAAACATGGCATTTGATTTTGCGTTTCTCGCGTCGGGCAATTACGGCGCCCTCATTCTGGGCGGCGTACTCACGACGCTGCGGTTGTTCGCATCGAGCTGGGTATTGGGATTCATCGTGGCGCTCGTGCTGGTCGGGTTGCGCGGCGTCCCGTTGCGGCCGTTTCAGTGGGTGATTTCGCTCTTCATCGAATACCACCGCAACGTGCCCACGGTGGTGCAGATCATGGTCTGGTACTTCGGCATGCCGCAGATTCTGCCGCGCGAGGTGCGTCTCTGGCTCAACCATGGCGATACCGAGTTTCTGTTTGCGTTGATCGCCCTGTCGTTGAACGTCAGCGCATTCATGGCTCAGGACATTCTGTCGGGCGTGCGCGCGATACCCGCCACGCAAGTTGAAGCGGCACGATCGGTGGGGCTGGGCGCCTTTGCGGCTTTGCGCTACGTGATTTTGCCGCAGGCGATTCGCGTGGCCGTGCCGCCCCTGGTGAACCGGTCGTTGATCCTGTTCAAGGACACCAGCCTGGCGATGGTAATCGGCGTGGGCGAACTGACCTATCAGGTGCGGGCGATCGAGAACCTCACCTTCCGTTCGTTTGAAGTGTTTGCCGTGGCGACCGGTATCTATCTCGCTGCCGCATTGATGCTGATGGCTGCTGGCGCCACCTTCGCCAAGCGCTTTCCAGCCGACTTCAGGAGTTGATGATGCTCGATATTCTGCATCAGTATGGCGTGATGTTCTTGATCGGCTCCTGGCCCAACGGCCCGATCGGCGGCTTTGCGGCGACGTTGATTCTGGCAGGGTTGGGCTTGGCGTTGTCGTTTCCGATCGCAGTGATCCTGGGGCTGGCTCGCCTGAGCCCGATCAAACCGCTGAGATGGGCAGCAAGCGCCTGGGTGATCGCTTTTCGCGGCGTGCCGTTGGTGATGATCATCTTCTGGGCGTATTTCGTGGTGCCGTTATTGACGGGCACCACGGTGCCGGCGTTTCTGACGGCGTTGTGCGCCATCGTGGCGTACGAGTCGGCTTTCCTGGCCGAGATCGTGCGTGCCGGCATCCAAGGCCTGCCTGGTGGGCAGACCGAAGCGGCGCGGGCCTCCGGATTGTCGTATGCGCAAACGATGCGGCATGTGGTGCTGCCGCAGGCTTTGACCAATATGTTGCCGTCGCTCGTCAATCAGTTCGTGTCCACGATCAAGGCGACGTCGATCGTGTATGTGATCGGCGTCAACGAAGTGACGTTTGCGGCGCAGCAGGTCAACAGCATTGAACTCACGCATGCGCTGCAAACCTATCTGATTCTTGCGGGCTTTTATTTCGCGGCCTGCTATGCCCTATCGCAGTTGGCGCAGGGACTTGAACGACGTTTGGCAAAGCGGCGTCTCGGCTTGGCATGAACGGGCGCGGCGCCATGCGGCCGCTCGACACGAGGAGAATACGACATGCTTGAATTTTCGAATGTAGACAAGTGGTACGGCGAATATCGCGCACTCGATGGCATCAACGCGAAGGTGGCGGCAGGGGAAGTCGTGGTGGTATGCGGACCATCGGGCTCGGGCAAGTCGACCATGATTCGCACCGTCAACCGACTTGAACCCATCCAGGGAGGCGTGATCCGCGTGGCGGGCCGGGACGTGCATGATCGAGGATGCGACATCAATGCGCTACGGGCACGCATCGGCTTCGTCTTTCAGCAGTTCAACCTCTTTCCGCATTTGTCCGTGCGCGAAAACGTGATGCTCTCGCCGGTGAAAGTGGGCGGCATGCGTCCTGATGAGGCCGAAGCGTTGACGCGCGAACTGTTGGAGAAAGTGGGCCTTGCACACAAGATCGATGCGATGCCGGCCAATCTGTCGGGCGGCCAGCAGCAGCGGGTGGCCATTGCACGTGCGTTGGCGCAGCGCCCGCCCATCCTGCTGTTCGACGAGCCGACCAGCGCACTGGATCCTGAGATGGTCGGCGAAGTGCTGACGGTGATGAAAGAACTTGCCCGCGATGGCATGACGATGTTGGTCGTGACGCACGAAATGGGCTTCGCCCGCGACGTGGCGGACCGCATCTGGTTCATGGATCAGGGCCGCATTCTGGAAGATACGACGCCGCAGGCCTTCTTCACCGCACCGGCCCATCCCAGGGCGCAACGGTTTTTGAGCGATGTGTTGCGTACTGAGGATGTGCCGGAATCGATGGTGCCTGGAGCGCAGATCGCCCAGGCGGATCATGCGGCGACATGTGCCGCTTGATCGTGTGTACTGCACAGCATTAAGGGCGCTGGCCACCGCCCGCGCAGCGGCAGGCAGGATCAAGCGCCGTACGGGGCGTGCGGCCGCGCCTGTGCCTTAACGCTGCGCCTTCAGCAACCGCGCCGCGTCCATGGCGAAGTACGTGAGGATGCCGTCGGCACCGGCGCGTTTGAACGCCAGCAAGGCTTCCATCATGACCTTGTCGTGATCGAGCCAGCCGTTGGCGGCAGCGGCCTTGAGCATGGCGTATTCGCCGCTCACCTGGTACACGAAGGTGGGTGCGCGGAAGGTATCCTTTACGCGGCGCACCACGTCCAGATACGGCATGCCGGGCTTGACCATGACCATGTCGGCGCCTTCCCGCAGATCGCCGGCCACTTCGCGCAGCGCCTCGTCCAGATTGGACGGGTCCATCTGGTAGGCCATCTTGTTCGACTTGCCCAGATTGGTGGCCGAGCCCACCGCGTCGCGGAAGGGGCCGTAAAAAGCGCTCGCATACTTGGCCGAGTAGGCCATGATGCGGGTGTGGATCAGATCTGCACCTTCGAGCGCCTGACGGATGGCGCCGATGCGGCCGTCCATCATGTCGCTGGGGGCGACGATGTCGACCCCGGCCTGCGCCTGCACGATGGCTTGCTGCACGAGCAGCTCGACCGTGGGTTCGTTGATCACGTAGCCCTGATCGTCGATCACGCCGTCCTGGCCGTGGCTGGTGTACGGGTCGAGCGCCACATCGGTCAGCACGCCCAGTTCGGGAAAGCGCTTTTTCAGTTCGGCCACCACGCGCGGGATCAAGCCGTCGGGGCGGGTCGCGGCGATGCCGTCGGGCGTTTTGATGGCCGGATCGATCACCGGAAACAAGGCCATCACGGGGATGCCGAGCGCCACGCACTCTTCAGCCACCGGCAGCAGCGTATCGAGCGAATAGCGCACGACGCCGGGCAGCGATCCCACGGCTTGCTGGATGCCCTTGCCCTCGGTGACGAAGACGGGATAGATGAAATCGTCCGTACAGACCTGGTTTTCGCGCACCAGACGGCGCGTGAAGTCGTCACGGCGCAGCCGGCGGGGGCGCGCGTTGGGGAAATCGGCGGAAATGAGATGCGGATTCATGGTACGACCTGTGGAGAAATCCAGTTTTCGATGCCGACGGCGGCCTCTTCCAGTCCAATGCGATTGGTGGCGGAGAAGGGGACGACGTGCATGGCGCCGATGTCGGCCAGTTCTTTCTTGACCTTGAAGACGGCGAGCTGACGCTGGCCGTAAGGCAGTTTGTCGGCCTTGGTCAGCAGCGTGAGCACCGGCCGCTTGGTGGGGGCGATCCAGTCGGCCAGGCGGCGATCGAGGTCGGTCACGCCACGGCGGATGTCCACCAGCAGCACGATGCCGGCCAGCGATGTGCGGTCGCGCAGATAGCCGCCGAGAATATCACCCCATTTGTCGCGTTCGCGCTTGGCAATCGATGCATAGCCGTACCCGGGCAGGTCGACCAGATAGCCGAGATGCGCTTCGGGATCGAGCGGATCGGGCAGGCCGAACATATTGATCAGGCGCGTGCGGCCGGGCGTTTTACTGGAAAAGGCCAGGCGGCGCTGATTGGTCAGCACGTTGATGGCGCTGGATTTGCCGCAGTTCGATCGGCCAACGAAGCACACCTCCGGCGCGCCGGGAGGGGGAAGCTGGTCGAGTTGGGCTGCCGATATGGCAAAGGATGCGCGAAATAGAAGGGACACTAGGGGGCCAATACAAAGGGAGTGCAGTCCCTATTGTATAATCGAGCGTTTGTTAATGGGTCTTCCCGTATTGTGAAATCAATGCGCAAGGCTCAACCAAGGTACCGGTTACAGGTATTTGTTGTGCGCACGGCGATTTTTCGGCGCCGCTAGAAAGGGTTCCCGGCGCGCGGCACACCGATCGGCACGTGCAACCAGTGCGCGCCAATGTGGAGTGGGCTGCCAACGGGTGGAGACAACAGGCGCGCAAAGCGCCGAACGGCGCGAAGCTGCATGCTTCGCAAAGTCATCGATCCGAAGGTCGAGGTTTTTCATGATGCGTGTGCTGTCCCGGATGGTGGTGGTGAGCGGTTTGATGCTCTGTGCGTCCTTCTCCCCAACAAGTTTCGCGGCCGACGTGGCCCCGCCTGCCAAACCCGACGCGACCAAGGGGGGCCAGCTCTACGATCAAGGCGACGCGGCACGCGGCATCATCGCCTGTGCCTCCTGTCATGGGGCCGGCGGCAACAGCACGATCCCGGCCAATCCCAGCCTTGCAGGCATGCCGCACGAATATCTCGCCAAGCAGTTGCGCGACTTCAAGCTGCCCGAAGGCGCGAAGGTGCCGCCCCGCAGCGGCCCGGACGGCAATCCCACCATCATGACGGCCAATGTGGCGGCGCTCACGCCCGAGGATATGAACAATATCGCGCTGCATCTGGCGCAGCAGCCCATCAAGGAAAAGGCCACCGCCGGCTACAAGGATCTCGTCGACCAAGGTCGCAAGATCTGGCGCGGCGGGTTGCCCGACCGTGGCGTGCCCGCATGTGCGTCCTGTCACGGCGCTTCCGGCGAAGGTATCCCGGGACAGTATCCGCGTCTGTCCGGCCAGTTCCCCACCTATATCGAAGAGCAACTCAAGCTGTTCAGCGCGGGCTACCGCAACAACAGCGTTCCCATGCACGAGATCGCCAATCGCATGTCCGCAACCGATATCAAGGCGGTTTCCGATTACGCGGCTGGCCTGCGTTAATTCACACGACGGCCGAAACCTTTTTAGGCACCGGCGGTCAATGCGAGGGGGGAGCCCATTGCGCGCGTCCCCCCTTTTTTCATGACGGTAAACCCCATCTCTTCTCCAGCCCCTAAGCGGCATGTCGCGTCCGACTTTTTCGAGCTGCTCGGCTCGATGCGGTTCGCAGTCAGTCTGTTGATGTTTATCGCCGTGGCCAGCATTCTGGGCACGGTGCTGATGCAAAACCGGCCATCGAACAATTACATCGATCAATTCGGTCCGTTCTGGTTCGAAGTGTTCGACAAGTTTTCGATCTGGCATGTGTACAACAGCTGGTGGTTCCTGCTGATCATGGGCTTTCTGGTCGTGTCGACATCGATCTGTCTCACGCGCAACGGCCCCAAGATGATTCGCGACATGCGGTCGTTTCGCGAGCATGTGCGGGCGTCGAGCCTGCGGGCGTTTCCCCACCGCGTTGCCATCGAAGCTGCGGGTTCGGTGGAAGACACCGCCACGCAGATGCAGACGTTGCTCAAACGCCAGGGCTATGCGGTACGCGAGAAGCGCGACGGCGACACACTGCTGCTGTCGGCCAAAAAAGGCAGCGGCAACCGGCTGGGCTACATTTTCGCGCACGCAGCGATGGTCATCATCTGCGTGGGCGGTCTGCTCGACAGCGAGTTGCCGGTACGGCTGCAGGTGTGGCTGGGCGGCAAGCAGCCGATCGTGGAGAACATGCTGATCTCGGAGGTGCCGGCCAGCGGTCGCCTGGCGATGGGCAATCCCAGTTTCCGCTCCAGCGTGCTGGTGTCCGAGGGCAGCCAGGCGAGCAGTGCCGTGGTGATGGTGGACGATGGGGCCCTGGTGCAACCGCTGCCGTTCACGCTGCGCCTGAAAAAATTCATCATCGACTACTACTCGACCGGCATGCCCAGCCGCTTCGCCAGCGAAGTGCAGGTCACCGATCCCGATACCGGCAAGACGTTCGATCAAACCATCGAGGTCAACGAGCCCCTGCGCTTCAAGGGCGTGACGGTGTATCAATCGAGCTTCGACGATGGCGGCAGCACGGTGAAGCTCACCGGCTATCCCTTGGTCGGTACCGGTAATACGCCCTTTACCGTAGACAGTGCCGTGGGCAAGTCGGCCGCCGTGGATGCGGTCACCACCGCAGGTAAGCGCTCGCTCAACGTTGATGTGACGGCGCTGCGCCCGATCAATGTCGAGGATATGTCGGGGGGCGTCCCAGCGACCGCGCCGCCAACCTTCGGCGAGCACGTGGCCGCCGTCACGGGTAGTGCGGCCGGCAAGAAAAACGAGAATCTGCGCAATGTGGGGCCAAGCATCCAGTACCGGTTGATCGACGATGCGGGCCAGGCGCACGAGTTCCAGAACTACATGCTGCCGGTGATGCTCGACGGCACGGCTGTGTTTCTGGCCGGGGTGCGCAACACGCCCAACGAGAATTTCCGCTATCTGCGCATTCCCGCCGACGACGACAATTCGGTGGCCGAATTCATGCGGCTGCGCAGTGCGCTGGCCGATCCGGCCATGCGCCGCGCGGCAGCCGAGCGCTTCGCGGCCGACAATGCGCCGGCCGGTGCGGATCGCGCGCCCCTGATCACGGCGGCGGAGCGGGCGCTCAATACCTTCGCGGATGGTGGCCTGCAAGGTATAGCCGCCTTTTTGCAAACCAATACGCCGCCGGACGAACTCCCTCGCGCGGCCGACATCGTGATCCGCTTGCTGGGGTCGAGCATCGGCGAGTTGCGTGCGCTCACCCGCGAACGCGCCGGGTTGCCCGCCGTGGCCGGTGCAGGGCCGGACGCCGAGCGCGCTTCAGCCTGGTCGCGCATGGCGGTGGCGGCGTTGTCGGACCTGACGATGTATCCGTCGCCGGTGTTTTTCGGGCTGACGGATTTCAATCACGTGCAGGCCAGCGTCTTCCAGGTCAGCCGCACGCCCGGCAAGAACACGGTGTATCTGGGCTGCCTGTTGCTGATTTTGGGTGTATTTTCGATGTTTTATATTCGCGACCGGCGCGTCTGGGTGTTTCTTACCCCGGGCGAACCGGGTCATGGCGCGCAGGTTCAAGCCGCCATGACATCGCAGAAGCGCACCTTGGACTTCAATCGCGAGTTCGAGCGCTTCAAGCAGGCGGTACTGCGCCTGTCGAGGTCATGAGGTTGCCATGTCTGTATCCGTAAGTACTTCCGAAATCGATCCGCTCTGGCAGGAAGGCATGTCCGAAACGGGCGATGCGCGCATCCAGCGCGGGCGCCCCGACTGGACCGACGCCCTGTTCTTCGTGGTGTTGGCGGCGGGTGCCGGCTTTGCACTCACGCGTTTCACCGACGCGATGGATTACTACGAGAAGATCATTCTCTGTGGCGCCGTGCCTTTCGTGGCATGGCTGGGCTGGTTGTGGCGGCCGATGCGCCGGCTGATGATCGCGGTGGCCATCTCCAGCCTGTTTGCAATCTGGCTCTATCAAGGCGATCTCGCGCGTGCCGAGCAGGTGTTCTTCCTTAAATACCTGTTCTCGTCGCAATCGGCGATCTTGTGGATGTGCGCGCTGTTCATGATCGCGATGGTCTGCTATTGGATCGGCTTCATCAGCCAGACAGCGGCGTGGCTCGGCACGGCGCTTACCTGGGGCGCGGTATTCGCAGGCGTGACCGGCCTGCTGGTGCGCTGGCGCGAGGGGCATTTGCTGGGGCCGGACCTGGGCCACATCCCGGTGAGCAATCTGTATGAAGTGTTCGTGCTGTTCGCGATCATCACCGCTTTGTTCTATCTGTATTACGAGCGCCGCTACGCCACGCGAGCGCTGGGCGGCTTCGTGCTGCTGGTGGTGAACTCCGCTGTGGTGTTCCTGCTGTGGTATTCGTTCACGCGCGACGCGGGGCAGATCCAGCCGCTGGTGCCGGCGCTCAAGAGCTGGTGGATGAAGTTGCACGTGCCGGCCAATTTCATCGGCTATGGCACGTTCTCGTTGGCCGCGATGGTGGGCTTTGCCTACCTGATCAAGCAGCACGGGCAAACGCGGTCGTGGGCCAAGCTCGTGCCGTTGTTCGTGCTGGGCGTGCTGCTCTGTGCCGAGCCGATGGTGTTTCGCACCGAAGGTCTGTCGGCGACCTGGATGGTGTATTTCGGCGTGGGCGTGGTGATCGTCGGCAGCATTCTGCTGGCGCGTGCGCGTATTGCCGCAGCGCTGCCCAGCCTGGAAGTGCTGGACGACATCATGTATCGCGCGATCGCGATCGGCTTTGCGTTCTTCACCGTGGCCACCGTGCTGGGCGCGTTGTGGGCCGCCGATGCGTGGGGCGCCTACTGGCAGTGGGATCCCAAGGAAACCTGGGCGTTGATCGTGTGGCTGAACTACGCCGCATGGCTGCACATGCGCTTGATCAAGGGCCTGCGCGGCACCATGGCAGCCTATTGGTCGCTGGTGGGGTTGCTCATCACCGGGTTCGCGTTTCTGGGCGTGAACATGTTCCTGTCAGGCCTGCATTCCTACGGACAGTTGTAGCCGCGGCGTGAGTGGCGCGCGGCAGGCTGAGCGCCGCGCGTTGCTGCCCACGAGGCCGACGCTTCTTTTACCGCGCCACTACCCGTTCGATCGTGGCGCGCACGTCTTCCAGCGACAGCGGTTTCTTTAGCATCACGGCATGTTCGCCCAATGACGCCCGCGTGGCGTCGAGATCGGCGATGCCGGTCATGAAAATCAACGGCAGGCCCGGACGGATTTCGTCGATGACGCGGCCCAACGTGACGCCGCTGAACCCTTTGAGGGCAACGTCGCTGATGACCACATCCGGAAGATTGTGCTCGATCGCGCGCAGGGCCTCGAACCCGCTTTCCACGCCGTGCACGGCGTAGCCGTCGTCGACGAGCAGCTCGCACAGGTTGTTGCGCACATGTTCGTCGTCGTCGACCAGCAGGATCTTGATCGCGGCGGGCGCGCGCAACGCGGCACTGGCGTGTGCATCCGGTTGGTAGGCCGCGCGATCCTCGGTCGCCGCCTCGGGTGCAGTGGGCACGGTTTTCAGAAATAGCCGCACGGTGGTGCCCGCACCCAGCGTGCTGTCGATGCGTGCCGCGCCGTCGGACTTGCGCGCGAACCCTTGCACTTGCGCCAAGCCCAGGCCGGTGCCTTTGCCGTTGTCCTTGGTGGTGTAGAAGGGTTCGAACACGCGGTTGGCGACCTGGGGCGCCATGCCGGGGCCGTTGTCGGCAATCGATATTTCCACGTAGGTACCGGGCGCCAGTTCGTCGTCGCCGTCGATCTCGATCACGCGCGTGCCGATGGCGATGCGGCCATGATTGTTCATCGCATCGCGTGCATTGACGATGATGTTGAGCACTGCCGCTTCGAACTGCGTGCGGTCGCACAGTACCGTGGCGGCAGGCGCCGTGAGATCGAACTGCAGATCGACGGCCGGCCCGATCGCGCTCGCCAGAAACTCACGCATGCTGTCCAGATGCGGTGTGACGCGAATGGGGGCGACGGCCGGCGCTTCGTCGCGCGATAGCGTGAGCAGCTGGGCGATCAAATCGCTGCCGCGCGTGACGGTTTTCAGGCCGCCTTGCGCCAGGCGTTTGACCTGTTCTGGATTATCGGCCTTGCGGCGGATCAGTTCGAAGCCGGCGTGCAAGGCTTGCAGCAGATTATTGAAGTCGTGCGTGATGCCGCTCGTCACGTGGCCCACGGCAGCCACGCGCTGCCCATGGCGAAAGCCGCGGTAGGTTTGATCGTCGTCGCCCAGGGCCGATACCACGCGTGCCTTGAGTTGGCGGTTTTCGTCGTCACGTTCGCGCACGAATTCGCGCAACTCGATGAGCGATGCGGTTTGCCGGGCCAGCGCCTGCAGAGCGGCGATCTGTTGGGCATCGATGGTGCGCGCCACGGTGTCGATCACACAGACGGTGCCCAGTGCCTCGCCGCGCACCGTCACGATGGGGGCGCCGGCATAAAACCGGATGTGCGGGGGACCCAGCACCAGCGGGCTCTGCGAGAAGCGGGGGTCTACCGACGTGTCTTCAACCACCAGCACATCGTCGGGCGTGAGGATGGCGTGGGCGCAGAACGCGAAGTCGCGATGCGTTTCCCGCACGTCCAGGCCGATGCAGGCCTTGAACCACTGCCGTTCGCGATCGACCAGCGATACCAGGGCAATCGGCGCGTTGCACAACGACGCGGCAAGCGTCACCACGTCGTCGAACGCCTTTTCGGCGGGCGTATCCAGAATGGCAAGGTCGGTGAGTGCAGCCACGCGACGATCGTCGTCGGGCGGGAGGGCAGCGGGCTGGTGAACCATGTGCAGTGCAATCCTTTCGGGGGTAAAGCGCGCATCCCGTCAGCAAATGATGGAATGTGCAAGATGGAGCGCAGTGCGTGCGAAGACATTCAACGTACAGGATACGTGCACCGCATGGTGGCCACATCTTCAACGAAGGTCGCCGCCAGAGGGCCGTTCCGTAGTGTCTCTCAGCAATGATCGGGCCGCAATTCGTCCTTTCGTCTCATCCGTGTTTTTTCTTGACGGGCCGGATTGGGCGGGTCTACTATCGATACTAGTTTGTACGGACAAAGTATTAAAGCAATCAAACTAACGAGACAGGTTCGAGACTGTTGTGGTGCGTGGCTGACGGCTCCGGCCGTCTGTATTGCCACATACCGCTACCGCCGTGACGGCGGTCATCCAGTTCGACGACTTCACACGCTCAAGGAGAATTCATGATTACCGCTGTTCAGATCGCTCCCAACCGCTATCGTGCCGTGTACGGGCGTTACTTCGAAGACTTCAACGTGGGCGACGTGTACGAACATCGCCCGGGGCGCACGATTACCGATGCCGACAACATTCAGTTCTCGTTGTTGACCATGAACTATCACCCCATGCATTGCGATGCCGCCTACGCCTCGAAGAGCGAGTTCGGCAAATTGCTGGTGAGCAGCGGGCTGACGGTGGCCGTGGTGTTGGGCTTGACGGTCAACGATGTGAGCGCGCAGGCCGTGGCCAACCTGGGCTGGAAAGACATTACGCTGACCCATCCCGTATTCGCCGGCGACACGTTGTATGCCGAGTCGGAGGTGCTCGACAAACGCGAATCCAAGTCGCGCCCCAAGCAGGGGATCGTGACCGTACGCAGCAGCGCCACCAATCAGGACGGCGCGAAGATCATGACTTTCGAGAGGACGTTCCTGGTATCCAAGCGCGGTCACGGCGTGGGCGACTGACCCCGCCAATGAGGAGACAAAAAAATGAATAAAAAAATGATCGGCGCCGCCATGACGGCGCTCACCCTCGGTTTGGGCGCGATTGCGCCCGCGATGGCCGCCGACTATCCGTCCAAACCGTTGCGTATCGTGGTGGGCTTTCCGCCGGGCCAGGCGACGGACATCATTGCGCGGTTGGTGGCCAAAAAGCTCGAAGAAGGCCTGAAGCAGCCGGTGGTGGTCGAGAACAAGCCGGGCGCCGGCGGCATCATCGGCACCGAGCAAGTGATCCGGGCCGAGCCCGATGGCTATACGCTGCTGGTGAGTTCGAGCGGGCCGCTCGCGATCAATCCCAGTCTGTACAAGAACATCTCCTACGATCCGCTGCGCGACCTGGCATCGATCTCCGAGATTGCCGTGGTGCCGTTGTTCCTGGCGGTGACGAACAACTCAAAAGCAAAAACCGCGGCCGATCTGGTGAAGATGGCGAAGGCCCAACCGGGCAAGCTCAACTATGCCTCCGGTGGCAGCGGCGTGACCAGCCATCTGACGATGGAGTTGTTCAAGCACGCGCAGCAATTCGATATGCAGCACGTGCCTTACAAGGGCAGCCCTGCCGCCGTCACCGATCTGATCGGCGGGCAGGTGGAAGCGATGATCGACACGGGCCCTGCGCTCATCGGCAACGCGCAAAGCGGCAAGTTGCGGCTCCTGGCAGTGGCCAGCGAGAAGCGCAATGCGGCCGTACCCGATGTGCCGACGATGGCCGAGGCCGGCATGGGCAATTTCGTGGCGCCGGCGTGGATCAGCATCATGGCCCCCGCCAAAACGCCGAAGCCCGTGATCGACAAGCTCTACGCCACGCTGCAGAAGGTGTGGGCCGAGCCCGATGTGACCAAGACCCTGAATGCGCTGGGGGCGGAACCCATCCTGAAGACGCCCGACGAAACGCGCGCATACGTGCAGGCCGAAATTACCAAATGGGCAGAGGCCGTGAAACTGTCCGGAGCGAGAGTGGATTGATATGACACACGCAGATACCGCACTGACTGAACACCTTCCTGGCTTGTCCGCCGATCTGGCGGCCTACGCCGCCAACTTCAAACTGGCAGACGTGCCGGTCGACGTGCAGTCGCGCGCCGCACACCTGATGCTCGATGCGTTGGGTATCGGACTGGCCTCCACAGGCTACGACTATGCACATCGCACGTTGGCCGCCATGAAAGAGCTGGCGGGCGGCGCGATGGCACATGATCCCGCCGGCGTGCCGGTGATCGGTATGGCGGTCAACCTGCCCATGCGCGATGCCGCCATCGTCAACGCCGTCATGATCCACGGCCTGGACTACGACGACACGCACCCCAGCGGGGTGATCCACGCCACGGCATCGGTGTTGCCGGCTGCATTGAGCGTCGGCGCGGCACGCGACGCCAGCGGCGCAGACGTATTGGCGGCCTATATTCTGGGCGCGGAGATCGCCATCCGCATTGCATCGGCCGCGCGTGGCGGATTCCATCAGGTGGGCTTTCATCCCACCGGGCTCATCGGCGCGTTCGGTTGCACATTCGCCGCCGGCCATCTGATGAAGCTCAACGCGGATCAACTGCGCGATGCCCAGGGCATCGTGCTCTCGATGGCGTCGGGCAGCCTCGAGTTTCTGCAAGATGGCGCATGGACCAAACGGCTCCATCCGGGTTGGGCCGCGCATGCAGGCATTACCGCAGCCACGTTGGCCAAGCATGGTTTCGTGGGGACGCGTGCGGCCTATGAGGGCCGGTTCGGCTTGTATGCGAGTCACCTGGGCGAACTGAATGCCAAGACCGATCTGTCGTTGGTGACGGCGGGCTTGGGTGAGGTGTGGGAAACGCTCAACGTGGCGGTCAAGCCGATTCCGGCGTGTCACTTCGTGCATGCGTGCGCGGATGCGTCGGGCGCCTTGCACGCGGAGATCGGCGAGACCGAGATCGTACGCGTGGTGGCGAAGGTGCCCGAAGGCACGATGAAAATCGTGTGCGAGCCGGACGACAAGAAGAAGCGGCCTGCCAATGCTTATGAAGCCCAGTTCAGCATCCCGTATGCGGTGGCGACGGGACTGTTGAAAGGGCGCTTTTCGCTCGATGCACTTGAAGAAACCGCCTACACCGACGCGGCCACGTTGGCGTTGGCACGCCGGGTGACGTGCGAAGCCGACCCGCAAGCGGAGTTTCCGCGTTTCTATTCGGGCGATGTCACCGTGGAACTGGCGGATGGCCGTACGTTGCATCATCGCGAGCACATCAATCGCGGCGCGCCCGGCCGGCCCATTACCGACGACGACGTGCGTATCAAGTTTCACGAAAACGCGGCACGCGCCGTGTCGCGCGACCGTGCGCAGGCGATCGAGCGCGCGGTACTCGGCATTGCGACCGGCGGCACGCGCGATCTGATGCGACTTCTGGGCGAACGCGCCCAATAGCACAGCCATTGGACGCCGCCCGGACACACACCCAGGAGGTGCCGCCGAACCAAGGACGCGATCGGCGCACTTCATCACGAATCATCGAATCGACGGAACCCTCATGAACGCACCCATGCACGATCAGGAACAGGAAACACTGATACTCGATATGCTCGACCGCTTTTTGAAGGTCGAGGTATTGCCGCACGTCCATCATCTCGAGCACGACGATATCTATCCGCATGAGATCGTGGAGAAGATGAAAGAGATGGGCTTGTTCGGCTGCATGATCGATCCCGAGTACGGCGGGTTGGGGCTTTCTACGCTCACCTACGCCAAGATTATCGAACGCATGTCGCGCGTGTGGATGTCGATCTCCGGCATCATCAATTCGCACGTGATCATGGCGATGGCCGTGCAGCGCTTCGGCACCGATGCGCAAAAAGAATACTTTCTTCCCCGCTTCGCAACGGGCGAGCTGCGCGGCGGCATTGGTTTGACGGAGCCGGATTGCGGCACCGACCTGCAAGCCATCCGCACAGTGGCCAAGCGCGACGGCGATCATTACGTGGTCAACGGCACCAAGATGTGGATCACCAATAGCCAGGAAGGCAACATCATCGCCTTGCTCGTGAAAACGGACACCACCGCCCAACCGCGTCACAAGGGCATGAGTCTGCTGCTGGCCGAAAAAGGCCCCGGCTTCATCGTGAGCAAAAAGCTTGAGAAGCTTGGCTACAAGGGCATCGATACGTGTGCGCTGGCCTTTGAGGATTACAAGGTGCCGGTCGATCGTTTGATCGGCGGCGTGGAAGGGCGCGGCCTGCAGCAGGTGCTGGGCGGACTCGAATTGGGCCGCATCAATGTGGCCGCACGCGGTCTGGGCGTGGCGCAGGCTGCGCTGGACGAAGCGCTGGCGTATTCCCAAACGCGCAAAACCTTCGGCAAGCCGATTTGCGAGCATCAAGCCATTCAGCTCAAGCTGGGCGAGATGGCTACGCGCACGCAAGCATCGAGATTGTTGACGTATGCCGCCGCCGAAGCGTTCGATCGCGGTGAACGCGTCGATATGGAAGCCGGCATGGCGAAGTACTTCGCCACCGAAGCGGCGATGGAGAACGCGCACGAAGCGATGCGTATTTTTGGCGGCTATGGCTACTCGAAGGAATACAACGTCGAGCGTCTGTACCGCGACGCGCCGCTGCTCACCATCGGTGAGGGCACGAACGAACTGCAACGCATCATCATCGCCAAGCAAATGATCGAGAGGAACCGCGTATGAATGCCCCCCAATCGCAGGCCGTCACGCTGCCGTTGCCCCTGGCCGGTGTGCGCATCATCGCCATCGAGCAATACGGCGCCGG
This sequence comes from Schauerella aestuarii, assembly GCF_009866805.1. Taxonomy (GTDB): domain Bacteria; phylum Pseudomonadota; class Gammaproteobacteria; order Burkholderiales; family Burkholderiaceae_B; genus Schauerella; species Schauerella aestuarii. The sequence continues at coordinate 44,716 of NZ_SIZW01000041.1, forward strand.
GCCGTTCGGCACGCAGCATCTGGCAGATCTCGGTGCAGAGGTCATCAAGATCGAAAACCCGGGCGATGGCGGGGACGTGGGCCGTGTGGTGGGCCCGCATTATTTCGGTCCCGGCGACAGCCATTTCTATCAATCATTCAACCGCAACAAGAAGAGCCTGACGCTCAATCTCAAGTCGCCCGAGGCGCGCGAGGTGTTGCGGCGCCTGGCGGCCGATGCCGACGTGGTATTCAACAACCTGCGCGGCGATTTGCCGGCCAAGCTTGGCCTGACCTATGCCGATCTGAAGGATGTGAATCCGCAACTGGTATGTGGGCACTTGTCGGCTTACGGGCGCGAAGGTTCGCGGGCGGCGTGGCCGGGCTACGACTATCTGATGCAGGCCGAGGCGGGCTATCTCTCGGTGACGGGCGAGGCCGACGGTCCGCCATCGCGCATGGGCTTGTCGATGATCGACTTCATGACCGGCACGACCGCCGCGATGGGGTTGCTTGCCGGCGTGATCGGTGCGCGAGCCACCGGCATCGGACGTGATGTGGACGTGAGTCTCTTCGACGTGGCCCTGCATAATCTGACCTATGTGGCCACGTGGTATCTGAACAAAGGCGTGGAGATCGGACGTGAAAAACGGTCGAGCCATCCGTCGCTCACGCCGAGTCAGTTGTACCGCACGAAGGATGGCTGGATTTTCCTGATGTGCAACAAGGAAAAATTCTGGCCGGTGCTGTGCGAAGCGATCGGCAAGCCCGAGTGGGCGCAGGGCGGCGATTATGTGGACTTCAAGGCGCGCCTGGCGCATCGCGATCAGCTCACCGAAGATCTGGATGCCGTGTTGTCGTCCGACACCACCGAAATCTGGATGAAGCGCTTCGCGGGCCGGGTGCCGGCGTCGCCCGTGTACACCGTGGCCGAGGCGTTGGACAATCCTTTCGTGGCCGAACGGGAAAACGTGCTCACATTGCAGCATCCCGGTGGGCCGATCAAGACGGTGGCGTCGCCCGTGCGGGCTGGGGGCTGGCCCGATCGGCCCGCGCCAACGCTCGGTGAGCACAGCGAGGAGATTCTGGCCGAGGCGGGTTACGATGCAGAAGCCATTGCGGCACTGCGCGCCAGCTCGGCCATCTGAGCACCGGCGCCGCCGCGACAGCACTTCCGTCAAGACAACGACCGCGGCGACGCGACGCTATGGCCACACGCCTTACCTCTCCTATTTCCAACGGGCGCACGCCGGGCCTCACCGGCGCGCAACCGCGCTACCTGCAACTGGCGCAAACGCTGTACAACGAGATCGAATCGGGCAAGTACCCCATCGGGGCACTGGTGCCCACCGAGTTCGATCTGTGCGAGCAGTTTGGCGTGAGCCGTTTTACTGCGCGCGAGGCCGTCAAGCGGCTCGTGCAACTGGGCATGGTGGTGCGGCAGCCGGGCGTGGGGACGCGCGTGTGCGCCCGTACCGCCAACGCCAGCTATAACCAGAACATCACGGGTGTGGCCGACCTGTATCAGTACGCCACCGACACCACCTTGTCGATCGATCGCCGCGAGACGGTGGAGATCGAACCCGCCCAGGCCGAGATGCTCGAGGGCTCGCGCGGCGAGACGTGGCTGCACATGCACGGTCGCCGGTTCACGAGCGGTCAGGCGTTGCCGATCTGTGTGACCGAGCTGTGGCTGCATCCGGCATTTCGGTCGATCAAGGGACTGACCGGCCGGCTCGATCGCGCCGTGCATGCCATCGTCGAAGAACAATTCGGCGAGTCGATCGGTTCGGTCGAGCAGGAGATTCGCGCGGTGCTGCTGGATCGCGACGCCGCGACCAGCCTGGACGCGCCGTTGCACAGCGCTGGTCTGAAGGTGGTGCGCCGCTATCGCAACCGGCGCGGCCAGTTGATCGAGCACACCACCAGCGTGCATCCGGCCGACCGCTTTCATTACACCACCACGTTCCAGCGCGACTGGCAGATGGCCGGCGCCGAAGCGGCGGCCGAACCGGCTGCGCGCAAGGCTGCAAAATGACACGCGAACCTTCGGGCTGGATCGTTCTCGTCGCTACGACGCTGGTGCAATCGCTCGTGGCCATGGCATTACTGACGTTGCCCGTGATTGCTCCGGTGGTGGCGTTGGCCATGGGGGTGTCGCCCGCCTACGTCGGCATGTATGTGGCGATCGTCTACGCCGGCGCCATGCTGGCGAGCCTGGTGGCGGGCGGCGCCGTGCGGCGCTACGGCGCCATTCGTCTCAGCCAGCTCGGGCTGGTGATGTGCGCCATCGGTTTGCTGCTGTGTACGTTGCCGTATGTGCCAACCATGGTGCTGGGCGCCGCGCTGATTGGTTTTGGGTACGGGCCCATCACGCCCGCCAGTTCGCACCTGCTGATCCGCAATACGCCTGCGCATCGCATGTCGCTGGTGTTTTCGATCAAGCAGACCGGTGTGCCGCTGGGCGGCATGCTGGCCGGCGCGATCGTGCCGGGGCTGCAGGTGCTGATCGGTTGGCAATGGGCATTCGCCGCTGTCGCGCTGGCCTCGCTGGCGTGTGCCGCCGCCGTGCAACCGCTCTGCCGCAGTCTGGATAGCGATCGCGACCCTGCGCATCCCGTGTCGTTCGGACGGGGGTTCTGGGGCCCGATCCGGCTGGTGTTGAGCCGCCGCAGTCTGGCGGTGCTCGCGGCGTGTTCGTTCCTGTTGTCCATCATTCAACTGTCGCTCACCACGTATGTGGTGACGTTCCTGCACGAGGATCTGCTGATCAATCTCGTCACCGCCGGCTTCATTCTTGCCGTGTCGCAATTGGCAGGGGTTACCGGCCGCTTGGTGTGGGGATATATCTCGGACCGATTCCTGGGTGCGCCTCGCATGCTTGCCGTGCTGGCCGCGCTCGTCGCCTTGAGTGGCCTGGCCACCGCATTCATGGTGCCTGGCACGTCGACGGTATTGCTGCTGATCGTGCTGTCCGTGTTCGGCGCCAGCGCAATCGGCTGGAACGGCGTGTATCTGGCCGAGGTCGCGCGCCAGGCGCCGCCGGGGCAGACCAGCGTGGCCACGGGCGGCGCGCTGGCATTCACGTTTTTGGGTGTGGTGGTGGGGCCACCGATATTCGGCGCGATCGCCAGCGCCGCCGGCAGTTATGGTTTGGCCTATGCCGCGCTGATCGTGCCGGCCGCGCTCTGTTTCGCGCTGACGCTGGGTTTCCAGAAGGCGTTTGTGCCAGTGCCTGCCTCACCCTCGGGCGCCGCCGGCGAATAGATCGGCGAATGGATCGGCGAATGGATTTTTGCGTCCCGAACAACTTGGCTCGAACGAGCACCTCCCGCTCGTCGCAATCGATGAATAACAAGGAGACTGCATGACCCCCCGTAGCTACCTCTTCGTACCCGGCGATCGTCCGGAACGTTTCGACAAGGCCGCGGCCGCCGGTGCGCACGCTATCATTCTCGATCTGGAAGACGCCGTGGCGCCAGATCGCAAGGATGCGGCGCGCGACGCCGTGGCGGCGTGGCTGGAGGCGCGGAGCGCGGCAGCAGGGCGTGCGCAAGCGTCGGGTGCCACTGATGACGGCAGCGGTGATGCCGACCTGTCGGACGTGGCCGGCCCTCAGATTCTCGTTCGCATCAACACCGAAGACACCCCCTGGTTCGCGCGCGACTGCGCGATCGTGGGTAGCGCGGCGGTGCATGCCGTGATGATGCCGAAGTCGCAGGAGACGGACGTGCTCAAGGAGTTGGCATCGCATCTGCGCGCCGATCAGTCGATCGTGCCGTTGATCGAAACCGTCAAGGGTTGGGATATCGCGCGCGCGCTGGCCAGTCAGGCGAAGGTGCAGCGGTTGGCGTTCGGATCGGTCGACTTCAATGCCGATGCCGGCACGAGCGGCGATGGCGATGCGCTCGATCTGGTGCGCAGCCAACTGGTGATGGCCTCACGCCTGGCCGGCGTGCTGCCTCCGGTGGACGGCGTGTCGTTGGCGCTGGATGATCTCGATGGGTTGACGGCCGACGTGCGCCGTGCGCGCCGCTTCGGCTTTGGCGGCAAGTTGTGCGTGCACCCCAAGCAGGTCGCCGGCATCAACGCGGGGTTTGCGCCCAGCGCCGAAGAGGTGGCATGGGCGCGGCGCGTGCACGACGCGGTGGCGGCCCAGGGGCTGGGCGCGATTGCGGTCGACGGCAAGTTGGTCGACCGCCCCGTCTACGTGCTGGCGCAGACGATTCTGGCCAACGCGCCCGCCGGCTTCTGATCGCGGCTCAGCCTGCGGTCGAACCGCGGGTCAGTCGGGCAGTACCGACTCGCCTGCGGTCAACATCTCCAGCGTTTCACGCTTGCGCACCACATGCGATTGCTCGCCGTCGACCATGATCTCGGCGGGCCGCACGCGGCTGTTGTAATTACCGGCCATGACCATGCCGTAGGCGCCAGCTGATTCGACCGCCAGCACATCGCCTTGCGCGAGCACGAGCGGGCGCTGCTTGGCCAGCCAGTCGCCGGATTCGCAGATCGGACCCACGATGTCGTAAATCTGCACCGCGCCCAGGCGCGGTTTGACCGGTACCACGCCGTGCCAGGCCTGATAGAGCGCAGGGCGCAGCAGGTCGTTCATGGCGGCATCGACGATGGCGAAATTGCGCGCCTCGGCATGCTTCAGAAATTGCACCGTGGTGAGCAGAATGCCGGCGTTGCCGACCAGTGAACGGCCCGGTTCCATCACGATCTGCAGGTGCCCATAGCCGCGTGCATCGAGGCGATCGAACACCTGATCCAGAAGCGTTTTGGGCGAGGGCGGCGTTTCGTCGGTATAGCGAATACCCAGACCGCCGCCGATGTCCAGGTGATGGATCTCAATGCCGTCGCGCTTAAGGCCGTCGACCAGATCGAGCAGCTTGTCGAGGGCATCCAGGTAGGGGCTGATATCGATCAGCTGCGAGCCGATGTGGCAATCGACACCCACGATGTCGATATTGGCCAGGGACTTCGCCAGGCGATACACCTCGGGGGCGTCTTCGATCGCGATGCCGAACTTATTCTCTTTCAGGCCGGTCGAGATGTAGGGGTGCGTTTGCGCGTCCACATCGGGGTTCACGCGCAGCGATACCGGCGCGCGCTTGCCTTCGGCCTCGGCCACCAGCGACAGCAATCGCAATTCGGCTTCGGATTCGACGTTGAAGCTTTTCACCCCAGCCTTGAGCGCCGTCTGCATTTCCCACGCTTGCTTGCCCACGCCCGAAAACACGATCTTGGCGGGGTCGGCGCCCACGGCCAGCACGCGTTGCAATTCACCGCCCGACACGATATCGAAACCTGCCCCCAGACGCGCGAACTCCTTCAGCACTGCAAGATTGGAGTTGGCTTTCATGCCGTAGCAGACCACCACGTCACGGCCGTTCACGGCATCGCTGTAGCGGCCGTAGGCCTCGGCCAGGGCCGCGCGGGAGTACACATAGAGCGGTGTGCCGTGCTCGGCCACCAAACGGTCCAGTGCGACGCCCTCGGCGTGCAACGTGCCGTCCTGAAGATGAAAATGCGGTTGTCCGGCTAGCGCCGGATGGGAAGTCTGCGTCATGAGAAGGGTAGCGCGCAAGGCGCGTAAAGCGTTATTGGGACGTGCTGCTGGCGTTCGAGCCGGACGACGTGCCGCCGGGCGCCTGCGTGGAAATACCGGTGGTCGACGAGTTGCCGGAAGAGGACGACGACGTCGGCAATTCCTGGGTTTCGGTCGGCGAGGTAATCGGCGAAGGCGGTTTGGGCTGGGTTTGCGTGGGCGTCGTTTGAACCGGCGCAGGTTGCCCATTGGGCGCCGGCGGGAAATAGAGCGGGCCCTTGTAGCCGCACGCTGCCACGACCGCCGTCAGGACGGCAGTCGCTACAATGCGGGAAACCAGGCGGCTATAAGCCAAATGGAACACAGAGAACTCCAAAAGCGTGCAGGTTGGGATTATGAACGATACCGAATTTCTTGCGTTGACCGAAAAAGTGCTCGATACGATCGAGAGCCAGGCCGACGATTGGGCGGCCACCCACGATATCGACATCGAGGCCACACGCAACGGCAACGTGTTGACGCTGGTGTTCGATGACGAGATCCACATCGTCGTCAACAGCCAGGCGGCCATGCAGGAAATCTGGGTCGCGGCGCGCAGCGGGGGCTTTCACTACCGTTTCGAAGGCCAGCATTGGCACGATACCCGCGGTGGCCCCAATCTGGACGATGCCCTGTCGCAAATCTGTTCCGATGCGGCGGGCGTGCCCATCGTCGTCAAGGTCGACGTGTAAGCGTCACCTGCAACGCCGGCTCGCAAGCCGGCGTTTTTGCGGGGGCCCGACGGCGTCACGTGTTGCGTGGCGCTGCGGCGCGGTGTACCGGCGCTTGGCCGGTACGTGCTTAGAACTGCAGGTTCTGGCTCATTTGCGAGTCGCCGCGCATCGTCGGGGCGACCGTCACGCCACCCCGCGGACTCTGCGACTCACCCAGCGTGCTCAGGAAATCGCCGAGCGAGTCGTTGACCGGCAAGCCCAGTCGCGCCACGGCCTGGCCGGGCGGGAACTCGGCGAAATACAACTCGCCGCCGTCCACGAGCAGGCCTTCCGGGCGCGGGCGGCGCGTTTCTTCGGGCACGCCCTTGAGGGCGTCCTGCATGTACTCGAGCCAGATCGGCAACGCAACGCCACCACCGGTTTCGCGTGAGCCCAGCGATTTAGGTTGGTCGTAGCCGAGCCAGGCGGTGGCGACCAGTGCCGGGGTATAGCCCGAGAACCAGGCGTCCACCGATTCGTTGGTGGTGCCGGTCTTGCCGGCCAGATCGTTGCGCTTGAGGATGGCGCGTGCCCGGGCGGCCGTGCCGGAGGTCGCCACGCCGCGCAGCATGTCGTCCATCACATAGGCGGTGCGGGCATCGATCGCGCGCGCCGAGGCGTCGCCGGCGACCACGGGTTTCGACTGCATCAGCACCTTGCCCGAACTGTCGGTCACGCGATCGATCAGATAGGGCGTGATGCGATAGCCGCCGTTGGCGAACACGGCATAGGCGCCGGCCAATTGCAGCGGCGTGACGGCGCCGGCGCCCAACGCCATCGGCAATACCGGTGGCTGACGCGACTTGTCGAAACCGAAGCGGGTCAGGTAATCCTGGGCGTACTGCGGGCCGATGGCCTGCATGATGCGGATCGTGACCATGTTCTTGGACTTGTAGAGGCCTTGTCGCATGGTGAGCATCGGCTCGTACTGATTGCCGTAGTTCTTGGGGCTCCAGGCCTTGGAGCCGGTTTGCGCGGCCGTCAGCGAAAACGGCTGGTCGGAGATCTGCGTGGCGGGTGTCAGGCCGCGCTCGAGCGAAGCCGCGTAGATGAACGGCTTGATGTTCGAACCCGGCTGGCGCCACGCCTGCGTCACGCGGTTGAAGTTGCCGCGATAGAAGTCGAAGCCGCCCACCAGCGAACGGATCGCGCCGTCTTGCGGCGTGAGCGACACGAAGGCCGCCTGCACCGACGGCATGTTGATGACTTCCCAGCCTTCGCCCACTTGATGCAGGTACACCACCGAACCGCGCTTGATGCGCATTTCCGGTTTGACCTTGTCACCCAGCGCGCGCGCAACGATGCCCAGAATCTTCTTGTCGGTAATGGACACGATCTCCCGCGAACTGCGCGCCACTTTGATCTCATTGGGCGAAGCGGAAAGCACGACGCCGGTCAGCAGATCGCCGCTGTCCGGGAATTTTTCGAAGACGCCATCCAGGAAATCATCCAGGGCTTGCGGGTCCTTTTCGACGCCGGCGGGCATTTCGAGCTGTTCTTCCGGGCCCGGATACGGCGCGCGACGGGTGTAGTCGATCACGCCATCGCGCAGGGCACGATAGGCCGATTCCTGATCTTTCGACTGCACGGTGGTGTAGATATTGATGCCGCGCGAGTACACATTGTCTTGATAGACGTTGTAGAGCAGTTGACGGGCCAGTTCGGCCACATACTCGCCATGCACAGCGTAACCGCCGGCGGGCGTGCCTTCCGCGGACTTGATCACGATCGGTTGCGCCATCGCGGTCTTGTATTCGGGCTCGGTCAGGTAACCCAGCGATTGCATCCGCCCCAATACGTAGCGCTGGCGCAACTCGGCGCGCGGACGATTCGAAATGGGGTTGAAGCGCGATGGCGCTTTCGGGATACCGGCGAGCATCGCGGCTTCCGCGGGCGTCACTTCAGCGAGCGGCTTGCCAAAATACGTACGGGCAGCGGCGGCGAAACCATAGGCGCGATGGCCCAGATAGATCTGATTCATGTACAGCTCGAGAATCTGATCCTTGCCCAGGCTGGCCTCGATCTTGAACGTTAAGAGAAGTTCGTAGAATTTGCGCGAATATGTCTTCTCGGAAGAAAGATAGAAGTTACGCGCCACCTGCATCGTGATCGTGCTGGCGCCTTGCGTTTTCGACATATTGACCAGATTGGTCACGCCGGCGCGCACCACGCCCTGCCAATCGATACCGCCATGTTGGTAGAAACGGTCGTCTTCTGCCGCCAACACCGCCGATTTCATTACGTCGGGGATTTCGTTGAAGCGCAACACGTTGCGGCGCTCTTCCCCAAACTCGCCGATCAGTACGCGATCTGCCGTGAAAATGCGCAGGGGCACGCGGGGGCGGTAATCGGTCATCGCGTGCAAGTCGGGCAGATTGGGCCACGCCAATGCCAACGCCATCCCTCCCAGCAATACGCCGCACAGGGCGAATCCGCCTAGCAGCACGGCGGATTTCACGATGAATCGTAGAAAGGCCGAGCCGTGTTTGGCAGGAGGGGACTTCTTGGAGGGGGTGTTCTTGGTCTGGCTCATTGCGGCGATTTTACGGGCAACTCGGTAAAGGACTGGGCATGACGAACGGCATTGTGTGAACGAATCGGTGACTGTGGTGCCCAGGCAACTGCTCGCAATGGGATAATGCACTCATGAACGCGATCGCCAACTCCTGCCCCGATCCGGAAGCGCCTCCCGAGGCGCAGGCCGAGCCTTGCGTGCCGCTGGACGGCGACGCGCTCCTGTCCAAGCCGGCCGAGCCCTTGCCGCACGACCTGCCCATCATCCTTGTCGGCATGATGGGGGCAGGCAAAACGACCATCGGCCGCGGCTTGGCGCGGGCGGTCGGCCGCGAATTTGTCGATCTGGATCATGAGCTCGAAGCGCGCTGCGGAGTCCGCGTGCCCATTATTTTTGAAATCGAGGGCGAGGCAGGTTTTCGCCGTCGCGAAGCGACTGTGTTATCGGAGTGTACCCAACGGCGCAATATTATTCTTGCGACCGGTGGGGGCGCCGTGCTGAATCCGGATAATCGGCGCCTGCTCCACGAGCGCGGCATTGTGCTTTATTTGCGCGCCAGCGTCGATGAACTTTATCGCCGCACCTGCCGCGACAAGAATCGTCCGCTCCTGGCTACGGCCGATCCGCGCGCCACGTTGCGCGATCTGCTCGGCCTGCGCGACCCGCTTTACCGCGAGGTGGCGCATCTTATCGTCGAAACCGGTTGCACCCCGGTGTCGAGTCTGGTCAAGTCCCTGGTGCCCAAATTGTTGAGTTACGAGAAGCCCACATGAACGTCGTCGACGTCGACACCCCCGGGGGTCAGTACCCCATTCGCATCGCCGCCGGCCGGATCGATCGCCTGGCCGAGTCCATTCCGGCCGATGCCACGGCAATTGCCGTGGTCACCAACCCCGTCGTCGGTGCACTTTATGGCGAGCGCGTCGCGCAGGCGCTGGCCGCGACGGGCAAGCGGGTTGTGCACATCGAGTTGCCTGACGGCGAAGCGCACAAGGATTGGCAAACGCTCAACCTCATCTTCGACGCCATGCTGTCGAACAAGCTCGACCGGCGCGCCGTGCTGGTGGCGCTGGGCGGCGGGGTGATCGGCGACATGACCGGCTTTGCCGCAGCGGTCTACATGCGCGGCGTGCGTTTCGTGCAAGTGCCCACCACATTGCTGGCCCAGGTCGATTCGTCGGTAGGCGGCAAAACGGCGGTCAATCATCCGCTGGGCAAGAACATGATCGGCGCGTTCTATCAACCGATTTCGGTCGAGATCGACCTGGACGTGCTCACCACCCTGCCGGCCCGCGAAATCTCTGCCGGCCTGGCTGAAGTCATCAAGTACGGCCTGATTCTCGATCCCGCATTCTGGTCATGGTGCGAGGCAAACGCCGAGAAGTTGCGCGCACTCGACCCGCCCACGATCGCCTATGCCATCCAGCGTTCGTGCGAACTCAAGGCGCAAGTGGTGGGCAAGGACGAGCGCGAGTCGGGCCTGCGCGCCATCCTCAATCTGGGTCACACCTTCGGTCATGCCATCGAATCGGGTCTGGGCTATGGCGCATGGCTGCATGGCGAAGCGGTGGGCTGCGGGATGGTGCAGGCCGCTGAGCTGTCGGCCGAAGTGATGGACTTTCCGCGGGCCGATGTCGAACGCGTGCGCGCACTCACCGAGGCCATCGGTTGCCCGGTGGTTGCGCCCGATCTCGGCGCGGATCGTTGGATCGACCTGATGCAGGTCGACAAGAAAACGGAAGGGGGCGAGATCCGCTTCGTGTTGATGCCGCAAATTGGCGAGGCCTTGATGCGCAGCGTACCCGATGCGGCATTGCGACGCGTGCTCGACCGCACGGTGGAAACCGCATGAGCGCACTCGCGCCATACGCCTCCAACCCTGACCGCACGCGCGGCCGCCGCTTTCCCGAAACCACGCCGCCGGGCCGCAGCGAGTTTCAGCGCGACCGCGACCGCATCATTCATTCGGGCGCGTTTCGGCGCCTCGAGTACAAGACGCAGGTCTTCGTCAATCACGAGGGTGACCTGTTTCGCACACGGCTCACCCACAGCCTCGAGGTGGCGCAAATTGCCCGCACCCTGGCGCGCAACCTGGGGCTGTCCGAAGATCTTACCGAGGCCATTTCGCTGGCTCACGATCTGGGCCATACCCCGTTTGGACACGCCGGGCAGGATGAGCTCAATGCCTGCATGCGCGAGTATGCGCCGGATGCGGGCGGCTTCGAGCACAACCTGCAAAGCTTGCGGGTGGTGGATGCGCTGGAAGAGCGTTACGCGTCGTTCGATGGCCTCAATCTGTGCTTCGAAACGCGCGAGGGCATCCTCAAACACTGCTCGATTACCCATGCGGCGCAATTGGGCGATGTGGGCGAGCGGTTTCTGAATCGCACCCAGCCTTCGCTCGAAGCCCAACTGGCCAATCTGGCCGACGAGATCGCCTACAACAATCACGACATCGACGATGGCTTGCGTTCCGGCTTGCTGACCATCGAGCAACTGCAAGCGGTGCCGATTTTCGAGCGGCACTTTGCTGAAGTCACGCAACGCTATCCCGGCATTCAGCCGCGCCGCGCCATTGCCGAAACCACCCGCCGCATGATCAATACGCTGGTGGTGGATCTCACGCAGACGAGTGCGGCACGCATCGCCGAGCATGCCCCGCAGAGTGTGGACGATGTGCGGCAAGCGCCTGCACTGATCGGGTTTTCAGCGGCGTTGCGCGCCGAGGCCAACGCGCTCAAGCGGTTTTTGTTCGAGAACCTGTACCGGCATTACCGCGTGCTGCGGATGACCACCAAGGCGCAGCGTATCGTGCGTGAGCTGTTTGTGGCGTTCCATGCCGATGCGCGGCTGCTGCCGCCCGATTACCGCCGCGACGACCCCATCGCGCAAGCCCGCGCCATCGCCGATTACATCGCCGGCATGACCGATCGTTACGCGATCGGCGAACATAGACGCATGTTCGAGATGAGTCAGCTGTAGGGCGTCGTCGACGGTACGCAATGTACCGGCGCACTTGCTCGTCGATCGCTTTGGCGATCGACGGCCCCCGTCCAGCAGCGAACCGCGGTAGGTGTTCCGGGCACCTGCGGTATGACATTTGCTCTCCTGATCCGCCCGGCAGGTCGATTGCATCAGACCCTGTGCGGGATTGTCGATTCGGGCGAGCGCCGCTTGGCCCTGTTATCGAACGCTTTCGGACGATCTTCATGGCCACCTCGAGCAGCCGTACGATTTGGAAAGGGGCGATTTCCTTCGGCCTCGTGCATATCCCGGTCGGATTGCATACCGCGACCACCGAACAGGGTATCGATTTCGACTGGCTCGACAAGCGGTCGATGGATCCCGTGGGATACAAGCGCATCAACAAGCGCACCGGCAAGGAAATCGATCGCGAAAATATCGTGAAGGGCGTGGCCTACGAAGACGGTCAGTACGTCATCATCTCGCCCGACGAGATCGAGAACGCGTATCCCAAAACCACGCAGACCATCGAGATCCAGCGATTCGTGGATGCGTCCGAAGTGCCGTTCGTCTATCTGGAACGACCCTATTACGTGGCGCCGATCAACAAAGGCCACAAGGTGTATGCGCTTCTGCGCGAGACGCTGGTGAAAACCGGAAAAATCGGCATTGCCCGCGTGGTCATCCAAACCAAGCAGCATCTTGCGGCGTTGATGCCTTCGGGCGATGCCTTGGTGCTCAATCTACTGCGCTGGGGCGATGAGGTGCGCACTACGGAAGGCCTCGATCTACCGGCATCCGGAAGCAAGGGCGTAAGCATCAGCGCCGCCGAAATGAAAATGGCCAAGCAGTTGGTCGACGACATGACCGAGAAATGGAATCCGGACGATTTCAAGGACGAGTTCAAGCAAGCCGTGATGGGCTTGGTCGAGAAGAAGGTGAAAGCCGGCAATACCGAGACCGTGATGCAGCCGGAAGAAGAGACGCCGGCGCAAGGCGACAACATTCTGGATCTGACCGAGCTGCTGGCACGCAGTCTGGCGGGCCGCAAAGGCAAGGGTTTGGGTGGCGCAGCGGCGAAAACGGACGAGGATGCGCCCAAGAAAGCAGCGAAAGCCGTGTCCATAGACAAGGCCAAGTCGGGCGATACCGGCACAGGTGCGAAAAAGTCCTCGAAGGCCGCGACCAAATCGGCGGGCAAGACAGCCACGAAGACCACCACGAAGGCGGCCGCGAAAGCAGATGCAGATAGCGATGGCGCCGGCAAGGCGACAGCCAAGAAGGCATCGCCATCCAAGACCCCAGGCAAGGCTGCTGCGAAAACCGCGAAGCCACGTAAGGCGGCATAGCCATGGCCGATACCCTGCAGCGGTACCGCGAAAAGCGGAACTTCGGCATCACGTCGGAACCTGCTGAAGGGGGCACTGCAAACGACGACGCACGCGCCTTCGTCATCCAGAAGCACTGGGCGTCGAGGCTGCACTACGACCTGCGTCTTGAGCTCGACGGTGCGATGAAAAGTTGGGCCGTGCCGAAAGGGCCCAGCTATGACGTGGCCGACAAGCGCATGGCGGTGCAGGTCGAGGATCACCCGATCGCATATAACCAGTTCGAAGGCGAGATCCCCAAAGGACAGTACGGGGCCGGCCGCGTCATCATCTGGGACGAAGGCGTGTGGGTGCCGCTGGAAGATCCGGTCGAGGGTTACCAACGCGGCATGCTCAAGTTCGAGCTGCACGGCGTAAAGATGCGCGGGAAATGGGCGTTGATTCGCATGAAAGGCAAGGGCGAAAAGCAGCCCCCCTGGTTGCTGATCAAGGAAAAGGACGCGTTTGTGAAGCCGGCTGCCGAGTTCAGCGTGGTGGACGAGATGCCCGACAGCGTTGTGCCGTTGCGGGCTGAGGTCAAGAAAGCGCGGGCGCAGCAAGCAAAGGCCGCGACGGCTGCAAAAACTGCAAAGGCTACAACGGCGAAGGGTGCAACGGCGAAGGGTGCAACGGCGAAGGGTGCCGGTGCTGCCGAGGCGAAAGCGTCGAAGGCTGATCGGGCGAAAACGTCGGCGGCATCGGATGCTTCGAAGGCTAGTGGGGCCAAAGCGGCAACGGCCACATCGAAGCGGGCGAAGGCCGCAGTGAAGAAGGCGCTCGATGGCGATCCAGACGCTTCGACTGCCGTGGCGGAGGACAGTGCGGGCCGTCTGCCCGGTGAAGCCGCGCCGCTTCCCGATCTGCTCAAACCGCAACTGGCCACGTTGGTGGACGCGCCGCCGCCCAATCCGAAAGATTGGCTGTTTGAAGTGAAGTTCGACGGCTATCGCATCGGCGCACGGTTGGACGGCAAGCGAGTCCAGCTCTTTACCCGCAACGGTCACGACTGGACGCACAAGCTGCAGCATCTGGCCGACGCCTTGGCGACGATGAAAACCGGCAAAGCCTGGTTGGACGGTGAAATCGTGGTGCTGGGCGATAACGGCGCCCCAAGTTTTCAAGCGTTGCAAAACGCGTTCGACAGCAGCAAGACGGGCAACATCGCGTACTACGTGTTTGACGCGCCCTTTCTCGCGGGTCGGGATTTGCGCGGCGAAACCTTGATGACGCGCCGCGCGTTGCTCGAGCAGATCTTCGATGATGACTCGCCGGATCTCGTGCGCTTCAGCGGCGCTTTCGACGTGCGGCCGCAGGATTTGGTCACGTCCGCCTGCAAGATGGGTTTGGAAGGGGTGATCGGCAAACTACGCGACTCGACCTATGTGTCGCGCCGGTCGCCGGCCTGGATCAAGCTCAAATGCGGTCAACGCCAGGAGTTCGTGGTTGTGGGCTACACGCAGCCCAAAGGCACGCGCGTGGGGTTGGGCGCGTTGCTGATTGCCGTGCACGATGACGATGGCGCACTGCGCTTCGCCGGTAGTGTGGGCAGCGGCTTTGACGATCGCGGGTTAACCGAAATCAAACAGAAGCTTGATGCCATCGCGGTGGACAAAAGCCCGTTTTCCGCGCGTACGCCGGTCGATCGAACGGCACAGTGGGTAAAGCCGCAATTGCTTGCCGAGGTGTCGTTTTCCGAATGGACATCATCCGGCAGCATTCGACATCCCGTGTTCAAAGGATTACGCAGCGATAAACCGGCGAAGGCGATCGGGCGCGAGAAGCCGGTGCCGGCGAAAGAGGTTGTCGCCAAGCTCAATGCGGCAACGCCCGATGACTCGGAGAGCACGATGAAGAAAACAAGCGCGACGACGAAGGCGAAGAAGAGCGCCAAGAAAGCGACTACGGGTAAAGCGACTGCAAAGAAAGCGCCCGCAAAGAAAGCGCCCGCAAAGAAAGCGACTCCAAAGAAAGCCACCGCTGCGCCGGCAAGCCCCGCGAAGACCGCAACCAAGAAATCGTCCGCCAAACTCACGCATCCTGAGCGCGTGATTGATTCTTCCACTGGTCTCACCAAGCTCGATCTCGCGGAATACTACGCTCGCGTGTCGCCTTTGTTGTTGCCGCATTTGAAAGCGCGTCCCGTGTCGTTGGTGCGTGCGCCGGGCGGCATTGAAAAAGAACTGTTTTTCCAAAAGCATCTCGAAGCGCCGATGCCGGGGGTGAAGCCACTCGATCCCAAACTCGATCCCGATCACCCCCCGCTGCTCGAAGTGCCCACGGCGCAAGCATTAATGTCGGCGGTGCAGATGAACACTGTTGAGTTCCATACCTGGAACGCCGTCAAGACGGCCATCGATAAACCCGACCGGATGACGTTCGATCTCGATCCGGGCGAGGGGATCAAATGGCCCGCGATGGTGCAGGCAGCGCAACTCGTGCGCGTGATGCTGACCGAGATCGGGTTGACGTCGTGGATCAAGACCAGCGGGGGCAAGGGTCTGCACGTGGTGGTGCCGCTGAAAAAACAGTATGGCTGGGATACCGTCAAATCATTCTCGCAAGCCATCGTGCAGCATCTTGCGCGTACGTTGCCCAAGCTTTTTGTGGCGAAGAGCGGGCCAAAAAATCGCGTGGGAAAAATCTTCGTGGATTACCTGCGCAACGGCTTCGGTGCCACCACGGCATCGGCGTGGTCGGCGCGGGCGCGGCCCGGTATGGGCGTGTCGGTACCCATCGAATGGGACGAAGTCGAGGGGATCAGCAGCGGCGGCCATTGGACGATCGCCAACATCGACGACCGCCTGGATGTAGGCAACCATCCTTGGGACGACTATGCCCCGCAGTCGGTGACCGGTGCGATGTCGACACTGGATTTCAAACCCTAGCGGTCAACGCAGGTAATACCTCAGTATCTCCTCCACGCCTGCCTGTATCAGTGGCGCCGTCCGCTCATGCCGCCAGGCCAATTGGCACACCGATTTATCGGTATGCGGAAACGCGATGAAGCGGCATCCGGTCAGGCCGCTGCGCGCCAGGCACGACGGCACGATGGCTACGCCCAGGCCTTGCGACACCAGTGAGGCCACCGTCAACCAATGCCGCACTTCGTGGCGGATGGCCGGCGTAAAGCCAGCATGTGCGCAGAGCGACAACACCGTCTCGTAATAGCGCGGTGACGCATCGCGTGCGAATAGCACGAATTCGTCCGCCGCCAGATCCTGCAAGGCGATCTCGCTGGCCTCAGCCAGCCGATGCGTGGCGGGCACGCACACCACGAACTGCTCGGCCACGATATCCACAGCCGTTACGCCGTCGGGCGCTGGGTTGGCGTGGATGAATGCCAGGTCCAATTCGTCGCGTTGCAGGGCCTCCAGCTGATCGCGTGAGTTGAGCTCGGTCAGCACATGCTCCACGCCGGGTTGTATGTGGCGCAGGGTCGTCAACGCATCGGGCAGGCCGCGATACACCATCGATCCCACAAAGCCGATACGCAACCGCCCAACCTTGCCGCTTTCGATGCCGGCAATGAGCGTGCGCACCTCGTCGTTGCGTTTGAGCAAACTCAGTGCCTCCTCGTAAAGCGCTTCACCGGCTGCCGTCAGGCTCACCTGCCGGCTCGTGCGGTGCAGCAATGTGGCGTTGAGCGACTCCTCCAGTTGGCGAATCGCATAGCTCAACGGCGGCTGCGACATGTGCAATCGCTGCGCCGCCTTGCTGAAGTGCCGCTCTTCCGCGACCGCAACAAAATAGCGCAGCACTCGAGGGGATAAGTCCATGGTTGTCTCTTATCTATACTTTTTTTGAATTGTTCTACACCCAAGCGGTATTTGTACAGTTGGATCGGTCGGCCGACCATGCGGCGTATGTCTACCCCGGTCACTATCGCCATGGATTCGATCCCTCGCACCGCTGCGCCCCATCCCGATGCACCTGCCGCCGACGCATCCTCGTTGGGCGTACCCCTTCCCGAGTCACACATTCCCGATGCGCGCGGCATCAATCTATTCGATGCCGACCCGCACGCCGCGCCGTTGCTGCGCCTCTATCTGGGCGAGCGCCTGTACGACCATCTGCATCCCCATGTCCATCGCCTGGGTGCGCTGGCCGGCGGTGGGCTGGACGAGTTGGCGTCCACAGCGGATAGGCACCCGCCCACGCTGGCGGTGCGCAACCGGCAGGGGCAGGATGGCTCGTTCGTGCACAAGCACCCGGCCTACGTCGAGCTCGAGCGGCTGGCTTACAGCGAGTTCGGGCTGGCCGCGATGTCGCATCGTGGCGGCGTGCTCGGTTGGCCCGAGCCGTTGCCACCCGCCGCCAAATACGCGCTCACTTATCTTTTCGTGCAGGCCGAGTTCGGTTTGTGCTGCCCGGTCAGCATGACGGATTCGCTCGCGCGCACGCTGCGCAAGTTCGGCCGTCCGGAATTGGTCGCCGATGTGCTGCCGCAGTTGATCACGCAAGACTTCGACGGTCTGCGCCAAGGCGCGATGTTCATGACCGAACAGGGTGCGGGTTCCGATGTGAGTGCCACAGCCACGATCGCTGCGCGCAGCGATGACGGTACGTGGCGGCTCACGGGCGATAAATGGTTCTGCTCCAACGCCGATGCAGGATTTGCGATGGTGCTGGCGCGCAGCGAGACCGAACCCGGGCTGAAGGGCGTCTCGCTCTTTCTGCTGCCGCGCGACCTGCCCGATGGCCGTCACAACGACTATCGCATCTTGCGCCTGAAGGACAAGCTGGGTACGCGATCGATGGCCAGCGGCGAGATCCGTCTCGAAGGCGCGCAAGCCTGGTTGATCGGTGAGCGCGGTCAGGGCTTCAAGCACATGGCCGACATGATCAACAACTCGCGTCTGTCCAACGGCATGCGCGCCGCCGGATTGATGCGGCGCGCTGTCACCGAGGCAACCTACATCGCCACGCATCGCCGTGCCTTCGGGAAACGATTGATCGACATGCCGCTCATGCGCCGGCAATTGGCCAAGATGACGGTGTGGACCGAACAAGCTCGCAGCATGATGTTCCAGACGGCGCAGGCCTTGCAGGCCGCCGATGTGCCTGGCGCGGATCGCGCGCTGGCCCGCATCCTCACGCCGCTGATCAAATTTCGGGCCTGCCGCGATGCGCGCAAGGTAACCGGCGACGCAATGGAAGTGCGCGGTGGCTGCGGCTATATCGAAGAATGGAGCGACGCGCGGCTGCTGCGCGACGCTCACCTTGGGTCAATCTGGGAGGGCACCAGCAACATCGTGGCGTTGGATGTGTTGCGCGCCATCAAGAAGGAAAACGGCCTGCCCGCGCTAAAGAACCGGATTGCCGAACTGCTGGCGGATGGCGCACCGTGTGAGCCCGCTATCCGCGAACGCCAGGCGCAGGCCCTGGAGAGCGCCTATGCGCTCGCCGAGCACGCGGCGCAAGGCGGACATGACCATCTTGCGCGCCAGGCCGCCACCGGGCTCTACAACGCGTTCTCGATGGCGGCCTTGCGCTGGGAAGCGCAGGCTGCCGGGATCCCGGGCCGTGCCGATATCGCCGACGCCGTCTTGCGGCATCGCCTGGCGCCGCGCGATCCGTGCGCCATGGCGCCGGACGAATCAATCGCGATCGATCGTATTTTGCAACCGTCGCTCGAACGGTAAGCCCATCAGAACAGGAGACAACCATGATCAAACGAATGCTTGCCGTCGGCATGACGGCGGCCGCTGCCTTGGGAGCGCTCGGCGTGCCTGCCATCGCGCTTGCCGACGCCTATCCGTCGCGCCCCATTACTTTGGTGGTGCCGTTCCCGCCGGGCGGCCCGACCGATGCGCTGTCGCGCCGGCTCGCGGGCGGTGTCGGTCAGGCGATCGGCCAAACCGTGGTCGTTGAGAACCGGCCGGGTGCAGGTGGCAATATCGGCGCCGAATATGTGGCGCACGCCAAGCCCGATGGCTACACGTTGCTGTTTGGCACCTCGGGGCCGTTGGCGATCAACGGCAGTTTGTACAAGGATCAACGCTACGACCCGCAGAAGAGCTTCGCGCCGGTGATACGCGTGGGCCACTTGCCCAATATCCTTGTGGTCAATCCCAAGGTGCCGGCGACGAATGTGCAAGAACTCATCGCCTTGGCGAAATCGCGTCCCGACGCGTTGACGTATGCGTCGTCGGGCAACGGCGCATCGTCCCATCTGGCCGGCGTGATGTTCAATCAGATGGCGGGCACCAAGCTGCTGCACGTGCCTTACAAGGGCACGGGCCCGGCATTGAATGACTTGCTGGGCGGCCAGGTCGACATGTCGTTCACCGACATCATGACGGCGTTGCCGCACATCAAGGCCGGCAAGCTGCGCGCGATCGGGCTGGCCAGCGCCGACCGATCCGCGGCATTGCCCGACCTGCCCACGATCGCAGAGCAGGGCCTGAAGGATTACGACGTGAGCGTGTTCTTCGGCATCACGGCCCCCGCCGGCACGCCGCCCGACGTGGTGGCGCGCTTGAACGAGGCGTTTGCCAAGGCGCTCGACGATCCCGCAGTGAAAGAGACGCTGACCAATCAGGGCATCGTCGCTGCGACCGACCGCACGCCAGCCGGTTTGCAGGCGTTCATCGATGAGCAAGTGCCCAAGTGGCGCGACGTGGTGCGTGCAGGCAACGTGTCCATCAACTAACGACCAAGGATCAAAAGATGAAGTCTGCCGGTGCGCTTGCGGGATGCAAAGTCGTCGATCTGTCGCGTGTGTTGGGTGGCCCCTACTGCACGCAAATTCTGGCCGATCATGGCGCCGAGGTGACCAAGATCGAGCCGCCGTCAGGTGACGAAACGCGCGGCTGGGGCCCGCCGTTTCTGGGCGATACGGCGTCCTACTTTATCGGCGTCAACCGCAACAAGCGCGGCATGGCCGTGGACCTGTCGCAGCCGGCGGGGCAGGAACTCGTGCGTACGTTGCTCGCCGATGCCGATGTGCTGGTGGAGAACTTCAAACCCGGCACGCTCGAGAAATGGGGCCTGGATTACGACACACTCAGTGCGGCATTTCCACGTCTGGTGCACTGCCGCATCAGTGGGTTCGGTGCCGATGGCCCGCTCGGTGGATTGCCGGGCTATGACGCCTGCGCGCAAGCCATGTGCGGCTTGATGAGCGTGAATGGCGATGCGGATGGTGAGGCCACGCGCGTGGGCTTGCCGGTGGTCGACATGGTGACCGGGCTCAATGCTGCAGTGGGTATTTTGCTGGCGCTCAACGAACGTGAAAAAAGCGGGTTGGGCCAGTTCGTGGACATGACGCTCTTCGACTGCGCGATTTCGCTGCTGCATCCGCATGCCGCCAATTTCTTCTACAGCGGCAAGACGCCGCAGCGATCCGGAAATGCGCATCCGAATATCGCGCCTTACGAAACGTTTGAGACGCAAACGGGGCCGATCTTTCTCGCGGTGGGAAACAACACCCAATTTGCCGGGTTGCTGCGCGTGCTGTCTGCCGAGCACCTGGGCGAAGATCCGCGCTTCGTCACCAACGCCGAGCGTTTGAAGCATCGCGACGCGTTGCGGGCCGCATTGGGCGCACTGCTGGCATCCAAGGATGCCGCCGTGCTGGCCGATAAGCTGTTGCGCCATGGCGTGCCCGCGGCACCGGTGTTGACGGTGCCGGATATCTTGAGCCATCCGCACACCGCGCACCGCAGTATGGTAATGCACGAGGGCGACTATCACGCGGTGGCGTCGCCCATCAAGCTGTCGCGCACGCCCGCAAGCTTGCGGCGGCTGCCGCCGAAGCTGGGGGAGCATAACGAGGGATAGGGCGGCTCTCAGGCACGCGGCTCGCTGATGATGGTCGTCATTCAACGCCCATAAGGTAGCCGCTATGTCGACGCCCGTTACGCCCCCCTCAAACCCGCAGTTTGTTCGTTACACCCCAACGCTCGAGCAGATCCCGGACGATGAAGCTGAAACCATCCAGGGGCTGACCGAGGCGTTGCGCAGTATTTCCGAGCGGGTGTACGAAGATAGCGGCCATGCCGTGCGTTCCGTGCATGCGAAAAGCCATGGCCTGTTGTCTGCGGTCCTCGACGTGCCGGAGGGTTTGCCCCCGCATTTGGCGCAGGGCATCTTCGCCAAACCGGGTCGCTATGACGTGGTGATGCGTTTTTCCACCAATCCGGGCGACATTCTCGACGACAGCATCTCCACCCCGCGCGGACTAGCGGTGAAGATCATTGGTGTGGAGGGCGAGCGGCTTCCCGGTTCCGAAGGCGAGAACGTCCAGGACATCGTGATGCAAAATGCGCCCGCATTTACCGCCGCAACGCCGAAAGCCTTCTTGAAAACGCTGAAACTGCTTGCGGCCACGACTGATAAGGCGCCGGGGCTGAAGAAGGCCTTGTCAGCCGTGCTGCGCGGCACCGAAAAGGCGCTCGAAGCGGTGGGTGGGGAAAGCGGCACGCTGAAGTCGCTGGGGGGCCATCCCGAAACCAACCTGCTGGGCGAAACCTACTACTCGATCGCGCCGGTGCGTTATGGCGATTATGTGGCGAAGCTCAGTCTGGCACCGGTGTCGGCTTCACTCACGAACCTGACCGACGCACCGGTCGAAATCAATGGCCATCCCAATGGCTTGCGCGAGTCGGTCAATTCGTTTTTCGTACAGCAATCGGGCGAGTGGGAAGTGCGCGTGCAGCTCTGTACGAACGTCGAGACCATGCCGATCGAGGACGCCTCGGTGCGTTGGCCCGAAGACGAAAGCCCGTTCGTTACGGTGGCCAAGCTGACGGCAGGACCACAAACCGCCTGGAGCGAAGCGCGCGCGGCAGTGGTCGACGAGCGCATGGCCTTCGGCCCGTGGCATGGTGTGGTGGCGCATCAGCCGTTGGGTGGCGTCATGCGCGCACGCAAAACCACCTATCAGTCGTCGGCTGACTATCGCAGCGAACGCAATGGCTGCCCGATTCATCAGCCTCGCGAGCAGACCTATTTGCCTGAATGATCAGAGCCGTGTCGGCGCGCGGCGTCAAGCACCGCTTGAGTACGTGCACCGGCCGCAAAAGCGCGTAGCGAGCAATCGCTACGCGCTTTTGTTTGCCTAGTCGCGCGTCACCGCAGCGCGCGCATCGGCGCGTAACGAGGCCGGCCCATCCGGCCAGATGATGGCTTGCGCCACAATCACTTGCGCGCCGTTGAACGTGACGGCGGGTGAGCCATGCAGCACGTATCCCATCGTGAGGGCATCGCTCACGCGCTGGCAAAATGCGGCGTCGTCAGGGCCCGTGAGCACGCGGTAGATCGGGAGATTCGAAGGGGGCAAGCTCATGCGGTCTTCCTGTTTTCGGGATGCTTCTTCAGCGTGCGGGCCAGATACGTACCGGTATGGCTTTCCGGTGCGGCCGCCAGATCTTCTGGCGTGCCTTGCGCAACCACGCGTCCGCCACCGTCGCCACCTTCCGGACCCATGTCTACCACCCAGTCGGCGGTTTTGATCACGTCCAGATTGTGTTCGATCACGAGCACGGTATTACCCGCTTCGACCAATTGATTGAGCACCTGCAGCAACAGTTCGATATCGCGGAAATGCAGGCCCGTGGTGGGCTCATCCAGGATATACAGCGTGCGGCCGGTGCTGCGGCGCGACAACTCGAGCGACAGTTTCACGCGTTGCGCTTCACCACCCGATAACGTGGTGGCGCTTTGACCCAGACGTAGATACGACAGGCCCACGTCCATCAACGTATGCAGCTTGCGGGCGATGTTCGGCACCGAATCGAAGTACTCGAGCGCCTGCTCGACCGTCAGATCCAGCACCTCGCTGATATTGCGGCCGCGATAGCGGATTTCCAGCGTTTCGCGGTTATAGCGTTTGCCGTGGCACGTGTCGCAGGGTACGTACATGTCCGGCAAAAAGTGCATCTCGACCTTCACCACGCCATCGCCCTGGCACGCTTCGCAGCGGCCGCCCTTGACGTTGAAGCTGAAACGTCCGGGATCGTAGCCGCGCGTGCGCGATTCCGGCACACCGGCAAACAATTCGCGGATCGGCGTGAACAGGCCCGTATACGTTGCGGGGTTGCTGCGCGGCGTGCGGCCGATCGCGCTTTGATCGACAGTGATGATCTTGTCGAAATGCTCCAGCCCGTTGATCGCCGTATAAGGTGCCGGCTCCGATTGTGCGTGGTGCAGATCGCGCGAGAGGGCCACGGCCAACGTATCGTTGATCAGCGTGGATTTGCCCGATCCCGATACTCCCGTCACGCACACGAAGCGGCCCGCCGGAATGCGCAGATCGACCGACTTCAGGTTATTGCCGCTTGCGCCCAGCAATTCCAGCGCTGGCTGGTCGTCGGTGACCGGGCGACGTTCGGGAATCGCGATTTCGCGCGCGCCGCTCAAATATTGTCCGGTAACCGAATTGGGATCGCTCTGAATAAAGTCGGGCGTGCCTTGCGACACGATCTGACCGCCGTGTTCGCCCGCACCCGGGCCCATGTCGATCACCCAATCCGCCGTGCGGATCATGTCCTCATCGTGCTCGACCACGATCACGCTATTACCGAGATCACGCAAATGCTGCAGCGTACCGATCAGCCGATCGTTATCGCGCTGATGCAAGCCGATCGACGGCTCGTCCAGCACATACATCACGCCGGTCAGCCCGGAGCCGATCTGGCTGGCCAATCGAATACGCTGCGCTTCGCCGCCCGAAATCGTATCGGCGCTGCGATCCAGCGACAGATAATTCAAACCGACATTATTCAGAAACGCCAGACGGGCCTCGATCTCGCGCACGATGCGTTCGGCGATCTCCTGCTTTGAACCCGTAAGCTTGAGCGCTTGAAACCACGCGAGGCAGGCCGACAACGGCATCGCTTCGACTTCAAAAATCGCCTGGCCGTGACGTTCGCCCACACCGCGATCTTCATTGCCGATCAACACATTGCGCGCATCTTCGCGCAGGCGCGAGCCGCCGCAATCCGGGCAGGTTTTGACCGCACGATATTTACCCAACTCTTCGCGCACCGTGGACGAATCGGTTTCCTTCCAGCGGCGTTCCAGATTGGGAATCACGCCTTCGAACGGGTGATTGCGTACCGTGCTGCGGCCTTTCTCGTTCAAATACAGAAAGGGAATTTCTTCGTCGCCCGAACCGTCGAGCACGATCCGGCGCATGTCTTCGGTGAGTTCTTCCCAGGGCGTTTCGATATCGAAATCGTAATGGGCCGCCAAACTGGTCAACAGCGAATGCGTAAACGCGTTGCGCCGATCCCAGCCGCGAATGGCACCGGCGGCCAAGCTCAATTCGGGAAACGCGACCACGCGCTTCGGATCGAAAAAGCCCACGTGCCCGATGCCGTCGCAACTGGGGCAGGCACCGATGGGATTATTGAAACTGAACAGACGCGGTTCGAGTTCCGGCAGACTATGGCCGCACACCGGACAGGCATATTTGCTGGAGAAGGTTTGCTCGTGGCCGCTATCCATATCGAGTGCGATCACGCGGCCTTCGGCCAGTTGCATCGCCGTCTCGAAACTCTCCGCCAGACGCTGGGTGGCCTCGGGGCGCACGCGCACCCGGTCGAGCACCACGTCGATATCGTGTTTCTCGGCCTTTTTAAGCTCGGGCATGCTGTCGATCTCGACCATCTCGCCGTCGACGCGCAGCCGCACGTACCCTTGCGCCTGCAGACTGGCGCACTCATCCTCGAACGCGCCTTTCTTCGCGCGCGCCAGCGGTGCCAGGATCGCCAGGCGCGTCTCGGGCCGCCACGCCATCACCGCGTCCACCATCTGGCTCACGCTCTGCGATTGCAGCGGCAGCGAATGGATGGGGCAAAAAGGCGTGCCGACGCGGGCATAGAGCAGGCGCAGGTAATCGTGGATTTCTGTAATGGTGCCCACGGTGGACCGCGGGTTATGGCCGGCCGCCTTTTGCTCGATCGAAATCGCGGGCGACAGCCCCTCGATCAGGTCGACCTCCGGCTTGTCCATCAGTTGCAGGAACTGGCGGGCATAGGCGGAAAGACTTTCGACATAGCGCCGCTGCCCTTCGGCATAAAGCGTGTCGAAGGCGAGCGAAGACTTGCCGGATCCCGAAAGACCGGTCACCACCACCAGCTTGTGACGCGGGAGGTCCAGCGACACATTCTTCAGGTTGTGGGTGCGCGCACCCCTGATACGAATCACATCCATGCGGGTTTCAGCAGATTCAAAGGCCAACTTGGTACTATAGCGCGCCGAACCGCCTTGGCCGCATGGGCAGGTCGGTCTGGCTGTACTTTGGCTGTATTCAGTACCGGAGATGCCCATCATCCGGACTTCCCATTTCATTTCTGCATGCCCGCCACACCCAAACTCAAACTGACAGCGGCCGAACGCCGCGCCAGCATCGCTCTCTCCGGCCTTTTCGCCTGTCGGATGCTGGGCCTGTTCCTGCTGCTGCCGGTGTTTGCCGTGTCGGCCGCCGGGCTGCCGGGCGGCAACGATCCCGCGCGCGTGGGGTTGGCACTGGGCATGTATGGACTCACGCAGGCCGTGATGCAGATTCCGTTCGGTCTGGCGTCCGATCGCTGGGGGCGACGGCCCATCGTGCTGCTGGGGCTATTGCTCTTCATCATCGGCAGCGTGGTCTGTGCGATGGCCGATGATGTGTTCTGGATCACCATCGGCCGCGCGATTCAGGGTTCCGGCGCCATTTCCGCGGCCGTCACCGCCTGGCTGGCCGACGCCACCCGCGATGAGGTACGCACCCGCGCCATGGCCATGGTGGGCGGCTCGATCGGGATTTCGTTTGCCGTGTCGCTCGTGGCGGCCCCCGTGCTCGTGGGCTGGTGGGGCTTGTCGGGCCTTTTCTGGACGATTGCCTGCCTGGGCGTGGCCAGTCTCGCGGTGGCGCGTTTCGTGGTGCCCGTCGTGCCTCGCACCACCGCCCGCAGCCTTTCGGTCAGCCCGCGCGCTGTGCTCACCCATGGCGACCTCCTGCGGCTCAACTTCGGCGTGTTCAGCCTGCATTTGATCCAGGTCGCGCTCTTCGTCGTTACCCCGGCTTTGCTGGCCCAGGCGGGCGGCCTGGCGGCGAGTGACCTTTGGCGTGTGTATCTGCCGGTCATCCTGATTTCCTTCGTGCTGATGGTGCCCATCGTCTTCATCGCTGAGAAACGCCGCGCCCACCGTGGCGCGCTGCGTGCGACGGTGGCGGGGCTGGCGGTGGTCTGTGCGCTCATGGGGGCCGTCAGCCACACGTTTTATGCGCTGGCTGGCGCGCTCACGCTCTTTTTCGTGATGTTCAACGTGCTCGAGGCGTTACAACCGTCGCTCGTATCGCGCGTGGCGCCAGCACAGTTTCGCGGTCTGGCGCTCGGGTTCTACAACACCGCGCAGGCCGCCGGGCTGTTCACCGGCGGCGCGCTGGGCGGCTGGATGGCCTCGCACTATGGGTCGAACGCCGTATTTGCCGGCACGGCGATCCTGGCGGCACTGTGGCTGATCGTGACCTGGGCGCTGAAACCGCTGCCGGAGGCGGCCAAGCCGTTGCATTGAGCGCCGGATGGCCGGGTTCGTCCCATGCGGTCAAGGCTGGGGCAGGCCTCTTGCACATGCGGTACTGCGGCTGCAAATCGCCATAGTGACCCGGGTGGACACGGTTGTCCGCCCGAGTAGGTCGAATTCATCACAGAACAATTTTTTTAAAACCTGTTTTATCGTCTAATGGCGGTTTAAGGGAGATCGCAATGGCATCCGTCAACAAAGTCATTCTCGTCGGCAATCTGGGCCGCGACCCGGAAGTGCGCTACAGCCCCGAGGGTAGCGCCATCTGCAATCTGTCTCTGGCGACGACGTCCCAGTGGAAAGATAAGGCGTCGGGCGAGCGCAAGGAAGAAACCGAATGGCACCGTGTGGTCATGTACAACCGCTTGGCTGAAATCGCCGGCGAGTACCTGCGCAAGGGCCGCCCGGTGTATATCGAGGGTCGTCTGAAGACCCGCAAGTGGCAAGACAAAGACACCGGCGCTGATCGTTACAGCACCGAAATCGTGGCCGACCAGATGCAAATGCTGGGTGGCCGTGAAGGCGGTGGCGAAGGTGGTGGTTTCGGCGGTGGCGACACCGGCGGCGGCTACGAAGGCCGTGCTCCGCAACAGCAACGCAGCGCGCCGCGTGCTGCTCCGCAGCGTCCGGCGCCCAGCGCACCGGCCGGCGGCAATGGCGGCAACCAGGGTGGCGGCGCCGCTAACTTGGCCGATATGGACGACGATATTCCGTTCTAAAGTCGGCGGTTACGGCTGGAAGACTTACAGACCCGCGCTCGCAAGATCGCGGGTTTTGTATTTGGTGCCATAGCGCAGAGGAAAATAATTCGCAACCGAATGCAATCCGCCGCTCCCGAAGCGGGCGCGATTGCTAGAGTGCGTGCCCCTCAGTTAAACGAAGTACCCCAAATGAAAGTGTTGAAGTTCTTGCTCATTATCGTGATCGCCGCCGTCGTGATCTTTGGATGGCGCTGGTACAGCTACGTAAGCAACACGGAAAGCCCGTATCAGGAAGTCGGCATCGAGCTGAACAGCCGCATGCCAGGCCCGATCAATAAGTGGGGCTGCGACAAGCTGCATGCCACGTTCCAGAACGTGCTGCCGCCGTATGGTTGCCAAGCTGCGACGGATCCGAAGCAGTGGCGTTGATGCGGTGATGCCGTCGTGATCGATGCCTGGTGCACCGCATAGCGAATACACCTGCAACAGCATTCACATTCGCACTGTGGATCGTTGATTTGCCGAAATAAATCGGGCCGCCATCGATGAGATGGCGGCCCGATCGTTTGTGAGACGGACAACGCTTCAGTTCGCCGTAATCCCGGCCGACGTAATCACACCCGACCAGTGCTTGGTATCGGCCTCGACCGTTTCACCCAACGTCTTCTGATCCTGATACCGCACCTCGATACCGGCGCCGCGCGCCTTCTCGATCACGTCCGGCGATTGCAGCCCCTTCTGAAGCGCCGTCGACATCTTGGCGATCACGTCGTCAGGCGTACCTGCCGGTGCGAACAGCGCGACCCACGCATCCAGTTCGAATCCCTCAAACCCTTGCTCGGCGGCTGTGGGCACGTCGGGGATCATGGGGTGGCGCGCGCTGCTGGCAACCGCAATCGCGCGCAGTTTGCCTTGCTGAATGTGGCCCATCACCGAGGGCGGTGTGGTCAGGAACACCTGCACACGGCCCGACAGCACATCCTGGATCGCGGGGCCCGAGCCTTTGTAGGGCACGTGCACCATGTCGGTGGCGCTCATTTGCTTGAACAATTCAATGCCGATGTGCGGCACCGAGCCGCTGCCTTGCGACGCATAGTTGATCTCACCCGGGTGCGCTTTGGCATACGCCACCAGCTCTTTCAGGTTGTGCACCGGCAACGAAGGGTGCACCACCATGACCTGAGGGGCTACGGCAATCATCGCCACGGGCTTGAACGATTCCTTGGTCCAATGCAGCCCGGTGAACATCGACGGGTTGCCCGCGTGGTACATCGAATACGACGCGAGCAGCGTGTAGCCGTCCGGCGGCGCGGCGGCCACCATGTTGTAGGCGATGTTGCCGCTGGCGCCGGTGCGGTTGTCGACCACGGTGGCTTGGCCGAGCCCGCGAGTGAGCGGTTCGCTCGCCAATCGCGCCGCGAGATCGACGATGCCGCCAGGTGGCACCGGCACCACGATGGTGATGGGATGCGTGGGGAACTCGGCCGCATGCACAGCCGGCACGAGCAGGGTCGCGGCCAGCACGGCCAGCACTTTACGAAACATGATGCGGTGTCCTTACTTGCCGTTGACGGAGCCGTTGCCGGTCGTCTTCGCCAACTCGTCGCGCACAATGCGGGTGCCGTCGACCATGGCGCGCATCTTGTTGAAGGCCACATCGCGCGGCAGGTATTTCAGGCCGCAGTCGGGGGCGATCACCAGGCGTTCGGGCGCCACGTGGGGCAGGGCGCGGCGAATGCGCGCGGCCACGACGTCGGGCGTTTCGATCTCGTTGGTCGACAGATCGAGCACGCCGAGCATGATCGATTTGTTCGACAGGTCGTCGAGCACGGCGCAATCGAGGTTGGACTGCGCCGTCTCGATGGAGATCTGGTGCGCTTTGCAACCACACAACTCGGGCAGGAACGAGTAGCCCGAGGGACGCGCGTGAATCACGGCGGCGTAGCCGAAGCAGATATGCACGGCGGTGGTGCCGGTGATGCCGTCCAGCGCGCGGTTCAACACCTCGACGCCGAATTCGCGCGCCTTTTCCGGGCGGGCTTGCATGTAGGGCTCATCGATCTGAACCACGTCGGCACCGGCCGCAAACATGTCGCGGATTTCTTCGTTTACGGCTGCGGCATAGTCCATGGCCATGTCAACTTCGTTGTCGTAGAAATCGTTCTGCGCTTGCTGGGCCATGGTGAAGGGGCCGGGCACCGTGATCTTGATCTGGCGATCGGTGTGGGCACGCAGAAACTGCACGTCGCGGACTTGCACGGCGTGACGGCGGCGAATCTTGCCCACCACACGCGGCACCGGATTGGGGTGGCCGCTGCGATCCAGGGCCGTGCCGGGATTGTCGATATCCACGCCGTCGAGCGCGGTAGCGAAGCGGTTGGAGTAACTCTCGCGGCGCATCTCGCCGTCGGTCACGATGTCCAGGCCGGCACGTTCTTGCTCGCGAATGGCGTGGATGGTGGCGTCGTCTTGAGCTTGCTCGAGCCACTCATCCGCCACGCGCCACAGTTCTTGTGCGCGCACGCGGGGCGGAAACCGGCCGCCGAGTTTGGCGCGATCGATCAGCCAATCGGGTTGGGCGTAAGACCCCACGAGGGTGGTCGGCAAGAGCAAAGACATGACGAAATCCTGGGTGATGAGGCGCCTCATACGGCGCATGCGAACAACCAGGATTTATAAGATAAATAGCGAGAAAATGGCTTGTGATTAGCGTGAGCGCGGCTCACGTTAATCACGGCAGGAGCGCATGGAGCTTTCAATAACCGCGCCGCCGCTGCCTCTTGGGCGCATATCGGTTCGGCGAAGATAGGTTCAGCAAATATCGGTTTGGCAAAGTTAGCCGGCCAACACACTTCGTTGGCCAGGGGCCTAACTGGGTCAAGCCTGTGGTTCTTGCCGCGCCAGAAATGCCACAAACGCGGCCAGCGTGGCTTCGCTCACATAATGCTCGATCCCTTCCGCATCGCGTCGTGCCGAATCTTCATCGACGCCCACGGCCACCAGAAACCGCTCGACGATCTGATGACGCCGGCGGCTGGCCTCGGCCAGTTGCTCACCGGCTTCCGTCAAGAAGACCCCGCGATACGGCTTCTGCACCACATAACCGGCTTCCACCAGCCGGCTGAGCATCTTGGCCACCGTGGGCTGCGTGACCCCGATGCGGGCGGCCAGGTCGACCTGGCGCGCCTCGCCACCATCCCGGATCAGATCCGAAATCAGCTCCACATAGTCTTCTACCCGCTCCTGGCTGCGGGCTTGTCGGACTTGGCGAAAGTTTTCGACCTGGATGGCAGCGGCCATCAAATCGGACTTTGCAGGGGTACAGGGCGTGTTCTTGGTCATGCGAGTGCCGTGCGGCAACCTCTTCGGCGATGGGGAAGGCCACATCTTAATGGACTGGAATGGCGCTTGCTATCCATCCACATAGTCTAGACTGTAGATTATAGCCAATGCTATATTCGATCGACAGTTTGTGTAATCCCTTATCTGACGGCATGGCTCGGAGAGAAAATGGTACTGAACGGTGGACGCAGGATGCTCGGCGCGGCGGCAGTGGCGGTCGCGATGGCTGCTTTTTTGGGACTGACCGCTAATCAAGCCCAGGCTGCGGAGAAGTTCAAGGTCGTCACCACGTTTACCGTGATTGCCGATATCGCCAGCAATGTGGCCGGCGATGCCGCCACCGTCGTTTCGATCACCAAGCCGGGTGCCGAGATCCACGAGTATCAGCCCACGCCAGGCGATATTCTCAAGGCGCGCGATGCACAACTGGTGCTGTGGAATGGGTTGGGTCTCGAGCTGTGGTTCGAGCGCTTTCTCAAGCGCCTGGATAATGTGCCCAGCGTGGTGATTTCGAATGGTGTGACGCCGATGGGGATTGCCGACGGCCCGTATTCGGGCAAGCCCAATCCGCACGCCTGGATGTCGCCGTCTGCCGCGTTGATCTATGTGGACAATATTCGCGATGCGCTCGTCAAATACGATGCGCCCAATGCGGACACCTATCGCGCCAATGCCGAGGCGTACAAGAAGAAAATCAATGCCACCATCGCACCGATCCGCGCGCAACTCGAGGCGATTCCGGCCGAGCGCCGCTGGTTGGTATCGAGCGAAGGGGCATTCAGCTACCTGGCGCGGGATTTCGGGATGAAAGAACTCTACCTGTGGCCCATCAACGCCGACCAGCAAGGCACGCCGCAGCAGGTACGCCGCGTGATCGATGCAGTGAAGGCCAACAAGATTCCTGCCGTGTTCAGTGAAAGCACGATTTCGGCCGCGCCGGCGCAGCAGGTGGCGCGTGAAACCGGGGCGAACTACGGGGGCGTGCTGTATGTGGATTCCTTGAGTGCCGAGGGCGGCCTGGTGCCCACCTATATCGATCTGCTGCGCGTGACCAGCGAGACGATTGCCAAGGGGATCGCACAGTGACCCCCGGCGCGATGGACACTTCCGGTTCAGGGCTGTCCGTTCAGGGCGCCACCGTCACTTACCGCAATGGCCATACGGCATTGCACGACGCGACCTTCGAGATTCCCACCGGCACGATCACCGCGCTAGTGGGCGTGAACGGCAGCGGCAAGTCCACGCTCTTCAAGGCGATCATGGGTTTTGTGCGCCTGGCGACGGGGTCGATTTCGGTACTGGGCATGCCGGTGCCGGCTGCGATCAAGCGCAATCTGATCGCCTATGTGCCGCAGAGCGAAGAGGTCGATTGGAACTTCCCGGTACTCGTCGAAGACGTGGTGATGATGGGCCGCTATGGCCACATGAATATGCTGCGCCGCGCGCGGCCTGCCGATCACGAGGCCGTCGATCAGGCGCTGGCGCGCGTGGGGATGGCCGATTTTCGCAAGCGTCAGATCGGTGAACTCTCGGGCGGGCAGAAGAAGCGAATCTTTCTTGCGCGCGCATTGGCCCAGGATGGCCGCGTGATCCTGCTCGACGAGCCGTTCACCGGCGTGGATGTGAAAACGGAAGACGCCATCATTCAATTGCTCGACGGGCTGCGCGCGGAAGGCCGCGTGATGCTGGTCTCAACCCACAACCTGGGCAGCGTGCCCGAGTTCTGCGATCGCACCGTGCTCATCAATCGCACCGTATTGGCGCACGGCACCACGCAAGAGGTGTTTACGCATGAGAATCTGGCACGCACGTTCGGAGGCGTGCTGCGCCACTTCGATTTCCAGCAAAGCGACGCCGACTCGGGCGCAGGCGCGGTGGGCATCATCACCGATGATGAACGGCCCCTGGTGATCTGGGGCGGCAAGTCGGCCGTGCGCGAGCGGCCCGGACCCGGCGACGATGATTGGAAGGGAGCCGACTGATGGACGTGCTCCTTCAACCGTTCGGCTATGGCTATATGGTCAACGCTATGTGGGTATCGGCATTGGTGGGCGGCGTGTGTGCGTTCCTGTCGTGCTATTTGATGCTCAAGGGCTGGTCGTTGATCGGCGATGCGCTGTCGCATGCGATTGTGCCGGGCGTGGCCGGTGCCTACATGCTGGGTTTGCCGTTTTCGATTGGCGCATTTTTCTCGGGCGGCTTAGCCGCCGGTGCGATGTTGCTGCTCAATCACCGCACGCGCTTGAAGGAAGACGCGATCATCGGCTTGGTGTTCTCGGGCTTTTTCGGTTTGGGGCTTTTCATGGTGTCGCTGTCGCCCACTTCCGTGAATATTCAAACCATCGTGCTGGGCAACGTGCTGGCCATCACGCCCGCCGATACGCTGCAACTGGCGATCATCGGTTTCGTGTCGCTGGCGATTCTGCTGCTCAAGTGGAAAGACCTGATGGTCGTGTTCTTCGATGAAAACCACGCGCGCTCGATTGGCTTGAGCCCTGCACGGCTGAAGCTTTTGTTCTTCACGTTGCTCTCGGTATCAACCGTCGCCGCCATGCAAACGGTGGGCGCGTTTCTGGTGGTCGCTATGGTGGTCACACCAGGTGCTACTGCGTATCTGCTCACCGATCGGTTCCCGAAGTTGTTGGGTTTAAGTGTGGCAATCGGCGCGGGCACGAGCTTCATCGGCGCCTACACCAGCTACTACCTCGATGGCGCAACCGGCGGCATCATCGTCGTGCTGCAAACGCTCATCTTTCTGACGGCGTTTTTCTTCGCACCCAAGCACGGCATGCTGGCGGCACGCCGGCGCGCCGCGCAAGTGCTGGAAACCGGAGCGCCCGCGGCATGAGCCTGATCCTCGATATCCTCTATCTGCCGCTCACCTTCGATTTCATCCGTCAGGCCCTGATCATTTCGGTTCTCGTGGCCATTCCCACGGCGCTGCTGTCGTGCTTTCTGGTCGTCAAAGGCTGGGCGTTGATGGGCGATGCGGTGTCGCATGCCGTCTTTCCAGGCGTGGTGCTGGCCTACATCATCGGCATCCCGTTTGCCGTGGGCGCGTTCGCCGCCGGCATGGGCTGCGCCCTGGCCGTGGGTTACCTGAAGGAAAACAGCCGCATCAAGCAAGACACGGTAATGGGCGTGGTCTTCTCGGGCATGTTTGGCTTAGGGCTGGTGATGTACACGAAGATCAGCAGCGAGGTGCACCTCGACCACATCCTGTTTGGGGACATGCTGGGTGTGGGTTGGCCCGACATCATCGAAAGCGGCGTGATCACGTTGATCGTGGCCGGTGCGATCGCGTTGAAGTGGCGCGATCTCTTGCTGCATGCGTTCGATTCGGTGCAAGCCAAGACGGTCGGCCTGCCAGTGCGTGCGCTGCACTACGGTTTGCTCGCGTTGATCTCGCTGGCCATCGTGGGCGCGCTGAAAGCCGTGGGTATCATCCTGGCGATTGCACTGCTGATTGCACCCGGCGCGATTGCCTTGTTGCTTACCCGCAGCTTCGGCGTCATGTTGTGGACAGCGGTTGCCGTGGCCGTAGCATCGGCGATCATCGGCATCTGGATCAGCGTATTCATCGATAGCGCGCCGGGTCCCACCATCGTGCTGGTGCTGTCCGCCATCTTCGTGATCGTGTTTCTGAATTCGTTGCGCCGGCAAGCCGTGGCGGACCGCCTGCAGGTCAAGGATGTGGCGGCGCCCTGATCGAGCGCCTGCTTGATCTGCCATAGCAAATTGATCGAAGAAATCAGTGAGACGCCGCGCTTGCAAGCCGCGGCGTCGGGGCGAGCCGGCGCGCGCTCGGGCACGGCCTGGATGCAAGCAGTCGTCAGTGTGCCGGCGCTGAGGTCGATACCGTTGCTTGCGGCACATTCGCCACCCGCGCCAAGAACGCCGTCAGCGCAGGATTGTCGTGCTGGCTGCGCCAGGCGAGGTAAATATCGGCATGCATGTTTTCCTGGGCAAGCGGGCGAAAGATCACGCCTTCCAACCTCAGCTCGCGCGCCGAATCCGGCACGATGCCCACGCCCAGGCCTGCGCGCACCAGCGCCAGCAACGTATGCGTTTGGCCCGCGAGTTGCACGATCTGCGGCGTGACGTCTGCCAGGCCGAACGCGCCCAGAATGCGTTCATAGAAATACCGGCTCTCGTTGGGCCCATAGAGCAGGAAGGGTTGGCGATGCAGCGCGCTCAGGGGCACGGCGTCGTAGTGGGCGAGCGGCGAATTCGGCGTGAGCGCCAGCACCAATGGCTCGCGCTCGATCAGATGATGTTGAAGGCCGGGTGTGCGCGGCAACTGCCGCGTGAGGATGAGATCCAGCTCGCCGGCGGTCAGCAGATCGCCAAGGCCGGCCGACACCATCTCGCGCAGCTGGATATCCACGTCGGGCAGCACCTCACGCGCGCGCACCAATAGCGCCGGCATGAGCCGATAGGCGCCCACCGCCGTAAATCCGAGTGACATGCTGCCCGCCTCGCCCTCGGATGTGCGCCGAGCCATCTGTGCAGCCCGCTCGGCGTGGGCCAGCAATTGGCGCGCGTCCTCCAGAAAGCGTCGTCCGGCTGCGGTGAGGTGCACATGGCGGCTGTTTCGATCGAAGAGCGACACGCCCAGCGTCTGCTCCAGCAACTGGATCTGGCGGCTCAACGGCGGTTGTGTCATGCACAGGCGCTCGGCCGCACGGCCGAAGTGCAACTCCTCGGCGACGGCCACAAAACAGACAAGTTGGCGAAATTCCATCGATTCAAAACCAGTATTGATCGATGTTATTTATAGCTCAAAGCGAAACGATGCGAATTTGATTTCTATACTGCATCGAGCTCGACCGACGTCGTACCCCACAACGCGACGCGAATAATCAATCCTGCAAGGAGACAAAAGATGAAGATCACACCGAAATCGCGTGTGCGGGTCCGCATGCTGGCAGCCGTGGCGAGCGCCGCGTGCCTGCCCTGGGCAGCCCAGGCGCAAGACACGTATCCCACGCGGCCCGTGACGATGGTGGTGCCTTTCTCGCCGGGTGGCGGCACCGATATCGCCGCGCGGCTATTGGCCACGCAACTGGCCCGGGCGACAGGCCAATCGTTTGTGGTGGAAAACCGCCCGGGCGCAGCCGGCCAGATCGCAGCCGACGTGGTGGCGCGTGCCACGCCCGATGGGTATACCGTGCTGTTCGCCAACTCGGGGATGCTTGCCATCAACCCGTGGCTCTACAAGCTGCAGAGCGATCCTGAGAAGGCATTTGCGCCGGTCGCCATGTTTTGCGATCTGCCGTTTGCGTTGGTCGTGTCGCCCAAGCTCGCCGCCAATTCGGTGGCCGAGCTGATTGCACTGGCCAAGTCCGATCCCGGCAAATACACCTTTGCCAGTTCGGGCACGGGCGGCGCGCCGCATATGGCGGGCGAGGTGTTCCAGCAGTCCACCGGCACCACGCTCATGCATGTGCCCTACAAAGGCGGCGGCCCGGCCATGACCGATCTGATTGCCGGTCATGTGGATATGCTTTTTGCCTCGGTGCTGGAAACCACGTCGCACGTGAATTCGGGCAATCTGCGTGCGCTGGCGGTGACCGGCGAGCAGCGTTCGCCGGTGATGAAGAACGTGCCCACGCTCGATGAGGCAGGGGTCAAGGACGCGAACGCCGGGTCTTGGACGGCCGTGATGGCGCCCAAGGGCACACCCAAAGCCGTCGTCGACAAGCTCTCGCAACTGGTGCGCGATGCCGCCGATAACCCAGAGGTAAAGAAGAATCTGATCGAGCAGGGCGCGATCGCGCATGGTTCGACGCCCGAAGAACTGATGAAAATAGCCGCGCAGGATCGCGCCCGATACGGCAAGATCATCGAAACCCGCAAACTCAGCGTCAATTAATGAGCGTCAATGAAGACCGCTAACCGGTCTGACTGCCGCCTTAACCCTTACGGATGCCATGAAAGATAACGCCGATACCCACGCCATCGATTTGCTGATGGTGGGACCGCTCATCCCCGAAATCATCGCCTATCTCGAAGGCAAATATCGTCTGCACAAATGGTGGACGATCGAGGATAAGGAGACCTTCCTGCGCGAGCATGGCGCCACGGTACGCGGCATCGTGACCAGCGGACGATTCGGTGCAACCAAGACGCTGATTGATAGCCTGCCCGCGCTGGAGGTGATCAACAGCTTCGGCGTGGGCTACGACCCGATCGATATCGACGCTGCGCACGCGCGCAACGTGGTGGTCACCAATACACCGGGCGTGCTGGACGATTGCGTGGCGGATACGGCGTTGGCCTTGATCCTCGGGGTATCGCGGCGCATCGCCGAAGCGGACCGCTTCGTGCGGGCCGGACGCTGGCCCAACGAGTCGTTCGGGCTGGGCCGCAAGATCGGCGGCAAGCGCTGCGGCATCGTTGGATTGGGCAATATCGGGCGCCAGATCGCGGCGCGCGCCGAAGCCTTCGGGATGGATATCGCGTACTACAACCGCCGTGCGCGTACCGATGTGCCTGCGCATTACCGCTATTGCGAGGATGTGGTGAGTCTGGCGCGCGAGAGCGATTATCTTGTGCTGGCCTTGCCGGGCGGCAGCGCCACCAGGCACATCGTCAATGCCGAGGTGCTCAAGGCGTTGGGGCAAGACGGGTATCTGATCAACGTGGCGCGCGGCAGTGTGGTCGACGAAGCGGCCCTGGTGCAGGCGCTGCAGGCGGGCGAGATTGCGGGGGCGGGCCTGGACGTATTCGAGCATGAACCCAAGACGCCGGAAGCGCTGTGGTCGATGGACAACGTGGTGCTGTTGCCGCACATCGCCAGCGGCACGCATGAAACGCGCAAGGCCATGGCGGATCTGGTGCTGAAGAACCTGGATGGCTGGTTCGCGACACGCGAAGTGGTGACGCAAGTCGTGTGAATGAGGCGGCGGGGCGTCGCGGCAGCGGTGGCGTATTCAGCAGGATGCCCCATCGGCGCTAGGCGAGCAGACCGCCTCCCTTTCGGTACTCGCTGGGTGTGATGCCCACTTCACGCCGAAAGATCTGCGAAAAGTGGCTGGCGTTCGAATAGCCCACGGCCAAGCCGATGTCGATGATGCTCAGGTCACTTTCGGCGAGCAGTTCGCGCGCGCGCTGGATGCGCAGACGGATGAAATACAGCGACGGTGCCAGCCGCGTGGCACGTTTGAAGAGCCGGCTGAAATGATATTCGCTCATGCCCGCGATGCTGGCGAGCATGGCAAGGTCGAAGGGCGCGGCAAGGTGCTCGTCCATGTGCGCCGTCACCTGGCGCAGTTTGAAGGCCGGTAATGCGCTGGCTGCAGGCGTACGCGTCATATCGGGATCGCGATAACTGCGCACGAGATGAACGGCAAGCGCCTGGGCAATGCCTTGCACGAATAGCGGGCTCGCATTGCGCGTGGCCATTCTCTCGGTTTTCAGCCGATCGAGTAACGACGAGAGCACGGGATCGCGCTGGCCCGAAACCTCCCGTAAGCGCAATGGCACAGTGTTGCGCCCGAGCACGTCGCGTCGCGCGGCGTCCAATATCGGCAAACCCAGGTACAAGTGCATCACCTGAAAGGCATCGCAGTCGATGGTCTGCCAGCGCATCTCGTAAGGCGCGGTTGTGGTGGTCAGGAAAAAGTCACCCGCGTTGACGATGGACGCTTTCCATTCGCCGCCCAGGACGCGTTCTTCCACATTTGCCGTGCCGGCCAATATCCACACGATCAACGGTTCGGCCACCGCCGGCACCAATACGCTTTGCGTGGTGGTTTGGTGCGTGAGAATGCGCACGTAGACGTCCCGCCACGCATGCTGGTCGTCGAAGTCGATTGCCTGACCAGGGAGGTACGCGCCGAAGTGTTCGGCGGTGCTGCGATCTCTTGAAAACAGGCGCGACGATGGGCTCATGCGGCTATCTTAATGCGTGTGGCCGTGCGATTCGAGCAAGATCCCAACAGCTGCAGCAATAGCGCGAAAGCACGGTGAGCCCTGGTTTGAGAAAGTGAATCCCTGTTTCGCGACAGTGCGTGCCCTACCGCACGCATGGCTGCATTCCGCTGCCCGTCGCTTCAATGAGAGATTCGACATGACTCAAAACATCGCTATTCATCAAGATGAAGTTGCCGGCAAGGTTGCTCTGGTAACGGGCGCGGCCAGCGGCATCGGGCGCGCCATCGCGTTGATGCTGCATGCCCGCGGCGCAAAAGTCGTCGCTGAAGACATCGACGGCAGCGTGGAGGCGCTTGCGCGCCCGGGGCTCGTGCCTGTGGTCGCCGACATTACACAGGACGGGGCCGCAGAACATGCGGTTGCGGTCGCCGTCGACCAGTTCGGGCGCCTGGACATCCTCGTGAATAACGCCGGGATCATCATCAACAAATTGGTCGTCGACATGACGCGCGCCGATTGGGAACGCATTCAGGCGGTCAATGCCACGGCGGCGTTCCTGCATTGCCGCGAAGCTGTCAAGGCAATGATCCCCCAGAAAAGTGGCGCGATCGTCAACATTGCCTCCTATGCGTCCTACTTTGCCTTCCCCACCATCGCTGCGTATACCGCGTCGAAAGGGGCATTGGCGCAACTCACGCGCACGCTGGCCCTCGAAGCGATCGGTCACGGCATACGCGTCAATGCGATCGGT
The DNA here is from genome assembly GCF_009866805.1 of Schauerella aestuarii. Lineage (GTDB taxonomy): Bacteria > Pseudomonadota > Gammaproteobacteria > Burkholderiales > Burkholderiaceae_B > Schauerella > Schauerella aestuarii. The sequence goes on from NZ_SIZW01000041.1 coordinate 84,033, forward strand.
GTTGGCGATGTGCTGACCAACATTCTCGACGACGTGGTTGAAGATGGTCCCGCATTTCTCGCCGAGCACGGTCAGGGCGCGCCGATCGGTCGTGCGGCGCAGCCTGAGGAAATCGCCGAGATTGTGGCGTTCATGGCGTCGGACCGTGCCAGCTTTATGGTGGGGGCGGTGGTGATGGCCGATGGGGGCATGACCGTCACGGCCGGCTAACCGGCCTGAGCCACCACCGTCAAGAGCAAATCCTCCATCGCGCGGCTGGCAACGGTTGGCGTTGCATCGGCAAGCTGCATGATGCCCAGCCGACGAACGATGCTGGGCTTTTTCAACGGCACGAAGACCAGGTCGTCGCGATCGGGGGGCACGCCCAATTGTGCGAGCACCGTGACGCCCATGCCGCGTGCCAGCATGGCGATCATCGACAGCATGTTGGACACGAAGAAATCGGGATGGCGCAGGAATGCGGCCTGGGGATAGCCGTCGAGCTGCCGATGCGCCACGGTGCCGATCATGTTGGGCAAGGTGGCGATCTGCTGCCATGTGAGCGATTTGCGCTCGGCCAGCGGATGGCCGCGATGGCAGACGAGTCCGAACGTGTCTTCCAGCAACGGCGTGAACTTCAGTCGCGGATCGTGGCTCACTTCGCTGCAGATACCCAGATCGATCTGGCCGTCCAGCACCAGGCGTTCGACGCCTTCGGAATTGTGGTCCTGGATCTGCAGCGCGACCTGCGGATGCTGGGCGCGAAATTGTTCGATCAGCTGCGGCATCCAATGCGTGGCGAACGACATGATGCTGGCGACACGCAGAAAGCGCGTATTGCGCCGGGCCATGCTCGAAAGCAATTCATCGACCGAATGCGCGTGCTCGACCAGGCGCTTGATCACCTCCAGGCATTCGCGCCCGAATGCCGTCAGCACGATCGGGCTGCCGCGTTCGAAAAGCGGTTGCCCCAGCCGTGCCTCCATATCCTTGATGGCCAGCGAAATGGCCGGTTGCGACCGATGTGCGCGCAGCGCTGCTGCACGAAAGCTGCCCGTTTCGGCGACCCAAACGAAATAGCGGCAGATCTGCAGTGAAAACATCGCTTCTCGCAGAATAGATTTTTCTGATGTGCCGATATGATATTTTAATTTTTCTTATCGACTGCCGCCTCCTAAGATGGCGGCTATGCGCTCATCGACCAGCACCCCATCCGCACCTCTCGCACACCTGGATTTCTCCGGCATCGACCGCCTGCCGCGTTTGCGCGGGAGCGATTTCGAATTGGTGGTCGGGCGCCATGCGCCCGCTGAAGGTTCGATCCCGACACCTGCAATGCTGTTTGTCCCCGGCGCGTATCACGGCGCCTGGTGCTACGCGCACTACCTAAGCTATTTCGCGCAGCGGCAGATCGACTGTTATGCCATCGATCTGCCCGGGCACGGTGAGTTGGCCGATGCTTCCGGCTTTGCGGAGCTGGGTATCGAAAACCTGGGTGCGTGCGTGCGCCGAGCATGCGCCATGCTCGATCGTCCCGTGGTTGTCGTCGGCCACAGTATGGGGGCGGTGCCGGCCATGCTGTCGGCAAGTCATCGAAGGGTGCGGGGCCTGGTGCTGCTGGCGCCGTCGCCGCCGGGCAATCTCGCGGGCGCGCAGGCGTTGCCTGCTGTGTCGCACCAAGGCTTGCGGCCGCCGCCGGATGAGGGCGAGATTCGTAGCCGTTTCGTCGGTGCGGACGACGGGGATGACGTGTCGGGCGTTGTCGCCAGATTGAGTGCCGAAAGCCCGCGTGTACTTAACGATCGCTATCTATTGCGCGTGTCCGTTGATCCCGCCGGCATTACCTGCCCAGGCATCTGTTTCGAAGCCGAGCGGGACGATCCCGCGCGCCATCCTGCCGGGCAGGACGAGGCGATCGCGCGCTTTCTGGGGCTGGCGTATCGGTGCCTGCTTGATCAGCCGCACAGCATGATGTATGGCGCGCACTGGCAGGCGAGCGCCGAGGCTATTTTTGAGTGGTATGCCCGCCAGTTTGGCGCGTCGTCGGCTGCTGCCGATGCTGCCTCATCGGTTCCGCCTGCCGCGCCTGCTGCAACGTCGTCACCGCTTTGATTCAACCGACATTTTCGCGGCATCGGACGGCGAGATCCGAGCCATCCTTCAGGAGACAGATCATGTTTTTCAGTTCGGTATTGCACCGCTTTAGCCTCAGCATACTGGCGTTGAGCGCGTTGGCTACGGGAGCAAACGCCATCGCGGCGGATGCGTGGCCCACCAAGCCCGTGACACTCGTGGTGCCGTCGGCCGCGGGCGGGGCGGCCGACCTCACCGCGCGCACGCTGGCCAAGTACCTGAGTCAGGCGCACGGCATGAACGTGGTCGTTGAGAACCGCGCAGGTGCCGGCGGCATCATCGGTACCACCACCGTGCAGAAGGCTGCACCCGATGGCTATACGCTGCTGTTGTCGACCAACTCAACGCAGTCGGCCAATCAATTTTTGTATAAGAACCTCCCCTACAACGCCGCGCGCGATTTCGTCGATGTGGCGATGATCGGCAAGTTCGGCACCGTTGCGGTTGTGGCGCCCGACAGCCGATTCAACACGTTGGCTGAACTCGTGACCGCTGCGCGCGAGACACCTGAGAAAGTTTTTTTCGGCTACTACAGTTCTTCGTCGCAAGTGCCGGCCGAACTGCTCAAGCAATATGCGAGTTTGAAGGTCGAAGGCGCAGCCTATAAAAACGTGACGCAGATCCTGACCGACCTGAGCGGTGGACTGATTCAGTTCGCCTTTGTCGACTACCTCACGGCGATGGGGCAGATCGCCGGCGGCAGGCTCAAGCCGATCGCCGTGACCGGTCAGTCGCCGAGTCCGTCATGGCCCAAGGTGCCCACCACGCAAAGCAGTTATCCCGGCTTTGTGGTGGAAGGGTGGCTGGGCATCTCCGCACCGGTCGGTACGCCCGACGCAGTGGTGACGACGATGAACGGTTTCGTACGCGAGGCCGTGAACGACGCGGATACGCAGCAGCGTTTCACTCAGTTGGGATTGCAGCCGCAGGCCATGGACGCCGCAGCCTTCAAAGCGTTCGTGGTGCAGGATGTGCAGCGTTGGAAGGGCTGGGTAGAGACGGCGAAGATCGAGCCGCAATAACGTGCGAGGCAGGGCGCCTCAATACCGAATATTCATTTCCAGCCCCACTGCATCGATCTCGCGCGTCGTGGCGATCGCAATGGCCTCGTCCCTCGCGCACCGCTCGGCGCTCCACAACACAGCGAAGGCGTCCAGGACGTCATCCGCTGCGCATTGCGCGCGCTGCAGATGAGCAAGTGCACGATCGACAGCGATTCGATAGTCGGCCGGCATCAGTGCCAGCCGACGTGCGTGACCGGCTGCGGTGCGCTTGGGTTCAATCAGGCCTTTGCTTTGTAAGCCGCCCCGTTTGCCATCGCTTGCTCCGCTGCGCGGCTGGGCCAGTGCCATGAACGCCAGTTCAGGATGGACCTCGAACACGCGCTGAGGGTGTTTGGGCAGCGTTTGCAGCACGGCATCCACTTCAGAGATTTTGGGCAGGATGTTGAATGCTTGTTTGGACATGGCGCGGCCGACGGCTGCGCGATTGCGCGCACAGGCGTCTTCATAAGACGACGCCCCCAACACGGCCCTCACGGGCGGTGAAAATACGGATGTGGCACGCGGCCATCCCAAGCGTTTGCGGGCCTCGGTATCGCAGTCGCGCGATGCGGCGGTGGCCAGCCCGATCGGCATGTCGATACCGATCACCGCCGGTGCGGGGGCCCAATCCAGAAGCTGTGCAAAGGTCGCCAGCACAGCAACCTCGATGGTGTCGCTGGCCCTGTCGCGCTTGACGGCAAACCATCCGCCCTTGCAACCGTCCACGCCAACGGCGACCTGTGCACCGTCAGACATCGACCGACGCACTCGGCACGCTTACCACCCGCAATGAAAGGCCTTCGTACGGATCCAGTGTGATCGTGAGTTGCCCGTCTTCCAGCAGGTCGCCTTCGATCTGCTCATTGATCATGTCGATCACGGGGCCGGGCGACACATTTTCCAGCACGACGTTTTCGCTGATCGGTTCAGCGCCGAAGTTCAGCGCCGTGATCTGCGTGCCGCGCCCGGCCGGCAGCTCGTGGATCATCAGCAGCAGGGCAGGATTCGTCACGTCGGGGATCGACACCTGTCGGCTGCTGGCAATGTCATACGCCTGGCGCACGGCCAGCATGCGCTTGAGCTTGCTGGCAAACGAGTCGGGATCGTTGAGTTGCGACGTCAGGCTGCCATAGAGCGCCTTGGCGCGCGGCATGCCTTCATTGGAAAACGCCGCGTCAGGATCGACGTCGACCAGATCGTAGGCACCGCGCTGAATCCAGCGCGTGTCGCCATCGCCCATGCGATCGGCGACCAGCTCCTCCGGCAGGGGCAAGGCGCCCACCAGATCCCAGCCCGACAGCGCGAATACGCCGGGCTGGAAGGCGTTGAACATGGCCATCAGCAAGTGCACCTTCTTGACCTTCTCCACTTCTTCCGCGCTCATGGCGTCCAGCTCTCGGATGCCCAGCGAGGCCGCAGCCACACTCGCCGAGGTGCAGGCCACGCCGTTGGTCACGAAGCGCAAGTTGTAGGGTGCATGCTCGCCACTCAGCTTCTCATACATCGTCTCGCGGATGTGCTCGCGCAGGATGGAGCCCGGCAAGGTCTGGCCGTGAAACATGAACGTATCGTTGGCATGCAGCGTCCAGAAGTGCACCAGCTCCAGCGTGAGCTCATCGTGGTTCTGCATGGCGTGAATCAGCGAGGCGGGATCGATGCCGTATTGATGCACAGTACGCAGCATCAGACGCAGAAATTCGGTGTCGCCGGTGGCGACCGCATGGTGATAAGCGGGGCGCGTGATGAAGTCGTACGAGAGATCCGCACCGCCCTTGGACATCGATGCGATGTCGTCGACCGTCAGGTTGAGCTCCTGGAAGCTGAACCCGCCCGCCTTGCGGATCGTGCCGGCCAGCAACTGATTGCCCACGATCGAGAGCGGATGGCTTTCAGACCAGGCATTCTCATGCGAGCGCCGCTCGACGCCGAGAAAACCGTTGGCGTCCAGTCGCAGGCCGCGCGCACCCATCACGTCCAGGCAGTGCAGGGCGTCGCCGATGATCAGTTGCTGCGCAGCGAACGACGGGTCGAGCCAGTTGAGCGACGGTTGGCCTTCCTTGAAGTAATGCAGGTACACCCAGCGCCGGATCTTGCCGTCCACGCCTTCGATGGGCGGCGTCGCGCTCCAGTCGGTTTCCTTCACGCCGGGCTCGAAGAAGATCACGCGCTGCAACTGGCCCACGATGTAGCACTTCTCTTTGAGGATATCGACGATTGCCGGCGGCAAGTTGACGGCATCGCGTCCCTCCGGCACTTCGGGCAGCACCGGCCAGTCTTCTTCGCGAATTTCGACCATGTGATAGAGGCCGGGATAATCTTCGTAGGCCAGTTCGGCCAGCCGAAAATCGGCGCCCTTGCCGGTGTGCGACGGGATCACATCGTCGATCACGATGGCGTTGAAGGCCGATGCCATGCGGCTGATGGATTGGTACTCTTCTTCGGTGCCGAAACGGGGATCGATCACGAAGCTTGATCGGTCGAAGTTGCCGTCAACCGTGGGCGTCACTTCATAACCCTTCAACCCACCGCCCAGCTTGGTGGGGCCGGTGTGGATGGCTTGCACACCGATGGAGGAGAGGGCCTGCCAAAGCTTGGCATCGCCCAATGTCTTGAGCACCGAATCGTCTTCAGCAGTCACGATGGCGCCGGGATAAGCGGTAAACCATACCGATGCAACGGTCGACACGGCGCGCGGGCGCGTTTCGGCATAGGCATGCATCCACATCCGGCCCTGACCGCCATACGATTTCGCGCGTTGCCGGGCTTGCGCCAGCATGGAGCTTTCCAAGAGGAAATCGATGTATTTCTGGTCGGGAGTAGCCATTGCATTCCTTAAGCGAGGGGGTGCGCTGCGCGCACGCAATGGCTTTTGGTTTGCAAGAATCGTGCGAGCGGAACGATTGGCCGTTCAGGCGCCTTTGGAGCGGAACAACCACTGCCAGAATAACGCCCCGCGCGCCACCTTCCGCGGATCGCCGCGTTGTGCCGGGTGGTGGGGGGCCGGGGCGGAGGCCGTTGCAGGGGCCGTTGCCGGGGGCGTTGCGGCAGGCGCGGCCCCCGGCGCAGGCTTGGCATGACCGGCGTCCTCATTGTTGTTACTGGCCGTACCGCACCCTGACAAGCCGCTGGCGGCAGGCGAGCACACGGGTGGGGATGACCCCGCAAGCGGCGCCGAGGCACCTGCCGACGGTGCATGCTCCGCACGGGCGGCGTGCCACGACAGGCATGCCGAGGCCAGCAAGAGGGTAAAAACAGCACCTCGAGCATGAACCCGGGGTCGCCATTCGAGGCGATGCACTGCGCGGATGTGAGTAAACATGGCAGGTGGGCGGTAACGAGATGACTCAGTGTGGCGGCGCGAGCGTGGAATTTTCATCAAATTTGCTCATTATTAGTATTGAATCCATCGCGCCCACGCGGATTCGGCCAGGCGAGGTTCAGACGACCGGCACCCAGGTGGCCGCAAAGCGGCGTGTGTTGAAATAGCCCGCTCGCATCACCCCAGACACGACCCAGCCCCTTCTCCTGCGCTTGCGCGCTGCTGCTTTCTACCTCGCCTATGACCGCTCGCCGCCTCGCCCGTCCCATGTCGCCGAGTTTGTTCTCATGGCAGCGCAAGTTGTTCTGGAAGTACACGCTGAGCCTGTTGCTGACGTCGTTCATCTCCACGATCGGGTTGACGGCCGTCTTCAGCTGGATCTATCAACGCGATGTACGCCACAGCATCGAATCACCCGCCTTCGAGCGTTCGCTCGTCCATGCTTTCGATGAATACCGGATCCTGACGCAGCAGGACACGCCGCAGGTCACCGACTGCGGCAGGTTGATGCGGTCGCTGACGCGCAATCTTTATGAACAACAAGGCATACGCGGGGATCCGCGCAATGATTTTCAGGATTCGATCGAGCAAGGCCGGCTTGTGTTGACGTTCTCCGACGGCGGGTCGCAGTGCAGTTTTCCGGCCAATGCCAATGCCGAACTGCTGCAGGGCATGCGCGATGTCGAAGCACGCCAGGCGGGACGGGCGGGCGGCGAGACACTCAGCCCCAACCGTTTCGGTGGCTGGTCGCGCATACAGTCGATCACGCCGGCAGCCGAACCGGGTGCGGTCATGACGGTGGGCATCGCGGGCTTGAGCGTGAGCGAGATCCTGGGCGGCGCGCTGACGCGCGGCTGGACGTGGCTGGTGCCGTATATCGTGGGGTCGTGCTGCATCAACGCGCTGATCCTCGTGGGATTTCTGCTGCGGCGGATCCGGCGAGCCGAGGCGACGGCTGCGCAATGGGCCGACGGCAATCTGGGCGCGCGCATCAACGATCACGGTAAGGACGAATTCCGGCAGTTGGCCGATAACTTCGACACGATGGCCGACGCGCTCAACAACGTGATTCGTGTGAAACAGAATCTGGCCGCGCTGGAAGAGCGCAATCGTCTGGCGCGGGATCTGCACGACACGGCCAAGCAGCGGTGCTTTGCGCTGGGCCTGCAGTTGTCGATCCTGCGCAAACAGCATCGCGACGACCCCGCGAGCCTGCGGCTCACCGAGGCGGCGCTGGCGCTGACGGATCATTTGCAAAACGATCTGCGCAACATCATCACGCGGCTGTCGGCGCCCACCGTCAGCGAATTGGGTCTGTCGGCGGCGTTGCAGGAGTCGCTGGCGGTTCTGCTCTCCGGCAACGATATTACGTTGTCGGTCGAGGTGGGCAGGGAAGACGACGAGGCTTTGAAGGCACGTCCGGAACTGGGCGTCGAACTGATGGTGATCGCCCTGGAAGCGGCCTCCAATGCGGCGCGTCACAGTGCTGCCACGCAGGTCACGGTAGCGCTGCGGCGCCACGCCGAGCGGTATGAATGGCTGATCGTGGATGATGGCAACGGCTTCGATGTGGCGGCCGGTACCGGCGACGGCATGGGGCTCACCAATATGCGCCATCGTGCCGAAACGCTGCCCAACGGCCAGTTCGAATTGCATAGCGAGGCGGGTGCGGGCACCACGATCCGCGTTTTTTTCGATAACCCGACTTCCCAGGACGCGCCATGAAAACAACCGTGTTGATTGCGGACGACCACGCCATCGTGCGCGAAGGCATTCGCAGCCTGCTCGAAACCACCGACGATTTCGAAGTCGTGGGAGAGGCGTCCGACGGGCAGCAGGCCGTGACGCAGACGCTCGCGCGTGCGCCGGCCATGATCATTCTCGATCTGATGATGCCGGGCTCATCCGGCGCATCGGTGATCGCTACGCTCACACAGCAATGTCCAGGCAGCCGTATCGTCGTCTTGAGTTCGACCGAAGACGATGACCTGGCATTTTCGGCGATCGAGGCGGGCGCGCATTCGTTTCTCGTCAAAACGATGCTGGGCGACGAGCTGATCGACACCTTGCGGCGGGTCGCACGCGGCGAAGCCGTCATCCATCCGAAGATCGCGCGGCGCGTGCTGACCGTGGTGCGACGGGTCAATACCCCCCAGGTCGATCCCTTCGAGCCGCTGTCGGACCGTGAGCGTGCCGTGCTGCAGGAGCTTGCCAAGGGCCGCTCGAACAACCGCATCGCCGAAACGCTCCACATCAGCGAGAAGACGGTGAAGACGCACGTGAGCAGCGTGTTGGCCAAGCTGCAGCTCGGCGATCGCACGGAAGCCGTCGCCTTCGCCTGGCGCGAAGGGCTGATGGCGGCCGATGGCAAAAGCGACTGAACATCGAGTGCCCCCGGTGGCAGCGGGCCAGCCTTCGCTTAGCAACACCTGCTTAAGCAATTGGGACTTTCGACCGAGGGAAAACCCGCCTTAGGGCGGAGTCTATTGTGCCGGCTATCGCCTAGCATCCCCTGCAAACCAGTGGCGGGCGATCGCGCCCGCCGCGCATTTTCAGATGGACAGCTCAGTGGCAGCACGCAATTTTCGCTTTCGAACTCCGGCCCTCTTGGCCCTTCCTTTTCTCTTGGCGTGCGCCGCGCACGTGCAGGCGCAGGGCATGATCGGTGTTGGCGTGGGCGTGGTGCCGGAATACGAAGGATCGCGCGACTACCGCGCGGTGCCTGTGCCGGTGCTCAATTACCAGTCCGGCGCCTTTTTCATCGGCTCGCGTAACGGCTTGCCCGGTCTGGGGCTGAAAGCGCCGCTCGCGCAAGACCTGACGGCAGGGGTCTATCTGGGCTTGGGGCTGGGGCGGGATTCGTCCGACCATACGCGACTGCGCGGCTTGCCGGATGTCGATTTCCACGGTTTGGCGGGCGGGTTCGTGGAGTACAAGCCCGGCCGCGCCAGCTTCTCGATCGATGCCCGCCAGGCGCTGAAGTCGAACTACGGCGCCACGGTAGACCTCGGCGCGAGCTACGCGGTATTCCAGTCGCCCGAAAGCACGATTTCGTTGGGCGCCAGCACCACGTGGGCCAACGACGATTACATGAATACCTGGTTTGGCGTGAGCCGATCGAACGCCGCGCGCAGCCGTGCCGGGCTAGAGGCGTACTCGCCGTCGGCCGGTTTCAAGTCCGCCGCGCTCACCACCACGTGGACGTATCGCTTCAACAAAAGCTGGATGACGAGCACCACCATCGGCGTGAAGACGCTGCTTGGCGATGCGCGCGACAGCCCGATTGTGGAACGCGACACCAGCGCGTTCGGCGCGGCGTCCATTCTCTACGCGTTCTAATGCCCGGCGCGGTCGATGGCCGCGTATCACCTGTTTCGATATCGTTGCCATGCCCCTGATGAAGTTCGCACCACTGTTCCTGTTGTTGTCGATCGCCGCGTGCACGTCCGAGCCGCCGCCGCCCGCCGCGCCGCCGCCGACCAAGGTGGGTGTGATCACGCTGCAAGCGGAGCCGGTGGCGCTCACCACCGAACTCGTCGGGCGGACCACGCCTTACCTGATGTCCGAAGTGCGCCCGCAGGTCGCCGGCATCGTCAAGGCGCGGCTGTTCGAAGAAGGATCGCTGGTGAAGGCAGGAGACGTGCTGTATCAAATCGAGCCGGCGCCGTTCCAGGCGACCGTGAACGAAGCGCAAGCGGCGTTGGCCAATGCGCAGGCGACCGTGGCGGCCGCACGCTTGAAGTCGGAACGCTTTGCCGATCTGGTGAAGATCGATGCCGTCGCACGCCAGGATGCGGACGACGCCCAAGCCACTTATCGGCAGTCGGTCGCCAATGTGGCGCAGCAGAAAGCGGCGCTCGAAAGCGCCCAGATTCAACTGCGATTCACCAAGATCACGGCACCCATTTCCGGACGGATCGGCCGCAGCGCCGTGACGGCGGGCGCCTTGGTTGGCGTCAATCAAACCGATGCACTGGCCACGATCCGGGCGCTCGATCCTGTGTATGTCGACATGAATCAATCGAGTGCGTCGCTGCTGCGATTGAAGCGCATGCTGGGCAGCGGGCAGGTCGATCCCGGTGCCACGGAAGTGTCGCTGCGATTGGAAGACGGCACGATATACGGCCATACGGGGCAACTGAAGTTCTCGGAAGTGGCCGTGGATCAGGAAACCGGTTCGGTCACCTTGCGCGCGACGTTCCCCAACCCCGATGAAGTGCTGTTGCCGGGGATGTATGTGCAGGCGATCGTCAATGAGGCGGTCGAGCCGCGCGGCATTCTCGCGCCACAGCAGGGCATCATGCGCGATGCGAAGGGCAACGCCCTTGCGCTGGTGGTCGATGCCGACAACAAGGTCGCACAGCGCGCGGTCGACACCTCACGCGCCATCGGCAACACGTGGTTGATCGCCAAGGGGCTCGCAGCGGGCGATCGCCTGATCGTCGAAGGCGTGGAGAAAACGCGTGCCGGAGCGGTGGTCGAGCCGCTCGATGTGAGCAAAACGTTCGCTGGCGCCAAGCCCAGCGCGGCGGGGGGTGAGCAACCGGCGGTGCCCGCCACGGACGGCCCGTCCGCGTCATCCGCAGCCGCGCCGTCCGCGGCATCCGCGGCCAAGCCGGCAGCGGCATCGTCGGCCACGCCGAACGCATCGTCCCCGGCGGAGAAGCAATAAGTGTTGGCGAAATTCTTTATCGACCGGCCCATCTTCGCGTGGGTCCTCGCCATCGCCACCATGCTGTTCGGCCTGATGGCCTTGCGCGCGTTGCCGATCGCGCTTTACCCCGACGTGGCGCCGCCTACGGTTAGCGTCACCGCGACCTATTCGGGCGCGTCGGCCGGCACGTTGGAGAACAGCGTGACGCAGATCCTCGAGCAGCAATTGGTGGGGATCGACGGGTTGCAGTCGTTCAGCTCGTCGTCCAGTTCCACCGGCACCGCCACGATCACGGTCACGTTCGAGCAAGGCACCGACGCCGATAACGCGCAGATCCAGGTTCAGAACAAGATTCAGCAGGCCTTGCCCCGGCTGCCCTCCGAGGTGCAACGCCAGGGCGTGACGGTGGCCAAGGCGCAGAGCGATTTTCTGCTGATCATGGCGATCTTCGACGAAACCGATCGCGCCAGCTCGACCGACATCTCCGATTATCTCGTGAGCAACTTCCAGGACGCGCTGTCGCGTGTGCCGGGCGTGGGCGGCGTGCAGGTGTTCGGCTCGGAATACGCGATGCGTATCTGGCTCGATCCCTCGAAGCTCGCGGCGTACGGGCTCATGCCGTCGGACGTGGATGCGGCAATCCAGGCGCAGAACACGCAGATTTCGGCCGGCCGCATCGGCGCGCTGCCGGCGCCTGCGGGTCAGGAATTGAACGCCACGGTGACCGCCCAGTCGCGTCTGCGCACACCCGAGCAATTCGAGAACATCATCCTGCGCGGCAATACCGGCGGCTCGAAGGTGCTGTTGAAAGACGTGGCGCGGGTGGAGCTCGGCAACGAGGATTACAGCATCGTCACGCGCCTCAACGGTCATCCGGCATCGGGCCTGGCCGTGCAATTGGCACCCGGAAGCAATGCGTTGGCCACCGCCGAAGGGGTGAAGTCGTTGGCGCAGGATCTCGGGAGGGGCCTGCCCGATGGCTATGCGCTGTCGTTCCCGTTGGACAACACCGATTTCATCAAGCTCTCGGTCAAGGAGGTCGTCAAGACCCTCGCCGAGGCGATGGTGTTGGTCGTGCTGGTCATGTTCGTCTTTCTGCAGAACTGGCGCGCAACGATCATTCCGGTGATCTCGATCCCGGTGGTGCTGCTGGGCACCTTTGGTGTGTTGTGGCTGGCGGGATACTCGATCAATACGCTCACGTTGTTCGGCATCGTGTTGTCCATCGGCTTGCTGGTGGATGACACCATCGTCGTGGTCGAAAACGTCGAGCGACTCATGCAGGAGAAGGGGCTCTCGCCGCGCGATGCCACCATCGAATCGATGCATGAGATCAACGGCGCGTTGATCGGCATCGGCGTGGTGCTGGCGGCGGTGTTCCTGCCCATGGCGTTCTTCGGTGGATCGACGGGTGTGATCTATCGGCAGTTCTCGATCACCATCGTGACGTCGGTGGTGCTGTCCGTCGTGGTGGCGTTGATTCTCACACCGGCCTTGTGCGCGGTGATGCTCAAGCCCGGTCACCAAGGCGAACGCCGCGGTTTCTTTGGCTGGTTCAATCGCACGTTCGATCGCAATCTGAATCGTTATGAGCGTTCGGTAACCGGTGTGCTCAAGCGCCCGTTGCGCTTCATGCTGATCTACGGCGCGCTCGCTGTGGTGCTGGTCGTGCTGTATCAACGCATGCCCAGCGGGTTCCTGCCTTCCGAGGATCAGGGCTCGAACATGGTGCAATTCACGTTGCCGGTGGGCGCTTCGCAGGCACGCACGCTCGAAGTGGCCCGCAGTGTCGAGCGTCACTATCTCGAAGACGAGAAGGACAATACGGCAGCGATCTTCTCGATCGTCGGCTTCGGTTTCGGCGGCAGCGGCCAGAACACCGGCCTGGCCTTCGTTGCGCTGAAGGACTGGGCGGAACGTGATGGCGTGGAGAACCGCGCCGACAGCATTTCCAATCGCGCCATGGCCGGCTTCTCGGCGGCCCGCGATGCCCAGATCTACGCGCTCTCGCCGCCGGCAATTCAAGGTCTGGGGCAATCGGGCGGCTTCTCGTTTCAGCTGCAGGCGACCCCCGGCACGAGCCGCGCGCAATTGCTCGAGCGCCGCAATCAGTTGCTGGGACTGGCGATGCAGGATGGCTCGCTCGCGGCGGTGCGCCCAGGCGGGCTGGAGGAGACGCCGCAGTTGAAGGTGGATATCGACCAAAGCAAAGCCGTAGCCAACGGCCTGGCCCTCTCCGATGTGGCCGCCACGCTCACCTCCGCCTGGGGGAGCACGTATGTGAACGACTTCATCGATCGCGAGCGCGTGAAGCGTGTGTATATGCAGGGCGACGGGCAGTTCCGTTCCAAACCGGAGGATCTGGACAAGTGGCATGTGCGCAGCGAGTCGGGTGCGATGACGCCGTTCTCGGCGTTTGCGACGTCGCGCTGGGAGCGCGGTCCGGATAATCTGGAGCGTTATAACGGGCTGGCCTCCTATGCCATTCAGGGGCAGGGCGCGGCGGGCGTCAGCTCCGGCGCGGCAATGGACACGATGGAATCGTTGGCCGGCCAGATCGACTCCGGCACCGCGTTCGCGTGGAGCGACCTGTCGTATCAAGAGCGCCTTTCCAGCGGGCAAGCGGTGTGGCTCTATGCCTTGTCGATCCTGATCGTGTTTCTTTGCCTGGCCGCACTCTACGAGAGCTGGTCGATTTCGCTATCGGTGCTGCTGGTGATTCCGTTGGGCGTGGTGGGCACCTTGCTGGCCGCGACGATGCGCGGGCTGGAGGCCGATATCTACTTCCAGGTCGCACTGGTGACCACCATCGGGCTGGCGGCGCGAAACGCGATTCTCATCGTCGAGTTTGCCGAGGCGGCCGAACGACGCGGCGCCACGCTGGTTGAGGCGGCCATCGAAGGCGCACGCCTGCGGTTGAGGCCGATCCTGATGACGTCGCTCGCCTTCATCGCCGGCGTCACACCGCTCGCGCTTTCCACGGGCGCCGGTGCCAATAGCCGAATCGCCATCGGCACCGGTGTGATCGGCGGTACGCTGACCGCAACCGTGCTCGCCATTTTCTTCATCCCGTTGTTTTTCGTCTTGGTGCGAAAGATGGCCTTGCGGGGCCGCGCGCCCCAGGCGCAACGCCCGAGTCAGGTACAGCCGTGAAGATTTCATTCCTATTCGTTGGCTTGTTGGCGCTAGGCGGATGCACGCTCGATCCGAATTACGTGCGTCCCGAGTCGCCCGTGCCGGCGCAGTGGCCCACCGGTGATGCATACGGCGATGTGGGCCGGCAGACCGGCGGCGCACAGGCGCAAGACGTCGCATTGCCCGCGCCTTGGCAGCAGTTCGTACAAGACCCAAAGCTGTCGCGAGTGATCGACGCGGCGCTGTTGAACAACCGCGATCTTCGTCGTGCCGCTGCGAATATCGAATCGGCGCGCGCGCAGTACCGCATCCAGCGGTCGGACCTGTTTCCCACGTTATCGGCAGGAGGCGACTACACACGGTCGCGCACCCAGATCGCTACAGGCGGCGACAGCACCTCGATCGTCGGTAACTCGTATTCTGTTTCTGCAGGTCTCAGTGCGTATGAACTCGATTTCTTCGGGCGTGTACGCAGTCTGTCGCGCGCGGCGCTCGAGCAGTATCTCGCCACCGAAGAAGCCGCACGCGCCGCGCGCATCAGCGTGGTGGCCGAGGTGGCGAACGCATACATCCTGTTGGCCACCGATCGCGCGTTGCTCGACGTCGCGCAGCAAACGCAGGCAAGTGCCGAGCAGACCGTCAAGTTGATTCAGGCACGTCTGTCGGGCGGCATCTCGTCTCGCAATGAACTGCGCCAGGCCGAGACGATCTTTCAGCGTGCCCGATCGGATGTGGCCAATTATCGAACGTTGATCGCGCAGGATCGCAATGCCCTGCAACTGCTGGTGGGGCAATCGATCAACGACGATTGGCTGCCCGCGTCGTTGTCACCGGAAACCGCGATGTTTGCGGAGGTACCTGCGGGCATGTCGTCGACGGTGTTGCTGTCGCGTCCGGATGTGGCGCAGGCCGAGCATTCGCTGTTGGCGGCCAACGCAAACATCGGCGCGGCGCGCGCAGCGTTCTTCCCGCGCGTGAGCCTCACGGCGAGCGGCGGGTTCGCCAGCGGTGAGCTGTCGGGATTGTTTTCCTCAGGCAACAAGGCCTGGTCATTTGCGCCTTCGATCAGCATCCCGATCTTCGATGGCGGCTTCAATCGTGCCAATCTCGCCTACGCTCAGGCGCAACGCGATGGACTGGTGGCCGATTATGAATTGGCGGTGCAGGCGGCGTTCAGGGACGTGGCCGATGCGCTGGCGCGCGCCGGTACGATCGACGAACAGCTCGACGCGCAACGCGCGCTTTACGAAGCGTCGCTGGAAAGCTACGGCTTATCCGACGCCCTGTATCGCCGCGGCGTCGGCACCTTTCTCGATGCGCTGGATGCCCAGCGCACGTTGTACTCGGCGCAGCAAACCTACCTGAGTGCGCTGCAACTGGCGCTGGAGAATCGCGTGGCGCTCTATCGCGCGCTGGGCGGCGGCGTATAGCTGCGCCGTCCGGCGCGCCTGCATTCAGTTCACGGCCACATTGTTGTCTCGCACAAGCTTGGCGAAGCGGCTGGTGTCATCGGCGATTTGCTTGGCCATCTGCGCCCGCGTGTCGCCGATCGGTTCGGCGCCGATCGCCGCCATCTTGCTGCGAAAGTCCGGCGACTGAATTACCGCCACCATTTCCTTATTCAATCGATCGAGGATCGCTGGGGGCGTGCCCGCCGGTGCCAGCACGCCAAACCAGGTACCCAGATCGAAGCCCGGCATGCCGCTTTCCGCCAAGGTGGGCACATCGGGCAAGGCCGATGAGCGCTTGGCGGTGGTAACGGCCAAGGCCCGCAGTTTGCCGGCGGTAATCTGCGGCAGCACAGGGGTCACGGTGTCGAACGACATCGAGATCTGACCGCCCACCAGATCGGTGGTCAACGGGCCGCTGCCCTTGTACGGCACATGCATGATGTCCACGCCGGCGAGACTCGAAAACTGGGTGCCGATCAGATGCTGCGCGGTGCCTGCGCCATTGGATCCGTAGGACATCTTTCCCGGCGACTGTTTGGCCAACGCAATCAGCTCGGCCACATTCTTGGCGGGCGTATTGGCGTTGACGACCAGCACATTGGGCACCAACGCAATGGTGGTGAGCGGCTCAAAGCTTTTCTGAAAATCGTAGGGCAGGCCTTTGTAGACACTGGTCGCGATGGTGTGATGCACGGCGCCGATCAGCAGCGTGTAGCCATCGGGCTCGGCGCGCGCCACATAGGTGGCACCGATCGTAGCCCCTGCGCCGCCGCGGCTCTCGACGATGACCGGTTGCCCGATACGTTGCGACAAGCTTTCAGCCAACGCGCGCGCGAGCACATCCGTGGTGCCGCCTGCTGCAAAGGGGACGACGAGACTCACAGGCTTCGTTGGCCAATCGGCCGCGAGTGCGGCGTTGCTCCAACACAGCGCCACAGCAGCGAGTGCCCCGCCGAACGTGGTGAGCAGGGTGCGCCGGGTGCGATCCTTTAGATCCTTGCGAACAGCTGGAACCGTGCGGTCTGTTCGATCCGCGCAGTCTGTGAGATTGCTAGCCGCCGTGCGAACGGCCGATAGGGGATTGAGCGAACGGTAAGCGTGCATGAGTGTCTCCTCGGCATTGTTTTAGATATTCAACACTGCACGCTCGCCATTCTGTGTGGCGTAGCGTGCAGGTGATGTGAGGCGGCGAAAGCGTGCCGTGAGACCGCGCCTCGACACCGTCATGCTGTTATTCCGCTACGCCGCTTTGCGTTGCCCCGACTGCGCCAGGTGCTCGCATACCGCGCGCGTCACGTCGGCCGTTTTGGCCGTGCCGCCCAGATCGCCCGTGTGCAACGCTGGGTTGCGCGTTACATGCTCGACGGCCGCCATCACCCGTTGTGCCGCGGCATGTTCACCCAAATGTTCGAGCAGCATGACTACCGACCAGAACGTGCCGACGGGATTCGCCAAGCCCCGGCCCATGATGTCGAATGCCGAGCCGTGAATGGGTTCGAACATCGACGGATAGCGCCGCTCCGGATCGATGTTGCCGGTGGGCGCAATGCCCAGGCTGCCGGCCAGCGCAGCGGCCAGATCGCTCAGGATGTCGGCATGCAGGTTGGTGGCCACGATCGTGTCCAACGTGGCGGGGCGATTGACCATGCGCGCGGTGGCGGCATCGACCAGTTCCTTGTCCCAAGTGACGTCGGGAAACTCCTTGGCGATCTGTACGGCGATCTCATCCCACATCACCATGGCGTGGCGCTGCGCATTGCTCTTGGTCACCACGGTCAGCAGTTTGCGCGGCCGCGATTGCGCCAGTTTGAAGGCGTAACGCATGATGCGTTCGACGCCGGCCCGGGTCATCATCGACACATCGGTCGCCGCTTCGATCGGGTGCCCCTGATGCACGCGGCCGCCCACGCCCGCATATTCGCCTTCGGAGTTTTCGCGCACGATCACCCAATCGAGATCGTTGGGGCCGCAGCGTTTGAGCGGGCCGTCGATGCCCGGCAGGATGCGGGTCGGGCGCACGTTGGCGTATTGATCGAAGCCTTGGCAGATTTTGAGCCGCAGGCCCCAAAGCGTGATGTGATCGGGAATATCGGGGTCGCCTGCCGAGCCGAACAGGATGGCGTCCTTGTCGCGCAAGGCGTCCAACCCATCGGCCGGCATCATCTCGCCGTGCTTGCGATACCAGTCGCCGCCCCAGTCGAAGTTCTCGAATGCGAACGTGAAGCTGCCATCCGTTTGCGCCAATGCGCTCAATACTTCCTGGCCCGCAGGAATCACTTCCTTGCCGATGCCGTCGCCGGGGATGGTTGCGATGCGATAGGTCTTCATGAGGCGCTCGTCCTTGGAGTCGATGGATGCAAGCAATATAGGACGTGGACGGCGCGCGATACGACGACTAAAGTGAAGGCATCGTTAACTTGAGTTCAATAATGAGATCGAGATGAAAGCTTCGCTTTTGCCTGCCGACCTGTCGTTCTTTTCGGTGTTGGCTTCTCATTCCAGCTTGAGCGCGGCCAGTCGCGATCTGGGCGTGACCACAGCTGCCGTGAGCAAGCACCTTACACAGCTTGAACGGCGCCTGGGCGTATCGCTGGTCAGCCGCACCACCCGCCGCATGAGTCTCACGCCGGAAGGCATGATTCTGGTCGAGAATGCGCGCCGCATTCTGCTCGATATCGAAGCGCTGGACCATCGGCTAACGGCCGCGCAGGACGTGCCCAAGGGGTTGCTCCGCGTCAACGCCACGCTGGGCTTTGGCCGCTCGTACATCTCGCCCTTGATCTCGCGATTCGTGCGCGACCATCCCACCGTGGATGTGCAGCTGCAATTGTCCGCAAGCCCGCCGTCACTCGCGGATGATGTATTCGATGTGTGCATCCGCTTTGGCGAGCCGCCCGATGCCCGCGTGATTGCGCGCCACATTGCGCCCAATCGCCGGCTGTTATGCGCTGCCCCGCGCTATCTGGCCGAGCACGGCGCACCCGTCGAGGCGCAGGATCTGAGGGACCACAACTGCATCGGCATTCGCCAGGGGAGCGATGCCTACAACCTGTGGCGGCTCACGCGGCGCCACGGCGGGCGCGAACGCAGCGAGTCGATCAAGACCCGCGGCAACCTCACCACCAATGATGGCGAGATCGCCGTGAAATGGGCGCTGGATGGGCACGGCATCGTGATGCGCGCCGAGTGGGACGTGAAGGCGCATCTGGATGCTGGACGTTTGGTGGAAGTGCTGCCGGATTACGCGACGCCGGGCGCGGATATCTATGCCGTCTACCCGCAGCAGTACAAGCATTCGGCGCGGGTGCATGTGTTCGTCGATTTCGTGGCCGAGCATTTGCGGCAGACCAATCAGCGCCCGGGGCGCCGGGCGGTGACCAAGGTCAAGACGCGCTCAGCGTGATCGCGCAAGCGCCTCCAGGATACGCGCCTTCAACGTCATCAACGCCTCGGCCACGGTGGTGTCGAAGAGCGGAGCGATGTCTTCGCCGATTGCACTCATGTTGAGTACACACGGTGCGTAGCCTGGCGCGATCAGGGGCGTCGACATCGCCGTGACCTGCGGCTGCCACGACACGCTGCAATAGTCGCGCGCACGAACGTCGGCGATCGATTGGTTGATGGCGCGCGCCAGCGCCACCCAGCCGCTTCGCCGGTGCGCCTTGAACGCGGCAAAGTGCCGATCGCTTTCGGCGGCATCGCAAATGGCCAAATAGGCGCGTCCCAACGACGTCAGTTCCATCGGCACCCGTTGCCCGGCGACCACCGTTCGCAAGGAGGGCCGGCGGTTATAGCGGAACGACTCCAGGTACACCATCTCGTCGCGATCGGGTGCCGCCAGCCCTACATTCAGGCGCAGCTTCTCGGAGGCCGTGCGCATCAACGGCGCCGCGCAAGACAGCAGCGGCGACGCCCCGCGCATCGCGTGGGCCAGGCTCAGCACGGGCGGCGCAAGACGGTAGGCGCGGGCCTGCCGGTCGTGTTCGAGCAACCCAGTGGTTACCAGCGTTTGCGTCAATCGACTGACGGTCGCCAGCGGCAAGCCCGTGCGCTCGGCGAGCTCGCCATTTCCCAGTAAATCGTTGCCGGGCCTGAATGCGCGGAGGATCTCGACGCCCCGCTCAAGTGAGCGATTCTGCGGCGCACTGTCAAACCGGTGTGCTGTGACGTCTGTTGAGCGAGGTGAGGACATGGACGAATCCAATTCCACTACATGGAAATAGGGTCTGTGCGCTCGAAAGCTTAGCGCATAAGCTGGTCTGATCAAAAAACAAACGATGGAGACGACATGACGGATTACCGCTGGGTGGAATTGTCTGTGGCGAACAGCGTGGCGACGCTGCGTTTGAATCGCCCCGAGAAGCGCAATGCCTTCACCGACGGTATGCGCAGCGAATTCGTGGCGGCGCTGGGCGTGGTGGCGGCGGACAAGGGCATCAAGGCGCTGGTGCTGACCGGCAATGGCAAGGGCTTTTGCGCGGGCGGTGACATCGCCGGCATGCAGGCCCGGATGGAGGCACCTGCCGGCGAGGTCGCCTTCAATGGCTGGACACGGCAGCAGGGCGTGCACCGCGCGGTGACGGCGCTGCACAACATGCCCAAGCCGACGATCGCGGCTGTGAATGGCGCAGCTGCAGGGTTGGGCGCCGATACTGCGCTGTGCTGCGACTTTGTGCTGGCAGCCGACGACGCAAGCTTTACGTGGAGCTACATCGCGCGAGGTTTGATCCCCGATGGTGGCGGCATGTATTTTCTGCCGCGCCGCGTCGGCCTGCCGCGCGCCAAGGATCTGATTTTCTCGGGGCGCCGGGTGCTCGCGCCGGAAGCACTGGCGCTCGGTATCGCCGATCGCATGTGCCCGGCCGACGAATTGCTCGCGCAGGCCCAGGCCTGGGCAGAAACGATGGCCGGGCACTCCGCCACGGCGCTCGCGTTGAGCAAGTCGATCCTCGATCAAACGTTCGAGCTACCCGCCCATCAGGTATTCGCGTTGGGCAGCCAGGCGCAAGGCATTTGCTACACGAGCGCCGAACATCGTGCGTCGGTACTGGCCTTTCTGGACAAAATGGCTGAGGCCAAGCGATGAGCGCCGCAGACGCGATTGCATGCCTCTTCAAACCGCGCAGCGTGGCCGTCATCGGTGCGTCGGCCGATCCCAGGAAAACGGCGGGGCGCCCGATCGAGTTTCTGCTCAAGCATGGGTATGACGGCGCGATCTATCCCGTCAATCCTCGTGCCGAAACCATCGCCGGCTTGACGTGCTATCCCAGCATCGACGCGTTGCCCGAAACCCCTGAAGTGGCGATCGTGTTGCTCAACGCGGATCGCGCCATCGAGGCGGTGGCGGCCTTGTCGCGTCGCGGCACCACGGCGGCCATCGTGCTCGCCAGCGGATATTCGGAAACCGGCGCGGTGGGCATCAAGCGCCAAGCCGATTTGCGTGCGGCCGCAGGCGCGATGCGGATACTGGGGCCGAATACGATCGGGCTTGTGAACCTGACGGATGGCATCACCTTGTCGGCCAGCGGCGCGCTCGACATGGCGACATTTCCGAAAGGTCATGTGGCGCTGGTCTCGCAAAGCGGCGGCATCCTCGGCGCACTGTTGTCGCGGGCGAGTGCGCGCGGCATTGGCTTGTCCAAACTCATCTCCACCAGCAACGAAGTCGATCTCGATCTGGCCGACTTCGTGGATGTGCTGGCCGATGATCCTGCCACGACTGCGATTGCGCTCTACATCGAGAGCATCCGCGATCCCGCGACGTTTCTTGCCGCCGCACGCAAGGCGGCGCGGGCCGGCAAGCCGATCGTGGCGTTCAAGATCGGGAGATCCGAGTCGGGCGCCCAGGCAGCGGCATCCCACACCGGTGCCATGGCCGGCGCCGATCGCATGTATGACGCGCTGTTCGAAGAGGCCGGTGTGATCCGCGCCGCCACGTTCGCCGATCTGCTCGAGCTGCCTGCGGCGTTGGCCTGCACGGGGAGAGTCGCCGGCAACCGCGTCGCGATCCTGACCTCCACAGGGGGGGCCGGCACGCTGGTGGCGGACAGCCTGGGCGTGGATGGTTTCGATATGCCCAAACCCGACGCATCCACGGCGGCGAGGCTGGTCGCGTTACAGGACGGCGATCATGCGGCACTGGATCGCAACCCGATTGACGTGACGTTGGCTGGCTTGCAACCCGATCTGCTGCGCACGGCGATCGGCGCGCTGCTCGAAAGCGACTCGTATGACGCGCTGGTGGTGATCGTGGGGTCGTCCGGTGTGGGCCGGCCGGAGCTGATGGCCGATGCCCTGCAGGCCACTGCCAATCCGCACGGCAAGCCTGTACTGGCGTACGTCAGTCCGCATGCCCCGCGAGCGGTCGAGGTGCTCAGCGCGCGTGGCGTGGCGACCTTCGTGGCGCCTGAGAGTTTGAGTGCGGCGCTGCGCGCGCTGTTGCACTGGTCGCAACGCGCTACTCGTGCAACGCCGTCGACGGTCGTCGCGCCGCCCCGCGCGCCGGTCGCACTTGCGCCTGACCTGCCGGTCGGATCGCTGGACGAGGCGCAGGCCAAGCATCTGTTTGCACAGTTCGGTGTGCCGGTCGTGCGCGAAACGATTGTCGATGCTGCGGGCGCACGCGCAGCGGCGCACGCATTGGGATCGCCCGTCGTGGTCAAGATGCTGTCGTCGTCCGTCACGCACAAAAGCGACGTGGGCGGGGTGGCCGTGAACGTGTCCGCGCAGGATGTCGCGGCATGCGTCGAGCGGATGATCGCAACCGTGCAGGCCCATACCGGCGAGCGCCCGGAGCGTTTTCTGATTCAGGAAATGGTGCCGGGCGGGGTGGAGGTCATCCTCGGCTTTCGCCGCGATGCGCTGGGCGGTGCCGTGCTGCTGGGCATGGGCGGCGTCATGGCGGAGCTGATGCAGGACACCACGTTGCGTCTGTTGCCGGCGGACGGCGGCGGCTTATCGACGCAGGCCGCGCACGACATGATCCGCCGGCTGAAGATGTTTCCGCTGCTCGATGGTTATCGCGGCCGCGCGCTTGCCGACGTGGCGGCACTGGCGCAGGCCATCGTGGACTTCTCGTGGATGGCGGCGCAGCTCGGCCCGCGGTTATTGGAGGCTGAGATCAATCCGCTTTTCGTTCTGCCGCTAGGGCAGGGCGTGCGCGCGGCCGATGGTGTGGCGGTGCTTACCGCATAAAGGCAACGTCGCGCGCTGCGGAACCGCTGAAAAAGATAGAGCAACCTCAAAAATGATCGTCCGCTTAGGGACGACGAAATCGGTAGGAGACAACCATGCATTTACGCCATTCGTCGCGGCTTCGCGCCGTTTTTACCCACGCTGCGGTAGCGCTGGCATGCGCTGCGGGCGCGATGTCCGCCGCACACGCCGCGTTTCCTGAGCGTCCTTTGAAGTTGGTGGTGCCGTTCCCGCCTGGCGGGGGCACCGACCTGATCGCTCGCCAGATGGCGGACGGATTGAGCAAGGACCTGGGGCAGACCGTGGTGGTCGAGAATCGCCCCGGCGGCGGCACGATCATCGGCAGCGACAACGTGGCCAAGAGCGACCCTGACGGCTACACATTGCTCATGGCCACGTTCGCGCATGCCGTCAATCCATCCATTCACAAGTCACTGCCCTATGCGACCAACGATGCCTTCGTGCCGGTCGGCATGATTGGCCAGTCGCCCAATGTGCTTGTGGTGTCGCCGAAATCGCCGTTCAATAGCGTGCAGGACATGGTGGCATACGCCAAGAAAAATCCCGGCAAGCTCACCTTCGGCTCGTACGGCAACGGAACGTCGGCGCATCTGGCCGGTGAGATGTTCAAGAGCATGGCGGGCGTGGATATCCTGCATGTGCCCTATCGCGGCGCGGGGCCGGCGATCAACGACCTGATCGGCGGGCAGATCGACATGATCTTTTCCACTGCGGCCAGTGTGAGCGGGCACATCAAGCAAGGCAATATGAAAGCGTTGGCGGTGACCACGCAACAGCGCGCACCCGCCTTTCCGAATGTGCCCACCGTGGCCGAATCCGGTGTGCCCGGATATTTCGTCGACAGCTGGTACGGCATTTTCGTCGCGAAGGGTACCCCTGCGCCGATTCGCGATCGTCTGAATGTTGCCATGCAGGCTGCGGTCAAACGTCCGGCGTTTCAGAAGAACGTCGAATCGGAAGGCCTCGTGATTTCTGCAGGATCTCCCGAAGCGCTAGGCAAGTATGTGGCGACCGAAGAAACCCGGTGGCGCAAGATCGTGCAGGACGCCGGCATTACCGACGCGCCTTGAGGCATGCGCGTTCAGCCTGCTCGCGCACCACACAGGAACATCTTCACGGCGCGTTCCGCCATTGCGTGAATCTCGGCGACCGTTACCGGCTCGGGATGACGTTGATAAAGCCGGATTTCGACTTCGGCAGTGGTCAGATTTGTGAATTGGCGCGCTCGAATGTAGGGGTCGAAGGGCGCGAGTTCGCCGCGCTGCATGGCATCCGAGAGCGCTTCAGCCAGGGCGGCAATACATTCGCTGGGTCCTGAACGGTGAAACAACTCGCCCACGTCCGAGCGGCCCGCTTCGGCCATCACCATGCGATAGACGTCGATCGCACGCGCATCGTCCGTCACCACCTGCAGCAGGCATTCGGCAAACTTCATCAGCAGCTTACCGATCGGTGCGTCGTGCGCGGCTTCGGTGGCGATTACGCGGATCGCAGCTGAGAGATGGTCGGTGGCGAACGATCTCACTACGGCGATGAAGAGCTCCTCCTTGGACGCAAAGTACCCGTAAAGCGTGGCTTTCGAGCCGCCGCAACGGCGCGCCAGTTCGTTCATCGAGGCGCGCTCATAGCCCGTTTCCAGAAACAACGCGGCAGCTTCCTCGATAATGGCCGCGCGTCGCGCTTCGCTTCTCACCCGCATCCCATCTCTCCATAAGTGAACAACCTGGTTCATTTTACTTGCACCCGACAAGCGCTGACTTTAATATAACCGTACCGTACGGTACGCTTATAGCAGATCAACTTTGCTCGGGGACTTCGATGAACATACGCACCTTCCTTCTGGTCATGACGACCTACATGCTGCTGGCACTAACCGGGTGCGCGATTACGCCGCCGGCGTCATATGCCGATCTCGGCTCGTCTTCGAAGCTCCAGCCTAATCCCGATGACGCGACCCGAATGCCTTACATCTACAGTCCGCAAATTGATTGGCGCGCCTATACCGCAGCGATTGTTGAACCCGTCGCTATTTATGGCGGCGCAGATCACCAGTTCGGTGATCTGCCCACAGCCGACAAAGAGGCGCTTGCCGACTACATGCGAAAAACCTTCAGCAACACATTGGCTGGACGCTTCAGCATCGTCGACCGCGCAGCGGCGAAGACGCTGCGAATCAAACTCACCTTGACAGGGGCAGAGACGAACACGGCCGTCGTGTCCACCTTCACGCGTTTCGATCTCGTCGGTATGCCGTACAACATCGTTCAGTCCGCGCGCGGCAAGGAAGGCATGTTCATGGGCTCAGTGAGCTACTCGATCGAAATCTATGATGCCGTCACGCAGGAACTGCTCAAGGCGTACGTGACGCGCCAGTATCCGAACGCGATGAATGTGGGGGCGACTTTCGGTTCGCTAGGCGCCGCCAAGACCGGCATTGAACGTGGCGCCGACGATCTGCTGGCGCAGCTCGAATAGCAGGCGGCGCCGATGCGCCGACCTTCAGCTGTGTGGCTCGTGGCGGTGCTTGCCGCATTGGCAACGGCGATGTTCTTGGCTTGGAGCGCTTTCTCGTTTGGTGCCAAGGTGGTGGTGACGTTCGACGACGCGACCGGTCTGGTCGCGGGTAAAACGACCGTTCGGTATCGTGGCGTGGTCATCGGCCAGGTCTCCGCGATTGCGCTCAGCGAAAGCCGAACCGACGTGCGCGTGGACATCGCACCGAGCAGCCACGCTCGCGATCTTGCCCGAAGCGACACCCGTTTCTGGGTGGTCAAGCCGCATATCCGGCCCGGCGAGGTATCGGGGCTGGAAGCGATGATGACGGGCGCTTATATCGCCGTGGATTTTGGCCGCTCGACGACGTCAAGCCAGCGCAGCGTGGGACTGGCGTCGCCGCCCGCCGTCGTCAACGATGCCGCGGGTACGTTCTATACGCTGAGAAGCGCGTATGCCGGTACCGCTGCCACCGGTTCCCCGATCATGTATCGCGGCGTGCGCGTGGGGCGGGTCGTGGCCAGTACGCTTGACGCCGATGGCCGGCATGTGGCGATCGGTATATTCATCGACGCGCCGCACGATCGATACGTCACCGCCGACACGCGCTTTTGGCGACTGAACGGGGTGTCGGTATCCATTGGAAGCGAGGGATTGAAGGTGGATACCGACGCGCTCGCTACCTTGATGACCGGTGGGCTTGCATTCGATACGCCTCGCCGCGAGATCGCCGCCGCCGCACCGGCCAAGACGCAGTTCGCGTTGGCCGAGAATGCCGAGTCGGCGATGGCCCTCGTCGATGGACCAGCTTACTACCTGGAACTGCGCTTCGATCAGACGTTACGTGGATTGGCGGTCGATGCACCTGTCGATTTCAATGGGGTGAGCATCGGCAAGGTGACATCCATCGCGACGGACTTCGAGGCGTCGCGTTTTCATTTTTCGTCGATCGTGGGCATCACCGTATATCCACATCGCATGGGTCGTGTTTTCGAGCGACTGCCGCAGCCCGATGGCGACCAACGCGCCATGGAGCGATTTCTTGAAGAGATGGTGCGCCACGGCTTGCGGGCGCGAGCGCGGCCGTCGAATGCACTGTTTGGACCGCTGTACATCTCGCTCGAGTTCAAGCCCGACGCGCCGGCCGTGGCGTTTGACGCCACGGCGCGACCGCTGATACTGCCCACCTATAACGGCAGCATGGATCAGATGCAGGACCAGGCTGTAAAGATCATGAACAAGATCGCGGCGCTGCCATTGGATGAGGTCGGAGAACAACTGGCGAAGACGCTCGGTGGCGTAAAGCAAGTGCTGTACCAGCTCGACACGAAAGTGTTGCCCGCGTCGACCGCCGAATTGCAGTCAGGCAAAGAGGCGCTCGCCGCGATTGCGCGGATGTTCAACGATGACGCACCGGCGATGCGCCGGCTCGAGGCCGGTCTGGGTGAGGTGCAGCGCATGGCCCGCGCGCTGCGTTGGCTGATGGAGTCGCTCGAACGCAATCCGGAATCCCTGCTGTGGGGCAGTGCTACGCCATCTCCGGCAAATGGGCGATGAGCTTGTCGAGCGTGATCGGGTAGTGGCGCACACGAATGCCGGTGGCGTTGTACACCGCATTCGCCACCGCCGCGCCAACCCCGCAAATACCCAATTCGCCCACGCCCTTGGCCTTCATAGGCGAAGACATCGGATCCGTTTCGTCCAGAAAAATGACGTCCTGATGGGGGATGTCGGCGTGTACCGGTACTTCGTATCCCGCCAGATCGTGATTGACGAAAAAGCCGAGGCGCTTGTCCACGGCCAACTCTTCCATCAGAGCGGCTCCCGCGCCCATCGTCATGCCGCCGATCACCTGGCTGCGGGCCGACTTCGGATTCAGAATGCGACCGGCCGCACACACGGCGAGCATGCGTCGGATTCGCGTCTCACCGGTAGCGATATCGACGCCGACTTCGACGAAGTGCGCGGCAAAGGTGGCTTGCTGATGCGTCTTGGCAAGGTCGCCGAATTCGATCAGGTCTTCGGCCACGATCTCGCCATCGGCAGCGGCCTGTGCGAGCGGTACGCTGCGTTCGGCCGAATGGATCCGTCCGTCTGCAAACCGGGCATTTGCCGGATCGAAGCCGATCCGCGCTGCAATCGCATCGCGTAGCTTGGTGCAGGCGGCATACACGCCTGCAGTCGAACAGTTCGCGCCCCATTGGCCCCCCGATCCTGCCGACACCGGGAAGGTCGAGTCGCCGAGACGCACGGTCACGCGATCCAATGGCACGCCCATCATTTCGGCGGCAGTTTGCGCAATGATGGTGTAGCTGCCGGTGCCGATATCGGTCATGTCAGTCTCAACGGTAATCTTGCCCGTCTGGTCGAGCCGCACGCGTGCACCGGATCTCATCAACGCATTCTTGCGTAGCGCCGCTGCCACGCCGGTGCCGACGAGCCAGCGGCCGTCACGCAACTGGCCGGGCGTGGCGCTGCGCTTGTCCCAACCGAAGCGTTCGGCGCCTACGCGATAGCACTCAGCGAGCTGACGTTGAGAAAAAGGACGCGCCGGATTCTCGGGATCGACGTCAGTCTCATTCATCACCCGAAACGCAATCGGATCCAGCTTGAGCGCTTCAGCCATTTCGTCCATCGCGATCTCGATGGCCATCGATCCCGGGGTTTCGCCGGGTGCCCGCATGGCATTGGCCTCAGGCAGGTCGACCACGGCAAGCCGCGTCGCCGTCATGCGGTTGGCGCCAGCGTAGAGCAGACGTGTTTGCGCCACGCCGGATTCCGGCTTGCCTTCTGCCAGGTCGCCAGACCAGCTTTCGTGTGCAATGGCGGTGATTTTTCCTGCTGTGGTCATGCCGATGCGAATCCGTTGGATGGTGGCAGCGCGATGGATGGAGTTGTTGAACGTGAACGGTCGAGTCAATGCAAGCTTGACCGGGCGCTTGGCCGCCCGTGCACCCAACGCTGCGAGCAGTGCATCGGCGCGCAGGAAGAGTTTGCCGCCAAAGCCGCCGCCGATGTAGGGCGAAATGATGCGCACGTTTTCTTTCGGGATATCGAGCGTGAGCGCCAGGTCGGTCGCGGTCCAGTCGACCATTTGGGTCGACGTCCAGAGCGTCAGGTGCGCGCCGTCCCATTTCGCTGTCGAGGCGAACGGCTCCATCATGGCGTGGGCCTGGTCCGGCGTGGTGTACATCGCGTCCAACTGCACTTCGGCCGCAGCGAAGGCGCCTGCGAAGTCCCCCACCGCCGTATCCGGCGGCCCGCCGCCGCCAATGGTCTTTGGCATCACCCCGGTGTCCTTTACCGCGGCCACATCGTAAACGCCACGAATGCGCTCGTAGTCGATTCGGATAAGTTGGGCGGCAGCGCGCGCCGTCTCGAAGGTGTCGGCAACGACGATGGCCGTTGCTTGGTGATAGTGCTGGATGTCGGGGCCCGCCAGCAGATTGGCGGTGTTGAACTTGCCTTTGCCCAGTTTGCCGGCATTGCGATACGTGACGACGGCGATCACGCCAGGGGCGCGCTCAGCTTCGGTCACGTCGATCGATCGGATGCGGCCCTTTGCGATAGCCGAACCCACCACATAGCCGTAAGCGGGATTGTTGACCGCCTCATGATGCTCGTAGGCGTAAGGTGCGGTGCCGGTCGTCTTGAGCGGCCCATCGATCCGATCGACGGGCTGGCCCACGATCTTCATCTGATCGATGGGGTTTTCAGTGGCGGGGCGATCGAATTTCATGGTTTAGATCCTCGCGTCGAGCAGCACCGCGCTCAGCGTCCGTTGGGCCAGCAGCAGCTTGAATTCATTCTCGTGCGTCGCCCGCGCCTCGGCAAAGAGCGTGTCGGTAACGGCCTTTGCCCCCTGCGGCAGATTGCGATCCGCCACACTGCTGCGCCAGGGTTTGTGCGCCACCCCGCCGAACGCGACGCGGCCGGTACCATCGGCCTGCACGATCGCCGCAACGGAGACCAAGGCAAACGCGTAGGACGCACGGTCGCGTACCTTGCGATAAATATGTCTGCCACCGACAGGTGGCGGCAGGGTGACTGCGGTGATCAGTTCGCCGCGTTCGAGCACCGTTTCAATGTGCGGCGTATCGCCCGGCAGGCGATGGAAATCGGCAATCGGGATGACGCGTGCCGTGCCATCGGGCCGAATGGTTTCCACCTGTGCATCCAACGTGCGCATGGCCACGGCCATATCGCTGGGATGCGTGGCGATGCACGCGTCGCTTGCGCCCACCACGGCATGCTGTCGGCTGAAGCCGCCCACTGCCGCGCAGCCACTGCCTGGCACGCGTTTATTACAGGGCTGATTGGTGTCGTAGAAGTAAGGGCAACGCGTGCGCTGCAGGAGATTGCCCGAGGTGGTGGCCGCATTGCGCAGCTGGCCCGAGGCGCCAGCCAGCAACGCACGCGACAGCAAACCGTAATCGCGCTTGATTCGGGTGTCCGCGGCCAGGTCGGTGTTACGCACGAGGGCGCCGATCCGTACGCCGCCATCGGGTGTGGCGTCGATCGTGTCGAGCCCCAGCCCATTGACGTCGATCAGGTGCGCCGGCTTCTCGATCTGCAATTTCATCAGGTCGAGAAGATTGGTGCCGCCGGCAATGAACTTGGCATCCGGAATGCGCGCGGCGGTTGCAGCGGCTTCGGCAGGTGAGCGCGCACGCTCATAGGTAAATGCCTTCATGCGTTGCTCCCGGCGACTTCCGTGATGGCGTCGATGATGTTGGGATACGCAGCGCAACGGCAGAGATTGCCGCTCATGCGTTCGCGAATCTCTTCGGCCGAGAGCAGGGGTTGCGCCATGAGGTCGGCGCTCACATGACTGGGTACACCGTCATTGATCTCGCCTAATACGGCGACGGCCGAACAGATCTGGCCGGGCGTGCAGTAACCACATTGATAGCCGTCATGCTTGATGAATGCGGCCTGCATGGGATGCAGGGTGTCCGGCGTGCCGAGCCCTTCGATCGTCGTGATCTCCGCACCCTGTTGCATGACGGCAAGCGTGAGGCACGAATTGATACGCCGGCCGTTCACGATCACCGTACAGGCACCGCACTGCCCATGATCGCAGCCCTTCTTGGTACCGGTGAGGTTGAGGTGATCGCGTAGCGCATCGAGCAGGCTGGTGCGCAGATCCAGATCGAGTTCGTGAATCCGACCATTCACGTTGAGGGTGGTTGTCGATGTCAGGCGCGATCCCGCTGCACCCGGGGCGCCTGAAGCGCCTTGTGCCCCGGCAAGGGTAGGCACCGCCATGGTCGTCACGGAAGCTGCGCCAACCTTGAACAGGTCGCGCCGGGATATCTTGAATGGGGTGGGGTCTTCCATGGGGCTATTCCCTTGTGGCGTGAACGTTGCGGTGACGACTGCCAGGCGGCGCCGGTGGCGAGCATGAGGGTCGACAGGGCTTTCGAGGATGGTACGTGTGCGGTGGCGACCTGATTAGGGGGTCAATTGCGCATACGGCCATTAGCAGCATTCATGAATCTGTCAGCAACGAGATGCGTCAGTTGTGGCGCTTGCAAACGGCGCGACGGCGCATACCTCACGCGCGACGCCGCAGGCTTAGCGATCGACACGCTGCTGCAGATGCGCGGAGTAGCGATCGCCGGTGACTTCGATGGTCGATACGGTTCGTTCGATGTTTGCCAGGTCGTCCTTCGATAGTGCGACGTTCGCGGCACCAAGATTCTCTTCAAGCCGGTGAAGTTTGGTGGTGCCGGGAATCGGCACGATCCATGGTTTTTGCGCAAGCAGCCAGGCCAGCGCGATCTGAGCAGGCGTCACATCCCGATCTTGTGCGATCCGCCCGAGCAGGTCGACCAAGGCTCGATTGGCTTGACGCGCCGCGGTCGAAAAGCGCGGCACCACATTACGAAAATCCGTACTGTCGAACGCGGTATTTGCATCGATCGCGCCGGTGAGAAAGCCCTTGCCCAGTGGGCTGAACGGCACAAACCCGATGCCCAGTTCTTCCAGCGTGGGCAAGATCGTTTCTTCAGGCTCGCGCCACCACAACGAGTATTCGCTTTGCAGGGCAGTCACGGGTTGCACGGCATGCGCACGTCGAATCGTGGCCGCGCCCGCTTCGGAAAGGCCGAAGTGCTTGACCTTGCCTGCGGCGATCAAATCCTTGACCGCGCCAGCCACTTCCTCGATGGGTACATTGGGATCGACCCGATGCTGATAGAGCAGATCGATCACATCGGTATTCAAGCGCTTCAACGAGTCGTCCACTGCCTGCCTGATGTGTTCCGGACGACTGTTCATGCCGCGCTGCGCGCCGGTTTCCGGATCGAAATCGAAACCGAATTTGGTGGCGATCTTGATGTGCCGGCGAAAGGGCGCAAGCGCTTCGCCCAGCAGCGACTCGTTCGTGAAGGGGCCGTAGACTTCTGCCGTGTCGAAGAAGGTCACGCCGCGCTCGTAGGCGGCGCGGATCAGGGCGATGGCCTGATCTTTGTCTGTGGCCGGGCCGTATCCATAACTTAATCCCATGCAGCCTAAGCCAAGCGCCGAGACTTCAAGACCGGATTTGCCCAATGTGCGTGTTTGCATGATCGTTCTCCTTTAATACGTCAAAGCTGGAACGACTTCACTCTACGCAGCGTGGGCGCGGGGGACTAGACCGTTAAGTCGGCAAAGGTTTATGAGCTGCGCTCATGAAATGTCAGGACGGGAATGCCATCCGATGACGTCACGCATCTCGATCAGGCCATTCTCCGCGCATCCATCGATGCACATCGCCCTCAAGCCAACCTTGCGCCAAGGCGTCGTTGTCAATCGGGCTGGGAAAACGGTTTCCCCGCATCAGATCCTGAATGCAGTGCCGGCTCAACCCGGTCAATGCCGTGACATCGCTCCAGCCGATCGCGGCCGACGATTCGGCCATCTGGCGCAAATCATGTGTGCGCAAGTCACCGATCATTGCGGTTGCTGGCTGTATTGTTCATCGGTCACTTTTTCCAGCCATTCGACCGCTTTCCCGTCCACGGCTTCGGCAACGGCGATATGCGTCATGGCTGTATTGGCGCTTGCGCCATGCCAGTGTTTGACTGCAGGTGCGATCCAGACGATGTCGCCAGGTTTGATGGTTTGCACAGGTTTGCCCAGCTCTTGAACCAGGCCGATTCCCGAGGTGACAATCAATGTTTGACCCAGCGGGTGGGTGTGCCAGGCCGTGCGTGCACCCGGCTCGAACGTAACAGTGGCACCCCCGATGCGTGCGGGTGCTTCGCCTTGAAAAGGCGCGTCGATGCGAACCGTACCCGTGAAGTAATCGGCCGGACCTTTGGCTGAGGGATGGGTTCCTGCTGATGTGATTTTGATCATCGAGACTTCCTTGGCAGATTGAGCGCATGCGCCTGATCCAATGAGCGAGAGCAATGCTGCGATCAGGGTAAACCGCTTCATCATAGTGTTCCTCCGCATTTGCGACGCTTGCTTTAAGCCTCTCGAATCTAGCAGTTCGCCGCCGTGCTGATTAGCCGTTCAGGCGTGCATGGTCTTATGAGGTCAGTTCATGATTGGGAACCAGGCAACAGTCTGCGCGTCGAATGGCGGTGTAATGTGTTTGATTAATCGGCAGCAGTCGCATGCCACCCTGGGGCAAATTGATAAATGGCGCGAGAGAACTACAACGATCTGCTTGCCTTTGTGACGGTGGCGCGAGAGGGCAGTTTTACGCGCGCGGCCGCGCAGCTGGGCGTTTCGCAATCTGCGTTGAGTCACACCGTGCGTGGACTGGAAGCGCGGCTCGGTATCCGGTTGCTGACGCGCACCACGCGCAGCGTTTCGCCTACCGAAGCGGGCGCGCGCCTGCTGTTGACGATCGGCCCCCGATTTGAAGATATCGACGCCGAAATCGCCGCCGTGACGGAATTTCGCGATAAACCGGCGGGCACCATCCGCATCACCAGCGCCGAAAACGCCATCGATACGGTGCTCTGGCCCAAGCTCATCGACGTGCTGCCGAAGTACCCGGATTTGAACGTGGAAATCACGGTGGATTACGGCCTGTCGGACATTGTGGCGCAGCGATATGACGTTGGCGTGCGCTTGGGCGATCAGGTCGCCAAGGACATGATTGCGATGCGTATCGGCCCCGATCTGCGGATGACGGTCGTGGCTGCACCAGCCTATTTTTACGATCGCCCAGTGCCGACCACGCCGCAGGCGCTGGCCGATCATCGCTGCATCAATTTGCGGCTGCCCACGCATGGCAGCTTGCTCGTCTGGGATTTCGAAAAAGACGGCCACGTCGTCAAAGTCCGCGTCGAAGGGCAATGGGTGTTCAACAGCAGCTCGCAGATCCTTCGCGCGGCGCTCGCAGGCTGCGGGCTGGCATTCCTGCCCGAGAGCATGGTGGATGAGCATGTTGCCGAAGGCCGGCTGTGCAAGGTGTTGGAGGACTGGTGTCACGTTTTTCCCGGTTACCACCTCTACTATCCCAGCCGCCGCCAGAAGTCGGCCGCGCTCGGCGTACTCCTGGACGCATTGCGCTATCCGAGTGAGCCGGCCGTTCGCGATTGATACGGATGTTCGTGCACGTGTGCGCGGAAAGCCTGCATCGCCTCGCCGATGGCCGATGCCACCGCTTCGTCGCCAAATACCAAGCCCTGCAACGGAATGAAGTGCACATTCTCAATTCCGATCGAGGCCAGCGCATACTTCAGATAAGGCGTCAGGAAGTCGACCTGCCTGGCCCGGTCGCCAACGTGAAAGCCACCCGAGCTCACCAGGACGAACGTCGGGCGATCTTTCAATGATCCCACCTTGCCGTGTGGCGTCGCTGTGAAGCTGCGATTGATGCGGATGATGTGATCGAGCCAAAGCTTCAGTGCTGCCGGCACCGTAAAGTTGTGCATCGGCGTCACGATAAAAAGCACGTCGTGCCGCTCCAGTTCCGAGATCAGTGCTTCGGACTCGACAAACGCCGATGCATCGTGCGGTTGGTTCGAGGTGATGGCATGCGCGTAATCGGAGCCGATCGGTGTGATGGGGGTGCGCACCAGATCGCGTACCGTAAGTTCGACGCGATCCCAACCCGCATCCGCGATCATGCGATTGGCCAGGCGATAGCCATGACTGTCGCAACCGTAGGGGCCACTGTTTACGATCAAAATGCGTGTCATGCCGTGGATACTCGCGACTGAGGGTGGGCGGTAGGGTGTTCGTCGGTGGCCAGTGTTGCATCGTCATGTGGCATATCGTGTGGCGTGGCAAGCGGCTCGACGAAATGCATGCCGCGCGCGAGCAACCCCTGCCGGAAGTAGAAGCGCTGCGCCAGGGCCATGTGCAGTCCGGTATCGAGCACCAGATGATCGCAGTGCAGGTGCGTGGCCTCATTGCGCACGGCCTGCAGCAGACGGCTGCCGATGTGCGCGCGCTGCAGCGTGTGCGCAACCACCAGGTCGTCCACATACACGAAGCGGCCATAAAGCAGATTGTCTTGTTGGCGATAGCCCGCGACACCAACGATCGTCTGCTCGCGATACGCTGCAAGCAGGCGATACCCCTGCGCGCACTGATGGCGAATTCTTGCGGCAAAGCCGGCCGGATCGTCGAGATGCGGGCGCAGTTCCTTCATGACTGAAAACGCGGCGTGCAAGGCGTCGTCGTCATGCTCGATATGCATGATCTTCATGACGGCATTCACTCCGGCATCTTACGAAACGCGATGGCAAACCGGTTCCAGCTATTGATCGACGTCACCAGCAGCGTCAGTTCGACCAGTTCGGCATCGGTAAAGTGGGGACGCACCTCCTCCCAGACGCTATCGGGCACATGATTGTGCGAAACCAGCGTCAACGATTCCGTCCAGGCCAATGCCGCGCGCTCGCGGTCGCTGAAGAACGGCGTCTCGCGCCAAGCGGAGACTGTGGCCAGGCGACGCTCGTTTTCACCCGCGCGGCGGGCGTCGGTCACATGCATGTCCAGGCAAAAGGCGCAGCCGTTGATTTGCGACGCTCGCAGCCGCACCATTTCCTTGAGTAGGATATCGAGCGTTCCTTTGTCGATCTGCGCCTCAACGCCGCGCATCGCGCGGATCGCTTCTTTGTTGGCGGTGTAGAAATCGAGTCGTTGTTGCATGGCAAGCTCCAGAATGAAAGTGGACGGCGTGGGAGGAAGACGGGGGCGGGCGGCGCGTTTCCTTTGGTATGTAGTATGCGAAGATCATGGCTTCGTTAGAAGATCCAAGAAATGTCAAAACGACTAGTCCAAGATTTGCGTCTTCCGGTCGACGTCGCGCTTGATCGCTCGACGGCGCTGCCGATGTACCTGCAGATCTGCCGCCGGTTCAAGACGGCGATCGAACAGGGTCATCTCAAACCGGGCGATCGCGTGCCGAGCGCGCGGGCGCTGGCAACGGAACTCGCCGTCGCCCGCGGTACCGTCGATATGGCGTACCGGATCCTGGCCGACGAGGGATACGTGCAGGTAAGAGGCGCGGCGGGCACGGTGATCTCGCCCACGTTGCCGGCGCCTGAAGCGGGAACCGTTAGGCCGGTACCTGCGGCGGATCCGGACACGCATCCGTCGCACATCGACCATGACGGCAATATGCCGAAGCCGCTGCAGATGGGGCTGCCGGCGTTGGACGCGTTTCCGCGCAAGGTGTGGAATCGGCTGGTGGGCCACCGGCTGAGAAGCGGTGACGTCTCCCGGCTGGCCTATCCGCATCCTGCGGGTCTCGATCAATTGCGGCAGCGTATCGCGACCTATCTGGGCGTATCGCGCGGCGTGAGTTGCCTGCCCGAGCAGGTGTTCATCACGACCGGGTTGCGGGCCACGCTGGAACTGACGTTACGCAGCCTCTCCAAAGCGGGCGATGGGTTCTGGTTCGAAGACCCCGGCTACATTCTTGCGCGGCCGTTTCTGTTGAACACCGGGCTCAGGGTGGTGCCTGTGCCGGTGGATCGGCACGGCTTGCAGGTGGACGAAGGTAAGCGGCTGGCGCCGGATGCGAGGTTTGCGATGGTGACGCCTTCGCACCAGAGTCCGCTGGGCGTGACCTTGTCGCTGGAACGCCGGATGGCGCTGCTCGATTGGGCGAGCAGTGTGGGCAGCTGGATCATCGAAGATGACTACGACAGCGAGTTCCGTTATCAAGGGCGTCC
Source organism: Schauerella aestuarii (assembly GCF_009866805.1). Lineage (GTDB taxonomy): Bacteria > Pseudomonadota > Gammaproteobacteria > Burkholderiales > Burkholderiaceae_B > Schauerella > Schauerella aestuarii. The sequence goes on from NZ_SIZW01000041.1 coordinate 120,587, forward strand.
ATTGCCCGCGCTCAAGAGCCTGGATCGCCACGATCGTGTGATCTACAGCGGCACGTTCAGCAAAGTGATGTTTCCCGGTCTGCGGCTCGCATATGTGGTGGCGCCGCTGAGCGTGGTCGATCGCTTCGAGGCGGTGGCCTACAACCTGAATGCCGGGTGCCCGTTTCTGTTTCAGGCCGGCGTTGCCGACTTCATGGCCGAGGGCCATTTCTCGCGGCATTTGAAGAAGATGCGCGCGCTGTACGCGCAGCGGCGCGCCATCACGCAACGCGTCTTCAATCACCTGCTGGCAGACCAGTTGCGCATCGATCTGCTTGCGGGTGGCCTGCATGTGCTGGCCACGCTGCCCGATGCGGCGGACGACGCCGGGATGGCGGCGCACGTGCATGCAGCGGGCTTGGCCGCCAATCCGCTATCGCCCTGGTATATGGCCGCACGGCCAAAGAAAGGACTGCTGCTGGGATTCGCCAATCTCGTTGACGAAGACGATGCCATACGTGTGGCGCGCCGGTTACGGCATGCGTTGTCGGCGGCCGCCGATTATTGAAGATTATCGATAAGTGTGTGCTGAGTTTCTGCACTAGTCGCCGGGATGGACCACGGGTACATTTGTCGGCTGATGCATTCAGCGCGATGTCAGCCTGCTTTTGCCGTGACGTTGAGATCGTGCTGAGCCCCCCTCGACACTACTCGGAGCATGCACGATGAAGAAACGCCATGTTTGGCTGACGGCGATCACGTTGGCCACCGTCTTGGGCGCCCAAGCCCCCACGTACGCGCAAACGGTGCAGGCGCCAACCTCGCCATCGCGCACCCCCGATGTGATTTATGTGCCAACCCCGAGGCCGGTGGTCGACGCCATGCTCAAAGTGGCGAAGGTGGGTAAGGACGACGTGCTGTATGACCTGGGGTCGGGCGACGGTCGCATCCCGGTCACGGCGGCCAAGCAGTTCGGCACCCTTGGCACGGGCTTCGATCTCGATCCGAAGCGTATCGAAGAAGCCAACGCAAATGCGAAAGAGCAGGGCGTGACGGACAAGGTGAAGTTCGTTCAGGCCGATCTGTTCGAACAGGATTTGTCCAAAGCCACTGTGATCAGCCTTTACCTGCTGCCGTCGTTGAATTTGAAACTGCGGCCCAAATTGCTGGCGTTGAAACCCGGCACGCGCATTGTGTCCCATGCGTTCGACATGGGCGATTGGACGCCCGACCAGACACTCACGGTCGAGGGATCGACGGTGTATTTCTGGACGGTGCCCAAGCGCTGATCGCGCCGCTGATCGCGCCGCTTTGCTGCGCGCGTTCAGCGATTCCAGCTTGGGCTAACGCGACGCGCCTGAGCTCGCGTTCATGAAAAATCTCAGCATTTCGCGGCTGGCATCGGGGCCGGCGGCGTCGGTATAAGACCCTGCCGCATCGCCGCCCGACCATGCATGGCGCGCGCCGTGCACCACCCAGTATTCTGCGATCACCGTGCCATCCCCGGCGCGCTTCACGGTGCGGGTGGCGCCGCGGCCTCCGGCTTGCGCTGCGCCGATCTCTTCGACCTGATTGGCGGCCTTGGGATCCGCGCAGGCCGCAAAGGCACGCTCGCCATTGATGGGATGTACGGTTGAATCGGCATCGCCGTGAAAGACGATCGTGCGCACCGCGCACGTCGATGTGGCTTCACCGCCGCCACCCACCCCGTTCATGGCCATCATCGCCGAGGGCAGATCCGTGGCGGCACCCGCTGCCAGGCCCGAATGCACGCCAACTGCGGCATACAGATCCGGGTAGGCGCGGCCCATGATGGCGGCCATCGCGCCGCCGGCCGACAGGCCCGCCACGAATACGCGCTTGGGATCGATCGGAAGCGTTGCCATCACCTCGCGCGTTGCGCCCGCAATCATTGCCGGTTCGCCGCGATCGCGCGCTTGATGGTTGTGCTTGAACCAGTTCCAGCAGCGCTGCGGATTGGCCTGCTGCGATTGGGCTGGGTAGAGCACCGCAAAGCCCTGTTCCTGGGCCAGGCGATTCATCGTGGTGCCTGCGGCGAAGTCGTCAGGGTTTTGTGTGCAGCCATGCAGCATCACCAACAATGGCATCGGCGCCTGCGTGGTGCGGGCAGGGATGAAGAGCTTGTAATCCATCTGGCCGGCCGCGCCGCTATAGCGTTGCGCCTCGAACGTGGCCGATTCTGGCGCTCTGGTTTGCGGCGCAGGCGTGTCAAGGACGACCGGTGCTGCCGGCGCAGCGTTCGTCGCCTGTGCCGTGTGGATGGGGCGCGTGGGTTCATCGACATCGCGCGCGTCGACGTCGATGATGTCGGCCGCTGCAAACATCTGCGGGCGGTTGGACGCGGCCCCACTCGCGTCGGTCGGATACGCATCGGTCGTGTGTGCATACGCAGCACGGGGCTCGGCCGCGCGCGCCGCGGTGGTTCGCGCCTTGGGCGGTGCGATCGGTGCAGGCATCATCGCGCGCTGAATGGCGGCCGTGGCGGCGTGCAGATTGCCGGCACGGGTGTGGCGGGTGGCCTCGTCCATCAGGTACTGGAAGTCGCTGGGCATGAGGGGTCTCGATGGTCGGTAGGTCAAGTCAGCGGATGCGCTGCTTGAGGGCGGTCTTGACGGCCGGGCTTGCGTGAAGCGCGCCCAGTACGGTCAAGGACTCGATGGTGGCCAGTGCGAGGGCCGGGGTGACGTCGGTCGCAATCGACGCCAGGCCCAGCACGCGGATCTGGAGCGTTTCTCCGGCGGCCTTGACGGCTTCGAGATCGGCAGCGGTGTAGTGCTGGATGCCGAGCACGAGCGTTTTGCGTGCCACTGCCTGGCGCACAGCATCGTTGTGCACCGAGAGCTGGTTGCGGATCGCGGTGCGGATGAGATCGGTGCGGTTGGCATAAAAGCCTTCCTGCACCAGCAGATCGATCTGACCCAGGTCGACGCAACCGACGTTGACGGTGATTTTTTCATCGGCGGGTTTGGGCGCCGTGGCGAGGGTGTGGCTACGAGGAGGCATAATGCATCATACCATCCAAGTGGATGGTATGTGGAATTTTCTGACTATCACTACAATCTGATCCGCAGCGAACATCGGGCGGCAGGGCGCCCGGGGCCGGATGGCCACATTGCGTGTTCGCCGGGTGCACGACACACCAAGAAGCTGGGGTGCCGCGCGCGTGGCAAGAATTGCTTCTCCAACGGCCGACTCGACATCGCGATACCCATGTTTACCGACAGCACCACGCCGCGTGCCGCGACGACGCGCCTCTTCATGGCCGCCATCGCGCTCTACAGTCTGATCGTCTGGCCCATCATTCGCGCCGATCGTTTTTATATCGACGATCTGGGGCGCTCGCTTTCGGGCTACCTGGGATGGGCGCGCGACGGCAGGCCGCTCGCCAATGTGCTGATGGAGTCGCTGAGCCTCGGATATCCCATCACCGACATCGCACCCATTCCGCAGGTGCTGTGTCTGCTTCTGCTGGCCTACGTGGCGGTGATGATCGGACGGCGTTTCTCGCTCGATGGCTTATGGCGGGCGCCGTTGGTGGCCTTGCCCATCGCCGCCAATCCCTTCTATCTCGAAAACCTCTCCTACAAATTCGACTCCGTCACGATGACGGCCGCCGTCGTGTTCGCGGTGGCGGCGGCGGTCGCCATTCCCACGCGCGGATGGCGCCTGGCCCTGGGGGCCCTGGCATTGATCGCGAGCCTGTGCCTCTACCAGGCGGCGATCGATATCTTCCTGATCTTCGCGCTGGTCGAAGCAGTGTGGGGCATGAAGACGTTCGAGGCACCGGGCCGCTTGCTCAAGCGTTTGCTGGGCCGGGGCGTACAGGCGGTGTCGGCGTTGGCGATCTATCAGAAGATCGCTGCCGTCACCGTGCAGGGCGACTACGCGAGCAGCCATGCGGGCATGGTGTCGCTGGCTGAAGCGCCTGCCGCAATCCTGCTCAACCTGCAGCATTATTGGGAATTCGTGCTCGGCACGATCACCTCGATCTGGGGCACGTTGCTGCTGATCACGATCGCTTTGGGTGTGCTGGCAGCTGTGGCGATCGCGGTGCGCTACCTGCGCGCGCAATGGGCGTCGATGTCCGTGCTCATCCGAGCGGCCTGCATCGTGGCGGCGGTGTGCCTGCCGGTTGCCCTGGTCGTCGCGCCCTGGGGGCCGCTCCTGTTGCTGAAAGCGCCAGTCTTCGCGCCGCGTGTGATGTTGGGTTTCGGTGCGTTGGTGTCGGCATCGTTGCTGATGTTGCTGGGGCTGCTGATGCTGGTCGGTGCATCGCGCCGCTGGCAGATCGCGGTCTTGTCGATACCCGCCTATGGCCTGATTCTGCTGGCGGTGGCGTACGGCAATTCGTTGACGCTGCAGAAGGATTACGAAGCACGCATTGCAGAGACCTTGAGCGACGATCTGGCCGAGATGGAAGCCACAAGCGGCGTCACGCAATACACACTGCGCGGCAACGTGGGCCGACCGCCGGTGCTCGAGCACAACATCAGAAAATTCGCGCTGCTGCGCGCGCTCGTGCCGGTCCATCTCACCGAAGCGTGGGGATGGGCCGGCGTGCTGCTCAAGCACTACGGCGTCGAGCTGCCGTATGTGGTGCCGCCGTACGAGGCCGCGCTGACGGTGGACTTCTGCGCCTTGCCCCGAACCATCGTGCGACGCAACTATCAGATCGCGCAAGTGGGCGCGACGGCCGTCGTGATCTTCAGGCGTTCGGACTGCGCGCGGTTGAAGACGAAGTGACGGCAGCCCGCTGACGCCTCAGCGCCTGCGTGACGATGCCGTGCGATCGTGGCTGCGCACTTTGCGCTTGACGCGCCGCCACCCGATGACGACACCGGTCGCGCTCAGTGCGAACCCGCCCACGCTCAGCACGATCAGGACGATGTCCCACAGCGGGCGTCGCGTGAGCAGCGGCAACGCGTCCCAACTATGCAAAAACGCGAAGAGCCAGCGCCCGACCCGTTTGCGCGCATCGGTCTGTTGCACGATCCGGCCGGTATGCGGATCGATGTACACCCATGTGGCCTGGGCATCGTCGAACGTCACCCGCCATATCGGCAAGGGCTTCTCCACATGGCCGAGCATGGCATGCGCTTCCCGCGCGTAGTAATAGGTGTCGTAGTCGGGCAGGATGTCGATCGCCTGGATGCTCGCGTGCGGCCGCAAGCGCGCGGCGGCCGCACGCAGCGCGGTGGCATCAATGGTGGCCGGCGCGGCGGTCACGCCATCGAAGACGGCCGGGCGGCCGTTCTCGGCTTGCGCGAGCAGGAAAGGCTGCCCGGCTGCGACCGTCCAAGTCAGCTCCTTGATCGGTGCCGCGTGGGTGTCGCGCAGATGGTCCTCCACGGCCGCCAACGGGGTCAATGACTTTGCACGATCGAGACGCGCGTCACGATAAGCCGCCACGTCCAGCGGCGGCGCATCGCTGCTGAACACCTTCCAGGGATTCATCGACATGAGCCCGCTGAAGATCCACGTGAAGGTGATGGCTGCGAACGCCAGCCCCAGCGCGTGATGCCAGTGCATGAACGGCTCGCGATACGGCGAGCGGCTGCCGCTGGCGTAGGGCCGCGAAAAGCGCCAGCGCAGAATGCCCACAATGCTGCCGGTGATCGTGAGCACCACACCCGCCACCGACAGCCACACCACAATCTGGTGCCAGTAGCCGTCGAACCGATTGCCCCGAAGCGGGTACAGCCAATGTATCCACGCGCCCACATAGTTCCAGCCGCGCTCGGTGCGCGTGGCGTCGAGCACCACCTCGCCAGTCATCGACGACACGTAAAGCCGTGTTTGCGCGGGATCGTGCATGTCGATGCGATGCAGGGGGCGATGGCGGTCCAGCGCACCCGAATGCGTAAACACATCTTCTTCGAGCGTGCCCGCATAATCGCCGGTGTAGCGGCCGGCGAAGTAAGCCCGCGCCGTGGCCTGTGCCACGGTGGCATCGGCAGCTGCCGCGCGTTGCCCGCTTGCGGCGTCGACGATCGCAATGGGCCCGCGCGCGGGTGTGATGCGATACACGGGCAAACCGGCACGCGACGCCGCCAGGCTGAGCTCCAGCGGATCGGCCACACCGGCCGCGTTCAGGGCTTGCAGCGGATCGATCCGAACGCCTGCGGCGTTCAACGCGGGCAGCGCACTTCGCCGTTCCTGCGGCGTGAGCTTCGGGTAGCCCACATACATCATCACCACACCCGAAAAGAACCACATCGCCAAGAACGCGCAGAGCCCGATGCCCGCCCAACGATGCATGAGATACAGCCCGCGCTTGAACCGGACGTTCATCAGAAGCGCGCCTGCAGCGACAGCTCCACCGATCGCGGTGCGCCCAGGTAATACATCGGCGTGCCGGTCACGCTCGAGGCGTACACCTTGTCCGTCAGATTACGCACGCGCGCCGTGACCGTGAAGTTGCGGTCGATGCGATGCGAGAGTGCGGCGTCCAGCGTCAGATACGACGGTGCCCACACCGTATTGGCGGCATTGGCGTAGGTCTTGCCCACATAGCGCGCGCCCAATCCTGCCCGCCAATCGGGCAGGAAGGCGTAGTCGGCCCACAGGTTGGCGACCTGTCGCGGCGTGCCGGTGGGCACCTTGCCATGGCGCGATATGGCCACGCCACCCACATTCTGCGAAAAATCGTCGTATTGCGGATCGATGAAGGCGATGTTGCCTTGAACCGAGATCTGGCGCGTCACTTGAAAGCCGCCGGCCAATTCGATCCCTCGCGCAGACTGCTCGCCCACAGGCAAGCTGACGGTCGGGTTGAGCGGATCCGGCGTCGACAGATTCTTGCGTTTGATCTCGTATACCGCGATCGTCGCGGTGCCGCGGCTATCCCAGAAGTCGAACTTGGCCCCTACCTCCGCCTGCCTGCCGGTCGTCAGCTTATCGTTGTTCAACACATCCGCAAACGACGCGGTGGACAGGATGCCCGAAGGGGGGTCGGCCGCCGTGGCGTATTGCGCGTAGAGGGTTGCCCCTGGATTGACCATCCAGTTCACGCCCAGGCGACCCGTAAGTGGCGAATACTTACGCGATGCGCTGGCCGGTGAAGTCGCCGTAACGGCGCGACGGTTGGTCAGATCGAGGTCGATGAAATCTTTACGCAACGCCGACACGATCGAGACGCCGGGCAGCACTTCGGTACGATTTTCCGCCGTCAGTGCAAAGGTCGTGACCTTGTTTTCGCGGTCGGGCACGAATCCGGGTTGCATGCCTGGAATGCTGTAGAAGCCGCGATTGGTGAAGTCGTAGGGATTGACGGTATCGAGCGTTGACGACAGGCTGGTGGGATAACGCGTTTGCTTGTTGACGCTGATATCAGCGCCAACGGACCAGTCGCTTTTCAAGCTGCCCAGCATGCCGCGATACAGGCCTTCCACGCGATTGCCGATCAACTGCTGCCTGTGCCGTTGCAGCAGGGGGCTGGATCGCAGCACACCGGTGTTGGTGGCATTGAAGCGATACACCTCCAGATTCTGGAAGTCGCGCTGCGCCTCGTAGTAATAGAGGGTGTTCTTCAGGCTTAACTTGTCGCTGGGTTGCCACTCGGTGAGCGATCGCGCCCAGATCACGGATTGCGCATACAAGCCATCGTCGATGTTGTAGTTCTTGAAGCGCGTGCCGGAAAGGATCTCGCCTTCGCCTTCGACCATGCCGTTTTCGTTGACCTTCAGCGGTGTGCCCCAATAGGGGCGATGCACCTTCTCGCGCTGATATTCGAATGCCAGGGTATGGGTGAGGGTGGGGCCCAGATCGGACAGCAGCGACGCGGCCACCTGGTCGGCGCGCGAGCGATTGCCGTCCACGTACCCGTCGCTGCGCGTCGAGTTGGCGTCGATGCGGAAGAAGTTGCCGCGCCCGCCAGGCTCGCCCGTGAGCTGACGATTCAGGCCAACGGAAAACTGGCGCGTGTTGAATGAGCCCAGCCGAACCTGACCCTCGGAGAAGGTATCGCGTTGCGCCGTCTTGGTAACATAGTTGATGGCGCCGCCCACGGCGCCGGCACCAAACAGAAAGGTCGACGGTCCGCCAATCGCTTCGACGCGATCGTAGATCCAGCTATCCACCGGGCGCGCGGCCACGGCATCGTATTGCACGGAAATGCCATTGAACAATTGGCTGATCTGCGTGCCACTGAAACCGCGGTAGCTGACCGAACCGGCCGAGCCGGGAGGCGAAGCATTGTCGACGCCCGGAATGCCGCGTGCAATCTCTTGCGTATTGAGCGCGCCACGGGCCTCGATCTGCTCGCGCGTGATCACCGTGACCGATGCGGGGGTTTCGCGAATCGTCAGACCCAGGCGGCTACCGGTGCCGTCGACCGCGTTGAGGTCGATCGGCCCGTTCGGCTCGGCAGTGCCGCGGACAGTGATGGGGGCCAGTTGCGGCACCGCGGTATCGGTGGCCGGGGTCGCTTGTGCGAACGCCGGTGCGGTCACGCACAGGCCGAGCGCGCACAGCGCCGTGGGGAGTGTGAAGGATGTGTTCATGAGGCGTACACAGGTCTTGACCGCTCGCGCGCGATAGGGTCGCGGAGCTGTCCGCCATGCGAACGAAGACGCATGGCGCGAGTGGATGAACGGCGTCGATCGCCGAGCGATGCAGGGGGGTCTACCCGTGCGCGGCCTGGCTAGCCGGTCCGCACGCCGGGCAGCTTACGTACGCTGCGGTGGCGCACGCGCAAGCGCAGCCGTCCAGGCATGGAGCCGGGCGGGGGCTTGATAGAAAAGCGGCGGATACGCGATGCGCTCGGCGCTGGGTTGTGTGAGCGACAAGGCGGGGGGCACGATCGCCAGATCGGCATGGGCATGCCGGCAAAAGGGGCAGTGCTGCCCCTGGTGCTCATCCGAGTGCGAGGAATGATCGCTTGAGGGCACGTCGATTTCGATCGCGCCCACGCCGGCGTGGGTGCAGAGCTCGACCAGTACCCGTGAGGGCGTTGACGAATGCGGTGCGAGGTGAGCGAATGACGGCGCAAGCATCCCCCACAGGAGGGCCAGCAGGGCCATCCCGATCAGAGGTTTGGAGAGCAAGGTGTGCCGTGTCATCGGCGGCGAGTATATCGTTTCAAATCGACTGTCGCTATCCGGGATTGCCGCCAAGCGCTTGGCAAAGTGTCACCTTTGCGTGGAAGACGCCAATGACATGAAGTGTTGCGCCCCGATCGGCGGATAATGGCGGCGGCCTCGAACCTGGCCTTCCGCTTATCGTTCTCAATCGAATCGTTCAATGATGACGCTGTATCTCGTGGTGGCGCTCGGCGCTGCCGTTGCCGGCTTTGTTCAAGGATTGTCGGGCTTCGCCTTCGGGTTGGTGGCGATGTCGTTCTGGGTGTGGGTACTCGATCCCCCGGTGGCTGCTTCGCTGACCGTGTTCGGAGGGCTGCTGGGTCAGTTGATTGCAGCATTTTCGGTCAGGCGCGGCTTCAGCTGGCGTCAACTGCTGCCATTCGTGTTTGGCGGCGTGGCGGGCATTCCGGTGGGCGTCTGGCTGCTTCCCATGGTCGATGCCGGCACCTTCAAGATCGGTCTTGGCATCGTCTTGCTCATTTGGTGTCCCACCATGCTTTTTGCGCAGCACATTCCCAGGATCACCTTCGGCGGAAAGATCGGCGATGCGCTTGCCGGCGCAGCGGGTGGCGTCCTGGGCGGGTTTGGCGGATTTACCGGCGTCATCCCCACGTTATGGTGTGTGCTGCGAGGCTTTCCTCGCGAAGAGCAGCGCGCGATCATCCAGAATTTCAATCTGGCCATGCTGATCGTGATCATGGGCACCTACATTGCCTCAGGACTCGTCTCGCTCAACACGCTGCCCCTGTTCGCGATCGTGGCGCCCGCAATGCTTATTCCCACGCTATTGGGAACGCGGCTGTACAAAGGCATATCCGATCTGCGATTTCGTCAGATCGTACTGGGCTTGCTGACGGCGTCGGGGCTCATGATGCTTGCGTCGGGCCTGTCCAGCGCGTTGCGATAGCCCCGCTTCAATTGCCGGCGTTGCCGTGCGGTACCGCCGTCCCGGCAGAATCCTGCCCCGGCCCGACAGCCTCGGGCTAAGATGCCCCATTCATTTTTCTCACATCATGGCTGATATCGATAGCGCGCCGAAGGCATCTTCACGCAACGCTCGCGCGGCACACACCGTGACGGCGCATGACGTGGCGCGGGTGGCTGGCGTCTCGGCGATCACCGTTTCACGCGCGTTGAATACGCCGCATCAAGTTGCGGCCGAAACGTTGCGCCGCGTGCAGGCCGCGATTGCGCAAACCGGCTACGTGCCCAATCTGCTCGCCAAAAGTTTGAACGCGAACACCAGCACACGCCTGGTGGCGGCCGTGGTGCCCACGATATCCGGCCCGATCTTCGCGGCCAGCATGCAGGCGCTCACCAAAGCCCTGGCGGCCGAGCGCTATCAACTGATGTTGGGGCAAACCTTCTATGAAGCCGGCCGTGAAGACGATCTGCTCGATGCCATCATCGGGCGCCGCCCCGACGGCATCGTGCTCACCGGCGTCATGCACTCGGCGTTGGGCCGCCGCCGATTGCAGGCGGCCGGTATTCCCGTGGTCGAAACCTGGGACCTCACCGACGATCCCATCGACATGGTGGTGGGTTTTTCGCATGAGAAAGTGGGCGCGGCCGTTTGCGACTTTCTGCATCGCAAAGGGTGCCGCAGGATTGCCGTGATCGCTGCGCGCGATGTGCGGGCCGAGCGTCGCACGGCGGCGTTCCAGAAGCATGCGCGAACGCTGGGTTTACCGGAGGTGCCGGTGGTGTTCGCCGAGGCTCCCGGTACGCTCGCCGGTGGACGCGTATGCTTCGCGCAACTCATGGCCCTGCAACCCGATACCGATGCCGTGTTTTGCAGCTCCGATATGCTGGCGCTGGGTGCACTGACCGAAGCCCAGGCGCTGGGTATTTCGATTCCGGAGCGCATGGCCGTGGTCGGTTTCGGCGATCTCGATTTCGCGCGCAGCCTGCATCCGGCACTGGCGTCGGTGCGGGTGGACGGCGATGCGATCGGCGGCCAGGCGGCACGTTTCATCATCGATGCCGCGCAAGGTAAACCGATTGCCGAGCGGGTGGTCGATGTGGGCTTTACCATCGTCGATCGCCACAGCAGCGAGCGGTGATCGAGCCGCAGTCTGTCCCAAACCTAGGGTAATCCACTACAAACGGAAGGATGTACGACAACGATGTTAGCGCTAACATAAGTCACTCAAAAAAACGATACCGGTAGGAGACACCATGAAATTGCACGCTTTGTTTGCAGTGGCTGCGCTGAGCCTCAGCGCGTTGGCGCAGGCCGCCAGCTATCCTGAACGCCCCGTCACGATCGTCGTGCCGTTCCCACCGGGCGGCTCGACCGACAATATCGCGCGCATCATCGGCGCCAAGCTGACCGAGCGCATGGGCCAGCCGTTCCCGATCGAAAACAAGGCCGGCGCTACGGGCGCGATCGGCGCAGCGCAGGTCAAGCGTGCCGCGCCCGACGGCTATACGCTGCTGGTGTCGTCGCTGGCGGTGTTCGTGGTCAATCCGCATTTGCAGAAAAACCTGCAATACGATCCCACCAAGGATTTCGATCTCATCACGGTCGCGGTGCAAGCGCCCAATGTGCTGGTCGCCGGACCCGCCGGCACGGCGGCCGACGTGAAGGCACTACTTGCCGACGCGCGTGCCAAGCCCGATTCGCAAACCTTCGCCTCGTCGGGTAGCGGGTCTTCCGATCACCTCACGGCGGAATTGTTCTGGCAGCAAAGCGGTACCAAGGGCGTTCATGTGCCCTACAAGGGCGGTGCACCAGCCATCTCCGATCTGCTGGGCGGCCAGGTGCAGTACTCGTTTGCCAACATCAACGCGGTGCTGAGTCATATTCAGGCCGGCAAGCTGCGCGCGTTGGCCGTGACGGGCGACAAGCGTTCGCCGTTGCTGCCCAATGTGCCCACGATGACGGAAGCGGGTGTGAAGAATGTGGACGTGTATTCGTGGCAGGCCGTGGCCGCGCCCAAGGGATTGCCGCCCGAGATCCGCAGTCGCCTGAACAAGGAAATTGTGGCTGCCGTCAACGATCCTTCGGTCAAGCCCAAGCTGCTGGAGCAAGGCTTCGAGATCGTGGGCAATTCGCCAGAAGCGTTCGACAAGTTTCAAGCGCAGGAACTCGCGCGCTGGAAGACGGTGATCGACACCGGCAACATCACGGCCAATTGATTTCCGGCAACGGATTCGCCGTCCGCGCCGTACCGCATTCACTTCGTAGACCAGGACCCTCATGACCGCCGTTTCCACCCCCTCAGATTCCGCAGCGCCCGTCGTTGTGGACATGCAAGTCATCCCCGTTGCCGGCCACGACAGCATGCTGCTCAATCTGAGCGGCGCGCATGGTCCGTTCTTCACGCGCAATATCGTCATACTGAAAGACAGCGCAGGCCATACCGGCGTGGGTGAGGTACCCGGAGGCGAAGCGATCCGCACCACGCTCGAGCAGGCGCGCGATCTGATCCTCAATCAATCGATCGGTGCTTACCAACGCCTGCTGCATCGCGTACGTACGCGCTTTGCCGATCGCGATACGGCGGGGCGCGGCAATCAGACCTTCGATCTGCGCACGACCGTGCATGTGGTGACCGCGCTGGAATCGGCTTTGCTCGATCTGCTGGGTCAGCATCTGGGCGTGACGGTGGCCGAACTGCTGGGCGAAGGCCAGCAGCGCGATGCCGTCGAAATGCTGGGCTATCTGTTTTACGTGGGCGACCGCCGCGCGACCGATCTGGCTTACCGCAGCGAAGACGATGCCGATTCGGATTGGTTTCGCCTCCGCCACGAGAAAGCGCTGACGCCGGACGCGATCGTTGCCTTGGCGCATGCCGCACGCGAACGTTACGGCTTCAACGACTTCAAGCTCAAGGGCGGCGTGTTGCGAGGCGAGGAAGAGATCGATGCGATCCATGCCCTGCATGATGCGTTCCCCGATGCCCGTATCACGCTCGATCCCAATGGCGGCTGGTTGCTCAAGGATGCGATCCGCCTGTGCAAGGATATGGGCGGCATCATGGCGTATGCCGAAGATCCCTGCGGCGCGGAAGGCGGATACTCGGGACGCGAGGTGATGGCCGAATTCCGGCGCGCCACGGGGCTGCCGACGGCCACCAATATGATTGCCACCGATTGGCGCCAGATGGGCCACGCCATCACGCTGCAGTCGGTCGATATCCCACTGGCCGATCCGCATTTCTGGACGATGCAAGGCTCGGTGCGCGTGGCGCAGATGTGCCACGACTGGGGGCTGACCTGGGGGTCGCATTCGAACAATCACTTCGACATTTCGCTGGCCATGTTCACGCAGGTGGCCGCTGCGGCACCCGGCAAGATCACGGCAATCGACACGCACTGGATCTGGCAGGATGGACAACGCCTCACGCAGAATCCGCTGAAGATCGAAGGCGGCATGGTGCAGGTGCCCAAGCGCGCTGGCCTGGGTGTGGACATCGACATGGATCAGCTCGAGCGAGCGCATCGCCTGTATCTCGAACACGGCCTGGGCGCGCGCGACGATGCGGTCGCGATGCAGTACCTGGTGCCCAACTGGACCTTCGACAACAAGCGTCCTTGCCTGGTGCGCTGACCGCGGTCAGTGCACGATCTGACTCAGGAACGCCCGCGTGCGCGCATGCTGCGGGCGATCGAAGAAGGCGTCGGGCGTGTTGGTCTCGATGATGCGGCCGCGCTCCATGAACACCACGCGATCCGCTACCCGCCGCGCAAAGCCCATCTCATGCGTCACGCAAAGCATCGTCATGCCGTCCTGAGCCAGGCTCGCCATCGTATCGAGCACTTCTTTCACCATCTCGGGATCGAGTGCCGAGGTCGGCTCATCGAACAGCATGATGCGCGGCGTCATGCACAACGACCGTGCAATGGCCACGCGTTGCTGCTGTCCACCCGATAGCTGCCCCGGAAATTTGTGCGCCTGTTCGGGGATCCGTACCCGCTCCAGAAACTGCATGGCGAGTGCCTCGGCATCGGCACGCGATTGCTTGCGCACCCACATCGGCGCCAGTGTGCAGTTCTCGAGTACGGTGAGGTGGGGAAACAGATTGAAGTGCTGGAACACCATGCCGGCGTCGCTGCGCACCTGATCGATATTGCGCAGGTCGTCTGTAAGGTCCACGCCATTGACCACGATGCTGCCTTGTTCGTGACGTTCCAGGCGGTTGACGCAGCGGATCAACGTCGACTTGCCGGACCCCGATGGCCCACAGATCACCAGGCGTTCGCCATCCTTGACGGTGAGATTGATGTCGTCCAGCGCATGAAAGTCGCCGTACCACTTGTGCATGCCGGCGATCGCTACGGCGGCGCTCGGTTGAGGGGCATTCATCGATGATTCTCTTTGCGAAATGAAGTGTGAAACGCCGGCCGCTCAGCGCGCCGCGGTGCGTTGATATTTGCGTTCGAGCCACATGGCATAGCGCGAGAGGCTGAAGCAGATGGCGAAGTAGATGCCGGCGATGAACAGGTAGGTTTCAACATAGGGCGTGGGCCAGGCCGGATCGGTAAGCGCCACGCGCCCCGAACTCAACAGATCGAACAGGCCCACGATCAGCACCAGACTGGTGTTCTTGATCATGACGATGGCGGTATTGGTAAGCGGGGCAATCACGGCGCGCACGGCCTGCGGCAGCACCACCAGACGGGTCATCTGCCACCACGTCAACCCCAGCGCACGCGACGCCTCGCCTTGCCCCTGTGGGATGGCCTGGAGCCCGCCACGGATCACCTCCGCCAGATAAGCCGCGGAGAACACCGTGAGGGCAGCGCCCGCGCGCAGCAGGCTGTCGATCGACATGCCTGCCGGGAGCATGATCGGCAGCAGGATCGACGCGATGAAGAGCAGACTGACGAGCGGCAGTCCGCGAATCAATTCGATGAGCGCGATCGAGAGCATGCGTGCCACGGGAAGCTCGGAGCGCCGCCCCAGGGCAAGCACGATGGCGAACGGAAAGCCCAGCCCCAGCGCGCATACGGCCAGCAGGAGGGTAACGGGCAGGCCGCCCCACGATGCCGTGGGCACCGCTTCCAACCCCAGCATGCCGCCGCGCATGAGCAGCACTGCGCCCACCATCGCAACGATCCACACCACGCCGAGTGTGCGGCCCCAGAAGCGGGGCGGCAGGCTGCCTGCGCTCAATGCCAGCAGCATCACGCACACCACGGCAGGGCGCCATTGCTGTGCGGGCGGGTAGATGCCGAACAGGATCTGCCGCATCTTCTCGCCAAGGAACGCCCAGCAGGCGCCGCCGGCCGCACGGCACGCGCCGCCATCGGCCCCCGGCCACACGCTCTGGATGAATGCCCAATCGATGACGTGCTTGGCGGCATACACCAGAATCGCCAGCGTGACGACGGTGGCCAGCGCACTGATCGCATCGCCGAACAGACGCGACATGACCTGCGACCGCTCGGCAGGCGGCGCGATCGCCACGGCTTCGGCGGGCAACGCCAGGGTGGGTGCGGGTGGAGTGAGCGTATTCATCAACGTTGCACCAGGCTGATACGACGGTTGTAGGCATTCATGAAGAGCGATACCGAGAGGCTGATCGTCAGGAACACGGCCATCAGCACCACGATGCCCTCGATCGCCTGTCCCGTTTGATTGATCGTGGTGGCGACCACGAAGGCGAGATCGGGATAGCCCACGGCAAGCGCCAGCGTGGTGTTCTTGATGATCGATAGATACTGGCTGGTCATCGGCGGCACGATGATGCGCAGGGCTTGCGGCAGAATCAATAGCCGCATGATGTGCCAGGGCCGCAGTCCCAGCGATCGTCCGGCTTCCCACTGTCCGCGGCCGACGGCTTCGATGCCGCCGCGGATGATCTCGCCGGTGAAGGCGGCCGAGTACAGCACGAGGCCGATCAGCAGCGCCGAGAATTCCGGCGTGAATGCCATGCCGCCCGTGAAGTTGAGGCCGCGCAGGTAAGGCAGCTCCCATGAGGCGACCGCACGACCCGACAACAGGACGGCGGTGATGGCGACGGCCGCCATTGCGATGGCGATCGACACCATGGGAAGACGCGTCTTCCAGTGCTTGCGGATCACGGGCTTCGCCAGCATCACCGCCAATACGAAGAGCAGCGCTGCACACACCACACCCCAGAACAGGGTGCTATTGCCGGCCACGGCCAGTTTGGGAAACATGAAACCGCGGATCGACAGGAATACGCCGGGCAGGGGTTGATAAGCCTGGCGCGCCGAGGGCAGGTTGACCGTGACCATGCCGTACCAGAACAGCAGTTGCACCACGAGCGGCGTATTGCGAATGACCTCGACGTAGGTGGCGGCAATCGCGGTGATGAGCGGATGCGTACTGCGGCGGGCCAGGGCGAGGGCGAAGCCCAGTACCGTGCTTGCCGCGATCACGAGCACGGAGATGAATACCGTGTTGACGATTCCCACCACAAACGCATGGCCGAAGGTATCGGTGGTCTGGTAGGCAAGCAGACTTTCCGAGATCGGAAACCGTGCGGCCTGATCCATAAAGTCGAAGCCGACGGTGATGCCGCGGCGCATCAGGTTTTCACGCGCGTTCAACACCAGCCACACAATGCCGCCGACGGCGCCGCACGCCAGCAAGCCTTGCAGCCACCACGCACGCACCCGGCTATCGAACCACAGTGCTCTGAACATAAGCTATCCCACTGCCCTTCTCAGGCGTCGATCAGTTGAAGACGTACGGGTACATCAAGCCGCCGTTGCGATAGAGCCGGTTCATGCCACGCTCGAGCTTGAGCGGGCTGTTCATGCCGACGGTGCGTTCATAGATTTCGCCGTAGTTGCCCAGTTGCTTGACGATGTTGTACGCCCAGCGTTCGTCCAATCCGAGCGCCTTGCCGTTGCCGGCCTCCACGCCGAGAAAGCGGGCGATACGCGGATCGTCCGACTTCAGCATTTGATCGACGTTGGCCTGCGTGATGCCCATGTCTTCGGCGGCAATGGTGGCCTGAATCGCGTATTTCACGATATCGAACCATTGCTCATCGCCATGCCGCACCGATGGCGTGAGCGCCTCGCTGTTGCCGCTGGCCGGAAAGATGATGTAGTCGTCGGGCTTTTGCGCCTGGCTGGCGCGCACCGAAGCGAGCGCCGAGGCATCGGTCATGAGGGCATCGCAGCGGCCTGAAAAGAAGGCCTGGCGCGATGCCGCCACGTTGTCGAACACCACGGGTTTCAGATCCAGCTTGAACTTGCGCGACAGGTCGGCCACGGTGACTTCGTTGGTCGAGCCCGTTTGCACGCAGATCGACGCGCCGGTCATCTCCTTCGTCTCCTTGATCCCGAGATCGCGGCGCACCATGAAGGCGTCGTACTCGTAGTAGTTGGGATAGGTGAAGTTGATGCCATTGGCGTCGCGGCGCAAGGTCCACGACGTGGTGCGCGGCAGCACATCGATTTGACCGGTCTGCAGCGCGGTCAGGCGTTGTTGGCCGTTGAGCGGCACGAAGCGCGCCTTGCTCTTGTCGCCCAATACGGCGATCGCGATGGCGCGGCAGGTGTCCACATCCAGCCCCTGCCATTCACCCTTTTGGTCGGGTGCCGAGAAGCCCACAGTGCTGCCCCCCGCGCCGCAAATCAGATAGCCCCGATCGCGCACTTGCTTCAAGGTGGTGCCGTCGCCCGCCGGGGTCACTTGCGCCGGCGCGGCTGTGGCTGGTGTGTCTGCGGCATGCGCGACGGTGCCGCCGATGAACGACAGGGCGCAGGCGATGA
Source organism: Schauerella aestuarii (assembly GCF_009866805.1). Taxonomy (GTDB): domain Bacteria; phylum Pseudomonadota; class Gammaproteobacteria; order Burkholderiales; family Burkholderiaceae_B; genus Schauerella; species Schauerella aestuarii. The sequence continues at coordinate 138,367 of NZ_SIZW01000041.1, forward strand.
CGGTGGTGTTCAGCAATTTCATTGGTATTCCCCTTGGATGTTCTGGTGCCGTAAATGCCGGGAACGAGGTCTCGGCAGAACGATGACTTCAAATCGCTTATTTCTAATGGCTACTTGCTGATCGATACTTGCTTGCTCACTTCCGCCGGCGCGCCGGGTGCACTGACGTCATCGTGAGCGAGCGGTCATGCCGTCGCGTGGTGGGCACGTTCGATGTTGCGGAAAAGCGCCTCGAGATCCTCGCGTAGGTCGTCCGGATCCTCGAGTCCGACGCTGATGCGCAAGATCGTGGTGGCCTCGTCCCAGGTGGACAAGGCGCGGTCGCGGGCAATTTCCATCGGCACGATCAGGCTGTGCGTGCCGCCCCATGAGGCGCCGATCTGAAAGACGTTCATCTGCGACAGCGCATCGGCCACGCCGGCTTCGTAACCGCGCCGCAACACCACGCTGAAGACGCCGGTGGCACCCGTGAAGTCTCGTTGCCACAACGCATGCCCGGGGCACGACGGCAGGGCCGGATGCAACACGCGCTCGGCGGCCGGTGAGTTCACCAGCGCCTGGGCAAATGCCAGGGCATGCTGTGCCATGTGACGCACACGCACGCCCATCGTTTCGAGGCCGCGCAATACCAGGAAGCAGTCATCGGGCGACACGCCGATGCCGAGCATGCGCATGGTGTCTTTCAGGCGCCGGTGATGCTCGACCGTGTTGACCGAGATCGAGCCCATCAGCAGGTCTGAGTGGCCACTGATGTATTTGGTGATGGCTTCAATCGAGAAATCCACGCCGTGCTTGAGCGGTTTGAAGTTCAGGGGCGTGGCCCAGGTGTTGTCGCACCCGACCAGTGCTCCGTGCGCATGCGCGGCAGCGGCGATCGCCGGGATGTCCTGCACTTCCATGGTGGTGGAGCCGGGCGATTCAACCCACACGAGCTTGACCGTATCGTCGATCAGATCGGCAATGCCGGCGCCGATGTTTTGGTCGTACACCCGATGGTGGATGCCGCGCGGGGCCAGATAGTTGGCGGCGAAGCCTTTGACCGGCGGGTAGGCCGAGTCCGGAATGAGGACCGTATCGCCGGCATTCAGCAGGGTCAGCAGGGTCACGGCGATCGCGGCCTGGCCCGAAGGCAGCAGCGCGGTTCGCACGCCGCCCTCGAGCGCGGTCAGCCGCGCTTCCAGCGCCCGCGTCGTGGGTGTGCCGTGCAGCCCGTAGGTAAAGCCGTCCGGACCGCGATATTTGCGTTCGAGATAAGACTTGGCATCGGGAAAGACGATGGTCGAGGCTCGGTGGGTGGGCACCGATAAGCTGGCAAAACCCTCGCTCGATACGGGCGGGTTGTTGACGCAGTGAGTGAGATCGCGCATGAAAGCTCCTAACAGGATGGCTTCAAGCGTAGGACTCGGATCTACAAATAACAATGATGAAAACATCGAAGGCTATGCAATAAACTGATAGGTTTACGACGGGTGCAGCGATGAACTTCAAGCAGATCGAAGCGTTCAGAACGGTCATGATCAGCGGCTCTGCCTCGCTGGCGGCCGATTTGCTGCAGGTTTCCCAACCAGCGATCAGCCGCAGCATCCAGGAATTGGAGAAGTCGCTGGGGTTTTCCCTATTCGACCGCATCCGGGGGCGGTTGGTGCCCACTGCCGAGGGCCAGCTCTTCTTTCGCGACGTGACGGCCTCGTTCATCGGGCTGGATCATTTGCGCGCGAGCGCCGCGCGAATCCGGGAGTTTGGGTCGGGCGAGATCCGCCTTGCGTCGCTGTCGGCGTTGGGGGCGACCTTGGTGCCCAAGGCGCTCAAGCGGTTTTTCGAACAGCATCCTGGCACCGCCGTCACGCTGCAGATCATGACCTCATCGGCCATCCGGGATCTGGTGGCCGAAGGGCGATTCGATGTGGGGCTCGCGGCCGACGAGATCGACATCTCGGGAATCGACCATCAAACGTTCACCACGCCGGCCGCCGTCTGTGCGATTCCCGCGGCGCATCCTCTGGCGCAGCGCGCCGTGATCCGGCCGCAGGATCTCGACGGTCAGCGGTTCATCGCGCTGTCGCCTGAAGATACGGTGCGGCGTCAGCTCAATGAGGTGTGCGATCAGGCCGGGGTTCGGCCGGTGGTCGTGGTCGAGACGCCTAATTCAGCCACGGTTTGCGCCTTGGCCATGGAGGGTGTGGGCATCGGCCTGACCAATCCCTATGCCACCGATGGGTATGGCTTGCGGGGCGTGGTGTTTCGGCCTTTTGCGCCCGCGATCCATTTCAAGAGTCTGCTGATTTTCCGTCCCGATATGCGCAAGTCGCGCATCGTGCGCGATCTGGTGAAAGCCTTGATGGCGGCGCGCAACGCGCGCGCCGGGCAAGATCGTGGGCCTATCCGGGTAACACCTGACTGATATAAACGTAACTCGGCGTTGTACAATTGGGTTGGGTGTTTGATTCGCGCCATTGCGGATCGGCAGGTATATGCGCAAGGTCGGGCCGCCGCGCGGAGTTTCGACGACTATGCCTCGCATCACCTCTACTGGCCCTCACCGCCATTCGAGCGGTTATCTCCTGCTCCAGCGCCCTTTCGCGCGCTTCAATCCCGCCTTGTGGCAGGGTCCATGAACGTTGCTTTTTGGCTCGCACTGGCTGGCGGCTGGCTGGTATGCATCATGGCGATCTGGTTCCTGCTTTGGCGTGCCGGACGCAGCGAGCAAGCCATGCTGCGTATTCGCCTCCAGCGCGTCACGCATCCCGGTGTGTCGATCACCGGGCAGGGCTTTTTCTTCATTCGCTACACGAAATCCCATTCGAACTGCATCGAGTACTTTGCGCATCGGCGTATGAAGCGCCAGCGCTTGCGTGCATTGCAATTGGACGACGATGTGAACGTGCTTGAGCATGGCTCGGCGCGTTCGTTCGATTGGTTGCGTTGGTAGCGCAACACATCGCTTCAAAGGTTATTTCATGAAGACCGAAAATTCCGGCCGTCTCTGGGCTGTGTATGGCGCCATGCGCGCGTTCGTTCAAAATCAGGCCGCGGGCGGCATCCTGCTGATGGCCGCGGCAACGCTGGCGCTGATCGTGGCCAACAGCCCGGTGGCACCGATCTACTTCGACACCTTAGCCTCGTACGTGGCCGGCCTGAGTGTGCTGCATTGGATCAACGATGCGCTGATGGCTGTGTTCTTTCTTCTCGTCGGGTTGGAGATCAAACGAGAAGTGCTGCTCGGCCAGCTCTCCACATGGTCGCAACGCGCTCTACCTGGTTTCGCGGCGCTGGGCGGCATGGTGCTGCCGGCGCTCGTTTACCTTTCGGTCAATCTGGGTGAGGGCGGAGCGCCGATGGGATGGGCGATTCCCGCCGCCACCGACATTGCGTTTGCGTTAGGCGTGTTGTCGTTGCTCGGCCCGCGTGTGCCCGTGTCACTGAAGATCTTCCTTACTGCATTGGCCATCATCGACGACCTTGGCGCTGTGCTGATCATTGCCGCGTTCTACACCGCCGACGTCAATTTCATCGCATTGGGTAGTGCAGCGCTGGCCGCGGCAGTGCTGGTCGGCATGAACCGCGGCGGCGTCCAGCGATTGCTGCCGTACGTACTCGTAGGTGCGCTGCTGTGGTTCTGCTTTTTGAAATCCGGTGTGCATGCCACGCTGGCCGGGGTGGTACTGGCATTGACCATTCCTTTGCGCGTACCGACGCTTCGAGAGCCCGACGCCGCACCGCTTTTGCGCTTGGAGCATGCCTTGGTGCCATGGGTCACGTTTCTCATCATTCCCATCTTTGGATTTGCGAATGCCGGCGTGTCGTTTGCCGGGATGTCGCTGGCGAGCCTGAGCGAACCGGTGCCGTTGGGTGTGGCGCTGGGCCTTTTCGTTGGCAAGCAGGTTGGCGTGTTCGGCTTTGCCATGCTTGCCATCAAGTTGCGGTTGGCGGTGATGCCTTCCGGCGCGGGCTGGGTGCAACTCTACGGCGTTGCGCTGCTATGCGGCATCGGCTTCACGATGAGCCTGTTCATCGGCTTGCTGGCATTCAACGATGCGCCGGCGCTGCAGGATGCCACCAAGCTCGGGGTATTGCTGGGCTCGGTGGCATCGGCGATCTGCGGCGCGCTGTTGCTGCGCTGGCGCGCTTCGGTCGCACCCGCTGATGGCCAGGCGTTGTCGCGACACCCATCGGGACCGACATCAATGTAGTTGTTTAAATCAACGATTTGGCCTATATTGTCTTCACATCAGATCGGCGCCGGCGATGTCTCGGCGCCGTCCCTTGCGAGGAGACAATCATGTTCAAACACTTTGTGTGCGCGGCCGCACTCAGCGGCTTGGTGGCGTTTTCGTCTGCGCACGCCGCCGATACGGCACGGCATCGCGATGTCTTGAAAACCGGCGACGTCACACTCGACGTGATCGTGGAAGGGCAGGGCGACCCCATCGTGCTCCTGCCTTCACGTGGCCGCGATTCGGAGGACTACGACCGCGTGGCCGAGGGCCTGGTCAACGCCGGCTATCAGGTACTGCGTCCGCAACCGCGCGGCATCGGCAAGAGCACCGGGCCCATGCAGGGGGTGACGCTGCACGACTTTGCCCATGACACCGCCTACGTCATTCGCCATTACGGGCAGGGCAAGCCCGCCATCGTCGTGGGCCATGCCTTCGGCAACTGGGTGGCGCGCATGACGGCGGTCGATCATCCCGAACTGGTGCGCGGCGTGGTCATCGCGGCTGCGGCCGCAAAAAACTATCCCCTGGCATTGAGCGAGAAAGTCGGCAAGAGTGCCGACATGCGCTTGCCGGAAGCGGAGCGCATGGGATACGTGCGCGAGCTCTTCTTCGCGCCACGTAGCGATGCCAGCGTATGGAAGGAAGGCTGGTACGCGCAAACGAGCACCATGCAGAGCGAAGCGGGGAAGGCCACCAAGCAATCCGACTGGTGGTCGGGCGGCAAGGCGCCGCTGCTGGACCTGCAGGCGGCAGACGATCCCTTCAAGCCGCTGACGAGCCGCAATGAGATGAAGGATGAGTTTGGCGACCGCGTCACGATCAAGGTGATCGATCGGGCCAGCCATGCGCTGATCCCGGAGCAACCCGCCGCGGTGGTGGACGCCATCGTGACCTGGGCCAAAACCCTGCCGCCCGCCAAATCCTGAATCGCTATCGAGACGCCGAGCATGACACTTTCCCTGACCACCCTGCGCTACGGCGTGACCGACCATATTGCGACCGTGACCCTCAATCGCCCGGATGCACGCAATGCACTCAACGTGGCGATGTGCGGTGAACTCGTCGACGTGATGAATGCCGCAGCCACCGACGATGACGTTCGCGTGGTGCTGATCGCGGCCGAAGGCACCGCCTTTTGCGCGGGGGCGGACCTGAAAGAACGCAAAACGATGACGCATGCCGACATGACGGCGCGCCGCGTGCGCGGCTTTGCCGCCTATGCGGCGATCGAGCGGCTGGCCAAACCTGTGATTGCGGTGGTGCATGGCGCGGCTTTTGGGTCGGGATGTGAGATTGCTGCCGCCAGCGACTTCATTCTTGCCTCCGAGGCCGCTGCGTTTTGCTATCCCGAGGTCGGGTGGGGTACGGTGGGCGCCACGCAGCGCTTGCCGCGTGTGGTGGGACCGCGCATGGCAAAGGAACTGCTCTTCACGGGCCGAAAATTCGATGCGCATGAGGCCCTCGCGATGGGACTGGTCAACCACGTCTACGACGCTGATCGCTTGACGGCAGAGGCGCACGCAATGGCCACGAAGATTGCGGCCGCCAATCCGCTGACGGTGCGGCTGACGAAGCATAGTGTGGATACCGGATTGGAAGGCACGCGCGAAGGTGCGATGGCCGTCGAGTTGCTCGCGATCGAGGAGAACCTGCGCGGCTCGGATTGGCAGGCCGCCATCGCCGGCTTCGGACGCGCGGCGGCGTCCGATGCATCCAGGGCATCCGAAGGGCGGGGCGCTTCGAAGGGAAACCATGATGGCGAATGACGTATTGACACTGCCGAAGGTGCTCGCAAATACCGTCGCCGCACGTGGCGCATGTGAAGCCTTCGTCGCACCCGGCGAACGTCTGGATTGGAACGCGCTGGCACAAGGCGCCGACCGCATCGCGCGGGCGCTGCAGGCTGCGGGCGTGCGCCATGGCGATCACCTGGGCATCATGCTGGGCAACGGCGGCTTGTGGCTGCAGTGTTTCTTCGCGTGCGCCACCCTGGGCGCCGTCACCGTGCCGATCAACACGCGATTCAAAACCGAAGAGTTGAACTTTTGCTTGAAGCAGGCGGATGTGACGTGCCTGATCGTGGCGGACGCGTTCCTGGGCATTGACTACATCGATCTGCTTGCGCAGGTTGAACCCGCCATCCAGACGGCGCTGCCGGGCAAGGTGTTGCCGTTGCTCAAGCGCGTAGTGGTGGTTGGCGCGAACGTGCCGGCTGCCGGTGTCGGGTTCGATACCTTTCTGGCGCAAGGCGACGCGGCGCTGGATATGGCGGCAGTGACGGCACAGGTACGCCCCGACGATGTGTTGCTGATCCAGTACACGTCGGGAACCACATCCTTCCCGAAGGGCGTGATGCTCACGCATGCGAACATGCTGGGCAATGCGCGCGCTGCCGCTGTGCGGATGGGCGTGCACGCCGAGGATCGGTATTTCAGCATTCGCCCTTATTTCCATGTGGCGGGCACGACGTTATCGATTCTCGTGGCCGTGGTCACCGGATGCTGCCTGCTCACGCTACCGAAGTTCGAAGTGGGCGAGGCGCTGCAGATGCTGGCGCAGGAGCGTTGCACGTTGACGTCCGGCAACGACACGATCTTTCTGATGCTCATGGGTCATCCCGAATTCGACCGCAGCAGGCTGCACTTGCGCGGGGGTTGGGCCGCGGCGGGGCCCGAGGTGATGCAGAAGATCAAGGATGTGATGGGTGTGCCCGCGATCTGCAATGCCTACGGTCAATCCGAAGCGTCGCCAAACATCGTCATGTCGCAGCATGACGACGCCTTCGCGCTGCGTGCCCATGGGTGGGCGTTGCCGCATCCCGGCATGCAGGTGCGGATCGTCGAGCCGGGCACGACGCAGGAACTGCCGCGGGGTGAGCGGGGCGAGATCCAGGCGCGTGGCTGGAGCGTGATGAAGGGCTACTACAACATGCCCGAGGCGACCGCGAATGCGCTGGCGCCGGACGGTTGGCTGAGTACCGGCGACCTGGGTGAAATGGATGCCGAGGGGCGCATGCGCATGGTCGGGCGCTTGAAGGACATGTTCCGCGTTGGGGGCGAGAATGTGGCACCGGCCGAAGTGGAAGAAGTGCTGCATGGCCATGAGGCGGTTCAACTCGCGCAGGTGATCGGCGTGCCCGATCCGCGTTTAGGTGAAGTGGGGGCCGCGTTCGTACTGTTGAAGGCCGGCCGGCACGCCACACCCGAAGAACTCACGCAGTGGTGCAAGGCCCGTTGCGCCAATTTCAAGGTGCCGCGGTATCTCGCCATCGTGGATTCGTTCGAGCACATCGGCATGACGGGCAGTTCGAAGGTGCAGAAAAACAAGCTGCGCGCGCATGCGATCGAGGTGTTCGGGCTGGCGCAGGGAGCATCGGCATGAGCGATGTGGTGTTGTGCGAGTGTTTCGCCCGCGACGGCCTGCAGCATGAATCCGACTTCATCGCGACGGCGATCAAGGGGGAGCTGATCGCGCGCTTTGCGGCGATGGGCTTCACCCGTGTGGAGGCCACGTCCTACTCCAATCCGAAGGTGGTGCCGCAGTTCGCGGATGCGAGTGAGGTTCTGGCCGCGCTGCCACGGCGCGAAGGCGTGTTCTACAAGGCCACGTGTGCCAACGTGCGTGCGGTCGAGCGCGCGGTGGCCGATCATGAAGCGGGCATCGGCGCGAACGAAATCAGTCTGCTCGTGTCGGCCACGAATGCGCATTCGGCGCGCAATCTGAAACGCACGAAGGCCGAGCAATGGGAAAACGTGGACGCCATGGCGGCCGCTGCCTCTGCCCGTTTTCGGTTGATCGGCACCATATCCGTGGCGTTTGGCTGTCCGTTCGAGGGCGCCGTCGATCCGCACGCGGTGCTGGACGATGTGGGGCGCTTTGCCGCGGCAGGGGTGACGCATGTGACGTTGGGCGATACGACGGGCATGGCCACGCCGGCTGCGGTGCGCGCGCTCTATGGCGCCATGCAGGCGCAATATCCGAATGTGACACCGATTGCGCATTTTCACGATACCCGCGCGACCGGACTGGTCAACTACGTTGCCGCCCATGAGGCCGGCGTGCGTTATTTCGACTGCGCCTTCGGCGGGGTGGGCGGCCACCCTGCCAAGGTGAAATACGGCGGCGGCTTTACCGGCAATGTGTGCACCGAGGATCTCGTCAATCTGTTTGAATCAATGGGCATCGACACCGGCATCGATCTGGACGCCATGATGCACGTTGCGATGCGCTGCCAGGAGGTGCTTGGGCGCAGCCTGCACAGCCGGGTCGCCGAGAGCGGGCTGAATCCGTTGATTGTTCGCGCAGTCCCGTAAAAAGGCACACGACCTGCGCCCGACACGATGGCATTGTTTATGATGCGGGACGCAGGCACGTGATGGCGTGCATTCATTTCTCTCATCGACTCTACTCAGCTTCCCTATGGCCTCACGCGAAGACAGCAAGCCCGCCGCCGCCAAGCGTTCCGCGCCAACGGATCTCAAGGCGCTTTTCTCCTATCGCCTGAATCGGCTGGCCTTCGTGTCGAGCCGCTTGGCCGCCGCTCAGAACGAAACCAGTTACGCAATGGGTCCGCGGGATTGGCGCGTGATTGCCTTGTTGGCGGCGCATGCGCCCATGTCGTTGAACGCGTTGGCCCGCGAATCGAATATCGACAAGAGCCAGGCCAGCCGAACGGTGGCGGATCTGATCGAGCGCAAGCTGATCAAGCGCAGCGCGGATGAGACCGATGGCCGCGGCGTGAGCCTGGATCTCACGACTGCGGGTCGTACGCTGTACAAGAAGGTTTTTCCTGCCGCCATCGCGCGCAATGAAACGCTGCTCAGCGTGTTGAGCCCGGCAGAGCGCGAGGTGCTCGAACGCGCCGTGGACAAGCTCACCGATCATGGCTTGAGCCTGCTCGATGCCACGCCGGATACCCTGGCGCCGCGCCGCGGCCGCAAGGCCGGCCCCAGGTAGACCATCGCCCGCTGCGGCGCTATTCCGTCAAGCTGCCCAGGCAGTCGCGATTCGCCGCATGGATCGCGGCGGCAGGTGCTTGCCTGCGCGATAGCGTCAGTCGTTCGGCTGGCGTGTTCCGGCAGGTATCGAGGCGGTGAACATGCTGTCGCCCTGGGCGCGAAACGCTCGGTCGAGATGTTGTAGTTGATTAAATCAACTAAATAAAAGAAAATGATTGCAAAGCCATTAGCTTGAACAGCAGGAGACAACATGACCGAGCTCGTCGTCGATACGCATGGTGCGGTACGCGTTTTGCGTTTGAACCGCCCCGAGAAACACAACGCACTGAACACCACACTGACGCAATCGCTGCTCGATGCCTTGCACGCGGCCGACCGCGACGATCAGGTGAATGCGATTGTGCTCACCGGCAACGGCAAGTCGTTCTGCGCCGGCGCGGATACCACTGAATTCTCCAGTCTGACGGTGGAGCAACCCCAGGCCGTGATGCGCCGTGCCGATCTGACGACCGCTTTGCACAGCGCGTTCTCCCAGATCGCCACCCCGGTGATCGCCGCCGTACATGGCAACGCGCTGGGCGGTGGCGCGGGCCTGGCCCTGGCCTGCGATCTGACGGTGATGGCCGACGATGTGCGGTACGGCTACCCCGAGCTCAAGCACGGCATCGTGGCCGCCGTGGTGATGGCCAATCTGGTGCGCCAGGTTGGCCGCAAGCATGCCTTCGAGTTGCTGGCGATGGCCGAGCCGATCGACGGCGCACGCGCGCTGGCGTTAGGTATCGCCAATCGTGTCGTTTCAAGTGCCCAGGTGCTGGAAGCAGCGATTGCGATGGCCACGCGCCTGGCAAGTTGGAGCCCCGTTGCGATGGGGCTCACAAAGCGGTCGTTTCATCGCGCGGCCGACCTGGCGTTGGTGGATGCCTTGGGCGTCGGCCGGGATGCCAACGTCATCATGCGCAGTTTCCGATAGCGCATGTCGCTTGGCGCGGCCCACGTCACGCCTTTTTTTGTCCTGGTAGTTGACGATATCAACTACCAATATCAACGACCAATATCAACGACCAATGACGATGATGCCGGTGCCGGGAATGCATGGCGGCGTTGTCGAGGAGATGCCCATGTCGACCCTTGATTCGCGCTTCCCCATGGCGGCGCCCGATTGCTGGAGAAACGTATGCGGCCACTAGACGGCATCACGATTCTCGATTTGTCGCGCGTGCTGGCGTGCCCATTTGCCTCGATGATTCTGGCGGAGATGGGCGCAACCGTGATCAAGGTGGAGCAACCCGACGGCGGCGACGAAACGCGCGCGTTCGAGCCCAAGGTGAAGGGCGAGAACGGTACCGAATCGGCTTACTACCTCGCCTTCAATCGCAGCAAGCAGTCGATCACGATCAACTTCCGCACGGAAGCCGGCCAGGCGCTGGTGCGCAAGCTGGCAGCGCAGGCCGATGTGCTGGTCGAGAATTTTCCGGTGGGCACATTGAAGAAGTATGGCTTGGATCGTGCTGCTATTGCGCCGTCCAATCCAGCGCTGATCTATTTCTCTTGCACAGGGTTTGGCATGACGGGGCCCTATGCCCCGCGCAAGGGATACGACACGGTGTTCCAAGCCATGGGCGGCATCATGAGCCTGACCGGTGAGCGCGGCGGAGGGCCGGTGAAGCCGGGCCTGCCGGTCGCCGATCTGACGTCAGGGTTGTGGGCCGCGATCGGGATTCTCTCGGCCCTGGTGGGCCGCGCGAAAACCGGGCAGGGCTGCCACATCGACTTCTCGATGCTGGACGGTCAGGTGGGATTGCTGTCGTTGGCGGCGGCGCGCTATTTCGCGCTGGGAGAAGTGCCGCCGCGTCTGGGCACCGAGCATCCCGGACGCGTGCCGTCGGCCGCGTTCGAGTGCGCCGATGGCAAATGGGTGCAAATCACCGGCAGCGATCAACACTGGAAGCCGTTGTGCACGGTGCTCGGTTTGACGGCGTGGGGCGACGATCCCGAGTTGGCCAGGAATGCCGTGCGCGTGGCGCGACGCGCTGAGGTCTCTCGGGGGCTGGCCGAGGCGATTGCCACCTTCGATCGCGAGACCTTGTGCCAACGCTGTGATGCCGTGGGCGTGCCGGCCGGTCCCATTCTCGATGTGAGCGAGATCCTGAGCAACGAGCACGTGCTCGCGCGCGGCATGGTGGGCCAGTACGACCATCCGCATATCGGTCAGTTCAACGCGATTCCGGTGCCGTTCAAGTTCGAGGGCTACGACAACCCCAGTCTCGATCGCCCGCCGTTGTTGGGCGAGCACACGCAACACATTCTGCGCGAGCGTCTCGGCCTGTCCGATGACGATATTGCGTTGCTGTCCACACAAGGCGCCATCTGAGCGCATGTGCTTTCCAGAACCGGTGAGGAGACCATCATCATGTCAGTATTGAAAGGAATCGGCCTGAGCCTCGCGCTGAGCCTGAGTTGTTCGGTGGCTGTCGCGCAGGACTATCCCACGCAACCCATCATGCTCGTCAATCCTTATGCCGCAGGCGGCCCGGCCGACGTCGTGGCGCGTGCGCTGGCGCGCGAACTGGAGAAGCAACTGGGCCGCGCCGTGGTCGTCGAGAACAAGCCCGGCGGCGGTGCCTCGATCGGCACTGGTCTGGTGGCACGTGCCAAACCGGATGGATACACGCTGCTGCTTGGCACATCCGCCGCGCACGTGGTCACGCCCCTCATGCAAAAGACGCCTTACGATGGGGTGAGCGATTTCGACTTCGTGGCGATCGTGGCCAATCAGCCGAACATGGTGGTCGTCAATCCGAAGGTCGGTGTGAAGACCCTGGCCGAGCTGATCGACAAGGCGCGCAGTGCGCCGGGAAAGATCAATTACGCATCGGCCGGCCCCGGCAGTTCGCCGCATCTTGGCGGTGAGCTGTTTCGGCAACGCGCGAATATCGACATCGTCCACATTCCCTACAGCGGTGCCGCCCCTGCCATCAACGATCTGGTAGGCGGTCAGGTCGACATGGCGTTGCTCAACCTGTCGGCCAGCCTGCCGTTCATCAAGGATAAGCGCTTGATCCCGTTGGCCTACGCAGCGAAGAAGCGCTCGCCGTTATTGCCGGATGTGCCCACGCTGGAGGAGTCGGGTGTAAAGGGTGCCGAGTCGGCCTCCTGGTACAGCCTGGCCGCACCGAAAGGCACGCCGCCGGCCGTGATCGAGAAACTGAATAAGGCGGTCGCCACGATCAACAAGGACGATCGCTACAAGCAATTGATGGATGCCCAGGGGGTTGAGGTGCTGACGCAATCTGCTGCCGACGCCACGGCCTTCGTCAACAAGGATCGCGAAGCGATGAAGGTACTGGCCAAATCGGCTGGACTGGTGCAGCAGTAAGGGCAGGGGCGATCCGGGCGTTGCCCGCCCGGTCGGCCCAAACGCCCAGGCATCACCACATAAGCATCACCGCAGCGACGCTGCGCGATCGAGTGCGGCTTCGGTTTCCACCACGAGCCGGCGCAGCAGGTCACCCGCCGGCACGATGTCGTCGATCAAGCCGGCGCTCTGTCCGGCCTCGGTCTTGCCATCGGCCACATCGCCATCGAGCGCCGCCTGTTTGAGCGATCGACTGGCGAAGAGCAGATTCAGATCGTCATCGCCGGCCGCCGACCCCTCGGCGTGCTGATAAGCCTGCGAAAACGCATTCTTCAGCATGCGGATGGGCGATCGGCCGCGGCCGACCAGCGTGGTGTCGGCCACCCCTGCCGCTTGCACCGCCGCCTTGTAGGCCGGGTGCACGCCCGCCTCCGGCGTCATCATGAAGCGGGTGCCCAGTTGCGCACCGTCGGCACCCAGGCACAACGCTGCCGCAATCCCGGCACCATCGGCGATACCTCCCGCGGCAATGATAGGAATGGACACCCGGCTCGCGATCGCCCGCACCAGCACCAGGGTGCCGATCTCGTCAGGCCCGGGATGGCCGCCGGCCTCCAGGCCCACAGCGATGACGCCATCCACGCCCGCCTGTTCGGCCTTGGCCGCATGCAGCGGGCTGGCCGCCACCTGCAGCCATGTGGCGCCGGCATCCTTGAACCGCGCCAGATATTTCTGCGGTCCGCCTTGCGAGGCGATGATCACGGGCACCTGCTCGGCCAGTGCGATCGCCACGTAGTCGGCGGCGCGCTTGTTGTAGAGCGGGATATTGACCGCAAAGGGCTTCGCGGTGATGGCACGCAGCGCGCGGATGGCCGCTTCGAGCGCTTCCGGATACATCGGACCCGCAGCGATCACGCCCAGCCCACCGGCTTCGGACACTGCGGCAGGCAATGCCGCGTTCGACGACGCCCAACTCATGCCCGCTTGCACGATGGGATATTGAATGCCGAGCAGGGTATTCAGACGGGTATGAAGGGGCATGGGCGCGAAACCTGACAAGAAAAACGATGCACGATTATCGGCTATATAGTTGATATATACAACTATAACGGCAGGTCTCGTCGTGACGAAGGCGGGGCGAGGCGTTCGGTTTTTCGGCGTCGGCCCTTGTTCCGGCGATGAATTGATATAACATTGCGATTCTCGCGCCGATCGCTCTTCGACGCGCATACCAGGTTCCCCAGTGGCCCGCTCACTGATTCATCGCATGTCGCTGCCCCGGTTTTCGCCTCTGCGCGCAAGCCGGCGTTTGCACGCCGTCATGTTGGTCTGGGCGATGTTGACGCTGCTGTGTGCACCGGTCGCCGCCACGCTGCATGCGTTTACGCATCTTCATTCGGTCACGACGGTGTTGTCGGCCGATACCGCGGCGCTCCCACAGCCGGGCGAGCATTGCGATATGTGCGCGCAATGGGAGGCCTTCGGTGATGGCCTGATCGGCAAGACGGTGTTCTTTCACCCCGATCTGCACATCGTTTTCGACTTCCGATCGCCGGCTGTGGCGGTCGATACCGCCACCACGCGCTGGTACATGCAGCGCGCACCCCCGCTCGCCTGAGCGCATCGTCTTCCCACTCTCCGATCCGACTTGGCCGTACAACGCGCCGATTCCTGTTGCGCGTTTTGCGATGCGGGCAGGGCGGCGTGCGGCCGCACTCAGGCTGATTCACATGTTTATCGATCATGGCACCTCGGTGCCCTGCGTTCAACGCCGACGCTTGCGCGTGGCGCTACTGACGCCCCTGGCCCTTTCCGTCACGCTCGGCTGCGCGGCGCATGCACAGGCCAGCGACGTTGCCGCCTCGTCCGCCGACGTGTCGGCGTCTTCCAATGCTGCCGCCCTGGCACCGATCATCGTGACCGGTAATCCCCTCGGCAGCGATGCGCTGTCGTCGCCGACGGCGGCGATCGATGGCCGCGATCTCGACTTGCGCCGGGCCGCCACGCTTGGCGAAACGCTCAATGGGGTGCCGGGGGTTTGGACCAGTACGTACGGACCGATGGTGGGCCGGCCCATCATCCGCGGCCTGGATGGCGACCGCATTCGTCTGCTGCAGAATGGGGTGGGCACGTTGGACGCATCGTCCCTTTCCTACGATCACGCGGTGCCTCAGGATCCGTTGTCCACCAATCGGATCGAAGTGCTGCGCGGTCCTGCCGCATTGCTTTACGGCGGCAACGCGATCGGTGGCGTCATCAACACCATCGATAATCGCATTCCCACCGAGCCGATCGACGGCATGCATGGCGAGGCCACTGCCAACTACGGCAGCGGCAACAACGATCGCGATGGCGCCGTCCAACTCGAAGGTGGCGACGGCAAGTTTGCGATTCACGCAGACGTGTTCGGTCGCACCACCGACGACCTGCGCATCCCGGGCGACGCCCGATCCGCTCGCCTGCGCGCCCTGGATCCGCAAGACGACGAGGCGCGCCGTCGCCTGCCCAACAGCGATGGTCGCGACAGCGGCGGTGCCCTGGGCATGTCATTGACGGGTGAGCATGGCTACGGTGGCCTGTCATACAGCGGCTATGACTCGAACTATGGCTCTGTGGCGGAAGACAGCGTGCGCATCAAGATGCGGTCGCAGCGCTTCGGCGCGGCAGGCGAATTGCGCGATCTCGACGGCTTTTTCAAAAGCGTCAAGGCCAGCTTTGCTTACACCGACTATCAGCACAAGGAGGTCGACGACGGCGAGACGGGGACCGTGTTCAAGAATCGCGGCTACGAGGCGCGCATCGAAGCAAGGCACCGCGACTTTGGGCCGGTGCAGGGTGTGGTCGGTGTGCAGTTCGGACAGACGCAGTTCTCGGCGTTGGGCTCAGAAGCCTTGGTGCCCACCACCGATACCAACACTGGCGCAGTCTTCCTGCTTGAAGAATGGACGGTCAACGATCGCCTCACATTGAGCGCCGGTGGCCGTATGGACTTCACGCGGTTGTCGCCCTCGGCCGGCGGCAACGACCGCTTCGCGGATGCGCAGAAGCGCAACTTCAATGCGGGCAGTCTATCGCTGGGCGCGGTGTACAAACTCGATCCGATATGGTCGCTGGCGGGCAATACCGCGTATACGGAACGGGCACCGACCTTCTATGAGGTGTATGCGAACGGGCCGCACGAGGCGACTGGACAGTACCTGTTGGGCGATCAGAATCTGAGCAAGGAAAGGGCCTTCTCGACCGATCTCGCGCTGCGTTTCAAGGACGGGCCGCATCACGGCAGCGTGGGCGTGTTCTACAGCCACTTCAACAACTATCTGGCTGAACTCAATACGGGTCGGTATCGCAACGACGACGGCGACGTGGTGGGTGCCGGCACCGACGACGCGCTTCCTGAAGCCATGTATCGTGGCGTTCCCGCCGACTTCTACGGCTTCGAGGCCGAGAGCAGCTTCCGGGTGCTGCAGCGTGATGGACACGCGTTGGATCTGTTGCTCTCGGGCGATTACACCCGCGCGCGCAACCGCGACTCAGGCCAGCCGTTGCCGCGCATCCCGCCGCTGCGATTGCGGGCCGGGTTGGACTATGCCTATGGCCCGTTCGATGCCGGCGTGAGCGTCACACGCGCTTTCTCCCAGCATCGCCGTCCCGACGAGGATCTGCCTACCGACAGCTACACCAGCCTGGACGCGACCAGTGGCTACCGGTTCAAAGCGAGTGGTGTGCAGTGGCGCGCGTACGTGAAGGGGATCAACCTGACCAACGAAACGATCCGGTACGCGACCTCGGTACTGCGCGATATCGCGCCGCAATCGGGCCGCGCCGTACTGGTGGGGATACGCGGCAGCTTCTGAGCCGAGGGCCGCCGGGATCAGTTCTCGGCGGTGATCTTGCCGTCGGTCACGATCTGATCGGTCGCGCGGGGTACGTCTCCGCTGCGTGTGCTGCGGTCATGCAGCAATAGGGGACCAGCAGGATGCCAAGGCGCTGCGCCCAACGGGGGGTGTTCATGTCTCTCTCCTAGGCGGCCGTCGATGCAGCCGGGTTTTTACTTAATTGCATTTTAGGACGGCAAGATGCAAAATTAAAACCTATGGAAAACACCAATCCTCGCCCGGTTTACGGAAGTCTTGCGATCGACGGCACGCAAGCGGCCTTCATCGATATGCCCGCCATGTTTGGCGATGCCTACCGTCGCCTCCCCATCGTGCTGCGATTGCTGCTCGAAAACGTGCTGCGCAACATGCAGGGGGAAGAGCGGGATGCCGCGGTGGCGGCGTTGTTCGCCTGGACGACAACGGGCAGCAGCCAGGCCGAGATTGCCTTTCAACCCGGCCGGGTGCTGATGCACGACACCACCAGCACACCGGCCCTGGTGGACATTGCCGCCATGCGGGATGCACTGCGCGAAGCGGGCGCCGATCCTCACCTCCTCAATCCCGGGTTGCCGGTGGATGTGTCGGTCGATCACTCGTTGGCGGTAGAGGCCTTTGCCCGCCCCGATGCGGCGTACATCAACCTCGGCTTTGAAATGCGGCGCAACGCCGAGCGCTATCGTTTCCTGCGTTGGGCGTCCTCGGCACTGAGCAATGTGCGCATCAACCCGCCCGGCACCGGCATCATGCACACCCTCAACATGGAGCAGTTGGCCACGGTGGTGAAGCACGATCCGCAAGCAAATGGCCCTACGGTGTACCCCGACATGATGTTGGGTACGGACAGCCACACGCCGATGATCAACGGACTGGGTGTATTGGGATGGGGCGTGGGAGGCCTGGAAGCGCAGACGGTGATGTTCGGCATGCCCACCATGCTGCGCATTCCGGACGTGTGCGGGGTGCGGCTCGCAGGCGCGCTGCGGCCGGGCGTGACGGCGACCGACCTGGCGCTGACGATCACGCAGCGGTTGCGCGCGTTGGATGTGGCGGGTGATTTCGTCGAGTTTTTCGGGCCGGGCGTGGCCACGCTTTCAGCGGGCACGCGGTGCGTGGTGGCCAATATGGCGCCGGAGTATGGCGCAACGACCGGCTACTTTCCGATCGACAACGCAACGCTCACCTACTTGCGCGAGACGGGGCGATCGGCCGCTCATATCGCCTTGGTCGATGCTTATGCGCGTCGTGTTGGCATTGCACTCGACCCCGATGCAACACCGGTTTACTCGCGCACCCTCGATATCGATCTTGGCGCGATCGACATGCATGTGGCGGGGCCAAAGCGGCCCCAGGATTTGCTGCCGTTCGGCGCCACGCGCGCGACGCTGCGGGCGTTGAATGTCACGCCGCGCGGGGCGAGCAATGCGATGTTGCCGCGGCACGCGATTGCCATTGCCGCCATTACCAGTTGCACCAATACCTCCGATCCGCGCCTGCTGGTGATGGCGGGCCTGGTCGCGCGGCGTGCGCGTGAGCTGGGCATGACCGTGCCCGCGTGGGTGAAAACGTCTTTGGCGCCAGGGTCACCGGCGGCCGCGCGCTATCTTGAGCGCGCGGGGCTGCTCGACGATCTGTCGGCGGTAGGGTTCGACATCGTGGGGTATGGCTGCACCACCTGCATCGGCAATTCCGGCGGCTTGCCTGCGGTCATTCAAGCGGCGATGGCGGCCGGTACCGTGCATCCCGTTGCGGTGCTCTCGGGCAATCGCAATTTCACCGGGCGCATTCATCCCGATCTGGATCTCGGTTTTCTGATGTCGCCGCCGCTGGTGGTGGCGTTTGCGTTGGCGGGCGATGCCGAGCGCGACTTGAGTGAGGAGCCGGTCGGACTCAGCGCGACGGGTGATGCGGTGTATGTGCGCGACCTGTGGCCCACCGATGAGGCGATCGACCACGCGCTCGCCGCGAGCGCCGAACCCGCCGACTACCGCGAAGCCTTTCGCATTGCGAGCGAGAGCCCGGCGTGGCGGCAACTCGACGCGCCGAACACCCCCTGTTTTCCGTGGGACGACACATCGACCGCGCTGCGCCGGCCGCCGTTTGCATCGCGCGATGAGGGCAGCCAGTTGGGCATCTACACTGCCTACCCCTTGCTGATCGTGGGCGACGATATTACGACCGACCATATCTCGCCTGCGAGCGCGATCCCGTCGGACAGCCTCGTCGCCGATTTCCTCGTGGCGCGCGGTGACGATCGCCACGATCTCAATGTGTTCGCTTCCCGCCGCGGCAACTGGGAAGTGATGATGCGCGCGGCCTTTCACAGCAAGAGTCTGAAGAACCTGCTGTGCCCGGCCGCGCCGGTCGCGCACACCCTGCATGTGCCCAGCGGCGAGATCCAGCCGATCTGGGAGGTGGCCGACCGCTACCGCCGCGAGGGCAATGCGGTCGTGCTGGTGGCTGGCGCCCGGTATGGCACAGGTTCGTCGCGCGACTGGGCCGCGAAAGGGCAGCGGCTGCTGGGCATCCGCGCGGTGCTGGCCACGAGCTTCGAACGCATTCATCGGTCGAATCTGATCGGCATGGGTATCCTGCCGCTGCAGTTTGCCGAAGGGGTGGGCCCGGAGACGCTACGCCTGGCGCCGGGCGATCGCATCGAGGTTCAGGCCGAGGCGGCACACATCGCGCCGCGCGCCGCGGTGGCGGCGTTCGTTCATCGCCGCAACGGCACCCGCACGCCCGTAAGCGTCACGGCAGCCGTCGAGACGCAACTCGAAGTGGCCTTGCTGCGCGCAGGTGGTGTGATTCCAGCTATTCTTGAGCGCACGCTTGCGGCGCAGCATCCGGCCGCGCCCGAGGTTAGCCGATAGTCCGCGGTAGCGGACGGGATGTCATGAGCGCTCAACACACCATTCTTTCCCAGATCATCGCGATCATCGAGCAGGATCAGTTGCCGATCGGCGCGCATCTCGCCGCGCAGAAGATCGCCGATCGCTTGCGGGTTTCACGCTCGCCGGTGAACGACGCGTTGGTGGTCTTGAGCGAGAGCGGCATCGTCGCACGCCAGCCCAATCGCGGCTACTTCCTGGCGCAGGATCCGTCGTCCATCGACCCAAGCTTGCAGAAGCGCGCCGGGTGGACCGAGGTCGACGTGGTCACCGACACCTATTTCAAGATCGCCGATGCGCTCTTGCGTGGCGAGCTGCCTTTGGAATGCAGCGAGGCACTGTTGCGCGCCCGTTATGGTTTGACGAACGAACAGGTCAAGGCATTGCTCACACGTATTTCGACCGAAGGCTGGGTAAGCAGAAAGCCGGGATACGGTTGGGCGTTCTCATCGATGATGACCACACCCGACAGTCTGCTGCAATCCTATCGGTTGCGCCTCGCGCTGGAACCTGCGGCGCTGCTCGAACCCGGCTATCGCTTGCTTCCCGGTGTGCTCGAACGCTGCCGTGCCGCAGAACAGCACTTGCTCGACGGCGGCATCGATACCGATACGGCCGATCAACTCCACGATCGCGGTGTGCGCTTTCACGAGTCGTTGGTCGAGGCTTCGGGCAACCCGTTTTTTATCGACACCATCAAACGTGTGAATCGCGTGCGAAGGTTGCTGTCGTATCGCTCGATGCGCGATCGCGCGCGCTACAAGCAGCATTGCGCGCAGCATCTCGAGGTGTTGCGATTGCTGGAACAGGAGCGTAATGAAGAGGCGTCCGAAGCGTTGGCCGAGCATCTGCGCAGCACGTTGAAAAACTTGACGCAAATCAGCGGCATGTTGCGCTCGTAAAGCACACGCGATGCGAAGCGGCGGCCTGTTCGTAAAGCACATCAGGCGTTTTATTTGGCCTTTGTTTTTGACCGATGACTGTGTTGCGGCCTTGGCCGCCTTTGACTGGAGCACCGATGAACAACCCTTCCGAAAGCGTACGTAGTGCCTTTTTGCGCGGCAACACCCTGCGCGCCTCCATCAACGTGGGCAATCCGATCCTGGCGCACGTGAAAGCGGATGGCCAGGCTGGTGGCGTGTCCGTCGATCTGGCTGGTGAACTGGCCAAGCGCCTGGGTGCCGAGCTTGAATTGGTGGTGTTCAAGTCCGCAGGCGAGTCGGTGGATGCGGTGGCGGCCGAGCAGGCCGATTTCGGCTTCTTTGCGATCGATCCCAAGCGCGGCGAGCAGATCGGCTTCACCGACCCGTATGTGGTGATCGAAGGTGCCTACCTGGTACGTAACGATTCCCCGATCAAGGCAAACGAGGAAGTGGATGCAGAGGGCGTTTCCGTCACGGTGGGCAAGGGCAGCGCCTACGATCTCTATCTGTCGCGCACACTCAAGCATGCCACGATCGAACGTGCGCCCACGTCGCCCACGGTCGTCTCCACCTTCATCGAAAAGCACTACGACGTGGCCGCCGGCGTGAAGCAGCAACTGCAGGCTGACGCCGCCAAGCTCGACAATGTGCGCATGCTCGAGGGCCACTTCATGCTGATCCGCCAGGCGATGGGCGTACCCAAAAGCCGCGGTGCGGAAGCGCTTGCGTATCTGGCGGCTTTCGTGACGGATATGAAGGCGTCGGGCTTCGTTACCGAGGCCTTGGCGCGGCATAACGTGAGTGGCGCAGTGGTGCCCAAGCCCGGCGAATAGTCCGGTCAGCACAGCAGACGCCCCAAAATGAAAGGGGCGCCATCATGGAGACGACGTATGTACGCCTACGTAGGCACGCGCACTACACGCGAACGCAACGCGCGTGGGGAAGGCATCAGTGTGTTCCGCTACCACGCGGCATCGGGTGCGCTATCACTGGTGCAGGTGCTGGGTGAACTGTCGAACCCCTCGTATTTGCTCGCGCATCCCCGGCAACCCGTGCTCTACACCGTGCACGGCGATGGTGGCGAAGTCAGCGCTTTCAAGCGCGATGCGGCCACGGGGGCGCTTACGTTCTGGCATCGTCAGGCCTGCGAGGGTATCAATCCGGTGCATCTTGCATTGAGCCCTTCTGGCCGCTACCTGGTCGTGTCGAACCATCGAACCGGCACGTTGGCCGTGCTGCCGGTGGCGGAGGATGGGCAACTTGGCGCGGTGAGTCAATTGATCGGGATCGAAGGCGAACCCGGTCCGCATCGCATCGAGCAGCCCTTTTCCAAACCGCACTTCAATATCTTCGATCCTTCGGGCCGGTATGTGGCGGTGCCTGACAAAGGCCTCGATCGGGTGTTCATTCATGCCGCCGATGCGGAGGCACTCAGCGCGACGCCGGTATGCGTCGTGCACGCGCGCGAGTCTGCCGGGCCGCGCCATGCGGCGTTTCATCCGTCGGGGCGGTTCATGTATGTGATCAACGAACTCGACAACACCGTCACAGCGCATACCTTCGATGCGGCCACCGGCACGGCGATCCCGTTCCAGCTCCTGCCGTCGTTGTCGGATGCGTGCACCGGCAACAGCCGCGCGGCCGGCATCAGCACCGATGCGGCGGGGCGCTTTTTGTATGTGTCCAATCGTGGGCATGACGGCATCGGCGTCTTTGCGATCGATGCCGCAAGCGGCAGGCTCAGCCTGGTTGAATTCGCGCAATCGCTTGGCAAGACGCCACGGTTTTTCACGCTCTCGCCCGATGGCCGATTCATGTTTGTGGCCAACGAAGAAAGCGACACGATCGTGCGCTTTGCGGTGGATCGGGAAACAGGCCGGCTCACGTCGGATGGGGCGGTGACGCAGGTGGCGAGCCCGGTCTGCATCGTGTTTGCTTGATCACAGTACACTGCGGCGCATGATACGTACGCTGGAACCCCAAGATACCGATGCCGTGGTCGCCCTTTGGCTCGCGGCATCGCTCAATGCCCACCATTTCATCGCGCCCGAGTATTGGCAGTCCCAAGTCGCAGCGATGCGAGACGATTATTTGCCCAACTCGGAAACCTACGTTTTCGAACGCGATGGTTCGATTCAGGGCTTCGTGTCGCTTCATGAGGCGAAGCTGGCGGCCTTGTTCGTGGCGCCCGAAGCACAAGGCGCGGGCATGGGGAGTCAGTTGCTTGCGCGGGTCGCGCAGCGGCATCCGGTACTGCAATTACGCGTGTACGAAAAGAATCCTGCCGCGATTCGATTTTATGTGCAGCATGGGTTCCGTTTACTGAGCATCGAAACGGACGGCAAAACCGGTGAGCGCGAGCTGCTGATGGACAGCGCCGTGGTCGACCGGCAGGACGACGGCGTCACCTTCGCGTTCGGCGATTCGCCCGAAATGGCCGACGACTTGCTTGCCCGCGTATTGGCGGGGCAGAAGACGGCAACCTGCGGGGCACTTGCCCAATACGCGGATGGAAGCGAGCCGCTACCGCGCGTTGGGCGGCAGGATACCGTGCTGGACGGCGCCGGGCGACCGGCATGCATCATCGAAACGACAGCAGTGGATATTCAACGCTTCGAAGACGTGCGTGCCGAGTTTGCCGTAGCCGAAGGCGAGGGTACGTACGACGAATGGCGGGAAGGCCACCGCAGCTACTTCGAGCGCAACGGCGGCTTCGATCCGCGCATGGCGCTGGTGTGCCAACGTTTCGTCGTGGCGCAAGTAATACCTACCAACAGCCGTTGATCCACCCTGCGCAGCAGGCGCGTGACCAGCGACCGCCCTATTCAGATTTGAGATCGAACGGCGTACACCGCTCGTGCCAGCAGGTTTATTTTGCGCCCGGCACCGCGTCATGCGAGTGGATCTGCAGCGCTTCCAGAAACCGCGACACCATGTTGTAGGCCGCCACGGTAGCGGTCAATTCCACCACCAGCTTGGGCGTGAGCTGCGCGCTCACCGCGTCGAATACGTCTTGCGGCACTTGCACGTGGCGGGTCATCGCATCGGTGTAAGCCAGCACGGCACGCTGGGTGTCGCTGTAGCACGATGCCGTTTCCCAGCCATCGAGCGCATCCAGTTGCGCTTGGGTCACCCCTTCCTTCAGCGCGATCGGCGCATGCTGCTCGGCTTCATACGGCGCGCCGTTCAACACCGCCACGCGCATGATGACGAGCTCACGAAGCCCGCCGTCCAACGTGGATTGCTGGCGAATCGCGGTGAGATAGGTCAGCCAGCCGCCTGCCACCGGGGGACTGTGCAGCAGCATTTGATACAGGTGCAAAATGCTGCCGCGCTCGGCCTTGACGCGTTCTGCAAGGTCGCGCACCTCGGGCTGCTGCAAGTCGGCATAGGGAATACGGGCCATGATGTTGTCTCCTCGTTTTGAGTGTGATGAATGTTCGTTTTAACGATCGTGGTGCGTCAACGTTCTTCCGTACGGCGTTGCGGGACTGCCGAATGACCGCCATAACGCGTTGCCGCGAGACCGTGTGCTCATGGGTTACCGAGGCGCTGCCTGACGGTATTGGCATGTAACCGCGTCATCACGCGATCGCAGGCAGATGCTGCTTCAGATGATCGATCACGCAACGAGCCCGTGACGACAGTGGCCATTCGGAACGGTGGATGAGCCAGAGCGTATCGACCACGGGGCTGCCGCAGGCGAGCACCTTGATCGCTTCGGGCTGCGGAAAGGCTTCTCGCGCATAACGAGGAATCACCGTAAAGCCCAGGCCGCGCGCCACGGGCTCGAGCATCTGCCCGATCTGATTGATGTAGCCATGGCGCGGCACTGTGCGAATGCCGGGATTGGACGGAAAGTGGCGGCTCAGCAACCGGGTGGCCATGCCTTGGCCATCCGGGTGATCGATGAACCCCATGCGATGCAGATCCGCCCAGCTTTCCACTTTTTCGCCTGCGGGGATGACCAATTCGAGAGGCTCTTCAGCAAACGGTTGCGCGGCAATACGCGCGTCGTCCGGTTTGAGCGTGACGAGCCCGAGCTCGTACTCCTTCTGCAGCACGGCCTCCAGCGCTTCGCGATCTGGCGCGAACCGATGGCGGATGGTGAGGTTGCGATTGCCCTGCTGCATGCTCAGCAGAATGGGATACAGCGCCAGCCCGACGCTGCCGGGGGTGATCAAACTGAATTCGCCGCTGCACGCATCGGCGTCGGACAGGCGCACCTTGAGCCGATTATCGGCCTGCTCGATTTCGTTGCAGTACGCCAGGAACATCGTGCCGGCAGGGGTGAGCTCGAGCTGGCGCGGACGCCGCAGGATGAGCGTGCCGAGTTCGCCTTCGAGATGCCGCACGTGCTGGCTGACGGCGGCTTGCGTGAGCCCCAGCCGATCCGCCGCGCGCGTGAAGCTGCCCAACTCGGCGATGGCAACGAACGTATGCAACCACTGCGGGTTCATCATAAAGATAACTTATCGATCCAATAAGAATGCATTAGTTTACATTGTGCTCGCGCACCCGTAGCCTTGCAACATTCGCGGAAATGCGTTCGTCGGCGGCCTTCCTGCCGGCCATCACACGCGCCGCACCCCCCATTTGAGAATTGCAATGTCAGCGCTGTTTAGTCCGTTTCAACTGAAAGACATCACCTTACGTAATCGCATCGCCGTGCCGCCCATGTGCCAATACAGTGCCGATGAGGGCATGACGAACGATTGGCATCTGGCGCATTACACCAGCCTGGCGCGTGGCGGCGCCGGCCTCGTCATCGTGGAGGCGACCGCCGTGTCGCCGGAAGGTCGAATCACCCCGGGCTGCACCGGGCTCTGGAACGATGCGCAGGCCGAAGGCATGGCCCGTATCGCGGCCAGCATCAAGGCGGCGGGCGCCGTACCCGGCATCCAGATCGCGCATGCCGGCCGCAAGGCCAGTGCGAACCGGCCGTGGGAAGGCGACGATCATATCGCCGCCGGCGATGCGCGCGCGTGGGAAACCATTGCCCCGTCGGCCGTGGCCTTCGGTGCCAATCTGCCGCAAGTGCCCCACGCCATGACGCTGGCCGATATCGCCCGCGTGAAAGCCGATTTTGCCGCCGCCGCGCAACGCGCACGTAACGCAGGGTTCGAGTATCTCGAACTGCATTTTGCCCATGGGTATCTTGCGCAAACCTTCTTCTCGTCGCACTCGAATCGACGTGATGACCAATACGGCGGCGATCTGGATGGCCGCAGCCGTTTCATGCTCGAAACGCTGGCTGCAGTGCGTGAAGTGTGGCCCGAGAATTTGCCGCTGACCGCGCGGTTTGGCGTGATCGAGTACGACGGCCGCGATGAAGAAACGTTGTCGGAGTCGATTGCGGTCACGCGCGCCATGCGCAGTGGCGGTCTGGATCTGCTCAACGTGAGCGTGGGCTTCACGATTCCGGATACTTCGATCCCGTGGGGCGGCGCGTTTCTGGCACCGGTTGCCAAACGCGTGAAGCGCGAAGCGAATATCCCGGTGGCGTCGTCGTGGGGCATCGACGATCCGATCGAAGCGGATCGCGCAGTGGCCGATGGGCAAATGGATCTGGTTATGATCGGCCGCGCGCACCTGGCCAATCCGCACTTTACCTACCAGGCCGCCCAGAAGCTGAAGGCCGATCGTCCGTCGTGGGTACTGCCGGCGCCTTACGCGCATTGGCTGGAGCGTTATCGCTCATCTGCCGCCGCTTAACGGCGCTGACGCACCGGCATGACATGCGCGCTCTGTAAGGCGAGGCTGGATCGCCTGGCATGGCTGGCGATCCCGCTGTCGATGTCAGCCTCAGCGTGACATCGCTTGAGCACGTGGGCGCCGCCCCAAGCGGCCGCCGACGCGTCAACGCTCGCGCGTTAAATCACTTGACCCTGGCACAGATATTTCACGTGCATGTAGTCGTCGAGCCCATAGCGCGAGCCTTCGCGGCCATAGCCTGATTCCTTGACCCCGCCGAAGGGCGCCGAGGCGGCAGCCAATGCGCCTTCGTTGATGCCGACGATGCCGCTTTCCAGCGCATCCGCCACGCGCCATACACGGCGAATATCCGTCGAATAGAAGTACGCCGCCAGTCCATACGGCGTATCGTTGGCGTTGGCGATCACTTGTGCTTCCGTGTCGAAGCTGCTCACGGCAACCACAGGCCCGAACGTTTCTTCGCACGAGCACGCCATGGTCGTCGTCACGCCATCGAGCACCGTGGGCGCGTAGTAATGCGGGCCATCGCGTTCGCTGTCGCGGATGCGTGCGCCGCCCACCACCACTTTGGCGCCGCCGGCCAGGGCATCTTTCACATGCGCTTCGATCTTGTCGATCGCACGCGAATTGATCATCGGGCCGATTTGCGAGGTGCTGTCGGTGGCGGGCCCCACCTTCAGTGCGCCCACCTTTGCGGCCAGCTTTTCCACAAACGCGGCATGCACGCCCGATTGCACGAAGACGCGATTGGGCGAGACGCAGGTTTGACCGCCATTGCGAAACTTCGCGACCATCAAGCCATCGACTGCCGCATCGATATCGGCGTCGTCGAACACGATGAAGGGTGCATTGCCGCCGAGTTCGAGCGACAGCTTTTTCAGTGTGTCGGCCGACGCGCGCGCGAGATGCTTGCCCACGGCGGTCGAGCCGGTAAACGTCACCTTGCGCACGCGTTTGTCCGCGAGCCACACATCAACCACTTCAGGCGTTTTCGCGCGCGAGGCGGTAACGATATTCAGCACGCCATCGGGCAAGCCCGCCTCCCGCGCCAGCTTCACAAGCGCAAGCGAGGTGAGAGGGGTGTCTTCGGCCGGCTTGGCGACCACCGTGCATCCTGCAGCCAACGCCGGCGCGATCTTGCGGGCGATCATCGCGGCCGGAAAATTCCATGGTGTGATGGCGGCCACCACACCCACCGGCTCTTTCACCGTCATGAGCTTGCGGCCCATTGCGGGCTCGGGAATCATGTCGCCATAAGTGCGCACAGCTTCTTCGGAAAACCATTCCACGTAGCTGGCGGCATACATCACCTCGCCCTTGCCCTCGGCCAGGGGCTTGCCTTGCTCGCGCGAAATGAGGCGGCCCAGGTCGTCCACATGCTCGGTAATCAGCGCCAGCCATTTTTTGAGGATCTGGGCGCGATCGCGCGAGGGCAGCTTGCGCCATGCGGGAAAGGCCGCCGACGCGGCATCCACCGCCGCGCGCGCATCGTCGGCGCCGCTGTCGGGCACTTGCGCAAAAACGGTGTCGGTGGCGGGGTCGGACACATCGAGCGTGGCACCGGAAGCGGCGGGCACCCAGTGTTTTCCGATCAGGTTAAGACCAGGCAGCAGATCCTGGCGAGCAAGCGTCAAAGGCATGGTGTGGCGTTCCGGTTCAGGCTGGGAAAGTGAAGCGTTCGATGGCGCTGCCTTGGAACAGGTCACCCGCACCAACGCGTCCGATCGGATCATAGTAATGCAACGGGATGCATGCGTTCCTTCGCCAATGCGATCCGATATCCAGTCCCGTGCGATAGCATTGCAGTCGTTTCCCGCAATGTTGCGATCGACCCCACCAAGGAGTGTGGCAGTGTGCTCTGCCGATGTTCTCGACTGCCGCCCAGGCGGCGATGTGGTGCTGCGCGAGATGACAGCATCCGATCTCGTGTTCGCGCACGCGTTGTCGCAGGGCGCGCGCTGGCCGCATCGTCTGGAAGATTGGCAGCAGGCCTGGCCATTGGGCGAGGGCGTCGTGGCCGAGCGCGATGGCGCTGTGATCGGCACGGCGATGCGCTGGCGGTGGGGTGAACGTCATGCCACCGTGGGCCTGGTGATCGTGTCGCCGCAGCATCAGGGGCAACGCGTGGGTCAGCGTTTGATGGCGAGCGTGCTCGAACCGCTGGGCGATCGCACGGTGATGTTGTTCGCGACGCCCGAGGGCCGCGGCCTGTATGCACGCATGGGGTTCGATGCGATCGGTCAGGCACGGCAGCATCAGGGCGTGGCTGCCCAGGTGCCGTCGCAAACGTTGAATACAGGCGCACATCTGCGTGCCATGGATCGTCACGATCTGGCGGCGCTTGTGGCGTTGGATACCGCCGCGCGAGGGATGCCGCGCGATCGTCTGATTGCGGCCTTGATCGAGACGGGTGACACGGTGGTGCTCGATGCCGCGGATGGCGTACAAGGCTTCGCCACGCTGCGCCGCTTTGGCCGCGGCATGACGATCGGCCCTGTCGTGGCGACGGATGTGACGGGTGCGCAGAGGCTGATCGCACACTTCCTCAATCGTCACGTTGGCTGCTTCATTCGGATCGACGTCGACCGAGACAGCGCGCTGTCCGGCTGGCTTGAACGTTGCGGCTTGGCGGGTGTGGACGCGCCTGCCGTCATGGTGCGTGGAATTCCCGCGAAACCGGAGGCCGGTGTGCAGGCGTTTGCGCTTGTGTCGCAGGCACTGGGTTGATCGCGGCTGAGGTGCCATGCCGCGATCGCCGCAACTTATTCCGAGGGCCGTCGGCGCATCGTCAGCGCAATGGGCAACACGCCCAGGAGCAGGCCCAGCAGTAGAAGTTCGAGCGGGCCCCAGGTGTAAGGCAGCACCCAGGAGGCATCGATGAATGCCCACGCATAACCGGGATGCTGCGGATCGATGCGTGCCTGCACCGGCGTGCCCTGTTTGCGAGCGACCTCCGCATCCATACGGGCATCGGTGGGGAAGAACCTGAAATCCAGCGACTCGGCCTGGCCGCGATATGTTTGTCCTTGCCACGCGTAGCGAAAGCCACAGTCGATTTGATCGTGCCCTTTCCGCGTGCCGTAATAGCGATGCTCACACTCCACAAGCGTGGCCGGCACGTTTTCAAGCGATGAAAAGCCCAGCAGCGAAACTGTCTTGCTCAAGCGATCGGATACGCCGTAGAGGCATACCAGCATCGCCAGCAGGATGATCGCGGTCCACAGGCGCCACAGATGGCGGGCGGCTTTGCGAGGTCTGTCGTTGATGGGCACGAGTTCATCGGTCGTGCGATCGAGCACATAGTCTGCACGCCTGTGCATGCTTGTGCGCGGCAAACGATATAACGCATAGCCCAGGGCGCCTGCGAGGATGGCGACCAGGAAGGCGCCGAGCGAAGGTGTGGCGAGCCAGCGCTCGTCGGGCGTGCTGGCCATTTTCTTATCGCGGTAAAACAGCTCTACCGTGCGGGTCTTGATGCCGCGCTGCGCCTGCAGTTCGCGATCGAGACTCGCCGGCGTTGCAAAGGGGCTTTTGCTGGTCCATACCGTAACGGGTGAGTGGAAGGCCGCATTCGCGTACGTGTAGTGCGCCAGACACCGGATGGCGTGCTCGCGCTTCACACCGTCACGCACCACGGTGCACGAATCGATCGATGCCGACACCCGAATGGGATCGTCGGCCCAGGTGGCAAATCTGGAGAAAGCGATTGGCGAAACGGTGTAGACGATCGCCACCAGCAACGCTGCGCCGGGCACGACAAAGCAGAAGACATTGGCGATGAGATGCTTCAACCGGTTCATGCTTGCCGGTCCGAGGCTGGTCCGAGGTGGTCAGCATTCACACATGAATTCAAAACACGACTCCTCACTTTTCAGCCGGGTTGTGGCCCTTTGGCATTCGGGATGGATTGCCAGCGCTCGGGCATCTTAATCGGCATGACCGATGTTCGGCCAACATTGACGCAGCCTGCACCACCCCAGGAAAACCCGTGTGGAATAAGTAGCGAAAACAATGGTTTACTGCAACATGGATCCAATATATTGGCTCCATTAGGGCCGTTGCTGTTGCGCTGATGCGGTGCCGCCGCGTGAGTGCCCGGTGCTGCCGCCGTTGCCGGATGCCTTCCGGTGCGCCTCCTTCACGTGAGAGTCCAACCATGACGATGCTTCGCAGCCTGACCGCTTCAACGCTATTGCTGTTCGGCGTCACGGCCTATGCCGCCGACGCCTACCCTACGCACGCGATGGAATTGATGGTGGCCTACCAGGCCGGTGGTGGCAGCGACAACACCGCGCGCGCCATTGCCGAAGCAGCTCGTCCGCTCATGCCGCATCCACTCGTGGTGGTCAACAAACCTGGCGCAAGCGGCTCCATCGGCTGGGCCTACGTCGCCAATGCGCAACCGGACGGCTACAAACTGGTGTTGATGACGCCGGAGATGCTCGTGGTGCCGCTATTGGGCATTGGCAAAACCACCATTGCCGACTTCCAGCCCGTTGCACGGTTCACCGACGACCCTTCTTCGGTAACCGTACGGGCCGATGCGCCCTGGGACACCCTTGAAGCGTTCCTCGACTACGCGCGCGCCAATCCGCAGAAGGTGACGATTTCCAATGCCGGCATCGGCACGATTCCGCATATTGCGGCCGTCGCGTTGGGTGAGAAATCGAAAAGCACGTTTACGCACGTGCCGTATCAAGGCTCGTCACCCGCCATCATGGGATTGATTGCCGGCGACGTGCAAGCGACCACAGTGGCGTATGCCGAGTTGCGCCAGCACGTGGAAACCGGCAAGCTCAAAACGCTCGCCGTGATGGCGCAGAAACGCGTGGCGGGACTGGACAATGTGCCCACGATGAAAGAGCGTGGTCTGGACCTCCAATACGGCGTGTGGCGCGGCATCGGCCTGCCGAAAGCCGCGCCTGCGGCGGTGCTCGAGAAATGGCGCGAGGTCGCGCGAGCGCTATCGCAAAATGCAGGATTTCAAACCACGATGGTCAAACAGAACCTGACGCCGGCTTATGCCGACACGCCGGAATTCGTGGCAGAGATCGATCGGCAAAGCACGGCGTTCACCGCGCTTGTGCCCACCCTCAATATGAAAGACTGATCGATCTGTCGTGAAAGCCGCCGCTTCGGCGGCGGGGTGGTGCGCTTAGAACGATGCCGTCACCGTGGCGTAGTACGCGCGGCCCGGTTCGTTATAGGTCGCGGCACCGGCTTCGGATCCACCGCCTTCGCGATAGAGCTTCTTGTCGAACAGATTGCTCACGCCCACGCGAAACTGCAGGTTCTTGTTGACCTTGTAGCCGGTGCTCAAACCCAACAGCGCGTACGGGCTCACGCTTTGCAAGCCGTCGCCGGTGCTTTCGTTGCCCGTGCGCAGGTTGAGCGTGGGCGCTTCCTGCTTGCCGAAGTAGGTCACGTTGGCCTGGAACGACAACTGTTCGGTATAGAACCAGTCGAGTGTGGAGTTCACCGTGTACTTCGGAATGATGCTCAGCGGCTCGCCGTTGTCCTTGTTTTTCGACTGCAGCATGTAGGTGAAGTTGGTGTTCCAGTCGAGCGTATTGGTCAACGGCACAAACAAATTGCCTTCCAAGCCTTCGACGACGGCCTTGCCGCTATTGGTCCATTGCAATACGCGCGAGCCGTTCGGCAGGCGATAAAGGAAATCGGTGCCCGCGACGATCTTGTTTTTGTAATCGTTGCGGAAGTACGCCGCGCTGGTGCGCCACGTACCGGTGTCGTACTCGAAACCGATTTCCTTGTTTACGCTGATCTCGGGACGCAAATCGTCGTTGCCGACGAGATAGCAGCCATTCGAGTTGGTTTGCGATGCCAGGCATCCATTGCCGCGGCTGTACAGCAAGTAGTTCGGGTTCGACTGGTAAAGGTTGGGCGCTTTATAGGCGCGTGCAATGCCGCCCTTCAGCGTCAGGCGATCCGTGGCCTGGAATGAGCTGTTCAGGCTTGGGCTCCAATTGGAGCCGAACTTGTCGCTGTGATCGAGCCGTACACCCGGCGTGAGGATGGTGCGGCTGCCGGCTTCCATATTGTTTTCGACGAAAAGCGCGTAGCTGTTTTGCTTGGTCTTCGATTCGCGATCGGCATAGCCCGTATTGCCGATCGAGCCGCTGCCGTAGGTCTGCCGCGTGCCGCTGGGATCGTCCAGCGATTCGCGCAGATACTCGGCGCCTACCGTGGCCACTTGTTTGACGCCGAGCGTAAACGGTACGTTCACTTCGCCGGCCGTGCGCAGATTGCGCAACCGCGCCGTCGAAAATCCCATGTCGACCGGTGCACCTTCCGGTCCACCCGCCAAGCCTTCCTGCTGACGCGAGTTGCGCGTGTAGTCGTAGCCGATCGACGCGCGCGAGGTGCCCCAGCTGTAATCGCCGCGATGGGTCAAGCCCAGCGTTTCGCGATACATGCGATTGGTTTCCGTACCGTAGAGGCTATCCGAAAACGCACTGTTGACGTTATTCATCGTGTCGCCGGCGTAATCGTTGCCTTGGCGGCTATATCCAAAATCGAAATCCAGCGCATTGCGCGCATCGGCTTGCCACGAAAACGTCGAGCGAAAATCCTTGTTCGTCACGCCTTCACGACCGGAGGTCGACACGACGCCGTTTGCGCCTTCATCCGCGCGCCCGGCATTGATATCACGCGCATCGGCATTGGTTTTGTTGTAGTTGCCGGACAGGCGGAAACTCACGGTATCCGACAGCGGTCCGCTCAAGCGGATGCCGACGCGATTGGTATTGCCCTCGTCGGTATTTTCCGGTTGATTCAGGTAGTACGTCATCGATCCCGAAAGCTTGTCGGTCGGGCGTTTGGTAATGATGTTGACCACGCCGCCCATGGCGCCGGAAC
The DNA here is from genome assembly GCF_009866805.1 of Schauerella aestuarii. Lineage (GTDB taxonomy): Bacteria > Pseudomonadota > Gammaproteobacteria > Burkholderiales > Burkholderiaceae_B > Schauerella > Schauerella aestuarii. Next base: position 171,174 of record NZ_SIZW01000041.1, read on the forward strand.
CATAGCGTGCGGCAGCCGGTCCGCGAATGACTTCGATGCGTTCGACTTCCTCGGCAGGCACCCAGTTGGTGTCGCCGCGCGTATCGCGGTCGCCGTCCCAGCCGTAACGCACGGCATTGCGCGAGCTCACCGGTTTGCCGTCGACCAGAATCAACGTGTTTTCCGGACCCATGCCGCGGATGTCGATCTGACGGTTATTGCCGCGCGCGCCGCTGGCGCTGTTGCCGGTCAGGTTCACGCCGGGCGCGCGGCGAATGATGTCCGACAAGTCATTGGTGGGGGGGCGGCGCTCGATTTCGGCCGCGGTAATGGTGGAGGCGCCCAACGACTCCTTGATCTCGTCCTCGGCCGTGCCGAGCACTTGCACGGTGTCCATTTCCTGGACGGCAGAGGGCGGCAGAACCTGGGCAAACGCGGCCCCTGACGTGACGAGAAACACCGCCGCACTGGCGTAGCGGAGGGTGAAAAGGGGCGGGCGCATCCTGATTTCCTTAAAGAATTTCTAATTAAGAATGATTGTTATTGTTTTTTAGCGATGGCATTATGTCAGGACTCGTTCAGGAAAAGCTTTGCGCAAACACCTGTTCGCTTTGTGAAATCGCCGAGTCATCCGGCCCTCAATCCGGATGCAACCACGGCCGCTACCGCCACGCGTTTTGCCTATGTTGTCTATGTCTGGTGTGACCACGCCCTATGCGGGCCACACAGTGCGTTTCCACTCCGGCCACACCACCGCGCAGTATTACGTGCGCGCGCCGTTGGGCGTGGAGCCCACTCTGGATGGACTGTTCGACGCCACGGAGTTGGCAGCGGGTTTGCGTCTATTGCGCGTGGACTTGAAAGACGTGCGCGGTGTGAATGTGCACGGCACGCTCGAGCCGGGGTTGCGCATTGCACTGGTGATCGGCGGGAAATCCGATGTGAGCTATGGCGATCGCCGATTGGTGCTGGATCCCGCGCAGGATCAGGCCGCCCGCGGATCGATCGTGTCGCTCAAGCGTCGCGAATCGTTTTTCAGACAATCCCGGCGAGGCGAGCGCGAACGCACCGCGGCGTTGACGCTGAGCACTACCTGGTTGCAAAGCCGTCTGGGCATCGACCTCACCCACAACGCGTTCTTTGCGCGCCATCTTGCCGCACGCACCTGGACGCCTTCACAACAAGCGGTGACGCTCGTCGAACAGATGCTGCGGCCACCCGAACTCTCGCCGGCGTTGTGGCGCCTGTATCTCGAGTCGCGGGCATTGGATGTGATCGTCGAAGCGCTAAGCTGCTTCGAGCCAAAATCCGTAAGTTCGCTGCCGGACGCAACGGCATGGCAACTCGTGCGCGGAACATCGCCCACTGCATCGCTGCGCGAGCGCGATCGCATGCGGATGTGCGAGGTGCGCGACCTGCTTGATAGCGCGGAAGCGGAGTCGCTCTCGCTGCACGACATTGCGCAGCGCGCGTGCGTAAGCGTCAATACGTTGCAACGTCATTTTCGCGCGACGTGGGGCAAGACGGTCGTGAACTACTTGCGCGATGCGCGGCTGATGCGCGCACGCGTGGCGTTGGAACGCGATGGTGCCACGGTGGGTGAGGCCGCTGACATCGCCGGCTACACGAGCGCCGCCAATTTCGCGACGGCGTTCAAGCGCTGTTTCGACATCTCGCCGGGGCAAGTGCGCTCGCGGCGGTGACGGCACGTTTCGAATGCTCGCGATTGAATAGCCAGCGACGAACATCACGCAATGCGGCAAGGCGATATTGGGCAAGATGATCGTGCGCGGCACGCACCGCGCACGATGTCAATGAGGGCCTATGCAAGCGTCCTCATTCGTTGACATCAATCCACCGTCGCGCCCGACAGCTTGACCACCTCGGCCCAGCGTTTCACGTCGGCCTCGTGCACCTTCTTGAAGGCTTCCGGACTGGGATCCGCGGCGGGGGCGATACCTTGCGTATCGGTGAGCCACGACTTGAATTCCGGCGTTTGAATGATGCGCACCACTTCGGCGCTCATCTTTTTCTGAATCGCTTCAGGCAATTTCGCCGGGCCCATCAGGCCATACCACGTGCTGCTCTCATAGCCGGCCAAGCCGCAGCCATCGGCAATCGTCGGCACGCCGGGCAGCGCCGGGATCGGTTTGGACACGGTGACGCCCAGGGCGCGCACCTTTCCGCCCTTCACGGCTGCAATACTGGGGGCGGACTGATTGAACATGAAGTCGACTTCGCCAGCCAGCAGCGCCGTCATGGCGGGACCTTGGCCGCGATATGGCACATGCACGATCTCCAGTTTGCCCATGTTGCCGAACAGCGCGCCAGCCAAATGGCCTGATGCGCCATTGCCCGTGGAGGCGTAATTCAGCTTGCCCGGATTCTTGCGGGCGATGGCCATCAGGTCCTGGCACGATTTCACGTCGGGGTATTTGTCGGTATTGACGAGCAACACATTGGGCACGTCACCCAGCAGGGCGATGTGCGTGAAGTCGCGTTGAACGTCGAACGGCAGGCTCTTGTAGAGCGCTGCGTTGATCGCGTGCGTGCCGGCCGTGGCAAACAGGAACGTATAGCCGTCGGGGGCGGCGCGGGCCACGATGTCGGAGGCCACGTTGCCGCCGGCGCCGGTACGGTTGTCGGACACGATCGGCACGTTCCAGGCGGCGGTGAGTTCCTGGCCCAGCTTGCGGGTGTAGATATCGGTGCCGGCGCCTCCGGGGAAGCCTCCGACGATGGTGATGGCACGGGTAGGCCAGGCGGCCTCTTGGGCGACGGCAGGCGCGTTGACGGCAAGCGCCACGGCCGCGGCAAGTACTAAACGCAACATGATTGGGTTCCCCTTGTTGTTGTGCGTAAAGAAAGCGGACCTCCAGTAAATCGGAGGCACGTTGCACACGTTCAGACCGTCGCGTTAACAGCCGAGGCCTTGCAAACATGCGCAGGCTAGATGTCACAAATTAATTATGCCGTGAATACGTGCCTGTATACAGCTTCGTTTCATGCTCGTTTTCCCCAGTCATCCTGCTGCATGCTGGCGGGTCCAGGCCATTTGTTTCAAGGCGCCACGACCCGCCGCGCCTGATCCAACCGCTGTGATCGGGCCAGGATGCTTGTCGGGCCTAAGCGGCGATTGTTCTGCACGCTGCGTACTTCCCGCCAGAGACATGCGCTTGCAGCCATCCAAAAGGCTTACTGCTTCGTACGTATTCTTTAGGATTGGAAGGCGGCTTATCTTTGAACCAAGTGAAGCCAATCTTTCTGCTTTGTAACGAGTGATACCCCTCGCAAGCAGCCGGCATTTCAGGCGTGCCGCTCGCTACGCTTCGGGCCTCGACCAATAAGGAGAAGTCCTTGTCCACCACTGCAGCATCATCGAATTCCTGTCCAACACCATCCAAGCGCTCGTCCGGATGGCTGCGGGTACTTGTGGTCGTGGCCACCGTCATCGGACTGTATGCCGTCGATGGGCCGTCCAAAGGGCAGGTCAGTGCCAGCGATGCCGTCACGCATCCAGACAAGCCGATGACCGACAGCGCAAAGGTATCCGGTTTGGGCGCAAGCACCGTCTCTGGACTCGGCGTGAACGGCGTGGCCGGATTGAACGGTTCGGGTGTTCGCAAGTAAGCGGCGATTCTTTTCTCTGGAGTCTCCGCTCTCCTTAAGTCTCTCTTAAGTCGTCAGGCGAACAATCGGTCGGGTCTTGAATCGATCGACAGGCCGCCGCGATGAGAACCCACCAATCCCGACAGGCACTGACCGCCTGGCAGTTGATCCGCCCCTTTTGGGTTTCGGATGAGCGTTGGGCCGCGCGCGGCTTGATCGCGGCGATCATCGCGATGAACCTGACCATCGTGTACATCAACGTGCGCCTCAATGCGTGGAATGCGGGCTTCTACAACGCACTGGAAGGCAAGCAGATCGAGGCATTCGGGGGGTTGCTCTGGACATTCACCTGGCTGGCGTTCAGCTTCATCATCCTCGCCGTCTACAGCCTTTACCTGCGGCAGGCACTGGGGTTTCGTTGGCGGCAGTGGATGACGCGCCGGTATATCCACGAGTGGCTCGGCGATCATGCGTTTTATCGTATCGAGCGCGATGGGATGGCCGATAACCCCGATCAGCGGATTGCAGATGATCTGCAAGGCTTGGCGACCACGACGCTGTCTCTCTTTCTGGATTTGATTTCAACCGTCGTCACGCTGGTGTCGTTCATGTCGATTCTGTGGACGCTTGGCGGCGCGGCCAGCATCGTACTGGCCCAGCATCAGATCGATATTCCTGGCTACATGGTGTGGGCAGCACTCGTGTACGCCTTGGTGGGTTCGGTGCTGATCAAGCGGTTCGGTGCGCCCCTGGTGGCCATCAACTACCGGCAGCAGCAGGTCGAAGCCGACTTTCGCTTCGGCCTGATACGCGTGCGTGAAAATGCCGAGCAGATCGCCCTTTACGGCGGCGCGCAAGCGGAAGCGTCGGACGCGGGCACGCGCTTCGGTCATATCCGGGACAACTGGCGGCGCATCATGTCGCTCACCAAGCGGCTGACGTTCATGACGTCGATGTATTCGCAGGCGGCCATCATTCTGCCGCTGGCGTTAGCCACGCCGCATTACTTCGCCGGCGCGTATTCGTTTGGTGTGCTGATTCAGGTGGCACGCGCCTTCGGCACGGTGAGCGATTCGCTGTCGTGGTTCATCCTCAATTACGCGACCCTGGCGGAGTGGCGCGCCACGGTAAATCGATTGCGCGAATTCAAGTTGGCATTGGCGCGCGGCGAGCACCGCGAGACCTCGCTCACCCCAACCGCGATGCGTACGGGTGGCCCAGCCGCATGGGTCACCCCGCTACCGCGCGCGCTGCTGCGCACGCAATCGCTTCATCTGCAGCGCCCCGATGGTTCGCCGCTCGTGGCCATCCCTGATCTCAGCGTTGCCCCCGGCGAGCGCTGGCTGATCAAGGGCGCATCCGGGGTCGGCAAAAGTACGTTGCTGCGCGCAGTGGCAGGTCTATGGCCCTATCGCACCGGGGCGGTCGTCATCGCCGACAACACGCATATGCTGTTCGTGCCGCAACAAAGCTACATGCCGATCGGCACGTTGAAGGCCGCCCTCTGTTATCCCGATACCGAGGCGCGTTTCGACGACGCGTCCTGCGCGAGGGTGCTCGAGCAATGTGGCCTGGCGGCGTTGATTCCCGCGTTGCAGCAGCCCGATCACTGGGGACGCCGCCTGTCGCCCGGAGAGCAGCAGCGGGTGGGCTTTGCGCGTGTGTTATTGCAGCGGCCCCAGGTGGTTTTCCTGGACGAATCCACAAGTGCCCTGGATCTCGACACCGAGCGCAGGCTATATCGTGTACTGATCGAACAGTTGCCCCAAACGGCAATCCTGAGCGTGGCGCACCGCGAATCGTTGGCCGATTTTCACCCGCGCACGCTTACACTTGAGGCTGACGCCGCCGCGACCGGGTCGGCGCCCGAGGCGGGGTGGAACCATGCGCTTGTTGTTGGTTGAAGACGATCAGATGGTGGGGCAAGCCGTTTGCGCCGGATTGCGGCAGGACGGCTTTGCGATCGATTGGGTCACGGACGGGGAGCAGGCGACGACGGCATTGCGCGTCGAAACCTTCGACCTGGTGCTGCTGGATCTGGGGCTGCCCGGAAAGAGCGGCATCGAGGTGCTGCGCAGTCTGCGCGCGCGTGGCGCACAGCATCCGGTGATTATCCTGACCGCACGCGATGCGGTAGCCGATCGCATCGCCGGATTGGACGCCGGTGCGGACGACTACGTCATCAAGCCGTTCGATCTGGATGAGCTGGCGGCGCGCATCCGGGCCTTGACGCGACGGCGGGCCGGCCGGGCCGAGCCAGTGATTCAATATGGCGCGATGACGCTCAATCCCGCCACGCGTGAAGTGCGAATGGACGGGGCGCCGGTGCATCTCTCGGGGCGCGAGTTTGCACTGTTGCAGGCCTTGCTGGATCGGCCGGGTGCGGTGTTGTCTCGCGCGCAGCTCGAAGAGAAACTTTATGGATGGGATGACAGCGTGGGCAGCAATGCAGTCGAAGTACATATTCATGCCTTGCGCAAAAAACTGGGCGTGGACCTCATCAAGAACGTGCGCGGGGTAGGCTACCGCGTGCCGCAGTGAAGGCCCGGTCGATGCGTGCAATCGAGACGCGGGGCGTAAAGTCGATTCGTCGCACGCTGTTGCTGTGGCTGGCCGTGGGATTGTCCTGCGGCATTGCACTGGCCGGTTCGGCACTGTATTTTCAAGCGCGCGTCGAAGCCGATGCGCTGTTCGATTATCAGCTCAAGCAGATCTCGGCGTCGTTGCCGCGCGAAGCCTTCGCGCCGATCGCTCCCGCTCGGCAGGGCGCGATCGCCGCCGGTGAAGACATCCTGATCCAGATCTGGGACAACAACGGGTCGGTGATTTATCGCTCGCATTCGCGCATGGCGCTGCCGCAACGTGCTGAGCTCGGGTTTGCCAATGTGCCGCGAGACGACGGCATGTGGCGCATCTACGCGGCACAGATCGGCAACACCGTAGTGCAGATCGGTCAGCCGCAAAGCGCGCGCCAAGCCGTGGCCGCGCAGATGGCCATCAAGACGGTCGCCCCCTTGCTGCTCTTCTTTCCCATTTTGGGCATCATCATCTGGATCGCCGTGGGACGCGGCCTGGCACCGGTGCGCCGCGCCGCGGCTGACGTCCAGGCGCGCGATGCCGATCAATTGAGTCCGATTTCCGAGGGCGGCCTGCCCACCGAGATTCAGCCGCTGATGCATGCGCTCAACGACCTGCTGGCAAGGCTGCAGGATGCCATGCAGGCACAACGGGCTTTTGTGGCCGACGCCGCGCATGAACTGCGTACGCCGTTGACGGCGTTGCGGTTGCAGGCGCAGGTGGCGGAGCGGGCGCAAACGCCCGAGGAGCGTGCCGCAGCCTTCAATCATCTCAAACGTGGCATCGATCGCAGCAGTCATCTGTTGCAGCAGTTGCTGATCCTCGCCCGACAGGAGCCTGGCGCTTCGGACGATCACGTCGAAGACGTTGCCGTGGTGCCCATCGTGCAGGAAGCGATCGCGGATTTTGCAGCGGTGGCCGACGCTAAAGGTATCGATCTCGGTGTGATCGATCAAACGCCCGTCTTCGTGCGCGGCAACGCCGCCGCGTTGCGTATTCTGTTGGGCACCTTGATCGATAACGCGCTGCATTACACGCCGCGCGCAGGCGTCGTCGACGTTTTCGTTCGCGAAGACGCCGAAGGTTGCGTGGTGGGCATTCAGGATGGCGGTCCCGGTATCGACGACGCGGATCGCGCGCGCGTGTTCGATCGCTTCTATCGTGCGCCCAGTGCCCATCTGCATCATGCCAACGGGAGCGGTCTGGGGTTGACGATTGCCCAACGCATCGCGGATGCCCACGGTGCGCGCATCGCGTTGTCCAATACCGACCGGGGTTTGCTGGCAGAAGTGCGGCTGCCCAGAAGGCTTTGATGGGCGATGGCGAACGCAGCCTGACCATCTATTGCGTTGGCGTTCGTTATGCGCGCAGGTTCGTCGTCGCGGGCGGATGCCCTGAATGCCATTTTCCGACGCCTGGCAGAGTGATGAATATCGACTCACTGCGCTGAAAAAATTCGATCTCTTAAGTTTGCGTTAAGTCTGCCTTTCTACGCTTCTACCTCATCGGGACATCGTGTCCCCGGTCCCAAGGAGTGCATCATGAAAGGTCAAGTCTTTGCGCGTTCAGCGCTTGCAGCCGCCGTCCTGACGGCCGTTACCGGCGGAATCGTCTACTCGTCCGCAGGTGCCGCTGTGGCGCAGACGACGCCGGTTTCGCTGGTCGCGCCCAGCAGCAGTAGCGTCACCCATACCCCCGGCCTGGCCACGGCCACCGATTTCTCGGGCATCGTCGAGAAGGCCGGGCCTGCAGTCGTCAACATCAGCGTGACGGGTAAATCCACCGCGGCTGACGATGACGACTCGGCAGGCATTCCCGGCTTGTCACCCGACGATCCAATGAACGAATTTTTCCGCCGCTTCGGTCCTCAGGCGCAAATGCCGAGCAAGCCGCATATGACGCGGGGCCAGGGCTCGGGCTTTATCGTGAGCGCCGATGGCTTGATTCTCACCAATGCACACGTGGTGGATGGGGCGACCGACGTGACGGTGCGCCTGACGGACCGACGCGAATTCAAAGCGAAAGTGCTCGGCGCCGATAAGCAAAGCGACATTGCGGTGATTCGCATCGACGCCAAGGATCTGCCGGTGGTGCGCATCGGCAATCCCGGCGATGCCAAGGTGGGCGAACCTGTGCTCGCCATCGGCTCACCCTATGGTTTCGACAACACCGCCACGGCCGGCATCATCAGCGCCAAGTCGCGCAGCTTGCCCGAGGACACCTACGTGCCGTTCATCCAAACGGACGTGGCCGTGAATCCCGGCAACTCCGGCGGTCCGCTCTTCAATGCGCAAGGTGAGGTGATCGGCATCAACTCGCAGATCTACAGCCGCACGGGTGGCTATCAGGGCCTGTCGTTCGCGATTCCGATCGACGTGGCCACCAAGGTGCAGCAGCAATTGGTGGCGCACGGTCATGTGACCCGCGGTCGTTTGGGTGTGGCTGTGCAAGAGGTCAACCAGGCGTTGGCGCGGTCGTTCGGGCTTGAAAAAGCCGGCGGCGCATTGGTGAGTTCGGTCGAGAAGGACAGCCCCGCGGCCAAGGGCGGTTTGCAGGTGGGCGACGTGATCACGGGCTTCAACGGCCGTGCGATCGAGCATTCGTCTGACTTGCCTGCCGCAGTGGCTGACGCCACGCCCGGCAGCGCGGCGAAGGTTGCCGTGATGCGCGAGAAGGCGGAGAAGACCTTGTCGGTCACGATCGGCGAATGGAAGGTCGCACAGAGCGACGCCAAGAAGGGGCAATCCGACCAGGCCAAACTGGGTCTGGCGGTGCGCCAACTTTCACCTCAGGAGCGCGCGCAATCGGGTATCGAGTCGGGCCTCCTGGTGGCCAGCGCCAATGGCCCCGCCGCAGTGGCCGGCATTCAGGCCGGCGACGTCATCCTGGCTTTCAACGGCGTTCCGTTGAAAGACGTGGATCAGTTACGCAAACTGGTGGATGGCGCGGGCAAGAACGTCGCACTGCTGGTGCAACGTGACGACAGCAAAATCTTTATCCCGCTGACGTTGGGATAAGGCCCGCGATCGTTGCGTGTGTGGCGCCGCCTCGTGCGACGCCACGCACGCGCGGCGCTTTTTTGCTATGAATCGAAACGGATTCCGCGGTTCCGAAAGCCACTGAAACAGCTTATACACCCGGTATCTCGATAGCAGCGACAGACACACGAAAGCGATGCTAATTTCCCTTCAACGCCGATACATGCGGGTTTCGACGGCGTCGATTGGAGAATAAAAAATGAGCATCACCAAACGTATCAGTCAGGCTTTCCTCGTTGCCGTTCTTGCCCTGGGTGTGAGCGGCGCCGCATGGGCAGATAAGCAAACGCGCAATACCGTGATCGGTGCAGGTTTGGGTGGGGTCGCCGGCGCATTGTTGTCGGAAGGCGATCCTTGGGTCACCGTGGGCGGTGCAGCAGCGGGTGGTGTATTGGGTCACGTGATCACCGACGACGATGACCGTCGCGGCCGTCGCAACTGGGACCGCGGCGATCGCCGCCACGACGACTACCGTCGCGCCGGTTATCGCAAACATCACGATGATCGTCGCCATTGGAAAAACAAGCGTCACCATCATCGTCATTGATGTCATGCCCCCTGGCGTTTGTATCCGGAATGCCAATGCGTAAACAGGGTGTAGCAGTGCTGGTGTGACGGTCGGCAAAGTTCGATACTCCCGCTAACTGGGAGAATCGCCGGCCGCATTTCCCTTTCTTCCGATGCGAGCCGGCGTCGGGAGAACACACATGCAGCAGTCTTCATGGCGCAATACGATTGCGCCCGTCACGTTTACGGGCTCGGCCCTGATCGCACTTGGCTTGATCGTTTACGCGAGCTTATTGCCGGAGCAGGCCAAGGCCGTCTTCACCCACGCCAACGATTGGATCATCGCCGAGGCGGGATGGTTTTACCTGCTGTCGGTTGGCATATTCGTTCTGTTTCTGCTGGGGCTGGCCATCAGCCCCTTCGGCCGTATCAAGTTGGGACCTGACGAGTCCACGCCTGATTACAGTTACGGCACCTGGGTGGCCATGCTGTTCAGCGCCGGCATGGGCATCGGCATTGTGTTCTACGGTGTTGCCGAGCCGATTACGCACTTCTCCAAGCCGCCGGTGGCCGAGGCGATGACGCCACAGGCCGCGCGCGATGCCATGGAAATCACGTTTTTCCACTGGGGTGTGCATGCCTGGGCCATTTACGCGGTACTCGGATTGGCGCTGGCTTACTTCGGCTATCGCCGCGGCCAGCCGCTAACGCTGCGTTCGGCGTTTCATCCACTGCTCGGCGATCGCATCCATGGTCCCATCGGCGATCTGATCGATATTTTTGCGGTCGTGGGCACGATGGCCGGTCTGGCGACGTCGTTGGGTTTGGGCGTGTCGCAGCTGAACGCCAGCCTGTTCTACCTGTTCGATCTGCCGCAAACGCTCAATATTCAGCTCATTCTGATTGCCGTGGTCACGCTGCTGGCGACGCTCACGGTGGCGACCGGACTGGACAACGGCATCCGGCGTTTGAGCGAGCTGATCTTGATCGTGTCGTTCATCTTGATGGCGTTGCTGTTGGCGCTTGGCCCCACTGCCTTCCTGCTGCAGGCGTTCGTCGAGAATATCGGCCTTTATCTCAATGGCTTTATCGGGCGCACCTTTCACAGCTTTGCGTATGAGCCCTCCGAATGGGCAGGCAAGTGGACATTGTTTTATTGGGGCTGGTGGATTTCCTGGTCGCCGTTCGTCGGCATGTTCATCGCGCGTATTTCTCGCGGCCGCACGATCCGGCAGTTTCTGCTCGGCGTGCTTTTCGCACCGGCGGGCTTCAGCTTTATCTGGTTCACGATTTTTGGGGATCTGGCCATCTGGCTGGATATCCATCAGGCGGGCGGCGCTATCTCGAAAACCGTGGCCGACAACATGCCGATCGCGCTCTTCACGGTATTTGAGTATCTGCCGTTCTCGACCGTATTGGCATGGATCACCGGGCTGCTGGTCGCCGTGTACTTTGTGACGGCATCGGATGCAGGCGCACTGGTGATCGCAATGATCACCGCGAAGTCCGGCGAGGAAGAGCCGGCGTTGTGGTTGCGTGTTTTCTGGGCGCTTACATGCGGTGCGTTTGCGGGTTGCCTGCTGTTATTGGGCGGATTGGAGGCCGTGCAGATGGCGGCCGTGATCGCGGCCTTGCCGTTGGCCATCGTGATGTTGTTCATGTGCTGGGGAATTTGGAAGGCACTGAACGACGAGGCGTCGATGCAGGCGAGTGCGCGTTTGCAGGCGGTGCCGCTGATGCCGATCGAGGGGGCCGTGCCGTGGCGCCGCCGCCTCAGCGCAATCATCAGTCATCCCAACAAGGCGCAGATCGACAAATACTTCGCGTCGACGGTGACCCCAGCGTTGGCAGCGGTGGTGGCCGAACTGCAAAAGCGCGAACTCGTGGCCGAAACCGAAGCGCTGGAGGACGGCGTGCAATTGAAAGTCGTCCATGGCGAGAACACGCCCGAATTCATTTATGCGGTGCGTGCAGTGAGCCAGGCGATTCCGGCCTTTGCGCTGTCCGACTCGGGCAGCACCACGAGCCCGCGGCGGCGCTATTACCGCGCCGAGGTGTTCCTGACGCAAGGCGGGCGGGGCTATGACATCTATGGCTATAGCGGCGATCAGCTGATTGCCGACGTGATCAATCACTACGATCGCTTCCGGCATTATCTTTACACGACGCAGTAGGCGGTGCCCGGCTGCCCGCCATTTCAAGCCTGCGTCTGACTGGTCGTGGTGGTATTGGCGGAAGGCGCCGGCTGAACAAGCCAGTGCAAAGCGGTAAAAAAATAGGCCTCCCGTTTACGACCGGGAGGCCTATCTACTGCTTACGTACCCCGATGCATTGGGGCCGTATGTACTGCGGAACAGCATCGGTACTGCGAGGGTAATACATGAACTGCGGGTACAGGTAATACTTGAACAACGGGTACTGCATGTACTGTCTACTCAACAACGTCGATTACTGCGACTGCATGTACTGCGACTGCGGGTCTTGCTTCCACTCAAACACATGCGCGGAGAGGCATGTCCGTTGCCAGCGGATCGCACCGCGGATCGCCGCGGCGCGTGGCGCTTTCAATTAGCCCTTCGTGGGCGGGTAGTCCAACGTGCCGAACGTGTAGGTGCCGTCAGCTTTGGCTTGACGCAGTTCTTGCACGACTTGAGCGCGGCTTTCGGTGGCGCCGGTTTGGGCGACTTGGGGCGGGTAGTCGAGCGTACCGAAGGTCACTTCGCCGTTGTTTTGAGCGGCGGCCAATTCGGTTTGAACTTCAGCGCGGGTCAGGCTCGAACGTTGAACGATCGGAGCGGGGTATTCCAGATTACCGAAGGTGTAGCTACCGTCAGCCTTGGCTTGTTGCAGTTCGGCGACGACTTCGGCGCGCGTCTTGTCATGGCCGAGGTCGGCGGCTTGTGCGCTCACACCAATCAGCGAAAGGGAAAGAACTAGGGCAGTGGTAAGGGTCTTCATGGTCAATCTCCAGTCAATTGTCTCAGCGCGTCTTGCGCTGGGGTCTTATCGTCTTTGCGTCGTGTGTGACGACTTGATGACTGAATTGTGAACCTATCGAGACCTAGGATAAACCCTTATAACCGCAAAACATTATCCCAAAAAATCGGGTAATAAGCGCCATCAGCCCGGTAAGCTACGAATATTGGTAACGTGAGACGCGATTTGCAACACGATACCGTCCCGCAGCAATCCCTGATTACAGCAATGTGCCTGCCAGCGCTGCGGCAACCAGCAACGCGCCCGTCCAGAGGTTGGCGCGAAACAGCATGAAATTCTGTTCGGGCCGCTTCAAGTCGAATTTGGCGAGTTGCCAGAACAGGTGCACGGCAATGGCAGCCATGCCGAGGTAGTAGGCGGGATGCATGTCCAACGACCAGCCGCCCCACGTCCATAGCGCGATCGTGCCCACATAGAAACCGCTGACCCACGTTTTGCCGTTGGCGCCGAAGCGCAGGGCCGTGGAGTGCAGGCCCAATTGCGCATCGTCGCGCACATCCACGTAGGCGTAGATGGTGTCGTACCCAATCTGCCACAGCACGGCGCCCAACCACATCGCCACCGCGGCCAAGGGGACGGCGTTGTGCACGTCGGACCAGGCCATCAGCATGCCCCAGTTGAATGCAATGCCCAGCACGGCTTGCGGCCAATAGGTAAAGCGCTTGCACAGCGGATAAATGAAGACGATGGGCAGCAGCGCCACCGCCAGCCAGCGGCTCATCGGATTGATGAAGAACAGCAGCACGGCGCACACGACCAATTGCGCGAACAAAAACCAGAGCGCTTTCTTCAGCGTGATCTGCCCACTGGTAAGCGGCCGAAAACGTGTGCGCTCCACATGCTGATCGATGTCGCGATCGCATATGTCGTTGATCGTGCATCCCACGCCGCGCATGAGCAGGGCGCCCAGCGAAAAGATGATGAGCCGTGCGAGGGTGGGAAGCCCCGAAGACGCTTGCACCAGTGCCGCCAGGCACGGCAGCAACGTCAGCCAGGTACCGATGGGCCGATCGAGTCGGCACAGCCGGGCATAGGGTCCCCACGATGCGGGGAGCCAGCGCGCGACCCAATCGTCGGCAATGATGTCGTTCAGATCGGGGGCGGGGCGGGCGGTGACGGCCATGGATCAGCGTCCGTAATTGGCGATCAGTCGGCCCAACGTGGCAATGCCGGCGCGGATCTTGGCCTCGGGCACGGTAACGAAGCTCAGCCGCAACGTGTTGTGGACGGGCGCCGACGCATAGAAGGGCGCGCCTGGCACGAATGCCACTTTTTCAGCGATCGCTTGCGCGAGCAGCACGCTGCTGTCGATATGAGCGGGCAGCGTCACCCAGATGAACATGCCGCCTTCAGGCCGGGTATAGGCAACGTCTGCCGGGAAGTGCTCGGTAATGGCGTCGAGCATGTAGCCGCATTGCTTGCGGTACAACTCGCGCACCATGGGCAGATGCTGCGCAAGAAAGCCATCCTTGATGATTTCGTACACGGCCATTTGCGTAAGCGTGGAGGTGTGCAGATCGGTGGCCTGTTTGGCCTGCACGAGCTTATTGATGATGGTGCGATTGGCCGCGATGTAGCCCAGCCGCAGCCCGGGTGCCAGCACCTTCGAGAACGAGCCCAGGCGGATGACGTTGGCGCTTGCTGCAGGGGCGAGCGACAGCAAACTCGGCGCATGCTCACCTGCGTAGCGCAGCTCGCCATAGGGGTCGTCTTCCACCACAGGGAGGCCCAGTCGCGCCGCTTGCGTGACCAGATCCTGGCGGCGCGTCGTATCCAGCGTGCGGCCGGTGGGATTCTGAAAATTGGGCAGCGCATAAAGAAAGCGTGCCCCCTCGGCCAGCGCCGGCGTGATCGCTTCGGGCACCAGGCCGCCGTCGTCCGTTGCGACCGACGCGTATTGCGGTTGATAAAGGCTGAACGACTGCAGCGCGCCAAGATAGCTGGGCGTTTCGACCAGTACTTTGCTGTCCTTGTCGATCAATACCTTGCCCAGCAGATCCAACGCTTGCTGCGAGCCCGACACGATCAGGATTTCATCGGGCGTGACCCGTGCGCCATTGCGGCTGAGATCCTCGGCCACCCATGCCCGCAGCGGCGCGTAGCCCTCGGTGGGGCCGTACTGAAGTGCGACGCGCGGTTGCTCGGTCAACACACGATCGAAAGCCTGGCGTACCACTTCCGCCGGAAATCCGTCCGGTGCCGGCAGTCCGCCCGCAAACGACGTGATATCGGGGCGCTCGGTAACTTTGAGAATCTCGCGAATGGCGGAACTCGTCAGTTGTTGCGCGCGTTCGGAAAAAGTGCAGGCGGAGTCGAGAGGGGTGTCCATGAGGCAGCGTTCTGGCAGGCGCGAAGCGTGAAGGAAGGGAAGATTGTCCCACTTTTAGGCGGGATTTCGGCAAGCCCAAATCTGTCGCGCGCCTAAAATGTGCGATTGCCGATGGGTTTTTCGATGGAACGAGATCATGTTTGACCGCTTGATTCTGGATGGCGACACCAAAGCCGCACGCTACGAGGCGCTGGCCGGACACGCGCGTGCGCTGCTCGCCGGTGAACACGACCGCATCGCCAATGCCGCCAATCTGAGTGCGTTGGCGTTCGAAACGTTGCCCGATCTGAACTGGGCGGGATTTTACTTTTTCGACGGGACGGAACTCGTGCTGGGCCCCTTCCAGGGCCGTCCCGCCTGCGTGCGGATCCCGCTCGATCGCGGGGTGTGTGGCGCGGCCGCCAGCCAACGTCAGTCGCAGGTCGTGCCCGATGTGCATGCGTTTCCCGGCCACATTGCCTGCGACGCCGCGTCGCGGTCCGAAGTGGTGGTGCCGCTGGTGCGCAATGGCGAGCTGATCGGCGTGTGGGATGTCGATAGCCCGGTGGCCGGCCGATTCGATGAAGACGATCGCGTCGGCATGGAGGCGCTTTGCGCGATCTATCTGGACAGTCTGCGGGGCTGACGGCAGGCGCGCCGCGCCCACCAACGGGCGCATCGAGGCGTTCTCACAAAGCCAGCGCTTGCCGCACAACGTTCAGACGTCCGTGCATCGCGGTGCCGCTAGCGCGGCTGTCGCTTGATTGGCGTGCCGTTGTGCCGTCCTAATCAGGCGTCGCGTTTGCCTTCACGCTGCGGCAGTCACGCGCTGGCTGTACAGCCGGCAGAGCGGCCAGCCCGCAGCCACGATCAGCAATCCCAATACGGTGCCGGCCCCTGCATAGAGCGCACTGGCCACGGCCAGCGCGGCACACGTGAGCGCAAACAGCATCGGCGTAAACGGATAGCCGGGCACCCGAAACGGGCGGTGCCGGTCCGGATCCAGGCGCCGCAATCGCCAGACGGCGCCGGCCACCAGGGTCATGAAAAGCCAGAACGCCGGCGCCGTCACCGCCACCATGGCCTCGACGCCATTGGGCGTAAATGCACCGTACAGCACCAACAGCAGCGTCAACCCGGCCTGCAGGATAAGCGCCGCAATCGGCGCACGTCCGGCCTGGCTCCAGCGGGCAAGGGGAGCGAGCCGAGGCACATCGCGGCCGAGTGCCGCGTACACACGGGCGCCGGTCATGATGGTGGCGTTCATGGTGGTCAAGGCAGTGCAGCAGATCAGGATCCCGAGCACCCAGGCGCCGTAGGGGCCGGCCACCACCCTCATCACGTCGAGCCCGATCGCGTCGGCTTCACGCAGTTGCTCCAGGCCGAACAAGCGCAAAAATGCCAGATTGGTGAGGATGTACAGCACCGCGACCAGGCCGGTGCCCAGGAACAGCACGCGGCTCACGTTGCGCGCGGGATTGCGCAACTCGCCAGACAGATACGCCGCCTCGTTCCAGCCGCCGAACGTGAGCAGCACAAACACCATGCCCATACCCAGCGAGCCTGCGATAGGCGCGTCGCGAATGCCCGCCACGGCAGCATCGCCGGCGGCAGAGGGGGGCAGGCCGCCCGGCGCCAGCCACGCCGCAGCGGCGATCAGGCCGATCAGCGCCAGCAAGGTCAGGGCGGTGAGGATGCGCTGCAAGGTGCGCGACGTGCGGGCGCCGGCCATGTTGAGCAAGGTCAGCGCGATCACCGACAGCCCGGCATGCCAGGCAATGCCGAATTGCCCCAGCGGCATCCATTGCTGCGCGTAGCCGCCATACAAGAATGCAACCACCGCGATCCCACCGGTTTGCATCACCGTGCCGCGGGCCCAGGCAAAGAGCAAGGCGACGCGGGGTCCCCAGGCACGATTGAGATACAGATACTCGCCGCCGTGATCGGGATAGGCCGAGCCCAGTTCGGCATAGCACAACGCGCCGATCAACATCACCAGGCCGCCCACGATCCACAGGCCGAGATAGATTTCGGTGGTGGCGGCATAGCGGGCCACCATCGGCGGAAAGCCGAAGATCCCCACGCCCACGACCACCCCCACCAGTACACAGACGGCGTCGATCACCGATAGCGAGCGGCGGCCCGAACCGTGGCGCCGCGTGCCCGGCGACGCGGCAGGCGTCGGCGACGACGGCGCATCAAGCGGGGATCTTGCGGGCGGGGGTACCAGGGCCATGCGAGTCTTATAACGTACGGTT
Source organism: Schauerella aestuarii (assembly GCF_009866805.1). Lineage (GTDB taxonomy): Bacteria > Pseudomonadota > Gammaproteobacteria > Burkholderiales > Burkholderiaceae_B > Schauerella > Schauerella aestuarii. The sequence continues at coordinate 188,447 of NZ_SIZW01000041.1, forward strand.
GGGGGCTTATTCATGACAAAGCCGTGGCGCTTTCGTTCCCTGCCCGCCCGAATAGGCCACAGGGCGTCAAGCCGCTTGCTGAGCGATCGCCGCTTGCTCGGTCGGGTAAAGCCGTTATGCAAAGCGATGCCGTTGCGCAAAGCAATGCCGCCCGATTGGGGCGGCATGCAGTCTGGTCTGGCAATCGATCAATGCAGGTCGTATTGACTGACGCCTTTGACAGGCCCGTCTCTATCGCCGACAGGCCTATCGCTCCGACCGATTTACTTCTTCATGGCGTCGACCGTCTTTTCCAGCGCGCGACCCTTCTCGAGATGGGCCTGCAGGCTGGGCAGCGTTTTGGCGGCGAAGGCCTTCACATCCGCATCCTTGGCATCGTCCGCCGCATCCTTGAAGGCTTCGACCGCATCTTCGTGCGCATCGACCGCGATGTCGTCCGAATAGTCATCGTCGAAATCATGGCCCGTTTTCTTGTTCAGGTCTTCGATGTCCTTGCGCATGCCGCGCGGCAGTTCGGTCGGCAGGGTGAAGCCCTTGGCTGCTGCCAGGGTTTTGAGTTCGCCGGCCACCTTGGTGTGGTCCGTGATCATCATTTGGGCGAAGTCCTTCACTTCCTGGGACTGGCCTTTTTGTACCGCGACCTTGCTGGCCTCGATTTCGAACATGCCACTTTCAGCCGCAATGCGGAGGAATTTCTGGTCACCGCGCGACAACTCGGCAGCCGAAGCCGCGCCCGCCATACCCAGCGCCAACGCGATACCTACGGCCGTCATTTTCATCTTGTTCATGTCGATCTCCTCGATTAATCGTGGGATCACCTAGGCAAGCCGTGTGCCGTGCGTGGTGCGCCCCTACCTTGCCGTCGAGTACAGTGCGGGCTGTCTGTCGCGCGCGCCCGGGCGCCGCCTTGCCATCGTTTTGGATCGAATCATGCCGTTTTCCCTTCATGTCGTGGCGACTGTGTTGTTTGCCGTCGCGATTCTGCACACCTTCTCGGTGCCCGTGTTTGCGCGCCTGGCGCACCGCGGCGGGCGGCATGCGGGCGTCTGGCATCTGCTATCCGAGGTCGAGGCGGTGTTTGGGTTCTGGGCCTTCGTGCTGATCGCCGCGCTGGCTCTTTTGGGGGGCGTCGATACCGCCGTGTCCTATATGGATACGCGCAACTTTACTGAGCCGTTGTTCGTTTTCGCCATCATGGTAGTGGCGGCCAGCCGGCCGATCCTCGAGCTGGTGAACGGCGTGGTGCGTCTGCTGGCGCGGGCAATGCCCTTGCGCCGTGAGTACGCGACCTTTTTCGTCGTGATGGCGTTTGTGCCGCTTTCCGGCAGCCTGATCACCGAACCGGCCGCCATGACGCTGGCCGCGCTGTTGCTGCGGTCGACGTATTTTCGGGTGCAAGGGCATGCCGGCTTCAAGTATCTGACCTTGGGCGTGCTGCTGGTCAACGTGTCGATCGGCGGCGTGTTGACGTCCTACGCCGCGCCGCCGGTATTGATGGTGGCGGCCACGTTCGGCTGGGATACGCCGTTCATGTTTCTGCACTTCGGATGGCGCGCGGCTGTCGCCGTCATCATCAATGCCTTAGTGCTCACGTTGATTTGCCGCGCAGCGCTCACCGCTGCCAGTCTGGACACAGCCGATCGCGACGGGCAGGCGCGCGCCGCGGTCCCCGCCATTGTGATTGCGGTGCATGTGGCGTTTTTGGTGGCGATCGTGCTGACGGCCCATCATCCCGCCTTGTTTCTCGGGCTTTTGATGTTGTTCCTGGGCTACACCGAAGCCTACAAGCAGCATCAGAGCCGGTTGATGATCAAGGAAGGGTTAATGGTGGGCTTCTTCCTGGCGGGATTGGTGGTGCTGGGGGGCTTGCAACAATGGTGGTTGCAGGATGCGCTGGGCAGCCTCTCGCCTCAGGTGCTGTTTTTCGGGGCGACGGCTTTGACGGCCATTACAGATAACGCCGCGCTGACTTATCTGGGATCGCTCGTCGAGGGTACCAGCGACGCGTGGCGCTATATGCTGGTGGCGGGGGCGGTGACGGGCGGCGGACTGACGGTGATTGCCAACGCGCCCAATCCGGCGGCATTTTCCATTCTCAAGAACCAGTTTCCGGATGGCAGCATCTCGGCGTTGCATCTCTTTTTGGCGGCGCTGGTACCCACTTGCGTGGCCGCCGGGATGTTTCTGCTGCCAGTATAGGGTCGGACGGTTTGGTCGCCGATCGGGCGATCGATTGGGCTGCCCTGGGCCACTGACCGGGCTGCCGATCTGCCTACCGAGGAGCTACCGACCATCTTCCGATAAGCTTACCGATGGGCCTACCGATGGGCCTACCGATGGGCCTACCGATGACGCCCGCCAAACGGTCCAATCGGCCTCTGGCACACATGTAACGGCCGAGATTTCCAGACGATTGCGCCGTCGGGCCGGACGCGATCTCATGAATGACGCTAAAACCCGCTAAAATCAAAGACTTTCCCTCGTTTCAGGCGCGCGGTCTGCCGATGCGCCACTCTGCCTCTTCCCGGGGTCATTCATGCCTATCTACGCTTACAAATGCAGCGCATGCGGCTACGCCCATGACACGCTGCAAAAGATGTCCGATCCTCCGCTTACGGTATGTCCCGAGTGCGGTCAAAGCACTTACAGCAAGCAGGTCACCGCGGCCGGCTTTCAGTTGAAGGGCTCGGGCTGGTATGTGACCGACTTCCGTAATAACGGCAGCGCCGGCGGTACCACGGCCCCGGCTGTCGGCGGTGACAAATCGGGAGGCGCCGCAGGCGACAAATCAAGCGAGAAGTCAACCGACAAACCGGCAGCGACCGAGTCCGCCAAACCTGCGGGCGAATCGGCCAAGCCTGCCGCCGCACCCGCGTCGAGTTCCAATACGGGCGGCTCGTCGTCCGGCCCGGCCTCGACCTGATCGTCGACGAGAGCGTGTGATCAAAAAGTATTTCGTCACGGGTCTGATCATCTGGGTGCCCCTGGTCATCACGGTGTGGGTGATCGGCTTGCTCGTCTCCACCCTCGAAGGCGTGGTGCCGGCGTTTCTGTCGTCGCAATCGCTCTTCGGCATCAATATCCCCGGGTTCCGGGTGGTGCTGGTGATCGCGACGGTGTTCGTGACGGGCATGCTCACGGCCAACTTGATCGGTCGCACGCTGGTGGAGCAGTGGGAAAACCTGCTCGGCCGCATTCCGCTGGTGCGATCCATCTACACCTCGGTCAAGCAGGTCAGCGATACCGTGCTCGCCCCGAATGGCCAGGCCTTTCGCCAGGCGGTCCTGGTGCAGTATCCGCGGGCCGGCTCCTGGACGATTGCCTTTCTCACCGGCGCGCCGGGGGGTGAAGTGGCGGCGCATCTGCCTGGCGAACACGTCAGTGTGTATGTGCCCACCACACCCAATCCCACGTCCGGTTTTTTCCTGATGATGGCGCGCGACGATGTCGTTGCGCTGGAAATGAGCGTGGACGAAGCGCTCAAATATATTGTTTCGATGGGGGTCGTGGTGCCTGCGTCGCGGGTGCCGGCCGCAGTGCCGCCGCTGGCGGACGCGGACCGCGCGGCGCCGATCGATCCCAACCTGTAAACCTTTCGCAAGAAGCCAAACAACGGAGTTATCCCGAATGCGTACCTGCTATACCGGCCAGGTTTGCCGTGACCACCTCGATCAGACCGTCACCTTGTTCGGATGGGTCAATCGCCGCCGCGACCACGGTGGGGTGATCTTCATCGACCTGCGCGATCGCGCAGGGCTGGCACAGATCGTGTTCGATCCGGACAATGCTGCGGCCTTCGCCACGGCCGAGTCGCTGCGCAATGAGTTTTGCGTGCGCATCACCGGCCTGGTTCGCCTGCGCCCCGAAGGCACGGCCAACGCCGATCTCGCCTCCGGCGAAATCGAAGTGCTGTGCCGCGAAGTCGAGATTCTCAACGCATCGGTCACGCCGCCGTTCCAGCTCGATGACGACAACCTGTCCGAAACCACGCGCTTGACGCACCGGGTGCTGGATCTGCGCCGTCCGCAGATGCAAAACAACCTGATGCTGCGCTATCGCGTGTCGATCGAAGTGCGCAAGTTTCTCGATGGACTGGGCTTCATCGATATCGAAACGCCGATGCTTACGAAGAGCACGCCCGAAGGCGCGCGCGATTACCTCGTGCCGTCGCGCGTGAACGCCGGCAACTTCTTTGCATTGCCCCAGTCGCCGCAGCTCTTCAAGCAGATGCTGATGGTGTCGGGCTTCGACCGTTACTACCAGATCGTCAAGTGCTTCCGCGATGAGGATTTGCGTGCCGACCGCCAGCCCGAGTTCACGCAGATCGATTGCGAAACGTCGTTCCTGAACGAAACGCAGATCCGCGAGATTTTCGAAGGCATGATCCGTCACGTCTTCAAGGTCGTGCAGAACGTCGACCTGCCGTCGCCGTTCCCCATCATGACCTGGACCGAAGCCATGCAGCGCTATGGTTCGGACAAGCCCGATCTGCGTGTCAACCTCGAGTTCACCGATCTGAGCGATGTCATGAAAGACGTCGACTTCAAGGTGTTCTCGGCCGCCGCCAATGCTGCGGGCAGCCGTGTGGTTGGCCTGCGCGTGCCGGGCGGTGCGGAAATGTCGCGTAGCGAGATCGACGGCTACACGCAATTCGTGGGCATCTATGGCGCCAAGGGCCTGGCCTACATCAAGGTCAACGACATCTCGAAGGGCCGTGAAGGCCTGCAGTCGCCCATCGTCAAGAACCTGCACGACGCCGCGCTCACCGCGATGCTCGAACGCACGGGCGCCCAGAATGGCGACATCGTGTTCTTCGGGGCCGACCGTGAAAAAGTCGTCAACGACGCCATCGGCGCACTGCGCGTGCGTATCGGTCACAGCGAGTTCGGTCAGAAGAACAATCTGTCCGCCAAGGGCTGGAAACCGTTGTGGGTGGTCGACTTCCCGATGTTCGAATTCGACGAGGAAGAGAACCGCTACACGGCGGCGCACCATCCGTTCACGAGCCCCAAGGATGGCCACGAAGACCTGCTCACGACCGATCCGAGCAAGGCGATCGCCAAGGCTTACGACATGGTGCTCAACGGTTGGGAAATCGGCGGCGGGTCGGTTCGTATTCACCGCGAAGAAATTCAGAGCAAGGTGTTTCGCGCCCTCAAGATCGATGCCGAAGAAGCCCGTGAGAAGTTCGGCTTCCTGCTCGACGCATTGCAATACGGCGCGCCTCCGCACGGCGGTATCGCCTTCGGTCTGGACCGCATCTGCACGATGATGACCGGTGCCGAATCGATTCGCGACGTGATCGCTTTCCCCAAAACGCAGCGGGCACAGTGCCTGCTCACGCAAGCACCGTCGCCGGTCGACGAGAAGCAATTGCGCGAGCTTCACATTCGCTTGCGCAGTACCGAGGTCAAGTAAGCGCATGGCGCAGTAACGAGAAGGGGTGACATGACAGCGCTGAGGGTGGTGAGCTACAACATCCACAAGGGCCGCTCGGCGTTGTTGAGTCGGGAGTCCCTGAATGCGCTGCGCTTGGAGCTCTACGGTTTGCGCCCCGACCTGCTCTTTCTCCAGGAAGTGCAGGGCCGCAACGAAAAAGCCTCGCGATTCGATGCCCAGCACGAATCGCTTGGCGCCGCGTTGCACATGTCCGTCGCGTATGGCCGCAATGCCATTCGCGATCAGACGGACCACGGCAACGCATTGTTGTCGCGCTTCAAGATCATCTCGTACGAAAACCAGGACATTTCCGATCACCGGATGGAGCAGCGCGGACTGCTGCATGCCACGGTGGATATCGGTGGTCGCGAGGTGCACTGCTTCGTGGTTCATCTGGGCCTCTTTGCCGGTGGCCGCTCGCGTCAGATCACGGCCTTGATCGAGCGCATTCAGCGGCTCGTGCCCGAGGGCGATCCGATCTTGATCGCCGGCGATTTCAACGATTGGGGCGACCGGTTGGCGCCGCACTTCGTGCAGCAATTGGGGCTTTACGAGGTGTTCTCGCATGCACCGCGCACGCATGGGGGCGAGGTCCCCAAGCTGCGCGATTCGATGCGGCGGATGGCCAATGTGCTGCGCGGCGTACCCAATGCCTTCGAGGCGCTCGACCGGACCCGTCAGTTGGGGATGAGCGGCTCGGCCTATTGCCCGCTGCCGCCGCCTCGCACGTTCCCCGCCGTCTTTCCTTTCCTGCGGCTTGACCGCATCTATCAGCGCGGCTTTGCCGTGCGCAGCGCGCGCGTGTTGCGTGGGCGTGAGTGGGCCAAACTTTCGGACCATTCGCCCTTGCTCACCGAGCTCGAGTTGCCGTGAGGGGCAACATCGTCCAGCTGGACTGGACCGACGGCAACGCCATTACCCTGCTCGAAAACGGCACCGATTTCTTTCCCGCATTATGCGCGGCGATCGACAATGCACGGCACAGCGTGCATCTCGAAACCTATATCTTTGTGCTCGATCGCACCGGCATCCGCGTACTCGACTCGCTGATGAAGGCCGCACGCCGCGGGATCAAGGTACGCGTGGTGCTGGATGGATTCGGCAGCGCCGACCAGGCGCAAAACGTGCAGTCGCAATTGCGTGGTGCCGGCGCGCAATGCCTGGTCTATCGGCCCGAGCCGAAGTGGTTCGTTCGCTGGGTGCCATCGCGGCAACGGTTGCGCCGCCTGCATCGCAAGCTTGCGGTCGTCGACGGCGAGACGGCGTTTGTCGGCGGCATCAACATACTGGACGATTACGACGACCTCGATCCTACGGATGGAGTACCGGTGCCGCGTTTCGACTACGCCGTCGAGGTGCGCGGGCCGGTTGTTCCCTACGTGCAGCATGCGCAGGAACTGCTGTGGGTACGCTTGAACTGGTCGCGCCTGCGCAAGCATCCACGCGACTGGCGCAAGCTGCGCCTGCGGCGTCCGCGGCCGCGCAGTACGCAGGATCGTGCTGCAGGCACACTGCGCGCAGCCCTGGTGTTGCGCGACAACGTGCGGTACCGCAAGACCTTCGAAAGTGCTTATCTGTATGGCATTCAAACCGCGCGCCGCGAGATCCTGATCGCCAATGCCTATTTCCTGCCGGGCAAGCAGTTCCGCGACGAGCTGATTCGCGCTGCCCGCCGCGGGGTTCGGGTCCGGGTACTCGTGCAGGGCAAGATCGAGTACCGCATGCAGTATCACGCCACGCGTGCGCTGTATGCGCCGCTGCTGGCGGCGGGCATCGATATCGTCGAATACATGCCTAGTTATCTGCACGCCAAGGTGGCCGTCATCGACGACATCGCCGTCGTGGGGTCGTCCAATATCGACCCGTTCAGCTTCCTGCTCGCGCGCGAGGCCAATGTGGTGGTGGATGACCGCGCCTTCGCTGCGCAGCTTCGCACGTCGCTCGAGGCGGCCATCGACGCGGGCGGCAGCCGCATCCTGGCGCATGATTATCACGGTCGGGGGTGGGTGCGTCGCTTTGCCGACGGCCTGTCGTATCGCTTGATGCGCATCGGCATTTCGTGGTCCGGCGTGCCGGGCGAGTATTGAGTCTCCGGCCGGTGCTTTCCGCTTGCGGTAATTACCTATGTAAATAGGCATGTCGCAGCGTTTTTGTTGGTTCACCGATGCGTTACGCTGGTGGCTGATAAAAAGGAGACTGAGCATGCTGCAAACCCCATCGTCCGGCGTGGCGCGTCCCGCTGCGCACATTAGAAAGATCGGTGTTCTGGGTGCCGGTGTGATGGGGGCGCAGATCGCCGCTCATTGTGTGAACGCGGGGGTGCCGGTGGTGCTGTTCGATTTGCCCGCCAAGGGCGATGATCGCAACGGCATCGCGCACAAGGCCATCGCGCAGCTTAAAAAGCTCAATCCCGCACCATTGGCGCATCCCGATCTGGCCGCGCGGATTCGCGCCGCCAATTACGGCGACGATCTCGAATTGCTGGGCGATTGCGATCTGATCATCGAAGCCATCGCCGAGCGCCTGGACTACAAACGCGATCTGTATCACAAGATCGCCGCGCATGTCGCGCCTCACGCCGTCCTCGCCAGCAACACGTCCGGCCTCTCGATCGAGTCGTTGTCGCAAGCCTTGCCCGATGCGCTCAAGCACCGCTTTTGCGGCGTGCACTTCTTCAATCCGCCGCGCTACATGCCGCTAGTCGAACTCATTCCTACGGCTGCCACCAAGCCGCACCTGCTCGATCAGCTAGAGACCTTTCTTGTCTCGGTGCTGGGCAAAAGCGTCGTGCGCGCGCGCGACACGCCCAACTTCATCGGCAACCGCATCGGTGTGTTCGGCATCCTGTCCACGATGATCGAGGCCGAGCGTGCCGGCCTCACGTACGAGCAGGTCGACGAGCTCACCGGCAGCCGATTGGGGCGGGCCAAATCCGGCACATTCCGCACGGCCGATGTGGTAGGGCTGGACACACTCGCACATGTGATCAAGACCATGCAGGATGGCCTGCCCGACGATCCCTTTCGCGCGCACTTTGCCACCCCTGCGGTGCTTGGCGCGTTGCTCGAAAAGGGCGCGCTTGGACAGAAGACGGGTGCCGGCTTCTACCGCAAGGACGGCAAGACCATCTTGCGGCTCGACCCCACAGCGGGCGAGTATGTGCCGGCCGACGCGCACGTGGATGACGAGGTGGCGGCAATCCTGGCGCAGCGCGATCCGGTCAAGCGCATGGCGGCGCTGCATGCATCGGATCATCCGCAAGCGCGTTTCGTATGGGCCTTGCTGCGCGATACCTTCCACTACAGTGCAGTGCATCTCGCGGATATCGCCGATACCGCCCGGGACGTCGATTTCGCCATGCGCTGGGGTTTCGGTCACGGACAGGGACCCTTCGAGCTGTGGCAGAGCGCAGGATGGACGCAGATCGCCGAATGGATCGAAGACGACATCGCCAGCGGCGAAGCGCTTTCCGATGCGCCCTTGCCGGCGTGGGTGCGCACGGGGCCTGTGGCCGATGCGGGCGGTGTGCACACGGCGGCGGGATCCTGGAATCCGGCCTCCGCCCGGTTTGAACCGAGATCCGATCTGCCGGTGTATGCGCGGCAGCTCTTTCCACCACTGCTGGCCGGCGAGCGGCAGACACTTTCGGGCGATACCGTATTCGAAGACGATGCCGTGCGCGCGTGGACCTTGCCCGCGCCGAATCCGGATCGCATTCTTATCGTCTCATTCAAAACCAAGATGCACACCATCAGTCCGGCCGTGACGGCGGGGCTGCTGCGCGCCATTGCGCTTGCTGAAGAACGCTTTGAGGGTGTCGTGATCTGGCAGCCGCGCGAGCCGTTTTCTGCAGGTGCCGATCTACAGGGCGTATTGGAGGCCGTGCTGCGCAACGGGCCAGGGGCCATCGAAGGCGAAGAGCGTCATCTGCAAGAGGCCGCGCAACGCATGCGCTACGCGCAAGTGCCCACGGTGGTCGCGCTCACCGGTTTGGCCCTGGGGGGTGGGTGCGAGCTTTCCGTGCATGCCACGCAGCGTGTGGCGCACCTTGAAACCTATATCGGCCTGGTCGAAGTGGGCGTGGGTTTGATCCCCGGTGCAGGCGGCCTGACGTTCTGCGCGCGGCGTGCGGCCGAGCTGCATGCGCAGGTTGCACCCGACCAGCCGCTGCTCAGCGTGCTCAAGCGCTTCGCTGAAGCCGTCGCCGGCGCCACGGTGTCGAAATCGGCGCTGGAAGCCCGCCAGATCGGTTATCTCCGCGAAAGCGATCCGGTGGTCATGAACGTCAACGAGCTGCTGTATGTGGCTGTGCACCAGGCGCACGGCCTGGCGGTGGCCGGGTATCGGCCGCCCGTGGCCGTGCCGTTCCAGGTGGCTGGCCGCGATGGCGCCGCCACGCTATCGAGCCAACTGCTCAACTTGCGCGATGGCGGCTTCATTTCGGACTACGACTATGAGCTTGGCCGCCATGTCGCCCGGATACTGTGCGGCGGGGATGTCGATCCCGGTACGCTGGTCGACGAGGCATATCTGCTCGCGCTCGAGCGTCGAGCCTTTCTGACGCTTCTGGGTCAGGAAAAAACGCAGGCGCGCATCGGCGGGTTGTTGAAAACGGGCAAGCCGTTGCGAAATTAAGGTGGATTCGACTCTCGCCAACGGCGTGGTGCCATCGTGCCAATCGTCGTGGGCGCGCCCGAACTGTTGCGGAAAAAAGACGCTAAATGAACGTCAGCGCGCAATACGCGCTACTTTGAATGCAAAGAGGCCGAGCTGACACGTTGGCGCGGTACATAACGATGTGGAGACTGATGCATGACTCGAACGCTCAACGACGCTTACATCGTGGCCGCGACCCGCTCCGCCGTGGGCCGGGCGCCACGTGGAGCCTTACGCGTCAAACGTCCCGACGACCTGTTGGCTGACGTACTTCGCGCCGCCATGGCGCAAGTGCCCACGCTCGATCCCGCAGCGATCGAGGACGCCATCATCGGCTGCGCGCGTCCCGAGGGTGCGCAAGGGCTCAACGTTGCACGCATCGCGGTGTTGCTCGCGGGTCTGCCCGATAGCGTGGCCGGCGTCACCGTCAACCGCTTCTGCGCCAGCGGGCTCACTGCGATTGCTATGGCTGCCGACCGTATTCGTACGGGCGAAGCCGACGTCATCATCGCCGGCGGCACCGAGTCGCTGAGCCAGGTGCCCATGACCGGATTTGCACCGTCTTTCTCTCCCGATATCTTCAAGCAGGACGACAACCTCGCCATCGCGTATGGCATGGGCCTGACCGCCGAGCGTGTCGCGGAGCAATGGAACGTGTCGCGCGAGGACCAGGATGCGTTCGCCTACACGTCGCATCAACGGGCGATTGCCGCGCAGGACAGTGGGCAGTTCAACGATGAGATCACGTCCGTGATGGTGACCCATCGCGGGGCCGACCTGGATACGCACGAACAGGTATCGCACACCACCGAGTTCACGCTCGATGAAGGCCCGCGGCGCGACACCACACCCGAGGCGCTGGCCAAGCTCCGATCCGTATTCGCAGCCCGCGGATCGGTCACGGCAGGCAACAGTTCCCAAACGTCCGACGGCGCAGGCGTGTTGATCCTGGCTTCCGGCGCAGCCGTTAAAGCCCATGGTTTGACGCCATTGGCCCGCTTTTCTTCGTACGCCGTGCGCGGTGTACCGCCGGAGATCATGGGTATTGGCCCAAAAGCGGCAGTGCCGGCCGCACTTAAATCGGCAGGCTTCACGCAGGACCAGATGGATTGGATCGAGTTGAACGAGGCGTTTGCCGCCCAGTCGCTCGCGGTGATTCGCGATCTCGGGTTAGACCCTGCTCGTGTCAATCCATTGGGTGGCGCGATCGCACTGGGGCACCCATTGGGCGCCACGGGTGCGATTCGTGCTGTCACGCTCGTGCACGGACTGCGGCGACGCAATCTGTCACGCGGGATGGTCACGATGTGCGTCGGGACCGGCATGGGCGCGGCAGGAATCTTCGAACGTATGTAAGTGCTTGCTAACTGGTAAGGCGTAGAAGACAGTGGACTTAAAACATACCCTTGATCTTCGGCATAAGTTGGACCTCAACAAGGTGCTCATTGGTGCGGCAGCGTTGGTCGGCGCCTTTATGCTGTATGGTCTCGTCAAAGAAGCGACGCCCGAAGGGCAGGAAATGAAAAAAGGGCGCGCTGCGATCGATTTATGTTGGCGCGAATTCGATCGGCGCCCGGCGAGCGACAACGCCGGCGTGGCTGCCACATGCAAGAAACTGGAAGATCGCTTTTCGGATACGTTTGGCCGCAGTCCTTGATTTCGAGACCAGTGAGTACGTTAATAAGACGTGGCCTAGGATCGCCAACATTCGATACTAGTAAGCGGATCGCGCGCAATCGATAAAGCGATGGTAACTGGCGCTTCGAGCGATCACGGCTCATCATTTTGTAATCTGTTTGACTGCAATTACTTGCGAGGTGCAGACTAGAATCACATATGCGTCCACCATAAGAGGTCGCGTGACCTCTACAAGTAAGAACGCACCTAGAGCATGCCAAGTACAGGCGCTAAAAAATCGCGGTCATTGCCCGCCTCGGGCCGATGCTCACAATTAATCGAAGAAAGATGATGTAGGCGACAGCTGTGCACAGCGCGGCTAGCAGGGTGATCGCCGTCCTTATCCGGAACCATGCCGGGTGCTTTGGCCATTGCGTGATCCCCAGCGTCAGGTTGCACATCTTCTGAGGGGTCTTAAGGCCTCAATTCCCCACACGTTGCAGTGTTTGCTATTTGGCTTGGCTGATGGCGTTACGGGCGTTAGCGCCGTCAATCTCTCTTCCAACGGCGGGGCGACAGCGCTTGCTATGACCGTGTCTGCGCGGGCAAAGCCGACGCGGATCATCGCCAGCGCCACTGATTCGTTGAGTTAGGCGCCAATGACGGGCTTTTTGCCGTCATTCTCGACCGATCATTGCGCAGGACGACGTGCTCGCAATCGCCTATGGCACGGGTGTGACCGCCAGGCGCGTCGCCAAGCTGTGGAAAGTGTCGCGAGAAGATCACGAAAATTGACAACGATTGTTTGCTCAATCCCCTCTAGCGGCGCATTATAAACGCGCCGTGGTCATCTACGATCTGTTGGAGATTGGCTCGTACGTGGCTTTCACGACTGAATTTTCCTGTACGGTTCGGCTCGAAAGACCAACTTTGAGTGAACCAACGGGAGGCTATTTTAAGCCGATCGAAAGCACTTTGTCTATTTAGACTAATACTTTTCACACCAAATTGCTCGACAAAAAAATGAATAGAAATGAGAGCATTTTAAACATTGAAAAGTCAAATTTAATTAGGTCTGTGCAGTTCCCAGCAATCGATGGGATAAGAATATACGCCGCAGCGATTGTATTCTTTCAGCATGTTTTAGGCGGAATCGTAATTGAGTACTATAAAATAGACATTTTGCGATTCAATTATAGATCGGATAATGGATGGTTGAGAGCTGTTAATTATCTATCGGATGGAAATCATGGCGTAGACGTATTCTTCATTCTAAGTGGTTTTTTGATGTCGCGAATATTAGTCAGAAAATCTAGCAGTTTCAGCTATGTGGGATTTATCTGGAGCAGATTGAAAAGAATATATCCCGCATTCTTCGTATCTTTAGTGGTTTGTACGGCGTGCGTGACAACTATCTTTGGTTGGGATTGGGATGGCAGTCGCTTCGTGAAAAACATGTTCTTCTTGAATGCTTTTCCTGTGTTCGGCGTTTTACCATACAATCATGTTTCTTGGTCGTTAGGTTACGAATTTGCCTTCTATTTTCTCATTCCTGTGATTATATTCTTGGCAAGATTTTTCGACGTACGGATCTGCGCAGGAATCTTATTGCTTAGCGCATATTTTTTGATACCAGACAATTATTTCCGATTTTTGGCGCTTTTTATAGGTGCATTTATTGGATCGTTCTCTGATCGATTTCTAAGTGCTGTCGCGGAGAAAGTTCCTTTGATCTTGCCCTTTGTCATCTATATTTTGTTGGGTTTAGCAAGGGCGGTATATGACTTGAAATTTTCTTCAACCTATTGCGTATTCATTTTTACTTCTTCCATCTTATTTATTTGTATTGTGTGGAATGAGGGTTGCTGGCTAAATCGTTTTTTGAGTAAGAAAGTTTTTAGAGCTCTAGGTTCTTTATCTTATTCAATTTACTTGTACCATTCTATTGTGGCTTCGCTTGTTTTGCACAAAGTGACTCCGTGGCCTGCATCAGCGTTTGGTGTAGTGTGGGCCGTAATCATCTCAATAGCTCTAACATTACTGGTTTCATATTTTTCGTATGTTCTTTTCGAGAAGTGGTATTTTTCAGATGATCGTCGAGTAAAAAAAATTGCGCCAAATCAACGTGTGCTTTAGCTAAATCTTTTTTTCGGTTTGCCCGAAATTACTAGTGCGGTTCCAGCAAGTATCACGCTGGCGCCTGTAAGGATGGGCCGCGTAATGACTTCCCCAAGCAAAAACGCACCCCAGAACATGCCAAATACAGGCACCAGAAACGTCACGGTTACTGCCCGCGTTGGGCCGATATTGGCGATCAACCGAAAGAAGATAATGTAGGCAATGGTCGTACACAGAACGGCCAGCAGGATAATCGCCGTCCATGCTCGGATCGATACTGGTTGCTCTGGCCACTGCATGATTGCGAGAGGCATCAGCATGATGGCCGCCATCGTCATGGTGCCTGTGGCGCTGGTCAGCGCATCCACGCCCGTGAGGAAGCGCTTGGTGAAGTTGGCGCCGATGCCGTAGCACAGGGGTGCCACGATCGCGGCCAGCACCGCCGGACCGCTTCCGCCGCTCGTGAAATCGAGCTTGTCCCACACCAGGGCCACAATACCCAGAAAACCTACGGCCAAGCCCAATGCGCTGGTCCACGGCAGGCGGTCCTTCAACCATAGCCACCCGATCACGCCGCCCCACATCGGTGCCACGGCATTGGCGATCGACAGAAAACCGGCGCCGAGCGAACCGGCCGCGTAGGCATACAACGCAAAGGGCAATGCTGCATTGAACGCGCCCACGCCAAATAACGGCAGCGCATTGCGCACCAGCGGCCCCAACCGGCCTTGCCATAGCGCGAAGGGCAGCAAGCACGCCGCTGCGATGCCCACCCGCAACTCAGCGAGCGCCATCGTCCCAAACTCGGGCGCAGCCATACGCATGAACAAAAAAGAGCCGCCCCACACGGCGGCCAACAGCAACAGATCCGTTAAATCGCGACTACGCATGCTTTTTCACCGACACCACGTTTTTCATTTTGACCCGATGCGCGACGACTGCCGCAAACACGCTTAGGCACGCGGCGGCGATTAGCCCTAGCCGCACCCCTTCGAGAACCGACGTGTAGGTGATGGCAATGCCAGTGGCGGCCGTGCCGACCGCACTGCCGATGGCCCGCGTTGTCTGTACCAGCGCGGACGCAATGCCGATATCGCGCCGCTCGCTGAGCATCTGCATGAAGAGCGTCATGTTGGGCAGCAAAAAGCCCAAGGCGGTACCGTTGACCGTGAACGACAGCAAAATCCACCAGGCGGGTGTACCGGCGTGGATGAACAGCACCATCACACAGCCAGTCGCCAGCAAAAGGCCACCGAAAACCATCAGCCGTTGCGGCTCCGATTGGCGCGGGAACAACTGGCCGTTGATGATGCTGCCCAGTGAAATGGCAGCCACCAGCGGCGTCATCAGCAAACCGGCGGCGCTGGGGGAATAGCCCAGCTCGCGCTGCAAAATCAGCGGGCTATAGAAAATCAGGATGAACATTACCGCGCCGATCGCGAACGCAGCGAGATTGAGCAGCCGTGGCTCCCAACCCCGCAGTACGCGCAGCGGAAAGATGGGGGCGCTCACGCGTCGCTCGTAGGGGAGCAGCAGTGCCACGGCCGCCACGGCTGCGATAGCCAGGGCAATGGCCAGCATGGGCGACCCTGCGCCACCGCGCGCGAATCCGATCTGCAGTGCGCCGAGCGGTGCGGCCACCGCTACGATCAGCAGTAATCCCCCCACCCAATCGATTTTGCGGGCACCGTCGATCGTGGGATGGAACTTGGGGAAGTAGCGCCAGATTAGAAAGAAGGAGGCCAATGCGGCTATCGGCGCCACGAAGAACGCCGCGCGCCAGCCAAATTCCTGCGTGATTGCGCCGCCCATCAGCGGACCGATGCCGCTGGCCATGGCAAACGCCGCCGACACCAGCGCCATCCATCGCACCCGCTCGCGCGCATCGGGAAACAAGTCGGCAGGTGCCGCGAACGCCGTGGCGATCATCATGCCCCCGCCGATGCCCTGCAGGGTTCGGAACATGATCAGCTGGGGCATCGATTGGGCCAGACCACAGGCCACTGAGCCGGCCGCCACGATCGCCAGCGAGATCAGCATCAATGGTTTGCGGCCGAACATGTCGCCCAGACGGCCAAAGATCAGGATCGAAGCGGCGGTGGCCAGCAAATAGCCGGTACCCACCCAGGAATACAGTGCCATCCCACCCAGTGCTTCAGCGACCCGCGGCAGAATCGTGGTCACGATCGTGGAGTCGAACGCGACCAATACGACCGTGGCGGCCACCCCCGCCATCGCGAGCAGGAGATCGCGGCGTGACCGTTCGGCGGGCTTCGGTGCTGCTGCTGCTGCGGAGGAAGAACTGCCGTCGGAACGGGTAGGTGAGGTCATGCCTCAAGAATATCACCCGTTCGTTAACGTGCTACCGAAAAAGTGTGTGATATCCGACTAAAAGAACCACGACAAACGCCGGAATTGCCCACGTAAGCATCGGATTGCGCATGCCGTCCTCAGCTACCATAGGCGGCGCGGGTGGCGCAGTGGTCGGCACGCGCGTGATGTGATCCATGAAGGCGGTCATGAAGGTGTCGACGACCTTGTTACCTGCTTTGACCAGCATTGGCTCGCCGACCTGGGCCAATTTGCCGCCTGCCATGCCTGCCACGGTGTAGGCGAGGCGGGTGCCGTCATCCTTGGTCGTCAGGTTGACCTGCGCGGTGCCGATCACCAGTCCGGCCGCGCGGCCCTTGCCTTCGAAGGCCAAGGTGCAGCTATCTGGCGCCTGGATGTCGGAAAGCAACAGTTCGCCTTCGTATTCAGCCTCGATACCGCAGGCCTTGCTGTGCAAGGTCACCCAGTACTCCGTAGGCGATCGTTGTTCCATCCGGGCGCATCCCGGAATGCATTTTTGCAGCACGGTCGGGTCTGTTAACGCATCCCAAACCTGATGTTGCGGTTTCGGGATCCAATGGGCGTCTTTGATGTGCATGGCTGTCTCCTCTGCACGGGCTGCTTGGTGCAACCTCTAACGTGGGGTTTGGTGTCTTTATTTTGCGCTTGTTTACGCTGCAAGGGAACGGTGTTGCAAAGTAGAATTACAGACGTACGCACTGTTAAAAACAAAAACAACTATGGGCGTGTTACAAATGACCTGTGCCATTAAACTAGCGGCGCTTTCGACTCTGGGCTCCGTGTGATCTACATCGTTACCGCATTCCTGACCTCCCTCGTGGTGACGCTTCTCGTCGTCAGGTACTCCCATCTCCATGCGCAGTTCACCGCCGACAGCGATCTGACGGGGGTGCAAAAATTCCATACCCGTCCGGTCCCCCGTGTAGGTGGCGTCGCCCTGCTCGTCGCGCTCCTAGTGATCTGGGGGCTGCTCTGGTTTACCGAGCGCGAGCAATTCAAAGAATTCGGTTTGCTGATCGTGGCCAGCCTGCTGGCGTTCGCCGGCGGCTTGGCGGAAGACCTTACGAAGAAAGTGCGGGCATCCGTGCGACTGGTGCTGGCCATGCTCGCGGGCGGCGTTGGCTTCTATCTGCTGGATGGCGCCATCACTCGCATCGATATCATCGGGCTCGACTGGCTGCTGCAGTTCGGGGCCTTCTCACTGATTTTTACGATGTTCGCCGTGGGTGGCGCCGCCAACGCCGTCAACATCATCGACGGCTACAACGGGCTGGCTGCCTTTGTTTCGGCCACCATCTTCGCCGGTTTCGCCTACGTGTCGTTTTACCTGGGCGATCGGCTGCTGTTGGTGTCCTCGGTGGCGATGCTGGGAGCGATCGGCGGATTCTTCGTCTGGAACTATCCCAAGGGGCTGATTTTCCTGGGCGACGGCGGGGCGTACCTGATCGGCTTCATGATCGGCGAGATCTCGGTGCTGATGCTGGCGCGCCACCCGATCGTGTCGGCTTGGTTCCCGCTGTTGATTTGCGTCTACCCGGTTTTCGAAACGCTGTTCTCTATATATAGGAAGCGCTTGTTGCGCGGCGGTTCGCCTGGGATGCCTGACGGGGTGCACTTGCACATGCTCGTCTACCGGCGCCTGGTGCGTTGGGCTGTGGGCTCGCGCGACGAGAAGCGCCAGGTGCAACGCAACGCCATGACCTCGCCTTACCTGTGGCTGTTGTCCTCGCTGGCAGTCATTCCCGCCGTGCTGTTCTGGCAGCAGCAAACGGTATTGATGATTTTCGTGTTTTTGTTTGCCGTCACTTATGTGTCGCTCTATCGCGCAGTGGTTCGATTCGAGACGCCCCGTTGGTTGGTGCTGACCAAACGGGCGCTGGGACCGCTGGCGCTGGGTCGTGGCGACGCCTCGTTCCCAGGTGCTGCGGTCGAGGTCGATCAGATCGCGCATCAGCGTGTAGCGATCTTGATGGGCTGTTACAACGGACAAACCTATCTCCGGGAGCAACTCGATTCCATCGAAGCACAGACGCACCGCAACTGGGTGCTGTGGGTGTCGGACGATGGCTCGACCGACGATACCGCCAAGATACTCGACGAGTACCGTAGCCGCTGGGGTGAAGACAAATTACGTGTGGTCGATGGACCGCATCAGGGCTTTGCCCGTAATTTCCTGAGTTTGGTTGCGCGGCCGGAGATCGAAGCGGACTTCTTTGCCTATTGCGATCAGGACGACGTATGGGTAGCGTCCAAGCTGGCGCGAGCGCTGGACGTCCTTGAGCGGGTGAGAGAGGGTGACCAGCCCCAGCTTTACTGTTCGCGCACCCTGCTGGTAGACGCCAAGTCACAGCCGCTTGGGTTTTCGCCGCTTTTTGACCGCAAGCCCGGCTTCAAGAACGCGCTGGTGCAGAACATCGGGGGCGGCAATACGATGATCTTCGATGCCGCGGCGCGCAAGATCATTGCCGATGCGGGTTGGGACCTGGACGTCGTGGCGCACGACTGGTGGACCTACATCGCGATCAGTGCAGCCGGAGGGCATACCATCTATGATCCGAAGCCTGCATTGCGCTACCGCCAGCATGGGTCCAACCTCATTGGCTCCAATGTGGGCATGGGTGCCCGATTTGGCCGTGTGTTCAAATTGTTCCAAGGCCAGTGGCATCGATGGAACGATGCCAATGCAGTGGGATTGCGGCGCATCGACCATGCATTGACGGGATCTGCCAAGCGCACGTTTACAGAATTTGAAGCCGCGCGGCTGGGATCCTCGTTGTTCGGGCGTTATGCCGCCATGAAACGCGCAGGCGTCTATCGCCAGACGACACTCGGAAATCTCGGCCTTATCGTGGCCGTCCTTTTTAAAAAAATGTAGCTATGACTATTATCGTGACCGGCGGTGCCGGCTTTATCGGTGGCAACTTTGTACTGGATTGGTTGAGGCAGTCTGACGAGAAGATCGTCAACGTCGACAAATTGACCTATGCAGGCAATTTGCAGACGCTTGAGTCGGTCGCCGGCAATCCCAATTACCGCTTTGTGCAAGCCGATATCGGCGATCGCGCGGCGATCGATGCGCTGCTGGCTGAAGAAAAACCGCGTGCGGTTCTCAACTTCGCCGCCGAGTCCCATGTTGATCGCTCGATCCATGGCCCCGGCGACTTCATCCAGACAAACGTGGTGGGCACATTCAACCTGCTCGAATCGGTGCGCGCCTATTGGAGCGCGCTTGAAGAACCCGCGCGCAGCGACTTCCGTTTTCTGCATGTTTCCACCGACGAAGTCTATGGCACGCTGAGCGCGGAAGATCCGCCGTTTACCGAAGAGAACACGTACGAACCCAACAGCCCGTACAGCGCCAGCAAGGCGGCGTCCGATCACCTCGTTCGCGCCTGGCACCACACGTACGGCCTGCCGGTGTTGACCACCAATTGCAGCAATAACTACGGTCCGTATCACTTCCCCGAGAAGCTGATCCCGCTCGTGATCGCCAATGCCCGCGCCGGCAAGCCGCTGCCTATCTATGGCGATGGCCAGCAGGTGCGCGATTGGCTGTACGTAACCGATCACTGCTCCGCGATTCGCCGCGTACTCGAAAGTGGCAAGCTGGGCGAAACCTACAACGTCGGCGGTTGGAACGAAAAGGCCAATCTGGAAGTGGTGCACACCATCTGTGCGATTTTGGATGAGCTGCAACCGCGCGCTGATGGCGAGCCGTACACCAAGCAGATCACGTTCGTGAAAGACCGCCCCGGCCATGATCGCCGTTACGCGATCGACGCGCGCAAACTTGAGCGCGAATTGGGCTGGAAGCCCGCCGAAACGTTCGAATCCGGCATTCGCAAAACGGTGCAATGGTATTTGGACAACACCGAATGGGTCGATAACGTCATGAGCGGCAACTACCGCGACTGGCTCAAGAAGCAATACACCGCATGAAGATACTCCTCCTCGGCAAAGACGGGCAGGTGGGTTGGGAGCTGCAACGCGCGCTCGCGCCCCTCGGCGAACTCGTGGCGCACGGGCGCGACCGGGCCAATCTCGAAGACATCCCGAGCGTCGTTGCGCTGATTCGCACCGAACGGCCTGACGTGATCGTCAACGCGGCGGCCTATACGGCAGTAGATAAAGCTGAAAGCGATGCAGATCGAGCCGATCTGATCAACCATCGGGCTGTGGCTGCCATTGCTGCCGAAGCGCATGCGCTGGGCGCTTGGTTTGTGCACTATTCGACCGACTACGTGTTTGCCGGCGACAAGAGCGCACCGTATGTCGAAAGCGATTCGATCGCGCCTCAAAGCGTTTATGGGTCGACCAAGCAGTTGGGCGAAGCGGCGATTGCAGCGTCAGGTTGCAAGCACCTCGTCTTTCGCACTAGTTGGGTATTTGCCGCACGCGGCGGCAACTTCGCCAAGACCATGCTGCGGCTCGCAGCGGACCGCGATGAATTGCGCGTGGTGGGCGACCAGACGGGTGCGCCGACCAGCGCCGAGCTCATCGCGGATGCGACCGCATTATGTATTTATCGCACGAAGGTGCAGCCGGATGACGCATATTCAGGCATTTACCATCTCGTGGCGGGCGGCGAAACCACGTGGCACGGCTATGCGCAATACGTGATCGGTCTGGCGGCGGCAAAGGGGGCGGTGTTAAAGGCCAAACCGGAACAGGTTCATCCCATCGCTACGACCGACTATCCCGTTCCCGCCAAACGGCCGGCGAACAGCCGGCTCGATACACAGAAAATCCAACGAACTTTCGCCCTGTCCCTGCCCGATTGGAAGGTACACGTTGCGCGACTGATCGACGAAATCGTAATTTAGGAAGAGCCATGAAACGTAAAGGCATCATCTTGGCCGGCGGCGCCGGCACCCGTTTGCATCCGGCTACGCTGTCGATCTCGAAACAGCTCTTGCCGGTGTACGACAAGCCGATGATCTACTACCCGTTGAGCACGTTGATGCTTGCAGGCATCCGAGACGTCTTGATCATCAGCACGCCGCAAGATACGCCCCGTTTCCAGCAGTTGTTGGGTGATGGTTCGCAGTGGGGCATGTCGCTGGAATATGCCGTGCAGCCTAGTCCGGATGGTTTGGCGCAAGCCTTCATCATCGGCGAGGAGTTCTTGGCCGGTGCGCCTAGCGCATTGGTATTGGGCGACAATATTTTCCACGGTCACGACATCGTCGATTTGTTGTCGACTGCAAGTCAACAAACTTCAGGTGCAACAGTCTTCGCTTATCACGTCACCGACCCGGAAAGATACGGCGTCGTTGATTTTGATGCTGCGGGCAAAGCCATCAGCATCGAAGAAAAGCCGCAGCAGCCCAAAAGCAACTTTGCGGTGACGGGTCTCTACTTTTACGATAACCAAGTGGTCGACATCGCGAAGTCGGTGAAACCCAGTGTTCGCGGCGAGCTCGAAATCACTGCAGTAAATCAATCCTATCTCGAACGCAGCGAGCTGAAGGTGCAAATCATGCAGCGGGGTTATGCCTGGCTCGATACCGGTACGCATGACAGCCTGCTGGAGGCGAGCCAGTTCATTGCCACCCTGGAGCACAGGCAAGGTTTGAAGATAGCGTGTCCGGAAGAAATTTCCTGGCGTAATGGTTTCATCACCACCGAGCAATTGCTGGAATTGGCCAAGCCAATGGCCAAGAACGGCTACGGACAATATTTAATGCGTTTGCCCACGGAGAAAGTTTGATCGTGATTGTTACCGCAACCGCTATTCCGGAAGTACTGATTCTTGAGCCAAAAGTTTTCGGGGACGCTCGAGGATTTTTCATGGAGAGCTTCAATGCCAAAGCGTTTGGAGAAGCTTCAGGTCTCGACGTCAATTTCGTGCAGGATAACCACTCCCGTTCAGCGCACGGCGTCTTGCGCGGACTGCATTATCAGCTTGAGCAGCCTCAGGGCAAACTGGTGCGCGTCACCCAAGGTGCGGTGTTTGACGTAGCGGTGGACATTCGGCGTTCGTCGCCCACGTTTGGGAGATGGGTTGGCGTGGAACTGTCAAGCGACAATCATCGTCAACTGTGGGTTCCAGCGGGCTTTGCGCACGGCTTTGTCGTGATTAGCGACAGTGCGGACTTTTTGTACAAGACGACGGATTACTATGCGCCCCATGCAGAGCGCAGCATCGCGTGGAACGATCCGGAAATCGGCATCGCGTGGCCCACGGGAATAGAGCCGAAGTTGTCGGCTAAGGACCAAGTGGCGTCAATGCTGGCCAAGGCCGAAGTTTTCGAATGACGATCGCGCCTGGGTTCGATTATCGAAGTTGGCATGTTCGCGTCAGTGACGCGCCCCAAGCAAAATTTTCAGATACGCCACGATGAATATTCTTTACATCCAGGGATCCGAGCTTCCGTGTGAGCAAGGAACCCTCGCGGATGTCATCGTGCATGGCGGCCGCTGCACGCATAGCGTCTGGCTGTTGCGTCAAATGCATGCACGACTCGGTCCTCACGGTGTGTATATCGCCTTGTTCGAAGAGGTATCGCCTCGGGCCTTGGCTGCAGCGCATGCGAATGCCGCTATTGTCTTCGCGCATGTCGATGCCGTTGAAGCGCCCACAAAAAGCGAGTCTGCGTCGTCGTCACCCTCAATGGCTGCCCCGTCGCGGCCAAGCCGGCAGATGCTGCTGGCCTGCAAAGACACCAAATCGACACCTGTATCTCCGCTGATGCTTGGCATCGTGCACGAACTCATCCGCCAGCGCGCGATCAGCGAGACGCTTGCCGGCGATCTGATTCGAGTTCAGAGTTATTACGATGGCATCCGGCAATCCCGATTCTGGCGCGCCACTGCGCCGATGCGCCAAGCCGGGAATACTGTCAAGAATGTCGCCTCGGTTGGGCGTTACGCCAAGACCGTGGCAGGCCGACATGGTGGCTGGTCCAATGCGCTGTCCGCAGCCATGAATGCTTATCGACATCTCGGGTTCAAGGGCGTGCTGCGAAAGCTCACCACCTCGGCTCGCAGCCTGCAACACGTAGAGGCTTCAAGCGCCACCTATTCCTACGCCGAGTGGGTCGCCCGCTATGACACCCTTGAAGCAGGGCGGCTCGAAACACTACGAGCCGAGTTGAACGCGTTGGATGACCCCCCGCTCATTTCCATTGTGGTGCCCGTCTTTAACGCTCCGGAAGCCACGTTGCGTGCGATGCTGGACTCGGTGATAGCCCAGATCTATGGTAACTGGGAATTGTGCATTGCGGACGACATGTCACCTGGTCCACACGTGCGTGCAGTCCTGGACGAATACGCCGGGGCTGACAACCGCATCAAGATCGTTTATCGCACGCAAAACGGCCATATTTCGGAGGCCAGCAACTCTGCTCTGGAGATCGCGACAGGCGAATTCGTCGCTTTGCTCGATCATGACGACATTTTGCCTCCCCACGCGCTTTTCATGGTGGTGAAGTATCTCGCCGAGCATCCTGATGCTGATTTGCTTTATAGCGACGAAGACAAGATCAACGAGCGTGGCGAGCGCGTCGATCCCTACTTCAAACCAGACTGGAATCCGGAGCTTTTGCGTACGCAAAATTACTTCTGCCATTTTGGCGTTTATCGGACAGCGCTGATCAGGGAAGTGGGCGGGTTTCGCATGGGTTTCGAAGGCAGTCAAGATCATGATCTCGTGCTGCGCTGCGTGGAACGGGTGCCTGCGCAAAATATCGTTCATATTCCACACGTGCTTTATCACTGGCGTATTTCTGCCGGTAGCACGGCTGCCGGCGAGTCCGAGAAGCCGTATGCACAGGATGCGGCGTTCAAGGCCATTGACGAACATCTGGCTCGATGTGGCGTGAAGGCTCATGTCGAACTGACGCCTGCCGGACAGAGGCACATCTGTTATGCCTTACCGGACCCGGCGCCATTGGTGACCATCGTCATCCCCACGAAAGATGGGGTTGGCTTGCTCAAGCAATGCATCGACAGCGTGCTGGGTATATCCACCTACCGAAATATCGAAATTCTGATCGTCGACAATGGCAGCACGGAGCCCGCCACGCTCGCCTATTTCGATGGTCTGACGGGGCAGCCCGATGTGCGGGTAATGCGCGATCCGAGACCGTTCAATTATTCCGCGCTGAACAATGCCGCGGTGCAGGAAGCGCAGGGCGAGTTCATTTGCCTCATGAATAACGACATTCAGGTCATCACGCCGGGATGGCTGGAAGAGATGGTCGGTCTGGCGATGCAGCCAGGTGCGGGATGCGTCGGTGCACGCCTCTGGTACCCGAACGACACACTGCAACACGGTGGGGTAATTCTTGGTATTGGCGGGATAGCAGGGCATTCGCATCTGAAATTGGCGCGCGGTGAGGGAGGGTATTTCTCCCGAGCGGCGCTGACGCAAAATCTGTCGTGCGTGACTGCAGCCTGTCTCGTGGTCAGTCGCTCCGTTTACCGGGAAGTTGACGGCCTTGACGAAGGGCTGGCAGTTGCATTCAATGACGTGGATTTCTGCCTGCGCGTGCGTGAGGCCGGTTACCGCAATGTGTATGCGGCATTTGCTGAGTTGTATCACCACGAATCTGCGACTCGTGGCAGCGATCTGACGCCCGAAAAGCAGCTTCGTTTTCAGAGTGAGTGCGCATACATGAAGGAACGCTGGGGTGATGCGCTGACCAATGACCCGGCTTACAACCCGAATCTGGACCTGAAGTTCAGCGTTCCGACTTTCTTGTATGCGGATCCGCCCCGCATCGGACAATTCGAATGAGAGTGTGCGATGAGCACGCTATTCCCAATAATTTTTTGGTTCGGATGCGCTTGATCGGCCGTCCGATATCCTGCATGTCGAACATTCAATGAAATTTCCAATGTCCCCTTTGAGTCTCTTCGCGGTGGTTGTTCGCCAGCGACAGCTGATTCTTCAAATGACACGACGCGAGATAACGATGCGTTATCAGGGATCGGTACTAGGGCTGGTCTGGTCCTTCTTCATACCGGTGCTGATGCTGGCTGTCTACACTTTCGTCTTCAGCGAAATTTTCAAGGCCCGATGGGGCGAGGGCGGCGACTCCAAAACGCAGTTTGCGCTGATCCTGTTTTCCGGGTTGCTGCTATTCAATTTCTTCGCTGAATGCATCAATAGGGCACCGTCTCTTATTCTGGGCAACGCGAATTTCGTCAAGAAAGTGATCTTTCCACTTGAAATTCTGCCGATGGTTGCGGTGGGCGCCGGCCTGTTCAACTTGCTGGTCAGTTTTATTGTCTGGCTACTCTTCTATTTCATCTTTTTCGGGCTTCCGCCGGTCACCATTCTGCTGTTCCCGGTCGTCGCGTTGCCGCTGGTGCTGCTTACTTTGGGCCTCTCATGGTTCCTGGCCGCACTCGGCGTTTTCTTGCGAGATGTGGCGCAGATCACCACGGTCATTACGACGACGTTGATGTTTCTTACCCCGATTTTCTATCCTGCAACGGCAATTCCGGAGCGTTACCGTTTCCTGCTGCACCTCAATCCGCTGGCCGTGGTCGTGGAGCAGGCGCGCGGTGCAACAATTTTCGGAGTAGGTCCTGACGCGCTGTTGCTGGGTGCGTCCTATCTGGGAAGTATTGTGGTTTTCTGGCTGGGTCTGGCATTTTTTCAACGCACCCGGGGAGCATTCGCCGATGTCATGTGATCTGGCCATTCGTGTTAACGGCGTCAGCAAGTGCTTCGAAATTTACGACAATCCGCGCGATCGCCTATTGCAGATGCTGTTCCGCAGCCGTCGTCAGTATTACCGCGAGTTCTGGGCCCTCCGCGATATTTCCTTTGAAGTGCCTCGGGGCGAAACCGTAGGCATCGTGGGTCGCAATGGCTCGGGCAAGTCCACACTGTTGCAGATCATCTGTGGCACGCTTTCGCCCACTGCCGGCAGCGTGATGACAAACGGGCGCGTCGGCGCGCTCCTGGAGCTTGGTTCGGGATTCAACCCCGAGTTCACCGGGCGTGAAAACGTTTACATGAGTGGCGCCGTGCTGGGCCTGACACGCAAAGAACTGGACGAACGTTTCGACGATATTCTTTCGTTCGCCGATATTGGCGAGTTTATCGATCAGCCCGTCAAATCCTATTCGAGCGGGATGGTCGTGCGCCTGGCTTTTGCGGTGCAGTCTCAGGTTCAGCCCGACGTGTTGATCGTCGACGAAGCCCTGGCTGTAGGTGACGCGCGTTTTCAGGCAAAGTGCTTCGATCGCCTGAAGCGGCTCAAGGATAATGGCACGAGCATTCTCCTCGTGACCCATTCCGGCGAACAGATCGTCAATCATTGCTCCCGGGCCATTCTGCTGAACGCTGGATCGGTTGTGGTAGAGGGGAAACCCCGCACTGTCATGAACCGGTATATGGACCTGCTGTTTGGGCGGGAGCGTGCGCTCGAGAACGATAACGATAGCGTAGCGCTGTCGCCCGATACGTTGGCAGACCAGAACGCCACGTCCGACACCAAACTGGATTTCTCGTCGGATGTGTATGCGACGCGATTTGGCTACAACGCCCACGAATACCGCTGGGGCGACGGTGCGGCGACCTTGTTGGATTTCATGCTGAAAGCCAACAACGAGGAATTTCCGACTGTGATCCTGTCGGGTGCAAAGATGCATCTGTCGCTGGCGGTACGATTCAATATGCAGATCGTCCGCCCCATCCTGGGCATCGAGATTCGAACGAAGGAAGGGGTGACGGTGGGCGGGACGAACTCGGAATTGGTGTATTGCGAGGAACTGTTTGCGCTCGGAGCCGCCGAAAGCACGGCGGTCGCAGCGGTTGATTTCGATCTCGACCTTGCCGCAGGCGACTATTTCATTTCGCTGGGCATTTCTTCGCGTCGGGGCGACGACATCATCCCGCACGACCGGCGCTACGATTCGATCCATATGACAGTGTCGCCGACGCCGACGTTTTATGGCTTGGTCGACCTGAAGTTGGCCATGACGGCTGCAACGCGCTGATGCGCCGATCACCACCGGGCCTCCTGCATGACTGGCGCAGGCACCGAGATTCAACCTGACGAGCTCGATGTAAAAATATTGATGCAGATCCCACGAGCAATTGTGTCGTTGCTTGAGTCAAAGCAGCGGCTGACCGGACAAGAAGATGATTTCAGATTTCAAGGATTTTGAGCGCGACGCGGTATCTGGCGTATGGCGTCACCGCAATGCTGCACCCTTCGACTATTCGGATGGTGACGTTCACGAGGAGTATGTTTATTCGGCCATCCGCGACGCCGGTGACGTATCGACCAGCTCTGCAGACCTGACCGACAAGATCGTCGACTGGCCATCCATGTACCATTTGAGCCGACGCCGCGCGAATCTGCTGCGACCGGCTGCATCTTGGTTTGCGGGCAAGCGCGTGCTGGAAATTGGCAGCGGTTGCGGCGCCATCTCGCGTTTCCTGGGTGAATCGGGAGCCCATGTCGTTGGCCTGGAGGGAAGCTTCCGACGCGCGAGAATTGCGCGTGAGCGCTGCCGCGATCTCGACAATGTCGAGATCTTGTGTGGCACCAGTGACGATGCGGAGAACCTGGGTCAGTTTGACGCGGTCCTGCTGATCGGCGTGTTGGAATACGCTCGCAAGTATCTTGGACCGGAGGGTACGCAACGACTTCTGGCAACCTGTCGTGCGCGCGCAGCCGAGTCCGGCGTGCTCGTGGTTGCCATCGAAAACCAGCTCGGACTGAAGTACCTCTCGGGCGAGGTCGAAGACCATCTAAGCATCGCGATGTTCGGTGTCGAAGACCGCTACAGTGCTGAAGGAGTAACCACCTTCGGTCGGCGGGCACTTGGGAAGTTGCTGGCTGATGCCGGCTTCGAACACCAGGATTGGTGGTATCCATTTCCAGACTACAAAATGCCGATTTCGGTGCTTAACGACGCGGCGATGTCCGGCGAGGTGCAAGGCGACCTGTCGCCACTCATAACGGAAACACTTGCCCTCGACCCCCAGCGCACCTACAAGGAAGTTTTTTCACCGGAACGCGCTTGGTTGCCCGTGTTTCGAAATGGATTGGGTGGTGATCTCGCCAATTCGTTTCTTGTATTTTCATCGGCCATGCCACAGCAGGTTGTTCCGACGTCATCGGTTGCCTACCATTACTCGGCAGAGCGCCGCCGCGAGTACGCCAAACAGGTCCGCATCGATGCCGACGCTGGAGGCGCGCTCAAGGTGGTTCGGTCGAAGATTTTCCCTGAAAGCGTTCCGGTTTCGAGCACTGCGGTAATGTCGATCGAGGATGATCCCCGGTTCTCCGGTGGCAGTCACTGGCAGCAGCGGCTCAGCATGATCATGGCGACCGAGGGCTGGTCGATTGAGGATTTCGAGGGCTGGTTCGACGTGTGGTTCAAGGCAATCGTGGACCGCGTCGATGTGAGCTCCGAGCGAATTGATGAAGCGTTTCTCGGTACCGAGATTTCTTCCAAATTCATCGATGCGACGCCGCGCAATCTGCTGGTGCAGGATGACACGGCAGTTCAATTCATCGATTTGGAATGGCGACTGGATCATCCTATCGAGTTGGGATATTTGCTCTTTCGTGGTGTGTATGTCTCGCTGGGCAGCCTTGGTGCTGTAGCCGTACCCAAAGCCGACACACCAATGAGGTTTGCGGAGTTTTTCGAGGCAGCCATGAGCTCCCGCGGTGTCGTCATTAACCCCGAAACGCTTGAACGATACATGCGCAAGGAGATGTCGTTTGCAAGTCTGACCAGCGGAAAGTCCGTGGACTTCAATGTCATGGTGAACGCCAGGCTGCATGTGCGACCGCCTTTTCTCGAGGAACTCACGCGCGCACGTGATCGACTGGCTTCGCTCGAAGCCGACGTGGGCTATCTGAAGCAGGTCAATGTCGAGAAAGATGACCAGATGCAAGCCGTCAATGGGGAACTATTGATAGCTCGAGATCAGATGAATTCGCTCGTGGCCGACGTTGCCTTCATGAAGCGCGCGAATCTTGAAAAAGATGTGGAACTTGAGCGCGTGAGCGGCGAGCTGATGGTGTCACGCGATCAATTGTCTTCTTCGGTCGCCGATGTGGCATTCCTGAAGCGCCTGATTGCCGAGAAGGACCTGGAAATCGATCGCCTGATGCACTCCATCCCCGTCGAATCTGGGCGGCGAGAAGATGCCGTCAATGACGCAGCTGTGGAATTGATGAGCGCACATGGCCTGGCCAGCGAAGAGCTTGCTGAAATCAAGGCTTCCAGGGCCTACGCATTGGAGCAAGCCAGCAGAAGCCCACGATCGTTGAAAACGACGGCGAGCATGATCAGCCTGGCCGCATCCATCATTTTGCCGGATGCGCTCAAAACCCCGATTCGGCGCATGCGTCAAGGCAGTAAGAAAGGCCCGAAATGAACGTTAGCAGGACATTCGCATGAGCATGGATGATCAGCACGGGAGCATTTCGCCCCTGGAGCGTTATACGCCTGGAGCCGCGTTCAGGGTGAGGCGCAACATTGCGAAGGACACCATACTCAATGCACTACCGCCCTCCCGCAAGCGGGAGGGCACGTACAAGATTTCGCACGCGCTTCCGGTTACCGCTCAAGTCGTGATCGATGCAGTAAAGGCAGCTGCGTTGAATCCGGCGCGCGCATTCGTCCTGTCGGTCAGCCACGATGACTTCATGTCGACATGCGGCGGCGTGCAAAACTGCATCGGTGACGAACAGGTTGCATTGGCGAGGGCAGGTGTGCCATATCTCTCCATCTGTCCGAATGTGCCGTTGCTCGCGCTAAGCCAGAACACTGACGTGACGACGTTCGAGGTGTTGGTAGCCGTCGATGGTCAGCGGGTCGGAATGCTTTACCTCTCTGATCTGATCAATGTCGTACGTATGCTGTCAGGCGAAGGTTTTCGTGGGCAGGCCGTGGTGCATCACATGCTGGGATATGCCCCTGAGCATCTGGTGCATCTCGTCAGCGAATGCTTGCTGGGTCGTCCCTATCTGTGGATACACGATGCGTTCACCATTTGCCCAAGCATTCATCTCCTGCGTAACGAGATGACGTTCTGCGGCGCACCGAAAGCGACGTCCATGGCATGCAATGTGTGCAATTCGGGTGCGGAACGCGTCACGCACGAAAAGCGCATCGCAGCACTCTTTTCGGCTTTGCATCCTATTGTGGTCGCGCCCTCACGCACAATGGCCGATTTCTGGAAGCGAGCGACGCACTATCCGCATGCAGACGTTCTGGTGGAACCGCCAGCAACGCTTCAATTCATCAAGGATCTCGATGGCATTGAAGATGGGCCGATAAGGATTGCGTTTCTCGGCGTTCCTGCCATTCACAAGGGCTGGCATGTGTTCGAATCTCTCGCGCGTTGGTATGCCAACGATTCGCGCTATGCATTTGTACATGTCGGGTTTTCCGATGGAGTGATTCCGGGTACGCAGTTCCAGCACGTCAACGTCACCCGTGAAAACCGCGCGGCGATGATCGATGCACTTGTGAGCCTCGATGTGCACGTAACCATCAACTGGTCATTATGTTTCGAGAGCTTCTCATTCACCACGCATGAATCATTCGCTGCCGGCGCTTACGTGATCGCGCGGGCCGGGGCGGGTCATGTGGCCACGCTGCTTCGCTCAGACTATGCCGATCGTGGACTCGAGCTCGATTCTGAAGTCCAGCTCCAGGCGCTTCTTGCCGGCGATGGCTTGGTTGAGCGTGTCCGGCAGGCGAAACGTAGCCGTGGGGTGATGACGCCGGGATCGGGAGTCAGCGCCCGCATCATTGAGGAGCTGTCCCATGCGTGAGATCGCCTGCTATACGAGCGCCACATTCAGCTACCTCGACCGAGCCCGGGTCTGGGCCGAAAGTGTGCGTCGATTCCATCCCGAGTGGGAGATCGTGCTGCTGCTCTCCGACGAGGCGCCCGCTGGATTCAAGTTCGATCCTGATCAGGAGGCTTTCGACCGGATCGTGCACATCTCCGAGCTGGGTATTGAAGATTGGCGCCGTTGGATGTTCGGTCACGACATCGTTGAGCTTTGCACGGCGGTAAAAGGCACCATGATGGACCGGTTGCTGACCGAGGGCTACCAGCGGGTGGTCTATCTCGATCCTGACATTGCACTCTTCGCGCCGTTGGACGAGATGTTGGACATGCTGGAGCGGCATTCAGTGGTGTTGACGCCTCATGTTACGCGCGCTGCCACGTTGATGCATGACATCATCGACAATGAAATCAGTTCTCTGCAGCATGGCGTCTACAACCTGGGTTTTGTGGCGGTCAACAACACATCGGCGGGGCGCGAATATGGTGCCTGGTGGCGAGACCGGCTGATGCATTTTTGTCACGACGACGTTCCGAACGGTCTTTTCACCGATCAACGCTGGTGCGACCTGGTTCCGGCGTTGTTCGACAATGTTGGTATTCTGCGGCACTCGGGTTATAACGTCGCCTCGTGGAATCTGGGCCATCGCCCTGTTACCGTCACGAAGGAGGGGGATATATTCGCCGGAGACGATCCGCTGCGATTCTTCCATTTCACGAAGGTCAACACCGTTGGCGAAAACATGCTGGAACGGTATTCCTATGGGCGAACCGACGTGTTCGAGTTGTTACGTTGGTACCGTGAACGTCTGAAATTTCATCTGGCGGATGGCTTGCCAACGGGATGGTGGGCCTACGGCACATTTGCTGATGGCACCCCCATAAACAAGAGTCGTCGGTTGATTTGGCGCAATCGAAGCGACGCTCGGGAATTATTCCAGGATCCTTATGCGTGCGGGCCCGGCTCTTTCAAGGAGTGGTGCGATGAACACGGTTTCTGAGGAATCCACGCACATGAAACACACCGATGACCCTTTGGCGACTTCCAAATCCTCAGCGGATATGACATCTGAAAATCGACGTGCTTCCCTTCTTGAAGCACAGCCGGCACATCCTGGCGACGTACCTCTTAACCTGGATTTTCCGGGCGGGACGTCGCAACCCGTTGATAGTGCGCGGGCGCAGATGGCGGCATTGGCTGCCGAGCTTCGCGCGCACGAAATCATGCTCTTTACAGAGCGCGAGCGGTATCGCGATGCGCTTGAAGCGTTGCGTTGCGAGATCGAGGGTCTTCGCCAGGAGCGGGTCGCGATGGAGCAGCAGCAGGCGGCGCTGCGACACCAGGTCGCAGCACTTTACAGCTCCATGTCGTGGCGAATGACCATGCCGGTTCGAATGACCATACGTCTGTTGAAGGGCGACTGGCGCGAGATCAAACGGATTATGGCTGCGAAATTCAAGTGAGCTGATTCGCCCCGCGACGTCGATACCTTCGGCCGGGCTGCGTACTTCACTCCCATACCAACTACCTACAGCAAACAACATGACGGCCAAAACACTCGTTTTCACCAGTGCAGCATTGAACTACATTCCGAAAGTCCGGATGCTGTTCAATTCCTTGCGGGAATTTCATCCCGAGATCGAGTTGCATCTTGCGCTGTCAGATCTCCTGCCGTCTGATGTCGACCTTTCCGGTGAGCCATTTGACGAGGTGCACCCCATCGACACGTTGGGTATCGATCAATGGCGTCCCTGGGCTTTCTGCCACAACATTGTTGAACTTTCGACGGCGATCAAACCGTTCGTGCTGCAAAAGCTATTGGCACGACCCGATGTTGCTCGCGTCATCTACTTCGATCCCGATATGGTGTTGTTCTCTCGTCTGGACGACATGCTCGACCGACTGGTCGAAGGCGATGCGGACGTTGTGCTCACACCTCATCAAACGGATCCCGATTCGTCGTTGCGCGCCGTGATGGACAACGAGATCAGCAGCCTGAAACACGGCATTTATAACTTAGGCTTTGTTGGGGTACGTACGGCTGACGAAGGGAAACGTTTTGCCAAGTGGTGGGGCGACCGTATTTACCACTTCTGCCGAGCAGATATTCCCAATGGCCTGTTCACCGATCAGCGCTGGGTCGACTTGGCCCCTGCCTTTTTCGATGGTGTGCGCATCTTGCGGTCGCCGCGTTACAACGTCGCGACCTGGAACCTCACAACCCGTTTGGTGACGGGCAATATGAACGATGGCTTCCTGGTCAACGGTCAGCCATTGGGGTTCTACCACTTTACGGGGTTCGACAGCGGTGCTCATCACACCATGGCGCAGGTAAATGCCGGCCCCGAGAGCGATATTCATCTACTTGTGGACTGGTACAAACGCGAGACGGCTGCGTTGGTAGACGATCCGCTGAGCAACCAGACATGGGCGTTCGGCCAGTATTCCAACGGTCAGCGCATCAAGCCGATCGAACGCGTCATCTACCGCGAACGCGTTGATCTTCAGCGAGCATTCCCCAAACCGTTCGACGCAGACGGTGGTTATTTGCAGTGGTTGACACATCAGGCGCCCATCGAATACCCGGGGGTGGGAACCGGTGAGCCGGACGCTGCTCTGGATGTGTTGAAGGCTCAGTTGTCCGTGGGCTTCCAGGGCGCGGCTTGAAGCTTGTGCGCGTGACGGCGCCGTTGCCAAACGGGCGCTGATATCCAGTTTTGCAGCCATTAGATCGACGGTTAGTCAAAAAGCGAGTGGGAAATGGTATTCAGCTCGGTTGTATTTGTTTTTTATTTTCTGCCACTTTTCCTGACTATCTACTATCTGACAGGCATCAGAAACGCTGTTCTCCTTACAGGCAGCGCAGTCTTCTACGTCTGGGGCGAGGGCATTTATCTGTTATTGCTGCTTGGGCTGTTGGTATTCAACCGCGCGGCCGGGGTATGGATCGAGCAAAGCAGTGATCGCCGCCGGGCCCTGATCCTGTCGATTTCAATTTTGGCGAACGTTCTCGTCCTAGGCATATTCAAATACAGTCAGTTCCTTGTCGACGTAGCCTCACAAGCAATGGGCACCGATGCGCCACGGCTTGGGATTCATCTGCCACTAGGCATTTCTTTTTTCATTTTCCAACTCGTTTCGTATCTGGTTGAAGTCCATCGGCGTTCGATTTCGGCAGAGCGCAGTTTCGTCCGGCTATCGACTTACGTCATGATGTTTCCTCACCTCGTTGCTGGGCCGATCGTTCGTTATACGGACATCGAAGGTGAGCTGAAGAGCCGCTCGGTTACGTCCGAGAAAATTGGACTGGGCATTCAGTATTTTGTGGTTGGCCTATGCCAGAAAGTGATGATCGCCAACGCGGTTGCGCCGGCTGCCGACCATCTTTTCGGCCTGCCACCAGGTGAAATCACAACATCCATAGCATGGCTCGGCACCGTTGCTTATACCCTGCAAATCTATTTTGATTTCTGTGGTTACTCAAATATGGCGATCGGGCTCGCGTTTATGTTGGGATTTCGCTTCCCCAAAAATTTCGACTACCCCTACGCTTCAAGATCGATCACCGAATTCTGGCGCCGATGGCATATGTCGCTTTCATTCTGGTTTCGCGATTATGTCTACATCCCGCTGGGCGGCAGCCGGGGCGGTCACGCCGCTACGGTGTTCAATCTGGCGGTGGTGTTCTTCGTCACAGGTTTGTGGCACGGGGCGGCCTGGACGTTCATCATTTGGGGACTATTTCACGGGCTGTTTGTCATCCTGGAGCGCCTCTTTCTCGCTGATATCCTGCGCCGGATTCCCACGCTGGCGGCCCGATGCTATACGCTCTTGGTGGTCATGATTGGATGGGTGCTCTTTCGCGCCGACAATTTCGGAGAGGCGAAGGCCGTGGTGTCCGCAATGTTTGGATTCGGAGGGCAAAGCCAGGGCTGGAACCCAATTTGGACGTGGATGACCCCCGAATGCGTAGTCGCGTTGTGTGTGGGATCGATCATTTGCTTCCCAGTGATCCCGGCGCTGCTGCAGCGTATGCGCGTCAGGACTGTCGAGGGCTCACCGGAGCCCGGATCGCGACAGCACACGATCGCGCTCGTTCATATTTTGCCCGCGCCGATTCTCCTTATCGGAGCGGTTATAAGTATGACCTTACTCGCGGGTAGTCTGTTGAACCCGTTCCTTTACTTCCGCTTCTAAGCTCCGATGACACGTCCACCGAATCGCGGCGATGAGCCCATGCTGCAGCGTACGAAGTCCCATAGCTGGCTGCCGTTGATTGTCTGGAGCGTGGTGCTCATTGCGCTCTTCCATTTGTTCCCGCTGCTGCATTTCGCGCAACCGGGCCTGCAGGAGAACAGGGTACTGGCCAGCGCCCCGTCGGTGCCCCGGACCATGGCAGAATGGTCCGAACTTCCGCGTCGCCTGGATGCTTTCGCGATCGATAATTTCGCGATGCGTCCCTACCTGATTTCCGTCTTGAATCTGGTGCGGTACAAATTGGGATATTCAGGATCCAAGCGCGTAGTCGTAGGTCAGGATGGTTGGCTTTTCTTCGATAACGACACACATCTTGGCATCGTAGCTGGCGAGCTTCGCGCGCCAGCTACGGAGGTGGCGAACTGGGCTCGTGGTTTCGAACAGCGCAGAGCATATCTACAGCGTAGAAATGCCGAATTTTTCATGCTCGTGGCGCCGGTAAAGGAAGACATTTTCCCGGAGCATCGGCCGTCATGGATGCCACGAGAGCGAGTCACCACCGAGATCGACGATTTCTTGGGTGCATTGAGTCCTGAAGACCGCGCACGAGTGGCAGATCCTCGAGACACCATCATCGCGCGCAAGCACGAAGCCATTCTGTACGACCAGTTCGATACTCACTGGACCGGCTTAGGCGCCTATTTGGGATACCAGGCGCTGATGGAAGTCATGTCCAGACGTTATCCGGACATGACTGCACTTCCCGCCAGCGCCTTTACGCCGACGCCGCAGGCCCCCAACCGCATGCAACGCGACCTAGCTCTGATGCTGGGAATATCCAATTTCATCAAGCAGGATCGGGTCTCCTACGCCACAATTCCCGAAAATGACCCTGCAAGAACCGAATTCCTGGGGCCCCGAACGGACTGGACTGCCCCGCAAATCATGCACACCGAGAGTAAAGGCGGCCGCACGTTACTGCTGCTGCGCGACTCGTTTTCATCGGAGTTGGTGCCGCTTCTGAAACCTCACTTCAGCCGCATCATTTCGGTCCACGTCCAAGACGGTTTTTTTCGTGAGGACCTGGTGGAAAAGTACCGGCCGGACGTCGTCGCGCTGGTGATGATCGAAACCGGTATGCGTTTCTCGATGGACCTGAAGCCCGCACTGGCCCAATCTATACCGCCGTTGCCGTGACGTCGCCCCGCGGCCGGTTGAAAGAGGCTGCCAGCATCAGCATTCCCACAATCGTGCTCAGCACGCCAAAATACTGGTAACGGAAGTCGCAGGCGATTCCCACCAGCAAATAGGATGCGGTGAAGGTCAAGCCCGACGCCGAAATTATCGTGGCGAGTACATCTCGGCGATAAGCGCTCACGCCACAAACAACGATGCCGAGAAGAAACCAGATCCCGCCAGCGAACCAGTACAGGTTATCCATTGCATAGCGGTAGAGAAAACTCTTGGCTTGCGTCTCGGCCGGCAAAAATACGGCAGCGTCGGGCACGGGCTGTCCTGTCGCTTGCAAAGCGGGAACCGCATCGGTCGCTATCCCAACATGCATGGGCAGGCACCGGCCACCCGCGTGATTGAGGGTCAATAACGCCTGCCACGTGGACCATCGATGTCCGATCCAGGCGCCAGGTTCGGACACGATCGACGCGCCCCACAATGACAATATCCGTTTGTTGGCCTGAAGCGGTGCGAGCGACTGGAATGTCTTGTTTAGATAGTCGACCCTTTCCGGCGAATATTCCTTTGCGGACGCGTCAATCAACGCCCGCCCGTTGATGCCATAAGATCCACTCAGTGCCTCCATTGCGACAGGCGAACGCGAGGCGACGGCAGCAATGTCGTAGCTGGCGAGAACGCCCAATCCTACTGAAAGGCCCCCTGTCGCTCGAGGCGCGATGACTTGGTTGGAAATGAATTGAAGTGCTGCGGTCGTCGCGAGAAGTCCCGTCATCAGCGCGAGGAAACTGACTAATGCCTGCTTCTTTTGCGGCCAGCAAAGCTGCACCGCTATGTACAGGCAGCCTGCCGTCGCGACGATGATGCCTTGTTGGCGGATCAACGTGGCTGCCGCGAAGAGAACCACGGCAACGAGCAGCGCCAGGGAACGCCTGCTTCGAATATGCGAAGCAACGCCGAAACCCAGCAACGCGACGTTCGCGAAAAACACGTCCTTCCAAACGGTGCCGTTGTAAATCAGTACCAGAGGCGAGAGCGACATCACGATGATGACTGCCAACACGACGATCCGGTAGCGCGGATCGTAGCCGCGCAGCAGCAGGTACGTGCCCAAGTAGAATGCCGCCGAGCTGGTCATCATGAAGCCAGCGGTCACATTGAGTTTGTAGTACGCCCCGAGCAGCGCGCTCATGATTGGCGGGTTGAAGGACATTGACTTGCCTTGAACGCCCTCGGCCAACTGAAACACGGAGTCCATCGAGAAGTGACCCGGGAAATTCAGAGCCAAGCTGATCAAATATCCCAAAAGCAGCGTCCAGGCCAGGGAGGTCTGCCAGAGACGATGCGATGGGGACTGAGTGGCGTAAGCGCTGATCTTGGTAGTTGGCATCTGGGTAAAGAATGAGGGCGTACGAGTCAGGTCAGGCCGGAGCTGACGAGTGAGCATCGATCAGAACGACATACCCGATAGCTGAATATGCGTTCGGGCAGATCAGGAAGACGGGCGGGTCGGGCTGTCAACTGCTGATTCTGACGCGTTCTTGCGCGGCAGCAACTTGCTGATTGCGCGCGACGGGGCATTGGCGACGTCGTAATTGACGAATGCCAGCAACAGCTGAATGCCGGCGATCATTGGAAGTGCCGCAAGCATTACGGTTCCGATCGGCGTGGAAATGTCGTGCGTCGAAGAGTTGATCCAGTGCACTGCACCGAAAAGCACGCCGAAAAGAAAGAAAAACACACCAAAAATCAATTCAAGCGAGGCGGCATTCATATCACGCAAAAAATACGAATAAAATATTCTCTTGAAAGCGTTCCGCGTATGTTTTCCCAGGAACTCAAGAAAGATTTTCTTGATCTTCAGGTTGGATTCTTCATCGCCATAATGCGCGTGCATCGGAACATCGGTTACGACGGCGCGTAACGTATTCAGGCGAAAAAGCATGTCGGTTTCGAAAAAATATCTGCTGCTGATTTTATCGAACGGTAATTTCGCTGCGACTCTCGTATCGATCGCCGTATAGCCATTGGTTGGGTCGAATATTCCCCAATATCCGCTCGAAATCTTTGTCATGAACGAAAGGCCGGCATTGCCAAAAAGTCGAATTTTCGGCATTTGATTAATTTCGGCGAGATCGTAGAAGCGGTTGCCTTTTGTGTAGTCGGACCATCCCTCGACAATAGGCATCACAAATCGCGGCAGCAGTTTTGGATCCATCTGACCGTCGCCGTCCACTTTCACAACGATATCCATTCCCTCTTCGATGGCCGCCTGGTATCCCGTAAGAACAGCCCCACCCACACCGGCGTTCTGCACATGCCTTATGACGCGTACGCGAGGGTCGTGACAATGCGTCTCGACATAATCGCCAGACTTATCCGGGCAACAATCGTCGACAACGTAAATACGCTGGACCTCTGGGCCAAAATTATCAAGCACGCCGATAATATGCGCCGTGACCTTATACGAGGGAATGACGACGGCGATCTTTGGATCAATAATCATATTGAATTGGATATAAGTTAACCGAAGCGGGTCACTACGACGATGCCAGCGACTACCAATGCACCCCCAACGATTGCACCTGTACTAAGTGGTTCGCGAAACAAAAACGTACTTGCGATGGGGACAAGTACGAAACTCAGCGCCATATAGTTGTAAGCTTTGTTAAGTGGAACGTACCGTAGCAGGCTAATCCAAAGAAGTGTCGTCAAGCCATAAAGGATTCCCGCCGCTCCTACGATCAAAAGCGCCTTGGTATCGAACCAAGTTCCGGCATGCTGTATTTCGCTACCGGCCTTCTTAAAAAGCAATTGTCCGCATGCGATCGCGATAACGCATGTTAATGCCCAGACGGTATGCAAAGGTGACATATAAACCTTATGATATTTGTGATTGGGTGTGCCTAAATGAGTTGGTGTGTCGTGTAGTCCGATCAAGTCGAGGACATAGCAGGCGCTCACGTGGGGCATGGCACACAACTTTTGCATCGACTGAATGTTACCGCGATTGTTGTGGGTCATCTTCCTGCGGGTTGCAGGAGTAAGCCGCCATTGGCGATATTGCGTTGTTGACCGGCCACAGAACAGTTCAGCCGATCAACCAGTCTCCACGGCATTTGGCTCTCGGATTAGATGAGCTAACTACGGTCAGTAGTGGGCATCGTTACGCAACGTCAATGTCCTTATGGCTCGTCAACCACATAGCAACTTCTAGGCGCAGCTCGCAGCTGTGGACGTTGACGTAACCTTGCTGCGTGATGACGAAGCTGCACTTGGAATGGAATGCCGGATGGGAAACGGTCGCTGCGTTGCATTGGAAATGCGCCACTCACGATATCTATGCACAGGAATTCGCGCAGATCCGCGGTGCCTTTTACGATGTATTGGTGACAACTGCGAACGTCGATTTTCCCGCACTCGAGAACGCGGGTTATTGGTTCACCGCTATGGTGGAGGCTTCGAGTACGTCGCCGTTTCACACGATGGTGGTGTACATTCGATCACCGTCGCTGCTTCGTCCATTTGGCGCGTTTGGATGAATGCACTGCGGTTGTATCGGTGGATCAGGAATCCGCTGATTTTGCGTTGCCGATGCCGCTATATTTCTCAAGCAACGCATGTCGTCGACGCCATAGCCAGCGGCTCGGGCACCACGCCTGTGTCGCGCCAAATCGTGGAATTTCTGGTCAAGATGCGTATTCTGTTGGCTCTGTTCATCATATTTTTCGCTGGATGGACCTTCTCTGCACATGCGGTGGTGGTTTTTGGCGGAACATTAAAAAACCTGATCGTCTTGGCTCCATTTCTTATCGGGGCGCTGATGTGGCTTTTCCATTTGTTCGACAGGCCGATGCCGCTTTCGGAGGGCGCCAAGCTCTCCATCCCAGGTATCCAAAGGTTTGAGCGGTCTCAAACGACAGCACTGCGCGTTTTTCTGTTAGCTGTAGCACCCTTCACCGTCGCCCTGCCTTTTGCATTTTTTCTCATTTACACCGCGTCTGTGTTAGTGGCATGTTTGATGACGCCCGACACGTGTGAAGCCCCCCCCGACGTACACGTCGAGATGCGTTGGGATTCGTGGGGCGTCGTCTTATTCGTCGGCATTGCTTTTACGATGCTGTCGTTCGCGATCTCCAGGGCCGATCTGGATGATGCTTTTTATGCAGCGGTGGCTGCGCACGCGGCCGCTAATCCCGAGATTGCCCTCCTAAGTGTTGACCCTATGCATGGCGAAGTGGGTCTGCCCATGATGTTTCCTAGCTACAAGTTCGCCTCGTTCGAATTGTTGGCTGCCGCTTTGGGCTGGATGCTCTCGTTGCCGGCGATGAGCGTTTACTACGTTGGGCTGATACCTGTTTGGGGGGCGGCGGCTACGCTTGCAACCTTCGCGCTCGCGCGCGAGTTGTTTCCACGGCGCTGGCTGGTGGGCGGGGTTGCGGCTTTCCTGCTGATGGCCCTAATGGGCGAAATGCACCGGGCTCCAGCGAACTTCTCCTTTGTTCGGATTTTCCAAGGGAAAGCGGTCTTCCTATGCGTTTTCCTTCCGGCGATCTTTTATTTCGCTTCACGATATTTTTCCGATAGAGCACGGCGTTCGGATCTGTTTCTTCTGCTGTGCTGCCAGATCGGCGCAATAGGTTGTTCGAATTTCGCCATGCTGGCCGCACCGCTGGCGACAGGCGGCGCGGTGCTTTCCCAGCTTCCCAATGTGCGTAGCCGGGGATGGCGTCCGTTCATTTTGGCAATGCTGGTGCCGCTGGTGGCCTTGCCCTATCTGATAGATGTCGCTTTGAATTCGCGTGGTTCGCCAATCCTCGGATTTTCTAACGAAAGTCCTCTTAGCGTTTGGTCAACGGTATTTGGCACCCATCAGCAGTATTTGATTGTTCTTCTTCTCATGGCGGGGCCGTTGTTAGCGAGAAATGGCCCGCTTCGCTGGGCGTTGGCAATTCCGCCCTTGCTGCTCTTCTCCATCTATCTGAATCCATGGTTCGCCGGGTTCATTTCCCACTACATCACGACGCCTGCGGTTTATTGGCGCGTAGTATGGACATTTCCAAT
This sequence comes from Schauerella aestuarii, assembly GCF_009866805.1. Lineage (GTDB taxonomy): Bacteria > Pseudomonadota > Gammaproteobacteria > Burkholderiales > Burkholderiaceae_B > Schauerella > Schauerella aestuarii. The sequence continues at coordinate 229,867 of NZ_SIZW01000041.1, forward strand.
CTTGATCTTTGGATCGATTGGAATTGCCGTGATCATGGATGAGTGGCGCCGACCGTCGGTGCCACGTATCCTGCGTGCGATGCCCGTCTTGCTGCTCGTGATCGGCATTGCGCTAGCGCTACCGTACAACACGCTGCGCCACGACAACATCGGAGCCTTTCATGGATTTGCAAAAGACAAGATCGCCAAGGCTGATGTAGTCCTAGCCCGAAAAGTCATTGCGCTCGATGTGGGGGAGGGCGGCAGGGTATTGGCGCCCGACGCCGTCGCGGGCGTAATTAGCCGCTACGAACGACATCCAAAATTGATCAGTGTGCGCGGGTCATATCTCGACATGCTGGCATATGCCATGCCAGAGGATGAATACGTCCGCCGTCGCGCGCTTTACGATTTTGTCGTGTCCGGCAAAGCTGCTAACGAATCGTTACTGCGGACGGCTCTGGATCAGTTGGATGTCAATATCATCGTCATGGCGCGCGACACAATTACAGACGGAGTTCGCAAGTCATTGGCAACCAATGACTTCTTCGAGATAGACGCCACTCACGGCTACGTCATTCTCCGACGCGGCTAGCCAGGTCGAGGCACAACAACGGGTCGCACCGCCTCTCGTTGGACCTCTGATAGCAACTGATTTCGCTCTTGTTCCTGTCGTGGGCGGTGATACTGCTCCCAGCATTAACGATCCCCCGATAGTGCGTATGGGCGTTGGTGCTACGTCGTAATGGACGGAGGGCGAATAATAAGCACCAAGGGGAAATAAATGTAAGGTGGCGACTGCCGATCGTATCGGCGAATTGCGTTGCTAGGCATGATCGCTGACATTCGGTCCAGCCAAAGTAGGGCTAAAATCGCGGGTTCGTCGGCTTATTTGCACGTCGTCCCAATGAACGCTCGCTGGCTTGGCGCATTGGTTGCAGCAGAGGATACTTAATGAATCAAGTCCCACTGGTCGTGGATCTCGACGGTACGTTATTGCGATCGGATACGCTTTTCGAGACTTGGTTGAGTGTCTTGAAAGCGTCGCCGTTGACGGCCTTGGCATCGATCTCCTGGGTGGCGAAGGGCAAGGCGTTCTTGAAGCAACGCCTCGCCGAAGAAAGCGAGGTCGACGTCGCATTGCTCCCTTTCAATTCGTCTGTGCTCGAAATGATGCACAGTGCGAGTGACGCCGGTCGCCCCGTCGTGCTCGCGACAGCAACCCACAAAATTTATGCTGATCGCATTGCCGCGTATCTCGGCGGCTTTGCCGACGTGATCGCCACGGAGGATGACGTCAATCTTTCATCACATCGAAAACGAGATGTTCTGGTGGCGCGTTATGGGTCCAAGGGTTTCGATTACATCGGAAATTCTCACGACGACATCGCGGTCTGGAAAGAGGCGCGTGAGGTGCACATTGTCGAGCCGCACCGCGGCGTGGTGCGCAAAGCCAGTGAAAACGGAGACGTGCACTCGGTGACCGCCGAGGCTACCCCCAAGTGGCGCACATGGGTAAAAGCGCTACGCCTGCACCAATGGATCAAGAACCTTCTCATCTTCGTCCCGCTTCTGGCCAGTCACCGCTTGGCCGAGGTGCCGATGATCGGCACCGGCATTCTCGCGTTCATCGCTTTCGGTTTGTGCGCATCGAGTGTGTATGTGCTCAACGATCTTCTCGATCTGGCCGACGATCGTCAGCACACGACCAAGCGAAATCGACCTTTCGCAGCCGGCAAGTTGGAGATCAAGCATGGCCTGTTCGCAGTGCCCATTCTGCTGCTCCTTGCCTTCGGACTGGCGGCGCTGTTCCTGCCGCTCGCGTTCTCTTTGGCCCTAGTCGGTTACTACATCGTTACCCTGCTCTATTCGCTATGGCTGAAACGCCAGATGATGGTCGACGTGGTTACGCTCGGCGTGCTGTATACCTGCCGCATCATCGCAGGCGCGTTGGCTTTCCAGATCGCCCTGACGTTCTGGATGCTCGCCTTCTCGATGTTCATGTTCTTGAGTCTTGCGCTGGTCAAACGTTATGCCGAGCTGGGCGAAGCGCGGCGCCGCGGCAAGGAAGGCCAAACGCGCGGCCGTGGCTACTTCCCTGACGATCTAGAGATGATTTCATCGCTCGGCGCCGCATCCGGCTATATCGCCGTCATGGTGCTCGCCCTCTACATCCAGGAACAAAACATCATCGCGCTCTACCGGCATCCGGAAGTGCTGTGGCTTTCGTGTCCCTTGCTGCTGTTCTGGATTTCGCGCACCTGGATGCTGACGCATCGGGGTGAGATGCATGATGATCCTATCGTTTTCGCCGTGAAGGATCGTGTGAGTCTCGTCGTGGGCGCGTTGTTCGGCATCATTTTCTGGATTGCGACGTGAGTTTGCCCACGCGTCTGTCATGGGGCCGTTATCCGGCCACGCCTCAAGCGGCCCACGCAGCGGCGTGGCGTGACGACGTGCCGGCTTTGCTGCAGTCTCTCGGAAAACGCTATGCCAGCACACTGCCTTTCGGCAATGGCCGCAGTTACGGTGACAGCTGCTATGCCGAGTCGAATCATGTGATTGCGATGGACGGCCTCAATCGATTCATCGAAGCCGATTGGGCCAGTGGGCGCATCAAAGCCGAAGCAGGGGTGTTGCTTGCCGACGTGCTGAGTATCGCCGTGCCCAATGGTTGGTTCGTGCCGGTTACGCCGGGCACGAAGTACGTGACATTGGGCGGGGCGATTGCCAACGACGTACATGGCAAGAACCATCATGTCCGTGGCACATTTGGGCGGCATGTGTTGTCGTTCGGACTGTCGCGTTCCGATAAAGCAGCGGAATTAGTGTGCTCGCCCACGCAAAATAAGGCGCTATTCGCGGCGTCGATAGGGGGGCTTGGACTGACCGGCATCATTACCTGGGTCGAGTTTCAATTGATGCCGATCGTGTCCCCGGCGATCGATGTGACGTCGTACAAGTTCGGTTCACTGGCGGAGTTCTTTACGCTTTCCGCCGAGCTCGATCCGGTCCATGAATATGGTGTGGCGTGGGTGGATTGCCTGGCAACGGGAGAGGCCGCGGGCCGTGGCATCTACATGGTGGGCGATCATGCACGTATTGGCGAGCTTGAGATCAAGCCGAGCAGTAAGCGAAGCGTGCCGTTCGTATTGCCAATTTCCGCGATCAATAACGTCACGCTGCGTGCTTTCAATTCGGCTTACTACGCCAAGCAGAAAGCCGGAAAACAGCAATCGCGCACCGATTTCGAGCCGTTCTTTTACCCGCTCGACGGTATTCTTCACTGGAATCGCATTTATGGCCGGCGCGGTTTTCAGCAGTTTCAGTGCGTGATTCCGGATCACAGCGCCGAACCGGCAACGCGGGCGTTGCTCGCAGCGATTGCGCGATCGGGCACCGGTTCGTTTTTGGCAGTACTCAAGCGCTGCGGCAACATTGCCTCGCCTGGATTGATGTCGTTCCCGATGGCGGGCACGTCGCTGGCGCTGGATTTTCCCAATAACGCGCGCCTGGATCGTCTGCTGCGCGAACTCGACGTTATCGTCAACGAGGCGGGAGGCAGGTTGTATCCGGCGAAAGACGCACACATGCGCGGCGAGGATTTTCGCAGCGCCTATCCCCAATGGCATGAAGTGGAAGCCTTGCGCGATCCGCTTTTGTGCTCGCAGTTCTGGAAAAGAGTGACGCAGTCATGAAAAAGATTTTGATCATCGGCGCCACGTCGGCCATTGCGCATGCCTGCGCACGAAACTGGGCAGGCGAGAAGGCCGCCTTTTTTCTGGTGGGCCGCAATACCGAGAAGCTGGCACAGGCCGCTGACGATCTGCGCGCACGCGGTGCGGTATCGGTGGATGTGCATGCCCTGGACATGAATGACTTCGATGCGCACGGCGCCATGCTGGATGCGTGCTATCGCACGTTGACGCATATCGATGTGGCGCTGATTGCACACGGCACGCTGCCGGACCAACAGCAGTGCGAGCAAAGCGCCGACCATGCACTCAAGGAATTTTCGAGCAATGGCTTGAGTGTGATTGCCGTATTGACGGATCTGGCGAACCGGATGGAGAAAGATCGTCATGGCACGATCGCGGTGATTTCTTCTGTTGCGGGCGAGCGCGGACGGCCGACCAATTATCTGTATGGATCGGCCAAGGCGGCCGTGACGGCATTCTGCGAAGGGCTGCGCGCACGCATGTTTAAGGTAGGCGTACATGTGTTGACCATCAAGCCGGGCTTCGTCGATACGCCGATGACGCAAGGACTGCCGTTGCCGGGGCCCCTGGTGGCGTCGGCCGAGAAAGTGGCTGCGATCATCTGCAAGGCTGTCGAACGCAAGTCGGATTCGGTCTATGCGCCGCATTTCTGGGCGTTGATCATGCTCGCGATTCGCAATGTGCCGACGGTGCTATTCAAGCGTTTGAATCTTTGATGGCGGTGTACGCATCGACCCAACATTGATTCACTCCCTCCATTCGAATTTGATATGACATCCTCACCCAAAATCGTTTTAACCGGCGGCGCCGGTCTTGTCGGTCAGAACCTGGTTGCGCATCTGAAGCGCAAGGGGTTTACCAATCTCGTGGTGCTCGACAAGCACAAGTCGAATCTAGAGATTCTGCGCAAGTTCCACCCCGACATCGTCGTGGAATATGCGGATCTTGCCGAAGCCGGTGATTGGGCGCGTCATTTCGAGGGCGCTGACGAAGTCGTGATGCTGCAGGCGCAGATCGGTGACCCGAATCCGGAACCGTTCATTCGCAACAACATCACGTCGACTGAACGCATTCTGGAAGTCATCAAGCGATACAACGTTCCCCATACGGTGCATATCAGTTCATCGGTAGTGGAATCGGTCGCCAAGGACGATTACACCAATACGAAGCGCGCCCAAGAGAAGATCGTGCTTGCCAGCGGTATCAATACCGTCGTGTTGCGTCCCACATTGATGTTTGGGTGGTTCGATCGCAAGCATCTGGGGTGGTTGTCGCGCTTCATGCAACGCATGCCGGTGTTTCCGATCCCGGGCAATGGCCGCTACATGCGCCAGCCGCTGTACGTGGGCGACTTCTGCAGCATTATCGTGAGCTGCATCGAGAAGGGCATCAGTGGCCAGATCTACAACATCAGCGGGCGTGAGAAGGTCGATTACATCGACATCATTCGCGAGATCAAGCGGGCGACCAATGCGCGCGCGAAGATCGTGAAGATTCCGTATGGTCTTTTTTACGCGCTGTTGAAGGTGTGGGGCACCTTCGACAAAAATCCGCCGTTTACCGCCGATCAGTTGCAGGCGCTCGTCGCTCACGACGAGTTTGAAGTGATCGATTGGCCCACGATCTTTGGTGTGACGGCAACGCCGTTTGCGCAGGCCATCGACCAAACCATGAACGATCCCGAGTACGGCAAAGTCGTATTGGAGTTTTGAGCGTGACGATGAATAACCAGAACGTGCCGCCGGCGCCCGCAACGCCTGCGAATACCGCAAACGCTGCGAATCCTTTGAACCCCGTGAATTCGCAGGCCACCGGTGTCGACGCCAGCGCCGCAGCCGGCACATACGCTGGGGCCGCAGCCGGCACGACGTTCACCGGCGCCTTGCCCGGCAAGCAGCGCATCGCCGTGCTCGGCGCAGGCCCCATGGGGCTGGCTGTTGCGTATCAGCTCGCACGAGACGGTCACGAACCCGTGATATTCGAAGCGGACGATCGCATTGGCGGCATGACGGCGTCATTCGATTTCAATGGTCTGCACATCGAACGCTATTACCACTTTCACTGCATCTCGGACCATGCTTTTTTGAAGGTGTTGGACGAGCTCGGCCTGGCCGACAAGATGCATTGGACCGAAACCAAAATGGGGTATTACTACAAGGGCAAAGTCGTGCCTTGGGGTAATCCGATCGCGCTCTTGAAGTTTCCAGGGTTGAGCTTGATTGCCAAGTTCCGCTATGGGTTGCACGCGTTTCTGTCCACCAAGCGCAACGACTGGAAGCCGCTCGATAACGTCGAAGCATCAGGCTGGATCCGCCGCTGGGTGGGCAAGGAAGCTTACGAGGTGCTGTGGCGCCGCTTGTTCGAATACAAGTTCTACAACTACGCGAATAACTTGTCGGCGGCGTGGATCTGGAGCCGCATTCGTCGTATCGGCCGCTCGCGCTACAGCCTGTTTCGCGAGAAGTTAGGGTATCTGGATGGCGGCTCGAATACGCTGCTTGAAGGGATGCGCTCGGATATCGAAAGCCACGGCGGCGTGTTTCGCTTGAAGACACCGGTAACGCGTGTGCGCATGGAAGATAGCGTGATCAAAGGTGTGGAAACGCCAGAAGGTTTCGAGGCGTTCGACAAGGTGATCAGCACGATTCCGTTGCCGCTGGTCTCGCGCGTGATGCCGGATCTGCCTCAGGATGTGCTGGCCAAGTTCGGCTCGATGCACAACATTGCAGTGGTCTGCATCATCGCCAAGCTGCGCAAGCCGGTATCCGAGAATTTCTGGCTCAACATCAATTCACCCGAGATGGATATTCCGGGTCTGGTCGAATATTCGAATCTGCGACCGATGCCGCACCACATCGTGTACGTGCCTTATTACGTGCCCGGCGAGCATCCCTTGTATCAGGAGCCGGATGCGCACTTCATCGAGAAAGTGAAGCGCTATCTAAAGACGATCAATCCCGACCTGGTGGAAGAGGATTTCATTGATATCAAGGCAAGTCGTTATCGCTACGCGCAACCGATTTGCGAGCCCGGCTTCCCGGCGCGTCTGCCTGATGTGGCGTTGCCCGTGAAAGGGTTGTGGGCGGCCGACACGTCGTATTACTACCCCGAAGATCGGGGCATCTCGGAAAGTATCGATTTCGGCCGCAAGATGGCCCGGCAGGCGGCAGCGTGACCTCGGCTTTTCTGTCGCGGCAGTTCGTGGTGTTCATCGTCACGGGCGGCACGGCCGCGCTCGTCAATTTTCTGAGCCGCATCGCCTACAACCAGGTGATGGGATATCAGGCCGCCGTGATCGTGGCCTATCTGACGGGGATGGTGACGGCATTTATTCTCGCCAAGCTTTTCGTGTTCAAGGAAAGCAAGCAGGGGCTGCACCGTTCCGCGCTGATGTTTTGCCTGGTCAATGTGGTGGCGATCGCGCAAACCTGGGCAATCAGTGTGAGTTTGGCATATTACGTATTGCCGGCGATGGGCGTCACATCCTATGTGCGCGAGATTGCACACGCGGTGGGTGTGGTGTTTCCCGTGTTCACGAGCTATCTCGGCCACAAGCATTTTTCCTTTCGCTGATCCACGGGCGGCGATATGCGCATCAATCACGCACTGATTAGTTTGGCCATCGTGACGGCGGCGTATCTGGGCGTGCTCGTGTGGCTGGATGGCGAGAGAGGCGTGTTTGCGCTGCTGCCCACGCTGGCGAGCGCGATGCCGGTGCTGCTCGCGCTTACGGTCGCCTCGTGGCTGTTGCGGTACGCGCGGTGGTGGTGGCTGCTTCGAATGGCAGGGCATCAGCTGAATGGGTGGCGGGCGCTCGCGGCCTATTTGGCGGGCTTTGCCTTTACCGCGACACCGGGCAAGGTAGGTGAGCTTGTACGCATTCGGTATTACGGCAGGCAAGGCGTGCCCGCCGAAACGGTGGTGGCGGCGTTCGTCTTCGAGCGCATGCTCGATCTGGTGGCAGTGCTGCTCTTGGCGTTCTTGGGGTGGGGCGCGTTTGGTGGCATCTACACCACGTTGTTGATATTCGTGACGGTGGTCGTCGCTGCAGTGCTTGTGTGCGCGTTCTTCCCAGCGTTGTTGCAGGCCATTGGCGATCGGTTGGTGGCGTGGTCCATGCCGCGCATTGCGGCAGTCGTGCTTACCGTGTGTGCCGGTGTGGTGGGCTTGCGGCAGTGGTTGACGGTTGGGCGCGTGCTGAAGGCCTTGCTCCTGGGCATCGCCGCGTGGGGCGTTACGGCTGGCGCCTTTGCGTGGCTGTTGTCCGAGCTGGGGATGGCGTTGCCCTGGCAGCGGGCGCTGGCGATCTATCCGGCGGCCATGCTGGCAGGCGCGGCGTCCATGTTGCCGGGCGGACTGGGATCGACCGAGGCGGTCATTGTTGCGCTATTGGGCGATCAAGGTGTGGCGCTTGGCCTTGCGTCCCTGGCTGCCGTGGGTATCCGGTTGGCGACGTTATGGTTCGCCATCGTTGCCGGACTGATTGCAGTGATTCGCCTGGAAATGCTTGATCGTGCGCATGTGCGGCGCGCCGGCGGCGGCACGTATTCATGATCGACACTCCAGATCTTTCGCCCGCGCGTAACGCTATCGGTGAGCCGACTGCAGCTCAACGATCAAGCGTCTGGAGCCGAGTCCGCGCTGGCGTGGCCCGATTGGGCGTGCTTGGCCATGCCGGCATGGTCATGGCGGTACTGGCGGTAGTGTTTATTGCTTTTGCGGTGGTGGGCGGCGTGCGGCAATACGTGCCTGTGCCGTATTGGGACATGTGGCAAGGCTATATCGGGTTCCTTACGCAGAGCGATCTGTCGACATGGCAAGCGTGGTGGGGGCAGCATAACGAGCATCGCATCCTGATTTCTCGTGCGTTGTTCTGGCTCGACTTCAATTTGTTTGGCGCAACGTTCATTTTTCTGGTGATCGTGAACTACCTGCTGGCCGCGGCGGCAGTGATGCTTTTCCTATGGGCATTGCGGGAACGAATCGGGGCCTTGGCGGCACCGTCCGGCGCGTTGCTTGTTGCGGCGCTGATACCGGTCGCGGGATTTTCCTGGGCCCAATCGGAGAACTTCAACTGGGCGTTTCAAAGTCAGTTCTTTCTGGCGCAGAGTGTGCCGTTGGCGGCTTTGCTGGCGCTGTATCGATCGCAGTCGCCCTTGCATCGCCGCTGGTTCGCCGCGGCTTGCGTGCTGGGCGTCGCCGCGTGTGCGACGATGGCAAACGGCGTGGGCGCGTTGCCATTGCTGGTTGTGATGGCGGTGCTGTCGGGTCAATCCAGACGCCGGGTTCTCGTGCTGGGCATACTGACGGTGGCGACACTGGGCTATTACTTCAGCGACTATCAGTCGTCTGCCGCCACCCGGTCGATCGATGTGCTCACGCAGCACGCCGTTGCACTTGCACAGTACACGCTGGTTTATCTGGGCGCGCCCGTGTTCTGGGCCATTTCCAATCAGGCGACGTTGCCGACGAGTCTGGCGGCGCCTTTGGCAGCGGCTGCAGGCAGCGTGCTGTTCTTGTCGGCACTTGGTTACCTGGCGCACGCGACTCGCCGGGAGCCTCGCGACGGGTTGGGCATCGCACTGTCGCTTTTCATGTTGTACGTCACAGCAACCGCGCTGTTGACCGCATTGGGTCGATATGACCATGGGATTGCGCAGGCGGCGTCCAGTCGTTATCAGACACCGGCATTGATGGCTTGGTGTGCCCTGCTTGTGCTGCTGGCGCCGGCGCTTTTGCGCGGGCTAGCGCGGCTGCCGTGGATGGGCGCCGCGGCGCTGTTGATGATTCCGCTCGCAATGTGGCCCGTACAGCACTCGGCACTCAATCATAATCGAGAGAATGCTTTCGAACGCTGGATCGCAGTGCTGGCGTTGGACATGAAGATACGCGATCAGGGGCAGATCGGACGCATCTACCCGAATGCCGATCACGCCTTGGTTTTGAGCAAGCCGCTTGATGCCGATGACGTGGGCGTGTTTGGCGATCCGTTGCTGGATCCGGTCGACCAGACCGTCGGTCTGCCGATGCAGAACGATGCGCCCATGTTGCAGTGCGGCGGATCGCTAACGCAGCTTCAACCGATTGCTGGCGATGACCGATTCCTGCGCATCGATGGCTTGATCAGCAGCCCCTGGGCGCGACGTACGCCGTCCCTGGTGTCAATGCGAAGTGCAGATGGGCGGGTGGTCGGTTTCGCCCTCACCATGGTGCGCGGGCGCGACGCGAGAAACGATGCGGCATCGCTCACTGACCTGACGAGATTTTCCGGGTATGTGGACGTAAAACAACTTGGCGCGTCGCTCGTATTGATCGGTCAGGCACCGGCATGCAGGTTGCAAGTGCAGGTGCCGGGCCGTCCCTTTACAATCCGGAACTAGTATCCAGCCCGCTTGCACGCCCGATCTTGGCGCCTGGCTTTCGTCGACATTACCTGCCGCTAGAGGCGTGACCGAGCGCACGAGACATGGTCTTCAGTTCCATTACGTTCCTGTTTTATTTCTTGCCGATTTTCTTCGGCATCTACTATTTCACGTCGTACAAGAATCTGACGCTGTTGCTGGGCAGCATCGTCTTTTACGCGTGGGGAGAGCCCAGGTTCGTTCCGTTGCTTCTGGCATCGGCCACACTGAATTACGTTTTCGGTGCGCTGGTATTTCGTGCAGCCGGACGTATGAAGTGGTGGATTCTCGTGGCGGGCGTGGCGTTGAATCTCCTGGTATTGATTTACTTCAAGTACACCGGCTTTCTGCTCTCGGCGTTCAACGATTTGATCGGACCCCACCGGTCGCCGCTGCCCGTGCCGGAGATTCTGCTTCCACTGGGGATTTCCTTTTGGACCTTCCAGGGGATTTCCTATCTGATCGACGTCTATCGTGGCGTGATACCCGCACAGAGCAGCTTTGTGAACTTCGCGATGTACAAGGCGATGTTTCCGCAGCTTATTGCCGGGCCCATCGTTCGTTATCAACAGGTGGCGCGTGAGATTAGCTCCCGCCACATCGGCAACGCCGATGTGATGAGCGGATTGGCGCAGTTTCTGGTGGGGCTGGCGCAGAAAGTGCTGATTTCAAATACGGTTGCCATCTCGGCCGATCGCATTTTCGGACTTGAGTCCGCGGGCCTGTCGCCCGGTTTGGCGTGGTGGGGCATCGTCGCTTATTCGATCCAGATCTTCTATGACTTCGCCGGCTACTCAAACATGGCGATCGGTCTTGGACGCATGCTCGGCTTTCAGTATCCGATCAATTTTGCTCAGCCTTATTCCTCGCTGTCGATTACCGAGTTCTGGCGTCGCTGGCACATCAGCTTGTCGAGCTGGTTTCGAGATTACCTCTACATCCCGCTGGGTGGCAGTCGCGTAGGTCCCTGGCGCATTTACTTCAATCTGTCATTGGTTTTCCTACTCTGTGGGCTATGGCACGGGGCAGCGTGGACGTTCGTGGTGTGGGGCGCCTGGCATGGGCTGCTGCTGGTGATCGAGCGGGCGGGTGGGTCGAACTTGCTCGCGCGTCTGCCGAGCGTGATATGCAGGGTCTATACCTTGCTGGCCGTGATGCTGGGCTGGGTGTTCTTTCGAGCGGACACCGTGCCGCACGCCGTGTCGTATCTTGCCGTGATGTTTGGGGCATCGAGCGGCACCGCTGCGCCGTGGCAGATGTACGTGCCGCACACCGCGGTGGTGGCGATCGTGATCGGCGCGGGGCTTGCCCTTTTTCGGCGCGATCAATGGCCGGGCGCGATTCAGCAGCGCATGCTCGACGCGCAGTGGTTGAAAGCGCTCGCGGTGCCCACGCTGGCCATTCTCTTCATGGTGAGTGTGGCGAGCCTGGCAGCAGGCACGTATAACCCCTTCATCTATTTCCGGTTTTGATCATGGTCCACGACAATCATCGACGACGTGGGTGGGGCCCGGTAGCTGGGTGGCTGGTCGTGGCGGCATTTGCAATACCTGCGATCATTGGCGCACTCTCGCCTCCAACGATCAAGGCGGAGAATCGTCTGTTCGCACAATGGCCCGGTTTGCCGCGCACGGTAGAGGCGACGTTTGCATGGCCGGCCAAGGTCAGCGATTACGTGAACGATCAGTTCGGCTTGCGCGATCCGCTGATTCGGCTCAATAACCGGCTGCGTTTCGAGTTGTTTGCCGAGTCGGCGAAGAAAGACATTTTGCTTGGCCGCGAAGATTGGTTGTTTCGCTCGGCAGACGGCGAGAATGCGCCTTTGGATGGCATGTTGTTGCGTGCCTGTGGCAAGGGGTCGCCGCTATGGAGCACCGACTATCAGGCGGATGTGATCGACCGGATCCTTTCGGCCACGGTGTCGCGTGGGTTCAATGCGCGCCTGCTCATCGTGCCCGCCGCCTCGAATGTTTATCGCGATCATCTGCCTGGCTGGTTCGGCGACTATTGCGGCGGCTCGTATCCGATACAGCAGGTTGTGAAGTCACCGTTGCTCGACAACGCCAATCGGACACGCGTGCTCTATCCCCTGCAACGCATGCAGCGCGAGCGCGAGCAATACGAGGTCTATCCGCGCTCCAATTTTCATTGGGACGGCGAAGCGGTGCGACGGCAGGCGGCTGAACTGGCGCAGGCGTATGGACGCCCGGCAGGGACGCCCTTGATCACTTCCGTGATCGACAAGGTGCCTGAGAATATCGGCGAGGCGCTCATCGGGGTGCCGAGTCCCCGCAATCGCGTGCTGGAACCGGATCTCGTTGCGTCTGGCATTGAAGGCTGTACGGGCGGCGCAGGATGCTTTGGATCAGTCGAGGATATTGCGGCGCGCCTGATGATCGTGTCGCACTATAAAAATCCGAAAGCCGCGCCCGGAAAACTCGTGATTATCTCGGACTCGTTCGGCCCGTATTTGAGCCGATGGATGACGCCGTACTATCGCGAGGTCGTGCAGTTGGCGACCAACACGATCCGCAGCTTGAGCGCAGAGGATATGCAACGGCTGGCGTCGTTTGTATTTTCGGAAGAGGGGGGCGATGTGCTGTTCCTCTACAACGAGCTCAACGTGAGCGAAGTGTTGCTGGCGACGAACGTCGAGACCTTCCTGCCCTTTATCACGTCACCGTCAAAGGGGGGAAGGGACGATAGCCATTTGCCGATCGGTTTCTATCCCACAAATGCCGAGTGGGTGTTTGGATTTGCGCGTGGGCGGCCGATGTTTCTGACGCGCAATGGCGACGCCGCGCGCACGCGTTATGTGCCGGGTGCCCTACTAACGTTTCGCGATGGCGAGCGACGCCGGATCACAGAGGCTGTTTCCCTGGGCGACTATCTGCACGTGTATTACGAGGGCGCGATTGTTGACGGCAATCGGGCTGGGCCACCGGATCGGGTGACCGTATCACCACCATAAGGCGGCGCAGCGCCACTCGCGTGGAGGGCTCTGCGAGCCGCTCCGCTTGCGGCGCAGGTCGCTTGCGCCGATCGGTTGCCTGAGCGCAACCTGATTTGAGATCAGGTGTTATTGCCTGCTCTGGCGGGTAGCTGAACGCTGTAGGGCTCCGGATTGATGGCAATATTTACTGCATGTCCCGCATCGATGTGTCTGGCCTGTTCGGTCCATGGTTTATGCGGATAAATGTATTTGCGCCACCATTCCAGTCCACCGTTCTCGACCGCACCGATACTTAGCACGAGCGTCAACATGCCGACGATTTTCTTCCAATGCGCGTTCGCATAGAGTGCGCCGGCGAGGATCCACACGGTGAGCACTTTGGGAATGTAGAAATATCGATCGTCCATCGTCGGAAAGTCGAGGTGGCGTGAATGCCCCGGCATGAATTTCAGCCATGTCGAACCAAGCACGAAGGCGATGAAGACAAGCAGGGCAACGTTCAAGCGCCGTTGAGTTGAGAACCATGCCAATGCGAAAACGATTGCCCCAAAGCAGAGCGTGAGCATTAGCGCATACCAGGTATCGCTACGCCAACCATACGCCAGGCTTCCCATCCAGCGATCGAGAATCGTGAGCGCCAAATGTAGCGGTTCGCGTTCGCCTTGAAAGCTCACATAGTTCGAGGCGACGGAAATGATTTGAACGAGGGCGGCGATGCCTGCCAGCGCGGCGAGCCAGACGGCGTGTCGATCACGGTGCTCGAAAGCGCGCCATAAGAACAGCGGCAAAGCGAAAAGTGAAAAAGGTCCCGACAGGCCCGCAAGCCCTACGAATATTCGTTGATTAATGCGATTGGCGAATGCCTCTGGGGTTGACGTCATGGCGATCAGCGGCAGCGCACATGCCATGATCCATTGCGCATTGGTAATGGTGCCGAAGACTTCGCCCGTGTGAGGAACGGCAAACAACAGCAGCGCCAATAACCACGCGTACGGCAATCGGCAGAATGCGACGATTAATGCGACCCACGCCATTACACCGAGATTGATCCAGGCGTAGATCGTCGGCGCCCATACTGCGCTGAATGGCGCAGCGATCAATGCGGTAAGTCGTGGAACTGCATGCACGTAGCCGGCAAAGGGCGTGAACAGCGCATCCACACCCAGCAGCAGTTGCTCCTGCAAAAAGACCTTGCCATCTTCCGCGTACAGATAAGGGCGCCAGAGTGCCGACCCGACCCGGTGTACATACAGGCCCATTGCGGCAATCGCAGCCAGCAGAGGAAGTGCGTTTCTCTTTAGCAAATGCAGTCTCCTTCGAATCGTTATTTTGATGACGCTGCTACTGCTACTGCTACTGCTACTGCTAACCGCCAACCGCCAACCGCCAACCGCTAACCGCTATTTGCGGCTCCCCTCTTAATCCACAGTCTGCCGTGGCGTTTCGGCGATCGCAGATTCGGTTTTGGGCCCGATCGTCAACGAGCGAGGCGCCGGCGGCGGTGTGACGTTCATGGGCGTCAGGCTGATGTTCATCTGCTCGGACCAGAGCTTCGGGTCGTTGGATTCGATCGTCACCGATGCCACGCGTCGTTGTCCGGGGGCGTTGAGCTGGAGGTCGCGCAACTGCTCGGGTTTATCGACATAAGGCGACGCCAGGAAGCCGCTGCGACCGATGCCCGGAATGAAGCGATGGCGAATGGTCTCGCCGTTTTCCAATTGCAGTACGATCCATACTCGCGGCAGTTTGTAGAGCGTGCTTACCGCACGGCCCAGCATCGTGGGCGAGATGTCGACGGTCATCCACACGGGGGTATCGGTGGGCAGGCGAATCGGGTTATTGGTGCGGACCCGTGTCGATTGCGTTTTTGCAGGTGTCAGGCGGTCGTGAAGGGTCTTGTCGTCCTTCTTCATCACCATCCAGCGTCCCGCCATTTCTGTCGCGCCGTAGTGCGTAAGCAGCGTACGCAGACTCAAGCTGTCGTCCAGCGCCGGCAAGCGACCATCGATGGGATCGAAGGCGAAGAGCACCGTGTCGGGTGCGGCATCGCTCGTGAGATGAGCGTTGTTGAGTTGATTAAGCTCCGGGGTGTATACGGAATAGCTTTGAAAGACGGGGCGCCCCGCCCACTTCAACCCCGCGGCAAGCAGTCCCGAAATCTCGGTGGGATAGATGTCGACTGTGCCGGTAATCGCCGGCATGGGCTCCTGGCTGCGAATGGCGGCAAGTGATGCGTCATATTGCGCCTGCAAGGCTTCGGGCGTGTTGACGCGTGTGGCGAGCCCGTCGACCGTGCCGCGCCAGGTCTGCGCGAGCCGATCGACGATGAAGGGACCATTTACCGGAAGGATCGCATTGCCCATGGCGCCCCACGCCAACGCGCTTACGATCAAACCTGCCGCCGCGTGGCGCACGGGCAGCAGCATGGCACCCATCAAGCCGATAAAAAGTAGCAATTCGCCCGAAATGAAAACGTGGCCATCCTGACGCACGAAACCTGCTTTGAAGCTCACGAACAATGTGAAGGCCAGCCCCAGCAGTAGGACATAACCTGGCAGGCCCATGTGGCGTGCGGCTCGGCGATAGAACAGGGCAAAAAGGGCGATCGCACCGACGGCATAGATCACGACGACGGCAGCGGGCCCGTTTGCAGACATCGCATTGGTGTAGCCCGATACGACAGGGGCTTGAGCCAGGAAAAAATGCGGCAATGCATCCAGAGGCTGGCCGGCGATAAGCCAGGCGCCGGCCAGGGACAGCGCAAACAGCACGGCAAAGCTGATGGCAGCCGCCACATGCCGTCGAATCAGAACAATAAAAATCAGCGCCGATGCGAAACCGCTGGTGGCAGCGAAGCTGCCTTTGATCAGTGGGGAAAATGCAATCGCGCAAGTGGCGAGGGCGATGCCGATCAGAACCGCGGGCCCAGGCCGTAGGCGCCAGGGCGATGTCTCATCCTGCGTGCAGCGTACGACAACCGCCAACAGTGCAAAGGGCAACGCCATGAATGCCGCGTCGCGATTGAGCAAAAAGGAGACGATCACCGGAAGTCCGACGAGCAGCCAGACGCGACGCGGCCAAGCCAACATGAGAAATGCCGCGCAAAATCCCAAGGCGTAGACGATACTGCCGCCGATCATCAGGCCGTCTGTTGCGGGGTGATAGCTTCTGCTATAAACCGACGCGTAGGGTCCAAAAGTAAAGACCACATCGCCACCGAAGACGGCGCCATGCGCCAAAGCGTCGTTCAAGCCGTATTTCCAGGAAGGGTCCAAACCGATCGATGGAAAATGCGGCGCCCATGGCACGAAAAATAATCCCGCCAGAATCAAACCCAATAATCCGACGAGAGTGCTTGCAACGGGCGCGTTGCGAGTCGGAGTTTGATTTTGAGTAGAGGCTGAATAACTCATAAGCGCTTGTCTTGTCGGGAAAATTTGGGCGAAGTATGCCATATGGCAGGCCATTTTCAGACTTTCTGTAAGCTGGTAGCGAGGCCGTCGGCCACTCGATTTAATCCGTGCGGGGTTCGACGTCAAACACCATTGATTGGGTGATACCGATACGCGCGACCTTCGATAACGACGGGCGCTGAGATATCAACAACGCTTCGCCAATCCGTCCTGCGGCGACGGCACTTCCATTCAAATTGTCAGGTTCGTATCATCCACATGGCCGTCCCCTCATCCCCCCGGGACCGTAATGAGTTAAATTCCCGAGGTTTCCAGCAGTCATTGGCCTAGCAACCGCTACATGCCCACAAGAATCCTGATCGTTCGCACCTCGTCGTTAGGCGACCTCGTCCACATGCTGCCGGCGATCTCCGATATCGCGCGCCATGTGCCCGATCCGCACATCGATTGGGTCGCCGAAGAGTCCTTTGCGGAGATTCCCGCCTGGCATCCGGCGGTCAATGAGGTCATCAAGGTCGCCCATCGGCGCTGGCGCAAGTCCTGGTTTTCGGCCAGCGTGCGCACCGAGCGCGCGGCCCTCAAGCGCAAGCTCAAGAGTTCGCAGTACGACATCGTGCTGGATATGCAGGCCTTGCTCAAATCGGCGTGGTTGGTACGCCAGACCCATGGCGTACGGCATGGTCTGGACTTCAAATCGGCCCGCGAGCCGCTGGCGTCGTTTTTCTACGATGTGCGGCATCGGGTGCAATTCTGGCAACCGGCGGTGATCCGGCAGCGTGAGTTGGCGGGCAAGACGTTCGGCTATACGCCGGAGGGGCCGCCGGATTTCGGGCTGCAGATGTTCAAGCGCGATACCGGCGAGCATCCCTATGCGGTCATCATGCCGTCGGCCAGCCGCGACGATAAGCTGTGGCCGGTCGAGGATTGGCATGCCGTGTTCGATCTGCTGCAGTCGCGGGGCTGCGCCTTGAAGCTGCTGGCCGGCAACGCCCAGGAGACGGCGCGGGCGCAGCAACTGATTGCCGGGCGCGCCAATGCGGAAGTGCTGCCGCGCATGGGGCTCACCGAGATCGCTGAGGTGTTGGCCGGCGCACGCATGATGGTGGGGTTGGATAGTGGGTTGACGCATTTGTCCGCTGCGGTGGGCCGACCCACCATCGGTATTTACAAGGCGTCCACTCCGGTGCGCACGCCGTTGACCGGCTCGGCATTCAATGCCAGCCTGGGCGATCGGGGTGCATCGCCGTCGCGCAGCGTGGTGCTGGCGGCGGTGGACCAAGCGTTGGCGGCGGCTTGAAGATGCGGCGGCCTCTCTACACGCTGTTGCTGAGATTGGCCGCGCCTCTGATCTGGCTTTGGATGGCCAGACGCGCCCGCCGGGCAGGCGGCGAGTGGGGCATTTTTTCGAAGGCGCGATTCGGCCATCCGGTCGAGGGTGTGGCGACCGATCCGGTGACGCGCCCGGTGTGGGTGCATGCCGTGAGCCTGGGCGAAACCCGGGCGGCGCATCCCCTGATCGCGGCGTTGTTGGCACAAGGCCATAAGGTACTGCTTACGCATACGACGGCCACCGGCCGGGAAGAGGGCGCACGTGCTTTTGCCGACGCCATCGCATCCAAACAGTTGCTGCAGACTTGGCTGCCTTACGACTTTCCCGCCTCGACCGATCGTTTCATCCAAGCTTATCGGCCTCGGATCGGTCTGCTGATCGAGCGTGAGGTGTGGCCCAATCTGCTCGCATCGGCGCGCTATTTCAAAGTGCCGATGGCCCTGGTCAGCGCCCGCTTTTCGGACAGCGCCTTGCGTCAGGCGCGCAATATGGGCCATGTGATGAAAGAGGCGTTCAGCGGGATCGATACCGTGCTGGCGCAAACCAGCGCCGATGCGACGCGGCTGCGGCAAGCCGGCGCATCGCCGGTGCGGGTGACGGGCAATATCAAGTTCGATGTGCAACTGCCGGAAGCGCAGATTGCCGCCGGCCGACGGTGGCGCGAGTTGGCGGCGCGTCCGGTCATCGCGCTGGCGAGCACGCGCGAGGGCGAGGATGAGCCGTTTGTCGAGGCCATCAAGGCGCAGGTGTCGGACCACACGCTGTTCTGGTTGATTCCGCGCCATCCCCAGCGCTTCGGCTCGGCTACCGAGACGGTGCGCCGGGGCGGGCTGGGCTTCGAGTGCCGGTCGAATATGAACCGTGCCTGCGAGTTTCCGGCACCTCCAGCGGCCGAGACGCGCGTGATGATGGGCGATACGCTGGGCGAGATGGGCTTTTACTACGCCGCGTCGGACGTGGCGATTATCGGCGGCAGCTTCGCACAATTGGGCGGGCAGAATCTGATCGAGTCCTGTGCGGCCGGCACGCCCGTGATTTTCGGGCCGCATACGTTCAATTTCGAGCAAGCCGCCGAGGACGCCATTGCAGCGGGCGCGGCGATTCGCGTGGCCGACGCGCAAGCCGCCATCGCGGCCGCCCAGGCGCTGATTGCCGATGCCCCGCGTCTGGCCCAGATGCGCACCGCTGCCCGCGCGTGGGGGCAGGGTCATGCGGGCGCCACGCGCCGCACGGTGGATGCGTTGCAGACTTGGCTGACGCCTCGCGGGTCTTGAGGGCTGCCTGAGGCGGCACGGTACGAGGCTTGCGCCTGGAGCCGTTGCGGCTACCTCAGCCGCGGAGCGCGGCCCTCATGAACCTATTCGAAAGCACCCTGCTGCTCCTGCTGGTGGCCATTGTGCTGCTGCAAGTGTCCCGGCGCTTCTCCATCCCTTATCCCACGATGCTCGCGCTGGCCGGACTTGGCGTTGCAGCCTTGCCCTGGGCGCCCGCGATCGAAATCGATCCCCAGCTGGCTTTGGCGCTGTTCATCGCGCCCGCGCTGCTGGAAGCGGGCTACGACCTGCCGCCGCGGGTGTTGCTGCGCAATTGGTTGCCGCTGTTGGCCTTGGCAGCCGTCGCGGTGTTGCTCACCACGGCGGCGGTCGCGTGGCTCGGCATGGCGATGGCGGCGTTGCCGCTGGCGGCTGCGGTGGCGCTGGGAGCGATCGTCGCACCGCCCGACGCGGCTGCGGCGGCTGCCGTGCTGTCGCGCTTCAATCTGCCGCGCCATACGGTGGTGGTGCTGAAAGGCGAGAGCCTGCTCAACGATGCCGTGGCGCTATTGATTTTCGGCGCAGCGGTGGGCTTTGCCGCAGCACCCGATGAGGGCTGGGGGCTTGTGCCCATGCTGGCGCTGGCCGCCCCGGGCGGATTGCTGTTGGGGTTCGCGATCGGCCGCCTTTATGTGGCGTTGGCGGGTCGGATGGCAGGCACGTTGGGTGGCACGCTGTTCGAGTTCGTGACGACGTTCGTGGCCTGGATCGTGGCGGAGCGTTTGCATCTTTCTGCGGTGCTGTGTGTGGTGGCCTATGCCATGACGGCGGCGCGCTTCATTCCCGAGCGGCAGGCGGCCAGCGATCGGGTGCACTCCTATGCGGTGTGGGAAACGATCGTGTTCCTGCTCAATATCCTCGCCTTTTTGATGCTGGGGCTGGAGGCACGTGTGATCGTGACCAAGCTGGCTGCGGCAGAACTCTGGAGCGCTCTGATTTTCGCGGGCGCCGTGTTGCTCGTGGTGATTGCGGTGCGGCTGGTGTGGGTGGTGCTTTACACCCGCGTGGTGCGGTCGGTCGGCAGCGATCGCGGCCATGATCAGCGGCCGACGATGGCACAGGGTGTGGTGGT
Organism: Schauerella aestuarii; assembly: GCF_009866805.1. Taxonomy (GTDB): domain Bacteria; phylum Pseudomonadota; class Gammaproteobacteria; order Burkholderiales; family Burkholderiaceae_B; genus Schauerella; species Schauerella aestuarii. The sequence continues at coordinate 250,047 of NZ_SIZW01000041.1, forward strand.
TGCCTGGTGCGGCATGCGCGGCCTGGTGACGCTGGCGGCGGCGTTGGCGCTGCCGGCGTCATTCCCGTCGCGCGATCTGATCTTGTTGAGCGCGCTCGCCGTGGTGCTGGGCACGCTTGTGGTGCAAGGCCTGACGCTGGGGCCGTTGATCGGCTGGCTGGGCTTGAAAGCGGACGATTCGATGGCGCGTGAGTTGAGTGCAGCGCGGCTGATCTTGCTGGACCGCGCCCTGGATGCGTTGGGCACGCGCGAGGATGAGGCGGCTGTGCGTGTGCGGCAGAGTTATCTGGAAGACCGGGAGGCGTCCGAGGCGGGCAGCCATCCCCGGGCCGGTCAGCAGGTGCATCGTCTGTTGCGCAAGGGCATCAAGGCCAAGCGCGCGGCTTTGGCAGAGCTGCGACGCGACGACAAGATCGAAGACGACGTGTTTCATGTGCTCGAGCGCGAGCTCGATTGGGCCGAACTGGCGTCGTCGCCACCGGAGCGTTTCGAGATTCTGGAGGAGTGAGGGGTTAACGCAACGCGATATCGGCGGGTATGGCGAGCGAACACCCAACGCCGTCGTCACGATCGCCGATCGATGTCAGTACGCCTTCGGCGGTACGCGCATATCCGGAGAACGACGCGCGTTTATTGGCGCTGTCGGCTGTCAACACGCGCGTTGCAGGATCGATCATGACCCAGCCTACGATGCGTTTGTCGGCATTCGCCAGGCTCGCCGCTTTCAGGTCGACACTGGCGGCATGTTCGATCCAGCCTGCTACTTTCACATGGTCGGGATCGTCGGCAAGCGTGTCGATGTGCGTAATGCCGGCTTTGCAGGTGGCGAAGGTGCCAAGCAACTGCGAGGTGCCCATGTGCTTCGAGACGTCGCGATAAGGCGGTTGGGCGAAGATCGAGATGCCGCGCGCAGCGGCCTGCCGTGCCGTGTTTTGCACGAACGCAACCGCAGGAAACACCTTTTTGATTTGCGGTGTGTCGTGCACGGTCATGGCCAAAGCCAACGCCGATACCTCACGCTCGAAAGCCGTGCCGGAATGCGTGAGCACAGCGTGCGTTTGTGCTGCAAGTAAGCCCGTCAACGCGGCCAGTGCGACAACACCGGCGGCCTGTGCACGCCGCACGGTGGCGTTCAACATCACCGGCGCATAGATCACGGCGACGGCGACCCAGGCCATGAGCGCGGGCGTGGCGTAGCGGCTGCTCAAGGCCTGATCGGCGCCGAACATCGCCCGCCCGCCAGCGGTGGCGGCCGCCGTGGCGATCAGATAAGCCAGGTAGGCGAGCACGGCGGTGGTGGGCTTGTGGCGCGTGGCCAGCGGGAGAATTTTCCAGGCGCGCCAAGCGGTCAAGAGGCACAACACAGCGCCTGCAATCACCGCCGCCGAGCGTGCATATGCGCCACCGTCCATCAAATGAAAAACGGGTGCGCCCAGGTAGCGCAGCACATAGCGTACGAACTGGAACGGCATCGTCGTCAAGGTGCCAACGATCGAACCGTGACCCGGCGGTGACTGATAGGTGGCGAAGTAGGCGACGAGCGTTACCGCACTGGCGATCGCCAAAAGCAGGATGCGCGTGCTGCCGTGGCGCAGAACGATCGCCGTGAGCATCAGCAACGGAAGGGCGAGCACGCCGTTGGCCATCGTGACCGCAGACGCCACGCCGAGTGCGCATGCCGCGACAAACAGCCATGTGGCGCGTGCGCCATCGTCCGAGCGGTACAGGCAGATGAGCGCGGCGAGCGGCAGGAGTTGCACCAAAAAGAACTGGCTTTGAAACGCCCAGGTGAGGTTCTCGTGCTGCATCCACAGGAAGAGAGCAGCGGTGTTGGCGCACGCGAAGATGAAGCGCGGCGTGCGGTGTGCGCTGCGACGGGCACCCGCCGCCTGATCACGCAGCACCGATATCCACAGCGCGGCCGCTGCGGCAATCATCAATAATTGCGTGGCGATCAGGAAGTAGCCCAGACCGTCGAACCAGGCGATGTCGATGAAAAACAGCAGGCGCGCCAGGACGATGCGATGTTCGTTATGTTGCGCCCACCATGAATCGACCATGCCGTCGGTCGCGTTCATGTAGAACTGCAGGTAGCCGTTCCACATGTCCCAATAGGGCACCGGCGAGTGATGCTGGAAGGCGCCGGCCACAGCGAGGGCGACGATCGCCGCACTGAGCAGAAGGGCGGTGCGGCGTTGGAGCAGATCTGACATGCTGACGAGCCTGTTCGGCGCGCCAGCAGCGAGAGGTCAAGTCGTGTACGTTGGGCGCAACGATGCCGGGTGCATCGTTAACGCGGTGCGTGACTGACCGGCAACGTGGCGCTCGTGAAAAGCGCGCAGTATGTCAAAGCGCTTCCGGCCAAATGCTTCTGCCTCACTTGCTCGGCACGCGCGCAATCGGTGGCTGTACCGTGATCTTGTCGGCATTCAATTCGGTATTGGCCTTCAACGGTTCGCGACCCGCTTCGGAAGGCGGCGTACCGAAAAAGCCGGCCCCGATGCCCCAGACGATGGCGGCAGCAGCGGCGAGCACCACAAACAGAAGACGCAGCATTACGACACCTCTGCCGCTTGCGTGGCGGCGATGTGCGCCAGCCCATCGAGCACGGGATGTTCGAGCATTTCGATGGGGGCGACCGAACAATGGATGACGGCAGCCGCCTCGGCGAGCAGGCGGCGCGTTTCGTCGGCCACTTCGGGCCAACCGCCGCCGGCCACGAATACCGCAGGGGGTTGGCCGTAGTGGCGGCAACCGGCGAGCCATTGGCGCATCAAGGCACCCGCTTGCGCAGCGGCCACACCGGAGGCGATCGCCTGATGCGTATCGGTGGGGAAATCGACCACGGCACCATCGGCCAGCGGCAGGTTGGCAGTGCCTGAGACAAGTGACGTTTTCATCAACGCTGGACCGGGCAGGATCATGCCGCCTTCGAAGACGTTGTCGGGCCCCACGGTATCCAACGTGGTGGCCGTGCCGAAGCAGGCCAGCAGGAAGGGGCCATGGCCGAAATCCTGGTGTGCCGTGACGCCGACGAGCGAGGCCCAGCGGTCTGCGCCCAACTGCTGCGGCTGGGCATAGCGATTGGTGAGGCCGTACGCCTCGCCTTGCGCGCGCAACCAGCGCACGGTGACGCCTTGTCGGGCGAAGGCTGCGGCGATCGCGTCGCCTTGCTTGTCGCCAGCGACGTTCACGCCAATGGCGCCGAGGGGACGCACGGGCAGCGCCGCCAGCCAGGCGTCCACGGCAGCGATGTCGGTGTTGTCGAAGGCGGCCGATTCGGTGTCGCGCCGGCCGATGGGCGCGGCGGCGATCGCGGCGCCATCCGGCGAGACGGCTTGCGCGGCCAACCGTGCCGCATGGGCGGTTTCGCTGAACGTGCCGAGCTTGATGCGGCTGTTACCCGAATCGATCAAAATCATCATGACGACAACCGTACTGAAATATCGCCGACGGAGACCGGCAAGAGACCGCTGTCGGTGCGCAGCATCAACCGGCCCAGGGCATCGCAGCCGGCCGCGACGCCGCTGAGTTTGACAGCGCCCTGATCGAGCACATTGACCGGCTGACCCGCCAGGGCATCGATGTGGTCGAAACGGCGCAGGAAGGCTTCGAAATGCTCGCGCTCGAAGATCTGCAAGGCATCGTGCCAGGCGCGCGCGAGCGCGGCCACCACGGCGGCCACGGTGTCGGGCGCGGGCACGCGGCCGGTGACGTCGCCCCAGTCGGCGATGTCGCGCCCCAGGGCGGTGGAAAGTTGCTGGCTGTCGCGCAGGTTCATGCCCAGGCCGATGACGACGGTGAAGCCGGCATCGGCGCCGCCACGGTTGCGTGTGGTTTCGACCAGAATGCCGGCGAGTTTGGCGCCGCGCCATTGCACGTCGTTGGGCCATTTCATGCGCAGATCGTCGCCGCCGAGACCGGCCAGCGTGCGCAGGGCCTCGCAGGCGGCTATCCCGGCCAAAGGCGAGAGGGCGGGCAATTGGCTGGGGGCGGCATGCACGTCGAATGCGCAGGAGAACATCAGGCAGTCGCCCGGCGCATTGACCCAGGCGCGTCCCGCGCGGCCGCGACCCTGGTGTTGCTGATGCGTGCCCAGAAGCCACGGTTTGGGCGGATTGTGCTCGCGCGCGCGCGTCAGCAGGTCGGCATTGGTGGAGCCGGTTTCTGCCAGCCACGTCACATCGGTGAACGCGGGCAGGCGGGCGTGCACGGCATGCGCCAGGGCGGCAGGCTCGGGCGGGGACGAATGAGGGGCGCGATCGAACATGGCGGCGATTGTAGGGCACCCCGTATATGATTGCTGTTGTTTCTCCTGGGAGGTTCGGCTGCGGGGCCGCAACATCACATTTGGCCGAAGAAAAAACTGTTTCCCCTGAACCACGCGATCCGGTGCCGGTACGGCATGAGGCGGGCGCGTGCGCGGTGGCGGGCGATTGGAGCATGCAGACGTTGAGCGCCGCAGGCGAGATTGCCGCGCGCCGGCGGGCGTTGGCGCGTGCCACGCCCGATACGCGCTGGGATCTCACTGCGTTGGCGCGCCTGGACACCCTGGGCGCGCATGTGCTGTGGCGGGCCTGGGGCGACCGGTTGCCCGATCACATCACCTTGTCGGCGCCGCATCGGGAGATCTTTACCGTTCTGGGCCGTCAACCGAAGGCCGAGGTGCCCAAGGACAAGCCCGATCCCCTTGGCTGGCTGGTGTGGCTGGGCGCATTCCTGATCGAAGGGGGGCGGCACGCCCGCGCCCTGGTTGAAATGCTGGGCCATCTGGTGTTCGACCTGGGCAAATTCATCACGCATCCCACGCGGGGGCCCTGGCGTGAAATCTCGGCCCAGATCTTTCGGATTGGTGCCCAGGCCCTGGGCATTACCGCATTGGTGGGGTTTCTGATCGGGGTGGTGCTGTCGTATTTGTCTGCCCAGCAGTTGTCGACGTTCGGCGCCGACCGGTTTCTGGTGCGGCTGTTGGGCGCATCGATCGTGCGGGAGCTGGGGCCGCTGTTGGCGGCCATTCTGGTTGCGGGCCGGTCGGGCTCGGCGATCACCGCCCAATTGGGGGTGATGCGGCTCACGCAGGAACTCGATGCGCTGCGTGTGATGGGCATTTCGCACAGCCAGCGGTTGATCTTGCCCCGCGTGGTCGCCCTGGCCGTGGCGATGCCGCTTCTCGTGCTCTGGACGGATGCGGCGGCGCTTCTGGGCGGAATGCTGGCTGCGCAGGCCACCTTGGGCATGACGCCACAGTACTTCTTCGGGGCGCTCCCCGATGCCATTTCGCAGATCAACTACGCGATCGGCATGGGCAAAGGGGTGGCGTTCGGCGTGACCATCGCGTTGATTGCCTGCCATTTCGGGCTGCGCATCGAGCCCAACACGACCAGCCTGGGCCGCGGCACGACGCAATCGGTCGTCACCGCCATTACCGCTGTGATTCTGGTGGACGCCGTGTTTGCGATCGCGTTGGCCGGTATCGGCTTGCCGGGGCAAGGATGATGAAACCCGTCATCACGATCGAAAACCTGCGCACCGCCTTTGGCGATCACGTGGTTCACGACGACCTGTCGCTCACCGTGAATGAAGGGGAGATTCTGTCGCTCGTGGGCGGGTCGGGTTCCGGAAAGACCACGCTCCTGCGCCAGATCATTGCGCTCGATCAGCCCGCGGCCGGCCGGGTGGAAGTGCTCGACAAGGATCTGAGCACGTTGTCGGCAAACGACCGGCGGCGCCTGGCACGGCGCTGGGGCGTGCTGTTCCAGGCGGGGGCGCTGTTTTCGTCGCTGACGGTGTTCGACAACGTGGCATTGCCGCTGCGCGAGTTGCGCACGATCCCTGAGGATCTGGTGCGCGATCTGGTGATGAGCCGGCTCGATATGGTGGGGTTGAGCGCTCGCGACGCCGCCAAGCGGCCGTCGGATCTATCGGGCGGGATGGTCAAGCGCGTGGCGCTGGCCCGGGCGCTGTCGCTGGATCCAGCCTTGCTGTTTCTCGACGAGCCGACGGCCGGGCTCGACCCGCAGCGGTCGGACGAATTTGTCGCCTTGGTGCGGGCCTTGCACCGGCATTTGAAATTTACCGTGGTGATGGTGACGCACGATCTCGATACGTTGCTCGCCTTGTCCACGCGCATCGCGGTCCTGGCCGACAAGCGGGTCATCGCATGCGGCACGGCACAGGAGGTATTGCAGGTGGACCATCCTTTCATTCACACGTTCTTCTTGGGCGAGCGCGGACGCCGCGCCTTGGCCGAGTTGGCGCCCGAGGAGGCGGCTCATGGAAAATCGTAGCCATGCGTTATTGGCCGGCCTGTTCACATTGATCTTGCTGATTGCCGCCGCGGCCGTCGCCTTCTGGCTGGGCCGCGATCGCACCGCACTCCTGCCCTACGAATTGCTTTCCTCGCAGTCGGTGAGCGGGCTGTCGCCTCAGGCGCCGGTGCGCTATCAAGGCGTGCCGGTGGGGCGCGTGCTCACGATGTCGCTGGATCCAAACAAGCCAGGGCAAGTGCGTATCCGGATCGGCGTCAATGCCGATACGCCGATCACGTCGTCGACGTGGGCCGAATTGCAGGCGCGCGGCGTGACCGGATCGTCCGTGGTGGAGTTGCATGAGGAGGGCAGTTCGCGCGAGCGGTTGGCGACCTCCGCCGCATCCCCCGCAACCATTCCGTTACGCGGCGGGTTTTTCTCGCGCATCGAAGATCGCGGCGATGCGATTCTTGCAAACGTGGAAGCGGTAACCGGGCAATTGAAGACGATGCTGTCGTCGGCGAACATGCAGGCGCTGCAAAGCACACTGCAAAATGTCGCCAGCGTGACCGAATCGTTGCGCGGCACCGCGCAGTCGCTGCAGCCGGCCGCGCAACGGGCCGAGCCTTTGCTGGCGGCGCTCACGCGCGCGACCGAGCAGGCCAATGCGATGGCGCGCGACGTGGGCGAACTGACCCGTGCGGCCCGTCAGGCGTTGGTGCGCTTGAACGCCAACGACGGACCGATGTCGATGGCTACCCGCAGCATGGATGAACTCTCGTGGGCGGCGTCGCGCCTGGCCAACGACACGCTGCCGCGGGTGTCCGGCATGGCAGAGAATATCGGCACGGCCGCCCGCGGCGTGACCTCGACCATGCAGCGGCTGGACAACGCGCCGCAGTCTTTGATTTTCGGGGCGCCACCGGCGCGTCCCGGGCCGGGTGAGCCTGGCTTTGCCGGGTTCGGCGCCAATACGGGAGCGCAATGATGCGAGCTGCAGTTTACTTTTCACCCCAGCGCGTGCGTCGCGGTGCCTTGCTTTGCACCTTGGCCGCGGTAGTGGCCCTGGCCGGGTGTGCCGGCCGGCAGGTGTCGTCCACCCCACAACGCTACGATCTGGGGGCCGATACGGCGGCCGCGCCGGCTGTGGCTTCGCGCGCGCCGTTGGCGTTATCGTTTGCGGCGGCGCCAACGATCGGCGACGGCGGGATGATCTGGCGCATCGGCGATAGCGCCAGTCCGCAAACGTATGCCACCGTGCGGTGGGCGGCGGCGCCGGCCGATCTGGTGCGCCAGCGCCTGATCGATCGCTTGTCGCGTCAGGGGCCCGTCGTGACCGAAACGCTGGTGGCCGGCGTGCCGCAATTGCGGGTCACGCTGGCGCGCTTCGAACAGGTCTTTGCGCCGGATGGCGCCTCGAGTCGTGGCGAGATTTCGCTGCAGGCCTTGCTGGTACAGGATCGCACGGTGATCGCGCAAACGCGTATCGACGAGGCCGTCGCGGCGCCCACACAGGACGCCGCAGGTGGCGTGGCGGCATTGCGTACGGCCACGTCCCAGGCGGGCGATGCGTTGGCGGTGTGGCTGGCGCGGCAAGGTGGCGGTGCGCCACGCGGTGGCACGCAAGGCGCGATGACTCCCCCTGCGGCGCGCGGGACAAGGTAACCCCGTCGCGATCCGCAGCCCGGGCGATATCGATTCAATGCAGTGAGCAGAAAGACAGGATTCAGACATGGCAGCACGTACCGACACCATCACATTTACCGGCGAGGCCGGCGCGATCGATTGCGCCATCGACTGGCCCGACGGTGCACCGCGCGGCTGGGCGCTGGTGCTGCACCCGCATCCCTTGCAGGGTGGGGCGCGTGAGAACAAGATCGTGACGACGATTGCGCGCGCTTGTGTGCAGCGTGGCCTGGTCGCGGTGCGCCCCAATTTTCGGGGGGTGGGCGCGTCCGAGGGCAGCTTCGATCGCGCGCAGGGTGAAACGGCCGATATGGTGGCGCTCGCGACGCAGTTTCGCGAACGTTATCCCGATCAGGCCGCGCAGCCGTGGCTGTTGGCCGGCTTTTCGTTCGGTACCGCCGTCGCCGCGCAAACGTATAGCGTTCTTGCGGAAGCGGGCGACGCCGTGTTGCCGAGCACCGTGCTCTTGACGGGCCCGGCCGTGGGGCGCTTCACCTTTCGCGAGGTAACGCTGCCCGACGACACGGTATTGGTGCATGGCGAAACGGATGAGGTCGTGCCGCTTGCCGAGGCGATGGATTGGGCGCGCTCGCGTGCGTTGCCGGTCGTGGTGGTGCCGGATGCCTCGCACTTTTTCCACGGCAAGTTGCTGACGATCAAGCAGCAGACGTTGGCCTGTCTGACGCGGGTATTGGCAAGCTGATGCCGATCGCGGCGGATGCGTCGGGAGGGGTGTGCCAGGTGCTGGCCTGCACCGCTTGAGTCTTACAGCGCTGGGGCAAGTTGCCCGGTTTCGAAGCCTTCTTCGCCGCCCGCCGGCGGTGGCGTGTCGCCGGGGGGCGCGGTGCGGCTGACGTAGCGATCGAGAAAATGCTCGAACGATTCCGCCGTCATGGGGCGCTCGAGCAGAAAGCCCTGCACCTGATCGCAGTCCAGCGTGCGCAGCACCTGCAACTGGCTTTCCGTTTCCACGCCTTCGGCCACGACTTGCATGCCGAGTGAATGCGCCAGCGCCACAATGGCCGAGACCACCGCCTTGCCTTGATCGCCCTGGGCGTCAAGCCCGTTGGTGAAAAAGCGGTCGATCTTCAACTGCTGCACGCGAAATTGCTGCAGATAGGCCAGACTGGAATACCCGGTACCAAAATCGTCGATCGCGATTTCGAAACCCTGCGCATGAAAGTCGGCAAAGATCCGCGCGGTCAGATCGGGATCGTTCATCGCCACCGTTTCCGTGATCTCGAACATGATGCGCTCTGGAGACACGCCATAGCTGTCGACGATGGTTCGCATCTGCTCGACCACGGTGGCATGACGCAACTGCACCGGCGACAAGTTGACGGCCACCTTCAGCGGCGCGCGGCCATGCGCATCCCAGGCGCACAGATAGCGGCACACTTCACGCAGCACCCAGTGGCCGATGTCGATGATCTGACCTGACTTTTCGGCGATCGGAATGAAGTCGTTGGGCTGCAAGTCTCCCAGCTTCGGATCGGTCCAGCGGATCAGCGCCTCGGCACCGGTCAGATGATTGGCCATGCCGGAAAACTTGGGCTGGAAGTGCAGGGTGAAGCGGTTCTGCGCCAACGCATCCTGCAGGGCCTGCTGGATGGCCAGAATCCGGACGGCATTCTCGCCCATCGTCGATTCGTAAAAGCGGTACGTGTTGCGCCCGTCTTGCTTGGCGGCATACATCGCAAGGTCCGCATGCGACAACAGGCTGTCGACGCTGTCGCCATCGCGCGGGTAGGTCGCAATGCCAATGCTCGGTGTCACCCGCAGTGCCGTGTCGCCCGCCAGCAGATCGCGCTGCATGGCTTGCTTGATGGCGCGCGCGTAGGGGCCCGCGTCCTCGGCCGCTTCGAGGCGATCGATCAACACCACGAATTCGTCGCCCCCGATGCGCGCGATCGTGCCGCGGTCACCCATCGTTTCGCGCAAGCGTTGCGCGAAGGCCTTCAGCATCCGATCGCCGGCGGCATGTCCCAGACTGTCGTTGATCGACTTGAAACCGTCCAGATCCATGAACAACACCGCCACATGGTGCGTCTGCCGTTTGGCCAGCGTGACCGCGTCCTCGATCGCTTTGACGAGTGTGGTTCGATTGGCGAGATCGGTCAGCGTATCGGTGGTGGCCATGCGCAGCAGCACCACGTTGAGCTTTTCAAGCGATCCGGTCAGGTTGCGCTTGGACGCCGAATAGCGCGATTCGAGGGTCGACAGAATCAGCGTGGCCAACATGATCGCCACCGTAAACACCGCGACGAGAAACGTCAGGGTCTGCGGCGCCATGCCATCGCTGTTTGCCGCCATGCAAATGCTGCCCAGCGGGAAGTGCGCGGCGGCCATCCCCGTGTAGTGCATGCCGGTGATCGCAAACGCCATTACCAGCGAGGCCGCGAGCCGTTTGGCCAGCAGGAATCGCTGATCTTCCTGACGCAGGGCGTGGGCGACCCAGAGCGCGGCCAGAGAGGCACCGATGGCGATCGCGATGGATCCGGCGAACAGCAGCGGATCGTAGGCAATGCCGGGTGCCATGCGCATGGCCGCCATGCCGAGATAATGCATGCCGGAAATGCCTGCCCCCATGACCAGGCCGCCGCCGATCAAACTGCGCCACGTCATGACGCGGCGCGTGGCCACATAAAGCGCCACGTATCCCGCGATGATGGCAATCACCAATGACCAAAGCGTGATGCTCAGGTCGTAGCCCAGTTCGATGGGGAGCTTGAAAGCGAGCATGCCCACGAAGTGCATCGACCAGACGCCGACGCCCAACACCACGGCACCGCCCGTGAGCCAGATGCGGCGTGCGAAGTGCGAACTCGCCAGATAGATTCGGCCGGCGAGACTGAGCGCGGTATACGACGCCATGCCGGCCACGGCCAGCGAAAGTAATACAGTCCAGAGGTTGTAACTGCCACTCATGAAGACGGATCCGCGAGGGGGCTGAACGGCGAGCGAGCGTGGGCGGGGTTGGGATTTCTGCCTGGCGGCGCGGACGGTGAAACGGTTAGGCGCGCAGTTTAAGATGATTCAATTGGAATGACGAAGTTTGTTACTTCTTTGTCGCGGAATTGCCGATTATTTCGTTTTTTCCGGTTCTTTGGCCCGCTTGTGGGTTGCATCACGTTGCAAGTTTGTGGCGATTTGGGAACTCATGTGGCTCGAATCTGTCCCAGCCGCTGCCTATAATCATGTTCGCGCCGCGTGCCCGTTGCCGGTCGCGTGCCAATTTTCTGCGACCTACCCCCCCGCTCGATGACCCAATCCTCCGCATTTCGCTCGTTCCCGCTGATCTCCCTTCGTCGTGCCGTTGCCACTGCCGTAGCTGTTTCGATGCTCGCATCGACGCCGCTCGCCCTGGCGCAGACGGCGGCTGCGCCCGCCGCTGCCGCTGCCGCGGCAAATCCCACGCCGCCGGCGGCGTCGGGTTCGCAGGTCGCCAAAACGGATGGGTCGGTGGTCTCGCAGGTGAGCGATCTCGGCACCATTCCCGTGCCTACCGTTGCGGCGCGCGCCTGGATCTCGATCGACGTCAACAGCGGGCAGGTATTGGCCTCGTCCAGTCCCGACACCAAGGTCGAGCCAGCATCGCTCACGAAGATCATGACGGCGTACGTCGTCTTTAATGCGCTGGATGAAAAACGCCTGACGCTGGATCAGCAAGTCACCATTTCCGAGAAAGCATGGCGCACGGGCGGCTCGCGCATGTTCATCGAGCCGCGCAAGCCGGTGACGGTGGATGAGCTCAATCAAGGCGTCATCGTGCAATCGGGCAATGACGCCTCGGTGGCCCTGGCTGAGGCGGTGGGCGGCAGCGAAGCCGCGTTCGCCACGCTGATGAACCAGGAAGCCCAGCGCCTGGGCATGAATCAAACGCATTTCATGAATGCGACCGGTCTGCCCGACCCGCAGCACATGACGTCGGTGCGCGATCTGGCAACGCTCGCGTCGCACCTGATCACCGATCATCCCCAGTACTTCCACTACTACAGCCAGAAAGAGTACACGTACAACAAGATCACGCAGCCCAACCGCAACCGGTTGCTGTGGGCCGATCCGTCGGTCGACGGCATGAAGACCGGTCATACCGATGCGGCCGGTTACTGCCTGGTCGCGACCGCCAAGCGCGGTGACCGTCGCGTGCTGACCGTGGTGGTGGGTGCCAACAGCGAAGCCAGCCGTGCCGAAGAAAGCCTCAAGCTCTTGAACTGGAGCTTCCAGAACTTCGACACCGTGAACCTGTTCGACAACACGCAGCCTTCCCTTGACGCCCGCGTGTGGGAAGGCAAGACCGAAGTCGTCAAACTCGGCCCCCCGCGCCCGATCTCGATCTCCGTGCCGCGCGGCCGGGGTGCCGAGGTCAAGCCCGTTGCCAATCGCAACGATCCGCTGATCGCGCCGCTCGAAAAAGGCCAGAACGTCGGCACGCTGCAGCTCACGCTCGACGGCAAAGTGCTGCGCACCGAGCCGCTGGTGGTGCTGGAGCCCGTCGAACGCGCCGGCTTCTTTGGCCGCATGGTCGATATGGCCAAGCGCTGGTGGGCCAAGTAATCCCATCTCACGCGGCCGACGCCTTTTGGCATTCGGCGCGATAATGGAGGGGCAGGCATCACGCCTGCCCCTTTTTTGCATCAGGAGTAGGTCGGCATGATCACGGGCGTACCGGACGAGAGTCAGGTCTATTTGAATGGCGCATTCATGCGCATTGGCGAAGCGCACGTTTCCGTGCTGGATCGTGGGTTTATTTTCGGCGACGGGATCTACGAAGTCGTGCCGGTTTACAACGGGCATGCCTTCCGCATGAAGGAACATCTCGATCGCCTGGATCGCAGCCTGAAGGCGCTGCGCATCGAGCCGCCGTTCGATCGTGCCGGATGGATCGACCTCATCGAGCAACTCGTGGCACGCGCCGCCCAGCCCACGTGTTTCGTGTATCTGCAGATCACCCGCGGCGTGGCCAAGCGCGATCACGCGTTTCCCACCACACCGGTGGTGCCCACGGTATTCGGCATGACCACCGCGTTCGTGCCGCCCGGCCCGGCTGTGCGTGAAAAGGGCATGGCCGCCATCGGTATCGCCGACGAGCGTTGGCTGCATTGCGAGATCAAATCGGTGTCGTTGCTGGGTAATGTGTTGGCCAAGCAGCAAGCGGTCGACGCCGGTGTCGATGAAGTGATCCAGTTTCGCGACGGCTTTCTCACTGAGGGCTCGTCGACCAATATCTGGGTGGTCAAGGATGGCACGCTATCCGGCCCGCCAAAAAATAATTTGATTCTGGAAGGCATCCGCTACGGGTTGGTCGCCGAACTGGCCGCCGAAGCCGGCATTCCTTTCGAGATGCGGCCCATCGGACAGGCAGAAGTTGCTGCGGCCGATGAGTTGCTGTTGACGTCGGCCACCAAAGAGGTGCTTCCGATCGTCACGTTCGACGGCCAGCCGGTCGGCACCGGTCGTCCCGGCGCGGTCTATGCCGCGTTGCGCGCGGCCTACGACGCCCGCATCGCCGCGCTTTGATTGGAGAGGTGACCATGAATATGCCCGAGATTCCCCCAGAACAATCGCTCATCGAATACCCCAGCGACTTCCCCATCAAAGTCATGGGCAAGCAGCATCCGGCGCTGGCGCAAACGCTCACAGAAGTCGTGGTCAAACATGACCCGCAATTCGACCCCAACACGGTCGAGATGCGGCCTAGCAAAGGCGGCAATTACATTGGGCTGACCTTCACCGTACGCGCGACGTCTCGTGAGCAACTCGATACGCTGTATCGCGAATTGCACGCGCATCCGATGGTCAAGATCATCCTCTAGCATGCACCGCTGGTTGGAACGGCCTGCCGACTATCTCACCGTTTGGCAGGCCATGCAGGCTTATACCGCCGCCCGCACGGCGGATACCCCGGATGCCATCTGGGTGTGCGAGCATGCGCCGGTGTATACGCTCGGGCAGGCGGGCCGGCCCGAGCATGTGCTCTGCGCGGGCGACATTCCCGTCGTGCACACCGATCGGGGCGGCCAGGTCACTTATCACGGCCCGGGCCAAGTGGTCGCGTACAGCCTGATCGACCTGCGTCGGGCGGGCATGTACGTCAAAGAATATGTGGCGTGGCTTGAAGAAGCCGCCATCCGCACGCTGGCTGAGTTGGGCGTGCCGGACGCCTGTAGGCAGCCGGGTCGGCCCGGCGTCTATCTGATCGACACACAAACCGGCCTGCCCGCCAAGATCGCAGCGCTGGGTGTGAAGATCCGCAATGGCTGCGCTTATCACGGTGTGGCGCTCAATGTGGATCTCGATCTCGCACCGTTTGCTGGCATCAATCCCTGCGGCTATGAGGGCCTGGTCACCACTGACGTCGCCCGGGCCGGCGGCCGTGCCGATCTGATCGAGGCTGGGGACCGGCTGGCGGCGCATATCGCTGTGCGGTTCGGGGCAGCCTAATCCTCTCGTTCGTTGAAAAATCAGACGGTTTGAACTGTAGAATTTGTAGTCAGTGGGCTACGGTTCTATAATGAATATCGTCGCCACTTCGCAATTCAATGCTTGGTTGAGCGGCCTCAAAGATCTGAATGGTCGCGCCCGTATCCAGGCACGTATTCAGCGCTTCGCCGCAGGCAATCCCGGCCATGGGCGGCGACTGTCAGCCACTGTGTCCGAGCTGAAGATCGACGTGGGGCCGGGATATCGGGTGTATTACGCTTTGCGTAGAAATGAGCTCGTCATCCTCTTGGCAGGTGGAGACAAGTCAACGCAAGTTCGGGACATCGCGTTGGCAACGGCGCTCGCTGCCAATTTATGAGACTGAACGACGATGGCAAAAACCGAAATCTCGCGTTATGACGTGGCTAAGCATCTGAGAACGCCACACGAAATGGCCTTGTATCTGGACGCAAGCATCGAAGAGAGTGGCGGCGATGCCGCCTTCATCGCCAAGGCGCTTGGTGACATTGCGCGCGCACAGGGCATGACAAGCGTAGCGAAAAAGGCGGGCGTCTCTCGAGAAAGCTTATACAAGGCGCTTTCCGGCAACCGAAGCCCGGATTTTGCGACCATTCTCAAGGTGGCTCGTGCGCTCGGCCTGAAGTTGCACGCGGTTGCCGTTTGAATGAGCCCGGGCACCGGCACAGATAAAGAATGACCGGCTGGCGGCGCACATCGCGGCGCGGTTCGGGGCTGGGGGCTCAGCGCGGTACACTAGATTTTTGCGCCGGATCGCGTCCACAGGGGCCGACATGTGCGGCGCCGAACGCTTCAAGGGTTTCTATGTCCACGCCTAACGAACCGAGCCTGCAGCCCGCTGCTGCGAGCACCGCGCCGCCCTCCGATATGCAAGCCACGCCCGTGTCTTATGACGCGACGCAAAAGCAGAAGTCGCAAGCCAAGACGTCGCGCATTCCCATCAAGATCGTGCCCGCCGAGCGTCTGCGAAAGCCCGAGTGGATCCGCGTGCGCGCCGCGACCCCGGGCTCGCGCTTCTACGACATCAAACGCATCTTGCGGGAGCACAATCTGCACACGGTGTGCGAAGAGGCGTCCTGTCCCAACATCGGCGAGTGCTTCGGCAAGGGCACGGCCACGTTCATGATCATGGGCGACAAGTGCACCCGCCGTTGCCCGTTCTGCGATGTGGGTCACGGCCGGCCGGATCCGCTGGATACCAACGAGCCCGAGAATCTCGCGCGTACGATCGCAGCGCTCAAGCTGTCGTACGTGGTGATCACGTCGGTGGACCGCGACGACCTGCGCGATGGCGGGGCGGCGCACTTCGTCGAGTGCATTCAGCGCGTGCGCGCGCTGTCGCCCACGACACGTATCGAAGTGCTGGTGCCGGACTTCCGCGGCCGCCTCGATCGCGCGCTGGACATCCTCAACGGTGGCCCGCCCGATGTGATGAACCACAATCTCGAAACCGCGCCCCGCCTGTACAAGCAGGCGCGTCCGGGGTCGGACTATATGCACTCGCTCAAGCTGCTGGCCGAGTTCAAGAAGCTGCACCCGGATGTGCCGACCAAATCGGGCATCATGGTGGGTCTGGGCGAAACCGACGAAGAAGTGCTGCAGGTGATGCGCGACATGCGCGACCACAACGTGGATATGCTCACGATCGGTCAGTATCTGCAGCCGTCGGAGCACCATCTGCCCGTGTTGCGCTATGTGCATCCCGACACCTTCGCGATGTACGAGCGCGAGGCCTACGACATGGGCTTCTCGCACGCGGCAGTGGGCGCCATGGTGCGCTCGTCTTATCACGCTGACGAACAGGCACACGCCGCCGGCGTCAACTGAAGCCTTGGGGTGCCGGCAGCGGCATCTCCTCCCTGCGGATCTGAGGGTGCTTCAGTTGCCCGGCGCTTCAATCGTGGGAATGCGCTAGAGATAGCGGCCGCGACCCCTGGTGTCCGTCAGGCCGCAAACGCGCCGTGCACTGGCGCAGTTATCCGTTTCTGAGTCGTTCGCTGCGCCAATACACATCCGATCGACCGGCATGTGCATTGAGCGCGCGCGCCAGCACGAAAAGCAAATCGCTGAGCCGATTCAGATACTGACGCACCGGGGCGTTGATCGTCGTGTCGCGGCCCAGCGCAATCACACTGCGTTCGGCGCGCCGGCATACGGTGCGCGAGATGTGCGCGAGCGCGGCCGCGCGCGTGCCGCCAGGCAGGATGAACTCCTTGAGCGGCGCGAGTTCGGCGTTGTAATGCGCCAGTCGCGTGTCCAGAAACGCGACTTGTGCGTCGCGCAACGCCACGTGCCCGGGGATACACAGCTCGGCGCCCATATCGAACAGATCGTGCTGGACGGTCAGAATGTCGGCTGCGATGCCTTCAGGTAGTCCTTCAGCCGCCAGAACGCCCAGCGTGCTGTTGAGTTCGTCCACGTCGCCCATCGCGGCGATGCGCGGTTCGTCCTTGCCCAGGCGCGCGCCGTCGCCCCGACCGGTGGTGCCGTCGTCACCCGTGCGGGTGGCGATAACGGATAAGCGGTTTCCCATGTCGATGATGCCTTGCAATATGATGGGGTATCCTACACCGAAGGCTTGGGTCCAGCTGTGAGCGACCCTGCCGTTCCATAGGAGAACGACTATGGCATTTTTAAGACGAAAACTGTTGTGTGCAATTGCCGGTGCCGTGGTGGCCACGGCCGCGACCTCTGCCGTGATGGCGCAAACCGCCAACTCCTCCGGCGAAGTGCGTCGGGTGGACGCTGCAACCGGCAAGATCGCGATCAAGCATGGCGCGATTTCGGCGCTCGATTTGCCGGCCATGACGCTGGTGTATCAGGCTGCCCCCAATCTGCTTGAAGGCGTGAAAGCGGGCGATAAGGTCTCGTTTACCGCCAAGCGGGAAAACGACAGCTATGTGGTGACGGAGCTGAAGAAGTAGGCGAAGTTGCCTAGGTCCGCACCAGAAAGCCGCCCGAGGGCGGCTTTTGCACGTCTGGGAGGTTCCAGGGGGCCGCACCGTACCCGAATAACGCTCAGGCCATGAGTGTCGTTCTGGCCGTCTCTACGTGGCTAACGTGCGGCGTATTCATACCGGGTAAACAGCGACGCAAAAAAACCGCCCCGAGGGGCGGCTTTGGCTGTCGAGCGGCGCACGTCTTAAAGCACGTAGCGCGCCAGATCCTGGCTGCCCGCGGCTTCCTCGAGCTTGTCGTTCACGTAGGCGGCATCGATTTTCACGAATTCGCCCGAGCTGGCGGTCGCGTCGAAGGACAAGTCCTCCAGCAGCTTTTCCATTACGGTGTAGAGACGGCGCGCGCCGATATTCTCGGTTTTCTCGTTGACCGAGAATGCCAACTCGGCCAACCGCGCCACGCCTTCGTCGGTGAAGTCGAGCTTCACCGATTCGGTTTCCATCAAGGCGGTGTACTGCTTGGTCAACGACGCGTCGGTGTTGGACAGAATGCGCACGAAGTCCTCGGCCGACAACGAATCGAGCTCGACGCGGATCGGGAAACGGCCCTGCAACTCCGGGATCAGGTCCGACGGACGCGCCAGATGGAAGGCGCCCGATGCGATGAAGAGGATGTGGTCCGTGCGCACCATGCCATAGCGCGTGGTGACGGTGGTGCCTTCCACGAGGGGCAGCAGATCCCGCTGCACGCCCTGGCGCGACACTTCGCCGCCACTGGCGCCGCCTTCCTGGCGGGCGGCAATCTTGTCGATTTCGTCCAGAAACACGATACCGTTCTGCTCGACGTTGGCGATGGCGGCCGTCTTGAGGTCGTCTTCATTGACGCGCTTGGCCGCCTCTTCGTCGATCAGAAGCTTAAAAGCTTCCTTGACCTTCATCTTGCGTGGCTTTTTCTTGTCCTTCGCCAACCCGGCAAACATCCCGCGCAACTGCTCGGTCATCTCTTCCATGCCCGGTGGCCCCATGATGTCCATCTGCTGGGGCGACTGCGCAATCTCGATCTCGATGTCGAGGTCGTCGATCGTGCCTTCACGCAAACGCTTGCGGAAGGTCTGGCGCGCGGTGCTGTCTTCACCGCGTTCCGGCTCGCCACTGCTGTTGCGCGAGGGCGGCACGAGCACATCGAGGATGCGATCTTCGGCGGCGTCTTCGGCATGCGAACGGACGCGGCGCATTTCGATTTCGCGCGTTTGCTTGATGGCGTATTCGGTCAGGTCGCGGATGATGGTGTCGACATCGCGGCCCACGTAACCGACTTCAGTGAACTTGGTGGCTTCGATCTTGATGAACGGCGCGTTGACCAACTTGGCCAGACGGCGAGCGATCTCGGTCTTGCCCACGCCCGTGGGGCCGATCATCAGAATGTTCTTGGGATGAATTTCGTGGCGCAGCGGTTCGGCCACTTGCTGACGGCGCCAGCGGTTGCGCAAGGCAACGGCGACGGCGCGCTTGGCCTTGTTCTGGCCTACGATGTATTTGTCGAGTTCGGAGACGATCTCTCCGGGCGTCATGTTGGATGCGGACATGTCGGTTGAGCCTTTGTTCAGATCAGGAGCCGAGCGTTTCGATCACGTGATTCTGGTTGGTGTAGATGCACAGATCGCCGGCGATTTCGAGGGCTTTCTTGACGACCGCTTCAGGCGGCAGGTCGGTGTTCTGCAAGAGCGCGAGGGCTGCGGCTTGCGCGTAGCTACCTCCCGAACCGATGGCGGCCAGGCCGTTTTCGGGTTCGAGCACGTCGCCGTTGCCAGTGAGCACCAACGTGTGTTCGGTGTCGGCCACGATGAGCATCGCTTCGAGGCGGCGCAGCACGCGATCGGTGCGCCAGTCGCGCGTGAGTTCGACCGCCGCGCGCATCAGATTGCCCTGGTGCTTTTCAAGCTTCGCTTCGAAGCGTTCCTGCAGCGTGAAGGCATCGGCGGTGGCACCGGCGAAGCCTGCGAGAATCTTGTCGTGATACAGGCGGCGGATCTTGCGCGCCGTGCCTTTGATGACGATATTGCCAAGCGTGACTTGGCCATCCCCGCCCAGGGCGACATGGTTGCCGCGGCGGGCGCAAATGATGGTCGTGGCGTGAAATTGTTCCATGCTTGTCTTCCCTGTGAAGGGGGTACATGGGGACAAACCCGATAAAAAAAAGGGGCTGCGTCTCTTGCGAGACACAACCCTTCTTCAGTCGACACCAGGCGTCGTACGGCGGGAATCAGTCGCCGTAAAGTTTCTGACGTTTTTCGCGGCGTTCTTGCGCCTCGAGCGACAAGGTGGCAGTCGGACGGGCAAGCAGGCGCGGAACGCCGATCGGCTCCCCCGTCTCTTCACACCAGCCGTACTCGCCGCTATCGATGCGCGCAATCGATTGCTGCACTTTCTTGAGCAGCTTGCGTTCGCGGTCGCGCGTGCGCAACTCGAGCGCATGCTCTTCTTCGATCGTGGCGCGGTCGGCGGGATCGGGCACAAACTGCGTTTCGCGCAGGTGCTCGGTCGTTTGGCCGGCGTTGCTCAAGATGCCTTGTTCAAGCTTGCGCAGACGATCCTGGAAGAATGCCAGCTGGCGGTCGTTCATATAGTCGGACTCGGGCATGGCCAGCAATTCTTGTTCGCTGGGCAGATCAATCGGCGCATCGCCCGATTTACTTGATTTTTTGGTTGCTGCCTTGGTAGCCATGAAAACACTCCGTTGTGATTCGATTCCGTGCGGCGCGCACGACTGCAACTGCTACTGATTTACGCCGCCAGACACTGCTCCAATCCCCGGGTAAAGATATCCTGGGGCAACTTGCGGCCAATAAAGACCATTTTGGTCGATTTCTTTTCCTTGGCTCCCCAGGGTTTGCCGGGTTCCGCGCCCATCATCATGTGAACACCCTGAAACAGCATGCGCCGATTCAGGCCCTTCATGTACAGAATGCCTTTGTAACGCAGCAGGTCGGGGCCATAAACCTGCACCACGCCGCCGAGAAACTCTTCCAGGCGGACGGGATCGAACGGCTTGTCGGCGCGGAAGACGAAGGCGCCTATTTCATCGTCGTGGACGTGATGATGGTGATGGCCGTGGTTGTGCGCGGGATTCGTACACGTGGCCGGATCGTGGTCATGATCGTCGTGATCGTGATCGTGGCCATGGTCGTGCCCATGATCGTGGTCATGACCATGATCGTGATCGTGCGCGGCATCCGGGTGATCGGCGGCCAGGAAATCGGGGTCGATGTCGAGAATGGAATTGAGGTTGAAGCCGCTGATGTCGATGATCGACTTCAGGTCCACTTCGCCGAAATTGACCGGGGTGATCGGTGCGCGCGGATTGATGCGCGCCACGCGATGACGCAGGGCCTGGTAGTCGGCCTCGTTGACCAGATCCTTCTTCGAGATCAGGATGCGGTCGGCAAAGCCGACCTGCTTCTGGGCTTCGGGCTGCTCGTCCAGCGTGCTCATGCCATGCAGGGCGTCCACCACGGTCACGACAGCATCGAGCCGATAATATTCGGCGATTTCGTCGTCCATGAAGAACGTCTGGCACACCGGACCGGGGTTGGCCATGCCGGTGGTCTCGAGAATGACGCGTTCGAAGGTGAGCGTGCCGGCCTCGCGCTTGATGCGCAGGTCGGTCAGGGTATTCATCAGGTCGCCGCGCACGGTGCAGCACACGCAGCCGTTGCTGAGTTCGATGATCTGCTCGTCGCTGTCCTGGATGAGCAATTCGTTATCGATGCTCTCGGGTCCGAACTCGTTTTCGATGACGGCGACGCGGCGGCCGTGAAATTCGGTCAGGATGCGCTTGAGCAGCGTCGTCTTGCCCGCACCGAGGAAACCGGTGAGGATCGTAACGGGGACCATTTTGTCCAAGCTGCGTGGGGTAGTCATGACAAACCAGAAGTTCAAAGTTCGCAGCAAACAGATGTGTGCGCGATGAGGCGAAAAGGGGCCGGCCATGCGACCGGACGCCGGATTACAGCACAGTCGAGTCCAGGGGGCAAACCCCAAAGCGTCTGCCGGACATGCCTGGTAAGAACATTTACGAAGCCGTCAAAACGGAGCGCGTTCGGGTCATACCCGCTCACCCGTTTGATTACCATCGAAATCAATGTTTGTGACTATGGCCGTGCGCATGGCTGTGACTGCCGTCGTGATCCGTCACTTTTTGGCAGGCCGGACACAAGGCACGGATTTCGGTTTCGTGAGAAGTGAGGGCATATCCCGTTTTTGCAACCCGGTCGGCCAGTTGTTGGCTCATGGCGGGATCGCTGATCTCGGCCACGTTGCCGCATCGGGTACAGACCACCAGCAGATCGTGAGGTTCCCCGCCGGCGTCGTGGCAGGCGCTCCAGGCATTGACGGCGTCCAGGCGATGGATCAGCCCTTCTTCCAGCAGAAAATCCAGCGCCCGGTAAACGGTCGGAGGCGCCGCGCCCGGATGAACAGCCCGCATTTCTTCGAGCAGTTCGTACGCTTTCAGACTGCGGTCATGCTTGAGCAGCAGCTCAAGCACCTTGCGCCGGATGGGCGTTAACCGCTTGCCGCGTTCCGCACACAAGGCTTCGGCCACATCGAGACGATCGGTGACGGGCTTGGAACGGGCGGAGCGGGCGGGTGCGGTCATGACGCGAAAACACTGTTCTTGAGCAAAAGCGGGCGCATGCGCCCACGACCCCCGCACGGTATCAGAAAACAGGTCGGAAAGCCCATTGGTCAGATGGTATGATATAACATCCTTTAGTTAGACAGCGCGTCCTTCTGCATGGCATCCCCTCGTTTTACCGGCACCTCGCTGCCCCCCACCCGCCGGTCCTCTCTATTACTGGCGTCGGCTGGCGCGCGCGTCGGCGGCGCAGTGATAGTGGCGGCAGCCTTATGGGCGTTGACCGGCTGGGCGCTGGGATGGTGGACGGCATGATGGCGGGCGTGCTGCCGGCGCGCGGTGGGCCGCGCGCCTCGATCGAGCTGGAGGCCGCGTCATTCGGTTGGCGCGGGCGCGCGGCGGTACGCAACGTCACCGGGCGATTCTCGCCCGGCGCGATGACGGCCATCGTCGGACCCAACGGTGCCGGAAAGTCCACGTTGATGAAGGGCATGATGGGGCTACTGCGGCCCGGGTCCGGCCGGGTGCATGTGCGCGACGCCGATCGCGGAGCGCTGGCGTGGCTGCCGCAGGCCGGCGATCTCGATCGCAGTTTTCCGATGTCGGTCTATGACCTGGTGGCCATGGGCGCGTGGCGCCGCACCGGTCCCTGGTCGCGACTGTCGGCCGCCGAGCATGCGCGCACCGAGCGGGTGCTCGCCGTGGTGCGCATGAGCGATGCCGCCGATCGCGCAGTTGGGACGTTGTCGGGCGGTCAACTGCAGCGGGTGCTGTTTGCGCGCATGTTGATGCAGGACGCCGATATGGTGTTGCTGGACGAGCCGTTCGCGGCGGTCGACCGGCACACGACCGAAGAACTGATGGCGTTGCTGTGCGACGGGCACACGCAGGGGCAGGGCGTGATTGCGGTGCTGCACGATCTGGAACTGGTGCGCGAATATTTCCCGCGGACGTTGCTTCTGGCGGGCGACGTGATCGCGTGGGGACCGACGGCAGAGGTGCTGACGCCCGAGAACTTGCGCCGCGCGCGCGACCGTCATGAGGCAGCGCGATGACGCTATATGACTTGGTGGCCGCGCCGTTCATCGATTTCGGCTTCATGCGCCGCGCCTTGGCTGGCGCGACTGCGCTGGCGTTCGGCGCCGCGCCCCTTGGCGTGTTTCTCGTATTGCGGCGCATGAGTTTGATGGGCGATGCGATGGCGCATGCCATTTTGCCGGGCGTGGCTGCCGGATTCTTGCTGTCCGGGCTCTCGCTCACGGCGATGATGATCGGCGGCGCCTTGACGGGCCTGGCCGTGTCGTTGCTTGCTGGCGCAGTGGCGCGTCTGACGCCTTTACGTGAGGACGCGAGCTTTGCAGCGTTCTATTTGATCTCGCTGGGCCTGGGCGTGCTGCTGGTATCGGTGCGCGGCTCGAACATGGATCTGCTGCATGTGCTGTTCGGCACGGTGCTCGGGCTGGGCGACGATGCCTTGATGTTGGTCACCGTGTGCGCATCGCTGACATTGATCGTTCTGGCGATCGTTTATCGCCTGCTGGTGGCGGAGTGCCTGGATCCGGGTTTTTTGCGTGCGAGCGGCGGCGGCGGATCCTTCGTGCACATGGTCTTCCTGACCTTGGTGGTGATGAATCTGGTCGCCGGCTTTCAGGTGCTCGGCACCCTGATGGTGGTGGGCATGATGATGTTGCCGGCCGCCGCCGCGCGTTTCTGGGCCCGCTCCGCGGGTGGCCAGATCGCGCTGGCGTGCGCCGTGGGCGCGTGCTCGGCCGTGGTGGGCCTGCTCATTTCTTATCACCTGAACGTGACCGCATCGCCCGCCATCATCCTGAGCGCCGGCGCGGCCTATCTGATTTCAGTCGTTGGCGGGCCGTATGGCGGTCTCGTCTATCTGGCGCGCCGCGCCAAACCGCCAGCCGGCTCGGCCTGGCCCCCTAACGGAGAATACAAATGAACTCGACGCGCTCGGCACGCCGCCGCACTCTGGGTTTGCTATCGGCCGCACTCATGGCGCTGAACATCGGTGCGGTTCACGCGGCCGACGCTCCGATGTCCGTGGTGGCCAGCTTTTCCATTCTGGCCGACATCGCCCGCGAAGTCGGGGGCCCCGATGTCAAGGTCGACACGCTGGTGGGACCCGATGGCGATGCCCACAGCTACGAGCCCACGCCGCAGGACGCCAAACGTTTGAGTACCGCGCGCGTGTTGGTGGTGAACGGCCTGGACTTCGAGGCATGGTTGCCGCGGTTGACGCAATCGTCGGGCTTCAAGGGGCAGACGATCGTGGCCAGTACGGGTGTGACGCCACGCCCGTTTGCAAGCGGCCATGATCATGACCATGAGCATGATCAAGGTAAGGATGGCGGTCACGATCATGATCACGACAAGGCAGGCGCCGATGCCCACGGGCATAAACACGCCGCCGGTCACGCGCACGGCGCGCACGATCACGGCAGCAACGATCCGCACGCGTGGCAGGATCTGCGCAACGGCGTGCGTTACGCGCAGAACATCGCCGAAGGTTTCGCTGCCGCCGATCCGGCGCGTGCCGCTGGCTATCGGGCTCGCGCGGCCGCTTATGTGGATCGGCTGCAAGCCTTGAATGCCCGCATCACGTCACAGTTTGCGGCCATTCCCGCGGCACAGCGCAAGGTGGTCACCTCGCACGATGCCTTCGGATACTTCGGCCAGGCCTATGGCATCGTGTTCATCTCTCCGGTGGGCATGTCGACCGACGCGGAACCTTCTGCGGCCGATATGGCGCGGCTGATCGCCCAGGTGAAGCGCGATAAGATTCGAGCTGTTTTTGTTGAAAACATCAGCAGCCCGCGTCTGGTCGAGCAGATCGCCCGCGAAACCGGGGCGCGCACCGGCGGCACGCTTTACTCCGATGCGCTGTCCAAGCCAGGGCAGCCGGCTGCGACTTACCTCGGAATGTTCGAATGGAACGCCAAACAACTCGTCAACGCCTTGCAGCCCTGATCCACCGGGCGGCGCGGTTGCCCGTTACGCGGCGCCTCGCCGGGTTGGCGCTCGCGCAGGCGGTGTGCTGGCCGGTTGCGACACTCGCCCATCCGCATATGTGGATCGACGCACGTGCCGTGTTCGATGTGGATGCGGCGGGCAATCTGACGGCGATCGAGCAGCGGTGGATGTTTGATGAGATGTTTTCGACCTACGCCATGCAAGGCGTGAAAAAGCAAAAGGGCGGCGCGTATCCGCCCGATAAATTACGGGCCATGGCCGATGACTGGATGCAGGCCTTGGGGGATCCGATCTCGCACTACTTCACACGCGTGACGGTCGATGGCGAATCGCTTCAATACGCGCCGCCGCGCGACCCGGCAGTGCAATGGGATGCCAAGCTGCAGCGTTTGGTGTTGCGCTTTACGTTGCCATTGGCCAAGCCGGTCGCGCTGGCCGGCAAGCGAGCCGATATCGACATCTACGACCCCACGTATTTCGTGGCCTATGCGTTCGATGCGCCGGGCGCGATCGCGCTGGCGTCCGGAGCACCGTCGACGTGCAAGCCGACCTACCGGCCGCCTCGCCAATTGGACTACGCCACCATGCAACAACTCGCCGCCATTCCGCCCGATCCCGACAGCTTGCCCGACGAGTTGCTGGCGATCACCAAGGGACTCACGCATCGTGTCGAGGTGGCATGCGCGGCATCGTGATGCAGAGGCAGCGCCTGCGGGATCGAGGCCGATTGGGCAAGGGTGCGGCGGTACGTGCCGTAAAGCCGATGTGGCAAGCGGCGGCGTCAAAGACAGCAATGCGCATTTCGCCCGCGTTTGCCCGTCGCGTATGGCGTGACGCGATGGTGGTGATCGCTATCGGAATGGCACTTGGGATCATTGCGCTCTGGGCACCGACAGCCGGGGCACAAGGCGCGCATCCGTTCGGTGTGCCTGAATCGGCGCGGGGCGGCACCGGGCCGGAATGGTTGTCGGGCTTTTTCGGCCAGGTGTCGATCTGGCAATCGCACTTTTATCGGCAGCTCACGCATGCGGTGCGGGCGTGGCAGCAGGATGGCCATGCGGCTTGGACGCTGATCGGGCTGTCGTTCGCGTACGGCGTATTCCACGCGATGGGCCCGGGGCACGGCAAGGCGGTGATCACGGCGTATGTGCTCGCCAACCGGCAAACGGCACGCAATGGCGCCTTGCTGGCGATGCTGTCGGCACTGGTGCAGGCGTTGGTGGCCATCGCAATGGTGCTCGTGCTCGCGGCGGTATTGAACGTGACGGCGGCCACGATGAATCAGGCCACGTGGTGGTTGGAAGCGGTGTCGTACGCGGTGATTACCGCACTCGGTGCGTATCTTGTGTGGACACGCGCGGTGCGGCCGTTGTGGCGGCGTGGTGCACCTGCAGGTGAGCCGCATGCCCACCATGCCCCTGCTGATGCCCACGTCCATGTTCATGCCGATGCGCATTCGCATGCGTCTGCAGAGGACCATTCGCATCGCCATCACCACGAGGCTGCCCGGGTTCACTTGCATCACCACGATCATGTCCACGACGATGCCTGCGGATGCGGGCACGCCCATGTACCGGATCCGGCATTGGTCAGCGGCCCGCTCAATCTGCGGCGTGCTTGGTCGGCCATCGCGGCCGTTGGCCTGCGTCCGTGCAGTGGCGCGATCATCGTATTGGTGTTCGCGCTCTCTCAGGATTTCCTGTTTGCCGGCATCGCGTCGGCGTTGGCGATGGGCCTGGGCACCGGTCTTACGGTGGCGGCGCTGGCGTGTCTGGCGGTAGGTGCCGGTGCGCTGGCCGAGCGAATCGGGCGCAGCGGCGGCAGCCGTTGGATGGGTCCGCTACGCTACGGCATACAGGCGCTGGCGGCGATTGCGGTGCTGCTATTGGGGATATCGCTGCTGGGTGGGCAGATGGCCATGATGGGGTGAGGCAACACTCGCGCTGGAATGTGAATAAATAAAACGTTATATCGTTCCATTATGTAATGAAACTATATATCATTCCGTCTCGTATCGAATACCGGACAGGAATGCCCCATGCGTCTTCGCATCTCACCTTTGGCCCTGGCGCTCGCCACGGCTTCGCTTTCTCCCTTCGCAGTGGCCCAACAGCGCATCCCGGCCGCGTCCCCCGCAGCCGTCTCGCCCGCCATCCTTGCGCCCATCACCGTCTCGGCCAGCGCGCTGGGCACGGCGGTGGACAGCATGACCACGCCCGTCATCGTGCTGGACGACGATGGCTTGATGTCGCGGCGTCAATCGACATTGGGCGACACGCTCAACGGCCTGCCCGGCATTCATGCCGATACCTTCGGCGGGGGCGCAAGCCGGCCGGTGATTCGCGGGCAAACGGCGCCGCGCGTCAAGGTGCTGTCGGATGGATCTGAACTGCAGGATGCGTCGAGTGTGTCGCCGGATCATGCGGTCACGATCGAACCTTTGCTGGCCCGCAAGGTGGAAGTGCTGCGCGGCCCCGCTACCCTGCTGTATGGCGGCGGCGCAATCGGTGGCGTGGTCAACGTGCTTGATAACAAGATCCCGACGGCAGTGCCTGAAAACGGCGTTGAAGGCGAGGCCGAAGTGCGCGGTGCGACGGGAACGCGCGAGCGGGCCGGCGCCGTCGGCATCACGGCAGGCGAGGGCAACTTCGCGGTGCGCGTGGAGGGCATGAAGCGCGAGAGCGATGACTACCGCGTGCCGGACTGGTCGTCGCGGCATGTCGATGGGTCGTACAGCAAGTCGCAGCAGGGCAGCCTGGGACTCTCGTGGATCACGCCGCGTGGCTACCTGGGCGTGGCCTATACCTATCTGGACAGCAAGTACGGTTTGCCGGGCCACAACCACGAGTACGAGGGCTGCCACCCGCATGGTTCCACATTGCACTGCGGCGGTCATGGTCACGATCACGGTGAGGAAGAAGGCGATGCGCACGACCATGATCATGAGCACGGCGCCGAACCGCCGCCTTACGTCAAGCTGCGCAGCGAGCGTTTCGATCTGCGTGGCGAGTATCGCGAGCCGATCGCGGGTATCGAGAAGATCCGGCTGCGCGGCGGCCTGACGGATTACAAGCACAGCGAAATCGAAGACGGCGCTGCCGGCACGATTTTCCGCAACCGCGGCTACGACGCCCGACTTGAAGTCGAGCATAAACCGGTGCTCGGATTGCGCGGCGTCGTGGGCGTGCAAAACGCGTACAGCGATTTTCGTGCAGACGGTGAAGAGGGTTTTCTGCCGCGCAGCAAAACCCGTTCGACGGGCCTCTTTCTGCTCGAAGAGTATCGGCTTGCAGACGCCTGGCGCCTGGAGTTCGGCGCCCGTCACGATTGGCAGCGCGTGAAGCCCGTCGATGGGCAGCCGGCATCCGATCTCACGGGCAATTCGTTCTCGGCCTCGGCGATCTGGGACTTCGCGCCCCAGTACTCGGTGGCGCTGTCGTTGTCGCGCTCGCAGCGCTTGCCGACCGCACAGGAGCTGTATGCGGACGGCGTGCACTTGGCCACCAACACATTCGAAATCGGCGATGCCGACCTGAAAGCGGAAACGTCGCAAAACATCGATCTGACGCTGCGCAAGACCGCAGGCGATACGACGTTCAGTGTGAGTGCCTTTCATAATCGCGTGAAGGACTACATCTACGCCAACACCCTGGATCGCTTCGAGGATTTTCGTTTGATCGAGTATGCGCAGCAAGACGCCGAATTCACGGGTATCGAAGGCGAGATCCGGCACCGGTTCACGCCGATATTCTCAGCGAGTGTGTTCGGCGACTACGTGCGCGGCAAGCTCACTGGCGGTCAGGGCAACCTGCCCCGTATTCCAGCGGCCCGACTGGGTGTGCGAGGCGATGCCACGTGGCAGCAGTGGGGCGCGGGCGTCGAAGTGGCGCATGTGTTTCGTCAGAACGATATCGCCGACTTCGAATCGCGCACCGGTGGCTACGATCTGGTGAGCGCGATCGTGAGCTATCGCACCAGTCTGGGTCCCAAGGACGCCACCACGATCTACCTGCGTGGCAATAATCTTCTGGACAAGCTCGCCTACAACCACGCCTCGTTCATTTCGCGCGCGGCGCCGCTTGCCGGACGTTCGATCATGTTGGGTGTACGGACCACGTTCTAGACGCGGCGTAAAGGTCGTCTTGCGTTGCCCTGCTGCCTGGGGCGGCGCCTGACGGCTCAGCGTGTTTTGCGATTGGCGCGCGGATGCGCCTGGTCGTAGGCCTTTGCCAGGTGCTGGAAATCGAGTCGCGTGTAGATCTGGGTGGTGGAGATGTTGGCGTGACCCAGCATCTCCTGCACGGCGCGCAGATCCTGCGCCGATTGCAGCACGTGGCTCGCAAAGCTATGGCGCAACACGTGGGGGTGCACGTGGGTGGGCAGTCCGGCCGATTGCGCCACGCGCTGCAATTGCAATTGCACCACCCGCGGTGAAATGCGCGCGCCGCGCGTGCCCAGGAAAAGCGCCGCGCGATCGCTGACTGCGGCATCGGGGGCGAGCATCGCCGCGCGAACCGCCAGCCACGCTTCCAGTGCGGCGATCGCCTGCTTGCCCACCGGCACATTGCGGCGCTTGTTGCCCTTGCCCACCACATTGACTTCATGCTCCGGCAGGTCGAGCCAGCTCGCCGACGTGTAGTCGCCCTCGCGCAGGTATTGCACGTCAAGGCCGACCAGTTCCGATAATCGCAGGCCGCTGGCGTACAGCAACTCGAACATCGCCTGGTCGCGCAGGGCGACCGGATCGCTGCTGCCCGTGCCGGTCGGGCGGTCGAGCAAGGCTTGCGCATGTTCGACCGACAGTGCCTTGGGCAACCCGCGTGCTGCTTTGGGCGCACGCACGCCGGCAACGGGATTCGCGGCGAGGCCGACCTGCGGCCCCCACCATTGATAGAACCCCCGCCAGGCCGCCAAGGTGCGCGCCAGACTGCGCGCGCCCAGGCCCTGCGCGTGCGCGCGGCCGATGTATTGACGGATGTGTCCCTGGGCGAGCGCGGTCAGCTCGCGCCCATCGGCGAGGGCGACGAGGCGCGCCAGATCGTGCCGGTAGCCGCTCAGCGTATGCGGCGAATATCGGCGATGCGCCGCCAGATGCTGCAGCCAGTTCTCCATCGGAGCGGGAAGCATCGTCATGGCGGCATGGGTTTATGCGGGCGGCAACGGCGCGGGCGAGCCGTTGGCTGCCACGCCGTCCACGCCGAACTCAGAGGTGGCCGGGGCATTCAGGCGCTGCAGGGCGGCCGCGGCCAACTGCGCGATCACATCGAGAAAAGCGGTGCCCATCTCGGTGTGAAAGCGTTGGGCGTCATCCGAGGCGAGTACCAGTAACCCGATCGTGGGGGCATCGGCGGCGGTGCGCAGCGCTACGAGGGCCAACGACTTGGGCGGTTCGCGCAGCCAGCCGGCCGCCTCGAATCCGGTGTCGTTGCCGCAATAGGGTTTTTTCAAACTGGCGGCAAACGTCCGCACATCGTCCGATACGCCGTCGGTAAAGCCGCAACCGGCGGCGCCGGCCAGATCCCACACGCGCAAGGCGACATCGCTCAATTTGAATTGTTCGGCCAGGCCCAGCGCAATCTCGGCGGGAATGCGATGGGGCACGCTTTCGCCGAGCAAACGCGCGCTCCACTGGGTGATGTGCTGACCGATCAACTCGTTGGCGGTGGCATTGCGGATCAGTTCGGCCAGCCGCCATTCGATATCGCGGTTGCGCTCGCGCAGCGTCAGAATCTGGCGCTCGCCCAGCGAAATCGCACGGGTGCCGTGCGGCGAGGGAATCTCCAGCGTGGCGAACACGTCGGCGTGCGTCTGGAAAAAGTCCGGGCGTGCCTGCAGGAAAGCAGCGACGTCCGAAGCGTCGAGGTCTTGGGATTCGGTCATGGCATTCAACGGGTGAGGGCCAGAGAAAAGACGAGTGCGTCGATATCGATCTGGCCCGGGAAAACGGAAACGGCAGGTCCGGTCATGCGCAATGCCTGACCGTCCCACGCGATATGAAGGGTGCCGCCGCGGGTGTGCACCGCGACCGGGCTATCGAGCACGCCGCGTCGAATGCCGGCTGCGACGGCGGCGCAGGCGCCGGTGCCGCAGGCCAGCGTTTCGCCGGCGCCACGCTCATACACCCGCAAGCGGATATGGTGCCGATCGACGATCTGCATGAAGCCGGCGTTGACGCGGCGCGGAAAGCGCGGATGCGACTCGATGCGCGGGCCTACCCGTTCGACGGGGGCATGATCGACGTCATCGACGATCTGCACGGCATGGGGGTTGGAAATGGCGACGGTCGATAGCCACACCGGCTGCAGTTCGCCTTCGATGGGCAACGCCCAAAGAATGGCGTCGCCCTCGGCGCGTGACGCCAGACCGACCGTTTCGAAGGGCAGGTCGGCCGGGTCGAAGCGGGTGCTGCCCATGTCGACGGTGACCTGATTATCGTCGCCTTCGTTCAGCAGAATGACGCCGGTGGCGATTTCGGCGCGCAGCGGGTTGCGGTCGGAAAGACCCTGCTCGTGCACGAAGCGCACGAAACAGCGGGCCCCATTGCCGCAGTGCTCCACTTCGCCGCCATCGGCGTTGTAGATGCGATAACGAAAGTCGGCGTCGTCGCGCGTGGCCGGTTCGACCACCAGGATTTGATCGGCGCCGATGCCGAAATGGCGGTCGGCGAGCGCGCGGGCGCGCTCCGGCGTCATCTCGATGGACTGCCGGACGCCGTCGAGCACGACGAAGTCGTTGCCAGCGCCATGCATTTTGGTGAAATTCCAGATCATCCCGGCATTATCGCGCATAAGCCGGGGGCGAAACAGGTGTCAGTAAATTTTCGGTTCACCGGGCGGCCGCGTCTTGAAACGCCGATGCACCCAGTAGTACTGGCTTGGGCGCGCACGCACCCAGTCTTCCAGATCGCGGTTCAGTCGTGCCGTCGCGTCTTCCAGGGAATCGTCGCCTGGAAAGTCGGTCATCGGCGGCAGCACTTCGACCAGATAGCGGCCGGTTTCCGGGTCCCAGGTCTCGATCACCGGCAGGACAGCCGCGTCGAACTTGCGCGCGATCTGCGCCGTGGCGGGGATCGTGGCGGCCGGGATGCCGAAGAACGGCACAAAGATCGATCCTTCGCGGCCGAAATCCATATCGGGCAGGTAATACAGCGGGCGATCGGCACGGAGATGGCGGATCAAACCGCGAATGCCTTCCTTGCGGCTCACCAGATGGATGTCGTTGAAGCGGCCGCGCCCGGCGCGCACGATGGCGTCGATATCGGGATCGCTTTGGGGGGTATACATCGTGGCCCCGGCTTCGACCTTGATCGTCAGGATGGTCGCTGCCGCATCCAGGCCCACGAAGTGGGGCGCCAGGAAAATGATCGGCCGCTTGGCTGCGCGCAGCGGCGGCACATGCTCGAATCCGCGCACCTCGATCATCGCGTCGATGGCTTCACGCGTGCCGAACCACAAGACGCCCCGATCGACGAACGACTGCGCCAGCGCGCGCATGTGCGCTCGCACCCAACGCTCACGCACCGCCACAGGCTCGCCAGGGAAGCACAACCCGATATTGGTGCGCACGATGTGCACGCGCCGCTTGGCCACGCGCATGGCGATCCAGCCCAGCGCCGCCCCGATCCGCAGGCGGTTGGCCGTCGGCATGCGCCCGAACCACGACAGCAGCGCGGTAAGCGCGCGCGTCTTCACACTACTCATGACGCATCGGCCGACATGACATCCGACGGTTGCGGCGCGCCAGCCGGCGCCTTGTAGCGGTTATAGCTCCAGAGGTATTGCTCGGGAATGCGACGAATCAAGGTTTCCATCTGCGAGTTGAACAGTTGCGCCTGCTGGCGCGCATCGGTGGGGATAGGATCCGGAACGCGGGTGAAATGGATGCGCCATCCTTTGCCGCGCGGCAAGCGTTCGCCGACCGCGATGATAACGGCAACACCGGTCTGGATCGCCAGTTTGCCCGGCAGCGTCACGGTGTAGGCCGGCTTGTCGAAAAAAGTGGCCCACACGCCGGTGCCGCTGCTGGGCACCTGGTCGGGCAGCATACCTACCGACTCGCCGCGTTTCAACGCGCGCACGAAGGCGCGGACGCCTTGCGTCGTGGCCGGCACCGCCGTCACGCGGGGCGTATCCCGGATGTGTTCCATGATGGGCACGAGGATGCGCTGGCGCGGCGGTCGAAACATGACCGTCAGGGGGACGAGGCCCGAAATATGGCGCGCGGTGATCTCGTAGCAGCCCAGGTGCGGCGTGAGGAAAAGGATGCCGCGATTCTCGGCCAGGGCATCGGTGATGACGTGATCGTCATTCGAGAACGTGCGGGCGACGCAGTATTCGGGATAGAGCCACACCTTGGGGGTCTCCACGATCATGGCCCCCGATTCAGCGGCGGCGCGGCGCGCGAAGGCGGCCTGCGGGTAGCCCGCCTGGGCGGCATTGGCGCGCAGGCGGCTGCGGTAACGGCCCGGAAGGGCGTAGATGAACAGACCCAGAACGCGCCCCAGACCATGCAGGATGGGCAGCGGCAGACGGGCGATGAGGCGAATGATGAACAACGGCATACAGCAATCGGTTGACCGTCCACTTGAAAGGTGTGGACCTGGCGACACGCGTTGCAAGGCGTGGTCGGCGTATTTTCGCTTAAAATCATCCAAGTCGCCGAGTTAACCGACAACTTGCGGAGCGACGAAGTCCTGGAATGCGAATT
This sequence comes from Schauerella aestuarii, assembly GCF_009866805.1. Classification (GTDB taxonomy): domain Bacteria; phylum Pseudomonadota; class Gammaproteobacteria; order Burkholderiales; family Burkholderiaceae_B; genus Schauerella; species Schauerella aestuarii. Next base: position 283,667 of record NZ_SIZW01000041.1, read on the forward strand.
GCCGTGAAGCACATCGCATGCCGAGAGACCTCAAAATCCGCTAAAGCGTCGCGCCCAGTTCGTTGCAGCAGCCTTGCCGCTACAAAGATGGGGTGCAGCGCGCCTCGTTCAATCTATTGGCAGTGCTTGCACTGCCTCACGTACGCAAGGACGCAATGCCGTGAGCAAAAACGACTTTCTCTTTACCTCCGAGTCCGTCTCCGAAGGTCACCCCGATAAGGTCGCCGACCAGATTTCCGATGCCGTGCTCGATGCGATCTTCACGCAGGATCCCCATGCGCGCGTCGCCGCCGAAACGCTGTGCAACACCGGCCTGGTCGTCCTGGCCGGTGAAATCACCACCACCGCCAACGTCGATTACATCCAGGTCGCGCGCGACACCATTCGCCGCATCGGCTACGACAACACCGATTACGGGATCGATTACAAAGGTTGCGCCGTGCTCGTCGCGTACGACAAGCAATCGCCGGATATCGCTCAGGGCGTGGACCGCACCTCTGAGGACTACCTCAACCAGGGCGCTGGCGACCAGGGCCTGATGTTCGGCTACGCCTGCGACGAAACGCCTGACCTGATGCCTGCCCCGATCTGGTACGCGCACCGTCTCGTGCAGCGCCAGAGCGAGCTGCGCAAGGACGGCCGCCTGCCGTGGCTGCGCCCGGATGCCAAGTCGCAAGTCACCTTCCGCTATGTGGACGGCCGCCCGGCCGAGGTCGACACGGTGGTGCTGTCCACGCAGCACGCACCTGAAATGACGCAGGAAGCCATTCATGAAGCCGTGATCGAAGAGATCATCAAGCCGTGCTTCCCCGATGGCCTGATCACGCCCAAGACGCGCTATCTGGTCAACCCCACGGGCCGCTTCGTCATCGGCGGTCCGCAAGGCGATTGCGGCTTGACCGGGCGCAAGATCATTGTGGACACCTACGGCGGCGCATGCCCGCACGGCGGCGGCGCATTTTCGGGCAAGGATCCGTCCAAGGTCGACCGCTCGGCTGCGTATGCCGCGCGCTACGTAGCCAAGAACGTGGTGGCGGCCGGCCTGGCGCGTCAGTGCCAGGTGCAGGTGAGCTACGCCATCGGCGTGGCCGAGCCCATCAACGTCACGGTGTATACCGAAGGCACGGGCGTCATCCCCGATGACGAGATCGCCAAGTTGGTGCGCGAGCATTTCGACCTGCGCCCCAAGGGCATCGTCAACATGCTCGACCTGCTCCGCCCGATCTACTCGGCCACGGCAGCGTACGGTCACTTCGGCCGTTCCGAGCCCGAGTTCTCGTGGGAAGCCACCGACAAGATCGCCGAGCTCAAGCGCGCGGCCTGATCCCGTCGTCGATATGTCACGCTAAAGGGAAGATGCAATGAGTCTCTGGAAACGCCGGATCGCCGGCCTCACCCTGACGGGTGTTCTGGCCGGGTCGATGGTGGGCCATGCGGGTGCTGCCGAGCCGATCAAGATCGGCGAGATCAACAGCTACAAGTCCCAGCCGGCGTTTCTCGAGCCGTACCGTAAAGGGATGGAGCTTGCCGTAGAGGAAATCAACGGGGCAGGCGGCATCGATGGCCGCAAGCTCGTGCTGATCACCCGCGACGACAACGCCAATCCCGGCGACGCCGTGCGAGCGGCCGAAGAGTTGCTCACGCGCGAACGCGTGGACGTGCTCGCCGGCTCTTTCCTGTCGCATATCGGTCTGGCGTTGGCGGACTTTGCCCGCCAGCGCAAAACCTTCTTCCTGGCGAGCGAAACGATCACCGACAAGGTCGTGTGGGAAAACGGCAACCGCTATACGTTCCGGTTGCGCACGTCGGGCTATATGTTGACCGCCATGTTGATTCCCGAGGCGGCCAAGCTTAACAAGAAGCGTTGGGCGATCGTGTATCCCAATTACGAGTATGGCCAGTCTGCCGCTGCCACGTTCAAGACCTTGCTTCGCGCAGTACAGCCCGATGTCGAGTTCGTGGCCGAGCAGGCCACGCCCTTGGGCAAGGTGGACGCGGGCAGCGTGGTGCAGGCCCTGGCCGACGCGAAGCCCGATGCCATTTTCAATGTGCTGTTTGCCGCCGACGTGGCCAAGTTCGCGCGCGAAGGCAATGTGCGCGGCCTGTTTCCGGCCACCCCGGTGGTCAGCCTGCTCACGGGCGAGCCTGAGTACCTGGATCCCATGGGCGCCGATACGCCCGAGGGCTGGATCGTCACGGGCTATCCGTGGCAGCGCATCGACACCCCCGAGCACAAGGCCTTCCTGGACGCTTATCAGGCCAAGTTCAAGGACCACCCTCGTTTCGGTTCCATCATCGGCTACACCACGATCCAGTCACTTGCCGCCGGTATCCGCCGCGCGGGTGGCAGCACCGATACCGAAAAGCTGATCGCGGCCTTTACCGGCCTCGAGCTCGGCAGTCCTTTCGGCCCGATTCAGTACCGCGCGATCGACCATCAATCGACGCTGGGCGCCTTCGTGGGCAAGCTGGGCATCAAGGACGGCAAAGGCATCATGGTCGACCCCGTGTATCGTCCCGGCGGCGACTTTTTCCCCCCCGACGACGAGGTCAAGCGCCGCCGTCCCGCGCAGTAAATCGCGGTATCCCCGATACCGTCAGGGATACCTTCCGCGGCGCTGGACCGCAGTGCTATCCTGATTTCATGACCGACTTCAAAGAGGTCGCGCGGTCCCGTGCCGCCGACGCTTCTCCCCCGCCCGCAGTGCAGAAGCGGGATTCGTTTACCGCCACCGACTCACCTTGCGTGGCGGTGTGCTCCACCTTGTTCGACGATATCTGCCGGGGCTGCGGTCGTACGGCCATGGAAGTGTCCAATTGGGTCTTCATGGACGAGGCCGAGCGGCAAGCCGTCTGGACTCGCATCCTGGCCCAGGGCTATCCGCGCCGCAACAACAAGTAGGCCTCTGCGCGTTTTCCCGCGAGTGGCGCTTTCTTCCCGCCGTCCTTCCCGTTACAATACCGGCCAGACCTGAGGAGCGTTGCGACGGCCGAGCACTGTGGTGCCGGCTGCCAGGCTCAGGTTTCCTGGTTTTGGGTGTGGCCCTCGGGGCGGCATCCAGGCAACGGCGCTCACCTTTGTCGCATGCATTGGCCAAGGGCGAGCGCGTTCAACCGTCGTGAACTGCAATCGTTCGGCCTGCATGCCTTTCCAAGGTTTGCGCCTAGGCGCCGTTCAAAATTGTGGAGCACGTATGAATACCGTTACCGATAAAAATGTAGCCCAGGGCGACTTCATCGTTGCCGATATGTCGCTGGCCGGTTGGGGCCAACGCGAAATCGCCATCGCCGAAACCGAAATGCCGGGCCTGATGGCCACGCGTGAAGAATATGCCGCATCGCAGCCGTTGAAGGGCGCGCGCATCGCCGGCAGCCTGCACATGACGATCCAGACCGCCGTGCTCATCCAGACGCTCGAAGCGTTGGGCGCGCAGGTGCGTTGGGCGTCGTGCAATATTTTCTCGACCCAGGATCACGCCGCTGCGGCCATCGCCGCCAACGGCACGCCCGTATTTGCCGTCAAGGGCGAAACGTTGGCCGAGTACTGGGACTACACGCACAAGCTGTTCGAGTGGCCCAATGGCGAACACGCCAACATGATCCTGGACGACGGCGGTGATGCCACGTTGATGTTGCATCTGGGTGCCAAGGCCGAGAAGGATATGTCGGTATTGGCCAAGCCGGGCAGCGAAGAAGAACGTGTGCTCTACGCCGCCATCAAGGCCACGATCGCGCGCGATCCCAAGTGGTACTCGACCCGTCTGGCCCAGATCAAGGGTGTGACGGAAGAAACCACCACGGGCGTGCTGCGTCTGTATCAGATGTCGCAAAAGGGTGAGCTGGCGTTTGCCGCCATCAACGTCAACGACTCGGTCACCAAGTCCAAGTTCGACAATCTCTACGGCTGCCGCGAGTCGCTGGTCGACGGCATCAAGCGCGCCACCGATGTGATGGTGGCCGGCAAGATCGCGGTCGTGGCCGGTTACGGCGACGTGGGCAAGGGTTGCGCACAAGCACTGGTCGCCTTGCGCGCCCAGGTGTGGGTCACCGAAATCGATCCGATCTGCGCGTTGCAGGCCGCGATGGAAGGCTTCAAGGTCGTGACGATGGACGAAGCGGCGGCCCATGCCGACATCTTCGTCACCGCCACCGGCAACTACCATGTGATCACCCGGGAGCACATGGACAAGATGAAAGACCAGGCCATCGTCTGCAACATCGGTCACTTCGACAACGAAATCGACGTCGCCGGTATCGAGGACCTCACCTGGGAAGAGATCAAGCCCCAGGTCGATCACGTGATCTTCCCCGATGGCAAGCGCATCATCCTGTTGGCGCAAGGCCGCCTGGTCAACCTCGGTTGCGGCACGGGTCACCCGTCGTTCGTGATGTCGTCGTCGTTCACGAACCAGACGATCGCCCAGATCGAATTGTTCACGCGCAATGACGCCTACGAAACCGGCAAGGTTTTCGTGTTGCCCAAGCATCTGGATGAAAAGGTCGCACGCCTGCACCTGAAGAAACTCGGTGTGAACCTGACCACGTTGCGTCAGGATCAGGCCGACTACATCAGCGTGCCGGTCGAAGGCCCGTTCAAGTCCAACCACTACCGCTACTGATTACCCACCCACTGCACTTTGCTCGGAGATAGGCCATGTTGACCATGCTTCTCGTTTGGATTTTGAACGCCGTCGCCTTGTTGGTGGTGGCCTATCTGCTACCCGGTATTGCCGTGGCGAGCTTCGGCTCGGCACTGATCGCCGCGCTGGTGTTGGGCTTGTTGAACATGCTGGTCAAGCCGGTGCTGGTGCTGCTCACGCTGCCCATCACCATCATCACGCTCGGGCTTTTCCTGCTGGTGCTCAACGCACTGCTGTTCTGGTTCGCCGGCAGCGTGCTCAAGGGCTTCCAGGTCAACGGCTTCTGGTGGGCCGTGGGTGGCGCGATTCTGTATTCGCTGATCTCGGGGCTGCTGTCCCGCATCATCGCCTGATCAACACAACGGTCCGCATCCATGTCTGTTACCGATACCCCGGCGATCAGCCTCGAGTTTTTTCCGCCCCGCGACATCGCTGCCGCCGAGCGCCTCGTGCGCGCGGCCAAGCAGATGCTGGCCATGCATCCGCGCTACGTCAGCGTCACGTTCGGGGCGGGGGGCTCGACGCGTGCGGGTACGGCCACGACGGTGCGCACGTTGAGCAACCTCGGTTGCGAAGCGGCGCCGCACTTGTCGTGCGTGGGTTCCACCCGTGACGATCTGCGTGCGATTCTCGCGGCGTATAAAGCCGAGGGCATCAAGCGCGTGGTGGCGCTGCGCGGCGACCTGCCGTCGGGCATGGGCGGGGATGCGGGCGAGTTGCGTTATGCCAGCGACCTGGTCGCCTTCATCCGCGAGGAGATGGGCGACTGGTTTCACATCGAGGTGGCGGCTTATCCGGAAATGCATCCGCAAGCCGCCAACCCCGAATCCGACCTCGACAACTTCAAGCGCAAGGTCGATCTGGGCGCGGATAGCGCGATCACCCAGTACTTTTTCAATCCCGATGCGTACTTCGATTTCGTTGATCGGGCACAAGCTCGCGGCGTGACGGTGCCCATCGTGCCGGGCATCATGCCCATCACCAATCACACGCAGCTCATGCGTTTTTCCGACATGTGCGGCGCCGAAGTCCCTCGCTGGATTCGGTTGCGTCTTGCCTCCTTCGGCGACGACAAGGCATCGATCCGGTCGTTCGGTGTGGACGTGGTGACCGCGCTCTGCCAGAACCTGCTCGACAACGGCGCCCCTGGCCTGCACTTCTATTCGCTCAACAGCGCCGAGGCGCCGATGGCGATCTGGAAGAACCTCGATCTGGGCGGCGAAAAGCGCGCACTCGCGGCGTCCTGAAAAGCGGACGGAAGCACCTTTTACGATGGCCATCGCCCTGCTAATTTGATCGCCCGATCATGAGCAGGGAAAGGCAGTGCGGTCTAGTTGTGAACGTTGCAGGGTATTTACAACGCGTTGGTTCGCAAAGGCGGCGGCTCGAGCGGGTATTTCGGAAGCAGCGCTTTGCAAGGCCTCGAGAGAATTATCGCTGGGTCAGGGTGACAACCTGGGCGGGGGGGTGTGGAAGAAGCGCGCAGAAAAAAATCTTTATCGTGAAATCGTGCTCGCAAAGGCGGGATACTGGTGGATATTCGTTTACCTTTTCCAAAAGCGCGATCGTGCAAATATCTCGCGAGACGAACTTCTCGCGTTTCGCGAAATGGCCGCGTTATATTCTAAAGATGCCAACCTTGCTGGAAAAAATTCGCTCTGTGTGTTGAACGAGATCTGCCAACATGAAAGCCAAACCCCTGCAAGAATTCAAGTCACCTGCCTTTGAGGCGATACACAGCGCTGTTTCTGATTTGCGCGAAGCCGGTAGGGTCGATGACACGAAAATGCTCGAATTCGATGCGATGTGCCTCAAGGCAGCGTCGCCTCTGCATCCAGACGACATCGTTCGTATGCGTCGGGCGGCAAAGGTGAGTCAAGCCGTGTTTGCGCATTACCTCAACACCCGAACAGCCACGGTGAGCGCGTGGGAAGCGGGTCTGAAGCAACCGCGCGGCATGGCTGCAAAGCTACTGCAGGTCGTAAAGAAGCACGGTCTGGAAGTGCTCGTTTAACTTAACGATACGGAGCGATCACGGTCATCGCACCGGCACCGGATCAGCGCGCATTGACCTCGATCGTCAGCTGCGGCTTGAAGTCCACCTGCTCGCCTTTCTTTTCATACCCCAGCGGGTTGGCCACGACGCGGCAGCCGTCCTTCACATAATCGAAGGCACAGTGCAGATGGCCATGCAGCCACACGTCCGCCTTGGGCAGTAGCGCATCGAGCCGGTTGCAGAAACCGGCCGTACCCGGCGTAAGTCCATAGCGCGGGTCGGCACTGGCCAGCGTGGGGGCGAAGTGCGTGACCGCCACCGTCGGGCCATCGAAGGGCGTATCCAGTGCCTCGGTCAGCCACGCTTGGCATGCCAATGCGTGCTCACGCATCTCCTCGGCCATGAACGGCATTCCATTACGCGTGGTGCCGGCCTTTTCCAGATAAAAATTGGCCGCGCGAAAGGCCTTGCCGCGTTTGCGCAGCGCCTGGGTCATATCGTCGCGTGGCTCAACGAGTGCGTCGAAATCGCTCCACAACGTGGTGCCAACAAACCGCACGCCGTCGATGATGCGCGTCTCGCGTTCCAGCCATTGAATATCCAGCCCATCGCACAATTCGCGAAGGCGCGCATGCGTGGCGTCGAAATCGGCGCTGTCGTATTCGTGGTTGCCGGGTACGAACAGCACGGGTGCCGGCCAGCCATGGCGCGGCGAGAAGCGGGCCAGGCCGTAGTCGTCCTCTTCAAGGCGCGAGCCGTTCTGATACGACCCCACGTCGCCTGCCAGCACGAGCAGGTCGGCCGCAGGATCGGGGATCGCTTCAAAGCTGGGATCGTTCTCGAGATGCAGATCCGAGAGCAGTTGGATTTTCATTTGGGTCAATGATATCGCGGGCGGCGGCGTGGGCGCAGCACCACGCAGCGGCCGCATCGACGGTGCTGTACCTGAATCACGTCAAGCCGAGTGCGTTTGCGCCGCTTTGCGCGCCGCGAGTTTGTCCTCGGCATGCTGCGCGTCTTCGTCGCCTTTGTACCGCTTGAGGCCGTCGATATCGAGCACCCGCACGGCGCCGTATTCCACGTGCAGCAGGCCAGCCGTTTCCAATGTGCTTAACGCCTGATTGGCGCGCTGGCGTGAAACGCGCGCGAGATACCCCACCTCTTCCTGCGTGATCGCCAGGCGCATGCCCATGCCGGGATAGAGCAGGGGATTGAAAAGCTCCGCCAGGCAGCGCGCCACGCGTGCATCGGCATCGAGCAGCCGGTCGTTTTCAGCCTTGCCGATGAATTGGGCGACGCGTTCGTTGAGCTGATGCAGCAAATAGCGATTGAACGGAAAGCTGGTATCGAGCAGCCATTCGAACGTGGCCGCCGGCAGGCGCGCGATGGCGCTGTCGCGCAAGGCCACCACGTCGTACTTGCGGATTTCGTGCTTGAGCAGCGATCCCTCGCCGATCCAGCCGCCGGCCGGTACGCCGGTAAGCGATGCCTGCTTGCCATCCGCATTGCCCACCGACACTTTCACCAGTCCCGACAGTACGCCGATCCAGGCCTGCGCAAGTTCGCCCTTGCGTTCGACGATGGCGCCGGCGTCGATATGGGCCACCGTGATGTCCTGCTCCACGCGCGCCCGTTGGTCGGCGTCGAGTTGACGAAACCAGGCGGCGGCTAAGTGGAGGGAGTCGGACAGCTGCATCGGTGTATACCCTTGAACGTGCGCGAATGTCATGCTCGCGACAGTTGGTCGGCGCTAAATGCTTATACCTTATGTCCTGCAATAAATCTAAACATCTAAAAGCAGCGGCATCCGGCGTTAAGTCGACGGCGGAATGACCGACAGGAGACAACGTGGAGCACGCCCTGCCCGCATCCCCACCGATGCCGGCAGCGACGGATACCTTTCCGTCGCTGTTGTTCGCCCATGCCGCCGCCCGCGGCGACCGGCCCGCGATCCGCGAGAAGGATCTCGGCATCTGGCAGACCCTGTCCTGGCGCGATGTGGCCGATGCCGCCCGAACGATGGCGCATGGTCTGGCCGCACTCGGCGTGCGATCCGGTCACCATGTGGCCGTGGTGGGCGAGAACCGGCCACGCTTGTACATCGCGATGATGGCCACGCAGATGCTGGGCGCGATTCCGGTGCCGCTCTATCAGGATGCCGTAGCGCAGGAAATGGTTTATGTGCTGCAGGATGCCGCCGTGCGCGTGGCGGTGGTGGAGGATCAGGAGCAGGTCGACAAGATGCTGGAGATCCGTGGGCAGTGCCCCGATCTGGCCTATGTGGTGTATGACGATCCGCGTGGGTTGCGCCACTACAGCGATCCGATGCTGGTGGCCTGGGAAGCCGCCGAGCAGCAGGGCCGGGATCATGCCGCCGCGCATCCCGACTACGTCACCCAGGCTGCGGCGGCGGTAAACCCGCACGACACGGCCGCGATGTTCTACACCTCGGGCACCACCGGCAAGCCCAAAGGCGTGGTGCTCACTCACCACGCACTGATCGACCGCGCGCAGGCGATTGCCGAGCTCGAAAATCTTACCGATCGCGAGGATGTACTGGCGTATCTGCCGCCCGCCTGGATCGGGCAAAACATGTTTTCGTACACGCAGTTGTTGGTGACGGGATTTACCGTCAACCATCCCGAATCGCCCGAGACGGTGGCGATCGACATGCGCGATATCGGCCCCACTTATTACTTTGCGCCACCACGCGTGCTCGAGGCCTTGCTCACGCAGGTGACGATCCGCATGGAAGACGCGAGCCGGATCAAGCGCGCCATGTACAAGCGCGCGATGGCCTTGGCCAGCCGAGTCGGCACACGCATTCTCGATGGTGAATCGGTAAGCGCCTGGGACCGATTCAAGTACGGCGTCGGCAACCTCTGCGTCTATGGCCCGCTGCGCAACAGCCTGGGCATGAGCCGCGTGCGCGTGGCGTATACGGCCGGCGAAGCCATCGGGCCCGACCTGTTCGTTTTCTACCGCTCGATCGGCATCAATCTCAAGCAGCTGTATGGATCGACCGAGACGTCGGTATTCGTATGCGTGCAGGCCGATGGCCGCGTACGGGCCGATACGGTTGGGCCGCCGGTGGCAGGTGTGCAGATCAAGATCGCCGGCAACGGTGAGATTCTGGTCAAGAGTCCGGGGCTCTTCAAGGCATACTACGGCAACCCCGACGCCACGCGTGAGGCATTCGATGCCGAGGGCTGGTTTCTCACGGGCGACGCGGGTTACCTGGACGAAGAAGGCCAACTCAAGATCATCGACCGCGCCAAGGATGTGGGCAAACTCGCCGACGGCGGGCTGTTTGCGCCCAAGTACATCGAAAACAAGCTCAAGTTCTTTCCGTTCATCAAGGAGGCGGTGGCCTTCGGCGCCAATCGCGACGAGGTGTGCGCCTTCATCAACATCGATCTCGAAGCGGTGGGCAATTGGGCTGAGCGTCGCGGCATGCCATACGCCGGCTATACCGATCTGGCGAGCAAGACCGAGGTGTACGACCTCATCACCGAATGCGTGGAACAGGTGAATGCCGATCTCGCGGGTGATCCGCAGTTGTCGGGTTCGCAGATCCATCGCTTTCTGATTCTGCACAAGGAGCTGGATCCTGATGACGACGAGCTGACGCGCACCCGCAAGGTTCGCCGCGCCTTCATCGCCACCAAGTACGCCGTGCTGGTGGACGCCTTGTTCGAAGGCCGCACCAGCCAATATATCGATACCGAAGTGAAGTTCGAAGACGGCCGCTCCGGCCGCGTTTCGGCTGACCTGCGGATCGCCACGGCTCGCACGCTTCCCGTGCGCGCGCAAGCCAAGGCCGCCTGACCATGACGCAATCGACATCCCGCAACGACCGCATCGGCGAGGTCATCCTCGATCTGCAGCACATTTCGCTGGCCTTCGGCGGCGTGAAGGCGCTCACCGATATCTCCTTCGATGTGCGCGAGCATGAGATCCGCGCCATCATCGGCCCCAACGGCGCCGGCAAAAGCTCGATGCTCAACGTGATCAACGGTGTCTATACCCCGCAGCAAGGCGAGATCCGACTGCACGGCGAACAGTTTCGCCGCATGACGCCGCGGCGCGCGGCCGAGATGGGCGTGGCGCGTACGTTTCAGAATCTGGCGTTGTTCAAGGGCATGAGCGTGCTGGACAACATCATGGCCGGCCGCAACCTGCGCATGACCAGCAGCCTCTTCGCGCAGGCGATCCGGCTCGGGCCGGCGGCACGTGAAGAGATGCAGCATCGCCAGTTCGTCGAGAACATCATCGATTTTCTGGAGATCCAGGCCTTTCGGAAGACGCCTGTGGGCCGCTTGCCTTACGGCCTGCAAAAGCGCGTCGATCTTGGGCGTGCGCTGGCGATGGAGCCGCGCATTCTGTTGCTCGATGAGCCGATGGCGGGCATGAACATCGAAGAGAAGCAGGACATGAGCCGCTTCATTCTCGACGTGAATGACGAGTTCGGCACGACGATCGTGCTGATCGAACATGACATGGGCGTGGTGATGGATATCTCGGATCGTGTCGTGGTGCTGGACTACGGCAAGAAGATCGGCGACGGCGAACCCGAAGCGGTGCGCGCCAACGAAGATGTGGTGCGCGCCTATCTCGGCGTGGCCCACTGAGCGAACAAGGGAACACACACCATGGCATTCTTTTTGGAAACCCTGTTCGGCGGCTTGATGAGCGGCATGCTGTACGCGCTGATCGGGTTGGGCTTCGTGCTGATCTTCAAGGCATCGGGCGTCTTCAACTTTGCGCAAGGGGCGATGGTGCTGGTGGCCGCGCTCGCCATGGCGCGCTTCTCGGAATGGATTCCGCGCTGGTTCGGCTTCGAGAACATGCTGTTGGCCAACGTGCTGGCCTTCATTGTGGCGGCTGCGATGATGTTCCTGCTGGCCGTGGTGATCGAGCGTCTGGTGCTGCGGCATCTGGTCAATCAGGATCTGGCCACCTTGCTGATGGCCACGCTGGGCATCAGCTATTTTCTCGACGGCGCCGGCCAGATTGCCTTCGGCAGTTCGGTGTATTCGATCAATGTGGGCATGCCCAAGGAGCCGTTGTTCATCCTCGAATCGATTTTCGAGGGCGGTTTGTTGATCAGTCTGGAGGATCTGACGGCCGCGGTGATTGCCGCACTGCTGGTCGCGGCGCTGGCCGTGTTCTTTCAATTCACCGCCACGGGGCGCGCCTTGCGCGCAGTGGCCGACGATCATCAGGCCGCGCAATCGATCGGCATTCCGCTCAATCGCATCTGGGTCATCGTGTGGTGTGTGGCGGGCCTGGTGGCGCTGGTCGCGGGTGTGATCTGGGGCTCGAAGTTCGGCGTGCAGTTCACCCTTTCGACGGCAGCGCTGCGGGCGTTGCCCGTGGTCATCCTGGGCGGATTGACCTCGGTGCCGGGCGCCATCATCGGCGGTCTCATCATCGGTGTGGGCGAGAAACTCTCGGAGGTGTATCTGGGCCCCTTCGTGGGCGGCGGCATCGAGATCTGGTTTGCCTACGTGCTCGCGCTCGTCTTCCTGCTGTTTCGGCCGCAAGGGCTGTTCGGCGAAAAAATCATCGACCGGGTCTGAGGAAACACCGCCATGTTCTATCGCGAAAACGGTCAATTCAAAACCAGCTATGCCGCCGATCAGCAGATCTTCCCGATCCTGCAGGACCGCGTCGCCATCCTCATCCTGCTGGCGATCGCGTTCATCGGCGTACCGATGCTGGCGAGCGACTATCTGCTGCGCGCCATCCTGATTCCGTTCCTGATCCTGTCGCTGGCGGCAGTGGGCCTGAATATTCTGGTGGGCTACTGCGGCCAGATCTCGTTGGGTACGGGTGCCTTCATGGCCGTAGGCGCCTATGCCGCCTGGAACTTCGGCACGCGTTTTCCCGGCATGCCGCTGCTGGCGCAGATTCTGCTGGGCGGCGCATGCGCCACGGTGGTGGGTGTGGCGTTCGGCATTCCCAGTCTGCGTATTCGCGGGCTGTATCTGGCGGTGGCCACGCTGGCGGCGCAGTTCTTCATCGACTGGGCATTCCTGCGTATCCCGTTTTTCACCAACTACTCGTCTTCGGGCAACGTGTCCGTGCCGGCCCTGTTCGCATTTGGTTTGCCGGTGCATAGCGCGATGCAGAAGTACCTGTTCGTGCTGCTCTTCGTCGTGGTGTTTTCGCTCATGGCCAAGAACCTGGTGCGCGGCGCGCTCGGCCGCCAATGGATGGCGATTCGCGATATGGATGTGGCAGCCGCCGTGATCGGCATCCGGCCGATGTACGCCAAGCTCACGGCCTTTGCGGTGAGCTCGTTCATCGTGGGCGTGGCCGGCGCGCTGTGGGGCTTTATCCACCTGGGCTCATGGGAACCCCTGGCATTCGACTTGAGCCGCTCCTTCCAATTGCTCTTCATGGTGATCATCGGCGGGCTCGGCTCGATCGTCGGCAGCTTCTACGGCGCGGCGTTCATCGTGCTGGTGCCGGTGGCGCTGTCGGGCATTCCGCGTTGGCTTGGGCTGCCGTTGCCGGTGGATCTGATCGTGCACATCGAGCACATGGTGTTCGGCGCGCTGATCGTGTTCTTCCTGATTGCGGAGCCGCACGGTCTGGCGCGGTTGTGGAGCATCGGCCGCGAGAAGCTGCGCATCTGGCCGTTTCCGCATTGAGTTGTCTTGAATGACGAAGTCTTGACGCACGAATGATGGCCGCTGGAGCACCCTCCGGCGCCAATTGAATACCTGGCAATAGACCGGGCCAATCCTGGTGTGCTGGCACACCGTCTGGAGGTAGTGGAGATGAAACGTCTGAACATCAAGTCCGTCGCACGCATATTGGCGGTCGCCGGCGTGGCAAGCGCCATGGGCGCCATCGCAATGCCGGCCCAGGCCGCCGATCAGTTCGTGCCGCTGCTGGTCTATCGCACCGGCTCGTTCGCGCCGCTGGGCATTCCCTGGGCCGATGGCAAATTGGATTACCTCAAGCTGGTCAACGCGCGCGATGGCGGCGTGAACGGCGTGAAGATCACGTATGAAGAATGCGAAACGGCGTATGCCACGGATCGCGGTGTGGAGTGCTATGAGCGTCTGAAGGGCCAGGGCCCCACGGGCGCATCGGGCTTCGACTCGCAGAGTACCGGCATTACCTTCGCCATCAGCGACAAGGCGCCGATCGACAAGGTGCCGGTCGAAACCGTGGGCTACGGTCTCTCGCAATCGGCCGACGGCACGGTGTTCGAATGGAACTTCCCGCTGTTGGGCACGTACTGGACCGCGGCCGACACCATGATCCAGGACATCGCCAAGAAAGAAGGCGGTGAAGACAAGCTCAAGGGCAAGAAGATCGCCCTGGTCTATCACGACTCGCCGTATGGCAAGGAGCCGATCGCGCTTTTGCAGAAACGGGCCGAGAAAAATGGCTTCGCGCTGTCGCTCTTTCCGGTGACGGCGCCTGGCGTCGAACAGAAATCGACCTGGTTGCAGATTCGTCAGCAACGTCCGGATTACGTGCTGCTCTGGAGCGCCGGCATCATGACGCCGACGGCCATTCGTGAAGCGCAGGCCAGCGGCTATCCGCGCGAGAAAATGTACGCCATCTGGTGGGCAGGTTCGGAAGGCGACGTGAAGGATCTGGGGCAGGTCGCCAAAGGCTACAACGCCGTCACGATTCACAACAGCGGCGCCAAGGGCAAGGTGTACGAAGATCTCAAGAAATTCGTCTACGACAAGGGTGAGGGCGCCGATCGCAGCGGCACCACGACCTTGGGCACCCTGGCGCACACGCGCGGCATGATGATCTCGATGCTGCAGGTGGAAGCCATCCGGGCTGCGCAGGAGAAGTACGGCAAGGGCAAATCGATGACGCCGGAGCAGGTGCGTTGGGGCTTCGAGAACCTCAACCTCACGCAAGAGCGGCTCGATGCGCTGGGCTTCGGCGAAATCATGCGGCCGGTGAAAACCTCGTGCGCCAATCACATGGGCGACGACTGGTCGCGCATCGTGCAGTGGGATGGTGCGAAGTTCAACATCGTGTCGGACTGGTATACGTCGGACAAGTCGATCGTGGGCCCGTTGGTCAAGGATGCCGCGGCCCGTTACGCCAAAGAGAAGAACATCACGCCGCGCACCTGCGGCTGATCGGAGACGCGTCATGATCGAATCGCCCGCTCAATTGCCGTCCGCGGCGGCTCCGGCACCCGAACTGCTGCTGGACGTCAATGGTATCGAGGTCATCTACAACCATGTGATCCTCGTGCTCAAAGGCGTGTCGTTGCAGGTGCCTCTGGGGCGCATCGTTGCGCTCCTGGGTGCCAATGGAGCGGGCAAGACCACCACGCTGCGGGCGATTTCCAATCTGCTGCAAGGCGAGCGCGGCGACGTCACCAAGGGCGAGATCCGCTACCGCAATGAGCGGGTCGATAAGCTCACGCCGGCCGATATGGTCAAGCGTGGCGTGGTGCAGGTGATGGAGGGCCGTCATTGCTTTGCGCATCTGACGATCGAGGAAAACCTGCTGTCCGGGGCGTATACACGCCGCTTGAACCGCGGCGACATGAACGCCGCGCTCGAGCGCGTGTATGCGTATTTTCCACGGCTCAAACAACGCCGTGCCAGTCAGGCGGGTTACACGTCGGGCGGCGAGCAGCAGATGACCGCGATCGGCCGCGCGTTGATGGCCGACCCGCACATGATCCTGTTGGACGAGCCGTCGATGGGCCTGGCGCCGCAGATCGTGGAAGAAATCTTCCACATCGTGCGTGATCTGAATACGCGCGAAAAGGTGAGTTTTCTGCTCGCCGAACAAAACACGAACATCGCGTTGCGGTACGCCGACTACGGCTACATCCTGGAGAACGGTCGCGTCATGATGGACGGCGAGGCCAGTGCCCTGGCGCGCAACGAAGACGTGAAAGAGTTTTATCTGGGCATCGCCAGCGGCGAACGCAAGAGCTTTCGCGACAACAAATTTTATCGTCGGCGCAAGCGCTGGCTGGCCTAACCGGCACTCCCCTTCAGAGGTTCACATGGCAGAATTTTTCGATGCATTGGAGACGCGCGCGCCCGAAGCGCGTGAGCAAGCGCTGATGCACGCGCTGCCCGCGACGCTGGCGCAAGCGGTGGCGCGCGCGCCGGCCATCGCGCGGCAACTGGCGGGGGTGGATCCACGGGCCGTCACCTCGCGTGCGGCGCTGCAGCGGGTGCCGGTGCTGCGCAAGCACGCCTTGCTCGAGGCGCAAACCGCTGCGCGCGAGGCGGGGCCGGCCGGTGCGGCCAGCGCCTTTGGCGGCTTCTCGGCAATCGGGTGGGGCGATGCCGCCCGCGTGTTTTCGTCACCGGGGCCGATCTACGAACCCGAGAGCCGCCGGCCCGATTACTGGCGGTTTGCGCGCGCGTTGTACGCCGCGGGTTTCCGCTCGCGCGAGCTGGTCTACAACTGCTTCGCCTACCATTTTTCGCCGGCGGGTTCGATGATGGAAACGGCGGCGCATGCCTTGGGATGCACGGTATTTCCTGGCGGCACGGGTCAGACCGAACAGCAGGTGCGCACGATCGCCGATCTGGCACCCGGCGGCTATACCGGCACGCCGAGCTTCTTGAAGATCATTCTGGAGAAGGCCGACGAACTCGGCGTGGCGCTCCCATCGCTCAAGCGCGCGCTGGTGTCGGGTGAAGCGTTTCCGCCGTCCTTGCGCACGTGGTTGCAGGCGCGCGGTGTGGAGGGCTATCAGGCCTACGGCAGTGCCGATCTCGGCATGATCGCCTTCGAGACGGCAGCACGCGAAGGGCTGGTGGTGGGCGAAGACGTGATCCTGGAGATCGTGCGCCCCGGCACTGACGACGCCGTGGCCGATGGCGAAGTGGGCGAGGTGGTCGTCACCACGCTCAACCCGGACTATCCGCTGGTGCGGTTCGGCACCGGCGATCTTTCGGCGCTGATGCCGGGTGCGTCGCCGTGCGGCCGTACCAATGTCCGGATCAAGGGCTGGATGGGGCGCGCCGACCAGACCGCCAAAGTGCGCGGTTTGTTCGTGCACCCGTCGCAGGTGGCTGAGGTGCTGCGCCGTTATCCGGAAGCCGGCCGTGCGCGGCTGACGATTTCGGGCGAGGCGGGCGCCGACGCCATGACGTTGACGGTGGAAACGGCGGCGGCCTCGGAAGCGCTGGCGTCGCGCATGGCCGAATCGATGCGTGACGTGACCAAGCTGCGCGCGTCAGTCACGTGCGTGGCACCGGGCAGCTTGCCCAACGACGGCAAGATCATTGACGACACGCGCAGTTTTGCATGACGAGAATGTGCGCTTTTTCAGGCACGGTCGACGCGCACGCAGCGGTCGCGGGATGTAGGATGCAGTTTGGTTATAAGGGGTTGCGCGCAAGTTATTTGGACGGCGCCGCGCGCGCGGCTAAGCTTGCCATCCGGCACGCGACCTGCGGTGCCGATCGATCTACACCCGAGGACATGTCATGCGATTAATCAAAGGTTTGGCGGGCGCAGCCCTGATGGCGGCAGTGAGCCAGGGCGCATTTGCCGCCCAACCCGCGTCCACATTGGATACGGTCAAGAACCGCGGCCATGTGCAATGCGGCACCACGACCGGCTTCGCAGGGTTCTCGGCGCCCGATGCCAAGGGCGAATGGACCGGGCTCGACGTCGACCTCTGCCGTGCCGTGGCGGCCGCCGTGTTCGGCGATGCAAGCAAGTTCAAGATCACGCCGCTCAATTCGCAGCAGCGTTTTACCGCGCTGCAGTCCGGCGAAGTGGATCTGCTGGCTCGCAACACCACCGTCACGCAGCAACGCGATACGGCATTGGGGCTGATTCATGCCGGCATCAATTTCTACGACGGACAGGGCTTCCTGGTGCCGAAGAAGTTGGGCGTGGCAAGCGCGAAGGAACTCGATGGCGCCACCATCTGCCTGCAAACCGGCACCTCGAACGAGAACACCCTGGCCGACTGGGCCCGCGCCAACAAGGTGAAGTACTCCCCTGTGGTGATCGAAACGTTCAACGAAGTGGTCAACGCGTTTGCCACGGGCCGCTGCGACGTGTTCAGCACCGATGCGTCGGGTCTGGCCTCGATCCGCATTTCGCGTCTGCAAAACCCGGACGATTACGTGGTGCTGCCCGAGATCATCTCGAAAGAGCCATTGGGTCCGTTTGTGCGCCAGGGTGACGATGCGTGGCTGAACGTCGTGAAGTGGACGTTGTCGGCCATGATCGAAACGGAAGAGTATGGCGTCACGTCCAAGAATGTGGACGAACAACTCAAGAGCCCGAATCCCAATATCCAGCGCATCCTCGGTGTTACGCCCGGTTCCGGCAAGAACCTTGGGCTTGACGAAAAGTGGGCCTACAACATCGTCAAGCAAGTGGGCAACTACGGCGAGAGCTTCGAACGCAACGTGGGGCAGGGCAGCCCGCTGAAGATCAAGCGCGGCTTGAACGCGCAGTGGACCGATGGCGGCTTGATGTACGCGCTGCCGATTCGCTGAGTGCATTGCGCTGGACCGACGCAGGAGGTCCGTCTGGCGCGTGCTGCCTGACCGCCAACCACGCGGTCAGGGCTCGGCGTTCAACTGGAGCGCCGTGCTGATGCATCGGTTGCGCGCGCGCGGCGCATGTCGCTCGGGCGCGCTTATTTATGCTGCGCGTTTTGCCGCGACGGCGTTGCCGGCGCGGCTCGATCCTTTGCGGTCCAGGTGCGCGGCCATCCATTGGCCGATATCCACCACGGCATCGAAATCCACGCCCGTTTCGATATTCAGGCCCCGCAGCATGTACAGCACGTCTTCGGTCGCCACGTTGCCGGTCGCGCCCTTGGCATAGGGGCAGCCGCCCAGGCCCGCCACCGACGTATGAAAGATCGCGATATCCGTTTCGAGTGCAGCGAGGATATTGGCCAGCGCCTGACCATAGGTGTCGTGAAAGTGACCCGACACCCGTGCGGGATCCACATGCGCCGTCACGGCGCGCATCACATTGCGCACGTGCTGCGGCGTGCCCACGCCGATGGTATCGGCCACATCGATTTCGTCGCAGCCCATGTCCATGAACGTGCGTGCTACGCGCACCACGTCTTCGATCGGCACGTCGCCTTGATACGGACATCCCAATGCGGTGCTGATGCTGCCGCGCAGACGGATGCCGGCAGCCTTGGCCGCTTCCGCCACCGGCGCGAAACGCTCGAGCGATTCGGCAATCGAGCAATTGATGTTCTTTTGCGAGAATGCCTCGCTGGCGGCACCGAAGATCACGACTTCGTCTGCGCCCGCAGCGCGTGCGGCATCGAAGCCTTTCATATTGGGGGTGAGCACCGAATACACCACGCCCGGGCGGCGCTGAATGCGCGCCATCACCTCGGCGGCATCGGCCATCTGCGGCACCCATTTGGGCGACACGAACGAGGTGGCTTCCACGTTGGGAAAGCCTGCCTGGGTCAGGCGGTCGACGAGTTCGACCTTGACGTCCGTGGGCACGATCTGCTTTTCGTTCTGCAGACCGTCTCGGGGCGACACTTCAACAATCTTGACGCGGCTGGGCATGGACATGGCGACTTCCTGAAGGCCCGCCGATCGTGTTGTCTGCCACTACGCGCCGGGCTTGTTATTGAGTATGGGAATAACGGTTAGTGTAAGCGGACATCGTCATCGGCGAGCCCGGCGCTGATAGCGATCGCCCGTCAGCGCATGCACGTCGCCGGCGAGTTCGAGGGTGACCAGCCGCGCACTCAAGCTGGCCGCGTCCAGGCCCGTGCGTGCGGCCAGCGTTTCGATCGATACCGGGTCGAAGCCCAGGGCGGACAAAAGAGGGTCTGCCTGATCGGCACGGGCGCGGGTTTGCGCCTTGACGCGGGCGACGACCGACTGCGCGGTACGGCTGCCGCCGTCGCCATTTCCCTCGCCATCCGCTTCATCGCCATCGATCACCGCGTCCTCCCCGGTCTCCACGATGCGCGTGCGACGTGTGTCGGCGAGGGGATTTTTGCGGCCGAACAGATCGGGTGCGCGCAGTTCTTCCAGGATGTCCTCCGCGGTTTCGACGAGCTTCGCACCTTGCCGGATCAAGGCGTGGCAGCCGCGCGCCAGCGGCGAGTGGATCGATCCCGGGATGGCGAAGACCTCGCGGTTGGCGTCGGCCGCCAGACGGGCGGTGATCAACGAGCCGCTTTGCACCGCGGCTTCGACGACCAGCACGCCCTGCGACAGGCCTGCGATCAGCCGGTTGCGGCGCGGAAAGTGGTGCTTGCGTGGGCCGCTGCCCAGCGGCAATTCGGAGATCAGCGCACCGTGGGCTGCGATCGCGTCGGCAAGTTTGCGGTGACGCGTCGGATAGACGAGATCCACACCTGTCCCCATGACGGCGATTGTGCCGGCGGCCTGTGGACCGGCCTCGATGGCCCCGCCATGTGCGGCTGCATCGATGCCTTGCGCCAGACCGCTCACCACGCACCAGCCGCTGCCGGCCAAGGTACGCGCGAACGCGCGAGCGTTATCGAGTCCGTCAGCGGTAGCGCTGCGGGCGCCGACGATGGCCAGCGCGGCGCGTTGTAGCGTCGGCAGATGACCGCGAACGTACAGCAGCAGGGGTGGGTCGGGCAGCGTGAGCAGCGCCGGGGGATAGGTGGGGTCGGCCAGCGTTACGATGTGGCGGTCGGCGTGCGCGAGCCAATCCTGCGTGGTCTCGATCGCTTCCACGATGTCCGATAGCGGGGGCCGGTGCAGCGTTTCGGCTATGGCGGGCGGCACGACGGCCAAGAGTCGTGCTATCGGTTGCTCGAAGATATCGCGGGGCAAGCCAAATGCCTTGAGGAGGGCATAGGCGTGCACCCCCAGATGCGGCGTGAGAGAGAGCCGCAGCCAATAGGGCAGGTCATGAGGGGAAGGGAGAGCATCCATCGAACGAGTGTCGCACGTCAAAAACACCGCGCTCAGGCGATAGGGATGACATTGTCATACCTGAAATAGGCGCAGGCACATCGGCCACGTTGATAGGCACAGACGCATCGGTAACGTCGCGACGGCCCGATCGGCAACGGCAACGCTCGCTTCGGGATGGCAACGGCGTGGCTGAGGAATCACCTTGTATTCCTGGGGATCGTCGGACGTTTCAGGGAACGGATGACCTGGCCCTGGGGATCGCAGCGGCCCGATACGAGAACGCGATGGCCGCAGTAAATGGGGCCGGTAGAGAAAGACGATTAGAAATCAAGGACATGATGAATTATCATAGGGGTTATTTCACTTTTTCCGCGATTCGCGATCCCTTTCCATGGCTTTGCTTTCCATCCTCCAATACCCCGATGCGCGCCTGAACAAGAAGGCCAAGCCTGTGGCCGTGGTGGACGATCGTATCCGCAAGCTGGTGAAGGATATGGCCGAAACCATGTATGACGCCCCCGGCGTCGGATTGGCTGCCACGCAGGTCGACGTGCACGAACGCGTCGTCACGATCGACGTGTCGGAAGACGGGTCGGCGCTGCAAACCTTCATCAATCCGGAAATCGTCTGGAAAAGTGAAGAGTTGCGCACCTACGAAGAAGGCTGCCTGTCGGTGCCTGGCGTCTACGACGAAGTCGAACGTGCAGCGCGTGTTCGCGTCAAGGCGCTGGATCGCGACGGCAAACCGTTTGAAATCGAATGCGATGGTCTATTGGCCGTATGCATCCAGCACGAGATCGATCACCTCGACGGCAAAGTTTTCGTCGAGTACCTCTCGTTGCTGAAGCAGAACCGCATCAAGACCAAAATGCGCAAAGCCGAACGCGAAGCGATGCGCGCGTAACGCGCGGCGATCGAGATGCGTATCGTTTTTGCGGGCACGCCCGAATTCGCCCGTCTGGCGCTCGTCGCGCTGATCGAGGCCGGTCACACCATTCCTCTTGTATTGACGCAACCCGACCGGCCTGCCGGCCGTGGGCTCAAGCTCACGCCCAGCCCGGTCAAGCAGGCCGCGCTCGACGCCGGTATTCCCGTGGCGCAGCCGCGCAGTCTGCGGCTGGACGGCAAGTATCCCGATGAAGCGGCAGCGGCGCATCGACTGCTGACCGAGGCGGCGCCGGATGTGATGGTGGTGGCCGCCTACGGTTTGATTCTGCCCCAATGGACGCTGGATCTGCCGCGCTTGGGGTGCTTGAACATTCATGCCAGCTTGCTGCCGCGATGGCGCGGCGCCGCGCCGATCCAGCGTGCGATCGAAGCGGGCGACGCGCAGACCGGCATCACGATCATGCAGATGGACGTGGGCCTCGATACGGGCGATATGCTCGATATCCGCTCGGTGCCGATCGGCCCGAACGATACCGCGGCCACGCTGCACGATGCGTTGGCTGCAGTGGGTGCGCGCGCCATTGTGGATGTGGTGCAGGCGATGGCAGATGGGCACGCGCCTGCGCCGCAGCCGCAACCTGAAGCGGGCGTGACCTACGCCGCCAAACTCGACAAGGCCGAGGCTGCGCTCGACTGGTCGCTGCCGGCCGAGACGCTGGCGCGCCGGATCCGCGCGTTCGATCCCGTGCCCGGCGCGACCACGCGTTTGCCCGGTCTGGCCGACCCGGTCAAGGTGTGGGCCGCGCACGTGCTCGCGGCCGATGCGGCCGGGACATCGTCGGGCACCGCCAACCCTGGAGACGTGCTTGCCGCCACGCCCGAAGGCATCGACGTGGCAACCGGTGCCGGCGTGTTGCGCCTGACGGTGCTGCAAAAGCCGGGCGCGAAGCGGCAGCCGGTCGATGTGTTCGTTCGGGGCTGGTCGCCGGCTTAGTTGGCGTCCATAGCCTCAGCATTTACGGCGGCAAATCCGCCTTGTCGCCAAGCAGCCAGTCGCCCATTTCCTGCGGTTTTGTAAACAGCCGATCGGGCGATTCGGCTGCGAGTGTGTCGCCGTCGTTGTAGCCCCAGGCGACTGCACCGGCGAGCCAGCCGCTGGCGCGCGCCGCCGCGATATCGCGCAATTCGTCGCCGATCAGGATCGCGCGATCGCCTGCGATGCCGTTGTCGCGCGCCAGGCGTTTGAGCTTGGCAGGCTTGCCGAAGACGTCAGCGCCGCACGCAAAGGTGTCGATGCAGTCGGCAGCAGATCCCAGCACCTGGCGCACATTGTTCTCGGCGTTCGAGCTCACGACCGCCAAATGTATGCCGCCCGCCTTCAGCCGCGCCAATTGATCGGCCATGCCGTCAAAAAGCAGCAACTCGGGCGTGACGGCCGCCATGCGGCTGCGCACATGCGACAGGATGATCGGTGCCTTCCACAAAGGGATGCCGAGAAACGCCATGATCCCGCGCGCGTCGCGCGTGCGCAGCATCTTCTTCTCCTCGGCCGTGGCGTGACGAAAGCCGTAGCGCTCAGCCACGCTGTCGAAGATGCTGTCGAACCAGGGAAAGGTATCCGCCAGGGTGCCGTCGAAATCAAAGGCTGCGAGCTGCACGCGCACTTAGAGCTTCTCCGCGCGGATCCATTTCGATACGGTGGGCGGTTCATAAGCCGCGAAGCGGTCGAGCAGGCTTACGGGATCGCTCTCGATGGCGAGCATCGCGCGATGCTGCGGCTGCATGAAGGATTCTTCCACCGTGTGGTCCAGAAAGCCGGCGAGTTGATCGTAGTAGCCCGCCACGTTCAGCAGGCCCACCGGTTTCTTGTGAAAGCCGAGTTGCGCCCACGTCCACGTTTCGAAGATTTCTTCCAGCGTGCCCACGCCGCCGGGCATGGCGATGAAGCCATCGGCGCGCTCGGCCATCAGCGTCTTGCGTTGATGCATCGAATCGACCACGACAAGTTCGGTGAGTGACAGGTGCGCAAGTTCTTTCTTCATCAGCGCATCGGGAATGATGCCGGTAACGCGTCCACCTGCCGCCATGACGGCGTCCGCAACCACGCCCATGATGCCGACACTGGCACCGCCATAGACCAGGCCGATATCGCGTTCGGCAAGCGCGCGACCGAGTTGCTGCGCGACTTCGGTATACACGGGTTGACGGCCGGCGTTGGAGCCGCAATACACACAAACGTTTTGAATAGGCATAAACATCGCTAAGAAAATGGTGCTGCAGAACTAAAAGATGGAAGCGTTATCACTCGCATCTTGGCAACGAGAATCACTGTTAAGTGTACGAAAAATGGCTCGCGAGGCACGGAAAATGCTGAATCCATGACCGATGACATCAGCACGGCGCGCGAGTTGTTGTACTCCTTGCACGCGAGTGTGAAGCATACCGAAGTGAATCGAATGTTGTCGCACGTCGATGAGGCGGGCGATGCAAGGCCAGCGACACAGAGTGGTCGCCGTGCTTAACTTATTTGGAGTGAAAAGCCATGGATCAACGTACACAAAACACCAATACCGAAACCGGCGAATTTGAAATCGACGTCGAAAGCATTCGCCAACGTGCTCGCCAAAGCCTGGAAGACGGGGCCGTTACCGATGGCTATCGCGGCGATCGCGAAACCGTATTGAAGTTGTTGAATGAAGCCCTCGCCACCGAGCTGGTCTGTGTGCTGCGCTACAAGCGCCACTACTTCATGGCCACGGGTTTGAATGCCGAACCGGTCGCCGCTGAGTTTCTCGAGCACGCCAATGAAGAGCAGGGCCATGCCGATACGTTGGCCGAGCGGATTGTGCAATTGGGCGGTGAGCCCAATATGTCGCCGAAGGGCCTCCTCGAGCGCAGCCACTCCGAATACGTCGAGTGCAATACGCTTGACGAAATGATTCGCGAAAACCTGGTTGCCGAGCGTATCGCGATCGACAGCTATCGTCAGATGATCGACTATATCGGCGACAAGGATCCCACGACGCGTCGTGTATTGGAAGAGATTCTCGCCGTTGAAGAAGAGCACGCCGACGATCTGTCGGACTTCCTGTAATCCGCTTTTTTTACTGGCGCGGCGGCGAACCGTGAGTGGCATCGCCTAAACCGTCAGCTCGTCGTTGCCTGCGCGTTGCCGTCGCGCATGGCATGCGGCGAAAAAAATGCCCCGAACGCACTCTCCGGTGTTCGGGGCATTATCTTGTTCAAGCGAACGATTGTTCAGTCGAACCCACGCGCGCTCGACCTCAGACCGTATCGGCCCACAGGTCGTATTCGTCTGCATCGGTAACCACCGTGCGCACCAGATCGCCGGGCTTGAGCACGCGATCGCTGGCCACGTACACACAACCGTCGATTTCGGGCGCATCGGCACTCGATCGGCCCACTGCGCCGTCTTCGTCGACCTCGTCGATCAGCACGTCGATTTCACGACCTACCTTGGCTTGCAGGCGTGCCGCCGAGATGGCTTGCTGATGCGCCATGAAGCGCTCCCAGCGCTCCTGCTTCACTTCGTCCGGTACCGGATCGGGCAAATCGTTGGCCGGCGCGCCGCCCACGGGCGAGTACTGGAAGCAACCCACGCGATCCAGTTGCGCTTCGGTCATCCACTCGAGCAGATACTCGAACTCGGCTTCGGTTTCTCCGGGGAAGCCCACGATGAAGGTCGAGCGGATGGTCAAGTCAGGACAGGCCTGGCGCCATTGCTTGATGCGCGCGAGCGTTTTGTCTTCGAACGCCGGACGCTTCATCAGCTTCAGGATGCGCGGGCTGGCATGCTGGAAGGGGATGTCGAGGTAGGGCAGTACCTTGCCGTCGGTCATTAGCGGGATGATTTCGTCGACGCTGGGGTACGGATACACATAGTGCAAACGCGTCCACACCCCCAGATCCGACAACGCCGAACAGAGCTCGGTCATGCGCGTCTTGACGGGGCGGCCGTTCCAGAAGCCGCTGCGATATTTCACGTCCACGCCGTACGCACTGGTGTCTTGCGAGATGACCAGCAGCTCTTTGACGCCGGCCTTGACCAGGCGCTCGGCCTCGCTCAGCACATCACCGACCGGCCGGCTGACCAGATTGCCGCGCATCGACGGGATGATGCAGAAGCTGCAGCGATGGTTGCAGCCTTCGGAAATCTTCAGGTAGGCGTAGTGGCGCGGCGTGAGCTTGATGCCTTGGGGCGGCACGAGATCCACGTAGGGATCGTGCGTGAGCGACGGGGGCGCGGCATCGTGCACGGCGCGCACGACCTCCTCGTATTGCTGCGGGCCGGTAACCGAGAGCACGCTCGGATGAACCTCGCGAATCACCGAGGCATCCACGCCCATGCAGCCGGTGACGATAACCTTGCCGTTTTCGGCGATGGCCTCGCCGATGGCGTCGAGCGATTCGGCCTTGGCGCTATCGATGAAACCGCAGGTGTTCACGACCACCACATCGGCGTCTTCGTAGGAGGGCGACACCACGTAGCCCTCCATGCGCAGTTGCGTCAGAATCCGTTCGGAGTCGACGAGGGCTTTCGGACAGCCGAGCGAGACGAACCCCACACGCGGGCTCGAGTCTTTGGTAGCTGTTAATTCTGAAGGGTTTTTCACAGTGCGATCTGGAAGAGGGGCTGCCGGGCGGGAAAGATCTGCGCGGCAATCAAGGCCAATCGGGCATTTTAACCGCCCGGCATCATTTCACGGCCTGTTGTCACCAAACAGGGTCTGACGTGTCGCCGTATCGCATCATTCCGGGGCGCGATAGCCATGCGGCGGGGCTTTCATGGCGTTCAGCACGTCAGGGGCGCCCTGCAGGTGGCGAATGGCCGCGTGCAGTTCGGCCGCCTGCGGCCAGGTGCGTTTCAGGTAGCTCAGCCACAATTTGACGCGGCCGTGCTCATGCAGGCAATCGACGCGATCCTGAAGCTTCTTCAGGTACATGGCAATGTGTTGCACCACCAGCGGCCATTCGTCCGGCGTGGGCGTATCTGCCATCGTGCCGCGGATGCGCTGGGTCAGAAAGGGGTCCGATACGGCGCCGCGGCCGATCATCACGTCGGCGCAGCCACTGATGGCGCGGCACCGGGCCCAGTCGGCCACCGTCCAGACCTCGCCATTGGCAATCACCGGTACCTTCACGGCGGCGGCGATGTGCGCGATCCATTCCCAGTGCGCCGGCGGGCGGTAGCCGTGATCGCGGGTACGGGCGTGCACCACGAGCGCCTCGGCACCGCCGTCGGCCAGCGCCGTGGCGCAGGCCACGGCCAGCGACGTGTCCGAAACGCCCAGCCGCATTTTTGCCGTCACGGGGATGCCGGCGGGCACGGCGGCGCGCACGGCGGCCACGATCCGGTGCAGCACGTCAGGCGTGGCCAGCAGCATGGCGCCGCCGCCATGCCGGTTCACGACCTTGGCGGGGCAGCCGAAATTGAGATCGATGCCGTGCGGGGAAAGGGTTGCGGCGAAGGACGCATTGCGCGCCAGCCAGTCCGGGTCGCTGCCGAGCAGTTGGATCACCATCGGCGTGCCGCCCGGGGTAAAACCGCCCGCCATGATTTCGGGGCAGTCGCGCTCGTACACGCGGGCGGGCAGGAGCGATCCCGTGATGCGCACGAACTCGGACACGCAGCCGTCGAAGGCACCCGTGCTCGTCAATACGTCGCGCAGCACGTAATCCGCCAGCCCCTCCATGGGGGCGAGGAAGAGGCGGCTCATGCGGCGAGTGGTCGCTGGGCGGGACTGACGGGCGTAGCGGCATGCGATCGGCGGCGCGCAAGCGCGGCGGCATGGGCCTTGGGCGGCAAAAACATGGCGGTGGGGCGTAGGGCTCGGCGCGCGATGCGCCGGCAGCAAAAATAAGGGGCGATGCACGCACATGGCGTTCGCGGGCCCGAGTTTACCCCGATCGCGGGGTTTGGCTGCACGACCAACAGGGCAATGGCACCGGTACAACGCGTCCAGCAGTTACCATATCGATCCTAACCTGCTTTATGAACACCATGTCCGACGTCGATTCTTCCCGCGCCAGCCCGCCTTTGTCCTCGCTTTTGCTCGCCACGGCCCAGGTCACGGAGGCCGTTTTGGGTGGCCAGTCGATGACGGAGGCGCTTGCCGCCGTCTCCACGCCGTCGCGGGCGGCGACGCAAGCCTTGGCGTTCCACACCATGCGGCAACTGGGCTGGGCCCGGGCCGTCAAGAATCAACTGATCGCGCGCACGCCGCCCAGCCCCTTGCTCGATGCGCTGGCCCTGGTGGCCATTGCACTGCTCAAGCCCTCGGATGCCGCCAGCAAAGCCGCCATCATCGATTTTCATACGGCGGCCATGCCGTCGTACGCGCCGCATACCGTGGTCGACCAGGCCGTGACGGCCGCCGCCAACGATGAAGAGATGGCGCGGTTCAAGGGGTTGCTCAACGGCAGCCTGCGGCGCTTCCTGCGTGAGCGCAACGACGTGCTGCGGATGATCGATCGCGATCTCGAGGCCAAGTGGAATCACCCGATGTGGTGGATCGCCCTCGTGCGCAACACCTATCCGCAGCAGTGGGAAGAAGTGCTGGCCGGGGCGCAGCGTCCCGCGCCGCTCACCCTGCGCGTCAATCGCCGCCAAGCCACGCCCGAGCAGGTCATCGCCGCGTTCGCCGAAGCCGGTGTGACGGCCGTGCCGGTGGGCGAGAGCGGTCTCATGCTCACCCAGCCGCGTCCCGTCACGCAGTTACCGGGATTCGCCGAAGGTTGGTGGTCGGTGCAGGATGCGGGCGCGCAGTTGGCTGCGCCGTTGCTGCCGCTGAAGGATGGGATGCGCGTGCTCGATGCGTGCGCGGCGCCCGGCGGTAAAACGGCGCACATGCTGGAGCTGGCCGATGTAGAGATGCTGGCGCTGGATTCGGATGCCAAGCGGCTTGCGCGCGTGACCGAAAATCTCGATCGCCTGAAATTGAATTCGTCCAAGGTGACGGTGAAAGCCGCCAGTGCGCTCGATCTGGATAGCTGGTGGGACGGCAAGCCGTTCGACGCCGTGCTCGCCGATGTGCCGTGCACCGCGTCGGGCATCGTGCGCCGGCACCCCGATATCCGCTGGTTGCGTCGTCAGGACGACGTGGCGCGCACTGCCACGCTGCAGAGCCGCATGACCGATGCCCTGTGGCGCACCGTTGCGCCCGGCGGTCATATGCTTTACGTCACGTGCTCGATCTTTCCGGCCGAAGGCGCGCGTCAGGCGGCCGCGTTCTCGCGTCGTCATGCCGATGCCGAACGTTTGAATGCGCCCGGTCAATTGCTGCCGATTGCTGCGGAAGCAACAGCCGAAACACAGCGCGACGGTTTTTTCTACGCCCTGTTTGCCAAGCAGTCCTGAATCGCCAAGAATAGGACTCGATCCTTACGTCACCCCAGCCGATGATGTTGCGCCTGTTGCTCGTGTTGATGCTGCTCTGCTCGCCCTTTCTCGGCGAGCCTGCTCAGGCCGCCTCGCCGGCCGTCACGCGCATCGAGCCCCGCATCGAGCGGGATCGGCTGCTGATCGACGCCGATGTCGATTTCGAGCTCAACAATCAGTTGCGCGATGCGGCGCAGCGCGGCGTGCCGCTGTATTTCACGGCCGATGCGATCATCACGCGCCATCGCTGGTGGTGGTTCGATCGCACCGAGGTGGATACGCAGATGACCTGGCGCATCGTCTACAACGCGTTGACGCGGCAGTGGCGCGTGGGCGTGGGCGAATTGACGCTGCCGGTATCGTCGCTGGACGATGCCATGGATGTGATGCGGCGCATCCGCAATTGGGACGTCGGCAGCACCGAGGGGCTCGACGTGGGCACCCATTACACCGGGCAGATGCGCTTGCGCCTGGACACGGCGCTGTTGCCGCGGCCCTTTCAGGTGAATGCACTGAATAACAGTTCCTGGACTCCCGCGACGCCGTGGGCCGAATTCGAATTCTCGATTTCCTCCAAGCAGGACGGGGCGCAATGAAGCGCCTGCTCAATATCGCTTTTGTGATTGGCGGGTTGAGCGGCCTGATGCTGCTGGGGCTGCTGGCGTGGTCCACTGGCAATGCCTCGCGGTTCGCGCAGTACTACGACGTGCTGTTGATCCTGAACGGCGTGTTCGCCACCGCGATGTTCCTGTGGGTGGTGTCGCTGATCGTCAAGCTGGCGCGGCAGATTCGCAGGCGCCAGTTCGGCGCGCGCCTCACTGCCCGTTTTGCGCTCGCCTTCGCCCTGGTGGGCGTGGTGCCGGGCGCGTTGATCTACGTGGTGTCGGTGCAGTTCATGTCGCGCTCGATCGAGTCGTGGTTCAACGTACGGGTCGATAGTGCGCTCGAAGCCGGCTTGAACCTGGGGCGCGCCGCGCTGGATTCGCTCCTGGCCGATCTGGATGCCCGGGGCAAATCCATGGCCAATGAATTGGGCAATACGCCCGATAGCGAACTGGCGACTGTGCTCACGCGGCTGCGCAACGCGAACGGCATCCAGGATGCACTGATCTTTACCGGTGCCGGACGCGCCGTCGCCTTCTCGACCAATCAGTACGGTCAGTTGTTGCCTGAAGTGCCGCCTTCCACCGTGCTCAATCAGTTGCGGGTGGCGCGCGGCTATTCGCAGGCCGAAGCGGACGAGCCCAACGATCTCGACAACGATGGCGGCCTGCATCTGCGGGTGATTTTGCCGCTGCCGGCGCCGGCGCGTTTCGACAGCCTCATCGGCGCGGCAGCCGAGCCGCGCTGGTTGCAACTGGTGCAGCCGGTGCCCGAGCAGATCGCCCGCAATGCCAACCGCGTGCAGCAGGGCTTCCGCGATTATCAGGAGCTTGCGCTCTCCCGCCTGGGCCTGCGCAAGCTTTACGGCATCACGCTCACCCTGGCGCTGATGATGGCGGTGTTTTCCGCGATTGCGGTCGCGCTGTCGTTGTCGAAGCGGCTCGTGCGCCCCTTGTTGCGCCTGGCCGGCGGCACGCAGGCGGTCGGGGTGGGTGACTACACGCCATTGCCCGAGCCTCCGGCGCGCGACGAGGTGGGCCAGTTGACGCGGTCTTTCAATGCGATGACGCGTCAGCTGGACGAGGCGCGCCGCATGGTGGAAACCAATCGCCAGCAACTGCTGCGGTCCAACGTCTATCTCGAGAATGTGCTGTCCAACCTGTCGTCGGGCGTGCTGGTGTTCGACGAAGGATTTCGCGTGACCACGGTCAATCAGGGCGCGCAGGATATCCTGCAGGCCGATCTGCGCCATGTGATCGGCCGTCCGCTCGAAACGGCCGACGGCATGCTGTCGTTTGCCGGCGTGGTGCGCGAGGCGTTTGCGGCCCACAGCGCCGTCGGTTCGGAGCGTCAGCACTGGCAGCAGCAGTTCGAGATCACGATCACGCCTACCGGCGCCGACGATACGGTGCAGATGCTCACGTTGCTTGCACGCGGCAGCCATCTGCGCGTGGATGGCCGGGGCAACGGGTATCTGGTGGTGTTCGATGACATTACCGAGGTGATCTCGGCCAACCGCACCGTGGCCTGGGGCGAAGTCGCCCGCCGCCTCGCGCATGAGATCAAGAATCCGCTTACCCCGATTCAGTTGTCGGCCGAGCGTCTGGCCATGAAGCTGGCCGATAAACTCGCTCCTGCCGATGCGCAGATGCTGGCCCGTTCGACCAACACCATCGTCAACCAGGTCGCTTCGCTCAAGCATATGGTGGACGACTTCCGCGAATTTGCGCGCACGCCGCCCGCCGTGATGCAGCAGATCGATTTCAATGCGTTGGTGGCCGATGTGCTGGCCTTGTACGGCTGGGATCCGGTCGACGGCCATGCGCGTGAAGGTGAGAAGGTTCTGCCGCTCGAAGTGGAGCTGGCACCGGAATTGCCTACGATCGAAGGCGACCCGACGCAATTGCGTCAGGTCATCCACAATTTATTGAGCAATGCGCGCGATGCACTGGTCGATCGTCCCGATGTGGGACTGGTGCGGGTGACGACGCGTTTGGTCGATAGCGATCCGGCCGATTCGGCGGCACCGCAGGCTGTGCGTTTTACCGTGATGGACAATGGCCCTGGGTTTTCGTCCAAGGTCATGCAACGGGTGTTCGAGCCGTACGTAACCACGAAATCCCACGGTACTGGGTTAGGATTGGCTATTGTGCGCAAGATTGTGGAAGAACACGGGGGAAGAATCGATGTCGCCAACCGCCGCGAAGGCGGTGCGCGAGTCTCGGTTCTATTGACACGACTCGCGGTGCCAGGCAGCGTTCTGGACGGGAACCCGCAAGATCGGGATAATGCGGCTACGCAATAGGTGGACGGTTTATGGCCAGAATTCTGGTGGTTGACGACGAAGTTGGGATTCGAGAGCTTTTGTCGGAAATTCTCTACGACGAAGGGCACACAGTCGAGCTCGCCGAAAACGCTGCGCAAGCGCGCACTGCGCGGCTGCGTGCGCGTCCGGATCTGGTGCTGCTCGATATCTGGATGCCGGATACCGACGGGGTCAGCCTGCTGAAAGAGTGGGGCTCGCAAGGGCTGCTCGATATGCCCGTCATCATGATGAGCGGCCACGCCACCATCGATACCGCCGTCGAAGCCACACGTATCGGCGCCATGGACTTTCTTGAAAAGCCCATCACGCTGCAACGTCTGCTCAAGACCATCGCGTCCGGGCTGGCGAGGGGGCGGGCACCGCAAGCCGTGGCGGCCACGCCGGTATTTGCACCGGCAGCGCTAGCGGCCAGTGCGGCGGATACCGATCGTCCGGTCACCATTCCGGCCGCCGCGCCCGCGGTGCCCGAAGATACGTCGCCCAATGCCACCGGGTCGCTCGGCAGCATTTCGCTCGATCAGCCGCTGCGCGACGCGCGCGACGAATTCGAGCGCATCTATTTCGAGTATCACCTGGGCCGCGAAAATCACAGCATGACGCGCGTGTCCGAGAAAACGGGTCTTGAGCGTACCCATCTGTATCGCAAGCTCAAACAACTGGGTATCGAGTCGGCGCGCAAGCGGAACGCATGAAGGTGTTGATCATGGGCGCTGGCCGAGTCGGGTCCAGCGTCGCCGAGAATCTGGTGTCCGAGCAAAACGACATCACGATCATCGACGCCAATCCAACTGATCTGCAGTATCTCCAGGAACGCTTCGATCTGCGTGCCGTCCATGGCGACGGCACGCAGGTGTCGGTGCTGCGCAGCGCCGGCATCGAGGATGCGGATCTGTTCATCGCCTGTGCGGCTTCGGACTCTGCCAATCTGGTGGCGTGCAGGATCGCCCGGCAATTGTTCAATGTGCCGCGCCGCATTGCGCGTATCCGATCGCCGGAGTTTGCCGAGCACGACATGCTGATGGGTGACGACGGCTTTTGCATCGACGCCCTGATCAGCCCCGAGCGCAGCGTCAGCAACTATCTGCATAGCCTGATCGAGTTTCCGGAAGCCCTGCAAGTGGTGGAGTTTGCCCATGGCCGTGTGAGCGTGATCACGGCGCGGGTGGAAACCGGCAGCCCGATGGCGAATCACTCGTTGAATTCGCTGCGTGAAGTGTTCCCCGACGTGACCGCACGCGTGGTCGACGTACTGCGCAATGGCCGCCAGATTCAAACCGGTCCCGACGTGGTGATCGTGCCGGGCGACGAAGTGATTCTGGTGGTCGATACCCGCCACGCCCGCAAAGCGGTGCGGCAGCTGCGCGATGGCGAGAAAAGCGTGCGCCGCGTCATGATCGCCGGCGGCGGCAATATCGGGATGCGCCTCGCCAAGCAACTGGCGCAGGAAAAATACAGTGTGCGCCTGATCGAGCGCAGCCCGGTGCGCTGCGAGTATCTCGCTGCCAATCTGCCCGACAGCGTGCTGGTGCTGCAGGGCAACGGTACCGACGAGGCGCTGCTCGCGCGCGAGAACATCGACGATATGGACACGTTTCTGGCGCTCACCAGCGACGATGAAGACAACATCATGTCGTCGCTGCTCGCCAAGCGGCTGGGCGCGCGCAAGGTGATTGCGCTGATCAACCGCCAGGCATACGGCGAGTTGATGCAGGGCAGCCTGATCGATATCGCGGTGTCGCCCTCGCAGGCCACCATGAGCGAGATTCTGCAGCATGTGCGCCGGGGCGATGTCGTGGCGGTACATCGGTTGCGGCAAGGCGTGGCCGAGGCGCTCGAGGCGATCGCGCACGGCGATCGCAAGAGTTCGCGTGTGGTGGGCCGTCGGGTGCGCGAGATCCGCCTGCCCAAGGGAGCGGCCATCGGCGCGATCGTGCGGGGTGACGAGATCTTGATGCCGGATGACGATACGGTGATTGCGTCGGACGATCATGTGATCGTATTTGTGCCCAGCCGCGATCAGATGGCCCAGGTCGAAAAGCTGTTCCAGGTTTCGGCCTCATTCTTCTAAGTCCGCGTCGAGCGCGCAATCATGGCAAGCCTCTTGTCCCTTCGCGATACCACCCTCACGGTGCGCCAGAAACTATGGATGGGCACGGGCCTCATCACGGTCTGTGCCTGCTCGCTCGGGTTCTGGCTGATCTGGCTGGGCTATGCCGACTACCGCCGTACCGACGACAGCCGGGCCAACATGGCGCTGTTTCGGGCCGCCATCCTGGCGTCGGACGCGGTGTCATCCGAACGCTCGCCAGGCAACGAGGCCATCAGCGAAACGGGCGACGCGACGGACGAAGCGTTGCGCCGGCTCGAGGCTGCGCGGCTGCAGAGCGATCTGGCGCTGGATGAGCTGGCCAATCGCTGGAACGATGTGGTCGGCATTCGGTTGCCGAGCGCCGATGCACAGTTCGAGAAGGTGCGGGCGAGCCTGGAAGCGGCCCGCCGCGAAGTCGATTTTCAAGCGCATCTGCCGCGCGAGACGCGCGAGCAATCCGGTGTCGAGGCCTCCGTGGTGGGCATGTTTGCCGTGGTCGATGCACTGCAGCCGGTGATCGTCGAGGCCGGGCAACGCCTCTTTCGCACCGATCCCGCCATGGCCGATGCCGTCGTGCTGACGTCGATGCTGGCACGCATGCGTGAATATGCCGACCGGATTTCGGGCAAGTTGCTGGCGCCGATGGTGACCGATAGCGCCATGTCGCTGGGACGTCAGATTGACCTGGGCGAGATGATGGGCCGGGTCGTGCAGACCTGGGACTATGTGTCGTTCATGCTGCAGCTGTACCGCGAAGACGAACACATCGGTGAGAGCTATCGCCAGGTCGCCACGAAGTATTTTGGCGAGGGCCACGTCCTCATCGAGACGATGATTCGCGAAGGCCGGGGGCGCGGTAATTATTCCATCGGCAGCGCCGAGTTCACGCGCCGCATGGTGCCTTACGTCGAAGAAATCGAAAACCTGCGGGACGCGATTTTTGCGCTCAACAGCGCGCAGATCCAGCAAGCCCTCGACGACGCGCGCTGGCGCATGTGGGCGTCGGCCCTTATCACCTTCGCGATCCTGGCGGTGCTGCTTGCCGCCCTTGTGATCAGCCACCGCGGCGTGTTTGGACCGTTGCTCTATGCGCGCGACGAGATCGTCGCCCTGGCGCGCGACGGGGGCGGGCATGCCCTGCCGCCACGTCCCACGGGAAGCGCCGAGATCCAGGCGCTTTTCGGTGCGCTCGATATCCTGCGCGCCACGCAACGCCGCCGCGAACGGCTCGAGAAAGAGCGCGAGTTGCTCTCGGTGCACTTGAAGCAGCAGGCACAGACGGATGCGCTCACCGAATTGCAGAATCGCCGCGCGCTCGAGATGATCGGCCAGAATCTGGCGCAGTATTCGCCGCACGAGGCGGCGCTGGCGGGACTGATCCTGCTGGATGTGGATCATTTCAAGGCCGTCAACGATGCGCACGGTCATCCCGTGGGCGACGTGGTGCTGCAGCAGGTGGCGCAGACCCTGAAAGCCCAGTGCGGCGAGGCGGATATCGTGGCGCGCTACGGCGGTGAAGAATTCGCCGTGCTCGTGTTGGACACCAATGTGATCGCCATTGGAATACTGGCCGAAAGGATTCGCGAGGCGTGCGAGCAACTGGTCATCCCGGTGAAGGACGACGTGCGCGTGCAATTGACGGTCAGCGCCGGTGCGGTCGTCGGCCAGCGTGGACTGGACAGTTGGCAGCCTCTGGTTGAACTCGCGGACGCCGCGCTCTATCGCGCCAAGCGGGCCGGGCGCAATCGGGTGGTGGTCGATCCGGGTGTGGACGCCGGTCAGGCTTTCAAACGGGGACGGGTATGAAGGGTCTGCCTGCAATATTGAACGTGGTCGGCCTCACCATGGTGCTGTTTGCGCTGACCATGTTGATTCCCACCGTCGTGGCCTTCGTGGGCGCCGACGCTGCGCAGGATGCGTTCGTGGACGGTTTTCTGCTGGCCCTTGGCATCGGCGGCGCAATCTGGCTGGCGACCCGCCGCTTTCGCGGTGAGTTGCGGCAGCGCGATGGCTTTCTGCTGGTGTCGCTGGTTTGGGCCGGCCTGCCGGCCTTGGCCGCCATCCCGCTGTTGATTTTCTTCAATCGCGCAGGGATGCCGCTGTCCTTCACGGACGCGTACTTCGAAGCGATGTCCGGACTCACGACCACCGGGGCCACGGTGCTGAGCGGCCTTGACCGCTTGCCGCCCTCGATCAATCTGTGGCGCGCCACGCTCGTGTGGATCGGCGGTATGGGCATCCTGGTGCTGGCCGTCGCCATTCTGCCGCTTCTGGGCGTGGGCGGCCATCAGGTGTTCCGCGCCGAAACGCCGGGCCCGATGAAGGACGAGCGCCTCACCCCACGCATCGCAAGCACCGCCAAGGCGTTGTACGCCGTGTATGTGAGCCTCTCGGTGCTGTGTCTGCTCGCGTATCGCGTGGCCGGGTTGTCCTGGTTCGAGGCGTGGTGCCACATGGCGACCACGATGGGCCTGGGCGGCTTTTCCACCTGGGACGATGGCTTTGCGCATTTCGATTCGATCCCTGTCGAATTGGTCGCGATCGTGTTCATGCTGATCGCGGGCATCAACTTCGCCACGCATTTCACCGCGTTCCGCAGCCGTAGCCTCAAGCCCTACGGGCGCTGTCCCGAAGCGATCCCCTATCTGCTGGTGACGCTGGGCGCGGGGCTGTTCGTTTCGGCCTATCTGTACTTCGACAATATCCATCCGGAATTCTGGGAAGCCTTGCGCTACGGCATGTTCAACACCATTTCGGTGGCGACCACTACCGGCTATGCCAACACCGATTACGTCCAGTGGCCGCTGCCGTTGCCGTTGCTGCTGTTGGTGCTGGCGGGCTTCGCCACATCGGCGGGATCGACGGGCGGCGGGATCAAGATGATTCGTGCCGTGCTGCTGATCAAGAATGCCCGCGCCGAGCTGGTGACCATGCTGCATCCGCATGCCGTGCATCCGGTCCGGATTCGAGGCCGCGTGGTGCCCACGCGCGTGATGGCCTCAGTGCTCGCGTTCGTGCTCGTCTACATTCTGTCGATCGGTGTGCTCACGGCCGTGATGCTGCTGTCGGGCTTGGAGCCCCTGCTTGCATTTTCCGCCGTGCTCGCCACGGTCAATAACACCGGCCCTGGCCTGGGCGCGATCGGCCCCATGGGCAGCTTCGGCATGCTCACCGACTTCCAGACCTGGGTGTGCACCTTCGCCATGCTGATCGGACGACTGGAGCTATTCACCGTGCTGGTGTTGTTCACACCGGCATTCTGGCGGCGGTAGTCAGAAGGATGGCGCTATGTCATCCACCGGGACGGGCGTCCGCATTGCTTCCTGAACTGCCGCGTCTTCAGGCTGGACATCCTCCGTGTTTTCCCCACCTCGGGATATCCCGATAGTCAGTTAAATCGGCTTGAATGGGCCGTTTGCGCGACACGTGCCGCCGAGAGCCGCACCATTGCACGGTTGTGAGTGCTTGCTCACATGCCGGCTAGGCGGCTTTATGCGTGTTGGCGTGAGATGCGCACATTTGTCACGATTTTGACTGCATGTTGCAGCATCGGGCCGCTAGAATCGCGCCATAAATTACGCCCCATGCAGCGCCGGTCCGCGGGCCGGTACGCATAACGGGATGCTTCACCCCAGAACGATTATCAGGAGCCAGGGAGATGGAACTCATCACGTTTGTCCCGTCGACGCCGAACAGTTTGGGTATCGAACTCGAGCTGCAACTCATTCACCCCCGTAGCAACGATCTCGCCGCCGCATCCGAGGAGCTGTTGGCGCAGATTGCCGACCAGCGTTTCGCTGACCGCGTCAAACCCGAAATTACCCGCTCGATGATCGAGCTCAATTCCTCCGTGCACGAGCATCCTATGGGACTGCTCGTGGAGATGCGCGAGATGCGCGATGCCCTGTGCGAAGCGGCCGATGCCGTGGGGGTTGCCGTGTCGGGCGGGGGCACACATCCGTTCATGCGCTGGCAGGATCGTGCGATTTCCGACACGCCGCGTTTCCAGTACCTGGCCGAAATGTACGGTTATCTTGCGCGCCAATTCACGGTCTTCGGGCAGCATATTCACGTTGGTGTGAAGTCCGGCGACGAGGCGATCGGGCTGGTGCATCGCTTGTCGCCTTACGTCCCGCATTTGATTGCGATGTCGGCCTCGTCGCCCTACTGCGAAGGCGTGGACACGATGTTCTCGTGCTCCCGATTGAACGCAGTCAACAGCTTTCCGTTGGCCGGTCACATGCCGCCCGAGGTGCGCGACTGGTATGGCTTCGAGGCGCACATCGCACAGCTGCGATCGTATGGGCTGGCCGAGAGCATCAAGGATTTGTACTGGGACATCCGCCCCAAGCCAGAGTTCGGCACGGTGGAAGTACGCATCTGCGATACGCCGCTGACGGTCGAGCGTGCGTGCCGCCTGGCGGCGTTCACGCAGGCATTGGCGATCCTGGTGATGCGCGACCCGCCGCCGGTCGAGGGGGCGTTTCTCACTTATCGCACCAATCACTTTCAAGCGTGCCGGTTCGGGCTCCAGGGCAATTACGTGACGCCGGACGGCCAGCGGATGCGCCTCATGGATCACCTGCGCGGCACTTTCGGGCGGCTTCTGGCGGTGGCCGACGAGTTGGGCACACGCGACATGATCGAGACGCTGCGAGATGAGATGTTCAAGTCGGGCAACGATGCGCGCTGGCTGCGCAGCCAGTTCCATCGGGTGCACGATCTGCCCCTGGTGGTGGAAAGCATGACGCGGGCGTTTCGCGGCCAGCGCGAAGCGATCGAACAGACCGCGGCGCGCAAGCGCATCCGGGCGCTATCGGAGCCCATGCACGATGTGCAGGCGCTTGCCGCACCTGAAGTCGCCATCGTGACGGAGCAGTTGCACTAATCCCGGTTGGGCTTACTTACCGGGACGTGAAATGGCGCTGACGGACAAGTAAGTCTCATCCAGCGAGCGGCGCGAACCGGCGCGCCATGCGTGGCCGTAAGCGACTTCAATAGTGAGCTTGATCAAGCCATCATCGCCGCGTTGCGCCTCGAGGGCGGCCAGCAAGCGATTTCGCCAGGCAGGAGTGGCAAGCCCCGGGCGGCGTTGCGTGCTGGGATTGCCGCCCAGCGCCCGCACGTCCGCGAGCAACCGAACCGGATCGCGATAGGTGAGGGTGAGCGTCTCCTGATCCATCACCGGATCGGCAAAGCCTTGTTCGACCAGCAGGTCGCCAAAGTCGTGCATATCCACGAACGACGGCGTTTGCGTGCGCAGGCCTGCGGCGGCCACGGCGTCGCGCAATTCACGCAGCGTTCCTGGTCCCAGACAGGAAAACATCGCCAGGCCGTTGACCTTCAGGATGCGTCGCCACTCGCCCAGCACAGCGTGCGGCGCGGGATGCCAGTGCATGGCCAGGTTCGACCACACCAGATCGAGCGACTCCGGCGCCAGGCCCGTGGCCGCGAGATCGGCCTGCACAAATTCAGGCCGCGTCGCGCCCTGTTTGCCGAGGCGGCCCAGCCATTGGCGCAGTCCGCCGGTGTCGTATTGCTTGCGCGCGAGCGCCAGCAGCGGTTCGCATGCGTCCAGTCCGAGATAGGCGGCCTGTGGATAACGTTCGCGCAGTAACGGCAAGTTGGCGCCGGCGCCGCACCCGGCATCCAGGAGTTGCGTGGGATCGTTGCGGATGTAGCGCAGGCGGCCGAGCATGCGTTGTGCAACTTCACCGTAAAGAAACTGGGCGTCGCTGAGATCGCCGCGGCGTGCGAACTGGCGCGCGACGGTGGCCGCGTGAATGGGCAGGGTGGGATAAGTAGCGGGTGACATAACTGTCGCGCTCGGCTTGCCGAGCGCTTGAAAGATGATCAGATGAGTGTGCGGCGCGCGAAACGGATGCGATCTGCCGCAGTTTCATCCAGGATGGTTGGCATTATGGCGCATTCGTTTTCTGGCGGCGCACGGCGGCCGCGTTCAGGCATGCCACGCCGGGCAATTGCCCCTTGTGCGGCGCCGCTGCACGGGGTGGCCTGCTGTGCCGCGGATGCCGCCACCAGGTGTGCACGCCCCGCGATCCCGAGCGGCCCATCCGTTGCCCACGATGCGCGCTGCCCCTGGGCTTGGGTAAGCCTTGCTTTGACTGCATCGGCGCGCCGCCGGCATTCATGCGCGCCATCGTTGCCTATGACTATCTGATGCCGGGCGACACCTTGATGCGCGCGTTCAAAAGCAGTGGCGATGCGCGGCGGGCCGACGCACTGGCCGAATTGCTGGCCCGGGCTATCGATGCAACGCCGGCGCTTGATGCACGCGCGTCGTCTGGCTCAAGGTTGGCGGCTGGTGCCTGCGCTGCCGCCAACGCTTCACCGGTGTCGCCAGCGCTGCTGGTGCCCATCCCGGCGAGTGCCGCCGGATTGAGGCGTCGCGGCTTCAACCCGGCCGGCGAAATTGCCCGGGCATTGCGCTGGCGCTTGCGCGTGCCCCTTGCGCGCGGGGCCTTGTTGCGTACCCGCGAAAGCGGTCAGCAAAGTGCGCGCACTCGCGAGGCGCGATGGCGTGAGGTCGAAGGCCTCTTCGAGTCGCGCACGCTCGTGAATGGGTATCACGTGATGCTCGTCGACGATGTGATGACTACGGGCAGCACGCTGGATGCGGCGGCCCGGGCGGTACTGGCGCAGGGTGCTGTCGCGGTGACGGCGCTGGCGGTTGCCCGTGCCGTACGATAACGGCGGGCGCTGGCACAATAGCGCCCGTGCGCAATGCTCGCGCCATACAGGAACCCAAACAGATGTTTCACGTCGTGCTGGTCTCGCCCGAGATCCCTCCCAATACCGGAAACGCCATTCGTCTTTGCGCGAATACCGGGTCGCAGCTGCATCTGGTCAAGCCGCTGGGCTTTGAACTGGACGATGCGCGCTTGCGTCGCGCGGGGCTGGACTATCACGAGTGGCAGCCGATGCAGGTGCACGATCACCTCGCCGATGCATTGGCGGCGACGGGCGCGGCGGTCGACCGCATTTTTGCGCTCACCACCCGTGCTTCGCGCAGCGTGGCGGACGTGACCTTTGCGCCGGGCGATGTCTTCGTGTTCGGCCGTGAAACGGCCGGCTTGTCCGACGCGGATCACGAGCGCTTTGCGCCTGCGCAGCGTCTTCGCCTGCCGATGCGCGCAGGACAACGCAGTTTGAATTTGTCGAACGCCGTGGCCGTGATGGTGTTCGAGGCGTGGCGCCAGAACGGCTTCGCAGGCGCGAGCTGAGCGTGGCCGTGCTCCGCCTGCGTCAGCCGATCAATCCAACGACAGCTTCAGCGTATCGATCACCGTGTCGTAGCGTGCCTTTTCATCGCGCATCCGGCGCGTGAGCGCTTCGGGCGTGGATGCCGCCGGCGTGAAGTACTGCAACGCCATTTGCTTGCGCAGCGGTTCGCTGGTGATGATGCGGGCCAGTTCGCTGTTCAACCGCTCGATGATGGGAGTGGGCGTGCCGGCGGGGGCCAGCACGGCATTCCAGGAGATCGATTCGAAGCCCGGATAGCCTTGCTCGACCATCGTGGGCAGATCGGGCAACAGGGGGCTGCGCGCGAGGCTGGTCACGGCCAGCGCACGGGCTTTGCCGGCCCTCACTTGCGGCATGGCGATCGCCGGCACCATGAAGCCGGCTTGGACGTCGCCTGAAATGATGGCGGTGATGACCTGCGGAAATCCTGAATACGGGATGTGTGCCAGATCGACCTTGGCCTGCTGCTTGAACATTTCCATGGCAAGGTGGGCGGAGCTGCCCGGGCCCACAGAGCCGTAGTTCAACGCGCCGGGGCGCGACGTGGCCAGCTTGGCCAGATCCCCCGCCGTGTAGATGTTGGCCATGTCGCCGGACACGGTCAGCACATTTGGGCTGGTCGCCACCAGTGAAATCGGCGCGAGATCGGTGAAGGGGTCGTAGCCGAGCGTCTTCTTGTAGAGCGTGGGGGCGGTAACCAGGGGGCCATTGATCGTGTAGAGCAGCGTGTTGCCGTCCGCCTCGGAACGGGCCACGAACCGCGTACCGATATTGCCGCCCGCGCCGGGCTTGTTTTCGACCACGATGGGCTGCCCCAGCGATTGCGACAGCGGTTCGGCGATCGCGCGGGCGAGGGTGTCGGGTGACGACCCGGCCGGAAACGGCACCACCAGGTGAATGGGGCGATCGGGCCATGCAGCCAATGCGGTTGCGGAGAATCCGCCGGTCAGCACGGCAAGCAGCAGTCCGGCGGCGAGGCGCGCGCGATGCCGCCCCGTTCGTAGGCGATCGGCAAAAACCATGATGGATGTCTCCTGGTCGGGTAGGTCTGTTCTAGGTAGGGGTAATCAGGCCGGCGGGCGCAGTGTCGGTGCTCGACTCATAGCGCGCCTCGCGCGCCAGCAGCGCGGAGACTGCGGTTTCTGCGGCAACACCGTCAAACAGTACGGCGCACACTGCTTCGGTAATCGGCAGGTCCACATCCATGCGATGCGCACGGGCCAATGCCGCGCGTGCGCACCGTACGCCTTCGGCAGTGATGCCGGAGGCAAGAATATCGGCCAGGGGGCGGCCAGCGCCGATCTCCAGGCCCACGCGCCGGTTGCGCGACAAGTCGCCCGTGGCGGTGAGCACCAGATCGCCCAGTCCGGTGAGGCCGGAGAACGTTTCGGCTTGCGCGCCGAGCGCCACGCCAAAGCGCGCCATTTCAGCCAGTCCGCGGGTGATGAGCGCCGCGCGGGCATTCGTGCCCAGCGCCAGCCCATCGGCCACGCCGCAGGCCACCGCGATCACGTTTTTAAGCGCACCGCCGACTTCGACGCCGACGACGTCTGTGCCGGCATAGACCCGAACCGCCGCGCCATGCAAGGCGCGGATCGTGAGTTCGCAGGTAGCTGCATTGTGGCTCGCCACCGTCAGGGCAACGGGCAATCCTTGCGCCACTTCGCGGGCGAAGGACGGGCCGGACAGGACGCCGATGGGAGGTGGGGCACCTTTCGCGCCGGGCGGATAAAGCGCGGCGAGCGCATCCTGCGCGATCTCGTGCGGCAGGCGCGCCGTATCGGATTCGAACCCTTTACAGGTCCAGACGATATGGGTTTGGGTGGCGCCGCGGCGTTTCAACCGCGCG
Organism: Schauerella aestuarii; assembly: GCF_009866805.1. GTDB lineage: Bacteria > Pseudomonadota > Gammaproteobacteria > Burkholderiales > Burkholderiaceae_B > Schauerella > Schauerella aestuarii. Next base: position 326,588 of record NZ_SIZW01000041.1, read on the forward strand.
GCCACATCGCGGCACGTTGCGGCGAGGCCGGCAACGGGCACGCCGAGAATGATCAGAACGTGCGCGCCGTCGCGATGCGCGTCTTCGAAGGCGGCATCGAGATCCGCCGTGATCGACAACGCATCAGGAAGCGCCACGCCTGGGAGGTAGCGGGCATTGTTGCCCGTTTCGCGCATGAGCGCGGCCTGGCCGGCATCGCGAGCCCACAATGTAGTGGGTGCGCGCCGGCTGGCGGCTGCTGCCAATGCGGTACCCCAGCTTCCCGCGCCGAGGACGAGAACGCGCAATGACGGCTCGGTGGCGGGAGGAGGCATGGTGGGGTGTTGCAGTGGCGGCAAGGGATTACTGACGCGTGGCGCTGGCCGGCAGAATGATGCCGGGGTCGGCGTCTTTCGTGGCGTCGTTCTGGCTTTGGGCGACTTCGGCCAGGCGCTGTTCGTACAACGCCTGGAAGTTTACTTCGGCCAGGTGCAGCGGGGGCAGCGACGTGCGGGTGATCGCATCGGCGATGTTGGCGCGCAGGTAGGGGTAAAGCATGGTCGGGCATACGATGCCCAGCAGCGGATCGAGCTGATCTTCAGGGATGTTGGCCAGTTCGAAAATGCCGGCTTGCGTGCCTTCCACCAGGTACAACGTCTTGTCGTTGATGCGCGTGGTCACCGTTGCCGTCACGGTCGATTCGAACACGGTTTCAGCCAGGCGCTGACCGCCGACGTTGATCGTGACTTCGACTTGCGGGGTGTCCTGTTCGAGGAACACGTGCGGCGCATTGGGCATCTCGACCGACAGGTCTTTCAGATACACACGCTGCATGTTGAAGGAGGGGTCGCTGCTGGCTTGAGCGGCTTGGTCTTGGTCGGCCATGAGTAATTCCGGTGAAGGTGAGAGGGAGAGGGCTGGACTCAGGCGGCGAGCATGGGCTCGAGCTTGCCTGCGCGATCGAGCGCGAACAGGTCGTCGCAGCCACCGACGTGCGTATCGCCGATGTAAATCTGGGGCACCGTACGGCGGCCCGTGCGCTCGATCATGGTCTGCTTGAGCGAGGGGTCTTGATCGACACGCAATTTCTCAAGCGTCTCGACGCCTTTTTGCTTGAGCAATTGCTCAGCACGCAGGCAGTAAGGGCACACGGCGGTGCAATACATCACGACTTTATTCATCTTGCATTCCAATCGAAGGCGGGTAAATGAGGGCCGCTTGAAGCCGCATCCTACGCTTTTTGCGTGACGGGCAAAGCCGCCTGGCTCCAGGCGCGCATGCCGCCTTCCATGACATGCACGTTTTCGAAGCCCAGGGTTTTCAATTTGGCCACGGCCCGCGTGGAGTCGCGACCGAGTGCGCAAACCAGGACGATCGGCTTGTTCTTGGGCAAAGCGGCGACTTTTTGCTCGAGTTCGGCAAACGGCACGCTGCGTGCCTGCGCGATGTGGCCGGCCTGATACTGGTCAAGGGGACGCAGGTCCACCCAGACCGCTTGTTGCCGGTTGACCATCTGGATGGCCTCGCCGGTGGACAAGCCGCCGCGGCCGCCCGATCGGCCGCCACGGATGGCGGGCCAAGCCAGCATCCCGCCGGCGACGAGCGCGATGGCGACGATGAAAAGGTTGTTCTGGCTGGTCAAAAATTGCACAAATTCCACGGAGTATCCCGAAAGCGCGGCAGCCGCGATAAAAGTTGCCGGATTAAAAATGGTCGATTCGGGGCCGAAATTCCCCCCGCCGACACGGTTGATATCGAAGGCAAAGCAGGCAATTATAAAATGACGCTCATTCTTCGTCCTTCAATAGCATTCTCACGGGCTTTTTCATGCACAAACTTGTACTGATGCGTCACGGCGAAAGCCAATGGAACCTCGATAACCGTTTTACCGGATGGTACGACGTCGACCTCACCGATACCGGCCGCGAACAGGCCCGCAAGGCCGGCGAACTGCTCAAGCAGGAAGGCTACCGCTTCGATATCGCGTATACCTCGGTGCTCAAGCGCGCCATCCGTACATTGTGGATCGCTTTGGATGCGATGGATGCGATGTACACGCCCATCCATAACAACTGGCGCCTGAACGAGCGGCACTACGGCGCACTGCAGGGGTTGAACAAGGCCGAGACGGCCGCCCAGTACGGCGACGAGCAAGTGTTGGTGTGGCGCCGTGCCTACGCCATTGCGCCTAATCCGCTCGAGTTGGACGATCCGCGTCATCCGCGCTTCGACAGCCGCTACGCCAAGGTGCCCGCAGACCAACTGCCGGCCACCGAATGCCTGAAGGATACGGTCGAACGCGTGCTGCCGATCTGGAACGAATCGATTGCGCCCGCCATCCGCGCCGGCCGCAACGTGCTGATCGCTGCGCACGGCAATAGCTTGCGCGCCTTGATCAAGCATCTGGACGGGATTTCGGACGACGATATCGTGGCGTTGAACATCCCCACGGGTCAGCCGCTGGTTTACGAGCTGGACGACGACCTCAAGCCGATTCGCCATTACTATCTGGGCGATCCCGCCGAAATCGAGGCGGCAATGGCGGCAGTGGCCGCCCAGGGCAAGGCAAAGAAGGACTGACGATGCGGCGGGCGGTAGGCGTGCTGGTGATGGCGGGGCTGTTGGCGCCGTCAGTGGGTGTGTTCGCCGCCGATCTGGCGGCGCGGCAGACCGAGGCGGCACGCGAGCAGCAAACGCTGCGCGCCCGTATCGACGACTTGCAGACCGCGCTGGAGCAGCGCGAGTCGGCACGCAAGGAGGCTGCCGACGCGTTGCGGCAGTCTGAAACCGAGATTTCGCGCATCAATCGCCGCCTGGCAGAACTGGCCGAGCAGCAGCGTGGGGCAGAACGCGAGCTCGCCGATCTCAAGCGGCAGATCGTGGTGCAGCAAGGCATTCTGGCCAAGCGCCAGACCGAACTCAGCGGCCAGTTGCGGGCGCAGTACAGCAGCGGGTTGTCTCCCTGGACAGCGCTCTTGTCCGGCGACGACCCCCAGCAATTGGGACGCAATCTCGGCTATCTGGATTACGTCGCCCAGGCGCGCGCCCGGGCGTTGACGCAATTGCAGCAGGATATCGAGCGGCTGGCGTCGCTGCGCAAGCAGGCCGATGGCCGTGCGGCGGAACTCGAATCGGTGGCCGTCGAAACCCGCACCGAGAAAACGGCGCTGGTCACGCAGCAGAAAGAGCGTGCCACCGTCGTCGCCAAGTTGGAAGGACAGATTTCAGCCCAGCGTGCCGAGGCGGCTCGCCTGGGACGTGACGATCAGCGGCTCGGCCGCCTGATCGACGATCTGGATGCGGCCTTGGTGAAGCAGGCCGAGGAGGCTCGCCGAGCGGAAGAGGCGCGCCGCGTGGCGGCCGAGGAAGCCCGCCGCCAGGCCCAGATTCAGGCCGAAAAGGCGCGCGAAGCCGAGGCCGTCCGCCGTGCTGCGCAAGAAAAGAAGCTGGCCGACGCGCGTCGCGAGGCCGAAGCGACCGCCAGGCAGGCCGAAGCGGCGCGGGCGGCCGATGCCGCACGTCAATCAGCCGAATCCACCAAACGCGCCGAGGCCGCGCAGGCCGCCGCCCGCGATGCGGCGCGGGTGCGTGAACAGGTCGAGTCCGCAATGCAGCGCGACCGAGAGCAGGCGACGCAGGCGGCAGAGCAAGCCGCAATGGCCCAGCAGGCCGCCCAGGCGCAGCAAGGCCAGTCGCCGGAACCGTCCGGCGTGCGGGCCGGCGCGCGGCCCATTCCGCAGTCCGAAGCGCGGGGCACGCTCGACGTGGCGTCGTTGCGCCGGGCCGGCGAAGGCGTCAGCCCCCCGCCGGCACGCGTCGTGCGTGAGGCTGACGACACCGATCGGGCGCATGCTGCCAGCGGCAACGGCTTGCGACGCGGGTTGCAACCGCCGGTGCGGGGTGAGATTCAAGGCCGATTCGGCGTGGGCCGGCCCGACGGGGGCACCTGGCGCGGCATCGTGTTGCGGGCGGCCGAAGGCACCCCCGTACATGCCGTGGCACCCGGAACGGTGGTCTATGCCCAGTGGTTGCGAGGATTCGGTAACCTTGTCATCGTCGATCACGGGAACAAATACCTCACTGTGTATGCCTATAACCAAAGCGTCCTGAAAGCCGTCGGCGATTCTGTCCGGGCGGGTGAGACCATCGCCCTGGTGGGCGCTACGGGCGGCCAAGTGGAATCGGGCCTATACTTTGAAATTCGCCATCAAGGCGCTCCGGTTGATCCAGCCCAGTGGCTGGCGTTATAGCCGGCGTCAACATCAGGAAGTGTGTATGGGCGCTCGCAAATCTCGCAGTGTTGGTCTCCTTGCCGTCGGCGCTATCGCCGGCGCGTTGCTTAGTGTGGGCGTAACTGCGGTCGCACAGCGCGGCAGCCCCTTGCCGCTGGACGAATTGCGCCAGCTCAGCAATGTCTTTGGCGCCATCAAGAACAACTACGTCGAAAACGTCGACGATAAAACGCTGATCAATAACGCCATCGCCGGCATGGTCTCCAATCTCGACCCGCATTCGGCCTATCTCGACGCCGATGCGTTCAAGGATATGCAGACGGCCACGCAGGGTGAGTTCGGCGGTCTGGGCATCGAAGTGGGTGCCGAAGACGGATTCGTCAAGGTCATTTCGCCGATCGAAGATACGCCGGCCGCGCGCGCCGGTGTGCTCGCGGGCGACCTGATCGTCAAGATCGACGACAAGCCGACCAAGGGCATGGCGCTCAACGATGCCGTCAAGCTGATGCGCGGCGCGCCCAAAACGCCGATCGTGTTGACGATCATGCGTGGCGATCAGGCCAAGCCCATCGTGCTGAAGGTCGTACGCGACGTCATCAAGGTGCGCAGCGTGCGCAGCAAGATGCTCGACAACAATATCGGCTATATCCGCGTGGCGCAGTTCCAGGAAAAAACCGGTGCCGATCTGGCACGCCAGTTGAAGGACCTGGGCCAGAAGCAAGCCCCGCGCGGCTTGGTGCTCGATTTGCGTAACGATCCGGGCGGCCTGCTCACCGGCGCCATCGGCGTTTCGGCGGCTTTCCTGCCGCCAGATGCGCTGGTCGTGTCCACCGATGGCCGTACGCCCGATTCGCGTCACAAGTATCTGGCGACGCCTTCTGAATATGCCCGTGGCGAAAACGATTACCTGATGGGCTTGCCCGCTTGGGTGAAAACGGTGCCGATGGTGGTATTGGTGAACGTGGGTTCGGCGTCGGCGTCCGAGATCGTGGCGGGCGCGTTGCAGGATCACAATCGCGCCAAGGTGCTCGGCAACCGCACGTTCGGCAAGGGTTCGGTGCAGGTCATCCTGCCGCTGTCGCCCGACACGGCCGTCAAGCTGACCACGTCGCGCTACTTCACGCCGAAGAACCGCTCGATCCAGGCTACCGGCATCGTCCCCGACATCATCGTGGCCGATACCTCGGAAGGCGATCTGTTCCGCCTGCCGCGCGAAGCCGATCTGGAACGCCACCTGTCCAACCAGCAGACGGCTGACGAGATCAAGTCTTCGCAAGAGCAATCCGAAGCCACGCCGCCCAAGATGTTCGAGTTCGGTGCAGCCGACGACTTCCAGCTCAAGCAAGCGATCAACGTGCTGGACGGCAAGCCGGTGCAAAAGGCCGTCGTGCCCAAGCCCGCGCAAAAGGCAGCCGACGCGTCCAATGCCGGCAACGCCACGCGCGGCGCCGGCAAGGGCACGGCAGCGCCTGCGGCATCGTCGCCGGCGGCGCCGGCCACGCAGCACATGCGCATCACGCCGTCCGGAGCGGAACCCGCCCGCGCGCAATGAACGACGAGCAACTCCTGCGGTATGCCCGCCACGTGCTGTTGGACGAGGTGGGCATAGAAGGCCAGGAAAGTTTCCTGGCGACGCGGGCGCTGATCGTCGGGGCCGGAGGCCTGGGGTCGCCGGCGGCGCTTTATCTCACCACAGCCGGTCTTGGCGACATCACGCTCGTCGATGACGACACGGTCGAACTGAGCAATCTGCAACGCCAGATTTTGCACCCCACAGCCCATCTCGGTCAGTTCAAGGCCGAGTCCGGCCGCACGACGCTTGCCGCCTACAACCCCGAAACGCGGGTGCATGCCCGTGTCGAACGCTTGAGCGCGGATGCGCTGGATGCGGCTGTGGCTGCGGCCCACATCGTGCTGGATTGCACCGATAACTTCGCCACCCGTCACGCCATCAACCGTGCGTGCGTGCATCACCGCAAGCCGTTGGTGTCGGGTGCGGCCATTCGATTCGACGGGCAGGTCGCCGTCTTCGATCTGCGCCGCGACGACGCACCGTGCTATCACTGCCTGTTTCCCGAGGGTGAGGACGTCGAGGCCGCCAACTGCGCCACGATGGGCGTTTTCGCGCCCCTGGTGGGCATCATCGGCAGCATGCAAGCCGCCGAAGCGCTCAAGCTGGCTGCCGGTATCGGCGAAAGCCTGTCGGGACGATTGTTGATGCTCGATGCGCGCTACATGCAGTGGCGCCAGGTCAACGTGCGGCGCGACCCGCACTGCGCCGTCTGCGGCGATCGTGTGCGTTCGGATAACGTTCTTGAAACGAGTCCTTCCGCTGAGCGTGCGCCCGGCGCGTGCGACGATCGCACTCATGGTGTCGTCGACCAAGACGATCATGGCCACGACGATGACGTGAAAGTGCAGCAAGTGGGCAGGGCCCAACCGCTTGCGACGGCCACCTGATCGCGCGCCATCTTTTCGCTTTATCTCGATCGCTTTCCTCCTTACCAACCTCTCCCGCTCGCCTTTTTCATGACGACTGAATTCGCCTCTCGCCTGCTGCAAGCCCTTGGTTCCGAATGCGTGCTCACGCAACCCGACGACATCGCGCCGTGGTTGACCGACTGGCGCGGTATCTATCGCGGCAATGCGCAAGCCGTGGTGCGGCCCCGCACGGTGGAAGAGGTGTCCAAGGCGTTGGCAATGTGCAATGACGCTGGCGTGGCCGTGGTGCCGCGCGGCGGCAACACCGGGTTGTGCGGCGGTGCCACGCCCGATGCCGAACCCACAAACGTGGTGATCTGCCTGGACCGGATGACGGCGGTGCGCAGTATCGATACGGTGGCAAACACCATGGTGGCCGAAGCCGGCTGCATCCTGGGCAATTTGCGCCGCGCGGCACAGGATGCCGACCGCTTGTTGCCCTTGAGCCTGGCGGCCGAAGATTCGAGTCAGATCGGCGGCAACCTCGCCACCAACGCGGGTGGCGTCAACGTGGTGCGCTATGGCATGACGCGAGAGCTCGTGCTCGGCATCGAAGCCGTGCTGCCCAACGGCGAGATCTTTCACGGCTTGCGCACGCTGCGCAAGGACAACACCGGCTACGATCTCAAGCAACTTTTCATCGGCTCGGAAGGCACGCTCGGCATCATCACGGCCGTTGCGCTGCGCCTCTATGCGCGCGCCGATGTGCGCTCGGTGGTGCTGGCGGCCGTGGAGTCGCCGGCGCAGGCGCTGGAACTTTTCGAGCGGTTGTTCGCCAAGTGCGGCGCGCGCATGCAGGCATTCGAGTTTTTCACCGGCGATTGCCTGGACATCACCTTGAAGCATGCAGAAGGGCTGCAAGAGCCCTTCGATCAACGCTACCCCGGCTATGTGCTGCTCGAGTTGGCCGACACGACCGACGAGGCCGCGCTCAACGCGCTGCTCGAAAGCGTGATCGGCGATGCCCTGGAAGACGGCTTGTGCGTAGATGCCGCCGTGTCGGCGTCGCTCGCGCAACTGCAGACGTTGTGGAAGCTGCGCGAAGAAATTTCCGAGGCGCAGCGTGCCGATGGCCCCCATCTCAAGCACGACATCTCGCTGCCCATCGAGCACATTCCGGCGTTCATGGTGTCCGCCGAGGCACGGATTCGCGCGGTCGAACCTGGCGTGCGGCCCTTCATTTTCGGCCACTTCGGCGACGGCAACCTGCACTACAACCTGTCGCGTCCCGAAGGTGCGCCCACCGATTGGGCAGCCAAGGAGGGCTACGCGTTGACAGCCGAAGTGCTGGACGAAGTGATGCAATATGGCGGCAGCATCAGCGCCGAGCACGGCATCGGCCAGTTGAAGCTGCAAGACTTCAAACGATTGAAGAACCCGCTCGAGCAACGCATGATGCACGACATCAAGCGCCTGCTCGATCCCAAGGGCATCATGAATCCGGGCAAATTGTTGTCTTGAGGGCAGCCGGTGCGTGCGCAACGCACCGGGCGCGATGCACCTGCGCATTGCCTTGAAAGCGCGGAGGGGGGCGGGATGAGCGAGGTCTCACGCACAGGGCACTAGTCATATGTCACGAGGCATGAGGCATGAGGCATGAGGCATGAGGCATGAGGCATGAGGCATGAGGCACGAGGCATGAGGCATGAGGCACGAGGCATGAGGCATGAGGCATGAGGCATATGTCGCGAGTCATACGTCACGAGGCACGAGGCAAGCCGCCTCCCGAACGATACGCGCCGCGTGGCGTCGCGTGCAGCGACGTCAGGCGATCGCCGGCCTCAGCCCAGCAGAATCTTGATCTGCGGCTCGATGTGCGTAGTGGGGGCCACGCGCCAGCCGCTTTGCGCGTAGCGCAGCCACCGGCCCAGCACCACGTGTGTCAGCAGGCTCGCGTGCGCGGCGATGTCGGCGTCGGCGGGGAGGTCGCCATCCGATACGGCAACCCGTAGCGCCTGCTTCAACGATGCCTCGATGCGGTCGTTGATGCGGTTGATGCGCTCTTGCAGCCGATTATCTTCGGTGACCAGGGCGTCGCCCGTGAGCACGCGTGTGATGCCGCGATTGCGCTCTGAAAACGTGACCAGCATCATCACCATGTGCCGCGCCTGCGGCAGCCCTTGCGGATGAGCGTCGATGATCTGATTGATCAGAGAAAAGACGCTGGTTTCGATGAAGGTGATAAGCCCCTCGAACATCTGCGCCTTGCTGGCGAAGTGACGATAGAGTGCCGCTTCGGAAACCTGCATTCTCGCTGCCAATGCGGCCGTGGTGACGCGAGCCGCATGCGGCTGCTCCAACATCTCGGCCAGCGTTTGCAGAATCTGGGTTTTGCGTTCGCCTGGTTGAGTTGCCATCAGCATGCAACGCCCACGACAAGCGGGAGCGTAGTGAGGGTTATGACGCTGCCGATATCAGCGCAGCGGACGCCGGCGAATCAGCAGATCGGTCACTGAGTTTACCCGCAAGTCGACGTATCCCGGCCGTGCACGCCCACGTTTTGCAAATGGTGTGCCGGGATGAAAAACGTGCACGGTGCGCAGGCCGGCACGGCGCGCCCCGCGCAGATTGGCCAGCGTGTCTTCGACCAGAACGGTCTGCTTCGGCAGGGCGCCTTCACGTGCCAACACATAGCGCAGGAGCGCAGCAGAGGGCTTGGGGCGGTACTGATTGTGCCAATGCATATGCTCGATGCCCCACAGGCTCTCGAACTGCTGCAGGATGCCCAGGTGACGCAGCACCGAACGAGCATAGTCGAGCGGTGCATTGGTGAGCAGCACCTTGCGGCCGGGCAGGCGCCGCAGCTTTTGCGCCAGTCCTTTTTCGGCGCGGATCAGCGGCGCCAATTCGAAATCATGGCAGCGCGCCAGAAACGTTTTCGCGTCCACCCCATGGTGCTTGACCATGCCGATCATCGTCGCGCCGTACTGCTTCCAATACTTCACGCGGTACTGGTTGGCGGTCGCATCGTCGACGCCGAGCGCTTCGGCCACCGCAGCCGTCATCCCCCGGTCGATATAAGGGAAGATGGCGTGTGAGGTGTCGTGCAGCGTGTTGTCCAAGTCGAACAGCCACAAGGGCCCCGACGTGCGCCCGCCCGCGCCCGGCACCGAGCCGGCCCTGCGGTTGCGGCGCAGCCGCAGGGCCGGGCGCAGCAGTTGTCGCCCAGCGGGCATCAGAACGAGCTGATCATCGTGCCCACGCCCTGATCCGTCAGGATCTCGAGCAACAGGCAGTGCGGCACGCGGCCGTCGACGATGTGAACCGAATTGACGCCGTTCTTTGCCGCATCCAGTGCCGACGAAATCTTGGGCAGCATGCCGCCGGAGATCGTGCCGTCGGCAAACAGCTCATCGATGGTTTGCGCCGACAGGCTGCGCAGCAACTTGCCGTTCTTGTCCAGCACGCCCGGGGTATTGGTGAGCATCAACAGCTTTTCCGCGCCCAACACTTCGGCCATCTTGCCGGCGACGATGTCGGCATTGATGTTGTACGCCGTGCCGTCTTCGCCATAGCCGATCGGCGAAATCACCGGGATGAACTGATCGTCCTGCAGGGCCTTGACCACTGCCGGCTCGACGCGCTTGATGTCGCCCACGAAACCAATGTCGAAAGGCTCGTTGGGATTGTCCTTGTTGGGCAGGTACTTCTTCTGCGCCAGGATCAGGCCGCCATCCTTGCCGGTGAGGCCCACCGCCTTGCCGCCGACTTCGTTGATCATCATCACGATGTCTTGCTGCACCTGGCCGCCCAGCACCCACTCGACCACTTCCATGGTTTCGGCGTCGGTTACGCGCATGCCCTGGATGAAGGTGCCTTGCTTGCCGATGCGGCGCAGGGCGTCGTCGATTTGCGGGCCACCGCCGTGCACCACGATCGGATTCAAGCCGACCAGCTTGAGAAGAACGACGTCGTGGGCAAAGGCGCGCTGCAGGCTCTCGTCCGTCATGGCGTTGCCGCCGTACTTGACCACGATCGTCTTGCCGTGGAATCGGCGCAGATAGGGCAAGGCTTCGGACAGCACGCTGGCTTTGATGGCGGGAGACATTACGGCAGCAGGCTCGGGGGTGTCGGTCATGGCGTCATCGCAAAAAGATGGAAAAAAAGCTTGCTGCTCCCGGGTCAAGGGTGCGATCGCAAGCCGTCCGCGTCGATTGTAGACTGCTTGGGCGATGCTCGCAGGGAGCACGGCATATCGTTATAACAAGTGGTTTCGCACCTTGCGTTACAGTGCGTGAACCGACGCTTCGAACCTCGGCGTTTCATCATCAGGAGACATTTCAATGCGCATTTCGGCACTCACTCGGGCCTTGCTGGCCTCAACGCTCTTGTTCGCCGCAGGCGCGCAAGCCGGCACCCTGCACATCGCCGCCTCCGAGGTGCCGCATGCCCAGTTGCTCGAGTTCGTGAAGCCGCAGCTCAAGAAGGAAGGGGTCGATCTGGATATCAAGGTGTTCAGCGACTACGTTCAGCCCAATCTGCAGGTCGCCGATAAACAATTGGATGCTAATTTTTTCCAGCACCAGCCCTATCTGGACACGTTCAACAAGGATCGCGGCGCCACGCTCGTGTCGGTGGGCGCCATCCACGTCGAGCCGTTTGGCGCGTACTCCAAGAAGGTCAAGGCTGTGGGCGACCTGAAGCAAGGCGCAACCGTGGCCATCCCCAACGACCCGTCCAATAGCGGCCGGGCGCTCCTGCTCCTGCAGAAGAACGGCCTGATCAAGCTCAAGGATCCGAGCAACATCACCGCCACGCCGATCGATATCACGGATAATCCCAAGGGGCTGAAGTTCCGCGAGCTCGAGGCCGCGATGCTGCCGCGTTCGCTCGATGATGTGGATCTCGCGCTGATCAATACCAACTACGCGCTGGAAGCGGGCCTGGTGCCTACCAAAGATGCCTTGTTCATCGAGGGTTCGGATTCACCTTACGCCAATCTGATCGTCACGCGTACCGACAATCGCGATTCGCCCGACGTGAAGAAATTGGTTGAGGCGCTGCACACGCCCGAAGTGAAAGCCTTCATCGAGAAGCAGTACAAGGGCGCCATCGTGCCCGCGTTCTGATCCGACGCGGCGGAACCGCCGGCACCGATTGCTGGCTGCCGGAATGTAAAAACGCGCTGGCCTCTGGAACGAGGGCAGCGCGTTTTTCGTTGTGGGGTGTAGGGCGGGGGCGTATATCGAGGCGTGCATCAGCGATGCGCACCAGATGCCTGCGATTGTGCCCCCCGTGTGAGCACAACGACCTGCGTGGCAGCGGTCAGCCTGCGGCGAGCGCTTTCTGGACCGTGGCCTGGAATTCGCCTTTGTCGTACTCACCCAGATAGCGCTTGATGATGTGACCTTGCTTGTCGATCAGAAAGGCCGTGGGCGTGAGTTTCACGTCGCCGAAGGCGCGCGCGAGCTCGCCCTTGGCATCCACCGACACCATGAACGGCAACTTGCGCGTCTGCGCGTAATTGAGCACGTAATTGGGCGGGTCGTACTGCATCGCCACCGCAACGGTCTCGAAGCCCTTGGGCGAATAGGTGTTGTAGTTGGCAATGGTGTCGGGCATCTGCGCCACACAGGTCACGCAGCTCGTGGCCCAGAATTTGACCAGCACGACCTTGCCGCGCAGGTCTTGCATGCTCATGGTCTTGCCGTCCAGCCCGGTGAACGTGACGTCGGGCGCGGCCTGCACCGGCCGCCAGACGAACCACGAGCCGATGCCGGCGATCACCGCCACGGTCAGAACGAGGATGAGCTTTTTCATCGGATGGGCATCGCTTCCACGCCGCCTGAACCGCCGGTGGGCGCAGTGAGGTTATTGCCGGAGCCGTTCTCGATCGGCGCGGGCGTTTGCTCGGCTTTGGGCTCGGACTTGTTCTTGTCGTCGCCCGCTTCGCTGCCGGACAGTGCCACGGCCTCGTCGCGTGTGATGATCTCGAAGAGCTTGACCACCCGCTTCACGCCGCTCACGCCTGCTGCGGCATTGCCGGCGTACTGGCTTTCCTTCTCGGTAACCTTGCCCAGCAGATAGACCACATTGGCGTCGGTCGTGGTCACGATCGTGGCCGAGGGTACGAACTTGGTGTTCAAGAGGGCCGACTTCACCTTGGATGTGATCCAGGTGTCGCTCGTGCGCCCGCTGAAGTCGCGGGTGAAGCCGACGTTGAGCTGGTTGTACACCACCTTCACGTTTTGCACGCCGCGGGCGACATCGGTGGCCTTGGCCTTCACACTCTCGTTGGCGGCATCGCCCGACAGCAACAACCGGCCGTTGTAGGCCGTGGCATTGATGCGCGAGGTATCACCGAAATTCTGGCGCATCAGGCTTTGCACCTTGAACTCGATGTTTTGATCGTCGAGCTGCGTGCCTGACGACCGGCGATCGGTAATCACGACTGCCGATCCAGCGGCGGCACCACCGACGACCAGCGGAACGCACGCGGTGAGCGATGCAGCCCCGGCTGCCAACATGAGGGCGAGCGCCAGCGGGCGAACGTAGGATTTGCGGCGGATCGTCGTCATTCGGAATCTCCCAACAGCAATGCATCGATGCCGTCGCACAAGGCGTGCAACAGCAATATGTGAACTTCCTGGATACGCATCGTGCGATCGTGGGGCACGCAGAGATGGACGTCGTTTGACGTCATGAGTTCCCCCAGCACGCCGCCATCCTTGCCCGACAGCGCCACGATGTGCATGTCGCGCTCGTGCGCAGCGCCCACGGCCCGCAGCACGTTGGCCGAATTGCCGCTGGTGGAAATGCACACCAGCACGTCACCGGCTTGCCCCAGCGCATTTACCTGCCGCTCGAAGATTTCGTCAAAACCGTAGTCGTTGCCGACGGCGGTCATGATCGAGGTATCCACGTTGAGGGCGATACCGGCGAGCGGCAGGCGCTCGCGTTCGAAGCGGCCGACGAGTTCGGCAATGAAGTGTTGTGCATCGGCCGCCGAGCCGCCGTTGCCACAGGCGAGAATCTTGCCATTATTGGCGAGCGCGGCAAACATCAGATCCACCGCCTGGGCAAGCGGATCCACGAGTGCGGTGCGGCTATCTTCGAAAGCCTGGACGGCATCGGTGAAATGCGACGCCATGCGAGAGGTCATATCCATGGCGCGCATTATCTCACGCGCGCGCAGCGGCTGCGCAGCCTCGTCAACGTGTAAACGCACTGCGTAGCCAATGGACGCGATCGCCTTCGAACGCGATCACATCGAAGCGGCAGCACGGCGTGCGGCCCCGGAACGCGCGACGTGCGAGGGCGGGGAGGAACCACTGTGCCGCCCGTATCAGGCGCCGTTGCTTGGCCGTACCCACGCTGCCGGCGGCCCCGCCAAACCGGGCGGCCTGGCGTGCGCGCACTTCGATGAAGACGAGGTCGTCGCCGTCGCGGGCGACCAGATCGATTTCGCCCAACGGGCACCAGAGGTTGCGCGCCAGGCACTGCAAGCCGGCATCTTCGATCAGCCGCAGCGCAGCCGCCTCGGTTTGCATGCCGCGCTGTTGGGCGGCTGTCGGCACGGCGGGTGGCCGGCAGGTCGGCGACGTCGACAGTGAGTGCGCTGCCTGCACCCGCTGGGGTGCCGATCCCGCCGACGATTGGGGTGTGGCCGGCGCCGTGGCGCGCTTTTTGTCTGCGGCCTCGCGTCGCTTGCGCTGCCGTTGCTGCGCCTTGAGCGCTCGCGCCTGCGCCTGTTGGGCCGCGGCAAAGGCGGTGGCGTGATCGGTGGGTAACCCAGGCTCAGCGAGCGACGCAGGCGCCGTAGGCTGAGCGTCTGGCGTCGCCATTTCTGGCGGAACGGGAGGTACGGTCTGCGGCACGAGAACACGTGAGAAAGCGGGCAAAGTACCCCGGGCGTCTACACTGGCACATCTTTTACGTGACGCGCGCCGCAATGAATCAAACTCTCCCTTTGTCGCCCACCGGCGAGATCTGGCAACGCCAAGCCGAGCGCGTCGTGCAGCAGCATTGGCCGCGCGGGGCGCTTTACGTGGTGGCCACGCCCATCGGCAATCTGGGCGACATCGGATTGCGCGCATGGCATGCATTGGCGCACGCCGATGTGATTGCCGCCGAAGATACGCGCGCCACCCGCACGTTGTGCGAGGCCTGGGGCATCGGCACGCCGTTGATCGCGGCCCATCGCCACAACGAAGCCACTGCCGCCGAAGCCATTTGCGCCCGGCTCGAGGCCGGCGAGCGCGTGGCGTTGGTGTCCGATGCCGGTGCGCCTGCCGTCAGCGATCCCGGCGCCCGAGTGGTGCGTGCGGTGCGCGAGCGCGGCCTGCCTGTGATCCCGATTCCAGGCCCCAGCGCCGTGATCACCGCGCTGATGGGCAGCGGCGTCACGACCGATGAGAATCCCGCCTTCGCTTTTGCGGGCTTTGCGCCGCCCAAGTCCACGGCGCGTGTGCGGTGGCTCAAGCAATGGTCGGCCTTGCCGGCCCCGGTCGTCTTTTTCGAGTCGCCGCATCGATTGCGCGCCACCGTGGGCGATCTGCGCGAGGTATGCGGGCCGACGCGCCGGCTCACGATTGCGCGCGAGCTCACGAAGCGCTTCGAAGAGATTGCGACGGTGGCACTGGACGAGGCCATCGCGTGGCTGGATGGCGATGCTCATCGCGAGCAAGGCGAGTTCGTGCTCATTCTGCACGCCGCGCCTGTGATCGCGGCGCCAACGGACGATGAGGACTTACTTGCCACGTCCGGCACGTGGAATCGCGACACGCTGCTCGATGCGTTGTTGTCGCGCTTATCCGTGCGCGACGCCGCGCGCGTTGCGGCCGACATCACCGGGCTGTCGCGCGATGCGCTTTATCGGCAGGCGCTGGCACGCAAGGCTGCCGGCGAAACGGACGACGCTGAGGAATAGGACTGACTGGCGCTCCAGGTACATGCCGGGGCGGGCGCTGGCGCTCGCTCGAGGCCGAAACCAAGAAGACGGCAGGCGCCGGTGCGTAGGGCACTCGCCGGCATTGCGCGACGCGTTGACGTTCACAACGGGCGTCGATTCAGCGCAGGCAGACGATTACGGCAAGGCCAGGCTCGGCATGATGCCGGTGCGGGCATGTACCGTTTGTGCGGCCGACAGGGCGGCTTCGCGGCTGGCGAACGGACCGAGTTTCACCCGGTACAGGCTGTCGCCGGAAGGTTCGAGCATTGCGGGCGGCGTCTGGCCGGCCATCTCGCCGTTGACCCGGGACACCAGCGTTTGCGCATTGGCCGGCTGGCTGAAAGCCCCCAGCTGCAGAAACACGCCGCTGCCCGAAGCGGCCGAGGCAGATGCCACGGCTGCCGGGGGAGGCGTATAGGCCGGCGCGGGCGGTGGCAGGGGCGCGGGCGCCGATGATGCCCGGTCGCCCTCGAACGATGTCGTTGCCGGCCCGGGCGTGAGGTCTGCCGGCAGTGGCGGGGGCGACGAGGACGGCACATCAAGATTGCTCGTCATCGTCGGGCTGCCGGCATAGATGGGGGTGGCTGCCGGAGCGCCGGCCATCACTGGCGGGGCCGCAGGTGCCGGCGCGCTCGAGCCGCCGGCTGCCATCATGCGGATTTCATCGGGCATCAACCGTTCGACCACGACTTCACCACTACCGGGGCCGACGATACCCAGCCGATGCGCAGCCGCGTAAGACAGATCCATGATGCGATCGTCGTGAAAGGGGCCGCGATCGTTGACGCGCACGATGACCGATTTGCCGTTGATCATGCTGGTGACGCGGGCATAGCTGGGCAGCGGCAACGTGGTGTGCGCTGCCGTCATGCTGTACATGTTGTACGACTCGCCGATGGAGGTCGAGTTGCCGTGAAATTTCTTGCCGTACCAGGAGGCCAAGCCGCGACGCTTGTACGCCGAGTTGCTGGTATCGGGCACGTAGCGCTTGCCGAACACCACATAGGGCTTGTTGGCGCCGCTGGCAAAGGGCTCGATGCGCGGCACGGCATCGGGGATATTGTCGATATCGGATGGGATGTCGGTGCCCGGGCCATCGTCCTTGTAATAGCCGCCGCCGCGCTTCTTACCGCCGCCGCTCGTGCCGCAGCCCGCGATGGCCAGTGCAAGCAGAACGGTTCCCGCCAGCCCGAACCAGCGTCGGGCGTGGCCTGAACGCGCGCTCATTCCGTTTCGGCCGGCAGTTGCCGGCGATGGCGCACCAGGAGCGGTTGATGGTCGGCAAAACGCTCGGCCAGCTTCTCGACCACATACACCGAACGATGCTGGCCACCGGTGCAGCCGATGCCCACCGTGAGATAACTGCGCGTGTCCTGGATGTATTGCGGCAACCATTTGCGCATGAACGCGGCGATGTCGTCGATCATCTCGGCCACGCTGTCGAAGGTTTCGAGCCAGTCGGCCACGGGCTTGTCGCGCCCGGTGAGCGGGCGCAGGGCGCGATCGTAATGAGGATTGGGCAGGCAGCGCACGTCGAACACCAGATCCGCATCGCGCGGCACGCCGCGTTTGTATGCGAACGATTCGAAGGTGAGCACCAGCGGCGGACGATCCGTCTGGATCAGATCGCGCATCCACGCGCGCAGTTGCCCTGGCGTGAGGTCGGACGTGTCGATGACATGACCTTCCTCGCGCATGGACGCGAGCAGTTCGCGCTCCAGCGCAATGCAGTCATGCAGCGAGGCCGGCTTGTTGGCCAGACGCAGCCGATCCGTGAGGGGATGGCGGCGGCGCGATTCGGAGTAGCGCTGCAGAAGCGTATTGTCGTCTGCGTCAAGAAACACCGCGCGCAGATTGGTATTGAGCGCGCGCAGCGACGCGATCACCGCAGGAAGCTCGACGAGTTCGCCAGGCGATCGGACATCGATGGCGACGGCAACGCGGCGCATCGACGGATCGTTACGCGCATTGGCGATGAATTCGGACAAGAAGCGCACAGGCAGGTTGTCGACGCAGATATAACCCGCGTCTTCAAGCATGCGCAGGGCAACCGACTTGCCGGAGCCGGAAATACCGGTGAGTAGGACGACGCTCAACATGGGCATGATTGTGCATGATTTTTGGAAGTGCTGTCACCGCGCGTTGTCACACATTGGCCTACACTGGCCGATCGCGCATGTTTTGCGCATGTCGCGCCATCGGCGCGCAGCACGATTTGGTGGGTGAGTATGCTTCGATCGTTCCGTTGTTCTCGCTCGCGCTGGGCGATGCACACGCTGCTGCTGGCGCTCGCCTGTCAGAGCGCAGCCCTCACGCAACATGCCGCTGCGCAGTCCAACGCGTTCAGTGCGGTGAGTGCGATGAGTGACACGAATGCGGCAAACGCGTCCAGCGCGTCGGCCGCGCCGGCGATCGCACCCGTCACGGCAACGACGGCAGCGGCAGGCGATCCGGCACCGTCGTCCGGCTCGCTTCGTCCCAACACCATGGCCGCGCGCGTGGCAGCCTGTACCGCCTGTCATGGCGAGCAGGGCCGCGCCGGCGCCGACGGCTACTACCCGCGCCTGGCCGGCAAACCGCAGGATTATCTGTATCAGCAACTGCTGCATTTTCGCGATGGCGATCGCATCTATCGGCCGATGACGCATTTGCTCGCACCGCTTCCGGATGCGTACTTGTACGAGATCGCCGGCTACTTCGCCGCACAGCATGCGCCGTATCCTGCGCCCGCGCGCGGCCCGGCCTCATCCTCGCTGCTCGAGCGGGGACGGATGCTCACACAGCAGGGCGACCCGGCGCGCGATGTGCCGGCGTGTGTGGCGTGCCATGGCGCCAGGCTCAGCGGGCTGGCACCTGCGATTCCGGGGCTGTTGGGATTGCCGCGGGATTACATCGGCGCGCAGATCGGCAGTTGGCGAGGCGACCTGCGCCGCGCCGCCGAGCCCGATTGCATGGCCGAGGTGTCCAAACGGTTGACGCCTGAAGACGTCGCCGCGGTGGCGGCCTGGCTGTCGTCCTTGCCGGTGCCCGAGCCTTATGCGCCCGAGGCTGCGGCGAGTCTGACGTTGCCATTGGCCTGTGGCTCTCAAACCTTTCCCATGCCGGTCGCCGGGGGTGCGCAATGAAGCGCCTGCTGCTCGTGGGTGTGGCGGTGATCGTGCTGGCCGGCGCCGGTCTGGCGGCGATGTATACGGTCGGCATCCGCGACGACGCGGCACCGCCGGCATATTCGAAGGTGGCCAGCGACCCGCCCGAGGCGCGCATCGAGCGCGGCCGTTATCTGGCGCGTCTGGGCAACTGCGCGGCGTGTCACACGGTCGCGGGCGGCCAGCCCTACGCCGGCGGCACTGCGATTCCCACTGCGTTCGGCACGCTGTACGGACCCAACATCTCCAGCGATCCCGAGCATGGCATCGGCTCGTGGACGGAAGACGATTTCTGGCAGGCCCTGCATAACGGCAAGGCGCCGGATGGGACGTTGCTGTATCCCGCCTTTCCCTTTACCGAGTACACGCGCATGCCGCGCGATGACGTCGATGCGTTGTTTGCCTTTCTGCGCACGGTGCCGGCGTCCGATCAGGCCAGTCGGCCGCACGATCTCGCCTACCCCTACGATCAACGCGTGCTCCTGGCCTTCTGGCGGGCTCTGTATTTCAAGGCTGAGACGTGGGTGGCCGATGCCACGCAATCGTTGCCGTGGAATCGCGGCCGTTATCTGGTCGAGGGGCCGGGACACTGTGCGGCCTGTCATACGGCGCGCAACAGTCTAGGCGCGAGTGTCGCAGGCGCGCCGTTGGGCGGCGCCATGATCGACGGTCTGGGTTGGTACGCACCGCCACTCACCGGCGACACAGCCACCGGGCTTGGACAATGGTCGCGTGCGGATATCGCCGCGTTATTGACCTCCGGGGTATCGGCGCGCGGGGCGGCTTCCGGACCGATGGTGGAGGTGGTGACCGGCAGTACGCAGTATCTGACGGCGGAAGATGCCGATGCGATCGCGCAGTACTTGAAATCATTGCCGGCGAGCGCTAGGCCAAGCACCGGTGCGCGGCCATCGCAAGCCACGATGGACATCGGCGCGCAACGTTATCGGCAGTACTGCGTGCAGTGTCATCAAGCCAACGGCGAAGGCAGCGGCACCGCCTGGCCCCCGCTGGCCGGCAATCTTTCGGTGACGGCGCCGTCGCCCATCAACGCCATTCGCATGGTGCTCGATGGTGGCTATGCCGCATCGACTGCCGCCAATCCGCGTCCGCACGGCATGCCGCCCTACGGTCAGGTGCTCAATGACAACGACATCGCTGCGTTGACGACGTACATCCGCAATAGTTGGGGCAATGAAGCGAGCGCCGTGACGTCGCTGGAGGTCAAACGCGCGCGCGGCCAGTAAGGCCTTCTTACTTGCTGCCTTCCAGGATCGCCATGGCCTGGCGTTCCATGAATTCGCCCAGCGTATCGATGCCGCGCAACTTCAAGATCGTGTTGCGTACGGCCGCTTCGACCAGCACCGCCAGGTTGCGGCCTGCAGCCACTTGCAGCATGACCTTGCGAATGGGCAATCCCAGCATGTCCTGGGTAATGTCTTGCAGGGGCAAGCGTTCGAATTTGTCTTGTGCGGTAGCACGCACCAGGTGCACGATGAGCTTCAAGCGCATCTTGCGGCGTACCGAGGTCTCACCGAAGATGGTGCGGATATCGAGCAGTCCCAATCCGCGCACTTCGAGCAGATTGCGCAGCAGTTCGGGGCAGTGGCCTTCGATGTAATTCGGGGCCGTGCGCGAGAATTCGACGGCATCGTCCGCCACCAGGCCATGGCCGCGCGAAATCAATTCGAGCGCCAGTTCGCTCTTGCCGAGGCCCGACTCGCCGGTGATCAGCACGCCCAGTCCCAGCACGTCGAGAAACACACCATGCACCGTGGTGGTGGGGGCGAGCTTCTTGCCGAAATAGATGCGCAACAGATCGATCAATTGCGCCGCAGGTACCGGTGTGGACATCAGCGGCACATGGTGCTGCTCGCACTGGTCGATCAGGTCTTGCGGCGGGCTCAACCCATCGCCGAGCAGAATGGCCGGCACACCGCCGATCAGCAGCTCGTCCATGTGATGCATGCGGCGGCGCATGTCGATACGGGTGTAGTACGACAATTCGACCTGGCCGAACACCTGGATGCGCGAGGGATGAATGAGGTTCAGGTGGCCGACGAGATCGGCGGCAGCCATGCCGTCATCCGGGATCGGCCGGTCCGCAGCGTCGGCGCCGGCGATCCACGTAAACGGAATGCTTTCGGCGTTATCGCGAACGAGATCCTGAACGGTAAGCATGGCTGAGAACTCAGAGTTCGCCGGTGGTCAGCATCCGATGAACCACAGCGGGATCGGTTTCGGACACCAGGGCGTGGCGCAAGGGTTTGTTGGACATCAACTGCGCCAACTCGGCCAGGATATCCAGATGCTGTTGCGTGGCGTTTTCGGGCACCAACAGGAAGAGCAGCAGCGTGACGGGCTGACCATCCGGGGCATCGAACGACACGGGCTGCTCGAGGCGGATAAACGCGGCGAGCGCCTGGTCCAGGCCCTTGACGCGGCCATGAGGCACGGCCACACCCTGGCCCAGTGCGGTCGAGCCCAGACGTTCGCGTGCGAACAGGCTGTCGAAGACGACGGCACGGGTCAATCCGTGATGATTTTCAAAGAGAAGCCCGGCTTGCTCGAAGGCCCGCTTTTTACTGGTTGCAGCCAGATCGAGCAGGACGTTGCTGGCGGGCAGAATGCGCGACAAATGGTTCATGAACACATTATATGGGGAGTATGTCGCGGTGCAAAAAACGTTTCGGGATGAGTCGCTGCCACCCATTTGGGGGAGCACATTGGCCGACGTTGCAAGAGATAGCGAGGAGTTGTTTGCAGGGGGCTGTTGGCCGATGTCCGCGCGAGCGGCGGAGCATCGGAACCATCAGAACAAATCAAAAAGTCACACAGAACGCAAATGCGCATGCATGTCGCTCAAGCGCGATGGCCTCTAGACAACGGGGGCCACAATTTGCCGCTTGGCGGGCTCTGCCGCATGGTTCTGTACCTTGTCCTTGTGTTTGATGACCTGTCGATCGAGTTTGTCGGCAAGCAGATCGATGGCGGCATACAGATTCTCTTCCGTTGCCTCGCAATGAATGTCCTTGCCGCTAAGCCGCATGGTGACTTCTGCTTTGTGTCGCAGTGGCTCGGCCGATAGGATGACCTGGGTGTCGATGACATGGTCGAAGTGCCGTAGCACACGCGCCAATTTGTTCATGACGTACTCACGAACAGCTGGGGAGACTTCAAGGTGACGACCGCAAATACTCAGGTTCATAGGGTGCTCTCCTATCAAAGATAAAGGGTGCGCAAAACTGCGCATGACGTCGTAAGGCAAGCTCCTGTCATATCGATGAACGAGTAACTAGTGTATAGGCTTTGGCCGCTCGCACAAGCCCCCAAAACCTTCTAAATGTGGCGCGGGCCCGGCGCTCATAGCGCGCGGGCCCGCGGCGTGAAACCATTGGATTGCGAGCATCACATCTTGAAATGTTCGCCCAGGTAAACGCGCCGAACGGCGGGGTCGCCCACGATCTCGTCGGGATGCCCATCCGTAAGCACCTTGCCTTCCGAGATGATGTAGGCGCGGTCGCAGATGCCGAGCGTTTCGCGCACGTTGTGATCGGTGATCAGCACGCCGATGCCGCGGCTTTTCAGAAAGCGCACGATCCGCTGAATTTCGATCACCGCGATGGGGTCCACGCCGGCAAACGGCTCATCGAGCAGGATGAAGCGCGGCGCCGTCGCCAAGGCGCGGGCGATCTCCACGCGGCGGCGCTCGCCCCCGGAAAGCGAGATGGCCGTGTTGGAGCGAATGTGCGTGATCTGCAGCTCTTCCAGCAGCGCTTCGAGGCGCTCGTTGACCTGGGGCGTCTTGAGCGTTTTGTCGTGCTCGTCGCGTTGCAGCTCGAGCACGGCGCGAATATTCTGCTCGACCGTCAACCGCCGGAATACCGAGGCGTCCTGCGGCAGATACGATAGCCCCATGCGCGCCCGCTTGTGGATGGGCATGGAGGTGATGGGGCTGCCGTCGATCTCGATCCGGCCGGCATCGGCGGGTACGAGACCCACGATCATGTAGAAGCTCGTGGTTTTGCCAGCGCCGTTGGGGCCGAGCAGCCCCACCACTTCGCCGCTATCGACCGATAGCGACACGTCCTGAACGACCGTGCGCCCGCCGTAGGTTTTGCGAAGACCCGTCGCAACCAGACGCCCTTGTTTGACGTCGGTGCTGGACAGGGCGGTGGCTTGCGTGGAAGTTGTTTGAGTCATGCTGCAAAGGATTGGGTGACGACGGCGCGGCCGCTTCAGGGCGCCTTGGGCGCGGGAGCTTTCGATTGGCGGCAGGCCGCGATGGCAGCGTCCGACTTGGCACGCGGCTCGGCCACGGAGCGCACGCGCCCGCCGGCCGCGGAGGAATCGGGTCCGCCCATGGCTTCATAGGTGCCGGTGGATTCGATATAGCGCACGCGTTCGCCGCGGATGCTGTCGAAGGGTTTGCCGCAGGCATAGCGGGTGACGATGGCCTGTCCGATCAGGTCGAATTGCTTTTTCTTGTCGTCATACTCGGCGCGCAAGCCGGTGCCGACCACGGTTTCGAACGTTTCAGGGCGTTCCTGGCGAATCTCGACGAGCTTGCCCTTATTGGCTGTGGCCGTGCCTTGCTGGTTGCCGTCCGGCAATTCGCGCATTTCGAGCGTGTCGGACGTCAGTTTCATCAGGCCGCGCGTCATCACCACATTGCCGGTGAACGTGCTGATCTTCTTTAGGTCGTCGTACTTGAGGGTATCGGACAGAATCAGCGTGCTCGGCTCTTCGGCCGCCGGTTTGGCGCCGGAGGTGGCACCGGCAGGCTTCGCGCCGGCGGCAGGCGCCGGTTGTGCGGCGTACGCGGCGCCGGCCATCAGCGTGGCGCAGAGTGCCGCACCGGCGAGCCATGCGTGAGGACGGAGGGGGCGATTCTGGGTCATGGTTGTCGGGGCGTGGAAGGAGGGAGGGTCGTCGCGTTGCGGCGTCGCGTCTGCGCGCCATCGATCGTCACATCGCTGGAAGAAAACACCTGCAACTGGCGCGAATTGTTGTCGTAATGCATGCCGGTGCCGTTCATGACCGAACGGCCTTGCGTGACCTGCGCCGGCAATGCGGTCTCGACCACATTATCGTCCGGCAGCACGGTCAACGACTGGCTGCGCACATCGAGGGCGTCGCGCTCGGCGTCGGCCTTGCGGTGGACGTGCGCATCGCCGTTCATCACGATGCGCGAGCCGCCTTTGTCCATTGTGGCGGTTTTCGACGTGGCGACTGTGACGGGGGTGTCCGGTTGGACGCCGAACGCGCGTGGCGTCTCGATGTCGTAAGAATCGTCGTCGGGGAAATGCTGCAGATAATCGCCTTCGAGGCGATTGATCGGAATGCCGGCAGGATCGGTGCGCAACATGACGAAGTTACGCGACCACGAATCCATCTCATGGGTAAGCCGGCGCGGCGGATCCACCGCGATGGAGCGCTGTGCGTAGTCGGCCGCCCACCACGTGCCGGCGACCAGCACCAGAAGCAGCAGCAGTGCGATCAGCGTAGGAAATCTATCTCTCATGCATCCGTTCGCAATTCATGTTTATTGGATGGCGCCAGGGCCGAGCAGCCCCGGGGACGACAGGAACGCGCCCAGGCGCCCGCGGGCGGCCAGGAGCAGGTCGCAGCACTCGCGTACCGCGCCGTTGCCGCCGGGCAACGTCGAAATCCAATGGGCCGATTGCGCCACGTAGGCCGGGGCGTTGGGCACGCTGGCCGCAAACCCGGCACGTTGCAGAGCGGACAAATCGATGATGTCGTCTCCCATAAATCCTGTCTCTGATAGTGAGACGCCAATACGCTGCGCCAGTTCCGCCAGCGCCGCACCTTTGTCGCGCACGCCTTGCATGACGTCCGAAATGCCGAGCTCCGCGGCGCGGCGCGCCAGAATCGGACCCGAACGCCCGGTCACGAAGGCCACCGCAAGGCCACCTTCACGCAGGAGGCGCAAGCCATGCCCGTCGAGCACATGAAAGCGCTTGAGCGTTTCGCCGTGCTCGCCATAGTACAGGCTGCCGTCGGTCATGACGCCGTCCACATCGAACACCATCAGGCGTACTGCTGCGGCACGTTCGCGCACGGCGGGCGCCACGCGGGCCAGAACCAGCGCGTCGACGGGGTGTGTGGGGCTGGGGGTACCGGTCATCAAGGTGGTCATATCACTTTCGCTGCCATCAAATCGTGCATATGCAAGGCGCCGATCAATACGCCTTCCTGGTCGCAAACAAGCATTTGCGTAATGCGGCCATCGTCCATTTCGCGGGCGGCCGTGGCGGCCAGCGCGTCCGGGTCGATCACGCGGGGATCGCGCGTCATGACGGATTCGAGCGTCAGGCCGCGAATATCGCCCCGGCGTTCGATCAGGCGCCGCAAGTCGCCGTCGGTGAAGATGCCCTGCGGCCGCTTGCCGGGGTCGACGGCGATCGCCATGCCCATCCCTTTGGCGGACATGATTTCGAGCACGTGCGAGATCGAGGCATCCAATTGCGCAACGGGCAGGGCGTCGCCTGCGCGCATGACGTCCGAGACGTGCGTAAGCAATTGGCGCCCGAGTGCTCCGCCCGGGTGGGAGCGGGCAAAGTCTTCGCTGCCGAAACCGCGGGCTTCCAGGCAGGCCACCGCGAGGGCGTCGCCCAGCGCCAGCGCCACCGTGGTGCTCGCCGTGGGGGCGAGGTTGAGCGGACAGGCTTCCTTGGCCACGCCCACGTCCAGATGCACGTCGGCATCGCGGGCCAGGTCGGAGGCGGCATTGCCGGTCATGGCGATGACGGGCGCGCCCAGCCGCCGTGCCGCCGGCAGGATCGTCAGCAGCTCCTGGCCGGAGCCGGAGTAGGAGATCGCCAGCAGCACGTCCTGGCTCGTCAGCATGCCCAGATCGCCGTGCACGGCTTCGGCAGCATGCAGGAAGAATGCGGGGGTGCCGGTCGAGGCCAGCGTGGCGGCGATCTTGCGCGCGATATGGCCGGTTTTGCCGATGCCGCTCACGACCACGCGGCCGGGGCAGGCGAGGATGAGCTGTGCGGCGCGCACGAAGGCGTTGTCGAGCCGCGCTTGCAGCGCAACGATGGCCTCGGCTTCCACAGCCAGAGTGCGTCGCGCGGAAGCCAGCATGGCGTCAGGAGTTGCAGCGGAAAGAGCTTTCATGGCGGGATTTTAATCTCAGCTTGGCGTCAGGCGCAGGATTTGCCGCTATGCGAGGGCTATGGCATTCTGTCGGCCACCTTTTCCGGGCTGATCCAAGCCTCTCCGCCTTGTTTTCTGAAGACACCCCATGACCGCTTATCCCGCTCCCGTGTTGGGCTCGCCCCTTTCCTCCCGTGCCACCCGCGTCATGCTGCTGGGCTCCGGCGAGCTGGGTAAGGAAGTCATCATCGCGCTGCAACGGTTGGGTGTGGAGGTAATTGCCGTGGATCGTTACGCCGACGCCCCGGGCCATCAGGTGGCGCACCGCGCCCATGTGGTGTCGATGACGGACGCCGCCGCACTGCGCGCGGTGATCGCCGCTGAGCGTCCCGACGTCATCGTGCCGGAAATCGAAGCGATTGCGACCGATCTGTTGGTCGAACTCGAAGCCGCCGGCGAGGTGCGCGTCACGCCCACCGCACGCGCCGCGCAGCTCACGATGAATCGCGAAGGCATCCGCCGCCTGGCCGCCGAGACGCTCGGCTTGCCCACGTCACCTTACCGATTCGTCGACACCGAAGAGGAACTGCGCGCGGCGATTGGCGACGGCATCGGCTATCCCTGCGTCGTCAAACCGGTGATGTCGTCGTCCGGCAAAGGGCAGTCGGTGCTCAAGTCTGACGCCGATGTGGCGACTGCCTGGCAATACGCGCAGGAGGGCGGCCGGGTGGGCAAAGGCCGCGCCATTGTCGAAGGCTTTATCCGTTTCGACTACGAAATTACATTGTTGACCGTGCGCGCCCGCAATGCCGCGGGTGAAGTAGACACTTATTTCTGCGATCCCATCGGTCACGTGCAAGTCGACGGCGACTATGTGGAAAGCTGGCAACCGTGCGCCATGTCGCCTGCGGCCCTGGATCGTGCCCGCGAGGTGGCGCGTGCAGTGACCGGCGAGTTGGGCGGCCTGGGCATTTTCGGCGTCGAACTGTTTGTGGCCGGCGACGAGGTCTGGTTTTCTGAGGTCAGCCCGCGTCCGCACGACACCGGCATGGTCACGATGGCCACCCAGGCACAAAACGAATTCGAGCTGCATGCGCGCGCGTTGCTGGGATTACCCGTGGACACCGCCTTGCGCCAGCCCGGTGCCAGCAGCGTGATCTACGGCGGCGTGGACGCGCGTGGCGTGGTGTTCGAAGGGGTGGCCGATGCGTTGTCCGAGGCCGGCACCGATATTCGGCTATTCGGTAAACCCGAGTCGTTCGTCAAGCGCCGCATGGGCGTGGCGCTCGCCGTGGCGGACGACGTCGAGTCCGCACGCGCCAAGGCGAAACGCGCGTCTGCCAAGGTGCGCGTCATCGTGTGACGGCCAACCAAACGTAAGTTTTCCCTCAAGCGCGGCGATGCCGCGCTTTTTCTTGCGCAATATCAAAGCGCTGCTCCCCAGTCAGGCGTAGCTTCACGTCCGTCGTCTCAACACAACGTTGGGCGGGACCCCGTTACGTTCGCTTGCGTTGCTTTCCTGGATGTTCGATAATTTCAGTAATTACTGAAATCAATGTAACTCAACATCGCAACGCTTGCCGGACGCTCCCCACAATGCCCCTCAGCCCACAAAACGAACGGTTCATCTTGCACTTCGGCGAGATGGGCAGCCGATGGGGCGTCAATCGCACCGTTGGTCAGATTTACGCCTTGCTCTTCATTTCCGAACAGCCGCTGCATGCCGACGACATCTCGGAAACCCTTGGGTTTTCGCGCTCGAACGTAAGCATGGGTCTGAAGGAATTGCAGTCCTGGCGTCTGGTACGCATGGGGCATCAGGTGGGCGACCGGCGCGATTACTTCGAAACGCCCAAGGACGTTTGGGAGATCTTTCGCACGTTGATGGAAGAGAAACGCAAGCGCGAGATCGATCCCACGCTCACGCTGTTGCGCGAAAACCTGCTCGAGGCGCCCGCCAGTGACAAGGAAGCGTATGCGCAACAGCGCATGCGGGACATGTTGGAACTGATCGAGCTCTCGACGGGTTGGTTCGACGAAATTCAGCGCCTGCCGCCGGAAACGCTGCAGGGACTGATGAAGCTGGGATCGCGCGTACAAAAAGTATTGGGCTTCGCAGGCAAGCTCGGAGGCGCCGGCCGCAGTGCCGCGCATAACAAGGAAAAACCATGATCGACTTTGACGTCGTCAATTTGTCGCGGCTGCAGTTCGCCGCGACGGCGATGTACCACTTCATCTTCGTACCCCTCACGTTGGGGCTGTCGTTCATGCTCGCCATCATGGAGAGTGTGTACGTCATGACGGGTCGCAAGATCTGGAAAACGATGACGATGTTCTGGGGCACGCTGTTCGGCATCAACTTCGCGCTAGGCGTGGGCACCGGCATCGTGATGGAATTCCAGTTCGGCATGAACTGGTCCTACTACAGTCATTACGTGGGCGACGTCTTCGGCGCACCGTTGGCGCTGGAAGGCCTGATGGCGTTCTTCCTGGAAGCCACCTTCGTGGGCCTGTTCTTCTTCGGCTGGAATCGCCTGTCGAAGATCGGCCACCTCACCGTTACCTGGCTGGTGGCATTCGGCACCAACTTCTCGGCCCTGTGGATTCTGATTGCCAACGGCTGGATGCAAAATCCGGTGGGTGCCGTGTTCAATCCCGACACGATGCGCATGGAAATGACGGACTTTGCCGCCGTGGTGTTCAACCCCGTTGCACAAGCCAAGTTCGTGCATACCGTCAGTGCCGGCTATGTGGCGGGTGCCATGTTTGTGATGTCGGTCAGTGCCTGGTATCTGCTGCGTGGCCGTCACATCGATCTGGCCAAGCGTTCGATGGTCGTGGCCGCAAGCTTCGGCCTGGCCGGCGCGCTGTCCGTGGTCGTGCTGGGTGACGAAAGCGGTTACCTCAATACCGAACATCAGAAAATGAAGATCGCGGCGATGGAGTCGATGTGGCACACCGAGCCTGCGCCCGCCGCCTTCAACCTTTTCGCCATTCCCAATCAGGAGAAGCGCGACAACGACTTCGCGGTCGAGATTCCGTATGTGATGGGCTTGATCGGCACGCGCTCGCTGACCACACCGCTCTTGGGCATTCACGATCTGGTCGATCGTGCCGAAGATCGTATTCGCGACGGCATCACGGCCTACGCAGCATTGCAGCGCATCCGCGCCAACCCCGCCGATAGCGATGCGCGGGCCATCTTCGATAAAACCTGGCCGCACCTGGGCTACGGCTTGTTGCTCAAGCGCTACCACGAGGATATTACGCAGGCGACCGAAGCCGACATCGAAAAGGCCGCTTGGGATACGGTGCCCAGCGTGGGGCCGCTGTTCTGGGCGTTCCGCATCATGGTGGCCGTTGGGATGTACCTGATCCTGTTCTTCGGCGTGGCGTTCTGGCTGGCCTCGCGCGGCCGGCTCGAAGGGCATCCGCGTTTGCTCAAGATCGCCGTGTGGAGCTTGCCGCTGCCGTGGATCGCCATTGAAAGCGGTTGGTTTGTGGCCGAAGCCGGGCGCCAGCCCTGGGTGATCGAGGGCGTGCTGCCCACGTACTACGCCGCATCGGGCCTGTCGTTTACCGATCTCGTGATCAGCCTGAGCATCTTCCTGGTGCTCTACACGGTGCTGTTCATCATCGGTACGCGGATTCTCCTGAAGGCCATCAAGGCCGGGCCGAAGACCGACGCCGGCGCCGCCCAACCTGACGACCGCGATCCCGTGCGCGCCGCGCTCGCCGCATCCTGATCGAGAGTAACCATGGAACAACTTATCCCTTTCGAGTACGGCACCTTGCGTGTCATCTGGTGGGCCCTGATGGGCGTGCTGCTGATCGGCTTCGCCGTCATGGACGGCTTCGATCTGGGTGTGGCGGCGCTGTTGCCGGTGCTGGGCCGCAACGACGGCGAACGCCGCATTCTGCTCAACGTGGTGGGACCGGTCTGGGAAGGCAACCAGGTGTGGCTCATCACTGCGGGTGGCGCGTTGTTTGCCGCCTGGCCGTTGATCTACGCCGCATCGTTTTCGGCGTTCTATCTGGCGATGATGCTCGTGCTGGTCGCGCTGATCTTGCGTCCGGTCGGCTTCAAATATCGCAGCAAGCTGACGGATCCCACCTGGCGCCGCACCTGGGATGGCGTGCTGTGCTTCTCGGGTGTGGTGGCCGCGCTGGTCTTCGGTGTGGCGATGGGCAATCTGATCGGCGGCACGCCGATAGGCATGGATGCCAATAGTCTGCGTCCGATGTGGCACGGCAGTTTCTTCAGCCTCTTTACGCCGTTCACCCTGTTTGCAGGCGTGCTGTCGGTGGTCATGCTCGCAATGCATGGCGCGGTGTTGCTGGCGTGGCGCACGGGTGAACCGATCGCCTCGCGGGCGCGCGCCTGGGGAATGCTGTTCGCGGTGTTGACCGCGGCACTGTTTGCCCTGGGCGGCGTGTGGGTGGCGCACGGTATCGATGGTCACGTCATCACCAGCGCCGTCGATCCGCACGGGCCAGCCAATCCCATGCTCAAAACCGTCGCGGTGAGCGCGGGCGCGTGGATGAACAATTTCACGACCTATCCGGCCATGTGGCTGGGCCCGATCGCCGGCGTGGCAGGCGCGTTGCTGGCGGCGGTGCTCCTGGCAGTGCGTGCCCGGGTCACGGCGTTCCTGGCATCGGCCGTCTCGATCGGCGGTGTGATCGCCACCGTGGGCTTTGCGATGTTCCCCTTCATCATGCCGTCGTCTTTTGAGGCGCGTGCCGGCCTCACCGTATGGGATGCGTCGTCGAGCCTGATGACGTTGTGGATCATGTTGCTCGCGGTGTGTTTCTTTCTGCCCATCATCACCGTCTACACCTCCTGGGTGTATCGCGTGATGCGCGGTGAAGTCAATCAATCGACGGTGGACGACAGTCCCCACGCATACTGATCAGGAGGCATGCACCATGTGGTACTTCTCTTGGATTCTCGGCTTGAGCCTGGCCTGCGCATTCGGCATTCTGAATGCAATGTGGTTCGAGTTGCGCGAAGGGCATTCACACGATCCCTTCCGTCCCGTCGACCCGATGTCGCCGGCTGACGAGTAAGTCGTATGAGCCACGCTGCGCCTCGCATCGCTACATTGCCGGGACCGCTCGCGCCCGCCGGCAGGCGTCTGGCGCCTGCTGCCGAAACGCGCGTGCCCACCGCCGATTCGGGCGAGCGGGTGCGCGCACGGGTGCACATGCGGTGGCTGTCGGGTCATGCGCGACTTGCACGTCGGGCGTTGCTATGGGCAACGGCGCTGCCGTTGGTTGCCGGCGTCGCGTTGGTGGTGCAGGCCTGGCTGCTGGCCGCGGTGATCGATCGCGTCGTGACGCACGGTGCGCCGCTTGCCGACGAATGGCGAAGTGTGGGCACGGTCGCCGCATTGTGGGCGCTGCGCACTGGGTTGAACTGGGCGGGCGAGCGGGCGGGCACGCGCGCCGCCGAAACCATCAAGTACGACATTCGAACCTCGCTCTTCGCGCGACTGGCGGCGCTGGGGCCAGGATGGACGCGGGCCCGGCGCTCGGGCGAACTCGCCGGTGCCCTGGTCGATCAAGTCGACGCGATCGAAGGGTATTTTGCGCGCTATCTGCCATCGATGATCGCCGCCACCGTGTTGCCGATTGCGTTTTCGGTGGTGCTCATGCCCGCTGATATCGTGGCGGCGCTGGTGCTGCTGGTGACCGCGCCGCTGATCCCGGTATTCATGGCGCTGGTGGGGTGGGGCGCTGAAGCGGCCAGCCGCCGGCATCAACGTGCGATGTCGCGGTTGACCGGGTTCTTCGCCGACCGGCTGCGCGGTGCAGCCACCCTTAAATTGTTTGGCCGCGCGCAAGCTGAAAGTCAGGCCGTTGCAGCGGCCAGCCATGCGCTGCGCGAACGCACGATGACGGTGTTGCGCATTGCATTTCTGTCTTCTGCCGTGCTGGAGTTTTTCGCGGCACTGGGCGTGGCGGGCGTGGCCACCTATTTCGGATTGAGTTATCTGGGATTTCTCGACCTGCGCAGCACGCCGCTGACGTTGAGCATCGGCATGTTCTGTTTGTTCATGGCGCCTGAGGTCTATGCGCCGCTGCGGCAGTTTGCCGCGAATTATCACGACCGGGCGGCGGCACGCGCTGCCGTCGCCCAACTCGACGTCATGTTCGAGGGGCTGCCCACTCAGGATCGGGCGCAGCACGAAGGCGTGCGTCCCGCTGTGAATGCGCGCGGCGCCGCGGTGCTGGTCGAGGGGCTTCGCGTGTCGCACGCGCCTGACGCCACGCCGGTGCTGTGCGACGTCGCATGGAGCGTGGCGCCCGGCGAGCACGTCGCCTTGATGGGGGCGAGTGGCGCTGGAAAATCGACGCTGCTGGAGGTGTTGGCACGGCTGCGCACCGATGGCGACAGTGTGCGGCTCGATGACGTCGCACTGAGCAAGTGGGACGAAGGCGCATTGCGATCGCGGGTGGCCTGGATCGGTCAAAAGCCCTTTCTGCTTGCGGGCTCGATTGCCGACAATATCAGGGTGGGCGTGCCTGACGCGAGCGATGACCAGGTAAGGCATGCCGCCGACATGGCGTGTGTGACCGATTTTGCCCGGCACCTGCCCGATGGGTTGAACACCTTGCTCGATGCACGATCGCGCGGCGTGTCGGGGGGACAGGCACAACGCATCGCGCTGGCGCGGCTTTATCTTCGCGACCCCGCATTGATTCTTCTCGATGAACCCACCGCACATCTGGATGCGCAGACGGCGGCGCGGGTGATCGACAACCTATTGCAATTTGCCGAGCATCGCACGCTGGTCCTGGCCACGCATGATGCCGCCATCGCTGCGCGCATGCAGCAGACCGTTACCCTGGCGGCAGGCCGGATCGTGGCGTGCGGCGCGGCGGCCGCCGAGTGCGGCAAGAGGCACGTATGACAACAGTATGGCGCTGGTTGTTGCCCTTGTATGCCGAGCGTGCCGGGCGTCTGGCCGCTACCGTGGCCCTGGCGTTGATCGCCGTGGCCGCCGGCGTGGGCCTGCTCGGGGTGTCTGGGTGGTTTTTGACGGGGGCGGCGTTGGCGGGTGCGTTATCCACCTTCAATCTTTTCGTGCCGTCGGCGCTCGTGCGCATGCTGTCGTTCGTGCGCATCGGCGCGCGCTATTCGGAGCGGCTCGTGGGGCATGCCGCCACGCTGCACCTGCTTGCCGATCTGCGTCAACGCGTGTTCGACAATGCGTTGCAGCGCTCGCCGCGCAAACTTGCCGCTTTTCGCGGCGGCGATCTGGTCGCGCGCCTTACGGGCGACGTGGATGCGCTCGATGCCGTGTTCTTGTTCGTGGCGGTCCCTTTGGTGACCGCGCTGCTGTCGGGCGCCGTGATGACGGCCGTGCTGCATGCCTGGACCCCGGCCGCCGCGCCGATCTTTGCCGGCTTGGCGCTGGCAGTCGTGCTGGGTACTCCGATGCTGCTCGTTTCAGCATCGCGTCGTCCGGGCCGCGACGCGCAGGCCCAGGCCGGCGCATTGCGCACGGAAGTACTCGATCTGGTCGAAGGCCACGATGCCTTGTTGGGGCTGGGCGCCTTGACCGACACGCAAGCGCGATTTGCGGCGCAGTGCGCACAGGCCGCGGCGGCGCGCAAGCGCCTGGCTGGATTGGCCGTCAATGGGCACGCCCTGGCGCATCTGGTGGCGGGTGCCGCCACACTGACGGTGCTGGTCGCGGGGATCGATGCCGTACGCGACGGCACATTGAGCGGTGCCTTGATGGCTGGCCTGGTCTTCGCCACGATGGCGTATTTCGAATCGGTGGGTGCGGTGGTGCGCGGCGCGGCGCGGCTGGGCGCGGCGCGTGCCGCCGCCGAACGCATCGACGCCGTGCTGCAGGCCGGTGACGATCCGCGCGATCCCGCACAGCCGCAGGCCCTCCCGGCGCAAGGGGCCATCGTGCTCGACGGTGTCGATTACGCCTACCCGGCGCGCGGGTCGCTGCCGCCGCAGCGGGTGCTGCACCAAGTGTCGTTGCAGATCGATGCCGGCGAACGAGTGGCGTTGCGGGGCGCCAGCGGTTCCGGTAAATCG
This sequence comes from Schauerella aestuarii, assembly GCF_009866805.1. Lineage (GTDB taxonomy): Bacteria > Pseudomonadota > Gammaproteobacteria > Burkholderiales > Burkholderiaceae_B > Schauerella > Schauerella aestuarii. Next base: position 360,503 of record NZ_SIZW01000041.1, read on the forward strand.
ACGTTGCTCAATCTCTTGATGCGTCTGGAAGACCCCACCGCGGGCGCGGTGCGCTACGCAGGCCGCGACTTGCGTGATGCCGCTCAGGCCGAGGTGCATCGGCGTTTCGCGCTGCTCACACAGGATGCGCCGATCTTTCTGGGCACCTTGCGCACCAATCTGCTGGTGGGCAACGGCGCGGCCGGCGAAGCGGATCTATGGCGGGTGCTCGATGCGGCCCGGCTGGGTGATTTTGTGCGCACGCTGCCACAGGGCCTGGACACCTGGACCGACGAGTCGGGCGGTTCGCTCTCGGCCGGGCAGGCGCGCCGCTTGTGTCTCGCGCGTGCGCTGCTTTCGCCGGCACCTGTATTGGTGCTGGACGAGCCGACCGTGGGCCTGGACGACGTTACCGAACAGACCTTCCTCACCGATCTGGCGACGGCGGCGAGCGGTCGCACGGTCATCCTGGCCACCCATGCCGCGCTGCCGGCGGGTGCGGTGCATCGCGTGTTGCGATTGATGGACGGAAATCTGGTCTAAGCGCGGCGGCGCGGTTATAGTTGCCCCTGCTTCATTCTCCCAGGCCGCATTTTCATGCAGACCGACAACGTCGAACTGATTCGACGCACCATTCGCAGCGTGTCCGATTGGCCCAAACCCGGCGTCACGTTTCGCGACATCACCCCGGTGCTCCAGGACCCGCGCACCTTTCGCGTGCTTATCGATCTATTCGTTTATCGATATATGCGGCAACGACTCGATGTGGTGGCGGGCGTCGATGCGCGCGGCTTCATCGTCGGCAGCGTGTTGGCCTATGAACTGAACCTGGGTTTCGTTCCCGTACGCAAGAAGGGCAAGTTGCCCTCGCGCACGGTCACCGAGGATTACACGCTCGAGTACGGTAATGCGTCGGTGGAGATGCATGCCGATTCGGTGCGCACGGGCCAACGCGTGCTGCTGGTCGACGATCTGATTGCGACCGGCGGCACCATGATCGCCGCGATCAAGCTCCTGCAGCGGTTGGGCGCCAACGTGGTCGAAGCCGCGTCGATCATCGATCTGCCGGAACTCGGCGGCTCGGAAGCGATTGCGAAAACGGGTACGCCCCTGTTCTCGGTGTGCAGCTTTACCAACGACGCACCCTGATCCTGCCACGCTGGTTGCACGGCGGCGCATCACCTCGCGCCGTCATGTGACGGCCGTGCGCGCAGCATGCCTTCCAACGTCGCGCTACGCTGTGCTTTCCGTCAGGCGCGGCTGGATGAAATCCAGAAACGCGCGCGTCTTGGCGGGCGGCGTGCGTGACGGCAGCAGCGCGAAAAGCGGGATCGGCGTCAAGCTCCATTCCGGCAACACCCGCACCAGCCCACCGTTGGCAATCGCGCGTTCCATCGCCGCGAACACCGGCAGCGGCGTGATGCCCAAGCCTTGGCCCGCTATGCGGCCGCTTACCCCGATGTTGTTTGCCGCCAGGCGTCCCGAGACCTTGACGCGCTGCACCTGTGCGCCCGAATGCAGCATCCAGTACGAATACGCATCGGTCATGTCGGGGCGCAGACACTCGTGATGTGCGAGATCGGACGGCACGCGCGGCTCCCCATAGCGTTCAAGATACGCGGGCGCCGCGAACAGATGATGCTGCATCAACACGAGTTGTCGTGAGATCAGCGTGGAATCGGGCTGCTGGCCGAACCGCAACACCAGATCGAATGGATTGCTGATCGGATCGATGGGCCGCATGCTCAGGTCGAGATCGCATTCGATCTCAGGATACGTTTCGGTAAACGGTCCGATGACGGCGGGCAGGAACAACTGCGCCAGGCTGGTCGGGATCGAGATGCGCAACCGGCCCTTGGGCTGCACCGCCATCGTCAGCAACTGATCGTGCGCCACGCGCGCTTCGTCGACGATATGCCTGCAGCGCTCGAAGTACAGCGTGCCGGCCTCCGTAAGCGTCAGGCGCCGGGTGCTGCGCGTCAACAACTTCATTCCGATCGCTTGCTCGAGCTCCGTCACGCGCTTGGACACGGTCGTGGTCGGCAGGCCGAGCGCCTGCGCGGCGTGGCTGAAATTTCCTAGTTTGGCGACTTCGACGAAAACGGCAATGTCGTTGAGTTGGACGTCTTCCACGCGTGGCCTGTGTGTTGGATGGCGATCGGATGGGGACCGCGACGAGAGCGTGATTGTATGCCGCGAGCCGGCCGCGATGTGGCGGGCGACGTGCCGAGATATGGACGACGCGACCGGTGCCGCATGGGCCTTGCGCGCAATGGCGCATGCCGCGTTCGATGTGGGCGAAAAGCAACTGATTGCGGGGTTTGGCAGACGCCAGCCCCCGTGAATCAGTCTGAGAATGTGGGCTTGCCACACCGCTCCCAGGCGGTGCGAAAGAGACTTGAATTCACCCGGTCAAGGCCGGAGATCAACAGTCTTTTTCGATCACCATCAAGGGCGACATCATGCAAAAAATCTGGACGAAACGCGCGCTGGGCGTGGCATTGGCAGCAGCGGGCCTGGCGGGTGCCGCCACCGCATCCGCGCAAGAATCCGCCATCACGCTCTATGGCATTCTGGACGCCGGCGTCGGGCACGAGCGCGTGTCCTTCGATACCTACGCGCCGCGCGCGAATCTGAACGCGCCGCGCGTGGCCAACGGCCGCGTGCATCAAAGCCGCACCGGTGCCATCGGCGGCGTGCTGAGCGGCTCGCGGTTCGGCATGCGCGGTACGCACGGCCTGGGCAACGGCAGCTACGCCAACTTCAAACTCGAATCCGGATTCAACACGTTGAATGGTCAATCGGGGCAGGGCGGCCGCCTGTTCGGGCGCGACGCCTGGGTGGGTCTGGGCAATTCGAGCTGGGGCGAGTTGCGCGTGGGCCGCCAGGGCAACGGTGGCGACAAGTACCTGGGAACGATCGATCCCTTCGGTACGGCTTACGGTGTGTCGGGTGTGGATACCGTCATGGGCGTCTCGGTGCGCGGCGACAACATGGTGTCGTACCACACCCCCAATATCAACGGCTTCGAAATCATGACCGGCTACTCGTTCCAGGTGGACGATGGCATGAACGAAGGCGACGAAGCTTTTGCCACGGCAAACAGCACGCGCCTGTTCACTGCCGGGCTCAAGTATGCGTCGGGCCCCTTCACGATGGTTGCCACCTACGATCGCCTCAATCCGCGCAACAACGCCACGAACGATCGGGACGATGGCCGACCCGGCAAGGCCGAGGCGCGTCTGCAGGCGTTCATGGTGGGCGGTGTGTACGACTTCGAAGTTTTCCGCTTGAGTGCCGCCTACAGCAACACGCGCGACGGTTGGCTGGGCACGAAAAACCTGGGCCGCATGCCGTTCGGCAGCGATGTGGCATTCGATCCGGATAGCGGCGGCATTGGCGGCATGCAAGAGCCGAAAGCGCGTTGGGGCGACTTCGCCCTGGCCAATGGCTTCCGTTCACACGCGACGATGTTGGGTGTGGCCATTCCGTTTGGCGCCAATGAGGTCTATGGCTCGTGGCAGCGCGCCACGGCCAACAACAAAAAGCTGACGGGTGGCGATTCCACGTTCAGCGTGTATGCCTTGGGCTACAAGCACGCGCTGTCCAAGCGCACGGATCTGTATGCCTATGGCGCTTACACCACAAACTACGCGTTCGTGGATAACGCGAAGGGGCAATCCTTCGGTGTGGGCATGCGCCACGCGTTCTGATCGCAGGCGCTAGCGCAGGTTCAATGCAAAACCGTCTCCTGGCCAGAGACGGTTTTAAGGTCATTCAGCGCTTAGGCATTCAGCGCTTAGGCATTCAGCGCTTCAGCCATTCAACGCGTCTGCCATTGAACGCGTCGGCCATTCAACGCTACAGAAACAGCTTGTACGCCGGGTTGTCGGTCTCGTTCCAGTTGGGATAACCCAGATCTGAAACGAACGCCTTGAATTGCTTCTTGTCCGACGGCGGCACCTGGATGCCAACGAGGATGCGGCCGTAGTCGGCACCCTGATTGCGATAGTGAAACAGGCTGATGTTCCAATCCGGATTCATGGCGTTCAAAAAGCGCATCAACGCGCCCGGGCGTTCCGGGAACTCGAAGCGATAAAGCAGTTCGTTGGAGGCCAGTCCCGAGCGCCCGCCCACCATGTGACGCAAATGGGTCTTGGCCATTTCGTCGTGGGTGAGGTCGAGCGTATCGAATCCGTGACGGCGCAGCGTGCTGGCTATCTTGGCCGGCTCTGCGGCCGACGACACCTGAATGCCCACGAATACATGCGCACGATCGGCGTCCGAAATGCGGTAGTTGAATTCGGTCACGCTGCGATCGCCCACCAATTCGCACAGGCGCCGGAAGCTGCCGCGTTGCTCGGGCATCGAGACGGCGAAAACCGCTTCGCGCATCTCGCCCACTTCGGCCCGATCGGATACGAAGCGCAGGCGATCGAAGTTCATGTTCGCGCCGCACGCGATGGCGACGACGGTTTTGTTCTTCCACTTGTTTTCAGTGACGTATTTCTTCGCGCCGGCGATGGCCAGTGCGCCGGCGGGCTCGAGCACGCTGCGCGTTTCCTGAAACACATCCTTGATTGCCGCGCAGATGGCGTCGGTGTTCACGACCACGAAATCGTCCACGTACTGACGAACGAGCCGGAACGTTTCGACGCCGACCTGCTTAACTGCCGTGCCGTCCGAAAACAGACCGACGTCGGTCAACATGACACGGCGGCCTGCGCGCACGCTGCGCAGCATTGCATCCGAATCTTCAGTTTGCACGCCGATGATTTTGATGTCGGGCCGCAATTGCTTGATGTAGGCAGCCACGCCGGATATCAGACCGCCGCCACCTATCGCGGCGAAAATCGCGTCGATCTGGCCGGGATGCTGGCGCAGGATTTCCATGCCGATCGTGCCCTGGCCGGCGATCACATCGGGATCGTCGAAGGGATGCACGAACGTCAGCTTTTGTGCGCGCTCGAGTTCTTGCGCATGCGTGAAGGCGTCGGAAAAGCTTTCGCCGGCCAACACCACTTCGCCGCCCATGCGGCGTACCGCCTCGATCTTGACCTGTGGCGTGGTGGTGGGCATCACGATCACGGCGCGGCAACCCAGCCGCTTGGCCGACAGCGCCACCCCTTGTGCATGGTTGCCCGCCGATGCCGCGATTACGCCGCGCGCGAGCGCAGCTGGCGGCAAGTTCGCCATCTTGTTGTAAGCACCGCGCAACTTGAAGCTGAAGACCGCTTGCGTATCTTCGCGCTTGAAGTAAATCGAATTGCCGAACCGTTGCGAAAGCAGCGGGGCGAGCTCGAGCGGCGATTCGACGGCGACGTCGTACACCTTAGACGTAAGAATGCGTTTGAGGTAATCGGTGGACATGGACGACACTAAGAAGGGGGGAACCGGCAGCCGGGCAGATTACCATAGCGCTCTTGATGGGCCGAGCGCGGTTTTACGCACTTATCGGACCGATTTACGGATGGCGTGATGGAAGCTTCGCTGCTGGCGTTCATACAGAGTGCACTGGCCTATCTGGCCTTGCCGCAGGTCGGGTTGTCCGCGATTTTCGTGATCGCGTTGGTGTCGGCCACGTTGCTGCCGCTGGGCTCCGAACCGGCCGTGTTTGCCTATATCAAGGTCGCGCCCGATATGTTCTGGCCGGCGGTGCTGATCGCCACGGCCGGCAATACGATCGGCGGCGTGATTACGTATGGCATGGGATGGGCGGCCAAGCGCGCCGCCGACCGCATTCGTCATCGCGATGCGGCCGCAACGCACACCGGAGACGCATCAGCGGCATCGGCAGCGCCAGCAGCATCGGCAGCAACGGCGGCACAGACTGCTGTGGCCCCTGGCGGACGGTGGCATCAGCGCAGTCATGCCTGGCTCGATCGTGCCGGGCCTCCGGCCTTGTTGCTGGCCTGGTTGCCGGTGATCGGCGACCCGCTGTGCGCGGTAGCGGGTTGGCTGCAACTGCGCTTTTGGCCCAGCGTCATCTACATGACAATCGGCAAATTCGGACGCTATGTGGTGATGACCGGTGGCCTGCTCTGGTTGTTTCCGAGCGCATGAAAGTTTGCCGGTGCAAAACGTTTCCAACTGCATGAAAGTTTGCCGGCGGATAACGGTTCCCGATGCATGAAAGTCTCCCGGCGCATAGAAACAGGATGGCTCAGGCGGCATTGGGTTCGAGCGACCCCGCGGTTTTGCTTATATGTTCCGGCACCAAAACGAGGCGGGTCTTATAACGCGGTGGGATATGGCGCCAGTCGGAAAGCCGCCCTGTTGCATCGTGCGCCGCCCTTGCAGAAGCCGCTATTTCAGGCCCTTGTGAGGCCGCCGACGCTACATTTGGCATGAAAAATCGGGGTTTCCCAGGGAAAACCCGTCATCGCGGCGTCCCTTGCCTTAAACTACCGCTTTAAGAGCCCTCACTCTGCTCCCCTCATGAATGCCCCCGTCGCCAGCCACCTCCTGACCGAGGCCATCTCGCCCGCATCGCAGTCGCGCTTGCGTGAAATCCCCTACAACTACACGTCGCTCTCCGATCGCGAGATCGTGACGCGGTTGCTCGGCATCGATGCCTGGCAGTTGTTGTCGGACCTCCGGGGCGAGCGCCGCACGGGGCGGTCGGCGCGAATGCTGTACGAAGTGCTGGGCGACATCTGGGTCGTGCAACGCAATCCGTACCTGCAGGACGACCTGCTCGATAATCCCAAGCGCCGCAAGCAACTGATCGAAGCGCTGCATCACCGTTTGAACGAGATCGACAAGCGTCGCGGAAGCGGCGTGGATCACGGCCCGCAAGCCGATGCGATGCGCGATGAGCGCGTGGTGGCCTTGCTGCAGCGGGCGCACGGTGCGGTCACGGCGTTCGAGAACAGCTTTGCCACGACCGATGGCTTGCGCCGCCAGACGCTCAAGGCGCTGGGTCGCATTACCCATAAAGACAACATCAAGTTCGATGGCCTGTCGCGCGTGTCCCACGTGACGGACGCGACCGACTGGCGCGTCGAGTACCCCTTTGTGGTGCTCACGCCCGATCGTGAAGACGAGATCGCTGCACTGGTGCGTGCCTGTATCGAACTCGATCTGACCATCATTCCGCGTGGGGGCGGCACCGGCTATACGGGCGGGGCGATTCCGCTCACGTGGAAGTCGGTGGTGATCAATACCGAGAAATTCGACGCGATCGGCGCGGTCGAGTCCTGTACGTTGCCGGGGCTTACCGAGCCCGTGGCCGTGATTCATACCGGTGCCGGTGTGGTCACCAAGCGGGTGTCCGAAGCCGCCGAGCGGGCGGGTTTCGTGTTTGCCGTGGACCCCACCTCGGCCGAAGCGTCGTGCGTGGGCGGTAACGTGGCCATGAATGCAGGCGGCAAGAAAGCCGTGCTGTGGGGCACCGCGTTGGACAACCTCGCCAGCTGGCGCATGGTCGATTCCGACGGCAACTGGCTCGACGTCACGCGACTGGCCCACAACATGGGCAAGATCCATGATGTGGAAAGCGTGCAGTTCGAGCTCGCCTGGTCGGATGGCCGTCACAAGCCGGGGCAGACCCCGCTCAAGCGCGAAACCCTCACCATCGAGGGCCGCAAGTTCCGCAAGGAAGGCCTGGGCAAGGATGTGACCGACAAGTTTCTCGCTGGCTTGCCCGGCGTGCAGAAAGAGGGCTGCGACGGCCTTATTACGTCGGCCACTTGGGTGCTGCATCGCATGCCGAAGCACACGCGCACGGTGTGCATGGAGTTTTTCGGCCAGGCGCGCGACGCGATTCCGTCGATCGTCGAAATCAAAAGTTATCTGGATGGCGCGGGCCGCGAGCGTGGTGCCATCCTTGCCGGCCTGGAGCATCTGGACGAGCGCTATCTGCGCGCGGTGCGCTACGCCACGAAGAGCAAGCGCGGCGTGTTGCCGAAGATGGTGTTGATCGGCGACATCGTGGGCGACGACGACAGCGCGGTGGCGGCCGCCGCCAGCGAAGTCGTGCGTCTGGCCAATACGCGCCATGGCGAGGGTTTCGTTGCGGTAAGCGCCGATGCGCGCAAGACCTTCTGGCTCGATCGTTCCCGCACGGCCGCCATTGCGCGTCACACCAACGCCTTCAAGATCAATGAAGACGTCGTGATTCCGCTGGGCCGCATGGGCGAGTACACCGATCACATCGAACGCATCAATATCGAGCTGTCCACGCGCAACAAGCTGCGATTGCTCGATGCCTTGGATACCTTGCTTGCGCAGCCGTTGCCACGCGCCAAGGTGGACACGTCCGACGAGTCGGATAATGCACGCGCCGAGTGGCTGGACGAAGGCGCGCGCCAAGGCGTGGCGCTCGTGGCGCAAACGCGCTACCGATGGCAGTGGCTGCTCCACAATCTGGATGTGCCGCTGGCCGACCTGATCGCGCACCTCGAGGCGTTGGCGCTCACGCCGTTGCGCGATGCGCTTACCGATCGGCTGGCCGCGCAACCGCAAGCGCGCGTGTTCGACGTGGTGCAGGACCGCACGATCCGCTTGTCGTGGAAGACGGAAGTGCTTACGCCGTTCACACAGATTTTCGCCGGCTCGGCCGGAGAGTGCGTGCTGGACGAGATTCGCGCCGTGCATCAACGCGTGCTCAAGAGCCGCGTGTTCGTGGCGCTGCACATGCATGCCGGCGACGGCAACGTCCACACGAACATTCCCGTCAACTCCGACGATTACGAGATGCTGCAGGAGGCCAACGAAACGGTCGTGCGCATCATGCAGATCGCGCGCGATCTGGATGGCGTGATTTCGGGTGAACACGGCATCGGTCTGACCAAGTACGAGTTCCTCACCGCCGAAGAGCTGGCGCCGTTCCAGGCCTATAAGCGGCGCGTCGATCCGAACAATCACTTCAACGCCGGCAAACTCATGCCCGGTGCGGATTTGCGCAACGCCTGGACGCCCAGCTTCAACCTGATGGGCCACGAATCGCTCATCATGCAGCAGAGCGAGATCGGCGCGATTTCGCATGCGGTGAAGGATTGCTTGCGTTGCGGCAAGTGCAAGCCGGTGTGCGCCACGCACGTGCCGCGCGCCAACCTGCTGTACTCGCCGCGCAACAAGATTCTGGCGACCTCGCTGCTGATCGAAGCCTTCCTGTATGAAGAGCAAACCCGGCGCGGCGTGAGCCTGAAGCATTGGGAAGAGTTTGAAGACGTGGCCGATCACTGCACGGTATGCCACAAGTGCTACAACCCCTGTCCGGTCGATATCGACTTCGGCGATGTGTCGATGCAGATGCGCGCGTTGCTGCGCCGCATGGGGCAGAAGTCATTCAACCCCGGCACCACGGCGGCGATGTTCTTCCTGAACGCGAAGGACCCCACCACGATCAACGCCACGCGTCAGGCGATGGTGGGCGTCGGCTACAAGGTACAGCGCGCGGCGCATGACCTGCTGGCCGGCTTTGCCAAGAAGCAGACCAAGGCACCGCCTTCGACCGTGGGCCGCGCGCCGTTGCGCGAGCAGATCGTGCACTTCGTCAACAAGAAGATGCCGGGTGGACTGCCCAAGCAATCCGCGCGCAAGTTGCTGGATATCGAAGACGCGAACTACGTGCCGATCATCCGCAATCCCAAGACCACCAGCTCGGAAACCGAAGCGGTGTTCTATTTCCCGGGTTGCGGATCGGAGCGGCTGTTTTCGCAGGTCGGCCTGGCCACGCAGGCCATGCTCTGGCATGCCGGCGTGCAAACGGTGCTGCCGCCGGGTTATCTGTGCTGTGGCTATCCGCAACGCGGCAACGGCATGACGGACAAGGCCGAGCAGATCATTACCGATAACCGGGTGCTGTTCCACCGCGTGGCCAATACGCTCAACTACCTCGATATCAAGACGGTGGTCGTGAGCTGCGGCACCTGCTACGACCAGCTCTCGGGTTATGAATTCGAGAAGATTTTCCCCGGCTGCCGCTTGATCGACATCCACGAGTACCTGCTCGAAAAGGGCATGAAGCTCGAGGGTGTGAACGGCGTGCGGTACATGTACCACGATCCCTGTCACACCCCCATGAAGCTGCAGGAGCCGATGAAAACGGTGCGGGCGCTGGTGGGCGAAGAAACCATCAAAAGCGACCGGTGCTGCGGTGAATCCGGCACGCTGGCGGTGACCCGGCCCGATATCTCGACGCAGATCCGCTTCCGCAAGGAAGAGGAAATGCAGAAGAACATCGACCAGGTGCGCGCGACCGGCCATGGCGGCGACATCAAAGTGCTCACGTCATGCCCGTCATGCCTGCAAGGCTTGTCGCGCTATGAAGGCGATACCGCCGCGCAGGCCGACTACATCGTGGTCGAAATGGCGCGCCATGTGCTGGGTGCGTCGTGGATGGAAGACTACGTGCGTCACGCCAATGAAGGCGGCATCGAGCGCGTGCTGGTGTAGTGCCAGCCAGCATGGCTTGAACAGAGGAATGGGGGCGGCCTGCGTATGTGTTGGGCCGCCTTTCATTTCGCCGCACGCTCCGGCGTAAGCGGTGCGCAATGAACCTGGGCGCGCACGCCTGCCGCGTGCCCGGTCCCTTTGCTTCAATATCGCAGCGTGGCGTCCCGCCCGGCGGATGCTGCCTGCGCCAGGGCTTTCGTAATCACGCTGGTGGTCACGTTGGCAAAATAGCAGGCGCCCAGTGCGCCGTATTTGTCTTCGTCCTGCGGCGTCAACGCGATGATCCCGGCGCATTTGCCGGCGCCGACGATTGCCGCCAGACCTTGTGCGATCGCCGCCTGAACCGGCGGGGCGTTCCAGTCGCTGCCATGACCCATCGCATGCGCCAGATCGTTGGGCCCGATGAACACGGCGTCCACACCTTCGACGGCAGCGATCTCACTGGCGCGTGCAATCGCTTCCGGCGTTTCGATCATCACGATCAGGCTGATGCCGTCGTTGCTGCGCTGTGTGTGACCCGCGCCGCCGAATGCGCCATAGCCCGCCGCACGGGTGCTGAAGGCGCTGCCGCGCTTGCCCAGTGGCGGATAGCGCACCATGTCGACCAGGCGCTGCGCCTGGTCTGCGGTTTCGACCATCGGCACTTGTACGGCACTGGCACCCATGTCCAGGATGCGCGGGATATCGCGCTCGAAGCAGCGCACCACCGGCACGATGCCGCTGGCACGCGCCGCGCGCAGCATGTGTTCGGTGGTGCCGAAGTCCGCACTGCCGTGTTCGTTGTCGATGATGATGAAATCGAATCCGGCATAGCCGCACATCTCGACGATCGCGGGGCTGGGCAAGCCGTTGAAGACGCCGCGCAGGCGTTTCCCGCTGCGCAGCATCGCGGGCATGGCGCCGTCCAGGGGATAGCGGGGTTCGGTCATGCGGGTCTCCTTTTTTGATGCGCTATTGTCATTCGCTCTTGATGCCGGCGTCTTTGATCACGGTACGCCACTTCTCGATCTCGGCGAGCTGGAAGGTGGCGAATGCGGCCGAATCGCGGCCGTCCGGCTGTACGCCCAACTGCAGCAACTTGGCCCGCACTTCGGGGATCTTGACGACTGCGGCAATCTCGGTCGCCATCTTTGCCACGATGGGAGCGGGCGTGCCGGCGGGTGCAAAAATGCCTTGCCACGACTGCATCTCGAATCCCGGCAAGCCCTGTTCGGCCAGGGGCTTCACGCCCGGCAAATCGTCGAGCGGTTTGGCCGACGTTACGCCGAGTACCTTCACGCGCTTGGCGTCGATCATGGGGCGAGCGGCTGCGACGGTTTCGAAGATCACATCGATCTGGCCGCCGATGAGATCCACCATCGCTTGCGAGCCGCCTTTGTAGATGATCTGACGCATGCGGGTTTTGGAGATCGACTGAAACAGCTCGCCCGACAAATGCTGCGAGGTGCCGGCGCCAGCCGAGCCGTAGGTGAGACCATCGGGATCGGCGCGCGCGGCATCGATCACATCCTGCACGGTGTTGAAGCGGCTATCGGCCCGCACCACGAGTGCGTTGCTCACCATGCCCACGAGCGATACCGGAACGAAGTCCTTTACCGGGTCATAGCCCAGCGATTTGATGAAGAAGGGATTGACTGCATGCGTGGTGATCGTGCCGCCCATCACGGTGTAGCCATCGGGCTCTGCGCGGGCTACCTGCTGCGTACCGACGAGCCCGGAGACGCCGGGCTTGTTTTCCACGATGACCGACTGGCCCAGACGGGTGCTCAATTGTTCGGCCATCAAGCGTGCCACACCATCCGATACCCCGCCCGGCGAAAACGGCACGATGTAGCGGATGGGTTTGGTGGGCCAAGCCGGGGCGGCCTGCGCGTGCGCAAGCGGGCCGGCGAGCGCGAGCGCTGCGGTGCAGATCGCGCTGCGGATCAGATGCCATGTCATTATTTTGTCTCCATGAATGAATCGGTGGGCTGGTGGCGCCAGAGGCGCTCCAGTCCTGTGTTGTCGAATACGGTCAATGTGTTGGTCGGGTCTTGTATGTTGAGTCGTGGCATGCGGCCAGTGTGGGGTCGCCTCTGATGCGTTGAGTCGTCGCTTGTCTCGGTTCGCACCGGCGTCAGTTCGTGTCGGTCGGGTGGTCGATGACGTCAGATCGCCAATGGCCTCATGCATGCCGAATCGTGTCCCGTTCCACGAGCAGGCAGGGCACGACCACATCGCGTGCGCGCAATACACCGTGCATCTGCTCGCTGAGCAATGCCACCGTGGCATCCACCATGGGTTCCACTTCCTGACGCACGGTCGTCAGGCGATAGCCGCCCCAGGCCGCTTGCGGTACGTCGTCGAACCCGATCAGGCCCACGTCGTTCGGCACATCGAGCGCGAGTTCGTGACGCATCACATCCAGCGCGGCAATCGCCATGTGGTCGTTGGCGGCAAAGAGCGCATCGAGATCGGAGCCGGGAGCGAAGAGGCGGCGGGTGGCGGCGCGGGCGAGATCGAAGTTGTACTGGCCAACCTCGCGGCGTGCGACGGTCATGCCGGCTTGTGCCAAGGCGTCGTTGAAGCCGCGCTCGCGTTCGCGGCTGGTCGACGAATCTTCCAGCCCCGCAAGAAAACCGATGCGGCGGTAGCCGCGTGCGACCAGAAGTTCAGCCGCCATGCGCCCGCCGGCATAGTTGTCGGACGTGACGGAACTGGTGGCATGCCGCGCCAAGCCGCCGATATCCGAAATCCGGTTGAACTGCACCACCGGAATGCCCAGATCGGCGCAACTGCCGGCCAGGGTGCGCGAGAGCCGGGCGGAGGCCATGACCACGCCGTCGGCCTGGTATTGCAGGATTTCGGCGAGCACGCCATCGGCAGCCTCGTCGATCTCGGCGATGAACATGAGCACGTGATAGCCCTCGCTCTGCAACTTCTGCGAGAGCTTTTCGATCACCAGGGGATAGAACTGATTTTCGAGATAGCTCATCACGAGCGCCACGATGTGACTGCGGCGGGTGATCAAGCTGCGTGCCAAGGCGTTCGGACGGTAGCCGAGCTTTTGCGCGGCAGCCAGTACCTTGCGGCGCGTCTCTTCGGACACGCTGGCCCCGGGTGTGAACGTGCGGCTCACAGCCGACTGCGACACCATCGCCAGGTCGGCCACATCCTGCGCACGCGGCGCACTTTTCATGCGGCGCTCCAGCCGCCATCCAGCATGAGCGCGCTGCCGGTCATCAGGCTGGCGGCGTCGCTCGCCAGAAACACCACCGCGCCCATGACTTCGCTCACCTGCCCCACACGGCCGAGTGCGATGCGGTCGCACACCCAGCGCCGGAAATCGGGCGCCTCGAACATGGGCGCCGTCATGGCGGTTTCAATGAAGGTGGGGCAAAGCGTATTCACGCGGATTTGCTGCGGCCCAAGTTCCCAGGCGAGCGCCTTCGTCATGCCCTCTACCGCATGCTTGCTGGCACAGTAAAGGGTGCGCCCCGGGCTGCCCACATGGCCCATCTGCGAGGAGATGGTGATGATCGAACCGGGCTTGCCGGCGGCGATCAGGCGGCGCGCCACGGCACGGCTGGTATAGAACGTGGCTTTCACATTCAGTTCGAGCACGGCGTCTATATCGCCATTGCTCAAGTCCACCATCGGCTTGGGCCGGTTCATCCCGGCGTTGTTGATGAGGATATCGAAGGGCTCGCGTTCGGCAACTTCCCGGTCGACCGCTGCGCAGTCCGTCACGTCCAGCACCAGCGGGTCGCAAGCGATGCCGTCCGCGCGCATGGCGTCGCACGCCGCGTGAAGTTCGGGCGCGCGCCGGGCCACCACCGTAACGTGTGCACCCGCGCGGCCAAGCGCCACCGCGGCGGCCAGACCGATGCCGCCGCTGCCGCCCGTGACCAACGCGCGGCGGCCATCGAGCCGAAAGCTCGGCCCTTGAGGCAATGTGATCATCCGCGCGCCTCGATCGGTTCGTACCAGGGCAGATCCGGGCGGTTGCCGTAGCGGCGCACGCGGATATTGGCCTGTTCGCCATGGCCCGAAAAATTTTCCATGTGGCACAACCGTGAACCGTATTCGCCGATCGTCACGCTGGCTTCATCGGTGAGCACGCGTTGGTAGGTGCAAGTCTTCAGGAACTTGCCTACCCAAAGCCCGCCCGTGTAGCGCGCGGCGCGGTTGGTGGGCAGCGTGTGATTGGTGCCGATCACTTTGTCGCCGTAGCTCACATTGGTGCGGGGCCCGAGGAAGAGGGCGCCGTAGTTCGTCATGTGCGCAAGAAAGTAGTCCGGATCGCGCGTCATCACCTGCACGTGCTCGAAGGCCAGATCGTCGGCCACCTGCAGCATTTCTTCGTACGTATCGCACACGATCACTTCGCCGCAATCCGCCCAGCTTATGGCGGCCATGTCGGCCGTGGGCAGAATGGTCAGCTGGCGGTCGATTTCGGCCAGCGTGTCGCGCGCCAGTTGTTCGCTGTTCGTGAGCAGGATGCAGGGCGAGGTGGGGCCATGCTCGGCCTGCCCGAGCAGGTCGACGGCGCACAGTTCACCGTCGACGCTGTCATCGGCGATGACCAGGGTTTCGGTCGGGCCGGCAAAGAGATCGATGCCCACGCGGCCATACAACTGTCGCTTGGCTTCGGCGACATACATATTGCCCGGGCCCACCAGCATATCCACGGCCGGCACGCTGGGCGTGCCCACCGCCATCGCGACCACGGCCTGTACGCCGCCCAGCACGAGGATCTCATCGGCACCGGCCATGGACATGGCCGTCACGATCGCAGGATGGGGCTTGCCTTGGTAAGGCGGTGCGGTGGCCACCACACGCTTCACGCCGGCCACCTTCGCGGTCAGCACGCTCATGTGGGCCGAGGCCAGCATCGGATACTTGCCGCCGGGGATGTAGCAACCCACTGCATTCACGGGAATGTGCTTGTGGCCCAGCACCACACCGGGGTGCGTTTCCACTTCCACGTCCTGCATCGAATCGCGCTGGATCTGCGCAAACTTGCGGATCTGTGCTTGCGCGAAGGTGATGTCTTCGATTTCGCGGGCAGACAACTGGCGGCGGGCCGCCTCAATGTCGGCTTGCGATAACCGGAAGTCGGCCGGCTCCCAATTATCGAACTTGCGGCTGTACTCGCGAACCGCGTCGTCGCCGTTGGTCTCGATGTGCTGGATGATCCCTTCGACCGTGGCGCGCACCTTGGCATCGTCGCCGGTTTTCACGTCGGCCGAGCGGCCGCGTTTCAAATATCTGATCATGGTAGTCAAAGCCCCGGATGTGGAAGCACTTGCGTGGCATGCCGTGCAGTGCGGTTAAAGCGTGCCGTGTAAACAGCGAGTGGGACCACTTTCAGTGTCTTGCATACGTATGCAAATCAGTAGAAACCCTAGGTTTTGACGACTCTTGGCATTCAAGGGATCAGAAAATGAAGAATGCCCCGCAAGGCAATCTGTTCCTTTGGGGATCAGATCAGCCAGCGGGGCATCCAGGTGGGCACTATCTAGGTGGGAGCAACGACACCGGCGCTACGAAGCGGGCGCTACGAAGCGGGCGCAGCGCAGCCTGATCGACGCAGCCGTGCGACCATCGGCGCCGCTGGGGTGCCGCGATCACCGCGCTGCGGGCATCTGCGCCTGGGACTTACTTCGCGAAGAGCGAACCCAGATCGGCAAACGACTTGAATTCCAGAGCGTTACCCGACGGATCCATGAAGAACATCGTGGCTTGCTCGCCCGGCTCGCCCTTGAAACGGATATAGGGCTTGATGACGAAGTTCGTGCCGGCGGCCGTCAGCTTGTCGGCCAGGGCTTGCCAGGTGGCCATCGGCAGCACGGCGCCGAAGTGGCGCACGGGCACTTGATGATCGTCCACTGCGCTGGTGGCACCGGCGCTGGTGCACTCTTCGGGCGACAGGTGGGCCACGATCTGGTGACCGTAGAAGTTGAAGTCCACCCAGTGTTCGGAGCTGCGACCTTCCGGACAGCCCAGCAATTCGCCGTAGAACGCGCGGGCTTCGGCGATGTCGCGTACCGGGAAGGCCAGGTGAAACGGCGGCAGGGTCGTTTGGCCGGCGAGCGATTGAGCGGGGGCGGTGGCAGTGTTCATGGATGCACTCTCAAGACAAATTGAATGGGGGGAACTGATGACGCTAGTTTAGGAGCGTTTTTTTCGATTGAAAAATGATATTTTTTGGTTCTCACCATAAAATATATCGATGCTCAAAGAATTTGCGACCTTTATCGCCGTGGCGCGGGATGGCACGTTTACCGGCGCCGGGCAGCGGCTCGGATTGACGCAATCGGCTGTCAGCGCCCAGATCAAGCGCCTGGAAGAATATCTTGGCGCACCGCTTTTCGAGCGCACGCCGAAATCGGTGCAGCTCAACGCGTACGGTCGAGACGTCTTGCCCCAGGCCGAAGCCGCGCTTGCCCTGGTCGATCGAATGGGAGCGGGCGAGGAGCGGGCGCCGCGTTCGGGTTTGCTGCGGCTGGGGGCGATCACATCGGCGCAACAGGATATCGTCGTTGCTGCCATGCGGATGCTGCGCGACACGCATCCCGATGTGCGCGTGCGGGTGCTGCCCGGTGTATCGCTGTCGTTGCTGGGGCAAGTGGATGCGGGCGAAATCGATTTGGCCGTGGCGATTCTGCCGCCTTTCGCGCTGCCGCCCGAACTCTATTGGACGCCGTTGCTGTCCGAGCCGATCGGTCTGGCGATGCCGGCGCATTTGGGCGATATGCCTTGGCGCGAAGCGCTCGCCACGCAAGCGTTCGTGCGCTACGACAAGGCCTCGTTCGGCGGGCGCCTGGTGGATATGTTCTTGCGCCGGCATCGCATTACGGTGATGGAGTTGGTGGAGCTGGACGATATCGATGCGATCGGCAACATGGTGCGTCAGGGTTTGGGCGTGGCATTGATGCCCCGCACGGCGCGCCTCGATATGACAGGTATCGGCTGGTCGACCCTCGACGAACTCGCCTTCGAGCGCGAGATCGGTATCGTCGGGCGCAAGCGGGACGACGACCAGGGGTTGGCCGCCACGTTTGCAAAGTGCCTGGTGGCGGCCGCGCGGCAACGATGATGCGTTTGTGAATGGCGCGCAGCGACACGGATGCGGGCCGGCGCGGAACGATTCGTGCTGTACACGACGCTTCAGATCACGCTGGCGCTCGCGCGCAAAGGACCGAATATGGATGACACGACCCCCCGCATGTCCACGCTGTTTCAGCAGTTGGGACTGGACGACAGCGACGAAGCGATCGCCACGTTCATCAAGGATGGCCAACTGGCGTCCGAGGTGAACATCGTCGATGCGCCGTACTGGAGCGATGCACAGCGCCACTTCATCGGCGAGCAACTTGGCGCGGACGCCGCCTGGGCAATCGTGGTGGATCAGTTGAACGAATCGCTGCACGAGAACTCGGTCAAGCGTCAGACCGGTCTGGATTGAGTTCGCACCGCAAGCCGGAGCCGCCCGCTGGGGCAGTGCTCCGGTACCAGCGCCGCCAAGCGTTGGGGGCACGGCAGTGCGCGGTGGATCGACATGAGCCCCAGGCCGCGTGAGTCGACAACGATGTCGCCCTTCCCTCTGTGTGACTCACACCGCGACGGTGTTGCATTGCAATAAGTAACCGTTGTTCGTGCTGTTTTTCTCACATTCGAGAATCGTGCAGAGCGGTGACACTTGGTCCGCACGGGCCGCCACGTCGATTGCAGGCCCGATATTCGAGTCGAGTCTGAGAAATGAAAACGTTGAGTCTGAAGTCCAAGCTGCGATTGGCGATGGTGCTGATGTGGGTTGGCTTGTTGGCGCTGGGTGGCTGGTCGGCCATGAACGCACGCGACATCATGATGCAGGAGCGTCGCGATGGCTTGGAGCGCATTGTGGAAGTGGCCAGCAGCATCGTGGGGGGCTTCGCCGCCCAGGTGAATAACCGCACGCTGACGCCCGAAGAAGGCAAGAAACAAGCGCTCGATCAACTGCGCAAACTGCGTTACGACAGCGACAACTTCGTGTTCGTGGTGGATTCGGCGCCACTCTTGCTGATGCACCCCAACGGCACGTCGATCATCGGCAAAAACGTGGGCGACCGCAAGGACACCAACGGCAAGGCGTACTACCAGGAGATGGTGGACGTCGGCAAGCGCGACGGCCAGGGTTTCGTCGAGTACATGGCGGCGAAGTCGACGAATGCCGAAGACCGTGCGCTCAAGATCAGCTTCGTGTCGTACTACCAGCCGTGGGACTGGTTCATTTCGTCGGGCGTGCTGGTTGATGACGTGCAAACGGCGTTCTACAGCAACCTGATCAAGGCGCTCATCATCCTGGCCGTGATCGGCGCACTGGTGACGATCGTGATGATGCTGATCAACCGCAGCGTGACGCGCAGCCTGGGTGGCGATCCGTCGGAAGCTGCGGCGATCGCGCAACGCATCGCGTCGGGCGATCTCACGCAACGCGTGGCGGTGGGTGCAAACGATACGTCGAGCATGATGTATGCGATGAGCCGCATGCAGCACAATCTGGCGCACACGATCGGCGCGATTCGTGAAGGCACGGATAGCCTGAACGTCGCTGCGCGCGAGATATCGGCCGGCAACATCGACTTGTCGTCTCGCACCGAAGAGCAGGCCGCCTCGTTGGAAGAAACCGCGGCGAGCATGGAAGAGCTGACAGCCACCGTGCGCCAAAATGCCGGCAGCGCCGGTCAAGCGGCGACGCTGGCGCAAACCGCGTCGGGCATTGCCGCCAAGGGGGGCGAAGTGGTCGGCAACGTGGTCACCACGATGGCCGGCATCACCGACAGCTCGCGCCGCATCGCCGAAATCATCAGCGTGATCGACAGCATCGCGTTTCAGACCAATATCCTCGCGTTGAACGCCGCCGTCGAAGCCGCCCGCGCGGGCGAGCAGGGCAAGGGCTTTGCCGTGGTCGCCAGCGAAGTGCGCAATCTGGCGCAGCGCAGCGCGCAAGCCGCCAAGGAAATCAAGGCGCTGATCGATGATTCCGTGACGAAGGTGGGTGCGGGCTCGACGCTGGTCAATCAGGCCGGGCAGACGATGGAAGAGATCGTTCAAGCCATCAAGCGCGTGACCGACATCATGGGCGAAATCACGGTGGCATCCAACGAGCAGAGCTCGGGTATCGAACAGGTCAGCCTGGCCGTGACGCAAATGGATCAGATGACGCAGCAGAATGCTGCGCTGGTCGAACAGGCGGCCGCCGTGACCGCGACGATGGAAGATCAGGTGTCGCGATTGCATGAGTCGGTGTCGGCCTTTAAAGTGCCGGGCGCAGCCGCGCATGCCGGCGCGCACGCCCATGCACCCGAACGCGCGCAGATGACGTCCCCGCGTGGCCAGTCGCCCGCCGCCATGGCGCTCGCGTTCGACAACGCGGGCGCTTAATCCCCTTATTCAGGTCAGGAGGTGCGGCGCATCGCCGCCTCCTGGCCTTTTCTCTTTTTCTGGTTGAAGGAATCTCGATGCCTATTCGCTCGTCCATCTCGCGTCGCCCCGTTGCGATCCAAACCACTGCTGTGTTTGCCCTCGTCTCGGCATTGTTTGCCGCGCCCGCCGCGCAGGCGGCCGTGACTGCATTCGACGTGCAGACGCGCGACGCGCAGGCCTTGGAAGGCCGTGTGTTCGGCCCGGCTGGCACTGCAGAGAAAATCTCCGGTGTGGCCACCATCGCACTCGATCCGCAAGACGCGCGCAACGCGGGTATCACCGATCTGAGCCTGGCGCCGCGCAACGCAGCCGGGCGCGTGGAAGCGCGTGCGGATGTGGTGATCCTGCGCCCCGCCAGGCCCAATGGCACCCTGATCGTCGAAGCCCCTAACCGCGGCCGAAAATTGATCGGCGCCGTGGTCGACGAGGGCAGCGTGCCGGGCAGCAGCCGGTTGAAAGAAGCGGGCGATGCCGGCAATGGGTTTTTGCTTTCGCAAGGCTATACGCTGGCGTGGGTGGGGTGGCAGGAAGACGTGCCCGCGGATGCCGGCATGCGCATTGTGCTGCCCACGATCCCAGGCGTGACGGGTGCCTCGCGCGATGAGTGGGTATTCACGAAAGCGAGTGCCACCGAGCGTGTGGCGCTCAGCTACCCGGCTGCCACGCAAGCGCATGCCCGTTTGACCGTGCGCGCGCAACGCCTGGATGCCCGTAGCAATCCCGCCGACTTGTCGTTCCGCTTTATCGATGACAACACGATCGAGATTGCACGGCCCAAGAACATGCCGGTCGATACGATCTATGAATTCACCTACACCGCACGCGATCCCAAGCCGATGGCGATGGGCTTTGCCGCGATCCGCGACGTGACGGCGTTTCTCACGCATGACGTCACGTCCGCCAATCCCCTGGCGGTGAACGGCAAGCCGGCCATCGCCAAGACGATCGGCTTGGGTGTGTCGCAATCGGGCCGGGTGCTGCGCGACTACCTCTATCAAGGCTTCAACCAGGACGAGGCGGGACGTCAGGTTTTCGACGGGTTGCTGCTGCAGATTCCGGGCGCGCGCCGCACCTTCACCAACACGCGCTTCGCACAACTGTCGCGTAATCCCGGCCCGCACGCCGACGATCTCTATCCGGTGGATCAGTTTCCGTCGGCCTACGAGGTGAGCCGCGATCCGTTTACGGGTAAGCAAGACGGTTTGCTGCAGCAATGCCGCGCAACCGACACGTGCCCGCGTATCGTGCAGATCGATTCCGAATATGAATTCTGGGCGTCGCACGCCAGCCAGCTCGTGACCGACGGTCGCGGCCGCGATCTGCCGTTGCCGGCCGAGGTGCGCGCGTTCATGGTGGTGGGCTCGCAGCACTTCCCCAGCCCGGTCTCCAAGGCGATGCCGACGTGCGCATTGCCCACCAGCCCCGTCAGCCCGGCGCCGGCCACCCGGGCCTTGTTGACGGCACTCAATCAGTGGGTGACCGTGGGCACGCAGCCGCCGGCGAGCCGTTATCCCACGCGTGCGCAGGGTACGTTGTCGCAGGCTCAAGGCTTGTATCCCGCCATTCCCGGTTTGCCCTATCGCGCGGCGTACGTGGCCTCGCATCGGATCACCGAGGGCGCCCGCTTGCCGATCGCACAGGGCGAGTACCCGCTCTATATGCCGCGTGTGGACGCCGACGGCAACGGGATCGGCGGACTGCGTCTGCCGATCGTGGCGGCGCCGCGCGGCACCTACGTGGGCTGGAATCCGAAGAGCAACAATCCGGAAGGGTTGTGCACGCAGATGGGCAGCGCCGTCCCCTTTGCGGCGACCCGCGCCGAGCGCATCGCGCGCAAGGATCCGCGTTTGTCGATCGAAGAGCGTTATGCGGACGACGCCGCGTATGTGGCGGCCGTCAAAGCTTCCGCGGATAAGCTCGTTGACCAGCGATTGTTGTTGGCCGACGATGCGGCGGCTGCCGTGGCTGAAGCGCGCGCAGGAAAGCTCGCCAAGCTTGATCAGTGATCATGACGGTCGCACCGCATCGGCATCATGCGGTGCAGCGCGCGGCGCTGAACGGTGTGCCGTTTTCATCGTCATGCTCGCGCGGTATCGCTGACGATGACCTCGACCGTCGTGTCGCGCGCTGTGCGGTATCGTTGCTGCTTTGGGTGCGTCGATGAAGATGCGCAAGAAGGGCGACCTACCCACCAAAATCTGCGTGCGCTGCGGCCTGCCGTTTACCTGGCGCAAGAAATGGGAAAAGGTGTGGGACGAGGTGAAGTACTGCTCCGAGCGCTGCCGCCGTGGCGGCTGACGCGCGTCGTGAACACGTCTGCGGCCGGGCTCCGGCGCGATGCGCCTGGCCCTACTTGCCTTTGAACGCAGGCGGCCGCTTTTCGGCGAACGCTTTCATACCCTCCAGATAGTCGTCGGTATACCCCATCGTTTTCTGAATCTCGGCCTCCAGATCGAGCTGTTGCGAGAGCGTGTTGGCCGCGCTTGCCTGCACCAACTGCTTCGTGCCGCCATACGCGCGCGTCGGCCCGAGGGCCAGCCGATTCACGATTTCGTCCAGCGTCTGGCTGTAGGCGTCATCGGGGATGCACTTCCAGATCAGGCCCCAGGCTTCAGCCTGCGCCGCACTCACCGGTTCGCCAAATAGAAAGGTGCCCATCGCCCGTGCGGTGCCGATCTGGCGCGGCAGAAAATACGTGCCGCCTGCATCCGGCACCAAACCGATCTTGCTGAAGGCCTGGATGAAGGTCGCCGACGCCACGGCAAACACCACATCGCAGGCGAGCGCCACGCTGGCACCGGCGCCGGCCGCCACCCCATTGACCACCGCTACCACCGGTACCGGCAGCGCGCGGATGGTTTGAATCAATGGCGCGTAATGCGCCGTCAGTCCGGCGCTCAGGTCGCGCCGCTCGCCTTCGGATAGCGGCTTGCGATCGTTCAGGTCCTGGCCCGCGCAAAACCCGCGTCCGCGGCCTGTGATGACGACCCCACGCAGATCCTGCTGCGCTTGCAGAAACGCAAAGGCATGCTTGAGTTCGCCGTGCATTACATCGGTGAAACTATTCAGCCGGTCGGGCCGATCGAGCGTGATCACGCCCACGCCTTGACGGTACGCGAAGGCAATCGCGCCATAGTGACCCGCGTGACCGTCGTTTTCGGCCGTTGCAGAAGCCTTGGCGGCAGCAGAGGCACCATAAGCAGCAGAAGCACCAGAAGCAGTAGAAGTCGGACCCGTCATGCCAGCGTCTCCAGGATACGAAAATGCTCGGACGTATCGCCGAGCAGCAGTTCCAATGCGGTCAAGCGTTTGAAGTAGTCGCCGATTTCCATCTCGTCGGTCATGCCCATGCCGCCGTGCAGTTGAATGGCTTGCTCGCCGATGAAGCGGCCCGCACGCGCGGTTTCGATCTTGGCTTGCGAGATCATTTTCGCGCGGCGCGGTGCATCCGTCTCGGACAAGGCGGCCACCGCGACGTAAGCCATCGACAGTGCCATTTCCTTGGCCACGAGCATGTCGGCCAGGCGGTGCTGCAAGGCTTGGAACGACGCCAGCGGCTGACCGAATTGCCGCCGGTCTTTCAGGTAAGTGGCCGTGAGATCGATCGCGCGCTGCATCGCACCCGCCGCTTGAATCGAGAGCGCAGCGATGCCCCATTCGATGCCGGTGGCCAGCGCGCGATCGGCATCGCGCCCATCCACCAGCAAGGCGCTGTGCGGCAAAGGCGCGTTCTCAAACACGATATCCGCACAGCGGCTGCGATCGAAGGTGGGCGCGTCGATCACGCGAACATGAGCGGTGTCGGCGGGCACCACGAAAATCGCCGTGCGACCTTCTTCCGTGCGCGCCGACACGATCCAATGGGTGGCGGCAGCGCCGTGCCACACCTGTTTCTTCAGGCCGGTGAGGCGATAGCCATCCGGTGCCGCGGTCGCATGCATCGACATGGGCCGCGTGTGATAGCGGCGATTGGGTTCCTGGTAGGCCACGGCGAGCACGACCGTGCCTTGCGCCACGCCAGGCAGCAGCGCGGCGTGATGGGCTTCGTTGTCTGTAGCGGCGATGAGCGCGGCGCCCATCACGGCGCTGGGAATCACGGGTTCATCGACCAGGCCGCGGCCCAGCGCCAGATGCACCGGCACCAGACTCGACGGGTCTTCGCCAAAACCTTCATACGCCGGCGCGATCGTGAGGCCCAACACGCCCATGTCGGCCAGGGTCTCCCACGCGCCGGCATCCACCACGCCCTGCGCCTGGCGCGCGCGTCGTTTCGGCATCGTCCATTCGGACTGCACCAATCGCTCCAGGCTTTCAGCCAGCATGCGCTGCGATTCGCTATATACAAAATCCATGGTTGTCTTCTCGCTTGGTTTGCTATCGATCGGGCGGTGGCGGCGTCACAGCCCCAGCAGCATCCGCGCGATGATGTTCTTTTGCACCTCGGTCGAGCCGCCGTAGATCGTGGTCTTGCGCATGTCGAGATAGCCCGCGCCCATGGCGCAGGCCACGTCGTCACCGGGCGCATCGTCGGCATCGTCGGCGATCATCCAGCGCGGATCGTAGGCCCAGGCGTCGGGGCCGGCGGCCTCCATCTGCAAGCGGGCGAGCTGCTGCTGGATCTCGGAGCCGCGGATCTTCAGGATCGACGCCTCGGGGCCCGGCGCACCCTCATTGGCGGCCGCGACGCGCAGGAGCAGCATCTCCAGCGCGGCGATGTCGATCTCGACTTGCGCGATCTTGTCCTTCATCCGCACGTCGTCGGCCATTGCGCCGTCGCCGGTTTGCTGATGGCGGCAAAGCGACTTGAGCACCTCGAGTTCGCGGTAACAATGCCCCAGGCCGGCGATGCCGGTGCGTTCGTGCCCCAGCAGATACTTGGCGTACGTCCAGCCCTGGTTTTCTTCGCCGACGCGATCGCCGACCGGCACGCGCACGTTCTCCAGCCAGACTTCATTGATGTCGTGCCCGCCGTCCAGCGTGGTGATGGGGCGCACCGTGACGCCCGGCGCGCGCATGTCGATCAACAGCATCGAGATGCCGCTCTGCTTCTTTGCTTGCGGATCCGTGCGTACCAGGCAAAACATCCAGTCGGCGTACTGCGCCAGCGTGGTCCACGTCTTTTGACCGTTGACGATATAGTGGTCGCCGTCGCGCTCGGCCCGGGTCGAGAGCGAGGCCAGGTCGGACCCCGATCCCGGTTCGGAGTATCCCTGGCACCACCAATCCTGCATCGTGACGATCCGAGGCAGCAGTCGGGCTTTCTGTTCGTCACTGCCGTACTTCAGCAGTACAGGACCGATCATGGTGAGGCCGAACGGCAAGAGGCGCGGGGCACCGGCCTTGTAGGTTTCCACCTCGAAGATCAGGCGCTCCATGGCATTCCATCCGGTGCCGCCATGGGCGACCGGCCAATTGGGGGCGCCCCAGCCTTGCTCGGCCAGCGCCAGGTGCCAGCGCACGTAATCGTCTTTTTCAAGCCGTCGATGGCGCATCACCTTGTCGCGGATATCCGCCGGCAGCTTGTCAGCCACGAATGCGCGCACGGTATCGCGAAAGGCACGCTCTTCGGGCGTCCAGTTGAGATTCATGATGTGTCTCCTCCTTCTCCAATCTAGTCCCAGGGTGGGGTGGGGCGCAATTTCCCTTTTTGGAACACGCGCTTATCCTGAGCCGAATGGTGTGCCTGGCAAATGCCTGACACGCGTCAGCAGGCAATCCGGGCCGGTCGCCCACGATGGCGACGCTTCGTGTGTCCGGAAGGCCCGGTTAAGCAATGAAGAATGGTCAAGCGCGCAACGGATACGCAAAACTCGACGTTCTGTTCCTCTCTTGAAGACGAGCCATGCCGAATACTGAGTCCGCCGCGATGCCGCAGGGCGCCGATCTGCATTACCGCACTGCGTTGGACAGCGGGCAGTTCCTGATCCAGCATTGCGTGGCCTGCGATCGGGCGGTGTTCTTTCCCCGCATGCTGTGTCCGCATTGCGGCAGCGTCGATCTCACCTGGATCGCACCCACCGGTGCCGGCATCGTGTATTCGACTACCGTGGTGCGCCGCAAGGCCGACGCCGGCGGCGACTATAACGTGGCCCTGATCGACCTGCAGGAAGGCGTGCGTCTGATGTCGCGAGTGGAAGGAATGCCGCCCGCCGACGTGCGCATCGGCATGAAGGTGCAGGCCCGCGTCGATCAGGTCGACGGACACGGCTTGCTGGTTTTTACCCGCCAGGGAGAACAGCAGTGACCATCGAATCCTTGAGAGGTGATGTCGCGATCGCAGGGGTGGGGCAGGCCGGCCTGGGCGATGCCACCGGCTTCACCGAAATGGAGATCCTTGTGCAGGCGGCGCAGCACGCGGTGGCCGACGCGGGCCTGACCATGCAGGATATCGACGGCATCTGCACGGCCAGTGTCGCGGCCACCATGTGGGTGATGCCGGTGATCGAGCATCTGGGCATTCGGCCCACGTTCATCGACAGCACCATGCTGGGCGGATCGAGTTTCGTGGCGCACATCATGCCGGCGATTCAAGCCCTGGCGAGCGGGCAGTGCAACGCCGTGCTGGTGTGCTACGGCAGCACGCAGCGCACGTCCACCGTCAACCGGGCGGAAGTGGGGCGCATGCGCAAGCACATGGATCCGCAACCGTACGAGGCGCCGTACGACCCCTTGTCGCCGATCAGTTCGTACGCGCTGGCGGCGGCGCGTCACATGCACCAGTACGGCACGACGCGCGAGCAATTGGCCGAGGTGGCGTTGGCCGCCAATCAATGGGCACAGCGCAATCCGGAAGCGCTGGCGCGCGAGCCGCTCACGCTGGACAAGATTCTGGGCGCGCGGATGGTGTCCGATCCCCTGACGGTGCGCGACTGCTGTCTGGTGAGCGACGGCGCAGGGGCCTACGTGCTCGTGCGTGCCGACCGCGCCCGCGATCTGCCGCAAAAGCCGGTGTATGTGCTGGGCAATGCGACGGCGGTCTGGAATCGCCAGATTTCGTCGATGCACGATCTGACGATCACCGCCGCGCAGGAGTCGGGCCGGCGCGCCTTTGCGATGGCCGGCGTCACGCCCGCCGATATCGATGTGGTGGAGGTGTACGACGCTTTCACGATCAACACCATTCTCTTTCTTGAAGATCTGGGCTTCTGCAAAAAGGGCGAAGGGGGTGCGTTCGTGAGCGGCGGTGCAATCGCGCCGGGCGGGCGGTTGCCGGTCAACACCAATGGCGGCGGGTTGTCGTGCATCCACCCTGGCATGTACGGCATCTTCATCATGATCGAAGCCGTGCGGCAATTGCGCGGCGTAGCGGGTGAGCGTCAGATCGACGATGCGCAACTGGCGGTCGTACACGGCAACGGCGGCACCTTGTCGAGCCAGTCCACCGCTATTTTGGGGACGGCCAACACACTTTGATTTCAAGACGCCCACGGCACTCGATTGCGGTGGCACATATAAGAGCAACCCAACCATGGGTTGAGGAGACAGGGCATGACGTTCAAGGGCATTTCGGCCGGTGCGGCCGTGGTAGTCGCGTTGATGACAGTACCTGTGGCGCACGCCGCCGACTGGCCCGACCGGCCCCTCCGGCTGGTCGTGGGTTATGCGCCGGGAGGTCCGGTGGACACCACCGCGCGTGTCTTCTCGAAGTATCTGGGCGATAAGCTCGGGCAGACGGTGGTGGTGGAAAACCGGTCGGGCGCGAGCGGCATCATCGGTGCGCAGGCCGTCACGAATGCGCCGGCCGATGGCTACCTGCTCTATTTCGCGGCCAGCCCCACGATGACCATGTCGCCGCTGGTACAGAAAACGGAAAACTTCGATCCTCGCCGCGACTTCAGTTATCTGGGGTTGATCGTCAACTACACGAATGTGCTCGTGATCGGCCCGCAATCGCCGGCCACGTCGGTGAAGGAACTGGTCGACGCGGCCCGTGCCAATCCGCAAGCCGTGTCGTTCGGGTCGGCCGGCATTGGCGCCTCGAATCATTTGTCGGCCGAGCTGATGAAGATCAAATCCAATGCGCCCATGCTGCATGTGCCTTATCGCGGCAATTCGCCTGCCATGCTGGATGTGGTCAGCGGCAAGATCACCTTCATGTTCGACATCACGAGTACGGCGATTCCTTTCATCAAGAGCGGCAAGGCGCGCGCGCTGGCGGTGACGTCGCGCACACGCAATCCCGAGCTGCCCGATGTGCCCACGATGATCGAAGCGGGTATTCCGGACTACGAAGTGACCGGCTGGTATGCGCTGGTGGGGCCCAAGGCCTTGCCGGCCAACATCGCCGCCAAACTCACGCAGGCCCTGGCCGACGTATCCGCGGATCCCGCATTCAGGAAGTCGATGATCGACGGCGGCTACACCATCGACAACGGTGGGCCGGCTGTCTTGCAAAAGCGCATCGCCAACGAGTACGCGCTGTGGGAAGACGTGATCAAGAAAGCCGGCATCAAGGCGGAGTGATGACGCGGGCGCTATTCGATCTTGATATCGGCGGCTTTGATCACCTTGGCCCATTTGGCCAGTTCGGCGCCGATGAACTGGCCAAATTCGGCGGGGGTGCCGGGCTTGGGTTCCGCGCCTGCCGCGATCATGTTCCTGGCCAGTTCCGGATCGGACATGACCGCGACCAGATCGGCATTGACGCGGTCGATGACCGCCTTTGGCGTTTTGGCCGGCGCGAGCAATCCCGTCCACGAATACGCTTCGTAGCCGGCCAGGCCTTCGGCGGCGATCGTCGGCACGTCGGGGACCAGCGCCGAAGGCTCCAGATTGCCCACGCCCAGCGCCCGCACCCGGCCTGTCTTGATGTGCGGCACGGCACTTGGGCCATCGGCAAACATCACCTGCACCTGCCCGCCCAGCAGATCCTGCATGGCCGGCGCGCTGCCGCGATAAGGCACATGCTGGATCTTGATGCCCGCCATGCTGTTGAAGAGTTCGCCTGCCAGGTGCGTGCCGCCGCCCGTGCCCGACGAGCCGAAGGAGAGCTTGCCCGGATTCGCCCGGGCGTAAGCGATCAGCTCTTTCACGCTCTTGACCGGCAACGAGGGGTTGACCACGAGGATGATCGGAAAGATCGCCACCATGCCCACGGGCGCGAAGTCACGCGTGACGTCATAGCTCAGGTCGCTGCGCAGGCTGGGCAGCACCGTGTGATGGATCGACGCGAAGAAAAAGTTGTAGCCGTCGGGCTCGGCGCGGACGGCCAGTTGCGCGCCAACGATGCCGCCGGCGCCGGCTTTGTTGTCGACCACGGTCGGTTGGCGCCAGCGCCGGCCCAGCGGCTGCGTGACGAAACGCGCGGTGACGTCCACCGGGCCACCCGGCGGAAAGGGCACCACGAAGTTCACGGCATGGGTGGGCCAGTCGGCAGCGCGCGCCCATGTGGGCAACATGGCGCTCCCGCACGCGGCAGCCAAAGCGGTCAATACGTGACGGCGGTTGAGGTCGGTCATGATTGTGGTCTCCATATGAGTGCCGCTTGCCCATCGCCGGGTGACGTTGGGGGGCCGCATCCCGTTCATCGCGCCGCATGCGGACGCGATAGACGGCCATTATTTACTGCGCACCGTCATTCGGGTTTTGGCTTTGCGAAACCCTGCCTTTACGGCTACCGATATGCCGTGATGCAAGCGTTGCCGATCGCACTTGCCGTGCGGCGGCACGGCAAGGCCGGCTTATCCGAAGGATTGCGATCCAGGGAGTCGAACGCGTGAAATACGACACGATCAAGCAATGGGACTTTCCCACAGTCGAACAGACCTACACCGAGAAGGACACCATCCTGTATGCCCTGGGCATCGGGCTTGGCGCGGATCCGATGGATACGCGGCAGTTGGCGTATGTGTATGAAGCCAATCTGCGCGCGTTTCCCACGCAAAGCGTGGTGCTGGCCTATCCCGGCTTCTGGATGCGCGATCCGCGGGCTGAAATCGACTGGGTGAGACTCGTGCATGGCGAGCAACGGCTGCAGATGCATTGCCCGTTGCCTGCCGCCGGTACCGTCACGGCCAAAACGCGTGTGACGCATGTGATCGACAAAGGCCCCGAGCGCGGCGCGCTGGTGGTGAGCGAGCGCACGTTGCTGGGCGGGAACGGCGAGAAGATCGCCACGATTTCGCAAACCACGTTCTGCCGTGGCGATGGCGGATTCGGGCAGGGCGACGAGAGCCCGCCGCCATTGCCTCCCACCCCCAATACGCCGCCCGACCGAACCGTCACGCTGGCGATCTCACCGCGTGCAGCGCTGATCTATCGGTTATCGGCCGATCCCAATCCGCTGCACATCGATCCCGACGTGGCGCGGCAAGCCGGATATCCGCGCCCGATCCTGCATGGGTTGGCGACCTATGGGGTGGCGGCGCAGGCCGTCGTGCAAACCTATTGCGGGCACGACGCGCAGCGATTGACCGGACTCGACCTGCGCTTTTCGGCGCCGGTGTATCCGGGCGAGACGCTGGCAGTCGATCTCTGGCAAGACGGGCCCGGACGGGTGCGCCTGCTGGCGCGCGTGCCGGCGCGAGACAAGGTCGTGCTCAGTCACGGCACGGCAACTTATAACGAAGGCCTTTAAATGACGACAACACGCAGCAGCCCGCTTTCCGATATTCGTGTGCTGGACCTGAGCCGCATTCTGGCGGGTCCGTGGTGCACGCAAAACCTCGCCGATCTGGGCGCGGATGTGATCAAGGTCGAAAAACCCGGCAGCGGCGACGACACACGTGGCTGGGGGCCACCCTATCTGAAAGACGATGCAGGGCAGGACACCTCCGAAGCGGCGTATTACTTGAGCACCAACCGAAACAAGCGCTCGATCGAAGTGGATATCGCCACCGCCGAAGGCGCCGATCTGATTCGCGAACTGGCGCGCAAGAGCGACGTGCTGGTCGAGAACTACAAAGTGGGCGGCTTGAAGAAATACGGCCTGGACTACGACGCATTGAAGGCGATCAATCCGGCATTGATCTATTGCTCGGTGACCGGCTTCGGGCATGATGGCCCTTATCGCGAACGGCCCGGTTACGACTTCATGATCCAGGGCATGGCCGGTCTGATGAGCATCACCGGCGAGCGCGACGATCTGCCGGGCGGCGGCCCGCAGAAGGCGGGTGTGGCCGTTACCGATATCGTCACCGGCATGTACGCTTCGGTCGCCATTCTTGGCGCACTCGCCGAGCGGCATCGCAGTGGGCTGGGGCAGCATCTCGACATCGCCTTGCTCGACTGCCATGTGGCGATGCTCGCCAACCAGAACTCCAACTTCTTCAACTCCGGCGTGGCGCCCAAACGCGCGGGCAATGCGCATCAGAATGTGGTGCCGTACCAGGTGTTTGCTGCGAGCGATGGCCACCTCATCGTGGCGGTGGGCAACGATAGTCAGTTTCGCGCCTTCTGCGCCATCATTGGCGCCGTCGAACTCGGTACCGATGCGCGCTATGCGACCAATAAGCAGCGTGTGATCAATCGCGTGGCGCTGATCGAGCGGTTGACCGCGATCATGGCGTCAGGCAAGCGCGACGCGTGGCTGCAAAAGCTGGAAGCCGTGGGTGTGCCGTGCGGGCCGATCAACGATATCGAACAGGTCTTCGACAACCCGCAGGTGCAGGCCCGCGGACTGCGCCAGGAGATGACGCATCCCCTGGCCGGGCGCGCATCGGTCACGGCCAGCCCGTTGCGGTTCTCGGACACGCCCGTGCAGTACCGCCGCGCGCCGCCGATGCTCGGCGAGCACACCGAAGAAGTGTTGCGCGAGGTGCTGGGGATGGATGCGGCGAGCGTTGCCACTTTCGCGGGTTCGGTGTGAGACGGCATACTCGGCTGAACTGCCGCTCAATCGTTAGCCGGCAATGTCTTCAAGCCTCGTGCAGGCGAGCGGCCAATCACCGCAAACTGCACCACGAAGAATACGCTGGATGCCCACAGGCACGCGTCGACGCCGAAGCGTGCCGCGAGGAGCGCGCCGATCGCCGCGCCGATCGGGCGCGAGCCGTAGGTGGCGGCAAGAATGACCGACGACACACGACCCAGCATCGCATTGGGCGTGACCGTTTGCCGAAGCGTGGTGGTAGCGATCGTCCATAAAATCGGACCGGCACCGAACAGAAACATGGCCACGGCGGCAAGGGTCGCCGCGGCCATGGTCGACGTCGTCAACATCAGCAACGACGCCAGCAAGGCACTTGCCGGACCGACCATGATCATCGTGCCGAACGACACCCGTTTCGATAGCGCCGGTGCAAGCAGGGCACCCGCGACCATCCCCGCGCCATAGCTGCCCAATGTCAGCCCGACCCCGGTCGCATTCAATCCGAGCCGGTCGATCGCGTACGCCACATACACCGCCTGCAGAATGAACCACGCGGTATTGAAGAACGTCGATCCAATCAATAGCGGTCGCAGCAGCGGTTGGGTCCACACGAATGCCGCGCCGTCGCGCAGATCGTGCCAGACGTGCTTGCGAGGCGGTTGGCATTGCGTGTGTGCATTGGGTAACGACGATGCAGCGGCATCAGCGGATGCCGGCGAATCGGTGGAAGCAGGCGACAGGAACCCGCGGGTCGTGGCGTGCGGCAAGCGCAGCAACAGCAACAGCGCGACGATCGAGAGCGCGGTCGCCAGCACATATGCGGCCGGCGCCCCCATCATGCCGACCAAGCTTCCTCCGGCGGCCGGCCCCGCCACAAACGCGGTGCTGCGTGCCAGTTCGATCGAACGATTGGCAGCGGTCAATTGCGCGCGCGGCACCAGTTGCGGCACCAATGCCGGCGCCGCCACGCTATAGAGCACTGTGCCGGCGGCGCCGACGAATCCTAACAAGGCCAACCCATTTAGCCCGAGCGCTTGCGCCGCCAGCAATGCCACAATGGCAAGGAGGGCGCCCGCGCGCAACGCTTCGGCAGTCACCATCAGCGTGCGCCGGGCGTAACGATCCGCGAGTACGCCTGCCGGTAGCGCGAAGAGCAGGAAGGGCAGCGTTTGCGCGGTTTGCAGCGCGCCCGTTTGGGCGGCCGTGGCACCGAAGGCCAGCACCGCCGCGAGCGGGGCAGCGGCCAGCGCGATCTGTTCGGAAAACTGCGCGGCGAAGTTGGATTGCACGAGCCGGCGAAACGCCGTGGCGCCAGTGCGGGAGCGTTGTTCGTCAACAGTAAGCGGGTGGGGAATCATGACGGCACCGAGTAGAGGTGACGCCAGTGTGGCGGGCACGGAACTTACGCACACTCCGATTCTTGCGATGGCATCAGACGTTGCGGCCGAACGGCCAACGCACTCGAAGAAAAATCGAAAGAGGGATGCGGCACTGGCGTCTCACCCTGCTTCAACCGTCTCTCAGCGGCTGCTTTCAGCTTCCCGTCATGAAACTATCATGAACGACAGTCAGTATGGCGCACCTTCAAACTCGCACGCACGCCGTCACATGCCCCGCTATCCGCTGCCTTTCCGTTTTCTACCGACCGCCATCGCGCGCGGCCTGATCGTTTGCGCAATCACGCTGCCGCTGGCAGCTTGCGGTGGCGATGACGACGATGCGCCCGCCACGCCGCCCGTGACAGCGCCGGAAACGCCCATCGTCACGCCGCCGGTGGTCGTGCCGCCGGAGACCACGCCGCCGGTCACCCAGCCGCCTGTGACCGAAACGCCGGCACCCGAGCCCGAACAACCGCAGCCGGAACCCGAGCCCGAACCGGAAGTGCCCGTAGAAGCCACCCCGCAAACGATCTCCCTCGCCTTTGCGGGCCGTTATTCGGCAGGCGCCTTCGGCGTGAGCGCGGCAGAAATTCCCGCGTTCGATCCGGCGAGCAAACGCACGTTCATCGTCAACGCCCAGAAGGGCATGGTCGACGTGCTGAACACGCTAGACCCCGCCAATCCCACGTTGATCGGCTCGATCGACGCCACGAGCATCGCCCCGGGCGCCACCGTCAACAGTGTGTCCCTGCGCGATGGCATCGTTGCGCTCGCCATCGAATCGGCCGTGAAAACCGATCCGGGATTCGTCGCGTTTTACCGCGCCGATACCCTGGCAAAACTCAGCCAGGTGGGCGTGGGCGCGTTGCCCGATATGCTCACCTTTACCCCCGATGGCAAGTATGTGCTGGTTGCCAATGAAGGCGAGCCCAGCGACGATTACCAGATCGATCCGGAGGGGTCGGTCAGCATCATCGATGTGAGCGACCTCAATGCGCCGACGGCACGCGTCGCCGCTTTTACGCCGTTCAACAGCAAGGCGGCCGAGCTGCGCGCCGCAGGGGTACGCATCTTCGGCCCCAATGCCACGGTGGCGCAGGATGTGGAACCGGAGTACATCGCCGTCTCCGCAGATAGCCGCACCGCGTGGGTTGCGCTGCAAGAAAACAATGCCCTGGCGCGCATCGATATCGGCAGCGCTACGGTCACGGCCATCTCGGCATTGGGTTTCAAGGATCATGGTCTGGAAGCCAACGCGCTGGACGCCAGCGACGAACCGGTCGGCATCAACATCAGCACCTTCGCCGGCGTGAAGGGCATGTACATGCCCGATGCCATCGCTTCGTATGCGGTGGGCGGCAAGACCTATCTCGTCACCGCCAATGAAGGCGATGCGCGGGCCTGGGGTGAAGACAATCCGGACTACTTCGGTGGCTTCGACGCGAGCAAGGGTTTCGTTGAGGAATTCCGCGTGAAGCATCTGGTGCACCGTAGCGGCTTCGATCGCCGCCGCGGCGACGATCTGCCGCCGCAATTGCGCGCGTTGGCGGCCGGCGCATTGCTCAACCCGGATGTCTTCGCTTATTGCGGCGCCAAGCCCGGCGACCCCGGCAAATGCCGTGATGACGATGTGCTGGGCCGTCTCAATGTGACGTGGACGATGGGCTATCGCCAGGACGCCAGCGGCAATCCGGTTATGTTCAATGCCGCCGGTGCCCAGGATGCGAGCGGCGACCGGTTGATGTACGACGCGCTGTATGCCTTCGGCGGCCGATCGTTCTCGATCCGCGATGAGGATGGCGCGCTGGTGTGGGACTCCGGTGAACAGTTCGAGCGCTATCTGGCCGGCGACACGTGCAAGGTGGGCCCCAACCGCGACATCGACTGCAAGCTGTATTTCAATTCGGGTCACGACGAGGGCGATGCGCAAGACTCGCGCAGCGATGCCAAAGGCCCGGAGCCCGAAGGCGTGGCATTGGGCAAGATCGGCAACAAAACCTTCGCCTTCATCGGCCTGGAGCGCATGGGCGGCATCATGGTCTACGACGTCACCAATCCCACCGCACCCACCTTTGTCGATTACTACAACACGCGCAGCGACTGGACGACTGCTGATCCGTCGACGGTGCTGAGCACCGCGGGCGATCTGGGGCCGGAAGGGTTGACGTTCGTGTCGGCCGCCCAGTCACCCACGGGCAGCGCCTTGTTGATCGTCGGCAATGAAGTCAGCGGCACAACCGCCGTATACAACATTGCGCAGACGATAGCGCCTTGATTGAAAGCTGATACCTGCTTACTTGAAAGCAGACGCCCGCTTACGCGACCGGCGCTTCGGCACCGGGCGCGTCCTGATGGCCATAGGCGCGCCGCACGTGCTCGAGAAAGGCACTCATCGCTGCACTGGCGTGACGCCGATTCGGATAATAGAGATACCAGCAGGGCAAGGTGGGGCTCCAGTCTTCCAATAGCCGCACCAGCTTGCCCTCACGTACCGGCTCGCTGACGTAATCCTCTAGAAGATGGGCCACCCCCTGGCCGGCCAGAGCAGCCTGCAGCTCCTGATGTGCCGAGCTCAATGTGAGGCGGCCCTGCGGTACGACGTTCAACGACGTGCCGTCTTTTTCAAACGCCCATGAGACGAGCGTGCCACTCGGAAATCGGCGGCGGATCGCATCGTGCGCGGCGAGCGCATCGGGTACTGTCGGCACGCCGCGGCGCTGCACGTACTGCGGCGAGGCCACGATGGCATAGCGCAACGGTGGCCCCAAGGGCATGGCGATCATGTCCTGCGCGAGCTGCTTGCCGAACCGTACCCCGGCATCGAATCCCTGCTCGACGATATCCACTAAGGCCGCATCGCTGATGAGTTCGACCTTGACGTCGGGATGTACCTGCATGAAGTCGAAGACGAGCGGACACAGCACATGATCCACCGCGGGTCCGGGCGCGTTGATCCGCAAGGTGCCCGTCGGGCTGGTGCGCAATTGATCCAGGTCATTGACCGCGACATGGATGTCGCGCAGCGCCGGCGCCAGCCGATCGAGCAGCCGCGCACCGGCCTCCGTTGGTGCCACGCTGCGCGTGGTGCGATTGAGCAACCGTATCCCCAATGACGTCTCGAGTGCATTCATGCTTTGGCTCAACGCCGAGGACGATATGCCGCGCTCACTGGCTGCCGCGCGAAAGCTGCCGCAGCGCACGATCGTGGCGAAAATCTCGAGGCTATCAAGTCGAAGCTGTGCCATTGCGCAGTTCTGCTCATCGATTCGTTAAGGGTGAGGCATCTTATCAATGCCGGTTGTGGCTGTCATAGTGCCAGCGAATGGCGGTGAGGGTCACCGCATCACCCCGCGCGGCATGACATGACATCGTGTCGCGCTCACGGCGATCGCACGCTGCATAAGTCGTGAACTTGCCGCGAAACCGATTAACGCGCCGAGTGTCGACGCGCTCACATGATGTCTTCCCTGAAATCGGAGAACTTTGATGCACGAACCGCTTCTGTCGATCAATCGCCGCAAAGTGATGCTTTCCGCCGCCGCTGCCGGCGTGTCTGGCCTGGTGCTCGGCCGCGCGTTCGATGCGCCGGCTCTCGCGCAGGGTGCCGCGACTTCAGTGGCACACTCAATGTCGAATGCGGCCCACTATCACTTTCGTGTGGGCGATATCAAAGCGACCGTCGTCAGCGATGGTTTGATTGGCGGCCCACCGAGGATTTATGCCAGCGATGCGCCGGAACTGGATCTGAGCGAAGCGCTGCGGCAGGCGTTTCTACCGTCGGATTATCTGACGCTCAATCTGAATACGTTGCTTATCGAGACGGGCGGACGTCGCATCCTGCTTGAAGCGGGGGCGGGTCAGACGATGGGTCAGCATGGTGGGAAGCTATTCGCCAATCTGGCTGCGCTTGGATTACGTCCAGACGATATCGATGTGATTGTCGTCTCTCACACGCACCCCGATCATGTCGGCAATCTTCGCGCGGCAGATGGGAGCAAGGCCTTTCCTCGAGCGACGGTGTTTGCGCCCCGCGCCGATTGGGATTTCTTTGTGCGCGGTGAACCGGATCTCTCGTATATGCCGGTGCCGGAGGAGTTTCGGCGCCGCTTCGGCGCGGCCATCAAGCGCAGCCTCGAACCGATTGCCAAGGAGGTCGAACTCTTTGACGCCGGAACGGAGATCGTCCCGGGCCTGACCACCCTGGTCGCGGCCGGGCACACGCCAGGCATGGCCACCTTTCTCGTCCACTCCGGCGATGCGCAACTGCTATTGACGGCCGACCTTGCGTATCACCCTGTGGTCAATATCGACCACGCCTGGTTGCCAGGCCCTGATCGCGATAAGGAAACCGCGCAAGCGGCGCGGCAACGCATCTTCGATCGCGCGGCGAGCGAGCGCATGCTCGTGCTCGGCTTTCACTATCCCTTTCCAGGCTTGGGCCGCATGCTCAAACTC
Source organism: Schauerella aestuarii (assembly GCF_009866805.1). Lineage (GTDB taxonomy): Bacteria > Pseudomonadota > Gammaproteobacteria > Burkholderiales > Burkholderiaceae_B > Schauerella > Schauerella aestuarii. The sequence continues at coordinate 397,976 of NZ_SIZW01000041.1, forward strand.
GATCATGGCTACGCCTGGGTGCCTGCCCATTGGCAGGTGTGAGGCACGTATGCCTCACACCGCCGCCGCCACCTGCGCCGGCGCCCGTTTGATCACGGCATAAATCAACGCCGTCACAACGCTGCCCGCAAGGATGGCGAGGATATACATCCACGGCCGGTTCATCGCCCCCGGGATCAGCAGCACGAAGAAACCCCCGTGCGGCGCGACCAGGCGGCAGCCTGCCCAGGCCACCAACGCCCCCGTGACGATGCCCCCGATGACGCTGGCCGGAATCACTCGTAGAGGATCTTTTGCGGCAAATGGAATGGCGCCTTCCGAGATGAAGCACATCCCCAGAATGCCGGCGGCCTTGCCGGCTTCGCGTTCGCGCGGGTCGAACTTGCGCTGGGCGATCAGCGTGGCGAGCGCCATCCCGATCGGGGGCACCATGCCGGCCGCCATCGTGACGGCCATGGGACCATGAACGTTGGAGGCCAACAATCCCACCGTGAAAGCGTAGGCAGCCTTGTTGATGGGGCCACCCAGGTCGATGCACATCATCGCGCCCAGCAGCACACCCAGCGCGATCGCGTTGGTGGTGCCCATATTGTTCAGAAACGCGGTAAGCGACGCCAGGATGAGGGCGACCTGGCCACCGACGAGATAAATCATCACCATGCCGGTGATCAGGCTGGCCACCAGCGGAATGATCAGAATAGGCTTGAGGGCCTCGATGCTCGCCGGCAGATGCAAGTGCTTGCTGATGAGCCTGGCGCAATAGCCACCGATGAAGCCCGCCAGAATGCCACCGATGAACCCGGCGCCCAGGCTGCCGGCCAGTGCGCCGCCGATCATGCCGGGGGCGAGTCCGGGCCGGTCGGCGATGGAGTACGCGATGTAGCCTGCCAGCACGGGAATCATCAGCAAGAATGCGGCATCGCCCGTTTGCTTGAGCGCGGCGGCCAACGTGCCGGGCTCCTTGAACGCTTCGATGCCGAATACGAACGACAATGCGATCAGCAGGCCGCCTGCAACGACCATCGGCAACATGTACGACACGCCAGTCAGCAGGTGCTTGTAGAGGCCCAGGCCTTCACGCGCTTCCGAATCCTTGCCCGCACGATCCGGGGCTGGCGTGTCGCCCGCGGCAGGTGCGCTTACGCGACCTTCCGCCAGCGCGCGCTTGAGCGTTCCCGCACCGTCCTTCAGCGCGACGCCCGTCTTGCAGCGATAGATGCGTTTGCCGGCAAACCGCGCAGTATCGACTTCGATGTCGACGGCGAGCAGCACCACATCGGCGGCGGCGATATCTTCAGGCGTCAAAGGATTGCGCGCGCCCACCGAGCCGCGCGTTTCCACGGCCAGCTGGATACCGTTTTCGCGCGCCGCCTGCTGCAACGCTTCGGCGGCCATGAAGGTATGGGCCACCCCGGTGGGGCATGCAGTAATGGCGACGATGCGGGGTACTGCACTCTTTGCCGGTGACACTGGCAGATCGGTGCCCACGTCGTTGCCCTCAGCCGTGGCCGCCGGCGCGATCCGAGCGCGATCGGCAGCGGCCTGCAGGAATGCACCCGGGTCCTTCAGCGCTTCCGCAGGCGTGGCGGACACGCTGGCAAGGCCCGCCAACGGGCCATGTCGATCGGCGCCGGCTCCCACATAAAGCACCCAGTCGGCGGCGGCGATATCTGCAGCGTTCAGCGGCGCGCGGGCGGTGGTTTGGTGAGCCGCACGCACCTCGAATGCCGATTGCCATCCGAGCCGTTGCGCGGCGGCGTGCAGCAAGCGCGCGGTGATGCCGTTGGCAATCTCGCCGTCGGGGCCCGCGGATACGATGACGATATTCATGGTTGTCTCGTCCATGTTGTCGATGGTGTTGAATCGATCGCCGATACGACGACGTTATGTTCGATGCGATGCAGGGCAGGCAGATCCGGCAGGCCGAATCCAACCTGCGTGACGGCGTAGGTACCGCAGGCCGCAGCCAGGCGCAATGTGGCCTCGGGCGGGAGGTGCTGGCCAAGCGCGTGCACCATGCCGGCGAGCAGCGTGTCGCCGGCGCCCACGGTACTGCGCACGTCGACGGTGGGCGGTACGGCGTGCCAGCCGCCGGTAGCGGTCATCCACGTGACGCCGGCTGCCCCATCGGAGACGACCACATTGGCCACGCCGTCATGCACCAGACGCGCGGCCGCCGCGTGCCATGCGGCGCGGTCGTGCGCGGGTAAGCCCAGCGCGGCCACCAGTTCTTCGACATTGGGTTTGACCAGCCACGGGCCGGTGGCGAGCACGGCAGCCAGTGCCGCACCGCTGGTGTCGATGGCGATGCGGGGATTGAACGGTTTGAGTCGGGCAAGCAGCGCGGTGAGCCACGCGGCATCGATACCGCGCGGCAGGCTGCCTGCAAACACGACTGCATCATGCTGGGGCGCTAGCGCGCAAAGTTGGTCCGCCAAGTGCGCGGCCTGCATGTCGTTCACCAGGAAACCAGGGCTGTTGAGATCGGTGTTCCGGCCTGCGGCCCCGACGTCGCTCGGCACGGCGGCGACGGCATCGGCGTTCGTCGCGGCGACGGCATCACCATCGCTGTCATGTTGGCCATTGCCAGGTTCGCGGCGTTCAACCACCTTTACATTGCAGCGCGTCTCGCCAGGAACGCGGATGAACGCGTCACGCCAATGGCGTTGCGCAAACAACTGCTCGAACATCGCCGCGTTGTTCTGGCCCAGAAATCCCGTCACGGTAAGCGTGTGACCGAGATCGCCGAGCGCTTGCGCCACGTTGATGCCCTTGCCGGCGGCATGGGTGGCGACATCGCGCACCCGATGCACGTTACCCGGGATCAAGGCGTCTACCGTCATCGTCATGTCGATGGCGGGATTGAGGGTGACGGTGAGGATGCGGGCCATCACGCGTCCCCGGCAACCAGCGCGCGCACGGCTTGCGCCGAAGGCGCCGCCAGTGCGTGTTGCGCCAACGCGATTGCGTCGTCACGGCGTAGCTCGCGGATGTCGGCTTTTACGCGTGCGATGGCCGAGGTGGACATGCTCAGTTCGTCCACGCCGAGGCCCACGAGGATCGGTACGGCCTGCGTATCGCCGGCCAGCTCGCCGCAGACGCCTACCCACTTGCCCTGCGCATGTGCGGCGCGCACGGTGGCATCAATCAGCCGCAGTACGGCAGGATGCAGGCCATCCGCCTGCGCGGAGAGTTGAGGATGGCCGCGATCGATGGCCAGGGTGTATTGCGTGAGGTCGTTGGTGCCGATGCTGAAGAAGTCGACTTCCTGTGCGAAGTGTTCGGCGATGAGCACAGCTGCAGGCACTTCGATCATGATGCCCACTTGCAGATCGACCGCCGATTGCGGCCCGGCTTCGGCGATCGCCCGGTCGACCATGGCGCGCGCCGCGCGCCATTCGAACAGGTCGCCCACCATCGGAAACATGATGCGCAAGGGTCGGCCGCGGGCGGCTTGCAGCAATGCGCGCAACTGCGCTTGAAGGACCTCGGGGCGCGTCAGGCTCAAGCGGATGCCCCGCACGCCCAGAAACGGGTTGTCTTCATGGGGCATCGGCCAGTACGACAACGGCTTGTCGCCACCCACGTCCAGCGTGCGCACCACGACGGGACGGCCATCGAAATCGTCAAAGAGCCTGCCATAGGAGGCGACCTGTTCGTCGTGCGTGGGCTCGCGGTCTTGCGCCATGAACAGAAATTCGGTGCGCAGCAATCCCACGCCTTCGGCGCCCGCGGCCACGGCGGCGGCGCCGGATGCGGTGTTACCCAGGTTGACGCAGATCTCGACCTGATGGCCGTCGATCGTGCGGGCGGCTTCCTGACTATGCGCGTCGGCGCGCGTCTGACGCATCTGACGTTGCGCGCGCTGCGCGACGGCACGTTCCAAGGCGTCGGTATCGGGCGAGATGGTGAACGTGCCGCGTTCACCATCGATCAGGACGGGCACATCCGGCGCGAGCGCCAGGACGCCGTCGCCTGCGCCCACGATCGCGGCAATGCCCAGCGAGCGGGCCACGATGGCGCTGTGGGAGGTGGAGCCGCCGCGCGCGGTGAGGATGCCGGCGACGCGCGTGGCATCCAGGCGCGCCACGTCGGACGGTCCCACTTCCGTCATGATCAATACGTATGGCGTATCGGGTTCAGGTGGCGTTTCGATGCCGCAGAGCCGCGCGAGCACGCGCCGTCCGATGTCGCGCAGGTCGGCGGCGCGTTCGGCGAGCAGGGCGTCTTTCAATGCTTCCTGTTCGGTGGCTGCCTCCTGGATGACGTCGGCCCAGGCGGCTTCGGCGCTTGCCCCTTTCTTCATGCGCGCGCCGGCCCGCTCGCGCAGATCGGGGTCGTCCAGCATCTCGAGATGTGCAGTGAAAATGCCGCGAATGTCGTTGGACGTGCAGTGATCGAGCCAGGTGGCGAGATCCGTGCGCACCGTGCCCAGAGCGGCATCGAGCCGGGCGTTTTCGTGCGCGGGCGATTCGCCCTGCGGCGGATAGACGAACGTGGGTACGACCGCCAGGTAGGCGGGGCCGCTGGCAATGCCGGGTGACGCCGGCACGCCGCGATGTTCCACACCGGAGGCCGGGGGCGGCGGCGCCGCGAGCATCGGCTTGGCGGCAGGCGCAGCCCCTTTATCGGTGGCGTGTGAGCCGTTGAATGTGCCGCCGAATGTGCCGCCGAACGCAGCGTCGTCGGCCGCTTCATCGGCATCGACGATGGGGGGCAAGGGATCGAAGGCTTCGCCCAGGCCTTGCTCGACGGCGGCGACCAGTGCCGGCAGGGCGGTTTGGGCGACGGCGGGCTCGGCGCTGAACACGAGTGTTTGCCCGCGGCGCGCACCCAGGCTGAGCAGACGGCTCAAACTCTTGGCCGAGACGGCGGCGTGGCCACCGGCCAGCCGCACGCGCACATCGCCTTCGAACGCCTTGGCGATGCGGGCGAGCTGGTTGGCCGGGCGGGCATGCAATCCCAACGGATTGGGCAGGCGCACGCGCGCCTGTGGCCAGTCGGGTGCCTGCTCGGCCCCCAACGTGCGGGCCACGTTGCGGGGGTCGGTTTGATCGAGCAGTTGATCGCCTTGACCGGCCGCGAGCAAGTCGCACAGCCGCACGACGACGGCCGTGTGCGACTCGCCCATGCTGGCCAGGCAGAAGAGACCGCGTACGGCGTCGCCATCGATGGCGACGCGATCTTGCGGCGTGACGAAAGCCAGCCCGGGGCGCGACACGTCGATATCGCTATCCAGCCACCACAGGCCATCGCCCATGGGCAACGGCGTCTTGGTCATCAGCGCACTGGCAAACCCGGCGGACGCGCAGGCTGCGTGCTTCAGCAGGCGGGCGCCGGCCCACACCAGCTCTTCGAGATCGGTGGCGGGCACGCCCAGCGCGATCAGGCTCTCGTCCAGCATCAGCGCGGCGGGTCCGCCCTTGAGCAACGCCACGATGGCGTCGGCATCGGGCGCGGCGCGCAATGCCCCTTCCAGCGACTCATTGGACAGTGCGCGCGTAAGCATCTGCAGAATGCCCAGGTGCTCGTCCGATTGCGCCGCGATGCCCACGGCCAGATAGACGATCTGCCCGTCGCCCCAGTCCACGCCGTCGGGAAACTGCAGAATGCGCACGCCGGTGGTGCGTACGCTGGCGCGTGAGTCGGGGGTGCCGTGGGGAATGGCCACGCCCTGGCCCAGATACGTGGCACCTTGCGTTTCGCGCGTCTGCATACCGAGCAGATAGGCCGCATCGGTCAGGCCGTCGGCCGTCATCGCTTCGGCCATTTGCGCCAGCGCTTGGGATTTGTCGGCCGCGTGACGGTGCATGCGCACCTGGTCGGCTGTGAAGTCGAGCATGTGTGTCTCCTGGACGTGCCATCGAGTAACGCTTGGCTTGCTGAATCGATTCAGCTATGCTGTTTGCACGTTAACTCAAAATCTCGCGTTGCGCATCCGGCAGACGGTTTAATCAGACGCAACGTCGCAGATCCGCCATGAAACTCAAAGATATCGCCGCGTTGGCCGGCGTCTCGGTAACGACTGCCAGCTACGTGATAAACGGGCGCGCCCAGGATCGCCGGATCAGTCCCGAAACGGCGCAGCGCGTACTCGACGTAGCGGCTGAGTACAAGTGGCAGCCCGATGCCGGTGCGGCGGGCCTGCGGCGCGGGCAAACGCGCAGCATCGGCTTCATCGTGCCGGATCTCGAAAATCCCAGTTATGCCAAGCTCGCAAAGCGGCTTGAGCAGGGCGCGCGTGCGCAAGGCTATCAACTGCTGGTGGCCTCGTCCGACGATATCGCCGAGCATGAGCGAACGCTCGTCGCCACGTTGCGCGCGCGCCGTTGCGATGGTTTGATCGTGGCCAGTTGTCTGGCAGGCGACGATGGCGTGTATCGCCAAGCGCAAGACGCGGGACTGCCCGTGGTGGCGCTCGATCGCGAGCTGGACGCGGATCGCTTCGTCTCATTCGTGAGCGACGATCGGCAGGCGGGTGAACGGTTGACGCAGGCGCTGATCGATCCGGCCCCGCCTTCCGTCGCGTTCATCAGCGCGCGTGAAGAACTGCCCATCAGCAAGTGGCGCCTGGCGGGTTTTCGCGACGCCATCGCAGGCTATGACGGCGACGTCACCGTGCGCCACACCACCACCTTCGCGCGCGAGTATGGCTACGAGGAAATGCGCGATGTGCTGGCCGCCGGCGGGGCGCTTCCCGCGGCGATTCTCACCACCTCCTATGTGCTGCTCACCGGCGTACTGGATGCGCTGACCGAGCACCGCAGCGACTGGACCGCGCACACGCGGCTGGCGACCTTCGGCGAGGCCCAGTTACTGGATTTTCTGCCCGGCCGGGTCGATAGCATGGGCCAACAGCATGGCGCATTGGCGAGCGGCGCGCTGGACGCGTTGCTGCGCCAGATCGAAGGCGTGCCCGTCGCGCCGGGTGTGCGTCGCATCGAACGTGTATTCAAGCAGCGGCGCGTGCATTAAGCTCCTGGTTTACCCGTCGTCATTCGCCAGGACTGACCATGACTGTTGTGCACGATCCGCATGCGATTCAAACGCTCGAGCAGCTCGAATCGATTTTCGATGGCGTGAGCGAAGCCGCGCTCAAAAAGGAATTGACGTACGTGCATCCTGCCTATCGGGCGATGATCGAAGCATCGCCCTTCGCGGTGCTTGCCACCGTGGGCGCCGACGGCATGGATGCGTCCCCACGCGGCGACCCGGCTGGTTTCGTGGTCGTGCAGGATGAGAAGACGTTGCTGTTGCCGGAGCGGCGCGGCAACAACCGCGTTGATAGCCTGCGCAACATGCTGATCGATCCACGCGTCGGTTTGCTGTTTCTGATCCCGGGAGTGGGCGAAACGCTGCGTGTGAATGGCCGCGCCACCATCACTGCCAATCCCGAATTGCTGGATCGGTTTGTCATCGACGGCAAGCCACCCCGCTGCGTCGTGGTGATTGACGTCGATGCGGTGTACTTCCAGTGCAGCAGGGCCATCGTGCGTGCCAAGCTTTGGCAGACCGCCCCGCCGCGCGCAAGCGTAAACGTCCCGACTGCCGGAGCGATGCTCGCTGCGGTAACGGCGGGCGATATCGACGGCGGCAAGTACGATCGCGAATTGCCGGCGCGGGTCGAGTCCACCCTGTATTGATGCAGGCCCCGAGGGGATGGCATTCAAGACGGCACGTTGAGGTGCCGGGATGACATGCGTGCTGCCTCGATGACGTTGAAGCGGCCACTGTAGCGTCGGAAACACGACGCCACAGTGGCCGCCGAACGGCGCAGGCGTTACGCCGTGCGGTCGCAGCGGATCGTGATCGGGTGATCGCGCAAAGCCACCATCACGGCATCGGTCACGTCGCCGTCCACGTCGGTCAGCACATACCCGATCTCGCCGTTGGTCTGCAGCGTTTGGCCGACGATGTTCAAGCCGTGGCTGGCGAGCAGGCTATCGAGCGTGGCCAGTGCACCCGGCTGGTTGCGGTGTACGTGCAAAAGGCGCGCGCAGCCCGACTGTTCGATAAACGGCAGTTCGGGGAAATTGACCGCACCTTTGGTGGTGCCGAATTCCATGAAGCGCACGAGTTTCTCGGCCACTTCGCGGCCGATGTTCTCTTGCGACTCTTGCGTGCTGCCGCCGATGTGGGGCGTGAGAATCACGTTGGGCAGGCCCAGCAGGGGGCTGTCCAGCGGCTCGTCGGCGCTCTTGGGTTCGGTAGGAAACACATCGAGTGCCGCACCGGCGATATGACCGGAGGTCAGTGCCGCGTGCAGGGCGGGGATGTCGACCACACCGCCCCGCGACGCATTGATCAGGATGGCACCACGCTTCATGCGCGACAGGGCGGCCGCGTCGATGATGTTCTCGGTCGATTTGCCGCCGGGTACGTGCAGCGTCACTACATCGGCCTGTTCGAGCAATTCGGCCATCGAGGTCGCGGCCCGCGCGTTGCCCAACGGAAGTTTGGCTTCCACGTCGTGAAACACCACGCGCATCCCCAACGCTTCGGCAAGCGTGCTGATCTGCGAGCCGATATTGCCGTAGCCGATGATGCCCAGCGTTTTGCCGCGGGCCTCGAACGCGCCGGCAGCGGTCTTGTCCCAGTGGCCTTGATGCACGCGCAGATTCTTTTCGGGAATGCGGCGCAGCAGCAGGATGGCTTCGCCCAGCACCAGCTCGGCGACCGAGCGCGTATTCGAAAACGGCGCGTTGAACACCGGAATGCCGCGTTGCATGGCGCCATCCAGATCGACCTGATTGGTGCCGATGCAGAAGCAGCCGATGACGCGCGCGTTGTGCGCGGCGGCCAAGGCGTCGCGGTCCATCTGCGTGCGGGAGCGGATGCCCACGATCTCGGCGTCGCGCAGGGCGGCCTGCAGCTCGGCCGACGGCAGGGCCGACGAAAAGGTTGCGATGTCGGTGTAGCCTGCGGCGGCAAAAACCGCGCGTGCGCTGGCGTGAATGTTCTCGAAAAGGACGATCTGTGCCACGTGGAAATCCCGGTGTGTCGGTTAAAGCAATCGTCTATTTTGACCGAAAACGCCGCCGGACCCGGTTACACCCGCGCTGTCACAAGGGAGATTCGGCTTCCGCCAGACGTTCAGGCGGGAACACCAGTGAAAAGGTGCTGCCCTTGCCGACCTCGCTCTGAATGTCGAGTTCGGCATCGTGGCGCATGGCGATGTGCTTGGTAATGGCCAATCCGAGCCCGGTGCCGCCGACTGCGCGCGAGCGTCCCCGATCGACGCGGTAGAAGCGCTCGGTAAGGCGCGAGATGTGCCGGCTGGCAATGCCGATGCCGCTGTCCTTCACGGCATAGCGCGCGGTATCGCCTTCGCGCGTCCAGCGCACCGCAATCGCGCCGCCATCCGGCGTGTAGCGCACGGCGTTGGTCAGCAGGTTGGCCACGGCCGACGAGATTTCCGGTTCCGCACCCAGCACGTCGAGATCCGGGTCGATATCCCAACTGAAGGTATGGCGTCCGGCCGACAGCGCTTCGCTCTGCTGGCGCGCAGCGTCGATGAGCGGGCTCATGCGGACGCGCTGCGGTTCGGCCGACGGTGAGGATTCCAACGTCGATAGCGTGAGCAGGTCGGCCACGATCGATTGCATGCGCAACGCCTGCTCGGTCATGAGCGCCATATATTGTTCGCGCTGCTCGTCCGACAGCGCCTCTTCGGGCATGTCGCGCAGGGTTTCCAGAAAGCCCGCCAATACCGTCAGCGGCGTGCGCAGCTCGTGCGAGACGTTGGCGACGAAGTCGCGCCGCGTGGTTTCGAGCTTCTCGATCTGCGTCACATCGCGCGTGACCAGCAGGCGGTGATCGCGCGCATAGGCCGTGAGCTGCATCATCAAGAGATGATCGTGATGACCGCGCGTGACGCGCACCAGAATCGGCTCCGGCCATTCGGCCTGGTGCGCATAGGCCGAAAACTCCGGCGAGCGCACGAGGTTGAGAATGTTGTGGCCGCGATCGGCGGGCAGGCGCACGCCGAGATGTTCTTGCGCCATGCGATTGGCCCAGTCGATCTGCAGGTCGGCATTGAGCGTGACGGCACCATCGGGCAGCGCCTGCGCGGCCGCCAACATGCTCTTCATGGCTTCCCGGCCGGCTTCGATATCGCGCGACTGCGCCCGGGTGTATCGGTAGAGCGGCGCGAGAATGTCGTCCCAGCGCCCCACCGACAGCGGCGGTGTGCTGTCGGGTTGCCGGGCCCACTGGGCAACCCGCTGCATCCGCACGGCGCGCCAGATCAGGGTGATCGTCAGCGCGCCGATCATGACGAGATAGCCCCACGGAGCGCCCACACTCACATGGACGACCAGGGAAAGGATCGCCCAGGCGATCACGAGGAATGCCGTGCGCAGCCAGATCATGAACGGCTTTTTAACGCGTCGGAAGCTGTGCCGTAAACCGATACCCGCTGCCGCGGACCGTTTCGACATGCAAATCGTGTCCGCTGGGCTCCAGCGCCTTGCGCAGACGGCGAATATGCACATCCACGGTACGTTCTTCCACGAAGACGTGATCGCCCCACACCTGATCGAGCAACTGCGAGCGTGAGAAAACGCGCTCGGGATGCGTCATGAAGAAGTGCAGCAAGCGGAATTCGGTGGGACCGATCTGCAGGCTGTGACCGCTACCCGACAACCGGTGGGTGACCGGATCGAGTCGCAGGCCGCCCACATCGATCAGATCGTCGGTCAACTGCGGCGCCCGGCGGCGCAGCACCGCCTTGATGCGCGCCATCAGCTCTTTCGGCGAGAAGGGCTTGGTAATGTAGTCGTCGGCACCGGCTTCAAGGCCGTCGACCTTGTCTTGCTCGGCGCCTTTGGCGGTGAGCATGATGACCGGTACCGTGCGGGTGCGTTCGTCGTTGCGCAGCTTGCGGGCCAGAGCGAGGCCCGAGGTGCCCGGCAACATCCAGTCGAGCAGGATGAGGTCGGGCAATTCGGCGCGAATCAAGGTTTGTGCCTGATCGGCGTCGAACGCGCGTAAAACCTTATGGCCCGCGAAGGACAGGTTGACGGCAATCAGTTCCTGAATGGCGGGTTCGTCTTCGACGACTAGGATGGTGCTGGACATGTTTGACCGGGTAGAGCACGCCGATGCGGCGCGAACATTGCGATAGTATGGCCGCAATATTTCAGGTATGTGACGGTGCGTCATATTGCATCGGCTACCATTGAGCCTTACACGGGAATTTAGCCATGAATCGCTCCACCTCGTCTTCGGATCGTGCCGCCGCGCCGGGCACGACGCACTTTGGTTTCGAATCGGTCGCCGAGTCGGAAAAAGCGCGCCGCGTGGCCGACGTGTTTCACTCCGTCGCCTCGCGCTATGACGTCATGAATGACTTGATGTCGGGCGGGCTGCACCGTATCTGGAAGGCGTTCACCATCAGCCGCGCGGCCATTCGCCCCGGCATGAAGGTGCTCGATATCGCCGGTGGCACGGGCGATCTGGCACGTGCCTTCGCCAAGCGCGCCGGCGACACCGGCGAGGTGTGGCTCACCGACATCAACGAATCGATGCTGCGCGTGGGCCGCGATCGCATGACCGATGCGGGTCTCTTGCTGCCCACTGCCGTGTGCGATGCCGAGCACTTGCCGTTTCCCGACGGTCATTTCGATCGCGTCAGCGTGGCCTTCGGCTTGCGCAATATGACGCACAAGGATCGCGCACTGGCCGAGATGGCGCGGGTGCTCAAACCCGGCGGCAAATTGCTGGTGCTCGAGTTCTCGCGCGTGGCGCCGCCCCTGGCTCCCGTCTACGATCTCTATTCGTTCAAGGTGCTGCCGTGGTTGGGCAAGCATGTGGCCAAGGACGAGGAAAGCTATCGCTATCTGGCTGAATCGATCCGGATGCATCCGGATCAGGAAACGTTGTCCGACATGCTGCGGGCGGCCGGACTCGACCGGGTGCAGCATTTCAACCTGACGGCCGGCGTGGCGGCGTTGCACGAGGGCGTCAAGCTCTCCTGATCGCGCCGCGGCGTTTTCAAGCCCGCCGGGGGATGTGTCCGGCGGGCTTTTGCATGGACGCAAATAAGACGGAACTTGCTCCCCGTCCACTTGTCCATTATTCTTAGGCTATTCAGTTAACTGTAAGAAAGAGGCGACTGCGCGCCGATGACCATACCGGTCGTCGAAAACGTGCCCCTGTCGCCCTTGAGGAGCTCGACATGTCCACCTTTTCATTCCGTCGTATCGTAGCGGCTGCGGCGATTGCCATCGTCAGCACGACGATGCTCGTCACGTCGTTCGACGCCGAGGCGCGTCGCATGGGCGGCGGGTCCAGCGCTGGCCGTCAATCGACCAATGTGATGCAAAACCGTCAGGCGACCACGCCGCCGGCAACGCCGCGCGCTAATGCCGCCGCTGCGCCGGCAGCAGGCGCTGCCGCCGGTACGGCTGCGGCCGCCGGTGCCCGTTCGGGTGCATCGCGCTGGTTGGGCCCGATCGCCGGTATCGCCGCCGGTCTGGGTATCGCGGCACTGCTCTCCAGCTTCGGCTTGGGCGGCGCGTTCCTCGAATTCCTGTCGAGTGCCATCCTGGTGGCGTTGGTCGTCTTCGCGGTGATCTTCCTGGTGCGCCGCCTGCGTGGCGGTGGTGCCCGTACGGCAACCCAAGGCGCCTACGGCGGCAATGCTGCCCGTCAAGACAACCGCGATTCGGACAACAAGCCGATGTGGCGTGAAACCTTGAAGCCGGCACCTGCTGCCCCGGTCGCGGCGGCTGCTGCCGCACCGATGGCTGCAACGGCGGCATCGAACACCGGTTCGGGTACGCAAACCGATGCCAACGGCGACTGGTTCATTCCGGGCGACTTCGATACGCCGCGTTTCCTGGCGCAGGCCAAGGAGCAGTTCATCCGCATCCAGGGCATCTGGGATAGCGGCAATACCGATGAACTGCGCGACGTGCTCACCGACGACCTGATCGCCGAACTCAAGCCGCAATTGCTCGAGCGCCAAGGCACCAACAAAACCGAAGTGGTGCTGCTCAATGCCGAGCTGCTCGGTATCGAAACGGTGTCGGACGGCAATCTGGCCAGCGTGCGCTTCTCGGGCATGCTGCGCGAAGATCCGGGCGCCGAGGCGTTCCGCTTCGAAGAAGTCTGGAACCTGTACAAGCCGGCGCAAGGCGGTTGGTTGTTGGCCGGTATTCAGCAAATTCCGGTCGAGTACGCCAGCTAAGCTTTATTGCCATCACGCCTGACAGCCCATGCTGACAGGCGCGGCCCCAGGCTCACCTCAAACCCACCCATGCGGTGGGTTTGTTGCGTCTGGGGCGAGCGGGCCGTAAAGCGATTTGCAGGTGGTGCGCAGTGCGGTGGCGAAGTGTTGCTCGGCCGCGCGGCGCGGGCCCTGTGCGCGCATGAACATGGCGATCGGCGGCAGCGTCCAGTCGAATGAGTACGGCACCACGGCAACGCCCGCAATCCGCACGAGCTCATCGGCAATGTCGGCCGGCACGATCGATACTGCGCGGCTGCTCCCCACGATCAACTCCCCAATCAGCTTGGAAGAGTGGCTTTCCACCACCGGCGCGGGCGGGGTCAATCCAGCGCTCAGAAAGAGGTCGGTGACCTGCTCGCGAATCGGCGTGAGCGGTGCCCCCAGAATCCAGTCCAGTTCGGCCAGCGCCGGCCAATTCAAGGGGCCGCGCGACAGCTGGGCCGCCAGACGCCTGCTGGCGATCAGGCGTGGCGTCTGGCGGTACAGCACTTCGAAGGCGATGTGCTTGACGTCCGTGGCGGACGAGGCGCGACCGATCACGATATCCACAGTGTGATCGCGCAACTGTGCGAGCAATTGGTCGCTGTTGCCTTCGTGGATCGACACGCTCACGCGCGCTTCGCCTGCGGCAGGCGCGCGCTGCATCGCCGCCGAGAGGATGTGGCCAGACACGAACGGCGTTACGCCAACATGCACGTGCGCACCCTGGCCGGAAGCCACGGCCTCCATGTCCTGCACTAGGTGCCCCAGGTCATTCACCATCGCTTTCGCACGTGCCAGCACCACGTCGCCCAGCGCGGTAGGCGCCATCCCGCGCACGGACCGGTCGAACAGCGGCGCGCCAAACATGCTTTCCAGTTCCGCCAACGCATTGGTGATGGCGGGCTGGCTGCTGGCCATATGCTCGGCGGCGCGGGTCAATGAGCCGTGCTGCCGGATGCTCAGCAGCAGGATCAGATGCCTCATCTTCAAGCGGCCACTCAGCCGCCGGAGCACCTCGGCGGCGTCAAATGTGGCCACAGGGTCGTCCAAACATCATGAAAAAGTGATGAAGCGATAGTAAACCCAAATAATCTTCTAATGGCTCGGCTTTAAAATCGAGTTTCAAGAAGGCACCGCCCCCGAATCGGTCGGGTGCAAGCGCGCAAGAGGGCAAGACTATGAAGAGCACGGATCGTCAGACAGCGTTGGACTATCACGAGTTTCCGGTACCGGGAAAAATCGCGGTCTCGGCAAGCAAGCCACTGGTCACGCAGCGCGATCTGGCGCTGGCCTACACCCCCGGTGTGGCCGCCGCATGCGAAGAAATCGTGGCCGATCCGCTCAACGCGTTTAGGTTCACGGCGCGTGGCAACCTGGTGGGTGTGATCACCAACGGCACGGCTGTGCTGGGCCTGGGCAACATCGGCGCGCTGGCCTCCAAGCCGGTGATGGAAGGCAAGGCAGTGCTCTTCAAGAAATTCGCCGGCATCGACGTTTTCGATATCGAGATCAATGAAAGCGATCCCGACAAGCTGGTCGAGATCATTGCGGGTCTGGAACCCACCTTCGGCGGCATCAACCTCGAAGACATCAAGGCGCCCGAGTGCTTTACCGTCGAGCGCAAACTCCGCGAGCGCATGAAGATCCCGGTCTTTCACGACGATCAACACGGCACGGCGATCACGGTGGCGGCGGCCTTCATCAACGGCCTGAAAGTGGTCGAGAAGGACATCAAACAGGTCAAGGTGGTGGTGTCCGGTGCAGGTGCCGCAGCGTTGGCCTGCCTGGAGCTCATGGTGGATCTGGGCCTGCCCAAATCGAACATCTGGGTGACCGACATCGAAGGCGTGGTGTACGAAGGCCGCACGGTGCTGATGGATCCGGACAAGGCGGGGTTCGCACAGGCGACGTCGTTGCGCACCCTGGGTGAAGTGATCGATGGCGCCGATATGTTCCTGGGGCTCTCGGCGGGTGGCGTGCTCAAGGCCGATATGGTGGCACGTATGGCGCCGCGCCCGTTCATCCTGGCGTTGGCCAATCCCACGCCCGAGATCCTGCCCGAAGTGGCGCACGCCGTGCGTGACGATGTGGTGATGGCAACAGGCCGTTCCGACTACCCCAATCAGGTCAACAACGTTCTGTGCTTTCCCTACATCTTCCGCGGCGCCATGGATGTGGGCGCCACCACGATCACGCGTGAAATGGAGATCGCGGCCGTATACGCCATCGCGGGTCTGGCCGAAGAAGAACAGAACGACGTCGTGGCGGCGGCTTACGGCAGCTACGACCTGGCGTTCGGCCCGCAGTATCTGATTCCAAAGCCCTTCGATCCGCGCCTCATCGTGCGCATCGCACCGGCCGTCGCCAAAGCGGCGATGGACTGCGGCGTGGCCACGCGGCCGTTGAGCGACATGGATGCCTATGCCGAGCAACTGCAGCAGTTTGTGTATCGCTCCGGCGCGTTCATGAAGCCGCTGTTTGCCGCGGCCAAGGCCCATGTGCGTGACGGCGGCCGGGCGCGCATCGTGTTTACCGAAGGCGAAGACGAGCGCGTGCTGCGCGCGGTGCAGGTGGTGGTCGACGAGAAACTGGCCCGTCCCATTCTGGTGGGCCGGCCTGAAGTGTTGACGGCGCGCATCCAGAAGCTGGGCCTGCGGCTCAAGCTCGGCCAGGATGTGGAAGTGACGAGCCCGCATTACGACGAGCGCTTTCATCAGTACTGGACGACCTATTGGGAATTGATGTGCCGCAACGGCATCACCAAGGAAATGGCGCGCGTCGAAATGCGTCGTCGCTTGACGTTGATCGGCGCGATGATGGTGCGGTTGGGCGACGCCGACGGCATGATCTGTGGCACCGTCGGCGCGTATCACGACCATCTGCGCTTCATCGATGAAGTGATCGGCAAGGCACCGGGCGCCAAAACCTACGCCGCGATGAGCATTCTGCTGCTGGACGAGCGCACGCTGGCCCTGACCGATACGCACGTCAACGACGATCCTTCGGCGGAGCAGATCGCCGAGATCACGGTTGCGGCCGCCAAGGTGATGGAGGGCCTGAACCTCGCGCCAAAGGTGGCGTTGCTGTCGCGCTCCAACTTCGGATCGAGCAGTTCGGCATCGGGCGGGAAGATGCGCCGCGCGCTCGACCTGGTGCTTGAGCAGGCGCCCGATCTGGAAGTCGACGGCGAGATGCATGGCGATTGCGCGTTGGACGAGGCACTGCGTTCGCGCATTCTGCCCACGTCGCGTTTGAAGGGTGCGGCCAACCTGTTGGTCTGCCCCAACGTGGATGCAGGCAACATCGCCTACAACCTGCTCAAGACGGCAGCCGGCAGCAATGTGGCCGTGGGCCCGTTCCTGCTGGGGGCGAATGCGCCGGTGCACATCCTGACGTCGAGCTCGACGGTGCGCCGCATTATCAACATGGCCGCGTTGACCGTCGTGGACGCCAATCGCGCCGCGCTGAAGGCAGAAACGCTCTGACGCCGCACGCGCGTCGGCCTGCGGTCCGGTGCGCGCACGTGCGAGCCCGGCGGGCAACCTGCCACCATCCGGCCAACCGACCCGCAGACCGACCCGATACATGACCCGCCCCCCGGTCGTGAATGGCTGTCGACCGAACGCCCCCGCTGGAGATGCCCGCGGGGGCGTTCTGCCGCCCGTGCCATGCATCGCGGCAGCGGGCCGGACGTGTTACGGCAGGAGACGGCGGTGCAACTTACCGGCGTGGGCTGAATCGAAGCTGAGCGATCTATTTTTTGGCCGGGCCAATACCCGGTAAACTCCCAAGACGTGGCGAGTCCGCCACGACGATTGTCCGGATTGCCGACGCATTGCCCATGTTTTCCCTCCCTGGATTGCCCCCACCCGATCGCGTGTTTGCACGAGCGATCAATGTGCTGCTCACGCGTGAGGCGTGGGCCCGCGAGCGGCTGGCCCGGCACGGTGGGAAAACGGTGCGGTTTGCGTCGGGCAAGGTGAGTCTGAGTCTGACGGTCACGTCCGAGGGATTGCTGACCGCCGCCGATCCGGCGATCGTGCCCGATGTCGTGTTGACCGTTCCACCCGAAAAGCTGTCGTGGGCGCGGTTTGCGCCGCCCAACGATGCGGGCGCGGCCTTTTTGGAGATCACGCATATCTCCGGCGACGCGGGTCTGGCGCAGGTGGTGTCCGATCTGGCCAAGCATCTGCGCTGGGATGCCGAGGACGATTTTGCCAGGCTGGTGGGCGATGTGCCGGCCAACCGCCTGACCGCCGGCGCCCGATCGCTGGCACGTGGTGCCCGGCATGCGGGCCGGAACGCGGCGGCCAATGTGGCTGAATACTTATCGGAGGAGCGTGGTGTGATTGTCGGTAAATCGCTGATGCAGGGCTTTTCGCACGATGCCGACCGGGTTCGGCGCGATGCCGAATCGCTCGCCGCACGCGTGGCCGATCTCACCGCGCGTCTGGATCGCCGCGATATGGGCAGGTCGTAGTCCATGCTGACGCTGCTGCGGTTTTTTCGTATCGTCTGGATTTCGCTGCGCTTCGGCCTGGACGAACTCGTGCTGTCCAGCTTCAACCACCCGGTTGCAACAGGCTTGTTGCGCGTCATCCGCTTCGGTACGCGGCCCAAGTCGCCGCGCGGCGTTCGCCTGCGACGGGCGCTCGAAACGCTGGGCCCCATTTTCGTCAAGTTCGGCCAGGTGCTGTCCACGCGCCGCGATCTGATCCCCGCGGATATCGCCGTCGAGCTGGCGCTGTTGCAGGATCGTGTGCCGCCGTTTCCATCGGCGGAAGCCGCCGCCTGCATCAAGGCTGCCTTGGGGGCGCCGCCCGAAAAGCTATTCGCCCATTTCGAAGTCGACCCGGTAGCGTCGGCCTCGATTGCCCAGGTTCACTTTGCCGTGCTGCACGACGGCCGCGATGTGGCCGTGAAAGTATTGCGCCCCGGCATGCTGGGCATCATCGATCAGGATCTGGCGCTGCTCAAGCTTGTGGCGCGGGTGATCGAAAAACTGGGACCCGACGGCCGCAGGCTCAAGCCGCGCGAAGTGGTTGCGGAGTTCGACAAATACCTGCACGACGAGCTCGATCTGGTGCGCGAGGCATCCAATTGCAGCCAGTTGCGCCGTAATTTCGGTCCGGATACCGGGCGCGGCGGCATGCTGATGGTGCCTGAGGTGGTGTGGGAGTACACCGCCACCACGGTGTTCACGATGGAGCGCATGCGCGGCATTCCGATCAGCCAGATCGATCGGCTGCGGGCGGCGGGGGTCGATATCGAGAAGCTGGCCCGCAGCGGCGTCGAGATCTTCTTCACACAGGTGTTTGCGGACGGCTTCTTTCATGCCGACATGCACCCAGGTAATATTTACGTGTCCGATCAAGCGGAAACACTGGGTCAGTACATCGCGCTGGATTTCGGCATCGTCGGGTCATTGTCCGAATTCGACAAGAACTATCTGGCGCAAAATTTCCTCGCTTTTTTCCATCGGGACTACCGTCGTGTGGCGCAGTTACACATCGAATCGGGTTGGGTTCCGGCGGATACGCGCGAAGAAGAGCTCGAAGGCGCGGTACGTGCTGTATGTGAGCCGTACTTCGATCGTCCGCTTTCTGAAATCTCGCTCGGCCAGGTGTTGATGCGCCTCTTCCAGACCTCGCGACGATTTAATGTCGAAATTCAGCCGCAACTGGTACTGTTGCAAAAGACGCTGCTGAACATCGAGGGCATGGGGCGCGACCTGGATCCGAATCTGGATTTGTGGAAAACAGCCAAGCCTTATCTCGAACGCTGGATGCATGAGCGTATGGGATTTGCCGGATTGCGGCAGAAACTGAAAAAAGAAGCCGTGCATTGGGCACAGCTTCTCCCCGAAATCCCCCGGTTGGTTCACGACAATTTGAACCGACCGCACGCTTCTCCGGTCTTAATCAATGAATTGGTGCTGCTACGACGTGCGCAAGAACAAAATAACCGCCTGTTGACAGCCATTGCAGCCGTTTTGGCGGTTGCGGTGGCGGTAGGCATTTGGGCGATCACACGTTGATCAATCACAGGCAGTCCACCTGACCGGACTAAAACGGTCATGGAAATATAACAAGACGGTCACGATGCATTCGTGCCACGAGGGGATAACGGTGTATGCGACCACTCAAGCGTGCCGCCACCGACCCGCCATCCTCATCGGCCAGGACTGACTTCATGTTTGCGCGGGAACACGACATTAAGGGCTAGATCATGCTTTATCCTGAACTCTTCAAGAATATGGAAGCGGTGCGCTGGAATATGGGCACCGATATCCCGTGGCATTTGTTCGATCGCAGCAAACTCACCGATGAGCAGGCCCAAACCGTCAAGATGAACGCCATCACCGAGTGGGCGGCACTGCCCGCGGTGGAAATGTTCCTGCGTGACAACCGGGAAGATAGTGATTTCAGCGCCTTCATGTCGGTGTGGTTTTTCGAAGAGCAGAAGCACTCGCTGGTGATGATGGAGTATCTGCGCCGTTTCGTGCCGGATATGTGTCCCACCGAAGAAGAGCTGCACAAGGTGCGCTTCGATTTCGATCCGGCGCCCGAGCTCGAAACATTGATGCTGCACTTCTGCGGCGAAGTGCGCCTGAACCACTGGTACCGCCGGGCGGCCGAATGGCATACCGAGCCGGTCATCAAAGAAATCTACCGTACGTTGGCACGTGACGAAGCGCGTCACGCCGGTGCTTACCTGCAGTACATGCGCCGGGCCCTGCATAACCGCGGTGAGTCGGTCAGCCAGCACGCACGCGTCGCGTTCTCGAAGATCGGCGTACTGATGGCGTCCGCGTCGCGCACGCCCCAGGCGTTGCACCCGACCAACCTGCACGTCAACAAGGACATGTTCCCCAATGACACCGTGCAGTCCAAGCTGCCCGAGCCGGGCTGGCTGGAGCATTGGCTGAACAGCCAGATTCACTTCGACAACGATTGGGAAGGCAAGGTGGCCTCGCGCATCCTGCATATCCTGTCGAAGCTCATGGATCGCAGTTTCGATACGGTCAAGGACCTGAATCTGTTCCGCAAGGAAATGACCAACAGTCTCGCCGCTCAAAAGCATAGCGAGAGCGGCATCATCCAGGTGCCGGCCGGAGTGCTGCGTTGAGCGCAGTGCCAGCCGTGCCCCAGGCGCGGTTCGAGGTCAAGGTGATGTCGCGGGAAGCCTGCGAAGCGGCTGTCGCAGCGGGCCAATTCGCCCGGCCGCTGGTGTTTACCAATGGCGTGTTCGATCTGTTGCATCGCGGGCACGCGACCTACCTGGATCAGGCGGCTCAGTTGGGGGCCACGTTGATCGTGGCCATCAACACCGACGCTTCGGTCAAGCGGTTGGGAAAGGGCGACGATCGCCCGCTCAATACGACAGTGGATCGCGCGGCCGTATTAGCGGCGCTGAGCTGCGTGGATGCGGTCACGGTGTTCGAAGAACAGACGCCCGAAGCGCTGATTGCTGCCTTGAAGCCTGATTTGATCGTGAAGGGCGGCGACTACGACATGGCCGTGCTGCCGGAAACCGCGTTGGTCGAATCATGGGGCGGCCGCGCGGTGGCGATCCCGTTTGAATTCGAACGATCAACGACTGCGTTGGTTAAGAAAATCCGGGGGCGCTGAGTCCGGCACCTGGCTGCCATCGGGTGGTACCCATGGCGCTGAAATGCCTTTGGTTGCCGTATTCGGTGTCGAATCCGGTGCCGTATTCGGGAACGCGTTGGGCGCCGCATTGGGTGCCAGATAGGGAGCGGGAGAGGGCGTCGGCATGGCGCCCGGCGCGCTTCTCGAACGCCCAGCAGGCGCTGCCGACGACCCCGCAGGCGGGGCGACGGGGCTGCCGTAGATCGGTGCTGCCGGCGTGCTCAGACCCGATCCGCTCGTCGGTCCTCCGGTCGTTCCAGCGGCAGGCGCGATAGCAGGCCCCAACGGGCCGCCAGCGCCGCGATTGCTGCGGGCGTTGCCGCCGGCCGCTTTGCCTGGTGCCAGGCCCGTCATGCCCGACCTGCGGGTGTCCGCCGGCTTTTCGATCGCGGGCGGACCGAACCGCAACAACTGATTGATGGCATCCAGATCGGCTTCGGCCAGAATGCCGCTCGTCGCTTTCAGGCGCAAGCCGTCGATCAGGGTGTTGTAGCGCACCTGCGCCAGATCGCGCTGGGTCGCATAGAGCTGCTGCTCAGCATTGAGCACATCCAGATTGATCCGCACGCCAACTTCATAGCCCAGCCGGTTGGCCTCGACGGCCGAGCGGCTCGAGCGCTCGCCGGCTTCCAGCGCGCGTACGCGCAGCAGACCCGTCGTGACACCGGTGTAGTACTGGCGTGCCAGTTGCAGGGCCTGGCGGCGCGACGTTTCGGCATTGAAGCGCGCGCGTTGCTCGAGCTGCACACTCTCCGTGACGCGTGACGAGACGGCGCCGCCGGTATAGAAGGGCATCGACACGACGACACCGATGCTGTTGTCGATCGGTCGGCCCGAACCGGGATTAGTCAGGCGCGAGTCGGTAGCGCTGCCTGACGAGGCGCGCAGGGCGACGATGGGGTAGAAGCCGCTGCGTGCGATCTCGATATCGCGTTGCGCGATGCGGGTTTGCAGCTCTGCGCGCACCACTTCCAGGCTGGAGCTCTGCGCCTGCGACGACCATGCCTCTAGGCGTGCCGGTTGGGGCGCCGGCAGTGGCGTGCCGCTGGGCAGGCGAGCGAGGCTGCCGGGTGGGTTGCCGACGATCTGCGTCAGGCGGTCGCGCTGCACCTCGAGCAGGTTCTGCAACTGCAGTTCTTGCGCCACGATCAAGTCGTAGCGGGACTGCGCCTCATAGGTATCGGTGATCGTGGCATTGCCGAGCTCGAAGTTGCGTTGCGCCGATTCCACCTGCTCGGCAATGGCGCTTTTCTCAGCGACGGTGGCAGCAAGCTGATCCTCGAACGACAGCACGTTGAAGTAGGCTTCGGACACGCGCAACAGCAGATCCTGAAACGCCTGCTGCAGCTGGACTTCGACATCGGCGACGACGAGCTTCGATTGCTCGTAGGTTTTATAGCTGCCCCAGTCGAACAAGGGCTGCGTGAGCACGAGATCCCAGGTGCCCCGTGTGCCGGAGGTGTCGCGGCGAAAGCCCGAGGTGCTGCGCACATCCCGATACTCGCCGCCGGCCTCGGCCGACACATAGGGGAGCAGATTGGCACGGGCCTGCGGCTGCCGCTCGAGGCCGGCGCGGTAGGCGGCGCGTGCGGCCGAATAGGTGGGGTCGCTGACCAGCGCGTCGCGCCAGGCCTGCATCAGATCCTGCGAATGGCTGGTCGTCGCGCTTGCCCATAGGGCCAGCGCGCATCCGATGCGGGCGGCCAGCCGGGCGGTGTGCACCGTTTAGAACTTGAATTGCGAAACGGTCGCGCCGCGCAACGGCTTGATGACCGTTTCGAACAACGTCACGGTTTCGAAAGTGGCCGCCGTAGTGCGCGTGATGCGGCAGGCCGTCATCACGGGCGCTTGCCCGACCACGATGACCATGCGGCCGCCCACACGCAACTGATAGCGCAGGGCGTCCGGTACGACCGGGACCGAACCGGTGACGAGAATCGCATCGTATTCGGTGGAGCCCCAGCCATTGCGGCCATCGCCGGTTTCGACCTTGACGTTCTTCACGCCATTCTGCTGCAGATTGGCCTGAGCGAACCCGGCCAGACGGCTATCGATTTCGACCGACGTGACCTGCTGCGCAATATGGGCGATCAAGGCGGCCTGATAACCCGACCCCGTGCCGATTTCGAGCACACAGTCGTTGGCGTTGAGCAACAATTCCTGCGTCAGGCGAGCTTCGACCTTCGGCGCCAGCATGGTTTCGCGCGTATCGGCACCGTTCACCGTCAACGGCAGCTCCAGGTCGGAAAACGCCATCGCACGCACCGGGGCCGGCACGAACGCTTCGCGGCGCACGTCGAACAAGGTGGCGAGCACCGTTTCGTCGAGCACATCCCAAGGCCGGATCTGCTGTTCGATCATGTTGAAACGGGCTTGTTCGAGATCGGGGAGCGTGGAAGCGTTCATGATGACGGAAATTAGGAGTAGCGGATAAAAGGACGGCGCGCGGTCTATTGTACCGATTCGTGACGGCGGGCTACCACAGCGCGTGGAAGTGATGCACCGGCCCGTGACCGGAGCCCACATTGAGCGTGTCGGCAGCAGCCAGGGCCGCGGTGAGGTAGTCCTTGGCGCGCCGCGCGGCTTCGGGCACATCGTTCGTTTGCGGAATCAGCGCAGCCAGCGCAGCCGACAGCGTGCAACCGGTGCCATGGGTGTTTTTGGTGAGAATGCGGCGGCCCGGCAATTCGATCATGCGATCGCCGTCGAAGAGCAGATCGACGATGTCGTCACTGGGCAAATGCCCGCCTTTGAGCATCACCCAGCGATGGCCGGAGTACGCCAGCAGATTGCGCAGCTTCTCGGCCACGCGGCGCATTTCGCGGATCGTGTCGACCTGGCGTTCGCCGAGCAGCACGCCGGCTTCGGGCAGATTGGGCGTGAGCACGGTCGTTTGCGGCAACAGGGCTTCGCGCAGCGCGCCGACGGCTTTGCGCTCGAGCAGCATGTCGCCGCTTTTGGCGATCATCACCGGATCGAGCACGATGTGGGCCGGGGTGTGCTTGGCGAGCTTCTCGGCCACGACCAACGTCACGCGCTCCTGGCCCAGCATCCCGATCTTGACGGCCGCAATGGCTACGTCGTCGAACAGCGTGTCGATCTGCAAGCCGACGAAATCGGGGTCGACCGGCGAGATACCGGTCACGCCTTTGGTGTTCTGTGCCGTCAGGGCAGCGATCACGCCGCATCCATACGTGCCCAGCGCGCTCATCGTCTTGACGTCGGCGAGCACGCCCGCACCGGCTGAGGGATCCACCCCGGCAATGCTGAGGGTGTTGTAGATGGGATCGGCCACGGTCAACCTTTGTGCGCGGTAATCAAGCCTTCGGTGGGCGAGCTGGGCTGGGCGCTGTAGAGCTTTTTGGGCACGCGTCCAGCCAGATAGGCTTCGCGGCCGGCTTCAACCGCCTTTTTCATGGCGCTGGCCATCAGAATGGGATCGCGGGCGCCGGCGATGGCGGTGTTCATCAACACCCCGTCGCAGCCGAGTTCCATGGCGATGGCGGCATCCGAGGCCGTGCCCACGCCGGCATCCACGAGCACCGGCACGCGAGCCTGATCGATGATGAGGCGCAGGTTCCATGGGTTGAGAATGCCCATGCCCGAGCCGATCAACGAGGCCAGCGGCATCACCGCCACCACGCCGATATCTTCGAGCATGCGGCACTGGATGGGATCGTCGGTGCAATACACCATCACCTGAAAGCCGTCTTTGACCAAGGTGCGGGCGGCAGCCAGCGTTTCCGGCATGTTGGGAAACAGGTTGGTCGGGTCGCCCAGCACTTCCAGCTTCACCAGCGAGTGACCGTCGAGCAGCTCGCGCGCCAGACGCAGCGTGCGCACGGCATCATCGGCGGAATAGCAGCCCGCCGTGTTGGGCAACAAGGTGAACTGCGAGGGCGGCACGCTGTCGAGCAGGCTGGGCTCGTTGGCATTCTGGCCGATATTGGTGCGGCGGATGGCGACAGTGACGATTTGCGTGCCGCTGGCGTCGAGCGCCTCGCGGGTTTGCGCAAAATCGCGATACTTGCCGGTGCCGACGAGCAGTCGCGACGTGTAGGCCTTGCCGGCAATGGTAAGCGTGTCGGGAGCGGATGTGGTCATGGGGCGATGCGTGAGGGTCGCGGGCGAGCCGCGATGAAAGGCGTAGGAGGCCGCGCACGAGGCGGCGCTTAATCCGCCATGATAAAGCAGTGTGGCGAAATGCGGTCCGATTCAGCTGCGGCCGATCGGGCTTGCCTCGTTCAGACGCGCCAGAATGCCGTCCAACGTCTCACCAACGTTGTGCGCGCTACGTTTTGCCGTTTGATATAGCTTGATCATGAAGTCGTAGCCGTTCTCGCCGTCATCCACTGCCCAATTGTCCAGCCGCTCCCCATCGAGGGTATTCAGCGAAAACGCGACGAAGCCCAAGTCGGTATTCTCGTCGAAGCCAGACCAGATCTGAAACTTCGTTCCGGGCGAGATCTGAACTTCAAACGTGCTCGCGTGGAAGGTTTTGCCCCATTTCACTTCGCCCTGGTCGGTGCGTGAAAGGAGCTTGTGGACAATTTCGCGATAGTCGTTGGGAATAGCCATGTCAGAACGCCGCCATTGCGGTTTTGGAAGCCAAGGTTATAAATTCGTCGCGCGTGGCAGATACTCGTGCGAGTAGTTCGAGTCGATTGTCCACATCGAGCCGGTTTATCGATTGGGCGCGGCTGAGATCCGATTCGATCCTCCAGATGTTCTCTTTCATGCTTGGCCAGCGTTTGGATTCATTTACGTGTGGCCCCGTCGGGTGGCCTTCCAGTTCTGCCACCATCTCGCGAAGTCGAACTGCCGCGCTTGCAGATGCCTCGATACGTGTCTGCACCAGCACATCGTGCAATACCTTCGTTTGCGCCGCAATTTTCTGCAAGTTGGTCATCGACTCAAATCGTCGAAACGAATGTACGGTAGCAACGGTCGCGGCCTTTGCCGCTTCCGCAGCGGTATGCGTTTTGTTGATCTGCCTGACTGCAATGGCGAATCCAAGCACGGTAACCAAGAGCCCCACAATCCCGATCGTATCGGAGAACGTGAGCGTCTCAGGCCATGCCGAGAAATGCCAACGATCCAACGAAAATGCGGGAAGGAATGTGATGTGATCGGAGAGACGCATTGCACAACATGTGGCTGACGAAGCTTTGTAAGTTCGGGACCCTGCGCCCGACTTAGTGGGTCAAGTGAGGTGCCTCCTGCTGGCTTCCAGTGTAATCCTGGTGCCTTTGGCAAACACGAACCTTTACCTTCAGTCTTTCGCGTTCCGCACGCCGTCCAGCGCTGCGCAAAGTGTGGCGGTGGCGTCCACCAGGCGGGGGCCGGGGCGGTACAGCAGGTCGGCATCGATGGCGATCAAGCGGCCGCGGCGCGCGGCGGGCAGGCCCAGGCGTTGCCAGAATTGCAGCTTGGATGCCGTGTCGGCGTCGCCAGCCACGCCGGTGACGATCGCATCGATATCGCTGGCCAGCAGCGCTTCGCGCGACAGTTGCGCGGCGGCCGTCGGCAATCCGGCAAACACATTGACGCCGCCGCACAACCGTAGCGCATCGCTCACGATGCTGCTGCCGTTGAGGGTGTAGATCGGCGCTTCGGCGACTGCGATGAATACGCGTACGGGCGTGCGTTGCGCGTAGGTGCGTTCAAGCCGATCGAGTTGCTGCTCGAGCGCCGTCGCACCGGCATCCGCGACCCCAGTCGTGCCAAACACCCTGCCCATATCCTGGACCGCTTTCGGGATCGCGCGCAGGGTGGTGGGATCGCTGGCATACACGGGCGGCGCGCCCGCGCCCAGCACCTGCAGCAATCGGATTGCCGGTGCGGATTGCCATCCCAGAATAAGGTCGGGCGCGAGGGTGGCCACCCGCTCGGCGTTAGGTTGAAAACCTTCACCTACCGATGGGATGGCCGCCGCTTCCGGTGGAAAGTTGCTGCCGGCGTCACGTCCCACCAACTGGCGACCGGCGCCGGCCGCGAACACGAGTTCGGTAATGTGCGGCGCGAGCGACACCGCGCGTTGCACCGGTGCCGCGAGATGCAAGGCCTGGCCGCGATCGTCCACCACGTCGATCTCGGCACGAGCCGCGTCAGGCAGTATCGCGGCGAGCACAAACAACACACCCGCCAGAGTCGCAAAACGATGGCGGGTGCAGGCCGCGCGGCCGATCGGCCACGCCTCAACCGCCGCGTGCTTCTCAGGCGCGGCGGTCATGGCTTTACATCTTCCAGTTCAGATTGAAGAAGACGTTCGAGCCGGGCGTGTAGTAGCTGTTGGCCAAGGTGTAGTCTCGATCCAGCACGTTGTTCCAACGCACCTGGGCTTGCAGGCGATTGGTGATGTCGTACGACGCCAGAAGATTGAGCAGCGTGTAGCCGCCCAGGCGCGTCGTGTTTGCCGCATCATCGTAACGCTTGCCCGACACGAGCACTTCCGTGCCCACCTTGAACGCGCCGAAGCGATGGTCGGCACCGAAACGGAACACTTGCTTGGCGCGACGGGCCAGTTGATTGCCCGTCTTGTCGTCTTCCGGATTCGAGAAGTCGGCGCTGCCGCGCAAGGTGGTGGCACCGATGTCGTGTTCGGCAGACAAGGTGACGCCTTCGAGCGTGGCGCGATTCACGTTGTACGGCAGATAGTCAGGCGGGCCGCTGGCGATCAGATCCTTGACCTTGTTGCGGTACACCACGGCCGACAGGCGCGTGGCGTCGCCGGTGTAGCGGATGCTGGCTTCCACATTGCGCGAGCGCTCGGGCTTCAGATCCGGATTGCCGTAAAACGGGAAGTACAGATCCTGGAACGTCGGGGTCTTGAAGCCGGTGTTGCCGGCCACGCCCACCCGCACGCGCGGTGTGAGGTCGAAACCGTAGGCGATGCCGCCCGTGGTTTCGTCGTCATATACCGAGCTGTGATCATTGCGCGCGTTGAGCTGCACATGGTGCGGACCGAACTCGCCGCGATAGATCAGGCCCACCGAATTGGTGTCGCGATCGTTGGGCGAGTAGGACGTGCTGCCGGTGACGCGTTCTTCGAGGCGCTCGAGCACCAGCGAGAGTTGTTGCTGCTGCGTGAGCTTGAAGTTGTTCTGCCACGTATACGTGTGCTGTTCGCTGCCGAAGCGCGAGGGGAACGACGACAGGTTGCGCTGATCGTCGCGGCCATAGCCCAGGCGGGCCACGCTCTGCCAACGATCGGTGATGTCGTCGGTGCTGGTGATCGTGTAGACCTGCTGGCGCGTGATCGCGCGGTCGTTGTAATACGCACCGGTGAGGAAGTCAGGGCCGGCATCGTATTGGCCGTTGATGCGCGCCGAGTAAGCGGTCACACCCACGTGATGGCCGGGCGCCCAGCGATAACCCAACGAACCCGAGAAGTCATTCTGGTAGTAGCCGTCGCGATCCGGATTGTGCGAAAAATTCTTGGGCGAGGTCGCGTTGAATCCGCGGCTCTGGCCGTAGCCGGCCGACAGCGAGTAGTCGAACCCTTGCGACGCGCCCGACAAGCCCAGGCGGGTGCGGGCGGTGCCGTAGGTGCCGTAGCCCACCGAGCCGTAGGCCGACAGCGGACGGTCTTCGTTGCCGCGGCGCGTGATGATGTTGACCACACCGCCGATGGCGTCGGCGCCGTACAGGCTACTGGCCGAACCGCGCAGCACTTCCACGCGCTCGATGGCGTCGGGCGGAAAGGTCTCGAGGAACGCCAGGCCCGTCACCGGCGAGTTGACGCGAATGCCGTCCACCAGCACCAGGGTCTGGTTGGAGTTCGCACCGCGGATGAACAGGCTGGACGACGTTTGCGGGCCGCCGTTATTGCTGTACTCGATACCGGGCGCACGCGAGAGCACTTCGGCCAGGCTGCTTTGGCCGGCGGCATCCAGCGTTTGACGGTCGATCACGGTCACATCGCCCAGCACATCGCGCGCATCTTGCGGCGCACGGGCGGTGACGACGATGGTGTCGAGCGTGTTGGCGGGAGCGGTGGTTTGCGCGACGGCAAAGAGCGGAGCCAGACAGGCGGCGAGGCCTGCGCACTGGCGCAATACGGGGGATGTCATGAGAGCTTGAACCCAGGTGTGACGCGCGACCCCGCACGTCGTTCACGAAAATGGCGCGGCAGCCTCATCGGGCAGCGCACCGTGTCGAAACCGGCCGGTATCGGGCTGGCCTGCAGAACGCAGGCTGACCGTTGCGGGGGCAGCACAGGCTGGGGGCGAACCCTTCCTGTTTCCCGTTTAACTTTCGCAGTGCGCGGCTTCGAAGCTCGTTGGCTCGAAGCCGGCGCGCCGAAAGCACCGTTTCGGGGCGAAACTGTATCACGGGGTAAGCGCTCCTTCGACCTGTTTGGTACGATTGAGGGTTGATTTTTCGGCGCTTTTTGCGTTTACGCCACATTCAGGGTCACGCGTGTCCACTCCCAGACTTCATTACCCCCTCTCCGCCTATACCCACGGTGGCGCTTTTGTTGAAGCGCTGGCGCAGCGCATCCTGATTCTGGATGGCGCGATGGGCACGATGATCCAGCAATACAAACTCGGCGAAGCAGACTTCCGCGGCGAGCGTTTTGCCGACCACGATAAGGACCTGAAGGGCGATAACGAGCTGCTGTCGCTCACGCGCCCCGACGTCATTCTCGCCATCCATCGCGAGTACCTCGAAGCGGGCGCCGACGTGCTCGAGACGAACACGTTCGGTGCGACCTCGATTGCGCAAGGCGACTACGACTTGCCCGACACGGCCTACGAGCTCAACGTCGCGTCGGCCAAGCTCGCGCGCCAGGCCTGTGATGAGTTCAGTACGCCCGAGAAGCCGCGTTTCGTGGCGGGCGCCCTGGGGCCGCAACCCAAAACGGCCTCCATCTCGCCGGATGTGAACGATCCGGGCGCGCGCAACGTCACCTTCGATCAATTGCGCGAGGCGTATATCGAGCAGCTCAACGGCTTGCTCGATGGCGGCATCGATATCGTGCTGATCGAAACGATCTTTGACACGCTCAATGCCAAGGCCGCAATCTTCGCCACCGAAGAGGTGTTCGAGGCGCGCGGTGTACGGTTGCCCGTGATGATCTCCGGCACCGTCACCGATGCGTCGGGCCGAATCCTGTCGGGGCAGACGGTTGAAGCCTTCTGGAACTCGGTGCGTCACGCCCGCCCGGTCACTATTGGACTGAACTGCGCACTCGGTGCAGCGCTGATGCGCCCCTACATCGCCGAGTTGGCCAAGATCACCGACACCTATGTGTGCGTGTATCCCAATGCCGGCCTGCCCAATCCCATGAGCGACACGGGCTTCGATGAAACGCCGGAAGATACGTCCGCGTTGCTGGAAGAGTTTGCCCGCGCCGGCTTGGTGAATATGTCAGGCGGCTGCTGCGGCACCACCCCGGATCACATTCGCGCCATCGCTGCGAAGGTCGGCAGCCTCACGCCGCGCGTGGTGCCCGAGATCGCCGTGAAAACCCGGCTCTCCGGCCTGGAGGCGCTCAACATCGATGAAGACACGCTCTTCGTCAACGTTGGGGAGCGCACCAACGTCACCGGCAGCAAGATGTTTGCGCGGCTGATCCGCGAGGAAAAATACGACGAGGCGCTCGCGGTCGCGCGCCAGCAGGTCGAGAACGGCGCACAGATCATCGATATCAACATGGACGAAGCCATGTTGGACTCGCTGGCGTGCATGCATCGCTTCCTGAACCTGATCGCCTCCGAACCGGATATCGCCCGCGTACCGGTGATGATCGACAGCTCGAAGTGGGACGTGATCGAAGCCGGCCTGAAGTGCGTGCAGGGCAAGCCGATCGTCAATTCGATCTCGATGAAGGAGGGCATCGAGCCCTTCCTGCATCACGCCAAGCTGTGCCGCCGTTACGGTGCCGCCGTGGTGGTGATGGCGTTCGACGAAGAGGGCCAGGCCGATACGCTGCAGCGCCGCAAGGACATCTGCGGCAAGGCCTATCGCATCCTGGTCGACGAGGTGGGTTTTCCGCCTGAGGACATTATCTTCGATCCCAACGTGTTTGCGGTCGCCACCGGCATCGACGAGCACAACCATTACGCCGTCGATTTCATCGAAGGCACCAAGTGGATCCGCGAGAACCTGCCGCACGCCCGGATTTCGGGCGGTATCTCCAACGTCAGCTTCTCGTTCCGCGGCAATGAGTTGATGCGCGAAGCGATCCACACCGTCTTCCTGTATTACGCCATCGGCGAAGGCCTGACGATGGGGATCGTCAACGCCGGGCAGTTGGGCGTGTATGCGGATCTGGACAACAACCTGCGCGACTTGGTCGAGGACGTCATCCTCGATCGCAATCCGCCGGTGGGCAAAACCGATCCGGCCGACGAGCGCACGCCGACCGAACGTCTCGTGCAGTTGGCCGAAACGGTCAAGGGCTCCGGCGCCAAGAAGGAAGAAGACCTGGCCTGGCGCGACCAGGAAGTCGAAAAGCGGCTGTCGCACGCGCTCGTTCTGGGGATCACGGCGTTCATCGTCGAAGACACCGAAGAAGTGCGCCAGAAGATTTTCGATCGTGGCGGCCGCCCGATCGAAGTCATCGAAGGCCCGCTGATGGACGGCATGAATATCGTGGGCGACCTGTTCGGTGCCGGCAAGATGTTCCTGCCGCAGGTGGTGAAGTCGGCACGGGTGATGAAACAGGCCGTGGCCCATCTGATCCCGTTCATCGAAGAGGAAAAGCGGCAGATCGCCGCGGCCGGTGGCGACGTGCGCGCCAAGGGCAAGATCGTGATCGCCACCGTGAAGGGCGATGTGCACGATATCGGCAAGAACATCGTATCGGTGGTCCTGCAGTGCAATAACTTCGAGGTCGTCAACATGGGCGTCATGGTGCCGTGCGCCAAGATTCTCGAAACGGCCAAGGCCGAGAAGGTCGACATCATCGGGCTCTCCGGCTTGATCACGCCCAGTCTCGAAGAAATGGCCTACGTGGCGTCCGAGATGCAGCGCGATGATTATTTCCGCAGCCGCAAGATGCCTTTGCTGATCGGCGGCGCCACCACCAGCCGCGTGCACACGGCCGTCAAGATTGCGCCGCATTACGAAGGCCCCACCATTTACGTGCCCGATGCCAGCCGGTCGGTAGGCGTGGCGACCAATCTGATGTCGTCGCAGGCTGAGGCCTACATCGCCGAGATCGCGTCCGACTACGACGACGTGCGCCGGCGTCATGCGAACCGCAAGGCCACCCCGCTCTTGCCGCTGTCCGATGCGCGCAAAACCAAGCCTGCCATCGACTGGTCGACGTACACGCCGCCGCGACCCAAATTCATCGGTCGCCGCACGTTCAAGAATTACGATCTGGCCGACATCGCCCAGTATCTGGACTGGACCCCGTTCTTCCAGACATGGAGCCTCTTCGGCCAATACCCAGCCATTCTCGACGACAAGGTGGTGGGCGAGCAGGCACGCAAGGTATTGGCCGATGGCCAGGCCATGCTCAAACGCATCATCGAAAATCGGTGGTTGTCGGCCAATGGCGTGATCGCTTTCTATCCGGCCAACACGGTCAATGAGGAAGACATCGAGGTGTATGCCGACGAGTCGCGCGAAAAGGTGCTCTTTACCTGGCGTAATTTGCGTCAGCAGGGCGCCAAGCGTGAAGGCGTGGAAAACAAATGCCTGGCCGACTACATCGCACCGAAGTCGACCGGCGTCGCCGATTACATCGGCCTCTTCGCGGTAACGGGTGGGCTGGGCATCGAGAAGAAAGAAGCCGAGTTCGAGAAAGCGCTCGACGACTACTCCAGCATCATGCTCAAGGCCATGGCCGACCGCCTGGCCGAAGCGTTTGCCGAGTGCCTGCACTCGCGCGTGCGCCGCGACCTGTGGGGCTACATCGCCGACGAGTCGCTCACCAATGAGGATTTGATCGCCGAGAAGTACCAAGGCATCCGGCCCGCGCCAGGCTATCCGGCTTGCCCCGAGCACATCGTCAAGCGCGAGATGTTCGAGGTACTGGACTGCGAAGACATCGGCATGCAGCTCACCGAGAGCTACGCCATGATGCCGGCCTCGAGCGTGTCGGGCTTTTACTTCAGTCATCCGCAGTCGCAGTACTTCAACGTCGGCCTGATCGGCGACGACCAGTTTCAGGACATGGTCGAGCGCAGCGAGCGTCGCGAAGAAGACGTGCGGCGCTCGCTCGCCGCGCAGTTGGGCTGAACGCAATGACCCAAGGGGAGGCGCGCGCACCTGTTGATGTGTCGGGCGGCACGCCCATGCGTCGCCAGGCCTTGGGTGCGTTCGTGCGCGAGGCGCGATCGCGGCTCACGCCGCGCATGGCAGGCTTGCCCGATGGGCCGCGCCGGCGCACGCCCGGTTTGCGGCGCGAAGAGGTCGCGCAACTGTGCGGCATCAGCGTCACCTGGTACACCTGGATCGAGCAAGGGCGCGACGTGGTCGTGTCGCCGGCCGTGTGGGCGCGACTCGCAGGGGTATTGCAAATGGCGCGCGCCGAACGCGCGTACCTGTTCGAGCTGGCCGAATGCGCCGATCCGCAAGCCCCGCGTGACGACCCGGTCGGCATGCAGGGCGTGCTCGATGCCTGCGTTGCGGCGGTCGATGCGCCCGCCTATGTGCTGGATCGCGCGTGGAATATCCTGGCTTTCAACGGTGCGTTCGACACGCTCTTTGCGGGCTATACCACCCGCGATGCGGCCCCCAACTTGTTGCGCTACATCTTCATGGCACCGGAGGCTCGCGCGCTGGTGGTCGATTGGGAGCAGCGCGCCCGCCGCGTGGTGGCGGAGTTTCGCGCCGATGCCGGTGCCCATCTCGATGAACCGGATGTGCAGGTGCTGGCCGAGTCGCTTAGCCGCGACAGTACGGTCTTTGCCCACTGGTGGACGCGCCACGCCGTGATCGAACGCGAAGGGGGCTTGCGCGAATTCGACCATCCGAAATCGGGCCGGCTGCGCTTTCAGCAAGTCACGTTTCGCCTGGCCACGCATCCTGAGCTGAAGCTGGTGATGTTGCTGCAGGACAAGGCAGACGCCGAGTCGGCGGGGTAGTGCGGTGGGCGCTGGTTAGCCGCCCACCAGACCATACCTACAGCTTGTGATACACCTCGGCGCCGCGGCGCACGAACTCTACCGCTTTCTCCTGCATGCCCAGCTTGAGCGCGTCGCTTTCAGAAACCTTCTGATTGGCTGCGTATTCGCGCACATCCTGCGTGATCTTCATGCTGCAGAAATGCGGGCCGCACATCGAGCAGAAGTGCGCGACTTTCATCGAGTCCTTCGGCAGGGTTTCGTCGTGAAATTCCTTTGCGGTATCCGGATCGAGCCCGAGGTTGAACTGATCGTCCCAGCGAAACTCGAAGCGCGCCTTCGAGAGCGCGTTGTCGCGAATCGCCGAACCCGGATGACCCTTCGCCAGATCGGCGGCGTGCGCCGCAATCTTGTAGGTGATGATGCCGTCCTTCACATCTTTCTTGTTCGGCAAGCCAAGGTGTTCCTTGGGCGTCACGTAGCACAGCATGGCCGTGCCGTACCAGCCGATCAAGGCCGCGCCGATGCCCGACGTGATGTGGTCGTAGCCAGGGGCGATATCGGTGGTCAGCGGGCCCAGGGTGTAGAAGGGCGCTTCATGGCAGTGCTCGAGCTGCAGATCCATGTTCTCTTTGATCATCTGCATCGGCACGTGGCCCGGGCCTTCGATCATGACCTGCACGTCGTGTTGCCACGCGACTTTCGTCAGCTCGCCCAACGTTTTGAGTTCGGCAAATTGTGCTTCGTCGTTGGCGTCGTAGGCAGAGCCAGGGCGAAGGCCGTCGCCGAGCGAGAAGCTCACGTCGTAGGCCTTCATGATTTCACAGATCTCTTCGAAGCGTTCGTAAAGAAAGCTTTCCTTGTGATGCGCCAGACACCACTTCGCCATGATCGAGCCGCCACGCGACACGATGCCCGTCATGCGGTCGGCGGTCATCGGAATGAAGGGCAGGCGCACGCCGGCGTGGATGGTGAAGTAGTCCACCCCTTGCTCGGCTTGTTCGATCAAGGTGTCACGGAAAATTTCCCAGGTCAGGTCTTCGGCTTTGCCGTCCACCTTCTCGAGGGCTTGATAGATCGGCACCGTGCCGATCGGCACCGGCGAGTTGCGAATGATCCACTCGCGGGTTTCGTGAATGTGCTTGCCGGTGGACAAATCCATCACCGTGTCGCCGCCCCAGCGGATCGCCCAGGTCATCTTCTCGACTTCGGCGTTGATGTTGGAACTGAGCGCGGAGTTGCCGATGTTGGCGTTGATCTTGACCAGAAAGTTGCGGCCGATGGCCATCGGCTCCACTTCGGGGTGGTTGATGTTGGCTGGAATGATGGCCCGCCCGCGTGCGATCTCGTCGCGCACGAACTCGGGGGTGATCGTGGCCGGGATCGCGGCGCCGAACGATTGCCCGGGATGCTGGCGCAGCAACCGTTTGACCAGTTTCTCGCCATCCGGGCCGCTGGCGCGCAGCGATTCCAGATAGTGTTCGCGGCGCAGGCCCTCGCGCAGCGCCACGTACTCCATTTCGGGTGTGACGATGCCGCGGCGGGCATAGTGCATTTGCGACACGTTGGCGCCGGCCTTGGCACGGCGGGGCGGTCGCTGCAGATCGAAGCGCAGCGCCGTGAGTTGCGGGTCGGTCAATCGGGCGCGGCCGTAGTCGCTCGACGGGCCTGCCAGCACTTCCGTGTCGCCGCGTTCGTCGATCCAGGCGCGGCGCACTTCCGGCAGGCCGCGCCGAATGTCGATTTTCACGGTGGGGTCGGTATACGGACCGCTGGTGTCGTATACCGTCAGCGGCGGATTGGTCTCACCGCCAAACATCGTGGGCGTGTCGGCCTGCGTGATTTCGCGAAACGGCACGCGAATATCGGGGCGCGAGCCTTGTTCGTAAATCTTGCGGGATTGCGGCAGCGGCGCCACGGCGGCGGCATCGACTTCCGCGGTGGCGGCTAAAAACTTGGGATTGGCGTTCATGAAAGCTCCAAAAAAGTTGGAGCCGATCGGGGAGATCGATATGCCGGGCAAGCGGTTTGCTACTGCCAGCCGGAAAGCGCTCCCAGCATCGGCATTATCCGTACTGGTCAGAAGGGACTCTCTCAACCGAAACCGGGCGTAGCCCGCAATCAGTACCCCTGCGTGAGCGGCAATTATAGGGTGGCGAGTGATCAATCTCGATGTGCCAAGTGGATAATCGCTTTTACATCTTGAATCAGAACACTTGGACGAGGGCGGGTTTGCCCCTGTACACTTTTTTGTAACTGCCGATTTTAAAAATTCGGTTCCCTGGAACCAAGTACATAGGAAGAAACACTATGCCCATCAACGTCCGTAAATTGGCGCCTGCACTGGTTGTGCTCAGCTTGGCTTTGGCAGGTTGCCAAACGCCTTCGCAACGCGCCGCCGGCACCACGCCTGCGACGTCGACCGCACCTGCCGGCACGCCTGCACCCGCGACTTCGCCGGCCGAAGCGTCGACCAGTTCGCCGGTCGAGTTCTATCTGGCTCAGCCGCAGAGTGCTCCCGGCATGATGGAAGTGAAGCTGCCCGACGGCGCCCTGTACATGCAGCGTCAGGCCGTACTGACCCGTGACGACCTGTCCGAGTCGGCCGCGCTCGTCGACAAGCAAGGTGTGAACTTCGTAGGTCTGCGCTTCACTGAAGCTGGTGCACGCAAGCTGACCGACATCTCCACGCAAAACATCGGCAAGATGCTCGCGCTGGTGGTCGACCGTCAACTGGTCGCCGCACCGCGCATCTCTGAGCCGCTGAATCGCGGCGTGCTGGCCTTCAGCGTCGGTTCGGCGCAAGAAGCGACCGAACTGGCTGCCCGCATCCGCGGCGATGCCGCTGTGCCGCCCGCCGGCGTGGCACCGGGTTCGACCGGCGCTCCCGGTTCGATGGGCGTGCCGCCCGCCGCCCCGCGCCGTTAAGCGTCAAAGCCATACCCGGTAACCGCAAGGGAGCCGTTCACCGCGCCGCTGGTTCATCCACGGCGCGGTTTATTTTTGGGTGACGGCTTGGTGCGCGAGCGGGCTGCAATCGCATAGTCGTCGACCATGACGCGCGCGACGTTTTCGACGGTGCGGCGCTGGTCCTCGGTCAGGGCCTCGTATTCGCTGCGCGAGATCGATGCAAAGGGCCAATCGCCGTCGCCTGCCGTCGATGCGCGGCCTTCCATGAGCCGATGTTGTTTCGGCGGCGCGGCGGGCCCGTATCCCGGCGTCGCCGGCGCCATGGGACCCTTTCCTGATTCGAGCCACTCGGGATTGACCTCTAGCGCCCGCGCCAGATCCATGATGCGTCGCGACTGCTTGCGCTGCCGACCCTCATAGCTCGCAACGGCCGCTTGCGACATGCCTGACGCCTCGCCCAGTTCTCGCTGCG
The DNA here is from genome assembly GCF_009866805.1 of Schauerella aestuarii. Classification (GTDB taxonomy): domain Bacteria; phylum Pseudomonadota; class Gammaproteobacteria; order Burkholderiales; family Burkholderiaceae_B; genus Schauerella; species Schauerella aestuarii. The sequence continues at coordinate 435,248 of NZ_SIZW01000041.1, forward strand.
TCATCCCGCGCAGATGGCGGGTATCCCTCAATCGGTCTGAAAATGTCTTCACAACCCGATTGAATCTTGCACCTCGATCACAATGGTGATTACGACATCACGTATGTGATTTTCTAGAGAGCAAGTGCCATGCGATATCGACCTGGACTTATCGTCCTGCAAGCTGCGGGCGTCGCCGGCAGTGACTACGCGGCGTTGTTGTTGGACCAGGGCTACGATGTGCAGGCCTTTGAAAGTCCGTCAGCGTTTGCACGCCTGTATGCGCCGCATGGGGCGGTGGCCATCCTGCTGGTGGGCGATGCCCGGCCGCTCGATGAGGCAATGGCATGCATTCGTCGGGTGGATGCCGCCACGCCCGTCGTCGTCGTTCGGGCCGGTGCCGACGTCGCGCTGCGCGTGCTGGCGCTGCAGGCCGGCGCGGATGCGTGTTATGCCTCGGATGTGTCGGCGATTGAACTCGCCGCCGCGTTGCGTGCGGTCGTACGTCGCCTCGCGCAGCCGGGCGCAATGGACTTGTCCGCGAATCGGGTTGATTGGACGTCCATCCTGCGCCGATCGCATCGCGACGTGTCGCCGGGGTGGCGGTTGCTGGATGGCGGCAGCACGTTGGTCAGTCCAAGCAACGATTGTCTGCGGCTGACCGCCTCGGAACGCGTGCTGATGGTGTTGCTGATCGGCATGGCGGGGCGGCCGCTGCACCGTAGCGATATGGCCGAAGCCGCGTGGCCGAGCCATGCCGCCATCGGAATCGGTGCCAACAAACCGCGCAGCGTGGATGTGCTCGTCTCCCGCTTGAAGCGCAAGGCCGAGCGCCAGGGCATGGTGCTGCCGGTGATGGCCGTGCGGCGGTGGGGTTATATGTTTTTGGGTGACGTCATACCGTCATCGGCTGCGATGTGCAGCGATTGACGCCCGACGCTTGAAGCGCCGCAGCCGTGCTATCCAGTGCATACGTTCCACGTGGGGATGGCGGCTGGCGATCGGTAAGGGACGACCGCCAACGTTGACTACGCTTTGGGGTTCGCCACGATCACGAGGTTATCCCGATGCATCAATTCGGGATCGGTCATGCTGCCCAGTATCTGCGCAATGCGCGTTGAGGGCTCACGCAAGATGCGGCGCGTATCGGCGGCTGAATAGTTGATCAGCCCGCGCGCGCATTCGCGGCCAGCGTCATCCATGCAGGCCACCACATCGCCGCGCTCGAACTCGCCTTCGACCGACACCACGCCGATCGACAGCAAACTTTTGCCTTCCTGCGTGAGGGCGCGCACGGCACCCGCATCCAGCACCACGCGGCCGCGCAGACGCAGATGATCTGCCAGCCATTGCTTGCGTGCCGACCATACCGGCAGCACCGCGCGCAGTTCCGTGCCGATCGACTCGCCTTGGGACAAGCGCGTCAATACGTTTTGCTCGCGGCCGCTGGCGATCACCGTGTGGGCGCCGCTGCGGGCCGCGCGTTTCGCGGCCAGAATTTTCGTCAGCATGCCGCCGGTTCCCACCGTGCTGCCCGCGCCGCCCGCCATGGCTTCGAGCACGGGATCGCCCGCCTGGCCTTGTGCAATGAACGGCGCATCGGGCTGCTTGCGGGGATCCGCGCCATACAGGCCGCGCTGGTCGGTCAGAATGATGAGGGCATCGGCTTCGATCAGGTTGGTGACCAGCGCCCCTAACGTATCGTTGTCGCCGAACCGAATTTCGTCGGTGACCACGGTATCGTTTTCATTCACGATCGGCACGACGCCCAGGCGCAGCAGCGCAAACAAGGTCGAGCGTGCGTTCAGGTAGCGATGACGATCGGCTAGATCTTCGTGGGTAAGCAGGATCTGTGCGGTATGCAGGCCGTGCTGCGCAAACGCGGCCTCGTAGGCTTGCACGAGGCCCATCTGGCCCACGGCCGCCGCAGCTTGCAATTCGTGCATCACCACGGGGCGCTTGCGCCAGCCCAGCCGCGCCATGCCTTCGGCGATGGCGCCGCTGGACACGAGCACGACTTCGCGGCCTTGCTGGCGCAAGGTAGCGATCTGGGCAGCCCAGTGCGCAACGGCGGGGCGGTCCAGGCCGCGGCCCTCGTTGGTGACCAGGGATGATCCGACTTTGACCACAATGCGATGCGCGGACGCGATCGCCGAGGCCGAAGAGGAAGAAACTGCCTCACCGGCAGCAGGTGAGCCCAAGTCGGAGTGCATCATCGTTCGGTATTGGAGCGGGTCTCGTCGAAGCGGGGATCGGTGGGCTCAACCCGGCTGGCGTCGGAGCGGGTTTCGTCGAAGCGCGGATCGGGTGCGATGTAGCTGCCATCGGCGCGATCCTGCGTTTCGTGCTCGGCGCGCGCTGCGGCGTCCAGCGCATCCTGCAACGCATAGATCAGATCCTGCGTGCCGTCGCCCGTCAGGCCGGAGATGGCGAATACCGGGCCCTTCCAGCCGTAGTCGGCCACGAAGCGCTTCTTGGTTTCTTCGGCATCGGCCACCATGTCGAACTTGTTGAGCACGAGCCAGCGCGGCTTGTCGGCCAGCTCCGGATCGTAGCGGCGCAATTCCTCAACGATGGCGCGGGCGTCCGACACGGCTTGCGGAACCGGATCGAAATCCGGATCGGGCGACGACACATCGACCAGATGCAAAAGTACCCGCGTGCGCGCCAGGTGGCGCAGGAACAGGTGACCCAGACCGGCACCTTCCGAGGCGCCTTCGATCAGTCCCGGAATATCGGCCACGACAAAGCTGCGGGCTGCCGACGTACGCACCACACCCAGGTTGGGATGCAACGTGGTGAACGGATAATCGGCAATCTTCGGACGCGCATTGGACACGCGGCTGATGAACGTGGACTTGCCGGCATTGGGCAGGCCCAGGAGGCCCACGTCGGCCAGCACCTTGAGTTCGAGGCGCAGCTTGCGTTGCTCGCCCTCGCGGCCCGGCGTCCATTGACGCGGTGCGCGGTTCACGCTCGACTTGAAGTGCAGGTTGCCCATGCCGCCGTCGCCGCCGGCAGCCAGCGTGACCTGTTCGCCGTGGGTGTTCAAGTCGAACAGCTGATCGCCCGTTTCGGCGTCGTGAATGATGGTGCCTACCGGCACGCGCAGCGTGATGTCGGGGGCGGCGGCGCCGAACTGATCCGAGCCGCGGCCGTTCTCGCCGCCTTTGGCGCGATGCAGGCGGGCGTAGCGGAAGTCGATCAGCGTGTTGATGTTGCGGTCGGCGATGGCGAAGATGCTGCCGCCGCGTCCGCCGTCACCGCCGTCGGGGCCGCCGAACGGAATGAATTTTTCGCGGCGAAAGCTCGCCACGCCATTGCCGCCTTTGCCGGCGACGACTTCGATGGTGGCTTCGTCAACGAATTTCATGATGGATGTCGATATAAAAAGAGTGGGAGAGCAGAGCGGCCGGCATCACCATAGCGATATGCCGGCCCGAGCGGTCTGACGCCTTTTGGGCCGCCATGCAAAAAGCCCTGCCGCGCGCGACAGGGCTTTCAGCATACCGCTAGATCTATCGTTGCTCGCGCGAGATTACTCGGCGGCTGCGACGATGGACACGGTGCGCTTGTTCAAGGCGCCCTTGACCGAGAACTTCACGTTGCCGTCGACCAGCGCATACAGCGTGTGGTCTTTGCCGATGCCGACGTTCACACCGGGGTGGAACGACGTACCGCGCTGACGCACGATGATCGAGCCTGCATTGATGAGTTCGCCGCCAAATGCCTTGACGCCGAGTCGCTTCGATTCTGAGTCGCGACCGTTACGCGTAGAGCCGCCGCCCTTTTTCTGTGCCATGTTTAGCTCCTGCTAATTAGCGACCGATTCAAATCGGATCCGAGGCGCGAGCCTTAGATCGTGATGTCGCTGATTTGAATTTCGGTGTAGTTTTGACGGTGGCCCTGACGCTTCTGATAGTGCTTGCGACGGCGCATCTTGAAGATCTTGACTTTGTCGTGGCGGCCATGCGCAAGAACCGTTGCCGTGACCGCAGCGCCCGTGACGAACGGCGTACCAACTTTCAGTTGATCGCCTTCGCCCACGGACAGTACGTCCAGGGTGATTTCTTGCCCAATGTCAGCCGGTATCTGTTCGATTTTAAGTTTTTCACCGCTGGCAACACGATACTGCTTGCCACCGGTTTTTATGACCGCGTACATGGGATATTCCTTGGAAAATTCAGCGAATAAATGCTGAGCCAAAGATTCTAGCGCGGGATCCCGAAGAAGTCAAAAAGCTGTGCTGGGGCAAGACCTTAGCGCCGTACGGGTGTTGTTTTCAAGCGGCGCACCCTGGCGCGCGCGGATGGCTCAATCCGGCACTACTCCCGGGCCCCCCTTGCGCCCGCCCGTATAATCTCAGGCGAAATCCCGCATTGCCCCGGGCGCCGCGCATACGCTTTTCAGCGACCGCACCTCGTTGCATGTTGTTTGATGCCTGATGAGCCGTCCGGCTCCTTGATTCGGAAACGTCTTGAACCTGCCTGAACTGATTGCCCCCATCGCCGAGGACATGAAAGAGGTCGACGCGGTCATTCGCGCTCGTCTCGACTCCGAAGTCGTTCTGATCCGAACCATTGGCGATTACATCGTGGGCGCCGGCGGCAAGCGCATGCGCCCCGCGCTGGTGCTGATGATCGCGCGTGCCCTGGGTTACGAAGGGCGCAATCATCACGTCCTGGCCGCTGTCGTGGAGTTCATCCATACGGCCACTTTGCTGCACGACGACGTCGTCGACGAATCCGATCTGCGCCGCGGCCGCCAGACGGCCAACGCCGTCTTCGGCAATGCCGCCAGCGTGCTGGTGGGCGACTATCTGTATTCGCGCTCGTTCGAAATGATGGTGGATGTGGATTCGATGCGGGTCATGAAGATCCTGTCAGAAGCCACTACTGTGATCGCCGAAGGCGAAGTGCTGCAATTGCTCAACGTGCACGATCCGGATGTGTCGCAAGAACGCTATCTGCAAGTGGTGCGCTACAAAACGGCAAAGCTGTTCGAAGCCGCTGCCCGCGTGGGCGCGGTCATCGCCAATGCCACGCCCGAGCAGGAAGAGGCCGCTGCAGCCTATGGCCGCCACATCGGCACCGCCTTCCAATTGGTGGACGATGTGCTCGACTACAGCGGCGCGGCCGACGCGCTGGGCAAGAACGTGGGCGATGATTTGCGCGAAGGCAAACCCACGCTGCCGCTGATCCGCGTGATGGAAGTGGGCACGCCCGAGCAGCGCGCCATGATCCGCACGGCGATCGAAACCGGCGACGCCGATTTCGAAGCTGTGGCCGCCGCGATTCGCGAAACGGATGCCCTGGAGCATGCCCGCGAGGCGGCGCGCCAGGAGGCACAGTTGGCGCGCGAAGCACTCGCCGGCTACCCAATTTCCGTTTATCAAGAATCTCTGTTAGAATTTTGCGCTTTCGCGGTTAACCGAGATCGCTGAAGAAAAAAGGTTGAAAGACCTGGGTCAAACGACATGCGGCGAAAGCCTTCCACGTTGATTGGCCCGAGCAGGAAGTTGGGCGCATTTTGCTGACGGACGAATGTCTGGAGGCCACGTTATTGAGCGTAAAGTTCAACCGTGATGTGGGCACAACAAGCAGGTCACCGAAGTTCGCACGATAGAAAAGTACGCGCAGCACGAAAAATGCCGTGAATACCGCCTACAATGCACGACGGTAAATTGCACGACAACGGGGCGTAGCTCAGCCTGGTAGAGTACTGCGTTCGGGACGCAGGAGTCGGAGGTTCGAATCCTCTCGCCCCGACCATTGATTTGGTCAACACCTTGTACCAGCAAGGACCAAGAAGCACAGCTCAGGCTGTGCTTTTTTGTTTTCTGGCGACGCTATCATTGCTGCCGGCGTTACCTTGGCGCCATGATCTCGCTGCCACGAGCGCTGCCGGCGCCGCCAACCCGCGTTCGGCTCTGCCTCCCCCCGCTACTACCGCCGCAATCCCGCCAGCAGCGCCCGCATGCTCGCAAGGGCTTTCCCCGCGGCTGCGCGCGGATCCTCGGCACTTGCAATCCACAGCGATGCATTGAGCGCCGCGCCATTGACCAGATAAGCCGTTGCTTCGGCATCCACAGGCTTGATCACCTTCTGATCGATCAACGTTTCGATGCTGCGCTTCGTGCTGGCCAGACAGGCGCTCTGACTTGCCCAACGCGTGGGGTCGCCCAGAACGGCCGGGCCGTCGAGCAGCACGATTCGCTGAATTTCAGGTTCGAGCGCCAGCTCGATCCACGCCACGCTTTCTTCGACGAACCCGTCCCAGGGGGTGGCAGCCTGGTCCACGATCGCCTGCAGCCGCAGGGCGGATTCTGCATCGATCTGCGCAATCACTGCCTCCAGCAGGCCTTTCTTGCCGCCGAAGTGATGGTAAAGCGCGCCGCGGGTGAGATCGGCATCGGCCGTCAGATCTTCCGTGGCGGTGTCGGCATAGCCCTTGGCACCGAACGCCTTGCGGCCGGCGGCGATGAGTTTGCCGCGCGTGCTGGCGATCATGTCCGAGCGTTTTTGACGCGTCATGACGTCCCTTCTCCTGAATCATGCATTGACATACACAGTGTATGTCAATTACTTTGTTCACATACACTGTGTACGCGAGTGACGTGCGTCGTGCAAGTGCCTTTCAATTTAGGACTGACGAATGAACCCGATTCAAAACCAGCAGATAGTTCTGGCGGCGCGCCCCGACGCTGATTTGCAACTTACCGACTTCCGATTGGAAGAGGTCGATATGCCTGTTCCCGGCGCAGGCGAGGTGCTGCTCGAAACCATCTATCTCTCGATCGATCCCTACATGCGCTGGTGGATCCGCGGCGAGAAGTCCTACAACGATCCGATCGAGATCGGGCAAGTGATGGTGGGGGGCACGGTGTCGCGCGTGCGGCAATCCCGTCATCCGGAATGGCCGGTGGGGACGTGGGTATTGGCGTTCTCGGGATGGCGGCGTTTTGCCGTATCGGATGGGAGCGACCTGCGTCGCATCGATCCCGACATCGCCCCGCCATCCACCGCCCTGGGCGTGCTGGGTATGACGGGATTCACCGCTTACTCCGGCCTGCGCAATATCGGACGTCCGAAGGCGGGCGAAACGGTGGTGGTGGCAGGCGCCAGCGGTGCGGTGGGCTCGGCAGTGGGGCAGATCGCACGCATTCATGGGGCGCGCGCCGTCGGGATAACCACTGGGGCAGAGAAGCTTGCTTATGTGAGGGACGAATTGGGGTTCGATGCGGTTGCCGATTACAAGGCGCCTGACTTTGCGGCGCAGTTAGCCAAGGCCAGCCCGAATGGTATCGACGTGTACTTTGAAAATGTGGGCGGCAAAGTGTGGGACACCGTGCTGCCGAGGTTGAATATGTTTGCACGGGTTCCCGTCTGCGGTTTGATCTCGCAATACAACGCGCGCACGGGCGGCACTGGCGGCGACGATCGATTGCCGAATGCCATGGCGCTGATCATGGGCAAGAGCCTGACGTTGCGCGGCTTCATTCAAACCGAGTTTGCCGCTACGCAAATGGACGACTTTCTGCGCGATGCAGGGCAGTGGATCGCGGACGGTAAGTTGCGGTATCGCGAGCATGTCGTGCACGGACTCGACGCGGCGCCGCAGGCATTGATTGGGCTATTGAAAGGCCAGAACTTCGGGAAGACGCTGGTACAGGTCGGCGAGCCCTGAGCGAGCGCTGCGATGAGGGCGCAAGCCTATCTGAACGCGATGGCCGAAGGCGCATCAACGGCGTGGCACCCGAATGCGATCATCGTAAGCGCATGCGCCCACCACGCCGCACCTTCTCTACTGCGTTGTCGCCCAGGCCCGTCGGCTTGGTGAAAAAAATACCGCGACGACGGCATCCAAGAGTAGAGTCGCGGTAGAGCCTGCTGCTTTTCCGCGTGATGCGGATTGAGGTTCAAGCGTAGTCGCCTTTGTTATCCAACGTTCTCTGGGGGACATATGGAACAAATTCTGATTGACTTGATTGCAGGCGCGGCAGGGGGCAACGCCGTCGGAAAAACATCGCCGAAGTTCGATCTCGGCACGGTGGGCAATACGATTGCAGGTTTGGTGGGCGGCGGTATTCTCGGTCAAATCGTGACGATGCTGATGCCCGCCGTCGCAGGCGCCGTACAAAGCGGCAACTTCAGTATCCAGGCCATCATCGCGCAGCTTGTTGCCGGTGGCGCTGGCGGTGCGATTCTGACCGCAATCGTGGGTGCGGTGAAAAATCGGAACAAGACGGTCTGATTCGCATCGTGTGACGTTGGCGCCAACACACCAACACACCAACACGATTACCCGATTACCCGATTACGTTATTTCCGTCGCCGCCGCGTGCGGCGCAGGCGCGGACTGCGCGGTTTCCAAAAATTCTCGTATCTCGTTGATATACGTCGCGCGATTGTCTGTTCCTTTCCAGTGCGCAACCTTCCGTGCATGGGGCGACAACGCAACGATCTCATCGGCCACCTCGGCGGGATGGAGCAGGTCGTTGCCTGCCAGCACGAGCAGGGGCACAGGGTTGCGTTGCACGGCGTCGCGCGTCACGCTGTAGACGAAATCGCGATCGAAGAGGTTGCGTCGAAAACCGGCAATATCGTCGGCGGTGACTGACGCATTGCGCTGCTGCACGCCCGCGGCCCACTCCTCGAACGTCTCTGCACGGCTATCGGCGTTCTGTTCGGTAAGCCCGATCGGTTGCTGCAACACAGCCGCTGTCACACGGCTGGGTGCCTGTTCGCAGAGCTTCAATGCGAAGGACGCGCCGATGCATGACCCCAGCACGTGAAAGCGGTCAATGCCCAACGCATCCAGCAAACCAAGATGATCTTGAACATACGTGTGCCAACCATCGCCGGCGCGCACCGGTGCGTGTGAGCGACCGGCGTTACGCTGATCGATCGCAATCACGCGATAGTCAAGGGCGAACGCTGCGATCGGATCGGGCCAATCGCGTGGCCGGCCATCGCGCGTCGTGCGCCACAGTTCGATGTGCGAGAGCAGGCCGCCGGGTGCCAGGAGCAGCAGAGGATGGCCTTGACCGTATTCTTCGTAATAGAGGTCGGCGTCGCCGATCTTGAGGGTGGGCATGTCGATGCCTTGAAAAAGTGTGAATGATCACGCGACTGCGTAACGTCGCAACGTCGCAATGTCGCAACGGCGTAATGTCGCAACGGCGTAATGTCGTGATGGTGTAGTGGTTCAACCACATCACGCACCACGCATCACGCACCATGCACTACGCACTACGCACTACGCACTACGCACTACGCCATTGCGTCATTGCGCCATTGCGTGGTCACGGGACCGCGTGCTCGCAACCGTCGCGCGGGCGCGTTGTTTGCTCGCCGTTGTCGCAGGACGCGGTGTGAAGGACAGCTTGCTCGACGGCAATGCAAGGGTCTCAGTTGATGGCAACGTTGGCGGCCTTCAAGAGCGGCGGGAACGTTTGCACATCGCGTGCAATGCGCTCGACGAAAGTTGCCGACGCACTGCCGACGGGCTCGAATCCCAGCCCCGTCAGCTTGCCGCGCAAGGTGCCTCGCGAGACCGCGTTGCTTACCGCATGCTGGATGTCGGCAATGATTGGATCCGGTGTGCCGGCTGGGGCAAGCAAACCGAACCAGCCCGTACCGGCGTCCACGTCAAGGCCTGCCTGCTTGACGGTGGGCGTATCGGGCACGACGGCACTGCGCGTGTCCTGCACCACCGCCAACGCACGCAGCGCGCCGCTTTCGATCTGGCTCGTCACCGCCGGCAAGGCAACGATCGCAGCGTCCGTTTCGCCGCCCAGCACACCGATGACGGCCGGTCCCGCGCCCTTGTAGGGGATGTGCTGCAACGTGCCGTCGATGCGCGCCTGCAATCGCGTCAATGCGATGTGGTTGCTGTTGCCGAAGCCCGGTGTGCCGATGTTGACCACGCGTTCGCTGGCCAGTTGACGCAGGTCCTGAAGCGATTGCAGGGAAGATGCGCTGCGCACCACGATCACGGTAGGCGCTGTGGCCACGATGCTGATCGGCGAAAAGCTGCGCGTGGCGTCGTAGTTGATATTGCCTTTGAAGAGCGTCTCGTTGGCGACCAGCATGTCGCCAGTCAATAGCAGCGTGTAGCCATCGGGTTCGGCGCGAGCCACCTGTTCGGCACCGATATTGCCGCCGGCGCCAGCACGATTCTCGACGACGACCGGCACGTTCCAGCGTGAGCCGAGCGCGTCGGCAAGACTGCGTCCCAGGACATCCATGGCGCCGCCGGGGGCAAGCGGCAGAATCAATCGAACGGGCTTGTCGGGCCATGCGGCATGTGCAGCAGGGGTGAGCAGCGTGGCAGTAATGATGGCCAGGCACGCGGTGAAGCGGGAGAAGGCGTTAGGCATTGATGAACGTTCAAGTAAATGCAGAATGCCAAGTGTGAGCCTGCGTCCGCCGCACGCGAACGACCGACTGGTGATAAGGAAATAAGGCACATCGCATATGCCGCACAGCTTGTACTGCGCGAGCGAACAGTTTGTCGCAACGGACCCGGCCGCAGTGGATCGCGTGCGCCAGGTTTGGGTGAAAGGTGCAAAAGTGGGTTCAGGACAGTCCAAAGGCATTCCAAGCGCTGGTGGCAGAAAAACGCAGACCAGTCCTGAGATCATCACGCTGATTCTCACGCACCGCATGTCATCTGATCAGACGCCTTAGTCCTCCCACTTTCAGTGCTGTCTTATCCACGTTTGCGTTGCTTCCCGTTAATCGATCTGAGAGGCTGAACGCGTCGATCCGATTTGCGGGAGAGCTCATCATGGTCGCAGTGCCTCTATCGCGGCGCATGTCCGCAGAAGCGTTTGGAACGTTCTGGTTGGTGTTTGGCGGGTGCGGGAGCGCCGTTTTTGCCGCCACCTTTCCGCAAACCGGTATCGGGTTCGCCGGCGTCAGTCTGGCGTTTGGCCTGACCGTGCTGACCATGGCCTACTCGATCGGCCATGTGTCGGGTTGCCACCTCAATCCCGCCGTCACCCTTGGACTTTGGTCGGGCGGGCGGTTTCCCGCCAAGGACATTGCGCCCTATATCGTCGCGCAGCTTATCGGTGCCATCGTGGCGGCATTTCTCATCCTGCAGATTGCGGGCGGCAAGCGCGGCTTCATGCTGGCGGTCAATGGGCTTGCCGTGAATGGCTTCGGCAGCTTGTCGCCGGGCGGCTACGGCATGATGTCCGCCCTCCTCATCGAAATCGTCCTCACCTTGGGATTCGTGATCGTGATCCTCGGGTCGACCGATACACGTGCGCCGTCGGGATTCGCCCCCATCGCCATCGGTCTGGCATTGACCTTGATCCACCTGATCAGCATCCCCATCACCAATACGTCGGTCAATCCTGCGCGCAGCACCGGACCCGCGCTGTTCGTGGGTGGCTTGGCGCTGGAGCAGCTGTGGCTCTTCTGGGTCGCCCCGATCATCGGCGGGCTCTTGGGCGGGATCGCTTATCGCGGGCTGGCAGGCGATCCGCCCGTACCGGATATCGTGGGCGAATCGATTGCGGCGCGGGTCGAGCGATCCTGAGTGACTGCGCCGGCGTGACAGGGCTAAACCAGAAGGTCACCTAGAAACGCATACGCAAATCCAAAGTAGATGAACACGCCCACGAGATCCATGATGGAAGTAATCATCGGCGAACTCAGCGTGGCGGGATCGGTGCCGATCCTGCGCGCGGCAAACGGCAGCAGTCCGCCGATGATGCCACCCAGCATCGTGCAGCAGAGCATGCTCAAGCCCACGACCAGCAGCACGTCGCTGTTTACGTCCTTGCTGAAGTACGCCAGGATGGCTTCGAGCATGGCGATGCACACGCCCAATGCCAACGCCAACGGGATCTCGCGTTTGATCACGAACCACACATCGCGCCAGCGCAGTTTCAGCTCACCCAGTGCCATGGCGCGGATCACCAACGTGGCCGATTGGCTGCCGGTGTTGCCGCCCATATCGACGATGGGTGCAATGAATGCCGCGAGGATGAGAACTTCAGTCAGGATCTCTTCCTGGTGTGCGACGAACGTGCTCGTCAGGATGCCGAACACCGTGAGGATGGCCAGCCAGAACACGCGCTGTTTGAACATGCTTGCAAAGCTTGAGCTGCGCAAACTGAGATCGGCGTTGCCCAACAGGGCCGTGCCGCCGAATTGCGCGAGCCGCTTGCCCTCATGCAGTCGATCGAGGTCCATGGCGTCGTCGACGGTCACGATGCCCAGCATCCGCCGGTCGTCGTCTGTCACGGGTATCGCCAGCAGGTCGTGGCGACTGATGAGATCGACGGCGTCTTGTGCGGGCGCCTCGGCATGAACGGCAACCGGTTCGGGTCGCATCAGCGTGGCGACCTGGGCTGACGGTGGTGCCATGACCAATTCGCGTAGCGATAATGTGCCGATCAGCCGTGCGCCGGAATCGATGACATAGATCACATAGATCGTTGCCGAGCTCGACGCCGCGGCGCGCAGGGTGTTCAGTGCGTCGGCAGCAGTGAGTTGGGCGGCGACGCTGGCATAGCGTGGCGTGGCAATGGCACCGGCAGTGCCGGCGGGATAGGAAACGTGCTTGAGGATGTGGTTCATGGGGAACACTCCTTTTTTCTTTTCTTTGGTTTTTATTCAAGAGCAGACTGCGCGGCGGGGAGCGAAGATATCTTCGGGTGCGCAGGGTGCCCTCAACTGAGGCACTGTGCTGGCGGCTGCCAGCACGTCAGGGCAGAAGCGACGCCGTGGTGATGACAATGCCGACGGTGACGATGCTGTTCGCAGCGTTGCGACCGAAGGTGTGGCCCGCGCTGGCGTCGATCTGCATTCGATCGGGAATCACGTCGTGTCGCAGGCTCACCTGCCATGCCGGACGTTCGCCCGTCACGCCGTAGGCTTCGATCGCCGCGCGGGTGCGCGGTGCCACGCCCATGTCCAAGGCAGATGACCATGTTCCGCGGCCCCGATAGCGATGCGTATCTGTGTTCCACGCGCGCGTCACGCCTGCATTGACGTGTGCCATCAAGGTGTCGCCAGCGAGGGGGAATGAGGCGATACCGATGGCGCTGGTGTCGCCCAATGCATTGCGATGGCTGCGGCGATCGCGTTGATCGGCAAGCGCGACGGCAAGCCCCCGCGATACGTCGTCATAGCGCTGGATAACGTGTTTGACTTGCCACGTAGTGAGCGTGCCGCGGTCGATGCCGCTTACACCCCGCGCGCCGCCCAAACCCAGCTCGGTGCGGTCGACGGGGCTGCACGCGGCATTGAGCCACAGTGTCTTCTCGGATGGGGCTTCGTTGCCGGTGCGTTGCATCCAGCTTTCGATCTGGCAGGCGCCGGGTGCCACGACATCGGCGTCGTCGGTCATCAAGGGGCGGCCGGCGAGGGCGGGGAACGCCGCCATGACGCCGGTCGCCAGCAGGGCGGTCTTCAAGACGGCCTTCAGGGCGGGCGCCAGCGGCATGGTGGCAATGGTGAGCGGGGCCGACCGCTCGGCATGGCGGTTCGCCGGCCATGTGCCAAGCATGAACGGATACTTTTTACGGGTGGTGCGAAACATGATTGTTCTCCGGTCGCCCATGCGCAACCGGAACCGCTCATGCATCAGGAATGAGCGGTCTCGCGGCGCGGCGAAGGCATCGTTGTTTGTGGGTGTGGAAGACGGGGGGGCGCCTAGGGCCACTCGGGTCGGGATCCATAACGGTCTCCTTAGAAAAAAGCGCAACGTACAAACGCGACACCTGCGTGCCGCAACACGACTGAAGCCAGAGGCTGCACAGGGTGCAGGCGACGGACGCAGACGACGGACGCAGGCGAACGAAGCAGGCGACGGACGCAGACGACGGACGCAGACGAACCAACGCAAACGAATGGGCGCACAACAACGGAACGCTCAAGACGTTGCCGTGCTGCAGTGATCGGGTGTATCGACGGGGAACGTCGACGAACAGAACCGTCGTCGACGAATGCCGCTACTCGTGTTGTGGCGAGATAGCGGCAGGGGAAGCCTGCGCGTTATCTTGCCGAGGGTGTGGCCAATGCATCTCGCACCGGCCGACGACTTTCGCTCGAACAAGGCGCCACGTGGGCCTCCGCAGAAATTGGAACAGGCGGAAGTATAGGGAGCTCGCCGCGTCGGGTAAATGGCTTTTTCAATTGGTCCGCGCGATCAACCTGCTGTGCGGGCGCCATGTTCTGCGACACTACCGCGCTTTCATATTCAATCCGTTGACCGCCATGATTCTGAGACGCGCGATTCCTGCCGATATTCCTGAAATGTTCCGGGTGCGAACCGGCGTACGCGAAAACCATATGTCGATCGCTGAGATGGCAGCGGTGGGCATCACGGCCGACTCGATCGAGGCCATGTTGGCGGGGTCGGTACGCGGGTGGGTCCTGCAAGAGGGTGACCGCTTGGTGGCATTCGCTTTGGCGGACGGTGCGGACGGTTGCGTCTTCGCCTTGTTCGTCGATCGCGGCCACGAAGGCAAAGGCATCGGTCGCCAACTGATGAATGAAGTGGAAACATGGCTGTTTTCCCTCGGCCTGCAAGAGATTTGGCTCGAGACCGATGTCGATTTGCGTGTGCGCGCGAACGGCTTTTATCGGCGTTTGGGTTGGCAAGAGGCAGGCTTGCAGAGCGACGGTCAACAGCGTTTCGTAAAACGCGCTTGATCGATTCCCGAAATATTGCAGTGCAAGAAAAGTCTGGCGAAGAAGCGTAGAATTAGTTGGTATGTCATCTATATTCATCCTATCGACCTATCATGCCTGACGCTTCTACTGCACATTTCGGGCGATTGGTGGCCAATACCGGGCGTGTCTGGCGCCGCGCCGTCGATCGCAAGCTCCAGCCCTTCGGCCTTACCGAGGCCACCTGGCTGCCTTTGGTGCGGATTGCGCGCGCCGCTCAACCCATGCGGCAGAAGGATCTTGCTGCAGCGCTCGCGCTCGACGGCTCGTCCGTGGTGCGGCTGATCGACGCACTTGCCGAGGCGGGACTGGTCACGCGGCAGGAGGGTGCGGAGGATCGCCGGGCGCGCGAGATTGTGTGCACGCCTTCCGGCCTTGCCACAGTGGCCAAGGTTGAAATGATGGCGCTACAGGTGCGTGAGGAGGCGCTGCGGGATCTGCCGCCGACGCACGTGGCGATCGCCATGGACGTGCTGGATCACGTCTGTGCCGTGCTGGGCAACGTGGTCGAGGAGGAAACGGCATGAGCGCGATTCCGACGTCTACTGTATCCGGCGCGGTGCCGTCGGCGGGCACGGCGGCACAGGCAGCATCGCTGCCTCCACGTGTGCCGTTGTGGTTGTTGGCGCTGTTCACATTCAGCGGCACGCTGGCAATGCATATCTTCGTGCCTGCGCTAGCCTTGGCGAGCGCGGATTTGCAGGCCAGCAGCTCGGCCATGCAGATGACGGTGAGCCTGTACATCCTGGGCTTGGCGTTGGGTCAACTGGTGTACGGGCCCCTGGCGGACCGGTTCGGCCGGCGGCCGATTCTGATGGTGGGCCTGTCGATCTACACCGTGGCCGGTGTGGTGGCGATGGTTGCACCTGACGCGTACTCACTGATCGCGGCCAGGCTCTTTCAAGCCCTGGGCGGCTGTGCGGGACTGGTGCTGGGCCGGGCGATCGTGCGCGACACGGCCCTGCCCGCGCAGGCAGCAAAGCGCCTGGCGTTGATGAATTTGATGGTGACTCTGGGGCCGGGTGCGGCACCGATCCTGGGCGCGCTTCTCGCGGGTAATCTGGGCTGGCGCTCGATTTTCGTCGTGCTCACCTTGCTGGGCGTGGTCAACCTCGTGCTGGCCTGGAGGATGTTGCCCGAAACGGGCACGGCCAATATGAACGTCAGCGCCGCTACCTTCGTACGGCACTACAAGCACTTGCTGCGGTCACCTGCTTTTTTGGGCTTTGCCGTGGGCGGCGGCGCCGCGACGACATCGATGTATGCCTTCATCGCATCGGCGCCGTTCATCTTTTCGGGGCAGATGCATCGCCCGCCCGGCGAAGTGGGCCTCTATCTGGCGATTCTGGTTTCTGGCGTGTGGGTGGGCAGCATGCTCACAGGTTGGCTGATCGCGCGCGTGCCGCTCAATCGTCTGATGGTGGGGGCCAATTTGTTCAGTGTATTGGGCGCGGTCATTTTCCTGGTCGTGGTGCTGTCGGGTCAGATGACACCGGTGTGGGTGATTGCACCGATGTTCCTGTTTACGGTGGGGGCAGGGGTGGCATCGCCCGCGGCACTGACGCAAGCCGTGAGCGTAGATCCGTTGGTGATCGGGTCGGCCTCGGGCTTGTATGGTTTCGTGCAGATGGCGGTCGGCGCCCTGTGTACCGCCGTCGTGGGGTTCGGCAGTTCGCCGGCGTTGTCGGCCGCGCTCGTGTTGGTGGGGGCAGGCATCGTCGCGCAAGCGGCGTTCTGGGTGGCGTTGCGTCAGCCGGTGCGCAATCGGCACTGACCCGGCGCCACCCCGGCACTGACGTCCGGCGGCGGTGAGTCACCGGTCATGGTTGAGCCCCCGGCGGCGCATGGCGTCATGTATTCTGCTGGGCTGTCGGCGGCACGCCGGCATTCCCGTTTTTTTGTTCGAAGGACGACCCGCATGAATGCCCTCTATTGGCACGATGGTCAGTGGACCACCGAAAACCCGAAACTACTCGGCCCCGCCGACCACGCCTTTTGGATGGCCAGCATGGTGTTCGACGGAGCGCGCGCATTTCGCGGGCTCACACCCGATCTCGACTTGCATTGCCAGCGTGTGATTCGCTCCGCCGAAAAAATGCTGATGAAGCCGCAGATCACCTGGGAACGTGTATATGCGTTGTGTCTGGAAGCGGTTGCGCAGTTTCCGGAAGGCAGTGAGCTTTATCTGAAGCCGATGTTTTATTGCGCCGACGGTTTCTTGCTGCCCGACGCCGACAAAACCCAGTTCGTGTTGCACGTGTTCAAGGTGCCGATGCCGGGTGAGCAGGGCTTCTCGGCATGCATCTCGAGCTTCGCACGCTCGTGGTCGAATATGGCGCCTACCGACGCCAAGGCATCGTGCCTGTACCCCAACGGTCAGCGCGCGATTCGCGAGGCAACGAGTAAAGGATTCGACAACGCCATCATGCTCGATGGCGATGGCAACGTGGCCGAGTTCGCCACCAGCAATCTGTGGATCGTGAAGGATGGCGTGGTGGCGACGCCCGCCGACAACGGCACCTTCCTGAACGGCATTACGCGCAAACGCGTGCTGGCGTTGCTGCGCGAAGATGGTGTGACGGTTGAGGAGCGTACGATCACCCCGGCCGATATCGATCAAGCCGACGAAGTGTTTTCGTCGGGCAACTACGGCAAGGTGGTACACGTGAGCCGTGTGGAAGAACGCCATTTTGAATACGGTCCGATGGCGCGCCGGGCGCATCGTTTGTATATGGCGTACGCGGAAGGCGGTCGAGCGAAGGCCAACGTTGCTGCGTGAATAACCTGCTGCGCGATTGCTGCCTAACTTCTGCGTAGTTGCTGCGTAATTGCTGCACCGGCTGGCGCGCAAGGCAGCATCAGTGCGTGCATGTCACCCGTTTATTCGGTGCACATGTTTTCGGAAGCACGCAGATGCCGGAAGACGTTGGAAGCAAAGTGCCGAGCATGCGGAATCCATTTCGCGTCCTCGGCCTTTTCATTTTCGCCGCGCCACAATACGATTGTAAAAAGTGGGCAAGTTCGCGTCGGGCACGATAATCGCGCCCGGCAGGCGTCGCCGCATGTCGCGGCGCCCGACTCTTTTATCGAGATCAATATGAAAAAAGCGATATTGCTTCTGGCGGCAGGCACTCTGGCACTGAGCGCACTGGGTACGGCCCAAGCAGCGCAAGAATCGAAGGGCTGCGCGGCAAAAATTCAAAATATCAAAGCCGACCTGGAAAACGCGCGCGCGCACAAAAACCGCGCGCAGATTTCCGGTTTGGAAACGGCCCTGTCGCGTACCCAGGCCAACTGCACCGACGCGTCCCTGGCCAAGGAGCGCGCCGACGATGTCGCCAAGGCGCAGGACAAGGTTAAAGAGCGCGAACAAGACTTGGCGGAAGCCCAGGCAAAGAACGACAAAAGCAAGATCCGCAAGGCGACGTCCAAGCTCGATGAGGCCAAAAAAGATCTTGCGCACGCACAAGCGGAAATCGGCAAGTAAGTCGCTGGCGCGACATTACATCGCCGGCGTTTGGCGATCCGCGCCGCTTTACCCCCGTGCCGTATCTGAAACGTCCGCCACCCGTGCGGACGTTTCTGCATCTTGCGGCATGAACCGGGTGGTGCCGCTGCCTCGCGCATCATGCTGCATGACATCGCGCGGCCGTCCTTGTGCATCCAGCAGCACCTGGCCGATGCCTGAGCCATTCCATAACCGCTCGCCAGCCTGGCGGCGGTCCGGCAAGCGGTTGCGAATTTCCAGATGCCGGCGTTTGGTGAGCCAGTTCAACGGCGAATGCCGCGCATAAAGCCAACGATTCGCGCGATCCAGCCAGTTCAGGAGTTGGGATGGGAATTCATTCTTGATGCCGCTGCTGGTGATCTGCCAGACATCGGGACCGCGATCGCGATGACGGATCCGGATGTCGTACATGAACGAATAATGCACGTCGCCCGACAGCACCACGTAATTGCCCGGGGTGCGCGAGTGGCGAAAGATGTTCATCATCACATTCGCCGCGCCACGATGGGCCATCCAGTTTTCGGCGTCGACCATCAGTGACTGACCTGCCCATGTGAAGACGCGTTGCACGGTTTCGATGAGCTTTACACCAAACATCGGCGCAGCCGACACGATGACGGCAGAAGGCTCGTCAAGCAAGGCCTGCTGAAGTTCGCACAGCGACTCCCAATCCATCAGGCCCGACGGCTGGCTGGGAAGACGCGTACTGCGCCAGCGTTGCGTGCGCGTGTCGAGCACGATCACCTTGGGCTGCGTGGGCAGGACGTACCCCCACTTCGAGAACGCCAGCAGATCGCCGATAAGCGCGTCCTGATGTGCGCCGTTCATCCGATTTTCCGAGTCGACGTCCGACGTGAGTGCACGCGCTTTGGCCCGCAGGCCGACGAACGCGTCGGCGTTGTTGCCCCAGCCCTGGCATAGCGCATAGGCCAGCAAGGCATTGCCCACGATACGGCGCGAGAAGGGATGGCCGTAAGCTTCCTCTTCCCATCGGGCCGACAGATTCCAGTCGTCGGTAACGTCGTGATCGTCGAAGATCATCAACGTGGGCAAGTGCGCCATCGCGCGCGCCGCCTGCGGCAGGGTGGCACGAAACCCGGTCAGATCACGTGCTTCTGCGCGATAGGCGTCGCGATGCTCGGCGTCGATCGCCGGCATCGGGACCTCGCCGATCAGCGCCCACGGCGTAGGCGACCACACCAGCAGATACATCGCGAGCACTTCAGCAAGCGTGACCAAGTGATTATGTGCGCTCGATGTGGTGAAAATAGGCTTTTTCACGCCGCCGAAGAAGCGCTCGCGCAGGGCCTCGTTGGCACGAAACGCCGGCAACAGCGACTCGCGTCGATAGTAGGTCGCGGGATGCGCATACAGTTCCGTGCTGTCGGCTACCGTCGCACCCTCGAGGGTTTCGCCGTACAGCCCGAGCCGCGCGATCAGGGCGTGGACGGCGGCCAGCATCGGGCCCGCGACGTCGTCGGCGTACACCTGATCGCCGCACAGCATGAGCATCGACGGCCGGCTCGTCGGCTGGCCGATGCAGGCTTGCACCAGCGCATCGGCGCGCGCCATGCCGTCGTCGGCGCAATGGTGCGGCTTGCGGCAGGAGCCAAAGAGAATGTTGTCTGCGCGGGCACGCAAGACGAAGGTGGGGCAGGAGGCCCAACCGTGGACCAGGTGCGGTGCCCAGTCCGCAATGCCGGTGGTGTCGTTCCCCGCGGTCGCGTGCAAACGCAGGTCGTAATCGATCTCGGTGTCGACCGGCAAGGGGTCGTCCAGCGTGACGTCGATGAAATGCAAGAACGCATGCGTGCCGACCGGCAATATGCGCAGCATCCGGTCGTCCAGTTCAATACTTTTCACTTGGCGGTCTGCTGCCGCGGTGTGACTCAGTTGGAGGGTGATGGATAGCGGGCGGCTTCCTACCAGCCATAACAACACACGGCCGGGCTCAAGCCGCCGAAGCAGGGGGCCGGCAAGCACGGGAGGCAGATCGACAGGGGATCCAGCAGGGGTGGGAACGCGCGTTGACATGGCGCCAAGCGTAGCAAAAACAGGGCCTTCAAATGAGGAGGATCATCTATGACAAGTCATGTCGCAGAGGGTGGGATTGGTCGGCACGCGTTTCATGATCAATCCCTCGGCGGGGATGTTTTTGGTGCTTAGAAAAGATTCTGTTATTTCGTGACCGATATCGACAAAATGCGCCAGCACACCCATTTTCAGATGTTGTAACTCGTTGATTTTGTGCGACAACGTTCTCGCGTCTTCACATTTCGACGTTCGCCCTGCGTATTGCCGTTCTCGTTACAGCGCGTCCATACTCCCTGCAGAAAATCAAAACGGCAGGTAGAGGAGAGGACGATGGACAAGGCAGGAGTTGGGCTGCGCGCGATCGGTGCAGCGAGTCTGGTGGCGATGCTTGCGGGTTGCGCCGGCATGGCGCAGAACGAGGCTGATCGACTGAATGTTGCTGGGCTGACGCAACCGGTGAAGATCGTGCGCGACAAGGCAGGTGTATCGCATATCTACGCGCAAAACACGCACGATTTGTTCTTTGCGCAAGGGTTCAGCGCGGCGCGCGATCGGCTTTGGCAACTGGATCAATGGCGTCGCCAGGGCGAGGGCAAGATGGCCGAGCAATTCGGCCCACGCTTCATCGCTCAGGACCGTGCCGCCCGCATGTTCCTGTATCGCGGCGATCTCGAAAAGGAATACGCCAGCTATCACCCCGAGGCCAAGCAGATCCTGGAAGCCTTCGCTGCGGGGATCAACGCTTACGTGGATGAGGCCCGCGCCGATCCGGCGAAGCTGCCGCCCGAGTTTCGGATGACGGGCACGCAGCCCGGCTACTGGAGCCCGCAGACGTCGCTGATCCGCATCTACGGCATTACGCGCAACGTGAAAGACGAGGTGCAACTGGCCGAACAGATCGCCGCTGTGGGTACCGCTCGCGCAACCGCGCTCAATGTGTTCGAGCCGCCGATTACGCCGCAGGTGCCGGCGGGCCTGGATCTCACCCAGTTCAATACGGGACTTCTCGCCAACTACATGCTCGCGCGCGATGGGCAGAAGTTCAAGGCGGAGGACTTCCCACGCAGCCCGTTGACGTTGGCTGAACGCGAAACGCTCGCCAAGAACCTTTCCGATGCGCGCATGGCCGTGGCTGACATGGGCCAGAATCCTTATGCGCCGCGCTACGAAAGCAACAACTGGACGGTCTCGGGCAGCCGCACGGCGACCGGAAAACCGTTGCTGGCAAACGACCCGCATCGCTCGATCAGCATGCCGTCGTTGCGTTATATGGTGCACTTGAATGCGCCAGGCTGGAACGTGATCGGTGCGGGGGAACCGGCCTTGCCTGGCGTATCCATCGGCCACAACGATCGCGTGGCGTTCGGCCTGACCATCTTTGCATTCGGCGACGAAGAAGATCTCTACGTGTACGACACGCGTCCCGGTGCACCTGATGAGTATCGCTACGGTAACGGCTGGGAGCGCATGAACACGGTCAATGAGACGATCGCAGTGCGCGGTGAAGCCAACCGCAACGCCCCGATCAAATTCACGCGCCACGGTCCGGTGATCCACGAGGATCCGATCAATCACAAGGCCTATGCCATCCGCGCGGCATATCTTGAGTTTCCAGGCACGGCCGCGTATCTGGCGAGTTTGCGTTTGAATCAGGCGCAGGACTGGAATGAATTCGTGGCCGGCATGAACCGCCATTACACGCCCGGCGAAAATATGGTGTACGCCGACGTCGATGGCAATATCGGCTGGTTCGGCGGCGCCTTGGCGCCGGTGCGGCCGCAGACCGATTGGTCGGGCATGCTGCCGGTGCCGGGCGATGGCCGCTACGAGTGGAACGGGTTGATCCAGGGTGACGCCTTGCCGCGGATCTTCAATCCGCAGCAAGGCTATATCGCGACGGCGAACGCATACAACCTGCCGCCGGGATATGTGCACCGCGATGTGTCGGGGCGCACCTGGGCCGAGCCGTTCCGTCAGCAGCGGATCGACGAAGTGCTGAGCGGCAAGAGTGGCTTTACGTTGGAAGACATGAAGGCGCTGCAGTACGACGATGTGTCGCTGCCGGCACGTGAGATGGTGGGCTACGCCAAGCAGCTGAACTCGGTGCAGCCGTTGGCGGGCGAAGGCATTCGCCAGCTGCGCAACTGGAACGCGACGATGGCCACGGACTCCACTGCGGCCACGATCTATTCGTACTGGATGCCCGAGGTGGTGCAGCGCGTGACCGAAGTGGCCGTGCCCGCGAACGCGCGCAAGCAGTTCGGCAAGCTGCAGACGCGGCAAGTGCTGGACATGCTGAAACGGCCGGGCCCCGCGTTCGGCGCCGATCCGGTCGCAGGCCGCAATGCGCTGCTGTTGCAGGCGCTGGATGCCGGCATGCAAAAGCTCGTGGCCAGCCGTGGCAACGATGCCAAGAACTGGGCGTGGGGCAGTCTGCACCACATCAAGTTCGATCATGCCTTGGCGCCGTTCATGCCTGAAGATCAACGCGCGAAGTACGCCACCGAGCGGTATCCGGTCAGCGGCGACAACGACACCGTGCATCGCGGGACCTACCGCGCTTCCGACTTCCGCCAGATCAGCGGCGCGTCCTTCCGGCAAGTGATCGACGTCTCGAACTGGGATCGCTCGATGGTGCAGAACACGCCGGGGCAGTCGGCCGATCCGACGAGCCCGTTCTATCAGAACTTGTTGAAGGGTTGGGCGACCGGCGAATATTCGCCGATGCCGTTCAGCGCGCAAGCGGTCGAGCGTGAAAAGCACGATACGCTGACATTGCAGCCTTCAGGCGCGCGGGCACCCGTGGCGCGATAAGGGGATGTGCAAGGCGAGTGCGGTAAACGGAAGACATTGCCGCACTTGATGATTGCAAGACAATAAGCTGGGGCGCCAATCGGCGCCCCATTTTTTTCATATCTATCGGCTACCCGACTCGGCATGGGCGGCATCGAAAAAGTAGTCCTTCCACGATCCGGCTTTATTGCTCAGTACGCCAAGCTCCTGCAACTTCGTGGCGTACACGAATGTTTGCTGCGGCGTAATGGTGCGGTCGGCCTCGCAAAAGACCGATTCGTCAGATGCTTATAACCGCTGCGCCAATAACGACGATTGCCACGGCGATCGACCGCTACGCGCGCTTGATATTGGGTGCCGCGAGGCCTTCGATCATCACGTTGATGCAGGCTGGCTTGCCACTGGCCTGGGCATCGAGCACGGCTTGCGCCATGTCGTGCGGCGCAGTCACGAATGCGCCGAAGCCACCGAACGCGGTGGCAACCTGATCGTAGCGGGTAGGCAGCAATTCGCAGCCGATGGTGCGGTCTTGTCCGTAATCGCGCACCTGGATCTGGTACTCGGCATTCCAGCGCGCATCGTTGCCGACCACTGCCACGAAGGGCAGGTCGTAGCGTACGGCGGTGTCGAACTCGGCCGAATGGAAGCCGAACGTGCCGTCGCCCAGCACCGCCACCACTGGTGCCTCCGGGACGGCTACGCGTGCCGCCGCGGCAAATGGCAGTGCCGCGCCGATGGATCCGGCGATGCCATTGATCACCCGGTGTGGCGCCGATAGACACGCTTGCGCCCACTGTCCGATTTCGCCGCCGTCGACCACCAGGACGCTATCGGGGTGACTATCGAGCAAGGCCTGCAGTGGACGGCAAGCGGCAACGGGATGCAGCCGCTCTTCATGCGGTGAGGTCGCGTCGTCCCAGGCTGCAGGGCGAAATGCGATCGCAGCGCGAACGTCGTGGCGCCAGGACGAAGGTTTGGTGCCATGGACATGGTCAGCTGGCTCTGAAGACGATGTGGCAGGCGCCTTGGCAAGGCGCGCGCGATCTTCAGTGGCGGTGAGCAATGCCGCGATGGCCGATGCTGCATCGGCCGAGGCGGCATGCGTGAGGCGATCGCCGAACGCGTTTTGCGTACGTTCGAGTTCGTGGCGGTCGGCGTCGATCTGCATCACGACGGCCGCGCCATTGAAGGCAGGCGTTTGCCCGAATTTGAGGGTGAAGTCCAAACGTTTGCCGAGCAGCAGGATGCAATCGCTTTGCGCCAGCATCTCGCTGAAGGCACCGAGGCTGGGATCGCCGATGCCGCGCGGACTTTCCATGCCGACGACCGGCACGCCGAGCGCATGCTCGAGCGCTGCCGCCTGGCCGCGGGCCGTGCGCGTCATCGAGGCTGGGCCGGTCAAGATCAGCGGCCGGGCGGCTGCGCGCAAACGCGCGACGATGGCTTGGGCAGATGCGGGGTCGAGCGCCAATGGATGAGGTTCGAACGCGGCCGCAGCATGCGGCGTCAGGGCCGACACGTGTGCTTCCAGCACATCGGTGGGTAAGCTCACATGCACCGGTCCGGGGCGTCCGGATCGGGCCACGACGATGGCGCGCGCGATGTCCTGCGACAGCGCCTCGGCCGATTGCGCCGTCCATGAGGCTTTGGTGAGCGGGGCGGCCAGATCGGCCTGGCGCATTTCCTGAAACGCGCCCATGCCCAGTTGCGTGAGCGGTGCGTGGCCCGATAGCAGCACCACGGGCGACTCGGCCTGCGATGCGGTGTAGAGCGCCGCGATCGCATTGGCGTGGCCTGGGCCGCCCGTCACGAGCGCGATACCGACTTTGCCGGTAATGCGGGCGTAGGCGTCGGCCATGTGCACCGTGGCGGCCTCGTGACGGGTGTGGATCAGGCGAATGCCCGACTGCACGCACGCATCGAAGATCGGCATGATGTGATTGCCCGACAGCGTGAAAAGAGTATCTACGCCAGCGTCGGACAGCGTGCGGATCAGCGCGTCTGCGCCGCGGTAGGGGACTGCAGGGGGCATGTCGGTCTCCGGATTCTCGTTCTTATGGTCGTCGTCTGCCATCATCGCTGAGTCCACGTCGGCTGCCAAGCCGGTAAGCCGCGCGCGTCAGGGCAGGAGTGAGGCGGGAGGCGTTGCCGCGACTGCGCCAGCGCCGCGCGCGGCAGCCAGATCGTCGGGCGTGTTGATGTTGGCGAATGCCTGCGCCGCTTCGGGTTCGTCGAAGGGCACGGCAATCATGCCGATGGCGTTTTGCCAAAGGCCGACTTTGCGATCGCCGGCATCGAGAAAGGCAGTCAGGGCGGGGAGCAGGTCGCGCTTGAGCACCATGCAAGTGGCCTGGCGGCGTCCATCGGCAACGGCAAAGGCGCCTGGTCTGTCGGTGGCGAGCGCCGCCGCGAGCAACCGATCGACCAGATCGAGCGGAATATATGGGGCGTCGCAGGGGGTGGCGGCAAGCCAGGGCGTCTTGCAGGCGGCCAACCCGGCGGCCAGGCCCGCCAGCGGGCCCGCATACGTGCCCCAGCGGGCATCGTCGGCATACACCGGTCCGAAAGCACTATAGACGTCGTGGTGACGATTGGCGCTGACGATCAAGTTATCGACCTGGCGTTGCAGGCGTGCCGCAACGTGGGCGGCAATCGTTCGATCGCCCAGCATCAGCAAACCCTTGTCCGCGCTATCCATTCGTGCGCCTTGACCGCCCGCGAGCAGCAGGCCGGTGACCGGCGGACGAGGAATCATTTGGCGACTACGTCCATGGCCGAGAAACGGGAGAACGGTGTCGACGTCTCGGCTTTCACATTCCACACCGCGCCGGGCGCCAATTGCGAGGTGCTGTCGGTGGTGCTGCCCACTTCCTTGTTCTGCTCGTCATAGAGTTTGAAGGTGACGGAAAGCGCATCGATCAGCCGATCCGACACGTTCGTGACGTTGCCGGTGATGGTGGTGACCCCGGAGGTCATATCGCGATTGGCGGCAAGGCCGGAAACGTTCACGCCGCGTGCGAGCGTTTGCGCCAGCGAGATCTGGCAGGCGAGGGCAACGACGGCAAAGGCAAGCAGTTTTTTCATGACGAAGTCTCCAACGTGCCGAAGCGCCCAGGAGTCAGGGCGGTGGCGTCAGGCAGCACGATAGAGGGGCGGGGTGAAGTCTGCAATGTCTGCGCCCAGTCACGTTGTATCCAGCTGTCACGTTTTTGTCCCGATTCGGCTTTTGAGCAGGGTGACGCGGACGAGAATGACGAGCGGATAACGTCCAGCGCTGCTTCTCGAATGATTACTCGGTAGAACGCCACGTCGCCGATCACGCAGGGCGAGCGAATCTCGAAACCGGAGAATAAGTTTGACTTACAATATCGTAGTAACGTTTATGTATGCTGACGCGATTTGAGTGGGATGCTGCCAAAGCGGTCCTCAACTTGCGAAAACACGGCGTGAGCTTTGAGTTGGCAATGCGGGTTTTTGCAGATCCGTTCGCGCTGACCGGCCCGGACCGTGTGGTTGGTCGAGAGCAGCGCTGGCAGACGCTGGGCCTCGTAGAAAACCATCTTCTGCTGCTTGCAGCGCACACGGTGTACGAAGTGAATGAAGACGGCGTTGCGATTGAGGTCATCCGGTTGATCTCAGCCCGGGCAGCCGATCGAAAGGAAAGGCGACGATATGAGCAGGAAAACCGTTAAGCATGAGATCGATCTCGCTGACCTCCCGCCCTTGAGCGAGAAGCAGAAAGCGGAGCTGTCGGCCCTCTCTGGTCGAGCCGGGAGCGACGTGGACTATAGCGAGCTGTCCACGCTCACCGCCGCGTTCTGGAAAGATGCAGAGCGCGGCAAGTTCTACAAGCCGACCAAAACATCGACAACCGTGCGCATCGATTCGGATGTGTTGGCGTGGTTACGCTCGCAGGGAAAAGGCTATCAATCGCGCATTAACGCAATTTTGCGGCGGGAAATGCTGGCTTCATTGAAATGAGGTCCCTTTTTTCACACCGTCGCGATCGGCGTGACCGGTGAGCCGATCGCGTGCGGCAGGCGTAGCGGTGGGGCGGTCAACATGAAGCGATGGCGGCCATGGGCATGGAGCCAGTCGGCCAGGTCGCCCAGATACCAGAGTTCGGCCAAGGGCAACCCAAGCTTGAACAAGCAGTGATGATGCAGCGGCAACATCGCGCGCGGACCCGTGCCCTCACGGGCAGGAAACGCTTCGACCGCATAGTTGTCGGCGCAGATGGCGGCGATGCCGCTCGCCGTGATCCAGTCGAGCAGGCCGGCATCGGTGCCGTCCAGCGCCGCGCCGTAACTGTGCAGCACCGCCGCATCGGGCTTGCCGTTCATTTCGACCACGGCTTCGGCGAAGCCGGTGCGCAGCACGAGCATGTCGCCCGGTTCGACCTCGATGCCGTCGGCATCCAGCACCTGCTGGATATGCGACAGGCCGATCAGCGTGCGGCCGGTACCGAAGTGGCGTTTGAGATCCAGCAGCACCCCGCGGCCTTGCATGCCGTGATGCGCGAGATTTTCGATCCCCAGTTTGTGCGCGGCCGATGGGCCCTTGGCCTCGCCGTGGCAACTGCAATCGTCACCATCGGCAGGGCCGGTGATGTGCTCGCCGGCGCGATAGCCGTTGTAGTACACGCGTTCGGCCACGCCGTCACCGTCGGCGTCGAATAGTGCGCCCACATGGGCCAGGGCGTCCCATTGCGTGGAGTACTGCATCGAAAGCAGCACCTGATCGTCGCTTAGCACATCCAATGCATCGGGATTGACGCGCTGGAGCGGGAAGTTGAGATACGGCGTGCCTTCCAGGCGCGTGGGGCTGAGCTGCGGCGGATGGCGGCGCGGGTTCATCACGTTGCCGCCCGGCAGATCGAGCGGCAACGACAGGCAGAATGTCTTGCCGGTGAGGATCTCGCGCGCGCCCTTGAGCACTTGGGCTTCGGTCAGCAGATTGACGCGTCCCAGTTGGTCGTCGGGACCAAAGTCGCCCCAGTTCGACCCATCGGGTCGTTGCTTGTAGCGTGCCACGATTTACTCCTTGAGAAGAAACTCGACGACCGTGCGATTGAAGTCGTCCGCCGCTTCCCAGTTCGACAAGTGGGAGACGTCGAATTCGACATACGCCGAACCGGCGATCGCTTGATGAATGGCTTGACCTTCAGCCGGTGTGGCGGCAACGTCGTGAGTTCCTGCGATCACGAGCGTGGGGGCCACGATCTCGCTCATTTGGGCGCGCAGGTCGGCGTCGCGCAGCGCCGCACAGTTGCCGATATAGCCGGTGTCGTTGGTGCGGCGAAGGATGTCGATGAGCACTTGCGTGAGGCCAGGTTCGCGCGTGCGAAACGCCGGGGTGAGCCAGCGATCGACAATGCCGGCGGCCATGTTGTTCAGTCCCGTTTGCCGCACGGTATCGATGCGCGTCTGCCAACTCGCTTCGGTGCCCAATCGCGCCCCGGTGTTGCACAACACCAGCTTGCCTACGCGATCGGGATGCGCGAGTGCGAGCGCCAGCCCCGTGGTGCCGCCCATGGAGAGGCCGCAGAAGTGCGCACGGGGGATGTCGAGCGTGTTGAGCAATTCGACGACGTCGCCGCTCAGTTGGTCGAAGGTGTATTCGCCTTCCGGCACGCTGGAGGCACCATGGCCGCGGGTGTCGTAGCGCAGCACGCGAAAATGCTGCGTGAGCGCGGGGATTTGTCGCGCCCACATATCGGCCGACGTGCCGAGCGAGTTGGAGAGAACGACGACGGGGGCGCTCTCGGGTCCGTCGATGACGTAATAAAGACGAGTCTGGCTAAGGTCGGCGTAGGGCATAGGGGGCGTGGTCGTCGGTAGTTTGAGAAAGGTGCAGAACGTTAAAGAAAGTTCTTGCCGTCGAGATAGGCTTTGCGCCACCGCGTGATGTTTACGCGCTCGAACAGATCGACGGCCGTGAAGGGATCTTCGGCGATCAGCGCTTCGGCTTCGGCGCGTGAATCGACATCGACGATATAGATGCCGCCGCCGAGATCGGTGCCGTCATCGGCGAGCTTGGCGCCGCACGCGAGCAGCTTGGCCTTGTTGCGTTCCAGGAACTCGAGATGGGCCGCGCGGGCGCCTTTGCGCACATCCTGGTGGCCGGGCTTGTCGAACGTTTCGATCAGATAGGGCATGGTGGGTGTCCTTGGAAAACTAGATGGCAGAGGGATGACGCGCAAGCGCCGTCACCTTGACGTCCATGTAGGGAAACAGCGGCAACGACGACAGCAACTGATGCAGCGCGTCGTTGCTTTCCACGTCGAAGATGCTGACATTTGCATAGCGGCCCACGACGCGCCACAGGCTTACCCATTGGCCATCCTGCTGCAGCTTCTGCGCCAAGGCCTTTTCGTCGGCCTTGAGTTTGTCGGCTTGGGCGGCGGGCATGTCCACCGGCAGATTGACCTGCATTTCAACCATGAAAATCATTGTGTGTTCCTTGAGATTGAACCGGCGTCGTGGCGCGTGCTGGGTCACGCGCCGACGCGTTCAGTGGTAAAGAGGATGAAGTGCGTCCCGTAGGATGGGCGTGCACGCAGCGGCGATCGCCGCCACGTGCGTGCCTGCTCACCAGATCGACGGCAGGGCGTAGCCTAGAGGGCGTCATTGGGTTGCGATCAGGCCGCAAACTGCAGCGGCAGACCGGTCATGCGCTCGAGCTCGGCGCGGGTCATGTCGCCGAACATTTCGGTTACGGTTACGCCTTTCGCATCGATGTCGAACACGGCCACGTCGGTATACACGCGCGACACGCAAGCCACGCCGGTCAGGGGATACGTGCATTGTTCGACGAGCTTGCTGGCGCCTTCGCGGGTCAACAGGTCCATCATCACGAAGACTTGCTTGGCCCCGATCGCCAGATCCATGGCCCCGCCCACGGCGGGGATGGCGTCCGGCGCGCCGGTGTGCCAGTTGGCGAGGTCACCCGTCTTGGACACCTGAAAGGCGCCCAGCACGCAGATGTCGAGGTGGCCGCCCCGCATCATGCCGAATGAGTCGGCGTGATGAAAGTAGGCCGCGCCAGGCAGCTCGGTGACGGGCTGCTTGCCGGCGTTGATCATGTCGTAATCTTCCTGGCCCTTCTCGGGCGCCGGGCCCATGCCCAACATGCCGTTTTCAGTGTGCAGGATGATTTCACGGCCGGCGGGCAAATGATTGGCCACAAGCGTGGGCAAGCCGATGCCGAGGTTGACGACGTCGCCTTCCTTGATGTCCTGGGCCACGCGGGCGGCCATCTGGTCGCGATTCAAACGAGTGCTCATGCTGCCTCCTTGGCCGACGCCGGAGCGATGGCGACGACGCGTTGGACGAAAATGCCTTGGGTGGCGACGGCTTCGGGATCGAGCGTGCCCAGTTCGACAACTTCACGCACCTGCGCCACGGCCACCCGGGCGGCGCTGGCCATGATGGGACCGAAGTTGCGCGCTGTTTTGCGATAGACCAGATTACCCCAGCGATCGCCACGGTCGGCTTTGATCAAGGCGTAGTCGGCATGCAAGGGATACTCGAGCACATAGCCGCGGCCGTCGATCTCGCGCGTCTCGCGGCCTTCGGCCAATGGCGTGCCGTAGCCGGTGGGGGTAAAGAATGCACCGATGCCGGCGCCGGCCGCGCGGATGCGCTCGGCCAGATTGCCTTGCGGCACCAGTTCGAGTTCGAGTTTGCCGCTGCGGTACAGACCATCGAAAATCTGCGAATCGACCTGACGCGGAAACGAGCACACGATCTTGCGCACGCGGCCCGCACCCAGCAGCGCGGCCAGGCCGGTGGTGCCATTGCCGGCGTTGTTGTTGACGATGACGAGATCGCGCGCGCCTTGCGCGAGCAGCGCGTCGATGAGTTCGATCGGCTGACCGGCCGGACCGAAGCCGCCGATCATCACTGTGGCGCCGTCGGGGATGTCTGCCACGGCCTCGGCCGCGCTATCTAGGATCTTGGAAATCATGGATCTTCAGTGTTCCTGGGCTATGCCATAATGTTCGCTATAAGAACAAAACGTCTTTAGACGAACGAAGTGAACAAGGGGGACAAGATGTCCGAAAAACTGCAAACGACGAAAAAGAAAACACGGCCGGGCGCTGCCGCAACTGCGACCGAGCGCCAGGCCCCCGGCGACGGCTATGTGCAATCGTTTGCGCGCGGCCTGGCCGTGATTCGCGCCTTTGGCCCGGAGCACAGCAGCATGACGCTGAGTGCGGTGGCCGATCGCACGGGATTGACCCGCGCCGGCGCGCGCCGCATTCTGCTCACGCTGGTGCATCTGGGTTACGTCACGCATGACGGCCGCCTGTTTACGCTCACGCCGCGCATTCTCGAGCTCGGTTATGCGTACCTGTCGGCCACACCGTTGTGGAACCTGGCCTTGCCCTACATGGAGCAGGTGGCCGAAACCACGCGCGAGTCGTGTTCGGTATCGGTACTCGAAGGCACCGATGTGGTCTATATCCTGCGGCTGGCCACGCACAAGGTGATGTCCATCAACCTTGCCGTGGGGAGCCGGTTGCCGGCCTGGGCGACGTCGATGGGGCGCGTGTTGCTGGCAAGTTTGCCCGAGCCGGAACTCGACGACCTGCTCTCGCGCAGTGACATCCGCGCCTACACGCCCGCCACGATCACCGATCGCGCCGCACTCAAGAAGCACATCGCCCTCGCGGGCACACGGGGTTATGCCTGCGTCACGAAAGAACTCGAGCCCGGTCTGCAATCCGTGGCAGTGCCCATCATCGATCGCAGCGGCCGGGCGATCGCCGCGATGAACATCAGCACACACGCCAGCCGCTATACCCGCGCTGAAATGCTGCGCGTGTTTCTCCCGCCGTTGACCCACGCCGCCGAGCACATCAACGCCGCGCTCGCGCGCCGTTAGCGACGCCGAGGGCAGGGTCGACGGCAACGACATCGACGCGCATGATTGTCGTGGCGTCGTCCACGAAGTCGCGCGCATTGCATCGTCAGCGGTGGCAGGCCTGGACGTCATGATCAAATGGGCGCCACACCCAAGGTGGTGCCGCCGCAAACGTAGAGCGTCTGACCGGTGACGAAGCCGTTGTCCGGCGAGAGAAAGAAGAGGGCGGCGCGCGCCACATCTTCCGGCGTGCCCAAACGTCTGACGACGATGCTGTTGATGATGGCCTGGGTGCGCGGCGCGCCTTCAGGATTGCTGCGCGTGAACAGCTCGGTGGCGATCGGGCCCGGCGCGACGGCGTTGACGGTAATGCCGTCGCCGCCCAGCTCCATGGCCAGGGTGCGTGTCATGCCGATCATGCCGGCCTTGGTGGCCGAGTAGACCGTGCGCTCCGGTTTGCCCAGGGCGGCGCGCGACGCCATATTCACAATGCGCCCGAAGCCTGCCCGGCGCATGGCCGGCAGTGCCGCCTGCACCAGAATCATGCTGGCGCGCAGATGCAGCCCGACCACGAAATCGAGATCGGCCAGCGAGGCATCGTCGATCGTGGCGGGGCGTGTGGCCCCGGCATTGTTGACCACGCCGACGATGTCGTAGCGCTCGGCGATTTCGCCGGCAACGCGCTGGGTTTGCCCGGCATCGGTGAGATCGGCGGTCATATCGATCACGCCGGGAATAGGTGTGGCAGGCGGACGGATATCGATATTGACCACGCGCAGTCCTTGCGCGACCAGGCCGCGCGAGATGGCGGCGCCGATGCCGCCGCTGGCCCCGGTCACGATATAGATCTGTTCTTTCACGCTATGTTTCCTTCAGGTAGAACGTGCGCCGTTCGTTCATGCCGCCGGTGCGGGATGCACGCCCAGGTAACCCCACAACAATACGGCGACGATGTAGATCACGCCAACCCACAGCATCATGATCACGGTGTAGCCCATCACGTCGCGCAGCTTGAGCTTGGAGAGCGCCAACGCCGGCAGAATCCAGAACGGCTGCACCAGGTCGTTCCAGGCATTGCCCAGCATGACGGCCATCGTGGTTTGATTGAGTGCACTGCCCAGCGATTTGGCGGCATCGATCATGAACGGGCCTTGGATCACCCAGTGACCGCCGGCCGACGGCGCGAAGAAGTTGATGACGTAGGAGCTCAAGAGGCCCCAGAACGGCAGGCTTTCGGGCGTGGCCACATTGACGAAGGCATGCGAAATCGTGTTGACCAGGCCGGATGCGGCCATGATGGCCATGATGCCGGCATAGAACGGATACTGCAGGATGATGCCCGAGATGGTCTTGATGCCTTCGGTCAGGCGCGCCACGTAGGCGGCCGGGGTGCCCAGCAATATGATGCCCAGAAACAGGATGATGAAGTTGATCATGTTCAGATCGAGCGAGCCGCCCGTCTGAAAGTGCACGATGGCGTAGCCGATGCCCAGCAGACCGATCAGACCGCTCAGGATGCGGCTGTTGTTCAGGCGGGAGGCCAGCGTGTTTTCGGTTTCCATGTCGCCGGCCATTGCGGTCGTCTTCTCGGCCTTGTCGATATCGGGATTCACTTCGACTACCTTCTCACCGGCTTTGGGATGCAGCCAGGCATTGAGCAAGGGCAGCGTCACCAGCACCACGAGCGAC
This sequence comes from Schauerella aestuarii, assembly GCF_009866805.1. GTDB lineage: Bacteria > Pseudomonadota > Gammaproteobacteria > Burkholderiales > Burkholderiaceae_B > Schauerella > Schauerella aestuarii. Next base: position 468,812 of record NZ_SIZW01000041.1, read on the forward strand.
GTGATCAACATCGGTGCAGAGAAAATCGTTTCCGAGAGCGGAATGGTGCCCATCTGCTTGGCCAGCGGATGGTTCGCGGTAGAGACCAGCACCGGGATGCTTGCCGACAACCCGAGGCCGTACATCGTGAAACCGCTATAAGCGGCCGCGATGATGAGGGGGTAGTGCACGCCCTTGATCTTGAGCGCCAGCTTCTTGGCGACGACGCCGCCGATCACCAGCCCGAAGCCCCAGTTCAAGTAGCTGCCCACGCTGCCCACCAGCGTGGCGACCACGATGGCCATGTAGGGCGTGTGCACGCGCGCGACGATGCGGTTGAGCATGCGGTCGGTCAGCGGTGCCGTGGCGAGCACGTAACCCATCGCCAGAATGACGGCCATCTGGGTGGTGAACGCCAGCAGGCTCCAGAAGCCATCGCCCCAGGCCTTCGTCATCTCCATGACGCCCTTGCCCTCGATGCCCACTGCAAGCAGCACGGTCAACAGGGTCAATGCAATGGCGAAAACGAACGGGTCGGGAAGATACTTGCGCATCAGCTCGGTGAAAAACGCAGTGAGCTTACTCATGATGGTTAATGCTGCCTCGAAATTATTGTGAGTGTGTCGAACGGTGGTCGCCCGGCGCGCCCGCAAGGACGTGCCGGACAACGGAAATCAGGAATCGGTGTGTGAGGCGGGCGCGGCGGGTGGCTTGGGTTGGCCCTCCGCGCGGCTGTCGAGCCACGCGGCCAGGGCACGCAGGTCGTCGCTCTTCTGGCGCAGCAGCGCTTCACGGTCGGCGTCGCTCCACCTATAAAAACCCTCGCCTGTTTTGGCGCCGAGTTGGCCATCCGCCACTTTTTGCGTAAGCAGTGCCGACGGCGTGGTGCGGTTATCGAGATCGGCGTAGAGGTAGCTGGCAATGGCGTGATGCACGTCCAGGCCATTGAGGTCGCGTTGCTCGAGCGGGCCGGATAGCGCCAGGCGAATGCCCAGGCTCCATTTCACCACCTCGTCGATATCCTCCGCGCTGGCAATGCCTTTCTCGAGCAGCGACATCGCTTCGCGCGCCAATGCGTGCTGGATGCGATTGGCGATGAACCCGGGGATGTCCTGCTTCACGAGTACCGGGCGCTTGCCGCCCTGGCGCAGGAGCGTCATCACGCGTTCCACGGTGCCGGCACTGGTGGCGGCGTTGCGGACGACTTCGACCAGCGGAATCACATCTGCCGGCATGAAGAAGTGCGTGCCCACGAAACGGTCGGGACGCTGCGTCGACTGCGCGATGCTCGTAATCGACAGGCCCGACGTGTTGGTGGCGAAGATCGTGGCGGGGTCGCACACGGCATCGAGGTCGGCAAAGATCTTTTGCTTGAGCGCCAGGTTTTCAGGCACTGCCTCGATTACCAGCGCAGCCGATGCGGCGGCCTGCAATTCGGCCGCCAGCGCGATGCGGGCAGACGCCTCGCTGCGCGCCGCGTCGGGCAGATCCGAGAGTCGCATCGCCAAGGTGCTTCGGGCGCGGTCGAGGGCGCCGGCCACGGGGTCGATCAGGGTGACGTCAAGGCCGTGCCGGGCAAACAGTGCGGCGATGCTGCACCCCATTGCGCCGGCACCCACGATGGCGACGCGCGAAAGGGAAGCGGTCATAACTGTCTCGTGAATGTTCGCGATACGAACATACGTACGTATCGCGAATGATTATTTTGGGCGATGGTAGCGAGCGGCGATGGCGCGAGCCAGAACGGACACGATAAAACGTCCGTCAGATGGACACATCAGCGCCGGGTTTTCGCATCTTTCGATGCGGCAATGCAGCAATCAGGGTTTGAATGGTCGTGGGCGGCGCGCCGCTCAGCCGTTGGCGCTGCCGCCTGCCACCCTTGACCGTGCAGAAGAATGACGGACCATCGAGGCCGCAATGTTGCGTTCATTCAGCGGACGCCGGGATGAACGCAAACGGCTATGCCGAGGCGCCCGAAAAGGGTGCGAATTTCGCCTTCATTCCTCGCCCTCATTCCTCGGCATTCGGCTTCGTGGCCCGCGGTCTTCGGCCACCAGCAGACGGCGCCAAGCCGGGAACCTTCTGCCTGCAACCGTTGGCCATGGCAATGCGCAAGGTCGGGCTCAACCCGAGTTGCGCAATCCCGCTGCGATGCCGTTGATCGTGAGGTGAATTACCCGTTGTTCGCGTTCGTCCATCGCCCCATTGCCTTTGGCCTGGCGGCTGCGGTGACGGCGGATGAGTTCGATCTGCAAATAGTTGAGCGGATCGATGTAGGCAAAGCGTTCGCGCAGCGAAGCTTGCAGCGATGGGTTGTCCGCCAGCAATTCGCGTTGCGTCAACAGCTTGAGCACCTTGAGTGTGCGGGCATGCTCTTGCGAGATGATGCCGAAGATGCGATCGCGAATCGCCTTCTGCGGCACCAGTTGCGCATAGCCGGCGGCGATCGTGAGATCGGACTTGGCGAGCACCATTTCCATATTGGACAGCATCGTGCGAAATACCGGCCAGTCGCGCGCCATGCTGCGCAAGAGCGCCAGGCGTGCGCGCTGCGTACCCGGCGCACCCTCGGCACCCTGCTCGAGATACTCTTCGATCGCCGATCCCACGCCGTACCAGCCGGTGAGCATCAGGCGGCATTGCGCCCACGAAAAGCCCCAGGGGATGGCGCGCAGATCTTCGATGCGCTGCCCCTTCTTGCGGGAGGCGGGGCGGGAACCGATATTCAACCCGGCGATTTCATTGACCGGCGTGGAGGAAAAGTAATACTGCGTGAAGCCCGAGGTGTCGTAGACCAGGCCGCGATACGCGCGCTGGGCGCGGGCCGACATATGCGCCAACGCCGCGCCGTAACGGGCGAAGTGCACTTCTTCCGCATCGCGTGCCGCGCGTTGCGGCACCAGACTCGTCTCCAGGGTGGCTGCCACCAGCAATTCCAGATGCCAGCGTCCCACCTCGGCATCCTTGTACTTGCTTTGAATGACTTCGCCTTGCTCGGTGAGCCGGATCTGGCCGTCGACCGTGCCGGGCGGCTGCGCCAGGATGGCATCGAAGCTCGAACCGCCGCCACGTCCCACCGAACCGCCGCGGCCATGGAAGAGGCGCAGTTTGACCTTGTGACGGTTGAATACGTCGAGCAGCGCACGTTCGGCTTCGTACAACGACCAGTTGGATGTGAGAAAGCCGCCGTCCTTGTTGCTGTCCGAGTAGCCGAGCATGACTTCCTGCGCCCCCTCCTGCGAGCGCGCGATGCGGCCCCGCACTTCGGGCAGCCGCAGCCATGCGTCCATGATGCCGGGACCATTTTCCAGATCGGGGATGGTCTCGAACAGCGGCACGACCATCAGCCCGTCATTGCCGCCGCGGCCCTCGGAATCGGCGGGTGATGTGAGTCCGCCTTCGCGTTGCAGCACCAGCACTTCGAGCAGGTCGCTCAAGGTTTCGGTGTGCGACACGATGGCCTGGCGAATGGCGTGCTTGCCGAAGCGCGCGCGGGCCGAAGCAGCGGCGCGAAAGACACCGAGTTCGCGGCGCGTTTCCTCGCTGTATTCGACCCAGGGGGAAGAGAGTGGGCGGCCCTGGGCAAGTTCGGCGCGCAGCAGGGCCACGCGCTCGTCTTCGGAAAGCAGGTTGTATTCGAGGGGCTTGCCGTCGTGCTGCATGCCGGCGCGCGTGAAGAGCTCGGTCAGGGTGCGTTCGTGCACGTCCGAACTTTGGCGCAGGTCCAGCGTGGCCAGGTGAAAACCGAACACGGCCACGGCTTGCCGCAGCCCGCTCAGGCGCAGGCGCGCGATGGGCGCGGCATGGTGCGCGGCGAGCGAATCGTCGATGATGGCAAGGTCGTGCGCGAAGGCGTCGGGACCCGTGTAGGGCTCGGCCTGGGCGGTGGGCCGGCGTGCCGGACTGCTGCCCGTAAGCACACGTGCCGTCGCGTCCAATCGGGCATACATGCCCACGAGGGCGCGGCGATACGGCTCATCCTGACGATGCGGAGAAACATCGCCGCCGGCATCGGCCAGCGTTTGCAGCGCATCGTCGGCATCGATGAGCAGCGTGCTGATCGACAACTCGGCTCCCAGCGCATGCACGTCCGTCAGGTAATAGTCGAACAGCACCGTGGCCTGACGCAGGGTGGCGCGATCGAGCGTTTCGGCGTCGACGTTGGGATTGCCGTCACGATCGCCGCCGATCCAGCTGCCCATGCGCAGGAAGGGGGCGAGCGGCGCGGGCGGCTGCGCGAAGGGCGCCGGCGTATCGCGCTCGAGCAGGCGCGACATATCGGCATACAAGCGCGGTACCACCGTGAGGAACGTGCTGCGGTAGTACGACAGCGCATTCTCGATTTCGTCTGCGACGGTGAGGCGCTCGTAGCGCAGCATCCGCGTCTGCCACAGCGTGGCGATGCGCCCCAGCAGATTGCGCTGCAGTTCGGCGGCTTCGTCGGACGTCAACTCGCGGTCGTGCTGCATGAGCGCGGCCGCGATTTCGCGATGCACGTCGAGCGTACTCTTGCGTTGCACTTCGGTGGGGTGAGCGGTGAGTACGGGCATGACGAGCGCGTCGTCCACCCATTTGCGCACGCGGGCGGTGCCCACGCCCTGCGCCTTCAACATGCTCAAGGCATCGCGCAGGCTGCCGCGCGAGGGCGTATCGTCAGCCAGTGCCCGTTCGCGTTGTCGGCGGTTCTGGTCGCGGTCTTCGGCGATGTTGGCCAGATGCAGAAAGTAGCTGAATGCGCGTGCGACCGAGTTGGCGTCATGTCCCTTCAACGTCCGTACCTGCTTGGCGATCGCCTCGCCATCGTGCGGCGCATCGGCGCGGCGCAGGCTGACGGCATGGCGCCGCAACGCCTCGATCGTGTCGTAGATCCGTTTGCCCTCGCACGCCTGTATGACCTCGCCGAGCAATCGCCCGAGCAGTCGAATGTCATTACGCATGGGTTCGAGGGAGACTGACTTCGGGCGCACAGCAGACATGAAAGGAATTCCAAGGTCGGGTGTTGCAGGGAAAATCCATTGTACGCACGGGGGCGCGTCGTGACACACGGACCCGCAGGCGGATTCGCGAAGACGTCGACGTCTTCGTGTGCACGTTGAAAGTCGCCGTGTGTACGTTAAAGTTCGTCTTTATCCCCCTGTCGCCGTCTGCTCAACGATATGTCTGTCTTGCCATCCACACGCCGTGCGCTCGTCCTGTTTTCGGGCGGTCAGGATTCGACCACCTGCCTCGCCTGGGCGCTCGATCGCTATGCGCGCGTCGAAACGGTCGCGTTCGACTACGGCCAGCGCCATCGCATCGAACTCGATGCCCGCCTGAAAGTGCGTGCTGCCATCGTTGCGCAGTACCCGCATTGGGCTGAGCGATTGGGGGACGATCATCTGCTGGATCTGTCGGTACTGGGTGAGATCGGCGGCACGGCGATGACCGAAGATCGCGCCATCGAAATGCAGGCCAATGGGCTGCCCAACACCTTCGTGCCGGGTCGCAATTTGATGTTCCTGACGCTGGCGGCTGCGTTGGGCTACCGGCGCCAGATCGACGTGCTCGTGGGCGGAATGTGCGAAACCGATTTTTCAGGCTATCCGGATTGCCGCGACGACACGATCAAGGCGCAGCAAGTCGCCTTGGGGCTGGGTCTGGGCGCCCGGCTCACGATCGAGACGCCTTTGATGTGGATCGACAAGGCCGAGACCTGGGCGCTGGCCGAGCAGCTTGGCGGCCAGGCCCTGGTGGACATCGTGGTTGAGGAGAGCCACACCTGCTATCTGGGCGAGCGCGGTGCGCGCCACGCCTGGGGCTACGGATGTGGGCATTGTCCCGCATGTGCATTGCGCGCGGCGGGGTGGGGGCGCTGGCAGGCGGCCAAGTCGGCCGCCTGACGTTCGACGTTTGACGCCTGACGCTCAACAAGCGAGGCGTGATGATCGACGGTAACGCTCGGGGATCAACGATCCCGCGAGTACACCCGCACGGCACGATTGCCCGCTTCACGACCATCGGCCACGCTATCGGCCTGTGCCTTGGCGAATGCGCGGCGCTCGGCTTCGGCTTCGTCGACCGTGAACGGCACGGCGGCGCGATCGAAGCCGGTGTGGCCATCCGCTTCCCAATGTTCGGCTTGTTGCTCAATGTCGATGGCGCCGGCCCGTTGAAGCACGGTCGTCGCGGTTTGCAATTGCGCCTCGTCGGCGACTTCCACGATCACCAGCGCGCCACCGCGGCGCATGGCCTCGTGATAATGGCCGGTTTCTTCAGAACGATCGTCGGGGCCAAACATATTGGCGAAAAAGTGTTCGATGGTTTCGAGCACGCTGCGCTCGGGGTGCGCATGCGCATCGGCTTCTGCATCGGTCGAACCCGGCTCGCGCGGAGCGAGCTCATGCGATGTGGTGGCAGCGCGCGCATGCACGTCGATATGTTCGATGTGAATGCCGGCATACACCAGCGCGGCCGAGGTTTCGTTCGCACGGTCATACGAATCGAATACGCCGATAACGGTTTGGGCCATGGTCGTTCTCCAAGTATCGACGAATGAAGGCAGCGGGCAAAGCAGGTGGCATGCCTGCTGCGTCAAGCGCTAGCGTAGCGCGCATTGCGCGATCGGGGAAAACTTCTCATGATCCCCGATCCGGCGGCGCCGTATCGCCTGCGCCCAAGTCGCGTTGCATCAGCACCGTATCCAGCCAGCGCCCGAACTTGAATCCTACGGATTGCAAGGTACCTGCCGTGCGAAAGCCATGGCGGGCATGCAGCGCGAGCGAGCCCGCGTTGGCGCTGTCGCCCACGTTGGCGATCAACTGTCGCCAGCCCCCGGCTTCGCATCGGGTAATCACCTCGGCCAGCAACAGGCTGCCGACGCCGCGCCCGGTCATGCCGGGTTTGATATACACCGAGTCCTCCGCCGTATGACGATAGGCCGGACGTGGCCGGTAATGGGTGGCGTAGGCGAAGCCGACGATCTCGCCGACGCTTTCTGCGACCAGATACGGCAAGCCAAGGCCGAGCACATTGGCGCGGCGCTGCGCCATCTCTGCGATCGACGGCGGCTCGGTTTCGAATGAGCCCGTGCCGTGCAGCACATGATGCGCATAGATCGCCTTGATCGCAGGGAGGTCGGCATCGGTGGCGTCGCGCACGCTCGGTGCGTCTCCAGGGGACGACGCATCATGCGGCGTGGCTTCGTTGTTGGGAGTAGCGCACATCATGATTGAGGTAAGAGGCGATTGAGAAAGAGTAAAGAGGACGGTGGATGGCGGGTGAGCAACCAAGTCAGCAAGCAACTGAACAAGCAACTGAACAAGCAACTGAAAAAGGACCTGAACAAGCAGTGAGCTAGCAACTTCACAGGCAACTGAACAGGGGAGCGAAGAAGGGATCCCTAAAAGCGCGCTGTAAAACGGAAGCCGGCCGTCATTTCAAGGCCTATGTGCGTCCGGCGTCAAGCCGCACTATCATGTCGGGTTTTCCACCCGCGACTCTCCCGCTTCTCAGACCATCATGCCGCACTATCGATCACGCACGACTACCCATGGCCGCAACATGGCCGGCGCCCGCGCTCTCTGGCGCGCCACCGGCATGACGGACGGCGACTTCGGCAAACCCATCATTGCCGTGGTCAATTCGTTCACCCAGTTCGTACCGGGCCACGTGCATCTGCGCGACCTGGGCGCGTTGGTGGCCAAGCAGATCGAAGCGGCCGGCGGCGTAGCCAAGGAATTCAACACCATCGCCGTGGACGACGGCATCGCGATGGGCCACGGCGGCATGCTGTACTCGTTGCCCTCGCGTGAACTCATCGCCGATTCGGTCGAGTACATGGTCAACGCGCATTGTGCCGACGCCATGGTGTGCATCTCGAACTGCGACAAGATCACCCCGGGCATGTTGATGGCGGCAATGCGCCTGAACATCCCTGTGGTGTTCGTGTCGGGTGGCCCGATGGAGGCCGGCAAGGTCAAGTCGCCTACCGACGGCCGCGTGATTGCCAAGATCGATCTGATCGACGCCATGATCAAGGCCGCGGACCCCAAGGTCAGCGATGCCGAGGTCGAGGCGGTCGAACGCAGTGCGTGCCCCACGTGCGGTTCCTGTTCCGGTATGTTCACGGCCAATTCGATGAACTGCCTGACCGAAGCATTGGGCCTCGCCCTGCCGGGTAACGGCACGATCGTCGCCACGCACGCGTGGCGCCGTGGCTTGTTCGAACGCGCCGGCTCGTTGGTCGTTGAACTGTGCAAACGCTATTACGAGCAGGACGATGCCTCGGTATTGCCGCGCAATATCGCATCGCGCTCGGCGTTCGAGAACGCAATGACGCTGGATGTGGCGATGGGCGGCTCGACCAACACCGTGCTGCATTTGCTGGCAGCTGCGCAGGAAGCGGGCGTGGACTTCACCATGGCCGACATCGATCGCATCTCGCGCAATGTACCTTGCCTGTGCAAAGCGGCACCGCTCACCGACAAGTTCCATATCGAAGACGTGCATCGCGCCGGTGGCGTGATCGGCATCCTGGGTGAGTTGGGCCGTGCCGGCTTGCTCGATCTGGCAACCGGCAACGTGCACAGCGGCACCTTGGGTGGTGCGATCGCCGCCTGGGACATCAACGGCGGCGCCGGCGAAGCCGCGCAGAAGTTCTATCGTGCGGCGCCCGGCGGCGTGCCCACGCAGGTGGCGTTCAGCCAGGATCAAACGTTCCTGACGCTTGATCTCGACCGCAAGGACGGCTGCATCCGCAGCGTGCCCAACGCCTATTCGAAAGACGGCGGCCTGGCCGTGCTGTACGGCAATATCGCCGAGAAGGGCTGCATTGTGAAAACGGCCGGCGTCGATGAAAGCCAATGGGTGTTCAGCGGTCGTGCGCGCGTATTCGAAAGCCAGGACGATGCGGTCGAAGCCATTCTGGGCGACGTGGTGCAACCGGGCGACGTGGTCGTCATCCGCTACGAGGGGCCCAAGGGTGGGCCCGGCATGCAGGAGATGCTGTACCCCACGTCGTATCTCAAGTCCAAGGGTCTGGGCAAGCAGTGCGCGCTGTTTACCGACGGGCGTTTTTCCGGCGGTTCGTCAGGCTTGGTGATCGGCCACGCCTCGCCGGAAGCGGCCGAAGGTGGCACGATCGGGCTGGTGGAAGACGGCGACGCCATCGAGATCGACATCCCCAATCGTCGCATCGCCTTGGGCGTTGACGACGCCACCCTGGTCGCGCGCCGCGCTGCGATGGCAGCACGCGGCGCCGACGCATGGCAGCCGATCGGCCGCGAGCGTTATGTGTCGCAGGCCTTGCAGGCGTACGCCGCATTGGCGACCAGCGCCGACCGCGGTGCGGTGCGCGACGTGTCGCAACTCAAGCGCGGCTGACCGCAGCGGGCCCGAGACTGGACCCATAACGAAGCGAAGGAAAGGGTGGCGATACGCCACCCTTTTTCTATTCCAGGCTGACACCAGCTCTGCGTCGCCACTGTCAGCAAGGCGAGAAGGTGCGCCAGTTCGCGCCGCGCCCATCCGTACAAAAGTGTACTCAGAATATTCATGGATATCAGTGTTCGAACAATACTGTTTGGCTCATGATCCGCCTCCATGACGAATGTCCGCGTGGACCGCCTGTGCACCGATGCCAGGCAAGTCTGAATTGGAGCCAACGCACATGAATATTCAAGCTCGGCAGGTTGTTGAAAGCGCCCCCCTCATGACGGCATCGATTCGAGCCGCTGGGACGGCAGCCCCGGACGCCCGCCGCTGGCTCGTCTTGGTCGTCCTGCTGACGGGCACGCTCCTGCCGCCGCTGGATTTCTTCATCGTCAACGTATCCTTGCCGGCCATGCGAACCGCTCTGCAAGCCTCTGCCGACGTCTCGCAGTTGGTGATCTCGGTGTATGCCGCGGCCTATGCTGTCACCCTGATCCTGGGCGGTCGTTTAGGCGATCTCTATGGCCGCAAGCGTGTCTTCATTGCAGGCATGCTTGGCTTTGGCGTCGCCTCAGTATTGTGTGGCTTGGCACCGTCGCCGGGCATGCTCGTCGTCGGTCGCCTGTTGCAAGGAATTTCGGCGGCGATCATGGCGCCGCAATCATTGGCATCGATACACGCCCTCTTTCCGGCAGCCGAGAAGAATCGCGCGCTCAGTCTTTACGGTGCGACATTCGGCCTGGCCTCGGTGGGTGGACAACTGCTGGGGGGTGTGCTGGTCTCGGCAAGTCCATGGGGGCTGGGGTGGCGCAGCATTTTCCTGATCAACCTTCCCATCATCATCGTGGCCGTTCCTGCTGCAATGGTGCTGCTGTCGGAAAGCCGGGCCGAGCGTTCGCCTCGTCTGGACGTGCCGGGAGCATTGCTGCTGGCGGTGGGCTTGCTGGCGCTTGTGGTGCCACTTATCGAAGGGCAGGAACGTCACTGGCCGTGGTGGTGCACAGTGCCGCTGGTCCTTAGCCTACCGACGTTATCGCTCTTTTGGCAGTATGAAAAGGCGCAAGAGCGCGCCGGCAGGACGCCTCTGGTACGCCCCTCACTTCTGGCCGTGCGTGGATTGCAACGCACTCTGGCATCGACCTTCTTCTTCTATGCGCTCGCTGCGTTCTTCCTGGTATTTGCCGTGTATGAACAGGCCGGCCTGGGACACGATGCATTGGCAGCCGGCCTGGCCATCCTGCCGCTCGGCGTCGGATTTTTACTCGGTCCGTTGTGCAGCGCATACATCGCCCGGCGACTGGGTTCGCGTACCGCCAGCTTTGGCATGGTTCTGGAGGTGCTCGGTCTGGTCTTGGTCGCAACGCTGGCGTTCGCCGGCGAGTCGTCATGGCTTGCGCTGCCCTTGTTCCTCACCGGCGTCGGGCAGGGTATCGCTCTTCCTGCGCTGGTGCGCATGAACGTGGACCATGTCGAAACACGTTGGGCCGGACTGGCTTCGGGCTTGGTCAGCGCCACCTTGCAGATCAGCGCTGCGGTGAGCGTTGCCGTGTTCGGCGGACTATTCGTTGCCATCGCACCTGATGGTGCCAGCGCTCACGATGTGCGGCTTGCCTTTGCAGTGGCTTCACTGGCCATCGGCGCGTCGCTGGCATTGGCAGCACGACTGAGTTGGAAACGCCAGAACATTTAGGTCCTCATCGATGTACGGAAGCTCAAGATTGAGCGAAAGGAGAAACGCATGACAAAGACGTGGTTGATCACTGGATGCTCTGGCGGCTTCGGTCGCCATCTGGCGGAAAAGGCGGCGGCACGTGGCGACAATGTCGTGGCGACGGCACGGGACCCCGGAGCGCTGCGCGACCTGGCGAGCCGATTCCCGGATACGCTGCGCGTTGCCGCCCTGGACGTCACCGACTCGGCGTCGATCCATGCAGCGGTGGCATTGACTGCCGAGGTATTCGGCAGACTGGACGTGTTGGTCAATAACGCCGGTCACGGATTCATGGGTGCCATCGAGGAAGCGGTTCCAGGCGAGTATCGTCCGCTTTTCGATGTGAACCTGTTCGGCTTGATCGAAACGACACGTGCGGCGTTGCCGCTGATGCGGCGCTCGGGCGGGTGCAGGATCGTCAACCTGTCATCAGGCGCCGGTCTGATCGGCACGGGCGGGCACGGCTATTACAACGCCACCAAGTTCGCGGTGGAAGGCCTGTCGGAAGCGCTCGCGCAGGAAGTGGCGCCGATGGGCATACGCGTGCTCATTGTCGAGCCTGGCCCGTTTCGCACTGCATTTCTGGGACGCTCGATTGCGGTCGCCAGGCAGCGAATTGAGGACTATTCAGCGACCGCAGGCGCGGCCCGCGCCTATCGCGACGGCAACGACGGGCGCCAGTCGGGCGATCCGGTCAAGGCCGTCGCAGTGATGATGCAGGCGATCGACGCAGAGGATCCACCGCTGCATCTACCGCTTGGTCCACGTGCGCATGCGAGTGCCGAGCGCAAGTTGGCGGCATTGCGCAAGGACATCGATGCCTGGCGCAAGATCTCGATTGACACTGATTTCGATCAGGCATCGACTTAAGCGCGCAGCCCTTTCATCGCGTCAGTAGTCGCCACGGTAGAGCTCGCCGGCCAGCACATTGCGCCAATTCTGCCAGGTCAGCCGTGTTGCCTCGGTCTCCTCGCGATTGTAGGGCGCGTCATAAATGATGTGCCGCCAGGACGGCTTCACGGCGCCTTCAATGCGGGGTTTGTCGTCGATGATGAGGTCGCCCCGCACCAGCGTTTTGTCGCGCGTGAGGATCATGCGCTGGGTGGCCTCGCGGCCCAGGTGGCGCTCTACCCACTGATACTTCTCCGCCACGCAATTTTCATATTGCGTGAGCGGCGAGGTGCAGATGCGCACATCCCAGCCCATGGCCAGGAGCGCATGAAAGGCCTCGACCGCGCCCGGAACCGGTGGCAGATCGCGAATGAAACCGGGTGCCGTATAGATCGCCTCGGCTTTGCCCCGCAAGGCGGGCGGGTAGTCGTCGAGAATCTTGAACGACCGCCGGTCCTCGTAGGCCACCGGCGGGATCTCGGGGTAATGCGTGGCCCACGCCGCGAGGAATGCATGCTCGAAATCGGCAAGGACGCCGTCCTGGTCCAGCAAGATCAACATGGGAGTGGCCGCAGTGAATGGAGGCTGCGATCTTACTAAACCCGGCCAAGGCCTATGCGCGGCACTGCCCACGCGGCCTGCTTCGGGTGCGCAGACGACGACGATGAAGCGGGCCGAACACCGAACTAGTGTGCCGAAGGCGTCCGGGTTGGCGCCGTTACGGACGGAATGCGGCACGATAGCCACAGAGTGCGTGCAATTAGCGCATAGAACGTTTAGAATCAAAATTGTTCCATTTTGTTACTCCAGCAGGGGCATGCGCGCCGCTGCTGTACGCCCTCTTTTTGGTTTACATAGCGATGACTGCGAGCGACCGGCCTGATTTTCAGGCAGAAGAAGCGCTGCTGATCGAAGCGGCCGGCATGGTGCCGCTCGAGACCGGTTATCCGGGGTCGCCCCGTCGCCGGGCGTTCGAGGCCTGGCGTGACCAAAGCCCCGCCCATCGCGCAGCGGGTGACGCCGCCGAGCGCATGCTGCATGTGTATGCCCAGCGTGCGGGCGCCTATTTCGAACAGGAAAGTGCTGCGCCCAGCCCTACGCGCCGTCAATGGCTTGGCCGCGCCGCGCTGGGCGTCGCCATGATCGGCGCGGCCGGCGTGGGTGGGAGCTATGTGTTGCCCTGGCGCGAGTGGCTCGCCGATTACCACACGGGCGTGGGCGCGCGGCGCGAGGTCGTGTTGCAGGACGGCAGCGTCCTGATCCTGAATACCGATACCTCAGTGGATGTGCGTTTCGATGCTACGCGTCGCACGATTGTGCTTACGCGCGGTGAGATCAGCGTTCGCGTCGCGCCCGATCGCGCGTTGGCGGCCCGTCCCTTCGTCGTCGTCACGGCGCAAGGGCAGATCGATGCCGCCAATAGTCATTTCGCCGTACGGCAGGACGAGGGCCGCACTCGGGTCGCGGTTCTGTCAGGATCCGCCACTTTGGTAGACAGCCGCCCGGGTGCGGCAGGATCGCGCATGCTGCTGGGAGGATGGCAAGCTGAGTTGGGTCCCGGGTTGGAGGACACGCCGCCGGTGCCGGCCGACAACCGCGTGCTGGCCTGGACGCATGGGCTCCTGATCGCCCAGGATATGCGCCTGCAGGATGTTGCCGCCGAACTCACCCGCTATCGCCGCGGTGTGGTGCGCTGTGGTGGCGATGTCGCCGACCTGAAGGTGACGGGTGTGTTTCCGGTCGAGGATACCGATCGGGTGTTGGGCACGTTGCAAGCCACCTATCCCATTCGCACGCGCTACGTGACGCGCTATTGGGTTGAACTCGTCTCACGCTAGTCCCGGGCGGCGACGCATTTTGTTTCGCAATGCTGAATGCCGACAGTCAAGGCACGCGACGTGCAAGCTATCGTCGAACCCGTTACGGGATCGACGCATTCAGATCGACGTATTCAAGGAGTAGATATGCCAGCCGACCACAGCGCCGAGGTGCAGGAAAAGCCGCGCCGCCGCCACTTTTCAATGATCCGCGAGTTTCACCTCGCGGATTTCTTTACGCTGGGCAATGCCGCCTGCGGCGTGGCCGGCGTCTTTCTCGCGATGGTCTATCTGGTCACGCAAAATCCGCAGCACTTTCTGGCGGCGGCCGTGATGGCGCCCGCTGCCTTTGCGTTCGACGTGCTGGACGGGCGTATCGCACGGTGGCGGCAGCAGCATTCGGCATTGGGTCGCGAGCTCGATTCGCTGGCCGACGTGATTTCGTTCGGCGTGGCACCCGCCGCGTTAGGCTTTGCGTCCGGCATGCACGGCGGCTGGGATGTGGTCGGCATGATCTATTTCGTGTGCTGCGGTGTGAGCCGACTGGCCCGCTATAACGTCACGGCCGAATCGATGTCCGGTGAAAGCGGCAAGGTGAGCTACTTCGAAGGCACGCCGATTCCCACCAGCGTGGTCATTACCGGCGTGCTGGCGTGGGCAGCTTGGCAGGGCCGGTTGGGCGAGGCGCTGTGGGGTGGCATCATGGCGATCGGCCCATGGGATCTGCACCCGTTGAGCCTGCTGTTCGTGCTCTCCGGTACGTTGATGATCAGCCGCACGCTGCGCATCCCGAAGTTTTAATCCCAGCATAAATACATACGGAAAAAGGGCGGACATGATGTCCGCCCTTTTTCATGCCGCCGGTCTTTTGCGTTCGGCCAGGAAAATACCGCCCAGCACGCAAGCCAACGCCACGGCGTGATAGCTCGCAAAGGGTTCGCCCAGGATCAGGACGGACATGATGGCGCCGAAGATCGGCACCAGATTGATGAACAAGCCGGCGCGGCTTGGGCCGATCAAGGCCACACCCCGCATGAACAGCAGCTGCGCGATGAATGATGGTCCCAGGCCGATGTACATCACGATCGCAAACGCCTTGGGTGTGGCGGGCATCATGAGATCGCCGGATGCCGCTTCGATCAGAAACAGCGGCAAGCTCGCTACCATTCCCACGCATGCGAGTGCGGTGAAGAACACGATCGCCGGCACCGCCGGGCGATGCGGCAGGCCCAGCGCATAGCCCGCATAGCAGATCCCGGCAATGACCACGTAAATGTCGCCGATATTGAATTGCAGCGTGGTGAGCGCTTCGAGATGACCGCGCGTGGCCATATACAAGATACCGACCAGGGTGAGCGCGACGCCAGCCAACGTGAGCGCGTTTGTGCGCTTGCGCTGGAACAGGAAGGCGCCGATCAGCACGAATACCGGTATGGCGCCCTGAATGATCGACAGGTTGATGCCCGACGTATGGCTGGCCGCCACGTAAAGCAGATTGCCGTATGCCGTCATGCCGCCGATCGCCATCGGCAGGATCAACTTCCAATGCGGCAGTAGGGCGCGCCAGTGCGTGGCGACGTCGCGGCGGGCAATGACGATCAGCGACACGGCGCAGATCAGCCAACGGAAAAAACTCAGTGCCATCGGCGAGATCTCGCCCACAGCCATGCGCGCGGCCACCATGTTGCCACCCCAGAACAGGGTCGTGACGATCAGAAGGAAGTAGGCGCGACGGGAGGTGTTTGAGGGCTGCACGCCGGGATTAGACCACGCGGTCGATGACGTCGTGCGATCTGTGCGAAGCGTCTCGTGTTCAGCGTTCGGTGGGGAAGCCTGGCGGGTGTGAAGCTTTCATCGAATGCGCGTTTTGAAAGCTAGACCGCATTTTTCGCTGGCGCGACGTCAGTCCCGTGTCAGTGATAACCCTTGGATTCAGGCAGTTGACAACGGACAGAAAGCGGGTTGGTAGCTTGACTCTCTAATCTTCGATCGCGGCCATGACAGTTAGGGCCGGCGCCGGAACCGGCGCATATCGCCACGGCTCGTTGCGGGCCTGAGGATGGAGGAGAGCAACATGGAATCAACCACGACAAAGTTCAAGAAAGACTATTACGGCGGGGCGCTGATGGTGCTCATCGGCGTAGGGGCGGTGACGGCGGCGATGAGCTACCACATCGGTACGTTGGCGCACATGGGGCCGGGCTATTTTCCCGCCGCGTTGGGTGTGCTTCTGGCCATCGTGGGCGCAATGATCGCGTTTTCGGCACGCTCCGGTCAGCCCGAAGCACCCCCTCCGGGTCATCACTCGGCGATCCCCGATATGCGTGGCAGCGTATGCATTCTGCTGGGCATTCTCGCCTTTCTGCTCTTCGGAAAATACGGCGGCTTGCTGCCGGCGACATTTGCCATCGTCTTCATCTCGGCACTGGGCGACCGCAGCAACAGCATCGTGCAGGCGGCCCTTCTGGCGGTGTGCATGTCGGCCATTGCCGTCGTCGTTTTCTGGTGGGCGCTGCAACTGCAGTTGCCCCTGTTCCGTTTCGGTTGAGCCATCATGATCCAACAATCGCTTCTCGATCTCTGGTACGGCTTCGGTGTTGCCTTTCAATGGCATAACCTCCTGTGGTCGTTCTTTGGCGTGCTGGTGGGCAATCTCATTGGCGTGTTGCCCGGCATGGGCGCGCTGTCCGCCATTTCGATCCTGCTGCCGCTGACCTACGTGATGCAGCCGGTGCCTGCCATTCTGATGCTCGCCGGCATCTTCTACGGTTCGCAATATGGCGGCGCCATCGGCGCCATTCTGCTCAACCTGCCCTCGCATCCGCCGCATGCCGTGACGTGTCTGGATGGGTATCCGATGACCAAGATGGGCAAGGGGGGGACGGCGCTCGGCATCACGATGATCTCCTCGTTCTTTGCCGCCTCGGTCGGCATCATCGTGATGATCTTCGCGTCGCCTTTGCTGGTGGAAGTGGCGTTCAAGTTCGGGCCCACCGAAATTTTCTCGATCATGTTGCTGGGCTTGCTCGCCGGCGCCACGATGTCGCGCGGATCACCGCTGAAAGGCGTGGCGATGACGCTGTTCGGGCTGATGTGCGGCGTGGTCGGCACCGATGTGAACACAGGCACGATCCGCTTTTCGTTTGGCTTGATCGACGTGTCCGATGGCCTGGAACTCGTGGCGATCTCGATGGGCCTGTTCGGCGTGGCCGACTTTCTGATGAGCGTCAATCGCATGACGGCCATCGGTGGCGGCATGAAGCTGCGTCTGCGCGATATGCGGCCGAGCCGAGCCGAGATGAAGGAGGCATTTTTCCCGATGGTGCGCGGCACATTGGTGGGGACGCTGTTTGGCGCCATGCCCGGCACGGGCCCGACCATCACCACGTTCATCGCCTACGCGCTCGAACGCAAGGTGTCGAAAACGCCGGAGAAGTTCGGCACCGGCATGATCGCCGGGGTCGCGGCACCCGAAGCCTCGTCGCATTCGAAAACGCAGGTCGACTTCATCCCGACGATGAGTCTGGGTATCCCCGGCGATGCCGTGATGGCGTTGATTCTGGGCGCGTTGCTGATTCAGGGCATCCAGCCGGGTCCGCAGTTGATTACCGAACACCCCGATATGTTCTGGGGCCTGATCGCCAGTTTCTGGGTGGGCAATGTGCTGCTCATCATCCTGAACGTGCCGTTGATCGGTGTGTGGGTAAAACTGCTGCGGGTGCCATACCGGTTTCTGTTTCCCTCGGCGCTGTTCTTCATTGCGGTGGGGGTGTACAGCACGCAGAACAGTCTCTTTCAGATCTGGGAAGTGCTGGCGTTCGGCATCATTGGCGCAGTATTGATGACGTTGAACTTCTCCGTCGCGCCCATCCTGCTTGGCTTCGTGCTCGGCCCGATGGTGGAGGAGAATTTCAGGCGGGCATTATTGCTCTCGCGCGGCAGCATGACGGTGTTCGTGGAGCGCCCGATCAGCGCGTGCTTCATTGCCGCGAGTGCTTTGCTGATTCTCGTGCAGTTGTGGTCGTTCGCTCGGAAGGGAAAAACCAAAACGTCGAACCTGCTGCCGCAAGTGCCCAAGGTCGAGGGACAACAGGAATAGTTCGCCGGCCACACGATTTTTTTGGATCACGCTCACGCGTGTGGGTTTTGTGCCGAGGGCGTTTCGCTCTCGGCAGTTTTTTTTGTGCGCGGCGACGTGTGTTGTGTCTTGGCGGCGTAGGGCTGCGCGGCAGGATGCGTAACGCGCGCGATCGCTTAATGCTCGTCTTGCGACAACGAGCTCAACAGCCGTCGCCGCTCGCGGCTGTTGGCCAAGTGAATGCGCATGGCTGTGCGGGCCGATTCGGGATCGTGGCTGGCAATGGCCGAAAGGATGCTTTCGTGCTCCACGTACACCTTCTCCAGATAAGACGTGGGACTGGTGTCGCCGGGCACCGTCTGCGCCAGCCGCGATCGCGGAATCACCGTGGCACCGAGCGCGCCGAGCATCGAACTGAAGTGCACGTTTTGCGTGGCGCGCGCAATCTCGAGATGAAACTGAAAATCGGCGACCACGGCATCTTCGCCATTGCGCACGGCATGATGAAAGGCCGCTTGCGCATCGCGCATCGCCTGAAGATTGGCATCGGTGCGACGCAGGGCCGCGAGCGACGCGGCCTCGGCTTCCAGTCCGATACGCAACTCGAGCATCGCAATCACATCGTTGATGGTGGCGAGTTGTTCGGCACCGATGCGAAAGGGGGCGCTCTCACCCAGTGCGTTGACGAACGTGCCCACGCCATGCCGGGTCTGCATCAATCCTGCCGCTTGAAGCTTCGAGATCGCCTCACGCACGACCGTTCGGCTCACGCCGAACTCGCGCATGATCTCCGCCTCGGTAGGCAACTTGTCGCCCGGCGCCAAAGTGCCGCTGCGAACGCGCCCGGTCAGCTCGTCGACCAAGGCTTGCGCCAGATTGCGCGGCTTGCGGGGGAAAGTGGGGGAACGGGCATCCATGGCTACTACTCCGATATTGCCGTCAGGCAGCTGGAGTGTAACGGAACCCTGCTGACTTGTTCTGTCGTCATACAACGATTGACGATACAACTTGACTAAGAGGCCCGTTTTAGCCGGATTTTGCAAAGGTTATTGACGATTCTGCCGTAATCGGGAAATATAGTCGTACGACAACCGACAAAATCGGGCAATTTCTTTAGGAGACAAAATGGCATTTCCGTTTAAGGCGACTGTGCGCGCCCTGGCCCTGACAGGCGCGTTGACTGCAGCGTCCACCGCCGCCTTTACCGCCAATGCGGCCGATGCATGGCCAGCCGCCAAGCCGATTCGCCTTGTGGTGCCGTTCGCGGCCGGCGGCACGTCCGATGTGCTGGCGCGTACGCTGGCCAAGGAAATGCAGGGTGAGTTGAACCAGACGATCGTGGTGGAAAACAAGGGCGGCGCGGGTGGCGTGCTGGGTGCCGATAGCGTGGCCAAGTCGGAAGCCGACGGCTACACGCTGCTGTTGGGCACCATCGCCACCAACGCCATCAATCCTGCTCTGTTGCCCAACATCGCCTACGATGCGGCGCGCGACTTTGCGCCGATCATTCTCCTGGGCAGCATCAGCAATGTGCTGATCGTGGGTGAGGCGCAGCCTTACAAAACGGTCAAGGACGTGATCGACGCGGCCAAGGCGAAGCCCGACACGCTGGCCTTCGGCTCGGCGGGGCAAGGCACCTCGCAGCATTTGTCCGGTGAAGTGTTCAAGTTGCTCACCGGCGCACAACTCACGCACGTGCCGTATCGCGGCAGCGCACCGGCGGTGCAGGATTTGATCGGTGGACAAATTCCGATGTCGTTCGAAACCGCATTGGTCGCGTTGCCGCACATCGCCAGCGGCAAGATCCGTGCACTTGCCGTGACCTCGGCCAAGCGGACGCAGGTGATGCCTGACGTGCCCACGATGCAGGAGGCCGGCGTGCCGGGCTTCGACGTGAGCAGTTGGCAAGGCATTTACGCGCCGGCCGGCACGCCCAAGCCGGTGGTGGACAGGCTCAATAAAGCGCTGACCACGATCATTGCCAAGCCGGATGTGCGCGCGAAGATGGACGCGCTGGGCCTGGAGTACACCGTCAATACGCCCGAGCAATTCGCGGCTTTCCAGAAGACCGAGCAGGCGAAGTGGGCCAAGGTCATCAAGGACGGCAACATCAAGACGCAGTAAATCACGGCCCAGTAAATCAAGGCGTCGTAGATCCAGACGCAGTAGACCTGCGTGGGCGGGGAGGGCGTCATTGGCGTCATTGGCGTCAGCCCCGCTCTTATCGATCCGCTAGGCCCCCACTCAAGTCTTACCTGCACGCGCGGCGTCCCACAGGCTCATGAGCGTGGCGATCGCCGCGTTGAGCACCGCGAGCTTCACACCGTCTCTGGCGGACACCGCCACCCCCAGCAGAAAACTGTTGAACGCGATGCCCATGGCGCGGGCATTGGTGCGCTCGTCGAGCTCGCCCGCGGTCACGCCGCGTTCGACGCATCGCACGAATCCTTGAAGCGTTCGCGCGCGCGACGCCGCCAGCGGCTGGGTCAGATGCGCGTGCGCAGGGCTGGGCGCGCTCATGGTGCCCAATGTCACCATGCAGCCCTTGGGATGCCCCGGCTCACACTGCATTTTCGTGGAGCGGCGCAGCGCAAGCTCGACGGCCGCCCTCGGAGCAAGGTCATCGTCCCAGAGGCAATCCGTGACGCGTGCGTAGGTGTCCAGGTAACACTGCACCGCCTCCGCATACAAGGCTTCCTTCGAGCCGAATGCAGCGTAGAAGCTGGGGCTGGAGATGCCGCCGCCAATGCCGGCTTTCAGCTGGCTCAGCGATGTGACCTCGTAACCCTGTTCCCAGAAAAGATGCATCGCTTGCTCGACAGCCTGCTGTCGGTCGAATGTTCTGGGGCGACCCATCTGTGCCATCGTGGCCTCCGTTTGTCATGACTTAAATACTACTCGATACAAAAGTCCTTGACGAGCGTCGAACCGGCAGCCTACATTTATACCGATCGATATATATGTAGTCCAGACTCAATGCGCTTCAGGTGCGATGGGCCCACCCCTTCGATAGGACATTCCCTTGTGAATCATTCTTCCATCCAGACGGCAGCGGCAACGCCGGATCGCTTACCCATGGCCGCGCTATTGGCTCTGGCCATGACGGGCTTCATTTGCATCGTGATGGAGACGTTGCCCGCAGGACTCCTGCCGCAGATCAGTTCAGGCCTTGGCATCAGTCAGGCGATCACGGGTCAGATGGTGACGGCTTATGCGCTGGGTTCGTTGCTGGCAGCCATTCCGTTGACGATCGCGACGCGCGGCTGGCGGCGGCGCAATGTTCTGCTGTTGACCATCGTCGGCTTCTTCATCTTCAATTCGATCACTGCGCTTTCCAGCCACTATGTGCTGACGTTGGTCGCCCGCTTCTTTGCAGGTGTTGCAGCGGGGCTCGCCTGGAGCCTGATCGCGGGTTACGCCCGACGCATGGTCGCACCGCATCAGCAAGGTCGTGCCTTGGCCGTCGCGATGGTCGGCACCCCGATTGCCTTATCCCTGGGTGTACCCCTGGGCACCCTGATGGGGTCGATCGTGGGTTGGCAAACCGCATTCTGGATCATGTCAGGGTTGGCGCTGCTCTTGATCGTGTGGGTGATCGCCAAGGTCCCTGACTATCCCGGACAATCCGCGCACGAGCGCCTGCCTCTGCGAGAAGTGTTCACCCGTCCCGGGGTCAGGCCTGTGCTCGCCGTCGTGATCGCCTGGATGCTGGCGCACAACATGCTCTACACCTACATCGCCCCGTTTGTGGCGCCCGCAGGGCTTGGCGAGCGGATCGACCTTGTGCTGCTGACCTTCGGTGTGGCAGCGCTCGTCGGCATCTGGTTTGCCGGCATGCTTGTGGATAAGCATTTGCGTGCCACCGTGTTGGCCAGCCTCGCGGCATTTGCCCTGACCGCGCTTCTGTTTGGCTTCGGTGCGCGATCCCCCATCGTGATCTACATCGGTGTGGCCGTGTGGGGGATCACATTCGGTGGCGCGGCCACGTTGCTCCAGACGGCACTGGCCGATGCGGCCGGAAGCGGTGCCGACGTGGCCATGTCGATGAATGTGGTCGCCTGGAATGCGGCGATTGCGGGAGGCGGCGTCATGGGCGGGATGCTGCTCGGCTCCGTGGGCGTGGGTGCGTTTCCCTGGACGTTGACGATCCTGATCGCGATCGCACTCGTCATTGCCTGGCAGGCGCGATCGCATGCCTTCCGGCCTGGCGTGCGCCGCGGCGGCCCGGCCGCTGTCGGGCATTGAAGCATGAAAGCAAAAAGCGCAGTCAGGGACTGCGCTTTTCGTTTTGATCGGTGGGCGCAAGCGGCCGCCATCCTCTGGCTGAGCCACTTGCCGCGACGCGTGTGAGGCGCCGGCCACCTCTCGTCTTACGCGTCGCGTGCGGGTTCGCCGTCCGTCGTGCGCACCAGCTTGAGCGGGTTGCCACGCTTGAGCGCATCGGGCAACAACGCATCGGGCAGATCCTGATAGCAGACCGGCCGCAGGAAGCGGTCGATTGCCGTGGCGCCTACCGAGGTGAACGACGCATTCGAGGTCGCCGGGAAGGGGCCGCCGTGCACCATCGCATGGCTGACTTCCACACCCGTGGGATAACCGTTGGCCAGGATGCGGCCAGCGCGGCGTTCGAGCACGGGCAGCAGCCCGCGTGCGGTGTCGATGTCGGCGTCGTCCAGCATGAGCGTGGCCGTGAGCTGGCCTTCAAGGTGCTCGGCTACCGCGCGCATTTCGGCCACATCGCTGCACCCGATCACGATGGAGCTGGGGCCGAAAACTTCGGCTTCCAGTGCTTGCGAGCCCAGCAGATCCTTGGCGCTGGCGCCAAACACCACGGGGCCTGCCGCGCAACTATCCGCTTGCGAGGGCTTGCCTTCGCCGATGGCCTTGACGCCAGGCTGCGATCCCAACTCGGCTACGCCGCGTTGGTACGCATCGAAGATGCCGGGCGTGAGCATGGTCGCTGCACCTTTCTCGGCAACCGCTTTGGCTGCGGCCGCGCGAAAACGATCCAATGCCGGGCCTTCGATGCCGATGACCAGACCGGGATTCGTGCAGAACTGACCCACGCCCATGACGAGCGAATCGACATAGCCGCTGGCGATCGTTTCGGCGCGTTGTTCCAAGGCCGCCGGCATCAGGAACACCGGATTGATGCTGCTCATCTCGGCATACACCGGAATCGGCTCGGCGCGCGATTGCGCCGTGGCGACCAACGAGAGCCCACCCTGGCGCGACCCGGTAAAGCCAACGGCTTTGATCGCGGGATGCGCGACCAAGGCTTCGCCGATGTCGCGTCCTGCGCCGATCAACAGCGAGAACACACCTTCGGGCAGCTTGTGCTGAGCGACCGCTTTCTGAATGGCGCGGCCCACCATTTCGGACGTGCCCAGATGCGCGCTGTGTGCCTTGACGATGACCGGGCAACCCGCAGCGAACGCGGAGGCCGTGTCGCCGCCGGCGACCGAGAAGGCCAGCGGGAAGTTGCTGGCGCCGAACACGGCAACCGGGCCCAATGGCAACTTCTGCAAGCGCAGATCGGCGCGCGGTAGCGGCGTGCGGGCCGGTTGCGCGGGGTCGATCGTGGCCGTGAGGAAATGGCCGTCGCGCACGACGCGAGCAAACAGTCGAAGTTGACCGACGGTGCGGCCGCGCTCGCCTTGCAGACGCGCCAGCGGCAAGCCGCTTTCCTGATGCGCGCGCTCGATCAGCGCGTCGCCCAGGTCGAGAATGTTCTGGGCGATCGTTTCGAGAAATTGTGCGCGCGTTTCGAGCGGCAGGGCACGAAACGGGTCGAACGCCTGTTGAGCCAGACCGGCCGCGCGCTCGACATCGTCGCGCGTGCCCAGGCCGAACGCGGGTTCGAGTTCGGCCCGCGATGCGGGATTGATCGCGCGTTGCGTGCCGGCGCTACCGCGCACGGCAGCGGCGCCAATCAGCATGTCGCCTTGTAAAGTCATATGCAGTTCCTTATTGAGGACCGAGCTTCTTGATCAGCGCGTCCAGCATCTCGAATTCTTCGGGCGTCAGATCCGTCAACGGCGCGCGGACCGGGCCGCCATCATGGCCGACCAGCTTGGCGCCCGCCTTGACGATACTGACGGCATAGCCTGCACGGCGGTTACGAATGTCGAGGTAGGGCAGGAAGAAGTCGTCGATCAGTTTGTTGATGGTGGCGTGATCGTCGGCAGCAACGGCCTTGTAGAAATCCATGGCCGTCTTGGGGATGAAGTTGAAAACGGCCGACGAGTACACGGGCACGCCGAGCGCCTTGTAGGCTGCGGCGTACACCTCAGCCGTGGGCAGGCCACCCAGGTACGAGAAGCGGTCGCCAAGTTTGCGGCGGATGCGCACCATCGGTTCGATTTCACCGATGCCATCCTTGAAGCCGATTAGGTTGGGGCAACGATCGGCCAATTTGACCAGGCTGTCTGCCGTCAGACGCGAATTGGCGCGGTTGTAGACGATCACACCGATCTTGACCGACTTGCACACCTGCTCGACGTAGGCGCAAATGCCGTCTTGCGACGCTTCGGTCAGATAGTGCGGCAACAGCAGGATGCCCTTGGCACCTTGACGCTCGGCTTCCTGGGCATAGGCAATGGCCGTACGGGTAGGGCCGCCGGCACCAGCCAGAATGGGTACCTTGCCGGCGCACGTGGTGACGGCGGTGCGCACCACATCCGAATATTCCTGCGGGGCCAGCGAGAAGAACTCACCCGTGCCGCCGGCAGCAAACAGCGCGGTGGCGCCATAGGGGGCCAGCCACTCGAGGCGCTCGATATAGCTCTTCGGACGGAAGTCGCCTTGTTCGTCGAAGTCGGTAATCGGGAAAGAAAGCAGGCCTTGCGAAACGATTTCTTTGAGTTCTTGCGGGGTCGTCATGGATAGCGGTCCGTTGCGAGTGGCCCAAGGGCCGGGGGCTGGAGAAAAGTAACGCGGTGGCATCGCCGGTGGCGTGGACGATAGCCATTAAGTGATAGGTCATCGTACAACATAACCGCATCGACGGCCAGGGGGGGCGCATGCCAATGCATCAAAAAACACTGTTTTTAACTGCTGCAGAAGACGAGTTGCGACGAAGCGATCGTCCTCCCGTATAATCTGGGTCGTACGATGACATAGACTTCATGGCCGCTCGGGACCCAGCCCGAAGCGGCCGCGTGCGAGGACGACAAATCATGCAAGAGGCGGTAAAAACGGCGCCCATCTCGATCAAGGTCCATCCGGCCGACAACGTCGCGATTGTGGCCAATGATGGCGGCCTGCCGGCAGGAACGGTGTTTCCGGATGGACTGACGTTGCGAGAAGGTATTCCGCAAGGTCACAAGATCGCCCTGGTCGACTTGAATGTGGGCGACCCCGTCGTCCGATACAACGTCGTCGTGGGATTTGCGGCCGTGGCATTGCCCGCGGGCAGTTGGGTCAATGAGCGCGTCACCACCATGCCTGAGGCGCTGGCGCTGCACGATCTGCCGATGGCCACGCGCGCGGCAACCGAGATGGCCCCGCTCGAAGGCTATACGTTCCAAGGCTTTCGCAATGCCGATGGATCGGTCGGCACGCGCAATATCCTCGCCATCACCACGACGGTGCAGTGTGTGCAAGGCGTGGTTGAACATGCCGTGCGCCGGATCAAGGCGGAAATGCTGCCGCGTTATCCCAACGTCGACGATGTGATCGGAATCGAGCATACCTACGGTTGCGGCGTGGCGATCGATGCGCCCGATGCCGCGATCCCGATTCGCACATTGCGCAATATCAGCCTGAACCCCAACTTCGGCGGCACCGCCATGATGGTGAGCCTGGGTTGCGAGAAACTGCAGCCCGAGCGCTTGCTGCCGCGCGGCACGATTCCCATTCGTGCGGGCGCCGGCATGACCGGTGAAACCGCCGACGACGGCAGAATCGATACCGTGGTGTTGCAGGACGACGAGAACGTGGGTTTCGAATCCATGATCGACGCCATCATGCAGACGGCCGAACGCCACCTCGCCATTTTGGATCGCCGCCGCCGCGAGACCTGTCCGGTCTCCGATCTCGTGGTGGGTGTGCAGTGCGGCGGCAGCGATGCGTTTTCCGGTGTGACCGCCAATCCAGCCGTCGGCTTTGCCGCCGATCTATTGGTGCGCGCAGGCGCCGCCATCATGTTTTCCGAGAACACGGAAGTGCGCGACGGTATCGATCAACTCACGTCGCGCGCGGCTACCCCCGAGATCGCCGAAGCCTTGATCCGCGAGATGGATTGGTACGACCGCTATCTCGCGCGCGGCATGGCGGATCGCAGTGCCAATACGTCGCCCGGCAATAAAAAGGGTGGGCTGTCCAACATCGTCGAGAAGGCGATGGGATCGATCGTGAAGTCGGGTTCCTCGCCGATCGCGGGCGTGCTGTCGCCGGGCGACAAGCTCGATCGCAAGGGGTTGATCTTCGCGGCGACGCCGGCGAGCGATTTCATCTGCGGCACGCTGCAGTTGGCGGCGGGCATGAACCTGCATATTTTCACCACCGGACGCGGCACACCTTATGGTCTGGCGCAGGTGCCGGTAATCAAGGTGGCTACGCGCAGCGATCTGGCGCGCCGGTGGCACGACCTGATGGACGTGAACGCCGGCCGCATCGCCACGGGCGACGCCACGATCGAAGATGTGGGCTGGGAACTCTTCAATCTGATGCTGGACGTCGCCAGCGGGCGCAAACAAACCTGCGCCGAGAAGCTCAAGCTGCACAACGCGCTGGCGCTCTTCAACCCCGGGCCGGTGACCTGATCGCAATTGCATCCGTCTGCGCGCCGACGCGCAGGCGGATTGCTGACGCGGACCCGGATCGCCAACGTACAGCCGGATCGCTGACGTGCGGGTGGATCACCAACGTACAGCCGGCCGGCTCACAGCAGCTTGCCGGGATTCATCAACTGGTTGGGATCGAGCGCGCGCTTGATCATCAGCATCAAATCCATCTCGACGGGCGACTTGTAGCGGCGCAACGCGTCGCGCCGGAGTTGTCCCACGCCGTGCTCCGCGCTGATGGTGCCGCCGCGCTGGACGACGATGTCGTGCACGCAGAGATTGAGCGACGTGGTGAGCCGAGCGAAGTCGTCGTCCGGGATATCCAGCGGCAGCAGCGCGTTGTAATGCAGATTGCCGTCGCCGACGTGTCCGAAATTGATCACGCTGGCCTGCGGGAACCGCGCGGCAACGGCGGCATCCGCTTCGTCGATGAACGCCGCCAGGCGCGAGATGGGGAGGGCGATGTCGTGCTTGATCGCTTTGCCGCCGCGCACCTGCGCTTGCGAGATGCCCTCGCGCACCCGCCACATCATGGCTGCGCGGGCGGCATCGTCGGCGACCTGCGCGTCGTCGATCGTGCCTGATTGTGTGGCCAGCGCCAGCGCCTGCCGCAGCCTGTCTGCGAGATCGTCATCCGGGGTGCCGGCGAGTTCGATCAACGCATGATACGCATGGGCGTCGCGCAGGGGCATCGGCGCATCGTCACGCTGCGCCGCGTCGATATCGAGGCACGATGCGGACATCATTTCGAACGCCGTCACGCTTTGCCCAAAGGTGGCCTGCAACGACGTCAGCAACGCGACGATGCTTGCAGGCGTGGACGCACCCACCCATGCCACGGCGCATGCGGGTGCAAGCGGTGAGAGTTTCAGTACCGCGCCGGTAATCACGCCCAATGTGCCCTCCGAGCCGATGAACAAGCTCTTCAGGTCGTAGCCGGCGTTGTCCTTGCGCAAGCCGCGCAACCCATCCCATACGCGGCCGTCCGGCAGCACGACTTCGAGCCCGAGCGTGAGTTCACGGGCATTGCCATAGCGCAGCACCGCAGTGCCGCCTGCGTTGGTGGCGAGGTTGCCGCCGATCGTGCATTGCCCTTGCGCACCCAGGCTCAGGGGGAAGTGCCGCGCTGCCTCGTGCGCGGCCCGCTGTACATCGGCCAACAGCACACCCGCATCCACCGTGAGCGTGTTGTTGATCGTATCCACTTCGCGAATCCGAGTCATGCGCGACAGGCTCAACACGACCTGCGCACCGCTGGCGTCCGGCGTGGCGCCGCCACTCATGCCGGTATTGCCGCCTTGCGGCACCACCGGCGTTCCCGTCTGATGGCACAAGCGCATCACGGCAGACACTTCGGTGGTCGTGCGCGGCCGCACGACCACAGGGGTACGGCCCTCATATCGGCCGAGCCAATCGCGCAGATAAGAAGCTTGCTCGTCGGGATCCCGGATCACGCCGGCCTCGCCCACGAGGTGCGAAAGGCCGCCGATCAGGTCGCGGGCGTGCATCAGGCGCGATGCCAGCCGAGCAGCACGCGGGCGACGGCCATGCCGGTGGCGGCCTGGGTCGGCTCGACCACCGGAATGCCCAATTCGTCCTGCAGCCAATCGCGATAGGCGGCCATGCCGGCGCAGCCGAGCACCACCACATCCGACTGATGATCGTCGCGCAGACGGCGACCCACGTCGAGCAACCGTTCTCGCGTACGTGTTTCGTCGGACAGTTCGACCACGCCGAGCTCGAGCGGCAGTTCGGCCGCGATGCGGCCGGTAAAGCCGCTCGCGCCGAAGAAGCGCGCATGGCGCGAAATGGATTGCCGCAGGATGGCGATGACGCCAATCCGCTGGCCCAGCGTCATGGCGGTGAGCATGCCGCATTCGCTGATGCCGAGTACGGGTTTGCGCGTGACTTCGCGCACCGCGTGCAGGCCCGGGTCGCTGAAGCAGGCAATCACGAACCCGCCGGCGGCATCGCCATGCTGCGCGTCGAGCGCGCGCACCAATCGCGCAAGCGGCAGCGTCACACTTTCGACGTCCATTTGCGTCTGTACGCCGGGTGGGCCTTCTTCGAGGGTCACGCTCACGATCTTGGGGCCGCCGGCCACCCGCAACGGGTCGAGCGCCGTGTCGAACGCCGCCGTGACGGCTTGCGTGGAATTCGGGTTGATCACGAAAATGGTGCGATCCATGGGCGGTATCCTGAAAAGGCGCGGGTGCTTCGCGGGCCGGCGGCCAGTGCGTCGAGTCTAGCAGTGGGGTCGTGCGCGAAGCCTTGTCCATTTGTGCGCCACCCTTAACCCTTTGTTATGCTTTTCCCTCACCTTCTCGCCCATTGCCCATGCAACTGAACCTGCGCCAAATCGAAGTCTTTCGCGCGGTCATGACGACCGGCTCGATCAGCGGGGCGGCCAAGTTGCTGTTCGTCTCGCAGCCGGCGGTCAGTCGATTGCTGTCGCATACCGAGCAGCGGCTGGCGTTTGCGCTATTCGAGCGGATCAAAGGCCGGCTTTATCCCACGCCCGAGGCACGGCAGCTCTTTCGGGAAGTGGAGCAGGTGTATGCGGGTGTGCGGCGCGTGGGAGAACTGGCAAGCGAACTGGCCGAGCGGCGCAGCGGCATTTTGCATATCGTGTCCAGCCCCAGTCTGGGGCACATGTTGATTCCGCTGTCGATCGCGCGCTTTCGCGGCACGCATCCCGACGTCAAGATCACGTTCTATCCGTTGCCTTATCAAGCGCTGACGCAGGCGTTGCTCGAGAGCCGCGCCGAGCTGGGCGTTACCATCGTTTCGGATGCGCATCCCAATCTGCTGCAGCAGCCATTGGGGCAGGGGCAACTGGTGTGCATCTGCCCTTACAACCATCCGCTGGCCCACCGTGCGCAGTTGACGATCGCCGATCTGCAGCCCTATCCCCTCATTTCTTACGGCGCGGACACGCCGTTCGGCGTGCTGGTCGATCAGATGTACCAGGAAGCGGGGCACACGCGGCGCGTGGCGGTCGAAGTGAGTTCGCCGCAGAACGCCTGCTCGCTGGTGCAGGTGGGTGCCGGCATCGCCATCGTGGACGCTTTCAGCGTCAAGAGCCGCACGTCGGGCGACTTCGTGGTGCGCCCGGTCGCACACGCCAAAACGTTGACGGCCAATCTCGTGCAATCGCGATTCGAACCGCTCTCGCAACTGGCGCAAGGCTTTGTCGATACCTTGCGCGCCACCATGCAGGAACAGGGCTTCGCGCTGGACCCGGATGCCGCGCCGGAAGCGATCTCCGGGTAATCCTCAGGTTAACCATGCGTTATAGGGCACCGATAAAAAAGCAAGTGGAGGCGTGATCGATCCGCATTAGGATGACTGACGATTCGACGGGTTGTGTTCCGAATCGCTTCTTCCTCACGGAGACCAGATGGCTGCGCCGCTTGACGCGAAAGGCGTCTTCACGATTTGTCCGACCCCCTTTGACGACACCCTTGCGGTGGACACCCGCAGCATTGGCACGTTGGTGGACTTCCTGCTGGGCACGGGCGTGACCGGGTTGGCGATTCTTGGCTTTCTCGGCGAGCTGCACAAGCTGTCGAACGCCGAGCGGCGGCTAGTGCTGGAAACCTTCATCACGCATACCGACGGCCGTGTGCCGGTGTGGGTGGGGGTGCGTGCGCACGGCATCACGGGCGCCATCGAGCAGGCGCGCGAGGCGCAGGAGATGGGTGCGGCGGCCGTATTTGCCGCGCCGCTCGATCATGCCAACGATGCCCTGCTGTTCGACTACTACCAGGCCGTGGCCCAAGCGATCGACATTCCGGTGGTGATTCACGACTTCCCGGATTCGTTCGGTACCGAGATCAAGCCGGAAGTGGTGGCGCGGCTGGGTCGAGAGGGCGGCGTGCACATGATCAAGATGGAAGAGCCTCCCGTGGGGCAGAAGATCAGCCGGATCCGGGCGCTGGCCGGCGATGACGCGATGAAGATCTTCGGCGGGCTGGGTGGGGTGTACTTCCTGGAAGAGCTGCAGCGCGGCGCCGTGGGCACGATGACCGGCTTTGCATTTCCAGAGATTCTGGTCGCCATCTACGACGCGTTTGCCGCGGGCGACCGGGCGGGCGCAGCCGCGATCTTCGATCGCTACTGCCCGCTGATCCGTTACGAGTTTCAGCCCAAGATCGGCCTGGCATTGCGCAAGTACATCTATCAGCAGCGGGGCGCGATTGCGAGCGATGCGCTACGCGCGCCCGGCATGCGCATCGATCCGGTCACAATAGCCGAACTCGAGGCGACCGTCGCCCGGGTCGGCCTGGCCTTGAACGGCAGCCGTCAACCGGTCAAGCGTTAAAGGACACACATCACATGGATCTGGGACTCAAAGGCAAGCGGGCGTTGGTATGCGCCTCCAGTAAAGGATTGGGGCGCGCCTGCGCGATATCGCTGGCGCGCGAAGGCGTGAACCTGGTGATGGTGGCGCGTGGCGCCGAGGCATTGGAAGCGGCTGCCGAATCGATTCGTATCGAGAGCGGTGTGACGGTGACGGCCATTGCCGCCGATGTCACCACCCAGGAAGGCCGCGAGAAAGTGCTGGCCGCCTGCCCCGATCCCGACATCCTCGTCACCAATGCCGGCGGCCCGAAGCCGGGCGATTTTCGCGAGTGGTCGCGCGACGACTGGATCGCCGCGATCGACGCCAATATGCTCACGCCGATCGAGCTGATCCGCGCCACGGTCGATACGATGATCGCGCGCAAGTTCGGGCGTATCGTCAACATCACCTCCGCCGCGGTGAAAATGCCGATCGAGATTCTGGGCCTGTCCAACGGCGCACGCGCCGGGCTGACCGGTTTCGTGGCCGGACTGGCACGCCAGACCGTGGCGCACAACGTGACGATCAACAACCTCTTGCCCGGTCCGTTCGAAACCGATCGGCTGCGGCAGACGGCCGCCAAGACGGCGGAAAACACGGGCAAGTCGATCGACGACGTGATGGCGGCGCGATTGAGCGGCATTCCCGCCGGCCGCTACGGCGATCCGGCCGAGTTCGGCGACGCCTGCGCATTTCTGTGCAGTGCCCAGGCCGGGTTCATGACCGGCCAAAACCTGGTGCTCGATGGCGGTATCTATCCCGGCACGCTTTGATTGTCTAACCGAAGAAGCACGATGACTTTGCCCTCCGAGTTCGATCTGACGATACGCAACGGCCGCATTTCGACGGCCAGCGATACTTATCATGCCGACATCGGCGTGCGTGACGGGGTGATCGTCGCGATCGGCAGCGGCTTGGCGCCGGGCGCGCGGGATATCGATGCCGCCGGCCGTTGGGTGCTGCCGGGGGGCATCGATAGTCATTGCCATGTCGAGCAGCTCTCGGGCATGGGCATGATGTGCGCCGACGATTTCTACAGTGCCTCGGTGTCGGCCGCGTTTGGCGGCACGACCACCATCATTCCGTTTGCCGCGCAGCATCGCGGCGATCTGCTGCCCGAGGTGGTGGCCGATTACGCGAAGCGCGCGGCCGAGAAGGCCGTCATCGACTACGGCTTTCACCTCATCGTGTCCGACCCCACCGAGCAGGCGCTCAAGCACGATCTGCCGGCGTTGATCAAAAGCGGCATCACGTCGTTCAAGGTGTTCATGACCTATGAACGGATGAAGCTCGACGATTTTCAATTGCTCGACGTGCTGGACATGGCCGACCGCGAAGGCGCGCTGGTGATGGTGCACGCCGAGAACAACGACATGATTCGTTGGGTGGCGCGACGGCTGGTCGAGCGTGGCATGACCGCGCCCAAGTATCACGCCGTCGCGCACACGCCCCTGGCCGAGAGCGAGGCGACGAATCGCGCGGTTGCCTTGGCGCGGATGATGGATGTGCCGCTGATGATCGTGCACGTGGCAGGCCTCGAAGCCGTGCGCGTGGTGCATTCGTCGCAGGCGCTGGGGCTGCCGATCCATGCCGAAAGCTGCCCGCAGTATCTGTTTCTCACCGCCGAAGATCTGGATCTGCCGGGGCTCGAAGGGGCAAAGTTCTGCTGCAGTCCGCCGCCGCGCGATCCCGAGTCGCAGGCCGCCGTCTGGCAGGGTCTGCTCGACGGCACGCTGCAGATGTTTTCATCCGATCATGCACCGTACCGCTTCGACGAAAGCGGCAAACTGCCCAAGGGCGAGGCCACCACGTTCAAGGATATGGCCAATGGCCTGCCGGGGCTGGAGGTACGCATGCCGCTGCTGTTTTCAGAAGGGGTGATGACGGGTCGCATGACCATCGAACGGTTTGTGGCGTTGACCGCCACCAATCACGCCCGCACCTACGGCCTGCATCCGCGCAAAGGCACGATCGCCATAGGTGCCGATGCGGACATCGGGATCTGGAATCCCGAGCGGCGCGTGACGATTTCCACCACCATGCTGCACGACAATGTGGGCTATACCCCCTATGAAGGCCGCGAGGTGCAGGGCTGGCCAGAGATCGTGGTGAGCCGGGGCCGCATCGTCGTGGAAGATGGCGTGCTCGATGCCGAGCGCGGCAGTGGCCGGTTTCTGGTGCGCGGCACGCCCGAGCCCGTGCTGCGGCAACGTTTGAACGGCAACCCCACTGCGCTGGTGCGCAAGTATTTCGGGAGCCGGCACAACCAATAGGCATGATCGTGCAGCACGCCGAGATCGCCACGCCCGCAGAGGCCAAGATGGCGCCGGTGCCGGGGAGGAGGACCGAGAGTGATGTTCGGCCAGGGCGACCTGGCATGCGTTTTTACTTTTACGCCGCACTGCTTCACCTTTGCCGCCCAGCGGCGGCCGGCACCCGACCGTTCGATCGATGAGCGGGCGAGCGCCGGACGTGCACGGGCCAAGCCGCCTCTTCCTTAAGGACTACTGCCATGACACGCTTTTCCCTTTCGCTGCATCGTGCAGGCCGCGTCGGCCTGGCGCTATTGATGAGCGGCGCCTGCGCCTCGGCGGCCTGGGCCGCCAAGCCTCTGGTCACCGGGGTCGACGCCACGTTTGCGCCGCATGCCATGCCCAAGCTGGGCGGTGGGCTGGATGGATTCAATATCGAACTCGGTCAGGCGATCGCTAAGAAACTGGGCACCACGATCGAGATCGAAGGTACCGAGTACGCCGCGCTGATCCCCGGTCTGAATGCCAAGAAATACGATTTCGTGCTGGCGCCCACCACGGTCACACCGGAACGTGCAAAGGCATTGCTGTTTTCGGAAGGCTATCTGAATACCGACTACACCTTCGTCGTGGCCAAGAAGGCGCCGGACCTCACATCGCTTGAAGAGCTGAAAGGCAAGACGGTGGCGGTGAACAAGGGATCGGCCTATGAAAACTGGGCGCGCGACAACGCGGCCAAGTACGGTTTCAAGTACGACGTGTACGCGACCAATGCCGATGCGATTCAGGCCGTGCAATCGGGTCGTGCGGATACCAACCTCGCCGGCAACACCGTCTCGGCCTGGGCGGCGAAGCAGAACCCCGCCGTTCGCACCACGATGACGATTCCTACGGGGCTCGTGTGGGCGCTGGCATTTCGCCTGGACGACAAGGCCGGCCGCGATCGCGTCTCGATGGCGCTCAAATGCCTGAAGCAGGATGGAACGGTCTCCAAGCTCGCACAAAAGTGGTTCGGCTTTACGCCGGCTGCCGGCACCGCAGCAGTGACGATCGTGCCGGGTCAGGGCGTGCCGGATCTGCCGGGTTACGACGCCACGCCGGTCAAGCTGGAATGCGCCGCATAACGCGATTGGGCGGTTGAACGACCTCGAGGGGCATGGCCGGCGCCATGCCTGCACGCATTCTGGAGTACGTGATGGCGACGCCTATCCTGCAGATTTCGAATCTGCATAAGTCCTACGGCAGCACTGCGGTGCTCAAAGGCATCGATCTCGATGTGCATCCCGGTGAACTGGTGTTCATCATCGGGCCGTCCGGATCGGGCAAGAGCAGCCTGCTGCGCTGCTGCAATCGGCTGGAGGAATCAACCTCGGGCTCGATCGTGGTCGACGGCGACGATATCACCGCGCCGCGCGCCGATCTGAACCGCATCCGTCAGAACATCGGCATGGTGTTTCAGCACTTCAATCTTTATCGCCACATGACCGTGCTGGGCAATGTGACGCTGGCCTTGCGCCGCGTGCAAAAGCTGTCGCGCGCCGATGCGGATGCGCGCGGTCATGAAGCGCTTGCCCGCGTAGGCCTGGCGGAGAAGGCGACCGCTTATCCGGACGCGCTGTCGGGCGGGCAGCAACAGCGTGTGGGCATTGCCCGGTCGCTCGCGCTGCGGCCCAAGGTGGTGTTGTTCGATGAGCCCACCAGCGCGCTCGATCCGGAACTCGTGGGCAGCGTGCTCAACGTCATGCGCGAACTCAAGGACGACGGCATGACGATGATGGTGGTCAGCCACGAAATGGGTTTTGCGCGGTCGGCGGCCGATCGGGTGGTGTTCATGGACGGCGGCGTGGTCGTGGAGGAGGGCACACCGCAGGCGGTGTTCGGCGCACCGCAACACCCGCGCACGCAATCCTTTCTGTCGCGCATGACCGAGCACGCCGCCTGAGGCGGGCCAGGAACACCATGGATCTGAAAGCACTGCAGTTTTCCTTTTTCAATGCCGAGATCGCGTGGCGGTATCTGCCCGACATCCTGCAAGGGATGTGGATGACGATCCAGTTGGGCGTGGCCGTGGCGGCCACCGGTCTGGCCCTGGGGTTGCTGCTCGCGATTGTGCGGGCGTTGCGCGTGACGCCCATCAACTTCTTCATCGTGTGCTTTGCCGACATCCTGCGCGCCCTGCCGCCGCTGGTGGTCATCATGGTGCTTTTTTTCGCGTTTCCCTATATTCAGATGCCGATGTCGGCATTCACCGCGACCTGGTTATCGCTCTCGCTGGTGCTGGCGGCGTTTTCCGAAGAGATTTTCTGGGCCGGCATTCTGTCGGTGCCCAAGGGGCAGGCCGAGGCCGCGCGCTCCACGGGCCTGTCGTGGCTGCAAAGCATGGCGTTCGTGGTAATGCCGCAGGCGTTTCGCCTGACGGTAGCCCCGCTCACCAATCGGGTGATCGCCATCACCAAGAGCACGGCGCTCGGATCGGTCGTGGGGTTGAGCGAGGTGCTCAACAACGCGCAATCGGCCAGCAGCAATGCCGGCAATGCAACGCCGCTCACGCTGGCCGCCATTGCATGCCTGATCATTTTCGTCCCCGTGGTGTTGCTCGGGCGCTGGACCGAAACCCGGTTCAAGTGGACGCATTGAGGCCCTGCCATGGACGACATTCTTCAGAACTTTTTCAATCTCGATATCTACATCAGCGTGGCGCCGTACCTGTTGCAGGGACTGGGCCAAACGTTGATGCTGTCGGCGCTTGTGATTCCGGTGGGCATCGTTTCCGGGCTGGCGATCGGCGTGCTCTCGATCACCTTGAAGCGGCGCTGGGCGCGCCTCCTGTTGGCGATCTACATCGACTTCTTTCGCGCCTTGCCGCCCCTGGTGCTGCTGATCTTCATCTATTTCGGCACGCCATTCCTGGGGCTCGACCTGCCCAAACTTCTGGCGGTGGCCATCGGCTTCATGCTGAATAACTCGTCGTACTACGGCGAGGTGTTTCGTGCGGGCCTGGAGAGCGTGCCAAAAGGGCAGGTCGAGGCGGCGCGCTCAACCGGTTTGAGCGCCGTGCAAACGCTTTGGTATGTGCAGATCCCGCAAGCCACGCGCAATGTGATGCCGGACCTGATCAGCAACACCCTGGAAGTGGTCAAGCTCACGACGCTGGCCAGCGCGGTGGCGATGCCGGAGTTGCTGCGCGTGGCGCGCGATGCGCAATCGCTGGTGTACAACCCGTCGCCGATCGTGTTGGCCGCGCTGTTCTATCTGGCGCTGTTGTGGCCGGTGGTGCGTCTCTTGAGCCGCTTCGAGCACCGCAATCTGGGCGCGAAAGGATGATAATGTTGCGGCCATGCTGCGTATTCTAGGCAAGGCCTCCTCCATCAATGTTCGCAAGGTGCTCTGGACCTGCGAGGAACTCGCTCTGCCCTTCGAGCGTGAAGACTGGGGGGCGGGATGGCGGTCCACCCACTCGGCCGAATTCCTTGCGCTCAATCCCAATGCGATGGTGCCGGTGATTCAAGACGGCGATTTTGTGCTGTGGGAGTCCAACGCCATCATTCGTTATCTCGCCACGCAATATGGCGGCGCGGCGCTCTACCCGGCACAGGCCCGGAATCGGGCGAAGATCGATCAGTGGATCGATTGGCAAGCCTCGGATCTGAACCGGTCGTGGAGCTACGCCTTCATGGCGCTGGCGCGGCAGTCGCCCGCGCATGCCGATGCGGATGCCGTTGCCGCCTCGTGCACGGCGTGGTCGGGCTTCATGCAGGTGCTCGAGCAGCAGTTGCAGCGCACCGGTGCGTATGTGGCCGGCGCCGCGTTCTCGCTCGCGGACATTCCCGTAGGGTTATCGGTCAATCGCTGGTTCAGAACGCCCTTCGCCCATCCCGATCTGCCGGCCGTGACCGCGTATTTTGCCCGGCTGGGTGAGCGTCCGGGATTCCGCAAACACGGCGATAACGGCACGCCGTAAGGGCACGACGCCCTGACGGCGTCATCCGCCCGCCGCGATACCCGGTATCCCTTGACGAATCGCTTTCGAAAAATCGTCGCTCGGCGTCGTGGCTCGGGCGCGGTCGGTGATACGGCCGCGGGCGCGATATTCCTCGATCGTCGTCGCGCCGCTGAATACGCCGAGATCGAACAGGTATTCCGGTAGATAGCCGGAAGCCAGCAGGCGGTAATCCCAAGGCAGGCCATCCACGATCCGCTTGGCCATGTGATACACGATCGTCGTGCAGTTGGCCGTCACGGTATTGTAGAAACGCGGCTCGGCGGGCAGCGCATTGGCTTGTTCGACATAAGCAAGAAACAGTGAGCGCCGCGCTTCGGGCGACATGTTCACGCGAAAGAGGTAGTCGTCTTCGTCGCGCACGTTGGTGCGCACGCGCACGATGTCGCGTTCGTCGGCCGCCACCACGCTCAATTCGAATTGCTTGAAAAAGCCGCCCAGTTCGGAAAACGATTCATGCCGCTCGCGACGGATCTCGACGGAAAAGACGATCTGTTCGCCGCCTTCGAAGCCGAACGACACCAGCGTGTGGGCGATCGCGGGCATGCCCCAATACG
The DNA here is from genome assembly GCF_009866805.1 of Schauerella aestuarii. Lineage (GTDB taxonomy): Bacteria > Pseudomonadota > Gammaproteobacteria > Burkholderiales > Burkholderiaceae_B > Schauerella > Schauerella aestuarii. Next base: position 506,639 of record NZ_SIZW01000041.1, read on the forward strand.
ACACGATCATGTCGGTGGACTGAAGCTTGGTCAGATCGTAGTGGCGGGTTTCCCACCGTGGCGTGACATCGGTATTGCTCCTCCAGTCGAAGTTGCGAACGTTGGTGAGGGTGACGCGGTCGCCGTCCACCACGCCCTGAGTCTGCTGGGCCACATCCGGCGCCCAGTCGCGGTTATTCGTGGGCACGATCGTCCACCACCATAGGCAGACGCCCAGCGTGCCGATGGCGTAGAGGGCGAGGGCCTCCCGGGGACGCTGGCGCACGCAGACCAGCGCGGCGATGGCCAGGACGGCGGTCAGGAAGATCAACGAGAGCGTGCCCACAGAGGCGAGCGGACGCTGCACCCAAAGCGCCAACCCGGTCCACACTGCCGTCGCCACGATTGCCACCCGCAGCAGGATGCGGCCGATCATGCGCGCTCTCCGTTGGCCGCGACGGGATGGCGACAGGCGCGCCGGCCGCGCCGCGCCCGGTCGACGGCGAAACGGCGTGCCGACGCCCCGCGTAGTCGGTGACGGGTGGGTGCCGGACAGATCTGCGGCGAGCGCGGATCACGTCCACAGTCGGGTGCGGGGAAGGGGGCAAGCGGGGGCTGCGGCATGAGCGGACTCGAATGGGGACGGCACGATCATACCGGCGCGCGCGATGCTTTAGAATTTCGGCCATGCCGATCGCGCCACACCGACGCCGGGCGTCCCGCCCCTACCTGCACCGATTGCTGTGCCTGTTGGTGTTGGCGTTCGTCGTTCGCGCCCTGATCCCCACCGGATTCATGCCGCGCGCCGATCCCGCGCATGGGGGCGAGATGGCCCTGTCGCTGTGCACCGCCGCGGGCGACATGGTGACGATGAAGGTCGATATGGGGCGCTCGGCACCCGATGCGCCCGATCCCCAGCATGCCAGCGCGGACTGCGCGTTCAACATGCTCAGTCACCAGGCGCTGACCCTGCCGCCGTGGCCGGCGGTCATCATGTCGGCCCCCCAGGCGCGAAACGTTGCGCCGCCGGTGATTCGCCAGGCCGCGCTGCCGGCGTTGCCCGCAGCCGGCCCCCCTTTGGGATCGAGGGCACCACCGCCGCTCGCAGGCTGATTTGCCGTCGCGTGGCTGCACCCATTGGGCTGCCGGCCATAGGCGACGCGTTTCGATCTTCGGGGGTGATGGCGCCAACTCGGCGCGCGCCCGAAGTGTGTGGCTCAAGACAGGAGGCAGCAATGCCTGATACCCCCATTTTTTCACCCGTGGCCAATCCTGGCCGACGGTTTTGCCTGGGCGCCCTGGGCGCCACCGCGCTGATGCTGGCGGGCTGCGGCCGTGCCGACCCGCTCGAGGTGCACGGCACCGATATTACCGGCGCGAAATTTGCGCGTTCGTTTTCGCTCAAGGATCCCGCAGGTCGTGTTCGCACCCTCGAGGAGTTCAAGGGCCGTGCGGTGCTGGTGTTCTTCGGTTTCACCCAATGCCCTGATGTGTGCCCGACGGCGCTCGTGCGGGCGGCGGATGCAAAGAAGCTTTTGGGCGATCAGGGCGATCGGTTGCAGGTGGTGTTCATCACGGTGGATCCCGAGCGGGACGTGCCTGAAGTCCTGGGCGCCTACACCACGGCGTTCGATCCGGATTTTCTCGGACTGTATGGCGATATCCCGACCACGGCGGCCACGGCCAAGGAATTCAAGGTGTTCTATCAGAAGGTGGCCACAGGCGACTCTTACACCATGGATCACACGGCGCTGAGTTATCTGATCGATCCCCAAGGCAAGGTGCGCGTCATGATCCGCGACGATCAGAGCGCGCCGGATTTGGCCAATGACATCCGCCAGGTGCTGCGCGACGTTTGAGCGTGGCGAAAGGCTTGATGCAGGCGAATGCAGCGCGTTGGCCGATGCCTGGGACGGTTTTTGCTATCCGGCTTGAGCCACGCGTTTACATGGATAACAATCGAGAAAGAGGATTTTGTATGTCACGCAAATTTATCGGTCACGCTTTGATGCTGGCTGTCTTTGCTTTTTCAGGCACTGCCGCGGCGCAGTCGGTAGGTCAGGCGCACGATATCGTCGTGTCCGACGCCTGGGTGCGCGCCACGGTGCCGCAGCAGCGCGCAACGGGCGTATTCATGCGCGTTACCTCCGGCAAAGACGCCCGGCTGGTGGGCGCCAGTTCACCGGTAGCGGCCATTACGGAAGTGCACGAGATGGTGCGCGAGAACGACGTGATGCGCATGCGCCAGGTCAAGGCAGTCGACTTGCCAGCGGCCAAGGTTGTGGGCTTCGAGCCTGGCAGTTACCACATCATGTTGATCGATCTGAAGCAGCAGATCAAGGAAGGCGACATGGTGCCGGTCACCCTCGAGATCGACGTGGGTGGCGGGCATAAGAGCGTCGTGCTCGAGGCGCGTGCTCGCCCCTTGAATGCGCGCGCGCAACCCGCCGACGCGCACGGCGCAAAAACGCAAGGTGCGTCCGGCGCGCATGGCGCGCATTGAGCGCGGCAGCCCGTTATCCCCTCGGGTGAGCGGGCCGGTGAGGCGACACCCGCCTTACCCCGATCGCTGCCATTTGCCCTGCGGCGGGCTCACATGCCCGTCGCACCTGCTTGAACGCCAGCCGCGAGCATCTGTGCCGTCGCGGCCGATAGCGTCCACCCCAGATGGCCATGGCCGGTGTTGTAGAACACGCCGGGGCGTTTGCCGGCACCCACGCGCGGCATCATGTTGGGCATCATCGGCCGCAAGCCGCTCCAGGCCACGATGCGCCCCGTTTCGACTTCGGGAAAGTGCCGGCGGGTCCAGTCGATCAGCGGTTGCACGCGATCGGCGCGGATGTCCTTGTTGAAGCCGTTGAACTCGGCGGTGCCGGCCACTCTGAAGCGGTCGCCCAGGCGGCTGGTCACGATTTTCGCGGCCTCATCGAGCAAGCTCACGTGGGGTGCCGCCGCGATGCTGCGGGAATCGTCCAGGTGGACGCTGATCGAATAGCCTTTGACCGGATAGATATTGACGGTGTCGCCCAGCATGGCGGCAAACCTGCGGCTTGCCGCGCCGGCGCAGATGACGACGGCATCGAAAGCCAGCGTATGCGTGGTATTGGCCTGGTCGCCTTGCGAACCCTGCCTGGCGATCTGGATCAGATGTTTCCCACCCGTCTGGCGAATGCGTTGCACGTCGCTGTCCATCGTAAACGTCACACCGCGGCGTGCGCACGCGTCCGCCAGGCCGCGCGTGAATTTATGGATGTCGCCGGTCGCGTCGGAGGGCGTGAAAAAGCCGCCGTAGCAGTCCTGTGTAAGCGCCGGCTCGATGTGGCGGGCTTCGGCCGGTGTGACGGCATGACGTTCCAGGCCACCCTCCCGCAGCAGCAGGTTGGCGCGCTGCGCGGTCTCGAAGCTTTTTCGGTCGTGATAGATGTGGAGGATGCCGCGCCGCTCGAGATCGAAGTCGATGCCTTCGTCTTCCGCCATCGCATAAAGATGCTCGCGGGCTTCGATGGCCATGCGGGTGGTGGCGATGGTGTTGGCGCGGTAGTGCGGAATGTTGCCGACGAAGGCGGCCAGCCAGGTATATTTGTGCAGGCTAAACGCCGGATTCAAGCTGAGCGGCGCATCGCGCCGAAACATCCAGCGCAGTCCCTTGAGCAGGGTGGCCGTGCTGTTCCAGACTTCGGCATTGCTGGCCGAGAGCTGGCCGCCGTTGGCGAACGAGGTTTCCATCGCGGGATAGCGTTGCCGATCGATGACGGTAACGTCGTGGCCGAGTTTGACGAGGGCGTAGGCGGAGGTGACACCGGTGATACCGGCGCCGATGATGGCGATACGAGACATGAGGTGGCGTCCAGGCAAAGGGTGGTTGCGGCCCAACGGCCACAACACCCCATCTGTCCTTTGACCTGAGAGTTTCACCGGCAGCATGGCCGGTTCCCCTTCGGTGGGCGCGATCATGCGCCGCTCTCCAGATTGTCTTGCCTGCGTAGTCCGGTGTGCCTGAGAGTTTCCGGGGTGGTTGCTCCGTCGGCGTCAGCGCGAGGGCTGATCTCTTCTGCGCAGGGTTTGATCGACAGCGGTCACGATAATCGAAGGCCGGTCTCCACACAAGGGCCTGCTCCAGGTAAAAGCGGCATGAACAGGTTGAGCCGTGCGATCAAAGTGAGCGGCCTAAGCCCTAAGCAATCGGTTCAGACAGGTCAAGACGTTTTCGAATCATGGGGCCGGACCGCTTACCCGTCGTGCAAACGCCTGCGGTGGATTCACCTTTGTTACGCGGTTGCGCTGAATCCGCCTGCGGGACGGGCGAGCGTCGCCGCGAAGCGCTCGCTGTCCTGCTGCAGCACATCGATGTGTTCGACGGCACGCGCATCGCCACCCTGGCGAGCGACGTCGCGCAAGGCGTCGAAGGCTTGCGCGCTCGTGGTGGCGGTATTTGCGATCGTCATTGCGTCCCGGATCTCGATCTGTGCGCGTGAGGCGCCGGCGAGCACTTGAGTCAGATGGGCTTGCGCCTGGGCCAATGCCTGCGCGTTGCCGTTTTCGCGCGCGATGTCGATCATCGCCGTGGCGCCTGCTTCGATGGCGGTGTTGAAGGCCTCGACCTTTGCGTCGATGTACTTGTCGATCGCCGCCTGCGCAAGGCCGTGCGCGTCGCCCTCGAGCAGGCTGTCGTTAGCAGCGTCGAGCTTCATTTTCTGACTCGCGATATCGGCGGCCATCGAGGTGTCGGTCCATTGCGTCAGAGGAGACGACATGGCGCGCTGAAATGCGTCGAGCATCGCATTGGCTTGGGCAATCGATTCCGGTTTGCCCGCGGCCACGGCTGCCGCGATCTCAAATGCGTGATGGGCGGTCTGAGGGTCGGAGAAGATCGGGTGCGACAGGTCGGTGGTGGAAACGGTGTTGGCGGTCGCGCTTTGGCGCAGGCCCATCAGTGCGGCGTCGGGCTCGGTGTGCTGGGTCTCGCTAAGCGCGGCAGGCGCGGGGCGCGACGCACGCTCGGTGCGCAAGCGATCCAGTGCGCCGGCCGATAATGTGACCTGCGCGGCAGGCAACGACTTGCCGGTGATGGCGTCGCGGTCGGCGGCGCTGATCGGCGATGCGGGGGGCGTTGCGGAGATTGCGGCAAGTTCGGTAGCGGGCAGGGCAGATATGGCAGTCATGGCGCAGGCGTCCGGAAAACGTGAAGGTCCAGCGCGGTCTACGGCAGGCTAAATGTAAAACTTAAGAGGTCGTCAGTGGCCTGGGGGCGCGGCGAGAATCGCCACCGATGTGTGCGTCTGAAATGCGTTGAAGCATATTCACCGAATCCCCCCAATCCTGGGCATTCGTTTTCCCTTGCGCGGGAGTAAAGTGTGCTTATCATCGCGGCGCGTGCGTAGTGCCAAGCGGTGTCAGGAGCGTTCAAATGAAGCGGTATCAATTACGTGCAATCGGCCTCGCCCTTGTGTTGGCGACGGTAAGCAGTCAGGCACTGGCGGGCCCCGGTTGGGGTGGTCGCGGCTATGGCGGGGGTTATCACGGCGGCGGTTACCATGGGGGTGGCGGTTATCGCGGCCCGAATGGCTGGTGGATCGGCGGTGCACTGGCGCTGGCCGCTGCCGGCACGGTGATCGCCATCAATTCGCAGCCGCGTTACAGCTATGCACCGCCCGTGTATGCCCAACCCGTTTATGCGGCTCCCGTGTACGCGCAGCCGGTGTACGGCGCGCCCGTCTATGCCGCACCGCCGGTGCAATACGCACCCGCTCCGGTCTATGCGCCGCAGGTCGAATATGCACCAGTGCAACGTGTGGCATCCAGTGGCCCCGATGTGGTGGCGTATCCCAGCCGCGGTCAGGGTTCGGATCAGCAAGGGCGCGATCGCTACGAGTGCCATCAGTGGGCCGTCAACCAAAGCGGGTTCGATCCGTCCTATGTCACGCAATACACCACGTCGGCCAACACCGAATCGTATCGTCGCGCCGTAGGTGCCTGCATGACCGGCCGTGGCTACAGCGTGAACTAGCATTCACGACATCCGTGGCCCGGCGCCCGGGCTCAAAGTGGGCCGTGGAAGGTCTGGGAGCGGGTCGGATACAAACATGAATCGCGCCGTCCGTGTGGAAAACCCACATTGGACGGCGTTTTTTCGTCCATTGATTGGCCGTGGCTGCTACAGTCACAGTCCATCCACTGGACGTTTTGCATGTCATCCGCCGCCGCTTCCTCGACCCCCTCCCCTTCGAACGCCTTGCCCGCCGCCCGACCGCACTCTCTTTTCGAAGATCTCGCTGCCTTGGTCATCGGTACCTTGCTGGTTTCGTTCGCGCTGGCGCTCTACAAGCAGTCGGGATTGCTGACGGGCAGCACCGCAGGGCTGGCATTCCTGATCCATTACAAGACGCAGTTGCCGTTCGGCGCGACGTTTTTCGTGATCAACATGCCGTTTTACTGGCTCTCCCTGCGGCGTATGGGACTGGCCTTCACCCTCAAGACCATGGCGGCTGTGGGATTGATTTCGGCCTTTGCCGAGCTGCATTCCCGTTACCTGACCGTGGCGCAGCTGGAGCCGTTCTATGTGGCACCGCTGGGTGGCGTACTGATGGGCGTGGGCTTGCTGGTGCTGTTTCGCCACAAGGCGAGTCTGGGCGGCGTCAGCATCCTGTCGGTCTATCTTCAAGAACGTTATGGCTTTGCGGCCGGAAAATTCCAGATGATCGTGGATCTGTGCATTATGCTTGCGGCTCTGTTCGTCGTAGGCACGCCGGCGTTGATCGCATCGATCGTCGGCGTAACCGCGCTCAACCTCGTCGTGGCAATGAATCACCGCCCTGGCCGCTATGTCGCGGGATAAGCATCGGGCGGCTTCGGCTGCAGGGTGCCCATGTTTCATCGCGAATTAGCCTGGCTCTACCTCAAGGGATTGTTGCTTGCCGTCGTCTTCGGCGCCGTTGGCGCGTTGGCGGCGGAAGGGTTTCGCCATGGGCTCGAACTCGCCACACAGGCCCTGTTCGGCCGCGATTCGGACATCTCCGTCATCATGGGCGATCTGGCGTGGATCGCGAAGCTTGGGGTGCCGGCTGCCGGCGGGCTGCTCGCCGGATTGATCCTGGTGTACGCCGACCGCTATCAAAAAGCGCGCGGGTTTGGCGGGGGCGACTATCTCGAAACGATCGACGGCCGCACCGGTGCCATCCCCGCAGTGCCGTCGCTGCTGCGCTGCCTGTCGTCGTTCTGCTCGATCGTATCGGGCGGGTCGATCGGTAAAGAGGGGGCGATGGTGCAACTCTCGTCCACCGTCGCTTCGATGTTTGCTCGCCGCATCGACTGGCTGCGCGGCGAGCGTTTTCAAATGACAATCGCCGTGGCGGCCACCGGTGGGCTGGCTGCCGTTTATCACACGCCGCTGGCGGCGGCGATTTTCATCGCCGAAATCGCCTTCGGCGGCATCGAGTTCCGGCGTCTGGCGCTGTTGTTCACGGCCGCCGTGGTCGCGACCTGGATCGTGTCGGCCATGGGCCAGTTCACGCCCACTTATCCTTTGCCGATCCATGCCTTCGATCTGGATGCGTCGGCATTGGCCGTCACGATCGTCGTTGGCGTGGTGGCGGGATTGGGCGGCGCCTTGATGCTGGCCGCCATCCGGTCGGGCAAGAGCCTGTTTGCGCTGGTGCCGGGCGGCGTCGTGGCGCGTATGACGTTGGGCGGATTGATCGTAGGCGGCATCATTTGCGTGGCGCCCGAGGTGGCCGGCAACGGCTTCTTCCCCATCACCCAATTGCTGGGCGGCGACATGCTGACCACGGCAGTGCTCGCCCTGCTCGGCTTGAAGATCATCGCCACGGCAGCCACCGTGGGGGCGGGCGCGGTGGGCGGCTTGTTTACGCCCGCATTATTGATCGGCGCGCTCAGCGGCATGAGTTGCATCGCGGGCCTCAATGCGTTGTTCGGCACGGACCACAGCCCCGTGTTGTTTGCGGTGGTGGGCATGGCAGCAGCCTTGGCTGCCACCACACAAGCGCCGTTGATGTCGACGTTGATGGTGTTTGAAATGACGCAAGAGCCCTTGCTGATTTTCCCCATCATGCTGGCCACCGTGGTCGCCTATGGCACGGCCAACGTGGTGGGGCAGCCGGGCACGTATGCCATCATCGATCGGCACCGCCTGAGGTTCGCCAGCCGCAGCCGTTTGTATGAGCTCACCGCCAGCGCCGCCATGCGGCCGCTCGACCGCTACGTGCTCGACACCGCCACGCTGCAAGAAGCCTGGGATGTCGGGCACGAGGCCAAGAACCGCTTCGTATTTGTATTGAATGCCGATCATGCGTTCGTGGGCGCGGTCTGGATGCACGACATCGTCGACGAGATGGCGCGCGGTGAAAGCGATGGCACACCGCGTACCTTGCCGTCGCTGATCAGCCCCGAATTTCCCACGCTGTTTGCAAGCGACCGTCTCGTGGATATCTGGGAGAAAGTGGTGGCGTCCCCCGCGGAACGGTTGCCCGTGCTCGCCGACGGCACGAGCAAACGCGTGATGGGTGTGCTGCCCAAGAGTGTGGTGCTGGAACAGGCACGCCGCGCGTTTGTGTGACGTGCGCGCGGCATGAACGTCGATCAAGCGTTGCCCGGTTGCCGGTGAACAGATTCAGGCCAACCCGTCCGCTGTTTCCATGACGCGCACGCGTTCGCGTGGCGCCGCGGTGTCGTCGGGACGATCGAGTTCGGCGCGCAGCCGCGGCAGGCTGTCGGGATAACGTGCGGCGATGAACGCGATCATCCGCTCCCGAATGTGGCAGCGCAGATCGAAGGCCGTACCCGAATCGCGCGCGCTTACCAGCAGACGAACCTGCATGGCCCGATCGGTGGCATCCGTGACGTGCAGGACGCACACGCGCTTATCCCAGAGCTCGCAGGCTTTGCACAGGCGTTCGAACTCGGCGCGTACAGCATCCACCGGCACGCCGAAATCCAGCCACAAAAAGACGGTACCCAGGATGGTGGACGATTGATGCGTCCAGTTTTCGAACGGGTTCTCGATAAACCATTGCAGCGGCACGATCATCCGGCGCTCGTCCCAGATGCGAACGACCACGAAGGTACCGGTGATTTCTTCCACCCGGCCCCATTCACCATTGACGATCAACACGTCGTCGATACGGATCGGTTGTGAAAAAGCAATCTGCAAGCCGGCGATGAAATTGCCGAGCACGGGGCGCGCAGCGATACCGGCGACCAGCCCGGCCACGCCGGCCGAAGCCAGCAGGCTGGCGCCGAATTGCCGCGCGCCGGGCAGCGTGAGCAACACGAAAGCGAAGCCCAGCAAACCGGCGATGAAGTAGGCGCTGCGGGCCAGCACCCGCGTCTGCGTGAGGATGCGCCGCGCTTTCAGGTTGTCGGATACATCGAAGGGATTTTGCGCGATGATGGTTTCGCTGATCGACTGAATGCAGCGGATGGCCAGCCACGTGAGCGCCAGAATCAGCGATACCGTCACCCCATAGGAAATCGGGGTCAGGTAGGGCACGCCGGACGGCGCACCGGAGAGCACGACGCGCCAGGCGAAGAGCACGAGGCACATCCGGCTGGCGCCGAACGCAACGGTGGTCGCGTGCGTGGTGAACGGGCGCCGGCGTGCGATGCGTCGCAGCAGCGCGATGCCCACGCGATGCAGCATGACCGCCAGCAGCGTGGCGGCCAGTCCGAAGCCTAGAATGAACATCCAGGCGCGGAGCGGGTCGCGAACCGCTTCGGGAAGAAAACTAAAATCCATATCGGGAGTCGTATACGGGCTTTAATAGACCGAGGATACCTAACAATGCGCGCTGCCGGGGGTATAAATGCCGCAATGCAGCAAAGAGTTACGGTTAACCGATTGTGCAGGCGTGATCCAAGTGCGGGCCGACGAAACGGCGGTGCCGGATCAGTCGAACGCTCAAGGCGAACTGAGCGGGCAGGGATGAATCGCTTGCTTATGCACGAGCCGGGCACATCAGGCTGATCGATTGTGTACCGACGAACCGGATGCGCAGGAATGAGTCGAACAGAAAGAGGGAGATGCAATGCACGCTCAAGATGACATGCGAATCCGACTATTGATCATCGATCCGCAAAACGACTTTTGCGACACGCCCGCTGGGTTGTTGCCTGAAGGTGAGACACCTGCGCTTGCCGTACCCGGTGCCCATCAGGACATGGTGCGCCTGGCAGCGTTGCTGCATCGCTGTGGCGCGCACATCGATGCAGTGGCGGTCACTCACGATACGCACGATCGTCTTCACATCGCGCATCCTACCTACTGGCGCGATGGCGCAGGCGCAGCCGTAACGCCCTTCACGCCCATTACTGCGCAGGATCTGCGCGAGCAGCGGTTCGCGACCGCCGATCCCGACGAGCATCACTACGCCCTGGGCTACTTGGACACCCTTGAAGCGCAATCGCGCTATTCGCTGATGGTGTGGCCCGAGCATTGCATCGACGGCACGTGGGGCCACGCTGTGCATCCCGCCGTGGCGGCGGCATGCGCGCAATGGATCCATACCACCGGTAAATCCGTACTCGACATTTACAAGGGCAGCAATCCGCGCACGGAACATTACAGCGCGGTGCGCGCCGAGGTGCCGCATCCCGACGACCCCGGCACGCATACGAACACGTCGCTGCTCGAATGGACGGACGACGCCGACGTGCTGTGGGTGGCGGGCGAAGCCGCGAGCCACTGCGTGCGCGCCACGCTGGACGATGTGCTGGCCCATCGCGGTGACCTGCACGCGCGGCCGGTGGTCGTGATCGGCGATTGCATGGCGCCGGTGGCGGGGTTCGAGGCGCTGTATGCCCGATATCGCGCTGAGGCGATTGAGCGCGGGGTGCAGTGGCACGACAGTACGTCGTTGATGGTGGCTTAGGCGGGGGATGCCGCGTCAGCCCCAATCGCACACTGTGCCGACGGGGTCGATACGGTGCTGCGCCGCGTGCGGCGTATCGCTTACACCCGCTCGGCGTATGCGCTACGGGCGCCATCCAGCAGCGCCTGCACCAGGCGATTGTCCTGATCCGCCAGCCGGCAGGCAAAGGCGATCTGTCGTGATGGGCCGTGTTTGCCCAAAGGCAAGACGCGCACCGGATGCACCTGCAATACGCCGGGGCCGGGGTCCGGCAGCACCGAAACCCCCAGTCCTTCGGACACCATGGCCGTCAAGGCTGCCAGCGACTGCACGTCAATGCGGGAGCGCGCCTCGGGGGCGTGTTTGGCCACATAACGTGCGGCAATCCGCCCGCCTACGGTACTGCGGTCGAACCGGATCCATTCATAGGCGGCAAAGCACTCTGCCAGGGTACCTGTGCGCGCGGCCAGCGGGGCGATGCCAATGAGTTTTTCCTTCGCCAGCGGGGTCCACGAGAGCCGGCGCGAGCCGCCGGTCTCAGGTTGCGTGATGATCGCGGCATCGATCTCGCCGCGATTGAGTTGATCCACGAGTTCGCTCACGCGTCCTCGCACCGGCCGGACGTCAAGTTGCGGATAGCGTGCGGCAACGCAGCGCAGCAACGCCGGCATCAGACTCACCTGCAGCGGTTCGATCGTACCCAGCCGCACGCGCCCGGCCAACGCCGGCGAATGGCGGCGCCGCAAGCCATCCAGGCGCTGCAGCGTTTCCTGCACGGCATCGTTCACTTCGCGGGCGAACGCCGTGGGTCGCGCAGAGAGTGATGAACGATCGAAGAGCGGTTGGCCGAAGTAGGCCTCCATGTGCTTCATCTGCAGGCTGACGGCACTCGGGCTCAGATTCATCTCCGTTGCCGCTGCCGCGAAGCTCCCGCAGCGCAGCACGGCATTCAATGTTCCGAAGGCTTCCAGCTTCATGAGGTTTTCTCATCAAAGACTACACATAACCTCGCTTTATATCATCGGCGCGGTGCACTAGCATCACTGCACCATAACGACATCTCCCGCGCCGCATTGCCTACCCGCATCGGACCCGGGACACGGAGACAGACGATGAATAAAACCTTTGCATGGTTGCGCGCCGCCACAGTTGTCGCGATCGCCGGTGCGTGCGCCGGGGTAGCCCAGGCGGCCGATACGGCACCTGCCAAAGTGACGATCCCGCAAGCGATGACGATCGTAGTTCCCTTCCCGCCGGGCGGCAGCAACGACGTCTTAGCGCGCGTGCTGGCCGAGCGGTTGTCGGCCAAGCTGGGCAACACCATCATCATCGAAAACCGTCCGGGTGCAGGCGGCGCCATCGGTGCGGAGTTCGTCGCGCGTGCGCCCAAGGATGGCTCGGTGCTGATGCTGTCGTCCTCGACCTTTACCACCAATGCCGCCGTGCAGCCGGCGCTCAAGTACAACGTCAACGACAGCTTTGACGCGATCGCGATGCTGGCCACGAGCCCGATGGCGCTGGTGGTGGGCAAGGACAGCACCTACACCGATGTCAAAACCTTGCTTGCCGACGGCCGCAAGGAGAAAGGCAAGCTCAACTACGGTTCGGCCGGTCTGGGTTCGGTCAATCAGATGGCGGCGGAAATTCTGGCGGGGGGCGAAAAGTCGACCTATACACATGTGCCCTACAAGGGCATGTCGCAAGCCTTGAACGATCTGGCCGGCGGCCGGGTTGACTTCGTGATCGGCAGCTTTGCGTCGATCTCGTCGATGCTCAAGGGCAATCGCTTGCGCGTGCTGGCCGTGACGTCACCGCAACGTTCGCCGTTCTATCCCGATATTCCCACCATTGCCGAAGTGCAGCCCGGCTACTCGGTTGAGTTGTGGTGGGGCGTGCTGGCGCCTGCTGGCGTGCCTGCCCCGCTCGTCGAGCGTGTGAATGCCGAGGTCCGCTCGATCGTCAGTGAAGAGAAGATGAAAGAAATGTTCGCGCAGGAAAGTGCCACGCCTGCGGCGCTCTCGGTGGCCCAGTTCGAGCAACTGGTAGCCTCCGATGCTGCAAAATGGAAGCAGGTCGCGCAAGAGCGCAACATCGTCGCCGAATAACCCAGGCGTGAAGGAGCGATCGGGGCGTGCCGTGCCTGCGGATCGCCCCGCCGCCGAACCAAAGGACACCCGATGCGAAGCAAACTATTCGTGCCCGGCTCGCGCCCGGAGCTTTTTCCCAAGGCCCTGGCCAGTGTTGCCGACGGCCTGTCGTTCGATCTCGAAGATTCGGTCACCGAGCCGCGCAAGGACGAGGCGCGCGCCACGCTGCGCGCGTTCCTGCTGTCTGATGCCGCACAGGTGGCGCATGGCAAGACCGTCATCGTGCGCGTGAATGCGTTGGATACGCCGCACTTTGCGGCCGATGTGGCGGCGGTCACGCAGCCGGGCGTGCATCTGATCAACGTGCCCAAGGTCGAAACGCCGGAGGATGTGTTGCAGGCGGCGCAGGCCGTCGAGGCGGCCGAACGCGCCAATGGCGCTACGGTGCCGGTCAAGCTGCTGCTCAATATCGAATCGCCCCGCGCCTTTCGCGCTGCGGCCAGCCTGGCTTGCGCGCACGAGCGCGTTGCCGGATTGCAGTTGGGCCTGGGCGACTTGTTCGAGCCGTTGGGCATCGATCGCCGCGCCATTGCCGCCATCGATCAGGCGATGTTTCAGATTCGCATGGCGGCGGGTGAGGGAGGCGTCTTTGCCTACGATTCGGCCTTTGCGAATATCGCGGACGTCGAGGGCTTCCGCGCCGAAGCCGCGCAGGCGCGACGCCTGGGATTCCTGGGCAAGAGCTGCATTCATCCGAGTCAGGTCGCGTTGGCCAACGAGGCGTTTCGGCCCACCGACGACGAGATCGCGCATGCCGTCAAAGTGGTGGCCGCCGCGCGCGAAGCCGATGCCGAAGGCCGTGGCGCCTATGTGGTGGACGGCAAGATGATCGATGGCCCGTTCGTGCGCCGCGCCGAACGCATTGTGGCGACGGCACGTCAGTTGGGGCTGGTGGCATGAACGACACCGTCCTATCCCCACAGACCGCCGCCAGTGCGGCAGACCCCCGCACGGCGTCCCGCACGGGTCCGTTGAGCGGCATTCGCGTGCTCGATCTGAGCGCTTATATCGCCGGCCCCTATGGATGCACGCTGCTTGCCGACCAGGGCGCAGAGATCGTCAAGATCGAGCCACCGGTGGGCGATAACCTGCGCAAGTATCCGTCGACGCTCGATACCGAAAGCCGCGCGTTTCTGGGCGTGAACCGCAGCAAGCGCGGCATCGCGCTCGATCTCAAGCAGCCCGATGCATTGGACATCCTGAAGGATCTCGTGCGCACGGCCGACGTGCTGGTGCATAATTTTCGGCCGACGGTGCCGCCGCGCCTGGGCATTGGCTACGAGCAGTTGCGCGAGATCAATCCGCGTCTGGTGTATTGCGCCGTCAGTGGCTATGGCGATACCGGGCCGCTCAAAGACAAAGCCGGCTACGACCAGGTGCTGCAGACGATGACGGGCATGTGCGCGATGCAGGGCAAGGCCGGTGGCGCGCCCGAGATCCTGTACGGCTCGATCGTGGACTATTACGCCTCGGCGCTATTGGCCAGCGGCGTCGCCTCGGCGCTGTATGAACGCGAAAAGAGTGGCGAAGGCCAGTATGTGGGCATCTCGCTGATGCGCAGTGCGTTGGCCCTGCAGTCGGCGCGGTTGATCTGGGCGGACGCCGAACCGCGTGAAGTGGGTCGCGACATGCGCTCAGGCGGGATCACCGGCATCCATCCCACGCGCGAGGGTTATCTGTACATTTCGGCCAATACGCCGCATTTCTGGGCGGCGCTGTGCGAACGCACGGGCTTGCAGGCGTTGGCCACCGATTCGCGTTACGACTCGGTGCGCAAGCGTGCGCAGCATCATGCCGAGATCGTGCCGCAGTTGCATGCGGCGTTGGCTGCGCGATCGGCGCTCGAGTGGGAGCAGCTGTTTGGCGAAGCGGTGCCGTGCGCCGCGGCGCGTACCGTGGAGGATATGTTCGATTTTCCGCAGGTGCTGGCCGAAGGCATGGTGGCCGAGTACGACCACCCCGTGGTGGGCCGTTATCGTGGTTTTGCCGAGCCGATCCGCTACGGCCGCACGCCGGGCTCGGCGCCGTATGCTGCGCCGGTGTTCGGGCAGGATACGGATGCGGTGTTGGCGGAGTGTGGACTGTCGGCCGAGCAGATCGCGGCGCTCAGGGCGCGGGGTGTGGTGCTGTAGGTTGGAAGCGGTGGGCTTATGGCATCAAGCCGTGGGTGAGGGCGTAGGCACGCAGCGCGTCGCCTCACGCCCCTAAAAACGTGAAGTCCATCGTGCGGGTGTGATAGTGCAGACCGCCGTCTTGCACGATCAGGAAATCGGCGCGAGCGGGGCCGGCGTTGTGATGCGAGTGGGGCGCGCCGGCCGGCGTGACGAGCGTGGCCCAAGGGGTCCAGTCGTGTGCCTGACCATCCACCGTCGAAAAGCATTTCTCGCCCGACACCACCAACGTGAGCGCTGCGGCATTGTGGCGGTGCGACGACTGCAGGCATTGCGGCGGCAAGGTGTTGAGCGATAGCGTGAGCGTGGGATGGATGTTGCGCGACGCGATCAGCGTATCGCTGGAAAACACCAACGCCATGCCGGACGTGCCGGGATCGGGTTCGGTGGCATGAATTTTAAGAAGTTGCGCAGCGATATCGGCACCTGGGCAATGCACGGGTTGCAGGGTAGTGGCCAGTGCCGGATGCGCTTGCAGCCCGAATTGTGCGAGCAGCGGTTCGTCGCTCACGCTCCACAACACGGCTGCCTCGCCGCCGGCGCGCCAGGTTAACGCGCCACCCGGCAGTGCCAGTACATCGCCCGGCGCCCAGGCCAATGTTTCCTCGCCCACCGTCACCGTGCCCGCTCCGGCGATCACATACCAGAGCGCGCCGCTGGCCCGCAGATCGACGGATAAGGTGTCGCCGGCGTTGATCCGGGCATAGCGGGCGAGCATGAGCGGCGTGGTGGCCGGCATTGCACAGCCCAGGGCCGAAGATTGATCGCAGTCGTACAGACCGGTGGGGCTATCGGAGGCCATGGCGGCGCGTGCGGGGGTATCGAAGAGGCGTGCAGGAACAGCCGGCAGCTTGACGTTGAAGGCGTTGGCCGAGTTGAAGTAGCGGGCCCGCGCTTGCGCGTCGGTAGCGGGTTGTGCCACCGTTTGCACGCCCATGGCGGCCATCGAGGGTTTGGCCGCGGTAAGACTATTTCCAGAAGACATAACGTTTTTCCAGCATATTGACGCCGCCGAAGAACACCAGGCTAATGGCGGAGGCAACGAAGATGGCAGCCCACACTTGGACGAAGTCGATCTGCAGCACGGCCTGGAAGATCGTCCAGCCCAGGCCGCCGGTGGCGCCCAGCATCTCGGTCACGATGGCCACGATCATGGCGCGCACGGTAGACACGCGCATGCCCGCAGCGGTGAGCGGAATGGCGGCCGGTACCCGCAGTCGCCAGATGATGGCGGCGGGGCTGGCACCGAAGCTGCGCATCAGATCGACCGCGCGGCGGTCGACCCGATCCAGCCCCGATAACGCATGCAGAAAGACCGTGAAACCGACGGCAATCGCCACCATCACGATCTTGGACGTGGGCCCGATGCCGAACCACAGCAGAATCAGCGGGGCGTAGGCGACCACTGGCACCGAGTTCAGCGCCGTTGCCATGGGCAGCAATACGCGGCGTGCGCGCGGCATCATCGTGAGCGCGATGGCCAGAACGATGCCCACCGCGCTCCCGGCGAAGAAGCCTGCAATCGCCTCCCACATCGTCATGAGCGCTGCATTCCACAGCAGTTGGTGCTGCGCGACAATGGCGGCAAGAATGCGGCTGACGCTGGGCAGCACATACACCGGCAAATCCAGCAATCGGGCGGCCGCTTCCCACAAGATGATGACGCCCACGACGCCGATGGCGCCGTTGACGAGAGTGCGCCGTGAGGCGTGAGAACGTGCGCTCATGTTTGCTCAGCCTTCCAGAAGACGAATTTCCTTTCCGCCAGGGCCACCAGGCCATAGAACGTGGTGCCGAGCAAACCGGCCACCAGAATGGCGGCCCACAGCGCTACCACCTGTTCGTTGTACATGGCCTGCAGCAACAGCACGCCCAGGCCCACGGTGTCGCCGAACCACTCACCGGCAATGGCACCCAAGAGACTCAGGGTGCAGGCCAGCCGCAATGCGACGAAGATCTGCGGCAGCGCGGCCGGCAGCAGCAACTGGCGCATGAGTTTGAAGCGCGACGCGCCGAAGCTGCGCAGCAGATCGACCTGCCGCGGGTCGACCGATTCGATGCCGTTGAGCGTATTGACCGTAACGGGAAAGAACGTGAGGTAGAACGCGATCACGGCTTTGGCGAGAATGGTGTTGCCGAACCACAGCACGACCACGGCGCCGAAGGCAATGACCGGGATCGTCTGGGAGATCACGAAAAGCGGAAAGATGATCTCGCGCAGACGGCGGGATTGCGAGAAGACGACGCCGTTGAACACGCCGACGACTGCGCCCACGCTGAAGCCCAACAGCGTTTCGGAGGCGGTGCGCAAGAATCCGGCAATGTAGGCGTCGGGCACTTGCGCGATCGATTGCAGGATGACGCTCAGGCGGGGCAGGTAGTAGGGCCTGACACCGGTCGCGATGACCAGGCCCTCCCACAACGCCGCCACGACGAGCAGCGCGGCCGCGCCGCGCAGCACCGACATCGCGGCGGGACGCAAGGCTGCGGCCGCGGCGCTCATGGCAGACGATCCTGCATCGGAATGGCTTTCAGGAAACGATCGTCGAATGCGACCGACACGTCGACCTTCTTGGTCAGCACATTGTTCTTGAGCAGGAATTCCTCAGCCTTCTGCAACGCAACCGGATCGATGGTGAAAAGCCCTTCGGTTTTCGCCTTGCCCGAGGTCATCAAACGATATGCCTCGGTGAGCATGGCTTCCTGGTGCGCACGATCGAGCGTGGGCGAGGTTTTCATGACGATATCGACGGCTTCCTTGGGATTGGCCATCGCATCGCGCCAGCCGCGAATCGAGGCGCGCAGAAAGCCCTCGACGAGCTGCGGTTGCTTGGCGGCGGTATCGCGCGAGACGATCAGGGTGTCGCGCGGAAACGTGATGCCGTAGTCTTCGGCCACGAAGTACTTCAGATCGTCGGCCTTCATGCGGCCCTTGATCGTGTTCAGTTCGTTGTACCAGGTGGCGGTGACCACGTCGATGTCGCCGTTGACGAACGGCGTCACGCTCACCTGCTGCGGCTGGATGTCGACTTTCGCGCGGTCGATGCCTTCGTTGCCGAGCATGCCGAAGAGCACGTAATTGGCGCCGGTAAACCAGGTCGTGACCTTCTTGCCTTCGAAGTCCTTCAGCGTTTTGACGGGGCCGTCTTTGCGGGTGACGAACACGAACGGCGTGATCTGGTGTGCCACGCCGACGGACACGATCGGCATGCCCTTGTCGATGGCGGCCATCACGCTATCCGAGCCGCCGGAGAGGCCGAAGGTGTCTGCGCCGGTGGCAACCAGGTTCTCGGTCAACAGATTCGGGCCGCCCGGATTGATCGTGAGATCGATGCCTTCCTGTTTGTAGTAGCCCTTTTCAAGCGCGTAATAGAACCCCGCGAACTGCGTTTGCGGCAACCACTTCAGGCGCAAGGAGGCTTTCACCTGCGCTTTGGCATCGGCGGCTGCCGCAGGCGTCAATTGCGCGACCGCCAGCGTGGCGGTGCAGGCCAGTAAGGTAAGCAAACGTCGAATGGTCATGATGTTTCCCCTGTGTTGTGTGGGCAAAGCAACTGGCGTCGTGATGCGCGGTCGCGCAGCGACTTGAAAGCGGCAATCAGAACGGACGCGTTCCCGCGACCGTGGTGCGATGCATGACGCGGCGGTACCGGTTGTCGTCATACGGCGTGGCGCAATGCATGGTGCAGCGGTTGTCCCAGATGATGAGATCGCCCTGCTGCCATTTGTGGCGGTACGTGAACGCGTCAGAAATGGCGTGTGCGTTGAGGGCGGCCAGCAGGGACGTGCTTTCCTCGGCGGGCAAGCCGTCGATCTGCTTGACGATGTCCTGACCCACATACAGCGACAGGCGGCCGGTGGTCGGGTGCGTACGCACGACGGGATGGACGACGTCGGGCGTGCGCGCCTTTTGCTCATCGGTGAGCGGCGCGCGATCGGCGAAGGCGCGGCTGTAATAGCCTTCGTACGAATGCGTGGCCGTCATGTTGCGGATCCGGGTTTGCGTGGCGGGCGGCAATGATTCCCAGGCGAGATGCATGCTCGCGAACAGGGTGTCGGCGCCTTCCGGCGGGACTTCCACCGAATACAGCAGCGACCCCATGCTGGGCTCGGCCACATACGACAGGTCTGAATGCCAGTTCCACCCTTCCTTGTGGTTGCCGATCGGTTTGCCCTGTTCGCTGACGTTGGAGAGCACATAGATTTCGGGCAGGCCGGTGGTGAGGAACTGCTTGAGCACGTGGGTGAGCAGGTCGCCGAAGCGGCGGCTGATATCCACATGGCGGGCGTTGCTCAGCGTTTGGCCGCGCACCAGGATCAGCGAGTGCGTGTCCAGTGCGCTCACCAGCGCATCGACCACGGCATCGCTATCCGGATTCGACAAATCGAGATCGGTGACTTCGATGCCGAAACCGGGGTGCAGCGGGCGCGAGGCAAATGGGGCGGGGGTGGCCGTGCTCATACGTTGTGACATGGACATGATTCAGCTCCTGTAAGACGGATCGTCGCGATCGAGTTGACGGATGAAGGCGGGCCATTCGCGCTCGCCGGCGATCAGGATGTCGCCCTTGTTTTCCCAGAACTGGCGTGCGGCTTTCTCGCACACTTCGGGCGTGGGGGCGAGGATGGGGCCGGCGCCACCGGCTGTGGCGGCCTGCATGCTGAGCTGGATGCGTGCGGCGCGCTCGAAGTAATACAGCAGCATGAAGGCCTCGCCGGGCGTGCGGCCCAGCGTGAGCACGCCGTGATTGCGCATCACCATGACGTAGTGTTCGCCGAGGTCGTGCACCAGACGCTGCTGCTCGTCGAGATCGATGGCCACGCCTTCATAGTCGTGAAACGCCTGGCGCTGATAGAAACGCATGGCGAACTGCGAGAGCGGCAACAGCCCTTGCGCTTGCGCGGATACGGCAATGCTGGCATCCGAGTGGGTATGCAGCACGCAAACGGCATCGTGCCGTGCCTGGTGAATGGCGCCATGGATCACGAAGCCGGCAACGTTTACCGTGTGCGATGTGGGGCTGAGCACGTTGCCGGCGAGATCGATCCGCACAAGCGATGAGGCCGTGATCTCCTCGAACAGCAAGCCGTACGGATTGATCAGAAACTCGTTCGTCGTGCCGGGCACGCGCATCGAGATGTGGTTGTAGATCAGGTCGTCGAGCCCCAGGCGGGCCACGAGCCGGTAGCAGGCCGCGAGGGCCACGCGTGCCGCCCATTCTTCAGGCGCAACGTGCGGGCGCAGATCGGGTTGGGCGCTCATCAGTGGCTCCCGGTTTGGGCGGTGAACGACTTCATGCTTTCCTCCTCGATGGCTTCGAGCAGGATGCGTTTCTGCGCGATGAATTCGGGCGACGTGACGATATCGGCGTTACGCGGGCGGCTGAGTGTGACGGGCAGCTCCAGCTTCACGCGCCCCGGCCGCGCGGTCATCACGAGCACGCGATCGCCGAGAAACAGGGCTTCGTCCACGTCGTGCGTGATGAACAGAATCGTGCGGCGGTGCTTTTGCCAGACGTCCAGCAGCCAGCGCTGCATCATGCTGCGCGTAAGCGCATCCAGCGCGCCGAACGGTTCATCCAGCAGCATCAGGTCGCGCTTGAACATGAACGTGCGCATCAGCGCTACGCGCTGGCGCATGCCGCCCGAAAGTTGATGCGGATACTGCTGCTCGAAGCCGGCCAGGCCGAACTCCGGCAGCATGGCCAGTGCTTCGCGGCGCGCGTCGCTTTTGCGTGCGCCCTCCATCTCCACGGCCAGGATGGCGTTGTCGATCACGGTACGCCAGGGCAGCAACAGATCGCGTTGCGGCATGAACGACACCTGCCCCAGCAGATCGCGCGCGCGGCAGGGCTTGCCCAGAAACTGCAGGCTGCCGCCGTCGTCGGGTTCTTCCAGGCCGGCCACGATGTTGAACAACGTGCTCTTGCCGCAGCCGCTGGGGCCGACCACGGTGACGAATTCGCCAGGGGCGATGTCCACACTCAAGCCGTTCAGGGCCTGCACGGCGCCGAAGGTTTTTGAGATGTTGGTCAGGGCGAGGAGGCTGCTGCTGCGCGAGCGCGCCGCGGTGGTGCCGGCTGCAGTCGATGCCGGTGCTGACACCGATGCCGCCAGGGGGGCAACGCCGGCCGGGGCGTTCAGCGCGGCAGCGGCTGGCGCAGTGGCGGGCACGCCGGGAAACATACCGGAAAGTCGATGAGCGGTCATGGGGTCTTCGCAGAGGTGATCAGACGATCGAGGACGTCGGTCAATACGCGGGCGCCGGCGTAAAGATCGGCGGGCGCGGTGTATTCCGCCTCGTTGTGCGTGATGCCGTCACGGGACGGCACGAAAATCATGGCGGTGGGGCAGGTCGCATGCAGATAGCGGGCGTCATGACCGGCGGCCGACGGCAAGTCGCGATGGGGAATGGCAAGTGCCGTGGCGGCGCGATCGATGTGTTCGCGCAAAGCGTGCGGGAACGTGAGCGAATCGGCGGCCGACAGGCGCACGACCTCGACCGCGCAGGGGCCCCGATGCGCCGTACAGATGGGTTCGATCCGATCCGAGAGCGTCCGCAGCGTTTCGGTATCCGGGTGGCGCAGGTCGATCGAGAACACCACGCGGCTGGCGACCACCGACGGGGCGCTGGGCGTCACATCGAAGCGGCCCACCGTGAACTTCACGCAATCCTGCGCATCGTGGATCTCGGCGGCCAATGCCTGCACCATGGCCGTGGCAGCCAGCAGGGCATCCTTGCGTTCGGCGCGGGTGGACGTGCCGGCATGCGCCGCCTCGCCATGCACCGTGACGCGATAGGTGTGCTTGCCCTGAATCCCGGTGACCACGCCAACCTGAAGGCCTTCGCGTTCCAGCACAGGTCCCTGTTCGATGTGCGCTTCGATGTAGGCGTGCACGGCGCCACCCAGCGCGCGCGTGGGCATCGTGACAAGGCCGGGTGCCAGCGCCGCCAGTGCGTCGGCCACCGTCGCGCCCTCGGCGTCGGTGACCGCCAGCGTGTCTTCCAGGCTGCGGGCGCCGGCAAACGCGGCCGAGCCGAGCATGCCGGGGGCGAAGCGCGAGCCTTCTTCATTCATCCACGCCACGATGTCGACCGGCATGTCGGGTTGGCGGCCGGCATCGATCAGGGCTTGCACGGCTTCGAGCGCCGCAACCACACCGTATACGCCGTCGTACTTGCCGCCGGTAGGTTGGCTGTCCAGATGCGAGCCCGACATCACGGGCGCGGCATCGGCGTGCAGGCCCGCCCATCGCAGAAAGAAATTGCCGGCCGGATCGCGCGACGGCGTCAACCCCAGCGGCGCGCCCCATGCGGCCATCAGCCGCTGCGCGTCGCCGTCGGCGGGCGACAAGGCCGGGCGGTCGACGCCGCCGGCCGCAGTGGCGCCCAGGCGGGCCATCTCTGCCAGTCGATCGTTGAGCCGTTCGGCGTTGACGAAGTCCGATGCGCGGTTCGTCATGAGGTCTTCATGATTTCGGTGGGCGCCGAGCGCGGATCGCGTGCACCCCATTTATCTTGCTCGACGGTAGCGAGGAAGTCGGATACGAATTGATTGAACAGCGCCGGCTCCTCGATGTTGAGCGTGTGGCCGGTCTTGGGGAGCACCAGCAGGCCGCTCGCGGGCACCGTCTTTTTCAGGAAAATGCCCGGCTGCAAGCAATGATCGTCTTCATCGCCCACTACGATCAGTGTCGGCACGGTCATGCGCTTGAGCTCGTCTTCGAGATCGTAGATCGACGGCCGGCGCGCTTGCACACCGCGCATCGTCATCGCCGAGCCGATCGACGAATGCTCGCCCAATTGCGTAGCGAACTCCTGCCAGCCGCGTGGATCCTTGACCTGGAACACGATGCGCGATGCCGCGGTGGCATAGGTGGGTGCGAAGGCAGGCGCGCCTTTGTTTTCGAATTGATCGGCCACGGCCAGCGACACATCGCGGAAGTACGCTTCGAAGGCTTTTTCCGCACCGTACCCGGCACCCGCCACGACCAGCGAACGCGCCCGGTCGGGATGATGCAACCCGAAGTGCAGGGTGGCGAAGCCGCCCATCGACAGGCCGACGATGTGGGCGCGGTCGATGTTCAGTCCATTCAGCACATCGATCATGTCGTTGACGGCATTGACCTGAGAGTACGCATCGACGCGTTCCGGCACCTGCGAGGGCAGGTAGCCGCGCGCGCTGTAGGTGATGCAGCGATATCGGCGCGTGAAGTACCGCATCTGCGGCTCCCAGCTGCGCCAGTCGCCGCCGAACTCGTGCACGAACAGAATCGGCGTCCCCGATCCGGCTTCTTCGTAATGCAGCGCAACGCCGTCGCGCGTGGTGATCGTAGGCATCGTGTTTCCTTAGAACAGGGCAGCCGGCGCGGGCATCGTGCGCGCGCGTTCCACCATGGCGGGCAGCAGTTCGCAGAACCGGTCGGCCCAGGCTTCGGGCACCGTGAGGCTGATTTTCACGAAGCGGTGGCCGAAGCGTTGTGTGTGATACGTGCCCTGGCGGATCATGATGCCCTCGGTCTGGTACGCCGCGACCAACGCTTCGGGCGTGATGCCGGCATCGACCGTTTCCATGATGAGCAGGTTGGCCTGCGACGGATACACCGGCAGATGCAAGCCCGGCACTCCGGCGGCGGCCTTGGCCACGGCCGCCTGATTGCGGCGCTGACGGCGCTGGATCTCTGGAAACCATTCGGCTTTGGTTTCGAGGCCGGCAATGGCCGCACGCTGCGACAGCACATTGCTGCCGAGGTTGTTGGGAGGTGCCGCCGCCAGCATTTCGATGATGTCCGGATTGGCAATGATGGCGCCCAGTCGCATTCCGGCCAGCCCCAGCCACTTCGAGAAGCTGACGGTCATGATCGTCTTCTCGGGATAGAAGTTGTACGCCGGTGTGAAGTGGTCGGCGAACTGCGAGTAGGTCGAGTCGTGGATCAGATAGGCATCGGCTTCGCGCGCGATCGCGGCGATGGCTTCGATCTCGTCGGCGGTGTGGCAGGTGCCCAGGGGGTTGTTGGGATCGACCAGATAGATCACGCGGGTGCGCGGCGTGATCGCCGCTTTCAATTGTTCCGCGGTGAGTTTGTAGCCTTGGGCGGCGTCGTAGATCGGCAGCTCGATCACGGTGGCGCCAGCCTGGCGCGCGAAGTGCATCGGCCACGCCCAACTGGGATCGGTGGTGACGAAATCGGTGTCGGGCTTGCAGATCGTGCGGCAGACGTTGTAGAGGCCTTCCACGGCGCCGTCGGTGACGAAGGCGCTTGCGCCGGGCACGCCGGCATCCTCGATGATCAGCTGGCGCAACCGCTCGAAGCCTGCCGGTGGCGCATAGGCGTGATAGTCGCCGCGCTTGAGCGCGTCGATCACCGCTTCGATGACCGCCGGATGCGGGTCGAAGTGATTGGTGTTCTGACCCAACCACATCAGGCCGGGTGTATTGCACAGCGTATCGAAATACGCGTTACGGGCTTCGAAGCGGCGCATGGGGTCTCCGCTCAGATGATGGAGCGGCGCGAAGCAATGCCGCCGTCGATGGTGACGATGGTGCCGGTGATGTAGCCGGCGCGATCGGATGCGAGATACACCATCAGGTCGGCGACTTCCTCGGCGCTCGCGGGTCGCTTGGCGGGGTATTTGTCGAACAGTTCTTCCCACCGGCCTTCGTCGCCGTACCAATCGAGCGCGCGGCGCTTCATCAACTTCACCATGCGGTCGGTGGCGACCGGGCCGGGATTGACGCCGACCACGCGGATGCCGTCATCGAGACTGCGTCCGCCCACGCCGCGCGTAAACGCCATCATCGCGGCGTTGCCGGTGGTGCCGACGATGTAGTTGGCATCCCAGTTCTCGCCCGAGTTGCCGATGTCGTTGACGATGACGCCGCTGCCGCGTTTCTTCATGTGCGCGTACATCTCGCGCGTGAGCGTGACGTAGGAGAAGATCTTGAGATCGAGGCTGTCGCGCCAGACCTGATCCGATATCTGATCCAGCGGTCCGGCGGACGAGTCGGCGGCGTTGTTGACCAGGATGTCGGCCTCGGCGCACTCTTCAGCAAGGCGCAACACGTTTTCCGTGACCGACAGATCCATTGCATGCACGTGCACGGTGGTGCCATATTGCGATGACAGGGCTTCCTTCGCCGCGGCCAGGCCGTCGACCGAACGCGCCGCCAGATACAACGTCGAAATACCTTCGCGCGCAAAGCTGTGCGCCGTGGCCAGACCGATGCCCTTGGATGCGCCTGTGATCAGCGCCGACTTACCTTTCAGACCGAGTTCCATCTACCTATCGCATCCTTGGCTTAAATGCATGCAATGTGGCCGGTAATGTATTCAACCAGGCCATCACGCTTGCCGTGTTCGAAGAATCCGCGACGCCATCGGCGATTTTGCGGTGATTCACAACAAGCAACATGCATGCCAACTTTTTACTCAGGAGCGCGCCAGTGCTGGCGTTGCGCTGTGCCCCGATGCGGTGCCAAATGTGGATCAGCATGCGCCGAATGTGTGCATACAAAACGCTGGCTGATGTATACATTGAACGGTAAAATGGCGACTTGTCTGCTTACTTGATCACTCGTACAACGCCATGGCCTCTACGCTCAGCCGTTCCCAACAGATACTCGAAGCCCTTGAGGGCGAGATTTTTTCCGGTCAGTTGGGTCCGGGGGCTCGCCTGGATGAAGTCGAATTAGCCGCGCGATTCAAGGTGTCGCGCACGCCGGTGCGCGAAGCGCTGCGTCATCTGGCGTCGGCGGGATTGATCCAAATGCGCACGCGTCAGCCGGCGCTGGTGGTGTCGTTGTCTGCCCACCGCTTGATCGAGATGTTCCAGGTGATGGCCGAGCTCGAGGCGTTATGCGCCCGCATGGCGGCACGCCGGATCTCGGCGGCGCAGATCGCTGAAATGAGCGTATTGCATCGCGAGCTCGAGGCGCTGTCGAACACCAATGAAGTGGACGCGTTTTACGAGGTCAACCGGCGCTTTCATGAATTGATCTATGAGGCCGCGCAAAACGGCTTTCTGGCGGAGCAAACCCGCACGCTGCGCAATCGTATCGGCGCGTATCGCAAACTTGTTACGCACAAGCCCAGCCGCCGCACGGCGACGCTGGACGAACATGGCGAGATCTTGCGCTGCATCGTGACCGGCGATGAGGAGGGTGCCGCCAACGCCATGCGGGGTCACGTCAATCTATTGGGCGAGAAGCTGCTCGACTTCATCGCCGTGTTTCCGGCAGCCAAGGCAGCCTGAACGCGGGTCTAGCGGCTGTGCGCTACTGACGCGTATCGGCCCCGCCACCCGATCCTGATGTGGCGCCGGATCCCTGCATGCCGCCGCTGCCGGTTGATCCCGTCGTGCTGCCGCTTTTGCCTTTCGAATCACGGGTATCCGAACCGCCGTCGCCCTTGGACGACTGGGTTGGCTTCACCGCGCCCGATTGCGCCGGGGGCGCCGTTTTTTCTTTTTGCTGGGCGCGCTCTTGTGAGCGCTGCTCGACGCTTGGGCCCTGTGCTGGCGGTGCCGTCGTCGAGGAGGCCGCGGCCGCAGCAGCCCACGGTGCCGCCATCATGCCGATCGACAGCACGGCCACCCGCAGTGCGGCGGTGGTTAAGGAGGATGTCAGATATCGGCTCATGGTTTTCCCTAGAATGGGTGCGTAATGCAGAAAAAAAGCGGGCAAGCGCCATGCCGGGCAGAGCATTTGCTGCGTTCGCCGCGCGAGTCGGGGGCCCACGTATCGGCGGCCCCACCACCGGAGTGATGCATGGAAGAGAAACCGGTCCAAGGACGGCGTGGCATTTTGAAGGCCATCACGCTGGGTGTTCCGGGGGCATGGGTTGCGGGCGCACATGCGGCCACGGCACCGGCACCCGCAGCGGCGCCGGGCGCCACCCCATCCCCTCATGCGATGCCGATGGCCGGCCCGCCCGGTGACCGAACGCTCAAATTTTTCAATGCCAACGAGGCGCAGGCGATGGATGCCATCTGTGCGCGTCTTATTCCTGCCGACGATCTGGGACCCGGCGCGAAAGAGGCCGGGGTGACGTTCTTCATGGACGGCCAACTGGCGGGCGCCTGGGGCACCGGTGACCAACTCTATCGACAGGGGCCGTTCGAAAAGGGCACGCCCGAGCAGGGCTACCAACTGTCGTTCACCCCCGCCGAAATGATCCGTCGCGGACTGGCGTCGTTGGACGCGGCCACGCGCAAGCAGGACGGCAAGCCGTTTGCAGCGCTCAGTGCCGAGCAGCAGGATGCCTGGCTGCAAAAGATGCAGGCGGGTGATCTCGATTTCTCGCCGCTGCCGTCGGATGTGTTCTTTCAAGCGTTGCTCGAAGGCACGATCGAGGGATTTTTCTCCGACCCGATGTATGGCGGCAACGTCGATATGGTGGGCTGGAAGCTGGTCGGGTTCCCGGGTGCGTTCGCAAGTTTTTCCAACGACATCGAACGTCACGGCGTGATCTGGGCCGGCCAGCCGGTATCGATTGCCACGGCGAAAGCCCACAACATGATGGATGGCGACTCACATGGCTAAAACCTTACCGGCCGTGGATGTGGCCATCGTCGGCGGCGGATGGACCGGCGCCATCATCGGTAAAGAACTCGCTGCCGCCAATCAACGCGTGGTGGTGCTCGAGCGGGGGGAGGCACGGTGGCCGTCACCCGACTTTCAGGGCCCCAATGTGCATGACGAGTTGAAGTACACCCGTCGCCATGCGCTGCATCAGAATGCCGCCAGCGAGACCTACACCTTCCGCAATAACACCGATCAAAAAGCATTGCCGATGCGGCGCTGGCAGTTTGCCTATCCCGGCACGCATCTGGGCGGCGCCGGCAATCACTGGTCGGGCGCGTATTACCGTTTCGATCCTACCGACTTCAAGATCCGCAGTCACTATACCGAACGCTACGGTGCCAAGATTTTCGACGCCGATCTCACCAGTCAAGACTGGCCGATGTCGTACGACGAACTTGAACCCTACTTCGACCGGTTCGATTATCTGATCGGCGCTTCAGGTCAGGCGGGCAATCTGAAAGGGCAGAAGCAGGCTGACGGCAACCCGTTCGAACCCTGGCGCTCAAGGCCATATCCCAATCCGCCGATGAAAGTGCCTTTTGCCCCAGCCTTGTTCGGCGCGGCCGCGAAAGGATTGGGCTACCACCCGTATGTGCAGCCGTCGGCGTTGGCCACGCGGCCGTATGTGAACTCCGAAGGGT
Source organism: Schauerella aestuarii (assembly GCF_009866805.1). GTDB lineage: Bacteria > Pseudomonadota > Gammaproteobacteria > Burkholderiales > Burkholderiaceae_B > Schauerella > Schauerella aestuarii. Next base: position 535,023 of record NZ_SIZW01000041.1, read on the forward strand.
TGCACATGAGCGCCTGTGTGTACTGCGGATTCTGTTCGAACTTCGGCTGCGAGCATTTCGCAAAAGCATCGCCACAGGTCTGTATTCTGCCGGTGGCGATGAAGATGTCGAATTTCGAGATTCGCACCGGCGCCCACGTGCTGAAAGTGGAACTCACCGAAGACAAGAAGCGCGCGCGGGGCGTGAGCTACGTGGATGCTGCGGGCGAAGAGGTCTTCCAGCCGGCCGAGATCGTGGTGATGTGTGCGTTCAGCATCAACAATGTACGGTTGCTCTTGCTCTCGGGCATAGGCAAACCGTTCGACCCGGTCACCAATACGGGTGTGGTGGGGCGCAATTACACGCACCAGACCACGTCGGGCGTGAATCTGTTTTTCGACGAAGCCACCAACATCAATCCCTTCATGGGGGCCGGTGCGGTGGCCGTCACGATGGATGATTTCAGTGCCGACAACTTCGACCACGGACCGCATGGATTCGTGGGCGGCGGCTACCTGCAGATTCAGGTGGTGAGCGGTGCACCGATCGGGTATCACCCCACACCGAAAGGCACCCCGTCGTGGGGCTCCGAATGGAAGAAACAGGTCAAGCGCTACTACAACCATTCGGCCTCGATCACGATCACCGGTTCGGCGCAGCCGACCCGCGGCACCTATCTCAGCCTTGACCCGACCTACAAGGACGCCTGGGGCTTGCCGCTCTTGCGCATCACCTACGATTTTCCCGACAACGACATTCGCATGTCGGCCTTCCTTACCGAGAAGGGCGATGAAATCGGCCGTGCAATGAAAGGCGTGGTGCGCACCGAACCCGGTCCGCGCAAGAAGCCGTTTACCGCGACGTCGTATCAGTCGACCCACCTCACGGGCGGCACGGCGATCGGCGACGATCCCAACACCAGCGTGGTCAACCGTTTCGGTCAGGTGTGGGACGTGCCCAATGTGTTCGTTGCCGGCGCGTCGCTGTTTCCGCAGAACTCCGGCTACAACCCCACCGGTACCGTAGGCGCCACCGCCTATTGGATCGTCGAGAAAATCAAAGCGGACTATCTTCGTTCGCCCGGACCGCTGGTGTCATGATGCAAACCAATCGCATGGGAATGATGGTGACGGTGGGCTTGATGATCGGCTTGCCGGTGATTACTTTGGTGGCGACGGGTTATCAGATGGTGGGGTTGGGCGGCGAGGGGCTGATTCGGCCCACGGCCGTCACACCGCGCGCGGCACCGATCGCTGCGCCTGCCGCTGCTACCGGGGCGGCACCTGCCACAGGCACCGCACCCGCCAGCCCGGCTCAAGGAACGGCGCCCGCCACGTCGCCCAACACGTCGCCCACAACGACGTCCGGTGCGCCTGCTGCGGGGTCTGCTGCACCTGCTGCGGCAGCGGGGGGCATGGCCACCACGGCGGCACCGGCCGCGCCTGCTGCCGCCTCCCAAGGCACGGCACCCACGGCTTTGCCCGCACCCACACCGGTGCCGGGACGCAGCGCGCTGGACTTCTCGCCCAGCCGTCCGTCTTGGGAGGCGCCACTGCAAAAGGCCGATGCCAAGATGGGCCAGCAACTCGCCTCGGCGGGACGTCCTGCTGGCGGCGTGCAAGCCTGCGTGGCCTGTCATGGTGCGCAGGGCGTCGCGGCGCCGGGCGGCATCTTTCCCAACCTCGCCGGCCTGAGCGGCGAATACATGGCCAAGCAGCTCACCGACTACCGCAGCGGCGCCCGCAATCATCCATTGATGACGGCCATCGCCAAAGGCATGACCGACGATGAGATCGGGCAGGTCTCGAAGTACTACGCCAGCTTGCCGGCCCAGGCGGTGGCACCGAAGTTGTCTGGCCCTGAAAGCGCCCGCAAGCTCGATGTGCTGGGCGAGAACGGTCGCGCGCTGCCTGCCTGTGCGAACTGCCATGGTGTGCAAGGGCAGGGCGAAGGGCCGCTGCTTCCGCGCCTGGCGGGGCAGCCGAAGGGCTACTTCATCGATCAGATGAATGCCTTTCGCAACGGCCAACGGCAGAACGACGACGTGGGCGTGATGCGCGCGTTTGCGCAACGGCTCACGCCTGAAGAGATCGATGCGCTGGGGACGTACTACGAAGGCATGACGGCGGCAGCAAAGTAGCGGCAGCAGCCGCCGCGTCTGTTGCATCGTCACCACGAAATGGTGCAGTGCACACAAAGCGGCTCTGCCCGCATTAAACTGAATACTTCACCCCGATACGGGGTATGCCTTGTATTTGCGCACCATGCCGTTCGCCACCGCTCTTGCTCCCCTTCTTCGCCCATTGCGCCGCATGGTCGGGGCGATCAAGCATCTGGCGTCGCCGTATCAACGCTATCGTCATGCGCAGGCGCTGCACGCCATTCGCGTGGCCCTGGCGATGCTCGTCACCATCATGATCACCAGCGGGCTGCACATCCCGCATGGCGACTGGGCATCCGTCTCGATGCTGATTGTGATCGGCGGCATCCAGCATCATGGCAACATCCGCAAGAAGGCCACCGAACGCGCCCTGGGCACCGTGATCGGTGCCGTCACCGGGCTGGCGTTCATTCTCGTGCACGCCTTGTTTGGTGTGGAGTGGTTGACCTACGGGTTGCTCGCCCTGGCCGCCGGGATCTGCGGTTACTACGCGATCGGGCGCGCGGGTTATGTGGCACTCCTGACGGCCATCACCATGATCATTGTGGCCGGCCACGGGGATAACTCGATCGAAACCGGCATGTGGCGCGGCTTCAATGTGCTGGTCGGCATCGTGGTGGCGCTGGCCTTTTCGTTCGCTTTGCCGCTGCATGCCACATACTCGTGGCGCTTCGGCATGGCGCTCAATCTGCGCCGATGCGCCTCGCTTGTGCGCCGCACGCTATCGGACGATCCCTTGTCGCCGGAGGCCCGCAACGCCATGATCGGCGAACTCAACCGCCGCTCGATTTCGATGCGCAACCTGATGCCGTCGGTTGCCAAGGAGATGGAAATCCCCATGGCGCGTCTGGAAGAAATTCAGACGTTGCACCGTTCGATTTTGAGCACACTCGAAATGATGTCCGCCACGCCACTCAAGCAGGCCGACGCCGCTGCATGGCAGCGCACGATGACGTCGTTTCAAAACGAAGGCCGCTACATGAGCCTCGTACTGTTGGCCATGGCGCGTGCGCTGCGGGCCGGTGACGCCACGCAACTCAAGCGCGCGACGATCCCGGATACGCCGCCCGCCGCACCGGCCTATTTGAACGCAGCAGATGTGCCGGTGGGCTTGCAGGGGCCGTACTGGCTTTCGCATCAGCTTGCCAGCCAGATCGATCGGCTGCGCAGGTTGCTGGTGGCTACGCGCCGTGCGCGGATGCGTGCCAAGGCGAAGGGCGAGAAAGACGCCAAGGACGAAGCTGCGGCGTAAGGCGTGGTGCAGGTGTGGGCGCACTGGCGAAGCGCCCATGGTTGCTCCAACTGCATCGACGATGCCCCGTTGATTGCAGGGCGGTGGCAGAGGTGTGCAAGCGCCTGGGCACTTCGATCATGAGCGCTTCGATCGGCATGCGCGCTGCGATCACGTCACCTTGATGGCCAGCTTGCCGAAGTTTTTACCTGACAGCAGCCCGATGAAGGCTTCGGGCGCACGGTCCAGGCCGTCGACGATATCTTCGCGATATTTGACTTTGCCCTCCTTGATCCACTGCGCCATTTCCTTCAGGAAGGCCGGCTGCTGATCGATGAAGTCGAACTGGATGAAACCGCGCAACATGATGCGCTTTGCCAGCACCTGCTGCATCAACGCCGGCAAGCGATCGGGGCCGTCCGTCTTCAAGCCATCGTACTGCGCGATCAACCCGCACACCGGTACGCGCGAGAACGTATTGAGCAGCGGGAAGACGGCATCCCATACGGCGCCGCCGACGTTCTCGAAATAGACGTCGATGCCGTCCGGGCAGGCGCGCGCCAACTGCTCGGCGAAGTCCGGCGCGTGATGGTCGATGGCGGCATCGAATCCGAGTTCGTTTTTGACGAACGCACACTTCTCGGGGCCGCCGGCGATGCCGATGGCGCGCGCGCCCTTGATATGGGCGATCTGTCCCACGGCCGAACCAACCGGGCCACTCGCTGCGGCGACCACTACCGTTTCGCCGGCTTTGGGCTGGCCGAGCGTGAGCAAGCCGCTATAGGCCGTGAAGCCCGGCATGCCGAGCACGCCCAACGCCGTGGAAATGGGGGCGGCCTGCGGATCGATCTTGCGCAGTCCCTTGCCATCGGACACCGCATAGGTTTGCCAGCCTGAATGCGACAGCACGATATCGCCCACCGCAAATTTCGGATGGCGGCTCTCGATCACTTCGCACACCGTGCCGCCTTCCATCACCGCGCCCACGGCCACCGGCTCCGAGTACGACTTCGCGTCGTTCATGCGACCGCGCATGTAGGGATCGAGCGACAGATAGCGCACCTGCAGCAGCACTTGGCCATCGGCCGGCGTGGGTGCCGGCGCTTCCTTGAGTTCGAAGGCCTCGGGCGTGACGCGGCCCTGGGGGCGTTGCTTCAGAATGATCTTGCGGTTGATGTGTGGCGTGGCCATCTGCGCACCCTTTATTTGCACGCGCCGATCGAAGGAGCCGGTCGGCGCCAAGTGAAGAGGAGAATGCGCAGCAGGAGGCGTGCCGGTTCCGGCATCGCGCATTGCCTGCAAGACGCGCTGCGCAGTCGCCTCAAGCGCTACGAGCCACGCATTACGCGTCGATTTCGCTCAAGACCGCGATCGCTGCGGCGATGCCGCCCTGGCCGAACGGCACGCCCTGCGCGGTCATGCCGGCTTCGATCGCGCCCAGGCATCCCAGGATCATCGCCGGGTTGATGTCGCCCAGGTGGCCGATACGAAAGGCACGGCCCGACAACGATCCCAGGCCGCCCGCCACCGCAACCTGAAAGCGTTCGCGTGTGGCATCGCGCAGGGCTTCGGGATCGAACGCCGCCGGATCCACCGCCACCGTCGTGACCGATGCCGAACGCGCTTCGGGCACTTCGCCGAAGAAGCGCAGGGCCCCGGCCGTGCTCCATGCTTGCACCGCGGCGCGCACCGCGCGTGCCGTTCGGTCATGGCGCGCCAGTACGACGTCCAGGCCTTCTTCGAGAATCAATGCCAACGCGGCTTCCAGTCCCATCAGCAGGTTTTGCGGCGGCGTGCCGCAAAACTTGCGGTAGATGAATTCGCTTTTACGACGCACCCAGTCCCAGTACACGCGCGGCGTGGGGTTGGCGGCAGCCACCGCCATCGCCCGTGCGTCGACCGCCATGAACGACAGGCCCGGCGGCACCATCAGTGCCTTCTGCGATGCGCCCAGGGCCACGTTCACACCCCAGCCGTCCATGTCGAAGGGCGATGCACCCAGGGACGCCACCACGTCCACCACCAGCAACGCCGGATGGCCGGCGCGATCGATGGCGGCACGTACGGCAGGGATGTCGCTCGTCATGCCGCTGGCCGTGTCGGTATGCACGACGAGGACCGCTGTAACGACGTGACCCGTGTCTTCACGCAAAGCGGTCTCGATTGCCGCCACATCCACCGGATAGCCGTCCCGGTACGGCGTGCGCACGACCTTGGCGCCGAACGCTTCGGCATGCTGGGCCCAGGTTTCGGAAAAATGCCCGCTGCCCGGCACCATCACCGTCTCGCCCGGGGCGATCAGGTTGACGATGGCCGCCTCCCACGCGCCATGGCCATTGGCGGCATACATGAAGACATCCGCGTCACGGGTGCGAAAGACCTGCCGCAAGCCATCCTCGCAGGCGGCCACCATGGTGGCCAGGCGGGGATCGCCCATATCCATGGGCTGACGGCTCATCTCGTTGAGCACGTCCTCCGGCACGCGGGTGGGGCCGGGGGAGTGAAGGAAGCGCTGACCTGAAATGCGTTTGGACGGATGCATGACTACCTGAAGAGGAAAGGACGCGAGAAGGAAAGTGAGCTGACGTAATGTTTTGGGATCGAGGCAAGGGCGATTAGAAGAGCGCGGCCGCGAGCGCCATCGCGCGAAACGCGAGCGGAATCAACAACGCGGCGAGGATGACCTGCAGTCCAAGGGCCAGGCCGGCATAGGCGCCCGCGTCCGGGTCCACCTGCAGTGCGCGCGCGGCGCCGATGCCGTGCGAGGCGGTGCCCAGCGCATAACCGCGTGCTGCCCAGCCGCTGGGGTGTTTCGGGATCCGCATCGCATCGAACAGGTAGCGGCCGGTGAGCGCGCCCACCAGACCGGTGAGCACGGCAAACACCGCCGAAAGCGCCGGGATACCGCCAATCGCTTCGGCGATGCCCATGGCCACCGGTGCAGTGACGGACTTGGGCGCGAGTGAGAGCACGATATCGGTTGGCAGGCCAAGCAGCCAGCCCAGCACGACCGCGCTCAGGCTGGCGGTGGCGCCGCCGATGAGTGCGGCCTGCAACAGGCGGCGCCAGCGGCGTTGCAATTCGTGGCGCCGAAACCAGAGCGGCCACGCCAGCGCGACGACGGCGGGCCCCAGCAGGAAATGAATGAATTGCGCACCGGAAAAGTAGGTTTGATAGGGCACGCCGGAGAGGAGCAGGCCCGCAGCGATGAGCACGATGCTCCATAGCACCGGATTCGCCCAGGGCGCTTGATTGCAGCGCAGATAGGCGGCATGCGCGACCAGATACACGACCAGCGTTGCGGTAAGCCCGAACAGCGGCGTGGACGACAGATACACCCACAGATTGACGAAATCACTCATCGTTGTCGTCCCGGCCCAGGCGCAGCGCCCAAAGCGTGGCGGCCATGCCGGCCCACGTGGAGAGTGCGATCACGAGCATGATCCGTCCGCCGTATTCGCTGAGCAGGGTGAGGTGCGTCATGACGCCCACCCCGACGGGGATGAACAGCAGCGAAAGATGGGAAAGCAGAAATTGGGCGCACTCGGCAACCGGGCTGCGCACCACGGACCAGCGCAGCGCGACCAGCAGCAGCATCATGCCGATCACGGGGCCCGGCAGCGGTAAGTGGAGGGCACGGGAAATCACCTCGCCGGCGGCCTGCAGCGCGAGGAGCCAGGCGAAGCCGCGCAAGGCGTGCATGACGACAGTCTCAAACGATAGGAAGAACTGCCCGGGATGATACCAAGCCGTGCGACTTAGGGTTACTGCTTACTAAAGTTTTGAAACAACTAGCCGTTATTGGGGATGAGCCGGATCAGGCTCTTACCTTCGTCGTGCCCGGCCGTCGTGTCGTATCCCGCGCCCCTGGCCATCTCGCCCCTGGAATACATCGTGTCCTTATTCTCTCGTAGTGCCTTCGCCGATCTGAGCGTCGGTAAAAAGCTGGGTTTAGGCTTTGGCTTCACGCTTATCCTCTCTTTGGTCATCGCCGTGGGCAGCGTGCTCAGCCTGCAACGCACACTCGGCCAGTTCGACCGGGTGGCGTTGACGACCCAGATGGAAGGCGATGTGGACGATGCGCGTCTGTCGCGTACCCGGTACGGGCAGTCGTCGTCGGCGGCCGATATTCGCGACAACGAAAAAGCCATGGCTGAGATCGACGCGCGTTTGACCGAGGCGCAGACGATGGCATGGGCACCGGCCGACCAGGACGCGCTCGCCAAGATCGGCGACAACGTCAAGATCTATCGCACGCGTCGCGATGCCATGGTGCGCGAGCGTGAAGCCACGCTTGCGGCGCGCACGGCCTGGGAGCAAACGGCCGACCAGGCCACCAAGTCGCTGCAGAAGTTGCGGGATGCCCTGACCGAAGCGCTTCAGGCCGAAATCGTGATGAGCCAGTTGGTGTCGATGGGCGGATTCAGCCCGGCGGGTGACGGGGGGGCCGAAGCGACCGCGGCGGGCGGTGAACCCCTCGCCTATGTGGTGATGGATGCCGGCGCCGTGGCGCAATTGCTGGCCGAGGCGCGCTATTCGGTCACGATGCTGGCCCTGCAGCGTACGGCCGAGCGCGAATCGCAAGCGTTGACGGCGGTAGACAAAGTGTCGGCTGCCGCGCAGTTGGTGCACGACAAATTGCCCGAGAATTCGGACAACCGCAAACTGGCTCAGGACGTCCGCACGCAGGTGCAGCGCTATCGTCAGCAGGTGGCGGGCTACATGGCCATCGTGAACCGAGAGAACGCGGCAATCGCGCAAATGGGTCAAACCGCCGAAGGCCTGTCGGCCGAAATCGGCGGCATCGCCGGCCGTCAGACGATCGAAACCCGCAGCTTTGTGGGCCAGGCGGTAACGCTGACGATCATTGTGTCGGCCGTGGTGACCCTGCTGGGGATATTGTCGGCGTGGCTCATTACGCGCCAGATGACGCGCCCGTTGCGCGATGCGGTGGGTGTCGCCGAACGCATTGCCGATGGCGACCTGAGCACCCCGGTGCAGGTGAACCGTCGCGACGAAATCGGGCAGTTGCTGTATTCGATGCAGCGCATGCAGGCCTTCCTGGTCGAGACGGTGTCGCTTGTGCGCGATAGCGTGGATCAGATCAATCTGGGGTCGCGTGAGATCGCGGCAGGCAATGCCGATTTGTCTTCACGCACCGAGCAGCAGGCCGCCTCGCTGGAAGAAACGGCGGCGAGCATGGAGCAGTTGTCGGCCACGGTGAAGCAAAACGCCGATAGCGCAGCGCAAGCCAATCGCCTGGCCCAGACTGCCTCGGGGGCCGCGCACGATGGCGGCGCTGCCGTGTCGCGCGTGGTGACGACCATGCAGAGCATCTCGAACCGTTCGAATCGGATCACCGACATCGTGGCGACCATCGAAGGGATTGCATTTCAGACGAACATCCTGGCGCTGAATGCGGCGGTGGAAGCGGCACGGGCCGGCGAGCAAGGCAAGGGCTTTGCCGTGGTCGCCACCGAGGTGCGGTCGCTCGCGCAACGTAGTGCGACGGCGGCCAAGGAGATCAAGGGCTTGATCGAAGACTCCGTATCGGCGGTGAGCGATGGTTCGCGTCAGGTGGCCGATGCCTCGCGCACGATCGAGGATGTGATGAAGGCCGTGACGCAAGCGACCGATCTGATGAGCGAGATCGCCGCGAGTTCGCATGAACAGGCCAACGGCATCGAGCAAGTGAATCGCGCGGTCACGCAGATGGATCAGACCACGCAGCAGAATGCGTCGCTGGTGGAGGAGGCTGCGGCGGCGGCCGCCGCGCTGGAAGATCAGGCCGTGCATCTGGCGCAGGCCGTGGCCGTGTTTCGTCTGCAGCAGGACGCGGGCGTAGCACGCCTGACGCACGCGCGACCGGCGCTGTTGGCGAGTTAACGCAAACACCGTCATCGATCGATGTCGATCGGCACATGCCGCGATGCCCTGGGCCATCGCGGCATTTTTTCAACGGTCGTGAAGCGCGCCCGCAATCGAGGCCGACAACATATCGGCATGGGTCAAACCCGGAAACTCGACCATGTCGACCACCCAATCGCTGCGTTGCGATAATTGTTGGGTAACGGCTTTCGTGTTGTCGGGTCGTTCCGGCGGCGCCACATCGTGGCCGACCATGATGGTCAGGCGCCGCGCCGCGCCGTTGGCCGATATGGAAGCACGTGCAATCGTCTGCAGCAGATATCGGCCGTTCCACCAGAACGACGGGCTGGCTGCGACGTAGCGGGTAAACGCGTTCGGCTGCGTCAGCAGCACATGCAATGCGAACAGCCCGCCATACGAATGACCGTAGAGGGTTTGGTCGTTCGCATCGATTGGGTAGTGGGCGGCCACGAAGGGTTTGATGCGTGTTTCGAGGGTGTCGAGAAAACGGTCGGCACCGCCGCCGGGCAGCGTCTTGCCCACAGCGTCCGGATCGCGCGGTGCGCCAACGGGGCTGTCGGCGCCGGGTGAGGGGGGCGTGTAGTCGTAAGAGCGTGCGGCTTGCCGCAGGCTGGCGTCGATGTCGTAGCCGATGCCCACAATCACCGCACCTGGGCGCCTGCTGTCCTGTACGCTGGCAGCCGTGTCGGTAAGGCTTTCGAACACCGTGTCGCCGTCCAGCATATAGATCACGGGATAGCCCGCGGCGGGTGGCGGACTGGTGGGCTGCCAGATGAAAAGGCGCAAATCCGGACGCGGATCGTCGCGCGTCAGCAGGTATTGCGTCACTTCCGCCGCCGGCACACCCGTAGCGAGTTCGGCAGGCTGCGCAGGCATGGGCTTGGCGGGCGGCGGCGGATCGTATGCGGTGGCGGTAGCGGCGACGAGCGGGGTGGCGGTAGCGGCGATGAGCGCGCCGCCGCCTGCAACGCGGGCAGTGGACTTGGGCAAGATCGTGATCCTGTAGCGGGGCAGGTAATGCTGCGCTTGGGGGGCGGGACGGCGTCAGTCTACCAGCGGCGCGGTAGGGCTCGGCCGTATGCTTTCCCCATGCTGACGACAGCATCGAACGTCAAACAGGGGGTGGGAGACGGACTACCGTGTCGCTCGCCCCACCGTCATGTCGAGCGGCATGCCGTGCACGTCCGCCATCTTGGCGCGCTGCGCCAGCACGAGATTCAACGCTTGGCTCAGCGCATCCAGCGGGCGGCTGTCCGCATCGCTTTTGCGCGTGACCAGCGAAAATTGCAGTGTGGGCGCACCCGCCAGTCGCAGCACGCGCACGGGGTACGTCAGGCAGATGCTGGGGTCGGACAATTGCACCAGCGATATCCCCAGCCCGGCACTTACCATCGCGACGATGGCCTGCGCGCCATCGAGCTCCAGCGTGCTGTGCTTATCGGGCACATGCGTGTTGATGTAGCGCGCTGCCATGCGGCCGGTGACGGTGTTGCGTGCATAGCGGATCCATTCGTACTCGCGAAACAGGGCAGCGAGCGACGTGCGCGTTTCGTCGGGCGGCACGATCAGCAGCAGTTCGCGTTGCGTCAGATCCTGCCAGTTCAGCCGTGCCGAGCCGCCGGTCTCGGGTTGTGCGACTACGGCGGCGTCCAGCGTGCCGGCTTTGACGGCGTCGGTCAGTTCGGCCGTACGCCCGCGGGCAGGCATCACGCGCAAGTTCGGGTGGGCATCGCGCAGGTAGCGCATCGTGCCGGGGATCAGTACGGCCTGCATCGACTCGATCACCCCCAGCCGCAGGGTGCCTTCCACGGTCACGGTGGGCCGCAGCCGCAGGGCTTCCAGTTGATCCATGGCTTGCCGCATGGTGGCGGCCACGTCGAACGCCAACTGCCGGGGGCGCACCTGCAATCCTGATCGATCGAACAATTGCTGCCCCAGGTATTGCTCCAACTGCTTCATCTGCATGCTCACCGCGCTGGGGGTGATGTTGGTCTCCTTGGCAGCCGCCGCCAGTGTGCCGTGCTGGAGCACCGCATCCAGCGTGGTGAAGAGCGCGAGCTTCATCAGAATTCCTTACGTAGTCGCCAAATATTCATCGATTTATTCTGACTATGCCACGTCCTACACTCCTTGACTATGGTGCCGCACGGGCGGCGCGGCAGAGCGCGAGGCAGATCGCGCGCCATCCGAGGAAATCATGATGAGTGAACCCGCATTTCGTCCGCAGGCCTGGCTGGCCGCGGATCTGGATCAAGACCGGTCGTGGGTGCATCGGCTGTCGGCCGATGCCGTGGCAGGCGTGGAAGCGGCGCTGGCGGCCGCCAAGCAGTCGGACAAACCGATGCTCGAGATGACGGCTGACGATTTTCCATTGAATGCGGCGGCGCGCGACGCCTTGACGCGCGCGTTCGATGCTACGCAAGGGCGCTTCGGCCTGTGCCTGCTGAAAGGATTTCCGGTCGAGCGCTGGAGTGAAGACGATGCCCGGTTGGCCTATTGGGGCATCGGATTGCATGTGGGCGTGGCCCGCACGCAAAACCGTGCCAGCAATGTGATGACCGATGTGCGTAACGAAGGCGGTTCGTACAAGACCAAGAACGGCCGCGGCTACAACACCAACGCGGGTCTCGATTTTCATATGGACTCGTGCGATGTGGTGGCCTTGTTGTGCTTGCAGACGGCAAAGTCGGGTGGCGAGAGCAAGATCGTGAGTTCGATGGCGCTGCGCGATGCGATTGCACGCGAGCATCCCGAATTGATTCCGGTATTGCAGTCGCCGTACTTCCACAGTTATCAAGGCACCCAGGATCCGGCGCAGCCGCCGTTCTATCGCTGCCCGATTCTGGGGAGTGACGACACCTATTTCTCGTTTCGCACCAATCGCAAGAACACCACGGCGGCGCAACGCGACTTCGACGACGTACCGCGCTTGAGCGACGCGCAAAGTGAGGCGCTCGACCTGCTGGATACGTTGATGCCGGATCCCGTTTATTGCTTTTCGATGTGGCTCGAGCGCGGCGATCTGCAGTTGCTCAACAACTATGTGATCCTGCATTCACGCACCAACTTCGAAGACCATGATGAGCCCGAACGGCGGCGCCATCTGCTGCGCTTGTGGTTGGCGATTCCCGGCTCGCAGCCGCTGCCCCCCGAATGGCGCGAGTACTACGGCGATGTGCGTCCGGGTGCCGTGCGCGGTGGCGTACGAGGCAGCGCGATCACCGAGGCGTTTCTCGATTACGAGCGCCGCCAGGCACAACGGATGAAAATGCCGTTGGGGCTGTAGCAGCCTGATGATGACGGTGGTGATGGAGGCCTGGATCGCGCAGCAACGCTAAACAGGCCGGCATGCAGCGCGATGCGGCGGTGTATCGCGAGCAACGTTTACAACCTTGCAACATCTTCTGGTGCATCTGATCCGTATGTAGGGGTACAGGCGGCTTAAACGCTTGAGCACTTACCCCAAATACATCAGGAGATTGCCATGAAAGTCATCACCACCGCTGTCGTTCTTTCCTTCGCTTTGATTGGCGCCTCCGCACAGGCCGCCGACATGACCAAGAGCCGCGATCAGGTTCGCCAGGAACTGGCCGAAGCCAAGTCGAACGGCACCTACAGCTTCGGCGAACTGGCTTATGTGCCCAAGGCACAAAGCGGCCGTTCGATCATGACGGAACCCGTCAATCTGCGTACCAGCCAGCGTGCGGTGGGCAGCTTCGGCGATCTGGATTACCCGCGCGGCGCCGTGCCGCTGAACCGCATGATGTAAGCCGTTCGCAGCGGCGTGTCATTGCACGACTGCATCGTGCCGGTTTGACGCATCGCATGCGTCCAGCCCGCATCATGCAACATACGATCGACGAGGTGCCCCAAGGCATGCTCGTCGATCGGCATTTCAGGGTCGCCCGGCGCATCGTGCGCCGCCTCGCTCAATTGCGTGCCGTCCGCAAGGACGATCGAGACGGACGCACCGAAATGCGCGGGATAGCGCGCATCGATCTCAACGTCGGTGTGTAGCGTGACGCGCTCGCGCAGCGCCGCGCAGGTGGCGTCATCGATGGCATGGGCCTCGAATGTCGGCATCCATACTTCCCCCCACAGCAATGCCGCAGCCACTGTGTGCTGCAAACTGAAGCGCGCTTGCAAGGGCGTGGCGGGATGCGTTCGATCGCAGAACGCCAACGCATCGGCGTAGGTATGTATATCGATGCGCGCGATGGCATTCACCGGTCCATTTGCTTCTGGATCGATAGCAGTATCGCCATCTGCATCTATCGCTGCGCCGTCCAACTCGGCAGCAGGATACCGCTGGGGCATACGAGCCAGCAATCGCTCACGCAGTCGCAACGCTGCGGCGATCGCAGGATGAGCGTGGCGGCACGCGGGCCAGGGTTTCAGGCTGGTCTCGTGGATCTTCCAAGGTGCTTCGGCGAGCAGTACGAGCGGGCGTGCGTCGGGGCACATCGCGGCAAACATGCCTTTCTCACCTTCCAGCGCATGTGCGGGGCCCTGCAATCCTGCGTGCGCCATCCATGCCGCCTGCAGTCCGGTGTGCGCGGCTTGTGCGGTGTGCCACGCCTTGCCGTCGCAGGGTTCCATGCGGATCTGCCACAGGCCCGAGGCGCGTGTGACGGCCAGTGCCAGCGCGTGCGCCGTGCGCGTGGCGTCCAGTCCGAGAAGCGATGCGGCAGTAGCCGCTGCGCCCACATTGCCGCACGTGGCGGTGTTGTGCCACAGCGCATAGTGAGACGGTCCCATCGCCAGCCCGAGACGGATCATTGCGTCATACCCGCGCACGATCGCATCGAGAACGAGGGGCTCGCCGGCGCCGGTCAGGCGTGCCAGATGACGCGCGACCGGCATGACGATCGGACCGGGATGCACCAGCGCTGCGCGGTGCGTGTCGTCCATTTCGTAGAGACTGCCCAGCGACGCTTCGTATTGGAAGTGCGCCACATGGCGCGCATCGGCAAGCGTTCGATCCGCACGCCATTCGGCACCGGCCGCCGCCTGCCACAACGGCTCGCCCATCGCGCCCGCGGCAGCCAGCGCCGCACTGCCGCGCCAATATGCCAGATGCGTGGCGGCCCGGGCGCGATCGGCCGCTTCGATCGGGCGCGCGAGCAGCAGGGCGAGTTGCTGAAGCAACGATGGCGAGGGTGGGGTAGCGGCGTTCGTCATGGCAGGCGCGCGATGCGGGTGGGGAGCGCAGAGGCGCGCGTCACACCGGCGGGCACTGCGCCGTGAACCAGTCGGCGATATCGCTGCCGGTTTTGAAGCAGACGTCGGGATGCGCCATCAGCGTGTCGAGGATCTGTTCGAAGTACCCGAAGCGGTGCGGTACGCCCATCAAGTGGGGATGCAGGCCCAGCGCCATCACGCGCGGCCGGGTCTGGCATTCGCGTTCGAAGAGCTTGAGCGTCTGTTGCACACGCAGCAGAAACTCAGGCGACGAGTGCTTTTCCACGGCGTAGATGATCGAGTCGTTGAGCTCCAGGTTGTAGGGCATTTGCAGCAGGGCACCGCGATCCACGCGCAACCAGTTCGGTACGTCGTCCACCACCCAGTCGCACACGTATCCCACGCCCGCATCGGCCAGCGCTTCGGGCGTGCGGTCCGTTTCGCGCAGACCCGGGCTGAGCCAGCCGCGAGGTCGCGTGCCGGTGAAGGCCTGCATGGTGTCGAGGCACTGCGCGATGATGTCCGCCTCCACGCCGTCGTGATTCAGGGCCTTCTGATGCATGCCGTGGCCGATGAACTCCCAGTTGGCGTCGAGCATGGCTTCGGCTGCGCGCGGATAGGCGGCAATCACACCGGCATTGCAACTGGTGGACGCCGGCAAGCCGCGATCTTGAATCGCGCGCAGCATGCGCGGCAGCCCGGCACGCATGCCGTAGTCGGCCCAACTGAAGTTGGGCACGTCGGGCACCGTTTCCTTGCCATGCGGCGGCGTGATGATGGTGCGCGGCATGGGCTCGTCGAAGCGCCAGTGTTCGACATTGACCACCAGGTGCACCATGATCGCACCGTCGGCATGCGGCGCGAGGGCGGGGCCTTCGTCGGAGAAACGATAGGGAATGCGGGGATTGGCCATGAAAGCGGATATCCGTCGGAGATGAGAGGCGGGGCGGCGTGACGGCTCAATGCCGCATCTGCTGCATGATGTCGCGCTTGAGGCGATTGAATACATCGCCGGTGATGAGGTCGATCGAGCGCGGTCGTTCGATCGGCACCGTGATGCGGGTGGCGATGCGCCCGGGGCGAGCCGACATCACGTAGATCGTGTCGGCCAGCAGAATCGCCTCATCGATATCGTGCGTGACGAACACCACGGTCGTGCGCAGGGTTTGCCAGACGGACAGCAGCAGCTCCTGCATCGTGAGGCGCGTTTGCGCGTCGAGCGCGCCAAACGGCTCGTCCATCAGCAGCACTTTGGAGCCCAGGGTGAGCACGCGGGCGATGCCCACCCGTTGCCGCATGCCGCCCGACAACTGCACCGGCAGATGCTTGGTGAAGCCCGAAAGCCCGGTGATCTCGAGCATTTCGCGGGCACGATCTTCATACTGGCTGCGTGGCAGACCTGCGATCTTCGGGCCGAACACCACGTTTTCCCACACATTGAGCCAGGGGAAGAGTGCGGCTTCCTGGAACACCACGCCGCGATCCGGGCCGGGTTTCGTGATGGCCGTACCGGCCACCGAGAGCGTGCCGTCCGAGGCGGCTTCAAAGCCGGCGATCAGATTGAGCAGGGTGGATTTGCCGCATCCCGATGGCCCCAGCAGGGCCACGAATTCGCCGGCTTGCACCTGCAGGTCGATCTCGTCCAGCGCATGCACCGGCGTGATGCCGGGATAGGTTTTGCTCAATTTTGAAATGGCGATATCCGACATGTGCACCTCAATGATTTTGCAGCATGCGCCACACCAGCACACGACGTTCGATCCATACGATCAACCGGTCGCTGATGAAACCCATCAGTCCGATCGACACCATGTCGGCCAGCACGATATCCATGCGGCCCACGTAATACGCGTCCCAGAGCACATAGCCCAGGCCGGATTTCACGGCCACCATTTCGGAGACGATTACCGCGGTCCAGGAAATGCCCAGCCCGATGCGCAGCCCGGTGAAGATGGACGGCATGGCGGCCGGCAACACCACGCGCCGCAGCACCTGCGACGACGAGGCACCCATCATGCGCGCGGCCCGCACCAGATTGCGGTCCACGTCGCGCGCCCCTTGCGTGGTGTTGACCACGATGGCGTAGAAGCCGCCGAGGAAGATAAGAAAGATCGAGCCCATGTCGCGGATGCCGAAGAGCGCGATCGAGAAGGGCAGCCAGGCGGTGATCGGAATCGGCCGCATGCCTTGCACGAGCGGATCGAGCATCAGGGAGGTGATGCGGCTCCAGCCGATCGCCAGGCCGAGCGGAATGGCGCACACCATCGCCAACGCGAAGCCTTGCGCCACGCGCAGGGTGGAGTACTGCACGTTGCTCAACCATGTGCCCAGGTAGGGGTTCAGACCCATGCCGGGGCTGGCGAAGATCCAGTCATACCAGGCGCGGCCCACTTGCGCCGGCGTGGGCACCACGCCGGCCATGCCCGGCGACTGACCAACCAGTTGCCAGCCGATCAGGATCAGCACCGGCACGCACAGACCCATGGCCAGACGCCCCAGCGCCCGGCCCCAGTCGCGCGTGGCGGTGCGCGGTGCGGCGGGCTGCCGCAAAGCCGAAGTACTCATATGCCGATCTCCAGTAGCCCGTGCGGGCGAGGGGTGCGC
Source organism: Schauerella aestuarii (assembly GCF_009866805.1). Taxonomy (GTDB): domain Bacteria; phylum Pseudomonadota; class Gammaproteobacteria; order Burkholderiales; family Burkholderiaceae_B; genus Schauerella; species Schauerella aestuarii. Next base: position 552,068 of record NZ_SIZW01000041.1, read on the forward strand.
CGCGCGCGGTCGTTCAAGGCTTCATGGCCGCTTGGGCGAGTGAGGGATCCCATACGGTGTCGATCGTGCCGCTGACGTCCTTGGGGATCACGCCGAGTTCGTTGAAGGTCTTGGCTTGCCGGCGCAACTGATCCAGGTCGAGCACGCCGCCGAGCTTGATGAGTTTGGCCGATTCGCGCGTCACGTCGATCGGCAGCCCGGTGTACTTCGAGTAGGCTTGCGCAAACGCTTCCGGATCCTTGGCCAGCCGTTCTTCTTCTTTCTTGTAGGCCCACATGAAGCACCGCATCGCTTCGGGCTTGCTCTTGAGCGCATCGCGGGTCGCGGCAAGCAGGCCAAGTTCGGCACCCACTGCTTTGGATTGACTGTATTCGAGCTTCGAGAAGTAGCCTTTGTCGGTCGCCACGATCTGCGATTCGAACGGTTCCCACAATGCGACGGCATCGACGTCGCCCCGTTCCAGCGATTGCACGAATGCGGTGCCGCCACCCTGGATGTTGACGGCGGTGAAGCTGGTGTAGGGCACCTTTTTCTCGGCGAGCGTCGCGGCCCATTGGAACCAGACGGCCGAGCCGGGGGCGATACCCAGCCGCTTGCCTTTCAGATCGTCCCAGTCGTCGATCTTCACGCCTTTCTTGACGACCAGATACTTGGGCGAGTCCGCCACGCCTGACAGGCCCACCAGGCGATCGCTGCCTTGCGCAAGTGCGATGGCGAGATCGGCGGGACCGATGCCCGACACATCCACCGATCCGGACAGCAGCGCCGTACGGGCATCCGCATAACGCACGAATTCCACCGGCTTGACCGTCACATTGCAGGCCTTGAGCGGTTCGGTAATTCCCAGCATGGGCGACAGATGTCCCACCTTTACGAATCCCACCGTCAACGTCTCCGGTTTGGGCGCGGCGGGTGGTTGCGGGCCGACGGCCCATGCGTGGCCGGCAGCCATCGCCAGCGTGGCGAAAAGTCCAGCGCGAAAGTGCTTGTTCATGTTTTTCCCCTTGGTCACGAATCACACTGCAACCGGCGCGGAGCGTTTCCGAACCGGCAGAAAATGGCGGGCTACCGCCCGGTGAAAACTGCCGGCCGTTTGGCCTTGAATGCCGCTTGCCCTTCCTGGTAATCGTCGCTCGCAAAGCACGCGCGCACGGCATCCGTCACCTGTGCCGCGCTTGGCGCGTCGGGCTCGTTGGTGAGGTGCCGCAACGCCAATTTTGCCGCGCGTATCGTGAGCGGCGCATTGGCGGCCACCTTGCGGATGCGCGCCTGAACCGTTGCTGCGAAGTCAGCATCGTCGAACACCTCGTGCGCGACGCCGACGCGGGCGGCCTCTGCACCATCGAACGTGCGGGCCGTCAAGAAAAGATCGGCCGTTCGCGCCGCACCGATCATCTCGGTCATGCGGGCCACGCCCGCCAACGTGTAGCCCAGCCCCAGACGGGCGGCCGGCATGCGAAAGCGGGCGCTGCGGTTGCAGTACCGCAAGTCGCACGACAGGGCCATGCCGAGCCCGCCGCCCATGCAGACGCCCTGGATCTCGGCGATCACCGGATGGGGCGAGTTGCTGAGCGCGGCCTGCGCATCGGCCACGGCATGTTCGTAGCGCAGCACTTGTTCGGGGTCGCGGCGCTGTTGGCCGAACTCCGAAATGTCGGCGCCTGACACGAACGCCCGTTCGCCTGCGCCCGCCAGCACGATCGCGCGCGTATCCGGATGGGCGTCGGCCTGTCGTACGAAGTCGAGCAACTGTTGCCACATCGTCAACGACATGGCGTTGAAGCGCGAGGGATTGTCGATCTCGATGCGGGCAACGCCGTCGGCATGGCTGAAGGTCACGCGGCCGGGCGGGTGGGAAAGCGTATCCATATCGATCCTTTAAACGGCCTGCGCGGCGCGCAACGCTTCGATGTCGCCGGCGCTATAGCCCGCTTCCTGCAGCACTTCATCGGTGTGTTCGCCCCAGCCTGGCGCCGTGCGGGCGATATGTGCTGGCGTGCGCTCGAGCGTCACCGGTTGTGAAATGACCGTGCGCGTGCCGCCCTGCCAGGCGTCGCATTCCTGTGCCACTTTGAGATGCTGAATCTGCGGATCCTCGAACATCTGCGGCACGGTATAAACCGGCCCGGCCGGCACACCGGCGGCGTTGAGCACGTCCACCCAGTGCTGCACGGAATGCGCGGCAAACACGGCCTGGATCTCGGCGTTGAGCCGCTTGCGGTTCTGCACGCGTAGCTTTTCAGTGGCGTATTCGGGATCGTTCAGCCATTCGGGTTTATCGATGACGGCGCAAAACCGCTTCCAGTTGCCTTCGCCCGAAGCGCCAAGATTGAACATGCCGTCATCGGCGCTGAACAGCCCCATCGGGCTGCTGGTGGGATGGTCGTTGCCTTCCTGCACCGGCACATCGCCTTCGTTCAAATAACGCGCCGCTTGAAAATCCATCATGGCGATCTGGCCATGCAACAGCGAGGCGTGCACCCATTGTCCTTCGCCCGAGGTCTCGCGTTCCAGCAGCGCGGTCAGGATGCCCAACGCGGCATAAAGCCCCGTGCTGGAGTCGCCCACCGCCAGGCCCGCGCGCACCGGGCCCTGGCCCGGCAAGCCCGTCACGGACATCAACCCGCCCATGCCTTGAATGATCTGATCGAAACCGGGCCGCTCGGCGTAGGGACCGGTTTGGCCGAAGCCCGAAATGCTCGCGAGGATCACGCGCGGATTGATCGCGCGCAGCGATTCGTAATCCACGCCCAGGCGGAACTTGACGTCGGGACGCCAGTTTTCAACGACCACGTCGGCATCGGCCACCAGGCGTTTGAACACCGCCAGCCCCTCAGGTTTTTTCAGGTTCAGCGTGAGCGAGCGTTTGTTGCGGTTCAGGTTCTGGAAGTCGCCGCTCCAGCGATCTGCGGCAAACATCGCTTCGTTGGGATCGATGCCGGGTGGCGGCTCGATGCGGATGACGTCGGCGCCGAAGTCGGCCAGCATGCGCACGCAAGTGGGGCCGGCGCGCACGCGCGACAGGTCCAGCACGCGAAAACGTTGCAGCGCCGGGGAGGCTGAGAGTTGGGGCATGGTGTCAGCGCCTGGGAAGAGCGGCAGGCGAGCCTGCCGATGGGGTGAAACTGCGACGGAACCCGCGGCCATCGAAGCGGCGGCGCTCGATGTCGGCGGCAAAAGCCAGCAAGGTGCCTTCGTCGCCCCGCCGTGCAATGGCCTGCAGGCAGATCGGCCGGCCATCGTCGGCATAGGCCACCGGAAATACGGCGGCGGGGAGATCCAGATAGTTGACGAAGGCCATCCAACTGAACATGGCCACCAATTGACGCGCGTCGAAGTCGGGTGACGCGGTGTGCACGTGCCGCCAATCGGGAACGCCCCGCGGCAGCGCGGGCGTCAACAGCACGTCGGCGTCGTTGAAAATCGAGTTCGCAATCAGCGCCCGGTGCGCGGTGCGTGACCGATAGGCTTGGGCATACCAAGGCGCGGGGATGACCGCGCCCGCCAGCGCCACGGCGCGCGGCAGGGCATGCAACACCGGGCCCTGCCCCGCCAGCGCCTGCGCATGCGTGGTGGCAGCTTCGGTGTGCAGCATCACGTCGGCCAGACGCGTCCATTCGGCCAGATGCGGCAGCGGCGTCTCAGTGCACGTGCTGCCCGCACGGGCAAACTCATCGGTCACGGCGTGCAATGCCTTGGCGACTTCCGCCGTCATGCCCAGACGCGTGTCTGCGCGATCCCAGCAGTGTGCAATGCGCCAGCGGCTGGGTGGGGCAGCCATCCGAATCGTGCTGCAGGCGGCGAGGAGCGCAGCGGCGTCGGCGGTGCTGCGGGTAAGCAAACCGACCGTGTCCAGACCCGGCGCCAGCGGCACCACGCCGCGGTTCGACAAGCGATGGCGTGAGGGCTTGAATCCCAGCACACCGCACGTGGCCGCCGGCATGCGCACCGACCCAGCGGTATCGGTGCCCAGGGCGCCATAGCACAGGCCTGCGGCCACCGCTGCGCCGGATCCGCTGGACGAGCCGCCAACGACGGCCTCGGTATCGACAGGATTGACCACGCGCGGGGCATGTGGGTTCTCGCCGGTCGCGCCGCAGGCGTGTTCGGCCATTACCAACGCAGCCAGCGGCGTGGCGCCCGCATTCGCGAGCCGTTGGACCACGGGTGCGGCGCGGTCAGGCACCGCGCCCGTCGCCCGGGCTTCAGCGATCGCCGCCGCATCGCGGCCGCAGCCCGCCGCACGCTCGGCGAGGTCGAAGATATCCTTGTGAGCGACGCCCACACCAGCGAGCGGCGCCGTGGGGTTAAGCGTGGCCGGCAGATCGAGCAGTGCCGCAACGCAATGCCCCGCATCGTGTGCGATCGCATCGCGTTGCGCGCGAAGTGCCACGATCGGGTCGTAGCGGCCGCTCGCGATGTCTGCGCGTAACGCGGCGATGCTGTCGGGCAGGCCGGCGGGCGTGATCATCGGGCTGTCCCGTCAAACTTGCGCGTGGCGGTAGTCGCCGGCGCCAGCCGCAGCAGGGTGCGGGCGACCGCACGCGCCTCGTCGACATTCACGGCGATGCCGGATGCCGCGAACAGCGCCGGCAAGGCTTGCGCAAGCGCGTCGCGATCGGGTAACGATGGATTCCCTGCAAGCGGATTTTCAGTAATACTCATGGTGCGCCATATGTATTTCTTGTAAATCTATAAATATATTTATAAGGTCAGGGATAATTTCGCTCAATCAGTGTTTACGCGCATGCCATGAAAGTCAGTGAACGAATCCGCTTGGGGCTTGAAGACGACATCCGGCAGGGCCTGCTCCTGCCGGGCGATCCGATCGACGAGCAAGATATCGCCGGCCGCTACGGCGTCTCGCGCACGCCGGTGCGTGAGGCGCTGTTGCAGCTGAAGGTGCAGGGCATTCTCGATAGTCAGCCGCGCGCAGGCATGGTGGTCGCGCGCATGGATGTGCAGGAACTGCTGGCGATCTGGGAGTTGATGGCCGAGATGGAGGGGGTCTGCGCCCGGTTGGCATGCGAGCGCATGACCGCAGACGAGCGCGCCGAGTTGACCGCGTTGCACCGACGTGCCGCCGAGGTGGTCGAGGCCGACGATATGCAGGGCTGGCGCGACGTCAATCACGACTTTCACGAGATGCTTTATCACGCCTGCCGCAATCCCTATCTGCGTCAGGATCTGCTGCGCTTACGCGCGCGCACGGGTGCCTATCTGCGGCACACCTTCAGCGCCGTGGGGCGCATCCGAGCCTCGTATGAACAGCATGGCGAATTGGTGGCCGCGATACAGGCCGAAGATGCCGAACTCGCGCATCGCATGATGATGCGCCACATCAGTCTGGGTCAGGGTGCCAAGGGCCTGGCCGACTTCATCATCAATCTGCCACGGTCGATGGTGAAGGCGTCGTGATCGCCCTCGCCAGGTCCTGGCGGATCATGGTCATCAGGGCATCGGTCCTGAGCTGAGGAAGATGGGCCGCCAAGGCCCCGCCGGTTCAGCGCCCGGCGGCCTTGGCGCTGATGCCGTTGGCCACGCCCATGTCCGTCTTGGGCACATCGGTCACGATGATGCGCACATCGTCCCCGGCGATGCCGAGACTGTCGCAGATCGCGCCGTTCAGGGCGGCGAACAAGGCGTCCTTCAACGCTTCCGTGCGCCCGGTGATGAGCTTCACGTCGGCGCGCGCCATCGGGTGGCCGATCTCGCCGGCGACGATCACGTGGGCCGGTTCGATTTCCTGCAGCGTAATCCGCACCGAGGCCAACGGCGCCGCGATGCTGTCCACGATGGCTTGGCTCGACGTCTTGAGCAGCGCCGTTTTCTGGGCGGCGCTATAGCCGGTCATGATCTGCATGGCAACGATGGGCATGATGGTCTCTCGTGATGGATTAGCTGTATTTTCCCACGGCGTGGCGCGCCACGAAGTGGCCGGGACCCACCTCGACCAGCGGCTGCACCACGGGCTCATCGCCCAACGCGCGTACGGTGGACGGAATCTCATCCACCAGCAGCGAACGCTGGCGATGGCGGCGCTGCGGATCCGCCACCGGCACGGCCGACATGAGTTTTTTGGTGTACGGATGCTGTGGCGCCTCGAAGACGGCGCGGCGCGGGCCGATCTCGACGATCTGGCCCAGGTACATCACGGCCACACGATGGCTCACGCGCTCGACCACCGCCATGTCGTGCGAGATGAACAGGAACGACACGCCCAATTCACGCTGCAGATCCAGCAGCAGGTTGACGATCTGCGCCTGAATCGACACGTCCAGTGCCGACACGGACTCGTCCGCAATCACGACCTTGGGGTTGAGCGCCAAGGCGCGTGCAATGCAGATCCGTTGCCGCTGCCCGCCCGAAAACTCGTGCGGATAGCGGTCGATCATCTCGGGCGACAGCCCGCACTTGTCCATCAGCCAGCGCACGCGCTCTTGCGCCTTGCGGCCACGCGCCACGTTGTGGATCAACAGCGGCTCCATGATGGAGTAGCCTACCGTCATGCGGGGATCGAGCGAGGCGAACGGATCCTGGAAGATGATCTGGATATGCTGGCGCAACCGTTGCATGGCCGAGCCGCGCAAGGTGCGGATGTTCTGGCCGTCGAACGTGATGTCGCCCGACTGGCTCTTGACCAGTTGCAGCAGCGATCGGCCGGTGGTGGTCTTGCCGCAACCCGACTCGCCCACCAACGACAGCGTCTCGCCTGGGAAGAGATCGAAACTGACCTGCTCGACAGCGTGCACGCGGCGTTGCGTGCGGCCCAGAATGCCTCCGGGGATATCGAAGCGCGTGACCAGATTGCGAATCTGCAGGATCGGGCCGTTCTCGCGGCGCACGGTGTCCGTGGGCGGTGCCACCGGCACGGCTTCCACGCCGGCGGCGGCCTGGGCGACCTCCAGCAATGGGAAGGGCGCTGGCGCATCGGTGCCGTTCATCGCACCCAAACGCGGCACGGCCGAAAGCAATGCGCGCGTGTAGGGATGCTGCGGCGCTGAAAAGATCTCGTCCGACGTGCCGTCTTCGACCTTCTCGCCGCGATACATCACCAGCACGCGGTCGGCCACTTCAGCCACCACCCCCATATCGTGCGTGATGAAGATCACGCCCATGTCCATTTCTTCCTGCAATTGACGGATCAATTGCAGGATCTGCGCCTGGATGGTCACATCCAGCGCGGTGGTGGGTTCGTCGGCGATCAGCACTTGCGGCTTGCACGACAGCGCCATCGCGATCATCACGCGCTGGCGCATCCCGCCCGAGAGCTGATGCGGATAACGATCGAGGATGGCGCGCGCATCGGGAATGCGCACCTGCTCGAGCATGCGTAGCGTCTCGGCGCGGGCGGCAGCTGCATCGAGATTCTGATGCAGCTGCAGCGCTTCGGCGATCTGTACCCCGGCCGTGAAGCTGGGGTTGAGCGAGGTCATCGGCTCCTGGAAGATCATGGCGATGTCGGAGCCGCGCACGCTTTGCAGCTGGCGGTCGGACGCACGCATCATGTCGACCGTTTCGCCATTGCGGCGGCGCAGGCGCAGGCCATCGGCGGTGATGGCGCCGCCACCGTATTCGATCAGCCGCATCAGCGACAGCGACGTCACCGATTTGCCCGAGCCCGACTCGCCGACGATGGCCAGCGTTTCGCGGCGATCGACGTGAAACGACACATTGCGAACGGCGCGCACCGCGCCTTGTTGCGTGGCGAAGTCGACCGAGAGATTGTCGACTTGCAATACGCGTTGGGTATCCAGATTGGCCGTGGTCATTTCTCTTGTCGCGGATCCAGGGCGTCGCGCAAACCGTCACCCAGCATGTTGAAACCCAGCACTGCCAGGAAGATCGCCGCACCGGGGAAGATCGACATCCAGGGTGCCTGCGTCATGAAGTTCTTTGCCGTGTTGAGCATCGAGCCCCACGACGGCGTGGGCGGCTGCAAGCCCAACCCAAGGAAGGACAGGCTCGCCTCGGCGATGATGGCCGTGGCGATCGTGATCGTGGCCTGCACGATCAAGGGCGGCATCACGTTCGGGAAAATGTGGCGGCAGATGATGCGCGTATCCGAGGCGCCCAGCGCACGGGCGCTCTGCACGTAGTCTTCCTTGGTGATCGACAGCACCTGTCCGCGCGTCAGCCGTACGAAATTGGGTGCGGCCGATACCCCGATCGCGATCATCGCATTGCTCAGGCTGGGGCCGAGGAAGGCCGCCAGCGCGATGGCGAGAATCAGGAACGGAATGGCCAACAGGGCCTCGGTGGCACGCGAGATGATGCTGTCGGTCCAGCCGCCGAAGTAGCCGGAAATCAAGCCGAAGGGCACGCCCACGGCCAGCGCGATCAGCACCGACACCACCCCGGCCATCAATGAGGCGCGGGCGCCATAGACGAGCCGGCTGAAGATGTCGCGGCCCAGTTCGTCCGAGCCGAGCCACATGGCGGCCGAGGGGGCCTTGCGAATGGCCATGAAGCTGGTCTGCAGCGGATCGTGTGTGGCGATCCACGGCGCGAAGAGGGCGAGAATGGCGAAGATCAGCACCACGATGGCGCCGAACACGGCCCCACGGTTGCGTTTGAATTTGTGCCAGGCGCGGTGGCGGCGGCGTGCCGGGGCCACCATGGCCGGGGCGGCGACGGAAGTCGCGATCGGCGTACTCATGCGTGTCTCAGGCGAGGATTGATAAGGATGTACAGCACGTCGGCCACGAGGTTCATGATGATGAAACCGGCGGCCACCACCAGGACCACGCCCTGCACGACGGCGTAGTCGCGATTGAAGACGGCATCGACGATCAGTTTGCCGAAGCCCGGGATCGTAAAGACCTGCTCGGTGAGCACGGCACCGGCGAGCAGTTCGCCGAAGAGCAGCGTGACCAACGTAACGATGGGCATGAGCGCATTGCGCAGCGCGTGGCGCAACACCACGCCGCGCGGCGAGACGCCCTTGGCGCGCGCGGTGCGCACGTAATCGGCATTGAGCGCCTCGAGCATCGACGAGCGCGTGTGCCGCATCAGATACGCGGCGAGCGCGGTGGACAGCACGATCGAAGGCATCAGCATCGTCTTGAACGACAGCCAGAGGTCTTGCGAGGGCGGCACATAGCCCGACGCCGGCAACAGGCGCCACTGCACCGAGACCAGCATGATGAGCAGGATGCCGAGCCAGAAGTTGGGAATGGACATCCCCGAGAGCGCGGCCACGTTGGCCCCGTACTCGACCTTGGTGCCTTTCTTGACCGCCGCGAGAATGCCGGCCGGTATGCCGATGAGCAGCGCCCAGAACATCGCCATCACCGCCAGTTGCAGCGTAACGGGCAGCTTTTGAGCGATGAGCGTGGTCACCGGCACATCGGTGCGCAGCGAGCGGCCGAGGTCGCCTTGCAGCACCTGACCCACCCACGCGGCGTACTGCATCGGCAGGGGATCGTCGAGCCGGTACTTGTCGCGCAGGTAGTCGAGCACGGCGGGATCGCGCTCTTCACCCGCGAGGGTCAGTACCGGATCGCCCGGGAGGATTTTCTGCAGCCCGAACACGATCATCGACACCAGAATCAGCGTCGGGATCGCGACGAGCACGCGGCGCAAAATAAGCTTGAGCATGGGGAAATCAGCCTGCGGTAACGCCCTTCAGGCGGATCATGCCGTCGGGATAGGGAACGAAGCCCTTGATCTTCTTCTGCACCGCGAAAGGCCACGGCTGGAAGTAAATATTGATCTGGGGCAACTCGTCCTGAATGATGGTTTGCGCCTGATCGTAAAGCGCCTTGCGTGCGGCCGTGTCGTTCACTGTGCGGGCTTCGCCCAGCAAACGATCGACGTCGGGGTTGCTGTATTTGCCGTCGTTGAGGGCGCCCTTGGTCGTGAGGAACCCATAGATGTTGCCATCCGGATCGACCCGGCCCGACCAGCCGATGATGATGACATCGAAGTTGCCGGCGATCGCTTCTTTCTGCATCGCGGCGTATTCGGTGGGACGCAGGCTCAGATCGAACCCGGCCTCGGCGGCCATCGCCTGGGTCATCTCGGCCATGGCCGAGGTGGTCGTGTTGTTGCCGAACATGAGCTCAGCCTTCACGCGCTCCACACCGGCTTCCTTCAGCAATGCTTTCGCCTTGGCCACGTTGCGCTGGGTCACGGGGAACTTGTCGCTGCTGTAGGGGCTGGCGGGCGGGAAGGGCTGCTGGGCCGGCTCGAACAGGCCGCCGCCGATCACTTCGTTGATCACGTTGCGATCGAGGATGAGCTGGAACGCCTGACGCACGCGCTTGTCCTTGAACGGGCTGGTCTTGGCGCGCTCACCGTTGCCGATGTTGAAGCGGAACTGCTGAAAGCCCAGGCCGGCCACGGTCGAGAGCGTCAGATTGGCGTCGCCCTTGACTTGCGCGGCGTCAGAAGGATTGATGCGTTCGACGATATCCAGATCGCCCGCGCGCAGGTTCGACAGTCGCACGGTGGTATCGGGGATCGGCAGGAACGTGAGGCGCTTGAACGCGAAATCCTTGGTGTTGTAGTAACCGTCGAATTTCTCCAGCACGATGCGATCGTTCTGCACCCGCTGCACGAATTTGTACGGGCCCGAGCACACGGGCGCACGGCCCACGGCGGCCGGATCCTGGTCGTTGAAGGTTTTGGGCGAGAGCATCATGCCGGCCCGGTCGGACAACTGCGCGATCAGGGTCGCGTCGGCTTGCTTCAAGGTCAGCACCAGCGTTTCGGCGTCCGGCGCTTCCACTTTTGCAACCGACGTCAGTTCGCTCTTGCGCAGGCTGTCCTGCAGCGTCATGGCGCGATCGAGGTTGGCCTTGGCGGCGGCAGCGTCGAATTTGGCACCATCATGGAAGGTCGCATCGGTGCGCAGCTTGAAGGTCAGCACCGTGTTGTCGGCGTTCCACGACCACGACTGCGCCAGTTGCGGAATGAACTCGAGCTTCGAATTGATGTCCACCAGCTTGTCGCACAGCGACGTAAACACGATGCGGCCCACGTACGTGCGTGCGCGGTGCGGATCCAGCACGTCGGGATCTTCCTGCAGCCCGATGCGCAGGTTTTGAGCCATCGAGGGTGTCGCGGCCAGTGCCAAAAGCACTGCGCCGATCGTGATGCGCAAACGTTTCATGCTGATTTTCCCTATGTAGGTCGTATGGTTACGTCCAGTGGCCATTCGTCTTCGCGGGCGGCCTGACCGGCGAGCTTACCGTCTGGCGACCACAAAAATCAATTTGACTTGTTTTTGTTACTGACAAGAAAAGTTTATTGATCGACGACGTGATTTCGCGGGCGTTGGCGGGCAGGCGGTACATGGCGTGCTGATGGCGCGCCGCTGATTAGACAACAAGGGGAAGCTGAAAAATGGGTTTGAACGGGATTTTTTGCGGGATAGGGCGACGGTTGCCGGTGCATCGGGCGGCGCTCGCACTGGGTGTGGGCGCCGTCCTGGCCGTACCGATGGCGTGGGCGGCTGCGGATACCCCTCGAAATGTGTTGATCAAGAACGGCTATGTGCTGACGATGGACGGGGCGCTGGGCGACTTGCCGCGCGCTGACGTGCGGATTCGCGCGGGCCGGATCAGTGACGTCGGCCCCGGGCTGACGGCCGACCCAAGCAGCGAGATCATCGACGCGGCAGGGCAGGTCGTGATGCCGGGATTTGTGGATACCCATTCGCACTTGTGGATCACGGCCTTGCGCGGGCAGTATCGCAACACGCCCGATACCGCGTTTTTCACCACCACGAACCGGCTCGCGCCCCATTTCACGCCCGACGACACCTACGTCGGCATCCTGCTCGGCACGGTCGAAGGCGCGTATGGCGGCATCACTACGATGACCGATTTCTTCGACAACGTGCAAACCCGCGATCACATGACGGCAGCGCTGGCCGCCTTGCGCGATGCGCCGTTGCGCGCCCGGCTGCTCTACGGTGCGCAAAGCAAGACGACGGCCCGGCAGACCGATCTGCCGCATGTGCAGGCCTTGGCGCAAGACTGGGGGCGGCACAGCGCCGATGGCCGCATCAGCCTGGGGCTCGCCTGGCGGTTGCCGCCCAAGCTCGACGACGCCACGGTGTGGCCCGCCAAGCTCGAAGAGCTGGATACCGCACGGCGTTTGAAGCTGCCGGTGGCCGTACACGTGAGCGGTAACGCCGAGGCGATGTTTGACGCGCTGATCTCGCGGCGGTTGCTGGGCCCCGATATGCAGGTGGTGCACGCCACAGATGCGCGGTCGGATCAGATTGCAGCGCTCAATCAGGCAGGTGCGAGCCTGGCGCTCACCCCGCTGACGGAACAGCGTGTGGGCTACGGGCTCACCGTTTTGTCGACCTATGCGGATGTCCAACGGCTGGGCTTGGGTATCGACGGCAACGCTCTGGCGGGGTCGGCCGACATGTTCGGCACGATGCGATTGGCCGCGCTGACGCAAGCGGGTGAGGCGCGCCGCGAAACGTTGGTCTCGCCACGCGACCTGCTGGCGCTGGCCACGATTCGCGGCGCTGCCGCCTTGGGGATGCATGACCAGGTGGGCTCATTGACGCCCGGCAAACGTGCCGATGTGCAGATCATCGACATGAATGCGCTGAACATCGGCCCCTATGCGGGCGGCGATCCATCGGCGTGGCTGGTGTATTCCGCGACCCCGGCCAACGTGCGCACCGTGATTGCGGACGGCCGCGTGGTCAAGCGCGACGGCGCCATGGTGGGCATCGATGTACCGGCGCTGATGCAACGCGCCCGCGCCAGCGTGGCGGGCATTCTCGAGCGCGCCGAGAAGGCCGCGCCCGTCAATGCGAAATGAGTTGGCCGAGGAAGCTGCGGGCCCGTTCGGTCTTGGGTGCGCTGAAGAAATGCTGCGGCGTATCGGTTTCGACGATGCGGCCCTCGTCCATGAACACGACGCGGTCGCCCACATCGCGGGCGAACCCCATTTCGTGGGTGACGCAGATCATTGTCATGCCGTCGCGCGCCAGCGACACCATCGTATCGAGCACATCCTTCACCATCTCGGGATCGAGCGCCGAGGTGGGTTCGTCGAAGAGCATCACTTTGGGCTGCATGCACAGCGCGCGGGCGATGGCGACGCGCTGTTTCTGGCCGCCTGAGATCTGCCCCGGATATTGACCGGCCAGTTGCGGGATCTTGACCCGATCCAGGTACGCCATGGCGCGTGCCTCGGCCTCGGCGCGCGGCACCTTCTTCACCAACATCGGCGCCAGCACGCAGTTTTCCAGCACCGTCAGGTGCGGAAAGAGATTGAAGTGCTGAAACACCATGCCCACATCGGCACGGATCGCTTCGATATTGCGGTTGTCGTCGGTAAGCTCGATGCCGCACACCGTAACGGTTCCCTTCTGGTGCTGTTCGAGGCGGTTGAGCAGCCGGATCGTGGTCGACTTTCCCGAGCCGGACGGGCCGCACAGAATCACTTTTTCGCCAGCATGCACATCGAGCGCCAAGCTATCGAGCACGCGAAAATCGCCGTACCATTTGCTCACCCCGCGCATTGAAATGATTGGCGGCGAGGCAGCAGCATCGGCTTGGAGCGCCGCACGGCGTGACGTGGCGAATGCTGCAGATGTCGGGGTGGAGGCAGGTTGCAATCCGGCCTCGGGTGAGGATGTGGGGATCATTATCGTCAAGCCTTTGTGAGATCGTTGTTCTCGCCCGAACCGCTCCAGTAGCCGGGTACCGTGAGTTTCTTCTCCGAGCGCCGGAAGATCCACGACACCACACTGCACATCGCAAAGTAGATGATGCCCACGAGCGTATATACCGTGAGCGCCTGGAACGTGGCCCCCGCCAGCATTTCGCCCGCACGCATCAACTCATACACACTGATGACGGCCACGAGCGACGTCTCTTTCACCAGCACCAGCGCGTAGTTGCCCAGCGCGGGAAAGATGGTGCGCAGCGCCTGCGGCAACACCACGTTCTTCAACCGTTGCGTCTTGGATAATCCCAAGGCGCGCGCGGCTTCGTACTGACCCGAGTCGACCGACTGAATCCCGCTGCGGAAAAGCTCGGCGAGGTAGGCGCCCAGATTGAGCGTGAGCCCCATCACGCCCGCCACGAAACCGTCGATCACGATGCCCAGTTCGGGCAAGCCGTAGTAGATGAAGAACAGTTGCAGAAGCAGCGGTGTGCCGCGGATGATCTCGATGTAGAGCTTGGCGAGCTTGCGTGGCAACGCCGCGCCCGAGAGCCGGCACAGGCACACCAGCAGGCCGAGCGCTACAGCGAGAAAGGCAGAGGCGAAGAACAGCGCCAGCGTCCACATCGAGCCTTCGGCCAACGGCACCAGGTACATCTTCAGCGTTACGAGGTCCATGCCGCGCTCCGGTCAGCGTCGTGGAGGGCCGGCGTCATTTGCTGAGCAGTTCCGAGACGCCCCATTTCTGGCCGATCGCCGCGAGTTCGCCGTTTGCCTTAATCTCGGCAATGCCTTTGTTGACGGCGGCAAGCAACTCGGCATTGCCCTTTTCGACCGCAAGCCCAACCTGCCACACCCGTTGCGGTTGATACCCTTCAACCATTTTCACACCCGGAATGTTCTTGCTCTTGATCTGATAAAGCACGCTCGGGGGATCGACGATGCCCAGCTCGACGCGGCCGGCGCGCACATCGGACAGCAACGTGACGTAATCGGGATACGTCGACACCTTGGTGTCCGGCATGTCCTTGATCATTTTGAACTGAACGGAGTCCACCAACACACCGATCTTCGATCCCTTCAGATCGTCGAAATTCTTGATCTGCTTGGTCGATCGTGTGCCTGCGACCAGACCTTCGCCCCATTCGTAAACCGGCGTGGAGAAATCGATGACGCGAGCGCGTTCTTCGGTGATGAACAGGGGCGCCGACATCAGATCCACACGCCCCGACGTGAGCGTGGGAATCAACCCGGCAAACGGCACCGACGACAGATTGAGCCCGACGCCGATTTTCTTGGCCAGCGCTTGCGACACATCGACCATGATGCCTTCGAGCTGGTTGCTCTCAGGGTTGAGAAATCCGTGCGGCGGACCGCCCGCGGTAGTCACCACATTGATGGTTCGCGCGGCTTGAACCTCGGCCAGCGATCGTGCAGAGGCTGATGGCGCCTGCGCGAACAGGGTCGCGGCGAGTGTGATTAAGGCGATGCGATGCAGTGTCATGCTTACCCCTTGTTATGTGATGTTGGCCAGGTTCAAGCCGGCCGGCCAGCCGGAAAATCGCGCACGGCAACGGCTGCCAGGGCGAGAAACTCTTGCACCACGGTTGCCGCCAGAAAGGCCGTCATGCCGCCCACGTCCTGCGGCGGCGACACCGTGTTCACATCGAAGGCGACGAAGTTCAGTCCGCTCAGTCGACGCAGCAGCGCGAGGCCTTCGCGCGCGCTGAGCCCGCCCCATTCCGGCGTGCACACACCGGGCGCGCATGAGGGATCGAAGATGTCCATGTCGAAGCACAAATACACCGGGCGGTTGCCGACCTTGTCGCGGATCTCGTCCAGCAGCGCCGCCTGTTGGGGAACGAAATCGTCGAAGGGCACGACGGCGTAGCCGACCTCGCGCGTGTATTCCCACACCCCCGTCATAAACGACATGCCGCGTGCGCCGACGTGATAGCTCGCATCCACGTCGAACAGTTTCTCTTCCGCTGCGCGCGTGAACGTGGTGGCCGTGTTGTAGCCCGCAATCGGATACGTATCGGTGTGCGCATCGAAGTGCAGCACGACGAAATCGGGATACCGGCTTGCGACGGCGCGCAGTTGCGGCAAGGTGACGGCGCCGTCACCGCCCAGCGACACGGGAATGGCACCCGTATCCAGGATGGCGCCGATCGCTTGCTCGATCAGCGGAAAGGCGGTGTCGGGGTCGCCGGCGGGGCAGCGCACGTTGCCGGTGTCCACCAGACGCAGATACGCATTGGCATTGTCGATGCCGGTGCGTTCGGCCAGATCGAAATCGCGCAGCAGACGCGATTGCTCGCGGATGGCGTCGGGACCTTGGCGCGAGCCGACGCGAAACGGGTGCGTGCCGCAATCGAAAGGCAGGCCCACGATGCAGGCGCGCGGCGCGGCGCCTGTGGGGGCGTCCGGCACGCCCATGAAAGAGGCGGTGCGGTGAAAAGCGGTGTCGTTCAACCAGGACACGAAAACTCCGATGCAAAAGAAGGGCGTCGCATGCGCTGTGGCGCTGCGATCGTCCGGCAACCGTATCGCAGTGCGATATGGCCGTGGTGAAAATACGATAGCCGGACGCGTGCCGTTTCGGCAATTGGGTATTTACCCAGGGGCCGCTTTTGATCGTTGATGGAGAGCTGAGCAGCGTCGGCCAGATGCAATAGGTGGTGGCCGTCCGGCCGACACAGCAGGTGCGGTCGGCATGCAAGGATGCAAGCGGTCAAGCCTGCCGGCGTTTTTTCGCTTGGCCGGCCTTACACCGCCGTGCCGGCGGCCTGGTCGTAGTAGGGCGGTGTGGTGTGGATCGTGCGCGAGGCGCTGATGGCCTGCGCGGTTTCGACGACTTGCGGTCCGAACACGCTTTGGGCTTCTTCGAAGCTCCAGCGGCTGGACGGCACCGACACATTGACCGAGCCCACCGGCGTACCGCCCGGGGCGACGACCGGCGCACTGATGGTGATGTCGCCAGGATAGATTTCGCCGTTCGAACGGCCGAAGCCGTGCTTGCGCGCGAACTCCACTTCCTGCGTCAGCTTGTCGAGCGTGGTGATCGTGTTGCCGGTGTAGGCGGTGCGCGAGGACTGTCGCAGGATCTCCTTGACGCGCCGGTCGTCCAGGCGCGACATCACGGCACGGCCACCGGCCGAGCAGTACATCGGCAGGCGAGTGCCCACCGCCATGTTGACGAACATCTCCTTGTGCGTGGCAAAGCGCGCCACGTACACCATATCGATGCCATCGGGCTCGGCGAGGCTGCAGGTTTCCTGGCTGGTGCGGTTAAGCGTATGGAGAAAGGCGTGTCCACCCAGTACGAAGGGGCTCGTTTGCAGATAGCGCATGCCCAGTTGCAGCGATAGAGGCGACAACGAAAACCGTTTGCTCTTGGGATCCTTGCGCAGGTAGCCCATCGTCCATAGCGTGTGGGCAAAGCGTTGCACGGCGCTCTTGGTGAGCCCGCAGGCGCTGGCCAGCTCGGGCAACGTCATGGCGGGATGCTGCTCGTCGAAGGCCGCCAGTACCGAAACGCCGCGTGCGAGCGCCGCCACGAAAAGACGCGAGTCGTCACCGGGCGGCTGGGAAGGAGTGCTGGGCATGAGGGCAAGGTGCGCGATGCGTGAAGAGAGGCCGACTTTATCGCATCGCTTGCCGCGATAAAAGGGGTGCCGCGCGTCGCGTACGCGTTGCCGCGACGATGAGACGTACGACAGTCGACGCGGGGAGCGCCTTATCCGTCGATCGGCGCAATTCCGAGGCTGGCCGCCAACGCATTCAATGCCGCGATCGAAGAGACGGCCAAGACGAGGCTGTCGCCCTGGCGCGCGCGGTTGGCCGCTTCGTACTCGCCGGGGTATTGCACGGCATCGGCACCGGGTTGTGCGCGTGCACTTTTCAGATAGGTCGTGAACGCTTCGACCTCGGCGGTTTGCCATGTGGTGTCGAGCGACACGCGCGGGTCGATGATGAGCGCGAACATATTATTCTTGGCCGCAGCCGAGCGCTTGTGCGCGGGCTGGATAGTGCCGCCGCCCGACAGCACGCCGGCGAGCAGTTCGGCCGCCAGCCCCAGGGCATAGCCTTTGTGGCCGCCAAACGGAAGCAGCGCACCGGGTGGATCGGTAAACAAGGCGGCCGGATCGTTGGTGGGGTGACCTGCGGCATCGATGAGGGCGCCCGGCGGCGCCGGCTGGCCGGTCGCGGCGAGTACGCGTGCCTTGTTCATGGCGATGGTGCTAGTGGCCATATCCATCACGAACGGCGGGCGGCCATTGGGCATGGGGCCCGCAAAACACAGCGGATTGGTGGTGAGGCGCGCCTCGCTGCCGTTGAACGGCGCCACCATGGGCGGGCGGCCGATCACGTTGGTGAAGGCGAGCAAAATGCAGCCGGCTGCGGCCACGCGTTCGCCGTAATGTCCCATGCGGCCCAGGTGGTGCGACTGCTTGAGAGTGACGATGCATTGGCCGTGCTCGTGCGCACGGGCCAGGCCGGCGTCGATGACGACCTTGCCCCCGTGCTGGCCCAAGCCCAGGTGGGCGTCGTAGCAGAGCATCACGCCTTGATCGGCGAAGCACTCGGGACGTGCCGCGCCGTCGGCATGGCCGCCGTCGAGCATGGCCACGTAATGCGGCAGGATCGACAGCCCGTGGCTGGCGTAGCCCACGCGATCCGACTCCACGAGATGCTCGGCCACATCCAGGGCGATGTCGTCCGGCACGCCACGCAGCGTGAGTACGGTGCGTGCAAAGTGCACGGCTTGCGTAAGGGGTATCGCATCAGTCATCACATCCATCCCAGCCAGCGCCAGTACGTCGCCCCCATCGCCAGCATCAGGCCGTAGCCCACGATGGTGACGATGATGCCGACCTTGGCAAATTGTCGTGCGGTAAAGGTTTCGGTACCCAGACACACCATGTTCTGCGGCGCATTGATGGGCAGGATGAAGCCGAAGCTCACGGCGAAGCCCAACAGCATCGTCATCCCGAGCCGGTTGAAGTCGCCGGGCAGGGTTTGCAGCACCGCGATCAAGATCGGCAGCATGGCCGACGTCAGCGCAGTGGCACTGGCAAAGCCCAGGTGGATGAGGATCAGGAACGCGCTGAGGATCGCGAGGATGCCCAGGGGGCCGACCGCATCCAGTCCGGTATGGGCGACGACTTGCGCGCCCAGCCACTGGCCGGCCTGCGTCGTGAGCAGTGCGGTGCCCAGACTGATGCCCACGCCGAACACGATGACGGTGCCCCACGGGATGCGCGCCTGCACGTCTTTCCAGGTCATCACGCCTACCCGCGGCAACATCAACAGCACCAGTCCTGCATACGTGGTCGACGTCGTGTCGAAGCTATGCAGCTTGCCTTCGGTGGACCAGGCTGCCAGCAGCATGATCGACACGCCCAGCAGCCGCTTTTGCGCGCTGCTCATGGGACCCAGATCGCGCAACGATTGCTCGACCGCTTCCTTGCCGCCGGGAATATCGTCGTTTTCGGGCGGGAGCAATTTGAGCACCAGCACGAAGAGCACGACCGACATGATGAGCGCCCAGGGCGCCCCGGCGATCAACCACTCGAGCCAGGTCACGCGCTGCCCGAACGACTTTTCCATGAAGCCCGCCGTGAGCAGGTTTTGTGCGGCCGCCGTCTGAATGCCGACGTTCCAGATGCTCGTGCCTTGGGCCACGATGATCATGATCGCTGCAGCAACATTGGAGCGTTTGTTGACGCCGAAGGCGGCAATGACGCCCATCATGATCGGCACCACGCAGGCGCTGCGTGCGGTGGCGCTCGGCACCACCAGGCTGAGCAGAATCGTGACGGCGATCGCGCCGATGTAGATGCGTTTGGTGCTGGTGCCGATACGCGACAACGTGACCAGCGCGATGCGCCGG
Source organism: Schauerella aestuarii (assembly GCF_009866805.1). Taxonomy (GTDB): domain Bacteria; phylum Pseudomonadota; class Gammaproteobacteria; order Burkholderiales; family Burkholderiaceae_B; genus Schauerella; species Schauerella aestuarii. Next base: position 571,608 of record NZ_SIZW01000041.1, read on the forward strand.
TCCAGGCCCGTAAGCGTCATCGCGGCGGCGATGAAGAGCGCGCCCGCCACAAGCGCCAGCGCGGGGTTGGCAAAGCCGGTGAGCGCCATCGAGATGGCGCGCGAGGTGCCGTAATCGAGGCTGGGGTCGCCCACCACGGGTGCCGTGCCGATCAGGAACGCCATCAGCGAGGTGATCATGATCGCACTGGCTTCGTACGACACTGCCTCGGTGATCCACACGACGACGGCAAAAGCGAGAATCGCCAGCATGCGATGGCCGGCCACGGGCAGGCTGTCGGGTGTGGGGAGGAACAGCACCCCGATCAGGGCGACCACACCTGCGATCAAACCGATGGGGATGCCGCCAAGTGGCGGCCGCGGCGGCGAGGGCGCGGTGGTGGCCGAGACGGGAGAAGAGGGGGCGGTAGACATCTTGCGATCCTCTTTGAGGAAGGTTCAGTCGTTCGAGCGCTCCGGGTGGAGGTCGAGGAAAACTGAAGGGAGCGCCTCACTCGGAAAAGTATCGCAATACGTATTGCAGGTCTATCACATCCCGCACGGTGTTTGATCAATCGCAAACGTCCTGCGATTAAAGCCCGTCAGAATGTGAGACGCACACCCGCCAGAATATTGCGCGACGACCGGCTTTCGCCCGCTGCGCTGGCATACGACGCCGTCCGCCCGAGCTTGCGATCGACTTCAACACCGATATAAGGCGCCAAGCGCGGTGTGACCTCGTAGCGCAACGTCAGCGTGGCTTGCACATCCGACAGCCCCGCGCCCACGCCGAACGCCTTGTCGTTCTTGCCGAATAGGTTGGCCTCGAGTTCGGGCGTGAGGATGAGCTTCTGTGTCAACGCAACGTCGTGCTCGCCGTGCAGATACAACTGACTTCTGCCCGACGCGCCCGCGAAAGCGGTGATCTCCGTCTCGATGCCGTAAGGGGCGGTGCCTTGCACACCCAGTGCAGCCCAGTTGCGCTTCACGCCGGCGCCGAAGTCGCGGCGTGCGCCTACCTGTGCATCCCAGAAGGGCGAGATGGCGTGGCTCCAGTACGCCTCGACCTTGGCGCCTTCCGTCTGCCCGCCGGTGCGCTCGGCTTCGCTTTTGATCCAGAGCTTGTCGGTCGCGTTGCCTGCCCAGAAGTCGCCGTCATACTCGACGCCCGTCTTGCCGGCGCGGTCGTGCGTGAGCCCGAACTTGTCCAGCGTGAGACTGCTGGTGATCCCGGTGTTCATCGTGTGGGCATGAATGCCGTAATCCGCGTAGCTGCCGCCGGTCGATCCGTCAGAGCGCGGCAAGCTCCCCACCGGAACGGCGGACGCGGCGGGCGCGCGGCCGCTGTCGGTCGAGTGGTCCATCGCCGAACGATCCATCGTCGAATGATCCATCGTCGAGTGATCCATTGCCGGCATCGTTTCCTGCGCTGCCGCGGCTGCGCCGCTGCCGGCTGCCAATAGCGCCAGTACCGCTGGACGCAGGACGACACGTACGGCCGTGCGCAGGGTGAGTATCCTCTTCTCGTTCGATGTCATGATCATGCCACCACCACCGCGCGAAACATGCCGGCTTCCATGTGATAAAGCAGATGGCAGTGGTAGGCCCAGTGGCCCCGTGCGTCGGCCGACACGCGATAGGTGATGCGCTGCGCCGGGTTGACGCTGAGGGTGTGCTTGCGCACCTGAAACGCACCGTCCGGCGATTCGAGGTCGCTCCACAAGCCGTGCAGATGGATAGGATGCATCATCATGGTGTCGTTGATCAGCACGAAACGCACGCGTTCGCCATGCTTGAGCACGATCGGTTGCGCGTCGGTGTATCGCTTCCCGTTGAACGACCACATATAGCGATCCATGTTGCCGGTCAGATGCAGCTCGATCTCGCGGGTCGGCGGGCGTTCGTCAGGGGGCGTGTGCAAGGCGCGCAGCATGGCATAGGTCAGGACGTGGCGCGTGCTGCCGCGCAAGCCCGGGCCGGGATCGTCCAGCGAGGTCGAGACGTTGTCCGCAAGCATGCTGTTGCCGGGCCCCGATTGTTCGGCCTGGCGGTGCGTCACCTGAACGATCCCGCCAATTGTGGCAGGGCCGGACGGCGCGGTACCACCTTCTCCATGCGACATGCCCCGCATCGCATGGCCAGCCGCACCGGCTGCTGCCGTGCTGCGTTCAGTTGCCGTGTCGCTTTGCATGCCGTTCATCCCCGAATGCATACCGGCCATGCCGTGCGACATGCCCATGTCTTTCATGGTCAGTGATTGAAATTTATCCATGGCCGGTACGGCGGCGGTCATCCCGGCGCGCGGTGCCAGCGTGGCACGCGCATAGCCCGAGCGATCGATCGACTGCGCAAAGATCGTGTACGCCTGGTCGTCTTGCGGCGTGACGATCACGTCGTAAGTCTCGGCCACGCCGATGCGCAATTCGTCCACCGTAACCGGTTGCACCGGAAGGCCGTCTGCGGCGACCACGGTGAGGGTGAGCCCCGGTATCCGCACATCGAAGTACGTCATGGCCGAACCGTTGATGAGCCGCAGGCGCACGCGTTCGCCGCGGCTGAATGTCGCCGTCCAGTTGCCGTCCGGCGTGTGGCCATTGCTGAGATAGGTATAGGTCGCGCCGGTCACGTCCGCGAGATCGGTAGGGCTCATGCGCATGCGCATCCACATGGCGCGATCGTCGAGGGCTTGCGACCATGATGTCTCGCGCGCCTGCTGTACCAGCCCGGCAAACGTGGGCTGCGTCGTGCTGTAGTAGTCGGGCGTGGCCATCAGCGTGCGGAAGATGCGATCCGGCGATTCGTCGCTCCAGTCCGACAGCAGCAACGTGTGGTCGCGATCGGCCGCGATCGGATCGGCCTCGCGGGGCGTGACCACGATGGCACCATACACCCCCGTTTGCTCCTGAAATCCGCCGTGGCTGTGATACCAGTAGGTGCCGCTTTGCACGACATCGAACTGGTAGGTGAACGTCTCGCCGGGCTTGATCCCGTCGAAGCTCAAACCCGGCACGCCGTCCATGTTGCTGGGCAGCAGGATCCCGTGCCAGTGGATGGCGGTGTCCTCCTTCAGGCGGTTGGTGACGCGTATCGTCACGCGCTCGCCTTCTTTCCAGTGCAAGGTGGGGCCGGGCAGTTGGCCATTGACCGTCGTGGCCACGCGCTTTGCGCCCGTGAAGTCGACGATCGTTTCGACGATCTCGAGATCGAAGACCTGGCCGCTCAATATGGCGGGTGCAGCGACATCATGCGCGCCGGCGGCCATGCCGCGCGCCGGCGTGAAGAGGCCCAGTCCGGCAAGCGCGGTGGCGCCGGTCAGGCCATGAACGAAGCGTCGTCGCGGGGGCGATAGGGGCGTGGTCATCACAACTCTCAAGCAGGCGATGGCCTCACTTTAGCGTGCGTGAAGCTTGCCCCATGGGAAGGTTCGATTGCGATTCCGATTGACGCGTTATCGGCGTGGCGTCCGAGCTGCTCGATACGCCCGAATATCTTCACATTTGGCTTACTTTCATTCAGTAGAATCCGCGGCGCAGAATATAAGCAGATATTTACTGCTCATTTCCGATTGCAGGAATATGCTGGGTCGTTGTTATAAGCCTCCTCGCCATTTCTTAACCTGAATGTTGTATATAGCAGCAATTGAGAAGGGAGAATCACGTGTCCGATGTCGCCGTATTCATTCGCAGCATGCGTTTTTTTGGCGGACACGTCGTGACCTACCCTCTGTTGTATGCATTGCATAGGCATATGGGTGGCAAGCGCGTGCGCATCATCGCGCGCGATCCGGTCGATCAAAATTACCTGTGTCTGCCTTGGCCCGTCGATTTTGTGCAGGCCAAGGGCTTTTGGAGCCACGTGGTGTCGTTGCCGCGTGGGGCGCGCCTGATGATGGCGTTGCATTACACCAGCGATCGCTACGGTCTCGTGGCGGCCATACGTCGCCCGGCGGCACGCCTGGGATTCACCAATAAACGCCTTACCGATCGCGTCTGGACTCACGCCTGCAAGAAAGACTTCGAGGAATATCTGGCCGTCGCCAATGTTCGCTTGTTGTCGCAATACCTGCCCATCGATATCGAAGCCAACGCACGTGAATGCTTCGAGACGATTGCGGCTTCAGCCGCGCGCTCCCCGCATGCGACCGACATCGTCCTGATGCCGGGTGGCGGTGACGGCGAGTACAAGCGCTGGGGGCTGAAAAATTTTCTCCCGCTCCTGGCGGGCTTGCGCGCCGAATTGGGCGAACACCTAACCGCGACCTTTGTGCTGGGCCCCGACGAGCACGAGGAGCATGCGGCGCTGGTCGCAGCCAATTTGCCCGGCGTGCATCTGATGATGACGCGTCCCCTGGCCGAAATCGCGCATGTGTGCATTCACGCGCGGCTGATCGTCGCCAACGATTGCGGCCCCTCGCATATTGGGCAAAGTGCCTGCGTGCCGTATGTGGGTGTGTTTCATCGGCACAATCCGCAGTGGTACTGGGATCGGCCGTATTCGCGGTGCGTGACGCCATTGGGCGATTGCGTCGATATTCAAACGATCGAGCCGGGGGATGTGCTCGACGCGTGCCTGGAGGTGTGGCCGGCAAGCGATCGCGCGACGGTGTCGGCGCCTGCGGTTCGCCGTGTGCATGCGCCGCCTGCACGGGCAATGGTCTGAGGCATCATCTCGATGCGAAATCGTGATGCGATCGTCACGCGCACTCGGTGCATCGCGCGTCCCGGCAATCAGTGCGCGTTGTCCTTGCCACGAATCTTGCGTTTCCACAGCTTGTACGCGTTGTAGGCGGGACCCACGACTGCGCCGCGCGCCAGCCGTACCCGGTTGAGCAAACGCAGTCCGTTCATATTGCTGATGGCGAACCGGTAAATATGCTCGGGATCGGTGCCGACCTTGTTCTGGCCGTATGCCGCAGTGGTATAGAGATGCGTGAAGTTATTTTTTCGGGCGACATCGAGATAATCGGAATCGAAATAACCCTGGGGCCAGCAAAGATGTCCGCTATTAATGCCGAGTTTGCTGCGCAATAAATCACGGGACAGTTCAAGATCGCTTGAAAGTCTTTCGATCTTTTCAGCTGTGCTGTGCCTACAGACATAATCCCAGCGCGTATGCGTGTGGGTATGGCTGTGAATCTCGAACGTGCCCGCCGCTTGCATGGCCTCGAGTTCGCTCCAGCGTGCCATCACGCGATCGGTATCGCCCGATTCGATAATGCCGCGCCCCACCTTGTGGGCATAGGTTTCGGCCAGTGCAGTGGTTTGCCCGGCATGCGCGCGCGGGGCGCCATCGCCCACCCAGCCGGTGACCGTAAACAGCACGGCACGCATGTTGTAGCGCGCCAGCACAGGATGGGCATAGAGCCAGTTGTCCAGATAGCCATCGTCGAACGTGATCAGCACCGACTTCTTCGGGGCGGGCGCGCCGCGCAGGAACGCGGCAAACTCTGCCGCTGACAGGGACGTGTAACCGGCGCGTGCCAGTGCCGCGATCTGACGCTCGAAGTTTTCAGGCGAGCTGTTGATCATGCCGCGGTGCGGATTCACATGGTGGTACATCAGCACCGGCACATCGTGTGCTGTGGCGACGGCAACCTTACTGGAAGTTGAAACGATGTGATTATCTTGCAGCGACGGCGCGATCGAAACTGAAGTATCGGCAGGTCGAAGGGTTTGGGGGTCGTGTATTTCGCTCATGTGTCTCATCCGGCGAGGGTCAGACTTGCCTGCACGTTCGAATAATGATTGGCGTGCGGTTCCGGCTCGGCATGACGCGTGCTGGAACAGGTGCTGATAAATCGATTAGAGCCTACTTCATGCCATTTATGAAGGGCGTTCGATGCGCAGTTACTAAAAGGCTAGCGCGTATTAATCACTTTGCTGTCAATTGGCTTTAAGAGATAACAGATGACTGAAAGCACGGATAAGCGCGACGTCGGCACGCCCTCGGGCGGATGGGGGTCACTGAAAGCGGTAACCGGCATCCTGATCAAAGAGTCGGCAGTGCTGCCCGGCATGCAAGCGTTGAAACACCAGAATCAGCCGGACGGCTTTGCCTGTATCAGTTGTTCCTGGGCGAAGCCGGCCGATCCGTCGACTTTCGAGTTCTGTGAGAACGGGGCGAAGGCAACTGCGTGGGAGCTCACCTCGCGTCGCGTTCGGCCTGAGTTCTTCGATCAGCATACGGTGGCCGAATTGCTGACGTGGGAGGATTACGACCTCGAGAATGCGGGTCGTCTGACCACGCCGATGCGTTGGGATTCTGCAACAGATCGGTATGTGCGTGTGTCGTGGGAGGCGGCCTTCGACGACATCGGCAAACGCCTGCGGCGCCTTGACCCCGACAGCGTGATTTTCTATGCCTCGGGTCGCGCCTCGCTTGAAACGTCCTACATGTACCAGCTGTTTGCCCGGCTCTACGGCACCAACAATCTGCCCGACAGCTCCAACATGTGCCATGAAAGCACCGCAGTGGGCCTGATGGCGTCGATCGGTGTGGGCGTGGGCACGGTTCAACTGGAAGACTTCAAGCAGACGGACTGCTTTTTCTTTTTCGGCCAGAACGTGGGGACGAACAGCCCGCGCATGCTGCATCCCTTGCAAGAGGCGCGGCGGCGGGGCGCCGAAATCATCACGTTCAATCCGATCCGGGAGCCGGGATTGGTGAGCTTCACCAATCCCCAATCGCCGGTGGAGATGCTCACGCATAGCGAAACGGCGATCAGCACGCAGTATCACCAGGTAAAGATCGGTGGCGACATCGCAGCGATTACCGGTATGTGCAAGGCGATTGTGGCCGCCGACGATGCCGCGCGCGCATCAGGCCAGTCGGCGGTGATCGATCACGCCTTCATTGCCGAGCACACGCATGGGTTCGACGATTTCATTGCTTTCGTGCGCGCCACGCAATGGCCGGAGATCGAGTCCGAATCAGGCTTGTCGCGCGCGGCGATCGAAGCCGCGGCGGGCGTGTATTGCCGGGCCAAGGCGGTGATGGGCGTTTATGGCATGGGACTCACCCAGCATCGCCGCGGGGTGGAGAACGTGCAGATGGTGGTCAATCTGCTGCTTCTGCGCGGCAACATCGGTCGTCCCGGCGCAGGTGTCTGTCCGGTGCGTGGGCATTCGAACGTGCAGGGACAACGCACCGTTGGGATTACCGAAAAGCCCGAATTGGCGCCGCTCGACAAGCTGGCCGAGCAATACCGTTTCGAGCCGCCGCGTCATGCGGGCCGCAACACCGTGGAGGCCTGTGAAGGCATTCTCGATGGCAGCGTGAAGGCATTCGTGTCGCTGGGCGGCAACTTCGTGCGCGCAGCGCCGGAAACGGCACTGCTGGAAGAAGCCTGGCGCGAACTGGAATTGACCGTGCAGATCGCCACGAAGCTGAATCGCAGTCATGTCGTGCACGGCAAGGCCTCGTACGTGTTGCCTTGCCTTGGGCGCATCGAAGTCGATCGGCAGGCCAGCGGCGAGCAGTCCGTGGCGATGGAAGACAGCACCGGATGCATGCACGGCTCGCGCGGTCGTGCCACGCCGGCCGCCGATACGCTGCTGTCCGAGCCGGCAATCGTGGCCGCACTGGCACGCGCCACGTTGCCCGATGACGACGATCGGGTGCCATGGGGAGCATGGGTCGACGACTACAGCCGGGTGCGCGACGCCATCGCGGAAACGCTGCCGGAGATCTTTCATGACTTCAATGCGCGCATGTGGATACCGGGCGGCTTTCATCGGCCGTTGGGGGCTTGTCATCGCGAATGGGCCACGCCCACCAAGCGGGCCAATTTCATTTTCCCACCGAGCTTGAACGAGAACCCCGATTTGACCTTCGAAGGCGCTCAGGTCATGCGCCTCATGACGATGCGCAGCGACGATCAGTTCAACACCACCGTGTATGGCTATGACGATCGGTTTCGCGGCATCAAGGGCACGCGGCGCGTATTGCTCATCAATGCCGACGACATGGCACGTCTGGGATTCGAGGAGGGCGCGCGGGTGGACGTGCGAACCGTGTGCGACGACGATGTGGAACGTTCGGTCAGTAACTTCACCTTGCAGCCGTTCAACCTGCCCGCGGGTTGCCTGGCCGGGTATTACCCCGAATGCAATCCGCTGGTGCCGCTGTTTCACCATGCTGTCGGAAGCAAGGTGCCCGGGTACAAGTCGATTCCCGTCAGGCTCACCCGCGCAACGGCCACCGCCGTCTCGTGACAGGCGTATCGGCAGTGTGGGAAGTGCGCGCTCGACGGAGTCGGGTGCGCACGTAGGCGGCGCTATGCGCCCCCCCAGCCTGATCGCCGGCGCAGCCCGGCAACGTGCCTACTTTTTGCTCAGCGCGTCCCCTTTGTGGGCCGCCAAGTGGCCGGTCTTGTCGCTTTCGACTTCGTATTGCGGCGCGTCTTTCGAAGCGCGCCGCGTCTTGCCCATGAATTCGAAATCGCTGTGATGCACTTTTTTGACCTTGCCGGTGATGTGGCCCGCTTCCGAGTTCCACGTCACGTGGTCGCCGACCTTGAACGTTGTTGTGCTCATTCCGATGCTCCCGATGCCGCTTGGCGTTGATGACGACCACCGGAAGGCAAGTTTCAAGCCGGACGATCGCCCTCCAGCGTAATGCGTTGCATCACGCGCCGAAACCCGTGGTAATCGTTGACCGGGTTGTGTTGCGCACAGCGGTTGTCCCAGAATGCAATGGCATCGGGTTCCCAGACGAAGCGGCAGGTGAATTCGGGCTTGATCTGATGCGCGAACAGGAAATTCAAGATGGGCGCGCTTTCGTCGTCCGTCATGCCCTTGATGCCGGCAGTGTGTGCCACATTGACGTACAGACACTTACGGCCCGTTTCGGGGTGGGTGCGCACGATGGGGTGCTCGGCACGAAACTCAGTCGGCGTAGCATCCATCTTGCCATCGGTCTTCACGCGGTCTTCGCGCGTTTTGGAGACGTCGGCCTTGGCAGAACTGCTGATGCCGATGAGCCCGTCAAGCAACCCTTTCATGGTGTCCGACAAGCTTTCATAAGCCAGGTATTGATTGGCGAACATCGTGTCGCCGCCATATGGCGGTACTTCCTTGGACAACAGCATCGAGCCCATTGGCGGGGCTTCGAGATAGGTCGTGTCCGAGTGCCAGATGCCGCCGAAGTTGACGCGTTCGTGTTCGAGTTTCTTGACTTCGATGATCTGCGGAAAGCCCTCTAGACCTTTCACGAAGGGATACTCGATGGGCTCGCCCATGGCCTTTGCGAAAGCGAGAAATTGGGATGGCGTAAGCGGTTGCCGTTTCAGGAAAATGACCTGATGGTCGAGCAGCACCTGCCGCACGCCGGCTGCCTGCTCAGCCGACAACCCTTGCGTCAGATCCAGTCCCGTAATCTCGGCGCCGAGCGCGCCCGCGATTTTTTTCACTTGCATGATGACTCGTCTCCTCGTGCATGGCTCGCGTGCCGAGTCATGCGTTTTTATGCCGTCCTTTTGTCAGACCGCTTGTATCATCATAGCGTTGCTGTGACTTGCCGCGTATGGGCCTTTTTGGCCGGTATTCGACGGGCGCGAGCAGCCGGCAGGCGCCGGTCCACCGGCCCGCCGACAATAACGAGGAGACAAGCATGCAGATCAAACACCTGCTTTACGCAGTCGGCTGTGCAGTGGCTGCGCTGGCCGCGGCAAGCGCCGGCGCGCAAGGTTATCCCGACAAGACGGTGCGGATCGTCGTGCCGCAGGCGCCAGGGGGCGCCTCCGATACGCTGGCCCGCATCATGGGGCAGGCGCTGGGTGAGCAGTGGAAGCAAACCGTGGTAATCGAAAACCGCGCGGGCGCAGGCGGCAACATCGGCATGGAAGCCGTGGCACGTGCGCCTGCCGATGGGTACACGCTGCTGATGAGCTATGTGGGTAATCAGGCGATCAACGGTGCGCTCTACCGCAATCTGCCGTTCGATCCCAAACGCGATTTTGCCCCGGTTGCAACGCTCGCCACATTACCGTTCGTCGCAGTGACACGGCCCGACGCGGGCATCGCGACCCTGGTCGATCTGGTTGCGGCCGCCAAGCGCCAGAAGATCAACTACGGCTCGGCGGGCAACGGTTCGGTCAATCATCTCTTGGGTGAAATGTTCAACGCGGCTGCGCACGTGTCGATGACGCATGTGCCTTATCGGGGCGCGGCGCCCGCGATCCAGGATTTGATGGGCGGACAGATCCAGGTCGTGTTTACAAGCATGCCGTCGGTGAAAGGATTCATCGACAATCGCAGCCTCGTGCCGCTTGCCGTCACCAGCGCAAAACGTGCGCCGGGATACGACACGATCCCCACGATCGCCGAATCGGGCTATCCCGGGTTTGACGTCAGCCCCTGGTTTGGACTGTTCGCACCGGCAGGCACACCGCCCGCCGTGGTGAACAAGATCAATGCCGACGTGAACGCACTGCTTGCAACCCGCGCCATGATCGACAAATTCGCCGCGCAGGGCGCCGTGCCCTACGCCACCTCGCCGCAGGCGTTTGGCAAGGTGCTCGACGAAGACATCGAAAAGTGGGGCAAGGTGGTTCGCGATTCCGGCGCGGTGGTGGAGTAACGCGTTTAGTGCGCCAGATCGCGCATGACGGCGGCCAGATCCGATTTGCCTTCGAAGCCGATGCCGGGCAGTTCGGGCATCACGATATGGCCGTCCTCCACGCGCACGCCATCCGGGAACCCGCCGTACGGCTGGAACAGATCCGGGTAGCTTTCATTGCCGCCCAGGCCCAATCCGGCCGCGATGTTCAACGACATTTGATGGCCGCCATGCGGAATGCAGCGCGAGGGTGACCAGCCGGCCACGGCCAGCGCTTCCAGCGTGCGCTGGTATTCGCACAGGCCGTATGAAAGCGCGCAGTCGAATTGCAGCCAGTCGCGATCGGGGCGCATGCCGCCATAACGCAGCAGATTGCGGGCATCCTGATGGCTGAACAGGTTTTCGCCGGTGGCCATGGGGCCGGGATAGAACTCGGCCAGCGCGGCTTGCAGCGCATAGTCCAGCGGGTCGCCCACTTCTTCGTACCAGAAGAGGGGGTATTCGCGCAGCATCTTGGCGTAGGCGATCCCCGTTTCCAGATCGAATCGGCCATTGGCGTCGACCGCCAATTGCGCCTGCGACCCAATTTCGCCCAGCACGGCTTCGATGCGGGCGGCATCCTCCTGAAGCGTGGCGCCGCCGATCTTCATCTTGACGACGTTGTAGCCGCGATCCAGGTAGCTGCGCATTTCGCCGCGCAAGGCCGAGAGGTCTTTGCCCGGATAGTAGTAGCCGCCGGCGGCGTAAACGAAGACGCGGGGATCGGCGGTGCGGCCGTGCCGCTCGGCCAGCAGGCGAAACAACGGCTTGCCAGCGATCTTGGCGACCGCATCCCATACGGCCATGTCCAGCGTGCCGACGGCGACGGAGCGCTCGCCATGGCCGCCGGGCTTTTCGTTGGTCATCATCGTTTGCCAGATGCGATCGGGATCGAGGTTGTCGCCGCTGTCGTTCAAGAGCGAGGCGGGATCGGCCTCGAGCACCCGGCCGGCAAACCGTTCGCGAATCAATCCGCCCTGGCCGTAGCGGCCGTTCGAATTGAAGCCGTAGCCTACGACCGGCTTGCCGTCGCGGATGACGTCGGTGACCACCGCGACCAGGCTGGTCGTCATCTTGGTGAAATCGATGTAGGCGTTGCGGATCGGCGAAGAGATGGGTTTGGTGGCTTCGCGGATATCGATGATTTTCATGGCATGGCGCTCCTGTGGGGTCGTGTGGCATGATCGGCGGGCGGCAGCGGCGCGTCCAATGCCGTTTGGGTTGCCCTCCATGCTTTCGACGCATCGCGCATGAACTTTTCCTGGTTAGACGATTTTCTGGCGTTGGCCGCTACGCGTAATTTTTCGCGCGCTGCGCAACAACGCAATATGACGCAGCCCGCGTTCAGCCGGCGCGTGCGCGCGCTTGAAGAATGGCTCGACGTCGAACTTTTCGATCGCAGCGCGCAGCCCGTGGCGCTCACCCCTGCAGGCGAGTGGTTCGTGGAGGTGGCGCGCGGGCTGGTCGAGCGCGTCGGGCGATTGCCGGCTGAAGCCGTCGCGGTGGCGGGCGCGCAGGATGAGACCCTGAAGTTCGTCGCCACGCATGCATTGTCATTGACGTTTCTGCCGGGGTGGTTGCGCGGACTCGAAGCGCGCACCCCGCTTGGCCGCATCGAGTTGGTGTCCGACGTGGTGCAGCGATGCGAGCGCGCCATGCTGGCGGGCGACACGCAATTCATGCTCTGCCACACCCATGCTGCGGTGGCCGGGTTGTTGCCCGAAGAGGACTTCATTCATGTGGCGGTAGGCGCCGACGAGCTGGTGCCGGCGACGAGCACCGCACATGCCGCCGATCTGCGCTTTGCGCTGGATGCGCGCGGGCAGGCCGCGTTGCCGCTGCTCGACTACGGGGCGGGGTCGGGGTTGGGGCGCATCGTGCGTACGCTGCACGAGGCGGCGTTGGCCGAGCGCGGCGTGGTGCGGGTGATGACGGCGCACCTGGCGACCGTGCTGAAGTCGATGGCACTTGAAGGCCGGGGCGTAGCCTTCCTGCCGCTGAGCTTGATCGACGATGCCCTGGCCACGCAACGGCTAGCGGTCGTCGGTGACGCGCGCTGGCGCATTCCGTTGGGGATCTCGGTCTATCGGCCGAGGGCGGCGCTGCCTGCGGCAGCCGAAACGTTCTGGCGCGCGTTATTGCAGGCGGCGTGACGCAGCGGCCGTCGGCTAGGTCAGTGCAGGCGTGGCGCTGCGACTCGACTGCAGCATCCCGATCGCGTTGTTGACCTCAGCGATGCCGGTTGCCTGGGCTTCGGCGGTGCCACGAATCGTGCTCATGATCTGCTTGAGCTCGTCGACGGCAGTCATCATCGTTTCCATCGTCACGCCGGCCTCGCGAGCCAGTCGCTCGCCTTCCTGAACCTGCGTCGTCGAGTCGTCGACCGTGCGCTTGATCTCACGCGCTGCCTCGGCGCACCGCAGCGACAGCGCACGCACTTCGGCGGCCACCACGGCAAATCCCTTGCCATGCACACCCGCGCGGGCGGCTTCGACAGCGGCATTGAGCGCCAGGATATTGGTTTGAAAGGCGATGCTGTCGATCGTGCCGGTGAACCCTGCAATCCGTGCCGATTCGGCGGTGATGGCATCCATGCACGCCACGACGCGTTTGACGGTGGCACCGCCTTCGCGTGCCACCTGGGCGGCCCGGATCGCCACGCTGTCGGCGGCTTCGGCCTGATGCGCGTTGTCGCGCACCACGGAGACCATGTTTTGCACGATGCCTTCGAGCGTTTGCGTGGCCGCGATCTCGCGAGTGATGTCGGTGGCGTACTTGACGACCTTGAAGGGCCGGCCCTCCGCGTCGAAGATCGGGTTGTAGCTGGCCTGGATCCATACGTCGCTGCCATCCTTGGCGCGCCGGCAATAGATGCCGCGTTCGTAGGCGCCGCTGCCCAGTTTGTCCCAAAACGTACGGTATTGCGGCGACGCGCGCGTGGCATCGTCCACGAAAATGCGGTGATGCTGCCCTTGCAGTTCTTCGAGCGTGTATCGCATGGCTGCGAGAAAGTGGCTGTTGGCCGTGAGAATGGTGCCGTCTAGCGCAAACTCGATCACGGCTTGCGCCTTGCCGATGGCGGTGACCTGTCCCGCCAGATCCGTTTGTGTGACGTGATCGGCACTGATGTCGGCCGCCATCTGGATCACATGGCGCAGTCGTCCACGCCGGTCGTATTGCGGGACATATGTCGATGCCAACCAGCACGGATAGCCATCGTCGTGCTGAAAGGCTTCGCGCCGATTTTTCGATTGCCCGGCTTGCAAGGTTGCCCACAATGTGTGGAAGTTGTCACGTCCTGCACGATTTATGCTGATTGCGCTCGCGTGTTCACCGATCAGATCGTCCGGTGCCCGGCCCAGCAAAGCGGCGAAGGCATCGTTTACCCGGGTGATGTATCCCTCAGCATCGTATTGCGCAACCGCTGATGCAGTGGCCAGGCCACGTGTATCGGGCAAAGCGCGCGTGCTGCGCCCGAGGAAACGACCGAAACCGAAGGGCAGCATGGTGGACTCTTTTAGGATGAGAAAATCGCGAATATGCCGATTATTCCATGATTGCCGAATTTGCCAAACGTCATTTGATTTCTAATCGTTGCGTTTTTTCACGGATGCTCTGGTAGAGTTCGGATTGATTGCTGCCTGCTTAAAAAAATACTTTCATTTATGGACCAAAGCGATCCCATCATAACGACGCGAGAGGCTGCTGAACTTTTAGGCGTGTCGGTGCGCACCGCACAGACATGGGTAGAAGCCGGTACGCTCGACTCCTGGAAAACACCCGGCGGGCATCGGCGAGTGCGCCGTAGCTCTGTATTGAAGCTGCTTGCTCAACGCAAGGGCAATGTTGCCGATCTGTCGCGCAAAGTCGTGCTGATCGAAGACGATCCTACGCTTTTGGCTGTTTACGAACAGGCGTTGCAAACGCTCACTGGTGTGAAGGTTTTTGCGCAAGCGGACTGTTTTACCGGGCTGATGAAGATCGGTGAGGTTCATCCCGATCTGATTTTGACCGACTTGCGCATGGTGGGAATGGACGGATTCGAGATGATCCGTCACATCCGAGCCGATGCGCGGTTGTCGCATACAGCGCTTGCTGTATTGACGGGGATGACGCAGGACGAGATCGTGGCGGCAGGCGGATTGCCCGACAATCTCGATGTGCTCTATAAACCGTTATCCGGCAACGATATCCGGGAGTACGTGGCAACACGCCTGAATCACCCGTCCGCTTACGCTTGATGACCGCTTTTCCTGTCCGTCCTGACGAGTCGGAGCGACTCGAGGACTTGCTTCGCACTGGCATTCTGGATACGCCGGGCGATCCCGCTTTTGACAGGATTACGCGCATTGCCGCCCAGATCACCGGCGCGCCGATTGCATTGGTATCGCTTCTGACGGCTACCCGCCAATGGTTCAAGTCGCATCACGGGCTGGACGTCGAATCCACGCCGCGCGAGTGGGCGTTCTGTAATTATGCAGTGCTCCAGGACGACGTATTCACCGTTGAAGACGCCGCGCAGGATCCGCGGTTCATGGACAATCCGCTGGTGCTGGGCGACCCGCACATCCGGTTTTATTCCGGCGTGCCGCTCGTTGGAGCGCAGGGCCGCCCGCTGGGCACATTGTGCGTGATCGATCGCGAGAGCCGGGTATTGACCTCGGCGCAGCGCGAGGCATTGCGCGACCTGGCGTTGATCGTGGCCGACACGATCGAGTTGCGGGTGACCGGCACGCGGTTGAGCAACGAATTGGCCGAGCGGCAACGGGCACAGGCCGAGTTGCGCCGCGCGCGCGATGCGGCCGTGACGCAAATCCAGACGCATGCGAATTTCATTGCCACCCTCACGCACGAGGTGCGCGTGGTACTGCAAGGCATCAATGGACTGATCGCCATGTTCGAGAGCGCCGATGGCGCCGAACGCGCGAAAAGCCTGGCGTCGGCCATGCGCTTCAGTACCGATCACTTGCTGCGGATTCTGAACGATACGCTCGATGTGTCGTCACTCGAAGCCGGCGCGATAACGTTGAAGGTATTGCCATTCGACCTGGCGGCCCTGGTCAACTCGGCTGCCGCGCTGTTCACCAGCCAGGCACAGGCAAAAAAGCTCTACCTCAATGTGGAAGGGGCCGACGCGCCGTTGATGCTCAACGGCGACGCGGTGCGCATTCAGCAGATCCTGTTCAACCTGATCAATAACGCCGTCAAATTCACCCGCACGGGCGGCATCGTTGTGAGCATCGGCGCCTCGCGGCGCACCGGCGCGATCACAACGCTCGATATCGTCGTTCGCGATACGGGGCCCGGCTTATCCGAAACGGCCGAGCAGAATTTGTTCAAGCCCTTCTCCTCCGCTGCATTGGGCGCTTCCGAAACCATTCGCGGCACGGGGTTGGGATTGGCCATTTGCCTGCGGCTGGCGCGCTTGATGGGCGGTGCGATCCGGGCCGAAACGCAGCGCGGCGTGGGAACGGCCTTCATCTTCAGTATCGTGTGCCGGCAGGCACCGGCGATGGAAGGCCTGCCGCAGCAGGTGGCCGCCGCCGATGCGGTGGCGCGGGTGACGCCGCTGCGCGTGCTGGTGGCCGATGACGATCCCACCTGTCGCCTGTCGGTTTCCTGGATGCTCGAGCGCGCCGGTCACAGTGTGGACACGGTCGATGATGGCGAAGCGGCGGTACGGCGCGCAACGCTCGGCAATTACGATCTTATTTTCATGGATCGCCGCATGGGTCATATCGATGGCGAATCCGCAGCGCGCACCATTCGGGGCAAGCTCGGCGCCCGCGCGCCCTATATCGTGGCGCTGACCGGCGAGTTCGCGCCGCTGGCGGATGGCGAGGACAGCCCGTTCAGTGGCTTTGTCGAAAAGCCCGCGACGGCCACGCGATTGGCGCAGGTGACGGCGGCCGTCGCGCAGCGCCGCAAACGCGGTGAATCCGGCAGTCAAGAATGATCAATGCCTTTGCACATCCGCTGGATGAGTTTTTCGATATGGGCGGGCGCCAATTCGTCGTTCGCATCGTCGACACCTTCAGCGAGAACGTCGAGCGGCAATATGCCGCAGCCGGCAATGCGGTGCTGCAGTCGAACTGGTCAGTGGTGGCGCAGATCGGTCACACGCTGCGATCGAGTGCCGCCACGGTGGGTGCACCAGTGATCGCCATGAAGTTTCATCATCTGGAGCAGGCGGCATTGAACGAGGATGCCGCCGCCGTCGCGGCGTTGCTGCGGGTCATCCACAGCCTTACCGTGCAATGGCGCCAGGACGCATACGCCTATCTGGCACGCAGCGACCGGGCGTAATGGCGTGGCGGTTCCAATAGGGAGGCTTCGACGCGCGTCAGGCCGTTACCATTTTGAGCACCGCTTTGGCGAGCGCCGAATCGGGGCGGTTGAGTTGATTGGGCACTTCGAAATGATTGAGTCCGTCGAGCACCATGGCGTCGACGAGCTTGTCGCGGCCTTTGATCGCATCGGCCAATTGCCGACCCTGACGCTTGAATTCCGGACTTTCTTCGCTGCCCCACGCCACCAGCACGGGCGCCTGTAAACGGTCGAGGCCGTTTGCGGCGCTCAAGGCGTCGCGTTCGCTATCGGTGATCTTCACATACTTGGCGCGCGACGACAGCATGACGGGTTTCAGGTCGTACGGGCCGCTCAGCAGAATACCGCCCCGGATGATCGATGACGATTCGCCCCGGCTGCTCCAATCGGTGGTCAGCAGCACTGCGGCCAGTTGCGCGCCGGATGAGTGGCCGGCCACGTAGATTTTTTGCGGATCGCCGCCGAATGTGGACGCGACGCGGGCAATGCGCATCAACGCGCGCCGGCATTGTTCGGCCATGCCGGGCAGGGTGTTGTTGGGCAGATTATTGAAGTCGATCGCGATGTAGATCACGTTGTTGTCGACGAAGAGCGGCGCATGGGCCGACACCGACGCCTTGCTCAGCGAGCGCCATGCGCCGCCGTGTATGAACATCACGATGGGCCGGCCATTGGCATCCTTCGGCCCGAAAACGTCCATCGTTTCGGCATCCCCGGCACCATAAGCGAGTGTCTGGGGCGGATACTTTTCGCGCACGCGCGCGCTGTCGGTGTCGTACGCATCGATCAGCGCTTTCGCATTGGGTGCCCAATCCCCTTGCGTATAAGCCGCGTCGAGTTGCGCCTGCGTGTAGTCCAGGAACACCTTGGACTCGGGCGCTTCGTCGGCCGCATGGGCGAGGAACGGGATGGCGGAAAAAGCGGCGGTGCGAGCGATAAAGCGGCGGCGATCCATGGCAGTATCCGATACGAATGTGCCTCAAGGATAAGCCTCGCCTGCCGATCTGACCAGTACTGCAGTGCGCAACGGTGAGCGGCGCTGTGGGTGGTGCAGACCGAGGGCCACCGGCCTGCCGTCGGGCAGACCGGCAGGCCTCATCGGCGTTGCTTCAAGCGGTGGCGGCCTCGCCCTTCAAGCGCAGACGGTACGCGTGCAGCAACGGCTCGGTGTAGCCGTTGGGCTGGGCGCGCCCCTCGAATACCAGGGCTTGCGCGGCCTGGAACGCCAGCGAGCTGTCCGCAGGTCCAGCCATCGGGCGGTACAGCGGATCGCCGGCGTTCTGCTGGTCGACCACTTGCGCCATGCGCTCGAACGTTTCGCGGACCTGGTCTTCCGTGGCGATGCCGTGGCGCAGCCAGTTGGCGATGTGCTGGCTCGAGATGCGCAAGGTGGCGCGGTCTTCCATCAAACCCACGTCGTGAATGTCCGGCACCTTGGAGCAGCCGATACCCTGGTCGATCCAGCGCACCACATAGCCGAGGATGCCCTGCACGTTGTTGTCGAGTTCGCTGCGGATATCGTCGGCCGACCATTGCGAAGGGTCGCCCACCGGTACGTCGAGCAAACCATCGAGCAGCGCATCGCGCTCGTCGCCGCCGGCCTCCTTCTGCAGGCGGGTTTGCACCGCACCCACATCCACCTCGTGGTAGTGCAGGGCATGCAGGGTGGCGGCCGTGGGTGACGGAACCCATGCGGTCGTGGCGCCGGCCTTGGGGTGCGCGATCTTCTGCTCGAGCATCGCGGCCATCAGGTCGGGCATGGCCCACATGCCTTTGCCGATCTGAGCCCGGCCGCGCAGGCCGCAGGCCAGACCGACCAGCACGTTGCTGCGCTCGTAGGCGGCGATCCAGCGGGTGCTCTTCATATCGCCCTTGCGGCGCATCGGACCGGCTTCCATGGCCGTATGCATCTCGTCGCCGGTGCGGTCCAGGAACCCCGTATTGATGAAGGCGACCCGGTTGGCGGCCGCAGCAATGCAGGCCTTGAGGTTGACGCTGGTACGGCGCTCCTCGTCCATGATGCCCATCTTGATCGTGTAGCGCGGCAAGCCGAGCAAGTCTTCCACACGGTCGAACAACGTGTTGGCGAAGGCCACTTCGTCCGGACCGTGCATCTTCGGCTTGACGATGTAGATCGAGCCTTCGCGCGAGTTGCCGCGGCGCTTGCGATCGTGCAGGGCTGCCAGGCTGGTGACGATGGCATCGAGAATGCCCTCGGGCAGATCTTGACCCTGCGCGTCCTGAATCGACGGATTGGTCATCAAGTGGCCGACGTTGCGCACGAAGAGCAGCGAGCGGCCATGCAGCACCAGCTCCCCGCCATCGGGAGCGGTATAGCGGCGGTCGTCATTGAGTTTGCGCGTGAACGTCTTGCCGTCCTTGGTCACCGACTCGGTCAGATCGCCCTGCATCAAACCCAGCCAGTTGCGATAGATCAGCGTCTTGTCGGCGGCGTCCACCGCGGCGACCGAATCCTCGCAATCCATGATGGTCGAGATGGCCGCTTCCACGAGCACGTCCTTGATGTGCGCCGCGTCGGTTTTGCCGATGGAATGGGTGGCGTCGAACTGAATCTCCAGATGCAGGCCGTTGACGCGCAGCAACACGGCGGCGGGCTTGGCCGCATCGCCTTGAATACCCACGAAGCGCTCGGGTTGTGCCAGTTGCACCTCGCCCTCGGGCAACGTGACCAGCAACTTGCCGTCGGCCACGCGATAGCCGATGGCGTCGGCGTGCGAGCCGCGCACGAGCGGGGCGGCGCGATCGAGCACCTTGCGGGCGTAGGCGACCACGGCGGCGCCGCGTGCCGGGTTGTAGGCCTTGGTGCGCTCGGCGCCGCCCGTTTCCGGCAACGCATCGGTGCCGTATAGCGCGTCGTAGAGGCTGCCCCAGCGCGCATTGGCTGCATTCAACGCGTAACGCGCGTTGGACATCGGCACCACCAATTGCGGCCCGGCCTGCGTGGCGATCTCGATATCGACGTTTTGCGTGGTGGCTTGCACCGTTGCAGGGGGCGTGACCAGATAACCGATCTCCTCCAGAAACGCGCGATAGGCCGCAGGTTCGGCGATCGCGCCGGGATGCGCGCGATGCCAGGTGTCCAGTTCCGCTTGAAGGCGGTCGCGCTCGGCAAGCAATGCCTGATTGCGCGGCGTCAGTTCGGCGTAGAGCTTGGCGGCGCCTTGCCAGAAGGCATCGGCTTCCAGCCCCGTGCCGGGCAGGGCTTCGTTTTCGATAAAGGCGTGCAGGGTGGCCGCGACCTGCAGGCCGTGGCGGTCGATACGATCTGTCATGGCGAAATCCTGGTTAGGCGGTGACGGCTTGTGCGCCGGCGCGGGCGCATTGCGCGTCCTGATCCGACTTCACGC
The DNA here is from genome assembly GCF_009866805.1 of Schauerella aestuarii. Lineage (GTDB taxonomy): Bacteria > Pseudomonadota > Gammaproteobacteria > Burkholderiales > Burkholderiaceae_B > Schauerella > Schauerella aestuarii. Next base: position 591,877 of record NZ_SIZW01000041.1, read on the forward strand.
CCGAGACGCCTACGGCACCGACCACATGACCGTCGACCACAATGGGCACGCCGCCTTCCAGCGTGCCTTGCAGAATGGGCGCCGACAGGAACGCCGTACGGCCGCCGTTGATCATGTCTTCGTAGCCTTTCGACTCGCGGCGGCCCAAGGCCGACGTGCGCGCTTTCTCGGTCGCGATGTAGGCACCGATCGGGGCGCAGCCATCCAGGCGCTCGAGCGCCAGCGGATGGCCGCCATCGTCGACCACGGCGATCGTCACGGCCCACTTGTTGTCCAGCGCGACGCGTCTGGCGGCGGTGAGGATGCGGGCGACGTCGGAATGAGCGAGGATGGCTTTGGTCTGCATGAGCTGTTTTTCCAGTGATCGGATGGGGGAGCCGCAAGATGCGGTGTCGCCACCATCATCGCCAACTGCACGCGGCCTGTCCACCGTGCCGAGCGCTGGTCATACCAGTTTATGGTCGTGTTCGCTTGCTCGTCGCCGTACGATCCTCTTTAATATCAGTGGATTGCATGGCGGATTCGTTCGCCGTGCCCGCACCAGATAAACTGGTATGACCAGTAGAAGAGAGATTGCATGTACGGTTCGTCCCCCCTTCCAGGCGCCGATGTGCCGGCCACGGCGTCGGCCTCCGCACCGACGCGGCAGGTCGCCGATGCGGTGGCCGAGCGGATCGAACAGTTGATCGTCGATGGTGTGCTGAAGGCGGGGCAGTTGCTGCCGTCGGAGCGGCGCCTGACCGAAAAGCTCGGCGTATCGCGCAGTGCGTTGCGGGAAGGGCTGCAATTGCTGCGGGCGCGCGGCATCATCACCACGGCGCAGGGTAAAGGCTCGATCGTATCGGGAATGACGCGCCTGGATGCTTCGCCGCTGATGCATCTGTTCAGCTCGCAACCGCGCACCCTGTACGACCTGTTCGAAGTGCGGGCGCTATTGGAGGGCGAGTCGGCCCGCCTGGCGGCCACACGCGGCACCGATGCCGATTTCATCATGATCCGCCGGCGGTACCAGGACATGCTGGAGGCACAATCGCAAGATGCCGACACCTCCGTGCATGCGCGGCTCGATCATGCCTTTCATCTGGCGGTATGCCAGGCCTCGCACAATTCGGTGCTGGTGCATACGCAGCAATCGCTCAACGATCTGATGCTGACGTCGGTGTTCGCCTGTGTGAACAATCTCTATCATCGCCAGCCGCAGAAACGCATGATCGATATGCAGCATGCCGATCTCTTCAATGCGGTGACGGGGCGCTTGCCCGAGCAGGCGCGCCGGGCCGCGATCGACCATGTGGAAAGCGTGCGGGATAGTTTGAACGACATCGAGCAGGACGAGCAACGGCTGGTGCGATCGACGTTGCGGCTCGAGGGGTGGGCGTAAAAGGCTGGGCGTAAGGGGGCGGGTGTAAGGGGTCGGGCGTAAGTGGCCGAGCGTAAATCAGCGCGTAAAAAATATCTTCGCAGCGAACGGAATAAACGGCGTAGGCTGTCCGTCTATCCGGTTGTGGTCCCCCCTTTTTCACACTGCGAGGTTCATCATGACGATTCGTACAACTGCAGCATTTGCCCTGGCTGCCGCCAGCCTCTTTGCCGCGTCGGCTCACGCCGAAATGGCGCCCAAGGCGAAGGATGGCATGTTGGTCAACAGTGCCGGCATGACCGTATACACGTTCGATAACGACAAGGCCGGCAGCGGCAAAAGCATGTGCAACGACGGTTGCGCCAAGGCCTGGCCGCCCGTGATGGCCGATGCCAATGCAAAGGCCTCGGGCGACTGGAGCATCGTCACGCGCGATGACGGCGGCAAGCAATGGGCCTACAAAGGGCAGCCGTTGTATCTGTTCGCCAAGGACACGAAAGCCGGCGACAAGACGGGTGACAAGTTCAAGGACGTCTGGCACGTCGTCAAACCCTAAGCCGTTCGGCTGACGCCCTCGTATGGGTGCGCGGCAGGAAGCCGAGATCGTCGCTTGCATCCCAAGTTTGCGGCGGTATGCGCGCGGGTTGACCGCCGATGCCGCGCGCGCCGACGATCTGGTTCAAGACACGCTGGAGCACGCCTGGCGCCGCCTTTCGATGTGGCGGCGCCAGGGCGAGCTGCGCGCGTGGTTGTTCGGCATCATGCACAACGTGTTCATCGACGGTGTGCGTGCGCGCCGCCTGCGCGACACCGTTCACGATGACGACGCGATTGCGGCCATGCCGGTGCGGGCGCAGCAATCGGACGGACTGGAAGTGCGCGATCTGGATCGATTGCTGCAACGCTTGAATCCGGATGTTCGCGCGGTGCTGCTGCTGATCACAGTGGAAGAACTCAGCTACAAGGAAGCGGCCCGCGCGCTCGACGTGCCCGTGGGAACGATCATGTCGCGCTTATCGCGCGGCCGTGAGCGCCTGGCCGCCATGATGGCGGGGCGCGAACCGGTAACGCCGCTACGGCGGGTGAAATGATGAAAGACAAGGACATGCTGACGCTGAAGGCCACCCCCGGCTCACCGATTACGGAAGCCGATCTGCACGCGTACGTCGATGACGTATTGAGCGCAGGCCGGCGTGCCGAGGTCGACGTGTTCTTGACCACGCACGCTGATGCCCGTGCAAACATCGAGGCGTGGACGCGTCAGAAAAAGATGTTGAAGCAGGCATACGATCCGGTGGCGGATGAGGCGATTCCGCTGCGCTTTGCCGTCCGCCCGCCGGCGCGGCCCCCGCGCTGGCTCGCAGCTGCGGCCGCCGTGCTGATGGCCGTGGCGAGCGGCGTTGGCGCCTGGGTGGTGCGGGGCGAATGGGATCAACGCGCCATGGCCGTACGGGCGCCTGCGAGCGCGGCCGCTGCGAAGGCAGGCGATTTGGGTGGCTTCGTGCATCGCGCCGCTGTCGCGCATGCCGTGTACACACCGGAGGTGCGCCGGCCGGTGGAGGTGGGCGCCGATCAGGAACAGGCCTTGGCCACCTGGTTGACCAAGCGGCTGGGCGCGACGGTGCGGCCGCCGCACTTGGGCGACGTGGGCTATGCGTTGGTGGGCGGACGCTTGCTGCCCGGCGGCGTCGGGCCGGTGGCGCAATTCATGTACTCGGCCAACGACGGCCGCCGCCTGACCCTCTACGTAACGCGCGAAGCCGCTGGCGATAAATCGGCGTTCCGCTTTTCACGTGAAGGCGAGGTCAACGTGTTCTATTGGGTAGACGAACAGTTCGGCTACGCGCTATCAGGCGATATCGAGCGCGCGGAGCTGCTGCGGGTTTCTGAAGAGGTCTATCGCCAGTTGGGTTGAGTCTTCCGCATTGGCGCGTGCAGCCTATGGCTTTCTTCTCATGACGGTCGGCAGCGCATACCGCACGCCGCCTCAATCAACGCGATATCACGGACTGCAGCACGATGCCGGTGGCGATACCGATCAGGAAATAATCCGCGCCCACGCCGATCCATTGATAGCCGCGCGGTGGCGCATCGAGATGATGCGGACGCCAATCGGCAATCACGTACTCGCGGCCACGGTAATCGCGCGGCACGCGATCGCCGCGCGCCCAACGTTCCGGTCCAGGACCATGCGCTTGCGGACCGCGGTCATATCGATCGGGACCGCGGTTCGCTCCCGGACCGCGATCGGGGCCGCGGTCTGCGCCGGGCCCAGGGCCACGATCCGAGCCAGGGCCGGCGCCGGGACCGCGATCCTGATCCCGCGCCGGGCCGCCGCGATCCGGGCCGCCCTGTTGTGCACCGGGGCCGCCCGGGCCGCGTGCGCCGGGGCCGTCGTCGGGGCGCCCTTGCGCCATCGCACCAGCGCTCGCCACCGTGCAGGCAGCCGCCACGAGCAGCGATATCAGACGTGTCTTCATCATCTTTCCCAGCGTTGAAATGGCTTCATTCTAGGAAGCAAATGTGCAGGCACGATGGAGCGCCGGTTAGCAAGTTCCGGCGATGGAAAGCACGTTAAACGCTTGATGACTTTACGGGTACCGCTCCCTACGATGACGTCATCGTCATTTCGACTGGAGGTACAGCATGAAGCCCGCATCTACGCTCACACGCCACGCACGACGGCTGACGTTGGCGCCCTTGGCGCTTCTATTGGCGGTGTCGATGTCCGGCTGCTGCTGGTGGGGTCCGCATCATGGCGGTGGTGGAGGCGGCCGCGGCGGTTATGACGGTGGCGGCCGTGGGGGCTACGACGGCGGCGGACCTGGGGGCCCGCGCGGACGCTAAGCGGCCCTTCGTTAGCCCTGATGGCGTCTGAGGGGCGCGTCATGGCCCGCGCTCATCGCCAGATCAGGCCGGGATCGCGCCCACCGGTTCGCAGGCCGCGCGTAGCGCATCCAGTACCGGCGCGAAAGCCTCATCGGCAGGCGCGTGCGCAAAGATCGCTTGCGGCGGCGTCCACGGATAGCCGAGCGATGTCAGCCAGGCAAACATCGACTCGGCGCACGTCGCGGGCAACACCGACATATGCGTGATCGTGATGGTCAATGCGGTCACGCAAGCGCGCTGCGCGTCGATGGTCCATTCATAGCGGCCACATCCGACGCGCACGCTTCCCGTCGCTTTCTCCGTCATCCCGACGAGCCACGGACAGGCGAACGTTTCGGTATGGGCCAGCGGGCGCCTGCCGGTGACGTAAAACGTGTACACGTTGTCGTATTGCCGGCCGAAGTCGCGCACGAGGGTGTCCGCAATCGCGTCCACCCCGATCGATTCGGCGGGGAATGCAATGGTCTCCGTCTGCAGATGCATCTGCAGGCGCGCGTCGGGCGCAAACGTTCGCGCCATCAGGTGGGGACGATTCTCGTCCTTGGCGCGAATGTAGCGACGCAACAGTGCTTCAGGCGTGGGAATGATATGGGTCATGGTTGGGTGCCTTGGAGCAGAGCGTCGCAGCACGCGACAAGTCGATCGATGTCGGTTTCGGTGTTGTAGTAATGCGGCGATGCGCGCACGACGGCGGGCAATGACCGGGCACGTGCATCCAGCAGCGTACTCGACGGATCGCTCGATCCGATAGCGATTTTTTGCTGGTGCGCAAATCCGACCACGGTCGAGGCCGCCAAGCCGGGGAGAGTGAAACTGACGATGGCGGAGGGCCGCTCGCCCAGATCGTGCACTGTAACGCCGGGCAGGCTGTTCAAGCCATTGCGCAGTCGCTGCGCCAGGGCATGGCAACGGGCTTCGATCGCGGGCAACCCGAGCGCCTGCGCGTAGTCGATGGCCGCGCCAAGCCCCAATTGCGCGGTGATATTGCTCTCCCAGGTTTCGAATCGGCGGGCATCGTTGCGCAACGTATAGGTGTCCACGGCCGTCCAGGGCGCGGCAAAATGGTCGATCATGGGCGGCTCGAGTTGTTCGAGCATGCCGCGCCGCACATACAGAAAACCCGTGCCGCGCGGGCCGCGCAGAAACTTCCGGCCGGTGGCCGAGAGCATGTCGCAGCCGAGTGCGTCGACGTCGACCGGCATTTGGCCCACGGCCTGGCATGCGTCCAGCAGATAGGGGATGCGGGCCGCGCGCGCAATGCGGCCGATGGCCGCCGCCGGGTTGGTCAGACCGCCGTTGGTAGGCACCCAGGTAACCGAGATCAGTTTGACGCGGCCATCGATCATGCGCGCCAGGGCCGCCACATCGGTTTGGCCGCAGGTGTCGTTAGGGATGACCTCGATGCTGACGCCGGTACGGCGCGCCATCTGCAGGTACGCCACATAGTTGGCGGCGTATTCCGCCTGCACCGTCAGGATGCGATCGCCTGGCGCAAAGCGCAGCGCATAAAACGCCATCTGCCACGCGACGGTCGCGTTCTCGGTGAGTGCGATCTCGTCCTGGGATGCGCCGAGCAGCGTCGCCACACTCGCATAGACCTGTTGGTGGCGATCGGCGGCCAAGGCCGCCGCTTCGTAGCCGCCCACGGTCGTTTCAAGATCGATATGCGCCTTGACGGTGTCCACCACCACACGCGGCATCAGCGCAGCGCCCGCGTTGTTCAGATAGGCGCGATGCGATGCGGCCGGCGTGTCGGTCAGGATGCGCCGGAGATCCAGCGCAGGCGTGGACCCAGGCACGGAAGACGAGACGGAAGGGGAGTGGGACGATGAGGTGGCGGTCAGCGCTGCGGCGCGATCGCCGCGCACGGTCACGTGTTTTCCTTTCGGAGTTCGGGCCGGTCGAAGCGGCGATTTTCAAGCGCCGGCAACACTTTTCGGGCATGCGCCAGGCGCGCGGGGTCGATGTCGGCGAAGAACAAGGTGGGCGCCTCACCTGCGCGTGCGGTTACCACGCCCAAGGGATCCACCACCATGCTGGCGCCGATATTGCGCTCGCCGCACTCGCCCACCGCCACCATGTAGCACGTGTTCTCAAGCGCCCGGGCGGTAACGAGCACTTCCCAGTGCATTTCCTTCAGCGGGCCCTTGACCCACGCCGAGGGCAGCACGAGCACATCGGCGCCATCGTGCGCCAAACGCCGTGCGAGTTCGGGAAACCGTACGTCGTAGCAGGTCATGAGGCCGATCTTCAAGCCACCCACGTCGAGCAGGGGCGGCACCTCGGTGCCGGGCGTGACGTTGGTGGACTCTTTCATCGAGAACGCGTCGTACAGGTGCAGCTTGATATAGCGCGCAACGATCTTGCCCGCGCGCAGCGCGATCAGATTGTTGTGGATCCTGCCGTCGCCCGTCGGGCTGTGCACGCACATCATCGTCGTCATGTCGTTGGTGGCGCTGGCCGCCAGCAACTGTGAGAGGAACGGGCCGTCGAGCGGTTGCGCCGACTTGCGCACGATATCCGGATCGGTGATGTCGCGCGCCAGGATGCCCTCGGGCAACACGAGCAATTGGGCGTTGGCCGCATGGGCGGATGCCATCAAGGTTACGCAGGTGTCCGCGTTTTCCTGCCATTCGCGGCCGACGGCGAACTGGCCCAAAGCAACTTTCAACATGGTCGTGCCATCCTATGAACCGAGCGGTGAATGCACTAGAGTAACCGCCCAGGGAGGGCGCGCCGGAAGGCGGCGTGTGGGGCGGACGACGATGCTGCCGCAGCCCGGTTGACCGGGATGGCGAATGCCGGTCACGTCAACGATAAATAAAGCGACTCTTTCACTTCTTCCATCACGATATAACTGCGGGACGTGGCCGACGCCGGCAGGCGTTTCAGAAGCTCGCCCAATAGTTTCCGGTAGGCGCGCATCTCCGGCAGCCGTGCCTTTACCAGATAGTCGAACTCACCCGACACGAGATGACATTCGAGCACTTCGGGAATCTGCAGCAGCTCGCGGCGCACTTTGTCGAACACATCGCCGGACTTTGCCGACAGGTTGATTTCGAGAAAAACCAGTAACTCTTTTTTGACCGCTTTGGGGTTGAGCCGCGCGTAATATCCTTCGATGACGCCTTCGCGTTCCATCCGCTTGACGCGCTCGGAACACGGTGTGGTCGACAGGTTCACTTTCGCCGCCAGTTCGGTGATCGCAATGCGGCCGTCTTTCTGCAGAATGTCGAGGATGTTCAGGTCGGTACGGTCGAGTTCACGCATTTTTATCTGCAAACATGCCTTTTCAGGCGAATTTTCCGGGTAGAGCCCGGATTTTAGGCCACATTTCAGGCAAAAAAACTGATCGGATGTCGATAGACTGGTGAAATTGTCTGTCCATAATCGAGGGGTTCATCATGCACGTGATTGTGCTCGGAAGCGGCGTGATCGGTACGACCACCGCCTACTACTTGGCGCGTCAGGGCGTGAGAGTCACGGTTGTGGATCGGCAGGCGGCGCCCGCCAAGGAAACCAGTTATCGCAATGCCGGGCAGGTGTCCCCGGGATATTCCACCCCCTGGGCGGCCCCCGGCATTCCGCTCAAGGCATTGAAGTGGATGTTCAAGAAGCATTCGCCGTTGGCCATTCGTCCGGATGGCACGCTGTATCAGTTACGCTGGATGGCGGCGATGCTGTCGAACTGTTCGCCGGCGCGCTATGCCATCAACAAGGAACGCATGCTGCGTCTGGCCGAGTACAGCCGCGACTGCCTGGGTGCGGTCCGCAGCGAAACCGGCATTCACTATGAAGAGCGCACGCGCGGCACGCTGCAGCTCTTTCGCACCGATGCGCAGATGGAAGCGGCACGCCGCGATATCGCCGTGCTCGAAGAGGTCGGCGTGCCGTACGAGTTGCTCGACGCCGCGCAATTGGGTGCCGTCGAGCCTGCGCTCGGCCGTCCCGGCAGCACGCTCACCGGCGGCTTGCGCCTGCCCAACGACGAAACCGGCGACTGCCATATGTTTACGACCAAGCTGGCAGCGCTTGCCGTGAACATGGGGGTTGAATTTCGCTTCAACGAGAACGTCGAGGCATTGATCACCGAGGGCGACACCGTGATGGGTGTGCGCGTGGGCAATGACGTGCTCAAGGCCGATCGTTATGTGACGGCATTCGGCAGCTATTCGCGCAATTTCCTCACCCCGCTCGGACTGGATCTTCCGGTGTATCCGGTCAAGGGCTATTCGCTCACGATCCCGATCACCAATGCGGCGGCCGCCCCGATGTCGACGGTGCTGGACGAAACCTACAAGGTCGCGGTCACCCGTTTCGACGATCGCATCCGTGTGGGCGGCATGGCCGAATTGTCCGGCTTCGACCTGCGTCTGAAAGCCGCGCGCCGCGCTACGCTCGAGCTCGTCGTCAACGACCTGTATCCCGGCAGCGGCGATGTGGCGCGGGCCGAATTCTGGACGGGCTTGCGCCCCATGACGCCCGACAGCACGCCGATCGTGGGCCGCACGCGTTATCGCAACCTGTTCCTGAACACGGGGCACGGCACGCTGGGCTGGACCATGGCGTGCGGCTCCAGCAAGCTGGTGGCCGACATGATGACCGGTCATCGTCCCGAGATCAGCATCGAGGGTCTCGAGTTGTCGCGCTACGGCGCGGCCACGAATGAAGGCCGTACGTTCAACACGGTGCCGCGCGGCGCATCCTGAGATTCGCCGCCCGAGCGGCTCGAATTCGAGGCGGTACACTGCCGCCTGTGAGCGCGATCCGTCGCGCACGAACGCAGACTCGAGCCCCGCATGACCGCTTCATCTTCCTCCGATGCCACGGCATCGCCTACTGCTTCGGCAACGTCGCCTGCTGCTTGCGCCGCGGGCAGCGTGGTTCGGGACGAGCCGGATGCCCGGCTTTTCGTTGCATCGGTCGAAAAGGGGATGCGGATTCTGGCCTTGTTCGAACAGCACACGGGTCCCTTGTCGTTGGCCGAGATTGCGGCCCGCTCCGGGATGGGGCGCAGCGCCGCCCAGCGTTTCGTCTATACCCTGCATTGGTTGGGATATCTGAAGCGCGATGCGGCCACGCGTCAGTACCTGCCGGCCAATAAGCTGTTCGGTCTGGTGCGCGGTATGACGAGCCCTGACTCGCAGCGCGACCGCAGTTATCCCATCCTCGCCGAGCTGGCGCGCGAAACGCGCGAAACGGTGTCGTGGGTCGAGCTCGATGGCGATGACGTGGTCGTCGTGGTCAACATTCCCAGCACGCACATCACGTCCATCAATCTTTCGATGGGGAGCCGGTTTCCGGCGCTCACGTCGTCATCCGGGCAGGTCTTGCTCTCGCAAGCGCCGTTGTCGCAAATCCTCGAGCGGCTCACCCATTTGCCTCCCGATATTCGTGCCCGGTTCGGCGATCGCGATACCGAGGAAATCCTCGCCCTGTTTGAAAAAGCGCGCCGCAACGGCTACTCGTTGACCGAAAAGAATCTCGATCAGAACGGGGTGTCGATCTCCGCGCCGGTCACCGATGCATCGGGCCATATTGTGGGCGCCGTCAATCTGTCGACGCTCGCGCAGCGTTTCGATGTGGATGCCGTGCGGCACGATCTGCTGCCGCGCGTTTTGCAAGCGGCCCGCGCCATCTCGGCCTGATAGTTTAATTGTTATTCAATTATTTTCCTGGCGATTTGGCCAGGAGAAGATTGAATTCGCGTTATCCCTAGCTTTTAAGCGCGTATGAAGAGGCATAAGCTACATAAAAATTGCTAGTCAATATAAGTAATTGAATAGCAATTTAATTAGTCTTCTGTCTTTCGCACTGCCGTCGTGCCCTTCGGGTTGGATGGGCATGCGCTTACTTGCTTCCCTCATGACCGATTCTCAGCACGTCGACCTCCCGCCCCTCTCCAACGAAACCATTGCGGCCTTGCTGGTGCGGCGTGCGCGTGAGCAACCCGATCAGGTGTATTGCACATTCGGCGAGCACGCGACCACCTTTGCCGCGCTCGACGCGCGGGTCAACCAAATCGCCAACCTGCTGACCGCAAAGGGTCTGCGTCAAGGCGATCGTGTGGCGGTGATGCTGCCCGGTCATCCCGATCACCTGTTCGTCATCTTCGCGCTGGCCAAGCTCGGCCTGGTACGCGTGCCCGTCAACGTGCATCTGATCGGGGCGCCGCTGGCGCATGTGTTCGAGCAACTGCAGCCGCAGGCGTTGATCGCCGATGTGGCGTACGCCGGCGTCGTGCAGGTCCACGCGGACGCGTTGAAGACCGTGTTGTGGCGCGGCGTGGCAGGCCAGGGCCTGGACGCCTGCGTCGATCAACCGTTCACGGCGCCCGACGTCGTGGTGATGCCGGACGACATCATCGGCCTCACCCCAAGTTCCGGCACCACCGGCCTGCCCAAGGGCGTGCTGAAGTCGGACCGGCATCTGCGCGCCGGGCCGCAAGCCATTCTCCGCCTGACCGGCGCGGGGCCCGGCGATGTTTTTCTGTTCTGGGAAGCGTTGCATCACGGCGCGGGCGTGGCCGTGGCGATTGCGGCGCTGGTGGGCGGCTTCAGATTGGCCATGGTCGAGCGCTTCAGCGCATCGCGGTTCTGGGATGATGTGCGGCGCCTGGACGTCACGCATATTCATTACCTAGGCAGCGTATTGCCAATGCTGCTCAAGCAGCCCCCCAAGGACACCGATCGCGAGCACCGCGTGCGGATCGCCTGGGGCGGCGGTTGCCCCGCCGATATCTGGCACGCCTTCTCCGAGCGCTTTGGCGTCGCGATGCGCGAAGGCTACGGTCTGTCCGAGTTGATCACCTTCGTCACGCTCAATCCCGATGGCCCTGCAGGATCGATCGGCAAGCCCATTTCGTATTTCGATGTTCGTTTGACGAACGATGCAGGCGACGCCGTTCCGGTAGGCGATGCGGGCGAGATCACGATCCGCGCCACCGCACCCGGTCTGGGCTTTCTGGGGTACTACAAGCAGGCAGATGCCGAGGCGTCTTCCCGACGCGGCGAGTGGTTTTGCACCGGCGATCTGGCGACCCAGGATGGCGATGGCTTTCTGTTCTATGCCGGACGCAAGAAAGACATGCTGCGCCGTCGCGGCATCAATATTTCGGCATGGGAAGTCGAACGCATCATGAGCGAGCACGATGCGGTCGAAGAAACGGCGCTGATCGGCGTGCCCAGCGATCTGGGCGAGGATGAATTGAAGTTGTTCGTGCGCTTGCGCGAAGGCCGCCAGCTCGAACCTTTGGATCTGATCAAGTGGAGTGCCGAGCGGCTGCCTTATTTTCAGGTGCCGCGGTACGTATCGTTCATCGCCGAGTTTCCCAAAACGCCCACGCAACGCATTCAGAAAAAAGAACTGTCGCGCGAGGTGCGTGGCGTGTGGGACGTAGAGACCACGGGCTACCGCATCGGCAAGTCATAACGTCCAATCAACGCAACCGGATTTCGGTGCCGATGCGCATATCCACGCAGGGCCGCCGGAGCCATCGCAAGGGGAAGTATGTCATGAAGAAGTCTCCGCTGTTTCATCGCCTGCACTGCTTGACCCTGGCCGCGCTCGCCGGCGCGGCGTCTGTCGCGGCACCGGCCAGTGCGGCCTATCCCGAAAAGCCCATCAGCCTGGTCGTGGGCTTTACGCCTGGTGGCGGTGTGGATGTGGTTGGCCGCATCATTGCGCAGGGGATGGGCGAAAAGCTCAAGACCTCGGTCGTGGTCGAGAACAAACCCGGGTTTTCCGGAAACATCAGCGCCCAGTACGTCAAACGCGCCGCGCTGGATGGTTACACGCTCCTGATGGCGCCCACGACCTCGTACGCCATGACCGAGAAAATCCTCGGCAAGGAAACGGTGGGGTATGACCTGCTCGCCGATTTCATTCCGGTGTCGACGTTGGGCGAACTGCCGTTGATCTTGTTGGCCAACAAGCAACTGGGCATGAACAACTTTGCCGACATGAGCGCCAAGGCGCGGGCCAACCCCGGAAAATATGCCTACGGCTCGACGGGTAACGGTTCGACTGAACACATCGTGACCGAACTCTTTCGTCAGCAAGCCAAGGTTGACCTTCTGCATGTGCCCTATCGGGGCTCGAGCCCGGCCATGTCCGATCTGTTGGGGGGCGAGATCCAGTTGATGTTCACGACCTCGCCCACCGCCTTGGCCAATCTGCCCAGCGGACGTGTGACTGCCTTGGGCGTGGCGAGCCAGAAGCGGCTGACCGTGTTGCCGGACGTGCCGACCTTCGCCGAGCAGGGCTTGCCCGCCTTCAACGCGGTTGCGGTCTACAGCATCCTGGCGCCGAAGGGCACGCCCGACGAGGTGATCGTCCAACTCAATGCGGCGATCTCGGACGTACTGAAAACGCCGGCAATGAAAGAAAAACTGTCGCAGTTGGGAGTGGAAGTGGTGCAGACCACGCCGCAGCAATCGCGTCAGCGCCTGGAGGCCGAGGTCACCAAGTGGAGCACGGCGATCGACCAGACCAAGATCACCGTGCAATGACGGTGGCCACCGCCACGCCCCAGTGCGGGATGCCGTCACCCCGGGTGAGCGCATTTGTCGACGCACGTTAATCCCATTCGACCGGCCGCCGCGCCGGTCGCTGTTTTGCCTGAAGGAGGAATGATGTCTCACCCTGATCCCTTGACGGTGACGATTGCCGACGGCATCGCCCGCGTAACGTTCGACCGGCCTGAAGTGATGAACGCGTTCGACGCGGCGCAACGCCAGCGGTTCAAGGCCGCGCTGCTCGCGCTTGAAAGCGATGCGGCGGTGCGTGTGATCGTATTGACAGGTCGTGGACGCGCGTTCTGCGCCGGCCAGGATCAGAACGAAAGCGCCGCGATGGATGCGGCCGGCTCGGCGGCGCGGATCGACGATTACATGGATCTGTATGACGTGTTCCGGGGTTTGACCAAGCCGGTGATCGCATCGCTGAACGGCGTCGCAGCAGGAGCGGGACTGCAGATCGCCTTGATGTCGGATCTGCGTATCGGCTGCGAACACGCGCGCCTCGGCATGACCGAACTCAACGTGGGTTCGGCCGCGATCGTCGGCAGTGCGTTATTGCTGCCCATCATCGGTGAGGCGGCGATGAAGCGCCTGGTGTTGCTGGCCGAAATCCTGTCGGCCGATCAAGCGCTATCGATGGGGCTCTTGCATGAAGTGGTGCCGCACGCCGAGCTCGAAACGCGCGTGACGGTGGTGGCGCAGAAGCTGGCGCAGTGGTCGCCCATCTCGGTGGCCATCACGAAATCGTGGTGGAAGACGATGTCGGACGAGGCATTCGACAAATCGGCGCAGGCTGCACGGCACGGTCACGCACTGAATTTTGCGAGTGGCGCATACACAGAAGGCGCGCAACGATTCAAAGCAAGAAAGTTGGGCAGTTGAATCGGTCGCCGAAGCCGCTTCGTGGTGGCTTCGGCTAGGGCCGAGTGGACGCCTGGACGTTTAGACGCGTGGAAGCGTGGACGCGGCTTTCGCGGCTGAGGGCGCGCCGGTGCCGACGCACCCGTCGATCACGCTGAAGTCCGTCACCCCTGATCAAATCGCTCGTCCAGGCGTTCACACGACCCCGTCTTGAACCGCTCAGGCGGCGGCTTCGGCAGCGATGTTCTCGGACGCGATCGTCACGCCCAATGCTGCGGCGCAAGCGTCGACCGAACGGCGCTGCGTTTCGGCATACAACGCCAGTTCGTCCAGCACGGTATGGCCCAACGCGGCCTGGAAGCCGGCTTGATTGGCGCTGGTGGCGTAATCGCTCTGACCGTTCTCGCCCAGATTCGATTGAAAGATCCCGGCCGCGCTGACCGGCAGGAAATCTTCGTACACGAGGGGTTCGAACGCGACGCAGCCGGCGTCGATCAGGACGTCCAGCGTGACGGTGTCGCCCTTGAGCGCGGTGGGCACAGCCACATCGGTGGTGAAGTAACGGTAATAGCCGATGCCCTGCGCGCGCAGCGTGGCGTGATCGTCGGGGAACGCGGCGAAGTGCGCGCTCAGGTTGGCCATGTAGGCCTGTGCATTGGCGTCGGTAGTGGGGCCTTTCTGCGTGGCGCGGGCCGCGTTGAGCAAACGGTCATACAGCGCGCGGCCCTTGGGCGTGAGCGCCACACCACGTTGCTCGATCTCGCCGAAGCGGGCCGTGTGGCTGCCGGCATACACGGTGCCGTCGGCGGCCGTGAAGTTCACGGCTTCTTCCAGCGCCTTGAAGCTCGTCTGGCGCAACAGGATGGGACAGCTGCGCGGCGGCGGGCCTTCGATCACGGCCTTGGCGGCGATGCCGGCCAATGGCATGGCGACCTGGGCGGCGTCGATATCGAGCGTGCGCGGCGTGAGGTGATTGATGTGCGGACCCTTGAACGCCACCACATCGGCGAGCAGGCGATTTTCATCGTGCAGCTGTTTGTACAGCTCGGGCGACACCGTGGCGGTGTGGTGCCAACGGAAGGTTTCCAGCGCGTTCTGCACGAATTCATCCGCTTCGGCCTGGGTGAGACCGCCGGCGCTTTCGTGCAATGCGATCAGTTCGCGCACGCGCGGCGTGAAGATGTCACGCTTGGCCAGCGTCTCGGCCGCGACGGCGCGCAAGCTCACATCGCCGATCAGTTCGAGTCGCAGCAGCGACGTGAATACGCGAAAGGGGCTAACGCGCAGGCTATCTTCGTGGGTGGCGCGAAACGCGGTGGAATGCACCGGCACGCCGGCCGACGACAGGTCGTAATAACCCACGGCCACCATCCCCATCACACCGAAGAGGCGGCGGATGGTGGCGAGCTCATCGGCCGTGCCCACCCGAATGGCGCCGTGGCGCTCGGCATCCAGGCGGTCGATCTCGCCCGTACGCGTGAGCTGTTGTGCCAAGGCGTCGTCGGCGCTCAGCGTGTCGGCATTGACCTGACCGACCAGGTCGATCAAGTTGCCGTACAGCGGCACTTCGGCGCGATACATGTCAGACATGGCACGGGAAAATTGAGCGCGGATCAGATCGGGCGAAACGAAGGTGGACATGGCGTATGGCGAGTAAGGAACGGGTCCGCGGGCGGACTGGCGTTCTGGAGTGAATGAGTCGGCGGGAATGAAGTCGTGCTTATAAGTCGAGCGGCGTGATGCGAAGCGGATGAAGCGAATGCAATGACGTGCGGTCCGGCGATCGACATAAAGGCGCCGGGCACGGTATCAAAACGCGGATCGGGTTTGCACGCAAATGAAAAAATTCGCGTCAATCATTCCTTTTTTTCGTGTTCTCGCCTGCCGCCGCCTGCCGCACCCAATCGACGAAGCGTCGGAT
Organism: Schauerella aestuarii; assembly: GCF_009866805.1. GTDB lineage: Bacteria > Pseudomonadota > Gammaproteobacteria > Burkholderiales > Burkholderiaceae_B > Schauerella > Schauerella aestuarii. Next base: position 607,427 of record NZ_SIZW01000041.1, read on the forward strand.
CTTCGGTACTTCGGCCGCGCGCTCGGCGTACGCCATGAAATAACGGCCTTCGCTGGCGGGCACGCGGGGCCACGGCGCCACCAGTTTTTTCTCGGCAATTTCTTCGCGCACCAGCACGTCCGGCACCAAGGCCACGCCGCAACCGGCCACCGCTGCATGAATGCACATGTAGAACGTATCGAAACGCGGGCCGTGATAACTGCGATGCGTATGCAGGTCCTGCTGCGAAAACCAGTCGTGCCAGGCTTCGGGGCGCGAGGCACACTGCAGCAGTGTGGGACCGTCCTGTGCATCGAGCCCGGGCGGCTTGCGCCGTCCCAGCAGCGCGGGCGCACAGACGGCCAGCAGGCTCTCGCCGAAGAGTTCGACGCACTCCGCACCGGGCCACGTGCCTTGTCCATAGAAAAAAGCGATGTCGGCGCGTCCATTGAGCAAGTCGAACGGTTCGAGTTCGTTGCGGATATCGAGGTGAATCTCGGGATGGTGCTGGCCGAACCCGCGCAGATGCGGGATCAGCCAACGCGAGCCGAACGTCGGCTGCGTGGCAATGGTCAATACCTCTGTTTGCCCGCCATACGACAGGATGTAGCGCGACGAGATATCGATCTGGGTGAGGATCTTGCGCACTTCGGCCTGATAAAGCTCGCCCGCCGGGGTGAGCTGCAGACGGCGGCGCACGCGCCGAAACAGCAGGTGCTGCAGTTGTTCTTCGAGATGCGCGACCTGCTTGCTGACGGCGCTTTGCGTCAGATGCAGCTCGTCGGCCGCACGTGTGAAGCTCAAATGACGGGCCACTGCCTCAAAGCACTGCAGGGCGGCCATGGAAGGCACGAGGCGTTTTGACATGGGGGTGCAAAGTTCATGAATTTAAGGAATGATAAACAGAATAATCGTTGCTTGTTGGGTGGCACCGATGGCGGGATACTGGGCGCCTCTCCCCAATCCAGGAAGCCCACCATGATTCAGAAGTTGTTGAGCACGCTCGGCGTGGATGCGGCGGCCGTGTCGGCCCCGGCCGGCTATGCCGTCCACTCGCCCATCGATGGCAGCCAACTGGCCACGGTCGCGCTCGAGCAGCCCGAAGCCGTTGCCGCGCGCATCGGCCGTGCGCAAACGGCTTTCGAAGCCTGGCGCAGCGTGCCCGCGCCGCGCCGCGGCGAACTGGTGCGTCTGCTGGGCGAAATCCTGCGCGCCAACAAGGCCGAACTGGGTGAACTGGTGTCGTGGGAAGCCGGCAAGATTCGTCAGGAAGGCCTGGGCGAAGTGCAGGAGATGATCGACATCTGCGACTTCGCCGTGGGCCTGTCGCGTCAGTTGTACGGCTTGACGATCGCCTCCGAGCGCCCCGGTCACCACATGCGCGAAACCTGGCACCCGCTGGGTGTGGTCGGTGTGATCAGCGCCTTCAACTTCCCCGTGGCCGTATGGTCCTGGAATACCGCGCTGGCGCTCGTGTGCGGCAATGCGGTCGTGTGGAAGCCGTCCGAGAAAACGCCGCTGACGGCGTTGGCCTGCCAGGCCTTGTTCGAGCAGGCAGTCGCCAAATTCGGCGCCGATGCGCCGGCGGATCTGTCGCAAGTCGTGATCGGCGATCGCGCCGCAGGCGAAGCCCTGGTCGACGACAAACGCGTGGCGTTGGTCAGCGCCACCGGCAGCACGCGCATGGGCCGCGAAGTGGGGCCCCGCGTGGCGGCGCGTTTCGGTCGCAGCATTCTCGAACTCGGCGGCAACAACGCCATGATTCTCGCGCCCAGCGCCGATCTCGATCTGGCCGTGCGGGGCATTCTCTTTTCGGCGGTGGGCACGGCAGGTCAGCGTTGCACCACGCTGCGCCGCGTGATTGTCCACACGTCGATCAAGGATGACGTGGTGTCGCGGTTGAAAGCGGCGTACGGCCGGGTGCGCATCGGCGATCCGCTCAAGGACAATCTGGTGGGACCGTTGATCGATCGCGCCAGCTTCGATGCCATGCAGGACGCGCTGCAGCGCGCACGTGCCGAAGGCGGCACAGTATTCGGCGGCGAACGTCAGTTGGCCGAGCAGTATCCGAATGCCTACTATGTGGCGCCTGCGATCGTCGAGATGCCATCGCAGACGGCCGTGGTCGAGCACGAAACGTTCGCGCCCATTCTGTATGTGATGACGTACGACGATTTCGCCGATGCGCTGCGTATGAACAATGACGTGCCGCAAGGCTTGTCGTCGTGCGTATTTACGCTGGACGTACGCGAGGCCGAGCTGTTCCAAAGTGCGGTCGGCAGCGACTGCGGCATCGCCAACGTCAATATCGGCACCAGCGGCGCGGAAATCGGCGGCGCGTTTGGTGGTGAGAAGGAGACGGGCGGCGGGCGTGAGTCGGGTTCGGATGCCTGGAAAGCGTACATGCGCCGCCAGACCAACACCATCAACTACTCGCGCGCCTTGCCCCTGGCGCAAGGCATCACGTTCGATTGACATATCGGCAGCAGAAGCCGGCGGGTGGGCGCGCGCTCGCGTCCGCCCACCGGCGTTTATGCTTGCGCGCTCAGCAACATGAACCCCGGTAACGCCATCAAGGCGGCCAGCCGGGCATGCGTGATGTGGACCGGCTTGAGCGTGGGATGGGTCATCAGCACGTTGAACGTGCCCACTACGGCGCCCGCCACGAGCACGGGCACGTTGATCACCGATTGCAGGCCCAGCGACGTAATGGCGGCATGATCGTCGAATGCCGCGCGAATGGCCGTCGTGCCTTCACCCACATACACGCGTTTGTCGATCAGGACATGCCGGCCCCAATCGGTGCCGAGCTTGTCCTTGGTGCCCCCGGCGGGGTACGCCTGAGGGTTCGAGCTGTACAACCGCGTGACGCCCATGCGTGCGGCGTCGAAGCGATTGACCGTGCACAAGGCATGTCCCAATCCTTCGGCTGCAAAATCATCCACGGCGGCGAAGAGGGCGAGGGCGTCGCCCGCCGCCACCGCGGCGCTTGCACGCGCCACGGGCGTATCGCGTTCGATCAAGCTGTCGTTACTGTTCAGCATCGCGGGCCTATTCGATTTTGATGCCAAGGTCGCGAATCAGCTTGTCGTACTTGGTCGCGTCGGCGTCCAGCGTGGCCGCAAATTCCTTGGGGCTGCTCTTGACCAGTTCGACGGCCATGTCGCCCATCTTCTTGATCACCTCAGGTTTGGCCAGCACCTTGTTGATCTCGGTGTTCAGGCGTTCGACCAGTGCGGGATCCATGCCTGCGGGGCCGAAGGCGCCGTACCACACGGCGAGTTCGTAGTCGGGCACCGTTTCGGCGACGGTCGGGATCTGGGGGAGCAGCGGCGACCGTTTGGTTTCCGTGACGCCCAGCAGCTTGAGCTTGCCTGCATTCACATGCGGCAGCGTTTGCGTACCGGCGCTGAACAGCAGTTGCGTGCGATCGGCAACGGTATCCAGCACCGCAGGCGCGCCGCCACGATAAGGAATGTGCAGCATCTCGATGCCCGTCGCTTTTTCGAACAGCACCGCGCTCAGATGGTTGGTCGAGCCGGCGCCGGCCGATGCATAGGCGACTTTGCCCGGATTCGCTTTGGCGTAGGCGATGAACTCGGCCACCGTGTTGGCGGGCACGGAAGGATTGATCACCATGGTGTTGGTGACCAGCGCAAGTTCGGCGATCGGCGTGAAGTCTTTCACGCCGTCGAACGGCATCGTCGAATAGAGCGCCTTGTTCATGGTGTGCGTGCTCATCGAGCCTACGAGCAGCGTGTAGCCATCGGGCTGCGCGCGGGCGACGTAGGCGGAGCCGATGTTGCCCGATGCGCCCGAACGATTTTCGACCACGAAGGTTTGCCCCATCGCCTGGGTGAGATGCTCCGAGAGCGTGCGGGCGAGAATGTCGGTCGACCCGCCCGCTGCCCACGGCACGATCAGCGTGACGGGCTTGTCGGGATAAGCGGCCTGCGCCGCGTGCGGGAGTGCAAGTGAAGCGGCGAGCGCCGCGCTATACGCCAGGCGTTTGATGGATGACAACATGATGATGATTCCCCGAGGAGTGATGCGGCTTGATGGCCGCTATTGGTAAAACGAAAGAAGGTTCGCGACAGACACAACAGCGCCTTACACCACAGCGCCTGAAACACAATCGATCGAGGCACAGTCGATCGAGACATAATGGCTGAGACCTAACGACTGCGACCTAACGACTGCGACCTAACGACTGCGACATAACGACTGCGACATAACGACTGCGACACAAGCAGCTGGAGGCAGGCGACTGCGCCATCAGCGACCGTTGCGTCGGCGCCTGATAGGTCAACGGCCTACGGCATAGCCTTGCATCCCGCGCGGGTTGGCGCCTGCCCGGAGCAGGCGACCGCCGCCCGCTACCGGCTCGCGCGTGCAGACACTGATGCGGCCTTCGGACCACGGCCCGCCGACCTTCACATCATGGCCCGCCGCCCGCAACGCATCCTGCGTCGCCAGCGGCATGCGCGATTCGACCGACAGCCGATTCAACACGGTCGTGCGCGGCCAGAACGATCCCGGTGCATGATCCACGTGCCACGACGGCGCATCGATCGCTTCCTGCAGATTCATGCCGCCGAGGGCATGCCGCAAGAAGAACGACACCGTCCATTGATCCTGCTGGTCGCCGCCCGGCGTGCCGAACGCCATGTAGGGCAGGCCGTCGCGCAGGGCCATGCCCGGCGACAGGGTCGTGCTGGGTCGTTTTCCCGGCTGCAACTGCCCCGGCACACCATCATCCAGCCACGTCATCTGCAAGCGCGTGGTGATCGAAAAGCCCAGCCCGGGCACGGCGGGGCTGGACGACAGCCAGCCGCCCGATGGCGTGGCCGCCACCATGTTGCCGTGCGCGTCGATCACATCGATATGGCACGTATCGCCCACGAACACCTCGCGCTTGACCCACTCGGCCGGAGGCAGCGGCGCGAACGTCGGTTCGCCCACGCCGAAACGCGTATCCGATGCAGCCAGCGTACGCACGGCCGCCTCCAGATCGGGCAAGCGCGGCGCGCGCCCGCCCGGCGATCCGGGGCGCATCACGGTGCTCGCCGCCTGTCCGATCAGCGCCGCCCGTTCGCGTGAGTACGCGTCCGAGAGCAGGTCGGTCAGGGGCACTTCTACGAAGTCGGGATCGCCGTACCAGGCCAGCCGATCTGAGAACGCCAGTTTGGTCGCTTCCACGATGCGGTGCACGAACGCCGGTGAGTCGGGCGCCAGGCGATCCAGTCCGGCGTGCTTGAGCAGATTGAGCTGCTGCAGGAATACCGGCCCTTGCGACCACGCGCCGCATTTGGCTACGGTGTAGCGCCCGAATTCGGTCGTGACGGGCGTGTCGTAGGTGGCGCGCCAATCGGCCATGTCTTCGCGGCGCAGAAGCCCGGTATGCCGCTCGCCGGTCGTATCGCGGATGGCCGCATGGCGATAGAAGTCATCGATCGCCTGCGAAACGAAACCGCTGTACCAAAGCGACAGCGCATGGTCGATACGACTTTCGCGCGTGCCACCGGCATTGTTGGTCTCTTCAGCGATGCGGGTGTAGGTGGCCGCGATCGCCGGGGTTCTGAACAGGCCGTCCAGCGTGGGCACGGTGCCATCGGGCATCCACACGTCAGCCGACGTTGTCCACTCGCTGCGAAACAGATCCTGCACTGCCGTGATGGCTTGCACCACGCGCGGGACCAGGGGAAAGCCGTCGCGCGCATAGGCGATCGCCGGGGCGAGCACGTCGGCCAGTTCCCATGTGCCATAGTCGCGCAGCATGGCGAGCCAGGCGCCGAATGCGCCAGGCACGGTGGCCGGCAGAAGACCGATCCCGGGAATTTGTTCGACGCCGAGGGCGCGAAATGCGGCGGGCGTGGCCAGCGCCGGCGCGCCGCCCTGACCGCAAATGGCGCGCATGCGCTGTTCGCGCTCGTCCCAGATGAGGATCGGCACTTCGCCGCCCGGACCGTTCAGGTGCGGCTCGACCACCTGCAGCGTGAATCCACCCGCCACGGCGGCGTCATAAGCATTGCCCCCGCGCTCCAGCACGCTCATCGCCACCTGCGAAGCGAGCCAATGGGTCGATGAGACGACACCGAAGGTGCCGCGCAGTTCAGGACGGGTAGTAAAGGAATCGGACACGGCAGAACTCAGCAAAGGGGCGGAACGCGCGATGGTGGCGCAACTGCGCAACACGTCCTAAGTGTAAGCAAGTGCGATAACGTCTGTGGTCTAATTTATGATTGTTCGATAACCATATGGTTATGCGTCTGAGCCCCGCCCATTCCGGTACGCCGATTGCATCACGAAGCGGAACATTTCATTTCCATCTGACTCCAACCTGAATGCCTTTAACTGCTTTCCAATCGCCCAATCGTTTGCTTGCGCGGCTCAAGCCGCGGCATCTCACCCTCATTACCCAACTCGCCGATCTGGGCTCTGTCACGCGCGTGGCGCGTGCGCTGGGCATCAGCCAACCGGCTGCGACCAAGGCGCTGGCTGAGGTCGAGGATATCTTCGAAGGCCCCCTGTTCTTGCGCAGTACCACCGGCATGTTGCCCACGCCGCTGGGCGAGCTGGCCATCACACGCGCGCATCACATGCTTCAGGACCTCGATCATTGGTCCAGCGATATGGCGTCATTGCGCAGTGGCCGCTCGGCGCACCTGCGCATCGGGGCAGTGCCGTATGTGTCGGGCGAGCTGCTCACGCAGGCGCTCGTGCGCATGCACGCGGACGACAACGTCACCATCACTCTGCATCGCGCCACGACCGATGTATTGATGAAAATGCTCGCCGGCCGGGAAATCGACTGTGTGATCGGCCGCGCGTCCGCCGTCGTTATGGCGGCCGACGTCGAACACGAGATACTGTTTACCCAGCGCGCCGCCATGATTGCTCATCCGCGTCTGGCGGCACGTCTTGGACGACGCGCGCTGGATTGGCACGCGCTCGCGCAGATGAACTGGATCCTGCCCTCGCCCACCACGCCGGTCGGCATCATGGTCACCGAGCTCTTCACGCGCGCATCGGCGCGACCGCCACTGCCGATGTTCGAAACGTATTCGGTGGACGTGATCGCCGGGGCGATACGCAACGACGAGTCGGTGTTGTCGATCGTGCCGGAAGATATCGCGCGCGACTTGCAGCGCACGGCCGGTGTGGGCATCGTGCCTTGGACCATGGACTGGGCCTTGCCGCCGATCAGCCTGATCAGGCGGGTACGCGACGCGCCGTTGCCGGCTGAAGATAAATTCGCGGTGTTGCTGCGGGAGCTCTGTGCGGCGATGCGAGCGCGCTCGGGGTAGCGCCCAAGCGGGCCAAGCGGAGGCCGTCGACCGGCGGCCACCTCCGCCTAGGCGCGGCTCAATCCGCTCAGTGGCGGCGGCTCAATTGCGAAAGCTGATGCTCAGTCGCGAAAGTTCTCGTATTGCAGCGGCAATTCCACATCGGTTTTGCGCAGCAGTGCGATCGCGTCTTGCAGGTCGTCGCGCTTCTTGCCGGTCACGCGGAGTTTGTCGCCGTTGATCTGCGTTTCGACCTTGAGCTTAGCTGCCTTGATGGCTGCAATCAGCTTCTTGGACTGCGCCTGTTCGATCCCTTGCTTGATCGTCACTTTCTGACGCGCACCACCCAGGTTGACGATGGGATCGGCGGCGTCGAGACAGCGCACATCGATTTTGCGAGCCGACAGGCGGCCACGCAAGATGTCCATCATCTGACCGAGCTGGAAGGCGCTCGGCGCAATCAGCGTCACCACGTACTCTTCCAGTTCGAACTTCGCATCCGTACCCTTGAAGTCGAAGCGCGTGGAAAGCTCGCGGTTGGCCTGATCGACCGCATTCGTGATTTCGTGTTTGTCCACTTCGGAGACGACGTCGAACGATGGCATGAGCACTCCAGTACAAGCAAATAAGAGGTAGGGCATCATTGTAGCGGGCCCTGTAGCCGCTGCATCGCGCTTGCGGCTACACGGTTTCGACGTCCCACCAGCTTGGCAACAGCGCGCGCACGTCGCGCCGCGCGAACCGGTCGTCGAGCAGATACACGACGCCGCGGTCGGCTTCATCGCGGATGACGCGGCCTGCTGCCTGCACGACCTTGCCCAGACCCGGAAACAGATAGGTGTAGTCGTAGCCCGCACCGAACTCGGTTTGCATGCGCGCTTCGATCTGGGCATTGACGTCGTTGACCTGCGGCATGCCCAGCGTGGCGATGAACGCGCCGATCAATCGATCGCCAGGTAGATCCACGCCTTCGCCGAAGGCACCGCCCAGAACGGCGAAGCCGATCCCGCGCTGGCCTGCCTCGAAGCGGGCCAGAAATTTCACGCGCGCTGCATCGTCCATACGCCGCGTCTGCAGCCAGACGGGCACGTGCGGATGACGCGTGGCGAAGGTGTCGGCCAGCTTGTCGAGGTAGTCATAGCTGCTGGTGAAGCTCAGGTAGTTGCCTGGACGCGCCTGAAACTGCGCCGCCATCAGATCCGCGATCGGCGCGAGCGATGCGCCGCGGTCACGATAGCGCGTGGACACCCGCCGGGTGAGCTTGACTTGCAACTGCTCGGCGGTGAACGGTGCTGCCACATCGATCGTGCGCGTGGCCTCCGGCAGACCGAGCGTATCGCGATAGTAGTGGCTGGGCGCAAGCGTGGCCGAGAACAGTGTGACGGTTTCGGCTGCCGCAAATCGGGGGGCGAGCTGCCTGGCTGGAATCAGATTGCGCAACGTCAACGTGGGGCGCACGGTATCGCCCGACTTCGATACTGCCGGCGCATTGTCGGCCGCCACGTCGAAGATGGTGTTGGGATCCTGCAGCTCGCTCATGCGAAAAAAATGCAGCAGATCGAAGTACAGGCGCAGCGTGTCGGGCGGGAAGCTGTCGGCCTGCTGATCCAGCGCTTCGCTGAAGGTGACGATCGCGCCCTTGATCGCATTGTGCAGATGCGCAGGCGAGTCGTCGCGCGCGAGATAGTTGCCGTTGGCCGGCGCGGCGGCGGCGGTCCATGCACGCGCCACATCGCCAATGGCGCGGCGGGCCACTTTCGGCGCCGCTGCGCGGGCATCGCGCAGCACCGCACCCTCGAGCGGCGCGCTGTACATGGCGCGCGCCCGGTCGACCAGGTTGTGGGCTTCGTCCACGAGCAATCCGACGCGCCACTCGTTCTGCAGCGTGAGCATATACAACGCCGCGCTGAAGTCGAAGTAATAGTTGTAGTCGCCGACGACGACATCGCTCCAGCGCGACAGCTCCTGCGCCAGGTAATACGGGCAGACGGCGTGCGCCAGGCCGATGCGGCGCAAGGCGTGACGATCCATCGTGCCGGCCTCGACGGCGGCCGTGCGCGCTGCGGGCAGGCGATCGTAAAACCCGCGGGCCAGCGGACACGCTTCGCCATGGCAGGCCTTATCCGGATGCTCGCACGCCTTCTCGCGCGCCGTGAGTTCAAGAATGCGCAGGCTGGGGCGTGGCGTGAGGTGGGTGAGCGCATCCAGCGCCAGCTGGCGGCCGGGCGATTTCGCCGTCAGAAAGAAAATGCGATCCAGGCCGTCTTCACCCATGCGCTTGAGCAGGGGAAACAACGTGCCGAGCGTTTTGCCGATCCCGGTCGGCGCCTGCGCAAGCAGGGCCGTGCCATCGCGTGCGGCACGATATACCGCGACCGAGAGTTCGCGTTGCCCGCGACGAAACGCGCCAAACGGAAACGCCATCGTTTTCAGATCGCGGCGGCGCGCCTCGGCATGCGCCAGTTCCTGCGCGGCCCACGTTTCGAACCGCGCACATTGCGCCTCGAAAAAAGCCTGCAGCGCGTCCGCGCTGTAGGTTTCCGCCAGCACGGTTTCGGTCTCTGCGCCGATATCCCAATACACCAGGGCGACGTTCAACTCGGTGAGTTCGCGGTCGCGACACAGCATCCACCCGTACAGTTTGGCTTGGGCCCAGTGCAGGTAGCGATGATTCTCGGGCTGACGGTTGAGGTCGCCCCGATGGGTTTTGATTTCTTCGAGCTGGTTGCGGACCGGATCGTACCCGTCGGCGCGGCCGCGCACGTCGACCGCACCATGGCTGGCCGACAGGAAGATCTCGGTTTCGTAGGTGTGCGCCCGGCGTTGCGCGACCTTGAGATGGCCAGCCAGGCCCTGTTGTGCGGTGGGCGAGGGCGTGAATCGCATGTCCAGATCGCCTTGCTTGGCGGTGAACTCGCACAATGCGCGAACGGCGACGGAATAACGCGGCGACACGGCGGGGCAGCCAGGCAACTAAACCGCCATGATACTGGTTATTTAACCAGTGGTGATTGCCTCGCGTGTGATGGCCTTGCGGGCCAGTCCGTCGTGCTGATCGAGCATGCGTTCGCGCCACGTCCAGAGCGGATCGTCGGGCGCGAGCAACTCGAAGGCGCTCACACACCGTGCCCACTGAAAGACGCCGAACGGAATGTAGTCGGCGTATAGCGGGTGGGCGCCGCCCATGAACGGCTGATGGCGCAGCACGGCGCGCATCGGGTCGAGCGACGCCCGAAACGCTTTCACGCCATCGTCACGACCGGCGATGACCTCATCGAGCGGCTTGCCGAACATTTTCTCGCGCGATGCGATGAAGTAGTCGCGATCGCGCTCGGCCAGATTGGGTACCACGTCGGCCACGATCAGGGCTGCAATGCCGCCCATGACGATGCGATCGCCCCAACTGTTCATGAACCGTGTGACGGCCTGGCCGCCGGGCCCCCCGAACAGCGACGGGCGGTCGGGGTAGGTGTCTTCCAGATAGGTCGCGATCGCCCATGAATCGGTGACCGTGTGCTCGCCGTCCATGAAGACGGGCACTTTGGACTGACCGGAAAACGCGATGGCGTCGCGATCGGTGAAGCGCCATGGAACGGTTTCGAAGGCCAGGCGCTTGTGCGCCAATGCCATCTTCACGCGCCAGCAATAAGGGCTGAAGCGCAGGCGTTCGTCGGCGCCGGCCAAGTCGTAAAGCAATCTGCCCATTCTGTATCTCCCGGTGCGCGTGCCGTTCGGGGTGCGGTACGCAATGGCTGCGTGCGGTGGCTGTTGTTATGGGTGTCACTGTACGACATCTGGCGTGCCATAGAAATATCGCCACCGCATGATCTGTCACACTCGGACACGCCATTTTATTTTTAAAACCTGCCCGGCGATTTTCGGGTGTTACCGTAACGCCCGATCAGGGTCGATCCTTTGCGATGTGTCTTGGCCCGGCCCTGCGTGGGGCGCGACCTGTGCCTCGTCGGCACCTGTTTTCAAAAGCAATTTCGATGGCAGATTATCCTCTTCTCACAGCGGGTTTCGACCTGGCCCAGTGCGTACGTTTGAACGCCGAGGGCGACCGATCCGGCTATTACCGATACCTCGAAGCCCACGGCTCGATCTACGCGCCGTTGGCGCGCGGCGTGGTCGAGCGCAACGACGAATCCGGCACGATCGCCATCGCGTACTGCACCGAGTACGCGCGCCGGCGCGGGAAGACGGTCACCGACGATACATTGCTTGAGATCAACAAGGGACTGATGCAGCTCGACTGCGAAGCACGCGGCGTCAGTTATCGCGCAACCGGCGTGCATCGCGAGTTGCCGATGGCGGTGATTCGCACGTATCACGCGCAGGTGTTTCGCAGCGTGCTCGGACTGGAACCGGAAACCTGGACGGCGGAAGTGCCGCTGCTGTGCGCCGGGGCGCGCGCCGATGAGGTGTGGCTGGGCATGTTGAAGGACAACTTCATTTCGTTGGCGATCAGCACATGCATGGATGTCATCGAGGTGCTGCCCAAGCGCTTGAAGCTCGACGCCTATATGTGCGCCATCGGCCCGGGACAGTTGATCCTGCCCAACATGTTCACTGCAGGGCACGGCATGTTCGGCAACGAAACGCGATTGGGCCGGCGGGCAGATTCGTTGGGGCAGTTGACGGCGATGCAGCGTCGCGCCGTCGATTATCTGGATATTCTCACGTGCTCGGGACCGATTCCGGTCTTGGCCATCGGCAAGGCCATCACTCGCCGCCTCGAAGAGATGGCGCGTTCATCGGTCGATGCGTTCGGTCGATCGGAGCTCATGCAATCTTCACGGCAGAATCTGGAATCGCAAGGGCGGAACCCCTACTCGTTCCTGCCGCCCTGAAGAAGGCGATTGAAGGGGCGATTGAGGGGGCGATCGCCGGCTATCGGGTAAAGGCGATCTTGAGAGCCCCGATGCCATAACGCGCCTCGATTTCCGCCTCTTCAGCCGCGACATCGTACGGTTTCGCGACGGCACCGCAGGTGATGATTTCGCCGCTGCGCAGGGTGATCCCATAATGGGCAGCATGCTCGAACAGATGTTCGAGCGCCTGACCGGTGCCGGGCAAATCGTCCCCGGTCACGCCCCGGGTCGACAACACGCCGTCGGTGTACACCTCGATGCGCTCGATGATCCCGGGCACGTCGCTCAAGCTCACTGCTTCGCCCAATACGAAGGCCTCGAAACCGACGTTGTCGCCGATAAAGCTGGGCCAGCCCACTGCCATGCGATCGACATAGCGCGACAGCACCAGTTCGAATGCGGGGTGTGCACTGCCGACGGCATCGAAAGGGTCCGCCGGCGCATCGCCCGGCGCGATGTCGCGGTTCAAGACGAAGGCGATTTCGAATTCGACCGTGACAGGCGCGCCGCGCGACAAGACGATGGGCTCGGCTGCGTCATGCATGCGCTGCGAGGTCAGGCGGCCGAACAGCGGGCGGGAAAGATTGAATTTACGCAGGGCGTTGGGATTGCCGACGCCGAGCTTCCAGCCGCACGGGGTCTCGCCCGTCTGCGCCAGCACGGTCGACTGCAACGCGTAGCCGGCGTCCAGATCGTTGGGACGAACCTCCTCAGGAAGTGCGACCCATTGATCGCCCGCACGCCAGCGTTGCGCCAGAACGGTTCCGGCGGGGCGGGGATCGTAGGAGGGTTCGCTGGGCGGGTGGTGGTCGGTCATGGCACGGATCTCGGGTCAAGGGCCCGGTTGCGGGCCGTCTGTGGGGTGTAGAAGAGCGGTCAGACGTCGATTCTAGATCACGCCCATCACATCACGCCCATCACATCACGCCCACCCGATCACGCACACCAGGCCACGCATACCCGATCTCGCCACCCGCGGCGCGCGATCAGGCGCGCCGTGGCGTCGAGCGAGTGGCAGGCGGTATGCCTCAAGCGACTCGGCAAGGCGTTCAAGACGTTCATATAATCCCGACAGCCGAGTCGCCCGCTGTGCTGGCGGCCCGTGGCAGTGGCGCACATTGCGCCGGGGATTTTCATGACTTCCTTGTTCCGGAACACGATTTTCACGTTTGTCATCGGCAGCCTGCCAATGGCCGTCATGGCGCATCACCTGCCGGAAGACGGGGCTGCGGCGAGTGCAACGTCCGCCACATCTACGGCGGCCACAGCGGCTTCGGGTCACGGTGCGCCGGCATCGATGCCCGCCGCTTCGTCAGCGGCGCACGCCGGACACGGTGCGATGCTTCAGTCGCCGGGCGATGCGACCGAGCGCGCGTTGGCGCAGGGGCGGGCCGAGCAGTTGAGCGTGCAGGGGTGCTGGATTCGCGCAATGCCCGCACAAGTGCCGTCGGCCGGCTATTTCACCGTCACCAACGCGGGACGTGCGGCGGCCAAGCTGACAGGCATCGTGGTGCCGGGCTATGGCATGGCCATGCTGCATCAAACGCAGAAAACCGGCGGCATGGCAAAGATGACGATGGCGCACGAGATCGACGTCCCGGCCAAGGGCAATCTCACGTTTGCGCCTGGCGGCTATCACGCCATGCTGGAGAAGCCCAGTGATCAGGCCAGGATCGGTGCGCTGCTGCCCGTTGCGTTTCAGTTCGCTTCGGGCGCGCAGGTCAATGCCTCGTGCAAAGTGCAGCCGGCCAGTGCACTCGGTCCCGACTGAGTCGTCGGGCCGCGAGCGCCAGGGCGATCAACGACCGCGAAAGGCCGTTTCGATCTTGCGGTCGGTTTTGTATTGATTGAGCGCGTACACCGCCCAGATGGCGGCTGGAATCCAGCCGATCAGCGTGATCTGCAGGATCAGGCAAATAATGCCGGATAAGGGTTTTCCGATCGTGAAGAAAACCGAGAAGGGAAGAAGCAACGCGAGCAGCAGGCGCATGAAAGCACTCTCTTGATAAAGGATGCGAATACTTTATCAATGCGCGACTGCTGCATCAGGCACAAAACATGTCGCTGCGTTACGAAACCGGCGTGCGCATCGTCACGAATTCTTCGGCCGAAGTGGGATGAATGCCGATCGTGGTGTCGAAGATATGCTTCGTGGCGCCGGCTTTCATGGCCACTGCAAAGCCTTGTACGACCTCGCCCGCATCCGGGCCCACCATGTGCAGACCCACCACGCGATCGGTCGCGCGATCGACCAGGAGTTTCATGAAGGTACGCTCGGTACTGCCGCTGAGCGTGTGTTTGAGCGGCTTGAAGTCGGTTTGGAACACCGCGATATCGCCGAATTCGGCACGCGCGTCAGCTTCCGAAAATCCCACGGTGCCGATGTTGGGATGAGTAAACACGGCAGTGGGAATGTAGGCATAGCTCATCTCCCGGCGGCCGTCGCCGAACAAGTGATCGACCAGCGTCATCGCTTCGCCCAGCGCCACCGGCGTGAGTTGGATACGAGCGGTGACATCCCCCAGCGCATGGACGGACGGCACTGACGTGTTGTAGCGGTCGTCGATCTCGATCGCCCCGTCGCGGCCTTGCTTGACGCCCAGTTTTTCCAGACCGAGCCCGCTCACATTCGGCACGCGGCCCGTGGCGTAGAGGATGCGATCGACGGTGAGCGTGGTGCCATCGTTCAACGTCACCTCAAGTTCGTCGCCCACTTTCTTGATGCACTTAACGCCGGCATTCAGTCGCAGATCCACACCCGTCTTGATCATCTCGGCCGCCACGAAATGGCGCACGTCGTCGTCAAAACCGCGCAAGATCTGCTCGCCGCGATACAGTTGCACGACATCCGCGCCCAGGCCGTTGAAGATCGAGGCGAACTCGCAGGCGATATAGCCGCCACCCACCACCAGCAGGCGCTTGGGGAAGGGCGAGAGGTCGAAGATTTCGTCGGACACGAGCACATGCTCGCGGCCGTCGATATCCGGCAAGCTGGGCTGGCCGCCGGTAGCGATCAAAATGTGGCGCGCCGTGTGACGCTGGCCGTCCACCTCCACGGTATGGTCGTCGATGAAGGTGGCCCAACCGCGCAGCAGGGTGACTTTCGCTTGCGTCAGCAGGTTTTCATAGATGCCGTTCAGCCGGGTGATCTCCCGGGCGCGGTTCGCCTTCAGGCGCTCCCAGTCGAAGCGGGGGGCGTCGATGTCCCAGCCGAAGCCACGAGCTTCCTCGAACGCCTCGGCGTAATGCGCTGCATAGCTGTAAAGCTTTTTGGGGATGCACCCAACGTTGACGCAGGTGCCGCCCAGCGCCTGGCCTTCGGCCAGCGCCACGCGCACACCACGCTGCGCGGCCATCCGGGCGGCGCGTACCCCGCCACTGCCGCCGCCGATCACAAAAAAGTCGAAATCGAATTGGTCTTGCATGATTCTTCAGTCTGATTGCTTAACCGCGTCATCCTACACCGGGAAGCCGTCATCACGCCGCCCAAAGAAAAACGCCCCTTCAGCAGGGGCGTCTGGTCGTACCGATCGAAGCTGCGCGATCAGTTGCGGCCGACGATCACGCCCAACAGGAACGCGGCGCCAGCCACCATGCCGAGGGCTTGCCAGGGGCGAACCTGAACGTACTCTTCAGCGGTGTCGATCGTCTCGCGAACGAAGTTGTTGGCCGATTCGGCAGCATCGCCCAGCGTATCGCGGGCGTCATCCAACTGCGTACGCAGTCGGGCGCGCAAGGCTTCGACGTCGCTGTCGTTGCCATCGCGCAATGAGGTTTCGAGGCTGTCGAGCAGATCGCGCAGGTTGTCGCCGGCGTCCTGCTTGAACTGACGGCCCGTGGCCTTCAAGTTGCGTCCGGTGCGACGTCCGGTGCGTTTCACTGCTTCGAAGTCCTGTTCGAAATCGCCTTCACCACTAGCCGTAATGACCATGTCTTGCTCCTTGCTTTGCTGCGCCTCGGATTGCCGTTCGGGACGGGCCATTAAAGCGGCCACTCGGTTGCGCAGAGAAACCGATGCGATGGTCCGAACGGGACCTTTCAATGCCTTCGGCCAGCCTACTGCAGATGCAAGCAGCAGCAAACCGGTCGTGGCCCAAAGTTCTATATTCTTGAATACGACGCCGGTGGGACGCCGGGCGGGTCCCTCCAACTGAGGAACGAATAACGCAACGCGCTCCAGCTCCATCTTTGCCAAAAGCTCATTCCTTCTCGTGAGCGCGGTCAGCGTGCCCATAGTTCCCCCTGATCGTTTCCATATCCATCTTGAGCTGTTCGCTGAGCGCCGACTGTGGTGCCGAATCGGGCGCTGCACGCTTGGCGATCACGAACGCAATGATGCTCAAAAGGCACCACACGCCGAAGATCACCCAGGCTGCCGTCACGCGATGATCGGTGCCCCAATACGACACGAGGATCGCCACCGACAAAAATGCCGCGGCGAAAATCGCGCAGAACACCATGGCAATATAAGCCGCAAGCGTCGTAATCAGCGCGGTCCGGTACAACGCGAACTCTAATGTAAAAAGCTCGATGTACTCCGCCACGCGATTTCCGGCAAACAGTGCAACCTGTTTCGCCCGGTTCAATCGTCTGAACACCATCTTGTATTGCCCTCCCGAATGAACCGCACCGGTCCTGCCTGTCGAATTCGTCAGCTCGCCGTCGATACGACTGCGCTGTGAGCGGATTTGTAAGCACATAGCATGCCCGCAATTTCGTGGTGATGTGGATGTGTTGACGGGCATTTGATGAATATTCGACGCCGCCGTCATTAGCCTGTCACATCGGCCGCTTCGCCGTTGGCGATAGATCTCGTCGGTTCGATTGCGGCTTGCCAGGCAGCCTGAGGGTTTTTCATCGATGAGCGCAGAACGTTATTTAAAGACACATGTTGTCGGCGTGACGGCATTGCTGGGCCTGCTGGCCTGGGCGATCGGTCGTTCCGGACTGGACCTGTTCATTGCCCGTCTGACGTACGACGATGCGGCCGGCGCCTTCGTCGGGCGACATTCGCATATTCTTGCTCTGCTTGCCGATCGCATCATGATCGCGCTGCCCCTTCTGATTGGCGTCTGTGCGGTGGCCATCATCGGAGCAGGCCTGCGCCGGCCCGATCTGAAACCCTTTCGTGGCGTATGTATTGCCGTGCTGGCGGTACTTGTGGCTGGACCGGTCGCCGCCATCCTGCTCAAGCATCTGACGGCCTTGCCCAGGCCGTATATGCTGCAATTGTTTGGTGGCGCTTTGCCATTGCCGACGCATTTTTTTGCGCTGACGGGTCAAGCGTCCGGCGGTGCACTGCCCAGTTCTCATGCAGCGGCCGGCTACGCATTGTTTGCGCTGTATTTCGCGGCGCGCGTGCTGGATCGGCCGGCGCTGATGCGGCTGGGCCTTGCCTTGGCAATTGCCTGGGGCGCGGGACTGAGCGTGTTGCGGATTGTCCAGGGCGCGCATTTTTTGAGTCAGACGGTGTGGTCGGCTGCGGTGGTCTGGCTCTTGGCAAGCTTGATCTTCCTGCCGCTGCTGAACGCCCGCAATCGCGGCGCGCTTGCCGAACTTGCTGTCATTCCCCCGTCAGCGCCCGCGTCGGGAATGCGTTGAGCCGTAATCAACTGTGTACGAATTGTAAAAAACAAAAGGATAGGTTGCTAACCGAACTCGGGTCAGAGGGGGTCAATAGAATTCGGCGCTCATTCACACTGGAATAGTGCGCCATCAATCGGTCAATCGATCAATGGGCGCCACTACGGAGCCCAGCATGGAACGCGTCGTTACGGCCCACACGCCGTTACCCCCGGATCAATTGATGTTTCGTGCCATGCATGGCAACGAAGCCCTCTCGCAGCTTTTCGAGTTTGAAGTGGAGTTGGTGTCGCGCTCGCACTCGCTCGATATGAAAGCATTGCTGGGCCAGCCGCTCACGTTGGAAGTCAAACGCGAATCTGCAGGGGCTGAAAACCGCTACCTCAGCGGGCAGATTACCCGTTGCGTGTTGGTGGGCAGTGAAGGCACGACCGATCTGTATTACCTCTACCGCGCCACGGTGCGCCCCTGGCTGTGGTATCTCACCCAAACGTCGGACAGCAAGATTTTCCAGAACAAGAGCGTGCCGGAAGTCATCAAGGACGTCTTGAGCGACTATGATTTTCCGCTCGATATCAAGTTGGCGGGGAACTATCGCAACTGGGAATATTGCGTGCAGTACCAGGAGACTGACTTCGGATTCATCAGCCGTCTGATGGAACACGAAGGGATTTATTACTGGT
Organism: Schauerella aestuarii; assembly: GCF_009866805.1. GTDB lineage: Bacteria > Pseudomonadota > Gammaproteobacteria > Burkholderiales > Burkholderiaceae_B > Schauerella > Schauerella aestuarii. The sequence continues at coordinate 625,832 of NZ_SIZW01000041.1, forward strand.
TCAAGCACGAGAACGGCAAACATACGCTGGTGCTGACCGATGACATGGCGCAGCATGAGGCGGCGCCCGCAACCGACTTGCTGACTTATTACGCGCCCGATCGTGCCGGGACGTTGCCGCAGGAAGAGTTCGTCTCGTCCTGGGAAATCGCCGAGCAGATTACGCCGGGCGGGTTTGCCACCGTCGATTACGATTTTCGCAAGCCCGGCGCCAGCCTCGATGCACGCCGCACCAACAAATCCGGGTTTGATAACAGCAAGCTCGAGGTGTACGAATGGCTGGGCGGCTACACCGATCCCGACCATGCCGATCATTACACCCGCGTGCGGCTGGAGGATCTGCAGAGCCGGCAGGAGCAGATCCGGGCCTCGACCAACGTGCGCGGCATTGCTCCCGGCTATCTTTTTACGCTGCGCAATCATCCCCGTAACGCAGAAAACCGCGAGTACCTGATCGTCAGTGCGAACTATCGCATTCGCGAGGGCGGTTACGCTAGCGGCAACGATAGCGGTTTCATGTTCGATGCCGATGTCGTGGTACTCCCGTCGAGCAATCCCTATCGTGCGCCTCGTTTGACGCCGCAGCCGCGCACCCACGGACCGCAAACGGCCCGTGTGGTGGGCAAAGCCGGACAGCAAATCTGGACCGACAGCTACGGCCGGATCAAAGTGCAATTTCACTGGGACCGTTACGGCGAGAAAAACGAAAACAGCTCATGCTGGGTGCGGGTATCCAGCCCGTGGGCAGGTGGCGGTTTTGGCGGCATCCAGTTGCCGCGCGTCAATGACGAGGTCATCGTCGATTTCATCGGCGGTCAACCCGATCGTCCTATCGTCATCGGCCGCGTCTACAACGCGTCCAATATGCCGCCGTGGGATCTGCCCGGCAACGCCACGCAGAGCGGCTTCCTCAGCCGCTCGCAGGATGGCACGCCGGGCACGGCCAACGCGTTCATGTTCGAAGATAAGCCGGGCAGCGAAGAAATCTGGATGCACGCCGAGCGCAATATGCGCACCGAAGTGGAAGCCGACGAGCTGCACAAGGTCGATCGCAACCGCAGCCATATCGTGGGTGGTTTCGAGACCAATGCGGTCACCGGCACGCGTACCACGGTGATCACCGGTGCCGAGAGTGCGACCTATCAGTCCGGCGAGACGCGCACGATCAGCCAGGGCGCGACCGAAGAGATCACGGGTGGCCAGACGCGCACCGTCACCGGTCCGGTGGGCGTGACGATTACCGGCGACGTCACGCGCGAGACTACCGGTAATCTCACCCGTACGCTGAAGGGCGACACGACCGACACCATCACGGGCGCCATCGATCGCACGCATACCGGCGCGACGCTGAATCATACGGTTGGCGCGACGACCAGCACCGTCGAGGGCGACATCACCAAGACCATCACCGGAGCGGTGTCGCGCACCATTACGGGTGATGTCAGCGATACCATTACGGGTGCGACGACGGATACGATCGATGGCGTTTATGCGCAAACGGTCACACAGGACCTGTCGATGCACTCCGACACCAAGATTATGATGTCCGCGCCTGAGATCGTGGTGTCCACGCCGAAGTTCACGCAGGTGGATCCGACGAAGAAAGAGACGTTTGCACAGACCGTCGTCGATACGTTGATCGACTGGACGCAGTTTTCTGCGGTCAAGCGTTCGACGTCGATTGCCAACGTTTCGGCAACGGCCATCAAGGGCGGTGTCACAGGCGTCAATTTCGATTACACGGGAATGCAGATGAAGAACGTCCCAAATGACTTTCGTACGACGATGCTGTCGCTGACCTTGGCGACTGCGATTCGAATTTCAGTGGCCACGGCCCACCTGAAAACCTGACCATGAAAACTGTACTTGCATGGGTGGTCATTTCGCTGGCCTGGGTGTACGTGGGACATTTCGTGCTCGGTCTTTCCGCCAATGTGGGCGGCAGTATCCTCGCAGTGGCGCTGTTGCTCTTCATGGCCTACAAATTCATGGCGCCGGTTCTCAAGGATGCGGGGCAAGCCGGTGCGTTGCAGCAGCATGGCGTGCAGGCGACCGCCAAGATTCTTTCCGTCGAACAGACCGGCATCTGGATGAACGAGAATCCGCAGGTGGAGCTGACGGTGAGCGTGCAGCCAATCGATGGCACGCCGTATACGGCGAAGATTCGCGATGTGATCAAGATTGTCGAGTTGCCGCGCTATCAGCCCGGACAACAGATCGGTGTGCGCGTGCATCCGCAGCAGCGCGACAAGGTCTCGCTCGATCGTGTCGTGTTTGGCGCGCCCGCGAGCGGACAACCCTAACCGACACCAGAGCGAAGCCTCGTGCTTCGCTCGCTGCACGAGCACGGCGCACCCATGAAAACGATCAAACCGTTCCGCCTGAGCGTCATGCCGCGGCCTTTCAGATGGCTGGGTGGCAATCGCCTGGGTATTGCCGTGATCGCGCTGGTCGATTTGTCGGGACCGCGCCCGATGCTGCGGCCTGATATCGAACTGTGGCAATGCGTGAACGAAGACCTGGCGGCGCAAGGTGTGCTGGATCTGGCGGTGCCCAAACCCGAGGCCGAGTTTCTGGTGGCCGGCCGGGCGTATACCCGCCATCAGGACGATAAAACCCAGTGTGCCGTGCGCGTGCGCGTGGGCGATCTCGAGAAGCAGTTGCTGGTGTTTGGCGACCGGTTCTGGCTGGACGGCAAAATGACCGCGCCCAGCGCGTTTGACGACATGCCACTGGATTGGGGTCGTAGCTATGGCGGGCCGGGCTGGGCCGAAAATCCGCAGGGCATCGGCCACGTGGACGAGATCGTCAATGGCGTGAAAACGCGGCGCGTGCCGAACATCGAGCATCCGCTGCAGCGTATCCATCGCGCCGGCCAGCCGGTGGCGCCGGCGGGCCTGGGACCGGTCGATTTCACCTGGCCGCGACGATTCGCTCTGGCGGGCACCTACAGCGATCGCTGGCTGCAGACCGATTTCCCCGGGTTCTTTCCGGACATGGATGCCCGCATCTTCAATGCGGCCGAGCCGGATCAGCGCTGGGCCGGCCGCGAGTCGTTGCCGCCCGGCGCGCCTTTCGAGGCGTGGAACCTGCATCCTGAGAAGGTGTGCTGGCGTGGGCATCTGCCTGACTGGCAGGCGCGCTGCTTCGTCAATCTCGATCGCGGCGATCGCACTGATCTGGTGAGCGTGCCATTGCGTGCCACCACCGCCTGGCTGATACCGCATCGCGAATCGGTCATCATGATCTACCACGGTGCGATCGATGTGATCGAAGACGACGGCGCCGATGTGCTGCATATCATGCCCGCGCTCGAAGCCCCCGGCGCCACGCACTCGCTGGATCATTACGTGACGACGTTCGAGCAACGTGCAAACGTCGAAACCGCTGCCGCCTATATTTTTCGCGACAGGGATCTCGTGCCCGCGGAGGCGATCGGCGCCTGGGTGGACGGCGCGCAGGCCGAAACCGGTCCGATGCAGCGCAACCTCGAAGCATGGCGCCTCAAGTGCGAGAGCGACGCGCGCGCGATGATCGAGCGTCAGGGGTTGGACAGCAACGATTATCTGCCGCAGCGCATGGGGCCGGACAAACCATTCGATCTCGATCAATTGCCCGCGATCATGGCGCAATCTGAGCAGATGAAAGTGGACGCCGAAGCCGAGCTCAATGAAGCGCGCGAGGGCATGCAGGCGCGGGCGCGTGAGATGAAGGCGCAAGGCGTGGACTTTGGCGCGATGGACGTCGATAAGTTGTCCGATATCGCCGCGTCGGGCGTTTCCGGCCCACCAACCTTCAATGCCGAGCGCGCGCAGCAGGCGTTGGTCGCCGCCATTGCGGCGAGCGGGCGCGCAGGCGATCCGGTGCACGATGCCGCTGTGGCCCGCGCGGGCGGTGCAGAACAACGCCGCTCGTTCGTGCAGGCCGAACAATCGCTGCGCAAGGTGTACCTGTACTCGGTACAGTTTCAGGCTGGGGTCGCGCGCCTGGCGCAGCCCGCCGCGCTGGCGGTGCGTGAGCGCGTGGCCGCCATTTACGCCGATACGCGCGATTTTGGCGGCATGGATCTCACGGGCGCGGATCTGAGCGGCATGACCCTGTCCGGCGCTCGCTTCGTGGGCGCGCAGTTGGAAGGCGCCGATCTGTCCGATGCGGATTTTCAGGGAGCCGACTTCACCGAGGCGGTGCTGGCGCGTGCCGTGATGCGCGGCACCCGATGGGATGGCGTCGATTTTTCTCGCGCCAATCTGTCGTTGTCTCAGGCGCAGGGCGCAAGCTTCGTCGGCGCGATTTTCGATGCCGCCCTCTGCGACGAGTCGGTGTGGACGCAGTGCATCTTTGACGGTGCACGCTTCAAGCAGAATATCTTGCGTGGGCTGCGTTGGTCGGCTTCTCGTTTTCATGGCGCGCAGTTCGACATGGTGTTCTGGTTCGAGCATGCCCTGACCCAACTTGATTTTGCCGCAGCACGCTGGAGCAAGAGCGGATTTTATCGATGCACATTGACCGGATGCGGATTCGAGGGCGCGCAGTTGACCGACTGCTCGTTCATGGCCAGTGAACTCGCGCACACCGATTTTTCGCGCGCCCGCATGACGACCACCGCGTTCGTGGTGAACACGGCACTGGATGGTTGCCGTTTCGATGGCGCCCACTTGACGCAGTGCACGCTGCGCGATCTTTCCATCAAGCGCGCCTCGTTCCACGACGCTGTTTTGGACACCTGCGATTTCTCGAACGCCGATATGACGGGTGCCTCGCTGCAACAGGCGCGTGCGCCGCAGTCGATGTTCGTGCGCACCACGCTGCGTGACACGGACTGTCTGGATGCCAGTTTGATCGGCACGTCGTTTCAAAAAGCGGACATCCGTGGCGCCAATTTTTCGCGCGCGAACCTGTTTCGTGCCGATCTGTCGCAGACCCAGGTGAATGCGGCCACATTGACGCAGGGTGCCTACATGACGGAGCTCAAGACGTTGCCGCAACGCACGCAAGAGGGGCAAGCATGACGCCTTCGATGTGGCAGCAACGGGTAAAGGAAGGTGAGATCTTCCAGGATGTTGAAGGGCGGGGGCTGGTCTTTGCCGGGCTCGATCTGTCGGGCGGCGTTTTCAGCCGCGTCGATTTTTCCGGCGCCGATTTTCGCGGTGCGCAGTTGGACGAGGCCGTGTTTGCCGAATGCAATCTGCAGGGCGCTTCGTTTGCGGGTGCGAGCATGGTGCGCGCGATGACGCATGACAGCAATCTTTCCGATGCAGACTACGGTGGCACGGATTTGCGCACGGCGTCGTTCGTGACCTGCAACGCGGTACGGACGAACTTCTCTGGCGCCTCCGTCGAGCACACGGTGTTCACGCAAAGCGAGCTGAATGGCAGTTGCCTGCGTTTCGCGCGCGCGGATCACCCTTATTTTGTGGATTGCCGCTTGGCCGATGCCGATTTCGCACAGACCGTGATGACGGGAGCGCTCTTTCAGGGGCTCGACCTGCGACGCGTCAATTTCGAGGGTGCGCGCTTCGATAATGGCATCTTCAACGATGCCAATCTGGCAGATCAGAATCTTGCGGGGCAGTCGTTCACGATGTCGCAGTTCTCCGGCGCCGATCTCAGCCGGTGCCGATTCACGCACGCTGTGCTCACGCAATGCAATTTTGCCGGCGCGGTCATGCACGGGGCGAATCTGGACGGGGCCTGCGCGCAGCAGGCGTTGTTCAACAAGGCGGATCTGTCGGGCGCCAGTGCGCGTGGCCTGACCGCCCTGCAGAGCATTTGGGTGGACGCGATCGCCGAGAATCTCGATCTCAGCGATGCCGTTCTGCAGCAGTCGATCTGGCATCGCGTGCGCGGCCGCGGCATGGTGCTGGCGCGCGCCGAGCTGACCTATGCCGATTTCTCTTATGCCGATTTGAGCCAGGCACTTTTCGATGGTGCCCATTTTTCGCGCACCAAGTTTCATCGTGCCGTAAGCGACCGCCCGGCTTGGGTCCACCAGCCTGGTGTATTGGAGAACGACCCCGCGTTGTTCGAAGCCGAACTTTGGGATGCCGCCAAGCGCGCTGCCCGCTAGGAGAGAACATGTTTGCAAATACACAAATGATGGGCCTGGACCTGGCCTTTCCGGATGTGTGCCTGACGCCGATGCCGGCGCCGGTGCCGATCCCTTATCCCGATATTGCACTTGGCCCCACGGCAATTCCCAACGCCATCAATATTCTTTACGTGGGACTTCCCGTTCACAATATGGCCACCATCACGCCATTGACCAACGGCGATAACCCGGGCGTGGCGACCGGTGTCGTGTCGCATACGGTGATGGGCTCGTCGCGCCACATTACCGGCGCATTCACCGTCTTGCTCAAGGGCACGCCGGCCACGCGTCTCACGAGCGTCACGGTACAGAACACGTTCAATACGGTTGGCATGCGTATCGTACCGAGCCAGCTCAAAGTGCTGATTCTCGCACCCTAGCTCCTGCACTAGCGGCCTTGCTTTTTCGGCAACGCAGCCGTGATAAAAATCTAATTGTGGCATTGTAAGGCGCGCACTACAGTAATCCCGATTTGGACAGGGAGCAGGCTGTGTCGCGAGTGGATGCCGTTTCGGCGGCAGTGAAAGAATGGGACAGCGGGCGTTTCGCTGCCCTGCTGGGCGCGGCCGTTTCCGTGCGCAGCACAAGCGAAGACCCAACGGCTGCACCGGCGCAGCACGCATATCTGAACGAGCACATCGCGCCGTTGCTGGCCGATCTGGGCTTCGACATCGTCGTGCATGCCAACCCAACCGGGATGGATCTGCCGCTCCTGACGGCCACTCGAATCGAAGACCCGGCCTTTCCCACCGTGCTCGTGTATGGCCATGGCGACGTCGTGCAGGGTCAGGACGCCCACTGGCGGGAAGGACTGTCGCCTTGGTCGCTGACGCAGGACGGCCCGCGTTGGTATGGTCGCGGCGCGGCCGACAACAAGGGTCAGCATCTCATCGTGCTCACGGCGCTTGAGCAGGTATGTGCGGCACGTGACGGCAAACTGGGTTTCAACATCAAGGTGCTGATCGAAACCGGTGAGGAAGCAGGATCGCCGGGATTGAACGATTTCTGCGCGGCGAACCGCGACCTGCTGGCTGCGGACGTGCTGATCGCCAGCGATGGTCCCCGTCTGCATGCCGAGACGCCGACGCTCTTCCTGGGCTCGCGCGGCGCGTTGAACTTCACGCTCGACGTGGACCTGCGCGCTGGCGCCTACCACTCGGGCAACTGGGGTGGGCTGCTCGCGAATCCCGCCACCGTACTCGTCAATGCGCTGGCCACGATGGTGGACGGCCGGGGCCGGATTCTGATCGATGGACTGCGGCCGCCGGCGATACCCGCGTCCGTGGACCGCGCGCTCGCCGATCTGGACGTGCGCAGCGGTGAGGGCGAACCGGCGATCGATGCCGATTGGGGCGAACCGGGCATGACGCCCGCACAACGCGTGTTCGGCTGGAACAGCCTGGAGATTCTGGCGCTGGGCGCCGGCCGTGTCGATCGCCCGGTCAACGCCATTGCGGGGCGCGCGCAGGCGGTGTGTCAGTTGCGCTTCGTGGTGGGTACCGATTGGGAAAATCTGCAAATGCATGTGCAGTCGCACCTGGATGCTGGCGGCTTCGGCGTGATCAAGGTGGCCACTGGAGCGAGCGCGGCCGCCACGCGGCTGGATCCGGACAACGCCTGGGTGCAGTGGGCCAGCGCTTCGATTGCCGCCACCACCGGTACCGCGCCGTCGATTCTGCCGAACCTGGGCGGCTCGCTGCCCAACGACGTGTTTGCCAGCACATTGGGATTGCCCACCTTGTGGGTGCCGCATTCCTATGCGGGGTGCGCGCAGCATGCGCCCAACGAGCATGCGCTCGAACCAATCATTCGCGAAGGTCTGGCCATGATGGCGGGGCTCTTCTGGGACATGGGCTGCCGCGAGACGCGGCCGTCGATTCAACGGGGAAAATAATGAAACGCACGATGTTGTTGTCTTGGGTGGCGATGAGCCTGCTGGCCGTGGCCGGTAGCGCGCACGCGGCCTATCCCGATCGGCCGATCAAGATGATCGTGCCTTTCCCGCCGGGCGGCGGCACCGACGTGGTGGCGCGTGTGGTGAGCAAGCGGTTGGCCGAAGTGCTGGGTCAGGCGGTCGTTGTGGAAAATCGCCCGGGCGCCTCGACGGTGATCGGTGCAGATGCCGTGGCGCGCGCCGAGCCGGATGGCTACACCTTGCTGATGACCGGCTCGACGACCTATTCGATCCTGCCGGCCTTGAAGAAAAACCTGAGCTACGACCCGCAAAAGAGCTTCGCGCCGGTCGCCGTGCTGGCGCTGGCGCCAGTGGTGCTGGTCACCCGCAGCGATCTGGGCATTGCGGATCTGCCGGCGCTGGCCAAGTACGCACGCGAGCGCGCCGATAAGGGCAAGGTGTCGTACGGCACGTTCGGCGCCGGCTCGGCGCCGCATCTGGCAGGATTGATGATGTCGCAGGCGTTGAAGGCCGACATGCTCGACGTGCCGTACAAAGGCAGCGCGCAAATGGTGACGGCCTTGATCGGCGGAGAGATCGATATGGGCGTCGACACGGCGGCTTCGGCTGCGCCGCAAGTGGCGGCGGGCAAGATCAAGGCGCTGGCGGTAACGGGTGCGAAGCGCGTGCCCTCGCTGCCGGGCGTGCCCACGTTTGCCGAAGGCGGTTATCCCAGCGTCGATTTCCTTGGGTGGTACGGCATGGCTGCGCCCGCGGGCACGCCGCAAGCCATCATCGATACGTTGGGACGGGCCGTCGAAAAGACGATGGCCGACGATGCCGTCAGACGCACCATCGAGGCGAATGCGCTCGAACCGGTCAACCTGGGTCCGGACGTGTTTCGTGAACGCATGGCTGGCGAGATCGAGCGGTTTTCCGCCATCGGACAACAGGCCAATGTGTCGATAGAATGACGCAGCTTTAAGGAGCCCGTCATGTCCGCACGTTATCTGCAGGATACGGCCTTGCGCTACTTCCTGGAGGTCGTACGCTGCGGGTCGATCAACGCTGCTTCGGTGAAATTGAATGTGGTGAGCTCGGCGATCAGCCGGCAGATCTCGGCGCTCGAGACCGAACTCGATACGGTGTTGTTCGAACGCCGCGCGCGCGGCATGGTGCCCAGCGCGGCGGGCGAGGTGCTCGCCGCCTATGCCTACAAGTCCACGCTGGACGCCGATCGCGCGGTCAACGAAATTCGCGCGCTCAATGGCTTGCGCAGCGGGCGCGTGCGCCTGTGCAGCACGACAGGGTTCGCCACTGAGTTTCTGCCGCTCGCCATCGCGGCGTTCCAGGTGTCGTATCCGGATATCCAGTTCGATCTGGCGGTTGGCGATTCGCGCGAAGTATCGCGGATGCTGCGCGAGGGCGAGGCGGATATCGGCTTGAGTTTCAGCCGGGCGCCCGAGCGCGACATCAAGGTCGAAAGCCGCCTGAAGGCGCCGGTGATGGTGGTGATGCGTCGAGGCCATCCTCTGGAGCGTTTCGACCGCATCGCGTTGGCGCAATTGCAAGCGTATCCCTTGGCGCTGCCCGACCCCTCGCTCACGCTGCGGCAGTTGTTCGACGTGGCCTGCGCCGAGCAGAACCTGTCGATGAAATCGGTCTTCACCAGCAACTACGCACCCGCGATCTACAACTTCGTGGCGCAATCCGATGCCGTTTCCTTATCGGGTGAGGTGTCGGTGCGTCACCGTGTGGCCGACGGCATTTTGACGGCTGTGCCATTGCGCGACCGTGCGATGGGCCGGCGGGATGTCGAGATTCAAACCTTCAACGGCCGCATGCTGCCGCGTGCCGTGCAGACATTTCTGGCGTTCATCATCGAGCGGCTCAAGCAGCACGTGGCGTGATCGTCGCGGTGCCGTGAGCGCTGCACGAGGCGCCATCGCCGCGTCGTCGCCGCATAGCCGCAAGGACTGCGCAGGGCAACGACGGCGCGAGGCATCGCCTCGATGCGCCGTGTCCAACCGGCCTGCCGAAACATCACTGCCCGATTCCGGTGAGCCCCGCCAGGCTGCCGCCCAACAATAACCACAGCGGATGGATGCGCGTTTTGACGGCGAGTATCGCGCAGATCAGCGTGATGGTGCCCAGCCACCACGTATGCACCGAGGCTTCCGTGATGATGAAGCCGCTGGCCAGGAACAAGCCGGCCGTCACCGGCGCCAACGCGACCTGCACCAGGCGCCGCCACGGCTTGTGGCGAAACCGGTCCCAGGCGCTCAACGCCAGAATGGTCACGATGGTGGACGGCCCGAACTTGGCGATCGACGTAACGATGGCACCTTGCCAGCCCGCCACATGCCAGCCCACGAGCGTCACGATCATCATGTTCGGCCCCGGCGCGGCTTGCCCCAGCGCGAACAACGCACTGAAGGTTTCGGCCGACATCCAGTGATGCACATCCACCACCTGCCGCTGCATTTCGGGCAGGATGGTGTTGCCCCCGCCGAAGGCCAGCAGCGAGAGTTGCGTGAAGATCAATGCCAGTGAGATCAGCACACTCATCACAACCCCGACTTCCAGGTGACCAGTACGCTGAGCGGCGTGAGCACGAGCATGGTGGGCAACAGCGGCCACCGCAGGATGGCAATGGCCACGAAGCCCGCCACGACGATGCCCATCAGCGGCAGCTTGCGGCGCAGCGGCAGGGTAATCTTGATGGCCATGGATATCAGGAGTCCCGCTGCCGCGGCCGCCAGGCCTGCGAAGAAATGCTGGATGTGCGGATCGTGCTGGAAGCGGTCGTACACCGCGCCCAGGCTGATGACGATCAGCGACGGCGCCAGAATCAGGCCCATCAACGCGGCCAGCGCGCCGCTCACCCCGCGAAAGCGCATGCCGATCGCCACCGACATATTGATGATGTTGCCGCCCGGCAAAAATTGGCACAGGCCCAGCAGATCGGTGAACTCGGCATTGCTGAGCCAACGGCGCTTCTCGACCAGCGCGCGATGCGCCAGGGGCAGTGCGCCGCCGAAGGCCGTCACGCCAAGCATGAAAAAGCCGGCGAAGAGTTGCTTGCGGGTAGGTGGGTCGGCCAGCGGCGCGTCAGTGTCGTCGAGGGGAGAAGGTGCTGGAGCGGCGTGTCGCATGCGATAAATCCGGCCGGAGTCTGAGGCGCCGCGGTGTCCGCAGCGCATGCAGATTACGCCTTAACCCGAAGGCTGTCTAACGGCCGGCTTGCAGGGCGTGCGCTGCGCTAAGATGATGCGCGGGTCAGCCCGATTCGCGGGGCCGGCATGCTCGAGCGGCTCAGCCTGTTACGTGCTGCGCGAGCGGGCGACGGGTCTGCGTCAACTGGGGCCTGCCCCATACACCAGGGAGAAGATGCGATGGATGAGGTGCGCGCGTTGGTATTCGACGTATTCGGCACGGTGGTCGATTGGCGCCGCGGCGTCACGCGCGACGCGACGGCCTTTCTGGCCCGCCACGGACGCGAGGACATCGATCCGGCCGCCTTCGCCGATGCCTGGCGGCAACGGTATCAGCCGGCGATGCAGGCGGTGCGCGACGGCGCGCGCCCGTTCGTGCGGCTGGACGTTCTGCACCGGGAAAATCTCGATGCCACGTTGCAGGATGTGGGCATCGACCCTCGCGCGATTCCCGAAAGCGACCTCATCGCGTTCAACCGCACGTGGCATCGCCTCGATCCCTGGCCTGATAGTGTGGAGGGGCTCACCCGCCTCAAGAAGCGCTATGTGATCGCGCCGCTATCCAACGGCAATATTTCTTTGATGCTCAATATGGCCAAACGCGGCGGGCTGCCGTGGGACGCCATTCTCGGCGCCGAAGTGGCGCAAGCCTACAAGCCGTCGCCCGAAGCCTATCTGCGCACGGCCGACGTCCTCGATCTTGCGCCTGAGCAACTGATGATGGTGGCTGCGCACAACAACGATCTCGCGGCTGCGCGCCGCCAGGGCTTGCGCACCGCGTTCGTATTGCGGCCCGCCGAACACGGCCTTCAGCAAACGCGCGACCTCGCCCCGGAGCAGGACTGGGACGTGATCGCCTCCGACATGAACGATCTCGCCCGCCGGCTCGGGCTCTGACGCGCGATGTACGTCGTCGGTTTTCCGCCCGTCGTCGACGATCGCGCACGCGTGCTGGTGTTGGGCTCGATGCCGGGCGTGCGCTCGCTGGACGCCGATCAGTACTACGCCCATCCACGCAACGCATTCTGGCCGATCATGGGTGAAATTTTCGGCTTTGACGCCCAAACGGCCTACGCCGTCCGGATCAAGGCGCTGCAGGCGGCCGGTGTGGCACTATGGGATGTGGTGGCGCGCTGCGATCGCCCCGGCAGCCTGGATGCGGCCATCGTGCGCGCAAGCATCGTCGCCAACGACATCGGCGGGTTGCTGACGCAATACCCGTCGATCGATCATGTGGTATTCAATGGGGGCGCAGCCGCCAGCCTTTATGCGCGTCATCTGCGGCCTGCGTTGTCGGCCGAATCCGGCGTACGCTACACCGCTTTGCCATCCACAAGTCCGGCGCACGCCGCCATGACACCGGCGGCCAAGGCGGTGGTATGGCAAGCCGCATTGACGGCGACTGGCTCGCCCTGATGATTTTCGCAGTATCTTTCGGGTCGCGCGCACGGTGCACGCCGCTTGCGGGATGCCGCTAATGTCTTTCTTACGAACAGAGTCATGAACAACGGTTTTTTCGAGTGGCTGGGCAGTGCGTTTGGCGAGGCGATACGCGCGGTCGTCGACACCTTGCGGTTTTTGTTGGGCGGCGTGGGCGAAGCGATCGGCGACTTTACGGGTGGCCTTGCGCGCGCGATGGGCATGAGCCCGTCCGTGTTCAACATTGCCTGGCTCATCCTGGGATTGATCCTGCTGTACGCCGCATTCAAGGCGTTCATCCAGCGCAGCATCATCGGCGGCATTTTCTGGCTCGTGTTGGCCGTGCTCGTTCTGGGTGGATTGATCGGCGGATGAGTGCCTGGGCCGCCGATGGCGTGATGGTGATTCACGCCGCGTTCGTGCTGTTCGTGGCGGTGGGCGCGGCGCTCGTGGCCTGGCGCCCGGGCTGGGCGTGGTTGCATGTGCCGGCAGTCGCGTGGGGCGCCTGGATCACCCTGAGCGGCGGCATCTGCCCGCTCACGCCGTTGGAAAATGCGCTGCGACTGGCGGCAGGGCAGGCGGGTTACGAAGAAGGGTTCATCGCCCACTATGCGCGCGTGCTGATCTATCCGCCCGGCCTGACGCGCCCGGTGCAGATCGGCATCGGCGTGGCCGCGATCGTGTTCAACGTGGGGCTTTACGCGTTGGCATGGCGCCGGCGGCAACGCCGCCGCGTGCCGGTCGCGCCCTGAAGGCGCACGCCCCGATACGTGCTTTACCCCAGGTGCCGAGCCAGCGTGGCCGGATCGGTATTGGTGCCGCAGAGCAATACGCCTACCCGTTTGCCCGCCAGCGTATCGCGTAGCGGCCCCACGAGCGCGGCTGTAGCCGCTGCGCAGGCGGGTTCCACCGCGAGCTTGAGCTGATCGAACAGCAGCCGCATCGACGCACGAATGGCATCGTCCGATACCTGCGTCAAGGCATCCACATGGCGGCGGCAGAGATCGTAGCTGTACTGCTCGGTATGAGGCGCCATCAGGCTATCGGCGATGCTCTGCATGGGTCCCATCTTGATGGGCCCATTCGCATCGAAGCTCTGTTGCATGGCGTTGGCGCCCACCGGCTCCACACCGTACACCTTGCAGGCCGGGTCGATCATCTTGACCGCAGTGGCGATGCCCGCCATGAGGCCGCCACCGCCGATCGGCACGATGACCGCATCGAGTTGGCCCGCTTGGGCAAGCCATTCATGACCCAGGGTGGCGGTGCCGAGCACTGTGCGGTAGCCATTGAACGGGTGCACGAAGAAGCGGCCCTCTTCACTTTCGATGCGACGCACTTCGGCAAACGCCGATGCGCCGTCGTCGGCCAGAACGACCTCGGCGCCGTATTGATGGCAGAGCGCCACTCGCGCCGGACTGGCCGTCTTGATCATGACGACCTTGGCGGATACGCCCAGGCGCATTGCCGCGTACGCTACCGCCACCGCATGGTTCCCGGCCGACACGCACGTCACGCCGGCCGATTTTTGCGCCGGATTCAGCGCCAGGATGTTCGAGAAGGCGCCACGCGCCTTGAAGGTGCCGCTGGCTTGCAGCAGTTCGAACTTGAAGTTGATCCGCGTGCCGGCGACCGGCAGGAAGTCGTCGCGGTCCACCACAGGCGTTTCGCGTATCCATTGGCGCAGCACCTCGTGCTGTGCGGCGATCGCGGCGCGGTCGGCAATGGCGGGTTCGGCAGGAGGGGATCGGTGGGTTGTGGTCATGGCGGAAATCCGTGTCGTGTCATCGCATGCCCAGGCGCTTGCGCACCCCGAAGATGGCCGCGATGCTGATGAGTGAGGCGAAGATCAGATAGAAGCTCGGCGCAAGTTTGCTGCCCGTCGCATCGATCAGGCCCGTGATGATGAAAGGCGCAAACCCGCCGAAGATCGTGACGGCGATGTTGTAGGCGAGTGACATGCCGGTGGTGCGATTCTGCACCGGGAAGATTTCGGTGAGCAACGCGGGCAGGGCGCCGAAATAGCCCGACAGCAACACGCCAATCACGATCTGCACGCCGATCATGGTGCCGAAGGTGGGATGCGCGGCCACAATGGCGAACATGGGATAGATCAGGACGAGAAAAAGCAGCGCGGCCAGCAGCATCACGCCCGTGCGGCCGTGGCGGTCCGACCAGTGGCCGACGATGGGTGCGCAAATGAACTGCACCACCCCCGTGAGCAGGGTGGCGGTGAAGGCGGCCGACTGCGGGATGCCGAGTTGCCTGACCGCGTACGTCGGCATGTAAAGCACGAGGTAAGTGGCCACCGTACCGAGCACTACGGTGCCGATGGCAAGAATGAGACGCGCGCGATGATGCGAGAAGGTGTCGGCAAGAGGCGTCTTCGACGGTTCCGCAGCGAGAAACTCCGGCGTTTCGTCGATACGCGTACGGATGTAGTAGGCGACCGGGCCGATCAACAAGCCGAAGAAGAATGGCACCCGCCAGCCCCACGACAGCATCTGCTCCGGCGTGAGCCAATTGGTGAGCCCGGCGCCGAAGCCCGCTGCCAGCAACGTGGTCAGCCCTTGGCTGGCAACCTGCCAACTGGCGTAGAAGCCCCGCCGCTTGGGTGCATGCTCGGCGAGGAACGCCGTGGCACTGCCGAATTCCCCGCCGGCCGAGAACCCCTGGATCATCCGCGCCAGGACGATCCCGATCGGCGCCCATACCCCGATCGCCGCATACGTGGGCATCACGGCGATGAGCAGGGTGCCCACCATCATCAGCAGGATCGATACGGTGAGCGCGGCACGCCGTCCCACACGATCGGCATAGATGCCGAGCACCAGGGCGCCCAGCGGTCGCATGAAGAACGACACACCGAACGTGCCGAGCGTGAGCAGCAGCGAGATCGAGTCGCTGCCGCTGGGGAAAAACAGTTTGGCGATGGTGACGGCGAAAAAGCCGTAGACCACGAGGTCGAACCACTCGAGCGCATTGCCGATCGAGGCGGCAATGATGATGCGCCAGGCGGCAGGGGGCGTCTCGTCGCGCGCGGATGCATGCGGGGTGGTGAAGGTAGACATGGTCGAAGATCCAGGATGGGCGAACACGACCGTGCGGCAGTACGCCGCAAGGGGACTATTGAGAGATGCTGCGAATCATTTTGCCGAGGAACGCCTCGCACTGCGCGATCTGCGCCGTGGTCACGAACTCGTTGGGCTTGTGTGCCTGTTCGATATCGCCCGGGCCGCAAATGACGGAGGCGATGCCGGCGCGCTGGAATTGTCCGGCCTCCGTGCCGTACGCCACCTTGCGACGCGCGTTATCGGCGCTCAATGCCCGCACGAGCTGTGTGATCGCGGCCTGCTCGGATGCGTCCAGCGCCGGCGCGATCGACATCTTCGTCAGATCGATCGCGGCCCCCGGATGCACGGCGCGCATGCGCGGCAGCAGCGTCTCGTTGGCGTAGGCGTGTATGCGATCGAAGAAACGTGCCGGGTCGGTGCCCGGCAGATTGCGGTGCTCGAAATCGAAGCGGCAATCCTCGGGAATCGTATTCAATGCAATGCCGCCCTGGATCGTGCCGGTTTGCGCGGTGCTGAACGGCACATCGAACGCCTCATCGAAAGGGCCACGTGCACGCATTTCTTCGGCGAGATCCTGGATGAAGCAAATGAGCCTGGCCGCATATTCGATGGCGTTGACACCTTTGGGTGTGAGCGAAGAGTGGGCGGCATGCCCTTTCACACAGCAGCGGAACGTATTGATGCCCTTGTGCGCCACGATGACGCGCATGGACGTGGGTTCACCCACGATGCAGCTGTCGGGGCGAATGCCGCGCGCCTGCAGGTCGGCCAGCATGACCGGTGCGCCGACGCAGCCCAGTTCCTCGTCGTACGACAGGGCGAAGTGGATGGGCTGCGTGAGGCGTGCCTGTTGCATTTGCGGCAAAAGCGCGAGGGCCGTGCCGACGAACCCCTTCATATCGCACGTGCCTCGGCCGAACAATTTGCCGTCGCGCACTTCCGGCGTAAACGGATCGGCATCCCACGGCTGCCCGTCGACCGGCACCACATCCGTGTGGCCGGACAGCACGATGCCGCCCTGGGTCGTGCCGTCCGCAGCAGGAACCGTTGCGAACAGATTCGCCTTCGTGCCGGTGGCATCGTGGCTGAGCAAGGCGTCGATGCCGGCGCGTTTGAGGTCGTCGCGCACCATCTCGATCAAACCGAGGTTCGAGTGCCGGCTGGTCGTGTCGATCGCGACCAGCCGTTTGATCCACGCAATGGCCGGCGTATCGGCGAGGGCAGGTGACGCAGCGGTGCTCATGGTGCGATGTCCTTGCACAGTGCAATGGCTTCGATTTCGACGAGGGCGCCGGGAATCATCAGGTCTGCGCGCACGGTGGACCGTGCGGGCAGGGGCCCGCCGTCGAAAAAGGCCTTATAGGCGTCGTTGAACGCGGGAAAATCCTCGACGCGCGTCAGCCAGACGGTGGTCTTGGCCACGTCGCTCAAACTCAGCCCCACCGTCCTGAGATGATCGCCGATATAGGTCAGGCACGTGCGCGTCTGCTCGCCGACGTCCTTGCCGACGATATCGAACGCAGGTCCCAATGCCATCTGACCTGAGACAAACATCAGGTCGCCGGCGCGTCGGCATACCGAAAAATGCGGCCGCAGGCCGGTGCGCGGATTGACCGAGGGGGGAACGCCTTGCATCGCACAGCTCCTGAGTGGGTTAGCGCAGAGCTTATGCCTGGCGGCTGCGGCACACTTATGCGCGCCGGTACGATTTGTTTGCGCATCCGGCAGCGCGCCCAGGGTGGTGGCGGAGCTTAGGGGTTAACCCGCGAGGCGTTGATGCCACGCGGGTTCGTCTTGACGAAATCGGCACCCGGCCTTTAACGTGGCCGTCGTTATCAGCGGCGACGCAAGAATGGAGGCGGCCGTGCAACGTATTCCGGGTCAGGGCCTGCATGCCTATGTGCCCCATTCGTTCGAGGTGGTGGACATCGCGCCTGTGGGCGCCGCGTGCTTCATTGCCACCCGGCCTACTGCGCCCGGCATTCAAGGCTTTCGCGATACGTTGATTCTGGCCGATGGTCTGTCGGCCAGCTGGGCCGACGTCACGCGCGATCACGCGCTGGAAGAACACTACGACTGCAGCGGCGCGCTCAAGATCCACCTGCGGGTGGCCGGCCGCTCGGGCGTCACGGATGGCGGCCAACCGGCGCACGATGTGGCAGCGCTGTCGTGCAGTGCGCTGGCGCAACCGCGTGGCGCGCGCAAGATCGAGATCTTCCGCGGGGGCGAACGCGAGCGTTCGGTCACCGTATCGTGTTCGCGTGATTACCTGATCGATGAACTGGGTATCGATGCGCAGCGATACGACGGTGCCCTGCGTCATTTTCTCGATGGAGAGCCCTTGGGGTTCACGCTGTTTCGAACCACGTTGGGCGATGCGTTGTTGCAGGCCGCACAAACGTACTTCGAGCCGTGCAGCAATGTCTTCAGCCGCAGACTGCGATTGCAGTCCTGCACGCACGATATCGTGCGCGTTTTCTTCGAGCGGATGGGTGGTCAGGTGTCGGCGCCGTCTACGGTCTCGTTGCGTGACCGCGAAACGGTCGCGCGCGTGATCGCCCGTCTGGCACAAGGTGAGGGGAGCCGCCCGCGCAGTGTGAAGCAGCTTGCCGCACAAGCCGGGATGAGCGAGTCGAAATTCACCCGCACCTTCAAGGCAGTGCAGGGCTCGACGACCACGGCATATCTACAGCAGTTGCGTATGGAACGGGCGATGGTCTTGATTCGAAGCGGCCGATTGCCGATCACGCAGATTGCGCTTGAGGTGGGCTACGATCATCCCGCCAATTTCTCGACTGCCTTTCGGCGTCACTTCGGCGTCGCGCCGCGCGATGTGTAATGGCGCGCCGCGGCCTTACAGGGAAGTCGCGGCACGAGCCGCTTGATCGTACGCGCCTGACAGCGTACGCAGCAGTTTGGCCATCTGGCCGATCTCGGTATTCATTTCGCTGCCCAGATTGTTGAGCAAACAGGCCTCGCGCACTTCACGATATTGCGCGACGAGTTCTTCGCCTTTTCTGGACGGGCTGTAGAACACTTCCTTGCCTACCTTCTCGGTTTGCACGAGCTTTGACGCGACCAATTTTTTCAACGAATAGGCCACCACGTGCGCGTCTTCGTAGTTGAGTACGAAGCAGATATCGGCGAGTTTTTTATTGCGTGCGCGATGGTTCACATGGTGCAGCATCAACACATCGGTGATTGTAAGTTCGACGTTGCCGGCGGCCGCCATGCAGCGCACGCACCAGCGCGAAAACGCGTTCCATGCCACGATCAACGCGAACTCAAATTCCGACGATTCGCGGCTGCGGGGCGACACCAAATGCGACGACGACACGATCCCCAAACTGCGTGTGGGCCGCTTGCGCGCGACCGGTGCGCGCGCCGGTTTGGTGCGCGACGGCACGGCTCTGGTGCGGGCGGGTTTGAGAGGATCTGTGGTGTGTCTCGTCATAGTAGTAACCCGCATTACGTTGATAATTTATTGACAATTTATATCAACGGTTTCTAGACTTCAACGCACTTGACGAGGTTCTTCAGCCTCGAGTCAGCGGCCCTTTTCAGTCTTTCAACGCTTCCATCCGATCCTTGGAGTGCTTCATGATGTCGACCCGTCGCTTGCTCACCGCCGCCATTGCGCTGCTGCCCCTTGCAGCCGCATCCGGCATCGCCCACGCGCAGACCAAGTGGGACATGCCGACCGCTTATCCGGCAACCAATTTCCACACTGAAAACATCATGCAATTTGCATCCGACGTCGACAAGGCATCGGGGGGCAAGTTGAAGATTCAAGTGCACGCCAACGCGTCGCTGTTCAAGGCACCCGAGATCAAACGCGCCGTGCAAGGCGGCCAGGCTCAGGCGGGTGAAATCCTGTTGGCCAATTACCAGAACGAATGGCAGATCTTCGGTACCGACAGCATTCCGTTCCTGGCCGATAGTTATCCCAAGGCCTACAAGCTCTACCAGGCGCAAAAGCCGGCACTGCAGAAGCGCTTCAACGATCAGAACATGGTGCTGCTGTACAGCGTCGTGTGGCCCACGCAGGGCTTGTATGTGAAGAACAAGATCAACTCGCTGGCCGATCTGAAGGGCGCGAAGTGGCGCGCTTACAGCCCCGCCACGGGCCGCATTGCCGAACTGCTGCAAGCGCAACCGGTGACGATTCAGGCGGCGGAATTGTCGGCCGCCATGGCGACCGGCGTGATCGATTCGTTCATGACCTCGGGTGCCACCGGCTACGACACCAAGACCTACGAACATATCAAGAACTACTACAACTTCCAGGCCTGGCTGCCGAAGAATGCCGTGTTCGTGAACAAGAAGGCGTTCGATGCGCTGGACAAGCCGACGCAGGATGCGGTGATGAAAGCCGCTGCCGACGCCGAGACGCGCGGGTGGAAAATCTCCGAGCAGAAGGACGGCGAGTACCTGGCACTGCTGCAGAAAAACGGCATGGAGATCATCCAGCCGCAAGACAGCCTGAAGGCGGATATGCGCAAAGTCGTCGGCGACCCGATGCTCAAGGAATGGCTCGAGAAAGCCGGCCCCGAAGGCGCTGCGATCGTGGACGCTTACCGCAAGTCGATGCCTTGAATCTCGTCTTGCTGAATCGCGCGATGGATCAAGCGCTCATATAGCGCTGACACAACCGTAATGTGGGGGGTGTCTATAATTCCCCTCACCGGCCCGCTGTCGCGGGCCTTTTTCATTGGGGCGGCGCGCACGTGCCGCTTTGGGCTCGCCGCATGCCGCGCGGGCCCGGCCGGCAATCTCCGCCGGCACTGCCCCAAACGGTTTCAAGAGCTATGTCTGCATCACCTTCGTCTTTCTCCCGTCTCGCCCACGTGCCGCCTTATCGCACGATGATCGCCATTCTCGGCGTGCTGGCGTGTATCGGCCCGCTGTCCATCGACGCCTATCTGCCGGCTTTCGGCGCCATCGGGCAAGAGTTCGGCCTGCCGCAGGAGGCCGTGCAGCGCACGCTCGGCTATTACATGGTGGCGTATGCCGTCATGACCTTGCTGCACGGCACCTTGTCCGACTCGTTCGGCCGCCGACCAGTGGTGATCGTGTCGCTGCTGGTGTACATCGCCGGCTCGGTGCTCGCCACCTTTGCGCCCAGCTTCGATTGGCTCCTTGTGGGGCGCGTGCTGCAAGGCCTGTCGGCGGGCGCCGGCATGGTCGTGGGACAGGCGGTGGTGAACGACTGCTATGAGGGTCCGGTGGCGCGTCGCACGCTGTCCTACATCATCATGGTGTTCAGTGTGTCGCCCGCCATCGCGCCGATTCTGGGCGGTTATCTGTCGACGTCGCTGGGGTGGCGCTCGGTGTTCGTGCTGCTCGCCGCCCTGGCACTGGCCGCTTGCGTGCTGTGCTATCGCCGTCTGCCCGAAACACTCGCGCCGCCGCGTCGGCAACCCTTCTCGGTACGGGCGTTGGCCACCAATTACATGACGATCGCGCGCGACGGCGTGTTCATGGCGTTCGCGCTGGCCTTCGGCGTATTATTCGCCGGCTTCGCGTTTTTGATCGGCGCGGCACACGATTTCGTCACGCATGTGCTGGGCTTGCCCGATACCGCATTCGGCTGGCTGTTCATCCCGTTGGTGGTGGGCCTGACCACGGGGTCGTTCGCGGCCGCGCGGCTCTCTTCGCGCTGGTCGCCAGGCCGCATGATCGGCATGGCCTATCTGGTGATGGTGCTCAGTTGCGTGGCCAACATGACGTACGCCGCGGTGGCTGAACCGGTGCAGTTGCCCTGGGCGGTGCTGCCGTTGGCTTTCTTCAATTTCGGGCTTGCCATCGCGATTCCCAATATGACGCTGCAGGTGTTGACGCGCCAGCCTAAGCTCTCGGGCATGGCCGCCTCGGTGCTGGGGTTCGTGCAGATGGTGTTCTTCTCGGCCGTGAGCGGCTGGATGGCGCCTTGGGTGTACGGCAGTGCCTTCCGCCTGGCGCTGGCCCTGGGTCTTGGCGTGGCGGCCAGCGGACTGCTGTGGTTTTTCATCAGCCAGCTGGCATCGCGCCGCGACTGCGCGCCCAGGGAGGCGCTTGAGGCAGTGCCGCCGGTGCCGGTCACGCATGTTTTCATCTACGGCACGCTGCGCCGGGGCGAAATCAACGATCTCGCTTTGGTGGCCAAGGGGCGGTCGCTGCCTGAGCCGGTGTGGGTAGGGGCGAGCGATGTGGCCGGCGCGTTGATCGATTTCGGCGACTGGCCGGGACTGCTCGCCGATGTGCCCGATCGGCGCGTGCGTGGCGAGGTGTATCGCATCGATCCCCGGCTGTTGCCGGTGCTCGACGAGATCGAGGAATACGATGCTGCCCGCCGAACCGTGTTCGTGCGGCAGGAGGTGGATGTGCTTGTCGCCGGCCAGCCGGTGCGCTGCTGGTATTACCCGGTGGATCCGGAACTGGCGGCCGCTGCGCGGCCGGTGGCCGGGGACGACTGGATCGACCACCGCAAGGCGCGCTGATGTCGTTTTCCTGACAGCGGCCTGATACCCGCCGCCATGCTTTGTTGCAGTTAAGGAGAGGTCGCCTTGCTATGCTGGGCGACCTCGACTTTACCGTGGGCGTCGCCCGCGGCTTTCCCGCCATGTCAGTTTCTCTCCCCCTGCAGTCTGTGCGAGCCGGTGCCGTGCCCGCGCGCGCGTCCAAGTCTGTGGGTCGCAGGGGGCAGCGCCGGGTTTGGCAGATCGTGGTCATGTGCCTGCTGGCATTTTTCACGGCGCTGGCGGCCGCTCAGGACAAGGCGCCCGAAATCAATCTGGATCAGGCGCGCAAGGATCTGGACGCCATCCAGAAACAGTTGAAGGAACAACCCGACGACACCGCGCTGGTCGACATGCGCGAATCGCTCGTGGAGATGCAGGGGCAGGCGGGATCGAAGGCGGATGCCTTGACGCCGCAGCTCACGAGTGTGAACGCCCGATTGGGAGAGTTGGGCGAAGTTGCCGAAGGCGTGAAAGAAGCGCCGGACGTGGCGGCGCAGCGGTCCGATCTGAACAAGCAACGCACGGCGCTCGATTCGCAGATCAAGCTCGCGCGCTTGCTGGCGGTGGAGAGCGGGCAGGCGATCGAAACGATCTCGTCTCTGCGGCGCTCGCAGTTTTCGGCCGCGCTGGGTGAGCGTCGGCCCTCGGTGCTGACGCCTTCGTTCTGGTCCGAGTTTCAGGGCGATTGGCCACGCGATCGGGATCGCCTGAAAGCGCTGTGGGACGAAGCACTCGCCGCTGCCATCGCCACGCCGTTGTGGGTGTGGGCCGGCGTGCTGCTGCTCATCGGCGCCATCTTCGGCGTGCGTATCTGGGCGAGCAAGCGGCTGACGGGCATCACCGCGGCACGGGTGCCGTCGGGCCGTTTGCGGCGGTCGTTCTATGCGGTGGCAGTCGTGCTGCTGGGCGTGGCTGCGCCGGGGTTGATCGCCGAGTTGTTTTATCTGGGGATGAGTTGGGGCTCCGTGCTCACGGGTGACCTGGCCACCTTCGCCACCGGTCTGGTTGGCGTGATGTTCTTCGGCGGCTACGTGGCCGGGCTGGGCCGGGCATTGCTCTCGCCCAACCGCCCCTCATGGCGCCTGCCATCGATTCCCGATCTGATCGCGCTGCGCATGCGCTGGCTGCCGATCGCCCTGGGCATCGTGGTGGTGCTCGTGTGGTCGCTGGATCGCTTCGTCACCTTGCTCAACTTTCGCCTCACCACCACGATTGCATTGAACAGCGTGGTGGCGTTCGGCCTGGCCGTCGTGTTGGGCTACGCGCTGCGGCGCGGCGAACGGCTGCGCCGGCGGGTGATTCGCGAGGCTCAGGCCAAGCAGGCCTCTGCAGCGGAAGCACAGGATGACGACGCGGCGACCCAGGTCGAGCCGCCACCGCCCCGTCCGCTGTGGTTGGGCGTGCTTGCCGGCGTGCTGTGGTGCGTGATCGTGGGCGCGGTGGGCAGCGTGCTGGTGGGCTACGTCGCCTTCGGCAACTTCCTGCTCAAGCAGATGGTCTGGCTCATCATCATTCTCGCCAGCACCTATCTGCTCAGCGTGCTGATCGAGGATTTCTTCTCCACCTTGCGCAGCGCCACGCAGGTCGACGCATCGGGCAAGAATCAACCTTACGAGCCGCGCGCCCGCGATCAGGCGGCCGTGCTGCTATCGGGTGTTGGCCGGGTGTTGATCGCGTTGTTTGCGTTGTTGCTGGTGCTGGCGCCGTTCGGCGCCGGGCCCATGGAGTTGTTCCAGCGCATGGGGCAATTGCAAAGCGGGCTGGCGATCGGCGAAGTGCTGATCAAGCCGGGCACCGTGATGCAGGCGCTGATCGTGCTGGTGGTGGGACTGATCGCGGTCAAGATGCTCAAGCGCTGGCTGCGTGATCGTTATCTGCCGACCACCACGCTGGACCCTGGCATGCAACTGTCGGCCGCGGCGCTCTTTGGCTATGCGGGTTTTGTGATCGCTGTGGCGTTGGCCATGTCTGCCGTCGGCATCGGCCTCGAACGCGTGGCGTGGGTCGCCAGCGCACTGTCGGTGGGGATCGGTTTCGGCTTGCAGGCGGTGGTGCAGAACTTCGTCTCCGGCATCATTCTGCTGGCGGAGCGTCCGGTGAAGGTCGGCGACTGGGTCTCGTTGAGTGCGGGCGTGGAGGGCGATATCCGACGCATCAACGTACGCGCGACGGAAATTCAGATGTCGGATCGATCGACGTTGATCGTGCCCAATTCCGAGTTCATCACCAAGCATGTGCGCAACGTCACACACGCCAATCCGCAGGGTGTGGTCACGGTGAAAATGCCGTTGCCGTTGGGCACCGATGCGCAGCGCGTGCGTGAAATCATGTTGTCCGTATTTCAGGACAACCCGGATGTGCTTGAAACGCCGGCGCCCAATGTGTTCCTCGATGGGATCGACGGCACGCATCTGATGTTCAATGCGTCGGGATCGGTATCGTCGCCCCGGCAGTCGTACACGGTACGCAGTGCCTTGCTGTTCGAAATACTCAACCGCTTGTCGGCCGCCAAGATCGAGATGTCGCAGCAGCCTACGATGTTGCTGGGCAGCCTGGAGGGCCGGCGCGACGGCAGGCAGGCGGACGCGAGCGTGGTGCCGCCCATGTCGGCCGCGATGCCGCCGGCCGATGCGCCGACGGCAACCGCTGCCGGTCCTGAGGCATCCACGCCGCCACCACCCTTGCCAGGACCGGCAAAGAACTGATCGTCAAGCCTGAGAGCCGCGCTATTCGATGTCGGGAACGAACACTTGCCCGACCATCAGCCGGCGGGCGCTGCGGCTCATCAGCGCTTGCGTCACCTGCCACACACCGTCGCGCTGCTCGGCGCGCGCGCCAACCTGCAGGACGCCGGCAGGATGGCCGAAACGCAGGCCCTCGCGTGCGCCACCGAGCGCCTGCGCGACGATGGTGCCCGGCACGGCCGCAGCGGCCGCGATCGCCACCGCGCCGGTGCCCGTCATGGCGTGATGCAGCTTGCCCATCGAGAAAATGCGCGCCACCAGATCGATATCGGCGGCGGTAACGGCGGCCCCGCTCGTGGCGGCATATGCGGCGGGCGGCGCCACGAACGCAATCTTCGGTGTGCTTTGGCGTTTGGTGCTGGCGTATTCCACACTCTCGGCCAGGCCCATCGCGACCGCGCCGTGGGCGCGAATGGCCTCGCAGCGTGCGAGCAGATCGGGTTGGATATCGATGGCACGCGGCAATTCGATGCCAGTCAGGCCAAGCGCTGCCGCATGCACGAAGACGGTGGGATTACCGGCGTTGATCAAGGTGACATCGATCTCGCCCACACCGGGGATCGTCAGCCGGTCCGCGGCATTGCCGGTTGGCAGCATCGCGCCACCGCCTTCGGCATCGTCCGCACCGGGATCGAGGAACGCCAGCGCGATCTCGGCTGCTGGAAAGGGTACGCCGTCGAGCACGAAATCGCCCATTTCTTGCACGGCGCCATCGCGCATCGGCACTTTCGCGATGATGCGCTTGCCGATGTTGGCCTGCCAGATGCGCACCGTGGCCAAGCCATCGTGCGGTGCATCGATGAGGCCGCGATGGATGGCGAACGGTCCCACGGCGGCCGTCAAATTGCCGCAATTGCCGGTCCAGTCGACCAGCGGCGTGGCGATCGCGACCTGGCCGAACCAGTAATCGACGTCGCAATCCGCGCGCGCGCTTTTGCCTACGATGACGACCTTGCTGGTGCTTGAGGTGGCCCCGCCCATGCCGTCGATATGCTTCTCGTACGGATCGGGACTGCCCACGATACGCAGCAGCGTCGCGTCGCGGCGTGCCGGGTCGGTCGGCAGATCTTCAGGCAGGAAGAACACGCCCTTGCTGGTTCCGCCGCGCATGTAATAGGCGGGGATGGCGGCTTGCGGTGGTGAGTTCGGCATGGTGGTGTCGATGCAGGGAAGAGGCGCCGATGCGTGAGGCGATACCCACGCATCGGCAGACGGTCAGCTCGCCTGGTGCGCGTAGCGGCCGCGGCCGAACATGCGATCCAGGTCGTCGGCGGTGGCGGCGGCGCGCGAGGCATCGCCGGCTTGCTGAATCTCGATGGTGCGCAACGCGGTGCGCGTCGCTGCGGGGCGGTTGGCCACCGTGTCGCGCCAGCGCAGCAGGGCATCGCGGCCGTCGACCGGCAACTTGAGCGCTTCGAGGCGCGCGATCCACGGATACGTGGCCACGTCCGCAATCGAATACGCATCACCACCCAGGTAGGGCACATGGGTGAGCCGCTCGTTCAGCACATCGATCAGCCGCACGGCTTCGGTCGTGTAGCGCGAGCGCGCGTAGTCGGACGCGTTGGGTTCGAAGCGGGTGAAGTGCACATACTGGCCGAACATCGGCCCGAGCCCCGTGAGTTGCAGCGTGAGCCATTGCAGCACGTCGTAGCGTGCGCGGCCGGCAGCCGGCAGCAACTGGCCCGTTTTTTCAGCCAGGTAGGTCAGGATCGCGCCCGATTCGAACACCGTATAGGGCTCGCCGCCGGGGCCGTCCTGATCGACGATCACCGGGACCTTGCTGTTGGGATTGAGGGCGCGAAACGCCTCGCCGAACTGTTCTTTGCGCCAGACTTCGATGGGATGAAAACGATAGGGCGTGCCGATTTCCTCAAGCATCAAGATAATCTTGACGACGTTGGGGCTGCTCATGCCATACAGGTCGATCATGGAAGCGATCCTTCGGGGGTGGGGTGCCGGCGGGCATCATGCCATGCCGGCGTGCCGCATCGCAACCGCGGTCCTGCCGGCTCGATCGTCGGGGAGCGCGGCCAACCCGCGCCGTCGTCGACGATGCCCGACACGGGACACCCGCTGGTTCCGGCCTACCCTTGGCCGCCGGGTAGATGTGCCCGCGAGGCGGCGAGAATTTCGTCCGACAATTCGGGATCGTCCACCATCCGCGCCAGCATCATGGCGCCGACCATGGTCGAATACGCAGCGAGCGCACGGCGCCGCTTGGCGGCTTGCGAACGCCCCGGAATCCACGACTCGATCAGCCCGATCATGCTGGTGAAGCGCTCGGTAACGGTGCGTCGCACATCCACCCCCTGGCGTGCCACATCGCTCCCCAACGAGGTCAACAGGCAGCCATGTTGCGGCCGATCGCGGTGGGCGCTCGATAGATAGTGATCCAGCACCGCATCCAACGGGCGATCGGGGTGTTCGCTCGCCAGGTCGCGCCACAGGTCGCGCGATCCATCGAGGGCGCGGGCCGACGCTTGCGCCATGAGGTCTTCCTTGGACTCGAAGTGGCCATAGAAGCCGCCATGGGTGAGGCCGGCAGACTGCATCAGATCGGCAACACCCACACCATTGAAACCCCGCTCTCGGAACAATCCCGAAGCGACGGCGATGATGCGCTCCCGGTTCTCGGCGGCTTGCTCGCGACTGACTCTCATGCATGTCTCCTCGAGGATGGCGTACGTTCGCTCGCCGTTCGTTACGCGACGGCCTTTATTATAAATGATGGTCGAAATATAAAGGATGCGGCCCGGGCAGAGCGGCAAGCGCAGTGCCTGCGTACAACGAAATCACGGCGGCGTTACCTCATCGGCATTTACGCCGGCGACTCGGTCGACTACCATTGAAAAAGGTAAAGAGAACAATAGTTATTCCCATTAATGATATGGCGTGATGGTGCGTCGCTGAAGTGAAGGTGGAACGCGTTTTGACGAAGGGCAGTTTGATCGTGGCGATTGCGCCGTTGCTGGTGTCGCAATCGATGTATGCGCAGGGTGCCGAGCGCACAAGCACCACCTTGGAACCCGTCGTGGTGTCCGCTTCGAGATCGGACATCGAGGCCGACAAAGCGCCCCAAACGGTCGTCATCATCGAAAAGGAAGAGATTGAACGGCAGTTGACGATCTCCAGCAATTCGTCGGACGTGTTGGCCAACCTGTTGCCGTCGTATACCCCGAGCCGAGGCAAGATGAACGGCAGTGGCGAGACGCTGCGGGGGCGCACGCCGCTCATCATGATCGATGGCGTGCCGCAGTCGAATCCGCTCCGTCCCACGGGGCGTGAGGTGCATACGATCGATTTCGCCATGGTCGAGCGGATCGAAGTGGTGCAGGGCGCCAATGCCCTCAACGGATTGGGCGCGACAGGCGGCACGATCAACATCATTACGCGACGCCCCGAAAACGGCGCGTTCAATCAGCATATCGATGTGCAAGCCACGGTACCGACGCACAAACTCAATGCCGACACCCTGAGCTACAAAACCACCTATCGCGCGGATGGCCGCTCGGACAAGCTCGATTATCTGTTCTCGGTCGGCTACGACGATCAAGGCTTGTATCGCGACGGCCGCGGGCGCGCCATCGGCGCCGACGTGACGCAGGGCGATCTCATGGATTCGCGCACGTACGATGTGCTGGCCAAGGTAGGCTACTGGTTCGACGACAATCAACGCCTGCAGTTTTCGCTCAATCGCTACAAGATCAAATCCAAAGGCAATTACGTCGGTGTGCCGGGCGATCGCGCCACCGGCCTGCCCACCACCTCGATCGAGGGCGACATCAACGGGCTGCCGGCCTGGAACGATGTGTGGACCTCCAGCATGGCCTACACCCATCACGATCTGGCCGGGATGGAATTGAACGCGATGGTGTTCAATCAGGAATTCGAAGGACTTTTCGGCGCCGATAATTCGTCCACGTTCCAGGACCCGCGCATCGCCCCTGTGGGTACGCTCTACGATCAATCGCGCTCGGTCGCGTCGAAATACGGCAGCAAGGTCAGCCTGATGAAGGACGGCATGTTCGACGGCCGCTTCAAGCTCACGGGCGGGTTCGACACGTTGTTCGACAAGGGCAAACAGGATCTCTACGGTACGGGTCGCACCTACGTGCCCGAATCCGAGTACCGCAACCTGTCGCTGTTTGCGCAGGGCGAATACAAGGTGCTGGATAACGTGACGCTGCACGGCGGTGTGCGCCACGAGATGGCCGATCTGAAGATCGACAGCTACCAAACGCTGGCCCGGTACAACCGTGTGAACGTCGATGGCGGCAAGCTGAAGTTCAACGAAACCTTGTTCAACGCCGGCGTGGTCTACACGCCGATCGAAGCCGTGACGTTGTTCTCGAGTTATTCCGAAGGCTTCGGCATGCCCGACGTAGGGCGCGTGCTGCGCGCGATCAACACGCCCGGCACGACGGTCGACAGCTTGAGCAGCCTCGAGCCCATCCTCACGAAAAGCGTGGAGGTGGGCACGCGCATCAAGCAAGGCGCTTGGGATTACGACCTGAGTTATTTCCAGTCGAACTCGGATTTCGGCAGCCGTATCGTTCCCGTCAACGGCGCGTTCATGATGGCGCGCGAGAAGACGCGTATCCAGGGCTTTGAAACCAGCGTGGGTTATCGCTTCAACCAGGCGCATCGCGCCAAGTTGTCGTATGCCTATACGCGTGGCCGCTACGATAGCGATGGCGACGGCCGTGTAGACGCGGCGCTCGACGGCCTGAACGTGGCGCCCAACCGCCTGATCGGCACGTGGTCGGCCGACTGGAACGACAAGCTCTCGTCGTTCGTGCAAGTGCAGCACGCATTCAATCAATCGTTCGACGATCCTGCCAAGCGCTTCGATGGCTACACGCTGGTCGATGCCGCCATGAGCTACAAACTGCCGAAGGGCACGATGCGCCTGGCGATGGCCAATGTGTTCGACAAGCAATACATCACGTATTACTCGCAGAGCGCTCTCGTCGAACCCAACCGCTATTTCGCCGGCCGTGGCCGCACGGTGACCTTGGGCTACTCGCTCAAGTTTTGACCGCCATGCGCCACGTCGTTTCACCGCCTTCCCCCGCTCTGCACGCGCGCAGGCGCGTCCTGCAGGCGTTGGCCTGTAGCCTGGCGGGGCCCGGACTGATCTCCTGGGCGCGTGCCGCAGCATCGCGTGAGATCGTGCACGCCCTGGGACGCACGCAAGTGCCGCTGGGTGCCTCGCGCGTGATCACGCTCTTCCAGGGCGCTACCGATGCCGCAGTGAGCCTGGGTGTGACGCCCATCGGCGTGGTCGAATCGTGGACGCAGAAGCCGGTGTATGCGTACCTGCGGCCGGCGCTCGAAGGCGTGGCACAGGTCGGGTTGGAAACCCAGCCGAGCCTTGAGGACGTGATTTCGCTGGAGCCCGATCTGATCGTCGCGTCGCGCTTCAGAAACGAACGCATCTACAACCTGCTGTCGCGCATTGCGCCCACGATCGCGGTGGAAGACGTGTTCTCGTTTCGCGACACCCTTGCCTTGATGGGGCAGGCGCTGGGGAAAACAGCCGAGGCTGAACGTGTACTGGCCACGTGGGACACGCGCGTTGCGGCACTGCGCGATCGCTTGCGCGCGCACTTCGACGCCGCGTGGCCGATGACGGTTTCGGTACTGGATTTCCGCGAAGATCACGTGCGCGCGTACTTGCCGAACAGTTTCTCCGGCAGCGTGTTGGCCCAACTCGGCTTTACACGTACCGCCGCCCAAGCGGACGCCACGCAAACGCTGCAGAAAATCACATCGCGCGAAGCGATTCCGTTTCTCGACGCGCAGGTTTTCTTCGTGCTCATGCGCTCGGATCGGCCAGCCGTGCGGCAGAACTATCTGGCCTGGCGTGCGCATCCGCTGTGGACGCGGCTGGATGCGCCGCGCCATGGCCGCGTGTACGAGGTCGACAACGTGACGTGGAGTTTGTCGGGCGGCATCCTGGGGGCGCAATTGATGCTCGACGATATTGCCGCCAAGCTGGTGCCGCCGACATGATCGCCGCCGATCGACGAATGCCGCCCGATCGGCGCGGCTGGCGGCTTGCGGCGGGTGCCGCGGCATTGCTGGCATTGGCCGTCATCAGCCTGGTCACCGGCCCCGCGAGCATTTCGCTGCGAACGGCAGTCGATGCGATCGTCCATCACGATCCCGGCAACGTCGATCACATTATCGTGACCACGACGCGCCTGGCACGCACCGCGATCGCGATCGCCGTGGGCGCAAGCCTGGCGGTGGCCGGCGCGCTCATGCAGGCGTTGACGCGCAATCCGCTGGCTTCGCCCAGTCTGTTCGGCGTCAATGCGGGCGCCATGTTTTTCCTGGTGGCGTTGGCGGCCTTCGCGCCGCCCACGTCGTTCCAGGTCATGATGGCGGTGGCGTTTGCAGGATCGGCGACGGCCGGCGCCTTGGTCTACGCGTTGGGTACGACGCAACGCGCGCGCGTGTTTTCGCTGCGCATCGTGCTGGCGGGTGCCGCCGTGACGGCGCTTTTCGCTTCGTTTACCCAGGCGATCCTGGTCGTCAACCAGGATGGGCTGGACAGCATCCTGTTCTGGCTGGCCGGGTCGACGGCGGAACGCAGTTTGCACGCGGTGGCACCCATCATGCCGTACGCGGCCGGCGCGATCGTGGCGGCCATCGTGCTCGCCCGGCACGTGGATGTGCTCGCGGCCGGGGATGACATCGCCGTGAGCCTGGGGCAGCGCACGGTGTGGGTAAAAGCGCTGGTGGCGTTAGCGATCGTGTGCCTGGCAGGCGGCGCCGTGGCGATGGCCGGCAGCATCGGTTTCGTAGGCCTGATCGTGCCGCATATGGTGCGTCGTGTATTGAGCGCCGACCACCGCTGGCTGTTGCCGGGCTGTGCCGTATTCGGCGCACTGCTGTTGCTGGGTGCGGATATCCTGTCGCGCATCGTGATCGCACCCGGCGAGTTGCCGATCGGCGCCATCACCGCGATGATCGGCGCGCCCGTTTTCGTGGTCATGGTGCGGCGGGGGCTGCGTCATGCGTAATGCGCTCATCCTGAGAACGCGCCGCTTCTCACGGCAGATCAACATCAGGACGGGGGCGGTGGCGGTGCTGCTGGCGCTGGTGTGCCTGGCCGTTGCCGTCGCCTCGCTCGCCATCGGCAAGCATGTCATCGGGCCGATCGATGTGGCCAACGCCTTGATCGGCGAGGGGCCCCGGCGCGACACCTTCATCATCGAGATCCTGCGGATGCCGCGTCTCCTGATGGCGTGCATGGTGGGCATGGCCTTGGCCTTGTCGGGTCTGATCCTGCAATCGGTCGTGCGCAATCCGCTGGCCTCGCCCGATATTCTCGGCATCACCGGGGGCGCGTCCGCTGCGGCGGTGGCTTTTCTCTCCTTCCTCGCGCCGGTGATGAGCCTGCGCTGGCTGCCCGTGGCCGCCATCGTGGGCGCGAGCACCACCGCCGCGATGGTGTACCTGCTCGCCTGGAAGCAGGGCGTGTCGCCCTTGCGGCTGGTGCTGACGGGCGTCGGCATCTCGGCCTTGATGGCGTCGGTCACGACACTGTTGATGGTGCTGAGCCCGCTGGCCTCCACCCTCTCGGCCTACGTGTGGTTGACCGGCAGCGTCTTCGGCGCCTCATGGCCCGAGGTGCAGTCGATGTTCTTATGGCTGTGCGCGCTCTTGCCTGCGTTGGTGTGGGTGGCACGGCGGGTGAATGTGCTCGAGCTCGACGATCTGCTCGCGGTCGGTCTGGGTCTGCGCATGCAGACGACCCGGCTGGCACTGGTGGCGCTGAGCGTGGCGTTGGCCGGCAGTGCCGTGGCGCATGCGGGGGCGATCGCCTTCGTTGGGTTGATTGCGCCACACATCGCGCGTGCGCTCGTGGCGCATACCTTCGGCGGCCTGGCGGTCGTGACGGCGCTCGTGGGCGCCATTCTCGTGGCGGCTGCCGATCTTGCCGGGCGCACGTTGTTCCTGCCAATGGACTTGCCGGCCGGCATGTTCGTGTCGCTGTTGGGTGCCGTGTTCTTCGTCTACCTGTTGCTGCGGCAAGTCCGCTGACCCCCTACCGATCTTACGCATGCCGAACCGTTCACCGCTCCCGCCGAATGCCGAGACGTCATCTGCCATCCCCCCACTGCAGGGCTGCGGGCTCACGCTGGAATACGGTCGCCACGTCGTGATCGACGGGCTTGATGTCGCGATCCCCGCCGCACAGATCACCGTTCTCGTGGGCAGCAACGGCTGCGGCAAAAGCACGCTCCTGAAGGCGCTGGCGCGGCTGCTGAAACCGGCGCAGGGCAGTGTGCTGCTCCATGGCGCGGACATTCAGCGCACACCCACCGTGCAAGTGGCGCGCGAGTTGGCCGTACTGCCGCAAACGCCGGTGGCGCCGGAAGGCCTGACGGTGGATCAACTGGTGCGCATGGGCCGCTATCCCCATCAGACGTGGTTGCAGCAATGGTCCCGCGCCGATCAGGATGCGGTAACGGCGATCCTGCATGCCACCGATCTCTACGCATTGAAGGACCGGGGCGTCGATTCGTTATCTGGGGGGCAACGCCAGCGCGCATGGATTGCCATGACGCTCGCGCAGGATACCGATATCCTGCTGCTCGACGAACCCACGACCTATCTCGATCTGGCGCATCAGATCGAAGTGCTCGATCTGCTCGAGGCCTTGAATGCGGATCATTGCAAGACGATCGTCATGGTGCTGCACGACCTGAATCTGGCCGCGCGCTACGCGCATCACATGATTGCGGTGCACGATCGCGGGATTTTCGCCCAGGGACCGCCGGCGCGCATTCTCGATGAGCGTATGGTCAAGGCGGTGTTCGATCTCGATTGCCGCGTGATCCCCGATCCGCTGTACGGCACGCCGCTGTGCATTCCGATCGGCCGCCGCCGGCGCGGCCTGCCGGACGCCTGAACCATGGGGCCTTTCGATCGTGCGCAATGGCAGGTGCTG
The DNA here is from genome assembly GCF_009866805.1 of Schauerella aestuarii. Classification (GTDB taxonomy): domain Bacteria; phylum Pseudomonadota; class Gammaproteobacteria; order Burkholderiales; family Burkholderiaceae_B; genus Schauerella; species Schauerella aestuarii. The sequence goes on from NZ_SIZW01000041.1 coordinate 659,733, forward strand.
TCGCAAAATCTGCAGCTCGCGCGTGCTGCCGATCGCGATGTCGATTACGCCATCGATACCGCAGCCTTGCTCGATATCGACCGCTGCCGCCAGTTGTTCGATACCGTGGGCCCAATGATCGGCTCGCCGTCGCACGTGGTGACGGCGTCGCTGCTGGCCAAGCGGATTGCGTTTCTGGTGACGGGCCCCAGTCTCTATGCGTTGTCGGCCTTCGATCTCGGGCTGAACATGGCGCGCGACAACTGCATCACCGAATACGCGCATCGCGATGGCTCGTGGCAGTCGCGCATGGTGCTGAAGGATCTCGGCGTGGACCGGCCCGTGGACTGCCGGCGCGCCGAATGGCGTGAGCGGGTGGTGCAGCGCGTGTTTGCCGATCATCTGACGCCGTTATGGGCGGTGTTTCACGAGGCCTGCGGCATTGCGCCCCGCATCCTGTGGGAAAACACGGCCGTGCGCGTCTTCAGCCTGTATGAGCGCCGGCTCGCGAAGCTCGATGGCGAACGCGCGCGGCGTCAGGTGCAGGACGATTTCGACTATCTGATGCACCACGCGTCCGCGTCCGTGTTCGGGTTGCCCGATCATCCGCTCAGGCGATTTCTCGGCACGGCGGCCACGCGCAGGGGCGGTGGGCCCCCGTCCGGCCAGGCACGCGCGCCGCAGCGATCGGGATCGGCGCTCGGCGTGCCGCAGCCCGGCACCGGGGTGCGGTACCGCAAGACGTGCTGCCTCTACTTCAAGGCCACCGATCCTGCCGAATATTGCTCGACGTGTCCGTTGATACGCCCAGGTGTGAAGAAGCCGGTGTGAATCGATACCGGGCGTGCGCCGCGATTCAGACGCGGCGTGTCGTGCAGGAGCAGGGCATCAGTACCGGTCGCGCGCGGCATGCAGCATGTGCAGCGTGATCTTGCGTACTTCCGCCTTGCTCATCTCGATGTGCGACTTGAGCATGCGGCGGGCTTCGTCGCCACGCCGCGCGAGTACGGCACGCAGGATGGCGGCGTGTTCCATGTACGTGGCGTCGATCCGGAAGTCCTTGGTGAAGTCCAACTGCCGGATGATGCGAATCTTCTCGGTCACGTCGCGGTGGATGGCCGTCATCTCGGCGTTGCCGGCCGCGGCCACCAGATTGCAGTGAAACGCTTCGTCCAATCGGGCCACGAGATCACCGTCGCGTATCCGCTCGGCCGGCGGCACCAGCCATACGCTCTTCAATGCCTCGATCAACCCCGTGGGGTCCATGTCGGCATGCGCGATCAGACGGTCGACCGCCGCCTGTTCGAGCACGATACGCACGTCGTACAGTGCTTCGAAACGCTCGAAATCGAACGGCCGCACCTGCCAGCCGCTGCGCAGATGCACGATGACGAAACCTTCGCGCTCCAGGCGGTAGAGCGCCTGGCGCACCGGCGTGCGGCTCACCCCATGACGCCCCACCACATCCGCTTCAGTGAAGTGATCGCCCGGCAGCAGGCGGAACGAAAACAGATCGTCCTTGACCTGCTCATAGACCTGATCGGCCAACGTGGTCGCAGGGCCTGCGGCGGCTTTCGGAGACGATCCGGTTTGGAGGGCGGCAAGGCGCATATCAGCTCACAGCGGCTTCGGCGTCCACCGACAGCACCAGCAACGGATCGCCCGTGTTGACCGGACGTCCGGGTGCACACTGGATCGCACTGATGGTGCCGCTGACGGGGGCCGTCACAGAGAGTTCCATTTTCATGGCTTCGACGATGACGAGTGTATCGCCGGCGTTCACGCGTTGCCCGACCGACACCGGAATCTTCCACACGCTACCGGACATATCGGCCGACACCCACTGTTCGCCGGGCGCCAGTTCGATGGCATTGTCTACCGGCGCGGCGATATCGATATCGGTGCTCTCTTCGTTCTTCCACAGCGTGACTTCGGCATCGAACGCCGCTTTCTGCGCGGTCTGGAAGGCGGTGATGCTGTCGGCCTCGCGCTCGAGAAACTGCGTGTAGGCGGCAAAGTCGAACACCTCTTCTTCGATGCGCACCGAAGCGCGGCCTTCGCGGAACGCATCGCGCAAGTCATCCAGCTCGGCTTCGCTCACCGGATAGAAACGCACCTGATCGAAAAAGCGCAGCAGCCACGGCTTGTCGTCCTTGAAGTCCGGGTTTTTGAGGAACTTGTTCCAGATGGGCAGCGTGCGCCCGACGAGCTGATAGCCGCCCGGCGAATCCATGCCGTAGATGCACATGTAGACGCCACCGATGCCCACCGTGCCTTCTGCCGTGAAGGTGCGCGCCGGGTTGTACTTGGACGTGAGCAGGCGATGCCGGGGATCGATGGGGACGGCGCACGGCGCGCCCAGATAGACGTCGCCCAGACCCATGATCAGATAGCTGGCGTCGAACACGATCCGTTCGACCTCGGCCCGATCCGCCAGGCCATTGATGCGTTGAATGAAATCGACGTTGTTGGGCAGCCAGGGGGCGCCGGCGCGCACCGTTTCCTGATAGCGTTGCACGGCACCCAACGTGGCGGAATCCTCGAAGGCCATGGGCAGGTACACCACGCGGGTGGGCAGGGTGAGCGTGGCCACATCGGCCAGACCGGTCTCCAGCGCCAGCAGCCGTTCGACCAAGGCGCCTTGCGCGATCACCTGGCTGTTGTAGCGAATCTGCACCGAACGCACGCCGGGCGACAGCTCGAGCACGCCATCGATGGCCGCAGCATCCACGGCGGTCATGAGCAGATGGATGCGCATCCGCAATGCCAGATCAAGAATGTTCTCGCCGTATTCGACCAGCAGATAGCCGTCGCCGGCTTGTCGGTACGACACGGACGGCACGCCATCGCGCGCCGGTCGCCCAGCGACGATCGTGTCGGAGGCGGGCAGGTCGGCGCCGAACGTCGGCGCGGCGGCTTTTGCCGGCGCGGTGGCCTCAAGCGCCGCCGCGGCCGTGGCAAGCACGTCGGCTGCGGCGTCGTCGGCGAGCGCCAGCGCCGCGATGCTGGCATCCTGTTCGGCTTCGAGCGCTACCGCCGCCGCATACGCGACGCGTTTGAAGCGGATGCGGTCGCCGGGCTTCACCTGGCCCACTTTCCACAATTCGGCGCGCACGATCGTGGCCGGGCACACGAAGCCGCCCAGGCTGGGACCGTCGCGCGTGAGGATCACGGGGCTGTCGCCAGTGAAGTTGATGCTGCCGATGGCGTATTCGCAATCGTGGATGTTCGAGGGATGCAGGCCGGCCTCGCCGCCGTCCTCGCGCGCCCACGTGGGCTTGGGGCCAAGCAGTCGCACGCCCAGGCGGTTGGAGTTGTAGTGCACTTCGTAATCGGTATCGAAGAAGTCGTCGATGGCCGCTTCGGTAAAGAAGTCGGGTGCGCCGTGTGGGCCGTACAGCACGCCGATCTCCCAACGATGGCCGTAGGTGGGCACGAGCGCCGCCGGCGCCGCGGCCGGCTCGGCAATGGGGGCGGTCATCTGCGACGCGGGGCGGGTGGGGTCCGCCACGGCCAGCATGTCGCCCACCCGCAGTGTGCGGCCTGCGTGGCCACCGAACTGGCCGAGGGCAAACGTGGCGCGGCTGCCGAGATAGATCGGCACGTCCAGGCCGTTGCGTACAGCCAGATAGCTGCGGCAACCGGTGGTTGCGCGGCCGAATGTGAGCACCTGCCCGGCCCGCACGGTAACGGGTGTCCACATCGCAACGGCCGCGTCGTCCAGGCGCGCGTCACTCATGGCGCCCGTCAGCGCAATCACGGCGTCGCAGTGAAACTTGAGCGTGGGGCCGATCAGCGTGGTCTCCAGGCCGGCCGCGTCGACCGGATTGCCGACGATGCGGTTGGCCAGGCGGAAGGCGTAGTCGTCCATCGGGCCCGAGGGCGGCACGCCGATATGCCAGTAGCCCAGCCGGCCCGGATAGTCCTGCACGCTCGTATATGTGCCGGCTTCGAGCACTTCGATCGCCGAGGGGGCGTACGTGAACGATTCCAGAAATCGCGTCGACAGCTCGGCGGCGCGAAAGCGCGGACTGCCGACGATCTGGCGCAGGTAATCGAGGTTGGTGGCGATGCCGGCCAGACGCGTTTCGTCCAGCGCGCGCGCCAACCGGTCGAGCGCCTCGTCGCGCGTGGCGCCGTGCACGATGAGTTTGGCCAGCATGGGATCGTAAAACGCTGGCACATCGGTGCCGGTGGCGATCCAGCCATCCACGCGCACATCGTCCGGAAAGGACACATCCGTGAGCACGCCGGGCGACGGTTGAAACTGTTTGATGGGATCCTCCGCGTACAGGCGCACTTCGATCGCCGCGCCTTGGGGCGCCGCGGAGAGTGCTTGCCAGTCGAGAGGATCGCCCGCCGCCACGCGCAACATGCACTCGATCAGATCGAGACCCGTAACGGCTTCGGTCACAGGGTGTTCGACCTGCAGACGGGTATTCACTTCCAGAAAATAGAAGGCATCGCGCGCGGCGTCGTAGATGAACTCCACCGTGCCCGCCGACCGGTACGACACCGACTCGCCCAGTTGCACCGCCGCACGATGCAGTGCGGCGCGCGTGGCCGCCGGCAGGTTGGGGGCCGGCGTCTCTTCGATCACCTTCTGATTGCGCCGCTGCACCGAGCAGTCGCGTTCGCCCAGCGCCACCACGCGGCCGTTGCCGTCACCGAAAATCTGCACTTCAACGTGGCGTGCGTGATCGACGTAGCGCTCGAGAAATGCGCCGCTATCGCGAAAGAACGTGGCACCCATGCGCTGCACGCCGTCGAACGCAGCGCTCAAGGACGCAGCATTGTCGCAGCGCGACAGCCCGATCCCGCCGCCGCCCGCCGTGCTTTTGAGCATGACGGGATAGCCGATGACGTCGGCCTGGGCGAGGGCATCGTCGATACCGGTGAGCAATCCCGTGCCGGGCGTCATCGGCACCTCGGCCGCCGCCGCCAACTCACGCGCGCGGTGCTTCAACCCGAACTCGCGGATCTGATGCGGCGTGGGTCCCATGAAGGCAATGCCGGCCGCTTCGCACGCTTCGGCGAATTCCGCGCTTTCCGATAGAAACCCGTAGCCCGGATAGATCGCCTGCGCGCCGCTGTCGCGCGCCGCCTGCAGAATCAGATCGATGCGCAGGTAGCTGTCGGCCGCCTTCTCACCGCCGAGCGCAATGGCGTGATCGGCCTCGCGAACATGGGCGGCGTTGCGGTCGGGATCGGCGTAGACCGCGACGCTGCGAATACCCAGGCGCTTCAGGGTGCGGATGGTGCGAACGGCGATTTCGCCGCGATTGGCAATGAGGACGGTATCGAACACGTTATCGGCTCCGGGTTATTGAACGGCGGTCTGCAGGCTGGCGATGTAGGCGCGCCAACCGCCGAACGACGTGATCTCGCGTGCGTCGTCGAGCGCGCACGGTTCGCAAATGAATCCCTTCACAGTGCGGCCGTCGGCAAGCGTCAAGGTGCCGATGCCCAACGGCGCCGGAATCTCGGCGACGAATTCGCCGAAGCGCGCAGCCGGCACGTCCCACAGCTCGACCGCGATCGCGGCACCCTGCGCGGCGCGCACCAGGCCCGGCTTGGGCGGGGTCGTGTTGGCCAGCGCATAAAGGCGATAGGTATCGGCGGTGGTGGTCGCTTCCACGAATACGCCGTCGCGCGAGGTGAGCTGATGGTTGAGTGGCATGCCGCGCAGGTGCGCGCCGACGACCGCCACGCGGATGACGGTGGCAGCCGGCACAGCGCGCTCGGGCGACGATGGCTGCGGCGCGCCAGACGCCGGCGACGGCGTTGCGGGGTCAGATGCCGTCGAGCCTGAGGCGCCTTCGTCCACGTGAGTCGCAGGGGCCTGCGCCTGCGTGAATGGGCGTTGCGTGGCGCCCAGGGGCAACTGTTGCTTCGCCAGCCATTGCTTGCCGAACGCCGCGAGCGCCTGATCGCCCCACGCCGGGCCGATCAACGTGATGCCTGCAGGCAGACCATCGGTGCGCATGCCGGCCGGCACGGCCAGGGCCGACAGATCCGCCAGATTGACGAAGTTCGTATAAACGCCAAGACGCGAGTTGAGCGTGATGGGATCGGCGTCGAGTTCGGCAATGGTGTAGATCGACGGCGACGTGGGCACGACCATGCCGTCCACTTCGGCGAGCGCGTCCTGAATGCGCCGGGTGAGGGCTGCCCGCTTGTACTCGGCGTTGAACGTGGCGGTGGCGTCGTACCGTGCAGCCTGCTCGACGATGCTGCGCACCACGGGGTTGATGCTGTCGGGGTCGCGGCGCCAGAGCGATTCGACGGCGGCAAACCGCTCGGCAACCCATGGGCCTTGATAGAGCAGTTCAGCCAGTTCGCGAAACGGCGCGAAGTCGATGCGACGCAGTGTCACGCCCATGGCGCGCAACTGATCGAGCGCGTGGTCGAACGCGGCTCGCGCCACGTCGTCGCCGAAAAATTCCAATGCATCCGGCACGGCCAATACGGGCTGTTGCGGCCATGCACGCGGGGCGGACGCCGGTGTCCGGCGCGAGTAGGGATCCGCCCCATCGTAGCCGCCGGCAATGGCGGCCACGAGGCTGGCGTCGTCCACGGTGAGGCTGAAGATCGACACCACATCCTGCGTGCGGCAGGCGGGCACCACCCCTTGCGTGCTCAGCCAGCCTTTGGTGGGCTTGAGGCCCACGATGTTGTTGAACCCCGCCGGTACGCGGCCGGAACCGGCGGTATCCGTCCCGAACGAAAAGGGCACCAGGCCGCGCGCGACCACCGATGCCGATCCGGAGCTCGAGCCGCCGCTGATGTAGCGCGGATCGAAGCTGTTGGCCACCGCGCCGTGCGGTGAACGCGTGCCGACCAGACCGGTCGCGAACTGATCGAGATTGGTCTTGCCCACGAGGATGGCGCCGGCGGCAATCAAGCGGGCGACGGCGGTCGCGTCTGCTTGCGGAGCGTAGGCGAATGCCGGGCAACCCGCCGTCGTGGGCCAGCCCTCGGCATCGATGTTGTCCTTGATCGCGAAGGGCACGCCGTAAAGCGGCAGCGCGGCAAGGCTGCCCGCAGCCGTTCGGCGCGCGGCGAGATCATCGAGTTGACGCGTCAGGTGTATCTCATCGAGTGGCGTGATCCAGGCGTTGTCGCCCGCGCTCGCCCCGATCAGCGGCGAGAGCAGTGCGCGCGGATCGGCAGCATGCTCGCGGTAGGCGCGCTGCCAATCGGCAATCGTCCAGCCAAGGGTCGGCAACGGAGAAACAGAGACGGGCATGAGAGAAATCCTCGTTGGTATACATGTCCGCGTACTCAAGCAATACGTATGCCAACTTTTGAGTGCCCTGCGCTGCAAGCCGCATGTATCAACGCTTTCCAGGGAGCAGGTGCCGAAACGTATGGCGCTTCAGGGTTAACGCGTACGGCACGATTTCGGACATCCGCACCGAAATCGTTCGTTTATCGCACCGTGATGGTGCCGTCATCGATCGCGCGCCATTCGCCTCATGGCCGTATGTCGCACGGGCGGCCGCGCCCGCCCTTAAGTACGCGCGCGCGAGGTCGGCGACGCCGAAAAGTTGGCATTCATTTTGCTTTGACTCCCTTCACGCGATGAGGCCGAGCCGCAAGCCGTCTCACTCGCAGGCGTACAGGTTGTTCAGACCATCATGCCGGCCGCGCCGGCCCTTTCTTCGAAGGATTCACCATGAAGCGCAGACTTGTTCTCAAACAACTGACCGCCGCGAGCCTCTTGGCCATGTCGGGTTGGATGCCGCAATTGATGGCGGCCGAAGACACCATCAAGGTCGGCATTCTGCATTCGCTGTCGGGCACCATGGCCATCTCCGAAACGTCGCTCAAGGACGTGGCGCTCATGACGATCGATGAGATCAACGCCAACGGCGGCGTGATGGGCAAGAAGCTTGAAGCCGTCATCGTCGACCCGGCGTCGAACTGGCCGCTGTTCGCCGAGAAGGCCCGCCAATTGATCGCGCAGGACAAGGTCTCGGTGGTATTTGGCTGCTGGACCTCGGTATCGCGCAAATCGGTGCTGCCGGTGTTCAAGGAACTCAACAGTCTCTTGTTCTATCCCGTGCAATATGAGGGTGAAGAACTTGAGAAGAACGTGTTCTACACGGGTGCCGCGCCCAACCAGCAGGCGATTCCGGCGGTCGAGTATCTGATGAGCGAAGACGGCGGTGGCGCCAAGCGTTTTGTGCTGCTGGGCACCGACTACGTCTATCCGCGCACCACCAATAAAATCCTGCGCGCGTTTCTCCACTCGAAGGGCGTGAAGGACAGCGACATCGACGAGGTGTATACCCCGTTCGGTCACGCCGATTATCAAACCATCGTCGCCAACATCAAGCGCTTTTCCACGGGCGGGCGCACGGCGGTGATCTCGACGATCAACGGCGACTCGAACGTGCCGTTCTACAAGGAACTTGGCAATGCCGGGCTGAAGGCCACCGATGTGCCGGTGGTCGCGTTCTCGGTGGGTGAAGAAGAACTGCGCGGTGTGGATACGAAGCCGCTGGTGGGCCACCTCGCCGCCTGGAACTACTTCCAGTCGATCAACAATCCCGTCAACACGGCGTTCATCGACAAGTGGAAGGCCTACGCGAAGGCCAAGAATCTGCCCAACGCGAACACGGTCGTAACCAACGATCCGATGGAAGCCACCTACGTGGGCATGCATATGTGGAAGCAGGCGGTCGAGAAAGCGAAGTCGACGGATGTGGACAAGGTGATTGCGGCCATGGGCGGTCAAACGTTTGCCGCGCCCGATGGCTTCACCATCGAAATGGACAAGACCAATCACCACCTGCACAAGCCCGTGTTCATCGGCGAAATCAACGCCAATGGCCAGTTCGACGTGGTGTGGAAGAGCAAAGGTCCGATCCGCGCTCAGCCCTGGAGCCCGTACATCGCGGGTAACGAAGGCAAGCAAGGTCTCTGACGCGACAGGAGCGCTAACGTGCATTCGGCAATCACCCGGGTTTGGTATCGATGGCTGGCGATCGGGTTGCTTGCCGTGTGTGCGCACACCGCAGGCGCAGCGGCGCCAGGCGGTGTAGACGCGGCCATGCTCGCGCCGCTTGCGGCGAGCGATACCGATGCCAAACTCGCGGCGATTGCAGCGTTGGGTCAGTTGCCCGATCCTGCGGCCGCACGGGTGCTCGAAGCGCTCAACACCGGTGCGCTCTTTGCCACGCCGGCCGGTCGCGTGCTGATCGGCCCCGGCAGTGCGGGTGGCGCAGCCAGGGACCCAATCGATGGCAGTACCCTGGCCCTGCCAGCGGATGCCAGCGCCATCACCATCAACAACCGGCTGCGGCGCGCCATTGCGGGCGCACTGGCCGCTTCCCGGCTTTTCGCCGACGACGTGCAAGTGCGTTTGCAGGCGGCTCAACGCTTGCAGAGCGGCAGTGATGTGGCGCTCTTGCCCACGCTCGATGCCGCGCGCGAGAAAGAACAGAATCCGGCAGTGCGCGATGCGCTCGACATCGCGCGTGCCAACCTGGCGTTGCAGAGCGACGATCCGGCGCGCCGCCGCTCGGCTGCGGAACTTCTCGGCAACACTGAGAGCGCGGCGTTCAGGCCCGTGCTCGCCGCGCTGGCGACGCCGCGTGCCGACGGCAGCTTTTCTGAGCCCGATGCATCGGTGCGCGAAGCGGCCGTCAATGCCTTGAAGCAGATCGACCGGCACCAGGCGCTGATCGAATGGACCGGCAATCTGTTCTACGGCATCAGCCTGGGCAGCGTGCTGCTGCTGGCCGCCATCGGCCTGGCCATCACGTTCGGCCTGATCGGCGTCATCAACATGGCGCACGGCGAACTGCTGATGATCGGCGCGTACACCACGTATATGACCCAGACCTTTTTCCGGCAATGGCTGCCCGCCTGGATCGATTGGTATGTGATTGCCGCGCTGCCGCTGGCCTTTGCGATCACCGCGCTGGTGGGCATGGCGCTGGAGCGCACAGTGATCCGCTGGCTTTACGGTCGGCCGCTCGAAACCTTGCTGGCCACCTGGGGCATCAGCCTGATTTTGATGCAGGCCGTGCGCACGCTCTTTGGCGCGCAAAACGTCGAAGTCAGCAATCCGTCGTGGATGTCGGGCGGCGTGACGGTGCTCGGCGGTCTCGTGCTCACCTACAACCGCATCGCCATCATCGTCTTCGCCGCGCTTGTGGTGTTTCTTGTGTGGCTGCTGCTGAATCACACGCGCCTGGGGCTCTTCGTGCGCGCCATCACGCAAAATCGCCGCATGGCCGATTGCGTCGGCGTGCCCACCGGCCGCATCGATATGCTGGCGTTCGGCTTGGGCTCGGGCATCGCCGGCCTGGCGGGCGTGGCGCTCTCGCAATTGAGCAATGTGGGCCCCGACCTCGGCCGCGGCTATATCGTCGATTCGTTCATGGTGGTGGTGCTGGGCGGGGTGGGGCAACTCGCCGGCACCGTGATCGCCGCCATGGGCCTGGGCACCGTCAACAAGTTTCTGGAACCCTATGCCGGCGCCGTGCTCGCCAAGATCATCATCCTCGTGTTGATTGTCTTGATCGTGCAAAAGCGCCCGCAGGGCCTCTTCGCGCCACGTGGCAGGAGTGTCGAATGAACCAAGCCGCCACGCTGGCCGCACCCCCCAGCCTGCATCCCGCCCTGATGACGCGGCGCAGCTTATTTTCTCCGCAAGCCTGGCTCGGGCTGCTCGTGGCTGTCGCCTTCCTCGCCGTGCTGCCGATGGCCAACCTGGTCTTCGCGCCCGATCATCCCTTGCACATCTCCAGCTACGCCGTCGCGTTGCTGGGCAAGTTCATGTGCTACGCGCTTGCGGCCCTGGCCCTGGACCTGGTGTGGGGCTACGCCGGCATTCTCTCGCTGGGCCACGGCCTGTTCTTTGCATTGGGCGGCTACGCGCACGGTATGTATCTGATGCGGTCGATCGGGCGGGATGGCGTGTATCAAAGCGATCTGCCCGATTTCATGGTCTTCCTGAACTGGAAAACGTATCCCTGGTACTGGTGGGGCACCGAGCATTTCGCCTACGCCTGGTTTCTGGTGCTGTTCGTCCCCGGGCTGCTGGCCTTTCTGTTCGGCTATTTCGCGTTTCGCTCGCGTATCAAAGGCGTCTACTTTTCCATCATCACGCAAGCGCTCACCTACGCCGCGATGTTGCTCTTCTTTCGCAACGATACCGGTTTCGGCGGCAATAACGGGTTCACCGATTTCAAGCGCATCCTCGGGTTCGATATCACTGCAGCGAGCACGCGTGCAGGGCTGTACTGGATCACACTGGCGGTATTGTTCGGCGCGCTGGTTCTGGCGCGCGTGATCACGCAATCCAAGCTGGGGCGGGTCCTGACGGCGGTACGTGATTCGGAGAGCCGGCTGCGCTTCATCGGTTACGACCCGCTGGGCTTCAAGCTGTTCGTGTGGACGCTATCGGCCGTGCTGTGCGGCATTGCGGGTGCCTTGTATGTGCCGCAGGTCGGCATCATCAACCCCGGCGAGATGTCGACCGAGAATTCGATCGAGATGGTGATCTGGGTGGCCACGGGCGGCCGCGGCACGCTGATCGGCCCCATCATCGGCGCGGGCGCGGTCAATGGATTGAAAACCTGGTTCACGAGTGTGTTGCCCGAGTACTGGCTGTATTGCCTGGGACTGATTTTCGTACTGGTGACGCTGTTTCTGCCGCAGGGCATCGTCGGTCTGGTTCGCCGCATCATGCGGCATCGTGAGGAGCGCCGCGTATGACATTGCATCCTGCCGCCGAGCGCGATGCGCAATCGCTCACCGAGGGTGGCCCCAGCGGCGAAGCCGGCTACGGCCGCGTACGCCCCGCCGGCGTGGATACGTCCCACGGCGCCATTCTGTATCTGGAAGACATCACTGTCAGTTTCGATGGATTCAAGGCGCTCAACAATTTGAGCCTGGATATCGGCGTCGGTGAATTGCGTTGCGTGATCGGCCCCAACGGCGCCGGCAAGACCACGATGATGGACGTGATCACCGGCAAGACGCGGCCGACGGGCGGCACGGTGTTCTTTGGCCAGAATATCGATCTCACCACCCTGAACGAAGCGCAGATCGCCGATGCCGGCATCGGGCGCAAATTTCAGCGCCCCACGGTGTTCGAAAACCATACCGTGTTCGAGAATCTCGAACTTGCCATGAAGATGAACAAAGGCGTGCGCTCGACGCTCTTCGCCAGGCTCTCGAGCGAGCAACAGGATCGCATCTCGGACACGCTCGCGCTCATTCGTCTGACGCCAGAAATCTGGCGTCTGGCCGGCTTGCTCTCGCACGGGCAGAAGCAGTGGCTGGAGATCGGCATGCTGTTGATGCAGGAGCCGCAACTGTTATTGCTCGATGAGCCGGTGGCCGGCATGACCGATGCCGAAACCGAACGCACCGGCGAATTGCTCAACGAGCTGCGCGGCAAGCATTCGCTGATGGTGGTCGAACACGATATGGATTTCGTCACGCAGATCGCCGGCCCCGGCAAAGTGACGGTGCTGCACGAAGGATCGGTACTGGCCGAAGGCACGATGGCGCATGTGCAGGCCGATCCGCGTGTGATTGAAGTTTATCTGGGACGCTGAGATGCTCGAGGTCAATCATATCGACCAGTATTACGGCGGCAGCCACACGCTGCGCGACGTGTCGCTTACCGTTCGCTCAGGCGAAGTGATGGCCCTGTTGGGGCGCAACGGCGTGGGCAAGACCACGCTTTTGAAGTGTCTGATGGGCGTGCTCCCGGTCGCGGCCGGCGACGTGCGTTTCGAAGGCACCGACATCACCCGTCTCGCACCGCACCGGCGCGCCGCGCGCGGCATGGCCTACGTGCCGCAGGGGCGCGACATCTTCGCGCGGCTGACCGTCGAGGAAAACATTCTGATGGGGATGGCCACGCGCAGCGGGCGTGATGCGCGCCGCATCAAAGGCGAGGTTTTCGAACTCTTTCCGGTGCTGCGCACGATGCTGGCACGCCGGGGCGGCGATCTATCGGGCGGACAGCAGCAGCAACTGGCCATCGCGCGGGCGCTCGTGGCCGAGCCCAAGCTCATCATCCTGGACGAACCCACCGAAGGCATCCAGCCGTCGATCATCAAGGATATCGCCAACGTGATCCGCCTGTTGCGGCAACGCGGCGACATCGCGATCCTGCTGTGCGAACAGTATTTCGATTTCGCGCGCGAACTGGCGGATCAATTCGTGGTGCTGTCGCGGGGCGAAGTGGTCGCCAGCGGCGATCGCACGCATATCGACGGCGACGACGTGCGTCGCCATTTGTCGGTATGAACGATTGATAGTGCTGCTCGGTCCTGCAGGGCCGAGCAGCACCTGGGGCCTGCCGCTAGACGCAGCAAGGCCCCTGCAAGCGCCTCAGGCCGTCACGAGCTTGGCGATGGCCGCACCCACTTCCGACGTTTTCGCGCTGCCCTTCAAATCAGGAGTGATCGGGCCGTCGCGCAGGACGGTTTCGATGGCTTGCATAATGGCCGCGAAGGCCGCATCGGTGCGTTGCTGCACGTCGCCGCCGGCGCCCTGACCGAGAAACTCCAGCATCATGGCACCCGACCAGATCATCGCGATCGGGTTGGCGATGCCCTTGCCGTAGATATCCGGCGCTGACCCATGCACCGGCTCGAAGAGCGACGGAAAATTGCGATCGGGATTCAGATTGGACGAGGGCGCGATGCCGATCGTTCCGGCGCAGGCGGGGCCCAGATCGGAAAGAATGTCGCCAAACAAATTCGACGCCACCACCACATCGAAGCGATCCGGTTGCAGCACGAAGCGCGCGCTCAGAATATCGATGTGCTGTTTATCGGTGGTGATTTCGGGATATTGCGCCGCCATCAATTCGGCGCGCTCGTCCCAATAGGGCATGCTGATGGCGATGCCGTTCGACTTGGTGGCCACGGTCACGTGTTTGCGGGCACGGCGCTGGGCCTGCTCGAACGCGAAGCGCAGCACGCGGTCGGTGCCGATGCGCGTGAAGATCGATTCCTGCAGCACGATCTCGCGATCGGTGCCTTCGAACATGCGGCCGCCTACCGAGCTGTACTCGCCTTCGGTGTTTTCGCGCACGACCAGAAAGTCGATGTCGCCGGGCTTGCGGTTGGCCAGCGGGCACGGCACGCCATCGAACAAACGCACGGGGCGCAGGTTGATGTACTGGTCGAATTCGCGGCGAAACTTCAGAAGGGAGCCCCACAACGAGATGTGATCGGGCAGCATCTCGGGCCAACCCACCGCACCGAAATAAATGGCGTCGCAGTCGCCGATCTGATCTTTCCAGTCATCGGGCATCATCTGCCCATGCACCTTGTGATAGTCGCAACTGGCCCATTCGATGTGTTGAAAATCGAACGTCAGGCCGAAACGTTTGCCGGCGGCTTCGAGCACGCGCAGGCCTTCGGGCATGACTTCCTTGCCAATCCCGTCGCCAGGGATCACTGCAATGCGAAATGGTTTTGCTGCGGGGGTGGCCACGATTGTCTACTCCTTGAGAGGTCGGGGGGATGGCGATGCCGCGACTGGGGGCGTCGCGGTGGCCGGTGGGGGGCATCGATCGCTTCTGCGGCGACGTAGCGCTGCGCGGCGGCTGCCGCGTCGTCAAAATCGAACGTTACTCGGCAAGCGCGGCGCGGATCTTCTGCGCGTTGGCCTCGAGCACGGCGCTGTCGGCCATGGTCGTGGCGTGATCGCGATAGCTGCGGCCGGGGTGGCGCGGGATGACGTGAAAGTGGCAGTGCGGCACCGTCTGGCCTGCGGCTTCGCCATTCATCTGCGCGACGTAGATGCCGGGCGCCTGCATGGCGGTTTTCACCGCGCGGGCCAGCCTTTGCGTGGTCAGGATGGTGGCCTGCAAGGCGTCGGCCGGCACATCCATCAACGTGGCGCCGGCGGCCTTCGGGATGATCAGCACGTGGCCATCCGTTTGCGGCATGATGTCCATGAAGGCGAGCGTGACGTCGTCCTCATACACCTTGACGCAGGGCGCTTCGCCGCGCAGGATCTTTGCAAAGATATTGTTGGGGTCGTAACTCATCGGCCGTTGTCCTCAATACTGGCAGGTCCATCAGCGGCGACTATACCTTAGTCGCGAATGCGCATCGCGCCCTAGCGCAGGGCGCGCAGCACGGCGCGCACGGGGCTGGCATCGGCGTCGGCCAGGGCCAGGGGCAGGGCAATCAGCTCGTAGTCGCCCTCCGGCACGGCGTCGAGCACCAGGTTTTCCAGCACCCGCATATCGTGCCGGCGAAGACGGTGATGGCTATCCAGCGTTTTGCTTGTGCCCGGGTCGACGCTGGGGGTGTCGATGCCCACCAGCCGCACGCCGCGCTCCGCCAGCCAATCGAGCGTTTCCGGTGCAAAGGCGGCAAAGCGGTCGCGCCAGGCATCGACGGCGGCGCGCTGCTCGGTGCGTACCAGTACGCGGGGCGGCAGCGCGGCTGCAGCATGTTGCAAATGGGCGATCTCGATAAGGGGATGCACGCCGATCGCGTGAATGACGCGGCAAACGCCCAGGAACGGCTCCAGCGCCACGGCGCCGATGGGCGCCCCGTCGGCGTCGTAGTGCAGCGGCGCATCCGCATGCGCGCCCACGTGGGGCGAGAGACGGATTTCGCTGACATTGACCGGACACTCCGGGCCGATGGTCCATTTCCACTGCTGGGAAAACGGCGTGTCGCCCGGGAACACGGGCGATGCCGCACGCACGGGGGGGGAGATATCCCAGAGCCTTGTCATATCCAATTCCTGCGCGAAATGATTTAAGCTTAAAGTATGCCTGCGGCTGCCTTTGACGCCAAGCGTCGAGCACCGCGCACCGCTCATCAATTGAGGGCGTCGTCGCGGCATCGACCGCCCTGTTTTACCGGAAAAACGTCATGACGATCGACGAGTCAACGTGTGCGGCGCGCGACGCGGCAGACCCGCTGCGCAGCCTGCGCGACAACTTCGTGCTCAATCCCGATGAAGTGTACTTGGATGGCAATTCGCTGGGCGTGCTGCCCAGGGCCACCGCGGCGCGCATGCAGGACGTCATCGCCCAGGAGTGGGGTGATGGCCTGATCCGCAGCTGGAACACCGCGGGCTGGATCGATCTGCCGCAGCGCGTGGGCAACAAGATTGCACGATTGGTCGGCGCTGCGGACGGCGAACTGATCGTCGCCGACTCCACCTCGGTCAATCTCTATAAAGCACTGTCGGCCGCATGTGCGCTGGCCAAGCAGGCGGGGCGCGGCGGCAAGCGCATCGTGAGCGAGCGCAGCAACTTTCCAACCGATTTGTACATCGCCGAATCGCTGGCGCGCGAACAAGGTTTCACGCTCGATCTGATCGAGCCGGACGACATCCTGGGCACGCTCGACGATTCCGTGGCCGTGCTGCTGCTCACGCACGTCAACTATCGTACCGGCCGGATGCACGATATGGCGGGCATCACGGCGGCCGCCCATCGCGCCGGCGCGCTCACTATCTGGGACCTGGCCCACTCGGCCGGTGCCGTGCCGGTGGATTTGAATGGCGCCGACGCCGATTTCGCCATTGGGTGCGGCTACAAGTATCTGAATGGCGGCCCGGGCGCGCCCGCGTTCGTGTGGGTGCATCGTCGTCACGCCGAGGCCGCCACGCAGCCGCTGTCGGGATGGATGGGACACGCTGCGCCGTTTGCCTTCACCACCGGCTATGCGCCGGCGCCGGGCATCAATCGCTTTCTGTGCGGCACGCCACCGCTGTTGTCGCTCTCGGCGCTTGAGTGCGGGGTGGACAGCGTGCTGGCGGCCGAGCCTTTGGGCGGCATGCCGGCGCTGCGCGAGAAATCGTTGGCGCTGACGCAACTGTTCATCGAGCTGGTCGAATCGCGCTGCGCGGGTCACAACCTCGAGCTGGCCAGTCCGCGCGAGGGCGATCAGCGGGGCAGTCAGGTGTGCTTCAGTCTGCCGGACGGCGCCTACGCCATCGTGCAGGCACTGATCGCGCGGGGGGTGATCGGCGACTTCCGGGCGCCCGATATCTTGCGTTTCGGCTTTACGCCGCTGTATACGAGCTATGTGGATGTGTGGCGAGCGGTGGAACAACTGCGCCAGGTGCTTGAGGGTGGAGAATGGCGCGAAGCGCGCTTTGCGCAACGCGCGGCAGTAACGTGAGCAACCCGGAGAGCGCAATGACCGAACCCCAAACGCCTGCGGATATCGTCCGCGAAGAACGCGCGCAGCTCGATTTCTCGCGCGACATGACCTACGGCGACTATCTGCATCTGGATGCGCTGCTTACCGCGCAGCATCCGTTGTCGCCCGAGCACAATGAAATGCTCTTCATCGTGCAGCATCAGACCAGCGAATTGTGGATGAAGCTGATGTTGCACGAGCTGCGCGCCGCAATCGACAACGTCGCGAACGACCGTCTGGCACCGGCATTCAAGATGCTCGCGCGCGTGAGCCGCATCATGGATCAACTGGTGCATGCGTGGGATGTACTGGCCACCATGACGCCGCCCGAGTATTCGGCGCTGCGGCCCTATCTGGCACGATCCAGCGGATTCCAGAGTTTCCAGTATCGCCAGATCGAATTTTTGCTGGGCAACAAAAATGCGGCCATGCTCAAGCCCCATGCGCACCGGCCGGATCTGCAGGCGCAGGTGCAGGCGGCTTTCGAGGCGCCGTCGTTGTATGACGAATCGCTGCGGCTGTTGGCGCGTCACGGCATCCCGGTGCCGGCCACCGCCACGCAGCGGGATTGGACGCAACCGTATCGGGCGGATCCCGGCGTCGAATTGGCGTGGCTGACCGTGTATCGCGATTCGGAGCGTTATTGGGATCTGTACCAACTGGGCGAAAAGCTCACCGATCTGGAAGACGCCTTTCGTCAATGGCGGTTCCGTCACGTCACCACCGTGGAGCGGGTGATCGGATTCAAGCGCGGCACCGGCGGCACGGGCGGTGTAAGCTACCTGCGCAAGATGCTCGACGTGGTGCTGTTTCCCGAAATCTGGACGCTGCGCACCTCGCTTTGACATCGCTTCGGCGGGAGGCGCCGGCGGCGCCTGGCTACCGCAGAAACGGGTGCATGGCGGCATGCGTCTTGCTGGATCGGCGGGTGCGATAGTCTCGTCATCGGCGGCGCGAGGCCGCCGATCGTCATTGTCTGCCGCCTCTGGAGCATGCCATGAGTCTGCCGCGCAATCAGCAACCGAACGATGCGTCTCGCACCGATCCCCCACCGCCCAAGACACCGAAGCCGCCGCCCGAAAGCACCGACACCGATCGGGATTCGGGGTTTAATATTCCGCCAGGGGTCGACCCCGATACCGCGCGCGATCCAGGCAACCAGACGCCTGCTGCACCGAAGACCGATAACCGGTCTGGGCGCGGCTGACGGGCCAGCGCGTCCACCGTACGTCACGCTTTTCCTACGTCCAAGACACGATGACCGACACTTCCCTTTG
Organism: Schauerella aestuarii; assembly: GCF_009866805.1. Classification (GTDB taxonomy): domain Bacteria; phylum Pseudomonadota; class Gammaproteobacteria; order Burkholderiales; family Burkholderiaceae_B; genus Schauerella; species Schauerella aestuarii. Next base: position 678,148 of record NZ_SIZW01000041.1, read on the forward strand.
CACGATCGACCGCATCATGCTCGACGAACTCGTGTGCTGGCGTGTGCGCACGCCGCACGGCGAAGCGTGCGTTTCTGAGCAGGGCGCGCATTTGTTGCGTTACCGCCCCACCGATCAGCCGCCTCTGGTGTGGCTGAGCGAGCAGGCCGAATTCCGGCTGGGAGAGAGCCCGCGCGGGGGCGTGCCGGTGTGCTGGCCCTGGTTTGGCGATCTGGCGCGCAATCCGCACGCCGTACGCGCCGAGGCCGCCGATATGGACGATCCTCCGAAGCACGGGGTTGCCCGAACCTTGCTGTGGACGCTGACCTCGCAAAGCACCGATGCCGAGGGTGCCACGTTGGTATTTACGCTCGACTTGCCCGAAGGTCTGGACGGCTGGCGGCACAGTGCGCGTGCCGCACTCACGATGCGTTTCGACACGGCGGTCACGCTGTCGCTCACGACGTTGAATCGTGGCACGGCGCCGTTATCCATGACGCAGGCGCTGCATACGTACTTCGCGGCGAGCGATGTGCATGCGGTGTCGGTCGATGGGTTCGACGGTACGCACTACATCGACACGCTTGACGACTGGCGCGAGAAGCCGCAAGCCGGCGCGATCCGCTTTACCGGTGAGACCGATCGAATCTATCAGGGCTTCGCGGGGCATGCCGTGATTCACGATCCCGGCTGGCAGCGGACGATTCACATTCATACGCAGGGTTCGGCGTCCGCCATCGTCTGGAATCCCTGGATCGACAAGGCGCGGCGCCTGACGCAGTTCGATGACGACGAGTGGCGCGGCATGCTGTGCATCGAAACCGCGCGTGCCGCTGCCGACCTGCTCACGCTTCAGCCGGGCGAAGCGCACACCTTGTCCGTAAGGTTGACCGTCGAGCCTGCCCACGTATCGAGTCCGGTTTAAGGCGTCATGTCCCAAAAATCGACTCGGGGTATTTTTGCGCGGTTCGAGCGGCTGATCGATCCGTTTCAACCTGCCAGCGACGCCACGCCTCCGGCGCGCGTCGCCAAGTTTTATATCTATTATCTGGTTCAGGTGTGGCCGGTATTGTTCGTCTTGCTCGCCGTAGGCTTGGTGGCCGCACTGATCGAAGTGGCGCTGTTTCGCTACGTGGGCAATATCGTCGACTTGGCCCAGTCCACGCCGCCTGGTGAGTTCTTTTCGACGCACGGCACCACGTTGCTGCTGATGGCGGCGGTGGCATTGATCGTGCGGCCGCTATTCATCGGGCTGCACGATTTGCTGGTGCACCAGACGGTCAATCCCAATCTGACCACTTTGATTCGCTGGCAAACGCATCGCTACGTGCTCAAGCAAAGCATCGGATTTTTTCACAACGATTTTGCGGGCCGCATTGCGCAGCGCATTCTGCAGACCGGCAATGCATTGCGCGATTCCGCCGTTCAAGCGGTCGATGCGTTGTGGCATGTGTTCATCTATGCCGGTAGTGCCTTGATTCTGTTTGCGCAGGCCGACTGGCGCCTCACCGTGCCGCTGATCATCTGGATCGTCGGCTATGCGGTCGTGTTGCGGGTATTCATTCCGCGCGTGAAGGCGCGTTCGGCAGTGGCTGCGGAAGCGCGTGCCAAACTGATGGGGCGCATCGTCGACGGCTACACCAACATCACCACACTGAAATTGTTCGGGCACAACGCGGGCGAAGAACGCTATGCGCGCGAGGCCCTGGCAGAAGAAACCGGCAGCGCCCAATATGCTGCGCGCGTGATCACGGCCATGGACTTCTGCATCATGTTGCTCAACGGCGTGCTGATCGTGGGCACCGCCGGACTGGCATTGTGGCTGTGGTCGATCGGGCGCATCTCGGTGGGGGCAATCACGCTGGCCGTGGGTCTCGCAATCCAGATCAACAATATGTCGGGCTGGATCATGTGGGTGGTCAACGGCATTTTCGAGAACGTCGGCAATGTGCAGGACGGGATCAACACGATCTCGCGTCCGCGCACCATCGTCGATGTGCCCGACGCGCCGCCATTGCGCGTGACGGCCGGCGCATTGGACTTTGACGGCGTCGATTTTCACTACGGCAAAGGTGCCGGCCTGATCGACAAGCTCGATCTGCACATCGCGGCGGGCGAAAAAATCGGTTTGATCGGACTCTCCGGCGCCGGCAAATCCACTCTGGTCAATCTGCTGCTGCGCCTGTACGACGTCGAGGGCGGGCGTATCACCATCGACGGTCAGGATATTTCACAGGTGACGCAAGAAAGCTTGCGTGCGCAGATCGGCGTGGTGTCGCAGGACACCTCGCTGCTGCATCGCTCGATTCGCGAAAACTTGCGGTATGGCCGGCCCGAGGCGACCGAAGAAGAGATCGTGCAGGCCGTGGCGCAGGCCAAGGCCGACTCGTTCATCAATGCGCTCGGCGATCGCGAAGGCCGGATCGGGCTGGATGCGCATGTGGGGGAGCGCGGCGTGAAGCTCTCCGGCGGACAACGGCAGCGCGTGGCGATTGCCCGAATGCTTTTGAAGGATTCGCCGATTCTCGTGCTCGACGAGGCGACGTCGGCGCTCGATTCCGAAGTGGAAGCGGCCATCCAGGAGAGCCTGGATGTGTTGATGCGCGGCAAGACGGTGATTGCGATCGCTCACCGGTTATCGACGATTGCGCGGATGGATCGGCTGGTCGTCATGGAGCGTGGCAGGATCGTCGAGTCGGGCACACATGCCGAGTTGATTGCGGCCGGCGGCCTGTATTCGCGCCTGTGGCGTCATCAAACCGGCGGTTTCATGGGGATGGATTGAGCCCGACCTGCGCGTCCGCCTCTGCGGCTACTTCTTGAGTGCGGCGGCGGTTTCCACCGCACGCGTGTGGTGGTCAGTGAGCACCGGCACCATCTCTTGTGCGAAGGCGCGTACGTCTTTGTCTTTGGCGTTTGCTGCAGCCTGTTGAAACTGCTTCAGCGAAGCCGCCTGGCGTTTTGGACCAGCCTGCTCCATATAGGCGCGATCGAAGGCATCGCCTTTCTGAGCCGAAAGTTTTTTCAATGCGGCATGGTGTGCATCGCCCGGACCCACGGGGAGATCGACTTTCTTGTCCATCGCCAGCTTTTTCAAGGCGTTCTCGATCCGCCGATTGTCATCCACCATCTGCGCGGCGTACTTTTTGACGACCTCATTTTGGCCCAACCGTTCTGCCAACCGGCTCGATTGAATGTCGAACTGACCGTCCAGGGCCGCTTCTTTCAGAAAGGCCGCGTCGGCCGCGGCAGGCGCTGCCGCGTGAACGGTGGCCGTCAGGCAGATGGCCGCGCCCAGGCTCAGGGCAATACAGCGAGCGTTCATAAGCGTGATCAAGGCAGTCTCTCGGTAGGGCAAGCGAGTGAAGGGGCAACTGGCGTGCCCGGTGTAATCGGCCGTGTGCCGAAATCGGACAGGTAGGCACTTTGCCACACCGCCATGAGTCAGCGATAGACGTAGATCTACGGCTTGCACGGTCATCGCAAAAACGTATGATCGTGTCCATACGAACGATAGGCAGGACGCACGTGGCAACCTTTATTCATACGGCCGATTGGCAGATCGGCCGCCAGTACGGTCAATTCGATGTCGAGTCCGGCGCGCTATTGGCCGAGGCGCGATTCGATACCGTTGCGGGCATTGCCCGTCTGGCCCAGGCGCGCGGCGTCGATGCGGTGCTGGTTGCCGGCGATGTGTTCGATACGCAAGCGGTGTCGGACCGCACCATCCGCCGTCTGTTCGCGGCGCTTGCCGCTTACGCCGGCCCGTGGGTGATGATTCCGGGTAACCACGACGCGGCACTGGCCGAAAGCGTCTGGACGCGGGCCCAGGCGCTCGGATGCGTGCCGGCCAACGTGCATCTCGCGCTTGAGCCGGGCGTGGTGCGCGTCAGCGACACGATGGCAGTACTCGCGGCACCGCTCACGCAACGCCACACCTACGACGATGTGACCGCTACGTTCGATCGGCTCGATACGCCGGCCGGCGTGCTGCGCATCGGTCTGGCGCATGGCAGTGTGACCGGCAAGCTGGATGAGGGCATCGACTCGGCCAATCCCATTGCCGCGGATCGCGCAGTCACCGCCCGGTTGGATTACCTGGCGCTCGGCGACTGGCACGGCTGTCTGCGTCTGGACGGCCGCACCTGGTATAGCGGCACGCCCGAGCCCGAGCGGTTTCGCGGCAACGATCCTGGCGATGTACTGATTGTCGGCATCGATGCGGCAGGCGCCGAGCCGGTTGTCGATCGTCTGCGCGTGGCGCGATATCGGTGGCTATCCTGGCAGGCGCCCTTGCTGGTCGATGCCGATATCGACGCGCTGGCGCAACGGCTTGCCCCACTGGGCAGCGACGATGTGTTGCGGTTGGAGGTGTCCGGATCGTTGACGCTCGCGGCATGGGAACGCCTGCAGGGCGTGCTGGGCGAGGCCGATGCGCGTGTGCGTGCGTTGCGCGCCGATACCACGCAAGTGGTGTTGGCGCCGGATGCGCATGATCTTTCCACGCTCGGTCTGGATGGCTATGTGGCAGACGTGGCCAATGCCTTGCAGGCGATGCAGGCCGAGGGCGACCCTGCAAAGGGCGAGACCGCGCGCGATGCCTTGCGCCTGTTGGTGCAGTTCCAGCAGGAAGCCACGCGCGCAGCCGGGAGCCCGGCATGAAGATCACGCGCCTGGCATTGGAAGAATTCCGGCAGTTTCGCACGCCCCTGGTGCTCGACGGGCTTACCGATGGCCTCAATATTTTTGTGGGCCCGAATGAGGCCGGCAAGAGCACGGTTGCAGCAGCGTTGCGCGCCGCGTTTCTCGAACGCTTCAAAACCAAGATGGTGTCCGATTTGGCACCTTGGGGCATGGCGCAACCGCGGCCGTCCATCGATGTCGATTTCGAGCAGGCGGGCTCGACCTATCGCTTGCGCAAAACGTTTCTCAATCGCGCGCGTTGCGAATTGACGATCGATGGCGAACGCCGTCTCGAGGGGGAGGCGGCCGAAGATGCATTGGCGCAGTTGCTGGGATACGAACTGCCGCTCAAGGGTCAAAGCAAATCCGAGCACGGTGGCATCCCGGGATTACTGTGGATACAGCAAGGCAGCAGCCAGTCGATTACCGATGTGGCGGCCTATGCGGGTCAGCATTTGCGGGATGCGCTTACGCGCATCTCAGGCGAATTGACGGCCAGCGATGGCGATCGGTTGTTCGACGCCGTCGCGGCCGCGCGCGGTGCCCTGCGCGACGCGCGCACTGGCCGACCCAAGGGGCTCTATCGCGAAGCCGAGGAGCAATGGGAGCAGGCGGGCTTGCGCGTGACGCAACTGCAGCAGGATCGCGCCGCGCTGGATCGCGATGTCGATCAGTTGGCGCAATTGCGGCAGAGCCAGGCCCGCCGGGCCGCCGCGCAACCCTGGGGGCAATTCGAACAGCAGGCGGCCGCCGCGCGCGAGCAACTGGCGCAAACCGAAACACTGAAGCAGCACGTCGAGGCGCTGGTGCGCGATACCGAAACCCTCCGGCAGCGGCAGGCGCTGGTGCAGGAACGCATGCAACGCGATCGTCGCGACCACGCCGAGCGCGACGCGTTGCGAGTGCAAAGCGACGACGCCGCTGCGGCTATCGAAGGCGTGCGTCAAGCCGCGGCGCAGGCCGATGCGGCCCAGAGACAAGCCGCGGAGGCCGCATCGCTTGCGCGTGCCGAGCGTGATGCCGTGCACCAGCGTGCGGCGAGGCGTGAGTTGCTCGCGCGACGCGAGCGTGCAAGCGCATTGACGGCGCAGGTAACGGCGCAGCATCGTCAAGCCGCCGTGTTGCATGCGCAACTGACGGCATTGCAAGCCGAAACGGCTGGCGCCGCGATCACGCAAGCCGATATCGACGCGGTGCAAACGATCGAGCAATCCCTCTCGACGTGGGCGGCGCAGATGGGCGCGCTTGCGCCCAAAGTCACCTACCGTTTGCAGGATGGCGCGCCGGTCACGATCGGGGGCGCAGGCGTCTCGGGCGAGGGTGAGTATGCCGTCGCATCGGCAACCGATATCGCCGTCGACGGCGTGGGCGTTTTTCATATCGTGCCCGGGGGCGCCGATCTTGACGCCTTGCGCGGCAAGGTCAGCGATGCGCAGCGCCGCCGTCAAGCGCTGTTCGATCGCATGGGCGTCGATAGTGCCGCAGCGGCCCAGGCGGCCTGGCTGCGGCAATCGAGCCGCACGCAGGATATCGCGCTTGCGCGACGCGCGCTCGCCATTCATGCGCCCAATGGGATCGACGCGTTGGCACACGATCTGGCTGTGGCAAAAGCGGCGCAAGCCGAGCACGACCGGCAATGGTCGGCGATCGGCGCCGATCGCACGGCGGCAATCCCGGCGAGTGCATCTAATGGGGCGCTGGCGTTTGGAGACGCGGTGTCGCCGGCGTCGACCGGTGTGCATGATTCCGCCGCCGCCGCCGCCGCCGACGCCGATGACGCCACCTTGCTGGCGCGCAGCGACGCTGCCGAGAAGCAGCTCGATGCCGCACGGCAAGCCGCCGCGCGTGCGGCGGGCACTGTCGAATCCGCAGTGTCCCGCGCCGAGTGGGCGAGCCGCCAATGGCGCGCCGCCTGCGATGCGCTCGACCACCCGGACCGCGTGCGTGAGCGCGAACAGGATGCCGTACTTGCAAGGGAAGCCGATGCGCAATGGCAGGCGGCCACGCAGCAGGTGGCCCGTGCACAAGCCGAGCTCGCCGCGCGCCAGCCCGACCTGCTGGCTCAAGATCTGCGCCGTTTCGAGCAGTCGGCGCGCATCGCCCGCGAGGAGCACGACGCACAGCGCGAGCGCATCTTGCAATTGCAAGGACGTCTGGAGCAAGCCGGTGCGCAAGGCGTGGGTGAGGCGCTCGCTGCCGCCACTGCGGAGGTCGAGCGCCTGGCGCGTCGCCGTGATGAGCTCGCCCGCCGCGCCCGTGCACTCGATCTGCTGAGCGAGCTGCTGGGCGCGCAGCGCGAAGCGGCAACGCTGCGGCTGCAGGCACCGCTCGCGCGCCGGCTCAATCATTATCTGGGCTTGTGGTCGCCGGGCGCGGCCATTCGGCTGGACGATCAACTCATGCCGGCGACCCTCGTACGGGGAGAGGCCAGCGACGCCTTGCGCAGCCTGAGCTTCGGCACCCAAGAGCAATTGGGCATTCTGGCGCGGCTGGCCTACGCCGATTTGTTGGCTGAAGCCGGACGGCCGACCTTATTGGTGCTGGACGACGCGCTCGTGCATACGGATGACGCGCGCCGACCGCTGATGAAGCGGGCCCTGTTCGATGCGGCCACGCGGCATCAGATTCTGATGTTTACGTGTCACGCCGAGGCTTGGCAGGATATGGGTTCGGCACAGCGTGTGCTGAGTGCCCACGTCTAGGGCCGCTCATGCAGGCCCGTTTTACTGTGCAACGACGGAGGTCTGTATGGATCAACAGGGGCTCGATGGACGCATTGCGATCGTGACGGGCGGTGGCGCCGGAATTGGCGCAGCCAGTGCCATGGCGTTGGCGCAAGCCGGTGCCACGGTGGTGATCAATCACCGCCCGCGCGACTCGTCGCGGGAGGCAGCAGAAAAGCAGGTCGCCGCAATCGCGGAGCAGGGCGGCAGTGCGGTTGCCATGCCGGCCGACGTCAGCGACGAAGCGCAGATCGAAACGCTGTTTGCGCAGACGATCGAACGTTTCGGCAAGCTCGATATCCTGGTCAATAATGCCGGCATCGAAAAGCCAGCCGACTTCGACCAGATGACGCTGGCCGATTGGAACGCGGTCATGGACGTCAACCTGACCGGTCAATTTTTATGCGCGCGCGCCGCCGTGCGCCACTTCAAGACGCGCAAGCCCGATAACGGGGATGTGCGCGCGGTGGGGAACATCGTCTTCATCAGTTCGGTGCATGAAGTCATACCGTGGGCGTTCCAAACGAACTATGCTGCATCGAAGGGCGGCGTCATGTTGCTGATGAAATCCCTGGCGCAGGAAGTCGCACCGTACAAGATTCGTGTCAACAGTATTGCCCCGGGCGCCATTCGCACCAAGATCAACAAGGAAGCCTGGGATTCGAAGGAAAAGCTGGCGGAACTGGTCAAGCTCATTCCCTATGGGCGTATCGGCGAGCCTGAAGACGTCGGCCGCGCCGTCCGCTGGCTCGCCAGCGACGATTCCGATTACGTCACCGGCACGACCTTGTTCGTCGATGGCGGTATGACCCTGTATCCCGGCTTTCGCGGCGCAGGTTGATAAAGGAACCGTGAGTCATGTCTCTCCCGCTCGAACATTATGGTGTTATCGGCAATATGCTGTCGGCCGCGCTCGTTTCGCGCGAGGGATCCATCGACTGGCTGTGTCTGCCGCATTTCAACTCGCCGGCTTGCTTCGCATCGTTGCTGGGCAATCAGGAAAACGGGCATTGGCGCATCGGTCCCAAGGATCGCCGCGCGAAGGTCACACGTCATTACGTACCGGGCACCGCCGTGCTGGAGACGCGTTTCGAAACGGCGACCGGCGCGGTCACACTGATCGACTTCATGCCGCTTTCGGAAGATGAAGGGCACGTCGACGTGGTGCGGATCGTGCGCGCCGAGCATGGCCATGTCGATATGCAGATGGAACTGGCGCTGCGGTTCAATTACGGGCAAGTCGTGCCGTGGGTGCGCCGCCGCGATTACGGGTTGAGCGCGATTTCGGGACCGGACGCGGTAGAGTTGCACACCAGCGTGCCCCTGGTGGGCCGCGATATGAAAACCCATGCCAGCTTCTCGGTGGCAGCGGGGCAAACGGTGCCGTTCACGCTCTCTTATCACCGGTCGCACCAGATCCCGCACTTCGTGCCCGACCGCAACGAAAGCCTGCAGCGCACGATCGGTTGGTGGCGCGAGTGGAGCAATCGCTGTGTGTGCGAGACGGATAACAAGGTCTGGCGCGAGGCGGTGGTGCGGTCGTTGATCACGCTGAAACTGCTGACGTTTCAACCCACGGGCGGCATCGTCGCAGCGCCGACCACATCACTACCCGAGGCGATCGGTGGCAACCGCAACTGGGATTACCGCTTTTGCTGGCTGCGAGATTCGGCGCTCACCCTCTATGCGCTGCTGAACGCCGGCTATCGCGAAGAGGCGGAGGCATGGCAGCAGTGGCTGCTGCGCGCGGCATCGGGTCATCCCGATCAATTGCACATCATGTACGGCATTTCGGGCGAGCGCTGGCTTCCCGAGCACGAGGTGCCCTGGCTTGCGGGGTATGAAAACAGCAAGCCCGTGCGTATCGGCAACGAGGCGGCCGGTCAGCTGCAGCTGGATGTGTATGGCGAGCTGATCGGAACGCTCCATGTTGCACGCGAGGCGGAGTTGTCGCCCGTTGCCGAATCGTGGCGCCTGCAGAAGGTATTGCTGGCCAAGCTTGAAACGATCTGGCAGCAAGAAGACAACGGCATCTGGGAAGTGCGCGGTGCATCCCGGCATTTCACATTTTCACGGTTGATGTGCTGGCTGGCGTTCGATCGGGCGGTCAAGTCGGCCGAGCATTTCAAACTGTCCGGCCCGGTGGCGCGATGGGCCACATTGCGCGACACCATCCATGCCGATATCTGTGCCAACGGCTTCGACGAGAACAGCGGCACCTTCGTGCAGTATTACGGTGGCAAGGCGCTGGATGCCAGCCTGTTGATGATCCCGATCAGCGGATTTCTTCCTCCCGACGATCCGCGGGTGATCGGTACCGTCAGAGCGGTCGAACAGCGCCTGATGCACAACGGGCTGCTGCTGCGCTACGACACCACTGAAGTCGATGATGGATTGCGCGGGCAGGAGGGCGCCTTCCTGGCGTGCAGCTTCTGGTTGGCGGATGCCTACGTGATGCTTGGCCGCCGAGATGAAGCGTGCAAGCTTTTCGAGAAGTTGCTGTCATTGCGTAACGACCTGGGTCTGATGTCGGAGGAGTACGACACCGTGCGCCGTCGCCTGGTGGGTAATTTTCCGCAGGGCTTTTCGCATATCGGGCTCGTAAATACGGCCTATAACCTGATCCGGCAGCATGGGCCGGCGGCGCAGGCCGCGCAGGCGCAAGCCCCCGAGGGCAATGAGGTTTCCGATAATGAGCAGTCCGGAAGTAAACTCGCGGCGGTTTCCCACGCCCTCGATATCCGGCCAACCTCTCACATCGTGAACCATGCAGGCACCAAATAACAAAGAAAATACCGCGGTCAATGTACTGATCCTCGTTTTTTGCGGCGTCGTTTTTGCCGTCGATTGCGTGACGACCTTAGGCGTTGCCGTCTGGGTGTTCTATCTCGTTCCGTTGGTGCTGACGGTGCTGCAATCGCGTCGCGGCCTGCCCGTATTGACGGCGATGGCGATCATTGCACTGATCGCTCTGGGATACACGATCAAACCCGACGGCATTGGCGGCAACCTGCCGCTCTTGAATCGGGCAGCGGGATCGGTGGCGATTCTAGTGGTCGCCTGGCTGGCCGAGCGCGTGATCGGCGAGCGCAAGCAGGCGCGCCGGTTGTTGTGGCTGCAGTCGGGGCAAACGCAAGTGGGCATGAGTCTGCTGGGCGAGCCCGATGTGGATACCGCCGGCCGCGCCGTGCTGTCCACGTTGGCGCGCTACCTCAATGCCCAGATTGGCATCATGCAGCGGCTGGAACGCGGCGCTTTGGTGCCCGCCGGCACGTTCGGGATCGACGCCGAGGCGGTTGCCGCCGGGCAGGGAAGTTCGGGCAGCCATCTGGCCGCCGAGGTCGCCCGCAGCGGTGAGTCCATCATCGTGCGCGATCTGCCGGACCACTACGTGCGGGTGCAATCGATGCTGGGCGAGACAGCGCCCCGTCATCTGGTGGTGGTGCCCATCACGGTCGACAAGCGGCCCTTGGGTGTGATCGAGTTGGGCTTCGTGCAGCGCGACGCCCGTCTGGAAGACAAGCGCGAGTTTCTGGAACTGGTCGGCGAAACGGTCGGCGTGGCCATTCGCGCCGCCGCGTATCGCGAACATCTCAAGGCGCTCCTGGAGCAAACCCAACGCCAGAGCGAAGAGCTGCAGGTGCAGCAGGAAGAGCTGCGCGTCTCCAACGAAGAGCTGGAGGAGCAGGGCCGGGCATTGCGCGAGTCGCAGGCCCGCCTGGAAAATCAGCATGCCGAACTTGAGCAGACCAATGTGCAGCTCGAGGAGCACACGCAACGACTCGACCGGCAGAAGCAGGATCTGCTGGCCGCGCAGCGCACGCTGCAGGTCAACGCGCAGGAGTTGACGCGTGCCAATCAATACAAGTCGGAGTTTCTGGCGAATATGTCGCATGAGCTGCGCACGCCGTTGAACAGTTCGTTGATCCTGTCGCAGATCCTGTCCGATGCAAAGTCCACATTGAGCGTGGAGCAAGTGCGCGAATATGCGCAAACCATCCATGCCTCGAATAACGATCTGTTGACGCTCATCAACGATATCCTGGATCTGTCCAAGATCGAGGCAGGCCATGTGGATATCGACGCCGAGCCGATGTCGATGGTGGGATTGCTCGAGCCGATGCGGCAGCAATTTGCGCCGATCGCGGCCGACCGCGGGCTGGCATTCACGATCGAGATCGACGACGATGCGCCCACCTCGCTCGTGACCGATCGGCAGCGCCTGCAGCAGATTCTGAAAAACCTGCTCTCAAACGCCTTCAAATTCACGGAGCAGGGCAGTGTGCGCTTGCGGGTGAAGCAGGGCGCGGCGGGCAAAGTCGCATTTGCCGTGCGTGACTCGGGCATCGGCATCCCCGACGCCCAGCAGCACGTGATCTTCGAAGCATTTCGGCAGGCGGACGGCACGACCAGCCGCAAATATGGCGGCACTGGCCTGGGGCTGTCGATTTCGCGCGAACTGGCGCGTCGTCTGGGCGGCGATATCGCCGTTCAGAGCACCGCTGGTGAGGGCAGTGTGTTCACGGTCCAGGTCGCGGTCGAACTTGAAACCGCAGCATCTGAGACGGATGACGCTCAAGGCGATCGCGCGAGCGGTGCCGACACGGCCAACAGTGCGATCCGTGGGGCAGCGATGGCCTCACTCGAACCGATGTTGCGCCCAGCCGATGGTGCACAAACGCGCCGCGACGGCGCCGCCGGTGCTGCGCATGCGAACGGCAATCTTGCGTCCACCTCGAGCGCACGCGGCAATGCAGGTTCGTTCGCTGGCGCGTTTTCGGTGCAGCCTGAGGCCGCGCCGCCCACCGTCGCCGAGCTGGCCCACACCGCGACGCAACGGGCTGCCGGTGCCAATATGCGGCGCGAGCGCCTGATTTTGCTGATCGAAGACGACGAGCGTTTTGCAGCCGTGATCCGCGATCTGGCGCGGGATCTCAATTTCGACTTCGTACACGCCATTTCCGGCGACGAAGCGATGAAGCTGGCGCGCGAACTGGTGCCTGCCGGTATCCTGCTCGACGTCAATCTTCCCGATCAATCCGGGTTGAGCATTCTGGATCAGCTCAAGCGCGATCCGGAAACGCGGCATATTCCTATCCATATGCTGTCGGTCGAGGATCACACGCAGACGGCGCTCGAACTGGGTGCGATCGGCTATGCACTCAAACCCGTGGCCCGCGACGAGCTGATGCAGGCGTTCGCCAAAGTCGAGGAAAAGCTTAAATCGGGTCCCAGGCGCGTACTGGTGGTCGAGGACGACGAGACGCTGCGTGAAAACATCACCTTGTTGCTGAAGGCCGAGGATGTGGAGATCGTCGGCGCGGCGACGGGTGCGGAGGCGCTGAAGCAGGTGTCTGAGCGCTCGTTCGATTGCGTGGTCATGGATCTGATGCTGCCGGATGCGTCCGGGTACGAGTTGCTCGAGCAAATGGCCAGCGGCGGAAAATATGCGTTTCCGCCGGTGATCGTCTACACCGGCCGGGCACTGAGCCGCGACGAAGAGCAGCGCCTGCGCCGCTATTCGCGTTCGATCATCATCAAGGGGGCGAAGTCGCCCGAGCGGTTGCTGGACGAGGTCAGCCTCTTCCTGCATCGTGTCGAAGCCACGCTGCCGCCCGACCAGCAGAAATTGCTGCTGCAGGCGCGGCAACGCGATACGGTATTCGAGGGCCGCAAGATTCTGCTGGCCGAAGACGATGTGCGCAATATCTTTGCCCTGTCGCGAATCCTGGAGCCGTTGGGCGCACAGTTGGTGATCACCCGCAACGGTCGCGAAGCAGTCGAATATCTGCAGGGCAACGGCGAGGCCGACCTGGTGCTGATGGATCTGATGATGCCCGAGATGGACGGCCTGACGGCCATGCGCCATATCCGTCGCGACCGGCGTTTCGAGCAACTGCCCATCATCGCACTGACCGCCAAGGCCATGGCCGATGACCGGCGCAACTGCCTGGACGCGGGCGCCAACGATTACATCGCCAAGCCGATCGACGTCGATAAGCTGGTGTCCCTGTGCCGCGTGTGGATGTCCAAGTAAATGCCGCCCAAAACCCTCTTCGATATCGAGCTCCGCCTATTGCTGGAGGGGGTATATCTGCGTTATCAGCACGATTTTCGCGATTATTCGGTGGCGTCGATGCGCCGCCGGGTACGGCACGCGATGGAACGGTTTGAATGTGCGACGGTCTCGGCGCTGCAACATAAAATCCTGCACGACCCGGCGGTATTCGCGCAGATGCTGCAATATTTCACGGTCCAGGTCAGTGAAATGTTCCGCGACCCGGAGTATTTCCTGGCGCTGCGCCGCGAGGTTGTGCCGGTTTTACGGACCTACGCGTCGGTGAAAGTATGGGTGGCGGGATGCAGCACCGGCGAGGAAGTGTGGTCGCTGGCGATATTGCTGGCCGAGGAAGGATTATTGGATCGCACGTTGATATATGCGACCGACATTAACTCCGATTCACTCAAAATTGCCGAAACCGGCATTTACGATCTGGACCGTATTGCGCAGTTCAGCCGCAACTACATGCGCGCCGGCGGTACCGGTTCGTTGGCCGACTATTACACTGCAAATGCCCATAATGCTATATTCGGACGCAATCTGAGGCAGCATGTGGTGTTTGCAGACCACAGTCTGGCCACGGATAGTGTGTTTTCGGAAGTCCATCTCGTCTCCTGCCGCAACGTGCTGATTTACTTCAATCGCGCGTTGCAGGATCGCGCGGCCCATTTGTTCCATGAGGCGCTCGTGCACCGGGGATTTCTGGGATTGGGCTCCAAGGAAAGCCTGCGATTTACCGCGCAGGCAGACCAATTTTCTGAAGTGTCATCCAGCGAAAAAATCTATCAACGTTTGTGATCGAGCCGCCGTTTCCCATGCATTCAAGATATGCCGTCTGATATCGAATTCGTTGCAGTGGGCGCATCCGCGGGGGGCGTCGAAGCGTTGAGTGTGCTGCTGCAAGCGCTGCCGGCGGAATTTCCGTTGGCGATCGCAGTCGTATTGCATATACCGCCGGGCCGTCCGAATCCGATGCCGGGATTGTTTGCCGATCGGTGTCATTTGCCGGTGGTCGAGGCGGGCGATAAGGATGTCGTTGCAGCGGGGAAGGTATATTTCGCGCCGGCTGATTATCATCTTTTGGTTGAGCCCGATGGCACGTTTGCATTATCGGTGGATGCGGCGGTGCATTATTCAAGGCCGTCGATCGATATGTTGTTTGAATCGGCTGCGGACACCTATGGCAGCCGCATGCTGGGCATTGTGCTTACCGGCGCCAGCGCCGATGGTGCCGCCGGTTTGCGCAGTATCCGCGCGCAAGGCGGCCGCGCCTGGGTGCAGGATCCCGACACCGCGCGATCGGCCACCATGCCGCGCGCGGCGATCGATCTTGCTGGCGCGGATGAGATATTAGAATTAAGTCGTTTGGCGACAAATCTGTCGCGCCTCGCGAGTCGTACCCGATAAGAAATGGAAAAGGAAAGCGTGGCAACAAATGTGAATGTTCTGGTCGTCGATGACGTCGAGCAGAATCTGACGGCGATCGAAGCGTTGATCGCCGGCCCCGACGTAACGGTGCTGAAGGCGACTTCCGGCATAGCGGCGCTCGAGCTGCTGCTGGTGCACGACGTGGCGCTGGCATTGCTCGACGTGCAGATGCCCAATATGGACGGCTTCGAGTTGGCGTCGCTGATTCGCGGCAGCGAGCGCACCCGCGCCATCCCGCTGATTTTCCTGACGGCCGCCGCGCGCGAGCCTGAAAAATTCTTCAAGGGCTACGGTGCCGGGGCGGTCGATTTTCTCTACAAGCCTATCGATGCCGGCGTCTTGCAAAGCAAGGTTGGCGTTTTCGTGGCGTTGGACCGCCAAAGAAAGCAGTTGGCGGCGCAACTCGAAGAGTTGACCCAGGCCCTCAAGCTGAATGAGATGTTCACTGCCGTCCTGAGCCACGATCTGCGCAATCCGCTGTCATCGGTGGCCAATGGCGCTGCAGTGTTGCTTAAAATGTCCGGCGATCCTGGCGTGACGCGTACGGCGCGCCGCATTCAGACGACCACGCGGCGCATGGGCAATATGGTCGAGCAGTTGCTGGATCTGGCCCGGATTCGCTCCCAGGGATTGCGTTTGAACGTGTGTTCGGCCGATTACGCGGAACTCTGCGGCGCAATCGTGGACGAAATGGAGGCGGCCGGTGACGGTACGGCCCGTATAGAATTCGAACAGGCTGGCGATGTGCAGGGAGAGGTCGATGTCGACCGGTTCTCGCAAATGATCTCCAATCTTGTCGGCAATGCCATGCAGCACGGTACGCCGGATGCGCCGATACGATTGCGGGTCGACGGGTCGGCACCTGAGCGTATTACGGTCAGCGTGCAAAATGGCGGGTCGATTCCAACCGGGCAGTTGCCTCACGTATTCGAACTTTTCCGCTCGGGAGAGAACGAAAACACTGGGCACCGCGGTCTCGGGCTCGGCTTGTTCATCGTCAAGAAGTTTGCAGTAGCCCACGGCGGTGATGTGACGGCAACGTCATCCCCCGCCGCCGGGACGATCTTTGAAATATCCATGCCGCGCGCATTCGCGCACGGCGTCCACTAATCTCCATCATGCCGCGGGTGCAATCTTTCGGACACGCTGTTGACACAGCAGTGCCCCGGGGATGATTTAGACTCTTGCGGTTGCGTTCAACTTTTTGTAAGCCTGGCTGAATCCGGAGTTCCATGTCGCTCATCCTCATTCTCGTCCTGCCGTTTCTCGGAAGCATCTGCGCCGCGTTATTACCGTCGAACGCGCGCAATGCCGAGGCATGGCTGGCGGGCGGGGTGGCCGTCATCTGTACCGTGCTCGCGGTGCTGCAATTCGGCGACGTCAACAGCGGCGGTGTCATACGGGTCATTGTGCCGTGGGCACCGACGCTGGGCCTGGACTTCTATCTTCGGATGGACGGCTACGCATGGCTCTTTACCGTCATCATTTCGGCAATGGGCGCCCTGGTGGTCCTCTACGCGCGCTATTACATGTCGCCCGAAGACCCCGTGCCGCGCTTTTTCTCGTTCTTCCTGGCATTCATGGGCGCCATGCTCGGCGTGGTGCTGTCGGGCAACCTGATCCAGATGGTGTTGTTCTGGGAACTCACCAGTTTCTCGTCATTCATGTTGATCGCCTATTGGCATCACCGGGCCGATGCGCGGCGCGGCGCCCGCATGGCGCTTACCGTAACGGCCACCGGCGGCCTGTGTCTGCTGGCCGGGGCGCTGCTGCTGGGCCACGTGGCCGGCGGCTACGATCTCGACACGGTGCTGCAATCGGGTGACATTGTTCGCAATCATCCTTGGTACACAGCCATCCTGATCCTGGTCGCGCTCGGTGCCCTGACCAAGAGCGCGCAGTTTCCATTTCAGTTCTGGCTGCCCAACGCGATGGCAGCACCCACGCCCGTCTCGGCTTATCTCCATTCGGCCACCATGGTCAAGGCCGGCGTGTTTCTGCTGGCGCGCTTCTGGCCCGTGTTGGCCGGCACCGACGAGTGGTTCTGGATCATCGGCGGCGCCGGATTGTGCTCGCTGCTGATCGGCGCGTATGCCGCGATCTTCCAGCGCGACATGAAGGGGGTGCTGGCGTACTCGACCATCAGTCACCTGGGGCTGATCACCTTGCTGCTCGGCATGAACAGCACGCTGGGTCTGGTTGCGGCGATTTTTCACATGGTCAACCACGCCACCTTCAAGGCGTCGCTCTTCATGGCAGCCGGGATCGTCGACCACGAAACCGGCACTCGCGACATGACGCGCCTGCGCGGCCTCTATCGCGCCATGCCCATCACCGCCACGCTGGCCATGGTCGCCGCTGCGTCGATGGCCGGGGTGCCGTTGCTCAACGGCTTCATTTCCAAGGAAATGTTCTTTGCCGAAACCACTTTCATCAGTGGCGATCTGATCACCCGTGTGGGCTTGCCGATTGCCGCCACGCTGGCGGGTGCGTTCAGCGTGGCCTACTCCCTGCGCTTCATCGCGCAGGTGTTTTTCGGACCGCCGGCCACCGATCTGCCGCGTGCGCCGCATGAGCCGCCGCGTTTCATGTTGGTTCCGAGCGGGTTGCTGGTCTTCATCTGTTTGATCGTGGGCATTCTGCCGGCCTACACGCTCGGCCCGTTGTTGACCGTGGCCGCGCGCAGCATTCTGGGCGAGGGCAACCTGCCTGAGTACAGTTTGTCGCTGTGGCATGGCTTCAATCTGCCGCTTGCGATGAGTTTCCTCGCCATGGCGTTGGGCGTGCTGATTCATTATTCGTTGCGTCATTGGCAGCGCACCCGTCCCGGTCGGGCGCCGTTCATTTACCGGCTCGACGGCCGCCGGTCGTTCGAGTTCATTCTCGATAGCCTTACCGCCGGTTCGACCTGGTTGCTGAGCTGGGTGTCCACCTATCGCCTGCAGGTGCAACTGCTGTCCATCGTCCTGGTCGCGTTTCTGTCGGCCTGGCTGCCCTTGCGCGCCGGCGGATGGAGCGGCGCCTGGGCCAATACGTCGGCCATCGATCCGGCCTTTGCGCTGTTGTGGACCATCGGCGGCGCCTGCGCCGTGGGTGTGGCGTTTCAAGCCAAGTTCCATCGCCTGGCTGCGCTCACGTTGGCAGGCGCTGCCGGTTTGATTACCTGCCTGACCTTCGCGTGGTTTTCGGCGCCCGATCTGGCGCTCACGCAATTGGCGGTGGAAGTCGTGACCGTCGTGCTGATTCTGCTGGGGCTGCGCTGGTTGCCGCGTCGTATCGAAGGTGACGAGGCGGATGTCGATCTGAAAGCGCGTGGCCGCCGGGTGCGCGACGTGGTGGTCTCGATTGCCGCGGGCGGCGGACTGGCCGCGATGGCCTACGCCGTCATGACTCGTCCTGCCGGTGAGGGCATTTCGTCCTTCTTCGTCGAAAACGCCCTGGAGCTGGGCGGGGGCACGAACGTGGTCAATGTGCTGCTGGTGGATTTCCGCGGCTTCGATACGCTCGGGGAAATTACCGTGCTCGGGATCGTGGGGCTCACGGTGTATGCCTTGCTGCGACGCTTCCGTCCGCCACCCGAGAGTGTGGATCGGCCGGTGCAGCAGCGGCAGCAGGATGACGACGGCGATACGCCGCCGCGTCTGGAGCCCCTGGCCGATCGCGAAGAGGCGGCCCGCAAGGTGATCGACGCCGAACTGCCGGTGGGCCAGATGATGGTGCCTGCGGTACTGGTGCGCCTGCTTCTGCCGGTGGCGGCACTGGTGTCGGTGTTTTTCCTGGTGCGGGGCCACAACCTGCCGGGCGGCGGTTTCGTGGGCGGTTTGATCATGGCCACTGCCGTCATTCTGCAATACATGGTCGGCGGGGTGATCTGGGTTGAGTCGCGCACGCGCATTCATCCGCAGGCGTGGATCGCCTTCGGGTTGCTGGCCGCGGGTAGCGCCGCATTGATGTCGTGGGTGATGGGCAAGCCTTTCCTGACGGCGATGGCCTGGGATGTGGCGTTGCCGCTGATCGGTCATATTCATTTGTCGACCGTGCTGTTGTTCGACATCGGCGTGTATATGTTGGTGATCGGCGCCGCCGTGCTGATCCTTGTCGCTTTGGCCCACCAATCGCTGCGGATGCAGCGCAAGGCCGCCGCGGCCGCCATCGCGCACGCTGCCGTAACGCCAGGGGAGGCATAAATGGAATTGGTACTTGCTTTGGCGATCGGCGTGCTGGCGGGCTCGGGCATCTGGCTGTTGCTGCGTCCCCGGACGTTCCAGGTGATCATGGGCCTGTCGCTGGTGTCGTATGCCGTCAATTTGTTCATCTTCGGCATGGGCCGCCTCTGGACCGGGCGACCCCCGGTCATCGATGCGTCCGCGCCCATCGATGCCGCGCAGTACGCGGATCCGTTGCCCCAGGCCCTGGTGCTGACGGCGATCGTGATCGGTTTCGCCACCACTGCGCTTTTCTTAGTTGTGCTGCTCGCCTCGCGTGGGTTCTCAGGCACCGACCACGTCGACGGCAGGGAGCCTGAAGCATGATGAATGCCTTGATGATGCACCTTCCGGTATTGCCGATCGCCATTCCGTTGATGACCGGTGCGGCACTGCTCTTGATCGGCGACGGCCATCGCATCGGGCGCAATGCGCTGTCGTTGCTGGCTGTGGTCGCTCAGCTCGCGGTCGCCGTGATGTTGCTGTTCGCCGCAGACGGCCGGCTGGGCCTGAACTGGATTCATGATATTGGCGTCTATCTGCCGGGTGATTGGCCCGCGCCGTTCGGCATCGTACTGGTGGTCGATCGCCTCGCTGCGGTCATGCTGTGCCTGAGCGCGGTGCTGGGCGTGCTGACGCTGGTGTTTTCGCTGGCGCGCTGGGATCGCGCCGGGGTGCACTTTCTGCCGCTGTTCCAGTTTCTGCTGATGGGTCTGAACGGCGCGTTCCTCACGGGCGATCTGTTCAACCTGTTCGTGTTTTTCGAAGTGCTGCTGGCCGCGTCCTACGGGCTGATTCTGCATGGCTCGGGTGCCACGCGCGTGCGCGCCGGGCTGCGCTATATCGTCGTCAATCTGCTGGCCTCGTTCCTGTTGCTGATCGGCATCGCGTTGATCTACGGGGTCACGGGTACGCTCAATATGGCCGACCTGGCCATGCGCGCCGGTAGCCTGGCCACGGGCGATCGCCAGTTGTATGAGGCCGGTGCCGCCATTCTCAGTGTGGCCTTTCTGGTCAAGGCCGGAGCCTGGCCGATGAACTTCTGGCTGGCGGCGGGCTACGGCAGCGCGGCGGCGCCGGTCGCCGCCATGTTCACCATCATGACCAAGGTCGGCATCTATGCGCTGCTCCGTCTGGGGTCGCTGTTGCTGCCCACGGGCGCGCCGGCGGCATTCGGCCTGGAATGGATGTTCATGATCGGCATCGCAACCCTGGCTTTTGGCGCAATCGGCCTGATGGCGGCGCAGCAGCTCGAACGCGTGGTGGGCTATTGCGTGATCGTGTCGTCGGGCACGTTGCTCACCACGCTGGGCATGCCCGGCGTCGCCCTTACAGGTCCGGCGCTTTTCTATCTGTTGAGTTCGGTGCTCGCCACAGCCGCGTTCTACATGCTGATCGAGATGGTCGAGCGCACGCGGGTGTTTGGGGCCAACGTGCTGGCCGTCACGCTCGATATGTTCGATCTCGACGATCCGCACACCGAGAACCGGTCGGACGACGTGGTGGGCGTGGCGATTCCGGCCGCCATGGCTTTCCTGGGGTTGGCGTTCGTGTCCTGCGTGCTGCTGGTGACGGGCTTGCCGCCGCTTTCGGGCTTCGTGGCCAAGTTCTCGATCCTGTCCGGTGCCATCGCTGCAGCCAACGGCAACACGCCGCCGCTGGATGCGTGGCTCTTGATGGGCGGGATCTTGATCTCCGGCTTGGCGGGCGTGGTGGCATTGAGCCGCACCGGCGTGCGCGTATTCTGGGGCTCGGGCGATCGCACCACCCCGCGGTTGCGGCTGGTTGAAGCGGTACCGGTATCGGCATTGATTGCCTTGTGCATCGCGCTGGCGGCGTTTGCCGGCCCCGTCATGGGTTATCTGACGTCGGCGGCGCAATCGCTGGATCGTCCCAAGGATTACGTCGAGGCCGTGCGTGGCGCGCCATCGCAACGCCTGCCTGGTTATGGAGTACAGCCATGATGAAATATTTACTGCTGCCGGTGGCGCTGCTCATCATGTGGTCGCTGCTGAACGATTCGATTTCGCCGGGGCAGATGTTGCTTGGCGGCGCGTTGGCGATCTTCTTCACCTGGGCCGCCGGTTCGCTGCGGCCCAAGCGCGCGTACCCGAAGAAAGTGCTGACGGCGATGGGGCTGGCCGGCCGCGTGTTCTATGACGTGGCGCGCTCGAACGTATCGGTGTTTCGCATCATCTGGCGCCCGACGCGCGGCAAGATCACGTCCGGCTTCATGACGATTCCGCTGTCGATGAAGGATCCGCACGGTCTCGCCGTGCTGGCCTGCATCCTGTCGTATACACCGGGATCGGTGTGGGTGGGTCTCTCGCCCGAGAACGTGCTGACGTTGCATGTGCTCGACCTGAAAGACGAATCGGAGTGGGTGCACTTGGTGCACACTCGCTACGAAGCGCCGCTGAAGGAGATTTTCGAATGAATATGCTGTTGTTTGTGGCTTGCGTGTTTGCCTTGCTCTGCTTCGTCGCGGGTATGGCGTGCGCGGCGATCCGCATCTTTCGTGGCCCGACCGCACAGGATCGCGTGCTGGCGCTGGACTGCCTGTACATCAACGGCATGTTGGCGGTACTGGTGATCGGTATTCAGATCGGCAGCATGCTGTATTTCGATATTGCGTTGTTGATCGCCTTGTTCGGCTTTGTCGGCTCGACGGCCATGGCCAAATTCCTGTTGCGCGGCGAGGTAATCGAACCATGATGGAACACGACTTGCCCGCTTGGGCCGCCATTCCGGCTTCCCTGCTGTTGATCCTCGGCGGCATTCTCGCGCTGACCGGATCGATCGGCCTCCTGCGTCTGCGAACGTTCTACAAGCGCATTCACTCGCCCACTTTGGGCAATACCTTCGGCTCGCTGTGCGTGCTGTTGGCTTCGATCATTACCTCGTCGGCGATCGTGGGACGTCCCGTCTTGCATGAAGTGATGATCACGGTCTTTTTGATCCTCACCTCACCGGTGACGGCCATGATGCTGATGCGTGCGGCAGTGTTCCGCAACCGCGGCACAAACTGACGGCGCGCGCAGCGGCGCGTGCCGGCAGTTCGAGACGCACAGGTCTCAGCTGTTGAGTGTTCTCCAAAGGGATGAGTCGGCATGGCGGGATGACAACACTTTGTGTTGCGTCTGTATCTTTATGTCACGTTTTCCGGTAAAACTGGGCGGGATCTCGCCAACGGGGCGCGATACACGCTGTGATCGACGTTCATGCCGCCCTCGACGCTTTCCAGCCTGGTTGCCGATCTGGCGCCGGCGGACGCCTTTTTCTCCTGGTTCACCCTTGTTGCCTGGGCGTTGACGCTCACCTTGGCAGTCGCCCTGTGGCGGTTACGTCGACGGTACACGAGCCTCAAGCGCTCCGGTCGCGAACGCGACGTGCGTATGGACGCCCTGTTGTCCACTGCAGTCGATGGCGTCATCATTCTCGACGCCAAGGGACTCGTGCTCGAGTACAACACGGCTGCCGAGCGTATTTTCGGCTGGCGGCGCGACGAAGTCATCGGGTGCAACGTCAGCATGCTGATGGACGAAACGCTGCGGCAATCGCACGACGGGTTTCTGTCGCGCTATCTGCAAACCGGCGAAGCCACCATCATCGGCCGTGCGCGCGAAGTGCAGGGGCTCAACAAGAACGGTGCGAGTGTGCCGATTCGGCTGGCGATTGGACATGAGCGTCTGCCTGACCGCGACCTGTTCGTCGGCTACGTCACCGACGTGACCGAACGCGTGTCGATGGAACAGGCACTTCGGATCAACGAGCAGCAATTCCGCTCGCTGATCCGCAATATTCCCGGAATCTGCTACCGCGCGCTGCTCTCGGACGATTGGCCGATGCTGTTCATCAGCAATGCCGTCGAGCGGGTCACGGGCTTTCCCGCCGCTGATTTTCTCGGTTCGCAGCCCGCGCGCAAATTCATGGATCTGGTGCACGCAGACGATATCGCGCGCGTCACATCGGGCATCATTCAAGCCATTCTCGACGATCGTCCCTTTCTGATCGAGTATCGACTGGTACATCGCGACGGCACGCAGCGCTGGATGTGGACCAACGGCGGCGGCGTGCGCGATCAGCAGGGCCGCCTGAAATGGATCGATTGTGTGGTGCTCGACATTACCGAGCGGCACGCCATGGACGAGGCATTGCGCGAGGCCAAGGAACGCGCCGAGCAGGCCGCCGCCGCGCGTGCCGCCTTCGTGGCCAATATGAGTCACGAAATCCGCACGCCGATGAACGCCATCCTCGGCTTTACCGACGTGATGCGCCAAGGCGAGCTGAACGCCGAACAACGCCGCTATCTCGACATCATCCGCAACGCCGGACAATCGCTGCTGGGCTTGCTCAACGAAGTGCTGGATACGGCAAAGCTCGATAAAGGCGCCGTGGAGTTGGTGTTGGCCGAGTTCAATCTGCTCGCCTTGATCGACGAGGTGACCTCGACCCTGGGGGCAAGCGCGCGCGCCAAGCAATTGGCACTCACCATCGATTACGACGACGGCGTGCCGCGTTACTTTTCCGGCGATGAAATGCGTATCCGTCAGATCCTCACGAATCTGCTGGGCAACGCGATCAAGTTCACCGAGTCCGGGTCGGTAACGGTGGGCGTCACGCTGGACGAGACGACTTGCGTGCATCTTCGGGTGGCCGACACCGGTATCGGCATTCCGCCCGAGCGCATCGATGCGATTTTCGAGCCGTTCACTCAAGCCGATGCCTCGATGACGCGCCGCTTCGGTGGCACCGGTTTGGGCACCACGATCAGCAAGCAATTGACCGAACTGATGAACGGCCGGATCTGGGCCGAAAGCATGGCAGGCAAGGGCAGCACGTTCCACGTGGTTCTTCCGTTGGCCACCGCGCACCGCGTGCCGGCCGCCCATTCGCGCGCAAGCGGCGTCACGCCTTTGGCGCCGTTGACGATTCTGATCGCAGACGATGTGCCGCAGAATCTCTCGCTCATGACGTTGCTGCTCACGCGCTTCGGGCATGAAGTGATAACGGCGAGCGATGGCGTGCAAGCCGCTGAACTGGCTGCTTCGCGCACCTTCGATCTGATGTTGATGGATGTACAGATGAGCGGTGGCGACGGCCTGGCGGCCATTCGGCGCATTCGGGCGCATGAAGCTCAGGCGGGGTTGAAACCGGTGCCCGCGATTGCGCTGACGGCCAGTGTGATGGCTGCCGATCGGACGGCCGCGCGGGCGGCGGGGATGGACGGCTTTGCCTCCAAGCCGATCGACATGGCGGTGCTGAGTGCGGAGATCGGGCGCGTCATGGGCGGCGCGCCAGTGCGCACTATCGTGGCCGAGTCACCGGAAGCATCGCGGGCGCATATGCTGCTCGATGCTGAACGAGGCCTGGAGCGCTGGGCGCGCAATGCGACGGCCTACGATCGCGCGCTGGGCAATTTTGTCCGCGACCACGCGGATCTGGCGGACCGATTTGCCGCGCGCCGGAACGCTGCCTGCGGCGCGGAGGATCGCGTCATGGGCGGTGACGACTCCGCCAACGACACCGTCGCAATGCGGCAGGCGGCGCATCGCGTGCGTGGCGTGGCGGCAAACCTTGGCCTGGAGCGCCTGGCGGCGCTGCTGGCCGAGATCGAAACGGCCGCCATCAAAGGCGACGCGCTGGCCATATGGGAAATGCATCCCGCCTTGAGGGTCGAAACGGCCGATGCCGTGGCGGCGATCCAGGCGCAGCGCATCTACACCGCCAGTGCGCGGCCCGCCTCCCCGCCGAGCGCACCGGCAGGCGCGCCGCATCCCGTCGAGCGCCGCGGGGTGCGCACTACGGCCGATGCGCTTTACCGCTCGCTCGAGCGCGGTGCGCTGGACGACGACGCCATGGCCCGATTGGTGTCGCTGGTGCCATCCGACGATCCGGTGCTGCAGCGTTTGCTGCGCGCCGTGGAAGATTTCGATTTCGACGCGGCGCGTCGTCATCTGCGGGAGTGGGGCAGCGCGTCGCACGCCTCGCGCAACGATGGTGAGCGGGTATGACGGTGTTGAACGCGCTGCCGACCATATTGGTGGTCGACGATGAGGCCGCCAATCTGCAGTTGCTCAAGCACATCCTGCAAGCCGACTATCAACTGCTCTTCGCCAAGAATGGCGAGCGCGCGTTGGAACTGGCGCGCGAGCAGCGGCCCGATCTGATTCTGCTGGACGTGATGATGCCCGGCATGTCGGGCTATCAGGTTTGTGCTGCCTTGAAGACCGATGCGGGTACCGAGTCGATTCCGGTCATTTTCGTGACGGCCCTGACGCATACCGACGATGAGGTGCAAGCCTTTGGCGCCGGCGCCGTGGATTTCATCACCAAGCCGGTAAGCCCCTTGATCGTCAAGGCGCGGGTGCGTACGCATTTGTCTTTGGTGCGCATGGACGAACTCAAGGAGACGCGTCTCGAAATCGTGCATCGTCTGGGGCTGGCCGCCGAATATCGTGACAACGAAACCGGTCAGCACGTGATCCGCATGAGCCGTTACGCCCAGTTGCTGGGGCGCGCCGCCGGCATGAGCGAATCGGTGGCCGACGATCTCTTGAACGCGGCGCCCCTTCACGACATCGGCAAGATCGGCATCCCCGACAGCATCCTGCTCAAACCCGGACCGCTGAGTGCCGACGAGTGGGCGGTCATGAAGACACATGCCGAGATTGGTGCGCGCATCATTGGGGAGCATCGCAATCCCATGTTGGCCATGGCGCGCCGGATCGCGTTGAGCCATCACGAGAAATGGGACGGTACCGGCTATCCCTACGGTTTGGTCGGCGACGCGATTCCGTTCGAGGCGCGCATCGTGGCGGTCTGCGACGTGCTCGACGCCTTGACGTCGAGACGTCCCTACAAAGAAGCATGGCCCACGGAACGGGCGCTCGAGCATATCGACGCGCAGCGCGGAAAGCACTTCGAACCGGCCGTCGTGGACCTGTTGATGGAGAACTTGCCCGCGGTCGAAACGGTGCGTCAGCAATGTCGCGAAGATTGAACGAGCGGAGGCGCCCGTGGCGTCCCGGTTGACGCAGGCGTACGCCGATTCACGATTGATGCGCGCCATCCTGGCCGATGCCCCCTGGAAAGCAGGTCTCGTCGGACGCAATCGCCACCGGGCGCATCGCTTGCTAAGTGCAAAGCTGGACTGACACTTTTCGCCACGCGCCTATGCCTGCCAAGAATGCTAATGCCCCGATTCCCGATCGCCGCCAGCTTCAACAACTGATTGGCGGGCTGGGTGAAGGGATCATCGTGCTCGAGCCCGACGGTCGCATCAGTTGGGCAAACGCAGCGGCACTGGCCCTGCACGATGTGCGGGCCGTCAAGGCACTCGGGCGAGATATCGACGACTATTTTCAGACCTTCGATTTGCGGCACATGAACGATCGCAAATTGCGTAAATCGGATTATCCGATGTCGCGGGCCAAGGCCGCCGACCTGGTCGAAGCCACCCAATTCAAAGTTTTTCGTCATGGCGCGGCCAAGGACGATACGCCGATTGGCATTCACGCGATTCGCACGTTGACGCTGGTCGACGACGAGGGCCGTCCCGACTTTCATGCCATCGTGCACGACGACGTGACGGCCAAGGTGGAAGCCGAAGACCGCTTCGAGCGTACTTTTGCCAGCAATCCCGCGCCGGCGATGATCGTGCGCGACGACGACCATCGCATCATCAAGGTCAACCCTGGATTTTTGCAGATGACGGGCTTTACCAATCAGGAACTCGTCAATCGAACGCTCAAGACTGTGGATCTATTCGACGACAAGTCGATGCTTGACATGGTGCTCACACACTTGGCCGACGCTGATGGTTTTCCGCAAACGGATACCACGCTGAAGGTATCGGGCGGGGCGCTCAAGTTCGTGATCCTGGCCGGCCAACCGCTGCAGATGGGCGAGGCGCAGTGCATTCTCCTGACCTACGTCGACGTCGATGCCCGTCGCAAGGCCGAGCATGCCCTCAAGCACAACGAAGAACTGTTTTCGAAAGCCTTTCGCTTGGCGCCGGTGCCCATGCTCGTCGTGACGCGCAAGGATGCCCGCATTCTGGACGCCAACGACGCCTTTCTCGAGAGCACGCACTACAAAAACGAAGAGGCCTTGGGCTACACGCTGCGCGAGCTCTCGCTGTGGCGGCAAGGCACGACGTTGCGCGATCTCGAGCAGGCGATGACGCGCCAGCAAAGCCTGCGCGGTCTTGACGCGCGCACCACGGCCAAGGACGGCGAGGAGATCGACGGCGTGCTGTCGGCTGAGGCGGTGATGATCAACGATGAGGAGTGCATGTTGATCGCCATTCAGGACATCACCGATCGCAAGCGCACCGAAACCGAATTGATCACCGCAATCGAAGCGGTGATGCAAGACACCTCATGGTTCAGCCGCTCGATCATCGAGAAGCTGGCGAACATTCGCAACCCCGGCAAGCCGCGCGTGGGCGAGACCGGCGTGGGCGATCTCACGTCGCGCGAGCAGGATGTGCTGGGGGGATTGTGCCAAGGGTTGACCGACGCGGAAATCGCCACGTCACTGGGCATCGCGCGCAACACAGTTCGCAATCATGTGTCTACGCTTTACGAGAAGATCGGCGTCAACCGTCGAAGTGGCGCCATCGTGTGGGCACGCGAGCGCGGCTTCACGGGCGCGCGGCCACGACGTCCGCGCGATTAGCCATTGTGCCGCCAGTGTCTTGAAGACATGTTTTTTTACGCCGGTCGGCCAGACTTACATTCCGGTAATTTCTGCGTATCGGGTCTGGCCTATTCTTTAATCACACGGCGGGAATCTCCCGCCTATTTCATTCAGGAGTCATGCCATGGATCTCAACCGTCTCGAAGGTACCGTTAAAGATCTGGCCGGCCGCGCCGAGCAAGCCTACGGTGAAGCCGCCGGCGACGCGAAACGCGAATCGCGTGGCTACGCTCGTCAAGCCGAAGGTCGCGTGCAAAGCGCCTACGGTCAAACGATCGACCAAGTGCGGGATGCCGCATGCGAAGTGAGCCGTGCCGTCGAGCGTAATCCGCTGGGCGCGGTGCTGGTTGCCGGTGCCGTGGGTTACGTGCTGGCGCTGCTGACGCGCCGTTGATCGCACGCGTTGGGGTGGCGGATCGCAGGCGACGCGCCTTCGATCGCGCACCGCTGATCGTTGCATTGAAAACACCGGCCAGAGGCCGGTGTTTTCACATGAGCGGCGCGACTGGCGCTCAGGTCGCGTCTTCCTGCGCGCGCCGCTTGATGGCCTCGTGCTGCTTTTCCATTTCCTGCCGCAGGGCGCGCCGCTTTTCGGCCGCATCGTAGCGCTGGCGTTCTTCGTGCGTGGCCAGTTCGAGTTGCGGCACGGGCGTCGGCATGCCGAGTTCATCCACGGCAACCATGGTGAAGTAGCAACTGTTCGTATGACGCACCAGTTTCTGGCGGATATCTTCGGTCACGACCTTGATGCCGATTTCCATCGACGTGCGGCCCGTGTAATTGACCGACGCCAGAAACGTGACTAGCTCGCCCACGTGAATGGGTTCGCGAAACACAACCTGATCGACCGACAACGTGACCACATACTGGCCCGCGTAGCGGCTGGCGCAGGCGTAGGCCACTTGGTCGAGGTACTTCAAAATGGTGCCGCCGTGGACATTGCCCGCGAAATTGGACATGTCGGGCGTCATCAGAATGGTCATCGACAACTGGTGGCTGAAAGCGTCGTCCATGGAGGTCTCGGTGGGTAGGGTCAATCGGCGCGCACGAGCGCGGGTGGCATCCAGGTGCCGTCGATAGCGGTGGCATCGGCGGTGAACAGATGCAGGATAACCGAGGTCGATCCCATCGGCAGCCGCAGCCAGTTCGCGGCATCGCCGGCGTCTGGCGGCTCGCTTTGCAGCACCAGGTCGAGCGAGCCGTCGGCGTTGTAGACGAGCGGGCTGCGGTCGGTCAGCAGCCGGGCGCGTGAACCGTCGAAGGCGGCGCCATCGAGGGGGATGCTGCGCAGTGACCAGCCCGACAATCCCGGCGGCAAGGCATCGGCCTCGAACCGCAACGTGTAGGCGTGATCGCCGCTCAGCGGTTCGCCGCCGGCATCCTGAACCGCCACGGCGCGCCATTCGTCTTCGGCGCTGACGCCGTTCTCGCCCGACCAGGCCGCGCGGGCGCGCGTCAGGTAGTCGTTGCCATAAACGCCTTGCGTGGCACTGGGCAGACGCCAACCGTTGTTGAGCGGCGTCGCGGTGGCGGGCGGCGAGAGTCGCGCCTGGGCTGCGGCGGCGCCCAGGCGCAGTGCGCGATGGACGGCAGGCGACAGTTCGTCCGCACGCAGCCGTTGCCCGGGCTTGATGCCCAGCCGCGCCATGCGGGCAATCAGCGGCTGATCGGTGGCGTGGGGGGCGTGCCGGCGCAGCAGATCGGCCACGTAGGCAAAGAACTCGGGCGGCGTCATGCGGGCGATCTGATCGCGCGGCGTTGTCAGCATGTTGATGCCGGGATCGGCGCGCATGTGAATGGCTTGCCCGCTCGATTGCCATGCGCTCAAGGGCGTCATGGCAAACGTATTCTGCACGTCGAGCGCCTGGGCGCTGTCGCCGGAACCGAAGGTTTGCACGCGGAGCCGCGCGCGCAGGTAGGCGGTGGTGGCGGTGATCGTCGGCAGATTGCTGGGTAGCGTGCCCGCCCATCCGGCCGGCACGACGATCAGGTTGCGTGCGGCCGTACCCGTGGTCCGTTTGCCCAGCACGGCGATGACATCGCCCCACATGTCCGACAGCGTCAGCGTGTAATCGCGCCCGCGCGTATCGGGCAAGGACAACACAACGGGGCCGTCTTCCAGATCGATCCAGGCGCGCGATCGGGCGGCTTCGGTGGCCGATTGATCGGCACCGGGTGCCGCATCGGCCGTGCGATGGATGAAGCGATTGGCAGGACCGCGATCGGGGCTGCTGCCGGCGTTGACGTTGGTATCCTGCCGGCGCGTGAGATCCATCAGCACGAGTGGATAGGCGTACAAGTACGTTTGCTCGGCGATGCGGGTGTCGTCGCGCGCCGCAATGGCGGAAGGCGACAGGCCGGCAGGGCCGGTCGCCGCCGCAGGCGCGGCGCTGGCCGAGGGGCCGGTCAATGCGCCCGCCAAGGGGACTGCCAACCACAGGGCAGCAAGGAAAACGTAACGAACCGGGCGCATGCGCACAGTCTCCGGAGCAAAACACGATCGGCCATCGTAGCGCCGCGTCGCCTCATTCAGCCGCACGAACAAGGGGGGAAGGGGGGCGCTATCGTGCGGATCGGACCGGGGCGACTACACTGGAGCCATTGCGATGCGCTGTGGTGCATCATTCTGCCTGCCTCATTTGTTCGTTTAACTGTTTCCGTCTCATGACCGTCACCGACTCCCTGGCCACCCGCGCCGCCGACATCCAGCGCCGCATGGCCGCCGCGTGCACGCGCGCCGGTCGCTCGAGCGACAGCGTCGCCTTGCTGCCCGTCAGCAAAACCTTCAGCGTGGACGATATCCGCGAAGCGATGGCGCTGGGGATGCATCGGTTCGGCGAGAACACGCTGCAGGAGATCCGCGACAAGGCACAGGTGCTGACCGATGACGCCATCCGCTGGGTGGTGATCGGCCACACGCAAACCAACAAAGCGCGCGACGTGGCCAAGTATGCGCACGAACTGCAATCGCTGGACCGGTTATCCCTGGCCGAAGCCCTGCACCGTAAACTGGACGCCGCAGGTCGCACGCTGGACGTGCTCGTGCAGATCAAGACGTCGTCCGAACCCAGCAAGCATGGGTTGGCGCCGGACGATCTCGAAGATTTCCTGCGCACGATCGTGCGCGACTTTCCCACGCTGCGGGTGCTGGGGCTGATGACCTTGGCCACGCACTCGGGCAATGCCGATGACGTGCGCGCCTGCTTCCAGCTTTTGCGCGAATGCCGCGATCGCGCCCGTGCGGCCGATATCGGCGGCCTCACGCTCGATCGCCTCTCCATGGGGATGAGCGACGACTTCGAAATGGCCATCGAGGAAGGCTCGACCGAAGTGCGGATCGGCACGGCGCTCTTCGGCAAGCGGGATTACGGCACGCCAGCTTGAGCGGCCCCGGACGCTACCGATTGCCGAGGTTGTATCGCTGCGCCGCGAGTGCCGCGGCTTGATCGCTGCGGCTCGATCGCTGCGGCCTGATCACCTCGGCTTGATCAACGGCTGCGCCGCAGCCAGTACCGCGTCGGTCAGTGCGTCCATCACGGGCGAGGGCATATGCCAGTGTTGCCAGTAGAGCGGCACATCCTCCCAGGCGCGCTGCCGCAGCAGCACCAGCCGTCCGGCATCCAGATGCGACTGGATCATCGGCAGCGGATTCATCGTCCATCCCAATCCGGCCAAGGTGGCCTGAACGAACAAATGCGTGGAGGGCAGCCACCACATCGGCGGCTGCAGCGTTTGCGTGCGTGCGATGCGTGCGGCAAAGCGCGATTGCATCGCATCTTTGCGGTTGTAGACGAGCATGGGCGCGCTCGCCAGCGCGCGCGCCGTAACGCCGTTGGCGAAGTGCCGCTCGTGAAACGCCGGGCTGCACGTGGCGGCGTAACGCATGCTGCCCAAGGCGTGCAGCCGGCAGCCTTGCACCGGTTCGGCCAGCGTGGTCACCGCACCCAGCACATGGCCGCTGCGCAATAGCGCTGCCGTGTGATCCTGGTCTTCCGAATGCAGGTCGAGCGTGGCATGTGAGCGGGCGGCGAAGCGTGTCGCCGCGTCGGCAAACCAGGTTTCAAGACTGTCGTGATTGACGGCCACCGCCAGACTGGCAGGCCGCGCTTCGTCGTCCGCCAACCCCAGTCGTTGCAGCGCGTCGTGTTCCAGAAGTGCAGTGCGTTGCGCCAGTTGCACCAGCGGCTGGCCGTCGTCCGTGGCCACCACCGGCGTCGCGCGCCGCACGAGCACCCGGCCGACGCGCGTCTCCAATGCCTTGATGCGTTGCGACACTGCCGATGGCGTGACGTGAAGTACGGCCGCCGCACGCTCGAAGCTGCCTTCGCGAACGACGGCGGCCAGGGCCCGCAACTGATCGTGGTCGATATTCATGGCGCTGATTTTATGGATTAGTTTGGCTAATCCAGCCTGAGGAAGATTAGCTTCAGTTTATATCGTGTGGCCGTCAAAATGGCGTGCCTGCTGCTCTTGTCCGAGCGGCGCGATGCTGTTTCAGGATGCTGTCATGTTCACCCTCACCACGTTCTCTCCCGCTTTCAACGCCTGGCTGGCCGGTGCGGCCACTGGCTTGGGGCTGTTTGTTGTCGTCGGCGCGCAGAGTGCATTCGTGCTGAAGCAAGGCGTGATGCGATTGCACATTTTGAGTGTGTTGGGCGTGTGTGCGCTGATCGACGCCATCGTTATTTTCGCCAGCGTGTGGGGTGTGCAACAGCTCACCGCCTGGGCACCGGGGTTGACCCATATCGTCACGTGGGGCGGCGCCGCGTTCCTGCTGTGGTACGCCGCACAGTCCGCGGTACGCGCCTGGCGCGGTCAGGCGGGTGCCGCCGGCGACATGCCGCAGGCCGTGCCGTCGCGCCGGTCGGCCGTGCTGGGCGCCATGGCGTTTACGCTGCTCAATCCCCATTTCTGGCTCGACATGCTGCTGGTCGGCTCGCTCGCCCACAGCTTCGATGCTTTCCGGTTGGCGTTCGGGCTGGGGGCGTTGACGGCCAGCCTGATCTGGCTGGGATTGTTGGGTTTGGGCGCACGTTTGATGGCGCCGCTGTTTGCGCGGCCGGCGGCGTGGCGGGTGCTCGACGGCGTGATCGCCGTCGTGATGGTGCTGATCGCGGTTCGGTTGATCGTGGCCGGTTTGGCGTGATCAGCCCGCTTGCAGCGGATCGGACGGGCCTTGCGCAAAGGCTTGCGGCTGCGCGAACTCCCGTGGCAAGCTGCCTGCCGGCGACACGCGCACCGGTTGATGCACACGATCGGGCGGTACCAGCGTCTTGGGTGCCGCCGGGTTGCTCCAGATCGGATCGGGAATGTCGGTAAACACCTGCTTCAGACGCTCGCCCCATTCGGTGCGGATCATGTGGAAGTAGGCGTTGTTTTCATCGATATTGGCGAAGTGCGACACGCGCAGCGCGCCGTCTTCATACACCAGCAGATCCAGCGGCAACCCCACCGAAATATTGGATTTGAGTGTGGAGTCCATCGAGATCAACGCGCACTTCGCGGCTTCATCGAGCGACGTATCGGCGCTCAATACGCGATCGAGGATGGGCTTGCCGTACTTCGCTTCGCCGATCTGGAAATACAGGCAATTATCGTGGGCTTCGATAAAGTTGCCGGCGGCATACACCTGGAAGAGCCGGCAGCGTTCGCCGGCGATCTGGCCGCCCACGATCAAGGACACATTGAAGTCCACGCCCTGATCCTGCAACGCCTGACCATCGCGTTGGTGCACGGTGCGGATCGCCTCGCCCACGGTGCGCGCCACCTGATACATGGTGCGCGCATTCCAGATCGAGTCGGGGCTGGTTTCGTCGTGCTCGCCCAATACGCTCAGGACGGCCTGACTGACCGCCAGATTGCCCGACGTCATGATGACGATCACACGGTCGTCGGGACGTTCAAACACGTTGAGTTTACGGAACACGCCGATCTGATCGACGCCCGCATTGGTGCGGGAATCGGAAAGAAAGACGAGTCCCGCATCGAGGCGGGCGGCAATGCAGTAAGTCATGGATGTACAGTCGGAAACAACTGATTGGAGTGTACTCAAACCCTGGCGGAAATGCTGCAAGGGCGATAGGTTGCGTAATGCTCCTACAGCTGCGACTGCGACTGGCTTTGCCCGAATCCTGAGTGTTGGCTCTGATGCTGGCTTTGCGAAGGGCCGGAATCGACCTGCACATCCACCATCATCGACTCCTCGCCGCCGCCGATACGCACCCCGCGCACCGGGGACGCCGAGTCGTAATCGCGCGCCACGGCCAGGCGGCAATGGCAGTCGGATGCGAACTGGTGATTGGTCACGTCGATGCTCACCCAGCCGTGGTTTTCAAGCCACACATCCACCCATGCGTGCGTCGCGGCATGCTCGTTCGGCGTGTAGAGATAGCCGCTCACGTAGCGCGCCGGGAGGCCCAGGCCGTGTACGCATGCCAGGAACAAGTGCGAATGGTCCTGGCACACCCCATGACCCATCTCGAGGACCTGGGGGGCGGCTGTGGTCACATCGGTGATGCCCGGCACATAGGCCACCCGCTCGTGAATGGCGCCGGCCAGCGCCAGGCCGTCGCCCGGCGTCTTCAGCCCGCGCGGCAGAGCGTCTGCGGTAAACGCGCGGATCGTCTCATCGCTCTGGGTGAGCGGTGTCGGCACGCAAAACGCCTCAACGGGCAGGCGGCTGTCCTCGCCGGTGACCACCCCGTCGCGCAGCGGCTGCACGTCGACCTGACCGGTCACGCGCAGTTCGATCTCGCGATGCGCACCATTGAGCGTCAGGATATGGGTGACGTTGCCGTAGGCGTCGGCCTGCTGCGTCAGCTCGCCGGGCGCGTCGATATGCCAGCGCAGAGGGTGTTGGTGATTGTCCTGGCGCGGCGTCAGGCGCAACGTCTGGATGCTGTAGGTGATCGGCGCGCTATAGCGATAGCGCGTGACGTGCCGGATGATGTGTCTCACGTCGAGTCTCCGTATCGTTGTTGGGGCGCGGTCATGCGGACAGCGGCACCAGGAAATCCTGGCTCACGCGATTGCCGAGATCGTTGATCTGCTCGAGAAAGCGATCCAGAAAGTCGTGCAGGCCGTCTTTCAGGATGTCTTCGATACGCGCATATTCGAGCTCGGCGCACAACATCCCTGCACGGCGCTGCGTTTCGGTCGAGCGGGCATTCGAGACCAGCGCGAGATCGTCGGCCACGGCCTTGACCGACGCCAGAAGCGAGCGGGGCATATCGCCGCGCAGGATGAGCAGCTCGGCCACGCGATCGGCACTGATGACGTCGCGATACACCTTGCGGTAGATCTCCATGCCCGATACCGATCCCAGAATGGCGGACCAGCGGTAGAACTCGGTGTGCGGCGACTGATGACGGCCGGGGTCCGCCAACTGGGCGGCTGCGTCGTCGGCCTTCTCGTGAAATTTCACGTCGAGCAGTCGCGCGGTGTTGTCCGCGCGTTCGAGATGGGTGCCGATGCGCTGGAAGTGCAGCGATTCGTCGGCCAGCATCGTGCCCACGGTGACCCCACGGGCGATCTGTGAGCGAAATACTACCCACTCGAAGAAGTCGCCCGGATAGGTTTCGGGAAGTTTGTTGTTCAGGTGCTTCTGCAGTTC
This sequence comes from Schauerella aestuarii, assembly GCF_009866805.1. GTDB lineage: Bacteria > Pseudomonadota > Gammaproteobacteria > Burkholderiales > Burkholderiaceae_B > Schauerella > Schauerella aestuarii. The sequence goes on from NZ_SIZW01000041.1 coordinate 713,542, forward strand.
CAGCCACGTGCCGTTATGGGTTTCCCACAATTCGGTGGTGAGGCTGCCGCGTACGGCGCGTGCGTTTTCACGCGCCGAGCGCAGGCACGAAAAAATCGATGACGGGTTGGCGGCGTCGCGCACCATGAAGTGAATCACGGCGTCGGGCGTGACGCGTTCGTGTTCCTGATCGAAGGCGGCTTCGAGTTCGGAAATGCGCAGCACGGCGCGCCACGACGCTTCTTGCGCGGCGGCATCCTGCGGCAGCAGGGACATGCGCAGATTGACGTCCAGCATGCGCGCGGTATTTTCGGCGCGCTCGAGATAGCGGCACATCCAGAAAAGGTTGTCGGCAGTTCGGCTCAGCATCGTTAGGCCTCCAATACCCAGGTGTCTTTGGTGCCGCCGCCTTGACTGCTGTTGACGACGAGCGATCCTTCCTTGAGCGCCACGCGGCACAGGCCACCCGGCACAGTGCGGATTTCCTTGCCGCACAGCACGTAGGGCCGCAGATCGACGTGACGCGGTGCCACGCCCGATTCCACATACGTGGGCACCGTGGAGAGCGCGAGCGTGGGCTGCGCAATGTAGTTGGAGGGATTCGCGCGCACGCGCAGCTTGAACGACTCGACCTGCGCCTGCGTGGATGACGGCCCCACCAGCATGCCGTAGCCCCCCGCGCCATGCACTTCCTTGACGACCAGATCGTGCATATTGGCCAGCACGTACGACAGCTCGTCAGGCTTGCCGCATTGCCACGTGGGGACGTTGGACAGAATGGGTTCTTCGTCCAGATAGAACCGGATCATGTCCGGCACATAGAGGTACGTCGATTTGTCATCCGCGATGCCGGTGCCGATCGCATTGGCCAAGGCCACACGGCCCGCGCGATAGACCGACAGCAGTCCGGGCACGCCGAGCGCCGAATCGCCGCGGAAGGACAGCGGATCCATAAAGTCGTCGTCGACCCGGCGATAGATCACGTCCACGCGCTTGGGACCGCGGGTGGTACGCATGAACACCGTATTGCGCTCGACGAACAGATCCTGTCCTTCGACCAATTCCACGCCCATTTGCTGCGCGAGAAAAGCGTGTTCGAAGTAAGCCGAGTTGTACATGCCCGGCGTAAGCACGACGACCGTGGGATCGTCGCTGCCGCGGGGCGCAACTTCGCGCAGGTTGTCGAGCAGGAGATCGGGATAGTGCGCCACGGGTTCGACCTTGGCGCGTGCAAACACTTCAGGCATGAGCCGCATCGACATCTTGCGGTTTTCCAGCATGTACGACACGCCCGACGGTACCCGCAGGTTGTCTTCGAGCACGTAGAACTCGCCAGCGCCCGCGCGCACGATGTCGATGCCGGCCACATGGCTGTAGATGCCTTCCGCCACATCGACGTCCTGCATCTCGGGCCGATACTGGGCGTTCATGAACACCTGCTTGGGCGGGATTTTGCCCGCGCGCACGATGTTGTGATCGTGATAGATGTCGTGCAGGAACATATTGAGCGCCCGCACGCGCTGTTTCAAGCCGGCATCCAGACGAAGCCATTCGTCGGCGGGCATGACGCGCGGAATCAGATCGAAAGGAATCAGGCGCTCGGTGCCGGCCTGATCGCCCGCCACCGAAAAGGTGATGCCGACGCGTCGAAAATTCAGGTCGGCATCGAGTCTGCGGGTAAGCATGGACTCGGCACTTTGATTGGCCAGCCATGCATTGAACACTTCGTAATGCGAACGAACCTTACCCTCTTGGTCGAGCATTTCGTCGAATGCGACGACCGGGCTGGACGCTTTGTCCATAGACGGCCCCTCCTTGACATGTATTTCTTTTGAATCCCGCGATGCGAGCCGTTTCTACACATCACTAGCAATGACCGTGCCAGATCATCTTAAGCGGGGCGTATGCGGAATTTCCATAGCGGTTTACGCTTGGATCGCAAATAAATACAGCGCCATTTGTAAGGCATGCACTGAGTTGGTGCAGGACGTGCGGGAAGTGGAATCCGCCGCAGGCAGACTGCGCTAAGACGGGGCGTGGCGAAAATAGGGTGCCGGTATGCCGGTGCTGCGGCTGACGTCACAGCACGTGTCGGCACCATCGACGTCGGCACCATTGACGTCGGCACCATTGACGTCGGCACCGTAGGCTTCGGCACCCTATGTGGCCGTCTGACGCTTCGATGTCGCGACGCTTCGATATCGCGCGCGTCGCTTTGATGTCTTCAGCGCAAGGTGAAGCGTGCGGGGGGCGCAGGTATGCGTGCCTTGGCGTCGGCGGCTTCGCCTGGTGCGGCCGGCACCCAGCCGTCGGGCGTGAGGATGGCATCCAGACGCTGATCGTGCGCGGCGGCTTGATAGTCTGCCGGCAGACGGCCCTCGGACCAGGCAATGCCGATCGTGATGGGCGTGCGTCCCGCTGCGCGCAATGTGGCCAGCGTGCGGTCGTAGTACCCGCCACCGTAACCCAGCCGATCCCCGCGCGCAGTGAATCCAAGCGTGGGCACCAGAATGACATCGGGTTGGCAGACGGCACCGTCGTGCGGCGCGGGAATGTCGTACAAGCCCGGTGTCATCGGGATGTCCGGCGACCATTGTTTGAAGGCGAGCGGCTGTGCTGCGGCTTCGATCACCGGTAACGCCACGGTCACGTCGCCATCGGCCCATTGCGTGAGCAAGGCCCGCAAATCCGGCTCGTCGGCCATGGGCCAGAATGCGGCCACACAGGTGGGCGCTGGCTGGCCGGCTTTGGTGGCGGCATCGCGTGCCGTGCCGAGCCATGCAAACAATCGCGCACGCATGAGCAGCGCGCCGCGGTCGCGGACGGTTGCGGGCAGGGCGGCGCGCGTAGCGCGTAAACGCGCGCGTATAGCGACTGCGTTATCCTCGGGGGTTTGCGAATTCATGCGGGTCGACGGTAAAAAATGAAGCATAGGCTTAAAGCGGGACGGTATCAGAAATCCCAGGCAGGGGTAACGCGGCACGGCTGGCGCCGTTGGTCGCCACTGGTCCTCTTGTGTTTGGCCGCATGTGGGTCGGTCGACGCGCAACAGCAGCAAGCCAATGCCACGCGAATGGCGGCTGCCGAAGGCGCCGCGCAAGGCATGCCCGAGGTGGCGGCCAGCATCGCGCCGATGCTCAGCTCGCCCACGCTGCCGGCCGTGATCGCCGCGCGGGAAGCCTTGCAACGCAAGCAGTGGTCGGTGCTGGGCTCGCTGCTGCCGCAAGCCGATGCCGATCTGCTGGGCATGTATCCGCAATATTGGATGTTGCGGTATCAACTCTGGAATGCGCCGCAGGCGCAATGGCCGACGGGCTCGATGGAGCGCTTCATGGCCACCCATCGCGATGCCTACCTCGCCGATCGCCTGCGCACCGACTGGATTCTGGCCGCGGCGCGCGCGCGCGATTTCGACACCGTCAGGCGCTTGGGCGAGGTCAAGTCCACCAGCGATCAAGTGGCGTGTGCCCAGCTTCAGGCGCGTCATATGGGTGGCCGCAAGGTCACGTCGGATCAGGCGTTCACGGCATTCACGCCGGGCTCGGCGTGCTGGGCGTTGCTCGATCAACTCGTCGTCGATCGCGCCGTGCAATGGAACGACGTGCAACCGCAGATGCGCGATGCCGTCGAGCAGGACAAGATCGCCGACGCGCGCCGATTGGCTGCCTACATGTTCTCGGCGGACGATATGCGTACGTTCGATTCGGTCATGCGCGATCCAATGCGTTGGCTTTCGCACCTGCCCAATCCGCAGGCCGGGCGCGACAATCAGGAATTCGTTACGCTGGCATTGGGCCGGCTGTCGCGCAAGGAAAAGGAAGCGGGCGCCGCCTATGCCGAGCGCGACTGGGCTGCCCGTACGCCGAAGGCCGATATGGCCTGGGTGCGCAGTCAGTTCGCCCTGATCGCCGCGCTCAATCTCGACGATCGCGCGGATGGCTATTACCGTCAGGCCGGACATATCCGCATGTCGGAATACAGCCAGGCCTGGAAGATCCGTTCGGCGTTGCGCCAGCCCACCATCGATTGGAAATGGGTAATCGAGTCGATCGAGTACATGCCCAAGTCCCAGCAGGATGAGCCGGTGTGGGTGTATTGGCGTGGTCGCGGTTTTGCGGCGCTCAACCAGCGCAGCCGCGCCGAGCGCGAATATGCGCGGATTGCAGACGAGTACAACTTCTACGGCCAATTGGCGGCTGAGGAACTGGGCCGCACGATCGTCGTGCCGCCTCGCCCCAGTCCGCTCACGCCGCGCGAAGTGCTGCGGGTGAGTGGCGACCCCGGCATCCAGCGCGCGGTGGCGCTGTTTCGCCTGGGCTGGCGTGCCGAGGCTGTGCCCGAGTGGAATTTTGCGATTCGCGACATGAACGACCGCGAGTTGCTGGCGGCCGCCGAAGTGGCGCGCGCCGAACACATCTACGATCGCGTGGTCAATACGTCCGATCGCACCGCTCGGGAAGTGGATTTCACGCAGCGCTACATTGCGCCGTTCGAAGGCCGCGTCTCTGCCCAGGCGCGCGAGATTTCGCTCGATCCGGCCTGGGTGTACGGCTTGATCCGTCAGGAGTCGCGATTCATCAGCAATGCACGCTCGCAAGTGGGCGCGTCGGGCTTGATGCAATTGATGCCAGGCACGGCCAAGTTCGTGGCGCGCAAGATCGGCATGAACGATTTCACGCCGGATAGCGTCAACGATTTCGACGTCAATACGCGTCTGGGCACCAACTATCTGAATATGGTGCTGCAGGATCTGAGCGGCTCGCAAGTGCTGGCCAGCGCCGGCTACAACGCCGGTCCCCGCCGTCCGCACGCCTGGCGCGGCACCTTGAGCCATCCGGTGGAAGGTGCCATCTTCGCCGAGACGATTCCGTTCACTGAAACGCGCATCTACGTCAAAAACGTGATGTCCAACGCCACCTACTATGCGGCCCTCTTCAGTGGCCAACCGCAATCGTTGAAGGCGCGGTTGGGCCGCATCGTGCCGCAAGGCAACGAATCGACCGATCTGCAATGACGGACGACGCCGCCACGACGGGATTGCAGGCGTACGTCGTGGGCGGCGCTGTACGCGATGCCTTGCTCGGCCTGCCTGCCGGCGACCGCGATTGGGTGGTCGTGGGCAGCACGCCCGAAGCCATGACCCAACGGGGCTTCATGCCGGTGGGCGGGGATTTCCCAGTCTTCCTGCACCCCTCGACGAAAGAGGAATACGCCTTGGCGCGCACAGAGCGCAAAACGGCGCTGGGGTATCAGGGCTTCACGTTCTACACCGGCGAGGATGTGACGCTCGCCGACGATCTCAAGCGCCGCGATCTTACGGTCAATGCCATCGCGCAGGCTGCAGACGGCACGCTGATCGATCCGCTGGGCGGCGCGGCGGATGTCGCGGCACGCGTGTTTCGCCATGTGGGCAATGCGTTTTCAGAAGATCCGGTTCGAATCCTTCGGCTGGCCCGCTTTGCCGCGCGTTTCGGTGACTTCACCGTTGCGCCGGAAACCATGGCGCTTTGCCGACAGATGGTCGAGGCAGGCGAGGCCGATGCGCTGGTGGCCGAGCGGGTATGGAAGGAAGTCGCACGCGGTTTGATGGCCGTCGCACCATCGCGGATGTTCGACATTCTGGCGCAGTGCGGAGCGCTCGAACGCATCATGCCGCAACTGAACGCGACGCCGCGCGCGTTGGCGGCTGTCGACACGGCCGCGCGGTTCGACATGACCTTGCCGCAACGCTATGCGCTATTGTGCGTCGAGTCGCCCGAGCGCGATGCGCTCAGCCAGCGCATGCGCGTGCCGCAGCTTTGCGCGGACTACGCGCGGCTGTTGCCGATCATGCTGGACGGGCTTGCTCGACGTGACGATCTTGATGCGCGCCTTGCGTTGATTGAACGCGCCGATGCGTTGCGCAAGCCAGAGCGATTCGAGGCGCTGCTCGCAGCGGCTGTGTTGTGGGACGAGCGCGTGGCGGTGTCGGCCTGGTCGGCCGATGCGGCGTGCGTGCGCGGCGTGGATGCCGGCGCCGTAGCGCGTGGCCAGGCGGCCAATCCCGCAGGCATCAAGGAGGCTGTGCGCAAAGCGCGACTGGCGGCGCTTGCGCCTTAAAGCGTGTGGCGGCGGTCGCGCGTTCCGAACGCCGTAAGTGGCGTATCGATACCGCGGCCGAGGGCGAGCACTTTGAAGAGTTCGCCCATTTCGGCTTCAGACACCAGCTTTTGCACCGGGCCCATCACGCGCGCGTAGGTGGCCACATCGTTGGGGTCGTAGGCGTGCAGCACCGCCGGCAGGCCGGCGTTCATCAGAAAGCGGCTCTGGCTGATATAGCCGAGCACATCCAGATCGTTATCGATCGCAGCCTGCGCCATCGCAGTGAAATCGACGTGCGCAGTGATGTCCTGCACGCCGGGATACCGCAGCACATCGGCATGCGCGTGATGGCGCAAGTGCGCCATCAACGTGCCGCCGGCGCGTTGGGGATGGTAGTACTCGCTTTGCGGAAAACCATAATCGATCAGCAGCGCCGCACCGCGCGTGAGCCACCGGCCCATCGCCGCGATCCATTGCTCGCCGAGCACATTGATTTCCGACACATAGCCCGGCATGGCGGGCAGCCGGCCGGCAAGGTGCGCCTGCAAGGCAGGTGACGCGGGCCGTGGCGACCACACGAAATGGCCGTCGCCATCGACGGCCACGCCATGTTCTTGCAGCGCGCCCTGGGCATCGAAGCCGAACACCGTCACCGGCATGGCGTCGAGCACTTCGTTGGCCACCACGCAGCCGACGAAGCGATCCGGCAAACGATCCAGCCATTGCACGCGATCGCCAAAGCGCGCCAGCCGCGTCTGTTGCACCGCTTTCAGATCGGCCGACACTTCGATGATGCGGTAATCCGCTGCCACACCCAGCGCGTCGAGCGCGTCCAGCATGTCGGCCGCCAGCGCACCGGTGCCGGCACCGAACTCGAGTACGGTTCGGCCCGCGCACGCTTGCAGCACTTCGGCCACGCAGCGTGCCCAGGTCTGAGCGAATACCGGCGTGAGTTGGGGCGCAGTAACGAAATCGCCCGCGAGGGACGCGGGCGAATCGGTATCGGCCAATTTGATGTTGCCTGCCGCGTAGTACCCCAGGCCGGAGGTATACAGGGCATCGGCCATCCACTGCTCGAAAGAGACCCAGCCGCCTTGCGCGGCAATGATGCCGCGTAAGGCGTCGGCCGTGCGCGCGCTGTGCGCGCGTGCGGCCGGATCAAGCTCGGGAAGGGTATTGGCCTGCTTTCTCAATCGCGGCGTTCGGCGTGAGCCGGCTTGCCGAAGCGTTTGGCCGGAGCGCCTTCACGCTTGCCGAATGCGGGCTTCGGGCCACGGGGGGCGCCGGCCGGTGCTGCACCGTGGGGACGGGCAGGACGGTCGCCGTCGCCGCGGAAACCAAAGCTCGGACGGGGGGCGTCGGCACGGAAGCCTTCGCTGCGCTCGGCGCGGAAGCCTTCGCTACGTTCCGGACGCGAACCGCCTTCGGGACGATCGCCACGGTATCCGCCGCCAGCGCCTTCAGGGCGGGCGTTGAACGACGGGCGCGCTGCGGGCTTGCCACGGCCTTCGTAGCCGCCGCCGTTACCGCCGAATGCCGGACGACCACCGCCGAAGCCGCCACGGCTCGGGCCGCTGCGCTTGTTGAAGGGCTTGCCGCCCGGACGATCGCTCGACGGACGGGCAGAACGCTTCGGCTCCAGGCCGGGAATCGTTTGCGCGTCGATCGTTTGACCGGTGAAGCTTTCGATGCGGCGAATCTTGTGACGTTCCGAGTGCGTGGCCAGCGTGAAAGCCAGGCCGCTGCGACCGGCGCGGCCGGTACGACCGATACGGTGCACGTAGTCTTCGGCTTGCATCGGCAGGTCGAAGTTCACGGCGTGGCTGATGCCTTGCACATCGATACCGCGAGCGGCAACGTCGGTGGCAACCAGGATCTTCAACGCACCGCGCTGCAGCATCGTCAACGTACGGGTACGTTGGCGCTGGTTCATGTCACCGTGCAATGCGGCAGCCGAAAAACCTTGTTCCGACAGGCGATCGGCCAGATCGTCAGCGCCGCGCTTGGTCGACGTGAAAACGATGGCTTGATCGAGTGCGGCATCGCGCAGCACGTGGTCGAGCAACTGCAGCTTGTGGCTGAGGTCGTCTGCGTAGTACAGGCTTTGCGTGATGTTGCTGTGCTTTTCTTTCTGGCCGGCCAGTTCGAGACGCTCGGGATTGTTCATCAGCGTGGCGCCCAGCTTGGCGATGTTGCCATCGAGCGTGGCCGAGAACAGCAGCGTCTGACGTTCCTTCGGCAGGCGGCCGACGATCGTTTCGATATCTTCGATGAAACCCATGTCGAGCATGCGGTCGGCTTCGTCGAGCACCAACGTATGCACGGTCGACAGCTTGACGCGGCCGGCTTGCAGGTGGTCGAGCAGACGGCCCGGGGTGGCGACCAGCACGTCGATGCGACGCGACAGGGCTTTCAATTGGGCGCCGTAAGGCATGCCGCCGACGATGGTGGCGGTGCGCAGATCGGACAGGTTCTTGCCGTAGGCGATCGTGGCGTCGGTGACCTGCATCGCGAGTTCACGCGTCGGGGTCAACACCAGCACTTGCACGCCAACGCCGCGGTCGGCGTTCTGGGCAATACGGTTCAGGGCGGGCAGCATGAAGGCTGCGGTCTTGCCGCTGCCGGTTTGCGCCGAAACCATCAAATCGCTGCCGGCGAGCGCTTTCGGGATCGCGGCAACTTGAACGGAAGTGGGGGTCGTGAAGCCAGCATCAGCCAGCGCGGACAACAGTTTGGGCGACAAGCCCAGGTCTTGAAAAGACATGACTTTCCTTCGGCCGCGAAAAGCGACCATGCCGCCGCTAGGCTTCTAGCCGAGACGGGCGACGGTTGACGGAGCATCGTGCCGACCGAATCAACCGTGCGCGTCATGCATTCCACAAGGGGAGTGCGGTGCGAAAGGAAAGGAGGTCAGGAATCGATGACGCTCGGCATCTGAACGGGCATGTGTTGGTCACATGAAATTGCCCGATAAAACTGCGTGTTGGCCTCTGCTTACAGAGGCCTATGCCGAGTCGTTGGTTTGTGCAGTGCGAGAATCATAACCCAAAAGTGCCTTGTCTGGCTACACCGGTGTGCGGTGAGGCCCAGTCGACCGCGGGGCGACCGTGGTTTTCCAACCACGCATTTGCCTGTGCGAAGTGCCCGCAGCCCAGAAACGGCACGGGCGGCCGCATGGCGGAAAGCGGCGAAGGATGATTGGCGCACAGCACCAATCGGTCGTCGCGCGGCGCGAGCAAGGCGCGTTTGGCTTGGGCGTGGGCGCCCCACAGCATGAACACGCGTGCACCGGGTTGGCGCGCGACGTCGGCGATCAGCGCGTCGGTGACGACTTCCCAACCGCGTTTGGCGTGCGATGCGGGCTGTCCGTCTTCCACGGTAAGCGACGTATTCAATAGCAGCACGCCTTGCGCGGTCCAGGACGACAGGTCGTTGGCGGGCGACGTGGGCGCGTCCGGATATTCGCGCGCCAATTCCTTGAAGATATTGCGCAGGCTCGGCGGCCGGCGGCAATCGTCGGGCACGGAGAAGGCCAGGCCCTGGGCCTGACCGGGGCCATGATACGGATCCTGACCCAGGATCACGACGCGCACATCTTGCGGCGCGATCGTGGTCAAGGCGCGATAGGGGGCGGCGGGATAGACGGTCGCGCCGCTCGCGACGCGGGCGTCCACATAGTCGGCAATTTGCGTCAGCGCGTTCTTCACGGAGGGCGCGCTCAAGGCCTCGCGCCAGGCGATGGGCAGCGCGTCGGTGAGCGAATGAAGGGAGGTCTGCAGTCGGTTGTCGGTCGTCATGGGTATGCCGGTATTCATCGGCGCAAATTGTGCCACTACTCGATGTTGGATGGCGGCCTTGCATTGCCCCTGCGCACGTCTCTGCAAGCGCGTCGTCAGCAAGACGTGGCTCACTTGCAGCGTTGCCGTTCATACGCCCAGTTCCCGCCGGATCGGGCCAAATGTAGGCTAACATCGCGCCGATCGATGCGTCCTTTTCTGGCTCATCGAGGCGATCCGAGGAATGTTGATGAGCGAGCCGACCGTAGACGAGCTGGTGACGAGCGCAGTGCAAGTATCGAGTGTGCGCTTGCGGCGTCAGCACGAGCTGGCCGTCGAATTCGCGATCGCTGCGCATCAGATGCGCGATATTGCGCAGGCGCTCAAGCAGGCCTGCGAGGTGGTTGCTCAAGGCGTGCATGCGCAGTACGTCAAAGTGCTGCAGTATCAACCCGCTGACGAGCGGTTGTTGTTGATCAATGGCGTGGGCTGGGCGCCTGAGGAAATCGGGACGGCCACGCTGAGCGCCGACGATGCCAGTCCTGCGGGCCATGCCTATATCAGCGGTCGTCCCGTCATCTCCAATCACCTGGGTGATGAGCACCGCTTCCGCACGCCCGATCTGCTGCTGCGTCACGGCATCAAGCGCGCGATCAATGTGCCGATTCGAGGCGTGCCGGAATCGTTTGGCGTGCTCGAAGCGGATAGCTCGAACGGCGAAGACTTCATCGAAGCCGACATCGTTTTCATGGAGTCGATCGCCAACGTCATCTCGATGACGATTCAGCGTGTGGGCGCCGAGCGCTACGAGCGCCGCAATGAGTTGTTGTCGGAGAGCGTGCTCAACGCAAGTACCGACTGCATCAAGGTGCTGACGCCCGACGGCCACGTCGAATTCATGAATGCCAATGGCATGCAGCAGATGGGAATCGAAGACTTCGCCGAAGTGCAGGGCAAGTCGTGGCGCGACGTCTGGCCCATCGACGATCCGTCCAAGGTCGAACATGCCATCCGCCGGGCGCTGAACGGCGAGTCGGAACGCTTCGAAGCGTACAGCCCCACCCGCCGTGGCGAGGCCCGGTGGTGGGACGTGTCCGTGGCGCCCATCAAGGGCGATGCGGGCGATATCGAACGTATCGTGGCCGTGTCGCGCGACATCACCGAGCGTCATACCAATGAGCAGATCCTGGCCGATTTGATTTCGGTGCAGGAAACCAAGCTCGACACCTCCGAATTGATGATGAAGGAAGTGCATCATCGCGTGAGCAACAGCCTGCAGCTCGTGCAAACGTTGCTGGCACTGCAAGGCAACCTGGCCGGCGATAAAACGGTGGCCAGTCACCTGCAGGTGGCGGCCACGCGTGTGCTCACGGTGGCGTCGGTGCATCAGCGCTTGTACGAAGGCAATCAGGAAGCCACCAATGCCAGCGCCTATCTGAGCGGGCTGGTCACGGACCTGCGCGCACTGGCATCGGACCGGTCGATTGCCTTCAAGGCGCCGTCCGAGGTCACCGTACCGGCCGAGAAGCTTGCGCCGCTCGGATTGGTCACGGCCGAACTCGTCACCAATGCGATCAAGTATGGCAAAGGCGATATCGCCGTCACGCTTGCTGCCGCAGGCAGGGACGTCAAAGTCACGGTGGAGGACGAAGGCCCGGGCTTCCCCGACGCCTTTCCCACACCGCAAGGTACCGGGCTTGGCATGCGCCTCATCAAGGCGTATGCAGGCCGCGGCCCCAACGCGATCATGGTCGATCGCAATGCACCGTTCAGTCGTATTGTGGTGACCTTCAAGGTCGCCTGATCGCTTTGCCGTGTGGCCGTCCGGCAGCTAGCGGAGTTCGTCCAGCGCGGTGGCCAGCGCCATCCGATAGTCCGGCATCGAGGCTTCCAGACGGGCCAGACGTGCGGCGCCTTGCGGGGCGTCGGCCGTGGGCGGACGGCGCCGAGGCGACCAAAACGCATCCGGAAACTGCGGATCGTCGCGCCAGCGCGGGATCACATGCCAATGCAGATGCGGCACATAGTTGCCAAAGGTTGCCAGATTGATTTTGTCCGGCCGCAGCACGTCGCGCTGCGCCTGCTCGACCAGCCAGACCGCGTGCATGATGAGGTCGCGCTCTTCGCGCGACAGGTCGGTCATCTCGGCCACATGCGCATGCCAGATCACGCGCGTGAAGCCGGGATACTCAGGCTCGCCTGCATCGATCACGCGTAGCCGGGGACCGGTCCACAGTACCCGGCCGCCGTCGTCGCGGCACAGCGCGCATTCGGGATCGGCGCGGCCAGCGTGTTCAGAGTGTGCGTTCATGGTCGCCGGGCTTGTCGTGTTCGAGGGCCAGCACCACCTCACGCAATACGTCCAGCCGTGCCTGCCGTTTGTCGTCTGCCTGGATGACATGCCACGGCGCTTCGCGCGTGTCGGTACGCGCCAGCATGTCGCGCGTGGCCTTTGCATACGCGTCCCACTGTTTGCGGTTGCGCCAGTCCTCGTCGGTGATTTTGAAATGCTTGAACGGCGACTGCTCGCGTTCCTTGAAGCGCTGCAACTGCACATCCGCCGACACCGCCAGCCAGAATTTGACGACGATCGCGCCGGCGGCGTTCAGCTCCGCTTCGAACTCATTGATCTCGCGATAGGCGCGGCGCCACGCCTGTTCAGGTGCAAATCCTTCCACCCGTTCCACCAGGACACGACCGTACCAGGATCGATCGAAAATCGCGATGCGCCCCAGTGCGGGCACGCGGCGCCAGAATCGCCACAGGTAGGGCCGGGCAAGTTCTTCGGTGCTGGGTGCTGCGATCTGCGCGATGTCGTACTGGCGGGCGTCCAAGGCGAGCGTGATACGCCGGATGGCGCCGCCTTTGCCGGCGGCGTCCTGACCTTCGAACACAAGCACCAGCGAGCGCTCGGCAAACTTGCGTTTGCGTACGGCACGCGCAAGGCGCGCCTGCCAGCGCGTGAGCTCTGCCGTGTAATCCTCTTTTTCCACGCTCTCGACGCCAGGTTCGGTGGCCAGGGCAGCGCCTGCGTGTGCGGCGCGTTGCTCGAGCATTTTCAATTCGGCTGCGCGCGTCCAGCGCGGTTGCTGGCGCGGCTTCGGTCCGGGATGACGGAGCGCCGCCAGAATGGTCTCGGCAGTGCGCAGCGTGCGCAGCTTCTCATCCGCGCTGGGAATCACGATCCACGGGGCGTACGACAACTGCGTGCGATCGATCATCGCCATGCCGGCGTTGCGCAGGCGATCGAAGTGCTTGGCGACCTTGCGATCGGCCGGTGCCACTTGCCACGCGGTATCTTTATCCGACAGCAGATGCGCGGTGCGTGCGGCCTGGGCCTCACGCGACAGGTGATACCAGAGCTTGACGATCTGCACGCCTTCGCGGCTCAGCATGGCTTCGAAGGCTGCGATTTCATCGGCAAGCGTTTCGATGCGGACCAGATTCGGCTTCTTGCGATAAGCCTCCCGCGCCAACTCGGCATACCAGGACCCGAACACAATACCGGTTCGCCCTTTTGCAGGCAGCGCGTTCCAGTAGCGCCACATCGGCGGCCGACTGGCCTCGGCAGGTGAGGGGGCACCGAACGCGAGCGTCTGGATATGCCGCGGATCCATCCATTCGTTGATCTGGTTGATCGTGGCGCCTTTGCCGGCCCCATCGATCCCGCTCACCACCACGAGCAAGGCGCGATCGGCTTTCTCCAGAAATGCGTATTGCGCCTGCAGCAAGGCGGTGCGCAGCTTTTCTTCCGCCTTTTTGGCGGTCGCTTTCTCAACGATCGGATCGGATTCGGCTTCTTCGAACATGGCGGTCAGGCCACCAGGCGCGCGAGTTCGGCGCCCGGCTCTTTGGCGCGCATGAAGGCTTCGCCCACCAGAAACGCGTGGACGTCATTGCCGCGCATCAGGCGCACATCGTCGGGTGTGAGAATGCCACTCTCGGTAATCACGCGCTTGCCTTCCGGGATGCGGGGCAGCAGGTCGAGGGTGTTCTGCAAGCTGGTTTCGAACGTGCGCAGATTGCGGTTGTTGATGCCCAACAGCGGCGTTTGCATGGTGAGGGCGATGTCGAGTTCGGCTGCGTCGTGCACTTCGATCAACACATCCATGCCAAGATCCATCGCGCAGGCTTCGAACTCCAGCAATTGCGTCGGCGACAGGGCGGCTGCGATCAGCAGCACGCAGTCGGCGCCCAGCGCACGGGCATGCACGATCTGGTAGGGATCGATAATGAAATCCTTGCGCAGCACCGGGAGGGTGCACGCCGCACGCGCCTGGCGGAGATGGTCGTAAGCCCCCTGGAAGAACTGCACATCGGTGAGCACCGAAAGGCAGGCGGCGCCATGTACGGCGTAGGACGACGCGATCTCGGCGGGACTGAAATGCTCGCGCAGCACGCCGCGGGAGGGCGATGCTTTCTTGATCTCGGCGATGACGGCTGCACGCCCTGCATCGATCTTGTCTTCGATGGCTTGGGCAAAGCCGCGAACGTCCTGCCGCGCCTTGGCTTCGCGCAGGAGTTCCGACTCGCTGCGCAACTGGCGCGCGGTCGCGACTTCCTCGGCTTTGACGGAGAGGATTTTCGCTAGGATGTCATTCATGTGGTGAATTTCCGGGTGTAGGCGCAGAAGTCTTCAAGCTTCGCCCGCGCCGAGCCGTTAGCAATGGTTTCGAACGCAAGGGCCATGCCGGATTCTATCGAATCGACCTTGTTGCCGGCGTAAATGGCAAGCCCCGCATTGAAGGCGACGATATCGCGGGCGGGGCCCTCGACGTTATTGAGCGCTTCCAGCACGAGCTCGCGCGATTCTTCGCGATTGGACACCTTGATGCCACGATTGGACATCATGGAAAGTCCGTAGTCTTCAGGATGAATCTCATATTCGCGCACCTCGCCGTCCTTCAGCTCGCCCACCAGGGTAGCCGCGCCCAGCGACGCTTCGTCCATCCCATCCTTGCCGTGCACGATCAGCACATGCCTGGAGCCCAGGCGCTGCAGTACGCGCATCTGGATGCCGACGAGATCCGGGTGAAACACGCCCATCAGTTGGTTGGCGGCGCCGGCAGGATTGGTGAGCGGCCCCAGGATGTTGAAAATCGTGCGAACGGCGAGTTCCTTGCGAATCGCGGCCACGTTTTTCATGGCGCCGTGGTGGGCGGGCGCAAACATGAAGCCGATATTGGTGGCTTCGATGCTCTCGGCCACTTGTTCGGGTGTCAGGATCAGGTTGGCGCCCAAGGCTTCGAGCACGTCGGCGCTCCCCGACGACGACGACGCGCTGCGGTTGCCGTGCTTGGCGATCCGCACACCGGCGGCAGCGGCCACAAACATCGCGGTGGTCGAGATATTGAACGTGTGGCTGGCGTCGCCGCCGGTGCCGCACATATCCAGCAGGTTGTTGGGATCGGGCGTGTCCACCTTGGTGGCAAATTCGCGCATCACCTGTGCGGCCGCCGCGATCTCACCGATGGTCTCTTTCTTCACGCGCAGACCCATCAGGAGGGCACTTGCGAGCTGCGGCGACATTTCGCCGCGCATCAGCATGCGCATCAGATGCAGCATCTCGTCATGAAAGATCTCGCGGTGTTCGATGCATCGCGTCAACGCTTCGTTAGGCGTAATAGGCATGGTTGGCTCCGCGCTGTTTTTAGAGGGTCAGAAAGTTGCGCAACAGCGCATGGCCGTGTTCGCTCAGTACCGACTCGGGATGGAACTGCACCCCATAGATCGGCAACTCGCGATGGCGCACGCCCATGATGTCGCCATCCTCGGCGGTCGCCGTAACTTCCAGGCAATCGGGCACGGTGGCCGGATCGATCGTGAGCGAGTTGTAGCGGATCACCGTATAGGGTGAGGGCAGGTTGCGGAAAATATCCGTGCCGGTGTGCGACAGACGGATCGTCTTGCCGTGCATGATGTTGGGCGACCGCACGATGTTGCCGCCGAATGCCGCGCCAATGGCCTGATGGCCCAGGCACACGCCCAGAATCGGAATGGCGCCCGCGAAGCGCTTGATCGTGTCGATCGAGATGCCGGCCTCGGTCGGCGAGCACGGCCCGGGCGACACGCAAATGCGATCGGGCTTGAGCGTGGCGATCTCGTCCAGCGTGATCTGGTCGTTGCGCGCCACGCGCACGTCTTCGCCCAGTTCGCCGAAATACTGCACGAGGTTGTAGGTAAACGAATCGTAGTTGTCGATCATCAACAGCATGGCAGTTCTCCGGGATTCAGATGGGTTCGTCCAGGCCCACCTGGACCTGTTCCGCGGCACGCAATACGGCGCGTGCCTTGGCCTCGGTTTCCTGCCATTCTTTTTCGGGGTCGGAGTCGGCCACCACGCCGGCGGCCGCCTGCACATACAACGTGCCGTTTTTGATCACGCCGGTGCGGATCGCGATCGCGACATCCATCTCGCCGCTGTAGCTCAAGTAACCGGCCGCGCCGCCGTAGATGCCACGGCGCACGGGTTCGAGCTCGTCGATCACTTCCATGGCGCGCACTTTCGGTGCGCCCGTGAGGGTGCCGGCCGGGAAGGTCGCGCGCAGGACGTCCATGCTGCTCATGTTCGGCTTGAGCGTGCCTGTCACATTGGACACCAGATGCATCACGTGCGAGTAGCGCTCGATGGTCATCGTATCGGTCACGTCAACCGTGCCGGTTTCGGCGATGCGGCCCAGATCGTTACGCGCCAGGTCGATCAGCATCACATGCTCGGCGATTTCCTTGGGGTCGGCCTTGAGCTCCTCGGCGAGCGCCGCATCTTCTTCCAGCGTGGCGCCGCGGCGGCGGGTGCCGGCCAGGGGGCGGATCGTGGCGCGCGAGCGCGATTCGCCGTCGACCACGATCGCTTCCTGGCGCACCAGGATCTCGGGGGATGCACCCACGACCTGGAAGTCACCGAAATTCCAGAAGTACATGTAGGGCGACGGATTGAGCGAGCGCAGCGCGCGGTACAGCGACAGGGGCGCGTCGCGGAACGGTTTGGCGATCACTTGCCCCACCTGCACCTGCATCAAGTCGCCGGCGGCGATGTATTCCTTGGCGCGCGCCACGGCGGCGAGGTAGTCGGCCTTGTCGAAGTCGCGGCGCTCATCGGTTTGCAGGCTGGCCAGGCTGTAGGGGATCTCGACCGGCTTGCGCAGCTTGGCGCGCAACTCCAGCAAGCGCTTCTGCGCTTTGCTGTAGCTTTCGGGCAGGGCCGGGTCGGCGTACACCATCAGGTACGTGCGGCCTGCAAGGTTGTCGACGATCACGAGTTCGTCCACGTGCATCAGCATGAGATCGGGCGTGCCTTCTTCCATGCCGGCCGGAAACGGCTTCACGGCAGGGCCCAGCTTCGGCTCGATGTGACGCACGGTGTCGTAGCCGAAGTAGCCGGCCAGACCGCCCGCAAAGCGGGGCATGCCGGGGCGCAGCGCCACCTTGAAGCGCGCCTGGTAGCTTTCGATGAACGCCAGCGGATCGCCTTCATGCGTTTCCACCACGTTGCCGTCGCGCAGCACTTCGGTCAGCGTGCCGCTCGCCCGGATCACGGTGCGGGCCGGCAGGCCGATGAACGAGTAGCGGCCGAAGCGCTCGCCGCCGACCACGGATTCCATCAGGCAGCTCATGCGGCCTTGATGCGGGCCGCTGTGCGCGAGCTTCAGGTAGATCGCGAGCGGCGTGTCCAAGTCGACGTACGTCTCCTTGACCAGCGGAATGCGGTTGTAGCCTTGAGCTGCGAGGGCCTTGAATTCGATTTCTGTCATGTCCGATCTCGTAGTGCTTGTTTTGGGGGCAACGGCCACAAATCGCTGGACACAAAAAAGCCCGGCCAGCGATCTGGTTCCGGGCTTGGGGATGTGTCGTATTACTGTCGGCTTCCGCTCGGCATGCGCCTAGGGGGCCGGAGAGCGCTCATCGCCACCCGGAGGTCAAATACCACCAGCGCCAATAGGCGCCGGAAGACATTTGAATCGGGTACGAAAGCAACATGGTCGGGTTTGGGTCGACGTTATCAAAAAGGGTTGCGGTTGATGGTTATCGCGATCGATCGATAAAACACGATCGCTTGACCTTCAATTCGGCGACGAGACTTGCGCCTCGGTCTGACTCGCGATCCATTGGGCCGCGTCGATCAGGCTGCTCACTATACCATCGACTTTCAGCGTGCGCACGTCATGACCTTCGTTGTAGCCGTAGGGCACGACCAGCACACGCGCCCCGGCTGCCTGGCCGGCCTGCACGTCGTTGATGGAGTCGCCGATCGCGACGGCTTGCGCGGGTGCCACGCCCAGCTGCTCGCAGGCGTACAGCATCGGCAGCGGATCGGGCTTCTTGCGCGCGCAGGTATCGCCGCACACGACCGTATCGAAAAAGCCGGCCAGGCCGGTGCGTTGCAAGAGCGGCAACGTGAACTCGGTGGGCTTGTTGGTGACCACGGCCAGTTTCAATCCCAGCGCGCGCATGGCCTTCAGGCCGTCGATCACGCCGTCGTAAACGGTCGACTTGTCGCCATTGACCAGGTGGTAATTGCGGAAGAACGATTCGCGCGCGGCGGCGAACTGGTCTGGGTCCGATTCCACATCGTCCAGTTGCCCGGCAAGGGTGCGGCGAATGAGATTCTCGACGCCTTTGCCCACGAAGGTTTCGATCACGGCTTCGCGCAGCGGCGTCATACCCATGTCGATGCGCATGGCGTTGGCAGCGTGCGCCAGATCGGGAATCGAATCCAGCAGCGTGCCGTCCAGATCGATCAGTGCCGCCGTGATCACGGTGAGCGTTGCGCCGGCCGTGACGGGCGGTGCGGTGGGGCGGGGGGGAGCGCTACGCGCCTCGCGGTCAAATGGCAACGGTTTCGCCTTTTTTGATTTGTTCGCGCAGGGCATCGATCACCTGCTTGTAATCGGGTTTGCCGAAAATTGCCGATCCGGCCACAAACGTATCGGCGCCGGCAGCACGAATTTCAGCGATGTTGTCGACCTTCACGCCACCGTCCACCTGCAAGGCGATGGGCTGGCCGCCCGCTTGCACCCAGGCGTCGATGCGACGGCGCGCGTCGCGCAGCTTCGCCAACGTGGAAGGAATGAAACTCTGGCCGCCAAAGCCGGGGTTGACCGACATCAGCAGAATCACGTCCACCTTGTCCATCACATGATCCAGGAACGACAGCGGCGTGGCGGGGTTGAACACGAGCCCGGACTTGCAACCGCTATCGCGGATCAGGCCCAGCGAGCGATCGATGTGGCGCGAGGCTTCGGGGTGAAACGTGATGATGTTGGCGCCGGCCTGGGCAAACTGAGGAATGATGGCATCCACCGGTTCGACCATCAGGTGCACGTCGATCGGCACATTCACATGCGGACGGATCGCGGCGCATACCATCGGACCAATCGTAAGGTTGGGAACGTAATGGTTGTCCATCACGTCGAAGTGAATCCAGTCGGCGCCTGCGGCCACGACATTTTTGACTTCTTCACCCAGGCGGGCGAAGTCGGCGGACAGGATGCTGGGAGCGATGCGCGTGGTGGGCGCCAGAGAGGAATCGGACATGATCGACGGCTTTTCGGGTGGCAAAATGTGCCATCATTGTAGTCATTCCAACCCCGTATCCAGGACTCGGTCTTGAAACCTTATGAATTGACCGTCACGGTTGCGCCGCAGTATGTGCCGGACCAATCCGATCCCGGCGAGCGTCAGTACGTGTTCGCTTACACCGTGCGCATCACCAATACGGGCGAGCATCCGGCTCAAGTCATCAGCCGTCACTGGATCATCACCGATGGCAATGAGCGTGAGCAGGAGGTGCGGGGGCTGGGCGTCGTGGGTCAGCAGCCGTTGCTGGCGCCGGGCGAAACGTTCGAATACACCAGCGGCTGTCCGCTGCCTACGCCGGTGGGCACCATGCGTGGCACGTACCACTGCGTGGGCGAGAACGGCATTCCGTTTGAAACCACCATCTCCGAGTTTGTGCTGGCGATGCCGCGCACCCTGCATTGACGCGCTGCGTCCCCGATTTTCAGATGCCCATGAAACGTCTTTTTTGTATCAGCTTCCTTACGGCGCTGCTCGCCGCCTGCTCGACCACCGTCCCGCCCGAACCCGGCATCGCGCCTGAAGGTACGCCGCCCGCGCCGGATAGTCCTGCAGCCGATACGCCTTTGCGTGTGCCGGCGCTGACCGCCTTGCCCGACTCCGCCGCGCGCACCTTGGCCGGCCGTTTTCAGCGCGCGAATTTCGCCGAAATGCCCGGTTGGGACGATGACAATCTGTCCGATACCTGGGCGTTGTTTCTCCGAAACTGCAAAGGCTTGATGCGCCCGACCGGCGGCAGCCTCACCACGCCCGCGCGCGCCACACCGCGCGCGTGGCAACCGTTTTGTGCGGCGGCCATCGATCCGGCGCGTGCGCCCGCCGCCGGCGACGCGGCCGGCATCCGCCGCTTCGTGCAAACGTATCTGCAACCCTGGCGCTTGAACGGCGGCGACGGCAAACCCGCGGCCAACACCGTCACCGGCTATTACGAGCCTCTGGTGCGCGGATCGCGCCGCCAGGGCGGCAACTATCAATGGCCGTTGTATACGCCACCGGCCGATCTGTTGACGATCGATCTGGGCGGCATCTATCCCGAATTGGCGGGCAAGCGGGTGCGCGGCAAGCTCGACGGCAAACGCGTCGTGCCGTACGACACGCGTGCCGCGCTCGAACGCTCCGGCAAGCGTCCGCCGGCGATCGTGTACATCGACGATCCTGTCGACGCCTTCTTCCTGCAGATCCAGGGATCGGGCCGCGTGCTGCTCACGTCGGGCCCCGATTCGGGCAGCACGATTCGCGTGGCCTACGCCGATCACAATGGCCAGCCGTATGCCTCGATCGGCAAGTGGTTGGCCGATCAGGGCGAGTTGCCGCTGGCGCAGGCGTCGATGCAGAACATCCGCGCGTGGGCGCAGCGCAATCCCAAGCGCGTGCCTGAAATGCTCAACGCCAATCCGGCCGTGGTGTTCTTCCGCGAAGAGCCCGTCATCGATCCCAATCAAGGTCCCAAGGGCGCGTACGGCATTGCGCTCGCGCCGCAACGCTCGATCGCGGTGGATACGACGTTCGTGCCGCTGGGCACGCCCGTGTTCCTCTCCACCACGCAGCCGGCGTCCACGCAGCCGCTTTCGCGGCTCGTGTTCGCGCAGGACACCGGCGCGGCCATCAAGGGCGCCGCCCGTGCCGACTTCTATTGGGGGTATGGCGATGCGGCAGGGGAAATGGCTGGGCGCATGAAACAGCGCGGCCAGATGTGGGTGTTGTGGCCCAAGCAGGCCGGCGAGCCGAGCGCGCGATGACTTCCCCCATCGTCGTTTGCGGCGCCGGCATCGCCGGCATGGCGACCGCCCTGGCGCTGGCGCAGCGCAAGCAGGCAGTAACGCTGCTGGCACCGCATGCCACGATTCCGGCGGCGGCTGCCGATGCCATCGATGCACGGGTGTATGCGATTTCGCCGGCGAGCCGGGCGTTTCTGCAGCGTTTGCATGTGTGGGACGCCTTGCCCGACGCGCGCTACATGCGGGTCGAAGGCATGGATGTGTACGGCGACAAGTTCGGCCGCGTGGCATTGGATGCGTGGCAAGCCGCGCAGGCGGATATGGCCTGGATCGTCGAATCGCGCGAAATCGAACGCGTGCTGGCGCAAGCGTTGCGGCTGGCGGGCGTCACCTGGATCGACGACCGCTGCGCCGGGTTGGGCGATCGTGGGGTCACGACTGAAAAGGGGGCTGCGATCGCGGCCGACCTGATTGTGGGTGCCGATGGTGCACAGTCGCCAGTGCGGCGCTTTGCGCGCATGACGCACCGCTCGCGCAGCTATGGCGATACCGGTGTGATCGTGCATCTGGATGCCGGTGTGGCGCATCAAGGCCGCGCCTGCCAGTGGTTTTTGGGCGACAGCGTGCTGGGCCTGCTGCCTTTGCCGGATACCGTGCGCGGACCGCAGGTGTCGATGGTCTGGTCGATGGCCACGCCACGCGCGCAAGCCTTGCTCGCGCTCAGCCCTGAGGCCCAGCGGGACGCGGTTTCGGCGCAATTGGCGGCCGTCACGCGCAATCGACTGGGAACCTTAATGCCCAACGGTCCGTTGCATGGCTTTCCGCTGTTTGTGGAGCAGGGCGAGATGATTGCGCCAGGCGTCGCGCTGGTGGGCGACGCTGCCCATCGTGTGCACCCGCTGGCCGGGCAGGGTCTGAATCTGGGCTTGGGCGACGTCGAGGCGTTGGCCGAAATCGTGGCCGCAAGATCGCCGATGCAATCGGCAGGCGATCTGCAGGTGCTGCGCCGATACCGGCGGGCGCGCGCCGAACCGGTTGCGGCCATGCGGTTGGCCACGGATGGCTTGTACCAATTGTTTGCCACCTCGTTGCCTCCGGTAGCGTGGTTGCGGAATGCAGGAATGCGCGCAGTGAATGCGATGCCGGCGATCAAGCGTCGTCTGATCGATAGCGCGTCGGGCAAGTAAAACGGATCGGGGCGATCGACTGTTGGCACCACGCCAATATCGCGCCGCACGATCGAGAGGAGAGAATCATGATGGGTTTCAAACAGTCGTTGCTGGCCGTCGCGGTCGCCATCGGCGCGCTGGGCGCCGTGGGGGGCTCCGCTGGTGCGGCATCGATCGGCACCGGAACGATGGGTGCCAACGTCAATACCGACAACCCGCCCAATGCGGCCGGTAAAGCGGCCACCACCGGCACGACGTCGATCGGCACGAACGATGTCGGCCGTCCCAACCCCGGACAGAAGAGCGTGTCGACCACCGATCTGGCGCCCGATCCGGTTTCGGACGGCGTGCGGCAGCGGTTCATGCAGCGCTTTTCCGGCATGCCCGTCACGGCCGTTCACCGTACCCCTTATGGATTGTTCGAAATCCAGTTGGGCATGGATCTGGTCTACACCGATGAAGGCGTGAACTGGGTAATGGAAGGGCCGCTGATCGATGCCACCACCCGCCAGGATGTGACGCAGGCGCGGCAAGAGCAGTTGGGCAGGATCTCCTTCGACCAGTTGCCGCTCGATCTGGCCATCAAGCAGGTCAAGGGCAACGGCGCGCGCCGTGTCGCCATTTTCGAAGATCCCAACTGCGGCTACTGCAAGCAGTTGCGCAAAACGATGGAAGACGTGAGCGACGTCACAATCTATACCTTTCTTTATCCCATTCTCGCCCCCGACTCACGTGTGAAGTCGCGCGACGTGTGGTGCGCCAAGGATCCTGGCAAGACCTGGGATGCCTGGATGCTCAACGGCAAGACGCCGCCCACGGCACAATGCGCGGATCCGTCCGACAAGGTGCTGGCGTTCGGGAAGCAATTGATGATTCAGGGCACGCCCACGTTGTTCTTCGCCGATGGCACGCGCATCAGCGGCGCACTGCCCTTGGAGATGCTGCAAGCGCGATTGAAGTAGATCGCGCGACGTTGCACACATTGAATATTGAATATTGAAGTTGAACGTTGACGTTGAATACTGAAGTTGAATGGCGCGCTTCGATGGCGCCCTAATCCCCTTGCCTACCGCCGGTAGATCGACACCACGCAGGAGCAACACATGAAGATTGCCATTCTGGACGACTATCACGGTGTGGCTGAAACCTACGCCGATTGGAAAACGCTCAGGTCCGAGGTCACCACGTTCCAGCACTACCTGCCTGAAGGTCCGGATCGCGATGCGGCATTGAAGCCCTTCGACGTCATCATCGCCATGCGCGAACGCACGCCCTTCCCGGCGTCGCAGATCGCCGCGCTGCCCAATCTCAAGCTGCTGGTGACCACTGGCCTGCGCAACAACGCGATCGATCTTGCAGCCTGCGAGGCGCAGGGCATCACGGTCTGCGGCGCGCCCGGCAGCGCCGATGGCACGTATGCCACTTCCGAACTCGCCTGGACCTTGCTGCTGGCGCTGTTCAAGAACCTGCCGCATGAAAACGAATCGATGCGGCGGGGCCAGTGGCAAACGCGCATGCCGCTGCCCCTGGCAGGCAAACGGCTTGGCGTGGTGGGCTTGGGCAAGCTTGGCGCGGCAACGGCGCGTGTGGGTTTGGCATTCGGCATGGACGTGGTGGCATGGAGCACAAACCTCACGGACGAGAAGGCGGCTGAGATCGGCGTGAAGCGCGTCGAGAAGCAAGAACTCTTTGCCACGTCGGATGCGGTCAGCGTGCACCTGATTCTCAGCGCGCGCTCGCGTCACATTGTGGATGCCGCAGCCATCGACGCGATGAAGCCGGGCGCATTCTTTGTGAATACATCCCGCGCGGGGCTGGTCGATAACGACGCGTTGTTGCGGGCACTGAAAGATCACAAGATCGGTGGCGCTGGTCTGGATGTGTTCGATCAGGAGCCGCTCCCCGCCGACGATCCGATTCGCACGCTCGACAACGTCGTGCTTACGCCGCATCTGGGGTACGTGAGCGAAAGCAATTTCCGCGCGTTCTATGAGAACGCGGTAGCCGCCGTACAAGCATGGCAGGACGGCAAACCGATCAAGGTGCTGGGTAAATAATCGCAATGGATGCCGTACTGCAGGAACTCAAACACATCATTCAGGCGTGCGATCGCGCCATCACGGCCGAAGATT
Organism: Schauerella aestuarii; assembly: GCF_009866805.1. Taxonomy (GTDB): domain Bacteria; phylum Pseudomonadota; class Gammaproteobacteria; order Burkholderiales; family Burkholderiaceae_B; genus Schauerella; species Schauerella aestuarii. The sequence goes on from NZ_SIZW01000041.1 coordinate 737,973, forward strand.
TCGACACCTTGATGACCTACTACGCCGACGATGCCACGCTGGTGGTCAAGCCCGGCATGCATGTCACCGGCCGTGCGCAGATTCGCCGTGCATTCGTTGCCATCGCCGAGTACTTCAAGCACAGCATGGTCGTCACGCAAGGTGAGATGAAGGTGGTGGAGAGTGGCGATACGGCGTTGGTGCTGATGCAGACGATGTTGCAGACCAAAGGCGATGACGGCCAGCCCGTGACGACCGAGCGGCGCGCCACGTACGTGTTTCGCAAAGCGTCCGCGGGCCAGTGGTTGTGCGTGATCGACAACTCCTACGGCACCGACCTCATCGACGCAGTTTGAGGATATCCACACATTGCAGGCCAAAAAAAAGCCGATCGCAGCGATCGGCTTTTTTTCATCTGGCGTGCCGGCATCGGATCGCCGGTATGACGGATGGTCAAATCGCCAGCACACCCTCGCCAAACGGCCTATCCGTGCGCAGCGTGCGTTGCCGCAGCGCTTCGGCTTCTTCCGATGGCTCTTGCCACATGCGGGCATGCAGACGCGAGAGCGCGATGGGGTCGTTCAACAAGCGCAGCTTTTGCGGCTCGGTAAGCTGGACCAGTCCGCGAGAAACCGCATCGTCCACCACGGCCTGGCGTTGCGCCTCGTTCAGGGGGTTGAACATGTGGCGCGACGTGGCCATGGCGCAGGCCAGTGCGTTGGTGACCGGATCGGCCACCGCGTCTTCAAACGTGGGCGTGTGCGTCGCCGAGCGATTGATGGCGGCGTAGCGGCGCGTGGCGGCGAGCTCGGTGGGCGGCTGCGTTTCTTCCGGGATACGAAACAGACGCATCAGATACGAGCGCCGTCCCAATCCCACTCGGCTCGAATACACCGATAGCGGAATGATCAGGAACAGGGCCAGCAAAATCGGCGCCATCCACAGCAAGAAGATCGGATCGAGCCATGCCACAAGCGCGGTCCAGGCGATGCCCAGCAGCGTCTGACCACCGTGACGACGAATGGCATCGCCCCAAGTCGTTTCGTTATTGTCACGCGCGGGCGAAACCCATTTGGCCGACAACCCCAGGAATGCCGACAGCACGAAGCGGGTGTGAAACAGCATGCGCACGGGCGCGAGCAGCATCGAAAACAGCACTTCCAGCACCAGACTCACGCCCATGCGTTTGCGCCCGCCATATAGACGCGTGGCCTTGGTGCCTTGCGCCCACGTGAGCATCACGCCGAGCAGCTTCGGCAGGAAGAGCAGCACGAAGGTGGTGGAAAACAGCGCCACGGCTTTCTCGGGATGCCACTGCGGCCAGATCGGGAAGAGCTGATTCGGCTCGACGAAATATTGCGGTTCGGTCAGCGTGTGTACACCCAAAAGCGCGGTAGACAGGATGAGGAACAGGAACCACAGCGGTGCCGACAGATACGACATCACCCCGGTGAGGAACACCGCGCGGTGAACCGGGTGAAAGCCATTGATCAGGAACAGCCGGAAGTTCATCAGGTTGCCGTGGCACCAGCGCTGGTCGCGTTGCAACTCGTCCAGCAGGTTGGGCGGCAGTTCCTCGAAGCTGCCCGGCAGGTCGTACGCGATCCAGACGCCCCAGCCTGCACGGCGCATCAGCGCCGCTTCGACGAAGTCGTGCGAGAGGATGGCGCCGGCAAACGAGCCGCGTCCGGGCAGGGGTGCCAGCACGCAATGACGCATGAAGGGCTCGAGCCGGATGATGGCGTTGTGGCCCCAGTAGTGCGACTCGCCCAACTGCCAGTAGTGCATGCCGGCGGTAAAGAGCGGGCCGTACACGCGCGATGCAAACTGCTGCAGCCGCGCGTAGAGACTGTCCATGCCGCTGGCTTGCGGCGCGCTCTGAATGATGCCGGCATCGGGGCTGGCTTCCATCAAGCGAACCAGCTGCTTCAAGCAGGCGCCGCTCATCACGCTATCGGCGTCCAGCACCACCATGTATTTGTAGTTGGCGCCCCAGCGACGGCAAAAATCGTCGATGTTGCCGCTCTTGCGCTTCACGCGCCGGCGCCGCAGGCGATAGAAGATGCGGCCGAAACCGTTCACCGTGCGGCACAGATCGAGCCAGGCCTTTTGCTCGGCAACGCAGATATCTGCCTTGTAGCTATCGCTCAGAATGAAGATATCGAAGCGATCGAGCGAATCGGTCTGCGCCAACGATTCATAGGTCGCGCGCAGTCCGGCAAACACCCGGGCCACATCCTCATTACAGATGGGCATGACGATGGCCGTGCGCGCGTTGGCGTCCACGGGGCCGTCTTCCACGCTGCGGGCCGAGATGCTGTAGCGGTCGCGGCCGATCAGCAATTGCAGAAAGCCCATCATGGCCGTCCAGAACCCGGCCGATACCCACAGAAAAAGCAGTGCAAACAAAAGCAGGATGGCGATTTCAAGCCATTGCGTGCCCTGGTAGGGCAGCACGGATTTCATCGTCAATGTGGCGAACACGGTTTGTACCGTGATGGCCACCAGAAGCACAAAGCGCCGGCGGCTGCCGGCCGCGCGCCAACTGGAATCTTCCTGGTCGGTATGCGCGCGACCCGGGCGGCTCTTGTGCGTGACGCGGTTGCGCAACCGGCGCCAGCCGCGCACGACCGGATTGGTCGTCCAGGGCTCGGGCGACATTGCGGTGCGGTTGAGCGGGGGAGCGACGCGCAGACGTGCGTCGCCAGTGGTGCCGTCGGTATCCAGGCCCGCCTCGCGCGCCAGTCCATCGCCGAACGCCAGGCGCAGGCGCTCTTTGGTGGAGGCGGCTACAGGGTCCTGGCCAGGCGTCTCGGCCAATGCGCGATGCATGGCCTCGATGGGATCCTGGCCGCGGGCAGTCGCGTTATCCACTTCCTGCATGACAAGCTCGAGCTGCTGTGCAGGCAGGGGAAGACGCCCAAGATAGTCTCGGGCGCTTTCCGCGGGATCATTTCGGTTGAGTTTCATTGACCGGGATCCGGTACGTCCATGTTTCGGTGAGCGGGGTCTGGCCGTCGGTCAACGACGCGCGCATTTCCACGGGTTTGGCGGGGTCCTTCACCTTGACGCGCACGGTCAGGCGACGGCCTTGCGTCACTTCATTGGGGCGCACATTGACTTCCATCACTTCGGCGTTGGCGTCGGCCCAGAACTGCGCCTGAACTTGCTTGTCGGCCGGCAGGTCCTTGAGGGAGGGACCCACGAAATCGATGATGTAGGCAATGCTGCCGTCCCAACGGCGGATCAGATCGGGACCTTTCACTTCTTCGCGCGAGCGGCGCGTCTGTTGCACCCAGGCCAACGGCGTCTTGTGGGTATTGGCCTCTTTGATCGTCCACGTCATGCGGTAGTCCACATTGAGCGGCTCACCCGGATTGGGCTGCTGATCGGGTACCCAGAAGGCCACGATGTTGTCGTTGGTTTCATCGCCCGTGGGGATTTCGACCAGTTGCACGCTGCCCTTGCCCCAATCGCCCTGAGGTTCGATCCACAGGCTGGGACGCTTCTCGTAGCGGTCGTCGAGATCCTCATAGCGGCTGAACGAGCGGGCGCGCTGCAGCAAACCGAAGCCCTTGGGGTTTTCGGCGCCGAATGCGCTCACCGCCAACTTCTTCGGATTGTTCAACGGGCGCCAGATCCATTCGTCGTTGCCGGTGTGCATCGCCAAGCCGTCCGAATCATGCAATTCGGGACGATAGTTCGGCGTGGGCCACGGCTGGTTCGACCCATACAGATACATGCTGGTCAGCGGCGCAACGCCCAGGCGGTCGACCTTCTCGCGCAGGTAGATTTGCGATTTCACGTCGACGACGGTGTCATCCTCGGGCTTGATCGTAAAGCGATAGGCGCCCGTGGCGCGGCGCGAATCCAGCAACGCGTAGATCACCAGATTGCGGTCTTCCGCGCCCGGCTTCTCGATCCAGAACTGCGTGAAGCGCGGGAACTCTTCGCCCGACGGCAGTGCCGTATCGATGGCCAGGCCGCGGGCCGACAGACCATAGATATGGTTCTTGCCGATCACGCGAAAGTAGCTTGCGCCCAGAAACGTGGTGAGCTCGTCGTTCGGCTTCTTTTCCGAATTGACGGGATACAGCACCTTGAACCCGGCAAAGCCCAGATTCTTCAGGGCAGCCTGATCCAGCTTCAACGAGCCGTACGTGAAGTCATCCGGGTTGAAGGGGATTTCGTGAACACCCTTGGCATCGACTTCGTTGATCTTCACCGGCACGTCGAAGTGCATGCCCTGATGATAGAAACTCAACTTGTAGCGCGTGTTGGCTTCGTTCCAGTGCAGGCGATCGTCGCGATAGCGCACTTCCTGATAGCCGGCGTATTTCAGCGCCTTGAGTTCATCGGGCAGATTCGATTGCGGGGCTTCGTATTTCTTCTTCGACGATTCGGCCGCCAGTTTGGCCACGTCGTCAAAGGAGAATGCGCTGGCCAGCCCTGGAGCGAGGAGGGCGGTCAATGTTGCGGCGCAAAAGAATCGGGCAAAGCGAAACGATCCGGATGTTTGATATTTAGCGAGCACGTAAATCCCCGTAGCTTTCGGCTGTGAAAGCAGATTTGTTCAACATTCTTGCACAGTGTGGAAACAGAAGTGCCAGGGACCCCTTATCCCTGTCCCTCATTTTGGTATGCGATGTGATCTGGCGTCAGTTTATCGCCACATCCCAGCCAGGTCTGCAACAGGAAGTTGACAGCTTCGGCTTGTTCGAACTGAACCCAGTGGCCGGCGCCTTCAACGATGCGATAGTCGGTCTGCGGCATCTCGGCCGCGAGCGCCGGGGCGATTCTGGCCGGATCGGCAGTCACGTCGTGTTCGCCCCATATTAATAAAGTGGGTCCGCCATAAGCCTTCAAGGCCTCGGCGAGTCCCCCGCCTTGCGAGAGATTCTTACTGCGAAAACGCGTGTGTTGGCACGACAAAAGATGGACGCGCGTGGCCAGATCGTCGACGGCTTTTGACGACGACAGCATGAATACGCTCAAGTTATGCCGCATTGCAGCGTCGAGTTCCGCATCGGTGGCCGCCTCACGCCAGTTCACCATCGGTTCGGCCTGGCGGCGGGGCGATGCGTGCCCACCCGGCCCGAGCAAGGCAAGCCGTTCGACCGGACGCGTGGCAGCCAGGTGGGCGGCGACCAATCCGCCGAAGGAGAAACCGGCCAAGGATATTCGCGTGCGCGGGCCAACCAATTGATTGAGTGTTTTGCCCAGAAACGTGACCAAGGTGTCGAGGGTGTCGCCATCGGGCAGATCGGAGTCGCCGTAGCCCGGCATGTTGGGCACCCACACGGTGTGCCTGGCCGCAAGACTTTCGATATTGCGTACCCAATGCATCCAACTGCCGTGCCCCCCATGCAAGAGCACCAGTGGGGCACCATTGCCGAAACGCCGCCATTGGACGGTTTTGCCTTCGTGCGTCACCGCGTGGCGGGTGGCTCGGGCGTCGAGTACGGCGATCTGCTGTTGTGCGGCAAGGGAATTCGGCATCGATGCGATAAAACGGGACGGTCGATAACGGGACGAGAGGCTACCATTTTCCGCCGTTCTGCCTCGCGAAGAAGCACAAAATTCTTTCCTTTGGGTACCCAAACCAGAAAATGTTGCAACTTTGCTGCGTTGGGTGTCGATACGGGCGACTATTCGCCGCAATGCGAAGGTTTTGTGGCGGTTGTGTGCCTGATGTGTCCGGGCGTCAGGTTGGCATTGTCAGCCGGCAGCGCTCATCGGCGTCGAACGCTGTAGCACGCGGCCTGGAACCAGACCGCTTTTACCGGTCTTGCCATCCCACACCGGTTGCCCATTGACCCAGACCTGTTCGATGCCGGTGCTCACCTGGATCGGCGCTTCGAATGTAGCGTTGTCCGCCACGCGCTCGGCATCGAGCAGGACAAGATCGGCGAAATAGCCGGCCTGCAGCAGGCCGCGCTGGGCGATGCCGTAATTACGGGCCGCCAGACCGGTCATCTTGTGAATGGCGGCTTCGAGTGTCATCACCTGCGATTCACGCACCAGTTTGCGCAGCACTTGGGTGAACGTGCCCCATTGCCGCGGATGGGGATGAGGATCGAACGGCAAGCCGTCGGATCCCACCATGGCGAGCGGATGCGTGATGATGCGTTCCACGTCGCGTTCGTCCATCAGAAAATAGATGGCGCCGGCGGGTGCGAGGCGTTTGAGCGCAGCCTCGTCGTCCAGGGCCAATTCGGCCATGACGTCGCTGAAGTCTCTTCCGGTGGCGGCGGGATAGCCTTTCGACCAGGTGATCATCGTACGGCGCGAGATGCGCACGCGATCCAGCCGCAGCATGGTCGACGTGGCGGGGTAGGGATGGCAGTCGAGGCACACGGGCTGGCGGGCGGCTGCCTGTTCGATCAGGGCCAGCGTTTCTTTCGAGCGGCCATGGTTTTTTTCGCCCGCCAATTTGTGGTGCGAGAACACGACGAGGGCATTCAGGGCGCGGCCGATCGTCAGTGCCTCTTCCATGGCATCGACGATCAGATCGGCTTCGTCGCGCAGGTGGGTGGCATACACGCCGGCATATTCGCGCAGCGGCGCGCCGACGGCGATGATCTCGTCCGTGGTGGCGTGTGCGGCGGGGGGGTAGAACGTACCCGTCGACAGGCCGAAGGCACCCGCGTGCATGGCGTCATCGAGCAGCGCACGCATGCGCGCGATTTCGTTCTCGTCCGCCGGCCGGTCCAGGTCTGCCATGCATTCGACCCGCAGGGTGGTGTGCCCTACCAGGGGAATGACGTTCGTGGCCGCAGGCGTGGCGCGCAGTGCGGCCAACCAGCCCGCAAAGGAATCAAAGCGAAAGAGTGCAGGGGGCCCCAAAAGATCGAGGGGCTGCGGGATGTCGCGTGGGGAAAGGGGGGCGAGGCTGATGCCGCAGTTGCCGGTCACGACCGTGGTAATGCCTTGGGACACCTTTGGCGTCATGTCCGGATGGGCCAGCAGATAACCATCGTCGTGCGTATGGGAGTCGATGAACCCCGGCGCGATGACCAGGCCGGTGGCATCGATGATGTGCGCATCGGACGGCGCATCGAGCGTACCGATGGCGGCGATGCGGTCGCCTTGCACGAACACGTCGGCGCGAAAGGGTGGGGCGCCCGATCCGTCGACCACCATCCCACCGCTCAATATGAAGCTGTTCGCCTCGAGGTTCACGTGCGGCAATGCGGGTGCATGTTGAACTGGCTTGCGTTCTGGCATCGTCCCTACCTTTTCGGTGGTGCGGTAAGCGTTAAGGGTGCGGATTGTCCTGGCTGGCCACGATCCCGGCCCACAGCCGGTTCAGGGCCAGCGCGCCATTGGTTCGATCGCGATAAGCCACCAGCGATAGGGTCATGGACCACTTTTCGTCGCCCAGGGGGGTAAGCAGATCGCCTTTCTGAATCGCCGTGCAGTCCGGGAGCCAAGCAACACCTTGGCCCGACACCGCCACATTGGCCAGCACATCGGCCATGTCGCTTTCGAACACGCCCTGGCCGACCAGGGGCTCCGGCGCGCTTTGCGCTATCAGGTCGACCATGCGGCCCAGGTACGTGCCGGCCGAATACATCAGGAGCGGCGCGGGCGGCTTGCCGCGCACCTTGGTCAACGACCAGTACTCGGCACGATCGGTGGCCACATAGGGCCGCAGGCGTTCGGTGCCGATCACCAGCCGGTCGAAACGGTCGGTGTCGAGATGAATCGGTTGCTGGGCATGATGAAAGCAAAGCAGGACATCGGCTTCGCCTGCCGCCAGCGACGTCACGGTGTCGTGCACATTGCCCGGAACGGCTTGGCAACTCAGCGAGCGGCCGTTCGACCACGTCGCCCACCAGGTTGGCAAGCGTCCCAGCGCCAGCGCGTGCGGCAAGGCGATGCGCACCTTGTCTCGCCGGGAGAGTGAGGGATCGGTCAGGCCCGCCTTGGCCTCCAGCAGCTTTTCAAGAATCTCAGCAGCCTGGCCGCGAAACTGTTCCCCTTCGGGCGTGAGCCGGGTGGGAAACACGCTGCGATCGATCAGCGCCACTCCCAGCCAGGCCTCCAGGGCCTGAATGCGCCGACTGAATGCGGTCTGCGACGTGTGCCGCTCCATGGCGGACCGGGTGAAATTGCCCAGTTCCGCAACCGTCAAAAAGTCTTGCAGCCAGCGCATATCCATCAGGCAGCAGCCTCCATTTCAGGCAGCGGGTGATCCGCAACACGGCCACTCACCGACGCCACGACGCACGCTCGGGCGAGCGCGTCCGTGCAGTCTACTGCCGATGCGCCCATCATCTCGCGTGTGAGCACCACCGGCAACTCGGTGCAGGCAAGCAGGACACGTTCGGCGCCTTGCGCAAAAAGCCGTGCGGCCGCGCGCTGGGCGCTCTCGCGGCCCAGGGCGATGTTGCCGGCCTTCACCGACCAGATCGCGGTATCGATCATTTCTTGCTCGGCCTCGTCCGGCACGATGAATTCGTCGACCTGATGTTCGAGACGCGACTGGTACATCCGCGTGCCAACGGTGCCGCGCGTGCTCATCAGCGCCACCCGCCCGGGAGGCTGGCCCCCGGCAGTGAGGGCGTCGGCGGTGGCTTGCGCAATATGAAGGATCGGCACGCGCGCTGCAGCGGCCAGCCGCTCATGCCAGAAGTGCGCGGTATTGCAGGGGATGGCGATGTAGTCCGCGCCTGCGGCTTCCAGCTTGTGCAGGCCATCGAGCAGCCAGGCGAACGGTTCGTCGGTGCCGGCGCGAATGGCCGTCGAGCGATCGGGGATTTGCGGAATGCAATGCACCAGCATCGGCACATGCTCCTGATCGCAGGCGGCAGAGGTGTGGGCGACGATCTTGGCCATGAAGTCGATCGTGGCGGCAGGGCCCATGCCGCCCAGGATGCCGATGCATCCATATTGATTGGGAGTATTCATGGGCAAAGCATGCCCCAGCGTGTCGCGCATGCCCAATGCAAAATACGCATTGCCTGCGACGGCCCAGCCGCGCAAGAGAAGATGACGAACAACGCAAAAGCGGCGGACGAAAAAAAGCCCCCGGTGAAGGAGGCTTTTTCGACTGCGTTGCTGGATCGGCAATCCAGCAAAAATACTTTGGTGGCCCGGGGCGGAATCGAACCACCGACACAAGGATTTTCAATCCTCTGCTCTACCGACTGAGCTACCGGGCCAACGAGAGAGCCGCATATTACACAAAAAATTGAAGTCGTGCACGCAACGCAGCAAAAAGATCACGCTTTCTGCGTCGTACCGGGGTACGACCGGGACGGATCGGGCCTCAAGCGCTATACTTTAAGTCTAACTTCGTTGCAATCCCTGTTTACGCGTGAACCACGCTGTGTGCAGCACTTACGATGTCGATTGATGTCCTGACCTTCGGTTTGAACCACACGTCTGCGCCCGTTTCGGTGCGCGAGCGGGTGTCCATGCCCGTCGATCTGATCAAGCCGGCCATCGAGGGATTACGCGCGGCCTTCGGCGGTGCGGTACGCGAAGCGGCCATTCTCTCTACCTGTAATCGCACCGAGGTGTACTGTGCGGCCGAGCCGCAAGTCGCCGAGCAATTGCCCGCGTGGCTGGCCGATTACAACAAGATCGAGGCTGGCGCGCTGCAGCCCCATTTGTACCGTCACCAGCAAGGCGATGCCGTGCGTCATGCGTTTCGCGTGGCCAGCGGCCTCGATTCCATGGTGTTGGGCGAGCCGCAGATTCTGGGTCAGATGAAAGACGCCGTCCGCACCGCGGGCGAGGCGGGTTCGTTGGGCACGCTGTTGCATCAGCTCTTCCAGCGCACGTTCTCGGTCGCGAAGGAAGTGCGCTCGCAAACGTCGATCGGCGCGCATTCGGTATCGATGGCTGCGGCGGCGGTGCGTTTGGCCGAGCGGGTGTTTGGCGACATGAGCCAGACGCGTCTGCTCTTCATCGGCGCCGGCGAAATGATCGAGCTCTGTGCCACGCACTTTGCGGCGCAGAAGCCGCGCAGCATGGTGGTGGCCAACCGCACGCTGGCCCGCGCTGAAACGCTGGCCGATCGCTTTTCCGCCCAGACCATGAAGTTGGCCGATCTACCCGATCGTCTGGCCGACTTCGACGTGATCGTCTCCTGTACGGCCAGCTCCTTGCCCATCCTCGGCCTGGGGATGGTCGAGCGGGCGACCAAGCTGCGCCGGCACCGCCCCATCGTCATGGTGGATCTGGCCGTGCCGCGCGACATCGAGCCCGAAGTGGGCCGCCTGGACGACATTTATCTGTATTCGGTCGACGATCTCGGCAAGTTCGTGCAAAGCGGCACCGATGCGCGTCGCGCAGCAGTGGTGCAAGCCGAAGCCATCATCGATACGCGGGTGGACAACTTCATGCACTGGATGCAGTCCCGTGCCGTGGTTCCCGTCATCCGCGATCTGCATCAGTCGGCCGAGGCCTTGCGGGTGCAGGAGCTCGATCGTGCCCGCCGCGCGCTGGCGCGGGGCGAGTCGCCCGAGGCCGTGATGGAGCAGTTGGCCCATGGGCTCACGCAGAAGTACCTGCATGGTCCGCTGGCGGCGCTCAACCGCAGCGAAGCCGGTGAGCGCGAGCAATTGCTGACCTGGGTGCCACGCCTTTTCCCGACCTCCGACTCGCGTCGGTAGCGGCGGTCGCGTCGCAGGTCGCGCGGGATCTTCGCGTGGCGCATCGTCTGGACGTCCTCCGTCCGGTCCTGTCTCCCTTCTGGTTTATTCGTTATGAAATCCTCCATGCGCAGCCGGCTCGAGCAATTGTCTCGCCGTCTGATCGAAGTCGACGCCTTGCTGGCCGATCCGGATGCGGCCAACGATATGGATCGTTTTCGCAAGTTGTCGCGTGAGCGCGCTGAACTCGATCCGGTGGTCGCCGCCTTCAGCACCTACACGCAAGCCGAAGACGATCTGTCGACCGCACAAGAGATGCTTGGCGACCCGGAAATGAAAAGCCTGGCCGAAGAAGAAATTCGTGCCTCGAAGGGCAAGCTCGAAACGTTGGGGGCCGATCTGCAGCGGTTGCTGTTGCCGCGCGATCCCAACGACGGGCGCAGTCTGTTTCTGGAAATCCGCGCCGGCACGGGCGGTGACGAGAGTGCGCTGTTTTCAGGCGATCTGCTGCGCATGTATTCGCGCTATGCCGAAAACCGCGGATGGAAGGTCGAGCTGATGTCGGAAAGTGCGTCGGAGCTGGGCGGCTACAAAGAAGTCATCGTGCGCGTGGATGGCGACGGCGCCTACGGCCGCTTGAAGTTCGAGTCGGGCGCGCACCGCGTGCAGCGGGTGCCAGCGACCGAAGCGCAGGGTCGAATCCACACCTCGGCGTGCACGGTGGCCGTGCTGCCCGAAGCGGATGCGGCGACCGAAATCGTGATCAATCCGTCGGATCTGCGCATCGACACGTTCCGTGCCAGCGGCGCGGGCGGCCAGCACATCAACAAAACCGATTCTGCCGTGCGCATCACGCACTTGCCCACGGGGTTGGTGGTGGAATGCCAGGACGATCGCTCGCAGCATCGCAACAAGGACAAGGCGCTGCAAGTATTGGCCGCGCGGTTGAAAGACGCCGAAATGCGCGAACGCCAAGGCAAGGAAGCCGCCGAGCGCAAATCACTGGTGGGCACGGGCGATCGCTCCGAGCGCATCCGCACATATAACTTTCCGCAGGGCCGTCTTACCGACCACCGCATCAACCTCACGCTCTACAAACTGGGGCAGATCATGGAAGGCGATCTCGAAGAGCTTACCGGCGCCCTGATTGCCGAGCACCAGGCCGAGTTGCTGGCGGCGTTGGGCGACGACGTCTGATCGCCATGACCGACCGCAAAGCGTTCTCGCCGCGCGCGCTTCAGGCGACAAGCGGTCTGCCGCGTCTGGAAGCGCGCATGTTGCTTGAAGCGGCGCTCGATAAACCACGCAGTTGGCTGCTGGCGCACGATACCGACCTGCTGCCCGACGCTGCAGTGCAGGCGTTTACCGCTGCCGCCGCCCGCCGGCTCGCAGGCGAACCCATGGCCTACATTCTGGGTTGGCGCGAGTTCATGGGCCACCGATTCCGCGTGACCCCCGACGTGCTCATTCCGCGTCCGGACACCGAGTTGCTGGTGGAAACGGCGATTGCCGAAGTCGAGGCTGCCGTCGCTCGCCGAGCGCCGTGCGCGGCTGAGCCCGGCAACGCAACACCGGGCACGGCCCAACACGCCACCACGTGGCCATCAGACCGCGTTTCCGTGCTGGATCTGGGCACCGGCAGTGGTGCCATCGCCGTCAGTGTGGCCCTGGCGTGCCCGCACGCGCAGATGGTTGCCGTCGACGAGAGTCCCGCCGCATTGGCCGTGGCGCGCGATAATGGTGCGGCGCTGGGGGCGGCCGTGGAGTGGCTCACCGGATCCTGGTTCGAGCCGCTGGCTGCCGAGCGCCGATTTGACGTTATCGTGTCGAACCCCCCTTACATTGCCGCCGACGATCCCCATCTGCAAGCGGGCGATCTGCGCTTCGAGCCGGCAGGCGCGCTGACGGATCATGCCTGCGGCATGGCCGATCTGATTCAGATCGTGGCCGGTGCCGTGTGGCGATTGAACCCGGGTGGCGCGTTATGGGTCGAACACGGTTGGACCCAGGCTGAGGCCGTGCGGTCGCTGCTTATTGAAAACGGTTTCTCCCGTGTGGAAAGCCGGCGCGATCTGGCTGGAATCGAGCGGATTTCCGGCGGATACCTATAATTGATTCATTCACCAGATTTCGAGGTCACCATGAGCGACGTTCAAACCTTTATCCGTGACACCGTCACGCAACATCCCGTCGTGCTGTTCATGAAGGGCACGGCACAATTTCCGCAGTGCGGCTTCTCCGGCAAGGCCATTCAGATCCTGAAGGGCAATGGCGTGAAGAAACTCGTCACCGTCAACGTGCTGGAAGATGACGATGTCCGTCAGGGCATCAAGGAATTCTCCAGCTGGCCGACCATTCCCCAACTGTATATCTCGGGCGAGTTCGTAGGCGGTTCGGACATCATGAATGAGATGAACGAAAGCGGCGAACTGAAAACGATGCTTGACGGTTCGGGCGCGACGGCCTGATGTCGCTGCCGGAAAAGGCGCCACCGACACGCCGGTTGGTGATCGGCATCACGGGGGCGACCGGCTCCATCTATGCGGTCCGCATGCTGCAGGTGCTGCGGGACGTGCCGGATGTGGAAACGCATGTGATCATCTCGTCGTCCGGCGTGCTGAATATCAAGCATGAGCTGGATATTTCGCGCCACGAGGTGCAGGCGTTGGCCGATCATGTACACAGCGTGCGTGATGTGGGGGCAACCCTGGCAAGCGGCGCCTTCGCAACCGCGGGCATGGTGATCGTGCCGTGCTCGATGCGCACATTGGCGGCCGTGGCGATCGGGCTGTCGGATAACCTGATCACGCGTGCGGCCGATGTCACGTTGAAAGAACGGCGGCGGCTGGTCATGCTGGTGCGCGAAACGCCGTTCAATCTTGCGCATCTACGCAATATGACGGCCGTCACCGAAATGGGCGGCATTATTTTTCCGCCGTTGCCGGCGTTTTACCATCGGCCTCGCACCATCGAAGAGATGGTCGATCACACCGTAAAACGTGTGCTTGAAATGTTCGAGATCGACGTGCCCGGTCCCACCTGGGAAGGGACTTAACGTGTTGTGTGATGGGTCATGAAAGCCTCGAATAATTTCAATCGTCTTGAAAACCGGCTTCAATCCGAAACCGGCAAAGCGATCGCGGCTTTCAACATGATTGAAGACGGCGACACCATCCTGGCGTGCATGAGTGGCGGTAAAGACTCCTACACGATGCTTGCGGTGCTGATGGCCTTGCAAAAGCGCGCGCCGGTCGATTTCAAGATCATCGCGATGAATCTCGATCAGAAGCACCCCGGTTTTCCGGAAGACGTGCTGCCCGATTATCTCGAAGCGGTGGGCGTGCCGTATCGCATCGTCGAGGCCGATACGCATGCGATCGTCAAAGAGAAAGTGCCTGAGGGCAAGACCACCTGTTCGCTATGCTCGCGGCTGCGCCGGGGCGTGATCTATCGCACCGCCAAGGAACTGGGGGCGAACAAGATCGCGCTGGGCCATCATCGCGACGATATCGTCGAAACGTTTTTCCTGAATATGTTTTTCGGCGGCAAGATGAAAGCCATGCCGCCCAAACTCGCCACCGACGATGGTGCGCATGTGGTGATCCGCCCGCTGGCGTTTTGCAAAGAGTCGGACATTGCGACGTACGCCCGTGGCAAAGCGTTTCCGATCATTCCCTGCAATCTGTGCGGCTCGCAGGAAAATCTGCAGCGCCAGAAAGTGAAGGAAATGCTGCATCAGTGGGAGCGCGAGACGCCAGGCCGCGTCGATAACGTATTTCGTGCGCTGTCCAATGTGGTGCCCTCGCATCTCGCCGACACCGATCTGTTCGACTTCAAAGGACTTGCGTCGGATCTGGCCACTGTCAGCGAAGATGCGCTGTTCGGCGACGCGACGTTTGCACCAACACCGCTGGTGTTCGCCGGCGGCACGGAAACGCGCATGTCATTCATTCGTCCCGAGGCGCGTCCCGCGCCGCCATCCGGACTGGCGCCGGAGACGACGCGTGCTGCAGGGCAGGAAGCCGCACGGTAAGCGACGCGCTATACGGCGAGTCGCACCGATGCGCCCTCCACAACCCGCATCGCATTTACTTCGCAGCCGCGTGGGTGGTCACCCACTTCTCGAACGTTGCGAGAATTTTCTCGAGGAACGGCTTGATCGAATCGGACAGCTCGCCTTGCTCATTGAAGAACGTGCCGGCATTGCTCAGATAGGCCTCGGGCTGCTGCATGCAAGGCATATCGAGAAACACCAACGACTGCCGCAAGTGATGATTGGCGCCGAAACCGCCGATTGCGCCGGGCGAGGAGCTGACCACGGCGGCCGGCTTGCCGCTGTACACGCTCTTGCCATAGGGGCGTGAGCCTACGTCGATCGCGTTCTTCAGTGCGCCGGGTACGGAACGGTTGTATTCCGGTGTGACGAACAGCACGGCATCGGCGGCACCCACGCTGTCGCGAAAGGCTTTGTAGGACGCGGGGCCGGGCGTGCCGTCGATATCCTCGTTGTAAAGCGGAAGGTCACCGATTTCGACGATGTCGAGCGACAACGAGGCGGGTGCCAGGCGTTTGAAGGCCAATGCGAGTTTGCGATTGATCGAGTCACGGCGCAAACTGCCCACGAGTACTGCAACCTTGTAAACCTTGCTCATAGCGCTTCCTTATGTGAGAGGGTCAGCGCAAATCCTAACCGATAGATGTGGTTATGAGGGTGAACGTGTGATGAAGGTTTCCACGCCCACCGCCGCGCAGTCGGAAAACGCCATCGGCTTGCTGATCCGGATGCGCACGGCGCGAATCTCGGAAAAATCCCGCATCAGCCGGTCCGCCACCTGCTCGGTCAACGTTTCAATCAAATTGACGTGTGCCTGCGTGCACTCTTCGACAATGGCCTCGCGAATCTGCCGGTAGTCGAGCACGGTATGAATGTCGTGATCGTCGACCTGCCGCTGAATGTCCACATCGATTTCTGCATCGATGTGCAGCGGCTGCGTGGCGCGTCGCTCATGCTCGAGAATGCCGATGCGCGCGTCGAGCGCCAGGCGATTGAAAATGATGCGGCGAGTAGGCATGGCAAAAACACCAGGAACGGAATGAGCGGGCATTGTAAGGCCGTGCGTGAAGGATTCCCTATCGATCGGCGGGGCTTGCCGGGAATGGGATGCGCGCGTCGCTACAATCGGAGCAGTATGAAGGAGTCCCGGTGAGCGATGTCGCCCCTCAAACCAATACGATTCACGACGCCATCATTGTGGGTGGCGGCCCTGCGGGCGCGTCTTGCGCCATTTGGCTCAAGCGGCTTGGCTTTGCGCCCCTCCTGATCGAAACGGCAGGTGCGTTGGGCGGCTTGGCGCGGGTCAACCCGTTTCAAGACGACTGGACGCCGCTGGTGCAAGGCGAGACGGGGCATGAAATCGCCGGGCGCATCGCGCGCGGCGTGGTCGACGCAGGCGTCGCGATGCGATTGCAGAGCGCCGTCAGCGCGGTCGAGCGGCGCGGCAGAACGTTCGAGGTGACCGTGCGCGACGCACAGGGCGTGACCCAAATCTTGCATGCCCATACGGTGGTCATTGCGTCGGGCGTGACCGCGCGCGGTCTGGATGGGGCAGGGCCCACGCCCGTGCCCGGCATCCTGGTCGGCCCCGGTTCGGACGTGGCCGATCGAGATTACCGCGGGCTGCGCGTGGCCATCCTTGGCGGTGGCGACAACGCGTTCGAGAACTATACGTTCGTGCGCGAGCGCGATCCGGCGGTGGTGCATCTCTACGCGCGGCATGTGCGTGCCCAACAGCAATGGATTGACCGCACGCGTCCCGAGGATGTGCGCATCGGGGCCTACGATGTCGATATCAATGCGCGGCGCGTGAATGGGTTGCCGTACGATCTACTGCTGGTCTTTTACGGCTGGGTGCCGCAAGTGCCTTATGCCGAGGGCCTGGGACTCGTGCGCGACGCGCGCGGCTTCGTGCGCACCGCCCGCGAAACGGCCGAAACCAGTGTCGAAGGGATCTACGCTATTGGCGAAGTCGCCCATCGCATGCATCCGTGCGTGGTGACGTCCCTGGCCGATGGCGTCGTGGCCGCGAAAGCGATTCAGGCGCGGCTCGAGCCGCGCCCTTAGGGGGAGGGGCCGTGGATGGGCGGCCTCCAGGCCGCCACCTGCGCCGTCAACTCACAGTCCAGAGCCACCGGTGCTGCGAGCTTCACACGAAAAGCGCGCAATTCGTCGCGACGGAACACATGCACCGTCAACGACGTGCCCGCTTTGTATCGCGCCAGCATCGCGTCCAGCGTGGTGCTCGTGTCCACCCGCAAGCCGTCGATGGCCACCAACACATCGCCGGCCGACAGGCTCGCACGGTGCGCCGCGCCGCCTTCCATCACCGTCGCCAATACCCACTGATCCTGTTGTTTGCGCACGCGCACATCCAGTGTGGGGGCGGGTGTGGTGGCTTTCCAGCGCACATTCACGCCATGCTCGGGCAGCAGGGTGTCGAGCGGCACATCGCTGCGGCCTTCCACATGCCGGGCGATGAAGCGCGTCGTATCCACGCCGGTGGCTTCCTTGATCAAGCCCGCCATGGCATCTTCGGGGATGCCCTGGCCCTGGCCCGTATAGAAGTCGCGGCCATAACGCGTCCACATCAGGCGCATCGCATCGTCCAGCGAGTGGCGGCCGCCTGATTCCTTGCGGATGGTCAGATCCAATCCCAGCGCGACCAGCGCACCTTTGGTGTAGTAACTCACCAAGGCATTGGGCGAATTCTCGTCTTGCTTGTAGTAGCGGGTCCAGGCATCGAAGGCACTTTCGGCAATCGATTGCTTGTGTCGGCCAGGTGTGCGTGCGACGCTGGTGATGGTCTTGCCCAGCATCTTCAAGTAGTGATCGCGCGAAATCACGCCGGATCGCAGCAAGAACAGGTCGTCGTAATACGAGGTAAAGCCTTCGAATACCCACAGCAGGCGCGTCAGGTCCGGCTGGCGCAGATTGTACGGAGCAAAGGCCGCCGGCTTGATGCGCTTGACGTTCCAGGTATGAAAATACTCGTGACTCACAAGACCGAGAAAGGTGCGATAGCCCTCATCCTGTCCGGGCAGTCCCAATACGGGCAGGTCTTTGCGGGACGCCATCAGTGCGGTCGACGCGCGGTGTTCCAGGCCGCCGTAGCTGTCGCCTGTGACCATCGTCATGAACACATACCGATCGCTGCTGTCGAGAAACGGCGCGCGCTTGCTGCGCGGTTCGAAAAACGCAATCTGTGCCTCGCAAATGCGCTGGGTATCGTCGGCAATGCGCACCAGATCCAGCTTGGGAACGACGCCCGTAAACACCATTTCGTGCAGGGCGCCGTGTGCTTCGAATTGCACGACCTGCGGCGTACCCATTTCGACCGGATGATCGATGAGGGCATCGTAGTTGGGCGCGCGGTACAGCCCAAACCCATGGCGGCGCGCGGCGCCGGACTGGCCGCGCGCTTCCGGCAGGCTGGTATAGACCTTCCACTCGGCGTGATCCGGCGGAACCAGATCGAGCAGGCAGGGCCGATCCGTTTGCCCGTGCACACTCAGGAACACGCTGGTGCCGTTGAAAAAGCCGTGCGACTCGTCCAGATGCGCACCGCGCACCGACAGATCCCAGGCGTACACGATGTACTCGACGGTCAATGGGCCTTCGCAGGGCGCGGCCTGCCAAGTGTGGTTGTCGACCTTGACGACGTTCACGCGCCGGGTGCCGCATCGCGCGGACAACGTTTCGACCTGGCGCGAGAAATCGCGGATCAGGTAGCTGCCCGGGATCCAGGCAGGCAGCGAGAGGTGTTGCCCCTGGGGGTCGGGGCGGGCCACTTCGAGTGTGATCCGAAAGCGGTGTCCGGCGACGTCGAAGGGTTCGAGGCGGTAAAGTAGGGCGGTATCGTTCATCGGCTTAGTTTACTTTCGAAGATCAGAGGAGACATTTATGAGTGAAGCTCTCGTATTACAAGAAACGCGCGGTCGCGTCGGCATCCTGACACTGAATCGCCCCAAGGCGCTCAACGCGTTGAACGATGCGCTGATGGACGAGCTGGGGGCAGCCTTGCTTGCCTTCGATGCCAATGACGAGATCGGAGCGATCGTCATTACCGGCAGCGAGAAGGCATTCGCCGCCGGCGCCGATATCGGCGCGATGAAGGACTGGGGTTACATGGATGTTTATCGCAGCGATTACATCACCCGCAACTGGGAAACGCTCAAGCGCGTGCGCAAGCCGGTGATCGCTGCAGTGGCGGGCTACGCACTGGGTGGCGGCTGCGAGTTGGCGATGATGTGCGACATCATCATCGCGGCTGACACGGCGCGTTTCGGCCAACCGGAAATCAAGCTCGGCGTGATTCCCGGCGCCGGCGGCACG
The DNA here is from genome assembly GCF_009866805.1 of Schauerella aestuarii. GTDB lineage: Bacteria > Pseudomonadota > Gammaproteobacteria > Burkholderiales > Burkholderiaceae_B > Schauerella > Schauerella aestuarii. The sequence goes on from NZ_SIZW01000041.1 coordinate 756,945, forward strand.
CAGCGCCTGCCGCGCGCCGTAGGCAAGGCGAAGGCCATGGATCTCGTGCTTACCGCGCGCATGATGAAGGCCGATGAGGCCGAGCGGTCCGGGCTCGTGTCGCGGGTTGTTGCGGCCGATAAGTTGATGGACGAGGCGCTCGATGCGGCCACGATCATCGCCTCGATGTCGTTGCCTTCGGTGCTGATGGCCAAGGAAACGGTCAATCGTGCTTTCGAATCCGGACTGAACGACGGGCTGCTCTTCGAGCGGCGCGTCTTCCATTCGCTGTTTGCGACCGAAGACCAGAAAGAGGGCATGGCGGCATTTGCCGACAAGCGGCCCGCGCAGTTCAAGCATCGCTGATGGGAGAGCGCCGGGGGTTCCCAAACCCTCGGCGTATGTTCTATGTTCGGCCGAGCGTTGGAGAAACGCGCGGCCGAATACGCGCTATCCGACCTGCGACGATGCCCGCGGCGGCTCGATGATCGAACGAGCTAGCCAGGTGCGCGCAGCGGTCGAAGCGCGTGGCAGTCTGGGGCAGTGCATAGGTCCACAATGAGATCGGCCTTCGATTTATCAAGCATTTCGACTCGGATCGATTTCGTGCCGATGCGCTGATAATTCAGGCTCTTTAACGTCATTTACAAATGCTGCAACGCGCACCCGTGCCCGCAGCAATTGCTGTGCATTGGTTGCGCTTTGACACGCTGATGGAAACGCCCGTTTCACACGTGAGGCCTATCCTGAGCAACTTGGGTGTCGGCGCGTGGGAGTCGCGTTCGACGCCGGTTGAATAACGATAAGGATGGATCCATGCGCAAAACAAACCAATCTCGTCAATGGCCAGTCGCCGTTTTGTCCAGCGCACTGGCGCTGTGCTTCGTGACTGCAGCGCAAGCTCAAACCACGGCGCCGCGTTCCGAGTTGCGCCTGGTGTCCGAAACGCCGATGCAAATGCAGGCGGCGCCTGCACGTGCCGCTGCGCCCGTGACGGCTGCTGAGTTGAATGACATCGCCAGCGATGCCTATGTGTATGCCTATCCGCTGGTGCTGATGGAAATGACGCGCCGCGCCGCGACCGGCGTGGGCTCGGCGGCGAACGGCAAGGCCCCGATGAATCAGTTTTCGCATCACACCGCGTTGCCCGATGCCACGACGGCAGATGCGCGCTGGCCCAGCACGGATGGTGTGAATTCGAACCTCTGGTTTGACGTATCGCGCGCACCGCTCCTGATCGAAGCGCCCGATGCCGGTGAGCGTTACGTCTCGCTGACCCTGTTCGATATGTGGACCGACGTGTTTGCCTCGCGCGGCACGCGCACGGCAGGTGCCGGTCCGCAACGGTTCTTGTTGGTGGGTCCGTACTGGCAAGGTTCGGTGCCGCAGGGCGTTGATGTTGTGCGCAGCCCCACTTCGATGGGATGGTTGATCGCGCGCGCACAGATTACGGGTCAAAACGACTTGGCCGGCGCCAATCAGTTTCAGCAAGGGTTGAAAGCCACGCCGTGGCTGCAGTCCGACGTGCGTCCGACCGCCGGCGATACCGCCCAGGGCAACGTGCGCCCCATGCGCGATGGCCGTGTGAGCAACCCGCGTCCGATGGCCGAGTCGAATCGCGATGCCCGCATGCGTGCCGGTTTGACGCCGGGCGCAGCCGCCGGCGCACAAGGCGCGACGAGCAATCCGCAAGGCGTGTCGCCGTTTGCCGGCGCCATGATCAACAGTGCGCCAACGTACACCTATCAGCCGAATGTGGATCCCAGCCTGACGCCGGCGCAGCAAGTTGCGCAGATGGACGCGGCCACGTTCTTCAGCGTTTTTGCCGACGTAGCGCGCACCAATCCGCCGCACGCCAACGACAACCCGATCCTCGATCGCCTGCGTCGCGTAGGCATCGGTGGCACGTATCGGCCGTTTTCGTTCCCGTCGCTGGATCCGGCGGTCCAGCAAGCGCTTACCAACGCGGCGCCGTTGGCCAGCCGCCGCATTACCGATTCGGCGCAACGTCTTACTGCTCCGGTCAACGGCTGGAATACAGTCACGGGCGGCATCGGAACGTACGGTACGGACTACTCGCGCCGTGCAGCGATCGCAGCCTTGGGCTTGGGCGCCAGCGTGCCTGAAGATGTGATCTATCCGGTCACCATGGTCGACGCCGACGGCGAGTTGCTCGACGCGCGTGAAGACTACGTGCTGCATTTCGACAAAGCCCAACTGCCCCCGGTGGACGGTCATTGGTCGCTCTTCCTGTACAACGCCGATCGTGGTTTTGCGCGCAACGAGGCCAATCGTTATGCGATTTTGAGCACCGACAACCTGACCTACAACAAGGACGGCTCGCTGGATATCTATATCCAGAAGCGCCAGCCGCGTGGTGACAAGCAGGCGAACTGGCTGCCGACCCCGGCGGAAGGCAACTTCATGTTGAACATGCGTCTGTATTCGCCCAAGAATATTGCGCTGGATGGTCTGTGGGCGCCGCCTGCAGTGCGCGAGAATTGATTTTTCGCGGCTGACCCTGCTCCCGTCTACGGGCGCAGGCGCCAAAAGGGACCGCCAGGCGGTCCCTTTTTCATGACCCTTCATAAAGCATTACAATGCGCTGAACGAGATTGCGTAAGCCTGAGCGTCGGCTCATGTGTGCGTGAATGCCACTAACCCGATGGGGCGCGATTGTCAGGTGTTTTCGATTCACGCTATACTCGTTGAGTTTGACGCTTGCGGGATAAAGAAGGCGCGATGGGCGACGTTCAGCTTCGCTTGCCGTGTAGTTTCCTCATGTCGATGCGTCGTGATGAGTCTGTCATGATCAAAGTCGATACCGATACAGCAAGTCCTGTCCAACTTACCGAAGCTCAGCGCAAATCAATGAATGCGCGGGCGGTGCGGGGGATGATGCGGGCGCTGGCGGCACAGGGAGCGATGGCGATTGCGGGGGCAATCATTGCGTGGGCGGTTGGAGGCACTGCGGCGGCGGCATCGGCATTGGCGGGAGCGGGGGCGTACTGGTTGCCCAACGCTGCTTTCGGCCTGCGTCTGATGTTTGGCCTGCTTGCTGGTCGCTCAGCGAGTCCAGTCTTTTTCTTTCTAGGCGAAATGCTCAAGTTGGCTGCAACAGTCTTTCTGTTGTGGTTGCTGTCGCGGTTCGCTAGTGAATGGTTGGTGTGGCCGGCGGTGATCGGGGGGTTGATCCTCACGCTCAAGGGCTACTTTCTTCTGATGATGTTCCGCAAGTTGTCGTAGTCGCACAAAATTAACGTGCATGGTGAACGTCCTGACGTTCTTCATCTAGCAAAAAGGGTAGGATTTTCATGGCAGCCGCCAACGCCGACATTTCGCCTCAGTCCGCTTATATTCAGCACCATCTGGTGCACCTGAATAACACGGGCGAAAAGCAATCGATCATTGCCCAATTCAACATCATCAACTACGACTCGCTGTTCTGGTCGGCACTGATGGGATTGATCGTCGTCGGCGTGCTGGCCTTCGCCGCCCGTCGCGCCACGTCCGGCGTACCGGGCCGCTTCCAGGCGCTGGTCGAGTCGATCGTCGACATGGTCGATCAACAAGCCAAGAGCGTCGTGCCCAATGCCAAGAGCCGCTTGTTCGTCGCCCCGCTCGCCCTGACCGTATTCCTCTGGATCGTGTTGATGAACGCACTCGATCTGGTGCCGGTCGATCTGATGTCCTGGATCTTCATCAATACCGGTGTGGGCGCCGAGCATGGCGATCCGCTCTATTACCACCGCATTCTGCCGACGGCCGATTTGAACGTGCCGATGGGTATGTCGCTGGGCGTGCTGCTCCTGATGTTCTATTACGGCATCAAGATCAAGACCCCGGTCGGCTTTACAAAAGAACTCTTCACCGCGCCTTTCCATGGGCACGGCGTCATGGCCATCATACTGGCACCCGCCAACTTTGCGCTCAACCTGGTCGAATACGCGGCCAAGTCGGTGTCGTTGGGTATGCGGTTGTTCGGCAACATGTTTGCCGGCGAGCTCTTGTTCATGCTTATCGCCTTGATGGGCGGCGCTTGGACAGGTTTCAATGCTTCCAGTATCGGATTGGGCGTAGGCCAAGTCCTGGCGGGATCGGTGTGGGCCATCTTCCACATCATGATCGTGTTGTTGCAAGCCTTTATCTTCATGATGCTGACGCTGGTTTACATCGGCCAGGCTCACGAAGGTCACTAAGGATTTTCCGGTCAGGCGTGCGCGTCTGGCCGGGATGTAAGGCCCTTTTGTAAAGCATGTACGACGTGTACGGCATGTACGACGTGTTTGTCTCTTTCTAATTTTTGCATTTCGATTTTTAATCAAGGAGTTGTCATGACCAACGTTGCTTTCGTTGCTCTCGCTTGCGCTTTCATCATCGGTCTGGGTGCTATCGGCGCTTGCATTGGTATCGGCATCATGGGTGGTAAATACCTCGAGGCTTCGGCTCGTCAACCTGAGCTCATGAACGCTTTGCAAACGAAGATGTTCCTGTTGGCTGGTCTGATCGACGCGGCCTTCCTGATCGGCGTCGGTATCGCCATGCTGTTCGCTTTCGCCAATCCGTTCGTCTGATTGCGCACTGCCCGCAGGCTCGACTTGCGGGCGCTTTCGGCCGTATCGCGTGACGCCCCGTCGGGGCGACATGCTGAGACGGCTACATATTCGTTGACCCCGCCGTACACGTTTGGTGCGGCAGGGTTCCAAGGTATTAGAGGGAAACGACCGTGAATTTAAACGCGACGATCTTTTTCCAGATGCTTGTGTTCTTCGTCTTGGCCTGGTTCACGATGAAATTCGTGTGGCCGCCGCTGACGAAGGCGATGGACGAGCGACGCCAGAAAATCGCCGACGGCTTGTCCGCCGCCGAGAAAGGCCGGGCCGATTTGGCTCAAGCCCAGGCGCGTGTCAGTCTGATCGAAGCTTCTGCGAAATCGGAAACGCATGCTCGCATCGTTGAAGCTGAAAAGCAGGCTGCCGGTTTGATCGACGAAGCTCGTCGTGAAGCCGAAGTCGAACGTGCCCGCATCGTGGCGCAAGCCAAGCAGGAAGCCCAGCAAGAAGCCCAACGTGCGCGTGCCTCGTTGCGCGACGAAGTGGCTGCCTTGGCAGTCAAGGGCGCCGAGCACATCCTCAAGCGCGAGGTTGACGCCTCCGCCCATGCCGAGCTGCTCACCCAGCTCAAGGCGCAGCTTTAATCCGGGAACGTCATGGCTGAATTTTCGACAGTTGCCAGACCCTACGCCGAAGCCTTGTTCGCCGCCGCGCGCGACGACAAGACGCTCGGTACGTCGGGCTGGCTCGACCTGATCAAAGAAATGGATCAGATCGCTGCGCATCCCGATGTGCAGCGCCTTCTGTCCGATCCGAAGGTAAGCGACGCCCAGCGGGCCGAGATTTTCCTTGGTCTGGTCCGGTCGCAGCTGCCGCAATCCGCGCGCAACTTCATTCAGTTGCTGGTCGAGAACGACCGCCTGATGTTGGTGCCCGAGATTGCGACACAGTTCGAGACGCTCAAAAATCGTCACGAAGGCGCCGCCGCGGCCGAGATCACCAGTGCATTCCCGATGTCCGACGCTCAGGTCGCAGATTTGATCACGGCGTTGGAAAAGAAGTTCGGTCTTAAGCTCAAGCCCCACGTTACTGTCGACCCGTCGCTGATCGGCGGCGTGCGCGTGGCAGTGGGCGATCAGGTGCTCGATACATCCGTGCAAGCCCAGTTGGCCCGCATGCGCGACACGCTGGCTGCATAAGCCAGGCACTCAACAGGATTCCAGGAGTCTCCACATGCAACTCAATCCCTCCGAGATCAGCGAACTGCTCAAGAGCCGCATCGAGGGCTTGAGCGCTTCGAATGATATCCGTACGCAAGGCACGGTCGTATCCGTGAGCGACGGTATTACCCGCATCCACGGCCTGTCGGACGTGATGCAGGGCGAAATGCTCGAATTCCCCAACAACCGTTTCGGTCTTGCACTCAACCTCGAGCGCGACTCCGTCGGCGCCGTGATTCTGGGCGACTACACCAGCATTTCGGAAGGCGACCAGGTCAAGACGACCGGCCGCATTCTGGAAGTGCCGGTCGGTCCCGAACTGCGCGGCCGCGTGCTTGACGCACTCGGTACGCCGATCGACGGTAAAGGTCCCTTGGGCAATACCCAAACGGACATCATCGAAAAAGTCGCTCCCGGCGTGATCGCGCGTAAGTCGGTGTCGCAGCCGCTGCAAACGGGTATCAAGGCTATCGATTCGATGGTACCGGTCGGCCGCGGTCAGCGCGAGCTGATCATTGGCGACCGTCAAACCGGCAAGACCGCTGTCGCCGTCGACACGATCATCAGCCAGAAAGGCAAGGGCGTTACCTGCGTGTACGTCGCGATCGGCCAAAAGGCCTCGACGATCAACAACGTGGTGCGCAAGCTCGAAGAACACGGCGCGATGGAATACACCATCGTCGTGGCCGCTTCGGCTTCCGACTCCGCTGCCATGCAGTATCTGTCGGCTTACGCCGGTTGCACGATGGGCGAATATTTCCGCGACCGCGGTGAAGACGCGCTGATCATTTATGACGATCTGACCAAGCAAGCCTGGGCTTATCGCCAAGTGTCGTTGTTGCTGCGTCGTCCCCCGGGCCGCGAAGCGTACCCCGGCGATGTGTTCTATCTCCACTCGCGTCTGCTCGAGCGTGCCGCTCGCGTGAACGAAGAGTACGTTGAGAAGTTCACCAACGGTGCGGTCAAAGGCAAGACCGGTTCGCTGACGGCACTGCCGATCATCGAAACGCAAGCCGGCGACGTGTCCGCCTTCGTGCCGACCAACGTGATTTCGATTACCGACGGCCAGATCTTCCTGGAAACCGACCTCTTCAACGCAGGCGTGCGCCCGGCTATCAACGCCGGTATCTCGGTCTCGCGAGTGGGTGGCGCGGCGCAAACCAAGGTCGTGAAAAAGCTGTCGGGCGGTATTCGTACCGACTTGGCGCAGTACCGTGAATTGGCCGCCTTCGCGCAGTTCGCTTCGGATCTGGACGACTCGACCCGTCGCCAGCTCGAACGCGGCAAGCGCGTGGTCGAACTGCTCAAGCAGCCGCAGTATCAGCCGCTGCAAGTGTGGGAATTGGCCGTTACGCTGTACACCGTCAACAACGGCTATCTGGACGACGTCGAAGTCAGCAAGGTGCTGGCATTCGAAAAGGCGTTCAAGGATCAGTTGAAGTCCAAGCACGCGGCAATGATCGAGCGCATCGAATCCAGCAAAGAACTTTCGAAGGACGACGACGCCGAATTGGCCGCCGCTCTGCAAGAGTTCAAAAAGCACGGTGCGTTTTAAGGCATTCGGACAGCAGTAGGACGTCGGGCAAGCGGGGCCATCCCCGTTTGCTTTACGCACCACACCGGGCGGGGCAGACCGTCAGTCGATCCATCCCGTCCAGCCGTCTCTACAGGAAAGCGTAATGCCCGGAATCAAGGAAATCCGAACCAAGATCAAGAGCGTGCAAAACACGCGCAAGATCACCAAGGCGATGGAAATGGTCGCCGCATCCAAGATGCGCAAAGCGCAGGAACGGATGCGCGCAGGCCGTCCGTATGCCACGAAAGTGCGCGAAATTGCGTCGCACTTGATGCAGGCCAATCCCGAGTACAGCCATCCTTACCTGAAGAACCGCGAGCATCACAAAGCGGTGGGTATCGTCATGGTCACGACGGACAAGGGCTTGTGCGGCGGCTTGAACACCAACATCACGCGTGTGGTGCTCAACAAGCTGAAAGAATTTCAAGCCAGCGGCGTTTCCGTGCAGACGACGGCTTTCGGCAACAAGGGCGTCGGTCTGCTGACGCGTATTGGTGCCAATCTTGTCTCGCAGGAAGTGCAGTTGGGCGACAAGCCTGATCTGACCCGTTTGTTGGGCGCGATCAAGGTGCAGTTGGACGACTACCTCGAAGGGCGTATCGATGCCCTGTACCTGGCCAGCACGCGCTTCGTCAACACGATGCGTCAGGAACCCGTGTTCCTGCGTGTGTTGCCGTTGCCCGATGGTCTGGACGATCCGTTTCAATTGGGCGTGACGGCGGCCGAGAAGAGCACTGAGATCAAGAGCAATTACGGCTGGGACTATATCTACGAGCCTGACGCGAAGTCGGTGATCGACGATCTGCTCCAGCGTTACGTCGAAGGTCTGGTGTTCCAGGCGGTGGCCGAGAATATGGCGTCCGAGCAATCGGCCCGTATGGTCGCGATGAAGTCGGCGTCGGACAACGCCAAGAAGGTGATCGGCGAACTGCAACTGGTCTACAACAAGACCCGTCAGGCTGCGATCACCAAAGAAATTTCAGAAATCGTGGGGGGGGCTGCCGCCGTCTGATGAATCGGACGACGCAGCGACCCTTAGAACGTAATTAAGCAAGGACTCGACATGAGCAACGGAACCATCGTTCAGTGTATTGGCGCCGTGGTGGACATTCAGTTCCCCCGCGATCAAATGCCCAAAATCTATGCGGCACTCAAGCTGGCTGACACTAGCTCGGCGTTCGCTGAGAAAGATCTGACCTTCGAAGTGCAGCAACAGCTGGGTGACGGCGTCGTACGCACGATCGCCATGGGCTCGTCCGACGGCTTGCGCCGCGGCATGTCCGTCTCCGACACGGGCGCGCCCATTTCGGTGCCGGTCGGTGAAGCCACGCTTGGTCGCATCATGGACGTCCTCGGCCGTCCGATCGACGAAGCCGGTCCGATCCCGACCGAAGAACGTCGCAGCATTCACCAGGACGCGCCGCGTTTCGACGAACTCTCGCCTTCGGTCGAGCTGCTCGAAACGGGTATCAAGGTTATCGATCTGGTGTGCCCGTTTGCCAAGGGCGGTAAGGTTGGCCTGTTCGGCGGCGCCGGCGTGGGCAAGACCGTGAACATGCTCGAACTCATCAACAACATCGCCAAGCAACACAGCGGTCTGTCGGTGTTTGCAGGCGTGGGCGAACGCACTCGTGAAGGCAACGACTTCTATCACGAAATGGCCGAAGCCGGCGTTATCAACCTCGATAACATCAAAGAATCGAAAGTGGCGATGGTGTTCGGTCAGATGAACGAACCCCCGGGCAACCGTCTGCGCGTGGCGCTGTCGGGCCTGACGATGGCCGAGAAGTTCCGTGACGAAGGTCGCGATATCCTGTTCTTCGTCGACAACATCTATCGCTACACGCTGGCCGGTACCGAAGTGTCGGCACTGCTGGGCCGTATGCCTTCGGCCGTGGGCTATCAGCCGACGCTGGCTGAAGAAATGGGCAAGCTGCAAGAGCGCATCACGTCCACCAAGACCGGTTCGATCACCTCGATCCAGGCCGTGTACGTGCCGGCGGATGACTTGACCGATCCGTCGCCTGCCACCACCTTCTTGCACTTGGACTCGACCGTCGTGCTGTCGCGTGACATCGCCGCGCTGGGTATCTATCCCGCCGTCGATCCGCTCGACTCGACCAGCCGTCAGCTCGACCCGCAAGTCGTGGGCGAAGAGCACTACGCCGTTGCGCGTGGCGTGCAGCAAACGCTGCAACGCTACAAGGAATTGCGCGACATTATCGCGATTCTGGGCATGGACGAATTGTCGCCCGACGACAAGCAAGCCGTTGCTCGCGCTCGCAAGATCCAGCGCTTCCTGTCGCAGCCTTTCCACGTCGCCGAAGTGTTTACCGGCGCGCCTGGCAAGTATGTGCCGTTGGCCGAAACGATCCGTGGTTTCAAGATGATCGTTGAAGGCGAGTGCGATTCGCTGCCGGAACAAGCGTTCTACATGGTCGGCGCGATCGACGAGGCCTTCGAGAAGGCCAAGAAACTGCAATAAGGACGTATACATATGGCTACCCTGCAAGTAGACGTCGTCAGCGCAGAGGAAGCGATCTTCACCGGTGAGGCGAAGTTCGTGGCTCTGCCTGGCGAGGCGGGTGAACTGGGCATCTTGCCCGGGCACACCCCGCTGATTTCGCGCATCCGGCCTGGTATCGTCAAAGTCACGCGTACCGACGGTACCGAAGAGTCGATCTTCGTGGCCGGCGGCATTCTCGAAGTGCAGCCTGGCATGGTTACCGTGCTGGTCGACACCGCGATTCGTGCTGGCGATCTGGACGAAGCCCGCGCCGAGGAAGCCCGTAAGAAGGCTGAGGAAGCATTGCGCAATGCCAAGGACCGTGCAGACATCGCCCAGGTCGAGGCAGAGCTCGCCATGCTGACGGCAGAGGTTCACGCCGCTCGCTTGCTCAAGGGCAAATCGAGTTCGCACTGAGCGCATCGGCGCCGCATCGCTTGCGGCGACGCTGGAAAAGCAGCCTTCGGGCTGCTTTTTTCATGCCCGTTCGATTTGCATTGGGTAGGGCTGCGCGCTCGGCCGTGGCGCGTCGGGGCCGCCGCTGCCTGTCGCCGCGCACGTAGTTGCCGCAATGTGGCTTGTGCGAATAGTCAGGGCCTCAGGGCTTCCGTAGTCTGAGGTTTTTGCCGCGACAGGAGGCCCCGATGCGAGAGCAATTGGAGTGTGCGTTTCTCTTCGATCCTCATCATCATGACGACCCACTTGCGGCCGTGGATGTCCAGATGCTCGTCATGCAGCGTGTGGCATGGTCGCCGGTGCGTCTGGAGGCGCCAGAGGCCTCCGAGCAGGCGCCCAGTCCTCAACTGCTCGCGCGCCTGGCTACGGCGCTGATGCGATTCGATGTGTGCGTGCTGGCAGTGACGCCGGCCACGTTGGGTTGGGCGCGCACCGCACTGGCGGCCGCGCGCAGCACGCTGCGCACGCCGGTCGTCGGCTATACCCGCGACCTCCGGGCGGTCGGACTGCAGGATCTGTTCGATCTTGGTATGGCCGATTTCATCACTGCGCCGTTCAGTCTGGACGAGTTACGCATGCGTTGGCAGCGGCTGCCGCGCGATATCGGCGGGGCGTTCAACGCGGCCAATGGGATCGGTCATGGCGCGGCGAAAGGCATTGGCATCGCACCCCCGATCACGTCAGGCATTGGTGAGCCGCCAAGGGCTTACGGTGGCGCTGCAGGCGCACTGCCGACACTCATGGGTGCCGGATCCTTCGGCGGGTCGCAGGAGGGCGCTCCGGCGCCGCTGCATGCTCGGGTGCGGGTCAGCAGCAGCGATTTCGATGCCACGCTCCGCGCGTTGTCGCAGGCGCCGCAGGTGCGTGACGATGAGCCGTTCCGTCAGGCAAAATCGCGCGTGGTCGCACAATTCGAGCAAGACTATCTGCGGCTTGCGCTGTCGCGCCACGCCGGCAATGTGGCTCGGGCTGCGCGCGCGTCCGACAAACACCGCAGGGCCTTCTGGGCATTGATGCGCAAGCACGGTATCGATGCCGCCACTTTCCGGCGCGATACCGCTGACGATGCTTTTACCGAACGCGCTGGTCGCAGTCTTGCGTCGAGGCAGTAAAATCCCCCGTTGAAGCTCTTCAAGGATCGCCGTGTCTGCCCCTGTTCTGCAAAATGATGTGTTCTTACGTGCGCTGATGCGCGAACCTGTGCCCTACACGCCGATCTGGCTGATGCGCCAAGCGGGACGCTATCTGCCCGAGTACAACGAAACGCGTGCGCGAGCCGGTTCCTTCATGGAACTTGCGCAGAATCCGCAGTATGCGAGCGAAGTCACGTTGCAGCCGTTGGAGCGTTTCGATCTCGATGCGGCCATTCTGTTTTCCGACATCCTCACCGTTCCGCATGCCATGGGATTGGGGCTCGACTTTGCGATCGGCGAGGGGCCGCGCTTTGCGCATCCCGTGCGCACCGAAGCCGATGTGAAGGCGCTGGCCGTACCCGATATGGACAAGCTGCGCTACGTGTTCGACGCGGTCGCGACCATTCGCCGCGACTTGAACGGCCGTGTCCCGCTCATCGGCTTTGCAGGTAGCCCCTGGACGATCGGTTGCTACATGGTCGAAGGCAAAGGCTCCGACGACTACCGTCTGATCAAGACGATGATGTATTCGCGGCCCGACCTGGTGCATCACATGCTCGAGATCAATGCGCAAGCCACGCAGCAGTACCTCAATGCGCAAATCGAAGCCGGCGCGCAAGCGGTAATGATTTTCGATAGCTGGGGCGGCGTCTTGGGCGAGGGCTTGTTCCAGGAATTCTCGCTCGCCTACACGCGGCGCGTGGTTGCCGGTCTTACGCGCGAGCGCGAAGGCCGCAAGGTGCCGGTGATCGTGTTTACCAAGGGCGGTGGCCTCTGGCTCGAGGATATCGCCGGCTGTGGGTGCGACGCGATGGGGGTCGACTGGACGGTCAACCTGGGTTCGGCACGTAAGCGCGTGCAGGACAAGGTGGCGTTTCAGGGCAATCTGGATCCGATGGCGCTGTTTGGCGGCGAACAGGCCATCCGTCGCGAAGCGCGTCGGGTACTGGACGGTTACGGTCAGGTGGGAGCCGGCGGCCACGTGTTCAATCTCGGTCATGGCATTTCGCGCTTCACACCGCCTGAGTCGGTGGGCGTTCTGGTCGACGAAGTGCACAACTACAGCCGTGCATTTCATGCTTGATCAACCCGGCAAGGGCGTCGATTCGGCTTGACCGCTGTCGCTGCACTGCGTCGTAGCGAATGGACTTGTGCACAAAATTTTAGCTAGTCGGGAAAACCCACAATACATTCGTTACATTTGCCGAAGAGCATCTAAGTCATTGATTTGAATGTTGATTTAAAATATTTTCCCGCTGGTCTGGTATGGTTCGCAAGTTGTGTTATAGGATGGTTTGCGCGCTTTTCCTTTTCTTTTCCCCAAAGTTATCCACAGGCCGGCAGTGAACATTTCCGATTGTCGCTGCCGGTCAGTCGCTTAGCCGCACATTCCAGAAATTACTTTAAGTGCCACATTCGGAATCCGTCGTTCTCGAAGCGGTGACGTCCGTCACCGCTAATGCTTCCTCATTGCCCCCCGAGCAGGAGCGCGCTACGCACGCGCCCGGGGAAAAGGCTGTGCATTGGCTTAACGTGGTGCTGGATGTCCCGCTGCCCGGGCCGTTCGATTACCGGTCGGAAATCCCCGTGCCGGTGGGTACGCGCGTGATCGTGTCTTTCGGCCGCCGGCAGTTGATCGGCGTGGTCGTGGGGCACGCCGACGCACCCGGTGTGGCGCCCGAAACCGTTCGCGCGGTCGAACGCATTCTGGATGATCTGCCCCCATTCTCGGCGCAATGGCTCAAGCTCACGCGCTTTGCAGCGGACTACTATCAACGCCCCTGGGGCGAGGTGATCCTGCCTGCATTGCCGCCGGCGCTGCGCAAGCCCTCCGCCTACGTGGGCGCTCGCTCGGCATCGGGGCCGATCGCACGCCTGGATAAACGCCGCGCGCGACCCGTCGTGGATGTGGCAGCGGATGTCGCCCCCGAGCTCAATGAGCAACAGGCGCTGGCGGTGGCGACGCTGCGTGATCTGGAAGGCTTTTCGCCGGTCTTGCTGCATGGCGTGACTGGCAGCGGCAAGACCGAGGTGTACATGCATGCGGCTGCCGATATCCTGGCGCGGGGCCGGCAGGTGTTGCTGCTCGTGCCTGAAATCAATCTCACACCGCAACTCGAAGCATCGCTGCGGCGCCGGTTGGAGCATGTGGTTGGACCGCATGCGGTTGCCGTGATGCACAGCGGATTATCGGATGGCGAGCGGTTGGCGTCATGGGTAGGTGCGCAACGCGGTGACGTGCGCATGCTGCTGGGCACCCGCATGGCCATTTTCGCGCCGATGGCCGACTTGGGTCTGATCGTGGTCGATGAAGAGCATGAAGCCTCCTACAAGCAGCAGGATGGCCTGCGTTACTCGGCACGCGATCTGGCCGTCTGGCGGGCGCATGAAGCGGGCATTCCCATCATCCTGGGGTCGGCCACGCCATCGCTGGAAACATGGCAGCACGCCGAGCGCGGCCGGTATCGGCGCCTGACCCTGCAAGCGCGCGCCCGGGCGAGCACGCTGCCCACCGTCAGGCTTGTCGACACGCGTCGCGCGTCCCTCAAGCAAGGGTTTTCCGATCAGCTCATCACGGCGATCGGCAAACGATTGGAGGCGGGCGAGCAGTCGTTGGTGTTCATCAATCGGCGCGGCTATTCGCCCGTGCTGCAATGCACGCATTGCGCCTGGGTATCGTCCTGCCCGCGCTGCACGGCATACACCGTATTGCATCGTTTTTCGGGCGGCAGCCATCGGCTGCAGTGCCACCATTGCGGTTTTCAATCGCGGGTGCCCCGCGCGTGCCCGGAGTGTGGTGACCAGGATCTGCAGCCCATGGGCCGCGGCACGCAGCGGGTCGAGGAGCATCTGGCCGAGATCTTCCCGGACGCACGCATTTCGCGTATCGATGCCGACACCACGCGTCGCAAGGGGAGTGCACAGGCGCTGTTCGATCAAGTACACGCCGGCGACGTCGATATTCTCGTGGGCACGCAGATGGTGGCCAAAGGCCACGATTTTGCGCGCTTGGGATTGGTGGGGGTGCTCAACGCCGATGCCATGCTGTTTGCGCATGATTTCCGGGCCCCTGAGCGCTTGTTCGCACAACTGATGCAGGTCGGCGGCCGAGCTGGCCGGCACGCGGGTAACGGCGAGGTGCTGATTCAAACGGGCTATCCCGATCAGTTCATCTACCAGGCGCTCGTGCGACACGATTATGTCGGGTTCGCACGCCACGCGTTGAAGGAGCGCGAAGAGACGGGATTGCCGCCGTTTGCTTTTCAGGCATTGTTGACGGCCGAAGCGCGCGAGTTGCAGCAGGCCATCGGGTTTCTGCAACAGGCGCGCGCGCTGGCCAGTACGCCGGAGCATGTCTGCGGCACGTACGGCGACCATATAACGCTGTACGATCCAGTACCCCTGCGTGTTGTGCGCGTGGCCAATGTCGAGCGGGCACAGTTGCTGATCGAAGCGCAGCATCGTCCCGCCTTACAGGCATTCCTTACCGCCTGGAACGACGCGCTCCCCGCGCTCGCCTCCACGTGTCGCGTTCGCTGGCAACTGGAAGTCGATCCCCTTGAAATCTGAAACGCAGACCATCGCAGCCGGGATGAATCCCGCGCAAGCCGAAGCGATGCTGTACCTCGACGGCCCTTGTCTGGTGTTGGCGGGTGCCGGCAGCGGCAAGACGCGCGTGATCACGCAGAAGATTGCGTATCTGCTGCGCGACTGCGGCTACATGGGGCGCAACGTGGTGGCGCTCACGTTCACCAACAAGGCCGCGCGCGAGATGAACGAGCGTGTGAAGACGTTGGTGGATCGCAAGTTGGCCAAAGGGCTGACTATCAGCACGTTCCACGCCCTGGGCGTGCGGTTTTTGCGCGAAGAGGCTCGGCATGCCAATCTGAAAGCGCAGTTCTCGATTCTCGACTCCGACGATGCCCTGGGCATCGTGCAGGAATTGCTCGCCAGTACCGACAAGGGCAGGCTGCGCAACGTGCAGCAGACCATTTCGCTCTGGAAGAACGGCTTGATCGATCCGGATGAGGCGGCACGCATTGCCGCGACACCGGGTGAGACGGAAGCCGCCACTGTCTATCGCAGTTACGCTGCAACCCTGCAAGCCTATCAAGCCGTCGACTTCGACGATCTGATTCGGCTTCCGGCGCAGATCCTCGCCAGCAATGAAGAGGTGCGCACGCGGTGGCAAAATCGCGTGCGGTATCTGTTGGTGGACGAGTATCAGGACACCAACGTGTGCCAGTACCGTTTGGTGCAACTGCTGACCGGTCCGCGTGCGATGTTTACCGCCGTCGGCGACGACGACCAGGCGATCTACGCCTGGCGCGGCGCCACCATGGAAAATCTTGCGCGGCTTACGACCGACTATCCGTCGATCAAATTGATCAAGCTTGAGCAAAATTACCGTTCGGTGCAACGCATCCTGGCCGCAGCCAATCAGGTGATCGAACGAAATCCCAAGCTGTTCGAGAAAAAGCTGTGGTCCGATCTTGGCGTGGGCGAGCCCATTGTCGTGACGGCAATGGACAGTGAGGAGCTCGAGGCCGAATCGCTGGCGATGAAAGTGTCGGCCGCGCGCGTGGAGCGGCGGGCCGAATGGCGCGATTTCGCGATCCTGTATCGCAGCAATCATCAGGCGCGCATCCTTGAGCAGGCGATGCGCAATCTGAAGATTCCCTACGCGATTTCGGGCGGGCAGAGTTTCTTCGACAAAGCGGAGATTCGCGATGTGCTGTCGTACTTGCGCATCGTCGCCAACGACAGCGATGATCCCGCGTTCATTCGTGCGGCCACCACGCCCAAACGCGGCATCGGTCAGGCCACGTTGCAGGCCTTGGGCACCTACGCGGCCGAGCGCGAGTTGCCGCTGTTCGGTGCCGTATTTGAAACGGGCTTGGAAAGTCGCCTTACCCCCCGTCAGATCGAGCCGTTGCGCACGTTTGTGGAATTTATCCAGCGCATTCAGTGGCGGGCAGGGCGTCGCGACGGCCGGCTCGAAAGCGGCGCCACCGACAGCGCCGGCCAGATTCTGGACGACATGCTCGGCGCCATACAGTACGAACGATATCTGTACGACACGCTTGAAGAGCGGCCCGCGCAAACGCGTTGGCAGAATGTGCTCGAGCTCACCGGCTGGTTGAAGCGCAAGGCCGACGAAGACGGCATGACGCTATTCGAGCTGGTGCAGCACATCGCGTTGGTCACGATGCTGGAACGCGGAGAAGAAGATAATCCCGACGCGGTGAAGCTCTCTACGCTTCATGCGTCCAAAGGCCTGGAGTACCCGCACGTTTATCTGGCGGGTGTGGAAGAGGGCCTGTTGCCACACTTGGGCAAGGACGAGGAAGAAGGCGATCCGGCGCGCGCCGCCGAATCGTTGGCCACGCGCATCGAAGAAGAACGTCGTTTGATGTACGTGGGCATCACGCGCGCGCAGCGCACCTTGCACCTGAGCTGGTGCAAGAAGCGGCGCCGTGCGCGCGAAGATCTGGTGCGCGAGCCGTCGCGGTTTATCGAAGAGATGGGTTTGAGTCAGGTCAAGGTGACCGAGGAAGATACGCATCGTGCGATGAGCCCGAAGGAAAGGCTCGCGATGCTCAAGTCGATGCTGAGCAAGCCGGCGGGATAACCCGCAGAAGCGTGGCTGCAAGTGCAGGCCGTGGCACGTGTCATGAACACGCCTGCGAGCGACGCTCAAGAGGGGCTCGACAGCGCAAGACTATACGGCAGTGATGCACTCATGCACCAATGCGTTGATGCACGGATGCACGGATGCACGGATGCACGGATGCACGGATGTGCCGATGTACCGATGTACCGATCCATTGATGCGGTGATGCATGCGACTAAGCTCGACGCGGACGGCATGATGCCATCGCATCGGATGTCGATCTTCGGAGCAATGGCTTTTTGGAGTGGCGCGTTTGTGAGAACGCGCGGGATGTTGATGCAACGCCGACAGCGGCACATCGTATTGGTGTTGACCCGCAACAGCGAATCAACGGCTGGCATGCCGAACGGCATGCGCGGTAAGTACAGCAACAACAGCGGCTCGCTTGGCCGGCGCCATCAAACAGGCGCCGGATGTGGCTCTGCAATCAGAACCACTGCAACAAACAACCCGACAACATAACGCAACAACACAACAACAGCACAGCAAGTGACGTTGGGACAATCGATACCGGCTATCGACTGCTGATCACTTCAAAGACAGCACATTTCAACATCTCAACGGACTAGATGCTGGCAACACCATTCTCATTCAGTCCGACAAATTGATCGGCAGACCGAAAGCCGTGGCCGCAAGGCCGGGCTGCTTACCACTGAGCGTTGGTGAACTTCGTGCTTTTTTGGCGAGCGTCGTCCATCGAGGCGTTGACGTCACGAACGAACGAGACGAAAGCGCTGAACGCAGCAACAGCAGCCAAGGCACCAGCCTTCAGGGCAGCCATCGGGCGCAGGTCGTTCTGTTGTTGCATCGCACCGCGGAGAAGGTCGCGTTCCAGGGTGTCGGTCAAGCGGATATTTTGGTCGTAAGAGATGCGGTTCATGGTTAACTCCAGTTCATTTCGCGTTCGGGTAAGCCATTATAGGGATAACCCTAGTCGAATAGCAACCGGTTTTTCAGGGTAAACCCTAGTCCGTTGTTTTTGTGCGCTGCAGCGCGAGATATCGACCGAGTCATACCCCCGACATCCTCTTGGCGACCAGAATTCGATCATTCAATCAACGGGTTGAGATTCCGACGACAGCGGACAGGCGCTTGGCCGTACCCCGCCTAACGCGATGACGAGCGAATATTGAGTCGAAAGTAAGCAGTCACTCACTATGACGTGCTTTCAGGCGGGTCTGGCGGGCGAAGTACAGCCTCCAGAACGAGTGCCGATCACCCAGAGCAAGTGCCGATCACCCAGAGCAAGTGCCGATTACCCAGAACGAGTGCCGATTACCCAGAACGAGTGCCGATCATCCACAGCAAGTGCAGAGCATCCAGAAGAGAGGACCATGAAGACGGTTTCAGGATCGAGGTGGGCCGTTCCGCAGTTCGCGTGCGGCATCGGGGAGTTCGCCGGCCGTCATGCCCATTGGTCCGATTCCTCGGCTGGCGAGTAGGTCCGCCGCAGCGCCATGCAGCCACACGGCACCCATCACCGCCTCGCCCATTGGAATGCCCTGCGCGATCAGTGCGCCCATCATGCCTGCCAGGGTGTCGCCCGTTCCGCCTGTCGCCAGACCGGGGTTGCCGGTGTGGTTGATCCGCAAATCGCCTTCAGGAGACGCGATCAGGGTGTTGGCCCCTTTGAGCACAATCCACGTTCCGAATTTGGCGACAAGCGCCCGAGCAGCAGCCGGCCGATCGTGTTGCACCGCCTGGGCGTCGCTGCCCAACAGGCGGCCAGCTTCGGCCGGGTGCGGTGTGAGCACGGTGTGCGTGCTGCGTGGCAGTTGGACGCGGTTGGCTGCAAGCAGGTTCAATCCGTCCGCGTCCAGCACAAGGGGTGTGTCGTTCACTGACGCCATCAGCGTTTCCAGCAGCGCGACGGCTGTGTCGGTTTCGCCCAGCCCGCATCCCGCCACCCAGGTGGTGACCACTTTGGCAGACAACAGCCCACGTGCATCTCGCAGCATCAGCTCGGGGTGCAGCATGTCGCAGGGGAAGGGAAGATCGTCGGTCGGAAAGCCAATGAATACCTTGCCAGCGCCCAACTTCAGCGCAGCGCGCGCAGCCAAGAGCGCGGCGCCAGTCATGCCGGGTCCCCCACCCAATATGCCCACGGCGCCGAAGCTGCCTTTGTTGGTGTCGGCCTCGCGCGGCGCGAACACGGCAGTCAATTCCCTGCGTGCGATGGGTGCGATGGGTTCGCTCGGGGATGCGACGGCAGACGAGGCGGGGTAGCTCACAGCAAATATCCCTTTGAAGACGATCGTGCCGGAGGCCGGTAGGCACAGGTGGCGGCTTATCGCGGATATAGTGCATCAATAGTAGATCGCCGTGTAGGCCTCGAACACGCAAGCGGCATCCACAACCCAAAACGACGCGCGGCACAGATCGCTCGCGCACCCCGCCATCCTCAAGGAGACAACCCCATCGTGTCGGATCGCTACGCTGCTTATACCTCCCTTATCTTTCACCATCATCCTGACGGCATTCTCGAACTGGTGATGCCCGGCAAAGGCGGTCGTGCAGACAGCCTCTCTACCGCCGACGCCAATCTGCATCGCGAACTTGCCGACGTCTGGCGCGACATCGATGCCGATCCCGAGGTGCGCGTCGTCATCATTCGGGGTGAGGGTAAAGGCTTTTCGGGCGGGGGCGATCTGGGTCTCGTGGCGGAGATGGCAGAGGATTTTGCTGTGCGCGCACGGGTCTGGCGCGAAGCGCGCGACCTGGTCTACAACGTGATCAATTGCAGCAAGCCGATCGTGTCGGCCATGCATGGCGCGGCGGTGGGCGCGGGGCTTGTGGTCGGCTTGCTGGCCGACATTTCGATCGCGTCACGTAACGCACGCATCATCGACGGCCATACCCGGCTTGGCGTAGCCGCAGGCGATCATGCCGCGATCGTCTGGCCGTTGTTGTGCGGGATGGCCAAGGCCAAATATCACTTGCTGTTATGCGAGGCCGTGAGCGGCGAGGAGGCCGAGCGGATCGGTCTGGTGTCGTTGTGTGTCGACGAGGCCGATCTCATTCCGCGTGCTTTCGAAGTCGCCGGCAAGCTTGCCCACGGCTCGCAAACTGCGATTCGGTGGACGAAGTACTCGCTCAATAATTGGCTGCGCATGGCGGGCCCGAGTTTCGATGCGTCACTGGCGCTGGAGTTCATGGGGTTCTCCGGCCCGGACGTGCAGGAAGGCATTCAGTCGTTGCGCGAACGCCGGCCGCCGTCCTTCGATCCGAAGAGCCCGTTTTGAACCAGACCGTGCGGGTTCTGCGGCGCATGCTGCGTAGACCGATGTTCTGACGCCCCAGAATTGCCACGGTGCGTGTTGCCCGCTGTGGGTGCCCGCGATATGGGACCACCCTCAATCGCCTCGCACATGCGCCTTGGCATCCTGCGACGACGCCCGTGCCGTGCTCGCCGCGAAGCTGCCCACCCAGCAAGATGCCTGGCACCGCGACCGGCCGCGCTACGCCTTCGCCTTCTTCGTAAAGAACGCCTTGAACGCCGCCTGCGCCTCGTCGGTCTTCAGGCGGGCAGCGAATTGGGTCGCCTCATATTGCAGCGTCTTGTCGACCGCAGCCTGGGCGTCGCGTTTCAACATGTGCTTGGTCAGGCGCAAGGCGTCGCGGGGCTGAGTGGCCCACAGCCGTGCCATGTGCTCAGCGGCCTGCAGCGTTTCGCCAGATGGCGTTGCGGCGGTGATCAAACCGGCCTGCGCCGCTTCGGTACCGTCGAAACGCCGGGCCGACATCAACCAATCGTTCGCACGCATGGCGCCGACGCGTTGCGGCAGCAGCAGGCTCGATCCGCCTTCCGGACACAGCCCAAGCGACACGAAGGGCAACTGCATGACCGTATTCTCGGCGGCAAATACGGCATCGCAATGCAGCAGCATCGTCACGCCGATGCCGATCGCAAAGCCCTCGACCGCCGCGATCACGGGCACTGGCGTGGCCGCGATCGTGCGCAGAAAGCGGATCGCCGGGCTGTCGCCCGACGGGCGCTCAGCCTGGAAGTCGCGCAGATCGTTGCCGGCGGTAAAGCAGCCGCCATCGCCGGTGATCAAAATTACCCGGATGTCGGTGTTGTCAGCTGCATTGCCGATCGCATCGGACAGCGCGTCGTAGAGTGCGCTGTCGAGCGCATTGCGTTGGGCCACCCGACTCAGTGTGAGCCGCAACACGCCGCCGTCGAGGGCGGTGAGAAGCCCGGCGCTCATGCGAACGATGCCTTGGCCAGCGCGGCCTGCGCGGCGCGATACTCGTCGGCCATCGTGGCGACGATGTCGCGTGTGGGCCGCACCTGATCGATCGTGCCCACGCCTTGTCCTGCGCCCCAGACGTCACGCCAGGGCTTGACGCGCGTGCTGCCGAAATTGCTGGCCTGCGGCTCGGGTGCGGGCAGGGCAGTGGGGTCGAGTCCCGATGCGGTGATGCTGCCCGACAGATAGTTGCCGGGGATGCCGGTAAAGAACGGCGTGTACAGCACATCGGCGGCCGATGACGACACGATCATGTCCTTGTAGGCTTGCGCGGCATTGGCCTCTTCGCTGGCGATGAAACGCGTGCCGATATAAGCGAAATCGGCACCCATGGCCTGGGCTGCGAGCACCGCGCGGCCATTAGTGATCGCGCCGGACAGGGCAATCGGGCCGTCGAAGAATTTGCGCACTTCGCCCAGCAAGGCGAAGGGGCTCAACGTGCCGGCATGGCCACCCGCGCCGGCGGCCACGAGGATCAGACCGTCGACGCCGGCTTCGAGTGCTTTCTCGGCATGCCGGATCGTCGTCACATCATGGAATACCTTGCCGCCCCACGCATGCACCGCATCCACCACTTCGCCGGGTGCACGCAGGCTGGTGATGATCAGCGGCACGCGATGCTTGCCGCAGGCCTCCAGATCGAGCGCGAGCCGGTCGTTGCTGTGGTGAATGATCTGATTGACGGCGAAAGGCGCCACGCGTGCGTCGGGCTGCGCCCGTGCCGCGTCGAGCCGTTCGGTGATCTCGTGCAGCCACTCGTCGAGGAGACTTTGCGGGCGGGCGTTGAGCGCAGGGAACGATCCAATCACGCCACTGGTGCACTGCGCGACGACCAGGTTGGGGTTGGATACGATGAACATCGGGGCACAGATGACGGGCAATCGCATCTGTGCGTGCAGTGATGTGGCCAGTTCGTGGGGCATGTGTCTCCTCTGCGATTTATAATGGCCGGCTGGGGTCGCCGGCAACCCGCTTGAAGCGGCGAGGTATAGCTGGTCCAAGCTTAAACCGGAACGCCCTTTTTTTGCAGGTCTCATCGCCCGGACGTGTCGTTTGGTTGTCCGGTTTCGGTCACTTACCACCTCTTGAATAACGAGCCTCATGTCACATCGTCCCCCGCCGCTTGCCGGTCTCCGCGTCCTGGATCTGACCCGCGTGCTCGCGGGTCCGTGGTGCACGCAAAACCTGGCCGATCTCGGCGCCGAAGTGGTGAAGATCGAGCGCCCCAATAGCGGCGACGACACACGTGGATGGGGCCCGCCTTATCTGCGCGACGGCGAAGGGCACGACACCAGCGAAGCGGCCTACTATCTTTCGGCCAACCGCAACAAGATGTCGGTAGCGATCGATATCGCCACACCGGCGGGCGCCGAGCTGGTGCGCCGCCTGGCGGTCGATAGCGACATCTTCGTCGAGAATTTCAAGGTTGGCGGTCTGCGCAAATACGGTCTCGACTACGAGAGTCTGAAGGCCATCAATCCGCGCTTGATTTACTGCTCCATTACCGGCTTCGGTCAGACGGGGCCTTACGCACATCGTCCCGGCTACGACTTCATGATCCAGGGCATGGGCGGCCTGATGAGCATCACCGGCGAGCGCGACGATCTGCCTGGCGGCGGACCGCAGAAGGCGGGCGTTGCGGTGGCCGATCTGATGACGGGCATGTACGCCACGGTGGGCGTATTGGCTGCGGTGCACGAACGCGATCGCAGCGGGCTCGGGCAGCACATCGACATGGCCCTGCTGGACTGCCAGGTGGCCATGCTGGCCAATCAAACCACCAACTATCTCACTTCGGATGTGGCGCCCAAGCGCGCCGGCAACGCGCATCAGAACCTGGTGCCCTATCAGGTGTTTGCGTCGAACGACGGGCACTTGATCGTGGCCGTGGGTAACGACAGTCAGTTCCGCGCGTATAGCCGCGTGATCGGCCGCCCCGAATTGGCCGACGACCCCCGTTTTGCCACCAATCCGCAACGTGTGCGCAATCGCGCCGAGCTCGTGCCGATCCTGGTTGAGCTGATGGGC
This sequence comes from Schauerella aestuarii, assembly GCF_009866805.1. Lineage (GTDB taxonomy): Bacteria > Pseudomonadota > Gammaproteobacteria > Burkholderiales > Burkholderiaceae_B > Schauerella > Schauerella aestuarii. The sequence continues at coordinate 780,323 of NZ_SIZW01000041.1, forward strand.
GGCGGTGCGCGTGATTTCTGGCTGGCCGAGCTGGAGAAAGCCGGCGTGCCGGCCGGTCCGATCAACACGATCGATCAGGTGTTCGAGGATCCGCAGGTCGTCGCGCGCGAAATGCGCCGAGAGCTGCCTCACCCTTTGGCGGGCACGGCACCGGTGGCATCGAGCCCGATCAAGCTGTCCGACAGCCCCGTGCAGTATCGGCATCCTGCGCCCACGCTGGGTCAGCACACACGCGAAGTGCTGCGCGACCGCCTGGGCTTGAGCGACGCCGAGATCGATGCGATTCAGATGGAAGTGTGACGCCGCTTGATTAATGCGCGTACCCGGCGTTGATTCGACGTCGCGACAACAGGGAGACAGGCAGTGAAAGCAATCAATACGATCGGCATCGTCGGCGCCGGCGCCATGGGCCGCGGCATCGTTCAGATCGCCGCGCAAGCAGGGTTGAACGTCAGACTTTTCGACGTGAGCGCAGACGCGGTCACTGCTGCAACGCAAGCCCTGTCGAAGACCTGGGAAACCTTGTCGCAGAAAGGCAAGCTCACGCCCGCCGATGCGCAGGCCGCGTTCGCCCGGATTTCGCCCGCTCAAGCGCTCACCGATCTGGCAGGTTGCGATCTGGTCATCGAAGCCATCGTGGAACGCCTGGAGGTGAAGCGCGCGCTCTTTGCCGACCTGGAAGGCATTGTGGATGCGCAGTGCATTCTGGCCTCCAACACGTCGTCGCTCTCGATCACGGCCATCGCCGCGCAGTGCAAGCATCCCGAGCGCGTGGTGGGATATCACTTCTTCAATCCTGTGCCGCTGATGAAAGTGGTGGAGGTGATCGACGGATTACGCAGCGATCCGGCGGCGGGCGACGCCTTGATGGACCTCGGCCGCCGCATGGGCCACACGGCAGTGCGCGCGCGCGACATGCCTGGCTTCATCGTCAATCACGCCGGGCGCGGCATGAATATCGAAGGCCTGCGCGTGGCGCAAGAGGCGGTTGCACCGTTCGATCAGATCGATGCGTTGATGCGCGACCAGGCCGGCTTTCGCATGGGGCCGTTCGAGTTGCTGGACCTCACTGCGCTGGATGTGTCGCATCCTGTGATGGAGTCGATCTATCGCCAGTTCTACGACGAGCCGCGTTTTCGCCCGTCGCCCATCACCGCGGTGCGCTTGGCCGGGGGCTTGGTGGGGCGCAAGGCAGGCGAAGGGTTTTACACCTACGCCGATGGCAAGAAGCAGGTGCCCGATGAGCCGGCGGTGCCGGCGCTGCAAGCAGGGCTCACGGTGTGGGTCAGCCCGCAACATGGCGATGGGCACGCGCGTGCCGTGTCGCTGATCAAGGCGCTGGGGGCGGATCTCGCGGTGACCGCCAAGCCGCCGGCCGATGCCTTGATCGTCGTCACGCCCTATGGGCAGGACGTGTCGACGGCGGTGCAGTCGCAAGGCCTGGATGCCACGCGTACGGTAGGTCTGGATACGCTGTTTGGCGTTGAAGGGGTCAATCGTCGTTGCATCATGGTTTCGCCAGCGACCGGCGCGGCGTGGCGCGATGCCGCGCATGCGCTGTTCGCCAAGGATGGCGTGCCGGTGAGCGTGATCGAAGATTCGCCGGGCTTCGTGGCGCAGCGTATCGTGGCGGCCATCGTCAACGTCGCAAGCGATATCGCGCAGCAAAAAGTCGCCACGCCCGAGGACATCGACCGCGCCGTCACGCTGGGGCTGGGTTACCCCGCCGGTCCGCTGGCGATGGGCGACAAGCTCGGCGCTGCGACGATCGTGGAAGTGCTGCGCAATCTTCTCGACGTGACTGGCGACCCGCGTTATCGCGCCAGTCTGTGGCTGCAGCGCCGGGCGCAGCTGGGGCTGTCGTTGCTGGCGCCGTCGCAGGCCGGATAGTCGTCACTGAGGCGCTTTGCCTCGGCGCGCAGATGGCGCCAGGCTCAGCAACCCAATAGCGGCGAATAGCGTGCCGACCCACAACGGCGATCGCAATCCATAGCCTGCATCGATGGTCATGCCGCCCGCCCACGTACCCAGAGCGATGCCGGCCGTGATGATCGATGCGTGCATGGTGTTCACGAGCGGGCCGGGAGAGGCCGCACGCATCACCCGCGCCACCATGGCAGGGTTGAGCGACACGCCGCTCAGGCCGATCGCAAGGAAGGCACACACGCCCACCACGGCGTGCTGTGCGGCCAGTGCGAATGTCGCCAGCGCGGTGCCGAGCACCGCCAGCCCCAGCACCAGTATCGGCAGGGTGTAGCGATCGGCGTAGCGGCCCACGACAAGATTGCCGAGGACGTTGGCGCAGCCGTAGATCGCCAGCAGCCAGGGAATGGCGCTGACGGAGAAACCGGTGATTTGCGTGAAAATAGGCGAGAAATAGGTGAACGCGGTAAAGGTGGCGCCGATGATGAGACCACTGGTGGCATAGGCTGCCCAAAGCGAGCCGTTGAACAGGGCACGCACTTCGGGGGCGAGCCTCACCGGATGCTGCGATTCGGTGGCGGGCACGCGTGCGGCCACGATCGCCGTGCACACCAACGCCAGCATCGCCACTGCCCAGAAACTGGCGCGCCAGCCGACGTACTGTTCAATCAATGCGGTGATCGGTACACCCACCACGGGTGCGAGCATGAGGCCACCCAGGACGAAGGAGGCTGCCCGCCCGCGCGCATCCGGTGCCACGAGTGCCGCGCACAGCGTGAGCGACACGCCAATGCACGCCGAACTCGCCACCCCCATGATCACGCGCGCAACGGCCATCGTGAGATAGTCGGGCGCCATTGCCGCCAGCACGGCGCCGGCCACGTTGAGTGCGAGCAGCCATACCAATGCGCGCTTGTGGGGCATGCGCAATGCCAGCAGCAGGGCGGTCAACAAGGGCCCACCAATCGCCATACCCAACGCATACAGCGAAATCAGATAGCCGATCTCGCCGATCGTGACGCCGAGCGCTTGGGCCAGCGACGGCATCATGCCGGCAACCATGAACTCCGCGGTGGTCAGTGAAAAGACGGTGAGGCCGAGCAGGTAGACAACGGAAGGCATGCAAAAAGACGTGAACGGTGCTGAAAATGAAAATCCCCGCCGGTATCGAGGCGGGGATGGGTGTGTACTGGCTCACCAGCCGATGCGTCGAACCGCGCGATTACTTTGCAGCGCTGGCCATGTACTCGACAGCTGCGCGGATGTCCGCTTCGGAGGCATTCATGGCACCGCCCTTGGGCGGCATCGCGCCTTTGCCCTTGAGCGCCACTTGCACCATCGTATCGATACCGGTGGCGATGTAAGGCGCCCACGCGGCCTTGTCGCCAAACTTCGGCGCCCCGGCGATACCGGCGGCGTGGCAGGCCATGCACGCGGACTTGTAGAGTTTCTCGCCGGCCGGATTGACGGCAGCGGTTTGCGTGGGTGCTGCGGCTGCGGGTGCGGCACCCGCAGCCGACTGGGCTTGCGCTTGTTGTGGTGCGGCGGGTGCCGGCGCTGCGGCCGGGGCGGCTGCACCTGCCGCAGGCGCCGCGGCGCTTGCTGCTGCCGGGGCTGCCGGCGCTGCTGCAGCCTGACCCCCTGCAGCCGGTTGCTCGGGCGCTGCCGGTTCTTTCAGATCGCCACCGGATTTATTGGCCATGAAGACAACCGCGCGGGCGACTTCATAGTCGCTCAACGATGGGTTGCCACCCTTGGCGGGCATGCCGCCCTTGCCGGCGATGGCGATCTTCGTCATCTCGTCCAGGCCCGACGCGATGAGCGGTGCCCACGCTGCGTTATCGCCCACCTTGGGCGCGCCGGCGACGCCGGCGGTATGACAGGCCGTACAGACGGCCTGGAACACTTGTTCGCCGGTCTTGAAGACCTTGGGCGCGGTAGCATCGACGAACTCGAAACCGGCCACAGGCGCGACGCGCTTGCTGATCGATTCCGGGGTCGCGGCGTCGGAACCCGAGCCGCCCTTGCTGCCGAACGTGACCATGTTGGCCAACAGAATCAGCACGATGACTGGTATCACAAACGAAAGGACGATCGTCACCACCAACTGCTTCGGCGTCTTGATCGGAGAGCTATGTTCTTCTGAATGATCCTGCGCGTTGCTCATAACCAAATCCTGCGAATCGGGATACTGGGCCGCCGCAAACCAAGCAGCAGTGGACGGGCGACGTGAGGGGACCCCCCGCGTGCAAACGCTGGATTATATATCGGTGCCCGCTATTGGGGCGATAGGCACTAAATAGGTGCATGCCCTAAGATCGTCCGGCACAGATCGAAAAGTCCGGTACAATGCCGCCTCTTGGCGCCCGTAGTTCAATGGATAGAATGTGAGTTTCCGAAGCTCTTGATACAGGTTCGATTCCTGTCGGGCGCACCAGTTTTAAGCGGCTCTCCGGCCATCGCGTGACACTGACGTGACACTTGCTCACGCTTTACGTGCTCACGGTATTGAGTCACCGAATGGTTACTCTGTAGATTCGGCCTGGCTCGGTTGGGTGTTAGTACACTTGGCTTGGGTCAATTCATAGTGAGGTGGCGACATGGCATACACGGCACTCGCGATCGCCAATGCCTTGATCGAACTGGATGAGGAGCGGGGAGGCACCGGCATCACGCCAATGCAGCTGCAGAAGCTGCTCTACTATTCCCACGCTTGGTCGCTTGCCCTGCGCGATGAGCCGCTGATTGTCGAGTCCTTTCAGAAGTGGGACTACGGGCCGGTCGTTCCTTCTGTGTATTATGAATTTCGCCAATATGGCGCACAGCCAATTTTGGAGCCGGGCACGAGGCCATCTAGCAACGATCCAAGCCGCAGCGTTGCACCGACCGTGAAGGGGTCGGACGAGTGGACATGGAATCTGCTGGAACGCGTGTTGGACCAATACGGCAGGCTTAGTGGGGTTGAACTTTCCATTATGTCGCACCGCCCAAGCAGCGCTTGGGCACGTACGGAAGGGTCAAATGCGAAGATTCCAGACTCCCTGATCAAAGAAGAAATAGCTGCGGAGATTCAGGGCGCCATATGAATCAACCTGCGAGTCGCACGCTCCCTATTTTTAAGAGCATTCGGGCAAATTCTCCTACCCCTGACGACGTTGCAAGCGGAAGCGAAGACGCACGCATGGTCGCAGAGGACGAGAAGCGATCGTATGAAGATTTACCAATGGCGCAGGATGTCGAAATCGAAGTTGCGGAGCGGCGTCACGCGTTGGGTATGCGCGGCGATTATGCGGATAAAGCTTATAAGTTTGCAAAGCTGGCTCTCACACTGCTTTTCGCCACAATCGGAGCGCAGATTTTCCTCAAGGCGGTCTTTTTTGCATTTGAACAGTTTTTGTCGTTGATTCATCCGACGCATATATTCCAAAGATTCGATGCGCTTGAGTCCAAAGTCTTGATTGCCCTAATCTCGGGTGTCACGTTGAACGTGATCGCAGTGTTTTTCATCGTGGTTAGAAATCTGTTCCCAGTCGGCAAAATACTTTCGGATCCTCGTGGTGCAGCGTCCCGCAATCGAACAGTCGCTCGAACTAGTAAGTCCAAACAGAGCAAGAACGAGAGCGATGCAAACGGTAGTGGGCGCTCAGCCGTTACCCATGGCGATGTTGAGCAATAGGCTCTTGGCCGCCTTCAGTCGAAGCTGACATCGATGTCCGTGTAAATAGAGCATCCAGCTTCAGTCGTTCCCGATCGCTTGCGTCCGCATCCACCCACTTCGAATAAACCTCGAAAAACATCCGCGCGTTCGTATGCCCCATCTGGCGTGAGATATAGCCAGGGTTCATATTGGCGTGTAGGCACATCGTCGCGAAGGTATGGCGTGTTTGCCGCGCATCTCGATTTCTGATGCCAATGGCTTTCAATGTGGGGCGCCACACCGTGCGCACCGCCGGCGATGTATCCATCAAACGCTCGCCCGTCACCGGATTCGTAAACACATGGCCATCGGCTAAAAATGTGTGCGCCTTCTGCCGCAGCAAAGCGTCCCGCGCCCGGCTCTGAAGGTCGATGTCTCGAGCGGTGTGTGTCTTGGTGTCTTTGTCGATCGATCGCACGCGCGCTGCTTCGATTCGGACTTGCTGCCGCCGGAAGTCGACGCTCTCCCATTTCAGCGCGATCAGTTCGGATGGCCTGCATCCGGTGAAGAAGGCGAATTCGAAGTAGTTCAGCCACTGGGGGTCATAGCGCTCGCGGATTCGATCGAGCACCATATCCATCTCTGTGAGGTCAAGCGGATCCGGCGGCGGCTTCTGCCCGCGTCGGCTGTCGATCTCGCGCGTAATGTCGACTTGCACTCGCTTCGTCTTGATCGCGTAATCGAATACGCGTCTGACGGGCGTCATGATGTTGTTAAAGGTCTTCGCGCTTTTAACATTCAGGCCAGCCATGTAGACAGCCAAGTCTTCATAGGCAATGTCGGCGATTGCCCGATGTCCAAAGAGGGGGAAAAAATACCGCTTCAGGACGTTTTCGTACTCGCGATAAGTCGTCTTCGCGAGCTCGGGGGCGGCGAGGACTAGCCACCTCTCCGCGATCGCCTTGAACGTAGGTTTTGCCGCCGCCACTCCGCTCTTAACGCGGGGTGAATCAGGAAAGTAGGACGCGAAGTCGTCCCATGTGAATTTGTCTATGCGAATCGAAACTAGTATTTCGTCCCGCATGCGGTAAGCGGCGCGCTGGTTGGCTACGGTAGGCGCCAGCGCTACACGCTCACGATACCTTTTGCCTTTCCAGTGAAAGCTGACGAGGATGGACGTCTCCCGCGGGTAGACCCCTTCGAATTGCTCTGTGCGACCCATTCGTCGTACCCCTCAAGATTGATGTGCTTGCGATTGTCGGGTGACCACTTCCAGTGGGTGCCTTCAATCATCTTTCCGTCGCGGATGAGGTGACGAAACGAATCGACTGAGCGGCCGGTTAACTCGGACGCTTTCTCGATCGTGACCCAAACGACGGGTCGAAAGTTGAGGTTCATTGCACCCTCCGGAGATCGGTAGGGTGCGCAGCAGCATTGGGGGCGGCAGCGCACGGACGGGGGTGGAAAACCGAGCACCAGGTGTCGGCCCAGCCGAAGCTGGCCCCGCCCGGCGCCGCCATAGGCGTGCAGGAGCGATGGGCACGAAAAAGCCGCTGCGAATGAACGCGCGGCGCTCGTGCGCCTGGTGCAATCGGGTTTCCACGCCCGTCCACCGTTGTTCCAGTGGAACGCCGATCATAGCGCAGGATCATTCCGGCTCCTTTTCGAATAGGCCTTCAAGCTCGGATCTGGCTGCCTGGGCGCGCCGCATCGCTGCCTGGTGGCGTTTCTCGCCATCTTCAAAAGGGCTTAGCGCTGCCAGCATGTTGCGGGCTTCGCGCAGCGCTTCTTCCCAACCAGCCTCGAACGCACTGATCTCGCCAGACTCACCTGCAGGCGATCGGCGGTTGTATTCGAGTTGGAAGGTGTTGCTTGCGACATTCCGCTTCATGTGCGCATTGCAGCCAGGCCACCGTCGTTCGAGTGCGCGCACCAAGCACGGCCGGCGCAGCGCTTCAAGTTTTAAAAGTGCCTCGCTGATCATTCGACCTCCAATATGACGCGCCGGTAGCGCTGACGGCGAGCCAGGACGAGTTCGTAGGCCGCTCGTACAAGGCTTCGCCCGCGGTATCGAGTTGAGGGGCTAAGACGATTCCAGGCAGTAACGGTGTACTTATTGGCCATTGCGCTCTCCGTGCCGAAACCAACCGCTGACGACCAAATTACGGAGGATTCTTGGAGAGGCGCTGTTCTCCAGCCTTTCTTCGGCTTCTATGTGATCGAAGGCTGCCAATGCTTCGCCCCCGTTCGCAGGCGGGATTACCGCCATAAGCTCAAACGCGTACGTTTCGTGCGCGTATGCCTCCAGAGCGGCGTCATGAGACTCGACTGCATTGCGTAGTTGGTACAGGCTTTTCCAATAGCCTTGGACATGAAGGCAGTCAGAAATAGTGGCCGGCACCAGCGTGTGAACGAGGCCGAACTTTTTTGCCGCTTTCTTTTCATCGTAAAACCACGACTTTCCTCGCTTGACTCCATCGAGCGCCGCCACACATGCAGTTTCTGCTGGCGTGTACGCAAAAAGCTGATCGATAGATCCAAAGCGGGAAAGTGCTTCGTGCTTGCTTGTTGCCCGTTTGATCGCACGCTTGGCACGGAAATTCAAATCACCGAAGTTCATCGTGGCGAGCAGTAGTGTGAAAACGTGCGTGTCCGGGTGCTGCTTCAATAGATTGGAGTAGCGCGTTTCGATCTGCTTCATAGGCGTCGAGATTCGCTTGATTGCTTCCGTGGCTTTTTCGATCAAGGCAGGGTTTCCGGTTTCAACGACTTGATGCAACCACAGGACGGCGTCAATCTCGCGGTCACCCGTCACAATCCGCTGCTGCGGTATTGTGGGGACGGTGATTGCGGTGTCGTGGCTTTCCCGGACTGGTGGAAGCGCGAATAGCGCGCGAAGAGATTGATTGTCTGTTTTCATGCCGCAACCTCTTTAACCACAGTTCCAGCACTGTCCAGCACCGACTGCGCATAGTCCGCCGCTGTCGTAGAGCGCCCAGCGATTCTTCGAGATTGGTTGATCAGCGCTTGTAGAGCTGTCGCAAGCGTTGCTGCGCGCCCCTGCATGTCCACGAATGCAGCCGCCTCAGGGTCAGCGTTTTTCATCAGACCCAATTGGCGAGTCGCCTCCGTAAGCTGGACGAAGAGTTCATCCGCTCGGCGCCGCTCGAAGCGGGTACGGCGTTGCTGCGCGTGGAGTTTTGTCTGAAGGTCGGCCTCTTTTCTCGTGCTCATCATGTCGGGTCTCCAGCGCTACCTTCGTCGCGCATAACCACACTCATGGCATCGTCGGCCATTTCCAGATGTACTGAGCAAACGGTCCTCGCGGCACAAAGCAGCGCATGCGACTGCGCATCGTCGCTTCGCTCACAAAGCGCCTCAAGGCAGCCCATCATCTTCCATAGCCCGTCCCGGGCAGTTTCAAGCGACGCGATCAATTGGCCTCGATTCATTCTTGAGCTCCATTCGATTTCGCCACCATCTCTGCGATCTCCTGCATCTCTTCCGTGATGTATGAGATGTGGTCGCAAAGTGACTCAATCCCACCGAGGAGGGCGTTGACCACGTATGCCGGCAACGGATCAGACCCCGTCGAGTCCGGCGAGGTGACGCTGTTGCCGGCGATTCGCGCGATGGCGTGAATGGCAGTGGTTGCACGATTCACCGATCCGATATGCGACGTCCGAATTGTGCTGAACTCTGGTGCGCCTTCGTGTGCCCAAGGGTCGCTTGTCAGGGGGTGCGTATTGAAGGTCATGACAAGACCCCTTCAGCCGCTGACCAAACTTCGCCATCGGACATCAGTTCGATGTCGAAAGCGATGCCGCTCAGATGAGAATAGAGATTCTCACGTGCAAGATCGCCGAGCTCGTCAATGGTTCCAGCCGGAGCCTCGGTTATGAGCGAGAGAATGACGCGCAACGTGGACGCCGCGGTATTGATTGCCGCCGCGCGGTCTTGAAGGTGGGGGTGTGGGCTGGCGAGCCCGATCCAAGCCTTTTGAGCTTCAAGATGGGTGCGGCCAGCAGTGAAAACGGACTCGGCACTGGATGTATTTACATCTTGTGCGATAGCTGATAAAGTTTCAGGCGTAGAAATACCGTCCGACGAAAGTCGGTTCGATTGCTTGGGCATGGCTTGACTCCATGTGCCAGGTTGAACCAGCAGCGCTAACTGTTGGTTTGATTGATCGGCCTCCACCTGCGCTAACAGGATTGGAGGCCTTTCTTTTTGGCCGGACGCTAATGCGAATGGCGTAGACGAAATTTAAGTTATCTAAATTTCTTTGTCAAGAACTCTAAGCAATCGAAAGTTTTCTATCGCCTAAAAGGCGTGCGCCTCAGATGTACTCACTCTGCTTGTAAACGATGCGGCCAAGTAGGTAGGTGCCTTCATCGCACATCTTCCGGCCAAACCGGATCTGGTCGGGATTATCAGAGGCCAGCCACCAGCGACTACTATCTCGGATCAGCCGCTTCACGGTCAATTCCCCCTCGAAATTAACCGCGTACACCTCTCCATCGCGCCGCTGCACGTCGCCGGTGTCCACTACGGCAATGTCTCCCTCTCGAAGTGACGGCGTCATGCTTTCGCCCTTGACCTCAATGGCATACAACTGCTCTGGTCGAAGGTCTCGCTTCTCCAGCCATTGCTTTGGGAGGAAGACAGGCTTGCCGTCGCCGTTGTCGACATAGTCGACCGCGAAGCCAGCGATGCCGGCGGATATTTTGAACATGACCTTTCGTACTGGCACGAAATCGGACTGCTCAGACTTGGCTTTGTCGTGGTCGGCCATTCGCGGCTCTCCCTTCCCAAGAACTATCCACAGCGGATCGAAGCCAGTAGCTTCACCGATCTTCAGCGCATAGTCGAGCTTGATCGATTTGATCTCCTCGCTCATCCACATGGAAACAGTCGCGCGCGTGACGCCAGCGGCCTTTGCAAGCTCAGTGGCATTGAGGCCTGAGACGTCCAGGATGTGGCGGATACGATCAGAGAGGGCGTTCATGTTCAGGATTCTAATGAAATAGATGTTAAGAAGGCTTGCATTCTACTGTTAAGCGTTCTAAAGTAAAGCCCATCCCACTTAAGGGTTAGGGCATGAACACTGAACACTCCAAACTGATCGACGCGATGGGCGGGACTACTAAGGTCGCGATCATGTGCAACCTCACCAACGCGGCGGTGTCGCTTTGGCGGCGCAATCGTATTCCGCTTGGCTGGTACGCCTTTCTAGCTGAGAAGCACCCCGAATTGTTCCCTGTCGCGGCTTCATCCGAGCATGTGCCTGGCGATACGCGCACGCCCCCAGCACCTGGCGCGATCCAAGTGAGCCCGACCGATGTTTGACGATCGCTACGTCCTCGCCGTGTTTGGTGGCTGTCTGGGCGCAATTGTGGCGCTCATCGCCATTGGCTTGCGCAATGCATGGCGCGATCGCAGCTCAAAGAAAAAAGCCGAGCAAGACCGGCGGTCCGAGCGCGTGCGTACGGCGTCGTACGACCCGAAGGAATTCAGGGGGCGTAAGTGACCTACAAGCAGCATCCTCTCTCGGCGGCATTTCCGCCCATGTCTGCAGATGACTTCCTAACGCTGAAAGACAGCGTTGAGGACATCGGCGTTCAAAATCCGATCACGATCTACGAAGGTATGGTCTTGGACGGCTGGCACCGTTACAGCGCCAGCGTCGAGCTCGGTATGGCGTGCCCGGAAGTAGAGCTTGGTGCCGTCGACCCCGTCGCGTTCGTGCGGGCACAGAACAAAGAGCGCCGGCACCTTAGCGCTGGTGCCTGGGCGCTCATCGAAGTGCAGCTCTGGGACTGGAAGCCGTCACACCGGCCACCGATTGAAAAGGGTGAACCGAGTTCACCCTTTTCCGCGCCGTTAGAGTCGCCCGCCCGTCCCGAGCGATCAAACGCAGACATGGCAAAGGCCGTAGGCGTGACAGGCCGGACCATTCAGCATGCCAAGCAGGTCGAGCAGAATGCTGCTCCCGAGATCAAAGCAGAGGTGAAGAAAGGGGCAATCTCTTTAAAAACAGCGGTCGCTCTGTCCGATCTGCCGCAAGGCGAACAGACCGCGCTTGCAGCCAAAGGCCCGGACGCCCTGCGCCAAGCAGCAAGAGATAAAGCGCCTCGAGCATTGGCTCCAAGAACTGAGTCGGCGCCCGAGATAGAAGAGCTTCGTGCGCGCATCGAAGAGCTAGAGGACATAAAAGCTGCATACGAAGGGCGCAACGCCGAGCTCGAAGAAGAGAACGCGCGGCTTCAGTTGTCCGTTGACCCGGATGTCCTCGCTCGAATTTCTGAACTTCGCACCTACACACAGACTGTAGAGCAGACGCGCGATCACCTGATGAACGAGAACGCGCAGCTGAAGCAGCAGCTCAAGCGCGCCCAGCGTGCGGCCGACAAGAAAGGGGCCGCATGATGGCGCGCGAGATCGAGCTCTATCCGTACCAGCTTCCTTCGGTGGACGCGCTGCACCAAGGGTTTCTTGATGGCCACCGTGCCCAGATTCTCATGGCGCCGACAGGCTTCGGGAAGACGGTAGTAGCAGCGCATCTCCTGAAGCTGACCGCGGCGAACAGGAAGCGATGCGCGATCATGGTCGACCGCGTGAACCTCGTGGATCAGACAAGCAAGTCGCTGGACTTCTACGGTATTGATCACGGCATTATCCAAGGTGGCCACTGGCGCCGGCGCGCTTACGAGCCAATTCAAGTCTGCTCGGCACAAACCCTGGAGAAGCGCGGCTTCTTCCCCGACGATCTCAATCTGTTGATCGTTGACGAGTGCCACGAGATCCGCCGGGCGACTGCTGAGTTCATCAAAAGCCGCCCGAATCTCTACGTGATTGGCTTGTCAGCGACTCCCTTCACCAAAGGACTGACCGAGATCTACAGCAACTTGGTCAACGTGTGCACGACCAACGAGCTCCTAAATACGGGAGACCTAACCCCGCTAAAGATGTACGCAGCGAAGGCTGCAAACATGGAAGGCGCGAAGGTCGTGGCTGGAGAATGGTCTGACAAAGAGGCTGGCGATCGCGGTATCAAAATCGTCGGCGACATCGTCGCTGAATGGCAAAGCAAAACGTACCTGCACTTCGGACGTGCCGTAAAAACTATCGTCTTCTCCGCCACGGTGGCGCACGGCGCCGAACTCTGCCGCCAGTTCAACGCTGCCGGCTACAACTTCCAGCAGATCAGCTACCAGGACACAGACGAAGACGAACGCCGCGCGCTCATCGAAGAGTTTAAGAAGTCGGATAGCGAGATCGACGGTTTGGTGTCGTGCGAAGTGTTCACTAAGGGTTTCGATGTAAAGGACATTCTTTGCGGGATTGCCGCTCGTCCATATCGCAAGAGTCTGTCCAGCCATATCCAGCAGATGGGCCGGGTCATGCGCAAGTCCCCCGGTAAAGAGTTTGGCCTCTGGCTCGACCACTCCGGCAATTTGCTCCGCTTCAAAGACGACGTCGAGAAAGTCTTTGAACACGGTCTTTCAGAATTGAGCAATGGTCAGCTGGACGCTAAGGCCCGCAAGGAGCCAACACCGAAAGAGAAGGAGCAGTGGTCGTGCTCGTGCGGCTACGTATTTCCAAGTCCTATGAGCGCCTGCCCGGCATGCGGCAAGGAGCGCCTTCGGCTCAATATGGTCGAGAACGTTGCAGGTGTGATGGAAGCGGTTGGTCACGAAGCGCCAGTTAAATCGAAAATGCCCGCGTTTCTCGAAGACAAGGAAAGCGTTTGGCGTCAGATCTGCGGCCTGGCTTGGGAGCGGAAGGGGGGCGACTTCGATGCTGCTCGACGCTTCGCGCAGAGTCAGTTCAACAATATCTATGGTCACTTTTCGAAGACCGGGTACTCGACGGACATTGCACTTGAACCCAGTCGGGAAGTGAAGTCTAGAGTTCAGTCGAACATCATCCGCTGGGCAAAGGGCAAGGCGAAGGGCAAGGGGCTAAATCATGCTGTTTCGTGATTTCGCTCGAGCCCATGGCCTATTGATCCGCGATCTGATGGACGACGGCCGTATCCACCGCTGCGCAACCGAATCGCATCCTCGTTCGCGCAACGGTGCCTACAAATGCACGGGCGCATGGGGATGGGTGCAGGACTGGGGGACGCAGGACGCCCCCGAGATGTGGTTCGCCGACGAGAAGAACGAGGTTGTGAAGGCTCAGGCGCGCGTCGATATGGCGGCGCTTATGCAGCAGGAGAGCCACAAGCGTGACGCTGCTGCGTTACGTGCGGCGGAGATCGTCCTGCAGTGCGGAACCGGTTCGCACCCTTACCTCGATCGAAAGGGCTTTCCGAAGGAAACCGCGCTAATCGATTACGACGGCCGCCTGGTTGTGCCAATGCGCAGCGTGGGCAACTACAGCCGCGTGCAGAGCCTGCAATGGATCGATGCGACTGGCGAGAAGAAATTCATGCCTGGGGGCGCGGCTAAAGGTGGCGTGTACATGCTTGGCGCCGGTGACGAATTCTGGCTGTGCGAGGGTTTTGCCACCGGACTCAGCGTCCGCGCCGCCCTCAAATCGATGTATCGCCAAGCGCGAGTAGTCGTCTGCTTCTCTGCGGGCAACCTAGCGCACGTAGCTGGCCAGTTGCAAGGCCGTCGCTATGTCATCGCAGACAACGACGAAAGCGGCACTGGTGAGCGCTACGCCACCCAGACAGGCCTTCCTTGGGCAATGCCATCAACCGTTGGCCAAGATGCCAATGACCTCCATCAGAGCGGCGGTGTGTTCGCGCTCTCCAAGCTTCTACGGACATGCCTCCGATGTTGACCCAATAGCGCGGCCAGCACCATGCCGGTGGGACTTTCATTAACCGCGGCGGCATGGGAAGACGCTCCTACCGTGGGATCAGGTCTGAAACAGGAGCAAGGGTGGCGAAGCTAGCGCCCGAGACCGAACGGCTGGCGGGTCATGACACGGCGACGGTTCATGTGAAGGCCTTCTCAGGGATGGGCTAGGTCTGTCCAGCTCGGGTTCATGCATGGATAGGGTGTTGAGGTAAGTGATGGAACAAAACAACGATCGGGCTTTACCAGCGAAGGTGGAAAAGCGCCTCGCAGAGCTACGCCAGATGCGCGAGCTCAGCGATGCGGAGGTGGAGTACTGCAGGGCCACCTATTGGCATGTCTTCGCTGATGGAAGCGAGCAGCGCCACGAGTGGCACCAGATATTGATCAATTGCTATGAGCGAGCCCAGGAGAGGCAGGCAGCATGATAATCAAACCGATTTTGACGAAGCGCCCGCGCATCCGCCGCTTGGGCAAAGGCGACTGGCAATGCGCATGCACCGACGTTGCGCGGCGCGGCAAAAGCTGGCGCCATGCATGGGATCGCTGGATCGTCGCTGCAGTGCGACATGCGATCGATCGGCTGCCAAAAAATCCAGGCGCGCAGACAGTTGGTTTCGCCCCCTTAGTACCGTTGAAGGCCGTCCCTCTCGCCCGAAAGGTGAAGCTGCGCAGGAAGGCCGGCGGCATCCGCGTGCATCGCATCGAGGATCAGCGATCACCGTCGCCAGCCGCACGCGCTGGCGAGGGGAAGCTGTCGCAAAAGCGGCAAAAGCCCGCTATCGAGCCATATCAAGGCGAGGTTGTCCGCGCGGCCCAGCCCAGCGTTCGCCCCGCATATCGGCTGCCTGCGTCCCTCGCTCTCTTGGCTGCTCGATCGAAGTGCCAGCCCCGCTTAATTTCAATATCGCAGTCGTCCTATCCGGAGTCGAACGTATGAACGCCCCCACGGCAAACTTGAACGAGCCGCTGTTCGCCAGCGCACACGCCGCGATTACTTTTGCGCTGAATTACTCGATGCAGCAATACGATCGTCCCTTGATGAACCGGCTCGCGTACGGCCCGGCCGGTGGCTCTGGAAAAGGGCTTTCTGGCCTTGATGGTGCCGCGCAGGCTGGAATGATCCGCCGGGAGATCAGCGAGCTGTCCCCGCTCGATCAGGCCTTTGTCATTGCTAGCGTCGCGCCACACCAGTTGCCGCGACAGTCTCCGGCCGGCAAAGACGACGCTTGGCGCATCAATCCTGAATGGCACGCCGCGATTCATGCCATCAGCCAGGATGTAGTGTCCAGCGCGCTCGCTGGCTGCATCTCACACCGAGTGCTTCGCTTAGGCATCGTGAGCCGCTGCTTCGGACACAAGGTCGTCCTCGCGGATCTTGCCGAGCGATGCAATGTGGCGCAGAACACAGCAACCAATCACCACCAGCGCGTCCGCCGCTACTTGCATGGCGCACGTGGCGCCCGGATTGACGAAATGTCCATGGGGGCGGTTGAGCGCGCAATGCGCCGAATTGAACGCCGCCTTGAAGCAGCGCAGATGGTTTTCACGGACTGAGCGTCCAATCACAGGAGAAGGTTGTATGAGTAAACAGAAGCAAGCGCGAGTCTTGGTAGTGGGGGCCGTCGATGGGTCACTGACCGATGACGGATCCGGATCGCAAGGATTCGCCAGCGAAGACGCCGCGCTCGAGGTGTTTCCGGATCTGCGGTTAGATGCGGATGGCGAGCGATTCACGCGAGGCCGGGCGGATCCCGATGGATCGATCCGCTTCGAAACGTGGGCGGCCGCTAACGCATTGTCGCGATGATGCGTAAAAATTGACTGTTGTGATTTTTTGCGGCAGAATCACTGTTAATCGATACGGTGCGTAATTGCGCCAACGCACACAAGGCCCACTGCCCACGCAGCGGGCCTTTTGCATTTCTGGGCTGGGGCTTGCATGGTTGTTCTCGAACTTCCCTTTCCGCCCAGCTTGAACTCCTACTATCGATCGCCTAATGTGGGTTCACTGTCAGGTCGTACGCTGATCAGCAAGAAGGGTCGAGAGTATCGACGCAAGGTAATCCTGGCATCTCGGATTGGAGCGCAGCGCGCCCCCGAAGGTCGCTTGGAAGTGCATATACAGGCCTTCCCGCCAGACCGGCGGCGGAGAGACTTGGACAACATGCTCAAAGCGCTACTGGACGGCATGACACATGCAAGCGTGTTCGAGGACGACAGCCTGATCGATGTGCTGTCTGTCGAACGATTTGCGCCATGTCCGGGCGGTAAGGTTCGGGTGTTCATTTCGGCGCACGAACCGGAGGTCTAGGATGGAAGCGAAGACTGTAATCATCGTGGGCGTCGTCAACGGTGCAGTGACCGCAACGGGGCACGGCGTCCAGATGTTTGACAGCTTTGCTCATGCGCGGGCAACATTCGCCGATCTGGATCCCAAGCGGGCGACGAAGCGTTTTGCCAAGCCTGTGTATCAACACGATGGGCTGCTGCTGC
The DNA here is from genome assembly GCF_009866805.1 of Schauerella aestuarii. Lineage (GTDB taxonomy): Bacteria > Pseudomonadota > Gammaproteobacteria > Burkholderiales > Burkholderiaceae_B > Schauerella > Schauerella aestuarii. The sequence goes on from NZ_SIZW01000041.1 coordinate 797,192, forward strand.
GGATCGAAACTAAGGCGGCGAGACGGCTTCGGACGATCGCGTCTCGCCAGGCGTAGGAAGCGAATGTCGATCGACCCCAAGGCCATTAACCCCGCGAACCGCTCACAAGCACGCGTCTTTTACGAGATTCTCACCGCTGAGTACTACGGAGAGAAAGGACATCCGACTGCGGTAATGGCCAGGATCGCGGGAGCGCACGATTTTCGGGTTATGGGCAGCCGGCCGCAACCGATGGCTGACGGGTGGGAATTCTGGATTGAGTTCGGATTTGTACCCCTGCTGCCCGAGTACATTCGCGCGGTGCCTTGGCGGGCCGCTTCGAATAAGACAAAATAGTTGCTCTAAGAGGAGCAGCTATGCACGCTAAATTTATCCAAATCACGACCACGCCCATCGCCGGCGGCCTGCAGCACGTACTTGCGCTGGACGAAAATGGTGCTGTTTGGAGTGCGCAGGTCACTATTACCGGCCAATTGCGCGACGGATGGAAGTTGGTGTCTCCGGCGTTCTAATCAGAGCGACGTCTAGAAGCTCGGTTCTAATGTAAGCCAAGACGACTACGGGGAGCAGACTCGTCCGATTACGCGCCTGGCACGAGTAGCTCGATATTCACGTCCTCGAATGTGTGGCACTCAGGGCACTCGATCAGTGCCAGCCCTTCGGCGACTGTATTGATCGCACCTTTCTTGTGTGCAGTAGCAGTCCAGTATTCCTTGCATACCAAGCAGTGCACGAAGGCAGATTCAATTCCCATGACACGCGGAGCCTTAGGCTCGCGCGAAATCTCGTTGGAAGTTGCCATGCTTGGCGTGACATTTCCGATGATGAAGTTTTCGGTTTTGATAGTCATGACGCTTCCAATCCGCTGAAAGTCAAAATTATTAAAGAGACGGCGACAGTCTGCGAATCGCGAGTTCGCTGACTGACAGCCGAAGCACGGATATACCCCGTGATCGACCCGAGGCCGCCCCACCTGTACAGGCGAGGCGACGTTAACACGGAACGCATCACGAATGGCAATGCCCATCATCCCCTGGCAAGGTGGCAAGCGCCGCTTGGCCGATCAGATTTTCCCGTTTTTCCCCGCTCACGATTGCTATGTCGAACCCTTCGCTGGGGGCGCTGCGCTGTTCTTTATGCGCCAAGTGCCGGCCAAGTGCGAGGTGCTCAATGACGTCAATGGTGAGCTTGTCAATCTTTACCGCGTCGTCCAGAACCATCTGGAAGAGTTCGTGCGCCAGTTCAAGTGGGCGCTGACGAGCCGGCAAGTGTTCAAGTGGATGCAGATGACGCGCACCGAGACGCTGACGGACATCCAGCGGGCGGCGCGCTTCTACTATCTCCAACAAGCCTGCTTCGGCGGCAAGGTGGATGGCCAGACATTTGGGACGGCGACGACGCAGCCGCCTGGCTTGAACCTGCTGCGCCTGGAAGAGACCCTATCTGCCGCACACCTGCGGCTGTGCGGTGCCTTTATTGAACATCTGCCGTGGCTGGAGTGCGTCGAACGATACGACCGGCCGCACACGTTCTTCTACATGGATCCGCCTTACTGGCAGACCGAGGGATACGGCGTCGAATTCGACTTCGCCCATTACGAGCACATGGCCAACGCTATGCGCACGATGAAAGGGCGGGCGATCGTGAGCCTAAACGACCATCCGGACATACGCCGAGTGTTCGACGGCTTCCACTTCGAGCGCACGACGTTGCGCTATACGGTCGGAGGCGGTGGCGGCGGCGCGGAGGCAGGCGAAGTGCTGATATTTAGCTGGGACGTGCAAAGCCAGCCGGCAGGGCTGTTTTAACGAGCGTCCGCCGGCTTGTGGTTGCGCAGCCAGTCCTTGAGCGCTGCATCTATGCGCGTTTGCCAACCTGAGCCCGTGGATCGAAAGCCATCCACGACTTCGGGTGATAAACGGATGGTGATGCGCTCCTTGGTCACATCAGCCTTCGGACGGCCGATGCGTGCGACGGGCTTAGCTTTCGCCCATTCCTCGTCAGTCATGACATAGGTATCCGGATCGGCATCGATGCCCTTTTGAATCTGGGCATCCTCTGCTGCGGTGGGGATGATCGTCCCCGCTTTAAGTTTCGGCATATCGTTTCACCTCTCTTGAATTTGCCTTACGCAGGCTGATGATTCTGCGCTGGTCGTTGCGGTCAACATAAACCGCGTAGTAGAGGCGGTCACCGATGTAGCCCAAAGCAACCATGCGGTTCTCGCCGTACTGCTTGCGGGTATCTGCTGCAATAACTGCGGTATCCCATTCGAAGCTGGCGATGTCGGTCAGTGCCACGCCGTGCTTCTCTGCGTTGGCGTTGTTTTTGGCGGGATCGAATGTGATGTCCATGTACTTATTGTATGCACATTAAGTACTCTGTGCAAGAACTATTTGTGCATACACTAAATATATCGCACTGCGCTGTAGCTCAAATGCCGCAACGCGTTGGGCCTTTCAGTTGGACGATGCATGGCTATCGAAATGGACTACGGCTACTGACGATATGCGGAACTGATTGATGCCCAAGCTCACAACATTGAAGCCACGTGTAGCGTTGGTCGGTAATCGCTTGGCGACGATGCAGCCGGGCTCGTGGCGCACGGACAAGTCCACATCGGCGCAGCGCGGGTATGGCTATAAGTGGCAGCAGGCACGACTGGGTTATCTGCGGTCGCATCCGCTCTGCTGCTATTGCGAGCGTGAGGGGCGAGTGGCAGCGGCAACTGTCGTTGACCACAAGGTTGCGCATCGAGGCGATATGAATCTGTTCTGGGACAAGGCGAACTGGCAACCGCTGTGCAAGCCATGTCACGACAGCATCAAGCAGCGCGAAGAGGCGCAGTCGATATGAACAGCAGGCCGATCATCGTGCGCGTCCGGGTGGCGTGGTGGATCTATCCCTATATCCACGGCGTCGCAATCATGCACCTGTTGACTGGCTTGGAGCCTGACTGGCACAAGGTCAATCGATGGGTGCAGCGAGCGGTCAGCTTTCGGATCGATAAGAGGCCGTAGGAGACGCGCTCTTGATTGAAGTGCGCGGTTCCCTATCGCCGCTGCGAGCGCCCTGCAGCGGGCCTGTGGAGCGGCCTGCGGGGCATTCCCGCGGGTGCCGAGGGTAGGGGGGGGTGGATTCTTGGGGGAGCCCGAAACCCTAGACCGCCCGTTCCCGCATTCAGAGAAAATTTCCCTGTTAATAGGTTTGTTAATGTCCTTGAGCGCCAAGCAACGCAAGTTTGTTGAGGCAAAGGCCCAAGGAGCGTCCAACAAACAAGCCGCCATTTCTGCGGGCTACAGCCTTGAAACTGCGGGCCCGGCAGGTTCACGTCTGGCCAAGCATCAGGACGTGGTCGCGGCACTCGCACGAAAGGCTGGCAGCGGTGACCTTGTTAAGCCTGTTAACGCCGCACCGGCAGCAAGCGCCGCCGCAACCAACGCCGAAGCGCCGCCTCCCGACGACCAAGCTCTTACCGACGCGCTTTACAGCTCAGATCCCAAGCGTTACCTCACCCAGTTGATGAATGACCTGGGCGAAGAGCCCAAGTTGCGACTTGAGGCGGCAAAGGCGCTGATGCCCTACGTGCATGCAAAGGTGCCGGAGCCGGGTAAGAAAGACGCCGCGAAGGACGCCGCGAAAAAGGCCGGGGGCGGGAAGTTTTCGTCGACAGCACCACCATTACGCATGATCCCGGGCGGTCGATAAGCCATGGAATGGACGACAGCGTGCCCAGACTGGGCGGAACGCCTGCGCGCGGGCCAAACGATCATTCCGCCGCCCATATTTCCTGAGTCGGCGGAGCAAGCGTTGGACGTCTTCAAGCAATTGAAGATCGTAGACGCGCCAGGAAGCCCAACCTTTGGCGAAGCATGTGCCCAGTGGGTGTTCGACTTAGTCGCTTCGATCTTCGGGGCGTACGACCCGGTAAGCGGCCGGCGGGTGATCACGGAATGGTTTATCTGCCTGCCGAAAAAGAATTCGAAGTCCACGATCGCGGCCGGCATCATGATCACCGCGATCATCTTGAACTGGCGCGACTCGGCAGAGTTCTCGATTCTGGCGCCGACTATCGAGATCGCGAACAACAGCTTTGCGCCATCTCGCGACATGACGCAAAAGGACGAGGATCTGAGCGATCTTCTCCACGTCCAGACCCATATCAAAACAATCACCCACCGTGAGAGAGGTGCGACGCTCAAGGTTGTCGCGGCTGACTCGAACACGGTCGGCGGAAAGAAGTCGGTCGGCACCCTGGTAGACGAGCTGTGGCTCTTCGGCAAGCAGACGAACGCAGAAAACATGCTGCGCGAGGCGATCGGTGGCTTGGCATCGCGGCCTGAAGGCTTCGTGATCTACCTGACGACGCAATCTGACGACCCGCCAGCAGGCGTCTTCAAGCAAAAACTGCAGTACGCACGCGATGTACGCGACGGAAAGATCGAAGATCGGTGCTTTGTGCCGGTGATCTTCGAACATCCGCCCGAGATGGTGGCGTCGAAAGAGCACCTAAAGGTCGAGAACCTCGCGATGGTTAACCCGAACCTCGGGTATTCGGTAGATGAGGCGTTTCTAACACGCGAATACGCGAAAGCCAAGGCGGGGGGCGAGGAATCGTTCCGCGGCTTTATGGCGAAGCATGGCAACGTTGAAATAGGCCTGGCGCTGCGCTCAGACCGTTGGGCTGGCGCGGAATTCTGGGAGGATCAGGGCGTAGAGATCGGACTGACTCTGGAAGACCTCATCGAACGATCCGAAGTGATTGATCTCGGAATCGACGGCGGCGGGCTGGACGATCTACTGGGCTTTGCTGCGGTAGGTCGTGAGAAGGGCACCAGGCGGTGGCTTCTGTGGACGCATGCATGGGCCCATCCATCGGTATTGCAGCGGCGCCAGGAAATTGCGCCGCGGCTACGCGATTTTGCGCGCGATGGGTCGTTGACCTTAGTTGAGCAGATTGGCCAAGACGTGGCAGAGGTGGCGCAGTTGGTTGCTCAGGTGGACGCGTCAGGACTGCTCGATCGTGTTGGCGTCGATCCGGCCGGCATCGGCGCAGTACTTGACGCTATCGCAGAGGCGGAAGTGTCGCCGGACAAGGTCATTGGCATATCTCAAGGGTGGAAGCTGACCGGCGCCATTAAGACATCGGAGCGAAAGCTGGCCGAGGGCGAGTTGGTGCACGACGGCAAGCCGATGATGGCTTGGTGCGTTAGCAACGCGAAGGTCGTGCCAGCGGGCAATGCCGTAATCATCACAAAACAGGCTTCCGGGTACGCAAAGATTGACCCGCTGATGGCCACGTTCAACGCTATCTCCCTCATGTCGCTGAATCCAGCGGCGCAGGGCGGTATCGCGAATTACATCGAACACGGCTTTTTTGGGCTTATAGGCTAAATATGGCATCTCGTTGGTACAACCCGCTGTCCTGGCGCATGTTCGGGTACACCGATCCTGCGACTGGGGACTATGTCGAGGTTGACGCGACCATTGGCGGCCGGCGCACGAAATCCGGCTTGGTGATCACGCCGACCAAGGCGATGACGATCCCGATCGTCTGGTCGTGCGTCAAAGTCTTAAGCGAGACTGGCGCGGGGCTACCGCAGAAGCTTTACGACGATGCGACAGGCGTGCGTGTACTGGCGCCAAAGACGGGGCGTAACGCCCGCTTGCTGCGTAAGCCTAATCCATACATGACCCGGCTGAATTTCCTCAAAGCCATGATCGTAAACATGGCGTTGCGGGGCAACGGTTTCGCGATCATCGAGCGCAACCGACAGAACGAATGGATTGGTACGGTGCCGGTGAGCGCTGATGATGTCGAGGTCAACACTGACGACGGTTTGGTCTATTGGGTGACGTTGCAGGGCAAGCGATTTCCGGTGTCGCCTGAGAACATGCTGCACTTCAAGCTGTTCAGTGCCGATGGCATCAACGGCATGTCGCCTGTCGAATGCATGGCCGAGTCAATGGGCTTGGCGAAGACCGCACAGGACTGGTCAGCGCGCTTCATGCGCAAGGGCGGGTTTACCGGTGGCTACGTTGTCTATAAGGAATTCCTGACGCAAACCCAGCAGGAGCAGATCCTCAAGAAATTCCCTGACATTCGCGAAGGTGATGTCGAAGACATTGGGAAGATGGCCATCTTGCAGGGCGGCCCATCGATCGTGCCGGCCGGCATCAGTCAGAAAGACAGCCAGTTCATCGAGTCGCAGCAATTTCAAGAAGAAGCGCTCGCCGGTGTTTGGGGCGTGCCGCTTTACCTCGCTAACCGCGCTGGCAAGACTTCGATTCAGGGTTCGAACCTGGAGCAACAGGACAGCACATTCGTGAAGTACGGGCTGGGCCCGTATGTGAAGGCGATCGAGGACGAGATCAACGACAAGCTGTTTGCCGACAGCACGTTGTTTGTCGAGTTCAGCATGGAAGGCCTATTGCGCGGCGATAGCGCCGCGCGGGCCTCTTACTACACAGCCGCCTTGGGCGGCAATAACGGATCTGGGTGGATGTCGGTAGACGACGTCCGCGATTTGGAGAACCTTCCTCGTCTCGGAGGCGATTACGGCCGGGTCACTCTGTGGGAGATGGAAAGCAATGCTAACGAAACTTGAAGTCCCGTTCGACGTTAAAGCAGTCGATGATGCGGGCAATTTCGAGGGTTATGCCTCGGTATTCAACAACATCGACCTGGGTGACGACATCATCATCCCAGGGGCGTTCACCAAGGTGAAAACCACACGAAAGGGTCAGCTAAAGCTGGCCCTTTTTCATGATCTCACCCGCTTGATTGGCGCGGCCGATTTCCGGCAGGACGACCATGGCCTTTACGTGAAGGGCAAGATCAATCTGAACGTCTCGTATGCGCGTGACGCCTACGAGCTGATGAAGGACGGCACGCTGGACAGTATGTCGATCGGCTTCAATACCATAACCGCGGCCTACGAAGAGCGCGCTGGCCGCACCGTCCGGGTCATCAAAGAGGCTGAATTGTGGGAGGCATCTGTCGTCCCCTTCGGCATGAACCCAGAAGCGCAAGTCACGAGCGTGAAATCGGACATACGTCTTTTCGAGGGTGCCTTGCGTGATCGCATGGGGCTCTCGCAGAAGGAAGCGGCGGCAGTCGCTTCGCTCGGCTATCCCGCACTACACCGTGACGGTGGCAGTGAGGCCACGGAGATCGTGGATGAGCTGAAGGCAGTTTCTCAACTATTCACATCTCATTTCGGAGCCATTTAATGGACATCAATGAAATCAAAGGCGCTCTCGAGCTGCAACTGAAAGACGGTTTCGCAGGGCTGCAGAAGAAGTACGACCAAGTCATCGAAGGCCAAGAGCGAGGCGAGAAGGTCACCAACGAACTCAAGGGCCAGATCGAGAATCAAAAGGGCGAAGTCCAAAAGGTCATCGACAAGGTGCAAGAGCTGGAAGAAAAAGGCGTTCGTTTGCGCACGCCCGGCGCCGAGAAGAAGGGCTTCATCGACTTCGTGAAGGGCAACGACGCCTACAAGCAACTCGTCGAGCGCAAGCAGGACAAGGCCGAAATCGAAATCACCAAGGGCGACTTGGCGTCGATGTCGGAAGTGAAGGTCACCAGCGCCGGCATCGTGGCGCCGAACTACGACCCGCTCATTCAGGACAAACCGCGCCAAGAGCTCAAGATCCGCGATCTGATCCCGACCACGCCCGTGACCGGCCAAAGCTACAGCTACTTCGTCGAACTGCTGCACACGCGCGGCGCCGGCATGGTGGCAGAAGGTGGCGCTAAGCCGCAGAGCAACGTCACGTTCGAGCAGAAGACCGATACGGTCAAGAAGATCGCCGTCTGGATGCCCGTCACTGACGAAGCGCTTGACGACGTGCCGCAACTCTACAGCTACATCCAGGAACTGCTGCGCTACGACCTGAAGCTGGCTGAAGAAGGTCAGATCCTCAAGGGTTCGGGTGCCGGCAACAACCTCAACGGCATCATGACGCAGGCCACCACGTTCGACGCGGCCCTGTCGAAGGCTGGCGACACGGCAATCGACACGGTTCGCCGTGCGATCTACCAAGTGCGCAAGCAGTCCAAGCGATCCGCCGACGCGGTGGTCATGACCGAGCTCGACTGGATGAACGTCGAGTTGCAGAAGGACGCCGACAATCGCTACCTGTTCGCCAATCTGCAGGGGCTGGTGACCCCGGTTCTTTGGGGCCGGCCGGTTGTTGCATCCGACAGCATGGATGAAGGCGACGGCGAAGACACGGGCGGCGAGTTCCTCGTCGGCTCGTTCGCGCAGGGTGCCCGCATCTACGACCGCATGGCCTTCACGGTCAAGGTTGGCTGGATCAACGATGACTTCATCAAGAACCAGCGCGTTGTGCTGGTGGAAGAGCGCTTGGGCCTGGCTGTGCGCCGTCCCTACGCCTTCGTGAAGGGCACGTTCGCAGCCTGATCCAACGGGAGGGGCTTCGGCCCCTCCCACATCGGAGAGCAAGATGGATATCAAGATCAAGTGGGGATTTGAAGATGACTCGCGCACGCTGGATCCCGAAATGACCGCGATCAAGGCCGGCCGTACGTTCAAGAACGTCGACAGCAAGTATGCGCATGACCTGATCGGCCGTGGCCTGGCGGAAGAAGTGAAGCCTGCGGCCAAGGTAGAAGCCAAGCCTGCGGCCAATAAGCAAACCGGCCCGAAAGAGAACAAATAATGGATCTGGACATCGTCAAGCAGCATCTGCGCGTCGACCACGACTCCGAGGATCTGTTGATCGAGGTCTACATATCTGCAGCAAAAGCTTTCGTGGCGCAGCACTGCAATTGCGAGATCGTGGAAGAGGGCATACCAGGGCCAGAGCAGATGGGCTACACCACCGATGTGCAGCAGGCCGTTTTGCTACTCGTCGGTCACTGGTATGCAAACCGCGAGACGGTGGTGGTTGGCGCCGCTCCCACCGCCGTACCCCTTGCGGTCACCAGTTTGCTCTGGACGCGCAAGCGGTTTTAAGGAGCCAGTATGTTGCGAGCAGGAAGCCTGAACCGAGCCGTCGTGATTCAAAAGGAGATCGGCGAGCAAGATGCCGCAGGGCAGCCAGTTGACGCATGGGTGGACGTAGCCACGGCATGGGCGAACATCGCTGCAAAATCGGGCCTCGAGGTGGCAGCTTCCGATTCTCAGGTGTCGGCGGCCCGATATTCAATCCGCATTCGGTACCGACCGGGAATAACCGCGGCAATGCGCGTGATCCACGCCGGCGCCGTTTACGGCATACAAGCGGTGCTGCACGATGAGGCAGGCCGGCAGCACACTGATCTGGTTTGTGAGCGACTGGACACGGCCAATGGCTGACAATATTTCACTCCGCTTCGAAGGCAACCTCATCGGTGATTTGGATCGCCTGGAGAGCGGCCTGCAGGAAAAGGTGTATCGATCGGTGGCGCATGCCGGCTCGATTGTCTACTACGACGAAGCGCGGCATTTGGTCCCGGTGGTGTCCGGGAAACTTAGGGATTCGATCTATCGTGTCTTTGCCGATGACTTATCCAACGGCCAAATCAAGGTCTACGAAGTCTCGTGGAACCACAAGAAAGCGCCTCATGGTTGGCTGGTCGAAAACGGCCACCTTTACGCGGTCAATGAAGGCGGCAAGCGCGTCATGAAGCAGACGACTGCTGTCGGATTCATTCGCCGTGCAGGGGATCGCGCTGGAGAAGTCATCAAGGCAATGGAAAAGCGCGCGGTTGAACGGATGGGCGAATTGCTCGCCGAGCAGATCGCTGGGCCCGCTCAATTGCCGGATGCAGGAGAGACAGGATGAGTGTCGAAGGTGACTTGTTCACGGTACTGAAAGGTCTGGTAGGAAATCGAGCTTACCCGGACATCGCGCCGCAAAATCCCGTGCTTCCTTTCATCGTTTACCAGCAGGTGGGTGGTCAGCCAATCAATTTTCTCTCTGGCGTGCCCGACAAGCGGAATGGACGGTTTCAGATAAACGTGTGGGCGAAGACTCGCTCCGAAGCCGGCTCGATCATCCGACAGGCCGAGGACGCAGTAAGGCTCTCCCCGACATTGTTGGCCGATACGCTGAATGGTGCGCTTTCCCGATATGAAGAAACGACCGGCTGGTATGGGTCGCAGCAAGACTTTTCCATTTGGTTCACCACTTAACCGCCCGTTCGGGCAACCGCAACAGCCACCCTCGGGTGGCTTTTTTACTGGAGCTCCACAATGACCGTCCGCCTTCCGAACGGCGCGATTGTATCGATCGCATCCACCTACGGGGTTGCCGTACCCGTTACCGGCATTTCGAACGCCAACCCTGCCGTCGTCAGCGCACCCACCCATGGCTTCGCTGACGGCGCTATCGTCGAAGTAAATTCTGGCTGGTCGTCCCTTGCCGGCCGCATTGGACGTGTTGCCGATGCAGATGCCGGAACCTTTGAGCTCGACGGCGTGAATACCACGAGCGTTATCCGCTATCCAGCTGGCGGTGGCGCGGGGACTGCCCGCAGCGTCTCGGGTTGGACGCAGATCAGCCAGGTGCTGGAATCGGCATCGTCCGGTGGCGAACAGCAGTTCTACAACTATTCGTTCCTCGAAGATACGGGCGACGAGCGCCAAATCCCGACCATTCGCAGCGCCATGCAGATGACGCTCACCATCGCCGACGATGACACGCTCGCCCATTACCCGGTGCTGACACAAGCAAACGACGATCGCACACCGCGGGCAGTCCGCTTCCAGTTGCCGTCTGGCTCCATCATTCTGTTCAATGCCTATGTCAGCATGTCCAAGATGCCGAGCACTACCAAGAACGAAGCGATGGCCCTGACCGTCACGCTCTCGATGACCGGCGAGCCGACCCGATACAGCGCAGAGGGGGCCTAATGTTTAAGGTCATAGCCAAACCAACTTTCGAGGGGACGGCGAAGATCCCGGTCGCCGGCGAGAAAGATGCAGACCTCAAGCTAATCTTCAAGCACAAAACGCGCGATGAAGCACGAGAGTACTTCGATCGTGTCGGCAAGTCCGAAGCATCGGACGGCGAGATTCTGGCGGAGATCATCGAGGGCTGGAAAGACGTGGATACCGAGTTTTCGGTTGAAGCGCTCAACCAGGTAACTCAGAACTATCACCAAGCGGTTCCGGCGATCTTCCACTGCTATACAGCCGAGCTCAACAAGGCCCGCACAAAAAACTAACGGCCGTAGGCCAGGCCCTCTACTGGAAGGTGCCAGACGCTAAGGAGCTTGGGGCGTTTGGGCTTTCAGTCGAGGACGTGAGACCTACGGGGGTTGAGATTTGGGCTGAAAACGAACGATCCGTCGACGTATTCATTTCGATGGGTACCCAGTGGCGTGTCGGCATAACGGGCGCGACCGGGCTGGATTATGGGCCCTTGCCGTTCGTGATGCGGACGCAGGGGATCAAGCGAAGTGATTGGACGACGATTCTCGATGACATCCGTGTCATGGAGATGGCAGCGTTAGAAGAAATGCACCGGGATTGATATGACGAACGTTGCTGGCAAAACAGTATTGCAAGTAGGGGTAGATGGCACCCAAGCGACTGCTGGCATCGATGGCATCAAGAAATCTGTCCAGGACTTGAATAAGACGGTCGACAAGACCGCACAATCCTCGTCTGCGTCTTTCAAGGTGCTAGGTCAGGCTTCTGACGACGCTGGGAACCGGATCAGCGCAGCAGGTCGCCGGACTCTGAAGGCGTTGGAAAATGAGGCCAATCGCGTTGGGCTGACTAAAGGTGAGTACGCTCAGCTTCGCGCTGAGAAGGCCGGTGTGGCAAACGCCGCAGCCCCTTTTGTTGCGCGGATTACTGCAGCCAGCACGGCCACGGCTAGCCTTGGTATGTCTGCCAAAGCCACGGCTGCGGCAATGCGAGGTGTGCCGGCGCAGTTGACTGACATTGTGGTCGGCCTGCAAGGTGGGCAGGCGCCATTGACGGTTCTCCTGCAGCAAGGCGGACAGCTGAAGGACATGTTTGGCGGGGTCGTGCCGGCAGCTAAGGCACTTGGCAGTAGCTTGCTTGGGCTGATCAACCCCTACACGCTTGCGGCAACGGCAGTGGCCGGCGTGACCTACGCGTATTACTCCGGTACGCAGGAGGCAGCGAAGTTCAGCAAGGCGCTGATTGAGAGCGGCAACTTTGCCGGTCAAACGGTCACGTCGCTCCAAACGCTTGCTGCTTCAGTAGCAACTTCCACCGGAGTGACGCAAAGCCAGGCGGCCGAGATCGCAACGGCTGCGGTGTCTACGGGCCAAATTACCGGCGCCATGATTGAGACAGTTACGACCGCCGCGGCGCAGTTGGAGAAGACGGGCGGTCAGGCGGTCGAGAAAACGATCGAGCAGTTCATTGCCTTGGGGAAAGAGCCGGCGCAGGCGTCAGCGGCGTTGAACCAACAGTACAACTATCTGACGGTCGCGGTGTACGACCAGATCGTTGCGCTCCAGAAGCAAGGTGATACTCAGGGAGCGGTGAAGCTGGCGATGACGACCTATGCTGATACGGTCGCCAACCGCACAAAGGATGTTCAGGAAAATCTTGGCTTTATCGAGCGCGGCTGGAATGCGGTCAAAAATGCCACTTTAGGCGCCGTCGATGCCGCGAAAGGTATCGGTCGAGGTAGTGTCGACCCGCTTGGCGACCAGATCCGCACTGCGCAGGAGGCTATCAGCCAGATCGAGGCCAGGCAGGCTGGCGGCGCAGGGCTGAATGCTGACGGTGCTGCACGCCTCTCGCGCGCCCGCGACAACCTCGCAATGCTTATCGAGCAGCGAGATACTCAAAAGGCGATCGTAGCCCTTGACGCTCGGTCAGTAGAGGAAGAGAAGCGCAAGATTGCAGCTCGTCAGGAGTTGGCCCGCCTAGACGACTCTATCGCTTCCAAGGAACAGCAGCGGGCCAAGTCGGCACGGGAAATCCGCCGCATTGGAGCAGCAAATGGCCTGAGCGAAAAGGAGATCAACGATCGGATTGCTCTGTCTGACGACAAGTACAAGGATCCGAAGACTGCGACGCCAAAGGCCTACCGCGACAGCGCGGCGGCAACAATGTTGCTGCAGCTTAAGGAACAAGAAGCGTCGCTGCGAGCCCAGGCAGACGGCGAGAAGAAGATCACTGATGCGTCGAAAGATCGAGCCAAGTTTGAGCAGCAGATCGCCGACCTGAAAGAAAAGAAGATTCTGACGGCAGACCAAAAGAGTTTGCTGGCAAATCAAGACGCCATCCGCGCCCAACTCGATCGAAACGTTGCGATCTCTGCTGAGGTGAAGCAGCGCGAGGCGCTGATCAAGCTCGAGGAACGAGCAGCGCAGATTCAAGCGTCTATGACGTCGTCTCAGGCTAGCCGTCAAGAGCAGTACGACCGAACGCTCTCAGCATATGGGCAGGGCGATCGGACTCGTCAGCGCGTGCAGTCCGAGACGGGTATTCGCCGAGAGTACCAGCGCTATCTGGACCAACTGAACAAGTCGGCTAAAGACGGGCTTATCAATAGTGATAAGTACGCCGAGGCCAGCAAGGCGATCGCTGATGGACAGGAAGTCGCTCTCCAAGCGCAGCGTGAGTTCTACGAGCAGGAGGATCAGCTTCGAGGGAGCTGGCAGCTGGGTTTCGAGAACGCTTTCCAGAACTACTCCGACAGTGCTGCCGATGCCTACAAGAGTGCCGGCAACATCTTTGGCACGGTGTTCGGAGGAATGGAAGATCAGTTGACCTCGTTCATCTCCAAAGGCAAGGTCGACTTCAAAAGCTTTGCCGACAGCATCATTTCCGACTTGGCGCGGGTTTATGCGAGGCAGGCGATTTCTGGACTGGCGGGGATGCTGGGTCAAGCATTTGGCGGTGCTGCAGCGTCTAGCGCTGCATCGACATCTGCTTACCAACCAGGAAGCGATGGGTTTATCCCAACATTGGATATCTCTGGAGGACGTGCGATCGGCGGGCCGGTTTCGTCAGGCTCGATGTATCGCGTCAACGAGAACGGATCGCCTGAATTGGCGAAAGTGGGCAGCAAGCAGTATCTGATGATGGGCAACCAATCGGGTTCAGTCACCCCGTTGAAGGCGCTTACAGGAAGTAGTTCGCAGCAAGCTGCCCCTCAAGTTGAATTCAACTTGATCAACCAGTCGAGCCAGCCCCTACAAGCCAAAGGCGGGGATATGCGGTTTGATGGTCGGCGCATGATCCAAGACGTGTTCATTGTCGACATGAAGACCAACGGGCCAATGGCTCGCGCAATGAAAGGAGCGATGGGATAATGGCGACGCCGAACTTTCCTGCTTACGCGCGCATTTTGACAGAGGGTTACGGTGAGGCGCCAGACTACGGAATGCTGAGAAGTGACATGGACGGCGGGCTTGCTAAACAGCGTCCGCGCCGTACCAAACCGATTGTCACTCGCACCGTTCGAGTAATGGTTCGCAGTACGGCGGAAAGGCTGGCGTTCGACACTTTCCATCGGGTCTCACTATTCGGCGGTAGCGCTTGGTTCACCTTTGTTGATCCGGTCGATGCTGTTTCGAAGCAAGGCCGTTTGGTGGGTGGCTCCATTGGCTGGAGCAAGATGGGGCCGCTTTGGTTCTTCAATAGTTCGATCGAGACGGTAGGCTGATGCGCAATATCTCGCTTTCTGGACGCCGCAACATCTTGGCCACCAGTTCGACGGAGCCTATGTTGGTTCTGCTGGAGATCACTCATGTGGATCTGGTGGTCGCAATCCGCGTGGTGAACAACACCGAAAGCATCGTCAGCCAGGGCAACACGTTTCTGGCCACTGCATTCGAGTTGCTATTGCCCGACGACATTGAGGGTCAAATTCCACAAGCCACGCTTTCGGTCGACAATATCGGGCAACAGCTTACCCAGTGGCTGGAAGTCAGCCGCGGTGGGCAGGGCGCTCGCTGCCGCATGATGATGGTGGCTCCCAGTCTTCCGAATCTGCTGGAGTACGACATGACGATGGACATGACCGGCCTAAAGATAGACAACCAGAAGGTGTCGGCGCAGTTGGGTTTCGTCAACACGCTTGGAAGATCGGCTGTAGCAAAGACGTTCAACCCGCAAAGCGCACCGGGGTTGTGGTAGATTTTCCTCTCATTGGGGAGGGGCTATGTACGTGAAATTGGCGGGTGGTTTGGTCGTTATTTTAATAACCGGCTGTGCAGCAGGGATGAAACCAGGCAAGGACTACACCAGTCAAAGTTTTGTTATCCCATACAGCCTCAATGAGGCTTATCGTCGGGCAGACGTTCAGGCGCGGGCTTGTTCGCCAGCTGCTTCGACTGCGGGCAGCTTCTATGCCGAAAGCGGCACAGCCCAAGTCCGCACTGGTATGCCGCCCATCAGTGATGGCGATTTATATCGCGCGGAATTACGATCCCTAAACGCATCCAGTACTGAGATAAAGCTCTCGGTTGCTGATCATGGCGTTTGGGATGATCGAATGATAGGAGCCGCAAGGCGATCTATAGAAAGCGGCACAGTGGAGTGCCGAAAGTAAAAAACTACCGCCTTCGGGCGGTTTTTTATTGCCTGGACTTTTATGCACTGGTCAGACAAATACGTGTTCGAGCCGTACATCCCAGGGGAGGGTGATTGTGCATCTCTTGCGTCGCGTGTCAGCGCCGAAGTGAGCGGAAAAGCAGTGGATCTTCCCTGTTCACACGCAACTACGTTACGAGAGCAAACCAAGCAAATTCTGCAGTTCAAAGATGAGTTGGCATCACGCATCGGTGCAGCGAAGGATGGCCAGCCGGCGCTGTTCGAGGGCCGCGGCAGGCTCTGCCATATCGGCGTGATGTGCTGGATTGCCGGCGAATGGTGGGTGCTACATGCGGATCGTGGCTGTGGATTTGTTGTTAGACAAAAGCTGCGCGAGATGACGCGGCTTCATTTCAAACTTGAAGGCTTTTATCAATGGCTGTAGCTCAATCGCCCGCGCTCGTCAGCATGCCGCACCCGCTAGTTGCCGATCGTCGTGCTGTTTGCTTCGAGCCGTTTCTCGATCGTGAGACGCTTGGCGCCTACGTAATTCGGACTGGCGTGGTTATGCCGAACGGACCCGTGGCTGTTTGGCATAACGGTTATCGAGTTCCGGATGCGCTGTGGGACAGACTGATTCCTCGCTTGGGCGATCAGATTGTCGTCCGTGGTCGAGTGGAAGGCGGCGGAGGCGGCAATAAAGTCCTGCGCACGGTTGCATTGATTGCGGTGGCTGTTGCGTCAGCTGGCGCGGGTGCTTGGGCTGCTGGAGCTTACGCACAAGCTGCAAATGTTGCTATTGGGTCAAGTGGAGCTCTTATGGCGGGGGCAGCAGCAGCCTCCGTCGTAATGATTGGCGGCAGCCTTGTAATACAAAAGCTTCTCCCACTTCCCAAGCCATCCACTCCCGCCCTCGCACAACAGAATGCCGACGCGCCCAGCTTCGCCATCGGCGCAGCTTCTAACCGCTCGCGGCCGTTTGAGCCGATGATGGTGGTGTTTGGCCGGCACCGCGTATATCCCGACCTGGCCGGCAATCCGCACACGTTCTATCAGGGTGACGACCAGTTTTTGAACCAGGCGTTTCACTTTGGCGTGCAGGAGGAAATCGACATTACCGATCTTCGGATCGGTGACACTCCGATCGTGAACTATCAGGGCGTCGAGATTCAACGCTCGGCCCACGATGGGCAATTGACTCTGGTGCCGGATAACGTCGATACGCTGCAGGGTTTCGATCTGCTGTTTGCAGACGGATGGAACGCACGAATTACGCCGGCTGACACCTACCATGTGCAGGTCGAACTCGTGGGCCAGGTGTACAAGGTCAACCCGCAGACTGGTGCGTTTGAGTCAAATGCCGTCGAGGTACAGGTCGAGTACCGCAGCTATCCAGAGGGAAATTGGGTGCCGATCGGAGGTTACACCGATCCTGTCTACGCGACGCACTACTGGGCCTTGGGCGTTTACAGCAATGCGAATGACGACCAGAACAACCGCTATTGGACGCAGATTCGGTATGGATCGCTGAACGCAGCTGACCACGTCAACGGCGAGCAGTATCAGGAGTGCTTTACGTCTGGTGGTGGCGACGTGGGAGAAACGCAGTATTGCACTACCTACGAGTGGCGCTGGCTACCCCATCCATATCAGTTGGGCCGGCCTTGGTCTGGCGTGGCGCCGGATCCGCTTATCGGGTACACGACCACCTCGAACACACGCTTGATCGGCAGTTCCAGCAAGCCGGTGCGAATGACTGTCAGCTTCAATACCGGTCACGGTCAGTATGAAGTCCGCGTGCGGAAGATGAATGAGGACGTTGCTACGAGCCTCGAAAGCAATGCTGTATCCGTCAGCCAAATCCGGGCTTATCAGGACACGCCCGCCGATTACACCGGACAGACTCGACTTGGTGTGCGGGTTCGGGCCACAGCACAGTTGAACGGCTCGATCGCCCAACTTAACGGCATGGTTGAGGCCAAGTGCAATACCTTCAACGGCACAACGTGGACTATCAAGCACACCCGCAATCCGGCTTGGTGGTTTCTGCGGTTTGCGGTAGGTCATCGGGACGGCGATGGCAATCGGGTGTGGGGCTGTGGGATGCTCTATTCGGAGGTCGAACTCGATGCTATCTACGCTTGGGCGGCTTGGTGCCATGCTCGCGGGCTGACGTTCGACTATGTGCTAACGCAGCAGAAGACGTCGCACGAAATGCTAAGCATGATCGCGCGCGCCGGCCGTGCCTCCTACACCTGGCAGACCGGCAAGCTCGGCGTGATATGGGACGCTGCGAATCAGCCCTACGTGGGCATGATCGGGCCATACAACATCAAGGCCGGCACGTTTGAAGTGTCCTATGCAGATGCCACGGTTGATGAGATCGTCGGCACCTTTATTAACCCCGCACGCAATTGGGAAGCGGACGAAGTGCGCGTGCGTGTTCCCGGCGCGCCCATGCTGAACAGCCCGTTGAAGCTAGACCTCGAGGGGACTACGGATGCGGCTTTGGCAGGGCGTGAGGTGAACCTGATTGCCGCTAGTCAGCTTTTCCACCGCCGCCGCGTGGTGTGGGAAATGGACATCGAGGGCATGATGTGCACGCGGGGCGACGTGGTGCAGGTCAGCCACGATCTGACAGTTTGGGGCTACGCCGGCCGTCTGCTGGGTGGCTCGCGGTTCGCGTTACGTCTCGATCGCTCTGTGCCCGTCGCGGCGACCTTCGGATGGATGACATTGCGCAGCCCGCTGGGCCACTTCATTACGTTTCAGGTGAGCGGGCCCGGTGGGACTGTTGCCGGTGAGTACGACACGCTTTATCCGATCGCACCCATCCAAGCGGATTTTCCCGTCCCCGACGAGGTTAACGAGGACGGCATCGTTGCTTTGGACTGGGCGTGGCAGTTCGATCCGCTTGCCACACCTGGCCGCCGCCTGAAGATCGTGCACGCGCAGCCGACGAACGATGAGGGCGTGCGATTTGAAGCCGTGGACGACGATCCCAATTACTACGCATCGGAGTGGAATCCATACATCTACACGCCGCCGCGCGATGGTGCGCTGATTGGCGGGGTGGTATTTGCACTGTCGTTCTCGGAGACCATCAACGCCGTTGCCAACGACGATATCGCTGTGAGGTTGGATTATGTTCTGTCGTCTGCCGGCCGTGTGCTGGTCGAGTATCGGATCAATGGAGAGGGCTACACCGCCGTCGAAACAACGGAGCGTTCCTTCACGATCCCGGCGCATAGTGGCGATTTCATTCTGGTCACCGTCACGCCATTGACTCTCACTGGCAAGGGCACATCAAAAGACGGCTCATATACGGTCACTGGTCTGCTTGGGCCTGTTCCTACTGTGACTGGCTTGACCAGTGTCTACCGTGATGGCCTGACAGTCTTGAAATGGAATGAGGTCGGAGATGTCCGGCCGCTGCAATACGAGATCCGTATCGGTACGTCATGGCAAAACTCGCAGACGATTGCCGTCACGCGAAACGTGGAGCTACTGGCTGTCGGCAATGGCCGGTACTTTGTCGCTGCGCGCTATGACACAACGCGTGGGGACGTCATCTACGGCACGCCGGATTCTTTGCAGGTGGCAGGAGCAACGCTTGTACGCAATGTCCTTGTCGTCAAGCAGGAGCATCCAGCGTGGTCCGGGACGGTGAGCGGCGGCGCATTCATCTTCGACGGAAAACTAACCCTTGCGGCATCCGGCGACATCTTGAGCGCTCCGGACATGCTGGCGCTTGATGATGTGCTTTGGTATGGCGGCGTGCCCGCCAGCGGCGTCTATGAGACGAATGACGCCAATATCATCGATATTGGCTACCCGGTGCCGGTGAGGGTTGATTTCGATCTGTCAGCCTACGCCATCAACTTCTCCGAGAACATCCTGGCCTTGGAAGACTTCCTCTCGGAAGCGGACATTCTGAACGACTCGAATCAGCAGTTCTACAACGTTCGACCGCAGATCCGCAGCGCGTTGGTAGCGGGGGAGTGGACTGATTGGGTGGACTATGTGCCGGGGCTGATCCAGGGTCGCTTCTTCGATGTGCGTCTTGTGCTTGAAACCCGCGATCCGATGATCGTGCCTTTCGTGGAGCGATTCACATGGACGGTGGATGTCCCCGACATGATCCAGCGCGGCGAGATCGTCACAATTCCCGCTGCCGGCGCCCGCATCACATACCCGAAACCCTTCCATGCCACGCCAAACGTCCAGATTACTTGGCTCGACGCGATCGCTGATGACCGCTACGTGCTCACGAATCAGGACGCTACAGGCTTCAACATCCGCTTTTACAACGCATCAACGCCGGTCGCTCGGCAAATGAATCACATCTCTCAGGGCTACTGACATGACCCAAACCGCTGTCCAAGTTTCTACCAATCCGCCGCTGCCAGGGCTTTCAGCCGTGCAGCAAATCAACAATGCGCTGGCTACCATCGCCACCGACTTCGCGGGCGGCGCGGATCCAGCCAGCCTTGCCGGCCCGCACATGACGTGGGCGGACATCGCAAACAGTTTGCTCAAACGGCGCAATGCGGCCAACACGGCATGGGTCACACTCAGTGATCTTTACCCGCGTGCACTGCAGGCGGATGTCAACGCTCGGACAAACGACGTCAGGTTTGTCACGCCGGCGGGTTTGGGCGGCGGAATCTCTATTAACCTCGCCGCCAACGGTCACTTGAAGCTGCCTGATTGGGAGGGTGGATTGCAGATTTGCTGGGGAAACCCTACGACCAGCGCTGGCGGTGGCATTGCGGTCTCATTCTCTCGAGCTTTCGCCCAGGCGCCGTTCTCGTGCGTTGCGAGTCTGAACGCCAACAGCGGATTCGCGATAAATATCACGTCAAGCGCGAGCGCGACCACCGGCACATTCTTCGCCAACAATAGCGCAGGGCTCGTAGCTAACACCGCTTTCTTCTTCATCGCTATCGGACGAGGATAAATCATGCCTTTCTTTTCTCCTTCTACGAACGGCTTCTACGATGATGACGATCGCCCCGAAGACGCTGTCATGGTCACGCCTGAACAGCGCAACGAGCTTTTGACCGCTCAGTACAGTGGCAAAGCAATCGTCGTTATCGACGGCTCCGTGTCGATCGAGGATATGCCTGGTCCTTCCCTTGATGACATTCGCTTGGCGACGACCGCAACGATAGAAGCCTGGCGAGACGCCGAGGAACGCGCTGGCGTGAAGTTCACCTTTGACGGCCACGAGTATGACGGCGGAGACAAATCGCGCCTTCGACTGCAAGATTCGGTCGCTTCTGGTATCGCTGCGGCCGGCCAGTTCTTCTGGACTGATGAGGCCAATGAAGATGTCCCGATGGATGCTGATAGCCTCGCTGGTCTTCACTCCGCCATGATGGCTGCTCGCGTGGAGCAAGGTTTCCGCATCCACGTCCGCCAGCGCCAGATGAAGGAAGAGGTGGCAGGCTTGGATGTCGCTGGCCTCGCCGCCTACCAAGTCGGATGGCCCCCGTCAGCTGAACCCACCGACCCCAACCAGCCCGCCTAGTGCGGGCTTTTTAACGCCTGGAGCAACGATGGACACAATCCTGCGTATTCAGCAAGGCGAGACCTGGGCGCGAGAAATCGCGTGGAATGACAACGACGGTGCAGCGGTAAATCTCGCCGGCGCTACGGCAGTGATGCAGCTTCGAGAGCGGTATTCGAGTTCAGCGGTGACTATCGAGCTCAGTTCGGCGAACGGCCGCATTGCGATTGATCCGGCCGGCAAGATCACGCTCAAGCTATCCGCCGAATTGACGTCGGCCTTGTCCGCGAAGATGGGTGTTTACGACCTTGAAGTCAGATTTCCTAACGGGTCTGTGACGAAGATCCTCCGCGGTCGGTACCTCGTCTCGCCACAGGTGACGCGATGACACTGACGATCATTAATCCAAGGTCGACGTCCATGGTCATCCAGGGGAGGTCGCCACAGCTGATAAAGATCTCGGGTGGCGTGCCTGGGCCCAGCGTGACGCCCGAGCAGATAGCGGTAGCCGTGGCTGCGTACCTGCACATCAACCCGCCAACAAACGGCGACAACGATGCGGACGCAACAGACGAGCAGGTCGCTCATGCGGTTGCAGCTTTTCTGCAAGCTAACCCGCCAGCGGCAGGCAAAGATGCTACCGACGAGCAGATTAGCGAAGGGATAGCTGCCTACTTCGCCGCCAATCCGCTGCCTGAATCAGTGCCCTTGAGAATGAAAGGCGAACCGAATGGCGTGGCGGAATTGGACGGCGGGGGCGGGCTTGCCCAGAAAATGAAGCTGCCTTCCGGTGGCGCGCCGGCCGCTATCCGCGATACGGATGGAGAAGGAAACGGTAAGGCTTCAGTGATGACCGCTTCGATTGCGACCACTGGGGCCAACACCGTCCTCGTCAAGACCGGCGTATGGCAGTCAGAGCTCGACTATGCGTTTCGCGTATTCGGCACGACAGCGGCCGGCGTGGTGGACATCACGGCCTATCGAACGGTCATTAGCGGCAGTGCGTCCTATGGCTTTACAAACAGCGGCATCGTACCTGTGACAGTCACCTTCGGCGTGTTCGCGGACGGGTACAGCGGATGGGCGATCCAGGGCTCTGGATTCGGACGGGCGCAATTTATTGTGACCGATGCCGCCGTTGTCGGGAACGGTACTGGAGACCCGCAGGTGCGCGATTGGTCGATGTACTCAGCGGCCGACACAGCGGCGCTTAATTCGCAGGTGACCGTGTCGCGGAGAATATTGGAGTGAAGATGCGGAAAGATGATTTCGCGGCAGCCACCGGGTTGTCGAGCGGCCAAGCCGATAAGTGGTATGACCCGGTCGAGCGAGCAATGATGGAGTTCGCCATCGTCTCGCCCCAGCGTGCAGCCATGTTCCTCGCGACCATTGGGCATGAGACGATGGGCTACACCCGGCTATCCGAGATTTGGGGGCCTACTGACGCGCAAAAGCGCTACGACAATCGGGCAGATCTCGGCAATACGCGTCCCGAAGCCATCCGCATCGCGGCGGCTCACGGTTCAACACCGGGATCCTGGTGGCGTGGGTATGGAGGTATCCAGATAACCGGCTACGACAACCATAGGGCAACAGGCGAGGCGCTCGGGTACGACCTGCTTAATGACCCGCAGCAGCTCACCGAACCAGTGAAAGGTATGCGCTCCGCGGGGCGATGGTGGAAGACAAATGGATGCAACGAAATCGCCGACACCGGCGATTTTTTTCGTCTGTCCATTCGAGTGAACGGCAAGAACAGAGACGGACTACCTAATGGGTGGGCCGATCGTCAACGTCGGTATAAGGCGGCAATAGCCGTATTGGGGTAGGGGAATGGATTGGCAAACGGGGCTTTATGGGGCGCTGGCGGCAGCCGCTGTCGGCTTGCTGGGAAAGTATCTCGTTCCCCTGCTCATGCGCACGCTGGAGAACAGCGTGGCGAATGCCACAGCGTCTGGCGGAATCTTAGCCACAGTGATCGCCGAACGCGATCAATGGAAGTTGAAGGCGGAATCGCTCGACAACGCCCTGCAGGAGATGCGAAAGGAATGGGCAACGATGAAGAGCGATTTCGGGCGTCTCAAGTATCAACTGAAAGAGGCCCGAGAGACGATCGCGAGCCTCACGGGCAAGCCCTTACCAATCGAGGAAAACGATGATGAGTAAATTGATCGCGCATCTTTGCCGATGCGATATGCACAAGGCTGATCGACTGCAGCTGATGATCAAGGTCTGGATGGCATATCTCGGCCTGATCTTCATCGGTGGCGTGGTGCTCGGAGCGCCGCTATACGTCTGGTTCGACCGCGAGCGCCTGGAAGCGCGTGGCATGTATCAAGCCGAGAACCAACGTATGCAAGACATCAATCGCCAGCTCTTGCTGATCATCGAGCAGCGCCTGCCGGCCATCGCCAATAAAGCTGATGTGGCAGCCGAGACGGCCCAGGTAGCGGCAGACACGGCGAAGGATGCTGTTAACAGGGTGAGTGGCGCAGCCAAAACAGCACGTGGCGCCGCGACGACTGCGAAGGCGGCCGCGACAAGCGCCAGTTCCGCGGCGACCACCGCTAGGAGCGCGGCTCAGGATCTGACCGAGGCGCTTACCCCGGTAGCATCCAAGCCCTCCGGTGAAGTGCCTGACTGGTTGAACACCCCATGAGCCGCCGATTGTGGCCCGTACTGGCAGTCGGCGTTGTGCTGGCGGCAATCTTCCTCGCCTGGCGCTACGACCGAACCCAACAATTCGGCCGAGGCTACGCCAAAGCCCAACTCGACGCTCGCTTGCTGAATTCAGACATAGAGCGAGCAACACAACAGGAGGCCGATCGTGCCGATGCTCAATACCGCGGCGCCGTGCTGGCGCGTGAAGCCGCTCAAAAGACTGTTGCCACTCAGCGTGCTCGTATTGACGGGCTGCTCGACCAGCTACGCCGTAACTCCAAGACTGCCAACGCCGGCAGCGGATCTGATGGCGCCGGAGCCGACTGGATCGGAGTACTTGGAAGCTGTGTCGCGAAATATGAGCGGCTGGGAGGCGATGCTGCGAGGCTCGCCGACAAAGTGAACGGTCTGCAGGGTTACGTGAGGGCCATCCGCGTGGGACGATGAAACCCTCGCTAGTTCGTCAGCTCGGCTTTTCGACGTTAGGGACTTTGAGCCCTTCGCTTTTAAATTGCGCAGAGATTGTCTTTGCCGAGTCCATGAACCCCTTGCTCTTACTCGCTTTGAGGAGTGCAGCTTTGCAGGATTTTTCGTTGGACGGACAGCCGTGTTTCTTATCAATGAACGCAGCGTACATTGCGACTCTAAGAGCTAGGAATGCCACGTCATCAGAGACAGCGTTATCACCAGAATAGAAGCGCTGGAGATCGACGTTAAACTCCTGCCACTTGCGATCGACTACATCATCACTGAACTGACAATTTTTAAAGGTTGGTGTGCCAACAACCGCGCCGCTTCCCTCGCAAACAACGGACGCACGTTGTTTTTTACGAAGGGAAGCGATTCGTTCAATTTTATCCTTTGGTAGTCGTGCCTGCGTTCCACCGTAAATTGGGCCCTCAAATACTATGTACGGCTCGTTTCCAATCCCGCTGTTGATCGACGCGATGGTGCCCGTCAGAAGAACGCGCTTCCCAAAATACTTCTGATCTCCTGCGACTTGGTTCTCGCGATAAACCTTCGCGACCCCAGCTGCATCAGCCAAGACTAAGCCCATCTCCTGTGAGAAGTAGGACTGCGTCCCACTTATAAAGCTGTCCCTTTCGTCCTTCTGCAAGAATTCCATGATTTGCGTTTCTTCATGGCTCGGTTGATACGCAGACGAAAGCGACGGAGATAAGATCGAACAGAAAGCGATTACAACGGATAACTCTTTCACTGGTTTCTTCCTATAGTTCGCGCAGAACCGCTGGGTTGCCTCGGGGTCACGATCCATGCAATTGAACGCCAGTGGCTTAGTGCCGGGCGGCGCGTTGTAGCGCGGGCCCAGTGTATCGGGCAGACTATACGAGTTCCACGCGATCGTCTCTAGATAGTCAGCGACGGCGCGAGATTGAGCGATACGTCCACACATCGTGTTCTCCTACGTGTGGAGTGTAGGCGTCGGCCTCTGCCGCCAGTTGAGCGGACAACACTGCCGGCAAACTTGGCCACCGAGTGTGCGCCGCATAATACATTCTGATCGCTAAGTCCCTATGGCTTTCGATCGCGCGAGGGCGGACGGCGTAGGTTAGCCCCCGATCTACAGACCGGCCACTAATGTGGGTGCATGGATATGCCCAGATCGCTGTAGACCTGCTGCAATGCTTCCATAGAGAGTGCAAGCGGCCACTTATTGGCCGTGTCTCTGTCGTGATGCACCAACCAGTACGCCAATACGCTGATTGGCTGTAACCAGAATGGATCTGCAGAGTGCCGGTAGTTGCGAATGTTTTGCGCAAGATAATCATTCTCTGACAGGAATGATGAGACCTTGCGAGTTACGTCCGCTGGAAGCTCGGAGCGCAGTTCTTCAATGACGAAGCGATTCAGTTGCACGTCAACAGGCTCATCGAGACTGTGGACTTGAGAGCTATAGATATTCGCGAGTCCTTCAAGGACTCCGTCGATGCTCGCTGAATCTTCGCGTAAGAGGCGCATTGTTTCGCAGAGGAGGTGATCTGCGGTTTCCATGAGGGCCATGCTACTTGCGGCGTAACGAATGGCGCCAGGAGGAACCTTGCCGGTCGCTTTGTAAATACTATCATGCACCATTTCAGCGTAGGCGTGTTGCAGTAGAGTTCGTATCTGCACCTCGCATGTGAGACCGGCCGGTACTGTTACACCATTCAGCGTCTGCTCGGCCTTGGACCTGACGAGATAGTGACGAGACTGGTACTGGAAACGTTCGGGATCGGCAGCCATCTCAAGATCAGGGTCTCGAGACAGTTCGAACGTCCAACTCGGTTCGGCTTCTAGAAGTGTGCCGAGTTCTTGCACATCAGTAGAAAGCAGGGTGATGAAGCGAACACCCGCGAGATCGGTCAGTTGCACCAAAGGGTCGGTGTAACCTTTACGTTGAATTTTCGAAAGGGCAGACGCCACCTCTTTCACTCGCCCAGTTGCGAACTGTAGCGACGTCTCCCGCGACATCGTAACCTTCGCTCTTGCTTCGAGCGTGGCTCTCACCCATATCTCCCACTCGACTAGTGCAGGCCTGAGAGTAGTGAGTTGACCGCGTAGCTCAGTCCAATCAATCATGTGTACGACGTAACGACGCCCTTGATTTCAATCTTAGTGTAGCCGTCGACAACTTCGCCGATACGCACCAAATCCTCGAACTTGCCGTCCGGCGGAGCCTTCACTTCCACGCCGGTGCTAAATTTTGTGGATGGTGGTTTTCGAAGGACATATTTGATGTATTCCAGATCTTTCGCTACCGCGTTGTCCGGAAATCCATGAGTTCGCAGCGCCTGTAAATATTCGCCCTGCAGTTTCTCCGCGAGATGCTCTTTTGCGAATTCATCGGCATTGATAGTTGCCGCGTTGCTTCTTAGGGTTGTGCGCAACGCCTCTCTGAGACTTATCTTTTCGTCATTGCTGAGTTCGGCGCAGTTCGATATGAACGATTTGCTCTGCTCGTAAAAAATCCGGGTTTTTTCGCGATTGCTTTCTAACACCGCCATACCTAGAAATGCATCATAAAAGTAGGATGCAGGGCGGGCAGTTTCTTTGTTGTTGAAGAGATGGTCGAACAAGAAGCACCGGAAATGCGCGGCGTCGACGATGCCGTCGGGGCCTGGCTTCATGGGGCCAATCTGTACTAAGAGTCCAACCTTGTACAGCCGCTGAGTTGCTGAGAGAAGCATGCGCTTAACAACTTGGAGCATCAGTTTGCCGTCTTTCTCGACCGCGTTGAAGCCTTTATCCGTCTCTGCTTTGATAGCGGCTATGAAGCGATTCGCCGGGTGTCCAACCGTCCCCGAAATCAGTATTAATATGCCACCGGGCCAGCGTGTGCTTGTGTGAGCTGCTTGAAGTTTGATAGC
The DNA here is from genome assembly GCF_009866805.1 of Schauerella aestuarii. GTDB lineage: Bacteria > Pseudomonadota > Gammaproteobacteria > Burkholderiales > Burkholderiaceae_B > Schauerella > Schauerella aestuarii. Next base: position 824,215 of record NZ_SIZW01000041.1, read on the forward strand.
CAATTGCTGCGACCCAAGGACAAAGTCGGCGTCATCGGCGTTCAGCATCTTGGCTGCAATTTGAGCAAAGTCATCGCTTGTGTTGCGCGCAATCGCCGTCTCCACGCCATGAGATCGACTACCAAGCGCTTCGGTTAAGCGCTGCTGCACTAAAGCCTTAGCGTCGCCCTCATCGTCGTTTAGCTCTAGCAAAGATCCACTGAGCTTTGGCTCCATCACCGGCAACGCGTTGTTTTTCGCAAACACCGTGTGAGCGATCAACTGGTTAATTGTTATCGCTTTAAATTCGAATGCGGACATGTAGGATGGAGTCTGTCTGGGGGCGTTGGGGGCAATAGGCGCGACATCAGCCTAATCATTTTGGCTGAAATTAACATCTATTTACACTGCGCGCACTTATTAAACGTCCATCGCCGTGACGGAATTTGTGACAGCGGCCGCAAAATAGCCCCAATTTACGACACCTCTCACTGGGGCGGAACGTCGCGAATTGGCGTTAATTAGCGGTTGCACAGATTCGATTCCTGTCGGGCGCACCAAGTTTTCCAGCAGTGTCTCAGGGTTATGAAACCCGTTTGTGAAGACTTGCTCTTTGCAGCACGCGGCAGTTGCGATGATTCAGGCGCAATGGCCGAATCACCATCATCGTCAGCCGATACCCCTCACTCGATAAAGCGCATCAGCCGCAACGCATTTTCGCGCGCGGTCGCCATCTCGACCACGACATCGATCGACAAGGTGCGAAAGCGCTCCGCTTCGCCCACTGCCACTTTGAATGCGTCGACTTGCGAAAGCTTGTCGTGGAATGGGCTGGGTTGCTCGAGTTCCTCGGTCGCACGCACGCCAATCCTGTTGCAGGCCTCCAGAAGAATATTCAGGGCATCGCCAAGTTCGTCGTATGTGGGGGGATCGCGGTCTGACATGGGGTCCTTTATAGAAAATAGCGTCGCTGGCGCATAGATGCGCCTACGATACCGTTCCACGTAGCCCAACGCAAAAAAAAGCCCGCGCGATGCGGGCTTCTAGTCTTCGATGTCGATCGTGCCACCGATCCTTCTGCACCACTCAATCGGCGTGTTTGGCCTTCGAGTAGTCGGACCGATATTTGGTCGCCAAGCTCGTCTTCTGTTTTTCGTCGAGCACCTTGCCTGCCGTTTGAAAAAAACCGTGTTCTTCCTCTTCCAGGTGGTGATGCACCTTCTCGCTCAACTTCTTCGCTTGCGCAATCCACGACGGACTCGACGGGTCGGTTTTCTCGAGTTCTTCGATCATCTCGTCGATCTCGTGATGTTCGGCGATGCCGTGCCGCGACAGGGATATGCCCACATCGGTGCCCATCATCGGTGCATAGAAGTGCCGGTCCTCGGCCAGTTCGTGCGCCGACAGCTCTTCTTTCAATTCCTTGAAAAGCTGATGGCGTTCAGTCGAATCGCCGCTCGTTTCAAGCACACGTTTGACGAGATTGCGTTGAATCTCATGGCTTTCGCGAAGCGCTTCAAAGATCGTCATGATGGTGAGTTCCCGTTTTTATGTGTCCACGGATGAGCATGTGGCGTTCCCGCCAGGCTCACTCGAATCCGTAGAGCCGCGCCGGATTCGCCACCAGCAATGCCTGCAGCACATGGCCGTCACTGAACCAATCTCGCACTTCCTCACTGAGCCGCGCGGCGCCGATCTGGCGATAGGCGCTGACTTCCGTTGCTCGGCGTCCGGGTTCGCGATTGGTGTGCGGCCAGTCGCTGGCCCAGAGTATTCGCGCGTCATTGGCATCCGCAAAAGCATGCGCCAGCTTGCGGACGCCGTCGGCATGCCGGCTGTCGGTGTCCACGCGATACGACGCCGACAATTTCACGTACGCGCGACCGCTTGCCACCAGGGCGATGATCGCTTTGGCACGCGGATCGTCGGGCGAAGTGGATGCGGGGATCATCGCGAAGTGATCCAGCACGATGGGCACGTCGAGCGGTGGCAGATTGGCGGCGGCCGCTGCCATGGCGTCCAGTCCCGAATAGATCTGGATGTGCCAGCCCAACGGCGCAATGCGTGCGCCCCAATGCTGCAACGCCTGGCCGATCGCATGGGGATCGCTCGCGCCCACGCTCTCGAGGTTGATGCGCAACCCGCGCACCCCTTGTTCGTGCAGGGTGCTCAGCGCCTCGTCATCGATATCGCGCTCCACCACTGCCACGCCGCGCGCCGCACCGTTCATGCGCGCCATCGCATCCAGCATGCAGCGGTTGTCGCTGCCGTAGATGCTGGGTTGAACGATCACCGCACGCGTTGCACCGACGGCGCCCATATGCGCACGCAAGTCGTCCACCGATGCCGGCCCGGGGGTGTAGTGCCGGTCGGCCAGCATCGGATAGTCAGTTAGCGAACCGACGATGTGAACGTGGCAATCGCAGGTTCCCTCGGGCAGCGGTGTGGTCATCGTGATGCAGCCTTCAGGTAATGGTGCTTCCACTGCAACGCCGCCTCTGGGCAGAGGCGATGCAGCCTGACGCCGCCGGCAGGAAACGAGGCCGTCATCGTTACGCGGCCTGCAGGCGTGCAACGAACGCTGCACCGGCTTCGCGTGTGCCGAGTGAACCGCCCACGTCGCGCGTGCATTCGCCAGCTGCGATGGCATCCGCAATGGTGCGGTCGATGGCGGCAGCCGCGTCGATGAACGCCTGCTTGCCGTTGCGTTGGCCATACCAGCCCAGCAGCATGCCGGCCGACAGGATCAAGGAGATCGGATTGGCGATGTTTTGGCCGGCAATGTCGGGCGCAGAACCGTGCGCGGCTTGCCCCATGGCATAGTCGCTGCCGGCATTCAGCGAGCCGCCCAAGCCCAGGCTGCCGGAGAGTTCGGCGGTGAGGTCGGAGAGGATGTCGCCAAACATATTCGTGGTGACGATCACATCGTACTTTTGCGGGGCGCGCACCACGTGGGCCATCATCGCGTCCACGATCACGTCGTCGATTGCGACGTCGGGAAACTCGCGGCCGATACGTTGGCAGGCATCGATGAACATGCCGTCGCCGATCTTGAGCACGTTGGCCTTGTGCACGATGGTGACGTGTTTTTTTCGCGTCATGGCGAGCTCGAAGGCCGAGCGGGCAATGCGTTCGCAACACTGGCGGGTAATGCGGCGCAGCGACACCACCACGTCTGGCGTGATGAGCATTTCGCTGCCGCCCGATTCGACGTTGCGGTCGGCGTAAAAGCCTTCCGTGTTTTCACGTACGACGACAAGATCGAATTCGCCCAGGCGCGCGGTCATGCCTGGGTATGTGCGAGCAGGGCGGATGTTCGCGTGCAGATCCAGGCTTTTGCGAAAATACTTGGACGGATTGATCTCGCCGCGGGCCTCATCCTTGAAGTCGTAGGTGGCCATGGGCCCGAGCATCAAGCCATCGGCGGCTTTCACTTTCGCGAGCAACTCGGGCGTGACGGTGGCGCCGTGACGCTTCAGGCTCTCGTGACCCGCAATATCGTGATCGAGGTCGAGGTTCAAGCCAAACCGGTGCGATGCGGCTTGCAGCACGTCTACGGTGACGGCCATGGTTTCGGGGCCAATACCATCACCCGGCAATACGACGATCTTCATAACGCTTTCCTTTTTTATCGAGCCTGAATAACTACTCTACCTTGATGCCGGTGGCCTGCACCAAGCCCTTGTATTTCTCTGCTTCGCTTTTCACGAACGCGGCAAACTCCGCCGGCGTATTCGCGCGCACGGTGGTGCCGTCATCGGCAAAGCGATTATTGATGGCAGGATCCGCGAGGATGCTGTTCACTTGCTTGTTGAGTGCGTCGATTACGCTATCCGGGGTTTTTGCCGGTACGAAAAAGCCGCCCCACAAACTGAATTGAAATCCGGGCGCTGCCGTCTCGGCGATCGTGGGCACATCTTTCAGTGCTGCGATGCGTTGGGGCGTGGACACCGCCAATGCCTTGAGCTTGCCGGACTTCACATGCGGCATCACGGCGGAGGCGCTGGAGAAGAAAAAGTCGACGTGGCCGCCGAGCAGATCCGACATGGCCTGGCCCGCGCCTTTGTAAGGCACATGCACCATGCTCACCTTGGCGGCAAGCCCCAGTGCGGCTGCGGCCAAATGACCCGGCGTGGCCGTGCCCGACGACGCATACGAAATCGCATCCGGCTTGGCGCGCGCTGCCTCGATCAACGCCGCGATGGTGGGATAGGGCGATTTTTCGGGCACCGCGAGCACGAGCGGCGAATCGCCCACCAGCACTACCGGTACGAGATCCACCAAGGGGTCGTATCCCAGGTCTTTGACGACAAATTGGTTGACGGCGATTTCGCCGGTTTGGCCCATCATCAGCGTGTAGCCATCGGCGGGCGCACGCGCCACCAGCCGTGCACCGATCGCGCCCGATGCCCCAGGCCGATTTTCGACGACGTAAGTCTGCTTGAGCGCGGCGCCCAAGCGTTCGCCCACGATGCGCGCAAACACATCGCCTTGGCCGCCCGGTGCATAAGGCACGATGACCGTGACGGGTTTGGCGGGATACGCGTCGGCGGCATGCGCGCCGTGCCATGCGGTGGTCAAGGCCGCGCCTGCCGCAGCCATCAGCAGCTTGCGGCGCAAGGGATCGAGCGCTGAATCGATGTGATGCATGGTTGTCTCCATCATCGTTCTAGTTAAGCTGCATGCCCGATTGCTTGACCACGCCGCGCCACAACGCCAGTTCGCTCGAGAGCGTGCGGCCGAAGTCGGCGGGCGTGGCTTTGATCGGGTCGGCACCTTCGTGCGTCAGGCGATCGCGCACCAGATCGGCTGACGCTGCGTCGTTGACGGCGGTGTTGAGCTTGTCCACCACGGCGGCCGGCGTGCCCGCAGGTGCCAGCACGCCCCACCACGTGGAGATATCGAAGTCGGCAATGCCGGCTTCTGCCATCGTGGGCGTATCGGGAAAGAGACGCGACCGTTGCGCGCTGGTGACAGCCAAGAGATTCACGCGCTTATCGGTGATCTGCGTGAGGATCGTGGGCACCGTGGCAAAGAATACTTGCACGCGTCCGGCCAGCAGATCGATTGTGGCGGGACCGCTGCCTTTGTAAGGCACATGCGTCATTTTCACGTTCGCCTTCTGTGCGAAGCGTTCACCTGCAAGGTGGTTGATGCTGCCCGCGCCAGCCGAGCAGAAATTCACTTCCTCGCTCGAGGCCGCCGCAGCCTTTCGCAGATCGGCGATCGAGCCGATACCCGATTGCTTGCTGGCGACTACCAAGAGCGGACCCCGGCCGATCATCGCCACCGGGGCAAACGATTTCTCGACGTCGTACGAACTCGTCACTTCGGCCGCAGCATTGGTGACGAACGTCGACGTCGCGAACAACAGCGTATAGCCATCCGGTTGCGCCTTGGCGACCAGGTTGGCGCCGATCGAACCGCCACCGCCGCCGCGGTTCTCGACGACCACCGGCTGGCCGAGTTTGTCCGACAGCGTGCGTGCCATGTCGCGCGCGATGCTGTCGGTGCCGCCGCCGGCCGCGAACGGCACGACCAGCGTGATGGGGCGGGTGGGGAAGCTTTGCGCCATCGCACCGACGGGCAGCAGCAGTGCGGCCGCCAGCAAGGGGATGGACTTCAGGGTGAAGCGCTGCATGTGGGTTGTCTCCTCTTATGGGCTTCTTGGAAAAACGGGGCTAGCGTTGCCGCAGCATCTTCAGGCGTTCGAGCAGCGCCTGGTGAATATGCTGTTGGGCCGCGTGTGACGCGCGCTGCGCGTCGCGGCTGCGGATGGCGGCGACGATGTCCAAATGTTCTTGCATGGCGATGCGGGCGCGTTCAGGCGAACTGAGCGTGCTCCGGCCAAGCAGGTAAGTGGTGTCGGTAAGCGATTGCAGCGAGCGAATGAGATGGCGGTTGTGCGCGGCGGTGTACACCGCCGCATGAAACTTGAGATTGGTCGCCACGGGGTCGCCGTTCTCACCCTCATGCAAGATGGCCTCCATGTTGTCGATCTCGGCTGCCGTGGCGTGCTGGGCCGCAAATGCAGCGGCCGCGCCTTCGAGCACCTCACGCATCGCGTAGAGCTCACTGACGTCCTGCTGGTCCATCGTGGTCACGACCAGACCACGGCCGGGTTCGTGAGTGAGAAGGCCTTCGTCGTGGATGCGCTTGAGCGCTTCGCGTACCGGGGTTCGACCCATGTCGAGCAGCGACGCCACCTCGATTTCGCGCAGGCGATCGCTGGGCGCAAACGCACCGGCAAAGATGCGCTGCTTGATTTCGTTATAGGCGGCGTAGGCCTGCGAATTGGCTTTGGCGATGGGCACGGAGCGCGGTCTCGATTCGTTTTATTTATGTATATCTTTGCATACAAAAAATAAAGACGCAAGAAAATGCCGTGATGTCACGGCGTATCACCGGGTGTGCGCGTGATGGTGTGCTGCCTCGAATGCAGCGGTGCTGCCCGTGCGTGCGTATGTCGCCCCTACGACCGCTTGCGTCCGCCCCACACGAACGCCACGGCCGACAGCACGGCGAACAGCAGCATCACGCCGCCCATGGCACGCGCCGATCGGCCGTCGAAGCCCCAGGCGACGAGCGCACTCGCGGCGCTCCCCAGCAGCATCTGGATCGCGCGCAGCAACGCGGCTGCGACGCCGGCCATTTGCGGCAGCGGATGCAACGCCTCGTGCGAGGCATTGGGACCGATCAGGCCGTAGCTCAAGTTGCTCAAGACGAGAAACGGCACAAGCGTAGTGGCCGTTGCCAGGCCGGTGAACGCCAACGTCGCAACCACGCTCGTTGCCAACACGCCGAGAGTCAAACCCATGCCCAGCAGCCGGGCGCTGGGCACATGACGCGCCGTCAATCGCGTATTCAGAAACGACCCGGCGATTGTGCCGCCGGCCACGCACGCGAAGATCAGGCTGAAGGTGCCTGCGGAGACGCCGTATACGCTGATGAACACCAGGGGCGAGCCCGAGATGAACGCAAACATGCAGGCGAAGCTGGCGCCGTTGACGAGAAAGAAGCGCCGGCACACCGGTTGGCGCCAGGCGAATGCGTAGTTGGCCAACACCTGTTTGACGCTTGCCTTGCGGCGCATAGCGGCGGGGGCGGACTCTTCGAAGCCCCAGACAGTGACGGCGAGCAGTACTGCACCGCCCACGGCCAGAACCACGTAGATGCCACGCCAGCCACCGATCGGCACCAGCCCCGCGCCGATGATGGGGGCGATCACGGGTGCCAGACTGAGTACCAAGGTCACGTAAGACAACCGCATGCGTGCTTCCACGCCTTGAAATAGATCGCGCACGATGGCGATCGGCAGGACTGCCCCCGCGCCTGCGCCGATGCCCTGCAACAGGCGAGCCGCCAATAGCCATTCGATCGACGGTGAGAACACGCACAGGGCGCCCGCCAAGGCAAAGAGCATCAGGCCGCCCAGGAGGATCGGGCGGCGGCCCCACTGGTCGGATAATGGCCCCAGCACCAGCGGGCCGGCGGCGAAGCCGAAAAGAAACACGCTCAGCGTCATCCCGGCGAGCGTGGACGATGCGCCAAGGCTCTGCTCGAGGTCGGGCAGGGCGGGCAAGCCCATGTCGATGGCCAGGGGCGGCAAGGCGGCGAGTGCGCCGAGCAGCAGGATGAAGGCAAAGGATTGCCGGGAGATAGGCATTGCAGTCTTAAGTGATTGGCGGTGAGAAAGAAACTGCACTGTATCGCTGTGCGGTAAAAAGCTGAGCGAAAAACCACAATGCGGTACAGTCATCCTTCAACTTGTGTGATCCGCCATGCCTGCATCAAATGACGTTGCAGCATCGGGTGCCGTGTTGACCGCCACCTCAATGTCCACCTGAATCTCCACCTCAATGTCCACCTCAATTGCCACTGCCGCTGGGGCGTCACCCTCACATGATGGTCCCGACCGTCATGCAGGCGGCATTCAAGTCATTGCCCGTGCCGCAGCCATTCTGCGCGCGTTGAGCGAAGCGGGCCGCGGGATGAGTTATGGCGAAATTGCCGCGCGGGTCGATCTACCGCGCTCGACCGTACAGCGCATCGTCCAGGCCTTGCTTGGCGAAACGCTCGTCGCAATCGATGCGGACGGTATTTCCATCGGTGCCGGCATCGCACGCCTCGCAGCGTCGTCCTCCAGGCCCGACCTGCAAGCGGCCTTGCGCGCACACCTGCATGCCCTGCATCGCCGTGTCGACGAAACCGTCGATCTCTCGCAACTCGCGGGCGCGCACCTGCGTTTCATCGAGCAAACGGTGTCTACACAGGAGCTTCGCGTTGCGCCCTCGCGCGAGACGATGTTTCCGCTGTACTGCACCGCCAACGGCAAAGCCGCGTTGGCCACGATGCCGGATCGTGCGATCGCGCGTTTACTGGGCGACGGTTGGTACGCCTATACACCGCACACGATTGCGACCTTACCCGCGCTCTTGGCCGATATTGCAGCGGTGCGGCGCACCGGCTTTGCCTACGACCGCCAGGAGCATTCGGATGGGGTGTGTGCGATCGGCATCTCGGTCGTGCCGCCCGAGGGGCCACCCTATGCGATCTCGATCGCCGTGCCGCAGGCGCGATTCGAGCGCGTGCTGCCCGAGTTGAAAGCGGCGCTGCTGGCGTGCCGGGCTGACGTGCTGGCAACCCTCGGTACACGCGTCGTGCACACCGCAGGCATGCGTTAAACCTGCACGCAAAAACGCCAGGCAGAAGCCTGGCGGGTTTGCTTCCTCCGGACACCTGCGCCGGTGGGATTTCGCTTAGACGCGACGGCGGGGGGCACCGGTGCGGCCGCGTGCGGCCACCGTGCTGGCAGCGCGCTTGTTCATGACGCTCTGATAGAGCTTCTTGGCCAGGCCGGAGGTGATGGCGAATACGATGAGTTTGCGTAGCATGATGGATCCCCGCATGAAAATGAGAACGGCGGCATCAATCCCGGTGCGCCGTCAGCCGAGCATCCGTTGGGACGCGCGTGATTAGAAAATAAGTTTGAAAAAGCCCGTCACTACGGCCAAGCCGATGAGGAAAATGATCACGATGGCCCACAGCAGGATTTTCATTTTGACTTGCCTATCCGAATAATGAATCGAGTCCCGGCGGCAAAGATCACCGCCAGCGTTACCCGGGCCATTAGGCAAGTACCGTTCCCACGTCTGCGCCACGCGCGCGCGTCAACGGCCGGCAAGCTCGTCGCGATGGGCCTGCGCCATGGCGGCCATGCTTTCGAAGCGGAAGTCGACGTGCGGCGTGCCGGGCGGGGGCATGGTGGCACCCCAGCCTTCCGTGTCGTGGCGCCGGTCGATCCAGGCCGAGGCGAGACCGAACCGATTGGCGGTGGCATGGTCGTGGAACAGGCTCTGTGCCGTGTGCAGCACGTCGCTTTTTTCCAATCCCAGATCGCTTTTCAGCCGCTCCAGCATGTACTCGAAATTTTTAGGATTGGGCTTGTATGACCCGATATCCTGCGCACTGTAGATGGCGTCGAACGCGACCTTCAAACGCGCGTTGCTGGCGCGAAACGAGATCCGATCGACGTTGGAGAGGATGACGAGCTTGTAGTGCTGCTTCAGATATGCCAACGCCTCGACCGAATCGGGAAACTCGGGCCAGTCCGGCACCGACGCGCCGAAGATATTGGCCTCCTGATTGTCGACCTGGATGTCCCACTCTTTAGCCACGCGCTTGTACACCACGGAGAGCAACTGCGAATACGGCATGTCTGGCGTCGCCGCTTCCTGATCTGCCTCATGCCGCGCGTAGATCTCGAGCGCTTCATCTTTCGACAAGGGTTTGTCATGCTTGGCCAGCAATGGCTTCAGGCCGTCGTGTATGCCGGTTTCCCAGTCGATCAGCGTGCCATAGCAGTCGAAGGTGAGAACTTTAAAGCCGCTCAATTTCATCGTGACTCCCTGTGATGGAGACCACAGCTTACCGGGTGCAGCGGGCAGGTGCCAGATCGGCGGCGATGACGACGTCGCCGACATGGGGCGCAATGCGCGCAATACCGGCGGGGGCGACGGGTGACTGGCAATGGCCTAAACTACGGCTCTGCGTCGGGCGTCCGTCAGAGACTCGACCAAAAAAGTAGCAACGATGCCCCGGGAGGCACGCATGGTGGCCTTGCGGTTTTATCGCACGCTCAACGCACTGGGGGCGTTGATCGTTCTATGCATCCTGGGCGTGGCGCTGACCATGCTGTGGACCGACCGGCAGAGCGACTGGAACCGGTCGGCGCAATCCGCGCGTAACCTGCTGATCACGCTCGAAGATGACATCTCCCGTTCGATGCAACTGTACGACGTGACGTTGATGTCGGTCGCGCAGGCCATTCGCACGCCGGGATTCGAGCATGCCGGGCCCGCGCTACGGCAGCAGCTCTTGTTCGCCACGGCTGCGGTCACTGAACACCTGGGGTCGATCCTCGTGCTCGATACCGAAGCCAATATCCGCTTCGACTCCGGTTCGATCGTTCCGCGACAAGGCAACTTCGCCGATCGCGATTATTTCGCGATTCACAAGGCCCGTCCCGACGCGGGATTGTTCGTCAGCGCTCCTTATCAGAGCCGGTTGCGCGACGGCGATCCCAGCATAGGACTGAGCCGCAGGCTGTTCAATCCGGATGGCAGCTTTGCCGGCGTCGTGCTCGGCGCAATGCGGCTGTCGTACGTGCGCGAAAAATTTACCGGACTGGCGCTCGGCAATGAAGCCGCCATTGGATTGATGCGCGCCGACGGCATCATGCTGATGCGTCAGCCGTATATCGCCAGTGAAATCGGGCGCGATATGAGCGGTTCCGCCACATTTCGCCGGATCAAGGAAGAGCATGTAGGCAGTTTCGTCAATCGCGCCTCAACCGATAATGTCGAACGGTTGTATACGTTCAGTAATGTTCGGGGCTTCCCGTTGATTCTCAATCTCGGCCTGTCCGTCGATGAAATCATGAAACCGTGGCGCACGAAAACCATGGTGCTGGGTCCCATCACTTTGATTTTGTGCGTTGCCGTGACCACGCTCACGATGTTGTTCCAGCGTGAGCTGCGTCGCAGGCGGTTGATACAGGCCGAGTTGGACGTGCTCGCGCGCACCGACGGTTTGACGAGCCTGGCCAACCGCCGGCGCTTCGACGAAGTGATGGCGATGGAGTGGGAGCGTGCGGGACGCAGGCAATCGCCGCTGTCGATTCTCTTCATCGATGCCGATAATTTCAAGCTGTTCAACGATCGCTATGGTCACCGAGCGGGGGATGACCTGCTGCGTCGCATGGCCGATGCCATTGCGCACAGTACCGGCGACGATCACACGTTCGTCGCGCGCTATGGGGGCGAGGAATTCGTGGTGATCCTGCCCGACACCAGCGCAGAGCAAGCCGTGCCGATCGCGCACCGCATCAGCGATGCGGTCGCGGCGCTCGGCATTGCGCATCCGGACGGCGTGGGCGGCATCGCCACGGTAAGCGTAGGGGTGGCGGGCGCGACGCCGGATCGCACGCATGCGTTTCATCATCTGATCGAGCGGGCCGATGCGGCACTCTATCGTGCGAAAGGGGCGGGCCGCGCACGTGTCGAACTTGCGTGACGCAGCTATTTCGTAATATCGAACGCCAATGGTTGCCCGATACCGCACGTTGCGTACGCCACGTTAAGCCGACATAACGAAGACGGTGTCTCGTCGCCCAAAAAGAAACGCCGAACCGCGTGAGCGGTCCGGCGTTTCAACCTGTTCGACGCCTTATTGCGTGTCGGTCGGCGTTTCGGTCAACTCTTCAGCCAGCTGCTTGAAGATGCGACGGGTGGCGCCCTTCGTATGCAACGCAAACAACAACACCGAGCGGCCGGTAACCTGGTACACATCGCCCGATTCGAAATCGGGCAACTCTTCGCGTACCGGCATGTTGGTGTCGATCATGCACTGCCACTGATCGCTGCCCGGAATCTCCGGCAACGTGAAGTCCACCACATCGTGATGGGCGTTGAACACGATCAGAATCGTTGCATCCGAAGCAGGTTGACGGATGCCCGACACGCGGGCGCGTCCATCGATGACCAGACCGAAGCAGCGCATATCGGCGTCGCCCCACTGTTCATCGCTCAGCTGATCGCCCGACGGACTCAACCACTTCACATCGGCGATCTGCAGATCTTCCTGGAAATCGCCGGTCAGAAAGCGGCCGCGCCGCAACACGGGCAAGGCATGGCGCAACGTGATCAAATTCCGGGTGAACTCGATCAGCGCATTGCCTTCCTCCTGGATATCCCAGTTGACCCAACTGATGTTGTTGTCCTGGCAGTAGGCGTTGTTGTTGCCTTCCTGCGTGCGACCGAATTCATCGCCGGCGAGAATCATCGGCGTGCCTTGCGAGAGCAGCAGGGTGGCCAGCATGTTGCGCTTCTGGCGTTCACGCAGGGCACGGATTTCCGGATCGTCGGTGGGACCTTCCACGCCGCAGTTCCAGGAGCGATTGTCCGAGTGTCCGTCCTTGCCGTCTTCGCCGTTGGCGTCGTTGTGCTTCTCGTTGTACGAGGCCCAGTCGTTGAGCGTGAAGCCGTCGTGCGCGGTAATGAAGTTCACGCTGGCCCATGGACGGCGGCCGCGATGATTGAACTTGTCGCCCGACGCCGTGATGCGCGTGGCCAACTCGGCAGCGAACCCTTCCTCACCCTTCCAGAAGGCGCGCACGGTGTCGCGATACTTGTCGTTCCATTCGGCCCAGCCGGGCGGGAAGCCGCCCACCTGGTATCCGCCCGGACCGCAATCCCAGGGCTCGGCGATGAGCTTGACGCTCGAGAGGATGGGATCCTGGCGGCAGCTGTCCAGAAAGCCGCCGCCTTCGTCGAAGCCGTAGGTTTCGCGCGCAAGAATCGTCGCCAGGTCGAAACGGAAACCATCGACCTTCATTTCGGTGACCCAGTAGCGCAGGCTATCCGTGACCATCTGCAGCACGCGCGGGTGCGACAGATTGAGGGTGTTGCCGGTGCCGGTGTCGTTGATGTAATAACGCGGCTCGTCAGGCATCAGGCGGTAGTACGAGGCGTTGTCGATGCCGCGGAACGAGAGCGTAGGGCCGCGCTCGCTGCCTTCGGCCGTATGGTTGTAGACCACGTCGAGAATCACTTCCAGGCCGGCCTCGTGATACTTGTCGATCATGTGCTTGAGTTCGGCGATCGCGCCGGACCCGTTGGCGAAAAAGCGCGGATCGGCAGCGAAGAAACCGATCGTGCTGTAGCCCCAGAAATTCGTGAGGCCTTTGTCGATCAGGTAGCTGTCGTTGCAGAACGCATGGATCGGCAGCAGCTCGACCGACGTCACGCCCAGATCCTTGATGTGCTTGATGACGGCGTCATGGCCCAGGCCTTCGAACGTGCCCTGATGCTTTTCCGGTACGGCCGGGTGGCGCTTGGTGAATCCGCGCACATGCGTTTCGTAAAAAATCGTCTTTTCCCACGGCACGCGTACTTCCGAGGGATGTTCCCACGTGAAGTTCTGATCCACGACCTGGCATTTCTGCATGAACGGGGCGCTGTCGCGTTCATCGAATGTGAGGTCGGCATCGTCGGCATCCAGCGTATAGCCGAACACGGACGGATCCCATTTCAGCTCGCCGAAATGCGCACGGGCATAGGGATCCAGCAGCAGTTTGTTGGGATTGAAGCGGTGACCGGCGGCAGGATCATAAGGACCATGCACGCGGTAGCCATACAAGGCGCCCGGCTTCAGATCTTTGACGAACACGTGCCAGACTTCGTCGGTGTATTCCGGCAGCGAGATGCGGGCGATTTCATTCTCACCCGTCTCGTCATACAGACACAGCTCGACTTTGGTGGCATGGGCCGAAAATAGGGCGAAGTTCACGCCTTCGCCGCTCAAGGTGGCGCCCAGCGGAAAGGGCGCGCCTTCGGAGATGGAAAAGCTCGTTGTCATGGGGATTCCGTGGCCGTAACGGCATGGGAGGTCATGCCGGCAGGGCCATTAAGCACGTTGTGTGCCGAAACCGTGGCGTTCGTCCTTTTTTAAGAATTCGCCACGTTTCCCCCATACTTTCAGCGCGTTTTGGGCGTGCGCGCCATCAATACCAATGCCGCGCCAATCAACAACAGCACCGCGAGCATGTACATCCCGGCGTCCGTGCTCTGCGTGGCATCCTTGATCATGCCGATCAGGTAGGGCGCGGCAAAGCCGGAAAGGTTGCCGATCGAATTGATGAGCGCAATCCCGGCGGCGGCGGCCGCGCCGCCGAGAAAGGCGGTGGGCAAGCCCCAGAACACCGGCAGGCACGCCATGATGCCCATGGTGGCGAGCGTCAAGCCGGCAATCGACATCATTGCATCCGCATGGAACACCACGCTAAGGATTAACCCTGCCGCACCCACCACACCGGAAACCGCCGAATGCCAGCGACGTTCGAGCATGCGGTCGGCGCTGCGGGCGACCAGGTACATGGCGATGACGCCCAACGTCCAGGGCACGGCACTGAGCAAACCCACGTTCAGTGGATCGTTGACGCCCAATGCCTTGATGATGCTGGGCAACCAGAAGCTGATGCCGTACAAGCCGGAGGTAAAGCAGAAGTACACGATCGCCAGCAGCCACACGCGCGGATTGGCCAGTACCGAGCGCACGCCACCCTCGGCCTTGCCCGACGCCTCTGCCGCAATGTCGCGCGCCACCAGTTCACGCTCGTCCATCGTGAGCCATTTTGCATCGCGAACGCGGTCGTCGAGATAGCCCAGCACGATCAGGCCGATGGCCACGGTGGGCAAGCCCTGCAGCAAGAACAACCACTGCCAGCCATCCCAACCATTGACGCCGTTCATGGTCTTCAGGATCCAGCCCGAAAACGGGCCGCCTAAAATGCCGGCAAACGGAATCGCCGCCAGAAACAACGATGTGGCCTTGCCGCGCCGATGCGCCGGATACCAGTAAGTGAGGTACAGGATGATGCCGGGGAAAAAGCCGGCCTCGGCCGCGCCCAGGAAAAAACGCAGAATATAAAACGCCTGGGGCGTGGTGACGAACATGGTGCCGGCCGAAAGCAGACCCCACGTGATCATGATGCGGGCGATCCAGCGGCGCGCACCCACTTTATGCAGGATGACGTTGCTGGGTACTTCGAAGAGGAAGTAGCCGATGAAGAAGATGCCGGCCCCCAGGCCATACACCGTTTCGCTGAACTGCAATGCGCTCTGCATCTGCAGTTTTGCAAAGCCGACGTTCACGCGATCGAGATAGGCGGCGATGTAGCAGACGAACAGCAGCGGGATCAGCCGCCAGCCCACCTTGCGATACACGGCATCCGCACGCGATGTCTCAACGTCACCGTTTGCCGCAGCGTTCAAGGTTGTCATCCTCTTATCCTCCCGGGAGTCGTTCGTTGTTGTTAGGTCCAACCGCGGGAGCTTACACCGGACGATCCCGATGTCACCAGCTTAGGCGCGACGATCACGAAAGACGAAAAAAATCCCAGCCGAAGCTGGGATTCTTGACGCGATCGGCGATCGATCCGGAAAGGGTTTGCATAACCTGCATCACCCCTCCCGGCGCAACGCGCCGGTTGCGAATTAACGCGTCACGCGGTCACGCGACTTGCCACCCATCGTCGCGGCGATGCAAGCACTCAACGCGCCGATCATGAGCGACAGGAAGGCCCACAATGCGAAGGCAGCAGCGGCCTTGCGTGCCTTGTCGGCCGCTTCTTTCGCTGCATTCTTGGCATCTTCAACGGTCTTCTTGGCTTGAGCGATGCCATCGGTGATGCGCTTTTCAGCGGTGGCTTGGTCCACGCCGGTTTGCGCGGCAATCACGCTGGCCACGTACGACTTGTCTTCCTGCGACATATCGCCACGGCTGATGCTGCGGCTCACGATGCGACCGACTTCCGCACGCACTTCGCGCGGGTTGCCGGCTGCGTCAGGACGTCCGCCACGGAACAGCGAGTCGACCATCCCGTCCATGTCCATCGAACCCAGGTTGCCATTGCGGCTGACCATGTCGGCAGCGCCGCCCACGGTGGAGCTGATGGCCGAACCGGCACCCGACAAGGCGCTGGCGCCTGCACGTGCGGTACCGCTGACGATCGACGACAAGGCCGAGGTGAGCATGAATGCGGTGATCAGTGCACCGACGGCCCAGACGAGCAGACCATGTGCGGTATCGCGGAAATAGGCTTCGTCGGAATGGGTGTTGACCCACTTGGTGCGCAGACGGCCGGCCATATAACCGCCCAAGCCCGCTGAGATGATCTGGGTGAAGATCAGCCAGACGATCGCACCGATACCGAGGGTGGTGGCGGAGGCGCCATCGTTACCCCACGGGGACATCGTTGCAAATCCCAGGCTCGAACCCGCGGTAAGCAAGGTTAAGGACAGGGCGGCGGCGGCAATTGCGCCCGCAAAAATGGCCGCCCAGGAGACGGCCGATGCAGACGATTCGCCTTGGTACGTCGCGGCAACGGACGCATCCGTGCGCAAGGGGGTGGTGTTCATAAGGTTTCTCTCCAATTCCTCAAAGCCGGCCACGCAGAGTCAGACGTGGTGATGGCAATCGCTGCGAACATGCAGTGGTAATTTCTTTTTTTGGGCGTGATGCGAGGAACGTTGGAGGCGGCGGAAAGCCTAGGTGTCGCTGATCGTTGCGTCCGGGTATGACGCCCGCAACGCATAGCGCATCCGGCGTGCCCGTGGGCCTCGCCGGATGCGCGGGATGGCGCTTATTGCGCGCCGTGGGGGGTATAAACCAGCTTTTCGAACGTGTAGCCTTGGGCGCGAGCGGTGTCCAAGGCCTTCTGGGTGTCGGCATCCGACAGGGTCGACGTCCGCGACAGCAACCACAAATAGTCGCGGTCGGGCGCGCCCACGACGGCCCAGCGATACTGGGGATCCAGACCGATGATCCAGTAGTCGCCCTTGAAGGGTTTGAAGAACGACACTTCGAGCTTGGCGTTGTTGCTGCCGGCAACCACCGTAGCCGTACCGTCGGCTTCGTCGAAGGTGCCGTCTTCGGTACGGCAGCGATTCACGACCTTGATCGTGCCATCCGGATTGGCCGTGTATTCGGCAGTGGTGTCGCCCACGCATTTGCGTTGGAAGAACATCGGGAAGCGCGCAATCTCATACCACTTGCCCACATACCGCTTGAGGTCGACATTGGGAACGGTGGCGACGGTGGACGGCTTGGTGGCACAGGCGGTGACCAGTGCCGCCATGGCGGCAACGAGTAGCAGAGGGGCAATGCGCATGGTTCGTTCTCCTGCAAATCAAGGGGCCGCTGCGTTTCACGCCAGCGTGGACGAAGCCCGAACAAAGCCGGGCGGTGTCTTGAGCGCTTCGCGATAACGGGCGACGTAGGTGTCGAAATCGATGGCGTCGTCGGCTTCCAGCTTGCGTTGGGCTTCGATGGACGCCGCGACGCCGGCCTCGTATTCAGCAAGTAGAGCGCCCGTCAGCGGCACCTGGCGCAGCGTATCGGCATGCGCCTGGCTCTGCGCCAGGGTGTAGGCGGTAAACGACAAGCCGCTTTCGCGCATGCCGGCCAACACGCGCGCCGAGGGCGTGGCGTCGGGATTGTCGACTTTGACATGCTGCGCGGCGACCGCTTGCGCGTAGCGATCGCCGCCATACGCGCGATCGAGCACCTCGGCACAGGCGCGAATGCCGGCGAGCAGGTCGGTCGCCCAGGCTTCGCGCGAGACGGCCTCGCCGTCGCGATCGAGCATGAGGCCAGGCTTGCGGCCGGCCTTGACGATGGTCGCGAAGTTATCTTCGCTGCGTGTGCAGTACCCATTCTCGGGGAACAGGGGGCTATCGGCCGTGGCGCAATACAAGAGGAACGCATCGACGAACAGGCTGGTGTCGGCGGCGACGCCGATCGGCTCGTGGGGATCGATGTCCAGGCAACGCACTTCGATGTACTGCACGCCGCGTTCGGCCATGGCCGTGACGGGACGTTCGCAGCGGCCCGTGGCGCGTTTGGGGCGGATGATCGAGTAGTACTCGTTTTCGATCTGCAGCACGTTGGTGTTGAGCTGAATCCATTCGCCATCGCGGTGCGTGCCGATGGCTTCGTACTCGGGCCAGGGTTGCGTGACAGCGCCGTAGATGCGACCGAGAAAGGTGTCGAGATCGTTGTAGCAAAGCTTGAGCTGCGACTGGGCCTCGCTCTGATAGCCCAGATCGCTCATGCGCAAGCTGGTCGCGTAGGGCAGATAAAGCGTGTCGGCATCGAAGGTTTCGAGACCGCCGTCGCCATCGAGAAAACGGCGATCGAGCGCCGGTGCGGCACCAAACAGATACATCAGCAACCACGCATAGCGCGTGAAATTGCGGATGAGCGCGATATAGCCGGCCGACCGCCGGTCCTGCAGCGTGTCGCCCGGTGTATCCAGTTCGCTCCAGATCGCGTCCGGCAACGAGAAGTTGTAGTGCAGGCCGGCGATGCATTGCATGCGTTTGCCATAGCGCTCGGCCAGGCCGCGCCGGTAGACATGCTTGAGCATGCCGGTATTGGACGTGCCGTACCAGGCGATCGGGATCTCGGGCTCGGCAGGCAATTGCGCCGGCATCGATTGATTCCAGATCAATTCGCGGCCAAGCTTGCCGTACACATAGCGGTGGGTATCTCGCAGCTCGTCCAGCAGCGCGTCCACGCCGGTGTGCGTGCCGGTGATCAGCTCCAGCAACGCCTCGGAGTAATCGGTGGTGATTTTTTCGTTCGTGAGCGCCGACCCCAGGCTGGCGGGGTGCGGCGTCTTGGCCAGTACGCCGCTCGCGTCGACGCGCAAGCCTTCTTTTTCGATGCCGCGCAATGTCTGCGTAAGCAGATCGCGCCGGCGATCCAGGCGGTCTAGTCGGCTGTGAAATGAATCGGTCACGGTGGCGTTGTCTGTAGGGTGAAAAGTTGAGGCGAGGATTTTACGTGGTGTTGCGGCGATGCGCTGGCGCGACCTTGTATGGCACAGGGTCATGATATCCGGTGGATCGGCACGCTGGAAATATGGGCTTTGCCACTGAAATAGGCGACAATTCCGTTTGGGATCAATACGATCCGATCGATTTTGCTGGAATTTACGCCGTTGTCCGGTCTCTCTTTCTCGTGGCGCCGTGCGCTTTGTGGCGCGGTTTTGCCGCTTGCCGCCCTGTTGTCCGCCTGCTCGCCCGATTACAACTGGCGCGAATTGACGGTCGCCGACGGTCAGGTGCAAGCGATTTTTCCCGCTCGAGCCAGCACCGAATCGCGCGATCTGCCGCTGGGAAACCAGAAAATCACCTTCTCGCTGACCACGGCCACCGTCGGTGACGCGCTGTTCGCTGTGGGATACGCCCCCTTGCCGCCCGCTGCGCAAGGGGTGCCGGACATGCCGCGCCAATTGGGCGAGACGCTGATCCGATCCTTGTATGCCAATGTAGGTGCCGAGGTGCCGCAGACTTTGCCGGCCTTTGGCGACGATATTCGCATTACCGGTAAAACCGGTGTTGCCGGAAGAGCGCCACCGTGGTTGCTCGCGCGAGTATGGGTCACCGATCGGGCATTGATCGAAGTGGTGGCAATGGGCACTGCTGAGAGCCTCACGCCCGAACACGCTGCCGAATTCGTACGTGGGGCGTCGGTCAAGCGGTGACGGCATTGAGCGAACCTTGTTTCAAAGCCATCGCGACGGCGGCGGTGCGCGTGGTGGCGCCGAGTTTCGCGCGGGCATTGCCCAAATGGAAATTCACGGTGCGCTCGCTCAACTCGAGGATGCGCGCCGTTTCCCAACTGGTTTTTCCCAGGGCCACCCAATACAGACAGGCCGCCTCGCGCGGCGATAAGGGTTTGATAGACCGCATGACTTTTTTCCTTCTTGAAGCCGGTGACGTTCGCGCATTCGATCGCGATGCCCATCATGACGCCGCCGCGGCAAATAGGCCCGTGTCGATGCGCGTGCGGATTGGCGGGCCGAACGCGGCGCGCATCATGACGCCAGCCGCCGGCAGGTACGGGGTCACGCGATGACGGCATTCCTCGCGCTCTACGGTTCGGCGTTTGGCATGCTGGCGCCGTTGATCGGCATCGTCGGCATCGGCGTCGTTTGGGCCAAACGCGACTATCCGTTTGCCGGTTCGTTCATCACGGTGCTCGTCACATCGGTCACCACGCCGGCGCTGGTGTTCCACACGCTGGTCACAACGGATCTGCCGTCCGAAACCTTGTTGCTGATCGTAGGCTCCACGGTGGGCGCACTCGCGCTGGGCGCGGCAATCTCGGTGCTGATTCTCAAATTGCTCGGCATGCCGGTGCGCAAACTGTTGCTGTTGGCGGCCTTTCCCAACGCCGGCAATCTGGGGTTGCCGCTCACCCAGATGGTATTCGGCGATGAAGGGCTCTCGGCCTCGATCGCGTTTTTCGCCGTCAGCTCGTTTTTGATGCATACCTTGGGCGTGCGTTCATTGCCTGGCGCCCATGCCGCTGGCGCATGGAAAAGTCCGATTTTGCTGGCGTGCGTGGCGGCCGCGCTGGTGCGCATCACGGGTGTGGACGTGCCGGTCTGGCTGCTCGACATGACCCGCATCCTGGGTGCGGTCACCGTGCCGCTGATGTTGATCAGCCTGGGCCATGCGCTGGCACTGATTCCCACGA
The DNA here is from genome assembly GCF_009866805.1 of Schauerella aestuarii. Taxonomy (GTDB): domain Bacteria; phylum Pseudomonadota; class Gammaproteobacteria; order Burkholderiales; family Burkholderiaceae_B; genus Schauerella; species Schauerella aestuarii. The sequence goes on from NZ_SIZW01000041.1 coordinate 844,801, forward strand.
ACAGCTTGCGTACGGGCGCCGTGGTGGGGACGATCCGGCTGTCGGTGGGCCTGTTCGTGGGGTACGCCATGGTCGCGTTCCTGCCGTTGTCGCCCCAGCTCAACGGCGCTCTGGCCATGCAGATGACGATGCCGTGCGCGGTGGTGAGCTATATGTACATTCGGCGCTACACCGATCAGCATGATGTGGCGGCGGGTGCCGTAATGGTGTCCACCGTGCTGTATGTTGTGTTGTTGCCATTCCTGATCTGGAGCACCACGCCCTGATGTGCCTGGGGCGGATAGGCGACCTACAATGACGTTGAGGCTTCGAGAATCACGATGAAAGACACTGACGCGCACGTCACCGGCGCGGACGTTCCCGCGGCTGGCGCGCAGGGTCCGCTCTACCGGCAAATCAAGGACGCCATGCTGTCCGCGCTTGCCATGGGCGAGTGGAAGCAGGGCGACGCCTTGCCGCCTGAAAAGGTGTTGGCCAGCCGGTTCGGCGTGGCGATCGGCACGCTGCGCAAGGCGATCGACGACATGGTGGCCGATGGCATCCTGACGCGGCAGCAGGGACGAGGGACGTTCGTTGCCGCGCATAAGCGCAACTCGCACTTTTTTCGCTACTTCCGCTTGCAACGCAAGGATGGCCAAAAGGCCTATCCCACCAATGCGCTGCTCACATTTCGCCGCGTGCGCGCGTCGGCCGCCGCACGTGACGCGCTGCAGCTCGGGCCGGACGAGATGGTGTTCGAGTTCAGCAACCTGCTGTCGCTGCATGGCGATGTGGTGCTGGTGGATAGCGTGGTGGTGCCGGATGCCCTGTTTCGCGGGCTGACCGAGGCGCAGCTCAAGGCGCGCCCCAGCACGCTGTACAACTTCTACCAGGATGCATTCGAGGTGAATGTGATCGCTACGGAGGAGCGGCTGTCGGTGGCGCATGCCGACCTGCAGCATGCCGTCTGGCTGGACGTGGCGCCGGGCTTTGCCGTGCTCGAGGTGCATCGCATTGCGTACTCGTATCATCAGCGCCCGGTCGAGTGGCGCATCTCCCGCATCAACACCACCCACTACGAGTACATCGGCCCGCACACGGGCGAATGACCGTATTCCCGGGTGCTAGAATATCGATCTAGTCATGGCGCCGATTTGCACTGATCCGCTTGCGGGCGCCTCATAAATCCAGCTAAAGAGGTCCGTTATGACCGCAACTCCCTTGCGCGCCACCGGCGTATCCGCCGTTGCCGCACACACACCCACAGCCGCTGATCCCGGCTCCGTCGGTGTCGTAAACGCTCAATTCCTGTCGTTCGACGTCCCGCTCAAGCTGGCCAACGGCCAGAGCCTGGATGCCTACGAGCTCGCCGTCGAAACGTATGGCACGCTCAACGCCCGCCGCGACAACGCCGTTCTCATCTGCCATGCCCTCAATGCTTCGCATCATGTGGCCGGTGTGGCGGCCGATAATCCCAAGGATATCGGCTGGTGGGACAACATGGTGGGCCCCGGCAAGCCGCTCGATACCCGCCGTTTTTTCGTGATCGGCATCAATAACCTCGGCTCGTGCTTCGGCTCCACCGGCCCGGCCAGCACCAATCCGGAAACGGGCAAGCCTTGGGGCGCGGCGTTTCCGGTGCTGACCGTGGAAGATTGGGTCCATGCACAAGCCCGCGTGGCCGATCATTTCGGTATCGACCGGTTTGCGGCCGTCATGGGCGGCTCATTGGGCGGCATGCAGGCCCTGAGCTGGGCGATTGCATTGCCCGAGCGGGTGGCGCATTGCGTGGTGATCGCCAGCACGCCGCGCCTGTCGGCGCAGAATATCGGCTTCAACGAAGTGGCGCGACGGGCGATCATCACCGACCCGGATTTTCACGGGGGCGATTACTACGCCCACGATACGGTGCCGCGCCGCGGATTATCGGTGGCGCGCATGATCGGCCACATCACGTATCAATCCGACGACGACATGGCCACCAAGTTCGGGCGCACGCAGCGGGATGCGGCGGCCGACGGCGAATACCGCTATGGCTACGACGTCGAATTCGAGGTCGAGTCGTACCTGCGCTATCAAGGCGAGAAGTTCTCGCGCTACTTCGACGCCAACACCTATCTGCTGATCACCCGGGCGCTGGATTATTTCGATCCGGCGCGGGCCACCAACGGCGATCTGGCGGTCGCGTTGGCGCCGGCGCAAGCCGATTTTCTGCTGGTGTCGTTCACCACCGATTGGCGCTTTCCGCCGGAGCGCTCGCGCGAAATGGTGCGCGCCTTGCTCAAAAGCGGCCGGCCCGTAACGTACGCCGAAATCAACGCGCCCCACGGGCACGACGCCTTCCTGCTGGACGACGAACGCTACATGGCGGTGGTGCGGGGCTACTTCGATCGCATCGCCGAAGAAATGGATTTATTGCCGCTGGATGAGAATGGGCGGGAACGTCCATGACGAGTCAGCGCACGGGAGACGCTATGACAAGCGGGTCAGCCGGTTTACGTCCGGATCTGGCGCGGATCGCCGGATGGGTGGCGCCGGGAAGCCGGGTGCTGGATCTGGGCTGTGGCGACGGCGAGTTGCTCGCGTCGCTGCGCGACGATCGGCAAGTGCTGGGCGCGGGCGTCGAAATCGACGATGCGCATGTGATTCAGTGCGTGCGGCGCGGGGTGCAGGTCATCCAGCAAAACCTGGAAGACGGGCTGGCGTTGTTCGACGACAAGCAGTTTGATACGGTCGTGCTGTCGCAGACGCTGCAGTCGATGCACCGCACCGAGCACATCCTGCGCGAGATGGCGCGGGTCGCGGATTTCGGCATCGTGTCGTTTCCCAATTTCGGTTATTGGCCGCACGGCTGGTCGATTTTGCGCGGGCGGATGCCGGTGAGCAAGCAGATGCCTTATCAGTGGTACAACACGCCTAACATCCACTTGTGCACGTTGCACGATTTCGAGGCGTTGGCCCAGGATCTGGGGTTTCGCATCCTCGAACGCGCGACGTTCAAGCACGATCGCGAAGTTCGCGTGCTGCCGCAATGGCGCAGCACGTTGGCGGCCTACCGCTTCGCGACTGTCTGATTTTCGGGAGCAGGCCCATCGCTTCGGCATATCGCATTTATTTCGGCGCACGCGTGGCGCCGTTGCTGGTGTTGGGTTTTGCGAGCGGGTTGCCGCTGGCGCTGACCGGCGGGGCACTGCAGGCCTGGGCCACCCTGGATGGGGTGTCGCTGCAGGAAATCGGCTTTCTGACGCTCGTCGGTTCGGCCTACACACTCAAGTTTCTCTGGGCACCGCTGATCGACCGCTACGTGCCGCCGTTGCTGGGCCGCCGGCGCGGCTGGATGCTGATCACGCAATTGCTGCTGTCGGTGGGCATCATGGCGATGGGCGCGTTTTCGCCCTCCAATGCACTTTTTACCCTGGCACTGCTGGCGGTGGCCGTGGCGTTCCTGTCGGCCACGCAGGACATTGCATTCGACGCCTATTGCAGCGATGTGCTGCGCCCGGAAGAACGCGGGGCCGGGGCGGCGATCCGCACCCTGGGCTATCGGCTGGCGATGGTGGTGTCCGGCGGCCTGGCGCTGGTGATTGCCGATCGCTGGCTGGGATGGGGCTATACGTACGTGATGATGGGCGGCCTGATGGCCTTGTGTGCCATCGCCACGTTGCTGGCGCCTGAGCCCGAGGCACCGGCCAGACAGCCACGGTCACTGGCGCGCGCCGTGATCGAACCTTTCAAGGATTTCTTCAGCCGCGGCGATGCGCTCACCATTCTGGCGCTCATCGTGTTCTACAAGTTGGGCGATGCATTTGCCGGCGCCTTGTCGACCACGTTCCTGATTCGCGGTGCAGGTTTTTCAGCTACCGAGGTCGGGACCGTCAACAAGGTTCTCGGTCTGACGGCCACGATTTTCGGGGCCTTGGCCGGCGGCACGCTGATGGCGCGGTTGGGCTTGTACAAGTCGCTGATGTGGTTTGGCGTGCTGCAGGCCGTGTCGAATCTGGCGTATTGGCTGATTGCGATCAGCCCGAAAAGCATCGCGCTCATGGCGCTGGGCGTAGGCATCGAGAACGTGTGCGGCGGCCTGGGCACGGCTGCGTTCGTGGCGCTGTTGATGGCGCTCTGCGCGGGCCAATTCTCGGCCACGCAATTCGCGTTGCTCTCGGCGTTGTCGGCCGTGGGCCGAACGTATCTGGCCGGGCCGTTGACGCCGGTGCTGGTGGAGTCTTTCGGTTGGCCGGTGTTCTTTTTGTTGACCGTGCTGATCGCCGTGCCGGGATTGGTGTTGCTCTGGTTGCGACGGCGCGACATCGACGCGCTGGACCGAAAGTAGGGCTGTTTGGCGGTAAGGAAGCCGGGCGTCGCGTCGCCGCCTGGCTGTGGCGGCAGGGAAAGAGCGGCAGGTAGGAGCGACAGGCAGGAAAGGCAGGCAGGAAAGGCAGGCAGGAACGGCAGGCAGGAACGGCAGGCAGGAAACATTTAGACTGTGAGCGGCTGCTAGCATCCGCGGTCCCTTGCCGTTATCGCACCAGAGGCCGCCATGGACGCAAGCACGATTCATTATGTTGCCGCAGGGCTGTTCGCCTTCGCGCTCATTCATACCTTCGCCGCAAAATCGATCGAGAAGCTGTCGCTGCGTTATCCGCGGCATGGCGGCATGTTCCATTTGCTGGGCGAGGTGGAGGTGGTATTCGGCTTCTGGGCCGCCCTTCTCATCGCTGCGATGGCACTCATCGCCGGTGGCGAATCCGCACTGAGTTACGCCGAATCTCGCAATTACACCGAGCCGCTGTTCGTCTTTGTCGTGATGGTGGTGGCCGCTTCTCGGCCGATTCCGTTGGCGATGATGCAAACCGTCGATGCCATGGCGCGTGTGCTGCCGATGCGCGATGCCACGGCGCGAGTGTGGCTGGGGCTGGCCTTGGTGCCGCTTGCCGGATCCTTGATCACCGAGCCTGCCGCGATGACGATCGCGGCGTTGATGCTGCGCGCGCAGGTGTTTCGCGCAGGCGTGCCCGAACGGCTCAAGTACGCCGCATTGGGGGTGCTGTTCGTCAATATATCGGTGGGTGGCACGCTCACCTCCTACGCCGCACCGCCGGTGCTGATGGTGGCGCAGGCCTGGGGTTGGGATACGGCGTTCATGGCCGCCACCTTCGGTTGGAAAGCGGCGATTGCCCTGCTGATCAACGCCAGCGCAATCACGTATCTGCTGCGCGAGTACGTCAATACGGCGCCGCCGATCGCCGTGCATGGCCGTGAGCGCGCGCCGATTCCGCTGCTGGTCACGGTGATTCATGTGATCTTTCTCGCCGGCGTGGTGGTGTTTGCGCATCACCCGGTCGTTTTTCTGGCGCTGTTCCTCTTTTTCATCGGTTACACACAGGCGTATCCCGCCGCCCAAAATCCACTCATCATCAAGGAAGCGTTGCTGGTCGGGTTTTTCTTGGGCGGTCTTGTGGTGCTGGGCGGCATGCAGCAATGGTGGCTGCAGCCTATCGTGTCAAGCCTGGCGCCTGCGGCGTTGTTCATCAGCGCATTGGGCCTTACGGCAATTACGGATAACGCTGCGCTCACTTACCTCGGTTCGCTGATCGTGGGCATGTCGGACGAGGCCAAGTACATGCTGATGGCGGGTGCCGTGGCAGGTGGCGGCTTGACCGTGATCGCCAATGCGCCCAATCCCGCAGGGGTGGCGCTGTTGCGCCGGGGCTTCGAGCATGAAGCCGTCGGGATGGGGAGCTTGCTGCTGGGGGCGCTGCCGCCCACCGTGGTGGCGGGCGGGCTGCTGTTTCTGCTTTGAGCGTTCAGACGCCGGGGTAGTCGTAGTCGATCGTCAGCGGCGCATGGTCGCTGAAGCGGTCGGTTTTGTAGATCGATGCCGCAGTCGCGGTGGCGGCGATATCGGCGGTGGCGATCTGGTAGTCGATGCGCCATCCCACGTTGTTGGCGCGCGCCTGTCCGCGGTTGCTCCACCAGGTGTAGGCGTCGCCCGTGGCTTCCGGGTGCAGACGGCGATACACGTCGACCCAGGCCAGCTCGTCGAACACGCGCGTGAGCCATGCCCGCTCTTCAGGCAGGAAACCGCTGTTCTTGAGATTGCCTTTCCAATTCTTCAGGTCGATTTCCTTGTGCGCGATGTTCCAGTCGCCACACAGGATGACTTCGCGTCCGCGGCGGGCGAGATCGATCAGGTGGGCGAAAAAGTGCTCCATGAACACAAACTTCGCCGACTGACGGTGATCGCCGCTCGAGCCCGACGGCAAGTAGAGCGAGATGACTGACAGCTTGTCGTAGACCAGTTCGATATACCGGCCTTCAGCATCGATTTCGGGAATGCCCAGACCTTCGATGACTTGCAGTGGCTGCTTGCGGGCGATGATGCCAACCCCGCTGTAGCCCTTCTTCTCGGCGTAGTGGAAATAGCCGTAGCAGCCATCGGGGTTGAGCATGTCTGCCGTCATGTCGGCGGCCTGCGCCTTGAGTTCTTGCAGGCAGACGAAGTCCGCGTTCTGCTGGGCGAGCCAAGGCAGAAAACCTTTGTTGACGGCTGAACGGATGCCGTTCAGATTGGCGGAGATGACGCGCATGGGAGCTCTCTATCGGGTCAGGTGACTCGCAGTGTAAAAGAATCGCGGATAATGTCGCCTTCGCCAATTGCTTTGCCGCCGCGCCAATCCACCATGACCGCTTCCACACCGTCCACTTCCGCCGTCGATTTCGTGCGCTTCGCGCTGTCTGCCAACGTGCTGCGTTTCGGCAGTTTCAAGGTCAAGTCCGGCCGCATCAGCCCGTATTTTTTCAACGCGGGCTTGTTCAATAGCGGCGCGCTGGTGGGCAAGCTGGCGCAGTTTTACGCCGATGCGCTGGCGCAGTCCGGTGTGCCGTTCGATATGCTGTTCGGGCCGGCCTACAAAGGCATTCCGCTGGCCACCGCCACGTCGGTGGCACTGGCGAGTCATCCCGACATGGCGGGCCGCGATATTCCATTTGCCTACAACCGCAAAGAGGCCAAGGATCACGGCGAGGGCGGCACGCTCGTGGGCGCGCCGTTGGCCGGCCGGGTCGTCATCATCGACGACGTCATCACGGCGGGCACCTCGGTGCGCGAGTCGGTCGACATCATTCGCGCCGCGGGCGCGGAGCCCGCTGCCGTGCTGATCGCCATGGACCGCATGGAACGCGCCGGTGCCGACGATGCCTTGTCGGCGCATTCGGCGGTGCAAGCGGTGGCCGATACGTATGGCATACCGGTGGTGAGCATCGCATCGCTCACCGATATCCTGACGTTGATCGAGCGTGACGATACGTTTGCCGAACATCGCGCGGCAGTACTGGCGTACCGGTCGCGGTACGGCGTCGCGTAAATAAAACAGCCCCGGCAGATCGAATCTGGCGGGGCTGTGCGGCGCGCGGTACCGCGCGCCCAGCGGATCCGAATGCCGCCGATCAGGCGTCGAGTTTCGCCTTCAACAGATCGTTGACCTGCTGCGGATTGGCCTTGCCGCGAGCGGCTTTCATGATCTGGCCGACCAGCGAGTTGAAGGCTTTTTGCTTGCCCGCGCGGTATTCGGCCACGATTGCCGGATTGGCGGCGAGCACCTCGTCGATCATGGCGCCGATCGCACCCGTATCGCTGATCTGCTTCAGGCCGCGCGCCTCGATGATGGCATCCGGTTGGCCGCCTGCTTCACCGGCCCACATCGCACCGAAAACCTCGCGGGCGATCTTGTTGGAAATCGTGCCATCGACGATGCGGTTGATGAGCGCGGCCAGCGCCGGCGCCTGAACCGGCATGGCGGCCACGGTTAGGTCATCGCGGTTCAGCGAGGCCGTGACTTCACCCATGATCCAGTTGGCGGCCAGCTTGGCCTGGCCCGCCGGCAATGCGCGCGCCACCGTCTCGAAATAGGCCGACATGGCCGCATCGGATGTGATCTGCGCGGCGTCGTAGGCCGAGAGGTCGTATTCGGTTTCGAAGCGTGCGCGCTGGGCGTCGGGCAGCTCCGGCATCTCGGCGCGCACCCGTGCGATCCAGTCTTCGCCGATGATCAGCGGGGGCAGATCGGGATCGGGGAAATAGCGGTAGTCGTGCGCGTCTTCCTTGCTGCGCATGCTGCGCGTTTCGTCGCGATCGGCGTCGTACAGGCGCGTCTCTTGAACGACCGTGCCGCCGTCTTCGATGAGTTCGATCTGACGGCGCACTTCGTACTGAATGGCACGTTCGAGAAAGCGGAACGAGTTGACGTTCTTGACCTCGGCACGCGTGCCGAACTCCGCCTGGCCTTCCGGCCGCACCGAGACGTTGGCATCGATGCGAAACGAGCCTTCCTGCATATTGCCGTCGCAGATGCCGAGCCACAGCACCAGCGCATGCAGCTTGCGTGCGTAGGCCACGGCTTCGGCCGCCGAGCGCATTTCGGGCTCGGTCACGATTTCGAGCAATGGTGTGCCCGCGCGGTTCAAATCGATGCCGCTTGCGGGTGCGCCGTTGGGCAGCGAAAAATCGTCGTGCATCGACTTGCCGGCGTCTTCTTCCAGATGCGCGCGCGTCAGGTTGATCGTGCGCTCTTCTTCGCCCACGAAAAACGACACCGTGCCGCCTTGCACCACCGGGATCTCGTACTGGCTGATCTGGTAGTTCTTGGGCAGGTCGGGATAGAAATAGTTTTTACGCGCAAAGATCGAGCGCGGCGCGATGTGCGCATTCACCGCCAGGCCGAAGCGGATCGCGCGCTCGACGGCGCCGCGGTTCATGACCGGCAGGCTGCCGGGCAGGGCGAGATCGACCAGATTGGCCTGAGTGTTGGGCGCCGCGCCGAAGCGCGTGCTGCTGCCCGAAAAAATCTTGGATTCGGTCGAGAGCTGAACGTGCGTCTCGAGCCCGATGACGATTTCCCAACGCATACTGGCGTCCTAATGTGCAATACAAGTGCAAAACAAACTGCGGATGACGAGGTTCAAGCGCCGGGGCGCTGGCGATGCCAATCGGTGACTTGCTGATAACGATCGGCGACGGCCAACAGTCGGCCTTCGTCGAAATAATTGCCGATGATCTGCAGGCCGACAGGGCGTTTGGCATGGGCGGCGACGCCGAAGCCGCACGGCACCGACATGGCAGGCAGGCCGGCCAGGCTCACGCCCAGCGTGTATACATCCGCCAGCCAGTCGGCCGTGGGGTCGTCGCGGTTTTCGCCGATGTTCTTGGCCACGCCCGGCGTGACCGGACCCATGATCACATCGCACTGTTCGAACGCACTGCGGAAATCGTCGACGATCATGCGGCGCAGGCGTTGGGCTTGCAGGTAGTAAGCGTCGTAATAGCCATGCGACAGCACGTACGCGCCGATCAGCATGCGGCGCTGCACTTCCGGGCCCAGCCCTTCGGCACGCGAGCGGCTCGTCATGTCGGCCAGATCGGTGTAGGTGGCGGTGCGGTGACCGTATCGCACACCGTCGTAGCGCGACAGGTTGCTCGAGGCTTCCGCGGGCGCGATCACGTAGTACGCGGGAATCGCAAGCTCGGTGCGGGGCAGCGAAATCGCGACGCGCACGGCGCCCAGCGACTCGTAAACCGCCAAGGCAGCTTCGACGGCCGCGGCCACTTCCGGCGTCAGTCCGGCGCCGAAGTACTCCTTCGGCACCCCGATGCGCAGGCCTTCGAGCGGCCGGCTGCTCTTGGCGTCGAAAGCAGTTTGTGCGTGGTTGAAATCAGTGCGCACCCGGCCCGGCGCATTAGCAACGCCGTTGCAGGTTTCGATGCTGGTGGCGTCGCGCTCGTCGAAGCCGCTGACCACGTCGAGAATTTCAAGGAGGTCGCGGCTGCTGGCGGCGATAGGGCCGGCCTGATCCAGGCTGGAGCCGAACGCCACCATGCCGAAGCGCGAGACGGTGCCGTAGGTGGGTTTGATGCCACTGACCCCGCACAGCGCGGCGGGCTGACGTACCGAGCCCCCCGTATCGGTGCCGGTGGATGCGGGCACCAGGCGAGCGGCGACGGCGGCGGCCGAGCCGCCCGACGAGCCGCCGGGCACCGCCAGGCGATCCCACGGGTTGCGCACGGCACCGAAGGCTGAGTTTTCGTTGCCCGATCCCATCGCGAATTCGTCGCAATTGAGCTTGCCCAGGGACACGGCACCGGCAGTAGCGAGCCGCTCGACCACGGTCGCGTCGAACGGGCTGGTGTAGTTCGCCAGCATCTTGCTGGCGGCGGTGGTGCGCCACTGGCGCGTGACGAACACGTCCTTGTGGGCGATGGGCACGCCGGTCAGCGGGCCCGCGGTGCCGGCTGCAATGGCCGCGTCTGCCGCACGCGCTTGCGCCAGCGTGAGCTCGGCATCGGTGTGCAGAAAGGCATTCAGGTCGCCGGCACCGGCAATGGCGTCCAACGCGCTCTGGGCGAGTTCGACGGCGCTGACCTGACGGGCGGCGACGGCGTCGCGCAAGGCGGCGATGCCGTCGAATTGGGTGTGAAGCGGGGCTGTCGACATGGACTTACTCGATGACCTTGGGAACCAGAAACACGCCTTCCGCGGTGGCGGGGGCGTTGGCGAGGAGCGCCTGGCGCTGCTCGACGGAGGCCGTCTCGGTGACGGCATCCTCGCGCAGCCGCAGGCTGACCTCGGCGAGCGCCGACAGCGGGTGCGCCAACGGCTCCACGCCGGTGGTGTCCACCGACTGCAGCTTGGCAATGATGTCGAGCATGCCGTTTAATTCGTGCTCCGCGCGGGTCAACTGATCCGGAGTCAATGCGATGCGGGCCAGCCGAGCGATGCGGACCACGTCCTGTTCTGTGAGCGCCATGGGTAGTTACGAAAAAGATGAGATCGAGCGAATGGGCGCGTAGCCCGCGTGTTGCGGTCAATCCAGCGCTATGAACGTCAATTCGCCGGGATTTGTGCGCTATTTCCGGCGAAATTATAAGTTATGATTCACGATTCCATCGCCGCGGCGTTTCGGCGGGCTTGCGTATACGCGAGTCAGACGCCCCCGCAGCATGACTTCACACACATCGAATCGAGCTGAGCTCCCATGTTCGGATTTCTGCGTAGTTACTTTTCCAGCGATATGGCGATCGACCTCGGGACCGCCAACACGCTTATTTATGTTCGTGGCAAAGGCATCGTCCTGGATGAACCGTCCGTCGTCGCCATTCGGCACGAAGGCGGTCCGCACGGCAAGAAGATCATTCAAGCCGTCGGTCGCGAGGCCAAGCAAATGTTGGGCCGGGTTCCAGGCAATATCGAAGCCATCAGGCCGATGAAGGATGGCGTTATCGCCGACTTCACGGTCACCGAGCAAATGCTCAAGCAATTCATACGCATGGTGCATCCCCGCAGCATGTTCGCACCGAGCCCGCGGATCATCGTCTGCGTGCCCTGCGGCTCGACCCAGGTCGAGCGCCGTGCCATTCGCGAATCCGCGTTGGGCGCAGGTGCCTCGCACGTATATCTGATCGAAGAGCCGATGGCAGCCGCCATCGGTGCCGGGCTGGCTGTGTCCGACGCCAGCGGCTCCATGGTGGTCGATATCGGTGGCGGTACCACTGAAGTCGCCATCATTTCGCTCGGCGGCATGGTCTACAAGGGTTCCGTGCGCGTGGGCGGCGATAAGTTCGACGAGGCCATCGTCAACTACATCCGTCGCAATTACGGCATGTTGATCGGCGAACCTACCGCCGAATTGATCAAGAAGCAGATCGGCTCCGCATTCCCGGGGTCGGAAGTCCGCGAAATCGAGGTCAAGGGCCGCAATCTGGCCGAGGGCGTTCCCCGCAGCTTCACGGTCTCGTCCAACGAGATCCTGGAGTCGCTGACCGATCCGCTCAACCAGATCGTGTCTGCGGTCAAGATCGCGCTCGAACAAACGCCGCCCGAACTCGGGGCGGATATCACCGATAAGGGCATTGCCCTCACCGGCGGGGGCGCGCTGTTGCGCGACCTCGATCGCCTGCTGCAAGAAGAAACGGGTCTCCCCGTCGTTGTTGCCGACGATCCGCTGACGTGCGTGGTGCGCGGCTGCGGCGAGGCGCTCGAGCATCTCGAAAAGCTCGGCGCGATTTTCATCAACGACTGACCGGCGCGGGCTTTTGCCGGCGTCCTCGGACGCGGGCACCGACCGGTTTCGATGGTTTGGTGCGCGCGGCGCTTGCATTGAGTATTCATGGCAAGACATCACGGGACTCCGCGACTTTTTCGGCACGGCCCTTCGGCCGAAGTGCGGCTGTTGGTGCTGGCCCTGGTCGCTTTGGCGCTTTTGATCACCGATGCACGCATTCGCGTGCTCGATCCCGTTCGTCAGGCCGTGGCCGTTGCGCTCTATCCCTTTCAACGGGTGGTATTGCTGCCGCGCGATGGCGTACAAACCGTCTACGAATGGATGAACGCCGCGAGCCTGATCCGCAACGAGAACGAGGCGTTGCAAAGGCAGCGCATCGAGCTCTCGCAGGTGGCCTCGCATGCTGCCCAACTGGCCGCAGAAAACGCGCAGTTGCGTCGTCTGCTGGGCATTTCCGATACCACCGCCCAGTCCGCCGTGGTGGTCGAGGTGCTCTACGAGCCGCCCAATTCCTTCAATCAGCGTCTGGTGTTCAACAAAGGCAGTAACGCCGGCATCGCCCCAGGCATGCCCGTGATCGACGAAGGCGGGGTGGTCGGGCAGATCATCCGCGTGACGCCGATGACGGCCGAAGCCGCCCTGGTGACCGACGAGCAGGTTTCCATCCCGGTGCAGATTTTGCGCAACGGGCTGCGCTTGATCGCGTTCGGCGGCGACTCCGCAGGCGAAATGGAAGTACGCTATCTGGCAGCCAATGCGGATATCCGTCAAGGCGACACGATTGTCACCAGCGGCGTCGGCGGCTTGTTTCCTGCCGGATTGCCGGTGGCCAAAGTCGATTCGGTCGAGCGCGATACGGCATCCGGTTTTGCGCGCGCGGTGGTTCAGCCGCTGGCGCATCCCGAGCGTTACCGGCACTTTCTGGTGCTGCAAGTGGATACAGCGGGCGCGAATATGAACCGTGACGAGGCACAGGCCGGTGAAAAGCAATAAGGCCAATCAAGCGAGCGCGCTGGCGGCGCGCCGCATCGTCGAGCCCGAACGCGTCGCGCGTCCGGCGCATACGGCATTCATGTGGGGCACGGTCATCGTGGCCTGGCTGGTGTCGCTCCTGCCCTGGCGGCTCTGGCCGGGCTCACCCGATCTGCTGCTGGTCGTGATTGCGTTCTGGTGCATTCACGAGCCGTCGCGCATCGGCATGTTTACCGCATTCGTCTTCGGCATCCTGATGGATGTGCATGACGCGGGTTTGCTCGGCGAACACGCCTTGGCGTACACCTTGGTGGCATACGGGGCGATCGTGCTGCATCGTCGTTTGCAGCGCTTCGATTTGCTCAGCCAGGCCATCCATATGCTGCCGGTGTTCATCGTGGCCGAATTGCTTACCGTCGTGATTCACGCGTGGCTGGCAGGCGCCTGGCCCGGCTGGCAATGGGGCTTGGGCGCTGCGCTCACGGCCGCGATTTTTCCCGTGGTCGGATGGGTGTTGCATCTGCCTACCCGTGGTGCGGACGACGGCGAACCCGCGTCTTCCTGATTCATGTTCGAATTCAAAAAAACCGGCCAGCAGCAGAAGCAGCGCTTTCGCTTTCGCGCCTGGGTGGGCGGTGCCTTCGCACTCGCCTTCTTTCTCGCGTTGGGCGGACGGTTCTGGTATTTGCAGGTTGACCGCTACGAGGGATTTTCCGAGCGGGCCGATCGCAACCGGATTTCGGTGGTGCCGATCCCGCCGCGCCGCGGTCAGATTCTCGATCGCAACGGTGCCGTGCTGGCGCGCAACTACCGCACCTATACGCTTGAAGTCGTGCCGGCCAAGGCGGGCAATCTGGATGCGCTGTTCGAGCGCTTGATGCCGCTTGTGTATGTGAGCCCGGCGGATCAGCGCCGCTTCAAACGCCGCGTGGGCGAATCGAGCCGCTACGCCAGCCTGATGTTGCGCAATAACCTGAACGATACCGAGGCGGCGTGGTTTTCGGCGCACGCCTTCGAATTTCCGGGTGTTGAATTGCGCGCCCGCTGGGTGCGCGAATATCCGTTCGGGCAGGTGGCCGGTCACGTCGTCGGATATATCGGGCGCATCGCCGAGAACGACGTCGAAAATCTCGAAGAGGCCGGCCAGCTCGGCAATTATCGCGGCACCGATGTGATCGGCAAGAAAGGCGTCGAGAAGACCTGGGAAGCGGTCTTGCACGGCCAGACCGGTCTGGACGAAGTGGAAGTCAATGCGGCGGGCCGCCCCGTGCGCGCGTTGCGCCGGGTCGATCCCGTGCCGGGCGCCGATATCAAGTTGTCGCTGGACATGGGCTTGCAACGTGTGGCCGAGAACGCATTCGGGAATCGCCGTGGCGCGCTGGTGGCGATCGAGCCGGCCACGGGGCAGATCCTCGCCTTCGTGTCGCAGCCGTCGTTCGATCCCAATCTGTTCATCGACGGCATCGATGTGGAAAGCTGGCGCGGACTGAACGAGTCGCCCGATCATCCGCTCATCAATCGGCCGTTGTACGGCACTTATCCGATCGGTTCGACGTACAAGCCGTTTGTGGCGCTGGCGGCGCTGGAGCTGGGCAAACGCTCGGCTTCGCAGCGGGTGTCCGATCCCGGTTACTTCGAGTTCGGCGGTCAACGCTTCCGCAACGCGGGCAGCGCGGCCTATGGGTCGACCGACATGCACAAGGCGCTGGTAGTGTCTTCGGACACGTATTTCTATTCGTTGGGCCCGGAAATCGGCGTCAACGCATTGCACGATTTCTCGAAGCAGTTCGGCTTCGGGCAATTGACCGGTATCGATCTGGAAGGCGAGCGGGCTGGTGTGTTGCCTTCGACCGAATGGAAACGCCGCGCGTATAAAAAACGCGAACAGCAGCAATGGTATGCGGGCGAAACGATTTCGGTCGCGGTGGGCCAGGGCTACAACTCGTTCACGTTGCTGCAGCTGGCGCAAGCCACTTCCACGCTTGCCAACAACGGCCTGTATCTGAAGCCCCACATCGTGGCGGCCAAGAAAGATACGCGCAATGGCCGCGAAGACGACGTCATTCCAGGCTCATACCAGATCCCCTTGAAGCAGCAGAACATCGACGTCGTGAAGTCGGCCTTGGCCGATGTGGTGCGCGTCGGCACGGCGCGGCGGGCGTTTGCGGGCACGCCTTATCAGGCGGCCGGCAAGACAGGCACCGCGCAGGTGTATAGCCTGCGCGGTGCGAAGTACAGTGCGTCGTCGATCGACGAACGCCTGCGCGATCACGCGTTGTTCATGGGTTTCGCACCGGCCGACAAGCCGAAGATCGCCGTGGCGCTGATCGTTGAAAACGCCGGTTGGGGCGCCAGCGTGGCCGCGCCCGTTGCACGCCAGGTGTTCGACTACTGGCTGCTGCACAAGATTCCGGATGGTCCGGCCAATCCCGATCCTGAAGAGGGCGTGGAGGAAGAGGGCGACGTGGTCGATATCGGCACCGATGCGCCCGGCGCGCCGTCGCAGCCCCTGGTGCCGCCTGCCCCGGCGTTGCCGCTGGTGCCCACGGGCGCCACCGATGAATCGGCGGAATCGTATCTGCCGTTCAATGGGCATCCGCTGTTGCGCGGGCCATTTCCGCCTCCGCCGTTCGATACGCGTGTCGCGCCGACGGTGGCGTTGCCGCCGACCAATAGTTTGTCGTATCGGGCGATCGGTATGCCGACCGCCACGATTTTGCCTCCCGATACCCCATGAAGCGTCTTGGCCTCATCCTGCTGCGCGTGCTGACGGCTTTCGACTGGCCGCTGCTCTTCATCCTGCTGATGTTCGCTACGCTGGGCCTGACCGTGATGCACTCGGCCGTGGGCAGCACCGATTGGCGGTTCGCCGAGCAATCGCGCAACTTCATGATTGCCTTCGCATGCATGTGGGTGGTCGCACTCGCGCCGCCGCGCCTGCTGATGAAGGCGGCGGTGCCGTTGTATGTGATCGGCGTGGTGCTGCTGCTGGGCGTGGAATTTTTCGGCGAAACCAGCAAAGGTGCCACGCGCTGGCTCAACCTGGGCATCACACGCATTCAGCCGTCCGAGATGTTGAAGATTTCGGTGCCGTTGATGCTTGCCTGGTATTTTCAGCGGCACGACGGTCAGGTGCGCGTGCGGGATTTTTTCGCAGCCGGTGCGTTGCTCTGCATACCCTTCGCGTTGATCGTCAAGCAGCCCGACCTGGGCACCGCCTTGCTGGTGTTCGGCGCCGGGTTTTGCGTGATTTACTTTGCGGGTCTGTCGTTCAAGCTGCTGGTGCCGCTGATTACGGTGGGCATCATCGGCGTGAGCACGTTGGTGTATTACGAAGATCAGCTCTGCCTGCCCGATGTGGATTGGGTGGTGTTGCACGACTATCAAAAGCATCGCGTGTGCACGCTGCTCAATCCGAGTTCCGATCCTTTGGGCAAAGGGTTTCACACGATTCAATCGATGATCGCGGTGGGTTCCGGCGGGCTGTACGGCAAGGGATATATGCGCGGTACCCAAACCCATCTGGACTTCATCCCTGAACGCACCACCGACTTCATTTTTGCCGTGTATGCCGAGGAGTTCGGCTTTTACGGCGGCGTGTTGCTGCTGATTCTGTATGGCCTGCTCATCGCGCGCGGGCTCACGATCGCCGCGCGATCGGCCACCCAGTTCGGCCGCCTGCTGGCGGGCGCGTTGACGATGATGTTCTTCATCTATGTGTTCGTGAACGTCGGGATGGTTACCGGCGTGCTGCCGGTGGTGGGGGTACCGTTGCCGTTCATGAGCTATGGCGGCACCGCCTTGCTCACCATGGGCGTGGCGTGCGGGATTTTGATGAGCATCGGCCGCTACCGTGGCCCCAAGGCGAGCTGAGCACAGCCCTGGCGCCAACGTGAGCTGAGCACAGCCGCTCGTTTCTTCAATTGGAATGCGACAGTGCGAAGTCGCGATCCATGCCCGCTTCGAACATCCCTTCCAGCAGCTTCTTCACCGGCGCGGGCAATCCATACTTGTCGAGATCGCGCGCGCTCACCCACACCTGCTGTGCGCCGCCGTGAGAAGGTGCCGCCGTGGGTGCCGTCACCGGAATGAACCACGGACGCACATGCAGCCGGTAGTGCGTGAACGTGTGCACGAACGCCGCCAGGGCATAGGCCTGGCGGCCGGTCAGTCCCAGCGCGTGCGCGGCGGCAATGGGTTCGGCCTCGGCTGCACATTCGGGCAGGCTCCACAGCCCGCCCCAGATCCCGGTTTGCGGGCGTTGGATCAATAGCACGGCCCCGTCGTGCTCCAGGATCAGCATGCTGGTACTGCGTTCGGGCACCGCGCGCCGCGTTTTGGGGGTGGGCAGCGACGCCTGGCGGCCCTCGCGTTTGGCCGTACAGGTGTCCGCCACAGGGCAGCGCTCACAGGTGGGCGAGCGGCGGGTGCACAGCGTGGCCCCCATATCCATCAGCCCCTGCGTGTAGCCCACCATATCCAGGGTGTCGTCGTGCGCATGGACCTGCTCGCGCGCGAGTTGCCACAGCTTTTGTTCGACGTCGCGTTTGGCCGGGTCGCCTTCGATCCCGAAGTGTCGCGTAAACACCCGTTTGACGTTGCCGTCCATGATGGGTGAGCGCTCGCCAAACGAGAACGCGGCGATCGCAGCCGCCGTTGACGGACCGATGCCGGGCAGGGTGGCGATCGTTTCGGCGCTTTGCGGAAAGGCGCCATCGAATCGGGCGACGATCTCCTGTGCGCAGCGGTGCAGGTTGCGCGCGCGGGCGTAGTAGCCCAGCCCCGCCCAGTACGGCATCACCTCGTCCTGGCTGGCCGCAGCCAGCGAGGCTACATCCGGAAAGCGTTCCAGAAAGCGTGCGTAGTAGCCGATCACCGTGGCGACCTGCGTTTGCTGCAGCATGATTTCCGACAGCCAGATGCGATACGGGTCGCGGGTGCGCTGCCAGGGAAGATCGTGCCGGCCATGCGCAATTTGCCAGGCCACGATGCGAGAGGCGAAGTCCATACGCAATTATCGCAGGATCGGTGCTGGCATCGCCCTATTGCGGCATCGCGGTGTGGCGGTTAAAACCATAGGCAAACGTAGTCATAAACGTAGTAGCGCTTGGGTCTCACACGACACCTTGCTTCACAAGAGCGGTGGTGGGTGCCGAGACTCGGCATCCCGCACCCACGGAGTAGACAAATGAATGCCCCCATCACGCCGGCGCAACGCACGGCGCTATCTGCTGTAACCCTCGACGACCGCTATACGCTCGACCAAGGCCGCGCCTGGATGAGCGGCATCCATGCACTCGTGCGCCTGCCCATGATGCAACGCGTGCGCGATCTCGACGCGGGTCACAATACCGCGGGCTTCGTGTCCGGTTATCGGGGTTCGCCTTTGGGCGGCGTCGACCAGAACATGTGGAAAGCGGCCAAGCACCTCAAGTCGCATCATGTGGAATTTCAGCCCGGCATCAATGAAGACCTGGCCGCGACCGCCGTCTGGGGTTCGCAGCAGGTCAACCTGTTTCCCGGCGCCAAATACGACGGCGTTTTCGGCATGTGGTACGGCAAAGGTCCCGGGGTGGACCGCTGCGGCGATGTGTTCAAGCACGCGAATGCCGCCGGCACCTCGCCACTGGGTGGCGTGCTGGTCGTGGCGGGCGACGATCATCCCGCCAAGTCGTCCACGCTGCCGCACCAAAGCGATCACATCCTCAAAGCCTGCATGATTCCGGTGCTGTTTCCGTCGAGCGTGCAGGAAGTGCTCGATTACGGTTTGCACGGTTGGGCCATGAGCCGCTATGCGGGCGTTTGGGTGGGGATGAAGTGCATTACCGACATCGTTGAAGTGTCGGCGTCGGTCGATGTGGACCCGCATCGGGTGAAGATCAATCTACCCGAAGATTTTCACTTGCCTGCGGAAGGGCTGAATATTCGCATTCCCGACACGCCGCTGCAGCAGGAGGCACGGCTGCTCGACTACAAGCTCTATGCGGCGCTGGCCTATGCGCGTGCCAATGGGCTCAACCGCCAGTTGTGGGACGTGCCCGCCGATCAGGCCCGATTCGGCATCATGACCTCCGGCAAAGCTTATCTGGATACCCGCCAGGCGCTGACCGACCTGGGGCTTACGGATGAAATCTGCCGCACCATCGGTGTACGGCTTTTCAAGGTGGGAATGGTGTGGCCGCTTGAAGCGACCGCCACGCAAACGTTTGCCGAGGGCCTGGACGAGATCCTGGTGGTCGAAGAAAAGCGGCAGGTGCTTGAGTATCAACTCAAGGAAGAATTGTTCAGCTGGATTGGCACGGGCAAAAAGATCCCGCGCGTAGTGGGTAAATTCGGCGATAAGGACGGTGGTGAATGGTCGGTGCCGCAGGGCAATTGGCTGTTGCCGGCGCACTACGAATTCTCACCTGCCATGGTGGCACGTGCCGTAGCGGCGCGGCTGCTGAAGTTCGAGTTGCCGGATGAGGTGCGTGCCGGCATCGAGGCCCGCCTGGCCTTTCTGGATGCGCGCGACACGGCGCTTGCCCGCCCCCGTGTGGTGGCCGAGCGCAAGCCGTGGTTCTGTTCGGGCTGTCCGCACAACACCTCGACGCGTTTGCCGGAGGGCTCGCGTGGCATGGCGGGCATTGGCTGCCATTACATGGTGACGTGGATGGGGCGCAACACGCAGGTATTTACGCAAATGGGCGGCGAAGGCGTGCCGTGGCTCGGTCAATCCGCTTTTACCGAAGAGCCGCATGTGTTCGCCAATCTGGGCGATGGCACCTACTATCACTCCGGATTGCTCGCCATTCGGGCGGCGGTGGCGGCCAAGGTTCCCATTACCTACAAGATTCTGTTCAATGACGCTGTGGCCATGACGGGCGGGCAACCGGTCGACGGGCCGATCAGCGTGCCGATGATTACGCGGCAAGTGGCAGCCGAAGGCATCGAGAAAATCGTCATCGTGACGGATGAGCCCGAAAAATATGAGGGGTTGAAGGGTGAACTGGCGCCCGGCGTACCGGTGATCCACCGCGACAAGCTCGATGAAGTGATGCGCGATCTCCGCACGCACGTGGGCGTGTCGATTCTGATCTACGACCAAACCTGTGCGACCGAGAAGCGCCGGCGCCGTAAACGCGGCTCGTATCCCGATCCCGCCAAGCGCGTGGTCATCAATGAACGCGTGTGCGAAGGCTGTGGAGATTGCTCCGAGAAGTCGCATTGCTTGTCGGTCGAGCCGCTCGAAACGCCATTTGGCCGCAAGCGCACGATCAATCAGTCGAGCTGCAATAAAGACTACTCCTGTTTGAAAGGCTTCTGTCCCAGTTTCGTCACGGTGGAAGGCGGCAAGCTGCGCCGTCCGAAGGCGCTGGCGCAAGACAAATCACCGGACGCGGGCCTGCCCTTGCCTGCGACTGCGGGGCTCGCACAGCCCTATGGGGTGTTTGTGGCGGGCGTGGGTGGCACAGGTGTTGTCACTATCGGGCAACTGCTCGGTATGGCCGCGCACCTCGAAGGCAAGGGCTGCTCGGTACTGGATATGGCGGGTCTGGCGCAAAAGGGCGGTGCGGTGTATTCGCACGTCGTGCTGGTGGCGTCGCCTGAGGAGATCGTCAATACGCGTGTGGCCATGGGCGAGGCCGATCTGGTATTGATCGGCGATCTCGTCGTGGGAACGAGCCAGGAAGCGATTGCCCGCATGCGGCCGGGGCGCACGCATGCGCTGCTCAATAGCGATGTGGCGCCTACCGCCGAGTTCATCACCAATCCCAACTGGCGACTGGCGGGCGGCGATCTGCAAGCAGATCTGGCGGCGGCCTGCGGTCCGGGTCGTGTGGATACCCTCGATGCCGCCGCGCTGGCGGTGAAATTGTTGGGCGATGCGATCTATGCCAATCCCCTGATGATGGGCTACGCGTTCCAAAAAGGATGGTTGCCGCTGGGACTGGACGCCTTGTTGCGGGCCATCGAACTCAACGGCACGCAGATCGAGAACAATCTCTCGGCGTTCGCCTGGGGCCGGCGCGTGGCGGCCGATTCGGCGTTCGTCCACGATCTGGTCACGCCGCATACGACCGTTGCGCCCATTGGGGCGGACGACCTCGACGTGCGCGAAGTGAAGCGCCATGTGGCGCCGGTCGTGGATATCAAACGGGTGGCCGTCGCCATCGAGGAAGTGATGGCGCCGCGAGTGGCCTTCCTCACCGCCTATCAAAATGCGGCGTACGCGCGCGAGTACAGCAGCTATATCGATCGGATCGCTCAAGCCGAACGCAGCAGCACCGGCACGACGCGTCTGGCCGAAGCGGCAGCCCGCTATCTCTTCAAGCTCATGGCGTACAAGGACGAGTACGAGGTGGCGCGTCTCTATACAGACGGCGCGTTCTTGAAGCGTATCGAGGATATGTTCGAAGGCGAGTGGTCACTGCGCTTTCATCTGGCACCGCCGCTCTTCTCCAAACGCGACAGTGAGGGCCATTTGATCAAGCGGGCGTATGGCCCAGGCATGTTGCGCGCTTTCAAATGGCTCGCACGTGCGCGCTTTCTGCGCCACACCGCGTTCGATCCGTTCGGCTATACCGCCGAGCGCCGGGCAGAGCGGGCGCTGATCTCGACCTATCGCGACACGATTGCCGGCCTGTTGCCACAGCTTACTCAGGGCAACCTGGATGCTGCCGTGGCTTTGGCCACCTTGCCCGAAGAGATTCGCGGCTATGGGCACGTCAAGGAAGCGGCCATGGAGAAGGCCGAAGCGCGGCGCGCGATGCTGCTGCAGCAGTTCGCTGCGCGTTCGGCCCCGGTTGACGGGAAAAAGGCGGCCTGAGAGGGTTGAATGGATGGGTCAGCTCGGCGGGGGCGTCTCGGCGGGCTGACGCTTCCGCACGGATAGCGCCGACCGGTTATCCGGCGACGCTCAGCGGCTGGGGGCGGTAAACCAGGACGCCGTGCCGCTCGCCGGGCGGGACGGGGCGGTATCGAATCGCTCCACCCGCGGCTTGGCCGGTTTGGTGTCGCGCATCGATTGCACCACCGCCTGCTCGCGGGCAGCCACGGCATCGGCCCGCTGCGACGACGCCATCTTTCGCATCAGCGCCTTGCCGGACTTCGGAAAGTAATGAATGCGCCGGGCGTAGTCGGCGCGCAGATCCTGGCCGACCACCGGAATGCCTTCGAGCTTGAGGTAGCGCAGCACGAATTCGGCATTGCGTTCGCCGATGTTCATGTATTGCATGGCGCTCAATACCGCGCCGCCGCCGAATACCTTGGCCTGCAGCCGCTCGCGCACGCCGCCCGCCTTGAGGATCTCGTTGATGAGCATTTCCATGGCGTAGGCGCCATACCGCATCGTGGAGGACGCAGGCGACGTGGTGTCGCCATCTGGCAACATGAAGTGATTCATGCCACCGATCCCCGCGACCGGATCGTTCACACAGGCGGCCACACAGGATCCCAGCACGGTCGACAACATGATGTCGTCACCCGCGACGTAGTACTCGTTGGGAAGAATCTTGACCGCATTGCACCTGAAGGTGCTGTCGAAGTAGTGACGGGAAGCTTTGTCTTCAGAGGGGAAGGGCATGGCGGTACGGGGAAAAACCCAAAAAATGTAGCGCCGCGGAAAGAAGTTCCCGATCGAATGCAGGCGAGATAGCAATATAGCTGGAGTTCTCGCGCTGCATTGGGGGAATAGCGACGTTAAAACCGCGTATTGCGTGTGACTGACCAGCGGGCCGAGAGGGCGCCCAGCGCTGCCGCGCCCACGACGGCCAGGATCAGCAGCGAAGCAGGGGGCATGTGAAGCGTGAACGTGGCGCCGTAGCTACGGGCCAATCCCACCAGGGCACTGTTGAGGGGTTGCAACAGGATGGAGGCGAGCGCAATGGCCACCAGCCCGGCCACTGCACCGGTCACGGCACCCAGATACAGGAAGGGACGCCGCACGAACGATTCGGTTGCGCCCACCAATCGGGCGACCGCGATCTCCTCGCGCTGCGAGAGCGCCTGCATGCGGACGGTGTTGAAGACGGTGGCCAGCACGACGACAGCCACGCAAGCCGCCAGGAACAGCAGCCCGATCCGGGCAAAGCGAAGCAACGCTTCGAGACGCTGCACCCAGGCGCTGTCGAGCTGCACGACGTCGACCTGATCCAGCTTGCGCCATGTGGCCGCGAGCGTATCGGCGCGCGTGGCCAGATCGTCGCCCGTGCGTAGCGTGGCAACAACAGCATCGGGCAGCGGATTTTCGGGCAATACCGCCAAGGACGCCGACCACGCCGGGTTGTTGCGCAACGCGGCGAGCGCCTCTTCGCGCTTGATCACGCGAACGTCTTCGATCTGCTGCGCATGCTCGGCGCGGATCTGGGCGGCGACGCGTTCGGCCGCGCCGGGGGCGGCATCGACCCGCATGTACACGGTGAGCTCGGGGGTGACGGACAATTCGCGCGCCACGGGCTGCACCGAGATCAGGATGGCGCTGCCCAACAGCGGCAACGCCAGCGCCAGCCCCATGACCAGTAGATTGGACAGCGACGAAAACGGCTGGCCGGCAAGCCGGCGCAAGGTGACGGCAAGGGCGTAACGGTGTTGGCGCAACCAGGAATTCATGCTTGCGCTCCCTTCGAGTCGGCGAACTTGCCGTTATCGATGCGCAGGGTGCGCGTGGCATAGCGTGCCATGAGCTCCTGGTCGTGCGAGGCGATGAGCAGGGTGACACCGACCCGGTTGAAGTCGCGGAACACGTTCATGATGCGCGTGGCGGTGTCGTGATCGAGGTTGGCCGTAGGCTCGTCGGCGATCAGGATGGCGGGGCGGTTGACGATGGCGCGCGCGATCGCCAGACGCTGCTGTTCACCGCCGGACAATTCGATCGGACTCAAATCTTCCTTGCCCGACAAGCCGACCTTCTCGAGCGCGGCGCGGGCACGTGCACTGGCCGTGGCGGTGGGGTTGCCGGTGACGGCCAGCGGCAGCATCACATTGGCCAGCGCCGTGCGATCGAACAACAAGTGGGTATCTTGAAGGATGACCCCGACGGCGCGCCGCAGGTAAGGGCGCGCCCGGGCCGTCATCTTTTCAAGCCGCTGGTTGTTGACCTGCACCGAACCCCGGCTGGACGGCTCCAGACCGCCGATGAGCTTCAACAGCGTGGATTTGCCAGCGCCCGATGGGCCCGATACGAAGACGAACTCACCGGCTTCGACACGGAAGTTGATATCGGCGAGGATGTTGCGTCCCCGGCCATACGATTTGAAGACGTGTTGGAATTCGATCATGGCGGCTTTCGTTGGAAGCGCTAATCATACCTGTCCTGCTTATGGACGATGGCAATTGCTGCAATGCGATTGCGTCTGATTTTTTCCGATATCCTCGCCAGCGCGAGGATCGCAGAAGTCCGCCCTATGGCCGACGATTGGGCGCAGTTAGCGGGGATATGTCCCCGATTGATGCTTTTTATAACAAGGGATTTTCCCTATGTCCCTAAATATCGGCCAGCGGCTACCATCCGCTCCAAGCGAAAGCTTTGTTGCAAAACATCTATCACGTTGTAAGCCCGGAGATTGTGTATGAAAGCATTGAAACTCGTCGCCATCGGCGCCGCATTGTTCGCCGCGTCCTCGGCCGCTCAGGCTGGCGCGACCTACGACGCCGTGAAGAAGAAGGGGTTTGTACAGTGCGGTGTGTCGACCGGTATCGCCGGTTTCTCGGCCGCCGACAGCAAGGGCGAATGGAAGGGCCTGGACGTGGACATGTGCCGCGCGATCGCCGCCACCATGTTCAACGATTCCACCAAATTCAAGGTCACGCCGCTCAACACCCAGCAACGCTTCACCGCGCTGCAATCGGGCGAAATCGACGTGCTCACGCGTAACACCACGCAAACGCTCACCCGCGACACCACCCTCGGCCTCATCGGCGCCGGCGTCAATTACTACGACAGCCAAGGCATCATGGTCTCGAAGGACCTGGGCGTGAAAAGCGCCAAGGACCTCAACGGCGCCACGGTTTGCGTTCAGCCCGGCACCACCACCGAACTCAACCTGGCCGACTGGTTCCGCTCGGAAAAGATCGAATTCAAGCCGGTCGTGATCGACAAGTTCGACGAAATCGTGCGTGCGTTCACGGCCAATCGCTGCGACGCGTTCACGACCGACAAGTCGCAATTGGCTTCGATTCGTACCACGCTGGAAAATCCGGACAAGTACGAAATCCTGCCGGAAGACTTCTCGAAAGAGCCGCTCGGCCCGATGGTCCGTCAAGGTGACGATCCCTGGCTGAACGTGGTTCGCTGGTCGTTGTTTGCCCAGATCGAAGCCGAAGAATATGGCATCACGTCCAAGAACGTCGATGACATGCTCAAGAGCCCGAACCCCAACGTGCAGCGCATTCTCGGTGTGACGCCGGGCATGGGCAAGAACATGGGCGTGGACGAGAAGTGGGCCTACACCATCATCAAGCAGGTCGGTAACTACGGCGAAGTGTTCGAGCGCAACCTGGGTCAAGGCAGCGCGATGAAACTGGCACGTGGCGTTAACGCCAGCTACAAGCAAGGCGGCGTGATGTACGCCTGGCCCGTGCGTTAATACCTTTGCCGCGCGGGCACCGTCGCCCTTGTGACGGCGCTCGCGCGCACGCGCTGCATCCTGCTTAATGGATCTGCGTACCGGATGCGCGCACTTGCGCGCATTCTTCAGTCTTACTGCGGTTAATTGATCCATGACGACACATCAAAAAAATGCGCCCGTCTCGCCGCCAGCCCGGCGCATGTCTTGGAACGATCCAGGTGTACGCGCCATTGCGTACCAAGTCATTGTGCTGCTGCTGGTCGCGTTTGCAGCCTGGTTCCTGATTTCCAATACGCTTACCAACCTGGCCGTGCGCAATATCACGACCGGATTCGATTTTCTGGGCCGCGAGGCAGGCTTTGCCATCGGCGAGTCCGCCATCAGCTATGGCCCGGCCGACAGTTACGGCCGCGCCGTCTTCGTCGGTATTCTCAACACCCTGCGTGTGGCCGTGCTCGGCATCGTGCTCGCCACGATTTTCGGCACGCTGCTCGGTATCGCCCGCCTGTCCAAGAACTTCCTGCTCAACAAGGTCGCTTCGGTGTACGTCGAAGTGATGCGCAACGTGCCCTTGCTGCTGCAATTGTTCTTCTGGTATGCCCTGATCACCGAGAACCTGCCCGGCCCCCGCAATGCCCTCAATCCTTTGCCCGGCGTGTTCATCAGCAACCGCGGCGCACGGATTCCGGGTGTCGATGGGCCGTCCCTGGACTGGATCTTCTGGGGTTTCGCACTGGCGATCATCGCCAGCGTGGTCCTGGCGAACTGGGCGCGCAAGCGTCATGAAGCCACCGGGCACATGTTCCCGGCGGGTCGTATCGTGTTGGCCATGCTGATCGGCTTTCCGATCGTGGGCTGGCTGATCAGCGGCATGGCATTGACCTTCGAGGTGCCCGAGCTGCGCGGCTTCAACTACACCGGCGGCATTTCGATGTCGCCCGAGTTCTTCGCGTTGCTCGCCGGCCTGGTCATCTACACCTCCGCCTTCGTGGCCGAGGTCGTGCGCTCCGGCGTGCAGTCGGTCAACAGCGGGCAGTGGGAAGCTGCCGGTTCGCTGGGCCTGAGCCGGGCGCGCGTGCTGCGTCTGGTGGTGCTGCCGCAAGCCTTGCGCGTCATCATTCCGCCGATGACGAGTCAGTACCTGAACCTGACCAAGAACAGCTCACTGGCCGTGGCCATCGGTTATCCCGATATCGTCTCGGTGGTGAACACGACCTTGAACCAGACGGGGCAGGCGATCGAAGGTATTTTGATCATCATGGCCGCCTACCTCACCGTCAGCCTCTCGATCTCGATATTCATGAACTGGTACAACAAGCGCATTGCGCTGGTGGAGCGTTGAGATGAGCAGCACAACGACATCACCTACGGCGCCTCTGCCGCCGCCCACCGAGCACACCGGCGTGTGGGCCTGGTTCCGCTCGCGTCTGTTCTCCTCGCCGCTCAATATCCTGGCGACCGTGCTGATCGCGTGGCTCTTGCTGATGTTCATTCCGGCCGTGGTCGAATGGGCATTCATCAAGGCCAACTTCACTGCCGCCACGGCGCAGGAGTGCCGTGCGACGGGGGGCGCCTGCTGGGCGTTCATCATCGAGAAGCATCGCCTGATCCTGTTCGGCACCTATCCGTACGATGAACAATGGCGTCCGCTCTTGGCCACGATCCTGCTGCTGGCGGTGATCATCGTCAGCGCGATCCGCATCTTCTGGAAGCCGTGGCTTGCCCTGGTCTGGGTCGTTGGCCTGGCCGGTTTCTACGTGCTGATGGGCGGCGGTATTTTCGGTCTCACGCCGGTCGAAAACACCCGTTGGGGCGGTCTTCCGCTGACGCTCATCCTGGCCACCTTCGGCATCGCCTGCGCGTTTCCGATCGGGGTGTTGCTGGCACTGGGACGCCGCTCGCGCATGCCGGCCATCAAGGCGCTGTGCGTGGTCTACATCGAATTGATCCGCGGCGTGCCGTTGATCAGCCTGCTGTTCATGTCCTCGGTCATGCTGCCGTTGTTCTTGCCGGTCGGTTTCTCCATCGACAAGCTGCTGCGGGCGCAGATCGCCATCATCATGTTCGCGTCGGCCTACATCGCCGAAACGGTACGCGGCGGTTTGCAGGCCATTCCGAAAGGGCAGTACGAGGGCGCGGATTCGCTTGGGTTGTCGTACTGGCAGGCCATGCGCAAGATCATCCTGCCGCAGTCGCTCAAAGTGGTGATTCCGCCGTTGGTGGGGATCTTCATTTCGCTGTTCAAGGATACGTCGCTGGTCGTGATCATCGGTATTTTCGACTTGACGCTGGCAGCCAAGGCCGCGTTGTCGGATGCGGCATGGCGCGGGTTCGGGATCGAAGCGTACGTCTTCATCTCGCTCATCTATTTCGTGTTTTGCTATTCGATGTCCAAGTACAGCCAATCGATCGAACGCCGTCTGCAGACGGGACATCAACGGTAAAGTTGCGCCGGGGCGGCCGCAAGGCGGCGCGCCCGGTGCGTTCAAGGGAGTACAGGCATGTCCGATGCCATGATCAAACTGCAAGGCGTGAACAAGTGGTACGGTCAGTTCCACGTGTTGCGCAACATCAATCTCGACGTGGCCTCCGGCGAACGTATCGTGGTGTGCGGACCTTCGGGTTCGGGCAAGTCCACGATGATTCGCTGCATCAACCGGCTTGAAGAACATCAGCAAGGTCAGATCATTGTCGATGGCACCGAGTTGACCAACGATCTGAAGCAAATCGAAGTGATCCGCCGCGAAGTCGGCATGGTGTTTCAGCACTTCAATCTGTTCCCGCACCTCACCGTGCTGGAAAACCTCACGCTGGGACCCATGTGGGTGAAGAAGGTGCCGCGCGCCGAAGCCGAAGCGACCGCGATGAAGTACCTGGAACGCGTGCGCATTCCCGATCAGGCCAAGAAATTCCCGGGTCAGTTGTCCGGCGGACAACAGCAGCGCGTGGCGATCGCCCGCTCGCTGTGCATGAACCCGAAGGTCATGCTGTTCGACGAGCCCACCTCGGCACTCGATCCCGAGATGGTCAAGGAAGTGCTCGACGTCATGGTGACATTGGCTGAAGAGTCCGGCATGACCATGATCTGCGTCACGCACGAAATGGGCTTTGCCCGCAAGGTGGCCGATCGCGTGATTTTCATGGACCGTGGCGAGATCATCGAAGAGAACAAGCCCGACCAGTTCTTCGATAATCCGCAGAATGAGCGCACCAAGCTCTTCCTGAGCCAGATCCTGCATTGATGGCAGGATGATCGACCGCGCGCATCGGGCGCAAGCGTGTCCGGCCGCCGAGCGCGCATAGCGAGAGGCCCTCCTGTTGGAGGGCTTTTCTTTGGGCGATGCTCTTCGCCGAAGCCGCGCCGCGTGCCGACGTTCGAGCCTCCGCGCCGGACCTGCTTCCGGTGTCATATGGCATGCAGAAGTGTTGCGTTCATGTCAGTGCGCTTCGGGTAATCCCCAGTCTCGCGTGGCAAGCCACGATACGCTGCGTTATATTCACCGCCTCTCACAATCGAATAATGACAGGAGACATCATGTCCCTCGCTCTGCGCGGTCGGCCGGCACGTCGGCGCTCTCTCATCGGGGGCCTCGCGTTGGCCGCCTTCGCCCTGACGGGCATGACGTCGGTGGCGACCGCAGCGGAGGATGTCGCGGCGTTTCCGTCCAAGCCGATTCGCTTCATCGTGCCTTACCCGCCCGGCGGCCCGCTGGATACGATGGCCCGCATGCTGGCCGAGAAAGTGCGCGGCCCGCTCGGCCAAGCCGTCATCGTGGAAAACAAGGCGGGTGCCGGCGGCAACATCGGCGCCGACATGGTGGCGCGCGCGCAGCCCGATGGCTACACGCTCGTGATGGGCGCGGTCGCCACGCATGCCATCAACCCGTGGCTCTTCAATAACCTGCCGTACGATCCGGTGAAGGATTTCGAAGCCGTCGCGCTCGTGGCCTCGGTGCCGAACGTGCTGGTCATCAACGTCGACTTCGCCAAGAAAAACAACATCGAATCATTGAAGGATCTGATCGCCTATGCGAAGGCGCATCCCGGTGCGTTGAACTACGGTTCGGGCGGCAACGGCAGTGCCGGTCATTTGTCGGGCGAACTATTGAAGGCGCGTGCCGGCATCGCTGCCGAGCACATCCCTTACCAGGGTGCGGCGCCCGCGCAATTGGCCTTGTTGTCGGGCCAGTCCGACTTCATGTTCGACAACCTGGCAGCATCGGCACCGTTGATCAAGGATGGCAAGGTCAAGGCCTTGGCCGTCACGACCGTCAAGCGTTCGCCGCTGCTGCAGGACGTCCCCACCGTGATCGAAGCTGGCATTCCCGACTTCGATCTGGAAACCTGGTTTGGCGTGTTCACCACCGCCGGTGTGCCCAAGGAGATCGTCGCCAAGCTCAATGCCGCTTACGCGCAAGCCTTGTCGCAAGACGACGTGCGGCAGCGTTTGCTGACGATGGGGTCGGAACCGCAGCCCACCAGCAGCGCTGCCTTTGCCGACTTCGTCAAAAGCGAAATGGCCAAGTACAAGGAAGTGGTCAAGCTCTCGGGCGCCAGCCTGAACTGATCGCGGCACGGGCGCCCGGCGCCCACGTGCAAAGGCCTTGAGACGGTGTGACACCGGCTCAAGGCCTTTTTCAATGGTGAGCGCCAGTGGCAGCGTGTGGGAGAGGGGCTCAGCTTGGCTTTGCGGCTCAGTCTGGCACCGCTTCGTGGCTCAGCCGGCGTGGCTCAGTTCAGCGCCGCTTCGTGGCTCACCCTGCGTGGCTCAGCCCGGCGTCGCCCAGCCTTTCGACAGCTCTACTGCTTGCCGCCAGCGCGCCAGCCGCGCTGTGCGTTGATCTTCATTCCATTGCGGCTCGAAGGTTTTCTCGGCCTGCCACTGCGCCGCGAACTCATCCATCGTCCAGATCCCGCAGGCAATGCCGGCCAAGCCCGCTGCGCCCAGCGCGGTGGATTCGGGGATGCGTGGGCGTACCACCGGCACGCCCAGCAGATCGGCCTGGATCTGCATGAGCAGGTCGTTGCGGGCCGCGCCGCCATCCACGCGCAGCTCGGAAAGCGCGATGTCGCTGTCGGCGTGCATCGCATGCAATAGCTCCGCGCTTTGCAAGGCAATGGCTTCGAGCGCCGCGCGCGCGATGTGCGCCCGGGTGGTGCCGCGCGTCATCCCGATCAGGAGGCCGCGCGCATACGGATCCCAATCGGGAGCACCCAGACCGGCGAAGGCGGGCACGAGAAAAACGTCGTCGGTATCTGCCACGCTGGCTGCCAACGCTTCGGTTTCATCGGCACGCTCGATGATCTTGAGCCCGTCACGCAGCCATTGCACCGTGGCGCCTGCCATGAAGACGCCGCCTTCCAGCATATAGGTGGTGTGCCAGCCTTTGTCGTCGCCGGGCAGGCCCCACCCCACGGTGGACAACAGGTTGTGGGTGGAGGTGACCGGTTGGTCGCCCACGTTCATCAGCATGAAGCAGCCGGTGCCGTAGGTGTTCTTCGCCATCCCGGGCGTGAAGCACGCCTGGCCGAAGGTCGCGGCCTGCTGGTCGCCGGCGACGCCCGCGATGGGGATGGCGCCGCCGAAAAGCGTGGCCGCGGCATGGGCGCGCACGCCACTGCTGGGCACCACCTCGGGCAGCAGGCTGCGCGGGATGTTCAGGCGCGCGAGCAAATCGTCGCACCAGGCCTGCTTGTGGATATCGAACATCAGCGTGCGCGAGGCGTTGCTGGGGTCGGTAACGTGCGTCTGACCGTCGGTGAGGTTCCAGATCAGCCAGGTGTCGACGGTGCCGAAAGCCAGCTCGCCGCGCTCGGCGGCCGCACGGGCACCCTTTACGTTATCCAGCAGCCAGGCGAGTTTGGTGCCTGAAAAATACGCGTCCAGTACCAGCCCGGTGCGGGCTTGCAGCACGTCGGCATGGCCGGCGTCGCGCAGCGATTGGCACAGGGCGGCCGTGCGGCGATCCTGCCAGACGATGGCGTGCGCCACGGGCCGGCCGGTTTTGCGCTCCCACAAGAGGGTGGTTTCGCGTTGGCTGGTGATGCCTATGCCGGCGATATCGGCGGCCGTGGCCCCGGCGTTGCGCAAGGCTTCGCGGGCCACCTCAAGCTGGCTGTGCCAGATTTCCATCGGATCGTGCTCGACCCAGCCCGGCTTGGGGTAGTACTGGCGAAACTCGCGTTGTCCCACGCCTTTGACCGCACCGTTGCGGTCGAACACCATCGCGCGCGAGCTGGTGGTTCCCTGGTCTAGCGCCAGAATCAGTTCATTCTTCACTGTGTTCCATCTCCTCGGCTTTCTTCTCGCGTTTGTGCCTGCTGTTGAGCTGCGCGCCGGCGTCGGGGGCCAGGCGGCGGAAGAAGAAGAACGATGAGGCCGTGAAGAGGCCCACCACGATGAATCCATTGGCCACGTCCTGCAGATCGAGGCTGGCGTGACCGCGCAACGTCATGCTCATGTTGAGCGTGAAGGCGGCCACACCCACGCCCAGGCTGATCGCCAGTTGCTGCGCCATCGCCGCAAAGCTGCTGGCGCGGCTCATCGCTTCAGATGAAATGTCGGCATAGGTGAGCGTGTTCACCCCGGTGAATTGCAGCGAGCGGAAGAAGCCGCCGATCAGCAACAGCAGGATCATCAGCCACACCGGCGTGAGCGGCGTGAATGTGGCGCAGATGGCGACGAACACGGCGGTGAGCAGGGCGTTGATCATCAGCACGCGCCGAAAGCCGAACTTCATCACGATCGGCGTGGCCACGAACTTCATCAGCAGGGCGCCGGCCGCGCTGGCAAACGTGATGAGGCCGGCCGAAAAAGGCGACAGGCCAAAGCCCACCTGCAGCAGCATCGCCAGCAGGAAAGGCGTGGCGCCCACCGCGAAGCGGCACAGGTTGCCGCCGGTAATCGAGATCGAGAACGTGGGCAGGCGCATCAGCGACAGATCGATGATGGGCGCGGCAGTGTATTTTGAGTGCCAGTAGTACAGCAGCCCGCAGACGATGCCGATGGCGATCATCCCGGCCAGAACGGGCAGGGGAAGCAGGCCATGGCCGATCGCATCGAACCCGGAGACGAGCGTGGCCATGCACACGGCGCTCAGCAGAAATCCCACCCAATCCAGCGGCGGTTTTTTGTCGAGCCGCACGTCCTTTACGAAGCGCATGACCAGCGCGATGCCGATGATGCCGATGGGGATGTTGATCAGGAAGATCCAGTGCCACGACGCGTAGGTCACCAGAAAGCCGCCCAGCGGCGGCCCGATCACCGGGCCCAGCAACGCCGGCATGGAGAGGAACGACATTGCGCGCAGCAGGTCTTTTTTCGGCACGGTGCGCAGCAGGATGATCCGCCCCACCGGCACCATCATCGCCCCGGCCATGCCCTGGACCACCCGAGCGATCACCAATTGACCGATTGTGGCCGACAACGCACAGGCGATGGAGCTAAGCGTAAACAGCGCGATCGCGGCGATGAACACCCGGCGCGCGCCGAAGCGATCGGCCGCCCAGCCGCTGATCGGTACGAATACCGCCACGGCCAGCAGATACGACGTGATCGCCACGTTGAGCCGCACGGGCGAGGTGCCCAGCGCCCGCGCCATGGCGGGGAGCGCCGTGGCGACGACGGTGGCGTCCAACATTTGCATGAACAACGCGCATCCCACGATGAAGGGGATCATCTTTGCGGCGCGGACGTCGTCTGGGCTATTGAGGGAGGGAGCCTGAAGCGTCGGTTGGGCAGACATGACGTCGAGGGTGGGGCGCGGCGACGCCCGAGGACGGAGGGAGGAGCGTCGATTGTAACGCTGCGGGCTGTCCGACGCCTGAAGCGCTCGCCTGTCCGTCGCCTGAAGTACACTGTGGATCTTCCCGTTTTGCCGTCCCACTGCGTCATGGCCAATAACTACCAATCCGAAATTACCCAGTTCCTCGAGAGCTACAAAAAGTCGCACCCCGAGACCGAGCAACGTCAGCGGGAAGGCCGGGCGCGTTTGTGGGACAAGCCGCAAGACGCCGAACTGCAGGAAGGCTTCCGTCAGGCCCGTGTGCCGCAAAAGCCGTACGTCTATTCGCCTGAAGAGTAATGGCAAAGGCGCGCGCTCCCGCGCGGTCGGCCGTGTCGGGAGACGATCTGGATAAGCTGGTCGCCCCGCAAGTCGACAGTACGCCCGATGTGGTCGATACGGTCGCGTTTGCGCGGCTCTACGGCGAACCGCTCTTCAAGATGCCGCAGGATCTGTATATCCCGCCGGACGCTCTGGAGATTTTCCTCGAAGCCTTCGAGGGACCGCTCGACCTGCTGCTTTACCTGATCCGCAAGCAGAACTTCAATGTGCTGGACATCCCGATGGCGGATGTCACGCGGCAATACCTCTCTTACGTCGAACAGATCCGCATCCACAATCTCGAGCTGGCCGCGGAATATCTGTTGATGGCCGCCATGCTGATCGAGATCAAGTCGCGCATGCTGCTGCCGGTGCGGAAATCCGATACCGGTGAAGAGGCGGAAGATCCGCGGGCGGAACTGGTGCGCCGGCTGTTGGCGTACGAGCAAATGAAGCTCGCGGCGCGCAATCTGGATGCCATCCCCCAGGTGGGCCGCGATTTCATGGTCGCGCACGCCGAGGCCGATCTGAGCGTGGAGCGGGCTTTGCCCGAGGTGGGCGTGGACGATCTGCGCCAGGCCTGGGCCGACATCATGAAGCGGGCCAAGCTCAACCAGCACCATCACATTACGCGCGAGCAACTCTCGGTGCGCGATCACATGACGCACATTCTGCGCCGCCTGGGCGATGTGCGCTTCATCGAGTTTTCCGATCTGTTCATGGAACGCATCGATGCGGGGGCGCCGGCCGCTGTGGTGGTCGTGCACTTCATCGCCATGCTCGAGCTGGCGCGAGAGTCGTTGCTCGAAATCACGCAAGCCGAACCCTATGCGCCGATCTACGTGCGCCTGGCCTACACCGCGGTAGCTGCCTGAGCGTTGCCGCTTCGATGAGAGGGCCATCATGGCCGCGACCGGAGACCGTTTTTGAAAGTCGTCCACACCATCCAGGAATTGCGCGATCAATTGCGCGGTCAAAACCGTGCGGCCTTCGTGCCCACCATGGGCAACTTGCACGAGGGGCATTTGCAGCTCATGAAAGAGGCGCGCCAGCACGGCGATCCCGTGGTGGCCAGCATCTTCGTCAATCGCCTGCAATTCGGTCCCAACGAGGACTTCGATCGTTACCCGCGTACGCTCGCGGCCGATATCGAAAAGCTCGAGGCCGCGCGCGATGTGTACGTCCTGTTTGCCCCCGATGAGCGTGAGCTGTATCCCGAGCCGCAGAACTTTCGCGTGCAGCCGCCCGCCGACCTGGGCGACATCCTGGAAGGCGAGTTTCGGCCTGGTTTCTTCGAGGGGGTGAGCACGGTGGTGCTCAAGTTGCTGTCGTGCGTGCAGCCGCGCACGGCGGTTTTCGGCAAGAAGGATTACCAGCAGCTGATGATCGTGCGCAATATGTGCCGCCAATTTCAGTTGCCGGTGGATATCGTGGCGCATGAAACGGTGCGCGATGCGGACGGATTGGCGATGTCGTCGCGCAACCGTTTTCTTTCCGAAGCGGAACGCGCCGAGGCGCCGCGCTTGTATGCGCTGTTGCAGGGCCTGCGCGAACAGGTAATCGCGGGCGAGATGGATGTGGCGGCGCTCGAACGCGCGGCGCAGGACGATCTCACGGCGCATGGCTGGCAGGTGGACTATCTCGCGTTGCGCCGGCAGCACGACTTGCGCGCGCCTGCGGCCGCGGATATCGAAGGCAAGACGCCATTGGTGATCGTGGCGGCGGCCAAACTGGGTGCCACGCGCCTGATCGATAATCTGGAAGTGTGACGCTGCGGGGGCAAGGGACGGCGCCGACCCCTGTCAGAATCGCCAGCTAGCGGGCACGCCACGCCCATGCCAGACTCGCCCTTCGATAGCAGAGGGCAACCATGGCGCAACCACAACACTCCCCTTACGACTTGCCGCAGCCGGGCACGTTGGCGGAAGGCGTAGCGCGCCTCACACCGCGTGAGCGCGAGGTGCTCGGCTATCTCGCCGACGGCAAGCCCAACAAGGTCATTGCCATCGAATTGGGAATTTCGCAGCGCACGGCAGAAGCGCATCGCGCGCGCGTGTTCGCCAAGCTTGCAGTGCGCAATGCGGTAGAGCTGGTGCGATTGATGTGCGGGCCGCCGATCCGGCTGGCCGAGCCCGATGCGCAATGCGCCTCAGCCGAATCCGGTCAAGGCGAATTGCTATTGGAGGCGTTGCCGCCGGGCAACGACGCCGGTGCATGCGCACCGGGGTTAAGCACCCCTTACTTGCAGGCGGGCGCCGGTTGACCGTTCAACTCGTCGATGGCGTCCAGGTCGGGCTGGCGCGTGAGGTTGTAACTCAGGTTGGGGGTGGTGCCGTCGATCGCGCGCACGCGCAACACGTTGTTGGCGGTGACCACAAACTCGGCGCGCATATTGCCGCGGTTATCGAGCAGCATGACGCGCGGCGGCTTCTCGTCGGTGGCGTCCCAGCAGCCTTGCTCGGTAATCGGCTTGGCGGTGCTCACACCTGCAGATTGATTCAGATAGGACGAACGCGCGCGCCAACGGCCATTGGGCGCCAGGGTAAGCACCAGACGTTGGCCAGTGCACTGCATCCCCGCGCCAAAACACGGCAGCGTGCCGAGATAGGTGTGGGCCTGCGGCACCAGGCGCGCAGCGGTTTCGCTCATCTGCGCGGCGGGTTCGTTCGTGCTCGATGCGCTCGCGGCCACCGGCTGTGCCGTGGCCGTCGCGCCGCGGCGTGCGGGGTTGGGACTTTCGTTGGCGGTCGTTACGACCGATTCGCCATCGGCTTGCGCCTGCGAAGCGGCAATCGCCTGCTGGCTGGGCGTCTTGGCATCCGGCTTCAAGGCGATCTGCAATTGGGACGGCGCGCGCAGCGTACTGCGATAGCCGCCGCCCTGAGCCTGGTTTTGCGAGTCGGTGACCGAGCTTTCGGCCGGCAGGTCGTAGTAGCTGGCATT
Organism: Schauerella aestuarii; assembly: GCF_009866805.1. GTDB lineage: Bacteria > Pseudomonadota > Gammaproteobacteria > Burkholderiales > Burkholderiaceae_B > Schauerella > Schauerella aestuarii. Next base: position 881,402 of record NZ_SIZW01000041.1, read on the forward strand.
ATCGCGCTGTTGCGCGCAACCTGCTGCGCCGAAGGTCAGCGCGAAGACCGATCCCCACAGCAAGAGCGGCTGACGCCGGAGAGTAAGCGAGGGAAATGCAGCAGCCATGGTGTCGATCCGCGAGATAAGGGGTTTTACGCAGCATTCTACGCATATCCTCGCACCCTTGGCACGATTCGGATCGGTGCGTTTCGATGTGTCACGGTTTGAATACGCAGCAGCATGATGAATAATGCCGCCATCATGTCGTTCCCTTCCGATCTTGCTTCGTTCTGGTGGGCGCTTGGGCTTGCCACCGTGCTCGGCGCTTGCGTCGGCAGTCTGCTCACGCGCCTGATTCATCGCTTGCCGCTGATGATGGAAGAAGAATGGGCGTCGCAAGCGCGTGAGGGCGACGGTGCCGAGTCAGCCCCAGCACGGTTGCGCCTGTTCACACCGCGCGATCACTGTCCGCACTGCCGTGCAACCTTGCAATGGCGCGACACCGTACCCGTCTTGAGCGGGCTGCTGCTGCGGGGCCGCTGTCGGCACTGTGCGGCGCCGGTGGGCCTGCACTATCCGATCGTCGAGGTGATGACCGCGGTGGCATTCGGTTTGTGTGTGTGGCGTTTCGGGCTGACCTGGCCGGCGCTGTATGCCATGGTGCTCGCCGCCGCGTTGATCGCCTTGGGATGGATCGATGCCCGAACCAATCTCCTGCCGGATATCGTCACGTTGCCGTTGATCTGGCTGGGATTGCTGGTGAATCTGAACGGCACGTTTGCGCCGTTGCCGCAGGCGGTGCTGGGCGCGGTCTGCGGCTACGGTTTTCTGTGGCTCGTCTTTCATGCGTTTCGCGCCATCACCGGTCGTGAGGGCATGGGCTATGGCGACTTCAAATTGCTGGCGGCCCTGGGGGCCTGGCTGGGCCTGGCGATGGTGCCTTGGCTGTTGCTGGCGGCGTCGCTGACGGGCGTGGTCTTGGGGTTGAGTCTGATGTTCATCGGGCGTGCGGCACGGGGGCAGGCACTGCCGTTCGGGCCGTATCTGGCCGTGGCGGGACTGCTCGGGCTATGGTTGACCGATGGCGCGTGGTGGTGACCACCGCCGCACTCGGATGCGGCATGACGAAAAGGATGTAATGTTCAAGATCGGTTTGACGGGCGGTATCGGCTCAGGCAAATCCAGCGTCGCGCGGTGGCTGGCGGAGTGGGGCGCCGCAGTGATCGACACCGACGATGTGGCGCACAGCCTGACGGCGCCCGGTGGCGCGGCCATCGACGGTATTCGTGCGCATTTCGGCGCTCAGGCCATCGCTGCCGACGGCGCCATGGATCGGGCCTGGATGCGGGAACGCGTGTTCGCGGCGCCGGAGGTGCGGCGCGAGCTCGAAGCCATTCTCCATCCGCTGATCGGCCGCGAGACCGAGGCGCAAGCGACCGCGGCCACCGGGCTATATCTGGTGTATGTGGTGCCGCTGTTGGTCGAATCGGGTCGGTGGCGCAACCGCGTCGATCGCATCTGTGTGGTCGATTGCGATCCGCCCACGCAGGTCGCCCGCGTGGTGCTGCGCAGCGGGCTGACGGAAGACACCATCCGGCGTATCATGGCGGCACAAGCCAGTCGTGACGACCGGCTCGCCGCGGCGGACGACGTCATCGATAACGGTGGCGACGTCACCACCGCGCAGTTGAAAACACGTGTTCAAGCCTTGCATGACCGTTGGTGCGCAGACGCGCGCGGATGATGACGCCGTCTTGCTGTCGGACGGCCACTGGAAGGCACACACGCCCTCCGGTAAAGCGGAATGGGTTAGCGAAAGGTGAACAGCAAACGTGATTCTTTACGAATATCCCTTTAATGAACGTATCCGGGCCTATCTTCGGCTCGAGTACCTGTTCGATCGGCTTTTCTACTTCGCGCGCGGCGATAATCTGCGCCAGCATCAGATCGCCATCACCACCTTGTTCGATATCCTTGACGCCAGCGAGCGCACGGAGATCAAGGCATCGGTGCTGCAGGATGTCGAGCGCCAGCGCATCTCGCTCACCAATCTGCGCGGCCACCCGCGGGTGGAGCAGGACGCACTCGAGAGCATGTTGCGTGAGATGGAGCAGGTCGCCGCCGCATTGAGCGCCGCCGGCAAAACCGGGCAGGCGCTGCGCGAAAACGAGTGGCTGAACAGTTTGCGGGGCCGATTGGCGGTGCCCGGCGGCGCGAGCCAGGTCGATATGCCGTCGTATCACGCTTGGCAGCACAAGTCGGAAGCCGGGCGGCACGAAGATCTCGAGCGCTGGATTCAGCCGTTGCTGCCGATGCACGAAGGCTTGCGCATTGCGCTGCGGCTGGTGCGCGAATCGGGCGACAAGGCCGAGGCACGTTCCGATCAGGGCGCCTACCAACAGATGCTGGGCGGCAAGACCTACCAACTGTGCCGCGTGTGGATCGATCCGGCGCAGGGGGCCTTCCCGGAGATCAGCGCCAATAAGTACATGGTGTGGATCCGCTTTTCCACCCAGGACGGTGAGCTGAAACCCCAGCCGATCACGGGCGATGTCGGGTTTACGATGGCCTTGTGTAACGCCTGATCACACATTTTTGCGCCAAAATCCGCCAACGCATTCAATTTTCAGCGATTTTTCTGTTGCGGACGATTTCAACTGCAATCGTTGGAATTTCATTCGGCCCCCGGCTCGTACACAATAGCGGCTTCGTATAGGCCCGCCGGATCTTCGTAACATGTCACAGCCCCACTCCTCGCCGCCGCGTTCCCGTTGGACGCGCACGCGCATCGCAGGCCTGATCGTCCTGCTGCTCGTTGCAGCCGGGGTGGTCTGGTTCCTGATGAAGCCGGCGGCCACGACAGCACCTGGGGGGCGGCCGGGCATGCGCGGCGGACCGCCGGGGGCGATGGGCATGAACATGCCCATCCCGGTGAAGGCGGCCACGGCGCGGGCGCAGGACATGCCCATCTACCTGCAATCGCTCGGCACGGTCACTGCCTACAACACCGTCACCGTGCGCAGCCGGGTGGGCGGTGAACTGGTGAAAGTGGCCTTCGATGAGGGGCAGCGGGTGAAAGCCGGCGACTTGCTGGCGCAGATCGATCCGCGTGCCTTTGAGGTGGCGCTGGCCCAGGCGCAGGGCACGCAGCAGCAAAACGTGGCCCAGCTCGAAAACGCCCGCCGCGATCTGCAGCGCTACCAAACCCTCTTCAAGCAGGATTCGATCGCCCGCCAGCAGGTGGATACGCAGCTTGCCTTGGTGCGCCAGTATGAAGGCACGCTCAAGAGCGATCAGGCAGCGGTCAACAGCGCCAAGCTACAGCTCGACTACGCACGCATTACCGCGCCGATCTCCGGGCGTCTCGGGTTGCGTCAGGTCGACGTCGGCAACCTGATCGCCAGTTCGGATACGGCGGGCCTGGTCGTCATCACGCAAACCCAGCCGATCGCGGTGATGTTCACCATCCCCGAAACGCAGTTGCCCGAGGTACTCAAGCAACTGCGCAGCGGTGCCACGCTGCTCGTGGACGCCTACGATCGCGCCAATACGCGCAAGGTGGCCTCCGGCACGCTGGAGACGCTGGATAACCAGATCGACGTCGCCACAGGTACCGTGAAGCTCAAGGCGCGTTTCGAAAACGCCGACGAAAGCCTGTTCCCCAACCAGTTCGTCAATATGCGATTGCTCGTGCAGACGCGCGAGAACGCCACCGCGATCCCGACAGTAGCCGTGCAGCAGGGCGCGACCGGCGCGTTCGTTTTTGTGGTCAAGGCGGACAATACGATCGAAGTGCGCACGGTCGAGCTGGGTCCGATCTACAACGATATGGTCGCGGTCAACAAAGGACTCAATGTGGGCGAAGTGGTGGTCACCGAAGGCACCGACCGCTTGCGCAATGAGAGCAAGGTGCAGGTGATGACCGACGCGGCCGCCGCGATCCCGGCCGCCACCGGCAACGCGTTGGGCGGCGGCACGCCGCCGGGCGCCGATGGCAGTACCACGCAGCGCCGCCGGAACCCCGCGCCTTGAGCCCGTCACGCCTCTTCATCCTGCGGCCGGTCGCCACGACGCTGTCGATGTTGGCGATCCTGATCGCCGGCCTGATCGCCTACCGGTTCCTGCCGGTCGCCGCGTTGCCGGAAGTCGACTACCCCACGATTCAGGTGGTCACGCTCTATCCGGGCGCGAGCCCCGATGTGATGACCACGCTCGTGACTGCGCCGCTCGAACGGCGCTTCGGGCAGATGCCGGGTCTGGCGCAGATGGCGTCGTCCAGTTCAGGCGGGGCCTCGGTGATCACGCTGAAGTTCACGCTGGAAGTGAGCCTGGACGTGGCCGAGCAGGAGGTACAGGCGGCCATTAACGCGGCCTCCAATCTGTTGCCGTCCGATCTGCCGGTGCCGCCGATCTACAACAAGGTCAACCCGGCCGACGCGCCGGTGCTGACGCTGGCCATTTCGTCGCCGACCATGCCGCTGCCGCAGGTGCGCGATCTGGTCGATTCGCGCGTGGCGCAAAAGCTCTCGCAAATTCCCGGTGTGGGTTTGGTGAGCGTGGCCGGCGGCCAACGGCCGGCCGTACGGCTGCAGGTCAATCCCACCGCGTTGGCCAATAACGGCTTGAGCCTGGCCGATCTGCGCACGGCGATCGTGGGCGCCAACGTCAATCAGCCGAAGGGCAATCTGGACGGGCCGCAACGCTCGACCACGATCAATGCGAACGACCAATTGCGCTCGCCCACCGACTACAACGATCTCATCATCTCCTACAAGGACGGCGCCCCGATACGCTTGAAGGATGTGGGCTTGGCCGTGCAGGGCGCCGAAGATATCCGCCAGGCCGCCTGGGCCGGCAAAGAGCCGGCGATTCTGCTCAATATCCAGCGCCAGCCCGGCGCCAACGTGATCGATGTGGTGGACCGCATCTATGCGTTGCTGCCGGCGCTCAAGCAAGCGTTGCCGGCCACGCTCGATGTGTCGACCGTCACTGATCGCACGCTGACGATCCGCGAATCGGTGGCGCATGTGCGCTTCGAGTTGCTGCTGGCCATCGCGCTGGTGGTGATGGTGACCTTCATCTTCCTGCGCAGTTTTACCGCCACGTTGATCCCCAGCGTGGTGGTGCCGCTCTCGTTGATCGGCACGTTCGGCATCATGTACCTGGCCGGATTCAGCATCAACAACCTGACGTTGATGGCCTTGACGATCGCGACCGGTTTCGTGGTGGATGACGCCATCGTGATGATCGAGAACATCGCGCGGCATATCGAGGAGGGCGAAACGCCCATGCAGGCCGCGCTGAAAGGCGCGTCCCAGATCGGCTTCACGCTCATATCGCTCACGCTGTCGCTGATCGCGGTGTTGATCCCGCTGCTGTTCATGACCGAAGTGGTGGGGCGGTTGTTCCGCGAGTTTGCGGTCACCCTCGCCGTGGCGATTCTTTTCTCGCTGGTGGTGTCGCTCACGCTCACACCGATGATGTGCGCGCGCATGCTCAAGCCCGAATCGGAGCAGAAGCACAACCGCTTCCACCAGTTCACCGGCCGCTGCATCGATCGGCTGGTCGCCGTCTACGACCGCATTCTGGTCAAGGTGCTGGCGCACCGCAAGCTCACATTGCTGGTGGCGTTGGGCACGTTTGCGCTCACTGTGGTGCTGTACGCGCTGGTGCCCAAGGGTTTCTTTCCGCAGCAGGATACGGGGCTGATCCAGGCGATCACGCAAGGCCCGCAATCGATTTCGTTTGCCGGTATGGCCACGCGCCAGCGCGAAGCCGCCGGCATCATCATGGAAGACCCCGCTGTCGCTGCGGTGTCGTCGTTCATCGGCGTGGACGGCAGCAATGCCACCATCGCGGCCGGCCGGATGCAGATTGCGCTCAAGTCTGGCGATGCACGCAGCGATTCGGTGGCCACCGTGATGGCGCGGCTGCAGGACCGATTGGGCGACCGGACCGGGCTCACGGTATATATGCAGCCGGTGCAGGATCTCACCATCGAGGATCGGGTGAGCCGCACGCAGTATCAGCTCACCTTGTCCAATCCTGATCTCTCGGTGCTCAGCCAGTGGGCGCCCAAGCTGGTGGACAAGTTGAGCGAGACGCCCGGTTTGGCGGACGTGGCGCACGATCTGCAGGACGAAGGCCTGCAAACGTACGTCGACATCGATCGCGACGCGGCCTCGCGATTGGGCATCAGCGCATCGGCCGTGGATGAGGCGCTTTATGACGCATTCGGTCAACGCCTGATTTCGACGATCTTCACCCAATCGAATCAGTATCGCGTGGTGCTCGAAGTGGCGCCGCAGTTCCGCCAGGATCCGTCGGCCCTGGCGCGCATCTACGTGCCCACCACAAACAGCACATTGGTGCCGCTGGCCAGCATCGCCACGATTTCCGAGCGGCGCACGGTGCTGGCGATCAACCGGCTCGATCAGTTCCCGATGGTCACGGTGTCGTTCAATCTGGCGCCGGGGGCGTCGCTCTCGGATGCGGTCGAATCGATCAAGCAGGCCGAGATCGATATCGGCATGCCGAGCGGCGTCGAAACGCGCTTCCAGGGTGCGGCGCAAGCCTTCCAGTCGTCGCTGTCGAGCACGTTGCTGCTGATCCTTGCCGCCATCGTCACGATGTATATCGTGCTGGGCGTACTGTACGAAAGCTATATCCATCCCATCACGATTCTGTCGACATTGCCGTCGGCCGGGGTGGGGGCGTTGCTGGCGCTCTTGATCAGCGGTACCGAACTCGACATGATCGGGATCATCGGCATCATCCTGCTCATCGGCATCGTCAAGAAGAACGCGATCATGATGATCGACTTCGCTTTGGATGCCGAGCGTACGCGCGGGTTGGCGCCGCTCGCAGCCATTCACGAAGCGGCACTGTTGCGCTTCAGGCCCATTCTGATGACCACGCTGGCGGCGCTCTTCGGTGCCGTGCCGCTGATGCTGTCCACCGGCACGGGTGCCGAATTGCGTCAGCCGCTGGGGTTGGTGATGGTGGGCGGCTTGCTGTTCAGCCAACTGCTTACCATCTTCACTACGCCGGTGATCTATCTGATGTTCGATCGCCTGTCGCGCCGGGGCAAGAAGCCCGCGGCTACGGTGTCGCATGACGGCCACGTCACGCCTGGCGATCACCCGCCCGCACCGCCCACGGAGCGCCCGGCGTGAACTTGTCCGCGCCCTTCATCAACCGCCCGGTGGCCACGACGCTGTTGTCACTGGCCGTGGTGCTGGTGGGCATTCTGTCGTTCGTGCTGCTGCCCGTGGCGCCGCTGCCGCAGGTGGATATTCCAACCATCTCGGTATCGGCGAGTCTGCCGGGGGCCAGTCCCGAAACCATGGCGTCCAGCGTGGCCACGCCGCTCGAGCGTGCGCTGGGCAGCATTGCCGGCGTGACCGAGATGACGTCGCGCAGCACGCAGGGTTCCACGCGCATCACCTTGCAGTTCGATCTCAGTCGCGATATCGATGGCGCGGCGCGCGATGTGCAGGCCGCCATCAATGCGTCCCGCAGCCTGCTGCCGACCAGCCTGAAAAGCAATCCCACCTATAACAAAGCCAACCCGTCTTCCGCGCCCATCATGACGCTGGCGCTCACCTCGGACACCTTGAGCCAGGGCCAGCTCTACGACATCGCCGCCACGATCCTCGCGCAGCGCCTGGCGCAGGTCAACGGCGTGGGCGAAGTGACGGTGGGGGGCAGTTCGCTGCCGGCGGTGCGAGTCAACCTGCTGCCCGGCGCATTGTCCAATCGCGGCGTGTCGCTGGACGAAGTGCGTCAGGCGCTGGCCGGCGCCAATGCCAATCGGCCCAAGGGCGTGCTCGAAAACGAGGATTATCACTGGCAGATTCTGGCCAGCGACCAGCTCAATCGTGCCGAGCAATACCGGCCGCTGATCGTGGCGTGGCGCGATGGTGCGCCGGTGCGTCTCTCAGACGTGGCGCGTGTCGAAGACTCGGTCGAAGATCTGTTCCAGACGGGCTTCTCGAACGACAAGCCGGCCATCTTGCTGATCGTGCGTCGTCAGGCCGCAGCCAACATTATCGAAACGGTGGACGAAGTGCGGCGCCAACTGCCGCAGCTCAACGCCTTGCTGCCCGGCAGCGTGCAGATGGTGGTGGCGCAAGACCGCACGCCCAGTATTCGTGCGTTGTTGCACGAAGCCGAACTCACGCTCATCATCGCGGTCGGCCTGGTCGTGCTGGTCACGTTGCTGTTTTTGCGCCGCTGGCGCGCGGCCATCATTCCCAGCATCGCGGTACCGGTGTCGCTGGTCGGCACGTTTACCGTGATGTATTTCTGCGGCTATACGCTCAACACCATCTCGCTGATGGCCCTGATCGTGGCCACCGGCTTCGTGGTCGACGACGCCATCGTGGTGCTCGAGAACATCATGCGCCACATCGAAGACGGCATGCCACCGCGCGAGGCGGCCTTGCGCGGGTCGCGCGAAGTGGGCTTTACCGTGCTGTCGATGAGCCTGTCGCTGGTGGCCGTGTTCATCCCCATTCTGCTGATGGGCGGGATCGTGGGACGACTGTTCCGCGAGTTTGCGGTGACGTTGTCGGCCTCGGTGCTGGTCTCGCTCATCGTGTCACTCACCTTGACGCCGATGCTGTGCGCGCGCTGGCTCAAGCGCGAGCCCGACGACGCGCCGCCGCCCAACCGCATCATGCGCTGGTCGGAGTCGGGCTTCGCCTGGCTGCTGTTGCGCTATCAAAGCGCGTTGCGGTGGGCGCTGCGTCATGGCGTCACCATGATGCTGGTGCTGGTGGGCACGATCGGCTTGAACGTGTATCTGTATGGCGCGATTTCGAAGGGCTTTTTCCCGGAGCAGGATACTGGCCAGCTCATCGGCTTTTTCCGCGTCGATCAAGGTACGTCGTTTCAGGCGACCGTGCCCAAGCTCGAGTATTTTCGCGGCGTGATTCTCAAGGATCCGGCGGTGCAAAGCGTGACCGGTTTCGTGGGCGGACGCGGCGGCAGCAACAGCAGCTTCATGCAGATTCAGCTCAAGCCGATGTCCGAGCGCGGCGTGCCCTCCGAAGCGGTGATCAACCGGCTGCGCAAGCAGATGGCCAATGTAGCGGGCGCCAATATGTTCCTGGTGGCGCAGCAGGATATCCGCGTGGGCGGGCGCGACAGCAGCGGTTCATACCAGTACACCCTGATGGCGAGCGATCTGCCGGTGCTGCGCACCTGGATGCCGCGGGTGCAGCGGGCGCTGGCGGCTCTGCCGGAACTCACGGATGTGGACACCGATACCAGCGATCGCGGCACGCAGATCAATCTGGTCATCGATCGCGAGGCGGCCACGCGCCTGGGCGTGAGCATGGCCTCGATCTCGTCGGTGTTGAACAATTCGTTCAGCCAGCGGCAGGTATCGACGATGTACGGCCCACTCAACCAATACAATGTGGTGATGGGCGTGGATCAGCGGTTTGCCGAAGACGCCGAGTCGCTCAAATTGGTCGACGTCATCACGGCCAACGGCGACCGTGTGCCGCTGGCATCGTTTGCCCGATTTGAAGTCGGCACGGCGCCGCTCAGCGTATCGCACCAGGGCTTGTTCGTGGCCGACACGGTGTCGTTCAGCCTCGCGCCGGGCGTGTCGTTGGGGCAGGCCACCCTTGCGGTCGAGAATGCCATCGCGCGTATCGCCTTGCCGACCGATCAGATTCAGGCTGGCTTTCAGGGCACGGCTGCGCTTTTGCAAACGACCTTGTCGCAGCAGCCGTGGCTGATCCTGGCTGCGCTCGTCACGATGTATATCGTGCTGGGCATACTGTACGAGAGCTTCATCCATCCGCTGACGATTCTGTCGACATTGCCCTCGGCCGGTATCGGCGCGTTGCTGGCGTTGGAAGTGCTCAACACGCCGTTTACATTGATTGCGCTGATCGGTGTGTTCCTCTTGATTGGTATCGTGAAGAAGAACGCCATCATGATGGTGGACTTCGCGCTCGATGCCCAGCGGCATCAGAAACTGTCGCCTTCCGACGCCATTTTCCAGGCCTGCGTCACGCGCTTCCGGCCGATCATGATGACCACGATGGCGGCGATCTTCGGTGCGTTGCCGTTGGTGCTGGCCATTGGCGCCGGTGCCGAAATCCGCCAGCCCCTGGGGATCACGATCGTGGGTGGCTTGGTGCTGAGCCAGTTGCTCACGCTCTTCACCACCCCCGTCATTTATCTTTATCTGGATCGTTTGCGCCTGTGGGGCCACACGCGCTTCGGCCGCCGTGGCCGCCGCGACGATCCCGAGTTGGAATCGCTATGAAGTCGATGTTCTCTCCTGGTCGTTTCGCGTTGCGACGCGCCGTGATGGTTGCCGTGTGTGCGGGATTGAGCGCTTGCGCCGTGGGTCCCGACTACGTGCCGCCGGTGGTGGATGTGGGCGAAGGCTATAAAGAAGCTGCCGTCGACACCTCGGGATGGACGCCGGCGCAACCGCGCGACGACCACCCTCGCGGCGAATGGTGGCGCATCTACCAGGACGGCACGCTCGATGGCCTGATGGCGCAGCTCAACATCGCCAATCAGAACGTCGCGCAAGCGGAAGCGAACTACCGGCAGGCCCTGGCACTCGTGCGCAACGCGCGGTCCGATTTGTTTCCCCTGATCACCACCGGCGCGAGTCTTTCGCGCGCGGGCAGTGGCAACGGCACCTCGGGGTCGGGCGGCACCACCTCGTCAGGAGGCGGGCCCAGTAACCAATACACCGCATCGGGCACGGTGAGCTGGGAGCCCGATGTGTGGGGCCGCGTGCGACGCAATATCGAATCGCAGCAGGCCAACGTGCAGGCCAGCGTGTCGGATCTCGCTACGGCGCGCTTGAGCGCGCAATCGGCGCTGGCGCAAAACTACTTCCAACTGCGCATTCTCGATGAACAGGCTCGCTTGCTGGCGCAAACCGTTGCGGCCTACGAACGCTCACTCAAGCTGACCAGCAATCGGTACGACGCCGGCCTGTCGGCCCGGGCGGATATCGCCGTTGCGACGACGCAGCTGGAGAGCACGCGCGCGCAAGCCATCGATCTGGAATGGCAACGGGCGCAGTTCGAACACGCCATTGCGGTGTTGATCGGCGTGCCGCCATCGCGCTTCACGTTGGTCGCCACCGATTTCGGCCAGGCCGTGCCGCAGATCCCCGCCGGGTTGCCATCGGCCTTGCTCGAGCGCCGTCCCGATGTGGCAGCGGCCGAGCGCCGTATGGCGCAGGCAAACGCACAGATTGGCGTGGCGAAGGCCGCTTGGTTTCCCAACCTTACGTTGTCGGCCGACGGCGGCTTTCGCAGCGGTCAATTCGCAGAATGGCTGACGGCGCCCGCGCGTTTCTGGTCGTTGGGTCCGCAGTTGGCCGCCACGATTTTCGATGGTGGCCTGCGCGCCTCGCAGGTCGAGCAAGCCGAGGCGTCATACGACGGCCAGGTGGCGGCGTATCGGCAAGCGGTGCTCTCGGCGTTGGGTGAGGTCGAGGATTACCTTGGTCAGATGCGCGTGTTCGAACGCGAACAGGTGGTGCAGAATCGCGCGCTGGCGTCGTCGCGCGAGTCGTTACGGCTCACACGCAATCAATACGAATCCGGCCTGATCGATTACCTGAGCGTGGCCACGATTCAAGCCACTGCGCTGTCGAACGAGCGCACGGCGCTGAACCTGATCGGCAATCGTTTGACGGCAAGCGTGCAGTTGATTGCCGCGCTCGGCGGCGGTTGGGACGGTGTCGAGCAGGCCATGCGCGACGCACAACCGGCGGTGGATGCCGCGAAAAGGTAGGCGCCACAAGTAATGTGGCGCGGAAGGGCGGCCTGGCGACAGCCGATGTGTGGCGGCATCGGGCTTGCATTGGGGAAGACCCCGTTTGCGGTGCGGTCATGTGACGATCTTTCCGCACGGCATTCATAATATGGGGCTTACCCGTATTCGCTTCAGGAAGTTTGCATCATGTCTCTCTCGCGTCCCCTGCGCACTTTTGCCCTTGTTGGCGCGGCGCTGGCCGCCAGCGCATCGATGTTCTCGGCGCCCGCCCTTGCCGCCCAGGAACGTCCGCTGATCCTCGTCGTGCCTTATCCGCCGGGCGGCAGCACCGATATCGTGGCGCGCATCATTCAACCCGAATTGTCCAAGCGCATGGGCGGCCGTCCCGTTGTGGTCGAGAATCGCGCCGGTGCCGCCAGCCAGATCGCCACCTCGCATGTGGCACGGGCCGAACCGGATGGCAACACGCTCCTGGTGAGCTTCGATAACCACGCGCTGAACCCGGTGGTGAAAAGCAACCTGCCGTATGACACCTTCAAGGATTTCGTGAGCATCGGGCAAACGGTGCGGTTTCCGCTCATCATCGGCGCCAATCCGTCCGTGCCCGGGGACGATCTGAAGGCGTTTCTTGCGGCCGCCAAACAAGCCAAGCCCAATCGCTACAACTTTGCGTCCACCGGTGTCGGGTCGCTCAATCATGTGGCGCCCGAGGAGCTCAAGCAGCTTTCCGGCGTAGAGCTGCTGCACGTCCCGTATTCCGGCGGCGGCCCCGCCGTGCAGGCTGTGGTGGGTGGGCAATCCGATATGACCTGGCTGAGCTATGCCGCGCTGCGCGGTCAGATTCAGGCCGGGAAAATCAAGCCGTTGGCGGTAGCCGGCGACAAGCGTCTACCCGACCTGCCCAATGTGCCCACGGTGGCCGAATCGGGCTTTCCCGGCTTCGTGGCCTATTCCTGGAGCGGCATGTTTGCGCCGGCCGGCACGCCCGAGCCCGTCGTGAAGAAGCTGACGGCCGATTTCCAGGCCGTGCTGGCGATCCCGGAAGTGAAGCAAAAGCTCACCGATGCCGGCTTCGAAGTGGTGGGCTCGGATGGCCCGGCACTTGATGCGTATGTGAAGCAGGAATTCGATCGGTGGTCGGCGTTCGTGAAGGCCTCGAAGATCTCGTTCGAGAACTGATGGTTCAGCGGTCGATGGGCAACGTTTGACGTTGGATACGCGACCTTTGAAGCTGGATCGCTCTGCCAGATTGAGCCTTTAAACCGCGCAGTTGGCGTTGTATCTGCCGAGCGCGCGGCACGGATCGAGGGCGGTATCGGAGGCGCTGTATGGACTAGACGCGGGCGTGATTTGCGCTTGAGCGCTTTACGCCACCGTCACGAGCAGATTCACGCCCGTCGCGATTGCCTCGCGCGGCACGCCATACATGTGCAGCGAGATGCAGACTTCATCGCTTTCGTTGCCCAACCGATGGATGTGGCCCAACCCGGGGCTGGCCGCAATGTGGTCGCCTGCGCGACGCACTTTGCCCCCACAGACCGCCGCCGTCTCGCTGGCCTCATCCCAGCCGTAGTGGGTTTCGGTGAGATCGCCTTGCAGCACGCGGTAGCCGCACCAGGTTCGGTGGCCGTGCACGGGGCTGTGCTGGCCCGGGCGCCAGATCAGGTACACCAACGTAAACGCGCCTTGCGGATCGCTGAAGATCACGTGCCGGGTATAGCTTTCTGCCCGGCCTGCGCGCAGCGCTTGCGGCAAGTCCGCCAGAAGTGCAGCCGGATCGGCCAGACGAAACGCCGGCAATGCGGTGAACGCGGCAGCGGGATCACCGCGTGCGCCCAGCATGGCGTCGCACAGCGTGCGCAGTGCGGGTGATTGCGTCGGCAGGGGATGCGCGTGAGCGTAGGATGAAGTCATGGCTCCATCGTAAAGACGATGCCGAGGTACAAAATTGCCAATGCGGCGCTCGATTGCGCCCCGATTAGAAAAACATTCCAAACGGGCCGCGGCAAGACGATCGCAGGCGCCGGATGCCGGCTTGGGCTGCGCTTTACGCTGGCTCGGCGACCGGGCAAGATGGCGAAACTATTGCTGTTGTTGTTTATGAGGCGCGTGTGGACCAGACCGATATCAAGATTCTGCGCATTCTGCAGAAAAACGCGACCTGCTCCGTGGCGGAAATCGCCGAGCAGGTCAATCTGTCCGTCACGCCCTGTTGGCGGCGCATCCAAAAGCTGAAGGACGACGGCGTGATCGCGCGCGAAGCGATCTTGCTCGATCCCAAGGCGCTGGGCTTGAATCTCACAGTGTTCGTGTTCATCAAAACCAGTCAGCACAATGCCACGTGGACGCAGTCGCTGATCTCCGCGGTGAGTGCTCTGCCGAATGTGGTGGAGTTTTACCGCATGGCGGGCGACGTGGATTACTTGCTCAAGGTCGTGGTGGAAGACATGGCCGCGTACGACCGCTTTTATCGCCGCCTGATCGGTGCTGTGGATCTGTTGGACGTGAGCGCCAGCTTTTCCATGGAAGTGATCAAAAGCACCACGGAGCTACCGTTGGATTGTGTGTGACTGCGCGGTATGACCGGCAGGCCGCGTGCGGCATCGCGGTTGACGACTGGTTTGGCGTACCTGGATGGATGGCCCTTGCGGACGCTTCGGGCTGCGCATTCGCAGGCGTATCGAACAGCGTTACCCCGGTCTGCAGCAGGTCGGCAGTACGCCGACTCGATCCACGCAAAATTTTTTCGCGCCATCGTCCTTTTTGAGATGACATTTTTGCAACACCTCAAAGCATTTTGTTGTCTTGCAATATTTTTCTCCGCAGGCGGGCGTAGGATAAAACCTTGCATGACTGGCATGCGAATGTGACAGCAGCTCGAGGTTTGCTATGTCTTTGGCGGGGCCGACAGGGTCGGTCGGACGGATGTGCGGCACGTCATCAACGACGGTCGACGGCATCCTCGAAAGTTGGAATCGGACCGACGACCTGTGGGTGTTTGCCTACGGCTCATTGATCTGGCACCCCGGATTTCCCTGGGTGGAGCGGCGCCTGGTGACGGTGCGCGGTTTTCACCGGGCTCTGTGTCTCTGGTCGCACGACCACCGTGGTTCACCCGATAACCCAGGTTTGGTGTTTGGCCTCGATCGCGGAGGCTGCTGCCGCGGCGTGGCGTTTCGCATCGCTGCAGCCGATGTGCCCCAAGCGTTCGAAACCTTGTGGCAGCGCGAGATGCCCACGGGCGCCTACACGCCGCGCTGGGTGGGTGCCGCAAGCTGCCGCAGCGAGGCGCCGCCCGTGCGCGCGTTGGCGTTTCTGTTGAACCGTGCGTGCAGTCATTACGCGGGCGAATTACCCGAGGACACCTTGCTCACCACGATCCGCAATGCGGTTGGCGCTTCGGGCCCTTGCCTGGATTACGTTACCCAGACCGCACGGGCGCTGCGCGACCATGGCATCGACGACGAACGGCTGGGATTGCTCGTGCGGCGTTTGACGGAAGCATCGGTGCCATCGCCGATGCCTTCCGCGGCACCGCTACCGCTCACCCCGGTGACGCCGCTGGCTCCGGTGCTGGCCTGACTGAACGTACCGCAGGGCCGATTGATCGATCGGCGATTGCCTGCCGGCTGATGGATCGGGCGCCGGCACTGGTACTGGCCTGACCCACCGGCGGCCTTACAGCAGAAAGATCGTTGCCAGTCCGAGGAAAATAAAGAACCCCAGCGAATCGGTGGCAAAGGTCAGCAGCACCGACGATCCGATGGCGGGATCCTTGCCGAATCGCGCCCGCACCATCGGCACCATCACGCCAAAAGACGCGCCGATCAGCATATTGCAGATCATCGCCGCCATCATCACCAGCGCGATGGCGATCGATCCCGAAAATACCCACGCAAACATGGCCGCCACCAGGCTGCCGCACAGCCCGACGAGCAAGGTCACCATCATCTCGCGCTTGACGAGCGGCCACAGATTTCGGCCGGTGATGCGACCCATGGCCAAGGCGCGGATGATCATCGTCATCGTCTGATTGCCCGAATTGCCGCCGATACCGGCCACGATCGACATCAGGAATGCGAGCACCACGATCTGGCTGACGGTGTTCTCGAAGCGCGAGGCCACGGTCGAGGCCACCGCTGCCGTACAGAGATTGACCAGCAGCCACGGCGCGCGGTTGCGCAGGGCGCTCATCACCGGTGCAAAAATATCCTCCTCGGCCATACCGGCACGCGACAGCGCCTGCTCTTGCGAGTCTTCGCGCATCACGTCCACGACGTCGGCAATCGTCACGCGGCCGATCAGCCGATATTGATCGTCGATCACCGGCGCGGATACCAGGTCGTACCGTTCGAAGGCGCCGGCGGCATCGGCATCGGAATCCAGCGGGTTGAGCGCCAGATAATCGGTTTTCATCACCGAGCGCACGTCGGTCTCGGGTTCGCTCACCAGCAACCGCGACACTTCGAGAATGCCCTGCAGCCGATCCTGACGGTCGACCACGAATATCTGGTCGGTGTGATCGGGCAATTCCTGCAGGCGGCGCAAGTAACGCAACACCACTTCGAGCGTGACGTCTTCGCGCACGCGCACCATCTCGAAATCCATGATGGCGCCCACGCTGTCTTCCGGATAGCCCATGGCCTCCAGCAGTTGCGCGCGCTCTTCGTCGGTCAGGCCTTTCTGTACCTCGGCCACCACGTCGGGCGGCAGGTCCGGCGCCAGATCGGCCAGCTCGTCGGCATCCATGTTGCCGGTGGCCGCCATCAGATCCTGGCGGTCCATCGACTCGATCAGCGATTCGCGAACCCAGTCTTCGACTTCGAGCAGCACATCGCCGTCGTGTTCGGGATCGACCAGACCCCACACCATCTGGCGTTCGTCCTTGGGCAGCGAGCCCAGGATGAACGCGACATCGGCAGGGTGCAACGCATCGATGATGGCCTTGAGCTCGGCCTCGTGTTGACGATGCACGAGGTTCTCGACGATCTTCGCCTTGTCGTCGCCGGCTTCCTGCCGGTGCACAAGTTCTTCCACCAGATGCTGGCGGCGCAGGAGTTCCTGGACTTCACCCAGTGCATGCTGGGCGTCTTCGGGATCGAGGCGGCGCGGCTTGACGGCCGCTGGGTTGTCGTCGGCGTGGGGGTGCATCATCGAAATGCCTGACTCAGAGAGGCGGAAGAGGGCGGCTTTGCCGTGCCTCGTCGGTAGCGACGTAGGTCACGGAGGCTTCGGTCACCTTGACGATTTCGGCGTCCATGCGATGCCGCTCGGCATACACGACGACCGACACGGTGACGGACGTACGCCCCACACGCTCGATATCGGCGTAGAAGCTCAGCAGGTCGCCCACGAATACGGGTTTCTTGAAGACGAAAGCGTTGACGGCGACCGTGGCCACGCGGCCGGCCGCGCGGCGGGCCGCGATGACGGCGCCGGCGATGTCGACCTGGGACATGATCCAGCCGCCGAAGACGTCGCCATGGATGTTGGCGTCGGACGGTTGCGGCATCACGCGCAGTACCGGAATCCTGCCCGCGGGAAGTGTGGTTGTTTCAGTCTTTGCGCGCGCGTCGGTCACAACCGGCTCCCATCGGATAACCGGTCGATTATGCAGGAAAAAAATGTCTCCCGCGCGCTCAAACCGCCAGTTTGACGACGGCGTAGCCGCCAATGAGCAACCAGGCGTAAAGGATGAGGCCGAGAACCATCACACGGGGTCCCGCCTGGCGGATGCTGGCGAAGCGGGTTTCCATGCCGAGGGCCGTCATAGCCATCGTGAGGGCGAAGACGTCCAGGCGGCGCACGGCGGTCAGGACGTCGGCCGGAATGATGTTCAACGAGTTGATGATGGCGAACACCAGGAAGCCGATCGCGAACCAGGGAATGGGCAGCTTGGCGCTTGCGGCTTGCGCGCCGCCTTCCTTGCGCTGCCGCTGACGCAACCACATGCCCAGCACCAGCAGCACCGGCACGAGCAAGGCCACCCGGGTCATCTTCACGATGGTCGCCACCTCGGTGGTCGCGGGATCGATATTGCTCGCGGCGCCGACGACCTGCGCCACCTCGTGAATCGTGCCGCCGATATAGATGCCCAGCGCCTGCGTGTCGAGTCCCAGCCAGCCGGCGCGATAGAAAATCGGATAAAGAAACATCGATAGCGTGCCGAACAGCACCACGGTAGCCACGGCGACCGCGCTTTTGTGCGGCTGCGCGCGCAGCGTGGGCTCGAAAGCCAGCACGGCGGCCGCGCCACAGATCGCGCTGCCGGCGGCCGTCAGCATGGCGGTATCGCGATCCAGCCCCAGCAAGCGTTGGCCCACGACGGTACCGATCACCAGCGTGCCGACCACGATCGTGGTGGAGACGACGAGCCCCGGCATGCCGACGGCGGCGATCTGCTGCAGACTGACGTTCAATCCGTACAGGGCCACCGCAACGCGCAACACCCGGCGCGCCGTGAAGTGCACGCCGGCGTTGAAGCCCGCCGGCATGTCGCCCCGCAGGAAATTGCCGAACAGCATCCCGCACACGATGCCCACGACCAAGGGAGAAAATCCCAATTGCTTGATCGCCGGTAAATCGGCGAGTTGCACCACGGCGGCGGCAAACAAGGCAACGAACAGAATGCCGGTGAGCTTGTCGCGCCAGGCGGGCGGGAGGGGGGCGGCGTGGGCGGTCACAATGATCCAGACGATTGATATTACGTATGGAAATATAAATCGGCCCCGTCAAACGAAAAAGACCGATTTTTAGATAGCTACTATCGGATAATCCGATAGTAATGCTGACTATTAACGGATCACGCCCATGACCCCGGACCAACTTCTTACTTTTGCCCGCGTGGCCGACGAACGCAACATCAGCCGGGCGGCCGTGGCATTGCATCTGTCGCAACCCGCCGTTTCAGGGCAGTTGCGCGCCTTGCAGACGTGGTTTGGCGAGCCGCTATACCACCGCAGTGGCCACGGCATCGCGCTCACCGAGGCCGGCGAGCGGTTGGCCGAGCAGGCGCGGCAGCTTCGCCAGAGCTACGAGCAAGCGCGTGCGTTGCGCGATACCTGGCGGGGCGTAATCGCTGGCACATTGCGCTTGGGCGCGAGCACCACACCCGCGAGCTATCTGCTGCCGGCATTGGTGGCGGCGTTTCGCGCGGCCCATCCTACCGTTGGTGTGCATCTGTCCGACGGCAACACGCGCGAGATCGTCGAGCGGTTACCCACGCTGGATATGGCGTTCATCGAAGGTGAAGTGCCGCCGCAATTGCCCGCCGACACGGCCGTCTACCCCTGGCGGCAGGATGAAGTGGTGGCGATTGTGGGGGCGGCGCACCCCTTGGCGGGTGCCGGCCGTTTGCCATTGGCGGCGTTGGCCGACGAACCGATGGTGATGCGTGAGCCCGGCTCGGGCGTGCGCCGATTGGTCGAGCAGGCGTTTGCCGATGCCGGACACTTTCCGGTGGCGGCACTGGAGCTCGCCGGTGTGGAGGGCGTGAAGCACGCCGTACGGGCTGGGCTGGGCGTCGGTTTCGTGTCGGCGATGTCGATGCAGCACGAGGACGGCACATTGGCCGTGGTGCGCATCGGATCATTCACCTTGCAACGCACCTTGAGCATTCTGGTGCCCCACGCCAGCGCGCCCAGCCGGGCGGCGGCGCGGTTTCTGACGGCGTGTTTGAACGACTAGGCCGGTTGGGCCAACCATTTGCGAGCGAGCTCAACCCAGTACGTGGCGCCCAGCGGCAAGACCTCGTCGTTGAAGTCGTAGCTGCCGTTGTGCAACATGCACGGGCCCATGCCGTGGCCAGCATCGCGATGCTCGCCCAAGCCTGCACCCAGCCAGATATAGCTGCCGGGTTTGGAGAGCAGCATGAACGCGAAATCTTCTGCACCCATTGTGGGGTCCACTGCGGCATTCACATTCTGGCTGCCGACGATGTCGCGCAGTACGCCGGCACTGAACGCGGCTTCCTTGGGATGGTTGATGGTGGGCGGATAGTTGCGGTCGAATTGGAAGTCGACCGTGCAGCCCATGGCCGCCGCCGTGTGCTCGGAAATTTCGCGCATCCGGCGTTCGATGAGGTCCAGCGTTTCGAGCGTGAATGTGCGCACCGTGCCGCGCATGACGGCATCGTTGGGCACCACGTTGTCGGCACTGCCGGTGTGAATCTGCGTGATGCTCAATACGGCGGCGTCGACGGGATTGCGGTTGCGCGTGACGATGGTTTGCATCGATTGTGCGAGCTGCACCACGGCCATCACGGGATCCACACCCAAATGCGGCATGCCCGCGTGGCTGCCCTTCCCGGTGAGCGTGATCTTGAACTCGTTGGCCGACGCCATGATCGGGCCATCGGTCAATCCAAACTGGCCCACAGGCATGCCCGGCCAGTTGTGCATGCCAAATACCGCGTCCATCGGAAAGGTGTCGAACAGGCCATCGTCGACCATGCGCTTGGCCCCCGCGCCGCCTTCTTCAGCGGGTTGGAAAATGACGTAGACGATGCCGTCGAAATCGCGCGATTCCGCGAGATAACGCGCGGCGCCCAACAGCATCGTGGTGTGGCCGTCGTGGCCACAACCATGCATCTTGCCGGGGATCGTGCTTGCGTGCGCGAAGGTGTTGACCTCCTGCATCGGTAGCGCGTCCATGTCTGCGCGCAACCCAACCGCGCGCGTGCCGTTGCCCTTGCCGCGAATGACGCCCACCACACCCGTGCCGCCCATGCCGCGGTGCACTTCGATGCCCCATTCGGTGAGTTTCGCAGCCACCACATCGGAGGTGCGGAACTCTTCATAAGACAGCTCGGGATGCGCGTGCAAATCGCGTCGGATGGCCGTCAATTCGGCGTGCCAAGACAAAATCGGTTCGATGAGTTTCATATGGATGACGGTCGAAATTCAATATTTCTGAGGGTATCATCAAACCCATAAATAGCTAATGGAGACAACCCTCATGAACCGACCGTGGCTCGCGCACTACCCGGCTGAGGTGCCAGCAGAAATATCCACCGACGGCTATGCGTCGCTTGTCGATCTTCTCGATCGCGCTTGCGTGCGTCACGCCGATCGCGTGGCATGCACGGCGATGGGTGCCGACCTGACCTATCGCCATATCGACGAGCACGGGCGCGCCTTTGCGGCCTGGCTGCAATCCCTGCAACTGCCGCGCGGATCGCGCGTGGCCGTCATGATGCCCAATGTGCCGGCGTATCTGGTGGCGCTGCTGGGTGTGTTTCGCGCCGGTCATGTCGTCGTCAACGTCAATCCGCTTTATAAAAGCGTCGAACTCGAACGTGTGCTCAAAGATAGCGGCGCGGCGGTGATCGTGTTGCTTGAGAATTTTGCCCGCACGCTGCAAGACGTCTCGGATCGCGGCAGCCTGCAGCATGTGGTGGTGACGGGGCCGGGGGATTTGCTGGGTGGCCTCAAATCCATGGTGGTCAATCTGGGGGCCAAATATCTGAAAAAGATGATCCCCGAATGGCATATCGACGGCGCGCTCAAATTGAATACCGTGCTGGCAAGCGGTGCACGCGCATCGTTTACGCCGCCCATCATTGCGATGGAAGATATCGCTGTGCTGCAGTACACCGGCGGCACGACCGGTACGCCCAAAGGCGCCATGCTGTCGCACCGCAATCTGGTCGCCAACACCTTGCAAACCGAAGCGGTGGCGGCGCCTGCATTGCGCGGCTCGGGAGAATCGCAACTGGTGATCATCAGCGCGCTGCCGCTGTATCACATCTTCGCGCTCACGGTGTGCGGCTTCTATGCCATGCACAAGGGCATGCGCAACCTGCTTATCATCAATCCGCGCGACCTGCCCACCCTCGTTGCAGCCTGGAAGAAAACGCCGGTCAACCTCTTTCCCGGGGTCAACACACTCTTCAACGCGCTGGCACACAACAGTGCCTTTGCTCAGCTCGATTTCACCCCGCTGCGATTGACGTTGGGGGGCGGCATGGCCGTGCAGCGCGCGGTGGCCGAGCGCTGGCTCAAGCTCACCGGCAAACCGCTGATCGAGGGCTACGGACTATCCGAAACGTCGCCCGTGGCCGTGGTCAATCCCACAGACGCCAAAGAGTATTCAGGTGCGATCGGCTTGCCGTTGCCGTCCACCGATGTGGCGATTCTGGACGATGCAGGCAACGCACTGCCAATCGGGGAGCGGGGCGAGATCGGCATCCGCGGTCCGCAGGTCATGCTCGGCTATTGGCGCAATGAGGCCGAGACGCGCGCGGCCATGACGGCGGATGGTTTTTTCCGTACCGGCGATATTGGTGTGATGGACGAGAAGGGCTACACCCGCATCGTCGACCGCAAGAAGGACATGATTCTGGTGTCGGGTTTCAACGTCTATCCAAATGAAGTTGAGGAAGTCGTGGCCGCGCATCCCGGCGTGCTCGAGTGCGCCGCCATCGGCGTGCCCGACGAGCATTCCGGCGAGTCCGTGAAAGTGTTCGTGGTGAAGAAGGATCCGGCACTGACCGAGCAGGATGTGCTCGAATTTTGCCGCGACAAACTCACCGGCTACAAGCGACCTCGGCAGGTGGTGTTTCGCGAAGAATTGCCCAAGACCAACGTGGGCAAGATCCTGCGGCGCGAATTGCGCGAAGACCCGCCGAAGGAAGGCGGGCAAGGCACCGATCGGCCATCCAGCGCGCCGTCGCAACGCCGCGCTTGAGCAACTGTTGTATTGATGAAGCGGCCGACCCAGACCGCTTCAAATTTTAAGTTGCCGCCTACGCAGGACGCTTCAGATGTGGGTCGATCATGGCTTGCAATTCCGCCGTCGTGTCGCGGTTGCCGGCGATCACGTAGCCGCCGATCGGCCAGGGGTCGCGTCCATACATATCGCGGGCCACGCCACCGGCTTCGCGCACGAGCAGCGTGCCGGCCGCCACGTCCCATGAGGCCAGAGCCATTTCCCAATATGCGTCGTAACGTCCGCATGCCGTCCACGCCAGGTCCAACGAGGCCGCGCCTGCGCGCCGCACGCCGCGTGTGGTATTGATCGCGTCATGCAGCATCGGCATGTACTGATCCGAAAACGAGAAGTCGCGAAACGGGAAGCCCGTGGCCACCACCGACTCGGCCAGTGTGGGCGTGCGCGAGCAGGCAATGCGATGGCCATTCAGCCACGCGCCGACGCCGTAGACGGAATTGAACAATTCTTCGCGGCTGGGGTCATACACCACGGCGACCACGGGCGTATCTTCGGTCAACGTTTCGGTGCCTGAGATCACGGTGCCCGCGTGGGCCACGAGCGCGATCGACACCGCGTAGTGCGGAATGCCGTGCAGGAAATTTGTGGTGCCATCGAGCGGGTCGATATACCAGGTGGCTTGTCCTTCGGGACGGCCACCGGTTTCTTCGGCCACGATGCCGAAAGCGGGGGTGCGTTCGCGCAGAATCTCGATCACGGCCGCTTCCGATTCGCGGTCGGCCTGCGAGACCAGATCGTTGCGCGCCTTGTGGTCGATGACGAGATCGGCGCGGTGACTGGCGTAGGCCTGCAGAATGGCGGCACCGGCATGCGCCGCAGTGACGGCAACATCGAGTGCGCCGCCGAGATCGAGAGGAACAGTATGCGTGGAGTCAGTCATGAATCGTGGAGCGTCTCAACTTGGGTTTTAATCGAATCGGCGTAAAGCATTGCACTATCGAGCGGGGCCGTATTGGCGGAGATTCTCCGATGGTACCCCTGACGTCCTCATTCTAGAATCGCCAGTTGTCTTTTTCATGTCGGGTCCCTTGCCTTCGTCTCCTCCCCACGCTTTGCCCGATCCGCTTGCCGCCCTCGATCACGGCGGCACCTTGCACAGCGCGCGTTTCAATGAAACGTACCACGCTCGCACGGGTGCCCTCGTGCGCGCGACGCGCATTTTTCTGGCGGGCACGCACACGCCTGAGCGATGGCGCGGCACGTCACGCTTCACGGTGGCCGACCTCGGCTTTGGCGTGGGAATCAATTTCCTGACGTTGTGGGACGCCTGGCGCCGCGATCCTCAACGGCCGCGCGCGCTGCATGTGGTGGCCTTCGAAGGCTATCCGCTGGATGTGGACGACATGCGCCGGGCACTCACAGCGCTCGTGCCGCAGGGCATGATGGGCAGCGTTCACGCCATGCTCGCGCAATGGCCGGCGCGCCTGCCCGGGGTGCACCGGCTCGAATTCGAAGGGGGATCCGTCACGCTGACGCTCGCGTTCGGCGACGTGCGCCACACCTTGCCGCAGTCCGATGCGACAGTCGATGCGTTCTTTCTCGACGGGTTTTCGCCCACGCGCAATCCCGAGATGTGGACCGCCGATGTCATGACCCACCTTGCCCGCCTGGCCGCACCCGGCGCGCGACTGGCCTCGTGGGTGACGGAGCGGGCCGTCGTCAACGCGTTGCTGGCGGCGCACTTCGATGCCGAGATCGTGGGCGGTGCCGGCGGCGGACGCATGATGACGCTTGGCACATATGGGGGCACTGGTCGGCGCATTGCGCCGGCCGCACCCGATCACGTCCTGGTGGTGGGCGGCGGTATCGCGGGTGCCGGCATCGCGCAGGCGCTTGCGCTGCGCGGCGCTGCAGTGACCGTGCTCGACGCCGCGCCGGCCGGCGTGGGCCGAGGGGTGCATGCGGGTCACCGTGCCGCCGCGCTCACCCCGTTGATCTCCCGCGACGACGACGTGCGTGCACGGCTTTCGCGGGCGGGCAGTCACCGCGCCCAGGCGCGCTGGCTCACCTTGCCGGGCGCGGCCGCGCCCGTGCGCTGCGGCACCTTGCAACTGGCGCGCGACGATGCCCAGGTCGCCGTCATGGCCGATACGGTGCATCGGCTGGGCTTTCCCACCGACTGGGTGCGCGCCGTCGATGTGGCGCAAGCATCGGCATTGGCGGGCCTGAGTCTGGCGCGTGGCGGCGTTTTCTTTTCCAGCGGCATGCGCATCGACCCGCATGCGCTCATTGTCGGGCTCCTGGACATGCCGGCCATCAAGACGATGTGCGCGGATGTGCGCCGTTTATCGCAGAATGCGGCCGGGCAATGGTGCGCGCACGATGCACACGATGCGATCGTGGCATGTGCACCCGTCGTCGTCGTTGCCAACGCCGCCGACGCGCCGCGACTGCTCGCGCCCTTTGCGGGCACCTCCTGCCCCAGCTTGCCCAAGATGCACGCGTTGGCGGGCGAGGTGAGCTTCGTACCGGCGCAAACATTGGGCGGCGGGCCGCGCCGCATCGTGGGTGGACAAGGCTACCTGCTGCCCGAGACGGGTGGCTATTGCGTCGCGGGCAGTACCTACGCGCACGGTGCGGCCATGTCGGTCGTGACGCCGGCGGGACGCGCAGTCAATCTGGAGAAAGCGCGCGGGTTGCTGGCAGAGAAGGGGCTGAATGACGGCGGCGTATACGGCGATCGCTCGGCGGCTTCCATGGCGGCCGAGATCGATGCTGCCGATGGGCCAGCACCCGGCACGCTCTTCGGTTTGTCTGCCGGCGCGGCCAATGGGTCGTCAGCGCATGCGGGACCGGATGATCTTGCGGGGTGGGCGGGATGGCGCGCCGTGTTGCCCGGCCGGTTGCCGGCCATCGGTGCGGTGCCGGATCGGCCCGGATTATGGATGGCCACCGGCTACGCATCGCGCGGATTGAGCTGGTCGGCGTTGGCGGGCGATCTTATTTCAGCTGCGCTTTTCGGCGAGCCAAGCCCTCTCGAAACCGGGCTACAGCACGCTATTGCGCCACGTTAGGGCACACTAGAGGGGCGTCTAACAGGTGCCGTCCAACCCGTCTACATAATAAAAAGGGCCGGTTGAGTTTATTTCAAAGCCTAAATCCGTCAAAATAGCGTTTTTTGATGGTTTTGGCTTAAGCCAGGGGATCCTCTGTGCCGCCCAAGTACGATTTTGATCATACGATACAACTCGATTCGGCCGAGTTGCTGACTTCCCGTTCCACTCGCGTCGATTTCGACGCGGGCGAAGGGTTGCGGCTGGCCATCGAGGCGCATGCGCCCGGTGTTTACCGGCTGCGTTGCGGTGAGGCGTCTCGCCTGTCAGACGAAAAGCCCACCAGCAGGCAGCGCGCTGTCACGGACATGCTGTTGGCCCGCCAGGAGGCCGTCGGCGAAGCAACGCTGGTGCCTCTGGATAACGCACACGGCTGGCGTCTTACCCAAGGCGATACGGCGCTTGAAATTCACACCAGTCCGGTGAGGATTGCCCTTTACCGGGCCGAGCAACTGGTATTCACATCGCACTCCACGCCGATGTCGCCTGATTTTGGGCACAGCGCGCTGGACGATGAGGATGCCGCGACCTGGACGGCCACGTTCGCCCTGCAGGACGGCGAGGCGGTTTACGGGTTGGGCGAAACTCCGGGCGATCTCAATCGCCGGCAAGAGTTCGTCGTGTCCGACGATCCCGCGCACCGCGCGTTGCCGTTGGCCTGGAGCCCGAAAGGGTGGGGCGTGTACGTCAACACCATTCGCCGCGTCGAACACGCGGTGGGGGTGGATGACGAGCCGTCTTCCTATCTGGTCACCATCGACGATACTGCGCTCGACGTGTTTTTCTTCGTCGGCGAGCCGGGCGAAATCCTCAACCAGTACACCGCATTGACTGGCCGCTCAGGCCAGCCCTCGCTGTGGGCCATGGGTGCCTGGTTGCAGCAGGCGCCGGGCCAGATGCCCACCGATACGGTGGCATTGGTCGAGCGCATGCGGGCCGAGTCGTTCCCGCTGGACGCCGTGTCGCTGGCGATGCCGGCGGCCTGGGCATTCCAGGCCGACAAGGCCGTATTCGATTGGGATGCCGCGCGCTTTCCCGATGCCAAGCAAATGCTGGCGCTGTTTCACAAGCACCATGTGCATGTGTGCGCCGCCGGCTTTCCTGGCGTTATGCACACCAGCCCGTTGTTCGAAGAACTCGAAGACCGCGGTTGGCTCTTGTCGCGCGACGACGGTTCGGCGCAGGTGTTCGACGGCATTCCGGCCACGCAAGGCAAGCCCTATGGCTTGCTCGACCTGACCTATCGGGATGTCTACAACCTGTGGGTCGAGCGTCACCGGCAACTGGTCGACGACGGTCTGGATGCGCCCGCCTGCGACGCGCAGATCGATATTCCCGAAGGCGTCACGGCGCGTTCGGGCGAAACGGGCGCAGCCTTGCGCACGCAGTATCCGTTGCTTGCCCGCCGCGGTCTGTATGACGCGGTGGCGGGGCACAAGGTGCCGCCGGAGGGCATTGCGCCGGGCACCGACCTGTTTCCGGCCGCCCAGCGGTTGCCGTGGCAAGTGGGCCCGCAAGTCACCAACGATTGGGATGGCCTCACGCATACGTTGCGTACGGCCTTGTCGATCGGCGCCAGTGCCGTACCGGTGCAGATCCATGCAATCGGTTGCGCCGGCGCTGCGCTGGACAAGATGACGCCTGAGCTTTACCTGCGTTGGCTCACGTGCGGCGTGTTCTCCGGCAATCTCTGTTTCCAAGGCACGCCGGGTCTGTTGCCCTGGGACTTTGGCGATGAGGTGGCCGAGCATGCCAAGACGTGGATGCAGTGGCGCTATCGCTTGATTCCTTACGTGTTGGGCGCCATCGAAGACGCGGCGCGTTCCGGGTTGCCGGTGCAGCGCTCGATGGCCATGTCGTTCCCGCACGATGAGCAGGCGCACGGCTGGGATATGCAGTATCTGCTGGGACCGGCATTGCTGGTCGCCCCGATCACGCAGCCGGGCAGCCAGGTTCGGGTATATCTGCCGAAGGGCGACGCCTGGTGGGATCTCAATACGGGCCATCGCTACGAAGGCGGTGCCGAATGGACGATCGACTGCACGCTGGGCCAATACCCGGTGTTCGGCCGCGAAGGCCACATGTTGTGCCTGGGACCCGCCACGCAGCACACCGGCGACTTCAACTCCGCCCGCATCCTGGACGAAGTGTGGATGTTCGGTATGCCCGTGCACAACCCGGTGGTCATGCGCAACAAGATCCGTGTCATGCAAATGCAGGGATCGAGCTACATCAAGGGACTTGAAGGGCTGCGCATCCTGCCGTCCGAAGGTCTCGAGGTCAAACGCCGCGGCGCCGAAGTGCGCATCTCGCGCGCGCGTTGATTTCGTCGGCACGCCCGGGCCAGTGGCTCGCGGCGTGCGCATTCACTTCCCTCGCGTACTTACTCGCCGCTGGTGCAGACCGGCGGCGCTTTGCGATCCGCTGCCGCAAGGCACGTCCTTGCAGCAGCCGTGTGCCCATCGTTTGCCCCCACGCTTTCTGGGTCATCAATCGCGTCCCGTGGTCTATATAACTAAAAGTTATTGAAAACTGAGAAAACAGTCGTTCTGTTTGGATGAAAAAGCCGACAGAATAGCGCCGCCATGATTCACATTACCGACCTCTACAAAACCTATGACACGCCGCATGGGCGCTTTGAAGCGCTCAAGGGCATCAACCTGCGCGTCGAAAAGGGTGAAATCTTCGGCATCATCGGTCCCAGTGGTGCCGGCAAGAGCACCCTCGTTCAGTGCATGAACCTGCTCGAGCGGCCGGATCGCGGCACGATCGACGTGGGCGGTGAAGCGCTCACCGGCCTGCCCGAAGCGCGCCTGCGCCAGCAGCGCCGCCGTATCGGCATGATCTTTCAGCACTTCAACTTGCTCACGCGCCGCACGGTGTACGGCAATGTGGCGTTGCCGCTGGAAGTGGCCGGCGTGCCGCGCGCAGACATCCCCACGCGCGTCAATGCGCTGCTCAAGCTCGTGGGCCTCGATCACCTGCACGACCGGTATCCCAGCCAGATCAGCGGTGGACAAAAGCAGCGCGTGGGCATCGCCCGCGCACTGGCCAACGACCCCGATGTGCTGTTGAGCGACGAGGCCACTTCGGCGCTCGACCCCGAAACCACGCATACGATTCTGTCGCTCCTGCGAGACATCAATCGCAAAACCGGCATCACCATCGTCATGATCACGCACCAGATGGAAGTGGTGCGCGAGATCTGCGACCGCGTGGCCGTGCTGTCGCACGGCGAAGTGGCTGAAACGGGTTCCACGCTCGATGTGTTCTCGTCGCCCAAAAGCGATGTGGCGCGCGGCATGGTCTCGGCAGCCACCAGTACCGCGCTTACCGCGCTCACCCGCCAGGCGTTGACGAAGCGGATGAGCGACATCGTCGCCAAGCAGCCCGGTGTGGCCGCACGGCTGTGGCGCTTGTCGCTCGTGGGCGATAGCGACTCGCAGGCGCTGCTGGTGCAGCTCGGCCGCGATTTCGATGTGCAGGCCAGCCTCGTACAAGCGCGTATCGAAGACATTCAAGGCGCCGCCGTGGGCACGCTGTTCGTGCTGGCGCAAGGCGCTGCCGCCGAACTCGATCGTGCCGGCGCTGCGCTGCAATCCCGCAATATCACCGTAAAAGACATCAGCGATGAATCCGCAGATCATTGAACTTCTCAAGCTCTCGTTTTTTGAGACGCTATTGATGGTGGGCGTGTCCGGCGCGATTGCCGTCATCATCGGTATTCCCATGGGCGTGGTGCTCGTGGTGACGCGCCGCGGCGCGCTGCTCGAATCATTGACGGTCAACCGCATCCTCGGCGTGATCGTCAACGCCACCCGCTCGGTGCCGTTCGTCATCCTGATGGTTGCCATCATTCCGTTTACGCGCTGGGTGGCGCAGACCTCCATCGGGACCACTGCGGCCATCGTACCGCTGGCGGTGGCTGCCATTCCGTTCATGGCGCGCATCGCAGAGAACGCCATGCGCGAGGTCGACCCCGGGCTGATCACCGCCGCGCGTGCCATGGGGGCGTCGCCGTTCCAGATCATCTGCAAGGTCATCCTGCCCGAATCGCTTCCCGGGCTAGTCGCGGCAACCATCGTCACACTCGTCAGCCTCATCGGCTACTCGGCCATGGCCGGCGCCATCGGTGGCGGCGGCCTGGGCGACCTCGGCATCCGCTACGGCTACCAGCGCTTCCTGCCCGAAGTGATGCTGGCAGTAGTGGTCGTGCTCGTGTTGCTCGTGCAAATCATTCAGAGTGCCGGCGACTGGCTCGTGCGCCGCCTGGCCCATCGTTAAGAAGATTTTTTCCAAGGAAACTGTTCCATGACATCGCTGTTCATCAAATCGTTGACCGCCCTGGCGCTTGGCGCCAGCCTGATCGCGCAGACCGCGGTCGCGCAAGACAAGCCGCTGAAGATCGGCGTGACGGCCGGCCCGCACGCGCAGATCTTCGAAGTGGTCAAGCAAGAGGCCGCCAAGCAAGGTCTCGCGCTGCAGATCATCGAGTTCAGCGACTACGTGCAGCCCAACGCGGCCCTGGCCGGCGGGGACCTGGACGCCAACAGCTACCAGCACCAACCCTATCTGGACAACGCCAACGCGGACCGCGGCTACAAGCTCGAGAGCATCGCCAAAACCGTGATCTTCCCGATCGGCATCTACAGCAAGAAGATCAAGGGCCTGGACGAGCTGAAAGAGGGCGCCCGCATCGCCATCCCCAACGACCCCACCAACGGCGGCCGTGCCTTGCTGCTGCTGCAAGACAAGGGCTTGATCAAATTGCGTGATGGCGTGGGCCTGAAAGCCACCCCGATCGACGTGCAGGACAACCCCAAGAAGATCCGTTTCATCGAACTGGACGCCGCACAATTGCCGCGCTCGCTGGATGACACCGATGCATCGGCTGTGAACACCAACTTTGCGATCGAAGCCGGTTTGGATCCCGTGAAGGACGCCATTGTGCGCGAGTCGCCCGAATCACCGTACGCCAACGTGCTGGTGGTGCGTGCCGCCGACAAGGACAAGCCCGTGTTCGCCAAACTCGTGACGGCGTACCACAGTGCTGCCGTGAAGGAATTCATCCAGACGAAATACAAGGGCGCGGTCATTACCGCCTGGTAAGCTTGACGGTGACTTCCAAGAGGCTTTGACAAGCCTTTTGGAATAGGCCATAATCTATGGCTTCGGTCGGGTCGTTAGCTCAGTTGGTAGAGCAGCGGACTTTTAATCCGTTTGTCGTGGGTTCGACCCCCGCACGACCCACCACCAAATACCTGTAGTATCAAGCACTTAACGCCACCCTCGCCGGTGGCGTTTCTGCTTCTGGC
>NZ_SIZW01000042.1 GCF_009866805.1 Schauerella aestuarii
CCTTTGCGCCGATGATAGTGGACGGACGTCTGTGAAAGTAGGTCATCGTCAGGCTTTTATTCCCAAAACCCCGCTGGAGCAATCCAGCGGGGTTTTGCCATTGCGCGACGTCAATGCAGCGGCATAAAGCGAGGCTTGCATTGCGCCACACAAATGCAGCGGCAATCGGCAACCGGCAGCCCAGCCGAGGTGCAGCGGCAACTTGCAGCGCGATCAATACGCAGTGGCAGCTTGAAGCCCAGCCGAGGCGCCAGTCGGCGATGACCATCGGGAAGCAAGAAGAGAGCGGCAAGCGCTCGGGACGTATGTGAGCCGGTTGCAGCGCGTTATCATGCAAAGCCATTATCAAACCCTGCATCGGCTGGAGACGACAGCCGACCTCGCTTGAGAGACGCTGTGCACCATTCTTCTTTGAACATCCATGCCAACGCTGGCGCACCCCTCTATCTTCATCATCGCTCGCTAAGCGTGAAAGCGGCAGCCGTCATTATTGGCGTGCTGCTGTTGACGCTATCTTCCTACCTGACGATTCCAATGGTGCCTGTTCCGATCACGTTGCAGACCTTGGTGGTCACGTTGATCGGCGCGCTGTATGGCTGGCGATTGGGCGCGTTGACTGTCGTGTTATGGCTCGCGGCAGGCGCGCTGGGTCTTCCAGTGCTCGCCAATGGCGGTTCAGGTCTCGCGAAGTTCACTGGGCCCACGGCAGGCTATCTCTTCGCATTTCCGCTCGCGGCAGCCACATTAGGATGGTTGGCAGCCAATGGGTGGGGTGGTGCGCGCATTGCACGCGCGTTTGGAGCGATGCTGCTGGGCACGGCACTGTGCCTGTTTGTGGGTGGCGCGTGGCTTGCCTATACGATCGGCTTCGAGAAGGCCTGGCTGAATGGCGTAATGCCATTTTTGGTGGGTGGCTTGATCAAGTCGCTTGTGGGTGCTTTGGTGCTCGTCGCGTTGTCGGCAACGCGTTCCAATAAAGTGGCGGTGGCCTGATGATTACCATTCATCATCTGGGTAGATCCCAATCAGAACGTATTCTGTGGCTGTGCGAAGAGCTGGGCGTGCCTTACACGATGGTCAAGCACGTGCGCGATCCGGTCACGATGCTTTCCCCACCGGCCTTGAAGGCCCTACATCCATTGGGTGCAGCGCCCGTTATCATCGACGACGGTACGATGCTGGCGGAGTCGGGTGCCATCGTGCAATACATCATCGATAAGTATGGCGCTGGACGTTTGGCATTGGATACGTCAGATCCCGATTTTGCGGCATATCTGTATTGGTTTCATTTCGCCAATGCCAATTTGCAGGCGGTTATGGGGCGCAACATGCTATTGCGCCGACTCGACCTGCCCGTTGATGATGCGGTGCTGTTGAGTACGCGTGAACGCTTGTCGCGGGCGTTGAGCATGGTGGAATCGCGGCTGGGCAGCGCAACATATCTGGCAGGCCAGCGGTTTACTGCAGCGGACATCATGACGGTGTTTTCGCTCACGACCATGCGGATTTTCATGCCGCTTGATTTGCATCCTTATCCCAATATCCTTGCTTATCTGAAGCGTATTGGTGATCGCGAAGGTTATCAGCGCGCAATGAAAAAGGGCGATCCGGATCTCGTGCCTATGCTGACCTGATTGCCTACGCGTCTCGATTGGCGATGGATAAGGGGACATGGGAACACGCAATTGTCGCCATACACCACCGCATGTTCTCGACGATCGCTCGCTTATTGAGTGAACGCCGATTCGAATTCGTCCGAAAAAATAACGGCGAGTGATTGTCTGAGTGCCGCAGCGCGTTCAGCACCATATACCCGTTCGAATCGATCTTGCGCCGTGCGCCAAAGACGGTTCGCCTCCGCGAGTTTCGCTTCGCCTGATTGGGTCAGCGCCAGCCTGCGGCTGCGGCCGTCGTGAGCGTCACGCAGCTGTACCAGATAGCCGTCGCGTTCGAGCGGCTTGATGTTGTGAGCCAAGGCTGAGCGATCGAGCACAAGGGCGTACGCCAGTTCCGTCATGGTAGGTTGGCCGGCGCGATCGATGTGAACGAGAATCGAGCGTTGCGACGAGCGCAACCCGCAGGGTGCGAGTACGGTGTCATAGAGCTGTGTGATGCGTCGCGTTGCCTTGCGGAGCGCAGCACCGTTGCATACGAGCGGATCTTTTACGGTGGAAGGGGGCATCAGCAGCGCCTCTTGGTTATCGCCGTGTTCAGTCTACCTTGCCTTGACAGGTAAGTGCATATGCAATTAGATTGACCGCTCACATACGTGCATATGCAAATACATATGCCTGCGCGGAGTCGCATTGATATGCCATCGCCTGGATCGATACCCTCAGAACAGATTGCACCGATGCATCCGCGGCTACGCGCAATGCTGCAGGCACCGATTGCGACGACACTGCTGAAGCTGGGATGGCCCAACGTGCTGATGATGCTGGCACAGGCCTCGACGGGACTAATTGAGACGTGGTTCCTGGCCAAACTCGGTACTGACGTGCTGGCTGGCGTTGCCGTGGTGGTGCCGATACTGATGTTGATGCAGAACATGTCTCAGGGTGCGATGGGCGGCGGCATTTCATCGGCGATCGCGCGCACCTTGGGCGGGGGCCGGCAAGCGGATGCCAATACGCTGGTGCTGCATGCCGTGGTGATCAATGCGGCGCTGGGCATATTCTTTTCCGTGGTGCTGCTCAGTCTCGGACCTGCGATCTATCGCGCGCTTGGTGTTGAGGGTGCCGCGTTGACTGCTGCCTTGACGTACTCGAATGTGGTGTTTGGCGGCGTGGTATTGCTGTGGCTGATGAATGCTTTCGCGAGCGTGATTCGGGGTACGGGCAACATGGCGGTGCCCGGCGCTGTGATCTGCGGCGGCGCACTGATATTGATTCCGCTGTCGCCTTGTCTGATTTTCGGATGGGGGCCATTTCCCGCGCTGGGCGTCATCGGCGGCGGGCTGGCGCTGATCACGTACTACGGCATCGGCACGTTGATACTGGGTTGGTATTGCTGGTCCGGACGAAATCCGGCGCGCCTCGTTCGCAGTCGGATTCGCTGGACGTCGATGCGCAGCATCTTGCAGGTGGGTGCGTTGGCTGCGATCAATCCTATATTGACCAATGCGTCGATCGCTCTGACCACAGCATTAGTGGGTCGGTATCTCGGGACAGCGGCATTGGCGGGTTATGGCACCGCCGTGCGGCTTGAATATTTGCTGATGCCGATCGCATTTGGTCTGGGTGCGCCAATGGTTGCCATGGTGGGGTCCAACATCGGCGCCGGGCAGTTCGATCGGGCCCGCCGCATTGCGCTCGTTGGCGGGGGGATGGCTTTCGTGATCGGCGAAGCGTTGGGCATCGCGGCAGCCCTTTGGCCGTATGCATGGTTACGACTGTTTGGTGCGGATGAAAGCATGCTCGATACTGGCGCGACCTATCTGCATATCGTCGGCCCGTTCTATGGTTTTTTTGCGATGGGATTTGCGATGTATTTTGCCTCGCAAGGTGCGGGGCGTTTGAAGTGGCCGTTGCTTGCCGGCTTCGTGCGGTTGATTGTTGCCGTTGGGCTGGGTGGCGCGGTGTTGGCGCTGTCGAACTCGCTTGTGGCGTTCTTCGCCATTGCTGCCGTGGCAACGTGCTTGTACGGTCTCATCGTGCTGTGGGCGATCGCGTCAGGGACGTGGTTCACGCATCAACATCGTTCAGATCATGTCGTCGTAAGCCCCTCGACGCGATAATAGGTGCCAAACTGTGGATCGAGGAGTCGCTGAATGAACTGGTCTGCCAAGCAGTACAGCAAATTCGAGGACGAACGGAATCGTCCGATTCGGGACTTGCTTGCGCAGGTGCCCAATACGCGTGTTGCCACCGCGGCCGATATCGGCTGCGGCCCCGGTAACTCCACAGAGCTGCTTCAGCAGCAGTATCCGCAGGCGCAGATCGTCGGGATGGACAGCTCGTCGGACATGATCGACGCAGCGCGCAAGCGGCTGCCGCAGGTGACCTTCGAGGTGGACGACATTGCCGCTTGGCGCAGTGGCGGCGGGTACGACGTCATCCTCGCCAATGCGGCGCTTCAATGGGTGCCGGATCACGCCGCGCTGTTGCCGATGCTGTTGGACAAGCTGGCGCCCGGTGGAAGTCTTGCCGTGCAAACACCGGATAATCTGGATGAGCCGGCGCATCGTCTGATGCGCGATGTAGCGTCCGACTCGGCGTGGGCGCACAAGCTCACGAACGCCTCCCAGTCCCGCGAAAGCCGCCGCAGCGCGGCGTGGTACTACCAGCTTCTTACCGATCGAGGCGCGGACGTCAATGTGTGGCGCACCGTTTATCACCATCCGTTGAAGGGTGGGGCGGCCGCAGTCGTGGAATGGTTTAAAGGGTCGGCACTGCGACCGTTTCTCGCGCCGTTGAACGACGCGGAACGTGCGGCTTTTCTCAATCGATATGAAGCCTTGATCGCGCACGCTTATCCCGCACTCCCAGACGGCACCGTCATCCTGCCGTTTCCGCGGTTGTTTTACGTGGCGACTCGATGACGTGTGTCAGGTGCGCTGGCTAGCTTGACTGCACGTGCGACGATGTTTGTCCCTAACCGGGCAGTCACAAAACGATCCAGATGTGGCCGCCAACCAGACGCCGCCTAAAACAAATGCTGCCTGAATCAGACGCTGCCTAATTCAGACGCTGCCTGAGTCAGATGCTGCCTGAGTCAGATGCTGCTCAAATCAAATGCCGCACTAAATCGTTTGCAGCCCTAAATCACATGCAGCCGTATATCGGTTGCAGCCCTGAGTCAGATGCAGCCGTACATCGGTTGCTGTGACAAGTATTGGTTCACGATAACTTCGAAAACAACATCTTCAATCCGGCATAGCTGAAGAACACGGCGACGGTGCCCTCGAAGCCGCGCCTGATGGCGCGGTAGATGCGTCGCGCAAGCGGCGTGGAGAACAGGATGGCGTAGCCCCCGAAGACGCAGAGCCCTAGCAGGTTGCAACCGATGACGATCGGCAGGGCCTGGCCCGGCGCGGCACCGGCCGGCAAGGCCATGGACACGATCGAGAGCCACACGAAGATGGCTTTGGGATTGGTGAGATGCATGGCCGCGCCGCGGGTGAACAGGGCCGCGCGACTGCTTTGTGCGAGCGCGCCGTTTTGCGGTGACAGATCACCTTTCCGGAGCGCCGAGCGCGCAGCCTTGAAGCCGAGCCACAGCAGGTATAGCCCGCCGACCACTTTAAGCACGATCAGCGCTTGAGACCAGGTTGCCAGCACCGTCGCCAGGCCGAAGGCGGCCAGCCATCCCCAGGTAAGCGAGCCCACGATCACGCCGGCGGCAAGCGTCAGGGCAGATGCGCGACCCGCGTTCATCGCCACGCTCATGATGGCCATGTTGCTGGGGCCAGGGCTTGCCGTGCCGATGACGTAAGCGGTGTAGGCCAGAATAAGGTTAGGAGAGAGCGTGATCAGGTCGGTCATGATCGAGTCGTTGAAAGTCGGACGAAGGGCGTTTTGGCGATGCGGGGTAACGGGGCCGTGCATCCGCCAAGCGACTCAGGGTGAATGAAGCTTGGCCGGCTCTCAATCAGAACAAGTGCCTGGGTGTCGCAGTACAGCATGCGCCCGGGCGTTTACGGGTTCAAAATGGAAGCCTGCATTTCCAATTCGAAAAGGACACCTGAATTTCCAGTCTATGACGGGTGCCTGCCTTCGCCAGTATATGAGAGAAGGGTGGCCTAGGTGGTTGGGCACGTCGGTAGATCGCGCGATAAGAAGAGGCTTTCGATCGATTAGGTGAGATGTCGACTTTCCAAACACGTTTGCCGATGGCCTCCTGTCCGAGGGTGCGCCGCAACGTTACGGTTGCGACGATATCCCCGTCATTCTGTTCGACGGCACCTCAACGAGCCTGAGGGTGCGTTTTGCCGCGAAAGAATGGTCGCGCCACGATCGAAAACAAGGCCAGCCAGATCAGCCCGAAGGCGATCACCGAATTGTGCGAGACGTCTTGCCGATACACCAATAGTGCAATCGCAAACT
Organism: Schauerella aestuarii; assembly: GCF_009866805.1. GTDB lineage: Bacteria > Pseudomonadota > Gammaproteobacteria > Burkholderiales > Burkholderiaceae_B > Schauerella > Schauerella aestuarii. Next base: position 6,045 of record NZ_SIZW01000042.1, read on the forward strand.
GCGTGGTGGGCAGCACGAATTGCAGCAGGCCCATCACGGAGAGCGACAATTTTCCGGCAGCGTAGGCAAACAGCACCAGCGGAAACACCGATGCCACGCCGGCGAGAATCAACATGACCCATGAGTGATAGGCGAAGTTTTCGGGGATGAGGAGCGTAACGGGCGACACCATCAACAGCACGATGCAGCCGATTGACAGAAACACCGTCTCGACCAGCAGTCCGCTCAGCGCATCCAGCCGCGTGAGCTTTTTCAGGCATGCATAGATGCCCCAACTGCCGCCGATCGCGAGATAAACGCCGTGGTTGAGTTCGCCGCTGCGGACGATGAGCAAGACGACGGCGCCCGCAATAATGGCGAGGGCAGCGGCACGCACGCGGTCGAGTTTGTCGCCAAAGAAGCCGACGCCCACGCCGATCGCCACGCAGGGAGCGATCAGGTAGCCCAGGCCGCTTTCAACCACATGACCATGAATCGCCGACCAGATAAACGTGGTCCAGTTGATGACGATGAGGCCGGCGGCAGCGAGGTGTATGCCGAGCACCTTGAGGTCGATCTTGCTGCGTAAACGCGAGAGTTGGCCGTAGGCTGCCATGGCAATCAGCAGTGTGGGCAAGGAGAGTAAGACGCGGTAGCAAACGATGGCGGCGGGGCCCAGGTCGCCGAGCTCGCGCCAGTACAAGGACGACGCACCCATCAAAATATTGGCGCACACGCCCGCGAGCGTGGCGACGGCGGCAACTGAGGCGTTCGCCGATTTACGCACGGCTATTTTCCTCGCGATTGGGCGAACAGCAATCGGATGGCAACGCGGAAGAACGCGACGCAATCCGCAAGCGTGACACGCATTGCAGACAGGGCAAATCAGACATCCGAGGTCCCGCAGACATCAGAGATACCGTAGACATCCGCGATCACAGACATCCGCGATTGCGTGGACATTTGGAATACAGCAGACGTCGGGCCGGCAGCAAACATCAGAAATACCGCAGACATCAAAAATACCGCAGACCTTCGAGACGCCGAAGACATGCGGAACCGCTCAAGCAAGCGGGACGCAGACAGGCGTGACAGAGTTGGGAAACAGAATAAGAAGTCATTCGACGCGGGCCGAGGCACTGGACGTGTCGTTTCACCGGGCACAAGACCGAAATAAGGACGTGCGCAAGGAAGGGCGTTGCAAGCATAACCCTGCAAGGCCACGCGCTGCGCGCATCCGGCGTGAACTGAAGCGATCACGCCATCTCCATGCCTTGCGCCAGATCCATCGCCTGACGTTCGAACTGACGCCGGTAGATGCCGTTCGCCTTGCCCACCAAGACCGTGTGGCTGCCCTCTTCGACGATGCGGCCACGTTCGAATACGAGCAGGCGATCGAGTTCGCGCACGGTGGACAAGCGATGCGCGATGACAAGCGTGGTGCGTCCCTTCATCAGTCGTTCCATGGCCTCCTGGATCAGGGCTTCGCTTTCGCTATCCAGGCTCGAGGTGGCTTCGTCGAAGATCAGGATGGGCGCATCGGCGAGGAACGCGCGGGCAATGGCGACGCGTTGGCGTTCGCCACCCGACAGCTTGACGCCGCGTTCACCCACCAGCGTTTCGTAGCCCCGTGGCAGGTTCATGATGAAGTCATGGGCGCTGGCCAGGCGTGCTGCCTGTTCAATCTGTGCGCGGCTTGCGCCCGGGCGGGCATAGGCGATGTTCTCAGCCAGAGTGCGGTGAAAGAGGACGGGTTCTTGCTGCACGATGGCGATCTGGCTGCGCAGCGAGGCTTGCTGTACGGCAGCGATGTTCTGACCATCGATCGTGATGACCCCCTGATCGACGTCGTACAAGCGCTGAATCAGTTTGATGAATGTGGTCTTGCCGGAGCCCGAATGCCCGACCAACCCGACGCGCTCGCCGGCGGCAATGCGCACCGAGAAATCGTTATAGAGCGGCGTGGCGTGCGCGCCATACTTGAAGTCGACATGGGCGAAGGCGATCTCGCCATGGGCAATGGCGATGCGAGGCGCGTTTGGCACGTCAGCCACGCCCAGCGGTTGACGTTCCAGCGCGACCAGTTCTTCCATGTCGTTGACCGAGCGTTGCAGGTTGCGGATGTGCTGACCCACGTCGCGAAGATAGCCTTGCAGCACGAAGAACATCGTGAGCGCGAACGTGATGTCGCCCACCGTGGCTTCGCCGCGCACCCACAGGAGCAGTGCCACGCCGAGGATGGCGACCTGCATGATCACCAGCATGGCGCCTTGCACGCCACCGTTGATGGTGCCGCGGATCCAGGTGCGGCGGGTACGGCGGCTCCATTTGTTGATGACCCATGCCAGGCGCGATTCTTCACGCGTCTCGGCACCGAAAGCTTTGACGACCGGGTTGCAGCTGACCGCATCGGCCAGTGATCCACCCATGCGCGTGTCCCATGCATTGCCCAGGCGCGCCGCGGGTGCCACATAACCCAGCGACAGCATGACGGTGACAGCGATGTAGATCACCGAGCCCACGCCTACGACCGCACCCATGAGCGGCCAGTGCAATCCCAGCAGCACTGTGGCACCGCCCAGCATGACCACGGAGGGAAACAGGGCGATGAGCAAGGTGTCGTTCAGCAAATCGAGCGACCACATGCCGCGGGTGATCTTGCGTACGGTGGAGCCTGCAAAGCTATTGGCGTGCCAATCGGACGAGAACCGTTGCACGCGGTGAAACGCACCGGCGGCGATTTCGCTCATCATTTTCAGCGTCATGCTGGTCAGGTTCAAAAAGATGAACTGGCGCATGATCGTGGCGCCAAGGCCCAGGGCAGCCAACGTCCAGAAGGCGGTGAGTGCGGCATGCCAGACGATCGCCTCGGAGGCGGCACCCGAAGCGACGGCGTCGACCAGTCGGCCGGCGAACAGGGGCGTCATCACGTCTGCAGCCGCCGAGAGCAATGCGAGCAGCAGAATGAGGCCGATACGCCAAGGCTGATGGCGCCAATGCCGGAAGGTAAAGCCAAGAACGTTCTTGAACGCTTGACCGCGAAAGTCGAGTTTATTGCGTGCCATGGACTGCGTGCGGCTGCATCGATGCAGCCGGCTTATCGGACGTGAAGTAAGTGGACGTGAAGGAGAGGGCAGGCGACCGGTCGACCCCTGATCGCACGAGGGGTGACACTGGTGAGGATGCCGCTAAAGGCAGCGGGCTGCGCCGGGAACTGCCTGCGTATGATATACGACGCCGAGCGGCTGGATATGACGGACCACCAAAGTACAGCCCAGCGGGACTACCGCGATGCCGGGCTCACTGCTGCGCGGCTGCCGCGAGTCGGCAGCACCAGGGCGTTTTCACGCCCCTGGATGGCACTCAGGCACCCATATCCATCTTGTCGGGATCGGGGCCCAGGCGGCCAGTCGCGGGAATCGTGGCCAGTGCCTTCATCTCCGCTGGCGTAAGTTCAAACGTAAACACATCGATGTTGGCGGCGATTCGCGCCGCGTTCTTCGAGCGTGGAATCACGATGTGGCGGCTTTGCAGGTGCCAGCGCAGAATGACGTGCGCCGGCGTTTTGCCGTGCGCGTCTGCGATCTGCTTGATGATGGGTTGCTTGAGCAATTCGCCGCCCTGGCCCAGCGGGCTCCACGACTCTGTGGCGATGCCCTGGCCCCGGCACCATTCGCCCACGTCGCTTTGCGGAAAGTCGGGGTGGATCTCGATCTGATTGACCGATGGCACCACACCGGTGGCGTCGATGATGCGTTCCAGATGCGGAACGTTGAAGTTTGAGACACCGATGGAGCGAATCCGTCCCTCTTCACGCAGTTTCACAAAGGCGCGCCACGTGTCGACGTATGCATCCTTCTTGGGGACTGGCCAGTGAATGAGATAGAGATCGAGTTTTTCCAGCCCCAGCTTTTTCATGCTGGCATCGAACGCACGCAGGTGCTGTCGTAACCTTGGTCGGCGTTCCAGAGTTTGGTGGTGATGAAGATCTCTTCACGCGGCAATTCACTGTCGGCCACGGCGCGGCCCACACCGGCTTCGTTGCCGTAGATCATGGCGGTGTCGATGTGACGGTAGCCGGCGGCCAGTGCCGCTTTGGATGAGGCGTACGCTTCATCGTCAGAGAGTTGCCACACCCCCAATCCGATTTGTGGAATTTCGACGCCGTCGTTCAGGGTAAGCAGGGGAGCTTTCGACATGTATGGCCTTCATTGAAAAGTAGTGAGAGCGGAGCGGCCGCCCGGCATACGGGCTTGCAACGTGGACGACCGGTCGCTGAGCGTGTGTTTGCCCGCAAATAGTCTGCCTGCGTCGGTTCTGGCTCGAGCCCTACGCAAAGCCTGGCGCGCGATCCGCTACCGGCTTGAACGCAGACGGGCACCGCGGTGCCCGTCTTTCCTTCAGATCATCGATCACGCACTGTAGGTCATCGGCGACGCGGTGTGAATCGCTAACGACCTGGATATAACGTTCAGTCTTCCAGCGTGTAGGCCAATACCGAATCGCCCGGCGTGGTGCCGATCGAACCGTGCCCGCCGGCGGCAATCACCACATACTGCTTCCCATTGGCGCCGCGGTAAGTCATGGGCGTGGCCTGGCCACCGGCCGGTAACCGAGCCTTCCAGACTTCTTCGCCCGTGCTGACGTTATATGCTCGCAGATAGTTGTCGAGCGTGGCACCGGCAAACGACACCCCTCCTGCGGTCATCAGCATGCCGCCGTGGCTGACGATGCCCATCGGCAGGGGAATCGGGAACGGGAAGGGCAGGAATGAGGTGTTCTGATCTTTGACCGTGCCGTTGCGGCGCGTCCATACGGTTTTGCCCGTGTTCAGGTCGACGGCAGCCATCGTGCCCCAGGGCGGCGCCTGGCAAGGCAACCCAAGCTTGGACCGGAAGTTCTGAATGTTGACGGCGAAACGTGCACCGAAGTTTTCGTTGAACTTGGGGGTATCGGGCTTCGTTACCATCCGGGTATCCGGATTGTCCTTGTAATCGGGCCGTTCGACGAAGTTGTACAGGTAGGACAAGCGCACCGGCATGCCGATCATCACCTGGCGCACGGGGTCGACCGCCACGCTGCCCCAGTTGAACACGCCGATGTTGCCGGGGTAGACCAGCGAGCCGGCAATCGTGGGCGGCGTCCAGGGGTTGCCGTCATAGCGATGTTGCTTGAAGGTGATGCGACACATCAACTGATCGATGGGGGTGGTGCCCCACATATCCGATTCCTTCAATACCGGCGGAATGAAGTTCACGGACGACACGGGCTGCGTGGGCGACGGTTTCTCGCCAGGGATATCCGTGATGGTGGACACGTTGACTTCTTCGACCGGCAGCACGGGCTTGCCGGTGCGGCGATCGAGCACGAACAGGTTGCCGCCCTTGGTGGGCAACACCATTGCGGGCACTTGCGCGCCGCCGACCGTCAGGTCGAGCAGTGACGGCTGGGAAGGATTGTCGCGATCCCACAGATCGTGGTGGGAGGTTTGAAAGTGCCAGCGGGGTGCACCGGTGGCGAGGTCCAGCGCGACAATCGTATCGGTATAGATTTCGTCTTCGGGGGTGCGGTTCACGCCCAACTGATCGGGCGATTTGTTGCCCAGCGGAACGTACACCAGGCCCAGGGCCTCGTCGGCTGCGAAGATGGTCCAGCTCGTCGGCGAATTGGCAACGTAGGTTTCACCGGGAGCCAAAGGCTTGTTCTCGTTGGGCTTGGCGGCGTCGAATTTCCAGACGATCTGGCCGGTGCGCACGTCGTAGGCACGCGTGACGCCGGAGGGATTGTCGACGTACGCGTTGTCGATGATGGAGCCGCCCACGATGGCGAGGTCGCGCGTGACGGTGGGTGGCGAGGTCTGCATGTAGCTCGACTTCTTGATGTTGGGCATGCCCTCGAGCAGATTGATGTAGCCCTTGTCGCCGAAACCTTCGCACAGCTTGCCGGTGTTGGCGTCCAGCGCGAACAAACGCGCATCGGTGGTGGCGGCGATGATGCGGCGGCTGCAGTCGGCTGACGCGGCGGTGTTGACCACAGAAGCTGAAGGTGCTGCCGGAGCAGTCATTGCGGACGTGGCGGTGGCCGGCGTTGCCAACGCATCAGCACGCGTCGCGACCGGTGCAGCCGCGGCATGGCCAGCGGATGCCGTAGCCTGGTCATCGTGATACGACACGCCGCGGCAGGTTTGATGTTGCAGCATGGCGTCGGCAGGCACCACGGGGTCGAAGCGCCAGCGTTCCTTGCCAGTGGCCGGGTCGAGGGCCACGATGCGGTTGTGCGGGGTGCAGAGGTAGAGCATGCCGTTGACCTTCAACGGCGTGGCTTCGAACGTGTATTCCTTGGCATCGACCTTGGGATCGCGAGTGTCGCCCGTGTGGTATTCCCAGGCCAGCTTCAGTTTCTTGACGCTGTTGAGATCGATGTCCTTCAAGGCAGAGTAACGTTGACCGAGATTATTGCCCCCGTAGGCCACCCAGTCATCGGCGGGCGGTGCCGGCGTGCCGGGCACAGCGGGCGCGGCGGTCGCAACCTGTGCAGGCGGTAACTCACCTTTTTGCGGGAACGGATCGTAGAAGCTGATGCCGATGGTGAAGACGATGAGGAGCGCCATCGTGGCGGCAAGCAGGCCATGGCTGCCGCGCCACAGCGGGCTGGCTTCGGTGGATTTGCGTGCGTCACGCGTACGACGTGCAACGAATGGCAGGGTAAGCCACAACCCCAGCACGGCCAGCAATGCGCCGCGGGGAATGAACTGCCATTTATCGAGGCCGATTTCCCACAGCGACCACACTAGCGTGGCCAACAGCAGCACCGCATAGACCGCCAGACCCGAGCGCCTGCGCCGGGTGATCAGGTAACCCGACAACAGCAGGCCGGCGGCCATGAACAAGTAAAAAAGACTGCCTTCTTCGGTGGCCAGCTGAATCCCGAGACCGAGAATCACCACACCCAGAATAAGCAGCACCACACCTGATATGCGCGCCAGCATGTTCCAACCCCTCGCCTAAAAAATCTATCTTGGCATAGGTAGGCTGTCGTTGTCCTGATTGTCAGTCTGCCTGCGCGGGCATTTTCATTTGACTTGTTGTTTGCCCAGTTTGCGCGCGAGGGTACGGCGATGCATGCCCAAACGGCGGGCCGTTTCGGAAATATTGAAGCCCGTGGCCGCCAGCGTTTCGTGGATTTTCTCCCACTCCAACGTCTTGATGGAGGTGGTGCGTTCGGTCAGCTCGACTTCGACGTCGCCCGTGGCGCGATCGAATGCGGCTTCGATGTCGTCGGTATTGGAGGGCTTGGCCAGATAATGACAGGCACCCAACTTGATCGCTTCGACGGCGGTCGCAATGCTGGCGAAGCCGGTCAGGACGACGATCAACATTTGATCGTCGTGCGCATGCAGCAGTTGCACACAGGCGAGCCCCGAAGCGTCACCCTTGAGTTTCAGATCGACGACCGCATAACCCGGCGTTTGCTCGCCTTGCAGCAGTTCGGCCGTGTTCTCGAGGCTGGTGGCGTGCAGCACGGTGTAGCCGCGTCGCTCAAACGAGCGCGCAAGCGTGCGCGCGAACGCGGCGTCATCTTCCACGATCAGCAGAATCCGTTCGTCTTCCAAGTTTTCCGCACTCGATTCGTACAGATCGGTGGGGGCTTCATTCATCGACATCTTTCTCTTCTTCTTCGAGCTCGATCGCGGCCAACGGCAAGGTCAGCGTGACCATCGCCCCGCCTTCAGGCCGATTTTCTGCCCTGACACTGCCGCCCAATGTGCGTGCGACGTTGAAGACGAGGAACAGTCCCAGCCCGCCGCCGGGGCGTCCCTTGCTCGATTGATAGGGTTTGCCCAGACGCTCCAGCATCTGCGCTTCGAATCCGGGGCCGGCATCGGTCACCGTGAGCTGCAGCGTGTCGTCGTCCTCGTGCGTGACCTCCAGGCCCACCCAATGCGGGGAAGCCTCAAGTGCATTATCCAGGACGTTGTGAATCATTTGCTTGAGCGCCGAATCCGACACGATGCGCAGGTCTTCGCCGAAATAATTGCGGTAGGCGAATCGGCTGACGGCGCGCGTGGCGCGCCAATCCGCCACGAGATCGTCGATGAACGTGTTGACGGTGGTGGCCACGGGCGCCTCGCCGCGTGCTTCGCCAGAGGCCAGCAAAATACCGGTCACGATGGATTTGCAACGCAGGATCTGAATCTGCATTTCCTCGACTTCCTGCAGCAGTTCCGGATCGTCGGTGAAGGGCGCCATGCGCCGCCAGTCGCCCAGGATCACGGCCAGCGTAGCCAAAGGCGTGCCGAGTTCGTGCGCGGCACCGGAGGCCAACAGGCCCATGCGCACGATATGTTCTTCTTCGGCCGCGCGTTGCCGCAGAGCGGCCAGTCGGGTGTCGCGTGCGCGCAGGTTGCGCGTAATGCGGGTAATGAAAATCACCAACAGCGCGGCGTTCAGCGCGAAGCAGATCAGCATGCCCTGGATGTAGGGGCTGCTCAGTCCCTCGTCGTGATCGAGCGGCAACGGTAGCGGTACGGCGAACAGCGCCAGGGCCGCGAAGCACGCGACAGTGACCAGGACGATGATGCACGTCGACCAGGGCTTGAGGAGCACGGCACCCAGCGTGACTTGCAGCAGGAAGAGAAAAACGAAGGGATTGGTGGCGCCGCCGCTCAGGTAGAGCTGAAGCGTAAGGGTGCCCACATCTACCAGGAGGGCCACGAAGAGCTCACCGTTGGAGACTTCGCGCCGCACGCGCAGGCGCAGCAGGCCGGCAATATTGCAGATGACCAGGCCGCCGAGCACCATCAGCATGTAGTGCAGGGGAAGGCGAATGCCAAAGCCGAAGTGCACCAGGAAGATGGTCGCGATCTGGCCGAGCACGGCAATCCAGCGCAGTTGAATCAACTGCTGCATGTTCTTGCGGCCGGTCGCGTCCTTGGGGGCGGCATGCGCCGCGGCGTGGGAAAGGCCCGCCCCGAGGGCAGCGGCCTCTACGGGGCTTGGCATCTTCACTTTCTCCTAAGAGCGAAGTGTAGTCTGAACCTGGGATTGAGCGTGGCGGCGGCGCAGGCGCCGTTCGGTTCGGGCCACATACCACGTCGCCAAGGCGACCATCAAGGCCAGTCCATACCAGGTGATGGCATAGACGAGATGGCTGTTGGGAAAGGAGATGACGGTCAGTCCACCCACAGGCCAGGCCGGTTCCTGGGCGGCTGCCGCAGGTGCCAGCGCGGCGCCGGCGGCGAATCCGGCAGGGGGCCTGGATGCCCCGGCGGGGGCGCTGGGCGGGACAGCGACCGGAGCGGATGACGCGGGATCGGTGGCCGAGTCGGTGGTGCCCTCGGACGATCGGCCAAAGGGGGAATTGCGGCCCGCCGGCGCCAGTTGGCGTCCAAATCCCGCGCCGCCTTGCCGGGGTGCGGCATCGGCATCGATGAAGTAGGGGGCCGTTTGGGTCAGGCCGCGTGCCTGCGCGATGGCTGCCACATCGCGTGAGTACCACTTGTCGGCAGCAGGATCGTTCTTGCGCAGGAAGCCGCCGCCGGGCTCAGTTACCCGCAGCAACCCCGTGACGGTCGTGGTCCCGCTCGGGGCGGTATCGCTGCGGCTGGCGGGATCGCGCTTATCCGACGGGACGAAGCCGCGATTGATCAGCACGGTGGTGCCGTCGGTGCGTTGCAACGGCGTCAGTACCCAGAAGCCACTGCCCAGATCCGTGACGGCCTGAACCAGCGTCTCGCGATCGTGCTGAAACGTTCCGGTCACGTCCACATGTTGGTACGCGTTGTCGTCGGCATTGATGCTCGGCCATTGCGCGGCGGCAGGCGCCGGTACAGCAGGGGCCGCAACGCGTGCGTTGACGCGTTCGATCAGGTCGAGCTTCCAGGCCCGGCGTTCAACCTGCCACGTGCCCAGCGAAACGAAGCCGGCGAAGGCGGCCAATGCGAGCACGGCGAGTATGGCGAGCGTGAAGCGGGAACGGGGGCCGCGTTCGAGCGGATCGCCGGCATTCGTTGTGGCGGGCCGATTGCCGCGGGGGGGCTGCGATGGGGTAGGGGCGGTCATGTTTCTGGGCACCTGGACGTGACAACGGGCCGGGAAGACCGGCCCGCTGCGGGGTGTTGCGTAAAAGCCTGCGTGACGCTTAAGGCATGTTCTTCATGTCATGCATCATGGCCGGCATCATGTTGGCGTTCAGGTGATACATCACCCAGATCGAACCTGCCAACGTGATCACCACAATGACGATGGTGAAGATCAGGGCCAGCATGTTCCAGCCGCCTTCCGACTTGAAGTTCATGTGCAGGAAGTAAACCATGTGCACGACGATCTGCACGACGGCGAAGCCCATGATCACCAGGGCAGTGGTGTTCGTGTTGTCGAACACGTCGCCCATGACGAGCCAGAAGGGAATGGCCGTCAGGATGATCGACAGCACAAAGCCTTTTACATAGTCGGACATCGTGCCATGCGCGACGTTGTCGTCGTGATGGTCGTCATGACCGCCGTGGCCGTGCGTGCCCTCTGCCGACACGTCGCCGTGACCGATCTCGTGACCGGAGTGGGTGATGTTTTCGGTATGCGAGCTCATGCCAGCACTCCCATCAGATAAACGAAGGTAAAGACGCCGATCCAGACCACGTCCAGGAAGTGCCAGAACATCGACAGGCACATCAGGCGACGTTTGTTTTCGCCGATGAGACCGCGTTGCTTGACCTGGACCATCAGGGTGACCAGCCAGATCACGCCGAACGTGACGTGCAATCCGTGCGTGCCGACCAGGATGAAGAAGGCCGACAGGAAGCCGCTGCGCTGGGGCGTGGCACCCTCGTGGATCAGGTGATAGAACTCATACATTTCCAGACCCAGGAACGCCAGACCGAAGAGGCCGGTGATGCCGAGCCAGATCAGCGTGGTGTTCACGCGGTTCTTGTTCATCTCGAGCATGGCGAAGCCATACGTGATCGAGGAGAACAGCAGGAATGCCGTGTTGATGGCGACGAGCTTCAGATCGAACAAATCGGCGCCCGACGGACCTGCCGCGTAGTTGCGGCCGATCACGCCATAGACAGCGAAGAGGGCGGCAAAGATGAGGCAATCGCTCATCAGGTACAGCCAGAAGCCCAGCAACGTCCCGTTTTGCGGGTGATGCTCTTCGGGTACGTAGAAGCGGAGGTTATCCGGCGCGTCTACGTCGCCGGGGTGGGTGAGAGCGGTGGTATTAGACATGTTTTGCAAGCAGGCTGGTGCGTTCGCCTTCGACGCGGGTCACTTCGTCGGCAGGAATGTAGAAGTCGCGCTTGTAGTTGAAGGTGTGGCCGATGGACACGCCGATCAGGACGATGAACGCCACGACCGCCAGGGCCCACATGTGCCAGATCAACCCAAAGCCCAACACCGTGCTGATCCCGGCGATGATGATGCCGGCCGAGGTGTTCTTCGGCATATGGATCGGCAGGAAGCCCTTGAGGGGACGCTCGTAGCCGCGCTGCTTCATCTGGTACCACGCGTCGCCGTCATGGATCTGGGGCGTGAACGCAAAGTTGTACGAAGGCGGGGGCGACGACGTCGACCATTCCAGCGTACGGCCGTTCCAGGGGTCGCCGGTGTGGTCGCGCAACTGGTCGCGGCGCATGAAGCTCACCACCAACTGGATCAAGAAGCTGGCGATGCCCAAGGCAATCAGAACGGCGCCGAAAGCAGCGATCTGGAACCAGATCTGCAGCGACGGATCTTCAAAGTGGCTGACGCGGCGGGTGACACCCATGAAGCCCAGGATGTACACGGGACCGAAGGCTACCCAGAAACCGATCTGCCAGAACCAGAACGAGCACTTGCCCCAGAACGCGTCGAGCTTGTAGCCGAAGGCTTTCGGGAACCAGTAGTTGATACCGGCCATCATGCCGAACAGCACGCCGCCGATGATGACGTTGTGGAAGTGAGCGATCAGGAAGAGGCTGTTGTGCAGGACGAAGTCGGCGGGCGGGATGGCGAGCATCACGCCGGTCATGCCACCGATCACGAAGGTGAACATGAAGCCCACGGTCCAGAGCATCGGCACTTCGAAGCGGATCCGGCCGCGGTACATCGTGAAGAGCCAGTTGAAAATCTTCGCGCCGGTCGGGATCGAGATGATCATCGTCGTGATCCCGAAGAACGAGTTGACGCTGGCCCCCGAACCCATGGTGAAGAAGTGATGCAGCCACACGAGGTACGACAGCACGGTAATCACGATCGTGGCGTAGACCATCGAGGCGTAACCGAACAGGCGCTTGCTGCTGAACGTGGAAACGATCTCTGAGAACACGCCGAACGCGGGCAGGATCAGGATGTAGACCTCGGGGTGACCCCAGATCCAGATCAGGTTCACGTACATCATGGCGTTGCCGCCGAAGTCGTTCGTGAAGAAGTTCGTGCCGATGTAGCGGTCGAGCGACAACAGGGCCAGAACAGCGGTCAGGATCGGGAACGCGGCAACGATCAGCACGTTGGTGCAAAGCGAGGTCCAGGTGAAGATGGGCATCTTCATCAGGCCCATGCCGGGCGCGCGCATTTTGACGATCGTGACAAGCAAATTGATCCCGGACAGCAGTGTGCCGACCCCCGCAATCTGCAGCGACCATATGTAATAGTCGACCCCCACATCTGGACTATGCAAGATCCCCGACAAAGGCGGATAGGCCAGCCAGCCGGTCTTGGCGAACTCGCCCACAAACAACGAAGCCATGACGAGCACGGCGCCGCTGGTGGTCATCCAGAAGCTGAAGTTGTTCAGGAAAGGGAAGGCCACGTCGCGCGCGCCGATCTGCAGCGGCACGATGTAGTTCATCAACCCGGTTACCAGCGGCATGGCCACGAAGAAGATCATGATCACGCCGTGGGCGGTGAACACCTGATCGTAGTGGTGCGGCGGCAGGAACCCGGCGTTATCGCCGAAAGCCATTGCTTGCTGGGCGCGCATCATGAGCGCATCGGCAAAGCCGCGCAGCAGCATGATGATGCCGAGGATCATGTACATGATCCCGATTTTCTTGTGGTCGATACTGGTGAACCACTCTCGCCAGAGGTAACCCCAGACGCGGAAATAGGTGAGGGCACCCACGAGCACGAGGCCACCCAGCACGACGGCCGCGAAGGTCACCAGCAGAATGGGTTCGTGATAGGGGATCGCCTCCCAGCTGAGGCGGCCGAATATAAGCTTGGTTAGGTCGAGGTTCTCAAACATCTTTTGTACCGTGGCCGAAGGCGCGTGGTGAATGGTGTGCCGGGCGAGCCGTCACAGCGTCTGATTGGTGAGCGTCGCCGGCGCGGCAAACGCCGGGTCGCTGGGGCCGCACATGGCGCCGACGTAGGTGCGCACGGGCTGGTCTTGCAGGCCCAGGCGTTTACGCGTCGCTTCGTCCAGCGAAGCCACATTGAAGGCGCCGGGAATGCCGAGGCCGCCCTGCGCATCGATGGCCATCACGTCTTTCATGCACATGCGGTTGGCTTCGACGCAGCGATTCAAAATCGCGTCGTACAGGCCGTTGGCAACGGTGGCGTAGTGGCGTACGGGCTCACGCTCGCTGGGCTTTTCAAGTTTCAGATACGCGTCGCGATTGAGCGCGGTGCCGTTCGTCTTGACCTTCTTGACCCAGTCATCGAACCCTTCATTGGTGACGCCATGGAACTTGAAGCGCATCCAGGAGAAACCGGCACCGCTGTAATTGGCCGAGAAACCTTCGAACTCGCCTGGCTTGTTGATGACGGCGTGCAGCTTGGTCTCCATGCCCGGCATGGCGTAGATCTGACCGGCCAAGGCGGGGATGAAGAACGAATTCATCACGGTGGACGCAGTCAGCTTGAACTGAATCGGGCGATCCACGGGAGCTGCCATTTCGTTGACCGAAGCAATGCCCTGTTCCGGATACAGGAACAGCCACTTCCAATCCAGCGCCACGACTTCGACCACCAGCGGCTGCGTTTCGGCCGGCACGTCGCGGCCGGCACCGATACGGTCCAGGGGGCGATAGGGGTCGAGTTGGTGGGTGCTGACCCAGGTCAGGGCGCCCAGTGCGATGATGATGAGGAGCGGAATCGTCCAGATCAACAACTCAAGCATGGTGGAGTGGTGCCATTCCGGGTCATACTTGGCGTTCGCACTCGCGCGATACTTCCACGCGAACAGGAACGTCATCACAATGACTGGAATGATGACGATCAGCATCAGGATGACCGACCAGATGATCAGGTCACGTTGCTGGGCGGCGATGTCGCCGGAGGGGGACATGACTACCGCGTTGCAGCCCGACAACAGGGCGAGGACGGGGAGTGCGAGTAGTCCGCGAAGTATCTTAGAGGAAGGCATGCCGGAAGAAGCTTGAGCGTGGCCGAGGAAAAGGATGCAAAATGTACTGCCAGCGGCGAGCTGCGGGAATTGGACATTTTGTCCTATGGCGGCGGCGGCCGACTAATGCGATCCTTACGATCTGCAAAAAATACCCCGATTTACGAGCAAGCACAATGTCCAGCATGACTCCAACACATAACGAGCCGTCTTCAAGCGCCGCCGAACGCGACGTGCGAGAAATCACCGCCTCCCACTCCAAAGTGGCACCAGGTGAGATCGCCATCGGCGTCGTCATCGGGCGCGCGTCCGAGTATTTCGACTTTTTCGTATTCGGTATCGCCTGCGTCCTGGTGTTCCCGGCCGTGTTCTTCCCTTTCGAAGAACCGCTGGAAGGCACTTTGTGGGCATTCGCCCTGTTTTCGCTGGCATTCATTGCGCGCCCCTTTGGCACGGCCATCTTCATGGCCATCCAGCGGCGCTGGGGCCGGGGCACCAAGCTCACCGGCGCGCTGTTCCTGCTGGGCACCGCAACCTGCGGCATGGCGTTCCTGCCGGGCTACGCCACGCTGGGCAGCTACTCGATCATCCTGCTCGCCTTCTTCCGGATTCTCCAGGGCATCGCCTTCGGCGGCTCGTGGGACGGGCTGCCGTCGCTCTTGAACCTGAATGCCCCTCAAGGCCGTCGCGGTTGGTTCGCGATGTTGGGTCAGTTGGGTGCCCCGATCGGTTTCCTGATCGCCAGTGCGTTGTTTTATTACCTCCACGTCAGCCTGAGCTCGAAAGACTTCCTCGAATGGGGCTGGCGTTATCCGTTCTTCTGCGCCTTCGCCATCAACGTGGTGGCGCTCTTCGCCCGCCTGCGTCTGGTCGTAACCCATGAGTACACGACGCTGATGGAAGAGGGTGAGCTGCAACCCGTGCCCGTGCATGAGATGCTGCGTGGCCAGGGTTACAACATCTTCATCGGCGCATTTGCCGCACTGGCCAGCTACGCGCTGTTCCACCTGGTGACGGTGTTTCCGTTGTCGTGGATCAAATTGAGCTCCACGCAGTCGGTCAACGACGTTCTGATCGTTCAGGTGATCGGCGCATTCGTCGGCATCGCCGCGACCATTTTCTCGGGTTGGCTCGCCGATCGCATCGGTCGCCGCACGACCCTGGGCTCGCTGGCTGTGCTGATCGCCATCTTCGCCGTGGTCGCGCCCTGGCTGCTCGATGGCGGCCCCACCGGGCAAGACACGTTCATCATCCTGGGCTTCGCGCTGCTGGGTGTGTCGTATGGTCAGGCTTCAGGCACGGTCACGGCCAACTTCTCCAAGAAGTTCCGCTACACGGGCGCCGCGCTCACCTCCGACTTCGCATGGCTGGTGGGTGCTGCTTTCGCGCCGGTGGTGGTGTTGGGCCTGTCGGCCAACTTCGGTCTGGTGTACGTCAGCGCCTATCTGCTGTCGGGCGCGGCCTGCACGCTGATCGCGTTGCGCATCAACCGTGTGCTCGAAACGCGCGACTGATTGTCAACTGCGAAAGCGCCTGCGGGCGTGAGTCGATGCGGTCCGTTGGATCGCAGCTTTGAAAAGGCCAGGGCAACCTGGCCTTTTTCTATTTCGTTGCTTCACGGGCGACTTCACGGGCGTCAACACGGGCTACTTTGCGGGCGACTTCACGGGCTTCGGAGTGGGCTTCCGCGTAGGCTTCGTCACTGGCGGCGGCTTGGCCAGCCCGACCGCAGTGCGATCGCGACCGTCGGTGCCGTTTCCAGAGCAGGCGTCTATACGGCTTACTGCGGCCACCGCGGCGTGGCGAAGCGTTCGACCAGAAAGTCGATCAGCAGTCGCACCTTGGGCGAAACATGCTTGCGGCTGCCGTACACGGCATAGATGCCGATCTCGATGGAACGATAGTCCGGACAGATTTCGACAAGCGTTCCCGCGGCGAGATCGTCGCCCACGATGAACGTTGGCTGCAGAATGATGCCCTGGTGATGTAGCGCGGCAGCCCGGCAGGTGTCGCCATTGTTCGTGCGAAGCTTCGGATGGGTGATGACGGTGACGCGGCCGTCCGGCCCGTCGAACCCCCATTCGTCGCGCGCCGCCCAGTAGCTGTAGGCGATGACGGCATGCGCACTCAGATCGTGCGGATGTTGTGGCGTACCGGCGCGTGCCAGGTATTCGGGCGACGCACACAGCACCACGCGGGTGGATGAAAGCTTGCGGGCAATCAGACTCGAATTTTCGAGCTTGGTGATCCGGACGGCGAGGTCGTAGCCTTCATCGACCAGGTCCGAGACACGATCCGACAGGGTGACGTCAAACGTGACGTTGGGATGGCGCTCACTGAATGCCGCCCAGGCGTCGGCCAGATGCAGGATGCCGAAGCTCACGGGTGCGCTCACTTTGATGAGGCCCACGGCCTCGCCGGTGCGCGAGGTGATTTCCGCTTCGGCAGCGTCGAGTTCGCCCAGGAGTGCCTTGCAGCGCAGGTAAAACACCTCACCGTCTTCGGTCATCGACAGGCGGCGAGTGGTGCGATTGAGCAGGCGCACACCCAATCGGGCTTCAAGATCGCCCACATGCCGCGACACGGCCGCCTTGGACATCTCCAGCGCGCGCGTTGCGCCGATGAAGCTTCCGGCATCGACCACGTGCACGTAGGTGCGCATCTGCAAGAACTTGTCCATATGGGGAGCCTCTCTCCGCAACCTGCTCTCAATCCAGCTTCAGCCATTGGCTTGTAAATTGGGATAGTAAGTGCCAGTTTGGCATATTTATCTCGTTAATGTTGACAGCTAGACTGGGGTCATTCCATGAAGCGGGCGCTGCGCCCGTGAATCACCTCCTTAGAGGACATGACCATGACTTCGTTTCCCGCTCTCTTCATCTCGCACGGCGCGCCGACGTTTTCCGTTGAACCTGGCTTGCTTGGTCCCCAACTGGCCGCTTTGGGACAGCAGTTGCCCCGGCCGAAGGCCGTACTGGTGGTGTCGCCGCACTGGACGACGCCACACATCCGCGTGGGGACGACGGCGCGGCCCGAGACCATTCACGATTTCGGCGGGTTTCCCCGCGAGCTGTACGACATCCAATACCCCGTACCAGGCGCACCGGCGCTGGCCACCCGCGTGATCGAGGTGTTGAACGCTGCGGGCTGGCAGGTGTCGGCCGACGAACGTCGTGGCCTGGATCACGGCGCCTGGGTGCCCGTGCGTTATCTGTTCCCCGATGGCGAGGTGCCGGTGTTTCAGGTGTCGATGCCGGCCGGGCTGGATGCCGACACCGCCTACGCATTCGGGGCGGCTTTAGCGCCACTGCGCGAGGAGGGCGTGTTGATCGTGGGTTCGGGCAGTCTGACCCACAATCTGTACGAGTTTCGCGGCCCTGTCACGGAAGATGCGGTATATGCGCGCGAATTCGCCGGGTGGGTGCGCGACACGGTGGTCGCGGGCGATCATGATCGGCTGCGCCGCACGCTTGACCTCGCACCGCACGCCAAACGGGCGCACCCCACCACCGAGCATTTCCTGCCGCTGCTGGTGGCTGCGGGCGCAGCGGGCACCGAAGCCCCGGTGCAGGTGCTCGACGGCGGCATCACCTATGGCATCTTGTCGATGGATTCGTACGTTTTTGGCTCCTCGGCACAACATTGAGCCAAAGGTTGGTGTTCGCCCGATGGCGGTGTGGGCGCGGGACGATTAAACTGCGGGCCTCTTGGCTTTAATCTCCCGGATTTCAAGCGACCTTATGCAAGCTGTTATCGAATTCGTGGCGCAGGGACTGGCGGACGCGAGTGTGTGGCAAGTCGTGGGCTTTACGTTCATCGTCACGCACATCACGATCCTGTCGACGACGCTGTTCCTGCACCGCAGTCAAACCCATCGGGGTGTGGATTTCCACCCGATCATTTCGCACTTTTTCCGCTTCTGGTTGTGGCTGACGACCGGGATCGTGACGCGCGAATGGGTGGCCGTGCACCGCAAGCACCACGCGAAATGCGAGGGTGAGGAAGATCCACACTCGCCGCTGGTGCATGGTGCGTCAACCGTATTGTGGAAGGGCGCACAGCTTTACCGCGCATCGGCCACCGATCAAGTCACGCTCGATCGCTATGGCCGCGGTACGCCCAATGATTGGTTGGAAAAGAACGTCTACACACGCCATCGCGGTCTGGGCATCACGCTCATGCTGGGTATCGACGTGGCGCTGTTCGGCGCATTGGGCGTGACGGTGTGGGCCATCCAGATGGCCTGGATTCCGTTCTGGGCGGCCGGCGTGATCAATGGCCTCGGGCATCATGTGGGCTATCGCAATTTCTCGAGCGCCGACGCCAGCACCAATCTTTTCCCGATCGGTATTCTGATCGGGGGCGAAGAGCTGCACAACAATCATCATGCACACGGCACGTCGGCCAAGTTTTCCAGCAAGTGGTATGAATTCGATTTGGGCTGGATGTATATCCGCAGCATGGAAGTGCTGCGTTTGGCCACCGTGCGCCGCAAGGCGCCCGCGCGCAAACTGAAGGCCGCGCATGAAGCTGGTGTGCTGGACGATCGCAGCCTTGAGGCCGTGCTGTTGCATCGCCACGAGATCATGGCCAAGTACGCTCAATTGCTTAAGCGCATCGCCGGCCGTGAGTGGCGCAACCTGCAGCCGCACACCCGGGCCGAACTGCCGGCCTGGCGTGCATTTGCATCGCGCCGCTGGTTGCTGTGGCAGGAAAGTTTGCTGAACGGCGAACAACGTGCGCAGTTGCAGCGCGTGGCTGCGGCGTCACCCACGTTGGCGCATGTGATCGAAATGCGCGCTGCGTTGGCGCGCATCTGGGAAAGCACGGCAGACAGCAGCGAGCAGTTGCTGCATCGTTTGCAAGCCTGGTGCGCCCAGGCCGAGCGTAGCCATGTGCAGGAACTGGCCGGTTTCGCGCAGCGTCTGCGGCTGTATACGACGTGAACTGAAGAATCGTCCCGACGACGCTTGGGGACCGGCGAGTGATCAATGGCTCGCCTATCGATGTCGCCACCATCCGTATCCCTAAAACGCGCGCCCGACGATCACTGTCCGGCGCGCGTTTTGTTGCGCCGGTGCCTGCCAGCGCGCGTCGAAGGGGTTAGCGCACCGAAAGGGGCGCGATGGCGGCCGTGCGTTTCCAGTAGATGCGGGTGCCGCATAGCCCGCCATGCGGCTTGAGTGCATAGTCGGGAATGCTGCCGGCGTAGGTAAATCCGATTTTCTCGTAAAGCGGCGCGGCACCGTCTTCTTCGGCGGTATCCAGCACCAGCAGGGTGCGATGGTGATCGACGGCCAGTGATTCGGCCGCACGCATGAGCGCGGCCGCGATGCCCCGGCCACGGTAGCCGAGGGGCACCATCAGTTTCGCGATCTCGGCGCGGTGCGGCTGATTGGGCGGGCAGTCGAGGATCAGCGTGACGGTGCCGGCCAGAACGTCGCCATCCCAGGCACCCAGCAACATGCGCTCGCTGCGCGCTGCCGCCGCAAGCGATTGCGTCCAGAACGCCGTCGCGTCGTCGGGGCTCAACGGATGCATGAAGCTGACCGAGCCGCCGTGCGCCACGACCTCGATAAGGATGTCGCGCAGCGCGGCGATGACGGCGGGTGACGTTGAAAGGGGTTTGATCTCGATGGCAGTCGGCATGGTCATGGGCGGGTGTTGAGGGTGGGTATGGCATCGACACGAGTCGATGCGAGGGCAGTTGCGCCGTGCATTGCCCATCCTGTCAGTGGCGGGCCAAGGCGACGACGTAAAAGCAGGGTGCTGCCGCGTGGTTGGCGAGCACGACGTCGCCGGGCGGACCGAAGCCCAGGCAATCGCCTGCATGGAGTTCGTGCTGGTCGCCGCCTTCGCTGATCGTCAGCACGCCGTTCTGCACCCACACCACCTGGCGTATGTGGGCATACGACGATGCGGGCATGGCCACGTGCTGGCCGGGTGGCAGTTCGACGCGCACGATTTCGACGGGATGATCGGGTCGATTGAAAACCTGGGTACGCACGTAACCGGTCGCGGGATCTTGCCAGGTGGGCTGGTCGGTAGCGCGCGCGAGTCGATTGTGGCCGCCTTCGGCACGCAAGAGCAGGCCTGCCAGCGTGAGATCGAATGCCGCCGCGATGCGTACGAGAATCGTGGCCGTAGGACTGGCCTCTTCGCGTTCGATCTTGCTGATGGTGGCTTTTGACACCGACGCCCGCTCGGCCAGATCCGCGAGCGACCATCCGCGCGCATCGCGTTCGAGTTTGATGCGTTGAGCCAGTTGGCTCCCCGTGTCGTCAATTAAAGTGTCCATACAGATACTATAGTGGAAATCTGAGTCGCGCAAAAGCGTTGAGCGGCGATTTCAAGGGCCCGCGTTGGTCGTTCTGGTCGGACCTTCTTTGCTGACAGCGCGCAAAACAACATGAGGTTGGCGTTACTAGGGTAAATACCTAGGTTCAAACCCTGATGAAAATTCATACTATGACAATATGACGACATCAGATTATGAAAGCGCTGTCAGTGCTTCACCGTCTTTGCGATTGGTCCCGGAGCGCCTGTCGGATCGATTGGCTTCGCTATTGGCAGAGCAAATCGAGACGGGCAAGCTCGCCCCAGGCGAACGACTGCCGACCGAACCCGAGTTGGTGCGCATCCACGGCGTATCTCGCACGGTGGTGCGCGAGGCAGTGAGCCAACTCAAGTCGCGGTCGCTGCTGATTTCTCGGCAAGGCTCTGGTGTGTTCGTGTCGGCCGAGCCGGCGTCGCAACCGCTGGCGTTCGATCCGACGGTGCTGGGCTCCATGGCGTCGGTGGTGCAGGTGGTGGAAGTACGCCGCGCACTCGAAGGCGAAATCGCTGCCTTGGCGGCTGTGCGGGCACGGCGGCCGGACATCATGGCGATCCGCCAGGCGCGCGATGCGATCGATCTCGCTACCGCTGCCGGTGGCGATGGTGTCAATGAAGATCTCGCCTTTCACCGCAGCATCGCGCAAGCCAGCGGCAATCCGCAGTTCACGCTGTTGCTGGGCTTTCTTGAGCAGTACCTGCGGGACGCGGTGCGTGTGACGCGGGACAACGAAGAACGTCATGCCGGGTTCGCAGATCAAGTGCGGGCCGAGCATGACGCCATTTTCATTGCGATCGAGGCCGGCGACCCTGTTGCCGCGCGTGCCGCGGCAACCGAGCACATGGTGCAGGCGGCGCGGCGTCTGGTCGCGGGCGGCATGGTGCCGCCTCACGCCGCAGCGGCAACCGATGCCGCTGCGTCGCACGCCGCGTTGGCGCGGCGCAATCCCACAGAAAGAGGTAGTAAGCGATGAGTCAGTCTCAGAGTGCCGCGCGCGTGCTTGGCGTCGTCGGCTTGGGTTCGATGGGTATGGGGGCCGCGCGATCGGCTGTGCGCGCCGGTGTCACCACGTGGGGCTTGGACACGCGCGCCGAAGCCCGTGAGCAATTCGCCGCCGAGGGCGGTCATGCCACATCCACGCTGGCCGAATTGGGCCGCGAATGCGATGTGGCCCTGATCCTGGTGGTCAATGCCGCGCAGACCGAAGACGTGCTGTTCGGCACTGATGGGCTGATCGGGCATTTGAAGCCGGGCTCGGTGGTCGTGACGGCCGCAACGGTGGATCCCACGTTGCCGCCGGTGTGGGAAGCGCGTTTGGCCGAGAAAGGCATTTTCCTGATCGACGGTCCGGTGTCGGGGGGGGCCAAGAAGGCCGCTGAAGGCCAGATGACGGTGATGGCCTCGGGCAAGCCTGAAGCTTTTGCTGCCGCCGGCAACGTGCTGGAGGCCTACGCAGGCAAGATCTATCGCCTGGGCGATCGCGCTGGCGTGGGATCGACGGTGAAGATGGTCAACCAGCATCTGGCCGGGGTGCATATCGCCGCCGCCTGCGAAGGCATGGCGCTGGGCATGCGTGCGGGTGCCGATCCTGAAGCGCTGTATGAGGTGATTTGCAATTCGGCTGGCATGAGCTGGATGTTCCAGAATCGTGTGCCGCACATTCTGGAAGGCGACTACACCCCGCTGTCGGCCGTGAATATCTTCGTGAAGGACCTGGGCATCGTGCTGGACGCGGCGCGTAAGCTGGCCTTTCCGTTGCCGTTGGCGGCCACGGCGCATCAACTCTATCTGGCGACGTCCGCGGCCGGCCATGGTGGTGAAGACGACTCGGCGGTGATCAAGTTCTATGCTGGCTTGGCCGGTATCGAGTTGCCTGCCAAGAAGGAGCAAGCATGAGCGCGGGCGTGACGCAATCGACCGGCGTGGCCGGCCCAGCTCGCATCGGCGGCGCCGTAAAGCTCGGATGTATTGCCGACGACTTTACGGGTGCCACCGATCTGGCAAACAATCTTGTGCGCAGCGGCATGCGCGTGGTGCAGACCATCGGCGTGCCCGACGATGCGGCGGCCGTGGACGCCGATGCCATCGTGGTGGCGTTGAAGTCGCGCACGGAGCCGGCAGCCGATGCGATCGCGCAGTCGCTTCAGGCGCTGCGCTGGCTGCAAAGCCAAGGCGCAGAACAGCTTTACTTCAAATATTGCTCGACGTTCGATAGCACGGCGGCTGGCAATATCGGCCCGGTGGCCGAGGCCCTGATGGACGCGTTGGATACGGACTTCACGATCGCGACGCCGGCGTTTCCGGAGAACGGTCGTACCGTTTTCAAAGGCCATTTGTTTGTGGGCGATGTGCTGCTGCACGAATCGGGCATGCAGAACCATCCGCTCACGCCGATGACCGATCCCAACCTGGTGCGGGTGCTGCAGGCGCAGTGCAAACGCCGCGTGGGCCTGATCGACTATCGCACCGTGGCGCAGGGCGCCGATGCCGTGCGCGCGCGGATCGCCGCGTTGCGAGAAGAGGGCGTATCGCTGGCAATACTTGATGCCGTGTCCAACGAAGATTTGCTGCGCGTGGGCCCGGCATTGGGCGATTTGCCACTCTTGACGGCGGGCTCCGGTGTGGCCATCGGCCTGCCGCAAAACTGGGGACTCCAGGCCAACGACCAGGCCGCGCAATTGCCGCGCGGCAGTGGCATGCAGGCGATCGTGTCCGGAAGTTGCTCGCTGGCCACCAACCGCCAGGTGCTGGATTTCATTCGCCGGGGCGGTCAGGCATTGGCGATCGACCCCCTGCGCATTGCGGCCGGCGTCGATGTGGCGGCGGCTGCCTTGGCCTGGGCCGAGCCGTTGCTCGCGCAAGGCCCCGTATTGCTGTATTCGACTGCGGATGCCACGGACGTCAAGGCGGTACAGGGCAAGCTGGGTGTGGGCGAGGCTGGGGCGCTCGTCGAGCAGACGATCGCCAGGATTGCGCGCGGGCTGGTCGAACGCGGCGTGGGCCAGTTGCTCGTCGCGGGCGGCGAAACGTCGGGTGCCTGCGTGCAGGCGCTGGATATCGATCAGATGCAGATCGGTACGCAGATCGATCCGGGCGTGCCCTGGTGCCATGCGCACAGCGCAGCGGCGCCGGCCGGCTCCCTGCATATCGCCTTGAAGTCGGGCAATTTCGGTACCGACGATTTCTTCACCAAGGCCTTCGGGGTGATCGCATGAGCAGCACCGCGTTCATGCCGGAAGCGGCCGCGCGCGACGAAATATGCCGGGTAGGGCGGTCGCTTTTCGAGCGCGGCTATGTGCACGCCACGGCGGGCAACATCAGCGTGCGCCTCGAGGATGGCAGCTTTTTGATTACACCGACCGATGCGTGCATGGGTTATCTCGAGCCCGCGCGCATCTCGCATGTGGGCGCCGATGGCACGCAACTGAGCGGCGACCGTGCCAGCAAGACGCTGGCCCTGCATCGACGCATCTACGGTGCGGACGCCGATGCGCGCTGCGTGATCCACACCCACAGCACGCATCTGGTGGCGCTCACGCTCAAGGGCGTGTGGCGCACGTCCGACATCGTGCCGCCGATCACGCCGTACTTCGTCATGAAGGTGGGGCACGTGCCGTTGATTCCGTATCACAAGCCGGGCGATGCGCGCGTGGCGGATCTGGTGGCCGACACGATCATCCAAGCGCAGGCGAACGGCGCTCCCATTCGCGCCGTGATGCTCGATCGCTTGGGTCCGAATGTGTGGCAAAGCACGCCGGCCGCGGCGATGGCCACGCTCGAAGAACTGGAAGAAACCGCACGCTTGTGGCTGACCGCGCAACCGGCGCCGTTGTCGGACGCGCAGATCGATGAGCTGCGCACGACGTTCGGCGCGCGCTGGTAGGCCTCGCCCGCGACGATTGAACACGTTGGCTTTGAGCGCCCGACAGCATCGCTTGCGATGAACATGGCGCCAGCCGCGACCAGATACCTTTCATACCGTTTTCAGGACACTGCAACCATGCCGCGTTTTGCCGCCAACTTGACCATGATGTACACCGAGCACGCCTTCTTCGACCGCTTTGCGGCCGCGTCGGCGGATGGGTTTGCCGCGGTCGAATACTTGTTTCCCTACGACTTCGACCGGGCCGAACTGGCCCAGCGTCTGGCCGACAACGATCTCAGCCAGGTGCTGTTCAACGCGCCGCCGGGCGATTGGAACGCCGGTGAACGCGGGTTGGCCAGTCTGCCAGGACGTGAGGACGAATTTCGCCGCAATTTCACGGCGCTGGCCTTGCCGTATGCCGAAGCGCTGAAGAGCCCGCGCGTGCACGTGATGGCGGGACTGGTGCCGGCCGGCGGCGATCGCGCGGCGATGCAGGACGTGTACCTGAAGAATCTTGCGTGGGCCGCCGAGCAGGCTGCGACGGCCGGCATCGACGTGCTGATCGAACCGATCAATACCCGCGACATTCCGAACTTCTTCCTGAACCGACAGGACCAGGCGCACGCCGTGATCGATGCGGTGGGGGCGAGCAACCTCAAGGTGCAGATGGATCTGTATCACTGCCAGATCGTCGAAGGCGACGTGGCGATGAAGCTGCGTCAATACATCCCCACCGGACGGGTAGGCCACATTCAGATCGCCGGTGTGCCCGAGCGTCACGAACCGGATCTGGGGGAGCTCAATCATCCCTATCTGTTTGCCCTCCTGGACGAACTGGGTTTTGACGGGCATGTGGGTGGCGAATACCGCCCCAAGGCCGGTACGTCGGAAGGTCTCGGCTGGTTCAAGCCGTACCGCCGCTAACGATTTCTTTTTGCTTTGACCTATGGCCCTTGATCGGGCCGTTTCCTTATGGCCCTGCCACCGGGCTTCACACACCCAAGCGTCCAGCATGAGGCGCGTTTTCAATAAATGAAGTTGGAGATATTGATGTCTACATCGAATGCGGCGGTCGCCTCGACCAATGCGCCGCTGGAACGCGCTTACAAAAAAGTGTTCTGGCGCATCGTGCCGTTCATCATGCTGTGCTACGTGGTGGCTTACCTTGACCGGGTCAACGTCGGCTTTGCCAAGCTGCAAATGTCGCAGGATCTTGGGTTTTCAGAAACGGTGTTCGGCCTGGGCGCCGGCATTTTCTTTCTTGGCTATTTCATTTTTGAAGTGCCCAGCAATGCCATCCTGCATCGCGTGGGTGCTCGGGTGTGGATCGCCCGGATCATGATCACCTGGGGCATCATCTCGGGGTTGTTCATGTTCGTCGAGACGCCAACGCAGTTCTATATCGCGCGTTTCCTGTTGGGCGCAGCCGAGGCTGGGTTTTATCCCGGCATCATCCTGTACCTCACGTATTGGTATCCCGCGCATCGCCGTGCGCGCATCGTGGCATTGTTCATGTCGGCGATTCCGGTCGCCGGCATTTTCGGCAACCCGTTGTCGGGCTGGATCATGGACACCTTCGATGGCACGCATGGCCTGGAAGGCTGGCAGTGGATGTTTGTGATCGAAGCGATTCCGGCAGTCATCGTCGGCATCATGGTGCTCTTCATTCTGCGCAACGGCATCCGCGATGCGGCGTGGCTCGACGAAAACGAAAAGCAGTTGCTCGAAGCCGAGATCGTGACCGATCAAAAACACACGGATTCGACCACCGGTTTCCGCGATCTGCTCAAGAGCGGCCGCGTGTGGGCCATGTGCGCGATCTACTTCTGCATCGTGATGGGCCAATACGCGCTCACGTTCTGGATGCCAACGCTGATCAAGACCACGGGTATCGTGGGGAATCTGAACATCGGGCTGTTCAGCGCCATTCCGTTCGGGTGCGCCGTGATCGCGATGAACGTGATCGGCCGCAGTTCGGACAAGCATCGCGAACGCCGCTGGCACTTGATCATCCCCGCGTTGATGGGCACGGTCGGCTTTGCGGCTGTGGCCTCGTTTTCGGACAACACCACGGTATCGGTGATCGCGTTGTCGATTGCGGCCGCCGGTGTGCTGACGTGCTCGCCGCTCTTCTGGTCGTTGCCGACGGCATTCATGTCCGGTGCGGCGGCCGCAGTCGGCATCGCCCTCATCAACTCGGTGGGTAATCTGGCAGGTTTCGTAAGCCCTTACGTCATCGGTTACCTGAAGGACCTGACACAAAGCACGGAGTCGGGCATGTATGTGCTTTCGGTGGTGCTGGCCATCGGCGCGTTGCTGATCTGGCTCACGCCGGCCAAGCTGGTCAATCGTTAAAAGGATATTTCCATGAAGCTACTCATCACCGGCGGTGCCGGTTTCCTCGGGGCCCGTCTGGCCCGTACGTTGCTGGCGCGCAAGACGTTGGCGGGCAAGGCTATCGACACCATCGTGTTGGCCGATCTGGTCGCGCCGCCCGCCGATCTGGCAGCCGACGCCCGCATTCAAGGCCGCACCGGTGCGTTGCTTGAGCAGGCCGCCGAATTGGGCCGCGAAGGGTTCGACGGCGTGTTCCATCTTGCCTCGGCCGTTTCGGCCGAATGCGAGTCGGACTTCGATCTGGGCTTGCGTTCCAACCTGGACACGTCGCGCGCCTTGCTGGATGCCTTGCGCGCTCACACGGCGGCCGGCGGCACCCCGGCTCGGTTCGTATTCGCCAGCTCGGTGGCGGTATTCGGCAGCGATGCTGCCGTGCCGTTGCCCGACGTCGTAGGCGACAACACCTTGCCCACGCCGCAATCGTCGTACGGCATTCACAAGTTCATCATCGAGCAGCTGGTGGCCGATTACACCCGCAAGGGTCACATCGATGGCCGCACGGCGCGCTTGATGACGGTGTCGGTGCGTCCGGGCCGTCCCAACGGTGCGGCGTCGAGCTTTTTGTCCGGCATTCTGCGCGAGCCGCTGGCCGGCGTCGCATCGGTGTGCCCGGTATCGGCCGACACGCAGGTTGCCCTGGCATCGCCCGCATCGACCATCGACGGGTTGATTGCGGTATTCGAAGCCAGCCGTGAAGACTTCGGTGGTCGTACGGCATTGAATCTGCCTGCCTTGACGGTAAGCGTGCAGGAGATGCTGGACGCGTTGCAGGCCGAAGGCGGCGAGGCCGCGCGCGCGCTGGTTTCCTTCGAGCCCAACGCCGCCGTGGCGGCCATCGTGGGCGGCTGGCCCGCGCGCTTCGAGCAAGGCCGCAGCCTCAAGCTGGGCCTGAAGCCCGATGCGGATTTCCGCAGTGTGGTGCGCCAGTACATGCAAGACAACCCGCAAGCCATCAAGGCGCAGTAAGTTCGGGCGCACTCGGCTGCGCCTTTGATCGCGCACGCCTGAGCGGCCGCTGAAAACGCGGCCGCCCAATCTTTCAGCATCGCCCGGCATCTCCATGCCGGGCGATTTTTCATGGGCACGCCCTGTGAAAACCCTACCGCCGAGCAGGATTCGGTAGGGATGCGGCGGCAGTGGGAGTATCGTGGCACTCACATTCTTTCCCCACCCTGCAGGCCACTCAAGGAGATCCTCATGGCCCGGAAGACACCCATCGAGCGCTATCGCAATATCGGCATCAGCGCCCACATCGACGCCGGCAAGACCACCACCACGGAACGCATTTTGTTCTACACCGGGGTGAGCCACAAAATCGGCGAGGTGCATGACGGTGCGGCCACGATGGATTGGATGGAGCAGGAGCAGGAACGCGGGATCACTATTACCTCTGCCGCCACCACGGCGTTCTGGAAGGGGATGGGCGGCACGTATCCCGAGCACCGCATCAACATCATCGATACGCCGGGTCACGTGGACTTCACGATCGAAGTCGAACGTTCGATGCGGGTGCTCGACGGCGCCTGTATGGTTTATGACTCCGTGGGCGGCGTGCAGCCCCAATCGGAAACCGTCTGGCGCCAGGCCAATAAGTACAAGGTGCCGCGTATCGCTTTCGTCAACAAGATGGATCGGGTGGGTGCGGATTTTTTTCGCGTGCAACGCCAGATCGCGGAGCGTCTGAAAGGGGTGGCGATACCGATCCAGATCCCCGTGGGCGCCGAGGATCATTTTCAAGGCGTGGTCGATCTCGTGAAGATGAAGTCCATCGTGTGGGACGACGCGAGCCAGGGCGTGAAATTTCAGTACGAGGACATTTCGCCCGATCTGCTGCCGGTGGCGCAGGAGTGGCATGACAAGATGGTCGAGGCGGCCGCCGAGGCAAGCGAGGAGCTGCTCGAGAAGTACCTGGGCGGCGAGGCGCTGACCGAGGAAGAAATCAAGTGGGCGCTTCGCAAGCGCACGATCGCCAACGAGATCGTGCCGATGCTGTGCGGCAGCGCATTCAAGAACAAGGGCGTGCAGGCGATGCTCGATGCGGTGGTCGACTACCTGCCGTCGCCGGTGGATGTGCCCGCGATCCCGGGCCACACGGAGGACGACGAGCACGCCGAGCGCCATGCCATCGACACCGAACCGTTTTCGGCCCTGGCGTTCAAGATCATGACGGACCCCTTCGTCGGCCAGCTGATTTTCTTCCGGGTGTATTCCGGTGTGGTCAACACGGGCGACTCCGTCTACAACCCGGTCAAGGGCAAGAAAGAGCGGCTGGGCCGCATCGTGCAGATGCATGCCAATGAGCGGCGCGAAATCAAGGAAGTGCGCGCCGGCGATATCGCTGCCGCGGTTGGATTGAAAGACGCCACCACGGGCGACACGCTGTGCGACCCCGATCACATCATCATTCTCGAGCGCATGATTTTTCCCGAGCCGGTGATCTCACAGGCGGTGGAGCCGCGCACGAAGGCCGATCAGGAAAAGATGGGCGTGGCCCTCAGCCGCCTCGCACAGGAGGATCCCTCATTTCGCGTGAAAACGGATGAAGAATCGGGGCAGACGATCATTTCAGGCATGGGCGAGTTGCACCTGGAGATTCTGGTCGACCGCATGAAACGCGAGTTCGGCGTGGAAGCCTCGGTGGGCAAGCCGCAGGTGGCCTATCGCGAAACGATCAAACAGACGGTGGAGGAAGTGGAGGGCAAGTTCGTCAAGCAGTCGGGCGGACGCGGCCAGTACGGTCATGCGGTGCTCAAGCTCGAGCCACAGCCGGCCGGCAAAGGCTACGAATTCGTCGATGCGATCAAAGGTGGCGTGGTGCCGCGCGAGTACATTCCTGCGGTCGATAAAGGCATTCAGGAGGCCTTGAACGCAGGCGTGCTGGGCGGCTACCCCGTGGTGGACGTGAAAGCGACGCTCTTCTTCGGCTCTTATCACGACGTCGATTCCAACGAAAATGCCTTTCGCATGGCAGGTTCGATGGCCTTCAAGGAAGGCATGCGACGGGCCAAACCGATCCTGCTCGAGCCGATGATGGCCGTGGAAGTGGAAACGCCTGAAGACTTCATGGGCAACGTCATGGGCGATCTGTCGTCGCGCCGCGGCATGGTGCAAGGCATGGAAGACATCGCCGGGGGCGGGGGCAAGCTGGTGCGGGCCGAAGTGCCGCTGGCAGAAATGTTCGGCTATTCGACGTCGCTACGCTCACTCACGCAAGGCCGCGCCACATACACCATGGAGTTCAAGCATTACGCCGAGGCGCCCAGCCACGTGGCCGACGTGGTGGTCAAGGCGCGCGAGAAATAGTGGGAGGATGGGGCGATGCGGCGGTTGCCGCATTGCCCGTGTGCTGCTGTCCCAGCGTCGCTTCGTTGGCAGCTTGCTTGCGGCCCAGCCAGACGCCGGTCAGCGCCCAGACCAGGGCCAGGATGGCGCCGATGAACATGGCCAGCGCGGGATGATCGCCCACCCCATCCAGGAGGCGCTTGACCCAGCCGCTGATCGCGTCGCCGCCACGGTAGACCACCGTGTCGATGAAGTTCTTGGCTTTGTACTTTTGCTCGGGCGGAATCACGGTGTAAAGCATTTCGCGCCCGGGCCGCACCAGGGCATACTCGCCCGCGCGGCGCACCACCATCACCACCACGAATACCGCAAATACGGGCGCCAGCGCCAGCCACAAAAAGCCGACCGCCACAACCAGCGGCACGGCCACCAGTAATACACCCACGCCCAGTCGCTGTGCGATGCGGCCTGTGAAAAAGAGCTGCGTCAGAATCGCCAGGCTCTGCACCACGAGATCGATCACACCGAACACCTGGGTTTGCTGGGTGCGGCTGGGGAACGTTTCGGCCACAAGCCGCGCTTGTTCGAAATACAGGAAGGTATTGGCGCTTGCCAGCAGGATCACGAAAAGCGAAATGGCGAGAAGATAAGGCGACTTGAAGACGGCCGTGGCACCGGCAAAGGGATTGCCGCCCAGCGGCCGCGATCGTTCATCCTGCACTTCGCCCGCCAGCATCGGTTGGCGTTGCCGCCACTGCTGCAGCCAACTGCCGGCGAATGCGGCAGCCGCCAGAAAGACGGCAGAGAGCGCCAGCAATCCGGCGTGGCCCAATGGCGCAACGAGCAGCGTGCCGAGGATGGGGCCCGCCAGGCCGCCCAGGCTGGCACCGCCCGCCATCAATGCGAAAAGCCGCTTGGCCTGATGGCTTTCGAACACATCGGCCAGCACGCTCCAGGCCACGGAAATGGCGAGCATATTGAATACCGATAGCCAGACATAGAAAATGCGGCCCGCCCACACGCTCTCGGGGCGGGCGATGAAACCCGCCGCAAACGCCAGCAGATTGACCACGAAGAACGTGTAAGTCCAGGGCAGGATACGGTTGCGCGCGACGCGCGAGGCGACCCAGCCGAACAAGGGCAGCACAACCAGCGTGGCCACAAAGGTCGCGCTGAAGAGCCACTGAAGATTATCGACGCCGCCTGCGACACCCATCGTTTCGCGCACCGGCCGCAGCATGAAGTAGCCGGTGAAAAGCAGGAAAAACAGCAAAAGGCCCGCCAGCACGGCAGGCAATTCTCTGCTGTCGACATTGAGCAGCCGCGCCAGCGCGGATCGGCGATCGTCTGGGTTGCGAGCCATGGCGTTAAGCGAACATGTCGATCAACGATTGCCGTTGCGCAGCCGTAAGCGTGGGGCCGTGGCCGGCGAGCAGGTTGTCGCTTTGACGATCCGGCTTGCCGGTCGCGGGAATCACGGCCGTGACGGCCGGATGGCTCAACGCGAACTTCAGGAAAGCCTGTGCCCATGACGTGATGCCGGCGTCGGCTGCCCACGGCGGCAGTTCACGGCCTTTGACTTGCGAAAACAACCGCCCATCATCGAACGCACGATTGATCAGCACCGCCACGCCCAGGTCCTGCGCCATGGGAAACAAGCGCTGCTCTGCACCGCGCGAGATCACCGAGTAGTTGATCTGCAGAAAGTCGGGCTTGGTGGCCTGCACCGCTTCGGCCAGGGCATCCTGGCCGCTTTCGGTGTAATGGGTGATGCCGGAGTAGCGTGCCTTGCCCTGCCTTTTGAGATCGTCGATCAAGGCCAGCTGCGTTTTCCAGTCGACCAGATTATGCACTTGCAGCAGCTCGACTTTGTCCGTCTTGAGCTTGCGCAGGGATTCAGCAAACTGGGCCTGGCCTGCATCGCGGCCGGTGGCGCCGAGTTTGGTGGCCAGAAATGTCCTCTCGCGCCAGCCGCCTTCGGCCAAGAGATCGCCGATCACGTTCTCCGCACGGCCGTAGCTCGGCGCGGTGTCGATCAACGTGGCACCACCGGCAAAGAACCGCTTCAGCACGTCGCGCAGGGGATCGCGATCGGCAGCGCTATCGCCCACTTCGAAACTCCCCGAGCTGCCCATGCCGATCACCGGCAAGCGTTCGCTGGTGCGCGGAATGGGGCGGGTGGCCATCGGACCTTCTGCAGCATCGGCCGAAGCGGCGAAGCTGAAAGCGGTGGGTGAGGACAACATCAGACCGCCAGCGGAGACGGCGGCGGCATTGAGGAACTGGCGGCGTGAGGGCACGGCTTACTCCTTGACGCAATGAGACGAGGGGAGGCAGCCGCACGCGCGGCAAGCGAGACCCGGCGCTCGATCGTGAACCGGTACCCGCAGAGTACGTTAACGCAGGCCCAACAACAATTCCCGTGCCCGTTGAAGCTGTTCAGGCGCGAGCGGCATGAGCATGTGAACGTCATCGGCCACCAGGGTGCCCACTGGCACGCCGTCCAGATACACCAGGCGATTGGCGGTAAGCGCAGGCACTTTGTCCCCAGGTAACAACGTACCGATCAGGTTGAGCGGATCGACGCCGGATACGCGCACGAAGCTGTCGTCTTTAGGCTGACGCCGGATTTCACGCAACAGTGGAATCGCTTGCGGCAGCGCAAATTGTTCGCCGGAAAGCCCCGCCACAAAACGCCCGCCCCGGATCTCGCCGCGCGCCTCGAGCCGGTGCAGAACCGGCAAGAGCTCGCGCCAGGGTGGCAACCAGTCCGGTTCGCGCGCCAGCATCCGCCAGAAGACGACGCCGTAGCGACGCAGCAGCACGTGAACGATGTGTTCCAGCGCCTTGGGGTCGGTTGCCGGCCGCCGGTTCGACACCGTAGCCGCCACGCCATCGTCGCCTGACGGGGGACGGCGTACGACCGCCCAGCGACCGGCGTCATCGATGCTGGGCGCGGGCGCGCCGCCGCGGCGCCGAAATTTACCCGGTCGGGAGCGCTTGCCCGCAGGCAGGATCAACGCCCGCAGGCCGGCAAAACTATCGGTGTTGATCCAGCCGAGTGCGACGAGTTCGCCAAGCGCCTCTTCCAGTTCGGTACCGAGCATGGGTACGGCGTCGAGAATTTCATCGAAGAAGAGCGCGCCTTCGCGCGTGAGCACGTCGAATACGCGCTGGGCGCGCGGCGTTATCGCGGGGGCGTCGCCTCGAGTGGGCAAGGCCTGCCAGGGCGCCAGATGGCGCCGCGGCAGAAGTGCGATCGGGGTGGCGCGAACGGGGCCCGTGCCGGAACGGGCTTGTCGTCCGAGACGCGTCCAGATCACTTTGCCCGCGCGGCACAGATCGTCCAGCCAAGGCTCGGCGTAGTCGGTCACCCGCGTGCGCAACAGTTGTGCTTCCCAGGCCCCAGCGGGCGCTTCATAACCCTCGAGTTGCGCGATGACGAGCGGCAAGGTGTCGGCGCCTTGCAGGCGCGCAGCGGGGTTCACATGCTGCCAGTCGAAGAGGAAACGCATGAAGTCCTGCAGCGTAACGGGCTCGATTTCGCGCCGCAGATGCCGGATCGTGTAGCGATGGATGCGCGCGAGCAAATGACGCTCGCACCATTCTTCATCGTGCACGCCGGGGGTGAAGCGGCCTCGCATGACATAGCCGTCGACCTCGAGCCGCTGCAATGCTGTGGTCACCTCCGCGTCTGATAACCCTAGGGGCTGCGCAATGGCGGTGACCGTTTGCGGGCCAAAGCCGGTCAACCGTGCGCGCAGTACCTCGATGAGCGCATCGTCACGGGTCCATGGCGCCCGGTGCGAGGCGGGTACGGTCAGTGCCGGCGTCATCGGCGTATCGGGCCGCAGCGCCTGCCACAGCGGCACGCGTTCGACCGCGACCCACAGGTCGCCCACCCGCGTGGCACGCCGTTGCTCGGCAAGCTGTTGCAAGCCCTCAAGCCATTCGGGCGCGACGCTGGCTTCGTCAACCGTGATCGCAGCCAACCCCATCAAGGCCTCATGCAGCTCGTCGGTGTCGCGCGCCTGCGGCCACGCCTCGTCGGCCACGCTCGCAATCGCATCAGCGTTCAATGCGCCCAAGTCGTCGGCTGAATCGGCCGTGCGCCAACGTCGATTGGCAACGGCTTGCGTGCGCCGCTCCTCCAAAGGCGCGTCGTCGAGAAACGCGTAGGGACGGGCGTTGAGAATCTCCATGGCGAGCGGCGACGGCGCGGTCAGGTCGCGTGCGATCAACCGCACGTCGCCCGCGTCGATCCGGCGCAGTATCGCCAGCCATGTCGTGCTGTCCATGGCGTCATGCAGACAATCGTCCAGCGTTTGTTCGACCAGGGGGTGATCGGGCAATTCGCGTTCGCCCACCACATTTTCCAGGCAGGCCGCTTGGTCGGGAAAGACGGCCGCGAGCAGATCGTCGCTCTTCATGCGTTGCAGTTGCGGCGCGACTTTGCGGCCGCCGGCGTAGCGCGGCAAGGCCAGTGCGGTGGTCGCGTTCCAGCGCCAGCGCAAATTGAACATCGGCGCATCGAGCACCGCCTGGATCAACACCCGCTCGGCACTGTTCGCATGCAGATAACGCCACACCTCGTCCAGCGCAAAACTGTGGGATTGCGAGAGCGACAGCACGACGGCGTCTTCCGTGGCGGCGGCCTGCAATTCGACGTTGAACTTGCGGCAGAAGCGCTTGCGCAGCGCCAAGCCCCACGCGCGATTGACGCGGCTGCCGAAAGGCAGGTGCAACACCAACTGCGTGCCGCCCGTTTCGTCGAAAAAACGTTCCATGATCAATGTGTTCTGCGAGGGCAGGGCACCGAGGGCTGCACGGGTGCGGCTCAGGTAATCGACGATCTGCAGCGCGGCGGGCTCGCCGGTGCGCACCTCGTCGACGAGCCAAGCCATGGCGGTGTCGCGATCGGCGGCTAGACATCGGTCCAACGTTTCGAGCAATCGCGATACGCCCGCCGACAAGGCATCGCTGCGGCCGGGCGCCTCGCCCAGCCAGAACGGGATATTGGGTGCGGCGCCTTGCGCATCTTCCACGCGAACCTTGCCGCCCTCGATCTTCAGAATGCGATAGGCCGTGTTGCCGAGCTGGAACACATCGCCCGCCAGGCTTTCCACGGCAAAGTCTTCGTTCACCGTGCCCACCGTGAGTCCTTGCGGCTCCATCAGCACGGTGAAGTCGGCGTTGTCCGGGATCGTGCCGCCCGAGGTCACTGCCGTGAGCTTGCCATTGCGTTTGCCACGCACCATGCCGGAAACGCTATCCCGGTGGATGTACGAGCCGCGCACGCCGTTGCGGCCCGTGTGACCTTCCGCCAGCATCCGCAGCACGCCATCGAATTTCTCGCGCGGCAGCGCGGCAAACGGCGCAGCCGCTCGCACGCACCGGAAAAGCGCATCTTCGTGCCATTCGCGGCTGGCGACCTCGGCGACGATATGTTGAGCCAGCACATCGAGCGGTGCCACGGGGATACGCAGCACATCGAGTTCGTCGCGACGGATGCAGTCGAGCAGCGCGGTGCATTCGAGCAGATCGTCGCGCGACGTGGGAAAGAGCCGTCCCTTGGGCGTGCCGCCCACATGGTGACCCGAGCGCCCCACGCGCTGCAGGAACGCGGCAATGCTGCGCGGCGACCCCACCTGGCACACGAGTTCGACGTCGCCGATGTCGATGCCGAGCTCCAGCGACGCCGTGGCCACGAGCACCCGAAGGTCGCCCCGTTTGAGCCGCTGTTCGGCATCCAGGCGGTATTCCTTGGCGAGACTGCCGTGATGGGCGGCCACGCCCTCAGGTCCCAGACGGTCGGCCAGATGGCGCGCCAGCCGCTCCGCCATGCGGCGGGTATTGACGAAGACGAGGGTAGTGCGGTGCATGACGGTCAATTCGGCCATGCGGTCGTAGACCCGCTCCCACACCTCGTTGGGCATCACCGCTTCGAGCGGGACCGGCGGCAATTCGATCGCCAGATCGCGCTCGCGCACATGACCCACATCCACAATGGCACAGTCGCGACCGGTGCCGACGAGAAACCGCGCCACTGCGTCCAGTGGCTTTTGCGTGGCCGACAGGCCCACGCGCGTGGGTGCACGGTCGCACAAGGCGTCCAGCCGCGCGAGACTCAACGCCAGATGGCTGCCCCGTTTGCTGGCGGCGACCGCATGAATTTCGTCGACGATCACGGTGCGCACGTGCGCGAGCATGGCGCGGCCGCTATCCGATCCCAGCAGCACATACAGCGACTCCGGCGTGGTGACCAGGATATGGGGCGGGCGCTTGCGCATCGCCTGCCGCGCGCTTTGCGGCGTGTCGCCGGTTCGCACGGCAGTGCGGATGCCGGGGTCGCGCAAGCCCATGTCGGCGAGGGCCTCGCCGATACCCGCAAGCGGTGTTTCAAGGTTGACCTGGATATCGTTGGACAGCGCTTTGAGCGGCGACACATACACCACGGTGGTCGTGTCCGGCAGCCCGTCGTCGCTCGCCAATGCCGCGCGCACGAGTTCGTCGATAGCGGCCATGAAGGCGGTCAGCGTTTTACCGGATCCCGTGGGGGCGGCGATCAGCGTGGATCGGCCCGCGCGGATCAGCGGCCACGCTTGCGCCTGGGCCGGCGTGGGGCGCGGGAACGCGCGGCTGAGCCAGGCTGCGACTGCCGGGTGGAAGTCGGCCCAGGAGGCGTCCGTTGCGCGCAAGGGGGTCATAGGTCGAATATGGGGATGGGCGTGCGGCAAACAACGGCAAGCCGCGCGCCTGTAATGTAATAAGATCCTTGGCCTCAATCATCGCTTTCTTGCAAGGACGCGCGCATGTACGACCTGATCATCGCCAACAAAAATTATTCGTCGTGGTCGTTGCGGCCGTGGGTATTGTTGAAGATGCTGGCGATTCCGTTCAACGAAAGGTTGTTTCCGTTTGGACCGGCGTTCGAGTCGGCGGCTTTTCTGCAAGCCTCGCCCACCCGTCGCGTGCCCGTCCTGCGCGATGGCGACGTGACCGTCTGGGATTCGCTGGCCATCGTCGAATACGTGGCCGAGTCGCATCCGGCCGTGTGGCCTGCCGACCGAACGGCACGCGCCTGGGCGCGTTGCGCGGCAGCTGAAATGCATTCGGGCTTTACCACCTTGCGCAATCAGTGTGCGATGAGCTGCGGCGTGCGCGTCGCGCTGAACGACACGCCCGCCGCGCTCGGCCGCGAGTTGGCGCGCATCGGGAGCTTGTGGCGCGAAGGGCTGGACACCTTCGGCGGCCCATTCCTGGCGGGCGATACGTTCACTGCGGTCGACGCTTTTTTTGCGCCAGTGGTGTTTCGCCTGCAAACCTACGGATTGAGCGTGGGCGCCGAGGGCGATGCGTACGCGGCCCGCATCCTGGCGCTGGACAGCATGCAGGCGTGGTACGCGGCCGCGCTGGACGAAACCACCACCGAGGCATCGCATGAGGCCGATGTGCTTTCAGTCGGCATTATCACGCATGACTTCCGGGTGACCGCCAAGCAGAATGCCTGAACGCGGTCGCTGCGCGCACGCGCACGTAAGAGGTTCCTGCTTGGGACCGGATCGACGCGCCGCCCGGCCCCATCGGGGCTGCGGCGTCCAGATGTGCGCGTCTGTTGCCGCCACACTGCGATTTGGCGATAAAAATCCGGCTATTTTCTCGCCCATAGAGGCTAAGCCATGGTTGCGCGGCAGGGCGTTTCGCGCTGCCGGCGACGTCAAAGTGCGGATGGCGGGCACCATGACAGCGGGCGCCGTGCGAGGCGTGTTGCGCTGCTTCATGCTTACGGCTTACGCCGCGGCCGTTACGCTCTGACACGGTTGGAGTTTGGTTTTTCTGTGGACCACGGTAAGCTTGGCGCCACGCGTCGGGACGGCCCTGTCATCAGTAGCACCGCTCCCCACTCGTTTTTTCAATCAGGAGCCAATGCATGAACCAAGAACAACTCGCCAAAGTCGCCGAAGGCCAGGGCTTTATCGCCGCACTGGACCAGAGCGGCGGCAGTACGCCGAAGGCGTTGAAGCTGTACGGTATCGAAGAGTCTGCCTATAACGGCGATGCTGAAATGTTCGATCTCGTCCACGCGATGCGCAATCGTATCGTGGCCAGCCCCGCCTTCGACGGCAAGCGCGTGCTCGGCGCCATCCTGTTCGAGCAAACGATGGACCGTCAGTTCGAAGGCAAGGAAGCGCCTGCCTACCTGTGGGAAGTCAAGAAGGTGGTGCCGTTCCTGAAGGTCGACAAAGGCCTGGAAGCGGAAGCCAACGGCGTGCAGTTGATGAAGCCGATCACCGGTCTGGACGATTTGCTCAAGCGTGCGGTAGCCAAGGGTATCTTCGGCACGAAGATGCGCTCGGTGGTGAACGAAGCCAATCAAGCCGGCATCGATGCCGTGCTGGATCAACAGTTCGAATACGGTGTGCAGATTTTCAATGCCGGCGCGATGCCGATTCTGGAACCGGAAGTCTCGATCAAGGCACCCGAAAAGACCAAGATCGAAGAGATGCTGAAAGCGGGTTTCCTCAAGCGTCTGGATGCGTTGCCCGAAGGCGTGAGCGTGATGCTCAAGCTGACGTTGCCCAACGTGGATGGCGCGTTCCAGGAACTGGTCGACCATCCGCGTGTGGTGCGTGTGGTGGCGCTTTCCGGCGGCTATGAGCGTGACGACGCCAATGCGCGTCTGTCGCGCAACCCTGGCGTGATCGCCAGCTTCAGCCGTGCACTCACCGAAGGCTTGACCGCCCAACATTCGGACGACGGGTTCAACAAGGCGCTCGACGGCAGCATCGAAGGCATCTATCGGGCGTCGATCACCTGAGTATCACGGGGCAGCGTCTGTCGCTGCCACGCCCTGATAGTCATGTCTTGTCGTACGACAACTAGAGCAGTCAGGATATCGAAGGGCCGCGCAAGCGGCCCTTTTCCATGTGCGTTGATCGGGTGCGTTCCGCATCCTACCGATCGGGCTGAAAGCCATGTTACGCCAAGCTTACGGCGATACTGACGGCTTGCTGAAAGGCGAGGGAAAGCCCCTAGAAAACGGCGCTTGACGATGAAATCAGGCGATCCATATACTCCGTTCAGTTGTATGACAACAGACGGAAAACATGGCGCCGATTGCGAATATCTCATCGAACGACTCCAGCAGGCATTGTCATCGGTTACTGCTGACCGGCGCGAGCGGCAACCTCGGTCGCGTACTGCGGGAACGCCTGCGGCCATACGCCGACATCCTGCGGTTATCGGACATCAACGATCTCGGGCCGACTGCAGCACACGAAGAAGCGATCGTCTGCGACCTGGCCGATGCCGACGGTGTCGACAGATTGGTGCAGGGGGTGGATGCCATCGTGCATCTGGGCGGCGTTTCGGTGGAGCGGCCGTTCGATGAAATCCTGCCGGCCAACATCCAGGGCGTTTACAACCTCTACGAAGCGGCGCGCAAGCAGGGTGTGAAGCGCGTGGTGTTTGCCAGCTCCAATCACACCATCGGCTTTTATCCGCAGGGGCAGACGATCGATACCGACGTGCCGCTGCGCCCGGATGGTTATTACGGGATCAGCAAGGCGTTCGGCGAGAATCTCTCGCGCTTTTACTTCGATCGCTATGGCATCGAAACGGTCTGCCTGCGAATCGGTTCGTCGTTTCCCGAAGCGCGCGACCGCCGCATGCTGATTACCTGGCTGGGCTACGACGACCTGACGCAGTTGGTCGTACAGTCGCTGTTTGTGCCAAACGTAGGCCACACCATCGTGTATGGCGCGTCGGCAAACCGCGAGTCGTGGTGGGACAACAGCCGTGCCGCGCACCTGGGATTCGACCCGCAAGAGTCGTCCGAGCAATTTCGCGCCAAAGTGGAAAGCCAACCCCCGCTGGCTGCCGACGACATCGCTGGAAAGTTCCAGGGCGGCGCATTCGTCAAAGCCGGGCCCTTCACATCATGAACCTCGCACCCGATCTCGAAAGCGGGTCCACGCCTGGCAACGCCGCGGCGAAACCGGCGCATCGGGTTGGCGACATGCGTTGCGGCGTCGGCGAAAGCCCGGTGTGGCATGCGCGTGAGGCCGCGCTCTATTGGACCGATATCCCCGGGAAAACGCTGTGGCGGTTCGATTCAGCAACGGGTGTCGCGCGTCATTGGACCTTGCCCGAGATGGCCGGCTGCATGGCGATCTGCGATGGCGGGTGGTTGCTGGCCATGGAAACCGGCATCTTTTATCTGCCGTCTCCTTTGGCGCAGGATGGCGGTGCGGTGATGCCGAAGCGCCTGGCCGCAGTGACCCACGCCGCGCCCGATATGCGGTTCAACGACGGCCGCTGCGATCGGCAGGGACGGTTCTGGGCCGGCACCATGGTGCAGGACATGAGCGCGGGCCAGGCTGCCGGGTGCCTGTACCGCTTCGACGAGCGGGGCTTGTCGGCACCGATCCTGCGCGATTACATCGTGCCCAACGGCATGGCGTTCAGCCCCGATGGGCGCACGATGTACGTGTCCGATTCGCATCCATCGCGGCAGGCCGTATGGGCCTATACGTACGACACGATCACCGGCACCCCGCATTCGCCCCGGCTGTTCATCGACATGACGGCATATCCCGGGCGGCCGGACGGCGCGGCCGTCGATGCCGAGGGCGGCTACTGGATCTGTGGCAACGATGCCGGCATGGTGCATCGCTTTCTGCCCGACGGCCAACACGATCGCAGCATTGCGGTGCCGGTCGCCAAGCCGGCCATGTGCGCGTTTGGCGGGCCCAATCTCGATACCTTGTTCATTACGTCGATCCGCTTGCCGAGCCATGCGCCGGAAAGCCTGGATGGCGCTGTGTTTGCCCTGTATCCCGGCGTGATCGGTCTGGAGGAGCCTGCCTTCGCCGGCTAGCGCCTGGCCGCATCGCGCACCCCACGCATCGACGATCGACACACCCGCACCATCGACCCGCTACGCCGCATCACGCACGACGCCGTCCACGCATTCGATGTAGTACCCCAGTTATTCGGCGCCCCAAGCGCTCACAACAATAAACGCCTTTAAAAGACGTTGCCCGGAGGTAGACATGCTGCGCTTCACACCATCCCGTCTCGCAGTGGCGGTGCTCGCCACGTTGCTCGTTCCTGTTGCTCAGGCGGCGGAACTCCGATCTGCCGACATCCATCCCGACGATTACCCCACGGTCACCGCCGTGCGCTACATGGCCGATCTGGTCAAGGAGCGGACGGGCGGCAAGACCACCATCAAGGTGTTCGCCGGCAGCGCACTGGGCTCTGAAAACGATAGCCTGGAACAGGTCAAGCTGGGCGCACTGGCGATGGCGCGCGTAAGCAGCGCGGCCATGCACAATATCTGCCAGACCACCCGTGTGCCGTCGCTACCGTTCCTGTTCAAGTCGACCGATCATCTGCACCGGGTGCTCGATAGCGAGGTGGGCGAAGAGATCCTGCGGTCTTGCGAGAAGGCCGGTTTCGTAGGCCTCGCGTGGTACGACAGCGGCGCGCGCTCGATGTACACCCGCAACAAGCCGGTGCAAACGCTGGCCGACGTGAAGGGATTGAAAATTCGCGTGCAGCAATCGGACCTGTCGGTTGCGATGGTCGAGGCGATGGGGGGCAATGCCACGCCGATGAGCATGGGTGAGGTGTACACCTCGCTCAAGACCGGATTGGTGGATGCGGCCGAGAACAACTTTCCCAGCTACGAAAGCGCGCATCACTACGAAGTCGCCAAGTTCTATTCGCTGACCGAGCACACGATGACGCCGGAAATCCTGGTGTATTCAAAACGTCAGTGGGACAAGCTTTCTGCCGAGGATCAGAAAATCATTCGTACGGCGGCCAAAGAGTCTGTGCCCTTCATGCGCAAGCAGTGGGCCGAGCGCGAAACGAAATCGCGGCAAACGGTGGAGAAGGGTGGCGCACAGGTGGTGCAACCAGACAAGGCCACGTTCCAGGCGGCCATGCAGCCGGTGTATGCGCGGTTCGTGACTACGCCGGAGATGAAGTCCCTGGTCGAACGCATTCAGGCCATGCCGTGAGAGGTTAGTCATGCTTGCACATTCGACACCGCCTGTTTCGCCCGTGACCGGGCAGCTTGATCCTGGGCGCTGGGCGACCAGCCGCTTTCTCAACGGTTTTACCGCGGCCTGCGCCGTGCTGGCCCGCTTGTGCATGTGGATCAGCGTGGCGGGGCTCGTGTTGCTGATCGCAGCAGTGGCGTTTCAGATTTTTGGGCGCCATGTCCTGAACAACACCCCCACGTGGGCGGAAAGCCTGTCGTTGTTGCTCGTGCTGTACGTGACCATGCTGGGCGCGGCCGTCGGTGTGCGCGACGCAGGGCACATCGGCTTCGAAGTCGTCATCGCCGCGCTGCATGAATCGGC
Source organism: Schauerella aestuarii (assembly GCF_009866805.1). Lineage (GTDB taxonomy): Bacteria > Pseudomonadota > Gammaproteobacteria > Burkholderiales > Burkholderiaceae_B > Schauerella > Schauerella aestuarii. The sequence goes on from NZ_SIZW01000042.1 coordinate 48,598, forward strand.
GCAACGCCGCATGCAGATCCTGATCCATCTGCTCGTTTTGATCTTCGGCGCGTTGATGGCGTGGAACTGCGCGGTGCTGGCCGAATCGGTGCACGAGTACGCCATGCCCAATCTGGGCATCTCGGAAGGCTGGAAGTATGCCCCCGCTGCGTTGTCCGGTGTGTTGATCGTCATTTTCTCGATCGAGCACATCGTGGCCATCCTCCGTCATCAAAAGGTGGTTCCCGCATGGCACTGACCATCCTTTCCGTAGGCTTCATGGCCTTTCTGATCATCGGCGTGCCGGTGGCGTTCGCCATCGGGCTCTCGGCCATCGGCGCGATCATGTACGAAGATCTGCCGATCGCCGTGGCGTTCCAGCAGATGACGTCGGGAATGAATGCCTTCTCGTTTCTGGCGATTCCGTTTTTCATCTTCACCGGCGAACTGATGCTCTATGGCGGCATTGCCGATCGTATCGTCACCTTCGCCAAATCGCTCGTGGGCCACGTGCGCGGCGGCCTGGGCATGTCCAACGTGGTGGCGTGCACACTTTTCGGCGGCGTGTCGGGTTCGCCCGTGGCCGACGTCTCGGCAATGGGGTCGGTGATGATCCCCATGATGAAGCGCGAGGGTTACGACGCGGATTACGCCGTCAACGTCACCACGCATGCCGCACTTGTGGGCGCGCTGATGCCGACGAGCCACAACATCATCATCTACACGCTGGCGGCGGGTGGCAAGGTATCGATCGCCGCGCTCATCGCAGCCGGCGTGATCCCGGCGCTGATTCTTACCGTGTGCAATCTGGCGGCGGCCTATCTGGTGGCACGCAGCCGCGGCTATCCTTCCGGCACGTTTCCGGGGTGGGCGATCGTCGGCCGTTCACTGGCGGCGGCATTGCCGGGGTTGTTCGTGGTAGTGCTCATCATTGCAGGCATCCTGAGCGGCGTGTTTACGGCGACGGAATCGGCGGCGGTGGCGGTGCTGTATGCGCTGGCGCTGACGGTGTTCATCTACCGCTCGCTCACATTCGATCAATTCGTGCGCGCGGCGGCCAAGGCCGTCAAGACCACCGGCATCGTGCTGCTGCTCATCGGCATCTCGGCCACCTTCGGCTATCTCATCAGTTTTTATGGCGTGGCCGAAAAGACGGGCGAGATGATGGCGGCGATTTCCACCGATCCCTGGGCCATCTTTCTGATGGTCAACGTCATCCTGTTTCTGCTGGGCACGTTCCTGGACATGGCGGCAACCATCCTCATCTGCACGCCGATCTTCTTGCCGATCTGCATGCAGTACGGCATGAGTCCGGTGCAGTTCGGCATCGTCATCCTGCTGAACTGCGCGCTGGGATTGAACACGCCGCCGGTGGGCACGACGCAATTCATCGGATGCGCCATCGGCCAGGTATCGGTGGGAACGGTGATGCGAACGATCTGGCCGTTTTACGGTGCGTTGATTGCCGCGCTGGCGCTCGTCACCTACGTGCCGGCGTTCTCGATGTGGCTGCCCAGCGTGCTGCTCAACTAGAAGTAATCCGGATGCCGCGCGCGAATCTCGTCGACCTGGGATAGCGTGCCCGACAAATGTGCGCGCAGGCTGGCCTGCGCGACATCCGTTTGCCGCGCCGCGATCGCCTCAACGATGCGCAAGTGGTCGTCGATCACTTGCTGCATTTTGCCTGGCGTGGGCAGGTGCAGGCGGCGCAGCCGTTCGATGTGACCGCTGCGGCTTTGCAGGAGCTGCAGCAGTTCGCCCATCCCCGCGGCACGATACAGTTCACGATGGAACGCGTGGTCGGCGTCCGAGAAAGCCAGGTAATCGGCTGCGGCCGCCAGGCGCGTTTGGTCCTCCAGGATGCGGCGCAGCCGCACGATCAGATCGGCGGTGACGGCGTTCTCGGGGGCCGCCAAGTCGCGCACGATTTCGAGCTCGATCGCGCGGCGCAGAAAATGCGCCTGAACCGCCTTGGTCATATCGATCTTGCTCACCCGCGTTGCAGCCTGCGGAAACACATCCACCAAGCCTTCTTCCTGCAGGCGCATCAGTGCGTCGCGCACCGGCGTCTGACTAACACCGAATTGCGCGGCCAGTTCGGTCCGGGCGAGGGCGGTGCCTGGCGGCAAGCTCAAGCTCACGATCCTGTCGCGCAGCAGTTCATAGAGCTGCGGGGCGACTTGGCGCAGACGATCGAGGGCAATAGGAGCGTTCATAGGCAAGGGGATGGCATGGCGCACGCGCTGAGGATGCAAGCGTACCGCATTTCCTTGCTTATGAAATACTAATGTTTTAGTATTTGACGCAAGCAGGCAGACGTTCGATCCGCCGCTCACAAGCCAATCAGACCGGTGCATCAGACGCCGGCATCGGAGACAAACCAATGTTCAAAAGCACCTTGCGCGCGACCGTGTTCGCACTCACGCTCAGCGCCGCATTCGGTGGGGCCGCACACGCCGCCGAAAAAACCGAGATCACGATCACCAAGCAACCGAGCATTCTCTATCTGCCGGCCATCGTGATGGAAAAGCAAAAATTGATCGAAAAGCAGGCGGCCGCACTGGGTTTGCCTAATCTGACGGTGCAATGGCGGATGTTCTCGGGCGGGGGCGCGGCCACCGATGCCTTGCTCTCGAACAACGTCGACATCGTCAATAGCGGGCTGGGCAATCTGCTATTGCTATGGGACCGCACGCGAGGTGGCGTAAAAGGCATCGTGACCAACTCGGCGCAGCCAGTCGTGTTGATCAGCCGCGAGGCGCGCATCAAGACCCTCAAGGATTTCCAGCCCACGGACAAGATCGCGGTGCCTACCGTGCGCATTTCCACGCAAGCCATACTTTTGCAAATGGCCTCCGAACAAGCGTTTGGCACTGGCCAGTGGGGCAAGCTCGATCCCAACACGGTCCAACTTGGGCACCCTGACGCCGCGGGCGCTTTGTCCAACCCCAAGCATGAAGTGGCCAGTCATTTTTCGGCGCCGCCGTTCGACTTTCAGGAGCTGAAGAACATTCCGGGGGCGCACATCGTGTTGAGTTCAGCCGACATCATCAAAGGCGGATTGTCGCAGTCGACATTGTTCACCACCACAGCGTTCGCCAAGGACAATCCGAAGACGATCGACGCCGTGATCGCCGCCTCCAAGGAAGCAGTCGAGTATGTGAAAACCCACACGCGCGAATCGGTTGAAATGTACAAGGAACTCAGCGGCGACCGCACCAGCATCGACGATCTGATGGCGATGATGAAGCAGCCGGGCATGATGAATTTCCAGACGGCGCCTGCGGGCAGCATGCAGTTTGCCGCGCATATGCACAAGGTGGGCATCCTCAAAACCGAGCCGCGCGCCTGGACCGAGTATTTCCTGCCGGTCGCCGCCAGCTTGAACGGCAACTGATCGCCCGACCGCACAAGGAGGTGCCATGACGCATTTATTGGATGTGGACGGCGTGACGCTGCGCTACAAGACGCCGTCAAGCCTGATTACGGCCACCGATCGCGTGAGTTTCCAGGTTGAAACCGGCGATCGTTTCGTGCTGCTCGGGCCCTCGGGCTGCGGCAAGTCGACCCTGCTGAAGGCCGTGGGCGGTTATCTCACGCCGGAGGAAGGCGAGATCCGGATCAAAGGACGAACGGTGAAGCGGCCGGGCGCAGATCGCATGATGGTGTTTCAGGAGTTCGATCAATTGCTGCCGTGGAAAACGGTCGTCGAGAACGTGATGTTTCCGCTCTCCGTGGCGCGCAAGCTTGCACGCCGGGAAGCCGAAGAAAAGGCGCGCGCATACATCGAAAAGGTCAACCTGACCAAGTTTGCCGACAGCTACACGCACACGTTGTCTGGCGGCATGAAGCAACGGGTGGCCATTGCCCGCGGCATGGCGATGGAGCCGGACATCCTGTTGATGGACGAGCCCTTTGCCGCACTCGATGCGCTCACGCGTCGCCACATGCAGGATGAACTGCTGCGGCTGTGGGAAGACACGCGATTCACCGTACTCTTCGTCACGCACTCCATTGCCGAAGCCATTCGCATCGGGAACCGCATCCTGCTGCTCTCGCCCCATCCGGGCCAGGTAAAGGCCGAGGTCAACGATGTCGATCGCGTGTCGGCCGAGAACGGCGAGGCTGCCGAACTCGAGAAGCGCATTCACGATTTGCTGTTCAACGATCCGCATCCGGAGACCACGGTATGACGCAAGCAACCATCACGATGCGCGATGTGGCCGGCGATCGTGCCGCCGCCGGCGAACGGGCCGTCGTCGTACGCGAGCTCGGCGCGCTCGAGCGTGCCTGGAACAATGCGTTCGTGCGAAAAACGCTCATCATCATCGTGCTCGCCGTGGCATGGGAAGTGTATGCGCGCATCCTCGATAATCCGCTTACGTTTCCCACGCTGAGCGAGACGATCAAGACGCTGATCGAACGCATCGGCGACGGCGTGTTGCTCACGCGCGCCTGGACGTCGATCAAGGTGCTGTTGCTCGGCTATTTCGTCGGCCTGGTGCTGGCGGGATTGTTGACGATGTTGGCCATCACCACGCGCATCGGGACCGACTTTCTCGAGACGATGACCGCCATGTTCAACCCGCTGCCGGCCATTGCGTTACTGCCGCTGGCCTTGATCTGGTTCGGTCTGGGCACGGCAAGCCTGGTGTTTACGCTGGTGCACTCGGTACTGTGGGCCGTGGCGTTGAACACGCATGCTGGGTTTCTGAGTGTGTCGCATACGCTGCGCATGGTGGGCCGCAACTACGAGCTCACCGGTTTCGCGTATGTGCGCCGCATTCTCGTGCCGGCGGCGTTTCCGTCGATTCTGACGGGACTGAAGATCGGTTGGGCGTTTGCCTGGCGCACGTTGATCGCCGCCGAACTCGTATTCGGCGTGGCCTCGGGGCAGGGCGGGTTGGGATGGTTCATCTTCGAGAACCGCAACCTGCTCGATATTCCCGCTGTGTTTGCGGGCTTGCTAACCGTTATCGTGATCGGACTGGTCGTCGAAAATCTGGTGTTTCGCACGATCGAGAAAAAAACCGTACGCCGTTGGGGCATGCAAGGATAAGAGAGAGACATGACAACACCGAGAAAAACCCCGGAATCGCTGCGCAGCGCGCGCTGGTTCGCCCCTGACGATCTGCGCGGCTTCGGCCACCGATCGCGTGCGATGCAGATGGGCTACGCGCCCGAAGAATGGGCCGGCAAGCCGGTGATCGCGATCATCAATACCTGGTCCGATATCAATCCCTGTCATACGCATTTCAAGCAACGTGTGGAAGACGTCAAACGCGGCGTATGGCAGGCGGGCGGCTTTCCGATCGAATTGCCGGCGATCTCATTGGCCGAGCAATACGTCAAGCCGACCACCATGCTCTATCGCAATATGCTGGCGATGGAAACCGAAGAGCTGATCCGCTCGCATCCGGTCGATGGCGCGGTGTTGATGGGTGGCTGCGATAAAACCACGCCGGGGTTGCTGATGGGCGCCACCAGTGCGGGTGTGCCGGCGATCTACATTCCGGCCGGCCCGATGTTGCGCGGCAATTGGCAGGGCAACACCTTGGGATCGGGTTCGGACGCCTGGAAGTATTGGGACGACCGGCGTGCCGGGGTGATCAGCGAGCCCCAGTGGATCGGCATCCAGGCGGGCATTGCGCGCAGCCACGGCACCTGCATGACGATGGGCACGGCCAGCACGATGACGGCCATCGCCGAAGCGCTGGGGATGACCTTGCCGGGCGCATCCTCGATTCCCGCGCCGGACGCCAATCACATCCGGATGTGCTCCGAGTCGGGCCGCCGCATCGTCGAGATGGTGTGGGAGGATTTGAAGCCCGCCGACATTCAGACGCGCGAGGCGTTCGAGAATGCCATCGCGGTGGCGATGTCGATGGGCTGTTCGACCAACGCGATCATTCACGTGATCGGGCAGGCGCGGCGCGCCAATGCCGATATCGGCCTGGACGATTTCGAGCGCTTCAGCCGTCTCGTGCCCGTGATCGCCAATGTGCGGCCAAGCGGCGACAAGTATCTGATGGAGGACTTTTTCTATGCAGGCGGCTTGCCCGCGTTGATGACGCGCATCAAGGACCATCTGCACCTGGACGCTATGACGGTTACGGGCCGCACACTCGGCGAGAACATCGCATCGGCCGCAGTATTTAACGACGACGTGATCCGGCCGCTGGACCGACCGGTATATGCCGAAGGGTCGCTGGCGGTGCTGCGCGGCAACCTCGCGCCGGAAGGTTGCGTGATGAAGCCAGGTGCATGCGAGCCGCGCTTTCTGAAGCACAGCGGTCCTGCATTGGTGTTTGACGATTATCCGTCGATGAAGGCCGCGATCGATCGCGAAGACCTCGACGTCACGCCGGATCATGTGCTTATCCTGCGCAATGCCGGTCCGCAAGGCGGGCCGGGCATGCCGGAGTGGGGCATGCTGCCGATCCCGAAGAAACTGGTGAAGCAGGGCATCCGCGATATGGTGCGCATCTCGGACGCCCGCATGAGCGGCACGAGTTATGGTGCCTGCATTCTGCACGTGTCACCCGAATCGTATGTGGGCGGTCCGCTGGCGCTTGTGGAGAATGGCGACATCATCAGCCTGGACGTGAATGCGCGCACGATAAACATCGATGTGCCCGAAGCGGAACTGGCGCGGCGGCGTGCGGCCTGGCAAGCGCCACCGGCGCGCTTCGAGCGCGGTTATGGTTGGATGTTTTCCAAGCACATCGAACAAGCCCATAAAGGCTGCGACTTCGACTTCCTGAAGACCGATTTCGGCGCGCCAGTGGGCGAACCGGATATCTTTTGATCCCGGCGGCGGTGAGCGGCAGGCCGACGCCGAAAGCCTAGGCCTGAGCGAAGGCCAAAGCCAACGTCAAAGCCAAAGTCAGCGCGAAAGCCAACCCTGGCATCAACGCCTCCGCAAAACCTTTCGAGAGCATGCTCTCAATCTCTTAGAAGCGAACCGATCAGTGAAAGACGATACCCGCGAAAAATTGCTGCATGTGAGTGTGGCCACGTTGACCACCTGCCTTTTCAAGCGTGGCCTGCGCAATCAATTTATTCAGGACGTGGCACCCGTCGGTGCGCCGCGCGGCAATATGGTGGGTGAGGCGTTCACGTTGCGCTATATGCCGGCGCGCGAGGATCTCAATGGGCTGGAGGTGTTTCGCAATCCCGCCCACCCTCAGCGCAAGGCCGTGGAGGATTGCCCGCCGGGCGCCGTGCTGGTGATCGACAGCCGCAAGGATGCGCGAGCTGCCTCGGCGGGCGGCATTCTGGTCACGCGGTTGATGCGGCGAGGTGTGGCGGGCGTGGTCACGGACGGCGGCTTTCGCGATTCGCATGAGATCGGCGAGATGGCGATGCCGGCCTATCATCACCGGCCATCGCCACCCACCAATCTCACGTTGCATCAGGCCATCGACATCAATGTGCCGATCGGTTGCGGCGATGCACCCGTGTTTCCGGGCGACGTGATCGTGGGCGACGCCGAAGGCGTGATCGTGCTGCCGGCTCATCTCGCCGACGAGATTGCGGTTGAGGCCTTCGAGATGACGGTGTTTGAAGATTTCGTCACCGAGCAAGTGGATGGTGGCCGCTCGATCGTCGGCCTTTATCCCGCCACCGATCCACAAACGCTCACGGATTTCACAGCCTGGCGCAAGCAGCGCGGCAGGTGACGGTACGATCGATGCGCATGTTCTCGACCAGCACCGCGCCGATAAACGTGCGACCGACGAGGTAAGAAATGCGGTATGGTGCCCGGTGAGCGACGCCCGATGTCGCCACTGCCGCATGCACTCGCATGCGCGCGTGTCACGCAGCTTAAAGGAGCAATTTCCATGAGTGGATATTTCGTCTTGAAGCAGAGCGGTACGCAGTACATGTTCAATCTCAAAGCAGGCAATCACGAAACCGTTCTGACGAGTGAGCGCTACACCACCAAGCAATCCGCGCAAGGCGGCATTGCTTCGGTGCAGCAACATGCCGCGCACGAAGAACGGTTCAAAAAATCGACAGCCAAGGATGGCTCGATGTACTTCACGCTCACGGCAAGCAATGGTGAGTCGCTGGGGCGCAGTGAGATGTATCCCTCTGCCGCGGCACGCGATAAAGGCATCGCGGCGGTGAAAACCGCGGCCGTGAATGCCCCCACCAAGGAAGGCTAGTAAGCATCGCGTAAGAGCGGTGCGATAGGGGTTTTTTCTGCATCGAATGCTGCAGTTGCACCCGTGTGTCAGAAAGGTAAAACCCTTGGGTAAACCCCTAGCGATTCCTGTCCCACTTCATGCCTATAATCCGCCCCACAGTCAGGCGTGGTGCGGCTTTGCGCCCATCTGACAGTGCCAGATGCAACATCATCCATCGACGATGTTGCAGGGTTGCAAGCGGCGTCAGAAGCGTCGCTCATACAGAAAAACATCACGCTTTTTCCATTGCCTCGGAGGGTAGTCATGAAGTCCAAGAACATCATTCAAAGTGTGGCCGTTGGATGCACCGCTGCGGTCGCGCTCGCCTTCGCGCCCGCGCACGCTGAGGACATCCGTTTCGGCTACGCCGCGCCGTTGACCGGCCCGCAGTCGCATTACGGCGAAGACATGCAGAACGGGCTCACGCTGGCAATCGAAGAAGCCAACAAGAAGGGCATCAAGGTCGGAAGCAGCACGGCCAAATTCATCCTGGTTTCCAAAGACGATCAGGCCGATCCGCGCACCGGCGTGCAGGTGGCGCAGCAGTTGGTGGATGAAGGTGTCGTCGGCATCCTGGGGCATTTCAACTCGGGCACCACCATTCCCGCATCGCGCGTCTATCACGATGCCGGACTGCCGCAGATCTCGATGGCGACCTCGCCCGAGTACACGCAGCAGGGCTATGAAACCACTTTCCGCATGATGACGAGCGACACGCAGCAAGGCGCTGCCGTCGGCAAGTTCATCGTCGAAAAGCTCAAGGGCAAGAAGGTCGCGCTGATCGACGACCGTACGGCGTATGGCCAGGGCCTGGCCGACGAAGTCGAGAAGGCGGTCAAGGCGGCCGGCGGTCAGGTGGTGCGCCGGGAGTACACCACCGACAAGGCCAACGACTTCACCTCGATTCTGACCAATATCAAGGGTGCCGCCCCGGACGCTATTTTCTACGGCGGCCTGGACGCGCAATCGGGTCCGATGAAGCGCCAATTGGCCACGCTGGGCATCCAGGCACCGCTGGTGTCGGGCGAGATGACGCGTAGCGATACGTTCATCAAGCTGGCGGGCGACGCGGCCAATGGCACCTTCGCGTCCCTGGCCGGTGTACCGCTGACGCAGATGGCGGCAGGCAAGGATTTCGAAGCGGCCTACAAAGCCCGTTTCAAGAAGGATCCTGGCGTGTATGCCCCGTACGCGTATGACGGCGCGTGGAACATGATCACGGCCATCGAGAAAGCCGGTTCGTCCAAGCCCGAGAAGTACCTGCCGGTGTTGGCCAAGTTGAGCCGCAAGGGTGCGACGAGCGAAAACATTGCCTATGACGAGAAGGGCGATCTGAAAGAAATTTCGGTCACCGTTTACGAAGTCAAGAACGGCAAGTGGGAAATGGTCGAAACCATGGTCAGCCAAGCGGCCAAGTAACCCGTCGTGCGCGAGGCTCTAGCGAGTCCGCGCACACGCCAGGCTGCCTGCGGCAGCCTGATCCCTCCCTTATCGCGTGATCTGCCTTAGTCCTCGGATCGTCGATCCGATGCCGCATGCCGTCATTATCAAAGGCCGCAGCATGGAAATCTTTCTTCAACAAATCATCAACGGGCTGACGCTCGGTAGCGTCTATGCGCTGGTGGCCCTGGGTTACACCATGGTCTATGGCATTATCGGCCTCATCAATTTTGCGCACGGCGACGTGGTCATGATCGGGGCGATGGTCGTCACCGTTGTGGCCGGATCGCTCATGCATGCCGATCCCAACGCCTCGGCGTGGCTGGTGATCGGCGCGGGGCTGCTGGTGGCCATTCCCGTATGCATGATCGTGGGCTGGACCGCAGAGCGCGTGGCCTATCGGCCGCTGCGCCGCGCCCCGCGTCTGGCGGCCCTCATCACCGCCATCGGCGTTTCCATCATCCTGCAGAATCTGGCGATGATGATCTGGGGCCGCAACTACCTGAGCTTTCCACAGGTTATTCAGCCGGCCGTGTATACGGTGGCCGGCGCCCGCATCAGCGGTCTGCAGATTGCGATCGTGGTGATCGCCGGCGCCTTGATGGCTGCGTTGACGTTCGTGGTGCACCACACGCGCCTAGGCACCGCGATGCGCGCCACCGCGCAAAATCGCGAAGTGGCCGGACTCATGGGCATCAACATCAACACCGTCATTTCGGCCGCGTTTCTGATTGGCTCGGCACTGGCCGCCGTCGCGGGCACGATGGTCACCACTTACTACGGCGTGGCGCAGTACACCATGGGCTTCATGCTCGGCTTGAAGGCCTTTACCGCGGCGGTGCTGGGCGGCATCGGCAACCTGGGCGGTGCGATGCTCGGCGGCTTGCTGCTGGGGGTGATCGAGGCGTTGGGATCGGGCTATATCGGCGACCTGACCGGTGGCGTGCTGGGTAGCCATTACCAGGATGTGTTTGCGTTCATCGTGCTGGTTGCCGTGTTGATCTTCCGTCCGTCCGGATTGATGGGCGAACGCGTGGGAGACCGTGCATGACCCAAACCACTTCTCTCAAGCGCGGCTTGCCCATCAAAACGCTGCTGGGCATTGCCCTGGTCGGCGTGGTGCTGGCGGTGCTGCCGTTCGTGATCGGCATCGCCGGTCAAAGCTGGGTGCGCACGCTCAACTTCGCACTCTTGTATGTGATGTTGGCGTTAGGCCTGAACATCGTGGTGGGCTTTGCCGGACTGCTGGATCTGGGCTACATCGCCTTCTATGCCGTCGGCGCATATACCTGGGCATTGCTGGCGTCCCCGCATTTCGGGTTGCACCTGCCGTTCTGGGCCATCCTGCCGATTTCGATTGCCATTGCCGGGCTGTTCGGTGTGCTCCTGGGGGCGCCAACACTGAAACTGCGAGGGGATTATCTTGCGATCGTCACGTTGGGTTTTGGCGAGATCATCCGCATCTTTCTCACCAATCTCAACGCGCCGATCAACATCACCAACGGCCCGCAGGGGATCAACCGTATCGATCCGTTCAAGATTGGCGACTTTACGTTTGCCCGCGCTGAAACGTTTTTCGGCATCCGGTTTACCGGACCCGAGAAATACTATTACCTGCTGCTGGCGATCGTGCTGCTGATCTTGCTGGTCTGCGCGCGTTTGCAGAACTCGCGGATCGGTCGCGCCTGGGAAGCCATCCGCGAAGACGAGATCGCCGCGAAAGCCATGGGCATCAATACCCGCAACGTGAAGTTGCTGGCGTTCGCCATGGGGGCATCGTTCGGCGGCGCGGCGGGCGCAATGTTCGCCGCCATGCAGGGTTTCGTGAGCCCGGAGAGTTTCAGCCTGACCGAATCGATATCGATTTTGTGCATGGTGGTGCTGGGCGGCATGGGCCATATTCCCGGCGTCATCCTGGGAGCCATTTTGCTGGCGGCCATGCCGGAATTTCTGCGTGCGGTGGTGGAGCCGGCGCAGCATATGATTTTCGGTGCGGTCATCCTCGATCCCGAAGGCATTCGCATGCTGATGTTCGGCCTGGCGATGGTGTTGGTCATGCTGTTCCGGCCGGCCGGCTTGTGGCCGTCGGCGGTACGCAAGCGCGAGTTGGCGCGCGGCAAAGGAGCATCGGCATGAGCGTACTGCTGCAAGCGCAAGGGTTGTCGAAACGTTTTGGCGGGCTGCAAGCGCTGTCGGACGTGGGTTTCAGCATCGAGACGGGTGACATCTACGGCTTGATCGGTCCCAACGGCGCCGGCAAGACCACCTTGTTCAACGTGCTCACCAGTCTCTATATCCCGGAAAGCGGTACCTGCACGTTTGCCGGGGAAACGCTCACCGGGCGCAAGCCCCACGAAGTGGCGGGACTGGGGCTCGCACGCACCTTTCAAAATATCCGGTTGTTCGGCAATCTGAGTGCGATCGAGAATGTCATGATCGGTCGCCATATCCGCACGCAGGCCGGCGTGATCGGTGCGGTGCTGCGCGACAAGCGCACCCGCCGTGAGGAGGCCGAGATCGAAGCGCGCGCGCATGCGTTGCTCGATTATGTGGGTATCGGCAGCCGCGCCAATGACGTTGCGAAGTCGTTGCCCTACGGCGATCAGCGGCGCCTGGAGATCGCCCGCGCATTGGCCACCGAGCCGAAGCTGCTGGCACTCGACGAGCCGGCCGCCGGGATGAATGCTTCCGAGACCGTGGTGCTGCGGCAACTGATCCAGAAGATTCGGGACGATGGCATCACCGTACTACTGATCGAACACGATATGAAACTTGTGATGGGCTTGTGCAATCGCGTGCTGGTGCTGGAGTACGGCAAGGTGCTGGCCGAAGGCCGGCCGGCCGACGTGCAGCGCAACCCCAAAGTGATCGAAGCGTATCTGGGCGCGGGCGCCGCTCAGGTTGCCGAAACCGTTCCGGGAGCCACCGCATGACCGCCGCTCAACCTTTGCTGGCCTTGCGCGATCTCGAGGTCGCCTATGGTGGCATCCGCGCCGTGCGCGGCATCAATCTCACTGTCAACGAAGGCGAATTGGTCGCGTTGATCGGCGCCAACGGGGCGGGCAAGAGCACGACGCTGCGGGCAATCTGCGGACTGGTGCCGGTAGCGGGCGGCAGCATCAGCTACGCCGGCCGCGACATGACCGGCACGCCTTCCTACGAACTGGTGCGGCAACGCCTGGTGATGGTGCCGGAAGGCCGGGGCATCTTCGGGCAGCTCACCATCGAGGAAAATCTGGCGATGGGCGGCTACACGCGGCGCGACGCGACCGAGATCCGCCGCGACACGGAGCGGGTATTCGAACTCTTTCCCCGTTTGGCCGAGCGCCGCAAGCAGTCGGCCGGCACCTTGTCGGGCGGCGAGCAGCAGATGGTGGCCATGGGCCGCGCGATGATTTCGCGGCCCCGCCTGCTGTTGCTCGATGAGCCATCGATGGGATTGGCGCCCTTGATGGTAGACAAGGTGTTCGAGGTGGTGCGCACGATCGCTTCGGAGGGCGTGACCATTTTGCTGATCGAGCAGAACGCCAAGCTGGCGCTCGAGAACAGCCATCGCGGATATGTGATGGAGTCGGGCGAACTGATTCTCGAAGGCCCGGCCCAGCAACTGCTGCACGATCCCAAAGTGCGAGAAGCATATCTGGGTGAGGAAAGCTGACGGCCCGGGCCTATACTGAGCCAGGCGCTTGGGGTGCCTATCCCCAAGTCATGCTCCTTACTCGGCGAGGTGTCATCATGGCAGCAAACGCGAAGTCCGATCCGGCGCTCACGCCCGATGCAGCAATCGACCATATCCTGGGGCCCGGCAATGCACGCGTCACCTTGATCGAGTACGGCGATCTGGAGTGCCCGTCGTGCGGTCAGGCGCACGGCGCCGTGCAGCAGTTGCGCTCGCGCTACGCGCGCGATGTGCGCTTTGTGTTTCGTCACTTTCCGCTGACCGAGGTGCATCCGCATGCCGAGCGCGCCGCGCAAGCGGCCGAAGCTGCGGGTGGGCAAGGGCGGTTCTGGCAGTACGTGGATCTGCTATTCAGCCACCAGTCGCATCTGGGCGACCGCGATCTGATCGTATACGCCCAGCAATTGGGCCTCGAGATGCCGCGATTCGAAAATGAACTGTCGGATGAGGTGTATCGCCAGCGCGTGAATGAACACGTGGCGCTGGGCACGCATCTGCGGGTTCGCGCCACGCCCACCTTCTACGTCAACGGCCAGATGGTGGATGTGTCGTTCGGCCTGCAGCGCCTGGAGGATGCCGTCCAGGCGGCGCTGGCGGGCTAGCGGCTAGCGTTTCGTTTTCTTGAATTCTTCGTGGTACTGCTCGGCCATCCCGCGCAAGGCGCGGCCGATGGCCGCGTACTCATACTCGTTGAGGTTGGCCAATGAGGCGCGACCGGCGGGTTGTTGCGTGCCGAAGCCCCGGCCCGGGAGCAGCACAATACCGGTCTCGTCGGCGATGCGGAACAGCAAATCGCCACCGCTCGCTTTTTCCTTGATCCATGCGGCGAACTCGGGACCATACAGCTTGAGCGAGATATCCTCCAGATCGAGGAGCGTGTAGTAATCGACCGCGTTGGGATTGTGCTCGGCCTCGATGCCCAGTTCACGGTACAGCGCCGCCTCGCGGCGATGAATGAGCTTCTTGAGTTCGGCCTTGTAGCGGTCGTTCTCATCCATCAGTGCGAAGAGCGAGAAGAGCACCATCTGCACTTGTTGGGGGGTGGACAGGCCCGCGGTGTGGTTCAGCGCCACGGTACGGCTGTCGGCCACCAACCGGTCGATGAAACGCAGGTCGGCCACGTTGGGCAACAGCGATCCATAGCGCCGATCGAGATTGGCTTTGGTATCGGCGGGCAGTTGTCCCATCTGATCGTCGAAGACGTTGTTCTTGTGGGTTGCGATCACACCCAGGCGCCATCCCGTGGCACCGAAGTACTTCGAGAAGGAGTACACCAGCATGGTGTTTTGCGGGCACAGCGCGAAGAGCGATCGAAAATCGTCCGCGAAGGTGCCATAGACGTCATCGGTAAGAATGAACAGATCGGGGCGATGATCGCGCACGATCTGAGCTACTTTCTCCAGGCTGCGATCGTCCATTTTCACAGACGGCGGATTGCTGGGATTCACGCAAAAGAAAATCTTGATCGCGGGATCTTTCAGTTTTTCCAATTCGGAATCAGGGTATTGCCATCCTTGCGCAGGGTCGGCGTTGATCGCCACTTCATGCAGGCCATATTCGTCCAACTCCGGTATTTCAATATAGGGCGTGAATACCGGCATACCGATGGCGACTTTATCGCCGCGCTTGAGCAATCCATTTTGCTTGAGCGAATTGAAGATATAGGTCATGGCGGCGGTGCCGCCCTCGACGGCAAATAAATCGACGCCGCCGGTGGAGATGAATCCGCCGATCATCTCCTTGACGATGTATTGGCAAACCACCTGCTCGCTGAGCTTGAGCATGCGGGGCGGCACGGGATAATTGCTGCCCAGGATGCCTTCGACGATCTCGTGCAGAAAGTCCGAGGCGGGCAATCCCAATTGGTCGCGAACATAGCTCAGGGCGCGGCCCAGAAAAACGACACCCGGCTGATCGCGATTGTCGGCCACAAAGCGTTCGAAGCGGGCTTCGATCCCTTCGATGCGCGGCAGGCCGCCCACCCCGTTTTTCATATAGGAATACGACAGTTCGGCTTCCGCCACCGCAAACAAGCCCAGGCGGAAGAACGCTCGGCGGGGCAAGGTGGCGAGGAAATTGGGATTGCCGCGGCCCGCGTTGAGCATCAGGCGGTTTTCGCGTCCCGACGCCAGCTTGATCAGTTCATCCTTAAGTTCGAACGGGCTGAGTTTGGCGTATTTGCTGTAATCGGGATTCATCGTGTCGACTCCTTGACAGGGCAGTGGGCAGGCATCAGGCAAACGCGACGACCAGCGGTCCGAGCAATGTGAGAAACACATTGGCCAGCGCATAGGTAATGGCGAAGGGCGCGGTAGGGATACTGTTGCCGGCCTTGTCGAGGATTTCGCCAAACGCCGGATTGGCGCTGCGTGACCCGGAAAGCGCGCCGGCGAAGATGGCCGTGTTGTCATACCGCAGCACATAGCGGCCAACGAGCATGGTGATGATCAGCGGCAGGACGGTCACCACAACGCCGATCAGGAAAATGGACAGGCCGCTTGAGGCAATCGTGCTGACGGCCTGCAGACCTGACTGCAGGCCTACCACCGCCACAAATCCCGCCAGGCCGAGATCGCGCAGCAGCGCCGACGCCGGCGTGGGCAGATTGCCGATCGCTTGGTTGCGGCTGCGATACCAGCCGAAAGCCAGACCCGCGAGCAAGGCACCGCCGCCGCTGCCCAGCGTCAGTGGAATCGAACCCACCCGCACCACGATCAAACCAATGAGCAGTCCGATGGCAATGCCCAGTCCGTGAAAAACGAAGTCGGTTTTTTCACTCGGCAGGATGGCGGTGCCCACAGCCTTGACCACCCGCTGCACATCTTCTGAGGTGCCGTAGAGCGTGACGACGTCGGCCGCTTCGATCATCGTGTCGGGCGTCAACGGCAGCGGCTTGCCGCCGCGTTTGGCCTCGATCACATAAATGCCATGGCGCAGACCGCCTGCCGTCGCCTCCCGAATCTGTGCCACGGTGTGGCGCGTGAAGTCTGGATGCACCACAGCCACATCCCGGGTCAGCATGATGACGTCCATGCCTTCGGACGACTGCAATTCGGTGCCTACTTGTGCGGCAATGCCGACGACCCCGGCGCGGCGTCCCACCAGCAAGACCACATCGCCTTTCTCCAGGGCCATGCCCGGCTCGATACCGATGATCGAACCGTTGCGTTTGAGGCGTTCGACACTGATCGCGGCGCCAGCACTGCCGGCTTCGAGCTCGGCGATCGTTTTGCCGGCCGCTTGATCGACGCGATAGATGCGGCCCACCAGATCGGGGGCCGCGGGTTGCTCGCCCGGTCCGTACACGCGAGCGCCCGCAAGCATTTCCGACTCGGCCTTCAGCGCATCGTCGCGAATGCCGCGGCCCATGAACCACGGCAGGATGTTCACGCAGACGATGATTGCGCCGAAGGAGCCAAAGATATAGGTCACCGCATAGCCCACAGCGACGTTACCTTGAAGACGCTGGACCTCTTCGGCAGCCAATCCCAATTTGCCGATCGCCGCGCTGGCTGTGCCGATGATGGCCGACTGGGTGAGGGCGCCGGCTGCGATGCCACCGGCAAGCCCCTTGTCGAGCCCGAACAGGCGGGCCATGATGATGACGGTGGCCAGGCCGCTCACGGCGAGCACGACTGCCATCACGATTTCGCGAATCGACTGCCGCCCGAGCGAGCGAAAGAATTGCGGTCCGCTTTCAAAGCCCACTGCATAGATGAAAAGTGCGAAGAGTACGGACTTGATGCCGTTGTCGATCGTGACGCCGACCTGGCTGATCACCACCGCCACAAGGAGCGCGCCGGCAACCCCGCCGAGTTGGAATTTGCCGAATTGGAATTTACCGATCCAATAACCGCCCGCCAGTGACAGGAACAGTGCTATTTCGGGCGCTTGATTAAGCAGCGAATGTAGCCACACCATACTCGCACCGCCTTTTTCAAATAATGAGAAGGGGATCGCAGGCTCGAAGTATTTGCCGAGAGTGTGACGAAGTCAATACAAATGGAACGGTATTTTTACGCGCGGAGCCAATTGGTTTGCATTTGTATTTTTCGTTGCGAGGGTAAAAAAAAACCGGAGAATCGCCGCCCTTGAGACCGCACGACGCAGCGATGTCGTCGACGCTCTCATCCGAATTTGCCGATTACGGCAGACGTTCAAGCATCAGAATCAAGCAGCACAAATGAGCACCTCGGCAGTCAAGCGCAAAGTTTATTTTTTCCTGTTGATGATCCCCGTCATCTTGACGTTGTATCCAGCACTTCAGCTCTTTCGCGCGTATTCGGTCACTCAGGATGAAGTGGCTGCCCGCCAATACCTGAGTGAGGTGCGTGAGAAAGGCTATGCCTCGGTGCGTGTGCCTTATCGTTATGCCCGAGAAGCGCGTGCGTCGGTGCCGGCGATGATGGCGCAAGAGCTCGAACAGATGGAAGCAGGCCGCGGCAATGTGCAGTTGCGTTGGGCACTTGCCGCGGTGTCGATGTTGGCGGCCATCGGCGCTTTTGCGCTGGGCGTGACGATCATCCGAAAGATCGGCGCCGACAGTCGGCGTGCGCAACGCGACTTCGATTTTCTGCTCAATCATTTCGAGAAAAGCTGGGCACAGGTGTCGCGTCTGCTCCTGCTGCACATCGCGTTGATGCTGGTCACCCTGCTGTGCAACGTGGCTTATGAGTTCGCGTGGTCGCGCGCGAACTGGTATACGCATGGCTTCGTCGCCATCGTTTTCACCGTGCCGTTGTGGGGCGCTATTTTTTGCGCCGCCAAGCTGCTCATCAGCGCGTTCAGGCAACTCGCTTCGATCGAGGCGGTCGATATGCCGGTGTTGGGACGTGCATTGACGCGCGCTCAGGCGCCGCAACTGTGGTCGTGGATCGACGATATCGCCGCGCGTTTGGGTGCGCCCACGCCGGACCACATTGTGGTCGGATTGACCGAATCGTTTTATGTGACGAGCGCGCCCGTGGCCCTGCAACCCGAGAGCAGTCGCTTGACGGGCCGCACACTTTATCTGCCGATGACCTATGTGTCGATGCTCAGTCAGGGCGAGAGCGCTGCGATCGTGGGTCATGAACTCGGTCACTTCGCCAACGCGGATACCGAGCACGGCGTTCGCATTGCACTGATGCATCGCGAGATGGATCAACGCATCGCGCAGTTGATCATGGCCAATGAAGAGGATTCGAGCTGGTTCAACGAGCCGCCGATCTGGGCGTCGATCTATTTCGCCAACGCCTTCGAGCATGCTTACCTGCACTGGAGTCGCGTGCAGGAGTTCGCAGCGGATCAGGCCGGTGCGCGTGTGGCCGGTCCCCACGTGTCGGCCTGCGCCTTGGTGCGCGTGACGGCGTTGGCCGAAGTGGTGGACCAATTTCAGCAATCGGCGCATGCCCGCGGCGGCAATATGATCGCGGCCGTGCTTGCCCATGTGGCGGCCACGCCGTTGCGTATCAGGCAAGATTTGCTCGAGCACAAGATCGCTCATCCTATCGATACGCATCCGACCACGCGCGCGCGTATTGACGCGCTGGCGGTGCCGTTGGACGACACGCTTTTACGCGACGCCTTGCGTCAACCGACCGAGACCGACACGACGTGGTTCTCGCGCCTGCTTTCCCCCGCGGCTCAGCCTGCCTGAGCCGTCTTTTACCAGGAAGTTTCCCACGATGTCACAACAAGCATTCGACACTTTGTCGCCCTCGTCATTGGCCGAGTCGTTGACCGCCGATCTCAATCAAAACGCGCAGTCGCAACAGGACGAGACCGTGCGTGAATTGGAGGCGTTCATTGCCAGCGTGCCGGCGCGTACGGAAATCACGAATACGCGTCGCTGGTTTTACGGCGGCATCATCATGGTCGCCGTTTTCGTCATCCTGACGATCGCGGCCGTGAGTTCGGGCGCCTCGCAGAACATGTTCATCTTCATGGGCGTGATGTTGGCGATGTCCGTCATCATGCTGCTCAATCACCTCAATGCCGGGAAGGTACCGCACACGGTATTGACACATGAAGAGATCAGCTTCGCCAACTTTTCGGCGCCGGTAAAACTCGTCAACATTACGGACATCGAGGTGCAGTTGATCGGGCATATGGACATGATTCTGCTGGATCTGGCCGAGGGCACGCCGCTGCCAACATTCAAGCGCCGCCGCGGGTTCTTCGCGCCGCAAGCCGGTATCCGCAAGCGCCGCAACAAGCCCGATCAAATCCTGATTGCGTCGGGTGGTTTCCAGGAAGTGGGCGGCAAGAAGATGGACGAAGAAGAACTGGGTGGCTTGTTGAGCGCCTATATCAATGTGGCCCACGCTCACCAGCAACTGGCCGAACTGCGCGCAGGCCGCGTGAGCTGATGGAGAACAGGGTGCCCGGTTCGGGCACTCTTCAAGAACTCACCCGGGTTGGGAAAGAAGGTTTCTGGCGGCGCTCAACGTTTGGTTGAGCGCCGTCATCGCTTGGCGCGCCGTACTCTCCGGCGCTTGGGCCTTGAGTGCATCGTTGAACACTTCGAGGCCGATCGGGCCGCGGTAGCCGCTGCCCAGCAAACGGGCGAGCAGGCCGGGCAAGGGAAACTGGCCGTGCCCCGGCAGTAAGCGGCGATGTCGCGCCGTGTCGATCACATGCGCCAGATCCACACCGTGGTCCAGATCCGAAAGCTGCACCAGGAAGATCCGATCCATCGGAATCCCCTCAAGATCCGAAGCATCGCGCCCGCGCGCGAAGATGTGAAACGCATCGATCACCATGCCGAGATTGTCGGCACCCACCTGCTGCACACACTGCCATGCCATGGGCAGCGTTGGATTGACGGTGCTCCACGCCATTGCCTCGTAGGCCACGCGCAAGCCCCGCTGCCGTGCTTGTGTTGCGAGCCAGCCGAGATCATCGACGACGCGCGCGCCGATGCAAGCGCGGTCGGTAGACGCGGGCGCGAGCACGGTATCGGCGCCGAGTGCCGCGGCCGTGTCGAGCATCGTCAATGCTTCATTTCGCTTTTCCGTGCGTCGTGCGTCGGGCGCACCGTCGAAATCCAGCAGTACCTGATAATCGGTCAGGCCGATGCCGCCCGCGCGCAATACGCTCGCCATGGTGGCAGGCGCTTGCGCGAAGTCGTCGAGATCCTGACGCCATAGCTCGATCTGATCGAATCCGGCGGCACAGGCGGCTGCGATCTTCGCCTGCGGCGTGCCACCCAGCAGGATGGTGTTGAGGAACAGGAGATTAGGGGGCGGTGGTGCGGTCATGGCGGGCATTGGATTGCAATACTGCTGCGCAAAAATTATGCCTCAGACGATGGATGGCATGCATCTCGCCGTATGATGGCGTCTCGCGGAAGCATGTGCGGCCGCGAGACGCATCACGCTTGCCGCGTGCATCCTGCGACAACCGAATCCAGATAGGACAGTCGAATGAAGCTTTTCTTCTCCAGCGCCTCGCCTTACGTTCGTAAATGCACCGTGTTCGCGCTCGAACTCGGTTTGGCGGATCGCATTGAAACGTTGCCGAGCAAAGTGAGCCCGGTGTTGCGCGATGCGTCGGTGGTGCAAGCGAACCCATTGGGCAAGGTGCCCACGTTGATCATCGAGGATGGTGTGGCATTGTTCGATAGTCGTGTCATCTGTGAATACCTGAACGCCGAGGGCGGCGGGACGCTGTTTCCGGCCGCCGATCATCCGCAGCGGTTTGCGATTCTGGCGCAGCAGGCTTTGGCCGACGGCATCCTGGATGCCGCGCTGCTGGCGCGCTACGAAACCACGCGCCCGGAAGGCACGCAGTGGGACGCCTGGGTCGCCGGCCAGATGGAAAAGATCAAGAGCGGGCTGGACTGGGTGGAAGCCCACGCCGATACGTTTTACGACCGGGTGGACGTGGGCACGATCTCGTTCGGCTGCGCCTTGGGCTACCTGGATTTTCGCTTCGCCGATTATGGCTGGCGCAACAAATACCCCAAGTCAGCCGCCTGGTTCGAGGCCTTCAGCGCACGGCCCTCGATGCAGGCGACCGTGCCGCACGTGTAAGGTCAGCATGGCTTGCACCCGTGCAAACGTCAGCACGGCCTGCACGGGTGAACGTCAGTAGGTTTTGTACGGCAGGAATTTGCCGCTCATCAGGATTTGCACGCGGTCGCCGTTGGGATCGGACTCGCGTTGCATATCCATGCGGAAATCGATGGCGCTCATGATGCCGTCACCAAACTCTTCATGAATCAGTGCCTTGAACGTGGTGCCGTACACGCTGATCAACTCGTAAAAGCGATAAATCAGCGGGTCGGTGGGCACCGCGGTGGGGAGCGACCCCTTGTAGGGCACGATCTGCAATTGGGTAATGGCGTCTTCGGGCAGATCGAGCACACCGGCGGCAGCACGTGCCTGCGTTTCGGTCAGCGTCATCTGGCCTAGCAGCGCGGCGGTCGTCCATTCCTTGCTCTGGCCGACCGCTTCGGCGATCGTCGCCCAGCTCAGTTTTTTCTCGATCTTGCGGGTCACGATGAGTTCGGTGACTTCGGGGCGGGACATCATGATGAAATCGTCTCCTTGGGATGGGCGGCCTTGTCGACCAGGAAATCGACAAGGTGGTTGCGAATGTCGTAATAACGCGGTTCATGGTGCAATGAGCTGCGCGTGCGATCCGGATCGAGGTCGATATCGACCGACTCGGCGATGCGTGCATGGGGCCCCGTGCTCATCAGCAGGATGCGATCGGACAGCAGAATGGCCTCATCCACATCGTGGGTGATCATGAAGACGGTTTGCTGCGTGGCGCGTACGATGCGCCGCAGTTCGTCCTGGATCGTGCCACGCGTGAGCGCATCCAGGGCACCGAAGGGTTCGTCGAGCAAAAGCATCTTCGGCTGTATGGCGAAGGCGCGTGCGATGCCCACACGTTGCTTCATGCCGCCCGACAGTTCGCTGGGCTTTTTATCCAGCGCGTGTCCCAAGCCGACCATCTCGAGGTAACGCACGCTGTGCTCGCGCACCTTGTCGCGGCTGTATTCGGGCCAGCGCGAGCGCACGCCGAAGGCCACATTCTGCAGCGCGGTCAACCAGGGCAGCAGCGCATGCGCTTGAAAGACGACGCCGCGTTCCAGCGATGGGCCGTCGATCTCACGTCCGTCCATGATCACCACGCCTTCGCTGGCGTGGTCGATGCCGGCCAGGATATTCAGGATGGTGGTTTTGCCGCAGCCCGAATGACCGATCACACACACGAATTGCCCACGGTCGATGCCGAAGCTCACTTCGTCGAAAACCGGCGGGCCGGGATTGCCGTCGCGTTGGGGGTAGCGTTTGGCGAGCGAATGAATGTCGAGAAAAGGTTTGCTCATGCATCTACTCCCGATAGCTCACGAGCCTGGCGGCGCGGGCGAGCAGGGTGTCCAGCAACATGCCGATCACACCTATGAAGAGAATGGCGCAGATGATGTTGGCGATCGACAGGTTGTTCCATTCGTTCCAGACGAAGTAGCCAATGCCCGTGCCGCCGATGAGCATTTCGGCTGCCACGATCACGAGCCAGGCGATCCCGACCGAAATGCGCATCCCCGTCATGATGGTGGGCGCCGCCGCAGGCAGGATGACCAGAAAGGCAGTGCGCAACCGCGAGACTTCCAGCGTACGGGCAACGTTGAGCCAATCCTGACGGACCGCGCCTACGCCGAACGCCGTGTTGACCAACATGGGCCAGAGCGAGCAGATGAAGATCACAAAGACGGCAGACGTATCGGCGTCCTTGATGGTGTAGAGCGCCAGCGGCATCCAGGCGAGGGGCGAAATGGGCTTGAGGACTTGAATGAATGGATCGAAAGCGCGATAGACCGTGCGGGACATCCCGATCAAAAAGCCCAACGGGATGGCGACCACGGCGGCAAGCAGAAACCCGCCCAGCACCCGCACGATGGAATAGGCCAATTGCAGGCCGATCCCTTTATCGTTCGGGCCCCGGTCGTAGAACGGATCCTTCAAATGCTGCCAAAGCTGCACCCCCACATCCATCGGCCCGGGGAAGGGCGTTTTGCCGCCGCTTGCCGCTGCGCCGCCCACGAGCGCGGCATACTCGGCGTCGACCACCGCTTCGCCTGCCGTGGATCGCGTGGCCGCATGCCACACCAACAGCAGTGCGACCAGAATGACGACCGACAGCAGCGGCGCGCCCCAGGGTTTTTCACCGCGCATCCTTATGTTCTCCGGATCTTGAAGCTGGCCAAGTACTCGTCCGGCTTGGTCGCGTCGAAGGGTTTGCCCATCACGCTGAACGTTTTGTCTTTCGTGGTGGGCGGCGTCATGCCGGCTTCGCGCATCAAACGAATGGCGTCGGTAGCGAGAAAGACTTCGCTGGCGATTTTTTGATAATCGATATCGGTTTTTACCTGACCCCAGCGCTTCATCTGCGTCAAGATCCACACGGCGAAAGACGGCCACGGCATCGGATCGAAATCGATGCGCTCGGGCACCTTGATGACCTTGCCCAAGCCATCCGCATACGTGCCGGTGAGTACCTGCTCGAGCACTGTGACGGGCTGGTTCAGATAGTTGGGCGTGGCAATGGCGGCGGCGATTTCCTTGCGATGGCTGGCGTCATGCGCATACGCCGTGGCTTCGATAATCGACTTCAGCAAGGCCTGATAGGTATTCGGCATCTTGGTGACGAATTCCTTGCTGGCGGCAAAGGCGCAGCACGGGTGGCCGTCCCAGATTTCCTTGGACAGGATATGGATGAATCCGACGCCGTCGTATACCGCGCGCTGGTTGACGGGATCGGGTGCCAGAAAGCCGTCGATGTTGTCGGCGCGCAGATTGGCCACCATTTCGGGGGGCGGAATCGACCGGATCTGCACATCGGTATCGGGATCGATTCCATGCTCGGCGAGGTAGTAGCGCAGCAGATAGTTGTGCATCGAATAATCGAAGGGCACCGCCAGTTTGAAGCCTTTCCAATCCTTCGGATCGCGGCGGTCTTTGTGCTTCATGGCCAAGGTAATGGCTTGGCCGTTGATGTTCTCCACCGCCGGCATCGTCCACGGCACCGCGCCGCTCGTACCGGCCCCCAGCGTGATGGCCAGTGGCATGGGCGAAAGCATGTGGGCCGCGTCGTACTCGCCGGACATCGCCTTGTCGCGTATCAGTGCCCAGCCGGCCGTTTTGACCACCTCCACATCCAGGCCTTGCTTGGCGTAAAAGCCCATGGGATGCGCCATGATGATCGGTGTGGCGCAAGTAATTGGAATAAAGCCGACCTTGAGCTTCTGCTTTTCCAGGGAGCCGGTGGATTGCGCAAACGCTTCCTTGGCCAGGGCCAGCGGAAAGATCGACGACACGGCCGCCATGGCCGTACCGCTCCCCACTGCGCGCAGGAAGCGTCGGCGCAGATCGTCCTGCGGAAACAGCGCGCGCATGACGGCACTTTCCACCGCCCGGTCCTGTGCCGCATCGAGGCCCTGGGCCCGGTCGTGTTCGGCAGGGCTGGCATGACGCCCGCAGGCGCACGCCAGGCGGGTGTCGGCATTGAAGGGATTGCGGAACAGGGACATGAGGCGGCTCCAGTCAGGTGGGGGCGTGGGGAGGGGCAGTCGAATCGCCGGCGGCGTATTCGATGTCTTCGCGGTACAACGCGTAGGCGCGGTGGTACTCCATCACCCGCGCAACGTCGTCGATGAAGGACTCGGGATAGCCTGCGCGGCGCAGCAGGTGCAGCGCGAGCTCGGTACCGCTGGCAATGCCGCCTGCCGTGACGATGCGGCCGGCGTCCACCACGCGCGCACGGCTGACGCGGCAGGCGGGCGCCAACATGGCGAGCCGGTCGATGGGCGTGAGTCCCATGTGCGAGGCTTCGAGCTTGTCCGGCTCTTTGCGGCTCGTTGCCGCGATGTCGTCGAGCAAACCCATGCGGGCATAGATCCACGAACCCGTGCACACGCTGGTCAGCAAACACGTTTCAGGCAGCGCATCGATATAGGCGTGCAGCCGGCTGTTGTGCATCTCCTGCCGCGTGCCGAATCCCCCGGGAATCATGAAGGCGTCCATGTCAGGCAGATCGTTGAAGCCGTAAGTGGGCAACACTGTCAGCCCGGCTTGCGTCTGGATCGGGCGCAGGGCGTCGGCGATCAGGAAGACGTCGAGCTCGGGGTCGAATCGCCGCGCCACTGAGAACACGCCGTACGGCGCCGCGTAGTCGATCACCTCCGCGTCTTTGAAGACGTAAATGCCAAGTCGAAATCCGGATTTCTTCACGCGGGCAGCCCTGGGCGTTGAGGAGTGCGCCCATCATGGCGGGATCCTTCAAACGCGCCTATCGCGAATCCGATGAATGCGCTGTAGGGCGACCACTACGCGGTGCACACCGCGAGCCGACCTGGTGCATCAGCGCTCAAAGCGCACGCAATTGGTGCGTGTTTGCATACGCGACGAGATCCACGATCGTGCGCACCCCGAGTTTATCGAGCACTCGGCTGCGATAGGTCGACACGGTATTGGCGGAGAGCGCGAGTTGCTCGGCGATGGCCGATACCGACTTGCCGGCCACCAACAACTGCAGCACCTGGAATTCGCGATTGGACAAGGATTCGTGCGGCGCCTGAGGACCGTCGCGGCGCACGTTGTGAGCCAGCAGCTCAGCGACGGCAGGTGTGACGTACACGCTGCCGGCGGCCGCTTTGCACAGCGCAGCGATGAGGGTGTCCGGATCGCAACCCTTGTTGAGATACGCATGGGCACCGCTGCGCAGGGCACGCACGGCAAACTGCGATTCGGGATAGACCGACAACATCACGACGCCTACCGAGGGAAATTCGGCGCGCACCGATTTCAGCACGTCCATGCCGTCGCGCTCGCCCAGGGCGATGTCGAGCACGACGGCGTCGTAGTGTCCGGTGCGCAGCGCGCGCATCGCGGTGGGCCCGTCCGAGGCATCGTCGACCTGTGCAATGCGTGCATCCTCGGCCAGGATCTGTGCCAGACCGCGGCGGATGATCATATGGTCGTCGACGACCAGCACCGTCAGCGCCATCAGACGCCGCTTTCGATCGGAAGCTGCAAACGGGCTCGGGCGCCGGCGCCGGGCGTGCTGTCCAGCGCCAGCACGCCGCCGATGGCGCGTGCGCGCTCGCGCATGCCCAGGATGCCGAACGTATGCGGCTGCTCGGGCAATTGCATGCCCACGCCATCGTCTTCAACCGTCAGCACCAGCGTGGCGTCACGCAGCACCACCTCGATCGCCACCGTGGTTGCATTCGCGTGGCGCTGCACGTTGGTCAGCAATTCCTGCACGATGCGGTAGACGGCGATCTCGGCGCTGCGCCCGAGCCGGCAGCGTTCGATGTCCGGTGCGCACACATACCTGCATTCCATATCGGTGCGGGTCTGCAGATCCTGCAGCAAGGTTTCGAGTGCCGCCCACAGCCCGAGATGATCGAGCACCGAGGGACGCAAATCGTTCAGAATGCGGCGCGTGGCGCCCATGGCGTTTTGCGTCACGTCGAGCATGCGATCCACATGGGCGGCGAGCGCGGGATCGGGGGCGATCTGTTTGCGCAGCCAGTTCAGGTCGAGCTGCAGCGCGGTAAACGATGCGCCCAGTTCGTCGTGGATATTGCGCGCGATGTGGGCGCGCTCTTCTTCGCGCAGGGTGCTCAGGTGTGCGGAAAGTCGCCGCAGCGATTCATGCGCGGTACGCAGCCTGGCCGTGCGTTCATCCACCCGGCGCTCGAGCAGCGTCTGGGTGAGTTGCAATTCGCATTCGATGCGCTTGCGGGCGGAAATGTCGGCAAAGGTCACGACCGCGCCTACGACCTGGTCGCCATCCCGGATCGGGTAGGACCCGTATTCGGCGTCGAAGCAACTGCCGTCTCGCCGCCAGAGCACTTCATCGTCGACGCGTACGCCGAGGCCTTCGCTGAAGGCCCTGAAAATGCGGCAGTCGTGCACGTGCATCAGTCGATCGTCGGCGTACGAATGGTGAATCAGGTAATGCATGTTGCGGCCGACGATTTCATCGGGCGTGTAGCCCAGCAACTCGGCACCGGCGCCATTGATGAAGATGCAACGGCCGCGCAGGTCGATGCCGTAGATGCCTTCGCCCGCCGATTCGAGCAGCATTTCGAGCTGACGCCGCCATGCGGCATGATGAGAAAGATGGTTGAGGTCGGCGAACATGGCAGAGGAGACGTGGCGAATGCAGCGGGCCACGCAGTCGTGGGATGCGGCCACGATATCTTGCGCGTTCGCTGGGCGCAATT
The DNA here is from genome assembly GCF_009866805.1 of Schauerella aestuarii. Classification (GTDB taxonomy): domain Bacteria; phylum Pseudomonadota; class Gammaproteobacteria; order Burkholderiales; family Burkholderiaceae_B; genus Schauerella; species Schauerella aestuarii. The sequence continues at coordinate 76,115 of NZ_SIZW01000042.1, forward strand.
AGGGGTGACACGGTGTGCAGGCCGCCGCGGGCACGTCAAGGCGTAACGGGTTCGGCGATCACGGCACCCACGATGTCCTGTTCGAAGAGGGTGTGCAACTGCTGCAGATACCCGTCGCTGCCGGACGGCTGGTTGGGGTCGGACGTCATCACCACGGTCAAACCCAACGTGGGCACAACATAGAGCAATTGCCCGCCGTAGCCCCAGGCGTAGTACACCGGGTGGCCCGCAGCGTCGGCGATGAACCAGCCGTAGCCGTACGCGTCGCCGGTAAATTGCGATTGCGTGCGTGGCGTCCAGGACGCTTTGATCCAGGCCTCCGATAGCACGCGCTCGCCGCGGGCATTCACACCGCCCGCACGCATCATGTCGCCGAAGGCGAAAAGGCCGCGCGGCGACATGGCCATGTTGTTGCCGCCCAGGTAAACGCCTTGCGGGTCACGATCCCAGCCGGCAAACCGAATTCCCAAAGGCTCGCCCAGCCAACGTTGCGCCAATTGCAGCGTGCTGCGCCGGCTGGCATCGGTAAGGATGGCCGAGAGCAGGTGGCTGCTGCCGGTGGAGTACAGCATGCGCCCGCCGGGTTCGTCCACAAAGGGACGCGACACGATATAGCCCACCCAGTCGCGGCTGGCGATCCAGCGGCCATAGTTGGGGCCGGAGGTGCGTTCCAGCCCCGCACGCATGGTGAGCAGATCCTCGACGCTGATTTCCCCCAGGCGCGGATTGGCGTCGCCCGGCAGGCGCTTGGCCAGTAACGGTCGTATGGAGGCGCCGACGTTCGCGATCAGCCCTTCGTCGATCGCGCGTCCCACCAAGGCGCTGACGATTACTTTGGAGGCACTTTTGATATTGACGGGCGCATCGAGCTGCGCGCCGCGATAGCCGCGCTCCAGCACAATGCTGCCGTTGCGCGCGACAATAAGCGTGTTCAGGCGCGCAAGCGCGCCTGCGCGATCGGCAATGACGTCAAGCCGCGCGGAAAGGGCGGCATTGCGGCTCGTTTCCGCGGCAGCCGTGGAGGTGGCCGATGCGCTCGACGTAGGCGCCTGGCTTGACGCCAGCGTCGCGCTTGGCGGGCTGGGCGAGGATGCTGCTGCGGTGGCCGTACCTGTGGCTGATTCGGAGACCACGACGGTGCTTGCGGCAGTCACGCCGCTCGCCACCACGCACAACATGGCGGCCAACATCTTGCGAGCATGCGTCATGCTTCAGATCATCGGAAGATATTGCGGCTGTGGGCCGCGCGGAAAGGCAAGGTCCAGGCGAGCGATCTCATCGGCATCGAGCACGATGGCGCCTGCTTCGCCGTTTGCGCGTGCGTGTTCGCCCCGAGCGGCCTTGGGGATGGCGAAGACTGCGTTGTCGCGGGTCAAAAACGCCAAGGCGATCTGCCGGGTGGTGGCATCATGGGCTGCGGCAATGGCTTCGAGCACGTCGCCACCGTCGCTGTACACGTCGGGAAAATCATCATGGCCGAAAGGGCTATAGGCCACCACCGCCACGCCGTGTTGCTTGCACCACGGGATCACGGCGTGTTCGATGGCGCGCTCTTGCAAGTGGTAGAGCACTTGATTGCAGGCCAATTCACCGTCGCCGACGATGGCGAGTGCCTCGTCCAGATCGTCCACATCGAAATTGCTCACGCCATACGACAGGATCTTGCCGGCTGCGCGCAAATCCTGCAGGGCCTCGAACGTCTCTTCGAGCGGATAAGAACCGCGCCAATGCAGCAGGTAGCTGTCCAGGCGATCGGTGCCGAGTTGCTTGAGGGATCGTTCGCAGGCTGCCCGCACGCCGATGCGCGACGCATTGCTGGGCAAGACCTTCGAGACGAGAAATACGTCATCGCGGCGACCGCGGATGGCTTCGCCCACGACGTTTTCGGATGCGCCGTTGCCGTACATCTCGGCGGTGTCGATATGCGTCATGCCGGCATCCAGGCCGATGCGCAACGCATCGACGGCTTCTCCGCGATGCCCTTCGTCGATGTACCACGTGCCTTGGCCGATCACGGGAATGTCGTGGCCGGTAGGGCCGAAGCGATGATGTCGCATGATGAAGCGCGTCCTGAAATCTTGGGATGCTTCGATCGTAGCAGGCGGCGTTCCAGGCGTTTCTCAGGTGCGCCTGGATAGCTCGCCTCGCTTACGAGCCTTGCGGGAACGCGTGGCAGATGCAGGCTGTTGCCAGCGCACTTTGGCCCGGGCGGCCATATTCCCCAGGTGCGCTCAAGGTTGGGCGATCGGCCGCGTGCCCGGCCGCAGGATGCGCCACGTCACGACGGCGGCCAGCATCACCAACGCTGCGCCCACAAAGGCCGTGAACTGATAGGCATCCAGAAATGCCGCGCGGGCGGCCGCCAGGACCGCGTCCGAGCCGGCGGTATGCGCGGCGTGGGCGGCCGATACGGCGCCACCGAGGGTGCCGAGCGCGGCTTCGCGCGCAGAGGGGTCGAGATCGGCCGGGAGCGCCGGACCCAGCCGGCTGCGATAGATCATCGTGCCGATGCTGCCGAAGACGGCAATCCCAAGGGCGCCGCTGAATTCGGAACTGGTTTCGGAAATGGCGGAAGCCGAGCCGGCTCGCTCGGGCGGCGCCGCGGTGATGATCATTTCGTTGCCGATGGTGAATACCGGCGCCATACCCAGGCTCATGATGATGGTGCTGGCGACAAGACCCGACAGGCCTATCGTCGTGGCCGACACCGCCAGCAGCAAAAAGCCCACGCTCGCCGCAAGCAGGCCGGCCACGAGAATGGTAATGGGCTTGACGTGCCGAGCCAGGCGCGGGGCACCCAGCGATCCCACGACAAAGCCCAGCGCCCAGGGCACTGTGGCGACGCCGGCCATCAAGGGCGACAAGCCAAGCACCAATTGCAGATACTGGGTGATGAAGATGTACACGCCGAACATCGCCAGGCAAGACAGGGCGTACGCGGCGATTGCGGCCGAAAATGCCGGCACGCGAAACAGATTGAGATCGAGCAAGGGGTAGGCAAGGTGACGTTGGCGACGGATGAATGCCACGCCTGCCAGAATGCCGGCGGCCAAAAGTGCCATGGCATACCACTGCATGCCGTGTTCGGCGATCTGCTTCAACGCATACACCATCGCCAGCACCGCAAACAACGATTGCGCCACGCTGAGCGGGTCGATGCGGCCGGCATTGGGGTCGCGATACTCGGGCAGCAACGACGGTCCCACGATCAGCAGGAGCACCATCACGGGCACGGCGACCAGAAACACGGATCCCCACCAGTAGAACTGCAGGAGCACGCCGCCGACGAGCGGCCCGATTGCGCTGCCGACCGAGAAGCTCGCAATCCATACACCGATGGCGAATTGGCGTTGCCGCGGGTCATGAAACATATTGCGGATGAGCGACATCGTGGAGGGCGCCAGCGTCGCGCCCGCGATGCCGAGCAACGCGCGCATGGCGATCAACATGCCTGCGCTGGTGGAGAACGCGGCGATCGTGGAGGCCACGGCAAAGGCGGCGGCGCCGATCAACAGCAGCTTGCGGCGGCCGATGCGATCGCCCACGGTGCCCATCGTGATGAGAAAGCCTGCTACCAGGAAGCCATAGACGTCGATGATCCACAGTTGCTGTGCGCTGGTGGGCGTGAGCTGGGCGCTGATCGCAGGCAGGGCCAGATTCAGCACCGTCAGATCCATCGCATAGACCAGACACGGCAGCGCGATCACGGCGAGGCCGATCCATTCGCGGCGTCCGGCGCGGGCGGGAGATATCGAGGTCATGAAGAAGCAATGCTGAGGGTGTGGGCGCGCGCCAGCAGCAGGGCGCGCTCGGGTGCGTTGCGCGTCAACGCGGCTGCGGCTTCGAACGCGGCACGGGCCTGCTCGCGTTGCCCCAGCTTCTCGAGCAGGTCGCCATGCACGCTGAAAAGCCAGGGGTATTGGGCCAGCGCGGGATCGTCACGGAGCACGTCAACGATTGCCAGTCCCGCTTCAGGCCCATCCGCCATGCCCACTGCGACCGCGCGATTCAACTCCACGATGGGCGACGGCGCGATCGCCGCAAGCTGGCCATAGAGATCGGCGATGTGCGTCCAATCGGTGGCGGCCGCCGTTGCGGCTTGAGCGTGGCAGGCTGCCAAGGCCGCCTGCAGCGCATAAGGCTGTTGCATGCCCCCGAGTGCGCGAGCGCGATCGAGGGCCACCAGACCGCGGCGGATCAATAGCCGATCCCACCGGCTGCGATCCTGATCCATCAACAGCACGGGACGGCCGAGGGTATCGATGCGTGCCGCCGCGCGGGAGGCTTGCAGCGCCATCAGCGCCGTCAAGCCGTGCACTTCGCTTTCCTCCGGCGCCAGCGTCGACAGCACGCCCGCAAGCCGCAGCGCTTCATCGCACAGCGCTGGCCGCAGCCAATGATCGCCTGCAGTGGCGGCATAGCCTTCGTTGAAGATGAGGTAAATCACTTCGAGCACCGAGGCGAGGCGTTCGGCTCGTGCATCGGCCTGGGGCACTTCGAACGGCACCTTTGCCTGCGTCAGGGTGCGCTTGGCGCGAACGATGCGCTGGGCCACGGTGGATTCGGGTTGCAGGAACGCGCGGGCGATCTCATCCGTGGTCAATCCACCAAGCATACGTAACGTCAACGCCACGCGCGCATCGGTGGACAGCACGGGATGGCATGCGGTGAAGATCAGCCGCAGCATGTCGTCGCCCACGTCGTCGGCGCGTGCAGCATCCAAAGCGTCAGCAGGGTCGGGAGGCGCGTTGGGCTTTAAGGCGTCGATATCCTGGCCGAACGCGTCGAGCTTGCGCGCGTGCAGCGCCTCCCGGCGCAAGCGGTCGAGGGCGCGGTTCTTGGCGGTCGTCATCAGCCAGGCTCCCGGATTGTCCGGCACCCCGTCGCGGGGCCAGCGTTCGAACGCCGTCACCAGCGCGTCCTGGGCGAGGTCTTCCGCCACGCCCACGTCGCGCACGATGCGCGTCACATGGGCAATCACCTTGGCGCATTCGATGCGCCACACGGCCTCGATGGCGCGATGGGTGGCGGCTGTTGCGCTCACGGGGAGGGGGGCGTGGCCGGGGCGGCGGTCATGTCCATGAACATCAGCTCCCAGATGTGGCCATCCGGATCCTGAAAGCCGTGTCCGTACATGAAGCCATGGTCTTGCGGCGCGCGGGGGCTGGTGCCACCTGCCGCGATGGCGCGGGCGACGAGATCGTCGACCTCGGCGCGACTCTCGCACGACAGGCAAACCAGCACTTCGCTGGTTTTGGTCGCATCGGCAATCGGTTTGTCGGTGAATCCCGCGAAGAAGTCCTTGACCAGCAACATGGCATAGATGTTTTCGCCGATCACCATGCAAGCCGCTTGCGCATTGGTGAATTGCGGGTTGAAGGTGAAGCCGAGCTGGCCGAAGAATGCCTGCGAGCGCGGCAGATCCGCGACCGGAAGATTGACGAAAATTTGCTTGTGCATGATGAACCTATTGGGTGATGAACGGGAAATCGGCGCTAGCCTTTCCCATACGACGCTTGGCACCAACCTCGATCGACATCCTGAACAAGAAATTTTTACGCGTAGCAGGGGGCCAGTTTGCGCACTTCGACTGTGCACCATTGGGCGGCCGGGCAGGCTTCGGCGATCGCGACAGCCTCCTCGCGGGTGGCGCAATTGAGCAGAAAGAACCCGCCGATCATTTCCTTGGCCTCGGCAAAGGGCCCATCGATCAGGCGTGTGCGGCCATCGCGCCTTTGCACCCGCACCGCCTCCTTCTGCGACGCCAGCGATTCGCTGGCGGCCAGCAAGCCACGCGCTTTGAGGTCGGTACCGAAAGCCACCATGCTGGCATAGGCGGCTTCGCCTTCGGCCTGGTTACGTTCGGCGCGTTGTTCGGTCGGTTCAACGATGAGCAGCATGTAAGCCATGGATCTCTCACGGTGAGGGTAAGCGCCATGCAGGTCGAGCCGGGGGGGCGCGACGCACGGACATTGGGGAGCCCCTATTATCGGCCGCGGTCGTGAACATTCAACCGTGCGTTCGGACGACGTCACTGCTGCGATGCAGCAACGTATTAGGGATACCCCGAGTATGGACACGATGCGGCGGTGTAAGGCAATCTCATCCTATACACTTCGGCCGGCGCGCCCTAAAAAATTATTCGAATCTAACTAGACAACTCCGTGGCCTCGCCGTGAATTACACGTTTCAATTCGCCGATGTTTTTGCCGCCTGGCCCATGCTGCTCAAAGGCACGTGGATCACGATCCAGCTCTCCCTGACTGCAATGGTGCTTGGGCTGATCGTGGCCGTGATGTGCGCCTGGGGCAAGACCGCCGGTCCCGCACCGGTGCGTTGGTCGATCAACGTGTATATCGAGTTGATCCGCAATACCCCGTTTCTCGTACAGCTTTTCTTCTTTTTCTTCGCGTTGCCGTCGTTGGGCGTGCGTTGGTCACCCTATACCGCAGCGCTGACGGCGATGGTGGTGAACCTCGGCGCGTACGCCACCGAGATCATCCGCGCGGGTATCGAATCGATTTCGAAAGGGCAGATCGAGGCCGGCCTCGCGCTGAATCTGAAGCGGTGGGAGATCTTTCGGTTCGTCATCCTGAAGCCGGCGCTCAAGGCGATCTATCCTGCGCTCACCAGCCAGTTCATCCTGTTGATGCTCAGCTCGGCGGTGGTATCGGTGATCTCGGCCGACGATCTCACCTCGGTTGCGGCCAATCTTCAGTCGCAAACGTTTCGCAGCTTCGAAATCTACATCGTTGTGGCCCTGATCTATCTGGGGTTGTCGCTGGCGTTTTCGGCGCTGTTCAAATTGATCTATCAGTTGGGGTTGAACTACCCCGACCGGCGGTAGGAGTCCGAGATGCGTACGTTCGGTCCTGCCGAATTCTGGTTCATCCTCGAAGCGGCCAAGTGGACGCTGGCGCTGTCGGCCATCGCGTTTGTGGGCGGCGCCATCGTGGGCCTGGCCGTGGCGCTGTCGCGCACGTCGACCTCGAAACTGCTGCGCGCGGGGGCCACGCTCTTCATTCAGATCTTTCAGGGCACGCCGCTGCTGCTGCAGTTGTTCCTGATCTTTTTCGGCGCGCCCATCGTGGGCCTGGACATCAATCCCTGGATCGCCGCCAGTGTGGCGCTGATCCTCAACAGCGGGGCGTTTCTGGGTGAGATCTGGCGCGGCTGCATCCAGGCCATTCCGCGCGGGCAATGGGAGGCCGCCGAGGCGCTGTCGCTCTCCTATCGCGCCCGGATGCGCGATGTGATCCTGCCGCAGGCGTTCAAGATCGCCGTGCCGCCCACCGTGGGTTATCTCGTGCAGATCATCAAGGGGACGTCGCTCGCCGCCATCATCGGGTTTACCGAGATTACGCGGGCCGGTCAGATCATCAATAATGCAACGTTCCAGCCGCTGCTGGTGTTCAGCGTGGTGGCGGCGATCTATTTTGCGCTGTGCTGGCCGCTGTCGCTTTTGGCGGCCTGGATGGAGCGCCGCCAGGCGGCTGCCCTGACGCGATAAAGCGCCGGCGCATCCGCCGTTATCTCGAATTCAAGGCCATAGAGCCGGCCCCATAGGGCTCACAGCATTCATCATTGTGGAGACACTCATGACCATTTCGACCCGCCGCCGTGCCGTCACCGGCGCTTTCGCCGCCTTGGCCGTAACCGCCATGCTCAGCCCGTTCGCTTCAGCAACTGCCCAAACGATGGCCGATCTGAAGAAAAAAGGCGAGATCACGATCGGGATGCTGGTGGATTTTCCGCCCTACGGCACCACCAACGTCGCGAACCAGCCCGATGGCTATGACGCCGATGTGGCCAAATTGCTGGCCAAGGATCTTGGCGTGAAGGTCAACATCCTGCCGGTAACTGGCCCCAATCGCATTCCCTTCCTGCTCACCGGCAAGGTCGACGCCTTGGTGGCGTCGCTGGCGATCACGCCCGAGCGCGCCAAGCAGGTGCAGTTCTCGCAACCGTACGCGGCGGCCACGATCGTGCTGTATGCGCCCAAGAAGGCAAACATCAAGTCGGCGGCCGATCTGAAAGGCATGCGCGTGGGCGTGGCCCGGGCGAGCACCCAGGATGTGGCGGTGACGAAATCGGCCCCCGAGGGCACGGAGATCCGGCGCTTCGATGACGATGCGTCGGCCATGCAGGCGCTGCTTACGGGGCAGGTGGATGCAATTGGCTGCTCGGTAACCGTGGCGGCCCAGATTGCCAAACGCGCACCGGCCGACACGTTCGAGAACAAGTTCACCCTCGTGCAGCAAGCCATGGGCATTGCCATTCGCCCGGGGCAGGACGAACTGCTGGCCCAGGTCAACGAGTTCGTCACGCGCAACAAAGCCAATGGCGAGCTCAATAAGCTCTATCGCAAGTGGCTGGAAACCGATCTGCCCACCCTGCAGTAATTGGGCGCAATGATCGAATGCAGCAATCGGCTGCGGTAAATGAGGTCGCGGGGACTTATGACGGCAAGCACACACGGCGCGCAGGATGCGCCCATCATTCGCATGACAGGCGTTCAAAAATGGTTCGGCGCCTTTCAGGTGTTGACCGACATCGACCTGAGCGTGGCGGCAGGCGAGCGCATCGTGGTGTGCGGGCCGTCGGGGTCGGGCAAGTCGACCCTGATCCGCTGCATCAACCGGCTCGAACAGGTGCAGAAGGGTCGCATCGAGGTCGATGGGATCGAACTCACGGCGGGCGGTGCCAATGTGGAGCAGGTGCGGCAGGAAGTGGGCATGGTGTTTCAGCAGTTCAATCTGTTTCCGCACATGACCATCCTGCAGAATTGCATGCTGGCGCCCATGCGCTCGCGCAAGATGAAAAAAGACGAGGCCGAGGCCGTCGCGATGAAGTACCTCACGCGTGTGCGTATCCCGGAGCAGGCCGGCAAATACCCGAGCCAGTTGTCGGGCGGCCAACAGCAGCGCGTAGCGATCGCGCGGGCGCTGTGCATGACGCCGAAGATCATGCTGTTCGACGAGCCGACCTCGGCACTCGATCCGGAAATGGTGAAGGAAGTGCTCGACACCATGATCGGGTTGGCGGAAGACGGCATGACGATGTTGTGCGTGACGCATGAAATGGCGTTTGCGCGTCAGGTCGCCGACCGCGTGATTTTCATGGCCGATGGCAAGATCGTCGAGCAGGCGCCGCCGGAGCAGTTCTTCGGTCAACCGCAGCACGAAAAGACCCGGCAGTTTCTGGGCCAGATATTGAGTTCTCATCAGGCCGCCTGAGGCGGCCGGCGTTTTTATGCCTCACGATCTATCCGTTTATATTTCCCTGACCTCGTTCGGTGCGGCTGAAGTGCGGCGCCACGGCCAGGAATGGTTTACCCATTTGTCGCACGCGGCCGGCGCCGATGGCGTGGAAGTGAGAGAAGAGTTGCTGGTCGATGCCGGGCGCGAGTTGCCCGCGTTGGCCGACACGCTGCGCAGGCTGGCGCTTGTGAGCGTGTATTCGTGCCCGACCGGGTTGTGGCAAGCCGATGGCACCTTGGACGAGCAGACGCTCGACCGGGCGATGGCGCGCACGAGCGACCTTGGCGCGACGCAGTTGAAGATGTCGATCGGCGATTTCAACGCCGCATCGGTGGCCACATTGCCGTTGCTCGCGCGCCGCTTGGCGGAGGGCGGGCCGACGCTTACGATCGAGAACGATCAAACCGAGCAAGCGGGTACCCGCGTGGCCCTGCAGCGCTTCTTTGACGCCACCGATGCCATCGGGCTCGACTTGCCGATGACGTTCGATGTGGGCAATTGGCATTGGACCGGCGAGTGCCCACAGCAGATGGCTGCACTTTTCGCCGCGCGCGTGCGTTACGTGCATTGCAAGGGCGTGCAGCGCCAACCGCAGCGCTGGGTGGCCGTGCCATTGGCCGACTCGGCCGCGCCTTGGCGCACGATCGTGCATGCGATGCCCACCGATGTGCCGTGGGCCATCGAGTATCCGCTGGTGGGCGACGATCTCACTGCCGTGACACGCACCCAGATCGATCACCTCCGCGCGACTGCGCGGCACCAACAAGGACAACCGGCATGACCGCCGACAATATCGCCGACAACCCCCCCGAAGCCACGTTCGACGTGGCGCTCTTTGGCGAAGCCATGGCGATGCTGATCGCCGACCGTCCCGGTCCGCTCGAAGCGGCCGAAGGCTTTACGCGCCGCATGGCGGGCGCTGAGATCAATGTGGCGATCGGCCTGTCGCGCCTGGGGTTGAAGGTGGGCTGGGCCAGCCGTTTGGGTGCGGACTCGATGGCGCGCTATCTGATCAACGCCATGCGCGCCGAAGGCGTGGATTGCAGCAAGGTGGTGTGCGATCCCACGCAGCGCACCGGATTTCAAATCAAGGGGCGGGTAGACGATGGCAGCGATCCGCCGGTTGAGTATCACCGCAAGGGATCGGCCGCGAGCCTGATGACGCCGGCGGATGTGGATGAGGCGTGGTTGCGCGCAGCGCGCCATCTGCACGCGACCGGCGTTTTTGCCGCCATCTCCGAGACCAGTTTGCTCGCGGCACACAAAACGATGGACGTGATGCGAGCGGCCGGACGCACGATTTCGTTCGACCCCAACCTGCGACCCACCTTGTGGGCCTCGACCGAGGCGATGCGCACCGCAATCAATGCGCTCGCTGCCAAAGCGGATTGGGTGTTTCCAGGTATGGAAGAAGGGCGCTTGCTCACGGGCGAGACCACGCCGGAGGGCGTGGCGCGGTTTTATCGTGCGGCCGGCGCATCGCTCGTGGTGATCAAGCTGGGGCCGGATGGGGCCTATTTCGATGATGGCGTCCAAAGCGGCTACGCGCCCGGCTTTCCGGTCGAGCGCGTGATCGACACGGTGGGCGCGGGGGACGGCTTCGCGGTGGGCGTGATCAGTGCGTTGCTGGAAGGGCGCCCACTGACCGATGCCTTGCAGCGCGGTACCTGGATCGGCGCGCGGCAAGTACAGGTGCTGGGCGATTCGGACGGCTTGCCCACGCGGGCGGAGCTGAATGCGCAGCTTGAGGCGCGCGACTTGCAACGCAGTAACCCACTCTCCTAATAGCGTGCGCTCATGGCCCGTAAAAATGTGCTTGTGTTTCGTGAACTGCCGCCCGAGCAGTTGGATCGCATCGCGGCGGCGCATGACGTAACGGTGGCAAACCCGCGGGTGGCCGATCAGCGTGAGGCATTCGAACGGGCATTGCCGTGGGCCGACGGCATGATCGGGTCAAGCTTTTCGATCGATCAATCGGTGCTAGATCGCGCGCCGCGACTGAAAGTGATTTCCAGCGTGTCGGTCGGTGTCGACAACTATCCGCTGGCTGCGTTGCGGGCGCGGGGGATCACGCTCTGTCATACCCCTGGTGTGCTCACCGAAACCACGGCCGATACGATTTTTGCATTGCTGATGGCCACATGCCGACGCGTCGTGGAACTCGCCAATCATGTGCGTGAGGGCCATTGGACCCGCAATATCGGTGAAGAACTTTTCGGCACCGACGTGCACGGCAAAACGCTGGGCATCCTGGGTTTTGGACGGATCGGCCAGGCCGTCGCCCGGCGCGGCGCGCTCGGCTTCGGCATGCCGGTGATCTTTCACAATCGCAGTCAGGTCGATGTGGTGCAGGCCGCGCCGGACCTCGCCGGCCGGGCGCAGCAACTGCCGCTTGACGACGTCCTCAAGCGTGCCGATATCGTTGTACTGGTGTTGCCGCTCTCCGAGCAAACCCGAGGGTTGATGGATGCGCGGGCCTTCGGCTTGATGAAGCCCAATGCCGTCTTTATCAACGGTGCCCGCGGCGCGATCGTATCCGAGCCGGATCTGCTGGCAGCGCTCGACCACGGCACGCTGCAGGCGGCGGGCCTGGATGTGTTCGCCACCGAGCCCTTGCCACAATCGTCGCCGCTGCGTACGCATCCGCGCGTGACGCCGCTGCCGCACGTGGGTTCGGCCACCCATGAAACCCGGCACGCAATGGCCACATTGGCCACCAGCAATCTGCTGCAAGTATTGGCGGGCGAGATGCCTGCGGCGGTGTACCGGTAAGACCGGCTTCATGTCGCCAGCGAGCTGCGTGCGCGGCAGGCCTGACGCCCGCGCGGGCTGCATGGCATGCGAGTTGCGGCACGACGCGCACACTCATTACGGTAAACGCCCATTTAGTGGGCGTTTTGCCATTTAAAGGCATCGATTATGCAAAAAGGCACAGCACTTATCGTCGGCGCGACCGGCATATCCGGCCACAATCTGGCCAATGTTCTGGTGGCGGAGGGTTGGACGGTATACGGATTGGCCCGCAATCCCTCGGCGCAGACGGGCGTCATTCCAGTCAAGGCCGATCTGCTGGATGCGGCCGCAACGGCGCAGGCGTTGAAGGGATTGGCCATCTCGCATGTATTTTTCTGCACCTGGACGCGCCGCGACAATGAGGCCGAAAACGTCGCCGCCAACGGGGCGATGATGCGCCACCTTTGCGAGGCGTTGAGCGATGCACCGCTGGCGCACATGGCGCTCGTCACCGGCACCAAGCACTATCTGGGCTCGTTCGAGAACTACGGCAGCGGCAAGGCCGAAACGCCTTTTCGGGAAAACGAACCGCGTCAACCGGGTGAGAACTTCTACTACACGCTTGAAGACATCCTGTTCGACGCCGCGAAACGATACGATTTCTCGTGGAGCGTGCATCGCTCGCACACGATGATCGGGCGCGCGCTGGGGTCCAACGCGATGAATATGGGTGTGACGCTGGCCGTGTACGCCAGCCTGTGCAAGGAAACCGGTCAACCCTTCGTGTTTCCGGGCTCACGCACGCAATGGGATAGCCTCACTGACCTTACCGACGCAGGCTTGCTGGGACGCCAATTGGCATGGGCCGCGCAGTCGCCGGCGGCGCGCAATCAGGCCTTCAACACCGCCAACGGCGATGTGTTTCGCTGGCGCTGGATGTGGGCTGAAATCGCCGCATTTTTCGGCCTGGAGGCTGCGCCATTTCCCGATGCGCCGATGCCGTTGGAGGCTCGATTCAAAGACACCGCACCTGCGCTGTGGACCGCACTGGCAGCCAAATACGATCTGGTTGAGGCCGACGTGAACAAGCTTGCATCGTGGTGGCATACCGATGCCGATCTCGGCCGCGAGATCGAGTGCCTGAACGATATGACCAAAAGCCGCGACGCCGGCTTTCTGGGCTACCACGACAGCCGCGCGTCGTTTCTCGAGCTGTTCACCGCGCTGCGGGCGCAGCGGGTGATTCCGTAACCTCAGGTCTCGGCGGTTGCCGGACGCGGCAGCGCCGCTTCGATGCGCGCCAGCACAGCGTCGGGATCCTTCAGCCACGCATTGCTGGGCACATCGATCACCGTCCAGCCGAATGCGCGCAGGACACCAGGACGAAACACATACCGTTCGCGCACGTCGGCAGGGGATGCGCTGTCATGGTCGAGCAGGATCCCCAGCCAATAGCCGTTGCCTGCCGGATCCACAATTGCCAGATCGCAGCGAAACTGTGAACGCCCCACGTGCTCATGGACGGTGTGACCGCGTGCGCGCAGTGCCTGCGCCAGATCCGTCCGGTAGGCGTCTGCCGGCGGCGCGGCGACGAACGCGGCACGTGCGCCGGGCGTGAGCGTACCCAGGATGTGTTGCGAGCGCTCGGTTTCACCGCTGGCACTGGCATGGGCAAATTGCAGAAAGCCCTTGAGCGCGGCGGCGCCATCGTTGTGCGTGTTGGTGATCGCATCCGCCTGGATGCTCGCAACCACTGCCATGCGATGGCGGGCGCGGCTGAAAATCACGTTCAGGCGTTTCTCGCCGCCACGCTGATTGATGGGACCGAAGTTCATCAGCATTTTGCCGTTGGGACCCGGTGCGTAGCAGATGCTGAGGATGATGATGTCGCGCTCGTCTCCCTGGACATTTTCGAGGTTCTTTACAAAAAGACCGTTGAACTGTCCCTTGTCTTCACGTACGTATTCGGTTTCCAGGCGGGCGGCGAATGTGGTGTCTTTGGCTGCCAGCGCGTCCAGCGCATCTTCGATCTGCGATTGCTGGGCTTGCGAAAACGCGACGATGCCGATGCTGTGACCCGTTTCGCGGTTGAGCAATTCCCGAATGGTCGCCGCGATGAAGCGGGCTTCGGCGATGTTGCCGCGCGCCTCATACACGCCGTCGGTCAACTTCAGATAGCTGATCGGATTGCCGAGCAGGGCATCCACGCCTTGGGCGGCTGCATCGGACGCGGTGGACGTCAATGCATCCAATGCGCCGTGTCCGCCATCGAGCAGGCGGTCCGGAACGGTGATCAACCGGCCTTCGTAGAAGGCGGCATTGGAAAAGCTGATCAGTGCTTCGTGGCGGCTGCGGTAATGCCACGCCAATAGCGACGCCGGTAGATTGCGCGCGGCCTGGCTGAGAAGGCTGTCGGCGTCAAGGTTGATGGCAATCTGTTCGCCGTCTTCGGTGGCCGTGACCTGTTCGTCGCCCTCGTCGCCGGACGCACTGAAGAACGTCGTTGGCGGCAACTGCATCTCGTCCCCCACGACCACCACCTGCGGCGCACGATTGAGCGCGGGCACGGCCTCTTCGCTCGGTATCTGGCTGGCTTCATCGAAAATGACGACGTCGAACAACTGAGACTGCAGGGGCAGGGTATCGGACACCGAAAGCGGACTCATCAACCAGATCGGTTTCAGGTCGTTGATGACCAAGCCGCTGTCGCCACCGGCAAGTTCGCGAATCGAGCGATAGCGCATGGTCTTGCCGAACTCGTGTTCGAGTTCACGGCGGCCGCGGGCGTAGTCCTTCTTGAACTGCTTGCCGGCCTCGTCCAACGGCGTGGCGGATACCCCCGACTGCTTGAGATGATCGAGAAAGATGCGGTGCCAGCGCGACTCGACAACCTCGGCATTGTGCTTGAGTAGCGTACGTTCGGCCGAATCGACGCCCTCGACCGCCTGCTTCAGCGCGCGTTCGTCGAACCGCACCAGTTCCGGCAGGGTGCGGTAGACCCGTGCCAGGGCCTCGTCGGCAATCAGGGTTTGAAAGGCGTCGATGTCGAGCGCGTGCGTTTGCAAGGCAGCGACGTAGCGGGGCTCGCTGTCGTGCAGCTCACGCAAGAGGGGCAGCAGATCGGGCAGATCGCTCAGATCGTCGCGCAAGCGGTGCACCACGTCGGCCAGTTCAGCGATCGTGAAGCCGCCAGTGGAGCGGGGATTGAGGTCTGTACTCGGCCCGGCATTGAGGCCCTCTGCGGGGCCGGGACCGAAAACGACGGCACCGTGGTCGCTGGTGACATTGAGCGCGTTGGGGATCAGCGCATGCAGCGTGGCGAGCGCGTCGGCCGGCGCAAGCGCCTCCCGCGCTTGCGCACCGGGGTTGGCGCTGGTGCGCAAGGCCGCAATCCAACGCTCCAGGCTAGGGGCGTTGGGCAGCGCGTGCGCCACGCTTTCCAGCGCGTCGAAAAATGGCCCGCCATCCTGGATGCCGTAGCGCGAGTTCAAGGCCTGGCGCGCAGCAGCGAGCGCGGCCGTGGCGTGATGGTGGGCGGCCAATTGGCTCAGAATGGTGCGGTAGCTTGGGCGGACCGCATGGTGGCTGAAGTCGTAACGACGTTTGAGTTCGCGGCGCAAACGCCACCACGCCGGATTGAGCCAGCGCAGCGCCGAGCCGCCGATACGTTGCTCCAGCTCGATGGCCGCTTGCGTATCTTCGATGCTCAGCGGTTCGCGCCAATGGCGTGCCGCGGCGCCGGCCGCGTTTTCCGCACTGCCGAGGCTGTGCAAACGCGCTTGCTCATCGCGCAAGGCCGTGGCCGCAGACGAGTGGGCGTCGAGCAGATCGAGATGGGCGGCCAGATTGAATGTCGCGATGGCATGCACCGCGGGCGTGAGCGTCGGCGCTTCGTCGACCCGCGTATCGCGCGACAGCAGGCTGACGGGCTGCGGCAGGCCGGGCTCGATGGTCGCAAGGGCCACCGTGGCGTTATCGATAAAGGCTTTCGCACGGCTGTACGCCAGGTCGTCGCGCACCAGTTCTGCCGAGAGGTGACTGAAACTGTGGTGTGCGAAGGTGCTCGCATTCAAGCGGTCGCGCAACGCGGCATAAACACGGCGCGTGAGATCGAGATGCGATTGCCACACCGCCCAGTCGGGCAGGCGCTCGCGTGCGGCAGCCTCGATCTCGGGCCGGTCGCCAGGGGCGGCGATCAAGATGCGAATGAGCGACCGAACCGAGGTCGCGAGCGCTTCGGGCATCACCGCCATCGCCTGCTCGAAGCGCGTAAGGTGCGCCAGATGCTGCGATAACGCGTTGAGTGTGGCTTGCCGGGCGACCGTGAGGGCACTGCCGTCAAGCGGCTCGGCCACCCAGCGTTCGTAGCACTCACGCAGGTTGAGGATGAATGCTTTCTTGTCGGTTTGAGAATCGTGGATCAGGCAACACAACTCGTCCAGACCGCTCTGTTGCAGCCGATGAAATACCACGTCGAGTGCAGCGCGTTTCTCGCAGACGAAGAGCACCCGCAAGCCGCGACCGGCATAGTCGGCGATCAGATTGGTGATGGTTTGCGATTTGCCCGTGCCGGGTGGTCCTTGAATAATGAAATGACGACCGGTGCGTGCAAGGCCGATCGCGCTGTTTTGCGTGGCATCCGCAGGCACGACGTTCCATTGCTCGGCGACCGGAATGGCAGGTGGTGTATCCACGTCAATATCGCGCGGCTCGATCGAAAACAGCCGATCGAAGCTCGAGGCGTTGCCCGGTTGGTCGATCAACTGGGCGTAATCCTGCACCAGCGACATCTTCTTGTAGTTGAAGTTGGCCAGCGTGACCTGCGTGAGATCGATATCCCAGGCGTGCCGATGACCGGCCTCGTCGGTCAGCGCGTAAGTGGTGTGTTCCGGTGCGGTGGCAGCCATCATGTGCGGCGGCTGCGTGAGCGGCAGCGGCTGAGCGCCGATTGCACCACGCAGCGGCGACGCGCTGGGCTGCACCGTCTGGCGAAACAGTTGCAGTCCAAGGGGGCGATAGTCATCCTCGTCGTAGCTGAAGTCCGGGCGGGCGGGTGCGGCGCTCGCACCGGCAGCACGTCGCTTCTGGAACTGCTGCAGGCGCTGCAGCGCTTTCTGATGAATGAGCCTGATCGTCGGCTTGCTTTGCAGGGTCAGGCTGACGCCGGGTTCCGTGCGACGAATCTGTGCATCCACATCGCGATGGATGTCGGCGAGGGAGGTGGTCTTCAGATCGACCGTTTCGGGCAATCGGATGTCGTAGAGCTGGCGCAATTGATGGCGCAATACCGGATTGAACTCGGCCTGCGACTCATCGCACTTCATCACATACTGATCGCGGACGCCTTTCTTCTTGATCAATTCGACGGGCAGCCACAGCAGGGGCGACACGATGCGCTCTTCCGGTGCCTCCTTCAGGTTGTGCCAATGCATGAACGCCACGACCAACCGCAGATTGCTGAATCCGAACTCGGCACGGTCGCGCCGCGTATCCTGGATCAAGCGATCGAACGATGCCGGCAGATAGGACTGATCATCGAAGCGCAGCCACTGCTGCAGCCCGATCGACTCGCCGGAAAGCACTTGTTCGGCAAACGCACCTTGCCAGGTGCAGAGTTGCTCGGGCTTGATGCTTTCGATGTGCATGACCAGCGGCACGCTGGCGATGGTGAGATTGACATTGGCTTGCGTGGGCCGGAAGTACAGCAGGCGATTGCGCCGTGAGAGATCGAACAGCCGGTCGCGCAGATGCTCGAGCACGGCCGTGCGACGCGGCGCCGGGCCCTGTGCGCCGTCGAGGACGCGATCGAGATCCAGCCCGAGGGGCTGCTCGCGCCAGCGTTCAAGCCGCTGCACGATGGCGGAGAGTTCGGTCGCGCGGTCATGGCGATTGAGCGCCGTCATCTCGACGATCGTCTGGGCGAGCACCGGATTCAGTCGAGGGTTGAGGTCGAAAAGATTGCCGCGGGATCGGGCAAACGCCCGCACATCGTCGTCGCGTCGCAGGTCCAGGCCACAGGCGAGGCACGCCAGCATTTCGCCGAGCTGAAAGATATCGCTGATCTCGTCGTGATGGCCCACCGCGCCTTCCCACGCGGCCAGTCCGGGCAGGTATACCGGCTTGTCCACCGGCCGGTCGGCGTCGGTGTGCACGGCCAGATCGTCAAGCGCCGCCAGGTCGTCGGAATCCCGTATGACGCGCAGCTCGCCGACGATATTGAGCGCTGATCCCGGTTGCGGCTGGATGGCTTTGATGCGGTCGTTGGCGTATTGCGCCGCGGCACCGGCTGGATCGCGCAGGCACAGGCTGCGTTGCGCGCTTTGCAGCACATCATTGGCGCCCAACGTGGCGACGCGCCCCTGGGCATGCAGCGCTGCCGTTTCGCGCAGAAGGGGCAGCATCAGCAACAACACATCGTCGATGGGCAGCAGCGTGCCATCCAGACGGGACATGAGTTGCCCGAACGTTTCCAGGGGCTGAGGATCGGTCATGCGTGCTTTGCCTCGGCCGACGATCGCGTCAGCTTGTCCAATTGACGTTTGTTCATCTTGAGATCGCGTTTGAGAATGTGGGTGAGCCCGTCTGCGCCCTCCCAGGCGCGTGCGATGCGCAATGCGCGGGCGAGGGCGGCATCGCGCACGTCACCATCGCACAGGGCAAGATCGAGCATCACGTAGTGCAGATAGTCGGCGGCGCTCGGGTCGACGAGATCGGCGGTCAACGTGGTTGGATCGAGCGGCGGGTCGCCGAGCGTCCAATCAGGAAAGTATGCGCGCGCCTGCGCAAGCGTTTTCTCGACGCGTACGTTATCGGCTTGCAGAAAATATGTAATGAGCCCGCGTGTGATGGCCGTGAGGGTAACTTGACCGGTAAGGTCCAGCCCATGAAGGGCCAGCGGGCCGTGCAGGCGCCGGCGCAACCAATCGTCGAGCCCCGGATCGGCCTGCCACCACATATCGACGGCTTGCGAGCGCAGGTAGGTTTCGGGATGAGAGACACCGGCCGACCGGCGGGCGTGCGTGTCCTCCAGTTCGAGCGCTTGTTGCAGATAGGCCGTGGCATCGACGACGGCGATGCCGGTATGCACCTTGACCAGGGTTGAAATGGCGGCGGCACTGTCGCCCGCGGCCAGGGCCGCGCCCCGATCCGCATAAAGCTCGGTATGCAGGGCATACAGGCGTGCCGATTCGATGTAGCTCTCAGGTGTCGCCGTCACATCGTCGCTGTGATTGAGGATGCGATCCGCCGCGAGATAGTCGCCGGCATCCCTCGACCACAGTCGGTAATGGGCAAACTCGTGGCCCAGCACGGCCAATAGCTCGGCGTCGTTCAGCCGTTCGAGAATCGCGCCTTGCAACACCACATGCACTTCGCCGGGCAGGTAGTACAGGGCGGCGTTCATGGTGCTGGCACCGGCCTGATACAGCGTGACGGGCGCGTCGATGCCCAGGCGTTCGCAGGCCAGCGCCGCGGCGGCGTACACGGCTGGATGCGTGGCAGGCGTCAGGCGGTAGGTGTCACGCAGCAGTTGCGCGCGGGCGTCGGCAGCGTGTGCGGCCTGCACGCGCAGCGATGATGCCCAGGCCCAGACGTCGGGCTCGGCCGCCTTGAGATGCGTGACGATCGCCTGATGGTAGGGCAGCGGCGTCAGGGCGTCGGCATCCCGCATTTGAGCGTGCATTGATCGCGTCCTTGAGGAAGCGCGCGGCTCGACGAGCACGCGCGCAATATAGCGTCGAGCGTTGGATCATATCGCGGCTGACGCGTCTCGCAGGGATCGCGGTGTCGCGCGCGGCCAATCGTACCTGCCGCGCGCCTTCGAGCGCGCCTGTTACGGAATGACCGGCGGCTTGTACTCCAGCGTGGCGGCCAATAGCCACAGCATGACGAGCACGATCGGCGTGTGCACGATCAATTGCGTAAAGGTAAATCCAACCACATCGCGCGCCTTGATCCCGAGCACGCCCAGAAGCGGCAACATCCAGAACGGATTGATGAGGTTGGGCAGGGCTTCGGCGGCGTTGTACACCGTAACGGCCCAACCGAGATGCACCTGAAGGTCGTTGGCGGCCTGCATCACGTACGGCGCTTCGATGATCCACTTGCCGCCGCCCGAGGGCACGAAAAAGCCGAGCACTGCGGAATACACGCCCATCAATGCCGGAAAGGACGCCTGCGACGATACCGATACGAAGAATTCGGACAGCATGTGCGCCACCGTGTGGCCATCGGTCCCGCCTGCCTTGGTCAGAATGAAAGCGATACCGCCATAGAGCGGAAACTGGATCAGCACGCCGCTTACCGACGGCACGGCCTTGGCGATCGCAGCAAGAAAGCTGCGCGGCCGCCAGTGCAACAGCATGCCGATCATCAGGAAAACGAAGTTGTAGGTGTTGAGGTTGGAGATGGCCAGCACCGTGTTCTTGGTGGTGAACTCGTTGTACATCCAGATGCCGCCCAGCGCGACGAGCAGGATGGTGAGGATTGGGCTGTATTCAAGCCAATCACCAGGGCGTTTCGGTGGTTCGGCGCGCTGCACCGTCTCGCCCAACTCCACACCCATCCGTTGCGCGGTGATGGCGTTGTCGCCACGAGGCGCGGAGTAGAAGGCCACGATAAGGGATGCCACCGTGAGCACGACGGCGATGGCCATCGATTGCCACAATAAGATCGTCTCGGAGAACGGAATCACGCCGGTGATCTGCAGCAGCGAGGGCGGCAGGCTGGCCGGGTTCGCCTGCAGTTGTGCGGCCGATGAGCTCAGGCCGAGCGCCCACGTGGCGCCCATACCGAGATAGGCGGCTGCGCCCGCGGCGCGATAGTCCATCTTCAGATCGAGCCGGCGAGCGAGGGCGCGCACCAGGAGACCGCTGAAAATCAGGCTGATGGCCCAGTTGAAGAGCGATGCGATGATGCTGATCAGGGCGACGTAGCAGATCGCGCCCGGGCCGGTTTTGGGCCGTTGGGCCATCCAGGCGATCAACCGTGCGGCGGGCGGCGATGCAGCCACCACATAGCCCGAGATGGCCACCAAGGCCATCTGCATGGTGAACGGGATCAGGCTCCAGAAACCGTCTCCGAAGGCCACGCCCACGGTTTTGACTGGCGCGCCGATCGCCATGGCCGCTATGGCCACCACGATCACCGCAATGACGGCAAAAATATAGGCATCGGGAAACCAACGTTCCGACCAACGTGTGACGCCGGCCGCCATTTTTTCCAACACCCCTTCTGCGGGCGCGTCTCGGCGGCCCGGCGATTCCAGCGATTCTGTTTTCATGATTTTCCCCTGAGCAAGTCGTGTGAAGCCTCTCGTCTCTACGAGTTCGGCAGTGTGGCGATTAAGGCAAAGCAGACAAAGGCAAAGCAGACAAAGGCAAAGCAGACAAAGGCAAAGCAGACAAAGACCAAGCGGGCGAAGGCATGGCAGGCAAAGGCAACGTCAACGTCGAGCGGTCATCCGGCATCGAGCACCAGCGCACTGACGGGTACGGCCTGACAGGTCAGGCAGACATCGGGATCGTCGGGTTCGCCGCCATGCAGATGGCGCACCTGACCGGAAACGATCGTGACCGCGCAGCTTTCGCATTGCCCCACGCGGCAGCCGCTGGGCAGGTTCAGGCCCAGGCTTTCGCTGAATGTGAGCAAAGTGCCGTCGGTGGGTGACCAGGGCTTGGCCCCCATCTGTGCGCGGGCAAACGTCACCGGAAAGTGCTGATCCGACGTCGCATCGAACACCGGTGGCGAGCGGAACACTTCGCTGAAGATGTCGAATGCCGGCATGCCGCGCGCGATCAGATCGCGCGACACGCTTTTCATCATGGCGTCGGGGCCGCACATATACACGCGCGCACGCGCCGCGATCAGCGCATCGCTGACCACGGCGGCCTCGAGCATGCGGCGCTTCGGCGCGTCGGCCGCGTCCTGGTCATCGGTACGCGATTCACTGTAGTAGTCGACGATCGAAAGGCGGGGCAACTGGCGGCGCAAGTCGTTCAGGCGCTCGCGGAACGCGTGTGTGGCGCGGTGGCGATTGGCATAGTGCAGATGCACCTCGGGCATCGATGGCATATCGAGCAGCGATTCGAGGTAGCACAGAAACGGCGTGATCCCGATGCCGCCGGCAATCAACACTACAGGTTGAGGCGACGCGAGAGGCAGCACAAACTGCCCACTCGGTGCGCCGATCTCGACCGCGTCGCCAACCTTCAGGCTCGTATGAACATGGGTCGACATAGCACCGTGAAAGGGCGTGCCGTCCGCATGCGTACCGCCTTGCCGCCGCACCGCGATCGTGTAGTGACGGCGATCCACGCGGACAGCCGCGCCGGTGAGCGAGTACGCGCGTGTGAGCGGCGCGGCGCTGGTGTCGCGATCGGGCACCCGCAACCTGATGTGCTGACCCGGGTGGAAGTCGGGTAACAGGCCGCCATCGGCGGCGGCCAGCGCGATCTGCAGCACGCCCTCGGCCACGCGTTGCACGTCGGTAATCTTTGCCGCACGAAAGCCGGTCCAGGGACGCCTGGCGGGGTCGCTCGCCGGATCGCGCTCGATCTCGCAGGCAAAGGCACGCATGGGTACCGAGCCGCTAATGGGATCGGCACGTTCGGCGCTGATGAGACTGTTGTAATTGCTGCTGCCCGCGCCGCGAACGGGAAAGGCCGGCTGGCCGAGTTCAGGGCACGCCTGCCACCACCCGAACTCGCCCACAACGATATCGTCCCCCAGATCGGGGTCGACCCGGGCGACGAAACGGGCCTCACCGTGCCGCGACCGGACGCGCAACCAGTCGCCGGCAGCGATGGACCGGCGTGCGGCGAGTGCGGGGCTGATGCCGGCTTGCGGCAACGGTGCGCGGCGGCGCAGCGAAGCGAGCGCACGATGTTGGCTGTGGCAGTAGTAGCCGTTCTTGGCGGTGGTGAGCAGCAAGGGAAACCGGTCGTCGCTCGGTGCATCCGGCGCTGGCGTATACGTGGGCAATGCAAAATAGCCGTGTCGATGCAGCTTCTCCGAATACAGCTCGACGCGACGCGTGTCGGTGGCAAAACCGCGCACGCCGCCGGCCGCGTCCTCGGCATACTTGCGGTCTCGATGCGTCAACGGCCGCTGGATGCCCTCCGGCGCGGCGCGCAACGCCTGCACCGTGATGCCGAGCGGCGCAAGCTGGTGATCCCAGGCACGCGCCAGATCGCCGTCGAAAAACAGATGCCCGAGGCCCAGGCGCTGCGCAAGGTCGAACACGATGTCGTTATCGGACCGCGATTCGCCGCGTGGGCTGACCATTCGCGCGCGCAGTTGGATCTGGGCCTCGGCGCGTTCGCTGATTTCGAAGCCCAGTCGCAAGCCCTCGTGTTCCCACGGTGTATTGACCGGCAGGAAGATGTCGGCGTAGCTCGCCGATGGGGTCATGAACAGGTCGCAATGCACATGGAATTCTAGGTGCTGCAAGGCCGCCTGGGCTTGTGCGGTATCGGCCTGCGAGGCCAGCGGATTGGTGCCGAACGCAAACATGGCGCGTATCGGGTATGGCACGCCTTCAAGAATCGCATGGTACATGTCGCGTGCAGTGATCCACCCCATGGCAGGGGGGCCCAGCGGCCGCTCGGCCAACCCGATGGCCTTGGCGCGCTGAGTAGGCGAAATCAGATCCAATCCATTCATCGCCCGGGCGGGTTGCCGGGTATAAACGCGATTGCCGCCGGTGCGGTCGAAACTGCCGGTGAGCGCGTACAGCACGGCGATCGCACGCTCGTTTTGCGTGGCGTTGGCGTGTTGGCCGATTCCGGTCCATGCGTGATAAGCGATCTTGCGGCTGCTGGCGAGCAGGTCGGCCGCGGCCGTCAACTGCGGCTCGGAGACGCCCGTGATGGCGGCTACGCGATCCGGCGGAAACGCCGCACATTGCGTGGCGAGCAGGTCGAACGCGGGCCGGCAGGTCACGCTGCGGCCGTCAGCCAATTGCACGGTGAAGACGCCGTGCAGCGCAAAATCGGCGCTGCCCTGGGAAGCGCCCTCGCGGCGGGTGTCGTAACGACAGGGTGCTGCAACGGCCGTGTTCCAGGCCACAAACGCCGTGTGGTCATCGGCGGGATGTTGTGCTTTGGCGCCGGGGTGCAATGCGGCGCGTGCGGCCGGCGTCCGACCCGGTGTGGTCGAGGACGCATCATGGGTCCCGTCCGCTGTGACGAGGCAGTCCTGCGCACGAAGCAGCCATCCGGTGTCGTCACGCACCAGCAAGGGCGCGTTCGTCCATTCGCGTACGAAGGCGTCGTCGTATCGCCGACCGTCGATCAGCAGATGTGCCAAGCCCAAGGCAAGTGCGGCGTCTGTGCCTGGCCGAACCGGCAACCAGGCATCGGCCTGGGCGGCCAGTGCCGTGCGCTGGGGATCGATCACCAGCATCTTCGCCCCTGCCGCGCGTCCCACACCGATGGCATGCGCCTGCGCCAGCCACGTATTGGCGGGGTTATGGCCCCACAGCATGATGAGTTCGGCCTGTGCGTAATCGGCGGTAGGCATGCCGCAGCCGTAGGTGAAGGCGTGCGCGAAATCCTTGTGCCAGTTGCAGATCTCGGTGGCATAGCTGATGTTCGGACTGCCGAAGGCGCGCACGAACCGCTCGATCCAATCGATGCTGTCCGACAGTGGCGTACCGCTGGGCGTCGTGACGCCGAAGGCGACCGCCTCAGGGCCATTCTCGCGCCGTATCGCGTCGAGTCTGGCGGCGATCTCAGTCAGTGCCGTGTCCCAGGAAATGGGTTCCCAGCCCGGATCCGCGTCGCCTTTGGGGCGGGTGCGGCGCATCGGATGCAACACCCTATGAGGGCTGTGGACGAGTTCGGGTGCAGCGCGGCCCTTCATGCACATGGCCTGCCCGGTTGGATGGTCCGGATCGGGCGTCACGCGGATCAGTGCGTCACCATCGACGACATTGGTCGTGCCGCAGCGCGATCGGCATAACGTGCAGTAGCCCCGTATTTCCGTTGCAGACATCACGTTCTCGTTGGTCGTTGTCTTGCCAGTTGTTCAATCGATCGATACTAGAAGCGGCGCAGCAATATTGCTAATATAAATTATTGAATGATGGATATCGAGTAAATCAATATCATGGCGCCACCCGTTACGTTGCGGCAGTTCGAATATTTCCTCGCGCTCACGCAAACGGGTCAGGTGTCGCGCGCGGCGTTGCAATGCAATGTGTCGCAGTCGTCGATGACGATCGCCTTGCGCAACATGGAGCAGGCGCTGGGCGTGCCTCTTTTCGTGCGGCATGCGCGTGGGCTACATCTGACTGACGCCGGCGAGCGCTTTGTGCGGCATGCCCAGCTCGTGATGGGGGCGGTCGAACGGGCCGTCGACGATATGCGTGCGGTCGCCGACGATCTGCATGGCGAGGTGCGGTTGGGCGTAACGGAAACGATCTCGGCGTATCTGATGCCCGCGGTGATTGCCGCTGTGGCGCAACGCTTTCCCAATCTCAAAATTCATGTGGTGGAACGGGACCGGGCGCAGATCGAGCAAGGCCTGCTCGCAGGCGAGTTCGATTTTGCGTTGGCCATCGTTTCCAATCTCACGCGCTTCGACAAGCTGCAATACGACACCATGCTGCGATCGCCGCGCCGGCTGTGGACGCACCCCGATCATCCGCTTCAGCACGCGTCCACGGTCAGCCTTGCGGCAGTGGCACAGGCGGATTATGTGTTGCTCGACATGGACGAGCATATCGAAACCGTGGGCAAGTATTGGGGCGAGTATGGCCTGCAGCCCCGCGTGCGGTACCAAAGCGGTTCGCTTGAGGCTGTGCGCAGCCTCGTGGCTCTGCAGCAAGGCGTCACAATCCTGTCGGATCTGGTTTATCGCCCGTGGTCGCTGGAGGGCCGGCGCATCATGCGCCGCGATCTGAGCGACGCCGTCCCCACGATGGATATCGGCGGCGTATGGCGCAAGG
This sequence comes from Schauerella aestuarii, assembly GCF_009866805.1. Lineage (GTDB taxonomy): Bacteria > Pseudomonadota > Gammaproteobacteria > Burkholderiales > Burkholderiaceae_B > Schauerella > Schauerella aestuarii. The sequence continues at coordinate 102,056 of NZ_SIZW01000042.1, forward strand.
CGGATGGATTGTCGCCCAGCAGCGAAACGCTGATGGGCTTTCTGCGCGTGTCGATCAAGGCGCTCGCGCAGAGTTGAGCGGTGCGCCTTATCGCGCAGGGCGGGCCATCGTCAGGCGGGGGGCGAAACGTTCGGGCAACGGCACGGGCCGATGCATGCCGACGGCACCGGCAAGGGCGTCGCGCACGTCGTCAGGGAAGGGCTTGACCTTGCGGGTGTTGAGATCCACATGGATGCTGAGCTGCTCCATCGTGGCTGCAAGCAACCCGTCGCGGCGGCGGAAGAGCTCCATCAGCACGCTCAGGCGTTTGTCATCAGCATCGAGCAGCCGCAACCGCAACGAGAGCGCCTCTCCCGCCAACAACTCCTGCCGGTAGGTGGTGTGTATCTCGAGCGTATAGACGCCGGCGCCTGTGTCGTGTGTGTAGGCCTCGCCGATGCCGAAGTGATCGAAAAGCCGATAGCCGTAATGATCGAACACATACACATATTTGGCCGCGTTCATGTGGCCGTACAGATCGATCCAGTCGGATTCGACCGTCAGATCGATGGTAGGCAGTGGAGTCGTATCCGGAGAAATCGGCGTCGAAGTCATAGGGCTCAGCAAAATGGTTTGGTGCATTTTCCATGAGACCGCTGCCGGCGTCCATCCCGCTTTTCAGGCCAGAAATGCAGCAATTGCCGTCATTGTCACCTCCGGCGCCTCCTCCATCAGCCAATGGCCTGCGCCGGGAACGATGCGGCCCTCAACGTGATTCGCCACCAGACGGGTCTGATCGATCAACCCCGCACCAGAGGCTTTTTCCCCGGTAAGCACAAGCACGGGCATCGTGATGGGGTGCTTGCCCAGCAGGGCGAAGTCGCGTGCGTCCTGTTCGAACGCTTTGAAGTATTCGAAACCTGCGCGCATTCCCTCGGGTTGCGCGTAAGCTTGGGTATAACGGTGGCGGTCGGCTTCCGATAACGAACGGGTGGGGTCGGCCGCGAAATCGTTCCAGAAGTGTTCGAAATAGATGCGCTCACGGCCGGCCACGAGCGCCAGGGGCACTTTGCCCACAAAGTGAAAGTGCCACAGATCGCGCAGCAGCCACACCTCTTGCCAGTTGCCGATGCCGGGTAGGAACGCGTCCATCAGCACCACACGATCGGTCGATTCTGGAAACTGCGCGGCGTAGGCATAGGCAACCATCAGTCCGATGTCGTGACCTACGACGCACGCGTGCTTGAAACCCAGCGATTGCACAAGGGCGTGAATGTCGGCCGCCAACGTCTTTTTTTCGTAACCGCCATCGGGCTTTCCGGAAAGTCCGGCGCCGCGCAGATCAGGAACGATCACGGTGTGATGGTCGATCAGGCGGGGCAGTAAAGGCAGCCACATGTCGCCAGTTTGCGTATAGCCGTGCAACAGCACGACGGCGCTGCCTTGGCCCGCGATGCGGTAATGCAGCGTAACGCCGTTGACCTCAGCGGTATCGACGGTCATCAGCAAGGTGTCGTTTTGAGCCACATCGTTGGCGTGCAACGCATGCGAGGGCACCAGGCCGGTTGCGGGGGGATTGCGGTGAGACGAATTGGAAGGAAACATGATGGACTCCATGACTCGTCCGGCCAGCGCGGCCGTGGGCGTCATCCGACTTTAGGAGCTAACGGCCGCGGATTGAAGGCTGCCAATGTGAATGCACCATTCCCATTTAGTGAATCATGGAGCGAGCATGGACCGGTTACGCGCAATGGAAGTGTTTGTGATGGTTGTCAGCCGCGGCAGTTTCGTGCGCGCCTCGGAAGCGCTCGACACATCGCCCGCCAACGTAACGCGATACATCACTGAACTCGAAGCGCACTTGGGTACGCGTTTGCTCAATCGCAGTGCCCGCACGTTGTCATTGACCGAGAGCGGCGCGGCGTATTACGCGCGCGGCCGATATCTATTGGAAGCCTTCGCCGACGCGGATGCCATCGCGCAGCAGGCCACGATCCAACCCCGCGGCCGGTTGCGCGTAAATGTGCCCGTGAGTTTCGGCATCGCACGGCTGGCACCTTTGTGGCCGGTCTTTATGGCCCGGTATCCGGATGTGGAATTGGATATCGCATTGATCGATGGGATCGTCGACATTGTGGAGGAAGGTTTCGATCTGGCCATTCGTATTTCGCGGCTGCCGTCGGGCACGCATGCGGCGCGCAAGCTGATGACCTCTCGCAATGTGGTGTGCGCTTCGCCTGGGTATCTGGCGGTGCATGGCGCACCCGATACGCCGCAGGATCTCAAGGCGCATCGGTGCCTGGGGTACACCTATGCACGCACCGCGCAGGCTTGGCAATTCGTCGATTCCGAGCAGGTGCCTCATACCGTGACAGTGCGCTATCGCATGCACACCAACAACGGCGATACTGCACGCGCGGCGGCGCTAGCGGGCTGCGGCATCATCTGGCAGCCGACATTTCTGATCGGCGACGATTTGCGAGCCGGTCGGCTGGTGCCGCTCCTGCCGGGCTACCGCATGCCGGATATCGACGTACTCGCAGTCTATCCGAGCCGTCGGCAGCTCAGTGCCAACGTAAGAGTAATGGTGGATTTTCTGGTGGCTGCTTTTGCCGGACAGGCGGCCCAGGGCAATCAGGCCGCCTGAACCAGTTCTGCCGCCGAGTTGCGCAACCGCACCGCATCGCGTGCGGGCGGGGCGCCGAAGAGCCGCGCGTACTCGCGGCTGAACTGGGACGGGCTGCCGTAGCCCACCGCGAAGCCCACGCTGGCGGCGTCCGCTTCGTCGATCAGCAACCGTTTGCGCGCCTCCTGCAGGCGGATGCGCTTCTGGTATTGCAGAGGGCTCATTTCCGTCACGGACTTGAAATGCCGGTGGAAGGCGGATTCGCTCATGTTCGACAAGCGCGCGAGGTGCTCGACGCTGAACGCTTCGGCGTAGTGGCGTTTGATCCAATCGATCGCACGCCCGATCTGCGACAGGTGCGAGCCGGATAAGGCGATCTGCCGCAGCATCGCGCTCTGGGGGCCGGTGAGCAGACGGTACAGGATTTCGCGTTCGATCAGCGGTGCGAGCATGGGAATATCGGCCGGTCGTTCAAGCAGGCGCATCAGGCGCACGACGGGATCGAGCAGATCCTCGCTGATCGGACTCACGCCGTAACCCCGGTGCGGCTCGTCAAGGTCTGCCATGGGCGGGAGATCAAGCAACATGTCGGCCAGCAGCGTGCGATCCAGGGTGAGGGCAAAGGCGAGATAGGGCTTATCCTGGCTGGCTTCGGACACGACGCCGGTGACCGGCAGATCGACTGAGACGACCAGGTAGTTCGAGGCGTCGTAATGAATCACCTGCCGATTGAGAAACGCCTGCTTGCGGCCTTGTGCCACGATGCAGAGCACCGGCTCGTAGACCACATGCATCGGTTCGGTCGTCGAATCCGATCGCACCAGCCACACCCGTGGAATATCGGTGACCTGGATGGGCGCTAAGCAGAATTGTTTGATCAGGGTTTGAAGCGCTTGTAGCGATTGCATGACAGCCTCCTCGGTGCAGTCTAGGGGCAGGGCGATATTCTGTAAATAACGCCGCCGCCATCGTTGCCTGGCGCGAGAGGATCGTGCAAGGGTTTGCAAGGATCAGACCAGCGGCGTGTACTGCAGGTGCGCCCACACGGCGCGGGCATAAGGCGGCAGGGTGTCCACATCCCGCACGCACAGCATCAGCCGGCGGCGCGCCCAGGGATCGCTGAGGTGCAGCCGTGCGACGGTGCGTGCGCGTACGGCTCGCCGCGCGGCCACGTGCGGCACGACGGCGATGCCGATGCCATGGCCGACCATGCGGCAGATGCCGTCGAACGTGCTCAAGCGAATGCGGTAATGCAATGGTGTGCCCAAACGTCTGGCGTGCAGATCGATGTGCCTTTGCAGGGCGCTGTCTTCGACCAGCCCGATGAGGTCTTGACCGAAGAGATCCGCCAACGACACGGCCTCGCGCTGTGCCAACGCATGGCCGCGCGGCACGATGACCGCGAGCGGATCAGGGCGGAAAAGGGCGGTTTGCAGACCTTCGAGATCGCTGGCGTCCGACACCACACCAAGATCGCAGCGGCCGGTGCGCACCGCGTGCACGATGTCCAGGCTGAGACGCTCTTCCAGGTCGAGCGAGACGCGCGGATGGGCCAGCAGGAAAGGCGCGAGCGCATCGGGCAGATATTCGCTCAAGGCAACGGTGTTGCACAGCAGGCGTACGTGGCCGGTCAGTCCGCCGCCGTATTGCCCCAGCTCGCTGTGCAGGCGGTCCATCTGATGCAGCACGGCGCGGGCATGATGCACGAGCGTGCGGCCGGCGTCGGTCACCGTGGTGGCGCGACGTCCGCGAGCGAGCAACGGCACGCCGAGTGTGTCCTCCATGCCGCGGATGCGTTCGCTTGCTGACGCCGCGGTCATGTGGGCACGCTGGGCGCCCGCCGTGATGGTGCCGGTGTCGTGGATATGCAGGAAGAGCCGCAGATCGGTCAGGTCGAAACGCATGATGAAAATCCTAGCATGTGCTCCCTTAGGCTGTGCCTTAGGCAGCTTCAAGGATATCCCGCTATCGGGGAATCGCATATGACGTACACAATGGCTGACCGGCATCCGCCCGAACCCCCTCGAACGGCTTCAAACCATGGCTTCCAGCGACTTGTTTTCCTTCTCCTCCTGGCCTTTGGTGCTGGCGATTGCCGGCGTGTTTCTGGCGGCCGGTGTGGTCAAAGGGGTCGTCGGTTTGGGGTTGCCTACGGTAGCGATGGCCTTGCTGGCGTTGCTGATGCCGCCCGCGCAGGCGGCGGCATTGTTGATCGTGCCGTCGCTAGCGACGAATCTATGGCAAATGTGCCCGGTGGCCACGCTGCCGGGGGTTTTGCGTCGGATTGGCGGCATGCAGGTCGGCGTGTGCGTGGGCACACTGGGCGGCGCATGGATGCTCGGCGCGCCGGCGGGTGCCTGGGCAACGGTCTCGCTCGGTGCGGCCTTGATCGCGTACGCGCTGTGGGGGCTATCCGGCGCATCGATCCGCGTACCTGCGCGGGCCGAGTGGGTATGGGGGCCGCTGGTGGGCATGCTTACCGGCCTGGTCACAGCGGCTACGGGGGTGTTTGCCGTGCCGGCGGTGCCGTATCTTCAAGCGTTGGGATTACCGCGCGAGGCGCTGATCCAGGCCATGGGCGTCTCGTTCACGGTATCAACGCTGGCCTTGGCGGCCGGCCTGATGATGAACGGGAGCTACGACATCGCATCGGCGGGCGCGTCGTTCTGGATGCTGGCCCCGGCCTTGTTGGGCATGGCTCTGGGACAAGGACTGCGCAAGACGATGTCGCCGCAGGTCTTTCGCCGCGTGTTTCTGGGCAGCCTGTTGCTGCTGGGCGGGTACCTGATCGCGACCGCTTGACGGTCACGCAGTGGGCACCGCGCGCCGCGCTTCATCTAGAAGCCGGGCAACAACAGTGACGCACCGTCCGACAGGTCTGCGCCCTCGTGCAGCAGCAACCAACGTTTGCGATCAATGCCCCACGCAAATCCCGTCAACATGCCATTCTTGCCGATCACCCGGTGACATGGCACGACGATGGCGATGGGGTTGGCCGCATTGGCCTGGCCAATCTTCCACGCCGCGCCGCGATCGGTGATCGACAGCCGTTTTGCCAGGGCGCCGTAGTGGGTGACTGTGCCGACCGGAATGTTGCGTAATGCCGACCACACCTGCCGTTGCAACGCGTTGCCGGGCTGTGCCACGGCGATCTCAGCCAACGCCGCGCGCTCACCTTCGAAGTAGCGCGCCAGCGCTTGCACGGCCAAGCCGGACGAGGCAGCACGCTGCAGGGTGTGCACGCCATAAAGCCGCGTCAGCAACTTGGGCAGATCCGCATCGCGTTCCTGGAGCGTGACGGCGTGGGCAACATCGGCGGCATCCGTGGTGATGGCGATATTGCCGATCGGCGAGGCGAGCACGTGATGAAAGAGGTGCATGAATCGCAGCGCATGCGGAGCAGTGCGCGGAAAAGTGGTGCATGGAACGCGGAGCATGGCGAGCCGCCGCGAGCGATGCCTGATTCTAGAGGATGCGGTAACGGGCGGCACAATCTGCCACATGGAATCGACACCTCTTGAAATCGAAAATGGCGGCCCTACATAGGTTGCAGTGGGATGCCGCAATCGGGTCCCACATTGAAACTTGCTGATATCTCGGGAGATTCCTTCATTATGAACACCACATTTTCGCTTGCTCCGCTGTTTCGCAGTTCCGTCGGTTTCGATCGATTCAACGACTTGTTCGAGTCCGCCTTGCGCAACGAATCGGGCAGCACCTATCCGCCCTACAACGTTGAAAAACGGGGCGACGATGACTATCGCATCGTGATCGCGGCAGCCGGTTTCCAGGACGACGATCTGGAGCTGCAAGTCGAGCGCGGCGTGTTGACCGTCAGCGGCGGACGCCGTGAAAGCGGCGACGAAAAGGTCACCTATTTGCACCAAGGCATTGCGCAGCGCGCCTTCAAATTGTCGTTCCGTTTGGCCGACCATATCGAGGTCAAGGGCGCCAGCCTGAAGAACGGTTTGCTGCATGTGGATCTGGTGCGCCACGTGCCGGAAGAAGCCAAGCCGAAGCGCATTCCGATCGGTGGCCAAACGTTCAAGCAGCCGCAGCCCGTGCTGGAGAACGCCGCCGCGTAATCGCGCCTGACACGGGGCTGCAAGGCAGCCCTGTCGATGCCGGCGCAGTCGTCGTATCGCATTGATGAGGCCCGTCCGACACGTGAGTGTCGTGCGGGCCAAGTCGTTCGTCCAACGGTCGAACGCAGGCTGCCGCATCGCCTGGCATCCTGCGTTTTCAATAGCCCACAGTGAAGCGCGCGCGGCGATGTGCGGGCGTTTCGATCTCGTCAACCAGCGCCACGGCGTAATCTTCAAACGAAATGCGGCTGCCGTGTTCGTTGGTCAACAACGCATCGTTGCCCAGACGGAAAATCCCGGTGCGGTCGCCTGCGGAAAAATCGGCCGATGGCGAGAGGAACGTCCAGTCCAGTTCGGGCTCCTCGCGCAGGCGCTGCAGGAACGCGACACCCTTGCCCGACTCGTCTTTGTAGATCGCTGGAAAGTCGGGCGTATCGATCAATGCAAGGCCAGGGGAAACCTCAAGACTGCCGGCGCCGCCGACGACAAGATAACGCTTCGGTTCGGCGGCTTTGACCGCGGCGATCAACGTGGCGGCATCGCTGGCCGTGAAGTGCACCGCACTGATCACCACGTCATGACCGCGCAGCAGGGCAGTGAGCCCTGCCGCATCGTGCACATCGCCGGCCTTCGCCGTGACGCCGGGCAACGCTGCAATCTTGTCGGCGTTGCGTGCGATGGCGGTAACGAGGTAGCCGCGGCGGCTGAGTTCATTGAGGATGCGTGAGCCGGCGTTGCCGGAGGCGCCGATAAGGGCGATGGAAGAGGTCATGAGAGATTCCTTGTGGGTAAGCGAGGCGGCCTGCGAACCGACGCCTGTCGGCGGTCGGTGACGAATGCATTGCGCAGCGGCGCCGCCGAAACGATGACGCTACGGAAAAAATGGCAAGGCGGTTAGTGGGTTTCCTAAGATCACCTAGTATCCGAAAGAAACTATACTGGCGACCTATCGCGTTGGGAAGAACGCACTTTGAACTCACCTGGTTACCACCAGGAAACGGCCGGGAAATCACCATGAAGGCTTGGGATGCATACGCTGCGGATTGTCCAACCCGCTTTGCGCTCGATCGCATCACCGATAAATGGACGGTGCTGTTATTGGGGCTCTTGGCTGATGGGCCGCAGCGGTTCAACGCGCTGCTGCGTCAGGTATCCGGTTTGTCGCAGAAAGTGTTGTCGCAGACGCTCAAACGGCTCGAACGCGACGGCTTGGTGCGCCGGGAGGCCTTTGCGACCGTGCCAGTCACCGTTGAGTACAGCATCACGCCGCTGGGGGCCGAGTTGTCGGGTTCTCTGAAGGCGCTGATTGCCTGGGCTGAATCCAATATTGAATCGGTACTCAGCGCCCAGGCGCGGTACGACGCCGAAAAGGCCGCATCGGCGGTCGTTTGACCCTGCGACGTGGGCTCAAGCGCTGCGGGCGGCAGAGGCCGGGCGGCAAGGGGGCACAATCATTGCTGAATCGGCGTCACCCTCCCGCCTTGGAACGACACCATGCTGCTGGCTTTGCAATCCGCACCGCTCGAAATGCTGATCCACGCCGTCGTGCTTTACCCGACGCGCCGGCTACCGCCGCATGAGCTGGCCAGCCATGCCGCAGTGGCGCGGCAACTGGCCACGTTGCATGGCGTGCCTTTCGCCGGGCTCTACGATCCGGGCGCCGCGTTGCCGGGGCGGGTGTACTACGTACCCACCGGCACATTGATCGCCGCGCCGGAACTCGACGCGTTGTCCGTTATCGATCCTACACACGTGTTCGGCGGCCATGTGCCGCATCGTTTCGTGGCCACCAAGGCGATTACACACCCGTTGATTCGACCTGATGCGCAAGCGCCCGAAGGCTGGTCGAACGCATTTACCGAGCGCGTGGCACATGCCACGCTGCCGGGTTGGACGGCCTTTTGCGAGGCCGATGCCCATGCCGCGTGCGCGCAACTCTGGCCCCGCGGTCCGGTTCGCGTCAAGCCGGTAAATGCCACGGCTGGACGCGGTCAGTCGGTCGTGACCGATGCCCGCGAATTGACGAATGCCCTGGCCGCCATCGATGCGCGCGAACTGGCGGAGTGCGGTGTCGTGCTGGAGTTGCATCTTGAAGACGTCACCACCTTCAGTGTGGGACAAGTCGTGGTCGATGGCCTGATCGCCAGCTATGTGGGCACGCAGTGCCTGACACCCGCCAATGACGGCGAGATGGTGTACGGCGGCTCGTCGCTCAATGTGGTGCGCGGCGACTTCGATGCCCTGTTGAACACCGAGTTGAACCCGCATGAACGCACGGCGATCGAGCAGGCGCGGTGTTATGACGACGCGGCAGATGCATGCTTCCCGGGCTTCTTTGCCTCGCGCCGCAATTACGACATGGTGACCGGCACCGATGCCTCAGGGCAGCCGTTGAGCGGCGTGCTCGAACAATCCTGGCGGATTGGCGGGGCGAGTGGGGCGGAATTGGCCGCGCTGGTGGCGTTTCGCGAAGACCCCAGCCTGAACCGGATTCGGGCGACCACCCGCGAACGTTACGGGTTGGCGGCTGACTGTCCGCCCGAGGCGTCGATCGTTTATCGAGGTGACGATAGCGAGTGCGGTCCGATGATCAAGTACGTCGTGGTTGAGAAGGTATGAGCACAACCAGTCAATCGATCGAGATCAATGTTCAGAACGAAGAGATCGCCGGTACCTTTCTCGCGCCGGGCACGCAGTTGCCCGGCGTGCTTTTCGTGCACGGATGGGGGAGCGGGCAGAAGGGCGACCTGGCCCGCGCCCGCGGTGTGGCGGCATTGGGCTGCGTATGCCTCACCTTCGATCTGCGCGGCCATGCCGCGACGCAGGCGCAGCACGGCCGAGTGTCGCGCGAAGACAATTACCGTGATGTGGTGGCGGCCTACGACATGCTGGCGGCACATCCGTCGGTCGATCCCGAGGCAATCGCCATCGTGGGTAGTAGCTACGGCGGCTACCTGGCCGCCTTGCTGACCACCCATCGCCCGGTGAAGTGGCTGGCGCTGCAGGTGCCGGCGTTGTATCGGGACGAGCATTGGACGATGCCTAAGGGGCAACTCAATCGCGCCGACCTCACGGCCTATCGTCAAACCCATGTCCTGCCGCAGGACAATCGGGCGTTGCGCGCGTGTTCCGCATTCAGAGGGGACGTGCTGATCGTGGAGTCGGAACACGACACCTATGTGCCGCATCCCGCGATCATGAGCTATCGCGCGGCGTTTCAGCAGGCGCATTCGTTGACGCACCGCATCATCGATGGTGCCGATCACGCGCTGTCCACCGAAGCGTCGCAGGAAGCCTACACATGGATTCTCCTTAATTGGGCGACTGAGATGGTCTCGGGCGCGCGTCTGGGCGGTCTGGGCTATGGGCCACCGGTGTTGACGGGCTGATTTGAGGTCCCAAACGGGCGATATGGGGCATCTCTTGGACGCATCAATGACATACGGTTTCCCGGGCATCCGGGGATAATGGCGGTCTGAAGCCGCACCGCTGTACCTCGAAGATATGTAGAACTCCAGCCCACTGCAGGTTCGGGCGCGTCACGCTTTATTTACCGCCATGCCCACCCTACCTTCAACGCCTCCGCCAGCCAATGCGCGCACCGGCACCTTGCTCCGCGGACTTGCCGTCCTCGATATCCTTGCTGCTGCCGGCCAACCGCTGGGGCTGGCCGAGATCGCAAGCGCGGCCGAACTGGATCTGAGCACCACATTGCGGCTGCTTCGCACCCTGGAGGAAGCGCAACAGGTATTGCGCATCGGCGACGGCAAGCGCTATCTGGCTTCCCCCAAGACCTTGCGGCCGCTGCCGCTCTTGCATCCTATCGAGCAACTGCGCCGCGAGGCCGATCCCATTTTGCGCGAGCTGGCCGCCAAAGTGGCCAAAACGGTGGTGCTCGTGATCTATCTGGGCGACGAGCGCCTGGTGGTCGACGTCATGCAGACGGCAGGCTCCTTGAGCCCGTACTACACCACCTGGCTGCACGGGCCGCTGTATGCGTCGGCACCGGGCAAGGCACTGCTGTTGACGATGGACGAGGCACGCCGCCGCACGATGCTTGGGCCGGAGCCGTATGCGGCGTTCACGACGAAAACCAAGACGTCCTGGGCCGCCTTGAGTGCCGATCTTGCCGCGGTCGATCGGGGTGTCGTCCGCATCGAAGATGAGTTCTACGACGGCTTGAGCGCGATGGCGGCAAACTTCGTGTCGTGGGACCGGCAGCCTGTGGGTTGCATCGCCATCACCGGGCATACCAGCGATTTCGACCCAGCCGCATGCGAGATGATGGCGGCCGAGTTGATCGGTTGCGCCCGGCTGATGCCGCTGCAAGCCGGATCGTTGAAGGCGCTGGATCAGTTGGTGGGGCGCTGCTGAGTCGCGCGGCCAATCGATCGACCGACTTCAGTTCCGTGTGCTTGTCATGGGCGCCGCGATGTCCTCGAGCGAGCGGCGCTCGGCATTGACCGCAAATCGCAGGGCCAGAAGTCCTGCAACGATGACAAGCAGGGCGCCGAAGGCATAGCCGGCCGCCACCGCAGTCGGGCTGCCGCTTTCGATCAGGGCGCCGAACAAAATCGGACCCACGAAGCCACCAGCGCCTGTGCCCACGGCATAGAACAGCGAGATCGCCAGTGCCCGCATTTCGATCGGAAACACCTCGCTCACGGTGAGATAGGCCGAGCTGGCCGCCGCCGAGGCCAGAAAGAAAACCGCAGACCAGCATAAGGCCTGGGTGAAGGCGGTGAGCCAGCCTTCCATGAACGCCCACCCGGTCAATGCCAATCCGATACCCGACACGATGTAGGTGAACGCAATCATCTTGCGCCGGCCGATACGGTCGAATAGCGGGCCCAGCAGCAAGGGGCCGAGCACATTCCCAGCCGCGAACGGAAAGATGTAGAGCCCCACGCGGTCGTCTGCCACGCCGTGAAATCGCGTCAGCACCAGCGCATAAGTGAAAAAGATGGCGTTGTAGAAAAATGCCTGCGACACCATCAACGCCAGCGCCACTACGCTGCGCCGGCGATAGGTGTGCAGCAGCACATGCACGATATCAGCCATCCTGGGCGCCGCGCGCGCGCCCATCGACACACCTGTATGCGCAGGGATGGGCGGCAGCGTGCCGTGCTCGGCGGCCACGCGTTTTTCGATGTCCGCCACGATGGCTTCGGCTTCGTCGGCACGCCCATGCGCCAGCAACCAGCGGGGGCTTTCGGGCACATCGCGCCGCACCAGCAGGATGGCCACCGCCAGCACCGCGCCCAGAATGAATCCAAAACGCCACCCCCAGTGCACGGGCATGACCGCCGGATCGAGCACCACCAGGCTCAGGCCCGCGCCCAGTGCCGCGCCGACCCAGAAGCTGCCGTTGATGGCCAGGCTGACGCGTCCGCGCACGCGGGCGGGCACCAGTTCGTCGATCGCCGAATTGATGGCCGCGTATTCGCCGCCGATACCCAACCCGGTGACGAAGCGGCACACCGCGAAGAACCAGAAGGCATCGGAAAACGCGGTGGCGAGCGTGGCGGCCATGTAGACGGCCAACGTGATCAAGAACAGTTTTTTGCGACCCAGCACATCGGCGAGGCGGCCAAAGAAAAGGGCGCCGATCACGGCGCCCAGAATGTACATCGACCCCGACCAGCCGACCTGGGAGGCGCTCAAGCCGAGGGTTTCCGGACGCTCCAGAATGCTGCCAAGCGACCCGACCAGCGTGACTTCCAGACCGTCGAGGATCCACGCCACGCCGAGCGCGATCACCACGCGCCAGTGCCACCGCGACCAGGGCAGCCGGTCGAGCCGCGCCGGAATGTCGGTCGTGGCACCCGTGGCGGGCACCTGAGAAAGCGAAGGGGCGGCGGTGGCGTTCATGCTTTCGCCACAGCAACCCGGGTGCCCATTCAACGCGGCGTCAGCACGGGCGTCTTCAGCAATCAGATCCCGCTTGGCGCAGGCGCGGCGTCCGGTGCGCCGTCATCCTCGCCCTCCGGACGCTTCACGCGGAACCACAGTGCGTACAGCGCCGGCAGGAACAGCAACGTCAAAATCGTGCCCACGCCGACGCCACCGATCAGCACGAAGGCCAATGGCCCCCAGAAGGTCGAGAAGGTCAACGGGATGAAGGCAAGCATGGCGGCGACGGCGGTAAGGATCACCGGTCGCGCACGCCTGACGGTGGACTCGATGATCGCGTTGTAGTCACTCAATCCGGCGGCTTGATCGTGGTGAATCTGGTCGACCAGGATCAGCGTATTGCGCATCAGAATGCCGGCCAGCCCGATCAGTCCCAGGATGGCGTTGAATCCGAAGGGCTGGTTGAAAAGCAGCAGCGTGGGCACGGCACCCACCAGGCCCAGCGGCGCCGTGGCCAGCACCATGAACATCGCCGCGAATGAGCGCACCTGGATCATGATGACGGTGAGCATGGCCAGCAGCATGATGGGAAACACCGCCGCCAAAGCCTTGTTGGCCTTGCCGCTTTCTTCCACCGAGCCGCCGGTATCGATGTGATATCCGGGCGGCAGGCCCGCTTTCAGATCCGTCAGGAGCGGCAGCACCGCGGCGGTCACGTCGGGCGGTTGCAGCCCGTCCCGGATATCGCCCTGTACGGAGATATAGGTTTCGCGATCGTAGCGTTTGAGGACCTGATCTTCCATGCGCGTTTCGAAACGCGCCACTTGCTCGAGCGGCACCGTACGGCCATCTTGCGTGGTCAGATTGATGCCTTTGAGCGTACCCAGGGCATGGCGCTCTTCATCTGGACTGCGCACCAACACATCGACGATACGCAAGCCTTCGCGCACCTGCGTGGCCACGGCGCCGTTCAAGCGCGCGGCCAGTTGTTGAGCCGCATCCCGCGGCGTCAAGCCGATCAATCGCAGGCGCTGCTGGTCGAATACCAGTTGCAATGACGGGGTGCGTTCGCCCCAGTCCAGGTGAACGTCGAACGTATCGGGGTGGCGCGAAATGATTTGCCGCGCCTGCTCGGCGATCGTGCGCACATGATCCACGTCCGGACCCATCACGCGAAAGACGATGGGATAGGGCACCGGCGGCCCGAACAGGAATTGGCTGACCCGCACGCGAGCTGCCGGAAAGTGGCCGTCGTTGACCATCCGCTGGATCTTGTTCTTCAACCGATCGCGGGCAGCGGGATCGGCCGTTTGAATCACCATCTGCGCGTAGGCGGGATTGGGCAATTCAGGATTCAGCGAGAGGAAGAAACGGGGCGCGCCCTGGCCGATATAACTGCTCACCCATGTGGTTTCGGGCTCGGCCTGCACCGCCCGTTCGATGGCCTTGGTGAGGTCTTCGGTGGCCGCGTAGGCCGAGCCGCTCGGCATGTAGACGTCGACCGTCAACTCTGTGCGATCGGAGTTGGGGAAGAATTGCTTTTTGACGGCGCCCATGCCGACCACGGCCAACGCAAAGATCACGATCACGATCGCGGCAGTCAGCCACTTGCGATCGACCGAGCGCCGCACCCACCGGCGCAGACGCTGATAGTTGCGGGTGTTGTAGAGCGCATCGTGGCCGCCGGGCACGACTTTGATATCGGGCAACATTTTCACGCCCATATAAGGCGTGAAATACACCGCGACCAACCATGACACGATGAGCGCAAAGCCCACCACCCAGAAGATGTTGCCGGCGTACTCGCCGGCCGAAGACTGCGCGAAACCCACCGGGAAGAACCCGATGATGGTAACGAGCGTGCCCGAGAGCATCGGTGCGGCGGTCGCGCTCCAGGCGTACGTCGCCGCAGTGATGCGGTCGGCGCCTTCTTCCATCTTCACCACCATCATCTCGATGGCGATGATGGCGTCATCCACGAGCAAGCCTAGCGACAGGATCAGCGCGCCCAGGGTTACCCGATCGAATTCGCGGCCCGTGGTCAGCATGATCACGAAAACGGCAGCCAGGGTGAGCGGCACGGCCGCGGCAACCACCAGACCCACGCGCAGGCCCAGCGTGAGCAGGCTCACGATCAACACCACGGCAAGTGCCATGAAGAACTTCAACATGAATTCGTTGATGGCTTCGTCGATCACGTGGGCCTGATCGGACACTTTCACGAACGACAAGCCCAAGGGCAGTTCGCGCTCAAGTGCGGCGGCTTCCTTGTCGAGCGACGCACCCAGCGTCAAGCCATTGAAATGCGGATCCATGATCACGCCCAACATCAACGTCGGCTCACCCTGGTGGCGAATCGATGCGGTGGGCGGATCTTCGTAGCCGCGCCGCACCGTGGCGATGTCGCCCACGGTGAGCGTGCGGCCGTTGGCCGCGATGGGAATGGCGCGCACGCTTTCCACGCCATCGATGGCCCCATCCAGGCGCAATTGGGTGCGCGGCCCCTGCGTTTCGATAAAGCCCGCTGCCGTGACGTCGTTCTGCTTGGCAAGCGCATCCATCAGGTTCTGCGGCGTGATCCCAAGGGTGGCCAGCCGGTCGTTGGCGACTTCGACGATAAGCTTCTGCGGCTGCTCGCCCAGGATATTGACCTTCTGTACACCCTCGATCTTCAACAGCCGCTGGCGTAGCGTCTCGGCTTGCTGCACCAGTTCGCGATGGGGCAAGCCTGGCGCTTCGAGCGAAAACAGCGAAAAGTAAACGTCCGAATATTCGTCATTGAAGAACGGGCCTTGCACGCCTCTGGGCAGATAAACCGATTCATCCTGCAGCTTCTTGCGTATCTGATAGAACTGCTCGCCCACCAGCTTCGGTGGCGTGCTGTCGCTCAACACCACCTTCATCGTCATCGCGCCCGGCCGCGTGACGGTCTCCACGCGGTCGTAGTACGTCAATTCCTGCAGCCGTTTTTCCAGGCGGTCGGCCACCTGGTTCTGCATCTCGTGCGCAGTGGCGCCGGGCCAATTGGCCGCCACCGTCATCACCTTTACGGTGAAGGACGGATCTTCGGCGCGCCCCAGTTTGAAAAAGGCCACTGCACCGGCGATGGCGATGGCCAGAATGAGAAAGAGGGTGATTGCGCGCTCGCGCACGGCCAGCGCCGAGAGATTGAAGCCGGTCATTTAGGCGTGTCTCGCGCGGACAGGCCAGCGGCTTCTTCGGCGCTGGCCACGCGAACCTGCTGGCCGGCGTTGAGCAGATGCGCACCCAGTGCCACCACGCGTTCGCCCGCCGCCACGCCGCCCAGCAACGCAAACGTCTCGGTGTCGAGATCGCCCACCTTCACGTCGCGCCAGACGACCGTGTTGGTTTTGGGCTCGACCACCCATACGCCTGGGCCATTGCCGCGGTCGAGCATGGCGCCAAGCGGTGCGCGCAGCGTTTGGATGGCCTGTGGGCCTTCGTTCAAGGTAAGGGTGACCGTTGCACCCAAGGGCGCCTGCGCCCCGGCCGCATCGAGGGTGTAGCGCGCCCGGTAGGTACGCGTGGTGGCATCGGCCGACGCTGAGAGCTCACGCAGGCGGGCCGGAAACTGCACGCCAGGCTGCGCATACAGTCGCGCCGTGGCGGGCAGATCGGCCAACCCGCGCTGACCTTCCGGCAGATCGACTTGCGCTTCGCGTTGGCCGTCGCGCGCAAGCACGATCACCGTCTCACCGGCGCTGACGACCTGGCCCGGTTCGGCGGGAACCTGCATGACCACGCCATCGGCGTCGGCCGTCAAAGTGGCGTATTGCGCTTGATTGGCGGTGCGGTCGGCATCGGCGCGCGCGGCACGCAACTGCGCCTGCGCCGCATCGGCTTCCGCACGCGCCTGGTCGTACACCTGACGCGACACGGCACCCGGCTCGACCAGCTTGCGCAAACGCTTTTCGTCGGCCGCGGCGCGGATTTCCTGCACACGGGCCGATTCGACCGCCGAGCGAGCCGAGGCGGTCGACAACTTGAAGTCGGTGTCGTCCAGACGCATCAAGGGTTGACCGGCCTTGACGCGGTCGCCAGGGTCGACCATGCGGGCGGCAATTTTTCCGGCCACGCGAAAGCCGAGATTGCTTTCGGTGCGCGCGCGCACCACGCCGGTGTATTGATAGGCCGCATGCGCAGCCGGCTGCAGGACCACGGTTCGCACCAGCGGCGGCGGCGGGTTGCTGGGCGGATCGGCACGGCAGCCGGCCAAGATGGCCGACAGCATGACAACCGAACCGAATGTAGCCTTACGGATAAAACCTTTGTGCGCCATGACGTCCCTATCTTGTGCGCCGAAAGTATAGTGATGAGTGACGATTTCGTAAAGTCGTTACTAGCGTCGAATGCCCCGCAGCACGAGCGCACTTAGGCGTTGGGCGCCAAACTCGAGATCGTCGTCAAGCGTCTGCTGCAGAATTTTCGGATGCGCCACACAGGCCATGGTCGACAGGATCGCGGCGGTGGTCTCGTCCAGCGAGGTTTCCGTCTCGAACACGCCGGCTTGCCGGCCTTCCTCGACGATATGGCCGATCGCCTTCGCCATGGTGATCTTGTGGTTCTCGATGGCCTGCCAGCCTTCGTTCATGGCCACGTCCACCATGTCGTGCAGCTTTCGCTCATTGAAGAACAGCCGCAGGCTTTCGGCGAGCAGCGTGTCATACAGCGCGGCGAACTTCGCTTCGCTGGGCAGCGGCCCGTATGCAACCGCATTCAACGCGCGCTCGATGGTCGCCAGCGTCAGGCTGCAGACGGCCTCGCAGATGGCAAGCTTCGAGTCGAAGAACTTGTAGACGTAGGCGGTCGAAACGTCCAGATCGGCAGCGATTTCGGCGATGGTGGTCTTGGCAAACCCGTAATGGCGAAAGCGCGCGTCGGCGCGCTCGACGATGCGATCCCGCATCTCGTGCTGCAACGGCCCGCGTTGACCGGGCGTTTGCGTGGCGGGAAGCGCATCGGGGAGGGGGGTAGACATCAGTGCGATGACCGGTTCAAGGCGCGCGGGAAGCGTCGTTAGGACGGGTTTCGATTGGTCCCTCTGCAGGCGCGGCATGCGCGCGGGTGCGCGGTTGCCGCGGCGGTTCGTCCGCAGACACCACGTCGCCGGGCGCGTCACCGGTATGCACGGGCACCGGTGGTGTGGCCTCGGCACGCGCCATCCATGCGATCAGAGACGAACGCATGGCTTCTTCGACCGACATGTCGATCGGGGTCACCCACTCGACCGGTACGAATACCGTGTAGCCGCCGATCATGTATCCCATGGGCAGGTAAACGGCCACGCGGTCGCCCTGCGTAAACCCTTCCGGCAAGCCCGCCACGCCTTTGCGGGTGACCAGACCCACCACTTCGAGCGGCTGACCGGGCATCTTCAGCACGACCACCTGCTGCTTGTTTTGCGAGCTGCTGGGCGTGAAATAGTCGGCGAAGCTTTTGAGCGACGAATAAATGCTCTTGACGACAGGAATGTTCGTAAAAGGCAGTTCGACGAACGACATGAAGCGCCGCACGCGGCGTTTCGATACGAGGTAACCGAGAATGATGATGCCGACGACGCCGAGCGCCAGCCCCATGCCGGGAATATAAAAATCACCGACGAACGGGCGCAGCACGCCAAAGGCCAGGGCTTCGGTCCAGGCCAGAAAAATGTACAGCAGGTACACGGTCAATGCGATCGGCAGGACCGTGATCAACCCACGAAAAAAATACTTCGATAACCGCGACATCGCGTCGAACTCCTAAGGCGGATGGGGGCGGGGAGGGAACGGGCACGCATGCTCGAGAGCGCAGGAGCATAGCAGTCCACTAGCGGATCATACGATGCTCACTCGCCGACGAGGTTTCATTGCGCAGCGATTTCTAATTATGCGGGTAGAAAAGCGATGAAAGCGCGATAGATGGGCGAGGTTGGGCGAAAATGCGGGTGCTTGGACGGTTGCGACCGGCAAGCGGGACCATCATCTCCTGTGCACAGCCACATCCTCCGAAGCGCCGTGCCCGTTGCAGCGGGGCAGTCAAGCGGTATGAAAGTTGCCGCGTTGCATCAATGCCGCGATTTCAGCTGCCACCATATCCGGCTTGTCCTTGTGCGGGGTATGCGCGCAATCGTCGATCTCGACCAGTCGCGTCTGCGGCACTCGTCGCGTGATACCGCGAATCTGCTCGAGGGTGCCGTATTCGTCGTTCACGCCCTGCATGGCCACCACGTCGCAGGTGATGGCGTCGAGTTCCGCTTCGATATTCCAATGCCGAAATTCGGGGGCGAGCCAGGCATCGTTCCAGCCCCAGAACGCCGAGTCCACGTCGTCGTGATACCGCGCCAGCCGGTCGCGCAGGCCAGTGGTCAGATAGGCGTCGCGCGCAATCGCCAGATTTTTGATGGTGACGTCTTCCACGAAGATGTGGGGGGCGGCGACCGCGATGCCGGCGGCCCGATCGGGAAATGCCGCGGCGTAGAGCAGCGCGATCGACCCGCCATCGCTGTGGCCGTAAAGGAAGGGCGGCTGCCGCGCGGTATCGACGCCCAACGCGGCCAGCACGGCCGGCAGCACGCGGTGAGCCTGGTCGTGCAGATAATCGATGGGCCACTTTTCGTCGGGTGCACGCGGCGTGGATCGACCATAGCCCGGACGGGAGTACAGCAACCCGCGGCAGCCGGCAAGCGTGCACACGGCTTCGGGCCAGTCGCGCCAGATGGCGACCGAGCCCAGGCCTTCGTGCAGAAATACCAGCACCGGCGCGTCCGGTTGCGCCGAGCCGATCCAACGGTACTCGATGCGCAGGGGGCGTCCTGAAACGTCGATTTCGCAAAACTGAGGCGTATTCATGGTCGTCATTGCCAGACAGGTTGGAAAAGGGCTGGTGAAGTGATTTGGCCGCCAGGCGGTGTCAGGGGAGTTCGGCGGGGTAGCTATCGAGCTGCAACCGGATTTTCTGCCGGATGTCCCAGTCCGAAAGCGTGGCTTCGACTGCGCCATAGAACACGCCATCGCGCACGAGATACATGGCAGGCAGATGGAACACTTCGTAGCGCGCGACCAGCCCGCCGTTTGTGCCGGCGTCGATCCAGCACACGCGATCGGCCTGCAGCGACATCGCGGGCAGTTGTTCGCGCGCGATGCGACAATTGGCACAGGTACGACTATGGAAGACCAGGAGCGATAAGCCCTTGGCATCCAGCAAGTAGCGGTCGGCATCGCCGTCGCTCAATTCGACTTCTTCCACGAGGGGGCGCCTGCAGTATGACGAGAACGTCATTGTGGCAGGAGTTTGCCGTTCGGGCAGATGCCGAGTGGTGCGTAACTCTCCTTTCAAAGCTGGCCATGAACACAAGCACACAATTCGAAGACGGAAAAACGCGCTGCAATTGGGTGACGGTATCGCCGCTCTATGTGGCCTATCACGACGACGAGTGGGGCCGCCCGGTGGGCGACGACGACGGCATCTTCGAGCGGTTGAGCCTCGAAGGGTTTCAGTCCGGCTTGAGTTGGCTCACCATTCTGCGCAAGCGGCCGGCCTTCAGGGCTGCCTTTGCCGATTTCGATGTGGCCACGGTGGCAGGTTTCGGCGAGCGCGATGTCGCGCGCTTACTGGGCGATGCAGGCATCGTGCGGCACCGCGGCAAGATCGAGGCCGTGATCAACAACGCCGCGCGGGCGATCGAGCTCAAGCGGGAAGCCGGGTCGTTGGCGCAGTTTCTCTGGTCGTTTCAGCCCCCGCCCCAGCACCCCGACGATGCCATGACCCCGCGCACCACCTGCGATGAGGCCATCGCGTTGTCCAAGGCACTCAAGCAGCGGGGCTGGAAGTTCGTCGGTCCCACGACGATGTACGCCGCCATGCAGGCGATCGGGCTCGTCAACGATCATGCGCCCGACTGCCATTGCCGTAAGGCGGTCGACAAGATTCAAACTGCGTTCAAACGCCAACTGGCATCGCTGCACAAAAGCGTAACCGTCGATAGCGCATAATCGATATTGCATAATCGATATTGCTTAAACGATATTGCACAGTCGAGTGCAATTTTCTTTCAAGGTTGTGCTCAAGGGGCGCGGTTGCCTATGCTCAGATTGCCCATTCTCTACAGTTTCCGGCGCTGCCCGTATGCGATGCGGGCTCGGCTTGCCATTGCAGCGGCAGGCGTGTCGTGTGTGCTGCGGGAAGTGGTTCTGCGCGACAAGCCCGCTGCGCTCCTGGCGGCGTCGCCCAAAGGTACGGTGCCGGTGTTGGTGGACATCGATGGCCGCGTGATCGAAGAAAGCCTGGACATCATGCTCTGGGCGCTGAAGAAGAAGGATCCGCTGGGCTGGATGCCTGCCGCGCCGGTCGAGCGCGCGCAGCACGCGGCCTGGATTACCGATTGCGAACGCGACTTCAAACCGCATCTTGACCGCTACAAGTACGCAAGCCGTTTCACGGATGTGGATGCGGCGGCGCATCGCGATCGTGCCGGTTTTTTCCTGGCGCGACTGGATCGGCAATTGAGCACACACAACGCGCTGTTTGGCGAACACCGCATGTGGGCCGACATCGCCATCTTGCCCTTCGTACGCCAATTTGCCTTGACCGACATCGACTGGTTTGCGAGCCAGCCCTGGCCGCATCTCCAGCGATGGCTGGACGACTTTCTGGCTTGGCCATTGCTGGAGATGGCGATGACCAAATTCGAGGCCTGGGACCGTGTGGGCGCGGGCGTCGTGTTCCCCGATGCGTGCGCTTACCAGGAGCCTTGGCATGACCAATAGCGCGATCCATCATGACCGCCGGCGCTGGCTGTTGGCCGGTGCGGGCGCGGCGGTGCTTACCCTCAGCGGTGCCATGGCCGCGGCCGGTGTTCGGCCTGCACGCGGTTCGTTGGCGGCCTACGGATGCGACGGCACTGCGCCGGCCGGGCCGACGCAGACGGCATCCATACTCGCCGGATCGCCGGTCGAGGAGATCGACCGGGAGCTGAATCGCTGGCTCATCACGCCGCAGGCTGCGTTGACCAGCATGGCGCCCGCGGCCTTTGGGCTGCAGGGACGCCCGCTTGCGTGCGCGGCGTTTTCAATCGCGGAGCGCGCGCACCTTTCGCGGGCGCTCGCTACGCCAGATGCGTTGGATGCTGTGCAGCCGGGCACGGCCCAGGTGCTGGATGCGCGCACCCTGCGCTTCGACGCGCACGAACGCGCGCTTTTCGACGTTCGCGGCAGGGCGGTATTGCGGCGCAGCAACGCCGATCGCCTTTGGGTCGTTCTCGATCGCGTCGAGCGGCCGGCGGATCTGGTGAAGTGGTGGGCCTTCGGCGCCGACGTCGTGGTCGTGCCGAGCAATCTCGACCGATGGGCGACTGACGCAGAGGAGGTCATGCGGCACGCCGGCGTACGTTCGCCAGAGGCATGCCGTGCGGCGGGGCTCCTTGTACGCGCGTGATGGGCACGCTGGATGCGCTGGCGCGGGCTATCTTCATTTTTGCGTTGCCATCATGCGCAATTCACCGATCGAGTCACCCGATAGTGCCGGCCGTGCCGGATCCGCGTCACCTGCCGTCATCGCCGAACAAGCCGCTCGCGCCTGCGAACTGGGCGGGCTGAATTACGTCGACGATCAAAGTGTGGGGATCACGCGCCGCCTGCTGCGCGGAAAATTCGCTTACTTCGATGTAAAAGGAAAGCGAATCAAGGATGCGTGCCTGGTCGCGCGGATCAATGCGCTGGCCATTCCTCCCGCCTACGAGGAAGTCTGGATTTGCCCGGACGAAACCGGCCACATTCAAGCCACCGCACGCGATGCGCGTGGCCGCAAACAGTACCGGTATCACGACGATTGGACCGCCTTGCGTGACGCGAACAAGTATTCGCAGTTGGTGGCTTTCGGCGATGCGCTGCCGAAAATTCGGCGGGCCGTGGATAAGCATCTGGAGGAGCCCGGTTTGAGCGAGTGCAAGGTGCTGGCCGCCGTGGTGCGTCTGCTGGAGACCACACTTATTCGAATCGGCACGCCTGAATACGCACGCGACAACAAATCGTATGGGCTCACCACATTGCGCCGCCGCCATATTTCCATGGCGGGGCAGAAAATGCGGTTCCGCTTCAAGGGAAAAAGCGGCGTGGAGCATGACGTGACCATCAATGATCGCCGCATCGCTAGCGTAATGAAGCGCTGCATGGAGATCAGCGGTCAGGAGCTGTTCCACTATTTGAATGACAACGGCGAAAAGCGCACGGTGGGTTCGGGCGGCGTGAACGATTTTCTACGCGATACCGGCAAGGGCGAATTCACGGCCAAGCACTATCGCACTTGGTCGGGATCGGTACTCGCGATGTCGGCCTTGCAGCAGATTCCCTGGGAATCGCCTGCCGCGGCCAAGCGCACCGTGGTCGACGTGGTGAAAGCCGTGTCAAAGAAGTTGGGCAATACGCCTTCGGTGTGCCGGGCGTGTTATATCCACCCCGCAATCATCGAGCATTATCTTGAAGGCACGTTGCCGGCCAAGTCGGCGGCGAAGGGACCGCGCGGGCTGGATGCCGACGAGCGGCGACTCTATGCCTTTCTGCAGACGGTCGAAGCCTGACGCGGCATCCCAGCAGCACTGCTGCGGGAAGGGCACCGCGATCCCTTTTGCGGCACAGTAGCAATCACGGGATGGCCGCCAGCTAGAATACGGGTTTGCAGCTCTGGGCTGCAGTCATTTACCCGCCTTCATGTCCGACGTCATCGCCCTGGTTTTCGATTTTGACGACACGCTAGCGCCCGACAGCACGTCGGGCTTTTTGGCGAGCATCGGTGTGGATACCGCTGCGTTCTGGAAGGACGCGGTCGATCCGCTGCTGTTCGAGCAGGATTGGGATCCCGTGCCGGCCTATCTGCATCGCATGATCGAGTTGTCGCAACGCGGCGATCACGGCACCATCACGCAAGCCCGTTTGCAGGCCTGGGGCAGGTCGTTGCCGTTGCACGATGGCGTTCCCACATTGTTTGCCCGTCTGCGAGAAGCCTTGCGGGCCACGCATCCCCAGGTGGCGCTGGAGTTCTATCTGATTTCCAGCGGCATCGGCGACGTGGTGCGTCACACGTCGATCGCACATGAATTCACCGATATCTGGGCCTCCGAGTTCACTTACGATGCGGCCGGCGGCATCGCGTTTCCGCGCCGCATCGTGAGTTTTACGGATAAAACCCGCTACGTATTTCATATCCAGAAAGGCATTATCGGTGCGGCGTCGCGCAGCAAACCTTTCGAGGTCAATCGCAAGATCCCTGAAGAGCGTTTGCGCGTGCCGCTCGATCAAATGGTATTCGTGGGCGACGGCTACACCGATATTCCTTGTTTTTCACTGATCCGGCAGGCGGGCGGTTTTGCCTTCGGCGTGTGGGATCCGAAGCATCGGAACAAGCGGAGCCGGGCCTGGGGCTTCATCGAGGAAGGGCGCGTGTCCAATCTCAATCAAGCGCGCTACGATGAAGACGCCGAGCTGTATCAATGGCTGGAAGAGGCGCTTGCCAGCGTGGCGGGGCGCATGGCCATCAAGGCGAGGGCCTATCGTGGCTGAGCCCAGTGTGCCGAGCGCGACGGCGGCGTCCAATGCAACAACTTTTATTTTCAATGCCGATATCGACGCCGCTTTCATGGACGCCGCGCTGGAAGAGGCGCACGCCGCGCAGGCGCTCGGTGAAGTGCCGGTGGGGGCGATCGTGGTTTCGGCCGATGGGCAGATCGTGGGTCGCGGGTGCAATCGCACCATCATCGATCACGACCCCACGGCGCATGCGGAAGTGGTGGCGCTGCGCGATGCCGCCCGACAGGCCGCCAATTACCGCCTTCCCGGGCTGACGCTCTATGTGACGCTGGAGCCCTGCATCATGTGCATCGGCGCCATGCTGCATGCGCGGCTGGCGCGAGTGGTATACGGCGCCAACGATCCCAAAACCGGCGCCTGCGGCAGCGTGCTCGACATCGGCGCCGTGGCGCAACTCAATCACCATACGACAGTAGAAGGGGGCGTGCGCGCCGAAGCCTGTGCGAACATTCTCCGCACGTTTTTCCGCGCCCGCCGCCGCAAGGACATCGCAGCATGACGACCCCGCAACACAACACTGATATTTATTTGTTCTCGCCCGCATCGGCGATCGGCCCCGAGGCCGACATCGCGCTGGGCCGCGAGCGTCTGGCCGCCCAAGGCTTTCCAACCACCCTGGATGCATCGGCGCTGGCCGTGCACCAGCGTTTTGCCGGCACGGATGCGGAGCGGCTGCAAGCGATTGCCCGTGCCATTGCCCAGCCGGCGCCGATCGTGATGGCCACGCGTGGGGGCTACGGCCTCACACGTCTGCTGCCGCATATCGATTGGCGTGCCGTCGCCGATAGCGACAAGCGATTCGTTGGCTTGAGCGATTTCACCGCCTTCAACCTGGCGCTGTTGGCGCAGACAGGTGCCGAAAGCTTTACCGGACCCACGCTGGTCGCCGACTTCTGCCAGCCCGAAGTGGATGACCTGACCGACGCACTGTTCGGCGAAGCCATGCGCGACGAACTGGAGATTCTCAGTTTCGAGTCCGAGGATGCCGATCCGGTCGATTGCCGGGGCACGCTCTGGGGCGGCAACCTTGCGGTTCTGACCGCCTTGATCGGGACCCCATACATGCCGAGCATCGGCGGCGGCATCCTGTTTCTGGAAGATGTGGGCGAGCATCCCTACCGTATCGAACGCATGTTGATCCAGCTTTGGCAGGCCGGTATCCTGCAACGCCAGAAGGCGATCGTGCTGGGCCAGTTCACGCAGTACCGGCTGGCGCCCCACGATCGCGGCTACGATCTTTCCGAAGTGATCGCCTGGCTGCGTCGCGAGGTGAAGGTGCCTGTGCTCACCGGCTTGCCCTACGGCCATGTGCCCACCAAGGCCACATTGCCGATCGGCCGCAAGGTGGGCTTGGCCAGCGAACCCGGCATGGTGCACCTGGTATTGATCGAGCACACGCACGACCATGCGCATCCTCACAATCATGGCGCGGAGGGACACGATCCCCATCATCACGACGACCATGCCCATTGCGGTCCAGAATGCGGGCACACGGCCTCAAGCTGACGCCGTCATCTGCGCTTGGTACACTGTTCGATTGATTTTTTGCCGGCGCCCCTTGCCGGCCGTGTGCAGGCAACCGCATCAGCGCCCCGTTTTCAGAGCGGGGTTGTTGCTTTTTGGCCTGCCGCGCCAGCATAACGCCCACTAGCGACCTTTATCTTGATCCAGACAGCCAATCTCACTATCCAGTTCGGCCCCAAACCGCTTTTCGAAAACGTCAGCGTCAAATTCGGCGAGGGCAACCGCTACGGGCTCATCGGCGCCAACGGCTCCGGCAAATCGACCTTCATGAAGATCATCGGGGGCGACCTCGAGTCGACGGCAGGCAATGTGTCGCTGGAGCCGGGCGTGCGCCTGGGCAAACTGCGCCAGGATCAGTTCGCGTTCGAAGACAAGCGCGTGCTGGATGCGGTCATGATGGGCCACAACGAGATGTGGGACGTGATGGCGCGTCGCGATGCCATCTATGCCAATCCGGACGCCACGGAAGAAGACTACATGGAGGCCGCCAACCTGGAGGCCAAGTTCGCCGAGTATGACGGCTACACCGCCGAAGCGCGCGCCGGCGAATTGCTGCTGGGCCTGGAAATTCCGGTCGAGCAGCACAACCTCCCCATGCGCGAGATCGCGCCGGGCTGGAAGCTGCGTGTGCTGCTGGCGCAAGCCCTGTTTTCCAATCCCGATGTGCTGCTGCTCGACGAGCCGACCAACAACCTGGATATCAACACGATCCGCTGGTTGGAAAACGTGCTCAACGGCTATCAGAGCACGATGATCATCATCAGCCACGATCGGCACTTCCTGAATGCCGTGTGCACCCACATGGCCGATCTGGATTACGGCGAAGTGCGCGTGTACCCGGGCAATTACGACGACTACATGCTGGCCTCCACGCAGGCCCGCGAGCGTCAGCAGGCCAGCAACGCCAAGGCCAAGGAGCGCGTGAGCGACCTGCAGGATTTCGTGCGTCGCTTCGCCGCGAATAAATCCAAGGCTCGTCAGGCCACGTCGCGCTTGAAGCAGATCGACCGCATCAAGGCCGAGACGGTGGTGGTCAAGCCCTCGTCGCGTCAAAATCCGTACATCCGCTTCGAGCAGAACAAGGTCATGCATCGCCTGGCCGTCACGGTCGAGCAGTTGACCAAAACCTACGATCAACCGGTCATCAAAAAATTCTCGGCCATGATCGATGCGGGCGAGAAGGTCGCTATTATCGGCGCCAACGGCGTCGGCAAGACCACGCTGCTGCGCTTGCTGGCTGAAGACATCAAGCCCGATAGTGGCGAGATCAAGTGGTCCGAAAACGCGGATCGCGGCTACATGCCGCAGGACGTGTCGGAGGACTTCCAATCCGATGTCAATCTGTTCGACTGGATGGGCGACTATCGCCAGCAGGGCGACGACGACCAGTCGATGCGTTCGGTGCTAGGCCGCTTGCTGTTTTCGAGCGACGACATCCCGAAGGCAGTCAAGGTGCTGTCCGGCGGTGAGAAAAACCGCATGAGCTTCGGCCGCCTGATGCTGGGCCGGCACAATGTGCTGCTCATGGATGAGCCCACCAACCACCTGGACATGGAATCGATCGAGTCGCTGCAGCACGCGCTCGACCTGTTCGAGGGCACGCTGGTGTTCGTGTCGCACGATCGCGAGTTCGTCTACGGCTTGGCTACGCGCATCATCGAAATCCTGCCGTCCGGCGAGATCGTCGATTATCGCGGCGGTTACGAAGACTACCTGCAATCGCGCGGTATCGAGAGCTGATTGCAGGCACGGGCCGCGGCGGTTGATCGTCTCTGATGGAAACGCTCACCGCACCCACCTCACACGAGGTCGATATCAAAAAGAGCCGGTTCGTGGCGCATGCCGCGCCGGTCGCCTCGGTCGACGAGGCGCGGGCGTTTTTCGAGCGCGTGCACGATGCCACTGCCACGCACAATTGCTGGGCCTATCGCATCGGCCAGTCCTATCGCTTCAATGACGACGGTGAGCCCAGCGGCACGGCCGGCAAGCCGATCCTGCAAGCCATCGACGGACAGGGACTGGACGGCGTGGCCGTGGTGGTGATCCGCTGGTTTGGCGGGGTGAAACTGGGTGCGGGCGGACTGGTGCGCGCCTATGGCGGCTGCGCGGCGCAATGCCTGCGCGACGCGCCGCGGGCGACCGTCGTGCCGCAAGTCGTGATCGACGCGCATTGCAGCTTCAGCGAGTGGCCCATCCTGACGCCGCGGCTCGCGGCACATGGCGCGGTCGTCACGTCGGAACAGTATGGTGCCGATGGTGTAGCGCTGGTGATCACGGTGCCGATCGCACACGAGCCGGCATTGCGCCGGCTCTGGACTGACATCACGCGCGGCAGAGGGGGCTGGTCAGCAGTCGATCCGCCAGCCCACCCAAGCTAAGCCGCACCGATCAAGAAGCGTTGTTTTCGCTTGCCGGCGTTTGTGCTTCGGCGATCTGCTTGTGCACGTCGGCCATATCGACTTCCTGGATCTTGCCGATCAGTTCTTCGAATTGACCCGCCGAGAGGGCACCGGGTTGCGAAAACAGCAGCACTTTTTCCCGGAACGCCATCAGGGTCGGGATCGAGCGGATGCCCAAGGCGCCGGCCAGTTCCTGCTGCTCATCGGTGTTTACCTTGGCAAACGTGATGCCCTCATGCTTTTCCGCCGCCTGTTCGAAAACCGGCCCGAAATTCTTGCAGGGTCCACACCACGGCGCCCAGAAATCGATGATGACGGTGCCGCCTTCGGTGATGGCGTCCTGGAAAGTGTCTTTATTCAGTTCGATCAAACTCATGCGATGTCCTTTCAATAAAAGGTGGGCGTGCGATCAAGCACCCACGGTTTCGGCCTGCGCGGCAGGCTGGTTCTGTTTGAGGCCGGCCACGATCTCGTACGACCGTAAGCGGTCTTCATGCCGGAAGAAGTCGGAAACGATCATCACTTCATCGGCTTGCGTCTCGGCGATCAGCGCATTCAACCGATTGCGCACCGTTTCGGGCCCGCCCACGATCGACGCCCCCAACTTTTCCTGGACCGCAGCACGCTCGACGCTGTTCCAGATGCCGTCCATCGTCTCGACCGGGGGCTGCAATTGCAGGCGACGGCCGCGCACGAGCGACAGAAATTTCTGCTGCTGCGTCGTCGACAAAAACTGCGCCTGCTCGTCGGTATCCGCTGCGATTACCGGCACGCCGATCATGGCGTGCGGTTGATCGAGCGTAGCCGACGGTTGGAACAGGTGCCGATACAGCCGCATCGCCGCCATGCCTTCAGGCGAAAAGTGACCGGCAAAGGAAAACGGCAACCCCAGCTTGGCGGCCAGGCGCGCGCTGAAGTCGCTCGAACCCAGGAGCCAGATCGGCACGTCCACACCGGCGCCCGGGATGGCGCGCACCCGTTGACCGTCTTGCGCCGGCTGGAAGAAAAAGCGCAGCTCGTCCAGCAGCTCGGGAAACTGATTGCCCGCGCTGTAATCGCGGCCCAGCGCCTGCAGCGTCAGGCCGTCGGTACCGGGCGCACGGCCCAGGCCCAGATCGATACGGTTCGGATAAAGCGTGGCCAGCGTGCCGAACTGCTCGGCAATCACCAGCGGTGCATGATTGGGCAGCATCACGCCGCCCGATCCCACACGCAACGTGCTCGTGTGACCGGCCACGTGGCCGATCAATACCGACGTGGCGCTACTGGCGATACCGGCAATGTTGTGGTGCTCGGCAAGCCAATAACGGGTGTAGCCCAGGCGCTCGACGTGTTGAGCGAGGCTTACGCTATTGTTGAACGCGTCGGCGGCGGTGCCACCCTGGGCGATCGGTGCCAGATCCAATACGGAAATCGGCACATCGGTCAGCGTTTTCATAGGAGTACTCCCAATAGTTCTATGAGAACAGTGTACGAGTCTCGCCGCATTGCTGCCGTAACAACCTTGCCGCCGGGTGGGGTGTATTGATCGAGGCAATGACCCCGATAGCCTCAATGAATGACCATGGCAGGGCACTGCACGCGTTCGTCATCGGCTCGGATGGCGTTCGTTGCCACCCGAATCGACGATGCGGTCCGTTCAATGGTCGGCGAAGAACGCATAGCGCAGCACGAACAGCACCGCCACCAGCCAGGTTGCGGGGTGGATCTCCCGCATGCGACCCGTCGCCGTCTTCAGCACGACGTAGCTGATGAAACCGAACGCCAGGCCATTGGCGATCGAGTAGGTGAAGGGCATCACCAGTGCGGTCAGCGCAGCAGGTGTCGCCTCGGCGACGTCGTTCCAGTCGATATCGATCAGTTCGCGCATCATGAGGCCCGCCACATACAGCAGCGCGGGCGCCGTGGCGTAGGCGGGCACCGAACCCGCCAGCGGTGCGATGAAGAGCGCCGCCAGAAACAGCAACGCGACCACCAGTGCCGTCAGGCCGGTGCGGCCGCCGGCCTGCACGCCCGACGCGCTTTCGACGAATGCCGTAGTGCTGCTGGTACCCAGTACCGAGCCCGCGACGATGGCGGTGCTGTCGGCAAACAAGGCGCGGCCCAGGCGATTCGGCTTGCCCTCGGGAATCAACCCCGCGCGCTTGGCCACGCCCATCAGCGTGCCGGTGGCGTCGAACACCTCGACCAGCACGAATACCAGAATCACATTGAGCAACCCGATATTGAGCACGCCCATGATGTCGAGTTTCAGGAAAGTGGGTGCCAGGCTCGGCGGGGCCGAAAACACGCCATTGAAGGTGGTGTACCCCAGTGCCATCGACAGCAGGGTGACGGCGATGATGCCGATCAGAATGGCGCCGCGCACGCGCAGCGCATCGAGCGAAGCAATGATGAAAAAGCCCAGGATGGCGAAGAGGGGGCCATGGGTGCGCAGATCGCCCAGGCTGACTTTGGTGGCGGGATGCGCCACGACGATGCCCGCATTCGACAGGGCAATGATGGCCAGAAACAAGCCGATGCCGGCCGCGATGGCGCTACGTAATGACGCTGGGATGCCCTTGATCAGCCAGGCGCGCACGCCGGTGAGGGTGAGAATGAGGAAGATGACGCCTGAGACGAACACCGCACCGAGTGCCTGCTCCCACGTGTAGCCCATGGTCTTGACCACGGTGAAGGCGAAGAACGCATTGAGCCCCATGCCCGGCGCCATGCCGATCGGCCAATTGGCCACGAACGCCATGATCAGGGTGCCGATGGCGGCGGCCAGGCAGGTCGCCACGAAGACGGCATTGCGGTCCATGCCCGTCGACGACAGAATGTCCGGATTGACGAAGATGATGTACGACATCGTCAGGAAGGTCGTAAAGCCGGCGACGACTTCAGTACGCACCTGGGTGTCATGTTCGCGCAAATGGAACAATCTTTCGAGCATGGAAAGCCGCCTTCTGTGAAGCTGGAGGGAAGGGCGCAAAATAAACCACCTCGCCACAGTTGTACACTCTCCCGCCATGATTATTCTCGGCTTTGAAAGCTCCTGCGACGAAACGGGCGTGGCCCTCGTCTGCACCGAACGCGGTCTGCTGGCGCACGCGTTGCACTCCCAGATCGCCATGCACCAGGCCTACGGCGGCGTGGTGCCCGAGCTCGCGTCCCGCGACCATATCCGGCGCGTGGTGCCGCTAACCCGCGACGTGCTGCAACGTGCCGGGCTTGGGCCGCAGGATGTGGACGCCGTGGCGTACACCGCCGGGCCGGGCCTGGCCGGCGCACTGCTGGTGGGGGCGAGCGTCGCGCAGGCGTTCGCCTGGGCGCGCGATCTGCCGGCCATTCCGATTCACCACCTCGAAGGGCATCTGCTTTCGCCCCTGCTGGCGCAGCCGCGACCCGATTTTCCGTTCGTGGCGCTGCTGGTGTCCGGCGGCCATACCCAGTTAATGCGCGTGGATGGCGTGGGCCGCTACGAACTGCTGGGCGAAACGCTTGACGACGCTGCGGGCGAGGCCTTCGATAAATCGGCCAAGCTGATGGGGCTGGGCTATCCAGGCGGGCCGGCCTTGGCGCGTCTGGCGGAGCAGGGCGATGCGACGCGTTTTGTATTGCCACGGCCGATGCTGCACAGTGGCGATCTGGATTTCAGCTTCAGCGGTCTGAAGACGGCCGTCCTCACCAAGGTGAAACAGCATTCGCAAGATCCTGGCGGCTTGAGCGACCAGACGCGTGCCGATCTGGCTGCCGCCACACAGGCCGCGATCGTGGATGTGCTGAGCGCCAAAGCCATCAAGGCCTTGAAGCAAACCGGGCTCAAGCGCCTGGTGGTGGCCGGCGGCGTGGGCGCCAACACACGGCTGCGCGACAATCTGGCTCGCGTGCTGCCCGGCATGCAGGCTGAGTCGTTCTTTCCACCGCTCGAATTCTGTACCGATAACGGCGCGATGATTGCGTTTGCCGCCAGTGAGCGCGTGAAGGCGGGCTTGGCCACACTGGAGCGCGGCCAGCACGCGTTTACGGTGCGGCCGCGCTGGGATCTGGCGGAATTGGGGGCGTAAATCTCGATAGGCGCCCGATGCCCAATCGTCAGGCCTTCTTTTTCGATCCGATCTTGGTTTCGGTGCCCCGCATCAATCGTGCGATATTGGCCCGATGGCGCCAATACAGGAACCCGCCGATCACCACGAGCGCTGCCGTCACGGGCGCTTGCGCATACCACCATACCCCCGAGCCGAACACGTAATACACCGGCGCGAACAATGCCGCGACCAGCGACGCGAGCGACGAGTAGCGGAAGAATACGGCGATGATCAGCCAGGTGAGCGCCGTAGCCAGCCCAAGCCAGGGTTGCAGGGCGAACAGCACGCCGAGCGCCGTGGCCACACCCTTGCCGCCCTGAAAGCGCAGGAAGATGGGATAGACGTGGCCGAGAAACACGGCAACGGCCACCGCACCTTCCAGAGCACTGGGCAGGTTACCTGCACCGGCCAGCCGATGGGCCAGCCACAGCGCGAACCAGCCCTTGAATGCGTCGCCCAGCAACGTCAGGAGGGCAGCGGCTTTGTTGCCCGTGCGCAGTACATTCGTGGCGCCCGGATTCTTGGATCCGTACGTGCGCGGGTCTTGCAAACCCATCAGCTTGCTGACCACCACGGCAAACGGAATGGAGCCGATCAGATAGGCGAGGGCGATGAGCCCAATGCTGGTAATAAGGTTAATCGAGTCGCCTGCCATCTCGTCTTCTCCAATACAGATTCGTTATGGGCGGCGATTTTAGCGTGTGTGTCGCCACAGGATCATCAGGTGGTGAACATCGGCGGTACAATTCGTCGCGTTCAGGCGCTTTTTTTATCTTCTGGGTGCGAATGCAGATACTGGTTTCCAACGACGATGGTTATACCGCCCCCGGGCTCGATGCGCTGGTCGACGCGCTGCGCGACTTGGGTGAGCTGACGGTCGTCGCGCCTGAGTCCAATCACAGTGGGGCGTCCAATTCGCTTACGCTCAATCGGCCGTTGACCGTCCGCGAGGCCCATAACGGCTACTTCTGCGTGAATGGCACGCCGTCGGATTGCGTGCACGTCGCGCTCACGGCCTTGATGAAAACGCGTCCGTCGCTGGTGGTGTCCGGGATCAATAACGGCGCCAATATGGGTGACGATACGTTGTATTCCGGTACCGTGGCGGCCGCCACCGAGGGTTATCTTTTCGGTATTCCGGCGATTGCTTTTTCGCTTGAAGAAAAAGGCTGGGCACACATCGAAGCCGCCGCTCAGATGGCGCGGCAGGTGGTTCAACGGCAGTTGGCGCAGCCCTTGCGCGCGCCGGTGTTGTTGAATGTCAACATTCCCAATCGTCCGCTGGACCGCATGCAGGGCATGCGCGTGACCCGACTGGGCAAGCGTCACCCGTCCGAACCCGTCGTCAAAACCACCACGCCCTACGGCGACACGGTGTACTGGATCGGCAAGGCGGGCCTGGCGTCGGATGCGACCGACGGTACCGACTTCCATGCCGTGAGTGCGGGCGCGGTGTCGATCACACCGCTGCGTCTCGATCTGACGCATCAGGCGCAGATGGCCGAAGTGAGCCGTTGGGCGGAGCCGCTATGCGCAAACCCGTGACCCCGGCCTACCCGGCGCGCGGCACCGCATCCGGCTCGCGCGCGGGCCAGGACGAGCCCCGCGGCCGTACGCCTGCGGCAAGCGGCGGTGGCCTGGGCCCCGGCTATTCGGCGGCCAACAGCAATACGCGTATTTCAGCCGCGGCGTTGCCGCGCCCGTCAGCCGCGCGCATCCTGCCCGACCCAGGCCTCAATCTGGGGTTGAACTCCGAACGCCTGCGGGCGGCGATGGTGCAGCGCCTGCGGCAGCAGGGCATTACCGATGAGCGGGTGCTGGCCGCGATGCACAACGTGCCGCGCCACATCTTCGTCGATGAAGCCTTGGCCAGCCGTGCCTATGAAGACGCGGCGTTGCCCATCGGCCATTCGCAAACCATCTCGCAGCCGTGGGTCGTGGCACGCATGCTGGCGGCGATCTGCGCCGATCGGCAGCCCACGCGCGTGCTCGAAGTGGGTGCCGGCTGCGGCTATCAAGCCGCCGTCATGTCTCAGTTTGTCCGTGAGGTGCATGCGATCGAACGCATCCGCGGTTTGTACGATTTGGCGCGCACGCATCTGAGGGCCCTGCGCCTGACGACCCGCGTGCGCTTGGTCTATGGCGACGGTATGTTGGGCTTGCCCGGCGTCGCCCCATTCGATGCTATTGTTGTCGCCGCTGCAGGTATGACGATTCCGCAGGCCCTGTTGACCCAGCTCGCTCCCAATGGACGATTGATCGCGCCCGAAGGCACGACCCATCAGCGACTCGTCATGATCGAGCGCACCGGCCAGGCGAGCTGGAAAAGAACAGAACTTGAAGCCGTGCGTTTCGTGCCGCTTAAGCCCGGCATACAATCTTGAGCAAACAGGAGATATCTCTATGCAAGACGGGCAGTTGCAACTGACCGACCGTGTGTCCCCCAACGTGTCCGTTGCATGGCGGTTGCGCCCAACCATGGGCGTCGCCGTTCTCGGTATGCTCGTACTGGCAGGATGCAGTTCCACCGGCACGCGTGCGCCGGTCACCGATCTGTCCAACGGCCAGGCCGCGCCCACTGCGCAAGCTGGTGGCACGTATGTGGTGCGACCCGGCGATACGCTGTTGAAGATCGCCCGCGCCCATAACGTGGATATGGATAGCCTGCGCCGCTGGAACAACCTCACCGATCCCAACCAGTTGACGGTGGGCCAGGTGCTCAAGCTGTCCGCCAGTGGTGCCGTGGCGGCCGCGCCGTCGACCGGCGGATCGCGTGTCACGCCGATTACCGGTACAACACCGCAACCTCGTCCGCTCGATGACAACGCGATGAAACCGGACGAGGGCACGCCGGCCACTCCCGCCGCGCCGCCTCCCGTGGCCACGCCGGCCCGCACGGCACCTGCGCCCGATGCAGGCGTGATCAACTGGGGCTGGCCCGCCAGCGGCGACCTGATTCAAACGTTCAATGCCAACAGCAAGGGTATCGATATCGCCGGCGCGCCTGGCGATCCGGTCAATGCTGCGGCAGATGGCAAGGTCATGTACAGCGGCAACGGTGTGCGCGGCCTGGGCAATCTGATCATCATCAATCACCAGAACGGCTTCATTACGGCCTACGCGCACAACCGCACGCTGCTGGTCAAGACCGGGCAAGAGGTCAAGCGCGGTGCCAAGATCGCCGAAATCGGACAAACCGACGCGACGTCACCGCGTCTGCACTTCGAGGTCCGGCGCCAGGGCACGCCGGTCGATCCGCTCAAGTATCTGCCGCAGAAATGATCCCCACGCTCGTCTTCGACCTCGAAACCCTGCCCGACGCGGCAGGATTGCGGCGATTGAACGGCTGGGGGCCGGAAGTGTCCGATCTCGAGGTCGTCGAGCGGGCACTGGCGGTGCGCCGCGAGGCGACGGGCCACGACTTCATGCCGTTGCACTTGCATCAGGTGGCCGTCATCGGTTGCGCGTTTCGCGACGACAACGGCTTTCGTGTGAAGTGCATCGGCGGCCCCGACGACCCTGAGTCGGCCTTGCTCGCCGGCTTCTTCAAGACCATCGAGCGCTACACGCCAAAACTCGTGAGCTGGAACGGCTCGGGCTTCGACCTGCCGGTGCTGCACTATCGCAGCCTCATTCACGGCGTGCCCGCGCCGCGCTATTGGGACATGGGCGAAGAAGACCGCGACTTCAAGTACAACAATTACATCAGCCGCTACCACCCGCGTCATACCGATCTGATGGATGTGCTGGCCAAGTTCAACGGCCGTGCCAACGCGCCGCTGGACGATCTGGCGAAGCTCTGCGGCTTTCCCGGCAAGCTGGGAATGGATGGCAGCAAGGTATGGGAAGCGTGGACCACGGGCCGCGCCGACGAAGTGCGCGCGTATTGCGAAACGGACGTCGTTAATACGTGGCTGGTGTACTGCCGCTTTCAATTGCTGCGCGGCGAACTCGATCGTCATGCCTACGACGCTGAAATCGCGCTAGTGCGCGAAACGCTTGCCGCCAGTGACGCGCCGCACTGGGCCGAGTATCTCGCGGCCTGGCCGGCCGGCGACTGATACGCCGATTCCGCTTCGCAATCGATTGAAATAACGGCGCCGTGTTCGAAACCGGCGCGTAACCGCTCCGGCCGCACAATCTGCCTGCGTTCACATCACACAGGAGATTGTCATGACCGCATTCAATTTTCGTCCTCTGGTTGCCGGCTTGACCTTGGCGCTTGCCGCCGCAGGGTCGACGGGAATGGCCGTCGCGGCCACGAGCGATGCGTCAACGACAGGCGCCGCATCCTCTTCCGCCACGTCGCCGCGTGGCGATCACGCCGGTAAGCCGGGCAAGCATCAGGAAGGCCGCCATGGCCGCATGATGATGCGTGACGGC
The DNA here is from genome assembly GCF_009866805.1 of Schauerella aestuarii. GTDB lineage: Bacteria > Pseudomonadota > Gammaproteobacteria > Burkholderiales > Burkholderiaceae_B > Schauerella > Schauerella aestuarii. The sequence goes on from NZ_SIZW01000042.1 coordinate 138,557, forward strand.
ATCATGATTCCCGGCCTCGGCCCTCTGAGCAAAGCCCAGGTCGAAAGCCTGAAGCTCACCAGCGCCCAGCAAGCCAAGGTCGACACGGCCCGCACGGCCTCGCGCACCTTGCACGAGAAGATGCGCGACGCCGGCAAGTCGCGTCACGATTTGCTCGCCAGCCAACTGAAAGCCAACAAACTCGATCCGCGGGCATTGTCCGACGAATCGGGCAAGGGTCGCGAACAGTTCACGGCCGAGCGCGGTCAGGTGCGCGATCAGTGGCTGGCCGTCTGGGATAGTTTGACCGATGCCCAGAAGGGCCAGGTGACTGAAATCGTCAAGGTTCGCCAGGCGCGCCACGACGAAATGAAGCAAAAACGGATGCAACGCGGCGACGTTGCCCCGCCGCCCCCCACGGGCGCATAAGCAACACGGCCGATTAGGCCAAGACGCGGAGGCGGCATTTTCCTACAATGCCGCCTCTTCTCTTTGATTGCGTTGTGTCTCGATGGCCGATTTTCTTGATATCGAATCGTTGGACTTGGAAGCCCGTGGCGTAGCACGCCATGAAGGCAAAGTCATTTTCGTTCAGGGTGCCTTGCCCGGCGAACGGGTGACGTATACCCCAGTTCGTCAAAAACCGTCCTACGAGGTTGCCCGGGTCGACAAGATTCTGCGGCCCTCGCCGCAACGTACGATCCCGGCCTGTCCCAACTTCGGTGTGTGTGGGGGCTGTTCGATGCAGCATCTGGAGCCTGCGGCCCAGATCGCTGTCAAGCAGCGCGTGCTGGAAGACGCCTTTTGGCATTTGGGCAAACTGCGCCCCGATGTGATGCTGGCGCCCATGCATGGGCCCACCTGGGGCTACCGGTACCGTGCCCGTTGGTCCGTGCGCCTCGTGCCCAAGAAGGGCGGGGTGCTGGTGGGCTTTCGCGAACGCAGCGGCAGCTATGTCGTGGATATGAACGAATGCCTGGTGCTGCCGCCGCATGTGAGCGCGCTCATCACGCCGCTGCGCGCGATGCTCGGCACGTTGTCGGCGCCCGATCGCAATCCGCAGATCGAAGTGGCCGTGGGCGACAAGGTCACGGTGCTGTTGCTGCGCCATCTTGCGCCGCTCACCGACGACGACTTGCGTATTTTGCGCGAATTTGCGCAGGACCATGACGTGCAATGGTGGCTGCAATCCAAGGGCCCCGATACCGTGCATCCGCTGGAGCGTGAGCACGCCGACCAGTTGGCCTATACGCTGCCGCAGTTCGGTTTGCGCATGCCTTATCGGCCCACCGACTTCACTCAGGTCAACCACACCGTCAACCGCACGCTGATTCAGCGTGCCCTGGCGTTGCTCGAGGTGGCGCCCGACGATCGCGTTGCGGATATGTTCTGTGGACTGGGCAACTTCACCTTGCCGCTGGCCACGGTGGCGCGCGAAGCCGTGGGTGTGGAAGGCAGCAAGCCGCTGACCGACCGTGCGCGTGAGGCCGCGGCCTTGCATGGCCTGTCGGACCGGATCGATTTCTCGACGCTCAATCTCTTCGAAGTGGATGTGGACTGGCTGCGCGGTCTGGGCAAGTTCGATCGCATGGTGATCGACCCGCCGCGCGAGGGTGCGCACGCGTTGTCGATCGCGCTGGCTGCATTGTCGCCTGAAGAGCGGCCCAAACGCATCGTGTACGTCTCGTGCGCGCCGGCCACGCTGGCACGCGACGCCGCCATCCTCGTGCACGATGGGGGGTATCGCCTGAAGCAGGCCGGCGTGGTGAATATGTTCCCGCACACCGGGCACGTCGAATCGATCGCCGTTTTCGAGTAAACGCGCGCATCACACGGCGCGTCCCGCTCAGGACGCGTGCGTCGGGGGGCAGGTCATTGCAGGACGTGCCTGTGCAGAACTTGCCCATGCACACGTGCCTGTGCGGAACTTGCCTACCTCAGGGCACTGGCGCCCGCGGCTGCAATCGCCTCATCATGGTCGGGCGTATCGGCCGACACACCGATCGCGCCAACGATCTGCTCGCCCATTTTGATCGGCAGGCCACCGCGCAGCAGAACAAAACCACGCGCGGTAGCCAGGGCCGGCCGCGCACCGTTCACGGCGTTCTCGAGATCGGCGCTCGGGCGGCGAAACAACGCTGCCGTGCGGGCCTTGGCAGGCGCGAGTTCCACGCCGGCGGGTACCGCCGCATGATCCATACGCAACGTAAGAATCGGCAGGCCGCTGCTGTCGGCAACCGAAATCACGCCCGGCCAGCCTTCCTGTTCCGCCTTGGCTTGGGCGGCGCGCACAATCTGCTGCGCCTGAGCAAGCGAAAGGCGCGGTTCGACCGGAGCGGCGGCAGGCGCCGCTACCGCATTGACCGACAGCGTGACTGACGTCAACAGCGCCAATGCCGAAAGGGCGTGAGAAATCGACTTCGAGGGAATCATGTTCAGGGTGCTCCAGATGAGGGATGCCCCTATTGGAGCAAGATCCGGCATTAGGATCATTGCTGGTAATTTGACCGATAATTAGGTTTTACCTAATTGACGCCGTAGATTCCCTTGATCGAACTCAGACATCTGCGTTATTTCCTCGAAGCGGCCCAACATCTGCATTTCGCCCGCGCGGCGGAGCGCCTCGGCATCGCCGCGCCCACATTGACCGTACAAATCCAGGAAATCGAACGCACGCTCGGCACGGCGCTCTTCCTGCGCAGCAAGCGGGCGGTCGTCCTCACCACCGCCGGCGAAGCGTTCCGCAGCGAGGCCGAGCAGGCACTGCAGCGGTTCGACGACGCGGTGGCGGCCGGAAAGCGCGCGGGGAGGGGCGAGGCAGGCAAACTCGATATCGGCTATGTGGGGTCGGCGGCGCTGGCCGGAACCTTGCAGACGGCCGTGCGATCCTTTCGTGCCGCATGGCCCGAGGTGCATGTCGATGTTCGAGAAATGTCGATGGCATCGTTGCCGACGCGGCTCAAAGCCGGCGACGTCGATGCCGCGTTCGTGCGGCTTCCCATGGCGTTACCCAAGCAGATCGCCGCGCATGTGCTTTCGCGAGAGCGCTTCTGTGTGGCGCTACCGAGCGACCATCGGCTGGCCGACCAGCCGGGCAGTGTGCGGGCGGCGGCGCTCAAGGACGAATGGTTTGTGATGCCGGAGCAGGAAAATGGCACCTGGGCCGTTGCGCGGCGCGGGCGGTTCACACCGCAGATCGCCGGCCGACCGGGCAGCCTGATGACGGTCCTGACGCATGTGTCGCTGGGACGGGGGATTTCGGTTCTGCCCGACGTGGTGATCGGGCGTATCGTGCTGCACGACGTCGTGTTCAAGCCGCTTGCGGGTGCGCCCGTATTTTCCGAGTTGGCCATGCTGCATCGGCAAGACAGCAACAGCCCGGTGACCGCTAATTTTCTGCGTCACATCCTTTAGCGTGGATGGGCCGGGATACGGGTGGCGTCAGGCCGTCCAAAGCGCTTTTGCGCCCGGCAGGTCGAGGTGCGTGAGATACAGGCGCAGATCGAATTCGTACTGGTGGTAATTGGGCTCCATCAGTTCGCACAACTTGTAGAACGCCTTGTCGTGATGCTTCTCTTTCAGGTGCGCCAACTCATGCACGGCGATCATCTTCAGGAAGGCCTCGGGTGTTTCGCGAAAGACCGACGCTACGCGGATCTCGTGCTTGGTCTTCAGTTTGCTGCCTTGCACCCGTGAGATGGTGGTGTGCTGCCCCAAGGCATGTGCGATCACCTGCAACTTGCTGTCGAAAGCCACTTTATTCACCTGTGCGCCGTTGCGGATATAAGTGTTTTTCAGATCCATCACATAGGCATAAAGCGCACGATCGTTGCGCACACCATGCGCGTCGGGATAGCGCTGCTGCAGCATGTCGCCCAGCTTGCCGGCATCGGTCAGTGCGCGCACTTTATTCTGAAGCTCATCGGAGTATCCGAGTAGGTATTTCATATCGCTCGATTTAGGACTGCCATGACTCGTGTGGGTGAGGGCGAGGCCGCGTGAGGACCGCATCGGCGTCACACTTGGGTAAAACGCACGCGTCATGTCTAATGGGTGATCCATGCCAGCCGGCATGCCGGGCGAGCCAAACACGCCTGACGCACCCTCGATGCACGATTGACGCCGATGCCGCTACAAACCTTGCGCGCCCACCCCCGGTTGACTGCAGCCGCAGGCATCTTGATCGCCTCGATCGGCATATTGCTGGCTTGCGGCGTGCGCCCCACGCAGGCAGTGTTGCTGGGATTTGACGGCACCGCCATCGTATATCTGGTCACAGTGGCCTACTATTTTAATCGTTCCACGCCCGACACGATGCGCGGCGCGGCGGCGACACAGGCGGTGGGGCGCTGGGCCATCCTGGCGTCCAGCGTCTTGCTGACCGCCGTCGTGCTGATTGCGCTCGGGCTCGAACTACATGCCAGCAAAGGCGGCAGCGTCCTCGATATCGTGTTGGGCACCAGCAGCATCCTGCTGTCGTGGCTTTTCATGAACTCGATCTTCGCCATGCATTACGCGCACGGGTACTACGGCGACTTGGGGGCGGCGCACCGGGGGCTGGATTTTCCGGGAGAGGAGGATCCCGATTACTGGGACTTCACCTATTTCGCCGTGGTGATCGGCATGACGTTCCAGGTGTCCGATGTTCAGATCACAAGCCGGCATCTGCGCCGCATGGCCTTGCTGCATGGCGTGATCGCCTTTTTCATGAACGTCTTCATTATTGCCATGACGGTCAACATCGTTGCGGGTCAGGCGTGAAGCCGCATTTTCCTTAACCGACCCAAGTGAGTAACGCATGACGCAACCCTTCGTTCCCCCGTCGTACGCATTGGCGCGCGACGTAATGTGGGCCACGGCCGATTTGTGCGACGCGTTGCGCGGCGTGCCGGATGCCGGACTGCGCATCCTGCCGGACGGCTTCCATGCTTATGGGGGACGGCCCTGGTATTTCGGTGAAGTGGCACTCGCCGTCGTGCCGCAGTCCAATGGGGCGATGTCGCTGGCCGCGATCCTGGGCACGCCCGGACAAGGCCGGGTACTGATCGCCGAGGGGCGCGGCAACGCCCAGCATGCGATTCTGGGCGATCGCATGGCGGCACTCGCCGTGCAAAACGGGTGGGCCGGTGTGATCGTGCACGGCTATGTGCGCGACACCAAGGACCTGATCCGCATGCCGGTCGGCATCCATGCATTGGGCGCGCGGCCAAATCGGGCAGAAGACATGCCGCCGGCCGAGATCGCCTCGCACGTCGAGATCGGCGCGATTACCGTGCGGGCGGGCGATTGGGTTTACGCCGATGGCGACGGCATCATTCTGCTGGCGCGGCGGCATACCGAGTTCCAACTGGGGAGCCTTGGCGCGTAGCGCCGTCTGCGCGGTGAGGGTTACACGGTTGCCGGAAGGCATTCGCTGCGTTCGCCGCCAGGCTGCACACTATCCTTTTTCCGTTTCTTCCAGCAACCAATCTCGAAAGGCCGCGATCGCCGGGATGCCGAGTTTCTCGGGCGGCGTAAAAAAATAATAGCCGGCGCCGGTATTGAAGGGCAGATCGAACGCCGCTTGCAAATCGCCGCGCTCGATGTCGTCCGCCACCAGAAAGGTGGGCAGCAGGCCCACGCCGATGCCGGATGCCACCGCTTGAATCAAGTGCGTGGTGAGCTCGAACTGCGCACCCAGCCGCATCGATTTCAGCGGTAGATCCTGCGCCAGGAACCAGCGTTGCCATACTTCCGGGCGGGCGGCCACCTGCAACAGCAGATGCTGCGCCAAGTCCTTGGGTGAGTGCATGGGGTGCGCCGCGGCCATAGCGGGACTGATCACCGGCAGCACTTCTTCGTCCATCAAATGGTAGGACACCAGTCCCGGCCATGTGCCGTCGCCCACCGCAATCACCGCGTCGATGCCGGCCAGATCGAGATCGAACTGCGTGACGCGCGCATGCAGGTGCACCAGGATGCCGGGATGCTTGGCGTAGAAGCCGTTCAAGCGCGGCATCAACCATTTTGCGGTGAAGGTGGGCAAGGCGGCCAGATGCAGCGAGCCGCGGCCTGCACGATAGGCAATGGCCTGCAACGAGGCACTGCGGATGCGTTGCAGCGCGCCACCGAGTTCGCGTTGATACAAGGCACCCGCTTCGGTAAGCAGGATGCGGCGTTTTTCGCGTTTGAAGAGCGGCACCTCGAGCAAGTCTTCCAGGGCCTGTACCTGGCGGCTGACGGCACTTTGCGTGAGCGAGAGTTCGACGGCAGCCCGCGTGAAGCTCAGGTGCCGCGCGCTCGCCTCGAACGCCAGCAGTAACGACATGGATGGGGTCAGGCGACGGGGATTCATTCGGGTTGTGGTGATCGTCGAGAATGCACAAAGATCATGCTTTGGCGTCATGGTCAAAACCAATTATCCCGCAGTTTTACGTCGATCTTGCGATAGATCATTCATAAAGCGAATGAATAAGGCGAGAAACTTACGTTTTTCAAGCGCGCTTGTGCCCACCATAATGACGGCTCCACATACGATTGCGCGTCCACGCAGTACCCGCCGCGCGCTCACATTCCACCATCAGGAGACCCCACCGCATGACCGCCACGGATCACGATGCATTGGCGCGAGCGCTGAACGTTGCTTTGGGCGATGCCGTCCGCTTCGACGACGGCCATCGCGCGGTGTATGCGTCAGATGCCTCGAACTACCGCCAGGTGCCCATCGGCGCAGTCGTGCCGCGTTCGATCGACGATTTCGTGACCGGTATCGGTATCTGTGCGCAGCACGAAGCGCCGGTGTTGATGCGGGGCGGCGGCACATCGATGAACGGGCAAACCGTCAATCACGCCGTGGTGTTCGATCTCTCACCGTTTTGCACGAACATCCTTGCCCTCGATCCTGAAGCAGGCACCGCGCTGGTCGAACCCGGCGTGGTGTGCGACAGCTTGCGCGATGCGGCCGAAGTGCACGGCCTGACGTTTGCGCCCGACCCGTCGACGCATAGCCGATGCACTCTGGGCGGCATGATCGCAAACAATTCTTGCGGACCGCATTCGGTGATGGCGGGCAAAACGCTCGAGAACGTTGAAGCGCTTGAAGTCATGACGTATGACGGTGCCCGGTTCTGGGTGGGACCGACGTCCGACGCCGAGCTCGAGGCCATTATCGCTGCGGGCGGCAGGCAGGGCGACATCTATCGCCGATTGCGCGATTTGCGCGACCGGTACGGCGATCTGATTCGCGGCAAGTTTCCGAATATCAAGCGGCGCGTGTCGGGCTACAACCTGGATCAGTTGCTACCCGAAAACGGCTTCAACGTGGCGCGCGCCTTGGTGGGCACCGAGGGCACCTGTGCGACCACCTTGCGCGCTCGCGTGCGGCTGGTGAAGAGTCCATCGCAGCGTGTGGTACTGGTGTTGGGCTTCGCCGATATCTACGTGGCCGCCGATGCGGTGCCGGAGTATCAACGGTTTTCGCCGATCGCCATCGAGGGCCTGGATCGCGCGATCATTCGCGGGTTGCAGGCGCGCAATCTGGCGCAGGCCGAGATCGATTTGTTGCCGCCGGGCGATGCCTGGGTGATGGTGGAATTCGGCGCGGATGATCTGGGCGAGGCCACGGCGCAAGCCCAGCGCGCCGCCGATTACTTTGCGGCGCGGCCTGCCGGCCCACGCCCATCGACATGGGTGATTGCCGATCCGGCGATGCAGAAACGCGTGTGGTCGATCCGGGAAAACGGCGCCTCGGCCACGCAGTTGTCGATCGACCCCACGATTCCCGATCCGCAGGTGGGCTGGGAAGATGCCGCGGTCGACCCGCATCGTCTGGGCGAGTACCTCCGCGCTTTTCAGGCATTGGTGGACCGCTACGGCTATCAAACTTCCTTGTTCGGCCACTTCGGCGATGGATGCGTGCATGCGCGCATCACCTTCAACGTGCGCACGGTGGAAGGGGTGGCGACCTTTCGTGCCTTTTTGCGCGAGGCTGCGCAGCTGGTGGTGGACTGTGGCGGTTCGCTTACGGGCGAGCATGGCGATGGCCATGCCAAGGCCGAGTTTCTGCCGATCATGTTCGGCGAAGAACTGATGGAAGCGATGCGCGAATTCAAGCGCATCTGGGACCCCACCAATCGCATGAATCCCGGCAAGGTGATCGATGCATACCGCGTCGATGAGAATCTGCGCATGGGGCCCACCTACAAGGTCGTGAACGTTCATACCCGTTTGAATTTCCGCAGCGCCGAAGGCGATGGCTTTCAGCGCGCGATCGAGCATTGCGTGGGCATGGGCAAATGCCGCAGCGGCAAGGGCAGCACCATGTGCCCGAGTTATCGGGCCACCCGCGACGAGCGGTTTTCCACGCGCGGACGCTCGCGGCTCTTCTGGGAGATGCTGCAGGGCGATGTGATCAAGGACGGTTGGCAAAGCGAGCCCGTCAAGGAAGCGCTGGATACCTGTTTGTCGTGCAAGGGATGCCGCAGCGACTGCCCCACCCACACCGACATGGCGTCGTACAAGGCAGAATTCCTTTCGCATTATCACGAGACGCATGCCCGGCCACGCCAGGCGTTGACGATGGGCCGCATCGGCGACTGGGCGCCGCTCGCCGCGCGCGCACCGTGGCTGGCCAATCTGTTCACGCAAACGCCGGGGCTGTCGGCCATCGCGAAGCGGGTAGGGGGCGTGGCTGCCGAGCGCATCATGCCGAAGTTCGCGTCGCCGTCGTTTCGCCGGCGCGACCGCAAACGGATTCGCCGCACCGATACGCCCAGAAAGGTGATCCTGTGGGTCGATACGTTCTGCGAGCATTTTCATCCCGAGGTGGCCACGGCCGCCGTGGAAGTGCTGGGCCACGCCGGATTCGACGCGGTGCTGCCCACGACGCCGTTGTGCTGCGGCCGACCGCTCTACGACTTCGGTTACCTGGATCTGGCTCGCGAGAAGCTGCGCCGGATCGTGGAGGTGGTGGGGCAACAACTCAATGCGTCGCCCGATGCGCCCATTGCGGTGGTGGGTCTGGAGCCGGGTTGCATGTCGGTCTTCAAGGATGAACTCGTAAAGCTGTTTCCCGACGATCCGGCGGCTCGCCGATTGTCGGAAAGTGTGTGGCTGCTTGGCGACTTCCTGCACGCCAACGGCTATGTGCCGCCCACGCTCGACGCCACGGTGATGGTGCATGCACATTGCCATCAAAAGGCGCTCTTCGGCTCGAAAGGCGATCAGGCGTTGCTCGCCGCGTTGGGCGCGCGCACCACACATCTGGATAGCGGTTGCTGCGGCATGGCGGGCTCGTTCGGCTTCAACCCCGATCACATCGGCATCTCGAAGGCAGTAGGCGAACTGGTGCTGCTGCCGGCCGTTCGCGCCGCAAGCGACGACACGATCGTGCTCACCAACGGCTTCAGCTGCCGCGAACAAATACGACAAGGCACAGGGCGCGAGGTCATGCATCTCGCCGAATTACTGCAGTGGGCGCATCGCCTGCAGTCCGGCACGGTAGACCCGTCTGGCAAAATCAAACGTGCAGCACCCCCACAACACCTGGAGACAACACCATGAGCAAGCTACGCGGCGTTTACGCCCCTGTGGTTACCCCGTTTCACGCCAACCTCGATCCCGACACCGAGCGGTTCGTCGCGCATTGCCGCTGGCTGGTCGACAATGGGGCTGGCCTGGCGATTTTCGGCACCAATTCCGAAGCCGCATCGCTGTCGGTGGCCGAACGCCTGGCGTTGACGGATGCGTTGCTGGCCGCCGGCGTGCCCGCTGCCAAGCTCATGCCGGGTACCGGCTCCTCGTCGCTAACGGATGCCGTCACGCTCACGCGTCACGCGGTGGCGGCGGGTGCCCCGGGCGTGCTTGTCCTGCCGCCGTTCTTCTACAAGGGTGTTTCTGACGAAGGGCTCTTCGCCTACTACTCCGAAATCATCGAGCGTGTGGCCGACGACAACCTGGCGATCTATCTCTATCACATCCCGCAGATGTCCTACGCGCCCATCTCGCTGGCGTTGATCGAACGCTTGCTCAAGCGGTATCCCACGGCCATTGCGGGCGCCAAGGATTCGTCGGGCGATTGGGATAATTCCAAGGCCATGATCGATGCCTTCGCCGCAGACGGCTTCGGCGTGTTTCCAGCCAGCGAGTCGTTCCTGTCGCGCGCCATGCCATTGGGCGCCGCCGGCTGCATCAGCGCCACCGTCAACGTGAACCCCGCGGAGATTTTCGCGTTGTTCAACGGTTGGGACGGCAGCGAAGGCGCTGCGCTGCAATCGAAAGCCGACGCGGTGCGCAAGATTTTCCAGGCCACACCGATGATTCCGGCCATGAAGTACGTGGTGTCGCAAGCCTCGGGCGTGGAAGACTGGAAGGTCGTGCGACCGCCACTCGTCAAGCTGGAGGAGCAGGCTGGGCGCGCCTTGATGGCGAGCCTCGACGCGGTGGATTACCGTATCGAAGGGTATCCGCGCAGTTAAGGCACTCAGGCGGACAGGCGTGGCGTCCCACGATGCTCGCCTGGCATGAGATGAGCGCGACGCACGTTTATCAGCTTGTGCGGGAACGGGAGGTGACCTTGGGTTGCCGGTTCAAGCAGCGTGCAAGCTGATGGCGCGGGCCGCGCGAATCACGAGCGGGCCGAGTTCGTTGCGTGCGTCCTCAAGCGACCAGCGCGGTTTGGGCACCGAGATGTTGACGGCGGCAATGGGCGCACCCGAGTCGTCGAGCACGGTGGCCGCTACGTTGATGTCGGCCTGATAGAACTCTTCGTCGGCGTAGGCATATTGCGCGTTGCGGGCCTCGATCACGAAGTCGCGCAGCACCGCGATGTCGGTTGTGGTGCGCGGTGTGTGCCGCTGCAAGGCGAGGTGTTGCAGCTTGGCATCCAGTGCATCGTCGGAAAGATGCGCCCAAAGCGCGCGGCCGGAGGCCGATGACGAGCAGGGGATGCGCGTGCCTACCGGCATGTATACGGGGATGTGCTTGGCCGTTGCCACCCGCATCACAAACACCATATTGTCTTCGGCGTCGGGCACGCCCAGATTGACGATCTCGCCGCATTCCTGGTTGAGCTGATGCAACACCGCATGCGCACGTTGAAAGAGCGGCGTCTGGTATAGATAACTGTATCCCAGCGCCACGGCCTTCACCGTAACGCGATAGCGCTTGGTGCGCGGGTCGCGCGTGAGATACCCCGCCTGTTCGAGCGTATGGGCCACACGCTGAGCCGAACCCATCGTGATGTCCGAGACGTGGGCAATCTCCTGCAGGTTCATGCTTTCGCTCTGACGAAAGGATTCCAGCACGAGCAGCCCTTTTTCGAGCGACTGAATCAATAGCGCCGAACTGGCCATCGCGACTCCGTGATGAATGCATGAGCGCCACATGCATGGGTTGAACAGGTTGCGAGCCCGATCGTAGCACTCGCGCAGGCGGGGTTTGGTTCTGCTGTCTCCATCGAGAACGCCGGCTCACCCACGCGATTCCCGACGATCGCAGCGCGGGCGTCACCCTCGGGTTCTCGCGCATTGACCCTAGACATTGGCGAGCGTATAAATATCGCATAGCATTTTACGATTATCGAATAGCGATAACTGAACGCGATGTCTCAATTGCGCGAACCATCCGATTCTCATCCCATCGAAACGCCCGTCGGGTCCGGCGCCGACGCCGGGATGACGGCGCTCGGTCCGCTCCCCATAGCGGTGGACGTGGTGGTCATCGGCGGTGGCATCATCGGCATCAGTACCGCCTACGCTTTGGCCAAGGCCGGCGTGAGCGTGTGCGTATTCGAGAAGGGCCGCCTGGCCGGCGAACAATCGTCGCGCAATTGGGGGTGGGTGCGCACGCTCACGCGAGATGTGGCGGAAGTACCCCTGGCGATACGTGCCAATGCACTGTGGGCGGACATCCAGTCGCGTGCGGACGTAGGCTTCCGGCGTACGGGTCTGCTGTATCTGCAGGAAAACGACGCAGATGCGGCGGCGCACGCAAAGTGGATCGCTGCCGCCCGGGATCATGGCCTGGACGCCACGCTCCTCACGCGCGATGCCGCCGTGCGTCATCTGCCGCCATCGTCGCGCGCATGGTCCGGTGCGATGTATAGCGCATCGGATGGCGTGGCCGAGCCGCAGCGCGCCACGCACGGCATTGCCGGCCTGGCGCAGGACTTGGGCGCCAAGATTTATGAGCATTGCGCCGTGCGGGGTATCGAGTCGGCAGCGGGGCGGGTAACGGGCGTGATCACCGAGCGCGGGGTGGTGCGTGCGCAAGCGGTGGTGATCGCCGGGGGCGCGTGGTCGCGGCTTTTCTGCGGCAACCTCGGTGCGGATTTCCCGCAACTGAAAGTGCGCGGCTCGGTGCTGCGCACGGCGCCATTCGAGGCGCCTTTGCATGCGGCTGTCAACGGCAAGGATTTCACGTGCCGCAAGCGCGCCGATGGCGGTTATACCGTTTCGCAATTCGGCGCGTCGATGGCCGATGTGGTGCCGGATAGCTTCCGGTTGATGCATCACTTCGGACGCGCGTGGTTGGCCAACCGCGAGTTCGTGCGTCTGCGATTCGGCAAACGGTTTTTTGAAGAGCTGCGCATGCCGCGCCGCTTTGCCGTGGATCGCGAGACGCCTTTCGAACAGTGCCGCGTGCTCGATCCCGCACCCTCGGCCAGAGGCGTAAGCCAGGCGTGGGCGCGGCTTACCGAAACGTTTCCCGTATTTGGACAGGCCCGTATCGCACAGTCGTGGGCCGGGTATATCGACGTCACGCCGGATGGCTTGCCCGTGATGTCGGCCGTACCCCAGCACGCCGGGCTCTTCCTGGCGTCGGGATTCTCCGGCCATGGATTCGGCATCGGCCCGGCTGCGGGCGAGTTGATGGCGAACCTGGTGCAAGGCAATGCATTGGCGGTGGATGCCGCGCCCTTTCGCTTTGGCCGATTCGCTCGCGTGCGCAGTGAGAAGGCATAAGGCGAGCAGGGAATTGAATGCACGTTGTTGCGGCTGGCGCCATACGGCGACGCAATTCGGTTTGAAACAGGAGGGTGTGTCATGTCTACGGCAGTGACCAGGATCGATGTCTTCAACCCAACGCGCCGCTGCGCGCTGCGCTGGTTGCGCAGCATGACGCTGGCGTGCCTGGCGGCAGGCGGCCTATCGGGCGCGGCCCAGGCCGCCGCTCCGTGGCCTACCAAGCCCATCAAACTCGTCGTGGGCTATCCGCCCGGCGGCGGCACCGATACGGTGGCGCGCCTGATCGCCCAGCAGTTTTCCAAGACGCTGGGGCAGCAGGTCGTGGTCGAAAACCGTCCCGGTGCCAGCAGCACCATCGCCACACAACAGGTGGTGCGGGCCGATCCCGATGGGTATACGTTGTTGTTCGCGACTGCGTCGCCCTTGACCGGTGCGCCACTCACGATGAAGGGCCTGCAATACGATCCGATCAAGGATCTCGCACCGATCACGCTCGTGGGTAACGGTCCCTTCATCATGGTGGCCAATCCGGCATTTCCGCCCAACAACCTGGCCGAGCTGATCGCTTATGCGCGAGCCCATCCGGGCGAGGTCAACTATGCGTCGCCTGGCAACAGTACCGCCAACTACTTTTTCACCGAATTGCTCAACATGGATGCCAAGATCAATACGGTCAACGTGGCGTACAAGGGCAGTGCCGCGCTGGTCAACGATCTGATGGGCGGACACGTGCAGTACACGCTCGAAACGCCGGGCACCACATTGCCGCTGATTCGTGAAGGCAAGCTCAAGGCGATCGTGCTCTTGAACGATGAGCGGCTTGCCAAGGCGCCGGACGTGCAAACCACCGTGGAGGCGGGATATCCGCAGCTGGTAGGGGGCTCGTGGTACGGCATTCTTGCGCCTGCGGGCACGCCGCGTCCCATCATCGATGCGGTACAGCAAGCGACGGTCAAGGCGCTGCAATCGCCTGAAGTCCGGCATGCGATGGACGAGCGCGATGTGCTGATCAAAGGCACGACGCCCGAGGCATTCGCGGCTTTTATCGATGCCGAGTATAAAAAATGGCAGGACGTGACCCAGCGTTTGGGCATCGTGCCGCAGTAATCGGTCGGGAGACACTCATGCATGCAACACAGCGCGCCGACGACCTGACGCAGGGCAGTGCCCCACTGGCGATGCGGCCCACCCTGGCCGGCTTGAATCACATGATTTCTGCGGGCCATTATCTCGCCACGCAAGCCGGCATGGACATCCTGCAGGCGGGCGGCAATGCCATCGACGCCGGGGTCGCCGCCGGCATTGCCTTGGGCGTCGTGCAAAGCGATATCGTCAACTTCGGCGGCGTGGCGCCATGCCTTGTCTATCACGCCGAGACGCAAAAGGTGTGGAGCATCTCGGGGCTGGGCTATTGGCCGCAGGCCGCCACACTGGATTTGTTTCTTCAAGCGCATGGCGGAAAGATTCCGGCAGGCGTATTGCGCACCGTGATTCCTGCCGCGCCGGACGCCTGGATCACGGCGCTGGAGCGATTCGGCACGATGTCGTTCGGCGATGTGGCGGCGGCGGCCATCGGATACGCGCGCGACGGCTTCGTGATGTATCCGCTGATGGCCGAGGTATTGGCCGATCATGCCCAGGATTATGGCCGGTGGGCGTCGAGTGCCGCCGTGTATCTGCCGGATGGCCGCCCGCCGGCCGCCGGCGATATCTTTCGGCAAAGCGATCTCGCACGCACATTGCAATACATGGCCGATGAAGAGCGCGCTCATGGCGCAGCGGGCCGGGCGGCGGGCCTTGCTGCCGCGCGCCACGCCTTCTATCGCGGCGATATCGCCAAGAGCATCGTGGCGTTTCACCGTGCCGAGGGCGGCTTGGTCACGCACGATGACCTGGCCAACTTTTCCGTCGAGGTCGAGCCGGCGCTATCGACCGATTTTCGCGGCACGCAGCTTTACAGTTGCGGCTTCTGGTGCCAGGGGCCCACCTTGCTGCAGATGTTGAATATCCTGGAGTCGCGCGATGTGGCGGCATTGGGCCACAACTCTGCGGCCTACGTGCACCTGCTGACCGAGACCATCAAGCTCGCGTTCGCCGATCGTGAGGCGCACTACGGCGATCCGCGCTACCGCGACATTCCTCAGGCGGCGTTGCTGTCCAAGGCCTACGCGCTGGATCGGCTCGGGTTGATCAGCGACGACCGGGCGTTGCCCGATATGCCGTCGCCCGGTGAACCGGGATTGTTCGGTGGCCGGCCGGTGCACAGCGATAAATCCGAAGATCGCGCGCGCACCGATCCCCGGCTCGATACGTCGTATGTGGCGGTGGTCGATCGCCATGGAAATGCATTTTCGGCCACGCCCAGCGATGGGTCGTACAACTCGCCGATCATTCCCGGCACCGGCATCTGCGCATCGGGGCGCGGCAGCCAATCGTGGGCGGAGGCCGGCCACCCGTGCGCGATTGCACCCGGCCACCGGCCGCGCCTCACGCCCAATCCGTCACTGGCGATCCGGCCTGGCCAGTACGTAATGCCGTTCGGCACGCCGGGGGGCGACGTGCAATGCCAGGCCATGCTGCAAACGTTTCTCAACGTGGAAGTGTTCGGCATGGATCTGCAGGCTGCCATCGAAGCGCCGCGTTTTGCGACCTTCAGTTTTCCTTCGTCATTCGAGCCGCACAATGTGCAGCCAGGCCGCTTGATGCTGGAAGACCTGATCGCGCGTCATGTGGGTGACGCGTTGAATGAGAAAGGGCATGCCGTGCAATGGTGGCGCGATCGCAACTGGCGCGCAGGCGCGATGTGCGCCGTCAAGCACGATGTGACCACGGGCATTCGCTGGGGCGCGGCCGACCCGCGGCGTCCGGCCTACGCAGCGGGGTGCTGATGGTTCCGTCCTGCCGCGATCGATAGCCTGGTCAGAATGGAGGGGCCAGGGATGCCGGAGCGAGAGGACGGAAATCGAGGCGGCGCGAAGGTGACGTGGTGGCAAAGCGAAACGACTAGTCCGCAGAAAGATGCGCCTGCTCGACCAGCACTTTCCACTTCGCCACTTCGCTTTTGACCGTTTCGCGGAGTGCCTGGGGCGAGCTGGTATCCACTTGTGCGCCTTGCTCTTCGATGCGCTTGACGACTTCTTTGTCCGCCAGGGCGAGGTTCATATTCTTGTTGAGCAGTTCGACCACGGCCGGCGGCGTATTGGCCGGTGCGAAGAGCGCATACCACTGTGTGACCTCTACGCCCTCGATACCGGCCTCGGCCATTGTCGGCACATCGGGCAGGATGGCGGCGCGTTTGGGACCGGCGATCGCCAGCGCCCGCAGTTTGCCATTGACGATACTGGGGTAAGCGGAGAACAGGCTGGGAAACATCACCTGCGTTTGACCGGCCATCGTATCGGCCATGGCGGGGCCAGACCCCTTGTACGGAATGTGCATCAGATGCGCACCGCTCGCCACTTTGAAGAGCTCGGCAGTGAAGTGGGGCGCCGTGCCGTTGCCGGCAGAAGCGTAGTTGAGTTCATCGGGGCGTGCTTTGCTGGCCGTCACCAGATCGGCCACCGAGCCGGCCTTGACCTTGGGGTTGATCACCATCACGGTCGGCGAGTGGCCGATCATGCCGATGGGCGCAAAGTCTTTCAGCGGGTCATAGCGCAGCGCTTGCAGTGCCGGGTTCATGCCGTGGGTGCCGATGTACCCCATCAAGATCGTGTAGCCATCGGCCGGCGCGCGCGCCACTTGTTCGGATGCGATGGCGCCATTGGCGCCGGCCTTGTTCTCGACGATCACCGTCTGGCCCATCAACGTGGACAGCTTCTGCCCCAGCACACGCGCAATGGCGTCATTGCCACCGCCTGGCGCGGTCGGCACGATCATCGTGATCGGCCGCTCGGGATAGGCGGCATGCGCGTCTCCGGCTGCCGCCAGTTGAGCGCCGAATAACGCCAGGGCGATTGCGCCGACCCGCAGCGTGCACGGTCGGATACGCGAGCGCGACGGCAGGCCATCGATGATCGGGCGATGCGCGATGGGGGAACGGGTGTCCATGGTGTTGTCTCCTGTCTTGTGATGTTTTTTGGGCCGGGGCGTGCTGTGCGCCGCAGCCGGTACTACGGGTGAAAAACGTGATCCGGTACGAAGAGCTTGCCTTCGAAGATTTTTCGGGCGGTGCGCACCAGGCTGGCTTGCACCAGGGCGATCTCGCCGCCTTTCGAAGCGAGTTCGACATCGACATGAATGCTGCCCGCAGGATGCAGTACCGTCACCCTGCGCGTGCCCGCCGCGGCCTCAATGCGGGCGTCGGTGGCGACGGTGTGTGGAAGCAGCAGGGCGGCGGCCACACCGATGGCGCCGGTGACCGCATGCGAGCGGTGGCAACGCTTGGGTGTGAAGTAACGCGAGTACACCGTGCCTGCGGTAGGGCCGGGTGCCACGATCACCGGCTTGGGCAACACGCTGTCGGTGACATCGCCTAGTCCCATGCGGCGGCCCGCTTCCAGGCGGATCGTTTCGAGCCGCGCCGTGAGCTTGGTATCGGCATCGAGCTCGGCGGGGGGCTCATCACCCCGCAAGCCCAGTTGGTGCGCGTGGACGATCACCATGACCTGTGCCGCATCGATACAGGTGACATTGATCCCGTCGATGGTGTCGATGCGATTGCCGGTGGGAAAGAGATGCCCGGTCACGCCACCCCAGGCATCCAGAAAATCCAGCAGCACGGGCGCCGCGGTGCCGGGAACGCCGTCGATGTGCACATCACCTTCGTACTGCACATGATCGCCTGCGGTACTCACTTTCACGTCGATGCGTGCTTGCGTATTGACGTTGAAGACGCGTACCCGGGTCGTGTTCTGGCCGGCCACGGCCACCAAACCTTGTTCGATGGCGAACGGCCCCACACCGGCCAGCATATTGCCGCAGTTGGGACGCGTATCCACGCGGGCTTCGTCCACGCTGACCTGGGCAAACAAATAGTCGACATCGCATTCTGGACGCGTCGAACGCGAGACGATGGCGACTTTGCTGGTGAGCGAATTGCCGCCGCCCAAGCCGTCCACTTGGAGTTCGTTGGGAGATCCGAGGGCAGCGAGCAACGTGCGATCGCGCAGCGCGAGGTCGGCCGGCAGCCAGTCGCTGAGGAAGAAGGGGCCGCGGGAAGTGCCGCCGCGCATAAGCACACAGGGGATGGAGGTCGTCATGGAACACATGATCGGCGCGATCCATAATTCTGTGAATTGCATGTTTCGGATGTATTGATGCGCGTCACAAAAGAATAGAATGTTCCCGAAGCAACCGGCACGGAGTGCGACCCATGACTCAGAAATTCGATCTGGCCGATATGCAGGCCTTTGCGGCGGTGGCCGAGTTGCAGAGCTTTCGTGCGGCCGCAGAAGCCATTCATCTTTCACAACCGGCGTTCAGCCGGCGCATCGATAAGCTGGAAGAAGCGTTGGGGGTGCGCCTGCTCGATCGCACCACGCGGCGCGTGACGCTTACCGCAGTGGGCCGCGATTTTGCCCGCAAGACGCGGCAGTGGCTCGACGATCTCGACGGCATGCTGCTGGGCCTGGGCGACGTGGCGGCATCGCGCATGGGCGAGGTGACGATCGCCTGCGTGCCCTCCGCGGTGTACTACTTTCTACCGCAGGTAATGAAGCAGTATCACGAGCAGTTTCCACGCATCCGCGTCAAGGTGCACGATGCGAGCGCCAATGAAGTGCTGGTGGCCGTGGCGCAAGGGGACGCCGATTTCGGGCTGAATTTCCTGGGGAGCCAGGAAGCCGATATCGAATTCAAGACGGTGCTGACCGAACGTTTCGTGGTTGCCTGCCGACGCGATCATCCGTTGGCGCGCAAACGCAAAGTGACCTGGGCCGACCTCAGCCGCTACGACTTCGTGTCGGTAGGCAAAACGTCAGGCAATCGTATGCTGATGGATCTGGCGCTGGCGAACGCGCCCAATCGGCCGCAATGCTCGTTCGAAGCCAATCACGTCACCACATTGCTGGGGATGGTGGAAGCCGGCCTGGGTATCGCTGCCGTGCCGCGTCTGGCGATGCCGACGCACGAACATGCCACGTTGGCAAGCGTGCCGTTGGCGGATCCCGTGATTACCCGTCAGATGGGGTTGATCAAGCGGCGCGGGCGATCGCTATCGCCTGCGGCGCAGCAGCTCTACGATCTGCTGGCGCAGATGCGGGCGGTCAGGCCGCGCAGGAAGGCGGCCGCCGCAAAGTAGTCGCCTCAATACGATCGGGGCAGACCCAATACTTTTTCCGCAATGAAACACATGATGAGCTGCGGGCTGACCGGTGCGATGCGCGGGATATAGCTTTCGCGCAGCAGCCGTTCGACGTGATATTCCTTGGCATACCCCATGCCGCCGAGCGTCATGATCGCCGTCTGGCAGGCGTTGTGGCCGGCTTCGGCGGCGAGATATTTGGCTGTGTTTGCGAAGGGGCCGCACGGCTCGCCGGCGTCGTACAAACTCGAAGCCTTGAACACCATCAGGTCGGCCGCTTCGAGCTGCATCCAGGCCTGCGCCAAGGGGTGTTGCACGCCTTGATTCTGCCCGATGGGTCGGCCGAATACCTGACGCTCGCCCGCATAGCGCACCGCGTGATCCAGTGCAGCGCGCCCCAGGCCTACGGCTTCGGCTGCGATCAGGATGCGCTCGGGATTCAAGCCGTGCAGGATGTACTCGAAGCCGCGTCCTTCTTCGCCGATGCGGTCGGCCACGGGGATGCGCAAGCCGTCGATGAACAGCATGTTCGAGTCGACGCACTTGCGCCCCATCTTCTCGATCTCACGCACTTCCACGCGTGCGCGATCCAGATCGGTGTAGAACAACGACAGCCCCTGCGTGGGCTTGCTCACGTCCGCCAACGGCGTGGTGCGCGCAAGCAGGAGCATCTTGTCGGCCACCTGGGCGGTCGAAATCCAGATCTTGCGGCCATGCACCACATAGTGGTCGCCGTCGCGTACCGCCCGGGTCGATAGCCGGGTGGTGTCCAGACCGGCGTCGGGTTCGGTCACCGCAAAACAAGCTTTATGCTTGCCGGAGATCAGGGCCGGTAGCCAGCGGGCACGTTGCGCATCGTCGCCGAACACCACCACGGGATTCAGCCCGAAGATGTTCATGTGAACGGCCGACGCGCCCGACATGCCGGCGCCGCTTGCCGAGATGGTTTGCATCATCAGCGCAGCTTCGGTCATGCCCAGGCCCGAACCGCCGTATGCCTCGGGCATGGCGATGCCCAACCAGCCATCGCGCGCCAGGTCGCGGTGCAGATCGTGCGGGAAGGCGCCGTCGCGATCGCGCGCCAGCCAGTATTCGTCCGGGTAGCGGGCGCAGAGTTGCTGCACGGCGTCGCGCAACGCGATTTGATCGGTCGAAAATTGAAAGTCCATCGATAACTTGCCTCAAATTAAGGGTGAGGAGCCGGCAGCCGGCCGATGCCGCGGGCGGTCGCGCCAGCCAGCACTGCGCGCCCACGCTATTGCGACCGGCAGACGCGCCATCGCACTGGCGCGTTGGTCCAACGATCAGTCGGCCGTGGCACCAGACGCCCGCATGGCAGCAATCGCCGCCTCGTCGTAGCCGGCCTCGCGCAGCACCTCGGCGCTGTGCTCACCCAATCGCGGCGCCGGGCGGCGCAGGCTGGTGGGCGTGCGATCGAAGGTGCCCAGCGGCGCCGGGGTGCGCAGGCGGCCTTCGCTGGGATGCTCCACGGTGCGCACGAACTGCGTGGCCTCGATGTGGGGATCGGCGATCAGATCCTCCACGCTATACAGGCGCGACGCGGGAATATCCGCGGCTTCGAATAGCGCCAGCCACGCCTCGGTGGTTCGGGTGGCGACCACGTCTGCCACGTAGCTGTACACCGCCGCGATGTCGGCCGCGCGCGCGGTATGCGATGAAAACGGCAGTTCGTCCGCCTTCTCCGGCTGGCCGATCGCGGCGAAAAAATTGCGCCAATGCTTGTCGTTGTAGATCAGCAGGCAGATATGGCCGTCTTGTGTGGCATACGGCTTTCGATGCGGTGCGAGCACTCGGGCATAGCCGGTGTCGCCCAATGGCGGGTCGAACGTGGCCCCGGCCAGATGGTCGCCCAGCACCAGATGCGCCATCCCTTCGAACATCGGGATCTCGATGCGCTGGCCCTGGCCCGTCGCCCGTGCGTTGAACACGCTTGCGACCAGCGCCACGGCCATATGCAGGCCCACCGTGCGATCGGCCAACGTGAGCGGGGCATACCGGGGCACGTCGCCGCTTTGCCGGCGCGACAGATCGGCAATGCCGGTTTGCCCCTGGATCAGATCATCGTAGGCCGGCCGCCCGGCGTAAGGGCCGGCTTCACCGAAGCCGTAAGCGCCGGCGTAGACGATGCGCGGATTGACAGCTGCAAACGCCGCATAGTCCAGGCCCAGGCGGGCCATGGCTTGCGGGCGGATGTTGTAGAGCACCGCGTCGCAATCGCGCGCCAATGCCAGGCAGGCGTCGCGGCCGGCGGGTTGCTTCAAATCCAGCACGATCGAACGCTTGTTGCGGTTCAGGTGAAGGAAAAGGTGGCCCATGCCGGGATTGCGCATGGGACCGACGGCGCGCATGTTGTCGCCGCTTCTGGCTTCCACCTTGATCACGTCGGCGCCAAGATCCGCCAGCACCTGCGTGGCGTACGGGCCCATCACGACGGCCGTCAGATCGAGAATGCGTACGCCGGTAAGCGGGCCAACGGACACATCACCCGAGCCATGTGCCGGTACTTCTGCTGCCGCACCGCTCATGAGGGTTCGATCCCGGCGTTCTTGATCAACTCGCCCCACAGCGTGCGTTGCTCGGAGACGAACTTGGCGAAATCTTCAGGCGTGCCGCTGAACGCGTCGAAGCCCAAGGCGGCGAGTTTCTCTTTCAGCACCGGATCGCTCACAATCTTGTTGATCGCCGCATTGAGCTTCTGCACCACCTCGGGCGGCAAGCCGGCCGGGCCAAAGAAGCCGTTCCAGGAATTGATGTCGAAGTTGGTCACGCCGGCTTCCTGCATCGACGGGATGTCGGGCACCACCTTGCTGCGTGCCTGGGTGGAAACCGCAAGGGCGCGCAATTGGCCGGAATTCACGAACGCACTGCCGGAGGCCACGTCGGTAAACATCAGGTCGACCTGGCCGCCGATCACGTCGGTCACCGCTTGCGGTGTGCCTTTGTAGGGCACATGCAGGATGTCGATACCGGCACGATCCGCGAGCGTGGCGCCGGCCACGATGCCCGTGCTGTTGCCACTGCCGTAGGTGAGTTTGCCGGGGTTCTTCTTGGCGTAAGCCACGAGCTCCTGAACGCTTTTGAATGGCAACTTGGGGTTGACCACCAGCACGAAAGGCAGATTGCCGCCGCGCGCGATCGGCGTGAAATCCTTGACCGGATCGTAAGGCACGTTCTTCATCAGAAACGGCGCGGCCGAGTGAGAGGTATTGGTGGTCACGAAGAGCGTGTAGCCGTCGGGCTTGGCGCGAGCCACATAACTTGCCGCGATCGTGGCATTGGCGCCGGGTTTGTTTTCCACCACCACCTGTTGGCCCAGGATGTTGCCCAATTCGGCGGCGAAGATGCGGCCGACGGCATCGGTGCCTGAGCCTGCAGGGAAGGGTACGACCAGGCTGATGGGTCGTTCAGGATAAGCGGCATGCGCGAGCGGGGCGGCGAACGCCAGGGCAAGCGCAGACAAAGCGCCGCCATGCCGCAAGCGGCGAATGAATGAGGTCATGGTTGTCTCCAGTATTTTTTTATGGGGCGATCAGCGGATCACGCGGTCCGGCGATTCTTCGTACGGCGGGGTATAGATCACGAGCAGTCGCACCGGCGTATCGCTGGTGACGGTAAAGACGTGGGGGATGTCGGGCGGGAAATACACGCAGTCGCCGGCGACCATATCGGCCGCTTCGCCATCCACTTCTGCGCGGGCCGTGCCCTCCAGCAGATAACAGACTTGTTCGATGCCCGGATGGGCATGGGGCAGGGCACCCTTGCCCTTTTCAATCACGCCGAGCACGACTTCCACGTGCTTGGCGCCGACGTTTTCCGGACCGATCAACCGCCGATTGACGGTGCCTACATGATTTGCCGGGTGATATCCGGCGATATCCGCTTCGCGGACGAGCCAACGGGGGTGCTGCGAAGTGCTCACAAGGTCTCCTGAGTTTTCTTATCTGTGAATTGGTTTTTACATCCGTGAAAACCGGGCGTCAACTCACATCGGGCGAACGTGCGCTGTCGCGCCCATTGACGGCGGCTGAGTTTCGTGGCGTTGAGGCGAGCGCCGGGGCTGAAAAGCAAGACGAGCGCCGGGCTGAAAGGAACCGCTGGGCGCCGTATGCGAATGCGTCGCACCGCGGCGGCCGACAGAAATTGAAGCGTGAATCGGGTCTGGCGCATAATTCGACTTTCGTCTTCGTCTTCGTCTTCGTTTCCGGCTTCGATTGCGCGCGCCGGGCTGCATTGCCTCGACCGCTCGCCCCTAACCTCTGCCTATGACCGCCTCACCGCCGCTTCGCAAAGAATGCCCGCCCGGCGCCTGTGTGTGCGAGCGGGAACGCCTGTTTGACGATCCCGCGGCCGACATGCGGATCCTGCAGCTCACCAAGGAAGAAGAGAAACGCCTGATCGCGCGTCTGGAGAGCGTGAGCAGCTATGCGGATCTGAAGGCCATGGAACGGCGGCTTCAGGCCAATCTCGGCATCACTTTGCAGATGGGCGCCCGCGCGCGTGAGGTGCGTACGGTGCGCGGCATTGCGATTCGTCTTGAAGCACAACCGGGCCTGTGCAAGAAGACGCGCCAGACCATTCCAGCCGCCATCAGGCGCTGCCTGGAGAACAATCCCGACATTGCCTTTGCAGTGCTTGACGAAGGCGGGTTGTACGGCGGGGACGTGCAGGGCAGCCTGTTCGGTGATGAGGGCGACGACGGCGACTCGGGCAACTACGGCAATCAGGGCAACTAGGGCGACGAGAGCAATTAGGCAACGAGGGCAACGATGTCGCTGCGATCGACGGTGCCGATTGAACGTGCCGATCGAACAACCGGATGGCGGCGACGCGCCGATCCCGGCCCGTGGGTGGGCCCAGCCGCGTTATCCGGCCTGTTCCAATGCAGTGCAGGCTGCGCGGAGGATGCCGGCGTAGGTGTGCTGGTTGGGCGCGATGCGGTAGATGGGCGCGCCTACCGAGATCGCGTAGTACTCGCCGTTGAGCTTGACGGGCCACGCGATGGCACCCACATCGTTGATCGATTCGCCGGCGTTCAGGTACCAGCCGCGCTCGCGCGACAGCGTCAGGTCGGCTTCGAGTGCCACGATATCGGTCAGCGTCTTATCGGTGTAGCGCACGAGCGGCGCGCGCGCCAATACCGCTTGCCGATCTGCCGGGTCCAGGACGGCGATCAACGCTTTGCCCAGGGAATTGGCATGCACCGGTTTGAATTCGCCGCCCACCGCCACATAGCGGATCGAGTGTGGCGAATCGAGCACATCCAGGTAGACGACACGGCGGTCGGCGGTGAGTTTGGCGAACACCACGGTTTCCTGCGTGGCATCGCGCAGCGCGACGAGGCTGGGGTAGACCCGCTCGCGTACCGGATCGTTATGCGCAATGCGTTGCGCCATCGCCAGCAACCGGCTGGTGGGGTAGTACCCCGTGCGCCGGCTGGTTTCGTACAGATAGCCCAATTCGCTCAACGTGCGGATGAGCGCCAGGCAACTCGACACCGGCGCATCGAGCAGCCGGGCGAGTTCCGATAGGGGCAGGGGTCGTTTCTCGCGCGCGAAGAGCTCGATGATCTCGATCACGCGCAGGGCCGTCTTGACGCTCATCGCGTGGCCCGGGGCGCGTTAACGACGCACGGCGGCAAGCACGCGCTCGGCTTCGACGCGCACGCGATCGGGTGCCGTACCGCCGATGTGCGAACGCGCGGCAACCGATCCTTCAAGCGTGAGCACCTGATGAATGTCGGCTTCGATGCTGGGGTGATAAGCCTTCAGGTCGTCAAGCGACAGATCGGCCAGATCGCAGTTGCGGGCTTCGCAATCGCGCACGGCATGCGCCACGATTTCGTGCGCATCGCGAAACGGCAGGCCGCGCTTGACGAGGTAATCGGCCAGATCGGTGGCCGTGGCGAACCCTTGCAGGGCAGCCGCGCGCATGGCCTCGGGCTTGACCTTGATGCCGGCGGCCATGTCCACGAAGATCGTGAGGGTGTCGCGCACCGTGTCGACCGTGTCGAAGAGGCCTTCCTTGTCTTCCTGGTTGTCCTTGTTGTAAGCCAGGGGTTGACCTTTCATCAGGGTCAACAGGGCCACCAGGTGGCCATTGACGCGGCCGGTCTTGCCGCGGGCAAGTTCCGGCACGTCGGGGTTCTTCTTTTGCGGCATGATAGAGCTGCCGGTGCAGAAGCGGTCGGCCAGATCGATGAAACCCACGCGCGGGCTCATCCACAGCACCAATTCTTCAGACAGACGCGAGATATGCGTCATGATGAGGGCGGCGGCGGCGCAGAACTCGATGGCGAAATCGCGGTCCGACACGGCGTCGAGCGAATTGCGGCAGACTTCGTCAAAGCCCAGGAGGTGTGCCACGTGCTCGCGGTCGATCGGGAAGCTGGTGCCGGCCAGGGCGGCAGCGCCCAGCGGCAGGCGGTTGACGCGGCGGCGCACGTCGACCATACGCTCGGCGTCGCGGCCGAACATTTCGGCGTACGCCAGCAGATGGTGGCCGAACGTGACCGGCTGGGCCACCTGCAAATGGGTAAAGCCGGGCATGATCGTATCGGCATTGGCATGCGCCACGGTGGCCAGCGCCCCGCGCAGGCCGTGCAGCAATTCGGTGATGACGTCGATCTCGGCGCGCAGCCATAGCCGGATATCGGTGGCGACCTGATCGTTGCGCGAGCGGCCGGTGTGCAGGCGTTTGCCGGCATCGCCCACGAGCTCCACCAGGCGTTTTTCGATGTTCAGGTGCACGTCTTCGAGATCGAGCAGCCACGTGAACGCGCCGCTATCGATCTCGCCCACGATCTGCGTCATGCCGCGCTGGATGGCGGCATGGTCGTCTTCCGTGATAATGCCTTGGGTGGCGAGCATGGCGGCGTGCGCCAGCGAGCCCTGGATGTCGACATGGGCCAGCCGCTTATCGAAATCGACCGAGGCCGTGTAGCGTTTGACGAGATCGGACACGGGCTCGGAAAAGCGGGCCGACCAGGCTTGGGCTTTGTTGGCGAATTGATTTTGATTGGGGGTGGCGTCGTTGGACATCTGGCTCGTATAAGTTTTGACAGGCAGACCGAAATTATAGATGCTCTCGAACCGACAGTCGGGCAAGGAATGTTGTGGACACGCTGGACCTCGAACAATTAGCCGCTCAGGCGCACACCTATATGCCCACGCAGCCCTGGCTGCAAGTGGTGGTGGGCATCCTGCTGCTGACGTTGACCGCGCTGGTCGCGCAGTGGGTGGTCGCGCGGATCGTTCTGTACATGGCGCACCGGCTGCTGGTGTTGGCCCATCGGGGCGACTGGGATCGCGCGCTGGCCCGACGCCGGGCGTACCACAACGTCTGGTATGCCGTGCCGTTTGCGGTGGTGTCGCGCTGCGTGGAATACGTGCCCCATCTGGATGGGCTGGCGGAGGTCGTGAGCCGATGGTCGCAGGCGGGCGCCTGGATTTGCCTCTTTGCCGCGGGCAACGCTGTGCTGAGCGCCTGGCAGGATACCTACGCCGCCACCACGCGCGCGCAAACGCGGTCCATCAAGGGCTACATCCAGATCGGCAAGATCATTTTGGTCGTGATCTGCACGGTGCTCGTGATTTCCATTGTGATCGACCGCTCGCCGCTCTGGATGATTTCCGGCCTGGGCGCGCTCTCGGCGGTATTGCTGCTGGTATTCAAGGACACGTTGCTTTCTTTGGTGGCCAGCACCCAGCTCACCTCGAACGATATGCTGCGCATCGGCGACTGGATCGAGATGCCGCAGGCCGGTGCCGACGGCTTCGTGAAGGATATCGCCCTGCACACCGTCAAGGTGCAGAACTGGGACAACACCGTTACCACGGTGCCCACGTACAAGCTCTTTTCCGAGAGCTATCGCAATTTCCGGCAGATGTTCGAATCTGGTGGACGGCGCATCAAGCGCACGCTGCGGGTGGACGCCACGCAGGTGCGGTTTCTGGCCGAGGACGAGCGCAAGCGCCTGATGCGGTTTCGCCTGCTGCACGATTATCTCGAAGCCAAGCACACCGATCTGGATGCGGCCAATCAAACGCTGGGCGACTTCAATATTCCAGTCAATCAACGGCGCCTGACCAACATCGGCACGTTTCGCGCCTACGCCTTGGCGTATTTGAAGCAGCACGGCGAGCTGCGCCAGGATATGGCCATGATGGTGCGCATGATGGAGCCGCAATCCGATGGCATTCCCATCGAGGTGTACTGTTTCACCGCCATCACCGCCTGGGCCGAGTATGAGCGCATTCAGGGCGACATCTTCGACCATCTGCTGGCGATCCTGCCTGAGCTCGGGCTGCAGCTCTATCAGGCGCCGTCAGGTGCCGACTTCGGCAATGTGGTCGGCCGGCTGCGTGCGGACGGCCCCCCCGACCACCCGTGAGCGCAGCCCTGTGCCAAAATTGCGGGCATGTCGAGCGAAAGGCGAATGATGGCCAAGCAATTTTTCAATCTGTATGCCCACGGGTTTGCGCGGGTGGCAGTAGGCGTTCCGCAGTGCCGGGTCGCCGATCCGGATTTCAACGCGGCTGAAACGATCGCCCTGGCGCGTCAGGCCCAGGCGGGCGGCGCTGTTTTCGTCGCGTTTCCCGAGTTGGGATTGTCGGCCTACTCCTGCGATGACCTGTTCCACCAGCGCGCGTTGCTCGCAGGCTGCGAGCGGGCGTTGGCCGAGATTCTCGCGGCGTCGCGTGAGCTCGATATCGTGATGGTGGTGGGCATGCCCCTCTGCGTCGATCATTTGCTTTTCAACTGCGCGGTCGTGATTTCGCAGGGGCAGGTGCGCGGTGTGGTGCCCAAGAGCTATCTGCCCAATTACGGCGAGTTCTATGAGGCCCGGCAGTTCAGCGCCGCAGAGTGCGCTCGCGCGCGTGAAATCGTTGTGGCCGGGCACACCGCGCCGTTCGGCGCCGATCTGCTGTTCGATGTGCCGGGCATTCCGCGCTTCAAGTTTCACGTCGAGATTTGCGAAGATGTATGGGTACCCATTCCCCCCTCGTCGTTCGCTGCCTTGGCAGGTGCCACCGTGCTGGTCAATCTGTCGGCCTCCAATATTGTGGTTGGCAAGGCCGGTTACCGGCATCAATTGGTGGCGCAGCAATCGGCGCGCTGCCTGGCTGCCTACCTGTATACGTCGGCCGGCCAGGGCGAATCGTCGACCGACATGGCGTGGGACGGCCAGTCGCTGGTGTACGAAAACGGCGAAATGCTGGGCGAGTCGGAGCGCTTTTCCAATGATTCGCATCTGCTCTTCGCCGATGTCGACCTCGAGCGGTTGTCGCACGAACGCATGCGCCAGACCACCTTCGGGCAGTCGGTGCGCCGCCACGCCGACGAGCTCGACCGCTTTCTCACGATCAACGTCCCGCTGGCCGCCCAGGCGATGACACAGCCGTCGCTGCCGCTGAACCGGCGTCTGGCGCGCTTTCCTTACGTACCGGCCGATACCCGCCAGCGCGATGCACGCTGCCGCGAGGTCTACAACATCCAGGTGCAGGCGTTGGTCAAACGGCTATCGTCCAGCGGCATGTCGAAAGTCGTGATCGGCGTATCGGGTGGCCTGGATTCCACGCATGCCTTGCTGGTGTGCGCCAAGGCCATGGACGTGCTGGGTTTGCCCCGGTCGAACATCATCGGCATCACCATGCCGGGCTTCGCCACCAGTTCACGCACGTTGCAGCAGGCGCGTACGTTGATGGACGTCGTGGGCTGCGACGCCAGCGAAATCGATATTCGGCCCAGTTGCCTGCAGATGCTCAAGGATATCGGTCATCCGGCAGGCGAGGGCGCGAAGCAGTACGACATCACGTTTGAGAACGTTCAGGCCGGCGAACGCACCAGCCATTTGTTTCGCATCGCCAACTTCAATCGCGCCATCGTGATCGGTACCGGCGACCTGAGCGAACTGGCGTTGGGCTGGTGTACGTATGGGGTAGGCGACCATATGTCGCACTACAGCGTCAACGCCAGCGTGCCCAAAACGTTGATCACCCACCTGGTGCGCTGGATTGCCGAGACGGACGAAATCGGCAGCGCCGGTTCCGAAGTGCTGCTGGCCGTGCTGGATACCGATATCAGTCCGGAATTGGTGCCTGGCGACGGCACCGATCGGCCTGAGCAAAAAAGCGAACACACGATCGGTCCCTACGAACTCCAGGATTTCCATCTTTACTACACGCTGCGCTATGGCTTCGTGCCCTCGAAGGTTGCGTTTCTGGCGTTTTCCGCCTGGCGCGACCGCACGGCCGGCGAATGGCCCGAAGGCGAGCATGTGACGCGCAACCAGTACGATCTGCCTGCGATCAAACGCAATCTGGCGATTTTTCTGGACCGTTTCTTCCGTACGAGCCAGTTCAAGCGGTCGTGTATGCCCAACGCGCCCAAGGTGGGCACGGGCGGCTCGCTGTCGCCACGCGGCGACTGGCGCGCGCCCAGCGATTCCGAGTCGGTCGTGTGGCTCGACGAACTCAAAACCGTGCCTGAAGGCCCCCCGGCCTGATTGGCGCTATCCTTTACCCCTATTCATTCGGGTCGCTGTGCCCATCAATAACATCAGGACGACAACGTGAAACAAGTGACCGCAATCATCAAACCGTTCAAGCTCGACGAGGTGCGCGAAGCGCTGGCCGAGGTGGGCGTCAGCGGCCTCACCGTAACGGAAGTCAAAGGATTCGGGCGCCAGAAGGGCCACACCGAACTCTATCGCGGCGCCGAGTACGTGGTCGACTTTCTCCCCAAGATTCGCGTCGAAGTCGTGTTGCCCGACGATCGGGTGGATGCCGCCATCGATGCCTTGATCGCCGCCGCCCGTACCGGCAAGATCGGCGATGGCAAGATTTTCGTCACCCCGGTCGAACGTGCCTTGCGCATTCGTACCGGCGAAATCGATGACGACGCCCTGTAAATACTGGGCCGGGGGCCGCGTGGTGTGGTTGCTGCATTCGGCTGTGCCTGTTGCCGGTGTGCGTTCCCACGTGGCTCAAGCGCTCACTCGCGCCGCTCGAACACCCGCCCGCAGCCTTCGCGAATGGCCGCGGTGATTTCCTGACGCGCATGATCCCGCCGTTCGATCATCGCAATCTGACGGGGGCCGACACCGGCCACCTTGGGCAGCGGCATGATGCGCAGGCCCGGATCCTCTTTCCAGCGATTGCCGTGCAATAGCGGCAACATGCTCACGCCCACTTCCTGACGCACCAACGACACCAATGTCTCGATCGCGTTGAGTTCGAGGAAGTCGGGCGGGCTCACTCCCAACCGCTTGAGCGCCTGCTCGATGCGCATCCCGGTGCGCTGGCTGCGGTCAAAACGTAGAAACGGATTCTGGCTCAGCACCTCGACCACGGATTTACCCGCGGCGTGCGCATGCACCACCACCACGATCGGCTCTTCGTAAAGCTGCGTCATGCGGATGCTGGCGCGCAACCGTCCCGACTGCACGACAATGGCGGCGTCGAGTTCGCCGCCTTCGATCTGATGGGCCAGTTCGTGCGATTTGCCCGACAGCAGCCGCACGTCCAGGCGCGGGTGGTCAGCCTTCAACTGCGACACCACCCTCGAGAGCCCGCCCATGCACGACACAATCGCGCCGATGGCCACCGAACCGCCAAGCTCGCCTGGCGCGCCCTTGGGCAGGCGCAAGGCATCGTACTGGTCGAGGAGGGCGCGCACCTCGGGCACCAGCGCCTGACCCGCGCGGTTCAGCAATGCCAATCGGCCACTGCGGTCGAAGAGCTCGCGGCCCATCTCTTTTTCGAACGCGCGCATCTGAAAGCTCACGGCCGCTTGCGTCAGCGCCACGTGTTCGGCCGCCTCGGAAAAGGACCCGTGACGCGCGATCGCCAGGAACGTGCGCATGAAGCGAATGGTGCTCATAAATTTATTTTGTAAGTCGGATAAATAAGCCAAATTGATTTAATCACGATCGCGGCTTACCGTGTCGCCTTGCTCAACTGACTGCGTGAACGCCATGAAAGCCTTCGATTGGAACAATCCTTATCCGTCGGTTCGGATTCCGACCTTCGCCCGCAACGTCGTTTCAACGTCGCATCCGCTGGCGGCGCAGGCGGGATTGCGCATCCTGCTCAAAGGCGGCAATGCCGTCGATGCGGCGATCGCCACTGCGGCAACGATGACGCTGGTTGAGCCCGTTTCCAATGGTTTGGGTAGCGATTGCTTCGCCATCGTCTGGGACGGCAAGAAACTGCACGGTTTGAATTCGTCGGGCGTGGCGCCGGCGGCATGGAACGTCGAGTACTTCAAGCGCAAGTATGGCGTGAATGACCAGGGCCTGGCCAATCAGCCCAAGCGCGGCTGGGACAGCGTCACCGTACCGGGTGCGGTTGCTGGCTGGGCTGCGCTGCATGAGAAGTTGGGCAAGCTGCCGTTTGCCGAGCTGTTCGAACCCGCCATCGAGATCGCCGAGCGCGGTTATGCCGTGCCGCCCGTGGTGGCGCACAAGTGGGAAGCGGCTGCCGCCGAGCTGAAAGACCAGCCCGGTTACGCCGAAGCTTTCATGCCGGACGGCCGCGCCCCGGCCGTGGGCGAGCATTTCCGTCTGCCGGCTGCCGCTTATTCCTTACGTCGCATTGCTGAATCCAAGGGCCGCGATTTTTACGAAGGCGAACTGGCCGAGAAGATTGCGGCGTTTTCCAAGCAGCATGGCGGCGCCATGACGCTGGACGATTTGCGCAACTATCAGCCGGAGTGGGTTGAACCCATTAAGCGTGACTACCGCGGTTATGCCCTGCATGAAATTCCGCCGAACGGGCAGGGGATCGCGGCGCTGATCGCCCTGGGTATTCTGGAACGCTTCGATCTGGCGTCGATGCCGCTTGATTCGGCACAGTCGCAGCATGTGCAAATCGAGGCCATGAAGCTGGCGTTTGCCGACTTGTACGCCTATGTGGCCGATCCGCGCAGCATGACCGTCACCCCGGCGCAGATGTTGAGCGACGCCTATCTCGACAGCCGCGCCAAGTTGATCGATCTGTCGCGCGCCAGCCAGGTCAAGGCCGGTCGTCCGGATGCCGGCGGCACGATCTATCTGACTGCAGCGGACGAAAGCGGCATGATGATTTCCTTCATCCAGTCCAATTACATGGGCTTCGGGTCGGGCGTGGTCGTGCCGGGCACCGGCATCAGCCTGCAAAACCGTGGGGTGGGCTTCTCGATGGATCCCAAGTCGGCCAACGTGGTGGAAGGCGGCAAGCGGCCGTTCCACACCATCATCCCGGGCTTCCTGACGCGCGACGGCAAGCCGGTGATGAGCTTTGGCGTGATGGGCGGCGATATGCAGCCGCAAGGCCATCTGCAAACGGTGGTGCGCATGCTCGACTACCACCAGCAACCGCAGGCCGCATGCTGCGCGCCGCGCTGGAAGGTCAACCGCGATTACACCCTCGATGTGGAAGCCGCGATGTCGCCGGAAACCGTTGCGGGTCTGAAAGCCATGGGTCATCAACTG
This sequence comes from Schauerella aestuarii, assembly GCF_009866805.1. GTDB lineage: Bacteria > Pseudomonadota > Gammaproteobacteria > Burkholderiales > Burkholderiaceae_B > Schauerella > Schauerella aestuarii. The sequence continues at coordinate 171,213 of NZ_SIZW01000042.1, forward strand.
AAGTCGGTGGCCGATCCCTACATGGACTTCGGCGCCGGTCAGTTCATCTGGCGCATGTCGCCCGACGACGCCGATCGCGGTTATGTGGCCGCCAGCGACAGCCGCCGCGACGGCCAGGCCGTCGGCTTCTGAAGCCGGCCATGCCGCCCGCGCTCTGACGCGCATTTCCGCATGCATCGGACCGCGGCACCACCACTGAAGAAGCGCGCCGAAGGGCGCGTTTCTTCGTTGCGCAGCCGCCTTCGGTATGATGGCGGCCTTTGCGACCCTAACGATTCAGCTCATGGCCCTGCGCGCAACCATCTACAAAACCGAACTCAACGTCGCCGATACCGACAGGCATTACTACGCGAGTCATGCGTTGACGATCGCGCGCCATCCGTCGGAAACCGATCTGCGCATGATGGTTCGGTTGCTGGCGTTCGCCTTGCACGCCGATGAGTCGCTGGCCTTCACCAAAGGGTTGAGCGATGTCGACGAGCCCGATATCTGGAAAAAGGATCTCACCGGCGCCATCGACTTGTGGATCGAGGTTGGCCAACCCGAAGAGCGCCGCATTCTCAAGGCCTGCGGTCGTGCCGAGCAGGTCGTGATCTATTGCTATGGCGGCCACGCCAGTGAAATCTGGTGGGCTGGCGTGCGGGGCAAGCTCGAGCGCCTGCGCAATCTCAAGGTGTATGGCCTGCCGCAACACGCCGTCAATACGCTCGCCGGTCTGGCGGCGCGAACGATGTCGCTGGATGTGAATATTTCCGATCGGTCGGCATTCGTATCGAACGACCAGGGATCGGTCACCATCGAGCCGGAAGTCTGGCGTTAGGCCGCGGGCACGTCGCGTTGGCCGTTTTGCGTGGTAGGGGGGTCGCCTGCGTTCGCGACACTGTGGCCCCCGGCTTGTCCACCGACATGCGCCGCAACGTCACGCAGCCGGGCCAGATCGACCGCCATCGTAAGCACGTGCTCTGCACGCGCCACCGCCAATGCGCTGTGCGCCAGTGCGCAGCGCCGGAATTCTGGATGGGGCGCCCGCGCAAGCACGGCCAGCGCCTTCTGCAGCTTGATGCCGACCTCGAGATTGCCGGCGCCGTAATGGGCGACCGGGGTAAATGCATCGTCGAAAAGATCGTCGATGACGATGGGCGGCAGGTAGACGTCGGGATAGCGCACCTGCGCCGCGCGCGGATAAGGTTGCGCATCGCGCTCTGCATTGGCGTGGTTCGACCAGACCATCATCAACCGCGTCAGGCGGCCCACGATATCGATCGCCGTACCAGGATCGTTGGTCGCGGGTGAAAGGGCCCGCGAGGCCACTTCGGTCAGCACGCAGAGCCCGAAACGCGGATCCTGATCGAACGACCGGGCGGCACCGAGCGTAAAGGCGTGCTCGACGGTCTTGCGATCGTCGTCGTTCAACGCCACGACGCAGGTGGCGATCGGTTGGAAGGGGTCGACGAACGCGCCGGGACGTACCTGCACCCGGATCGGCGTACCCAGCCGTTGTGCAACCTCCTGCAGCGCGCGCACATCGATATGCTGCACATAACCCACTTCATGCACGAAGATCGCGTGGCGGCTGCTTTCGTCGGCGGCAACCCCGTCGCCGGCCGTCAGCGGCATGGCGCCCAGGCACGGCGCCTGGCGCTCGGCCTGCGCCGATTCGCTGGCCGCCTGCTCGATGCGTTCGGTCGTCTCGCCCAGGCGCCCGAATGACGACACATGATCGATCCAGCGCAGCAACGTGACCACGATCAGCAGTACCACGCCGATCGTCACCACAAACAGCACCACCCGGCCCGCATTTCCGTACACGCCGGAACTCAATGCGATCAGTCCGACCAGGCTGAAGAGGAACGAGCCGATGAAGGTGGCCAGCATATTCTGGGTGGACGAGTCCTCCATCAACAGCTTGATCGCGCGGGGCGTGACGTTGCTGGCCGCACCGCCGTAGGCCGATACCAACGTGCTCACCGAGAACGTGGTCACCGCCAGCATGCTGGAGGCGAGAATCGTGAGAATCTTGTCGACCGCGTCGGCACCGACGCGCGCCGGGATGTCTTCAGGAATGTAGGGTTTGACCAGGAGCGCCGCCAGCGCTGTTACGACCGCGAGAATCGAAAATGCCGTGGCGCGAAACCACAGCTTGCGTGTCATCTGGATCAACAGCCATTGCCAGCGGGTCATGAATTACGCTCGATGCCAAAAGGGCGGTAGAAAACATTCGGCCACCATCAGCGGTTGGCCCAGGCGCCAGAATACCGACCGCCGCGCCAGCCACGGTGCGGGTTGGGCCGCCCAGGGGGTGGCGATGTGCCGGGCCGCGAGCGCGGCGAGGGCCGTGTGAACGGTGCCGTGAAGCGGCGTGAAGCGATCGAGTGCCCGGGTCGTGAATGCGGATCGCGTGACGCCGGCATCGTGATAGAGCATGTCGGCCAGGGGCCGCGTGCGCAGGCGGCGCATGCCTTGCCAGGCGCCATGCGATGCCGCGAGGGGCGTCAGGCTGCGTGCGACCACGGCCGGAATGCCGTCGACCAGCATGATGACTTCGCGTACCCACACCGGCGCGCCGACCGGTAGACCGATCGCGGGCGCTTCGTCGCGCGTGAGACCGGCAGCGTGCTCACTGAGCACCGAAAGTTCGACCCGCCCGAGCCCGCGCAACCCGACGGTCAACGCGCCAGGGCGGGTCAGCCATGCCCGCTCGGCGGGCGTGCGGCGCGGGATAACCTTCAGGCGCCACGGGTTGCGCGAGGGCGTTTGCATGATTTCGTCAGCACGGGACACGGAAAGCGCAGGGTTCAGCCAAGTCATGGCTGCGTATTATCCCGAATTCCGGGATTGCCGGGCATAAACCACGCGGTAAGGCGTTAACATCGCGGTTGTATGTTGGTGGCGGCAATGGAAAAAGTACGAATATCCAAATTGATGTCCGAGCGCGGGCTGTGTTCGCGTCGCGAAGCGGACGACTACATCGAGCGGGGCTGGGTGCGTGTCGACGGCGAGGTCGCCGCGCTGGGTGAGCGCGCGTTTCCCAGTCAGGAGATCACCCTCGAGCGGGCGGCGCAGACGCGTCAGACCGCACGCGTGACCATTCTCATCCATAAGCCCATGGGCATTGTGTCGGGGCAGGCTGAAAAAGGCTATACGCCCGCGGTGGCGCTGATCGATGCCAAGAGCCGCTCGGCCACCGATCGCGCGAAGATGCGTTTCGAGCCGGCGCACCGTCAGGGATTGGCCGTGGCGGGCCGTCTGGATATCGACTCGACCGGGCTGCTGGTGCTCACGCAGGATGGGCGTATCGCCAAGCATTTGATCGGTGAAACATCGCCAGTCGAAAAGGAATATCTGGTGCGTGTTTCGGGCCAGCTCAAGGCAGAAGGCCTGGCGCTGCTCAATCACGGCCTGACGTTGGACGACAAGCCGCTCAAGCCCGCCAAGGTACGTTGGCAGAATTCGGACCAACTGCAGTTCGTGCTGCAGGAAGGCCGCAAGCGGCAGATTCGCCGCATGTGCGAACTGGTGGGGTTGAAGGTCGTGGGCTTGAAACGGGTGCGTATCGGACGGGTCGGCCTGGGCGACCTTCCCGTTGGGCAGTGGCGTTATCTACGCGACGATGAGCAGTTCTAGTCGGTCATGGCATTGAACCCGCACGCCGCATCGCATGCTGCTCAGGCGGCGGACGGTCTGGATTTTCTGGGGGGCAGCAGCGCCTGCGCGGCCCTGTTGCGCGAGCGCGATTGGTCCGGCACCGCGCTGGGCATGCCCGAGCAGTGGCCGGTCACGCTCAAGACCACGCTGAGGGTGGTTCTGGCGTCGCGCTTTCCGATGATGATTCATTGGGGGCGCGACCTCATCACCTTCTATAACGATGCGTATGCGCCCAGCCTGCGCGACAAGCATCCGGGCGCGCTGGGTTCGCCGGCGCGCGCCTGGTGGAGCGAACTCTGGGACGAGTTGGGCCCGATGTTCGATCGCGTGCTGGCCGGCGAAACGTACTACGCCGAGAACAAGCGCTACGCACCCATGCGCGATGGCGCGCGGCGCGATGCCTATTTCACGCACTGCCACAGTCCGATCTGGGATGAGCGGGGCGAGGTGGTGGGGATCTTTCTGGTCGTCAATGAAACGACGCTGCAAGTCACCGAGCTGATTGAGCGCGAAGCGTTCGAGGCGACGCTGCGGCAAACCAATGACATGCTGGAGCAACGCGCGCTGCAGAGCAGCGAAGAGCGCGATCGGGTGTGGGCTCACTCGCGCGATCTGCTGGTGGTGTCGTCATTCGACGGCGTCTGGCGCGACGTCAGCCCCTCGTGCGACACCATTCTCGGCCGTCGCCCCGCTGAAATGATCGGCCGCAATTCGGTCGACCTGGTGCATCCCGACGACGTGCCGCTTACGCTGGGTGCATTGGCCGCGTCGGCCGATCAGGTCGACCTCACCAGCTTCGAAAACCGCCTGCAGCATGCCGACGGGAGTTATCGCTGGATATCGTGGCACACGCGCGTCGGCCGCGACCGCGTGTACTCGTTCGGCCGCGACATCACGCACGAGAAAGCCCAGGAGAGCGCCCTGGCAATGACGGAAGCGCAACTGCGTCAGGCGCAGAAGATGGAAGCCGTGGGCCAACTCACCGGCGGGCTGGCGCACGATTTCAACAACCTGCTGACCGGCGTCACGGGAAGCCTCGAATTGATGCGGCGCCGGTTGGCCGCCGATACGCTGGATCCGGTCTCGCTGGAACGGTATATCCGGGTGGCACAGGATGCCGCGTCGCGCGCGGCGTCGCTCACCCACCGTTTGCTGGCGTTTTCGCGCCGCCAGACGTTGGACCCCACCGCGATCGATGCCGCGCAGCTGGTGACGGGCTTGCGGGATCTGATCGATCGCACGGTAGGGCCTGCCGTTGCGTTGACGGTGACCGCTGCGCCGGGACTTTGGCCCATCCTGGTCGACGCCAGCCAACTCGAAAATGCGCTCCTCAATCTATGCATCAACGCGCGCGACGCCATGCCCGATGGCGGTCGGCTGGCCATCGAGACCCAGAACGTCGTGCTGGCGACGGCCGAGGCGCATGCCCTCGATCTGACGCCGGGCGACTACGTGGTGCTGACCGTCAACGATACGGGCTGTGGCATGCCGCCGGCGGTCGTCGCACGCGCTTTCGATCCGTTCTACACCACGAAACCCCTGGGCTCCGGTACGGGCCTGGGATTGAGCATGACCTACGGGTTTGCGCGCCAGTCCAATGGCACGGTGCGGATCGAGTCCACGCCCAATGTCGGCACAACCCTGTGGGTGTATTTGCCCCGGCATGCGCAAGCGGCCGAATTGACGGCGCAAACGCTCGATTGCCCCGTTGCCTTGCCCGACGGGCCGGCGCGTGAAACGGTGCTGGTCATCGACGACGAGCCCACGGTGCGTCTGCTGGTGCTTGAAGTGCTCGAAAGTCTTGGATACCGCACGCTCGAAGCCGCCGATGGGCCCACGGGCATGCGGATCCTGCAATCCAGCGCGCCGATCGATCTGCTGATCACCGATGTCGGCTTGCCCGGCGGCATGAACGGCCGACAGGTTGCCGACGCCGCCCGCGTCGTGCGCCCGGGGCTGAAAGTGCTCTTCATTACCGGTTACGCGGAAAGCGTGGTGATGAATAACACCGCATTCGACGCCAGCATGCAGGTACTGACCAAACCTTTTGGCCTGGAGCCGCTGGTTCAGCGTATCAAAAGCATGCTCTCGGTAAGCGGCGGGACGCCTGCCGCCTGAATGGTCGCAGTCAGCCGGGTTGGCGAACGGCGGCCATCTTTGGGCGTTGCCCGATCAGCGCCGGCCCCGAGCCCAACGACCAATGGCGCGTGAGCCATTCGGCGAGAAAATCGACAAAAATACTGGTTTTGGCAGGCAGCAGGCGGGTTTCGGTAACGGCATACACCGGAAACGGGCCGCCGTGCCAATCTGGCAGCACGCGCACCAGTCGGCCCGCCCGCACTTCGGCTTCGCATCCCGCTTCGTCCAATCCCGCAATGCCGACCCCGCGCACTGCCAGTTGGCGCAACATGGCGATGCTGTTGACGGAAAAGCGGCTTTTCGGTTGCACCATCACCTGATCCTTGCCCGATCGCAGCGGCCAGGCTGTGGCGCGATTGGCCTGCGACGAGCGAAACTCCAGGAATTCGTGTTTGGCGAGTTCGTCCGGGTGACGAGGGAAGCCGTTCACCGCGATATATTGCGGTGCAGCATAGAGCATTGCCGGAATTGCACCAAGAAGGCGCGCGATCTGAGTAGAATCGGGAAGCTCGCCGATCTCGATGGATACGTCACACGTGTGAAACACCTGTCCGGCATGTTCGGGGGCGGCAAGATCCAGATGGAAGGTCACCGCAGGGTAGCGCTTGGAGAACTCCACGAATGCCGCTGCGAGGAAATCCGTCCCGAAATCGGCCGGCATGTTCACGCGTAGCGGACCTGTCGGCGTGCTGACCAGGTGTTGGAGTTCTTCATGTGCAATCTGTGCCTCGGCGACGATGCGCTCGCATCGTTCGAGATAGCGCTCGCCAGCCTCGGTGAGTGCGACCTTTCGCGTCGTTCGGCTGAGCAGCCGCACGCCCACCGCCCGTTCCAGTTCCGCCACCTGACGCGACAGCGTCGACTTGGGCATGCCAAGTGCGTCCGCCGCGCGGCTGAAACTTCGCGCACGGGCGACTTCAACAAATAGTTCCATTCCGTAAAGGCGTTTCATGCCTGGGATTATTCCATATATGGAACTATGTTTTCGAGAATTACCACTTTGTTTCTGTAACGGGATAGACGAAAATAGGCGTCTTTTTGCAGCGCACCAAGTGTGTGCGACGCGCCGGTCTGGCGCGGGATAGCAGTTTTGGGATCGGATCTAATGAAAAGCAATAATGTCATTCAGCGGGCGGCGGGTGTCGCCTGCGTGTCGGTGTTGGCTCTCGCATTGGCAGCATGCGGAAAGAAAGATGAAGCGCCGCCGGCACCGCCGCCCTCCAAGGTGAGCGTGGTCACGCTGAAGACAGAAACCGTCGCGCTGACGACACAACTGCCTGGACGGACGTCCGCATACCGAATTGCCGAAGTGCGCCCGCAAGTTAATGGCATCGTGCAAAAGCGGCTCTTTACCGAGGGTGGTGAGGTCAAGCAAGGCCAGCAGCTCTATCAGATCGATCCGGCAATCTATCAGGCTGAAGTCGACAATGCGCGGGCTTCCCTGGCGCGCGCGCAAGCGACGCAGAAGACCGCAGCACGTCTGGTCGAGCGCTATGCGCCGCTGGCCAAGACGCGCGCGGTTGCGCAACAAACGTATGATGAATCGGTCGCGTCGCGCGATCAGGCGGCCGCCGATGTGCAATCGGCCAAGGCTGCCCTGGATACCGCACGCATCAATCTGGTTTACACCAAGGTGCTGGCGCCGATCTCGGGCCTGATCGGCCGCTCGAACTTCACCGAAGGCGCGCTGGTGGCCGCACAGCAGGCCAACGCGATGGCGACGATTCAGCAGATCGATCCGATCTACGTTGACGTCACGCAGTCCAGCATCGAGCTCTTGCGCCTGCAGCAAGACCTGGCAGCCGGTCGTCTGCAACGCGCCGAGGGCGCTCAAGCGGCCCGCGTGACGCTGATGCTCGAAGATGGCACGCCTTACGACCAGCCCGGCAAGTTGATGTTCTCCGAAGTGACGGTGGATCCGACGACCAGCTCGGTCCTGATCCGTGCCGAGTTCCCCAATCCCAAGCGCCGTTTGCTGCCGGGCATGTTTGTGCGCGCGCAGCTGCCCGGTGGCGTGGACGATAACGCGCTGCTCGTGCCGCAACGTGGCGTGACGCGCAATCAACGGGGCGAACCCACAGCCCTGGTCGTGAATGCCGAGAACAAGGCCGAACTGCGCAATCTGAAGACCGATCGTGCCATCGGCGACAAATGGCTTGTGACGGATGGCTTGAAGGTGGGTGACCGCGTGATCGTCGAAGGACTGCAGACCGTGCGTCCTGGTGCTCAGGTCCAGATCGTCGACGCCGCCACCAAGCCGGGCCAGCAGCCCGCAGCCGGTGCCGCAGGCGCCGCACCTTCGGGCGGAGCGCCCGCAGGGAATGGTCAGGGTGCGGGCGGCAACGCCGACGCCAAAGCGAACTAAGGAGTTTCTCGCATGGCAAAGTTTTTTATCGACAGGCCGATTTTCGCCTGGGTGATCGCGATCGTGCTGATGTTGGCCGGTGCGCTATCGATCAGGTCGCTGCCGGTGTCGCAGTACCCGGCCATCGCGCCACCCGCCATTTCGATTCAGGTGACCTATCCCGGTGCATCGGCCAAGACGGTGCAGGACACCGTCGTGCAGGTCATCGAGCAACAGATGAACGGCCTGGATGGTTTGCGTTACTTCACATCTGAAAGTAACGCCGACGGCAGCATGACTATCGAACTCACGTTCGAGCAGGGCATCAATCCGGATATTGCGCAGGTTCAGGTTCAGAACAAGCTGTCCACCGCCGAGGCTTTGCTGCCGCAGGAAGTGCAGCAGCAAGGTATCCGGGTGACGAAGGCGACCGCCAACTTCCTGATCGTGTTGGGCTTCGTGTCGACCGACGGCAGCATGGCGCGTGAAGACATCAGCGATTATGTGGCGGCATTCGTCCAGGATCCGATCAGCCGTACCAAGGGCGTGGGCGACTTCCAGTTGTTCGGGTCGTCCTATGCCATGCGCATCTGGCTGGATCCCGAGAAGCTGGTCAATTTCAAGCTCGTGCCCAGCGATGTGACGGCGGCCATCAGTGCGCAGAACGTACAGATTTCAGCCGGTCAGTTGGGCGGTTTGCCCGCGGTCAAGGGGCAGGAATTGACGGCGACCGTGATTGGTCCCACCCGTCTGCAAACGCCCGAGGAGTTTCGCAAGATCCTGGTCAAGGTCAATCCCGACGGCTCGCAAGTGCGCGTCGGCGACGTGGCACGGGTATCGCTGGGTAGCCAGAACTATTCGATCGATTCGTTCTACAACGGCGCGCCGGCATCCGCACTGGCCATCAAGCTGGCAACCGGTGCCAACGCGTTGGACACGGCCGAGGCCGTACGCGCCACAGTCGATGGGCTGAAGCCGTATTTCCCGCCCGGCCTGGACGTGGTGTATCCGTTCGACACGACGCCGTTCGTGAAGCTGTCGATCGAGGGCGTGATTCACACCCTGATCGAAGCCATCGTGCTGGTGTTCCTGGTGATGTATCTGTTCCTGCAGAATATCCGGGCCACGCTGATCCCGACCATGGCGGTGCCGGTGGTGCTGCTGGGGGTATTCGGCGTGCTGGCGGCTTTCGGCTACTCGATCAACACGCTCACCATGTTCGGGTTGGTGCTCGCCATCGGGCTATTGGTCGACGATGCCATCGTGGTGGTGGAGAACGTCGAGCGGCTGATGGAGGAGGAGGGGCTCACCCCCAAGCAGGCGACCAAGAAGTCCATGACGCAGATTACCGGCGCGCTGATCGGTATCGGCATGGTGCTGTCGGCGGTGTTCCTGCCGATGGCGTTCTTCGGTGGCTCCACCGGTGTGATCTATCGTCAGTTCTCGATCACGATCGTGGCGTCGATGGTGCTGTCGGTCGGCGTGGCCATTATCTTTACGCCCGCGTTGTGCGCCACCATTCTCAAGCCCATCAAGAAAGGGCATAGCGAGAGCAAAAAGGGCTTTTTCGGCTGGTTCAACCGCAAGTTCGACAAGGCGAGCCACGGATACGCGAACAACGTCTCGCGCGGCCTGGGCCGTCCGAAGCGTCTGATGCTGATCTATCTGGTGTTGCTGGTGGCAATGGCCTGGGTGTTCCTGCGTTTGCCCACGGGCTTTCTGCCGGACGAAGATCAGGGGATTCTGTTCGTTCAGGTGCAAACGCCGTCGGGTTCGACCGCCGAGCGCACCAAGGAATCGATCGACAAGGCCACTGCCTATTTGTTGAATGAGCAGAAGGACGCCGTGGACTCGGTGCTCGCGATCAACGGCTTCAGCTTTGGCGGCCGGGGTCAGAACTCCGCCATCATGTTCGTCAAGCTCAAGGATTGGTCGGTGCGCAAGGATGCCGCACTGCAGGCAGGCGCCGTGGCCGGTGCTGCGTCGGGCTACTTCGCGCAAAATATCCGCGATGCACAGATCTTTGCGTTCGCACCGCCCGCCGTGCTTGAGCTCGGTAATGCCAACGGTTTCGACCTGCAGCTGATCGATCGTGCCAACGTGGGGCCGGAGGCCTTGCTGGCGGCGCGCAACCAATTGCTTGGCATGGCCGCGCAGAGCAAGACGTTGGTGCGTGTGCGCCCCAATGGCGTGGAAGATTCGGCGCAGTACGAAATTGCGATCGATCGTGAGAAAGCGTCTGTACTGGGTGTATCGATCTCCGAAATCAACACCACGTTGTCCACCGCCTGGGGGTCGTCGTACGTCAACGACTTCATCGACCGCGGTCGTGTGAAGCGCGTGTATATCCAGGGCGAAGCCGATGCCCGGATGAATCCGGAAGATATCGATCGCTGGTACGTGCGCAATAGCGCGGGCGAGATGGTGCCGTTCTCGGCATTCGCCACCGGCAAATGGACGTTCGGGCCGCAAAAGCTCGACCGCTACAACGGTTCTGCCTCGTACAACATTCAGGGTGAAGCCGCACCGGGGTCGAGTTCGGGCGCAGCCATGGCCGAGATGGAGCAGTTGATGGCCAAGCTGCCTGCCGGCGTCGGCTACGAGTGGACGGGTCTGTCGTACGAAGAACGTTTGTCCGGCTCGCAGGCGCCGATGCTGTATGCGATTTCGCTGATCGTGGTGTTCCTGTGCTTGGCGGCACTTTATGAAAGCTGGTCGATTCCGACTGCGGTCATGATGGTGGTGCCGCTGGGGATCATCGGCGCGGTGGTCGCGACGCTGTTGCGCGGCATGTCCAACGACGTTTATTTCCAAGTGGGGTTGCTGACAACCATCGGCCTTGCCGCAAAGAACGCGATTTTGATCGTGGAATTTGCGAAAGAGCATTGGGAGCAGGGCGCGAGCCTGAAAGAGGCAGCGGTGCACGCGGCACGCCAACGTCTGCGTCCGATTCTGATGACCTCGTTGGCCTTTACGCTGGGCGTGGTGCCTCTGGCCATTTCGACCGGCGCGGGTTCGGGCAGCCAGAACGCCATCGGTACCGGCGTCATCGGCGGTATGCTGTCCGCCACCTTCCTGGCCATCTTCTTCGTCCCGGCGTTCTTCGTGATCATGCTGTCGCTTTTCAAGGTGAAGCGTTTGAGCGAGAACCAGGACAAGCATTTGAAGCAAGATGACGACGAGGATAACGAAGACGCGCCTGCCGAACATGGCAAGGGCGATCGCCCGAACGGCGAGCAGGAACCAAAGCAATGAGAATGTCATCGATGAGATCACTGTGGACCGCCTCGCTGGCGGTAACCCTGGCCGGGTGCTCCCTGGCACCCACCTATGAGCGTCCGGCGGCGCCGGTGTCGGGCACGTACCCCACCGGCCCGGCGTACGGCGCGCCCGACCAGAGCGCGGCCCGTGCCGATGGCGTGGCAACCGCCGATATCGGCTGGCGCGAGTTCTTCACCGACCCGCTGCTGCAGCAATTGATCGAGATGTCCCTGGCCAACAACCGCGATCTGCGCATTGCCGCGCTCAACGTCGAGTCGGCCCAGGCGCAGTACCGGATCGAGCGCGCCAATCTCTTCCCCAGCGTCGGGGTGGGCGGACAGGCCAATATCCAGCGCACGCCCGGCGATCTGTCGATTTCCGGCAATTCGAGCACGAGCCGCACTTACAGCGTGGGCGCGTCGTTTTCGGATTGGGAGCTGGATCTGTTTGGCCGGATTCGCAGCCTGAGCGATGCGGCGTTGCAAGAATATTTCGGTCTGGAAGATACGCGTGAAGCGACGCAGCTGTCGCTGATCGCCGAAGTCGCCAACGCGTACATGACGTTTCGCGCCGACCAGGAATTGCTCGCCCTGACCGAAGAAACGCTGGCCACGCAAAAGCAATCCTACGATCTGACCCTCCAGGGGTATGACGGCGGCGTGAACACCGCCCTGGACCTGAGCCAAGCCGAAGTGTCGGTACGCACGGCCGAGCGCAATTACGCGCTGTACACCCGTCAGGTCGCCAACGATCGAAATGCACTGGTGCTGTTGCTGGGCCAGCCGCTGGACGACAACATGGAGCGTGCGCTCGAACAGGCCAATCGCCTGGACGACAACGCCTTGCCGACGGCCTTGCCCGCCGGCTTGCCCTCGGATCTGCTTACCCGTCGTCCGGACGTGCGTGCGGCGGAGCATCAGTTGATGAGCGCCAACGCCAACATCGGCGCGGCACGCGCGGCGTTCTTCCCACGTATCGGGTTGACCGCGAGCGGCGGCACGTCCAGCTCCAGTCTGGATGGGTTGTTCAAGGCCGGCTCGGGCACCTGGGCGTTCAGTCCATTGATCTCGGTGCCGATCTTTGCGGGCGGGCAGTTGCGCGCCAGCCTCGATGTGGCCGAGATTCAGAAAGACGCGCGCATCGCCCAGTACGAACGCACGATTCAAACGGGCTTTCGAGAAGTGGCGGACGCCTTGGCGGGCCGCGGCACGCTCGATCAGCAGATTCGCTCGCAAGAGCAGCTGGTGGCCGCGACGCAGCGTGCCTATGATGTATCAGACCAATTGTTCCGCGGCGGCATCAGCAATTACCTGACGCTGCTGGATTCGCAGCGCTCGCTGTATGACGCGCAGCAAACGCTCGTCACCACGCGACTGTCGCGGATCAGCAATCTGATCACGTTGTACAAGGTGTTGGGCGGTGGTTGGACGGAACGCACGCCGGCATCGGCGGCTGCACCCGGAACGGCCGCGGCTGGCACCGCCGCAAATGGCACGGTTACGGACGCGCCGGCAACCTCGTCGTCGACGCCGGCACAGCGTCCTGCTGGGTCGACATCGTCGTCTTACATGCGCCCGCAGCCCGGCTCGGTCACGCGCGTGCAGCAGCCGACGTCGGGCCGTTGATGGCTTGATGACTGCGCGATCTGAACGGTCGCCTAACAAAATGCCGCGTGAAGCCTTATCGGCCACGCGGCATTTTTTCTGTCGCTTTCCTTGTCGCTTTAGTCGCGTATCGGCGGTCAGCCGGCCTTGCCGTTCAACGTGTAAACGGCGCGCTCATCCTGCGCCAGCAGTTTGGTCAACCAGGGCAGGGCAGTCTTCAACTCGTCGTGCAAGGTGTACGGCGGGTTGACGATATACATTCCGCTGCCATGCAGACCCAAACCATCGGGGGAAGGCTTGCGCACGCTCAACGTGGCGTGCACCCAGCTCTTGGCCTCGATCTTTTCGAGATGCCGGCCGATCTCGGACGACTCGAGGCGCTGCACCATCGGATACCAGACGACGAACGTGCCGGTGGCGAAGCGCTGCAGGCCTTCCTTCACGGCCAGATAGGCGCGGCGGTAGTCGCGTTTGTCTTCGTATGACGGGTCGATCATCACGACGCCGCGGCGCGTGGGCGGCGGCATCATGGCTTTCAGGCCATCGAAGCCGTCAGTGGCGTAGATGGTGGTTTGGCGAATGGCGCTGCGGCTTTCTCGCTCGAGGTTGGCCAGCAGCACTTCGGATTCGGTGGGGTGGAGCTCGAACAATCGCAAGCGGTCGTGCTCACGCAGACTATGCAGGGCATACCAGGGCGAGCCGGGATAATGGCGCAGACCCTCGCCACGATTGACCGCACGCAGGCGGGCGATGTAGGCCGCAAAGAGTGGCGGCAGGTCGTTGCGATTCCAGAGGCGCATGACCCCGTCGGCGAACTCGGCATTTTTTTCCGCCCAGTCGCTATCGAGCGTGTAGCGCCCGGCGCCCGCGTGGGTATCGACCACCCAGTACGGGGCATCCTTGCGGTTCATATAGTCAAGGATATGAACCCAGATGGCGTGTTTGAGAACGTCGGCATGATTGCCGGCATGAAAGGCGTGGCGGTAACTAAACATGCGTGCAGTCTACCCGTCAACGACCGGCCACGTCGCGCATCGCGACGAGCTCATCGGTAAAAATGCCGTCCATGCCCCATTCGCGCAACTGTTTTGCGCGCGCCACGTCGTTCACGGTATAGGCTGCCATGCGATAGCCGGCATCGTGCACGGCGGCGATCAGCTCGGGCGTCGCGCGCTTTTGATTGATGTTCAGTGCAACGCAGTCGTACTTCACCAGGCGTTCGCGCCAGTCTGCCGTGGGTTCGGAGAGCAGCAGGGCGCGCGGCAATTCGGGCGCGGCCACGTGCGCGGCAGCCAGTGCCACCTCGGAAAACGACGACAGCAGCGGCGGCACGCTTGCATCTGCCCACAGCGCGCGGCAGGCCAATGCGACGGCGGTACCGGTGGCGGCTTCATGCCCGAGCGACGGCTTGATCTCGACATTGCTGGCAATGCCATTGGCAAGCAGAAACTGCACGACCGCTTCAAATGTGGGCACGCGCTCGCCGGCGAATGCGGGCGAATGCCAGCTGCCGGCGTCGAGTTGCGACAGTTCGGCGTACGTCATATCGGCCACGCGCCCCTGACCATTGGTGCAACGGTCTACGGTGTCGTCATGCATCAGCACCAGAATGTTGTCGCGGGTGAGCTTGACGTCGTATTCGACGAAGGTGTACCCCTCGCTTGCCCCCAGGCGCATTGCGGCCAGGGTGTTTTCGGGCGCATGACGCCCGCCGCCACGGTGGGCGATGAGGGCGGGATAGGGCCAGTCGAATGCGGGTGCGGACATGCGGGTCATTCCTGTTGAGAGATGAGCGGAGCAAACAGTCGAAAATGGTAAACTGCCCCGGCTAAACGGTTCACACCGGTACGGGGACGAGGCGGATACGATTCGGGGTTCGCCTTTTTTTATGCGCTTTATTGCCGCGCGGGGTTCAGTCAACGCGCGGGATCAGGGACTTCAATTGTTCGATTTTATTCGCAACCACCGACGTTGGATGCAAGTCATCCTGTTGGTCTTGATCGTGCCGTCCTTTTTCCTGGTCGGGATTCAGGGTTATGACAGTTTCGTCAACAAGGCGCCGGATATGGCGGTTGTTGGCGAGTCGGCGATCAGCCAGGCCGATTTCGATGCCGTGCGCCGCGACCGTCTCGAGCGCCTGCGCCAAAGCATGCGCGAGCGTTTCGACGCCGCCCGCCTCGATACACCCGCAAGCCGCCAGGCGTTGCTGGATCAGATGATCGACCAGCGTCTGCTGGCCGCCGTCGCGATCGACAACCGTTTCTCGGTCTCCGACGAAACGTTGCGCAACACGATCGCCTCGATTCCCGCTGTGCAGGACGATGGCCGTTTTTCGCCCGAGCTCTACCGTCAGGTATTGGCCTCGCAAGGCATGTCGCCCGCCCAGTTCGAAGCCGGCATGCGCCGGGATCTGGCCGTGGCGCGTGTGATCGAACCCGTGGGTCAGTCGGCGCGGGTGCCGACCACCGTGGCCAACAGTGTCGATAGCGCACTCACGCAAACGCGGTCGGTGCAGACACGCCGCTTCGATGCCGCCGCGTATCGCGACCGCGTGACCGTGTCCGATCAGGACATCAAGGCCTGGTACGACGCCAATCAGCAAGCCCTGCAGATTCCCGAGAACGCATCGGTACGCTATGTGGTGCTGGACGAGGCTGCCGCAACGGCGGGTATCGAGGTCAAAGATGCCGACATCGCCACGTACTACAAGCAAAATCAAAACCGTTTCGGTCAGCCGGAGCGCCGCCGCGCCAGCCATATTTTGATTCAAGTGCCCGCAGGCGCATCGGCCGACGTGCGCAAGACGGCGCAAGGCAAAGCTGCGGCACTCGCCGCGCAGGCCGCGTCCAATCCCGCCGGTTTCGCCGATCTGGCACGCCAGAATTCGCAGGATGCCGGTTCGGCCGCCAATGGTGGCGATCTGGGGTGGATCGTCAAGGGTGTGCTGCCGCCGGCGCTCGATTCGGCCATCAACAGCCTCGCGCTCGACCAGGTGTCGGGTGTCGTCGAAAGCCCGTCCGGTTATCACGTGTTGAAAGTCACGGCCGTTGAAGCACCGACGATCAAGCCGTTGGCCGACGTGCGCGACACCATCATTGCCGAGATCAAGCAACAGGAGGGTGCCAAGCGCTTTGCTGAGATGGCCACCACGCTGACCAAGCAGGTTAACGATCAGCGCGATTCGCTCGAGCCGGCCGCCGAAGCTGCGGGTTTGAAGGTGCGCACGGCAACGGGTGTCACGCGCGACGGCTTGTTGCCTGCCGAACAGGCCGGTGCAGGCGCCGCCGCTGCCAGCCGCGACGCGGACATCCTGAGCAGCCCGCGCGTGCGCGAGGCATTGTTCTCCAACGAAGTGCTGCGCGAGAAATTCAACTCGGGCGTCATCGAATTGGCGGCAAACAAGATGGTGGTGGTGCGTCTCGATGCACTGAAGCCCGCACAGGTGCCGCCGCTCGCCAGCGTGACCGATCGTGTGCGCACCACCTTGCGTAATCAAAAGGCTGCCGAAGCCGCCAAGCAGGCAGGCGAGGCCGAACTGGCGACGCTGCGCACGTCGCCCGTTGTGACCGTGCCTGCGGGCTTCGGCCCCACGCAAATGGTGTCGCGCCGCGAAGCCGGCGACCTGTCGCAAAGCGTGCTGAATGCAGTCGTTCAGTTGCCCGTCACGCCCGTACCGGCCTACACCGGCGTGGCGGATGGGTCGGACTACGTTGTCGTCCGCCTGGAATCGGTCAGCGCCGGCAAGCCCGACGCGCAGGCTCAAGCCATGCTCACTCAGCAGTTGAACGATGCCTGGGCGCAAGCCGAAGACGCGGCCGTGATCCGCATGCTGCGCGAGCAGTACAAGGTCAAGATCACGCCGGAAGCCGAACGCATCATCAAGGGTGAAGCGACGGCCGAAGGCTGATCGGGATCGGCGGGTGAGGGTGCCTGCCACCTGCCACCTGCCACCTGCCACCGCGAAGAGGGATGGTTCGGCGATGATTTCCGGCTGACAAACCGTGCGGTCTACGCCGGCAGGCAGGTCAAATGGACCGTACTTCTCACCCTCCGAAAAGAAAAAGGCGCTTCGTTCGAAGCGCCTTTTTTGCAGTGATCGCCTTGGGTGGGCGATCACATTGTTTGCGGCATGACGTCAGGTACGGCATTGCATGAAAGCCTCGTGTCAGCCCGTTTGCTTGCTCAGCATCGGTTCGAGCACCGGCCAGACATTGTCGCGCAGCGTCGGTTGGGCATCTTCGTTGGGATGGATGCCGTCGGCCTGAAACCACTCGCGACGGGTGGCCATTCCTTCGAGCAGAAACGGCACGAAGGTGGCGTTCTGGGCTTTGGCCACCGTGGCGAACAAACCCTGGAAACGATCGGCGTAAGCCCGGCCATAGTTTGGCGGAATCTGCATACCGACGATCATGACTTTCGCGCCGGCCTTGCGTGCCTGCTCGGCCATGGTCGTCAGATTGTTCTGGGTCATGTCCAGCGCGAGGCCGCGAAGGGCGTCGTTGCCGCCGAGTTCGATGATGACGATTGCCGGCTTGTGCTGTTCGAGCAGGGGGCCAATGCGTGAAACGCCACCGCTGGTGGTATCGCCGCTGATGCTGGCATTGATCAGACGATAGTTAGGGTATTGTTCGTTCATGCGTTGCGCCATCAAGGGCACCCAGCCCGAGCCGCGCCGCAGGCCGTACTCCGCAGAGAGGCTATCGCCCACCACGAGCACGTTGCGCATGCTGGCGGTATCGCGGGAACCGCTGGCGGTAGACGCGGTCTGAGCGGAAGCGGGAACATAAGCACACAACAGCAGGACGGCCGAGAGGCTGGTCCGGCAAAGCAAACGGAAGAATAGGCGCATGGATAGTCGCAACGCGATCGTAGTAAAGGGGTTGGGCAAGCAAGTGGCCGATGCGGGCGGTTCGCTGTCGATCCTTGAAGGCATCGATTTTACGATCCAGGCCGGCGCGGCGGTGGCCATCGTCGGCAGCTCGGGCTCGGGCAAAAGTACCTTGTTGGGACTGCTGGCGGGCCTGGATGTTCCCTCAACGGGTAGCGTTCACCTGGCCGGGGAAGATCTTTTCGCATTGGATGAGGATGGACGTGCCCAATTGCGCGCCCGCCACGTCGGCTTTGTTTTCCAATCGTTCCAGCTGCTCCCCAATCTTACGGCACTCGAAAACGTCATGCTGCCGCTTGAACTGGCTGGGAAGCCCGCCCGCGCGTCGGCTGAAGCCATGCTCGAGCGGGTCGGGCTGGGCGCGCGGCTGCATCACTATCCGCGCACGCTATCGGGCGGCGAACAGCAACGCGTCTCGCTTGCGCGTGCATTCGTGGTCGAACCGGCGCTGTTGTTTGCGGATGAGCCCACCGGCAGCCTTGACGTGGCGACGGGCGAAACGGTGATCGATTTGATGTTTGCCTTGCACCGCGAGCAGGGCACAACGTTGGTGCTGGTGACCCACGATCCCCAGCTTGCCGCCCGCTGCGCCGAGCAGATCGTGCTGAAGGCGGGTCGCCTGAGCACCTGAGCACCTGAGCACCTAAGCACCTAAGCACCGCGGGCGGCGTTGGCGAAGCATGTACACGGCTGACGACGGCGATTGGGCACCTCAATGCGACGATTGGGTGCTTGCCCCACTCACTTGGCGCAGGCGTTGACCGCGGCGCCATTCGAGCAGGCTGATGGTTACCCCACTTGCACAGACCACGGCAATACCCAGCCACGTGGTCGCATCTGGAAAATGCCGCCACACCAGCCAGCCCATGGCGGTAGACGTCACGATCTGCAGATACAGCACGGGCGCCAATGTGGATGCGGGCGCATTCCGATACGCGCCGATCTGAAACAAATGGCCCAGCGCGCCCGAGAACCCGGTCGACAGCATGATCAGGATCTGGCCTGCACTCAGTTGTGCGATCGCGGCCATCGCATCGGACCAGAGCACCGGCAATGCGAGTGTCAGACAGGCCGTGCCCACACCGCCGCTCCAGATCAACGACGTGAACGGATTTTCGCCGGCAATGCGTCGCGTGGCGACGAATTGACCGGCGAAAAGACACGCGGTGACCAGGCCGGCGGCCACGCCAGCCAAGGGCAGACCGCTGCCAGGCCGGATGATGAGCAACACGCCGGCAAAACCCACGCCTGCCGCCACCCAGCGCGACATGCGCGGTTGCTCGCCCAATACCCAGGGCGAAACCGCCAGCACGATAAGAGGCGCAAGGAAATTGATGGCGGTGGCTTCCGACTGCGGCAACAGGCTCAGCGTCGTGAAGAACGAGAGCGTGGCGCAAAACATTAATGCGCCGCGGACGAACTGCCGTCCGGGCTGTCGCGTGCGCACGATGGACCAGCCTCGGGCCGGTACGACCAGCGCCAGAACCAGTACCAAATGCACGGCGTATCGGATCCAGGCCAGAAACAGCAGTGGTACGCCGGCCGCCATGATCCACTTGCTCGTGCCATCCAGTACCGACAACATCACCATCGAGGCCAATAGCCACACGATGCCCCACACTGGCCGCGCGATTGGCGCAGCAGTCCCTGCCGACATGCCTGTCTCCCTTTTATGCGCAGTGATGATACGCCTTGATACGGCTGGTGCGGGATGGGCGCGCGACTCCTCGGCATCTCGACGCGGACAAGCGCGTTCAAAACCGCTTATTCGGCAAGCCTTTAGCGGTAAAGCATCACAGCATTGGGGCGCGATTTGCAGCCTGCCGGGCAATCGTTAACGCTTGCAATCGGTAGGAAGCGCCGCCCGCGGGATGGAGTAACATCTTTCGGATGCTGGCGCCTCACAAGGGCGTACAGCCGGATGAACGCCCTCGTTGCAGGGTGGCCCTATGCCAAATTGAGGAGATGCTTAATGGTCAAGAAACACGTTGCCGCCGTCTGGCTCGGCATGTCGGTCGCGCTTTTTGGCGCAGCCACGCCCGCGTTGGCCCAGCAAGGCAAAACGCTGACCGTCGCCACCGATACGGCCTTCGTACCGTTCGAATTCAAGCAAGGCGACAAGTATGTCGGCTTCGACATCGATCTGTGGGATGCCATCGCCAAGGAAATGAACGTCAAGTATCAGTTCCGCCCGATGGATTTCAGCGGCATCATTCCGGGTCTGCAGACCAAGAACCTCGACGCCGCCTTGGCAGGGATCACGATTCGTGACGATCGCAAGAAAGTGATCGATTTTTCGGATCCTTACTACGAGAGCGGTCTGGCCATCCTGGTAAGCAGCAAGAATACCGACATCACCGATGCGAAAAGCCTCGCTGGCAAAACGGTTGCCGTGAAGACCGGCACGGCCACGGTCGACTTCCTGCGCAAGGAAGTGCCCGACGCCAAGCTCAAGCTCTTCCCAAACATCGATAACGCCTATCTCGAACTGGCTACAGGCCGCGTCGATGCCGCGGTCCACGATACCCCCAACGTCCAGTACTACGCGAACTCGGCCGGCAAGGATCGCACCAAGGTCGTCGGCAAGGTCAAGAGCGGTGACTTCTACGGCATCGCGATGCCCAAGGGTAGCCCGCTGGTGGCCGACGTCAACAAGGCGCTGGCCACGTTGAAGTCCAACGGCAAGTACGACGAAATCTACGCCAAGTGGTTCGGCAAGCAGCCTTGATTCAGGGCTGACGTGGCGCACATTGCCAACGTCTGAACGGGGCCGGCTCAAGCGAGTCGGCCCACGTGTTTAAGGGGATCCATTTTGGAATTCGACTGGTCAGTCATTGTGGACGCCCTTCCCAATCTCTGGGAAGGCACCAAGATGACGATGCTCATCACCTTCTGCGGCTTGGCCGGCGGCTTCGTTCTCGGGGCGCTCACCGGTGTGGTGCGCGCTTATGGCCCAACGTGGTTGTCCGCCATTGCCCAGGTTTATGTGGCCGTCATCCGTGGCACGCCGATCGTGGTGCAGGTCATGTTCCTGTACTTCGCATTGCCGTTGATGGTGCCCGACCTGCGCATCGATGCGCTGTGGGCCGCGATCATCACCCTGATCGTCAACTCGGGCGCCTATATCTCGGAGATCGTGCGCGGTTCGCTGCTCTCGGTGCACAAGGGCCTGAAAGAGGCGGGTCAGGCCATGGGTCTGCCATTTCACAAAATCCTGACGCACATCATTGGTCCAGTGGCGTTTCGCCGCATGATTCCGCCGCTGGGCAATCAGTGCATCATCAGCTTGAAGGATTCGTCGCTCTTCATCGTGATCGGTGTGGCCGAACTGACGCGGCAAGGGCAGGAGATCATGGCGAGCAACTTTCGCGCAGTCGAAATCTGGTCGGCGGTCGCCATCATTTATCTGATTCTCACCGGCGCATTGGCATTGGGCCTGCGGCTGGTCGAAAAAAGGATGCGCATACTATGAGCATGGTCGAATTTCGCAACGTCATCAAGCAGTTCGGTACGTCGACCGTGCTGGACGACATCTCCCTCGATATCAACGAGGGCGAAGTCGTGGTGGTGGTAGGGCCTTCCGGTTCGGGTAAGTCCACCTTCCTTCGCTGCATCAATGTGCTTGAAACCATTCAGGGCGGCGATCTGCTGGTCAACGGCATCAGCGTGCACGGCTCTGATGAGCAAGTGCGCGAGATCCGCCGTGAAGCCGGCATGGTGTTTCAGCAGTTCAATCTATTCCCGCAGCTGTCGGCATTGGATAACGTGATGTTCGGGCCCATCCATACGCGGGGCGCCTCGAAAGAAGACGCGCGTCAGCAGGCCGAAACCCTCCTGGCGAAAGTGGGCTTGGCCGAGCGCATGAATCATTTTCCATCCGAGTTGTCGGGCGGCCAGCAACAACGCGTGGCCATTGCACGCGCGCTGGCCATCAAACCGCGCTTGATGCTGTTCGACGAGCCCACCTCCGCGCTCGATCCCGAGTTGCGCCAGGAGGTCTTGCAAGTCATGCAGACGCTTGCACAGGAAGGTATGACGATGGTGGTGGTCACGCACGAAATGGCGTTCGCCCGCAGCGTGGGCAGCCGATTGCTGTTCATCGACAAGGGCAAGATCGCGCACGACGGCCCGCCGTCGGAATTGCTCAGCAATCCGCCGAGCCAGCGTTTAAAGGACTTCCTGCAGCACGTTCATTGAGCCTGAGCGTTAAGCGCCACGTTTGTGATCTGGCGTGCAGCACGTTCACTGTGTAAGGCGTTCAGCACCAATGTTGCGCTGGCCGCGCAGTGCAGTCACTGTTCGACGCGGTCAGCGCCTTCACTGAGATGAGCGTGCCGAGCCGGCGCGCTGAGCGGTGCATGTATTGCAGGCATAAAAAAATCGGACCCCGCGGGGTCCGATTTTTTTGTGGCTGGATGGCGGCGCCGTCAACCTTTAACGCGCACGATGCGCTGCACTTGCGGGACGTGTCGGATCGACCGGATCACCTGTGCCAGATGCTTGCGGCTCTCGACCTGAATCGTGAGGTGCAATGCCACGGTGGCCGTTGCATCATCGTGCATGGTCACGTGCACGATGTTGGCATCCGCAGCGGTCACTTCTGCTGCCAGACGGCCAAGCGTTCCGCGTTCGTTACGGCAGGTGATATCCAGGCGAGTCGAGAAGTGCTTGGCCGGCTGGGAATCCCACGCCACGCTGACCCACCGATCGGGTTCGCGCGCTTGCAGGCGAAGGGCCACCGGGCAATCAGCGGTATGAACGACCAGTCCCTGGCCGATCCGCAAACCGGCGATGATGGGGTCGCCCGGCAAGGGGCCGCAACAGCTTGCGAGCTGTACGGCCTGACCCTCATTGCCTTGAATCATGATCGGCGCGCTACGCGCCGACGTGATCTCGTCGACCGCAGCGGCCGTGGTGGCGACCAGGCTGTTTTCCGGCTGGAAGCGACGGGCGACGACGGCAGCCAGGCGTTTACCCAATCCGATGTCGGCCAGGATCTCATCGCGTGAACTCGCCCCGGTACTGCGCGCCAGTTTCTCCCATGCGGGATCGTTGACGTCGGGCAAATCGAGATGGAGATCGTGGAGCGCCTGCGACAGAAGCCGTTCACCGAACGCAACCGATTCTTCGTACTTGACGGTGCGCAGGTAGTGACGAATCTCTGAGCGTGCGCGGCCAGTGCGCACGTAGTTGAGCCACTGCGCATTGGGCCGCGACGCCGGCGAGGTCACGATTTCAACCGAGTCACCGCTGTTCAGTTCTTTGCGCAGCGGTACGAACTCGTTGTTGACCTTCGCTGCCACGGCCTGATTGCCGATATCCGTATGAATGGCATAGGCGAAATCGACCGGTGTGGCGCCGCGCGGGAGCGAAATGATCTTGCCGCGAGGGGTGAACACATAAACGGCATCGGGGAACAGGTCGACTTTGACATGCTCGAGAAACTCACCCGAATCGCCGGTCTGGCTTTGAATATCCAGCAGAGACTGCAACCACTGATGGGTGCGTTTTTGCAAGTCATTCAAGCCTGTGGACGCTTCCTTGTAAAGCCAATGGGAGGCAACGCCTTCCTCGGCAATGTGGTGCATGTCGCGCGTACGCACCTGGAACTCGACGGGTGTGCCATAAGGACCCACCAGCGTGGTATGCAGCGATTGGTACCCGTTGACCTTGGGGATGGCGATGTAATCCTTGAACTTGCCCGGCACAGGCCGGAATAGCTGATGCAAGGTGCCCAACGCCAGATAGCACTCGGGCAGCGTGTGCACGATCACCCGGAACCCGTAGATGTCGAGTACTTCAGAAAACGTTTTTTTCTGATCGACCATCTTGTTATAGATGCCGAACAGGGTTTTCTCTCGGCCCGTGACTTCCGCCTCAATGCCCGCAGCGGGCAGGGCAGCCCGGACGGCATCGCTGATCTTGCTGATGACCTCGCGGCGATTGCCGCGCGCAGACAGTACCGCCTTGTAGAGCACCTGATACCGATTGGGGTACATCGCGCCAAAGCAAAGATCCTGCAGCTCGCGAAACAGCAGGTTGAGCCCCAGGCGATGTGCGATGGGGGCATAAATCTCGAGCGTTTCGCGCGCGACGCGGCGGCGCTTTTCAGGATTGACCGCGTCGAGCGTGCGCATGTTGTGCACGCGATCGGCCAGCTTGATGAGAATGACGCGCACATCGCGCGCCATTGCCAACAGCATCTTGCGAAAGCTCTCCGCCTGCTGCTCAGCCTTGGTTGCAAAGTCGAGACGATCCAGTTTTGAGAGACCGTCGACCAGTTCTGCGACTTCGGGACCGAACTTCTCGGCCAGCTCGTGCTTCGGTATTCCCGTGTCTTCCATGACGTCATGGAGCAGGGCTGCCGAGAGCGCGTTGGCGTCGAGCTTCCAGCCGGCACAGATTTCCGTGACGGCGATGGGATGCGAAATATAAGGCAGCCCACTGGAGCGAAACTGCCCGAGATGTGCGCGGTCAGCGAAGCGATAGGCCTCGCGGACGCGATCGACGTCTTTCGCGTCGAGGTACTGGGCAATGACTTCAGTAAGGGGTGCCAGAGAGGCGATGATGGGTGTTGCTGGGGCAATGGCATCCGTTGCATCCGGAGCCAACGCCAAACCGGCGGGCGTTTGCACCGCGCCTTTTTTCTTCTTGCTGGGACTGCGACCCAGGCGAGAACCGGCGCGTAGCGCCGCTAGCAAGCCCGAGGATGCCGATTTGAGTCCTGGAAACGCCATGCGAGCCGCTCCAGGTTTAGATCAGGTCGGTACCTTGCGCAGCATTTCGAGACCGGTCAAACCGGCGGCGATTTCGCGCAAAGCGGTAACCGTCGGCTTATCTTTGCTGTCCAGACGCGGGGCGTGGCCTTGGGCCAGTTCGCGAGCGCGGTAGGTGGCAGCCAGCGTGAGCTTGAAGCGGTTGGGGATCTGGTTCAGACAATCTTCGACGGTAATACGAGCCATGAGCGCACCTGCTGCGAGCGTGAATGGGAAAAAAAGGGAAGCGCATGCGCATAAAGCGCATGACCTCAGTGTGCCGCCGGAATGCCGAGTTGAGCGAACAAATCGGCGTGGCGCACGGCCTGAGACGAAAAACGTAGCCGGGCCGCGCTGACGATTTGAGTCAGCTCGTCCAAGGCTACGCTAAATTCTTGATTAATAATAACATATTCGCACTCGGGAGCATGGGCGATTTCGCCGCCAGCCGCCAATAAGCGGCGCGCAATCACCGAAGCGTCGTCCTGACCCCGTGCCTTGAGCCGGCTTTCGAGCGCATCGAAGGAGGGCGGCAGGATGAAGACGCCTAATGCTGCGGGGAAACGCTGGCGGACCTGACGTGCACCCTGCCAATCGATTTCCAGCAAAACATCGCGGCCGGCCTGCGTTGCCTCGTCGATACGGTCGCGGGGCGTGCCATAAAAATTGCCGTGTACCTCGGCCCACTCAAGCAGGCTGTCGCTCGCGCGAAGCGCCTGGAAATCCGCCACGCTGATGAAGCGATATTCGCGGCCATCCACCTCACCCGGACGCGGGGCGCGCGTGGTGCACGAAATCGAAAGGGTCAGCGAGGGATCGCGCTCGAGCAGCGCGCTCACCAAGCTGGATTTGCCGGCGCCACTAGGCGCGACGACCATCAATACATTGCCGGGTTGGACAGACATGAGAAAAATCAGTGGCCGGGAAGAAGAGGCGAAGAATAGCAAATTCGCCGTGCGCTGAGTCGATCGCGGGGAGTAGGATGCCATTTTCGGCAAAGGAGAAGGGCATCATGAGTGAGCAAGCAGGCGCGGTCAACGACGCGACATCGACGGTCCCAGCCACGCAGGGTCAAACGAAAGGCGGCGGGTCGTCCGCGACGCGTGTGGCGGTCGTGACGGGTGCAGGATCGGGCATCGGCCGCGCAGTCGCCTTGGCGCTGTTCGCCGAGGGCTACGCCGTTGTTCTGGCGGGCCGGCGCGCCGATGCGCTGGAGGAAACGCGGCGCCAGGCGAACGATTCGGAAAATCGGATGTTGGCCGTACCCACGGATGTGAGCGATGAAGCCGCGGTCGGGGCGCTGTTCGACGCGGTTCGCACCCACTATGGACGAATCGATCTGCTCTTCAATAATGCGGGACGCGGTGCGCCCGCCGTTCCAATCGACGAACTGCCGGTGCAAACCTGGCGTGACGTCGTCGACGTCAATCTGACGGGCATGTTCTTGTGTGCCCAGTCGGCGTTCCGAATGATGAAGCATCAGGAACCGCGGGGTGGACGCATCATCAACAACGGATCGATTTCGGCGCATGCACCACGCCCGCGTTCTATTGCATATACCGCGACCAAACACGCCGTGACCGGCCTCACGAAATCCATCTCTCTCGACGGCCGAGCCGATAACATCGCCTGCGGGCAGATCGACATTGGCAACGCGGCAACCGAAATGACGGACCGCATGGTGGCAGGCGTGCTTCAGGCCAATCTGGTGGTGGCGGCGGAACCGCGAATGGACGTCCAGGACGTTGCCCGTGCGGTCGTCCACATGGCCGCGTTGCCGCTTTCGGCCAACGTGCAATTCATGACGGTGATGGCGACGGCCATGCCGTTCGTGGGCCGGGGCTGAGTGTCTTGACGATGGCGACCGTGTAAAAACCGGTCGCTCGTCGTGAAGGCAACATCGGGGTCGCCTGGACGAGGAGACGCGCGGGGCGCCTGAAGAAGAAAACGCGCGAAGAAGACGCGCGTTGCCTATAAAGGAACACGCGCGCCGTTCATCGAAGCAGGCGCGTGCTACCGATCGATCAGCGAGCGTTGACGGCGACCAGTTTCGGCGCCACGGGCGCGCTTTCAGGCTTGATCAGCGCACGGGCGCCGCGGTAGACCTTCGACCAATAGGTGCTGTCCAGGCTGTCGATGCGAACCGACGAACCGCTGGTGGGCGCGTGAACGAATTTGTCATCGCCAATGTAGATGCCGACGTGTGAAACCGCACCGCGACCGCGGGTGTTGAAAAATACCAGGTCGCCGGGTTGCAGCTTGCTTTTGGCGACATTGGCGCCTTTGGCACGCTGATCGCGCGCTCGGCGGGGAAGATCCATGCCTGCGATTTCGCGATAAACAAATGCAACAAGTCCACTGCAGTCGAAGCCATCGTCGGGATCATCCCCGCCCCAGGTGTAGGGCGTGCCGATCGCGTCAAGGCCGGCGGCCACGACTTGATCTCGGAGGCTGTCTTTCTGCTGCGAGCTCAATCCTTTGAGCGAGCCCCGGGCTTCCGGGGTAATCATTGCGTCAGCGGTCTGCGGAAGGCTGATCGCGCCCGCGGCGATCGCAAAGGCGACCAGTGCGGAACGTACTGAAAATCGTGAGCGGCGTGCGGTGGTGGCGGTCTGAGTATTCGGTCGCGTCGGCGGAGTCATAAATCTGAATCAAAATCGTACATGTCGGAGGACCCGTGCGAAAAAAAAACTCGCTACGGGCCGGCGAATGGACTAGGCCCGGGACGCATTGTATAAGCAAAATATTTTATTACACCTGTCGCAAGTGGGGGCATCGAGTTACATTCTCCGATGTGCGACGAAGCGCGAAATACCGATCATTATTGGTATATTTTACGTGCCGTTGTAAAAAATGCAGCCGTGTCGTTAAGACGTTTAGCATTAAAGCGCGCCGGTCTCGAGCTTGGATTACGCGTGTCTTGTGGGTTTTTGACTATGGCGGCGATAGCGCTTTTCAACCGTTGGGGAAACGGCGCAACGGTGGCTGCCGCTAAGTGTCTGCGCCGTACAACACTCGCGTCTCGACCCCGCCAAAATGTCAATATTTCGATGGTGCGCAGCACAAAATGAGGCGGTGCGCCGCGTGGCCGCCGCGAGCGAGCGATGGAAATACCGCCATGAGTGCGTTTTTCACGGAGATGGCACCGCGTTCAAGGGGAAATGCGAGCGATTGATTCGTTCGAATCTGTCGTCGTTATTTGCTGGCTATAGGTCGCGGAACTTGAGCGTCGTTGACCAAGCCGATCATTGATTGCGTCAGACGAGGCGTCAGTAGTAGGGCCGGTGGAGATTCGAATCGAGACGCCGGTGGAGATTCCAATAGAGACGCCGGTGGAGATTCCAATAGAGACGCCGGTCGAGATTCCAATAGAGACTCCGGTCGAGATTCCAATAGAAACGCCGCTCGCCAGTGTCGCTGGCGAGCGGCGTCTCAGTCCATCTTCACTCGATGTTTTGCGCTTGTTCGCGCATCTGCTCGATGAGCAGCTTCAAATCCATCGCAGCGCGCGTAACCTCCAAGCTGGACGCTTTGGAGCCAAGCGTATTGGCTTCGCGGTTCATTTCCTGGAAAAGGAAATCCAATCGCTTGCCCGCGCTTCCGGTGGGCCGCTTGGCCGCCTTGCCGGGTTTTGCGCTTGATGTCTGGACTGCGGCATCGGTCGAATCGGTTGCACCCAGGATGTGCCGCAGTTCGGTCAAATGCGAGCGCAGCCGCGCAATTTCCTCAGCGACATCGATTCGAAGCGCGAACAGCGTGGACTCCTGCGCCAGCCGTTCGGAGAGTTCGCTGCCGCTGATGTTTGCGAAGCCCGACGGAAATGCCGATGCGACGGTGTCGCGCAACTTGGTGGCAAGCTTCTCGCGATGCTCAGCCAAAAGCGCCGGAAGGTGTGCCGTGACGTGATCGACCACGCCTGAGATATCGTCGGCGCAGGCGAGCATCACGCCCGCCAGACGTTCGCCTTCGCGGGCACGCGACGCCTCCAATTGCTTGAGTGCTTCATGGGCGGCGGTCACGCAGGCCTCACTCCAGGCTTGCGGGTCCATGGCATCGTTGCCGCGCTGGCCAGGCCAGTTGCTCAACTCGACCAGACGCGGTGCGGCGACATCCGGAATGACGGCTCGCGCTTGCTGAAGCTGGTCCGCGAGCTGCGCCAGCCATACCGGGTCGAAGGTCGTCGATGCGGTATCGGCTACCCGCGTGAAGCTTGCGCGGACTTCGATCTTTCCGCGTCCCAAACGTGCCGTCAGGAGATCGCGCAACGGGCTTTCGGCTTGCCGAAGGTCTTCGGGCAGCCGGAAATGTAGGTCCAGAAAGCGACTGTTGACGCTGCGTATCTCAAGCGCAAGCGAGCCTTGTGCGAGATCGACGCGGGCACTGCCAAACGCGGTCATGCTGTGAATCATGAATCAATATCCTGCTGTGAGTCCGTCGGGATTGCGGGGGTCTGACGCCCCGTAGAGCACACCATCGTGAATTTCTATCGTTTGGGTGCGGCCCATGACGGCCTGGACCTTGATGGTGTGACCCATGCTTTCCAGAATGCGCCGCGTATCGGGGTTGATGCCTTTCTCAACCCGCAGCACATCCGGTAGGCCTTGATGATGGAAGCGAGGCACGGCGGCCGATTCGGCCGGATTCAAGCCGAAATCGATGGCATTGACGACGGCCTCGAGAACAGTCGTAATGATACGTGACCCGCCGGGCGAACCCGTCACCAGCCAGGGCTCGCCATTCTTGAACACCATCAATGGCGTCATCGAACTCAGCGGCCGTTTGCCTGGCGCGATCGCGTTGGCGTCGCCGCCCGTCAGCCCGTAGGCATTGGGTACGCCGGGCTTGGATACGAAATCGTCCATCTCGTTGTTGAGCAGAATGCCGGTGCCGTCGGCCACGATGCCGGTGCCGAAGTTCAGATTGAGCGTATAGGTGGTGCTGACGACGTTGCCTTGTTTATCCGCCACGGAGAAGTGCGTGGTCTGGTCGCTTTCATATGGCAATGGATTGCCGGGCCGAACGGCCGCGCTCGGGGCGGCACGACGCGCATCGATTTTTGCCGCCAGCACATCGGCGTAGGCTCGCGAGGTAATGCCCGCGACCGGCACTTTCGTACGATCCGGGTCGCCCAGATATTCGGAACGGTCGGCGTACGCCAGTTTCATGCTCTCGGCCATCAGATGAATGGTCTGAGCGCTGCCCAGGCCGTAATCGCCCAGTGGGTAGCGTTCGAGGATATTGAGCATCTGCACGATATGGACGCCCCCTGAGCTCGGTGGGGGCATCGCAACGATACGATTCCCGCGGTAGGCACCCACGACCGGTTCCCGGTTGATCGCTTTGTATCGCTTGAGATCGGCTACGGTGATACCGCCGCCATGCCGCTGCATTTCAGCGGCAATTTTTACGGCGATGTCGCCTTCATAGAATGCCCGCGCACCATCGCGAGCGATGGCTTCGAGTGAGACCGCCAGATCGGTCTGACGCAGGATGTCGCCGGCCGCCAGCGGCACGCTTTGCTTATCTGGGGCACAGGGCTTCGGCGTACAGGTACCGGTCACGTCTTTGAAAAAGATGCGGCGCGTGGCGGGCCACTGCCCAAGCGTATCGGCTTCTGTGGCAAGCATGTCGGCGAGGGATTGCCCAACCGGAAATCCTTTGCGGGCGAGATCGATCGCCGGGGCAATGACCTTGGCGCGTGGCAACGAGCCGTGTTCGTCGAGGGCTTTCAGCAGACCCGCAACGGTGCCCGGAACGCCTACCGCGCGGTGGGTGTACAGCGAGGCGCCTGAGCGCAGGTTGCCGGCGCCATCGAGATACATGTCGCGCCGTGCAGATTCAGGCGCGACTTCGCGAAAGTCGAGTGCAACGTCGCGGCTGGTTTTGGCATCGTGGATCAACATGAAGCCGCCGCCGCCCAGGTTGCCCGCGTTGGGCAACGTGACGGCGAGTGCAAAGCCCACCGCCACCGCTGCATCGACGGCATTGCCGCCCTGACGCATGATCTCCACGCCGATGCGCGAGGCCAGTGCACTTTCGCTTGCCACCATGCCGTTGACCGCTTTGACGGGCGAGAAAATCACATCGCGTGTGTCATAACGGGCTGCGGCCGCAGACGTGGTGGCGGACGCTGTGGGCGATGTGAGGGCGCTGACCGGTGCCGAGATGCCGGGTGGCGACATCAGAGCGAAGGCGAGAACCAGGGTGGCGTGTGAAGGACGGAAGCGTGCGGTCATGGATAGGCAATGAGAGACGATGGTCGATCCTGTCAGCATAACCGGCGACGCCGACGCGACGATATGCGTACAAGTCGCAAGTCGGGGCGGGGGATGTTGGGCTTGCCGCGCCCCGTACAATGCCTACCTTTCCTGTCTTGCCGGAGTTCCCGATGTCCCTCGATTCCTCGACCCCACTGTCCCGTCATTCCGGCCGCGCGCTCGATGAGTTGAGGCCGTTTGAGGCCATTCGCGGCTATACGCGTTATGCCGAAGGCTCGGTGCTCGTCAAGGCCGGCAATACGCACGTGCTGTGCACGGCGAGCGTGCTGGAAAAGGTGCCCCCGTTTTTGAAAGGCAAGGGTCAGGGCTGGGTGACGGCGGAGTACGGCATGCTGCCGCGTGCCACGCATACGCGTGGCGATCGCGAGGCCGCGCGGGGCAAGCAATCCGGGCGCACGCAAGAGATTCAGCGCCTGATCGGCCGCAGTTTGCGCGCGGTATTCGACATGCAGGCGTTGGGTGAACGCACGCTGCATATCGACTGCGATGTGCTCCAGGCCGACGGCGGCACGCGCTGCGCCAGTATTACCGGCGCGTGGATTGCATGCGCTGACGCTGTGGCTGCATTGCAGCGCCAGGGATTATTGACTGCCAATCCGATGCGCGATCATGTGGCTGCCGTCTCGGTAGGCATGGTCAACGGCCGTCCCGTACTCGATCTGGACTATGAAGAGGATTCCGGGTGCGACGCCGATGTGAACGTCGTCATGACGGGCGCTGGCGACTTCGTGGAAGTGCAGGGCACCGCTGAAGGCGTGGCGTTCTCGCGCAGCGATATGAACGCCTTGCTCGACATCGCCGAACAAGGCATCGTCAAACTCGTGGCGGCGCAAAAGGCGGCGCTGCGCTGATCGCGCTGGGCCAGGACTGCGTACGCGAGCAGACTGAGCAACCGTCTACGGCAGCAAGCGTCCAATCCTGGTGCAGTCGCCCAGTGACCACACGGTGTCGATGAGGCGGCGCACTTCGGTGGGCGTGGTGATGCCGCCGTACGCAGCCAGTGTCGTGACTTTGTCTTCGATCTCGGCTCGGCTCAGGGTATTGCCCGGATCGCCCTTGGGCTCGTCGACGCGGCCGTCGAATTGCCGACCGTCGTGGGTGGTGACGTGAACCTTGCCGATCCAGCGGCGGGGGTAAGCGGTGTCCACCTCGTCGTCTAGCGACATCGTGACGCGTTTGTTGAAGGCGCTGACGAATGTGTTGCCGAAGCCGGCATCGAATTCCGCCAGCCCGGCGCGGCCGTGCGCGGCGATCAGCGCGAGCACGGTGCCCATCGAAAATTTTGACTGATGCACGCTGCGTGGGTCGACCACGGGGCCGAGGACGTCGATTGCGCCCTGATGCACTTGCGCATCCACATGGGCGATATCGTCGGCAGCCAGATTGTGTTCCTGCATCACGGCGAGCAACGCATCGGCGGCCGGATGGGTGTGGCGGCACGATGCATGAAACTTGAACGACGTTTCGAGCACCGTCCAGCGCGTCCCCAACCGATCGGTAAGCTTGGCGGGGTCCGCGTCGGTGGACATGCCGGCACCCATGCCTTGGGGGCCTTCCAGAATCTGCTTCGCGCCGGTGAAACCCTCGCGCGCGAGGAATGCCGCCGTCAGTCCGTCACCGGCAGCTTTTGCCGTATGAAGCTGCTTGGAATCGGCGGCGTCGCGCAAGAACTCCCACAGGCCGGCGGCCTGCGTGCCCGCCGAGCCGATGGCATGCAACATTTGCTCCGGGGTGAGGCGCAGGAGATGACCTACGGTGACGGCGGCCGCAACGGTGCCGGCGGTGCCGGTGGTGTGAAAGATCTTGTAGTGCGATCGGCCGAGAAATTCGCCAATACGAATGCCGACTTCATAGCCGGCCACAGACGCGGCAATCAGGTCGGGCCCGCTGCGGCCCAGCAACTGGGCCACCGCCAGAGCAGGCGGGAAGACGACGGCAGCGGGGTGAAACACCGCGCCGTTGTGAACGTCGTCCTGCTCCACCACATGGGCAGCGGCCGCATTGACCATCGCAGCAAACAAGGGACTCGTCAGGCGCCGCGAGATCAGTACCTCGGCCTCGCCCGTGCCCGGCCCCATCGCGCGGGCGAAGGTGTCGATCGCCTTGATGGGCGCGGTCTGCGCACCGGCGAGGATCGATCCCAAAGTGTCCAGCAGCAGCGATTCGGTGCGGCGGGCAACTTCCGGCGGAATGGCGTCATAGGTGAGGGTGGCGGCGAACTGCGCCAGCACCGCGCTGGGGTGCGTGGCTGCAAGGCTTTGGGGCATGTCGTCGATACGCATTAGAAGGACCTCGGCAAACCCAGCACGTGTTCGGCCACATACGCCAGGATCAGATTGGTGGAAATAGGCGCGACCTGATACAGCCGCGTTTCGCGGAACTTGCGTTCGACGTCGTACTCGGTGGCAAAGCCGAAGCCGCCATGAAACTGCAGGCAGGCGTTGGCCGCTTCCCACGACGCGTCTGCGGCGAGGAGCTTGGCCATGTTGGCCTGCGCGCCGCAGGGCTCATGCGCGTCGAACCGCCGGCAAGCCTCGAAGCGCATAAGGCTGGCCGCTTCCACATTGATGTGCGCGCGCGCGATCGGAAATTGCACGCCTTGATTCTGACCGATCGGACGGCCGAATACGACGCGTTCCTTGGCGTAGGCCGTGACCTTGTCGACAAACCAATAGCCGTCGCCGATACACTCCGCGGCGATCAAGGTGCGTTCGGCATTCAGGCCGTCGAGGATGTACTTGAAGCCTTTGCCTTCCTCGCCGATCAGGTTATCCGCCGGGATCTCAAGGTTGTCGAAAAACAGCTCGTTGGTTTCATGATTGACCATGTTGGCGATGGGGCGCAGCGTCATGCCGTGCTTGAGCGCGTGGTGCAGATCAACCAGGAAGATCGACATGCCTTCGGATTTTTTCTGTACCTGATCGAGCGGCGTGGTGCGGGCCAGCAGAATCATCAAGTCCGAATGCTGCACCCGTGAAATCCACACCTTCTGACCATTGATGACGTACCGGTCGCCCTTGCGCTGCGCGGTCGTTTTGATCTTGGTGGTGTCCGTTCCCGTGGTGGGCTCGGTCACGCCCATGGACTGCAGCCGCAGTTCGCCCGCAGCGATGCGCGGCAGGAACTCGCGCTTTTGCGCTTCCGAGCCGTGACGCAGCAGGGTGCCCATGTTGTACATCTGCCCGTGGCAGGCGCCCGAGTTGCCGCCCGAACGATTGATCTCTTCCATGATGATCGACGCTTCGGTCAGTCCCAATCCTGAGCCGCCGTATTCCTGAGGGATCAGCGCGGCCAGCCAACCGGCCTTGGTCAGCGCCTCGACGAAGGCCTCGGGGTAGCCCCGTTCCTCGTCGATCTTGCGAAAGTATTCGCCGGAAAACTGGCCGCACAACTCGCGTACGGCGTCACGGATATCGGTATGAGCGGTGTCGAATTCGGACATATCTACAGCCAAATAGGGGAGGAAGGCAGCGGGCGTTCGAGCCGGCCGCGTGTTACAAAGCGCGATCCATACTGTGCCGCAAAGACCGGCCGAAAGCTAATTCGAATTGACGAAGGCAGTGTTAGGCGATCACGAAGCGCCGTCTGTCGTAAAGGGAGTCTGCTGCAATGTCCATGCATTTCGATCTGGTCGACATGCAGTTGATGGTGAATATCGGTACGTCGCGCAGTCTCACTCGCGGTGCCGAAAAATCGCATCTGTCACTGCCGGCCGCCAGTACGCGTGTCAAGAATCTGGAAGCGCATTTCGGCGCGCAACTGCTCTATCGCACCAGCCAGGGTGTGACGATGACCCCTGCCGGCGAGTCGCTGCTGCGGCATGCGCGTACGGTGATCGGGCAGATAGAACACTTGCGCGGCGATATGCAGGCCTTTGCGCTGGGGGTGCGCGGCCGCGTGCGTGTGCTCGCCAATACCAGTGCAATGACGGAATTCATGCCGGCTGTTCTGGGGCGTTATCTATCGGCCCATCCGGATGTGCATATTGAGTTGCGTGAGCGACTGAGTTATCTGGTGGCAAAAGAAGTATCGGAAGGCGCGGCCGATATCGGCATCGTGGCGGGCCAACCGCCCGCGGCCGATGTCGTGTACTTGCCGTATCGCAGCGACCGCTTGGTCCTAATCACGCCGCCCAAGCATTCGCTCGCCGACCAAGGCGAGATCGCATTCGCCGATACGCTCTCGTTCGATTATGTGGGCTTGTCCGAGACAAGCGCCATTCACCCCTTTTTGCGGCAGGCGGCCGACGCGCTGGGTCGGCCCTTGAAGTTTCGGGTCGAGGTTGGCAACTTCGAGGCGTTGTGCCGCATGGTCGAGGCACGGGTGGGGGTGGGTGTGATTCCCGCGTCCGTGGCTGAGCGCTTTGCGCGCACGATGGCGTTCGAGCGGGTGGCGCTGACCGATGCCTGGGCTGAGCGCGAACTGCATATCTGTGTGCGCGACTATGCGGCGTTGCCGGCGTTTGCGCAGGCGCTGGTCGACCTGTTGGTGAAGGACGGTCAGGGCGCTTGACGGGTGCATCGCCCGACGTGACGCCTCACTGTCACGAAAGCGCCACCTGCGATCACGATAATCGCGCCTGCCGCGCCACGAGGCGCTCTACGCAGGATCATCATGCGATTTCGTCTGGGCGCGTCCCTTCGCGTCAATACCGTCCTTACCGCCGTGCTGACGTTCTTCGTCGCCGCCTTTGCCTTGGCTGCTGCGGGGGCCGTTGGCTTATCGCTCGAAAACCAGCGTTGGATTGCCGAGCTTGGCCGGGGCAATATCGAACGCGCCAGCGATCTGAGCGACGCCACCAGTCGCGTGTTTCAGGCGCGGGCGTTGTTGACCGAGGCCAAGACCAATATGGAAGGCGGTTTGATCGAAGCGCGCGACGCGGCGCTCAAACGCGTGACGATCATGTTGGGCGGCGCCGCGAGCAAGATCGAGCGACTCCGGGCCAATGGCGACGACGATGCGCAGGGCAAACCGCGATACGACGCCGTGATCGCGGCCTACGATGCGTTTGCCGGACGCGGGCTGACACCGCTTGCCGCCGCGCTCCAGGGGTGGAACGGGATCGAGGCCAATCGTTTGAGCGATGCCGTCATTCCAAATTTATCGGCCGACTTCGTGGCGCGGGTCGACGAGTATCAGCAGTACATGCGTGAGCGTGGCGAGCGTTCGGTTGCGCGTGCCGCCGACGTGCTGCAGACGGCGATCTGGGCGGCACTGGCCGCTTTTGGCGTGGTGTGCGTGCTGGCGATTGCGTCGCGCCTGGTCTTCGGGCGGGTGGTGCTGCGCCCCTTGACCGGCGCGGGTCACCATTTCGATCGCATGGCCGATGGCGACCTGACCGCGCCAATCGAGCAGCGAGGTAACAACGAGATCGGCGTGTTGTTCGGCGCAATGCGCCGGATGCAGGGCGGCCTATCCCAGGCGGTGCGCAGTGTGCGACTTGGGGTGGACGCTATGCACGCCGGCGTGCAGGATATTGCCGAGGGCGGCGCGGATATGTCGACGCGGACGGCGCGCCAGGCGGCCGCGGTTCAGGAGACGGCCGCCAGCATGGCCACACTGGGCACCACCGTGCAACATACCGCCGAACAAGCGCAGGGCGCGGCGGCGGGCGCGCAGGCGGCAACGCAACTGGCACGCGAGGCAGGCAGTGCAGTCGAACGGGCCGAGCAGCGCATGCATGACATGGCCGGCGAGGCTGGCAGGATCGGTGCCATCGTCAGCGTGGTCGAGAGCATTGCTTTTCAGACCAATATTCTGGCGCTCAATGCTGCTGTGGAAGCGGCCCGCGCGGGTCAGGAAGGGCGCGGATTCGCGGTGGTAGCGGGCGAAGTGCGCACGTTGGCCCAGCGCAGCGCGCTGGCCGCCAAGGAGATCAAGGCGCTGATCGATGCCGCAACGGTTTGCGCCGATGCCGGGGTAAAGGAAGCGGCCGACGCCGGGCGTACCGTGCGCCAGGTGGTCACGGCGATCGACAGTGTGCGCCAGGCGGCCGCCGACATCTCGATGTTCGCCAACGAGCAGGCGGATCGCATCGTGCAGGTCAATGCGGCGGTGATGGAAATCGATCGAGGCACCCAAGAGAATGCAGCGATGGTCGAGCAGACCGCAGCGGCTGCTCATCAACTGGCCGAGCAAGCCGAGAACCTGCGTGCGGCGATGGCGGCCTTCGTGGTGGACGGCGGGCGGGCACAGCCCAGTGCGCCGGCACGCGCTGATGAGCGTTATGCCGGCGAGCTGACGCACGCGCCCGCGTATTGACGTAACGGCAGGCCTGTCGGCTCGGCAGCCTGCCAAGTCAACTGCGAGTACGTCAGCAGCCTGCCAAGCGAGCAGGCTGCCGATTCAACGGCCCGCCCACCCAACACCTGTCACCCAGCACCTGTCACCCAGCACTTGTCACCCCGCACCCTGTTACGTCAGCAGCGCCAGATCCACGTAGGGCTCGGTCACCAACGATAGATTGCCGTGTTTGACCTTGTGCTTGACGTGTGCGGCCGCCGAGGCGATGTCTTCGGGGCGCAACCGGCCGCATGTGGCCGGACGCACGAGCAGGGCGCCGATGCCGATCGTCACGAAAGGGAAAAATCGCGGCACGCCATAGCGGTCCTCCGCTTCGATGCCGCCATTGCTGCGGCCGGCGTCGTCGTAGAGCGCAATCGCCCGCGCGTTGAATTCCGCAATGATGCGCTGTGCCCGGTCGTGCCAGTCCGGACTGCGAAACAGCACGACGAAATCGTCACCGCCTACATGGCCGACGAAGTCGCGCTGCGGATCGCAATGGGCACGGATCACCTCGGCGCACAGCAGGATCATGTCGTCGCCGCGCCAGTAACCGAAGACGTCGTTGAACGGTTTGAAGTTATTCAGATCGCCGTAGCAGGTGACGAAGTCGCTGCCTTGTTCGACCAGCGCGGCGATGTGTTGGCTGATCGGGATATTGCCGGGCAAAGACGTGAGCGGGTTGGCGTAGCGCGCGGCTTCGATACGCATCTCGGTCACCGATCGCACGAGCGCTTCGCCGGTTCCGAGGCCGTCGTAGGCGCCGTCGCGCGTGATGACGAAGCCGTCCATCAGATAGCGCTGATCTTCTGAGATCAGCACATGGCTCAACTGATCGATCGAGACGCTGAGCTCCACAAGCACGGGTGCGGTGTTCATGAACGTGGCGCATGGGTTGCGGCCGAAGAGCTCGCGCGTGTAGCGTTGCGCGTAGCGTTCGGAGAAATCGCGGCGGTTGATGATGCCGACGGGACAATTCGCATCGTCCACGATCGCCACCGCATGCAATGCCTTGTGCTCGTCGAAAAGCTTGTGCACGTCATCGTTGGTGTGATCCGGCCGCAGCACCGGCGCATCCAGCCGCAAGCTGGCGGCCGTGCCGGCGCGATCGGTGGCGTGGCCTACCTTGCGCGTGGCCAGGGTGTGGGCAGCAGCATCGAGAATGTGGGGTTGGATCTTGGCGTTGGGTCGTCCAAGCATCCAGCCTTGCGCGTAGCGGATGCCCATATCGCGCACGCACGCCAGGTCTTCCGCGGTTTCGATGCCCTCGGCAATCACTGCCGTCGAAAAGCACTGCGCCACCGCGAGCACTGCGCGCACCATCTTCTGGCGCCGGTCGTCGGTCGCGATGCCGTGAAAGAAGTACCGGTCGATCTTGACGAGGTCGGGCCGCACTTCCGACCACAGTTGCAGGCTGGAATGGCCCACGCCATAGTCGTCCAGCGCGATACGCACGCCATACGCGCGCAGCATGGCGAACGCTTCCGTGAGCACTGGCAGGTGCGGCACCACGGGATCCGTTTCGGTGAGCTCGAGCACGATGCGCTCGGGATCCAAGCCGGTCGCACCGAACAGGCGGGCGGGCATCTCGTCGCGCCATTGCAGCCAGTGATGGACGATGGCCGTAGCCGACATGTTGATGAAGAGGTGGCCGGCCCCTTCCTGAGCCGCGAACGCCTGGACGGCGGCGTGCGCGCTGGCCAGTTCGAGTTGCGGTTGCAGGCCTTGACGCCGGGCTTCGCTGAACAGGGCGTCGGGCGTACGCAGCAGCGTGTCGTCCGGTCCGCGAATCAGGCTTTCGTGACCGTAGACGCGGTTTCGCATCATGTCGTACACCACCTGGAAGTGCGGGGTGAGCTGACGCTTGGCCAGGATTTCGGTCAGGCTGCAGGCTGAACTGGCAAAAGAAGCGTGCGCCGTCGCGGGTCCGCCGTCGATGCGCGTAGACGCAGTCATGAGAAGCCCTCGGTAGGTTTTGTAAACCTTGGATTCTTTCAGTCGAATGTGACAGTTCCATGGCACGACATCGGATGTTCTCCGGCATACAATCCCAGGATGACTACACATACCGAAGACTCTCTCGTACGCGTGGTGCTGGCGTCCAACAACCCCGGCAAGCTGCGCGAATTTTCGGCGCTCTTCGCGCCTTTGGGCATCGAGCTCATTTCGCAGGCGGAGCTTGGCGTGCCCGAGCCCGAAGAGCCGTATGTCACGTTCGTCGAAAATGCGCTGACGAAAGCGCGTCATGCCAGCCGCATCACGGGGTTGCCGGCCCTGTCTGACGATTCGGGGTTGTGCGTGGAAGCGCTGGGCGGGGCACCCGGGGTGTTGTCGGCGCGGTACGCGCAGCAGCCCGGCGGACCCAAGTCGGACGCCGACAACAACGAATTATTGGTGCGCAATCTGGAAGGCGTCAGCGATCGCCGGGCGCGCTATGTGGCGGTGCTGGTGCTGGTGCGCGGCGAGAACGATCCCCAGCCGTTGATCGGCGAGGGCGTATGGCACGGCGAAATCATCGATACGCCGCGCGGTTCCAATGGTTTCGGATACGACGCGCATTTCTATTTGCCCGATCGCGGCCACACGGCCGCCGAGCTCGAGCCGGCCGAGAAAAACCGGGTCAGTCATCGCGCCCGTGCATTGGCGCATCTGCTGGACAAGCTGTCCACGACCGTCTGATACCGCAGTATGGCCATCACCATTCCCATCGTGCGCGAGGGGGCGACCCCGCCGCGCCGCTTGCCTTCGGGCGCCGGCGCCAGTCGCCTGACCGCTTTGCCGCCGCTTTCTCTCTACCTGCATGTGCCCTGGTGCGTTCGCAAGTGCCCGTATTGCGACTTCAATTCGCACGCGGCACCGGCCGGGCCGCTGCCTGAAGCGGCGTACCTGGAAGCCTTGCGCGGCGATATCGAGCAGGCGTTGCCGCTGATCTGGGGCCGCCAGGTCATGTCGGTATTTATCGGGGGCGGCACCCCGAGCCTGCTGTCGGCCGCCACGATCGACACGATCATGGGCATGCTGCGCGCGCATTTCAATCTGATCCCGGATGCCGAGGTCACGCTCGAAGCCAATCCGGGCACCGCCGAAGCGGACCGTTTCAAGGCTTACGCGGCGAGTGGCATCAATCGGCTCTCGTTGGGCATTCAGACTTTCGACGATGTGCGCCTGAAAACGCTGGGCCGCATCCATGACGCGGCCCAGGCGCGTGCGGCCATCGAAATGGCGCAGCAGGCGGTTGCCCGGGTCAATCTGGACATCATGTTTGCTTTGCCCGGCCAGACCCTCGAAACCTGTACCCAGGATGTGCGCGAAGCGTTGTCGTTCGGTACCGAACATCTGTCGCTCTATCACCTGACGATGGAACCCAACACGGTTTTCGCGAAATATCCCCCGGCGGCCTTGCCGGATGACGACGATGGCGCGGCCATGCAGGATGCGGTCGCCGATCTGGCGGAAAGCGCCGGCTTGCAACGTTACGAGGTGTCGGCCTACGCCCGGCCCGGTGCGCGCAGCCGCCACAATATGAATTACTGGACGTTTGGCGACTATCTCGGGCTCGGACCGGGGGCGCACGGCAAATTGTCATTTCACGACCGCATCATCCGGCAGGCGAGGGTAAAGCAACCGGACAGCTGGATGGCCGGCGTGGCGGCGGGGGATGGCCGGCATATCGGGGAAGACCTCGAAGTGCAGACGGACGCCTTGCCGTTCGAGTTCATGCTCAACGCGCTGCGTTTGCGAGACGGTGTGCCCACGCCGCTCTTCGAAACCCATACCGGCCTGTCGGTCGCGCAGATCGCGCACCAATTGGAGGCAGGGGTGAAGCGCGGCTTGATGTCGCCCGATCCGGGCAGATTACAGACGACGCCACTGGGGTGGCAGTTTCTCAACGACACCCAGGCGCTCTTTTTGTAGACCGTGGTGCACCGCTCGCGCCCCGTTGTGGGGCGTTCGTGCATCATGTTTTGCACTATTATGGTGCTTAAGCACTGTTTCAGGCAGGGTAGCACCTCGACAAAAGTTGGCACACATATTGCTTTTGACCCCCTGTGCCAATCGAGAGGCGGTGCCCTCGACCTTTTTTTGGAGATGACATGGCAAGCCCGAAAGACGTTTTAAAGCAGATCGCTGAGCAAGAAGTCAAATTCGTTGACTTCCGTTTTACCGATACCGCCGGTCGCGAACACCACATTTCGGTGCCGACCACCGCCGTTGACGAAGACAAGCTCGAAAGCGGCCAAGCATTCGACGGCTCGTCGATTCCCGGCTGGAAGGGTATCGAAGCGTCCGACATGCTGCTCGTACCCGATCTGGATACCGCGAAGCTGGATCCGTTCCGCGAAGAAGCGACGATGATCATGACTTGCGACGTCGTGGAACCGTCGGATCTGAAGGGCTATGACCGCGACCCCCGTTCGCTGGCCAAGCGCGCCGAAGCTTATTTGAAGTCCTCCGGCCTGGGCGACACCGCCTATTTCGGTCCGGAACCCGAATTTTTCGTGTTTGACGGCGTGACCTGGGGCACCGACATGTCCGGCACGTTCGTCAAGATCAAGTCCGAAGAAGGCAGCTGGTCCAGCGCGCTGGAATTCGAAGGCGGCAACCTGGGTCACCGCCCGGGCGTGAAGGGCGGCTACTTCCCCGTGCCCCCGGTCGATTCGTTCCAGGATATGCGTTCGGAAATGTGCCTGTTGCTCGAAGAGCTGGGCGTGCCCGTCGAAGTGCATCACCACGAAGT
Organism: Schauerella aestuarii; assembly: GCF_009866805.1. GTDB lineage: Bacteria > Pseudomonadota > Gammaproteobacteria > Burkholderiales > Burkholderiaceae_B > Schauerella > Schauerella aestuarii. Next base: position 213,147 of record NZ_SIZW01000042.1, read on the forward strand.
GGCCAACGCCGGCCAGCTCGAAATCGGCACCAAGTTCAGCACGCTGGTTCAGCGCGCCGACTGGAACCAGATCATGAAGTACGTGATTCACAACGTGGCTCACGTGTACGGCAAGACGGCCACGTTCATGCCCAAGCCCATCGTTGGCGACAACGGTTCGGGCATGCACGTGCACCAGTCGATCTGGAAAGACGGTCAAAACCTGTTTGCGGGCAACGGCTACGCCGGCCTGTCCGAGTTCGCACTGCATTACATCGGCGGCATCATCAAGCACGCCCGTGCACTGAACGCGATCACGAACCCCGGCACCAACTCGTACAAGCGTCTGGTTCCGCACTTCGAAGCCCCGGTCAAGCTGGCTTATTCGGCCCGCAACCGTTCCGCCTCGATCCGCATTCCTTACGTGGCCAACGCCAAGGCACGCCGTATCGAAACGCGCTTCCCGGATCCCCTGGCCAACCCGTACCTGGCTTTCTCGGCCCTGATGATGGCCGGTCTGGACGGTGTCCAGAACAAGATCAATCCGGGCGATCCCGCCGACAAGAACCTCTACGATCTGCCGCCCGAAGAAGACGCGAAGATTCCGACGGTTTGCGCCTCGCTGGACGAAGCCCTGGACGCGCTGGACAAGGATCGCGAGTTCCTGACCCGCGGTGGCGTGTTCAGCAACGACATGATCGATGCCTATATCGACCTCAAGATGCAGGAAGTCACGCGCTTGCGCATGACGACCCATCCGGTCGAATTCGACATGTACTACAGCCTGTAATTTCGGCTTGAAGGGGCGGGCTCGCGACGGGCTCGCCGTGTCGCTATCCCGCCCCGGTTTTACTTATGAATGTAGACGCCCTCGACCTTCTCGCCACCGCTGTTTTACTGCTGAACGAACAAGGTCAGGTCGATCATGTGAATGCAGCAGCCGAAGATCTTTTTGGCCGCTCTCGCAAGCAGATGTGCGGACAGCCCGCCTCAGGCCTGTTCGATAACCCCCAGGAATTAGCGTCGTCCATCGAACGCGCCGCCCGTGGCGCCGTGGCCGATGTGCGTCAATCGTCGACCTTGCGTCGCGGTACCGATCCAATCGAAGTGTCGGTGACCACCGTGTCGCTTTCGGGCCAGAAATGGCCGGTATTGATCGAGACCCGTGAAATCGAGCAACGGCTTCTGGCCGACCGTAATCACCGCCTCGTCGAAGAGATCGAAACCCATCGTCAGTTGCTGCGCAACCTGGCGCATGAGGTGAAAAACCCCCTGGGTGGATTGCGCGGTGCGGCGCAATTGCTGGAAGCCGAACTGCCCAACGCCAGCCTGACCGAATACACGCAGGTCATCATTTCCGAAGCCGATCGCCTGCAGGCATTGGTGGACCGTTTGATCGGTCCACAACGTGTGCCGCTCAATGCGCGGCCGGTGAATATTCACGAGATCTGCGAGCGCGTGTGCGCGCTGATTCAAGCCGAGTTTCGTAGCGATGTGCGCCTGGTGCGCGACTACGATGCGTCTGTGCCCGACGTGCCGGGCGACGCCGCGCGCTTGATGCAGGCGGTGCTGAACGTCGCGCGCAATGCCGCGCAGGAACTCGTGCTGTTGCGCCGGCCCGGTGAAGAAAGCGCGGGCGTGGTCACGTTCCGCACGCGTGTCGCGCGCCAGATGATGCTGGCGCACCGCCGCCACCGCCTGGCGCTCGTCTTGTCCATCATCGATAACGGACCGGGCGTGCCCGAAGATATCCGCGATCGACTCTTTCATCCCCTTGTCACCGGCCGTGCCGGCGGCACCGGCTTGGGCCTGAGCCTGGCCCAGGATTTTGTCCAGCAGCACGGCGGCATCATCGAATTCGATTCCCGTCCCGGGCATACCGAATTTCGCCTGGTGCTTCCGATGGAGACCGCATGAAACCCGTTTGGATCGTCGACGACGATCAGGCCATCCGTTGGGTGCTCGAGAAGGCGCTGGCTCGCGCCGGCGTCACGACGCGGAGCTTTTCGCAAGCTCAGGATGTGCTCGATGCGTTGCAAACCGACATGCCCGCCACACTGGTGTCCGATATCCGCATGCCTGGCGGAAGCGGTCTGGATCTGCTGCGGCAGTTGAAAGAGCGCCACCCGGCATTGCCGGTCATCGTGATGACCGCCTTTGCGGATCTGGATAGCACCGTATCCGCCTTTCAGGGCGGTGCATTCGACTACCTGGCCAAGCCCTTCGACGTCAATGAGGCCGTGGCGCTGATCCAGCGTGCGGTCCAGGAATCGGCAGCACCGGAAACCGAACGCGCCGATCCCGAAGCGGCCGAGTCCGAACGCTGGATGATGACGCAGTCGTCCAGCACGGCGATGCAGGAAGTCTTCCGGGCAATCGGGCGCTTGGCACAGTCGAAAGTGACGGTGTTGATCACCGGCGAATCGGGTACCGGCAAGGAACTTGTGGCGCGTGCCTTGCACGGCCATGGCGCCCGCCATACCGGGCCGTTTGTGGCGCTGAACGCCGCCGCCATCCCGCGCGATCTGCTGGAAGCCGAGCTGTTCGGTCACGAGCGCGGTGCCTTCACCGGTGCCAATACGTTGCGCCGCGGGCGTTTCGAAGAAGCGCATGGCGGCACGCTCTTTCTGGACGAGATCGGCGATATGCCGATCGAGTTGCAGACGCGCTTGCTGCGCGTGCTGGCAGAGGGCAATTTCTATCGCGTGGGCGGTGCCCAACCGGTGCGTGTGGATGTGCGCATCGTGGCTGCCACCCACCAGCCGCTGGAGCAACGGGTGGAGCAGGGGCTCTTTCGCGAGGACTTGTTCCATCGCTTGAATGTGATTCGCCTGCGCTTGCCGCCATTGCGCGAACGCACCGAGGACATTCCCTCGCTTGCGCAGCACTTTCTCACGCAAAGCGCGCGATCGCTTGGCGTGCCGGTGAAGCGTCTGACCAATGAGGCGATGGTGGCCTTGAGCGGTTTCGAGTTTCCGGGCAACGTGCGCCAACTCGAAAATTTCTGTCATTGGTTGACCGTCATGGCGGCGGGGCAGATCGTCGAACCTGCCGACCTGCCACCGGAGATCCGGGTGGGCGGTCACGCGCCGATCGAAACCACCATCCGCAATGCGCCGGCTACGATGGCGGCGCAGGAGCATTGGCACGAGGGCCTGTTGCGCGATGCGCAACATCGCCTGGATCGCGGCGAGCCGGCCATCATGGCAACCTTGACGCGACAATTCGAGCGCATTTTGCTGCAAAGCGCGTTGGACGCCAGCCGCGGCCGCCGGGTGGAAGCCGCGACGCGCCTGGGCATCGGTCGCAATACGATCACGCGCAAATTGCGCGAGCTGGGTATCGAGGACGAGTAGGCATCAAGGCGGCGTCTCGGGCTGCTGCGGCAAACGGCCGCGCAGCTCGCCCAGCATCGCGGCGCGCAGACGCGGCGCAGTCAACTGCTTCAACCACCATTTCAACGCTTCGCCACGTGCGGTCTTGTTCCACGCGACCACCAGGTTTTCCGGCAGTGGATGACCGGATTCGGTCTCACGTGCCAGCAGCAGCCCTTGTGCGAGATAGGGCGCGGCCAATGCATGCGGTACATAGCCGCACCCCAATCCCCTGATCTGCGCATCGATCTTCGCCTGCATGGTGGGCATGATCAGCATGTCCTGACTTTGCAGCAATCCGCGCGTCTGCGGCGCGATATAGCGTGACGTGTCGCCCACGACGATGGCGCAATGGGCCTGGACGGCCGCTTTGCTCAAGGGCTCGGCGGCTTGCGCCAGCGGGTGGTGGGGTGCCACGCAAAACACAAACGGCGAGATGCCCAGAGGCTGCGTGCGATAGTCGCCGGTAGCCGCCATGCCGGCGTCCGCCCCGATCACGATATCGGCCCGGCCCGAGGTCAGCGCATCCCAGTTGCCGCTCAGCACCTCCACCGAGAAGCGCAAACGGGTGCCGCACTTCAGGGCGTGAAAGTCGTCGATCAGGGTGTAGAGCGGTTGCCAATCCAGCACGGCGCTTACGGCGATGCGCAATTCGGCTTCCCAGCCCGTGGCCACGCGCTGTACCCGCCGCGTCAAGGCATCCATGGCCTCCAGGATATGGCGCCCATCCTGCAGCAGGGCGTCGCCGGCCGGCGTGAGTCGCGCCCGATGGCCGCTGCGATCGAAAAGCAGTACGTCCAGGCTTTCCTCCAGACGGCGCACCGAGTAAGTGATGGCCGAGGGCACACGGTCGAGCTCGCGTGCTGCCTTGGCAAAGCTCCCATGACGAGCAATCGCATCGATGATCAGCAGCAGGTCGGGCGTGAGGGCATTCATGGAAGCATTCGCAGGATGAGGGTGCAGGGTCGGTTAAGGGCACGCCGCCCGAGCGCGGCGGTTGTTCCTGCCGGCTCGTAGCGTATTGCCAGTCGTTCAAATAAATTGAATGATGTCGTGAAATGCATTGTGCTGCAAGCGGGGCGTGGAAGCCCACAATCTCATACATGAGTTGCGCAGATCACATCGAGAAGCGCCAAACGTTGAGCCAAGGAGTTTCACCATGATTACCCTCCGTCGCAGTGAAGAACGCGGTCACGCCAACCATGGTTGGCTCGATAGCTTTCATACCTTTTCGTTCGCTAACTACCACGATGCCAATCACATGGGTTTCGGTCCGCTGCGCGTGATCAACGACGACCGCATCGCTGCCGGCCGCGGCTTCGGCAAGCATGGGCACCGCGACATGGAAATCATCACCTACGTGCTCGATGGCGCGGTCGCGCACGAAGACAGCATGGGCAATGGCTCGACCATCCGCCCGGGCGATATTCAACGCATGAGCGCCGGCCGCGGCGTGATGCATTCGGAATTCAACCCGCAGCCGGATGCCGGTACGCATCTGCTGCAGATCTGGATTGAACCGGATGTCACCAACATCGAGCCTGAGTACGAAGAAAAGCGATTTCCGGAAGTCGAGAAGCGTGGCCGCTTCCGCCTGGTGGCGTCGCCTGACGGCGCCGAGGGTTCGGCCCGCATCCATCAGAATGCCCAGTTTTATGTGGGTCTTTTCGATGGCGATGAGTCGGCGACCTACACGCTGGCCGCAGGCCGCCGCGCCTGGTTGCATGTCGCGCGCGGTGAAGTGTCGGTAAACGGTCAGGCCTTGGGCCCGGGCGATGCCGCGGCGATCGAAGATGCCGATATGGTTACGCTCTCGGACGGCCGTCAGGCAGAAGTGCTGTTGTTCGACCTGCCGTGAGGCTTGGGCCGCCGACGCGCGATCGCGTCATGCGGCCTGCTACTCGCCCGGTGCCACGACGCGCCCACGCTGCAAAGCCTGGGCGCGTTGTTCTGCCAGATGTTCGCGGCGCACGAACTGCGCAACGAACGCATCGACGGGATGATGATGCAGGTTGTACGGCGTATCCCACTGCACCACATGGCCGTTCTGCATGACGCCGATGCGATCCGCGATGGCAAACGCCTCGGCCTGGTTGTGGGTGACCAAAATGGCCGTGTGACCGGTCGCCTTCAGAATGTCGCGCACTTCGAACGCCAGTCGTTCGCGCGTGTCCACATCAAGATTGGAAAACGGTTCATCCAGCAGCAGCAGGTCCGGCTCGGGCGCCAGGGCGCGCGCCAACGCCACGCGTTGCTGCTGACCGCCCGACAATTCATGCGGATAGTGGGTGGCCGACGCGCCCAACCCCACCATGTCGAGCAATGTGCCAACGCGCGCGCGGCGTGCGTCGCGCGTCAGTTTGCGAAGCCCGAATCCCACGTTCTCCGCGACGGTGAGATGGGGAAAGAGGGCGTAGTCCTGGAACATCATGCCCACGCGCCGGGTTTCGGGCGGGCGATGCACGTAGGCCGAGGAAAGCACTTGGCCGTCGAGCGAGATATCGCCGCTGCGCACCGGTTCGAAGCCGGCGATCGCGCGCAGGATCGTGGTCTTGCCGCAGCCCGATGCGCCCAGCAGGCAACCGATGTGGCCGCTATCCAGGCTGAGCGTGATGTCGTCGACGACGGTGCGCAGCCCTTGCGGCGTGTCGTAGGCGAGCGTGAGATGTGTGAGATCGAGTTGAGCGGACATGCGTGTCAACGGCCTATTTTCAATTGCGTGCGCGCCAGCAGCACCACGGGCAGCAGGCCGGCGAGCACGATGATCAGCGCGGCTACCGCGCCTTCTTCGTATGTGCCTCGCGCCGCTTCGGCATACAACCACGTGGCCAGGGTGTCGAAGTTCATCGGGCGCAACAGCAGCGTGGCGGGCAACTCTTTCATGGCATCCACAAACACCAGCAACGCGCCTGTGGCAAGTGCCGGCCGTAATAGTGGCAGATGCACGCGCCATAGCGTACGCCCGGGGGGCTCGCCCAACAATCGTGAGGCTTGTTCGAGCGATGCCGGAATGCGGGCAAGGCCGGCTTCGATGGCGCCGGTGGAGATCGCCAGGAATCGCATGGTGTAGGCAATCACCAGGGCGAGCGAAGAGCCCATCAAGAACAGGCCCGTGGTGCCGAAGGTGGCGGCCAACGCACGATCGAACAGCGTCAACGGCGCGAGCAGTCCGATCGCGAGCACCGTACCCGGCAAGGCATAGCCCAGGCTCGCCACGCGCGCCATCAGGCGGCCCGGTTGCGCGCGTGCGCTTTCACGCAACTGCCGGCCCGCCCAGGCAACGATCAGCCCCGCGATCAACGTGACCACGGTCGCCACCAGGGCGAGCGTGAGCGTGTTGCGCGTGCTGGCCAGCAACTGCGCCGAGACGCCGCCGACGAGGTGCAGCCGTTTGCCGGTCTCGACCATGAGATACACGGCCGGCGCCACGAAGCCCAGCACCACTGGAATCCAGCCCAGCACGATGGCGCCGAAGGCGGCCGCGCCGCGCAGACGGCGAGGCTGCATGGGCCGCATCCGTTGCGTGTTCGCATAACGTTGCCGACGCCGGCCGTGGCGTTCGAACAGAATGAGCGCCACCACGATGATGAGCATCGAGAGCGCGATTTGTGCCGCGCCCGCGAGATCGCTGCGCGTGACCCAGGTGGTGTAGACGGATACGGTCAGCGTTTGTACACCCAGGAATTCGGAGGCGCCGATATCGTTGAGCGTTTCGAGCAGCGCCAGGCTGACGCCCACGGCGACCGCCGGGCGTGCCAACGGCAGCATCACGCGAAAGAACACACCAAACCTGCCGTGGCCCAGCGTGCGCGCGGCCTCCAGCAGATTGGCCGCCTGCGTCATGAACATCATGCGTGTGCTGAGGTACACATAGGGATAGAGCACCACGCCGAGCACAAAAATGGCGCCGGGCAGGGCGCGCAAATCCGGCAGGCGGAATTGCCTTGGGCTGTCGTAGCCCAGTACGGCGCGCAAGGCGGTCTGGATGGGGCCGATCGGGTGCAGCAGATCCAGGTAAGCGAAGGCGACGATGTAGGTAGGCACGGCCAGCGGCAGCAGCAATGCCCAGGTGAGTACCCGCTTGCTGGGGAAGTCGAACGCCGTCACCAGCCACGCGCTGCCGGTGCCGAGCAGCGTGACCACCACGCCCACGCCTGCCAGCAATGCCAGCGTGTTGAGTGCGGCGTCGGGCAGGACGAAACGGGCCAGATGCAGCCAGTGCGCAAGACTTTCGGTGCCGCCCAAGGCGGCGTAAGCCAGGGCAATCACCGGCAGCGCCACCAACAAGGCGATTGCGCCGGCGGCCAGCAGCCAGCCCCAACCGCCCTCGGCGCGATGCGTGAGAGACCAGCGACGGGAAGAGGGAAGAAGCGCCATGGGGGATGAATGCGAAAAGGCGGCCGGGGGGCCGCCTTACTACTGCGACCTCACGCCGGCTTAGTTGTCGAAGCCGACCTTATCGACCAGTTCGCTGGCTTGTTTGCGGTGCTTGGCGATCTCGGTCACCGAGAGCGGATCGATCTTCAACTCGCCGAAGCTGGCGACCACCGGATCCAGCTTGATGCCGCGGCGAACCGGGTACTCGTAATTGGCCTGGGCATAGAGCGCCTGGGCAGGTTCGGAGACCAGATACTCGAGCAGCTTGACCGCGCCTTCCTTATGCGGAGCATGCTTGGCTACCGCCGCACCACTGATGTTCACATGCGTGCCGCCGCTTTTTTCATTGGCGAACGTGGGGCGGATCACCTTGATCGCATCGCCCCATTTACGCGCATCGGTGCCGGGTTCGGCGTTCTTCATTTGACCGACGTAATACGCGTTGGCCAGACCGATATCGCAAATGCCGCCCAGAATATCGCGGGCCACGTCGCGATCGCCGCCGGTTGCCTTGCGGCCCAGATTGGCCTTGACGTCGCGCAACCACTTTTCGGTTTTCTCGGCGCCGTCGTGCGCAATCATCGCAGCGATCAATGCGGTGTTGTAAGGATGTTGACCGGCGCGGATGCACACCTTGCCTTTCCATTTCGGATCGGCCAGCGATTCATAGGTGAAGCTGGTGAGCGGCAAATCCTTCTCGACGTACAGCACGCGATCGCGCAGCGACAGCGCAAACCATTGGCCATCGGTGCCGCGCAGGTTGGCGGGGATTACGGATTCGAGCGTCTTCGAGCTGACGGGCTGGGTGACGCCGCCTGCCACCAGATCGAGCAGGTTGCCCACGTCCACCGTCATCAACACGTCGGCAGGCGACTGCGCACCTTCGGCTTTGACACGTTCAAGCAGCCCGTCCTTGACGAAAACGGTGTTGACCTTCACACCGCTTTCCTTGGTATACGCATCCAGCAGCGGCTGAATCAGCTTGGGCTCGCGGGTGGTGTAGAGGCTGACCTCTTCGGCCGCCATGGCCGGCGCCATCGATACCAGACCGCCGGCCAAAGCCAGCGCACTCAACAAGGGACGAAGAAAAGGGCGCGATTGCATCAGGCGGTCTCCAAGCAGGCTATCGGTAACGTAAATGATTATCAACAGAGACGCGGACGATACTGGATTGCTGCGGGCTTTTCAACTTATTGTCAGGCGGGCAGAGGCGCTGAGATCCCGCCAAGCGCTGATGGGTCGGAGCATCGGCGGCGATTGCGAGGCGGCCTGTCGGCCATTGCGGCACGTCATCGAGGCGTGTTGCCGTTATAAAACAACAGGTTATCGCTACCTTTGTCGACGATGGCTGACGCATTCCTGTCCATTTTTCGGCACCCGAGGTATCCCGCAGGCCGCGCCGCGTATGGCGATCCGGCCCATCCGGCCCGACAGACCGCGTCGCTTATGCCTTGCGGCAATATGCATATGAGAAAAACATCCCTAGGTATCGTCGGACAATGAGAATTGCTATCAATGGATCGGGTAAAATCGACTCATCCTAAATTGACTGAACACCATGGCTGCCTTCAACACCGAGCGCGTACTGAGCGTGCACCACTGGAACGACACCTTGTTTTCCTTCAAGACGACGCGCGACTCTGCGCTGCGTTTCCATAACGGTCATTTCGTCATGATCGGGTTGGAAGTGGAAGGCAAGCCGTTGCTGCGTGCGTACAGTATCGCCAGCGCCAACTACGAAGAAAATCTCGAATTCCTCAGCATCAAGGTGCAGGACGGTCCGTTGACCTCGCGTCTGCAGCACTTGAAGGAAGGCGACACGATTCTGGTGAGCCGCAAGCCCGTCGGTACGCTGGTGGCAGATGATCTGCACCCGGGCAAACATCTCTACCTGTTCGGCACCGGCACCGGCCTGGCGCCGTTCATGAGCATCATCAAAGATCCCGATGTATATGAACGTTTCGACAAGATCGTATTGATGCACGGCGTGCGGTGGCAGAGTGAGCTGGCATATGCCGACTACATCGAAAACGAATTGCCCAACAACGAGTTCTTCGGCGATGTGGTGCGCAACAAGTTGATCTATTACCCGTCGGTCACCCGTGAAGCCTTCCGCAACCAGGGCCGCATCACGACGCTGGTCGAGAGCGGCAAGGTATTCGAGGATATCGGTTTGCCGCCGCTGAATCCGGAAACGGATCGCGCCATGATCTGCGGCAGCCCGCACATGCTGGCCGACATCAGTGCCATGCTCGATGCCCGCGGTTTTGAGGTTTCCAAGGGTGTGGGCCAGCCGGGTCACTACGTTGTCGAGCGCGCGTTCGTCGACAAGTAAATCGGTCGCGCCCGGCGAGGCGAGTCCGCGCAGGGTGGGGCGCCAACAGGCGCATCGCCCAGGTCAAAAAGCACGCTGGCCCGATCATTCGGCAGCGTGCTTTTTTCATGGGCGCTCGGTGAGCGATCGATCGCCGGCTAATCGAGCCGTCAATCGACACACTTGGTGTGCATTACTCAGGCTGGATGCCTGCGCGCTTGATGATCTCGCCCCATTTCTTCGACTCGGCCAGCTGGAAGGTCTTCAGTTCTTCGGGCGTCGACGTTGCAGGCTCGGTACCGGTTTGCTTGTAGAACTGTTTGGCCGCCTGCTTTTCAGTCGCTTCCACCAGCAGTGCGTTCAAGCGTTTCGTGACCTCGGGAGGCGTACCGGCCGGCGCATACGCGGCAAACCAGTAGCCCATTTCGTATCCTGGTACGCCCGACTCGGCGATCGTGGGCACGTCCGGCGCCAATGGCGACCGCGCCGTGCCGGTCACACCCAGTGCCCGCAATTTGCCGGAATTGACTTGAGGCAGGCCGGTCGCCGCATCCGTGATCATCATCGAGATCTGGTTGCCCAGCAGATCGGTCAAGGCCAGGGGGTTGCTCTTGTACGGCACGTGCAGCAATTGAATGCCGGTCATCTGCTGCAGCAATTCGCCGGCGATGCGGCTGCTCGAGCTGCCGCTGCCGAAGCTCAGCTTGCCGGGGTCTTTCTTGGCGGCAGCCAGAAACTCACTGACCGTTTTGGCTGGGAAGGCGGGATTGACCACCATGATCTGGCCGCCTTTACCCAACAAGGTGAGGGGCTGAAAGTCTTTGACGGGATCGTAGGCCAGCGACTTGTACAAATGTTCGTTGGCCGCATGCGTGGTGTTGGTGGTGATCAGCACCGTATAGCCGTCGGGTTGCGCGCGCGCTGCGTTCTGCGCCCCGATCATGGCGCTGGCACCGGGCTTGTTTTCGATCACGACGGCTTGGCCGGCGGATTCACTTACTCCTTGGCCGATGGCCCGGGCGATCTGATCCGTTGCACTGCCGGCCGCGAAAGGCACGATGAACGTAATGGGTTTCGTGGGGAAATCGGCTGCAGCGGCGTGCGCGGCGGGCAGGGCAGCCAGTACCGCTGTTGCGCACAGCGTTTTCAAAAAGAATCGTGTCATGTTTGTCTCCGTCGTTGTTGTTGTGGGGTGCGTATTGAATCGAGAAGCTTGCAATCAGGAAGTAGGGAGGGGCTCGATATCCGGCAAGGTCGCGGCCAACGTCTCCGGCACCCGTACCGGCATATCCAGCAGCCAGAACGAGAGCCCCTTGCCGTGGGTATCGAGATTGAGCGCGTCGTTCACACCGCCATCGAGCACGCCCTCGAGAACGAGATTCATCGCATGCAGGCTCGGCACAAGATAACGCGTGACGCGCGAGGGCTGCCGCGCGCTGAACCACTCAGCCACCCGCGATTCCGTTACCGCGTCGACCAGAATCTCATAGCAGTCGGGACGCCAGGCAATCACACTCAGGTTTGAAATGTCGCCTTTGTCGCCGGTGCGGCTGTGCGCCAGCCGGTACAGCGGCACATCGATATAGGTCGCCGCGGTCATGTCGGAATGTCCTCCAGAAACGTCCAGGTGGCGGGCACCGCATCGCGGTCGATCGTGCACGACAGCATGTTCAGGCGCGGCCGCAAGGCCGTGCGCACGCCACCGCCGCCCGCCGGGCCGCAACAGTACAGGGCGGTGACTTCGCGCAATACCGTGTCGGCCAGGGTGCGATCGGTATGCGCCGCTGCCACACGCAGCCGCACGTCGCGGCTATCGCCCGGCACGCGCGCGTTCTGCAAGGCGCCGTCGTCATCGGCCAGAATGCTCAAGGCGCCAATCAGATCGATGCGCAGGCGCAAGCCGGGATCGAGACGTTTGCGAACGATATCGCCCGCGAGCCTGGCACGCGCCTCGGCTTGAATGCCGGCATAGGAGATCTCGGCTTCCGCCAGCCATCCGCCGCGGTGGCACACGTTGACCTTCAAGCTTTGCGGGCGAGGATGGCCATCGATGCCGCTCACGCGCACCCGGTCGGGTCCGATCTCTTCGATCACCGCCTGGCTCAGATCCGCAATCACATCGGGCGTCAGATAGCGGGCAGGATCGTGCACTTCGTAAAGCAATTGTTCCTTTGCGATGCGTGCATCCACCCGCCCACCGGTATGGGGCGGCTTGAAGATCTCGAATGTTCCGTCCTCATGCAGCGTGCACAGGGGGAAGCCGGTGTTCTCCAATCCAGGCACATCTTTCAACCCCGGGATGGCGAAGTAGCCGCCGGTGACCTGGGTGCCGCACTCCAGCAGGTGGCCGGCCATGGTGGCTTGACCCAGGCGGGGCCAGTTGTCGGCGGCCCAACCGAAATGCGCCATTGCAGGACCCACCGTCAATGAGGGGTCGGCCACGCGGCCGGCCACGACGATATCCGCGCCCGCCCGCAGGGCATCCGCGATCTGCTCGGCGCCGAGATAGGCATTGGCGCTGACGAGATCGATATCGTCGAACATCGGGCCGAAGGCCGCCCGCAGATGGGTGTATTGCTCCGGTGCCGTCAGGGTGTCGCCGGCCACGATCGCAATGCGCGGCGTGCGCAGGCCCTGTTCAGCTGCGAGCGCGGCGATCCGCCGGGCGGCACCCAGGGGATTGGCTTGTCCGAAGTTGCTCACGATACGCACACCGTGATCGAGACAGCGCTGCAGGATCGGCGCGACCAACGCGTCCAGCAGGGGCTCGTAGCCGCTCTCCGGATCGGCATTGCGCGCCAGTTGCGCCAGCGCCAGTGTGCGCTCGGCGAGCGTTTCAAAAATCAGGGTTCCGCCGCCCAGGGCGATCAAGGTATCGACCACGGCCGATGCGCCATCGGTGCGATCGCCCGAGAAGCCGCTGGCGCAGCCGATATGCATCGGCGGCTTGGAAACTTGCGAGGAAGAGGGCTGGCTCATGCGAGCAATGTAGGCGGCGTGCACTCATACGTAAAATAGAAAAATAAAATCAATTGATAGAGATAAGCCATGAATATCTCCACCCGGCAGTTGCGCGCCTTCGTGGCCTTGGCCGACGAAAAGCATTTCACGCGCGCCGCGCATCGCTGCCACCTCACCCAGCCGGCATTCAGCGCGCTGATCAAGGGATTGGAGGAAACGGCCGGTGCGCGGCTTTTCGATCGGAGTACCCGGCACGTCGCGCTCACCTCGGCCGGCGAGGTGCTCAACGGGGCCGCGCGGCGTCTGCTCGTGGATATGGAGTTGACGATGGCCGACCTTGACGACCACGTGGCCAAGCGGCGAGGGCGGGTCGCCATCGCCGCATTGCCCTCGCTGGCCGCAGGGTGGCTGCCGCCGATCCTGGCGCGCTTTACTGCTGCGCATCCAGGCATCGAACTGGCGCTCAACGATGCCTTGCTGGATGCGTGCCTGGATAGCGTGGTGCGGGGCGATAGCGACTTCGCGGTCGCGGCGCGCCGGGCCGACATGACGGATCTGGACAGCGACTTTTTGCATGCCGACCGCTTTTACGTCGTGTGCCGGACCGATCATCCGCTGGCGGCCAAGGCCCAGGTGCGTTTGAGCGACGTGGCGCAATGGCCCATGATCCAGATGGCACGGCACAGCAGCGTGCGGCAGCATCTCGATGCCGCAACGCAAGGCGTGGCGTTGCGGCCGGTTCTGGAAGTGGAGCATCTGGCGACGGTCACCGGGCTGGTGGCCGCCGGCATGGGCGTGAGCATCGTGCCCGCCATGACTCTGTTTCACTTCCGGCGTTCAACCCTGGCGATCGTGCCGCTGGTCGGCCGTGCATTGACGCGTTCGCTCTACCTGGTGAAACGCCGCGGGCGCACGTTGCCGCCGGCTGCCGACGCGCTCTATGCCATGCTGATGGCTGAACGTGCGAAGATCGCAGCGGATGCGCTTTCGTTATGAGCTATTGGTGTTTACACTCCGATAGCGACCTTTTCCTCCAAACAAGGACTGTTCATGAATAAACAAATCATCCATACCGATTCGGCGCCCGCGGCCGTGGGCCCGTACTCGCAGGCGGTCGCAGTCGTTCCCAACAAGACGGTGTACCTCTCCGGCCAGATCGGCCTGGAGCCGGGCACGGGTGAACTCGTCTCGGAGAACTTCGACGCGCAGGTGCGTCAGGCGTTCGCCAATATGCAGGCCGTGATCGAAGCCGCCGGCGGCACCTTGCATCAGGTCGTCAAGCTCACGCTTTTCCTCACGGATCTGAGCAAGTTCACCGCCGCCAACGCCATCATGGCCGAGCTGATTCCCGAGCCCTTCCCGGCACGTTCGACCATCGGCGTGGCCAGCCTGCCCAAGAACGCGCAGTTCGAGGTCGAGGCCATCCTGGCACTCTAGACCCGGCCAATGCCTTCCAAGCTGTCGATCTCGTGACCACTGCGACTGCGCCCCGTGCGGGTGGCCGGGGGGCGCCTGCCTCACGTCAGGCCAAACCGTCGGCCAAGCCGGCGCTCAGCGACGCCGCGCGCCGGTTCCAGCGCCTGGGCCTCTACGCGCCGCAGGATTTCGTTCTGCATTTGCCGCTGCGCTATGAGGACGAAACGCAGGTGGTGCCGATACGTACGCTGATCCCCGGGCGTTCGGCGCTGGTCGAAGGCGACATCATCCGGTCGGATGTGACGTATCGCCCGCGCAAGCAGCTCACGGCCGTCGTTGCGGACGACACGGGTGAGCTGCAATTGCGCTGGCTCAACTTCTATCCCAGTCAGCAAAAGCAGGTGGCGGTGGGCCGGCGCATCCGCGCGCGCGGTGAAATACGCGGCGGATTATTCGGCCGCGAGATCGTGCATCCGCGCATCACGGTGGCCGAGGGCGCGTTGCCCGAAGCGCTGACGCCCGTCTATCCCACCACAGATGGTCTTGCGCAGCCGGCGTTGCGGCGCGCGATCGCCCAGGCGCTCGCGTCCTGTGATCTCTCGGATACCTTGCCCGACGAGGTGCGCGACACCTACGCGCTCATGCCATTCGCCGAGGCGATCGGGTTTCTGCATGCGCCGCCGCCCGGTGTGGCCGAATACACGCTTACCGCCCACGATCATCCTGCATGGCGCCGCATCAAGTTCGACGAGCTGCTCGCGCAGCAACTGTCGCTGGCGGCTGCCCGGGCAGCCCGCCGGCTCAAATCGGCAGATCCGCTGCCTGCACCGCGCGGCAGGAAAAGCCTCGTGGCGCAGTTGCTCGCCGCCTTGCCGTTTGCGCTCACCGCGGCGCAAGAGCGCGTGGTGGCCGAGATCGCGCACGACCTGGGCCGCGCCTATCCCATGCATCGGTTGCTGCAAGGCGACGTGGGCAGCGGCAAAACGGTGGTGGCGGCATTGGCCGCCGCGCAGGCGATCCAGAACGATGCGCAAGCGGCCTTGATGGCCCCCACGGAAATCCTTGCCGAGCAGCACTACGTCAAACTCTCGGGTTGGCTCACGCCGCTGGGTGTGAAGGTCGCCTGGTTGAGCGGCAGTCTCAGCGCGCGCGTGAAGCGGGAAACGGCCGCTGCCGTGGCCGCGGGCGAGGTGCATCTGCTGGTGGGTACGCAGGCCGTGATTCAAGACACCGTCACCTTCGCGCGCCTGGGGTTGGCGATCGTCGACGAGCAGCATCGCTTCGGCGTCGGCCAGCGGCTGTCGCTGACCAAGAAGGGCGAACGCGAGGATCGCATCGCCATTCCACATCAGCTCAATATGAGCGCCACCCCCATCCCGCGCACGTTGGCGATGACGTTTTTCGCCGATCTGGATGTATCTGTGATCGACACGCTACCGCCGGGCCGCACGCCGGTGATCACCAAGCTCGTCAACGATGCACGCCGCGAGGAAGTCATTGCGCGCATTGCCATGGGCGTGCGCGAAGGACGCCAGGCCTATTGGGTGTGCCCGCTGGTGGAAGAAAGCGAAGCGCTCGAATTGCAGACGGCGGTAGATACGTTCGACACGCTGAGCGCCGAGTTGCCCGATGTGCGGGTGGGCCTGGTGCACGGTCGCCTGTCGTCCAGCGAAAAGGCGGCCGTGATGAACGCCTTTCGTGCCGGCGAAGTGGATGTATTGGTGGCGACCACCGTGATCGAAGTGGGCGTGGATGTGCCCAATGCGGCGCTCATGGTGATCGAGCATGCCGAACGCTTCGGCCTGGCGCAGCTGCATCAGTTGCGCGGCCGGGTCGGGCGCGGTACCGCCCAATCGGTGTGCGTCTTGATGTATGCGTCGCCGTTGTCGCAGGTTGCTCGCGAGCGCTTGCGCGCGATGTTCGAAACGGGCGATGGCTTCGAAATCGCCCGGCGCGATCTCGAACTGCGCGGCCCTGGAGAGTTTTTGGGCAAGCGGCAATCCGGCGTGGCGCTGTTGCGCTTTGCCGACCTCAATACCGACACCGAAATTGCCGAGGCCGCGCGCGAAGCCGCCGGCCATATGCGTGCCCATCATCCTGCCGCCGTCGACGCCCATCTAGCGCGCTGGATGCGTGGGCGAGAAGATTTTTTGCGAACCTGATCCTTTGGACTAGTCATGACGTTGACCGAACTCAAGTACATCGTTGCAGTCGCGCGCGAACGTCATTTCGGACGTGCGGCGGAAGCCTGTTTCGTCAGCCAGCCGACATTGTCGGTGGCAATCCGCAAGCTCGAGGACGAGCTGGGGGTCACCCTGTTCGAGCGTGGCGGGGTCGAGGTGGGGGTGACCCCGATCGGGCAGCGCATCGTCGCGCAAGCGCAGAAAGTGTTGGAAGAAAGCGCCAGCATCAAGGAAATCGCGCGCCAGGGCCATGACCCGCTGGCGGGGCCGTTGCGCGTGGGGGTGATCCATACGATCGGGCCATACTTGCTGCCGAAATTGGTTCCGCTGCAAATCTCACGCACGCCGCAGATGCCGTTGCTGTTGCAAGAGAATTTCACGCTGCGGCTGGTCGAATTGTTGCGCCAGGGCGAGATCGATTGCGCCATCATGGCATTGCCGTTACCCGAGGCGGGGCTGGTCACCCAGCCGCTTTACGATGAACCGTTCATCGTGGCCGTGCCGCATAGCCACCCGTTCGCGCAACGCAAGCTGATCGACGCGCACGATCTCAAGCAAGAGACGATGCTGTTGCTGGGGTCGGGTCATTGTTTTCGCGATCAGGTGCTGGAGGTCTGTCCGGAGCTGTCGCGTTTTTCGGCGGCAAGCGACGGTATCCAACGCACCTTCGAAGGGTCGTCGCTCGAGACCATCCGGCACATGGTGGCAGCCGGCATCGGCGTCACCGTGCTGCCGATCACGGCCGTGCCCGAGCACCCCGAAAACGACCGCCTGTTGAGCTACATCCCGTTCACGCCGCCGGCCTCGGAGCGCCGTGTGGTGCTGGCCTGGCGCCGCAGTTTCCCGCGCATGGCCGCCATCGAAGCGCTGTCGCAAGCGGTTTACAACTGTGGCCTGCAGGGCGTCAAGATGTTGCCGGAGGCAACGCCTTCGCACGTAGGCTGAATGCGTCACGCAGCAGTGGTATTCTTTTTGCATCGTCTTTAACCAACAGGGAGTTCGAATGTCCAAGAAACCGAATAAGAGCGGATCTGCTCCGCACGTCAACATCGGCATCAGCGATGACAATCGCGCAAAGATCGCCGGCGAGTTGTCGAAAGTGTTGGCCGACTCGTACACGCTGTATCTGATGACGCACAACTTCCATTGGAACGTCACCGGCCCGTTGTTCAACACCCTGCACGTGATGTTCATGGAGCAGTACACGGAAGAGTGGACGGCATTGGACGATATCGCCGAGCGTATCCGCGCCGTGGGCCACCATGCCCCGGGCACGTATCGCGAATACGCCAAGCTCTCGTCCATCTCCGAGCCGGAATCGGTGCCGGAAGCGCTTGAGATGGTGCGTTTGCTCGTCAAGGGCAACGAAGCCGTCGCGCAAACAGCCCGTGCCGCCGCTATCCATGCCGACGAAGCCAACGATCTGCCGACGGCCGACCTGTTGACGCGCCGCCTCGATGTGCATGAAAAGAATGCGTGGATGTTGCGCAGCCTGCTCGAGTAAACGGTCAACGCGCGTGTGGGCACCTCGATCGGTGCGCCGCGCCGTCGATCGCGAATCGTGCAATCGCCGGAATATCCGGCGATTTTTTTTGCCTGACGCGCCTGGCCGGGGGGCCAGGCCAGGATAGTGAGGGGAGGTGCCGCAGCAGCGTGCCGTCGGCCAGCAGCGCCGTGAGGCAAGTCTGGATGAATCAGTGCGTGTTAATCGCCGACAGCCCGTGCAGCGGGGCAATCCGGGGCGGGGGCGTGGTCACCCGCCACGCGCAACGGCGGCGCAGGGCGGTGAGCAGCTTCCAGCCTTGCGGCCAGTCGGCCAAGCCGGCCTCGGCATTGAGGTGCCCGCCTTCCGGAACCACCACGAAACGGCTTCCCCAGGCATCGGCAAACTCGCGTGCGCGCGGCAGGGTGCAATAAGGATCGTTGTCGCTTGCCACCACCACACTTTGAAACGGCAGGGGTTGACGCGCGATCGGAATGAAATCGCGCAGGCATTCTGGCGCGTTGACGCGTTCGACGTCGGCGGGGGCCACCAGCAAGGCGCCGGCGATTTTCTGGCGCAGTGCCGTGGGCACGGCCGCGCTGGTGACGCATCCCAGGCTGTGTGCGATCAGCAGCACCGGACACGTGGCCGCGTCGATCGCGGCCGATAGCGTGCCGACCCATTCGTTCCGGGTGGGGTGGTCCCAGTCTTTCTGGTCCACGCGCACTGCGTGTGGCAACACCTGCTGCCAACGGCTTTGCCAGTGGTCGGGACCGGAATTCTTCCAGCCTGGAACGATGATGGGTTGGAATCGCATGAACGTCATCATCCCCCGCGTCCGGTATGAAAACAACGACGTTTTGCACGTTTGTTTATACCGCTTTCGATATAAGAGATTGGGGTAATCCCCGAAGCCGATTCGGACGTTTGCCCGGCAAATGCGGCCTGCCCTCAGGTATGCTCGACGCCTGCGACGATCCAGGAGACGCTCGCAGCGCATGCCCCGCGACACGATTGCGCCGGACTGCGGCCTCACCCATAACAAGGAGTCAACCATGAATATGTCCATCCGCAAGCTTTCCCGTCTGGCCCCGATGGCCGCCATGCTCAGTCTGACCGCCGGTCTGGCGATCGGTGGTGCTGCACATGCCGATACGATCAAGATCGGGGTCGTCGGTCCCACCACCGGCCCCCTGACGCAATACGGTCTGATGGTGCGCGAAGGCATCGATACCGCCGTCGAACGCATCAACGCCACGGGTGGCGTCATGGGTAAAACGCTTGAAACAGTTGTGATCGACGATGGCTGCGAGCCCAAGCAGGGGCCGGTCGCGGCCAACCGCGTGGTCAACAGCAAAATCGGTTTCGTGGTGGGCCATGTGTGCTCGGGCGCGACGATCGCTGCCGCCGATATCTACAACAACGAAGGCGTGGTGATGGTGACCCCGGCCGCTACCGCACCTGCGCTCACCGATGGCAAGCGCTACGATTTCATTTTCCGCACGATCGGCCGCGACGACCAGCAGGGTCCTGCCGCCGCCAAGTTCATCCTGGAAGTGGCCAAGCCCAAGACGGTTGCGGTACTGCACGACAAGCAGTCGTATGGCCAAGGCGTCGCGACCTCGGTGCGTGACACGCTCGAGAAAGCGGGTACCAAGGTCGCCATGTTCGAAGGCATCAACGCCGGTGACAGCGACTTCTCGGCCGTCATCACCAAGCTCAAGAGCGCCGGCGCGGATTTTGTCTATTACGGCGGTTACCACCCCGAGATGGGTCTGCTGCTGCGCCAAGCCTCGGAGCAAGGCTTGAAGGCCAAGTTCATGGGCCCTGAAGGCGTGGGCAATCCGGACATCAACGCGATTGCCGGTGCCGCCGTCGAAGGCATGCTGCTCACCTTGCCGGCCGACTTCTCGCAAAATCCGGCCAATGCCGAGATCGTGAAGGCGTTCGAAGCCAAGAAGCGCAATGCTTCCGGCGCATTCCAGTTGTCGGCCTATGCCGCCACGCAAGTCATCGCCGATGCCATCAAGGGTGCCAAGAGCACCGATGCCGATGCGGTGGCGAAGTACATGCATGCCAACACCTTCGATACCCCGATCGGCAAGGCATCGTGGAACAAGCAGGGCGACTTGAACAACTTCGAGTTCGATGTGTTCACGTGGCACAAGGACGGCAGCAAGACCGTCGCCAAGTAAGGTAACGCCGGCGCACGCATCGGTAGTGCCGGCCCGGCACTGCAAAAAAATAGACCCGCACCAAGGCGGGTCTATTCACATCGGAAGCAGGCCTTCCCATGGAAGGCAGCCGTTCAGGTGCCTTCGACGCGACGGCCGGTGTCGGCCTCGAACCAATGCAGCGGATGACGGCCGTCTGGGCCGATCTCGATCGTGTCGCCAGTGCTGATCGCCGACTCGGCCAGTTGGCGGGTCGCGCAGCGCACCACCAATTGGGTGCTGCCGTAACGCGCATGCACCAGTTGCTCCGAACCCAGGGTTTCGACCATCTCGACTTCAGCGCGCACGCCGCGTCCACCCAGTACCAGATGCTCGGGGCGCATGCCGACGACGATCTTGCGGCCGCGTACCGCTTGCGGCACCACGGTGGGAGGAATATCCAGCGAAATGCCGTCCACGCTCTTCATCGTGCCGTCGCCGCTCACCTCGACGGTGGCCAGGTTCATCGGCGGCGAGCCGATGAAGCTGGCAACGAAGGTGGAAGCAGGCTTCTCGAACACTTCCATCGGCGTACCGATCTGTTCGGGCACGCCCAGGTTCATGACGATCATGCGATCGGCCAAGGTCATGGCTTCGACCTGATCGTGCGTCACGTACAGGCTGGTGGTGCTCAAACGGCGATGCAGCTTGATGATCTCCAGGCGCATGGCCACGCGCAGCTTGGCGTCCAGGTTCGAGAGCGGCTCATCGAACAGGAACACCTTGGGTTCGCGCACGATGGCACGGCCCATGGCCACACGCTGGCGTTGACCGCCCGACAACTGGCGCGGACGCCGGTCGAGGAGGGCGGAGAGTTCGAGGATCTGCGCGGCGGCATCCACCCGCGTCTTGATCTCGGCCTTCGAGAACTTGCGGATCTTCAGGCCGTAGGCCATGTTCTCGAACACGCTCATGTGCGGATACAGCGCGTAGTTCTGAAACACCATCGCGATGTCGCGCTCGCCAGGTTCGAGCGTATTGACGACCTTGTCGTCGATCAGGATTTCACCGCCGGTCACCGATTCGAGACCGGCGACCATGCGCATCAGCGTCGACTTGCCGCAGCCCGAGGGCCCGACGATAACGATGAACTCGCCATCGGCGACTTCCATGTTGATGCCATGGATGACTTTGATGTCGCCGGCGTAGGTTTTGGTGAGCGAGCGAAAGCTTAGGGTTGCCATAGATGTTCTTGAATTTTGGGAGAAGCTTACTTCTCGGTATCGACCAGGCCCTTGACGAACCATTTCTGCATCAGGATCACGACCAGCGCGGGCGGCAGCATCGCCAGCATGGCGGTCGCCATGGTGAGATTCCACTCGGTCACGCTATCGCCACCGCTGATCATGCGTTTGATGCCGATCACCACGGGATACATATCTTCCTGCGTGGTGACGAGCAGCGGCCACAGATACTGGTTCCAGCCGTAGATGAATTGAATGACGAAGAGCGCGGCGATGCTGGTCTTGGACAACGGCAGCAGCACGTCGCGGAGAAAGCGCAGCGCGCCCGCGCCATCGATGCGTGCCGCTTCGACGAGTTCATCCGGCACCGTCAGGAAGAACTGCCGGAACAGGAAGGTCGCCGTGGCCGACGCAATCAACGGCAACGTCAAACCCGCGTAGCTGTTGAGCATGCCGAGATCGGCCACCACCTTGTACGTGGGCGCGATACGGACTTCCACCGGCAACATCAACGTGACGAAGATCATCCAGAAGAAGAACATGCGGAACGGAAAGCGGAAGTACACGACCGCAAACGCCGACAGCATCGAGATCACGATCTTGCCGATCGCGATCGCCAACGCCATGATCAGGCTGACGGTCATCATCCGGAACACCGGCGGCGCGGCGCCCGCGCCTTCGGTGCCGCCGAACAGCACCCGCGTGTAGTTGTCGATGAAGTGCGAGCCGGGGATCAACGACATCGGCGCGCTGGCGACTTCCTGCGCGGTTTGAGTGGACGCCACGAATGTGACGTAAAGGGGGAAAGCGACGATCACGATGCCCAGGATCAGAATGGCGTGGGCAAAGAAATCGAGCCAGGGGCGGCGTTCAACCATGACGGCAAACCTCGGTAGACATCAGTAATTCACCTTGCGGTCGATATATCGGAATTGAATGGCAGTCAGGGCCACGACGATGATCATCAGAATCACCGACTGTGCGGCCGACGAACCCAGGTCCAATCCGCGGAAACCGTCGCTGTACACCTTGTAGACCAGGATGCTGGTCGACGTGCCCGGACCGCCCTGGGTGGTCGTATCGATCACGGCGAAGGTATCGAAGAAGGCGTAGATGATGTTGACCACGAGCAGGAAGAACGTCGTGGGCGACAGCAACGGAAATACGATGGACCAGAAGCGGCGGGTGGGCGATGCGCCATCGATCGCAGCCGCTTCGATGAGCGATTTCGGAATCGACTGCAAACCGGCCAGGAAAAAGAGGAAGTTGTACGAGACCTGTTTCCACACGGACGCCACGACCACCAGCGCCAGCGCCTGATCGCCGTCCAGCCGGGGATTCCAGGCCACACCCACGTCGCGCAGATACACGGCCATGATGCCCACCGACGGCGAGAACAGGAACAGCCACAGCACGCCGACCACGGCGGGCGCGACGGCATAGGGCCAGATCAACAAGGTCTTGTAGACGTTCGCGGCGCGGATCACGCGGTTGGCCATCACGGCCAGCAGCAGCGACACCGTCAAGCCCAATACGGCAACGAGAATGGAGAACACGGCCGTCGTGCGAAACGACAGCAGATAAGTGGGCTGGTTGAACAACTCTTTGAAGTTATCCAGGCCGACGAATTGCGACGAGAGCCCGAAGGCATCTTCCAGACGCATCGACTGCCACATGGCCTGACCGGCCGGCCAGAAAAAGAAAACGACCGTGACGATCAACTGCGGCGCAAGCAGCAGATAAGGCAGAGCCTTGTTTCCGAAAACGACGCGCTTTTCCATAATGCTCTAAAAACAATAGAGCCCGACGCGGACACGCGCCGGGCGTTCATGACGGCGCGCGGGGAGGGCGGCCATACTGACTGGCCACTGCCCGCGCTCCGGGGGATTACTTCACGCTCTTTTCAAAGCGCTCCAGCAAGTCGTCACCACGTTTCTTCATGCTTTCCAGACCTTCCTTGGCCGAGGTCTTGCCCGACACGATACGCTCGATCTCGGCATCCTCGATTTCGCGGATCTGGGGCAGGAAGCCCAGGCGCACGCCACGCGATTGCGCGGTGGTCTGCACGTTCAACTGCGTCACGCCGACTTCCGTACCCGGGTTCTTTTCATAGAAACCGGCTTTCTTGGTCAGGTCGTAGGCGGCGATCGTTGCCGGCACATAGCCGGTTTGCTGGTGCCAGCGTGCGGCGATCTCGGGGCTCGACAGGAACTTGAAGAACTTCGTCACGCCCTTGTAGACCTCGGGCGACTTGTTGGCGAAGACCCACAGCGACGCGCCACCGATGATGGTGTTCTGCGGCGCTCCCTTGACGTCGGCATAGTAGGGAACCGTCGACGTACCGAACGCAAACTTTGCGTTCTTGGAAATGTTCGCGCGCAGGCCGCTCGAACCGGTGATCATCGCGCACTTGCCCGAAATGAAGAGCGAGTTCGGCTCGTCGCCGCGGCCGCCGTACATGAACATGCCTTCCTTGCCCATCTTGGCGAGGTTTTCCATGTGACGCACGTGCAGATCGGAGGTAATGGCCAGACGGGCATCCAGACCGCCGAAACCATTGTCCTTGGTCGCGTACGGCACGTTGTGCCACGACGAGAACGTTTCCAGCTGGGTCCACGACGGCCAGGACGTCGTGTAGCCGCACTCCTGGCCGGAAGCCTTCAGCTTTTGCGCGGCGGCAGCCAGTTCTTCCCAGGTCTTGGGCGGCTTTTCGGCGTCGAGGCCGGCCTTGGTGAAGGCATCTTTGTTGTAGTAGAAGACGACGGTCGAGCTGTTGAAGGGCATCGACACCAGCTTGCCGTCGGCGGCCGAGTAGTAGCCGGCCACGGCGCCGATGAAGGCCTTCGGATCGATCGGGTCGCCCGCTTCTTCGGACATCTGCTGCACGGGCTTGATGGCGCCCTTGGCGTTCATCATCGTGGCCGTGCCGACTTCGAACACCTGGAGGATGTCGGGGGCATTGCCGGCGCGGAACGCGGCGATGCCGGCGTTCATCGACTCGCCGTAATTACCCTTGTAGACGGGCTTGACCTGGTAATCCGATTGACTCTTGTTGAACTCGTTGGCGAGTTCATTGACGCGTTCGCCCAATGCGCCTTCCATCGAGTGCCACCATTGAATGTCGGTAGCAGCGTGTGCAGCGCTGCCGGCGAGCGCGGCGATGAGCGCCGCAGCGGTGAGCGCGAGACGGTGGGTTGCCATGAGTTGTTCCTCCAGATTGGCCTATTGCGGCGCAAATGTGCCAGCAAGGCTAGGCACTTTATGTACAGTATGTGACAAAACCGTGAATGTCACATTCAACGCTTGAAGTGTCAAACGTTATCGACACATTTCAGCGCGGCGAAGTGTAACGCCCTCGGGCGGGTATGTGGCGTACAACACCGCTGTGCCGACGTCTGCCGTCGGGGTTGACGCGGGCTACAATCCAGCGCTATGAATCCGCACCTTCACATCGCCTTCATCGGCGGCGGCAACATGGCCGCGGCACTCGCCGCCGGCATGGCCGACCGCATCCTGCCCGCGGGCAATATCCACGTCGTCGAGATCAATACGGCGGCCCATGCGGCCTGGCAGGCCCGTGGCGTATCGGTTGCCTCGGCGCCCGACCACATGCTGGCTCAAGCCGACATCTGGATTTTTGCCGTCAAGCCGCAAGTGATGCGCGACGTCGTCGCGGCGTGCAAGCCCTGGTTGCGCGACAAGACGCTGGCGGTCAGCATTGCGGCCGGCGTGCGCAGCGACACCTTGGCCGAGTGGCTGGGCGAGGCGGGTGCCCCCTGGTCGCGCCTGGTGCGCTGCATGCCGAATACGCCCGCGCTCGTGGGCGCAGGCGCAACAGGGCTGGCTGCCTTGCCGGGCGTCTCGGCGGCCGATCGCGATCAGGTCGAAGCCATCATGGGTGCCGTGGGCACCACCGTGTGGGTCGATGACGATGCGGGTCTGGACGCCGTGACCGCGGTATCGGGCAGCGGTCCTGCCTACGTATTTCTTTTTATCGAGGCGCTGATTGCCGGTGGCGTGAAAGTGGGGCTCACCGCCGGCCAGGCGCGGGAGTTGGCCTTGGCCACACTGGCGGGCGCGACGAGGCTCGCGGCCGAGTCGGATGAAACGCCGGCCACGTTGCGCGAGCGCGTCACGTCCAAGGGCGGCACCACGGCCGCCGCGCTGGCTGCGTTCGAGAAGGCGGACTTTACCGGGATCGTCGCCACGGCAGTGGCAGCGGCGGCCGAACGGTCGCGCGAACTGGCGGCAGGAGCCTGACGTGAGCGACACCCCCGTGCGGCGCTTCGAGCCGCTGCGCGCGGCGCACTTCGGCATCGCCGTCGCCATCATGGGGCTGGTGGTGCTGGCCTCGAATATTCTGGTGCAAGTGCCGTTGAGCGACTGGGTGACCTGGGGCGCCCTGACGTATCCGATCGCCTTCCTGGTTACCGACCTGCTGAACCGGCGATTTGGACCGGCGGCGGCACGCCGGGTAGCCTGGTGCGGATTTGCGGTCGCCGTGGTGGCATCGATCTGGTTTGCCGCCCCGCGCATCGCGCTGGCCTCTGGCGTGGCGTACATCTGCGCGCAATTGCTGGATATCCGGATATTCGACCGGCTCCGCGACCAACGTTGGTGGCGCGCGCCGCTCATCTCCGGATTGCTGTCGGCCACGCTGGATACCGTCCTGTTTTTCAGCATCGCCTTTGCCGCGACCGGCACGCCGTGGGTGACGTGGCTGCTCGGCGATCTGGCGATCAAGCTCTTGATCAACGCGTGCATGCTCGCGCCGTTCCGGGCACTGATGTGGTCGATCGCGCGCCCGGCAGATGCGAAAATGACGCGTCATTGCCACTGAAAAAGTGCCCAGGCTTACGCGTGTATTACGGCCTACGGGAATACACGCAGTGACACGTATCGGGCTTCCTTCCAGAATACCGGCCACGTAGTTCCTCTGGAGAGTTCCGTAATGAAACTGTTGCCTCGTTTTACCCCCAGCATCCTGCTGGGCGCGCTGGCCCTGGCTGGCGCCGCGCATGCTGCCGACACCATCAAGATCGGCATTCCGCAACCCATGACGGGGCCCAACACACAGTACGGCACGCAGATCCAGGCCGGTGCGCTCACCGCCATCGAAACCGTCAACGCCAAGGGCGGCGTCAAAGGTAAAAAACTCGAACCCATCCTGATCGATGACGGTTGCGAACCCAAGCAGGCCGTGCCGGCCGCCAACCGCGTGGTCAATTCCGGCGCCAAGTTCGCCGTGGCCCATGCGTGCTCGGGCGTGACGGTGCCTGCCGTCAATGTCTACGAACAGGAAGGCATCGTCGCCATCACCCCGGGCGCGACGTCGCCCCTGGTCACCGATACCACGAAGCCGCATTTCTTCTTCCGCACGATCGGCCGCGACGATCAGCAAGGCCCGTACGCCGCCAACTACATCGCCACCCAGCTCAAGCCGAAGAAGGTTGCCGTCCTGCACGACAAGCAAACCTACGGCTCGGGCGTGGCCACGCAGGTCAAGAACTCGCTTGAAAAAGCCAATGTGCCGATCGCCATCTTCGAAGGCATCAACGTTGGTGACAGCGATTACTCGGCTGTCATCACCAAGCTGAAATCCGCAGGCGTCGATCTGGTCTACTTCGGCGGTTATCACCCCGAACTCGGCCTGTTGCTGCGCCAATCGCGCGAGCAAGGGCTGAACGTGCAGTTCATGGGCCCGGAAGGTACGGCCAACCAGGATCTGGTGGCGATTGCCGGTCCGGCCATCGAGGGCCTGCTGGTCACGTTGCCGGCCGACTTCACCAAGTTGCCGGGTAACGAAGGCATCGTGAAGGCGTTCAAGGATGCCAAGCGCGATCCGGATGGTGCCTTCCAGATGCCGGCTTACGCCGCGGTGCAGCTCATCGTCGACGGCATCAACGCCGTGGGCGAAGATCCCACCAAGGTCGCCGACTATCTGCACAAGAACACCTTCAATACCGCCATCGGCAAGGTCGAATACGATGCCAAGGGCGATTTGAAGAACTTCGAATTCGCCGTGTACAAGTGGGACAAGAGTGGCGCGAAAACGCAACTTTAAGTAGAACAAAACCGCCCGTCCACAACACGGGCGGATACGCAGGGCCAGGTCGCCGGTCCCGGGTGGTTCTTCCGGGGCCGGTGCCTTTTGGAGCACAAGCAACATGTCCGACCTTATCCCACAAATGTCCCAGCAGATCTTCAACGGTCTGTCGCTGGGCGCGATCTACGCGCTGATCGCCATTGGCTACACAATGGTCTATGGCATCATCGGTATGATCAATTTCGCCCACGGCGAAATCTATATGATCGGCGCTTACGTCGGTCTCGTCACCCTCACGGCCATCGGCACGCAAAGCGGTTTGCCGTTGCCGTTCATCATCGGCGCGATGCTGGTGGTGGCCATGGTGGTCACCGGCGTGTACGGCTACACGCTCGAGCGCATCGCCTATCGGCCGGTACGCGGCAGCCCCCGGCTGGTCGCTTTGATCTCGGCGATCGGGATGTCGATCTTTTTGCAGAACTGGGTCGCCCTGGGCCAAGGCGCACGCGACATGGCCGTACCCGCCCTGATGTCGGGTGCCGTAACGTTTACATTGGGTACGGATTTCCAGGTCACGATGCCGTACTCGCGCATCATGATCATTCTGGTGACTGTCGTGCTGATGATCGGGCTGACGCTCTTCATCAAGTATTCGCGCATGGGCCGCGCTTCGCGCGCCTGCTCGCAGGATATGCATATGGCAAACCTGCTGGGCATCGACACCAATCGCGTGATCTCGTTCACGTTCGTGCTCGGTGCCATGCTGGCCGCCGTGGGCGGCGTGCTCATTGCCGTCACCATCGGCAAGCTCAACCCCTTCATCGGCTTCATCGTCGGCATCAAGGCCTTCACCGCAGCCGTGCTGGGTGGCATCGGCAGCATTCCCGGCGCCATGCTCGGCGGCGTCTTGCTGGGTCTGGCGGAAACGTTCGCAGCAGCCTATATCTCGTCGCAATACAAGGATATCGTGGCGTTCGGCCTGCTCGTGCTGATCCTGTTGTTTCGCCCCACGGGTCTGTTGGGCAAGCCTGAGGTGGAGAAAGTCTGATGCAGATCTCGTTCAAAAACGCATTCATCGCGGCCATCCTCACGGCCGTGATCGTGACGCCCGTGTTCGGTCTGCACCTCACGCGTCAAGGCGCCCAGACCATCATGGCGCCCAACTGGCACATCGTGATGATCGCGATGGCCGTGGTGTTCGTCGGCCAACTGCTGCGGCCCTGGCTGGCGTTGCCATTCAAGGCATTGCGCGGTGCGCTGCCGGTGCTGCCGGCGTCGCCCGCGCGCGGCAACAAGTGGATCATCGCGCTGGCGATTGCCGCTGCGGTCATCTGGCCGTTCTTCGGCGGCCGCAGCTCGGTGGACATCGCCACGCTGGTGCTGATCTACGTGATGCTCGCCCTTGGTCTGAACATCGTGGTGGGCTTCGCCGGGCTGCTCGATCTCGGTTTCGTCGGTTTCTACGCCGTTGGCGCCTACACCTATGCCTTGCTGTATCACTGGGCGGGGTGGGGCTTCTGGGAAGCGCTGCCGCTGGCCGGTGCGATGTCGGCGCTGTTCGGCTTCGTGCTCGGCTTTCCGGTGCTCAGGCTACGCGGCGATTATCTGGCGATCGTCACGCTGGGCTTCGGCGAAATCATCCGGCTGCTGCTGATCAACCTGAATCAGTTCACCGGCGGGCCCGACGGCATCTCCGGCGTGCCCAAGCCGACCGTCTTCGGCATGGAAATGGCGCGACGATCGAGCGAAGAGGGCGTGAGTACCTTCCACGAGATCCTGGGCTGGACGTTCAATAATCAGCACATGGTGGTTTATCTGTATTTGATGGCCTTGCTGCTGGCCTTGATCACCTTGGGGGTCTCCACCCGTTTGATTCGCATGCCGGTCGGGCGTGCCTGGGAGGCCTTGCGGGAAGACGAAATCGCGTGCCGCTCGCTGGGTCTGAATCCCACACGCATCAAGCTGTCGGCCTTTACGCTGGGCGCCATGTTCGCCGGGTTTGGCGGCGCGTTCTTCGCCGCCCGCCAGGGGTTGGTCAATCCGGAATCGTTCACGTTCATCGAGTCCGCGCTCATCCTCGCCATCGTGGTGCTGGGCGGCATGGGCTCGCAGGTGGGCGTGATTCTCGCGGCGATCATCTTGACCGTGCTGCCGGAGTTGGCGCGCGAATTTGCAGAGTATCGGATGTTGCTGTTCGGCTTAGTGATGGTGCTGATGATGATGTGGCGTCCCCAAGGTTTGCTTCCCATGAAGCGTCCGCACCGGGAGCTGAAGTCATGACGCAGTCGTTGTTGGAAGTTTCAGGATTGTCGATGCGCTTTGGCGGTCTGCTGGCCGTCGACAGCGTGGCGTTCGACGTGCGGCGCGACGAAGTGTTCGCCATCATCGGCCCCAATGGCGCCGGCAAGACCACGGTGTTCAACTGCGTGGGCGGGTTCTACAAGCCCACGGCCGGCACCATCACGATGGACGGCAAGTCCATCACCGGGATGCCGAGCCACAATGTGGCGCGTCAGGGGCTGGTGCGTACGTTCCAGAACGTTCGGTTGTTCAAGCAGCTCACTGTGCTCGAGAACCTGCTGGTCGCGCAGCACACGCAAGTCGAAACGCGCTTGCTGCCCGGCCTGCTCAAGCTCAAGTCGTATCGGCGCGCCGAAGAAGAGGCGATGGACCGCGCGGCCGAGTGGCTCGATTTCATGGGCTTGCGCGAGTTCGCCAACCGCGAGGCGGGCAATCTGGCCTACGGGCATCAGCGGCGGCTGGAGATCGCGCGCTGCATGATCACCAAACCGCGCCTGCTGATGCTCGATGAGCCCGCGGCCGGCCTCAACCCACAGGAAAAGCGCGATCTGCAAGGCTTGATCGACCGCTTGCGCCGCGAGTTTGGCGTGGCGGTGCTGCTGATCGAGCACGATATGAGTCTCATCATGGGTATTTCGGATCGTATTCTCGTTATGGAGCATGGCAAGACCATCACCACCGGCACCCCCGAACAAGTGCAGAGCGACGAGCGCGTGATCAAAGCGTATCTGGGGGAAGAGTGATGCTGAAGCTTGAGAACGTACACACCTACTATGGGGCGATCCAGGCGCTCAACGGGGTCTCGGTCGAGGTCAACAAAGGCGAGATCGTGACGCTGATCGGCAGCAACGGCGCCGGCAAGACGACGCTGTTGATGAGTATCTGCGGCAATCCGCGCATCCGGGAAGGGCGGATCGAGTTCCAGGGCGAAGATATCTCGAAGAAAGACACGCATCACATCATGCGCAGCGGCATCGCCGTGTCGCCCGAGGGACGGCGGGTGTTCAAAGACCTGACCGTCGCGGAAAACCTGATGATGGGCGGTTTCTTCCTGTCGCGCGACGAGATCCAGAAGGGTCTTGAGTACGTGTATGGGCTATTTCCGCGATTGAAGGAACGGGCGGCGCAACGCGCGGGCACGATGTCGGGTGGCGAACAGCAGATGCTGGCCATCGGTCGCGCACTGATGTCGCGGCCCACCTTGCTGTTGCTGGACGAGCCCACCCTGGGGCTGGCACCGCTGATCATCGCGCAGATCTTCGACATCATCCGTACGATCCGCGATCAGGGCATCACGGTGTTTCTCGTCGAGCAAAATGCGAACAAGGCGCTGCAGGTTGCCGATCGCGGCTATGTGCTCGAAACCGGCCGGGTCGTGCTGGCCGATTCCGGCGCTAATCTGCTTGTGAATCCGGAAGTGCGGCGCGCCTATCTGGGCGCATAAGCAAAAACGGCCCGAAAGGGCCGAGGTATGCGCTTCGGGCCTGGATTATTCCAGGCCTTCTGCTTTCATCGCGGCTTTCACATGCTCATCGGCGCGCATCCGATCGAAGAACGTGCTCAGGTTCGACATGCTGCCGATTGCGATCTCCTTGGCGCGGGCCCAGCGCAGCACGACGAAAAGATAAGCGTCGGCAATCGATGGCGCACTGCCGGCGAGGTAGGGCGAGCCGTCCAACTGCTTATCGAGAATGCCGAAGAGCGTGACCAATTTTTTTGCGGAGTTGGCACGCAACTCGGCCTGGGCGTCGTCGCTGGCCACCAGGCTCTGCGCCCCGAAGATGGCGCCAAACGTTTTGTGAACATCCGAATTGATGAACCCCACCCAGCGGCGCACCTCGGCGCGCGACCGGGCGCTGCCGTCGCCCAACAGCCCAGATTCGGGCGCCTGCTCGGCAATGTATTCCAGGATGGCTGCATTTTGCGTAAGTGACCAGTCGCCCTCGGTGAGCACGGGTACGGAGCCCACGGGGTTCAAGGCCAGGAACGCAGGCTGCTTGATTTGTTCTCGGGTCACGATTTCCAGTTCATACGGCAATCCGGCCCATTCGAGCACGATGTGTCCGGCCAGCGAGCACGCGCCGGGCATGGTGTACAGTCTCATCTATTCAGCTCCTGTTCAGGATGGGTGCTCGGCGGCATCGTTTTGCTCGCCTGAGCGCCAACATCATCCCGCTTATCGTACCGCTTAAAGGACACCTATCTTGACCCGAGTCGCACGACGCCTATCGGCCCGCCTGGCCGCCCAAAGTCTTTCGTTGAGTCTGCTGACGGCAGCCTTGGTCATTCCAACGTTCGCGCATAGCGCGCCGGCCGCAACGGCGGCTCAAGCACCGCTCGCGGTGACGGTGATGGCCGAGGGGCTCGATCGTCCTTGGGCACTTGCCTTTCTGCCTGACGGTGCCGCATTGATTACCGAACGCTCCGGCGCCATGCGCCTCTGGCAGGAAGGCAAGGGTGCCGGTAAACCCATTTCGGGCGTGCCCAAAGTCTGGTCGAGCGGCCAGGGCGGGCTGCTGGATGTGGTGCTGGCGCCTGACTTTGCGACATCGCGCTGGGTATATTTCAGTTATGCCGAGGCGGGCGACGGCAAGGCGGGTACGGCCGTCGCACGCGGCAAGCTCAACGCCGAGCGCACCGCGTTGACAGACGTGGCGGTGATCTTCCGTCAGATGCCGAAGCTGTCGGTGGGCAATCATTTCGGCTCGCGTCTGGCCTTCGATCGTGACGGCTACCTGTTCATCACGCTGGGTGAGAACAACCAACGACCTACGGCGCAGGACCTGGACAAACTGCAGGGCAAGGTGGTGCGATTGCGCGCCGATGGCAAAGTACCGCCCGACAACCCGTTCGTGAACAAGGCGGGCGCGCGGCCGGAAATCTGGACCTACGGCATGCGCAACCCGCAAGGCATGGCGATTCACCCCGTTACGGGTGCCGTGTGGGAAAACGAGCACGGCCCGCGCGGCGGCGATGAGATCAATATTCTGTCGCCGGGCAAGAATTATGGCTGGCCGATCGCCACGCACGGCATCAACTACTCGGGTCAGCCGATCCCCGAAGCCAAGGGAAAAAGCGCGGCCGGCATGGAAGACCCGCACTTCGTGTGGGAAAAGTCGCCGGGCCTGAGCGGTATGGCGTTCTACACGGCGGATCGCTTTCCGCAATGGAAAAACAGCATCTTCATCGGCGCCTTGGCCACTCAGGAACTGATCCGCGTGAAGCTGGACGGCAACAAGGTCGTGGGCGAGGAACGCTTGCTGGCGGATCGCGGCGAGCGCGTGCGCGATGTGCGCGTAGGCCCGGATGGTTACGTGTATGCGCTGACCGACGAAAGCAACGGCAAGCTGCTGAAGATCGGCTTGAAGCCCTGATGCCGCACGACCTGCGCGCCGCTGTGCGCGGGTCAGTCGACCGGCCAATTGCAAGGGCTGGAGCGCGACGATCTGACAACAGGCACGCCTACACCGCGCGGTAAGCGGCCCATGCCACCATGGCCCAGGCGGCCATGAACGCCAGTCCGCCAATCGGGGTAATCGGGCCGAGCCAACGCATCCCGGTCGTGGCGAGCAGGTACAAACTGCCGCTGAACATGACGATGCCGGCAAACATCACCCACGCTGCCGTCCCTATCAGGGGTTGCTGCAGCCGCGCTGCCAACCCCGCCAGAACGAACAGGCCAAGCGCGTGCGCGATGTGATACGTCACGGCCGTCTGCCACACCCCGAGCATCTCGGGGGTAAGCAGACGCTTTAGTCCATGCGCCCCGAACGCGCCGGCGCCGACGGCGGCAATCATGTTCAGAGCGGCCAGGATGGTGATGAAGCGGTCGGTCATGTTCGATCCTTGTCGCGCGCAAGCCGCGCTCGCGGCAATTGGAGGTGTGCCAAGGCTGTAATCATAGGCCAAGCGGATGACCTCCTGTATCATCCTTCGAGCGGCGGGCGGTCGATAAATGCCGGTCGCTTTCCCCTTTTTGTGACTGGTGGTGGGATGAGTAACGGATCGCTCAAGCAACGCATTTTGTTCAGCTTTGTCATCATCCTCGCGATCATGGGATTGATGGCGGCGCTGGCGGCTTCAAGGCTCAATCTGATCGAGCGCGAAGCCGACGATCTGAGCACAGACTCGATGCCGGGACTGTATTACAGCACCAACGTTCGCGCCGCCTGGAACGATTCGTACCAGTTGCTGCAAGAGCTCGTCGAATTGAGCTCCCCCGATCTTCGGGCCAATTACGTGACGCAGTTGCAGGTGCAGCAACGCAATCTGGATCAACAGATCGCGATGTACGAGAAAACGGCGACCACCGAAGAAGATCAGGTACGCGTCCGAGATTTCAAGGCTGTGCGGCAGCAGTTCGATGTGATCGAGGCATCGATTCTTGAGATGTCCACCCGCAACGAACTCGATGCGGCCGCACTTCAAGTGCGCGGCACCGTGCGCCCGATCTGGCAGAAAGGGCGCGACATCCTGCGCACGATGGTCGACAGCAACCGCTTGTCGGCCGAGCTTTCGGTGGCGCAGATCGGCACGTCGCTCAAGCAAGCCGAAGTCAGCATGCTCATCGCCGTGATCGTCGCGATCATCGCGGCCGGATTTTGCGGGTATCTGTTGATGCGTGCGATCACCGAGCCGATGGGCAAGCTGGTCGATACCTTGCACGGCCTGGGCTCGGGCGATCTCACGCGCCGCCTCGAGCTCAAGCGCCGCGACGAGTACGCGGCCGTCGAAGCGGGTTTCAACAGCATGGCCGACGAGCTCACCGGGCTGGTCGGCCAGGCCCAGCGCTCCGCCATTCAGGTTGCCACGTCGGTGACCGAGATTGCCGCCACGTCGAAGCAGCAGCAGGCCACGGCGTCCGAAGTCGCGGCCACGACCACCGAGATCGGTGCCACGTCGCGCGAGATTTCGGCCACTTCGCGCGATCTCGTGCGCACCATGACCGAGGTGTCGTCGGCCGCCGAACAAAGTTCGTTGCTCGCCGGCACCAGCCAGTCGGGTCTGGCGCGCATGGAAGACACGATGCGCAACGTGATGAGCGCGGCGGGGTCGGTCAACGGCAAACTCGCGATTCTGAACGAGAAAGCCAGCAACATCACGCAAGTGGTTACCACCATCAACAAGGTGGCCGATCAAACGAACCTCCTGTCGCTGAACGCAGCGATCGAAGCCGAGAAGGCGGGTGAGTACGGCCGCGGCTTCGTCGTGGTGGCGACCGAGATCCGCCGATTGGCCGATCAGACGGCGGTCGCGACCTACGACATCGAGCAGATGGTGCGTGAAATCCAGTCGGCCGTGTCGGCCGGCGTGATGGGAATGGACAAGTTCTCCGAAGAAGTGCGCCGCGGCATCGGCGACGTGCAACTGGTGGGCGAGCAGCTTTCGCAGATCATTGCGCAGGTGCAATTGCTGGCCCCACGCGTGTTGATGGTCAACGAGGGCATGCAAGCCCAGGCCACGGGCGCCGAGCAGATCAATCAGGCGCTGGTGCAATTGAGCGATGCCACGCAGCAGACCGTCGAGTCGCTGCGCCAGTCGAGCCTCGCCATCGAAGAGTTGAATCACGTCGCGAACGGCTTGCGCAGCGGCGTGTCGCGCTTCAAGGTTTAAGGCGGCATCGCGCCATGGCCGCCTTCGCGCCCACCGCATTCGGCGCCGCAGCGCGTGCGAACGCCGGACGGCGCAAGCTGTTCTTGCGTTTTCGCATCGGTCGCGACGGCTATGTGCTGGCGGCGGACGACATCGTGCGCGTGCTGCCGTTGAGTCCGGTGAAAGCGTTGCCTGGCACACCCGCTTGGGTGGAAGGCTTGATGTCGGTCGGCACGCGCGCGATACCGGTGATCGATGTGTCTGCGCTGGCGTCCGGCGTGCCGTCGCCGCGTCTGACCAGCACGCGTATCGCCGTGGTGCGCTACACGTTTGACGGCCGCGCCGCCGCGACGGCGCCCTTGCTGGGTCTCATGCT
The DNA here is from genome assembly GCF_009866805.1 of Schauerella aestuarii. Classification (GTDB taxonomy): domain Bacteria; phylum Pseudomonadota; class Gammaproteobacteria; order Burkholderiales; family Burkholderiaceae_B; genus Schauerella; species Schauerella aestuarii. The sequence continues at coordinate 248,946 of NZ_SIZW01000042.1, forward strand.
CGAACACGCCACCGAAACGCTGCACTTGAACGCCGACGAGTTTGTCCCGGCCGCGGTGCAAAGCCATTGTGCGCCTTACCTCGGCCCGGTCTGTCAAACCGCCTCGGGATTGGTGCAATGGCTCGAGCTGCCCGACGTGGTGCCCCCCTCGGCGCGTGCGCTGCTCTTTACGGAGCACCCCGCATGAATTTCGGACCGTTCGAAACGCTCCTGAAAAACAAGATCGGGCTCGATGCGGGCTCCATCGGCGTGAGCACCGTGCAGCGGGCGATTCGCACGCGGGCGCAAGCGCGCGCGCAGGGCGATATCGACGCATACTGGTCGATGCTGCAGAGTTCGCCGGGGGAATTGCAGGCGCTGATCGAAGCCGTCGTGGTGCCGGAAACCTGGTTTTTCCGTTATCCCGAGTCGATTGCCCTGTTCGCATCGTGGGCGACGGCGCAGTTGGCTGCATCGGGTGCGAAGCCGGTCTTGCGCATCCTCAGCCTGCCATGCTCGACGGGCGAGGAACCCTACACGTTGGCGATGGCGCTGATCGACGCCGGCGTGGCGCCCGCGCGCTTCGTGATCGAAGCGATCGACATCAGCCCGCGCGTGATTGAGGTGGCCCAAATCGCCCGTTACGGCCGCAATTCGTTTCGCGGCGACGACCTCACGTTTCGCGATCGACATTTCACCGACACCCCGTCCGGATTTGTGCTGGCCGATGCTGTCCGCGAGCGCGTGCGGTTTCGAACCGGCAATCTGCTCGATCCAGGACTGGCGCTGGAGGCCGCTGCCTACGACTTCGTGTTCTGTCGCAATCTGCTCATTTATTTCGATCGCGAGACGCAATCGCGCGGCTTGCGGGTGCTGCTGCGCGCCTGCCACGCAGGAAGCGGGATGTTCGTCGGCCCGGCCGAAGCCGCGCTTGCCAGCCAGCATGGGTTGGAAGTGTCGGGTGCGCCGCGCTCGTTCGCCTTCAAGATTCCTGTGGCGCCGCTGGTTGAACAGGCACGCCACAACCGGGTGGGCGATAAGGGGGCCCGCCCAGGAGTCCCCCGATCCAACGAGGGCGCATCGACAGCGCCCGGATCGAGCGCTGCGGCATTGTCTTCATCAGCAACGGTTGCGACCGCGGCATCGGCGCGGCCGTTGTCCGCCGGTGCCGCGCCCTTGATCGGCCGCACGTTTCACGAGCGCGACCGGTCGCGCCCAATTCGCTCCGCCCAGATGGCGCAAGCGGCTCAACGCGTACCGCACTCCGCCCATCAACCGTCGCGAACCGAGGGGTCTGCTGAGTCCGTGGCGCATGACCGGCAGGCCATTCTCGCCACGGTGCGCCGCATGGCCGATGCCGGGCGCATCGGCGATGCATTGACGCAAACCCAGCAGTTTCTCGACACGCACGGACCTGACGCCGACGGTTTCTATCTCGTCGGTTTGTTCCACGACGCCCAGGGCAACACCGTGCAGGCGCGCGCGTTCTATCGCAAAGCCCTTTATCTGACGCCCGATCACGACGAAGCCTTGCTGCACCTTGCCGCCTTGTGCGAGGCGGCGGGTGACGTCGACGGCGCGCAGCGTCTGCGTGCGCGGCGCGCAAAACGGGTGAACCGCAATGCTTGAATCGCGCCCGGATCAGGCCCCCGCCAACGCGATCGACGACTGCTGGAATCGCATCGGCAATCACGGCGACCACTCGTGTGCGCGGTTGACCGATCATGTCCTGTGCCGCAACTGCCCGGTGTATGCCGCTGCCGCAAAAACCTTGCTCGACCGGCTGCCGGCGGGGCAGGCGCACGCCGATTCTATGACCACGTCGTTTGCGACCGATGTGCTGCATGCGCATCTGGCGGGTGAGGGCGCGCGTGAACAGCCCGACGAAGTACTCATCGTTTTCAGGGTAGGGCGCGAATGGCTGGCTTTACCCGCGCGTGCGCTCGAAGAGGTGGGTACGTTGCGCCGCATCCACTCGTTACCCCATCGTCGCGGCGGCGCCATTCTGGGCGTGGCCAACGTACGGGGCAATCTGACCGTCTGTTTATCGCCGACCGTGCTGCTCGGTCTGGGCGGCGCACAAGCCTATGGCACGGATAGCGTTCATGCCCAGGTCGCTTCGCAAGGGCGCATGCTGATGGTGACGACGGGTGCAAGCAGTGTGGTGCTTCCGGTGGATCAGGTCGATGGCGCACGACGGATCAAGTCGGAGGCCATTCGCCCGTTGCCGTCCACGGTGTCGGGCGCGTCATCGAGCCTGGCGCGCGGCTTGATTCGCGAAGGCGATCGCGATATCGGCGTGCTGGATGATGGCCGCTTGCGAGATCACATCGCCCGGAGTTTGCGATGAGTCCCTCGTCCTACATCGATGCATCCATGCTGGAACTTTTCCAGATGGAAGCGCGCGCGCAAGCGGATGTGCTCAGTGCGGGGTTGATCGCCCTCGAACGCGATCCTGTAGCGGCCGACCATCTCGAAGCCTGCATGCGTGCTGCGCATTCTCTCAAGGGTGCAGCGCGGATCGTCGATTTGAAAGTGGCGGTGCCCGTGGCGCACGTCATGGAAGACGCGTTCGTCGCGGCGCAAGAAGGGCGGTTGAGGCTTACCCCCGAGCATATCGATGCGCTCTTGGCCGGGGTGGACTTGCTGCTGCGCATCGGCGCGTCGGATCCCGCCGCCACGTCGCCCGATCCCACGCCTGCCGACGTCGACGCTTATGTGCTGAAGCTGAGCGCGCTGTTGGGCGACGCCGCCACGCTGTCACCTGCGCCGCTACCAATCTACGCGGACACCGTGGCGCCAATGGACACGGGCGTGCAAGCGTCGGAACGCGACACCGTGGGGCGCGCACACGAGACGACGACACCGATCGTGGAACCGATTTCGGCGGCCGCGCCAGGTGCGCCCGTGCCTGCGCGGGATGCCACGGGCGGCTGGAACGAGTCGTTCGTCGATCGTCGGGCCGTCACGGTGGCTGACGTGGCGGACGTGGATACGAGTGGTGAGCGCGTATTGCGCGTCACCGCCGGCACGCTCAATCGCCTGCTGGGATTGTCGAGCGAGGCGTTGGTTGAAACGCAGTGGCTCACGCCGTTCGCTGGCAACATGCTGCGGTTGAAGCGACAGCACGGGCAGGTGGATCATCTGCTCGATACGCTGCGGCTGACGTTGGGCGAGCGCGCCGTCGATCCGGTTGTCGCCACGGCGCTGGCGGAAGTGCGGCGCGTCACGACCGAAACTCAACAGGCGCTGACACAGCGTCTCACCGATATCGACGAATTCAGCTGGCGCATCGGCAATCTGTCGCAGCGTCTCTATGACACCGCGCTCGCGTCGCGGATGCGGCCGCTCGCCGACGGCGTGGGCGGCTTGGCGCGCATGGTGCGCGATCTGGGGCGCGAACTGGGCAAACCGGTATGCCTGGACATCATCGGCGAACGCACGCCGGTCGATCGCGACATTCTCGAGAAGCTGGACGCGCCACTCGCGCATCTGCTGCGCAACGCAATCGATCACGGCATAGAGTCGCCTGAAGAACGCCGCGAGGCGGGCAAATCCGCAGATGGCGTGCTTACGCTCGAAGCGCGGCATAGCGCAGGAATGCTCATCATCGATATCAGCGACGATGGCGCCGGCATCGATGTCGAGGCGTTGCGCACCGCCGTGGTCGAGCGGCAGTTGTCGACGGCCGATACCGCGGCGCGCATGAGCGAGTCGGAACTGCTGGCATTTCTGTTCCTGCCCGGCTTCAGCACCAAGAAATCCGTTACCCAGATTTCCGGACGCGGCGTGGGTCTCGATGCCGTGCACGAGACGATGCGGCAGTTGCGCGGCGCCGTGCGCGTCGAGCAGCGGTACGGGCAGGGCAGCCGCTTCACACTCGAGATGCCGCTGTCGCTGTCGGTCGTGCGCAGCCTGCTCGTGGAGATCGGCGATGAAGCGTATGCATTGCCGTTGGGCTTCGTCAATCATACGTTGCGCGTGCCGCGCACCGAAATCGAGCAGCTCGAAGGGCATCAGCATTTCCGCTTTTTCGACCGGCATATCGGCCTCGTGTCGGCGCGCCAACTGCTGCAATATGCGCCCAGCCGCGATATTGACGGCGACATCGCCGTCGTCGTGATCGGCGATACCGAGCGCCTCTACGGCGTGGCGATCGACCGGTTCCTGGGCGAGCGCACGCTGGTCGTGCAGCCGCTGGATGCGCGCCTGGGCAAACTGCAGGATGTGACCGCGGGCGCCTTGCTCGATGACGGCACGCCGGCCTTGATTCTGGACGTCGAGGATCTGCTGCGGTCGATCGAGAAATTGGTCAGCGACGGGCGCCTGTCGCAGATTGCCGCACACGCTCAAGACGAGCGCGGCAAGCGCCGCAAGCGGGTGCTGGTGGTCGACGACTCGCTGACCGTGCGCGAACTGGAACGCAAGCTCCTGTCCAATCGCGGGTACGACGTCGCGGTGGCCGTTGACGGCATCGACGGCTGGAATCAATTGCGCGCCGAGTCGTTCGATCTCGTCGTCTCGGATGTGGATATGCCGCGAATGGATGGCATCGAGCTCGTCACGATGATCAAGAACGATCCGCGTTTGCATAATTTGCCGGTCATGATCGTGTCTTACAAAGACCGTGAGGAAGACCGCCAACGGGGGTTGAACGCTGGCGCCGATTACTACCTGGCGAAAGGCAGTTTCCACGACGAAACACTCCTCGATGCGGTCGAAGATCTGATCGGCGGGGCAAGCGCATGAGAGTCGGCATCGTCAACGATTTGCCTCTGGCCGTTGCGTCCCTGCGGCGTGCGCTGATGCTGGATCCGTCGCTCGAGGTGGCATGGGTGGCCGAAGACGGCGCTCAAGCGGTGGACCTGTGCGCCCGCGACAAGCCCGACGTGGTGCTGATGGATTTGATGATGCCGGTGATGGACGGCGTTGAGGCCACCCGCCGCATCATGGCCGAGTCGCCTTGCGCGATCGTGATCGTCACGGTCGATGTGGGACGGCACACCGCGCGCGTATTCGAAGCGATGGGGCACGGTGCCGTCGACGCGGTCGACACGCCGGCATTGGGCGGGGTCGATCCGCAACAGGCCGCCGCGCCGCTCTTGCGCAAGATTCGCAATGTGGCGTGGCTGATCGGCGAGCGCGTTGCGCCGCGCAACGAAAGCGTGCGCGTGGCCACGCCGTCGTCGGGATCGCGGGCACTGATCGCGGTGGGCGCAAGCGCGGGCGGGCCACCGGCGCTCGCCCAATTGCTGGCAGCGTTGCCGGCCGATTTCCCCGTGCCGATCGTCCTGGTCCAACACGTGGATGCGATGTTTGCGGAAGGCATGGCGAAGTGGTTGAACGACCAGGTGCCGTTGAACGTGCGGATTGCGCGCGAAGGTGAGATGCCGCGCGCGGGATCCGCTTTGCTGGCCGGCACCAACGATCATTTGCGGCTGTGTGCGAGCGGCGTGTTGTCGTACAGCGCCGCGCCGCGCGAGATGTTGTACCGCCCATCGATCGATGTGTTTTTTGAAAGTGTGGCCGCTCATTGGCGCGGCGACGCGGTCGGCGTGTTGCTGACCGGCATGGGCCGCGATGGTGCGCTCGGGCTGAAGGCCTTGCGCGATCGCGGCATGCTCACCATCGCCCAAGACAAGGATAGCTGTGCGGTATACGGCATGCCGAAAGCGGCAGCCGAGTTGGGGGCAGCGGTTGAAATCAAGCCGCTCGCCAGCATCGGCCCGCGATTGTGTGCCATGTATCCATCGCCTTCGCAACGATATTGATTCTGGAGTTTCAACCTATGGCAGCAGTCGCCGACACCCCGCTTGCACCAATATTGCCCGTCACCGTTCTCCTGGTGGACGATCAGATCATGGTGGGCGAGGCGATCCGGCGGGCACTGGTGCAAGAACGCGATGTGGTCTATCACTTTTGTCCGAATCCCGACGATGCCGTGAGTGAGGCGCAGCGTCTGAAACCGACGGTGATTCTTCAGGATCTCGTCCTGCCGCGGGTGGACGGACTGACACTGGTGCGTGCTTATCGCGATACCCCGACCTTGCGCGACGTGCCGATCATCGTGTTGTCGACCAAAGAAGATCCCATCACCAAGAGCGCGGCATTTGCCGCCGGCGCCAATGATTATCTCGTCAAACTGCCTGATGCGATCGAGCTCATCGCTCGCATACGCTATCACTCGAGATCCTATCTTGCGCTGCGCGAACGCGACGAAGCGTATCGTGCGCTGCACGCCAGCCAGCAGCAATTGCTGGAGATGAATCTGGAGCTGCGCCGACTGAGCAATCTCGATGGCCTCACCGGCTTGGCAAATCGCCGCTATTTTGACGAGTACCTGGGTGCGGAGTGGCAACGCGCCATGCGCGAGCAGCGGGATATTGCGCTCATGATGGTCGATGTCGATCACTTCAAGCGCTACAACGATACCTACGGGCACCTCGCCGGCGATGGGGCGCTCAAGCAGGTCGCGCAGGCTCTGCAGGGCGCGGCCGATCGCTCGACCGACTTGGCCGCGCGCTACGGCGGCGAGGAGTTTTCGTTGGTGATGCCCAATACCTCGCTCGGCGGCGCGCGCTTGATCGGCGAGAAGTTGCGCCGTGCAGTGGCAGCGCTCGCTGTCGAACACAAGGCATCAACCACCGGCGATATCTTATCGGTGAGTATTGGCGCCGCGACGATGGTGCCTCAGCAGGGCACAACATTCACTGCGCTGGTGGATGCCGCCGATCGCAATCTCTACGCCGCCAAACATCAGGGCCGAAATCAAGTCGTTGCGAGCTAACAAGTGGTCACTAGGGATAGGCTGAGCGTTACGCTGCCCGCAGGCGCAGACACGTAATTTCCGAGGGCGCGAAGAAGCGCTTTGGCGGTCCCCAATACCCCGTGCCGCGGCTGATATATACCCACATCCCATTCAGTTGCCGCAGTCCAAACACAAAAGGCTGTTGAAACCGGACGAACGCGGGCCAAGGCAGGAATTGCCCTCCGTGGGTGTGGCCCGAAAGCTGCAGCGTAAATCCTGCGTCTGCGGCGGCGGGCGCACTACGTGGCTGGTGCGCAAGCAAAATACGCACGGCAAGATCCGTGGGCGCGCCGGCCATGGCTTTCATGGGGTCGCTGCGATGCCCGGCAACGAAGCCGCCAGCGTTGTAATCGGTGATGCCACCCAAGATGAATGCAGCGCCTTCATGGTGGATGACGACGTGTTCGTTCATCAATGGGCGCATGCCCAGCACCTGAAAATGCGCGACCCATGCCGGCGCGCCAGCGTAGTACTCGTGATTGCCGGTGACGACGAAGACGCCGTAGCGTGCGCGCAGGGCAGCCAAGGGTGCAATGTGCGGTGCAAGCGCTGCGACGCTGCCGTCTACCAGGTCGCCCGTAATCACCACCACATCCGGCTGCTGTGCGTTCACAGCGTCAACGATAGCTTGCACGTAGCCGCGTTTGATCGTTGGTCCAACGTGAATATCGCTCAGTTGCACAATGCGCAGGGATGCCAGGGCCGCAGGGAGTTCGGCATGCGGCACCGTGACGTGCCTTAATGGGGCACGGCGGCGCGCGTTGTAAAGGCCGACCATCGTAATCAGGATCGCGGCGATCGGTACCAGCCCAGCGGTATCACGAGCGAGCATGGCCGGTTCAGTCCAACCGCCTGCCCAGCATGTGACCCGGTAGAGCATCAGACCCACATCGCGCAATAGTGTCAGCACGAACAGCGATGAGAAAAATCCCATTGCCATGAAGCCAACCCATGCCACGCGGTCCGAGAGTGGCTGGCGAACGATGCGACGACTCAGCATGCCGGCTGGCGCAATGCACACCAAGGCGACGAGGGCCAGCACCGCACCTGCGACTCCCGCGCCCGACAACCCAAGCGCGGGAATCAGACGCACGCCAACATAAACATGAAGCGCGACGCCCATGGCGATGAAACGGACGAGAAAGGATGAGGGACGCATGGGAACCATAGGGGGGGTGGATGGGCGGGGCTTTTGCATTCTACGTGGGCGTGCCGGTGCCGCAGCCGTGGCAATGAGGTTCGCGAATATTTTTGGGATGCGGAATTCTTTTTTGTGACGACGGGAACTTGCTCAGGCACGCTACCTGCTAGGTAACACGCGTCAGTCGATTGCGGCGATCGACACTATTTGAACCGGATAAGGAGAACGTATGAAATTCAGTCTGAAACGCGCACGTGATGAAGCACAAAACGGCCAGGAACGCCTCGGGCGCGATCTGGACGACCTGCTCGCCGCCAGCGAAGAACTCCTGCGTTCCACGGCCGACAAGACCGGCGAAGGCGTCGACGACGCACGCCGCAAGCTGAAGGGCCAACTTGAAAGCCTGCGTGGTCGCGCCAGCGACTGGAAAGATGTGGCTGCCGATCGCGCGGCCCGTCTGTCGAAGGAAACCGATGCGTATGTGCACGAAAACGCATGGAAGTCGATGGGCATCGCTGCGTTGGTTGGTATTGGCGTCAGCCTTTTGGCTCGCACCGCTGTGAAAAAAACGGGCGGCCGCTGGGAATGATATCGGGTAACCGGGCGATGCCCGGTGACCGCGTATCGCGTTGGAGGAACGTATGTCATTGATCGTTGCGGCTCGATTCGAAAGTTGGGACAAGGCAGCCAATGCTGCCCAGTTGCTGCATCGAGAAGGATTTCACGACGATGCCTTGCATACGTTCTACGTCAATAGCGCGGGCGCGCACGACCGTCATCCTGTGGGCGGCGATCGTACGAGTGATCCCGATGCCAGCGGTGCGCAATTTGGTGCGATCGCGGGCGCTGCTGTGATTGGCATGGCAGGTGCTGCGATCGGTGCGCTGATCGCATTCAGTACGGGTCAGTCGGGCATCGTCAGCATTATTGCGGCAGCCGTAGGCGCCTATCTGGGCTCGCTTATCGGTGCCATGCAACTTGCCGGCCGTGGCCGCAAGCGGAATGTGACTGCAAAACGCGGCAATTCAGTGCCGGCGCAAGATCCTGAGATGGAGCATGCGCCGCTGCGTCAAGCGGGCGTATTGTTGGCTGTGCAGTGCGATCCTGCCAAGGAAGCCACTGTGGCGCGCATTCTGCGCGATAGCGGCGGCATGGATGTGGAGCGCGCTCAAGGGCGTTGGTCTCAGGGGGCCTGGACGGATTTCGATCCGGTCAAGGCGCCCGAACTAACCGACACGATCAATCAACAGCCCAGAACCACCACACCCTGATTTATTTTTGGCGGGTTACCCCGTCGAAGTTGTCTCGTCGTGCGAAGTCTATGAAGACCGGCCGACTTTTTCTCAATGGAGCTTTACTATGCAAAAAAATCGTACAACCTTCCGCTCCTCCGGAATTGCGCTGGCCCTCGTCGCCGCGAGCCTCGCCTTCACGGGCTGCACGACGACCAAACCGCACGACGCCGCCACGCCGGCCACCGAACGCGCCCAGATCAATTCGGGTGTGGATGCAGCGCTGTCCAAGCTCTACGCTTCGGCACCGGCTTCGCGTGACCTGGTGTCGCGTGCCAAGGGCGTGCTGGTGTTCCCGTCGGTCGTCGGCGCGAGCTTCGTGGTCGGCGGTGAGTACGGCCGTGGCGCCTTGCGCGTCGATGGCAAGACCACGGGTTACTACAGCACCACCGCCGGCTCGATCGGCTTCCAGGCTGGCGCCCAGGACAAGAGCATCATCGTTCTGTTCATGACCCAACAGTCGCTGGATAACTTCCGCAATAGCAATGGTTGGACGGTTGGCGCTGACGCCACGATCGCAGTCGCCACGATTGGCGCGAACGGCAGCATCGACAGCAACACGATTCGTCAGCCCATCGTGGGCTTCGTGGTCAACAACACCGGCCTGATGGCTGGCGTGTCGTTGACGGGTGCCAAGATCAACAAGATCTCGCCCTGATCGAAGCACGACGCCGCATCACTGCGGCGTCACGATCGTGAAGGCCGGTGCACGTTGCGCCGGCCTTTATCATGCGCATTTGGGAAAAATCTGAAAGTAACTCCAGAGTGACGATTTTACTAGGTTGGTAACCGTCTGGCCGGTATGGTGGCGTCTCTTGAACGAGGAGTCCGACATGATCAAACGACAAGCTGATGTTACGCGTACGCTCCTGATCCGTGCCGCGGGCGACGCGATCTCGGAAGCGGGTGCCACCACCTTTACGCTCGATGGCGTCGCCAAACGGGCGGGTCTCAGCAAAGGGGCATTGCTGCATCACTTTCCCACCAAAAGCGTGCTGGTCGAGGCGGTCGTGCGCGATCTCGTCGATCAGTTCTGGAACGATGTGCAAGCAGCTGCGCTGGAAGACAGCGAGCCGAATTGCCGCATGACGCGGGCGTATATCCTCACGATCGCCCGTCTGGGCGAGAAGCAGAATCGGCGCTGGGGCGGGCTGGCGACGGCGTTCGTCGTGGATCCGTCGTTGCTGCATCTGTGGCGCGATACCTTGCGGCGCTACCAGCAAGCCGTCGAATCGGAAACCCAGGCATGCGAAAGCGCGTGGATCGCTCGCCTTGCCGTGGATAGTCTTTGGTCGGCCGAACTTTTCGGCACGCCATCCATTGGGGGCACGTCGCGCGCCAAGCTTATCGAGCGCCTGGTTGGATTGACGTATCCCATCGCCGAGCGCGATAAGCAGGCGGCCTGATCGCTCGTCCACCACGGCATCGGCGAGTGGCACTTACGCTGCGTTGTCGCAGATGGCTCGCGCATGGCCTACACTTTCGCGATGTTCCTTGATGGGTGTTCGCAATGCCGCGCCGCCGTTTGACCGGTCCCACCGATGCCGTGCCGTCGGTGCAAAGCCGCACCGATGTCGACCCGAATATCGATCGCTTTCTCGATGGGTTGTGGCTTGAAGATGGTTTGGCCGAGAACACCCGCACGAGTTATCGCAACGATCTCGCGAGTTTCGACATCTGGATGCGTGAGCGCTCGGCCACGGCGCTATCGCAAGCCACGACGATCGACATTCAAGACTGGTTTGCCGCAGTGCACACGCATACCAAGCCCGCCACGGCCAACCGGCGACTGTCGTCGTTACGTCGTTATTTCCAATGGGCGTTACGGGCTGGGGTCGTTACGGGTGATCCCTGTCAATCGCTGGTGTCGGCCAAGGCCGGCAGCCGATTGCCCAAAACCTTGTCCGAAGCGCAAGTCGACGCCTTGCTCAATGCGCCCGATGTGGCGACGCCACTGGGACTGCGCGATAAGGCCATGCTCGAAACGTTGTATGCCACCGGGTTGCGCGTCTCGGAACTGGTGGGGCTCAATGTGCTGGATGTGAGCTTGAACGAGGGCGTGGTGCGCGTGGTGCATGGGAAGGGCGGCAAGGACCGGCTGGTGCCGCTGGGCGCGGAAGCCGCACACTGGATTGCGCGTTACCTCGATGAGGCGCGCACCGGCATTCTCAACGGCATGCGCTCGGATGCGATGTTCGTCACCATTCGGGGCGATAGCATGCATCGGCAGACCTTCTGGCTGATGATTGGCGCCTGTGCCCGTCGCGCAGGTATCGTGGCACCGGTGTCGCCCCACGTATTGCGCCATGCTTTTGCCACGCATCTGGTCAACCACGGTGCCGATCTGCGGGTGGTGCAGATGCTGCTCGGACACGCCGATATCTCCACCACGCAGATCTACACGCACGTTGCGCGCGAACGCCTGAAAGCGTTGCACGCTCAACATCATCCGCGCGGGTGAAAGCGTGGCTTACCTCGGATTGCTACCGTAGAATGCATCCTTGGCTGTTCTGTTGCATTCGGCGCGTGTTGCGTCCCTGACGGTTTCTCATGTCTCACATCCCATTGTCTGAAACGCCTGCCGATTGGCGCATTGTGGCCGGCGGCGATCGCTGCCTGATCATCGCATTCGGCGACCGTGTCGATATCGCGACCAGCTTGCGCGTGCAGGCAGCCGCGGCCCACTTCCTGGCGCATCCGCTCAACGGTGTGACCGATATCGTGCCGGCCTTCACCACGCTCGCGGTGCATTACGATCCAAGCGCGTACGGGCCTGAAGATGCGCCGTTCGACGTGTTGTCCGCAGCGATCGACGGCGCATTGCGGGCGGGCTTGCCGGCGGTCGCCACCGGTGGCCGCACGATCGAGATTCCCGTGTGCTACGACGGCACCTTTGCGCCGGATCTCGACGATGTGGCCATGCGTTGCGGGATCGAACGCGAAGACGTGATCGCCCGTCACGGCGCGTCCGAACTCATCGTGTGCACCTTTTTCTTTTCGCCCGGAACGCCGTTTGCCGTGGGCCTGGACCCGACGTTGTCGGTGCCGCGCCGTAAGACGCCGCGCACCCGTGTGCCGAAAGGCTCGGTGGCCATCGCCAACAATCAGGCCACTGTCTATACGCTCGAAACGCCGGGTGGATGGAGCATCATCGGTCGTACGCCGATGCGTTTTTTCGATCTGGCGCAGACGCCTCCCGTGCGGTTGCGCCTCGGTGACCGTCTCCGTTTCGTCCCGATATCGCAAGCCGAATACGCGGCCTTGGACGCGGGAGCGCAGACATGGGCATGATGCGCGTGATCAAACCGGGTCCGCTCAGCACCTTGCAGGATCTGGGCCGCACTGGCTACCAACAATTCGGTGTGCCCGTCAACGGCGCGATGGATAACGATGCGCATCGTCGTGCCAACGCCCTGGTCGGTAACGCACCGGACGTGGCAACGCTCGAATGCACGCTGCAAGGGCCGGTATTGCGTTTCGAGCGCGACGCGCTGATCGCGATCACGGGCGGCGATCTGGATGCGCGCGTCGATGACGTTGCCTTGCCGCGCGAGTGTGCCGTGCTGCTGCGTGCGGGCGTGACCGTGCATTTCGGCGCGCGCCGAACCGGTGCGCGGGCGTATCTTGCGGTGTCCGGCGGATTCGATGTGCCGATGGTCATGGGCAGCCGCAGCACCTTCGTGCGCGCAGGATACGGCGGCTTCGAGGGCCGGGCGCTGCAGCGCGACGACCGGGTCCCCACGGGTGCGCCGGCGGTGCCGTATCGCGGATTGCTGCGATTGATGGTGCAGGCCGGCGTGCCGTTCGCCGCAGCGCCCGTGGTGCCGTGGCCGATGCCTGATGCCGGCGACGCGGTCGCCACGTTGCGGGTGGTGGCCGGGCCGCAATGGGCGGCGTTTTCACCGACGTCGCACACTGCGTTCGCCGAGCTGGGCTACAAGATCGACAGCCGTTCGGATCGTATGGGGTATCGCTTGAGCGGCGAACCGTTGGCGCTGGCCGCACCGCTCGAGATGATTTCCGAAGGCACGCCGTTCGGTACGGTGCAGGTGCCGCCCGATGGGCAGCCGATCGTGTTGATGGCGGATCGCCAGACTGCCGGCGGCTATCCCAAGATTGCTTATGTGGCCAGCGTCGACCTTCCGCAGCTCGCGCAAGCCATGCCCGAAGATGTCGTACGCTTTCACCTTGTCTCGCTGGCCCAGGCCCAACAGCTGGCACAGCAGCGCGCTGCCGACCTGGCGCGTTTCGCCGCTGCGGCTGCCGCCACACTCGAATCGATCGCTCACTAGGAATCGCGATGACCACATCAACCGCATCCGCACTGTCCGCATCTTCATCCAGATCCGCTGAAACGCAACGCCCGGCTGACGGCGACGCCGCTGCGCCAACCGATGCATCCCCGGCCAGAACTGCGCCCACGCTCGATATCAATTGCGATATGGGCGAGAGCTTCGGCGCCTTTGTGATGGGCAACGATCTGGAAGTCCTGGCGCACGTGACGTCAGCCAACATCGCGTGCGGCATGCATGCCGGCGACCCGGGCGTGATGCATCGCACCGTGGAGGCCGCCGTCGAGCGTGGCGTGGCAGTGGGTGCCCATCCAGGCTTGCCGGATCTGCAAGGCTTCGGCCGCCGGGTGATGGCGCTGTCGCCGGCAGAAGTGTACGACCTCACCGTGTATCAGATCGGCGCGCTTTGGGCGTTCACGCGCGCGGCCGGCACCACATTGCATCACGTGAAAGCGCACGGCGCGCTCTACAACATGACTGCAAAGGATCCTGCGATCGCCGACGCCGTGGCACGCGCCACGCGCGATGTGGATCCCTCGCTCATTGTCTACGTGGCGACCTCGACGATGGCCGATGCCGCCACGGCGTTGGGCTTGCCTGTCGCCTACGAGGTGTTTGCGGATCGCACTTATCAGGACGACGCCACGCTCACGCCGCGTTCGCAGGCGGATGCCATGATCGAAGATCCCGATCTTTCGATCGCGCAGGTCAAGGGTATGGTGGTGGGCGGGTACGTGACGTCGCAAACCGGCAAGCGGGTGCCTGTGCGCGCCGATACGCTGTGCATTCATGGCGATCAGCCGGGTGCGGCCGTGTTTGCGCGCCGCATCCGCGAGGCCTTGACGCATGACGGCATTCGTATCGCGACGATCTGATGACAAACACCAAGACACGGTCGAAGGCGACGTCAACCACGGTGTCGTCGGCAGGGGATGCGTCTGCCGTGGAGGCACCTCCAGCCGACGTTTCTGCGGCCGCACATCTGGCGGCGGCGCGTGAGCGGTCGCCGTTGTTGGGTCGGCCGGGCTTTTTGATTCGGCGGTTGCATCAGATTCACTGCTCGCTGTTTCTTGAAGAGACGGCGACCTTCAACATCACGCCGGTGCAGTTCAGTTTGATGACCGCGTTGGACCGGCGTGGCGAGAGCGATCAGATTTCGATCGCACGCGAAGTGGGGCTGGAACGCACCACCGTGGCCGAAGTGCTGACGCGACTTGAGGCGCGTGGACTGATCACGCGGCGGGTGAGTCCGGAAGACGGTCGGGTGCGTTTGGTCAAGCTGGCGCGCAAGGGCAAGTTGCTGGTGACCAAGATGGCGCCGGCCGTTCAGCGCGCACACGACCGCACGCTGGAGGCGTTGGCGCCCGAGGGGCGCGATGCGTTGATGCTGCAGTTGATCCGGCTGGTTGAGGCCAACAACGACGCGGGCGCGGTGCCGTTCCGGTTGTGATCAACCGCTATCCCCCCAGATAAGCCTTTCGGATATCCGGATTGGCCAGCATCTCGGCTGCGCTCCCGTGCGAGACCACGCGGCCCGTTTCCAGGAGATAGGACCGGTCGCACATCTCGAGTGCAGCATAGGCGTTCTGTTCCACCATGAGTACCGTCGTGCCTTCTGCGCGGATGTCCATGACGAGGCCAAACACCTGTTCGACGAAATTGGGCGCCAGCCCCAGTGACGGCTCGTCGAACATGATGAGTCGAGGCCTGGACATGAGTGCGCGCGCAATGGCGAGCATCTGCTGCTCGCCGCCCGAGAGCGTGCCGGCGGGTTGCTTGATGCGCTCGCGCAGGCGCGGAAAGCGATCGAGCATTTTTTCCATGTCGTCGCGCGCGCGTTGCCGGTCGCGGCGGCGGTAGGCCCCCATTTCAAGGTTTTCGCGCACGGTGAGCTGGGGGAACACACGCCGGCCTTCGGGGCAGTGCGCGATACCGCGTTCAATGATTTCAGGGGTGGGCGCGCCGCTGATCGTCGTGCCTTCGAAGGTGATGCGGCCAGATACCAACGGCTCGAGTCCGCCGATGGCGCGCAGCGTGGTCGATTTTCCGGCGCCGTTCGCGCCGATGAGGGTGACCAGTTCGCCTTCGCCCACTGAGAGCGACACGCGATCGACGCCGACGGTGGCGCCGTAGCGCACGGTGATGTCTTCAAGTTTGAGCACGTTTCAACCCCGATCCCAGATAAGCCCTGATGACTTCCGGATTTTCCTGAATCGCCCGGGGGATGCCCTGTGCGATGCGTTGTCCTTGATTGAGCACGATGATGTGGTCCGAGATGGACATGACCATGTGCATATCGTGTTCGACCAGCAGCACCGTCACGCCGCGTGCGCCGATCTCATGAATCCGCGCCTTGAACGCTTCGGTTTCCGACGGATTCAGGCCCGCTGCCGGTTCATCGAGCAGCAGGAGTTTGGGCTGCGCGGCCAGCGCGATGCCTACGCCCAGCAAGCGTTGCTCGCCGTACGAGAGCGTTTTGGCCACCTCGTCTGCCCGTCGGGTAAGGCCGAGAAAGGCCATCATCTCGAGTGCGCGTTCGCGCTGGCGGGCTTCATCGCGCTTGAATGACGGCGTGCGCAGCCATGCGCCTACCAGGCCGCTTGCGCCCTGCAGATGAAACGCCGTCAGCAGGTTGTCGAAAACGGTGGCGTTGTCGAACACGCTGGTGCGTTGAAAACTGCGTACCAGTCCGCGTTGCGCGATGGCCTCGGGTTTCTTGCCCACGATGTTCTCGCCGAACAGCAGAACGCGTCCGGAGGTCGGGCGCATGTAGCCGGAGATCACATTGAATGCGGTGGTTTTTCCGGCACCATTGGGGCCGATGAGGCTCACGATCTGTCCGGGCATGACGTCGAAACTGACGTCATTCAAGGCCGTGAGCCCGGCGATCTTCATGGTCACCCCCTCCAGGGCAAGCACGGGCGCCATGCCATCCGCGGCGCGGGGATGGGCAGGTGGCGTCATGGCACCCGGCGTAGGTGCGGCGAGCGTAGCGGTCGTCATGAGCGAACTCCCGATGCGGACGTGGTGTTGAGCGGCGCATCGGCGCGGGGCGGATCGCCAGGTTCGGTGGCGGATCGCCGGCGCAGTCGCGCGTAGAGCGCGGCACCCGACGGCACAATCCCGCGCGGCAGGAAGAGCAGGATCAGAATCATCAGGGCGCCGTATAGCATCCACTGCACTTCGGGCGCCACATAGCCGCGCTGCATCTCGGGCAGGAGCCCGAAGATCAGGCCGCCCACTACCGGGCCGGCCAGCGTGCCTTTGCCGCCGGCGATCACCATGATGACCATCGTGATGGTGTAGATGAAGAGGAAAACATCCGGATCGATGATGCGTACGGTGTGGGCATAGAGGCCGCCAGCCGCGCCTGCGATGGCCGCCGACACGATGGAGGCGATGACGAGGTAGTGCGTGACGCGGATGCCGATCGAGCGCGCGAGCGTTTCGTTTTCGCGCAGGGCGATCATGGCGCGCCCGGGTCGCGAATGCACGAGACGGGCAATGGCGATATAGGCGACCACCGCCACGCCGAGCACCAGCCAGTAGGTGCCGGCCTTGGTGGTGACGTCGGCGATGCCCGAGGGGGTCCAGAACGTGAGGGGTGGAATCGAAGTGAGGGCCATCGGGCCTTCGGTGAGATCGACCCAGTTGAGCGCCACCATGCGCATGACCTGGGCAAAGCTGATCGTGACGATCACGAAGTACGCGCCGCGCACGCGAAACGCCACGCGGCCCACCAGCCATCCGAAGAAACCGGCGACCGCCATGCCCGAGATGAAGGCCAGCCATACCGGCTTTGGGGTCACGACGAGCACGCCCACTCCCAGATCCACATCGAAGCCCAGCGAGAGCAAAGCGCTGGTGTAGGCGCCGATGCCGAAGAACGCGGCATGCCCCAGGCTCAGCTGGCCGGTGAAGCCCAACAGCAGGTTCAAGCTCATGGCGGCGATGATCATGATGCCCGCGGCCGCCACGACCGACAGCATGTAGGGATCGGGCCAGATCAAGGGCAGGGCGGCGAGCGCGAGGGCGCAAAGAATGAAGACAAGACGTCGCATGTGTCAGCCCACCCGTTCTTTGATTGCGAAAAGGCCCT
Source organism: Schauerella aestuarii (assembly GCF_009866805.1). Lineage (GTDB taxonomy): Bacteria > Pseudomonadota > Gammaproteobacteria > Burkholderiales > Burkholderiaceae_B > Schauerella > Schauerella aestuarii. Next base: position 266,557 of record NZ_SIZW01000042.1, read on the forward strand.
GCGGGCGCACGATCATCACAAAGAGAATGACGGCAAAGCCCAGTGCATCGCGATAGGCGGTGGACACAAAACCCGCGCCGAATTCTTCGATCATGGCCAACGCGAAGCCGCCGAGCGCGGCGCCCGCCAGATTGCCCAATCCACCGAGAATCACGATGGCGAAAGCTTTCAGGCTGGCGAGATCGCCCATGGCCGGACTCACCATGAATACCGGCGCCAGCAGCGCGCCGGCCGTGGCCGCCAGCGCCGACCCCAGCGCAAACGTGAGCGTATAGATGCGCGAGACGTTCACGCCCACGATCTTGGCCGCGTCGCGGTCCTGAAAGGTCGCACGCATGGCCATGCCCAGGCGCGAGCGCTCGATGCCGAAATAGAACACCACCAGCAACACCGCAGCGGCCGCCAGCACGAACAGACGCGTGGCCGAAATGGCGACGCTGCCGAAGACCAGCGGTTCTTGCGAGAAGGGGGACGGCACGATCTTGGCCACGCCGCCCCAGAACAACAATTCAGCGTTCTGCATGATGATCATGACACCGATCATGATGAGCATGACCTCATCGATATTGGCCAGATCGCGACGCCGCAGCAAGACGAATTCGACGATCGCGCCGAAAATGAAGCCCACCGCTGCCGCAATCAGCAACGATGAAAAGAAATCCAGCTTGAGCACCGAGACGAGGCCGTAGGCCACATAGGCGCCAAGGGTGTACAACTCGCCGTGGGCGAAGTTCACGACCTTCATGATGCCGAAGATCAGCGTCAGGCCGATGCCCAGGAGGGCGTAGGTGGCGCCCAGCACGGCACCATTGACCAGGTGCTGTAAAAATTGATCCACGTCGATCTCCCGAAGCCGGCGGCCCGCAGCCGCCGGACAGTACTGAGGGCAGGCAGCGGCAACATGCCACCACCCGCCGGCGTCTTACTGCACGGTGACCTTGCCGTCCATCAACTTGACCACATACACATTGGGCGAGTTCTGGCCGCTTTCCTTGCCTTCCGGACCTTCCTTGATGAAGGCAATGTCGCCGTTGACGCCTTGCACGTTGACCTTCCATAAGGCGGCGCGGATCGACTCGGAATCGGCTTTGCCGGCCGACGTGATGGCCGCCGCGATCGTCTTGATACCGTCATAGCCGCGGAAGCCTTCCGTCAAGCCAGCGAACGGCAGGTTCTTGGCCTTCCACGCGTTCACGTAGGCGTTGGCAACCTCCGGGTACTTGGCGCGTTCGACCGCCCAAGGCGCGAAAAACAGCAGATGGGTGCTGGCGTAGCCTTTGGGACCGGGGTTATCCAGCAGGGGTTCGGGGAACGAGCCGCCGGTGGTGATGATGCGTTGGGGCAGGCGTTGCTCAGCGGCCTGGCGAATGGCCAGCGTCAATTGCTCCACGCCCGAGGTCACGATCAGCGTGTCGGCGCCGGAATCGCGCAGCGTGGCCAACTGGGCCGACAGATCGGTCGCATCCGGGGCCATGGTTTCGATCCGGCCGACCTGAATGCCTTGTTCGGCGAACATGGCGCGGAACTCGGTGGCGGCACCCAGGCCCCAGTCGTTGTTCACCGAAAGGAAATCGACCTTCTTGATGGCGGGCTGGACGTTCTTCAGTTCTTTCGCGAAGGCCAGCGCTTCCATTTTCGACGTGGGGCTGACGCGAAAGATCCAGGGGTTGCCGGCCGTCGTGATCTTGCTCGACGATGCCGTTTCAACCACCATCGGCACGTTGTATTCGATCAGCTTGGGCATGATGGCCAGCGTAAACGTCGAGCTCCATGCGCCCATCAGCACGGGCACTTTGTCACGCAAGATCAATTTTTCGACCGAGTTGACGGCCTCGCGCGGATTGGACTTGTTGTCCTCGATGATGAGTTCGATTTTCTTGCCCAGTACGCCGCCCTGGGCGTTGATCTGCTCGGCGGCAATGCGCGCGCCGTTGGTCACGTAGTTACCCGACGCCGCGACGGCGCCGGTCAACGGCTGGGTGACGCCGATCTTGATGGTTTCCTGGGCCAGGGCTGGCGCAGCAGTACTGGCCGCCAGCGTCAACAGGGCAAACAGCCGGGTAGTCGTCCACATAATGCACACTCCTGAGGGTGAGAGGGAACAGCTCGCAATGCGTCGGGCTCAAACGCGGGTTTGCCGGTATCTGAGATCGCGATACGCCCCGGATGACACCGGGGGATATTTGGGCTCGTCATCGCCCGCCACGCATTCGATCTGCGCGTCGTAGTTGGGATGATGAAAGAAGGCAATGGACAGGCGCGCTTGCGCGGGCCGGCCGTCGTCGGGCGGGTTGACGACGCGGTGCGTGTTGGACACCCAGCGGTCGTTGGTCCAGCGCATCAGCAGGTCGCCGATATTGACGACGAAGGTGTCCGGATCGGTCTCCACGCCGAGCCAGTCGCCCGCGCGGGTTTGTACCTGCAGGCCGCCGGGCACGTTTTCGCCATTGAGGATCGTGAGCAAGCCGTAGTCGGTGTGGGCGCCGGCACGCAATTGGCCCGGTATTGGCGGCGCGGTGGCCGCCGGATAATGATTGATGCGCATGGCCGTGATGTGGCGATCGATTTTGTCGGCGAAGAACGATTCGTTCAGCCCGAGGCCCAGTGCGGTCAGCGCCATCATCTGCTCGGTGAGGCCCTCCATCGCGGCGTAATAAGCGTGGGCGGCGTCGCGCCATCCGAGCGGTGTCGCGGGCCAGACGTTGGGGATGAAGTAGCGTGGACCTTCGCCGGTGGTGTAGTACGCGTCATCGGGCCAGGACTCCCGTCCGAAGTGGAAATACTCCTTCAAGTCCGGCGGCGTCTCTTGCGCGTTGCCGAACGACAGCGCTTCGAAACCCAACGCGCGATAACCGCGCGGCACTTTGGGATCGGCGGGCGCCGCAAGCAGTTTCTGCTCCACCGGTTGATTGAAGAAATCGTAGGCGCGCGCGCGCAGGTTGGTCATCAACTCGCGCGGTACGCCATGGCCGCAGATCGTGAAGAAACCGATTTCGCGGCAGGTGCGGTCGATGTGCTGCGCAACGTGCAATCGGTCGGCGGCACTGCCGTGCAAGGCCGGCGTCAGATCGATAACGGGAAGGGTGGCGGACATGGGCGCTCCGATCAGTGAAAGTACGCGCCGCCATCCACCACCAGCGTCTGGCCGGTGATGAATGCGGATTGATTGCCGGCGAAGAACTCGACCGCGCCGACGAGGTCTTCGGGCACCATATCGCGCGCCAGGATGCGATTGCGCAGCGAGGGCCCCTTGACGCCGTCGACCAGGGTGGGGTTGCGCGTTACGCCTTCGCTCAACGTAAAGCCAGGTGCCACGCTGTTGACCAGCACGTTGAAAGCGCCCATTTCGGTGGCGAGGGCGCGGGTCAATGAAATCACGGCGCCTTTGCTCGCCACGTAATGGGCCATCAGCGGGTTGCCCTTGAACGCCACGCCCGATGAGATATTGACGATGCGTCCGCCGCCCGCGCGTTTGAACGCAGGCGTCACGGCGCGACAGGCGAGGAAGGTGCCGATCACGTTCACGTCCAGTACCTGCCTCCAATCGGCCACAGTGAGGGCGTCGAAGGGCGTGGGCGTGAGCGACGAGTAAATACCGGCGTTGTTGACGAGCACATCGATGCGGCCATAGGCTGCGCAGGCGGCGTCGGCCATGGCCTGCACCTGGTCTTCGTCGGACACGTCCACAGCGACGCCCAGCACATCGTGGCCTTGCGCGCGCAGTTCGGTCGCGGTGGTTTCGGCGCCGGCGCGATCGGCAATCACGACGCGCGCGCCGCGTTCGAGCAAGCGGAGGACGATGGCGCGCCCGATGCCCATGGCACCGCCGGTCACGATGGCCACGGCGTGGTCGAGACTCATGATGGATCCTTGGGCGCGAAGAGCGACACGGGTGGTGTGTAGGCACCGCGGCCGATCAACCCGGCCATCCCCGCGCGGTCGACCATTGCCAAGTGGATGGCGGGCGCATGGCCGGTGGCGGCGATGCGTGCGGGATCGATGACACCGGTTGCGGGGTCGATGACCTGTGCGCCGCGTGCGGCGGCGTCTGCGGGCAAGCTCGCCGCCCATTCTTGCAGCAGCGCCGGCGCGAATGCGATCGCCTGGCCGCCAAGGCCGCAGCAATCGATGACGGCGCTATCGCCGATCGCGCCAATTGGCGTACTTGCGGCGTGTGCCGGGAAAAGGTTGCCTACGGGCGGCGTGGCGGCAACCGTGCGCCACACCGTTTCGTTTTTCATTCGAATGCCGAACGCCAAGCCATTGCCGCCGGCGGACAGGAGCGGGCCTTGGCCGTAACGCAATACCCACGCGCTTGCGGCCATGATCAGTGTGAGCACGAAGCCGGGGTTGGCAGCCAGGGCGGCGCGACTGACGTCGTCCAAGGCAGGGAGTTGCGTAAGCAGGGTGGCGTTGGCAGCGCCAGTGCGTGCGTGACATTCATCCTGGCCCTGCAAGGCGTTTTCGATGACGGCAGTCAGGGCGACCGGCGCGGCGCGCACGGCGCGGGCGACCGGGCCGAGCACCAGGGCGCTCATCGATTGCATGTTGGCCACACACACCGGATCGGGCGAGCCGAAACGCAATGCCGGCGGCGGTCCTTCGGCAATGGGTGCATACGAGGCAGTGTCGCCGTCGCCCACGACCAATACGGGCATGCCGAGGGTCACGACTTGCGCCAGCGGCGTGACCACGCCGTAGTCTTGCGCGGGCACGAAACGATAGGTGCCGTCGTCGATCAATCCAAGCGCCTGTGCCAGGCTGCCGGCGGCGCCTTCGTACACGATGGCGTGTGCGGCGGCATGGCGCACAGGGGCCGGCACCGCCTGGTCGCCGTAAGTGGGACCGGCGTGCAGCAGCAGGGTGTCGGGCAGGTCGGGGAGCGCGTCGCGCAGGCGTCGAACGTCTTGCCAGCGGGCGCCGGCGAAGACGGCCGCGAGCGTGGCCGCTGTGCGGGCGGGAGCCGCGTGGTCAGTGGCGGCTGCGACCGCATCCAGGTGGGGCAAGGCGGTCATCACGAGGGCTTCCGGTTGAAGAACTTGCGCCAGTAATCGCGGATGACCGCGCCGATCAGCGTGAAGAGGTTGAGCGCAGGGGCCTCTGCGGCCGGTCTCGCCTTTGCAGCCGCCTTGGCGGTCGCTGCTGCGCTCGGCGGTGCGACGGCAGGTGCGTGAACCGGGCCGGACGATGCCGGTGCCGTCGTAGCGGGTGATGCTGCGGCAAAAGACGGCGTCGCTGCACTCGCCGCATCGGCATGGGCATGCGCATGAGCGGGAAGTGGGGACGAGGATGCGTCCGATAGCGCGTCTTCGCCGATCGCATCCTGCGCCAGCACGCCCTGCAGGTTGTCGGCGAACTGCCTTGTCAGTTGATCGGCCAGCGCGCGCACAATGCCTTCGCGGCTGAATTGCGCGAGCGACCCCGTGATCGAGAAGGTGACGTTCACGCCCACCCGCGTGCCGCCTTCGGCTTCAGTCAGATCGAACGCGGCATCGCCTTTGACGCGGCTGTTGCTCTTGCCATCGGCGGCCTGGCCGCTCAACGCGCCGCAGTGCGCCGCCTCATCGAGCGTGAGTTCGCCGGATCCGGCGAACGCCGCAGCGATCGGTCCCAGTTTGACCTTGAACAGCAGCGGCAGCGTGCTGCCTTCGGCCGGACCGCGCAGGGAGGCACCGGGCAGGCACGACACGAGCAATTCGGGGTCGTGAAAGGCCTCCCACACGCGCGCAAGCGGTACGGCGACGAGGAAGTGCTGTTCAAGTTGCATGGGCGGGTTCCTGAATGCGACGTGCGGCCAGCACATGCGCGATGGCGCGGACGATGCCGCGGTAACCGGTACAGCGGCACAGATTGCCCGCCAGTTCTTCGCGAATCCGTGCCTCGTTGGCGTCAGGGAGTCGTTGCACGATGTCGCGCGCGGTCATCAACATGCCCGGCGTGCAGTAGCCGCATTGCAGCGCATGTTCGGCGGTAAAGGCGGCGCGCAATTCAGCGGTCAAGGCATCGTCATCGAAGGCCTCGAGCGTGCGCACCGTTTTGCCCTCGAATCGCGCGGCCGACTGCAAACAGGCCCGTTGTGGGGCGCCATCGACCTCCACCGTGCAGGCGCCGCACACGCCTTGTTCGCAGCCGATATGGGTGGCCGTAAGTCCGCAATGCTCGCGCAGCACATCGGCCAGATGCGTACGCGCTTCCGTGCGCACGGCATATTGGCGGCCGTTGACCGACAAGCGAATGTCGATCTCGTGCGTAGGCGGAAAAACCAGTTCGGGTCGCATCGATTGGCCTCGGGTCAGGGGTGAAGCTCGCGCACGGCCTGCGCGATCAGATCGTCGAGCAAGGCGCGGCGGGTGGTGTCCAGATCCAATGCGGGATTCGCCAGCCAGGCGGCGCGTGCCAGCGGATCGGCGAACATCGTCGCCAACCGGGGATCGTCGAACACCCGGGGTGCACCGTCGAGCGCACCCACGACCCAGCGCGTCACGTCGCGGGCGGGGTCGATCACCACGGCAACGATCGCCAGGGCGAACTCGCCGGTCTTGCGGCAAAACTTGACGTAGGCCCAGCGGGCGTCCGGGCTCAACCGCGGCACGTCGATCGCCGTAAGCAGTTCGTCGGCCGCCAGTTGGGTTTCGAATGCGGACACCATGAAATCGCCGGCCTCGATGCGGCGCGTACCGGTCGCGCTTTGTACGGTGTAGACGGCGCCCACTGCCGCCATGGCGGTGATCCAGTCGGCCGCCGGATCGGCATGGCAGAGGCTGCCACCCACCGTGCCGCGATTGCGCACGGCGCGATATGCGATGCCGCGTGCCACCTTGGGTAGAAAGCCTTGTGTGACGTCCGGCACCACGCCATCTTCGACGGCGGCATGCGCGGTCATTGCGCCCAGGGTGAGGCCGTGCGGGCTTTCATCGCACGCGCGCAATGAAGCGATGGCATCGAGGTCGACGAGCGCCTCGGGTTGCGCGAGACGCAGGTTGAGCATGGCGCCCAGGGACTGGCCGCCTGCGATCGGTTTGGTGTACGTCTCACGGGTGAGTTGGGCACAGGCGCCGGGTAGATCGGGCTGGCGTTCAAGCGTATAGGTGACGGCTTTCATACGATGCCCCGGGCGCGTTGCAGCGCGGCCAACACGCGTTGCGGACTCGCAGGAATGGTGTGGATCTCGGCGCCCAGGCCGGCAAGCGCATCGTTGATGGCATTGGTGATGGCGGCGGGCGGCGCGATCGCGCCGCCTTCGCCGATACCCTTCTGGCCGAACTTGGAGAAGGGGCTGGGCGTTTCCATGTGGTCCAGCCGCACGTCCGGCATCTCGCCCGCACCCGGCAGGATGTAGTCGGCCAGCGTCGACGCCAGCGGCTGCGCCTGATCGTCGAACGGCATCTCTTCGTAGAGCGCCGTGCCGATACCTTGCGCCAAGCCGCCCAGGAGCTGGCCTTCGACGACCATCGGGTTGAGCAGCACGCCGCCGTCTTCGCACACGGCGTAATCGAGGATGGCCACGTGCCCCGTCACGGTATCCACTTCGACCGCACAGGCATGACAGGCATAGCTGAACGTGCCGGAGTCGGGCTGCATCCGATAGCCCGCGGTGAGTCCCAGGCCGCCGGGGTTCACATCGGCCGGCAAGCGCTGCGGCGCGCGGTACCAGGTGTGCGCAACCTGCGCCAACGTCATCCGTTCTGGACCCTGCACGGCGGCAATGGCGCCGTCGTCAAACACCAGATGCTCGGCCGGTACCGCCAGCAGCGCCGCTGCGATCGCTTTGAGCCGTTCGCCCAGCGCTTCACAGGCGCTGCCGACGGCGCCGCCCGCCATGACGGCGCAGCGCGAGCCCCAGGTGCCCGTGGAGTAAGGCGAGGTGGCCGTATCACCGTGCAGAATGCGCACGCGGGCGGGATCGATGCCCAGCACGCTGTGGGCGATCTGCGCCATGGTGGTTTCCATGCTCTGACCGTGCGAATGCACGCCCAACTGCAACTCGAGAATGCCGTCGGCCGTCATGCGAGCGCTGCATTGTTCATAGCCTGGCACCATCGGGATGCCCCAGCCGTGATAAACGGAGGTGCCGTGAGCGCCTTGTTCGCAAAACACGGCCAGCCCGAGGCCGAGCCGCTTCTGCGGCTGCGCTTGCGCATGGCGCGAGGCTTGGCGCGCCCGCCAACCGGTCCAATCCAGGCTATCGAGCGCGCGTGCCATGCACTGGCCGTAATCGCCCGAATCGAACAGCTTGCCGGTGATATTGGTGAACGGCATGTCGCGCGCCTCGACCAGGCTGCGCGCACGCAACACTTGCGGCTCGATGCCGAGGGTGCGCGCAGCCGCGTCGAGCGCCACTTCCAGGGCGAAACACACCCCCGTGCGTGCTACGCCGCGGTAGGGCAGGATCGGCGGCTTGTTTGTGGCGGCCGACCGGGTGTGGCAACGAAAATGATCCATCTTGTAGGGGCCGGGCAGGATCGACCCCACTTGCGCGGCTTCCAGGCACGCCGAAAACGGATACGACGAGTAGGCCCCGGAGTCGACGATGGCGTCGCAATCGATGCCGACCAGCCGGCCTTCCGGCGTCACGTGCACGGTAATGTCGTAGGCATGCTCGCGGCAATTGGCGTTGGCCCCGAGGTGCTCACGACGGTCTTCAAGCCAGCGGATGGGTCGGCGCAACCGCATGGCGAGCCATGCGCAGCAGATTTCTTCCGGCAGCAGAATGCCTTTGTAGCCAAAGCCGCCGCCTACGTCCGGCGATACGACGCGCACCTGCCCCTCGTTCAAGCCCAGGCATTCAGCCAGGCCCGTGCGGTTGATATGCGGCAATTGCGCCGCGCTCGTCACCACCAGCTGATCGAGCCGATCGTCCCACCAGCACACCACACCGCGGCCTTCCAGCGGGGCCATGCATTGGCGCGACGTGGCCAACTGACGCGTGACCGAGATCGTGCCGGGCGGCAGCTCGGCGGGGCCATGATTGACATGCGTTTCGAGAAATACGTTGCCGTCCCATCCATCGTGCAGGCGCGTCGCGGCGCCGGCATCGGTGGCGGTCTGCATGTCGGCGATCACCGGCAGATCGTCGTAATCGACCATCACCATGCCGGCGAGATCCTCGGCTTGCGCGCGCGTGGGCGCCACGCACATCGCCACCATTTCACCTACGAAACGCACCTTGTCGTGCGCCAACGGATGCTGCACCGAGCTGCGAAAGCCGGGCAGGCCCGAGGCGGCAAGAATGGGTTTGACATCCACCAGATCGGCCATGGTGTACACCAGCGACTCATACCCGGCAGGTTTTTCGATGCCGCGCACGAAGGCGTGCGCGACTGGCGATCGCACGAACGCCACGTCGAGCATATCGGGCATCCGCAGGTCGCCCACGTATTGGCCGCGACCCAGCAGGAACCGCGCATCTTCCTTGCGCGGCAGGCGTGCACCGATCCCGCGGCCGGTGTCGGTCGCATCGGTATGAGCGGGGAGGTCGCGCGGGCTCATGCCGCTTTGGCCGACGGCAGGATGGCCGCTTCGGCGTCGTACCGCGTGCCCGCGCGCAGGCAGAAGCGCGGGCGCAGCATGCGTTGCGCCACCACTTGATTGTGCTCGTTGTCGCGCAAGGTCCATTTGCCGCGTTCGTCGGCCAGCACCGTCACATCGGCCACCGCGCCCGCGCCAAGATGGCCCAGCGTGCCAGCCATGCCCGCCAATTGCGCCGCATGCGTGGTCACCATGGGAATCACTTGTTCCAACGTCAGCCCCAAGGCCAGCATGCTGGTCATGGTCGACACCAGCGAGAAGCGGATGGCACTGGCAAACATGTGGTCGCCTTCATCCGGATGCTCGTCCGGCGTGCCGGCGGGCGGCGGAATGGGCGTGTTGTAGCCGTGCATGTCGGCGCCCAGCGTATGCGGCACGAAGCCCGCGTCGAGCACGCGGCGCGCCATATCGAAACTGAAGTGCGAACCGTGGCCAACGTCGATTTTCAGCCCACGATCGACAGCTTCTTTCACCAGCGGATGCACGCTGCCGTTCTGCTCGACGAAGCCGCCCGGATGACGGCTGAAGGGGTGGGCCAGCACGTCGCCCGGTTTGAGCAGATCGAGCACTTGCGGCAGGATCGTGTCGGGATCGATATCGTGCGTGTTGGCACTGGGATCGGGCCAGAGCTGGCCGAAATGGATGTAGAGCGGCAATCCCGTGTCGTGGCCGATCTGGGCCGCCACGCGCATGACGTCGAGCCCCCAGCGGCGAAAGCCGCCGAGTTCGGCGTGCGCCTTGATGCCCACGACCAGATCGCGGTTGCTGAGCGCGGCCTTCACGGTGGCGGCGCGATCCAGACACTCGGGGCGATACAGCTCAGGGTAGTAGTGGCCTTCCAGGCCGCCGACGAGATAGGCGGACAGCGACGACAGCACGCGCGTGGCCGCAGGCTCGGCAATGAAATGCCGGAAGGCGGGCAGGGTGATACAGCTCGCACCGCCCTGGTCGATGAGCGTGGTCACGCCCGAATGCACGCCGCACATGTCGGCATCGAGCCCGAAGCGGCCGGTGACGTAGCGGAACACATGCGCGTGGGTATCGATCAGGCCAGGCAGTACGAGATTGCCGCGACAATCGATACGTTCGGCCGCGTCCGAAGCGGGCACATCGATGCCCGCGATCTTGCCGTCGACGATGACGAGATCGCCTACCCGATCGGTGTGTGAAGCCGGATCGATGATCCGTCCACCGCTCAGCACCGTTGTTGTCATGATGATCCTCGCATCGTCTTGAGACATGCAGGATGCAAAGCAATATGTATGCCAACTTTCGGCGTTCGCGAGATCGAGAATTTTCTAATGCGTTGATAAATAATAGGAATTTTTGATTATCAGCGTCTATAAAAATACGTGGTATACCCCGCATTAGGGTATGCCCCAAGGATGATCGGCAGGTTGTTCACGGCGGCGGCTCATGCGTCTGCACAACGTTGGCGCACAGCGCACGCCGTCATGCACGGTTATGGCGCATTTAGGTGGCATACCACCTAATTGAACGAAAAAAACCCACGTCGGTGAGACGAGGGCGGTCAGCCAGCGATTACAGCGAGGTCAGCGAGAGTGCCTGGCCCATCTTCACCGGACCCAGCGCGGTGGGCGTGGCGGGCCAGGGCACCTGACCCGGGCCGAAGAGCATGATGACCGTGGAGCCAAGTTTGAAGCGCCCCAGCTCGTCGCCTTTTTGCAGCGTGATCGGCGTTTCGGCATGCGGGCCATAGGTTTGCGTGTGCACGGTATCGGCGGTGGGGCCGGCGCGGCCACCCCATACGGTTTCGATGCCGGCCACGATCATCGCACCCACGAGCACCACCGCCACCGGGCCGTAATCGGTGTCGAACATACAGACCAGACGTTCGTTACGCGCGAAGAGGGCATGCACATTCGACGCGGTCAGCGGATTCACCGAGAACTGGCGGCCAGGGATGTAGATCGTCTCGCGCAGCGTGCCCGTCACGGGCATGTGCACGCGGTGATAGTCCTTGGGCGCGAGGTAGATGGTGGCGAAGTCGCCGCCGGCGAACGGCGCTGCACGACGTTCGCTGCCCCCGAGCAACTCGGTCACGCTGTAGTCATGTCCCTTGGCCTGAAAGACGCGGCCATCGCGCACACGGCCCAGCTGGCTGATGGCCCCATCGGCCGGGCTCAAGACGGCGCCGGGCGTCGCATCCAGCGGTCGGGCGCCGGGTTTGAGTGCCCGCGTGAAGAATGCGTTGAAATGCTCGAACGCGTGCGAATCCTGGATCGCCGACTCACTCATATCGACGCCGTATTTACGGATGAATCGATCGATCATCCAGTTTTTGTAGGCGGGATATCGGCATTCGGCAGCCAATCCGAATACGCCGGTGACGAGTCGGTGCGGCAACAGGTATTGGCCAGCCAAAAACAAGCGGTCTTGCGGCGACATGAATGCATCACTCTTAGTTAGGGCGCGTGTGCGCGTTGGCGCGAGTGTAACGCGCCCCGCAACCCGCGCGCCCGGCTCAGTGATAGCCCGTGCGAGGCGGGCGCGCCACGCTGGCCGCATCCTCGTCGGGCGCAACCAGACGCGCGACGACCGCTGCGACCTCAGGATCGGTGATGAATGACGCGGCCGATGTGCCGCTCAACAGCTTTTCGGGCAACATCGGCCGGGCGACGGCCCAACCCTGCACATAGTCCACCCCGAGCTCGATCAATGTTTCGAGCGTGGCGGCGTCTTCGGCCCACTCGGCGATGCTGCGCATGCCCAGGTTGCGCGCCAGTTCCACGATGGCTTCGACGATGGCGACGTTGGCCGGATGCTGATTCATGCTCCGAACGAACGAACCATCGATCTTCAGTGCATCGGCCGACAGCGCTTTCAAATATGAAAACGACGTATATCCGGCGCCGAAGTCGTCCAGCGCAATCTTGGCCCCCTGGCCACGTACCCGGTCGATGAACCGGCGGCTGTTTTCCAGATCGTGCAGGGCAACGCTCTCGGTGATTTCGATGCACAGCTTCTGCATGCTGCGCCGATGACGTGCCAGCACTTTGAAGACGGTGTCGATGAATGCTTCGTCGTTGAGCGATGCGCCACTCAGATTGACGCACACGAAGCGGGTATGGGCCAGCGCTGTTTCGTTGCGGCCCATCCATGTCAACGTGGTGTCCAGCACCCAGGCATCGAGCTCGCCCATGTGGCCGCTACTTTCCGCCGCTGCAATCACACGGTTGGCCGGCACGATGCTGCCGTCGTCGGCGCGCATGCGCAGCAGCACCTCGAAGTCCAGCGCGTCGAACGGATTGCGCAGCGACATGATCGGCTGCATCTCGAGGAACAGCCCGTGTGGCGTGAATGTTGTCCCGAGCGCTTCGATGACCCGCATGGCTTCGACCCGCTCGGCGAAGGCCGATGCGTTGCGATCGTAGGCCACGATGTGCCCCCGCGCGCCTTGTTTGGCCTGGCGGCAAGCATGATCGGCGGCCGCGATGGCATCCTGCGGGGCAAGCTCCGCCACGATTTCGATCACGCCGATCGACACACGAATCTGGAAGGCGCGGTGGCGCACTTGCACGGCCTGGTCGCAAATGGCTTCCACGATGCGCCGGCTGACGGCTTGCGCTTGCGCCATGGTGGTGTCGCGCATCACGATGATGAACTCGTCGCCACCGATGCGGCCCAGCGAGTGATGCGCGTCGATCACGAGATTGACCCGACGGCAGACTTCGCGCAGCACCTCATCGCCGGTCTGGTGGCCATACAGATCGTTGACGAGCTTGAAGCGGTCCAGATCGAGGTAGGCCAACGCCAACGGGTGCGCCTGGCGTTCATCCTGGACTGCAGCATCGAGCATGCGTTCGATCCCGCGACGGTTCAGCACGCCCGTCAGGGAGTCGTTATCGGCCAGATAGGCCAGTTGATCCGTGGCTTTGCGGCGTTCGGTAACGTCCTGCAGCGAACCCTCGATTCGATCGCCGGCGTACGCCGCGCGCACGGCGTACCAGCGCGGTTCGGCCGGCGGCACCGACAATCCGCGGATCTCGATATCGGGTGTGCGCGTATCGGCGGCCGCCGCACGCAGCGCTTCCCAGGCGCTGGGCTCGAAAAAGTCGCGCCAGTTCAGGTGGTCCAGATCCTCTTGCGAGATGGCGAGCTTGCGCTGCATTGCCGTGTTCAACCGCACGAAGCGGCCGTCGGATTCCAGCGTGAACAGCCCCACAGGGGTGACATCGTAGGTGCGCAGCAATTCACGCTGCGCGTCGATCCGGGAATCGCGCTCTTCGCGCATCTGTTCGGCAAAAGCACAAGCCGCCATCAGACTCGATGCCAGCGCGGCGGTCACGCTGTTGAACGATCCGACGAGGCCCTTGAAATCCCAGGCCGCGGCAATCACTTCGGAGATCGATGCCGCCAGCACGGTGCCCAGCGCAGCCGCATACCAGATGGCGATGCCCGAGCGGCGCAGCACGATGATGCGGCCCAGGCAGAAGATCACCGCCACGATACCGAAGGCGACGATGGTCCACATGACCGGAAGGAACAGGGCGAACGGCAATACGAACGACAGCGCCAGCAGCGCGATGCCCGAGAACATCACGGCGCGCAGCAGCCAGCCGTAGCCCAGGGTTTTGAGTTCGCTTTTGAAGAATTGCGTGAAAAGCGTATAGGTAAGGAGGTAGTAGCTGGCGATCGTGATCTGGCGCGTGAGCGCGATCCATTCCGGATCGATGGGACGCCCGAGCCATTGCGTATCCCAGCCCATCGAGATGGCACCCAGGCGGAGATTGCCGACCAGCCAGGCGCCGAACAGCACATAGCGCGATTCGCGATTGATCAGCGCCGTCATCAGCACGAACGCGGCAAGCGTGAGCAAACCGCCTTCGAGCAAGCCGGCGCTGTGATGGAAGGCTTCGTTGGCCGTCATCATCTGGGCACGGGGCCATTGCGAGAGGGCGATGCGGGCGGGCCCTGAAAAAGTGGCCCGGCAAAGAATCTGCGGCGGCAGGCCGTCGATGGCTCGATGGAGCATGAAGCCCGCGCGTTCGACCACAACCACGCCTTGCGTCCCGTGCCGATCGCCACTCCCCAACGGCGCCAGGGTGGCGTTGTCCCAGCACTGTAGGGTACGCAGATGGCGCGACGGCCAGTCGAGGACGACGTCATGCTCGCGCGGCGCGGGCTTCATCGCCACGGTCACCCAGAATGGGCTTTCGGCCAGGTGGGTATCTTCGAACGTGACGGTAGAGGCCGTGGGCGCCGTCAATTGCGCGCGCGCGGCCTCAGGGGTAAGGGCGGCTTCGGGATCCGCCAGCACCTGGAAGGGCAGCGTCATCCCGCCATGCGGCTGGTAGACGCTGCCCCCCGAAAAGAGCATGAACAGCGAAAACACTGCGATCGCGGCAGGGATCACGTAATACGAAAACCTGCGAACGAGCGCATCGACAAAATCGATCACTTGAAACGCGTCGTTCCTTTCGCTCACGAAGCCCCACCGTATTTATGATCAATGCTCAATCCCTCGCGCGGCAGCCAGCAACAGCTTTTCGACGCTCAGGTCACCTGCAGGCGAGACAGTAGGGACGATTGTAATGTCTGGATGCACCGTTCGGACGATAAAGTCGTAGAGCGGATGATCGGCTGCCTCCCATTTTGCTTGCGCCGTCGGGATATGGAACGCGAGCACGCGGTGGGGAATGTTACCGGCATGACGCATCGGAATGTATCCAGCCCCCGGGAAAACCTCCTGAAACAGCAAGGCGTCGTACTGCCGATCGAGTGGCGAACGTCCGGCAATGACCATCCATTCGATGCCAGCGGAGACGCAGTAGAGGTAGTAGGCTTTGAACAGGACGTGCTTGGTCAGTCGGCCGATCGTGCCCGCCGTGGTGCCCAGACGAGTTGCCTCAGCAAGTGATTTTCCTTGCAGCCAATCCGGCAACTGAACCGACTGTTCGAGCCAGAGCGGGCCGTTGCGATTGGTCTGGATTCGCATCGTGCCCAACGGCGCGCCGTCGAGTTTCGATTCGGCCAGCAGGACGACCGCGCCCGGATCGTTGTCGTGCCGTTCCGGTGCGCCCATGGTGGCCGCCAATGTCGGGATATGTCGGCCGTAAGCCGCGCGGCGCATATCGATCGCCTTGCCGAGTGCATCGGTGTCGGTGACGACCCGAACGGTGAAGGGGAGGCGTTCTTCTGGACGAGGCAGAAGGTCTTGTCGAGCCGTTGCAGCATCAGGGAGCGAGTGAAAGGGTGTAGGCGACATGGTGTTTCCTTTGACAGGGATGGCGCGCTGCAACAGCGCAACGCGTGCGAAGAGATTCGCACGGACCAAAGGAGACAGTCGTCTGATCCTGCATTTGGGACAAACGTCAATGCGGACGAGGAAAAGACTAGAGCATCAGGCGTAATCTCGGCCCCCGAAGGGCTGTGAGGCCTATGGGCTAAAGATTTCCGGGTGTGACGCAAGCGTGCGAAGCCGCCACAAAGCAGGCTTAACCCTGACGGACGATAGGCAGTTACGAAAAATTCGAAAAAACGCAATAAAGTCGATTCATTTCAACTCTGTAGCATCAGGTATTCAGGTGTTTTCGAGCTTACCTGGGGTTTGTACTGATGTTGCGAAAGTACCAACTTTGCGGGCATCCCCTTTACTTCTCAAATATTTGAGTGTTGTAACGGGCTATGAGAAAGCGACGTCAAACGCCGGCATTGTCCGTACGATGCGCCCATACGACGCTTTCGGAATGCTGGCATGGACCCCCTGATCAAAGAATTCTCGCTGTTTTTCGGCCTCTGGCCCATCGCCATCCTGGCTGTTTGGTTTCTGGGTTCATGGTGGAGCCGTGCGGTAAAGCGTCGTGCTGCGAGCACACGGCTCGATCAGGCGCTGGCGCGGCGAGAGCTGCCCGGCACGGCTCGGACGGCCGCAGCACGCATCTGACCTCATTCGTCGATCAGGCCCCCATCTTCATGAAAGGGATAGGGCCCTGCGAAGGTTTCGATCACCGCTGCGTGGGTGACCAGTTGGCGCCCATCCCAGCGATGCAGATGAAAGCCGGGTGGCTCGAGCCTGAAGGCTGAAGGCCCGGCGGCCGTCAGGTCCAGTGCCACTTGGTGGGCCACGCCAGGGCAGATGCTTGCGACCGTACCGCCAAACCGCGTAAACACCGTGCGATGCACGTGGCCGCAGATCACCCGCTCGATATTCCGGTAGCCGCGCAGCAACGCGTCGAGTGCATCGCGCCCCTGCAACAGGCCGATCGCATCCATGTGGGCGATCCCTGTGTCGAACGGCGGATGATGCATGGCGACGAGCGTGGGCGTCTCAGGCGATTCGGCCAGCCGCGCTGTCAGCCATGCCAACCGGCGCTCGCATAGCGCACCATGGCTTTGTTCCGGTACGGTCGTATCCAACGCAATGATGCGCACCGGGCCCGTCTCGAGCGTGAAATGCAGGAAGCCATCCTGACCGGTCAGATAGTCGTGACCCACGAACGCCTCACGCAGGGCGCTGCGGCTGTCGTGATTGCCGGGCATGACGTAATAGGGCATCGCCAACAGGTCGAGCATCTGCTTCAAATGCGCATACTCGGCGGGGCGGCCGAAGTCGGTCAGGTCGCCCGACACCAGCACCAGGTCGGGTCGTGGCTGCATGGCATTCAGCCGTTGCACCGCCGGCGGCAAATAGCGGTCGGTTTCCACGACGCGATAGGCTTTTTGTCCCGGTAGACGAATGTGCAGGTCGGTAATCTGGGCGATCAGCATGGCAGGCTCGAGGGGGTGGGCGACGCAGGGGCGGGTGTGACGGGCGGTGTGACGGGCGTCAGGCGCACGCCGATACGCGCGCCCGCAACGTAGGGACTATCGGGCGGCGCGATCACCGGAAAGGCCTGGCCATCGTCCAGGCGCACTTCGTAGCGGATCGTGTTGCCCAAGAAAAAACGATCGACGATCGTGGCCTGCAGCCCGGTGGTGGGCATCAGCGACGCCTCATGCGGCCGGAAGTGCAGCGCCGCGTCGCCTGCAATCAGCACGTCGTCATGCAGCGCACCGCGCACGGTGCACAGCGTGCCCAGGAATGAGGCCACGAATGGCGTGGCGGGCTGGCGATACAGCGACTCGGCGGTGCCGAGTTGCTCAAGCCGCCCGGCCGACATGACGGCGATGCGGTCGCCCAGCATCATCGCTTCGTCCTGGTCGTGCGTGACGATCACGGTCGTAATGCGCAACGCGCGCAGCATCTGCGCCAGTTCCACGCGCAGGTGTTCGCGTAGTTTGGCGTCCAGCGCCGTGAGCGGCTCATCGAGCAGCAGCACGCGCGGCTCGATCGCCAATGCACGGGCAAGCGCCACACGCTGGCGCTGCCCGCCGGAGAGCTGCGTAATGCGCCGATCGGCGAAGTCCTGCAAGCGAACCCGTTCGAGCATTTCGCGCGCTCGCGCATCGCGCTTGGCGGCAGGCCAGCCCCGCACGCGCAAGCCATAGGCGGCATTCTCCAGCACGCTCATATTGGGAAACAGGGCGTAGTTCTGGAACACGACCCCAATGCCGCGGCGTTCGGGCGGTTGGGCCGCCACGTCCTCGCCATCGAGCAGAATCGTACCGCCGCGATCCGGCGTTTCCAGGCCGCAGATCATGCGCAGCAGGGTGGTTTTGCCGCAGCCGGAAGGTCCCAGCAAGGCGAGGATCTCGCCGCCGGGGATGTCCAGATCGACCGGGTGCAGGGCGCGCGTGCCGTCGGGCCAGGTTTTGGCGCAGGCACGCAGGGCCACGTTCACAGGAGGCGTCGTCATAGGGAAGTCGCGCGAGGCGCAGTGGGAAAAGTGTTGGCGCGGTTACCGCGTGCGCCCAGCCATTGCAGGCCGATCAGGAGCGGCATCAGAAGCACCAGGAAGATGAGGGTGTAGGCCGAGGCGATCTCGAGCCGCATCGACGCATAGCTGTCGGCCAGGCCCACGGGCAACGTTTTTGTGAGTGGGGTGTGCAGCAGCCACGTGAGATTGAATTCGCCGATCGACAAGGTGAGTACCGTCAGGGCACCGCTCACGATGCCAGGCGCGGCATTGGGGACGATCAACGTCAGGAACCGGACGATCGGCCGTGCCCCCAGTGTGGCAGCGGCCTGGTCCAGCGCGGGCAGGTCGCGCCCCTGCATCGTGGCGCCGGCGGCCCGCACCATGAAGGGCAGCGTGAAGAGCACATGGCCGATGACGATGAAGGCCGTGCTGGCCCGAAGGCCGCCCACGGTGCCCCACGACACGATGAGGGCCAGCGCCGTGGCCAGACCCGGTACGGCGACCGGCAGCGTGATCAACTCTTCGATTGCGCGCGCCAGCCGGCCGCGCATCAACGTCAGGATCCAGGCCAACGGCACCCCGACGAGCGTGACGATGGCCAGGGTGGAAAGCGCCACGATCAGCGTACGCCAGAGCGTATCGGCATAAAGCGCCCATACCTCGGCAATCCAGCGCAACGTGAGCCCGCTTTTCAAGCCGACGAAATAGTTTTGCGTCACGCCTGCCAGGAGCGAAAAAATCACGGGCACGATGAGGAAGGCGACCACGAGCAGCGTGATGACAAGCCCGAGGCGGGAGTCCCAACGCGATTGGGTGGCGGCACGCGGGGCGCTCATGCTCCACCCCCCGCACGGGCACCGCGCCCGGCGATCGCTTGCGCGCCATACAACACTGCCCAGGTGACGGCACCCAGTACGATCGAGAGCGCAGCCGCCACCGGGATGTTGGCGTAGTTGGTGAATTCGTTGTAGATGGTCATCGGTAGCACATCGATTTGGGTGCCTAAGGTAAACACGGTGCCGAATGCGCCCATGCTGGTGGCGAAGCACATTGCGCCAGCTGCCGTGACCGCGGGTGCAAGCGCGGGCAGTTCGATATCCATGAAGCGCCGCCACGGTCCGGCACCCAATGTCTGGCCGGCCTCGAGCAGGCTGGTATCGATGCCTTCGGCCGCCGCCGTCAGCACGCCCACGGCACGCGGCAACGAGAAATAGAGATAGCCGAGAAACAAGCCCGCCATGCCGTAGGCGAAGACGATGGGCTCCGCGCCCACCGCCCGTGCCGCCTGGCCCACCACGCCTTGGCGCCCGCCCAGAAGGATGATGAGAAAGCCCACCACCACCCCTGGGAATGCCAGGGGAAAGGCGATCAGTCCCATGACGAGACGACGTCCCGGGAAATGGGGATGCCGGGCAAGAAAACGTCCGACCGGCACCGCCAGGATCACCGTGAGCAGACTTGCGCCCAACGAGAGGCCGACAGTGTTGAACAGGCTGCGCCAGTAGCGCAGGTCCGTCAGCACGTGCATATAGGCAGCGCGCCCATCGATCTCGTGCGCGCCGAGCGTGGCCAGCTTGACCATCGGCAGCAGCCAGAACGCAGTGAAAAGTGCGGCCGCAGGCGCCGCAAACCATCGCCAGCCACGCAGTCGCATATCAGTTGATTTCCTTGGCATAACGCTCTGAGAAGCCGCGCTGCGCCGCCGCCATCTGGGCGTAATCGACCGTGCCGGCGCGCGCATAGTCGGCGGCGGGCAGGAATTTCTTCTCGGCTTCGGGCGACACCGTGCCGGCACGTACCGGCCGCAGGAAGGCATTGGCCCAGATGGCCTGGCCTTCATCGGACAACGTGAAGTCCAGTACCTTCTTGCCGTTCTCGGCATGCGGTGCGTTGGCCACGAGGCTCATCACGTAAGGCACGGCGATGGTGCCTTCGCTCGGGATCACAAAGGCCACGTTGGCGCTGTCCTTGTACTTGGCGCGGTAGGCGTTGAAGTCGTAATCGATCAGGATCGGGATTTCGCCCGACAGATTACGGGCATACGCTGTTTGCTTGGGCACGATCGGCTGATTGGCACGCATCTTCTTGAACCACTCGAAGCCCGGGCCGAAGTTGTCCAGCGTGCCGCCCATCGCGCGATTGACGGCCACCGCGCCCACGTAGCCGACGAATGCCGAAGCCGGATCCAGATAACCCACCATGCCCTTGTATTCCGGCTTGAGCAGATCGGCCCAGGATTGCGGCACGGGCTTGCCGTTCAAGGCGTCCACATTGACCATGAAGCCCAGCGTGCCCGAATGGATGGCGAACCATTTGCCATCCGGATCCTTCATGCCCGTCGGGATCTGATCCCAGAGCGCCGGCTTATAGGCTTGAGTGAGGCCGTCGCGATCGGCCTGAATGCCGAAGGTCACGCCGTAATACACGACGTCGGCGACCGGGTTGGCCTTTTCCGCGGCCATGGAGGCCAGGGATTGGCCCGAGTTCTTGTTGTCGGCCGGCACGTTGATGCCGGTCTTGGCCTTGATGGCCTTCAGTTGTGTGCTCCAATCGGCCCATTCGGGCGGGCAGTTGTAGCAAATGGCGTTTTCCTGAGCCTGTACCGGCGCATGCAACGCGAAGAGCGTGGCGGCCAGCATCGAGGCGCGCAGCAGTGTCGATGAGATCGAAGTCATGATGGGAGTCATTCCACAAGGTGAGCAGGGCGGATGGGGGCGGCGGCAACGGTGCCGCCGGCAATGAAACGGTGCGGCAAGCACCGGGAAACAAGGGGGGCGCCCAGCAAGGCGCCGAGCAACAGATCGCAGGCCAAGGCACCGATATCGCGGCTGGGTTGCGCCAGGCTGGCAAGCGGCGGCACCATGTGGGCGCCGAACGGCACGCCGTCGAAGCCGCATACCGATAAATCGCGGGGCACGTGCTGTCCCAATGCGCTGACGGCGGCGATGACCGCAGCGGCCAGCAGGTCGTTGGAACAGAACATCGCGGTGGGTGCCGAGGGACCCTCGAGCGCATCGGCCAGCGTGGTGCTGCACGCTTCGGTATGCGACGGCAATTCAATATGGCACGGTGCCGGCAATCCCAGGCGGCGCGCGGCGCGCCGCGCGCCGTCGAGCCGCAGGCCGGCTCGGTCGGACGCGGCCAGCGGGCCGGTTACCACGGCGATGGTGTGGTGCCCGAGCGCGGCGAGGGCCGCGATCACATCCTCGGCGGCGCGTGCGTTGTCGACCGATACACAAGGATGGATGGCGGACTCGTTGTAGGCCAGCACGTACGGCACGCCGCCTGCCGCAATCTGCTCGAGCACCGGGTTGCGCACGGTGTGCGTCACCGTGACGACGATGCCCTCCACGCGATGGTCGAGCAGCAGGCTCACCGCATCGCGCTCGCGCTGGCGGTCGTATCCGGTGGTGGTCACCATCACGCTGTAGCCATCGCTACGCGCCCGCGCCTCGGCGCCTTCGAAGCACTCGGCAAACACCGGATTGATCAGCGTGGGCAGCACCAGTCCCAAGGTTCGGGTGCTGCCCGAGCGCAAACTGCTGCCGACGCGATTGGGGCGAAAGCCCGCGTCATGTGCGACCGAGAGGATGCGGGCAAGCGTTTGCGGGTTGACCAGTTGCGGCTGATTGAACGCGCGCGACACCGTCGCCGGCGACACCTGGGCGGTGCGGGCAATGTCGAGAATGGAGGCACGCGGCGAGGTCAAGGCAAGATCCCGGATCAATGAGCTGAAAACGTTTTCATCGTAGGGGTCCGGTATGACATCGCCGTGTCGAAACGATGACAGTTCGATGTCAATGCGAGGGCAGGCAGCGACATCGGCATGCGGTGCGGACATGAAGGCGGCGAGGGCACAAGCATGCTGTACGTACATGTTGTACGTACAGCATGTACAATCGCGGCTACTTTCAAATGGAAGCCGGGCACTCGCCCCGGCAGTGTGGAGACATCACATGACGCAAGAACGATCACGGTTGCCGATTTACGCCACCATGCAACGCATTCCGGGTGGCCTGATGCTGTTGCCGCTCATCCTGGGCGCCATCATCGGCACCTTCGCACCCGACGCGCTGGGTATCGGCGGATTTACCACGGCGCTCTTCAAGAACAGCGCGCTGCCGCTGATCGCATTGCTGATTTTCGCCACCGGCACCCAGGTCAATATGCGCACCGGCGGTCCCGTGCTGGCAACGGCCGGCACCATCCTGCTGATGAAGACCATCGTGCCCGCCACGCTGATCATCATCCTGGCTCGTTTCGTGGGGTTGGACGGCATCTGGGGCGTATCGATTCTGGCGATGCTCGCCGCCTTCGACAACAGCAATGGCGGCCTGTGGCTCGCTTATACCGGTCAGTACGGCGAAGCGCGCGACCGCGGCGCGTACGTGGCGAGTGCCGTGAATGACGGGCCATTTTTCAGCCTGTTGTTCCTGGGTGCATCGGGCATGGCCGATATTCCGCTGATCGCGTTCGTTGCGGCGCTCGTGCCATTTCTGTTGGGCGTGGCCGTGGGCAATCTGGATGTGCAATGGCGCAATGTGCTCAAGCCTGTGCCGAATATCGTCATCCCGTTTTTTGCATTTGCGCTGGGCACCGGGATCAACCTGAGTTCGATCGTTTCGGGCGGCATCACAGGCCTGATCCTGGGTTTGATCATCAGCCCCATCACCGGCGGTTTCGTCTACCTCGGCTACCGCTATATCTTGCGCCGCGGCGGCAAGAGCGGACTGGGGTTCGCGGCAGGCACAACGGCCGGCAACGCGATTGCGACCCCTGCGGTCGTGGCCGCGGCCGATCCCACGTTCCAGCAGTACGTAGGCACGGCGACGGCACAGGTGGCCGCGTGCGTGTTGATTTCCAGCATCCTGGCACCGATTCTGGCGTCGTACTTCCTTAAGCGTGCGGGTGAGTTGAAGCCGGTGACCGAGGATCTGAGCAATCCGGCGGAGGCACGGCTATGACAGTAAGAATCGCAATCGTTGCAGATGATTTGACCGGTGCCGGCGACTCCGCCGTGCAGTTCGTGCGTGCCGGCTGGCGGACCCACCTGGCGATGGGCGATGCCGCGGCGGCGCTGGCGCACGCCAAGACCACGGATGTGGAAGCGATTGCCGTCACGACGCACACGCGGGCCATGAACGCCGAGGACGCGTCGGCCGTGATCGCGCAGGAAATGCAGCGCTTGAAGGCGGCAGGCGTGAGCCGGGTGTACAAGAAGGTCGATTCCACCCTGCGCGGCCCCTTTCGCGCCGAGATCGAAAGCGCGCGTGCCGCGTGGGGGCGCGACGCAATCGCGGTGGTGTGCCCGGCGTTTCCCGCCACGGGCCGCACCGTCAAGGATGGTGTATTGATGGTGGGCGAAGTGCCCGTCACGCAGACGTCGGCCGCGTCCGACCCGGTGACGCCGGTGACCGAGGCACATATTCCAACCTTGCTCGGCGGCGTGGGCATTGCCGCGGTGCCGGGCGATACGCCACAGGCGCTGGCCGACCGCATTGCACAAGCCGGACCGGTGGTCGTGGTGGACGCCGTCACGGCGGAAGATCTCGATCTCCTGGCCCAGGCCATTGTTTGCCTGGGCGATCGCGCGTTGCCGGTCGGTGCCGGCGGACTGGCGATTCCGCTGGCGCGTCTGTGGGCGGGCGAAGCCAGCCGCGGCGTGATCGTGGTGCTAGTGACGTCGCAACATTCGGCCGCGCGCGCGCAGGCTGAGGCCCTGCGGGCGGACGGCGCACGCGTCTTCATGCCGACGCTGGCGCAGTTGGCCGATACCGACGCCTGGCTCGAATTCAAGGAAAGCACGTTGGCCGCGCTGGACGATCTCGCGGCCGCCGACACGGCACTCGTGCTTGCACCGGACGGCCGACTCGAAGGTTTGCATTCGGATCGTGTTGCCGAGAAATTAGGCGCGCTGACAGCCGCCGTGGTACGCCGTGCGCATGCCGCCGGCGTGGTCGCCACGGGTGGCGATGGGGCGCGTCAGGTCGTAAACGAATTGGGCGCAAATGGCGTCGCACTGATCGACGAGGTGACCGGCGGTATGCCGATCGGCACGTTGACGGGCGGTGCCAGCGCAGGCCTGCCGGTGGTCACGAAGGCGGGTGGTTTTGGTGGTGACGATGTTCTGGTACGCGCCGTGCGCGCGATCCGGGAAAGGAGATTTTCTGTATGACGAATAGCCAACCGCTTTTGGCGGTCACGTTGGGCGATGTGGCCGGAGTCGGCCCCGAAATCACGGCAAAGATGCTGCTGGATCATCCCGCGCTGCGCGAGCGGGCGCGTCTGGTGGTGGTGGGCGATGCCGGCGTGATGCGCGCGGCCGTCAGCCGTCTCGGACGCGATCCGCAAACGGTGCGCGTGGTGCAATCCCCGCGCGATGCGACCAATGCGCCCGGCACCATCGAGGTGTTTCAGGCCGGGCCCGATCTGACGCATGTGCCCCTGGGCGAGATTCATGCCGACGCGGGCGATGGATCGGTGCGGTTCGTGACGACGGCGTGTGCCTTGGCGCGCGCGGGCGAGATCGACGGCATCGTGACCGCGCCCCTGAATAAAGCGGCCATGCATGCGGCCGGCCACAAGTGGCCCGGGCACACCGAACTGCTCGCCCATGAGTTTGGCGTGAAGACGTTCTCGCTGGTGCTGTCGGCCGGCGATCTGTACATCTTCCATGCCACCACGCACGTGTCGTTGCGCGATGCAATCGATCTGGTCACACGCGAGCGGCTGCGCGCCGTCTTTCGCCTGTCGGGCGCGTTCGCCAAGGCGCTTGGACGCACCGAGGATGCCATTGCGGTGGCAGGCTTGAACCCGCACGCCGGTGAGAACGGGATTTTCGGCACGGAAGACGCCGAGATCATCGCGCCGGCCGTGGCCGAGGCGGTCGCAGAAGGCATCAATGCTGTCGGCCCGATTCCGGCCGATGCGTTGTTTCCGCAGGCCGTGCGCGGCAAATGGAAGTTCGTGATTGCGTGCTATCACGATCAGGGTCACGCGCCGTTCAAGTCGGTGTATGGCGACGACGGCGTTAACATTACGGTTGGGCTGCCTGTGGTGCGGGTGTCTGTCGATCACGGCACGGCATTCGATATCGCGGGCCAGGGCATTGCCCGCGAGGCAAGCCTGATTCTGGCCGCCGAACGCGCAGCGCATCTCGCGCCGGGCTGGCGACATGTGTGGGAAACCGCAAAGGCGACGACGGGTGGTTAGCAGGAAGCAGCAAGGGGCAGCGGCGTCAGGTGCGCGGGCAGTGGACCGCAATCGTGCGGAGCCGCTGCATGCGCAGGTCGCCGCCGATCTCATGCAGCGCGTGACGTCGGGCATGTGGCCCGTGGGTACGGCACTTCCCAGCGAGGCGGGGCTGTGCGAGCAATTCGGCGTGGCCCGCAGCGTCGTGCGCCAGGCCCTGGCGCAGATGGCAGCGGCCGGCCTGATTCAGCGCGACGTGGGTCGTCCGGCCGTGGTGTGCGCGCCGCGTCCGCATCGGCGCATGGTGCAACGATCGACCGGGCTGTACGAGCAGTTCGAGCATATCGGTCTGGCCTTGCAGACGCAAATCGTAGCGTTCGAGCCGCGTCAGGCGCCGCCGGATGTGGCCACGTTCTTCAACACCGACGACGTGTTGTTCCTCGAACGCGTGCGATCGGTGGGTGGCGCGCGTATCGCTTACGTGCATACCTGGTTGCCACGCGTGCGTTTGCCGGGGTTGACCGCAGCCGAACTGGAAAATGCGTCATTGCATCGTGTGCTGGCCGAGCGCTTCGGTATTCACCCGGGGGGCGGCCGGCACCATATTCGCGCCGTAGCCGCCGATGAGGCCTTGGCGAAGGCCTTGCAGGTGGGCGTGAACAGTCCGCTCCTGATGCTGCAAGGCGAGGGCCGCGATACCGATGACGCGCCGTTGGAGTGGTTTACGACCTGGCACCATCCAGATAAGCTGGCGTTTGAAGTGGATGTGTCGCGTGACGGCGAAAGCCTGGCGCGCCGCGTGGAATCGAACCGCTTGCCCGCTGCGGCCGGCGCAAAAAAGCGCGTCGCGGCTCAGGCAGACCGGCGCCAGGAGATCGAGCGCATCGAGGCCATGGCCGCCGCGCTGGCGCAGGCGATCGCCAAGCTCAAGCAGGGCGCCGCGTCTTGACGCCAACCGGCTAAACGGTTATCTTGGATGCACAGTGATATCCCAAGCAGGAGAACGATCATGACCTCACGCGAACAGGATTACGGTTACTAAACCGACCGGCCCGGCAGCCGCAGCGCTCCCGGCCCCGACGCCCCATGTGGCCATCAGCCGCATCCCGTCGATTCAAAGCCAAGCGCCCGCCAGGGCGCTTTATTTTTTGCCATGAATGACGTTCTAGCGTTTCTTGTGCATAACCCCACGGTGCCGGTGATCGCGATCTCGGCCGTGATCGCCTATAAAAGCCTGCGTTCGCAGCGGCATCTGGCGCGCGCCAAGCACGCGATCGATTTCCAAAGCGACTATCACGCCTCGAAAGAGGCGCAGCACCACAATCGAATCGTGCGTGAGTCCACGCGTACGCTGTCTTGGGACGAGACGGCGGCGCTTGCCGCGCCTGCGCACTTCAACGACGAGGTCGTGATCAGCATTCGTGAAGTGCTCAACGCCTGGGAAAAAGTGGCCATCGCCATCCAGTCTGATGTGTACGACGAGGACATCCTTTACAACGCCTACGGTTCCTACGTGGTTGGCACGTGGATGGATTTGCGGGCGTACACCCAGGTCAAGCAGGCGGCCAATCCGCGACTTTATGTGCGGCTCGACTGGCTGGCGATCCGCTGGATGTGCCGCCGCCAGAGCGATTTGGGGCCTCTCGAACTCAAGAAGCTCCAGCGCGCGCAAGGGGTGATCACCGCCATCCTGCACAAATAGCCGGATGGCGGGTTTACCGCGCTTACTGCTCCAGCTGAATGCCGCTCTTGGCGATCACCTCGTTCCAGCGTTGCACTTCTGCGCGCTGGAAGTCGGCAAACGCTTGCGGCGTGCTGCCCACCACTTCAAAGCCCAGTCCGGCCAACGCGGTTTTCACTTGAGGCTCCTGCAAGGTGGTGCGAAGGGCCTTGGACAGCTGTTCGACCACCGCCGGCGGCGTGCCGCGTGGCACGGCAAAGCCTTGCCAGGAGTACACCACCATATCCGGGATGCCGGCTTCGGCCATGGTGGGCGTATCGGGCAGATCGGCGATTCGGCTATCGCCCGTAATGGCCAGTGCTTTCAGCTTGCCCGCCTTGATGTGCGTGAGCACTGCGCCCAGATTCTGAAAGGACACGTTGACCTGATTGCCCAACAGATCGGCAATGGCCGCCGCGCCGCCGCGATACGGCACGTCCATGCCGGTGGCCCCGGTTTTCTGACGGAACATCACGGCCGACAGGTGATCGGATGAGCCGGTGCCGGATGAGGCGAACGACACCTTGTCCGGATTGGCGCGCGAGTAGGCGATCAATTCCTTCACGTTGGCCGCAGGAAAGGCGGGCGCAGCCACAAGCACATTGGGATTGCGCACAGCTTGCGTGAGGTAGGTAAAGTCGCGGCTGGGGTTGTACGACAGGTTCTTGTACAGCGCTTCATTGATGGCGAATGTGCCGATCGATCCCACCATCATGGTGTAGCCATCGGCCGGCGCACGGGCCAGGGCCTGCGCGGCGATGCCGCCGTTGGCACCGGGTTTGTTTTCGACCACGAAGGTTTGCCCCAGCAGCTTGGCCAGACCGGGCGTCATGGCGCGGGCGGTGATATCCGAGGAGCCACCGGGCACGAAGGGCACCAGCACGGTAACCGGCTTGTCGGGATAACTCGCGGCATGCACCGCAGGCAGTCCCAGGCAGGCGGCCACACTCGCCGCAGCAAACAGATGCGTCAATACTCTCACGTCGATCTCCTCGGGTTACGCGCTATAGGAGAGGCGTGCCGCGGCGCGTCGCAAACCGCCCTTGTTATCGTGAGCTTAATCGACTCGGGCGCCGGATTGTTTGACAACTTGCGCCCATTTCGCGGTTTCCTGCGCCATGAATTGCTTGAACTGTGCCGGCGTGTTGCCCGACGGCTCGGCGCCCTGGGCCTGCAACTGCGTGCGGATCGATTCCTTTTGCAGGGCTTGCGCCACATCCTGCTGAATCTTGTTCACGATGGCTTCCGGCGTGCCGGCCGGGGCCAGCAACCCAAACCAGCTCGCCGCGTCGTAGCCCGTGACGCCGGATTCGGCGAGCGTGGGCACGCCGGGCAGCGCCGGTGAACGGGTGGAGGTGGTCACCGCCAGCGGCTTGAGCTTGCCAGCCTTGATGAACCCAATGGACGAGGGCAGGTTATCGAAGAGCAGATCGGTCGAACCCGCCATCAGATCGGTAAGTGCGGGAGAACTGCCTTTGTAGGGCACGTGCGTCATGCTGGTGCCGGTCATCGACTGGAACAGTTCGCCGGATAAATGGGTGGAGGTACCGTTGCCGGTCGATGCCATATTGACCTTGCCGGGATGGGCCTTCAGGTAGGCGATCAGATCGGCGGTGGTATTGATGTTGTGCCTGGCGGCAAATGCAGGATTCAACTCCAGTACGTTGGGTACCGGGATCACCAGCGTTACCGGCACGAAGTCGGCCACGGGATCATAGGGAAGCTGGGCATACACGGATTGATTGATGGCGTGGGTGCTGACGGTGCCCATCAACAGGGTGTAGCCATCGTTGGGCGCTCGCGCCGCGTCGGCGGTGCCCACGTTGCCGCCCGCACCGGCCTTGTTGTCCACCACCACCGGTTTGCCCCAGGTCTTGCCGAGTTCGGCGGCGACCAGGCGCGCGGCGATATCGGCGGTGCCGCCGGCAGGGAAGGGCACGACGATACGCACATCGCGCGTGGGATAGTTTTCGGCGGCGTGCACGGTCGACGCGCCGATCACGCCAGCAATCACGGCAAGCGCAGCGACTAGGGGAAGGGTGCGGCGCGAACGCGCATGCAGGTTCGAGATGTTGAACATGGATAGTCTCCTGTGGCCGATATCGGCTCTTGGTCTAGGGGCAATCGTTGGGTGTGCTTGTAAAACAACTATATGAATTGATTGTTAGCTTGTCAACCAAGTATACTTGTTCAACGCGACTTGGTTCACAAGTTCAGACGCGACCGTCTTGCCCATTTCACGACCCACCTCGATCGGAGACTTCGTCCCATGAAAAACACCCCCGTCACGACTGCCGACCTGCAACGTTCCGTGGTCGCCGTGCCCCCGCTGGCACGCCACGCTGATCTATCGCTCAACGAAGCGGCGAACCGGGCGCTCTTGCGGCACCTCGAAAGCGGCGGCGTGCGCAGTGTGATGTATGGCGGCAATGCGAATTTCTATAACGTCGGCGTGAGCGAATACGCGCGCATCGTGGACTTTCTGGCCGAGGCGGCCGGGCCCGACACCTGGGTGTTGCCGTCGGCGGGCCCCGACTACGGCAAGTTCGTCGACCAGGCAGCGATTCTCAAATCGCGCGCGTTCCCGACTGCCATGCTGCTGCCGATGTCGTTTCCCTACACGGATGCCGGACTGGCGGACGGCATCCGCCGCTTCAGCGACATCCTCGGCAAACCGGTGGTGGTCTACATCAAGACCGCCAACTATCTGGCGCCGGATACCGTGGCGACCCTCGTAGGCGAAGGACGCATCGCTGCACTGAAATATGCCGTGGTGGTGCCCGATCCCGCGCAGGATGCCTATCTCGACGCGTTGCTGCGGGTGGTGGATCCCGGCTTGATCGTGAGCGGTATCGGCGAGCGTCCGGCGATCGTGCACTACCGCAAGTTCGGCTTGGCGAGCTTCACGTCCGGCTCCGTATGCGTGGCCCCTAACGGCTCGATGCGCTTGCTCGAGTTGCTGCATGGCCAACGCTTCGAAGAAGCGGAAGCAGTGCGGGCGCATTACATCGGCCTGGAAGATTGCCGCGATGAGATCAGCCCGATCCGTGTGTTGCACGATGCCGTCACCCTGGCGGGCGTGGCCGATATGGGACCGATGCTGCCGCTGCTGACGGGATTGTCCGCGGCCGAGCGCGCACGGGTGCAGCCCGTGGCGCGCGCCTTGTATGAATGGGATGGCGCCGCCGTCGCGGCATAAGCGCACGCGCGTGGGCTGGACGCAGCAGGGGCGTCGATCGTCGGCCTGGCGGCATCCCTCCCACGCGCGATAGCGTTACGATGGCGCCTGCCGCCGCGCAGGCGGCAGGATCTCAGGAGTAGCACGTGGCGCGTAAAGCAGTATCGGCCGATGGCCGGGTCGGCACCAGTCCAGTCAATGAGCGTGGGCAGCGGGTGCGTCTGGGGGATCGGTTGTACGGCCAGATTTTCGACCGTATCGCCTCGGGCGATTTGAACGTGGGCGACAAGTTGCCGTCCGAACATGAGATCTGCGACGAGTTCGGCGTATCGCGTCCGGTGGTGCGCGAAGCCTTGCTGCGCCTGCGTGCCGACGGATTGATCACGGCGCATCAGGGGCTGGGTACGTTCGTGAGCCATCAGCCTGCGCCGCGCATCAAAACGTTCAGCGATGTGCAAAACATCGGGGCGTATCTGCGCGCGCAAGAGGTGCGGATCGCGCTCGAAGGCGATGCCGCGCGGCTCGCGGCGATGCGTCGCACTGATGAACAATTGGCGGACATCGCGCACGCACATGCCGTGTTTGCAGACGGTATTGCGAACGGGCAGGTGGTGCTCGAAGCCGATCTGGCGTTTCACACCGCCGTGGCACAGGCCAGCGGCAACGACTTCTATCTGGGCGTGCTCGAGACCATCCACGAATCGATCAGCGGCTTCATGCGGTTGACGCTGAGCCTTACGCGCACGGGATCGCGGGCCCGCGGTCAACGCGTCGTCGACGAACACGCCGCCGTGTTGGCCGCGATTCGGGAGCAAGATGCCGACCGCGCACGCATCGCCATGCAATTCCATCTGGGTCAGGCGCGCTATCGTCTCGTGGACCGCGAACGCGACTGATTTCTTTGTAATGGTGCGTGATGCCGTGCCTCGCGCACCATGTTGATTTATCGATTTCGCGTTCACGTGCGCGATCTAGGCATGCCGGGCGCGCGGATCGTCGTCGTCGGCAAGCGGTTCGAGTGTCGCTCCCATCGCGTGCTGGATGCGTGTCACGCGCCGCAGCAAGCGCAACGGTCGCTAAATAGTTACCGAACGGTAACGAACGTAATGACATCGACGGTCACACTTAGGAGGGCGTTGTAGACGTACAACTCTGTGCCATTGTGTAAGCAGGCGGGGAATGATATTTATTTTTCAATCTCTCCGTATTTCTTCCACATTTGGCATGACAGCGGATTGCGATCTTGCGGTCGCTTGGTGGCTGATGCCTTTCTTGGGTTGCACTTATGTCCGCGTCCTACCGGCGTCACACGCTCTTGCCCCTCTGTGCGGCGATCGCATCCTTGGGCGGCAGCATCGCCAGTGCAGCCTGTATCAATGGCTCGCCGGGCGGCGATCCCTACAATCCGGCCGCGGGTCAAAGCGTGTCGTGTACGGCAACGGCACCCAATCCCGATCCGCAGGCCATTGCTGCGCAGGCCGGTGCCAATAATGTGTCGGTCGTGATCGGCGCAGGGGCGCAGCAGGCGATTACCGCCAACAACGGCGTGCTGCTGCGCAGCCTGAGCACGCTTACCAATGACGGCAACCTCGCGGCAACCGGCGCCGGCTTCGCGGCGGTGGTCCTCACGGGCGGCGGCAATCAGGTGGTCAACAACGGCACGATTTCAGGGTCGGCGGGCATCACTGGCGCGGGCGGGGCGAATACGCTCACCAATAACAGCACCGGCACGATCGTCGGCACTGCCGGCCCCGCCGTGTCCCTCTCGGGCGGTGCGGTGAACATCATCAATAGCGGCACGCTCACAGGCACCGGCGGCGTGGCCGTGGTCACCGGCGCCGGCACCGATACGTTCGAGATGCGAGGAGGCACGGTCAACGGCAATATCGATCAGGGCGACGGCGTCGACCAGTTCGTCATTTCGGGCGGCACGGTCAACGGGGTCGTTCAGCAGGGCAGCGGTATCGACGACTTTCGCATGACAGGTGGCCAGATCGGCGCGTTGCAACAAGGCGATAACCGCGACACCTTCTTCATGTCGGGCGGCACGATCGTCGGTGCATTCGAAGATGGCGATGTGGCTACGATGACGGGCGGCACCATCGGCCGCGTCGACATGAAGCTCGACAACAACATTTTCGACATGTCCGGCGGGCGCATCAACGGCAACCTGGTGGCAGGCTTCGGCAACGACACCATTACCGTGTCCAACGGATTCATCGGCGGCAATATCAGTGTGAGCGGCGGCACGGATATCGTCACGATCACCGGCGGCGAGGTCGTGGGCGAAGTGCGCATGAGTACCGGCGACGATGTGTTTACGTGGTCCGACGGCGGCATCGTGCGGGGCTTTATCGATATGGGCACGGGTGCCGATCTGGCAACGCTGCGCAATCTTTCTGCCGCACAAGTGGGCACAACAGTGGGCATCAGCGGCGGCGTCACCGCAGGCAGCGATACGCTGGTCTTCGACAATACCCAGGCGGCGGGTGTCAATCGGTTCACCAGTTTCGAGACCATCAATCTTCAACGCGGCTCGGCGCTCACGATGGACAATCGCTTGATTCTCGGCGACGCCGAAGGCTTGCCCAGTGTGCTCAATATCGACGCGACGAGCCGGCTCACCGCGGTGGCCGGCATCAATGGTTCGGTGTCGTCGTCGGTCGCCACCAACCTGCCCACCGTCAATAACGCCGGCACCATCGACCTCACCGGCGGCAATGCCGCCAATCGCATGACGATCGTGGGCAATTACGTGGGTGCAGGCGGCACGCTGAAGATCGACTCAATTCTGGGCGCCGACGGCGCACCCGCCGACCGCCTCATCGTGAGCGGCGGCCAGATCAGCGGCAACACCACCGTCGCGGTCAACAATCTGGGCGGTTCGGGCGGTCTCACCACGGCCAACGGGATTCAAGTCGTGCAGGCTATCAACGGTGCCACCAGCACCGGTAATGCCTTTGCGATGCCGACGGAACTGCGCGCCGGCGCTTATCAGTACTTTCTTTTCAAAGGCGGTGTCACGGCCGGATCGGAAAACAGCTGGTATCTGCGGTCGAGCGTGCCGGCCGCGGCACCCGCTCCGACTGCGCCGCCCGTCACGCCGCCCGTCGTGCCACCGGTCGTGCCGCCAGTGACGCCGCCGATCGATCCCACCGTGCCGCCCTTGGATCCTGCCGATCCGAGCGCGCCCACGCCACCGGCCGTGCCGAGCGATCCCAACGATCCGACCAATCCCGTCTTGCCGCCCGAGTCCGCGGCGCCCGCGCCTGGGCCGGCCATCGTCACGCCGGCGCCCGCGCCGGGACAGTCCGCACCGTTGCCGGCTGCCGTCGCCGATGCCGTTCCGATCTACCGCGAGGAAGTACCGGTGTATGGCGCGGTCACGGCCACTGCACGCCAGTTGGCGCTGTTCTCGCTGGGCACCTTTCATGACCGCCAAGGCGAACAGTCCATCCTCGGTGGCGAGGGTGGGGTACCGGCCACATGGTCGCGCGTGTTCGGCCAGCATACCGAACGCCACTATTCGGGCGGCGCCCGATCGGAATTCGATGGCAGCATGGGTGGCGTGCAGGTCGGCCAGGATCTCTACAGCGTGCGGCATGCCAACGGACACCAGGATCGTGTAGGCGCCTTCATCGGCTACTCGCATGCGAGTGGCGACGTGCGGGGGCTGGCCCTGGCCACACCGCACACCAGAGTGGGTTCGCTCAAACTCGATGGCTACAGCGGCGGCGCTTATTGGACGCACGTAGGCCCTTCGGGTGGCTATACCGATGCCGTGGCGATGGTGACGCGGCTCGATGCCCGTCTGCGATCGACTGCCGGCATGCGCGAAAAAACCGACGGTACGGCGACCACCTTGTCGCTCGAAGGGGGCTATCCGTTGCAGCTTACGGACCGCGTGGTGCTTGAGCCGCAGGCGCAGTTCATTGCGCAATTCCTGTCGGTCGACAGCCTGCGCGATAGTGTGTCGCGCGTCGACTTCAAAGATTCCGACACGTACACCGGCCGTTTGGGCCTGCGCCTCAAAGGCACATACGAAACGCGCGCCGCGCGACTCGAGCCTTACTTGCGCGCCAACCTGTGGCACGAGTTTGCCGGCACCGACAAGACGGTCTATGACCGCCGCGATGCGGTGGGCACGCGTTACGGCTCGACCGCCATGCAGTTCGGCGCGGGCCTGGTCGCACAAGTCAACAAAACGGTCAGTGTGTATGCCGCTGCCGACTACACCACCGATGTCGACGGCAAATACCGGCGCGATGTGGCCGGCAATATCGGCGTGCGGATCAACTGGTGATTGGGCGTTAAGCCTGGGTCTGGAGCCAGGCACTGAACGCGCTGATGGCAGGCGCATCGCGACGCTGACGCCCGCAGACGAAAGCGTAGGCGCCCGGTTGCGGGTGCGCTGCATCGTCGAGCACGACGAGTTCGCCGCGCGTGACGGCGTCGGCCACCACATAAGGCGGCAGCAGCGCGATGCCAAGACCTGCCCGTGCCGCGTGCAGGCCCATGCTCAACAACGCGTAACGGGGACCGGCGCGGGCGGTGAGGGCGCCATGGCCGCGGGCCGCGCAATAGCTGGCCCACGCGTCGGGCATCGATCCCTGATGCAACAACGGCAACGTCGCGAGGAGCGTTGCGGGCGGCGCCCGCCGCTGCAGCAATGCCGGGCTGCACACCGGCAATACCGTCAGCGGCAGGATGGGTTGGCACCACAGATCGTCGGCGACCGGGCCATCCACATACATGATGGCGGCATCCACATCGGGCGCCGGCAAGACCACCGTGCCGATCTTGGTGGACAGGTTGATGACGATGTGCGGCGCGCTTTCTGCGAACTGATTGAGCCGCGGCAGCAGCCACATCGCCCCGAAGGTGGCAGGCACCGACAAGTTGAGATGACCGCCTGCACCGCGCGTGGCCATCACTTCGAGCGTGGCGCTTTCGAGTTCGCCCAACGCCGGTTGCACGCGGCTCAGATACTGCTCGCCCGCACGCGTGAGCACGAGCTTGCCGTCGCGCCGCTCGAACAACGCAACGTCGACGAAGGCCTGCAGATCCGCCACCTGCTTGCTGACGGCGCTTTGCGTGAGCGACAGCGCGCGTGCCGCCGCCGTAATGCTGCCCATGCGCGCCACCGCATCGAAGGCGGTGAGGTGATTGACGGAGGGAATGAATTTGCCGTGCGGACGTTTCATGACGAATTGGAATCTTTTTCTTCGAAAAAAGTCGCTGCGCAATTGGCGTCCCGCGCCGCATAATCGATCGATGCGTCGGGCCACGGGCTCAAGAGCGCGATATTCAAAGGGAAAACACACCTCATGCTACGCCGAAACTTCGTCCGTACTCTGGTTTTAGTCGGTTTGCTCGCCAGTCCATTCGCGCATGCCCATGCCGCTTGGCCCGACCGCCCCGTACGCCTGATCGTGCCGTCCGCTGCAGGCGGGTCGCCGGATATTCTGTGCCGCTACCTGGCGTCGGAACTGGCCAAGCGGCTGGGGCAACCGGTCGTGGTCGAGAATCGGCCCGGCGCCGCCGGCAATATCGGCATCCAGGCGGTGGCACGATCCGAGCCGGACGGCTACACACTGGGTTACGGCAATATCGCCACACTGGCGATCAACCGTGCGCTGTTTGCGGATCTGCCCTACAACGTCGAACGCGATTTGATCCCGGTCGTGGCCGCCACCACCACGTCCAACCTGCTCGTGGTCAACCGCGACCTGCCGGTCAAGAATGTGGCGGAGCTCATTGCCTACGCGAAAGCCAATCCCGGCAAACTGACGATGGCCTCGGCGGGCAACGGCACCACCAGCCACCTGGGCGGCGAACTGTTCAAGACCACCGAGAAAATCGACGTGCTGCACGTGCCCTATCGGGGAAGCCCGCAAGCCATCCAGGACGTGATCGGCGGCAGCGTGCAACTGATGTTCGACAACTTGCCGTCGATTCTGCCCAGCGTCAACGCGGGTAGTGTGCGGGCGCTGGCCGTGACTGCCACCACGCGCAGCCCGTTGTCGCCCACCGTGCCCACCATGCAGGAAGCCGGTGTGGCCGGCTACGAGATGCAAGCCTGGGGCGGCTTCGTCTTGCCGGCGGGCACACCCGAACCGGTCGTGCAGCGGCTCAATCAGGAATTCAATGCCATGCTGGCCGACGACGCCGTGAAGAAGAAGCTCGGCGAATTGGCGTTCGAGACGATCGGAGGCTCGCAGCAGGATTTCCGCGCGTTGATCGATCGCGAAACCCGCAAGTGGGCCGTGGTCGTAAAAGAAAGCGGCGCGCGGATTGATTAATCGACCAACACACTTCATGACCAGGCACTGATCGCTCATGCTTTACGACCTACTTCTCCTTGGCGGCACGGTGATCGACGGCAGCGGTGCGCCGCGCATGCGGGCTGATGTCGGCATCATCGACGGGCGCATCGCGGCAGTGGGCGATCTGAGCGCCGCGCAGGCGCAACGCAGCCTCGATGTGGCGGGCTTGATCGTGGCACCCGGCTTTATCGACAGCCACGCGCACGACGATTTTGCCGTGCTCGAAACGCCGGCCATGGCGTTCAAGGCCTTGCAGGGCGTGACGACAGTGGTGAACGGCAACTGCGGCCTAAGTCTGGCGCCCTTGGTGACGCAGGCAGCCGTGCCGCCGCCGCTCAATCTATTGGGCGACGCCTACCGCTATCCCACGTTTGCGGCCTACCGGGCCGCGATCGAGGCCGCGGATCCGGCGGTGAACGTGGTGGCGATGGTGGGGCATTCCACATTGCGGGTGCGGCACATGGGCACTCTGGATCGTGCTGCCACCGCCGATGAAATCGAAGCGATGCGTGCGGATTTCGCGCAAGCGCTGCACGAAGGTGCCATCGGTCTCTCCACAGGCACGTTCTATCCGCCGGCCGCTGCGGCATCCGAAGCGGAGATCATCGCCGTGGCTGCGCCCATGCGCGAGTGCGGTGGCGTATATGCCACACACATGCGGGACGAAGGCGACCGGATCGTGCCCGCCATCGAAGAGTCGCTGCGCATCGGTGCGGCGCTTGAAGCGCCCGTGATCATTTCGCATCACAAGCTGGTCGGCCAGGCCAATCACGGCCGCTCGGTCGAGACCTTGGCGTTGCTCTCGCAGGCGGCGCAGCATCAGGACCTGTGCCTGGACTGCTACCCCTATGCGGCATCGAGCACGATGCTGCGCCCGGAACGCATCGCATTGTGCGATCGGATCATGATCACCTGGTCGGCGCCGCATCCGGAGGTCAGCGGCCGCGATCTGCACGATATTGCCGGCGAATGGGGATGCACGGCGCACGAGGCGGCAGTGCGGCTGCAGCCGGGCGGGGCGGTGTACTTCATCATGTCCGAAGACGACGTTCAGCGCATTCTGGCCTTCCCCGACACCATGGTGGGGTCCGACGGCTTATCGAAAGACGCGCGTCCGCATCCGCGCCTGTGGGGCACGTTCCCGCGGGTGCTGGGCCACTACGCGCGCGATGTGGGATTGTTCTCGCTGGAAACGGCCGTGCACAAGATGAGCGGCCTGACCGCGCTCAAATTCGGGTTGACGGATCGAGGTGCCGTGCGCGCAGGCGCGGTGGCCGACCTGGCGATCTTCGATGCGGCGTCGGTCGCCAGTCCGGCCACGTTCGAGTCGCCCGCCGAGCCGCCCATCGGCATGCGGCACGTGCTGCTGGGGGGCCGGCTTACCGTGGAGAACGGCACGCTCACGGGCGCTCGCGGCGGGCGCTATCTCGCGTCATCGCTGGTGGTCACATCGGCCGGCTAGCGGACATCACGGACCTGAAGGGTAGGGCGTACATCCCCAAGCGACTTCCGGAGGTGGCTCCCAGGCGGGTCTTCCAGACGCCACCCTCAGACGCACACTCCGGGCGTCGATTCGCACATTCGAAGCGCCCTTGTGGCGCTTTTTTACACCTTCTTTACGCGCACGCCGCGAAGCTTTACGCGGCATTTATGCGGGTTTTTCTAAGCTCTCCGGTGTCGGGTCATCGCATGCATTTCTGTCGCGATCGGCCTGCGTTGTCTGCGGCAAACCTGCCGCGAGGAGAAGCATTGTGGATGTCATCTATGCCGTCGCGTTTGCGGCGATTGTGGCCGTAACCGTCGCACTGGCGCACTTTTGCGGCGCGTTGCGTTCGGGAGCCCAATCATGAGCGGCCTGTACTGGTTGAGTGCCGTCGTCGCCGGGTGCCTGGTGGTCTATCTGTGTGTCGCACTCTTCAAGCCGGAGAAGTTCTGATGAATGCCGAATTTATCGGGCTGCTGGCGGTGTACCTGCTGGTGCTCTTT
Organism: Schauerella aestuarii; assembly: GCF_009866805.1. Lineage (GTDB taxonomy): Bacteria > Pseudomonadota > Gammaproteobacteria > Burkholderiales > Burkholderiaceae_B > Schauerella > Schauerella aestuarii. The sequence continues at coordinate 305,248 of NZ_SIZW01000042.1, forward strand.
GCGATCGCGCCTTTTCTCGGCCGCTACATCCGTATCGTGATGAGCGGCGAACGTTGTGTGCTGACCCGCTGGGGGCAGCCGCTGGAGCGCGGGCTTTACAAGCTCGCCGGCGTCGATCCCGGTGCCGAGATGGGTTGGAAGGGATATGCCCTGGGCGTCATTGCGTTGAACGCCATGGGTGCGGTGGCGCTCTATGCCCTGCAGCGCTTGCAAGGCGGATTGCCGTTCAATCCTGCGGGCATGACCGCGGTATCGCCGGATTCGGCCTTCAATACCGCGATCAGTTTCGTGGCCAACACCAATTGGCAGGGCTACAGCGGTGAAGCCACGATGAGCTACCTCACCCAGATGCTGGGGTTGACGGTACAGAACTTTCTCTCTGCCGCCACCGGCATTGCGGTGTTGTTTGCGCTGGTGCGCGGCCTGTCGCGGCACAGCGCCGCCACCATCGGCAATGTATGGACGGATGTGGTGCGCAGCACGCTGTATGTGTTGTTGCCGGTCTCGTTCGTTCTGGCGCTGGCGCTGGTCAGCCAGGGGGTCATCCAGAATCTGTCCGGCTATCAGGACGTGCAGACGGTTCAGGCGCAAACCTATGACAAGCCGGTGATGGATGCCGCGGGTGCCGCCGTGCTGGATGCCGCAGGCAAACCCACGACAATTGCGGCGACCACGCAAACGCAAACCATTGCGATGGGGCCGGTAGCCTCGCAGGAAGCCATCAAAATGCTCGGCACCAACGGCGGCGGATTCTTCAACGCGAACTCGGCGCACCCTTATGAAAATCCGACGGCGCTGACCAATTTCCTTGAAATGCTGGCGATCTTCGCCATTCCCGCCGCGTTGTGCTTTGCGTTTGGGGAAATGGTCGGCAATCGGCGGCAGGGCGTTGCTGTGTTGGCCGCCATGGCGATCCTATTTTGCGTGTTTGCGATCGCCACCGCACATTTCGAATCGCAGGCCAATCCGATGTTGGCGCACGCCGGCGTGGACGCTGCCCATTCGGCCATCGCGCCCGGCGGCAATATGGAAGGCAAGGAGGCGCGCTTCGGCATCTCGGCCACGTCGCTTTTCGTCGCCATCACCACCGCCGCGTCATGCGGTGCGGTCAACGGCATGCACGATTCGTTGACGGCGATGGGCGGACTGCCGCCATTGCTGTTGATGCAACTGGGCGAAGTGGTGTTTGGCGGCGTGGGCTCGGGCCTCTACGGCATGCTGGCCTTCGCGATTCTGGGCGTTTTCATTGCCGGCCTGATGATCGGGCGCACGCCTGAGTATCTGGGCAAGAAGATCGAAGCGTTCGACATGAAAATGATCGCCATCGTGATTCTCGTCACGCCGCTGCTGGTGTTGAGCGGTACGGCGCTGGCCGTATCGCTGGCCGCAGGCCAGGCGGGGATTCTCAATCCCGGCATGCATGGGTTCTCCGAAATTCTGTACGCCGTGTCGTCCGCGGCCAACAACAACGGCAGCGCATTCGCCGGTCTGTCGGCCAATACGCCGTTCTACAACGTGCTGTTGGGCGTAGCGATGTGGTTCGGCCGCTTCGCCGTGATCGTGGCGGTGCTGGCCATGGCCGGTTCGCTGGCCGCCAAACCGCGCGTAGCGCCGGGTCCGGGCACGATGCCCACCACCGGGCCGCTCTTCGTCGTGCTGCTGATCGGTGCAGTGCTGCTGGTAGGCGCGTTGACCTACGTGCCCGCGCTGGCACTGGGTCCCGTCGCCGAACATCTGCAACCTTAAATACTGGGCAATGACCATCATGGCCAAATTCGAATCATCAGTGTCTTCATCGTCCGCGTCCGGCACGTCTTTGACGCCAGCGGCTGGGCTTGCGCCTGCGCCGGATCGGCTTGACACCGCCACTGCTGCGGCCGCTGCGACCCCGTCTCCGGTCAAGCCGCCGCGTCCCTCATCCGGCGCTTTGCTGGTACCCGCGCTCATCGATAGCCTGCGCAAACTCTCGCCCGCAGCGCAGATCAAGAACCCCGTCATGTTCGTGGTCTACATCGGCAGTCTGCTGACCACGGTGCTGTGGATCATGGCGCTGAACGGCACTGCCGATGCGCCTGCGGGCTTTATCCTCGCCATTGCCGTCTGGCTGTGGTTCACCGTGTTGTTCGCGAACTTTGCCGAGGCGCTGGCCGAGGGGCGCGGCAAGCAGCAGGCGGCCGCCTTGCGCGGCTTGCGCACCACGGTGGTGGCGCGGGTGCTGAAGGATTTCAAGCCCGGCGATGCGGGGGCTGCCACACCGGCCACGTGGCGCGAACGCAGCGCGGCCCGCGCGTCGGGCGACCTGCGTCGCGGCAACGTCGTGCTGGTGGAGGCCGGCGACACGATTCCCGGCGATGGCCTGGTATTGGCGGGCGTCGCATCCGTCGATGAAAGCGCCATTACCGGTGAGTCCGCGCCGGTCATCCGCGAGTCCGGTGGCGATTTTTCATCCGTCACCGGCGGCACACGCGTGCTTTCCGACTGGTTGTTCGTGCAGATTGCGGCCGACCCGGGCGAGAGCTTTCTGGATCGCATGATCGGCATGGTCGAAGGCGCCAAGCGCCATAAAACGCCCAACGAAATCGCACTGACGATTTTGCTGGTGGGTTTGACGATGGTGTTTCTGCTCGTCGTGATCACGCTGCTGCCATTCTCGATTTTCGCCGTGGGCAGTGCGGGCGCGGGGGAGGCCGTCTCGGTGACCGTTCTGGTGGCCTTGTTGGTGTGTTTGATTCCCACCACGATCGGCGGTCTTTTGTCGGCTATCGGCGTGGCCGGAATGAGCCGCATGATGCAGGCGAACGTGATCGCAACCTCGGGCCGTGCCGTGGAGGCGGCAGGCGATGTGGATGTGCTGTTGCTCGACAAAACCGGCACCATCACCTACGGCAATCGCCAGGCGGCGACGTTCGTACCCGCGCCCGGCGTCAGCGCGCAGGCTTTGGCGCACGCGGCCAGATTGGCGTCGCAAGCCGACGAGACGCCGGAAGGGCGCAGTATCGTGATGCTTGCCGATCGCGTGGATCAACAGGGCGGTGGGGCCGTGGCGCCTGATGCTGTCTTCGTCGCCTTCACAGCGCAGACGCGGATGAGCGGCGTGGATCTGAACGGCCGCCGCATTCGGAAAGGCTCGGTCGACGCGATCGACGGCTGGGTGAGCACGCAGGGTGCAAAGGTGCCGGAGGCGTGCCGCCGCGCCGCCGACGACGTGGCTCGGCGGGGCAGCACGCCCTTGATGGTGAGCGACGACGATCGCGTCCTGGGCGTGATCGAATTGAAAGACATCGTCAAACCCGATATCCAGGCGCGCTTCGGCGAGTTGCGCCGCATGGGCATCAAGACGGTCATGATCACGGGCGATAACCGGTTGACCGCGGCGTCGATTGCCGCGGAAGCGGGCGTGGACGACTTTCTGGCCGAAGCCACGCCCGAAGCCAAGCTCAAACTGATCCGCACCTATCAGGCAGAAGGCCGCCTGGTGGCGATGACGGGCGACGGTACCAACGACGCACCGGCGTTGGCGCAGGCCGACGTGGCCGTGGCGATGAACTCCGGCACGCAGGCGGCCAAGGAGGCAGGCAATATGGTGGACCTGGACTCCAATCCCACCAAGCTCATCGAGATCGTCGAGATCGGCAAGCAGATGCTCATGACCCGCGGCGCATTGACCACGTTCAGCGTGGCGAACGATATCGCGAAATACTTCGCGATCATTCCCGCCGCCTTCATCACGGTCTATCCGCAGTTGGGCCTGCTCAACATCATGGGCCTGGCCACACCGGCGTCGGCGATCCTGTCGGCCGTGATCTTCAATGCGCTCATCATCGTCGCGCTGATTCCGCTTGCTTTGAAAGGCGTGCGCTATCGGCCGCTGGGTGCTGCGGTGCTGCTGCGCCGCAATCTGCTCGTCTACGGCCTGGGTGGCCTGCTGGTGCCGTTTGCCGGCATCAAGATCATCGATCTGATTCTGGTGGCAGGCGGGTGGGTGTGATGCCGGGCGGCTCGTCCATCAACCCGCCTTTCTTTCGTTAATCTCTTCCACCGCTTGGCACTGCATGCGTCAGGCGGGTCTACCGATTCTGGAGTTCTTCATGGCTATCTCGACCGCTATTGATTCACCCCCCCGCGCCGGCATTTTCCGGCCCGCGCTGGTCTGCCTCGTGGCGCTCTCCGTGCTGACGGGGCTGCTGTATCCGCTGGCGACCACTGGCGTGGCCTCGCTGGCATTTCCGCAGCAAAGCAGCGGTTCGCTGATCGAGCGCAACGGCGTCGTCGTGGGGTCGTCCTTGATCGGGCAGGCGTTCAGCACGCCCGAGTACTTCTGGAGCCGGCCGTCGGCCACCGCGCCCATGGCGTACAACGCTGCCGCCTCCGGCGGGTCCAATCTCGGCCCCAGCAACCCGGCACTGGCGCAGGCGGTGCAGGCTCGCGTGGCCGCATTGCGTGCCGCCGATCCGGGCAATCCTGCACCGATTCCGGTCGATTTGATTGCGGCGTCGGCCAGCGGTCTCGATCCGCATATCAGCCCGGCGGCAGCGCAGTTTCAGGCCGCCCGCGTCGCGCGCGCGCGGGGTTTGTCGACCGCGGACGTGCAAAATGCCATCGCGGCGCACACCGATACGCCATTGCTGGCTATATTGGGCGAGCCTGCTGTAAATGTGTTGACGCTGAATCTGGCGTTGGACCGAATGGCGCCGCCCAAGTAATGGCTTTAACACTGATCGATACGCACGCCGCCGATGGCCTTATCCGATAACGCGCGACCCGACCCCGATCGACTGCTGCGGGCGCTCGACGTGGCCGAGCAGGACGCCGCCCGCGGCAAGTTGCGAATCTACTTCGGGGCTTCGGCGGGTGTGGGCAAAACCTACGCGATGCTGCAGGCCGCGCTCGGGCTCCTGGCGCAGGGTGGCGATGTACTCGTGGGTGTGGTCGAAACGCATGCGCGGCGCGACACCCAGGCGTTGCTCGATCGCCTGCCGGTGTTGCCGCGGCTCGGCGTGGCCTACCGCGGGCACGAACTCAGCGAATTCGATCTCGACGGCGCACTCGCGCGCAAGCCGGCCCTCCTGTTGGTGGATGAGCTTGCGCATACCAACGCACCGGGATCGCGGCACGCCAAGCGCTGGCAGGACGTGCAGGAACTGCTGGCTGCGGGCATCCACGTTTGGACCACCGTCAACGTGCAGCATCTCGACAGTTTGAATGAGGCCGTGGGCGGCATCACAGGTGTGCCTGTGTGGGAGACCGTGCCCGATGCCGTTTTCGACGCTGCCGATGAAGTCATTCTGGTGGATCTGCCGGTCGATGAGCTGTTGACCCGCATGAAGCAAGGGAAGGTATATGTGCCCGAACAGGCGCGGCACGCCACCCGCAACTTCTTTCGCAAAGGCAACCTTTTCGCGTTGCGGGAACTCGCCTTGCGCCGCACGGCCGACCATGTCGACGACGACATGCAAGCCTATCGGCAGGATCGCGCCATCGGTGAGGTGTGGCGCACGCGCGAAGCGGTCCTGGCTTGCGTGGGTGGCGATGACGATGCCGAAGCGATCGTGCGCAGCGCGCATCGTTTGAGTCAGCAACTCGAATGCGATCTGCATGTGGTCACCGTCGAAACCTTGCGTGTGGCGCCGCTGCCCACGGCGACGCACGACCGCCTGCAGGCGGTGCTGGCAATGGCCACGGGGTGGGGCGCACGGTGCGAAACGCTGGGTGGCGGCGATCTGGTCGATGCCGTGGCGCAGTACATTCAGCGTCACAACATCACCAAAGTGGCGCTGGGCCGCAGGCAGCGACGGCCGCGCGGATTGCGCTGGTCGTTATCGAGCCTGCTTGCGGGGGCTGTTGCGCCAGCCTGGTCCTGGCACCGGCATCGCCTGGCCGATCAGTTGGCCGCGCGTTGCCCGGATATCGACTTGATCCGCGTGGCGGCGGTGGCTCCGGGTACGGCGCGCGTGGCGGCGCCTTCCATGCCGGCGAGCTCGCCGGCGATCGCGGCCGCCCAGGCCAAGGGAGATGGCCGAGCGGATAGGGCTCGCACGGCGCGTGGCGCAGGCGGTTCTCCAAATGGGATGCGCGCGGCGGGCGCTTACGTGTGGGCGAGCGTCTATTGTGCGCTGGCGGCCGGGCTATCGGCGCTGGTCTTTCCCGTGCTGCACCAGACCAACATTGTCATGCTGTTTTTGCTTGCGGTGGTCGGGGTTGGGCTGCGGCTGGGTCGCGGACCCGCCGCGTTTTCCGCAGTCGTCAGCGTAGCGCTCTTCGATTTCTTTTTCGTCCAGCCCATCGCGTCGTTCGCCGTTTCGGATGTTCAGTACCTGGTCACCTTCGCGGTGCTGCTGGGCGTGGGCATTCTGGTCGGACAACTGACCGCAGGATTGCGCATGCAGGCCGAGCGGTCCGTGAAGCGTGAAGCCGATGCACGCGGCTTGTACGAGTTCGCGCGCGAACTATCCGCCGCGCTTGTGCCAGAGCAGATCGTCGGTTCGGTCACGGCTTTCGTGGCCGCTGGATTTGGCTCGCATTGCACGGTCTATATTTTGGGCCTGGACGATCGCTTGCGTCTGGCGCAGTCCGATGCGGGGCAGGGCGCCCGTCCCGACGTCGCCGTGGCGCAGTGGGTGTGCGATCACGGTCAGACGGCCGGGGCAGGCACGGCAACGCTGGCCACGCAGACGATGCTGTATCTGCCTTTGAAGGCGCCGATGCGCACGCGCGGCGTGTTGGTCGTGGACGATCCCGCTGCCGCCGGCCTGCATCATCCCGATGCGCGCCGGCGCATCGAGGCCTACGCCACCTTGATTGCAATCGCCTTGGAGCGCTTGCACTACGTGGAGGTCGCGCAAGCGGCGCTCATCAGCGTGGCGTCGGAGAAATTGCGCGGGGCGTTGCTGGCGGCGGTATCGCACGATCTGCGCACGCCGCTGACGGGCTTGATCGGCACCGCCGAAACGTTGCTGCACACACGTCGCGATCTCGACGCCGCCGCGCTTGCCACCGTGGCTGATATTCGCGACCAAGCGCGCCGCATGCATGCGCTGGTGGCCAATCTGCTCGATATGGCGCGCCTGCAGGATCGCGACACGCCGATCAAGCGCGATTGGCAATCGATCGAAGAACTCGCCGGCACGGCTTTGAGTGCGATGCGCGACGCGATGTCGCGGCATACCGTGCATGTGGGCGATCTCTCGGCGGTGCCGCTCGTGGAATGCGACCCGGTGCTGATCGATCGTGTGCTCTGCAATCTGCTGGAGAATGCCGGCAAATACACCCCGCCCGGCAGCGAGGTGTGGCTCGACGCGGCCGTGCACGAGCGTGAAGTATGGGTCAGCGTGGCCGACAACGGGCCGGGCGTGCCGGCCGACGCGCGGGGGCATATCTTCGAGAAATTTGCGCGCGGCGAGCGTGAATCAGCTACCCCGGGTGTGGGCTTGGGCCTTGCCGTGTGCGATGCCATCGTGACGGCCCATCGCGGCCGAATCTGGGTCGATGCCACCCCGGGTCAGGCGAGTGGTGCGCGTTTTGTTTTCTCCCTGCCGCTGCGCGATGCGCCGGCCGTACAACCGGAGGCGGTGTAATCGCCATGTTCGAGTATCAACCCAATATTCTGGTCATCGAGGACGATCCCGGCATTCGGCGCTTCGTTCGATCCGCGCTCGAAAGCGAAGGCTGTGCAGTCTTCGAAGCCGATACGGTCAAGCGGGGCCTGATCGAGGCGGGCACGCGTCATCCCGATCTCGTGATCGTCGATCTGGGATTGCCCGATGCCGACGGCATGAGCTTGATCGCCGAGTTGCGCAGTTGGACGCAGGTGCCTGTGCTGGTGCTGTCCGCACGCAGCGCCGAAAGCGACAAGATCGCAGCGCTTGACGCCGGGGCCGACGACTACCTGGCCAAGCCTTTCGGCATCGGCGAATTGCTGGCGCGGCTGCGCGTGCTCCTGCGCCGGCATGCACGCGCCGGGGCGGGCCAGGCATCGGCACTCACCTTCGGCGACGTGGCCGTGGATTTCTCGACGCGCGCCGTCACGCGTGCAGGCCAGCACGTGCATCTCACCACGCTCGAATATCGTCTGCTGGCGGTACTCGCTGCCCGCCGCGGCAAGGTCGTCACGCATCGCGAATTGCTGCGCGAGGTGTGGGGGCCCACACAGATCGAGAACAGCCATTATCTGCGGATCTACATGGGGCACCTGCGCCACAAACTCGAGGCCGATCCCGCGCAGCCGGTGTACCTGCTTACTGAGATCGGCGTGGGCTATCGCTTCGCCGTGTAGACCTTGACACCTTTTTTACGGGATTCGCCCGTCATTTATTCGCGCCTTTTAGGCGCGAATTTCTATAGTGAAGACGTCATCAATCACTGAGCTATCGCCGCCGTTGAGGCCGCCTGCTTATCCCCGATATGTCTATTCGCCCAACGCTTTCTCGCTTGACCCTTCCCCCGCTCGGGCAGTCCATGCCGCCCCGTGCAGACGAGACGCCCGCTTGCGTGGTGTTGACGCTTCGTGTCGAAAGTCTCGACGCGCTGGCGTTGCGGCGTGCGCTGCATGGTGCGTTGGGTGACGATCTCGGCGTTTATGCAATGGCGGTCGATCACGCTCACGGACGCACCACCGTGCAGCTCAGCACCACGGTGGCCGAGATGCCTCAAGTGATGGACAGGATCATGCGGCGCGTGCCCGCTGCTGAATTCGGCGCCATTCGTGTCGCCACCAACGTGGCGGTGCACTGAGATGGCCACATGTGCGCAAGGCACGCCGTTCGCAGGGATCTGGTTGCCGATGGTGACGCCGCTGCGCGACGGCCGCGTCGATCTCGAAGCCGTCCGGCGGCTGCATCGCCATTATCGCCAGGCCGGAATCGACGGTCTGGTGGTGTTCGGTTCCACCGGCGAGGGGAATCTGCTGTCGGGCGCGGAGAAAACCGCCGTACTGAAAACGCTGGCAAGCGAGGCGCAGGCATTGCCGCTGATGATTGGCGTGGGCGGTGTCGATACGCAGCAGATTGCCGCAAGCGTCCGGCGACTCAACGGCTTCGAGCCGGCGGGTTATCTGGTGCCGCCGCCGTACTACCTGGCGCCGACTCAGGCGGGACTGGTGTGGCATTTTCGGGCGGTGGCCGACGCCACCGATAAGCCGATCGTGCTGTACAACGTGCCCAAGCGCACGGGTGTGGCCATTGCCGTGGAAACGATGGAGATCCTTGCACGTCAGCCCGGCATTGCCGCCATCAAGGAATGCCAGCCTGCAGTGCTGAAAGCGCTGCGGCACAATCCGGTGCTGCCTGCGCTGTGCGGCGACGATGCGTCGTTGGCGGCGCATCTGCTCGACGGTGGCACCGGTGCCATTCCGGTGATCGCCAATCTGTATCCGGAGTGGGTGGTGGCCCTGGCCCGGCACGCCCGCGCGGGCGACCGCGACGCCACCGCCTCACTCTTCAAGCGCTTGCGGCCGCTCACGCGGCTGCTGTTTGCCGAGCCCAACCCGGTGCCGGTCAAACGGGCGCTGTCGCTCCTGGGATGGATCGACGAGGAGGTGCGGCGTCCCTTGATGCCTGCATCCTATACCTTGGGATTGCAACTGCGGCGTGCCTTGCATGCCGTGGAGGCGAGCGCCGACGTGGCCGAGCGGATACCCAGGGAACCGGCTGAACGCTTGCTCTAGAGCATGCGCGAGCCCGCACCACGCCGCATCCTGCCACGTCACACATCAAAAATATTGATCTAGGACGTCAGGGCTTTACGGTTTTCTTTTAGGGCATTCACGCCCATATTCCCAGGTTGGCGCTATAACAAGGGGGCTGGCCATCGGCATGCCCGCACGGCTCGAGCGGCCGTGCATGCATGGCGCATGTTCAGTTGAAGGCGAGCATACGCCTCGTTCGTCGGTCCCCGCATCGAACACGCTATATCTGGAGGAGCAATGAAGAGTCTGCACATCAAAGGGGCTGGCGCCGTTGCGCTGGTGGCCGCATTGTCTTGTACGTGGTCTGTCGTTCACGCGCAAACCGAAGCGATCGAAAATTACCCGTCTCGTCCCATTTCCATCATTGTGGGATACCCCCCCGGCGGCGCTACCGATGTGGTGGCACGATTGGTCGCCAGCAAGCTCACGCAGGCGTGGGGACGCGCGGTCGTGGTGGAAAACAAGGCGGGCGCAGGGTCGAATATCGCGACCGAGCAAGTGGTGCGCGCGAAGCCTGATGGCTATACGTTGCTGGTGGAGACGATCGCCAACGCCACCAATATGTCCGTCTACAAAAACCTGAACTATGACACCGACCGCGACCTGGTACCCATCATCCAGTTCATGTCGTCGCCCAGCGTACTGGTCACGAATGCAGCCTTGCCGGTAAAGGATCTGCCGTCGTTGATCGCCTTGGCCAAAGCCGAGCCGGGCAAGCTCACTTTCGCGTCTTCAGGCGTTGGCGGCTCGCCCCACCTGGCGGGCGAAATGTTCAAGCTGCGTACGGGTGTGAGCATGCTGCATGTTCCGTACAAGGGGGCCACGCCTGCCATGACGGATGTGCTGGCCGGCAATGTGTCAATGGGCTTCATGACGTCGCTGGGCGCCTTGGGGCACATGCAAAGCGGGCAGTTGCGTCCGATTGCCGTGGCCTATGCGAAGCGCCTGCCGGAATTGCCCAATGTGCCTACCATGGCCGAGGCGGGTCTCAAGGACTTCGAGGTCAACTCCTGGAACGGGCTCGCCGCGCCCAAGGGCACGCCACAGCCGATCGTCGACAAACTGAACAAGCAGATCAACGAGATTCTTGCCATGCCCGACGTAAAGCAGCAGCTGCAAGGCTTGGGCGCGCAGGCGGTAGGCGGCACCCCCAAGCAATTCGCCGACTACGTGCAGGCCGAAACGCGCAAATGGCGTGACGTGGTGCAAACCGCCGGCATTTCACTCGACTGATGCGCACGGCAGCGACCAGGGTGGCGGTGGTGACGACGGGCGGCACCATCGTTTCGCGTATCGATGCCGCGACCGGGCTGGCCATGCCGGTGATGTCGGGCGCGGCACTGATTGAATGCATCGCCGATCGGGTCGATACCGATGAGATCGAAGTGCTCGATCTGATGTGCGTTGCGTCGCCGCACATCTCGCCCGAGCATTGGCTGGCGTTGCAGCGCGCGGTGGCCGAACTGGTCGCGCGCAGCGATATTGCCGGGGTGGTCGTCACGCACGGCACCAGCACGCTCGAAGAAACGGCCTGGTTTCTCGACGTGACGCTGGATACCGGTAAACCCGTTGTGCTTACGGGTGCGCAACGCAATGCCTCTGAGCCGGACTTCGACGGGCCACGCAATCTGCTCAATGCCATCCGCATCTGCCGTTGCCCGGAGGCTCGCGGCATGGGCGTGATGGTGGCGTTGAACGACCACATCAATGCGGCGCGTGAGGTGCGCAAGACGCACACACTGGATGTGGAAACCTTTCAGTCCGGGGAGTGGGGGTTTATCGGCGCGGTGTCCGCCGACCGGGTGATGTTCCATCGCCGGCCGATGCGGTCGTTGTATGTGCCGCTCACCGGCGAGCCGCTGCCCGAGGTCGACATCGTATCGATGTATGCGGGCGCAAGTGGCCGGCTGGTGGATGCGGCCGTCAAACTGGGCGCGCGGGGCCTGGTGATTCAGGCCGTCGCCTCGGGTCACGTCAACGGGGCGATGTTCGAGGCCATCGAACGGGCGCGCACGCGAGAGGTGCCGGTGGTGATCGCCACTCGCATTCCCACCGGGGGCACGCGCATCGGTTACGGGTTTGCGGGATCGACGCGGCAACTGGTGGATGCCGGGGCCGTGCTGAGCGGTGATCTCTCGGCCTGGAAAGCGCGCATTCTGTTGATGCTGGCGATCCAGGCCGGATTGAGTGGCGTCGATGCGCTGCGTGATCTGTTCGACACCCGCATCGGTTCACCTGATGGCGATGCGGCAAGAACGTGACTCGCTGGCGGCCGGCAGCGTGTCGTCCGTCGACGCCATTCAGGCCAGGCTCGCCGCCTTCTTGCTGTCGAGCTTGGTCGCAAACAACCATGCCTTGTAGTCTTCCAGATCGCCATCGAACGGCTGCACGCGGCCGTCGGCCACGATGATGAACTGGTCGGTGGTGGCACGCAGCAAATGCCGATCGTGCGACACCAGAATCAGTGTGCCTTCGAACTGCGCCAAGGCATCCGTCAACGCTTCGCGCGTTTCGAGATCCAGGTGGTTGGTGGGCTCGTCGAGCAGCAGCAGATTCGGCTTTTGCCACACGATCAAGGCCAACGCCAGGCGGGCTTTTTCGCCACCGGAAAACGGCTTGATCGATGCCGTCGCCATCGGGCCCGCAAAGTTGAAGCCGCCCAGAAAGTTGCGCAGTTCCTGCTCGCGCGTCGTGGGCGCGATCTTGTTCATGTGCCAGAGCGGCGATTCGTCATGGCGCAGCATTTCGACCTGATGCTGTGCGAAGTAGCCGATCGACAGCCCCTTGCCCAGCGTGGCCGTGCCCGATAACGGATCGATTTCCCCGGCAATCGTTTTGATCAGCGTGGATTTGCCGGCGCCGTTCACGCCCAGCAAACCGATACGCTGGCCGCTTTGCAGCGAAAACCCGATGCCGCCGATGATGGCGTTTTCCCGACCGGTCTCGGCATCGCGATAGCCCGCCCGCACATCGTCGAGCACCAGCAATGGATCGGGCGCACGCGCCGGCTCGCGAAACTGAAATGAGAATTCGGCGGCGGCGCGCAATGGCGCCAGTTCTTCCATGCGCGCCAGAGCCTTGATCCGGCTCTGTGCCTGGCGTGCCTTGCTGGCCTGCGCCTTGAAGCGGTTGATGAACGACTCCAGATGCGCTTTCTGGCGCATCTGCTTTTCCTGCTGGCCGGCGGCCAGTTCGAGCTGCGCGGCGCGCTGACGTTCGAAGGACGAATAGTGACCCGAATACCGCTTCAACTTGCGCTCGTCGATATGCACGATCACATTGACCACTTCATCGAGGAAGTCGCGATCGTGGGAAATGATGATGAGCGTGCCGGGATAACGCTTCAACCAGTCTTCGAGCCAGATGATGGCATCGAGATCCAGGTGGTTGGTGGGCTCGTCCAGCAGCAGCAGATCCGACGGGCACATCAGCGCCTGCGCCAGATTGAGCCGCATCCGCCAGCCGCCAGAGAAACTCGTCAACGGCTGGTTCATCTGCGCCATCGAGAAGCCCAGGCCGGTGAGCAACTGCTCGGCCCGCGACTGCACGGTATACGCGTCGGCATCGGCCAGTGCGCCGTACAGGTTGCCGATCGCAATGCCGTTTTCCGACGACTCGGGCTGCGCCTCGAGGGCCGCGAGTTCTTGCTCGAGCGCGCGCAGCGTGATGTCGCCATCGATGGCGTAATCGATGGCGGAACGATCCAGGGCCGGCGTTTCCTGCGCCACATAGGCCAGGCGCCAGTTGGGCGGGTAGCTGAGCTCGCCCTGGTCGGGGTGCAGCTCGCCGCGCAACAGGCCGAAGAGGCTGGACTTGCCGGCGCCGTTGGCGCCGATCAGGCCGATTTTGTCGCCGGGATTGAGAAGCAGATCGACGCTTTCCAGCAGGGGTTTGACCCCGCGGGCAAGCGAGACGTGTTGAAAACGGATCATTGGGAAGCAGTGTGGCGCCAGAAGGGCGCGTGCGGAGTAACCCGGCAGTGTAGTCAAAAGGGGGCCGGCGTGTAAATGAATGCCGCCCGTTGCGCGCTTTTAACGACACATGACGTTCAGATCCCGCCGGCCACGTCGATGATGGCGCCGGTGGCGTAACTCGCCTCGTCGGCGCACAGCCACAAGACTGCGGCGGCCACCTCATCGACCTGGCCGCCACGGCCCATCGGCACCTTGGCCGCCACACGATCCACGCGTGCCGGCTCGCCGCCGCTCGCGTGAATCTCGGTATAGATCACGCCAGGCCGCACGCCATTGACGCGGATGCCTTCGGCGGCCACTTCCTTGGCCAGGCCGATCGTCATCGTGTCCATCGCGCCTTTCGAGGCGGCGTAGTCCACATACTCACCCGGCGAGCCCAGGCGAGCAGCGGCCGACGAGATGTTGACGATCACGCCGCCCTGGCCGCCCGACCGGGTCGACATGCGGCGCACGGCTTCGCGCGCGCAGATGAAGGGGCCCACAACGTTGGCTTGCATGATGCGCGCCACGCGCGCGGCGTCCATTTGGTCCACACGCATCTGCGTTTCGAGGATGCCGGCGTTGATGACCAGCGCCGTCACCGTACCCAGTTCCTGGTCGACCGTCTCGAACAGCCGTACCGTATCGCCTTCCTGTGACACATCGGCGCGGACGGCGATCGCCTCGCCGCCCGCCGCGCGGATCTGACTGACGACCTGTTCGGCGGCATCCCGACGCGATTTGTAGTTCACGCATACCGCATAACCACGCGCGGCGGCCATTCTGGCGATGGCGGCGCCGATACCGCGGCTCGCGCCGGTCACGATCATGACTTCTTTCATTGGGTGTTCTTCAATGCGTTGGAGGGTGAGCGCCGCGAGGAAGCAAACGGGATGCCGGTATCGTATCCGCAATGACGCCGGGGCTCTGCGGGCACCCGTCCTAAAATCATGTTGCACTGCAGAATTACACGAAGCTTTCAACCGGGTTAACCATGATTGAGCGCAGGTTACACCTGGATTATTATTTTTTCCGATTTGATAATTTTTTTGGTCGGCCTGGTGAGGCGATTTACCTCCCATACCCAAGGTTGTACCTAAGGGGATTTTGTGTACAACCCAGCTTCTAATTCGGACGCTGCGTCCCGACCGGCAGCGGGCCGAAGCCGTTTCAAGATGCCATGGCACACCGTGATCCATCGGATTTTCGTGGTCCTGATGTTCGCGTTCATGTTGGCGCCGCTCATTTTGATCGTCTGGCTCAGCTTTTTCAAAGACGCCATCCTGTACTTTCCGCCATCCGGCTACACGCTGTCGTGGTACGTCCGCGCGTGGGAAAACGCGGCGTTCGCCAACGGCTTCCTGTTCAGCTTGCAACTGGCGGCGCTGTCGGCAGTGATCGGCGTCGTGCTCGGCGTGCTGGCGGCCTTGGGCATCGCGCGCTTCCGCTTTGCCGGCAGCCGCAGCGTCAATACGTTGCTGCTGTCGCCGCTCCTGATTCCGGGCATCGTGGCCGGCATTGCGATCTACCTTTTTTATCTTCAGGCTGAAAACACACTGGATCGCGACATCGTCGGCACCTTCGGTGGGTTGGTCCTCGCACACGTGTGCCTGACGATTCCATGGACGGTGCGACTGGTCACAGCCGGGATGGCCGGGCTCGACGGGTCGATCGAAGAAGCGGCGCGCAACCTCGGCGCGAGCGGCCGGGTGGCCTTCATGCGCATCACGTTACCGATGCTGCGGCCCTCGATCGTCGCGGCAGCGCTGTTCAGCTTTGTGGTGTCCTTCGAGAACCTGGAGTTGTCGCTCTCCCTGGTCGGCCCCGGCATGACCACGTTGCCGATCGCAATCATGCAGTACCTCGAATTCAATCTCGACCCCACCATTGCCGCCGTGTCGGCCGTGCAGATCCTGCTGTTGGGCATCATCATGTTGGTGACCGACCGCTACGTCAAACTCAGTCAGGTAGTCTAATCATGGCCCAAGTATCGATCCAAAATCTCAAGAAGCAATTCGGGTCATCGGTGGCCGTGTCGGACTTTTCGCTCGACATCGCCGAAGGCGAACTGGTGGCGTTCCTGGGCCCAAGCGGCTGCGGCAAGACGACCACGCTGCGCATGATCGCGGGCTTCATTCAGCCGACCGCCGGCAGCATCTTCATCGGCGACAAGGATGTGACGAACATCCCGGTGCACAAGCGCAATACCGGTATGGTGTTTCAGCGCTATGCGTTGTTCCCGCACATGACAGTCGCCGAAAACGTGGCGTTCGGATTGGAGATGCACAAGGTACCCAAAGCCGATCGCGACGACGCCATCCGCCGCGCGCTCGACATGGTGCGCATGACCGCCTTGCGTGACCGCTATCCACGTCAACTCTCGGGCGGTCAGCAGCAACGGGTGGCGATCGCGCGCGCACTGGCGATTCAACCGTTGGTGTTTCTGCTCGACGAGCCGCTTTCGAACCTCGACGCCAAACTGCGTGGCGAGGTGCGCGAAGAGATTCGCGCGCTGCAGCAACGCCTGGGCCTCACCACGATTTTCGTCACACACGATCAGGAAGAGGCGCTGGCCATCGCCGATCGCATGGCCATCATGCACGACGGCAAGGTGCAGCAGGTGGGTACGCCTGACGCCTTGTACGAGCGGCCCGCCAATCTTTTCGTGGCGGACTTTCTGGGCAAGATGAATTTCTTTCAGGGCAAAACGCAGGCGGAAGGGCAATTCGTTTCCGAGCAGGGCACCGCGATCGTGGTACCCGGTGCCACCACGGCCGTTCAGGTCGGCGTACGGCCGGAGCGGGTGTACTTATCCGCTGAGCCGACGTCGCGGGTCAACAGTTTCGCCGGCACGATCGAATCGGCCGTGTATCTGGGTTCGCTGGTGGACGTGCGCGTCGCACTGCCGTCGGGCGAAAAAGTGCTCAGCCAATGCGTGAACATCGGCGAAGGCAGCGGCAAGTGGGCGCCCGGCACGCCGTGTCACGTATCGTTCGAAGCGGCCGATTGCGTCGCCTTCAATCAGTGAGGGCGCGGGCATGAGCACGATTTCCCAAAGCTCCTCGCGCGGCAAGGCGCTGGGCACCGGCCTGGCGTTTCCGGCGTCCCTGGTCGTTTTCCTGATCATCCTGATCCCGATCGTGCAGCTGTTCCGCTACAGCTTCAATCACTTCGATCCGGCCGAAATGATGCAGTCGGCGTTTACGTTCGAGAACTACATCAAGTTCTTCTCCGATCCGTATTACCGCAACATCTTCTTCACCACCTTGTGGGTGGCGGCAGTGTGCACCGTGCTTGCATTGGTGCTGGGTTTTCCGGTGGCCTACTTCATGGCCAAAACGCAAAGCCGCTACAAGAGTCTCTTCGTCATCCTGCTCGTTTTCCCGCTGCTGGTGGGCAACGTGGTGCGTGCCGCCGGCTGGATGGTGGCGCTGGGCAATGCCGGCGTGGTCAACAGCATTCTGCTGGGCCTGGGCATCATCGATCAGCCGCTGCGCATGATGTATACGCCGACCGCCGTGGTGATCGGTACGACTGCAGTCGTCATGCCGTACCTCATTCTCACCTTGCAAAGCGTGCTCGAAGGGATCGACTTTTCGGTTGAAGAAGCTGCGCAAAATCTTGGCGCCAGCTTCTTCACCACGTTTCGCCGCGTCGTGGTGCCGATCGCCGCGCCCGGTGTGGCGGCCGGCACGATGCTGGTCTTCATTTTGTGCATGAACGCTTACGCCACGCCTGTGCTTCTGGGCGGTTCGGGGATTACGATGATGGCGCCGGCCGTCTACGGGCAGATCACCCGCGCCTCCAATTGGCCGTTCGGCGCCGCGCTCGCGTTGATTCTGGTGGTCGCCACGTTGTTGATCGCCCTTTGCTCGAACTGGCTCATTCATCGCCGCTACGTCAAGACCATGGGGTCTTGATTTCCTCTTGCCGCACTAGAGATTGCAACCATGACCTCCGTTCTGATTAAAAACGCCAAGCTGCTGGATCCCACTGTCGATACGCTTCAGGACGGCTACAGCGTCCTGGTCGAGGACGGCCTGATCAAGGAAATTTCCGACCGTCCGATCACCTCGGCGAGCGCCAATGTGATCGACGCGGCGGGCCGCACATTGATGCCCGGCCTGATCGACATGCACGTGCACGTGATGGCCACACAACTCAATCTCAGCACGCAGGGCGTGCTGCCCGATGCGCTGGTGATGATGCGCGCGGTGCCCATCATGGCCGCGATGCTGCGTCGCGGTTTCACCAGCGTGCGCGATGCGGGCGGCGCCGGCTGGGGCCTGAAGTGCGCCATCAACGAAGGGGCCGTACGCGGCCCGCGCTTGTTCACCTCGGGCCGTGCCTTGAGCCAGACGGGCGGCCATGGCGATCCGCGGCCGCGTTCGGATCACTTGAATCCGATGAGCTACTGCGGCTGCTGCTTCCGTGCCGGCGATATCGGCCGCGTGGTCGATGGCGTGGACGATCTGCGCCGCGCAGTGCGCCAGGAATTCCAGATGGGTGCCGATCAGATCAAGATCATGGCCTCCGGTGGCGTGGCGTCGCCCACGGATCCCATTGCAGCCTATGGCTATTCGGAAGACGAAATCCGCGCGATCGTGGCCGAAGCGACCGGTCGCCAAAGCTATGTGATGGCGCACTCCTACACGGCCGAAGCGATCGAGCGTGCAGTGCGTTGCGGCGTGCGCACCATCGAACACGGCAACCTGATCGATGCGCGCGTGGCGGGCATCATGGCCGAAATGGGTGCCTATGTGGTGCCCACGCTGGTCACCTACGAAGCCTTGGCGACCGAAGGCGCATCGTACGGCTTGCCGGAAGACTCGGTGGTCAAGATCGCAACGGTACGCACCGCGGGCCTCGAATCGCTCGAGATCTACAAGAAAGCCGGCGTGAAAATGGGCTATGGCTCCGATCTGCTCGGACCTTCGCAACGTTTGCAGAGCGAAGAGTTCCGTATTCGCGCCGAGGTGCTCAGCAATCAGGAAGTGATTCAGAGCGCCACCACGATCGCTGCGGAAATCCTGCAGCAAACGGGCAAGCTCGGCCGCCTCGTGGCGGGCGCGCATGCCGACATGATTCTGGTCGACGGCGATCCGTACCGCGATCTGTCATGCCTGCTGGGGCAGGGCGAGCACATTCCGCTGGTGATGAAAGCCGGCGAAATCGAGCACAACGAACTCGCTCACGTGTAAGGTCCGCACCGGTATCCCGCGACGCGCCGTTCAGCGCGTCGCCGGGTGTTCACCGTCCGTGTCGCATCGCCGCTTACTCGATTAGGAATACGTTTCATGTCACAAGACAATCCTTATGCCCAGGCCGAAGTCGGCGAAGAGTCGCGCGACGTCAACGCCGCCAAAGGCTGGCATCCGCCCACGGCGCCATCGCCCCGCGATCGCGGCGAGGGACCGTTCAAGCGTTTGATCCTGCGCGGCGCCACCATCATCGACGGCACCGGCGCGCCGCCCTGGGGGCCGGTGGATATCGTGGTCGAGAACGACCGCATCGTGGCGTTGACCAATGTGGGCACGCCGCACAAGAAAATCGATCCCGCGCGCCGGCCGGGCGCGGGCGATCATGAGATCGATTGCCACGGCAAATTCGTCACGCCGGGTTTCGTCGATGCGCACGCGCACATCGGCACGCCGTATCACGCCATGAGCGGCATCGTGCCGCCGGCCGACTACATCTACAAACTCTGGCTGGCGCACGGCGTGACCACCGTTCGCGAAATGGGCGCCATGGGTGGCCTGGGCTGGACGATGGAACAGCGGGAATTATCCGCAACCAATGCCATCGCCGCGCCGCGCATGCTGGTCCATTCGGTGTTCCCTGCGGTCAACGATCGGGTCAAGACGATCCACACGCCCGAGCAGGGGCGCGAGTGGGTGCGCAAGCTGAAGGCGCGTGGCGCCGACGGCATCAAGTTTTTCGGCGCGCCCCCCGCGATCATGGAAGCGGCCTTGGACGAGGCGGCCAAGGTGGGCCTGCGTTCGGGTTGCCACCATGCGCAGATGCAGGTCACGCGCGTGAATGCGCTGAAGTCGGCGAAGTGGGGATTGACGAGTTCCGAGCATTACTACGGCCTGCCCGAAGCCTTGTTCGAGAACCGCGTGGTGCAAGCCTATCCCACCGACTACAACTACAGCGACGAGTACTACCGCTTCTCGCTGGCAGGGCAGACGTTTCGCCAGGCCGCCGAGCCGGGGAGCGCGAAGTGGCGCGATGTGATGGACCAATTCCTGGAATCCGGCCACACGTTCGTCCCCACGTTCAATATTTACGACGCCAACCGCGACTTGATGCGTGCGCGTCGGGCCGATTGGCACGATGCCTACACCTGGAAGGCGGTGTGGAAGTACTTCCAACCGCAACGTGGCGGCCACGGCGCCTATTGGTATCGCTGGAGCACCACCAACGAGATCGAGTGGAAGCAGAACTACCGCATCTGGATGCAGTTCATCAACGAGTACAAAAATCTCGGCGGCCGCGTATGCGCCGGCAGCGACTCGGGTTTCATCTTTCAGATCTACGGCTTCGGCTTCATTCGCGAACTCGAATTGCTGCAGGAAGCGGGCTTTCATCCGCTCGAAGTGCTGCGGGCGGCAACCTCGCAAAGCGCAGCATTGCTGGGCATCGAGGACGACACGGGATCGATCGATGTGGGCAAATGCGCCGACCTGCTGATTCACGATCAAAGCCCGCTCGAGGATTTCAAGCTGCTGTTCGGCACCGGCGCGATGCGCCTGAATGACGAAACCGCCAGCGTCGAATGGCAGCGCTGCCTGCGCTACACGATCAAGGGCGGGGTGGTGTACGACACCGCCGAGCTGCTCGCCGACGTGCGCGCGCTGGTGAAAGACAGTTGGGCCGGTGATCCGGAAGCGCCTGCCGATGTCCGTTGAACTCATCATCCTTTGCGGGTTTTTGGGCAGCGGTAAAACCACGCTGCTCGTCGATTACCTGCGGGCCGATACCGAGGGTGCCACTGGTGTCATCGTCAACGAAGTGGGCGAAGTGGGTGTGGATGGCGTGATCGTGGCCGACGGCAGCGAAAGCCTGCCGATGACCTTGTTGGCCAACGGTTGCGTGTGCTGCTCCTTGCGCAGCGATCTGGTCTATACGATCAATACGCTGCTCGATGCGCCGCGCCCCGAAGGCCGCCCGCCGATTCGCCGCATCATTCTCGAAACCAGCGGCGTGTCGCGGCCTGGACCGATCATCGCCTCGTTGGCCGACCCCGATCTGATCGCTCGCCGTCTGCGCTTGACGGTGGTCAGCACCTACGACTGCACGCGCGGGCCGTCGATCGACGACGCTTTCGAAGAAGCGGCGGCACAGCTCACGGCGGCGCACCGCATCGTGCTGACCAAGGTCGATGAGGTGTCCGAATCGTCGCTGGCCGCGGCGCTCGGCCGGGCGCGCGCGTTCAATCCGCTGGCCGACGTGGTGGCGGAGCAGGATCGGGCAACCGCTGTGCAAGCTGCTTTTGCCGACGATGCCGGTGTGGGCGCGTCCAGCGCCGATCTGGCGCTGAAGGCATTGCAAAGCGGTGCCGTGGCAGCACTGCGCCATCCGCGGATCAACGTATTTACCGCGCACCCAGGTGCGCCGTTGGTATGGGACGAATTTGCCGAGTGGCTGGATAATATCGCCGGCTTGTGCGGCGATCGGATGCTGCGGGTGAAGGCGGTGGTGCGCGTAACCGATTGCCCCGATCCGATTTTGATCCAGAGCGTGGGGACCACCTTCAGCGGCCCGCAGCGATTGACGCGCCAGCCCGATGCCCAGCCGATCGTGATCGTGATCGTGCGCGATATGGTCGCAGCGGATTTCGACGACACGCCCGATGCCTTGCTGCAACTCCATGCCTGATCACCCCTTTTTTCATGCGTCACGCTATCCGGCTTGACCATTTTTCCATGCAGCGCTTCAGAGCTGCCATTCATATCGAGGACGCTATGCAGAACAAACTCGTCAACCGCCGGGGATTTCTCAAAACGGCATCCGGCCTGGCGCTCGCGCCGGCCTTGCCGCTGATTCCGGGCGCTGCCTTCGCCGCCGAAAACGACGTGGTCGTGGGAACGTGGGGCGGTGATTATCAGAACCTGCTTCAACAGATCATTTCGCCGATCGTGGCCAAGAAGAATATCGGTGTGGTGTTCGACACGGGCAGCGCCGTGGCGCGTGTGACGAAACTGCGTGCCGAGCGCAATTCGCGCCGCGGCTCCATGGACGTCGCGCTGCTGGGTGAAGTCGACATGTACGACGCCGAAAGCTCGGGCGCGCTGGAAAAGATCGACGCCAGCAAGCTGTCGAACCTGCCCAATGCACTGGACACGTTGAAGACGACGTACTCCATTCCGCACATCTTCAGCGCGATGACGCTGGTCTACAACACCGAGAAATTCCCGCAAGGTCCCAAGTCGCTCCAGGCCTTGCTCGATCCGGCCAACAAGGGCCGAGTGGGATTGTCGGACATTCTTTATCTCTACAACGCCGTTTTCGTGGGCCTGGGTGCCGGCGGCAATGCCAAGAGCTTCGAAGGCGGCAAGAAATTCCTGTCGAAGTTCAAGGACAACAGCCCGCGCGTGTACCCGTCCAATGAAGCGGTCGCGACAGCGCTGAAATCCGGTGAGATCTGGATGGCGTGCATGTGGAAGGCACGCGCGCTGCAATGGCGCGACAGCGGCCTGCCCGTAGGCTTCGTCATTCCGGAAGAGGGCACCATCCCGGTGTCGTTCGAGGCAGCTGTCGCCAAGAACAGCCGCAACAAGGATGCCGCATGGGCGTATCTGAACGCCATGCTCGAGCCTGAAGGTCAAGTAGGCTTTGCTCAGAAGATGGGCTATGCGCCGACGGTCAGCAACTCGACGTTGCCGGCTGATTTGCAGAGCCGCGTGGGTTTCACCGATGCCGAGGTCAAGCTGCTGCAGGCCTACGACTTGAAGGCGCTGACGGAAGGCAAGGCCGACATGCTCGAGTTCTGGAACAAGGATTTCAAGGCTGCGATCGGCTGATCGCGAATCGACGTAGACGCGGCGCCCCCTGGGGCGCCGTTTTTCGTTGCGGCTGCGGGTGCATTGCGGTTGCGTTGCGGCTGCGTTGCGGTTGGCGAACGCGCCGGAGTTGGCTTTGGCGTCGGCGTTGTGGGGCAACCCGCGCGGTTGGCACTGCACCTGGAATGTCCTGGCGGCGCGCCGTTCGTCTTTCGACATTGTCGTTTTAAAATGTACGATATATAAAGCAATATAGCGTTCTATGATCTATAAAAAATACAGATGAAATATAGTCGTAAGCACTAAATGTACTATTTATCATCCAAAGATACCGGTTTTGTCGTATATTTAACGCATGAAGAAAAAAATAGCGGTGAGCTTCGAGGGTGAGGAACTGCTGCATCAGCTAGGTATGCGCTTACGCACGGCCCGACTGCGGCGCAATGAATCCGAATCGATGTTGGCAGAACGCCTGGGTGTGACGCGCGCCACCATCAATCGCCTGGAGTCGGGTGACAGCGGCGTGGCGATCGCATTGGTAGTGGAGGCGCTGCTGGTCTACGGCTTTGCCGATCAACTGTTTGCCCTAGCTGACCCCGACACCGATGGCGTCGGCAAGCGGCTCGATGCGTTGAGATTGCCGGTGAGGGGCACAGGCCGGCGCGTGGGCCGCAAGCAGGGAGCGGTGACATGATCGTGACCGCCCGCGCGTGGGCATTGCAATGATCTCGCGCACAAGCAAAGCCGTGGAGCCCCAGCTCTATGTGTACGTCGACATCCGGGGCGAGGCCGTCCTGGCCGGTATGCTGGCGCTGGATGACGAGGGCGAGCAAGGGTTCTTCGCCCAGTTCCAGTATGCCCAGTCCTACATCGATGATCCGCGCGCCTTCGCGCTCGACCCCCTCAATCTGCCATTGACCGATGCCAGGCGAACCTTTCAGACGGAAAGCCGGTATGAAACGCTGGGTGCGATCTTCGATGCCGCCCCGGATGCCTGGGGCCGAAACGTCATGCGGGTGGACCGTGACGGCGCCGACGTGCGGGAGGACGAGGTACTGCTCAAGGGCCGCGGCATGGGGGTGGGCGCGCTTTTCTTCAGCGCATCGGTACTCACGCCCAATATGCGCCGGGTGTATCGGCTACCTGAGACCAGTGAGATCGATACCCTCGCTGGACTGCTGGCCGATATCGATAACGGTGTCAAACCCAAAGGGCTTTATCGCGATCTGCTCGGCAGTTCGTGGGATATCGGCGGCGCACGCCCGAAAACGATTGTGCGCGACGATGCAGGCGAAATGTGGATCGCGAAGTTTCCTCGCGCACGCGACAGCTACGACCGCCAGCGCGTCGAGTTTGCCAACCTCACCATGGCGCGCGAGATCGGCATGACGGTACCCGAAGTGCGCCTGATCGATACCCCGCTGGGCGCGGTGCTCATGACGCGGCGGTTCGATCGAGTACAGTTGGCCTCGGTCGCCGGCGACGAGCCCGTGGTCGCCCGGCGTCACTTTCTCAGCGGCGCTGCATTGATCAGTCCGTCGCCGAGGATTGGCAAACGCGAACTCGACAGTGCCCGCGGCCGCGCCACCTTCTCCTACGCACGCCTGGCCGATGTGGTGCGTCGCATCTCTTCCCATCCCGTCAAAGATCTGCAGGAACTCTATGCCCGCATGGTGCTGAACGTTGCCGTGCACAACACCGACGATCACCTCAAAAATGTCGGCTTTCTCAAGGACGAGACGGGCTTCTCATACCGGCTCTCACCGCTCTTCGACGTGGTGACGCAGGAGGGGTCGTCAAAGCATTATCTTCATCTCGGCATATCCGGAAGGGAAAGTACCTTCGAAAATGCGTTGTCGGAATACCGGCGATTCGGTCTACGCACCGAGACCGCTGCACAGGCAATCGTCGATCGCGTCAAAAAGGTGGTGACGCAGCGGCGCGACTATTACGCGCAAGCCAGGATGCCGCAACAGGAAATCGATCGCGTGGAAGCCGCACTGAGCGCCTGGCGGAGATAAGCGGCTCCATAATCGCGCTGGCTTATCCGCTCACTACCAGGGCGTATTCCGTAGGCCTGCAAAACGGAAATGGAAGTTGCCCAAATCCGCCCCCCATTTTCATCCCCACTCGGTTGATCAGGTTGAATCCCGGGGGCCGTGACGGGCGATTATTGACATGTACTCAGTGACCTCCATTTGAAGAGGTGTGCTCAGTGACACCTATTCAGTGATGGGAATGCGCAACCAGGCGATAACCTCGCCGTGTGCGTGTGCTGGCGATGGCATGCAAAAGTGCGAGGCCATCGTGGAAGCTGGCGACGCGGTCGATTTTCCCGCCGCCGCGGGTACTTGCGCCACCCCAGCATTGCATTACCGACCACTCTCCAAATAAATCGGGCAGCAATGCCGCGATATAACGGCGATCCTCAGACGCGAACTCCATCCGCCGGGGCGTCGGCACGTCCAGCGGGAGCGAAAGCGTAAAGGAATCGGTGGGATCGATCACGGGTCGAAACTTACTCAAAGGGCCGATATTTTAAACATCTTTTTAACAGCCGCGGCCGTGTCTGGCCAATACGCTGCATTGCAAAGCCGCCGGCTCATTGCGCCAGTTTGCGCATGGTCCAGGTGCCATCTTTCTTGAGATCCAACACCACGCCGGCGCCGGTTTCCACCCAGTCGTTTGAAATCGCGCTGATATTGACCTGATGCGTCACCATCAAATAAGGTCCGCCGTTCGGTTTCAGGTTTCTGATGAACTGAAAAAGCGCGTCGGTTTGGCGCGACCGCGACCCGGCATCTTCGAACGACGAGTTCAATTGCGGTAGCAGCGCCACCGGGCCGAGCGCCATGCGCTGCGCCGTTTCGATGCATCGGCACCACGCGCTGGTCCAGACGCGCGTGGGGAATATGCCGGCTTGCTTCCATGCACGGCCGATCGCCGCGGCTTGTTCGCGTCCCTTGTCGTCCAGATTGCGCTGCGTGGCGCAATCGTCGAGGTTGTAGCCGGCAGGATCGCCCACGCCCGGAGCATTGGCGTGGCGGATGATGACCAGCACATTGGGCTTGGCGAGATCCGCCAGCGTCGCGACGCCGGACGGCGTCGAAGGCGCCGCCGCGGTGGATTCGAGGATCGAACCTTCACTGCGCGCTGCCCTGGGAGAAAGGGCCGGCGTCGCGGCGGTTGAGGGCACGGGTGGCGATGCCGCCAAGGCGGGTGCCGAGGGCGCCTGAGTGGGGCCGGCGGCGAGTGAGGCGCCGAAGACGCCCGAAGCGGCAAGAAGAACGAAGACGCCACATGCCAGCGTGGACAAGCGTACTGCGACCGACTTGCCATCAGGCGCTGCGCACCGGTCCGCTCGATCGTTACCTAGGTTGGCATGATGCATGGCCGCTCCAAAAAAACGCGAAAGGATGTGAACGAAGTGTAGATTCTGCCGGTCTAAATTTCTGAATCACACGCAAAATAGAGCTGTCATCGATGCCGCCGATGCACGGATCAATCGTAGCGTAACAACTGTCCCAGCAAAGATTGGATTGCGTCGCTGCCGCAGAATTTCGGCACGACGGATGCTGTGAGAGGTGCAGAAGTCGGCAGATCGAAAAGACGACTCACACTCCGCTCTGGAGGAGACACCATGACTATCCAATATGCCGCCGCGCATGCGCCGTCGGCGTCGCGCTTGGGGAGGTTGCCATGACCCTCTCAACAAACACCACGCGAGGGATGCCCGAGCCGCATGACGAGGTGTTCGATCGCGACTACGGCCTGGGTGGCCCGGGTGAGGGCGTTGCATTTGACGATACGGATGACGAGCATCGCGACGCTCCGGTAACGATCACCCATGGCGTGACGTATCTCCCCTTGATTTCGCTTACGGCCTATCAGACGATCGCATGTGTGCAAGCGGGCGCGGCGCACGGGCGGCGGGTGGTGCTTTGGTCTGCCGATCGGCCCGAACGCGGCGCCACGGATAGCGAGGCGGCCTGCTTGCTGATCGAAGTGATCAATCTGCGCGACGCTGTTACCTTGGGATGCGTGGCCGACCAACTCAGAGCGTTACTGGGGCCGGCCCACGTGCAGGGCATTCGCGATCCCCGGCGCGCGGTCAGCCGCAGCGCCCAGCGTGCGGACGATCGATCGCTTCCGGAGCCGTGATGGGTGATTTGCGTGATCGAACGCCGGCTTAAGCTGGCACCAGCGCCTTGGACATCTTTTGGAGCGTGATCAATAGATCAGCCATCGGCACAGGTTTGCTGAGTTCATCGGTGAACAGACTGTTGCGGCCCCGCGCCGTGCTGTAACCGGTCAGCGCCAGCGCCGGGATATCGGCATTGCGACCGCCACGTCGAATCGTGGCCAGCAAGGCGTAGCCGTCCATCTCAGGCAATCCGATATCGGACACCAGCAGATCGAATTCATGCTGCGCCAGTTGACGCAGTGCATCACTGGGGGTGGATGCGCTTGCAACGATGGCACCTTCCATCTCGCATAACGCCGTTACCGCATCAAGCACGTCCTCGGCATCGTCGACAATCAACAACCGCACGCCGCTCAGGAGGCCTGGCGCACTGCTGACCGCTAGAGGTGGAGCCAAGAGGGACCGGGTAGGAATCAGGTTCACGATGAGCGTTCCAGATAGGTTGATCGATTCTATTCTCACATATGCTGCGACGCAGCGAGCGTCGAAAAGTAACCGTAGGTCGCCTGCCGTAGGGGAGAGATGGGTATTCTCAACCCTATCTCATCCTTATGGCCGGGAGGGTGATCGGATCATCAAATGACGCGCCTGGTCGGACCCCAGTACGCCGGCACAGTGTGCGGGCTCAATGGGGCGATACGGTCTTGAACGCCTGATCGGGCAACACGGTTTGCGGGCTCAATGGGGCGATACCGTGTGCGACGGCAGTGTGGGCTGACGGCGTCCCGCGAGCTTATGCAACACCAGCGCCAGAATCAGCAAGCCTGCCACGCCTAACCCCCAGACGATCCCGACCAACACGGCAATCCAGCTGCCCAAGCCGGCTGCGGCGGGAAGAATGGCGTTAAGTCCTTGGACGCTGGCCAGCACCCCCTCCTGAAGTGACTGCATGGCTTGCGGCCCGAGCCAGGGTGCCAACCAGGCCAGCTCGGGGGAGGTTGCGACGCCGCTCGATCCTGGCGGTAGTTGCACGGCGCCGATGGCCGCCAGCACCCAGTGCATCAGTTGCAATGCCACCGTCACGAGTCCTGTCCAAAGCGCGGCGAGCGCCGCGAACGTGATCCAAATGATTTTCTTCATGTACTGCTCCATTCTTAGAGGTCGGTCTCGGATCCGCAATGCACGGTGTGTGCAAGGAGGGCTCGATGTTCCAGCGACGCCAGCGCAGCGACGGCTGCGGATGGCACGTCTCGAACGATAGTCGAGCTGAGGTAACTGAAAAACCAGAAAGAAAGGGCGTTCAACATCGTAAAAGTCGAAGTATGGTCCGAATGAGGTGTTTCACTGCGATGGGGTAGCCGGGTGCAGCGCAGCCGACAGGATGCGCTGCACCAGCGGATGGTGTTCGCCACGGCGATTTCGGATGGCGTAGATTTCTTCCTGCACGGCGTCACAGCGTCCAAGCAAACGCAGTCTACGCAGGCTGCTCGTGTTTTCGCCGCCCAGGCGGCTGATCGGAAAAACGCCCAGTCCACCCGCCGCAAACACCGCCATCAGGGCGCTATCCTCAAATTCGCCTACCACGTTCGGGCGCAGCCCCTGGTCATCGAACCAGCGATCCAGGGTGGTACGCAATACGGAATGCCCTGTGGGCAGCAACACGGGAAGCGTCGCCAAAACAGCCGGGAACGCCTGCGCCTGAAGGCGGCGCACCCATTTCGCCGGCCCGTACCAGTCCACGGCGGACGATACGAGCAAATCGCTCACCAAACGCAGGTTGGGGTTTGCCGGCGCCCCTTGCCCCGCCAGCACCAGGTCCAGACGATGCAGTGCGAGCTCACCCAGCAGTTGGTCGAACTCTCCCTCGTGGCAGGTGAGGCGCAAATCCGGCGTGTCGAGCACCGGGCCCAGTAAGCTGTGCGCAGCCAGTTTGGAGATGCCATCGGATAGCCCCACCGACAGGCGGATCGTCGGTTTGGTCGCCGCGCTGCTGACGTCCTGGGGCAGGGCCTGGCCGATCTGGAAGATCAGTTCGGCGCGTGCGAACGCCACTTGACCGGCTTCCGTCAGCGCGACGCCGCGTCCCGCCGGTTTGAGCAATTGATGGCCCAGGCTTTTTTCGAGTTCCCGCACCTGGGCGCTGATCGTTTGAATGGCCATGTCCAGCCGATCGGCTGCTCTCGCAAATCCGCCTTCCTTGGCGACGATCCAGAAATAATAAAGATGGCGGTAATTCAGCACGGCGGGCTCCAGCTGCGGTTTTTACGAACCCAAAAGCGGGATAGGGCAGATTTTACGATGTGTCCCTGTGTCCCCGTGCCCCTAAGTTCCTGAGTCCTTGCGCCCGTCCGGCCGCTCGGCCGGCAATCCAGGTGTGTGCGCGGTGGAATGCGGCTTAACTTCGGCCGCAAACAACCGTAATCAAAGCTCGGGCGTTCGCTTCGCACAGACGCGAGCGCCGATCACTGATGAGCAGGATGATTATTGATGACCGACCCCGTGACGACATCGGCGCTGACGGCTGTTGCCGGCGCATCCGCGCTGGCCGCCAATGCCAACGCCAACGCTCCGGTACCCGATGCATCGGTATCGGGCGCGCAGTCAAGCGCAACCGACGGCGAAACCGACACGCCCGATAAGGGCGATCAAGGGGTAACGGTGACGCTTTCCGCTGAGGGCCGGACCCTGGCCCGGATGTCCGGTGGCATTTCGGGTGCTGCGCCGGCGCAGCGCAGCGACAACAGCGATATCGACGATAGCGATCTGCCGTTGGGCATCAAGAACGCGCTCAAGCAGATTCGTGAGTTGAAACAGCAGTTGAAAGAGAAGATGGAAGAACTGCAGCGCACGATGTCCGATCAAACGCTTGCGCCCAAGCAGCGCGCCGCAAAAGTACAGCAGTTGCAGGCCGAGATCGGGGTGATCACTACGGCGCTGGCCACGGCGATGAAGGCGCTCAGCGAGGCGCTGCAGTCTTCCGGCGTGAGCCCGGAGCAGCTGCAAACCGCCGCGAAACTCGCCATGGTCTGAGCGGCGCGGTCGTCACGCTCGTGCGCGCGTGCGGGCGAGCTACGCGATCGCGATCGTGGTCGTGGTCGTGCGAATCGTTCTGCATGTGCAGACTCTCGAGGTTTTCGTCGTCGCGGTCGCCTGCATCGCGAGCCGGATAAAGCGCGATGTCGATCCACACCTGATCGCGCACCATCTTTGCAATCAGATCCGCGAAGTGCGCAGGTGCGGTCGACGCCACACTCACGCCCTTGAGCAACCGTGCGATATCCACCAGCACCGGAACGGTTGGCTGAGCATCGACGTCGTTATTGCCGGCGTCGCCACCGAACGACTTCACCACCAGATTGACGCCACTGTCCGCCGAGCGGCTCGTCACGCCCAGGGAGGGCTCCAGATACAGCTCCGTGTGGGCATCGGCAAACAATGAATCCGCCAATGCCCCGACATCCGAGACGATCTGAATCGTGTGGGGATCGCCCACAAGCGCCGGCGCATTGGCTGACAGCATCCCGGTGGGACCCGTTTGCCAGCGTTGCCCGTTGCCCGAAACGATCGGGTCCTCGGAGGCGTCGAGCTGTAGCCGGTGCTGCACCATCAACTCCGCAAACTGGGGAAAGCTCAGAAATCGATTGATTTTGAGCTTGCGGTTCAGTGCGCGGTCGATTTGTACGCTTGCCATGGCGCGTCTCCCTTTTCTGGCGCGCCGTTACGGCCGCGTGTCAGTCGCCCGCGCGATGCAGGCGTCTTGGAAAAGAGGTCATGCTAGGGGAATTCTGCTCCCTGTCGCATTACCAAAACATTACGGTTCGGTAATGGGCGGTGCGGGCAGAGCGATCGCCACACGCAAACCCGGCTCGGCATCCTCGATTTTCAACGCACCGCCGTGCAGGCGGGCAACTGCCGTCACACTTGCCAGACCGAGGCCGAACCCGTGGCCGCCTTCGCTGGCGCGATAGAAGCGTTCACCCAGGCGACTGCGTTTGGCGGCCGGCACGCCGGGCCCGTTGTCGCACACGGCGAGCGTGGCCACATTCTGACGGACGTCGGCAGTGAGGGTGACCACCGCACCGACGCCGGCGTACTTGAGTGCGTTTTCGACCAGATTGGCGATCGCACCGGCAAGCAGATCGGCATCGCCCATGACCTGCACCGCAACATGCCCGTCATAGCGCAGCGTGATGCGCTGATCTTCGGCCACGGCCTCGTAAAGATCCACCACGTCGCGCGCGATGGTGTCCAGACGGCACCGCTCGAAGCGCTTGCGCTGCGCGCCGGATTCGGCCTCGGCAATCTCGAGCAGCTTCTCGAACACGACGATCAGATTGTCGAGTTCGGCGATCGCATAGGTATTGGCGGCGCGCAGGTCGTCGGCACTGGCCCGCTCGCTGGCGGCGGTGCGCAGCCGCGACAACACCCGAGCGAGCGGCGTGCGCAGGTTGTGTGCGGCAGAGTCCGAGACGTTGCGCACGCCGGTCATGAGACGCTCGATGCGATCGAGCATGTCGTTGATATCCTCGGTCAGCAACGCAAACTCGTCCTCGCGATGCTGCAACGGCACCCGTCGGGTCAGTTCGCCTGCGCCGATACGCTTGGCCGTGTGGCGGATGATCTCCACGCGTCGTTGCAGGGTCCGGCGAAACAGGAACGTGCCGCCCACCACCATAAGCAGGGCTATGGCGGCCCCCAGCAGACTGGCGTTCAGAATGCGCCGTTGCATGTGCTGCATATCGCGAATGTCCAACCCCACGAGCAGGATCGTGCCGTCGGAGAGCGGGCGCACGGCCATCAGACCGCGCACCTGTACGCCGCCGCGCATCACATCGTGTTCGAACGTGGCGTCGTCCGTCACATCGAAGGGAGGCACGCGATCCAGGTTGCCGGCCAGGATTGCATTCTGGGGGCCAAGCAACAGGAAGATCTCGGTATCGGAGTCGACGTTGTCAGCAAGCTCGAGATTGATCTCGTCGATCAGGCTGACCCGCCCGCCGCGATCGAAGTGACTGCTCAATCGTTGCGCCGTAACGGTGATCTGGCGCGAGAACTGTGCCGTCAGCACATCCACAGTCTGTACATGAAAGAACGCCAGCAGGAGCAGGGCAGTCGACACCGCCAGCACGCTGTAATTGAGCGTGAGGCGAAACGATACTGAGCTCCCGAGCCCGCGCAACAAGGAACCGAAGCGCTTCATGCGTCGATGTCGGGCAACGCCGCGATGTGGCCCGGCGTGAGGGCATAACCGATCCCGCGCACGGTGTGGATCAATGGATGATCGAAGCCGCCGTCGACTTTCTGTCGCAATCGGCTGATATGCACGTCGATCACGTTGGTCTGGGGATTGAAGTGATAATCCCACACGGAGGCCAGCAGCATGGTGCGGGTCAGCACCTGCGGCGAATGCGCCATCATGTAGGTCAGCAGCTTGAATTCGCGGGGCTGCAGGGCGATGGGTTGGCCGGCACGTTCGACCGTGCGGGTGACCAGATCGAGCTTGAGATCGGCGACCTGCAATTGCCGACGATCGTCGGAATCGGTGGCACGTCGCACCAAAGCCTCGATACGCGCCGAAAGCTCCGGAAAGGCAAACGGTTTGGTGAGGTAATCGTCACCACCGGCCTTCAGGCCGCGCACTTTTTCGTCCAGCGAACTGAGCGCACTCAGCACCAGCACCGGCGTTTTCTTGCCCAGCCCGCGCAAGGTGGACAGGATGGACAGGCCGTCCACGTCGTTGGGCAGGAGGCGGTCGAGCACGATGGCATCCCAATCGTTTTCGAGCGCGCGTTTCAATCCTTCAGCGCCATCGCGGCAAACGACCGGCGCATGGCCGGCCTGACGGAAACCATCGGCGATATAACGCGCATTGTCGATGTCGTCTTCAATGATCAGGCAGCGCCACATGCGGGCCTCCGTGGTTGCGGCGGGAGGGGCGATGATATCCGATACCCAGATATTCGCCGCTACCGACCCGACCGCGCCACTATTGGCATCGTTGGCGAAGCATGGGCATCCTACAGCTTGGCGACCGACACCTCGGTCGCCTTGACGAAGGCGAGCACTTCACTGCCCACCTTGAGTTCGAGTTCATGCACCGACCGGGTCGTGATGACGGAGGTGACGATGCCGGCAGGCGTGTCGATATCAACCTCGGATACAACGGGTCCCAAGATGATCTCGCTGATTTTGCCGCGAAACTGATTGCGCGCGTTGATGGACTTGCTGCTCATGGCTACCTCTGTAAGACCGACAGAAAATGACGATTCATTCTGTCAGCAATACGTGCCAATGAAAAAGAACAACGCGGTATGAGGTTATGCCGAGTCGGACGCTTGGCCGATCGTCCCAGCCTTATCCGGCGCGCTTGAATCGCTTTGAACGCGTTGGCACCGCTACTTCAGCCTCGGCGCGCTTGGTGGGCAGGGGCATCAGGAAATACTGGGCGCTGGTGGCGAGAATGCGCTGTGCCGACTCACGCAGCGACTGACGCTCGCGGTATCCCTGCGGGCCCTTCACGTGAGCGACGACGTCGCGATTGGCTGGGGCGCCGGTGACAAAGCGTGCAAATTTGGGCAAGGCTAAGGCGAAAGTGGGCATAACGGTCTCGAATCGGATGCAGTGGAAGCGATAGACGCCATCCTACGTTTGTCATGTGACAGAACAAACGACTTGATTCGACTATCGTTATTCGGACAAGAAATGCGTTTGCCGAAGATCAGCATCTTACCGAGACGTCATCCACCCGCCATCGTCCATTGGCGGTAGGGAGACGCCCCTGCGCGGCGCTTGCAGGCATGAGGCGCACCGCGAGGCCGTCCGCATCGCGCCCCGCGCCGCGTGCCTGCCGCTATCATGCGCAATCGCGTCATCGTCGAACGGACATGCACGTTGCATTCATCATCAGGCCGTCACACATAACATTTACCCCGCAGGAGACAAGATTCATGAAGATCGTGATCGCACCGGATTCATTCAAGGAGAGCCTGAGCGCGATGGAAGCAGCTCAAGCCATGGCGCGTGGGGTGCGCCAAGCCTTGCCGGACGCGGAGATTGTCTGCGTGCCCATGGGCGACGGCGGGGAGGGCACCGTGGACGCTGTGCTCGAGGCGACCCGCGGCGAATGGCGCACCACCCAGACCACCGACGCGCTGGGGCGACCCATTGCCGCACGCTGGGGCTGGTTGCCCGATGGCACGGCGTTCATTGAAATGGCGGCGGCTGCTGGGCTGGAGCATGTGGCGCCTGAAGACCGGGATATCGGTCGCGCCTCGACCTTCGGCGTGGGCCAAACCATTCTGGCCGCGCTCGACGCCGGCGCGCAACGCATCGTGATCGGCCTGGGGGGATCGGCAACCAACGACGGCGGCGCCGGCATGTTGCAAGCGCTGGGCGTCACCCTTCGGGATGCGGCAGGCGTTGATCTCGTCCCCGGCGGCGCCGCGCTTGCCAGCCTGGCAACGATCGACACCTCAGGTATCGACCCGCGCCTCAAGAATGTGCGGGTGGAGGCCGCCACCGACGTCGATAACCCCCTATGCGGTGAGTCGGGCGCTTCGGCGATCTTCGGGCCGCAGAAAGGCGCAAGCCCGCGAGACGTGCTGGCGCTGGATGCGGCGTTGGCGCATTTCGCTGCCGTGTGTGCCGATACGCTGGGGCGCGATGTGAGCGGCGAACCAGGCACGGGCGCCGCCGGCGGAACGGGTTTCGCCCTTCAGGCATTTGCCCAGGCGCACTTTCGGCCCGGCATCGAGGTCGTGGCGGAACTGACCGGGCTGGCTGCCACCGTGGCCGACGCCGATCTCGTCTTCACCGGAGAAGGCCGCATGGATGCCCAGACGCTGCGCGGTAAAACGCCTGCCGGCGTGGCGCGTGTGGCGCAACAGGCGGGCGTGCCGGTGGTTGCGATTGCCGGTTCCCTGGGTCCGGGCTATGACGCCCTTTATGCCGCAGGCCTCACCGCGGCCGTGAGCCTCGCGTCCGGCCCCATGACGTTGAAGGAAGCGTGCGAGGGGGCAAGCGCGCTATTGACTGAGCGCGCCCGTGACCTGTCGCGGCTGTGGTTGGCCGGCCGGCGCCCGGGCGCGGCCCGCGCGTGATCCTGCCCCGGCACATTCGCATACGCTTGCGCTATTGCCAGACGCTTATCGCAGACATATAAGCGTCTTATCCCTACTAAAAAAAAATGAGTGGCCACGATGTTGCAATCATCCAGTCGGACCGACATTGACCCGCAAGAGACAGCGGAATGGCGCGAGGCGCTGCAGGCAGTGGTGCAAACCCACGGCGCGCATCGGGCGCAGTACCTGCTCGACAACCTGGCCCGCCTGGCCGATGAGTTGCGCGTGGGCTGGCGCCGAGCGCTGAACACCCCCTATGTGAATTCGATCCATGCCACGGATGAACCCGCCTATCCGGGCGATCTCGATCTGGAAAAGGATCTGGGGTCGCTCATCCGTTGGAATGCCCTGGCGATGGTGGTGCGGGCAAACAAGGCCTATGGCGAATTGGGTGGCCACATTGCCAGTTATGCCAGCGCCGCCGATCTCTTCGAAGTCGGGTTCAATCATTTCTTCAGGGCACGTGACGACCGCGGGCAGGGCGATCTGGTTTTCTTTCAGCCGCACAGTGCGCCTGGCGTGTATGCCCGGGCGTTCCTTGAAGGTCGTCTGACTGAAGAGGATCTGACGTACTTCCGGCGTGAGCTGAGTGGCGAGCGCGCGGGTGCCCGTGGCCTGTGCAGTTATCCGCATCCCTATCTGATGCCCGATTTCTGGCAGTTTCCGACCGGGTCCATGGGCATCGGCCCGATCAGTTCGATCTATCACGCGCGCTTCATGCGGTATCTCACCCATCGCAATCTGCTCGATTGCCAGGGCCGCAAGGTGTGGGGGGTATTCGGCGATGGCGAGATGGATGAGCCTGAAAGCATGGCCGCGTTGACGCTGGCCGCGCGCGAGGGTCTCGACAATCTTGTCTGGGTGGTGAATTGCAATCTGCAGCGCCTCGACGGCCCGGTACGCGGTAATGCCAGCATTATCGAAGAGCTCGAAACGTTGTTTCTGGGCGCAGGCTGGAATGTCATCAAAGTGCTGTGGGGCAGCGATTGGGACGCCTTGTTCGCCCGCGATCGTCACGGTGCGCTGGCGCGCGCGTTTTCGACCATGGTCGATGGGCAGATGCAAACGTTCTCCGCCAAGGATGGCGCGTATAACCGCGAACACTTCTTTGGCCAGACCCCTGAGCTCGCGGCGCTGGTCGAGCATTTGTCGGATGCGCAGATCGACGGCCTCACCCGCGGCGGGCATGACCTCAGGAAGATCCATGCGGCATACGCCGAAGCTGCCCGCAGCGAGGGCCAACCGACCGTGATCCTGGCGCATACGAAGAAGGGGTTCGGCATGGGTGCGGCCGGCGAAGGTCGCATGACCACGCATTCGCAGAAGAAACTCGATGCCCAGGCATTGCTGGCGTTTCGCGACCGCTTCAACCTGCCGCTGACCAACGCGCAAGCCGAGTCGTTGGCGTTTCACAAACCTGCCGACGACAGCCCGGTGATGCGCTACATGCATGCGCGCCGCGCGGCTCTGGGCGGTTTTCTGCCGGCTCGCCAAACGACGGCCGACATCTTGAATGCACCGGATATCGGCGACTACGCCCGCTTTGCCTTGACGGCCGACGCCAAGGAGATGAGCACGACCATGGCGTTCGTTCGCATACTGGGTGCGTTGATGAAGGATCCCGAGCTCGGGCCTCGGGTTGTGCCGATCGTGGCTGACGAAGCGCGTACGTTCGGCATGGCCAATCTGTTCAAGCAGTTCGGCATTTATTCGAGCGTTGGACAACGTTACGCGCCGGAGGACATCGGATCGATTCTGAGCTACCGCGAAGCGCGCGATGGACAGATCCTGGAAGAGGGCATCACCGAAGCCGGCGCGATCGCCAGTTGGACGGCAGCCGCGACGAGCTACAGCGTGCACGGCCTGGCCATGCTGCCGTTCTATATCTACTACTCGATGTTCGGGTTTCAGCGGGTGGGCGACCAGATCTGGGCGGCCGCCGATCAGCGCCCGCGCGGCTTTCTCATCGGCGCGACGTCGGGCCGCACCACTTTGGGTGGCGAAGGGTTGCAGCATCAGGATGGCGTCAGCCATCTCACGGCGGCCACGATCCCGAACTGCAAGGCCTACGACCCGTGCTATGCGGCAGAGCTGGCGGTGATCGTCGATCGGGGCATGCGTGACATGGTCGTCGAGCAACAGGACGTTTTCTACTACATCACGCTGATGAACGAGAACTACGCGCAACCCTCGTTGATCGCAGGTTCCGAAGCCGCGATCCTGCAGGGAGGCTATCTGCTGTCGCATCGGGTGCCGGAAGCAGGCGCCACGCCGGGCCGCAGTGTGACCTTGATGGGGTCGGGCGCCATTCTGAACGTGATGGCAGCCGCCGCCGAGACCTTGGCCGATCAAGGCATTGAAGCGTTTGTCTACAGCGTGACCAGTTGGAGCGAGCTCGCGCGCGACGGCGCACGCAGTCAGGAGCAATGGCTGCAAGACCCCGCCACAGCGCCCATCCCATATCTGCGGCGGCTGCTTGCACAAAGCGAGGGGCCTATTGTGGCGGCCAGCGACTATGTGCGTGCCGTCCCCGAGAGTGTGCGTGCGTTCATCCCAGGCGGCCGCCCGTTCGTGTCGCTGGGCACCGATGGGTTTGGCCGTAGCGATACCCGTGCGGCTTTGCGTGAGTTCTTCGGCGTGGACGCGGCCGCTGTAGTGAAGGCAGCAAAAGCGTTGCTGGAACATCCGCAGGGCTAGTCCGCGATGCCCGATGCGGATCATCTGCCGCCTCGGCAGAGGGTTGCGCGCGCATCGCGGCAATTGCACGCTCTTGGCGACGCGTGAGGGTCATCCCGCATTCGGCGGATTGGGGCGGATGCGCCATGTATGATGGCTCTCGATGCTGCGCCTCTTCGGGCGGGCCGCCAGATTCGTCATGACTCAAGAAACCAAAACCCTACTGCTCACCGGCGCGAGCCGGGGAATCGGACACGCCACGGTCAAGCATTTCCAGGCGGCCGGATGGCGTGTGTTCACGGCCTCGCGTCAGAACTGGGCGCCCGATGCCTGCCCGTGGTCCGAAGGCGAAAGCAATCACATCCATCTCGACCTCGAAGACATTGCGGGTGTAGAAAACAGCGTGGCGCTGATCAAGCAGAAACTCGGCGACGGCAAGCTGCATGCGTTGGTCGACAATGCCGGGATGTCTCCGAAGGGCGCCGATGGCGCGCGCCTC
Source organism: Schauerella aestuarii (assembly GCF_009866805.1). Classification (GTDB taxonomy): domain Bacteria; phylum Pseudomonadota; class Gammaproteobacteria; order Burkholderiales; family Burkholderiaceae_B; genus Schauerella; species Schauerella aestuarii. The sequence goes on from NZ_SIZW01000042.1 coordinate 343,327, forward strand.
GGGGTGCTGGAAACCGATTACACGACGTGGCTCAAAGTGTTCAACGTCAATCTGTTTTCCAGTGCGTTGCTGGCCCGCGGCCTGTTTGCCGAACTCAAGGCGGCGCAGGGATGCGTGATCAATGTGACGTCGATCGCCGGCAGCAAAGTCCATCCGTTCGCAGGGGTTGCCTACGCAACCTCGAAAGCGGCATTGTCGGCGCTCACTCGTGAGATGGCTTACGATTTCGGCCCGCACGGTGTGCGCGTCAACGCCATCGCGCCGGGTGAGATCGACACCGCGATTTTGTCGGCGGGTACCGAGGCCATCGTTGAAAACAGCATTCCGATGCATCGCCTCGGCAAACCCGAAGAGGTCGCCTCCCTCGTGTATTTCCTGTGCACGAGCGGCGCGTCGTACGTCAATGGGTCGGAGATCCATGTCAACGGCGGCCAGCACGTTTGAACGATGGGGCTTGCGTTTGGCGCGATGATCCCAAGTTATGGGTGACGTGTCGTCCTGCGGAGGCGACATATCGTCGACGCGTCCGCCGAATGGCGCGAGACGACCGGCGGCATCACACCCCGGCACAGGTTTCCAGCATTGAGCGTTCGTTTTTTTACGCCTTGGCGCATGTTGCCGGCCACTGCCGCCGGAACCGAGTACGCGATTCGCAATCAAACGATTTGCGATCCAGCGAAGTACCTACGTTTTAACGGGAGCACGTCATCATGAATCAACAAGACCGCGCTGCAATCGACGGTGTATTTGGACGGTTGAGCGAACTCGAACGCCAGGGCGTGCCGCGCGATGCCGAGGCCGACAAATTCATTACCTCGCGCGTCAACGAACAACCGGGCGCCGCATACTACCTCGCGCAAACCGTCGTGGTGCAGGAGCAGGCGCTGAAGGCGGCGCAAGACAAGATCAATCAGCTGGAGCAACAGTCGGCACCGAAAGCGGCTGCGGCCGACGCGGACCTGGGCTATTCCTTTGGACGTGCACCTGAGCGTGACGCGGCCCCGGTGCCGGGCGGCGCCGCACCGGCTGCCGTCGGTGTTCGGGGTGGCGTGCCAAGTGGTGTGCCCAATGCGGGCGCGGTGCCGGGTGCGGCGACCGGTGCGGCCCCCAACGCTGGCGCTGCACCCGGTGCAGGCGGGCTGAGCGGTGCGGGCTTCGGCCGCGGCGCAGGCGGCGGCGGGTTCCTGGCGGGTGCCATGCAGACGGCCATGGGCGTGGCCGGGGGCATGATGCTCGGTAGTTTGCTGGGCAATATGCTCGGCGGTAATCATGCCAACGCGGCCGAGCCCCCGGCTGATGCCGCGGGTGACGGCGGCGATGCCGCGGCATCCGATGCCGGGCAGGATGCTGGCGCCGATCAGGTGTCGTACGACGATCCCGGCTTCGACGATGGCGGCGGATTCGACGGCGGGTTCGACGACATTTAAGCGATGCGAAAGCGTGCTCGATCATGACGATCGGGCGCGCTTCTTGCTTTTCTACGGCCAGATTTTCAAAAGGAGTAGAAACATGCTGAATTCAAACGAACTCGAAGCCTTGCGCCGGATCAAGTCAGGCGAAGCCCCGGTGGATGATGCGCACCGCGACACGCTGCATCAGCGCGGCCTGATCGAACACCGTGACGGCAACTACATGGTCACGCAGGAAGGCGATGAACATCTGGGCATTTTGAAAGGCATCGGTGAAGCGATTGCCGACATCGTTGTGCCTGGCGCCGGATCAAACGAGGCGCTGCAGCGTACGATCGAAGCCGATGAGGCACGCAACAAGAAAGAATAAGCATTGCGCGATGCGCGTGTGTCGCCGCTGCCAGCACGCGGGCATCGGCAACGCACAGAACGTCGCCGTGATGAGTTAATGGCGCCGTACGAGGCCGGCCACGATGTGACCGGCCTTTTGTATTCCGCGGCAGGTTCTTCCATGGCATGCGTGAGCGTATGAGGCACCTCGTCACCGCTCGATGTTTGGGGAGCATGTAAATGATGTAACGCGCGGGATTAACTATCAGCGACCGGCGTCTATCCCACTATGACCTCCGACTCGCCGTCTTTTGACGTTGTTGCCCAGCTTGGCGCGCTTCGCCGTTACGCGCGTTCGCTCACCCGCAACGTGCACGACGCAGAGGACCTGGTTCAGGAGTCGCTCACGCGCGCTTTTGAGAAGCGGCACGCGCTGAAAGACGGTGCCAGCTTGCGCGGCTGGCTCTTCTCCATCTTGCACAATACCTTCGTGAGCGACCGGCGGGCGCACAACGCCAGTGGCGCGCTCACCGATGCCTTCGACGAACATACCTCGGCAGTCACGACACATCCGGCGCACGACCCCGTCGTGCGACTCCGCCAGCTCGAGCGCGCGTTCGATGCCTTGCCGGAAGACCAGCGCGCCGCGCTGCATCTGGTCACGATCGAAGGCTTGTCCTATCAAGACGCAGCCAGCACGTTGGCGGTACCCATCGGTACGCTGATGTCGCGTCTGGGGCGCGCGCGTGCCGCATTGCGCGCCTTCGAAGATGGCGCACCAGGCGCGGACTCGGCCAGGTCGTCGCGCGCCGTTCACCTCAAAGTCGTGGGAGGCTTGGATGCAGACCGATAACCCGATATCCGACATTGACCTCGATGCATATGTCGACGATCAATTGGACGCGCGACGCCGCATCGATGTCGAAGCCTACCTGTCGCAGCATTCGCGTGAAGCGATGCGGGTGATGGCCGATCTGCGCATTCGCGACGCCCTGCGGTTGAGCGTGAGCGAACGCACGACCGCCGACGATGCCCAGACGCATGCGCTGGCGCTGCGTCTCTCGCGCGCGCTCGGGCGCCGTCAGTGGCTGGCGCGATTGCGGCGCACGGCGGCTGCGGCGGCGCTGTTTGGCGTGGGGTGGGCCGGCCACGTCGGATTCTCCGCGATCTCGTTCAATACGGATGGCGTCGCACAGGCGTCACCGGCTTTTGTCGACGACGCCGTGATGGCGCACCGCACGTCGCTCTTGCGTGCCGGCATGCAATCTCAACCCGAAGTGCCGTATCTCGACGCCGATGAAATCCTGCGCCTGACCGGCATACCGATGCCGGCCTTGCCCGAGCAGTGGCGCATTCGCGACGTACAGGTGTTTCCGTCGCGCGGCGGGCCGGGCGTCGAAACCGTCGTGGACGCCGATGCGTTTGGCGCGGTGTCCGTATTTGCGGCGCGTGGCGCGTCTCCCGCCATCGCCCAAGGGCTGACGACATCACGCAAGGACGATGAAACCATCGTCCATTGGCAACAAGGCGAGTGGGCGTATGCCGTGACCGGCGCGCTTTCCGATACCGATCTCATGCGTGTGGCCGGCCTGTTGGCTGCCGCACCGCGCGCGCCGCTCTAAGCCGCCAGCAAGCGACAGGGCTGCGCGCGCCCGTTTTTTTTACTTCCAAGGAAGATGATGTTTTTCGACTGGATGGCCGATCCGACCGCCTGGCTGGGCCTGGCGACGTTGATCGTGCTTGAAGTGGTGCTGGGTATCGACAACTTGGTATTTATCGCCATTCTCGCGGATAAATTGCCGGAGCATCAACGCAATCGCGCCCGTATGATCGGCCTCTCGCTGGCGTTGATCATGCGCCTGGGATTGCTGGCCAGCATCGCGTGGGTGGTCACGCTCACTGCGCCGCTCTTCACGCTATTCGGCATGGACTTTTCCGGTCGGGATCTCATCCTGATCTTCGGTGGCCTGTTTCTATTGTTCAAGGGAACGATGGAACTGCACGAGCGTCTCGAAGGCGCGGCGGACCATGTGGGCACCAAGCGCACCCAGCACGCGGTGTTCTGGCACGTGATCGCGCAGATCGTGGTGCTCGATGCCGTGTTCTCGCTCGACTCGGTCATTACTGCGGTGGGAATGGTCGAGGAAATCAGCATCATGATGACCGCCGTGATCTTTGCGATGGCACTGATGATGGTGGCCAGCCGCCCCCTGATGGCATTTGTGAGCCGTCATCCGACGGTGGTGATCCTGTGCCTGGGACTGCTGTTGATGATCGGCTTCAGTCTGGTGGCCGAAGGTCTGGATTTCCATATTCCCAAGGGCTATCTGTATGCCGCCATTGGCTTCGCCATCCTGATTGAGGCATGCAATCAATTGGCGCGCCGCAATCGGATTCGGACGGCGAGCGCCGCTGGGCGGCGCGACCGCACCGCCCAGGCGGTATTGCGTCTGCTGGCCGCAGGGCGTGACAAGCAACCCGACACCAATGCGGATGACATGATCGCGCTGGTGGGCGATCCAGGCGATGAGGCGGCCTTCGCACCGGAAGAGAGCACGATGATCGAGCGCGTGCTTGCCATCGGCACCCGCGATGTGCGCGCCATCATGGTGCCGCGCGGGCGGATGACCTGGCTGGACGTGGCCGATACGCATGAGGACGTCCTTCGCAAATTCGCACTGGGTCACTCCCGCTTGCCGCTGTGCGAGGGCGAGCCGGGCAATGTGGTCGGCGTGGTGCATTTCAAGGATGCGTTGATCGCGCTGCAGCAACCGGGACCGGTCGATCTGGTGGCGATCGCGCGCCAACCGCGCTTCGTTACCGAAACCACGCCGGTGCTCAAGCTGCTTGAACAGATCCGCGTGTCGCGTGACCACATGCTCATCGTGGTGGATGAGCACGGGCAGTGCGAAGGTCTGGTCACACCGATGGATGTGCTTACTGCGGTGGGCGGCGACCTGCCGGAGCACGATACTGAGTATCGCGTGCAGGCCACGCGCATGGTGGACGGATCCTGGCTCCTGGACGGCCGACTATCGATCGATGAGGCGCGACGTGAACTCAATGAGCCCGAGTTGGCCCGGCCGCATCCCGATGCCACATTGGCCGGTTACCTGCTGCGGATTGCGGGACGGATTCCTGACGTTGGCGAGATCGTGACATGGAACGGTTGGCGCTTCGAGATCACGCGGCGCGACCGCCAGCGCGTGGATCAAGTCAGGGCCATGGCACCGGACTTCGTTCTTGTACCGGCAACCTCGGCCGGCGACGTGCAAGCCTGAGAGAAAGGCGGGGAAGGGTGCTGAAGTAGCGGGCAATCTCCGGAACTGTCCTGGGCGCAATCGCGCCCGTCATCGCGTGACGCCCCGACGCTTCCCGTCTTCTTTACATTTTTAACGGGGAAGACTACTTTCGGCAGTATGAGCCCCGCCCGTTCTGCTGCAACGCCATTGCGCAAAAAATCGGACGTCTCCACCAAAGGAGAACGAACGCGGGGCCGCTTATTGGCCGCATGCAGCGTGGAGTTCGCCAAGAACGGCTTCGTTGCCACGCGCATCAGCGACATTGTGGCGCGTGCCGGCGTCAGCCAGCCTGTCTTTTACCTCTATTTCTTCAGCAAACAAGCGGCGTATGACGAATTGGTCACGCTGTTTGGCCGCAGGCTTCAGGATGCGGTGGGCGAGGCGCTGATCGGTGCCGACGTTCCACCGACGGCGGTCGACGCCCGCGTCAGGCTGACCATCCACAAGTTGTTGACGATCCTGTGGGCAGACCCCGATCTGACGCAAATCGGATTCACGCAGTCCGCCGCGGCCGAAGATCTCAAGACGGCACTCTGTGCACAAATCACGCACAACCTGCGTGCCGAGCAGGCAACCGGATTCTTCCGGGCCGAGATCACCCCGGAGCTGTTCGCCCAGGCATTCATGGGCATGATGGAGCGATTTTCACGCTATCGTCCACCAGCGCCGCACGATGAGCAATTGGTTGAATTCATCAGCACGCTCATTTTGGACGGCATGCGCGCGGGAACGCGCAGCCAGTCAAATTAATCAAAATCTTACGAAATACTTAAAAAGTGTACTAGTACGGCTTTTTTTCTTTGACAATTGCTACTGCCTAGTAGTAATTTCCCTAACCGCAGTTGGTCTTGAGTCTGACCGATCCTAGTGCGGCGCTAGCCTACAAATAACTACACCTCGGTCTATGCCCGGCTAACGCGCGGCGTCGACACTGGCACGCGCCGTGCGAAGCACCGTCCTATCAAGTAGGACGTCAACTGGGAAGTGTTATGAATTTGGACGACGCCATCGCCCATTTGCACACCGCGCTGGAACGCTTTCGATCCGTCGAGCCCTATGCGTCTCGATCGCTTGCTTCGCGTGATTACGCCGTTTATGCGCAGGCTGCCTATGAGCTTCGTCACGCGCAGAGCTTGTTGGCCGCTGCGCAGGAACGCCTTCACCCGCAGCATCCCGCGCATCGCGATCGCCGGTCGCAAGTCGCCAAACATCACATGGGCAGTCATCCGTCCAATACACGCGACAATCGGGCAGGCGCCGCGCGTTGAACGCAAGGCAGTCAAACGACCGGCGCACGACTGAGGATCGTATCCGCACCCGTCGTCCATAACCGTTCAGTTATCGTAAAAAGCCGACCGATGGTCGGCTTTCTCACGTTTTGCTGACGCGTTACTGACGTTTTTGCCTCGAACCGTAGCGGGGTTTACGTTAATTGACCGCCTTTGTGGCGCTCCGGCATTATCCGGCCTCTGTTTAAGCAAGCTGTCAGGAGACTGCCATGTCACTTCGCCATACCGTACTGGGCCTCGCACTCGCGACGGCGCTCGCCATCCCCGCAATGGCTCACGCCAAACCCTTCAAATGGGCCAGCCAGGGCGACATCCTGACGTTCGATCCGCATTCGCAAAACGAAGGCCTGACGATCGCGGCCAACAGCTATGTGTATGAGCCGTTGGTCACCTACGATCGCAACTTCAAGGTCGTGCCGCGTCTGGCCACATCCTGGGAGCAAACCTCACCCACGCAATGGCGTTTCAAGCTCCGCCAGGGAGTGAAGTTCCATGACGGCGCCGCATTCACCGCAGACGATGCCGTGTTCTCGGTGCAGCGCGCGATGGCGCCCACATCGAACTACAAGGCCTACACGACCGGCATCAAGGAAGTTCGCCGCGTCGACGATTTCACGATCGATATCGAATTGACGGCGCCCAATCCGGTGTTGCTGAACCAGTTGCCGCTCGTGTTCATCATGAACAAAGCTTGGTCCGAAAAGAACAACGTGACCAAGCCGCAGGACTTCGTCAATAAAGAAGAGACGTTCGCTGCCCGCAATACGAATGGCACCGGACCCTTCAAACTGAAGTCGCGTGAAATCGACGTGCGCACGGTATTCGTCGAGAACGCCGACTGGTGGAACAAGGCCGAGAAAACCGGCAATGTCACCGAGATGACGTATACCCCGATCAAGCAAAACGCCACGCGCACCGCCGCGCTGCTGTCGGGTGAGATCGACTTCGTGCTCGACCCGGCCGCCCAGGATCTGGACCGCCTGCGCAAGCAGGCCAAGGTGGTGGAAGGCAACGAAACGCGCACGATCTATATTGGGCTGGATCAAAAGCGCCCGGAACTGCTGTACTCGTCCATCAAGGGCAAGAACCCGTTCGCCGACGTCAAGGTGCGTGAAGCCCTTTATCTGGCCATCGACACCGACGCGATCAAGCGCGCCGTGATGCGTGGCTTGTCCGCACCCACCGGCACGATGATCGCGCCGCAGGTGCATGGGTGGACAGAGGCGCTGCATAAGCGTGTGGCCTACAACCCCGAGCGTTCGCGCGAATTGCTGAAGCAGGCCGGCTACGACGGCACGCTGCAGTTCACATTGGACTGCCCGAACAATCGCTACATCAATGACGAAGCCATCTGCCAAGCTGTGGTGGGCATGTGGGCCAAGGTCGGCGTGAAGGCCGCACTCAACGCGATGCCGCGCGCAACGTACTTCCCCAAAACACAATCCGGCGACACGAGCGCCTTCCTGTTCGGCTGGGGCGTGCCCACGTTCGATGCCATGTACTCGCTGCAAAGTTTGATTCGCAGCAAGGGTGAGGGCGCCGATGGCTCCTATAACCTGGGTAACTACCAGAACAAGGAAGTCGATGCGTTGATCGACAGCATCAAAACGGAGACCGACGTGCCCAAGCGCGATGCGGCCATCCACAAAGTGCTCGAGATCCACGCCAAGGAGTTCGGCCACATCCCGCTGCACGACCAGGTGATTCCCTGGGCCATGCGGCCCAATGTGGAAGTGGTTCACCGCGCCGACAACCGTCTGGTCGCGGAATGGGTGAAGATCGACTGACGTGTTTGCCTTCATTCTGCGTCGTTTGATGCAGGCAGCGGCCGTGATGTTGACGGTCGCCTTGCTTGCCTTTGTATTGTTCCAGTACGTCGGGGATCCCGTCTCCACCATGCTTGGCCAGGACGGCACCGCTGCCGAGCGGGCCGAGCTGCGCGAGCGATTGGGGCTCAATGCCTCTGCGCCCGTGCAGTTCGCGAAGTTCGTCGGTAACGCGCTGCAGGGCGACTTCGGTATGTCGTTGCGCCAGAGCGAGAAGGTGTCGGACATGCTCAAGTCGCGGCTACCCGCCACGCTCGAGTTGTCCTTCGCCGCAGCGCTGATCGCGTTGGTGCTCGGCGTGCCCCTGGGCGTCTATACCGCGCTCAAGCGGCACGGAGCGCTGTCGCAACTCGTGCTGGCCGTTTCCTTGCTGGGCGTTTCGTTACCCACGTTCCTTATCGGCATCTTGCTGATCCTGATCTTTTCGGTGGGATTGGGCTGGCTGCCGAGTTATGGCCGAGGCGAAACGGTTGCGATCGGCTGGTGGAGCACGGGGTTGCTCACCAAGAGCGGGTGGACCCACCTGATCCTGCCGGCGATCACGCTGTCGTTGTTCCAACTGACGTTGGTGCTGCGACTGGTGCGCTCGGAGATGCTTGAGGTGCTGCGCTCCGAGTACATCAAGTTTGCCCGCGCACGTGGGCTCAAGCGCCGCGCGATCCATTTCGGCCACGCCTTGAAGAACACGCTGGTGCCCGTCATCACGATTACGGGCTTGCAGTTGGGCGGCATCATTGCCTTCGCCATCGTCACCGAGACGGTGTTCCAGTGGCCGGGCATGGGACTGCTGTTCATCCAGGCGGTGCAATTCGCCGATATCCCGGTCATGGCGGCGTATCTCTGCCTGATCGCATTGGTGTTCGTGGTGATCAATCTGATCGTCGATTTGTTGTATTTCGTAGTCGATCCTCGTCTTCGCATGAGTGTTTCGCGCGGTACGGGAGGTCATTGATGAGTGCAACGTTGAAACGATGGTGGGATAGCGATCTCGCCTGGGCATGGCGGCATTCGCCGGTGGCGGTCATCGCCAGCCTGATGCTGCTGCTGTTTCTGGTCTGTTCGTTCGGCGCCGGCTGGGTGGCGCCGCACAACCCGTTCGACCTCACCACGGTGGAGCTGCTCGACGCGCTTTTGCCGCCGGCCTGGTCCGAAGGGGGAAGCGCCAATTACCCGCTGGGCACGGATAGCCAGGGGCGCGATCTGTTGTCGGCCATTTTCTACGGCTCCCGTGTGTCGTTGTTGATCGGTCTGGCTGCGGTCGTGATCTCGATGGTGGTGGGCATCGCCCTGGGACTGCTGGCCGGCTACGCCGGCGGACGCACCGATGCATTCATCATGCGGATCGCCGATGTGCAGTTGTCGTTTCCTGCGATCCTCATTGCGCTTCTGATCGACGGTGTAGCGCGTGCGGCATTTCCGCGTGAAATGCACGAGAACATCGCGTTTCCGGTATTGATCGGCGCGATTTCGCTGGCCGGCTGGCCGCAATATGCACGCACCGTGCGCGGTTCGACGCTGGTCGAAAAAGGGCGTGAGTACGTGCAGGCTGCGCGGGTGATCGGCGTATCGTCGCCGGTGATCATGTTCCAGCACGTGCTGCCCAACGTGACCGGACCCGTGTTGGTGCTGGCCACTGTGCATCTGGCCACCGCCATCATTACCGAGGCTACCTTGTCATTTCTGGGAGTGGGTGTGCCGTCCACGTCGCCTTCATTGGGCACGCTGATTCGTATCGGCAACGACTTTCTGTTCTCCGGCGAATGGTGGATCACCATTTTCCCTGGACTGGCGCTGGTGCTGCTGGTGCTGTCGGTAAACCTGCTGGGCGACTGGCTGCGCGACGCGCTCAACCCCAGGCTTTCCTGATGTCTATGGCTCAACTTCTCGAAGTCCGCAATCTTTGCGTGGAGTTTCCTTCGCGCCGCGGCACACTCAGGGCACTGAACGACGTGTCGTTTTCCATCTCCGCCGGCGAAGTGCTGGGCGTGGTGGGGGAATCGGGGGCCGGCAAATCGCTTACCGGTGCCTCGATCATCGGCCTGCTCGAGCCACCCGGGCGCATCGCCAGCGGCGAGATTCTGCTCGAGGGCCGCCGCATCGATAACCTGCCCGATGAGGCCATGCGCCGCATCCGCGGCCGGGAGATCGGCGCGGTGTTTCAGGATCCGCTCACTTCGCTCAACCCGCTCTATACCGTGGGCCGCCAGTTGGCCGAAACGATCGTCACACACTTGCCGATGACGTGGACGCAAGCCCGCCAGCGCGCGATCGATCTGTTGGCGTCGACGGGCATTCCCGCCGCACGCGAGCGCATCGACCACTATCCGCATCAGTTCTCGGGCGGCATGCGGCAACGCGTGGTGATCGCCCTGGCGCTCGCCGCAGAGCCCAAATTGGTGGTGGCCGATGAGCCGACGACGGCATTGGATGTGTCGATCCAGGCGCAGATCATCGAGCTGCTCAAAAAGCTCTGCCGCGAGCACGGCGCAGCCGTCATGCTGATCACGCACGACATGGGCGTGATCGCCGAAACCGCCGACCGCGTTGCAGTGATGTATGCCGGGCGCGTGGTCGAGGTGGGGCCGGTCTCGGAAGTCATTCATCAACCCAGCCATCCCTACACGGCGGGGCTGATGGGATCGATTCCGACGCTGGATGGCCACGTGGACAGGCTGGTGCAGATCGACGGCAGCATGCCGCGACTTACCGCGATTCCGCCTGGCTGTGCCTTCAATCCTCGCTGTGTGCACCGTATGCCCCGATGTACGCAAGCGCGGCCCGAACTCATGCCGGCCGGTGCCACGCGCGCCGCGTGCTGGCTACACGATAAAGCGGAGGCCGCATGACGATGCCCATGTACGCCGCATCCGGCGCCGAGACGCCGTCCCAAACGCCCGTGACGCGCGCACCGCTATCCACGGACGCGCCCTCGGGCGTGACCCCCATGCACACGGCACGGGTGGCCGATCCGCTCGTGCGCGTCGAGGATGCTGCACGCTGGTTCGACGTCTCACCCCCTTGGCTCGAACGCATGATCAGCCGCAAGCCGCGTGTCGACTTGCGCGCAGTGGACGGTGTGACCTTCGATATCGGACGCGGTGAGACCTTTGCGTTGGTGGGCGAATCCGGCTGCGGAAAATCAACCGTGGCGCGGATGCTGGTTGGCCTCTATGGGCTGACCCGCGGCCGCATCCTGTTTGAAGGTCAGCCGCTGGATCGTATGGCGCAGCCGGGCGGCAAAGCCATGCGCAGCCGCCTGCAGATGATTTTCCAGGATCCCTACGCAAGTTTGAATCCGCGTTGGCGGGTAGGGCGCATCATTGCCGAGCCGCTCAAAACGCATACGCAGATGACGCCGCGCGAGCGCATCGACCGGGTTTCCGAGTTGCTGACGCAAGTGGGTCTGGACCCGGCGGACCAGCAGCGTTTCCCGCATCAATTTTCGGGTGGACAACGGCAACGCATTTCCATCGCGCGGGCGCTGGCCGTGCAGCCCGAGTTGCTGGTGTGCGATGAACCCACGTCGGCGCTGGATGTCTCGGTCCAGGCGCAGGTGCTCAATCTGATGAAGGATCTGCAGCGCCGGCTGGGACTCACGTATCTTTTCATCTCGCACAACCTGGCGGTGGTGCATCACGTGGCCGATCGCGTAGGGGTGATGTATCTGGGGCGCATCGTTGAAGTGGCGCCGCGCGATGCCTTGTTCGCGCAACCGCGTCATCCTTACACCCGTATGCTGCTGGAAGCGATTCCGGACATGCATGGCAATGGCAAGGCGCGCACGCGCGTGGCCGGTGAGGTACCCAATCCACTCAATCCGCCCTCCGGTTGCACGTTTCATCCGCGTTGCCCGCATGCCAACGCACGCTGCAAAACCGAAGAGCCGAAGGCGTTGGCGGCGGGCTTGAGCGTGGTGACCTGCCACGCCATCGAGGAAGGGCGGATCGCCTAGCCGCGCAAATGGGCGTATCCCCGACTCGAATCTCCAAAACGTCGCGTGGGTGCGACGTTTTGGGGTGAAGACTGACGTGCTGCAGCGGGTAAGAATCGTGCTTCGGGCGGGATGCGATATCCTCAGCGATTGAGTAGCGGCACGTCAAGGAGCATTATGCAGATCAGTTTTCGCGATTCCCACGCCTATCCCGGATGCGGTGTCCGCATCGGCGATTTACCCGATGCAGTGGAAAGTTTGGCCGTAGAGGTGGCGTTTTCCGACGGTACCGACGCGCCGGCACAGTGCACGGTGGTCGATGCCCAGCAGATCAAGCTGTGGATTGCCGCCCACACCACCAATTCGGGTAACGCGGTCAAGCCGCGAGCGTGGTTGATCAAGCGTGAACCCGGCGCGCCGATCTGGAAGGTCGCTTCCCGCATCTGACCGGAGCGGGAATTTGCAGCGCGCACAGGGCGCTCATTGCGCCGCGTCCGCGCCGCAGTACTTTCCTCCGCATCGCGTCCGCGCGGTCGTCCATTCTTTCCGCGCGGTTGAACGCCACGGTTGTCCCTGCCTGTTCCGGAACGGGCGTGAGGCGCGCGCAACGCGGCATTCGCCGCAGCGACTCGATCCGCGCCCTTATTGCCAGCCGTAGCGGCGGCGATAAAACCCCTTCATGGCCTGCGTCATGGCCATGTACGCGATCAGGATCAGCGGCAAGAACACGAAGTACAGCGGCGGCAACGCCTCCAGTTTGAAGTAGCCCGCCAGCGGCCCCATCGGCAAGAAGATACCCACCGCCATGATCAAGCCGGTCATCAGGAGCAACGGCATCGACGCACGGCTTTGGATGAACGGGAGCTTCGGCGTGCGGATCATGTGCACGATGAGCGTCTGCGTGAGCAGTCCCACCACGAACCAGCCCGACTGGAAAAGCGTTTGATGCTCGGGCGAGTTGGCCCCGAACACAAACCACATCATCGCGTAGGTCAGGATGTCGAAGACTGAACTGATCGGACCGAAGAACAGCATGAATCTGCCCACGTCGGCAGGCTGCCAATGCTGGGGTTTCTTGAGTAGATCTTCGTCGACATTGTCGAACGGGATCGCAATCTGCGACACGTCGTAGAGCAGATTCTGCACCAGAAGATGCATCGGCAGCATCGGCAGAAACGGAATGAACGCGCTGGCCACCAACACCGAGAACACATTCCCGAAGTTGGAACTCGCCGTCATTTTGATGTACTTGAGCATGTTGGAAAACGTGCGCCGGCCTTCGAGCACGCCTTCTTCCAGGATCATCAAGCTCTTCTCGAGCAACACGATATCGGCGGCCTCCTTGGCGATATCCACGGCGGTATCCACCGAGATGCCGATGTCGGCTGTGCGTAGCGCCGGGGCGTCGTTGATGCCGTCGCCCATGAAGCCCACGACATGTCCGTTGTGCTTCAAGGATTGCACGATGCGTTCCTTGTGTGCAGGCGTGAGCTTGGCAAAGACGGCGGTGCGCTCGACGGCCACGGCCAGCGCTGCATCATCCAGGGCATCGATGTCCGGGCCCAGCAGGATGGCGGCGCGATCGATGCTCATGCCCACATCGCGGCACACTTTCAAGGTGACGAGTTCGTTGTCGCCCGTGAGCACTTTGACCGCCACGCCATGGTCTGCCAATGCGCGCAGCGCGGGCGCCGTCGTTTCTTTGGGGGGATCGAGAAAGGCCACATAGCCCAGCAGCGTAAGATCGCGTTCGTCCGCTACGCCGTAGGTGTGCTGCGTGGGCGGCAATTCGCGTGCAGCCACGGCCACCACGCGCAGGCCTTCGGCATTGAGCGCCCCGGTGACCGCGCGAATCCGCTCAAAGAGCGCCGGCGTCAACGCTTCGACGGCGTCGCCATGGCGCACACGCGTGCAGATGGCAAGAATCTCTTCCACGGCGCCCTTGGTGATGAGCTCATGATGATCCTCCTGCTCGGCGACCACGACCGACATCCGGCGGCGCTGGAAGTCGAAGGGAATCTCGTCCACCTTGCGGTAGTTGCGCACGGGATTCAGCGTTTGATTGACTTCGACGTGTTCGAGCACCGCCACATCCAGCAGATTCTTCAGCCCGGTCTGGTAGTAGCTGTTCAGGTAGGCCATCTCAAGCACGGCGTCCGATGGCATGCCCCATACATCCACGTGGCGGGCAAGCGCAATCTTGTCTTGCGTCAACGTGCCGGTTTTGTCTGTGCACAGCACATCCATCGCGCCGAAGTTCTGGATGGCATCCAGCCGTTTCACGATGACTTTCTTGCGCGACAACACGACGGCACCCTTGGCCAACGTGGAGGTGACGATCATCGGCAGCATTTCAGGCGTGAGGCCCACGGCGATGGAGAGCGCAAACAACAATGCCTCCATCCAGTCGCCCTTGGTGAAGCCGTTGATGAACAGCACCAGCGGCGCCATCACGAACATGAACCGGATCAAGAGCCAGCTCACCTTGTTCACGCCGGTCTGAAATGCCGTGGCCGCACGGTCGGTCGCCGTCACGCGGGTGGCCAGGGCACCGAAATAGGTGCGGTTGCCCGTGCCCACCACCACGGCGCGTGCAGCGCCCGAGATGACGTTCGTCCCCATGAAAACGATATTGTCCAGATCGAGCGCACTTGCGGTCGCACGGCCGTCGCGCAGCACGGCGAATTTCTCCACCGGCAACGATTCGCCAGTCATGGCCGACTGACTGACGAACAGATCGCGGGCCGAGAGGAGCCGGCAGTCGGCGGGAATCATGTCGCCCGCCGACAGCAGCACGATGTCGCCCGGCACCAAGGCGGAGATCGGCAGTTCCGTGGCGGCTACGTCGCGCAGTCGGCTCGCGGCCGCGCCGGGTGGGGCCGGCGTGGCCGCACCGCTCGCCATGACGATGGCGTCCCGCATGGATGCGGATGCGCCATTGGGCGACCCAGTTGCGGCGTCCCCATGGGTCATGTCGGCCGCGCGCCGCAAGACCGTAGCGGTGTTGCTGACCATCGCCTTCAGCGCATCGGCAGCCTTGTTCGAGCGGGCCTCCTGCCAGAAACGCAGCACCGTCGAGAGCACTACCATCGTGCCGATCACGAGGGTCGCCTTGTCGTCTTCGGTCACGTACGAGACGAACGCGAGCACGGTCAACAAGATGTTGAACGGGTTCTTGTAGCAGTGCCACAGATGGCGCCACCAGGTCAGCGGCTTTTCGTGTTCGACGTCGTTGCTGCCCACGCTCGCACGCGTGAGATCCGCCTGCTCGGTGGTCATGCCGTCCAGGCGCGTTCCCAGTCGTTGCAGGACCTCGTCGGCGGTGCTCGCCGCAGCCTGATTCAGTGCGGCCTCGAGCGGATTGGGCACGCCGCGATCCACACCGGTGCGCGTTACCGTATCCAGCAATGCCACGCGTCGGAAGTGGCGGGAAATATGGCGGGAGTTCAGAAACCCCGCAAAGAAAGCTCTCATTTGGATAAAACGCATGGCGTCCTCCTTGCATGCCGAAAAGGGCGAAGGCTGCGCGTGCGTACTGCCGAGCGGCTGACGCCCAAGATAAAAGGCGTGCGCGCTCCGGCTCGCTCGCCGAACAGGCGCGCGACATTCGTGGTGCGCGATCGTCGCGATCGCGCACCGGGGAGTCCAAAGAGAAGGGGAGCGACGCGTACTCGAATGAATACGCTTCGATAAGCCGCTTCTCGCATTCAGCGAGACAGCGGCAGTGACCTGCGCGTTATCTCGCCTGAGGGGTGCCGGTCACATGAACCGGCCGTCTACTCTCACTCGAACACGTACCCACGTGGGTCTCCGCAGTTGTCAAAACGGATGCGAGTCTACTCCTCGTTTTTCCGCTTGGGAATCTCTTTTTAAGGGTAAATACCCGGTTTGAAAGCGGTTCGACAGCGCGAGGAAAGAGGCGTGAAAGATTGCGCGTCAAAAGACGAAATCGTCGAAGCGTTCGACCAGATGATCGACGAATGCGCGGGTCCGGGCGGAAAGATGTTGCTTGGTGGGAAAGACCGCCATGATGTCGGCGCGCGGTGCGGACCATTCGGGCAAGACCCGCACCAGACGACCTGAACGCAGATAGCGCGCGGCATCCCATTCGGAGCGCATCAGCACGCCCTGGCCTTCGAGCGCCCAGCCCAACGCCACGGCGCCGTCGTTGGTGCTCAACGGGCTGCGCAGCTTGACCGATTCCTGCTTGCCGTCATGGGTGAGACGCCAGACGCCGACGGTATCGTCGTTTTCTCGAATCATGAGGCAGCGATGCGCCTGCAAATCGGCCGGCTTGGCAGGCGTTCCCGCGCGGACGAGATAGGCCGGCGCGGCGCATAGAATGCGTTCGTTGTTGGCAATCTTGCGCGCGGTCAACCGTTGATCCGGGAGTTCGCCGATGCGTACCGCCACGTCGAAACCTTGCTCGATCAGATTGAGCGGCCGATCGCTCAGATGCAGCAGCACCTCCACATCCGGATACCGCTGCGAAAACTGCGACACCAGCGGCGCGATGTGCTCGCGGCCGAAGCCAAGCGTGGCATTGACGCGCAAGAGGCCGCGGGGCGAAAGCGTCGCGCCTGCCAGGCGCTGTTCCAGTTCTTTCAGATCCACCAGGACGCGCGAGCCTTCGCGAAGAAAAGCCTCGCCTTCGTCGGTGAGACTCATGCGGCGGGTGGTGCGATTGACCAGACGAACATTCAAGCGCAACTCCAGTCCCGCCAGCCGTTTCGTCACCGTGGAAGGCGCCACGCCTTGCTCGCGGGCAGCCGCAGCCAGGCTCCCGGCAAGCGCCAGCTGCACGAAAAATTCCAGGTCTGACAGCGGATCGACACGCATGGCGAAAGCTCGGTTGTTTCCTTGATGGAAATTATATCTTCGGCTTGTGCCAATCGTTTCCTTGAACGCAAGAGATAGAATCGTTTGCACCACGGCATTCGGGCGGTAGGCCTCAAGAAAATGCCGATGACAACGAGGAGACAACAATGACGATTTCAACCTTGCGCCGCGCCTGTCTGGCCAGTGTGCTTTTTGCCGTGCCCCTGTTCGCGCAGGCACAAGCAGCATTTCCCGAGCGCCCGGTGCGCCTGATCGTGCCGTATGCGCCGGGCGGCAGTGCCGATATCGCCGCCCGGTTGGTGGCCGATGCGTGGGCGAAAGCGCTCGGCCAGCCGCTGGTCATCGAAAATCGTGCCGGCGCCGGCGGCAATATCGGTGTGGACGCGGTGGCCAAGGCCGCACCCGATGGCTACACGATCGGGTTGCAGACGGTGTCGCTGGCGATCAATCCCGCGATCTTCAAAACCATGAACTTCGACACGCAGAAGGATTTGGCGCCGATTGGCATGGTCGCGACCTCACAACATGTGCTGGTGGTGAATCCTGCGCTACCGGCGCAGGACGTCAAGGGGCTGGTGGCCGCTGCGCGCGCCAATCCCGGCAAGCTGAGCTACGGTTCGGCCGGCGCCGGCAGCACGTTCCATATGTCGGCCGAGCTATTCAAATCGATGGCGGGCGTGGACATCATGCATGTGCCGTATCGCGGCGGCGGCCCGGCGTTGGTCGACACGATGGCCGGTCAGGTGGATATGAGCTTTCCCGTGTTGTC
Organism: Schauerella aestuarii; assembly: GCF_009866805.1. Lineage (GTDB taxonomy): Bacteria > Pseudomonadota > Gammaproteobacteria > Burkholderiales > Burkholderiaceae_B > Schauerella > Schauerella aestuarii. Next base: position 361,022 of record NZ_SIZW01000042.1, read on the forward strand.
GGCCGCGCAGCAGCAGGTGCAGGGCGGCAAGTTGCGCGCGCTGGGTGTCACGGGCCCCAAGCGGTCGCCGTTGATGCCAGACGTACCGACGATAGCCGAGGCGGGTGTCGCGGGCTATGCCTTCGAGACGTGGTTCATGACCTTTGCCCCGGCTGGCACGCCGCAACCGGTGATCGACAAACTCAACACCACGCTCAACGCGGCACTCGGATCGCCGGCGCTGGCCAAGCGCATGGTGGAGCAGGGCTTCGATCCTTTGGTGAGCACCCCGGCCGAAGCCCGCACGCGTCTTGCACAGGAAATGCCGGTGTGGGCCAAGCTGGTGAAAGAACGCGGCATCACAGTGGAGTGAATGACATGACTGCCCGCACGCTTTACGAAAAACTGGTGGCTGACCACACCGTGCTCGCGTTGGACGCGCAGAACGTGTTGCTGTATTGCGATCTGCACCTGATGAACGAGTACACCAGTCCCCAGGCGTTCGCGGGCCTGCACGAGCAAGGCCGCGGTGTGCTGCAACCGAAGCAGAATGTGGCGGTGGTGAGCCATATCATTCCCACGCATGCCGTGGCACCGCGCGTGATCCAGGATCCGGCGTCAGCATTGCAGGCGTCCAATCTCAAACGTAACTGCGATCGGCACGGCATCCCCCTGTTCGATACCAATGATGCGTTTCAGGGCATCGAGCATGTGGTGGCGCCTGAGCACGGCATGATCCGCCCTGGCATGGTGGTGATCTGCGGCGATAGCCACACCACGACGTATGGCGCGCTGGGCGCACTCGGATTCGGCATCGGAACCTCTGAAGTCGAACACGTGCTGGCCACCCAGACGCTGGTCTATCGGCTGGCCGACACCATGCGGATCCGCATCGACGGCGCGCTACCGTTGGGCACGACGGCGAAAGATCTGGTGCTCATGATCATCAGCCGTATCGGCGCACAAGGCGCGCGCGGGTTCGTGGTGGAGTACTGTGGCGACGCCATCGACGCGTTGTCGGTGGAGGCCCGTTTCACCGTTTGCAATATGACCGTCGAGGCGGGCGCGCGTGGCGCGTTGATCGCGCCGGATCAGAAGGCGATCGATTATGTGCTGGCACGCGCGCCGGATATCGATGGCACCCTGCGCGCCGCCGCATTGGCCGACTGGGCCCAGTGCGCCAGTGATGCGCAGGCTGTGTTCGATGTCGAGCATGCGTTCGATGCCGCAACGGTTGCGCCGTACGTGACATGGGGCACCAGTCCCGATCAGGCGATACCGATCGATGGCGCCGTGCCCGTGCCGGCCGCCGCGGCGGCAGGGGTGGCACGCGACAGCGCCGAGCGGGCGCTGCGCTACACCGGAGTGACGCCCGGGCAATCGCTGTGCGGCTTGGCCGTGCAGCATGTCTTCATCGGGTCTTGCACCAATGCGCGAATCGAAGATCTGCGTGCCGTGGCTGACGTGGTGCGGGGCCGCCGTGTGGCCCACGGGGTACGCGCCATGGTGGTGCCAGGATCGGGCGCTGTGCGGCGGCAAGCCGAGGAAGAAGGCCTGGCCGCCATCCTGCGCGCGGCCGGCTTCGAATGGCGTCAACCGGGCTGTTCGATGTGTCTGGCCATGAACGACGATGTGCTGGCCCCCGGCACGCGCTGCGCGTCCACCACCAACCGCAATTTCGAGGGCCGCCAGGGCCGTGGCGCCATCACGCACCTGATGAGTCCAGCGATGGCGGCCGCCGCCGCGATTCGAGGCTGTATCACCGATGTCCGCACGCTGGAGGTCAACCATGTCTACGCATGACCGCATCATCGGCCGCGCCGCGCCGCTGCCGATCAATAACGTCGACACCGATCAGATCATGCCGAAGCAGTTTTTGCGCGGCATCGACAAGACCGGATTGGCGCCAGGCGTCTTCTACGATCTACGCCATGACGACGCGGGCGCCATCAAGCCGGATTTCGTTCTGAACCGGCCGAGCTACGCGGGCGCCGATATCCTGATTGCCGGCGCCAACTTCGGCTGCGGGTCGAGCCGCGAACATGCCGTATGGGGCCTGCTGCAGTTCGGTATCCGCGCCATCGTCGCGCCAAGCTTTGGCGAGATTTTTTACTCCAACGCCATGAACAACCGGTTGATGCTGGTGATGTTGGCAGAACGAGAGATCGCAGCGCTCCTGGCTGAAGCACAAGCCGCCGCCGCACCCTTGCCGATCGCTATCGACGTGCGCGCCGGAACCGTGACGTCTTCCACCGTGCAGGCGTCGTTCGAACTTCCGCCACGGCTACGCGCGATGTACCTGGAGGGACACGACATGATCGGTGCCACGTTGGCGCACGCTGCGGCGATTGAGGCGTTTGCACGCGCACGCGGCGAGCAGCGGCCGTGGGTCAGCGATGTGGCCGGCAAAACGATGACACGATTGGACGGCATGTAGTACCGCACGAAAGCGTGCGCAATCGACGCAACCCGGCTAGACTTCCGCCTCGATAATTAAGGAAATGGCGCGAGCGCGATGCAACCGGGCAGGGATGTGCGATTTCTCGATGCGGGTGGCGAGATGGGAACGCGGATACGCGACTATCCCTGGAGCGACTCGCCGCTTGGCGCCACCGCGCAGTGGCCGCAAAGTCTGCGCACGGCGATCGGCCTGATGCTGCGGTCCAAGCAACCGGTCTATATCGCTTGGGGCCCGCGCCTGATTTCGTTCTACAACGACGCCTACATTCCCTTTTGCGCGGCGAAGCATCCGATCGGTCTGGGGATGCCGTTTGCCGAACTGTGGTCGGAAGTGTGGGAAGAACTTCGTCCTCTGGTCACCGCAACCCTCGGCGGCGACGCGCAATGGGTAAAGGATATGCCCATCGTGCTGCCCGGCTGCGGCGCCGACGATGTGGCGTGGTTCAGTTTTTCCTGGGTGCCGCTGCTCGACGATGCGGGCGATGTGGGTGGCATGTATTGCGTGGCCACCGATACTACCGAAACGGTGCTCTCGCAGCAGCGCCTGCGCGATCTGAATGCCGATCTCGAGCGGCAGATTGCCTTGCGTGCGCACGAGCGCAGCCGCACATGGCACATCAGTCCGGATCTGCTTTCGATTTTCGGCATGTCGGGCTGCTTCGAAAGCGCCAATCCCGCGTGGACCGCCACGCTGGGATGGGAGGACAGCGAACTCATCGGGCGTCATTACACCGAGTTTGTCCATCCTGACGATCGCGCGGAAACCGAAGAGGTCGTTCGCCAGCTCGCGAGCGGGCTGCCCTTGTACCGATTCGAGAATCGCTACCGGTGTCGCAATGGCAGCTATCGCTGGTTGTCGTGGTTCGGGGTGACCGAGAACAATCGCTTCTTTTGCAGTGCGCGCGACGTGACCCAGGCCAAGATGCAAGCGGCCGAACTGGCCACGCGAACGGCCGAGCGCGATCGGCTCTGGGAGCTGAGCGATGATCTGCTGGTGGTCGCCGATTACGAAGGTCGTCTGCTACGAGTGAGCCCGTCATGGACGCGCGTGCTGGGCTACGGCGAATCCGAGCTGTACGCGATGCACTATCGCACCATCCTGCATCCCGACGATTTCGTGAATGTGGTGTCGGAGGCCTTCGACATCATGCGGGCTACCGGCGAGTCGCGCCGGATCGAGAATCGGTTGTTGCGCCGCGACGGCACGTGGCGCTGGTTTGCGTGGACGATTTCGCCCGAACCGGGTGGCGATCGTCTGACGGGCGTGGGGCGCGACATCAGTGTGGAGAAGGAACGCCAACTGGCGCTGGCTTCGGCCCAGGACGCGTTGCGTCAGGCGCAGAAGATGGAGGCGGTGGGCCAATTGACGGGCGGTCTCGCGCACGACTTCAACAACCTGCTGACGGGCATTACCGGCAGCCTCGAGCTGTTGAAGTTGCGTCTGGCGCGTGGCGAGACGCAGGGAATCGAGCGCTATGTCGAGACGGCGCAGGGCGCGGCCAAACGTGCCGCATCGCTCACGCATCGTTTGCTGGCATTTTCGCGCCGGCAAACCCTCGACCCGCGCCACACCGACGTGAACCGCCTGGTGGCCGACATGGATGAGTTGATTCGGCGTACGGTGGGGCCGCAGATCGCGACCCTGCAGCAGGTGGCACCCGCGCTCTGGACCACCCTGGTCGACCGCAATCAGCTCGAAAGTGCGTTGCTGAATTTGTGCATCAATGCGCGCGATGCCATGCCCGACGGCGGCCGATTGACGATCGCCACCTCGAACGACACCCTTGACGACAAGGCAGCGGGTACGCTTGGCGTACCCGTCGGCGACTATGTGACGTTGGCGGTGACCGATGATGGGTGCGGCATGACACCTGAAGATATCGCACGGGCCTTCGATCCTTTCTTCACGACCAAGCCGATCGGTCAGGGCACAGGCTTGGGGCTATCGATGGTGTATGGGTTCGCTCAGCAATCCGACGGCGTGGCGCGGATCGTTTCGCAGGTCGGCCACGGCACCACGGTGCAGATGTATCTGCCACGTCGTGACGCAGACCGCACCGGCCACACCGAATCGCCGCATCAGGATGAACGTTGCGTGCCGCCAACGTCGGGCGTGCCGAGCGCCGGCGAGGCGTCGGCCCCCGCCACCGTGCTGGTCATCGACGACGAGCCCGCCATTCGCATGCTCGCCGCCGAAGTGCTGGAAGAGTTGGGTTACGCGACCCTGCAGGCCGAAGATGGTCCATCGGGGCTGGCGTTGCTGCGCTCACCGGTTGCGATCGATCTGCTGATCACGGATGTGGGCTTGCCGAACGGCATGAACGGGCGCCAGGTGGCCGATGCGGCCAAAGTGTTGCGGCCTGCGCTCAAAGTGCTCTTCATTACGGGCTATGCCGAAAACGCGGTCCTCAACCACGGCGATCTGGACGCCGGCATGCAGGTGTTGACCAAGCCCTTCGCGATGGAGGTATTTGCCCGCCGCGTGGCCGATCTGATCGCGTTGCCGCTTGATTGACCGGTCGGCCTACCGGCCGGCGTCGGCCGGCCGGCAGTCTCGATGGCACAGCGCGCCGCGCCACGCCTGCAGAAAGCTCTGGCGCTTCAGATCGTCCAGATACACGAGCAGTCCGGTTCCCAGCGCCACGGGCCGCATGGCGCCGGTCAACGCTTGCGCGTCGAGGTCGGTCCGCACGGTCAACATGCGCGATTCGCGCTGCATGGTTTCCTGGCCGCGTGCCGACAGCACATAGTCCAGAAAGCGGCGCGCCAATTCCGGGCGACGGGCGTCGCGCGGAATCAACCCCACGCGCGAGACCACCAAAGTGTAGTCGTCGGGACGCACGATCGCCAGCGGTGCGCCGGCTGCAATGCGCCGTTGCGCATACGATTCGAGCACGTTGTAGCCCAAGGTCAACTCACCGCGTTCGATGCGGTCCAGCAGACCGTCGCTGTACTCGTCCACCACGGCGGCGCTGTTGCCCATGGCGGCCCACAGCGCGCCGGCCATGCTGTCGCGGCGCGCGTCCTGCGTGGCGGCCATGTAGCCGATGCCGCTGTGCGCTACGTCGTACGTACCGATCCTGCCTTGCAAGGGCCGGGCAGGGTCGCGCAGCATGGCAAGCAATTGCTGACGCGATCTCGGGGCGTCGCGGGCGGTCATGGCACGGGTGTTGTAGACGATGGTCATGGCTTCGCCGCCGATGCTGAACACCTCATTGCGCCAGCGTGCCCACTCCGGTAATGCCGCGGTTTCCGGCGACACGTGAGGCTGGGCGTAGCCATCGTTGACCAGCTTGGTTTGCAGGTCCATGCTGCTGCTTACGATGAGATCAGGCGCGGTCCGCCTCGCCCGCGCGTCCTCATACAGTGTCTGCGTCGGCAATTCCGTATACACCACGCGCATGCCGGGGTAGAGCGCCTGGAAGTCTTGCAGGATGCCCAGAAACACCTGCGTATTGGTCGAGGCGTCGATCGTCAGTACGTCGGCCGCATCGGCGGGACCGATGTCCAGCGTTTCACCATCCAGAGCATGGACGGGCGTCGCCATCCACAGTGCGGCCAGTGCCGAGGCCAGGAGGATGCGCGCTTTCATGCTGCCGGCAACCTCACGCTCACGCGCAGTCCGCCCTCGACGCGATTGGTCATTGCGATCGTGCCGCGATGGCCTTCCACGACGCGGCGTACGATCGATAACCCCAGGCCCGCGCCACTCGCACGCGTGCCTGCGCCGCGCACGAAGCGATCGAAGATCGTCTGCGCCTGGGCGGGCGGGATGCCGGGGCCCTGATCGTCGATGGTCAATCGCCAGGCGTCGCCGTCCCGATCCAGCGTGACGACCACCGGCGTTTGATCCGGCGAGCCGTGCTTGAGCGCGTTGTCGATCAGGTTCTTGACGGCTTCGCGCAGCATCAACGCATCGCCCAGCAGCGGCGCCTGCGCCAGTGCGCTGTGCCAGATCACATCGGAATGCGGATCGGCTTGGGGCACAACGTCCTGCAACGCGTCGCGCACCAGTTCGACCGCGTCCAGCCGCTCGAAACGTTGCAGACTGCTGCGGTGATTGACACTGGCATCGCTGAGCAGCTGATTGACGAGCCGCGTGAGGCGGGCGGCGTTGCGGTCCACCGCCACCAGACTACGGCGCTGTTCTGCAGGATCATCTTCATCGAGCGCGACCTGCACTTGCGCGCGCAACGCCGCCAGGGGCGTACGCAACTGGTGCGCGGCATCGGCAATGAACACGCGCAGGGTATCGAGGTTGCCCGATAGCCGCGCCATGAAGCCGTTGAGCGCCGCCACGAGCTGCACCAGCTCGCGTGGCACCGGGCTCTCGATGGGGCGCAGTTCCGAGGCTTGCCGCGTCAAAAGTTCTTTCTCGACGCGAGCCACGGGCCGCAACGAGCGATGCACGCCCACCCACACGAGGGCCAGCACCGCGAGCGTCAGCACACCGATGATCAGCGTGGCGCGCCAAACGATGTCGCTTGCGAGTGCATCGCGCGCAAGCCGAGTCTGACCCACCTGAACGATCGCCACGGCGTTGGATTCGGGAGCGGCGATCTCATGCCGCAACACGGCGAAGCGCACCAGTTCGCCGCTGTAAAGGGCATCGAAGAGCGCAGGCTGATGGTCTTTGCTCGTCAAGCGGGGCGGGGCGGGCAAGTCGGGATAGCCTGTGAGCACGCGACCGGCGCCGTCCGTCACGCGATAGAACACGCGATCGTTGGCGGCCAGCGACAACACTTCCAACGCCGCGTAAGGCATGTCCATGTGCCAGGCGCCTTGCACGAGTTGCAGGCTGTCGGTCATCGACAGCACCGAAGCTTGCAACAGATGGTCGTACGAGGTATCGGCGGCCTGTCGGCCATAGCCACGTGCCGCCCCGTAAAGCACCAGCATGGCGGCAATGAAGAGGGCGCACAACGGCACCAATAGCCGCCGCCGGATCGACCAGCGGGCGAGCGCGGAAAACTCACGCATCGTCACTGGCCGGCGGGCGATCGGCGTGCAGGATGTAGCCGGCGCCGCGCGAGGTTTCGATGCGCAGTGGCGTACCGTCGAGCTTCTTGCGCAGGCGCGCGATGTACACCTCGATCGCATTGGGGCCCGCGTCATCATCGAAGGCAAACAGCTTGTGCGAGATCTCTTCCTTGCTGACCACGCGACCCAGGCCACGCAGCAGGATTTCCAGCAGACTGTATTCCCGCTTGGGCAGATCGAGCCGCACTTCGCCGAAGGTGACCTGGCGCGCCGCGCCATCGATGGTGAGGCCGCCAAAACGCGTGATTTCCGACGCGTGGCCCGTGGGCCGGCGCAGCAGGGCGCGACACCGCGCTTCGAGCTCACGAAAGTCGAATGGCTTGCCCAGGTAATCGTCGGCGCCCACATCCAGCGCATTGACGCGATCTTCGATATCGGCGCGCGCCGTCAGCATCAATACCGGTGTTTTGTCGCCGCGTTCGCGCAGGCGCATCAGGATGTCGAGGCCGCTCAGGCGCGGCAGGCCCACGTCGAGCACGATCAGATCGAAGTGCTCATATTCGAGCACGCCACTCGCGGTGAGGCCATCGCTTTGCCAGTCCACCGCATGGCCGACACGCCGCAACCGACGCACCAGGGCGTCGGCCAGATCGTCATCGTCTTCGATTACCAGGATGCGCATGTCGAAAATTGTCGCACATGGCGGCACGTTTGGACTTTCTGCAGGATGACAGGTGGCCGACAGCTTTTCCTCCTACGCTGCGCCTTCCCCCAATCAGAGGGGTGCATCAGATAACGATCAGGAGACAACAAGCATGGTTCTAACACTGCTCGGCTTTGGCATGGTGATCACGTTCATGACGTTGATCATGATGAAACGCCTATCGCCGCTCGTTGCCCTGATCCTCGTTCCCATCGTCTTCGCATTGATCGGCGGCTTTGCACCCGGCATGGGCGAGATGATGCTCGACGGCATCCGCAAGATTGCGCCGACGGGGGTGATGCTGATGTTCGCCATCCTGTATTTCGGCATCATGATCGACGCGGGGCTGTTCGACCCCATCGTCGGCCGCATTCTCAAGATCGTCAAAGGCGACCCGTTGAAGATCGTGGTGGGCACCACCGTGCTCGCCTTGCTGATTTCGCTGGATGGCGATGGCTCCACCACCTACATGATCACGGTGGCGTCGATGCTGCCGCTGTATCGACGCCTGAAAATGAACGCGCTCAACATGACCTGTCTGGCGATGCTGGCGAGCGGCTTGATGAACCTTACGCCCTGGGGCGGTCCCACGGCGCGCGCCGCCAGTGCCTTGCACGTGGATCCGGGTGAGGTGTTCATCCCGATGATCCCCGCCATGGCCGTGGCGATCGTGGCACTGCTGGGGTTGTCGTTCTATCTGGGATTGCGTGAGCGCCGCCGCCTGGGAACGCTGTCGTTGCCGGGCGCCGGCGCAGCGCTGGGCCCCAACGTGGACACCTTCGATATCGACGATCAGAACGACGGCGGTCAAAATCCGCCAAACGTCGAGAATGATGAAGACCTGCGCCGTCCGAAACTGTTGTGGGTGAACGCCGCGTTGACGTTGGCCTTGATGGTGACGCTGGTGATGGGCCTGTTGCCGATGTCGGTGTTGTTCATGATCGGCTTCGCGATTGCGATGGTGATCAACTACCCCAATCTCGCCGAGCAGCGCCGCCGCGTCAATCACTATGCCGGCAACGTGCTGTCGGTGGTCTCGCTGATTTTCGCCGCAGGTATCTTCACCGGCATTCTGGGTGGCACCGGCATGGTCGAAGCGATGTCGCGCAGCTTGTTGGCGGTGATCCCCGATTCGATGGGCCCGTATCTGGCCGTGATCACCGCGATCGTCAGCATGCCGTTCACGTTCTTCATGTCCAACGATGCTTTCTATTTCGGCGTACTGCCGATCCTGGGCGAGGCCGCGCAAGGCTACGGCATCTCTGCCGTTGAAATGGCGCGCGCGTCGCTGATCGGTCAACCGGTTCACCTGCTGAGCCCGCTCGTGCCGTCGACGTACCTGCTGGTGGGCATGGCGCACGTCGATTTCGGCGATCACCAGCGCTTCACGCTCAAGTGGGCCGTGCTCATCTGCATGGTGCTGATGCTTGCAGCGTTGGCGCTGGGCCTGTTTCCGGTGACCGGTACGCCCTGAGGTGCCAGGGGTCGCCGTTAACGTTATCGACAGGGAGGCGGCATGACATTGCGCATTGCCTACGTGACCGGCGGCATGGGCAGCATCGGTACCGCGGTGTGCCAGGCGCTGGCCCGCAGCGGCCATCGTGTGGTGGCGGGGTGCGGGCCCGCATCGCCGCGGCGGGCCGCCTGGCTCAAGTACCAGCAATCGCTGGGCTTCGACTTCGTGGCGTCCGAAGGGGATGCGCGCGACTGGGCCTCGACCGAAGCGGCATTCGCGCAGGTGCGCCGTGAGATGGGCGACATCGATGTGCTCGTCAACAATGCCGGCGGCGCGCGCGACGTGCTCTTTCGCAATATGACGCGCGACGATTGGACCGCGATCGTGCACGGCAATCTCGATGTGCTCTACAACGTGACCAAGCAAGTGGTCGAACGCATGAGCACGCGCGGATGGGGCCGCATCGTGAACATCGCCTCGGTGAGCGCGAGCAAAGGCCAGATCGGCCAACTCAATTACGCCACCGCCAAGGGCGCGATGCTCGGCTTTTCGCGTTCGCTGGCGTTGGAAGTCGCGGCCCGTGGCGTCACGGTCAACACCGTATCGCCCGGCTATATCGAAAGCCCGGCGATGGGCTCGTTTCCACCCGATCGACTGGATCGTCTATGCACGGCGATTCCGGTCAAACGGCTGGGGCGCCCTGAAGAAGTGGCCGCCGTGTGTGCGTGGCTGGCGTCGGACGACGCAGCATTCATCACCGGCGCGGATTATCCGGTGAATGGCGGCGTCCACATGGGCTGAGCCCGGGAGTGAGCATAACGCTCTTCATGCAAATGCTCAGCGAGCGGCGCGACATCGGCAATTCTGCACGCGCGCCTGTCGATGGCGGGTCTGAGCGATGGTGGGACTGATGCATGAGCCGGGTGGGGCGGTAAGCCGCTACGCCTTGTCCGCCAGATAGGGATGCAGCGCAGTCACGGTATTCATCACGTGCTGCCGCATGGCCGTCTCGCACACGTCCGGATCTTTTGTGTGCAGCGCTGCGACCAACTCCTGATGCGCCTCCCGCATGCGAAAGACGCGCCCGGGCTGGCTTGCCCACATGCGCATGTACGGCTCGACCACCGAATGCAGATCTGCAATCTGGCGCAGCAGCCGCGGTTGCCGGCAGAAACCGCATAGATACTCGTGAAACTCGCGGTGCGAGGTCGTCCAGTCGAGATAATCGCCCGTGCCCAGTTCGATCTGGTCGAGCATGCTGGTAAGCCGGCGCAGGTGCTCGGCATTCATGTTCTGCACCGCATTGCGCATGGCCAGGCCTTCCAGCACGGAACGCATGTCGAACACTTCCTGCATCTCCTGACGATTGAGGCCGCGCACGACCGCGCCGCGATTGGCGCGAATGTCGACCAGCCCCTCGGACGCCAGGCGGCGCAGCGCACCGCGCACCGGCATGCGGCTCGTCCCGATCCCTGCCGCAATGACATCCGGCACGAGCCGCTCGCCCGCACCGAAGGCGCCCAGGCGGATCTGCCGGTGTATATAGCGATACGCCTCGTCCTCGGCGGTGAGGGCGAAATTGGAAACCGCAGCGCCATCCATCGATGCTCTCCTTGATGCAACACGCATCATAATCGCTGTAAGACTGGATCCACGTAGCCAGAGATCCATAAAAATGATACGCTCTTTTAGCGTCTACAACGAATGTTCTGAAAATTGCATAGGGGAAAAAGCAGTGAAAGCAAACATGCTCAAGACGGTACTGGCGGCGAGTGCGATGGCCTTTGCCGCAGGCGCGACCGCACAATCGGCGGATGCCTGGCCCGAGCGCCCAGTGCGCATCGTGGTGCCGTTCCAGGCCGGTTCGGCCACCGACCTGATCTCGCGTCAGCTCGGCAATGCGCTGGCCAAGGAACTGGGCCAGCCCTTCATCATCGAAGCGCGGCCGGGGGCCGCTGCCGCAATCGGCAGCTCGATGGTGGCCCGCGCCGAGCCCGATGGCTACACGTTGTTGATGGGCGGCCCGGCGGCCAACGTCACCAACCGCTTCCTGAACAAGAATCTGAGCTACGACCCCGACAAGTTCGGCCTGGTCTCGATGGTGGCCTATACGCCCAACATCCTGCTCGCCAATCCCTCGCAGCCGTTCAAGAACCTTCCCGAGATGGTGGCGTATGCCAAAGCCAATCCCGGCAAGCTGACCTATGCGTCGTTCGGCACGGGCACCACCTCGCACATGGCAGGTGAAATGCTCAAGAACGTGGCCGGCATCGATATTCTGCATATTCCGTTCAAGGGCGCTGGCGAAGCCATTCCCGCCTTGCTGAGCGGTCAGGTGTCGATGTACTTCGACACGATCATGACGGGTCTGCCGCAAGTGAAGGCGGGCAAGCTGGTGCCGCTGGGCATGTCCAACGCCAAGCGTTCGGATCTCGCCCCGGAAATTCCCACGATTGCCGAGCAGGGCTTTGCCGGTTACGACATCGCGCCGTGGTACGGCATCGTGGCGCCGGGCGGCACGCCGGAGCCGATCCTCGACAAGCTCAACGTCGCGATCAACAAGGTACTGCAGGACAAAGACCTGCGCGACAAGCTGGCCGAAGCCGGCGCGGAGCCGCGTGGCGGCAGCCGCGCTGAATTTGCCGCATTCATCAAGAGCGAAATTCCGCGTACGCAAAAACTGGTCGAACAAGCCGGTATCACGGCGCAGTAATCTGCTTTCCCCGAGCGCGCGGCGGCCCCTGGCCGTCGCGCGCTCGGCTATAGTCGCTCCCAGAATTCATAACGATAAGCTCAACTCCCATGACGATGCCTACGAACTGGTCCCTGAATTACCCCGCCCGCAAAATGCCCGTTTTGGCGCGCAACGCCGTGGCCACCAGCCAACCGCTGGCCGCACAGGCGGGCTTGCGCATGATGCTCGCCGGCGGCAACGCGGTCGACGCCGCGCTGGCGACCGCCATCACGTTGACGGTGGTCGAACCCACCATGAACGGCATTGGCGGGGATCTCTTTGCATTGATCTGGCATGAGGGCGAGCTGTATGGATTGAACGCCTGTGGCCGCGCGCCCGCCGCGTGGACGCCTGAGTTCTTTGCCGGTCAAGCCACCATGCCGCCGTCAGGGTGGGGTACCGTTACGGTGCCGGGTCAGATCGCCGGCTGGAAGGCACTGTCCGACAAATTCGGCAAGCTGCCTTTCGCCAAGCTCTTCGAGCCTGCCATCGACTATGCGCGCAATGGCTTCCCGGTGTCGCCGACGATCGCGCGTCAGTGGGCCACCCAAGGCCCCAAGCTGGCCCACGAACCTGGATTCAAAGAGGCCTTCCTGCCTGAGGGACGCGCACCTGAAGCCGGCGAAATCTGGCGTTTTGAAGCCCAGGCACGCACGCTCGAGGCGATTGCCCAAAGCGGCGGTGAGAGCTTCTATCGCGGTGACCTCGCGCGCAAGATCACGGATTTCGCTCGCGCAACCGGTGGCGCATTGACGATGGAAGATCTGGCCGCGCACGAGGTGGAATGGGTCAAGCCGATTTCGCAATCGTTCAAGGGCTACGATCTGCATGAGATCCCGCCCAACGGGCAGGGCATTGCCGCGTTGATCGCGCTCGGCATTCTCGAGCACTTCGATATCGAGACGATGGGCCGCGACAGCGCCGATTATTACCATGTGTCGATCGAAGCGATGAAGCTGGCGTTTGCCGACTTGCATCATCACGTGGCCGATCCGAAGCACATGACGACCAGCGCCGAAGCGTTGCTCGATCCCGCCTATCTGGCTGCGCGCGCCAAGCTCATCAAGATGGACCAGGCGAGCGTGCCGGTGGCGGGTACGCCGGCAGTAGGCGGCACGGTGTATCTCACGGCGGCAGATGCGCACGGCACGATGGTGTCGTTCATCCAGTCCAATTATCACGGCTTCGGTTCGGGCGTGGTCGTGCCGGATACCGGCATCGGCCTGCACAATCGCGGGCTCAATTTCGTGCTCACCCCCGGTCACGCCAATCAGGTCGCGCCGGGCAAGAAGCCGATGCACACCATCATTCCGGGTTTCGTCACCCGCAATGGTCAGCCGGTCATGTCGTTTGGCGTGATGGGCGGCTCGATGCAGGCGCAGGGCCACATGCAAATGGTGGCGCGCCTGGCCGCGTTCGGACAGAACCCGCAGGACATGAGCGATGCGCCGCGTTTCCGCGTCGAAAACGGCCCGGTCGTCAACGTCGAGGCGCATCTGCCGCAAGCCGTGGTGGATGCGTTGCGCAGCCGAGGTCACGATGTGGCGGTGGCCCCGGCCGACAGCCTGGAATTCGGTTCGGCTCAGCTGATCTACAAAATGGATGACGGCTATTTCGCCGCATCGGATGCCCGTCGCGATGGGCAAGCGGTCGGCTTCTAAGCATGACGATCGATGCCCAGCGCCTGTGGCAGCGCCTCGACGCGCTAGCCGAGATCACCGAACCCGACCGGCCCTGGACACGGCGGTCGTTCACACGACGTTTCCTCGCCGGCCGCGCATGGCTGGCCGCCGAGTTTGCGGCGGCCGGCCTCGACGTCAGGTTGGACGCCGGTGGCAATTTGATCGGTCGGTTGGCAGGCAGCAACCCCGACTTGCCGCCGCTGGTGACGGGTTCGCACTCGGACAGCGTGCCCTCGGGTGGGCGCTACGACGGCATGCTGGGCGTGATCGCGGCTCTGGAAGTTGCCCAGTCGCTGCGCGAGCAGGGACGGGTGTTGGCCCATGATGTCGAGGTGGTCGACTTCCTGGCCGAAGAACCCAGCGAATTCGGTCTCTCCTGCGTGGGCAGCCGATCGTGGGCGGGCAAGCTCGATGCCACGATGCTGGCCACCACGCGGCCGGATGGCATGACGCTGCGGGAAGGCTTGCAGTACGTGGGTGCCGATCCCGATCGGCTCGCCAGCGCCTACCGCGCGCCGGGCAGCATTGCGGCCTATGTGGAGCTGCACATCGAGCAGGCGCGTATTCTCGAATCGAACGCACTGGATATTGGTGTGGTAACCGGCATTGCGGCCATCCGGCGCGAGCGTATCACCGTGATCGGCCGTGCCGATCATGCCGGCCAGACACCCATGGGCGAGCGCGCCGATGCGCTCGTCGGTGCGGCACGCATTATCGACGGCGCCTATCGCGATGCCCTGGCCGGTACGACGCCAGCCTGCCCGCTGGTGGCCACCGTGGGGCATATCGGCAACGTCAAGCCCAATGCGGCCAATGCGGTGCCGGGCCAGGCCGAACTGATCATGGAATGCCGTTGCCTGGATGAGGCAAAGGTGATCGGTTTGTTCGACGATCTTTTTGCGCGGTTGAGCGCCGAACTGACCGCGATGGGACTCGAGATCCAGCGCCAGGTGATCAGCCATGTGCCGGCCACGCCGTGCACGGCGGCAATTCAAGACACGATCTCGGCGGCGGCCACCGATCTGGGATTCACGCAATGCCATCTGCCCAGTGGCGCCGGTCACGACGGCATGTTTGCGTCGCATGCCGGCCCGTTCGGCATGATCTTCGTGCCGTGTCTGGATGGACGCAGTCATACCCCTGAGGAGTGGCTGGAGCCGGAGCAGGCGGCGGCAGGGGCGCGCGTGCTGTTCGAGACGATTTGCCGGCTGGACGCGCAAGGCGCGGCGAGTCTCTAGGCCATCCCAGGCATCCAACGCGTCCCAAACCCCTCAGGCATCTCAAGCAGCTCAGGCATCCCAGGCATCTCGGTGCCTTCATGCTTGGCGCAGTCCAGATCGCGTTGGGATGCCACGCCCGGTTCGTGCGGCGTTATCGCTACGCCTTGCTCGAACCCGGTCGGCGCATTTTGCGTGGGATCGGGCGACGTGACATTTCCGAGTCCAGGATCAGACGGCCCTTGAGCCTGCCGTGCATGCGCTTGACCGATTTCATGGCGTCGTTCATGTGCGCGGTCATCAGGGCGCGCACCTTTTCGGCATCGCGCGCCCGCGCCGCCGTCAGAATCTTCTCGTGGTACTTCGTATTGGTGGCGCCAAAGCGTTGCTGCGCCGCGAGCGGCATGTCGTTGTCGTACACGGTCAGTGCACGGATCATCTGATTGATCATTTCGCAACTGAAGCGCAAGAACGGATTGGGGCAGGCCGATGCGAAGATGTCGTGAAAGGTCATTTCCTCCTGCCGTTGCGCAAGCGACTGTTCCATATCTTCGGCGCGCGGATCACAGCAGTGGATGTTGTGTTCGAGCGCATCGAACTGCGCGTCGGTTAAAAACGGCACGGCGCTGGCGGCCAGTTCCGGCTCGAGCAGATGCCGGATCTGATAAATATCCTCGATCGACACCTCCTTGAAAAAGAGGTAGTTCTGCATCAGTTGAAACGTGCGATCCAGCGGGACTTCCACCACCATGCCGCCACCGCCCGGGCCCGTACTCACCTTGATCAGCCCCTGCACTTCGAGCGATTTCAATGCTTCGCGAATCGTGCTTTTGCTGACGCTGAACATCTCCTGCAATTCGATTTCGCGCGGCAATTTGTCGCCGGGCAGAAGATTCTTCGACGTGATGAGGCGCTTGACCTCTTCGGCGATGAGGTCGCTGCGCTTGGGCTGGGCGGTTTGCGCGGAAGGCACACGCGCGTCGCGATCGAATTCCATAACCTGTTCTGATCCTCATCGGCACTGCGGGTTTTACCCGATGGTTGGCATATTGACATGATTTTGTCGCGCCACCATGATGATAACCATCCTATTTATACGCATAAATAGGCATCGCGTTTTCCAAGTTTTTGCACCCAACATTACGCTTGGCGCCACCCCGGCGCCGGCCTTATTCGTTTTCGCCGCAGGCCACACCTGCGGCAGGGAGAGCACCTTGAATCGCCGTAACCTTTTGAAGATGGCCGCACTGTCGGCCGTGCCGGGTTCGTTGTGGGCCGCACGCTCGGCATTGGCGCAGAGCGACGCGATTCGCTTCGGGTGTCCGGTCCCGATGTCGGGCGCGTTTGCGGCCAATGGCAAGTATGCCGATATCGGCATGAAGCTCGCCATCCAGCAATACGGCACCGCGCTCGGTCGCCCGCTCGCCTATACCGTGCTCGATACGGAAGGCAAACCGGCGACCGCCGTGCGCAAGGTGCAGGAGCAATCCGAGCAAGGCACCCGGTTCTTCGCCGGCGGAATTTTGTCGTCCGAGTCGTTGGCGATGGGCAAGGAAGTGGAGAAGGGCGGCGGCGTATTCATCACCACGGCCGGTGCCGACGAGATCACCGGCAAGGATTGCAACAAGGCCACGTTCCGCTGGTCGGTGCCCACTTTCGGCGCCATCGAGCAAACCGTGCGGCCCTTGATCGAGGCCGTGCCCAAGGCGAAACGCTGGTACACGATCACGCCGCAGTATGTGTTCGGCGATGGTTTGTTGAGTGCGGCGAAAAACATCTTCGCCGAGAAGGGCCTCGAGCACGTGGGCAACAGCTATCACTCGCTCACCGAGAAAGAGTTCAGCGGCTATCTGACCAACGCGCTGGCCGCCAAACCCGATGCATTGCTGATCTTGAATTTCGGCTCGCAGTCGTCCGATACGCTGCGCCAGGCAGTGAGCTTCGGCATGAAGCAGAACGTGACGATCCTGGTGGCGTGGGCCTCGGGTCTGGAGCAGTTCGAAGCGTTGGGCGCCGATCTGTGCGCGGATGTGTACTTCGGTGCCCAGTACTGGCACGGGATCGATTCGCCGCTCAACAAGGATCTCGTCAAGCGCTGCCAGGAGACATTGAAGGTCAATCCCAATTACAGCCTGGCCGGGTCTTATATCTGCACCAAGATCATGCTGGACGCGATCATCAAAAGCGGCAGTGCCGATCCGAAAGCGGTTGTGGCCGCGATGGAAGGCATGAAGTACGACGGGCTCACGGGTGCCGAAGAAATCCGGGCGGGCGATCATCAGGTGCTCAAGAACTACTACCTCTTGAAAGGCAAGCCGAAGTCGAAGATGAAAGACAAGGACGATTACGCCGACATCGTGAGTTCGGGCCAGTCGTTCCTGCCGCTCGCCCAGACCGGCTGCAAGCTGTAAACCGCGCCTCCCCATGAATGTCTACCTGCTGCAGGTCGTCAATGGCATCGGGATCGGCATGCTGTACTTCCTTCTGGCGGTCGGCCTGTCCATCATCTTCGGGCTCTTGCGGTTCGTCAATTTCGCGCACGGCGCCTTCTATCTGCTGGGGGCCTACTTCTGCTTCCAGGCGATGCAGTGGGGCATGAACTTCTGGCTGGCACTCGTGGTGGTGCCCTTGCTGGTGGCCTTCTGCGCCTGGGTGGTCGAGAAAGTGCTGCTGCGGCATGTATATGCCCAGGCACACGAGTTTCATATTCTCGTCACCGTGGGCCTCGCGCTGGTGCTGCAGGAGGGTGTCATTCTGATCTGGGGTCCGTTGGGCGACAACGTGGCCACGCCGGAGGCGCTGCAAGGCGTGGTCATGTGGGGCAACTTCATCTATCCGAAGTACCGCCTGTTCGTCATCGGCTTTACCGCCGTGTTTGCGTTGGCGTTGTGGTGGGTGCTCGAAGGCACGCGCCTGGGCAGCGCCGTGCGCGCCGGTAGCGAGTCCACCGAAATGGTCTCGCTTCTGGGGATCAACGTCTTCCGCATTTTCAGTCTCGTCTTTGCGTTGGGCGCCGGCACCGCTGCGCTGGCAGGCGTGCTTGCCGCACCCATACGCGGCGTGGAACCGTTCATGGGCATCGAGGCGTTGGGCATCGCGTTCGTGATCGTGGTGGTGGGCGGCATGGGCAGTTTCGCGGGTGCGTTGGTTGGCGGCCTGCTGATCGGTATCGTGCAGAGTGTGATGAGCACGCTGTGGCCGGAGGGCGCACGCCTGATGATCTATGTGGCCATGGCCGCCGTGTTGCTGCTGCGTCCTCACGGTTTGCTGGGGAGAGGATGATGACGCGGCTCGGTACCCATTTTCAATTGCTGCTGGTGATCGCCGTGGCGCTCATCCTGCCGCTGGTGATTCGCTCTGGATCGCTGGCGACCGAAGTACTGATCTACGCGATCGCGGTCGCGGGCTGCAACCTGCTGCTGGGATTTACCGGTTTGCTGTCGTTCGGGCAGGGTATTTTCTTCGGGTTGGGCAGTTATACGGCGGGCATTCTGCTCACCCGATTGGCTCTGCCGCTGCCGCTTGCCTTGCTGGCGGCGGTGGTGGTGGGTGCACTCGCCGCGACGCTCGTCGGCTGGTTCGCCATCCGGCAACGCGGCACGTATTTCGTGATGCTCACGCTGGCGTTTGCGCAGATGTTCTACTTTCTGGCGTACAGCCTGCCCACCCTCACAGGCGGCGACAACGGCTTGCTGGATGTGCCGCGCCCGCCGATTTCCGTGGGCGGGTTCGAACTCATGGCATTGAAAACACCGTGGCAGTTCTATACGTTGGTGGCGGTGTGCTTCGTGATCGTGTTCTGGCTGCTGCTGCGCGTGACGCGCTCGGTGTTCGGCCGCACCTTGCTGGCGATCCGCGACAACGAAGAGCGCGCCGCTGCCGTGGGATACAACGTGCGGCTGTTCAAGCTTGCCGCGTTCGCGATTTCCGGTGCGGTCACGGGATTGGCGGGTGCCTTTCTGGCCATCATGACCGGCATCGCGCCGCTGTCGAGCATCGAGTACCACACCAGCGAAATGATTCTGGTGATGACGGTCATCGGCGGCACCGGCAATCTTTTTGCCTCGGTGCTGGGTGCTGCATTTTACGTGCTGTTCTCGGATTGGCTATCGACCTTGTGGCCGCGCTGGCTGCTGTTGTTGGGGATGCTGCTGATCGCCGTAAGTCTGTTCATGCAACGCGGCCTGTGGGGCTTGGGCGAACGCCTGTGGTTGGCGGTGCGGCGCAAACCGCCGGCCGGCGATATCGATGCACCATCCGCCAGGGAGTCCCGCCCATGACTGCGCATGCCGATAACGCTTCGCTTCCGTTCAACCCGCAACACCCGGTGCCCCACACGTCACACCTGGCGCATCCCGGCACACCACTGCTCGAGGCGCACGGTGTCGTGAAACGCTACGGCAAGTTCGTGGCATTGCATGGCGTGGACCTCACCGTGCAGCCGCGCACCGTGCATTCGGTGATCGGCCCAAACGGTGCGGGCAAGACGACGCTCTTCCACACCCTGACCGGCACCACCGGCGTGAGCGGGGGCACCGTCGTCTTCAATGGCCACGACGTCACGGCCGAGGCCGATCATCAACGCGTGCAGCGGGGTATTGCGCGTTCGTTTCAAGTGACGAGCCTGTTTGCCAATCTATCGGTGCGCGAAAACCTGCGCTTGGCCGCGCAAGGCGTGAAGCGGGCGGGCGCTTTCGACCTCTGGCACCCGCCCAGCGGCGCGCGCGCGCACAACGATGTGGTCGATGGCGTGCTCGAACGCATGGCGCTCACGCGCTTTGCCAACCAGACGGCCGGCGTACTCTCGCATGGCCAGCAACGTCGTCTGGAAGTAGGCATGGCGTTGGCCGCGCAACCGCTCGCCATTTTTCTCGACGAGCCCACCTCTGGCATGGGCGTGGACGATCTGGACGAGATGAAGCGCATGATCCGCGGCTTGCGCGATGACTACACCGTCGTGTTGATCGAACACAACATGAATATCGTGATGGATATCTCGGACACCGTGACCGTGATGCAGCTTGGGCGGGTGCTCGTCGAAGGCACACCCGACGCGGTGCGCAACGACGAACGCGTGCGCCGCGCCTATCTCGGCAATATGATTACCGGAGGCCGCGCATGATCCTGGACGTGGACGGCATTCACAGCTATTACGGCAAGAGCCACATTCTGCAGGGGCTCGAGCTTCAGGTGGCCGATGGCGCGCTGGTGACGGTGCTGGGACGCAACGGCGCCGGCAAATCGACCACGCTCAAAACCATTGCCGGTGTGATCGCGCCGCGCAGCGGCAGCATTTGCTTCAATGGCCAGCACATCGCCGGTCTCCCGGCGCACCGTATCGCGGCCATGGGTGTGTGCCTCGTGCCCGAACACCGGGGCATTTTCAAGCTGCTCACGGTGGAAGAGAACCTGAAGCTCGGACTGCGGCGCGCCTCGCCTTGGCAGTTGGACGATATCTACCGGATCTTTCCGCGCCTGAAAGAGCGGCGCCGCAACGGCGGCGGCCAGTTATCGGGCGGGGAGCAGCAGATGCTGGCGATCGGCCGGGCGTTGATGAATCATCCGCGACTGCTGATGCTCGACGAGCCGGTCGAAGGACTGGCACCGGTGATCGTGGAAGAGATCGTGGCCCAGCTCAAGCTCATCAAGCAATCGGGCGTGGCCATTGTGCTGGTGGAGCAAAATCTCGAGGTGTGCACGCAACTTGCCGACCGGCACATCGTCATCGAACAGGGGCGCGTCGTTTTCGAAGGCAGCAATGCCGAATTTCTGGCCGACGACGGCGTCAAGGACCGTTATCTGGGCGTGGGCGTATGAGCCTGGCCCCGAACAAGGAGTACATCATGCACGTTTCCGAATCTGAAGTTCCGACCGCGCTGCGCATCGACGGCGCACGCCTCTGGCAATCGATCATGACGCTCGCCAAGATCGGGGGCACGCCCAAGGGCGGCGTGTGCCGCCTTGCCCTGACCGATCTGGACCGTCAAGGCCGCGACCTGGTGGCCGACTGGGCCGCGGAGCTGGGTTGTACCGTGCGCGTGGATGCGATCGGCAATATGTTCATGCGTCGCGCGGGCCTGCGCGACGATCTGCCGCCGGTGATGGCCGGCAGCCACATCGATACGCAACCCACCGGCGGCAAGTTCGACGGCAACTACGGCGTGCTCGCCGGGCTGGAAGTGCTGCGTACCTTGCAGGACCACAACCTGATTACCGAGGCGCCGCTGGAAGTGGTGGCGTGGACCAATGAAGAGGGTTCGCGCTTTGTGCCGGTGATGATGGGGTCGGGCGTGTTCGCCGGTGCGTTCACGCTGGAACATGCGCTGGCGCAATGCGACCGCGACGGCATTTCGGTGGGCGAAGCGCTCAAGAGCATCGGCTATGACGGCGCCGATCCCGTCGGCGGGCGTCCCGCGCGTGCTTATTTCGAAGCGCATATCGAGCAGGGCCCGATTCTCGAAGCCAACGATATTGTGATCGGCGTGGTCGAAGGCGCTCTGGGCCAGCGCTGGTTCGACGTGGTGGTGACCGGGCAGGAAGCGCATGCCGGCCCGACGCCGATGGCGCTGCGCCGCGACGCGCTGCTCGGCGCGACCGATCTGATTCGTGCGGTCAACCGCATCGCGCTCGATCACGCGCCGCACGCGCGCGGCACGGTGGGCTGCGTCGAGGTTTTTCCTGATTCACGCAATGTGATTCCGGGCCAGGTGAAAATTACGGTCGATCTGCGTGCCGCCGACGACGCCACACTCGACCGCATGACGCAGGCGTTTGCCCAGGCGTGCGACGAACTGCGGCAGAAAGGCGGGCTGGCGGTCACATCGGAGCAGGTTGTGTATTTTCCGCCGCAACCGTTCGACGCCACCTTGATTCAATCGATCCGCGACGGCGCCCAGGCGCTGGGCGAACACACCATGCCCGTGGTGAGCGGCGCCGGCCACGACGCCGTCTACATGGCCCGCGTCACGCCCACCGCGATGATCTTCGTGCCTTGCAAGGACGGCATCAGCCACAACGAAATCGAGGATGCCCAGCCGGGTCACCTCGAGGCCGGGTGCAATGTGCTGCTGCACGCGATGCTGCGCTGTTGCGGCCGCGTCGAAACCGCCTCCGCCAAGGCCGCCGCATGAAAGTCCTGATCGCGCGCATGAATCACGAAACGAATACGTTTTCGCCGGTGCCCACGCCGCTGTCCGCCTTCGGCAACGATGGCCCGGCCTACGATCAGGCGGCCTATGACGACAACGTCGGCAAACGCACGGCCATGTCCGCCTTCATCGATCTCGCGAATGCGCGCGGCGCCGAGATCGTGACGCCGGTATCGGCTATGGCGTATCCAAGCGGACGCGTGGCGGCAAGTGCCTATGCCGACATCTGCGATCGCATCGTGGCGGCGGCCCCGGGTTGTGACGCGATCCTGCTCGATCTGCATGGGGCGATGGCGGTGGAATCGACCGATGATGGGGAAGGCGATCTGCTGGCGCGCGTGCGCGCGGCGGCGCCCGGCACGCCGATCGGCGTGGCGCTGGATCTGCACGGCAACGTGACGCCGGCCATCATGGCCAACGCCGACGTGATCGTCAGCTTCAAGACGTATCCGCACATCGATATGTATGAAACCGGCGAGCATGCAGGGCGCTTGCTCTTCGATGCGTTCGATGGCAAATCCCGACCGGTGATGGCTTGGCGGCGGTTGCCGCTGATCACGCATACGCTGCGCAGCAATACGGCCGAAGGCGCCATGCGCGATGCGGTGCAGGCTGCGCGTGACGCGGAGGACGCGGGCATGCTGGGCGTATCGATCCTGGCAGGATTCGGCCTGGCCGATATTCCGCATCCGTGTTTGACCGTGATCGTGGTGGCGGACGGCGACCAGGATGCAGCCGATGCCGTGGCGGCGCGGATCGCAGACAGGATGTGGAACGACCGCGATGGCTTCTTCTATGCCAGCGAGCCCCTGGCGCAGTCGCTGGCGCGCGCCGATACGTTGGCGGCTACGGCGGACAAGCCCATTCTGCTGCTCGATCATGGCGATAACTGCATGTCGGGCGGCACGTGCGACACGATGGATGTGCTGACCGCAGCCGTGGATGCCGGGCTGACCGGGATCGTGGCCGGTTTGTTCTGCGACCCGCAAGCCGTTGCCGTCATGGCGCAAGCGGGCGAGGGCGCCACTGTCACGTTACCGGTGGGCAACAAGCGTCCGATTCCCCAGATCGGCCGGCACACGCCGCCGGTTACGCTCACGGGCACGGTGCGCGCGGTAACGAATGGCGAGTATGTGATTTCGGGCCCCACCTACACGGGTCAGACGGCGTGCATGGGACGCACCGCAGTGCTCGATATTGGCGCGGCATTGCTGGTGGTGACCGAGCGCACGCATGAGCCTTGGGATCTGGGGGTGTTCGAAAGCGTGGGCATCGACCCCCGGCAGGCGCGCTTCATCCTCGCCAAATCACGGATGTACTGCCGCCCGGTATTCGTGCCGATCACGGCGGCGCTGGTGGAGTGCGACAGCCCGGGCGTCACCAGCTCGGACTATGCGCTGTTTCCGTTTGAGCGCGCCGTGCGTCCGGTCTATCCCCTGGACCGCATGGCCAGTGAAGACTACGTGGCGGCGGACCCGGTGCGTTGATCCTGTGCCCGATGCGGTTCGCTGATGGCTCGTTTACGGCGCCGTCGATGCCGCGATCAGGCCGTCGTATACCGCGCGCGCATCGGTAAACCCTTGTGATTGCAGCCTCTTCACGTAGGCATCGGACACCGGCTGCAGTCCCGATTTCCATCGTTGCAGCGTGGCAGCGTCGGGGCGCACGATTTCTTGCCCGGGGCCGTGCGCGCCGTCGAAAAAGGGCTTGTCCCATTTGTCCCAGAGTGGCCCGAACTGGGCCACCAGCATATCGCCGCTCATGCTGTCGATCACATCGCGAATCTCAGCGGGCAGCCCCTCGTAACGGGCCTTGTTCATCACGATGAAAAACGCCGACGCATAGAAGGGCACGGCCGTGTGCTGCTTCATCTCGTCGTTGAAACCCGGAATCGGCGTGCCCCAGTTCGTGACGATCCCGTCGAGTTGATTGGCGCGCAGCGCCGGCATGATTTCGTCAGGTTGCAGCAGCTTCGGCACGGCACCCACGGATTCCAGCGCGGTAGCCACGGTGGCGTTGGGCACTCTCAAGCGCAGGCCTTTCAGATCGTCCAGCTCGACCACGCGCGTTTGCTTGGTGTGCACCAGCCCAGGGTTTTGCACGAAGAGCGCCAGCACCTTGAAATCGCGGTATTCGTCGGCAATGACGCCGGTTTTGTACAGCGACCACAGCGCCTGCGATCCGCGTCTTGCGTCGGATACGACGAACGGCAGTTCGACGATCGAACTGCGCATGAATCGATCGCCTTCGGCGCCGCGCAGGCCCAGCGCAATGTCTACCGCACCGTCCTTGACCTGGGTGCCCTGGTTGCGCACATTGCCCAATGGCGAACTGCCGTTCAACACCTCGACCACCACCTTGCCGTTGCTGCGACGCTCGAGTTCCCGCGCCCAAGGCTCGACCAGATCGACCTGGAAGAAGCTTTTGGGCCCCAGGAAGTGGCTCATCTTCAGCGCGATCGGCGCCGCGCTTGTCGCATCCGGCGCTTGCGGTGCGGCCGATGCGGGCGCTTGCGCGTACGCCGTCATCGATGACCACGCCAGCACCGTAGCGATGCTCAGACGCGCAATAAGTGTATTGCCGTACATGGTGACCCCTTTCAAGAACAACACAACGCGCAGGGGCATCGGCTTGGCCCCTCATGTGGCGGATGAGCGATCATAGGGGGATGCCGATCTATTCATTATCATGATTTACCCTTGGATGAGGTCGTCAGCGAGCGGACGCGACATGCGGCGGGCGAGGTTGCTACTATCGGCCATCCTCCATACCTGAGAACCGGGCTCATGCACACCACTCATCGGATCGCCTCCGGCCGCGCGACGCTTGCCGTGGATGTGCAGGGCGAGGGCAGCCCGATCGTGTTCCTGCATGCGGCAGTGTGCGATCGGCGCATGTGGCGCGGCCAACTCGCACCGTTGGCGCAACACAATATGGCCATGGCGTACGACCGCAGGGGCTTTGGCGACACCCTGGCGAGCGAAGACACCTTTTCGTGCGTCGCCGACCTGAACGCTGTGCTCGATGGGCTGGTGCCCGGGCAGCCGGCCGTTCTGGTCGGGTGTTCGCAAGGCGGCCGCGTGGCGCTCGATGCTGCCCTCGCTCATCCCGAACGCGTGCGCGGCCTGGTGCTGATATCGGCATCCGTGTCCGGCATGCCCGAGGCCGTGTATCCCGTGGACATCGCGCCGTTGATGACGCGGCTTCAGGAAGCGGAAGCAGCAGATGACAAAGATCGGATCAACGCCATCAAGGCACATCTTTATCTGGATGGACCACGTAGCGCGGAGGGCCGGGTGAGCGGCGCGGCACGTCAGTTGTTTCTCGACATGAACGGCATCGCGCTGCGGTCGCCACCCGTAGGCAGAAACGTCGATACGGCACCGGCCTACGACCGGTTGGGCGAGATCGCCGTACCAAGCCTCGTGCTGGCGGGCGACCTCGACTTTCCGCACATTCAGGACCGCGCCCGTCACATCGCCGCCGCCATGCCCAACGCCCGCTTTCAGGCCTTGAACGGCGTGGCTCACTTGCCCAGTATCGAGCCGGCAAATACGATCGCCGCGCAAGTGAAGGCGTTCATGGCCACACTATGAGCGCACGCACAGCGGGCCGCCGCGTCAATCAGGGCGCCAACTGGGCCTCGATCAGGGCAGCCGACCGTTCGGATACGACCAATACCAGTTTCATTGTGGCGCGCGTGGCGCCCACGAAGAGCTTGCGTACGGTGCGCTCATCCAACGCCTCGAAGTCGATCTCGGCAAACACCACGGCCGCCGCCGATTGTCCTTTGAACCGATACACCGATTCCATCAGCACCGTGCCGGGGGTGTACACCGGCTGCCCCAGCAGATCGTATTCGCCGGTGAATGAGCGCAAGGCATGCGGCCCCAGGCGATCCAGATGCAGCAACCGCGACTGCTCGCGGCCGCGATAGCTCAGCACGGCGACGTCATGCTCGCGAAAACCCACAGCGTAGCAACGGCGCACGGCTTCCTTCACGGCCAAGAGCAGGCTGGCCTCGTCGGCATAGGTGATCAGTTCGACATCGCTGCCGGCGATCGGTGCGGCCGCTTCGATGCGCAGGTCCGCGGGCAGCAGGGGCTGCAGCCAGCGCACGACCGGACGCGGACTACGGTAGTTGCTCTTGGCCCGCAGCCGCACCCAATCCGGCAGCTCGGCGGGCGGGTGACCGTACAGGTTTTGCATCGGGTCTTCGAGCCACAACTGTCGCGCACCGGGTTTGGCATGGCGCAGCACCAGATCGCGCCATGCGGGCGCGAAGTCCTGGCCTTCGTCCACGATGACGGTGTCGAACGACATCGCTTCCGAAACGGGCGTGGCGGCGGCATCCACGATCAGTTTGTCGAACGCGCCGGGTTGGGCAAAATCAGTGGTGTGCCCCGCGTCCTGGAGCGCCATGTCGCACAGCATGTGAAACGTGCACACCAGCCCGCCAGCGGGTGCGATGCGGGCGAAATGATCTGCCAGCGGACGGTTGTAGCACACGTACAGCGGCCGTTTGCCGGCCTCTACTGCATCGCGGTACTCGGCCAGCGCCAGTTGCGTTTTGCCGGAGCCGGCGGTGCCCGTGACCCGCAATCGATAAGGCGTCATGTCCAGTTGCCGCGCCCAGTGCGCCAGCCCACCGGCCACGCGCGTGACCAACGTGCGCGCCTCGCCGAGCAGGGCGCTCACGTCGGTTTCCAGCTGGATGATGTCCTGCAGGAAACGGTGCACGCGCGGCGCAATCGCAGCGGGTTCGCCAGGCCCCAGCAGGGCCTCGATCATCGGCACGAGTTGGGCGCGTCGGCTGCCGTCGACGATGCGCTCGGGTGAAATGCCGGCGGTAAGCGGATGGCGCACGATGTGATCGGGGCAATACAGCAAATACTCGATCGTCACCGTCTGATGGTTCAGGCTGCGTGACAACTTCGCGCTCAAGCCATCCACCGTTCGCGCCATCTGCGCCTGCACGAGGCGATGGGTATTGCCTTGCACCTTCGCCAGGCCGTCTTCGGTCTCGGTCAGCAGCCCGCTTTTCTGCTCGATGATGAGCAGTTGGCCAGCGCGATTGACGATGACGAAATCGATTTCGCCGTAGATCGCATGCGCATGGTCGACGTTGGTCCAATGCACGGCGTGATACACGGTGTAGTCGTCGGGCAAACCCGCAGCCAGCACGGCGAGCGTCTGGATCTCGCGTTGCTGGGGGCCACTGTGTTCCAGCGTTTCCCAACCATCGGGCACAACACGCGACATCGAATACTCCTGGGCTTTCTGAGCGGGTGGCACGCGGCCACGATCCTGGCATTATGCGCGAGTGTCGAGGGCAGATCGCCGCCGATGCCTCGTTTGGCGCAGCTGATCGTCTCGGCGCACCTTCGGGAAGTGGCGCCGTTTATCGATCCAGCATCGCCTCTGAAGTTCGCATCCCTTATGGATCCGCCGCACCCGAGGCGTCGGTCGCCGCAAGCGGCGGATCGGCGGCATACAAGCGCAACCGTTCCGCCGCCTGACGCAGATGCTGCTCGGCAGCCGCACCGGCGGCTTGGGGATCGCCGGCTTCGATCGCCTGGAAAATGGCCTGATGCTCGGCCTGCACGGCCACCATCCGCTGCGCGTAAAGGCGCGCCGTATTGCGCCGGGCGCTGCGAATCACGTGGCGCACATTGGCTTCGAGATATTCGCTGAGCGACACCAGATGCGGATTGTGCGTGGCTTGCACGATCGCCAGGTGAAACGCGTAGTCTTCTTCGTCGCCCAACTGATCATTCAGAATCGCGTACTCCATGCCCACCAAACCCTGACGGATGCGTTTCAGATCGTCGCTCGTACGGCGGGCCGCGGCGAGGCGTGCTGCCGTGCCCTCGATCGACAGCATCAATTCGAGGATGTGTTCGAGATCCTGGCTGTCCTGCGCCGTAATCGCGCCAATGCGAAACGCGTTCTTGCGCACGTTGGGATCCACGAACGCGCCGCTGCCTTGTTGCGACGTCACCAAACCTTCAGACTTCAAGCGTGCGATCGCCTCGCGCACCACCGCGCGGCTTACGCCATGCGTTTCGACCAGCACCTTTTCAGTCGGCAAGCGCGCGCCTGGCGCCAGCACGCCTTGATGGATCTGTTCGGCCAACAACGCCGCCAGATCGGCGGGCAGGGACGGCCGGGCCGCGGCGGTGGCTGTCGATTCTGAGGAGGACGGCAATGTCGTCATGCGCAAAAATGAAAAGTGGCGCCGCTCGGCGGGCCGGCGCTCATGAAAGGTACAGCCCGCCGTTGACCTGCAGCGTTTCGCCGGTGACGAAAGCCGCAAGCGGCGAACACAGAAATGCAATGGTACCGGCAATGTCTTCCGCGGTGCCGTAGCGGCCCAATGGCGTGCTGGCCAGCAGTTGTTCGCCTTTCTGGCCGATCAGGTCGCGCGTCATCGCCGTCTCGATGATTCCGGGCGATACGGTGTTTACGCGCACGCGAGGCGCCAGTTCCAGAGCCAGGCTGCGCGAAAACGACAAGATGGCGCCTTTGGTGGCCGCATAGGCGGCGTGCGCATAACTGCCGCGGTGCGCCGCCAGCGACGCCAGCAACACCACCGCGCCACCCTCGCGCAGCCGCGATTGCGCCGCGCGACACAAGAAAAACGTGCCGTCCAGATTGATGTTCATCAGTCGCCGCCACGCGTCATCGGTAGTGTTCGCGATGGTGGCCTCGGGATAAATGCCGGCGCAATGCACGAGAAAATCCAGCCCGCCGAAGCGCTCCGCCGTGACCGCCAGGGCGCGTTCGCACGCGTCGGCGTCGGACACATCGGCCGGGATACTCAGTACGCGATCTGCCGGCACACCGATCACCTCAACGGCGCGCCCCAGCGCAGCCCGGTCGATGTCGACCAGCACGACCGACGCACCATGCGCCGCCATCATCGCGGCAGTCGCCAATCCAATGCCGGTACCGGCACCGGTAATCAACGCCACTTTTCGTTCGAATGAAATCACTGCAGTCTCCTCTGCGGCACCCGCTCGTGCAGGCATCTTGTTGGTGAGAGCGGCCGTTGTGCGCGATGTGCGGCCCATCGAGAAGAGGGTTGACATGCCATCGGCGTCTCTCTACTATTTGCCCGACGATTTTAATTTGTCAGACAACAACGATAATTTATCAGACAAGTAGCAAAACCTCCAGAAAGAGCCGCACCGGCGGCAGGCGCCAAGCCTGCTGAATCGCGATGCAGCCAGTGGAGTATTGCGGCAGGAGACAAGCGTGATGCACCCATCGGGGCCTGAAACCGGCCTGCGCGGGCAAACAGTAGTGATCACGGGCGGCGCCCGCGGTATCGGTCTGGCCTGCGCGCAAGCCTTCGCGCGCGAAGGTGCACGCCTGGCGCTGCTCGATATCGATTTGGACGCGCTCGACGCAGCGTGCGCCACCGTGCGAGCGCTGGGAGCGACATGCCTGCCCGTGCAAGCGTCGGTCACGGACGCGACGGCGGTAGCGCACGCGTTCTCGGCGATCGATGCGGCGTATGGGCGGGTGGACGTGCTGATCAATAACGCAGGCGTGTCAGCCAACAAGCCCACGCTGGACGTCACGCCTGACGAATGGCGCCGCGCGGTGGATATCAATCTGAACGGCGTGTTCTATTGCGCGCAAGCCGCCGGGCGGCGCATGGTCGCGGCCGGCGCGGGCAGCATCGTCAATCTGTCTTCGATGTATGGCGTGGTGGCGGCGCCAGACCGGGCAGCGTACTGCGCCACCAAGGGCGGCGTGGTGATGCTCACCGAATCGCTGGCGGTGGAGTGGGGCCCGCACAACGTGCGCGTCAACGCGCTGGCGCCGGGCTATATCGACACCGACCTGTTGCGCGATCTGCAGGCCCGGGGCCGCTTGAGCATCGACCGGCTGGTGGCGCGCACGCCGTTGCGTCGGCTTGGCACGGCCGACGAAGTCGCTGCGATGGCGGTGTTTCTCGCCGGTGCACAGTCGGCATTCATGACCGGCCATACCTTGGTGGCGGATGGCGGCTGGAGCCGCTATGCCTATCTCTAATTTGCAATGCGGTATCTGGAGCACGTCCGATGACCACTTATGACACGCTGACTTCCACGGCGCCCTGGCGCGCCGTTCATGTCACCGCCCAAGATTGGCACACCGCGCCGCCGACGCTTTTGGCCACGATGCTGACCCAACTGCACTGGATTCGCGCCTTTGAAGAAACGGTGCTCGACCTGGCGGCAGCCGGTCTGGTGCACGGGCCAGCCCATTCCTCGATCGGGCAGGAAGGTGGCGCGGTAGCGTCGATACTGGCGTTGGGTGCCGGCGATCAAATCAACGGGTCGCATCGCGGCCACCATCAGTTTCTGGCCAAGGCCTTGCAGCATGTGGCGCCCGACGGACTCGATCCGCGCGCGGCTCACGGTGCCGCCATCGATGCCGTGCTGCAGAAAACGCTCGCCGAAATCATGGGTCTGGCGCAAGGGTTCTGCCGCGGGCGAGGCGGTTCGATGCACTTGCGCTGGCTGGAAGCGGGCGCCTTGGGCACCAATGCCATCGTGGGCGGCGGTGTGCCGTTGGCAGCGGGCGCGGCCTGGGCGCATCGCCATGCGGGTACCGATCGCGTGGCCGTGACCTACTTCGGCGACGGCGCGATCAATATCGGTTCGGTGCTCGAAACGATGAATCTCACCGCAGCGTGGAAAACGCCGCTGTGCTTCTTCGTGGAGAACAATCGCTATGCCGTCTCCACCACGGTGGAAGAAGCCACGGCTGAGCCGCGGCTGTCTGCCCGCGGTCAGGCCTTCAATATTCCCGCGTGGAAGGTCGACGGCATGGATCCGTTGGCCGTCCACACGGCCATGGCCGAGGCGGTCGCGCATATGCGGGCGGGTCATGGGCCGACGATCATCGAAGCCGATGTGTATCGCTTCTTTCACCAGAATGGGCCGTTCCCGGGAAGCGCGTTCGGCTATCGCACCAAGGAAGAGGAAGCCACGTGGCGAGCCCGCGATCCGCTGTTGCGCGTGGCCACCGAAATGGTTGCGCGCGAGCTCATCACCGCCGACGAAATCGATAGCCTGCGCGCGCGCTGCAAGGCGACCATGCAGGAGATCGCCGAGCGCCTGACCGAAGCGGGCGAGGGTGCCAAGCGCCAAGTGCGCGTCGATCTCTGGCCGCGCGCAGATTTTCGCGACGTGGGATTGCGCAGCGATCAACAGGAATTCGTGGGCATGCGGGTGCAAGAGGCCGCCGACTATGCGGGCACCACGGTGACGCGCAAGCTTGTGGATGCCGTGGCCGACGTGGTCACGCGCCGCATGGAAACCGACGCGAGCATCGTGGTGATGGGCGAAGACGTGCATCGTCTCAAAGGCGGCACCAATGGCGCCACACGCGGGTTGAAAGACCGTTTTCCCGATCGGGTGCTCGGCACGCCGATCTCCGAGAATGCATTTGCAGGCCTCGGCGGCGGACTGGCCATGGACGGACGTTACAGGCCCATCGTCGAGTTCATGTACCCCGACTTCATGTGGGTGGCGGCCGACCAGATCTTCAATCAGATCGGCAAGGCGCGTCATATGTTCGGCGGCGATATCGATGTGCCGCTCGTGCTGCGCACGAAAGTGGCCATGGGCACCGGCTATGGCTCGCAGCACTCGATGGATCCGGCCGGCATCGTGGCCACCTCACCCGGCTGGCGCATCGTGGCGCCGTCCACGCCGTACGACTACATCGGCTTGATGAACACCGCGCTTCTGTCGCGCGACCCGGTGTTGGTGATCGAACATGTGGATCTCTACGCTTCATCCGGCGAGATTCCGGCAGACGATCTCGATTACTTCATTCCGTTCGGCAGCGCCTGCGTGCGCCGCGCAGGCAGCAAAGTGACCGTGCTCACCTACCTCGCCATGGTCGACAAAACGCTGCAGGCGGTCGAGGCGCTGGGCGTCGATGCCGAAGTGATCGACCTGCGCACGCTGGATCGCGCCAGCCTGGATTGGGACACGATCGGCGCGAGCGTGCGCAAGACGAACAACGTGCTGATCGTGGAGCAAGGCGCGCGCGGCACCTCGTACGGCGCGATGCTGTCCGACGAGATTCAGCGCCGTTTGTTTGATTGGCTGGATCAGCCGGTCAAGCGCGTCACGGGCGGCGAAGCCTCGCCCAGCATTTCGAAGGTGCTCGAGCGCGCCGCGTTTGCCGGCGTGGAAGAGGTGATGGACGGCTTGCGCGATGTGCTGGCCGATCTGGGAGAGGCATCGTAATGGCCCAACTCATCAAGATGCCGGCCGTTGCGGCCGATAGCGCCACCGGGTCGATCGCGCAGTGGTTGAAGAAAGAGGGCGATCGCGTGGCGGTGGGCGATGCGATCGCCGAGATCGAAACCGATAAGGCGATCGTCGAGATCGCCGCCGAGCATGCCGGTGTGCTGGCCCGTATCGTCGCAGCAGCGGGCGATGCACAACTGCCGGTAAACGCCGTCTTGGCGGTGTTGACTGCCGACGGTGAAGGTGCCGATGCCGTCGACCGTGCGCTGGCTGCCGAAGGCGTCAATGGCCCTGCGCCTGCGCCGACTGGGCAATCTACGGATGATGCGGAGCGCCGCGGCGACGCCACGCCAGGCCCGACGCAACGTCTTTTTTCCAGCCCGGCCGCGCGCCGCATCGCAGCGGATCATCAGATCGATCTACGACAAATCGTGGGAAGCGGGCCGCACGGGCGCATCCTGAAGCAGGATGTGGCGCGAGCTGCACAAGCATCGGCGGCGTCACAGGCCCGGCAAGGGGCCGGTGACGCCGCATCGATGCGGCCTGCGCCACTGGTACCCCCCGCGGCTGCTGGCGTAGCAAACGCTGGCGACCACAAACCCGATTCAGCTGCAGCATCGAGCGGCGCCAGCCGGACGCCGCACTCGACGATGCGGCGCGCGATCGCCCGGCGCCTGACCGAAAGCAAGACCACGATTCCCCATTTCTATCTCACGCTCGATTGCCGCATGGATGCGCTGCTGGCCTTGCGCCGGCAGATTGGCGACGACGGCCACGCGCGTATTTCAGTCAACGACTTCATCGTTCGAGCAACCGCACTGGCACTGGTCGCCGTGCCGGAAGTCAACGTGGCGTGGGAGGACGATGCCCTGGTCCAGCACGACTCGGCTGACATCGCCGTAGCGGTAGCGACCGAAGGGGGGCTGGTGACGCCCATCGTGCGCCATGCACACACCAAAACATTGCGGCAGGTCGCAACCGAGATTGCCGAGCTTGCATCGCGCGGCCGGGCGCAACGTTTGAAGCCGCAGGAGTACACCGGCGGATCGATGACGGTCAGCAACCTGGGGATGTATGGCGTTGCCCAGTTCGCCGCCATCATCAATCCGCCGCAGGCTGCCATCCTGGCGGTGGGTGCGGCGGAAAAGCGGGCGGTCGTGGACGACGCCGGCGCAGTCGCTGTGGCGACCGTGATGACCGTCACGCTATCGGCCGATCATCGTGCCATCGATGGCGCCGTCGCCGCGCGCTGGCTGGCGGCCTTCAAACAGCTGATCGAGCACCCGGTGCGTATTTTGTTATGAGCCAAATGGATGTCCTAGGGAAATCCCCGATTCTTAAACCCTGCGCGTCTACTAGACTGGAGCGGCTTTCAATCTGGCCTCATATAACATATATCATATATTCTAAAAAGCCTTAGGTTCCAAGGGTTTAGGCTGGTTTTCTATTCGTATAGACAGGAGCGAGACAATGTTCAAAATCAAGAAATTGGCGGTGGTGCTGGGCGCTTGCGGCGTGCTCGCCAGCAGCGTGGCGTGGGCGGACGTCAAAGTTGGCGCCTTGTTTCCGTTCAGCGGTGCGCTTGCGCTGCTGGGCCAGGAGAGCTATCGCGGCCTCGAGCTGGCGGTCAATGAGATCAATGCCGCCGGCGGCTTGAATGGCGAGAAGATTCAGATCATCAAGGCGGACGCCGTCGATCCCACACAGGCCGTATCGGAAACGAAGCGGTTGACCTCGTCCAATGTGGCGGCCGTATTCGGCAGCTACGCGTCCGGCATTTCGTATGCGGCCACCCCGGTCACCGAACTGGCCGGCGTGCCGTACTTCGAACTCGGCGCCACGGCACACAAGATCACCACACGCAACTACAAATACCTGTTCCGCAGCAACCCTAACACCGCGCTCTATGGCGTATCGGTGGTGAATGCCTTGCATGAGATGATTGCGCCGGGCATGGGGCTGAGCCCCAAAGATATCAAGATCGGCATCATCCACGAGGATGGCCCTTACGGCACCGATGTGGCGGCGACCGAGAAGCAACGCGCGGCCGAACTGGGCTACACCGTTGCCGAGGTGCTGCCGTACTCCGCGAAAACGGTGGATCTGTCTTCGCTCATCCTGCGCCTGAAAGGTGCCGGCGTGAACGTGGTGCTGCAGACGGCGTATCAGAACGACGCCATCCTGTACTTCAACCAGGCCAAGTCGGCGGGCTTCACGCCCAAGGTCGTGATCGGCGCCGGCGGCGGCTACTCGCTGGCCGATACCGCCAAGGCAGTAGGTCCCGGCATGAACGGCGTGTTCGATCTCGACTTCCCGCAGTCGTCGATCAATCCGGCCGGTGCACCGGGTCTGGACAAGTTCCTGGAAGCCTACAAAAGCACGTACAAGAGCGACCCGCAATCGGGCCACAGCCTGACCAACTACGTGGGCGCCAAGGCCTTCTTCGAAGCGATGGCCCAAGCCAAATCCACCGACGCGGACAAAATTCGCGCCGCGGTACTGGCCTACAAGAAGCCGGGTGGCCAGACCGCCAACGGTTGGGGGTTCGACTTCGGTGAGGATGGCCAGAACAAGGCCTCCACGTTCTATGTCATGCAATGGCAGGACAACAAGCTCGTGACGATCGCACCCAAAGACCTCGCGCTGGGCAAGCCGGTCTTCAATAAATAACAACGACACTGAAAGGCCATCCGGGCGCCAGTCGCGGGCGCTCGGATGAGCCGTGGTCGCGAGGTCGCATAAATGGATATCTTCATTCAGTTGCTCATCAACGGACTGTTGCTGGGTGGCGCCTACATCATCATCAGTTTGGGGCTCACGCTCATTTTCGGCGTCGTCCGTGTCGTCAACTTTGCGCACGGCGAATTTCTGATGGTGGGCATGTATCTGGTCTATCTGATCGCCACGCAATTCGGCGTACATCCTTACCTCGGGTTGATTCCCGTTGCCGTGATCCTGTTTGCGTTGGGCGCGCTCACGCAAAAGTGCATCATCCAGCCGTTGCTCAACGCGGATGAACATATCCAGATCTTCGCCACGGTGGGCGTCTCGACGATTCTGCTCAACCTGGCGCTCGTGGTCTTCGGCGCAAACGTGTTGCGTGCGCCCGCAGATCTCGGCACCCATGCCGTCATGGTCGGCACCTTTACGGTCGTGACCGGGCAGCTCATCACCTTCATCATCGCCATCGTGCTTGCCGTGCTGCTGCATGTGTTCATGCATCGCACCTATCTCGGTCGCGCATTGCGCGCCGTGGCCCAGCATCGTTATGCGGCGCTCCTCATGGGCGTGAATGTGAACACGGTGTACTGCATCGCGTTCGGTCTGGGCACGGCCTTCGTGGGGATCGCGGCCGGCCTCCTGGCCCCGCAGTATCCGGTGTTCCCCACCGTGGGCACCTACTTCGTGCTGACCGCGTTCGTCATCGTGGTGCTCGGCGGCATGGGCAGTCTGTATGGCGCGGTGGCGGGTTCGCTCATCATCGGCGTCGTCGACACCCTGGCGGGTTACTACATCGCGCCCGACTTGAAGGAAGTCGTCTACTTCGGGATCTTTCTGCTGATCCTCGTCTTGCGTCCGAACGGTCTGTTCGGCACCAGCACAGAATAATAAGGAGAGAGACGTGTTTCCCGATTTTCGCAGCCCCAAAGCCTATGTCAGCCTCATTCTGCTGGCCGTCATGTTCATCGTGCCCGTCGTCATGGGCACCGCCTTCTGGACCAACCTTTTCGTTCTGCTGTTCGTTTTCGCCGCGCTGACCACCGCCTGGAATATCGTGGGCGGCTACGCGGGGCAACTCTCGCTCGGCCACGCTGTGTTTTACGGGATCGGCGGCTATACCGCCACTTTGCTTACGGCCAACTTCGGCATCACGCCCTGGATCGGCATGATTGCCGGCGCCTTGATTTCGGGCGTGGTGGCCGTGGTGATCAGTTATCCCACGTTGCGCCTGAAGGGCCCGTTTTTCGCGCTTTCCACGATTGCGATCCTGGAAGTGGTGCGTCTGCTGGTCATTCACGAAGAAAGCTGGACCGGCGGCTCCAGCGGCATCAGTCTGCCGCTGAATATCGGCTGGACCTGGATCGTCTTCCGGGACAAGATCAACTACGTGATCATCGCGTTCGTGATCTTCCTGCTGGTGTTGTGGGCATCGTGGTTCATTCGCAAATCGCGCACCGGGCATTACCTGATCGCGATTCGCGAGCGCGAAGATGCGGCGCGCGCCGTGGGCGTTCACACCGTCAACATGAAGATCCTGGCTGCCGTGGTCTCGGCCATGCTGACCAGTGTGATCGGCACGTTCCACATCACGTATCTGACGTTCGTCGATCCGGGCTCGGCGTTTTCGCTCGAGTTGTCGATCCAGATCGCGATGTTCGCGTTGATCGGCGGGTTGGGTACGGTCGCCGGTCCCATCGCCGGCACGTTCCTGGTGCTGCCGATCGCGGAACTGGCGCGCGGCTGGTTGAGCGCTTTAGGCAACGGCATGCACGGCGTGGTGTACGGCGTGATTCTGGTCGCGGTGGTGCTCACCATCCCACGCGGTCTGGCTGGCGCCTTCGGCCCGATGATCGAACGCCTGCTCGACCGCCTGCCGTATCTTGGCACCCGGCCGGTCAAGCAGGCGGCCGCTCCGGCGTCGACTGAGAAGCACGTGATCGACCGCGAGTCGCCCGTGCTCAAGGCCGAGCATCTGTTCAAGAACTTCGGCGGCTTGCGCGCCACCAACGACGTGTCGCTCACGCTCTATCGCAACGAGATCCTGGGCATGATCGGGCCCAACGGCGCCGGCAAGACCACAGTGTTCAACCTGCTGTCGGGCTTTCTCTCGCCGGACAAGGGCAACATCACGCTGCTGGATCGCCATGGCACGTGGGTGAAGTGCACCACGCCCGACGATCTGGCGCATAAGGGCATGGGCCGTACCTTCCAGATCGCGCGCCCCTTTACCGGGTTGACGGTGTTGGAAAACATCATGCTCGGCGCATTTATCGATACGTCCAAGCGCGATGAAGCCGAACGCATCGCGTTGCGGGTGGCGGAGCAGACGGATCTGGTCAAGTATCTGAACACCGAAGCGCGCAACCTGACCGTGGGCGGCATGAAACGGCTGGAGATCGCGCGTGCGCTGGCCACCGGACCAAAGGTGCTGCTGCTGGATGAAGTGATGGCGGGGCTCAACCCCACCGATGTCGAGAAGGCAATCCAGATGATCCGCCGCATTCGCGATTCGGGCGTATCGATCCTGCTTATCGAACACATGATGCAGGCCACCATGGCGCTTTCCGATCGCATCATCGTCATCAACGAAGGGGCGGTACTGGTCAGTGGCCTGCCGCAGGAAGTGGTCGAGAATCCGGCCGTGATCGAAGCGTACTTGGGCAAGGAGTACAACGATGCTTAAAGTATCCAAACTAGTGTCGGGCTATGGCAAGACCCAGGTGCTCAACGGCCTGGATTTTGAAGTCAACGCCGGCGAGATCGTCACGCTGATCGGCGCCAACGGTGCAGGCAAAACCACCACGCTCAAGGCCCTGTGCGGGGTGATCGCCGCCACGCAAGGCCGCGTGGAGTTCGAAGGCCAGGACCTCACCAATCGCAGCGCTGCCGATATTGTGGATGCGGGCATCACGATGATTCCTGAGGGCCGGCAGCTCTTTCCGAGTTTCACGGTGAAGGACAATCTGCTGATGGGCTCGTACAAGCGGGCGGCGCGCCCGATCGTCAAGCAGAAGCTCGACGAAGTACTGCATATTTTCCCCCGTGTGAAGGAGCGGCTGACCCAGTTTGCCGGCTCATTGTCGGGCGGCGAGCAGCAAATGGTGGCGATCGCGCGCGGCATGATGTCGAATCCGAAAATGCTGGTGTTCGATGAGCCGTCGCTGGGGCTGTCGCCACTGCTGGTGCAGCAGATGTTCGACGTGATTCGTAATGTGACGTCGCATGGTGTGACGGTGCTGCTCGTGGAGCAGAACGTGTTTCGTACCTTGCGTTTGGCCGATCGCGGCTATGTGCTGGAGAATGGGGCCATCGTGCGCAGCGGCACGGGTCAGGAATTGCTCAACGACCCCCACGTCAAGCGCGCTTACCTCGGGCATTGAGCCCAGTCTCGAAGGATTATCAGATGGCAGCAACATTTAAATTCATCGATCATGGCGAAGGTGGCGGACCCGAAGTCCTGCATATCGCCGAACGCGAACGCACGGCGCCCACCGGCCGCCAGGTCGAAATCGAAGTGGCGTACGCGGGCGTCAATCGTCCGGAAGTGCTCCAGCGCGCCGGGTCGTACGCACCGCCACCGGGCGCATCGCCTTATCTGGGCCTGGAAGTGTCGGGCACCATCGTGGCGGTCGGCCCCGAGGTGAAAAACCGCAAAGTGGGCGACGCCGTTTGCGCGCTCACGCCGGGCGGCGGCTATGCCGAGTATTGTCTGGCCGACGAACGTCATTGTTTGCCCGTGCCCGCAGGCGTGGACATGCAATCGGCCGCGTGCATCCCCGAAAACTACTTCACTGTGTGGACCAATGTGTTCGAGCGCGGTGCATTGAAGGCGGGCGAGAAACTCCTGGTGCACGGCGGATCGAGCGGCATC
This sequence comes from Schauerella aestuarii, assembly GCF_009866805.1. GTDB lineage: Bacteria > Pseudomonadota > Gammaproteobacteria > Burkholderiales > Burkholderiaceae_B > Schauerella > Schauerella aestuarii. The sequence goes on from NZ_SIZW01000042.1 coordinate 400,232, forward strand.
GGACTTACGGCGATTCAACTGGCGGCGGCATTCGGCGCTGAAGTGTGGACCACAGTCGGCAACGCCGACAAGGCCGAGGCTTGCAAGCAAGCGGGCGCCACGCGCACGATTCTGTACAAGGACGAAGATTTTGAAGCGGTGGTGAAGTCGGCCACGGAAGGCCGCGGCGTGAATGTGATTCTCGATATGGTCGGCGGCGACTACATCAACAAGAACATCCGCAGCCTGGCCATCGATGGCCGCATGGTGCAGATCGCCTTCTTGCAGGGCAGCAAGGCCAGTATCGATGCCATGCCCATCATGACCAAACGGCTGACCTTCACCGGATCCACATTGCGGCCACGTTCGGATGAGGACAAAGGCAAGATCGCCCAGGCGCTGGTCGATGAAGTGATTCCCTTGCTTGAACAAGGCAAATGCCGGCCGGTGATCCACGCCGAGTTTCCGTTGGCTGAGGCGTCCAAAGCGCATGCGCTGATGGAAAGCAGCACGCACATCGGCAAGATCGTGTTGAAGGTGCGCTGATGAATGCGTCGTTTGCAGGCCAGACGGTGGTGGTCACCGGCGCAGTGGGTGGTATCGGTTCGGCGATCGTGGAAGCGTTCGTGGGGCAGGGCGCCCGCGTGGGGCTCATCGATTTCGACGAGGCGGGTGGCCGGGCTGTCGAGGCGCGTCTGCGCGCTGCCGGTCATACGGTCAAGTTCGTCGCGGCCGATGTCGCGCAGTTCGACGCCTGCAAACGCGCTTACGACGAGATCGCCGCCGAACTCGGCGGCGCGGATATTCTGGTCAACAACGTGGGCATCTCGCCCAAGACCAATGGCCGAGCCCTGCGCGTGTGGGAAATGCCGCCTGCCGAGTGGGAAAAGGTGATGGCGGTCAATTTGAACAGCGTGTTCTACATGACGCATCTGGCCACGCCGCACATGATCGAGCGGCGCGCGGGACGCGTGATCAATATGTCGTCGGTGGCCGGCAAGGCCTATTGCGACATCGTCGCCGCGCATTATGCCGCCACCAAAGCGGGTTTGTTGGGCCTGACGCGGCATTGGGCGGCCGAACTGGGCGAATTCAATATCACGGTCAATGGTCTGGCACCCGGCCGGATCAGCACCCCATTGCTGAAATCGGTGCCGCAGGAAATCAACGACGCGGTCGCCCGCGTGACGGCGCTCAAGCGCCTGGGCACGCCTGAAGAGGTGGCCGATGCATGTGTGTTCCTGGCCTCCGATCAGGCGCGATTCGTGACGGGTCAGGTGCTCGACGTGGCAGGCGGCTGGCTCATGACCTAGTAATCCGGCATGCCCCGGCGGCCCATCCCGGTCCTGACGAGCGCGCCTTCCGACGCGCAACCGGTCGATGCCGCACAACGGCCGATATGCCATCACCCCAAATGAAGCGAGGAGACATCGATGTTCAAGGAAGTCAATTTCCACGATAAGAAAGTGCTGATCACGGCGGGCGCCGATGGACTGGGTCTGGAAATGGCCCACGTCTTTCATGACGCCGGTGCGCGCGTTTTCGTGTGCGACGTCAATGCCGCGCGACTGCAGGACCTGGCACGCGAGCGCCCCGATATTCACACGTCTGTGACCGACGTCTCGGACGAGGCCAGCGTGGCTGCGCTCTTTGAACAGGTACAGGCCAAGCTCGGCGGGCTCGACATCCTGATCAACAACGCCGGCGTGGCAGGCCCGACCGGCCTGGTCGAAACCCTTTCGAAAGCCGACTGGGATCGCACGCTTGCCGTCAACATCACCGGGCAGTTTCTATGCGCCCGCGAAGCCGTCGCGCTGCTCAAGCAATCGAAAGCCGGCGTGATGATCAATATGTCGTCGGCGGCCGGTCATCTGGGTTTTTCGGGCCGCTCGGTGTATTCCGCGTCGAAGTGGGCGGTCATCGGCTTTACCAAGTCGCTGGCAATCGAACTGGGCGCCTACGGGATTCGTGTCAACGCGATTTTGCCGGGCGCCGTCGAAGGCCCGCGAATTCGCGCCGTGATCGAGGCCAAAGCCAAAACACTGGGGCAGCCGGTGGACGACATCGCGTCGCTGTATGAAAACCAGGCGGCCATGGGCCGCATGGTCACGGCGCGCGATATTGCGAACATGGCGCTCTTTAACGCGAGTGAAGCGGCGCGCAGCGTTTCGGGCCAGGCCATCGTGGTCGACGGCTTCACCCAGAAACTGTATTGAACGGGGAGAAGCTTATGTCGACCGCCGCCATCATCGGCACCGGCCTGATCGGGCAAGGCTGGGCCATCGTGTTCGCACGCAAGGGCTGGCAAGTGCGCCTATTCGACGTGAACGCGGCCGCGCTGGGTGAGGCGCGCACCTTGATCGTGCAGCAGTTGCGCGAACTCGAAGCACACGGCCTGCTCACGGATGTGGACGCGGTCGCAGATCGCGTCACGGTGTGCGACACCTTGTCGGATGCGCTGAAGGGCGCGAGCTACATCCAGGAAAACTCGCCCGAGAATGTGGACATCAAACGGGCGCTCTTCACGCAGCTCGACACGCTTTCCGCGCCCGATGCCGTGATCGGCAGCTCCACGTCGAGCATACCGGCAAGCTTGTTCACCGAGCATCTGGACGGGCGCGCGCGCTGCCTGGTCGCGCACCCGGTCAATCCGCCTTATCTGATTCCGGTGGTCGAATTGAGTGGCGCGCCGTGGACCTCGCCCGAGTCGATCGCACGCGCCCGCGCCATCATGGAAGCAGTGGGGCAGAAGCCCGTTACCGTCAACCACGAGATCGAAGGTTTCGTGCTCAATCGCCTGCAAGGCGCGCTGCTGCAGGAGGCCTTTCGGCTCGTGCAGGCGGGCGTGGCGACCGCCGAGGATATCGACACAACGATCAAGGATGGCCTGGGGTTGCGCTGGTCGTTCATGGGGCCCTTCGAAACCATCGACCTGAACGCACCGGGCGGCATCGCCGACTACTGCGCGCGCTACGGCGGCATGTATGCGGGGATCGGCTCGACGCAGAACGAAAGCGTGGTGTGGGAGGGCGAGCTGATCGACAACCTTTCGGCGCAACGCCGCGCGCTCCTGACCGAACAAGACCTGCCTGCGCGCCGTTTCTGGCGCGACGAAAAATTGATGCAGTTGATGCGTCACAAACTAGAACGGAGAGACGAATGGCAAAGCCCAAGCAAAAAGTCGTGATCACGTGCGCCGTTACCGGCGCGATTCACACGCCCAGCATGTCGCAGTATCTGCCCGTGACTGCCGATGAGATCGCCGATGCGGCCATTGGCGCGGCTCAGGCGGGCGCCGCCGTTCTGCACCTGCACGCACGCGACCCCGAAACCGGCAAACCTACGCAGGATCCGGCGATGTTCGAGCCGTTCCTGGCGCGCATCAAGGCCGAAACCAACGCGGTCATCAACATCACGACCGGGGGCAGTCCGCACATGACGGTGGCCGAGCGGATGCGGCCGGCGTCGACGTTCAAGCCGGAATTGGCCTCGCTGAATATGGGCTCGATGAACTTCGGCCTGTATCCGATGCTGGATCGCTTCAAGGAATTCGAGCATCAATGGGAGCGCGAACATCTCGAAAACAGCCGCTCGCTGATCTTTCGCAACACCTACCAGGATATCGAAGACATTCTGGCCATCGGCAACGAGAACGGCACGCGCTTCGAGTTCGAATGCTACGACATCAGCCATCTCTATAACCTCAAGCACTTCCTGGATCGGGGCCTGGTCAAGTCGCCGCCGTTCATTCAATCGGTATTCGGGTTGCTCGGCGGTATCGGCCCCCATCCCGAAGATTTGATGCACATGAAGCGCACGGCCGACCGTTTGTTTGGCGACGCTTACGAGTGGTCGATCCTGGGCGCCGGCCGCAATCAGATGCCGCTGGCGACGATCGGTGCGGCGATGGGATCGAATGTGCGGGTGGGGCTGGAAGATTCGCTGTGGATCGGACCGGGCGAATTGGCCGCGTCCAACCGCCAGCAGGTCGAGCGCATTCGCACCATTCTCGAAGCGCTCAACCTGGAAGTCGCCACGCCCGACGAAGCCCGCGAAAAGCTGCAGCTCAAGGGCCACGCAAACGTGAACTTCTAGATGGCGGGCGCCGGTTCAGCCGGCGTGTCGCAGGAGCGCGGCCGTCAGATCGTCTTCTGACAGGGTGTAGTCGAAGTTCGCGGCATGGCGCGCCTTCAGGGTCAGCCGTGCCGCCTCTCGCACCTGTTCGGCATCGATGGCGGTCGCGCCCAGTTCGCGCAGGGTGGTGGGCAAGCCCACGCGCCCGTACCAGCGTGTGAGATCGGCGAGCGTACTGTCGGACCGTCGTTCGAGATCGAGTTGCACCAGCAGTCCCACCGCCACTTGCAGTCCGTGCAACGCCGGGCCCACGCCCGCCACGCGCGGCAACCCCCGAGTCAAGGCATGTGCGATCGACAATCCACCGCTTTCGAATCCCAGGCCGCTCATCAGGATCATGGCTTCCACAGCGCGTTCGAAGGCCGGCGTCGGCGCGCCGGTGCCGGCGGCCTTCAGTGCGTCTTCACCGCACTCGAGCAGGGTCTGGGCACATCCATCGGCAATCAATTGCGCGGTGGCGGTGGACCCCGCGTCGAACATGTTCTTGCCGTGATTCCGGCTGCATTGCGCCGCTTCGAATTTCTTGGAAATCGCGTCGCCCAGCCCAGCGCGAAAAAAATGCGCCGGCGCCGTTGCGATCAAGGTGGTGTCCACGATCACCATCGTAGGATTGAACAGCATGTGTTCGACCGCGAGCAGATTGTGATGCGCGTCGTACAGCACGTAGTTCTTGCTGGTGGGGGCATCGTTGGAGGCCACGGTGGGCACCGTGATCAGATGACAGTGCGACGCATGCGCCACCGCCTTACCCGCATCCAGCGATTTGCCTCCGCCGACCGCAATCACCAGCGTGGGCGAAAGGCCAGCCGCCTGCTCGCACAGTGCCGCGACCACATCCGGTGTCAGGTCGCCGTCCAGCACCATGTCATGCAGGGTCACGCCATGCTCGCGGCACAGGCGGCGCAGGCGCTCAGCCAGTACGCCATACACATAGCGGTCGATGACGAGCGCCGCATGGCGGCCGAACAACGCCGCCGAACGGCCCAATACTTCAATTGCGTCCGGCCCTTGTATGTAGCGGCTCGGACTGCCAAAAACCTTCAGCATGCTGTCTCCTCACTTGCGGGTGGGCTTGGGTTGGAAATCCTGTTCCTTTTCTTTTTCAACCAGCCAATCGATCATGATCTTGCCGCCCCACATCAGATCTTCCTGAATGGCGCGCGCTGCCGCTTCCGGGTCGCGCGCCTCCAACGCATCCAGAATGGCTTCGTGGCGATGCTGGCCGCCGGAGTAGTCCAGTCCTGCCGTTTTGACGTGAAAAATCTTGAGGATCGGCCCCGTGACCACCCAGAACGCCTCGACGGTGTTCTGCAGCGTCGGCATGCGGCTCGCTTCAAGCAGCGCGAAGTGAAACTTGCGATTCAGATAGCTCGCGCGCTTGGGATCGGAAGCGGTGTGCGCGATGAAATCCTTCTGCAGCGCAATCAGATTATCCAACTGCTTGCGGGTGATCTTCTTCGCGGCCTCGGCGGCACCCATGCCTTCAAGATGGAAGCGAATCTGCTGGATTTCCCACAGCTTTTCCGAATTGACGTAGGGCACATACACCGCCGTGGCGGCCTGCATCTCCAGGCCTTGCTCGCTGATCAGCCGAAAAATGGCCTCGCGCACCGGGGTGATCGATACGCCCAGTTCGTGCGCCAACTCGCCGATGATCAGACGCTCACCAGGTTCGTACTGGCCATTGATCAACGCATTGCGGATTTCGTTGTAGACCCTGACGGACAGGTTTTCTTTTTTTACCGGCTTGAGATTGGTCATGGCGTGGGCAATGCGGAGGAGGACTTGGTGCTTGAGAAAGAATTCTAGCGTGCCGCCACCACAAACCGGCGCAATGGCTATATTATATATCATATATTCTAAACCGAAAGGAACAGCGCCATGCCGCATGCGCCTCACAGCCCGACCGTGGAGGAGATCCAGGTCCTGCGCGACAAAGCCCGCTTTGTGCGCCTCGAAACGATTCGTTTGATCGAGATCGCAAAGATCGGCCACTACAGTTCGGTATTTTCCTGCGCCGAGATCTTCGCGGCGCTGTACTACGACGTCATGAACATCGCGCCGGGCAACCCAACCTGGGCCGATCGAGATCGGTTTTTGATGGGCAAAGGTCATGCGGCCGTCGGACTTTTTCCGATCCTGGCCGATCACGGTTTCATCCCCAAGGCGTTGCTCGACGACTACACCCGTCTGGGCAGCCCGTTGGGCGACCATCCCGACATGACCAAAGTGCCGGGCGTCGATTTCAGTTCCGGCTCGATCGGTCACGCGTTGTCCAACGGCGTCGGCATGGCCGTGGGCGGGCGGCTCAACAAGCAAACCTTCAATGTGTTCGTGATGCTGGGCGACGGTGAGATGCAGGAAGGCCAGGTGTGGGAAGCCGCGTTGTTTGCCGCGCACAACAAGCTCGGCCGCCTGATCGCCATCGTCGATCGCAACGGCTATCAGCTCGACGGCCGGGTGGACGACGTGATGGGTGTGGAATCGCTAAGGGAGAAATGGACTGCCTTCGGATGGGAGGTGCATGACGTGGATGGCCACAACCTGCACGATCTGACCGCACTGCTGCGCCGCCTGAAGGCCGATGAAGGCCGCCAGCAGCCGGCGTGCATCATCGCCAGAACGTTGAAAGGCAAGGGCGTCTCGTTCATGGAAACCGAGCCGGGCTGGCACCTGGGCTATCTGGCGCCGGACGATGCCGCCGCCGCCATCGACGAAATCATGGCGCGGGAGATCTGACATGACCACAACGCCTTCCATCGGCGGCGCGACCGCCGCCGGCCTTAACGCCGCCAGCGCAGCCCAACCCTCTTCAGTTGCAACGCTGCGCTCGCCCGACTCCTGGCAGTACCGCGCGCTCAATGCCGTCAATCCCGGACTCAATTACCTCTCGGATGCGCTGATCGCGCTGGCCCGCGAGGGCCATCCCGTCGTCGCCGGCTCAGCCGATCTGCAGTATTCGAACGGCCTGAACCGTTTTGCGCAGGCGTATCCCGAGCGTTACGTGCAATTCGGCATCTCCGAGCAGAATATGGTGTCGGCTGCGGCAGGACTGGCGACCTGCGGACACATGCCGTTCGTCGCCACCTTCGCATCCTTCATGGCGCTGTTGTGCTGCGAGCAGATTCGCATGGATGTGGCTTACACGAAACTGCCGGTGCGTCTGATCGGGCACCACACCGGCATCAGCCTGGGCTTCTACGGCACCTCGCATCATGCCACCGAGGACATTTCCACCACACGTGCCATCGCCGGCTTGACGGTGGTGTCGCCGGCGGACGGGCCGCAACTGGCTGCGGCGATCAAAGCGTCTGCCACCTGGCCCGAGCCCATCTACTTCCGCATTGGCCGGGGCCGCGATCCGCAGGTGTACGCCGACGATACGCCGTTTGAATTCGGGCGCGCCATCGTGCACTCAGTCGGCCGCGATCTTACGTTGATTGCGTGCGGCATCACGCTGCACGCATCGCTTGCCGCAGCCACCGCGCTCAACGCTGCGGGCTACTCCGTGGGCGTGATCGATATGCCGACGATCAAGCCCCTGGATCGCGCGGCGGTACTCAAGGCCGCGGCGGGATGTTCGCTTTTGATGACGGCAGAAGAGCACAACGTGCTGGGCGGCCTGGGTTCGGCCGTGGCCGAGGTGCTGGCAGACGAAGGCACAGGCGTGCGGCTGTACCGTCACGGCATTCACGATGAATACAGTCTGATCGCGCCGCCCAACGCGCTTTATGCGCATTACCGGTTGGATGCTGCGGGCATCGAACAGGTGGCGCGCGAACAACTCGAACACCGCGGCGCAAGGAGTGCCAACACATGAAAGAAATTACCGGTACGACCAGGCTCATGGGCATCCTTGCCGATCCCATCCTTCAAGTGAAAACGCCGCAACGCATGAATGAATTGCTGCAGCGTCTCGGCTACGACGGCATCCTCGTGCCGATGCACACGCGCGCCGAAAACCTCAACGAGGTCGTGGCAGGCCTGCGAAAGCTCGAGAATCTCGCAGGCGTGATCGTGACCGTGCCGCACAAGACAGCGGTCTTGGCACTATGTGATGACGCATCGCCCGCCACCCGATTGATCGGCGCGGCAAATGTGGTGCGGCGCGATCCGGACGGGCGCCTGACGGCCACGATGCTGGACGGCGAAGGCTTCGTACGCGGCCTGGTGCAGGCCGGCGTGTCGCTCGAGGGCAAAACGGCTTACCTCGCGGGTGCCGGAGGCGCTGCCAATGCAATCGCCTTTTCGCTGCTCGCCGCTGGGGTGATCCGCCTGACCATCGGCAATCGCACCGCGGCCCGCGCGCAGGACGTCCAACACCGCGTGGCGCAGCTCTACCCGGACGTGGATGTGCGCGTGGGCACGGCGGACCCGTCGGGACATGACCTCGTGATCAACGCCACGTCGTTGGGCATGGCCGAAGGCGATCCATTGCCGTTGGATGCGAGCCGGTTGCAGCCCGAACAGCTGGTGTGCGAGATCATCATGCAACCGGCCGAGACGGCGTTGTTGAAGGCGGCTCAAGCGCGCGGCTGCAGGATCCATTATGGTGCGCCGATGCTCGCCTGCCAGATCGAGCTGATGGCTGAGTTTCTGGGCGTGACGCGCGATGCAGCGGCACCGGCGCAGGCCGAGCCCCAATAGATCGCGCGCATTCAAGACGGAACAAGCGATGGCAGATTACGATTTCATTATTGCCGGCGGCGGCACGGCGGGTTCGATACTCGCCAATCGCCTGACCGAAAACGGCAAATATCGCGTACTCCTGGTCGAGGCCGGCGAGGAGGCGAAGAGCATGTGGATATCGATCCCGGCGGGCTTCAGCAAGCTGCTCACCAATCCGATGTTCAACTGGCGCTTCAAGACGGAACCCGAGGCGAATACGCACGGGCGCGTGATTTCGGTACCGCGCGGCAAAGGCCTGGGAGGCTCCACGCTCATCAACGGCATGATCTACGTGCGGGGTCAGCCGCAGGACTACGATGGCTGGGCGGCGGCGGGCGCCAGGGGCTGGGCGTTCAAGGACGTCGAAAAGTACTTCGTCAAAATCGAAAACTACGCGCCGGGCGGGCCCGGCCGCGGCACCAGTGGCCCGATGCACCTGGAGCAGGTCAAGGAACGCTTTCCGGTGTCCGATGCCTTCATTGCGGCGGCCCGGGAAGACGGCCAGCCCTTGAACGCCGATTACAACAGCGGTAATCAGGAAGGGGTGGGGTACTACCAGGTGCTGCAACATCGCGGGCAGCGCTGGAGCGCGGTGGACGGCTATCTGAAGCCGGCGCGCCGCCGGCCCAATCTGACGATCGAAGGCGGAGCCCATGTGGTGCGGCTGTCCTTCGAAGGCAAACGCTGCGTGGGCCTCGTCTACCGCAAGGGCGGCCGCGATATTGCCGTGCGTGCCCAGCGCGACACGATCCTGTGCCTGGGTGCCATACAAACCCCGCAAGTGCTGGAGCTTTCGGGTGTGGGCGATCCCGCGCGCCTGCAAGCGCTGGGAATCGGCGTGTTGCATGCCTTGCCGCAGGTGGGTGAACACTACGTCGATCACTTCGCCACGCGCATGAACTGGCGCGTAAAAAGTGCCGTGACCTTAAACGAGATGTCGCGCGGCTGGCGTCTGGCCCATCAGGTGGGCCGCTACTACGGGGCGCGCAAAGGCATTCTCACACTGGGCACCGGACTCGTGCACGGGTTCATCAAAACCGAGCCGGCGATGGCCACGCCCGACGTGCAGTACTTCTTCGTGCACGCCAGTTACGCCAACGCCGCCGAACGCATTCTGGATCGGGCGCCCGGCATGACGCTTGGGGTGGCGCAGTTGCGGCCGCAGTCTCTGGGATCGATTCACATCACCTCGGCCGACGCCCTCACGCCGCCCGCCATTCGGCCAAATTTTCTCAGTGCCGAGGTCGACCGGCAAAGTCTGGTGCATGGCATGCAGATCGCGCGCCGCATCGTTGAACAGCCCGCCATGCAGCGCTTCGTCGACCATGAGCTCAGCCCCGGGAGCGGCGTACAGACGTTCGACGAATGGCTCGACTTCGCGCGGCAGAATGGACAGACCATTTACCATCCCATCGGCACGTGCCGGATGGGATCGGATGCATCGGCGGTGACAGATCTGCGCCTGCGGGTCAACGGCCTGGCGGGGCTGCGTGTGGTGGACGCCTCGATCATGCCCGCGATGGTGTCGGGCAATACGCAGGGCGCCGTGATGATGGTGGCCGAGAAGGGTGCCGAGATGATTCTCGAGGATGCCAGGGCATAGGGCGTAGTAAAGTGCGGCGGGGCGGGCGGAACCTTTTCAGCCTGCTGTCAGTCAACCTTGCACCCCCCGACATTACACGGATAGACCATGCGTCATCGAGGCCGCCTGCGCGCCGTTGGACATTTTGCCGCCGCCGTGGCGGCCACGACGATCGCCGGCACGATCGTGCAAACGCAGATCAACCTGTACGACATCCAGCAATTGGGTGTCGATATTCCCGCAGCCATTCGTCTGCGCACGTCGGCCGAGGATCTGCTGGGCTTCTCGCCGACGATGGCAGGATTGGCGGCGGCGGCCTTGCTGCCTGCACTGCCGTTTGCCGTCTGGCTGGCACGCCGCTATCGCTGGGTGCGGGGCACCCTGTTTGCGCTCGGCGGGTGGTGCGCGTTGCTGATCGCTTTCTTTATCGCCGACGCGGTCGCGCCCATGCCCACGCTGGTTGCGGCCACCCGCACGATTGCGGGTGCCGTGGCGGTGGCGGCAAGCGGCGCAGTGGGCGGCATTGTCTTCCACCTGCTGTGGTCACGCGCGGCACGGCAGGCGACTCATCCGGTTGCCACCCAAGGAGGGTCGATCGATGATTGATGCGCCTGTTCGCGATGCTCGGATCCGCACCACTACGACCTGCGAGTCGCGTTCGATGCAGCACGCGGGCGCGGCGCGGAACCTGCGCGCGATGGCCGCAGTGTGTGTGACGGCGCTTGGGCTGACCTTGGGCTTGCCTGCCGCAGCCGCCTCCGCACTGACCGCCACCACGCCTGCGACGCCCGCTCAAGCATCCGTGCCGTACCGCATCGAAACGGTTGCGACAGGGCTCGAACATCCCTGGTCGCTGGCTTTCCTGCCCGACGGCGGCATGCTGGTGACCGAACGGGCAGGGCGCCTGCGGTTGATCGATGCCGCCGGCACGCTGAACCCGCAGCCCATCGCGAATACACCGCCGGTAAGCGAGATGAGCCAGTCGGGGCTGATGGAAGTGGCAATCGATCCCGAATTCGCGAGCAATCGTCTGGTCTATTTCACCCACACCTACGGCACGAAGCAGGCCAACAACACACAGCTCTCGCGTGCGCGGCTCGAAGGCATGACGCTCGCCGACGTGCAACCCTTGTTTCTGGCCAAACCGGCGAAAGTGGGCGGGTCGAACAATGGCGGGCGGTTCGTGTTCCTGCCCGACAACACACTGGTCTTGTCCATCGGCGATGGTTTCGATCTGCGCGAACAGGCACAGAACCCCGCCAACCACATCGGCAAAACCGTGCGCCTGAATCGCGACGGTTCGATCCCGCGTGACAACCCTTATGTGGGCCGCCCGGGCGTGGCGGTCGAGATCTTCACGATGGGCCACCGCAATATGCAGGGCTTGACCTATGACGCAACGGCCAAACGGCTGTTCGCCAACGAGCACGGCCCGCGCGGCGGCGACGAACTCAATCTGCTGGCGGCCGGCGGCAACTACGGCTGGCCCATGGCCACGCAGGGGCTGGACTACACCGGCGCACGCGTGACGCCGTATACGCAAATGCCCGGCACGCAGCCCCCGCTCTTGGTGTGGACACCTTCTGTTGCCCCGTCGGGCATGGCGGTCTATACAGGAGAGCGATTTGCCGCCTGGCAAGGCGATATTTTCGTCTCGACGCTGGTGGAGAAAAGCGTGCGCCGCGTGAAAATGATGGCCGGGGTGCCCACAGGCGAGCAGGAAATTCTTTTCAAGGAATTGAACGCGCGGATTCGCGATGTACGCGACGGGCCGGATGGGGCGTTGTACGTGTTGACCGATGAACAGAATGGCCGGGTGCTGCGCATCGTGCCCCAGTAGCGCGCGCCGCCGTCATGCCTACGCGCTGGTGCGCCGCTCACGGCGCCAGGAACGCCCGGGCGAAATCGATGAATACCCGCAGTTTCTTGGGCATATCCTTGCGGCTGTAGTAGTACAGGTACAACCCGGTCGATGGCATCCAGTCGGTCAGCACGCGCACGAGTTCACCGCGTGCGACGGCATCGGCCACCTGTTCTTCATGCAGATAGGCAAACCCGAAACCGTCATAAGCGGCCTTGCAGATCAACTCCGGATCGTTGGTCGCCACGCGGCCGTTCACGGCCACCCGCATCTTCTCTTCGCCTTTTTCGAACTCCCATCGGTAAAGGGCGCCCGACTGCGCGCTACGGTAGTTCACACACGCGTGGGTGAGCAGATCCTGGGGGTGTTGCGGCGTACCGTGTCGGGCCACGTAGTCGGGCGAGGCGATCACGGCAAAGCGCATATTCGTGATCAACGGCACGGCCACCATGTCGTCAGTCAGGATGTTGTCGTAGCGGATGCCGGCGTCGAAACCCTGGCTGGCAATATCCACGAGGCTATTGTCCACCGCGACTTCGATATTGATATCGGGATAGGTGGTCAGGAAGCGCTTGAGCATCGGGCGGATGATGTAATCGCTGGCGGCTGACGGTACGTTCAGCCGCAGCGTGCCCATCGATTCCATCGACGCGCGCGACACCTTGCCCAGCGCCAGTTGCAGATCCTCCATCAGCGGGGTGATCTGATTGAGCAGACTTTCGCCCGCCTCCGTGAGGCTCACGCTACGGGTCGTACGATTGAAGAGGCGCCCGCCCAGGGCGGTCTCGAGCTGGCGGATCGTGTAACTCACGCCGGACGTCGATAACCCCAGGTTTTGCGCCGCAGCCGAAAAGCTGCGCGCCTGCGCGACCCGCAGAAAAACTGTCAGCGACTGTAAGCCGGCGCTGTCCATATGACTTTCCTTGAACGAGAGGACTGACGGGAGACGGTGGAACGAGAGGATCGACACTTGCTGCCGCCTGTGAGTTCACTTTCATTGTCCCGCTTTTTTGCACACAGTATGAAAAGCCGCTCGCCGTCAGCGCGTCCGGCGCATGGCACCATCGTCCGATTCACGATTAACCGTTGCGAGGCTATCCATGGCAGATCACGACATTTCCGAAAAGCCCCACGCCTGTCCGTCCTGTCCTTCGCCTGAGGCGGCGCCCGCGCCGTCCAGGCGTTCGTTCCTGATGTCGATGGGCGCATCCGGGCTGGCCGTGACTGGCGGCGGGTTGATTCCTCGGGGTCAGGCCCAGGCAGCCGCACCGGCAGCCGCCGAAGCCCAGGTGCCGGTCGCGGCCGCGCCGTTGGCGCCGGGCGAGCAAACCGTCAACCTCGTGGTCAATGGCGCCAAGCGATCGGTCAACGTACCGCCCAATGCGGTGCTGCTCGATGTGGTGCGCGAAAAGCTTGGGCTCACCGGGACCAAGAAAGGGTGCGATCACGGCCAATGCGGGGCCTGTACGCTGCACGTGAACGGCACGGCCGTCAATTCCTGCCTGTCGCTGGCGGTGATGCACGACGGCGACGAGATCACCACGATCGAAGGTCTGGCGCAGGAGGGCACGCTGCATCCGGTTCAGGAAGCGTTCTGGGCGCACGACGCTTACCAATGCGGCTACTGCACATCGGGGCAGATGATGTCGGCCGTGGCCATTTTGAAAGATGCCCGGATAGGGCGTGACGATGCCAGCGTGCGCGAAGCCATGAGCGGCAATATCTGCCGCTGCGGCGCCTACAAGAACATCCTCGCCGCGGTGCAATCCGCGCGCACCAACATGCCGAAGGTGAGCTGATGCGACACTTCGAATATTCTCGCGCCGGCGACGTCGGCCAAGCGGTGGTCAGTCATGCCGCCCTGCAGAACACGGCCTTTCTGGCCGGTGGCACCACACTGCTCGATCTGATGAAGATCGATGTGATGCGCCCGGCGGCCGTGGTCGATATCAACCGCGTGGCGCTCAAGCAGATCGAGTCGCTTCCCGATGGCCGCGTGCGCATCGGTGCGCTGGTGTCCAACACCGATCTGGCGCGCCACGCAAAGGTCGTCGCCGACTATCCCGTTCTGGCAGAGGCGTTGCTTTCGGGCGCCACCACGCAATTGCGCAACAAAGCCACCACGGGTGGCAATGTGATGCAGCGGGTGCGCTGCAACTACTTTCGCGATGGCGTGTCGCCCTGTAATAAGCGCACGCCGGGTTCGGGGTGCGCTGCGGTCGGCGGTATCAATCGCAGCGTGCATGCTGTGTTGGGCACAAGCAAAAGCTGCATCGCCAGTCATCCTTCCGACATGTGCGTGGCCATGGCTGCCATCGGTGCCACCGTGACGGTGCAGGGTCCGAAGGGCACGCGCGACATCGCGTTTGCGGACTTCCACCTTCTCCCCGGCGATACGCCGGAGAAAGAACACGCGCTGATGGCCGACGAGATGATCACGCATGTGACCCTGGACGCGCCGCTCGCGGGTGCGAAGTCGGCTTACTTGAAACTGCGCGATCGGGCCTCCTATCAGTTCGCCCTGGCGTCGAGCGCCATCATCATTCGCCTCGAGGGCGGGGTGATCAAGCAGGCGCGCATTGCGTTGGGCGGCGTGGGCACCAAGCCGTGGCGCGCAACGGAGGCCGAGGCGCAATTGGTGGGGCAGCGCCCAACCCCGGCGCTCTTCGAGGCCGCCGCAGCGGCGGCGTTCAAGACCGCCGTGGCGCAGACGCACAACGCCTACAAGATTCCGCTTGGCCAGCAGGCCATCGTCCGCAACCTTTCGACGCTCGTTGCCTGAGCCACGACACCGCAATAGGAGTGCGTCATGAATGACACCGTTATCGGCGTTGAAACCCGCCGCGTGGAAGGCCGTGAGAAAGTGACCGGCCACGCCAAATATGCTGCCGACAACCATCCCGAGGGCATGACCTTCGGCTATGGCGTGTTCAGCACCGTCGCCAGCGGCAAGATCGCCGGCATCGATATGGACGACGCGCGCAAATCGCCGGGCGTGATCGACATCTTCCATCACGATCACTTCCCGGCTTTGTTCAAGGTGCCACAACCGATGGGCTCGCCAGTGACGTCGCTGTCCGGCGCCATCGTGGACGAGCGCCGCCTGCCGTTCGAAAACGACGTGGTGTCGTATGCCGGGCAATTCGTGGCGCTGGTCGTGGCCGACACGTTCGAAAATGCGCGTGCGGCCGCCTACAAGGTGCGCGTACGCTATGACGCGGCCAAGTCGCAGGTGGCCACCCTGGCGCAGGGCGTGAAGGCCGCCGCCCCGAAAGATTCGGGCAAGGGCCATCGCCGGGGCGAACCCGAATCGGCGTTCGATGGCGCCGTCCACCGCGTGGATGCGGTGTACACCACGCCGGTCGAAACCCACAACCCGATGGAAATGCACGCCACGGTGGCCTATTGGGAAGCGGGCAACCTGCACGTGTATGAAGCCACCCAGGGCGTGACCGTTCATCGCAATACGCTGGCGCGCGTCTTCGGCTTGACGCCGGATCAGGTCGAAGTGCGCGCGCCTTATATCGGCTCGGGCTTTGGCGCCAAGCTCTGGATGTGGCCGCACTCGGTGGCCGCCAGCGCTGCGTCACGCGAGATCGGCCGGCCGGTGCAACTCGTTGTACCGCGTGCGCAGATGTTCACCACCACGGGCCACCGGCCCGAGACGCATCAGCACATTCGGCTGGCGACCGATGCTGCCGGCAAGCTGGTGTCGATTCGTCACGAGTCGATCAACAGCACCTCGTTTACCGATGGCTACGTGGAAACCTGCGGCAGCGTGACCAGCAGTCTTTACAGCTGCCCGAATGTGCTGGTCAGCCACCATACCACTCAGGTCAACCGTGGCACGCCCACGTCGATGCGCGCCCCGGGCGCCGCGCCGGGCCTCTTCGCGCTCGAATCCGCAATCGACGAAATGGCCCTTGCCGCCGGTCAGGATCCCTTGGCCTTCCGCAAGCTCAATTACTCGCAGAAAGACGAAAGCACCGATCAGCCGTGGTCGAGCAATCACCTGAACGACGCCTACGATCAAGCCGCGAAGGCGTTCGGCTGGGAGAAGCGCGATGCGCGCGTGGGGTCCATGCGCGAGGGCACCGAATTGATCGGCTATGGTATGGCCGCCTGCAATTGGGAAGCCTTCCGCACACCGTCCGAGGCACGTGTGAGTCTCAATGCGGATGGCACGGCCACCGTGATCTGCGCCGTGCAGGACATCGGCACGGGCACCTACACGATCGCCGCGCAAACGGTCGCCAGCATCACCGGGCTGCCGTTGGACAAGATCCACGTCAAACTCGGCGACTCCTCGTTCCCCGATGCACCGGTGTCGGGCGGCTCGTGGGCCACGGCCAGCGTCATGCCCGCCATTGCAGACGCCACCCGCAAAGCCATCGAGCAATTGAAGGGCTACGCCGGCAACCCGGGCACGCCGTTCGCCGATGCCAAGCCTGACGCCATCACGCTCACCGGCGGCAATCTGGTGCACGGCTCGAATAGCGTGCCGTTCGGCGAGGTGCTGTCCAAACAGCGCATCGCAAGCGCTGAGGGGCATGGCCGCACCGAGGGCAACGGCAACAAGGAATTTTCGTTTCGATCCTTCGGCGTGCATTTCGTCGAGGTGCGCTGGGATCCGGGCATCTCGCGTTTGCGCGTGGCGCGCGTGGTCAGCGCGATCGATGTCGGGCGTGTGATCAACCCCACGGCGGCGCGCAATCAGGTCGATGGCGCGATCGTGATGGGGTTGGGCATGGCGCTTTTCGAGCAAGCCGAGTTCGATGAGCGCAATGGCTTGCCCGTGAATAACAACTACGCCGAGTACATGGTGCCGGTGCACGCCGATCAACCCGAGACGCAAGTGATTTTGCTCGACTATCCCGACCTGCATCTGAACGAATGGGGTGCGCGCGGCATTGGCGAGATCGGGATGACAGGGCTTGCCGCTGCGGTGGCGAATGCCGTTTATCACGCTACCGGCAAACGCGTGCGCAGCTTGCCGATCTCGTTGGAGAAGCTGATGGACGTGCCGGCCACACGGGCGGCTTGATCGGCAAGCAAGCCGGGCCGAAAGCCCGGCTGAACCTGCTTGGCGGCAGATGATGCAGGCGAGCGGGTGGGCTCGGCCGGCCGCGACGACGTGAGCGCACATCGATCGTGGGGGCTGCCGATTCGTTATTTTCTTCCCAGCGGTCCAGTCATGGCCACAAGATCGTGGTCGAGTCTTTTATCGTCGATGCCTGCCGGCTCAATGTGCGCCAGCACATCCGCGGCGGTAAACAGGGCGCGCACGCTTTCCTCGGCACGGTCGCCGATCTCATGACCGTCGTGCACCGAGATATCGCCGGCCACTTCCACATGAAATTCCACAAACATGCGATCGCCGCCATGGCGGGTTCGCAAGTCGTGCACGCCCAGGGCACCGTCGCAGGCAAGGATGGCCGCCTTGATGCGCTTGCGGCAATCCACATCGAGCTCCCGATCCAGGAGCTGATCCAGCGCCTGGACCGCCATGCCGCGCGCGTTCCATAGCATGTAGGCCGCGATCAGCAGAGCACCGGTCGCGTCGGCTCGCGTCCAACCCAACGTGCGTTCAAGCACCAGCGCGCACAGCACCGCCAGATTGACCGCCACATCGGTCACGTAATGGGCACGGTCGGCGGCGATCGCGGTAGAGCCGGTACGTTTGACCACATAGGTTTGCATGCTCACCAGGCCGGCTGCGGCAATGCTGCTCAGAATGATCACCCAGATGCCCAGGCCGATGGCCGATAGCGGTTCGGGCGTGATCAAGTGCTTCGCCGACTCCACACCGAGCGCCAGCGCCACGCCGGCCAGCAACAAGGCCTGGATGAACGCCGCAACGGCCTCGGCTTTGCCATGCCCGAAGCGATGGCCGGGATCGGCCGGCCGTTCGGAATATCGCACCCCGATAAACGTCACCAGCGAGGCCACCACGTCGACCAGGCCGTCGGCCGCCGAGGTGAGCATGGCGATGGAGCCCGTCTCGAGCCAGGCCCAGCCCTTGACGCCGACGAGGAAGAACGCGACCACCAGCGAGGTCATCGACGCCATGCGCCGCAGGCGCCGGTTGGTGTATTCGGGAGTCATGTGCCTAGCGTAAGGGCGGGGGGCTGAACCGCGCATGAAAGCGGGTTCAGGTTACGCGGGCAATATACACGCTGGCCCTTCAGGCGGCGCAGGCCGCCCGGTCCAACGCCGGTGCCGGCGCAGCAGCCGCGATGGTGGACGCAGGCATGTAGTGCGTGGCAAACACGAGGCGGCCTGCCGTCCAGGTGCGGCTCACCAGCGGCATGCCGTTCACCCGGTCCACCGCGATCAGATCGGCGCGGCGTCCCACCTCGATACGGCCCCGATCGCTGAGCCCGCAAGCGGCGGCAGGCGTTGCAGTGACCAACGCGATTGCCTGAGACATGGAAAGTGCCGCTTGTTCCGCAGCCACGAACGCGGCTGCAATCAACGTGGACGGTTGATAGTCGGAGCACAGGCAACTCGCCACGCCTGCACGGATGGCATCGATCGCCCGCATCGAACCGCTCTGGCTGCCGCCGCGCAGCACGTTAGGTGCCCCCAGGATCGTCGGCAACCCGCAGGTGACGGCGGCGCGTGCGGTATCGAGCGTGATCGGGAATTCGCTCATCGACACGCCCAGCGCCCGCATCGTGGCGATACGTTGAACCGAGTCGTCGTCGTGGCTGGCTGTGGGAATGCTCCGGGTGCGCGCCGCCTCGATCAACTGTTCGACGCGGCCGAGCGCGCCTTGCTGATTGTCGAGCTTGGCACGCGCCGCAGCGTGCGCTTGGTCGCGCGTCATGCCGTGATTGCCCATGAGGTAGTCGAGATAGGCATCCAGCGTCTTGAACTGGCCCTGACCCGGCGAGTGATCCATTACCGAAACCAGATCGATCAACCCTTCTTCGATCAACCCAAGCAGCACCGGCAGTGCGTCGGCATCCGTAATCTCATAGCGACAATGCACGCGGTTGTCCACGAGCGCATGCGGCCGGTACGCGGCCATCGCGCGTACGACTTGCGCCGCAGTGGCGTTATTGCGCACGCCCCATTCGTTATTGGCGAAGGAGAGGGCGTGATACGGTGTGGTGATGCCGGCTGCCGCGTTGCGGCGATCGACCTGGGCGCACGCAAAATCGAAAGGAAACAGCACGCGTGCACGCGGCTCGGCCTCTTTCTCGATCGCATCGCAATGCACGTCGATCAGGCCGGGCATCAACCACTGACCTTGCAGATTCAGGGTGTCGCAAGCCGGCGCGACGGTGGGTGCGATCGCGGCGATCACGCCATCTTCGATCAGCAGCGCACTGTCTTCGAGCACGGTATCGGGCAGCACGATACGCGCGTGGGTGATGTAGAGCTGAGACATGAAACTTTCCTTGCGCGCGTTCAGGCGAACGCGGGTTGCGGTGCGTTCTTGGGAACGGTGATGGGCGAGATCGCCAGCGTGTGGGTGGCCACTGCTGCACGTACCGCTTCATCGTGAAAGATGCCGATCAGGCAGCGCCCGGCGGCCATGGCGTCGCGGATCAGATCGACCACCACGGCGCGGTTATCCGCATCCAGCGATGCCGTCGGCTCATCCAGCAGCAGGATCGGGTGCCCGCCGATCAAGCCGCGTGCAATGTTCACCCGCTGCTGCTCACCGCCTGAAAACGTGGCGGGCGGCAACCCCCACAAACGCTCGGGCACATTCAAGCGGGACAGCATGGCGGCGGCCTTGTCGCGCGCATCCTGTGCCGCCACCCCGTTTTGCCGCAAGGGTTCGGCCACGACCTCCAGCGTGCTCACGCGCGGGATCACCCGCAAAAATTGGCTCACATAACCGATCGCCTCGCGGCGCAAGCGCAGAATGGTCTGCTCGGGTGCGTTCGTGAGTGCCGTCCAGCGGTCGTTGTGACGAATGCGGATGCTGCCGGCGCTTGCCAGGTAATTGCCGTAGAGGCATCGAAGGAGGGTGCTTTTGCCCGTGCCGGAGGGGCCCGCAAGCACAAGGCAATCGCCGGGGCCAGCCTCGAACGATATGCGTTCGAGCACCGGCAGGGTGAGCCCGCCTTGATGATGCAGGGTAAAGGTTTTTTCCAGATCGCGGACCTGGATCGAGGGTGTGCGCGGCATCGTGTTCAACTCTGCAAAATGGAAGAAACCAGCAACTGGGTGTAAGGGTGCTGGGGGTCGTCGAGGATCTGGTCGGTCAGCCCACTCTCGACGATATAGCCCCCGCGCATGACCACCGTACGGTGCGCCAGCAACCGCGCCACCGCCAGGTCGTGGGTGACCACGATGGCCGCCAGATCGAGATCGGTTACGAGTTGGCGCAGCAGATCCAGCAGACGCGCCTGCACCGACACATCCAGCGAGGCGGTGGGTTCATCCATGAAAACCATTCGAGGCCGCGTCACCAGATTGCGGGCGATTTGCAGGCGTTGCTGCATGCCGCCAGAAAACTGCTGCGGCGTATCGTCGAGCCGGTCGGCCTCGATTTCCATCTTGCTGAGCCACTCGCCAGCCACCGCACGCAGATCGCCGTAATGCCGATCGCCGATCGCCATCAGCCGCTCGGCGATATTGGCGCCGGCGCTCACCTGCATCCGCAAACCGTCGCGCGCGTTCTGGCGCACGAATCCCCAATCCGTGCGGGCAAGCATGCGCCGCTCGGCCGCCGTCAACTGCGCAAGATCGGTAAAGCCGGCGTCGCGGGTGTCGTACCAGACGCTGCCGAGTTTGGGCGTCACCTGATACGACACGGCCTGCAGCAACGTGCTTTTACCCGAGCCGGATTCACCCACCACGCACAGCACTTCGCCGGGAAAAAGATCGAAATCGATATCGCGGCAACCGTGCACGCCATCCCATGTGTGCGTCAAGTTGCGTACGGAAAGCAAAGGCTGGGTTGCACTCATGATGCTGCTCCAACATGTGCCGGATCTCCGGCATCGATGCCGATCGGCGGCGCGGCGGTGCGCTGCGCTTCGGTGTCGTCCCCCATAGGGCTTTCATTCTCGGCGGCGTGGCGTGCGCAGTATTCGGTATCGGAGCACACGAATCGCCGGCTGCCGCGATCGTCCAGGATGATTTCGTCCAGAAAGGTGTTCTCCGAGCCGCATATATCGCAGCATTCATCCCACTTTTCGATCGTGAAGGGATGATCCTCGAAGTCCAGACTTTTTACCGAGGTATACGGCGGCACCGCATACACCCGCTTTTCGCGCCCGGCGCCAAACAGCATCAGCGCTGGGCTGCAATCGAGTTTGGGGTTGTCGAATTTCGGAATGGGCGAGGGCCGCATCATGTAGCGCCCGTTCACCATCACCGGATAGTCGTAGGTGGTCGCGATATGGCCGTACTGGGCAATATCTTCATACAGCCGGACATGCATGCCGCCGTATTCGGCCAGCGCGTGCATCGTGCGGGTTTCGGTCTCGCTCGGTTCGAGCCATCGCAGCGGCTCGGGGATCGGCACCTGATAGACCATGATCTGACCTTCGGCAAGCGGCGTTTCGGGGATGCGGTGACGCGTTTGAATGATGCTGGCGTCGCGCGTCGACTCGGTCGTGGCCACGCCGGTCACGCGGCCGAAGAAGCGCCGGATGTTGACCGCATTGGTGGTGTCGTCCGACCCCTGGTCGATGACCTTCAGCACGTCGGCCGCGCCGATGATGGCGGCAGTGACCTGAATGCCGCCCGTGCCCCAGCCATACGGCAGCGGCATTTCGCGGCTGCCGAAAGGCACCTGGTAGCCCGGAATGGCCACGGCCTTCAGCAGCGCGCGGCGCAGCATCCGCTTGGTGGACTCGTCAAGGTAGCCGAAGTTGTAGTGGGGATCGCGTTCGACCGGCATCGCCGGATTCGCGTTGGCGGCAGTCACGATGTGAACTCCTGATCTTGGGGGACGGCGGCAGGTATCGGCGCATCGACTTCAGCAGAACCGACGTCGGCATCGCGTTCGGTGCGCAATCGGCGCAGCAGCTCCAGACTGGCTTGAAAGTCGACGTAATGCGGCAATTTCAAATGCTGTACGAAACCGGACGCTTCGACGTTATCGGTGTGATACAGCACGAACTCCTGATCGTTGGCAGGCGCATCGCCCGCTTCACCCAGTTCTGATGCCCGCATGGCGCGATCGACCAACGACATCGACATCGCGCGCCGTTCGCCGTAGCCGAAGGCCAGACCATAGCCGCGCGTGAATTGCGGACCTGCATCGGCGTTGCCCGCGAACTGGCTGACCATCTGGCATTCCGTTACCTCCACTTCACCTACCGTGACGGCAAAGCCGAGCTCTTCTATGAACAATTCGACTTCTACGCTTCCGTAGCGGATCTCTGCGGCAAACGGGTGCGTGTTGCCATAGCCGCGTTGCGTGGAGTAGCCCATGGCAAGCAAGAATCCCTCATCGCCGCGGGCAAGGTTTTGCAAGCGCGCGTCACGGCCGGCCGGCAGCCGCAACGGCTCGCGGGTGAGGTCAAAGGGCGCGGGATCGCCGGGCAAAGGCGTCTCGGCTTGAAGCAGCGCATCGTGCTGCAGGATGTCGGTCACGCGCGGCATGGCGGCCGGCAAGGGTGCGTTCGCCGGTGCCAGCGGCGTCGTGTGACGGTTGGCCTCCAACGTGAAATCAAGCAGGCGCTGGGTGTAATCGTAGGTGGGCCCCAGAATCTGGCCGCCGGGCACATCCTTGAAGGTGGCCGAAATACGCCGCTGAAGCTGCATTCTGGCGGTGTCGATCGGGAGGCTAGATCCCAGTCGCGACAGCGTGGTGCGATAGGCGCGCAGCAGGAACACCGCTTCGATCAGATCGCCTGCCGCCTGCTTGATGGCGAGCGCCGCGAGGTGAGTGTCGTACAAGCCACCTTCGGCCATCACACGCGATACCGCGAGCGGCATCTGTGCCTGAATCTGCGGCAAGGTAAGTTCGGGCAGCGCGGGGTCGCCGCGTCGATAATCATCGAGCATGTCATATGAATTGAGGATGGCGCGTTCGCCTCCCTTGACGGCTACGTACATTCAGATCTCCTCGGCGTGCGTGGTGCGGGGCAGGGCGGCAAACTGCGTGTCGTGCACGAACAGCACATCCACGCCCAAAGGAAATCGATCGTGATTGCGCTGCCAAGCCGGCCAGAAAAGGCGGGGCACGCCAGCAAAGGCAACAGTGCGCGTGTGCAGAATGCCGGGGCCCGTCAGGCATACCGGTGCGCCTGACTGCAGATCTTCGACCTCGATCAGCACCGTGGACGAGCGGTCGGGATAGGCGGGATCACCGGGATCGCACGCCGCAAGCTCGGGTGCGGCGTAGCCCGCGGGCACGACCACGAAACGTGAGTGCGCAGGGTCGGCAACCAATGGGCACCCACAATGAAAGCGCAGATACTGAAGCGCCTGTTCAGATAATCCGGGGGGCAACCAAACGGGGGTGTCGCTATCGGCGAGTGTCAGCAGCAATGCGCTCATCGCGGGCGAGAAGGCATTGGGCCAGGCGCGTGGCGCTGCAGCGTTCTGCACGGTGCCGGGCGCCGATAACGCCGACAGCGCTGCGCGAAAGGTCGTCTGCGCCTGCGTTACCGGATCGTCGAACCCCGGGAGAATGGCTACGCCGGCACGCGACGTTCGGGCAGGGGTTTCAGGGTGCATGTGAACGCGGTCGGCGTGATGGGTCATCGTCATGTCAGTTCTCGCCTCGCACCAGCGTGAAGAAGTCGACTTTGGTTTGGGCGGCCACCCGCGAGCGATGCGCAAGTGCGGTCTGGCGGGCGTGGTCCAAAGGGTCGATCACGGTATCGATGATCCGGCGGTGCCAGGCGGGCGATTGCAAAAGTCCGTCCATCATGGCCGCCTGCTCGGCGTGCCGGGCATCGCGTCCTTGTACATACGCCATGCCGACCGTGCCGTCGTCCAGCGTGAGCGCGCAGCGCGTCATGGTCATTTCACCGAGGTTGAACTGCTCGCCGGTGCCGCCGGCCCGCGCGCGCACCATGGTCATGCCGGTCTGCGGCGCGCGCAGCCATTGATACGGCGGAAGCGCTCCCAGTTTGGCGCACGCATCGTTCAGCGCCTGCGGGCTGGCCAGCGCCAGCACGCGCATCCAGGCGCGGCGCGCATCGTCGGCAACAGGTGCGTTGGCCGGTGCGGCGCGGTCGGTGGGATCGGGAGATGCCAGGGTCATATCAAAGCCTCTAAACGTCTAGACGAATAGATGTAGTATGCTCGTTCCGAAGGGTGAGTTCAACACCGCAGCGTGAATTTTTGATGACAGCGCCGTCCGCGATTCCGGGCGGGATCAGGCACAATCTCCTCATTGAAGACACATCATGATCGCAGAGCACATGGATAGGGTTGAACGAGGATCGGGTATCGCCGTATGGCGCCAGATCGGCGAATCGCTGGCGCACGACATTCGCAGCAAGCTTTATGGTGCCGGCGAACGCCTGCCGCCGGAATCGGAACTGGCCAGCAAGTTTTCGGTCAACCGCCATACGATCCGGCGCGCGATGGGCGTGCTCGAACAGGACGGTCTGGTGCGCATCGAACAGGGGCGTGGCACCTTCGTGCAGGAGCATGCGATCGATTACGCGATCGGCAAGCGCACCCGGTTCTCGGAAAACCTGCGTCACCAAGGTCTCGAAGGGCACGTCGAGGTGATCGGCAGCCAGGTGCTGCGCGCGGCCGACATCGCGCGTCATCTGGGCCTGGCGCGCACCGCGCCGCTGTTGCGGGTGCAATTGATCGGCCGTGCCGAGGACAGAACCATCAACGTCTCCGAGCACCATTTCGATCAGACGCGGTTCTCCGACCTGCCCGAAAAACTGGCGGCGCTGCGATCGCTGTCCAAGGCTTATGTGCAATACGGCATCGGCGACTACACCCGCAAGTGGTCGCGCATTACCGCCACGTTGCCGGAGGCGGATGTGGCGCGGATGCTGGGGCAGCCCAAGACCCGTCCCATTCTGCAGGTCGAGGCCCTCAACGTGGATGCAGCAGGCGAACCGTTGCAGTACAGCGTCACGCGCTTCGCTGGCGATTGGGTACAGATCAGCATAAGCGACGAGACCTGAAGCATGGCGTGACGCTCACGGGGATTGCGGCAGATGCGTACCGCAGTTGCCTCGTGGTTGGCGACCATTCTGCTCGCAGATTCATCTAGACATCCAGTTGTCACAATGCGCTTTTAGGATTTCGGTCATGACCTCATCCTCGCTCGTCGATTCCCATCCCCGTCTTGCCGGACTTCGCGGCAACCGTATCTTGACACCCACCGGTGTGATGGCCGGCCATTTGCGCTTCGCGGGCGCGCACATTTCGGCGCTCGAACCGCATCCCGATGGTGCTGCCGAAGGCCTCCTCGACGCCGGCGATCTGCTGGTGCTGCCGGGTATCGTCGATCTGCACGGCGATGCGTTCGAGCGAACCGTGATGCCGCGCCCCGGTGTGACGTTTCCCTACGCCAATGCACTGCACGAGGTCGACCGGCAACTTTTGGCCAACGGCATCACGACCGAATTCCATGGCGTGACGTTGTCGTGGGAAGGCGGGCTGCGCGGCGAGGCGTACGCCGAACGCATGTTCGACGCCTTGCTTGCGGCAGAGCACCTGCTGGGCGCGCATCACTACGTGCACCTGCGCTTCGAAACCCATCATCTGGCGGGGGTGGACCGCGCCATCGAATGGATAGCCGCCGGTCGCGTGCGGTTTCTGGCGCTCAACGATCACCTGCCCAGCATGGTTCGCCGCCTGGGCGACGCTCGCAAACTGCTGCAGTACGCCGAGCGCGCCGAGTGCGACATCGACACCTACGAAGCCCGTGTGCGTCGCGCTCAGGAGGGCAGTGCGCACGTGCCGGATGCCATGCGCCGCCTGACCGCCGCCGCCCACGCCAGCGGGCTGCGCATCGCATCTCACGATGATCCCGATGATGCCATGCGCCATTATCACCACGATCTGGGCTGCCATGTGGCGGAGTTCCCGCTCACCGAAGCGGTCGCGCGGACCGCGCATGCACAAGGCGACGTAACGGTGTTCGGCGCGCCGAATGTGGTGCGCGGACGCAGTCATACCACCGCACCCAACGCCACGGCCATGATCCGCGCGGGCTTGTGCGACATCCTCACCTCCGATTACTACTATCCGGCGCCATTGCTCGCGGCGCTGCAGCTTGCCCAGCAACACGTCTTGCCGCTGGCGCAGGCGTGGGCGCTGGTGTCTGCGCACCCGGCGCAGGCCGCCGGCCTCAGCGATCGCGGGCAGTTGATCGCCGGCGGCCTGGCCGACGTGATTCTGGTCGACGACAGTGTGCCCGGGATGCCACGCGTGAGCGCAACCATCGTCAATGGCCGCCTGCACTATGCCAGCCGTCCATGGCCCATCGGGCAAGAGATCGCGGCAGCATCCGCTGCGGCCCCGCACGCGTTGACGCCCGCATGACCCATCCTCTTGCCTATCGATACGCCGTTTATTTTCGCCCGCCCGAGCCCTGGGGTCAGATCGGCCGACAGTGGCTCGGCCGTTGCGAGCTCACCGGCGCGGCACTGGACCGCCTTGCCGACGCACCTGCCGCGCTCGACACATGGACCCGAGCGCCACGCCGTTATGGTCTACACGCCACGTTGAAGGCGCCGTTTCGCTTGCGCGACGGCGCTTCACCGCTCGATATCGACCGCGCGATGCGCGCGCTCGTGGCCACCCACGAGCGCTTTGAGATCAGCCTCGCCGTGAAGCGGTTACGCGGCTTCCTGGCGTGGTGTATCCAGGCCGATGCGCCGGGCGAGGCGCGGATGAATGCACTCGCCGGCGATGCGGTCGCGGCACTCGACGCGTGGCGCGCGCCGATCAACGATCAAGAGCGTGCACGACGGCTGGCGTCGGATCTGTCAGCGCCTCAGCTCGCCATGCTGGCGCGCTGGGGCTATCCCTACGCATTCGAGACCTTCACGTTTCATATCTCGCTTACGGGCCATATCGACGCCGCCGCGCTGGAGGATGCCCATGAACGGCTGGTGGCGCTGTCCGCGCCCCTGATCGGCGTGAGGGTGCCGGTGCAGGCGATCGCCGTATATGTGCAAGCGGAGCCCGATGCGGATTTCGTGGTGGCGCGGGAATACGACTTTGCGGGCACGACACGAGAGGGCGCGGGCAATCGTTATCTGCCGTCTGTGACTGGCGTTCGCGCGGCATGATCGCGCCAGGGCCGGTGCCTGTGCCGCCCCTTGACGCCGACGGCGTGCGCGCCTCGGCAGGGCGTCTCGTGTATCTGATGGGCGCGTCCGGCAGCGGCAAGGACACCATTCTGCGCGGAGTGCGCGCATCGCTTTCACCTGCCGATGGCGTGAAGATCGCCACCCGGTTCATTACCCGCGCGCCTTCGGCAGACGAACCGTCGATCGAACTCACGACCGAAGCTTTCGCGCGGTTGCGCGATCAAGGCGCCTTTGCACTGTGCTGGGAAAGCCATGGCTTGGGATACGGCATCGGCACCGAGATCGATGGCTGGCTTGCCCGCGGCAGTACCGTCATCATCAATGGCTCGCGCCACCATGCCGGCGCGGCCTACGTGCGCTATCCCGACATGCTGGCGGTCGAAATCGCCGTCGATTCCGACGTGCTTCGTCGTCGGCTCACTGCGCGCGCACGGGAGTCGGCCGAAGCGATTGCGCAGCGCCTGGCGCGTGCCGTGGCACCCTACGATTGCCCCCTGGGATTACGCGTGGTCACGCTCGACAACAATGGACCCGCCGGGCGTGCGGTCGGTGCGCTGATCGACCTTGCGCGCCATGCCCAAGGCGCGCAAGGTGCCCGCGGCGCATAGGGCGCCGACGGGACTGGCGTCAGATAAACGCGCGGCGGATACGCGACGACAGCATGTCGATCAGCGTGACGAACACCACGATAATGATCATCACCGCGCACGTTTGCGCGTACTGGAAGCTGCGCATGATGTCCCATAGCACCATGCCGATGCCGCCTGCGCCGACGATGCCGACCACCGAGGCCGAACGGACGTTGGATTCGAAGCGGTAAAGGGCATATGAAATCCACAACGGCATGACTTGGGGTATCACGCCGTACACGATCTCCTCCAGCGCATTGGCGCCGGTGGCGCGCACGCCTTCGACGGGCCGCGGATCAATGGCTTCGACGGCTTCGGAAAACAGCTTCGCCAGTACGCCTGTCGTATGGATCCACAATGCCAGCACGCCAGCAAAAGGTCCCAAACCCACCGCCACGATAAACAACATGGCGAAGACGATTTCGTTGATGGCACGGCAGGCATCCATCAACCGCCGTACGGGTACATACACCCAGGCCGGAACGATATTCGACGAGCTCAACAGGCTCATCGGCACCGCTACGACCACGGCCAGAAAGGTCCCCCATACGGCGATCTGGATCGTAATGAGCATTTCGCTCAAGTACATCCGCCAGTCGCGGAAATTTGGCGGAAAAAAGTCGGCCGCGTAGGTCGCCATGTTGCCGGCATCCCGCCACAGATCGAACGGCCGCATATCGGCACCGTTCCAGGATCCCAGCAGGATCGCCAGCACGGTAGCCCAGGCGAGCATCGTTGCGAGCGACATGCGCGGTGGGCGCGCGTTCGGGGTGCCAGCAGCCATGGCAACAGTCATAGCGGTCAGGCCTCTCAGTTGGTCTTCACGGGCTGCGCCAACGCGGCCAGCTTGTTGTCGATCTCGGCGACCTTCTTGGCCCGGTCTTCGGTGCTCATCGTTCCGTCGGCTTCGATCTTGGCCTTCTCACGCGCCAGATCGATCTGGCGGATCGGCACCAACTGCGTGTTGTCCGACGCGCGGAACCCGCGATAGGTGAGCGCCTTCAGATTGGCCTGCTCGGTGGCCGCATTGGGGCCTTTGCCGTAATTCAGAAAGAAGTCGCGGATCTTTGCCTGCAACGCCGGATCGAGGTCCTTGCGCCACACCATCGGATCGGCCGGAATCAACGGCGACTTCCACAGCACACGGACGCTGTCGTTGGCATCCTTGCCCGTACTGATGCGATAGCGCTCCAGCGCCTCGGTGTTGTTGACGGCGACGTCGACCTGCTTATTGATCACCGACATCAAATTGGTTTCGTGATTGCTCGCGCGGTAAGTCTTGAACAACGTCTTCGGATCGACGCGGCGCTCGCCCCACAGGTAATAGCCCGGCACCGCGGTGCCCGACGTCGAATTGGGATCGCCCGCGCCGAAATTGAGCGACTTGCCGCGTGCAATCACGTCGTCAACCGACTTCAGATCGCTGTCTTTGTTGACGATCAGGACCGACCAGTAGCCCGGATTGCCATCTTTATCGATGACGGAGGCGAACACTTCGCCGTTGGCCCGATCAACCGCCTCGATGGCCGACTTGTTGCCATACCAGGCCACCTGAACCTTGTTGAAGCGCATGCCCTCGATGATGCCGGCATAATCGGACGCGAAGAACGGTTTGACAGGCACGCCGAGCACGCGGCTCAGATCGTCGATCACGGGCTGCCAACCCGACTTCAAGTTGGATGACGACTCGGTCGAGATAATGCCGAAGTTGATGGTTTTACCTTCCTGCGCATAGGCAGGGGCGGCAAAGGCCGAGGCGGCGATCAGGGCGCAAAAGGTTCTGCGAAGCATGTCGAACTCCGTAAACGAGCAGTGGGGCGGAAGAAGGGATATAGCGGCGGGCTGGACCGTCGGCCGCGCCGAGACGTCTGGCTGACTAGGCTGTCTGCAGGGCAGGGCGGCGCAATCGGTTATGACGGCGATCGGCCGTGACCGTGGGTGCCGCGGGTTCAGCGAATGGGGGGTCGGTGCGTGTGGGCAGCCCGGCCGGCAGCAACTCGCTCAACTCCGCGCCGTAAAGGTCTTGCAGCATCTGCGGGGTCAACTCGGTCGACGGTCCGTCGTAGACGACTTGGCCCTGGCGCAGTGCCACCACGCGGGGGCAATATTTCAACGCCACATCCACTTGATGCAGCGACACCACCACGGTGACCTGGCGGGTGCGTTGGATCTCGGCAAGCGTATCCATCACGCGGCGCGACGACTCGGGATCGAGCGACGCAATGGGTTCGTCGGCGAGAATGATGCGGGCGTTTTGCACCAGGGTACGCGCGATGGCAGCCCGCTGCTGCTGGCCGCCCGAGAGTGTCGAGGCGCGCTGAAAGGCATAATCGTCTATACCAACTTGGGCAAGCGCGGCCATCCCGACGTCGATTTCCCGCTGCAGGAAGAATTTGCTCAGACTGCGCCACAACGGCACCCGGGGCAACATGCCGGTCAGCACATTGGTCATCAACGACGACCGCCCAACGAGATTGAATTGTTGAAAGACAAAGCCGATCTGCTGGCGGGCCAGGCGCACGCGGCGCGAGAGTCGACCGTGATGTTGAATCTCATCGCCATGTACGCGAATCGATCCGGCACCGGTGTCGCCTGCCACGAATCCGGCAATATGACGCAGCAGCGTGGATTTGCCCGATCCCGAAGCGCCGAGCAGCGCCACCATTTCGCCAGGCGCCACATTCAACGTGACGTTGTCCAGCGCCTTGCGCGATCCGCGAAAGGTTTTACTCAAGCCGCGAACTTCGATTGCGAGCGTCATCGGTCGCCGTCCTCAAAATGTCCAGTTGACGCATTCTGGGCGGCGCATGTGACAGCCAGATGGCTGACTGCGACATATTCTTGGCGAAAAACCCTTATACGCCAAGGACTTGAAACATCTTCGTCATGGTTGTGACGGCGCCGATCACTAGCAAAATCCACCGTGATCGGTTACATTCCTAGGGTTTTCCACTACTTGTGTTGCCTATGACAGTCGCCCGCCATCCCACCGAACAACGCGTTCTGACCCTCTCGATCTGGTGCACCGTGGCGCTCGCCATGCTCGGCATCATCTTCGGGTTGCTATCGGGTTCACAGGCGATCATCTTCGATGGGGTGTTTGCGTCGATCGACGCGGGGATGTCGATCCTGGCGCTGGTCGTGTCGCGGTTGCTGTTGCGATCGGGCAGCAAACGATTCCAGTATGGCTATTGGCACCTCGAACCGCTGGTCGCGCTGTTCAATGGCTCGGTCCTGCTCGCCATCTGTGTGTATGCGTTCATCAATGGCTTGAAGGGCATGCTCTCGGGCGGCAACGTGGTGTCGTTCGATGGCGCGCTGATATATGCCGTGATCACGTGCATCGGCTGCTTCGGACTTTATTTCTATGAGCGGCGTGTAAATCGCGTGCTGGAATCGGAGTTCATCACGATCGACATGAACAGCTTTCTCATGTCGGGCTTCATTACGCTGGGCCTGTTCATCGGATTCGGGGCGGCGCAGATTCTCGCCCGTGCCGGCTATCCGCAATGGGAGCCGTATGCCGACTCCTTGATCCTGATGATCGTGGTGGCGGGGTTGGCGCCGGTGCCGTTACGGATCATCCGCCGGGCGCTGCGGGATGTGTTCCTGATCGCCCCCCTCGACGCCACCGATCTGGTCAAGCGGGTCATGACCGAGGCGAGCGCACGTTATCGCTTCATCGACTACAACATGTACGTCGCCAAGCAAGGGCGGATGCATATGATCGACATCAATGTGCTGGTGCCGGCGGACTACGACGCGACCGTCGTCAATTTCGATGCGATCCGCGCCGATATCGCCTCCCAGCTCGGCGAATTCGCGCATCTGGACGAGTGGCTGTCGATCAGCTTCACCAGCAATCGCCGCTGGACGTAACCCCGATCGTCAAGCGCTCGCGGGGGTGGGAGGTGTGTTGTCGCGAAGCGACTGAACGCACCGCAGTGCATCTCATAGCGACTTGTCGGCGGCGCGTTGCCTGAACAGCACGATGCACAACAAGACGACGCCCGCCAAGGCCATCATCGTGGTGCCGCGGCTCAACGCCATGCCGCCGGCTTGTGCCGAGTGATCCAGCAGTCCACCCACTACGGCCCCTAGCGGACGCGTGGCCACAAACGCCAGCCAGAACAGCAGCGTGCGCGACATCGAGGTACGGAAATACACGACCGCCATCGCAGCCAGCAACGCGGCAAACATCATCATGCTGGCCTCACGATCGAGGCCCGGCACTTCCATCGTCCAGTCGCTCAGCGCCATGCCGAGGGTCTGCGCCAGCACGATGGCGGTCCAATAGAAGCGTTCCGAGCGGGCGGTATCGATACGGTAGATCGACAGCGATCCCAACGCGCGGCGCCACGCCCACAACGACGCCCCGAACAGGCTGGCCAGGAGCAGCAGGCCGCCCGTAAACCCGATGCCAAGAGATCGGTCGGCCACGTCCGCCAAGGTCGTGGCGACCGTGGTCGTGGCCGCAAAGGCCAGCCAGTACCACACGGGCAAGAAGCGCTGTGCACGCACCTGCGCCGTCACGGCGGCGGCAAACACTGCACCCAGAATCAGGGTTGCCGAGAAAAAACCAAAGTCCAACGCCGCCGATACCGCATCGCCCCAGGTCTCGCCGAGCGCCGTGGCGGCAATGTTGGTCAGCCAGAACCCCAAGGTCACTTCAGGTACTTTGCTCGCCTTGGTTGTGGCGGCTTTGTTGGTGGCGGCTTTAGTCGGCTCGCTTCCGAATGCATGTATGACTTCGCCCATGGGCCTTAACCTCTCACGCGTTTGCCGAATCGTAGGCAACGCGTCGTCGAATTTACGTGAAATGGCCGTGCCCGCCGGTTGTGGCGCGTCGCCAGCCTGCTTGCTTGCCGCGGCGCAGAAAGGGTCGGGCGCAGCGGTAGATCATTTTCGTTGCGGCGTATTTATCGTTGATGACCGTGGATTAAACCGATTGCCGATGCGTCTATCCCCTGACAAGGCATTCACTTTCGGGATAGACGATGAACGACATGGGTTTGGGAATTTTGCTGGTGGCGCTCGCCTCGGTGTACGCCGCATTTGCCGCCTGGCGGCATGGCAATGACAAGCGCGACGTCGTCGCTTTGGCGGTATCGGCCGTCGCGATCGGTGCTACCTCGGGATTTGCGTTCGCGGTGTGACCGGCGTGTGGCGGTGACTCCGCCACCCCTCCGATCAGCCGTCGGCGCGCGATAGAACCTTGCGTTCGAAGAAAAAGAACGGTCGCAGCTTGACGCCGACCATGTTGCCGGCAAACGCGGCCACCAGCCATACCCATCCGTGCAGGCTTCCCGAAGCGATGCCGGAAAAGTACGCGCCGATGTTGCAGCCGTAGGCCACGCGCGCGCCATACCCCAGCAACAATCCACCCACGACGGCGGCGAGCACCGAGCGCATCGGGATATCCAGGCTGGGCGCAAACTTGCCGGCGAGCGCTGCCGCCAGCATCGCACCGCCAATAATGCCGAAGTCCATGACCGAGGTCACGTCGGCGAATACGCTTTGCGCCAGTGCTGTGGCATTGGCCGGCGCCTGCCAGTACGCCCATGCCGTGGGATCGATCCCCAGCATCAGTGCACCCTTGGCCCCCCATAGTGCGAACGCCGACGTGATGCCCCACGGGCGCCCGGCCAGGGCGAGGGTGGCGAAGTTCAACACCGCCAGCGCAACGGCGCCCAGCACCAGCGGCCACGGCCCGCGCAGCAGGCGCGACGCGCCATGCCGCGAAGCAGGCGGTGCGGTTTCCAGGCTGCCGTGACGCCGTTTTTCCCATGCCATGGTGAAGGCGGCGATCGCCGCAAACAATGCCAGCGAAATTGCGATGCCCCACACGGGACCCACGGACGAGACCAACGACAGCGGCGGCAATGACGGCAGCGCCACCCACCAGTCGAAATGCACGGTGGCGAGCACGGAGCCGATGACGAAGAAGAGCAGGGTGACGAGCATGCGGGCATTGCCGCCGCCCGCCGTGAACAACGTACCCGAGGCGCAGCCGCCGCCCAATTGCATGCCGATGCCGAACATGAAGGCGCCCACGATGACGCCTACGCCGGCTGGCGCCACCAGGCCGCGAACCTCCTGACCCCACAAGACGCCGTTGGCCAGCGCCGGAAAAAACAGCACGACCGCAATCGCGAGCAATATCATCTGCACGCGCAGGCCGCGGCCACGCCCATCCATGATGAAAACACGCCACGCCGATGTAAACCCGAAGGCGGCGTGATAGAGCGAGATGCCGAGTGCACCGCCGACGAGGAAGAGGGCGCCATGGCGTACGCCGTAGGCCATCCCCAACCATAAGGTGCCGACGATGAGGAGCACGAGCGCGCCGAACCCGGGCATGCCGGGCGATGGATTCGGCGGCGACGCCGTGGGCGGGGAAGAAAGGGGGGTGCTGGCAGTATTCATGGCAGGGTCAGGCTTCGTAAGGCGGGCGATTCGGGTCGCGGAGCGGATTCAACAGCGGCTTCAGACCATTGTGGTCGATCTCGCGCATCAATTCCAACAAGCGGCCAATCTCGCCCGGCGGAAACCCTTCGCGGGCAAACCAGTGCAGATAGGTGGCCGGCAGGTCGGCGATCAGTCGGCCCTGGTAGCGCCCATAGGGCATTTCCATGGTGACGAGCTTTTGAAGGTCTTCAGGGTTCATTGCGTGGACGTCGACGTGCAAACCCGATATTTAAACAGGTATCGTTCGTTGTCCCCAGCATGAGACCGCGATCACGCGGCGGGCCGGCAGGATCCCACGACACACGCCGGCGCGATGCGCACGGCCGGCGCACGAGGAGACACCATTTTGACCACATCCCCGCGATGGACGACCCGTCCCGACGGATCGAATTGGGGCGATTTCGGCCCGGACGATCGATTGGGCACCCTCAACCATCTTCAGGCCGAGCAACGCCTGCGCGCGGCGTGCGAGATTAGAGAAGGACTCTCTTTTTCGCTGAGCCTGCCGCTGAATGTGCCGCATGCGCCGGTGCTCAATCCGCGCCGCAAGGGTCCGGTCATTCGCGCTGCCGAGAAAAATGGCGTGCCCATGTACCGGTATCCCCTGGCCAACGACGTTCCTGGCGCAACCGATGTGATCAGCGACGATAGCGTGACGTTGTCGCCCCAGTACTCGACGCAATGGGACGCGTTGGGACATGTGGGCGCGCTTTTCGATCCTCATGGGACTGACCGGCCCATGCCCACGGGGTACAACGGCTTCACGGTGAGCCTGCCGCACGACGACGGTTTCCAGGGCACAGCGGAATTATCCATTGCGCCGATGGCGATGCACGGCATTCAGGGCCGGGGCGTGATGGTCGATCTGCGCGCGCATTTCGGCGATGCGCGCCGCCAGGTGACGCTGAAGGATCTGCAGCAGGTCATGGCGGCCGACAACATCGAGGTTTATCCGGGCGATGTGCTGTGTTTGCACACGGGCCTGGCCGACCTTGCCCTCACATTGGGCCCAGACGACCAGGAGCAACTGCGCACGCGTTGCTGCGTGCTGGATGGTCGCGACGCCGACTTGCTGGCGTGGATCAAGCACAGCAGGATCGCCGCCATCGCGGCCGACAACCATGCGGTCGAACAACGCAACCACACGTTGGACATGGCGCGCGGCCCGCTGCTGCCGTTGCACGAGCAGTGCCTCTTCAAACTCGGCCTGCCGCTGGGCGAGCTCTGGCATCTGACGCCTCTGGCCGCGTGGCTGAGGGCCAATGACCGCCATGCGTTCTTCCTGACCGCTGCCCCCCTGCATCTACCGGGGTTGGTCGGCGCACCGGTCAATCCGATCGCCACCGTCTGATATGCCAACCCCCTCATCAACGACAACAATCCCCAAGGGATGTGGAGACCAAACATGACACACAACACGATGCTGCGAACGTGCGCAGGTGCACTTGCTTTGATGGGTGCCGCCGCGTACGCGAACGCGGCCGACTATCCCAGTCAGCCCATTACGGTGGTGGTGCCGTATTCGGCCGGCGGCGGTGCCGACAATGCGGCGCGCATCATTGCGCAAGGCATGGGCGAGGCATCCGGGCAAAGCGTGGTGATCGAAAACAAGGGCGGGGCCAGTGGCTCCATCGGCGCCGCTGCCGTGGCGCGGGCCGCGCCGGATGGCTACACGGTGTTGTTCGACGCCTCTGCCTTCGCCATCAACCCGGTCTTGCGCAAGTTGCCCTACGACGCCAGGAAGGACTTCATTCCCGTGTCGCAAGCGGTGAGTGTGCCCAATATCCTCGTCGTCGCGCCGAATTCGCCCTTCACGTCATTGCCCGATGTCCTGAAAGCAGCCAAGCAAAGCCCCGGCAAATACACCTTTGCATCGTATGGCCCGGGAAGTCTGGCCCAGATGGCCGCGGAACTGCTGAAGAAGGATGCCGACATCGATCTGGTGCACATTCCGTACAAGGGTGGTGCGCCCGCGATCGTGGATGTAATGGGCGGTCAGGTCGACATGTATTTTGCGAACGCCGCGTCGAGCCTGAACTATGTGGCCGGCAACAAACTGCGCGCACTCGCCGTGTCCTCGGCCAAACGCATGCCTGAACTGCCTGAAGTGCCCACGGTGACCGAAGCGGGCATCAAGAACTTCGACGTTGTCGAATGGAACGGTTTTTTCCTGCCGGCCGGCACCCCGCCCGACGTCGTCGCCAAGCTGCAAGCATTGATCCAAAAGACGCTGGCGCGTGCCGACACAAAGGAGAAACTTGCCAAACTGGGGCTGACGCCCGTCGGCAGTTCCTCGGCCGCGTTCGCCGCCTTCGTGGAGGCGGAGCAGTCGCGTTGGGCCGATGTCGTGCGCGCCAACAACATCACCGCAAACTGAAACCCCGATATCCATGCGGCCCACGCCCACACATGCTGACGCACCACCAGCGTGCCCGCCGGTGTGGGCGCTCGCGCCATCAGGCGCACCGGGCGTGGGCCGCGCTTCAGGAGAACGACCATGAGCCGTACCGACGATTTCGAACAAGGGCTGGGTAACCGGCGCGCCGTGCTCGGCGATGCGTGGGTGGAGCGATCGCTGTCGCGCGCCACCACCTTCACCGCCGAGTATCAAAATTTGATCACGCGCTACGCGTGGAACGACATCTGGAGCCGCCCGGGCCTGGAACGCAAGACGCGCCGGATGATGGTATTGAGCGTCACGCTTGCTTTGGCACGCTGGGAAGAATTCGAACTGCACGCGCGCGCGGGCTTGCTTGCGCAGGACGATTCCCGCATTACACCGGACGAACTGAAAGAGGTGTTGCTTCAGAACGCCATCTACGCCGGCGTGCCGGCCGCAAATACGGCCTTCAACCTGGCGCAAAACATTCTGCGCGAGGTGGCCGACGAGATCGGATACCGGCTGGAGAGCGCCTCACCTGCGGATGCCGACCCGCTGCGTTGAACGGTCAACCCACGGCTTCCCGCTGCAGCAGTTCGCGTTTACGCTCCACGCCCCAGCGGTAGCCTGAAAGATCGCCGTCCCGGCGCACCACCCGATGGCAGGGGATTGCCACAGCCAGCCGGTTGGCCGCGCAGGCTTGTGCCACCGCCCGCACGGCTTTTGGCTGGCCGATGCGCTGCGCAATATCGGTATAACTCGCCGTTTGTCCTGGTGGAATATCGCGCAACGCCTGCCACACCCGCTCTTGGAAAGCGGTGCCGCGCACGTCCAGAGGCAAATTCAGGCCGATCGACGGCGCCTCGATGAAACCTACGACCTCGGCGATCAACTGCTCGAATGCGGCGTCGCCACCGATCAGGCGGGCGCGAGGAAACTGATCCTGCAGATTGCGCACCAACGCGTCTGGCTCTGGCCCCAGAAAAATGGCGCAGATGCCGCGCTGACTTTGCGCCACCAGGATTGCCCCGAGGCTGCATTGGCCCACGGCAAAACGAATCTCGGCATTGCGCCCGCCGTTACGGTAATCCCGCGCGGGCATGCCCAGCAGTGCCTGGGACGTTTCGTAGAAACGGCTGTTGGAATTGAACCCCGCTTCGTAGATCGCGTCCGTGATGGTGCCGCTGGCGGCCGCCAGCTCATCGCGCATCCGGCGCGCGCGGGCAGCATTCGCATACGCTTTGGGCGTGACGCCGGTTTCGGCCTTGAAGACCCGATGAAAGTGAAACGTGCTCATGCCGGCCTGCGCGGCCAGATCGTCAAGATTGGGCAGCGTCGTCGCGGTGTCGATCGCCCGGCATGCGTGCGCCACGAGCGCAGCGCGTTTGGCGGCCGACGCGGTTTGGTCCGCATCGGCTCGACGACTGGGACGAAAACCGGCGTGTTCGGCGGCAGTCGCGGTATCGAAGAACACCACATTCTCGCGCCTGGGCAGGCGCGCCGACGCGCTGGGGCGGCAGTACACCCCGGTGGTTTTCACGGCATAGACGAATGCCTCGTCCGCAGCGGCATCCCGCGTCATCACGGCATGCCAGCGGGCGTCGTCGTCAGCGAAAGGGGGGTGTGCAGCGAGGGCGGGAGAGGTCGTCAACATGATGGTCTGGAAAGAAAGCGCCGATGCGGCCACTTTAAGGCGAGCCGGTCATCAAGAAAAATTCGTTTCTTGCGATCGAACTATGCCGGTTCAGCACCGCATTTTCTTCTACTATCGTAGTCATCAAGCATGCGATGAGGAAGTGCCGTGAATTTCGTGTTTCGTGGGGATGAACTGCTGGTCGATGAAACGTCCAGCACATTGCCGGATGACGGCATTTTCCACACCGCAGGCGTACCCGCCGTCCAGGCACAGTCGCTCTGGCTGAAATCACACAAACCCGGCCGTACCGCTTTTGTGTCACGCGCAAGCGATGCGCCGCAAGGGTTTGCGTTCAAGAAACTGCGTTCGCTGTTCGGCGTACTCGACGATGCCGATATGGCCCTGGCGGGTCGCGCGTTCCAAATCGCCGAGTGGGCGCGCACGCATCGCTACTGCGGCGCCTGTGCCACCGCCACGATCCAGTCGGAGACCGAATTTTGCATGCGATGCCCGCAGTGCAGATTATCCGCTTATCCGCGGATTTCACCGGCCATGATGGTGCTGATCAAAAAGGGCGACCAGATTCTGCTCGCCAAGCACACGGGTTCGCCCACCGCGCGCCATACGGCGCTCGCAGGCTTCGTCGAAGTGGGGGAGAGCATCGAGCAAACCGTGCATCGCGAGGTGTTCGAAGAGGTGGGCCTGCGGGTGCATAACCTGCAATACTTCGGCAGCCAGCCGTGGCCGTTTCCGCATTCGCTGATGGTGGCCTTCACTGCGGAGTATCTGAGCGGTGAGATTGCGGTGCAGGAAGACGAAATCGCGGAGGCGCGGTGGTTCGGGCCGCACGATACATTGCCTGACATTGCCGGTCGCATTTCAATTGCCGGCTTGTTGATTCGGGCTAATTTGCCGGGCGGCTCGGCCCAACGCTAAGCGCAGCGCCGCAGCGGCACCCGCCGAACCGCGGCGGCATTCTTTTCGATGGCGTCTTCCACGACTTCACGCGCATGACGCAATTCGTAAGCAGCCTGGGCGTAGGCGGCGTAATCGCGCGACGCCAGGGGTTTGGTCGCATCGTCCGCTAGCGCCTGATATCGCTCACTGGCTTTCTGAAGGTTCGAGAGCGCATTCTCCAACTTCATCATTGCTCCTAAGTGCTTGCAGGCGCACATGCGCCGGCTCCTCAGGACATACGCGCGGCGTCCGCCTTTGGATGCGATAAAAAGGTAACGGGATGCACCCAAATTTGCGAAGATCTAAACAAATGACAGAGGTTATCAGCGCTTTTGTGGATGATGGGCACTGTATGCTGCAACATCCTTGACCAGGGGCGGCAATGCCAGTGCCAACAGGATTGCCGCCAGTGGCACCACGCAAATAAATCCGAACGATTGAAACCCGACTGCGCCCACGAGACCTCCCACCACAAACATCACGATCAAACCGGTGCTGGTGCGCAGGCGTTGGGTGTCATGCCGAACCACAGGGTGTGCACCCTTATCGGCGGCACGGTTCCAATACAGCAACTTGCCCAGCTCCATGCCCAGATCGGTGATGTTGCCCGTCATGTGGGTCGTGCGAATGCCGCCCTTCGACGTTTTCGACCCCACGGCGTTCTGCAACCCCATGATGAAGCACAGGAGCAGCACCGTGGTGGGTACGGCGAATGGCGTATTCCAAGACAGGGTGATGGCACCCGCGATACCGAAAGGGAAGAGGAGCGCCGCCTCGAGCAGCAGCGGCAGGGCATAAATGCTGTGCAACCGGTGCTGCCGGCCCCAATGCACAAGCATCGTGCACACCAATGCGCCCACCACGAACGACAGGATCGCACCCAAGGCGCCAAGCAGAATGCGCGTATCGCCCGTGACCAGACCATCGGCAAACTGCGACGCAAATCCGGTCATGTGCGAGGTATACACATGGAGCACTAGAAATCCGCCTGCATTGATTGCCCCGGCGTTGAACGCGAGCAACAAGCCGAATGCGCGATTGGTCGAGGGTGCGCGATGGCGGTTGGTGAGATAGCGGAGACGGCGCATGGGCATAAACCTCTCAGCCTGGGATGAATAGAATTCTTCGAGAACTTTACATCCAGAATTGTGACCGTGCCGATCGTGCGTTTTCCCTATGAGGTTCACCATGCAAGGCCGTGCTTTGTGACAGGCCCCGGCATTCAACGACGATGGCGCCCAAGGCCTTCGCTTGTGATCTCAAATTCGCAGGTCTAGGATGAACCGCGAATTGAAGAGGACACTTCTTATGCGTAAATCATTGAATGCCATTGCAATTGCCGCCGCTACGGTGAGCTTTCTGCCCTCAGGCGTCGCGCACGCCCAATTGATGGATGCCGTCAAGGGGCAACTCGGCGGACTCGGGCAGGGGGGCACAGCGGGCAGCAGTACCAATGCATCGGGATTGGGCGGCATGTCGATGTCGTCATTGACGTCCGGCAGCATGGGCAACGTCGCCGGAGTGCTCGAATTCTGCATGAAGAACAATTATCTGAATGCGAACGCTGCCGCCGGCGTGAAGGATAAGTTGCTCGGAAAATTATCGGGTGCGACGCCTGAAGCCAAGAAGAGCGATACGGGCTACATGGCCGGATTGGGTGGCTTGCTGACCGGCAAGGACGGCCAGAATGTGGACCTGAAAGGCGGCGGATTGAAGCAGGAACTGACCAAGAAGGCCTGCGATCAGGTACTCAAGCAAGGCAAGTCGTTGATGTGATTTGGACCGGCATCGGCAGCCGATGCTGGTGCTGTCGCATAAATCGTTGCGCAGGTTGGCGTCACTTTTTGCGTTATCTCACCGGAGCACGTCATGTCATACCGTTTCGTCGCGCAGTCCTCCCTGGCATTGTTTACCGCCGGCATGCTCGCCACCAGTGCCTGGGCGCACCACGGCTGGTCCTGGGCCGACGCCGAACAGATCCAGTTATCCGGCACGGTCAAGGCCGTGCAGATCGCGCCTCCCCATCCCACAATGGATATCGAGACGCCCAATGATGGCGTCTGGCGCGTGGAGTTGGGCAATCCCTCACAAACCCAGCGATCGGGATTTGTGGAAGGGTCGGCCAAAGTGGGCGACAAGATCACCGCCACCGGCAATCGCGCCGAGGACCATGCCGAAAAACGGATGAAGGCCGTGCAGGTGACAGTAGCCGGCAAAACGTACAACATCTATCCCGAGCGGATCCAGGCCAAGCGTTAAACCGGCGCATGCTCGACTGGATAGGAAGTCTGCCGCCTGCCGTTTATTTGCAACGGTCGCCTAACCTGTACGTGCTGGTCAACGCGGCACACATCGCCGCCCTGGGGGTGCTGATCGGCGCGATCGTCGCGTTGGACTGCCGGGTGCTGGGTGCGGCGCGAACGCTTCCGTTTGCGGTCATGGGACCCTATCTATCGCGTATCGCCCGCGATGGGTTGCTCGTTGCGGTCGCGACCGGCGCCTGGCTCTTTTCCGTGCGGCCGCATGAATACGTTGAAAATGCCGCCTTTTTGGTCAAGGTGGGGCTGGTTACGCTGGGTGTCTTGAATGCGGTCTGGTTGCATCGGCGCGCCGACTGGTCCCACGCCGTTGGCCAAGGCAAAATGTCGACGGCGATGCGCTTGCACGCGTCGGCCTCGCTCATGCTGTGGTTTGGCGCAGTACTCGCTGGACGGTGGATCGGTTTTCTGTAGCCGTCACATCACACCGCCGGGGTGCCAAAGATAGGGAACATCTGGACTGCAAGCTTTTGTCGCCTGCGTTACGCTTGACGGCAGTTCACACCACTCCCTTTGCAGCCCC
The DNA here is from genome assembly GCF_009866805.1 of Schauerella aestuarii. GTDB lineage: Bacteria > Pseudomonadota > Gammaproteobacteria > Burkholderiales > Burkholderiaceae_B > Schauerella > Schauerella aestuarii. The sequence continues at coordinate 442,582 of NZ_SIZW01000042.1, forward strand.
ATGACCCCCGCACCCGTATTCACCACCATCGACGACCTGCAGTACATTCAATCCGAGCTCGAAACCATCCGGCAAGGTTTTCACCAGCGCCCCGAGCTTGCTTACAAAGAAAATGCCACGTCGAGCTTCATTATCGAGAAGCTCAAGGACTGGGGCTACACCGTGACGACCGGCATCGCCGGCACGGGTCTGGTCGCGACGATGAAGGTGGGTGCCGGCACGAAACGTCTTGGCTTGCGCGCCGATATGGACGCGTTGCCGATCGCCGAGCAAACGGGTTTGCCTTATGCCAGCGAGCACACGGGATTGATGCACGCATGTGGCCACGACGGCCACATGACGATGCTGCTCGGCGCTGCGAAGCACCTGGCATTGACGAAGAATTTCTCCGGCACGCTCAACCTCATTTTTCAACCCGCGGAAGAGGCCGGTTTCAATAGCGGTGGCAAGACGATGGTCGAAGAAGGCCTGTTCGATCGTTTTCCGTGCGACGTGATTTATGCCATTCACAACCATCCGGGTGCTCCGCAAGGTCAATTTCTGTTTCGCGAAGGCACGTTTCTGGCCGCGGGCGATCGCGTGTTCATCAAGGTATTTGGCCATGGCGGACACGCTGCGCGTCCCCATCACTCGGTCGACACCGTGGTGGTGTGCGCCGCGATCGTGATGGCCTTGCAGACCATCGTGTCGCGCAACGTCGATCCCAATGAGTCGGCTGTGGTGACCGTGGGCCGCATGCGTTGTGGCGACGCGCTCAACGTGATTCCTGCCGAAGGCGAAATCGGCATTTCGGTGCGTTCGTTCGACCCTGACGTGCGCAAAAAGCTGAAGGAACGTATCGAGCGCATTTGCCATTCGACCGCCGAAGCCTATGACGCACGTGTCGAGATCGATTACATCGCAGGCTACCCGGTCGTCGATAACGACATCGCCGCGACGGCGCTGGCGCTTTCCGTCGCCCGCGAACTCGTGGGTGAAGACGACATTGTGGAAAACACGCCCCGGCGCATGGGCAGTGAAGATTTCGCGTACATGCAGCAGGTGGTGCCGGGCGCGCTGGTGCGGTTGGGCAACGGCCCGTCCGACGGTGGGCGCGATCTGCACAATCCGAAGTTCGATTTCAACGACGCTAATTTAAGTGTCGGCGCGGCGTTCTGGTGCCGTCTCACTGAACGGTTCCTGAGCGCTTGATTGTCTGCGGGATCGCGCATTCGTCGCCCGCAGCCCTCAATTCGCCCGGACGTCGCCGATAAGCGCCTCGAACAGTCGCGCGTAAGGCGATTCACGCGGATAGAGCAGACCCAGTTTGCGCGTGAGCCCGCTGGTCGGTAACGGCCGCACATGGACGTTGGCGGGCACGCTCTCCGGGCGATAGCAGTTGGGCACGAGCGACACACCCAGCCCCATCCCCACGAGCATCAAAATGCCGTCAGGCGAATCCATTTCAAATCGCTCATGCGGTTGTATGCCTTGTTCCTGTAGATATTGTTCCGCCAGCGCACCGCCCCAGGTGCGCCGGTCGTAACGCATGAACGGCTGCTCGGCGAGCAAGGTTTTGAGTGGCACGTGCGCAAGCTGCGCCGGAGCAAGCACGACCAGCGGCTCTACGCGCACCGTTTCCCACACATAGGGCTTGGGTAACTTGAAGGGTGGGGCGACCAGCAACGCGGCATCGACTTTACCGACGAGCACCTGATGATAAAGATCGTGCGAAGCGCCGATTTCGAGTGTGGCATCCAATAACGGATACCGGTCGGACACTTGCTTGAGCAGCTCCGGCATCACATTCGTCAACGCCGTACGGATCGTGCCGATACGCAGCCCGCCGGGAAAGCCGTCGCTGGCGACTGCAGATTTCAGACTGCGCATGTCGCGCTGGAAGCGACGTGCGTGCGAGAGCAACCGGGCGCCGCCCTCCGTAATGCGCACAAAGCGCCCCGAGCGAATGACGAGCGGCACGCCAAACTCCCGCTCAAGCGACCTCAGGCGTTGCGCAAGTGCGGTGGGCGTAATGCTCATGCGCCGCGCGGCCTCGGCCATCGAGCCGCACTCGGCCACCATCACGAAGGTATCGATATAGCGTGTGTCCACCGTGCAGCACCTGCTTGGAATGAATAAAAACTATGTTTTAAACGCCTAAAAAAGACATTGTGCTTCGGTTACCGGAATCCGACAATGAGGTAGAAATCTTGAGTCGGCGTGCGCACCGGGCGGGGTACCCCACCGCATGCCGCAATCCGATCGCAGCAAGACCACTCAACAGGGAGACCCCACACAATGTCCGTGGAATCATTGCCGCTCGACCAGAAAACGATCGACGTCCTCTCGGGCGTGACGACCGCCACGCTCACGACCGTATTGCTCAAGAAAGGGCTGCGCAATGTGTGGCTGCGCGGTGCGATGCCGCTCGTGGCGGGTCGCAAACGTATCGTCGGCCGGGCCTTCACGCTGCGCTTCGTTCCTGCACGTGAGGATCTGGCTACACCGGCATCGTGGGGCTCACCGATTTCCACGCGCGCCGCGATCGAAGCGATGCCCTCGGGCGCCATCGCCGTCGTCGATGCGATGGGCGTGAAAGACGCGGGAATTTTCGGCGACATCCTGTGCGCACGGATGCAGAAGCGGGGTGTGGCTGCATTGGTGACCGACGGCGTGGTGCGCGATGCCGAAGGGGTTCTGGCCAGCAATCTGCCCGTGTGGTGCAGCGGCGCGGCGGCACCGCCATCCGTGGCCGGGCTCACCTTCGTGGGCTGGCAGGAGCCCATCGGCTGCGGCGGCGTGGCCATCATGCCTAACGACGTTCTGGTGCTGGACGGCGATGGCGCAGTCCTCATCCCGGCCGAACTGCTCGACGCGGTGGTCGACGCGGCCGCGGAGCAGGAACGGCTCGAGGGGTGGATCATGCAGCAGGTCGAAGCCGGCGAAAAACTGCCGGGCCTGTACCCGCCCAACAAGGAAAACCAGGCGCGTTACGACGCCTGGCGCGCCACGCAGAAAACGTAATCCCAATGCGGGTCGCGGGCGCCGTTCGGATCACGGCGGCGCCACGGCAATTCCCGGCTGGAAGACATCGAGCGTCGATCGAACGCGGTCTTCACACGCCTATAACAACGATATGGAGCGAGACAATGGAAAAGAAAATGCGGGTTCGCCGTCAGTGGCTTGGTGCAGCCGTCGCCTTCAGCGTGATGATTGCAGGATCGAGTGTGCAGGCGCAGAGCGTTTATCCCGATAAGCCCACCACCTTGCTGGTCGGATTTTCCGCCGGCGGCGCCGTCGACAACGTGGCGCGTCTGCTCGGACAAGGGCTGGGCCAAACGCTCGGCCAACCCTACGTGATCGAGAATCGCGCAGGCGCGACCGGTACGATCGCCGCAGAAGCGGCCGCCCGCGCACAACCGGATGGCTACACCTTGTTATTGGGCACGCAGTCGACGATGGTGGTGGCCCCCAGCATGTACCCCAATCTGCGCTTCGATCCGATCAAGAGTTTCGTACCCGTGTCGTTGATCTCGTCCGTACCCCTGGTCCTGGTCGTGAACCCCGCGCTGCCCTTGCATAGTGTGCAGGACGTCATCAAGTATTTGAAGGACAACAAGGGTCAGGTCACCTATGCCTCATCGGGATTGGGTGGGCCGCAGCACGTGTCGGCCGAATTGTTTGCGGCCATGGCGGGTGTGCAGATGGTGCATGTACCCTACAAGGGGGAGTCGCAGGCGATTACCGATGTGCTGGGCAATCAGATTCCTTTGATGTTCAGCAACCTGCCGACGTTATTGCCGCATATCCGCAGCGGCAAACTGCGTGCAATTGCAGTGAGCAGCCTGCAGCGTTCGCCCACGGCACCCGAGATTCCCACCGTGGCCGAATCCGGTTTGCCGGGATTTGAAGCGCTGACGTGGTTTGGGCTATATGCGCCCGCCGGCACGCCGCCCGCCGTCGTGCAGAAGCTGGAGCACGGTGTGAAAACCACGCTCGCCGATCCCGGCATTCGTGAAAAAATGGAATTGCAGGGCATGAAGATCGAAGGCCGCGATAGCGCCGCGTTCAAAACCTACATGGAGGCTGAAAGCGTGAAGTGGGGCGATCTGATCAGAAAATCGGGCATCAAGCCGGAGTAAACCGGTTCGACCGCATGCCCGCACGTGGGATCGATACTTGCCGCACAGTGAGTCAGTGTTGCGGTGTGGCGGTTGTGATCAAAGCACCCGATGTCATTCATATGAACAGGGAGTGTGCAGATGAACCGTGTCGTCCGATCTTTTTTGTTGTCGGCTTGCGCCGCGTCCGGTCTGGCGGTGTTGACAATGATGGCCGCATCACCGGCGCGTGCCGCCGGCAATCCGCTCGAGGCTGAGCGCTGGCAGTCACGCCCGCTGGTGCTGGTTGCGCCTTCGGCTGATGATCCCTTGGTGCGCAGCATTGAGGGCGCGTTGAGCCAGACGTCCGTCAGACGCGACTTCGACGACCGGGAGATGGTGCTGTTCACCGTGCTGGCCGGCAAAGGCGCACGCAATGATATGGCGCTGAGTGCCCAGCAGACGCAGGCCTTGCTGCGTGCGCTGGGATTGAAGGCCGATGGTCCGGCCACCCTGGTGCTCGTGGGTAAAGACGGCGGCGAGAAGATGACCGAGGTGGGTCACGCCAGTTTGCAGGACATCTTTCCGGTGATCGATGCCATGCCCATGCGCCGGGCCCGCTAGACGGCGATCAGTGTTGGGGTCGTGCTGGAGGGGTTTCCGGCAGGAACCAGTTCAGGATCAGCGCGCACAAGCCGCCCGTGGCCACACCGGATTCCAGCACATGCCGCAACGTGGTGGGCAGATGCGCCAGAAATTCCGGCACTTGCGTCACGCCCAGGCCGAGGGCCAACGACACGGCAATCACCAGCAGCGCGCGCCGATCGAGACGAATGCTCGCCAGAATATTGATGCCCGAGGCCGCCACGGCGCCGAACATCACCATCGCAGCGCCGCCCAATACCGGCTCGGGCACGGCCTGCAGCACGCCCGCGATCGGCGGAAACAATCCCAAGAGCACAAGCATGCCGGCGATCCACACGCCCACGTGCCGGCTGGCGATGCCGGTCAATTGAATCACGCCATTGTTCTGCGCGAAGATCGAACTGGGGAACGTGTTCATCACGCCGGCCAACAATGAATTCACGCCGTTTACCAGCACGCCGCCCTTGATGCGCTGCATCCACACCGGCCCATCCACGGGCTGGCGCGATACTTTGCTCGTGGCCGTGATGTCGCCGATCGCCTCAAGCGACGTCACCAAATAGATGATCAACATCGGCACAAACAACGACCACGAAAAGCCGATGCCGAAATGCAGGGGCGTGGGAATATGGAAGAGGGCAGCCTCACGCATGCCGGTGAAGTCCAGGCGGCCCATCGTCGCCGCCACCGCATAGCCGGTCGCCAGCGCAATCACGAGCGCAGCGCTTCGCACCCACACCACGTGCACGCGATTGAGCACCACGATGATCGCCAGCACCAAGCCCGACAGGGTGAGGTTTTCCGCATTGGCGAAGGTGCCGTTTGCCATGGCCGCAAAGCCGCCCCCCATGCTGATCAGCCCCACCTTGATCAACGTCAGCCCGATCAGCAGCACCACGATGCCGGTCACCAATGGCGTGATCAAGCGTTTGACGAACGGCAGGATGCGCGAAATACCGATCTCGACGAAGGAGCCTGCAATCACGACGCCGAAAATCGCCGCCATCACTGCCTCGACGGGCGTACCGTCTTTCACCATCATTGCGCCACCTGCGATCAAGGGACCAACGAAATTGAAACTGGTGCCTTGAACGATCAGCAAGCCGGCACCCAACGGGCCAAAACGCTTGCATTGGACGTACGTGGCAATGCCCGACACCACAAGCGACATCGACACGATGAGATTGGTATCGCGGGACGACACCCCCAGCGCCTGGCAGATCAACAACCCTGGCGTCACGATCGGAACGATGATGGCCAGCAGGTGCTGAAACGCAGCAAGCAGGGAGATCCAGCCACGCGGCCGATCTTCAAGCGCGTAGATCAGGTCGGTGCGATGATCGTCGATAGGGGGCGTAGAGGTTGGGGCGGTCACGTCGGCGGATCCGGCAAAAGGCGGGATTCTACCGTTGTTGTGACGCAAGCCTTAAAGAAATAATACTGATATTCAGTTTGTGGTAAGGAAGTGTCCTTGACACTAGCCAACGTGAGATCGAGCAAGCGGCCACGCCGTTCGCGCTAATCGATCCGTGAATAAAAATACGTTGGAGACAAAATGAGCACGATTGAAAAGACCACGATGTCAAAGCTCAGTTGGCGGCTGCTGCCGCTGCTGATGATCTGCTATTTCATCGCTTATCTCGACCGGGTCAACCTGGGCTTCGCCGGCGCGGCGATGTCGAAAGATCTTGGGTTTACGAGCGCGGTATTTGGCGCCGCTGCCGGTATCTTTTTCATCGGCTACTTCATCTTTGAAGTACCAAGCAACCTTGCCCTGGAAAAATTCGGTGCCCGCAAGTGGATCGCCCGCATTATGTTCACGTGGGCCATCCTTTCGGCCGCGCAAGCCTGGGTCACCGGCCCTACCAGTCTGAACGTCGTGCGGTTCTTGCTCGGTGCCGCTGAAGCAGGCTTTTTCCCGGGCGTGATTTACTACATCACGATCTGGTTTCCTACTGCCTATCGGGCGCGTATCGTGGGATGGTTCATGTTTGCCATTCCGATTTCCACGGTGATTGGATCGCCGATCTCCGGCTACATCCTCAATCTTGACGGCATGGGCGGCCTGCATGGGTGGCAGTGGCTGTTCATTCTTGAAGCCATTCCGGCACTCATTCTCACGTTCTTCGTGCTGCTTTATCTGCCCGATCGTCCGAAGAACGCCAAGTGGCTGACCGATGAAGAGCGCACGTGGCTAGAAGAGCGCCTGGCAGCGGAGCGCGCCCAGCGCGAATCCCGCGTGAACATTTCGTGGAAGCAAACGTTGTTCAACTGGCGCGTGATCGGGTTGGGCTTCGTCTACATGGGCATCACCGTGCCACTGTATGGGTTGGGCTTTTTCCTGCCGCAGATCATTCGCGGTTTCGGCAACCTGACCAACGTTGAAGTGGGCTTCATCAACGCGTTCCCTTATCTGGTGGGTGCAATTGCCATGGTGTTCTGGACCCGGTGGTCGGACGCGCGGCGCGAGCGCAAGATTTTTGTGCTTATCCCGTTGGCGTGCATCGTGGTCGGGCTGGTCGCCGCTGCGGCGATCAACGATCCGGTCATGAAAATGGCCGCGGTCACGCTTGCCTCGTTTGGTGTGTTCTCGGCGCTGCCTGTGTTCTGGACGATCCCCGCGGCGCTCCTATCGGGCACGGCAGCCGCCGCCGGTATTGCCTGGATCAACTCGATCGGTAATCTGGGCGGTTATATCGGGCCCACCATTTTCGGTTCGTTGAAAACGTCGACCGGCAACGATCTTTATGCGGTGATGTTTCTCGCGCTGCTTGCAGCCGTGGGATTCATCCTCGTACTGATCATCGGCCACGACTCGAAGGCCGAATACGCCACGCTCAATCCTGAACTGAAGTCCGTCACGCCGATCAAACGATAGGCGCAAGTTTGGCAACATGGCCGACGCATCGCTCACCGCGATCGTCGGCCATGTTATTTGCACGCGAAAAAAAAGCCATTATCGGCATCACGGGAAAGTGGTTATCCGCATCTTGGATCCATGGCGCGTGCCTCACCAGCACACTCACTTTGCCGACAGCGACATCTCGCTCAGCAATTCAGCCTCACGCAATAGATCGGCGGCAATCTCTTCCCCCCAGCGCGGATTGAGTTCGTTGCTGATGCCTGCTGCCGTCAGTGAATGCGTGATGCGATGCTTCACATCGAACACCGGGGCGGCCACCAGGGTGACGTTGGCGATATAGTTGCCCACGTCGATACTGAACTTTTGCGTTCGGGCGCGTTCCACGTCGGCCTTCCAGGACGCATAGTCGGGAGGCGATTCCCATCGCAGTGCGCGAAAGCGCTGCTCGATCTTGGCCCACGGCGAACGTGAAAACGCCGCGGCAAGTCGGCCAGTCGCGCTGATCAGCGCGGGAAACCGGCTGCCGACGTCCACGTGCAGTCTGAATGGCGCCTGCGACTTCGAAAGCGCCACCACGATCATGTGATCCAGATCCACCACTTCGGCCGCGATCGCGGTCACATTCCATTTGGCGGCGATGCGATCAAGTGCCGGCTGCACGATGGCGGGGAAGGTGTTGGTTTGCAAAGCGCTTCGCGCCAACGACAGCAGCCCCGAACCGAGCGAATAACGCTTGGTGCTTTCATCGACTTTCAGCAGCCCTTCGTCCACCAGTACGCGCACGATGTGCAGGCACGTGCTGGGCACCATGTCCAACGACTGCGCGATGGCCTTCACGCCCATGGGATTGGGCGCGCGCCCCAGCAACCGCATGATCGCCACGGCGCGCGACACGGCGGGCACGGCACGCAAGCGCGGACCGGCATCGGTGGGGTGGGGATCATCGTGAGGCTTGGGCGAAGGCATAGGGCGAGAGAGGCAAACGGAAAACCTGATTGTATGCGTACAACGCTTTATGCCGATTGACAAAGCGCAGGGTGAAGAAAAAAATGTGCCAGACACGTATCGCGCACGCGGACAGCGAAGTCCGCCCCCAATTCCGCGACACCCGACGTACCCCGCCCAGCGCAGGCAATAGTAGCGGGATGTGCTGCACACACCTCAAGGACTTCGATGACTGACGTGCCAGAGACCCCGATCAATATGCCAAACCACGACCGACCGGACGTCGAGGCAGCGTTGGCTGCTGCCGGTTGGAGGCGATTGAACGGCGGCACGTTCATGAATCACATCGGGCCGCTATGGACGACGAAAGATGAAGCGGATTGGCGCTACGGGCTTCAAGCCGATGCACGCCATCTGAATCCGGCCGGCCAGGTACATGGCGGCGTACTGCAAACGTTGATCGATCACGTACTGAGCCTCGTGGCATGGCGGGCGGTCGATCGACGTGCCTGCATCACGCTGCACACCGATTCGCAATTTCTATCCGGCGTATCGTCCGGCGAATTCATCGAGGCGCATGCGACCGAAACCCATCGCACACGAGGCATGATTTTCATGCGTGGCAGCCTGGCAGTCGGCACGCGCCCGGTGCTGCACGCACAAGGCATCTTCAAGATCCTGAGCGATCGCAACGGCGACAACGCGCGCCACATCACACCCTCGGTATAACGCATTTGGCAGAAGGCGCTACCGCTGCAAGCGCGCGGCAACGGGTGCCGGCGCGTTGCATGTCCGCGTGCGCTGAAGCAATCGTGCGTGGCAATCCGCCTCGCTTTAAACTGAGCGTTAGTTGTACTAATACAATCCTATAACGCTATTGACAACCTTGTTCAAGACGATCATATTGACTCCAACGCTCGCTACTTCCTCGCCCCATCATGCAAAAACTCACAGACTTCACCCGCTATGCCGATGCACAAGCCCACTACGCGCCGCAGAAGCTTTGGGATGTGTTCGATGGCGATCGCGAGTCGTTCAACATCGCGCACGAATGCGTCGATCGGCACGTTGCCGGAGATCGTGAGGCGATCGTCGTCGTGCAGGCCGATGGCGGCGAGGTGCACATCAGCTTTGCCGAGCTGGCCGCACTGTCGAACCGATTCGCCAATTACCTCATCGGTCGCGGCATCGCCACCGGCGATCGCGTGGCGATCATGCTCGAGCCGTCACTGGCGTTTTATGTGGCGATCTTCGGGGCGATGAAGTCGGGCGCGATTGCGGTGCCGCTCTTTACACTTTTCGGACCCGACGGTATCCGCTTGCGCGTCAACGACTGCGCGCCGAAGATCCTGCTCACCAATCAGGATAAAGCGGCGATGTCGTCGGGCATCGACGGCGTCGATGTCGTGATTGCTGACGCAGCATTCATGCAGCAGCTCGATACCTTTTCAGATGCGTTTCAGCCGCACACCCGCGCCGACGACTACGCGATCTTCCAATACACCTCTGGCACCACCCGCGAGCTGCCTGCGGCAGTCAAGCACAAGCACCGCGCTCTGGTCACGTTGATGCTGGCCGCGCTGTATGGCACCGGTATCCGCCCGGGCGATCGTTTCTTCTGCCCGTCTTCGCCTGCTTGGGGGCATGGCCTTTGGCACGGTACCTTGGCGCCATTGGCCCTGGGGGTAACGATCGGCGCCTACGCAGGAAAGTACGATGCCGAGCGCCTGCTGCGAGCCTTGCAGGACGGCCGGTTCAACAACATTTCGGCCGCCGCCACCCATTTCAGAATGATGCGCAATGCCGGTGTCGCGGACCGCTACACCTACGCCTTGCAAAAGCTTTCGTTTACCGGCGAGCCGATGGATAGCGAAACGGAAGACTTCGTGCGCGCAACGTTTGGCTGCCCCGTATGCAGCATGTACGGCACCACCGAGATCGGTGTGGTGCTGGTGAACTATCCAGGCGCACCGGATTTCAAGGTTAAACCCGGCTCGTTGGGCAAGGCGGTACCCGGCGGGCGCGTCGAGGTTCAGGATCCGCAAGGTCACGCCTGCCCACCCGGGCAAACCGGCGAGCTCAAGGTGTGGCGCAACGAGGCGTGGGTGGCCACCAAGGATCTGGGCCGAGTCGATGCCGAGGGCTACTTCTATCATGCCGGCCGCGCGGACGACGTGATCATTTCCGCCGGATGGACCATGAGTGCCGTGGAGATCGAGGACGCGATTCTCAAGCATCCCGACGTACGCGATGTGGCCGCCATCGGTGTGCCGGACAACATCCGCGGCCAGGTCGTCAAGGCATTCGTCGTTACCCAGCGCAGCGGCGGCGATGCCTTCGTCAAGGAAATCCAGGACCTCGTGCGCAGCCGATTGAGCCAGCACGAATATCCCCGCCATGTGGTGTTCGTCGACGAATTGCCGAAAACGCCGGCGGGAAAAGTAAATCGAAAAGTACTGCGGGACCAGGAGCGTGTAGCGCAATCCGCTTGAACACGAGAATGCTTGAAAACTAGACCAGGAGACACAGCATGGCCGCTCAATTAGCCGAGAGAAGTTTTCCCAAAATCACCGAGAACGGTCTCGATGCCTTGCGGGAACGCATCGGCAGGAAAATCGACAACACCGCCGAACCCTGGTGCTACGAAGCCACCCGCGACAACATTCGCCACTATGCGCACGGCATTGGGGATGACAATCCACTGTGGTGCGATCCTGCGTATGCGGCCAAAACCAAATACGGCGGCATCATCGCGCTGCCCAGTTTCCTGTTTGCCACCGACCGCATCGTGTCGGGGTATGTGGGTGGGCTGCCGGGTGTGCATGCGATGTGGTCGGGCGCGGACTGGACGTGGCACAAACCCGTGCATCGCAACGATGAAATCCGTACCGAAGCCTATCTGAAAGAACTCATCGAGCACGAAACGCGTTTTGCCGGCCGTGCCGTTCAGCAGATCTATCACGTCGACTTCTTCAATCAGCAAGGCGACAAGGTTGCCGAAGCGGACAGCTGGTGCTTTCGCACCGAGCGCGATCATGCGCGCGAGCAGGGCACCAAATACAAAGAAGTGCGCGCCAAGGCGCCACGCCGGTATTCGAAAGAAGAAATCGCCGAGGCGTACAACCTGTATCGCAATGAGGAAGTGCGCGGTTCCACGCCGCGTTATTGGGAAGACGTGACGGAGGGCGAGGCCTTGCCTGTGATGTTCAAGGGACCGATGACCGTAACCGGCTTCATCGCTTACGCCCAAGGGTGGGGCGGACTCTACATCCGTGCCAACAAACTCGCCTGGAAGTTGATCGACGCGCATCCCGGCGTGGGCATTACCAATCGTTTTGGCATTCCGGACGTACCGGAACGGGTGCACTGGGAAGAAGACTTCGCGTTGGAAGTCGGTGCCCCCGGCGCCTATGACTACGGGCCGGAGCGCACTTCATGGCTCACCCATCACCTGACCAACTGGATGGGCGATGAGGGCTTCCTGCGCCGCGCCAGTTGCAAGATCCGCCGCCACAACCCGGAAGGCGACATGTTGTTCATCAAAGGGCACGTCAAGCGTAAATTCGTCGAAGACGGCAAGCATCTGGTCGAGATCGAGCAGGAAGCGCGCAATCAGAATGACGAGCTCTCGGTACTGGGTTCCGGTGTGGTCGAGTTGCCCAGCCGAGGCTAGTGCCCGGCGGGTCTGCGGGGGCCCTCGATGGTCGCCGCAGTAAGAAAGATGGAGACAGGAGAGTGAGTCATGAGTGGAGCGCTGAGCGGCATCCGTGTCGTTGACCTATCGCGTATTCTCGCCGGCCCGATGTGCGCGCAGATCCTTGCCGATCACGGTGCGGACGTCATCAAGATCGAGCCGCCCACCGGCGACGACACGCGTACGCTCGGCCCCCCATTCAACGCCAATGGCGATGCGGCTTACTTCTCCGCCATCAACCGCGGCAAGCAATGCATCACGATCGATCTGGCGGCACCCGCCGGGCGCGACATTCTCTATCGTCTGCTGGACCGCGCCGATGTACTGATCGAAAATTTTCTGCCCGGTACCCTTGAGAAGTGGGGCATCGCCAGCGACGGCTGGCTGGAGAATCGCTTTCCCCGCCTCATCCATTGCAGCATCAGCGGCTTTGGCGCCGATGGTCCGCTGGGCGGCATGCCGGGTTACGACGCCGTGTTGCAAGCCATGTGCGGCATCATGAGCGTCAACGGCGAAAAAGCCAGCGGTCCAACGCGCGTGGGCATTCCGGTGGTGGACCACCTCACCGCCTATACCGCGCTCAGCGGCATCCTGATGGCGCTGCATCAACGCCACGTCACCGGCCGCGGGCAGTTCGTCGAGGCAACCTTGTTCGACGCCGCGCTGAGCCTGTTGGTGCCGCACGCTGCCAATTACTTCGAGTCCGGCCGCGAACCGGGCCTCACCGGCAGCGCTCACCCGAATATTTCGCCCTACGACCGCTACCGATGCGGCGACGGCGAGGTGTTTCTGGGGATCATGAACAAGCCCCAATTCGACAAATTCTGCGCCGTGGTGTCTCGCCCGGATCTTGCGGCCAATCGCGACTACGCCACCAACGCATCGCGGATCCAGCATCGGGAGGCACTGCGTGCCGAAATCGAAGGTGCGTTGGCGGACTGGACGCGCGCCGCACTGTGCGACCGCCTGATGCGCGTTGGGGTGCCGGTCGGCCCAATCCATTCGGTATCCGAAGCTTTCGCACAACCCCATGCCTTGCATCGGGGCATGACTGTCGAGCGCCCCGGATATCGCGGCGTCGGTCTGCCGATTCGTTTACACCAAAGCCCTGGTTCGCCAGGAAAAAATCCTTCGTCCTTCAATGCCGATGCTGCACGTGTGCTGAAAGATGCAGGCTACTCACCAGAAGACGTTCAACAATTTTTGGCCGATGGCGTGATCTTGAATAGGGACACTCAAACCGGCTGATTGTTTTGCGATAAAAACGAAGGAGACATCCATGAAGACGTTGTGCAAGCTGGTGACGACGCTGTTGCTGCTAATGGGGTACGGCCACGTGTCTGCCCAAGGCTATCCCGATCACGCCATCAAGATCATCGTGCCGTATCAGGCGGGGCAGGGCACTGATGTGGCCACGCGCTATATCGCCGATCAGTTGAGCCACGCCCTCAAGCAAAGTGTGTATGTGGAAAACAAAGCCGGCGCCGCCGGCAACATCGGCACCGCCGAAGCGTCGCGCGCTACAGGCGACGGCTATACGTTGGTGATGGGCACCAATGGCACCCATGTGCTGAATCAATTTCTGTACAACTCGGTGGGTTACGACCCGGCGAAGGATTTCGAGCCCATCATCCTCGTCAGCACGTTCCCGATGGTGCTGCTGGCCAATCCGAATGCCAAGCTCGGTACGTTGCAGGACGTATTCGCCGCGGCGGCCAAGGGCACGAAAGGGGCCGAGATCGCCATGCCCAGCACCACGGCGCGCCTGGTGCTCGAGCTGATGAAGGAACGCGGCAAGGTGCCGCTTTTCGGGGTGCCGTACAAAGGCAGCAGCACGGCCGCCACAGATGTGATCGGAGGCCAGTTGCCCATGTTGATCGACACCGTCAGCGCCGCGCGTGCCTTCGTGGAAAGCAACAAGCTGCGCGCCATCGCCGTCACGTCCAAGCAACCCTCGGCGCTGCTGCCGAACGTGCCCACGGTGTCATCCCAAGGCTTGCCCGATTTCGAGGTGGTCGCCTGGAACGGCTTGTACGCGCCCAAAGGTACGCCGCCGGCCGTCATCCAAAAACTCAATGCCGAAGTCACCAAGATTCTGGCACGTGAAGACGTACAGAAACGCCTGCTTGAACTGGGACACGAACCAGCTGGCGGCAGCGCGGCAAAGCTGGGAGATTTCGCAGCAGCCGAACGCACGAAGTGGGCACCGTTGATCGAACGTGCCGGCATCAAGGCCGAGTGACGGCTATCGCACGTAGCTGTACACCGTCGCGCGCGATACCCCCATATGCGCGGCGGCGATCTCCATGCCGCGACGAATGTCGAGGTAACCGGCTTTCTTCAGCTCCTGCACCAGTTGCTTGCGCTCGGCAGGCTTCAGTGCCCGCGCCGTGGTGGCACGCGCTGCGGCAAACGCATCCACCTGATCGCGAATCCGGTCGGAATTGCTGGCGTCCAGGGTTTCATGCACATCCTTGCTCTGCACTTGCGAAAATTGCGTGAGCGCCGCCTGGAAACTATTGAATAGCGTCAGATCCACATTCAAGCACAGCGCCGCCACATATTCGCCATCTTCGTTTTTGATGCCGATGGATGTGCTTTTCACCTGGCGGCCATCGGCAAACTGATTGGCATAGTTGGGAATCACGGCGGGGTAATCCGGGTCCTGAATGCGCGCCAGCCCGAGTTCCGTCACGGATTGCCCCACACTGCGCCCGCTCAGGTTGTTTTCGATGAAGTAAATCGCGTTCTTGGGATGGCTCAGGTCGTGGACCACCACCTCGCAAAACGGCGCGAATGTCTGCCCCAGCCCCTCGGCAATCGTTTGCAACTCGCTCAACAGCAGCGAATTGGACGGTTTTTTCGATGTGTTTTTCATATCGGGAATATACCTTCGTCACGCTGAAAATTGGACGTTTTGTCCAGAAGTCGCTTCGATAAGGGTAAATCCGGACGGTTTTAGCTTAGACAATTTGTCCTGAGCTGGATATATTGTCTGCATGACGACGATTTCTCTCCCCACCGAACCGACGCCTGCGAAGGCCACGCCTCACGTGTCGAACACGTTATTGCTCATTCCCGCACCAGACGTGCTGGCACTGCTGGACCGGCAAGCCACGATCGACGTCGTGCGTCAGGCGTTCGTCCAGCACAGCGCCGGGACCGGCCGCGTTTTTCCGATGATTCGGCAGTCGGTGGGCACCAACGCGGTATTCGGCATTAAGGCGGGCGACATCGCCATGCACAACGTGCTGGGATTCAAGGCCGCCGGGTTCTGGCCCGCCAACGCCGCCGTTTCACGCGGCGCCCATCAGGCCACGATCATGCTGTTCGATCCTGCCACCGGACGGCCGGTATGTCTGCTCGATGGCAACCACGTCACCACGCTGCGCACAGGTGCGGCCGGCGCCATCGGCATCGATCTATTCGCTCGTCAGGATATCGAACGCGTGTGTGTGTTCGGTACCGGCGTGCAAGCGCAGATTCATCTCGAGTACGCCCTGCAGGTGCGGCCCGGCTTGAGGTCAGTGACCTACATTACCCCCACGGGCGAGCCGGACGCCGCCTTCGAATCTGCTAATACGCAACGATGTCGCATTCAGCATGCTGCGGATGCCGATCGCGCGGTGGGTCAGGCAGATCTGGTGATCACCGCGACGCCCAGCCGCACGCCGCTTTTTTCAAATGAGGCGGTGCGCGCGGGCACGCACATCAACGCCGTAGGCGCCGATACCGTTGGCAAACGCGAATTGCCCGAGGGCTTGCTGCCGCGTGCCAGCCTGTTCGTTGACGACGCGCGCCAGTCATCCACCGTGGGGGAAGGGCAGTGGGCTCCCGATTGCCCGGCAACCGAGATCGGCGCAGTCATTCAGCGCGACATACCGTATGCGCGCGCACCCGACGCCATCACCGTCTTCGACATGACCGGCCTGGCGCTTCAAGATCTCGTCGTGGCGCAAATGCTGTTCGATCGGGCCCGAGAAACCCAGCGTGGCATGGAAATCGTCTGGCCCTGGTGAGCCACCGCACCCGCCTTCACGACAAAGCTAACCGCACTAGTCGAACGCCTTCCAATATTTCCTTCTTCTTTTGGACCTTCATGACCTCGTCGCAAGCCCCTGTCTATCTCGATCCGCACACCGGCAAGACTTATCCATTGTCGGATATCCGGTGGCGCTCGGACGACAACCATCCGATGATGATTTCGCCATTGCCCGGCATCGGCCGCGACGATATCGATATGCGCCAACGCTCGATCTGGCGTTACCAGGCGGCATTGCCGGCGCCGATCGGCCATGCGGTCACCCTGGGCGAAGGATGTACGCCGCTGGTTCAGCGCGAGTGGGGCACGGCGCGCCCTTATTTCAAGCTCGAGTGGTTCAACCCCACGTGCAGTTTCAAGGATCGCGGCGCGGCCGTGATGGTGTCGTGGTTGCAGCAGCAGGGTGTGCCAAAGATCCTGGAAGACAGCTCGGGCAATGGCGGGGCAGCCATCGCGGCGCTCGGTGCCGCCGCCGGCATGAAGGTCAAAATCCTGGCGCCGGCCTACACGCCTATCGCCAAGGTGGCGCAAATCCGCGCATTCGGTGCTGAAGTTCAGCTGGTGGAGGGACCGCGCGAAGAATCCGAATACGAAGCGATCCGGCAATCCGAAGCAATTTTCTACGCCAGCCACAACTGGCATCCTTTCTTTCTCCAGGGCACGAAGTCGCTGGCCTATGAAATATGGGAAGACCTCAACTTCGAAGCGCCCGATAACGTGATCATTCCCACCGGCGCAGGCAGCAACGTGCTGGGGTGCTACATCGGTTTCAACGAATTGCTGGCCGCCGGCCAGATCAAGAAACTGCCGCGTTTGTTTGCGGCGCAGCCGCTCAATTGCTCGCCCATCGATGCCTGCTTCACCGCCGGGGTCGATACGCTCACCGATCGTGAGGTCAAGCCCACGATCGCCGAAGGCACGGCGATCAAGCGTCCCGTGCGCCTGATGGAAAACCTGAAGGCGATCCGCGACACCAACGGCCAGACTGTGGCGCTTACCGAGGATCAGATCCGCGATGCCGTACGCAAGATGGCTGCAATGGGCTTGTATGTGGAGCCGACCTGCGCGTCGGCGGCCGCTGCCATCGACGTGCTGATGGCCCGCGGTGCGATCAAGTCTACCGACACCACCGTCGCCATCATGACGGGCACGGGACTGAAATCCACGCAGTTCATGACCGAATTGTTCGGACAGCCGTGAAGCTGTCTTCGCGCACAAGGAAACCAAGATGAACGATTACCTGCAACGCGCGCAACGCGACCTCGATGATCTCGTCGCCATTCGCCGCGATATCCACGCCCATCCCGAACTGGGGTTCGAAGAAACACGTACTTCGAAGCTGGTGGCCGACAAGTTGCGCGACTGGGGTATCGAGATCGAGACCGGTGTGGGCAAGCTGGGCGTGGTGGGTACGATTCGCGGCAAGCGCGAGGGCAGCGGCGCCATCGGACTGCGTGCCGACATGGACGCGCTGGCCATGACGGAAACCAATGCGCTATCGCACGCGTCCACCCACAAAGGCGTGATGCACGCCTGCGGACATGACGGGCACACGACGATGCTGCTGGGTGCGGCGCGCGAACTCGCCCGCAACCCCGACTTCGCGGGCACGGTGCACGTGATTTTTCAGCCGGCCGAAGAAGGGCGGGGCGGGGCACTGGCCATGCTTGAAGCCGATCTCTTCAACCGCTTTCCGTGCGATCGCATCTACGGGCTGCACTCCTATCCCACCATGCCGGTGGGCCAGTTCGGCACGCGACCGGAGGCCTTCATGGCAGCGTCCGGACGCTGGCAGGTGACGTTTTCCGGCACGGGCGGGCACGGCGGGATGTCGCCGCATCTGGCGTCGGACATTACCGTGGCACAAGCCAACTTCATCCTTGGCTTGCAAACCATCGTGTCGCGCAATGTGCCGCCGGATCAGACGGCGATCATCAGCGTGGGCCACATTCAGGGCGGTGACCCTGAAGCCATGAACGTGATGCCTGCCACCTTGAAGATCTCCGGCACGATGCGCGCCTTCAGCCCCGACGTGCAGCAGTTGCTCGGGCAGCGCATTACCGAGATGGCGCATGCCCATGCGGCCATTCAGGGCGCGACAGCAACCGTCAAATGCTGGTGGAACACGGCAGCGGTGATCAACGACGAGCACGTCACGCAAGCCGCCGTGCAAGCGGCCACACGGGTGGTCGGCCAGGATGCCGTCGATGGCGACATGCACCGGCTCACCGCCGGCGAAGATTTCTCGTGGCTGATGCAAAAGCGGCCCGGCGCGTTCGTCTTCATTGGCAACGGTGTGCGCGAGGGTGATGGCGGGGGCAACCTGCACATGCCCAATTATGACTTCAACGACGACGCCATTCCTTATGGCGTGGCGTATTGGCTGTCGGTGGTCGACGGCGAATTGGGAACGGCCACGAGCCGGTAGCCATCGGCGGAAGGCGATGCACCGCAATGGTTAAGGCGCGGTGCCATTTGCATCCGTATTGAATCAAGTACGTGTCTTACGCATCAAAAATCGAGAAGCAAGCGTTTCATGCATTGAATACCTGAACGATTAGAAATCAGGCGTTGGGACAGCGAGGCAGTCGGTCACTCAGTCAGTTGTGCTTCATAACATTCCATGGGGAAGTAAACATGTTCAACGCTCGATTCATTACCACCTTGCGCCGTACGCTGGCGCTCGCCACCGTTACGTCGGCCACCGCGCTTGCACCGCTCGCCGCGCACAGCGCCGAATCGACGTGGCCCGACAAGCCGGTGACCGTGATCGTGCCGTCGGCCGCGGGCGGCGGCGCCGATGTCTTGACCCGCATCGTCATCACGCATCTGGCACGCGCCACTAATCAAACCTTCGTGATCGAAAATCGTCCGGGCGCGGGCGGCGCGATCGGCATGACGCAAATCAAACGCGCCGCGCCCGATGGCTATACCTTGGGCTACGGCAATCTGAATACACTCGCCGTCAACCCGTCGCTATTCAACAAGCTTGCGTACGATCCATCGAAGGACTTCGCTTTTATCGGGCCGATGTTCACACTGCCCAATCTATTGGTAGTGCGGGCGGACGCGCCCTATAAGTCGGTCGCCGACCTGGTCGCGGCAGCCAAGGCCAAACCGGGCAAATTGTTCTGGGCGGCAGCCAATCTGGGCAGCAGCGGGCATATGGGCGGCGAGCTTTTCAAGCGCATGGCGGATATCGATGCGTCGTACGTGCCGTACAACGGCGATCCCGCCTCACTTACTGATCTGGTCGGCGGCCAATTGGACTTTGCCATTACCAATGCGCCGATTGCCTGGCCCCTGGTGCAAGCCGGCAAACTGCGCGCACTGGCCATCACGAGCTCAACCCGGGTGCCCCTGTTTCCCAATATCCCCACAATGGACGAATCGGGGCTCAAGGGTTATGACAATGGCGCCTGGGGTGGTCTGATTTTCCCGGCCGGCACGCCGCAACCCATCGTCGATCGCGCCAGCGCCGTTCTGGAAAAAGTCATGAACTCCGACGGCGTGAAAGACGATCTGGCCAAGGCCTTTGCCACGCCCACGCCCGGCACGCAACCCGACTTTGTGCGCTTCGTCGCCGCCGAACAAAAGAAGTGGGCCGACGTGATCGCCAGCGCCAATATCGAGAAGCAAAACTAACCATGCCCTTATCTCCCAGCGGACCGCGTATCGGCATTCTTGGTTTTGCGATCGAATCGAATCGCTTCGCGCCAGTTTCTACTCGCGAAGATTTCGAGGCGCGCGCCTACCTGAGCGGCGACGCATTGATGACCGACGCGCGCAGCGCGGCTCCTGCCATGACGCCCGAAATTCCGGCGTTCGTGCGCGACATGGACGCGGCTGGTGCGTGGATCCCAATGCCGATTCTCTTCGCCAACGCAGAGTCGGGCGGTCCGGTGGATCATGGGTTTTTCACCGACACGCTGAATGCGTTCGAAGCAGGCCTGCGTGCTGCCTTGCCGCTCGATGCGGTCTATATCTGCGAGCACGGGGCCGCCATCACTACTGCCTGCGACGATCCGGACGGCGCCGTCTTCGCGCTCGTGCGGCGCACCGTGGGCGATGGCGTGCCAGTCGTGGCCACCGTCGACCTGCATGCGAACGTGTCTGATCTGATGGTCGATAGCGTCGACACCCTGATCTCGTACCGTCGCAATCCGCACGTGGACATGGCCGAACGCGGCGCCGACGCCGCCCGTGTCTTGCGCGAATTGATGGCCGGCGGCGAAGTCGCCGTGGCGCACGTGCGCGCCGGCGGCGAAGTCGCCGTGGCGCACGTGCGCATGCCCGTCTGTGCGCCGCCCACGCAATTGCTCACCGCACCGGGCACCGGACCGTATGCCGACATGATCGAAGCCGCTGAAGCCTGGCTCGACGATCCGCGCATCATCAATATCTCCGCCGTTGCGGGATTTGTTTATGGCGACACACCCAAGAATGGCATGACGGTGATCGTGAGCACGCGCAACGATGCCGCCCTGGCCAAACAAATCGCGCAGGATCTTGCGCTCCCGGCATGGCACGCCCGGTCGGCGTTTTCACCCGCCTTGACCTCGCTGGCGCATGCCGTGGAAATGGCGCGCGACGCGGGTGCGAATCCAAGACTGCCGGCGCTTTGCCTGGCCGACGTGGCCGACAATCCTGGCGGGGGTGGGCGGGGTAACACGCCTTATCTCCTGCAGGCCTTGCTGGCAGCGGGCGCCAAACACGTCATCATGGGCGTCATCACCGATGCGGCATTGTGCGCGGAAGCCCACCAGTTGCCGATCGGCGCGTCGTTTACGGCGCGGTTCAATCGGGATGACGCAACCCTGTATTCCGAAGCCTTCGAGGCACAGGCCACGGTGGTGAAACACCATGCCGGGCAGGGCGTTGGCCGACGCGGACAACTCGCCGGTTGCCGATTCGACCTGGGGCCTTCGGTGCTGCTGGACATCGGCGGCATCAGCGTGGTCGTCATTACCAATCGCCATCAATGTCACGAGCCGATGTTTTTCGAGATGTTCGGCCTGGACATCGCTGCCGCCCGCACCGTTGTCGTGAAGTCGCGTGGGCATTTTCGAGCGGCCTTCGACGAGTTCTTCAAACCCGCACAAATCTATAGCGTGGATGCGCCGGGTCTGACGTCGCCGGTATTGTCCCGATTCGATTTTCGGCGCCTGCCGCGTCCAGTGGTGCCGATGGATGACATGGCGACGTGGTCGCCCAACGTCCGGGTGCTCGCGAAGCGCAAGCTGCTCTGAAAGACATCGACTGTTGCCGAATCATGCAGCAGGCATTGCCGAATTTAGAATGCTCGGCATTCTCTGCGTATTGACGTCGATGGCTATAGCAGTTCCCGCACCAGAGGCTTCAGTCAGTTTCAAGCAAGGAAACCCTACAATCCCCGCGCCGTTCACTGATGGACGGCGTTGTTCTAATTGAATGTGGGATTGTTATGCAAGCAAAAGCGCCGCACGTGCCGCTATGGGCACGTATCTGGCTGGCCGTGCTCGGACTGATCATTTTGGCAGCCGGCCTGTTCTTCGTGGTCCAGGGCTACCAATTGGTTGCGTTGAAGGGCAGCTGGTATTTCCTGGTCGCCGGCGTGGTGATGGCCGTGGCTGGTGTGCAGATTGCGCGCGCCCGTCCGTCGGGTGCCGTGGCGTTCGCCCTGGTCTTCGCCGGCACGCTCATCTGGTCACTGATCGACGTGGGCCTGGATTTCTGGCCGCTGATCTCGCGGCTGATGGTGCCGGCCGGCATGGCCATCGCCGTGGCCGCATCGTTTCCGCTGTTGCGCCGCGCCGTCGGTCAGCCCTCGGCTTGCAAACCCGCCGGCGTGGTGACGGCAGTGCTCGCCATCGGCTTTGCGGCCGCGTTCTGGGGCATGTTCCAGCCGCATCCCACGGTGGTCGCGTCGGGTGCGGCACCCGCCCTGGTGCCGGTCGCGGCCGACGCCGCACCGGCAAACTGGGAGCATTACGGCAACACGCCCGGTGGGTCACGCTTCGCCGCGCTCGATCAGATCACCCGCGATAACGTCAAGGATCTGCAGGTCGCCTGGACGTACCGTACGGGCGATACACCGCAAAGCCCCGGCGGCAATGGTGCCGAGGATCAATTGACGCCGCTGCAGGTGGGCGATCGCGTGTTTGTGTGCACCCCGCACAACAACGTCATCGCGCTGGACGCGAGCACGGGCAAAGAAGTGTGGAAGACCGAAATCAACGCGCAGCAGAAGAAATGGATGCGCTGCCGTGGTTTGGCCTACTTCGACGCCGAGCGCGATATCGTGCAACCCACGGTGGCCGGATCTACGCCAGTCAAAGTGGCTGCGCTGGGCGCGGATGCCGTGTGCAAGCAACGCATCCTGATGAACACCATCCAGTCCGAGCTGATTGCGCTGGATGCCCGTACCGGCGCGTTTTGCCCGGACTTCGGTGTGAATGGCCGTGTGGATCTCAAGCAGCACATCGGCAAGGGTGTGGAATCGGGCCAGTACTCGCTCACCTCGGCACCAACGCTTGCCGGCACCACGGTTGTGGTGGGTGGACGCGTTGCTGACAACGTGGCGACCGATATGCCGGGCGGCGTCATGCGCGGCTTCGACGTCATGACGGGTGAACTGCGCTGGGCGTTCGATCCCGGTAACCCCGACACCACGACGTTGCCGGCGTCGGGCGACACCTATACGCGATCGACCCCCAATGTGTGGGCGCCGATGTCGTACGACCCGCAATCGAACACCGTATTCATGCCGGTCGGCAGCGCCGCCATCGACCTGTGGGGCGTGAAACATACCGCGCTGGATCGTAAGTACGGCGCCTCGATGCTCGCCATCGACGGCACCACCGGGCGTGAAAAGTGGGTGTACCAGACGGTGCACGACGACCTGTGGGATTTCGACGTTCCCATGCAGCCCAGCTTCATCGACTTCCCGAACGGGCAGGGCGCCAGCACCCCCGCATTGATCTTCGGTACCAAGGCCGGCCAGATCTTCGTGCTGGATCGCGCCACCGGCAAACCGCTCACCAAGGTTGAAGAACGCGCCGTGAAACCGGGCAATATGCCCGGCGAAACGTATTCGCCCACGCAGCCGTTTTCGGTGGGCATGCCGCAGATCGGCGCCGATACCCTCACCGAATCGGATATGTGGGGTGCAACGCCTTTCGATCAACTGCTGTGCCGCATCAAGTTCAAGTCGATGCGCTATGACGGCTTGTTCACGCCTCCCGGTACCGATGCGTCGCTCAACCTGCCTGGCTCGTTGGGCGGAATGAATTGGGGCGGCATGTCGATCGATCCCACCAGCCACTACGCGTTCATCAACGACATGCGCGTAGGTCTGGAAGTGCAGTTGATTCCGCAGACGCCCAAGGCGAACGGCCCGAAGAACGACGGTGGCGAAGCCGCGAACATCTCGGGCGCCGGCGTGCCGCTGATCGGTACACCTTACGCCATCAACGCCAAGCTGCGCTTTGTGTCGCCCCTGGATATTCCATGCCAGAAGCCGCCTTTCGGTACGCTCACGGCGGTGAATCTGAAGACGCAGAAGATTGCCTGGCAAGTGCCGATAGGCACGGTGAAAGACACCGGTCCCATGGGCATCAAAATGGGCATGCCGATGGAAGTGGGCATGCCCACCATCGGCGGCACGTTGGCCACCCAAGGCGGGCTGGTCTTCATCGCCGCCACGCAGGACTACTACCTGCGCGCTTACGACAGCCACACCGGCCGCGAAGCCTGGAAGGCCCGTCTGCCGGTGGGAAGCCAAGGCACGCCCATCAGCTACAAAGCGCCTGCCACAGGCAAGCAATTCGTCGTCATCTCTGCGGGCGGGGCACGCAACTCGCCGGATCGTGGCGATTACGTGATTGCCTACGCGCTGCCGAAATAAACCGGCGGTTCATGCCCGTTCGGCAGGACAACATGGCGGCTTCGGCCGCCATATTTTTTTAGGAAGATGCTTCTTATGACGCCCTCCGACGCAATCGCTGTCATCGCGGACACGACCTTTACCCGCGACACGCTCACCGATTGCCTGGCCGATCGCGGTCGCGCGTTGACGTTCGAGCGGTGCGTATTCGATGATGAAGACCTGTCACGGCTCGATCTGCATGCGTGCCGATTTCTGCAATGCACGTCAGCTTGCGCAATGCGCACACCAAACTCACGCGGTTTGATGGCGCGGATCTGCGCGATGCCGATATTGGCGGACTCAAGGTGCTCGACGCGCAACTGTTTCGCAATGCGATGATCTCGGCCGATCAGGCAGCCGAACTACTGAAAGCGTGGGGATTGGTTGTGGCTTGAGCCTGGATTATCATGATCGACGCGGGCGTCATGGTCCCGTTAGCGTTCAGGAGAAGCAGCCATGCAGGCTGAAGTGCTGTTGGCATATTGCGCATTTGCCGCCGTGTCGGTGGTCAGCCCGGGGCCTGCTACGGTGCTGGCCATCCGAAATGCCTTGAGCGGCAGCATGCGTGGCGTGTTTTACGGCGCGCTCGGCAATATGGCCGGCCTATTTTGCCTGTCGGCGGCGTCCATGCTCGGATTGGGGGTGCTGTTGCGCACCTCAGCCACATTGTTCCTGGCGGTCAAGATTATTGGCGCGGCGTATTTGTTCTACCTGGGATTCAAACAGTTGCGGGGCCGCGCGTCGATCGTGATCGACGATGCTGGCGCCATGCCGCAGCGCGCTGCCTGGTCGTACTTCCGCGAAGCGGTTGGACTGGCGCTCACCAATCCCAAACCGATCTTGTTTTTCGCGGCCTTGTTTCCGCAATTCGTGGCGCCAAGCGCGCCGTTACTGCCGCAGTTTTTCGTGCTCACCGGCATTTTCATGCTGATGTCGCTGTGCTCGCTGCACATCTACGCGCTGATGGCGCGTCAAGCCCGCAACGCACTCACCCGCCCTCGGGTTGTGCGTTGGGTGGATCGCGTGACGGGAGCGATTTTTGTGTCGTTTGGTGCGGCGTTGCTGGCGCTGAAGCGGATTGCACCGTAAAAAGGCGCTCGACGCATCGTTCGGGGCGATCGAATCAGCGTTTTATTTTTCTCTTCACGATGAGCTCAGGTCACGTGCAGGATTTTCCTTCTGTCGGGGAGGATACTATTGGCTATGAACTTACCAGACCCCCATCATCGTCACGACGCGGTCGCCAAGCGGCTGAAACGCGCGGAGGGCCATCTGCGAAGCGTATTGAAAATGATGGAAGACCAACGCCCTTGTCTGGAGCTGGCGCAGCAGCTACATGCGGTTGAAAAAGCCATCTCACAAGCCAAGAAAACCCTCATCCAGGATCACATCGATCACTGCCTCGAGCACGCAATTGGAAACGCAGGGGAGGGGCAGCGGGAAACGATCGATGAGTTCAAAGCCATCACCAAGTATCTTTGATTCGGCTTGAACGGCGACTGATCGGTCAACCGTAAACCGTAAGCCGTTCAGCCTTCTCCGGGCGCATTACGGCCGCGCCTGCATCCCCAGCCAGCCGTGCAACCCCACATAAATGCCGACAGCAATTATCAGGACGCTCGAAAAGTACGGCGCGCGGCGCGCCAGGGTCGAAAGCCAGGCATATCGTTTGGTCGCGTGGCGTACGCTCAACGCAGCAATGGCGCCCACGGTGACCAAGGTCAGGGCCAAACCAATTGAGAAACAGAGCACCAGCACCGCGCCCAGCGTGAATTCTTTTAACTGAAGACAGAGCAACAACACGGTAATCGCAGCAGGGCAGGGGATCAGTCCCCCGGTAAGCCCGAACAGCGCGATCTGCCAATTGGTGACCTTTTTGTCTGCGAAGCGTCGTTGAATGTCATTGGCATGCGCCAATTGATGGGCGTCTTGAAAGCCGTCGTCGGGAAGGTCAAGTCTGCGGCGGAGTTGGGCCGTCTCGTCTGTGCGGCGAGCATCAGGATGATGGTTATCTTCGTGGGCATGTCCATGATCATGATCGCGGCTATGGCTGTGGCTACCACCATGGCCGTGACCGTGGCTATGACCGTGGCTATGGCCGTGGCTATGGCCGTTGCTATGACCATGATCGCGATCGTGCGCGCTGCGTGGATGTTGCTCGCGCCACGTCCGCCAGAACATCCACGCGGCGATCGACACGATGACCACGCCGGAAGCAAGTTGGAAATAAGGCTCGAGCGCTTCGGCATCGACGCCTCGCCACAGATACATGCCGCCCAATCCAATGCCCCACACGATAAGTGTGTGCGAAATGGTGGCGGTGACGCCAAGCAAAACGGCCTGGCCTACGGTGCCACGAATGGCCACAATGAACGCCGCCATCATGGTTTTGGAATGGCCTGGCTCCAGACCGTGCAGTGCGCCAAGCAATATGGCGCTGGGGATGAACAGCCACGCGTGGGCGGTACCTTGCGCGAGGAGGGTGGAGAACGAAAGCATCGTGGGAGTTCCTTGACGTGAGGCCGCAATGGCTTCGATCTTATCCCCCCGGGGGGGATAAGTGGCAAAAGCCTGCGCTCAGGTAAGGGTCATGCAATAGGGTGCAAAATCACCACAAAGGGGTCGGCGCTCTGGCTAACTTGGCACACGTAAGATCGGGACAGGATAAAAAATGCAGCGCGACGTCAATTCTGAATAAAATATGGTAACTGAGTAGATTTTCTGCGGAACATCGTCATGTCTGAACAAAAAGTGGGATACGCGTGGATAGTTGAAAACTTGAGGCTCAAGACCACTCGATCATTCCTGCCCGCCAAGGTGACGGCCAGCACGCGCGCACTTCACAATTTGGGCGATCAACTCCTGGTGCCACCTCACATTGCACCATCCGATGAAGATCCAATCTCCCATCTGGAGTTTGCGCTTAAACACCAAAAAGTCGATCTCGAAAGCATTCAGGCCGCATCGCTGGCCTTAGATCCTGCTCACGTCCAAGCGCGAATCAATGAGCGTCCAAGCGGCTTATATTTACGTCAAATCGGCGTACTCTTCGAACACTTCACCGGACATTCCCTCGACGTTTCCAGCCCAACGGCAAAGTATGTAGATCTGTTCGACGATAGCTACTATATCTGTGGTGTCGCTCGCCGCAACGCCAAGTACCGCGTTAACGTCAACGGCCTTGGACCGCTTTCATATTGTCCCATCGTACGTCGAACGCCCGCAATCACAAGACTCGTCGCGCGAGATCTGTTCGCAGATCTCGATCGCTTCGTCGAATCTGTAGGCGGAACGAAACATCTCGATCGCGCATTGGGTTGGGCTTATCTCGACGAAACAAGGGGGTCGTTCCAAATCGAGCGCGATCCACCGTCGGACGATCGCGCACGCCGCTTTGTGCAACTACTTCATCAAGCCCATCAAGGGATGCCGCTCACAGAAGCATACCTAGCTGAATTGCAGTCCAGCATTATTCGTAGCCCGCATCATCAAGAGGTAGCATTCCGCCATCAACAAAACTGGTTGGCTAGCGCGTCCCGATCTGCTGCTGTAAACGTGACCTATATACCGCCAGCACCAGAACCTCTAGAGGCGTTGATGGCCGACTTCATGGCCTTTGCGAATGCTCCGGCGCAGGGTGACGGCAATAATGCGCTGATCAAAGCAATGCTCGTGTCGTTTGGCTTCGTCTTCAACCATCCATTCATGGATGGAAACGGACGAATTTCAAGATTTTTGGTTCATCACAGTCTGTGTCGCGCAGGTGTGCTTCAGCAGGGATTGATCTTGCCGATTTCAGTAGCGATGCAACATCACGAGGGTGACTATCTATCGGCATTGAAGAGTGTCAGTGCTCCCATTCGCGATCTCTGGGAAGTGGCTGTGATCGATGAGCGGGCGCTTCGGACGACATTCAATGGATCGGCAGATCCGTATCGGTATTGGGACGCCACCGCGACTGTCGAGTTTGGTTTGCAAATGGCGCATTACGCGCTTGATCACTCGCTCCTGGAAGAAAGTGAATTCCTAAAGCGCTTCGACATCGCCCGAAAAGCGGTCGAGCGAAGCTACGATATTCAGAATCGAGACGTGGTCAATCTTGTTCGGATGGCGTACGACACGCGAGGCGTGTTGTCGAAAAACCGCCGCAAGCAATTTGCCGATCGCGTCGAGCCGGAAGTACTTGACGCCATTGAACGGGCGGTCACGGCAGCATTCTTTCCCGACATTGATATAGAGCCAGTCGCGGTCACAAAGCCGAACGCGGATGAGAGCACGCGCTAGCGAAAGGCAATTCGCCGTTTTGCCAATCAATCCTTGCGACCGCCGCGATATCCAAATGCAATCGCCAAGACAATGCCGGCGGTGATGCCGATAAGCATGCTCTCGAGCGCCAGTCCGACGCCCACCCCTGCGGCGATGCCGCTTACTAAGCTGAGTCCTTGATTCATGCGATAAGTATAACGGCGACTGTCGCGCGAAACGTGCCCCCTTATGGCTTGCGGCTGACGCATCCCAGGAAGGTGGCAGACATCGCGGCGGTAAGATAGCCATCCTCGAGCACCGCCATTTGAAACTGCACCGGGATCGGACCTTCGGTTTTAAATTCCGACAGCTGCAGGCCAATGGCAGTCCTTTTCTTCGAAGCCACCTCTGACGCACCTTGCGCAAGATTGAAGGACAGTGTTCGCGTGTCGATGGTGGCGCCGGGTTCCACTTTTTGACTTGACGAGGCCACCTTCCAGACGGTGGGCTCGCGCCCTTTCAAGACCTCCCGCAACGATGCACCGTCCCACACAAAAGAGGTCGCCGGGCGGCCATCGGCCGGTTGGGCAGGGCAATCCAGTGCAATCGGTGCGGGCGATGCGGCATAAGCCGTCGATGAAAAGAGTAGGGTGATGGGGAGAATGAGGTGGCGCATAAGCACTGATGAACTCGTAAGAACAGCGCCCAAGCGCCGGGATGGCGGCCATTCTAACGGGAAGGGGAAGGGCGCAGCAGGGCGTGATGCCGCTGCCTCCTCCCGACAATCCTGGACGCGTGACCTACAATGGCTTGAAGAGGCCGCCCGTATCCACGGGGTAATGTGCAGCGGCGAACTGTCGCGCCTTGGCCGCGAAATACGATTGCACCCACGCGTATCGTTCGCCATCCTTGGGAAGTCCCACCGAGTCGGCAATGCTGGCCAGGCTAATGGTGTGACCGCCCGCACCCCAATTGCCTTCAGTCACTTCCTCGATCACGACGAGCACGCCGGCGCCGTCACTGTCGTGTGCACCCAGGCTTTGCATCATGGCCGCGTGCACGGCGATATGCACTTCGGTTTTATGCGCCTGGCTCATGTAGCCTTCGGGAATGGTCACTCGGGCCATGAGGCGCCCTGGTTTGCTCACGAAGGTGTCATCACTGCATCCGCCAACCCACCAATCACCGGCCGGCACCTCAGTGAACAGCACCGATGCGAAGGCGAGGCCGCCCGCAGTACGTGCGCCGCCTTCCATCGTCAACATGACCTCTGTCAGACTTTGGCTCAGCGTGGATTTACGGGCGGTGTCGAGCAACCCGGCAGCGTAATAGACTTGAATGACTGGCATGGCTTTTTCCTTGTCGTCCCTTCCGGGCAAATGGAGTAAGGCTGCAGTGGCGGAAGTCGCGGCATACCTTTGGCAATGGGTTAGGTGTTGCGTCCTATCTTTCGCAATGCATTCGGTGTGGCGTCGTACCCCGCTCAGGGTGGTGTCTCAACGATCAGAAGGTCGGCACCTTCCACATCCGTGCAAATATCGATCGGGCTGTTGCCCCAGATGCCGGTGCTGTCGCGACGATTAAGCGCCGTGCCTCCCACGTTCGCCTCACCTTCAAGCATGAAAACGTACGTACCGTGCGCGGGCGATTTTGGCGTGTATTTGATGTTGACTGCCTCGTCTGCCACAAGGCGCGACACGGTCACGGCCTGGCTGATACGTATTGCGCCGTCGGCATTGCCCACAAGTGGAACAAGTTGATTGCGATGCGCGATGGCTTCAAAACGGCTGCGTGTGTATGACGGCGGAAGAAGCAACTTGTCGGGAAGCATCCACACATAGATGACCTGAAGATCCTCGCTCGCGATGTTCAGCTCACAGTGCTTGCCACCGGAACCAGCCGAAAAGGCGTAGTAATCACCAGGACGCAGTTGGTCCACATTGCCCACCGTATTCACGTGGGTGAGGGTGCCGGCCAATACGAACGCGCAAATGATGAAATCGTGATGGCGATGCATGTTGTAGCCACAGCCCGCGCCACTGAATACTTCGTCGCCGAATACGCGGATACGACCGAACCCCTGGATGCCCGTCTGATAGTTTCCGAAGTTGAAGCTTGAGTGGCGAGTAAGAATGGCATCGGGATGCCCTGCGATATAGCTCGCAGCCCCACCTGTAGAAAGCAACTTATCGTAGCCACGCTCGTGAGCGCGCAATACAAAATTGTTGTTCATGACGAGTTCTCGAAGGAGGCTAGAGGAGGGCGTGCGCACCAACGGAATCGTTGGCGTACGGGAGCTCGACCATTTCGAAACGATGCTTCGGCGTGCCGCAGTCCGGGCAAACCCAGGTATCCGGAATATCGATCCATCGCGTGCCTGGGGCGATGCCATGCTCAGGCAATCCCAAGGCTTCGTCATAAAGGAAGCCACAGCCTAAGCACAGCAAACGCTTAAGAGATTCATCCATGATGTCTCCGTACGGCCGATACGCCTCGACTTGGCTGCGCTAGGTAGCGCGTGACGCATTTATAGCACGCGTCACGCGCTACCTCAAGAAAATTGATATAGTGGAACGGTAGGAATCGATGTTGTGGAGGGGTAGTCAATGTACGGTGCAGGAAATCTGCGAGAGATGGTGCTGGCGCAGTTGCGCTCTCAAATCGTGTCTGGGGAGGCTGCACCAGGCAAAATCTATTCAGTCCCTGCGCTGGCAGCGCAGATGAATGTGTCGACCACCCCGGTGCGTGAAGCGCTCCTGGAGTTGAGTCGCACAGGCATGGTTTCCCCTTTACGCAACCGCGGTTTTCAGGTCGAAGCGCTCACACCTGAAGAATTGGAAAATCAATTCGACGTTCGCATCATGGTTGAAGCCGGCGCGCTCGCGGCCGTTGCGCGACGCGGACTGACCGATACGCAACCGCTGATCAAGCTCGCCGATGCGGTGGCCACTGCTGTAGAGGAGGGCGATGTGGCGCGCTATATCGATGCCGACCATGCCTTCCACGAGGCCTTGGTCGCCAGAGCAAATAACCCGACGCTCACCCGTTTGGTGATGACCCTCCGCGCCGATATGCGCCTTTTTGGAATCAGTTCGCCCGAAGGCAAAGCGCGACAGCAAGCGTCGGTGGCGGAGCATTACGAAATGATTGAGCTCGCTGTCGCCGGTGACAGCGATGCGTTGGCTGCACTGATTACCCGACACATCGAAGCGTGGAAACCATTGTTCATCGCAGCGCTTGCGGAACTGTCGGGAGCTCGAAAAATAAATTAGCCGTCTCCTCTGAAAAAGCGCCAACAGCAGCACGCCGATTTTGGCGACAGCGCTTCAGGTCACACACTCTGTATGCGGAATGCGCAGCTCGATCACCCTTGTTGGAGCTCAAATGACATTCGTCTTCCATCATGCAAAGCCAACCGAGCCACCGCTGCTTATTCCGGCGATCGGTCTTTCTTTGCGGGTGCCACTGCCACCGGAAATGACCGGCGGCAGCATGACTGCCATAGAAACCGTAAACATGCCCGGCTTCGGTCCGCCGCTCCATCGACATCGCGAAACCGAGATCTTTCGGGTGCTGGAAGGCTGCTACCTGTTTCACTGCGACGGTCGCGAATTCGAAGCGGGCGAGGGTGATGTCGTCACCATTCCGGGCGGTGCGGCGCATACGTTCGTCAATATCTCCGACAAACCCGCCCGCCAGTTCATTGTGATTACGCCAGGATTGGACGCCACCGCATTTTTCACTCAACTGGGTGAAATCATGCGCGATGGCGTGCCCGATAAGCAAGCATTCGAGCTATTCGGTCAACGATGGGACGTTGAGTTTCTTGGGCCACCGCTGAAGGTTCCGGGTTAAGCCATTCCGTGCGTATGCCTGTCTGGCGACAGATGAGCAGAAGCCAGCGCCGGCGCATGCGCTTTACTCTGGAAACCGATTCCTCGCACCGCGCGTGCGGGGGCTCTTGGATTTCGTAAGCAATCGTTTTGAGCAGACCGCGCGGGAGATCCCGGCGTGAGCGCGCCAGCGCTTTTTGGAGTTTTCATCTGCAAGTGCCAAAATGCACGATCGACGTAACAGGACGATCAAGATGGACCATGCTGGCGTGTTGGCGGTGGACCACACAGGATTTTCAGTGGCCTCGTTGGACTCGGCGATCCAGTTCTGGACCGAAGCGATGGGTTTCGAACTTGTGCGGCAAGGTGAAATGGGCGGCGCGTTTTTGCGAGAGACGACGGGCGTCGATGATCCGCGCTGCAGGATGGCGTTGGTGGTAGCGCCGAACGGGTATCCGATCGAGCTACTGGAGTATTCGACGGGTCGTACGTTAGGCGAGACACCTGGCAGCGCAGGAGCGATCGGTGCCGTGCATCTCGCTGTCACGGTGGCCGACATTCACGCGGCCATTGCGCGAGTGAAGCTGGCGGGGTGGCATGCGAAAGGTTCGCCGCAGCCGATACCCACTGGCCCTCGAGCCGGTACGCGCGTCGCGTACGTCTCGGGGCCGGACGGCATCATCGTGGAGTTGATGCAGAGACCTGCGTAAGCGACATGGATGCGGGAACCGGGGATGGAAGGAATTCAGGGATTGTTGTAGAGATGGCGCTGGCTTGGTTCACGCTTTTTGTCAGCAGCAGAGCGCATGCTATCTCAGCGAGGCCGAGATTGAGGTTGAACCCGCGCTATGGGTCGGACTCCAGATCATTTAATGTCGTCGTTGCCAGTGATTCCATCAGTCGGTACGCAGCCGAATCCGTGGGCATGCTGGGCTGCCAAAAAATTCCGATCTCCCGCTTGCTCCAGGACTCCGAGATAGGAGTCACTTCTATCGCCATTGTGTGGCGGGCAGTTGCAACCAAGCTCAGGGGTGCAATGCCTACACCTACATCAGCTTCGGCCATGCGGCACAGCATAGCGACACCATCGGCAGACACTCTGCTTCTTAAATTTCGTCCAAGGGCCGCGGCCTGAGCATGTATGTATTTTTGAAGTGCCGATGACGGTTGAAAGGTCAGGAAGTCGTAATCCAACAGTTCGACGAAATTAACCCGTTCTTTTGCCGCAATTGGATGCCACTTAGCCGTCACGGCCACTAACTGGTCAACGAACAATGCCCGACTGGCTAGGTCAGCGTGAGCATCACTTAAGGCAGCCACTCCCAACTCAACTTTTCCTTGCTGTACAAGTTGAAGTGCCTCGTTGCTCGAAGCCTCCTCAAACGCGACGTTGATGCGAGGGTTGGATCTCAAAAAGGCAATTAGCGGTGAGTCTAAAAGTCGAGCTCTGGCAACGAAATTCGTAGCGACTCGGACTTCTCCCTGCAGACCCTGACTTAGGTGCAGCAGATCAAGTTGCAGTTTTTCGGATTGCGCCAACATGTCGTGGGCGTGACGAATAACGACAAATCCAGCCGGGGTCACAGTCACACCGCGTGATTCACGTTTGAACAGTACGACGTCTAGTTTTCCTTCCAACAACTTTAGACGTTCACTCGCTGAAGCAGGCGCTAAAAAGCATGCTCCCGCGCCGGCGGTGATGCTTCCAGTCCGGGCTATTGCTATTACCAGCTTGAGGTCCTGCAGGTCTAAGCGCATAGGTCGGCAAGGCGTTCGGAAAAACCGAAGCGCTCTATCAAAAATTCCAGATTGTCCTATAGGACACGAAGCTTCACGATGATCGCATGCAACACGTGATGTGAGTCGGTCTGAACCTAACCTGGAAAAAATATGATTCGAGATTCGTTGTTTCGAATTGGCGTCTGCTTGTTGGCGGT
This sequence comes from Schauerella aestuarii, assembly GCF_009866805.1. Classification (GTDB taxonomy): domain Bacteria; phylum Pseudomonadota; class Gammaproteobacteria; order Burkholderiales; family Burkholderiaceae_B; genus Schauerella; species Schauerella aestuarii. Next base: position 476,771 of record NZ_SIZW01000042.1, read on the forward strand.
GAGTGGTTCCATTGCTACAGACGCGATTGCCCAAGAGTACCCCACCAAGCCTATACGGCTGATCGTAGCCTTCCCCCCAGGTGGTGGCGCTGACGCGATTTCTCGACTTGTTGGTCAAAAGCTCGCTCAGGAGCTAGGGCAGCCGGTCATAGTTGAGAATAAGCCTGGAGCTGGCGGTACGATTGGTTCGGATAGCGTTGGTCGATCCTTAGCCGATGGGTACACGTTGCTTGTCGGTCCAGCCAGCCAAGTCATCGCACCGAACTTCTACAAGATGAACGTTGATCCGATCAAAGGATTTGAGCCGATCACCCAAATGGTTAGTGCTCTGATAGTCCTCGCTGCATCGAAGGAGCGGCCTGAATCTTCTTACGCTGAGTTTGTAGACACGGTCAAAAAGAATTCGAATGCAGGGGTTATAGCGAGTTCTGGCGTGGGCACTGTATTTCATCTCTCAGGCGCCCGCTTGGCTACAGCTTCCGGAGTTCAGCTACAACACATTGCTTACAAAGGTGGGGGTCCAGCGGTGACCGATCTTGTTGCTGGGCATGTTCCGGTGATGATCGACACGTACTTCACCTTCAAGCCCTTCGCTGCAACTGAAAGGGTCAAGCTTTGGGCGACGTTGGGATCCGAGCGCTCATCACTTTTACCGAATATTCCGACGTTGAATGAGCTCGGTTACAAGGGCGTCGTCGCAGAGAATTGGTATGGACTTTTTGCGCCAGCTGGCACGCCCACGGCCATTGTTCAGAGGCTAGCAGAGAAGACGCGATCGGCTTTGCATGATCCAGAGCTTGTAGCGAGACTCGCAGAGCAGGGCGCCGTACCTGTGGGCAGCACGCCCGTGGAATTCAAGACTTTCCTTGATGCCGAAAGCGCCAAGTGGGCCGAGGTAATCAGGATCAATCAAATCAAAGGAAATTGAGAGCAATGGAAACCTCAACGAGCAACACTTACGACCTTACGAAAGATGAACTTGTACAAAAGGCGATTGCGCAAATGGACCAGCATTTTGCTGGTGGCCCACAGTGGGACCAGCGCCAACGTCTTGCGTTGCTTTGCCGAATGGTCTATGCAGCGGGCCATGACTCGGGCATGTCGGGTCAGATCACAGTGCGTGGCCCCAATCAGAACACCTACTACACCCAGCAGTTTGGCGTGGGAATGGACGAGACCACAGCCAGCAACCTTTTATTGGTTGACGATGACCTAAATGTTCTCGAAGGCGAAGGAATGGCAAACGCAGCTAATCGCTTTCACATCTGGATCTACAAGCAAAAGCCCGACGTCAACTGTATCGTTCACACCCATCCATTTCACGTGGTGGCACTTTCAACGCTCGAGGTTCCACTCGAGGTAACGTGTATGGATTCAGCTGTGCTTTATGACAACTGCGCTTTCCTGCCGCATTGGCCTGGAATCCCAGTTGGTAACGAAGAAGGGGAGTTGATTGCGAACGCGTTAGGCGATAAGAAGGCTATTTTGCTCGCACATCATGGCCAACTCGTTGCGACGGATTCCATGGATGAGGCATACGTTCTCGCCCATCACATGGAGCGTACGGCGAGGCTTCAGCTAATCGCCATGGCATCCGGGACCATTAAGCCAATTGATCCGAAACTTGGCAGAGAAGCGCGCGACTGGATTCTCACGCCTAAACGCTCGAAGCGAACGTTTGAGTACTACGCTCGAAAGGTGCTTGCTGCCGATCCGCACTGCATCGCTTAACCGCAATAGTTGTAGAGATTTGGGTAGCTGACGGTGGTCTGACTTCACGTATTCATTACGAAATACCGCCGCATCAAGCTCAAGCGATGAGGCTCGAGCTTGGTGCATTACCCAAGTCTGGCTTGAATATTCGTTGCCAGGACTGGCATTGCTCCGTCCTTCCGGACACATCAGATGCCATGATGATGCATGGAGAGAAGAGAGATGGCGCGCAGCAGACGCAAATTCACGGACGAGTTCAAGCGCGAGGCAGTTCGCTGAGCCGAACCGCCTGATGGCAACGTATCGCAAGTGGCGCGGGATCTGGGGCTGGATCCGAGGGTGTTACGTCGCTGGATTCGAGCGATGCAGGTCGGCACCTGAGTGCCGACACCAGGCAAACCGCTCGAGAGTGCGTCCTTCAACAAACGTCACTTTACATAATATACATTATGCGTATTGCAAGGCTATTTATCGGGAAGGTTGATCGCATATCTTCTCCTTCTAAATCACTGCCGTGATCCGTTCAATTGAAGCCGCTTTGACGGTGTCTGAGACTTCCGGCCAGGATGGTACCGAGCTTTGGCTGTCCAACCACAATTTGCCCCTGCTCAGAATGGTTTTGCCGCCGATTATCCTGCCTCGGTTGCTGGCTTCGCCATGACGACACACGCGCTATGATCCGCGGACATGTCGTTCTGCCCAATAGCCGCCGCACAATCCAGCGATCCGCCGCGCTTCCCAATGAATTCAACACAAAGCGATTATGTGCGCGGCGCCTGACGCCCGCGCATTTGCCTTTCATCATCGCAATGCACGAAGACACCGCCTTGATGGCATCGATGGGCGGAACCCGTGACGCAGCAGCCAGCCGTGCTTATGTGGACGGACGCGTACGGCATTGGGCGGATCATGGTTATGGCATGTTCGTCTTGCACGATATCGCCAGTGGCGATCCAGTGGGACGCGCAGGATTCAAGCATGCCGAATCAACGGGTCGGCCCGTCGTCGAAATCGCTTATGCGCTGCTTCCCAATAGCTGGGGCAAAGGTCTCGCGCAGGAAGCCACAGGTGCATTGGCAGCACTTGCTTTTGAGCGACTGCCCGTGGACGGGCTTACCGCAATTACCTTGCAGACCAACAGAGCATCACAGCGCGTGCTTGAAAAGATAGGTATGGCTTGCGTGGGCGTCACCAATGACGCGCCCGAACCCAAAGTCCGGTACGAGATGTACCGAGCGGGCTGCCGCTGACGTCAATTTGCTACGTCGATTTCGCTCCATCCGGCAACGTAAGCCGGCGCACTGACTTGCTTTCCACCCAATCCTGCGTCGCGCCGTTCATCTCCAGGAAATGCGCTGACGTCAGATGAGCCTGGATCGCAGCATCGTCTTCATATACCTCGTAGAGAAAGAACACGCCCTCCTCTGCGGGATCTCTGCAAACGTCGAACTGCAGGCACCCAGGCTCAACCGCCAGCGATTGACGGGCATTTTCCGCCATGGCGCCTTCGAACGCTGCGATATGGGAAGACTTGATTCGAAACTCGACAACCAATACTGCACGCATCAGGTGCTCCTCACGTTATTCGATGGAAAGATTGGCTTTCTGAGCAAGCGCCTTGAATTTGACCGTCTCGTCGGCAATCTGCTTCGTCATCTCTTGAGGCGTGTTGCCAACCGGCTCGGCACCCATGGCGAGCAACTGCTTTTGGATCGATTGATCCTTCAAAATCGCGACGGTGTCGCGATGCACCTTGTCGATCACCGCTTGCGGCGTTCCGGTGGGCGCGAGAAAGCCAAACCACGTTGCAATGTCAAAGCCCTTCAATCCCGCTTCGTCCAGCGTGGGTACGTCAGGCAGCGCTGAGGAACGCGTGGACGTCGCCACTGCCAAAGCGCGGACTTTCCCGCTTTGAATATGCGGCAGGCACGAGGCCACGGTGTCGAACATCATGTCGATACGTCCGCCCATCAGATCGATCAATGCGGGCCCGCTTCCCTTGTAAGGCACGTGCAGGGTTTGCACGCCGGCCATGTCGTTGAACTGTTCACCGATCAGGTGGTGAGCGGTGCCTGCGCCCGTGCTCCCGTAGGTCAGGCTACCGGGCTTTGCGCGCGCCAGTGCAATGAGTTCGGCCACGGATTTGGCGGGCAAGGATTGCGGCACGATGAGCACGTTGGGCACCACAGCCACCACGGTAATCGGCGTTAGATCGCGCTGAAAATCGTAGGGCAGGCTTTTGTAGACCGCCGGCGCGATCGAGTGATGCAAGGCGCCCATCAGCAACGTGTAGCCATCAGGCGGTTGCTTGGTAACGTAATCCGCCCCTAGCGTCAAACCGGCCCCAGGCTTGTTTTCAATGACCACCGTCTGGCCCCACTTTTCACCCAACTTTTGACCCATCAGTCGGGCAAGTTGATCCGTGCTTCCGCCGGGTGGCGACGGCACGATGATGCGAACGGGTCGGTCGGGATAAGACTGCGCATGGACGTTTACGCAGGCAACAGTGATGCAGGCCGCGGCGATCGCGCGGCAAATCAGGCGTTTCATGGACTTGTCTCCAGATGGCGGCTATCGAAGAGCCGCTCTATTCGGTTTTGTGGTCAGGCGGAAACCAGGTTCTTTGCCGATACCCGGTCGATGACGGCCTGCGTGATATCTGTCGTGCCGCTGCTGCCACCAAACTCGCGCGGGCGTACGGCCTGACTCGCAAACGCATCCTGAACAGCAGCGTCGATGATGCGCGCGCCGTCCGCCAAGGCTTCATCGTCGTACTTGCCTGCCATCCAATCGAGCATCATCGACGCCGAGAGGATCATGGCCGTCGGATTGGCAATGCCCTGCCCTGCAATGTCGGGTGCCGTGCCGTGTGCGGGCTGGAACAGACCATACTGATCGCCGATGTCGCCTGATGGTGCCATGCCCATGCCGCCCACCAACGCTGCCACCAGGTCCGAAAGGATGTCGCCGAACATGTTCTCGGTAACCAGGACGTCGTAGCGCCAGGGTTTCAAGACCAGATTCAATGCCATGGCGTCAACGTAAGCGCTGTCGGCACCGATCGTGGGATGGCGTCTGGATTGTTCTTCGAAGATCTTGCGCCAGAACGCCATGGACTGGAAGACGTTGGCTTTGTCGACACTGGTGACATGACCGAGTCGCCCTTGTGCACGGCGCCGCTCGGCCAGCTTGAACGCAAAATCGCAGATGCGCTCGGTGCCGTGACGCGTGATCTTCATCGTGTCCAGCGCGGCGCTGTCGCCCTCCATCACACCGCGGCCACGCGCATAGAACAGCCCTTCCGTATTTTCCCGCACCAGTACCAGGTCGATCGTGGTCGCTTCTGGATGGCTCAAGGGACTGGGCAAGCCGGCGAAGCTACGAATCGGCCGAACGCCGGCGTACAAGTCCAACGCAAAACGAATGTCGAGCTGCGGGATGATCTCGGTGCCATCAGCACCCAATACATGGGGGAGCCCCATGGCGCCAAACAGAATGGCGTGGGCGTCGCGGCACGACTGCAGTGTGCTTTCTGGCAGCGCAACGCCGGTATCCAGGTAGTGCTGCGCGCCGGCGGGGTGCGCGACAGTTTCGAAGCGCCGCCCAATGCGTGGCGCAACTGCTTCCAGCACAGCCAACGCCGACGCCATGACTTCTCGGCCGATACCATCGCCCGGCAATACCGCGATGGCGTACTTCGAAAGTGGTGCAGTCATTAGAGATGATCCCTTGAAGGTGATGGATGTCGAGCCGTTAAACCTGTTGAAGACGAAAGCGTTCGAAGATCGCCAGAAGTTCACGGCTTGCACGCTCTCGATGGGCCCGGTTTTCGCGCACCGCACCCTCGATATCACCCGCGCGCAAACGCTCCACCAGTGCAAAGTGCTCCTTGGTGGAGTTCACGGGTTTGGGCCGTAGCTTCAACGTGAACATGCGTGCCCGATGCGCACGATCCCAGTAGTTCAAAACGGTTTGATGCAACTGCCGGTTGTGCGAAAGCAGGACGAGTTGCTCGTGGAAGCGCTCATCCGCTCTCGCCCAGGCATCCAGATCATCTGCGTCCAGCGCCTCAGCCATATCCTGTGTCGCACGGTCCAGCGGCAGGAGTTCCTCGGCCCCCGGTCCCCGACGCGCCACGATCTCGACGGCCATGCATTCGAGTGCCGTCAATACCTCATAGATCTCGCGCATATCGGCAGGCGACACCGGCAGCACACGCATGCCGCGTCTGGGAATCACTTCAACCAGCCCCTCCCGCTGCAGACAGATCAGCGCTTCGTGAATGGGCGTTCGACTCATTCCGAGCGCTAGCGCAAGCTCCTGTTCAAGGGCCTGGTAGCCCGGCGCGAATACGTTGTCGAGGATTCTCCGACGCAGTTCGGCATATGCCTGGTCGGCCATGGACGGCGTTTCCTGAGGAAGTGCTTGAGCGTTCATCTGTCGGTCTGCCAATCTAGGAGGCTGATAGCGCATTAATTAACGCATACATTAATGAATACGTTAATCAAGCCAATCGATGTTGTCAGTTAGTGTTAACCCGCCCTACGGCGAGGTACCGGCCCAATCCATGGTGCGAAACCACGCTCGGAGGTGATCGACGAAGAGTCGTACCTTGTAGGGCAGATAACGTTTGCTTTGCACAACGGCGAAGATGTCGAGTCCCTCGCACCGGTAGTCAGGCAGAATCACCTGCAGCGCCCCACTCTCGATATCCCGATGAACCATGTAGCGCGGATGCATGGCGATGCCGGCATCACTCCGCGCCAGTTGCATGATGGCCTCGCCGAGATTGGAATTGAACGACCCGCTTACGCGCACCACGTGCTTCTCACCTTGTAAATCGATAAATTGCCAGGCACCCGTCGGCGCCTTCAGGCTGTGCAGCAAGCAGTTGTGCTGCGCGAGTTCGTCGGGGTGAACAGGTTGCCCCTGCTTGTCGAGATAGGCCTGCGAAGCCACGAGCAACTGGGGCACCACAGCGATCTTGTACGCAATCTGGTTGGTATCGCGCAGCTTCGGGGCAATGCGCAGCGAGAGATCCATGTTCTCGGTGATGAGATCGCTGCGTCCATCATCCATCAGCAGCGATACCTGCATGTCGGGATAGCGATCGAGAAACGCATGGATCGCCGGCGCCAGGTGGCGCGCGCCAAACGATGGCGGTGCGCCCACACGAATGCGGCCGCTCGGCCGCTGCACAGGGCTGCGCACCAGATCCTTCAGATTGTTGATCGTCATCGCCAGTGCTTCCGCGTTTTCCAAGAGAATCTCGCCACTCTCGGTGAGATTGACGCGCTTGGTATTGCGAGTGAGCAGCTGCGTTTCAAACTCCGCTTCCAGCCAGGCGATCTTCTTGGTAATTGCCGAGCGGCTGGTGCCCAGGCGCTCCGCCGCCTTGGAGAAGCTCAGGCCTTTGGCCACCTCCACAAATACCTCGATGCACTCCACCGTATTCATCTTCGTCAGCCTTGCGTTTCCAAAATGGAAAAAATGATTTCTCCATTTTGAGGGTTAGCTGGAGTGAGACAGCTCTATAGAATCGTCTCGTCTTCACCGTCTGGACCGCGCCATGGCTCGCCCCGATATCGACTACTACCTCTTCGGTACCCACGTGCGATTCGGCGATGGTTGCGCAATGATGCTGGCGCAGGAGCTCAAGGAACTCGGCTGCCAACGGCCCGTTATTCTGACGCAACCGCGCATGACCGCGTCGGCCGATTATGCTCGCCTGCGCGAGCGCTGTACCGGACTCGCGATCCTCGAATCGCAGGATGTTCCGCAACACGGCGATCTCGACTTGCTCGAAGCGCTGGCTGACCGGGCCCGTGCCCACGAGGCGGACAGCATCGTAGCCATCGGTGGCGGCAGTGTGTCCGATTCGGCTAAAGCGCTCGCAATGCTGCTGGCCGAAGGGGGCAGACTCGCCGATCACACCACCCGCTTCACCCCGCCTGCGAGCGTGACGATCCCGCTGCGCACGCGCCCCAAGCTGCCCATCGTGAGCCTTCCCACCACGGCATCGGGCGCAGAGGTCACGCCGGGCTTCGGCGTGCGCGAGGGCGATCACAAGTTGCTTTTCTGGAACCGTCATCTCGCCAGTACGGCGATTCTCATCGATCCGGCACTTAGTCGCGATGTGCCGATGACGCTCATGCGCTACACCGCAATGAATGGCGTGGCGCATTGCTTCGAGGGCATGTACTCGCGCAACAAGTCGATGATCGCCACGAGTATCGCTTTGCAATCGCTGGCGCTGTTTGCTTCGGCGTTGTGCGCGCATACACCGGAGCGCAGCGATCGGGCGCACGGTGCGGCATGCGACCCGGATCATGATCAACGCGCGACCATTCTTCTCGCGGGCCACCTCTCGGGTGTGGTGCTCTCCATGGCGCGCACCTGCCTGCATCACGCGATCTGCCATGTCATCGGCGCGCGCCACAACGTGGGGCACGGCGCCGTCAATACCGTGATACTGGCGCACGCGCTGCGCTTTAACGCCCCGGTGGTGCATCACGATCTCGCCCCTGCCCTGCGCGTGCTCAACGACGCTGCCGGAACCCATCACGACTCACCTGCCGACTGGGTCGACGCCGTGAATCGCCATTGGGGGCTGCCCATGACGCTATCCGCGCTGGGGCTGAGTGCTCAAGATCTGCCGGCCATTGCCGAACAAAGCATGGGCGAACGCGGCCTTGCGCTCAACCCACGCCCCGTGACGACATCTGCCGACATCCTCACCATCCTGCATCACGCCTTGTAATCCCGCTGGAGACCACATGAGAATTGAACCCAAAGCGAGCGCCATGGGCGCCACCATTCACGACATCGACCTGGCGCAACCACTCTCCGATGCGCAATATCGGGAGATCGAGCAAGCGCTGGGAAAGTACGGCGTGATCAGCTTTCCGAAGCAGCACCTGAACGCGAAGCAGTTGCGCGATTTTTCCGAGACCTTCGGCAAGCTCGAAATTAATGTGGCCAACCTTTATCACGACCCCGAGTTCCCGGAGGTGATGATTCTGTCGAACATGCTTGAAAACGGCAAGCCGATCGGGTTGAGCGATGCCGGTCAGGACTGGCACACCGATATGTCTTACAGCAAGACAATCGCTTTCGCCAACGTGCTCCACGGGATCAAGATTCCTATGCGCGATGGCCAGCCGCTGGGCAACACCGAGTTCTGCAATATGCACGCTGCGTACGAGGATCTGCCGGCGGCGTTGAAGGAGGAGCTCGACGGCATGACGATCACACACGATTTCAATATGTTCTGGGAAATGATGCGACGGGAAAAAGGCAGTAGCCGCCCACCGTTGACCGAAGAACAGCGCCGCCGCAAGCCGCCGGTATCGCATCCCGTGTTTCTTACCCATCCGATCACCGGTCGCAAGGTGCTCTATGCCAATCCCGGCTATTCCACACGCATCAACGAGCTGCCTGAAGCGCGCAGCGAGGAAGTCCTGGCGTTTCTCTTCGCGCATCAGACGCAAGACAAGTACCGCTATCGGCATCGCTGGACGGAGGGCGATGTACTGATGTGGGAAAACATGGGCACGATCCACAACGCGATTCCAGATTATCGACCGGACGAACATCGTCTGATTCGCCGATGCCAGGTGATGGCCGACAGATATTTCCCCGACGCATTCTAAGCAATCAGGAGAGGCGGCCGCAGCCCGCACGCGCGGCTGGATCGATGGCAGTGCCCACGCAAGCGAATCGTCCATTCAAACCACAACAATATCGGAGACAACACCATGACATCACGCAAGCTCCTCGCCTTTGCTGCGCTTTCTCTGGCGTGCCTGACCTCGGCCGCGACACACGCTGCCGATTATCCCGATCGCGCCATTCGCATGGTGGTCGGATACTCGCCGGGCGGCCCCACCGATGTGATCGCGCGCATCGTCGCCAAACACATGAGTCAGAATCTTGGGCAATCGGTGATCGTGGAAAACAAGCCCGGCGCCAGCGCCCACATCGCAGCCAATGATGTGATGCATGCCGCGCCCGATGGCTATACCCTGCTCGTGACCTCGCTCACGTTGAACGTCAATCCACTGCTGTATCCGGATCGTTATCAATACGATCCCATCAAGGCCTTCGTTCCGATTACCAATCTGGCCAATAATCCGCTGGTGATGGTCACCAGCTACGATTCGCCTTACGAGGATGTGGCGAGCCTGATTGCCGATGCCAAGGCCCAGCCTGGCAAGCTCACGTTTGGCTCATCCGGATTCGGCGGATCGGCGCATCTCGCCGCAGAGATGTTCTCGACCGCTGCCGGCGTGAAAATGACGCACGTGCCCTACAAGGGCAACGGGCCTGCGCTGCAGGAGACGATTGCCGGCCGGATATCGTTCATGTTCTATCCCAGCGTGGGCATCGCAAATTACGTGGCCGACAAGCGCCTGCGCGTGCTGGCAGTGGGCACCAACGACCCGCGTCCGGACTTTCCCGGCGTGCCCACCTTGGAGAGCATGGGATTGAAGGGGTTCGAGGAAGGTGCCCCATGGGTTGGCGTGCTCGCGCCCGCCGCAACGCCCAAGCCCATTGTCGACAAGCTGAACAAATCCGCCCTCGATGCATTGGCACAACCGGAAGTGCGTGAGCAATTGGGCGCGCTCGGTTCCGTCGTCATCGGTGATTCGCCGGACGCCTTCCGGCAGTTCCTGATCAATGACAAGCAGCGCTGGGCACAGGTGATCAAGCTAGGCAACGTCACTCCTGAATAAGGCGCGGCGATGCGATCCACTCTCTCCGACTGCTTCTCGATCGACACGCTGCGCAACGCTGCGCGTCGGCGGCTGCCCAAGGGTGTCTTCGACTTCTACGACGGCGGCGCGGAAGACGAAATTACGCTCAACGACAATTGCGCCGCGTTCCGCCGCGTGCGTCTCATGCCGCGCGTACTGCGCAACGTCAGCAACATCGACCTTTCCGCTTCACTCTTCGAGCGGCCGATGGGATTGCCGCTGGCCATCTCGCCCACGGGCGCCGTCGGCTTCGGCTGGCGCGGTGGCGACATCGCACTCGCCCGTGCAGCGGCGCGCTTCAACATCCCGTACACGTTGTCGACATCTGCTACCGCCTCGATCGAGGAGATTGCAGACCAAGCCCCGGGCCGACACTGGTTTCAGGCTTATATCCTGCAGGACAAAGCGCGGCTGCACGACTTGATCGAACGCGCCCGCGTGGCCGATTACGAAGGCTTGATGATTACCGTCGACCTACCAGTGGGCGGCAAGCGAGAGCGCGACTTCGTCAACGGGCTGGCGTTTCCGATGAAGCTTACCCACCGCAACATCGGCCAGTTCGTACGCAAGCCGCTTTGGTCGCTCAACATGCTGATGAAGGCGCCACCCACCATGCCAAGCCTGGCCGGCATGAAGGCGTTGAGTTCCGACTCCAAAAAAATGGTGTCCGTGGCGGGACGCAACTACGATCCCGCGTTCGATCTCGACGGGCTCAAGGCCTTGCGTGACCGCTGGCCCGGCAAGCTCATCGTCAAAGGCGTGTGCCACCCGCAGGATGTCGACGCCATTCTGGCAGTGGGCGTGGATGCCCTCGCGGTGTCCAACCATGGCGGCCGGCAACTGGACACGAGCGTCGCCACGCTCGATGCCCTCCCAGGCATCGTGCGCGCCACAGCGGGGCGCGTACCCGTGCTGCTGGACGGTGGCGTGCGCCGCGGTAGCGATATCGTCAAGGCATTGGCCCTTGGCGCAAGCGGCGTGATGACCGGGCGCGCCACCCTTTTCGGCGTGCTGGCCGCCGGTGAAGCGGGTGTGGACCAAGCGCTTCTGATCCTGCAGGACGAGTTGCGTCGCACGATGCAGCTATGCGGTGCCACCCGTCTGGCCGACATCGATCGGGGGCTGCTTGCAGCGGTCGATTCCCATTTCTCTGGAGCAACGATCACATGAGTGACACATTGAGCACGTGCACGAATCGCGTCATGGCGTTTTTTCGTCATCTCGATGATCGGGATTACGAGGCACTTACTGCCTTGATGGCACCCCACGCAACCTGGCATCGACAAGGTGCCGTCCTACAAGGACATCAGCAGGTGCATGACGCGCTGATGAAACGACCGCCGCATATGCGCATCCATCACCTGATCACCAACCTCGTCGCCGATCGGTACGACGAGGATACCTGCGTCATGCGGGCCTACATGGTGGTCGTACGCCATCAGTCCGACACCGCCCTCCCCGGACCGGCACCGCTTGCCGGGATCGAATCCATTCGTACGACCCATATCGATCTGAAGCGCGTGGACGCCCAATGGTTCATCCTGACGATGCGTAATGACGAACCCAGCTTTCTGGCCACCGCCTGAACTTTCAAGGACAAGCTCACATGAGATGGATCCGCTACAACGACGACGCGCAATCTCGCTACGGCATTCTGGGCGACGACGACCGCATCACTGCCGTCAACGGCAACCCTTTCGAGGGCTACGAGAAAACCTCCACGATCCTCAGGCTCGACGATGTGCAACTCGAGGTGCCGGTCATTCCGCCCACGTTTTACGCGGTGGGCCTGAATTATGTGAAGCACATCAGCACGGAAGGCAAGGCCATACCCACGAAGCCCGACGTGGGCTACCGGGCAAATAATGCACTCATCGCCCATGATCGCGACGTGATCATGCCGGCGGACGCCACCCGCGTGCACTACGAAGGAGAGCTCGTGGTGGTGATCGGGAAGAAAGCCCGGAACCTGCGACTGGACGATGTGGATGCCTGCATTCTCGGCTACACCATCGGCAACGACGTCAGCGAGCGCAACTGGCAGGCCACCGATCGCACGTTCTGGCGCGCCAAGAACACAGATACCTTCAAGCCGATGGGCCCGTGGATCAGCACGCAGGTGGACGTTGCAAACATGGAAACCGTTGTTACGGTGAACGGTCGGGAGACCACACGATTCGGTACATCCGATATGCTGTTCGGCATCAAGGAATTCATCGTGGACATGAGCCGGTATCTCACGCTCTACCCCGGCGACATGATCTGGATGGGCACCGATGGCGAGTCGCCCAATCTTCAGCATGGCGACACCGTAGAGGTCACCCTTACCGGACTGGGCACGTTGACCAACCGCTTTGTGAAAACTGGAGAGTTGTAATGCGCGCTGCCTGGTATGCGAAAAATGGTGCGGCCGCCGAGGTGCTGACGGTCGGCGAACAGCCGATCGTCGAACCCGGCGCCGGCGAGGTGCAGGTCAAACTTGCATTGTCGGGTATCAATCCTTCGGACGTGAAATCGCGGCAAGGCAGTCGGCCAGTGCGCGCCGGCATCATCATTCCGCATAGCGACGGCGCCGGCGTGATCGCTGCGGTGGGCAGCGGCGTCGACCCCGCCCGCATCGGCGAGCGCGTGTGGATCTGGAATGGCCAATACAACCGGCCTTACGGCACGGCCGCCGAATACATCACCCTGCCGGCCGACCAGGCAGTTCACCTGCCAGACGCAACATCTTTCGAGGCAGGTGCCTGCATGGGCATCCCGGGGCTCACCGCATATCGCGCGGTGGAACTTGCCGAAATCGGTGCCAACGACAGCGTGCTCGTCATCGGCGGCACGTCAGGCGTAGGGTTCTATGCCGCGCAGATGGCACGCGCACGCGGCGCCCGGGTCATCAGCACTGTCGGATCGGCTGCGAAAGCGCAGATGATGCGGGACGCAGGATTCGACGACATCATCCTCTATAAAACCGAATCTGTGGCTGACCGCGTACGCACCTTGACAGACGGTGCTGGCGTCAATGCAATCATCGATATGGATTTTTCGACCAGCGCCGGGTTGGTCGATCAAGGCGTGCTCGCCCCGCACGGCAGATTCGTCTGCTACGGCTCAAACGTGCGCGATGCCGTGCCGCTGAACTTCGGGGCCTGGATGCCCCGCTCCATCAGCCTGCACTTCTTTCTCGTCTACGAACTTGACGCCAAGGCGCGCCGGCGCACGGTTGATGGGCTGAACGCGCTACTTGAAGCGAACGTGCTGCAACATGTGGTACAGCCCGCCTATGCGTTGGAAGAAATCGTTGCGGCACACGAGGCGGTCGAGCGCGGTGCGGTGCTTGGGAATGCGGTGCTCGATGTCGCGCGGGATCGCTGAGCGCGGATCTTTTTATCACGTACTCATTCGGTACCACCGGCGGCCAACCGCTCCTCCATGGAAAAGCCGTCGATACAGTCGCGAAAGCACTTCAGGAATGCCAACTCGGCAGAGCTTCGCTGGGCGTTGCGGTGCCACAGCAGGTGCAGGTCGACGGAGCACACGCCCTCGCCGGGCGGCAAACGCCATAGCCGCCCCTCCTCCAGATCACGTTGCACGCTGTGTTCCGGCAAACATCCGATTCCCAAGCCGGCGATAAGCAGGCGTTTGACTTCGTCGTGTTGGTTTGACGTGGCAATCACCCTTCCCGAAAACCCTCGCTGATCTCGGAAAATCGTGAGTGGCGACAAGCTGTCGCCCAGGGTGTCACTCGCAAACGACACGAAATTCTCGCTCATCAAATCCTCGATTCGAAGGTCCGGCCGGCCGAACAGCGCATGGTTGCGACCGCAGAAGAGCGCATATCGCTGGTGCAGGAATACCTTGCTTTCGAGACGTTTGGGCATCTGGCGGCACAAGGCGATACCGGCGGTGCCCGCGCCCTGGTGCATAAGCTGGACGATTTCGCTGCTCGCAAGAACCTCCATCTGCACTTCGATGCGTGGGTACTGCCGATGGAACAGCGACCAAAAGCGGTCGTAGACGTGTGAGTGGATTCTGCTGGCCACATACAGATGAATCCGGCCCGTTTCTTCGACTTCCGTCTGCGACACGTCCGATAGAAGTTGCGAGACATTGCCGTGGATGGCTTCCGCTGCGCGGCAGACTTCTTCGCCCGCATTGGTGACGGTGAAGACCGTGTTGTGCCGTTCGATCAATCGGCGGTCGAGTTGCTCTTCCAGTCGTTTCAACGCCTGACTGACCGCCGACTGCGTTCGATGCATCTTGGCGGCAGCCCCGCTGATGCTGCGCTCCTGCACGATAACCAGGAACGTTCTCAATAGATTCCAATCGAGATGATCGGCGATTCTCGTCTCAGGATGGGCAGGCAATTTCATCGGGTCTCGCACGAAAGACTGCGGAACGATTGGCCCGCAGGTGGTGCCAGACATTATTTCATCTTAAGTGAAATATTAGAAATCATAAATTGACGTAATGTTGTGACGGGAGCGATAAACACACCTTTGAATAATGAAAACTCCCAAGAGGAAATGATGCGCGCTGTTGCCGCTCCCTCCGCAGATCGCCAGCCCGTCCGGGCCGCGACTGCTGCATTCGTCGGCACCACGATCGAGTGGTATGACTTCTACATTTACGCCACGGCTGCCGCCTTAGTGTTTGGCAAGGTCTTCTTTCCCACCGCTGACCCCTTCGTCAGCACCATGGCGTCGTTCGGCACCTTTGCTGCAGGATTTCTCGCGCGCCCGATCGGCGGCATTATCTTCGGCCATTACGGCGATCGGGTCGGCCGCAAGAATGCCCTGATGACCACACTGGTGATCATGGGCGTCGCCACGGTGGGCATCGGGCTGCTGCCAAGCTATGAAACCGCCGGCCTTTGGGCGCCTGCGTTGCTGCTGCTTCTGCGCCTGGCGCAAGGATTGGCGGTGGGCGGCGAATGGGGCGGCGCAGTATTGATGGCCGGCGAGCACGCCTCGCAGCGCCGCAAGACGTTTGCCGCTTCATTTGCGCAACTTGGAAGTCCTGCAGGACTGATCCTATCGCTGCTGGCATTCAGATTACTCACGACGCTGGAGGAAGCCGACTTCGTCAGCTGGGGCTGGCGCGTGCCGTTCCTGATCAGCGCCGTGCTGCTGCTCGTGGGTTATTTCATCCGCAGGGGTGTCAACGAATCGCCCGACTTTGCCAAGGTGCTCGCGCGCCAGGAACGTGCCGAAGTGCCCGCCAAGGAAGTGCTTCGCACCGCTTGGCGAACCGTCTTATTGTGCATGGGCGTGTGTACAGTCGCGATCGGCGGCATTTACTTCACAAATACCTTCATGCTGTCTTATACGACCCAGACGTTGGGTCTGAGCCGCACGCTCATTCTTGACTGCCTGTTCGTCGTGGCCATCATCCAGTTTCTGGTGCAGCCGCTGGCAGCGTGGCTGGCCGACGTCATCGGCCCCACACGTGTGCTCATCACCGCCGCGATGTGCTCCGTGATCGCGCCCTATCCGATGTTCATGCTCGTCACTCAAGGCACGGCATTCAGCATCATCGCCGGTATTGCGATCGTGCTCGTGTTCATGGCAGCGATCTACGCTGCGATGGCGGGATACATCAGCTCTGCGTTTGCGACGCACATCCGATATTCCGGCATTTCACTCTCGTACCAGCTGTGTGGCGCGGTCGCCGGAGGCATGACACCGCTGATCGGAACCTGGCTGATCTATCACTACCCCGGGCAGTGGCTACCCCTCGCCATTTTCTATTCCGTTCTCTCGTTGATCACGCTGATATCGATTTGGGCGCTGGCTGGCCACAAGCGCCGCATAGCCTCGACGCTATCCACATCAAGTATTTGAGCCGACCTCTATAGAAATCTAAAAGGAAACCCGATGACCGACATCACGATGCCCCCTGCCCTCTCAGAAGATCGAACCCGCCGGATCCTGGAGGCCGTCGACGCGCACTTCGACGCACAACTTGAATTCACCCAAGATCTCGTGCGGTTTCCTTCCCTGCGAGAGCAGGAACATACGGCGCAGGATTTTCTTTACGAAGCGATGCGCGCACGCGGCTTTTCCATGGATCGCTGGAAGATCGACGTGAAGGACATCGAATCGCATCCCGGTTTCGGCCCCGTGACGGTGTCGTATGAAAATGCGTTCAACGTGGTGGGGACCTATCGACCCGTCCAACAGACGGGTCGGTCACTGATCCTCAACGGGCATATCGACGTGGTGCCGACGGGCCCGCAAGATATGTGGAGCCGCTCGCCTTGGGACCCCGCGATCGTGGATGGATGGATGTATGGGCGCGGATCGGCCGACATGAAAGCCGGCCTGGTCGCCAACCTGTTTGCCTACGACGCCGTGCGCGCAGCCGGGTTTGCGCCCGCGGCACCGATTTACTTCCAATCCGTCGTCGAAGAGGAATGTACGGGCAATGGCGCCCTTGCTGCACTCTTGCGCGGCTACCAGGCAGACGCCGTCATCATTCCGGAGCCCGAAGAAAACATGCTTGTGCGCGCCAACGTGGGCGTGCTGTGGTTCAAGGTGCGCGTTCAGGGGCATCCTACGCATACGCGCGAAATGGGCAATGGCTTCAATGCGATCGATGCGGCATATGCTGCCATCGAGGCACTGCGGCGCGTGGAGACCAAATGGAATGGTGAGCATCACTGCCATCGCCACTTTGAACACCTCGATCATCCGATCAATTTCAACATCGGAAAAATCGAGGGCGGCGACTGGCCGTCGACGGTACCGCCTTGGTGCGAGTTTGACGTTCGCGCAGCGATCTACCCTGGTACGACTGCAGACGAAGCCCGCGCCCAGATCGACGCGTGCCTGCAAGAGGCCGTTTCCGATCCACGGTTGGGCGGCACTGCGCCGAAAGTCACCTATACCGGCTTCTATGCTGAAGGGTATGTGCTCGAGGAAGGCAGCGCGGCCGAAAACACCCTGCGCGATTGCCACAAGATTGCTTTCCAAAGCGACCTTGAGAGCTTTACGACGCCTGGCTATCTTGATGCCCGGGTCTTCGTCATCTACGGCAATATGCCAACGTTGGTTTACGGGCCGAAGTCACTCGACATTCACGGCTTCGATGAACGTGTGCACATTGAATCACTCCGATTGATCACCAAGACGATTGCTCTGTTCATCGCGCAATGGTGCGGCGTGAGCGAATCCGACGATCATCAATCGTAAGCCGACCGTCTAAACACAACGCGCTACGTCGCTCACACGATCAAGTGCCTTGCGAAAATAGACTCTTTCGAACCCTTGCTCTGTTCTCCGGCCCGTTTCCACAAAACCCAGTTTCGAGTACAGGGCAATGTTCTCATGCATCTTTTCGTTCGTGAAAAGCGTTATGGCCGGCAGACGCATCGACCTCGCTGTCGTCTCAGCGTGCGCCATGAGCACGCGCCCAAACCCTTTGCCCTGCGCTTCGGGAGCGACGCAAAGATTGCCGACCGTGAGGGCATCGTTCTCACGGCCGAGGACGATCAAACCAAGCACGCTCGCTTCACGCTTAAGCACAAAGATCTTGCCGCCTTTCACCAAAGCGTCATAGTCAGCATCCATCGGCGCGGGCCGCCTGCCGATGCGCGGCACATACTTTGAATAGGCGGCGGTGACGATGTCGCGAATGCGATCGACGTCATCCGTGGTGGCGATCTTCACATGCACATCGTCATGCCACAGGTCATCCCCCCTTCGCGGCGAATCCGTGGGGTCGTCGACGTGTTTCCTGTCTGTCATTGATCAGTGCCCCTGTTTGATCGAGCCCATCGCGCGAACCCGTTACGGCCTCGAGGAACTTTAGTCAGAATCACACTTACCCGACAACAGTCATCCCGGCAAAAGTGCTTTCGAGAGATTCGAACGATAGCGCGCAACACCGTGTTCAGCTGCAACACACGCTTGACCTGAAGCTAGGTTGAGGTCTGAAGCCGCAAGTTGATGAACGCGGCGGCTTCCGTTGAAGTTGCGCGTAACCCGGATCGGAACGTTCAGGCTTCTACGGCCTCATCAACCGGTTTGGGTTGATGATGCTCAAGCCAAAAGGCATAGGGTGCCGGTAGCGTCGCCCACGAAGCCGCTTTCACGCCGAGCGCCACGGCGGCCGTGTACGGCCAATGCGGGTTGGCCAGCAGCGCACGTCCAATCTTCACCAGATCGGCTTGACCGCTATGCACCGCATGCTCGGCAAGCACAGGATCGCCTACGCCCCACGCGATTGCCGTGGGTACGCCCGTCTCGTGGCGAACCCGCTCGACTACTGGCGCCATGAATGCCGGAGCATGCCAGGGGATCGTAGCGTCGGGGGTCGAGAAACCGACGCTCACGCTGACGAAATCCAGCCCGTCCTGCTTCAACAGCTTGATGAGCGCGATGGATTCCGCCAAGGTTTCCTCATCCCGGTCGTCGTATTCGATCACGCCAAGCCTTACCGACAGTGGAAGATTCTGCGGCCACACCTCACGCACTGCCGCGAAGGTCTCGCGGATGAAGCGCGTCCGATTGTCGAAGCTGCCGCCGTAGCCATCCGCGCGTCGATTCGAATAGGGCGAGAGGAAGCTGTGCGCCAGAAAGCCATGTGCAAAATGGAGTTCAAGCCACTCGAACCCTGCGTCGCGGGCACGTCGGGCGGCGGCCACAAAATCGCCCTGCACCCGTGCGATGTCGTCCATGGTCATCTCGGACGGTACCTTCCACACTTTTTCACTGCCGAACGCCAACGCGGACGGGCCGATGACTGGCCAACCGTGCGTAGCGTCGTCTGCAATCTGATTGTCGCCCTCCCAGGGGCGATTCGAGCTCGCTTTGCGACCGGCGTGCCCGAGCTGAATCCCCGGCACGGCACCGGCCGCCCTGATCGCATCGACCGCGGGCTTGAGCGATTGCGCCTGAGCGTCGTTCCACAGACCGTTGTCGGCCCAGGTGATACGTCCTTCCGGCGACACAGCCGTCATTTCCACCGTCACCAGCCCCGCGCCGCCTGCGGCCAATTGAGCGAGGTGAGCGCGATGCCATTCGCCAACCACACCGTCGGCCGCCGAGTACATACACATGGGTGCGGCAACGATACGATTGCGCAACGTGACGCTTTTCAACGTGAAGGGTTTGAACAGATCTGACACGATTGACTCCTGGTTGGGTGTTCGCCGCGGTCGCCCACAGGTGAACATTTCCGATAGAAAGAGACTAGCGGCGTGGCAATCTCTGAAAAAGCCCATCTGCCGACTTACACTGCTAACCCTAAGGACGCAATCGGCCGACTCGACAGCGCATGAACGGTCGCTGATTCGGATTGAACGGAGTTTTGGACATGGATCTCGCGGCGATCAACGCATTCGTCTCAGTGGGCGACAAAGGCGGTTTTCGTGCAGCCGCCACGGCACTCGGCATCACATCCGCTGGCGTAAGCAAAGCGGTATCTCGCCTGGAGACGCAACTCGGCGTGACGCTGGTGGCACGGACGACCCGATCGGTGCGCCTGACGGCGGCCGGTGCCGTCTATCATGCGCGCTGCAAAACGATCCTCGCCGATTTGCATCAGGCTGGACAGGAAGCCGTCGAAGGAGCCGCGTCGCCGCACGGCAAGCTCGTCATCAGCGCGTCGAGGGTATTCGGCCGCATGCGTGTGCTGCCGGTGATCGCAGACTACGTAAAGCAGTATCCGCAGGTTGAGGTGGAGGTGCGTTTGAGCGACCGGGTGGTGAATCTCATCGACGAAGGTGTCGATGTGGCGATCAGGATCGGCCATTTGCCTGACTCAAGCATGATTGCCAGCCGCATCGGCCACACCCGTTTCGTGATGTGCGGATCGCCGCAATATCTGTCGGCAGCCACAGTGCCCACCCACCCGGAGGATCTGTTGCGGCATAGCGTCATCGGTTATGTGACGCCGGATACGGCGGTTCGTTTCACGTACAGCTTTGTTGTCGACGGGGTGCCTACGTCCATGAGCCTACCTGCGCGATTGACGGTCGACGACGGCGAGGCGCTGGTGAGCGCCGCAGCGCGATCGGTCGGCTTGATCATGGTGAATGATTATCTGGTCGAGCCGTTGCTGGAAGACGGCAGCCTTGTTCGAGTATTGCGCGAATTCGAGATGCCACCGGTCCCCATCAGTGTCGTTCATTTGCCGACCCGCCATCCCTCGTCGGCAGCCCGGGCCTTCACCCGCATGCTTAGGCGGCGCTCGATCGAAATGCAGTAGACCGCCGCAAACCGTCTCCAGCGCAATAGCCGAGAA
The DNA here is from genome assembly GCF_009866805.1 of Schauerella aestuarii. Taxonomy (GTDB): domain Bacteria; phylum Pseudomonadota; class Gammaproteobacteria; order Burkholderiales; family Burkholderiaceae_B; genus Schauerella; species Schauerella aestuarii. Next base: position 497,482 of record NZ_SIZW01000042.1, read on the forward strand.
TCCAATCCTACTTACCACCCTCCCCGCCCACCCAGCCGTCCGGCGTCAAACACTCGGCCAGCATCTCAAGCATCACCTTTACCTTCGGCAATCCCTCGCGGCTTTTCGGCCAGACCAGATTGATCGGCAAGCTATCGGTAGCCAGATGCGGCAGCACCTCGACCAACGTTCCCGCATCGAGATGACGCTTGGCGAGCCACATCGGAAGTTGCGCGATGCCGTGCCCGCCCAACACCGCAAGCACCAGCCCCTCGCCATCCCCCACCGCGAGTCTGGCGAGCAACACGCGCCGTTCCATATCGCCGGCATGCGCGCCGACGAAGTACCAGGGGCGAACCACGCCATCGGTCGAGGCGTAGCTGATGCACTGATGCGTCTCCAGATCACGATCCGTTTCCGGTTGGCCATGCGCCTGCAGGTAGTGGGGCGACGCGCAGAAGATGAGTCGTTGGGCGCCGAGAAACCGATGCCCCCAGGTTGAGGGCCAGGTATCGGACCCCCCGATGCGCAATAGAATGTCGACGCCCTCCTCGACCGGATCGATGAACCGGTCGGAAAACGAGATGTGCGGCATCAGCTTGGGGCGATCCGCAACGAATCGAAGAATCGCCGGTAACGCATGCAGTCGCCCGAACGACGCGGGCAGGTCGATGCGGACGCGGCCGCACGCTTCGCCCTCGTCCGTGTGCAGCGCCAGTTCGGCTTCCTCGAGCTCGGACAGAATGCGAGCGCAGGTGCGGTAAAACTCGGTGCCCGCATCGGTCAAGGCGAGGCGCCGCGTGGTGCGATTGAACAAGCGCCTGCCCAGACGGCTCTCCAATCGCGCAATGCCTTTACCCACGGCGGAGCTCGTCAAATTCAAGCGTTCCGCCGCGGCCGTGAAACTGCCCAGGTCCGCCACGGAGACGAATACATCGATGCCTTTCAGTCGTTCAGACGAGAACATGCCTACCCTATTTAAGAATTGGATTCCGCTCAATCGATAAAAGATAGCCAGAATTGGCATCTGATTCTTGAATAAGCTAGCGCAACCTTCTCGTTGAGTAAAGTCTCATGTCATCTTCTGCCGCCACACTGGCCGCTCCTTCCGACCACGCGCCTGCCCGCACTGGCCCACAGATATTCATCATGGCCGTCGCCGGCTTCGTGATCGTCACGACCGAATTTCTGATCGTGGGCTTGCTGCCCGCGTTGGCGCGCGATTTAAACGTTTCCATTGCGCTGGCCGGCCAAGTGGTCACCTTGTTCGCGTTTACGGTGATGCTGTTTGGTCCGACCATGACGGCCAAGCTCGCCCATCTCGATCGCAAGAAGCTTTTTACGTTCATCCTCGCCGTATTCGCCGCGTCGAACATCCTCGCGGCGCTCGCAACCAATATCTGGGTGCTCGGCGTGGCCCGGTTTATCCCTGCGCTGCTTCTGCCCGTGTTTTGGGCCACCGCAAGCGAAACGGCGGGCCAACTGGCGGGTCCCGGCAAATCCGGCAAGGCGGTATCCCAGATTTACTTGGGCATCTCTGCTGCCCTTGTATTCGGCGTACCGCTTGGCACGCTAGCCGCCGACTCCGTGGGATGGCGGGGCAGCTTCTGGATTCTGGCAGCGCTTTCGTCGTTGATCGGTGTGCTCATGCACGTGTGCATGCCCGCCTTGCCGGCATCGCCCGTCACATCGGACGGCGTAAAGCAGACGGCCATTCTGAAGCAACCGCGCTTCCTCGCGCATGTGCTGCTTTCCGTGCTGGCATTCACGGCGATGTTCACAGCGTACACGTATCTCGCCGACACTCTGGAAACGCTTGCCGGTATCCCGGCGAACCAGGTGGGCTGGTGGCTGATGGGATTCGGTGCCGTCGGCTTGATTGGCAATCATCTCGGCGGTGTGATGGTCGATCGCAAGCCGCTGGGCGCCACGGTGTTGTTTCTCGTGATCCTTGGCGCAGGTATGTTGGCCGCGGTGCCGCTCGCTGCGGAGCGTCCCTGGCTGATCGTGTCGCTCGTTGCGTGGGGCATCGCCTATACCGCGCTCTTTCCGATCTGCCAAGTGCGCGTGATGCAGGCGGGTGCCAAGGCGCAGGCGTTTGCGGCCACGATGAACATTTCGGCGGCGAATGCCGGCATTGGGTTGGGTGCGATCCTGGGCGGCCTTGGCATCCGTCATTTCGGCCTGGCCTCCCTCGGCATGATTTCTACCCTCATTGCAGCGGTGGCCGTCGTGGTGGCGTTGCTGATGATGCGCGGCCAACGGCGCCGTTAAGACGATCTGATTCGCGGCGAGTATTGCGCTCGTCGCCGGTATTACCGGTCTCGCACGCACATGAGGGTTTGCTGACCGAGCGCCACCAGCGTGCGCTGCGCCGCCTTGATCGCAAACACCTCCAGCGTGCAGATGGTAAGGGTGCGGCCGGAACGCACCACTTGCCCAACGGCTTCGAGATATTCGCCCTCGGCGGGCGCCAGCAGATTGAGTTTGAACTCGACCGTGAGCACGGAGTGGTCGGGTGGAAAATGCGTCAGCCCGGCGTAACCGCCCGCAGTATCGGCAATGGCACTGGTGCCACCGGCATGAAAATAACCGTGCTGCTGCGTGAGCTCGGCCCGGAAGGGCAAGCGGATGACCACCCTGCCCCACGCCACCGAATGCAGTTGAGCGCCAAGGAGCGCCATCAGGCCCTGCCGATTAAAGCTGGCGGCCAAGCGCGCTTCAATCGCAGCAGTCGTAAGTTCGGCGGGTTGTTCCTGAGGCATGTTCGCGTCTCCGAGGTTATCGGCGCTCGACGGCACCGTTTGCAGTTGGAGCGAACATCATAGCGGGCGCGCATCGCGCTTGAACGCGCACAAGAGCAAAGCGGCCTGAGTACTTCAGGCCGCTTTGCTACGCGCCGATGTGGCGACTCCGCGATCAGCGGGCCGGCACCCACCAATCGTTTTTCACCGCCGCTTCTTTCAACAGGTTGAAGTGCGGCTGGCCATTTGAACTGATGCGTTTGATGCCATCCAACGCACGGGCAGCCAACTGCTCGGCCTGATCCATGGAAACGATCACCCCCTGGAACGGCACATGCCACTGCTTTACATCCGACAAGCCCTCGGGATGCCGCGTTTCTGCACATAATTTGTACGCTGCACCATGAGCCTCCAAGACTTTGACGTCGACAATGAATCCATCGATTAATTTCATGTTCCTACTCTGAAATCGTCTGAGACTTTGAGATAGTGCCCATAAAGACCTGGGGATGCCAGACACGAAACGCTACATTAAGTTGCTGCACCGCGGCATTCAGCTTCCTGTCACGTTCACGCATCTGCCCTTATATCGGCTGGAGCGCCAGCATCGGCCGGGCAGGATGTCGAAAATCGTCGATTGCGCTGTAACGTCCGGTCAAGGAATCGTCATGATCGAGGATCAAATGTGTACGGGTCACGACTGAACTCGTAACACGTCGAGCCCGGGGGGGAGCCATCGCATGACAGGCAAACGACTCTATCACCCACATCATGAAGCATGACGTGCATAGCAGCCACGGCAGGCTCTTCGGACGCGATCCACGACCACGCCGATGCGCTTCCGCACACCCGGGCGATTACAGTTCTACGGCTGCCGCCTTGATCGTATTTTCCAAGGCCAGCACAGCTTGCGACGCCGACGTGCTGCGGTCGATGACGAATTCGAGTTCGCCCAGCAAAGGCATGCCTTGTTCCAGTTTGACCAACCCTTGCGGGATCACGTAATCGGCAAAGGCGCTGATGCCCAAGCCCGCCATGGCGGCCGCTTTGAGTACTGCCACGCTGCTGCTGACTGTGCTGATCTTGTAAGGGCGCCCCATGGCTTTGAGCGTTTCCAGCACGCGTGTGCGCGAGACGCTGGGTTCGGGATGCAGCGCTAGCGGCAAGACGGTCTCGCCGCCGGTGATGGGCGAATTGGGACCCACACACCAGTAAAGTTTTTCGGTTCGCACCACTTGGCCACGCTGGCTGCCGCTCACGCGTTTGGCGAAGACCAGATCGTGTTTGTCTTCATCCAGCTCGCGAAAGAGATCGCCGCTCATCCCGGTGGCGATATGTAGTTCCACTTCGGGGTTGCGCTGCTGAAAGCTGGCCAGCGCTGCTGTCAGTCGCAGTGATGCGAAGTCTTCGGAAAGCCCCAACCGCACCGTGCCGTTCAACGCGGGTCCGCTGACGGCGGCAAAGGCGTCTTCCATCAGCGCCAGGATATTGCCGGCGTAGTGAAACAGCGCGTCGCCCTGTCGCGTCATCCGGATGTTGCGCGTGTCGCGCTCCAGCAAGGCGCAGCCCAGGATGTCCTCGAGCCGACGCACATGCTGGCTGACGGTCGATTGCGATAGGCTCACGCGCTCGGAGGCCAGCGTGAAACTGCCCGTTTGGACCACAGCAAGAAAGCTGCGCAGCAGTTCGGGCGACAAGGGGCGCATTACGAAACCCTCTGAATGGCGGTTGATAACTTCATAAATGGCTGAGGCCGGCGAGCCTATCATTTTACGTGGGCATTTGACTGCCCTGCCGATCCGGCACGTTTGTGGAGGAATGCAATGACGAATTGGGATCACGCCCAGCGCGACAAATCGCAGCGGTTGAACGCGGGCGCCCGCCTGGCCGATGGCAAATGCGTGCCCGCAGCAGATGCAACGCGCCTGCTCGAGGCCGTGATTCGCCCCGGAGATCGTGTGTGCCTGGAGGGAGATAACCAGAAGCAGGCGGATCTGCTGGCGGTGGCATTGGCGGAGGCGGATAGCGCCATCATTCACGATTTGCACATGGTGCAATCGGGCGTCGTGCTGCCGGAGCATCTGGACGTGTTCGAGAACGGCATCGCCAGGCGCCTGGACTACGCCTACTCCGGCCCGCAATCGCAGCGCATTGCGCAGATGCTGTTCGGTGGCAAGATCGCCCTGGGCGCGGTGCACACCTATCTGGAGCTGTTTGCGCGATATTTCGTGGATCTCACACCGAACGTGGCGCTGATTGCCGCCGTCAGTGCAGATCGCGACGGTAATCTCTATACCGGCCCCAATACCGAAGACACGCCCACGGTGGTCGAAGCCACGGCGTTCAAGAATGGCATCGTGATCGCTCAGGTCAACGAGATCGTCGACCGCGTGCCGCGTGTCGATATTCCCGGCGATCGGGTGAACTTCGTGATCGAAAGCGATAGGCCGTTTTACGTCGAGCCGCTGTTTACACGCGATCCCGCCGCCATTACCGAAACGCAGATATTGACGGCCATGATGGCGCTAAAAGGCATTTACGGCCCATACGGCGTCAAGCGCCTCAATCACGGCATCGGCTTCAACACCGCTGCGATCGAGCTCATTTTGCCAACCTACGGCGAGCGACTGGGACTCAAGCACAAGGTGGCGGCCCAGTGGGCGCTGAACCCCCATCCCACATTGATCCCTGCGATCGAATCGGGGTGGGTGGAAAGCGTCCATTGCTTCGGATCGGAAGTGGGCATGGACGACTATATTCGCGCCCGATCGGACATTTTCTTTACCGGCCCCGACGGATCGCTGCGTTCCAACCGCGCGTTCTGCCAGACCGCGGGCCTCTATGCTTGCGACATGTTCATCGGGTCAACGTTGCAAATCGACCTCCAAGGACACTCGTCCACCGTCACCGCCAATCGCATTGCCGGCTTCGGCGGCGCGCCGAATATGGGCAGCGATGCGCGCGGGCGCCGGCATGCCAGTGCGCCATGGCTGAAGGCGGGTCTGGAGGCCGATCCCGACTCGCCCGCCCCGCTGCGGCGCGGGCGCAAGCTGGTGGTGCAGATCGGCGAAACGTTCGGCGACAAAAACGTGCCCCTGTTCGTCGAGCGACTCGATGCCATCGCCTTGGCCGAGAAACTCGATCTGGATCTGGCGCCCATCATGGTCTACGGCGACGACGTCAGCCACATCGTGACCGAAGAAGGCATTGCCAATCTGCTGCTGTGCCGCAATGCCGATGAGCGCGAACACGCCATTCGTGGCGTGGCAGGCTATACGACGGTGGGTCGTGGGCGCGACAAGAAAATGGTTGAGCGCCTGCGCCAACGCGGCATTATCCAGCGGCCCGAAGATCTCGGTATCAATCCGCTGGACGCCAACCGCAGCATGCTCGCGGCACGGTCGGTCAAAGATCTGGTGCGCTGGTCCGGTGGCCTGTATGCCCCGCCCGCCCGCTTTCGCAACTGGTAAGGACGCAATATGGAACATCTACATTACCGTCAGGCCAATCAGCGCCCGGCAGACGCTTCGGCCTCCGTATCGGCCGCTTCGGCGTCGAATGCCACGCGCAATGCCGGCGACGCGTGCACACCCGTGCCCGTCGCAAGCGCCATCGTCGGCGTGGTCGCGTCGGGCAACCTTGAAGTACTGGTCGAACGCGCTTTGCCGGATGACCTGTGTGAAGTCGACATTCGCACCTCGGCTACGGGGTTTGCCGATGTATGGCAAGCCGTGATCGCCGACTTCGCCGATCGCGGCGCCCTGGGCGGCTTGCGGTTTTCGATCAACGACGGCGGTGCACGCCCCGATACGGTGAGCCTGCGCCTGGCGCAGGCGCTGCGCGCAATGGCAGGAGGTCAGGTATGAACACCCTCGCTCAGCCTGAACAACAGACCTTCCCCCCCGCCTTGAATGGCGATGCCAGCTGGTACGAGGCCTCGGCCCGCCAACGCATCGACGGGCTATTGGACGCCGGCACATTTACTGAATTTCTCGGCCCCGGCGCGCGCGAAATCAGCCCTCATCTCTCGATTTTCGATCTGCCCACGCAATTCGACGATGGCATGGTGGTCGGCCAGGGCCGGCTCAATGGCGCGACTGTGCTTGTGGCTGCGCAGGAAGGCAAGTTCATGGGCGGCGCGTTCGGTGAAGTGCATGGCGCCAAGCTCACCGGGTTGCTGCGCGCGGCAGCGGTGCGCCGCGTACCCGTGGTGATCCTGTTCGAAACGGGTGGCGTGCGTCTACAGGAGGCCAACGCCGGTGAACTGGCGATCGCTGAAATCATGCGGGCGTTGATCGATGCGCGACTGGCCGGCGCACCTGTGGTGGGCTTGATCGGCGGACGGGCAGGATGCTATGGCGGTGGCAGTCTGATCGCAGGCTGCTGCTCGGGGCTGGCGATCTCGGAGCTCGGCCGGCTGAGCGTGTCGGGTCCTGAAGTCATCGAAACCAATCGCGGCATCGAGGAGTTCGACGCCGCCGATCGTCCGTTGATCTGGCGCACGATGGGCGGCAAGCACCGCTATCTGCTGGGCGCGGTGGATGCATTCGTGGACGACGCGATTCCGCAGTTTCGGGATGCAGCGATCACCTTGATTGCGAATTTTCCCGCTCTGAATCTGGAGCGTCTGGCGCTCGTGCAGTCGGCATTGGCCGAACGGCTGGCCCGCTTCGGCGACTGCGCGGATGCCGCCGACGTCTGGCGCGCGTTGGGCGTCGCGGCCGGTGTGGATGTGCCGGATCTCGAGCCGGCAGCCTTTCTTGCGCTCGTTCAATCTCTCAAGGAAGACGATCATGACGTTCGATGATGTGATGCAGTCCCTGTTTCCAAGCGGCCACGATGTGCTCGAGAAGGATCACCTGGTCTTCGGTAGCGGCACCTTGCCGCAAGCCGGTCGCGTGGCGGTCATCGGCGTAACCGCAAAAGCTGCAGTGGGCGTGGACGAAGCGCTGGTCCTGTCGCGTCACATACTCGATGTCGTACGCGGCGCCGCTGGTGTGCCCTGCCCCATCCTGGTCTTGATCGATAGCGACAGCCAGCGCATGAGCAAGCGGGATGAGCTGATGGGGTTGAGCCAGTTCCTTTCGCATCTTGCCCTCTGCCTGCGCGTGGCCGACGCGCGCGGGCATCACACGTTCGGCCTGCTTTATGGGCATACGGCCGCCGGCGCGTTCATTGCCACGGCGCTGGCCACCCGCACCTTGGTGGCGGTGCCGGGTGCACACCCATCCGTAATGGACTTGCCATCGATGGCAAAGGTCACCAAGCTGCCGCTGGCCGTGCTTGAGGAGAAGGCGCGCTCGAGCCCGGTGTTTGCCCCCGGTCTGGACAATCTCGCCCAAACGGGCGCGATCGCCGCCGTGCTCGATCCCGCCACCAGCCTGGCGACGCAAATCGATGCGATGTTGCTGGCTGCCGCCACCGAGAGCACCACCGAGGGTGCCACCGAAAGCGCCACAGCGTCCGCCACAGTCGGTGCCAGCGGGGCGACCGGCGACTGCGCAGGTGGCGCGCAATCCGCCAATCCGGCGCACACCGCCGACACCCGCGACCGGCTCGGCCTGGCGCGCGGCGGTCGACCCAAGGCGGCTGAGATTGCGCGGCGCGTGTATGACGCGGCGCTGGCACACGCTTGACGCGCCACGATGACGCTTACGTTACCTGCGCTTGAAATCTGCCGCCGGCGGCATACGCTGATCCATCCTCATATCGAGGCGTGGTCGCGGATGCTGACCGCCCGGCCCGAGCTGGCGGCGCAGCCCTTGGTGCGCGACTGGGTTGCACGTGGCTGGCCGCTGATCGCGCGTCGCCCGTCGGCGCACGAGGCGCACGGCATTCCGGTGGGCCTGCCGTTGCCGCCCTCGGCCGGCAAAGCACGCGTCGCCTTGATGTTGAATCACGACGACATCGATCGCGCCGAACCCTTGCCAACGCTTGCGACTGCGCTTGAAACGGCACCCGTGACATGGCGCCCTGCCCTGCATGCGTTGGTGGCGACAGCGGCTGCGCATCAGGTCTCCGTACATGTGTTCGGTAGCCTGGCGTGGCAGTATCTGACCGGGCTGCCGTATCTGTCGCCCACTTCAGATATCGATCTGGCCTGGTCGGCGCCGTCGCGTGATCGTTTGGATGCGTTATTGCGTGCGATTGCCGAGGTTGAGCGCGCGGCCCCGATGGGTGTGGATGGCGAGATCGTACTGCGCGATGGCGCGGCAGCCAATTGGCGCGAACTGCACGATCGCCGCGCCGATGTCATGCTCAAGACTTCCAATGACGTCATACTCGCCACGCGCGCCTCTTTCGAACAGGATCTGACATGAATGCCGCAACCTGCCCGCTCGCCTGGGACCCGAATGGGAAGGCTGCGCGTATCGACGACGCATGCGCCGGGATCGCCGCATGGGCCGAACGCAGTCTGCACCTTGAAGTTCAAACCTGGCCCAAGCCAGGCCTGGTAAGCCATGTAGACGCCGGCAGCCATAGCGACATGAATGCCGACACATTCATCCGCAGCGCGCAGGCGCTATACCCGTATTTCGAACTACTGGCGCATGCCGGCGCACGCCGCGCCGACATGACGGCGTTGCGCAAGATCGGCCTGCGTGCCGAACAGGCGATGCTGGCCGCCACGCATGGCGTCAACACCCATCGCGGCGCCATCTTCGGGATCGGTCTTTTGAGCGCGGCCGCGGGCCTGCGCAATGCCCACGGCGCGTACGCGCACGCATCGCTTGGCGCGATCGTGACGCGCGAATGGGGCCACGCGATCGAGGCGGGACCGCGTGCAGCGGACAGTCACGGTGAGGTCGTCGCTCATCGATATGGCGCCGGCGGCGCCAGACGCGAAGCGGCGCGCGGATTTCCCAGTGTGTATGAAGTTGGCATCCCAGCCCTGCGCGACGCCGCCGCGCACGCGCCTGGCGATCCTGAAGCCATGCGCGTACACGCCTGTTTTGCGCTGATCGCGGTGGTGGAAGATACCAACCTGCTGCATCGTGGCGGCCCCGATGGACTGGCTTTTGCACAGCGCGAAGCACGGGCCTTTCTCGACCGCGGCGGTATCGTGCAGCCTGATTGGCGGGCACAGGCCACGGCGATTCATCATGCCTTCGTGTCCCGCAATCTCAGCCCCGGGGGTTCGGCCGATCTGCTGGCCATGAGCATATTCGCGGACGGGCTGCCATGACGCCCGCAATGAACGCGCTTACATACAGTCTGCCATGACGCTCGCACTGCTGTGCTCGGGTCAGGGGCATCAACATCCCGAGATGTTTCGGCTGACGGGCAACCTTGCGGCGACGCAACCGCTGTTCGACGCTGCAAAATTGCTGCTGGGTTGGGATCCGCGGGATGCTGCCGGCAAGACCGATGACCACATCGCGTTCCGCACCGACGTTGCAGGTCAGGCGGCTGACACGAGCACGTCGCGCTGCGATGCCAGCACCGCGCCTGCAGAGGCCCGCTGCGCCGAACCGGATGTCTTCGCTAATCGCCCGGCACAGGTGCTCTGCACCTTGCAGGCGTTGGCCGCGCACGCGGCGCTTCGCGACGCCCTGCCCCGGCGGCTATGCGTCGCTGGCTACAGCGTGGGTGAACTGGCGGCGTGGGGTGTAGCGGGCGCCTTGCCGCCGTTGCTTACCCTGCAACTGGCGGCGGATCGCGCCGCGGCGATGGATGCCGCGTGCCATGGCGCACAAGGCTTACTGGCCGTGCGTGGCCTGGACGAACCCACGATGCGAGCGTTATGCGTGAACAATCATGCGGCCATCGCCATCGCCAATCCCGATTCCGCTTGGGTGGTGGGTGGCCTGAACACCGACTTGACGGCCTTGGCGCACGCGGCGCAGCAGCACGGCGCTTCGCGTGTGACGCCCCTTCGCGTGTCGGTCGCGTCGCACACCCCGCTCATGCACGCGGCGGCCGCCGCATTCAAGGTGAATCTTTTTGCCGCGCCCCTAGCCGGCAAGCTTGCGCCCGGCCCCAGGCTCTTCACCGGGATCGATGGCGCCGCCGTGTTTGACGTGCATGACGGTGCCGTGAAGCTCGCGGCGCAGATCGCGCAGACGATCCATTGGGAGGCCTGCCTGCAGAGTTGCATCGAAGCCGGCGCGACGGCGTTTCTCGAGCTCGGGCCGGGCCACGCCCTGGCAGACATGGCTGCCAGCGCCTATCCTGGCATTCCCGCGCGCAGTCTCGATGCCTTCGCCACCCTTGAAAGTGCACGCGCCTGGATTGCCCGGCTAACCTGAACGCGCCGCTACTGATCCAGCGTGGCGCCGCCATCGACCCGCAAGTCGTGCAGGGTGATGTGGCTGGCCCGATCGGATAGCAAGAACAGAATCGATTCGACGATCTCGTCGGCACGCGCAATCTTGCGCAGCGGAATGCCCAGGCGATAGCCGGCCAGCGAGCCTTGGATCACCATCTCGGCCGACGAGCCGGTGCGCCACATGGCACGTTGCATTTCCGTATCGGTCGATCCTGGCGAGACGATATTGCAGCGGATGCCGTGCTCGGCAAGTTCCAGCCCCAGGCACCGTGTCATTTGCGTGACGGCGGCCTTCGAGGCGGCATAGGCGCCCATTGAGGCCCGCGGCGTGGTGGCCGCGTTGGAGCTGACGTTGACGATCGCGCCGCGCTTGCGCGCGATCATGCCTTGCGATACCACGCGGCACACATTGAAGGTGCCGTTCACATTGACGGCGAAGGTGCGCGACCATTGTTCGTCCGTCAGATCGGCGATCTTGCCCATCTGCAGAATGCCGGCCACGCACGCCAGCTTATCGATCGGCCCCAAGGCGCGCTCGCCTTCCATCACGGCGGCATTGACGGCTGCGGCATCGCTGATGTCGACCTCCGCAATAAACAGCTGCGCCGGGTTTGCGTGGGCTTGCAAGGCTTGCAGCCCGGCCGTATCCTGGTCGAACGCCATCACGCGCGCGCCTTGCGCAAGCAGCGCCTGAGTCAACGCTTCCCCGATGCCGTTGGCCGCGCCGGTGACCAGAACGCATGCCTCCGAAAATGAGATGTCGGTCGATCCGTCACTCGACATTCGCGCGCTCCCCAGCCGATACCGAAGCGGCCAGCGCAGCCATGACGGCGTCGGCCGTGAGACTCACGCCGCAACGCCGCGCCACGTAGTTCACCGCCATATCGTGCTCGGCCGCCGAAAAATCCGCCACGCCGTCGATCACCATGAAAGGCTGCACATCCTGCATGAAGGCCTCGAGCGCCGTAGCCATGCAACCGATGTGCGCATATACGCCGCAAATGATGAGTTGATCGCGACCCAGCGCTGCCATGCGGGCACGCAGGTCCGAGCGTTGGAAAGCGCTGTAGCGCCATTTCGTGAGAACGGTGTCGCCTTCCTTGGGCGCCAGCGCATCGATGATGGGCTGCGCACCCCGGTGTTCGGGTGCGGTCAATCCCGGTCCCCAGAAGTCGTTGAGCAGCGCGCGGTCATTGGGCGGCTGTTCGGTGGGCTGGGCGGTATAAAACACCGGCACGCCCGCCGCATCGCATTGCGCGCGCAAGCGAGCCACCGTGCTCACCAACGGCACGATCGGCGATTGCGCAGTATCGAATTTGTTGAGGAAATACGCCTGCATATCGTGGATGAGAAACACGGCACGGCTTGCGTCGGGGCGCCAGTCGACGCGATTGGCCACCGGTGCGGTCGGCATGGCATACGGGGCGATCGCAAGTATCGTCATCAGAGTTCCTTTTTGGGGCCGCGCGGGCGCGGCAGATCGGTAGGCGGATTCAGTCTGCAGAAAGCGCGGGTTCGAGTCCGAGCGCGTTCAGCATGGTGCGAAATTTGGTTTGCGTTTCGGCCGTTTCGGCGGCCGGTATCGAACCCGGCACGATGCCGGCACCGGCGTAAAGCGTGGCCTGATGCGGTTCGCACAGGGCGCACCGCAGCGATACCGCCCACTCGCCATCGCCCGTGGCATCCATCCAGCCTACGAAACCGGCGAACAACCCCCGGTCAAAGCTTTCGAGTTCGGCAATGGCGTTTTGCGCCAGCGTGGTGGGATAACCGCCAACGGCCGGTGTGGGATGCAAGGCGTACGCGAGATCCAGTGATGTCGTGGCGGGATCGGCCAACTCGCCTTCGATGGTGGTCGACAAATGCCACAACGCATCGGTTGCGGTAAGCGATGGCTGTGACGGCACCTGCAACGTGCGGCACAGTGGGCGCAGGGCCTGCGCGATGGCGTCGATCATGATGGCGTGTTCGTGCAGATCCTTGCCCGAGGCCATCAGCGTGCGTGCCGCATGCTGGTCCTCGTCTGGATCCAGACATCTTGCCGCCGATCCCGCCAGCGGGTTGAGCATCACGCGATTACCGGCGCGCCGCACCAGCAGTTCGGGTGTCGCGCCCAAAAATACCGCATCGTGTGCGAGCGGCACGGCATAGGTATAACCATGCACGTTGCGTGCGAGCAGATTGGCGAGCAACCGGTGCAGATCGAGCGGCCCGTCAAGCTCGAGCCTGAGCGTGCGGGCCAGTACGACTTTGTCCAATGCAGTGGTTTCGAATCGATGCAGAGCGGCGATCACCTGCGCCTCGTAGTCGGCGGGCGCAGGCACTGGCGTGCTGGCGGCCACCTGCGTGCGTTGCACCGAGAGGCACGATTGGCCCGCACGCGGCGCCCGCTTGAGCCCCCCAACACGCAGGCCGTCGCGTGAAAGTCCCAGACGGGCCGACGCTTTGGCGTCGAAAGGCACCGCGCCCACGACGACGGCATCTTGCATGCCATCGGCGAGCGCCTGCGCGAGCATCGCCCGCACCTGGGCAGCGCACCCTGTCGCTGCCGAATCGACCGCGCACCACACCACATCGGGCGCGATCAGCGTGGCGATTGGGGAGGCGAATACGAACGCGTCATTGCGATAGCGACGCACTACATCAGGGATATCGAGCTGCCCAGCACTGTCGAGCACAGCGTGCGGTGCGCCGGATGAAAAAATAGACACGATGGGGATCGCCGAAAACATCTTCAAGGCGTGCCACTTTATCATTAATGAGACATCTTCTCATTGCGAATCCGATCCACTTACGTTTCGAATGGGTTCTGGCCGGTGCTCTCCCAAGATGCTCGCGCGACCGTGCCGAGCAGACCGCAGCCAATCCCGCGCCAGCCCCCTCCTCGCATCGTCCTCAACGCATCCAGAGCGGCGTCACCGCAGTGGCGTCGATTTCGAACAACATGCCGTCCAGCGCGAGTCGTGGCACCGGGATCAGCGTGCAAGCCGGCGCCGCGTGGCCACCGGTGGCGATCTTCAGGTATTTGTTCAGAATCGTCATGCGCGCCGCAGAATGATCGACGATCAAGACGGTGAGTTTGACCACATCGGCAAATCGCGCGTTGGAGGCTTGCAATGCAACCTGCAGATTGGCGAACGCCTGGCGCACCTGCGCGTCGAAATCGGCCGAGAGCTCGCCCTGCGCATCTTCGCCGCCTTGGCCTGCCACGAAAACGTACCGGCCAGGCGCCTGCACGATGGCCACATGCGAATACCCATTGGCGGTGGGATCGTATAAACCGGTGGGATTGAGATAGACCGTCTGCGCCCGATCGCAGCACGGCAGTTGGTGATAGGCCGACATCGAATTGATTCCCGAATGAACGTAACAGCGGCCATTCTGATACCTCAAGTAAACTTGAGGTCAAGCGTTCGTTCCCGGATTTTTCAAGCATGCCCCAAACACCGCTTTCGACCCCGTTCACAAACGATATGACCGTAGGCGAAGTGGCGTCCCGCAGTGGCGTGGCGGTGTCCACCCTGCACTTCTACGAATCGCGCGGCTTGATTTCGAGCACGCGCAACGCCGGCAACCAGCGCCGCTATCCTCGTGCCATCTTGCGGCGCGTCGCCGTGATCAAGGTGGCTCAGCGGATGGGCATGCCCTTGGGCGCCATTGCCGAGGCGCTGAGCGCGTTGCCCGATCGCCGCACGCCGACGGCAGCGGATTGGCGGCGGCTGTCGGCAGCGTGGCGCGCCGATCTGAATCAGCGCATCGACATGTTGACCCGCCTGCGCGATCAACTGGACGGCTGCATCGGCTGTGGCTGCCTGTCGATGGAGGATTGCCCGTTGCGCAACCCTGGCGACGCACTCTCGGTCGAGGGCCCAGGACCGCACTTTGGCCCGCAAGAGAGCGACGGCTGAACGACACCCGCATGCGTGAGCGCCGAGTCGTCAGCAGCCGTCGTCAACCTTGTTCGGCCAGCACGATCCGGCGTTGTTTGCCCCATGTGGACCCCATCGCGGCGAGGATCAGCACGAGCGCACCTGCAAGCAGGGCCGCGGACAACGGCCGCGTAAAGAACACGCTGTAATCCCCGCGCGACACCATCATCGCGCGCCGGAAACTCGATTCGATCATCGGCCCGAGAACGAAGCCCAGAAGCAGCGGCACGGGAGAGACCGCCAATTTGATCAGCCCATACCCAACCACGCCGAATGCCGCGAGCAAATAGATATCGAATACCGACGCCCGCACCGTGTAGGCCCCTACGGCGCAAAACACGAGAATCGCGGGAAACAGAAATCGATAAGGAATGCTGAGCAATCTGATCCATAACCCGATGAGCGGGAGATTGAGCACCACCAGCATCAGGTTGCCGATCCACATCGAGACGATCAGCCCCCAGAACACCTGCGGATGACTGGTAATCACTTGCGGGCCCGGCTGGATATTCTGAATCACCATTGCGCCCAGCATCAACGCCATGACGGCGCTGCCGGGAATGCCCAGGGTGAGCAGCGAAATGAAGTTGGTCTGGGCGGCGGCGTTGTTCGCCGATTCGGGGCCCGCCACCCCTTCGATGGCGCCGGTGCCCAGTTCGTGCGAATACCTGGACAGCTTTTTCTCGGCGGTATAGGCCGCAAACGACGCAATGGTCACCCCTGCACCCGGCAGAATACCCAGCACCGCGCCAATAGCCGTGCCGCGGGCGATGGCAGGCATCATGCGCCGCGCGTCGTCACGCGTGGGCAACATCCGGCCCACGTGGGCAATGGTGCCTGCACCGGCATCGCCGCGCCGTTGCTGCTCGAGGTTGACGGCAATCTCGGCAATGCCGAAGATGCCCATCGCCAACGCCGTAAATTCGATCCCGTCGCGCAAGGCAAATACCTCGCCCGAAAACCGCACGGCACCTGAGTTCACATCCGTACCGACCAGGCTCAGCAGCACGCCGATCACCATCAGTCCTAACGATTTGTCGATCGCGTCGGAGGATAAGGCGATCGACCCGACCAATCCAAGGAGCATCAAGGAAAAATACTCTGGCGGCCCGAAGCTGAACGCCACAGCGGTAAGCGGCACGGCCAGACATGCCACCAGCAATACGCCGAAGCTGCCGGCGATCAGTGAACCGATCGCCGCTGCGCTGAGGGCCGGGCCCGCCCTGCCCTGCAACGCCATGGCATGCCCATCGATCACCGTGACGGCAGACGACGATTCGCCCGGCAGCTTGAGCAGGATCGCGGTCGTCGAGCCGCCGTATTGCGCCCCGTAGTAGATGCTGGCCAACATGATGAGCGCGGAGGTCGGATCGAGCTGATAGGTCAGCGGCAGCAGCATGGCGATCGTCGCCACCGGCCCGAGTCCCGGCAGCACGCCGATCAACGTGCCCACGAGGCACCCCAGCAACGCGTAGCCGAGGCTTTGCCAGGACATCGCGGTCGCGAAGCCCAAGGCGAGATTATCGAAAAGATCCATCACCATTCCGGAATACCGCGTCAGGCCGTCAAGGCAGCCAGACCGGCCACAGATCGAGCGGCAGCCCGAGCACCAAACCAAAGGCCACCGCATTGATCGCAGACAGCACCGCCGCGTTGATCAGGGTGCCGCGCCACGTGAACGAAGGACTCGCCAGGCTGGCGGCGACGACCAGGATCGCAATCGCCGCGACAAGGCCGAAGGGCTTGATGACCAGTCCAAAAAAAATGACTGCGCCCGTCATCCACACGAGCGATCGGATGTCCCAGGTGGCCAGGGTGACGCGCTCGGCACCCGGTGCCGTCGAACGAAAAAGCACGATGGCGCCCAGGCCCATCAGGATGAGCGCCAGCCAGAAAGGAAAGTAGCCGGCGCCCATGCGCGCTGCCGTGCCCCGCTCATAATCGGCGGCGTACCAGGCAAACCCGCTGCCGATGGCAAGATAGAGCGCACCGACCACCGCATCACGCTGATTGCGCACCCGCCGCTGCGCCAGACCGAACCCTGCATCGTGCGCCATCGTTACTTCAACTTGATATCGGCCGACGCCACGACTTTTTTGTAGCTGGCGATATCCTGCGTGACGGTATGGTTCACCTCGGCCGCCGAACTGGCGGCGATAGTGAAACCGAGATTCTCGAGCAACGCTGCCGTTGCGGGTTCACGCAGCACGGCGACGATGTCGCGATTGATTTTGTCCACGATCGGCTTCGGTGTGGCGGCCGGCGCGACGAACCCTTGCCAGCTCTCCACGACGTAGTCTTTTACGCCCGCTTCCTGCAACGTGGGAACATCGGGCAGCGCTTTTGAACGGTACGGCGTGGTGACGGCCAGTGCCACGAGCTTGCCCGAGCGCACGTTTTCAGTGGCCGCAGCCAGCGTGATCAGCATCGCGTCGATATGACCACCCAGTACGTCCAGCGTGGCCGGACCGCCACCGGGGTAAGGGATCTGATTGGTTTTGGCACCGATACGTTCGTTGAGCAATTCAACGGCGATATGCTGCAGACTGCCTGTGCCGCCGGGCAGCGCGACGGTGATTTCGCCAGGCCGCTTGCGCACCAGTTCGGCAAACTCATCGAACGTTTTGACATTCAGGCCGGGGCGCACCACCAGCAACTGCGGATTGACGACCGCCTTGGTGACGCCGGTGAGATCGTTCACAGGGTCGTAAGGCAAGGTGCCGGGCTGGATGGCATTCAGAGATAACGCGTCGCCACCGAGAAGCAAGGTGTAGCCGTCCGCTTTGGCGTGCGCGACCTGGGCGTTGCCGATCGTGCTGCTGGCACCGGGTACATTCTCGACCACCACGGTTTGCTGCCATTTCTCGGTGAGCTTCTGCGCAACCGTGCGCGCCAGTTTGTCGGCGCTACCGCCGGCCGACACGGGCACGATAACGCGCACGGTGCGGTTGGGGAAATGATCGGCCTCGGATTGCGCATGGGCGGGTTGCAGGGCAAGCAGCCCGAATGCCGCAGACGCCAGGACGGCGCGAAACAACGTTGCGCTTTTCATGATGATGGATTCCAGGAGTAAATCGAAGCGCGGCGCATCGATGCACCGCGGCGAGGTGAAACTCAGGCTGCGGCCAGTGCCTTGAAAGGTGCGCCGATAACCGGCACCGATTGCCGGCCGTCGATGCCCACAGGGATATCACCTTCGAGGGTGATGCGGTACAGCACGCGCTCCACGTCGAGGTAGGCGAAATCGCCCGGCCCTTGATGCGCCGTCGCACGGTTGTCCCAGAAGGCGATGCTGCCGGGTTGCCACCGAAACCGGACGGTGTATTCCGGGCGCACGATTTCTTCGAAAAAGAGCGCCAGCAGGTGCCGGCTTTCTTCTTCACTGACGCCGAGAATGCGGCGCGTAAAGCCCGGATTGACGAACAACAGCCGCTCCCCGGTTTCGGGATGCACGCGGACCACCGGATGATCTGACACGATGGGGTTCGCTTTGACCTTTTGTGCGTACTCCGTCTGATTTTCGAAGTCGCCGTTATAGCCACCGAACTGATGCCGCGCCCACAACGTGTCGGCGAGCCGCTTGATGGGCTCGGAAAGGTTGGCGTAGGCGACCGCCAGGTTGGTGAAGAGCGTATCCCCGCCGAATTCAGGCACCTGATCGTTGGCACGCAGGATCGATGCGATGGGTGGATTGACCACGCCCGTCACGTCGGTGTGCCAGCGCTCGCCACGGCGCCCCGTTTTCGACGCTGACGATATCGGGCGAATCTGGGGGTAGCCTTCAGGCGGCACCGCATCGTAGGGATGCGCATACGTCGGCTTGCCGAAGTGCTCGGCAAAGGCCAAGTGCTGCGCATGATCGATATGCTGATCGCGGAAGAACACAACCTTCCACTTGTGCAGGGCATCGCGGATCTGCCGTACGTGATCGCCGTCTAGCGGCTGGCGCAGATCGACGCCGAAAATCTCGGCGCCGGTAAAGACGGAAAGCGGACGGATGTCGAGCCGGGTGTGGGCGAGAACGGTCATGATGGATCGATTCGATAACGTGAACGAGCCGTCAGAATACGAGCGCGCCCATCCGCGCCACAAATACCGATATGCCATGACGTTATGCCGCGTCATGGCATATCGATGCGCCGGAAAAACATATCAATCCATCTTGATGTCGGCAGCCTTCACGATCGCCGCCCAGCGCACCATATCTTGGGCGAGGAACACGCGAAAGGCTTCTGGCGTGACGACTTCGGCCACGAATCCGGCAGCGACGATCTTCTGATGCACGGCCGGATCGGCAAACGCCTGCAAGGCGGTCGAAGACAGCTTGGCCACAATCTCAGGCGGCGTCTTCGCCGGCACGAACAGTGCCGTCCACGCATCGGCTTCGGCGTTGGCCACGCCCAACTCACCCAGCGTGGCGATATCGTGCAATTGACTGCTGCGATCTTTGGATGCGACGGCCAATGCGGTCACGCTCTGATTGCGCACGAAGGGCAGCACGCTGGGCAAGGTTGTAAACGTGGCGTCGATGTGTCCTCCCAACACCGCCTGTACGGCATCGACGCTGCCTTTGTAGGGAATATGCGAGAGCGGCACGCCGGTGCTGCGTTTGAACATTTCGGCGGCCAAGTGTGACGCCGAGCCATTGCCGCTCGATCCGTAATTGAGCGGCGCCCCGGGCTTGCGCGCCAAGGCGATGAATTCATCGAGGGTGCGCACGCCGAGATCGCGCCGCACCACCAGTACATGCTGCAGTCGGCCAAGTCCGGCCACAGGCTGGAAATCCTTGATCGGGTCGTAGCCGAGATTGGGATACAACGCCGAGTTGGCGCCGTGCGTTTGATTGGTGCCCAGCAGCAAGGTGTAGCCATCGGGCTCGGCTTGCGCAACATGGCGAGTGCCGATCGCAGCCGATCCGCCCGGCATGTTGGCCACAATGGCAGGCTGGCCCAACTGCTTCAGAAACGTCTCGGCCGCGGTGCGGGCAATGAGTTCGAGCGAACTCCCCGCCGGATACGGCACCACGATTCGGATCGTCCGGTTGGGATACGGCTGCGCGTGTGCCGTTGCGGCACTCAACATGAGCGCCGCACCGAAGGCGGCCAGCACACGTCTGCGGGTATGGATCATCATTGTCTCCTCATTATTTTTACCGCACCTGCTGACGCGGGCGGCTATCTGTACTGCAAAAATCAAGGCCTATCGATCGGGTATCCAGCCCGGTCGAACATCCCAGTCACATCCTCGCCCGGCGTCATGTCGTGGGGTTCTGCCATGACCTGCACATCCGCTGCGCTTATTCCAGGCGCTTATTCCAGGCGCTTATTCGGGGCGCTTATTCGGGGCGCTTATTCGAGACGCTTACACCGCCAAGTACCCGCCATCCACCGCCAGCACTGCGCCGGTCATGTAGGCCGACATCGATGACGCCAGGAACACGACCGGACCCACGAGATCTTCGGGATGGCCAAAACGCGCCATGGGAATCCGCGCCATCAGCGCCTCGCGGCGCGATGGATTGTCGCGGCTGCCCTGTGTCATCTCCGTTTCGATCACGCCCGGCGCGATGGCGTTGACGCGAATGCCGTCGGCGGCGAGTTCCAGCGCGGTGGCCTTGGTCAACATCTGCGCCGCGGCCTTCGAGGTGGAATAGGCGATCGACTGCGCCGTTGCCTGAGTGGCCGCAATCGAAGTGATGTTGACGATGCTGCCCTGCGTGACCTTCAGGCTTGGCAGGCAGGCGAGCGTCATATTGCGAATCCCGTCCACGTTCACGCCCATGGCCAGACGCCATGCCGCATCCCGCGTGTCGCTATCGAAGGCGTGACGTGGCCGTACGCCGGCATTGTTGACGAGAATCGACACATGGCCGATCTCCTCGCGAATGCGCGCCGCAACGGCGTCACATTGCGCCGGGTCGGCCACATCCAGCCCGTAGGCGTAAGCGCGTGTGCCCATGGCCCACAATGCATCGCGCGTGGCGATCGCACCGGCTTGATTGATATCGGTAGCGATCACGACGGCCCCCTGGCGCGCCAGACCGTGCGCGATTGCCGCGCCGTTGCCCTGGGCGGCGCCGGTAACCAGCGCAAGGTGATGATTGAGCAGCATGCCGTCTCCTTGAGTCGACCTACTCTAGCGCGGCGCAACGCGCGTCGAACGTATACCGCGATACAACGCGAGGGGTGTTTTTAGGGCGCCAGCGCCTCGGCTGGGCCTACGCGTGCAAGGCGTGTGCAGGCGTGTGGGCAGCTTGACGTTTCAGAGATGCCCAACGCGTGCGATCAGCGCCTCGGCATCGATGATTTCCACGCCTTTTGAGCGCGTGGAGATCAGCCCCTCTTCGGCCAACGCCTTCAACGCGCGCGTGACCGTCACCCGCGTCAATGCCGCCATCGACGCAAGTTGCTCGTGGGTCAGCCTCACCTGCGCGGGATCGTCGGCCGTGAGCGCCAGCCGCCCCAGGAGGCCGATCAAGCGTTCTTGCGGACTGGCTGAGGTGAGACTCAGCAATTTCCCAATCAAAATGCGATGCTTGATGCCGAGCAGCTGGATCAGCGAGATGGCGAGTTGCGGCTCAGCGGCGACCATGGCGGCGATATCGGCAGCGTGATATTCGCTCAATACAGCAGGCGTGACGGCGACTGCGGTCACGTAGCGCTGCGTATCGATGAAGGCGGAGGCTTCGCCGAAGATCGCGCCGGGCCCGAAGATTTCGAGCAGCAGCGCCTGCCCCGACGGCCGCAACACGGTGGTATGCAACAGTCCGGTACGTACCAGGTAAAAACAATCGTGCGTATCGCCCTGACTGTAGAGCGTATCGCCGGCATTGAGGCGACGGATACGCCCCACATCGGTACGCGCTTGCCACGGCGCGCTCAATCGCCGGGCCGCATCCCAGGATGAAAACGTGCTGACGTGTTGCATGCGTACCGGCTGCAGCCGAAGTAAGAGGATCAGCCCGGCATCATCGAACTGCGCCCCCACGCTGTCAAGCGCCGAACGGCTGCATATTGCGAGCAGCGGGCTGCGGTAGTGCAGTCTTGATCGGCCCGGCTTCAAACCCGCCTCGCGCGCCTCAATGCGCCCGCGTCTGCGTCAAGCTCGCTTCCTGCAGATCGATCTCGCGCAAAAGGCGCTGATGCACGTCATCATCGATGGCTCGTGCCCGGCGCAACCGATACAGCTCGTTGCGCTCGGCGCGCAGTGCCTGAACCCGCAGGGCGCGCTCGGCCTGCACCGCCCGCAACGCTTCGGCCGCATCCTCGTCGGTGCTGTCGCCATAATCGATCCGCCGTTGGTAGGCATCGCGCAGCCGCATGACCGCTTGCGCGCGGGCGCCGGCGGCGAGTTCGTCGCTCTCGGGCTCGGCGTTGAGGGCATCGATACGGCGTATGGCCGCTTCAGCGGCCGCAGTGCGGGCATTCTCCTCGCTACGCTGCGGCGCCGCATCAGGCAAGTCGGCTGCCAGTCCACGGGTGAGCAAGGGCAAGCCAATGCTGGCCAGCGTCAAAGAGAACAAAATGACCGCCATCGCGATAAAGATGGCAACGTCACGCCCAGGGAAAGCGCTGCCGTCCAGCATCGTCAAGGGCAGCGTCAGGATACCTGCCAAGGTAATGGCGCCCCGTACCCCGGCGGTGGCCGTCACCGCCAGCAAGCGCGTTTTGGGCATGGGGGTGGACTTGCCGAGGCGCTCGGCGCGAACCGCCGTCACGCGCACGGCCGTCCACACCCAGGCAAATCGCATCGCGCCAAGTCCAAGCGTGATCAGCGCGGCATAACCCAGCAAGTGCCAGGGTCCGGCCACGCCCGCAGACGCTGCCACAGCCGGCAGGTCGCGCAACATTCCGGGCAGTTGCTCGCCCAGCAACACAAAAATAATGCCGTTGAGCGCCGTTTGAATGGTGTCCCAGACGGCGTTGCGCTGCATCCGGGTGGCGGGCAACGGACGACCGATAAGCTCGGCGTAGTGCATGGCGATACCGGCGACGGCGGCCGCCAGGATGCCCGATACACCGACGTGCTCGGCGGCCAGGTACGCCGCAAAGGGAATCAACAGACTGATCAGAATCTGAATCGACGAATCTTCGCCCACGCGCTTGACCAGGAATCGACTGCAGCGCCCGATCAACCAGGTGACGGCCACGCCCACGACCACCCCGCCGCCCGCAACGAACGCAAAGCTCAAGGTTGCCTCGCCCATCGAAAACGTGCCCGTGAGCGCGGCCGTTACCGCAAAACTGAAGCACACCAGTCCACTGGCGTCATTCAGCAGCGACTCCCCTTCCAGGATGTGCATCAAACGCGACGGCACGGGCGAGGTCGCGGTCATGGCGCTCACGGCCACAGGATCGGTCGGCGACAAAATGGCGGCCAGCGCAAAGGCCACGGCCAGGGGCATGGCCGGGAGCATCCAGTGGATCAAGACCCCCATGCCCGCCACGGTAAACACCACCAGTCCGATCGCCAACGCGAGGATGGTGCGCCAATCGCGAAACAGCGCCCCTTTCGGAATCCGCCAACCGTCGAGAAACAGGAGCGGCGGAATGAAGAGCAGCAGGAAAAGGTGGGAATCGAACGCGACGTTGAAACCGCTCATCGATAAACCCGCCCCCAACGCAATCTGAACGATCGGCAGGGGCACCGCGATCGGCAGCAAGCGGACGAAAAACCCGCTCACGACAACCGTCAGCAAAAAAATCAATACTACGGAGACGACGTCCATGGGGACCTCAATGTGTCAATATGGAATGCGCGGTCCAACGAATCCGCATCGAGCGACCGCTAACGCTGCTGAAGATCAACCCGTTTCAGTTGAAGATCGACATATGTCCGCTCAAGATCAACGCATCGAACGTCTCATTCTCGACCTGCTTGGGAAACGTGACGCGTCGTCGTCGATTTGCCCGTCCGAGGTCGCGCGGGCCATGAGCGATGATGAGGCCACTTGGCGGGGCCTGATGCCGAAGGTGCGCGCAGTGGCGGCAACGTTGCAAGCGGCGGACCGGCTGCGCATCACACGCGGCGATGAAACGGTGACGCCCGCCACGCTGGATCACGGCGCGATTCGGTTGCGGCGCGGCAAGCAGTTTCCTTGATTCAGCCGAATTTGCGGGCCGCGTCCAGCGCGAGGCCCATGCCGATGCTGCCAAACACATCGCCTTCCTGACATTTGGCGTCGGGCACCAATGCCGCCAATCGCTCGCGCAGCAAGGGCACCCGGCTCGAACCGCCGGTAAAGAACAGGGTGTCCACATCGGCGGCCGCCACACCGGCCTGAGCCAGGATGTCGGTCACCGTGCGTTCGACCTTGCCCACCAGCCCGCCGATAGCGTCGGCAAACTGCGCCTGATCCACGGGCACGGCCAGACCGGCCTCGATGCGCGACATGTCGACCTGCGTGTCGGGCAACTGCGACAGCGCAATCTTGGCCTCTTCCACCTGCATCGCCAGCCAATGCCCGCTGCGCTCGGTGACCAGCTTGAGGAGCCGTTCGATCTTGTCGCGTTCTACCGCGTTGCTGCGGATGAACGTGAAGTGTTCCCAGGCTTTTTTCGAATAGGCGATATTGATCGTGTGCCAGCACGACAGGTTGCCGTACTGGGTGGACGGCACATCCTTGCCATTGCGAAATTGCGTGCCCAACCCCAGCAGCGGCATGGCGCTGGCCAGGCTGAGTTGCTTATCGAAATCGGTGCCGCCGATGTGCACCCCGCCGTTGGCGAGGATATCGTCGCGGCGATCGGCGCGTCCGGCGCGGTCAGGTCCCAGCCGGATCAGGGTGAAGTCGGAGGTACCGCCGCCGATGTCGATCACCAGAACCAACTCTTCCCGTGCGATTCGCGATTCGTAATCGAAGGCGGCCGCCAAGGGCTCGAACTGGAATGCAATGTCCTTGAATCCCGTCGACCGGGCAATATCGGCCAGCGTATCTTCGGCAAGCTGGTCCGCTTCGGGGTTGCCGTCCACAAAATACACCGGCCGTCCCAATACCACCGACGAAAACTCACGCCCGGCCGATCGTTCGGCGCGTTGCTTGAGTTCGGCGATGAAACGGGTCAGCAAGGTGCGAAAGGGCAAAGAGCGCCCTTGCACTTCGGTATGCCCATCCATCAACGAACTGCCCAGGAGACTTTTCATCGATCGCATCAAGCGACCGTCATAGCCGGCCAGGTAATCCGACAACGCCGCCCGCCCATAACTGACTTCAGCGTCTTCGGCGTGAAAGAAGATGGCGGAGGGCAACGTGGGCTTGCCATCCTCGAGCAGGAGCAATGCATCGCGCCCCGGACACACCCATCCCGCCGTGGAATTGGAAGTGCCAAAGTCGATGCCGCAGGCGATTGACGTCATGTGATGCAAGACAAAAGAGAGGAGCGGCCCGGCGCCGGCACCGGCTCGCAAAGCGCATGGGTCGACATACATACCTGACGGGGCGTAAAAAACGCGCACCCCGTGGGGCATGCATCGATGCGCGCTGGGCGGCATAACGCAGGGGCAACCCGGTAGTTTAGCGCCAATACCGTTTGTTTTCAGACGCGATCGGCCGACGCACCCCGCCTACCCCCGAGCGCGACTGCAGCACCCCTCCTCAATCTGCCGACTAGGGTAACTCCTACCTATATCCTGAAAATCTTTTTCAGGATAATCAACTTCCAATAGGCACAAAGAAAACCTTTTTCACGACAGACGGGCATCGCTCCATGCATACATCGGCATTTCCCCCCTCGCTATTGGACGTCAACGGTAAAGGACTGGGCGCGTTTCCTCCCGCCTGTACCACCGCCCAGATCGGCGATCTGGGCTGGAATTTGCTGGCAGAGGACGTGAGCTTGCCGGTGGCGGTGTTGGATGAAACACGCGTTGCACACAATCTGCAGTGGATGCAGGCGTTCATGGCGGCCTACGGCGTAAAACTCGCGCCGCACGGCAAAACCACGATGAGTCCGGCGCTTTTTCAGCGGCAACTCGCGGGCGGAGCCTGGGGCATCACGCTGGCCAACGCGCCGCAGGTGCGCGCGGCCTATCACCACGGCGTGCGGCGCATCATCATGGCCAACCAATTGGTGGGCCGGGCCAATATGGCCATCATCGCCGAGCTGCTAAGCGATCCCGACTTCACTTTCTACTGCTGCGTCGACTCGGCAGCCAATGTGGCGGCCCTGGGCGCCTACTTCGCCGAGCAAGGCTTGCGCTTGCCGATCCTGATCGAACTCGGGGTGCCGGGCGGGCGCAACGGCGTGCGCAACGACGCGCAACTGCGGACCGTACTCGAGGCCATCGCCGAGTGGCCCGAGGCATTGGCACTGGCAGGGATCGAGGTGTACGAAGGGGTATTGCCGGACGAGGCATCGATCCGTCTGTTTCTCCAACGCGCCGTTGGCGCACTCAAGCTGCTCGCTGCCGAACACCGGCTGCGCACCGACGGACCGGCCATCCTTACCGGGGCGGGTTCCGCGTGGTTCGACATCGTGGCCGAGGAATTTTCCGGTGTGAACATCGGATCGCCGTTGGATATCGTGCTGCGTCCGGGCTGTTATCTCTCGCATGACGTGGGCATCTACCGGTCTTCCGCCGAGCGGATCAACACGCACAATCCGGTCGCCCGCGAGCATGCGCCAGGATTGTTGCCCGCGCTGCAAGTGTGGGCGTACGTGCAGTCAATTCCCGAACCCGGCCGCGCGATCATTGCGTTGGGCAAACGCGACGCAGCATTCGACGCCGGCCTGCCCTCGCCCGCCACCACGTTCCGCCCGGGCGGTGACGCTGCGGCGCCGCGCAAAGCACCCGCTCACTGGGTGCTCACGGCCATGATGGATCAGCACGCCTTCATGTCGATCGAGTCCAACGACGACATCCAGGTCGGCGACATGATCGCCTTCGATATCTCCCATCCCTGCCTGACGTTCGACAAATGGCGTCAGGTGTTGCTGGTGGACGAGCATTACCGCGTCACCGACGTGGCAGAAACGTTTTTCTGATTTCGGTCTTTTCGATTTCCGTTTTTCCGATCCTCGCAACACCCTTGGTTTTCGACTCCTTGGAGCTAGACTCATGAACGTGCGTACCCCCCGGCTGGGCGGCGGTTTGAAAGGCGTGCTCGCCGCTACTGCTCTCGCCATCGGCTTGACGATGCTGTCCACCCCTGCTTTGGCTGCAGCGCCCACCAAAGGCGGCACGATTTCGGTCGCCACCATCGGCGAGCCGCCTACGCTCGACCCGATGAGCAGCACCGCCGATCTGGTGGGCATCCTCACGCAGCACATGTTCGAAACGCTATACACGTTCGACGCCAAGTGGAACGTGACGCCGCTGCTGGCAGAAAAGCTGCCCGAGATCAGCGCCGACGGTCTCACCTACACCATTCCCTTGCGCACCGGCATCACGTTCCACGATGGCGCCAAAATGGATGCCGCCGACGTGGTCGCGTCACTGAAGCGCTGGACCGAAACCGCCTCGCGCGGCAAGCAAGCGGCCAAACTGATCACCAGTATCGAAGCCTCCGGCGACAACGCCGTGCGGATCGTGCTCAAGCAGCCGTATGCCCCCTTGACCGCATTGCTGGCCATGAACAACAGCGCGGCCGTGGTGATGCCCAAGGGTAAGCTCGCTTCGCCCTTGACCGAATTCGTGGGCACCGGCCCCTATCAATTGAAGGCGCGCGTGCCGGATCAATACATCCAGCTCACCCGTTTCGAGGGCTACAAGTCGCGTGACGGCGAGCCCGATGGCTACGGCGGCGCCCGCAAGCAGTATCTGGATGAGATCCGTTTCGTGCCCGTCACGAATGCCAATACGCGTATCGAAAGTGCCGTCGCCGGCCAGTACGATTACGTGGACTCGCTGCCGGTGGAGTCGCGCGACAAAGTGCGCGCCGGCCGCTCCGAGCTGGTCATGCTCGAGCCCTTCGGCTGGCCCCGCATGGTGCTCAATACCAAGCAAGGCCTGATGGCCGACGTCAAAGTGCGCCAGGCCGTGCAATTGGCTTTGAACGAAGAAGACATGCTGTTCGCCGCGTTCGGCAACAAAGACTTCTACACGCTCAATGGCGATCTCTATCCCAAGGGTTATCCGTGGGCCACGCAACTGGGTGCCAAGGTCTACAACAAGGGCGATGCCGCCGGTGCCAAGAAGTTGCTGGATGAGGCCAAGGTGGCCAATCCCACGATCCGTATTTTGACCAGCCAGCAGTACGAATTCCATTACAAGATGGCCCTCGTTGCCGCTGAGTATTTGAAGGCCGCCGGTTTCAAGGTGGATATGCAGGTGGTGGATTGGGCGACGCTCACGCAACGCCGTCAGGATCCGGCCTTGTGGGATGTGTTCATCACCCATAGCCCGTTCCTGCCCGAGCCGGCATTGATCGACTTCCCCTCCAAGGATGCGCCGGGATGGTGGGATACGCCGCGCCGCAACCAGACGCTGGACGCCTTCAATCAGGCCCGCACGCCCGACGAGCGCGTGAAGCTGTGGAAGGACGTGCAGCAGGCCGTATACGACGAAGTGCCGTTCATCAAGGTGGGCGACTTCAATGCCCAAGCCGCTCGCGCCAAGACGCTCGAAGGCGTGACGCCCGCGCCGTGGCCTTACTTCTGGAACGCCTACAAGACGGCGAAGTAACCGCCGTCGTTGCGGCGCCCCTGAACCCAGGGCGCCGCAACCCCTCGCCCATCGAGGGCCGACCCGCTCCAAGCGTTTGAGGATTGACCCGTGTTGCGTTATCTCATGAACCGGATCGTCGGACTGATCGCGGTGATGTTCATCGTCGCCACCATCGTGTTCGTCATCATCCGCGTGACCCCCGGCGACCCCGCCGCGGTGATGCTCGGCCCCGAGGCCAGCCAGCAGGACATCTCCGCCTTGCGCACGCAGCTCGGGCTGGATCGGCCGTTGCCGCTGCAATATGTGACGTGGCTCGGCCAACTGGCCCGCGGCGACCTCGGGCAATCCATCTTCCTGAACAAGCCCGTGCTGTCGGCGCTGGCCGACCGTGCCGAGCCCACGTTCTGGCTGACGATCATGTCGCTCTTGATTGCGACAGCGATCGCGGTGCCGGTGGGGATTCTCTCGGCCGTCAAACGCGGCACGGTGCTGGATCAGTCGGTGCTGTCGTTTTCGATGTTCACCTCCAGCGTGCCGAGCTTCTGGCTGGGACTGCTCCTGATGCAGGTGTTCGCCGTCAAACTCGGCTGGCTGCCGGTGTCTGGATATGGCGGCCCGGATGCGTCGATCGGCACGCGGCTGTCGCATCTGATTCTGCCGGCGGTGGTGCTGGGCGTCGTCAACTCGGCACTCATCACGCGGTTCATCCGCGCCAGCATGCTCGACGTGTTGCGCGACGACTACGTACGCACCGCGCGCGCCAAGGGGCTGACGGAAACGCGCGTCATCCTCAAGCACGCGGTTCGTAATGCGCTGATTCCTATTCTGACGGTGATCGGTCTGACCACGGCCCTGTTGATCAGCGGTGCGGTGGTCACCGAGACGGTATTCGGTCTGCCGGGTGTGGGCAGCCTGGTCGTCTCGGCCGTTCTGCGCCGCGACTATCCCGTCATTCAGGGCGCGCTGCTCGTGATTGCCGCGATCTACGTGCTTATCAATCTTTTCATCGACCTCATGTATATGGTGGTCGATCCTCGGGTGCGCTACTGATGGCCATGGCACTTCCTTCCACCGCCGGCGGCGGCGATCGCTGGCAAGTCTTGCGCCTGCTGGTGGCACGCAAAACGGTGCTGATCAGCCTGATCGTGCTGGTCGTTCTGATTGCGGCCGCATTGCTCGCGCCGTATGTCAGCCCCTTCGATCCTTATAAATTGTCGATCATGAATCGGCTGAAGGGCCCGAGCAGCGTGCACTGGTTCGGCACCGACGACTTCGGCCGGGACGTATTCAGCCGAGTCATTCACGGCGGCAGACTGTCGCTGATGGTCGGCTTTTCGGTCGTGATCCTGGCCAGCGTGCTGGGTATCGCGCTTGGGCTCATCGCTGGGTTCTTTCGCCGCGCCGACAAGTTCGTTTCACGCCTGATCGACGCCATGATGGCGTTTCCCGACATCCTGCTGGCCATTGCCCTGGTGGCCGCACTGGGACCCTCCCTCATCAACGTCATCATTGCGTTGGGCATCGTCTACACGCCGCGCTTGGCGCGGGTGGTGCGTGCCTCCACCCTCGTGATCCGCGAGCTGCCCTTCGTGGAAGCCGCGCGCGCGCTGGGCGTGCCTACCTATCGCATCGTGACGGTGCACGTGTTGCGCAACCTGATCTCGCCGATCTTGGTGCAAGGCACGTTCATCTTCGCCTACGCCATTCTGGCGGAGGCCGGTCTGTCGTTTCTCGGCGTCGGCGTCTCGCCCGATATTCCCACCTGGGGCACGATGATCAACTCGGGTCAGCAGTACATGGGACAAGCCGACTGGATCATGATCTTCCCCGGTATCGCCATCGTGTTGTCGGTGCTGTCGCTGCAATTACTCGGCGACGGACTGCGCGACGTTCTCGACCCGCGCTTGCGCAAGGAGCTGTAAATCATGACCGCAAGCAGCAGAGATATCGTCCTTTCGGTAGACGGACTCAAGACCTGGTTTCACAGCCGCGACGGCGTGGCGAAATCGGTCGATGGGGTCACCTTCGATCTGGCGCGCGGTGAAACGCTCGCGATCGTGGGCGAATCCGGATCCGGAAAATCGGTGACCAGCCTGTCGATCATGGGACTTTTGCCCAAGCCGGCCGGGCGCATTGAAGCCGGCAAGATCCTCTTTCGCGACCGTGGCGGCAAGCACCATGACCTGGCGCAGGCGTCCGCCTCTACGTTGCGGCGCATTCGCGGCGCCGAGATCGCCATGATCTTTCAAGAGCCGATGACGAGCCTCAACCCGCTGTACACCGTGGGCGATCAGATCGCCGAGGCGGTGCTGCAACATGAGGGCGGCTCGCATGCAGCCGCTTTGAAGCGTGCGCAAGAGATGCTCGAACGGGTCGAGATACCCGCTGCTGCGCGCCGCGTGAACGAATATCCGCACCAGATGTCGGGCGGCATGCGCCAACGCGTCATGATTGCCCTCGCACTGGCGTGCAATCCATCGGTGTTGATCGCCGACGAGCCCACCACGGCCCTGGACGTGACGGTGCAGGCGCAAATTCTGGATCTGCTGCGCCGGCTGCAGGCCGAATCCGGCATGAGCATTCTGTTCGTTACCCACAACCTGGGCGTGGTGGCTGAAATCGCGCATCGCGTGGCGGTGATGTATGCCGGGCGCGTGGTTGAGGACGCCGGCGTGTACGACCTGTTCGAGCGCCCCACCCATCCGTACACGCGGGGGTTGCTGTCCTGTATTCCGACGGCCGCGTTGTTGGCGTCGCGCGAGCGCCTGCAGCCCATCCCGGGCAACGTGCCCAGCGTGCTGGCGCTGCCGCCCGGCTGCACGTTTGCCCCGCGCTGCCCGATCGCCGAGCCGGCCTGCACACAGGCCGTTCCTGAACTGCTGCCCGTGTGGCCTGAGCATCTTGCCCGCTGCATCAAGGTAACGCCGCAATGACCGACACGCTTCTGTCTCCCCCCGCCTCGACCGGCATCACGGATCGCGCCACGGCAGCCGGTGCTTCGGATACCGCCCGTGCGGCCCATCGTGCCGCACCGCTCTTGCGAGTAACCGACCTGAAAGTGCATTTCCCCACCGGATCGGGCCGCCATGCGCCCGTGGTGCGCGCCGTGGATGGCGTGTCGTTCGACGTGCCGCGCAACACCATCGTCGGCCTGGTGGGCGAATCCGGTTCGGGCAAAACCACGACCGGGCGGGCATTGCTCAAGCTGGTGGCTGCCACTGCCGGGCGCATCGAGTTCGATGGCCACGATCTGTCGTCGTTATCGGAAAAGCAGATGCTGCCGTGGCGGCGCCGCATGCAGATCGTCTTTCAAGATCCGTACGCCAGCCTCAATCCACGCATGAGCGTGGCCGAAATCATCGGCGAGGCGCTGGACACGCACAAGCTCGCGCAGGATCGCCGCGAGGCCCGTATCAGCGAGCTGCTCGAGCGGGTGGGCTTGAATGCCGATCACCGCACCCGTTATCCGCACGAATTCTCCGGCGGCCAGCGGCAGCGCATCGGTATTGCGCGCGCCCTGGCGGTGGAACCTGACTTCATCGTGGCCGATGAGCCCGTGTCCGCCCTGGACGTATCCGTGCAGGCACAAGTGCTCAACCTGTTGCAGGACCTGCAGCGCGATCTGGGCCTGACGATGCTTTTCGTGGCGCACGATCTGGCCGTGGTCGATTATCTCTGCGACGAGGTCGTGGTGATGTACCTGGGGCACATCATGGAGCGCGGCCCCACGCGTGAGGTGTATGCACGGCCACGCCATCCCTATACGCGCGCGTTACTATCGGCGGCGCCCGTACCCGATCCGCGCGCGCCCCGCTCGCGAATCCTGCTCAAGGGCGACATTCCCAGCCCGATCGATCCGCCTTCAGGCTGCGTGTTTCGCACCCGCTGCCCGCATGCTGCGGACATCTGCGCGCAAGCCACGCCGCCGGCCCGATCGATGGGTCCCGACCATTACGTCGCCTGTGTCCGGCTCGACGAGATCGACGCCTCATAATTGGTGAGAAGCATGCAACCCGTTCGCGATATCGTCTATCACATCCGCAGTACGCGCGACGACCTGAGCGCGACCGAACGCAAGGTGGCCGATGCGATTCTGGAAGACATCGCGCACGCGGCCAGTGCCACATTGGATCAATTGGCACAACAGGCAGGTGTGAGCATTGCGACGATCTCGCGCTTCGCCCGCGCGGTGGGCTGCGACGATACGCGAGACCTGAAGGTGAAGCTTGCACAGGCAAGCGCCGTGGGCACGCGATTTCTGGATACGGATGCCCCGCCAGACGAAAGCGCTTTCTATTCCCGCCTGTATGCGGATATCGAGAGCACGCTGCGCCATCATCTCACGCAGTTTTCCGAAGCGTTGGTGCAACGCGCGGCCGGGATCGTCGGCGGCGCGCGGATGACGTATATCTTCGGCATGGGCGGCGCGTCCGCCGCGCTGGCGCAGGAAACCCAGTCGCGGCTCGTGCGCCTGGGCTACCCCGTTGCCGCATACAGCGATGCGGTGCTCTTGCGCATGGTGGCCGCGACGCTGGATGAACGTGACGCGGTGATCGTGCTGTCGGCCTCGGGACTCACGCCTGAAATCCTGTCGGGCGCCCGTATCGTCAAGCAATACCGCGCCCCAATCGTCGCGCTCACCGATCCCGAATCGCCGCTGGCCGAACTGGCCGACGTGGTGCTGCCGATCCATGCCGACGAAACCGACTTCATCTATAAACCCTCCTCATCGCGCTACGCCATGCTGCTGGCGATCGATTTTCTGGCCACGGAACTGGCCTTGGCACGCAAGGTAGAGACGCGTGAACGGCTGCGCCGCATCAAGCTGGCGCTGGACGAGTATCGCGGCGGCCCCAACCGGTTGCCGCTCGGAGATTGACACGATGTACCACACAGTAATCGGCGCGGTTCGCGTGCTTGACGGCACCGGCGCCGGCGAATTCATGGCCGACGTGGCGTTGGCGGATGGCCGTATCGCCGCGGTTGCCGCAGCCGGCGCCTTGGCCGGCGCCAGCACGCGCGATCGCATCGACGGCACGGATCTGGTGCTGGCACCGGGCTTTATCGATGTGCATACGCACGACGACACCAACGTCATCCGCAAGCCCGAGATGCTGCCGAAGCTGTCGCAAGGCGTGACGACAGTGGTCGTGGGGAATTGCGGTATCAGTGCCTCGCCGGTGGCGTTGCGCGGCGACCCGCCCGATCCGATGAATCTGCTGGGCCGTCAGCACGACTTCGTGTATCCGACGTTTGCAGACTACACGCATGCGGTGGACGCCGCCCGGCCGGCAGTCAACGTGGCCGCGCTCGTGGGCCACACGGCGCTGCGCAATAACCATATGGACCGGCTGGACCGCAGCGCCACCGCGCACGAAATTGCCGGCATGCGCGCACAACTGCGCGATGCCCTGGAGCATGGCGCCATCGGGCTGAGCACCGGCCTGGCCTACGCCTCGGCATTCGACGCGGACACGGTCGAAGTCAAAGCGCTGGCCGAAGAGCTCAGTGCGTTCGGCGCGCTGTACACCACCCACCTGCGCACCGAATTCGCGGCGATCATCGACGCGATGCAGGAAGCCTTCGACATCGCTGGCCACGCCCGGGTGCCGGTGATCGTGTCGCACCTGAAATGCGCCGGCGCGGGCAACTGGGGCCGCAGCGGCGAAGTCCTGGCGATGCTGGACACCGGCGGCAAGATGGTGCCGGTGGGCTGCGATTGCTATCCCTATTCGGCCAGTTCCTCCACCCTCGACCTGAAGCAGGTGACCAGCGATTTCGATATCGACATCACCTGGTGCACCCCGCACCCGGAAATGGCCGGGCGCAAACTGGCCGATATCGCCGCCGCCTGGAATGTCTCGCTGCTCGATGCCGCGCGGCGCCTGCAACCTGCCGGCGCGGTGTATCACGGCATGCACGAGGACGATGTGCGCCGCATCCTCGCGCACCGGCTCACGATGATCGGTTCGGACGGTTTGCCGAACGATCCGTTGCCGCATCCGCGCCTGTGGGGTGCGTTTCCGCGCGTGCTGGGCCATTACAGCCGTGATATGAACCTGTTTCCGTTGGCGCAGGCCGTGCACAAAATGACGGGCCTGTCGGCCGCGCGCTTCGGCCTGGCCGAACGCGGCGTCATTCGTGAGGGCTATCATGCCGACCTTGTGCTGTTCGACCCAGCGACCGTCATCGATCGCGCCACGTTTGCGGCGCCCGTGCAGCCGGCCGCCGGCATCGAAGGCGTCTGGGTCAACGGCACGCTGTCCTACCGTCAGGGTCACGCCCTGCCCGATCGCGCCGGCCGCTGGTTGCCGCGCAGCGGCGACTTGCGCGCCGGATTCGACGCCTATCCGGATTCGACGCTTACCCACCCTAAAGGAATCAGTTCATGAGCAATGCATCCACGCCCACGCCCGACGCCAACGGCATCATTCGTTACGGCGCTGCCGGCGGTGTCGGCCAAGGCGGGGCACACATGCCGTTCTCGCGTGCCGTTCAAGCCGACGGCTGGTTATACGTGTCGGGTCAGGTGCCGATGGAAAACGGCGAAGTCATCGTAGGCAATGTGACCACGCAGTCGCACGTGGTCATCCGCAATCTGATGGCCGTGCTGAAAGAAGCCGGCTACGGCCCGGAAAACGTCATTCGTTGCGGCGTGTGGCTCGAGGACCCGCGCGACTTCGCCGCCTTCAACAAAGTCTTCGTCGAATACTTCGGCGAACATCCGCCCGCGCGCGCCTGCGTGGAGTCGCGCCTGGTGATCGACGCCAAGGTCGAAGTCGAGTGCGTGGCCTACAAGAAGCCCTGAGCAGCACGAGAATCTGACCAACGCGCGGGACCTTGAACTCCTCAAGCGTCCCGACGTCTGCCACGTTCGTCCCGTGGCATCTGTGTCATCCCGCTACGCGAACAACCGTCATGTGAAGTCTCTAGACTCCATCGTGATGAGTTGTTGCGGCGCAGCGAGATCGGCCGTGGATAGGCGTATAGTCGATAGCGCGCAAGGCTTGGTTTCACGCCCTGCGCCGCGGCGGCCTCTCCCCGGCCGATCGCAGCATCCGCGTCTCGCAGCCCGCTCGGGCCCACGTCAAAAGGACGGTCATGACGCTCATATTCTGGCTGGTCTCCCGCCTCCCGCTCGCCTGGGCGCAATCTATCGGTGACATTGTCGGCACCCTCATCGCACGCTTGCCGGGCCGTTATGGCGAGCGGCTGCGCACCAATTATCTGCATGCATTTCCGGCCGCCACAGGCGGTGACGTCACCTCCGCCGGCCGCGCCGCCGGGCGCATGATGATGGAGATGCCGTATTTCTGGATGCGGCAAAACGGCGTGGCGCCCCTGCACATCGAACCGGAAAATTATCAGGCGCCTGTTCAGGCGGCCCTGGCGAAAGGTAAAGGCGTGATCCTGCTCTCCCCGCATCTTGGCGGCTATGAGCTGCTCGGACCGCTCTTCGCGCAACACGCACGCTCGACCGTATTGTTCAAGCCGCCGCGCAGCGATTACTTCCGCAAACTCGTCGAACGCAATCGCGCAGGCCAGGATCTGGCGATGGCGCCGGCCAATTATCGCGGCGTGCGCATGCTGTTGAAGGCCCTGCGACGCGGTGAGATCGTGGGTATCCTGCCCGACCAATGCCCGCCGGGCGGCGAAGGT
The DNA here is from genome assembly GCF_009866805.1 of Schauerella aestuarii. Classification (GTDB taxonomy): domain Bacteria; phylum Pseudomonadota; class Gammaproteobacteria; order Burkholderiales; family Burkholderiaceae_B; genus Schauerella; species Schauerella aestuarii. The sequence continues at coordinate 533,667 of NZ_SIZW01000042.1, forward strand.
GAGTGGGCGCCGTTTTTCGGTCGCCAGGCTTATACGATGACGCTCGTGCAGCGCCTGCAAGCGCAAACGGGCGCGACGATCGTGCTTGTATTCGCGCAACGGCTTGCCGCGCGCGCGAGCTACCGCATCCATGTCGAACCGCTCGATCACCCGCTGCCCGCCGATCCGCATGCGGCCACTGTGGCGATCAACGCCCACATGGAGAGACTGATCAAAATGGCGCCCAATCAATATCTATGGGGCTACAACCGCTATAAGCGGCCTACCGGCGCGCCGCTCGCCACCGATGCCGCATCGGTGAACGCCGCCAGATAACGCCGCAACACGCCGCTGGCATAGGCGCTCGCCACGGCGTTGACGAACCGCATGAAGTCGGTCGCGGCCTGGGCATCGGCGCGGTCGGAGATGGTTCGAACGACGGTAAACGGCACACCATATTCGACGCATACCTGCGCCACCGCGCCGCCCTCCATTTCGACGCACAGGGCGTCAGGCAGTGCGGCAAGAATCTCAGCGGCATGCGTGGCGCCGCTCACAAAGCAATCGCCGCTCACGATGAGCCCGCGATGCACCCGCGGCGCGCGCAGGGCGAATACAGAACGATCATCGGCTGTGATCGCGGTCGGCATATCGTGCGTCAGAAACGCACCGGCACACGCCGTCATGCGGTCGCTCAGGTCCGGCGTGGCCGGCAGGCGGCTCAGCGCCAGCAACGGAATTTCGTGCCGGGGAAACAACGGGCTGGCGTCCATGTCGTGCTGCATGAAGACGTCGCCAATCACGATATCGCCAATGGCCACTCCCGGCCCGATGCCGCCTGCAACCCCGGTAAACACAATCGCTTCGACGTCGAACGTATGGATCAGCGTCACCACCGTGGCCGCGGCGGCGACCTTGCCCACGCGAGCGAGCACCACCACACACGCCCGGCCGTCCAGCATGCCGCGATGATAGTCGCGGCCGCCGATGCGTTGTACGTGGCGGGCCTGCATCGCCTCGAGCAGGCCGGCGATCTCGGCATGCAAGGCGGCCACGATGCCGAGGGGTCTTGAAGTGGGGATCAACGTTGTACTCCGATAAACAAACATTTGGACTGCGCGTGACGTGCCGCGTGAACACGGTGCGCGGCGCCGGATAAAACTGCGTTCCCGGACCGTGCGCGGCGTCAAAAAGACGCTATGCTTGCGCATTGGGTCATTGGTATCGCGATGACGCTCGTCCGTCCGCCCCGCTCAGGCGTCTCATACCGAACATGTTCAAGCGTCGGCCACTGCCATTTTATTTCGCACTGATCCTCTTTTGCGCCGCCGTAACCATTCCTCTGTGGTTGAGCGCAACGTGGGCACACGATCAGGCTGAACGCCAGTATCGCGCCGATGTCGATCTCTTCGCGCGACGCGCCCTGCATCGCGCGGAAGACGTCATTCAACGCAGCAAGAACGCGCTGGACGAATTATCCGGCTTTCGCGATACGGGCTGCACGCCACCCCATCTTGCCGCCCTGCGCCGCGTGGCGTATGAATACCGGTATGTTTCAAGCGTGGCGTATTACCAGGGCTCGCGGGCCGTGTGTGCCTCCAATAGCGACGAGCGCGAATTGCCGGTACTCGACACGCCCGACTGGCGCACCCGCGACGGTGTCTCGATCTGGTTTTCGGCGCATAACCCAACCGGGTTGAATCGCCGCATGGTGAACTTCCGGCGCGACAATCACGTCATCGTCGTCGACCCGCTCAGTTACGTCGACGTGCTGGGCAATACGGCAGAAATGGCGCTGGCGGTCGTGAGCGTACCCACCAGCCAGGTGGTCGCCCGTTGGGAAACCAGCAACCCCGCTCCCCTGCTGGCGGCCGCATTGCGCGGCGAATCGTCCACGCACGAGGGCCGGTACTTTACCGTGCAGAAGTCGTCGGCCCTGCCGATCGCGGTCGTCGCCTCGGTGCCGTTGGGCACGATCGAAAATGCCTGGCGCGAGCAAATGCTGATCTGGGTGCCCATGGGCCTGATCTGCGGCATATTCGGCGGTTGGGGCGCGCTCAGTCTGCTGCGGCGCTATCAGTCGCTGGGATATCAGTTGCAAGCGGCCGTGCAGCGCGGCGACCTGGAAGTGCACTACCAGCCGATCGTGGACATGCACGCGCAACGTTGCGTAGGCGCCGAAGCCCTCGTACGCTGGCCCCTGGGCGACGGCACCTGGATGAAGCCGGATGTGTTCATCCCCCTTGCCGAACAGAGCGGCGCCATCGTGGACATCACCGCGCTGGTGGTGGCCCGCATCGCGGCAGATCTCGGCCCCTTCCTCGCAGACCGGCCCAACGTCCGCATTTCGTTCAACGTGTCGCCGCCCGACATCAGCCGCGACGGCATGCCCGATGTGCTCGACCAGGCCATGGCGCGTTCGGGCATTCGTCCGGAGCAGCTCTGTCTGGAAGTGACCGAGCGGGGCTTTTTCGATCCCGCCCTCGCTCGGGACCAACTTCAGGCGATTCGGGATGCAGGCCACTCGGTGTACATCGACGATTTCGGCACGGGCTATTCGAGCCTGGCTTACCTGCAGAATCTCCCGGTCGACGTCCTGAAGATCGACAAGCGGTTCGTCGACACCGTGGGCACCGAATCAGCCAGCAGCACGGTGGCCGATCACATCATCGCCATGGCGCAGGATCTTGGTCTCACGCTCATCGCCGAAGGTATCGAAACCACGGCCCAAGCCGACTATCTGTTGGCGCGCGGGGTGCAATACGGGCAAGGCTGGCTGTTCAGCCGCGCCCTCCCTGCTGCTGCCTTCCGGCGATATGCCGATGCGCTCAACGGCACGTGATCCGTGCACGTAAACCCTAGTTGGCGAGCAACCCTGCGGCTCCGTAGAATTCAAACGTTCGTTTGAAATAGCCATTCGGTTGAGAGGCGGTCATTCGAACGGTTACCGATCCGAGGATGACGATGCGCCACGCCACCGATCTCCGTTCCGTCACCACGCGCGAAGCGCTGCTCGATTGCGCCGAACGTCTGTTTGTCGAGCACGGGCACGCCGCCACCTCGTTGCGCGACATCACGCGCGAGGCGCACGCCAATCTGGCCGCCGTCAATTATCACTTCGGCGGGAAAGAAGCGCTGATCCAGGCGGTACTGAAACGCCGGCTCGCGTCGCTCAACAGCGAACGCCTCGCTGCGCTCGATGCACTGGAAAGCCAGGCCGGCGATCAAGCCCTCAAGCCCTCGCAGATCGTCGACGCCTTCTTCGGCACCCTCCTGCGCCAGGCCGCATCGCCGAAGAACGAAGGTGGGCGTTTTCTTACGCTCCTCGAACGTACGATGACCGACCCGGCGAATTTCGTGCGTACCGTCTTCGCCGACGAATACGCCGGGGTACTGGAACGCTTCAAGCGTGCGCTGTTTCGCGCCTTGCCCGATGTGCCGCGCGAGGAGATTCTGTGGCGGTTTCATTTCATGCTGGGCGCGACGTCGTTTGCGATTGCGGGGTCGAACACCTTGCGCCTCGTCATGGGCTGGGAGGATCTCGGACAGGACGCGCCGCCAACCGCGTCCCAACATGGCACCACAGCGGAAACCGAACGGCTGCTCGAACGCCTGATGAGTTTTCTGTTGGGGGGCTTGCGCGCGCCCTTGCCTCAACCCGTCGCCTGACCTCAAACAGCCCGAGTCGTCGCCACAACCGGCGATCGGCTTAGCCCTTCAGACATATGACGCGAACCGCATGCGCCATGTGTGCTTTCGACAATAGCGGACAGGAGACATCACCATGGGCGTTGCTTTACTCGTGCTGGCCATCGTCATCGGCGTGCCGATCGTCGTGCTCGTCGTCCCGGCTTTAAGGCGCGCGATCCTCTCGCGCCCGCTGCTGAAGGTGTTCCGGCGCGTGCTCCCGCAAATGTCGGATACCGAACGCGATGCGCTCGAGGCCGGCACCGTGTGGTGGGAAGGTGAATTGTTCCGCGGCAATCCTCAATGGGGCACGCTCGCCGCTTACCCGCGCCCCGTACTCACCGCCCGTGAACAAGCCTTCATGGACCGCGAAGTCGAGATCGTCTGCGCCATGGTCGACGACTGGGACGTTACCCAGCACCGCTTCGATCTGCCGGAAAACGTATGGACGTATCTCAAGCAGAATGGCTTTTTGGGAATGATCATTCCCGAGTCGCACGGCGGGTTGGGATTCTCGGCGTTCGCCCATTCGCAGGTCGTGACCAAGCTTTCCACCCGATCATCGGCCCTGTCGGTATCGGTGATGGTGCCCAACTCTCTGGGTCCGGCCGAACTGCTCCTGCATTACGGCACCGACGCGCAGAAAGCACACTATCTGCCGCGACTCGCGCGCGGCGACGACGTGCCGGCGTTTGCGTTGACCAGCCCGTGGGCGGGATCGGACGCCGCCGCCATCCCGGATCGAGGCGTCGTGTGCCGCGGCATGTGGCAAGGCCAGGACGTGCTGGGCATGCGCGTGTCGTGGGACAAGCGCTACATCACGCTGGCACCGGTATGCACCCTGCTGGGCCTGGCGTTTCGCCTCTACGATCCCGACCATCTATTGGGCGAGATCGACGATATCGGCATCACCTGCGCCTTGGTGCCCCACGACCATCCGGGTGTGGAGACCGGCCGGCGGCATTTCCCGCTCAACGCCATGTTCATGAACGGGCCGACGCACGGCCGCGATGTGTTCATGCCGCTCGACTTCATCATCGGTGGCCCTGCGCGCGCCGGACACGGCTGGCGCATGCTGATGGAGTGCCTCGCTGCGGGACGCTCGATATCGCTGCCGTCGTCCAACACGGGCATGTGCGTGCTTACCGCGCGCGCCGTGGGCGCCTACGCGCGCGTGCGCACCCAGTTTCGGCTTCCGGTGGGCAAGTTCGAGGGGGTGGAAGAAGCCCTCACGCGGATCGCCGGCCATACCTACATGATGGACGCCGCCCGCGTGATGACGGCGGGCGGCCTCGATCAAGGGGCGAAGCCATCGGTGGTGTCGGCCATCGTCAAATATCACATCACCGAGCGTGCGCGCCAGGTCGTCAACGACGGCATGGATGTGATCGGCGGCAAGGGAATTTGTCTGGGACCCGCCAATTTCCTGGGCCGGGCCTATCAGCAGTTGCCCATCGGCATCACCGTCGAAGGCGCGAACATCCTCACGCGCAGCCTGATCATTTTCGGGCAAGGCGCGATCCGCTGCCATCCTTATGTGCTGAAGGAAATGCAGGCCGCGCGCGACGCCGATCACGAACGCGGCCTGATCGCGTTCGACGACGCATTCTGGTCGCACGTGCGCTTCATCTTCGGCAATGCGGGACGGGCATTCGGACGCGCCGTGACGGGTGCCCGTCTGGTCACAGTGGCTGCCGATGTCGATCCCGGCATGAAGCGTTATTACCAGCAGTTGTCACGCATGTCGGCCGGTTTCGCGGTCGCAGCCGATGTGGCGATGCTGGTGCTGGGCGGCGAACTCAAGCGCCGTGAAAAACTTTCTGCACGCCTGGGCGACGTGCTTTCGCAGATGTATTTGATTTCATGCACGCTCAAGCGATTCGAAGACGAGGGCCGTCAACAGGCCGATGCCGCCCTCGTGCACTGGAGCGTGCAGGACGCCCTGATGCGGGCGCAGACGGCATTCGAAGGGGTGCTCGCAAACTTTCCGAACCGCCTGGCGGCAGGCATGTTGCGCCTGATCGCCCTGCCTGGTGGCGCCTTCGCCGCGCCGCCCAGCGATGCGCTTGGCCATGACGTGGCCCGTCAACTGATGACACCGGGCGGCACGCGCGATCGTCTGACGGCCACCTGCTTTTTGCCGGACAGCGATCGCGATCCCGTCGGCGCCATCGAAGCCGCCTTCCTCGCGGCCATTGCCTGCGAACCCTTGGATGCCAAGGTGCGCGCGATCGAAAAGCGCGGCGAGATGGCCGGCAGTCCGCTGAACAATGTGCGCGACGCAACGCAAGCCGCTTATGCCGCAGGCGGATTGACCGAGGACGAATATGCACAACTCAAGAATCGTGACATCCTGCGCGACCGTGTGATCGCGGTGGACGATTTTCCGTTCGACTACGGTCGCGCGATTGCCGAAGAACCCCTGGCCCGCACGGCCAACGGTTGAGGATTTCCATGGCCTTTCAGCCCATCTACATTATCGATGGCGCACGCACGCCATTCCTGAAAGCACGCAACGCGCCCGGTCCCTTTTCGGCCGGCGACCTGGCCACGCAGGCAAGCCGCGCCCTGCTGTTGCGCCAACCTTTTGCCGCTGGCGATATCGACGAGGTGATCCTCGGTTGTGCTGCGCCATCGGCCGACGAGACCAATATCGGCCGCGTCGTGGCGCTGCGGGCCGGTTGCGGCGAGCATGTGCCCGGCTGGACGGTGATGCGAAATTGCGCCTCCGGCATGCAGGCCCTCGATTCCGCGTTGCTCACATTGCAAGCGGGCCGCGCGCAGTTGGTGCTGGCGGGCGGCGTGGACGCGCTCTCGCGGGCCCCTTTGCTGGTTTCCGACGCCATGGTGGCGTGGCTCTCGCAATGGCGAGCCGCCTCATCGTGGCGTGCCAGGCTGGCCTTGATCAAGCGATTTCGACCGGCCGATCTGGCGCCCGTCATCGGTCTCTTGAAAGGGCTCAACGATCCCGTCGTCGGCTTGTCGATGGGCCAGACGGCCGAAAATCTGGCCGCGCGTTTCGGCATCGATCGGCTGGCGATGGACACCTATGCGCAGCGCAGCCACCGCCGCGCGCGCATCGCGCAATCGTCCGGCGCCTTTGCCGACGTGGTGGGCGTGACGGCCCTGTCCGGGGTACTGCACGATCGCGATGACGGCATTCGCGACGATGCCACGCCCGAAAAACTGGCGCGATTGAAAGCCGTGTTCGATAAACCCTACGGCCAGATCACCGCGGGCAACAGCTCGCAGGTCACCGATGGCGCCGCCATGCTGGTACTCGCCAGTGCGGCCGCCGTCGACAAATGGCAGCTGCAACCCATCGGGCGCATTGTCGACGTGCAATGGGCCGGACTGGACCCCGCTCAGATGGGACTGGGTCCGGTACACGCTGCCACGCCGATCATGCAGCGCCACGGTCTGGGCCTGCACGATCTCGACCTCTGGGAAATCAACGAAGCTTTTGCAGCGCAGGTGCTCGCCTGCCTGGCCGCCTGGGAAAGCGACGACTATTGCCGCGAACATTTCGGCTGCGGTGCGTTCGGCACGCTGGATCAAGCGCGACTCAACGTGGCGGGTGGCGCCATCGCGCTCGGTCATCCCGTGGGCGCATCGGGCGCGCGGATCGTGCTGCAACTGCTGCGCAATCTGCATGGCCGCGGTTTGCGCCGCGGCATGGCGGCCATTTGCATCGGCGGCGGCCAAGGCGGCGCCATGTTGATCGAAACACTCAATGGGAGCGCCTCATGACCGCATTCGAAGATCGGGCGCGCGGCCCCCTGGCGGCAACGGCCGTCGACATCGGGCACGCCTTGCGCAATTGGCGCGCCGAGCAGGAAAGCGACGGCCTGTTATGGCTCACCTTCGACCGCGCCGAACATACCGTGAATGCCTTGTCGGCCGAAGTGCTCGACGAGCTCGATCACATCCTGGCCTATTTCGAACGCCACGTGCCCACGGGCATGATCATCCAGAGCGCCAAGCGCACCGGCTTCATCGTGGGTGCGGACATCGACGCGTTTGCCGCACTGACTACCGTGCAGGATGCACGCGTATTGATCGCGAGCGGTTGGGACACCTTCGATCGGCTGGCGCGCGCGCCCTACCCCACGCTTGCGTTGATCCGCGGACATTGCCTGGGTGGCGGCCTGGAGCTGGCACTGGCCTGCCGCTACCGCATCGTGGTGGACGAACCGGGCACCACACTCGGTTTGCCTGAAGTGATGCTGGGGATTTTTCCCGCCTGGGGCAGCATGGCGCGCCTGCCGGCATTGATCGGCGCCCCGCAGGCGCTCGATCTGATGCTGTCGGGCCGCACCCTCACCCCTGCACGCGCCAGCCGCGCCGGCATCGTTGATCTGCGCGTGCCGGCCCGGGTGATGCATGCAAGCGCGCGGGGTCTCGTCTCTTCCAAACGCCGACCGGCACGCGCGCGCGGCTGGCGGGCGCTCACCAATCTGCCGCCCTTCAAAAAACTGGTTGCCGTGCAAGCGCGCAAATCCGTGGACAAACGCGATCCCTATCATCACTACGATGCGCCCCGCGCGATCATCGAATGCTGGTCCGAACATGGTGGCAATCCCTTGCGGGCGCCACCACTGATCGAGTCCATCGTCAACGGCGACACCGCACGCGAATTGCTGCGCGTGTTCCGCTTGCGCGAACGGCTGAAAGGCCAAGGCAGGCAAAGCAGCGAATCGGACGACGGCATCCGGCAGGTTCACGTCATCGGCGCCGGCGTCATGGGCGGCGATATCGCCGCATGGTGTGCACTCAAAGGACTGCGTGTCACCTTGCAGGACACCGATCCCGCCCGGATCGGCGCAGCATTGGCCCGCGCCACCAAGCTCTTCGCGCGTCGCGCAGGGTCGCCCCTGGAAGCGCGCAACGCGTTCGATCGCTTGACCCCGGATGCCCGCGGCGATGGCGTGCCACGCGCCGATCTGATCATCGAGGCCATCGTCGAACGCGTCGACGCCAAACAAGCCCTCTACGCGTCGCTTGCGCCGCGCATGCGGCCCACCGCCATCCTGGCGACCAATACGTCGAGCCTGTCGCTGGCCACGTTGCGTGAGGGTCTGGCACAACCCGCTCGCTTCATCGGCATCCACTTCTTCAATCCCGTCGCACGCATGCCGCTCGTCGAAGTGGTGAGCGATGCACAGACCGACCCGCAAGTGTTGCGGCAGACCAACCAACTCATTGCCGCGCTCGACAAACTTCCGCTCCCGGTGTCAGACTCGCCTGGCTTTCTGGTCAATGCGGTACTGGCGCCTTATATGCTCGAAGCGATGCGTTGTCTTGATGAAGGGATGACACCCGAAACGGTGGATGCGGCGATGGTGGCCTTCGGCATGCCGTTGGGACCGATCGAACTCGCCGATCGCGTGGGGCTCGACGTGGCACTTGCCGCCGGTGAGCAACTCAGCGTCGGCCAGGCCGCTCCTGGCGCGTTGACGCGTTTGACCACAGCGGGTCATCTGGGCGCCAAGACGGGCCGCGGCTTTTACGTGTGGCGCAACGACAAACCCGTCAAGGTTGGCGCCGCCACGCCGCCTCCCCGACTGGCCGATCGCCTGCTTGCACCGCTCACCCGTCAGGCCCAGGCTTGCGTGGCTGCCGGCGTAGTGAGCGATCCCGACATGGCCGATGCCGGCCTGATCTTCGGCGCCGGATTCGCGCCCTTCACCGGCGGCCCCCTGCACTTGCACCAACACAACCAACACCGGGCCGATAAGCCCGGGCACGTCGTCGCACCCACAAGCAGTACCTGAGGAGGCAGTCCACCATGCGTAGTTCGTCAATGCCCTTGAGAACCCTTTCAACGCTTGTCATGTCGATGGGCGCGCTAAGCGCTCACGCCGCAGGCTTTCAGTTGTTCGAACAGAACAATAGTGGCTTGGGTAACGCTTATGCGGGATCGGCCGCCATCGCCGAAGATGCCAGCACGATCTACTTCAATCCGGCCGGCATGAGCCTGCTGGATGGGATCAACGTATCGGGCGGCGTCAGCCTCATCAAGCCGTCGTTCAAATTTTCCGACAGCGGCCTGTCGCGCAATCCAACCGCGCTCGGCGGCGGCCGCCCCACGGGCGGATCGGGTGGCGATCCAGGCACATTGGGCGTCGTGCCCAACGGGTATGTGTCGTGGCAAGTCAACGATCGCTGGCACGTGGGCGTGGGCGTGGGTGCGCCGTTCGGATCGATGACCAAATACGATGCCGGTTGGGCAGGTCAATATCAAAGCCGCAAGTTCGACGTCAAAACGTATAACGTCAATCCGTCGGTGTCGTACCGTGTGACCGACACGTTCTCGCTCGGCGCCGGCGTGAACTGGCAACGGCTGGAAGCAGAGTACGAGCGTCAGGCCATCCTGCCGCCCGGGTTGCTCACCCCGGCCGACGTCACGATGAGCGGCGATGCGTGGGGCTGGAACGCCGGCGCGATGTGGCAAGCCACAGATAAAACACGCGTCGGCCTCTCGTACCGCTCGAAGGTGCGGCACAAGGTCGATGGCAACACCGAAGTGGGTCCGCTGAAGGTCGATGCCAAGACCAGCGTCGACTTCCCCGATACTGCCATCCTCAGCCTGGTGCAGAACCTGAACAGCCGCTGGGATCTGCTGGCCGACGTGTCCTGGACCGGCTGGAGCAGTATTCCCGAGTTGCGGATTCGCAATAGCGGCGGGCTGCCCGACGATGCGCTCAAGCTCGAGTTCAACGATGCATGGCGGATCGCACTCGGCGCCAACTACAAGATCAACGAAGCGTGGAAATGGAAGGTTGGCGTTGCATGGGATCAAACGCCCGTGTCCAGTTCGCGCTATCGGCCCGTGTCGCTGCCCGATAACGACCGCTGGTGGTTCGCCACCGGCATTCAGTGGCAGGCGACCAAGAGCACCACCATCGATCTCGGCTACAGCTATCTCTATCTGGATAAAACCAAGATCAACAACGATGGTGAAAACCAGGTGCAGAAAGGCCTCGTGAACGGTCAGTACAACAGTCACGGCAACGTGGTCGGCCTGCAGGTTTCCTCACGCTTCTGAGGCCGGCCGCCTTGCCGTCCTGGGCCCGCTGGCGGCGGGCCTGCTAGACTGCGCGGTGGCGCGTATCGCCTGGGCGGGGTGTTCCCGCGCCACTCGCGCGCCTTCTGACCGTTGCCCTCCATGACCTCTGCACCCGCCTCCCCTGCCGCCCTTGCCTTCGGCGGCCTGCCGCTTTCAGCACCCTTGCTGCTCGCCCTCGAACGTTTGTCGTTCACTGCGATGACGCCCATCCAGGCCGCAACCCTGCCGTTCATCCTGGCGGGCCGCGACATCATCGCGCGCGCCAAGACCGGCAGCGGCAAGACTGCCGCATTTGCGCTGGGTACGCTGCAGAAGATCGACACCGCAAGTGCGACCACGCAGGCGCTGATCCTGTGCCCGACCCGCGAGCTGGCCGACCAGGTGGCGCAAGCCATCCGCCAACTGGCGCAAACGATTCCTAATTTGCGGGTGTTGACGTTGTGCGGCGGCGTGCCGATCCGCGGTCAGGTCGAATCGTTGCAACGCGGCGCGCATATTGCCGTGGGCACGCCAGGCCGCGTGCTCGATCTGCTGGATCGCGAGGCGCTGAACGTGTCGGGCATTTCCACGTTGGTGCTCGACGAAGCGGATCGCATGGTGGACATGGGGTTCTATGAAGATATCGCCCGTGTGGCGAGCCACTGCCCGACGGCCCGCCAGACGCTGTTGTTCTCGGCCACCTATCCGGAAAATATCCGCAAGCTGACCACGCGCCTGCTGCGCAGTCCGCAAGAAATCACCGTGGATGCCGAGCGCGCGCCGCAGGCCATCACGCAGAAGTTTTTCGAGATCGATCCCAGCGCGCGGCTTGCAGCGGTGGTGCAGTTGCTCTCCCATTTCCGCCCGGAAAGCGCGCTGGCATTTTGCAATACCAAAGCCGGCTGCCGCGAGCTGACCGAATATCTGCACGCCGCCGGCATCAGTGCCCTGGCGTTGCACGGCGATCTTGAGCAACGCGATCGCGACGAGGTGCTGGTGCAATTCACGCAACGCAGTTGCGTGGTGTTGGTGGCGACCGATGTAGCCGCCCGCGGTCTGGATATCGCCGACCTTGCCCTGGTGATCAATGTTGAGGTCAGTCCGGATCAGGACGTGCACGTGCATCGTATCGGCCGCACGGGCCGCGCGGATCGCACGGGCATTGCGCTGACCTTGTGCGCCCCCGAAGAGATGCAATGGGCCACGCAGATCGAAGCGTTTCAGCCCACACGGCTGGAATGGGCGAAGCTTGCCGACTATCCGGCGGACGTGCGTCAACCGCTCAAGGCGTCGATGATGACGTTGCTGATTCTGGGCGGCAAGCGCGACAAGCTGCGTCCCGGTGACGTGCTGGGTGCGCTCACCGGTGAAGCGGGGCTGTCGAAAGAGGAAGTGGGCAAGATCGCCGTGGGCGACGCGGTGAGCTATGTGGCCGTGGCGCGCGCTGCGGCCGGCCGGGCGATGGAAGCGCTGGCGAACGGCCAGATCAAGGGTAAGAAGTTTCGCATCCGCATGCTGGGTGTGGATGGCCAGGGCCGGCCCGCCGATGGCGGCAAGCCGGAAGCAGGCCTGTCCATGCCGGCCCGCACGGGCGCCAAGTCTGGCGATCGGGAAGCCCCCCGCCGCGCAACCGGCGCTCGGCCCCCGCGCAGTGGCGCCGGTAATCAGGCAGGCGCCGGCGCGCCGTCATGGAGCAAGCCACAGCCGCGTTCGGGGTCGGGTAGCGGTTCGGGCGCGCCGCGCCGGGACGACGGCCGGGCGCGTCCGGCCGGCTCGTCGGCTCAGAAGCGCTCGAAACCTGCGAGATAACGCCATTGGCCGGGAGCCAGGCCGGCCAATGGCAGCCGGCCGATCCGCAACCGCCGCATTCCGGTGACGGTCAATCCGGCGGCTTCGCACCGCTCGGCGATCTCGCCCTTCTCCGGCGTCTTCAGCGCGAAGCGCAATTGCCCTTCGCTCTGCCAACTCACTTTCGCCTGAGCTTTCCTGTCGCCGCTCGAACTGCGCGCCAGTTGCGTGATTACGTCACGATCCGCCGCAGCATCACCCGTGACCGACACCACGTACTCGTGTTCGATTTCGGAGGCGTCGGTCACGAGCTTGCGCTTGATCCGGAAATCCTGGGTGAGCACCACGAGGCCGCTGGCCCCGGTTTCGAGCGGCGTCACCAATTCGAGTCGCTTGAAATGGATGCGCCGGATCGCGGCCGCGCCTTCCGGGCCATGTGCGACTTGGTTGGCCGCCACGAGCAACGCGATGTAGGCGTCGATCACGCCATCATCCAGGCGCGTCGTCAACCCTTCGGGTTTGTTCAGCAGGAACGTGGCTGGCGGAATGTCCGCCGTGGTGGCCTCGTCGGACAAGGCGACCACTTGACCGGGCTGGACGCGCTCGCCCGGCTGCTCGACGACGCGGCCGTCGACCGATACCCACCCACATTCGATGTAGCGCTCGGCTTGTGCCCGCGAGCACGCAAATTGATCGGCGACCTGCTTGGCCAGACGCACTGTTTCGTTCATAGGACGGAAAGCTTCGATACAAGACGCTAGCGCGCAATGTGCCATTGTAGGCGCGTGTGCTCGACCCCGAATGCTTGAGTAATTGCGTGGCCTTTTGCATAATGCGAATCACTTTCGGGCAATCGCTTGCAAAGCAGCCCGGTCTTCGATCGGACGCATAACTTTTTTAAGAAGAACACCATGATTAAATCCGACGACGCGGGCAAGTTGGTTATTCGAGTTGCCTTGGGCGTACTGATCCTTTTGCACGGTCTGTTCAAAATCAAAAGCGGCGTGGGTGGCATTGCCGGCATGTTGTCGTCGCACGGCTTGCCGGGGTTCCTCGCCTACTTCGTCCTGGTCGGCGAAGTCGTGGCGCCCGTGCTGATGATCATCGGCCTGTTCACGCGCATCGCCGGCTGGGTGATCGCGATCAACATGCTGGTCGCCATCGGTCTGGCCCACATGGGCAGCATCGCCAGCTTCACCGGTCAAGGCGGCTGGGCGCTTGAGTTGCAAGGGATGTTCCTGTTTGCATCGATCGCCGTTGCGCTTTTCGGTGCCGGGCGCTTCAGCGTCGGCGGCACGGGCGGACGCTACAACTAACAGCTACTCATGCAGTCAAAAGGCCCCTCTCGGGGCCTTTTTCAATGCTGCGCGCTGATGCGCCCACAGTAACCGCTCGGTACTCGCTCGGTATTTCGGTATGTGCTCAAAAGCCGCTCAAGAGCCAATCCGTAGCCGATCCGTAGCCCTTCAGGAGCCGGATTCGGGGCGGGGGCTGCCAGACCAACCCGTCGCCTGGCGCGATTAACGATACTGGCGCGTGGGCGGCGGTGTATAGCGTGGCGGCGTGACCGGACGCGTGGGTTGAATGGGCTCGACGGCCCGCATACCCGGCGATGGCGCCGCGCGTTGCGGGGTGATCGCGGGCGCTCGCGGTGTTGTTTGCGTGCTTGCCGCACCGGGATTGGGCACCACACGCACGGGCGATGGTGCACGCTGCATGTTCGTCTCACCCGTAACGGTTGAAGGCGGCGAATAAACCGCTGCAGGCGCCGGTTGCGTGGTTTGCATGCCCTGCGCGACCGCTGCACCGCCCCCCGTCGCCAATCCCAACATCAATGCGATGCCGATCGCGCGCGAACCTGGCGCGACAATGCGCCCGTGCATCGACGTGGCGCCCTGAGTGGCAGGAAATAGCCGTGTGCTCATGTTGTGCTCCCAATAAAGGTGCTATGCATTGAACCGTTGCGGCGGTTGCCTGCTGCAATCGGTAGCTCAGCGCAGGCAAGCAAGGGCTGAGCCCGCGCGAAGAGCCGCCTGTGGACGCAACGGCTTGAGCGATAATGAGCGCATCGGCCCCGTCGGCCGGCAGCTCGATAAAGGGAAAGGAATGCGCACGATCGCGAAAAAACGTGTAGTTGCCGGTGTGCTCGCCTTGAGTGCCAGCGCTTTCTTCAGTCTGGCGGGCGCCGTTGCACAGGCAGCGTTGCCGCTGGGTCATGCCGCGCCCGACTTCAAGGCGGAAGCGGCCAAAGGGGGCCAACCCTTTACATTCGATCTCGCCGCCACGCTCGCCAAGGGTCCGGTCGTGCTGTATTTCTATCCCGCGGCGTTTACGTCGGGCTGCACGATCGAAGCGCGCAACTTTGCCGAGGCCATTCCTCAATACACCGCACTGGGTGCTACGGTGGTTGGGGTATCTGGGGATGACATCGGTACCCTCAAACGCTTTTCCGAAAGCGAATGCCAGGGCAAGTTTGCGGTCGCCGCCGACAAGGACGGCCGCATCATGAAGGCCTACGATGCAGCGGGCAGCATATCGGCCACGTCGGCGCAGCGCATCTCGTATGTGATCACGCCCGACGGCAAGGTGATCGAGGCCTACGCGGCCTCGAGTCCCGACCGCCACGTGGCCGAGACGCTGCAGGCCCTGAAAACCTGGCGAACCAAGAATCCGCAGTAGGCTTGGCGCAACCGTCTTCCGCATGGGGCGAACGTGCCGGGCCAGAATATCAGGCGAACGTCTCAGGCTGTCGCGTCAGCTCTCCCTACCTCGACGCCGCACCTGCGAACCGCACGGACGCTGCACCTGCTGCACCTGATGCATCTGATGCATCAGGGCAACAACTCGCGCACCAGCTCGGCCGGGCGGCATAGGCGTGTGCCCTTCGCGGTCACCACAAACGGCCGATTGATCAAGATCGGATGTTCGATCATGGCATCGAGCAACTGATCGTCAGTGACGCCAGGCGCGTCGAGCCCAAGTTCGGCATACAGCGATTCTTTTGTGCGCACGGCATCGCGCACGGGGATACCGGCCTGGGCGATCAAGCCCGCGAGCACCGGGCGGGAAGGCGTGTCTTTCAGATATTCGACAATCGTGGGCTCCTCGCCGCTCTCGCGCAGGATTTCCAATACGGCGCGCGACGTGCCACAACGCGGGTTGTGATAGATGGTAGGGGGATGCGACATATCAATCGGTCGGCCAAAGAGGAGGATGGGTGCCTGGCGGCATCGACGGCCGCGGCCAGCATGCAGGGGTGTCTGAAAACCGGGCGGCGTGCCGCACTGCGGTCAGCGCGCCAAATCCAGATTCGGACGTTTCGAGCACATTGTCCACGGGCGGCATGGCAATTGACAAGCCATCCTTGATGCGCCCCAGCCCGCGCACCCATTTTGCCGTCTGCGCCAGCGATACGCGCACGTGCCACGACCCACCTTCCTGCGCTTGCCGCCACAGCGCCGCCTGGGCGCCCAAGGCCATCAAGTAGCCCGACGCGTGATCCAGCAATTGCACCGGCAGCGCGAGCGGCTTCGACTGGCCGGCGGCGGCCGCTTCGGCGTGATTGAACCCAGTGGCCGTCTGCACGAGCGAATCGAATCCGCGGCGTCCTGCCCAAGGCCCTTCGTGACCATAGGCCGTCAACGACACATACACAAGGCCTGGCCGCAACGCGGCCGCCTCATGCGGTCCAAAACCCAGCCCCGCAAGCGCACCGGGCCGATAGCCCTGAACGAAAATGTGCGCATCGGTCAACAGCCGCTTGAGCGATTCGCGTCCCACCGCAGTACACAGATCCGCATGGGCGGACAGCTTGCCCCGACTTGTCTCGATCAAGGTACTGATATTGGGCAGATCGGGCGCGTTGATCAACATTACATCCGCGCCGTACGCGGCGAGTGCACGGCCACACACCGGGCCGGCAATGATGCGTGTGAGCTCGAGCACGCGCACATGCGCCAGCGGCCGCTCGCCGGGCGCACGCTCGGGCCAGGCGCGTGGTGGTGCATCCCCGATGCGCTCGAGGGTGAACACCGGCAACCGGGCGATCGCGTCAGCCTGAGGGTGGGCATCCCATTGCTCGAACGATCGCATGGCCGACACCACAATCCCCGCCTCCGCGCCTGCCGACTCGAAGGCCTCGGCGGACCATTCGCGCAACGCTGCTTCAACCTCGGCGCGCCCCGTGTTTGGCCCCGTCGCCAAGCCCAGCAGCCGCAACGCGCCATCGCGATGATGCGCAAAGTTGGCATGAATGCGCACCCAGCCATCCGCGCATGGGTAGAGCCCGGTGATCTTGTCCCAGATTTCCGGCGTCTCGCCGTCCACCTGGAAATAACTGCGGCATTCTTGCGCGGCATGCAGCATGTCCACAGTCACCCGTTGCGGCGTACCGCCCCGCGCCACGTCGATCTGGGCGGCAGCCAACGCTGCCGCGCCCAGGCTTGCCTGCGCCGCCGTGCCGACGGCAAATGACGAGGGCAGCACGGGATCGCCACCCGTCAGGCTCATCTGCGAAAGCGTTGCCGGCGGCATGCCGGCATGACGCCATAGCTCACGCAGGGCATCTCCAGGCGACACAGGCGGCGACGCCTCCAGGGCGGTGGTCAAAGACGAGGACATATGGCGCTCCTTGAGAAAGGTTGATCGCATGCGGTCTGCAGCGCTTTCCGTTCGCGCGTGGCGCATGGCGACGACGTCGACCTACGCATTACACGGCCCGAAGCGAGGCGGGTCAAATTCGTCGAGGTGGGTCAAATTCGGTCACACCCTGCACCATGGCCGCACGCCGATTCAGGCATAGTGCTGCCTTGTCTTCTTTTTGCCCGTACGGCCCTTCGATCATGAACGCTATCTGCTGGTTCCGCACCGATCTGCGCGTGCACGACAATCCTGCGCTTGCCGAGGCTATGGCGTATGGCCCTACCCTGGCTGTTTTCGTCATTTCCCCGGTACAGTGGCAGGCCCATCGCGAAGCGCCGGTCAAAGTCGATTTCTGGTTGCGCAACCTGGCCGCGTTGCAGCAGGCGCTCGATGCTTTGAACGTACCGCTGAAGATCATCCATTCCGATGATTGGCAGGATGTGCCGGAGAAGTTGGCGGCCTTATGCAAGGCGCACGCTGTGACGGCCGTCCACGCCAATGCCGAATGGGGCATCAACGAGCGCCGCCGCGATATCGCGACGGTCGAGCGGCTGGATGACGAAGGGGTGTCGTGGACGGTGCATCACGGCTCGTCTTTGTTGATACCGGGATCGGTGGTAACGGGTAAAGGCGAGGCCTATAAGGTCTTTACCCCCTATGCCCGCGCCTGCCGCGAACGCTTGCAATCGGCGCCGCCGCGAACGGTGCCTTTGCCGCACAAGCAGGCCAAAGCGCCCACGTCGAGTGATGCGATCCCCAAAAGCGTGCCCGGTTATCACGCACCCGATCGTGCCCTGCACAGCATGTGGCCGGCCGGCGAGGATGCCGCCCTGGCGCGCGTGGAAGCATTCGCCAACGATGCGATCGCGCACTACAAAACCGAGCGTGATGTGCCCGCCGTGGATGGCACGAGCCGAATCTCGCCTTATCTGGCGGCCGGCGTGATTTCTCCCGGACAGTGCCTGCGCACTGCGCTTGCCGCCAATCACGGCGAACTCGACAGCGGCAAGCAAGGCATCACTACGTGGATCACCGAACTGCTCTGGCGCGAGTTCTATCAACATTTGATGGCCGCCAATCCATCGCTTTCCATGCATGCCCCAATGAAGCCTGCCACGGGCGGCATTCCGTGGCGTGACGATCCGGATGCGTTCGACGCCTGGACCGCTGGCCGCACGGGCTTTCCCATCATCGATGCCGGCATGCGTCAGTTGATGGAGATGGGCTGGATGCACAATCGGCTGCGCATGCTCGTGGCGATGCTGCTGTCGAAGAATCTGTTGATCGACTGGCGCAAGGGCGAGGCCTGGTTCATGGCCAATCTGATCGATGGCGATCTGGCCTCCAACAACGGCGGATGGCAGTGGAGCGCCTCGACGGGTGCGGATGCAGTGCCCTACTTCCGGATCTTCAATCCCGAGACGCAGTCACGCAACATCGATCCGCAGGGCCGGTACATCCGCAAATGGGTACCGGAACTCGCCGACTTGAACGATCGCGACATTCATGCGCCCTCCGCGCAACAGCGGCGCGACGCCGGCTATCCAGAGGCCATCGTCGATCTGAAAGCGACGCGCAAGCGTGCACTTGAAGTGTTCAAGGCGCTGGGGTAATGCGGTTGTCGAATGGGCAAGCGCAACCATCGTGATGCATCGATGGTTGGGTGATATCTGATATTGGGGTAATTCCTCATCAATTTGATATTTATCAAATAGCCTTTGGCCGATACGGGAGATCATCGCGAGATTGGTATCAGAATCTAACAATCGCACACATGCCTGACTCAACCGCCGCGCGTCCCGTCACCGATCACGAGTATGTGCTTCGCGACGACCAGTACCTGATTTCCCGCACGGATCTCGAAGGCCGCATCCTGTATGCCAATCCGGCATTCGTCGAGGTGAGCGGTTACGACAAAGATGAGCTTTACGGCGCGCATCACAATATCGTGCGCCATCCAGGCATGCCGCGAGGCGCCTTTGCGGATCTCTGGTCCACGCTCAAGTCAGGCCGGCGCTGGTCCGGGATGGTCAAGAACCGTCGCGCCAATGGCGATTTCTATTGGGTTTTTGCCACCGTCGTGCCCGTTATCGAACACGGCGAGTGTGTGTCGTACGCGTCGGTGCGCGTCAAACCGTCGCGCGATCAAATCGAGATTGCGGAAGCGGCCTACATCGCCCTGTGCGACGAAGAAGATGGCTTGGGCCGCGCCCATGTGGGCGTGTCTGGTGGCCGATTGGGTCCGCGCGGCTGGCGCGCCTGGGTGCCGGGCAGCGAACGATTCGGTCTGGGCGGTGCGCTGGGCGCACGCAGTCTGGCCAGCGGCGTGGTTGCGCTGGGTGCCGTGGCGGCAACGGCCTGGTCGGCCCAGCATGCCGACGCGGTGCCGGCCAGCCTCACGCCCTACTTTCTGCCCGGCGTTCTCACCGTCGGGGCGCTGGCGATCGTGGCCACGCAGTTCGCCGTGTGGCGTGCGGCCGTTCGTAGTCTGACCGGCCCCACCCACACCACCGATCAAATTGCGACGGGTAATCTGATGCGCGATGTGGATAGCGAATGGGATGGCGGCCACGGCGCCGCGTCACGCCTGACGCTCTCCATGGACATCATGCGCAAGAGTCTGATCAGCATCACGTACGACGTGGCGCAAAGCGTCGGCAAGTTGCGGGGTGAGGCGCATGCCATCACGCAGAGCAATGAAGCCCTGCGCCACGGCACGCTCGAACAGAATGCCCTGCTCGATGCCGCCGACAGCCGCATGGGCGCGCTGGCCGATAGCGTGGCGGAAATGGCCTCGGCGGCCGACCGCGCCAATCGTCTGGCCGCGCAATCGTCGGACGTCGCCCGCAAGGGAGGCGCCATCGTGCGCGAGGCAACCACCGCCATGCACGGCGTGGTCGAACGCTCAAACAAGATCTCCGAAATCGTCGGCATGATCGAGGGTATCGCTTTTCAGACCAATATCCTGGCGCTGAATGCGGCAGTCGAAGCCGCCCGCGCCGGCGAACAGGGCAAGGGGTTTGCCGTGGTCGCCTCCGAAGTGCGCAACCTGGCGCTCAAGAGCGACGGCGCCGCGAAGGAAATCAAACGCGTGATCGAAGCTTCCGAGCAAGTCATCAGTCACGGTGCCCAGTGCGTGGAAGATTCCGGACGTGCCATGAGCGACGTGCTCGACTCGGTCGCTCGGGTAAGCGACATCATGCGCGAAATGACCGACGCCACGGCGACCCAGCTCATCGACATGAATGACGTGCGCAACAGCATTGCCGCCACCGGCCAGGCCGCGCAACGCAATGCCGAACTGGTCGAAGTGACCAGCGGCTCGGTGCATGTGCTCAATCTTCAGGGCGACGCGCTCCAGCATGCGATCTCGGTCTTCCGGCTGGATAACGTCCCGCCGCTGGCGGCGGCATCCCCCAGCGCGTTGAAGCGCCCAACATTGCCGTCTTCACCGGCAACGGCACGATCCAGTGGTGTCACGGCACCGCGCCGCGTCCGCGAGGTCGCCACGATCGGATAGAATCGCGGCCCATGCCGCTCCCTATCCTAGCCCTCGCCGCCGCCGCTTTCGGCATCGGCACCAGCGAATTCGTCATCATGGGGTTGCTCCCCAATGTGGCGCTCGACCTCAAGGTCACCCTCGATGCCGCAGGGCTGCTGATCACCGGATACGCCATGGGCGTGGTGATCGGCGCGCCGATCATGGCGGTGTGCACGGCACGCCAGCCCCGCAAAGCTACCCTCATTTTTCTGGCCAGCACGTTTGTGCTGGGAAACGTGCTGTGTGCGATCGCGCCCAACTACGGGATGCTCATGGCGGCGCGCGTGGTCACCGCCTTCTGCCATGGCGCGTTTTTCGGGCTGGGGGCGGTCGTCGCGGCGGAACTGGTACCGCGGCATCAGCGGTCCAGCGCCATCGCACTGATGTTTACGGGGCTCACCCTGGCCAACGTACTGGGCGTGCCCTTGGGCACCGCCTTGGGCCAGATCGCCGGCTGGCGTTCGACCTTCTGGTGCGTGTCGGTGATCGGGCTTGCAGCGGTGGTGGCGCTGGCGGCCTGGCTGCCCGGGCGTATCCCCATGAAACCGGCCAATATTCTCAGCGAGTTTCGCGTGCTGAAGGATGTGCGTGTGGTGTGGCCACTCGCGGCCAGCGCATTGGCATCGGCCTCGCTCTTTTGCGTGTTTACCTTCATTACGCCGATTCTCACGCAGGTCACCGGGTTTTCCGAACGTTGGGTCAGTGGCGCGCTGCTGTTTTTCGGTGTGGCACTCACCGTAGGCAGTACGCTGGGCGGCAAGCTCGGCGACCGGCATCTCGAAGCCTCACTGCGGTGGGTGTTCTTCGGCTTGATCCTCGTCTTCCTTGGTCTGACGCAGGCGATCCACCATGTTGGGCCGATGTTGCTCACCCTGTTCCTGTGGGGCACGCTGGGATTTGCCGTGGTGCCGCTGTTGCAGACGCTCATCGTCGACCAGGCGGCTGACGCACCCAATCTGGCGTCCACGCTCAACCAGGGCGCCTTCAATCTCGGCAATGCCGCCGGCGCCTGGATGGGAAGCATGGCCCTCAAACAGGGCGGCGCCCTGACCGACCTGCCCTGGATCACCGCCGGCCTGGGCGTTGCCGCTTTTGCGGTAACCCTATGGGGAACCCGCTATTACGGGCGGCGCCCCCTCGACCCGGCTACACTCACCTCCTCTGGCTAGGGAGATGTCATGACTTCGATATTCGACTTTTCGGTGCGCGGCAACGATGGCACTCAAGTGCCGCTGGCGACCTATAGCGACCGCGTCTTGCTCGTGGTCAATGTCGCCTCCAAGTGCGGCTTCACGCCGCAATACGCCGGCCTGGAGCGGCTGTACCGCGCTTATCGCGACACCGGTCTGACCGTGCTCGGTTTTCCGTGCAATCAGTTCGGCCATCAAGAACCGGGTTCGGATGAAGAGATCAAGCAATTTTGCGAGACCTCGTACGACATCACCTTTCCGATCTTCGCCAAGGTCGACGTGAACGGCGACGATGCCGATCCCCTTTACGCCTGGCTGAAGTCGTCCAAACCGGGACTTCTGGGCACCGAAGCCATCAAGTGGAATTTCACCAAGTTTCTGGTGGGCCGTGACGGCACGGTCATCAAACGCTTTGCGCCGACCGACACGCCCGAGAGCATGACGCCCGCCATCGTGGCCGCCATCGGGCAAACACAACCCGTTTAATTGCGGGGACGTGGCCGGCGAGGATGCCAGTCGAGCGAAACGCTCCTGCATCGCCCCAGTCTCTAATTCGGCATCCGCGTATCGAACCAGCAAGGAGATGTGATGATCGACCTGTATTACTGGACCACGCCTAATGGTCACAAGATCACGCTGTTTCTCGAGGAGTCGGGGCTGCCCTACGCCATCCATCCGATCAATATCGGCAAGGGCGATCAGTTCACACCTGAGTTCTTGAGCATCGCACCCAATAACCGCATTCCGGCCATCGTCGACACGGCACCTGCGGATGGCGGTGAGCCGATCTCGGTGTTCGAATCCGGCGCCATCCTGCTCTATCTCGCCGACCGCACCGGGCAATTCATCCCGGCCGACCTGCGCGGCCGCAATGAAACCCTGCAATGGCTGTTCTGGCAGATGGGCGGCCTCGGTCCCATGGCGGGCCAGAATCATCATTTCAAGGCCTATGCCAAGGAGAAGATTGCGTACGCCATCGACCGCTACGTCAATGAGACCAACCGTTTGTACGGGGTCCTGGATCGGCGTTTGACGGATCGCGAGTTTATCGCGGGCGACGCCTATTCGATCGCGGACATGGCCAGCTACCCCTGGATCGTCCCGCACGAGCGCCAAGGCCAGAACCTTGTCGATTTCCCGAATCTGAAGCGCTGGTTCGACGCCATTGCCGCTCGTCCAGCCACCCAGCGCGCTTACGCCTTGGCCGACACGATCAACACCACGCCTGCCGTCAACGATGAGGCATCGCGAAAGATCCTCTTCGGTCAGACCAGTGCCCAACGAGGATAAGCCATGAGTCACGGCGAATTCAAAGTACCCGGCGGAAAACTCGTCGTGGCCGATGTCACGATCGATGCCGGCCGATTCACGGCCGTTCAGATCAGCGGCGATTTCTTTCTCGAGCCCCCCGAGGCGCTCGACCTCATCGACACCGCGCTGCGCGGCTTGCCGGCCGATGCGCCCGAAGCCGATCTGGCGCACGCCGTCCGGCAGGCATTGCCGCCCACCACCGAAATGTTCGGCTTCTCACCTGAAGCGGTCGCCACAGCCGTGGCCCGCGCACGTTCATGACACGTACCGACTGGAAAGACTACGACTGGCAACTGATCCACGACGCCCCGCAGTTGCCGCTCACCCACATGGCGCTGGACGCCGTATTGGCCGATGAAGTGGGCGCAGGCCGACGGCCGCCGACACTGCGCATCTGGGAATGGCTGAAGCCCGCCGTGGTGATCGGGCGGTTTCAATCGCTGCGCAACGAAATCGACCCTGAAGGCGCCACGCGCCATGGCATCGAAGTCGTCCGGCGCGTCAGCGGCGGCGGCGCGATGTTCGTCGAACCCGGCAACACGATTACCTATTCGATCTATGCGCCGGAGGCGCTGGTGAAGGGTATGAGCTTCCAGGAATCCTACGCCTACCTGGACGACTGGGTGCTCGAAGCCTTGGGCTCGCTGGGCATTCGTGCGTGGTACCAGCCCTTGAACGACATTGCGTCCGATGCCGGAAAGATCGGCGGCGCGGCCCAAGCCCGGCGCGCAGGCGCCGTCCTGCACCACGTCACGATGGCTTACGACATCGATGCCGACAAAATGCTTGAGGTGCTGCGCATCGGCAAGGAGAAGCTGTCCGACAAGGGTACGACGAGCGCCAAAAAGCGTGTCGACCCCTTGCGTACGCAGACCGGCATGGCCCGCGAAGACATCATTGCGCGCATGCTGGACACTTTCCGCGCGCGTTATGGTCTGACCGAAGGTGCCGTCACCGATGAGGAGATGCGCTTGGCCGGCAAGCAGGTTACCGAACGCTTTTCGCGGGAAGACTGGATCGCCATCGTCCCTTGATCACCGCGGGGCGCTACGGCGTCGCGTATTGAGATGGCGTGCCCGCCAAACGGCTTGATCTTGGCTGCGCCGCGGTCGTGGACGCTCGAGTGGGTGCTTGATGATGAAGGGTGGCGCTTGAGCGCTCCGACGGCCGACGCATGAGCGCGTTGTGGTTGCGTTATGGTCGCGGAGGCTGACATCATTCGAATGTGATGCTTCGCGGCGCCTGTGAGGCCCCGGCCGCTTGATTCCGCGCGCCCCCCATGGCGCGCTTTAAACAATAGGAACGTTGTGACGGATATTTTCGCTTCTGCACCGATCGTCGGGCGCTCATCTTTCGTTTTCCGACCGGTCCGTCGAGCCGCGCAAAGCATGTTGATCGCGACCGCCGTTCTGCTCGCGGGTTGTGGCTCATCGCCCAAAGATACGATCAGCCTTGCCAATCAGAAGGCACCGTCCAGCGCCTCGTCCGGCACTCCCGGCGATGCCGGCAGCGTCTCGGTCAAATGGTCGCGTACCAAGCCGGGCTGCACCGGCCAGTGCCCCACGATCGACATCGATTCGGTGGCCTTCCCCGGCGAACCCAAGCTCACCGAACTGGTCGACCACGTGCTCGCCTTCATGACCGGCGTCGATCGCCAGCAAAACCTGCCGTACGACACGATTGCCGGATACGTCGACTACTTCTGGCAAACCGCGCAAGCTCGGGATGCCACATCGCTGCGGGGCAAGGTGCGCGCGAGCAGCGGCAATCTGATCGTGGTCGAATTGGGCACCACGCAAACCCTGACGGGGGCGGCGCACGCCATCCCGGCCACACAGTTTCTCAATTGGGATCGGGCGCGCGATCGCGTGGTGGCATTGGATGAAGTGGTGATACCTGAACGACGCGCGGCCTTCGTGGAAGCCATGCGTGCCGCGCACACGCGCTGGAAGCAGACCGTGGACGATGCCAAACGCGACCCGGCATCTTTCAACCGGATGTGGCCATTCCAGGAAACCGACAATTTTGCCCTCACGTCCGACGGCATGGTGCTCAAGTACGACGCTTACGTCATTGCCCCGTATGCCGCCGGCCAACCTGAACTCACGATCCCCTATACCGCGCTGCAAGGCATCTTGCGGCCGGGATGGATGCCGAAGTAAAGGCTTTACGGATGCGGCACCCACCCGCACATATAACAATGAGAAACGCCCGCGATGCGGGCGTTTCTCATTGGTCGTGGTCTGGCGTCAATTCAGCATTCGCCTACCCACCTATCGCCACGGGGAGTGTCCGACAACGCTTCATTGCCTGCAGCGCCGGTGGCAACTCAGATGCCGTCCGGCGCCCTCACCGCTTACGGATACAAGCCGCGCACCTGGCGTGCTTGCAGGATGCGCGT
Organism: Schauerella aestuarii; assembly: GCF_009866805.1. Classification (GTDB taxonomy): domain Bacteria; phylum Pseudomonadota; class Gammaproteobacteria; order Burkholderiales; family Burkholderiaceae_B; genus Schauerella; species Schauerella aestuarii. The sequence goes on from NZ_SIZW01000042.1 coordinate 559,253, forward strand.
GCACGCCACGATAAACGCGGCGGTACGCAGCGTGACCGAATGCTCGCGGGCGACGTGGGATACGGCGGCGAACGCGTCGCGCATGATGCGCTCCAGGCGATGATTGATTTCGTCTTCGCTCCAGAAGAAGCTTGAGAAGTCCTGCACCCACTCGAAATAGCTGACCGTGACGCCGCCGGCGTTGGCGACGACGTCGGGGACGACCAGAATGCCTTTGTCACGCAAGATATCGTCGGCCTCGGGGGTCGTGGGACCGTTGGCGCCCTCGACCACGACCTTGGCGCGCACGCTATCGGCGTTGCCGGCATGGATCTGGCTTTCCAGAGCCGCCGGGATCAGGAATTCGGTTTCCAGCGCCCAGAAGGTGTCGCTGTCGATGGCTTCGGCGCCGCCAAATCCGCCCACACCACCGTGCTGAGCCACGTGGGCCAGCAGATTGGGCACATCCAGGCCGAATTCATTGTGAATCGTGCCGGTGTGATCTTGCGCGGCGATGACTTTTGCACCGGTTTCGTGGAACAGACGCGCAGCGGTGCCGCCCACGTTACCAAAGCCCTGAACGACCACGCGCGCACCGACCACGTCGAAACCGATGTCACGCGCGGCTTCGCAGCCGACGACGAACACGCCGCGACCCGTTGCTTCGACGCGACCCAAGCTCCCCCCCAATGCGATCGGCTTGCCCGTCACCACGCCGGTGGACGTCAGGCCTTCGTTCATGGAGTACGTATCCATCATCCAGGCCATCGTTTGCGCATTCGTATTCACGTCTGGCGCAGGAATGTCTTTGGACGGGCCGATGATGACGCCGATCTCGGTGGTGTACCGGCGCGTCATGCGTTCGAGTTCGGACTGCGACAGCGTGCGCGGATCCACGCGAATGCCGCCCTTGGCACCGCCAAACGGCAGGTTGACTGCCGCATTCTTGATCGACATCCACGCCGAGAGCGCCATCACTTCCGACAGCGTCACATCCTGGTGAAACCGTACACCGCCCTTACCGGGACCGCGCGAGGTGTTGTGCTGCACGCGATAGCCTTCGAAGTGCGCCACCCGACCATTGTCGAGTTCGATCGGTACATCGACGATCAACGCACGTTTCGGTCGCTTGAGCGTTTCCACCCAGCGTGCCAGCGAACCCAGATAAGGCGCCACCCGATCGACCTGCTGGAGGTAAACCCCCCAAGGACCAAGGTGGGTGGGATCGAGATAGGACGGCAAAGCATCGGCGGGCGGTAAAGACGACATGCGCGGTCTCCATTGATTGGGATGGCAGCATTCTAACGAACAAACCAATATGGCCCCAATTAAATTTAAATAAAATTAATTAGGGACATATTGATTTGACGGCGTCATGTTGCGTTTGTGCAGCGTATCGCTGCACCGCTCATCCTAAGGGGAATCCGGCAATTCGTCATCCTGGCTTCCAAGCCCCAGCCCGCGTACACCGCCGACGCCGGAAGACTGTCCAGCAGAGGTGCTGCCGTTTGCGCCGCCATTGGAACCCGTCGTGCCCGAGGCCGCTCCCGGCGCAGCACCGCCTGCATTGCCGCCTACGCCTGAACCGCCCGCGGATTGCGCCCCTGCACGACTGCCGCTCGTGGGCGCCAATCGGCTTTCAGGATCCGCGCCGCCTGCGCCCGAACCAGACGACCCACCGCTGCCTCCACCGCCACCAAACATCACGCCGCCGCCACCCGCTGCTGCGCCGCCACGGGACCCGCCGTTGGATGCGTTCTCGCCGGGGACCGGTCGATCGGCACTGCCACGACGTTCCCGATCACGCACGCCACTGGCGGATTCGAGCGTTTCTGCCAGACGCGTTTCCTTCACCGAGCGCGCCCAATCGGCCGCACTCAACCCTTGAAGATTACGCGTGGTTGGGTCCGCACCTGCGGCGAGCAGGCGATCGACCACTGGTTTGCTGCGGGAGTAAGCCCCCATCATCAAGGGCGTCGTGCCATCCGGCGCGGGTGCGTTAACAATGGCGCGCTGTGCGAGCAACAGATTGACCGTATCGATCTTGCCCTTGGATGCCGCGTAGTGCAGAGGCGTCCAGCCCAGACGATTAACCTGGGCACCACGCGCGATCAGCGCCTTGGCACGCGTGGTTTCACCGAGCACAGCCAGAAACATCAACGGCGTTTCGTTTTGACGGTTGGCAGCGTTGACGTCGGTACGCGGATCTGCGGCAACCAAGTCATAAACTTTCCAGGCCTTGTCTCGCATGGCCTGCATGATCGTCGGCTGACCATCGGGCGTTGCCCGATTTGGATTGGCACCCTGCTTGAGCAGGGGCGCGATGCGATGCGCGTGGTCGTTGGTGACATACACCCACCAGTCGCTTGCTTCGTCAGCCACCGCTTGGGCGGCGAAGAGCGCAAAACCACATGCAAAAAGTGTTTGCATCGTTACGCGCCGAATGATCGGTCCCACCATGGCTGTCTCCTGGAAACCCGCCTTCAAAGCACGCAACATGCCCGAACATGAGGGTTTACTTCAATGTTTTCACTTTAAATATTTAGGTTTAAATATACGTCCCAAACCACTGATTCAAGACGGTTTTTTTAATATATCTAGAATTTACTTTAAGATGACCACGACGTCGGCGCCAGCGGTGTGAATCAGAAGCAACGGCGTCACCATGGATGACGCCGCAATCCCTAGCGCTGCGCCTTGCCGAACAGCGTGAAGAAATTATTGGTCGTGGCACGTGCGACATCGGCAACCGAAATTCCCCGCAACTCGGCAATCTTCTCGGCCACGTGCATCACCTTCGAGGGATCGTTGGTTTTGCCCCTGAAAGGCACCGGCGCCAGATATGGCGAATCCGTTTCGATCAGCAGGCGATCCAGGGGCACGCGAGAAGCCACATCGTGGAGCGTGGTCGCGTTCTTGAACGTGACGATCCCGGAAAGCGAAATGTAAAAGCCCAACGCCAACGCCGCTTCCGCCACTTCCCACGATTCGGTAAAGCAGTGCATGACGCCCCCTGCCTGCTGCGCCCCTTCCTCGCGCATGATCCGCAAGGTATCGTCGGGCGCAGCCCGCGTATGGATGATGAGCGGCAGTCCGGTCTCGCGGCTCACCTGAATATGGGTGCGAAAGCGATCCCGTTGCCAGTCCAGTGGCTCTTTGAGGCGAAAGTAATCCAGACCGGTTTCGCCAATGGCGATGACTTTGGGGTGCGCGGCGAGCGCAATGAGCTGCTCGGCGGTCGGCTCGATCGTGTCCTCATAGTCGGGATGCACGCCAACCGAGGCCCACAAATGAGGATACGGCATCACGCCGTCGATCAAGCCCTGCCAATCGGGCAGATTCACGCTCACCACCAAGGCATGCGTGACCTGATTTTGCGCCATGCGGTCAAGGATCGCGGGCAGATCGGCGGCCAGATCGGGGAAATTCAGATGACAATGCGAATCGACGTACATAACGCGGCAAGGCTTAAAGTGATATCAAGCCTGGCAGGATAGCACCACGCGCTGCAGCGCCGCATGGATGAAAAGCTTGGCATTCAAGGGATGTGTGGCCAATGTGCGCTGGCGAGTCAGCCATCGCGCGCCCTCCGCCAAGGGCTCGGGCTTGGCACGGGCCGCGGCAGCCGCGCTGGCTTTCGCCAAGGCGGGAAAATAGCGTACCGGTGCCCCAACCTGGGCCAGCGACAGATCGATGTACAGCCGCTGGAGGGTATCGATCCACTCGGTGGCAGGGGTTTTTTCGATCGTGTCCGCCATCGCGCCAACGTCAGGCGGTTGTCCACGTGCGAGGGCCTGCAATAGCGCGGCGGCCCATTCCGGGCATGCGAATTCGCGCGTTTGCGAGCGTTCCAGTGCAGCGAGCGGCGCGCCGCCGGCCGCTGCCAGCCAAGCATCGGGCGTTGCCACACCCTGCTCACCCAACCAGAGTAGCGCCTGTACGCTGTCCGGCGTCGCCATCGGCAGCCGGCGGCATCGCGACAACAACGTCGGCAACAGGCGGTCGGGCGCATCGGCCACGATCAGGAGAATCGTGTGCTCGGGAGGTTCTTCGAGAATTTTCAAAAGCGCGTTGGCGGCCATCACGTTAAGCGCTTCGGCGGGGTACAGCAGCGCCACTCGCCATCCGCCGCGATGCGTTGCCATGTTGAACCAAGGGCCCAATGCACGGATCTGGTCGATACGGATATCCTTGGAGGGTGCCCGCTTGGCGCTGCCGGAAGCCGGCGCGGCGCTCTCACCGCCCCCATCGCCCTCGTCCGCATCGCTGGGCGCATCCGCGCCCTCTTCCACCGCCACCGCTTCAGGCCGAATGCGCCGAAAATCGGGATGATTGCCGCTTGCCATCCAGGTGCACGATGGGCAATCGCCGCAGGCCAATCCATTCACAGGCCGCTCGCACAGCAGACTGGCCGCGGCCGCATGCGCAAACGTCACCTTGCCGATGCCGGTCAACCCGTGCAGCAGCCAGGCATGGGCGAAACGCTCACGGTCGCCGAGCCACTGCTGGGCCAAATCGCGCTGCCACGGATAAAAGCGCGGCAGGCTCATGCGCTGGCAGCCATCATGTCGGCCAGGGAGGCTTCCAATTGCTCGCGAATCGCGGCAATGCTCTGCGTGCCGTCGATGATACGAAAGCGTTCGGGATCGGCGGCCGCTCGGGCGTGATACGCGGCTCGCGTACGCTCGAAAAACGCCGCGCCTTCGCGCTCGAAGCGATCGGGTTCGCGGGCGTCGGCCAGCCGGGCGCGTGCAACCTCGAGCGGCACATCGAAAAGCCAGGTGCGATCGGGCTGAAACGACGGATGCACCCATTGCTCCAATGTCGCGATACGCGACGCACCCAGTTCACGGCCCCCGCCCTGATAGGCATAGGTCGCGTCGGTGAAGCGGTCGCACACCACCCACTCGCCGGCCTCGAGCGCGGGCTGAATGACGGTGCGCACATGTTCGCTACGCGCGGCAAACATCAACAGGGTCTCGGTCTCGAGCGCCATGGGTTCGGTCAGCACCAACGCCCGCAACCGCTCGCCCAAGGGTGTGCCGCCGGGTTCGCGGGTGGACACAACCGAAACGCCATGGGCGCGCACGGCATCGGTCAGCCACGCGATGTGCGTGCTTTTGCCCGCACCATCCACGCCTTCAAGCGTGATGAAACGACCGCGTTGTTGCGTCATGGTGTTCTTCCGAGAATAAAGCGGGAAACATTGCGATTGTGATCGGCCAGATTGGTGGCGAATTCGCTGGTGCCGTCGCCGCGGGAAACGAAATACAGAAACTTATGGGTCTCGGGATGGACCGTCGCGCGCAACGCGGCCCGTCCCGGGCTGGCGATCGGCGTGGGCGGCAGACCGTTACGGGTGTAGGTATTCCACGGCGTATCGGTTTGCAGGTCGCGCTTGCGAATTCGGCCGTCATACGCCTCGCCCATGCCGTAGATCACGGTGGGATCGGTCTGCAGCGGCATGCCGATCCGCAGCCGGTTGATGAACACGCCAGCCACCCGATCGCGATCCTGGGTGTGACCCGTCTCTTTCTCGACGATCGACGCCAGGATCAGCAATTGATAGGGGTCGGCCAGCGGCAGATCGGGATCGCGCTCGGCCCATATCTCGGCCAGGATCGCTTGCGACTCCTTGTAGCCGCGGCGCAGCAGATCGAAGTCGGAGGTTCCAGGGCTGAAAACGTAGGTATCCGGAAAGATCAGGCCCTCAAGGCTGTCGCCGGTGCCACCCAGGCGAGCCACGATGTCCTTGTCGCTGACGCCGTCCAGCGTTTGCTTCACATCCGGATGCGCGCGCAGCGCTTGGCGAATCTGCCGCATGTTCCAGCCTTCGACCAACGTTACCTGGCGTTGGCTCATATCGCCGCGCGCCATGCGCGTAAGCAAAAGCCACGGGCTATCGCCGCGCGAGGCTTCATATCCGCCCGCCTTGATGAGCTTGTCTTGCTCGCTCAACCGCGCCATCCAGACGAAGCCGGGCTCCCATACGGTCAATCCGGACGCATTGAGTTGCCGCACGATCGTGCGTACGCTGCTGCCGGGTTCGACCACGAAATCGACTTTGTCGGCGGTCATCGATATCGGCTGCGTTGCCCAATACCAGGCCGCGCCAACACCGGCGGCTACGAGGAGGACCAGCGCCAGCAGGCCGCACGACAGGAAGATAAAAATACGCTTTTTCATAGGAGTGCGAAGTGTAATGGATTGCGCCCCGGCCAGCTTCGGCACATAGCCGGACAGCCGTCGGGGGCAATCGACGATTTACCAGCGCCGGGGTATATCATCCTGCCTTTAGAGACACCATGCATAAGGCCTCCCCGTGACTTTGGACGCTTCGACTTCGCCTTCGGTTTCCGACATTTCGCCGGCTGCACATGCCGGCGCCGAGCTACCCGCCATCGCGGGGGCGCAATTCGCCCCACTTCCCGAATTTCGCGTTTTCGCAGCCACGGGCGCCGACGCGCCCGCCTTCCTGCATGGGCAATTGACGCACGACGTGACCGGTCTCGGACCTGACGCTGCCCGCTTCGCCGGGTACTGTACGGCCAAAGGCCGCCTGCTGGCCACGATGGTGTTCTGGCATGCCGCGCCCGCCGAAAACGGCGATCCGGTGATTCAAGGCTTCCTGCGTGCCGACATCGCCGAAGCTGTGATCAAAAAGCTCTCGATGTTCGTGCTGCGTGCGAAGGTCAAATTCTCGTTTCCTGAATTGCAGGTGTGGGGTGTTCAGGCTGAAGCTGCCGCGCAGCAGACCATCCTCGACGCTGCGGGCGCCGTGCCCGTGACGCCGTGGCGCGCGGCACATCTGCCGAGCGGCACCTGGATTGCCGCGCCCGTCGCCGAAGCGGCGACACGCTGGTGGTGGGTGGCAGACGAAGCGCAGCGTGACGTGGCCTTGCCCACTTTGCGCGATCGTGCGAGCGAAGGGGTGGCGGCCAGCTTCCGCATGAAAGATCTGCAGGCAGGCCTGCCTTGGGTCAGCGCACCCACGCAGGACGTTTTCATCCCGCAAACCCTCAATCTGGACCTCGTGGATGGGGTAAGTTTTACGAAGGGGTGCTATCCCGGCCAGGAAGTCGTGGCGCGCAGCCACTACCGTGGCACGGTCAAACGCCGGATGGCGCTTGGTACGCTCGCCGGCGGCGCCGCTGCCGATACGGATGGCTTGCGGAATCTGGATATTTTCGACGCCCGCAATCCTGACGAACCCTGCGGCCGGGTGCTGGATGCCGCCGGCCATGGTGCCGTCGCGCTGGTGTTCGAAACCACACTGGCCTCACTCCCGGAAGGCGACCTGCGCCTTGGCGCCGCCGACGGTCCGGTCATCCACGTACAGCCGTTACCCTACGCCTTGGCGTAGCGCGCGTTCGCAACGCGGGTTGGCTCAAGGCAGAATCGCCTCGAGCCGGGATGTGGAACATGCCGATAGATGGCATCTGACCGGCAGGCCGCAGTCACGAAGCATGAACGCGCGGCCGGATTGTCGCGCGTCCTTCAGGCATCGCGTGCCGAGGGTCCTTAGCGGACCCTGCGGACCCTTACTTTTGCGGTGCCCGGGTGTAGAGCTGCAGGATGCTCGAGAAATCGAGCTTGCCGCTGCCGCCCGCGCTGTGCATCGCAAACAGATTGCGCGCCAGTTCTCCAAGGGGCACAGCGGAGCGCGTCGTCATCGCCGATTCGGCAGCCAATCCAAGATCTTTCAACATCAGATCCACGCCGAACCCGCCCGCGTAGCCCTTGGACGCCGGGGCTTGCGGCATGACGCCCGGCCAGGGGTTGTAGAGCTCGGTGGCCCAGTTACGGCCGGAACTCTTGGCCACGATTTCCGAAAGCACTGCGGGATCCAGGCCGTTGGCCACGCCGAGCGCGAGCGCTTCCGAGGTGCCGGCCATGAGGATGCCCAACAGCATGTTGTTGCAGATCTTGGCGACCTGACCCGCGCCTGCGCCGCCGGCGTGAAACAGGTTTTTCCCCATCTTCTCCAGGATCGGACGAGCTCGGGCGACGTTGGCCTCGTCGCCGCCCATGATGAACGTCAGGGTGCCCGCAGCCGCGCCACCGGTGCCGCCGGACACCGGCGCATCGATCATGGCAATCCCGCGCCCCTGCGCGGCTTCTGCGACCTTGCGGGCGCTTTCCGGCGAAATCGTGCTGCAGTCGATCACCAGCGCGCTGGGCGCCACCCGGCCGAGCAAATCGTCTTCCAGATATAGCCGTTCCACATGCAGGCTGGCCGGCAGCATCGTAATGACCACTTCGGCATTGGCCACGGCACTGGCCGCATCGGCGGCGGCGCTGGCGCCGGCCTGCGTCAACTGCGCGACGGCAGACGCCGACAGGTCGTAAACGGTCAGATCATGTCCGGCCTTGACCAGGTTGTGCGCCATAGGCGCACCCATATTGCCCAGGCCGATAAATGCAATGCGAGTCATGGTTTGTCTCCGTGGTGAGCATGGATATGCATCGTGTTGTTCTGATACTGCAATGCGGTTCTTGTGTTGCCGTCGCGATGTTGCAGTTCAATTCGGCGGCCGGATGTGCACCGGCCGCCCGATATGCAACGTCGCGCAAACGTCCCTTCAGGCGATTCCTCCCAGATCCGCCAGCGGGTGCGCTTGCCCTTCCGGCCAGGGGGCGCGGAAGAAGCGCTGCACCCATTCGGCATCGGCGTCGGCCAGCGAGGCAGGGTGCCAGCGCGGCCGCTTGTCCTTGTCGATCAGCAGCGCACGGATGCCCTCCTTCAGATCGCCGTGCACCGTGCAGGCCAGCGCCGCGATGTATTCCGTGCGAAACACATCGGCCAGCGACATCAACCGCGTCCGCTGTTGCAGCGTGAAGGCCAGTCGGGCCGATCCGGGCGAGCCGTGCTCCAGCGTGGTGGCCGCACGTGCCAGCCAGGCGTCCTGATGCCCCGCCAGATCGCGCAAGTCATCGACGATCTGGTCGAGATGGTTGCCGCTGCACAGGCTGTTGATCTGAAACGCGTTCTGGCGCAATGGCCCGGGCGACGGGGGCGGCGCCGAATGTGCGTTCAGCACGTGACGCAACAGACCGTCGTTGATCGAACGGCCGCTGGCACCTGTGGTCTCATCGCCCAGGGCGCGTCCGGCCGCATGGCCTGCCCAAGGCTGTTCCAAGAGGCTGGCCATGATGTCCGGCAGCGACTTGGACTCGACCATGAAATCGGCCAGCCCTGCGAACAATGCATCCGAGCCGCCGATCTGCGCCCCCGTCAACGCCAGGAAGAGCCCGGTTTTGCCCGGCATGCGGTTCAGCATCCAACTGCCGCCCACATCAGGAAACAATCCAATCGTAATTTCGGGCATGGCCAACCGCGAGGTCTCGGTGACCACCCGGTGACTCGCCCCCATCATCAAGCCGATGCCCCCGCCCATCACGATGCCGTGACCCCAGCACAGCACTGGCTTGGGATAGTGATGAATGAAGTGGTCCAACCGATACTCGGACTCGAAAAATCGCCGGGCGTAATCGTTGTTCCAGGCATCGTCGGACGCATTCTGCTGCATGCTGCGATACAGCCCATGGAGATCGCCGCCGGCGCAAAAGGCCTTGCCCCCTTCGCCTTTGAGCATGACCACCGCGACTTCGGCATCGTCGGCCCATAACTGCAACTGCTCATAGAGCCGCTGCACCATTTCCAGATCCAACCCATTCAACGTTTGTGGCGCGTTCAGCGTGGCCACGCCGATACGCATGCCATTGGCCGCTGCTTGCGTATCGAACAGTACTGGGGCATTCATCGCAAATCCGCTCCTTTTTCGATCAACTGGCGCGCAATGATGACGCGCATGATTTCGTTGGTGCCTTCGAGGATCTGGTGCACGCGCGTATCGCGCACCAGACGCTCCAGCGGATAGTCTCGCAGATAACCATAGCCGCCGTGGATCTGTTGCGCATCCAGACACACTTGAAACCCGGCGTCAGTTGCAAACCGCTTGGCCATGGCGCAGTACGTTGCCGCATCGGCGTTGCCCTGATCCAGTTTGCAGGCGGCCAAACGCACCATCTGGCGTGCCGACACGATCGAGGTCGCCATATCCGCCAGCTTGAATTGCAACGCCTGAAAGTCGGCCAGCGGCCGGCCGAATTGCTTGCGCTCAGTCAGATAGCGGCGCGCCGCGTCGTACGCGCCTTGCGCGGCGCCTACCGAGCAGGTGCCGATATTGATCCGGCCGCCGTCCAGCCCGCGCATCGCGATCGTGAACCCCTCTCCCTCCTCGCCCAGCCGGTACGCCGCCGGCACGCGCACGTTTTCGAAGGTGATCTGCCGCGTGGATTGGCTGTTCCAGCCCATCTTGTCTTCCTTGCGGCCATAAGTGATGCCAGGCAGATCGGCGGGCACGGCGAAGGCGCTGATGCCCTTGGGACCCTCACCGCCCGAACGCGCCATGACCACCAGCAATTGCGTATCGCCCCCACCCGAGATGAAGGCCTTGGATCCATCCAGCACGTAATGATCGCCATCGAGGCGTGCCCGGGTACGCAACGAAGCCGCGTCGGACCCCGCGTTAGGCTCGGTCAAACAATACGACGCCAGTTTGGCACCCGACGCCAACTGCGCGCCCCAGGCATCACGCAGTGCCTGGCTGCCCCACTTGCCCACCATCCACGTCGCCATATTGTGAATCGTGAGAAATGCGGTCGTGGAGGGGTCGACCGCGGCCATTTCCTCGAATACCAGGGTGGCATCGAGCCGCGGCAGCCCGAGACCGCCAATCGTCTCGTCGGCGTAGATGGCGCAAAACCCCATTTCGCCTGCCCGCGCAAAAGCCTCACGCGGGAAAATACATTCGGCATCCCAGCGTGCAGCGTGGGGCGCCAGCTCACCTTCTGCAAATTCGCGCGCCGCTTGAACGATCGCGCGCTGATCCTCGTTGAGTTCGAAATCCACGTTGTTGTCTCCGTTATCCTCGGCGCGCCGGGCCAACGGCCCACGCGTCTCATCGTATAGGACGATTTTGCATGACGTTGACGTAAACGTAAATGCGTATTCGCCCAGACGCGAGCAAGACAAGCCGAAAGCGCGCTAACGCGTGGGTCGCGCGCGATGCGCCGCGCGTCGGCGGCGCGACACCATGGGATCGAAGGTCAGACCGCGGTAAATCTCGATGCGATCGCCGTCGGCCACTGGATCGTGGGAGGCCGCGCGCCTGGCGAAAACGCCGACGCCCTCTTCCCAAGGATCGATGGCCGGAAACGCCTGTGCAAAACCGCTGGCGGCAAGCGCGTCGCCCACCGTGGCACCGGGGCTGAGCGCCACCTCACACTGCCAGATATTGCGTTCGCCGGGATAGCAAACGATGACGTGGAGCTGCTGGTCGGCCGCCCCGGGCGCAACGAACTCAGTCGCCATACTTGTCGTTGGCGCGTTTGGTGAACGAATCGATAAAACTGGTGGCAATCCGGTTGAACACCGGCCCCACCAGCATCTCGAGCGCGCGATTGGAAAACGCATACTCAAGCGTAAACAGCACCTTGCATGCTTCATCGTCCAGCGCCTGAAAGCGCCACGTGCCGTTCAGGGACGAAAACGGCCCATCGACCAATTGCAGGTCGATCCGGTCGGGATATTGGTGCGTATTGCGCGTGGTGAAGCGCTGACGCAGGCCGGCAAGCGCGATCGTGATCGACGCCTGCATGCCGTGCTCATCGCGCTGCTGCACCTCGGCGCCGCCGCACCAAGGCATGAATTCGGGGTATTTTTCGACGTCCGCGACCAGCTCGAACATCTGTGCGGCGCTGTATGGGACGAGGACGGTACGTTCAACGGTATGCATCGACTATCGCAAATGGCTAGAATGGTTGGATTTTACCGGCTACACGCAGGCAGGACTTGGCGGCATGAGTATTATCGAAAATCGCAAGGCAACCCACGACTACTTCATCGAGGATCGGTTCGAAGCCGGACTGGTGCTGCAGGGCTGGGAAGTCAAGGCCATCCGGGACAACCGGGTACAGCTCAAGGAAAGCTACGTCATCGTGCGCGATGGCGAACTTTACCTGTTGGGCATGCACGTCAGCCCGCTGGCAACCGCCTCTACCCATATTCATCCCGACGCCGCACGCACGCGCAAGCTGCTGCTCAATGCGGAAGAAATCAGCAAGCTCATCGGCAAGGTCGAGCAACGCGGCTACACGCTCGTTCCACTCAATCTGCATTACAAGAATGGCCGTATCAAGCTGGATTTCGCGTTAGGCCGCGGCAAGAAGATGCATGACAAGCGCGATTCCGAACGCGAACGCGACTGGGCACGTGAAAAAACCCGCATCATGAAGCACGACACGCGCGTTCCCCGCCGCGAAACGGCGAAAAGTGAGTAGCTAACGGCCCGATATCGCTTACGGGTCGTCATGCCGTACGCAACGTGACGCGATCCCGACCGTCGGCCTTGGAAGCATACAGGGCGAGATCGGCACGTTGCACGAGCGCCTGTAGCGTATCGCCCCGTTTCCAGGTCGTCAGCCCGGCGCTGAAGGTGTAGTTCAGGATCTTGCCGTCATAAGCGCATGGCGTGATCCGCACCGCCTCCACCCAGCGTTGCGTCATGGCGGCAGCGTCTGCTTCCGCCGTCGCGCTGAAGAGCACGACAAACTCCTCGCCGCCGAACCGCCCCAGCAGATCCTCCGGCCGCAATACGGCCCGACCGAGCGCCGCCAGATGCTTGAGCACGGCATCGCCGCCGCCGTGTCCATACGTATCGTTGAGCTGTTTGAATAGATCGATGTCGAGCATCAGCAGCGACATCGGCTTACCGCTGCGCTCGGTGGCGCGCAGGCAACGCTGCGCAGCGCTCCACCACGCCTTGCGCGTGGCCGCATGCGTCAGTTCGTCCACGTTCGCTTCACGCTCTCGATCGGCCAGCATGCGATCGTGCACCATCATGATCATGCCGATCGTCAAACTGGGCATGATCAAGACGCCAACCGTGAGGAAAATAGCATTCCAGGTCGTGGCCGACATCAAACTGGCCTGGGGCGACTCGACGCCGGAGAGATAAACGACGGCGCGCAACGTGTAACCCACGGCGGCGAACGCCGCGACGCCAATCGTAAACGCATAGGGGTAAACGGGACGGCCGAGCGGCCGATGGCGATAGATATGGATGGCAACGGCCATGCACACGGCCGCGGCAAACAGTGACGCGATGGCCACGCGAGCCGCCAGACTGGGCCAAAGATAATAAAAAGCGGCGATGCCGCCGCTGACCATCCCGATCGCGCCGTACCAGATGGGACGGGCCGCCGTGTAGCCGAAAAACCGGCATGCGGCCGAGTACACGAGCACCAGACCGCTCGCCATCAACGCATTGGCAAGCACGATGGTGAAGACGGCGGGTATCGAAGGAACCTGCTGCAATGGCGACAGCACCAACGCCCCGATCACCGCCAGATTGGCCCACACCAGTAATCGCGTGCCGGGAATGCCGCTACGCATGAGCGACATCGCCACCAGCGTCATCATTACGCTGGCAAGCGCCGTAATCCACAACAAACTTTGAGGCGTCATGTACAACTACCGCCGAGCGAATGCCTGGCCGTTCAGACTCGCGGTGTGGACTTCACGATGGTCATCGCCGAGGCGACCATCGATCCCAGATCCGACAGGTTGGCCGGCAGAATCAGCGTATTGCCTTGCTTGGCCACCTTGGCGAAGGCATCGACATAGTCTTCAGCCACTCGCAGGTTGACGGCTTCCATGCCACCCGGCTGACGCACGGCTTCCGCGACTTGTGAGATGGCCTTGGCCGTTGCCTCGGCGATCGCCAGCACGGCGGCAGCCTCACCTTGCGCCTGGTTGATCTGAGCCTGCTTCTCGCCTTCCGAACGGGCAATGGCGGCTTCCCGCTCACCGGTGGCAATGTTGATCTGCTCTTGACGGCGGCCTTCCGAGGCGGCGATCAGCGCACGCTTTTCGCGCTCGGCCGTGATCTGCGCCTGCATGGCCCGCAGAATTTCGTTGGGCGGCGTTAGATCCTTGATCTCATAGCGAAGCACCTTCACGCCCCAATTCAGCGCAGCCTCGTCGAGCGACGCCACAATGGTGCTGTTGATGATTTCCCGTTCTTCGAAGGTGCGATCCAATTCCATCTTGCCGATCACCGAACGCAGCGTGGTTTGCGCAAGTTGCGTGATGGCGGAAATGTAATTGGACGAACCATACGATGCACGCATCGGATCGGTCACCTGAAAATACAACACACCATCGACCTGCAATTGCGTGTTGTCCCGCGTAATACAAATCTGACTGGGCACGTCGAGAGGAATTTCCTTCAACGAATGCTTGTATGCCACCCGCTCGATAAACGGAATCACGAAGCCGGCCCCAGGCGACAGCGATCGGTCGAATTTTCCAAGGCGCTCGATCACCCATGCATTTTGTTGGGGAACAATGGCAATCGCCTTGATCAGTATCAACACCGCCAACGCGAGTACAACGAACAGGGCAATCGTGGGGCCGTCAAACATCATGGCGAGCTTCTCCGTTTGGGCACCAGGATAAGCCGGGTGCCCTTTATTTCATTGATGACAAAAGTGCCGGGCTCGAGGCTCTCGCCTTCGGCCAACTGAGCTTGCCAGTTTGCACCGCGGTAAAACACACGCGCAGCCCGATCCGCCGACCAGTGCTCGACCTCGACCGTCTGCCCGATATCGAGATTGGCGTCGACATTGCGTCCCGTATGCACGCCGCGCTTCTTGAGCACGCCCACGGCACGCAACACGAAAAGGCCGGCAAGCGCGACCACGATGGCCGCAACCAGTTGCCACTGGAGCGTCCAGCCCAACATGGCGGCCACCCCGCCCGCAGCAATACCGAGCGCGACAAGCAAAAGATAAAACGTGCCTGTTGCGACTTCGCCGATGAGTGCGACGGCCGCCAGTGCGAACCAAATCCACATATGCAAATCTACCGGCAAATAAGATGATTCATTGTACGGAATTATTAAAGCTGCCGTGCCGATAATAAAAACACAACTTGACGGCTGAGTGACGGGTGAATGAATGCCGCGAAAATCAAATGGTGCCGAAAAAAAAAAGCCACGTTCGAAAACGTGGCTTTTCCAATCAGGCAGCAGCGGCGTTTACCGCATGCCGCCATCGAGCAAGCATTAATCCGATGTCACGCCGTTGTCGTGCAGGCCACCGGATCCCATGCCGGCATCGAGCGGACCATGGCGGCGGACGATCAGCCGGCGGCCAGCTTCTGCCAGGTGTCGACCACCGTGTCCGGGTTGAGCGACATCGACAGAATGCCTTCGTCCTTGAGCCACTTGGCGAAATCGGGATGATCGCTGGGGCCTTGGCCGCAGATGCCGACGTACTTGTTGGCCTTCAGGCAGGCCTGGATGGCCCGGCGCAGCATGAACTTCACGGCATCGTCGCGCTCGTCGAAGTCGATGGCCAACAACTCCATCCCCGAATCGCGATCCAGACCAAGCGTCAGCTGGGTCATGTCGTTCGAACCGATCGAGAAACCATCGAAATGCTCGAGGAACTGATCGGCCAGAATGGCATTGGACGGCACTTCGCACATCATGATGAGGCGCAAGCCGTTCTTGCCGCGTTCCAGGCCGTTGTTGGCCAGGAGCTCGACGACCTTCTTCGCCTGGTTCACGGTACGCACGAAGGGCACCATGATTTCGACGTTGGTCAGCCCCATGTCGTCACGCACGCGCTTCAGCGCTTCGCACTCCATGCGGAAACACTCTTCGAACTCTTCCGACACATACCGCGACGCGCCGCGGAAGCCCAGCATGGGGTTCTCTTCTTCCGGCTCGTAACGCGAACCGCCGATCAGCTTGCGGTATTCGTTGGACTTGAAGTCCGACAGACGCACGATGACCGATTTCGGGTAGAACGCTGCGCCGATCGTGGCGATGCCTTCGGCAAGCTTCTCCACGAAGAACGCACGGGGACTCGCGTAACCGCGTGCAGCCGATTCCACCGCTTGCTTCAACTCGCCATCCACGTTCGGATAGTCGAGCACAGCCTTGGGGTGAATGCCAATGTTGTTGTTGATGATGAATTCGAGACGCGCCAATCCCACACCCGAGTTCGGAATCTGCGAAAAATCGAAGGCCAGTTGCGGATTGCCCACGTTCATCATGATCTTCAGATCGATGGCAGGCATATCGCCGCGGCGGACTTCTTCCACTTCCGTTTCGATCAGGCCGTCATAAATGCGGCCTTCATCGCCTTCCGCGCAGGACACCGTCACCTGTTGGCCGGCCTTCAAGAGATCGGTGGCGTTGCCGCAACCCACGACGGCCGGAATACCCAACTCGCGCGCGATGATCGCCGCGTGGCAGGTACGACCACCACGGTTCGTGACAATGGCCGATGCCCGCTTCATCACCGGTTCCCAGTTGGGATCGGTCATGTCGGTCACCAGCACGTCGCCGGGCTGTACTTGGTCCATATCGGAAATATCGCCCACGACGCGCACGGCGCCCTGGCCGATCTTCTGGCCGATCGCTCGGCCCGTGATCAGGACTTCGCCCGTCGCCTTCAGGCGATAGCGCTGTTGCACATCGCTGGGCGCTTGCTGCGACTTCACCGTTTCAGGACGCGCCTGCAGGATGTACATCTTGCCATCCACGCCGTCGCGGCCCCATTCGATGTCCATGGGGCGCTTGTAGTGCTTTTCGATGATCACGGCGTATTTCGCCAGCTCGGTGACTTCATCGTCGGTGAGCGAATAGCGATTGCGCTCGGACACCGGCACGTCGACCACGCGCACGGCGCGGCCTTCGGTACGCTCGGCATCGAATTCCATCTTGATCAGCTTGGAGCCGATGCGGCGGCCGACGATGGCATATTTGCCGGCGTCGAGCGTGGGCTTGAACACATAGAACTCGTCCGGGTTGACGGCGCCCTGCACCACCGTTTCGCCCAGACCGTAGGACGACGTGATGAAGACGACATCGGTGAAGCCCGACTCGGTATCCAGCGTGAACATGACGCCAGCGCTGCCTTTATCCGAGCGCACCATGCGCTGAATGCCGGCAGACAATGCGACGTCGGTATGGGCGTAGCCTTTGTGCACGCGATACGAGATCGCACGGTCGTTGTACAGCGACGCGAATACGTGACGGATCTTGTCGAGCACGTCGTCGATGCCGACCACGTTCAGGTAGGTTTCCTGTTGACCGGCGAAAGAGGCGTCGGGCAAATCTTCGGCCGTTGCGGACGAACGCACGGCGAACGAACCCTTGCCGTCGGCATCCAGCGCGGCAAAGGACTCACGAATGGCTTTCTCGAGGCCGGCGGGCAGCGGGGTTTCGATCACCCACTGCCGAATCTCGCCACCGGCTTGCGCGAGCGCACGAACATCTTCCGGATTGAGCGTGCGCAGACGTTCGGCGATACGATCGTCCAGGCCCGTGGCTTTCAGAAACTCGCGGAACGCATCAGCCGTGGTCGCAAAACCACCGGGCACGCGCACACCGGCGCCTGCCAATTGACTGATCATTTCCCCAAGCGAAGCGTTCTTACCTCCTACCGAGTCCACATCCGTCATCCGGAGCTGCTCGAACGAAACAACGTACGACATTGAAGTCACCTTTTACAATGGAATGAAAGCGAGTTTGGTCAGACCGCTGAACGTACTGACCAAACTGGCCTTGGGGCCGCCCGGAACCGGGTGACTTGGGGTGACTGGACGCCCAGAATTGTACCCGGTCGCACTTACGTTGTACCTTGGTTGGAATTTACTTACACATGAATCAAACCCCTATCGCGCGTTCGGTTTACATCGTTTCGGACAGCACCGGTATTACGGCTGAAACCTTCAGCCAGTCGGTTCTGGCGCAGTTCGAAGGCGTCAAGTTTCGCCCGATCCGCCTGCCCTACATCGATACCCCGGCAAAAGCAGACGAAGTCGTCGCTCGCATCAATCGCAACGCGGCCGAAGCGGGGGTCCCCCCGATCGTCTTCAGCACGCTCGTTACCCCCGAGATTCTCGCCCGCGTGCGCCAGTCCAACGGTGTCTTCCTCGATTTGTTCGGCACGTTCGTCAGCCACATCGAGCAGGCGCTGGGACTGAAGTCGAGTCACTCGGTCGGCCGCTCGCACATGGCGGCGAACAGCGAAAAATACCGCAACCGTATCGATGCCATCAACTTTTGCCTGGCCCACGACGACGGTCAATTCGTCAGCAATCTGGGACAGGCCGACGTGATTCTCGTGGGTGTATCGCGCTGCGGCAAAACGCCAACCAGTCTTTATCTGGCCATGCAATACGCCATAAAAGCCGCCAATTTTCCGCTCACGCCTGACGATTTCGAGCGCAATGCCTTGCCGTCGACGATCGCGCCGTTCCGCGACAAGCTGTTCGGACTCTCGATTTTGCCTGAACGCCTGGCCGAAGTGCGCCACGAACGCCGCCCCAACAGCAGTTACTCACGCATCGAGCAATGCCGCTACGAAGTTGCGGAAGCCGAGCGCATGATGCGCCGCGAAGGCATTTCCTGGTTGTCGACCACGACCAAGTCGATCGAGGAAATCTCGACCACGGTGATTCAGGAAGTGGGTTTGGACACGGCCTGACGCCGAATCGAAGGGCGGCGCCACGTGGCTGAATGCCGTCGCTTCTCAGGCCGAATGCTGTCGCCGGTGCTCGAACAGGCACACGGCTGCCGCGATCGCGACGTTGAGCGACTCGACCGCCACCTCATCGTGCGGGATAAATACCCTGGCGGATGCCGCCGCCAGCAGATCGGGGTGTACGCCCTGCCCTTCGTTGCCGAACAGCCATCCGCATTGCGCAGGGAGGGCTTGCGCGTAGAGCGACGACGCCCCTTCCAGCGCTGTCGCGTAGACGGGTACGGTCAGCCGCTCGCGCATGGCCAGCGCCAGATCGACCTGTTCGTGGATATGCAGGGCAAAATGCGCGCCCTGGCCGCTGCGCAGCACCTTGGGCGACCACGCATGGGCGCATCCGGCCGACAGCACCACATGGCGTATTCCCGCAGCCGCGCACGTGCGCAGCAACGTGCCAACGTTGCCCGGATCCTGGATGCGGTCCAGCAGCACACAGCTCTCCTCAAGCGGCTGCGACCAGTCCGCCACCGGCGGTTGCACGACGAACATCACCCCTTGATCGCTTTCGACGTCGGAAAGCTGGGCGAGCAGCCCGCCCTCGATCTGCGTACACCGGGCGGAATCGATCCGCTCGGCCAATGCGGCCAGCGCAGGCGTGCCCGCCAGGCGCCTGGCGTCGAAATAGGCTTCCAACGGTTGACCGCAATGGTCGAGCCAGGCCTGGGCCAGATGCGGACCCTCAAGCACGGCACCCGCGCCGGTACGCCCGGCGTGGCCGAGCATTTTGCGAAGCGCCTTGAAGCGCGGATTGTCGCGCGACGAAATGACTTTCATAGGGGAAACGGTAAGGCGCGCGTGCGGGCCGTGTCAGACAAGCGCGACAGTCGTCGCGTAATGCAGCCGCACGGGGGCAAAGCTGCGACGATGTTCGGGACACGGGCCGTGCTCGCGCAGACGCTCAAGATGCAAGGCCGTGCCGTAACCTTTGTGCTGGTCGAACCCGTACTGGGGATATAGCCCATGCAGGCGCACGAGATCGGCATCGCGGGCCGTTTTGGCGAGGATCGACGCGGCCGAGATCGACGGAATCAACGCATCGCCCTTCACATAGGTTTTGACCGCGCACGAAAGCGGTGGCGCCTGATTGCCGTCCACCAGCGCCAGGTGCGGCGCCATTTGCAGACCGCGCACCGCACGATCCATGGCCAGAAAAGTCGCCCGCAGAATATTCAGACGATCGATTTCCTCGACTTCCGCGCGCGCGATGCACCACGCCGCCGCGTGCAAACGAATCTCGTCGGCCAGGGTATCGCGCTCGGCCGCCTTGAGCACCTTGGAGTCTGCCAAGCCCAGGATCGGACGATCGGCGTGCAGAATGACGGCAGCCGCGTACACGGCGCCCGCCAAGGGGCCGCGCCCGGCCTCATCCACACCGGCGATAACGCTTCCGGCCAACCCGGCATCGCCAAAAAAATCAGCTTGATCCACGCGCCACCTCCATGATCGCCTGCGCGGCCAGCGCGGGCGTGTCGCGCAGCAAGGTGTGATGCATGTCGGTAAAACGCGCTTGCACGTCGGCCGCATGCGCGGTGTCGGTGAGGGCCCGCCACGTGGCCTCGGCAAGCTTTTCCGGATTCGCATCCTCTTGCAGCAACTCTGGCACCACGAAGTCGCGTGCCAATACGTTGGGCAGGCCGATCCATGGCACGTACGGCCGTTCCTGGCCCGACTTCCACGACATGATACGGCGCATCCATGGCGACAGCACGTACGAGATGACCAGGGGCCGCTTGAACAATGCCGCCTCGAGGGTGGCCGTACCGCTGGCTGCCAGCACGGCGGTACTCGCTTCCATCGCGGTCCAGGCTACCGGTGGCGCCTGGCCCACTGCGGGCGGTTGCACATCGTCGCTGGCGATGCAGCGCAACCCCTTGACCGGATACTGCTTGAGCAAATCTTCGAACTCGGCGCGGCGCTCGGCATTCACCATCGGCACGATGCACTGCAGGCGCGGATCTCGTCGTTGCAGGATCTGCGCCGCCTGAAGGAAGCGCGGGGCGAGGATACGGATTTCAGACGAACGGCTTCCCGGCAAAATGGCGAGTACGGGCACGTCGGGGTCGATGCCCAGACGCGCGCGCGCGGCCGCACGATCCGGCACCATTGGAATCGCACCGGCAAGCGGATGCCCCACATAAGTGACCGGAATGCCTTCCTTGCGGTAGATCTCTTCCTCGAAGGGAAAGAGCACCAGCATGTGCGACACCGCAGTCTTGATCTTGTGGATGCGTTCGTAGCGCCACGCCCAGATCGAAGGACCGACGAAGTGGACCGTGGGCACACCCACGTCGCGCAGCTGCTGCTCCAGCCGCAAATTGAAATCGGGCGCATCGATACCCACAAACACATCGGGCTTGTTGGCCCGCCAATGCGCCTTCACGTCCCGGTAGGTGTGCAGCAACCGCGGCATTTGACGGAATGCATCGATATAGCCAAAGACGGTCAGTGCCGCCATCGGGTGACGCAGTTCCATGCCCTGCGATTGCATATGCGGACCGCCGATCCCCTCGTAAGACAGGGTGGCATCATGGTGGCGCAATCCGGCAATGATGCGGCCAGCGAGCAAATCGCCCGACGGCTCGCCCGCCACCATCGCGATGCGGCTCGTCATGGCCGGATGATGCCTCGTCCGGGTACGGACAGGAAGTCGAGCAACACCTGCAAAGGCTCGCCGACCTCGGGCTCGGCAGCGATACGCGCCGCGATCTGCGCGCACGCCTCGTCGAGCTTCAACCCGCGCCGGAAAACAATCTTGTACGCCTCGCGCAGCGCCGAAATCATTGGCGGTGTAAATCCGCGACGCTTCAGCCCTTCGACGTTGATGCCCACCGGGCGGCACGGATTGCCGGCTGCCAGCACGAACGGCGGCGTGTCCTGCATGAGCGAGCTGTTGCCGCCCGTCATGCTGTGCGCACCGATGCGCGCGAATTGATGCACACCCGAGAGCCCACCGAGGATCGCCCAATCGCCCACCCGGACATGGCCACCCAATTGAACGGCATTGGCGAGGATCGTGTTGTCGCCAATATGGCAGTCGTGCGCCACGTGCACGTACGCCATGATCCAGTTGTCGCTACCGATGGTGGTCTCGCCGCCGTCCTGAACCGTGCCGGTATTGAACGTCGTGAACTCACGCACCGTATTGCGATCGCCGAAGATCAGCTTGGTCGGCTCATCGCGATATTTCTTGTCCTGCGGCATACCGCCGATCGAACAAAAACGGTAGAAACGGTTGTCGCAACCCAGCGTCGTGTGACCATCGACCACGCAATGCGGTCCGATCTCGGTACGCGCCCCGATGCGTACATTGGGGCCGATGACGCTATACGGGCCGATGATCGCCGTGCTGTCGATTTCGGCGCCAGATTCGATCACTGCGGTGGGATGGATGTTTACTGCCATCGATCACTCTTCCAATGTACGGATTGCACACATCAACTGCGCTTCAGCCACGAGTTGACCGTCCACCGTGGCGCGACCGTTGTATTTGCAGATCGTGCGGCTCAACCGCAACGCATCGACTTCGATGCGCAACTGATCGCCCGGCACTACCGGCTTGCGGAAACGTGCGCCGTCGATGCCGACGAGGTAGTAAGCCGTTTTCGAGCAGGCCGCTTCGCCGCCATCTGCGAACGAAAACAGGGCGGCTGCCTGAGCCATCGCCTCGACGATAAGCACGCCGGGCATCACGGGGTGATGCGGAAAGTGCCCGGGAAAAAACGGCTCGTTGATCGACACGTTCTTGATGGCGACGATGCGTTTGCCCGCTTCCATCTCCAGCACGCGATCGATGAGCAGCATCGGATAACGATGCGGCAGCCGCTCCAGAATCCCCTTGATATCGAGTTCCATGCGTTCTCTTAACCTTGCAAATCAAATGTTACGCTGCGGCCGGCCCCCGGCCGCATGCGCCTTCGAGGTTTACTTCTGTTCCAGCGCGCGAATGCGGCGGCGAAGGTGACCCAGTTGCTGGATGACGGCGGCATTCTTCTGCCAGACCGAATGCTCCACAAAGGGATACACGCCCGTATACCGCCCCGGCTGAGCCACATTCGACGTGACCGCCGTGCCCCCCGAGATGTGTACGTCATCGCCCACCGTGAGGTGGCCGGACAACATGGCCGCCCCACCGATCGTGCAACGCTCGCCGATCACGGTCGACCCTGCGATCCCCACGCACGCCGCAACGGCGGTGTGCGCACCGATGCGCACGTTGTGCGCCACCATGATCTGGTTATCCAACTTCACGCCGGGCCCGATCTCGGTATTTTCAAGCGCACCGCGGTCGATCGTGGTGTTTGCGCCGATCTCGACGTCATCGCCGATCTGGACGCTGCCCAGTTGCGGAATCTTACGCCACGCACCGCACCCCAGAGTGGGATCGGGCGCCAGGCCGAAACCATCGGCACCAAGCACCACGCCGCTGTGGACCAGCACGCGTTCGCCGATGGTGACTCCGGTATAAACAGTAACGCGCGGATGAAACCGCGTGTGGGCGCCGATCACTGCATCCGCCGCAATGACGCTGCCCGCCCCGATCACCACACCGGCCGCCACGCGCACCCGTTCGCCGATGACGCAATACGGACCGATGCTGGCCGTGGCGTCGATGCTGGCGGAGGGGTCGACGATGGCCGTCGGATGAATACCTGCCTGCGCCACAGGTTGCCGGGCGGTGTCGAACCACTGGGCAATCCGCGCGTAAAGCAGATAGGCATGCTGGCAGACCACCCGCGCGAACGCGGGTTCGCCGGCAGCCGAAAGCGCCGCCGCCGTTTCCGGCGTGACGATGACGGCAGCCGCACGCGTCGAGGCCAACTGCTGTTGATACTTCGGGTTGGTAAGGAAAGCGAGTTCGTGTTCGCCTGCATGGGCCAACGTGCCCACACCGGCAATTCGTACGCTTTCCTGGCTCGCGCTCGCTTCGATGTGCCACGTCAACCCTTGGGTGTCAGTGGCCTCGAGGAGTGCTGCAAGTGCCGGCGCCTGGCCGGGATCCAACAGGACAGGCATCGTTCGAAATTAACGACCCAACGTCTGAATGACGCGGTCGGTGATGTCGATACGCGGGCTGACCGTGACGGCATCCTGCACGATCAGGTCGTAGTTTTCGGATTCGGCGATACGCTTGATGGCCGCATTGGCCTTCTCGACGATGCCGGAAAACTCTTCATTGCGGCGACGATTGAAATCTTCCTGGAATTCGCGGCGCTTGCGCTGCAGATCCGTGTCGATATTGCTCAGGTCGCGCTGACGCTTCACGCGGTCGGATTCCGACAACACGGGCGCATCCTTATCGAATTTCTCGGCTTGCGAACGCAGGCTGGTCGACAGACGTTGGAGTTCGTCGTCGCGGCGCTTGAATTCGGCTTCGATCTTCGACTGAGCAGCCTTGGCGGGACCCGATTCGCGCAGGATCCGCTCAGTGTTGACGAAACCGATCTTCGTGGCTTGAGCCTGTGCGGGCACCGCGAACGCCGATCCCAGGACCAGCACGCCGGACAGGGCCGCGGCGCGCGCCCAGTTGCTAGCGCGCAGCTTACCGGAGAACGAAGACGTTTTGAGTGCAAAGTCAGACATCATGAAAATCCCACCTTATTGGGGTAGTGCTAAAGACACTATTGTGCCACTAAACGGTTAGATGCTTTTTCGGCTTAGAAACCGGTGCCGATCTGGAACTGGAAGGCCTGCGACTCGTCGCCATCCTTCGCGTTGATCGGACGGCCATACGAAATCTGCAGCGGGCCCAACGGCGATTGCCAGGACAAGCCCACACCCGCCGAGAAGCGGAAGCCGCAAGGATCTTCGACCGAACGACCCGGACGGCCGGTGGTGCAACCGGCACCATTGCCGCCGGACACCTGACCGGCATCGCCGAACACGAACCAACGCAACGTACGGTCTTTGCTCGCGCCGGGGAACGGCAGATAGAGCTGCACGTTACCGATGACGCGACGCGAACCGCCGATGTAGTCGCCGGTCAGCGTATCGCGCGGACCCAGCGACGACCCTTCGTAACCCCGAACGGTGCCGATACCGCCGGCATAGACGTTCTTGATCACGGGATAAGGATTGCTGCTGTAGCTCTTGCCGTAGTCGGCCATCGCATTGAAGGCGAGCGTGTAGTTGCGCGACAACGGCAGGTAGTACTGCTGTTGCGCCGTCAGCAGGTAGTACTCGAGATCGAGAGTCGACACGTCACCCTTCAGGCGGGTGTACGACCCACGCGTCGGCGCCAGGGCGCTGTCGCGCGTATCGTTGGTCCAGCCGGTCGTGAAGATGAAGGCGTTGGTCTTGTCGCCATAGTCGCGCACGAAGTCCTGATAGGCCTGCGGCGAGCTGCTGTACAGACCGATCTCGTTGCGCTCGAAGGCACCGCCCACAGACACGCGCTGGAATTCGGTAATCGGCACACTGAAGTTCGTGCCGAAGCCCATCGCTTTGACGCGGTACTCGCCTTCGTTGTTATCGTAAGGCTCGGTCACGCGGTAGTACAGCGAACTCGTGCGGCTGATGCCATCCTTCGTGAAGTAAGGATTGGTATGCGACAGCACGGCGGCGCGGTTGGTCTTGCTGGTGTTCAACTGCAGCGTCAGGTTGTTGCCGCTGCCGAACACGTTGTCTTCGCTGATCCCCGCAGACAGGATTGCCTTCTCGGTCGAGCCGTAGCCCACACCCAGGTTGATCATGCCCGTGGGCTTTTCTTTCACATCGACGTTGACGTCCACCTGGTCGGGCGAACCCGGCACCGGGTCGGTCGCTACGTTGACTTCGTTGAAGTAACCCAGACGGTCGACGCGATCGCGCGACATCTTGATATTGCCGGCGTCATACCAGGCCGCTTCTTGCTGACGCATTTCACGGCGCACGACTTCATCGCGCGTGCGGGTATTGCCGCCCACTTGAATGCGGCGCACATACACACGACGGCTGGGATCGACGTAGAACGTCAGATCCGCTTCATGCTTTTCGCGATCGAGCTGGGGATTCGGGTTGACGTTGGCAAAGGCATAACCCAGGTTGCCCAGGTAGTCGGTAATGGACTTGGCCGAATTGTTGGTCTTGGTGGACGAGAACGTCTCCCCGGCCTTGATCTGCACGAGGTCGTTGACTTCCTTGTCCAGGCCCAGCAGGTTGCCGGCCAGCTTGACGCTGCGCACCTTGTAGGGCTTGCCTTCGTTGACCGTGATCGTGATGAAGATATCCTTGCGGTCGGGCGAAATCGTCACCTGGGGCGGCTCGACGGTAAATTCGAGATAACCACGATCCAGATAGAACGTACGCAGGCGGTCGATATCGGCCTCAAGCTTCTCGCGCGAGTACTTATCGGTATCCGTGTACCACGTGAGCCAGCCCGGCGTGGTCAGCTGAATCTCTTCCAGCAGATCGCTTTGCGAAAACGTCGAGTTGCCGACGATCCGGATATCCTTGATGCGCGCAACGTCGCCTTCGAACACGTCAAAACTCACGCCCACGCGGTTACGCGGCAGCGGAGTGACGGTAGAGGTGACCTCGACGCCGTACTTGCCCTTGCCCAGATACTGTTGCTTCAGTTCGTACTCGGCGCGTTCGAGCATCGAGCGGTCGAACGTACGGCCTTCGCCGAAGCCGACCTGCCGCAACGACGTAGTGATCGCCTTGGAGTCGAACTCACGCATGCCGTTGAAGTTGATCGACGCGATCGTGGGGCGTTCCTGCACCACGACGACGACCACGTTATTGTCGGTTTCGATGCGCACGTCGCTGAAGAAGCCGGTGCCATACAGGCGACGGATGGCTTCAGTGGCTTCAGCGTCGGAGAACTTCTGGCCGACCTTGACGGGCAGATACCCGAACACGGTGCCAACATCGGTACGCTGAATGCCCTCTACGCGGATGTCCCGCACGACAAAGGGATCGAAAGCATGCGCCAACGCGGGAGCGAGCAACGCAGCAATAAGGCCTGGCAATACGCCCGCGCGGGGACGAAAGATCCGGCGAAAAGACATCCTTGACTATCCTTGGTCGTGCAAATGGCTAAGGGAATACGACGCGTGATCCAAAGGATCAAGCGAACAAGCGCGAAAGATCGTTGAACAGGGCCAGACCCATGAGCGCCGCGAGCAAACCGAGCCCGGCGCGTTGTCCGATGTCGAGCCAGCGCTCTGGCGGCGGTGACCCGCGTACGATTTCGATGAGATAGTACAGCAGATGGCCCCCATCCAACATGGGGATAGGCAGGAGATTCAGTACGCCAAGGCTGATACTGATCAATGCGAGATAGGCAATGTAGGCTGCCCAGCCCAGACGCGCGGTCTGGCCGGCGTAATCCGCGATGGTGACCGGGCCGCTGATATTGCGCCAGGACACGTCGCCGGTCACCATCCGACCCATCATTTTGAGGGAAAACCAGGCCGTGTCGGCCGTGCGTGTAACGCCCCGCGTGAGACTTTCCCACGGACCGTAGCGCACCTCGACCATATCGAGGTCGCCGCCAAGCTGCACATTCAGACGGCCAATGCGCTTGCCTTCGACGGTTTCAGCTGCCGGCACCACATCCACGGTGAGGGTCTGACCCGCGCGGCGCACCGACAATGGCAGTGCCTGCTCGGGATGCTGCTGAATGATATTCACGAGTACACGGCTATCCAGATCGCCGCGGCCGCCCGCAGCCAGGATGACGTCGCCATCCTTCAGCCCGGCACGTTCGCCTGCACCTCCGGCGATCACATTGCGCACCACCGGGGCCGGCATGGCCAAGGACAACCCTGCAACCAGCAAGGGATCGCCCAACGACGGATCGAGCTGCTGTGCAGAAATGTTCAGGATGCGCTCGCGATCGGCGCCACCGGCCGTCGCGACGGTCAAACGGGCCGAACCGCCCGACGAGGCACGATCGAGCAACGCCCAGCGCACCTCATTCCAGGATCGCATCGATTGCCCGTCGACCGCCGTCACGCGATCGCCGCGTACCACGCCTGCCATTGCTGCAGGCGTGTCGGGCGCGGGTTGCCCCAGCACGGCGGCAGGCTCTTGCGTACCGGCCATGCTCAACGCCGCATACAACACCACGGCGAGCACAAGATTGAAAATCGGCCCAGCTGCCACAATCGCAAAACGGCGGCCGACCGACTGTGCATTGAACGATTCGGCGCGCTGGGCAGCCGTCGCGCCGGGCGGCGGATCGTCCTGCATCTTGACGTAGCCGCCGAGCGGCAGCACCGAGATGGCCCATTCGGTACCGTGGCGATCGACACGCTTGATGAGCACGCGCCCGAAGCCGACGGAAAAGCGCAGCACGCGCACACCGCACCAGCGCGCGACGCTGTAATGGCCGAGTTCGTGGAACGTGATGAGCACGCCCAGCGCAACCACAAACGCAAGTAAGGTAAACAGCATAAATTGAATGTGTGGTTATCGCTGGAGTTGACGATCAGGCGGCTTTTGCCAACCGGTGGCGCGCCGCGAATTCGCGCGCCTGTACATCCAGGGCGAGGATGTCTTCGAGGCTGGAAAGCGTAACAGAACGCTGGCCTGCGTGCCACTCCAGTGCGGCGTCGATAACGCGCGCAATCGCCATGAATCCCAGGCGACCGTTCAGGAACGCGTCCACGGCCACCTCATTGGCGGCGTTCAATACGATGCAGGCGCCCTGCCCGGCCCGCAATGCGGCGTAGGCCGATGCCAAACAAGGAAAACGGTCGAGATCGGGCTGCTCGAAGTCGAGCCGGCCGCTGCGCGCCAGATCGAGCACGCCAACCCCGCTTTCGATCCGATCGGGAAAACCGAGACCGTAGGCGATGGGCGTGCGCATGTCGGGCTGGCCCAATTGCGCCAGCACCGAGCCATCCTCGTATTCGACCAGCGAATGCACAGTGCTTTGAGGATGGATCAGGACGTCGATGCGATCGGCGGGCATGGCGAACAGCCAATGTGCCTCGATCACCTCCAGCCCTTTATTGAGCATGGTGGCCGAATCGACCGAAATCTTGCGGCCCATGCTCCAGTTGGGGTGGGCACAGGCCTGATCCGGCGTGACGTTCTCCAGCGAATGAGGATCGCGATTGCGAAACGGCCCGCCGGAAGCCGTCAGGATCAGGCGCCGGACGCCGCGCGCGGGCGCCGTGGGCGCGCCAGCTTGCCCGCCGTGAGGCAGACATTGAAAAATTGCGTTGTGTTCGCTGTCGATCGGCAGCAGCTCCGCCCCGCTCTCGCGCACGGCCTGCATGAAAAGGCCGCCGGCGGCCACCAAGGCTTCCTTGTTCGCCAAGAGCACGCGTTTGCCGGCACGAGCGGCCGCCAGCGCAGCAGGTAGTCCGGCAGCACCCACAATCGCAGCCATGACGGTATCGCTGTCGCTGTCGGCCGCGGTATCGGCCAGTGCCTGCGCGCCAACCCGGATGTCAGGCAAGGCTCCCGCGCCCCACGCGTCGGTGAAGCGCACACGCGCGGCGTCGTCGGGCACGACCACCACGGCGGCGGCGTGCACGGCTGCTTGCTGGGCAAGCTTGTCCATCTGCTGATGCGCGGACAGCGCATGCACCCGATAGCGTTCAGGGTGACGCGCAACAACGTCCAGTGTGCTCTCACCGATCGAACCGGTGGAGCCCAGGATGACGATACGGCGCTGCGCGCTCAAGCAAAGCCTCCCTGGGTCAGAAACAGCAACGCCACAGGCGTAACCGACAGGATGGCGTCGATACGATCGAAGACGCCGCCGTGCCCGGGGAGCAGATTGCTGGAATCCTTGAAGCCCGCGCGACGCTTGAGCAGCGACTCGAACAGATCGCCCGCGATCGACAGCACGCCGAGCAACGCGGCGATCATCAGTGCGCCGAACAACGTCCACACCCGAGCCAGTTCATATCCGAAACTGCCCGGCCAGAAGCTCGTGGCGGCGATCCAGATGACCACGGCCAATACGCCCGCCAACGCACCTTCAACCGTTTTACCCGGGCTCACGCGCGGCGCCAGCTTGCGCTTGCCGATCGCGCGGCCCACGAAATAGGCGGCGATATCGGCCACCCACACCACTGCCAGGAGCGTGAGCACTAGCTTGGCGCCCAGCCCGAGAAACATGAGGGTCAGGGCGCCCCAGGTGGTGAGCAACGCCGGGAAAGCGAAAATGGAAAGCAATGCACTGCCCGGCGAGGCGTCGGCGCGGCCGCGCACGATCATTGGAATGACCGCAAAGATCCAGATGGCGGAGGTCAGCGGCACCAGCGCCTGGAGCATCAGGCTGGCGGTCAACCCGCTGGAGGTTTCGTGCTTGAGCGGCCCGATCCATTGGAAAGCCAGCGTGATGGCGATGACGAACATTGCCAGACCGCCCACAAGCGCCCAGGTGGCGCGGCGTTCGCCCGGCAGCGTCAGGCGCAGCCATTCCCAGCCGGCAGCGCCGGTCGCGAGCGCCAGGAGCACGACGAAGGGCCAGACGCTGGGCACCATCAGCGCCCCGGCAATGACGATCAGCAATATGGCGGCGGTGATGACACGCTGACCCAACATGGCCTGCTCCTGTTAATTGATCGCGTTATGAGGCAGCTTGTGCCTCGACTTGCGCGCTCGTGCGGCCAAATCGGCGCTCGCGAGTGCGATACCACTGAAACGCGGCATCGAGCTGCGCGGCACTGAAATCGGGCCAGTACAGATCGGTGAAATAAAGCTCGGTGTAGGCCAACTGCCAGATCATGAAATTCGAGATCCGCTGCTCGCCGCCGGTGCGGATGAACAGATCGGGCTCGGGTGCCCATGCCATCGAGAGATATTGATCGAGTTGCGACTCGGTCAACGATTCGGGCGACTGCGCCAGTTGCGGATTGGCGGCCAGCATCGCCCGCGTCGCCTGCAGGATATCCCAGCGCCCGCCGTAATTGGCGGCGATGGTGAGCGTCAACAGGGAATTATGCGCCGTGCGGGCTTCCGTCTGCCGAATGAGTTCGCGCAAGCGCGGCTCGAAGGCATCCAGGTCGCCAACCACGCGCAGCCGCACGCCCTGCTCATCCAGCCGATCCACCTCACGCTCGAGGGCCTGGACGAACAACCGCATGAGCAAGGTCACTTCGTCGGCGGGACGCCGCCAGTTCTCTGAGCTGAAGGCAAAAAGCGTCAGGTACGAGACGCCGCGCCGGGCGCACGCCTCGACGATGCGACGCACCGTCTGCACGCCCTTCGCGTGACCCGCCGTGCGGGGAAGACGGCGCCTTGTCGCCCAGCGGCCATTACCATCCATGATGATGGCCACATGGCGCGGGACGTCTGAGGTGGCCGGAACGGCTTGTGTCGAACTGATCATTATCGGATCGACCTAGACGGTCATGATCTCCGCTTCTTTCTGGATGATCATCTTATCGATTTCCGCCACACAGCGGTCGGTCAACTTCTGCACCTCGTCCGAGCCGCGACGTTCGTCGTCTTCCGAGATGTCCTTGTCCTTGACCGATTTCTTCAAGGCTTCGTTCGCTTCGCGGCGAAGGTTGCGCACGGCGATCTTGGCATCTTCGCCTTCGCTCTTGACCACTTTGGCCAGATCGCGGCGACGCTCTTCGGTCAACGCCGGCATCGGCACGCGAATGCTGTCGCCCATCGAAATCGGGTTCAGTCCCAGGTCGGAATCGCGAATCGCGCGTTCGATCGGACCGGACATGTGCTTCTCATACGGCTGCACATTGATCGTGCGGGCATCGATAAGCGTCAGGTTGGCTACCTGGCCGACCGGCACGGGCGAGCCGTAATACTCGACCTGGACGTGATCGAGAATGCCGGCGTGCGCGCGGCCCGTGCGAATCTTCGACAAATTGACTTTGAGCGTATCGATCGATTTGCCCATTCTCGATTCGGCTGATTTTTTGACTTCTGCAACGCTCATTGTTCTTCCTTAAGAATCAAACGTGTACCAAGGTGCCTTCGTCTTCGCCAGCCACCGCACGCTTGAGCGCGCCGGGCTTGTTGATCGAAAACACTTTGATAGGTAGTTTCTGGTCGCGGCACAAGGCGAATGCCGTGGCATCCATCACTTCGAGCCGGCGAATGATGACTTCATCGAAGCTGATGCGCGAATAGCGCGTCGCGTCCGGATCCTTGTTGGGATCGGCGCTGTAGATCCCATCCACCTTCGTCGCCTTGAGGACGATTTCGGCGCCGATTTCAGCGCCGCGCAGCGCTGCGGCCGTGTCGGTGGTGAAAAACGGATTGCCCGTACCGGCGGCAAAGATCACAACCTTGCCTTCTTCGAGGTAGCGCAAGGTTTTGGGACGAATATAAGGCTCGACGACCTGATCGATATTGAGTGCCGACTGCACGCGGGTATCGATGCCGCGATGCTTCAACGCATCCTGCAACGCCAGCGCGTTCATGATGGTGGCCATCATGCCCATGTAGTCGGCGGTGGCGCGATCCATACCTTGGGCGCCCGGCGCCACACCGCGGAAGATATTGCCGCCGCCGATGACGATCGCCAACTCGACGCCCATGGCGGCGACCTCGGCAATTTCTTCCGTCATCCGCACGATGGTGGCGCGGTTGATGCCGTAGGCGTCACCACCCATCAGCGCTTCGCCGGAAAGTTTGAGAAGAACCCGCTTGTACGCTCTGCTGCTCATAGGTTATATCCCCAGGGACGTTTCCGAAGAAAGTTTAAGACAAAAAATCGGCCGGACCGAACTCATGCTCAGCCGGCCGGGGTACTGCATACGACTTAAGCGCGGCCGGCTGCGGCGGCTGCCACTTCTGCGGCGAAGTCGCTGGTCTTCTTTTCGATGCCTTCACCGACGACGTACAGGGTAAAGCGCGACACGGTGGCGCCCTTTTCCTTCAACATCTGCTCGATGGTTTGCTTGTCGTTCTTGACGAACGGCTGCGAGACCAAAGCCACTTCCTTCAGGTACTTGGCAATCGTACCGTCGACCATCTTGGCGACGATATCGGCCGGCTTGCCCGACTCGGCAGCCTTTTGCTCGGCAACCGAACGCTCTTTGGCGATGTCGTCAGCCGACACGCCTTCCGAGTTCAGTGCCTTCGGCTTGGTCGCAGCGATGTGCATGGCCACGTCCTTGCCCACTTCGTCGGCACCCGAGTACTCGACCAGCACGCCGATACGGCCGCTGTGCACGTAGCTTGCCAGCTTGTTATCGGTACCGATGCGCTCGAAGCGACGAATAGCGACGTTTTCACCGATCTTGCCGACCAGCGCGGAGCGCGTCGTCTCAACGGTGCCTTCGCCCATCGGCAGCGCGGACAGCGCGTCGACATCGGCGGGGTTCTTGGTGGCGGTGAGTTCGGCGACAGCATTCACGAAAGCGATGAAATCGTCGTTCTTGGCGACGAAGTCGGTTTCGCAGTTCACTTCGATCACGGCGCCTTGCTTGGCGTCGGGCGTAATGAACAAGCCGATCAGGCCTTCGGCCGTCACGCGCGAGGCGGCTTTGCTGGCCTTGTTGCCCAGCTTCACACGCAGGATCTCTTCAGCACGCGCGAGGTCGCCTTCAGCTTCCGTCAGCGCCTTCTTGCATTCCATCATGGGCGCGTCGGTCTTCTCGCGCAGTTCTTTCACCATTCCGGCGGTAATGTTGGCCATCTTTGCTCCATTCTGTCTAAAAACGCGCCCCGTCTAGCGGGGCGCGTGGTGTAAATCCCGTCGCGGCAGGCTGATCGATCAGGCCTGACCGTCCTGGACTTCGACAAACTCTTCCTGACCTTCCTGACCTTCACCCAGCTCTTCGACCAGACCGCTCATGTTCTGTTCGCGGCCTTCCAGCACGGCGTCGGCCATGCCACGCGCGTACAACGCGATGGCCTTGGCCGAGTCGTCGTTGCCGGGGATGACGTAGTCGATACCGTCAGGCGTGTGGTTCGTGTCGACCACGGCCACAACCGGGAT
Source organism: Schauerella aestuarii (assembly GCF_009866805.1). Taxonomy (GTDB): domain Bacteria; phylum Pseudomonadota; class Gammaproteobacteria; order Burkholderiales; family Burkholderiaceae_B; genus Schauerella; species Schauerella aestuarii. The sequence continues at coordinate 592,713 of NZ_SIZW01000042.1, forward strand.
ACCCAGGTTACGGGCTTCGGCGATGGCAATCTTGTGATAGCCGACGTCGATGACGAACAGTGCGTCGGGCAGGCCGCCCATATCCTTGATGCCGCCGATCGACTTGTTCAGCTTGTCGAGTTCACGTTGGAACATCAGGGCTTCTTTCTTGGACATGCGCTCGGTGCCACCATCGGCCACGATCTGTTCCATTTCCTTCAGACGCTTGATCGAGGTCTTGACCGTCTTGAAATTGGTCAACATGCCGCCGAGCCAGCGGGCGTCGACGAAAGGCATGCCGCAGCGTTGCGCTTCTTCAGCGATCAGTTCGCGGGCAGCGCGCTTCGTGCTGACGAACAGCACCTTGCCGTTACGGGCAGCGACTTGCTTGACGAACTTCGTGGCTTCCTGATACTTCACCACGGTTTGTTCGAGGTTGATGATGTGAATCTTGTTGCGATGGCCGAAAATGAACGGGGCCATCTTGGGATTCCAATAACGGGTTTGGTGACCGAAGTGCACACCCGCTTCAAGCATTTCACGCATCAAGGACATAATTTTCTCCTAGGGTTTGGTCTTGTGGCAAACGCCCGTATCCCGCGCAGAATCAGCCCCTTTGGCCAGATCCGCACGCAACACCCTATTTGGCGCGCCACGCGATTTGGAACGATCGACTGACGTACACTTGAATCTCACCTTTGATTTGCACCTTCGGGTTGCACCTTTCGGTTGCAGCCCTTCGGTTGCAACCCCTGGGTTGCAACTTTCGATCGCAACCGCCGGTTGATTCAGCGTCTCATCAGACGTTCCGACTTCCATCTTTCCCGCTGAGCACACAGCGCCTGGAGTGAACCAAAACCCTGGCCGCTTTTTGGGAAAGCCTATAATCATACTATTTTTCCGCTACAGTTCTCAAGTTGCCATATGGGTATCGTTACCGACCAGGCCGAATTGGCCCAAATGCGCGCCGCCTGCCAGACGGCCGCCACCATCCTCGACTACATCGCGCCCTTCATTAAGCCAGGCGTCACCACCGGCGAACTCGACCGGCTGTGCCTCGAGAAAATGACCGAATTCGGCGTGAAGTCAGCCACTATCGGCTACGCGCCCCCTGGCCATACGCCGTTTCCGGGTGCCATCTGCACCTCGGTCAATCACCAGATCTGCCATGGCATTCCCGGCGACAAGGTCTTGAAATCCGGCGATGCGCTCAATATCGACGTTACCGTCATCAAGGACGGCTGGTTTGGCGATACGAGCCGGATGTTCCATGTGGGCGAGCCCACGATCCTGTCCCGCCGCCTGACCGACATCACCTTCGACTGCCTGTGGCTCGGCATCCAGCAGGTTCGCCCGGGCGCCACGCTTGGCGATATCGGTCATGCGATCCAGAAATACGCCGAGAAGCATGGCTTCTCGGTCGTACGTGAATTCTGCGGCCACGGCGTGGGCCGCAAATTTCACGAAGATCCGCAGGTGCTGCACTATGGCAAGCCGGGCACGGGCGTCAAATTGGTGCCCGGGATGATTTTCACTATCGAGCCCATGATCAACGCCGGCCGCCGCGAGATCCGCCAATTGGCCGACGGCTGGACGGTCGTCACGCGCGACCATAGCTTGTCGGCCCAATGGGAGCACACCGTTCTCGTCACGGAAGACGGGTATGAAGTGCTGACCACCTCCCCCGAGATGCAAGCGCCGCCCGCCTTCATCACCGAAAGCACCCCGACCACTGTCGCCTGATAGCTCCCTGCCCGCTCCCATGCCGATTGCACGTACGCAGCCTGCCGATTTGACGACCTTGCGCCAGCGCCTGACCGAACAGCGGCAAGCCGCTATTGCCGAATTCCGCGAGCACGAGCGCCCCGACACGCTGCTGCACGATCTACGCAAGATCTGCGACGCCGGCTTGCGGGAACTCGTTCGCGTACATCCACTGCCCGTCGGGGCCACGCTGGCAGCGGTGGGCGGCTATGGGCGCGGCGAGCTGTATCCGCATTCTGACGTCGACCTGCTTGTCCTGTTGCCGCATGAGCCCGGCGCCGATGACGAAGAGCGGATTGCCGCCTTCGTGGCCGCACTATGGGATCTGGGTTTCGAACCCGGACACAGCGTACGCACCATCGAGCAATGCAAGGTCGAGGCGCAAGCCGACATCACCGTCGAGACCGCGCTCCTCGAATCGCGCTGGATCGCGGGCAGCCGCAGCCTGATGAAGCGCTTCGAAGCCGAGATGACGCAACGCCTGGATGCGCGGCGCTTTTTCCGCGGCAAGCGGCTCGAGATGCAACAGCGGCATGCGCGTTATCAGGAAACGCCCTATGCGCTCGAGCCGAACTGCAAAGAGTCGCCGGGCGGGCTGCGTGATCTGCAAGTCATTCTGTGGATGGCGCGCGCGGCTGGCCTGGGCGGCAATTGGCGTGACGTGGCGCAATCGGGCATGCTCACGCCCTCTGAAGCACGCGACCTGCGCCGCGCTGAGCAGGCCTTCAAGCGTCTGCGCATCGAACTGCACATGCTGGCCAAACGCCGCGAGGATCGCGTGCTGTTCGACCTGCAGCCAGCGCTTGCCGAGGTGTATGGGTTGCAAGCGACGTCCACGCGCCGCGCCAGCGAAATCCTGATGCAGCGTTACTACTGGGCCGCGCGCCTGGTGACGCAGTTGAACACCGTGCTCGTTCAGAACATCGAGGAGCATCTGTTTCCGCGTCCGGATAGCGAAGCGGTACCGATCGACGAAGACTTTCGCAACCTGCATGATCGCCTCGATATCGTGCTGGATGACGCCTTCGAGCGGAATCCGACGCTTTTGCTGCGCGCGTTTCTCACGATGCAGCAGCATCCTGAACTGACCGGACTGTCGGCGCGCACGCAACGCGCCATCTGGCATGCCCGTGACCGCATCGACGTCCAGTTCCGCCGCAATCCGGTCAACCGCAAATTATTCCTGCAGATCCTGCAGCAGCCCAGCGGCATCGTGCACGAACTGCGCCGCATGACGATGCTCAACATCCTGCCACGATATTTGCCTGTGTTCCGGCGCATCGTCGGTCAGATGCAACATGACCTGTTTCACGTGTACACGGTCGACCAGCACACGCTGACGGTGATCCGCAATCTGCGCCGCTTTACGATGCCCGAACATGCGCAGGAATATCCGTTCGCGACGCAATTGATGGCCAATTTCGATCGCCATTGGCTGCTGTACGTGGCGGCCTTGTTTCACGATATCGCCAAAGGCCGTGGCGGCGATCACTCCGAATTGGGTGCGCGCGACGTGCGCCGATTCGCGCACGACCACGGTCTCGATGCCGAAGACGCGGAACTGGTTGAGTTCCTGGTCCGGCAGCATTTGGCCATGTCGACGGTGGCGCAGAAACGCGACTTGTCCGATCACAATGTGATCACTGAATTTTCGAAACTGGTCAAGGATGAACGTCACTTGACGGCGCTGTATCTGCTGACCGTCGCCGACATTCGCGGCACGAGCCCCAAGGTCTGGAACGCCTGGAAAGGCAAACTCCTTGAGGATCTATACCGCCTTACGATCGACGCGCTGGGCGGCGAACGGCCCGACGCCAATACAGTGCTCAACGAGCGCAAAAAAGACGCGGTTCGGCTGACCCGTTTGGCGGGCTTGCGTGACGAGTCGCGTGAAGCATTCTGGCGCCAACTGGACGTGGCGTATTTCCTGCGGCACGACGCCTCCGATATTGCGTGGCACACCCGACACTTGTATTACCAGGTCGCTCCGGAGCAGGCCGTCGTGCGCGCCCGCCCCACCGAGCATGGCGAAGGCTTGCAAGTGATGGTGTACACCCGCGATGCGCCAGATCTTTTCGTGGCGATCTGCCAATTCTTTAATGCCAAATCCCTCGGCATTCAGGACGCGCGCATTCACACCACCCGCCACGGCTATGCGCTCGATAGCTTTATCGTGTTGCTGCCCGAGGGCGCCAATGATTTTCGCGCCCAGGCGGCCTTGGTGGAACACGAGTTGGCCGAGCACCTGAAGGATGCTCGCACCTATGGGCAGAACACGGCGAAAACCGCGCATTGGGGCCAGGGACGGCAGTCGCGCATGTCGCGGCTTTTCCCAGTGCGGCCCCAGGTGGAGTTGTCGCCTGACGAGAGCAGTCGCTCATGGCGGCTGTCCGTGGTGGCCACCGATCGGTCCGGGCTGCTGCATGCCCTGGCACGCGTATTCGCCGCCAACGGCATCAACTTGCGCATGGCCAAAGTCATGACGCTGGGAGATCGGGTCGAGGACGTTTTCATCATCGACGGCACTGCCCTGGATCGACCACGCAGCCAATTGCAGTTCGAACAAGGCATCCTGGATGCCTTGGAACCCGATGCGGCCAGTCGGCGCGTCGCGTGATGCCATTGGCGATGGCACCGAACTGAACCCTTCACTCCGACTGCGGTCTATTCGACCGCAGGTATTTCCCCAGCATTCACTTAAAAGTATCTCAACCTATGTTCGATCGTCGTCAAAGCTTGCTCATTCTGGTCGCCGTGCTGTCATTGGGCGCCGTGGGCGTGGCACTCGTCTCTCAATACGTGTTCGATATGCCGCCCTGCGCCTGGTGCGTACTGCAGCGCATGATCTACCTCACCATTGCGGTGGTGAGCATCGTTGGCGCTCTCGCGCCGCGTGCCGCGAGCGCCGTGGCAGCCGGCTTGGCCACCCTGCTGGCGCTCAGCGGCATTGCCGCAGCGTGGTACCAGCATACCGTCGCCTCGCAGATGCTGTCGTGCGATCAAACGTTTGCCGACCGCTTCGTATCGGGCACCGGCCTGGACGCTGCCGTTCCCGCATTGTTCGGCATCTTCGCCACCTGCATGGACGCCATGGTTCAAGTGCTGGGCCTCGAATACGCCGTGTGGAGCCTTATCCTTTTCGCGGTTCTGACGGTTCTGGGCGTTGCTGCCCTGTGCGCCAAGCCCGCCGGCCTGTCGGCTGAAGAAGCGCGTAAGCGCGCCAGCCTGCGCGCGCGTCGCTAAGCGATTGGAGGGCTTGCTGCGGTAGCAGCAGCCCGTCGCCAAAAGAAAAGCACAGGCGGATCGGAAACCGATCGCCCAACGAACAAAGCGCACGACATCGTCGTGCGCTTTGCTTTGGAACCGGCCGTAAGCGTCGCTTCTCGTCAGCCACCGGCGCATCGCAGCGCCGGCGCTTTACACACGCCCTCAAGCGTCGCTAGCGGCGAAGCCCATATTGAATTGCAAGCCGTTGGGGGAGTCGTCTTCCAGCACGCCACCCCGCGACTGGCCCAAACGCGCCAGATATTCCGGCGTGATATCACCCGTCACATAATCGCCGTCGAAGCACGATGCCTCAAAGCGCTTCATCCGGGGATTGATATCGCGCACCGATTGCTGCATGTCGGCCAGATCCTGATAAACCAGTGCATCGGCACCGATCGTCTGGGCGATTTCTTCGTCAGTGCGACCGGTCGCGATCAGCTCGCTCTGCGTCGGCATATCGATACCGTACACGTTCGGGAAACGCACCGGTGGTGCGGCCGAAGCGAAAAATACCTTGTTCGCACCGGCAGCCCGCGCCATATCGACGATTTCGCGGCTGGTGGTACCGCGAACGATCGAATCGTCCACCAGCAACACGTTCTTGCCCTTGAATTCGGTACCGATGGCATTGAGCTTCTGACGCACGGATTTACGGCGCACGGCTTGGCCCGGCATGATGAAGGTGCGGCCAACGTAGCGGTTCTTGATAAGGCCTTCGCGATAATCGAGATCCAGGCGCGCAGCCAGTTGCATGGCGGCCGGACGCGACGAATCGGGAATCGGCATGACGACGTCGATTTCGCCCAGACGCAGCGTACGCGCCACCTTGTCCGCCAGATACTCGCCCATGCGCAAGCGCGCGTCGTAAACCGACACGCCATCGATCAGCGAATCGGGGCGCGCAAAGTACACATACTCAAAAATACACGGGGTCAGTTGGGGATTGTCGGCACACTGACGGGCAACCATGCGGCCGTCCAGGTCGATGAAAATGGCCTCACCCGGCTCGACATCGCGCACGAAGATGAATCCGCTGCCTTCGAGCGCCACCGATTCAGAGGCAACCATCCATTCCGGACCGTGCTCACCTTCCATCCGGCCAATACACAGCGGGCGAATACCGTTGGGATCGCGAAACGCGAGCAATCCATAACCGGCAATCTGCGCCACCACGGCATAAGCACCCTTGACGCGCTTGTGCATCGAGGCCACGGCGCGGAAGATCGCGTCATCATCGAGCGACACACCATTGGCTGACGATTGCAGCTCGTGGGCCAACACATTCAACAACACTTCCGAGTCGGAATTGGTATTGATGTGGCGCCGATCGATGCGGAAAAGCGATTCGCGCAGTTCACGCCAGTTGGTCAAGTTGCCGTTATGGGCGAACATGATGCCGAACGGCGCGTTGACGTAAAAAGGCTGTGCCTCTTCTTCGGAAATGCTCGATCCAGCGGTGGGGTAACGAACCTGACCGATACCGCTGGTGCCCGGCAGCGAGCGCATGTTTCGCGTACGAAACACATCGCGCACCAGCCCGTGGGCCTTGAACATATTGAAGTGATTTTCCTGTGCCGTCGCAATACCGGCAGCATCCTGACCGCGATGCTGGAGCAGGAGCAGGCTGTCGTACAGCAGTTGATTAACCGGACCGCGTCCGACGACCCCGACAATTCCACACATGGTGATTTCCTAGAACAATGAGCGCTACGTATAAGGTAGCCACGCGGCCAAAGCAGGCGGCAGCCACGTCTTGATATGTTTGATGGCGTCAATCGCTGTCTGCGAAAACATCGCCTCACGCCACCAGGGTTCTTGCGGCATGGGCGTGTAACCCGCCAATGCCACCAATACGAGAATAATGAGTACGCCACGCGCCAGACCGAACAGTCCGCCCAACCCGTGGTCCGCCGGCGATAGACCGGTGGTCCGAATCAGCGCTGCCAGTGTCATGTTGACCAGGCCCACGCCCAACAGCACGATGAGGAACACCGCCGCATACGACAGCCCCATCCTCAACATGGGGGTCTCGATCCAGGAAGTCAACCACCCATAGACGGTGGGACCCCACCAGATCGCCGCGACGAACGCCAGCCCGAAGGCGACCAGCGACAAGACTTCCTTGAGCAATCCACGGATCAGCCCCAATACACCCGACACCACCAGGATGCCGATGAGGATGAAGTCGAAGCCGGTCACTGGGCGGCAATGAAACCGTTGTCATACCCGAGCGTTCGCAATCGCGCCTGGGCCGCTTGAGCAGCATCGCGCGATGGGAACGGGCCTACGCGCAAGCGAAACTGCTGCTTGCCGCCAATCGACGCCGGTTCGACGAACGCGTTGGTGACACCGGCAGCATGCAGCTTGTCGCGTCGGCCCTGCGCATCGCCTTGCGTGGTGTAAGCCGCGATCTGGAGCACAAAATTGCCCTTGTTGGAGGCCGCCGCGGGCTTCGGACGAGATTCGGCCGGCGTTGGGGTACGTCCCTCAAGGAGCGCAAGCGCGCGGGCGCCATCGTCGCTGCGTTCGATGGGCGCGGCAGGCTTGGGTGCCGGCGTGGCGGGCTTCGCGGTCTCAGCGGGCGGCTTGGGCGTCGCCTCGGGCCGCACCACGGCAGCGGACGGCACTTGCACCGAAGGCGTATGCGGTGCAGTTGTGGTGCCAGGCGCCGGCGTGCCAACGGCGGGCGGCGCGCCAGACATCAATGGCGGTGGGGTAGGTACGCCGCCATCAGTGCCGGGAGCCGCTGCCGGCACGCCATTCGCCGGGGGCTGGGATGACGCCTGCGGCAAACCGGACTGGGGCTGGCCCATATTGGGGTCGAAGGGCTGCGTGCGGTCTGGAATTTGCACCGGAATGTCTTCTGACACCGGGTGACGTTCACCATCGAGCACCATCGGCAATACGACGACGGCCGCGAGCACCAAAGCGACAGCGCCTGCCAGACGACGGCGCGCCCGGCCACGAAGTTCGGCTGCTTGCGCTTCGCTGGATACGGAAGGCCGTGCCCTGCCGCTGCGCGTTGCGCCGCTTTCAGTCCGATTGAACAATCCCATCGAAAAATCCTTGCTGCCGGTGGCGGCGACCGGCCAGACAGCTGCCGGCCGAAAACGCTCGCGTGTTGCCACGCGTTGAAGTCGTCACGCTCTGAGTTAGTGGGCGCGGCCCAACGCGGTCAACGCAGCAGCCACCGTCAGGAACGAACCGAATATCACGATTCTATCACCCTCGCCTGCTCGTTTTTGCGCTGCCGCAACCGCCGCCGCGACGTCGTCGAACGCCGCCAAGGTGGCGGCCTCGTCTTCTTTGCCCACTGGCGGCAAGGCAGCCGCCACACGGTCGGCCAACACCTGCCCGGTTACCCCGCGGGGGCCCACCAATGTGGGGCAATACCAGTGATCGATGCGCTTGCCCATACGGGCGACCACGCCGGCCACATCTTTATCGTCCAACATGCCGAACACCGCATGGGTGTAGGGAAAATACGCCATATTGTCGAGATTCTGAGCCAGCACGGCAGCGGCATGCGGGTTGTGCGCCACATCGAGCACGATCGTGGGTTGCCCTGGCAGAATCTGGAATCGGCCAGGTAAAGTCGCCTGCGACAGCCCAACCCGCACCGCCTGCTGGGGCACCGGCAGACGATCCCGCAGGGATTCGAGTGCAGCGAGCGCCGCCGAGGCATTTAACAATTGGTTGGCACCACGCAGGGCCGGATAGGCCAGTGCATTGCGCCGCTGGTTGCGGCCGCCGAAACCCCACTGCTGGCGGTCGCCCGAATAGTTGAAATCTCGCCCGAACAGCCAGAGGTCCGCGCCGATCGCAGCCGCGTGATCGAGTAACGTCTGCGGCGGGACGGGATCGCTGCAGATTGCGGGCTTGCCGGTCCGGAAAATGTGGGCTTTCTCAAATCCGATCAGCTCGCGCGTGTCGCCCAGCCAATCCATATGGTCCAGATCAACACTGGTCACGATCGCACAATCGGCGTCCACGATATTGACGGCGTCCAGGCGTCCGCCCAATCCAACCTCGAGCACGATTGCGTCCAGTTGCTGGCCGGCAAACAGGCGCAGCACAGCCAGCGTCGTGAACTCGAAATACGTCAATCCGGTATCGCCGCGGGCTTGCTCGACCTCGGCAAACGCCGCCGTCAGCGCTGCATCGCTCGCAGAAACGCCATTCACTCGCGCACGCTCGTTGAAATGGATCAGATGCGGCGAGGTATACACGCCCACCTTGTACCCTGCGGCCAGCAACATCGCCTCGAGCATCGCGCAGGTCGACCCCTTGCCGTTCGTACCGCCAACGACGATTTTCACCGCGGAAGATGCCAAGCCCAGTCGATCGGCCACCTTGCGCACCCGCTCCAGTCCCAGATCGATACTGCGGCTATGCAGGTGTTCGAGATAACTCAGCCAAGTGGAAAGGGAATCGGAAACCTGAGGCGTTTGCGGGTTGGACATGAACAATGCAAAGGAAAATCGCCCCTGGCGGGGCGCAAGCCGATCCGGGCGGACCGGGCGCAGCCCACAAGGGGCAAGCTCGGCATTTTACCAGCCGTCACAACGCAATCCTGGGATTCCCCTGGTGTGCAGCTGTGTATGTGGCCCCTCGCCCGCTTAGCGACGCGTCACCCAGGCAATGAGCAAGGATCCGCCGGCTCGAGATGATGTCGATTCCTCCTCCTCGACCGCTTGAAATGGCAGGGAAAGCATTCCAGAGCGGCAATGTTCGAGGCCGTATTTTCCAGTGCTGCGCCCCTTAAGTTCAGCTGAAGCATGCCGTTACCTGTGTGGAATCCCTAGAACCGCCCGCGATTGTCTGGGCGCCTGCACAGAGTGCTGTGCTCATCGAGTTGCGCTACCCGTACGGAGCCTCCATGGCGTTGACCCCGATTGCTGCCCCGCTGACCCTGCCCGTCACCGCCGCCATGGCCGCGCCACCGCCGCCTGCCGCCGCCATCGTGGTGACTGCCAGCGAGAAAAGTACGGACACCGCTTCGTCGCAGGCGGATCACCGCCAGTCCCCGGCGCAGCCAGAACCGCTCAAAACGCTGCCATCCACCGAGGAAGGATCCAATCCCTACCTCGACAAGGCGCTCGACGAACTCAATCAACAGATGCGGGCGTGGGATACCAACCTGCATTTTGAAGTGGATCCCGACATCCATCGAATCGTGGTCTCCATCATGGATTCCGAAAGCGGCGATGTGTTGCGCACCATTCCAACCGAGGCCGTCATTCACGCCGCCAAAATGCTCGTGAAGATGCAAGGCCTCGCAATCGAAACCACCGCATAACAGAAAACCCGGGGAATTGACGGAATTAGGCCCTTTTAAAGCCCGTAAGCGCGCAAATTGGTCCGGTCCGTTGCAGCAATAATGCAACCTGAGTAGAAGGATTTAACAAGATGGCAATCTCATTCGCGAACCTGAACAACAGCGGCTACGACTTCGCTGCGATCACCGAGCAGCTGGCCGAGTTCGAAAAACAGACAATCGTTCCCTATCAAGCGCGCGTCACGCAGACCAGCACGAAGATCACGGGGATGGGTTCGCTTAAGAACGTCATCGATGCGCTGCGTACCGCGACCGAGAAACTGGCGGCCGCAATGAGCTCCGCACCGGCCAAAACCAGCGTGTCGGGCAATGGCGTATCGGTCACGGCCGGCGCCGGTGCCGTCGCAGGTTCCTACTCGATCTTCGTCGATCAGTTGGCCGCGGCCGGCTCGCTGAAGTCCGCCGCCATCGACAGCCGTACCGCGCAAAACGGCGTAGGCGGCACGATCGCCATTGAAACGGTGGGCGGCACAGCCCCCATCGATATCGAACTGGGCAGCGACACGTCGCTGAACGGCGTGCGTGACGCCATCAACGCAAAATCCGACAGCCCAGTCAACGCGACCATCATTACCGATGGCGAGGGCAAGAGCTTCCTGATGCTCACCTCACGCGCGACAGGAGAAAAGGCAGAGGTCAAGAGCATTGACGTCACCGGCAACAGCGGCACGCTCGCCGCTGACCTGAACTACGTCAAAGGCGGCACGCCGGGCAACATGACGGTGGCCAACGTGGCGACCGATGCCAAGCTCACGCTCAACGGCATCGCCATCACCAGCGGCTCGAACCAGCTCACGACGGCGATCGACAACCTGACGCTCGATCTGAGCGCCGTCACCGAAACCGGCAAGAAAGTGACCGTCAAGGTCGAGTCGGATATCGAGGCGCAAGTCACCGCCGTTCAGAATTTCGTGACCGCGTACAACGCGATGCGTACGACGACCAAAACCTTGTCGACCTACAACAAGGACTCGACGTCGATCAACGGGAGCCTGTATGCCGACTCCACACTGCGCAGCGCGCAGGACGAACTCGCTTCGGGTTTGCGCGTCGCTACGGACGACAAGAACATCTTCTCGCTCGCCAAGCTGGGCATCACGACCGACATCGACGCCAAAGACGGCACGCTGAAGATCGACGTCGCCAAGGTTCGCGACGCGATCACCAAATATCCGTCGGAAGTCTCGAATCTGCTCTCGGGCACCGAGGGCTTGGCGACCAAGATGAATGCCACGACCAAGCAGTATCTGGATCAAGGCTCCATCAAAGGCAAGATCACGTCGGTCGTCGAGAATCTGGAAAGCGAGCGCAAGAAACAGACGAAAGCCGTTGAAGACGTCACGGCCCGAGTCGAAGCCACCAATGCCGCGACGATCGCACAATTCAACGCTCTGAGCGTTGCATTGTCGAAAATCGAGTCGACAAAAAACTACCTGACCTCGCAGTTTGAGGCCATTGCCAACTCAAACAAAAAATAATGTCCTACGCCGCCCGTCGTCCCTTTGGCGCACAAGCTGCGCGTTCCTACGCCACCGTAGGCGTTCAGACCGAGGTATTGAGTGCCACCCCGGAGCGGTTGATCACGCTGCTCTTCAAAGGCGCACGCGCGGCCATCGCTCAGGCGAAACTGCATCTGCAGCAGAACCGCATCGCAGAACGTGGCCAAGCGATATCCAAGGCGATCCGCATCGTCGAAGAAGGGCTCAAAGGCGGCCTCAACCTCGAAGCGGGCGGCGAACTTGCCGCCAATCTCGATCAACTCTACGACTACATCGCGCGCACCCTGTTGACCGCAAACCTGAACGCCGACGCCGCCCAGCTGGACGTTGCCGATCAGCTTCTCGCGAACCTGCAGGACGCCTGGCAGAGCTCGGTCGACCCCACGTCGACCGCGTCGCTCTAGCCCCGACGTTGCCCCTCACTTTTCGCGCGAAACCTAAGCATGACGTCGCCTCACGCGCCGATACTGTCGCACTATCAAAGCATTGCCGCCATTACGGCCGCGATGCTTGAAGCTGCGCGATCCGGAGACTGGACCATCGTCCTCTCTCTTGGACAGCAATACATCGACATCGTCGAAAAACTCCGCGACATCGACGCCAGTGTGCCTCTGGACGAAACCAGCCGCGCGCTCAAGCACGATCTGCTCGTGCGCATTCTGGAGAACGATGCGCGTACGCGCGACCTGGCTTCGCCGCAAATGGCGCGGCTCAATACATTGCTCGGCCGCATCAAGCAACATCACGATCACGCCAGCACCTTCGGATTCAAGGCGCCCACGTGAACGGACCCAACTCGTTGGGCACGCTTTTGATCCAGCGTCTTGATGCGGTACTGGGCACGCCGTTGGCGTCGCATGGCGATCTGCAGTCGGGATTGCGCGCCGATGCGGTCAGGCAACCCGGCGCACCTGTCAAGGTCGAGCCCACCGAAGGCGAGCCGCGGCGGGACGGCGAGCGCGCTGCCCTCAAGCAGGCGGCGGGCCAGGCAGACCAAGGCGCCGTAAAGGATGCCAAGCTCGCTACGCTCCTCGCGCTCAATGCGCGCGGGCGAGTGGTTCAACAATCGGCCACGCCCTCCGCACCCACGTCGCTGGGCCAGGGCGCACGCGCCATTCTTGCGCTGCTCGCCGCGTTTCCCGATGCGCCCGCCGTCGTGGGCCGCCAGCCGCTCCTGCAGGCCGCACTCGGCAGCGCCGTATCGTCATCGGACGCTAGTGCTGCGCGGCAAACGGGGCAAGCGCACGCGTCGGTAAACGATCGCGGCGCGCCGACGACAAGCCAGGGGATCGGTGCCGCCGATCGCAGCACTGGCATGGCCGATAGCCGCGCAGGACCAGACAGCAACACGGCAGCCCGGCCGGGGCAAGGGGGTGAAGCCGTACGCGGCTCGAACGCGCTTGCCGGTACAACCGAATGGGTCACTCCGAACGTGCGAGCGCTGGCACACGCACTGCAGCATGCGATCGACAAAAGCGGACTGTTTTACGAATCGCATCTGAGCGACCTGGTTTTTGGCAAACGCACCGCGCCCGACCTGCGCCAGGAACCTCACAACCAGCCCCCCTCGGCGCAACCTCAAGCAGCTGGCAGCGCAGCCGCACAGGCGGGGGCCACACCGCGTGACGCAAGTGTGTTTGGTGCGGCGCTTGCCGATGCCACCGAGACACCCGCGCCGCGCATGCCCGCAACAGCGCCCGCCCAGGATACCGCGCCCCCGACGCAACACGGCGTGCGCGCCGATACAGCCGCCCTCGTGCGTCAGCAACTCGACGTGCTGACGAATCAAAGCATTGCCTGGCAAGGCGAAGCGTGGACCGGCACGCCAATGCAATGGGAAATCGAGCGGCGCCAGCAGGCGCCATCGGCGTCGCCCGATGCGCCACCCTCGTGGGCTACCAAGATCGCCGTGACACTGCCCAGGCTCGGCCGCGTCGAAGCCACTCTCAACCTTGTCGGCAACGATATCGTCATGCGACTGGTCGCCCCCGAGGGCGAGTCCGACATTCGTGCCTCGTCGGCGGTGCTGCGATCGCAGTTCCAAGCAGCCGGCCTGACGCTGAGTCATCTCGTCATCGACGAAGATGCTGCCCGCGCACCCGATGTCGTTCACCAGGATGGTCCTGCAACATGAGTACACCTCACACGCCGCCACCCGAGGATACGACGCCGGCCAAACGCCCACAGGCTGTCGCCATCGCGTATGACGGCAACGACGCGGCACCTCGCGTCGTCGCGAAGGGCTACGGCCCGATCGCCGACAACATCGTGCGCACCGCACGCGACAATGGACTCTATGTGCATGAGTCGACTGAACTCGTCGGGCTACTGATGCAAGTCGACCTGGACGCGCAGATTCCGCCCCAACTTTATACTGCGGTCGCCACGTTACTTGCGTGGCTTTACCGGTTAGAATCGCGCTCGCCCGAAGCGTCGGGCGCCGCAGATTTCCCACACCCCACGGTCTAGTTCATTAGGAAGTGATGCAACGTGTTGAGCGAAACGCCCCCCGACTTTCTACTGACCGACCCTGACGAGATCCGTAGCGCTTTATTCGAACTGACGCATGCCGAAGCGCATGTGGTGGTGCGCGACGCTGCGGACCGCGAAATCGCCGCGCTGATCATCGGGCTAGATCGAAAAACGGGTACCTTCTTTTGGCGGCCGCGCGATTACGCCAGCAGCAACTTTGCCGACAACAAGGAATTGTTGATCGGCGCCGTTTTTCAGTTTGTCTGCAGTGGCTATGGTGGCGTACGCATTCACTTCCGTGTGCCGCGCCCCGATGTCGTGCGCTTCGACGACGGCAGCGCGGCCTTCGTATCGCATTGGCCGGATCGAATCTCCCGCATACAGCGCCGCAAGATGTTCCGTGCATCGCTTTCCACACAGGGCAAGCGTTGCCGTGCGACCTGGCAACCCCCGGGCGGCGAACCCGCCATTGCGTTCAGCATTCGAGATGTGTCGGTCGACGGCATCGGATTGCGCTGCGCGCTCCCGGTAGGCGCATTGCCGCTGCGCGGCGACACCCTGGAACGGGTGCTGCTGGATTTCGGCGAATTTGGCACCTTGCAAACGTCGCTGGAAGTGCGCAACGTCTTCCCCACCAGTGGCCAAGGCAAGCGTGGCGAAGATGATGAGGATGCCCCGGGTGAGCCGGCGGACGGTGCCGCTGCTGTGGCCGTCGCGCCGCGCGCAGCAGCCGTAGCCGTCGCTGCGCCACCCCGGCTTGTTGTGGTCGGCAGCGCCGGCGACACGCCGTCGAATGTTCGCCTCGACGTCGAAAGCCACGTGGGCGCCGTATTTTCAAAACTCAGCAGCCGTGAGGAGATTTGGTTGCAGCAAGTCGTCTGGCGGCTCGAGAAGAATAAGTCCGACTAGGCAGCGCAGTTCGACGCGGCTTTGGCTGACACGGTGGTCTTGTTATCGTCAGCAGGCATGTGCACCGCCGCAGCATTCGACGTCCGCGCACGATCCAATCGCAACCATGTCCAGGCCGGATGTCGCAAGGCGCTCGTAGAACCACAAAAAACAAAGCACAAAAAAGCGGATCAGGCGCAACGCCGATCCGCTTTTTCGTGCTTTCTTGTTTCCGCTTTCTGATTTCCGCTCTCTCTTTCCCGCTACTGGGTTGACCAACGCCCTGTTGGCGCGGTCATGCGCGCTGCTGCGGCTATGCGTGCTGCGCCCACGCGATGTCGGGCACGTCGGACGAGCTGAGGGTCTTCTGAACATAACGTTCAGCCAACTCCAGGGCCGACATGGGCTTGCCCAACAGCCACCCCTGCACACGATGACATTTGAGTTCGCTCAGGATCGAATACTGCCCTTCCGTCTCGACACCTTCGGCCACGATCTCGCGCTCGAGGCGACGTGACAGGTCGACCACGGTGCCCACGATCGCTTGCGCGTTGCTGTCGCTTTCAAGATTGCGAATGAACGATCGATCGATCTTGATCGTATCGAACGGCAGTTCCTGCAGATAGCCCAGGCTCGAGTAGCCGGTACCGAAGTCGTCGATGGCGATCTTCACGCCGGCACGGCGCAATTCCGACAGCCTCGATATTTCACCGCCTTCTGCGGCGACCATCACCCCTTCGGTGACTTCCAGTTCCAGACGTTCGGGCGCCAGGCCGGAGCGGTCGAGCGCCCCACGCACATCCCGCAGCAAAGAGTGGCGTTCAAGCTGAATCGGCGAGATATTGACCGAGATATACCAGGGTTCCGGCCAGCTCGCGGCTTCGGCGCAGGCCGTCTCGAGCACCCACGCACCCAAGGGCACGATCAGTTCGGTTTGCTCGGCGACGGGAATGAACTGCATCGGGGCCACAAGGCCGCGTTGCGGATGATTCCATCGCACCAACGCTTCAAAACCGCGCAACTGGCGGCCATCGACGCCGTAGATCGGCTGATAGACCACATACAGTTGGCCGGCCTCTTGCATCGCGCGCCGCAGATCGTCTTCGAGGTCCTCCGTGTCGGCAAGGTGCGCCAGCCCGACGGCTTCCTGACGACGACCGCTGATGCGCAACGCGCGCAGCACGCCTTCGGCGCGTACGAGGTGATAAACCAGGAGCAGGATGAGTGCGGTCGGGACGGCAACGATCGTTGCCACCAGGGAGGTGCTGAAGGCAGCAAAATCGAACTGCCCGCTGTCCCACAAGTACCACAGCGGCAGCAGGACGAACGCCATGGCAATCATGACGCTTCCGGACAAACCGAGAAAAATTCGGGCGCGGCGCGACAGGAACCAGGCCAGCAACAGCGCGAAGCCGATGACCTCGAACTGCAGCACGGCAATGACCAGCAAAGTAAAAGTATCAAGCATCGTTAGCCGGGACCGGATCCGAATAGGGTCCGGCGGGCAACTTGCCAGCCGTACTTGGCGGATTTTTACACGGAAGCGCGGTTTTCACATCGCCATCGATGAAATTTCCTTGTAGGCGGCCACAAGCTTGTTGCGTACTTGCACCGTCATCTGGAAACCAAGCGTGGCTTTCTGCGAATCGATCATCACCTTGCTCAGCGAAATATTGGGATCGCCCATATCGAAAGCCTGCTGTTGGGCACTCGCTGCATGCTGGACCGAAGACACGCGCTGCAAGGACTGCTGCAGCACGGCCGCGAAATTGGCCGGGCGCGGTGCGAAATCCTCAGCCTGTGCGCCGGGCGCGCTCTGCGCCGTGCGCACGACTGCGCGCATCTGCGACAGCATGCTCTCTATTCCCGCCAAACCGCTTACCGCCATGACCAATCCTTGCCTATAGCGCCGGACAGACCGGCGGAAACATTTGAAGTGCGCACCTTTTATTAGGCGTGGCGAGAGTGTGCACCACTTCTGCTCGAAAGCATATGTGACAAATGACGGCAAAAACCGGGGTTTTTCGGGGATTAGATTGTGCGCGCCCAGCCCATAATCCACGCTTCCCAGACCCACTTTGCGTCGCATGTCTCTCTTGCCCCGATCGTCCGCCCTACTTCGATGCCCGCGCGTTCGACTCGGCGGGATACTCAGATGAACTCGCAGGCCACTACTACTTCTCGCCTTTTTGCCCGCTTCCCCACGCTCGATCGCGTGCGCAGCGTGCCCAAACCATTATTGATCACGGCCGTCGCGGCTGTGGTTGCCCTCGTGGCTGCGGCCGCAATGTGGAGCCGCGAGCCCGACTACAAGGTGCTGTTCTCGAATCTGCAGGACCGGGATGGCGGCGCCATCGTGGCGGCACTGGGACAAATGAACGTGCCTTACCGGTTCAGCGAGAACGGTTCGGCATTGCTGGTGCCGCCCAACCGCGTTTACGACACGCGCCTGCAGCTGGCCGCGCAAGGCCTGCCGCGCGGCGGCTCGGTCGGCTACGAGTTGCTCGATACCGCACGGTTCGGCGCCAGCCAGTTTGCCGAACAGATCACGTATCAGCGTGGCCTCGAGGGCGAGCTGGCCCGCTCCATCGAATCGGTCAATGCGGTGCAGAGCGCACGCGTCCACCTAGCGATGCCGCGCCAGTCCCTCTTCGTTCGCGAACGCCAGCAACCGACCGCCTCCGTGCTGTTGCATCTGTTTCCCGGACGCAGCATGAGTGAAGGCCAGGTCCAGGCCATTGCCTGGCTGCTGGCTTCGAGCGTGCCTGAGCTCAATGCCGAGAATGTATCGATCGTCGACCAGAACGGACGCCTCTTGTCCACGCCGTCCGGCGACGGGCGCGGCATGGATGCCGACCAGACCAAATTCGTACGTGACGTCGAACAGCGTGCTGCCGAACGCATTCTCGCCATTCTGAATCCGCTGGTAGGCCACGGCAACGTACACGCCCAAGTCAGCGCCGATGTCGACTTCGCCCAACGCGAACTGACCTCCGAGGTTTACCGTCCCAATCAGGATCCTGGCCAGGGTGCCGTGCGCAGTCGCCAGGCAAGCGACTCACAGCAAAATGGCGGCACGGGTGCACAAGGCGTTCCGGGCGCCCTCACCAATCAAGTGCCGGCCAACGCGCAAGCGCCCATCACCAATCCGCCGGCCAATGCTGCGGCGGCGGCACAACAGCAAGGCGGGGCCACGACCACCGGAACCAATGGCGCGCAAGGCGCAGGCGGCGCCGCTGCGACCGCACCCACGAATGTCCGCAGCGATTCGACCGTCAATTACGAAGTCGACCGCACCATCAGTCACGTCAAGCAGCCCACCGGCGCCGTCAAGCGCCTGTCGGTCGCAGTCGTCGTGAACTATATGAAGAACGCCGACGGCGAACCGCAGCCGCTGCCGGCCGAGGAACTGACCAAGCTCACGAACCTCGTGCGCGAAGCCATGGGCTTTTCGCAAGATCGCGGCGACTCGCTCAATCTGGTCAATAGCCGCTTCACCGACGAAATCATCGCCGAGACGCCGGTCTGGAAAGACCCGGGCATGATCGACCTGGCCAAGACGATCGGCTACTGGCTGGTGCTGCTGTTGGCGGCGTTGTGGGTGTGGCGTTCGCTGTTGCGCCCGATGTGGAACCGCTACATCAATCCCGAAGTCGACCCGGTGGTCGCGGAAATCGAACGCGCCGAAGCACAACGCGAAGCCATCGATCAGGCACGCGCCAGCGCCAACAACCGATACGAAGAAAACATGCAACGCGCCCGCGAAATGGCCACGAAAGATCCTCGTGCCGTGGCGATGGTCTTGCGCACCTGGATGAGCAGCAATGACAAGTGAAACCAGTCTCGACGGGATGACCCGTAGCGCCGTCCTGATGATGTCGCTGGGCGAAGACGCCGCGGCCGAGGTCTTCAAATACCTGTCCGCACGGGAAGTGCAACAGGTCGGTGCCGCCATGGCCACGCTGAAGCAGGTCACGCGTGAAGACGTCGGCAATGTGCTGGAAGAGTTCCGTCAGGAAGCCGACCAGTTCGTCGCCGTTACCTTGGGTTCGGACGACTATATCCGCTCTGTACTCACCAAGGCGCTGGGGAGCGATCGCGCTGCTGGCCTGATCGAGGACATTCTCGATGCCGGCGACAGCGGGAGCGGCATCGATGCATTGAACTGGCTTGACGCCACGACTGTCGCCGAGCTGGTGGGCGACGAGCATCCGCAGATCATCGCGACCATCCTGGTTCACCTCGAGCGTGATCGCGCGGCAGGCGTGCTGGCATTGCTCAACGAACGCCTGCGCAACGATGTGATGTTGCGCATCGCCACGTTCGGCGGCGTTCAACCGGGTGCGCTGACCGAGTTGACCGAAGTGCTCAACGCCGTGCTCGCGGGCCAGGGCGCCAAGCGCAGCAAGATGGGTGGCGTGCGTACGGCAGCCGAAATTCTCAACATGATGAATTCGACGCAGGAAGAAACCGTGGTCGCCAGCCTGCGCGAACGCGATTCGGATCTGGCGCAACGCATCATCGACGAGATGTTCGTCTTCGACAATCTGCTGGATGTCGAGGATCGTGCGATCCAGATGATTCTGAAGGAAGTCGACAACGATACGTTGATGGTCGCCCTCAAGGGCGCGCCCGAAGAACTGCGCGACAAATTCATGCGCAGCATGTCCACGCGCGCCGCCGAGACGTTGCGCGAAGATCTGGATGCCCAGGGCCCGATCCGCATGTCCAAGGTCGAGGCCGAGCAGAAGAGGATCCTGCAAATCGCGCGCAATCTGGCCGAGAGCGGCCAGATCGTGCTTGGCGCCCAGGGCGACGATGCCTACGTCTGATCCGTCCTTCAAAGCGGGTTTGCACCGCGGCGGCGACGCGTGGCGGCGCTGGACGATGAATTCGTTCGACGACCACAACGGTGCGCCATCGGAGACCTCCGGCGAGCCCGCACCGGCAGCGCCGGATGCTGCCGCGCTGCTCGCGCAGGATCGCGCCGAAGCACGCGCGGCCGGCCGGCATCAGGGGCACGAAGAAGGCTTGCGCGAAGGTTATGCCGCCGGTGAACACACCGGCCGTGAAGCCGGTTTCGCCGAAGGCCGTGAAGCGGGATACGCCGAAGGCCTGGAGACTGCACGGCGTCAAGCTCGCGAAGAAGCCGCTCAGCTTCATCTGATCGCTCAAACCTGCGCCGAATCGGTTGGCCAGATCGAAGAAAAAATGGGTCAGGCGCTGATTGGACTGGCCCTGGACATCGCTCGCCAGGTGATTCGCACCAAACTCGACAAACAACCGGAGTGCGTGGTTGACGCCGTGCGGGAAGTGCTGCACATGCAACCCGTCACGCAAGGCACGTTGCGGCTTTGGCTGCATCCCCTGGACGTCGACCTGGTGCGGCAGTATCTGAATGAAGAGTTGCAGGACGCCCGATGGCGCGTACTGGCCGACGAATCGGTCCTGCGCGGCGGCTGCCGCGCTGAAACGCCCTACGGCGACATCGACGGCACGCTCCAGACGCGCTGGCACCGCGTGGCCGCCTCGCTCGGCCGCGACAGCCAATGGGATACGCCATGAGCGCCGGTTCGCACGCCCACGCTGATGATCTGACACCGACGCGCGATAGCGGGGCCAACCTCGTCAACGATGTGCCCGCCATCGATCGCTGGGCGACGCAATTGCGCGTCGGCGCCATCCGCGCAAGCGCCACCGACCCCTGGCATGTGAGCGGACGCATCACTCGCGCAGCCGGACTGGTGCTGCAGGCCACCGGTCTGAGACTGCCGGTCGGCGCCGTCTGCCGCATCGAGCTCTCCCCGGGTCACGATCATTGGGCAGATGCCGAAGTCGTCGGCTTCGATGGCCAAACGTTGTTTCTGATGCCGCAAACCGACATCTCCGGCCTGCCCCCTGGCGCCCGCGTGGTGCCGGGTGAGCCCGCCGTACAGCGGCCCATCAAGCTGCCCGAAGGCCGCGAACCCAATGGCAACGCCAAGCCCGCGATCGGACGTCACTTGCCGGTGGGCCGCGCATTGCTCGGCCGCGTGGTCGACGGCGCCGGACGCCCGCTCGACGGCCTCGGTCCGTTGATCGACGCCGAACAAGCGCCGCTGGCGGCCCAGCCGCTGAATCCGCTTACGCGTGCACCGATCGATAGCGTGCTGGACGTGGGCGTGCGCGCCATCAATGGCTTGCTCACAGTGGGCCGCGGCCAACGCATGGGCCTGTTCGCCGGCTCCGGCGTGGGCAAGAGCGTGCTGCTGGGCATGATGGCGCGCTACACCCGTGCCGACGTCATCGTCGTGGGACTGATCGGCGAACGTGGCCGCGAGGTCAAAGAATTCATCGAGCACAATCTGGGGCCTGAAGGCCTCGCACGCTCGGCCGTTGTCGCGGCACCCGCAGACGTGTCGCCGCTGCTGCGTTTGCAGGGCGCCTCGTACGCCACCCGTATCGCCGAGTACTTTCGCGATCAGGGGCTCGACGTGTTGCTCATCATGGACTCGCTCACACGATTTGCCATGGCGCAACGAGAGATCGCGTTGGCGATCGGCGAACCCCCCGCCACCAAAGGCTATCCGCCGTCGGTTTTCGCCCGCCTTCCCGCGCTGGTCGAACGCGCCGGCAACGGCGCCATGACCGCGAGCGGCAAAGCCGGCTCGATCACCGCCTTCTACACGGTCCTGGCTGAAGGCGACGATCAGCAAGATCCCATCGCGGATTCGGCACGCGCCATTCTCGACGGGCACATCGTCTTGTCGCGCCACCTGGCCGAAGCCGGCCACTACCCGGCGATCGACATCGAAGCATCGATTTCGCGTGCGATGCACTCATTGATCACACCCGACCAATTTCAGGTCGTACGCAAGTTCAAACAGTCGCTGTCGCGTTACCAACGCAACCGCGATCTCATCGCCGTAGGCGCCTACGCGCCCGGTCATGACGCACAACTGGACGACGCGATCGCGCGTTACCCGCGTCTCGAAGCGTTTTTGCAGCAAAACATCGGCGAGAGCGTGACGTATGCCGGTGCCGTTACCCAACTTCGCGGAACGTTCGAAGGACATTCCTCACATGCCTGAACAATTGCCATTGGACACGCTCAGCGAGCTCGCTCGCGAACGTGCGGAAGAAGCCACGCGTCGCCTGGGCCTGCTGAACACCGCTTTGCTCAACGCAAAGCAGCAGCTCGACATGCTGGCCGACTACCGTCACGACTACCTCGCCCGGCTGCAACAGGCCATGTGCTCGGGGATGTCGGCATCGGACTGCCAGAACTACCAGCGCTTCATCGGCACGCTCGACGATGCCATGGCGCAACAGCGCAACGTGGTCGCTCAATCGGAGACCGAGCTCGAAGCGGGTCGGGTCGATTGGCAACAGGCCAAACGCAAACAAAATTCGTTCGAAGCGCTCACCGCCCGTGCCCAGCGCGCACGCGACGCCGTCGAACAACGCCGGGAACAACGCGGCAATGACGAGTTTGCTGCGCGCATGCTGACTCGTTCGCCGGTTTTCGGTTGATCTCGCATCACAGGATCTGACTATGTCCGCCACACTTTCCATTGCCCAGATGATTTCCCCGGCCGCGCCGGTCAGCCCCGCGCCCCCGCCATCGAATGCGCCGCAGTCGGGCCAGTCGACATTTTCGGACACGCTGCAGCGCCAGCGTGAGCCGGCCGCTCAAACGGGCAAGCCCGCTGTCGATGGCGAGAAAGCACCGGCAAATGCCGAGAGCAAACCGGCGAAGCCTGTTGGCGAGAAACACCAGGCCGACGGGAAAGATCAGGGCGATGAGCGCGCTGTGGCAGACGCCGCAGCCAGCGCCACGGACGTACCGGTCGCCGTCGCGCCCGCACTGACGTTGCAGCAGCAAGCCCTCGAGATTGCACGCGAGTCCGCAGCCTTCCGGCGTGGCGCGCAAGCCGCCAGTCCAACAACGGCCAGCGATGCCGTGAACACTGAAAAGGCGCCCGAGGGCGAGTTCGCAGCGCGACTGCAGATGCAACCGCTTCGCGACACCGCGATCGCTGCGACCACGGGGCAAACAAACATCGCACAAACCGGGGACGCCGCTCTGCGCGGTTCCGCCTTCTCGGCAACCCTGGCAAGCGCCGGCGCGTTGCGTGATGGGTTGACCGGTGCGGGCAATGGCAAGCCGGCAACTGCCGCAGCAGTCAATGCAGCGCCTGAGCGTGGCGCCGGCCGCCTCGCGCGAGATGAACCTGCATTGAAACTGGTTGGCGATGCGCGCAAAGCCGGCGTACGCGCTGACGCCGCAACAGCCGCAACCACCGACAGTGTCACAGCCAATCCTGCCGACGCGCGCCAGGCCGCGATCGCGGCGTTGACCGAAACCGTCGACCGTGTCGGCACTCGCCAGTCGTCGCCGGAAACGCCAGCGACCGTCATGCAGGCATCGTTCGCCAGCGTGCCTGCCCAGATCCTCCAGGCCGCGCCGTCCGTCGGCGCCCCGGCTCTGCATGTCGCCACCCCCTTCGGCGCGGCCGAATGGGGCGATGCCTTCGGCCAACAAGTCGCGCATCTCACGATGAACCGCCGCACCGGCATGCAGACGGCCGAACTCCGGCTCGATCCACCCGATCTCGGGCCGATTCGCGTCACCCTGACGATTCAGGACGGCACGGCACACGCCGCATTTTCGTCGGCGCACGGCGCCGTGCGTCAGGCGATCGAAGCATCCATGCCGCAACTACAACAGGCGCTTGCGCAGTCCGGCATCGCGCTGGCGCAATCGCAGGTCAGCGACCAAGGCCAACCGTCCACCTTCGACAATGCATTTGCGCAGTCGCAAAACAACAACGGTTCGAACACCGGTAATGGTGCGCAAGGCGCCGGTGGCACGAATGCCGGCGGTGACGACGGCGTCACCGTTGCACTACCGACGCGCGCACCGCGCTCGCTGGTCGACACTTTCGCCTGATACAGCGGGCCGATTTCGACCGCGCAGCGGGCGGGTCCTGCGCCTGTCTCGCAGCTTTGATAAACCAATAGCCTGAGATACGCGCATTTCCACCTGTTTTTCGACGGGCAGCATTGCCTCCGTATGCGGCAGAATGCCTTCATCCCTGCAAGGCTTTTTGTTGCATCCACATCCTCTTGATCCGTACTGATGGCGACCTCCAAACCTTCCGCCGTTCCGTCGCGTAACTCTTTGCCCAAGAACGGCAAATCGTCGCGACTGCTTCGCCCCATTCTCAGCCTTCTCGTCTTGCTGGCGGTTGCTGGGATCAGCGTGGCGACGACGTGGTTACTCACCACGCGCATGCAAAAAAACGAGGCCTCCGGCTTGCAATTGGCCGTGGGTGACGCGCAAGCTGCACCCACGCAGCAAGCGCGCAACGAACCTGTTTCGGCAATCGTGCCCGCGCCCATCTTCCTGGCGATCGAGCCGTTTACCGTGACCGTCAACAACGACGAGATGGAGCGGATGGTGCACATGGCGATCACCCTGCGCATCAGCGACGACCAGTCGCGTACCCTGCTCGAAAAGTACATGCCCGAAGTCCGCAACCGCATTCTGATGCTGGTGTCGGGGCAATCGCCTCAGGCCGTGCAAACGCCCCAGGGCAAACGCGACCTTGCCACGGCCATCCAGAAATCGCTGAGCCAACCGTTCACGCCCAATCCCGACGGTCAACGCATCAGCGACGTGCTCTTTACCGCTTTCGTGGTGCAGTAAACATGGGCTACGAGGCCATCCTCTCACAGGACGAAGTCGATGCGCTGCTTGCAGGCGTAACGGGCGATACCAGCGCGCAAACCGCCACCGCCGAAGCCGGCGATGTAATGCGCGCCTACGATTTGAGTTCGCCCGATCGCGTCGTGCGTCGCCGCATGCAGACGCTCGAGCTGATCAACGAACGTTTTGCGCGAAATATGCGGCAGTCGTTGCTCAACTTCATGCGCCGCAGTGCCGATATCTCCGTGGGAACGATCCGCATCCAGAAGTACGCCGATTTCGAGCGCAATCTGCCGGTGCCCAGCAACCTCAACATGGTGCAAATGCGTCCGTTGCGCGGCACCGCCCTGTTTGCCTACGACCCCAATCTGGTGTTCCTGGTCATCGATAGTCTGTTTGGCGGCGATGGCCGTTATCACACCCGCGTCGAAGGCCGAGACTTCACCACCACCGAACAGCGCATCATCCGCCGCCTGCTCGACCTCACGCTCGACAGCTACGGCAAATCATGGCAACCCGTATACCCGATCGACTTCGAGTATGTGCGTTCCGAGATGCATACGAAGTTCGCCAGCATCACCGGCAATAACGAAGTCGTCGTCGTGACCTCGTTCCACATCGAATTCGGCGCCACCGGCGGCGATCTGAACATCTGCATTCCGTATTCGATGATCGAGCCCATCCGCGACATCCTGACTCGGCCGCTGCAGGAGTCCGGATCCGAAGCCGTCGACCAACGATGGACGCATCGGCTTTCGCGCCAGGTCCGCAGCGCCGATGTGAATCTGGTGGCCGAATTTGCACAGATTCCGTCGAACCTGCGGCAACTGGTCAATCTGAAGCCTGGCGATATTCTGCCCATCGACGTTCCCGAGATCGTCGTCGGCAGCATCGACGGCGTGCCGGTCATGGAATGCGACTACGGCGTTTTCAACAGCCAATACGCTTTGCGCGTGCGGCAAATGCTTAACCAAACTGAACGCGACTCCAGCGAGCCTACTGAACATGAGTGACCCTAACGCCCCCGCCGGCAGCGCCCCCTCCGATGACTGGGCCGACGCCCTGGCCGAGCAGGCCTCCAGCGCACCCGCTACGCAGGCCGACGGCTTGAAGCCCGAGGACGACTGGGCTGCGGCACTCGCCGAGCAAACGTCGAGCGCTGCCGTGGATGCGCCCGCGCCGGCCGCGCCTGCTGCAACGGTTGCCTCGACCCCGGCGCCCGCGCCGAGTCCGGCCAAGCCGGCCGCGCAACCGGCAGGCAGCAATCTGTTCAAGCCGCTCGCCCAAGCCACAGGTGGCATGGGCGCGGATATCGACATGATCATGGACGTGCCCGTCCAGCTCACCGTTGAGCTTGGCCGCACCCGCCTGACCATCAAGAATCTGCTGCAGCTCGGTCAAGGCTCCGTCGTCGAACTCGACGGCCTGGCCGGCGAACCCATGGATATTTTCGTGAACGGGTATTTGATTGCCCAAGGTGAAGTGGTCGTTGTCGACGAAAAGTACGGCATTCGCCTGACCGACATCATCACCCCGTCCGAACGTATCAACCGCCTCAATACCCGCCGCTGAGCGCCATGCCGGACGACGCGCTCTTTCGCATGATCGTGGGCCTGGTCCTCGTCATCGCCGCCATCCTGGCTTGTGCCTGGTTGGCGCGACGCTCAGGCTTGATACAGGGCGGCAAGTACCAGCGCTTGAGTGTCGTGTCGGCTTTGTCGCTCGGCCCGCGCCAACGCATCGTCATGGTCGAAGTGGAAGGATCCTGGTTGGTGGTGGGATGCACCGCATCCCAGATGACCCTGCTGCATAGCCTGCCGGCGGCCGAGGCCTCCGCTACTCCCTCATCGCCCGCCACGCAGCCAGAGTTGACCACCTTCGCCGCCAAATTCAGCCAAGCGCTCAAGCGCCGTTGATCCCACACGGCATCCCCGCCGTACGTGTTTCGTCCGTCCTCGATACCATGCCCTCACTCGTTACGCGCTTGCGCCACGTACGATTCGCTCGCCCCAGCGGCCGATCGCTCGCCGTTCTGCTCTTCGCAGCAGCGCTATGCGCTCCTGGGTTGACGATTGCCCAAGCCACGTTGCCGGCGTTGACCACCACGCCTGGCGCAAACGGCGCCGAGACCTATTCGCTCAGCGTGCAAACGCTGATGCTGCTGACATCGCTGTCCTTCCTGCCGTCGGCGCTGCTGATGATGACCGGTTTCACCCGCATCATCATCGTGCTGGGTCTGCTGCGCAGCGCCCTTGGCACGGCTATGTCACCTCCGAACCACGTCTTGATCGGTCTGGCGTTGTTTCTGACGTTCTTCACCATGTCGCCGGTGTTCAACCAGATCTACACCGAGGCCTATCAACCGCTGACCGAGGGCAAGATCACCTTCGAGTCCGCCATCGAAAAAGGTGCGCAGCCGCTGCACGGCTTCATGCTGCGTCAAACTCGCGAAAACGACCTTGCGCTGTTTGCCAATCTGGCCAAAGTGCCTGAAATCGATTCGCCGGAGCAAGTGCCGATGAGCATCCTGGTGCCTGCATTCATCACCAGCGAACTCAAAACAGCCTTCCAGATCGGGTTTACGATCTTCATCCCGTTCCTCATCATCGACCTGGTAGTGGCCAGTGTGTTGATGGCGTTGGGGATGATGATGGTGCCGCCCGTCAGCGTAGCACTGCCCTTCAAATTGATGTTGTTCGTGCTTGCCGACGGTTGGAACCTGCTGATGGGTTCGTTGGCGCAGAGCTTCTTCCAGTAAACGCCAGAGACAGACGATGAACACCGAAGCCGTCATGACCATGTCGTACCAGGCGATGAAAATCGCGCTGGCGCTCGCTGGCCCCCTGCTGCTGGTCATTCTGGCGGTGGGCCTAATCATCAGTATTTTTCAGGCGGCCACGCAGATCAATGAAATGACGTTGTCGTTCATCCCGAAGCTGCTGGCCATGTGCGCGGTGCTTGTGCTTCTGGGGCCTTGGCTGGCGGGCATCATGGTCGACTATATCCGCCAGTTGATTGGCGGCATCCCCGGCATCGTGCAGTAAGCGCTGCCATGTTTGCGACAACGCCCCGTCCGATCGCCTACGGCCTGCGTCATATGCCGAGCTTGCGTTACGCGTTGCGCGCATCACGCGCCTAAACCCACCAGCCGCCATGCTTTCCGTCACGCAAGATCAGTTATACGGCTGGCTCACGCAGTTCATGTGGCCTTTCGTACGCGTGCTTTCGCTTTTCGCCGTCGCGCCGCTGTTTGGGGAATCGAGCATCCCGCGAACGGCAAAGATTGGATTGGCTGCGGTGTTTGCAGTCGCGATCGCACCAAGCATCCCGCCGATTCCAGTGATTCCGCCAGGGTCGTACACCGGATTGTTGATACTTGCCCAGCAAGTCATGATCGGCATCGCGATCGGGTACACCATGCGCATCGTCTTCAGTGCCGTCCAAACCGCCGGCGAATTCGTCGGCCTGCAAATGGGACTCTCGTTCGCAACCTTCTTCGATCCATCAATGGGTGCGAACACCGCCGTGCTCTCACGCTTGTTCAATATCGTGGCGATGCTGATCTTTCTCGCCATCGACGGCCACCTCCTGATGCTTGCCGCCATCGTGCGCACATTCGAGACGCTGCCGATCGGTGAGCTCACGTTGCATCAGAACGGCTGGGGTGTGCTTGTCGAATGGGGAAGCACGATTTTCAGCTCCGGACTGTTGCTGGCATTGCCGTTGATCGCAGCGTTGCTGACGATCAACCTCGCACTTGGCATCCTCAACCGCGCCGCGCCGCAATTATCGGTGTTCTCCGTGGGCTTCCCGATCAGCATCACGGTTGGTGTCATTCTGCTGGCCATCGTACTGCCACAAACACCACCGTTCCTGGAAGATCTGTTTCAGGCCGGTCTGGAGGCAACGAGTCGAGTTGTCGATGGGTTTGCCGGCAGGTAGGACGTGGCCCGGTAGGTACAGCGTTGATCGGCAGGTAAGGCAGCGATCGATAGGTAAGACACCTATCAATGGGCAACGCATCGACGGTAGGCAAGGCATCCACCAGTCGGTCAGGTATAGGCCGGTGGCTAGGCGTCGGCCGACAAGGCAATCGAAGTTAGTCTATCGATAACCCGCCAGCGATGTTCACCCAGCAAACAAAAACGCGCTCTCCAATCTAAGCTGGAAGGCGCGTTTTCTTTTATCGAATCTACTTTCTTTTGCTCACCTTGCGGCGCTATCCGAGAAGGATGAGAAAGGCGACAAACCGATCGAAGTGCAGATCGACGCCTGCCAGCATCAATCTCACTTCGACCATCCGCATCCTATGCGGGAGCACCCAGCGAGACTGGTGCGTATCCATCCGACCGGCTTTGACGGGTCGAGACCTGCGCCACCTCCGGCATGCCGTCATTCAGCTTGAAGACCGCCACGGCATCGGCCAATTGTTGCGCCTGCTCCTGCAACGACGCGGCGGCTGCGGCAGCCTCTTCCACGAGCGATGCGTTCTGCTGCGTTACCTCATCCATCTGCGACACAGCGCGATTCACTTGATCGATACCCGTGGATTGTTCATCGGATGCCGCCGAGATTTCGCCCATGATGTCGGTTACGCGTTTCACCGACGACACGATCTCCTGCATGGTGTCGCCCGCACGTGCCACTTGCTGCGAGCCGGCGCCGACCTTGCTCACGGAGTCCTCGATCAATCCTTTGATTTCCTTCGCAGCCTGCGCGCTGCGCTGTGCCAATGAGCGCACCTCGGCGGCCACCACTGCAAAGCCCTTGCCCTGCTCGCCTGCGCGTGCCGCTTCAACAGCTGCATTCAACGCGAGAATGTTGGTTTGGAACGCGATACTGTCAATCACGCCGACAATCTCGGAGATTTTTTTCGAGCTCGTCGAGATGGCCTGCATCGTGCCCACGACCTCATTCACCACGCTGCCGCCGCGCTCCGCCACATCCGAGGCACTTGCGGCAAGCTTGTTCGCTTGACGCGCATTGTCAGCGTTCTGCTTCACGGTCGAAGCCAACTCCTCCATGCTCGCAGCCGTTTCCTCCAGTGAAGCGGCCTGCTGCTCAGTACGGCTCGACAGATCGGTATTTCCAGCTGAAATCTCGCGCGAACCGATATTGATTTCATCCACACCGCGACGCACTGATGACACCGTCTGCGTGAGGCTATCCTGCATGCGACGCAATGCACTGAACAACGAGCCCACTTCGTTCGTCGAGGTCACGTCAATACGTTGCGTGAGATCGCCAGCGGCGATGCGATCGAAGTGCTGGCCGGCATTGACCAACGGACGCACGACCGTACGACCGAACATGATGCGTGCAAGCACCATCATGATGAAGGACAACACCACAGCAGCAATAACCGCCATCGCAGCCAGCTTGAAGTTCTGCTCCGCCTTGGCCGACGTCGCATCCTGCGACTTCTTGATGTAGTCGCCGAACTTTGCAATGGCTTCGATAAAGGCCTGGCTCCGCGGCGTGCCGTAGTCGGTATTGACCATGTAAAAGGTCGAATAGTCTTCACTGCGAAGTGCTTCGACCATGGTATCGACACCGTCATCGATGTAGGAACGATAGCGGCGCACGAGATCCATCGAAACCTGACGTCCTTCGTCGTCTTGCAGCAGGTTCTGTTGGAAGTTGGTGAATTGGGTGCGCACTTCGTTCAGGAGATCGTTCGCACTCTTGAGCGACGCTTGTGCCGCGGCAGTCATCGACCGGTTGCCGCCACCCGCCTCTTGAAACTGTCGAGCGGCAACGAGCAACGAAACACGAGCGCGCAGCATATCGCTGTTGATGTCCTGCACCTGCGCGGCGCGATCGGTCAAACCTTCGAGATCTTTGACCGCTTTGAAATTTTCGTCTAGAAAATACACGGACATGGCGCCCATTGCAGCCACTAAAAGGGCAAACACGCCCAACACCCACATCAGCAAAGTGCCAACTCGAGTGTTACGCAGTGATCGCTTCGTTTTTACTTTTGGCTTGCGAGCAGTCTTTTTTTTGGATGCCTTATTCGGCGCCGACGGCTCAAGCGTCATTTCCATGTTTATCCCCTTTCGTGAAATCTATGTAGCGCCGCAGCGCACTCAGCTCCCGAACCGCCCACCGGCTTGCCAAGGCTCCGGATACTGCGGCGGCGTCAGCAACTTGGTACGTAACCACGGTTCGATTAACAAATTCGTGCTGTCGACGAGCCGGATCAAGCGCTGATCCGGGCCAAACTGCAGCGTGACCGATTTACGCGAATAGAGCCCGTCGGTCACGACGGAAAACTTGTATGCCCAGCGCACGTACGACGTGCCGTCGCGCTGTGGGAAGATCTCGGAAGGAGGCGCCGTAAAGGCCTGCACGGCTTCGACCAGCGTGGTTTGACCAGGCTGAAATTGCGTCAAAGCACCACCGTCGAAATTAGTTCCGACCGTGGTGCAAGCGGATACCAGCGCAAGAATCCACACGAAACGGCATGCGCGCAACAGGGAGCGCGCGCCGGTTGCGAAGATACGCGGGTTAGAAAGATTCCCAGTCATCATCATTCACGGGTTGCGTGGATTTGGACGCCGGCACAATGGCAGACGGCGCGGCACCGGGAGTCGTGCTGGTCCTACGCCGAGCGGCCGGTGGTGCAGATGCTGCCGGTGCAGACGGGGAAGCCTCTTTCTGCGACGGCCCCGAAGTCGACGTCGGTCGAATCTCGCGGCGCAGTTCGGAAGCCGACCGCGGCGCACGGGACGTTGGCTGACCTTGACTCGTCGACATCGTTCGTGCGGGGCGTGAAGCACCGTCCGTCGTTGCCGTGGTGCCAGACTGACCCTTGGACGTGCTCAATCGCGGTACGGCAGCCGATGCGCCAGCCTGGACAGCGCTTGCGCCCGAACCCGCAGACGATGCCGATTTGCTCGATCCCTGCCCTGCTGCGCCGCTCGTTGATGCACTCGAAGCGCCTGCTGGTTTGGCGGCCCTGCTATCACGCGCTGCGGCCGTCGGCGCCGGCAACGCCACTACAGGCGTTTCCACCATCGACGCACGCTCAGGGGTTTGCTGCGAAGATGCGCGCGTTTCATGGCTTGCACTGTAGGCACGACGTGAAGCGGCCGACGGCTGGGCATAAGCCGAACCCGACGAAGGCTGTGCCGCTGTGGACGCCCGGGCGGGGCCGCCGGCTTGGGTGTGATCGATCTTGAAGACGGCAACCGCTTCGGCCAACGCCTCGGCTTGTGTTTGTAACGCGCCAGAGGCGGCAGCGGCTTGCTCCACTAACGCAGCATTCTGCTGCGTCACATCATCCATTTGCGTAACAGCTTGATTGACTTGATCAATGCCGTTGGATTGCTCAGCAGAGGCAGCAGCGATCTCGCCAATGATGTCGGTCACGCGCTTCACCGAAGCGACGATTTCCTTCATCGTGGCGCCGGCCTGTTCAACCTGGTGCGATCCCACGCTGACCTTGCTGGACGAATCCTCGATCAGGCCCTTGATTTCCTTGGCCGCCTGCGCGCTGCGCTGGGCGAGCGTACGCACTTCGGCAGCCACGACGGCAAAGCCCTTGCCCTGCTCGCCGGCACGTGCAGCCTCGACGGCGGCATTCAGCGCCAGGATGTTCGTTTGAAATGCGATGCTATCGATGACGCCGACGATCTCGGAGATCTTCTTTGAACTGGTCGAGATTGCTTCCATGGTCTGCACGACGTCCGACACCGCATCACCGCCCCGCTCTGCCACATCCGAGGCGCTTGCAGCGAGCTTATTGGCCTGACGCGCATTGTCTGCATTTTGCTTGACGGTGGACGCGAGTTCTTCCATGGTGGCAGCCGTTTCCTCGAGCGATGCGGCTTGTTGCTCCGTACGGCTCGACAGATCCGTATTGCCCGACGCAATTTCGCGGGTGCCGAGATTGATCTCCTGAACGCCCGACCGCACACGATGGATCGTTGTGGTCAGGCTTTCCTGCATGCGCTTGATCGCTTCGAACAGCGCACCGATCTCGTTCTTCGACTGAACGTTCACCCGGCCCGTAAAGTCGCCCTGGGCGATACGATCGAAATGCGTGCCTGCCAGACGAAGCGGTTGCAGCACCATGCGACGGATCAATACCCAGCAGCCGATCGCCAGAAGAATGGCTGCGACGAGCACAGCCAACATGATGTTTCTAGCACCTTCGAACTCGCTTTGCGCCTGAGCGACCAAGTTGTCGCTATAGCGATCGATTTCGTCTTTGAAAGCGTCGGCTGCTGCGCTGTAGGCGTCACGCGCGGCGCCTGCCTGCGTGCTGCTGCGCGAAAAATCCGCCACAGCCCGCGAATTTACCGCACCTGCCATCCGTTCGATGACGGCCGTGTAGGCGGTATACGACTTGGCAACATTCTCGGTCAAACCACTGTTGACACGTCCCCGCAGCGATTCTGTGTACGTTTGAAAATGTTTACGCGACGCTTGCAGGCCACGCGTGGCCGCCGAGACGCCGCCCGACAAATCGCTGGTCTCACCGCCCTGCCATTGAATGAACAATGTATTCAACACCGACGCAGCGCGAAGTGCCTGGATCGTGGCGAGGTCGAGCTCTGTGACCTGATTGGTGTAGACGTCGTTGATACCTTCCAACTTCTCGTGCGCGCGCTGGGCATTCCAGATGGCCAGGCCGCACGTGGCGGCAATAGCAATCAGCAACAGCGCAAGCACGCCAATAATGCAACTACGGACTTTCAGATTCGAAAACATGGTTTGCGCTGATCGACGCTAGGTTAGGACTTGAGGAATTCGGAAGCGATACTTTGGAGAATCTGGTACGACATCGCAGATACTTGCACGGCCAACTGATAGCTCTGCAACTGCGAAATACCTTGAACGGGATCGAGATCTTCGATATCGCTCAGCTTCTTGGCGATGCGAAGCGACTGCTGGGCGCCGGCCCCGTCCAATGACTCAATCTCGTTAAAACGTGCACCAAGTGCAGCGCGCGTTGAGGTCGCGTTGTCAAACACCGACTGCATGTTGCGATTCGATTCGCCCACGACCGCATTCAGGTTGTCCATTGCTGCCGGGTCGTCCGCGACTGGCGTGTTCAGCGTGTCAATCAAATTTTTGAGTGTCTCGAAGAGATCGACCTTTCCGCTGCCATCCTTGGCCTCAGCCGAGAAGAACTTGTCGCCAACAATACTCGTAGCTACCTCGCGGCTCGATTCCACCTGTACCGTACGTGCTTCGTTCAACGGCGGCAAAATTTTGAATGCCCCTTCCTCATCGTAGGGTTGTGCGTTCCCAGCGAGTCCAGAAAACAGATATTGGCCATTGGCGTCTTTCGCATTTGCATTGGCGAGCAAAGAATCGCGTATACCTTGAAGTTCGGTAGCGAGAACAGCGCGATCATCGTCTGAATATGTCGCATTACCTGCCTGAACGATCTTGGTTCGCAATGCGGTGATCGAGTCGATGACGGTCGTCATCACCGTCTCTTGTTCCTGGAGCTGTTGCTTGGCTGCAGTCCGATTGTCCTGATAAGCCTTGTTTACACTGAATTCTTGTGCGGTATTGATCGATTGGGCGGCGCCAAGCGGATCGTCGCCAGGATTCAGGAATTTCTTCATGTCCGCGTTCTTGAGCATTTGCTCATCGGCCTTGGCACGGGCGGAGGAAATAGCGTTCTGGCTATTCCTGTAGCTCATCTGCGTGCTGATCATCATGTCGTTCTACTCCACTTAAGCGCGAGGCGCGATGCGCGCTCAGCCCTTCAATCCGAGAATGGTGTCAAAAATCGTCGATGCGGTTTGCAGTACCTTGGCGCTGGCCTGGTACTGACGTTGAAACGTCATCATGTCGTTCATTTCCAGTGTTTCGCTCGTACCCGACACATTCTGCTGAGCGGCAAATCGCTCATTCGCCAATTTGGTCTGGGCTTCGAAAGCGGACTTGACGCCGGCGGCATCCACACCGATCACGTTCACAAACTGTGAATACAACTCGGTCAGGTTGGCGGTGCCGCTATTGAAAATACGGTCACTCTGCAGGGCCGCAAGCGCCTTAGCCGTTGCGCCGTTGGCCGAACCACCAGCAGCGTCTGCCGCGGCGATGTCTTCCGAGTTCTGGACCAATTGCGTGAGATCCCGCGCGGCGTCTCGGGTCGGCGAAAGAATCCAGGTGTCACCGTCAGCTGCATCGCCTT
This sequence comes from Schauerella aestuarii, assembly GCF_009866805.1. Classification (GTDB taxonomy): domain Bacteria; phylum Pseudomonadota; class Gammaproteobacteria; order Burkholderiales; family Burkholderiaceae_B; genus Schauerella; species Schauerella aestuarii. The sequence continues at coordinate 627,770 of NZ_SIZW01000042.1, forward strand.
CGACTTCAATCGAAACGCCATCCAGGTTTAGCGGGCCGGTGCCCGCACTGATCGCTGTGCCGTTGGGCAGACGCGTCACCATGTATTCACCAGCCGTGGCATCGAACCGGATCTGATAGTCGCTGGTATTCAATTTCGCGATGTCGTCGAGCTTATATGCCGGCTTGAGCGCAGCAGCGCCTGTGTTACCCGCATTCTTGAGAATCTTCGGATTGCCGATCGAAAAGAAGTCACCACCACCGGCGCCCGCGGCAGTCTTGCCGGTGCTGTGAATCGCGTTGAACGCAGTGGCCAGCGCAATCGACAACTGGCCCAAACGGTTTTGCGCACCATCCAGGGAATTGGCGCGAACCGATACGAGGCCACCCAATGTGCCATTCACGATGGATGAATCGGCCATGTCGACGGTTTGCGAGGTGGTCGGACCGGTCTGAATCGTTGCGGCAACAACAACGCGTTGCGGGTCAGCATCCGACGGCTTGGCCACCAAAGGGTAAACCTTATTGCCCGATAACAGCGTGGTACCGTTTTCCAGCGTAACCGTAACGCGATCGCCGTCAGGTACGGTTTTAATGCCGACGAGACTGTTCAGCTCGCGCAGCTTTTGGTCACGCAGATCGAGCAGGTCGTTAGGCGCGTGACCCGTACCGGTTGCCGTCGTGATGCTCTTGTTGAGGTCGTTGATTTCATTCAGATAGCTGTTGACCTGCGTGACGGCATTCGAGATCTGCGTGTTGAGACCGTCGCGCTGGGTTTGCAATTCGTTGTAGGCCGACTTGATCTGGCTAACGAGCGTATTTCCCTTACCGATGACATCTTCGCGGATGGCAGGATCGGCTGGGCTACTGGCCAGACTGTTCAAGCTCGAGAAAAATGCCGAAATCGCCGGCGAAACGCCCACAGTGCGATCGGAGAATAGTGACGCGATCTGCGTCAACTGCGATGACTGCGTGCGCAGGCTCGATTCCTTGCTCTCGGCACCGCTGAGCTGCTGGTACAGGAATCCGTCATACGCGCGCTGAATCGTGACCGCGTTTACACCCATGCCGATGTAGCCGGTACCGGTAGACATCGCACTATTCGTGGCAACCTGTACGCTCTGGCGGTTGTAGCCTGGCGTAAGGACGTTCTGCATGTTGTTGGCCGCGACCTGAAGACGCAGTTCCGACGTACGGACGCCGGTGAGACCCAAATTAAACAGATTCATGCAGATGTCCTCTTGTTACCAAAATCGCTTAGGCGTTATGAATGATTAACGGCAGGACGACGGCGATATTTAGCGCGCGATGGAAATATCGGCGCGCGCCACGCTTCCCTGCATCAAGCTCATGATATCTATGAGCTTTTTCGCATAGTTTGGATCGGTCGCGTAACCTGCCGCTTGAATTTTGTGCGCAGCGTCGACCGCGTTGCGCGCGGTCGTTACAGACTCGTACCGCGGGCTGTTGCCAATGAGGCGGGCGTAGTCGGTGAACGATTCCTCATAGGAGTTGTAGGCGCGGAACGGCTGGATCATCTTGCGCGGCACGCCATCCACGAATTCGGTGGTCATCACGTTGACCACCTTGCCCGACCAGTTCGATCCTGCCTTGATGCCGAACAGGTTGTAGGAGGTCGAGCCGTTCTCGTGCTTGATTTCGCGTTTGCCCCAGCCCGACTCAAGCGCAGCCTGACCGAGAATCAGACGCGCCGGCACGCCGCTATCTTCGGCGGCGACGTTTGCCGCATCGCGCATGCGAGATACAAATGCAACGACATGATCGGGCGCGCCATCGGCGGCTGCATCTGCACGATCGCCAGGACGATTCCGCTCGAGTACTTGCAACAGCGCCGAGATGCTCGGCATGCTGCCCTCTTCCGGATTGAACGCGCTGTCCACCCGCAGCTTGCGTGCAAGCAATCCCGCAGGCGAATTGGCTTCGGGGCTGCCGTCCGGTACGACGTTCTTGTCGTCGCCTTCGGTTTGCAACGTGCCACTGTTTCCCTGCATCTGGCGCAACAAGGCCTGCGCCAAGCCGATCCCGGGGTCCGCTAGCTGCAGTGCCAACTGCTCGTCGGCCATCGATTGCACCATGCGCGTTTGGTCAGTATCGAGCATCCCCGATTTCGGCATGGCTTGCCGCATCTGCTTGAGCATCATCTGCAGGTAAAGCGCCTCAAACTGCTGCGCAACCTTAGCCTGATGTGCGGCGCCGGTGGGACTTTCACGCACTTCGCGCTTCAAGTCCGACAAGGCGGTCATATCGAAAACCGAACGTTGACCGCCCGTGGAGGTAAGCGGATTGCTCGATATCGCCATGGTCAGATGATTTCCAGTTCAGCGCGCAGGGCACCGGCGGTTTGCATCGCCTGCAGGATCGACAACAGATCTTGAGGCGTGGCACCTAGCGCGTTAAGCGCCTTGACCACATCGGCAAGATTAGCGCTGGTACTTACGCGCTGCAACGAACCGTTGTCCTGACGAATCTCGATTTGCGTATTGGGAACCACGACGGTCTGGCCGCCACCAAATGGCGTGTTCGGCTGGGAAACTTCGTTTGTGCGGTTGATGATGACCGACAGGTTGCCGTGCGCCACCGCCGCCTCTTCGATCATGACCGTCCGGTTCATCACGACAGAACCGGTTCGTGCATTGATGATGACCTTGGCCGCAGCAGCGGCCCGCGTGACTTGAAGGTTCTCGACCTGCGACAGGAATGCCGCCTGCGCCGACGGTTCGTACGGCCCACGCAATTGGATGACACGTCCATCCATTGCCTGCGCGGTGCCGTTGCCGAACTGACGATTCAGCGCCGCGACCGCATTCTGTGTCGTGCCGAAGTCTGTGGTGTTCATCTCGAGATACATCAAACCGTCCGAAGCAAACCGTGTGGGCACACTGCGCTCCACAATCGCGCCTGCGGTAATCCGGCCGCCGTTCAGCTGATTGATCTGCACGCTCGAGCCGCCAGCCGATGCGCCGGCGCCGCCCACGAGAATATTGCCTTGGGCAATCGCGTACACCTGGCTGTCGGCACCTTTCAACGGTGTCATCAGCAACGTGCCGCCTCGCAAGCTCTTGGCGTTACCCATCGACGACACGTTGATGTCGAGCGTTTGACCGGGTCGCGCGAAGGCCGGCAGCGTGGCCGTGACCATGACGGCCGCCACGTTCTTGAGCTGCATATTGCTGTTGGGTGGCAACGTGATGCCCAATTGCGACAGCATGTTCGTCAGGCTTTGCTGCGTGAACGGCGTCTGGCGCACTTGGTCGCCACTACCGTCAAGTCCGACGACGAGCCCGTATCCGATCAGTTGGTTGCCCCGCACGCCCTGAAGCGACGACAGATCCTTCAAACGCTCGGCCTGCGCGGGTGTTGCAGCGGCGAGGCCCGCGAGCGTTGCGCAGACGAGGACCGTTGCGAGATGCTGCGCGGCGCCGATTGCCCGGCGGTTCAATATTGACGAGAGTGATATAAGCGACGACATGGTTGCCGATAACATTAGAACGGGGAAGCCAACAGGAAGAATCGTTGCAGCCATCCCATGGTCTGCACCTCATCCATGATGCCCTTGCTGCGATACTCGATACGCGCATCGGCGACCTGCGTCGACGACACCGTATTGGCACCGCTGATGGAGCGCGGGTCGACGACCCCTGAAAATCGAACGTACTCACTGCCGCGATTGATGGCGATCTGTTTTTCGCCGGCAACCTGAAGGTTACCGTTGCCGAGCACCCCCACCACGGTTGTGGTGAGCGTGCCGGTAAAGGTGTTGTTTGCCGTCGAATCGCCCTTGCCAGCAGCGGTATTGGCTCCGGAGGCGTCAGTATCGAGCTTGGCATTGGCCCAGCTGTCCATGAATCCCGGTGCGGCGCCCACACCAAGGCTCGCTGCACCTGTACGGCTCGTGTTCGTCGCGACGTTCTTCGCCGCATTCGTACGTTCATTCAGAACGACCGTCACAATATCGCCCACATTGCGCGGACGACGATCCTCGAACAGCGGATAGCTGCCGTACACGGTGGGCTGATAGATAGACCCGGTAGGCTGCTGAGGCGGAAACGGCGCCGGAGGAATTGCCGTAGTCGGACCTTCCACGACGGGCTCGGGCGGAATCAAAGCGCAACCGGTTACCAAGGACAACAGTCCAATTGTTAACCCAGCGCGCAATAGACGCGTATTCATCAGAGCTGCGTCAGACGCGCGAGCATCTGGTCCGAAGTTTGAACAGCCTTGCTGTTCATTTCATAAGCGCGCTGCGTCGTGATCATGTTGACCAATTCTTCGGCGACGTTGACGTTCGAGGTTTCGATGTATTTCTGGAACAATTGACCGGCGCCATCGACCCCCGCTTGCAGCACGTTGGCCGGGCCTGATGCATCGGTTTCGACGTAAAGATTCTCACCCACGTTCTGCAGGCCCGTTTCGTTGATGAATGTGGCCAACTGCATCTGGCCCACTTGTACGCTTTGACCCGTTGCACCCGGCTGCGTCACGGACACCGTACCGTCTTTGCCGATGGTGATCTCCTGAGCGTTGTCGGGGATGTTGATCGGAGGCTGAACCACATAGCCGCCTGCGGTGACCAACTGACCTTCACTGTTTCGCGCGAGTTCGCCGTCACGTGTGTATGCCTGCGTGCCATCGGGCAGTTCGACCTGCAGGAAGCCCTTTCCGTTGATCGCCACGCTCAACGAACTGCCCGTCAGCTTCATGTCGCCTTGCGTATGCACGCGCTCTGTAGATGCGACGCGCGCACCCGAACCCAATTGCAGACCTGTCGGCAACTGCGCCGTATCACCCACTTGCGCGCCAGGCTGACGCATCGTTTGATACATCAAATCTTGAAATACCGCGCGACCTTGCTTGAAGCCGTTGGTGTTGACGTTGGCCAAGTTGTTGGAAATAACATCCATAGCCGTCTGTTGGCTTTCCAGACCGGTCTTGGCAATCCAAAGGGCGCGCATCATGATGAGAAATCCTTGAGGGTGGCGGTGAGAGCCACCGCGGCAATACTGTTCAAAAAAAAAGGGGGTTCGCAAGGTCGGCGCACGCCCGTGGCGGCGCGACTGCGGATTAACCGCTGACGGACAACAGGCCGTTGGCGCGTTGTTCGTTCGCATCGACGTTCTTCAACACCTGCATCTGCATTTCGTAACGGCGCGAATTCTCGATCATGCCCACCATGGACGTGATGGGATTCGCATTGCTGCCTTCCAGCACACCGGAAGTGACCTTCAGGGTTGCATCGGCTTGCTGGGCAGGCAATGTCTGACCTTGCGCATCCACAGGACGGAACAAGCCGTCATCACCGTGAATCATGGCGGTCACTGGCGGATTGACGAGCTTCAATCGCCCGAGGTTGAGAATCGTGTTGGGCGGGTCGCCGGCACCGACCGCAGTGATCGTGCCGTCCGATGCGATCGTCAACGATGCGCCGGGTGGCACCTCGATCGGTGCATTCTGCTCGGACAACACGGGTTGGCCCTGGGCGTTCTGCAAAAGGTTGTTGAATCCCACTTGCAATGCACCGTTGCGGCTGTAGGCCTCGCCTTCGGGCGTTTGAAATGTAAACCACCCCTCGCCGTTCAGGGCAACATCCAACGCGCGCCCGGTCGATTGCATCGGCCCGACCGCAAAACTGTGCCCCGGGGTCGACGCCACGGTCGCAACACGCGTCGAATAGCTGTCGCCGTCGCCCATGGGCACCGACCGGTACATCGCGAGCTGCTCGCGAAAACCCGGCGTGCTGGCGTTGGCCATGTTGTTGGTCAACACCGCCTGGTGCTCCATCAAACGGCTTGCGCCGTTCATGGAGGTGTAGATAATGCGATCCATGCGTCAGCTCCGTGGCGTGCTCGTGCCGGTCAATAGAATTAACGAATCTGAAGCAGCGTTTGCAGCACTTGATCTTGCGTCTTGATCGTCTGCGCGTTGGCTTGATACGTCCGTTGCGCGATGATCATGTTGACCAATTCGTCGCTGGTGTTGACGTTTGAGGCTTCGAGCTTGCCGCCGGTGATCGTCGACAGGCTGTTCGTGCCCGGCTGACCCAGCACCGGCTGGCCCGACTCGGGCGACTCCGACCAGGCGTTGCCGCCGATCGGGGTCAGACCCATTTCGTTGTTGAAACGCGCCAATGCCACAGTGCCGATCACGGTCTTGGCGCCGGAGGAGTAAGAGGCGACGATGCTGCCGTCGGCACCGACGGCCAGACCGGTGAACGTACCCGACGCATTACCGTTGGGCAGCGGCGTATTGCTGAAGTCGCCCGCGAATTGGGTCACCTTGCCGTAGTTGAAGGCGATCGTCAGGTCATCTGCCGGCGACGTGGTGCCACCGGGGTTCGGGAACGTGATCGACACGGGTGTGAGCGGCGTGACCAACGTGCCGTTCTCGTTGAATGTGAGCTGTTGAGGCGTACCTTGCTCGGTGCCATCTAGAACGTAGCGAACTTCGTAGACACTATTACCGCCAGCACCTTCACGCTTGATGAAGTACTGGTCCATCGTGTGGCCATTACCGAGCGAGTCGTACACGGTCATCGTTGCACGATTCGTGTACGTATCTGCGTTGGTGATATCGAACGCAGGCGTGGCCGGAATCGGCGTCGCGCCGGCGCGCAGGTTTGCCGACAATTGCGCTGTGGTCGTGGCCGTGGGTGCAACATCGCCCAGCGCCAGTTGCAACGCGACGGGATCCTGGCCCACGCCACCACCGGGGTAGCCGGTCAGGCGTTGACCCAGCGCATTGACCACGTAGTTGTCTTTGTCCAAGCCGAATTCGCCATTGCGCGAATACACCACGCCGCCGGTCGTATCCTGAAGACGGAAGAAGCCTTTGTCGTTCAGCGCCATATTGAGCGAACCGTTACCTTCCACGATCGACCCCGTTGCGAAACGCTGGTTGATGGCCGCGACCTGCACGCCAAGACCCACACGTGACGTGGCATACACGTCAGCGAACGAGGCGGTGGCGGCCTTGAAGCCGATCGTCGACGCGTTGGCAATGTTATTGCCGATCACGTCCAGATTCTGCGATGCAGCGTTCAGTCCGCTGAGTCCTTGTCCGAAGCCCATGTCGGTATCTCTCTTAAAAGGTATTGATGACTACGCGAATGGCGCAGTGCGTAGAAAATAGGGGAAGCCGTTTAACTGCCGAAAACCTTGCGCACATCCGCCACACTCACCTGACCGTTGAGCCCGAGGTCGAGCGTGGCGCCCGCCGAGGTGTAGGAGAGGCTGTCGACTTTGGCGTACTTCAATACTTCCGTGGAGGCGATCGCCGTGCCGGCGCTATCTTCAGCAGTCACTGCGACCTGATACTTGCCATCCGCTGCAGGTGTCTTGCCATCGGTAAGGCCGTCCCACTCGACCGTGGCGATCCCGGCGCTCACGTTTTCCAACGTGATCGAGCGCACGAGGTTGCCTGCGGCATCGCTGATCTTGACCGTTACCTTGGCGGCGCCGGTCGTAAGATCCAGCCCGATCGGCGTGGCTTCACGTTTCGTAGGATCGGCAGGATCGCTACCCAGCAATACATCGGTGCCCGGTACAAAAACGTTTTTACCGATCATGCCTTGCGCAGCCAAGCCTTGCGACACACCCACCTGCCCCGACACGATGGCCATCGTTGCATTGAGCTTTTCGATGCCTTCGACCGTCGATATCTGCGCCAACTGCGTCGTCATCTGCGCGTTGTCCATCGGGTTGAGCGGATCCTGGTTCTTCAGTTGCTCGACGAGCAACTTCAGAAACTGATCCTTCATATCGGAGGACGTAGAGGTAGTTCTTTGCGCATCCGCCTGGGCTGCAAGCGCAGCCACTGCGGCGTTCTGATCGGTCGAAGAAGTAACGACGGCCATGGTGTATTCCGAGAAAATTCTGTTGATCGGGCTTATTGCCCGATGGTGAGCGTCTTTTGCATCAGCGCCTTCGCGGTGTTCAACACCTCGACGTTGGCCTGATAGGAGCGCGACGCGGAGATCATGTTGACCGTCTCGGCCACCGTATCGACGTTGGGCATCGTGACGTAGCCCGTTTCGTCGGCCAGCGGATGCGTCGGCTGATAAAGGCGCTTCATCGGCGCGTTGTCCTGCATGATGCTGGCGACCTGTACGCCACCGACTTCCTGACCGAAGGTCTGCCCCGGTGTGGGGGCAACCTGGAAAATCACTTGCCGGGCACGAAAGGGCTGCCCATCGGGTCCCACGGCGCTGTCGGCATTTGCCATGTTGCTCGCCGACACGTTCATCCGCTGTGACTGTGCGGTCAGCGCCGAACCGGCGATATCGAAAACACTCATCAGTGCCATGGTGGTCTTGCGTCCTTACTCTTGAATGGCTGACAGCATCGTGCGGATCTTTCCGGAGACGAATTGCAGGCTGCTTTGATACTTGAGGGTGTTGTCTGCGAACTGCACGCGTTCGTTATCCATTTCGACCGTGTTGCCATCGAGCGTGGCTTGGTAAGGTGTGCGATACAGCAGTTCGGCCGGGCCGCTGGAAACTGCCGATGCCGGAATATGGCGGGCGGACGTCAGGGTGAGATGCGTTTCATTCAGACGCTTCTGATCGCCCATGGCGTTCTGCATTGCCGTCTTGAAATCGAAGTCGCGCGCTTTAAAGTTGGGCGTGTCCGCATTGGCAATGTTCGACGACAGCACTTCCTGGCGCTGCGCGCGAAGCTCGAGCGAGTTCTGAAAAAAGCTGAGATCGTTGCTGATCCGGTCTAGCATGCGTCGATTCCTTGGGCTTGAGGGCGCTGCGCTCTGACGCCCGACATTCGGACGCCGCCGCGTTACCCCGGCTTTTTCGATGAAGGAATCATAGGTGGCGGCAGTGCAAGACAATCAAATGAACAAGCGGCTGATTCCTCGCCAATTCGACTATTGACGGTTTGCGGCGATCGATAGAATTCCTGTTATGAATCGATCAGCCCATTTTCTTCTGGTAGCCGCGCTCGCCACCCTTGGTGGCGCCGTCTCAGTCAATGCCGCGCCGATTGCGGCCGGCACAACGCCGGACGAGGTGGCGATGGCTGCGGTCGCGACGTTCCTCAGGCAAGAGGCCGCACGCGTGCCCGGCTATACGGGTCAAGCGGAGATCAGCGTCGATCGTCCGCGAAGCGCAGAATTGGCGGAATGCGACGCCCTGCAGGCCTTTTTGCCTCCCGGCGCGAAATTGCGCTCGCGTACCTCGGTCGGCTTGCGGTGCACCGCGCCCGCCGCATGGACCACGTATGTGCAAGCCACCCTCAGTGTGCCGATACAGTATTTCGTGGCTGCGCGCCCGGTCGCCTCCGGGCAGCGTCTGAGCATGGACGACCTGGAGGCCCGCGAAGGCGATGCCCTTCGTCTCCCCTTTGGCGCCGTCACCGATCCGTCAACGCTGGTGGGCATGACGGCAACCAGCCGGATGACAGCCGGACGCCCGATCCGGGCGAATGGCCTGCGCAGCGCCGATTCCGTGGTCCGCGGACAACAGGTGCGCATTACCGCGCGCGGACCCGGATTCGTGGTCAACAGCGACGGACACGCGCTCGAAACGGCACCTCCCGGCGGCACCGTTCAGGTTCGTACTGCATCGGGCCAAACCCTCACCGGCATCGTCCAACGCTCGGGCGTCGTCGAAATACCGATTTGAGATCGCTCAACACCTAAAGTTTCTCTACAATCTGCCGTAATCCAAGGCAAGCGGATATCGGGTTGAACAATTTTTACCCGTCCTTGCCCTGCGGAGTCTATCTTGAAGATCAATGCCTCGACACCTCGTGTCGCCGTCCCCTCGGAACTCGTCACCTCGCGTAGCGAGTCGGTTTCCGGCGCGCAGAGCGCAAGCACAGGAAGCGCGCAAGTAGCCCTTAGCGCCGCGTCCCGTCGCATGCTGGCCCTGCAGGATGGCAGCAATGATATCGACGTTGAACGTGTGGCGGCCATCCGCGATGCGATCGCGTCAGGTCAATTCAAGATCGACACTAGCCGGATTGCGGATGGACTGATAGCCACCGCCCGTGACCTGCTTAAATAAACTCAATGACCGCATCCTTAGACCGACTCGTAGAAACCATTCAAACTGAATCAACCGCCCTCGATCGCTTCGTTACGATCCTGGAAGCGGAACGGGCGATCCTCGGGCAGCGCGACAAGCTTTCCGAGCTTGATAGCATCACCCACAGCAAGGCAGCGCTCTCCGAAGAGCTTGCGGCCTGCGCCGTCAAACGCAACGAAATCTTGACCGAACTGGGTGAGGCCCAGGGCTACAAGGGCATGAACGCCATTGCAGACACCAATGCTGCCGTGGCCTCGGCCTGGGCTTACCTGCAGGACGTGGCCGTTCAAGCCAATCAATTGAATTCAGGTAACGGCGCAATTGTGCAGGTGCACTTGAGCGATACGCAGCAAGCCCTCGAGGCATTGCGAGCGTTGTCGACGGGTGGCTCCCCGGGTGGCGCCGTATATGACGCGCGCGGCCGCTCACAGTCGACCACCACGCGCCGAGGCATCGTCGCCGGCTGACGATGCGACCGTGTGCCGGCCATCCGCGCGCACAGATCGAACATTAAAAAGCACAAGGGGCGGATCATCCGCCCCTTGTGCTTTGCTGCAGATATCATCCCGCCGCTGATCCTATATCACTAGGCGATCCAGTCCCGCCGCTGATCGAATCCTGCCGCCGACCTCATCCCGCGGCCGTCATGTCCAGCATGGCGAACAAGCGCGCGACGGCAATCGGCATACCTTTGGGTGTGAGCGCCGCCTTTCCACTCAGCGCCGTCATCAGGGTACGCAATGGCGCCGCGTCGGCCGCCGCGCTCAAACGCCAGCACGCTGCAGCCAATCGATTTGCATCGGCTACGCGACGCGCCAGTCCATACGTCGGGCTGCATGGCGGCAAGGTGGCCAGCGCAGCAGTCAACAAAACGAAAAATTTCCGGCCGGCGTCCTGCTGAAGCAAACGTACGACCATCGAATGAACGTCGGCTTCATGCGCACTGATATTGCTCATGCCGTACAGCTGGTTGCGAATGGCGCCCGAGATGGGGTCGATCCACTTTACCGTCACCATGCGCCAGTTTGGTGCGCCAGCCTGGCGCCCCGCGGGCGACACCATGGTGGCGGCCGCCCAGACCGTCATGTCTCCTGCGCGCGGATCGGCACCCTTAGCCGAACCTGCGCCACCGGCAAGCTGCGCAAACAATGCGGGATGGTCAGAAAGATCCACCGGCAGGTAGCCCAGCGACTTGCCCACTGCCTGCAACGTGGTCGGACATTCGTCGTGGACGATGCGGGTACTGCCAGCGTAACGCGAGACCCATCGTACGCCGTCCGCGCTCAGTGCCTGACACAACGCGCGGGACGCAGCATCGAGCAGGTGCACGATTTGCGTATCCACTGCTGCCGGGGAGATCACGGCAATACGCGCACGCAGGGCTTCGTCGGCGGTGCGCGACTCGGTGCCGTCCGAGAAGGACGACAGCGTACCTTGCCCCAGAATCAATTGGTGCAACGGTGCACCCAAACTCCGGCCTTCGGCATCGATCCATAAGGCGCTGGACAAGTTGCCGGCAGCCGCGTGCCATCCGCGCGTACTGACTTTACCGTGAACGGCGAGCACTTCGCCTGTCGCATGCCGGGCGACCATCGACTGATAAGCGCGCGCGCCGTCCACGATCGTCGTGCGTGCGGTGGTCGGCGCCGCCTCGGACGATCCGGCGGCTGCATTGTCAGCCCCCGGCGTTCCGCCCTGCCTCGCGGCCCAATCGGCACGTGCAGCCAGGAAAGTCGCATCGCGCGTCATCACTTCCAAGGATGCATTGAGGGCCTTGAAGGCCTGCTCGGCATGACCACTATTGGCGTCGAACGGCTGAGCCAGGCTCAGCAGCTTGCGCCGCTGTGCCTGGAGATCGTTGGTGTCGCGCGCCTCGGCACGCTCGGTGGCAGCGCCCCAAAGTGCCGCCATGTCCGACTCATCTGCAGCGAACAAAGGCTTGTCGGCTGCCACGCTCGAGAAGGCATGATCGACGAGGCGCGCCGCCGACGGCAGCGAAAAATCTTCGGGCACCTTCTGACCACCGGCCACGTAGTGAATCGGCAGACGATGACGAATGGCGGTATCCAGCACTGCGCCGAGTCGCGAGGCTTCGTCCAACTTGGTGATTACGCAGCCGCATACATCCTCGCCTACCCCGTGGCGATAGGCGTGTGCCACCTCATCCAAGGTGTCGCCCTGACTGGCCGCATTGAGGACCAGCAAGCGTCGAACGGGCCGCCCTCCCCCCATCAGCATGGCAGCCTGCTGTGCAAGCTTGCGATCGCGCTGACTGATGCCTGTCGTGTCGATGAGCACAATGCGCCGGTTGCCCCACTCATCCAACGTTTGACGCAGCGATGCTGCATCACGCACTGATCGCGTGGGAATGGACAACAACTGCCCGTAGATCTGCAATTGTTCAACCGCACCGATACGAAAGTTATCCGTGGTGAGCATGGCAACCTGGTCGCGACCCACGCGGGCCACACAGCGCGCGGCGAGCTTGGCCAGCGTCGTCGTCTTGCCGACGCCGGTTGGGCCCACCAACGCAAATACGCCACCCGTTTCCCACAGCGGCGACTCGTCGACCTGAAGCGGCAAATGCGTCGTGATCTCTTTACGCGCCCAGGCCAGGGCCTGTTCGGCAGAATAGCCTTTGGGCAAGCGCTCGAGCAACGCGCGCGCCAGGGGCGCACTGAAGCCTGCTTCAAGCAGGCCGCGAAAGAGTGCCGCGCCTGCGGGCTGCCCCAGCGCGCCCTTCCCCCACATCAGACCTTCGATACGCGTTTCAAACGTGCGCTGCAGCGACGAGATCGCATCCTGCAGTTGCGCACCGACGCCCGCGTCTGCGGTTTGCGTGGAAGACGCTGCACTGTTGCCGATGGCCGGTTGACTGGCCGGCGCGGCAGCGGATGCCGGCGAAGCAGATGGCGCCGAGACTTGCGGCGAGGGCGCAGACATCCGCGCTACTGATGGCGGCATCGGCGCCTGCATCTGAGGAGGTGCTTCGCTGGGCAGCATTGCCGCGGCGTACGCCGAAGCTCCACGATGAATGGGTGCGGGGGCATGCGCGCTAGCATATGCCGGCAGGCTCGGCGCGGGTGTATGCGGGCTGCTGTAGGACGGCATGCTCGGCACAGCGGCCGCGCTGTTCGATCGTTCGGACCCCGACCCTTGAGATGCCCCGTCGGAGATCCCATCCGATCGCTCGCCAGACGAGGATCGTGGATCGCGCTGTCGATCCGATTGCGCGTCGTCGCGTTCGTCAACCGAATCATCGGCCGACGCCGCCATGACCTCGATTCCGCCGCCGACCCGGCGATTAGAGACAATTAAGGCATCCGGACCCAGGGCGTCGCGCACGAGGCGCATCACCTCACGGCTGTTTTCGGCTACGAAACGGAGGATGTTCACGAGTTAGTTCCACCAATCAGATTGGTGACGCGCACCATGCGTTCGTCAGGAATTTCGGTATTGGCCAGCACGCCCAGTTGGGGCAGATGATGACGCAAAAAGCGTGAGAGCGACGGCCGCAGCAGCGGCGACACCATCAACACGGGGACGTTGCCGGCAGCCTCTTCTCGAGCGACGCAGGTCTGCGCTTCGCGTAGCAGGGTTTCGGCAAGACCCGGCTCAAGTCCACCGCTCGTCGTGAGCGCCTGGCTGAGCACCCGTTCGAGTTTGACGTCGATACCGATCACGCGAATCTCCCCCTCGCCCGGGTAGTATTGCTGCACGATCGCACGGCCGAGCGACCGCCGAACCAGTGCGATAAGCTCGTTGGTATCCGGCTGACCACCCGCGCTTTGCGCAATTGCCGACAGGCGCGGCGCGTTCTCGGCCAGCGTATCGATGATCGTGCGCATATCGCGTATCGGCACTTCCTCGGCCAGCAATCCGCGCAGTACTTTCTGCAGCACGGTAAGCGACAATGTCTTGGGTACGAGATCTTCAACCAACTTCGGCGCTTCGCGCGACACCCGGTCCAGCAACGACTGCACCTCCTGACGGCCAAGCAACTCACCGCCGTGACGATGCATCAAATGATTCAGATGCGTGGCGATCACCGTTCCGGAATCGACGACGGTGTAGCCCGACACCTGCGCCTGATCGCGCATCCCGGCATCGATCCACGTGGCGGGCAGGCCAAAGGCGGGATCGGTGGTGGTATTGCCCGGCAATGTCATGGTGACGCCGCCCGGATTGATCGCCAGAAATTGTCCCGTCAGGGCGACGCCCCGCCCAATCTCCACGCCTGAGAGCAAAATGCGGTAATCGTTGGGCTTGAGCTCCAGGTTGTCTCGGATGTGTACGACCGGCGGCAGGAAACCCACATCCTGAGCGAACTTCTTGCGCAGGCTTCGGATACGGTTCAGCAACTCTCCATTTTGCGAGTGATCGACCAGCGGAATCAGCCGATACCCCACTTCCAGTCCGAGTTGGTCGACCATCGATACATCGTCCCAACTTGCCTCGGCGGCGGCCGCATCGGCTTGCGCCTGGACCTGCGCAGCCGGTTTCGTGGCGGCCTGCGCTTCCACGGTTTTACGCTTGTTGAGGTAGTAGCCGCCCACCGCCAAAGCGGTTGCCAACGACAGGAACGCCACATGCGGCATGTTGGGAATCAAGCCCATGATGCCGATAATGCCCGCCGTCAGAAACAGCACGGCCGGATTCGAGAACAGTTGGCTCAGCATCTGTGTGCCGACGTCCTGATCCGTCGACACGCGGGACACGACCACGCCGGCGGCGGTGGAAATGATCAATGCCGGAATCTGGGCGACCAAGCCGTCACCGATCGTCAACAGCGTGTAGACGCGCGCGGATTCAGCAAATCCCAGATCGTGTTGCGCGACCCCGACGATCAGTCCGCCGATCACGTTCAGGAACATGATCATCAAACCCGCGATCGCATCGCCGCGCACGAACTTGCTGGCGCCGTCCATCGAACCGAAGAAGTCCGCTTCCTGTGACACCTCGGCACGCCGGCGTCGGGCTTCATGCTCGCCGATCAAGCCCGCATTCAGATCGGCATCGATCGCCATCTGCTTGCCAGGCATCGCGTCCAGGGCAAAGCGCGCACCCACTTCCGCGATCCGCCCTGCACCCTTCGTAATCACCACGAAGTTGATCAACGTGAGGATGATGAAGAGGATGATGCCGACAGCAAAGTTGCCACCGATCAGAAATGTGGCGAACGCTTCAATGACGTGTCCCGCAGCATCAGGACCCGTATGGCCATTCAGTAGCACGACCCGCGTGGACGCGACGTTGAGCGAAAGGCGCAACAGCGTGGCGAACAACAACACCGACGGAAACGCGGCAAAGTCGAGCGGCTTGCTGGTGAACATCGCCACCAGCAGGATCATGACCGACAACGCAATATTGAACGTGAAGAAAAGATCCAGAACGAACGGCGATAGCGGGATGATCATCATCGCCAGCACCATGACGATCAACAGCGGCCCTGCCATCAGCTTCGCGTGACTGCCGCCGTTACGTCGCAAGACGCTTAAGAAATTACCCATGACCTATCTACTCCACGCCCGCGGACGGCGATTGCGGGTCCAGCGCGGGCGGTACGGCAAGTTGAGACGGCGCGACGGGATGGACACCAAAGCCCGGTCGCCAAACGCGAAGTTGAAACACCCAAGCCAGAACTTCCGCGACGGCCGTGTAAAGGTCTGCCGGAATTTCCTGGCCAATATCCACATGCTTGTGGAGGGCACGCGCCAGCGGTGGCGCTTCCAATGTGGGAATACGGTGCTGTGCGGCGAGTTCGCGAATCTTGAGCGCGATCAGGCCGGATCCTTTGGCGATCACTTTGGGCGCACCGCCACCGGCTTCGTTATATTTCAAGGCAACCGCAAAGTGCGTGGGATTGGTCACCACGACATCGGCCTTGGGCACCTCGGTCATCATGCGACGACGGGCCATGGCACGCTGCTCTTGACGAATACGCGCCTTGATATGCGGGTCGCCGTCGCTTTCCTTGTGTTCCTGCTTGACGTCCTGCTTGGACATACGCAGTTTCTTGTAGTGCTGCCAAAGTTGCCACGGCACATCGAGTGCCACGATGATCAGCAGCGATGAAATGATGAGGGCTGCACACAGGGCAACCACGCTGATCATCCGCGCCAACGCTTCGGGTGCCGCGGCGTGCATCAGCGCCAACATCTCGCGGTGATAGTGCCAGATGACTGCGGCGCCGATGCCGCCCACCATCACCGCTTTCGCGACCGCCTTGAAGAGCTCTGCCAGGGTTTGGGCCGAGAACATCCGCTTGATGCCAGCAATGGGGCTGATTTTGGAGAACTTGGGCGCCAATGCTTGCGCGGAAAACACCAGTCCGCCCAAGACGATCGATGACACGACCGCAGCGACCATCAACACCCCGAATATCGGCAACAGCATGAGCAACACCTGGCCGGCGGAATCCACCGCCATGGCGACCATGACGCCCGGATCGTGAATAATGCGCTGATCGAAGGCCAAGCCGTGGCGCACCACGCCACGCAAGTCGCGGTACATCGCGGGACCTGCCAGCCACAATGCTGCCGCACCGGCTGCCAGCAAGGCGAACGTACCCAACTCGCGCGAACGCGCAACCTGCCCCTCCTCTCGCGCCTTTTCAAGGCGCCGGGGAGAAGCGGCTTCTGTCTTTTCGAGATCGCTTTCTTCGGACATTCGGCAATGCGTTACGGTGCGGGCACGGAGGTCGGCCCAGGTCACCCATAACGCATTCTAGAATTCGGCAAGACGCCGCGATCGTGGAAGCAACGGGCGGAAAACCACCCTATTCCACCACCATCGTCCGAAGATGTGCCTGCGCTTAAAAGCCCAGGCTGGCCAGCAGGTCGTCCACCTGATCCTGACTGGTGACGACGTCCGCCTTGCCGGCGGGATTGACCTGGGGCCCGTTCAACAAGCCTGCGGCCTCGTCGCGGCGTTCCTGCGGCACATTGTCGAGCAACACCTGCACGAGTTCGCGCTCGATGAGCCCGATCACATCCATCATTTTCATGATGACCTGGCCCGTCAGGTCCTGGAAGTCCTGCGCCATGATGATTTCCATCAACTTGGCCTGGGTGATGTGCGTCTGCGCAGGCACGTGACCAAGATAGGCACGGGTATCGGCGACAAGGGCCTTTGCGTCCGTCAGCTCGAGCGGCTGCTGCTCGAACCACTCGGTCCAACGACCATCGAGTGCCTTCGCCTGCTTGGCCAGACCGTCCTGAATCGGCTGCGCTTCTTCGGTGGCGGTCAGCACGCGCTCGGCGGCCTGTTCGGTCATCCGGGCCACATAACGCAAGCGGTCACGCGCGTCCGGAATCGCTTCGGCGGCGTCCTTGAGCGCTTGATCCAGGCCGAGTTCGCGCACACTGTCGCGCAGCATGCGCGTGAGCGACGCAATCTTGTGGATCAGATCGGGCGACTCGGTGATCATCAATGGCGGAGATGTAGTCATCGTGGATCCTTAAGCACCGAGCTTTTCGAAGATCTTGTTGAGCTTCTCTTCAAGCGTTGCAGCGGTGAAGGGCTTGACCACATAGCCGTTGGCGCCAGCCTGAGCGGCCGCGACAATGTTTTCCTTCTTGGCTTCAGCCGTCACCATCAACACGGGCAGCTTGGAAAGCGCAGCATCGGCGCGGATGTTTTGCAACATCGTCAACCCGTCCATATTGGGCATATTCCAGTCCGACACGACGAACTGAAAGCCGCCATTGCGCAGCTTGTCCAGTCCCTGCGCGCCGTCTTCCGCTTCGTCGACGTTCTCGAAGCCCAGCTCTTTCAGCAAATTGCGGATGATGCGCCGCATGGTGGGGAAATCATCCACCACCAGAATTTTCAGACTTTTGTCTACCATGGTCGAACTCCAGAAATTGAAATGCCACGCACGGTGACCGATGACGGTATCGCGTCAGACGCGATTACCTCGGTCGCCGACATGCGCCAAAATATGTTCACTCATTGAATTCAATGTGACGACGGACTCGGCGGCACCCAGGGCGATAGCCTCTCTGGGCATACCGAATACGACGCAACTTGCCTCGTCCTGCGCCACCGTGTGTGCGCCCGCCTGGCGCATCTGCAACAGACCGGCCGCGCCATCCTTGCCCATGCCGGTCAGGATCACGCCGATCGCGTTGCGTCCAGCATTCGCGGCAGCTGAACGAAACAGCACATCGACCGACGGGCGATGACGATTGACCGGATCACCGGCTTCGAGCTCGACCACGTAATTGGCGCCACTGCGGCCCAAGCGCATGTGTTGCTCGCCACCAGGCGCCAGATAGACGTGACCAGGCAGAACGCGCTGACCGTGCTGAGCCTCGCACACAGTGACGGCACACAGCGAATCGAGCCGCTGCGCAAACGACCGCGTGAAACCGGCAGGCATGTGCTGCGTGATCAGGATGGCCGGGCTGTCTGGCGGCAACGGCTGCAGCACCGTTCGGATGGCTTCGGTGCCGCCCGTGGACGAGCCGATGATGACCAGCTTCTCGGAACTGGACAACGGCCGCTTCAGCGTCGCCACCGGTGGCGCACTTGCCGCCGGCGCGGCGGGTCGAATACGAGCACGTGAGGCTGCGCGAATCTTGTCGGCGATCATCTCGGTGTACTCGAGCAGGCCGTCGCGAATGCCCAGACGCGGCTTGGTCACGAAGTCGATCGCGCCCAACTCGAGCGCGCGCAGCGTGATCTCGGAGCCGCGCTCAGTAAGCGAAGACACCATCACGACCGGCATCGGCCGCAAGCGCATCAGTTTTTCAAGGAAATCGAGGCCATCCATGCGGGGCATTTCGACGTCCAGCGTCAACACATCCGGATTGTGTCGCTTGATCAGATCCCGCGCCACGTAGGGATCGGGCGCAGTCGCCACCACTTCCATGTCGGGCTGACCGTTGATGATTTCGGTCATCAGACCGCGCACCAATGCAGAATCATCTACACACAGGACCTTAATTTTTTGCGTCATACATCCTTCTCCCGCAGCACACCCCCACTCGCCAGCTCATATACCGTTTGTCCGCGCAGGCGGAAACTCTGGGTGATGTACGTGAAATTCTCGGAATGTCCCGCAAACAGCAACCCGCCCGGCTTGAGCAACGGCGCGAATCGCTCCAGAATCCGCGCCTGCGTGGGTTTATCAAAATAAATCATGACGTTGCGACAGAAAATAACGTCGAAACGAGTATCGATCGACCAACTGGGGGCAAGCAGGTTGAGCGTATCGAACTGCACCATCGACGCGATCTCGGGCTTGACGCGCACCCGGCCGGCAGAGGTATTGCGCCCCTTGAGGAAGAAGCGTCGCAGGCGCTCCTCAGACATCTTGGAGACGCGCTCGAAGTTATAGGTCGCCTGCCGCGCTTGCGCGAGCACATTTGTGTCGATGTCGGTGGCGAACACCGACGCATTCGACACTTTGGGACCCAGTGCTTCTGCCAAGGTAATCGCGATCGAATAAGGCTCTTCGCCCGTGGACGCCGCACAGCACCACACCGAAATCGGCCCGGGCCGCGTTCGCACGAAGGCATCGAGCAGCGGAAAATGATGCGCCTCACGGAAGAACGATGTGAGGTTGGTCGTCAACGCGTTGACGAAATGCTCCCACTCCGGCGCATCGTGCCGCGCCTCAAGATCGTCGAGATAGCGCTTGAACGCCACCTGATCGAGCGCACGCAAGCGCCTGGAGAGGCGGCTATACACCATCTCGCGCTTGTGTCCGCCGAGCGAAATGCCAGCGCGTGCATGAATCATGCTTCGCACACGTGCAAAGTCGCTATCGCTGAATTCGAATTGCCGCTCGGCGGTGAAGCCAGATTGGACGTCCAAGGTTTGCACGCCGAGATGCCTACTAGATAGTGTTAGCTTGCGACTTTTTCGACCAGCGCCATCTCGTCGCTGGTCATGAGGCGCTCGATGTCCACCAGGATGAGCATGCGCTCGTCGACGGTACCCAGACCGGTCAGATACTCAGTGGACAGCGTGGCGCCGAACTCGGGCGCCGGACGGATCTGACCCGCGTTGAGCATGAGCACGTCGGATACACCATCGACCACGATGCCGACCACGCGGCGATCGAGGTTCAGGATGATCACAACGGTTTGCTCGTTGTATTCGACCTTGCCCAGGTTGAACTTGATGCGCAGATCGACGATCGGCACGATGATGCCGCGCAGATTGGTCACACCCTTGATGAACGTGGGCACATTGGCGATGCGGGTGACCACGGCGGCGTCGTATCCGCGGATCTCCTGCACTTTCAGGATGTCGATACCGTACTCTTCCTCACCCAGGGTGAAGACCAGAAATTCGCTGCCGGCGTCTTCGACGCGCGCATGGTGGCTTTGGGGCTTTGCGGCCATGATGTTCTCCGTTAATTCAAAAGGGCTTCGGCCGAAAACGACTTCTCGCGATTAGCGCGTGCCAGCGCAAACACATCGATGATGAGCGCGACGCTGCCGTCACCCAGGATGGTGGCGGCCGAAACGCCAGGAACCTTGCGATAGTTGGATTCGAGATTCTTCACCACGACCTGGTGCTGTCCGACGAGGTGGTCGACGAGCAACGCGAATCGGCGCTCCTGTGCTTGCATGATCACCGCAATTGCTTGCATCGGATCCGCTTGCGCACCGGCCACATCAAAGACGCGGTGCATCTCGACCAGCGGCAAGTACTCACCCCGGACCAACAGCACGCGCTCATTGCCCGTGACGGAGTAGATCTGATCGGACGTGGGCTGCAGCGACTCGGTGACGTGATTCAGCGGCAGAATGAAGGTTTCCTGACCGACGCGAACCGACATGCCGTCGAGAATGGCCAACGTCAATGGCAAGACAATGCGCGTGGTCGTACCTTCACCCGGCGTGGACGACAATTGCACATGACCGCCCATGTCCTGGATGTTGCGTCGAACGACGTCCATGCCCACACCGCGGCCGGAGATATCCGTCACTTTTTCGGCCGTCGAAAAGCCCGGCGCGAAGATCAACTGCCAGACTTCGTCGTCGCTGGCGTTTTCACTGATGGCGATGCCTTGTGAAATCGCTTTCTGCAACAAGCGTTCGCGGTTCAGACCGCCGCCGTCGTCGCTGACTTCGATGACGATGTTGCCGCCGCTATGCTGCGCCGACAACATCAGATTGCCAACGGGATCCTTGCCTGCAGCAATACGCTTTTCAGGCGTTTCAATGCCGTGATCCAGACTGTTGCGCACCAAGTGGGTAAGCGGATCGATGATGCGCTCGATAAGGCTCTTGTCCAGCTCGGTTGCACGACCGATCGTCTGCAACTCGATCTGCTTGCCCATCTTCGTGGCAATGTCTCGCACCACACGCGGGAAGCGGCTGAATACATAATCCATCGGCATCATTCGAATGGACATGACCGACTCTTGCAGATCGCGCGCATTGCGCTCCAGTTGCTCCATGCCGTTGAGCAGACGATCGTGCAAGACGGGGTCCAGCGTGGAGGCGATCTGCGCGAGCATGGCTTGCGTGATGACGAGTTCGCCCACCAGATTGATCACCTGATCGACTTTCTCGACGCCCACACGAATCGACGTGTTTTCCTTGTCGGCGCCCGACGCACCTGCGGCCGGCTTGGCCGCCGCGCGAGGTGCCGCGGGTGTGCTGGGCGCAACCGGCGCCGCATTGGAGGTGATCGAAATATCGCTTGCGCTCGTGGATTGCGCCTGCGCCACCACACTTGCCGCCTCTTGTGCAGCCTGCTGCACCGCAGCCGGTGCGGGCGTAGCGGCTGCCACGATCGTGGGCGCTGCAGCCGACGGCGATGCTGCGGGCACCGGTGCGCCATAGGCTTCGCGCGAAATACCGATCTGGTCGCCGTCGACGATAAAGCAGCATACGGCCTCGATGTCGTCAGCGCTGCAGGTGCTGTCTACCCACACCGTCAGGGACTCAGCACCCTGCTCGTGGCCGAGCACGCGGCCCAGATGACCCATTTCCTCAAGCAAGGATTGCGCATCCTTGCCACTCACCCCCGAGATGCGCACGCATAGCGGCAGACTCGTATCGGTGATGGTGGCAGCGGAAGATGCTGCCGGCGCCATGGCCGCCACAGCAACGGGTGCCGGCTGCGCGGTCGAAACCTCCGGCGTGGCAACTGCAACAGGGGCAGCCGGTGCTGCTGGTGAAGCCGATACCGAGCCGCCGCCCTGCAGCGCTTCGCGGTGCTCGTCAGCGATCTGCCGCAGAATGCCGCAAATGCGCGAAAAGGTTTCCTCATCGGGCACTGCAGAAGCGCGATAAGCGTCAAGTTGGCTTTTCAACACGTCCTTGGTTTCCAGAAAGGTGTCGATCATATCGGTGCGCAGAGCCATCTCGCCCCGGCGGATTTCGTCGAGCAGGTTTTCGAGCAAATGTGTGGTTTCAGCCAGGTGCTGGAAGCAACCGAAGGTGGCCGCACCGCCCTTGATCGAATGTGCCGCACGAAAAATGGCGTTGAGTTGCTCGATGTCGGGCGTATCGACATCCAATTCGAGCAACAACTGCTCCATCTGTGCGAGCAGTTCGTCCGCTTCGTCGAAAAAGGTATCGAAAAATTGACTCAGGTCCAAAGTATTGCTCATGGGTTAGAGAACTTCGATTAAAGAGTGGAAGCCTGAGGTTGCATCAAAATCTCGGTGGCCATATCGAGCAATACGTCCGGATCTACGGGCTTGCCCAACCAACCGCGCACGCCCAAGTCACGTGCGGCGAGTTTGCTTTCCTGATCTTCTTCCGTGGTGAGCACCAGAACCGGCACATCGCGATGCTGCGGCGACGTGCGCAATCCCTGGATCAACCCCAGCCCACCCATGACAGGCATATTCCAGTCGGTGACGACCAGGTCGACCGACTTATCGGCGATTGCCGCAAGTGCGTCCTTGCCATTGCTGGCGACGAGGACAGACCAGTTATCGCTCGCCAGCGTGGCTTGAACGATCATGCGCATGGTGGCGGAATCGTCGGCTACCAGAATGGTCTTGCACGGCATGGAATGAAAAACTCCTATTGAGATACAGCGGCGTTCGCCGGCGTTGTTGCTCCCGATGACCGAAGGCCACCGGAAGGCGTAACGTTGCCGGCGGTTGCCGCATCGCTTTCGGGTGCCGCAGCACCGCCAGAAACGGCAGCATCGAAATCGGACACGCCAGACACGGGAGATCCCCCGGCGGCTGCATTCTCGGCTTCGATACGACGTTGCGTTCGGAAATTGAGCACGATCAAGCTGATACGTCTATTAACGGCAGCATATGGATCATCTTTAATCAGGCTCATGCTGGACGACAAGCCCATGATCCGCAGCACCTTTCCTTCGTTCATCCCGCCGGCGACCAACTCCTGCCGGGACGAGTTCGCACGGTCGGCTGAAAGTTCCCAGTTGCTGTAAGCGCGCTCACCGCGCGCGTACTGAACCGCATCGGTGTGGCCCGACAGCGAGATCTTGTTGGGCATGTCATTCAAAACGGGACCGAGCTCCCGGAGAATGTCGCGCATATAAGGCTGCACGTCGGCACGGCCGGTGGCGAACATGGGACGATTCTGCGCATCGACGATCTGGATGCGCAGACCTTCGGTCGTGATGTCGAGCAGCAACTGCGGGCGAAACGCGCGCAGTACCGGACTGGATTCGATCATCTGTTCCAGCCGGCGCTTCAGATCTTCAAGCCGGCGCATGTCGCGCCGCTCGGCATCTGCGGCAGCCTGCACACGCTCCCCATTGGAACGGCGCACCTCACCCTGATCGCGGATCGGATCGGATCCTCCGCCCGGTATCGCGCTCGTTTCCGCCGAACTATTCGGGCCGCCGACGATCGCGGCCTTCAGCGGCATCTTGAAATAATCGGCGATTCCCTTGAGCTGCTCGCGGGGCACAATGCTGACCAGCCACAACACAAGAAAGAACGCCATCATGGCCGTGATGAAGTCGGCGTAGGCAATCTTCCAACTGCCGCCGTGGTGACCGCCACCACCCCCGCGCGCCTTCTTGCGGCGCACGACGATACGATGATTATTAGGGGTACTCATTGCGTGCCCGGTCAGGTCTTCGACTTGGTCTGCTTAACGTGCTCTTCGAGCTCGGCAAACGACGGACGCACGGATGAGAAAAGCACTTTCCGGCCGAACTCGACAGCCAGTTGCGGCGGGTAGCCGTTCATGCTGGCCAACAAGGTGGTCTTGATGCACTCAAGGATCTTCATCGACTCATCGGACACGCGCTGCACGCGCGAACCGAGCGGGCCCACGAAGCCATAGGCCAACAAGATACCGAGGAACGTACCGACCATGGCCTTGGAAATCAGGTCGCCAAGAATTGCGGGCGGCTGATCGACCGCAGCCAGGGCCTTGATCACGCCCAGCACTGCGGCCACGATGCCGAATGCGGGCAAGCCGTCGGAAACGGATTGCAGCGCGTGCGCAGGCACATCGCGCTCATGGCGATAGGTTTCGATATCTTCATCCATGAGCGTTTCGATCTCGAACGAACTCATGTTGCCGCTGATCATGATGCGCAGGTAATCCGTGATGAATTCCATCAATTTCGGATCTTTGGTAATGCTGGGATATTCGCTGAAAATCGGGCTGGAGGTGGGATCCTCGATGTGCGATTCGATCGCCATCAGACCTTCGCGGCGCGCCTTGTTGAGCAGCACATACAAGAGGCCCATGACCTCCATGTAGCTTTGCTTGCTGTAGGGCGCGCCCTTGATTGCCAATGGGATCGACTGCACGACGAGCTTGATCGATTTCTTGCTGTTGCTTGCCAAGAAGGCGCCGAACGCGGCGCCGCCGATCAAGGTCAGCTCGAGCGGCTGGTAAAGCGCGCCCAAATGCCCGCCCAGTCCGACAAAACTGCCGACGACCGAGACGATGACGACGATGAATCCAAAAATGATTAACACGGTGGTCCCTGCCTAGCTGGTACGTAACTACCCAGCGCTCATCTTCGCTTGAAGGCCGACCTTCGGATCGCTGAGTTACCGGCCATTTTCAGGGGCTCTTCATCGCTTATGAGCGCCGGATGTTGGAAACTCAAACGCCAGCGAGTGCGCCTGACGAAAAAAAATCGGCGCCCAACACTGGGCGCCGAAGTCTTGAAACTGCGCCACGTGTAACTCTCACGTAGCATCCGGATTGCCTACTCTATTAACGGCACCGCATCACGAGAATTTAGGCACTGCGAGCGACATTGCAGGGACTTTGCTGTCACGCGCCGCGCGTGTCTTGCCGGCGCGTGGCGGCGGACGGCAAATTGCGCATACGAAACTGCCTTGCAGATCGTGCGCATGTGCCACGAAATGGCCGCCGCACTGACGGCACTCCGACAATTGCATCATGCCGCTGTCGAAAAAACGCACCAACATCCAGGCACGCGTGAAGCTCAGCACGGGCTCCGACGGATCTCCGCCCTTCTCTGCCACGTGTTCGAGGTAGAGCTTGTAAGCGTCGATGATCGCGCGCGTGCCCTTGGCGGGCGTGCGCTGATTCAGGAACTGATAGACATTGAAAAACAAAGACGAGTGCACATTCGGCAGCCAGGTCATGAACCAGTCGACCGAGAACGGCAACATGCCCTTGGGTGGCGAGCAACCCCGGATCTCGCGATAAAGGCGCGCCAACCGATCGTGACTCAGATCCGTCTCGGCCTGCAAGACCTGCAGACGTGCGCCCAGGGTAATCATGGTGCTGGCGAGCATGATGTCGCCGGCTTCTTTGGAAATGCTTTTGGTGGCCATGGAGGTCGTCGAGCGACTTAGTTGAGTTCTTCGACGGGCTGCTTCGACAGCAGAATGGTGGCGTGTGCTTGCTGCAACGCTCCACCAAACGTGTCTTGCGTCAACGCGGACAGCAAGCTGTAATCGTCAAAGCGGAATCGGCACAGCAAAGAGCTGGAGCTGGCGAGCCGCACGAGTTGTGCGGGCGAAAGACGAACCAGGATGTCAGCCACTTCGTTGCTGAAGCCCAAGCGGAACATGGCGGTCGAATAATCATCACGCAACATACGCTGGGTCAGCATCAGGTACGAAAGATTGACTTCACGAATGTCGGCAAGCAGGGTGTTATCGGCGGGGTTCACAGTAGTGGCGGCTCCAAGTTGGGGTCATCCCCGGAGAATTTACAGACGTAACAGAAACTTGCGGTTTCTATGTCTCAATGCCCCGAAAACATGTCGTTATGTATCAAAACTTCGCAACATTCTTAAAATTTACCACGAATGGTGACATTTTCCGCATTAAATATGACAAAACATGTGGAGATGCGAAAAAGCTGCATCATTTGTACGACGCCTAAAGATGTAGTGCGGGCGTAATACGGCGAAATGGCCCTACTTCTTAAGGGTGATTGCGAGAATGAGCTTGAAAAACTTGCGGAGAATGCCGGGTAGGTAGACGACACGAGCAACATTGCGCGTGTTGTGACTTGCCTACAGCGTCGGCTGACCGTTGCCTCACACGTTCAGATCGACCATCGTCACCGATCTCGCGCCAATGCCCGTAAATGAAGATGCTCTCGATCGCTACGCGCCGCTTGTTCGCAGGCTGGCGTTGCAGCTGCTGGCCAGGCTTCCCGCCAGCGTAGAGCTCGACGACCTGATTCAGGCTGGCATGATCGGTTTGCTCGACGCCGTACGGCGCTACCAGGAAACGGCCGAGGCTCAGTTCGAGACGTACGCCACTGCCCGCATTCGCGGCGCAATGCTCGATGAACTGCGCAATCAGGATTGGCTGCCGCGCAGCGTGCGGGCAAAAGCCAAGAAAATCGAACAGACGATACAAAAGCTCGAACGTGAACTCATGCGCGCGCCCAGCGAAGGCGAGATTGCAAAGGGCATGGATCTCGATTTGCCGGCCTATCACGCGCTTCTTAATGATGCACAGGGTGTGCAGGTGGTGCACTACGAGGATTTCGCCACGCAAAGCGATAACCTCGATGGCGGAATCGAACATTCGCTGGGCGGCGTCGCCGCCGGCGGCAACCCGATCGATCATTTGTTGGCAAACGATCTGCGTCGTACCGTGATCGAAGCGATCGATGCGCTACCGGAGCGCGAGAAGCTGCTGCTTTCGCTCTATTTCGAGCAAGGGCTCAATCTGAAAGAAATTGGCGCCGTGCTTAATGTGACTGAAGCGCGGGTATGCCAGCTTCGTACACAAGCGACCGCGCGCATTCGGAACTATCTGTCTGAGATGTCCTGGCATAGACTGCCGGACGGCATGGACTTGGCACAAGTCATTTAGCAAGCGCTGCCGTGTCTGCCAATCCGTTCGGCTCTGCCTATCGGTTCGCCCCTTCTGTCTCTATAGACCCTACTCACATCTATAAACACCATCAAGATACGCATCAAGTGCGCTATCAACGATAGCCTGTCGAGATCAGCGCCCTCCCGGCGCATTTGCTCGCCGCGTAGACGACTAACACAAGTCACCATCCTCAAAGCGCGTTCCCCAGTTAGCCTTCTCCATTGATTGTGCCTGGCGTGATGTTCACCGGTTCCTTCCTGGCGCAACGGCACTCCCTATTGCGTCCTCAGGCGTGCACCAGTGCTCTCGTCCCTATGCAGGCGATGGGAAATTCGTAGTCGCGCTCGAGGCCCATCCATCCAGCCGTTAAGAAAATCCAGATATTTCCGACTATTTGTTAATCGGACCCCTAAAGATCCATTCGTAACCGCCGTTACCCAGGATGTAGGCAAGCTAGTAACGACTAGTCGGTCTACAGGTAGGGCAGCAGGGCTGCCCCCAAATTAGGCAAGTAATTTTCTACACCTGGGAGCATTTCCATGCCGGTCATCAATACCAACTACCTTTCGCTCGTTGCCCAAAACAACCTGACGAAATCGCAAAACACGCTGGGTTCGGCTATCGAAAAGCTGTCGTCGGGCCTGCGCATCAACAGCGCCAAGGACGATGCAGCTGGTCAAGCCATTGCCAACCGCTTTACCGCCAACGTCAAGGGTTTGACGCAAGCCGCCCGTAACGCCAACGATGGCATCTCGCTCGCTCAGACGACCGAAGGCGCGTTGAACGAAATCAACAACAACCTGCAGCGCATCCGCGAATTGACGGTTCAGGCATCGAACGGTACCAATTCAGGTTCGGATCTCGACTCGATCCAAGCAGAAATCGATCAGCGCATGCAAGAAATCGATCGTGTTTCGACCCAGACCAAATTTAACGGTACTAGCGTTCTCACGCAGACCGACGCGATGAAAATTCAAGTCGGTGCCAATGACGGTGAGACAATCGACATCAATTTGAAACAAATCAACATTGCAACACTGAAGCTGACTGATTTGTCGGTGTCCGGTTCCATCGGCACAGATGATCTCACCGAAATCGCCGACACGGATGACGCAGGTGGTAGCATCGAATTTTCCGGTGGTCCTGCCGGTGCAACTACGCAGGCGTTGCATAGCTACGACGATAATGGCACGACCAAATACGTTGCAGAGGTAGATGGAGAGTATTACTCTGCTACTTATACCGCAGGCACTGCGGAAGATGCTGCCGCTGTCCCCCCAGTTGACGCTGTTCCTGGCCAGGTGACTATTGGTGCGAAGATTGCGGTCGCAACCGGTGCAGGCAAAACCGCCACAGCGAACCCCTTGGAGAAGATTGACGCCGCTCTGGCAGATGTCGATTCGCTCCGATCGGACCTCGGCGCTGTCCAGAACCGCTTCCAGTCGACTGTCAATAACCTTAACAATACGATCAACAACCTGTCCGCCGCTCGTTCGCGCATCGAAGATGCCGACTACGCCACGGAAGTGTCGAACATGTCGAAGGCTCAAATCCTTCAACAGGCTGGCACCTCGGTTCTGGCTCAGGCAAACCAAGTGCCCCAGTCGGTTCTGTCGCTGCTGCAATAATCTCGTAGCAAGCAACACCCGCACTACTTGCTTGACGCAAAAACCGGCTTCGGCCGGTTTTTGCATTTCCGCTTCCGATCCAATTGTTAATTCCGCTGAAGTCACCGTGAAAGGCGACGTTATCGGGTCACAGGCAACACAAACCCATCCGGGCGCCTGACTCGTTCGGCCCAAACCGGCCAGACGGCTTTAACTTTACTTGGAGCGCCTCCATGGCTGTCATCAATACCAACTACCTTTCGCTGGTTGCTCAAAACAACCTCAACAAATCGCAAAACAGCTTGGGCACGGCCATCGAACGCCTGTCGTCGGGCTTCCGCATCAACAGCGCCAAGGACGATGCCGCCGGCCAAGCCATCGCCAACCGCTTCACGGCAAACATCAAAGGGCTGTCGCAAGCTTCGCGCAACGCCAACGAAGGCATCTCGGTCGCGCAAACGACGGAAGGCGCACTGAATGAAATCAATACGAACCTGCAGCGCATTCGCGAGTTGTCGGTGCAAGCCGCAAACGGCTCGAACTCGGCGAGCGACTTGAAGTCGATTCAAGGCGAAATTGAACAACGTCTCGCTGAAATCGATCGTGTGTCCGATCAAACGCAATTCAACGGCGTGAAGGTCTTGGCTTCTGACCAGACGTTGAAGATTCAAGTGGGCGCCAACGACAGCGAAACAATCGACATTGATCTGCAGAAGATTGACGCTGGAACGCTGAAGCTGAGCGGCTTCAACGTTTCGGGCCCGGTCGGTACCACTAGCACGGCGGGCGTTGCCGATGCCCTAAAGAAAGCGTACGGCGATACGACCAAAGTGACTTCGGTCACCTTGGCGGGCACCACTGGCTTGGCCGATCTCGGCTCAACGCCCCCCACGCCTGTCGTGGTCGCGGATGAGAAAGGCAACCTGTTCGCTGAAGTTACGGTAGAGCCGGACGCGACTCGCGAGGGTGTAAAGGGCGGTGACAAAATCTACGTTGCGATCGATACGTCCAAAGGAACGCTGAACGCTGCCGGTACAACCTTGGAGTTCACCGCAGCCGACCCCGTCGATTTCGGTGGCGTGACGTCATTCGCCTCGACTGGCGATCCCCTCAAGAAGTTGGATGCAGCGTTGTCGCAAGTCGATTCGCTGCGTAGCTCGCTGGGTGCCGTGCAAAACCGTTTCCAATCCACGGTGGCCAACCTCAACAACACGGTCAACAACCTGTCCGCTGCGCGTTCGCGTATCGAAGATGCCGATTACGCGACGGAAGTGTCGAACATGAGCCGTTCGCAGATTCTGCAGCAAGCCGGCACCTCGGTGCTGTCCCAAGCGAACCAAGTGCCGCAATCGGTGCTGTCGCTGCTGCAATAAGCGACTCGCACGGAATAGAGCATTGAGGCAGTGAGCGCTGCACCCGTGCGGTCGCCACTGCAACAGTGCAACAAAGCAGTACCTGAGTACGTAGTAGGCAGTACAAGGGTTGCCCTCACAGCCCTTCCCCGCTTTGCCGGCGCAGGCGGACCAGGCCCTCTGCATTGGCAAAGAAAAACGGCCGTTGGATCACAAGTCCAACGGCCGTTCCTCGTGGTGAGCCGTGCTCTCGAAGGTGCCAACAACAAACCTAAACATTCAAAAAAATGGCCGCACAAATCAATTGCGCGGCCATTCATAAAAGGCGCCGACCAGCCTAACCGGCCGGCGAGCCCCCCATTATTTCTTCCGCATCGGCGGCAAGTCGGTGCAAACGCCTTCGGCCACTTCAGCGGCCATGCCCACCGATTCACCCAGCGTCGGGTGCGGATGGATGGTCTTGGCGATGTCGATCACATCAGCGCCCATTTCGACGGCCAACGCCACTTCGCTGATCAAATCACCAGCATGCGTGCCGACGATTCCTCCACCCAGGATGCGATGCGTGTCGGCATCGAACAGGAGCTTGGTGAAGCCTTCATCACGGCCATTGGCAATCGCGCGGCCCGAGGCGGCCCAGGGGAACACGCCCTTCTGGATCTTGATGCCTTGCTGCTTGGCGGCATCCTCGGTCAGGCCAACCCATGCCACTTCCGGATCGGTGTACGCCACCGACGGAATGACGCGCGCGTCGAAGAAGCTCTTTTCACCGTGTGCAGCTTCGGCGGCAACGTGGCCTTCATGCACGGCCTTGTGGGCCAGCATGGGTTGCCCAACGATGTCGCCAATCGCAAAGATATGCGGCACGTTGGTGCGCAATTGCTTGTCGACCTCGATGAAGCCACGATCGCCCACGATGATGCCAGCCCGTTCGGCGCCGATCTTCTTGCCGTTGGGACTGCGGCCCACAGCCTGGAGCACCAGGTCGTAGCGTTGAGGCTCCTTCGGGGCGCCCTCGCCTTCGAACGTGACGTAGATGCCGTCTTTCTTGGCTTTCGCGCCTACCGTCTTGGTCTTGAGCATGATGTTGTCGAAGCGCGGCGTATTCATTTTCTGCCACACCTTGACCAGGTCGCGGTCGGCGCCCTGCATCAAACCGTCGAGCATTTCGACCACGTCCAGGCGTGCGCCCAATGCCGAGTACACAGTGCCCATTTCCAGGCCGATGATGCCACCGCCCACGATCAGCATTTTCTTCGGAATCGAACGCAGCAACAGCGCGCCGGTCGAATCGACGATGCGGTCGTCTTCGGGCAGGAAAGGCAACTTCACCGATTGGCTGCCGGCCGCGATGATGGCCTGCTTGAAGCGGATCGTTTGCGATTTGCCGTCGGCAGCCTTCACGGTAAGGTGATTGGGATCGGCGAACTCGCCATTGCCTGTCACGACCTTGACCTTGCGGGCCTTGGCCATGCCGGCCAATCCGCCCGTGAGCTTGCCCACGACGCCGTCTTTGAACGCGCGCAGTTTGCCGAGATCGATCGTGGGCTCGCTGAACGTGATGCCATGGTCGGCAAGCGACTTGGCTTCTTCCATCACAGCGGCGGTGTGCAACAGCGCCTTGGAGGGAATGCAACCGACGTTCAGGCAAACCCCACCCAGCGTCGCATAGCGTTCGACGAGCACGACGTTCATGCCCAGGTCGGCTGCGCGGAACGCGGCGGAGTAGCCGCCCGGGCCTGCGCCCAGCACGACCATGTCGCATTCGATGTCGGCCTGACCGGAGAACTTGGCGGGCGTGGGTGCGGCCTTGTTGGCAGTACCCGCCGTTTCGCGGCCACTGGCCGACGTTTGCGAGTCGCCCTTGGTGGCTGCAGCCTGCTGGCCACCGTTGGACGCCGAAGCACCTGCCGATGCACCTGAGCCAGACTTCGCGTCAGCCGAATCCGAGGACGAAGCCGACTTGGCCGCGTCGGCCGAGGCTGCGGGCTTCTCAGCACCGCCCGACTTGCTTTCCTTGCCTG
This sequence comes from Schauerella aestuarii, assembly GCF_009866805.1. Taxonomy (GTDB): domain Bacteria; phylum Pseudomonadota; class Gammaproteobacteria; order Burkholderiales; family Burkholderiaceae_B; genus Schauerella; species Schauerella aestuarii. The sequence continues at coordinate 660,021 of NZ_SIZW01000042.1, forward strand.
CGCCGGCATCGCCGCCAGCAGCGGCTTCGACTTCCAGCAGCACGGTGCCCTGACTGACCTTGTCACCCACCTTGATCTTGAGCGCGGTGATCTTGCCCCCTTGCGTAGCCGGGATTTCCATCGACGCCTTATCGGTTTCAACGGTGATCAGGCTTTGCTCGGCTGTAATGGTGTCGCCTTCGGCCACGAGCACTTCGATGACGTCCACGTCATGAAAATCGCCGATGTCCGGGACCTTGATTTCAACTTTGCTCATCGTGTCCCCTTTTACAGTGCGATGCGGCGGAAGTCCGCCAGCAAGGCACCCAGATAGGCGTTGAAGCGTGCAGCCGACGCGCCGTCGATAACACGATGGTCGTACGACAGCGACAACGGCAATTGCAGGCGCGGCACGAATTGCTTGCCGTCCCACACAGGCTGATGCGACGAACGCGACACACCGAGAATGGCGACTTCAGGCGCGTTGATGATGGGCGTGAACGACGTGCCGCCGATGCCGCCCAGAGACGAAATCGAGAAGCAGCCGCCTTGCATGTCGGCGGGCGAGACCTTGCCGTCGCGGGCCTTCTTGGCGAGCTCGGTGGTTTCGGTCGCGATCTGCAGGATACCCTTCTTGTCGGCATCCTTGATCACCGGCACAACCAATCCATTGGGGGTATCGGCCGCGAATCCGATGTTGTAGTACTGCTTCAACACCAGGTTATCGCCATCGAGCGATGCATTGAACTCGGGGAATGTCTTGAGCGCGGCGACCACGGCCTTGATCAGGAACGCGAGCATGGTGACTTTGACGCCCGATTTCTCGTTTTCCTTGTTCAGCGTGACGCGCAAGGCTTCCAGGTCGGTGATATCAGCCACGTCGTTGTTGGTGACGTGGGGAATCATCACCCAGTTACGATGCAGGTTGGCGCCGGAGATCTTCTTGATGCGCGACAGCGGCTTGGTTTCGATCTCACCGAACTTGGTGAAGTCGACCTTCGGCCACGGCAACAGACCCAGTGCGGCACCGTCGGCCGAAGCGCCGGCGGCGGCAGGCGCCGCCGACCCTTGCGAAGCCAGTGCTTGCTTGACGAACGCACGGACGTCGTCTTGCGTAATGCGCTCCTTGGGACCCGTACCTTTCATCTTGCGCAGATCAGCGCCAAGCTCACGCGCGAATTTGCGCACGGAGGGCGATGCGTGCGGCAGCTCGTTGGGCTTGAGGTCCGTTTCGAGTGCAGCGGCCGGCGCGGCCTTCGATTGACCCGCTTCGGCCGGCTTTGCCGAACCGCTCTCGCCAGAGGCGGCGGCAGGCTTTTCAGCCGCAGCAGCAGGCTCGTGGTCACTCGCGGCGGCGGGCTTGGCATCCGCGGCAGCCTCATCGGCGCCACCTTCGGCGTCGAGTTGCAGGATCAACGAACCCTTCGAGATCTTGTCGCCGACTTTAACCTTCAGCGATTTCACCGTACCGTTTTGCGGCGCGGGGATTTCCATCGAGGCCTTGTCGGTTTCGACAGTGATCAGGCTTTGCTCGGCCTTGATGCTGTCGCCCTCGGCCACCATGACTTCGATCACTTCGACTTCGGAAAAGTCGCCGATGTCAGGGACGGTCACGTCGACCGGACCACCGCTGCCGCCCTTGGGCGCCGCGCTGGCTGCGGGCTTGGCGCTCGCCGCGGCTTCGGCCTTGGGTGCGTCCGCTTTGGGTGCATCTGCTTTCGGTGCTTCAGCAGGCTTTTCAGCCGACTTGGCATCGCCACCCTTGGCCGCCGCTTCACCGGCTTCCAGCGTCAGCACAATGGCGCCTTCCGACACCTTGTCGCCGATCTTGACCTTGATGCTCTTGACCACACCGCCTTGGCTGGCGGGGATTTCCATCGAGGACTTGTCGGACTCCAGCGTAATCAGGCTCTGTTCGGCCTCGATCGTGTCGCCCTCGGCGACCAGGATCTCGATGACTTCGACATCCTTGGCGTCGCCGATGTCCGGCACTTTGATTTCTACGATATCGCTCATGTCTTTCGCGTCCCTCAGGCGTAGTGCGGGTTGGCTTTATTGGGGTCGATCTTGTACTTCTTGATGGCCTCGGCCACCTTCGAAGTGGGCAGCTTGCCCTCATCGGCCAGGGCCTTCAACGCCGCCAGCACGACGAAGTGACGATTGACCTCGAAGTGTTCGCGCAGCTTCGAACGGAAATCCGAGCGGCCGAATCCATCGGTACCCAGCACGCGATAGTCGCGACCGCGCGGCATGAATTGACGGATCTGGTCGGCGAATGCCTTCATGTAGTCGGTCGAGGCAATGATCGGACCTTCGGTCTTTTCGAGTTGCTGCGTGACGTACGGCACCTGGGGCTTCTTGTCGTCAGGGTGCAGCAGGTTGTGGCGCTCGCAATCGAGGCCATCGCGGCGCAGCAGCGTGAAGCTGGTGGCGCTCCAGACGTCCGAGCCAATGCCCCAGTCGGCTTCCAGCAGGTCTTGCGCAGCCATCACTTCGCGCAGGATCGTGCCCGAACCCATCAATTGCACGCGCAGCTTGCCCTTGCCCGACGACTTGAGCTTGTACATCCCTTTCAAGATGCCTTCTTCGTCGCCCGTGTTCAGACCGGGTTGTGCGTAGTTTTCGTTCATCACCGTGAGGTAGTAATAAACGTTTTCCTGCTCTTCAACCATGCGGCGCAGGCCGTCCTGGATGATGACCGCCACCTCGTGCACGAAGGTGGGATCGTACGGTACGCAGTTCGGGATCGTGGCAGCCATCAGATGGCTGTGGCCATCCTCGTGCTGCAAGCCTTCACCGTTGAGCGTCGTGCGGCCGGCCGTGCCGCCCAGCAAGAAGCCGCGCGCCTGCATATCGCCCGCAGCCCAGGCCAGATCGCCGATGCGCTGGAAACCGAACATCGAGTAGTAGATGAAGAACGGAATCATGATGCGGTTGTTCGTCGAGTACGACGTGGCCGCCGCAATCCACGAGCTCATTGCACCCGCTTCGTTGATGCCTTCCTGCAAGAGCTGACCGTCGGCCGACTCTTTGTAGTACATCACCTGATCTTTATCGACCGGGGTGTACTTCTGACCTTCCGGGGCGTAGATCCCGATCTGGCGGAACAAGCCTTCCATGCCGAACGTACGCGATTCGTCGGCCAGGATCGGCACCACGCGCGGGGCCAGTTCCTTGTCACGCAGGATCTGGTTGAGCGTACGCACAAAGCCCTGCGTGGTCGAGATTTCGCGGCCTTCGGCGGTGGGCTCAAGCAACGACTTGAACGCTTCGAGCTTGGGCGCCTTCAACTTCTCGTCCGACTTGGCGCGGCGTTGCGGCAGGTAGCCGCCCAACGCGGCACGCCGCTCGTGCAGGTACTTCATTTCGGGCGAATCGTCGGCCGGCTTGTAGTACGGGAGCTCTTCGAGCTGATCGTCGGGGATCGGAATCGCGAAACGGTCGCGGAATTCGCGCACGGCGTCCACATCCAGTTTCTTCTGCTGGTGCGACGGGTTCTTGGCCTGACCGACCTTGCCCATGCCGTAACCCTTGATGGTCTTGGCCAGGATAACGGTGGGTTGACCCTTGTGCTTGGTGGCCGAATCGAACGCGGCAAACACCTTGTGGGGATCGTGGCCGCCACGATTCAGACGCCAGACGTCTTCGTCGCTCATGCGGCTGACCATTTCCAGCAACTTCGGATGCTTGCCGAAGAAGTGTTCGCGCACGAAGGCGCCATCGTTGGCTTTGTACGATTGGTACTCGCCGTCGACGGTTTCTTCCATCACGCGACGCAGGATGCCTTCCTTGTCGTGGGCCAACAGCGGATCCCAGTAGCCGCCCCAGATGAGCTTGATGACGTTCCAGCCGCTACCGCGGAAGTCGCCTTCGAGTTCCTGGATGATCTTGCCGTTGCCGCGCACCGGGCCGTCCAGACGCTGCAGGTTGCAGTTGACGACGAAGATCAGGTTGTCGAGCTTCTCACGCGCCGCCAAGGCGATCGCGCCCAGCGATTCGGGTTCGTCCATTTCGCCGTCGCCGCAGAATACCCAGACCTTGCGGTTCGAGGTATCGGCAATGCCGCGGGCATGCAGGTACTTGAGGAAGCGCGCCTGATAGATGGCCATCAAGGGGCCCAGCCCCATCGACACGGTGGGGAACTGCCAGAACTCAGGCATCAACTTGGGATGCGGATACGACGACAACCCCTTGCCGTCGACTTCCTGACGGAAATTGTTGAGCTGGTCTTCGGTCAGGCGGCCTTCGAGGAAGGCGCGGCCGTAGATGCCGGGGGATGAGTGACCCTGAAAGTACACGCAATCGCCACCGCGCTCAGCCGTCTCGCCGTGCCAGAAGTGGTTTTGACCGCAGCCGATCATCGTGGCCAACGAGGCGAACGACGCGATGTGGCCGCCCAGATCGCCGCCGTCGTCGGGCGCAGCGCGGTTGGCGCGCACCACCATGGCCATGGCGTTCCAGCGCACATACGAACGGATGCGTGTTTCGAGATCCAGATTGCCCGGATGAGCAGGTTCCAGCCCCGGCGGAATCGTATTGACGTACGCCGTGTTGGGCGAAAACGGGATATGCGCACCGGAGCGACGCGCCTCGTCGATCAAGCGTTCGAGCAGATAGTGGGCGCGCTGCGGGCCTTCACGTTCGAGTACGGCGGCAAGCGCCTCCAGCCATTCCTGGGTTTCCAGGGTATCTTCGTCGTTGGCAGCCTGAAGGGCGCCGGCTTGGGCGGAAGAGGACATCGTTGTGTCTCCTGTGGAGTAATCATGCGTCCGACGCGTGCAAGTCGCGTCCGACGGGTGAAAGCCCTGCTTCGAAACCGGCACGCCGAGGGAACAGGCACGCGACAATCGAGGGCTTACGGGCAGCTTATGCGGGCATTCTAGGAAAAAACCCGACCCTTCAGCAAGTGAAATTTCATGTTGCGGTACGGCATTTCACAATGCAAAATACCAAGCTGCCGCTAGAGCAGAAACAAAGTTTAAAATGAGCGCATTCCGGTCCCTCGACCGACGCGTCTTCCATGGCCAGCCCGCATAAATCAAATATCCCGACGCCGTTCCACGATCACGCCCGCATGCGCAGGCGCGGTCTCTATTGGCTCACGCCCGTGCTGGTCCTGGTGCTCTATATCTGTGTGATGGGTGCCTTCTTCTGGTTGCAGCGCATTCATGACGACAGTGTCATGTTCGTCACCATCGACCAGGAGATGCGTCAGCAGCGGCTGCTGTGGGTGGTGCTCGCGCTCTCCTGCGTGATTGTGATCAGCCTGTTGATGCTATGGCGTTACACGCGCTTCCGATCCCACGCCGAGGCCGCGCTGATTGCCGAAACCGGATTTCGGCGCGCCATGGAAAATTCGATGTCCACCGGCATGCGTGTGCTGGATCTGGAAGGTCGTATCGCCTACGTCAATCCGGCCTTTTGCCGCATGATCGGCTGGAACGAAGCCGACCTGATCGGCCGCAGCCCGCCCTTTCCCTACTGGGTGCCGGGGCGGCACGAGTATCACCAGCACACCTTGGACACCCTCACGTCGGGCAAAACGCCGAGCAGCGGGCTCGAAGTGGAAGCGCAGCGCCGCGATGGGTCGCGCTTCGTGGCGCGGATGTATGTGTCGCCCCTGCTCGATCCCAACGGCAATCAGATCGGCTGGATGACCTCGATGACCGACATCACCGAGCCCAAGCGCATCCGGGAAGCACTCACTGCTGCACACGAGCGGTTCATGACGGTGCTGGAGGGGCTCGACGACGCGATCTCGGTCACGGCCGACACGCACGATGGCCTGGAACTGCTGTTTGCCAACCGCACCTACCGGCGCGTCTTCGGCGCGCAGACCGGGGGGCACGAGGAACTGCTCGCCGGCCGCCGTGGGCGTTTTACGGATGAGTCGGTCGAGGTGCTATCGCCTTCCGTACAGCGCTGGTTCGAGGTGCATCACCGAATGCTGGCATGGACGGACGGGCGCCGGGTACGCATGCAGGTCGCCCGGGATATCACCGAGCGCCGCACCCATGAAGAGGCGTCGCGTCTCCAACAGGAAAAGATTCAGCTCACGAGCCGTCTCACCACGATGGGTGAAATGGCATCATCGCTCGCGCATGAGTTGAACCAACCCCTCACCGCCATCTCTAACTATAGTATGGGTGCCGTGGCGCTGGTGAAGGCGGGGCATACCAGCCCGACCATGCTGCTGCCCGCGCTGGAAAAAGCGGCGGCGCAGGCTGAGCGCGCGGGCAAGATCATCAGTCGTATCCGTGAATTCGTGAAGCGCAGCGAGCCGCGTCGCCAACGCGTGGCCATTCGCGGCATTGTGGATAACGCGATCGGCTTTGCCGATATCGATGCCCGCAAGCGCCGCATTCGCATCGAACCGTTTGTGCCGTCGACCGCGCCGGACGTGCTGGCCGACCCGATCCTGATCGAGCAGGTGCTGCTCAATCTGCTGAAGAATGGTCTGGAAGCGATGGAAAAGAGCGATTCCGACGAATTGAAGGTGGCCGTGATCCTGCATGAGCAACATATCGAAGTTGCCGTCGTCGACCGCGGACATGGACTGGCCGAGCCCGAGCGCCTGTTCGAGCCGTTCTTCAGTACTAAGACACAAGGCTTGGGTATGGGCCTGAACATCTGCCGTACCATTATCGAGTCGCACCACGGCCGCCTGTGGGCTGACCCCAATCCCGCCGGCGGTACGATCTTCCGCTTTACTTTGCCCTGCGCAGCGCCACAAGCGCTCGATCAGAACGAACAGTCCGAGGAGTTGCACGCATGACTACCCCCCCCATTTCGAGCACGGTGTTCATTGTCGATGACGACGAAGCCGTCCGAGACTCGTTGCGTTGGCTGCTGGAAGCCAATGGCTATCGCGTGCGCGTGTTTGCCAGTGCCGAAAGTTTCCTCGATGACTACGACCCCGCCACGGTCGGCGTCTTGATCTGCGACGTTCGCATGCCCGGCATGAGCGGCCTCGAGTTGCAGGAGCAGTTGATCGCCCGCCAGGCGCCGTTGCCGATCGTGTTCATCACCGGCCACGGCGATGTGCCGATGGCCGTCACGACGATGAAGAAAGGCGCCATCGACTTCCTCGAGAAACCGTTCAACGAGCAGGATCTGCGTGAAATCGTGGCCCGCATGCTCGAACAGGCCACGCAGCGTGTGTCGAAATTCCAGGCCCAGCGGGATCATGAAGCGATGTTGGCCCGCCTCACCGCGCGCGAACAGCAGGTGCTCGAGCGCATCGTCGCCGGCCGGCTGAACAAGCAGATCGCCGACGATCTGGGCATCAGCATCAAAACCGTAGAGGCGCATCGCGCCAATATCATGGAAAAACTTGAAGTGACCACCGTAGCCGATCTGATGAAAGTCGCCTTGGCCAAACCCGAGGCGCACGCATGACCGCACGAAGAATCGACGGCGCCGCCCTGTCAGTACGCATTCGCGACGAAGTCGCTCAACGTGCGGCCGCGCTGATTGCCGGCGGCACGACGCCTGGTCTCGCAGTGGTATTGGTCGGCGATAACCCGGCTTCCCAGGTTTATGTTCGCAATAAGGTTGCGGCCTGCGAGAAAGCCGGCCTGCATTCCGTCATGGAGCAGTATCCCGCGTCCCTGACCGAAGCCGAACTCCTGACGCGTATTCAGGCGCTCAACAATGACCCGGCGATCCACGGCATTCTCGTGCAACTCCCCTTGCCCGCCCACATGGACGCGCACAAGGTGATCGAAACGATCGCTGCCGACAAGGATGTCGACGGGTTTCACGTGAGCAATGCCGGGTTGTTGATGACCGGGCAACCGCTTTTCCGTCCCTGCACGCCCTATGGCGTCATGAAGATGCTGGAAGCGGAAGGCGTGGTCACGCGCGGCGCCGAGGCGGTTATCGTGGGCGCCAGCAACATCGTGGGCAAGCCGATGGCCATGCTGCTTCTGGCGGCAGGCGCCACGATCACGATCTGCAACTCCAAGACGCGCGATCTGGCGGCACAAACGCGCCGGGCCGATATTCTGGTGGTGGCGACCGGCAAGCCGGGCATGATTACCGGCGACATGATCAAACCGGGTGCCACGGTGATCGACGTCGGCATCAACCGCGGCGCGGACGGCAAGTTGTGCGGCGACGTGGATTACGCCAGCGCAGCCGAAGTGGCCGGCGCCATTACGCCCGTGCCGGGCGGTGTGGGCCCCATGACGATCGCCATGCTGTTGGTCAACACTATTGAAGCTGCGGAACGCGCCGCCATATAAAGCATCTAACCCGGCATCTTCGCCGTCCATGCGTCGTCCGCGGCGCATGTTTATGCTTATTTTCTGCCAGGCCACATGACTACAAACCCCCTGCTCGCCCCCGTCTCCGATTTGATCGACTACGCGGCCGTTAAGCCCGAACACATTGGACCGGCGATCGACGACCTGTTGGCCGCGGCCCGCACCGCTGTCGACCAGACGGCCGATCCGGCACGACCGGCGACCTGGGACACGATCAGCGAGCCGTTGGACACGGCCAGCGGCCGCCTGTGGCGTGCGTGGTCGGTGGCCGGGCATCTGAATGCAGTCGTCAATACGCCTGAACTGCGCGAGGCGTTCAACGCGGCATTGCCGAAAGTCACCGCCTTTTCGACCTGGGTGGGTTTGCATGAAGGACTCTACAAGCAGTATCAACGCGTTCACGCCTCCCCGGAGTTCGCCACGTTGTCGCCGGTTCGTCAGCGCGTGCTGGAACTGGCACTGCGCGATTTCCGCTTGAGCGGGGTCGAGCTTCAAGGCGAGGCGCGCGAGCAATACGCGGCCAACGCCGAGCGCGAAGCCGAGGTATCCCAGAAATTTTCAGAGAACGTGCTGGATGCCGTCGATGCCTGGACGTATCAGGTAACCGATGAAGCCCAACTCGACGGCATTCCAGAAGACGTGAAGGCGGCCGCGCGCAAGACGGCGCAGGATGCCAAGCAGGAAGGCTGGACGCTTACCTTGAAAATGCCGTGCTACATCCCGGTGATGCAGTACGCCAAGTCGCGCGCGTTGCGTGAGACGTTGTATCGCGCCTACGGGACGGTGGCGTCGGAACACGGCGATACCCAGTTCGACAACTCGAGCTTGATCGAAGAGTTGCTCAAGTTGCGGGCCGAGGAATCGACACTTCTGGGCTACGCCAACTTTGCCGCGCTGCGTTTGCAGACGCGCATGGCGCGCGATGCGGATGAAGTCACGCATTTCTTGCGTGAACTGGCCGCGCGTGCCAAACCGTTTGCCGAAAAAGACCTCGCGGCGCTGCGCGCCTTCGGCGCCGAGCATTTGGGCATGACGTCACTCGAACCTTGGGATAACGCGTTTGTGTCCGAGCGCATGCGCGAAGCGCAGTATTCGTATTCGGAAGATGAAGTCAAACAGTACTTCACCGAGCCCCGCGTGCTCTCCGGCCTGTACGGCGTGATTGAAACGCTGTTCGAGGTGCGGTTGAAGGCTGCGCCCGAAGTGGCCGTGTGGCACGCAGACGCACAAGGCGTTCGCGTCGAGAACCCCGACGGCGAACTCGTGGGCTATCTCTATCTTGACTTGTATGCCCGTTCGGGCAAGCAAGGCGGTGCGTGGGTGGATAGCGAGCGCAGCCGCCGCCGCGTGGGCAGCGAATTGCAAACGCCGGTGGTCTATCTCACCTGCAACTTCTCGCGACCCTCGGAAGGCAAACCTGCCGTGCTCACACACGATGATGTGATCACGCTGTTTCATGAAATGGGCCACGCCTTGCACGCGCTGCTTTCCGAAGTGGACGAGCCGGGCGCCTCGGCGTTTTCGAGCGTGGAGTGGGATGCCATCGAATTGCCGTCGCAGTTCATGGAGAATTTCTGCTGGGAATGGCCGGTCGTGCAACAGCTCTCGGCGCATGTCGACACTGGCGAACCCTTGCCGCGCGCGCTCTTCGACAAACTTTCGGCCGCCCGCAATTTCCAAAGCGGCATGCAGACGGTACGCCAGATCGAGTTTTCGCTTTTCGACATCTTGCTGCACGCCAAGCAAACGCCAACCGATATCGCTGGCGTCCTCGAACTGCTGGGCACCGTGCGTCAGGAAGTGTCGGTGCTGACGCCCCCGGCCTGGCATCGCTTTCCGCACAGCTTCTCGCACTTGTTCGCGGGCGGCTATGGCGCAGGCTATTACAGCTACAAATGGGCGGAGGTGCTGTCCGCAGATGCCTACGCCGCATTTGAAGAGGCGGCTCAGGTCACTGCAGATGCCGCCGCCCGCGCTGCGGCAACCGAGGGTACGCGCAGCACCCTGGACCCGGCAACCGGCCGTCGCTTCCGCCAGGAAATTCTGGCCGTGGGCGGCGCCCGACCGGCGGCCGATTCCTTCAAGGCATTTCGTGGGCGCGATCCAAGCATCGATGCGTTGCTGCGCCACAGCGGCATGGTCGGTCAGGACTGATCGTGTCGCAGCGCGTGCGCCGCTGGATACTGGCACTCGCGTTCCTTGTCGCGGGCCTGACGGGGTGCGGCGATCGGTCGATGAACTGGTCGCTGTACAACGTTCAGGGCCATCTGCCGGATCTATCCTTTTCCTTGAAAGGCGCCGGCGATACAACCGTGACGCAAGAGGCGTTCGACAACAAGACCGTGTTGCTGTTCTTCGGCTATGCGAGTTGCCCGGACGTGTGCCCAACGACGATGGCGCAATTGACTGAAGTGTTGCGGCGTCTTGGTGACGACGCACGCGACGTGCGGATTCTCTTCGTGAGCGTGGATCCGCATCGGGACACGCCGGATGTGCTGCAAACCTACGTAAACGCGTTCAATCGCAACGCCGTGGGTCTTACCGGTGACGAGCGCGAGGTAGCCAACCTCGCCCGCCGCTATCGCGTGGCCTATCAAATCGAAAAACCCAAGCCCGGTGCGACCGCCGAACAATACGACGTCACGCACAGCCGCGGCGTCTACATTTTCGACAAGCATGGCAAGGCACGACTACTGGCTTCCGATAGCGATCAAATCGAGGTCGTCACCCACGATCTCAAGCAACTGCTCGATATCACGCGCGGAAGTTGAGGCGCACTCAAGGCAAGACTCATGGCTTGAGAGCCGTTCGCGTGCGTGTGAAAGGTCACGGATTCCTGCGGAGCATCCACATCGACGCCGCTACGCCAAACAAATAATTCAAAGCGCGATTAAGTCAGGCCCGCTACATGCTTAACAGCGTGCGGCAATTTTGCCACGGTGTACCGGTTGTTACACCGACGTCGCGTGTGATCGCTAAGATCAGATTGAGCACATCCGACGGCTCGTCAATTATTCAAGGAGCGTTTCGCATGGACATCATCATCATGATCATCGTGGGCTTTATCGTCGGGTTGATTGCCCGCGCGATCATGCCGGGCACACAAAGCATGGGATTCATCTTGACCACTGTCCTCGGTGTCGTGGGCGCTGTGGTGGCGGGCTTTCTGGGCCGCACCTTGGGCTGGTACGGATCGGGCGAACCGGTGGGCTGGATTGCCTCGGTGGTGGGCGCCATCATCGTGTTGTTCATCGTGAGCATGTTCACGAAGAAACGCGCTTAATCACGCTCCTGCTTCGATGAAAACGGCACCTCTGATCGAGGTGCCGTTTTTTTTGGCGCCGGCTGCCGAAGAGGCCTGTCCGTTAAGCCGCTCCCTTAAACCTCTCCCTTAAGCCTGTCCGTCAAAGCTGTTCGTTGAGCCTACCCTTTACGCTCATCTTTAAAGCGCATCGTCTGAGCTCATCCCTTAAGCCTATCCGATCAGCCGAACCGTTACGGCGAGTCCGTTACTGTGAATGGAACCTTCTCGGTTGCGACCTCCCGTCATGCCTGTCAGCCCAGTTTGGCGGCCGCATCACGCAACGCCGTTCGCAGGCCTTCCTGCAATGTCGGGTGGTAAAACGGCAACGCGCGGAGGTCGTCAAGGGTAAGCGACTGTTGCACACTCCAGGCCAGCATGTGCGCCAGATGCTCCGCACCTGGGCATACCATCTCAGCACCCAGCAACTTGCCATTCGACCGATCGGCATACACGCGCAACATGCCTTTGTTTTCGAGCATGATGCGGGCGCGTCCCTGATCGGAAAAGTCGACCTCGCCCGTGACGAAGGCGCCTGCAGCAAGCTTATCGAATGGCGTGCCGACGATTGCCACCTGCGGCGATGAGAACGTCATGGCAAGCATCGCGAATCGGTCGTGCGCTTGCACATCAGGAAACCGTGCAGCATTGCCGCCAGCAATGCTGCCTTCGGCGGCAGCCTCATGCAACACGGGCGCGCTGGCATCGCAATCGCCCGCGATGAAGATCGACGAGTCGCCGCATTGCTTTGTGTGGGCGTTCGACTTCGGCACACCTTTCTCGTCCAGGTGCAGCGTGGTGCGAGCAAGCGCCAATCCTTCCAGATTGGGCCCGCGGCCCGTTGCTACCAATACGTAATCGAACCGTTCGACGCAACGCTTGCCATCGAGATCCGTGAAAGTGATTTCGACCTCGTCGCCGTCGCGCGTCAAGCTGTCGATAGCGGCATCGGTGTCGAGATAAAATTCGTCCTGAAAGGCATCGCTTGCCGCGCGCTTGACCGCCGGATCGCCGATACCGGCCAGTACGCCACCCTTACCGAAGATCCTTATGGTGACGTCCAGGCGATGCAGTGCCTGGCCCAGTTCCAAACCGATGTTGCCGGGGCCGAACACGGCGACGCGACGCGGCAGAGTATCCCAGTCGAATATCTCATCGCTGACGACGACGCGGTCCCCGAGCCCGTCGAACATGTCGGGAACCGAGGCCTTACCACCCGTGGCAATCACGACTGCGCGCGCTGTGACACGATGATCGTCACCGACCAGCAGGTGATGGTCGTCCTCGAACCGCGCCCAGCCATGCAGTTTGAGGGCGTCAGGAATTTCCGCCATATCCTTCAGCACACCATCCACAAAATGATCGCGCTCGCGTTTCACGCGTGCCATGACGGCGCGCCCATCCACCCGCACGACATCCGTCGTCACGCCAAACGGCGCAGTCGAACGCGCGCTGTGAGCGGCGTTGGCTGCGGCTATCAGCAGCTTGGACGGCATGCAGCCAACGCGTGCGCACATCGTCCCATAAGGTCCACCTTCCACGAGCAGCACCCGATCGGTGCGCTTTCTCGCCGCTGAAAAGGCAGCCAGCCCGGCGGTGCCTGCACCGATTACGACAACGTCCGCTTCCATTTGCTTCATTACTCATCCTTGTTTTGTCTCTGCGTCGATGTTGAATCTGGTGTGCTATGGCGAGCACACGCATCACATTGACTTATTCGTCGAAAGCGGCGGTCGGTCATCGACTACATACCGACATGGCTGATATGCACCGCTTCAATGCACACTACAGCCCGGCTTTAATGCGCTACCGCCGCTTCGCCCTCGCCTCACGCACGGGTCCGGACGCGAGTGCGCCACATCGGCGCCGGCCTCACTTCAGAGCCGGGGCGGATGGCGTGTAGCCGGCTTCTCGAATGGCGGCGTCGATCTTCGCGTGCTCATCGGTTCCCGTGACGGAAACATGATGCGTGGCCAGATCGACTTCCACGCTTGCATCGGGATCGACGGAATTCACGGCTTTCGTGATCGCGGCCACGCAATGGCCGCAGGACATATCGGGAACCACAAAACTCAATGACATCTGAATCTCCTAAACAACAACATTCCAATTGAACTGCAAGACGCGCCGTCCGTTCACCATAAGACGCACCGTCCGATCACCATAAGACTTGCCTCGATGGGAAGGTCAAGCGTCGTACGCTTAGGCGATCGGCTGGCGCAGCCAACTCGACGAGGCGCAGCGCGCTGAGCGAGACGTGGCATGGCACCCACTCTCTCGGCGTCAGTCCGCCGCTTTCCGATCCAGCCTCGGTTCTGCACGCGCCCTGCAACCCTTCGACTCCGCTCGCCCACCCTCGTTCAAGACGTGCGCATTGCTCGGATCAGTCTAGCGCTTGACCTTGCCATAATGGGAAGGTTGATACTACGCTCATCCTTTAACGCGACAACTCCATCATGACTCCGGCTGCCACGCTTCCTACATTCGAGTTCGCCATCGGCGGCATGACGTGCACCAATTGCGCCCGGCGCGTCGAAAAAGCGTTGGCGTCGGTGTCCGGCGTGGCGACCGCGACGGTTAACCCCGCCACCGAACGTGCTCGAGTCCAACTGAACACCGGCGGCGAACCGCCCGACGCCGCCACGCTCATTGCCGCCGTCACGCACGCCGGCTACGACGCACGTCTGGTCGAGTCAGCGGCCGATCGCAAGCGCGTGCGCGCTGAACATGCTGAAGACAGCAAGCGGCAGACCCGTTCTTTCATGTTGGCGCTCGTGCTCACCCTCCCTGTTTTCGCGCTGGAAATGGGCGCGCACATGGTTCCAGGTGTGCATCATTGGATCGCGATGCATATCGGCGAAACCCGCAATCAATGGGTGCAGGCAATTTTGACGACGCTTGTGCTGTTCGGGCCGGGTCGTGGCTTTTTTGTGCATGGCATACGGTCGCTGTGGCAACGCTCGCCGGATATGAACGCGCTCGTGGCGCTGGGTGCTGGAAGCGCCTGGGTGTATTCGATGGTCGTCATGCTGGCGCCCTCGATCATGCCGCCGGCTGCGGCTCATGTGTATTTCGAAGCCGCGGCAATGATCGTGACGCTGATCCTGCTCGGGCGCTTGCTGGAAGCGCGTGCCCGCGGCAAAACGGGTGCCGCGATCGCCAAGCTCGCCGCCCTCCAGCCGCAATCGGCGCGCGTCCGCCGCGATGGCGCGGTGGTCGATGTGGACATTGACGACATCGTGGTCGGCGATGTGCTGATCGTGCGACCGGGCGAACGGTTTGCGGTCGACGGCGTCGTGAGCGAAGGCCGTTCTTACGTCGATGAATCGATGATGACCGGCGAACCCGCGCCTGTTGCCAAAAGCGCCGGCGATCGGGTCACGGGCGGCACGGTCAATGGTCAGGGTAGCCTGGCGGTCGCCGTCGCGCAGGTTGGTGAAGACACCGCGCTGGCCGGCATCATTCGCATGGTCGAGACGGCTCAGGGCGCGCGCCTGCCGATCCAGGCGAGGGTCGACCGCGTCACGGCATGGTTCGTTCCGGCCATGATCTCGGCCGCGTTGGTGACCTTTGCGGTGTGGCTGATCGTGGGGCCCGCGCCGGCGCTCAGTCATGCACTGGTGAATGCGGTCGCCGTGATGATCGTGGCCTGCCCCTGCGCGATGGGCCTGGCCACCCCGACGTCCATTATGGTGGGCACCGGCCGGGCGGCGGCATTCGGCGTGCTATTTCGTCAAGGCGATGCGCTGCAGCGCCTGCGCGACGTCACACTCGTGGCGTTCGACAAGACGGGCACGCTCACGGTGGGACACCCCGTGATGACGGATTTCGTGGTGGTTGGCCCCGCCGATCGGGTTGCAACGCTTAGGGATCTCGCGGCGCTGCAGAGCGTCTCGGAACATCCCGTCGCCCAGGCCGTGGTGGATGCGGCACGCGGTGAAGGGCTGGCCTGGTCCACGCCTTCGGACGTTCAGGCAATCACGGGCGCCGGCATCTCGGGTACGGTTGCGGACCGGCATTGGGTTGCAGGATCCATGCGATTGATGCGCGAGCGTGGCATAGACCTCGGCGAGGAGGCGGCACGCCTGACGGACTGGGCACGCGCCGGCAAGACGCCGGTGTGTGTGACGGTTGACGGCGTGTTGGTCGCGGTGCTGGCCGTGGCCGACCCGCTGAAGGCCGGTGCTGCCGAGGCAATCGAGGCGCTCCACGCCCAGGGCATACAGGTCGCGATGATCACCGGCGACCACGAAGGCACAGCGCACGCCGTGGCGCAGCAATTGGGCATCGATATCGTGCACGCCGAGGTTTTGCCTGACGGCAAGGTGGCTGCACTCGCTGCTCTGCGCACCACGGCGGCGCAACGCCCAACGCCTCGCCGTGACGGCCCGCCAGTGCTCGCATTTGTGGGCGACGGCATCAACGATGCGCCGGCCCTTGCCGCAGCCGATGTCGGGATTGCGATCGGCAGCGGCACGGATGTGGCGATCGAATCGGCCACCGTCGTGTTGATGGGCGAGGATATCCGCGGGGTTTCGACCGCCATCGCCATCAGTCGCGCCACGCTGCGCAACATTCACCAGAATCTATTCTGGGCGTTTGCCTACAACGCGGCGTTGGTGCCGCTGGCGGCCGGCGCCCTGTATCCCGCCTTTGGGATCTTGCTCTCACCGGTGTATGCCGCAGCAGCGATGGCGCTTTCCAGCGTATTCGTGGTGAGCAATGCGCTACGACTCAAGCGATTCGTGCCGCCTGCACAATACGTTCGCACAGGCGCATGACGATCGCGACCGCGCCTTGAAACCCACACCTTGCGGAGTACCTACATGAACATTGGCAGCGCTGCCACCTCGAGCGGCATCTCGGCAAAGATGATCCGCTATTACGAGAGCATTGGCCTGATCGGCGAAGCCACCCGCACGGAAAGCGGGTATCGGCAATACAGCGAGCGCGACGTGCACACCCTGCGGTTCATCCGGCATGCCCGCGACCTGGGATTCTCGGTCGAACAGATGAGCGATCTGCTGGCGCTATGGCGCGATCGCAGCCGAGCGAGCAGCGAGGTCAAAGCCATCGCGCTTACGCACGTGGCGGCGCTGGAAGCAAAAGCGGCCACCCTATATGAGATGGCCGCCACCTTGAAGCATCTGGCCGACACCTGCCATGGTGACGACCGACCCGACTGCCCTATTCTAGCGGCGCTGTCTCGTGCGGCCCCGTCCACTCCTTGAAGAACTTCTTATATGGGGTGCGCTCTATCGGCTTGAGCTCGTGCACGAGCGTGCCCACCGCGAGAAATCCCAGAAACTTATAGTCGAGCGCATCGAAGCCGAGGGCGTCCTGCACGTCCTCGACGTACGTCCCCAGACCCGTGCTCCAGAACGCACCGTAGCCCAAGGCGTGGGCTGCGTTGAGCATATTCATGACTGAAGCGCCCACGGCCAGCAGACGCTCAGACTCGGGAATCTTCGTGTTGTCGTGATCCATGTGCTGGGCGATGGCGATCAATACCGGCACGTCATCGATCCAGGCACGTACAGATTTCTCTTTGTCGGGCGTCATGCGCTTGTCGCCACTGCGTTTGACGGCTTCCATCATCATGTCGGCAAATCGCGTCCGGGCATCGCCTCGGATCACTGCATATCGCCAGGGCTGCAGCCCGCCATGATCCGGCGCGCAGACCGCAGCCTGCATGATGCGCTTCAGATCCTTCGGCTTGGGGCCAGGCGCGCAAACCGCCTTCGTCGAGCGGCGCGTCAACAAGGTTTCGATGGTGGGTGACGTCATGCTGCCTCGTCTGTCGTTGATGTGATCAATTCGAAATCGTATACCGATCGGGTAAACCCTGTTGGAAAGTCATTAGCGCGGTCCCGGGTATGGCTGACGTCTGACCGTAGCGTGCCGCCAAAAACCATATACCGCAGCGCAGCATCACGATGAGCCGATATGCAATTGGATACAGGATGTTTGTGACGATTCCGATATCTTTATTGCTGATCCGACGCTTTCACAAATCCGAAATACCGATAGGAAATAAGCAAACAACCAAGCGAACTTAGGGATTTCGCCCCGGCTTTCCTAAAATCCCTTCCTTTCGCAAGCCTGACGACGTTACGTCGTCGCCGTCGAACCTGTGTTCGATCGAAGCGGCGCAGGCTTACGTTGCAATGCAAACCGGGCTTAGGCTCACCAGGAGTATGCAGTGGCATCCGCGACCATGACGCAGGGCGCGCGTATCGGGATCGATGTGGGCGGCACCTTTACCGACTTCGTTCTGTTCGACCCGCGTCGCAACGGTTTTTTCTATCATAAGCAGCCCAGTACACCGAGCGATCCCGCTCAGGCCGTGCAACACGGACTCTCCGCCCTGCTTGCCAAAAGCGGGCTCGCTGCAGGCGACGTGGCCATGCTTCTGCATGGCACGACAATCGGGCTGAACGCCATCATTCAACGCCGCGGCGCACGCGTCGGATTGATTGTCACGGAAGGATTTCGCGACATCCTGGAAATTGCCCGCGCCCGTATGCCCTCTTCATTCGACTTTCATGCCACGCGTGAAGCACCCTTTTTGCCGCGCGACCGCGTGCTGGAAATCGGTGCGCGCTTCGACCCCCGCGGCACCGTCACGCGCTGGCCGCAAGACGCCGAACTCGATCGCGTCGCATACGAACTCGATGCGATGCAGGTCGATGCCGCGGCCCTGGTACTGATCAACGGCTATGCGAATCCGCAACAAGAAGGCGAACTTGCGGACGCGCTCCAGCGCCGTCTCCCCGGCATTGCGGTGCTGTCGGCCGCCCGCACCTGGCCCGAGATTCGCGAGTACGAACGCACACTCGTCGCCGGGCTCAATGCGTATATCCAGCCGCTGATGCAGCGCTATTTCGAACGTCTCCAGACCTTGACGGGCGAGATCGGCATTGCTGCGCCGATCCTGGTCACCGCATCCAATGGCGGTTCGCTCTCGTTGGCCTCGGCGCTGGCGCGTCCGATCGACACGGTGCTGTCCGGGCCCGCCGCGGGCGTCGTGGCGGCGACCCGCTTGTCCAACGATTGCGGCGAGCCGCGCATCATCAGCTTCGACATGGGCGGCACGAGCAGCGACATCGCCGTGTCGGTGGGCGGCTTCGCCGAAATCGCCACCCGCACCGAGATCGGCGGCCTGCCGCTCGTGCTTCCCGTCGTCGGCGTTTCAGCCATCGGCGCCGGCGGCGGCTCCAAGGTATGGGCCGACGAACACGGCGTGCTCAAGGTGGGCCCCGAAAGCGCGGGCGCCGATCCCGGCCCGGCCGCCTATGGCCGCGGTGGCGAGGATGCCACCATCACCGACTGCTATCTCGCCACCGGCATCCTCGATTCAGCTGCCTTTCTGGGCGGCGATATGCCCTTGCGCGGCGATCTGGCGCGTGCAGCACTCGATCGCGTGGCCCGGCGTCTGCAATTCGACGATGCGGATGCCGGCGTGCGCGTGGCCAGCGGCGCACTCGCCGTGGCCACCGCGCAGATGGCCTCAGAGCTGCATAAATCCCTGGCGCAGCGCGGCCTCGATCCGGCGGAATTCGCGCTGGTGCCGTTCGGCGGCGCAGGCCCGACGCACGCCAATTTCCTGGCCGAAGATGCGGGCCTGAACCGTATCGTCGTCCCTGCCAAGCCAGGCACGTTTTGCGCCCTGGGCGCAGCCACTGCGGATCTGCGACGCGATTTTGTGCGCAGTCTGCGCGTGCCGCTCAACGAGGCGACCGTGTCGGCCTTGAATGCGGCGCTCGGTGCCTTGAACGATGAGGCACGCATCTGGCTCGATGAACAAGGCGATGCGTTGACCGAGTCGACGGCGATCTTTCGCGCGGCCGACATGCGTTATGCCGGCCAAGCCTACGAACTCAAATCGGCCTTGCCCGAATCGCTGCCGTCGCCGCTTACCGTGGCGGCGGTCACCGAAGCGTTTCATGCGGAGCATGAACGCATCTACGGGTTTCGCGACGAACACGCACCCGTCGAACTCGGCACCGTGCGGCTCGCGATCGTGGGCCGGATGCCGGGCGTGGGAAAAACGTACTTGGCCGCGGGCAGCGGCATGCCCACGCCCAAAGCGCATCGCATGGTCTACTTGAACGGCAATTGGACCGAGGCCGCCGTCTTTGCGCGCGCGGCGCTCGAGGCCGGCGACCGCTTTGCAGGACCGGCGATTGTCGAGCAGGAAGACACCACCATCCTGGTGCTCACCGGTTGGCATGCGCACACCGACGACCAAGGTAATTTGCATCTGGCGCGCACTCCGCTGAGTGCCGACCCTGACTCGGTGCCGGGCGCGACATCGTCCAGCACCCGACCGCAAGCCCACGCAGAAGGCGGCGTATGAAACTCGATCCCGTCACACTCGAAATCCTCGGCAACAAGGTCACGGCCTTGACCGAAGAAATGTGTCTCACGCTGCAACGCACAGGGCGTACGCTTTATGTGAAGGAAACGGCCGACTTCGCTTGCGCGCTGGCGGGTCTGGACGGCCGGTTCTTCGCCTATCCGCGCGGCATCGGCGTGTCGGGCTTCGTGGGTCTGGATTGCAAGACGACGATCGACGCCGTGGGCGCATTGGAACCGGGCGACGTCATCCTGACCAACGATCCTTATCGCTCGCGCGGCCTGGCCACTCACCTGCCGGATCTGCAGGTGATCGAGCCGTACTTCCATGACGGGAAAATCGTGGCGTACGGCTGGGCGTTTTTGCATGCGTCCGATGTAGGCGGCAAAGTGCCCAGTAGCATCTCGCCGACCAACAGCGATATCTTTCAGGAAGGCCTGCAGATCCCGCCGCTGAAACTCATGCGGGCCGGCACGATGAATGCCGACGTGGCGCTGCTATTTCAAGCCAATAGCCGCACGCCCGACGCCAATATGGGCGATCTGCGCGCCATGCTGGCGGCACTCGCCGCAGGCCGCCGCCGCGTGGCGCAGACGATCGCGCAGCATGGCGCCGCCGCGTGGCTGGCCGCGCAACAAGACCTCGTGGCGTACGCCGGCCGTCGCGCCGCCGCGGTCCTGCGTCAGGTCCCGAACGGTACCTATCGCTTCAGCGATTATCTCGACGACGAGGCCGGCCAAGGCCTGCCGGTAAGACTCGCGCTGGCAGTCACGCTTGACGATGGCGCCATCCATCTGGACTTCACCGGCACCGACCCGCAAGTCGCCGCTGCCATCAACATCCCCAGTCATGGCCAGCCGCACGCCTGGCTCACGTTGCGCATTCTGTCGCTCGTGTGCACGCTCGATAAAAGCGTGCCGCTCAACGCCGGCTTGCTGCGGCCGATCTCCGTGACGGCGCCGGAAGGCTCGCTCGTCAATCCCACTGCACCCGCTGCCGTTGGCGTGCGCCACGCCGCCGCCGTGCGGGTGAACGACACGCTAAATGGCGTGCTGGGACAGGCGCTCACGCAGACGATGCCGGCGGCCAGCGGCGGCACGATCATCCCGGTGGTGGTCGCTGAGCCTGCGCGCCACGGCGGCGGCCAAAACGTGCAGGTGATCGAACCGATGGTGGGCGGCACGGGTGCGCGGTGGGGTCGCGACGGGGCCGACGGCCGCGATAGCAGCATTTCGAATCTGGCCAATAACCCGGTCGAAACCGTGGAAGCGGAAACCGGCGTCGAGATCGAACATTACGGCTTGCGCCCCGACTCGGGCGGTGCGGGTCAATGGCGTGGCGGATGCGGGCAGGAAATTCGCTTTCGCATCCTGCACGACGACACGCTTGTGCTGGCGCGCGGCATGGAGCGCCTCAAGTTTCGTCCCTGGGGGGCTCACGGTGGGCGTCCGGGTCGTTCGGCGCAACTCCTGCTCAACCCAGGCACGCCGCACGCTCGCGAGCTCGGCAAGATCGACACGTTATCGGTGGTTGCCGGCGATGTGATTGCCTTGTTTACCCCGGGCGGCGGCGGGTGGGGCTCGCCGCACGATCGCGACCCGCAAGCCGTGCTGCTCGACATCGCACGCGGCCTGATCACGGCGGATAGTGCGCGGCGCGATTACGGCGTGGCCACGGTCGACGGCACACTCGATGCGGATGCCACGGCGAAGTTGCGCGCCACCGCGCCGGCAGGATCCGAGCGCGGCCCGGAACGCGACGCCTGGGATGCCGTGTTTGCCCCTGATGTGCTCGACCGCTTCAATGCTGCGCTCTATGCGCTGCCAGCCGCGACGCGCGCGCGGCGCCGCAGCCGAGCCTATGCTGAGGTGCTGGCCCTGTTGCCCGACGATTTTCCCCGCCGCGGCGCGGATGCCGATGCGATCGCAGCCGCGCGCACGCAATTGAACGCCGCCATCGACATGCTTTCCGAAACCTCTACCGCCTGACATGCAGGCCTGAAATGCAGACTTGAAGCACAGAGCTGACCTCCGCATCTGACAACCGAATCTGCCACACAGGCCTGCCCCCCAGACCTCGCAATACTATCTCCTCTGGAGTACGACATGAAGAAACGTTGGTTTGCCCCCCTGCTGGCTGTGACGCTGGTCATGGGCTTGGCCGCTTGCAAGGATAAAGGCGCCGAAACGGCTGCGGCGCCCGCCGCGACCGACCGCGTCGTGATCGGCGTGTATGGCGGCGACTGGGAAAAGAACATCCGCGCCTCCGGCCTCGAACAATATGCACGCGACAACAATATCCGCGTCGATATCGTGCCCGGCGCCGATGCCGAATGGTTCGCCAAATTGCGCGCCGCCAATGGCAACAACCCGCCGTACGATATCGTGGTGTTCCAGCCGGATACCGTGCAACGCGCACAAGCCGCCGGTGTGCTCGAACCGCTCGATGCCGCGCGCGCACCCAATCTGGCCAAGCTCTATCCCTCGGTGCAGGAACGCTTCAAGTCCGATGGGAAAATCTACGCAGCGGCTTTCAGCCTGGGGCAGTTGGGTTTGGCATACCGCAGCGATCTGGTTACCACACCGCCCACCAGCTGGCTTGATCTGTGGAAGCCCGAATACAAAGGTCACGTCGCCATCTCGTCGCCCACGTATGCGGCCGGACTGCAGTTTTTCGCCGGCCTGACCCACGCGCTCGGCGGTGATTTGAAGAATGAAGCCGATGTCGACAAAACGTTTGCCAAGCTGACCGAGCTGCGCGGCAATGCCGTCGCATTCCCGGATAGCCCCGGCGCCATTCAGACGCTGCTCGAACGCGGCGATGCGTGGGTCGTGCCCTACTGGGACGGTCGCGTATTTGCCCTGCAGAAGGCCGGTTTGAAGATCGATTTTGCCTACCCCACCGACGGTCCCGTCGTCGGCGCGGCCAATTGGGTCATCGCCAAGGGCGCCCCCAATATGGTCAACGCCTACAAATTGGTCGACTTCCTGTCCAGCGCCAAGGTGCAGAAGGAATTTTCGGATCGCTCGCTGTATGGCATGACCAATCAGGACGTGCAATACAACGAAGAATTGAAAAAGCAGGTTCAGGTGGGCGAAGACGCCTACAAAAAGCTGATCTGGGTCGACTACTCGGTCGCCACGCCCAAACTGGCTGACTGGACCTCGCGTTGGAGCCAGGCATTGGGCGGCGGTAAATGAGCGCCATCGATATCGCAGGCGTAAGCCGACTGTTCGGCGAGACGACGGCCCTTGCCGGTGTGGATCTGACGATTCGCGACGGCGAGTTTTTTTCGTTGCTGGGCCCCAGCGGGTGCGGCAAGACGACGTTGTTGAACATCGTTGCCGGCTTCCTGGCCCCTACCACCGGCAGCGTGCGGATTGGCGGCCGCGATATCACGGCGTTGCCGCCCTACAAACGCGACATCGGCATGGTGTTTCAGAACTATGCCTTGTTTCCGCACTTGAGTGTGGCGGACAACGTGGCTTACGGCCTCTCGGTGCGCAAGCGGCCGGCGGCCGAGTCGCGGCAGCGTGTGGAAGAAGTGCTCAATCTGGTCAAGCTCAACCACCTGGCCGATCGGATGCCGCATCAGTTATCCGGCGGCCAGCAGCAGCGCGTGGCCATCGCCCGTGCGCTGGCCGTCGAACCGCAAGTGTTGCTGCTCGATGAGCCGCTATCCAATCTGGATGCCAAGCTGCGCAAGGAAATGCAGTCCGAACTGCGCAGCTTGCAGCGGCGCGTGGGGATCACCACCGTACTGGTCACGCACGATCAGGAAGAAGCCCTGAGTTTGTCGGATCGCATTGGCATCCTGGGTGCCGGACACCTGCAGCAGATCGGCAGTCCGCTCGAACTCTATCGGCGGCCCGCCAACCGATTTGTGGCGGAGTTCGTGGGCCAGGCGAACCTGCTCGATGCCACACCGTCGGCGGACGGCACCGCATATGAGGTCGCCACCCATCAAGTTGCCACCGGTGCGGCGTTGCGTCTGCACACGGGTAGGCCCGTGAGCACCCGCGCGTTGCTGATGTTGCGGCCGGAGCGCATTCGTGTCGAGCGCACCGGTGCGCAAGCAGCGGCCGAATCCGCACCGAATGGGCCGGGTCAACACGCCGGCCAGCCCAACCGTGCTTACGGCATCCTGCGCGACGCCAGCTACACCGGCGCCTCTCTGCGCCTCGTGGTCGAGTTGGGCGGCGGCGGCGATCTGATCGTGCAGGCGCCCGACACCGCGTTTCCTGACCTGCCCGCGCAGGGCTTGCCGCTGGCATTGGCTTGGCATGCCGACGACATCGTGGTGCTCGATCAGGGCTCGATCGCAACGGATGCGGCAACCGCATGAACGCCCCCGCCGCCAATCGCGCCAGTACGCAGTTTTCGTGGCTGCTGCTTTCGCCCAGCCTGCTCTTTCTGATCGTGTTTCTGGTGTTGCCGGGGTTGCTTCTGGCAGCGTTGAGCCTGCGCGATGTGGACGCGCTGCTCACGGTGCTTCCCACTTACAGCTTCTCGCAGTACACGGGCATCTTCAGCTCTCCGGCTTATCTGGGTGCGTTGTGGACCACGCTGTGGGTGTCGCTGGCGACCGCCTTCTTTTGCGTGCTGCTGGCTTACCCGGCCGCATGGCTGCTGGTCACCGCGCCCAACCGCACGGTACGCACACTGCTCTATGTGATCCTGGTGTCGCCGTTACTCACCAGTGTCGTCATTCGCACCTTTGCCTGGATCGTGTTGCTTGCGCAAAACGGGCTCATCAACGCCACGCTGATCAAGCTCGGGTTCACCGATAAGCCGCTCGCGCTTCTCTGGAACATGAAGGCTGTGATCATTGCCTATGTGCAAGTGATGTTGCCCTTTGCGGTGCTGCCGATCGCCACTTCGCTCGGCGAAATACCGCCCGCGCTCACGCGTGCCTCCATGGTGCTCGGCGCCGGGCGGGTGGCGACGTTTCGGCGCGTGATCCTGCCACTCACGCTCCCTGGCATGATGACGGGCTTCATCATCGTGTTTGCGCTGGCCGCAGGCAGCTACATCACGCCGCTTCTGATTGGCGGGCGCCTGCAACCCTTGCTACCCATCTCGATTTATCAGCAAGCGGTACAGATCGCGAACCTGCCGCTTGCCGCCGCCTTGTCGTTGACGCTGCTGGTGGTGACCGGCGCCGTGGCGTTCATCCTGGGCGGGTTCCTCAAACGTTGGGAAAGAAAGACCTATGGCCATTGATCTCTCCGCCAACGGGCAACGCCGCTTCGACGGCCTGCGGCTGCTGTCGTGGCTTGCCGGGGGCCTGGTCTACCTGTTCCTGCTGCTGCCGGTACTGGTCATCGTGCTGTCGGCGTTCAGCCCGCAGGCCTATCCCCAGTTTCCGCCCGAGTCGTTTTCACTGCGCTGGTTCAAATCGCTGGCCGAGAATCCCGCGTGGAGGAATGCCCTCATCAACAGCGCGATTCTGCTGCTCATCGTCACGCCATTGACGGTCCTGCTGGGCACGACTGCCGCCTACGCGCTGGCGCGGCTTGAATTTCGCGGCCGCGAATTCCTGCAGGCGTTCGTGCTCTCACCGTTGATGATCCCCCAGGTGGTGCTCGGCATCGCGCTGCTTTACGTGCTGACGGCCATGGGCATGGGCGGATCGTTCATCGGTCTGGCCGCCGGTCACATCATCGTGGCATTGCCCTACACCGTACGCACCGCGAGCGTGAGCCTGGCCGCGGTGGATCGCCGCCTGGAATCCGCGTCGATGAGTTTGGGTGCGGGACCCTGGCACACCTTTCGTCACGTCACCCTGCCCCTGATCAAACCCGGCATCGTGGCAGGCGCCGTGTTCGCCGCGGTGACGTCGTTCGGCGAAGTCTCGGTGAGCCTGTTTCTTACCGCACCCAGCACCGTCACCATGCCGGTGCGCATCTTCACCTACATCGATCAAACCTTCGATCCGGCGGTCAATGCGGTATCGGTCATCTTCATCGTGCTGGCCGTGCTCGCGCTGATCGTGATCGAGAAGACGATCGGCCTGACGAAAGTGATGTGAGGCAGTCAGAATAATGGACGACCGTAGCGCGGCCATTGCGGCCCATGACGCAGACGTGGCGCGCGATCTTGCGCGGCTCAACTATCCGCCCAACAACTGGATGCCGGCCACGTATGCGCCCGATGGCAGGCCGATGCTCGACGTGCTGGTTGTAGGCGCCGGCATGTGCGGTCAGACCGCCGCCTTTGCGCTCCTGCGGGAAGGTGTGCGGCATCTGCGGGTGATCGACAGCGCCCCCGCAGGGCTGGAGGGCCCCTGGGGCACATTTGCCCGTATGCCCACGCTGCGCTCGCCCAAGCACATCAATGGCCCCGACCTCGGCATACCCAGCCTGACGTTTCGCGCGTGGTTTTCGGCGCGGCACGGCGAAGCCACCTGGGATGCGCTCTACAAGATCGATCGTCTCGATTGGCTGCGCTACCTGCTCTGGGTACGGCAGATCGTTGGCGTGCCGGTGGAAAACGGCGTGCGCTTGCGATCGCTCACGCTCGTGCCCGGTGGCGTGCAGGCCGAACTGGAGCATGCCGATCGTGCGGAAACGGTCGTCGCGCGGCGCGTGGTGCTGGCGCTCGGCCGGGACGGCAGCGGCGAGGCACGCCGACTGCCTTTCCCTTCGTTCCATTCCGATTCGGCAGACGCTCGGGCGCGCGTTTTTCATTCGTCCGACCCGATCGACTTCAGCGCGCTGCGGGGCAAGCACGTCGCCATGCTAGGCGCGGGGTCCTCGGCGTTCGACAATGCCGGAACTGCGCTCGAAGCCGGTGCGTCGTCCGTCACGATGTATGCCCGGCGCCCGCACTTGCCGCAGGTGAACAAGTCGAAATGGTCGGTATTCAGCGGCTTCATGAAAGGGTATGCGGGCTTGAGCGACGCCCAGCGCTGGCGCTTCTACACCTACATCCTGGCGCAGCAAGCGCCCCCGCCGCACGAATCGGTGCTGCGATGCCAAAAGCACGCCGGATTCTCGATACGCTTCAGTACGCCCTGGCGCGATCTGACGGCAGACCACACAGGCGTTGCGATCACGACCGATCATGGCGTGACGCGCTACGACGCCGCGATCCTCGCAACCGGTTTTGCGGTCGACCTGCCCGCACGTGCCGAATTGGCAGCGTTGCGCCCCCATATCGCCGTCTGGCGCGATCGGGTGAGTACGGATGAGGCTACCCGATACGCCGAAGCCGCACGATTTCCTTATCTGGGCCCTGGATTCGAATTGCAGGAAAACGTGCCGGGATCCGCCCCCGATATCGACCGCATACACGTCTTCAACTGGGGCAGCACCATGAGCCACGGTGCATTGGCGGGCGATATTCCGGGCCTGGCCACCGGTGCGTTGCGGCTGGCCGAAGGCGTCGTGCGGCGGCTGTTCGCGGAGGATGCCGAGCGGCACTACGAGGCGCTGGCAGCGTTTGAAGACCCGGAACTGTTGCCCACGGATTACTTCGTGCCGCGCGAGGCAAGATCGACGCGCGCCTGATCACTCACCCTCGATCGTCCGCCGCGAGCCCAGTCGGTAGGCCGTTGACCTGGCGGTGATTCACTGCATGAACCAGCCGTGGCTCACGACCAGGGATTGCCCGGTCAATGCGTTGGTCGGGAACGCCGCAAACAGCAGCGCCACGCGCGCGACATCGTCGGTGGTGGTGAACTCGCCATCCACCGTATCCTTCAACATCACTTCTTTGACGACCTGCTCTTCGCTGATGCCCAGCGTCTTGGCCTGCTCGGGAATCTGCTTCTCCACCAGCGGCGTACGCACGAACCCCGGGCAAATCACGTTTGCACGCACCCCATGCTTGGCGCCTTCCTTGGCCACCGTTTTGGCCAGCCCGATCAAGCCGTGCTTGGCCGTCACGTACGGCGCCTTCAGCAGCGACGCCTCTTTCGAGTGCACCGATCCCATATAAATCACACTGCCGCCCCGGCCTTGCGCATACATGTGCTTCAGGCATGCCCGCGTGGTGAGAAACGCGCCGTCCAGGTGAATGGCCAGCATCTTCTTCCAGTCGGCGAACGAAAACGCTTCAACCGGATGCACGATCTGGATGCCGGCATTGCTGATCAAAATATCGATCCCGCCAAATGCCTGCGCCGCCGCCTCCACGCCCGCGTTGACCTGATCTTCATCGGTCACATCCATGGCCACCCCGATCGCCTGCGCACCCGACGCCACCAGTTCGGCGGCCGTGGCATCGGCCGCGGTCTGGTTCAGATCCGCGATCACGATCCTGGCACCTTCTCGTGCGAACACAATGGCGATTTCCTTGCCGATACCGCTGGCCGAACCGGTAATGAACGCGACTTTATCTTTGAGCTGCATACGATTCCTCGAGATACGAAAACGCCGCCTGAAAGCGATCAGACGGCCAGGTAATCCAACTCGACCGTGCCTAATGCCAAGGTCATGTCGGCGATGTAATGCACGGCCGATTCAATCTGCAGCACCGGCAGGTCCGTCACCGGCGCCAGCGCATGCGGATGCAGTTCGAGCGAGGCGGGTCCCGTCCACGCGCCATGCAACGTGACATCGGTCATGTAATACCGCACCAGCTCGCAAATGCGCGCGGTACCGTCCACATGCGGAATGATCTTGAGTAGAAAATTGGGTTGCGCGATCGAAGCGAGGATAGGCGCGTGATCGAGTGCGCGGTGCTTGAACGCCATCGTGGCGCGCGCCACCCTCACCCGACCGTAATCAAGCGTACCCACGATCGTGTCGGTCTCATAATCCAGCACCGGCGTGGCGAGCTTCTTCGGAAAGCCCCATAACTCACGCCCACCGGCAATCGGCGGATGATCGTTCAAATACATGGCATGCACATACGCGCCCTGCTCCAGGCCTGCCTTCGTGTGCAACTGCACCGGAATGACCTGCCCGGACTCCGTGTAATCGCCGAAGCCGGTGGAATCTGGCATGCGGATGAACTCGTATTTGACAAGGGGCGCCACCACCTCGAGCGGCTCGGGCACCACGGCCCGCAAGGCATCCATATCGGTGCGATAGGTAATCACCACGAACTCGCGCTGCATGAAACGATATGGCCCCGGCGGAAACGCCGGGCTGGTGAAAGGCATGGCAAACGCGTTACGTCGCAGATCGTCGATCTTCATGCGATCTGCTCCTCGGCGGGATCGGCATGCGGACGTTTGATACGCACCGCGCCGCCCTCACCCAAATCGAACGTCGTCACGCCATTGACGTCGCCATTGCGGCGCAATGCGGCGGGATTGGATAACGTCATGTGCATATCGCGCATGCCGGCGTCCCAGTGCTCCTCCATCGTCGCGCGCGAAAACTCGTAATCCTTCGAGTCGCCCTCATAGGCCTTGTCGCGATAGATCAGGTGAAAGATATCCACCGGCGCATGCGTCAGTTGCTCGCAGATCGCTTTCACGCTTGCATCGCGCTTCAATGCCGCCGGCAGCTTGTCCATCAAATCGGCAATCGCCTGCTGCAGGTTGACGTTGGCGGCCAACACGTCGGTATTCATGCGGGTGCGGCTCGAATAGGTAATGTCTTTCTGACGCGTCAAGACTTCCGACAACGTATGCGGCATGGCGCCACGTGCGCTGAACAGATCGACTTGCACCACCGTCAGCGGGTGCCGCCTGGGATGCTTGTCCAACACATATTGCAGCGGCGTGTTCGAAACGAGCCCGCCGTCCCAAAACGCATCGTCGCCGATCTCCACTGGCGCGAAGCCGGGCGGCAACGCGCCGCTCGCCATGATGTGCTCCGGACCGATCCGGCGCGTCGTGTGCTTGCCATCGTCGTTATCGAAATAGCTCGAATTGCCCGTACGCACATTGACCGCGCCTACACTCAACCGCACTTCCGCAGCGTTGATGCGGTCGAAATCCACGAGTGACTCGAGCGTGCTTTTGAGTGGCGAGGTGTCGTAGTAGCTGAGCACGGGCGCCGCGCCGCCCAGCAACAGCGCCGGGGACAAACGCGGTTTGAAGAAACCCGGGATGCCGTACAGAGAGGCCAGGTTTGCGCTCCACTGATTCAGGGTGGCGCGATTCGCCAGCCACTGCGGCAGGTGCTGCGCGGGACTGGACGACACCAATTCCCAGAAGGCACGCAATCTATCGACGCGATGCTCGGCGGCGTTACCGGCGATCAACGCTGCGTTGATCGCCCCGATCGACACCCCGGCGACCCACTTCGGCAGCGCCTTGGGGTGCTCGCTGAGCGCCGCATACACGCCTGCCTGATATGCCCCCAGTGCCCCACCACCCTGCAGGACGAAGGCGTGCGCGCCAGCCCGCTGCAGCGGCCCATCAGTCGATCTGCGCGTCGTCATGGCAACGCTCCCGAAATCCACATCCGGTGTTCGAAAACGACGTCGGAATTCCTGTCCATGCGAGCCTTGGGTTCGGGCACTTGCGATACGCGCGCCGTATCGAACGGTGTTCGCCGTGCTGCAGCGAATACGTTCGATAGTAGAGCTTTACCCCTGATCGTCAACCGCTTTCTTGGCTTACCACCCGTGAAAACGGCTCCAGGTTTGCAACGATCCGTCCTGCGAAACCGCCTGATATTCAGGAAACTGCGTGCCCGTCGCGCATGCATGATTGGGGAGAATGCGCAATCGCGTGCCCGTGGGAAAACGCGTCACGACGTCGGGATCTGCCGCCCCATCGCGCGCGAGAATCCCGTGCTCCTGATTGGCGCCGATCATCAGATAGCCTTCCAACCGCTCGCCATCGGGCGCACAGACGACGCCATAGCCGAAATCGCGTTGCTGCTTGGACGTGCCCCGGTCACGGCTCATCGCCATCCAGCCGGCATCAACGATCACCCAGCCTTTTTCCGCTTGATGGCCGATCACGGTGGTCAGCACGCTCAACGCAAGTTCGTCCACGTCGCACACGCCAACGTTATGCATGACCAGATCGAAGAACACGTACACGCCGGCGCGCAATTCGGTCACGCCCGTCAGATTGGCGGCTTCCAGCGCCGTTGGCGTCGAGCCTACGCTCACCACCGCGCACGGCAGGCCCGCTGCACGCAATCGGTCGGCGGCGTGCACGCAGCCCACGCGCTCCTGCTCCGCCAGCGCAGCCAGCGCCTCGGAGGTATTCAATTCATAACTCGATCCCGCGTGCGTGAGCACCCCGGCCAGGGTCATCCCCCCGTCGTGCAGCACCCGTCCCACGTCGAGCAGCAGGGGGTCGGTGGGCGTAATCCCCGATCGGTGTCCGTCGGTGTCGATCTCGATCAATACCGGAAACACCTCGTTGTGCGCTTGGCCAAAATCCGCAATGGCCTGCGCCCCCACCACGCTATCGGTGATGATCGTCAGATCGCAACCCCGTCGCCGCAACGCCAGCGCATGCGGCAGGCGATGCGGCGCCATGCCTACGGCATAGAGGATGTCCTTGATGCCGGCGTCGAAGAACTGATCCGCTTCTTTCAGTGTTGACACCGTGATGCCCTGGGCGCCGGCGGCGACTTGCGCATGCACCACCTCGGCGCATTTCGAGGTTTTGGCATGCGGGCGAAACCGTACGCCCAGGCGATCGGCGCATTGCTGCATGCGCTCGATGTTGTGCTGCATGCGGCTCAGATCGATGAGCGCTGCGGGCGTGTCCAGGGTATCGAATGCGGGCGTCATAGGGTAGGCGTCACTTTAAAACGAGGATCGAGGAGCGGGAAAGGGCAAATGAGCGGCGAAGCCTGGCGGTCGGCCGGGTCTGCGGTGAGCGATTGGCGATCTGACGTTCGCGCCAGCGCAGAGCGCGGATCAATCCGAAATGTAGGCGCTATTTCCCCGCCCGTGCTTAAATCGAGCATCATCTATCGTTAAGCCAGGCTGAATGATCCAGCTCGAAGACTTGCAGTTGGCCGCCGCACTCCTGCGCGAACCTTCTCTCAGCGCCGCCGCACGCGCATTGGGTGTGACGCCACCCGCACTCTCGATGCGGCTGCGCAAACTCGAAACCACGCTGGGCTTGGCGCTCGCCACGCGAACGTCGCGCAGGATGAGCCTTACCTCCGAGGGCGAGCGATTCGGTCGCGAGGCGCAAGCGCTCCTGACTCAGATCGACAGCTTGCAGACGTCACTGCAGCGCGACGACAAACAGCTAAGCGGCACCCTGCGTATCGCAGCACCCTTCGGCTATGGTCGCCGCTACGTCGCGCCGGCGCTGGCTATATTTGCCGGGTTACATCCGGGACTGCGTCTCCAACTGGATCTGCTCGAAACCCCTTGGCCCGATCGCCACGACGCCGATGCGATTATTCATATCGGCACCGTGCGCGATTCATCGTGGGTGGCGCGCACGCTGGTAGCCAATGAACGCTGGTTGTGCGCCAGCCCTGCTTATCTTGCGGCGCGCGGCACGCCGCGCTTGCCGCGCGACCTGGCTCATCACGCCTGCATTTGCATTCGCGAGAACGATGAAGATGTCACGCTGTGGCATCTGCGTGCCGCAGCCGCCAGCGTCACCCATCGCGCCGAAACGCTGCGGATAGACCCAGCCTTCGTCAGCAACGATGGCGATGTCGCCCGACAGTGGGCCGAAGCAGGCCTTGGACTGGTCCTGCGATCCGAATGGGATGTGGCCGATCCGATTGCTCGGGGAGATCTGGTCCGGGTGCTGTCCGACTGGGCGTTCGATAGCGCACCGGTCGTGCTGCTGGTGCCCACCCGCAAGGGTCGAACGGCAAGGGTGCAGGCGCTGGTGGCATTCATGCAGGGACACTTTGCAGGTCGATAATGCGGGCGCAGTAAACTTCGCTCCTTGCCCTTCATCGATGATTCTAGAAACCGTATGCGCCTTGCCACCTGGAACGTGAACTCCCTGAATGTCCGCCTGCCGCAGGTGCTCGACTGGCTCGCCGCCAACCCTGTAGACGCGCTGTGCATCCAGGAGCTCAAACTGGCGCACGACAAATTCCCGCTGGATGCATTCAAGGAAGTGGGTTACCACGCCGAGTGGGCAGGCCAGAAAACCTATAACGGTGTGGCCATCGTGTCGCGCGAACCGGCGCACAGTGTGGTGCGCAACATTCCCGGCATGGAAGACCTCCAGCAGCGCGTGATCGCTGTGACCTTGCCCAGCACCGCGGGCGACGTGCGCGTGATCTGCGCGTATTGCCCGAATGGTCAATCGCTCGATTCGGACAAGTACGTGTACAAGCTCGGCTGGTTTGCGGAGCTCAAACGATGGCTCGAACAGGAACTCGCCCAGCATCCCCTTCTGGCGATTCTGGGCGATTACAACGTGGCGCCTGCCGATGAAGACGTCCACAACCCCGAAAAGTGGGAAGGCCAGGTGCTGGTGTCCCCGCCCGAACGCGAAGCCTATTTCGACCTGCTCAAACTTGGCCTGACGGACTCGTTCCGCATGTTTGAACAACCGGAAAAGTCGTTTAGCTGGTGGGACTATCGCCAGTTCGGCTTTCGGCGCAATGCGGGCCTGCGCATCGACCATGTGTTGCTCTCGGAGGCGCTCAAATCGGTATGCACCGCATGCGTCATCGACAAGGGTCCGCGCGGCAATACACAACCGTCGGATCACACGCCCGTGATCGCCACGCTGTCGATCTGACACGGGTGTCAGAACACGCGTTTCGGGCGCTGGTCACGCAGATATTTCGTGCTATATTGCCTGACGATTTGGGGCGGTAGCTCAGCTGGGAGAGCGTCGCGTTCGCAATGCGAAGGTCGGGAGTTCGATCCTCCTCCGCTCCACCAATATTCCATGCAAAAAGCCTTGAAATTCACATTTCAAGGCTTTTTTGTTGGCCGCAAGAGCGATAGCGCGCCGCAACCTCGCCATAAGTGCTGCCGCTCAAACTACTCGAGCGACTTTTACTTTCGGCTTGGTCGTTGAGCAGCAAAACGCGGCACAATTTTGCGGATGTCGCACCGCTTCGCTTACCTCGTTTCCCTCCCCCACTTTCTTCGTTGTCTGGCGCCCGCCGTCCTTCTCGCTTCAAGCCTGTTCTGGAATGTGCTCTCCCACGCGGCAGAGCCCGTGGGGCGCGAATCTTCGCCAGTTCAGGCGCAGCCACGCCAAGATTCCGTCGAGCATGAAGATGGGCCCAAGCCGTCCGCCCAGCGTCTGTCCTTCTGGAACGTTCCACGCGCCGGCGGCAACAGCTTCAATCGACTGCCTCCTACGCTTGACTATTTCAAGGCGCTCAAAGCCTACGGTGCCGAATGGGTGCGGCTGTCCTACGACAAATGGAAGCCGGCTCAACGCGATTTCCTGTTGGGCAACGCCGATAAGTACGACCATCTCGCGCCCGCTGACCTGGCAACGCTGCGCGCCACACTGGATCGCGCGCACGCCGCCGGTTTGAAGGTGGTCGTGACGCCGTTATCGCTACCCGGCATGCGCTGGTCGCAAAACAACGGCGGCACGTTCGACGATCGGCTCTGGCAAGATCGCACGTACTGGGATCAGTCAGCCGCATTCTGGCGTGACATGGCCACGGCATTGAAGGATCATCCCGCGATCGCCGCCTACAACCTGATCAACGAGCCCGCGCCGGAAAAGCAAAGCACCCTGGCCGAGCATGCCGACGCCGACACCATGCGCGCCTGGTATGCCGATCAGCGCGGCACCATGCGCGACCTGCCGGCCTTCTACGCACACGTCATCGCTGCCATACGCGAGGTCGACCGCGATACGCCGGTGATGGTGGATGCCGGATGGTTTGCCGCAGCCGACGCATTTGCGTACTGGCCCTATCCGCTGGACGATCGCCGCGTGCTGTACAGCGTGCACATGTACGAGCCGTATGCCGCCACGAGTGCGCCCAATCTGAAACGCCAGCCGCCCTACGACTATCCCGGCCTCGTACCCTTTGCCGGATCATTAGGCCGTTGGGATGCCACGCGCGTGGCGCAGTATCTGCGGCAAGCGTTCGACTGGTCCGCCATGCACAGCGTGCCGGCCAATCGCATGGTCGTCGGCGAACTGGGATGCGTGCGTCAAATGCCATGGTGCGCGCAATACCTGGAGGATGTGCTCGGCACGATCGACAAGCTTGAAGCGCATTGGGCGTTTTACAGCTTTCGCGAAGATGCCTGGGACGCAATGGACTACGAGCTCGGCCAGGCGAAAGTGCCGTCGGCCTATTGGCAGGCCATCGAACAAGGTCTCCCGGATCCCGTTGCTCGCCGCGCCACACCCGAGTTCGAACCGATCGCCAGGCGGCTTGCACCGCGAATCGGTCATGTTCCGGTTGCCGTGCCCGCCGTCAATTGATTGCAAAGATACTTCCCCGTTACGTGAGATAAGGGCGTATGCTGGGCCGTGCCGGTTTGGCACTCAATGGTTGCGGTTTTAGGAGTTCGTCATGGCCAAAGGTCAGGTACGCGGTAACCGCGAAGTTAAAAAACCCAAGCAACCCCCAAAGCCTACGACGCCGGCGTCGCCTTTTGGCGCCACGACATCCCGGGCTGGCGCACAAGCCGCCGATAAGAAGAAATAAGCACGATCGCTTGCAGTAGTTCGATCGCTTGATCGGTCGCTTGGTTTGTGCCGAGCGACCGCCTTTGAGCCTGCACGTGCAGGCCATTTCGTTGCAGCGTTGCGGCAGGCCATGCTTTCACCTGCTGCCCCCCCCCTCCTTTTCAGTTCTCGCTTCACCCGTTCAGTTCCCTCATCGGCCCAGTTGCATGACGCGCGACTAGCGGATGATGTCGCCCGCGCACGCCCGCTTGATCAGTACCGACGCCCTGTCGGCGTACTCGCTTCGCCTGTCGCGAGCCAACCTTGGCCAGAGAGGCGCCATGTTCACACTTTCCTCACTCATGGGCGCGCGCGCGCCATCGCTGTGGACGTCGCACGCGCCCGTGCGCGACGAGTTGTTCGGCGTTGAACGCCTGGAGCAGCATGCCGCCAGCTTGGCGGCCGCGCAAATCGTCACCCTCAAGCCGCCCAAGGTGCTGTCGCTGCGCATCCGCTTGAAAGACAATGCGAACGTGCTGCTGGCCGCCTACCGCGCAAGCGCGATCGAGCTGGAAAGTGGACATAAAGTGGTGCCCGCTGCCGAATGGTTGCTGGACAATTACCATCTGGTCGAAGCGCAGATTCGCGAAATCCGCGACGACCTTCCTCCAGGCTACTACCACCAGTTGCCCAAACTCGCGTCCGGCCCTTTCGCAGGCTATCCGCGGGTGTTTGGACTGGCTTGGGCCTACGTGGCGCATTCGGATAGCCACGTCGACCAGGAATCGCTGCGGCGATTCGTCGCGGCTTATCAGCATGTGCAGCCCCTCGAAATCGGCGAGCTATGGGCCGTGGCGATTACGTTGCGTATCGTCCTCATCGAGAACCTCCGGCGCCTCGCGGACCAGATGACCGCAGGACGCGCCGTGCGCGGTCAGGCCGATATGCTGGCCGAGCAATTGCGCGATACCGATCGCCCGCAGCGCCTGCTGGATGCCGCCGACGCGGCATGGCCTGCGTCACCTCTGGCTGAGTTGTTTGCGGCGCAACTCGCCAAGCGACTACGCGATCAGGATCCGCGCACGACGCCCGCTCTCGCCTGGCTGGAAGAGCGGCTCAAACGGCAAGCGCTATCCCTCGAAGAGGCGGTGCAACACGCCCAACTTCGTCAAGGCGCCTCGAACGTGAGCGTGCGCAATGTGATTACCAGCATGCGCTTGATCTCCGATATCGACTGGGCCGACTGGTTCGAAAGCGTCAGCCTGGTCGACGAGCGCTTGCGTCGTGCCAGCCCTTTCGCCGACATGGATTTCGCGACCCGCAACCGCTATCGCAGTGCCATCGAGCAACTGGCGCGCGGCGCCCCGCTCTCGGAATTGGACATCACCGACGCCGCGCTGGCGACCGCTCGAAAAAGCGCCGCGCAAGCCGCCACCGCCTTCGAAGCCGATCTTGCGGCATCGAGCGGCGATGCCGCGTCAAGGGCTACCGTCACGTCCACGCGACTCGGCCTGAACATCGATGCGGCCCGGCTCGCCGACCCCGGCTATCACTTGATTGCCGAAGGCCGCCCGGCGTTCGAACGCATCATCGGCTTCAAGCAACCCGTCAGGCTGCGGCTCAACCGGTTGCACGTCCGATTGGGCATGGGGGGCTACATCGGCGCCATCCTGGTCGTGACATTGGGATTGCTCGCGTTGGCGCTTTGGGCATTGAACACCGCGGATGTCGGCGTTGGATGGCTGATCGCCTACGCGTTGCTCGTTTGCATTCCGGCTACCGAAACCGCCACGGCCGTCATCAACCGTGTGGTGGCGTGGCACGTGGGCGCGTCAGCGCTACCGGGGCTGGAGCTGGCGTCAGGCGTGCCGTCGCACCTGCGCACCCTGATCGCGGTGCCCGCCTTGCTCACCAATGATGCCGAAGTGCTGGAACACATCGAGCAGCTCGAAGTGCATCATCTGAGCGGCGCCGGAGGCGACCTCTCGTTTGCCCTGGTGCTGGATGGCGTGGACGCCGATCGCGACGTGCTGCCGCAAGACGCTGCAACACTCGCCACTGCTGCCGCTGCCATCGCGCGGTTGAACGCCCGGTACGCCTCGTCGGCCGGTGGCCCACGCTTTATCCTGCTGTACCGCCGTCGCGTCTTCAACCCCGCCGAGCAAACCTGGATGGGCTGGGAGCGTAAACGGGGCAAGCTCCATGAACTCAATCGACTCTTGCGCGGCGCGGCGGATACGACGTTCATCGCGATCGATGGCGTGGCGCCGCAGGTTCCCTCAGGCGTCAAGTATGTGCTGACGCTGGACGCGGATACCCGGTTGCCGCGCGACGCCGCGTTGCACTTGATCGGCAAGATGGCGCATCCCTTGAACCGGCCGCGTTTTTCGCAAAGCGAGCAACGCGTGGTGGGCGGCTATGCGATTCTGCAGCCGCGCGTGACACCTGCGTTGCCGATCGGGCGCGAGGGGTCGCTGTATCAACGGGTGTTCTCCAGCCCAGGGGGCATGGATCCGTACGCCAGCGCGGTATCCGATGTGTACCAGGATCTATTTGGCGAAGGTTCGTTCACCGGCAAGGGCATCTACGACGTCGACGCCGTGGAAGCGGCGCTGGCGGGCCGCATTCCGCAGAATACGATGCTCAGTCACGACCTGTTCGAAGGCGTCTTCGCCCGCGCAGGCCTGGCGTCGGATATCGAAGTGGTCGAGGATGTGCCGGCCCGGTACGATGTGGCCGCAAAGCGCCAGCATCGCTGGACCCGGGGCGACTGGCAACTGCTGCCGTGGATCACGGGCCGCCGTCCGCTCACCGGCACAGGGCGCGGCAAGATGCTCGACAACCTGCGCCGCTCGCTGCAGGCACCGCTTTCGTTCGCGACGCTGGCACTCTGTGCCTTCATGCCGCTTGACGCCGGCGTCATCGGTGCCGCGCTGATCGTGGCAGGGCTCGCACTGCCGGCCATCATGCCAGGCGCGTTCGGCCTCTGGCCGCGCCGCAGTGGCATCCTGGTACAGCATCATCTGGCCATGCTGGCTGCCGACATGCGGCGCGCGATGTTGCAAGTCGCACTGGCGTTGGCGTTCATGGCCGATCAAGCGTGGCGCATGTGCGACGCGATCGTGCGCACACTCGTGCGCCTGGTCACGCGACGCCGTTTGCTGGAATGGACGACATCGGCCCAATCCGGGCGCAATCCGCGCTTGCGGATCGCCGGGTTCTACCGCGAGATGGCACCGAGCTGTGTGGCAGCTGTGGTAATGGCGTTGACTGCCGTTGCGGTTGTGCCGGCCTCGTGGCCGCTGCCGCTGGTACTCGCACTGCTCTGGCTGGGCGCCCCGGCACTGGCCTGGCGCGTAAGCCGATCCCCAAGGGTGCCGCAGCGCTTGACGCTCTCTGCCGAAGACGCTCAGGACCTGCGATTGATCGCCAGGCGAACATGGCGGTTCTTCGAAACGTTCGTGACGCCGCTCGACAATATGCTGCCGCCGGACAATTTTCAGGAGACGCCCAAGCCGGTGATCGCCTCGCGCACCTCGCCGACCAACATCGGGCTTTATCTGCTCTCGGCAGTCAGTGCGCGCGATTTCGGCTGGGCGGGCACCCACGAGATCGTGGACCGGATCGAAGCCACGTTTGCCACGCTGCACAAGTTGCCGCGATTCAACGGTCACTTCTATAACTGGTACGGCACGCGCGAACTCGATGCGCTGGCGCCCGCCTATGTGTCGTCGGTGGATAGCGGCAATCTCGCGGGGCATTTGATCGCATTGGCCAATGCCTGCGATGAGTGGCGCGAGCAGCCGGTGTCGCGGCACGTGCAGACCGGATTGCACGACACGCTGATGCTGGCCCGTCTGTCGGCCGGCGCGCACATCGGCGCCACACCCGCTGCGCAAGATCCGCTCGGTGCAGTACTCGATGAACTCGATGTGGCGCTGCTCGGCACGCAGGATCTCGATGCCATGCTGCCCGTGGTCAAACGCCTGGCGGACAAGGCAACGACGCTGGCGCATGTGCATTTGCCGGCCGCCGAGGCCGGCCCGGGTGCCGACACGCTGTTCTGGATCGACGCACTGCGCCACGCGGTGACCGACCACCTGCACGATCGCGCCATGCGGGCCGACGGGGGGCATACGATCGGCGACATTCATCCCCTGGATCACCGTTTGATGGCCGTGGCCGCCACCGCGCGGCAACTCGCCTGGGACATGGATTTTGCGTTTCTGCTCGATCCGGAGCGCAAGCTGCTCTCGATCGGCTACAGCGTGCCGGACAACCAGATCGACACCAACTGCTACGACCTCCTCGCCTCCGAAGCGCGGCTGGCCAGCCTCTTCGCCATTGCGAAGGGCGACGTGGCCACCCGGCACTGGTTTCGCTTGAGCCGGTCGGCGACGCCGATGGGCAACGGCTCGGCGTTGATTTCCTGGTCGGGCTCGATGTTCGAATATTTGATGCCCTCGCTCGTGATGCGCGCACCGGCCGGCAGCCTGCTCGAGCAGACCAATCGTCTGGTCGTCGATCGCCAGGCGGCCTACGGTCGCTCGCTCGGTATTCCGTGGGGAGTGTCCGAATCCGCCTACAACGCGCGCGACATCGACTTCACCTATCAATACGCCAACTTCGGCGTGCCGGGCCTGGGCTTAAAGCGCGGGCTGTCCGAGAACGTCGTCATCGCGCCGTACGCCACCGGCTTGGCCACCATGGTCGATCCCCATGCGGCGCGCAGCAACTTTGCGTTGATGGCCAGCATGGGTGCGCTGGGCCACTACGGCTTCTATGAAGCGCTCGATTTCACCCGTTCACGCTTGCCTGAGGATGAGAGCGTCGCCATCGTTTATAACTACATGGCCCATCACCAGGGCATGACCATCGTCGCCATTGCCAACACGCTGCATGACGGATGCATGCGGGCCCGCTTTCACGCCGAGCCGGCGATTCAGGCGTGCGAGCTGTTGCTGCAAGAGCGTTTGCCGCGCGATGTGGCGATCGCACACCCGCGCGCCGAAGAAGTCAAAACCGCAGCGGCCGGCACCATTGGGGACGCGCCCACCGTTCGCCGGCTCACGTCCACGCCGATGGGCGCGCCGGTCACCCACCTGCTTTCCAACGGCCGCTATGCGGTCATGCTTACGACGGCGGGCGGCGGCTATAGCCGATGGCACGATATGGCCGTAACGCGCTGGCGGGAAGACACGACGCGCGACGATGGCGGTTCGTTCGTTTTCATTCGCGACCGTCAAACGGGCTTGATCTGGTCGGCGGGCGTACAGCCCGTCGGCATCGAAAGCCGGCATAGCGATGTGGTGTTCGGTGAGGATCACGCCGCCTTTACCCGCCACGATGGGCCCCTGACGACCAGCATGGAAGTGATGGTGTCGGGCGAAGACGACGGCGAAGTGCGACGGATCACCATCGTCAACAGCGGACGGCGCGCGCGCGAACTCGACATCACATCGTATGCCGAGCTCGTCCTTGCCACCCCCGCAGCGGACAACGCCCACCCGGCATTCGCCAAGCTTTTCGTCGTGACCGAGTATCTGCCGGAGTTCGGTGCACTGGTGGCCACCCGCCGGCCGCGCGCGCATGGCGAAGTGCAGGTATGGGCGGCGCATTTTCCGGTGATCGAAGCACAGGTGGCCGCCGCGCCGCAGTACGAGTCCGACCGGGCCAAGTTCGTCGGCCGCGGCCGCACCGTGGGCACGGCACAGGCCATCTTCAGTCAAACTGCACTATCCAACACGGTTGGCACGGTGCTTGACCCCATCTTCTCATTGCGCCAGCGCATTCGCGTCACCCCGGGAACGGTGGCGCGCATCGCCTTCTGGACGGTGGTGGCGAGTTCACGCGAAGCATTGCTCGACCTGATCGACCGGCACCACGACCGCAGCGCCTTTGACCGCGCCAAAACGTTGGCGTGGACGCAGGCCCAGGTGCAATTGCGTCATCTGGATATCGATACCGAAGAGGCCGCGGATTTCCAGCGTTTGGCCGCGCCTATTCTGTATGCCGACGGCCGCTTCCGCGCGCCGTCCGACACCATCGCAAGGGGCCTGCGCGATCAGAAAGCGCTTTGGCCGCACGCCATCTCGGGCGATCTGCCCATCGTGCTGCTGCGGGTGGACGACATCGAAGACATGCCGATGGTGCGCCAGATGCTGCGCGCGCACGAATACTGGCGCATGAAACGGCTGGCCGTAGACCTGGTGATCATCAACGAACGCGCGTCGTCGTATGTACAGGACCTGCAGATCGCGATCGACACCGCCGTGCGCAGCAATCAGGCGCGCCCGGCGCTCAAGGGCCTGGCGCAAGGCACCGTCTACACCCTGCGCGCCGATCTGATGACTGTGGAAGCCCGGGCGCTGCTGCAGGCCGTGGCGCGGATCGCCCTCATCGCCAGACGCGGTTCGATCGCCACTCAATTGGCACGGATGCCCGCGCTTGCCCTGCCGATGCCCAAACCGGTCGCCTACACGCCAACCCCGGTTGCGCCGACGGCCACAGGCACGGTAAGGATCGACACGGATGCCCTGGAATTCTTCAATGGCTTGGGCGGTTTTGCCAAGGACGGCCGCGAATATGTGGTCGTCTTGGAGAAGGATACGGTGACGCCGGCCCCCTGGATCAACGTGATCGCCAACCCGACGTTTGGTTGCCAGGTGTCGGCCGAAGGCAACGGCTATACGTGGGCCGGCAGCAGCCGCGAGAATCAGCTCACGCAATGGTCCAACGATCCTGTCGTCGATCCCCCAAGCGAAGCGATCTACGTGCGGGATGAAGTAACGGGCGACGTCTGCTCGGCCAGCGCCCAGCCGATACGCGATGATGGCACCTATGTTACGCGGCACGGCTTCGGCTACAGCCGTTTCGAACACATGGCCCACGGCATCGCGCTGGATCTGCTGCAATTCGTGCCGCTGGAGGATCCGGTCAAGATCTCGCGCATGGTGCTGCGCAACCTGTCGGGCCGCACCCGCCGCGTGTCGGTGACCGCGTATGCGGAATGGGTGCTCGGCACGTTGCGCGGCGCCTCCGCCCCCTTCATCGTCACCGAAATCGATGAAGGATGTGGCGCACTTTTCGCCCGCAATCCATACAGTATGGTCTTCACCGACCGGGTGGCGTTCATGGATATGGCCGGCCTGCAAACCTCGTATACGGGCGACCGCACGGCATTCATCGGCCGCAACGGCAGTCTCGCCCGGCCGGCGGCACTGTACAGCCCGCCGCCCTTGCCCGGCACCACCGGTGCCGGCATCGACCCCTGCGGTGCGCTGCAACGGGTGTTCGAGCTCGCGCCGGGCGAGTCGATCGAGACCACCTACCTGATGGGTCAGTGCGCCTCGACCGAAGAGGCCCGTGCGCTGGTGCTGAAAATGCGCGGCGCCGATCTCGACGCCGCGCTCGAACGCGTGACGGCGCATTGGGATGGCGTACTGGGCACCGTTCAGGTCAAGACGCCCGATCGCGCCATGGACATCATGCTCAACGGCTGGCTGCTCTATCAAACGCTGGCCTGCCGCGTGTGGGCCCGATCGGCGTTCTACCAGGCGAGCGGCGCCTACGGCTTTCGGGATCAACTGCAGGACGGCATGGCGCTCACGCTGGCCATGCCGCAAGAAACCCGCAGTCACTTGCTGCGGGCGGCCGGACGCCAATTTCCCGAAGGTGACGTACAACATTGGTGGCTCCCGCACTCGGGCCAGGGTGTGCGTACGCACATCTCCGACGATCGCGTATGGCTGGCCTACGCCGTCGCCACCTACGTCGCGCGCACGGGCGACGCCGCGGTTCTGGCGCAACCGGTGCCGTTCATCGAAGGCGCTCGGCTGGCGCCTGAAGAACACGATGCGTTCTTCCAACCGATGACCGGCGACGAGTCGGCGAGTTTGCTCGAGCATTGTGCCCGCGGACTGGATCAATGCCTCACACGCGTCG
The DNA here is from genome assembly GCF_009866805.1 of Schauerella aestuarii. GTDB lineage: Bacteria > Pseudomonadota > Gammaproteobacteria > Burkholderiales > Burkholderiaceae_B > Schauerella > Schauerella aestuarii. The sequence goes on from NZ_SIZW01000042.1 coordinate 703,319, forward strand.
GTCAACACGGATTGCCGTTGATGGGCACCGGGGATTGGAACGATGGAATGAACAAAGTGGGTGAGCATGGCCGCGGCGAGAGCGTGTGGCTGGGATGGTTGCAGATCCGGGCCATCGCGATCTTCGCGCCACTTGCCGAAGCGCAGGCGCCCGCACGTGCCGCCGCCTGGCGCGCCCATGCCGCGGCCGTGCGCCAGGCCATCGAGCACAGCGCGTGGGACGGCGCCTGGTATCGGCGTGCCACCTTCGACGACGGCACCTGGCTGGGCGGCAAGGATAGCGAAGCGTGCCGCATCGACGCCATCGCGCAATCCTGGGCCGTGCTGTCGCAAGCGGCCGATCCGGCACGCGCGCGCATGGCGATGACGTCCGTCGAACAGCACCTTATTTCGGACGACCACGATCTGTCGCTGCTCTTCGCGCCGCCTTTCGATCACCCGTCACGCGATCCTGGCTACATCGCCGGCTACCCGCCGGGTCTGCGCGAAAACGGCGGGCAGTACAGCCATGCGGCCATGTGGAACATCCTGGCATTCGCCGCATTGGACGACGGCGATCGCGCCCATCGTCTCTTTGCACGCCTGAATCCCATCAATCATGCGCGCCATCCCGATGCGGTCGCCCGCTACAAAGTCGAGCCCTACGTGGTGGCCGCCGACGTGTATGCCGTGGCGCCCCACACCGGGCGTGGCGGCTGGACCTGGTACACCGGTTCGGCGGGCTGGATGCACCAGGCGGGAGTGGAAGGCATCCTCGGCATTCGGCAGGTCGACGGCGGATTGTCGATCGATCCGCGGTTGCCGGCCGATTGGCCTGGATTCGAGGCCACCATCACGATTGGCGACACCCACTACGCCATCAGCGTCACCGTCGCGCCGTCCCCCACGATGCCGACGATCGAGGCCGGCGCACCCGTCGCGCGGCTACCCATCCACTATCAAGCACAACTGGATGGCGTGGAGATGATGCGCGATGAAAGCGGCGCATCGACCGGCGCCCCCGTGCGCGTGCCGCTGCAAGGCGGACATCACCGGTTGACGATCCGGCAGACGCGCCAGGCGTCGAGTGCGGAAGTCAGGTTGCCGTCGACGGTATCGTCTCAGGCGGACTGACCCGGCATGCCGGCACATCCATCGTCACCGCGTGAGGCGCGGTAGCGATGGACTGCGATGAACGACGTGAATGTATGGCGCTCGGCTCGGTGGCTGGCGGATTTAAGATGATCCCATGCACGGGCGCCCGCGCGCCCGACACGCCCATGCAGGAGCCCCAAGTTCATGAATCTCTCGCTACGCCACATGAAGGCCTTCACGGCGTTGGCCAACCTGCGCAACTTCACCCGCGCCGCCGAGCATTGCTGTCTCACGCAAAGCGCCTTCAGCGCGCTGATCTCCAATCTCGAAAGCGATCTGGGACTGAAGCTCTTTTCGCGCAACACCCGCAATGTCGACCTCACCGCCGAAGGCGCGGCTTTTCAGCAGGTGGTCGCGCATCTGCTGCCCGAGATCGAACGCGGGCTGGCCGAAATGCGCGACTATGTGGAGCGCCGCAAGGGCCGGGTTGCGTTGGCCGCCATCCCTTCGATTTCGTCGGGCATCCTGCCCGGGTTGCTCGCGCGATTCACGCGCGACTTTCCGGGCATTTCCGTAGAAGTGCAGGACGTGGCCAGCACTGTCTGCGTCGATATGGTGCGCAACCGCCAAGTGGATTTTGCGCTGTGCGCTGCCGTATCGCCCAGCACCGAACTCGCGATTGAAGTGCTCGCCCGCGATACCTTCTACCTGATTTGCCCGCACACCCATCCATTGGCTACACGCGCGCGCCTGGACGTGCAGGACATCCTGGTTTATCCCGTCATCGGCTTCGAACGCAACAGCAGCATTCGGCAGCATCTGGACGCCGCCATCTATCCGCGTCAGTGGCTGCGTTCGTACGAAGTGAACAGCCTGTCGACAGCCGCCGGCCTGGTCGCTGCCGGTTTGGGCGTCACCATCGCTCCCACGTTGGCGCTGTTTCAGTTTCGGCTTGCCGGCCTGCATGCCATACCCGTTTCGCTGCCCATCAACGAGCGCGACATCTGCTTGGCCCGTCGAACCGACACCACGGACTCGCTGGCCGCCCAAGCCTTGCTGGCGCTGCTGCGCACGCATTTCAAAGACGCGGTCGAGGCCATGGCGCCAGCGGGCGCCGCCGCACGCTAAGCGCCGGATACGCAGGCAAGCCCGAGCCGGCATGCGCACCGCTAACCGCGGAAGATCCATCGATTTTCTCGATACCCTAAACGAAATTATCCATTTATCGGCTAGGACGACGCATTAGGATGGACGCACAACATCAGAAATATTCTGAGGAGACAATCCATGAAGCGTCTGACCCATGCCGCCCTATGCGGCTGTCTGAGCGCCGCCGCGCTTGTGCTGGCAGCCCCGGCGTTCGCGGCTGCGGACTATCCCAATAAACCGGTGCGTTTGATGGTCGGCATGGCCCCGGGCGGATCCAACGACACCGTGGCGCGCATGGTGGCTGCCGAACTCTCGAAGTCGTGGCCGCAACCGGTGGTGGTGGAAAACAAACCGGGTGCCAACAGCACCATCGCAACCGGCGAACTCAAGCGTGCCGATCCCGATGGATACACGCTCATGTTGGTGATCTCGTCGCACGTGACCAATACCCTGCTTTATCCCAATCTCAGCTACACGCTCACTGATTTTGCGCCAGTCTCGCTGATTGCGGATACGCCGTTCGTGCTGGTGGCCAATCCCAAATTCGGCCCCAGCAATGTGCCCGACCTGATCCGGCTGGCCAAGGCCAAGGATAGCGGGATCGATTTCGGCACACCCGGGCAAGGATCGACGCAGCACATATCGCTTGAACTGTTCGACCAGATGGCGGGCGTCAAGATGAATCACATCCCGTACAAAGGCGGTGCGCCGGCGCAAACCGATGTGATCGGCGGCCAAATCCCGCTGATCTTCGCCACGCCCACGCAAAGCCTGCCTTTCATCAAGCAGCAAAAGCTGAAAGCCCTTGGCGTCACCTCCCGGCAACGTCTGGCCCAGTTGCCCGATGTGCCCACACTGGCAGAGTCCGGCGTGCCGGGTTATGAGGCCAATGTGTGGTTCGGCATCATCGCGCCGCGCGGCACGCCGCCCCAGACGATCGCCTACATCCACAAGGAAATTTCGCGCGTGATGCAACAACCGGCCATCAAGGCGCGACTAGACGAGATGGGCCTGACGTCGCTCGACGAATCGCCTGCGCAGTTTCAGCAGTTGATCGACAGCGAAAAGCTCAAATGGACCGACGTCATCAAGCAAAGCAACATCAAGGCCGAGTAAGTACCGGTCCAACGCGCGCCAAACCTTCTTCAATTTCCCGAGATCCGAGTCCTCATGCCCACCATTGAATCCGTTTCCGTTTGCATCGCCCGCGTGCCGTTGGCCAGTCCGGTCACATTCGCCACGCGCCAGGTCACCGCGCGCGAGTATTGCCTGATTCGCATCCGGTCGACGGATGGACAAGAGGGCCTTGGCTACTGCTACGCGGTCAACAGCGGCGGACGCCTGCTGGCGGTCGCCGTCACGGACATTCTCGCGCCCAGGCTCATCGGCCAGGAGAGCTTGCGTGTGGAAGGGCTGTGGACGGAACTTTATCAAGAGGCGCTCTTGCTGGGGCGCGCCGGCGGCGTCATGCGCGCGCTCTCGGCCATCGATACCGCGCTGTGGGACCTGAATGCGCGCCGCGCCGCGCTGCCGCTTTATCAGTATCTTGGCGCGGTGGCACGGGACCGCGTGCCTGCTTACGCGAGCGGTGGCTACTACCTGCCTGGCAAGACGACGGACAAGCTCGCCGCCGAAATGGCCCAGCACGTGAGTGAGGGATTTCGTGCGGTAAAAATGAAGGTCGGGCTCGAGAGCGTGTCTGGCGAACGCAAGCGCATCGCCGCCGTGCGGGAGGCGATCGGCGACGACGTGCGGCTGATGCTCGACGCCAACAACGCGTGGCGCGATCTGCCGACGGCGCTGGAGTACATGCGCGCGTTCGAGCCGTATCGGCCCTTCTGGATCGAGGAACCGTTTTCACCCGACGACATCGACAATCATGCTCGGCTGGCGCGTGCCACACCCGTCACCGTCGCCACCGGTGAAGTGGAGGCCGGTCGCTGGCGATTCAAGGAATTGATGCAAAGCGGCGCGACGACGCTTCTGCAGACGGACGCCACGGTATGCGGCGGCATTACCGAATGGCGACGCATCGCCGCCACGGCCGACAGTCACGGCATCACCGTTGCCCCGCATGCGTGGCATGACGTCCACGTGCATCTGGTGGCCTGCACCCCCAACGCCACCTATGTGGAATGGATGCCGGACGATTCCATCGTCAATTTCAGGCGCTTGATCGACCGTCAATTGACGGCTGCAGACGGGGATCTGCTGCTGCCTCGCGAGCCGGGTTTGGGATTTACATTCGACGCCGCCGCCATCGAGCAATATGGCGTGATCTACCCCGGCGAAACCGAGCGCTGGCAGGTGGTGCGGTAGGTCGGTAGCCGCGACGATGCGCTGAGCGTCACAGCGCCTGCCCGACGCATCCGCGGCGCCTCGGATCGGCGGGTGAAGGGAATATCACGCCGTCGCCTGCAGATCGCCGGCCGCGGGGAAACCCGGAATACCCTGCGCGGCACGCGCAGCACGCACAACGGCCATCGCCATCACTTCGGCTGCCAGCACGCCCAGCAGCATCACGTTGCCACGGGCCTTCGATACGCCCGTGGCCACGGCAAAAATCGTGTCGCCATCGGACAGCGTATGGATGGGATTGATACTGCGCGCCAAGCCATCGTGGGCCATCTGCGCGATCTTCTGTGCCTCGGCTTTGGTCAGCGTGGCATCCGTTGCAATGACACCGATCGTGGTGGCAGCGCCCGTTTGCATCGACGTCGGCAAATCACCGCTCAGGATGGCCGCCCGCGTGTCGAGCAATCGTTTTCCGTCGGCCGTGCGCGCCCCTGCGATGACGGCGCCCGAACGCGGATCGATCACATCGCCCACGGCATTCACCGCCACGATGGCGCCGATCGTCACCCCGCCCACGCTGAGCGATGCGCTACCGATGCCGCATTTCATGGCGCGCTTGCCCCCATACAGCTTGCCGACCGTAGCACCTGCCCCCGCGCCCACGTTACCTTCGGCCGGTGCGTCGGCACTTGCCGCCTCGCAGGCCGCATAGCCGGCATCTGCATCAGGGCGGATGCGAGCGTCGCCCACCCCGAGGTCGAACAACACGGCGGCGGGCACGATAGGCACGCGCGCGACGCCGACGTCGAACCCGATGCCGCGCGCCTCCAGATAACGCATGACACCCGTGGCCGTATCCAGACCGAATGCGCTGCCGCCGGAGAGCACCACGGCGTGCACCTTCTCAACGCGATTGGTGGGATTGAGCAGATCGGTTTCGCGGGTGCCGGGCGCGCCACCGCGCACATCCACCCCGCCCGTGGCGCCGGCTTCCGTGAGAATGACCGTGCACCCCGTGGGACGCCGGGAGTCGGTGAAATGCCCCACCTTGATGCCGGGCACGTCGGTGATGCTGCCGCGGCCATCGCGCCAGGCGCCCATTGCGGAAGATGCTGCCGATCCTGCCGCGGCGGCACTGCCGTTCGCGCCCACTGTCGCACTGCTCGCAGGGGTGTTCGCGGCTACCGCCGTTTCACGTTGCAGCGGTGTATTGGCGGCCAACACTTGTGAGGCGCCCCCGGCGCTCAATACGGCCACACCGCCCGTCGCGGCCACTGCCTTCACGAAATTGCGTTTGCCCTGCGCTTGTGCCATGCGTCTCTCCTGAGCGTGTTCGATGGTTCACGATACAACCCGGCCGCCCGATCGTGCTGCCGGTGTTGCATCGCGATCACTGCCCCGTTTGTAAAAACCGCGCACATTCTGCCGCGAGCCAGATACTGAAAGCGGCCACACGCGCGTCAGCGTCCGATATCGTCAGCAGCACATACCGGCCGGGCGACGTCACGGCAGCGCCTGCGCTCACGTCGACCAGACTACCGGATTGCAAATCTTCGGCCACCAATGCCCGCCGCCCCATGGCAATGCCCTGGTGATTGCGCGCCGCCATCAGGCTCAGCATCGACAAGTTGAACTCCTGATGCGCACCGCCCGCATGCCCACTTTCCCAGTCGGGAAAAACTCTCGCGAGCCAGGTCTGCCATTCGATGTCCGGCGTGGCGCCGTCCCAAGGGGCTGCATCGTGCAGCAACGTGCAGGCCGCGAGCAAGGCGCGTCCCTTCAGCGGTGCGTGCGCCGCCACCAGTTGCGGACTGGCGACGGGAATCAAGGTTTCCGGCATCAAGGTCACCGCATGAATTTCGTCATAATCGATCGGGTCGTAGCGGATGGCGCAGTCGGTGCCGCTGGCCAGCATCTCGTGCCGGTCGACGCGTTGAAACTCCGCCACCAGCTTGATTTCGATATCGGGATGGTCGCGATGAAACCGGGCCATGCGCGGCATGAGCCACATCATCGCAAAGGACGGCGAGCAGGTGACGCGCAGCGTATTGGGCGTTGCACTGATGCGCGCCACCGCTTCAGACAGCCCGGCCAGGTGATCGGACACCACCGCGTGCAGGCGACGTCCGGCATCGGTCAACGCCAGACCGCGTGGCAGCCGCACGAACAGCGCCACCGACAGTTGCGTTTCCAGCTGCCTGATCGTCTGGCTGACGGCACCCGGCGTGATGTGCAGGGCTTCGGCGGCGCGCGTGAAATTGCAGTGGCGGGCAGCCACATCGAAACAGCGGAGCGCGCCGAGCATCGAAGCGGAAAGTGACATAGCTGATAGTTTAACTAATAGCTGGGGTTAGGAACTATCGTTTGCGCCACGGCGGTGCATCGCCAAGAATGGGCCCAACACCCTGCTTTGAATGGATGCCCCGATGAGTTTGCCGAACGCTCTGCCCCCCGACCTGCTGCGCGCGTTGCGCGACAAGACCGAGACGCTTTGGGTCAACGACCGCTATCAGCCCCGCGCGCAGGGGGATTTTGAGGGCGCAGAAACGATGCAGCAGGCAGCTGCGCGTCTGCAGCGCCACGCCGATGTGATGGCGCGCATCTTTCCTGAGCTGCGCGAGGCCGCCGGCCAGGTGCAGTCGCCCCTCTTGCCGCTGGCGCAGTTACAGGCTGAACTCGACACACGCCAAGGCGCGGCCGGCACGTGGTACTTGAAGTGCGACCATGCGCTGCCGGTGGCCGGCTCGGTCAAGGCGCGCGGCGGCTTCCACGAGGTACTGTCCTTCGCCGAGCGCTTGCTGGATGCGCACGCTGCAAAAACCGGCGATGCCGTGCCGGCGCTGGACAGCGCGGAAGCGCGCGCCTTGTTCTCGACGTACACCGTCGCCGTAGGCAGCACCGGCAATCTAGGATTGGGCATCGGCACCATTTCGGCAGCACTCGGGTTTCGTGCGGTCGTGCACATGTCTTCCGACGCCAAGCAATGGAAAAAAGACCGGTTGCGCGCCAACGGCACGGATGTCGTCGAGCACGCAGGCGACTACGCGCGCGCGGTCGACGCTGGGCGGCAATTGGCCGACAGCGACCCGCATGCCTATTTCGTCGACGACGAGCAATCCGAAGCCCTCTTCCTGGGCTACGCCGTTGCCGCGGATGAACTTGCAGCGCAACTGCACGCAGCGGGCCGGTCGGTGGATGCCGCGCATCCACTGTTCGTCTATTTGCCGTGCGGCGTGGGTGGCGCGCCGGGCGGCATCGCGTATGGCCTGAAGCAGCGCTTCGGTGAGTTTGTGCACTGCGTTTTCGCCGAACCGGTCGCGTCCCCCTGCATGCTGGTGCAGCTGGCCAGCGGCAGCGACGCGCCCCTCTCCGTTTATGACATCGGCTTGGACAATCGCACCGAGGCCGATGGCCTCGCGGTGGGCCTGGCATCGCCGCTGGTGGCGCCGCTGATGCGCGACCTGCTCGCCGGGGTATTCACGGTCGAGGACGATCGTCTGTTTCGCGACATCCATGCGTTGGCCACCACCGAGAACGTGCTTATCGAACCTTCGGCCGCCGCAGGCTTTTCAGGCCCGCGGTGGTTGACCGATACCGCTGCTGGCCTGGCGCTGCTCGATCGCATCGGTGCCCGCGCCGCCTTGCCGCACGCCACCCATGTGCTGTGGAGCACCGGTGGCGCGTTGGTGCCGCAGGCCGAGCATGACCGATTCCAGGCCCGCGGCCTGGCGCTCTCGACCGCTGCCGCCCACTGATCCTCTCGCGCTGGCCGCTTACTGGAATTGACGCTTGTGACTTCACTTACCGAACTCTCCGCTATAGAACTGCGCCGCCGCATCGGTGCGCGCCAGTTGTCGCCCATAGACCTGCTCGACGCTTGCCTGGCACGCATCGCGCACACCAATCCGGCCGTCAACGCGTTCACCGCGACCTGCTTCGATCGCGCGCGCGCCGAAGCGCAGGCGGCCGATGCGGCCGTGCGCGCGGGCCGGCCCCTGGGCCTGTTGCACGGATTGCCCATCGGCATCAAGGATCTCGAAGAAACCGAAGGGCTGTTGACCACCTACGGTTCGCCGCTCTATCGCGACAACATCCCCGCCGCCGATAACGTGCTGGTCAGCCGCTTGCGGCAGGCGGGCGCCATCGTCGTGGGTAAAACCAACGTGCCTGAAATGGGCGCGGGCGCCAACTCACGCAATGCGGTGTGGGGCGCCACCGGCAATCCCTTCAACCCCGCACTCAACGCGGGTGGGTCATCCGGCGGTTCGGCCGCTGCGCTGGCACTGGACATGGTGCCGCTGTGCAGCGGCTCCGATACCGGCGGCTCATTGCGCATCCCGGCCGCCAAATGCGGCGTGGTGGGCTTTCGCACGTCGCCGGGCCTGGTACCCAGCGAGCGCAAGCCGCTGGGCTGGACCGGCATCTCAGTGGTCGGCCCGATGGCCCGCACCATTGCGGATGCCCGTCTGCAATTGGCCGCGACGGCCGGCATGCACCGCGCCGACCCGCTCACCTACGACGTTCCCGCTGACGCCTTCAGCGGCAGCGCGCAGGATCTCCATGGCTTGCGCATCGGCTACACGGAAGACTTTGGCGTGTGTGATGTCGATGACGACATTCGCCGCGTGTTTCGCGAGAAGATTGCCGCCATCGCGCCCTTGGTCAAATCGTGCGAGCCGGTGTCGTTCGACATGCGCGATGCGCACCGCAGCTTCGATGTGATCCGCGCCCAGAACTTCGTCATCAGCATGCGCGACGCGTACCGCAAGGATCCGGCATCGCTCGGTCCCAACAGCCGCGCCAATTTCGAACTGGGCATCAAGATGTCGCTCGAAGACGTCGCGGCAGCCCATGCCGAACAAACGCGCATCTTCCGCACCTTTCAAGCGCTGTTCGATCAGTACGACCTGATCCTGTCACCCACCACACCGGTCTCGCCATTTCCGTGGTCGCAACTGTATCTGGAGTCGGTCAACGGCCGGCCGCTTGAAAACTACTATCGCTGGTTGGCGCTCACCTACGTGGTCACGCTGGCCACCAATCCGGCACTCTCCATGCCGTGCGGTCGCGATCACCTCGGCATGCCGTTTGGCTTGCAGGTCATCGGCGGGTTTCGCGAGGATGCCCTGCTGCTCGATCGCGCCGAGGCACTCGAGGCCGCCTTCGATCGCAATCCTGAGCTGGCACGTCCCCTCCCCGATGTGGACCGGCTGCTCGCTGCACAGGTCGATCTCAAGTCTATCGTCACTCATCCCCCCGGCGCCGCTCACGGCCCGGCTTCGACCGATGCGCATACCGCGCCGGTTTAACGCTTTTCACTACAAGACTCGTCAAACGAGCATCTATTCTCAAAGGGAAATCTGTTCATGAATGCACGCCTTATTCTTCGTTTGACCGCCCAGGCGGCCGCTTGCCTCGCGTTGACACAACCGCTGGCCGCGTTTGCCGCCTTTCCGGAACGGCCCCTGCAAATGGTCATTCCGTTCCCGGCCGGCGGCGCCACCGACGTGCTGGGTCGTCTGGTCGCCGCCGAACTGGGTAATCGCCTTGGGCAAACCGTGGTGGTCGAGAACCGTGCCGGCGCGGGCACCAGCATTGGTGCCGGCTACGTGGCCAAAGCCAAGCCGGACGGCTACACGCTGATGCTGACCTCCACGACCACCTTCACGGTCAATCCGGCGATCTACAAGAACCTGCCCTACGACCCCACCACCAGTTACGACGCCATCGGCCAAGTGGGCAGCACCGGATTGATGCTGCTGGCCAACAAGAACGCGCCCGCCAAGGATCTGAAGTCGTTTGTGGAGCAGGCCAAGGCCGAGCCGGGCAAGGTGTTCTATGGCTCGTTCGGTTCGGGCACCACGGCCCATTTCGCCGCTGAAATGTTGGCCTCGGCGGCCGGCATCACCCTTACTCACGTGCCATACAAAGGTAGCTCGCCGGCCATGACCGATCTGATCGGCGGCCAGATTCCCTACTCCGTCGACACCACTGCCGCCGCCATTCCGCAAGTAAAAGCCGGCGCCGTGCGCGCCATCGTCACGACGGCCCCGTCGCGCTCCGCCTTGTTGCCGGACGTGCCCACGGCGGCAGAAAGCGGCTATCCGGATGCGAAGATGGATACGTGGCTGGCGGTCGTGGGCCCGCGCGGCTTGCCCACCGAAGCCCGGGCCACGCTTGAGAAAGCCTTGGCCGAGATCGTGGCCGATCCCACGTTTCAAAAGAAAATGGCCGAGAACGGCTTCGAACCCGACTATGCCAATGGCGCCGCCGTGGATGCGCGTATCCAGCGCGATGTCCCCGTCATGAAAGCGCTGGCCGAAAAAGCCAAGATCCAGCTTGACTGACGCGTGAATGCCGGGCGGAGTGATTCGTCCGCAGGATCGGCATCGCAGGCCAGGCTTGCGATGCTTTTTTTTTCGCCTGAGCACGCTCGTATGTGCCTAAGCACTGCGGTCTAGGCGTAAACCCTCTTAGGGATGCGCCTAAGTTGTGGCGGTAATAAGCCCCGCCTAGTATTGAAACTTCCAGTTATGTGAAATTTTCAATATGACAGGCGTTGCCGCCGTTCTGCCAGAAAAGACGCCCACGCTGCATCCGCAGACGGCGATCGACCTATGGCTGGGTCAGCAGCTTCGGTTGCTACGCAAGGAACAGCATCGCTCGTTGGCCAACGTATCGCAAGCGTGCGGCCTTTCTCTCGGGCTGCTGAGCCAGATCGAACGCGGCCTGAGTTCCGTCTCGGTCAAAACGCTCGGACTCCTCGCTCATGAGTACGGTGTCACGCCCGACTCACTCCTGCGTAACGTCGAGCCGCACACCGGCGAAGCCGATGGCTTCGTGGCGCGCGCCGGCCAGCATCGCCGGATGCAGATGAGCGAGCGCGGTGTCGACAAGGAAATTTTCACGCCGCCCGCTGCGCACAGCCTCGATCTATGCCGCGCCTTCATTGCGCCCGGCGGATCGTCCAGCGACGCCTTGTTTACCACCGAGCGCGGCGAACACGTGGGGTTCATTGTGGAAGGCGCCCTTGAACTCTGGATCGGGAATCGCGTGGTGCTGCTTTGCGCCGGTGACAGCTTTTGCTATGCGAGCCGCACGCCGCGCCGCTGGCGCAATCCCGGCACCTCACCCACACAGGTCATCTGGGCCATTTCCAATATCGACTGCGACCCGCCGCCATAACTGCATTTTGTCCAGCGCCGCGCTGCGGCCCGCTCATTCGTACGTCTGCGTCATTGCCGATTTTTGCTCGCCTCAAAATACCTTTGTAAAAGGACTCCGCCATGCAATTGAAATCTCTTGTCGTTTCCCTGGTTGCCGCACTTTCCATCGCGGCCGGCACCGCAGCCACGGCGCAAACCGTCAAGGTGGGCTCCACGCCCACCGGCAGCCCGTTCACGTTTCTGGACACCAAAACCAACACCATTCAAGGCGTCATGGTCGATATCGTCCGCGCCGTGAGCAAGGAGGCAGGCTTCGAGGTGCAGATCGAACCGATGGCATTCTCGGCGTTGATTGGATCGCTCACCTCCAAGCGGATCGACATCATCTCGGCCGCCATGTTCATCACGCCGCCGCGTCAGGAAGTCGTCTCGTTCTCGGAACCCATCTATCGCTACGGCGAAGGCTTGATGGTGCCGAAGTCGGATAACAAGGCGTACACCAGCTTCGCGGACATGAAAGACATGATCGTCGGCGTGCAGATCGGCACCGCGTTCGTCGAGCCGGTCCAGAAATCGGGCGTGTTCAAAGAGGTCAAGCTCTACGACAACCCGCAAGACATGATGCGCGACGCCAATGCCGGTCGAATCCAGGGCGGTTTCATGGATTTCCCGATCGCGACTTACATCATCAGCCAAGGCAATTATCCCAACCTGCAAATGGCCAAGAGCTACAAGCCGACCGTGTTGGGTAGCCTGGGCCTGGCCGTGCGCAAGGACGACACGGCCACGCTCGAGAAAATCAACACCGCGTTGAAGTCGTTGCAGAGCAAAGGCGAAATCGAGACCATCCTGAAAAAGTGGGGCTTGAGCAACTCGTAAGCACGGCGAACGCGGCACGGCGCAAAACGAGACATTTGCCCTTGCCGCCCACCGGCAGTTCGATGCAGCGAGGCTTGCGCCTCGCTGCACCGCGATTGCCCTGCATGATCGGCGGCAGGCGCACATTCGATGCCCGCCGCTTCAAAGGCCTAGCCTGGACTTGTGACCGGACAAGATGGAACAGTTTTTTAAAGACGCCGCAGAGTTCTTCCCCATCCTCCTGCAGGGCGCAAAGTTAACCGTCATCGTGGCGATCGGCTCATTGCTGCTCTCCACCGTGCTCGGCTTGGTATGGGCGTTGATGCGCGTGTCGGGTATCACGATTCTTGAGAAAGTCAGCGCGGGCATCATCAACGTGCTGCGCGGCATTCCCATCATCGTGCTGCTCTTCTACATTTACTTCGTGATGCCGGATTTCGGTATTTCGCTGTCGGCCGTGCAGGCGGCCATCATCGGTCTGGGCGTGGCGTACTCCGCGTATCAGGCAGAAAATTTCCGTGCAGGCATCCAGGCCATCGATCGCGGTCAGATCGAAGCCGCCATGTCGATGGGCATGAGCTGGAGCATGACCATGCGCCGCGTGGTGCTGCCTCAGGCCGTGAAGATCGTGCTGCCGCCCTACGGCAACATCATGATCATGATGCTCAAGGATTCGTCGCAAGCCTCGACCATTACCGTGGCCGAGCTCGCACTGCAAGGCAAGCTGATCGCCATGTCGTCGTTCAAGAACGCGACGGTATTCAGCCTGGTGGCACTGATGTATCTCGTGATGTGCGTGCCGTTGATTCTGTTCGTGCGCCATCTCGAAAAAAGGAACGCCTCCAAATGATTGAAATGAAAGACGTCCGCAAAAGCTATGGCGCGCTCGAGGTGATCAAGGGCATCGACGCCAGCGTCGCCAAGGGCGAAGTGGTATGCATCGTGGGCCCATCGGGCTCCGGCAAGTCCACCATCCTGCGCTGTATCAATGGGCTGGAACGCTACAACGGCGGCAGCATCACGGTCGACGGCGTCAAAGTGGATGCCGATGCCAAATCGATCGCCGCCATCCGAACGCAAGTCTCGATGGTCTTCCAGCGCTTCAACCTGTTTCCCCATCGCACCGCGCTGCAAAACGTGGTCGAAGGCCCGATCTTCGTGAAAGGCGAACCTCGTGCGCAGGCCCTGGAGCGCGGTCGCGCGCTGCTGGAGAGCGTGGGGCTTGCCGATAAGGCCGACGTGCACCCGCCGCAGCTCTCGGGCGGCCAGCAACAGCGCGTGGCGATCGCCCGTGCGCTGGCCATGCAGCCCAAAGCCATTCTGTTCGATGAGCCCACCAGCGCGCTCGACCCCGAACTGGTGGGCGATGTGTTGAACGTGATGCGCAAACTGGCCGAAGACGGCATGACCATGGTCGTCGTCACACACGAAATGCACTTCGCCAAGGAAGTGGCCGATCGCGTGGTGTTCATCGACGGCGGCGTGATCGTCGAACAAGGCCCGTCGCAGGAAATCCTGAACCATCCGCAACATCCGCGTACGCAAGATTTTCTGCGGCGCGTGCTGCACCCCATGTAAGACCAGGAGTCGTTATGCCCCAAGAACCGTTTCCGCTGGCGCCATCGTTGTGGGCGGCAACCGCCGCAGCTCCGCCGCAGACGGCAACGCTCAGCGGTGCCATCCGCACCGACGTGGCCATCATCGGCGCGGGCTACGCCGGCTTGAGCACCGCCTTGCACCTCGCCAAGCAAGGCATCCGTGCCGTGGTGGTCGAGGCGCGCGAAATCGGTTTCGGCGGATCCGGACGCAATGGCGGCCAGGTGATTCCGGGTTTGAAGTACGACCCCGACGAACTCATGACGATGTATGGCCCCGAGCGCGGCCGCCAGATCGTCGACTTCGCCGGCGGCACAGCCGATGCCGTGTTTGACCTGATCGAGCAGTACAAGATGGACGTGCCGCATGTGCGCCGTGGGTGGATACAAGGCGCGCATACGGCTGCCGCCCTGGACACGGCGCAGAAGCGTGCGGCCCAATGGGCCAGGCTCGGTGCCCCGGTAAAGTATCTGAGCCGCGCCGAGACCGCGGCCCTGATCGGCACCGACCGCTATCTGGGCGGCTGGGTGGATGAGCGCGCCGGCACCATTCAACCGCTGAGCTACGTGCGCGGCCTGGCCCGCGCGGCCATCCAGGAAGGCGCTACGGTATACACCGACTCGCCCGTCGCGCGCCTTAGCCGCGAAGGAAATACATGGACCGTACACGGCGCCAATGGCTATACGATCGACGCCGACCGGGTGGTGATGTGTACCAACGCTTACGGTGGCGGCACGCTGGTGCCGAAGCTCAACACCACCATCATCGATGCCAATACCTTCCAGGTGGCGACCAAACCGCTGCCGCCCGAGGTGCGCGCCACGATCTTCCCGGAAGGTCATGTTTGTTCCGACACCCGGAACTTGCTGCTGTACTTCCGCCTGGATCACACCGGCCGGCTGCTGATGGGCGGACGTGGCCCTTTCCGCGAGCCGCGCGGCGTGGAAGACTGGAAGCATCTCGAACGCGTCGTCGCCAAGATGTTTCCGCAGGCAGCCGGCATCGGCTTCGACTACCGCTGGTGCGGCCGGGTGGCCATCACCCGCGACTATTTGCCCCACCTGCATCAGCCCGAGCCCGGCCTGCTGGTCGATATCGGTTGCCAAGGGCGCGGCGTCGGATTGCAGACGCGCATGGGGCAGGCGATGGCGGCCTATGTGGCAAGCGGCGA
Source organism: Schauerella aestuarii (assembly GCF_009866805.1). Lineage (GTDB taxonomy): Bacteria > Pseudomonadota > Gammaproteobacteria > Burkholderiales > Burkholderiaceae_B > Schauerella > Schauerella aestuarii. Next base: position 718,627 of record NZ_SIZW01000042.1, read on the forward strand.
TGTGAAAGCCCTACCGGTGCCGATCACGTCGATTGTGCCGTTCCCGATGTATGGCTTGCGTCGGCTGTATGTGAATGCCGTCGTGACCTGGTATCGGCTGAACGACGGCGGGCTGTAAGCGGCGCGCCGCCGCGCAAGGCGGCCGCGTCGATCGACCACCTCACGTCGCGAACGTGGCGGACTCGGATCGGAGCGCGCGCGGCCGACTCAATGCATGGCTTGCGCCAAGCGTGTTGGGCACCGTCAACCCCACGGCACCGGCGACTTGCCACCAGCAGTGGTCGGCCTGCCGCACCAGCACGCACTCGGTGCTCAGCCCTATGAATTGCCCTTCCATCGAATGGCCCACCGCCACGTGCGCAATCTCTTCGGGCAAGCCCACGGTCAGGCACACGTGCATGCCGAATACCGAATGCCGGAAAGCCGGCTGCCCGCTCGCCGAGGGATCGCTGGCCCAACGTGCGCGGTTCTTTACATCGAACTCATACGGTTTGCCCACGTCGTGGCACACGGCGGCGGCGATCAGCACGTCTTGATCGATGACCACGTCGTCCCAGGCAGTGCGAAACTCGTCGGCCAGGCGCAGCGCCAAACGAACCACGCCGCGAAGGTGATCGGCCTGTGTCCCCCGCTTGAGCACCGGCGACCCTGGATTGCCCTCCGGCGGCATATCGGTGATGCGCTCGAAGTCGGAGCAGCACAGCGCGTAGCTCCACGCTTCCACGGTGAGCGCACGCAAGGCCGCATCTTCGATCAGCAGGATCTCGGGGAAATCGGCGAGCACCGCGTCGCGGGTGTGTGAGGTGATCGCGCGACGCAACCCGCAATAGTTGAGTGTCATGGCCTACTCCGGCTTGATATTGCCGCGACGAATCACGTCGGTCCACATCGCGATGTTTTTCTTGATCGTTTCGGCAAACGCCTCGGACGTGCTGCCGATCGGGGTGAATCCAATGCCCTTCAACTTGGCATTGAGTTCACCGCTGACCACAGACGTCGCCACGACTGACTGAATTTGCGCGACGATCTCGCGCGGCGTCTGCGCGGGCGCCACCAGTCCGAAGAGCGGCTCGGTGTTGACGCCGGGATAGCCCGATTCGGCCATCGTGGGTACGTCGGGCAACGCCGCCACGCGGCTCGGCGTCGTCAACGCCAATGCCCGCATACGGCCGGATTTGATGTGCTCGAGCAGGGACGGCACCGTGCCGAATGAAAATTGAATCTGTCCGCCCATCAGGTCGGTGTACACGGTTGAGCCCCCGCGGTACGGCACGTGCACGACATCGATACCGGCTTCCTGACGCAGCTGTTGTCCCGCCAGATGGGGCGCGCTGCCCACACCGGAGGAGCCATAACTCAGCGTGCCGGGATTCGCCTTGGCCAGCGCAATGAACTCGGCCAACGTCTGCGCCTTCACCGAAGGATGCACGACCAGCACGAACGGTGCTGTGCAGATTTGCGTGATCGGCTCAAAGTCCTTGATCGTGTCGTAGGTGAGTTGACTGCCGAGGAGGCCCGGATTGATCACGAAGGTCGTATCCACAAACCCGAGCAGATAGCCATCCGGCGGCGCCGATGCTACCGCCCGCGTGCCGATCACCGTTCCCCCGCCACTGCGGTTCTCGACGATGAAGGTTTGCTTGAGCGCCGACGTCAATGCTTCGGCGGCAAACCGCCCGAGGGTATCGCTGGCGGCCCCCGGCGCAAACGGCACGATGATGCGCACGGGCTTCGTCGGGTACTTATCCTGCGCACGCACGAGGGCGGGCCACAACGCCTGCGCGCCAACGATGGCCGATGATGCGGCGATAAATTTTCTTCTGCTGTGAATCATCGATGTCTCCTCTGTTCTCTTTTTGTTGGCCCCGGGTGTGCCGGCGACCTATGAACTGAAACGTCCGTCAATCAACGCCGCTTCAGGATCGGCGCCCAACCCCGGCCGATCCGGCACGCTTACCTTGCCCGCCACGATCGGTACGGATGCGCCGTATGGAACGTGCTGCAACTCGACGTATAAACGCTCGAGTGACGCCGGCGTGGGCTGCGCGGCCAGCAGATGGAGCGCCGCCAGATAGCCAGGGCCGAAGAACGCAACCTGAGGCGCGCATCGCACCGCCGTGCCTTCGCACAAGCGCGAGATGTCGGCCGCTGCCGTCAAACCGAGTTTGATGACGCTCGGTTGCACATAGCGCACCGTGCCTGCTGCCACCAGTTTCGTGATCTCCAAGGCGCTGCTCGCGTTTTCGCCCACGGCCAATGGCACCGGTGAACGCTTGCTCAAACGCGCCAAGGCATCATGGTCTTCGGGCGGCCAAAGCGGCTCCTCGATCCACAATGGGTCATGCGCCGCCATGTCCGCGATGGCGCCATCGGCGTCGTCAGGCAGCCAGGCGCAATTGGTATCCACCATCAGCGGCAACCCCGCACCCATCGCGCGGCGCGCCGCCGCCACGGCGCCCGTCGTCCGCTCGTGCAGTTTGACCTCCGCGTAGCCCGCATCCAGCGCACGCGTGACGTTGCGATCGATCAGGGATGCGTCGGCGTAATACTGCAATAGCGAGGCATAGGCATTCACGCTGTCGCGCTGCTTGCCACCCAATAAGGCGTAGAGCGGCACACCCTGCAGCTTGGCCTTGATGTCCCAGAGCGCAATATCGAGCCCGGCAATCGCGTGCAGTACCGGCCCCGAACGGCCCAGGTTATGCAACGTGCGCCGGATGCCAGGCACCAACGTATCGTCTTCGCATGACTTGCCCACCGTGAGCGGCGCGATCAACGTGTCGAATATGGCTTTGAGCGCCGTCGGCTCGACGCAATACGACTCTCCCCACCCGACCGTGCCGTCGCTGATCTCCAGCCGCACCAACGCGCTATCGAGTTTGTCTCGCGGACGCCCGGCGAACAAGGGCGCCGCCGTCCAATGATGGAAAGGCAAGCGCATTGGAATGCAGGTAATCGATCGGATCGTTGCAGCTGCCACGCGGTTGCCTCGTGTTGAATGTGTCAATGGCGTCAGTGTTGCAAGCGGGATTGATATAGTCAAATATATATAATCACTGCTTTCATACACTTCTTTATATACTCTACGTCATGCTTAAGCCTACGGAACTCGCTCTGTTGAAAGCCGTACACACGCTGGGTACGGTCACCGCCGCAGCCGAGGCGGTGGGCATGTCGCAGCCCGCCGCCAGCGCGATGCTGCGACATATGGAAGATCGCCTGGGTTTCGACCTCTTCACGCGCGAACGCCGCCGGCTGACGCTGACGCGAAACGGGCAAGCGATGCTGCCTGAGGTGCTCAATGCGTTGGCCGGGCTGGAGGCAGTGGACCGGTTATCCCAGGATCTGAAACGCGGGCTGACCAGCCGACTGGTCGTTGGAACGGTATCGACTGCCGCCATCAGCTTGCTGCCGTCGGCCATCGAATGGATACAGGCGCGGCACCCCGGCATGACGGTACTGCTGCGCGCCGGTAACGCGCTCGACATCATCGACATGGCTGCCGATCAGCGGATCGACGTGGGTGTCATCCTCGGCGCGCCCATGGGCGACCGCGTCGGCACAAAGCTGCTGGCCCCGCTGAGCCTGTGTTGCGTGATGCGACCCGATCATCCCCTGGCACGAAAGAAGAAGCTGGGCCTGGCCGACATGGCTGCTGCGCGCCTCATCGTGCTGAGCCCTCACCTGCGCGTAGGCGAATCCTTTTCCCGCGCGATGAAACATGCTGGATTGGACTTCACGCCCTCGATAGAAGTGATGCAGTCGTCGGCCGCCTGCGCGCTCGTGGAAGCCAATGCCGGGATCGCGGTGCTGGAGAATCTCAGCGCGGTGCATGCGCAGCGCTGCGGTCTGATCGCCAAACCGCTGCTGGCGGTGGACGATCTGCCACTGTGCGCCGTGTGGCCGAAAAATCGAAGCTTCAATACACCCACGGAAGATCTGCTTGCACGCCTGGCCACCGACGCAATCAACCTGCCGCTTTGACGACCGGCAACGCAAACTCAAACACCGCACCCTTGCCTGCACGCTCAACCAATCGAATGTCGCTGTCGTGCAACTGCAAAATGCGCCGCACGATCAGCAAGCCCAGTCCGCCACGGTCGCCCTGTGCCGGACCGAGTGAAGACGCGCGCTTGAACAATCCCTCGCGTAGCGACTGGGGAATGCCCGGCCCGGTGTCGCTCACAGACACCGCCACCGCCTCGTGCGCACGATGCAGCGCCACCTCGATCGTGCCGCCGGCAGGCGTATGCCGAATCGCGTTGTCGAGCAGATTGGTCAACACGCGTTCGATCATCCCCAGATCGGCACAGGCCATCGGCACATCGCGTCCCACATCGATCGACAGCGTCAATCGGCGTGCTTCTGCCGCCAATTCGAATTTCTGCAGGACGTCTTGAACCAGTTCGGCCAGGGAGAACATTTCCCGCTCGGGTTGAACGACGCCGGATTCCAACCGTGCCAGCTCAAACAAGGTTTGCGCCAGCTTGCCTACCTTGCGGCTTTGCGCCAGAGCGATGTCGAGATACCGCCGTCGCTCGTCAGGCGTCAATGTATCCGCCTTCAACAACAGCGTTTCGAGATACCCATGCAGCGAGGTCAGCGGCGTGCGCAGATCATGCGAAATATTGGCGATGATCTCGCGTCGTTGCTGATCGGCTTGCGTCAACGCCGACCACTGCTCACCGATGCGTTGCGCCATTTGCTCATAGCTGTGACGCAGCACCACGATTTCGTCGCGTTCGCCGTCCGGCAACGCGGCGGGCCGATGCGTCAACTTGAGCGGTGCAGAAGCCCCCGCATCGAAAGCGCGCACGGCCTGGGTCAGGCTGCGAAGCGGCGTGGTGATCAAGCGAAACGCGATCAGTCCCGCCGCCAAGCCCAACAGCGCCACCAGCGCCATCGACCACAACGTGACCCGCAGCACACTGCTGGAGGTGAGATTCGCGGCAACCAGATCGTGCGTTTCACCGAGCAGCACCACATACACGAATCCGGCAGGTTGCCCGTTGCGAAACAACGGGGCCGCACTGAACACTTTGCGCGCCGTGGCGCTACGCGGATCGTCCCCCAGGATCGGCAGCGGATCGCCATTGGCCAGGGATTGCAAAGGGCCCAGATCGACCCGATCGCGTTTGAGCGAGCCCGGCGGCGCGGCATGGCCCACGATCACGCCCGCCTTGTTCAACAGATAGACCTCGACGCTGGGGTTCACCGCCATCAGCTTGTCGAACAACGCGCGCAGCGCGACCGCATTCAGCCCGTCGGCGGTCATGAATTCGTCGCTTTCGGCGATATGGCTGGCCAAGCCGGCGGACAACCGCTGCACCGTTTCCTGCTCCTGCTCGGCCGTCGCGCGCATCTGCAGCCAGACCGACGCGCCGCAGCAGGCGAGCAACAGCAACGCAAACACGGCACATAGGCGCTGAGTGACCGTCAGACGTCTCATGACCGATCCGCCGGCGCAGAGGGCGGCGTCAGCGTGGCCGGTGCCGACGGCGCGAACTTATAGCCATGCCCCCACACCGTCAAAATGCGACATGGATTGGCCGGATCCGGTTCGATTTTCATCCGCAGTCGATTGATGTGCGTATTCACGGTGTGCTCATAGCCATCGTGTTGATACCCCCACACCTGATTGAGCAGATCCATCCGCGAAAAGACCTTGCCCGGATTGCGCACGAAAAACGCCAGCAGATCGAACTCACGCGGCGTCAATTCGATCGGCTTGTCGTCCACGCGCGCATCGCGAGCCAAAGGATCGATCGCCACGCCGTTCACCTGAATCAGGCCCGCATCGATTTTCATATCGCGCGCCAGCGCATCCGTTCGGCGGATCAGCGCTTTCACGCGCGCCACCAGCTCGAGAATCGAAAAAGGTTTGGCGAGGTAATCGTCTGCCCCCAACTCCAATCCGAGAATGCGATGCACCTCGCTCGACCGTGCGCTGATGATGATGATCGGCGTGTAGCGCGTCATCGCACGGGTGCGCTTGCACAACTCCAGCCCGTCGATACCGGGCAGCATCAAGTCCAGCACCAGCGCGTGCCATCCGCCCTCTTCCAGCCGCCGCAAGCCTTCATTGCCGTCAGGCGCATGCGTGACCAGATAGCCCTCATCGCGCAGATGCATGCGCAAGAGCTCGGCAATATGCATGTCGTCTTCGACGATCAGAACGCGTTTTTGCGTATCCATGAATGAAAAGGGTCAGATCACTGCGATGTTGCAACGTCAACATTGTGACGCCTTTCGTTCAATGCAAACTTCACGAATATTTTAAGTTTGCGTGAGGACTTGGCGACCGGGCCGGCTCAACAATGCATCCATCAGAACAAAACCGGGGCCCGACATGCCAACAATCTTGACGCACGGTGCGCATCGCACCGCGACCGCCGTGCAACCCGGCTGGCTGAGAATTTCCCATTGGATCAATGTGTTGGCCGTGCTGATCATGGTGACGAGCGGTTGGCGCATTTATAACGCCTCGCCGCTGTTCGATTTCCGATTTACCGACAGCATCACCCTTGGCGGCTGGTTGGGCGGCGCGCTGCAATGGCATTTTGCCGGCATGTGGCTGCTGGCCGCCAACGGCCTTTTCTATCTGGCCTGCAATATCGGCACCCGCCGCATGCAATCGCGGTTCTTCCCCATCAGGCTCGCTGCGCTGGCCTCGGATACCGCTGCGGCATTGCGGGGCAAACTGACGCACGCCGATCCGCGCCAGTACAACAGCATTCAACGCTTGGCCTACCTGTTTGCCGTGATCGTGCTTGCGCTCCTGATCCTGTCGGGCCTGGCGCTCTGGAAACCTGTGCAGTTCGCCCTGCTGCGCGACCTGTTCGGCGGCTATGAATTCACCCGTCGCGTGCATTTTTTCGCCATGGCGGGGCTGGTTGGATTCGTCGTCGTGCACGTCGCGATGGTCGCCATCGTGCCGCGCACGCTACTCACCATGATTCGAGGTCGATAAGGCATGCGCCCCACCGATAAACGCGATATGAGCAACACCCGCGCCGACGATATCGTGCGCGACGCCAAGAAGCTCTTGTTGCCCCGCATCCAGGACGGCTCACGGCGCGCCTTCCTGTCCCGAACGTTGACGCTCGGCGGCGTGGCCCTTCTAAGCGGCTGCAATGTATCGGACAACGCCAGCGTCGAACAGGCGCTGACGAAGATTTCGCGCTTCAACGACCGCGTGCAGGGGTGGATCTTTGATCCCAAGCAGTTGGCGCCGACCTATCCCGAATCGATGATCACCCGCCCATTTCCATTCAATGCCTATTACGGACAGGACGAGATTCGCCAGGTGGACGGCGACAGCTTTCGACTCGAGGTCTCCGGGATGGCGCGCGACAAACGCCAGTGGCAGTTGCATGAACTGGCGGCGATGCCGCAAACCGAGCAGATTACCCGGCACATCTGCGTGGAGGGCTGGAGCGCCATCGGCCGCTGGGGCGGGGTGAAATTTTCGGACTTTCTGGAGCGCGTGGGCGCCGATACGACCGCGAAGTACATCGGCTTCAAATGCGCCGACGATTACTACACCAGTATCGATATGCCGACTGCGCTACACCCGCAGACGCTCCTGACGCTTACCTATGACGGCCAAGTACTGCCGCCGGAGTACGGCTATCCGATGAAGCTGCGCATGCCCACCAAGCTGGGGTACAAAAATCCGAAGCATATTCAAGCGATTTTCGTGACCAATGCCTATCCGGGCGGTTACTGGGAAGACCAGGGATACAACTGGTTTGGCGGAAGTTGACGCATCGGCAACATCGCGATGCCCGACGATCCCGTCGCACAACACCGCAAACTTCCGTTTGCAGGTTTCCATCTTGAGGAGTTCACTATGAAGAAGATCACCACCGCCGTTTTTGCCGTTTGCATGGCAGCTGCCGCAGGTTCCGCATTCGCAGCCGACACCATGGGCCGCGATTCGATGTCCAAGGACAGCATGGGTAAAAGCACGACGGCGCCTGCCTCCGGCATGTCGAAGGATTCGATGAGCAAGGACGGCATGAACAAGGACAACATGAACAAGGGCGGCACCATGTCCAAGGATGGAATGTCCAAAGACAGCATGGAAAAGGACACCATGGGCAAAGGATCCATGTCGAAGGATGGCATGAGCAAGGATTCGATGGGTAAAGGGTCCATGTCCAAAGACGGCATGAAGCAGTAAAAGCACCGCAGACGTGCCACGGGTTTGTCCCCTGGCACGCCGGGTTCAACACGAAAGGAGCGCGAGATGGACCACACCCGCAGACGGGCATTGACGATTGGAGGACTGGGCGTGCTGGGCTACGTCGGCTTGAGCCTGCGCGGCCCGCGAACCTCGATGGCCAGCGAAGCGGCACACGCCGCCTTCCCGGTCAAACATACGGCCGACGAGTGGCGCAAGATGCTCACGCCGCAGCAATACGACGTGCTGCGTGAAAGCGGCACCGAGCGCCCCTACTCCAGCCCGCTGAATAACGAACACCGCGAAGGCGTGTTCGACTGCGCAGGCTGCAAGAAAGATCTTTTTTCATCGAAAACGAAGTTTGAAAGCGGTACGGGGTGGCCCAGCTTCTGGCAGCCGCTCGATGCCGCCATCGTTACCGAAACCGATTCGACGTTCGGCATGAAACGCACCGCAGTGGCGTGCGCGTCGTGCGGCGGGCATCTGGGACATGTATTCGATGACGGTCCGAAACCCACGGGGCTGCGGTACTGCATGAATGGCGTGGCAATGACGTTCAAGCCCGTCAAAGCGTAAGCAAGACTGCGATATCCCCGGCCTGAAGCGCAACGGCAAGAACCCAGCATCCGAAGCGTCGAATCGTTCGTCAAATCCATCGACAAAACGCAAGCCCCTATTTTCTATCGATAAGGAAGTCCATCATGAACGTAGCAACGAAAACGGGACCCGGAAAAGGCCGATGGCGCCAGTTCGGCGGCGTGGCCGCATTGGCCGTGGCGCTTGCCGGTGCGTGGCAGGTCAGTCGCGCCTCTGAAACCGTCTACAACATCGCACCACCCAAAGTCGACGAGCAAACGTCCGGCAAGGCCCTTGAAAAAGCCGTCATTGCAGGGGGCTGCTTCTGGGGCGTGCAAGCCGTGTTTCAGCACGTCAACGGCGTGAAGAATGCCGTGTCGGGTTATGCCGGCGGCGATGAGAAAACGGCGCAATACCGCACGATCAGTTCAGGTCAAACCGGCCACGCAGAAGCCGTCGAGATTTCCTACGACCCGTCGGTGGTGACCTACGGTCAGTTGCTGCAGATCTTCTTCTCGGTGGCGCACGATCCAACGCAGTTGAACCGCCAAGGCCCGGATACCGGAACGCAATACCGATCGACCATCTTCCCGGCGAACGCTGAGCAAGCGAAAGTCGCGACCGCATACATCGAGCAGTTGAATCAATCCGGCGTGTATCCAAAGAAGATCGCCACCACGACGGAACCGTTGAAGGGCTTCTACAAGGCCGAGGATTATCACCAGGATTATCTGGTGAATAACCCGTATCAGCCCTATATCGTGATCAACGACAAGCCGAAGGTGGAGAATCTGGCAAAGACGTTCCCGCAAGCGTTTCGCAAGGATCCGGTACTGGTCGCCGCGCAAGGTCGTTAATTCATCGGTTTGTCCCCTGGGCGCGATGATGCGTCGGGCTCGCCTGACGCGATTCATTCCAAGCCTGGGTGCGATAACCAGCGTAAGCAGACTCAAGGCGCTGATAGGCGGATGCTATATTTCCGCCGTCCCCGCCCGCGTCTCATTCATTCAATTTGAAGCTTTCCACATTCATCGGCGCCCTGTGGCCGCAACCGCTACACGTCAATGCACGTGAGCGTTTCCGGGCCGCGCTCGGCGCGGCAATCGGTATTGCATTGACGGCAGGGCTCTGCCTTTGGTTTGTTGGCAGCGATGCGACGTCACCTTGGCTCGTCGCTCCCATCGGCGCCAGTGCCGTTCTGATTTTTGCAGTGCCTTCAAGCCCACTTGCCCAGCCTTGGGCGGTAATCGGCGGCAATACGCTATCGGCATTGATCGGCGCCTTGTGTGCAATGCTGATCCCGGATCCCGCCTGGGCCGGCGCCGTGGCGGTGGGTGTGGCGATCGGCGTGATGTTCGCCTTGCGTTGCCTGCATCCGCCAGGGGGTGCCGCGGCACTGCTGGCCGCGATGTCCGGCGTCGATCTGCACTTCGTGCTGTTTCCTGTTTTGGGTAACTGCGTGCTGATCGTCGCGGCGGGCATGCTCTACAACGCGATGACGGGTCGCCGCTATCCGCACGTGGCCGCAGCGCCCAAATCGGCAACCGGGCCCGAGCAGAACACGCGCTTCACTACGGCCGACCTGAACGCCGCACTCGAGCATTACAACCAAGTTGTCGACGTCAATCGAGATGAGCTCGAGACGTTGCTACGCCATGCCGAAGCGGCGGCTTTCCAGCGCAATTTCGGCGACTTGCGCTGCGCCGACATCATGGCGCGAGACGTTCAGACCGCAAATTTCGGCACGCCGCTGGATCAGGCATGGTCGGTCATGCAAAAACGCCGCATCAAGGCGCTTCCTGTGGTGGACCGCGTTGGGCGCATCGTCGGCATCGTGACGGTGGCCGATTTCATGCGGCATGCCGGCATGGATAAACCGCGCGGCATTCATGGCCGGCTGCGCCGCCTCGTTACCCCCAGCGGACGCGTGCATTCGGAAAAACCGGAAGTCATCGGCCAGATCATGACCACGCACGTAAGCAAGCTGACGGTGGATCGACACCTCACGGAACTGGTTCCGCTATTCGCCGACGGGGGTCATCATCACATTCCCATCGTGGACCACGACGACAAGCTGACCGGCATCATCACGCAGACCGATCTGGTCAAGGCGCTCTATGGCGCGACGCATCGCTAGACCGGTGTCGCGGCCCATGAGCGCGTTTTGCAGCCCGCGCCAGGTCGCCCGCGGACGTTGAATGGGCCATTAGTACGCCCCCTCGGACCCCGACCTGCCCCTTGCAGCTCGTCGCAATTTGTAAGCAAGCCGACGCCGGTGTGCGCCTTTGTATATGATCGCGCGCTAACACTCTTATAAGCGCACTGCGACACCATGGGACTCGCGTTTCAATCGCTCTCGGCCTGGCAGGTCATGCTGTGGGGACTGGCGTTCTTCGGCGGCATCTATTTGCTCTTCGGCAGCGTGATGTGGCTGCTGACGAGCAAACTGCTCCCGGCGATGGGCATCGGCCGCGTGCTTGACCCGCGCCCGTTGGCACCCGGGCAACTGAAGCGCGAATTGCAGCAATCGGCATTGTCGATCCTGCTCTTTGGCACCGGCATGATTTTTCCGTGGGGGCTGTTGCAACTGGGATGGGCCCATCTCACGCCCAATGCCAGCGGCACGCGCATCGCGCTTGAAATCCTCGCACTCGTGATCTGGAACGACATCCACTTCTGGATCAATCACCGCTTGCTGCATACCAAATTGCTGCGCAAGTTTCATCTGCCGCACCACCGCTCGGTGGTCACCACGCCATTTGCCACCTACAGCTTTCACCCGATCGAAGCGCTGATGCTCGGCAACGTCATTCTGCTCCCGATGATCGTGCACGATTTCAGTTTCTGGTCGCTGGCGTCCGTGCCGGTATTCAGCCTGTTCTTCAACTGCATCGGTCACGCCAACTACGACTTCTTCACGCGCGTGTCGTACGCGCACTGGTTCGCCGCCAGCCGCCGCCATCATTTGCATCACGCTTGCTACAACGGTAATTTCGGCTTCCAGTTCACGTTTATGGATCGCCTGTTTCGCACGCGGTTGGACGGCGATGCGGCCCATGACCAGATCGACGCATTTCGCCGGCGGGAGACGCGCGGCACCTCTGCCTCGTGAGCACGGTGAACGTTCGCCATCGTTTGCCGCGGCTGCGCCACTGGCGCGACTGGCAAAGCCTGGTGTATCTCGCGGCCTATCCGGCGCTCGTCGTCTGGCTGTGGACGCACGGATTTTCGTTCGTGCTTTATGGCGTACTGCTATTTTTGACGCTGGGTATCGGCGTGATTCACCACAACCATACCCATCAACGGATGTGGCACGGGCGCTGGGCCAATCGACTGACCGATTTCTGGATCACGCTGCTGCAGGGGCATCCCACATGTGTGTTTTATCCCGCGCATGTGGGCAATCATCATCGCTATAAGCATGGCCCAGAGGACGTCGCGCGCACGTATCGCTTCGGTGGCGACACCAATCATCTACTGGGGTATCTGCTGCACCCCTTGCAAGCGGTGATTGCACTCTATCCGCATATTCTGGGTTGGCTGAGCAGCCTGCGCCGGCACTGGCCCGGTGTGTGGCGCTACTGCATGGCGCAGTATGCCGTCTGGCTGACGCTATGGAGCGCGGTATTGATTGCCGACCCCGTCAAGGGTTTGCTCTACGTCATCATTCCGCAACTGCACGGATTGCATTGGCTGCTGGCGACCAATTATCTGCAGCATGCGCATGCCGACGGCTCGGCGCATGGCCGAGTATCGGGCCCCCATGGCGAAAAGATCCAACAGGGCCCGCTGAATTACGCGCGCAACTTCGAAGGGCTGGTCAATCCCCTGCTCTTCAATATCGGTTTGCACACCGCACACCACGAACATTCGCGGGCGCACTGGGCCGAACTCACGCATCTGCATCGCGATCGGTATCGCCATCGCGTCGATCCTGCGCTCAACGAATCCGGCCTTGTGCCTTATATGACGCGGGTGTTTGTGCTGGGCACCGTGATGGCGCGCTTTCGCAGCCGCTCACTCATGCCGCCACCGCCTGCACCCGCCGCTGTCCGCCCTATTGTCTTTTAGAAGCGAATTTTCATGCCTACCGCCTTTGACCGCGTGTATCTTCAGAGCGCCAGTTATTTCATGCCTGGCGAGCCCGTCGATAACGATCGCATGGACGACTACATTGCGCCGTTGAACCGGATCTCATCGCGTATCAAGTCGCGGATCCTGGCTGAGAACGGCATCAAGCAGCGTTATTACGCCATCGATACGCAAGGCAATACCGTGATGACCAACGCGGCCTTGGCGTCCAACGCCATCCGCGATTGCCTGCAGCGGGCGCAGACCGATCTTTCGGCCGTGTCTTATCTGGCCAGCGGCTCATCGGGCGGCGATACGCTGATGCCGGGATTTGCCAACATGATCCAGGGCGAACTGGCCGCCCCGCCAATGGAAACCGCATCGATCCACGGCATCTGCGCGGCCGGTGTGTCGGCGATTCAGGCGGCAGCGCAAGGCATCGAACTGGGCTCGCACCGCTTGAGCCTGGCTGTGGCCAGCGAACTGCCCTCGCGCTTGTTCAAGCGTTCGCGCTTTGCCGCGCGCGGCTACGACGCCGACTTCGACGCGCACTTCCTGCGCTGGATGCTGTCCGACGGCGCCGGTGCGGTGCTCCTGGGCGACGGCTCGCATCAAACCGCCAGCATCGCCCCCGGCGTGCGCATCAAACTCAAGTTCGTCCATCACCGCACCTTCTCCGGTGATTATCCGGTGTGCATGCAGTTGGGGCTCACGGCCGATCGCCAGAAGGCGCACCTCGATTACCCGTCGTGGACGGACGCGGAAGCCGACGGCGCGTTGTCGTTGCGGCAAGACATCCGCCTCCTGCCGCACTTGTTCGATATCAGCATTCACGAATACGCCAAACTCGTGCGCGACAAGTGGGTGGACCCTACCCGCATCAATCATTTCCTGTGCCATTACTCGTCCGAGAAATTCATCCCGGTCGTCGAGAACCTCATGGAACAGGCTGGCTTGTCGATCCCGCGCGAGCGCTGGTTCAGCAATCTGGCTTGGCGCGGCAATACTGGGGCGGCATCGATCATGATCATGCTGGCTGAGTTTCTGCAGACCAAAACGGTAAAGCCCGGCGAACAGATCTTCTGCTACATCCCTGAATCGGGCCGGTTTACCACGGCGTATATGCTGTTTGAGGTGGAGGCCGACGATCAGCCCGTGGCTGGTGGGCGCATGCACGCTACGGGCACGTCCACGACTTCAGATGCGGCTTCAGCTTCGGCGCCGCCTACGGGCGATAGCTTATCGCTTGACGCCGACGCCATCGCACCGCCACATGATCCCGCACAGGCGCCAGAAGGCCTGGGGCAATTGCTCACTGAGCTGGCCTCCATCTGGCACGACTACCGCTCCCGCGTGTGGCGCACGCCGCTGGTGCGCACCCTGCGGGAACGCCGCTTCGAAACCAGCGATTATGTGAACTGGATGGCCAACTGGATTCCCCAGGTACGCGAAGGCTCGAAATGGATGCGGGAAGGCGCCGAATCGTTGTCCGACGCGTATGCGCCGCTGGCCGCGCTGATCAGCGGCCACGCCGGCGAAGAACAGGACGACTTCAAAATTTTGTTCAGCGATTATCACAAGGCGGGCGGCACCGAGCAGAATATCGACAACCTGCGCCGCAACCCGGGGGGTGAAGCGTTGAACGCCTACCTGCATTCCCTGGCCGCCACGCGCGACCCGATCGGTTTGCTTGGCGCGATTTACATTATCGAAGGCACCGGGCAACGCATCGTGCCGGCGTTGCTGCCCCTGCTCAAAGCCAGTGTGCCGCTGCCGCCGGATGCCTTCCGCTTCCTCGAATATCACGGTCATAATGACGAGCATCACCTGGAAGAGTGGCTTACCGCCGTCGAACTGGCACTGGACTGCGACCCCGACGGTTCGGCCGAGCGCCGCATCGTCGATACCGCCCGCCGCACCGCTGCGCTGTACCTGATGCAGTTTCACCACGTTAAAGATTATTGAACGCCATGAACCGTACGCCCGAGTTTCTTGAACGCGGCCACGATCCCGCCGATCCCAGTCCCTGGCTGGCCTCGTATCTGGATCGCAGCACGCCGCTGCCGGACAACGTCAAAGCCGCGTGGCTCAAAGACTCGAGCTCGCGGTCGCGCCAGTTTCTGCTGCCGTTTCTGCGGCCCCTGGCGCGCTTGTCCATCATCCTGATCCAGATCATCAAAACGGTATTGCCCAAGCGCTGGTCGCACTCGCGCCTGCTGCATCGCATTTTGGCGTGGGGGCTCCAGCGCTTCGTCTCGCCCGAAGCGAACTGGCTCATCATGCGGCACTTCCATCTGGGATCGCAGATCCTGGCGTTTATCGCCAAGAATTCACCGGCCCCCATCACAACCTCGCCGCTGACGCCCTACACCGTGGACGATTATCGGGATGACCTCTTCGTCAAGCACGACATCAATCTCTTCAACTTCGTGATTCGCCTGAACCAGGCGCTGCGCGACAACAACCTGGAGATGCACCCGCCCGAGCATCTCGATTTCTCAATGATCCGCGAGCCGGATTTGCCGCTGGATACGATGCCCAACGGTAAATACAATTTTCTCGATCTGCAGAGCTCGATCGAGTTGTTTACGCCGTTGTATCAATTGCTGCTGACGGACAACGACTTCTGGCGTGCCGCCAACTCGCTGCAATTGGACGAAACGATCGGCATCTACGCCGCGCAGTTGCTGTCTGCCCCGCACCACTTGATTCTGGTGAACAACAATCACCCACTGGTGCCATTGTCGACCTTGCGGGCCGGGCACCGCCTTGTGCTGCACGGATTGTCGTCGGAAATGCTGCACGCGCTGCTCACGCAGATGCGGGATGCGCAACACGGTGCGCCGGAGCCTGCGCCGGTGAGTTGAGCGAGCGAGCTGGCCCTGTGCGCACGTTTCTAGGTCAATCCGCTTTCATATGGCCCTGCTTGACCACATCTCCCAGCCGCGCGCGCTCGTCCTTCGTAAACGCGACGAAATCGGCGCGGCTGCCGCCACCCGGCTCAATGCTGCTTTGCGCCAAGGCATCCTGCACCGCCTTGGTCTGCAGCGCCTTGTTCACCGCCGCATTCATCTTGTCGAGCACATCGGTAGGTGTGGCCGCCGGCGCATATAAGCCGGCCCAGTGGCCCACGCGAATATCCGGAAACCCGGACTCCTTCGTGGTGGGGATATCGGGCGCACTCGCCATCCGTTTGTCCAGCGTGGTGGCCAACGCCTTGAGCTTGCCCGCCTGTACCAGCGGTAACGTCACGATGCTCGCCTCCGACGTGGCGTCGACCTGCCTACCCACCACGGCCGTGACGCCTTCCGCACCGCTCTTGTAAGCGATCGGCTCCACATTCAGCCCAGTGGCCGCCTTCATCATCACCGCAACGAAATGCGGCGTGCTGCCGTTGCCTGCCGTTGAAAACGTCACGCGATCGGTTTTGGCGGCCTTCGCGTTGGCCACGAATTCCTTGAGATTTTTTGCCGGGTTATCCGGCTGTGTGACGATCACAGAAGGCGTCACAGAAAGCAGCGCCACTGGAACGATCTCATCGTCCTTGTAGGGCTGATCCGAACGAATCATGCTGTTGGTCACCGTGCCATTGCTGCCGACCAGATAGGTGTAGCCGTCCGGCTGCGCGCGCGCGACGTGCGCGGCGCCCACCGCACCGCCGGCACCCGGACGATTTTCCACGATGATGCTTTGCTTCAGCTCACTGCCGACGGCCTTGGCGATGATGCGGGCCACCAGATCGTTTGCCCCCCCAGCCGAGAATGGCGCCACGATCGTGATCGGATGATCGGGCCAATCGGCAGCGTGCGCACTCCCGGCACCGAGCGCGGCCGCAGTCATCATCGCCGCAAGGGTGTTTTTGAGGATAAAGATCTTCATGTGTATCTGCTCCTGATCGTTGTTATGAATCGATACGCCGGGTGTTGCCTGCCACTTTTACTGAGCGGCGCATCGGTAAAACCAATTTATGACACCCACCCTACAGCGACCTGAAATGCCCGGTGCCCCTGTGGCATTCGCGACCGCAAGACCTTCGTGGCATGATGGCGTATGGAAACGCTCCCGCTTTTTCCCCTCAGCAGCGCCCTCTTCCCCGCCGGTGTGATGCACTTGCGGATTTTCGAGGTGCGCTATCTCGACATGATCCGGCGCTGCATCGCCGAAGACGGCACCTTCGGCGTGGTGCCGCTCATCAGCGGTCGCGAAGTGCGGGTGCCAGAATCCAGCGAGACGTTTGCCTCGGTGGGCACCCGGGCGCGCATCGAGAAATGGGAAGCGCCCATGCCGGCGCTGCTTGAGATCCGCTGTGTGGGCACCACCCGTTTTCGGCTGACGTCCCACGAACAAGGACCGTATGGTCTGTGGATGGGCGAAGTGATCGACATGATCGATGCGCCCCCGCAAGAGATCCCCGAATCGCTGCAGTCGGCCGCCAATGCGCTCGGCAAGTTCATCGCCTCGTTGCAGCAGGATGGCGTATCGGCGGCGCAGATGCCGATTGCGCCGCCCTTCAGGCTGGACGAAGCGGGATGGGTGGCGGATCGCTGGAGCGAGCTGCTGCCGCTGCCTTCCAGCGAGCAGGAGCGATTGCTGTCGATGGAGGATCCCGTCGCACGGCTCGAAAGGATTCAGACCTATCTGGCCGACGGGCCGGCGTCGCTGTAGACGCCGCGAAGGCCTGTGGCATGACATCCAATTCCGATCAGTCGAATCAATCGCGCCGTGCTTTCATTGCGGACACGTCCGCACTTATCATCTTCTTCACCACCACCGGCATCATCAATGAGCGGTTTATCGTGGGGATGACGTGGGAACAGGTGCTTCATGCGCGGTTGCTTGGCGCCGCACTGATGATTCCAGTGGGGCGGCCTTATGGCGTCTGGCGCGACTTCCTCATGCGCCGGGCGAAGCCCAACCGCATGTCGCAACTGCTCTACGACAGTCTGGCGCTCGTCAGCTTTCAGGTTCCGATTTACGCGGCAATCATTGCCATCAGCGGCGCGTCGGGACGAGGCTTGCTGCTGGGCGTGCTGAGCGCGGCCGTCATGATGCTCGTGCTGGGTCGCCCGTACGGCGCGTTCCTTAACGCGGTGCGACGCCTGTTCGGTTTGCCGCCGGGTGGTGCCAAGCCCATGAGCTTGAATACTTGACGTACGCGCCTTATCGATCGCGAAGCATCGCGGAGCAGCTTGGCCGCAATGACCGGCCCGAAATAGCGCGCTATGTGGTAGCCGCCGATACCGTCTTTCACACCGAGCAGCCCATGCTGCGTGAGACCGTCTCTGCACAGGTCGTGACATCAGGCGCGAACGCTTTCATCTGCTTCGGCGACAACCGTTCGAGCGGCCCCGATATCCCGACGGCGGCGACCACATGTCCAAGACTATTGAAGATCGGCACGGCGACGCCGCCCACGCCCGCGCGCCACTCGCCCCGGTTGATGGCATACCCCAAACGCACAGCCTTCTTGAGGTCGTCGCGAATGGCTGCAACGGTGATCAACGTGGCCGGCGTGTGCTGCACGAGCTCGCCCGCATACCGCTCCAGATAACTCTCTGGCTGGTATGCCAGCAAAGCCTTCCCCGTCGCCACGGCATACGCAGGCCCGCGCCCCCCGACCATCGAGTAGGCACGAATGGGCTGTGCGCTGTCGATCTTCTCGATATACACCACATCGAGTCCGTCGAGCACGGATAGATGTACCGTTTCGCCAGTCTTGTCGGCCAGGATCCGCATTGCCGGCAGTGCCAGCCGGCGGACGTCGACCTGGGCGAGCTGGCGCCCCGCCATTTCAAACAAGCGGACCGACCCGCGATACCAGCCCGTTTCCTCATCCTTGACCACATAGCCGGCATGAATCAGGGTCTGCAGGGTGCGGTGCGTGTTGCTGCGTGTCAGCCCCACCCGCGCCGCGAGTTCATCGATGGTTCTGGGCTGGCGTTCGACGTCGGTTACGGCCTCGAGCACCATGAGACCCTTGAGCAAGGTTTTATCCATGGTGTGTCCTCTATTCGGGAGATGGGCGATAGTAACGCACGCGTCCGGGGCCGATCGCCCAACGCTAACCGCTCGAGCGGTCCCATAGATTGGGCACATCCTGCGACGAATATCCCGAGATGAAGGGCTTGGCCGCGCCAGTGGCGGGATCGTAGACGTGGCGTGCGATCGCGCCGATATTTCCGCCGTAAAGGTGCACGCTGATCGAGGTGCGATCCGCAAAGGCATTGGCGACCTGATGCACGTCGCCCTCGGCCGGCAGCAGGATATCCACGTCGCCTGGCTCCAGGCGGGTCAACGACCCATCCGCCTCGAACCCCCGACCTCGGCGTACGAAACGCTGCCCGGTTTCCGCGCCGCGCAGCATGCCAACGTACCCCCAGACGCCGTGATCGTGCACCGGCGTGCGCTGCCCCGGGCCCCACACAAAACTGACCAGCGAAAATCGCTCGAGCGGATCGCAGTGCAGAAGGTGCTGCTGATACCGCTCTGGATCCGACCGGGTGCAGGATTCGGGCAACCAATCATCGTGCGAAACAAGATCGGTAAACGCGGCCAGGAGCGCATCACTCGGCATGCCATGGGCAGGCGTGGCGTTTATCAGTTTGGTGGCCAACACCACGAATGCTCTGAGTCTTGTGATATTCATGATCCCGCTCCAACGTGGGCTAATCGATACGCACCAATACGCGCCCCTGTGGCAAACGCCCGGCCAGAAGCGGCTCGGCGTGCGCTGCGGCATCTTCCAGACCGACTTCCTGCGCCATGGTGTCGATGATCTCCGTGGGCAAGCTTCTAGCCAGTTCTTCCCAAGCCTGCCGCCGAACGTCCATCGGGGCGTAAACGCTATCCACACCCGCAAGCGTTACACCACGCAAAATGAAGGGGGCCACCGAACTGGGGAAATCCATGCCTTGCGCCAGCCCACACGCCGCTGCCACGCCGCCATACTTCATGGCGGCGCACGCATTGGCCAGCGTATGGCTGCCCACACTGTCGACCACGCCTGCCCAAGCTTCCTTTTGAAGGGGTTTGCCTGCTTCACTCAGGGTAGCGCGGTCCACGATCCGGTGTGCACCCAGCGCCAGCAATCGCTCGTGCGCGTCGCTGCGTCCGGTGGACGCGACGACCTCATAGCCACGGCGTGCGAGCAATGTGATGGCCGTGCTGCCCACGCCACCATTCGCCCCGGTGACAAGAACCGGTCCACGCTCGGGCGTCAGACCCAGTTGCTCCAGCCGCAGCACGCAAAGCATTGCGGTGTATCCCGCCGTACCAAGGGTCATTGCACTGCGCGCATTCATTCCTTCGGGAAGACGTTGCAGCCATTTTGCGGAAACGCGCGCGCGTTGCGCCAGCCCGCCCCAATGCGTCTCACCTACGCCCCAGCCATTGAGCAACACTGCGTCGCCTGCCTTGAAGTCAGGCGCGGATGACGCCTCCACCACCCCGGCGAAATCGATGCCGGGCACCATCGGAAATTGGCGCACAACGGGCGCACGGCCCGTGATGGCGAGCGCGTCCTTGTAATTGAGCGTGCTGTACTGCACGCGCACGGTGACGTCACCTTCCGGTAATCGCTCCTCGTCGAGCTCGGTAACGGCAGCGTGCGTGACTTTGTCTTGCTGGGTCAACAGCAATGCTTTGAACATGTCTATCCTTTGATTAGGGGGTTCACGCGCCCTTGAATTGCGGCGTCCGCTTTTGCTTGAAGCTGGCAAGGCCTTCCTGAAAATCCTCGCTGCGAAACACGCGTTCGTTCTCACGCCAGGCATGGCCGGCCGTTTCCACAGGGCTTTGCGGAATCGTGGCTGCAGCAAGCCGCTTGAGCATGCCCATCACCAACGGTGCGTTGCCGGCCAGGCGGCGGGCCATGACCATCGCAGCCTCCATGTGCTGGCCTGGCGGTACGATGCGGTTGGCAAAACCCACTTGATAAGCACGCTCCGCGGTGATCACCTCGCCCAGCAGCATCAATTCCATCGCGATCTTGTGCGGCACGCGCGCAGCCAGCGACGCGATCATCCCGCCCGCAAATCCCAGCTTCGCTTCTGGATAGGTGAACTTGGCGTCCTCGGTCACCACACACAGGTCGCACATCAACACCAGTACCATGGCCCCGCCCACGCACCATCCACTGACCGCGGCGATAAGTGGCTTGTCCAGCGCGATCCCCACCCCCGGCGTAAAGCTGCGATAGTCGGGCGGCGCCTCCGAATGCATGTCCTTGCCCGCGGAAAATGCCTTGCTGCCTGTGCCGGTGAGAATGCCCACACGGTCGACCTCGCTTTCGTTCAGTCGCCTGAACGCGCGCGCCAGCCCCGCCTCCACCTCGGGCCCGATCGCATTCATGCGGTCCGGCCGATTGATCGAAATGATTGCAACGCCATCGCGTGATTCGTAGGTGACGGCATCGTTGACGGTATCGTTCATGAAAGTTCTCCTATGAGTTGTCGAAGCTGCTGCTTGAGCACCTTGCCATTGGGTGCCACGGGCAACGCCGCCACGAACACAAAACGTGTCGGTCGCTTGTAGGGCGAGAGCCGCGTCTTCAAGTAGTCCTGCAAGGCGGCAACCAGCGTGTGCGTCTCACCGGCGGGTTCGATCACAGCCACAATTTCCTCGTTGCCTTCGATCGCATATCCAATTACCGCCGCAAGTCGAACGCCAATATGGCCGTTCAACGCCATTTCCACTTCCAGCGGTGAAACATTGAAGCCCGACCTGATGATCAGGTCCTTGGTGCGTCCTGCGATATGCACGCGTCCGTCCGAGTCCTGGCGAGCCAGGTCCTCGGTATTGAACCAACCGTCCGGCCCAAATGCGCGCGCGGTCTGCTCGGGCGCGCGGTAATACCCGTTTGCCACGTGCGGCCCCCTCACCCAGAGCTCGCCTGTGTCGCCTGCCGTGACCCGTTTTCCTTGTGCATCGAGGATGCGGATGTCCACACCCGGCGTCGGCGGGCCCACACTGCAATCGGCGACGTCCTCATCGAGGCGTGTCCAGCACGTGCCCGATGCCTCCGTCAGTCCGTAGCCGTTGTGTAGCGGCATTCCGAATGCCGCCTCGACTCTCTTTTTGAGCGACGGATCGAGCGGTGCCCCGCCTACCGCTATGAAGCGCAACGATGGTCCTGGTCGTTCCGCCGCGGGCGCGTCCTGAATCAGCCGCGCGAACATCGCTGGCGCCCCTTGCAGAATGGTGATGCCCTCCTGACGTAACGCCGCCAGGCAATGCGCCGCAGCAAAGCGCGCCACCAACCGCAGGTGCGCCCCGGATGACAAGGCCCCGATCAGCCCGGAGGACAGCCCCATCACATGGGTGATCGGCAGCACGCCGTAAACCCGGTCGTTGGGCGTGACGCGGCGCAACGCCTGCATGGTGTGACCGATGTGCAGGAGATTGCCATGGGTCAGCATTACGCCCTTGGGGGTGCCGGTGCTGCCCGTGGTGTAAATCAGGGCGGCGACCTGCCGAGTCGATTCTTCGTGTGCGACTTCGATCGTCACGTCGTCCAGTGGCCCAAGTGCCACTGGTCCGAACGGGGTGGCCACGTGCTCGGCAGCGTGACGGTCGGCGTGAGCCGCTGCATCGGGAGAATGATCGAGCACGAATACGACGCGACGCGGTTGCGCAAGCCCGAGGATCGCGTCCACCTCGGCCGGTGCACGGCGCGCGTTTTCAAGCACCGCCCAAGCATCCAGGCCACCGGCGGCGAGAATCAACGCCGCCAGTGCCAGGCTGTTCTCCCCAACAAGTGCGACGCGATCGCCGGCTCGGATGCCCCAATCTTGAAGCGCGCTCGACGCCTGCACCACTTGCGCCTGCAACTGCGCGTAGGTCCAGGTCGTCTCGCCTGCCGAGAGTGCAGGAGCGTGTGGGGTACGTTGCACCCAATCGGAGATGCAATCGGCCAGGCGGCTCGCCATGATGGTCTCCACGATCACTGAGGCTTGATGCCAGCCTGATTGACGATTTCCTGCCAC
Organism: Schauerella aestuarii; assembly: GCF_009866805.1. Lineage (GTDB taxonomy): Bacteria > Pseudomonadota > Gammaproteobacteria > Burkholderiales > Burkholderiaceae_B > Schauerella > Schauerella aestuarii. The sequence continues at coordinate 741,442 of NZ_SIZW01000042.1, forward strand.
CGCCCCATCTCCGCATCCACATATTGCTTGAACTGCGTGGGCGATGTGCCTACCGGCTCCGCGCCCAGCGATGTCAGCACGCGTCTCACCTCGTCGGTCTTCAACATGCCGGCGATCTCTTCGCTGATGCGTGTGATGACGGCCGGTGAGGTGCCTGCCGGCGCCCAGATGCCATACCACGCGGTGACGTCGTAGCCGGGCAGCGTCTCGCCGATCGCAGGCACATCGGGAAGAAACGAAGAGCGCTTGGGCGTCGTGACACCCAAGGCCCTCACCTGGCCCGACGTAATGAACGGCAGCGCCTCATTGGCGAAAAGCACCTGCGCCTGCCCGCCGATCACCGACTGAATCGCTTCCGCGCCGCTCTTGAACGGCACATTGACGATCTGTGTGCCCGAAAGGATCCTGAACAGCTCGCAGGATAGATACGGCGACGATCCAATGCCCGACGTGGCGCAACTCAAGCTCTCGGGCTTGTCCTTGGCAAGCTTGACGAGCTCTCCCACGGTTTTGGCCGGCACCTTGGTGTTGACGGCAAGATAATTGGGCACCGACACCACCTGCGATACCGGCGCAAGATCGCGCCGCAAGTCGTAAAGCGGATCCTTGTAGAAATAGTTGTTGAGCACATTGGAAATACTGCCCAACAGCAACGTGTAGCCATCGGGCTCGGCGCGTGCCACGAATTGCGATCCCAGCATGCTGCCGGCGCCAGGCTTGTTCTCCACGACCACGGTTTGTTTTAGCGCCACAGACAACCGCGCGGCGACGATGCGCCCGAGCGTGTCCGACGCTCCTCCTGCACCGTACGGCACAATCATGCGGATAGGCTTGTCGGCCGGCCAGGCGGCTGCGCCGACGGCGGGAAGAACAGCTGCCGCGACGAGCGCCGCCCAGGCGACGACGGCACCGACGCGTTGCGTGGTGGATGTGTTCATCTTTGTCTCCTCGCCGCCTTTCGTATGATGTGAGGCGGTCATGGTTCACGATCGATTGACGGCCTGCATGGCCGGTGTGCGATGGCCTGATCAGCAGGGCGTCGCCGAAGGCTGGCGGCGCCTAGCGCTTGAACTGCCCGAATGCTTCGATCGCTCGTACGGAATACACATAAGCGGCTCCCGCGTTAAGTGCGACGGCCGTGCCGAGCGCCTCGCTGACCTCCTCGATCGTCGCGCCTGCTTTCTGCGCCGCGGCGGCATGCGAAGAGATGCAGCCATCGCAGCGCGTGGTCACGGCGACGGCCAGCGCAATCAGCTCTCGCGTCTTGGCATCCAATGCGGTGCCCTTGCCCAAAGCGTCATTCAGTCCACGGTAGGCCGTGACGACGGCAGGGTTGCTCTCGGCGAATGCGCCGGCTGCCGAGCGCAAGTTGGCGAGTGTGTCTTCCCAATTGTTCATCATGATGTTGTCTCCTCGTTTACTGCGTTGAATCGGCGTTCTGCATTGCAAGCGCTTGGTGATCCTCGCGCGCGCATTGCAGAACATCCAGTGAAATCAATGCTTCGGTCGCGGGGCAATCAGACCACCGCCCTTCTTGGGCGGATGCGCGCGCAACGCGTCTTCGATAGGATCGGTGCCCCAACCCGGACGGTCGGGCACGATGAGATGGCCATCTTCATAAACGGGCGCATGCGTAAACAAAGCGTCGTCCCACTCGAGACGATCGATGTCCGTCTCCATGATCCGAAAGTTGGGAACCGCTGCCGCAAAATGCGCATTCATCATGGTGCAGAGATGCCCGTAGAAATTGTGAGGGGCGACATTGACTTCGTGAATGTCGGCCAGTTCCGCCATCTTCATGGATTGCCACACCCCGTTCCAGACGGTGTCGATAATGGCGACATCGACCGCTTGATGCGTAAGGAACGGCAGCAGTTCGCGCCCACCGAAGAGCGTCTCGCAGGAACTGATCGGATGGGCGCTGTGATTACGAATGTAGGCAAGCGCCGCCGGATTGTAGGAATCGATCTCGACCCAGAAAATGTCGAGATCGGCGATGGCGCGCAGCAGCTTCAGATAGCCTTCGGTCTTGGCGTTGAAATTGAAGTCGATGAGGATGTCCATGTCTGCACCGGCACCATCGCGCAAGGCCTCGAGGTTATCGCGCACGTTGCGAATGATCCGGCGATCCACGTTCAGCTCCGGGAAAAACGGCGCGGCAAAACCTGGGCGCCAGGCGTGCGCCGGTCCGTCATCGAAAAGAAAGATATTCGTTTTCAAGGCGGTGAGTCCGCGCTCTCGTGCCTCGGCGCCCATCGCTTTCACACCCGCAAGATCGGTGACGGCAGGCTTGAAATACTGCGGGTGATTGATGCGCCAAGCCGGGCAATGCGACCAGTACACGCGCAATTTGTCGCGCACCTTGCCGCCAAGCAACGCGTGACACGGCACGCCGAGCTGTTTGGCGTGCGCATCCAGTAGTGCGTTCTCCAGCGCGCCGATCCCTTCGGCAACCACGCCGCCGGCGGCCGGTCGCGTGCGGCTGTAAACGTCAGCGTAGAACGGGTTCTGGCCTGCAAAGGGCTGTCCGACGATGGTCTTCGAAAGCTGTTCGATCACCGCCGTCACACCGGGCGAGCCGAAACCCTCGTCGTATTCGCTCCACCCCGTCACCCCTGCATCGGTGCTTACCTTAACGAAATGATAATTGCGCCATCCTGCGTCGCAGGACAACGTGTCGACTGCCGTGATTCGCATTGCCGTGTCTCCTGATTTTTATTAGTCCCATATGTTAGGACTTGTTTTCTTTATTTTAGGACAGACAAATCTTATCGGAACATGGCGGTCGTGCAAAGCGAAAAGTGCACCTCGGCTCGACTATTAATCGTTTATATTCAATGCCTTGCAGTGAGTACGGACGCACCGAAAGCGCGCTCGCGGCGCGCTTTCGGATACGTGCAACCCCGTCAGGCCAGGGTTGGCGGCCCCATTCGAAACGAGGCTATGCCATCGCGCCTGGCGCTCGAACGCGCGCAGCCAACGCCTTGCGGTCGATTTTTCCGACTGCGTTCTCGGGCAGCCGATCGACGACGTACGACGCCGCAGGAACATAGATGCGGCCCAGGCGGGCCAGCACGAATGCCCGAATTGCGACGAGATCCGGGCATTCGGTGCCACTCGGCACAACGAAAACCACGGGCACTTCGCCCAGGTCGTCGTCTGCTGCGCCAACCACGCAGCAGGACGCCACGCCGGGCATTTCGACCACAGCGGCCTCGATCAGCGACGGGGAAATGTTCTCGCCACCGCGAATGATCACGTCCTTGATGCGGCCGGTGATGTAGAGATAGCCGTCGGTATCGAAACGGCCCAGATCGCCGGTGTGCAGATAGCCATCTGCCTGAATGCCGGCCGCGGATCCCGCGCCGAGATACGTCAGCATCAAGCTGTCGCCCGCGATGCAGATCTCCCCCTCCGCCCCCGTCGGTGCGAGGGTGCCATCCGGCAGCATCAGAACGACCGTCTGGTTCGGCAAGACCGTTCCCACCGATCCCACCCGACGGGCGTGTGGCGGGTTGAGCGTGCTGGTGCATGTGGCTTCCGACAAACCGTACGACACGATCAACGGACACCCCAAAAAATCTTCGATCTGGCGGTGCAAGCGTTCGGTGATGGGTGCCGAGCCGCAACGGGCGAAGCGCAACCGGCCAAGGCTTGCCGCGCTGAAGGGGAGCTCGGCCATTCGCGCATACATCGTGGGCACGCCGGTAAGCAAGGTGGGTTTGAACGACTCCAGAAGCTCAGGCATGTCTTCCGCGCGAAAACGGCCGGCAAGTGCCACGCACGAACCCACCCAGAGCGGCGCGAAGAGTTGATTATTCAGGGCGTTGGTGTGATGTAGCGGCATGACATGCAGCAGCCGATCCTGCGGCGCCAAGCCGGTATGCGCTGCCACGCCGGTGGCGTTGTTGAACACGCCCTGGTGACTGAGCAGCACGCCTTTGGGATGTCCGGTACTGCCGGAGGTAAAGAGCAGCAGCGCCGGCGCATCAGGCGCCAGCCGCGGCACCTCGAACGCGGCGCCATCGCGATTTCCAACCAGCACTGCATGGTCAAGTACGGCTTCCGGTGCCAGGCCGCACCCGTCGCCGAGTGCCAGGTGCGCCGCATCGTGCACGAGCCAACGCAACCCAACAGCTGCCACGCGTCGCGCCGTTTCCTCGACCGCAATGCGCGGCTCGAGCGGGCACGGACAAGCGCCGCACATCATTGCACCCAGTATCACCACCATCTGGTCGACCGATCGCTCCATCGCAATGGCCACATAATCGCCAGCCGCGACACCAGCCTGCCGCAAGGCCTCCGCCATTGCGCGCGTACGCCCGTGCAATTGCGCATAAGTCAACATGACGGTAGCGGAAACAAGGGCGGGTCGCTGCGCGCGATCGGCCTCACGCCAGAGACGATCGAACGCGGCAACGAGAGTAGTGTCGGCATTCATGGTGGCGTCCTATCGCAGCACGACGGCCGCGTCACGTTCGAACTGGCCGTCCGGATCGAGCGCTTTCAGGGCATTGCGCTCAGCGACCGTAGGCATTGCGGTCGGCTCGGCCCCCGCGACATCGAAGCTGAAACCCGTGCGCGCTTGCACTTCCTCGAGACTCGCCTCGGGGTGCCACGACTGCAGGGCGAGGCGATCATCGCGCTTTATGAACACGGCAATCGGCGTGACCACGCCACTGAAGCCGCCCCAGGAAGTACGAAAATCAAGTTTCTCGACGAAGGTGCGACGTGAGTGCTCGGTGCGCCACGTGCAGGCCCGCTTGGCTGTGGGAAGCATGACTGCCCCGCCACCGCCACCCGGCAAGCGCACTTTGGGCGCGTGCCAATCGCCGATGACGGAGTTGTTTGCGCATCCCTGGCCGTCGATCTGTGCCGCGCCGAGAAACGTCAGATCCATCCGGCCTCGGGTGCACAAATCATAGAAATCTTCATTCGCGAAGATCGATGCCGACTGTTCTGCCAGCACGGGATCGGAACTGGAAAGCGGGATGTGCGATGGCCGTGGATCTACGCCACCGGCAACGTTGATGTAGATGAAGTCCCAGTCGTAGGCTTTCTTGGCGAGCAGGCAGGCCAGCATCGGCGGGGTCGAATTCACGCCGCTGAACGTGATTTCGTTGGGCCGGATGAACCGGGCGAGATTCGTTACGACGTAGGAGAATGGTGACCAGGATTCAGACATGAGCCGCCTCACGCGTTTCCGGGGCGAAATTCAGATGGGCTTCAAGCGATTGCGTCGTATCCATATAGCGCTCGACCGCTGGGTAGTCGATGGCGTAATCAGGCCAGCAGGATCCCGGCCACGCCCCGTGCGGCACCACTGCATAGGCCTGCACCATGAAATACGGTACCAACGTGGATTCTGGTTGTTCGACGAACACGGCGTTGTCCACCACGCGTTCGGCCACGACCAATACACTGCGCGCCGCACGCGACATGATGCGATCCCAATGATGCGTACCCTTGACGCGCACGTTGCCCGCCGCATCCACTTCAGACGCATGGATCACGGCAAAGTCGGGTTGAATGGCGGGAATGACCCACGTGCGCTCACCGCTTCCATAGGGATCGTCCAGGCAGTGCCACCCGTTGATCGCAGGCAGGTCGCTGCCGTGAATCCCGCCACACGGCATGAACGGCACACCGAAAGCGGCAGCCCGCAGACCGGCGGTCAGCGTGGCGCAGGCATGCTCCTCGAGTTCGAGTGCCTGACTTTCGACCGCCTTGCGATACCAGGGTGCAAGTCCGAAATTGCCCTCCATGGCGACGATGCCGGCCCGAGCACGCCGCAGCACACCCGCACGACACAGAATATCGACGTCATAGCCCGGCGATTGCTTGATCAGTTCGATGCCCCGCCGTTGCTGACGAATCAGCTCGCGCACGAAGGCGAATGGCCCACGATGCAGGAAGCTGCCGCCCAGTGCCACCGACGCACCATCAGGCACCAGCGCCGTCAATTCGGAAAGACTCAAGTGCTTGTGCGCACCGTTGAAACCGGAACTCATGCCGTCTCCTTGTTTTGATTTGCGCGTGCCGGTGGACGGGATGCCTCGAGGTATCCCGCAATGCGCTGCTTCAGGCCAGGCCGTGCCGCCGAACGCACGAGATCAGCGAGATCATCATTGGCCGTGGCCGGCGCGATCACCCGATAAAGATGTTCGCGCACCGCCATCGGCAACGCGCGGGCCGTGTCGGCGGCCTCTTGCACCACGGCCTGCCACCCGTCCTGCGAACACATTCGCGATAGAAAACCGTCCTGTAGCGCTTGCGCGGCCGTGAACGTTTGCGCCGCCTCGAGCACTTCGCGGGCGCGCTGCGCGCCCACAAGGGCGGCGTAGCGCCGCGTACCGAGCACAAGGCCGAACTTCAGGCCCGGCATTCGAAAGGTTGTGGCGTCTGTGCCCACCCGCACCTTGCAAGCCGCGATCAGATCCACGCCAGCCCCGAAATTTCGCCCGTGGGCAAGCGCAACCGTCAGACAAGGGCTGTGGGCGAGCGCCTGCAACAACATCTCGATGCGCACGAAGCGCAGCAGAAGATCGCCTTCGCTGTCCGTATCGACATCGGCAAAGTCGAAGCCTGCGCTGAAGTTCTTACCGTCGCCTTGCAGCACAATCATATCGGCAGCCTCAGCGCCGGCCTTCTCGACTGCGACCAGCAGCGCCTCGACGAGCTCGGCCGACAACGCATTCATTTTCTCTGGACGGGCGAGCGTCAGGGTGTGAACACCGTTTAGACGATCGATCTGCAAGACTTGGCTCATACCTGCTCCTCGCGCGAAAGGTTCAGGGCGCGCAGCACTTCCTCGTTGTGTTCCCCCAGGGCTGGCGGTGCTCGACGTATGGTGGCCGACTGACCGTCAAATCGAATGGGAGACGCGAATGTTCGCGTGATGGCGCCGTTCGGCAACGTAAGCGGCTGCACCCACTGCATGTGATCGACCTGAGGATCCACCAATACCTGTGAGTACGCGTTGATCGGGGCACACGGCACACCCGCGTCGCGAAATTGGTTGAGCCAAACCTCGGCGTCTTCGTTCATGAAAATCGCTTCGAGCATGTCCTTCAACGCCACCTGATTCTGCGCGCGCAGGCTGGTTGTGAGAAAACGCGCATCGGCAAAAAGATCTTCGCGACCCACCACACGACACACCGCTTTGAACAAGGCGTTGTTGCCGGCCGCCATGCCAAAGTGGCCATCCTTGCAACGGAAAGCCTGATACGGCGCATTGCGCGGATGCGCAGAGCCCAGCTTGACCGGATCCTTGCCACTGCCGAAAAATTCTGAAGTTTGCAAGGCCGCAATGCCTAACGTGGCGCCCAGCATCGGCACATCGATGTGGGTACCCTGCCCCGACAGCGCCGTGGCGCGCAATGCCGAAGCAATGGCGAACGCACCGTAGAGTCCAGCCGAAAAATCCGCCAACGGCACGCCGCACTTGACGGGCTCACCGCCCGCTTCGCCGGTCACGCTCATGATGCCGCTCATGGCCTGGATGGTGAGGTCGAACCCGCCCTCCTGCGCGCGCGGTCCCGACTGCCCATATGCCGAAATCGAACAGTAGATAAGCCGAGGGTTGATGACCCGCAATGCCTCATAACCCAAGCCGAGGCGCTCCATCACGCCAGGACGATTGTTTTCCACCAAGACATCCGCATCGCGAACCAAAGCGCGCACTCGTGCGACATCTTCGGGATTCTTGAGGTTAAGGGTGACCGATCGCTTGTTGCGATTGAGCGAGGCGAAGTTCTCGCTGTAACCCCCGTTCAACGGCGGCCAGGCCCGCAGCGTATCGCCGCCTTCGGGATGTTCGATCTTGATGACGTCGGCGCCCATGTCCGCGAGGAGCATGCCGCAAAAGGGGCCTGCTGCAACGTTGCAGATTTCGAGGACAGTAACGCCGGTAAGTGCGGCCTGAGGATTCATATTGCGATGTGCTCCGATCGAATTTTCTGACGTCTGACGTCTTTTCTGTTGACCAGCATAGCACCGTGTGAAATGCTATGTAAATCAAGAAATGAAATTGATGTCCCATTTCTTAGGATTTATAAAAAGCCGTCCGACGGGCCTTCGCCCGATCGGTATCCGGCGATCGACACCGAGGAGATTGTCATGAAGAGACTGCTGCAAATTGCCGCATTGGGCGTGCTGGGTACGCTGCTCAGCGCGGGCGCCACTGCTCAAGACTGGCCAAGCAAGCCCGTACGGATGGTCGTGCCGTTTCCGCCAGGTGGCGCCACGGACAACGCCGCGCGCATCTATGCGCAACATCTGGGAGATGCCATCGGCGGCACCGTGGTCGTTGAAAATCGGGGCGGAGCAGGCGGCGAGATTGGTGCGGACTATGTAGCCAAGGCGGCACCTGACGGCTACACCTTGCTGATGGGCGCCGTGGGTAGCCATGCTATCCACGCGGCCATGCCAGACAAGCCCGGCTACGATTTCGCCACAGCATTCGAGGGCATATCGATGGCCACCAGCATGCCGATGGCGCTGGCCGTTAACGCCAACGTACCGGCCAACGATGTGCAGTCCTTCATTGCACTGGTCAAGTCCAAACCGGCCAAACTCTCGTTTGGGTCTGCTGGCCCGGGCACTTCGCAGCACATGGCGGAGGAACTGTTTCAGGTGACCACACAAACGAAGTTGTTGCACGTGCCCTACCGCGGAAGCGGCCCGGCCATCACCGACCTGCTCGGCGGTCAGATCGATGCGGTGATCGAAACGCTGCCGGCATTGCTGCCGCATGTGGCAACCGGCAAGATCCGGCTGCTGGGCGTGACGACCGCCAAGCGCGCTACCGCCCTACCCGAGCTCGCCACATTTCAGGAGCAAGGTGTGAAGAACTATGACGTCGCCACCGCGTATGCATTGCTCGCGCCGGCGGGTACGCCGAAGGCGATCGTGGACAAGCTTTCGCTAGGCATGCGTCAGGCAGCGGCGCTTCCTGCCGTGCAACAGGGTACGCAAAAGCTCGGTGCCGATGCGATCGCCACGACGCCCGCCGATACCAAACGCATTCTCGGCGCAGAGATCAAGAAATGGGCTGAAGTGGTACGACTCTCTTCGGAAAACAGCTCACCCGTTGCCGCCAATCGTTGAGAACGAACGCGCTTGCCTGGTTTGCTTTTCTCGTTTGGTGAGACATGAGACCTCTTTACGACCTTGCGATCGTTGGCGGTGGCTCCGTCGGGATATCGTTCCTCAGTCAGTTTCTGGACGCCTACGACCCTCTTTCCGATGCGCCGAGACGGATATTGCTGTTCGAACCGGATCCTCGCCCTGGTCCGGGAGCGGCCTACCAAAAGGACTCGCGCACCAATCTTCTGAATATTCCAGCCGAGAACATGTCGGCTCGCCACGACGACCGCGGACATTTTGTGGCGTGGTTACGTAAACAACCGAATACGCTTCTGCAACACTACGGTATCGATACGATCGACCCCAAAGCGTTCTTACCTCGCGCGCTATTTGGAGCGTATCTGCGGGATATCTACAACGAAACACTAGCGTTCGCGCGTAACCGCCAGATCGAGGTGACGCATGTGGTGAGCCGCGTCGATCGTCTTGCGATGGCCGATGACGGTCATGTGATGTTGAGCGTCGCCGCAGGCGATTACTCAGCCGCTTACGTCGTGCTCTGCAACGGCAACCTTGCATCGTGTGCCTTCCCTCAACTGGAGAACAAGCCGGGTTACTTCAACAGCCCTTATCCCGTACAGAACCTGCTTCAGGCCATATCGTGTGATGCAAACATCGGGGTTGTGGGCACAAGTTTGAGTGCCGTCGATGCCATCGCAGCCTTAGCGGCAAACGGGCATCGCGGTCGGATCACGGCGATGTCGCGCAATGGACGACTGCCAGCCGTGAGAAGCCCCCACAATGTTCCTCCTGTGTCACTACAACACGTTTCACGCCAGGCTCTCGCGGATCTCGCTCAGGCTTCGAACGGTCGACTTACTCTCGATCAGGTTGAAACCGCGCTGTTGAACGAACTCGCATCATTCGATCACAACGTAGATCTCGCGGATATCACAGGTGCGCAGGGCACGGCCCGCGAGCAACTCGATAGCGAAGTCGCGCGCTCCCTTGCCGGAGCCAGACCATGGCAGGCACTGGCCGCTGCAACCAACCCATCGATCGACCTGATCTGGCATCTCCTGCCCGCGATGGAGAAGAGACATTTCCATCAGACGCTGCGATCGTTATGGATGGCACGTCGGGCTACATTTCCAATGCGTAATGCGTTGACGCTTCAATCACTCATGCACAGCGGCCAGCTTGAGGTCCGCGGCGGCTTCTCCGATTGCGTGTACGACGAAACAGATCAAACCTTCAAAGTCACTTTCGGCGCTGATGGGGAGATAGCAGGCAACAGGCCAGAGACTTTTTCGTTCGATCATCTGATCAATGCCACCAGTTTTTCAGTCGATGTTGCCCGAGCTGACGATCCCTTGGTTCGAAACTTGATCGACGCGGGTTATGCGCAGGCTGATCCGTTTGGCGGATTCGCGCTCGATTTCAACACCGGTTGCCTGCGCGCAGCGGATAACACGGTCATGCATCGCATATCAGTTCTTGGCAGCCTGGCCTGTGGCACCTATTTCTGGACGCTATCGATGGACGTCAATGCTCGCCTCGCACAAGCGCAAGCTGCGCGGATCGCTGCGGCAATCTGTGAGGCCTCGGCGATCGCTTCAGATTGACTGAGTTCAGTATTCGAAGATTCATATATATGATTGACATGTGTATATACCTTAAAGGAATATGCACCATCGATCACAGAACCCGCTCTGCACACAAAAACGACTGCCGCGTCGATGAATGACGGCTTGAGGAGACATCAATGAATGCGTTCGTTCCGAACAATGTTGGCAGGCGTCGCCTGCTTAAATTGAGTACATCAGCCCTGGCCATTGGAAGTCTGGGCCTGACTCAGGGTGCAACTGCAGCCGCGCTGGCGTCCGAACCTGCCACAGCCTTGGATAAACCCAAAGCAAGTGCAAGCGGCGCCAAACCCCTTCCCGGCTATGCAGATTGGAAAGATGCGGACAGCATGATCGTGCACAGTGCGAACACGATCGAAACGAAGCGGGAAGCGCTCGGTAGCAGCGTCATCACGTCTGCCGACCGTTTATATGTGCGAAATAACCTGCCACCGCCCGCCGCGTCAATACTCGATGACCGTGACGGATGGACTGTCGACATTGCGGGCGTGAAGACGCCAACGTCAATGACTGTTGCCGATTTAAAGCGCGTCGGGGTCGAAAGCGTTGCAATGGTGCTGCAATGCTCGGGCAACGGTCGGGGCTATTTTCCCGACAAGCCGAGCGGCACGCCCTGGCAGGTTGGCGCCGCGGGCTGTGTGATCTGGAGCGGCGTTCCGGTGCGCGATCTTGTGGCGCTCCAGGGCGGCGTGACTGATGGCATGGTGTTCATGACCGGCACGGGTGGCGAGAAGCTGCCCGAAGGACTCGATCCCAATGCCGTCATGGTCGAGCGTTCGGTGCCGAGCGAAGCGATGCAGGACGCGCTACTCGCGTGGGAAATGAACGGTAAACCCATCTCACTGGCCCATGGCGGGCCGCTGCGCCTCATTGTCCCTGGGTACACCGGGGTCAACAGCGTCAAGTACATCAAGCGGTTGGCCTTCACCGAGAAAGAAAGCCCCGCTGCCATCCAACAGACCGGCTATCGACTGTCACCCAAAGGCCAGAAAGGCAGTCCCGATCAGCCATCCGTATGGAAGATGGGCGTGAAGTCGTGGATCAACTCGCCGGATGGCAAGTCGGCGCCTGTGAAGGCAGGCAAGGCCGTCGTGGAAGGCGTGGCCTTCGGTGGGATGAACGGCATCAAGCAGGTGGAGGTGTCGATCGACGGCGGCACGACCTGGCGGCAAGCGAGATTGGTCGGACCCGATCTGGGTCGATACGCATGGCGGCAATTTTCGCTTCCGGTCGAGTTGGCTGCAGGTGAACACATGCTGATGTCTCGCGCGACGGATACCGAAGGCAACGTACAGGCCGAGCATCGTCCAGAGAATGCAGGGGGCTACATCAACACAAGTTGGCGTGACCATGCACTGACCGTCACCGTTGCTGCGTAAGAGATGACTCAACTATGTTCAATTTGATCGGATGGCGCGGGCGTGGCCCCAAAAAGCGGCTCAAGACGCACGCCGGTTACGCCGCCGCGCTGGCACTCTCACTTTCAAGCAGTAGCAGCATGGCGGAACCGCCGACGACAGCGATGATGGACGCTGGCCGCCAGCTTTTCCACAAGGCAGCTCCTGCATGTGCGCTTTGCCATACCTTGGCAGATGCGCAGTCGACGGGCGCCATCGGCCCGGTACTGGACGAAATAAAACCGGATGCCACCCGTGTCGAGACGGCGATACGTAATGGCATCGGGCAGATGCCCGCCTATACCAATCTGTCTGAGCAAGACATCAAGACACTATCGTCATATGTGGCCAAGGCCGCGGCAGGGGAATAAACCGCCCGGTCACGCCGCACGCGTGCTCCCAACGCGATCCGCGCGTGCGCACGGGCGATTGCCTAGAGACACGATCGCCTGCTCTGTCGCCAAATCGGATCAGATGCTAATGCGGAAATAAAGATTGGCCTAGTCCGGTGCGCGAACGACGTTGGACAACTGGGTGTCCGCAATATCGAGCATGGCACGCAAGCGATCCATATGCCGCAGATCGTGGTGATAACCCACCCATATATCTCTGCTTGGCGGCTGCTCCGGCATATCGATGCGCTGCAATCCCGGCACTGCGTCACCAAGCGGCCTGGGCAAAACCGCGACACCCAACCCTTGCGCGCACATCTGCGCCTGAACGGCGCGACTCGTACTGGTGAATACGCGCTTCGACGTTGGAAACCGGTCGAGCAGCCAGGCCACGTCCGGAAAGTGCGACTGCGCCGTATTCATCAGGATGAGGCCGACCGACACGGGATCGCGCTGCATGGCTTGTGCAGTGTCGGCCGAACCATAAAGACCGTATGGAACGCTCAATAATCGGCGTTGGACGATATCCGGTTCGGTGAAGGGCACGATTCTGAATGCCACGTCGGCATCGCGACGGGAAAGGTTGAGTAACCGATAACTCGCGATCACCTCAGGCACAACTGCAGGGTGGCGGCGCGTGAGTTCTATCAGGACAGGTGCCAACACGTAGCTGGCAAACCATTCCGCCGAGGAGATCCGCAGTATTCCCTCCAGGCGCTCTTGGTTTCCCGCCAGTCGTCGCTCCATCGACAGGGCCGCATTCTCCATGGACTCTGCGAGCGTGAAGATGCCGTCCCCGGCATCTGTGAGCACTAGCCCCTCGCTGGTTCTACGAAAGAGCGCTTGCCCGGCTTCATCCTCAAGCACCTTTATTCGGCGACCTACCGTTGGGTGGCTCACTCCCAGGTTTCTAGCGGCCGCACCGAGCGACCCGCAACGCACCGTTGCCAAAAATATTCGAACGTCGCTCCATTCCATGCCTGCACCACCGTTCAAAAATGTACGCCCAATATACAGGCATGGCAGTTCTCAAACATCCTTGTCAGGGCCAACATGGCATCCAGATCGAAGCCGCCCAGTCGGGCCTTCATCACTCTGGACGGATCTCACACCATGAACAAATTAAAAGACAAGGTTGCCATCGTGACGGGCGCCTCGAAGGGCATCGGCGCGGGCATCGCACGCCAGCTCGCAGCCGATGGCGCCAAGGTCATCGTCAACTACATCTCGAGCAAAAGCAGTGCTGACGACGTAGTCGCCGACATCGAGGCCGCAGGTGGAATGGCTGTGGCCGTGCGTGCGGACGTCCGCGTCAAGACAGATGTTGACGCGCTGATCGACGTCGCCATCCAGCGCTTCGGCCATTTGGACATCGTAGTGAATAATGCCGGCATATATCAATTCGCCAAGATCGAAGAAACTACCGAAGCGCTTTATCGCCAGCAGTTCGACATCAATGTGCTCGGCACGCTGCTGGTCGCCGGCGCAGCCGCGCCCCATCTTGGCCGCGGCAGCTGCATCATCAACATCAGCTCATTCGTGACCCGCGTTCTTCCAGCCGAGAGTGCCATCTACAGCGGCACCAAGGGCGCGGTCGATGCGATCACCGGCGTGCTCTCGCGCGAACTTGGCCCGCGTGGCATCCGAGTCAATGCGGTAAACCCCGGCATGATCGAAACGGAAGGCACGCATGCGGCCGGCGCCATGGACTCCGACTTCCAGACCTGGAATGAAGGATTGACGCCCCTTGGCCGCATCGGTCAGGTGCGGGACATCGCGCCGATCGTTTCTTTCCTCGCCTCTGACGATGCCGGCTGGGTCACCGGTGAGGTGATCCTGGGATCCGGCGGCATGCGTTAAGACGACATACGCTCGACTGAGAATTGCCGCATCGCTATCAGCACGGGCAGAAGCGCCCTCCCCCCTTCCGACAGGTGGTATTCCACCCTGCGAGGACGCTCGCCGTAATCCACGCGATCGATCAAGCCATCGTTGGCAAGTTCCCGCAAATGCGCCGTCAACATTTTCTGCGAAATGCCAGGCAGGTCCCGCTTGAGTTGAAGGGTGCGCATTGACGGATCGGCATACAGCCTGAAGAGAATCGGCAACTTCCAGCGCCCCTGGATCATTCTGATCGTGCGTGAGACATGCGCGACCGAGCCGTCGGCGCCAAGGCAGGTCTCACGCGCTACTGCGGAGTCAGCTGTTGCCTATCTTGCCAGCCCGATCTCCGGATACATCACAGGCATCAACCTCAGGATCGATGGTGGTCTCTCGCCAGTGCTCTAGCCTGGATCGACGGGCCGAGAATGCATTCGGCTTCCGTCAACTTCGGTCCCGTGCATAAACGTAAAGATTATCGGCGGTTCTTTTAATCGGCTATTGGGATACGACGTTGAATGCATCCCGATCAACCACGTAGATATATTTTTTATCCTCAAAGGAATTTGACATGGAAATCGGACTGATTGGTTTAGGTGCCATGGGGCGTGCAATGGCTGCCAATTTGATAACTGCCGGGCACAGCGTGAAAGGCTGGAGTCGCTCCGGTGGTGAAATGCCTGGCGTAACGATGGTTTCGACGCCAAGCGACGCATTTCAAGCGGATGCCGTGCTGACCATGCTGTCAGACGATGTCGCCATCCGTAGCGTGCTGCTCGACGCTGACGTGCTGCGTGCAGCGCGGCCGGGGTTGGTGCATGTGGTGAGTTCGACCATATCGGTCGACTTTTCGCAAGCGTTGGTCGAGCACCATAAGCAGGCAGGCATCGCCTATGTTGCCGCGCCGGTACTGGGCCGCCCCGACGTCGCTGCCAAGGGAGAGCTGAATATTCTGGCGGCCGGCGAGCCCCACGCGTTGGAAAAGGTTCAGCCGCTGTTTGCAGCGATCGGTAAACGCACTTGGCCGCTTGGCGACCATCCCCCAGGCGCACATGCGGCCAAGATCGCATGCAACATGATGATCGCCATGGCCATCGAATCCATGGCGGAGGCCGTGTCGCTGACCGATGCCAACGGCGTATCGCGTACGGACTTTTTTGAGTTGATCCTGGGAACGCTGTTCGGCAGTCGCTCGTACCAGGTGTATTCAAAACTCATCAGCGAAGGTGAGCACACGCCGGGCTTCAAAGCCGCACTGGGCTTGAAGGATCTGCGTCTGGCCCAGGAGGCGGCAGCAACGCTCGCCGCCCCGTTGCCCATGCTGGCCGCTGTGCATGAACAAATGCGCCGCGCAGTCGATGCGGGCGGCGCAGACCGCGATTGGTCGATCATGGCCGATTACACACTACGGAGCACGCGCTAGCCGTTGGATGCCATCGCGTCACGTGTCATCACTGCGGATTGGCCGGTATGCGTACCTCCGCAGCGAGGCCGCCCCCATGACGATTGTGCAGCACCAGCGATCCACCAAGCACGACTGCGAGCTGCCGTGCGATGGCCAGGCCCAACCCCGTCCCTCCCGTATTTCGATTGCGCGACACCTCAAGCCGATAGAACGGCTGAAACACCGCGTCAAGTTCCGCCGCCGCGATACCCGGCCCCCGGTCCAGTACGAGAATCGACACGCCTTGCGGCCCGGTATCCTGAACGCACACTTCAGCCGCACCGGCAAACTTCAATGCATTGTCGATCAAGTTGCACAGTACACGTCGCAACGCATGTGGGCGCGTCTTCAAGATGGCAACATGTTCGCCGGAAAGGCTCACCTGCTGCCCGGTGTCCTGATAATCGCACACGATGCTATCCAGGAATGCGTGGGCGTCGATCCGCACGCATTTTTCTTCCGTCCCGTGCGCACTGCGGGCGTAGTCGATGCCTTCGCGCACCAGACGCTCCACTTCCGCCAGATCCAGCGTCAACTTGGTTTTATCGACCGAATCGTCCATGAATTCAGCGCGCAACTTCATGCGTGTGATGGGCGTTTGCAGGTCGTGTGAAATCGCCCCGAGTAATTGCATACGTTCTTTGAGGTAGCTTCCGATGCGATCCTGCATCGCGTTGAATGCCACTGCGGCCCGGGCAACTTCGATCGGCCCGTGCTCGTTCAGGCGCGGACTGACCTGGTCGACGTCAAGCCGCTCGGCCGCTTGCGCAAGCCGTGTCAGCGGACGTACGGCCAGCCGGACGGCCAGCCAGGCGCAGGCCACCAAGAGCGCCAATTGCCCAGCCAGAACCACCGGCAGCCACGCTGCCATCGGTGGCATCGCCGCGTGTATGTCACGCACCACGCTGCTGCCGTCGCTCAGGGTAATGCGCGCCTGGATAAAGCTGTCGTCATCGGCCATGGCGTGAAACACGACCGGATATGAGCTGCTGAGCGCCGATCTGATCGATTCGACGGCCGTTCGAGCCGCCGCGAGGCGCAAGGGTTGGTCGGCCTCACCGGGCCCAAGCCGGTATTGCCGATTGCCACTGGACAAGCGCATCAGCCACTCTGGCCGCTCCGCCGGCGACAACCGATCGAGCGTAATGGCCGCGATACTCAACTCGCGTTCCAGGTCGCCCACCATCAACGACTTCGTTGCGTCGTAACGTTCGTAGAACAAGAGCGCAAACGACATCGCATGCGCCAGGACGAGGCCGACGAAAAAAATGAGAAACAACCGCGTCATCATTTTTCGGGGCCAAATTCTTATCAGATAGTGCATGACGTGCATCGTTTGCGTCACGATTCTTCCTGCACTTCGACCGACGTCGACAGCACGTACCCTTCGCTGCGCACCGTCTTGATGTAGGCAGGTTCGCGGGCATCATCACCCAGCCGCTGGCGCAGGCGGCTGACCAACAGATCGATCGAGCGGCCAAACATGTCGGCATCACGCCCTTGCGTCAGATTCAACAATTGGTCGCGGTTGAGCACACGTTGCGGGTGATCCAGAAAGACCCGCAGCAAGCGATACTCGGCGCCGCTCAGCGATACGATGGTGTTTTCCGCGTCGAGAAGCTGCCGCGCGGTGGTATCCAGTCGCCAGTGCCCGAATCGGATCAGACGGCCGGGCTCGGTGATTTGAAAATTTGGCGGCAGCATCCGCGTGCGGCGCAGTACCGCATTGATGCGGGCGAGCAGTTCTCGTGCGACGAACGGCTTCACCAGGTAATCATCGGCGCCCATTTCCAAACCGATCACGCGGTCCATGTCATCGCTGCGAGCAGTCAGCAGCAGCACCGGGGTCTTGCGGTGTTTGCCACTGCGCAACTCTCGGCACAGCACCAGACCATCGTCACCCGGCATCATGATGTCGAGCACAATCAGATCGACACTCATGCTTTCCAGGAAGGCGCGCATCTGCCGCCCATCAGCGGCGAAGGTAACTTGCAACCCGTTCTTTTTGAGGAAATTTCCGACAAGTTCACGAATTTCCCGATCGTCGTCGACGATCATGATGTGATCGAGCTGATCCATCTGCGGAACCTCTGACTGAGTGAGGAAAGCTGCGGGGCTGAATGGCGGCAACGCCGTGCAACCAGGGAACATTCTAGACAACAAACACGCGCGCAAGACCGCGCTGAGTGTCGTACTGTGTACGCCTGCCAGCGCGATACAAAACGGAATGAAATAGCGGTAGCCGTACCTTCTACGCGAGCGAGATGGGCATCGCCATCAGATGCCCGCGTACCACTCATAGCCGCGATCTTCCCAGTATCCGCCGCGCCCACCGCCCAACATGTCGAACCCGGAGACGACCTCGATACGCATCACGTATTTCGCGTGTTTGTAGCCCAACTGCCTTTCCACCCGGAGACGCAGCGGCGCGCCGTGCGCCACAGGCAGATCCTTGCCGTTCATCGCATAGGCAAGAATGGTCTGGGGATGGTAAGCATCGAACAGATCGATGCTCTCGTAGTAGCGGCCGCTGCCGTCGAAGGTCACCTCAAGCTCGTCGGCGCAATGAAAGACCACGTACCTGGCACCCGGTTTCAAGCGGGCCACATCCAGAATTTTTCCGAGCCCAACCCCTTGCCACTGTCCGATGGCGCTCCACCCTTCAACGCAATCGTGACGTGTGATCTGCGTGCGCGACGGCAAATGCTTCAGCTCGGACAGCGACAGGCTGAGCGGGTTCTCCACCAACCCATCCACCTGCAAGCGCCAATCGGCAAAGCCGCCCTCAAGCAGACGATTGTAGTCCTCTGAATCCGGTGCCTGCGTGCCATTCGCGCGAAACACGGGTGAGATGTCGGCCACACTGTACTCACGGGCCAGCGAATCGCGGCCAAGCAGGCGCCGTTGACTGGCCAAGGTGAGGTGCTCGGTGCTGCGTAGCACAGCACCCCACTGCGTGCTTTGCGTCATGCGATCGCATCCTGCCAGCATGAGCGCGCCGGCACCGCCCGCCAGCGCGGCCAGAATCTTTCGTCGTGAGCGATCTGGATTCATTCTTTATCCCCTGATTGATCGATCGCGTAACGTCCGCTGATCATCGACCGAATGTTGTTCCAGAAGCCGGACAGCACAACCATCAGCACGTGGACGACGACAAACAACACAAGGAGCGACGCGCT
The DNA here is from genome assembly GCF_009866805.1 of Schauerella aestuarii. GTDB lineage: Bacteria > Pseudomonadota > Gammaproteobacteria > Burkholderiales > Burkholderiaceae_B > Schauerella > Schauerella aestuarii. The sequence goes on from NZ_SIZW01000042.1 coordinate 760,468, forward strand.
GATGAAGTGCAATGTGCGTGCGGAGGAGCGCCCTCCGAACACATCGAGCAGAAATGGAAAGACCGCATTCAGGCCGGGCGACATCGTCAGCCCTGTCAGCACCATCAGTGGCAACAATAGGAGTGCCACACTCAGATAAGTGAGCTTTTGCAGCGCGTTGTAGCGTCGCGCCTCAGCCCCCTTGGGAAACCGAAGGCGCGCATGGTCGACTACTTCCTGGCGCAGATGCGCGAGCGTCAACTGGTCCCGAGTGGGTGCCAGATCGCGGCGGATGTGACCGCGCCAGAATCCATGCGCCAAGTAGAAAAAACCATTGATCACCAGGAGCCAGGCAAAAAGAAAGTGCCAGTTTCTGCCTGCCCCGAGATCATGGTACGAGGGGATGGTGAGCCAGCTCGGGAACGCACGTGCCGCGAGTGCTTCGCTTTCGCGAGAGGCGCCAAGCACCCCCGTGGTCTCGATGCTCAGATTACCGATCTGGAAAAAGCCGTGTAAGCCGTCTTCAAGTTTCCGCGAACCGATAGCGATGAAAGCCTTGTCCGCATCCGCGCCATACTTCCCCCAGTACAGCCGAGGATGCGCATTGAATATCTGGAATCCGCTAAGCAGCAGCACAGAAAAGCACACGACGTTTACCCAGTGCGTCACGCGCACCGCCAACGAATGTCGACGAACCCACTGGCGAGGCGCGCGCGCACACAAGAAGGGCAAGCGAGAAAAATCAAAGTGTTTCATGCAACCTCCTTCCGGCTGGCGCGAGGCACCAGCCGGCAATGGGTGACGACATCACATCGGCGGGACGACACCATCCTTACCCACAATCAGTTGGCCGGCAGACAGGCTGCCGTCGGCCCCCTTCCTGGCGGGTACGAAAACGACCGCACCCGGCTTCACATCCTCTGGCTGCGCGGGGGTCAGCGTGACGACAGGCGTCCCGTTCGGAATGGCGATTCTCTTGTCCTGACCGTGGTAGTTGACGGTCACCACGCTACCGTTTATCGACTTCACCGCGTCTCCCACCGTTGCGTTGGTCATGGTGCTGTTGGGTTTCAGATCCCATCCGTAGCTGCCTTCTCCAAGCCCTTTCAACGCGGGCGGGAAGATCAGCACTTCGAGTGCACCGTCGCCCCCCTCCGATTTCGGTAGCGACGCGATGCCGACAAAATCTCCCGGCTTGATGTCGCTGATACTTGCTTTCTTTACCGCCGATACCGTCCAGCCTTCCGTCAGCTTGATGGTCACCGGCAATCCGTCACGTGACTTCACATGAAGGTCATTGCCTGCCAGCGAGGTCACTGCGCCCCGCACACGCTCACTTTGATCGGCTGCGCCGGCAGCCGTCGCAGCGCTCAGACCACCCACTGCAAGTACCGCGACTGAGATGCTGCCGATGAAAAATCGTTGAAGTCTTGAACCGTACATACGAACTCTCCTGATCGATGCAAACCTGCACCGTGAAAAACCATGACGCATAAACGTAGGGAAACCATCGAAAGCCGCGCCGTCATGCTTTCGAGAAATGGGAAAAAGCGAACCGTGTCAGATAGGCTGCGTGCGACGACGCTGCAAGCGTGTCAAGCAGCACTGCGCCAGCGCCCCCAGCACGAAGATGACGACCCACGTCGCCAGCGCGGCGCGCACGATGGGCGAATCCGGCCCCGCTGCGAGTGGACGAGAAACGGGCAGACGGGTCAGCGTCTCGTTGATGCCGGGCACCAGCAGAAGAAAAAAACTGAATGTGAATGCCAACTGAGACAGATACCGTCGCGCCCGGCCAAGGCGATGAATCTGCGGAATGGCCAACGCAGCAACCAACGTCAGGAGTGCCAGGATGCCCAACGCGTGACCGGCGTTGAATCGCCCGCTTGACGAGAGCCCAAACGACGTCAGCACTGACAGCAGTACGCCAACCAAATAAAGTTGACCAGAGCGCGTCCCGGCCTGAATCCCGCGGTGGCGAGCGAAGCTGTATATGCCGACGATGACGGGTACGACGCTGATAAGGGTGTGGCCGACACCAAGGGCAGATAGGGGATGAGTCATCGCCCGGGCGCTTATCGTTGCGGCTCAGTCGTCATCGCGACATGACGCTTGTGCTGGTAAACCGCCAACTTGGTGCGGTATTGAGAACTGTAGATGTCTGGCGTTGCTTCGCCGCGCGCTGCTTCAGCCAGACCGGCCGCGGTCCATGCGGCAAGGTCGGCTTTCACTTCAGCACGTGAAAGGGTCGAGAACGCAGGCGGAACGTAGGTTTCTTCGTTCGCGTGGGCCACGGATCCGGCAGAGAGAACTGCGAGGGCGATTGCGATAGGGGTAAAGCAGGTTTTCATAGTGGTTTCCAAGAACATCGAGGGGTGAAGGGTTGAGTGGTGGCGCATCGACGTGCGCCCTGTCCTTGGAATGCATTACACCGGCGGGGCGTATCTCGCATGTTTCGCGCAATGGGTCGTTCAACGCCGCAACGTATCTGCGGCAGGCGCAGATACAGTAGGAAATGAATGATCCAGGGCGCAGCAGACAATGCGTTCGCGAACGCCTACTTGGAAGCGACTTCAAATATGCGCGATCCAATTTTTCAACGCGATATTTCTGGCCGCCTGAAAATAAAATAATCAACCCCCCGAACATTACGAAATCGTAATGCGAACCTTCTTGACGCCATACACCCCCGCAAGACGATAATCGTGGTCGCGTTTCACAAATAAAGTGACGCAGTATTCAAAAACCAATTAGGGGACAACGCTATGCGTCGAGTCGACTACCGGGACTTAATCGGTGGCGGATTGATCGTGCTTGCGGGTGCAGGTGCGATGTATCACTCGCTGACCGCATTCAGCCTGGGTACGCTCTCACGGATGGGACCAGGGTACTTTCCTGCGCTCGTGAGCGGCCTGCTGATATTGTGCGGGATCGTAATAATAATTCCTGCATTAATGCGCGCAGGGCCAATGCCAGTCATCGAATTCAGACCGCTTATCTGGATCAGCCTTTCGACGCTGGCATTTGCATTAATGCTCGTTCCGTTTGGCTTAATACCCGCGATTCTCGCGCAAACCGTACTCGCCGGTATCTCGGATCGCAAAATGTCGTGGAAGGGATCGCTGATCCTGGCCTCGGCAGTTGCCGTCGGCGCAACCCTGATCTTCAAGGTGGGCCTGGGACTGTATGTCCCCGCCTTCGCCTGGCCTTGGTAGGAAAGAATAGAAATGGACGGTTTACTCGATAACTTACTTATCGGTCTGACGACCGCGCTCGCCTGGAACAACCTACTGTGGTGCATCATCGGCGTTTCGCTCGGCACACTGATCGGCGTGATTCCGGGCGTCGGGACGCTGGCGACCATGTCGCTTCTGTTCCCGATCACCTACCACCTGGACCCTACCGCCGCTGTGATCATGCTGGCGGGTATCTGGTACGGCAGCACCTATGGCGGATCGACCGCCTCGATCCTGCTTAATCTTCCCGGCACGCCAGCCAACGCCGTAACGTGTCTGGATGGTTTTCCGATGGCCAAGCAGGGTCGGGCCGGGGTCGCGCTGCTCATGACGACGTTTGCCTCGTTCGTTGGCGCCAGCGTCGGCATCATCATGCTGATGCTGTTCTCGGAGCCTATTGCCAATATCGCGTTCAAGTTCGGCCCAGCCGAGTACTTTGCGATGATGGTGCTGGGTCTGGTAGCGGCCTCGGTCGTGTCCGCCGGTTCGGCGATCAAAGGCATCACCATGGTTGTGGGGGGTGTGATGCTCGGGCTGGTCGGCACCGACGTCAATTCGGGCGTCGCGCGTTTCACGCTCGGATTCCCGGAACTGATGGATGGGGTCGGCATCGTCGCACTGGCGATGGGCCTCTTCGGCATCACCGAGATCATCGCCAGCATCAACCATGTCAAGGCGGCCGATCGCAAGATGGACGTCTCGATGAAGTCCATGCTGCCCACGCGTGATGAGGTCAAGCGCTCCTGGGGCGGGATGGCCCGGGGTTCGGGCATTGGCGCCTGGCTGGGCGTGCTGCCCGGCGTGGGCCCCACCGTGGCGGCCTTCATGGCTTACGCAGTTGAAAAGCGGGTCTCGAAGACGCCGGAGCGTTTCGGCAAGGGCACCATCGAAGGCATCATGGCTCCCGAAACCGCCAACAGCGCCTCGGACATGGCCTCGTTCATCCCGACCCTGACGCTCGGCATTCCAGGCAGTGTGACGATGGCATTGATCATCGGTGCGCTGATGATCCATGGCATCCAGCCCGGACCGGCCATGCTGAGCGAGCAGCCAGAGATGTTCTGGGGGCTGATCATGAGCTTCTGGATCGGCAACGTCATCCTGGTCATCCTCAACATACCGATGATCGGTCTGTGGGTGCGTGTGCTGACGATTCCGTATCACATGCTGTACCCGGCGATCATCATGTTCGTCTGCATCGGGGTATATGGGGTCAACAACAACGTCTTCGATGTGTACGCTGTGCTGCTCTTCGGCGTTGCCGGCTATGTGCTGCGGGTGCTCCACTTCGAGCCGGCGCCGCTGCTGCTCGGCTACGTGCTGGGCCCCATGCTGGAAGAAAACTTCCGGCGCGCCATGCTGCTCTCGCGCGGCAGTGTCACCGATGCCTTCGTCGGACGTCCGATCAGCTTGTGGCTGCTGATTCTGACCGCCGTGCTGCTGGCGTGGGGTCTATGGAGTGGTATGCGGCAACGATCGACAGTGCCCGTGGTCGAGACCGCGAAGTCAGTCTGATCCGCGTCACAGGCGCTAGATGCCCCCTGCGAAAGTCGACAAGATCTTTCGCAGGGGGCATTTTTTTGCCAAGGCAATATGTCGCGATGGCGATATTCGGCTAACTCGCCTCAGTGCACCATCCGCTTGGCCAAGCGTGCGGCCGCGCGCTTGGCGACCTCATCGCGCTCTGCCTGGAAGGCTTTCGACGCTTCACGTGCCGCGGCGACACGTTCCGGCGTGGCCGTTTTGGGCGAGCCTGAATCGAACGGCGGTTGCGGGTCGTATTCCATACCCAACTGCACGCGCTGCGCCTCATCGTCGCCAAACAGGCCGGCCACGAGCTGCAAGCCGAAGTCGATACCCGAGGTCACGCCGGCGCCGGTGACGCGATTGCGATCCCACACCACCCGTTCCGACACGGGCTCCACGCCGAAATGCGCCAGTTGGTCGAGCGACATCCAATGGCTGGTGGCGCGATAGCCCGTCAACAGCCCCGCCGCCGCGAGCACCAGCGATCCGGTGCACACCGATGTCACATACTGCGCACCGGCCGCTTGGCGACGCAGGAATTCCAGCGTTTCCTCATCTTCCATCAGCGTCAGTTGACCTGGTCCACCGGGCACGAAAAGAATGTCGGCCTGGGGCGCGGATTCGAACGTGGCACTGGGCACAATGGCCAGCCCGCCTGAGTCCACGACGGGTGCCGTGTCTTTCCAGACCAGATGCAGCGAGAGCGACTTGACCTTGGCCAGCACCTCGAAGGGTCCGGTCAAATCGAGTTGGGTCATGCGGGGGTAGGCAAGCATCACAACGTTCATACGAACTCCTCGGCAGGGTGGATGACTGCGAGCCTATGCGCCCGCTTGTCATGCATCGTACCGCTTACCCTGTTCGAGCAGTGCCGGGGTGCCGATCACGTCGTTCAACTGGTCGAAGTCGAGCATGCGGTCGCGCCACGGCGCGGTGGTGCCGGCCTGCTTCAGGCTGCCGTAATAGCCTTGCAGCGCGTGCGCCGCCGCGCGCGCCGTACCGCCGGGGAAGATCACGATCTTGAAGCCGCGTCGGGTGAGTTCGTCGGCACTTTCGATGGGCGTTTGACCGCCCTCGACCATATTGGCCAAGAGCGGAATGCGACTGGCAAATCGCGCGCAAGCGCGGTCCATCTGTTCGGGCGTGCGCAAGGCTTCGACGAACAGCGCGTCCACACCGCATTCCAGATACGCTTCGGCGCGATCCAGTGCTGCGTCCAGCCCTTCGACCGCGACCGCATCGGTACGTGCGAGGATCAGGGTATTGGCACTGTGGCGCGCGTCGACGGCGGCGCGCAGCTTGCCGCACATTTCAGCCACCGGTACCACGCCCTTGCCGCTCAGATGGCCGCAGCGCTTGGGAAAGGTTTGATCTTCCAGCTGGATCATCGCCGCGCCGGCACGTTCGAAGCCCCGCACGGTGCGTTGCGTGTTGAGGGCGTTGCCGAAGCCGGTATCGGCATCGACGATCACCGGCGTGGTGACGCGTTCGGTAATCCGGGCAAGCGTCTCTTCAACCTCGCTGAACGTGGTGAGCCCGATATCGGAACGTCCGAGCTTGGTGTAGGCGATCGAGGCACCGGACAGATAGAGCGCCTCGAAGCCTGCCTGCTCGGCGATCAATGCCGACAGCGCGTCGTAGATGCCGGGTGCAAGCACCGCGCCGGATTGCGACAAACGTTGCTTGAGCGTGGACTGCGTCATCGTGTCTCTCCTGTGGATGTGCCTTGTGCGACGAGGGCCGCTGCAGTACGGGCGGCAATGAAGCCGCCTGCAATGGCACTCAATAAACCGTTGCCGGATAGATAGCCCCACACGGCATTGCCCGATACACCGCGGGCGGCACCGCCTGCGGCAAGCAGATTGGGAAACGGCGTGCCATCGGTACGCAGCACACGGCAATCCGGATCGATATCCAGACCGCCTTGCGTGTGAAACAGCGCGCCAGTGACCTTGATGGCGTAGAACGGCGCAGTGAGGGCCCGGCGATCGCTGCGATCGCTGCGATCGGCGATGGTGGCTTCAAGCACCGACACGTCGCAGCCGATCAGCGCCGCCAAGGCCTCGAGCGTTGCGCACTCGCGCACCGCGCCCGCGCGCTCGGCATCGCAGAAATCAGGAAACTCGCGGCCGAGCGCGAGCAACGGCGTGTCGAACACATTCCACGCCAGTGCGCCGGGCTGCTGCAGCACATGCACCGCCGCCTCCGAATAGCCTTGCGTTTCATCGTGAAATCGCACGCCGCGCGCATTGATCTGGATGCCGCCGGCCATCATGATGGCCCACGAGATGAGCGCACCCTGCGGCACGGCCCAGGAACCATGCCCCTGGTAGCCGCCCATGTCCGCCAGACGCGCGCCCAGGGCCTGGCCCCAGGCGATCGCGCTGCCATCGTTGCCGGCATGGCCGCCAAAGGCCGCGTCCTTCATCTCCGGCAGCAGCTCGCGCACCATGGCGGCATTGCCGCCGAAGCCGTTGCAGGCCAGGATCAAGGCGTCGCAACGCAGCCTTTCGATCGTGCCATCGGGACGGACGTAACCCACGCCCGTGATGCGCTCGTCTTCATCGCACCAGAGCTCGCACACATGCGATTGTGTGAGCACATACGTGCCGGCCGCGTCAGCGGCACGCTGCAGTGCCCCCATCAATGCGCTTCCGGTGCGCTCAGGCAATGCGTGCATGCGGCGCACGCGATGACCCGGATACAGAAAACCGTCGAGCAATTCGAAGGTCAAGCCGTGACGCGCCTGCAGTAGGTCCAGAGCCGGCGCGATGGCTTCAGTGTAGGCCTGCAGTAAAGGTTCGTTGGCGGTGCCGTGCGTTTTGTCGCGAATGTCTGCGGCGAAATCGGCCGGCGATTCGACGATGCCGGCGGCAACCTGTACGCGGGTGCCGGCTGCCGGCACGAAGCCCGATGACAGCGCGGTAGAGCCACTGGGCACCACATCGCGCTCGAGCGCCACGCAGTCGACGTGTTCATCACTGAGCGTCAACGCCGCCGTCAGCCCGCACGCCCCGGCGCCGACGATGACGACAGGCAAATGCAGCACGTCGTCGCCCGCCGGCGTCCCGCGCCGAAGGGACGGCACGGCGGCGTGCGATGGCGAACGGTGCGCGTCGATCGGTGGCACCGTCGCCCCCGCAGAGCGGGGTGCGCCGCTCATGGGACCCGCGCCCGTCATGCGCCGAGCAGCGCGGCAAACGCCGCGCAGGTCATTACATCGCTCACCGTACGCAGGTCTGCAACGGCGGCGTCATGAGCGGCCGGCGTGCTCGCCGCACAACCGTCTTCCAACACGATCGTGTGATATTCCCGCATGTGCGCATCGCGCACGGTGCTGGCCACCCCGCCATTGGTGACGATGCCCGTCACGGCAACCGTGTCGATACCCGCATGCCGCAACACCCAATCGAGTTGCGTATTGAAGAACGCCGAATACGCGACCTTGAACACGGACACATCGACAAGGCCGGCAATGGCGTCGACGTTGGCGTGGCCGCGGCTGCCCATGGCGAAGTCGCCGCGTTTCAAAAACGGTCGCAAGGCTTTGAGATGTGGCGAAATCATGGGATCGCCCTTGGCATCGGGCCACAGGGTGAACTGGCTGGTTGCCACCAGACCGCCCTGCCCTTTGAGCGCTTGCGCGACAGGCGCCACGCGTGCCGGCAAGGCTTGCGCCTCACGCGACGCCGCGCCGCCCAAGGCGTAGGCGCCGTCGGGTGCAATGAAGTCGTTCTGCAGATCGACGATGATCAAAGCCGTTTTGCGAGGATCGATAGCATGCATGAGGTTATGCGTCTCCCGTGTTCATGTCCGTCGCGGCATCGCGTTCCACGATCAGGTTGCCCAGCGTATCGACGCGGCCATTGAAGCCCGGCTCGATCCAGATGGTGGTGTCGGGCTGCTCGAGAATGGCGGGGCCCTCGATCACGGTGGCGACGGGGAGGTCCAGACGCGCGTAGCGCGTGGCATCCCACCATTGCCCGTCGTGATAGATGCGTTGGGTGCCCAATGCCTTGGGCATCTCGGTGGCGGTGGGCGCGAGCACCGCCAGATCGAACTTGGGACGCACGCCGATACGGGCATAGCGCAGGTTCATCACCCGCACCGGAATGCCGGTCAACGCGCGTCCGAAGGCGGCTCGGTAGGCGGCTTCAAAACTGGCGCCAATGCCTTCGACCGACAGCGCATCGCGCGCCACGGCAGCGCGCATCGTGTGGCTCTGACCGGCATACAACATGTCGAATTCGATCACTTCCTCGACGCGTTCGAAAGCCACGCCCGAGGAATTCAGTCGATCATCGCAGCTTTGCGTGAGCGCATCGATACGTGCGGTCACGTCCGCCAGATCGAGTTCGGCGAGCGACCGGTTCAAGGTTTGCACCGCATCGTGACGCATGTCGGCAATCACGCAGCCGAGGGCCGAGGTCACACCCGGGTAGCGCGGCACGATGCCGGTACGGGTGCCCACCTCGCGCATCATCGCGCACACATGCAGCGCACCACCGCCCCCGAACGGCATGTAGGCAAACTTGCGCGGATCGTGTCCGCGCTCGATCGACACCAGACGAATCGCCCCCGCCATTTTCGCGTTGGCCACCGTAAGGATGGCCTCTGCCGCCGTGTGCGGATCCAGCCCGAGCGGCTCGGCCACGTGCGTCGCGATGGCGGCGCGCGCCTTTTCCAGATCCAGCGCGGCCAGGAGGCCGCCGCCCAACGGCCGATCGGCGGCAATGCGGCCCAGGAGCACATTCGCATCGGTAACCGTCGGCCGCGTATTGCCGCGCCCATAGCATGCCGGGCCGGGAATACTGCCTGCCGACTCGGGGCCCACCTGCAGCAAGCCACCCGCATCCACCGAGGCGATCGAGCCGCCGCCGGCTCCGATAGTCTCGATCTGGATCATCGGCGCGCGCACCACCATGCCGAAATCGATCGATGTTTGCGCGGCCAACGAGGCCTGGCCATCGGCCACGAGCGAGACATCGAACGACGTGCCGCCCATGTCGCCGGTGACCACATCGGCAAAGCCTGCGGCACGCGCAATCTCCGCGCAGGCAATCACGCCGGCCGCAGGGCCGGACAGCGCGGTGCGGATGGGGATATCGCAGGCCGTTTCGCGCGACATGATGCCGCCGTTGCTTTGCACCACCAGCAGTTCGCCGGCGAAGCCGTGCTGTTTCAAATCCCGGTCGAGCCGCTCGAGGTAGCTGCCCACCACGGGCTGCAATGCGGCGTTGAGCGTGGCGGTCGAGCAGCGCTCGAATTCGCGGATCTCGGGCAGCACTTCGGTAGCGGCCGTCACATGGCCGTTGGGCCAGACGGCGCGCACGGCGGCGACCGCGGCGGCTTCATTGGCAGGATTGGCGTAGGCATTCACGAAAAACACGCAGACGGCTTGGCAGCCCTGCGCCAGCAGGGCGTGCGCGGCTTGCGTGACCTGATCCAGATCGACGGGCGTGTGCACGCTGCCGTCGGCCAGCACGCGCTCGTCCACTTCCAGGCGCAGGTCGCGCGGCACAATGGGTTCGAAGCTGCCGCGCAATCCCCACGTGGCGGGGCGATCGCGACGACGCATTTCCAGCACGTCGCGGAATCCGGTGGTGGTGATGAGACCGGTGCGCGCCACCTTGCGTTCCAGCAAGGCATTGGTGCCCACTGTGGTGCCGTGAACGATCGTCGAGATGATGGACGCATCGGCGCCCTCACCCACGCGATCGATCCCGTTCATGAAGCCCCGGGCCTCTTCGCCACGGGTGGACGGCACCTTCACGATGCGGGCCGTGCCACGTGCTTCATCCAGCACAAACAAATCGGTAAACGTGCCGCCAACATCGACGCCCACGACCAACGGAGCAGCGTCCGTACGGCTCATGCTGCATTCTCCTTCAAGCTTTCGGTAGTCACATAACCCATCGCGCGGTCGTTCTCGCGCGCGCTATCGGCACGCCCTGCGGGCGGACCGTAGCCGCCACCCCCGGGGGTCTCCAGCCGCACGCGCTCGCCTTGCTTCAGGCGGATCCCGAGCATCTTCGAGGCCATGGGCGGGGTCTGCCAGGCGCCATCGCGCTGGTAGGTGAAGCGGTTGGCGATCGACGGCGAGCCGCCGGCAATGCCCTTGGGTGCCGAACGGCCGCGTTCGCCGAAGATGAACACTTCGGCGCTTTGTTCGAGCAGTTCGATTTCATAGATGGCGCCCAGGCCACCGCGATACGTGCCGTCGCCTCCCGAATCCGGGCGCAGTGCCCACTGCGTGAAACGCACGGGATACGCGGCCTCGAGAATTTCCAGGGGCGGAATGGTGGCGGTCGAGATCGGCGCATTGCCGTGGCTCAAGCCATCGCCTTGCGAATGCCCGCCATGCCCACCGCCGAAAAAGCTGAACATCACCCAGCGCTGGCCGGCGCGCTCGCCATCGCTGCGATGACCGGCGATCGACAAGGCATTGATCGTGCCGTAGGCCTGCGCCATGGCGCGGTCGGGTGCCGCCTGCGCCATCGCGCAAAAGATCACATCGATCATGCGCAGGATGGTTTCGGTATAGCCGCCCACCGGGCGCGGCCGCTCGGCGGTGATCAACAACCCGTCGGGCATCACGAAATCGACAGCGTCGAGCACACCGGCATTGGCCGGCACGTCGGGAAATAGATGCTTGAGTGCCACGTAGCATGCGGCGATGGCCGTGGCGCGCGAGATATTGACCGGTCCGGCGCACGACGGCGATGTGCGGGAAAAATCCAGCGTCATGCGGTCGCCCTTGACCGTCATGGTCAGCGCGATCGACAGCGGCTCATCCTTCACGCCGTCGTTGTCGAGCGTGTCGTCGAAGCGATACTCGCCATCGGGCAACGCCGCGATATGCGCCCGCATCAATTTCACGGCGCGCGCACGCAGCGTGGTCAACGATTCCAGCACCACGCCGTCGCCATATTCGGACAGCAAGCCGTCGAGGCGGCGCGCACCCAGCTCGAGTGCTGCCAATTGACCGTTGAGGTCGCCCCACAGGCTGTCCGGCAAACGGGTATTGGCCTTCAGGATGGCGAGCACGTCATCGTCCAGCACGCCGGCACGCATGATGCGCACGGGCGGGATCTGCACCGCTTCCTGCCAGCATTCGGTGGCCGCCGGGTTGTAGTTGCCCGGCACGGCACCGCCCACGTCGTGCCAATGCGCGGCCGACGCGATGAAGCAAAACAGCTTGCCGCCACGAAACACGGGGCGCACCAGCTTGAAGTCGTTGGCGTGCGTGCCCCCTTCGTAGGGATCGTTGAAGAGCCACACATCACCATCGATCATGCCGCCGCGCGTGGCCGCCACCTTGATCGCCGCGCGCACCGCGAACGCCATGGCGCCCACGAACACCGGCAAGCCCGATTTGCCCTGCACCAGTGTCGCCCCCGTTTCGGCCTCGTAGATACCGTGGCAGGCATCGTGCGCTTCGGCGATGATCGGATTGAAGGCGCTGCGGTACAGCGTCGCATCCATCTCGTCGGCAATCTGTTCCAGGCGCCCTTTCAGTACGGCCAGGGTCACGGCGTCAAGCATGTTTCGCATCCTTCGAAAATCGCAACTTCAATTGATTCATCAGCCCGCCCGCATCCACCATCTCGAGCAGGAAATCGGGCACGGTCTCGCAGGCCAGGCGGCTGCCGTCGGCACGGATCACATGGCCCGCACGCGGATCGATCGCGATGTGCTCGCCATCCTCGATCTGCTCGGCTTCAGCGCACGTCAGCAGCAGCAAGCCCACATTGAAGGCATTGCGGAAATACAGCCCGCCGAACGCGGGTGCAATCACGGCGCGCACGCCCAAGCTCACCAGGGCTTGTGCCGCCTGCTCGCGCGACGAACCGATGCCGAAGTTCGGCCCGGCCACCAGCACATCGCCCGGCTGCACGCCGGCGGCAAACTCGGGCCGCACGCCTTCCAGGCAGTGCTTGGCAATCTCGTCCAAACCGTATTTCATATAGGCGCCGGGCGCCAGTTGATCCGTGTCGACATCGGCGCCGACGCGCCAGGCGCGGTGGGTCGCGGCGTTCGTCATGCCAGCACCTCGCGCGGGTCGGCGATGGCACCGATCAAGGCCGAGGCCGCCACGGTGTAGGGCGACGCGAGATACACCTGCGCGCTCGCCGAGCCCATGCGCCCTTTGAAGTTGCGCGCCGTGGTTGAAATCGTGTTCGCATTGTCGGGAATCGAGCCGCCGTAACCGGCACAGGCGCCGCACGACGTGGCAAACACTTCTGCGCCGGCATCGATCAGCGTCTGCATGATGCCGGCCTCGGCTGCGGCATCCTGGTCGCGCTTGCTGGCCGGGGCGACCATCAGCCGCACGCCGGCTGCCACGCGCTTACCGTGCAATACGCGGGCGGCTGCACGTAAATCCTCGAACTTGGCGCCGGTACAGGCGCCGATATAGGCCGCCGCGATCGGTGTGCCCGCGAACTCGCTCACGGCGCGGCTGTTGGCCGGGCTGTGCGGCGCGGCCACGTGGGGTGCCAGGGCGCCGGCATCGAAGCGATGAATTTCAGCCGGCGCATCCGCATCCGAATGCCACCCCTCGACCGCGACTTGCGCGACGCCCACGTCGGCAAGATAGGCCTGCGTGACGGCATCCGGGGCGATCAAGCCCACTTGAGAGCCCAGTTCCGCACTCATGTTCGACAACGTCATGCGCTCCTGCATGGACAGCGCACGCACCGCGTCACCGCAGAACTCGACCGCCTGATAACGCCCGCCGTTCATGCCGAAGCGGCCGATCATATGCAGCATCATGTCCTTGGCCGTTACGCCGTCAGACAACTTGCCATCCCACTGCATCATGATGGTGTCGGGTACCTTGATCCAGATCTCGCCTTTCACCACCACGCCCAGCATCTCGGTGCTGCCGACGCCAAACATATACGCGCCAAACGCGCCGCCCGTGGGCGAATGCGAATCGCCCCCTACGGCGAGCATCCCCGGCCGCAAATGCCCGCCCTCCGGCACGACCACATGGCAGATGCCCACCGAGTCGTACACATTGGGGAGCCGTTCGCGTTGGGCCCATTCGCGCGCGATGCGCACGATACGGCGTGACTCGTCGTCCTGTTCCGGCACGTAGTGATCAATCACCAGCACCACCTTGTTGCGATCCCAGATCTCGGCACCCAATTCATCGAGCATGGGCTGCAGGCGGCGCGGGCCGCTGGAATCATGGAACATGGCGAGATCGACCTTGCAGGTCACGATCTCGCCGGGCGCCACCGAAGCGCGGCCGCTGGCGGCGGCGAGCAGTTTCTGCGCCAGAGTTTGCGGCACGTGTGTCATCACATCCCCAGATAGGCCCGGCGCAATGCGTCGCTGGCCAGCAATTCGGCGCTCGAACCGGAAAACCGCACCGTGCCGTTTTCCAGCACGTACGCCCGTTGCGCCACTTCAAGCGATTGGCCGACGTTCTGCTCGACCAGCAGGATCGACAAGCCTTCGCGATGCAGACGTGCGATCAACGTAAACATCTCTTCCACCAACATGGGCGAGAGCCCCAGCGACGGCTCGTCCAGGATCAGCAGCTTCGGCTCGGCCATGAGGCCGCGCGCAATCGCCACCATTTGCTGCTCGCCGCCGCTCATCGTGCCGGCGTGCTGATCGATGCGTTCGCGCAGGCGTGGAAAAATCTCCATCACCCGTTCCAGATTGCGTGCCCGGGATGGCCGACCGCGCGTGAAGGAACCCAGTTCGAGGTTTTCGCGCACCGAGAGGTTCGGAAAAATGCGCCGGCCTTCGGGCACTTGAATCAAACCCGATTGCACCACCTGCCGATAGTGCTTGCGATACAGGTTCTGGCCATCGAACTGCACTTCGCCCGACCACGCCTGCGACAGGCCGCAGATCGTGTTGTTGAGCGTGGATTTGCCGGCGCCGTTGCTGCCCAGCAGCACCACGATTTCGCCTTCGCCCACGTGTAGATCCACGCCGCGCAGCACTTCCACCCGGCCATACCCCGCGCGCAGCTGGCGGATATCCAATAACGGCGTCATACCTTCACTCCTTGCCCGGCCAACCGCTTGGCGGCGCCGTGGCCGAGATAGGCTTCGATCACAGCGGTGTCGGCCGTCACCTCAGATGGGCTACCCGATGCAATCAACTTGCCTTGCGACAGCACCCACACGTGTCCCGCCAGGCTCATCACCGCCTGCATCACATGCTCGATCATCAGCACGGTCACGCCACTGTCGACCAGGCCGCGCACGACCGGAATCATCTCGGCGATCTCATTGGGATTGAGGCCGGCGAGCACTTCGTCCAACAGCAGCAGGCGCGGTTGCGTGGCCAATGCCCTCGCCAGCTCCAGGCGCTTGCGGCCCGCCACGGTGAGATCGGACGCAGGCTTGTCGAGCTGCGACGTGAGATTGACGCGCGCGGCCACTTCGGCTGCCTGCGCCAGCGCCTCACGCCGATTGCCCGTGTGCATATGCGCGCCCACGGCGATATTTTCCCGCACCGTTTGCGCGGCGAACGGCTGCACGATCTGGAAGGTGCGGGTGAGGCCCATCCGTGCCGTGACGTGCGGCGCTTGACCGGTCACATCCTGGCCCAGAAACTCGACGCGGCCCTCACCGGGCTTCAAGAAGCCCGACAGCAGGCCGAACAACGTGGTCTTGCCGGCGCCGTTGGGGCCTACCAGTGCCGTCAAGGTGCCGGCCTCGATCTGCAGGCTCACGTCCTGCACGGCTTTCAGGCCGCCGAACGCAATGCCCACGTTTTGCGTTTTCAAGAGGATCTCAGCCATTGCCGCGCCCTCCTCGGCTGAACAGGCGTTTGATGGAAACCCCGCTACCCGCCACGCCGCGCGGCATGAACATCACGATCAACACGAGCACGGTGCCGTAGATCACCATGCTGATCCCCGGAATTTCGCCAAACATATTTCGGGTAACGTCGCTCAGCAGATGCAGCACCACGGCGCCCAGAATCGGGCCCCACAACGTGCCGACGCCGCCCACGATCGCGCCGACAAGGGCTTCGACCGACACGGCCGGCCCAAAGGCGATACCGGGATCGATGTACTGAAAGACCTGCACGTAGAACGCGCCCGCCACGCTCATGAACGCCGCCGACAGCGCAATCGCCTTGAGCTTGACCTGAAATGGATTGACGCCCACGGCACGCGCCGCGTCTTCGTTATCACGCACCGCCTGCATGTAGGCCCCGGTGCGCGAGTGGCGCAACCAGGCCGTGACCAGCAAAGCGGCAACCACGAATGCCAGCAGCAGGAAGATGTAGCCATGGCGCGAGGCAAACTGCATATTGGCGATCGAGCCGCGCAACGGCACCATCAGTCCCACGCCGCCGCCGGTAAAGCTCGCCGATAGCGCCAGGATGCGAAACACCTCGGCAAAGGCCAGCGTGACCAGTGCGAAGTAGGAGCCCTTCAAGCCATACCGGAAGGTCAGTGCCCCCACGATCAACGCCACGATCACACCGGCCACCATGGCCATGACCAGCCCCACCCAGGGGTTGATGCCGCCGGACAACTGCGCCACGGCTTGCGTGTACGCACCCACGCCGAAGAACAAGGCGTGCCCGAACGACAACTGGCCGGCGTAACCGCCGAGGATGTTCCAGGCCTGCGACAAGAGCGCCGCATACAGGGACATCATGATGAAGGTCAGCCATACGCCCGAGGACGTGACCAACGTGATGACGCTCACGCCCACGGCGAACAGCACAATGAATATCAAATCTCGCAGGTTCATGCTTTCGATCCAAAGAGGCCTTGCGGACGCAACAACAAGGTCACGATGAAGAGAACGAAGATGCCGACCTGACCGAGCGAATCGCCCAGAAACAGGCCGCCCAGCGACTCGATCACGCCCACCAGCAGGCCGCCGATCAACGCGCCCGTAAAGCTCCCCATTCCGCCCAGCACGACGATGGTGAAGGCGATCAGCACGAAGCCCGAACCCACTTGCGGATTGACGTAGTACACCGGCAGCAGAAAGCACGCGGCCGCACCCAGACAGGCCATGCCGATGCCGAACGACACCGCATATACCTTCTCCACATCGATACCCATCAGCTTGGCACCCTGCTTTTCCTTCGCCACGGCACGAATGGCACGGCCGAGATCGGTGCTGCGCATCATCCAGAACAGCACGGCACAGATCGCCAATGCGCCGCCGAAGGCGATCAGCTTGGGCAACGCGATCAACGCCGGCCCGATCTCGACCGTCGAGAGCGTGTACGGCGTATCGATGGTGCGCGTGTCCGACTTGAAGAAGATCAGCGCCAGGTTCTCCAGCACGATCGACAAGCCCAGCGTGACGAGCAGAATGTTCTCGTCCTTGCCGTGGCTGGCGCGGTTGATGATCCCGCGCTGAACGCCATAGCCCAGCACGAACATCGCCGCCATCACCAGCGGCAACGCCACATAAGGATCGATGCCCAAGCGGTCGTGCAGCAGATACACGCCGTACAGCGCCATCATCAACGCCGCGCCATGCGCGAAGTTGATGATGTGCAGCACGCCGTAGATCAGGGTCAGGCCCAACGCGATGAGCGCGTACACCGCGCCCGTCGTCAGGCCGTTGAGGATCGAAGGGAAGAGGATGCCGAATTCGAGCATGTGTGTGACCTACGCCTTGAGCGGAAACACCGCGTTCGTTTCGCGGAATGCCTCGGGCACGATGACCTTGATGTCGCCATCGACCACTTGCGTGAGCAACGGCTGCGCGCCGGTGTTCTGGCCATTGACGAACTTGGTGGGGCCGTAGGGCATGAAGCTGTCGGCAAACGTGCTGGCGGCGAGCGCCTCGGTGATCGCTTCGCGATCGCTGGACTTGGCCCGTTCGATCGCGTCGGCCAGCAGGAACATGGCCGTATAGGTCATGAACACTTCATAGCTGAAGAACGCACCCTTTTCTTCCACACGCTTTTTCAGCGGTGCGATGCGGGCATCCTTGGGATTGAACCAGTGGTTGCAGTCGATGATGCCGTTGGCGATTTCCGGGAACTCTTTCAGAAACTTGTAGCTCGATGCCGCACCGCCCAAAACGGAATAGATCGCCTTGGGTGCGACTTTCTGCTGCTTCATGGCGCGCAACAGCAGCGCGTATTCGTTGTAGTAGTTGGCGGGAATCACGATATCCGGATTGACCGACCGCATCCGCAACACGATATTGTTGAAGTCACGTGTGGGGTTGGGATGCTTGACGACTTCCTTCACCTCGAAGCCCAACGGCGGCAACGCCTTGGACAGCAGATCCGCCGTGCCCGATCCGAACAACGACTCTTCATGCACGATCATCACCGTCTTGGCGGGATTGCCGGCCGCCTTGTTCATCGCCACCAGATCGTTGACCGCGCGGTCCGTACACGCCCGGTAGCCAGGACCGAAGCGGAAGGTATTCTTCAGTCCGCGCTCAACAATCTGATCCGCCACGCCCACGTCAACCACATGCGGCAGGTTGTACTTGGCGGCGGTTTGCGTGGTGGCCAGACAGATGGCCGAACCGTACGCGCCCACGATTGCCGACACGCCAGCTTCGTTGAGCTTTTCCACTTCGGCCGATCCGGCTTCAGGGCGCGATTGCGCATCGCCCAAGACCGCTTCGAGCTTGGCACCGCCCATCGACTTGATCCCGCCGGCGGCATTGATGTCTTCGATCGCCAGCAAGGCGCCCAAGCGGCATTGCTGGCCGGAATAGGCCAAGGCGCCCGTCACCGGGTGCAATACACCCACTTTGATCGCCGGAGCGGATTGCGCACGCAAGGTCCACGGTGCGGCCAGCACGGCCGCCGCGGCTGCGGATTGACGAATGAAAGTACGACGAGTGCTCATGAAGGGAAGCTCCGACAAGGACGTCAATGGAACTGGGCCGACAGCTCTTCGCTGACCCAGACACGCGCATCGATACTGCCGACGCGCGAAAGTTGAAGTTGGTATTGATAACGATCGGGGCGATAAAGCCCTTGCAGCAACTGCACCGGCCGCTCGAGCGTGTCGAACACGACCCGAGTGACCGACAACAAAGCGGAACCCACCGCCACGTCCAGCTCGCGCGCAACGACGGCATCGGCCAGCTTGGCCGAAATGGATTGCGTGGCGGCGCCCAGCTCCACGCCGGCCTCTTCGAGCAGCATCAACAGCGGCTTGTGCTGCAGTTCAGCGTGATCGAAAGTGGCCAGCGATGCCGGCACGTAGGTGGTAATGAACGACAACGGGCCATCGTCGGTGCTGCGCACGCGGATGGCCTTGAGCACCTCACTGCGCGAGGCCAGTCGCAGCGCCTCGGACACTTGGGGCGTGGCGGTGACGACCGCGCTTTCGAGCACGCGCACACTGGTGCGCAAACCCATATTGACGATGTTTTCCAGCAAGCCGGTGAGATTGGCTTTCTGGTGCCGTGGCGGCGCGGGATGCGACTTGGGTGCGGGCGCTGTTGTGGCGGGATGCACGGGATGCGTGCCCCGGCCTGGCCGACGCGACACCAACCCGTCTGCGACCAGCATCTCCATTGCTTTCCGAATGGTGATTCGCGCCACGTTGAACTGCCCGGCCAATACGTGCTCGCCCGGCACGCCCTGGTCGAACCGACCCTCCTGCAACTGTTCGCGCAGGATCAGATAGATCTGATGGTATTTCGGCAAAGGCATCGTGGCTCGCATGGAAAGCCACGATAGGAGTGTCCTAATGTACCGTCAATAGAACAAATAGGAATGGGGGTTGTTCCATCGGGAAAACACCTATCGGATCATGGTGCCGCGATATGCCTGCCGCTTGATGAATTAGCAGTCAATCGGCGCCACTGCTGGACCAGAAACGCAGCAATGGTGATCGCCATCAACGCGTAGCCGACTGGAATCTGCCAGTATCTGGTGTATTCCCGGGTAACGCCCACGAATAACCCTGCGGAAGCCACAAAGAACAAGACCGCGATGGCGACCAGGACGACGCGGGGCACCCCAAGGACGACCCGATGCCAGGTCACGCGGCCAAAGCGCTTCGATAGCAGTTGTTCGGACAGTGTCAATGCGCCGAGAAGCAGCGCGATGACGACGAGCAGCAGTGGGGTCGCGAACAAAGCAAATGCAGGCTCGGCTTCGGCGCCATCTTCTCCCGGCGGCGCCCACAAGGGCCACCAGATATCGAACATCAACTCCTTGCAGCCCCAGATCACCGCTATCGGTAGTATGGGAAAGATTGCCGCACTCGCAATCGTATTTCCTATCCTTCGAATCAAAGAGTTCTCGACTGTCACGCCCTGAGCCCATCAGATTATTAAAGGCTGAATGTAAACAGCCGATGGGCATAAATCAATCCGTCTACGGTTCAGTTATCGAAAATGCCCAGATTAAGCGTGTAACTGCGCCCGATCCAAACGGCGCGATCCCGATGATCCCGTAGCGCATCGCCCGTATTGGGGTGCATGAACACATCGAGCCCAGCGCGATTGAGCGTCAGCCACGTCAACACAGCGGCAAGACGATCGGGCGTAAAAGCGATCTGATAACTCCATTGCGGATGCGGTCCCACCGGGCGTTCATGAAAACGCCCCATCTCGATCATGCTGCCCAGAGCGGTCATGATTCGATCGCGCAATGCAAATGCGGTATCGCGCGTGGCAGCATCGAAATAAACGTGCGCATGCCAGCTGGTGACTTGTAAAGAATCGGAATGGGTCATCTCAAATCCGTGGTGTTTACACGCTTTCCATCATGTGGCGTGTGGAATCAGCCGCCTTGACGACTTCGGTCAAGGGGCATGTGGCGTCAGCCGCCCGCGCGCTTGGCCCGATGCCCCTGCGCGTTGAGCAGCGCAACGAGCTTGTCGCAATGATCGCCTTGCACCTCGATTACGCCATCTTTCACCGTGCCGCCGGATCCGCATGCCGTTCGCAGCTGCTTTCCCAGCGCGGCGAGTGCAATCGGATCCAATGCGACGCCGCGAACGAGCGTGACGCTCTTTCCGCCTCGCCCTTTGGATTCACGCGAAACGCGCACCGCGCCGGTGCCAGTTGGCGCCAACTGGGCCTGCGCTTTGCACGTGCATTGAGCCACCGGCTTGCGGCAGTCGGGACACATACGTCCCGTTTCGGTGGAATAAACCAGACCGCCTTTTAAACTGCTTTTCATGAGTAGAAATAATGTCGGGATAATGATTGGAGACGTTCGCCACTGGCTCGGGTCGGCTCAGCACGGATCGGGTCGGCACGGGTGGGCACGGGTCGGCACGGGTCGGGTCGGCACGGCTCGGCACGGCTCGGCACCACGGCACGGCACGGCTAACGATTCAAATGCCGGCGGCCAGCTTGTACACCAGGGTATCGAGCTGCTTGAGCCCACGTTCGGCAAACTTCGGCTCCTTATCCAGGATATCGCGACGGCTCAATAACGTGGCAGTCGAATGGCCGACGAACAAGCGTTGCACCTCATCGTCGCCCACCGAAAACGGCGGACCCGGCATTTGCGTTTGCGGATAATCGAGTGTGAGCAACAGCCCACGATAATCGCGCGCCAGCTTGCCGTACACATGCGCGGCATATCGGGCACGCATCTCCTCAGGCAAGGCCACCAGTGCCGCGCGATCGTAGGCACCCAGGCATCCGCCCAGCACTGCGTCGTCCAGCGCAAAGATATCACCGCAGATGATCTCGATATTGCCGGCGCGGTAATGACTCCCCACAGCGGACTGCGAGATCACAGGATCGAGCGCGTTTTCCGAGAAAAACTGCTGAACGGCGACTTCGGCCAGCTCGACGCCCAGCACCTGATGACCTTGCTCGGCCAACCAGACCATATCCAAGGATTTGCCGCAGAGCGGCACCAGGACTTTGCTGCCCGCGGGCAAGGCCAGCGTGGGCCAGTACTTTTGCAGGAGCGGCGTCACGCGCTGCTGATGAAAATGCGTCGCGCCCTCTTCCCAACGCGCCAACCAAAAATCTGCGTCCATGTTAGTTCCTTAAACGGGGGTGCACACCAAGCGCCACCTGCGACGCTCAATAGTGCGGGGGCATATCGTCGCGCAAGCTGCGGAACGTGCTGCCGCCCTCTGGGATCTGATCGCGCAAGGTCGATAACTCGCGGCCGAGGTGTTCGATCTGCTGTTGTTGACGGAATATGGTCTGGTTAAGCTGCTCCAGCAGATCGTCGGCGTAGCTTGCCTTGATCTCCAGCTCCATCAGCCGCTGTTCGATGTCTTTTTGGGTGTCCATGGGCGTATTAGACCCGAAATCAAAAATTTTCCAGCGCGGCTGTCGATTTTCGTCTCACCCATTCGTCGTCGTGATGAAGGACGCCAATCCACGCGTTCTACGCTCGTTCACCTACCTGCGCTCTTGGAGACCTGTCACATGAACACCTCGACTTCGCCAGACAACGTTACCTATTCCCCACCCACGCTCACGCCGCACCTCGTGTGCGCGGACGCGGTGAGTGCCATCGACTTCTACAAGCGCGCGCTTGGCGCCACTGAACTGATGCGGTTGATGATGCCGGATGGCAAGACACTCATGCATGCCTCATTGAAAGTGGGCGATTCGATGCTGATGCTGATGGAAGAGAATCCCCAATGGGAAATGCTGGGGCCGATCGCGCTGAAGGGTTCGCCGGTGGTCATTCATATGGCCGTGCCCGATGTGGATGCAGCCGTCAAGACAGCGACGGACGCGGGCGCGACCGTCACGATGCCGCCCACGGACATGTTCTGGGGTGAGCGATACGGTCAGATCAAGGATCCCTTCGGCCATACGTGGTCGATGGGGACGGTCATTCGCAAGATGACGATGGCAGAAATCCAGGAGGCCGCCCGGAACGCGCCCCCCTGCGGCGGTTGATACGGACAACTGATACGGGCCGCTTATCAGGACGGCAACGATAAGCGGCTGATACGGGCCGTCGATGCGGGCAGCCCGTACCTGCAGCGTATTCGAACAGCGATGCCGCCCCTCGGTCGAACCGATGGTGGCTGCACGCTGCGTCAAGCCGGGATCGTCAATCCTTTCACTACAGCCGGACGGGCGACGAAGGCTTCCAGCACGCGGGCGATGTTCTTGAAGTCGTCAAAGCCGACCAATTCGCCCGCGCCGTAAAAGCCGTTCAGATTGCGCACCCAAGGCCAGATGGCGATATCGGCGATCGTGTATTCATCGCCCATGATCCAGTTGCGGCCTTCCAGGCGCTTATCCAGCACGGCCAGCAACCGCTTGGATTCGGCCACGTAGCGATCGCGCGGGCGCTTATCGTCATAATCCTTGCCGGCAAACTTATGGAAGAAGCCGAGCTGCCCAAACATCGGGCCCACGCCGCCGATCTGGAACATGATCCATTGCAGCGTTTCGTATCGCCCGGCGGCATCCTGCGGAATCAACTTGCCGGTTTTCTCAGCCAGGTACATCAAAATTGCACCCGATTCGAATAAGCCCAGCGGCTTGCCGCCCGGACCATCGGGATCCAGCATCGCGGGAATCTTGTTATTGGGATTGAGCGACAGAAACTCAGGCGTCATCTGATCTTGCGTATCGAAATTCACCCGATGCGGCTCATACGGCAACCCCAGTTCTTCGAGCGCGATCGATACCTTCACACCATTTGGGGTGGGTAAGGAATAGAGCTGAATACGATCGGGATGCTGGGCGGGCCATTTTTTAGTGATGGGAAAGCCGGATAGGTCGGTCATGCTGATTCCTTGGTGAAGTTGCCGTCGCGTTACCGAAGTTGCGTGATGGCAGTTGATTGATCGAGGCTGATTGATGGCAGTGAATGAGTCGAGGCTGAGCGACGAATGCGGATTGATCGAAGTTGAATGTCTGAGTTTGCAAAGCGCACGATGGCAATGCATTGCGCGCAGCCCTGCCGGCGCCCTACACCGCTGCCGCCAACAAAACCGCCGCATGCAGGATCACGCCGATCAAGCCCCCCACAAGGGTGCCGTTGAATCGGATGTATTGCAGATCCCGGCCCACGCTGAGTTCGAGCTCGTCCACCAATTGGCGCTCGTCCCAGTTCTTGACCGTTTTGGCGATGTGGTCGGTCACACCATCGCGCAGGCTGTCGGTCATGCTGCGCGCGCTGGTCAGCAGATGATCGTTGAGCGCATCGCGCAGTGCGGGGTCGCTGGCGATCCGCTCGCCCATTGCCAAACACGCGCTTTCGAGATGCTTGGCCAGGATGGAATTTTCGGCCGCCAGATCGCGACGCAACGCCGCGTGGATGTCGTCCCACAGCCCTTGAACGAACTCCTGTACCTTCGGATGCGCGATCACGCGTTGCTTGAGTGTTTCGACCTGCTCGGCAACCTCGGGATCGGACCGCAGGCGTTCGATATAGTCGATCGCCCACTGTTCGTAATCGCGGCGCACGGGATGATCGGGTTGCGAAAGCACCTCTTGCAGCTCATCCAGCAGCGCCCGGGCAAGCTTGTCGGCCATGCTGTCGGCGATGTCATCGACCGACGACACCAGGTTCAACGTGGTCACGATGCGAGGCCATTCTTTCTTGGCAAATTTCACCATCAGCCCCGACGCGCGCGCCTTGACGTCCTCTTGCGCAAGATAGCCCCCGAGCCGCTCAAGCGCGGCGTCGAGCAATTTCTGATGGCGGCCGTCACGCGTGAGCAGCGTGAACACCTCGCCGGCGGTTTGCGCGGCGTTCCACTTTTTCAGATTGGTGATGGCAAATTCCTGGATCACCCGCCGCACCGCATGCTCGTCGAGCAGATCGAGCGACTGTAGCGCCACTTTACGCATCCCCTGCACCAGTTGGCGGGTTTGCGCCGGCTGCACGAGCCAATCGCCCAGCCGCTTGGCCGGGTCGAGCGACTTCAGTTTCGCCAGCAGGGTTTCCGGCTCGAGAAAATGATCGCGCACGAAAATCGCCAGGTTGTCGGCGATCCGGGCTTTGTTGTTGGGAATGATGGCCGTGTGGGGAATCGGCAGATGCAGGGGATGGCGAAAGAGCGCCACCACGGCAAACCAGTCGGCCAGTGCGCCCACGGTGGCCGCTTCACAGAACGCCCTCACCCAGGCCCAGACGCCTTGCGCGCCCATGGCGTGGCTGAGCACAAAGCCGGCAATCATTGCGATGAGCAATGCCAGCGCGCCGCGCTTCATGTGTTTGAGCTGCGCGGCACGCGGGTCGGCGGCGCTGGGGTCGGCAGGTCGTACCATCGTCAGCCTTGTATTCCGAAGCTGCCATGATACGACTGCCGGGCGCAATGTCTGCAACGGCGCGTATCCAGTCTGCTCAACGCGCGTTACACAGCATCGGATCCGTGCAAGGCAAGGCCCGGCCCGCCTCGCACGTCCTGCTTACTTTTTCGGGGTGACGCGCGAAATGCGATCGCCTTGGGCATCGTCGGCGCCCTTGGATTTGTTGATCACGAACACATCGCCCTTGTTGTCGGACACCACATGGTTGGGGAACGTGCCGCCATCCAGGTTACCGACGATCTTGCCGTTGGCGTCAACCGCCGTCACCGTGCCGGCGCCGCGGCTCACGACGTAGGCCAGGCCGCTCTTGGGTTCGAATGCCACGTTGAGCGCACCAGCGCCTACGGCGACCGTGTGCAGCGGCTTGCCCGAATCCAGATCGATGATGACGAGATTGTCCGAGCCCTGGGCAACCACGTACAAGCGCTTGCCCTTGCCATCCACAGCGATGCCCGATCCGCTCTTGATGCCGGGTACACGAATCACGCGCTCGACCTTGTCGGTCTTGGTATCGATCACGGCCGCTTCGCGCGTGGCGCCGCTGACGGTGTAGAGCTTGTGATTGGCGTCATCCAACGCGATGCTCATCGTGCTGAAGCTTTTGTCTTCATCCGACTCGATGGCGATGTTGGTCTTGTGGGCGAGTTTTTTGGTGTCGAAGACGACGATCCAGTTCTTGCCCGGGGTGGAGACGTACGCCTTGTTGAGCTTCTCGTCGACCACGACATCGCGTGCATGCGGCGCCAGGCCGGCCGGGAATTGCTTGACCAGTTTCAGATCCGATTGCTTGTAGACGGCAACGGTATTGTCACGCGTGTTGGTCACCCACACATTGTTGTGCGTGTCGTCAGTGGCCACGCCGTACATGGCATAGGTGTGGCCGTCGTCACGCGTGGTGACCTTGGCGGCGGACACTTTCGCGTCGGTGGCAAGCGTCTTGGCGTTGAGCTTGAGCAGTTGCGATTCTTTGACGGGCGGCCGGCCCACCGCCGAGGTCACGAACAAACGATCGCTCTTGGGGCTGTAGGCGCTTTGATAAAGGCCCTGCACCAGTTTCTCGCTCGTGACCGTGAACGCGTCCTGGCCCGACAGCGGCAGCTTGCTCGACACCTTCAGATCGAACAATGCGGCAGCGGTGGGATTGGCGGCGCTGGCAACGACGGGGTGCAAACCGGGCGTGGCATCGGCGGGAATCGCAACGGTGGCTTCGAAACCGCCCTTCTCGTTCACGGTGTAGGTTTCACCGTTGTTGAGCGCTTGACCGGCGCGATACAGCGTGACCTTCTGGCCCGGCGTGAACGCGCGGCCCATCAGCTTGGCTTCGCTACCCGGCAGTGCGCCGGACGACCATACGCTGCCCTTGAAGTCGGTATCGGTTTGTTCGAACGTCGGCGCGGCATAGGCGGCAGCGATCGACAGCGTCAGCGTCGCCAGGGCAAGGCCGGCCTGAGCCAGAACGCGGCGGCCGCTGCGGGGCGCGATCGAAAGGGTCGAATGCATGATGTTCCTCTTTGACGTGAAAATGGATAACCGCTGGCGCAGCCTTTAGGCTGCGAACGGTCTACAGGAGCGCACAAGCGCTGGCGTTGAAGCAGGACTCACGTTGCTTTCTCCTCACGCGCTGATCCCTCAGCGCCCGGCTTGCGTACGCCTTGCAGTTGCGCCGCACGCAATGCGGGCGAGGTGGCGGCCACGGCGCTCACCGCTGCCACGCACGCCACGCCACCGATCAGCAACGCGAGCGGCGGCGAGAGCAGGCGCGCCACGAAACCGACTTGCACATTACCCAGCGCCGGGCCGATCGAGGTCTGCATCATCCAGATGCTCGATACGCGACCCAACAATTCGTCCGGCGTATACCGCTGCACCAATGCACCGCGCAGGATCTTGGAGATCGTGTCGGCCGCGCCCATCAAGGCCAGGCTGATCATCGCCCACCACAACGAGGTGCCCAGGGCCAACAGCACGATCGATACCCCCCACACGAGTACGGCAGCGATCAACACATGGCCCGTCTGCACCACCCGGCGCGTCCAGCCACTGCTCAACGCGGCAAGCGTGGCGCCGATCGCGGGCGCGGCATACAGGAAACCGGCGACTTGCGGCCCGCCACCGAGGATGCGCGTCCCCCATTCCGGCAACAAGGCCAGCGGCGTCGCAAGCACCATGGCGGCCAGATCGATCAGCAGGAGACCGCGCAACAACGCGTTGCTGCGGATGTAGCTCAACCCTTCGATGAAAGATGCGGCGGCACGGATGGACACCTTGCGCGGCGGTGGCGGCAATGGCGGCAGGCGATACAGCAAAAACGGGGTGGCCAACACCCCCACGAGCACGATGGCGTAGCAGAACACGAGTCCAGGCCCGGCGATCAGTGCCCCGGCAAGTGCGGGCCCCACGATGCCACCGATCTGCATCGACAGCCCCCCGAGCGCTGCAGCGGCAGCCAGGCGTTCGCGTCCCACCAGCGCCGGCGTGGCGGCCATCATGGCCGGCACGCTGATGCCGCCCGCCGCCCCGCTGATCATGCCGGCCACGTAGATCAATGCGATCGTGGGCTCGGGCAACAAGGCGTTGACGAAGAACAGCAACACGCCTACCGCGTACGCCGAGCGGGACCACAGCATGAGCGAGCGGCGGTCACGCCGATCCGACAGCACGCCGCCGGCAATCAATGCCAGCACCATCGGCACGGCCATGGCCACATTGAGCGCCGCAACCGCCACCGACGATTGCGTGATCTGAAACAGCTGCAAGCTCGCCGCTACCAGCAGCATGCCGGTGACGAGCACCGTAGCCGTGCGGGCTGCGAACGCGTACCGGAATGCCGGACTGTCGCGCAGCGGACTGATGTCCATGAAGAAAGATTTAGCCGTCATCGTGCAGTGAAGGAGTAAGCGTCGTGGCGCGATCGCACGCGTCCAGGTGCGCCGCCAGCAGCGGCGCAATCAGTGCGGTGGCATCGGCGCCGACCATGTGGGCGTGCACGCTGGGGATCTCGTGAATATCCAATGACGCCACGTACGGCGACCACTGGCGTGGAAAGAGGTTTTCGCCCTCGTGATCGAGCGCGGCGCGGAAATACATCAGATGGCCGGGGTACACCGTGTGATGGTGCGCACGCACCATCGCGTTGTTTTCGGCGACCACACGGAAAACGCCGTCGATCATGTCGTCGGGCAATTCGCCCAGCGGGTGACCGCTGCGGCGGAGAAAATCGACGACGCCGTCGCGCGTCATGGCCAGATCGATCAAACCGGCCGGGTCGTAGCCGGCAATGTGCAGCAGGGCTTTGTAGATCGCGTCGGGCGGCGGCGCCGGCTGGTCGCGCCAGACATCGCAGGGATAGGCGTCGAGCATGGCGAGTGCGCCTACTGGACAACCCCGGCGGTGCAGCTCGGCGGCCATCGCCTGCACGATGATGCCGCCCACCGACCAGCCGGCCAGATGGTAGGGCCCGGCAGGTTGCAACGCGAGCAAGGCGTCGACATACTCGGACGCCATCGCGGCGATGCTCTCCGGTGCGTCGGGGCAGTCGGGATGCAGGCCGCGTGCTTGCAGGCCATACACCGTGCGATCCGGCGAGAGCGCGCGGGCCAGCGCACCGTAGCACCAGCTCAACCCGCCCGCAGGATGCACGCAAAACAACGCCGGACGATCGTCGGGGCCGTGCCGCAGGCCGATCACGGCGCCAAATCCGCCTGCGCTCGCCGCGCGCGCCTGGTCGTCGCCCGCCAATGTGGAGAGCGCATCCAGGTGCTGCGCCATGCGCGAGACCGTGGGATGCTCGAAGACGGCACCCAGGCTGAAGGCATAGCCCCACCGTTGCCGGATGGCCGAGGCCAATTGCGCGGCCAGCAACGAATGCCCGCCGAGCTCGAAGAAGTCATCGTCGGCCCCCTGCACCGCCCCGGCATGGCCGAGGACGGCGGCAAACAGATCGGCGACTGTGCGCTCAGTGGGCGTGGCGGGTGCACGCCCCACACGCACCGTTTGCGGCGGCTGCGGCAAGGCACGCCGGTCCAGCTTGCCATTGGCAGTGATGGGAAGCGCCGGCAAGATCACGAATGCCGCCGGCACCATGTAATCGGGCAAGCGCTGGGTGGCATGGGTGCGCAAGGCATCGCGCGCCAGCACCGCATGATCGTGCGCCACCACATAGGCCACGATGCGATCCTGGCCGGGCTGATCGGTACGCACGATCACGGCCACCTGCGCCACACCGGGCGCGTGGGCCAGTACGGCTTCGATCTCTTCGAGCTCGATGCGTTGACCGCGAATCTTGATCTGGTGATCGGAACGTCCCAGAAACACCAGCGCACCATCGGCGCGCCTGCGGGCCAGATCGCCCGTGACGTACATGCGTGCGCCCGCCTCGCCAAAGGGATCGGCCACGAAGCGCTCGGCCGTCAAATCCGGGCGGCCTAGATAACCCTGTGCCAGTTGCCGGCCCGCGATGTAAAGATGGCCGGCCACGCCCACCGGCAACGGTCGCAGGCAGTCGTCGAGCACATAGAGTGCGGTGTTCCACACGGGATGCCCGATAGGCACCGGCACCGACGGATCGTGCGCAGCCGCAGGCCAGTAGCTCACATCAATGGCCGCTTCGGTCGGCCCGTAAAGGTTATGCAGTTCGGCCGCAAACACTTGGTGAAAGCGATCGCGCACGGCCGCCGGCAAGGCTTCGCCGCTGCAGAACACGCGCTTCATGTGCAGGCCTTTGGCCGACGGTTCGGCCAGGAAGGCCGACAGCATCGACGGCACGAAGTGCAGCGTATCGATGCGCTGCGTGCGCACGATATCGGCAAGCCACGCGGGATCCTTGTGCGCTTCGGGCGGCGCCACCACCAACACGCCGCCGGTAATGAGCGGCAGGAAAAATTCCCACACCGACACATCGAACGTGGCCGGGGTTTTCTGCAGGGTGCGGCAAGCAGGACCGAAGCCGTAATGCTCTGCCATCCACAACAACCGGTTGACGATGGCATCGTGCGCCACCACCACGCCTTTCGGCGCACCGGTCGAGCCGGAGGTGTAGATCACGTACGCGGGATCGCCGGGTTCGGGCACCGTCAACGTCGACGCTGAAGTGGCACGTCCGGCGGCAAGTGCAGCGGCAGGTTCATCGACCGGTGCCGCGGCCAGGATCGTGTCCACGCACAGCGCCGTTTCGGACGGCACGGCATCGCGCACGCTTTGCAAGGTGAGCACGGCGCGCGGCGACGCCGAACCGAGAATGGCAGCCAGCCGATCGCGAGGATGTGCCAGATCGAGCGGCAAATAGGCGGCGCCGGCACGCATGACTGCGACCAGTGCCACCATGAGTTCAAGACTGCGCGGCATGGCGAGCGCAACCACATCGCCACGACGCACGCCCTGCCCGGCCAGTGTGTGCGCCAGCAGGCGGCTGCGTGCGTCGAGCTCGGCATACGTCAAGGCCGATCGCTCGAATACCACAGCATCCGATGCGGCATGTGTGTGCAGCGCCTCGTCGAGCAGCGCGGCCAACGTGGTGCGCGGCACCGCACGCACGTCGCCGTGCGCATCGCGCTGCCACTGCGTCCGCTCTTCGGCCGTCAACGTGGGCACATCGGCCAGGCGTTCGGCGGCCACCGCGTGCTGCAGGAGATCGGCCAATCGCGCCAGATGCGCGTCGACGTCCGATTGGCGATACAACGCGGGATTGGCTTCCACAGCCAGATGGATGTGCTGGCCGGCCGCGTCACCGCGGAACGTCAATGTGAGATCGTCGACGGGACCGGCACACATGACCTGCACGCGCGTGCGCAGTCCGGTCAACGCAGGCGGATTGTCGAACGGCAGTACGTTGATCAGGGGGCCGAACAGGCGGCGCTGCCCGCCCAGCAAACCCAGATCGCGGCGCAGTTGTTCGCTGCGGTAGCGGCCGTGGCGGCGCGCACGGCGCAATGCCCGCGATGTTTCCAGCATGAACGCGTCCATGGGCTGACGCTCGTCCACGTCGATCGCCACCGGCAGCACGTTCATCACCATGGCGGGCACGCGCGCACTCGCACTGCCCAGGCGCCCCATGTAAGGTGCGCCGACCACGGCGCGGGTACGTCCCGTCATGCGGGCGACGTAGACCGCGCACAAGCCCAGCAGAATGTCGGGCCACGAGGCACCCGAACGTTGTGCAAGCACGGCGAGGTGTTCGGCAAAGCGGTCCGGCAACGCCACCCCCGCCTGCAGAAAGCGATGCGCCGTCAGCGGCACGCCTTCAGCCAGCCCGATCGCCGGTTCGCCGCCGGCCAGCGCATCCAGCCAATACGCGCGATCGGCCGCCCGTTTCTCCGAGCCCAGATAGGTGGCGCTTTCCTCCAGAACGTTGGCGAGCGGCGCCAGCGGTGTGCCGGCGGCTTCGCCCGTCACGCGCGAGCGATATAGTTGTGCCACGCGCGCGTCGATGAGCGCCATGCCGTAACCGTCCGCGGCCAGATGATGCACCCGTTGATACCAGATATGCGTGCCGGGTCCGGTGCGCAGCAGCCATTGCGCCGCCATCGGATCGTGCGCGGGATCGGTGGGGCGCTGCATGTCGGCCGCCATCAACGCCTGCGCGCGGGCCTGCGGATCGGCCTCCAGCGACACATCGATCACCTGCAAACGCGGACGCATCGCGGCATCGACCACGCCGTGCGGGACGCCTTCGATTTCAACCACGCGCAGCGCCAGACTGTCGCATTCATCCATTGCCGTATCGACCGCCCACGCGAACGCATCGACATCGAGGTCGCCCTCGATATCGGTGCGCTGTGCCGTATTGAAAATCGGGTTTACCGCATCCAGGCGCTGGGCAAACCACATCCCGGCTTGCGCCTCGGTCAGCGGCGCGGTCGATCCTTGCATCATGCCTGTGAACCACCTTTTGCCGCACGTGCCAGGGCTTGCTCGGCCACGTGCCACCAATGCGCCAGCGTGGGCGTTTCGGCCAGTTCGGAGAATTGCAGATCGACCCCGGCCGAACGCCACTGCGTGACCAGCGCCATGGCTCGGATCGAATCCAGACCCAGATCGATCAGGCTGTCGTGATCGCCCACTTCATCGGGCGCTTCATGCAACACGCGCGCGATGTCGGCCCGCATGCTATCGAGGGTCAATGCCGTCGGGCGATCCTGTGTATTCGCGCTCATGCCTGTTCTCCTTGCTCGGGCGTCGTCAGCCGTGCGCGAAGCGCGGCGCGCAATTCGCGGCGGCTGATCTTGAGTGCGGCCGTCTCGGCGAACTTGTCCACAAACACCACCTGATCCGGCACTTTGAAATCGGCCAGGCCGCGATCGCGTATCCATTGTTTGATCTGCGCGCCGCGCGGCTTCTCGCCCTGCGGAATAATGAAGGCGCAGGTGCGTTCGCCCAGATACTCGTCCGGAATCGATACCACAGCCGCGTCGAACACATTGGGATGGGCCAGCAGATGGTCTTCGATTTCTTCGGCCGAAATCTTTTCGCCGGCGCGGTTGATGTGGTCAGTGGCGCGGCCCTGCACCGACAGATAACCGTCGGCATTGCGTTTGACGATATCGCCGGTGCGATAGAAACCGTCCTCGGTAAACGAGCGGGCGTTTGCCGAGTCGTTGTTGTGGTAACCACGTATGGTGTAAGGCCCGCGTGTGAGCAGATAGCCCGGCTCGCCTTCCGGCACGGGCTGCCCCAGATCGTCGACCACGAGCACCTCGTCGTCGGCGCTGATCGGGCGGCCTTGCGTATTGACGATGACCTCTTCCGGATCGTCCAGGCGGGTGTAGTTCACCAGCCCTTCCGCCATGCCAAACACCTGTTGCAGCGTAATGCCCAGCACCGGGCGCACGCGCCGCGCCACTTCGGGTGCGAGCTTGGCCCCGCCGACCTGCATCACTTTCAAGGAGGACAAGTCGTGTTGGCTATTCGGGCGCGCCTGCAGCCAGACCAACAGCAGCGGCGGCACGAGGCTCGTCATCGTCACGCCTTCACGCTCGATCAACGGAAACGCCGCTTCGGGACTGGGCGACGGGCTCAGCACCACGCGGGCGCCGGCATACAAGGCGCCGAGCACGCCGGGCGAGCTCATCGGATAGTTATGGGCGATCGGCAACGCGGCGAGAAACACACTCTCGGCGTCCATCCCGCAGATCACATCGCTTTCGCGCAAGGTGTAGATATAGTCGTCGTGCGTGCGCGGGATGAGTTTCGATAGGCCCGTGCTGCCACCGGAAATCTGCAGGAACGCCACGTCGGACGGTTTCGGCCCCGCTTCCGCCGGCAAGGGCTGCGCGCGCCCGCGCGCCGCAAGATCGGCGAACCCGGTTTGCCCGTCGCGATCGGGACGGGCCACGAATACCTGCCGCACCGCGGGCAAACGCTGCTGCAACTCGGCGGCGAGCTCCGCATAGTCATATCCTTCGTGACGCCCCGCGATCACGTAGGCACTTGCCTCTGAAGACGACGCAAAATGCGCGATCTCGGTGATGCGATGCGCGGGAAGCGCATACACCGGCAGGATGCCCGCGCGAAAGAGCCCGAACACCACTTCAAAGAACTCGGGAATATTGGGCAGATGCACCACCACGCGATCGCCGGCCACAAGCCCGCTGGCGCGCAAACCGGCAGCCATCTCATTGGCGCGGCGGTCCAGCTCGGCATAGCTCCAGCGCGTGTCGCCGCCCACGATAGCGATTTTGTCCGGATGGGCTTGCGCCCGTTCGCGCAACCAACCGCCGAAAGTTTCGCCGCGCCAATGGCCGGCGGCGCGGTAACGCGCAGCCAAATCGTCAGGCCAGATCTGAGAGACAGGTTTCATTTCATCGAACACATTGAAGATCATGCTTAGCGCGCAACAGTGCATCCGGCGCGCAAAGCGAAAAGGTGAAGGTGGGCACAGCGCAAGGCTGCTGCACGCACACGGTGCCGCAATAGCCTTCCGGCACAGGCAGGCGGGCCATCCATCCGGGCGCTGCAGGAGCGAGGCCGGGCATCGGCGAGATCCGCGCCGTGCCTGCGGAACCGTCAAGCTCGGGCGTGGTGAACCCGGCAGGCATATCGCCCAGCCCCAAGCCCCATGCCTTGAGCAGGGCCTCTTTGGCGGTCCACAGATCGAAGAATGCGCGCGGCCGATCGGTTGCGCCGTCGACCCGCGCTTGCTCGGCGGCGCTGAACACTTGCGCGCCCACCGCCCGATAATCGAGCGGCCGGCACTGCTCAATATCGATCCCGACGGGTGTAGTGGCGAGCGCGATCAGCGCCCAATCGCCCGCGTGCGACACATTGAAATGCAGGTCTGCAAACGCGGCGCCGTCCAAGGCAGGCTTGCCGCGCGCGCCCGTCGAAAATGCCAATGATTGCGGGGCGGCGCCCACACGCGCGGCCAACAGCACGCGCAGCGCGCCGCGTGTGACCACGTAGCGGCGCGCATCGGCCGCTTGCCGCCAGCGGGCTGCGCGGGCCGTCTCCATGGGGGTCAGCACGGCCGCAAAACGCGCCATCGTGGCCGGGTCGACAAGGGTGGGCAACAGGGTGATCGCAGTCGTCATCACACCCCCAACAGACGATGCTGCAGATCGCGATCGGCACGGAGGTCGGCAATCGCGCCGTCGTACGCGACGCGGCCTTGCGCCAGCACCGCCGCGCGGTGTGCCACGCGCAGGCACAGCGACAGGTTCTGTTCGACCAGTACCACCGTCATGCCCTCGGCCGCCAGCCGAGGCAGATGGTGCACGAGCAGATCGTCGACAGCTTTCGGCGACAGCCCTTCGCTCGGCTCGTCGAGCACCAGCAGATCGGCCTGGGTCAGCAACGCGCGCGCCAACGCGAGCATCTGCCGCTCGCCGCCACTCAATGCGCCACTCGCCGCGCGCCGCTTTTCGTAGAGCCTTGGGAAGGCGTCATAGACGCGCGGCAACGTCCAGCGTTCGGGCACGTCGCGCCGCGACAGGGTCGCCAGACGCAGACTTTCGCTCACGCTCAAGGGTGCAAACACGCCGCGTCCCTGCGGCACCAGCCCCACGCCCAGATTGGCGATGCGATGTGTGGGCCAGCCCATTACAGCTTGCCCCTTGACGTGAATCTCGCCGCGCACGCGTGGGCCCAGATTGAAGATGGC
The DNA here is from genome assembly GCF_009866805.1 of Schauerella aestuarii. GTDB lineage: Bacteria > Pseudomonadota > Gammaproteobacteria > Burkholderiales > Burkholderiaceae_B > Schauerella > Schauerella aestuarii. Next base: position 795,492 of record NZ_SIZW01000042.1, read on the forward strand.
GTTAAGCAGCGACGTCTTGCCCACGCCATTGCGGCCCAACAGCGCCAGCACATCGCCTTGCGCGACCGTCAGATCGACGCCGGTGAGAATGTCGGCACCCTCATAAGCCACACTCACGTCGCGCAACTGCAGTGCCGGCGTGCGTCCCAGACGATCGGTCGTGGCCGTCATGCCGCCACCTCCGCCAGCGTTTGTGCCGGCATGCCCAGATAGGCGGCCAGCACCCGTGCATCGCCTCGAATCGCTTCGGGCGTATCGACGGCGATCAGCACGCCCAGGTCGAGCACGGCCACGCGATCGCAGTGGCCGAAAACGATGTCGATATCGTGCGAGACCAGCACGACTGCCGTTTCGGCATGGTGCTGGCGCACCAATGCGAGCAGTCGGGCGCCCTCTTCTTCGGCAAGCCCCGCGGTAGGTTCATCGAGCAACAGCACGCGTGGCGACTGCGCGAGCGCAATCGTCAGATCCACCATGCGTTGTTCGCCATACGACAGATCGGCGGCCAGCGTCTCCGCGCGGGCCGAGAGCCCGGCCTGCGCCAGCAACGCATCGGCGCGGGCATCCGCATCGCGCAGTGCGGCGCCCGCCTGCCACCAGCGGTAGCCGGTGCCGGCCACGGCACGCGCCGCCATTGCCACATTGCGACGCACCGTCATCGAGGGAAACACCAGGCTCTTTTGAAACGTGCGCACGACGCCAAGGTGCGTGCGCGCTTCGGGACCCAAGCGGGAGATATCCTGGCCATCCAGGCGCACCGTGCCGCGGTCGGCCGTCAGAAAGCCGCTCATGATGTTGAACAAGGTGGTCTTGCCCGCGCCATTGGGGCCGATGAGGCCAAGCGTCTGGCCGGCCTGCACGTCCAGATCGATATGCTGCAAGACCGGCACGCCGCCGAACGATTTCTCGATGGCCGCAAGCTGCACGCGCGGCGCCGCGGCCGACGTCGACGGGGCGGCGGTGGCCTTGACGGCGATGGCTGCGGACGGCACGTTTGCGGCAGCGGTCATTCGCGTCTCCTGCGCAACGCCGGCACGATGCCATGGGGCAGGAAAATGACCGTGACGACGAACAGCAACCCGATCATCAACTGCCAGCGGTCGGTGTAGGAACTGAGCTGCGTCTGTGCCAGCAGGTAGAGCGCGGCACCGGCAAAGCCGCCAAACCACGTGCCGATGCCACCCAGCACGGCCATGATCACCAGCGTGGCCGACATGCTCCAGTGCACGGTGTTCGGACCCACGTACTGATTGACGAAAGGAAAGACGGCCCCTGCCGCCCCGGCGACCGCGCCCGACATCAGAAACGCCTGCAGGCGCAGACGGCCCTGGCTGAATCCCAACGCCCGCATCCGCAACGGCTGATCGCGCATGCCCTGCAGCGCCTGACCCAATGGCGCGCGCGCGAAACTGCGCAGCGCGGCCCATCCGATCAACGCGATCAACAACGCCACCGCATACAGCGCCAGCGGGGACGCGAGCGGTACGGGCCCCCATGACAACGCCGGAAAGCCCCGCAAGCCATCGGCGCCGCCAGTGACGTCGCGCCAGCGAAAGACCACTTCCCACACCATCTGCCCACCCACGAGCGTGAGCACCAGGAAAAACAAGCCACTGCTGCGCAGTGTGAGGAGCGCCATCGCCGCAGATATAAGCATGCCTGCCACCATGCCGATCGCGATCACCATGAACACATTTGCGCCCCAGGCCTGCGCGGCGACGGCGGCGCAGTAAGCAGCTGCGCCAAACACGGCGCCATGCCCCAACGACACCAGACCGCCCACCCCGATCAACAGATTCAAACTCATGACGGCCGCACCGACCAACAGGATTTCGGCGGCAAAGCGCAACACGAATCCTTCGCCCGACAACGGCGCTGCCGCGATCAAGGCGACCAGGGCGAGACCCTGCCAGACGCGCGTCATACCTGTCTCGCCTCGCGACCCAGCAAGCCGACGGGCCGCATGACCAGAATCAGGGCCATCAAGCCCAGCGTGACGAAATTGGCGAACTCGGGCACCCACATCCGGCCGAACGTGGTGACGAAACCGATCAAAAGCGCGCTGGCGACCGTGCCGGCAAAGCTGCCCAAGCCACCCACCACGACCACCAGCAACGCCAGCAACAGCACTTCTTCGTCCAGGCCCGGATAGGCCGATAGCATGCCGGCACCGAGCGCGCCGCCCAGCCCACCCAGCCCGGCGGCCAGCACCAGGCCGGCCGTCAACAATTTACGGGTGTCGATGCCAAGGGTTTCGACGATGGCACGATCGACCGTGCACGCGCGAATGGCCGCACCCCACAAGGTTCGATCGATGAGCAGCCACAGCACCAGCGCCAGGATCAGGCCCGCGCCGATGATGAACAAGCGATAGATCGGAAACGGGAAGCCCATGATGAAGGCCACGCCCGACAGCATCTCCGGCAGATCGGGCGTGCGTGTATCCGCACCGAACCCCCATCGCATCAGATCGGCAAACACCACCGATAAGCCGTAGGTCAGCAGCACCTGCATCAAGTGTGTGCGCGGATAGAAACCGCGAAATGGATAACGGTCGAGCAGCCAACCCACCGCGCCGGTGATCACGAATGCCGCCGGAAACGCCAGATACCACGGTGCGCCCGATGCCAGCCACTGAATGCCGATGTAGCTGCCCAGCAGATAGAAGGAACCATGCGTCAAATTGACGAAGTTCATCAGGCTGAGCACCAACGACAAGCCCAAGCCGGTGAGCAAGAGCAGCACCGAAAAGGACAAGGCGTTGAGGATCTGGACGACGGTATAAGCCATGAGTTACTTCGATGCAGCGCCTGGACCAGGATCCTGAATGCCCGGGTAGGTATGCAGAACGGTATTGAACGGCTTGCCGTCGGGGCCCTTTCTCACCTCGTTGATGTAGATGTCGAGGATGGCCTGGTTGTTGCGCGGATCGAAGCGCATGGGGCCGAAGGCCGTATCCACGGGCTTGTCGAGCAACGCCTTCTTGAGCGCATCGCGTTGCGCCACATCGCCGCTGACGGCGTCGATACCGGCCTTGATGACTTGGCCGGCGGTGTAGCCGGACGTGCTGGCCTCACCCGGCAGACGATTGCGCGCCCGGCCATAAGCAGCCACGAACGATGCCGACGCCGGAGCGCCCGGCGATTGATGAAACGCGTTCAAGCCGCCAAGACCCGCGTCGCCGGCAGCCGGCAGCACGTCTTCCTGATCGAACAACGCGCCGGGACCGACGAGCCGGATCTTGTCCTGCAGGCGGAAATCCTTCATCTGCTTCAGGAAGCGCACCGCATCGGCGCCCGGCAGGAAAGCGTAGATGAACTCGGGATTCATCGATGCCACATTCATCAGCATCGGTGCGAAATCGGTGGTGCCCAGCGGCGTCCAGAACTGACGGCCGAGGCTGCCCCCCTGCTTCTGGTATGTCTCGGCAAAGTCGTTGACATACTCGCGGCCCGCAGCGTAGTCGGAGGCCAGCGTGATACCGCCCGACTTCGCCACGTGCTCGTGCGTCCAGAGGGCGGCCGGATGGGCCAGCATCCAGCTCGTCTTGGTGGTGCGGAAGATATAGGGGCTGGCGGCCTCGCGCGCCAATGCGTTGGCGGCGGCATTGATGATGAACGTCAACGTTTTCGACTCGGTGACGATATCGCGGATCGCGAGCGCCACGGCCGCACTGATGACGCCGCAGATCACGTCGACGCGATCCTGCCCCACCAGTTTGCGCACCTTGCGCACTGCTTCGTCGGGCTTGCCGTGATCGTCTTCGATCAGCAACTGCACGGGACGCCCACCCATCTGATTGCCGTTTTCGGCCAGAAACAGTTCCAGCCCGGCCCGCATGCTCTCGCCCAACGACGAAAAGGGGCCGGACAGCGACGTCACCAACGCGATCTTGATCGGCGCATTGGCCGCGCGGGCGAACTGGGGCAGCCCGATCGCAGCAGCGGCGCCCATGCCGCCCAGGATCAAACTCCGGCGCGTGGAAGAAATACGATTCGGCATCAAGAAGGTGTCTCCAACAAATCAGGCTGCAGCCGCGCGGCGTCGATGGCCGCTTGCGTGCAACGTGCAAAATCAATGGCCGGCACGATCGACTGCGCCAGCATGCTGTGGTGTGTGCCGCCCTCGACCGCCTCGAAAACCACGCTCACGTGCGGGATGGCCGCCCAATGCCGCGCCAGCCCATACGTGATCGGCAGCGTGGGCGTGCCCCCCGCGCGCGAAGCCGGCGAACCATCGGGGCCCGCCGCCTGGGCGTGCCACGCCTCGAGCGTGCCCGCCAGCACGAGCACACCGATGCGCGGCGCCGATAACGGGGCGTCACCGTGCGGCAGACGTGCGATCGCGCCATCGTGCCACCACACCGACGGGCTTGCCGCCACGTAGCGCGCGAACGCCGGTGTGCGTTGCGCCTGCACGGCACGCAACACGCACAACGCACCGTAGGAATGGCCATACAACGTCAACCTGCTGCGGTCGATCGGATGACTGGACAGCACCGCCGGCACGATGGTGTCGTTCAGAAGCGCCAGGAAATCATCGGCCCCGCCGTTGCGCCAGGCGGGTTGGCGCGGATCTGCCAAAGGGTCGCACCCCGGAATGGCCGGCGTGTAATCCCAGGCGCGAGCTTCGCGGGCCTGAGCGCCCATGGGCGCATGGCTGATCAGAACGGCCACGACCGGCTCGCCGAGCGCCGGCAAACCAGCAGCCAGCGGCGCCGCAATCAAGTCGCCATCGAGCAAGAACAACGCCGGATAACCTGCAGCCGGCGCCTCGCCCTCGGGCACCGCGACGCTTACTCGGTAGGCGCGCCGCCCATCTGCCGAGCGCCAGTCGCGCACATCGTCGCCCGCGTAGCGCCAAGGCGGACGATCCGTAACCGGGTGAGGCGTTGCGATCGGCATGCCCAGCGCGATCAGCGTCCGGCGCCGGACGTGTCGGCACCCGAAGCGGCACCAGGCGTTGCGCTGCCCACACGCGTTGTGCTGCTCGGCCCGGCGGCGGCATCGCCTGACGAAGGGGTCAGATCCACCATGAAGGCGCCGCGATAAGGCACCGCGGCGAACCGCGTATTGATGTCGTCCAGCGTCGCCTGGGCCGACACATCGGCGAAGGCGACCGGATCGAGCCAACGTGCGAGCGCTTCGATGAAGACCACGTGCAATGGCGAATCGTTGAATCCGTGCCAGATGCCGTGGGCATTACCGGTGCGCACCGCAGAAAGCGCCGCCAACCGCTGACTATCGATCACCGCCTGCAAACTCGCGCGCGCCCGCTCGGGATCGGCATCCATGCCGATCGTCAGACCGGCGCCCGCGCGGCGCGTGGCACCCGTGCCGGTGGCCACGTACACCGCCGGGTTGCGGCTGTTGATGTACTCGAATCCCAGTTGGCCCGTTGCGCCCTTGAGCACATCGGCGCCGATATTGTGGCCGCCGGCCAGCGAAATCATGTCGTTGAACGTACCCACCCCCGGCGAGTTGCAGCAATCGGTGCTGCCGGCGTGCGCGTGCACCAGCACCGGCGGCTTGGCGCGCCCCGCGACCTGCGTGCGGGCGGCGATGCGATCCATGTGCTGGCGATAAAACGCCACGAGGGCCTCGGCCTGCTCTGCGCGGCCCAGCACCTGACCCAGCAGACGAATACTGGGTTCGGTATTCTGCAATGGCCGCATGAAGAAATCGACCACCACGACCGGCACGCCGGCCGCATCGAACTGGCGGATCAACGTGGACGACTGGGGATCCGCGCCCGGCGCGATGCCGGCGAAGGCCGACGTCAAAATCACCAGATCGGGGCGCAACGACAGCGTTTTCTCAACCGAGAACGTATCCGCCGTGTGGCGGCCGACGACGGGGATATTCTCGATCGCCGGGAATTTGGCTTTGTATGCGGCATACTCGTTGGCAAACGAGGTTTTGAACTCATCGGACCAACCGGCCAGGATGCTGACCGGATCCGGGTGAATCAATCCCAACACCGGCAAATAGCGCGCTTGCGCCAACACCACGCGGGTTGCAGGCTTGGGCAATACGACCGTGCGGCCTGACACATCCTGCACCGTGATCGGGCCGGACTGTGCGGCCGGTGCGGCCTGCGCTGCCGCTGCCGACGCAACGCCCGTGCTGCCCACCAGGGCAACAACGGCAAAAACCAGGGGAGTGACGAGACGATGCAGCAGGGACATGAGCGACGAGACGCCAGCGCGAAACGACCGCGCGCGCTCTCTATTAGGGTTAATAATGATATCGATTTTCATTGTAAACACGTATGACGGCGGTAACAAGCCAGCCCGCCCGCGCAAACGTATCAATGGACGTCGGCGTGGAGCCCGTCGATCATGACTTGCGACACGCCAAGCGAGCACGGCTCCACCCGGGCGCGTACCCCGTACACGGCCGCCAGGGTATCGGGGGTGATCACTTCGCCAGGCACGCCCTCGGCGATCAGCTCACCCGATCGAATCATCAGGCAGTGATCGGCATGCTTTAGCGCGATGTTGAGATCGTGCAGCACGATCAACGTGACCAAGCCGTTTTCACGGGTTTCCTGGCGCAGCAGATCCATCACGTGAAACTGGTAATTCAGATCGAGTGCCGAAAGCGGCTCATCGAGCAGCAAAAGCCTGGGCCGCCGAATCAGGGCTTGCGCCAGTCCGACGAGCTGCTTCTGGCCGCCTGACAACTGGTCGAGGTACCTCAGTGCCAGATGGGCAATGCCCAGGCGCTGCAGGAGCGCGTCGACGGCCGCGATATCGCCCTTGCCCGCGCCCGCCACCGCACCGGCGAACGCCGAAGCGTTGGCCGCCACCAGCACCGATTCGAACACCTGCAAATGCACTGCAGCCGGCAGCGTTTGCGGCAGATACACCACCTGGCGCGCACGCGTTTCGAAACTGGCCCGCGTCAGATCGTCGCCGTTCATCACCACATGACCGCCCGCAAGCTTGATGAGCCCCGCCACGGCCTTGAGCAAGGTCGACTTGCCACTGCCATTGGGGCCCAGCAAGGCGGTGACGGTGCCTGTGGCGATCGGCGCTACCGACAGGTCCGCGATGATTTCGCGCGCGCCGTACGCGACCTTGAGATGATTGAGTTGCAGCACGACGAACCTATTGCAGTTGACGCTTGAAGACGACCGCCAGGAAGAACGGAATACCGACCAGCGAGGTCACGATGCCGACCGGGATGATGATGCCGGGCACCATATTCTTGGAGGCGATCGACGCCGCCGACAAAATGACGCCGCCCACGAGCGCGCTGCCCGGCAGGTAAAAGCGGTGATCTTCGCCAAATATACGGCGCGCGATGTGCGGCGCCACCAGGCCCACGAAGCCGATCGTGCCCACGAATGCCACCGCCAGCGCCGACAAGATACTGATCCGCACCAACGCGCGCAATCGCAGTCGGCGCACATCGATACCGAAACTCGCGGCCCGCTCCTCACCCAGGCGCATGGCCGTCAGCCGCCACGAATCGCGCATCGAAAGCGGCAGGATCAGCGCAAACACCAGCAGCAGCACGCCGACCTTGGTCCAATCGGCGCGGCCAAGACTGCCCATGGTCCAGAACACCAGGCCCTGCAGCGCATCGGCACTCGCCACGAACTGGATCAATGAGACCAGTGCGTTGAAGGAAAACACGAGCGCGATGCCGAACAGCACCACGCCGCTGGCATTCATGCCGCCCCATCGCGCCACGAAATGCAGCAGCATGGCCGACATCAACGCAAACACGAAGGCGTTGCCGGCAATGGCCCACGCCACGGGCACGCCCGGAATCGCCAGATCCAGCACGATCACCAGCGATGCCCCGAAGGCGGCTGCCGATGAGATCCCCAACGTAAATGGGCTGGCCAGCGGATTATTCAAAATGGTCTGCATCTCTGCGCCTGCCAGACCCAAGGCCACGCCAACGGCCATCGCCATCAGGGCGTACGGCAATCGGATATTCCAGACGATCACCCGCGTCGTGGCGTCTGCCGCGTCAGGGTTGAAAAGCGTGTGCAGCAGCTCACCCAGCCCCAGACCGGAAGCACCCATCGTGAAATCGAGCAGCATGCAGCCCAGGATGATGGCCGCCAGCAGCCCGACCATCGCCCAGCGGCGGCGGATGATCCGGCGGTAGTGCTCGGGAGAAAACGCCTGGCCGGGCGTGCCGGCGGCGGACGTCGAAGGATTAGGCGTAGACAAGATGATTGACCGGCACGCGTTGTGAGAGATGGCGATGGCGCGTGCGGCTCAGCGCGCGCACGCGACCGCGTCAACCGGTATGGCGACTGCGGCGAAGCAATTCTCAATAGAGAATGATTAACGTTAAGTATCTCATGACTTGATGTGTCCGGGGCAGGCGGGACCGCAGGATCGCAGCCAGAGGGCGTCGCCCATGCGGTGCACGCCACCCCGGCCCCGCATCCAGGCGGCTTCACACCGACATTGCCCCGGACGATGCAATGATCAGTTCGCCAGCGGCACGCGCACAACGCTGTCCAGGCTGCCTTCGCGATAAGACGGGTGATCCTTGTCCATGGCTGCCTTCACCGTCGCAAAGAGCACCTGCCCTGCATCGCCCAGCGCCAAGCTGTTGGGATGAACCGGCAGATCGACCGTGCGCTTGATGGCATAGTTCGTGGCATCGAGGATCGTCAACGCGCCCGTTCCCGATTTGTCGCCGTGTCCTGCGCCTCGATTCGTGACGTAGATCTCCTGCCGCGCCGGATTGAACAGCACGTCGAGTGCACCCTTGCCCAATTGCACCTGCTGGATCGCCTTGCCCGTACGCAGGTCGAACACATACAGGCGATTCGTATTCGAATCGGTCGCGAACAGGCGCTGCGCGTTGGCGTCGAGCGCCAGATTCAGAAGAAAATGCTTTGAGTCACGGGCATTGGTCGTGTCGCCCGTGGTCATACGCTGCACCACGCGGCCTCGGGTGGGATCGATGGCCAGAATCTCGTGGGTACCGCCCTGCCCCACATACAGCCGGTCCGCTTGCGCGTCGTAAGCGGCGCCCGCTGTCCAGCGGCCCAGATTGCTCAACGTATGACGCACCTGACGCGTCTTGCCGTCGACCACCCACACCTTGCCCGCATCGCCCGGGCTCGTCACGAACACCCTGTCGCGGACCTCGTCGACGATCACCTTGCGCGTATGCGGCATATCGCCTTTCGCATCGGCGCGGCCAAGTTGAATCGTACCGATCACCGCTCGCTTGGCGGCGTCGACGACCGTCAACGAGCCATTCAGAGTGTTGCCAATATAAATCGTCTGGGTGCGTCGATTGATACCGACGGCGAACGACCGGCGCGGAATATTCACGGTGTCCTTCACGGCCAGCGTCTGCGCATCCAGGAAATACAGCGTGCCCGACGCGTCCTTCTTAAACGAAGGCGAAGCGGCGACCACCAGCGTATCGGCGTCCAGCGCCTGAATCTCGTACAACCCCAAGCCCACATCCACGCGCTGCACGGCATGCGCGTTCTGGCCTTGCGGATAGAGGGCCGGCGCGGGCGGCGACGGTTGGCGCAGGTCGTCGTGAATCGGCGTCTGGCAGGCGGCAAGCACGAGCGTCAGAGCCACTAATCCAGCGGCACGGCGAGTACGAACGAAGGTCGATTGGGCGATCACGAAGCATCCTTTTGCTTTAATGACGAGACTAGTTCCGTCACTTGATAACGAGACACATTCTCTAATTGGCACGAAAGATAACACGCGCACGCGTCGTGCCGAACGGCTGAGACTGCCGCCGAACGGCTGAGGCCGGCGAAGAAAGTGAGGCCGGCTCCGAACGTCAGGCCGACGCCGAGCGTCACGCCGACGCGGACATGAACGCGTTATTGCCCAATGCGCTGGGCGTCAGGATCTCGTCCGGCGCAGCGATGCCCATAGGCGCAGCGATGTCGATGGGCGTAGCAATGTCGATCGGTGTGGCGATGTCGATCGGTGTGGCGATGTCGACCGGTGTGGCGATGTTGACCGGCAACGGCTGGTCGATCTCGATCGCGCCACCGATCGGCGTTGCACCCGCGTTTTTCATCCGGTACATCGCCGTGTCGGCATGTTTGAGCAAATCGTGCTCGAACTCGCCGTGGTCGGGATACAAGGCAATACCGATGCTGGGTCGGATACTCAGGTCGTGCCCGTCGATCGCGTAGGGGCGCGTCAGCATGTGGTGGATCGTATCGGCGACCTGCGTCGCGTGCTCGGGCAGCGGCAGACCTTGCAGCAGCACGACAAACTCATCGCCGCCCACGCGAGCCACCGTATCGGCCTCGCGCACACACTGCCTCAGCCGCGCGGCGACTTCCTGCAGCAATCGATCTCCCACACCATGACCCTGGGTATCGTTTACCTGCTTGAACTTGTCCAAATCGATATAGAGCACAGACAGCCGCCCTTGCTCGCGACGGGCAAGTGCCAGGGCCACCTTGAGCCGATCGTAGAGCACGCCCCGGTTGGGCAACGCGGTCAACTGGTCGTACTGCGCCAGATATTGAAGGCGCGCCTGCATTTGCTGGCGCTCAATGACGGTCGCGATCTGCGTACACGCGAATTGCAGTAGCTCTACATCCTTCTCGCTATAGCAGACCCCGCCGGGATAGCTCTTGAGCACCAGCACCCCGATTGCGCCTTTATGAACATTGAGCGGTACGCTCAACCAGCACAGCGGCATCACGGCGATCGGCGTATTCAGCGCCGTCAAACGATCGCGCAGCGCGTCGCCAGCGAGCAGCAAAGGCTGCCCCGTGCGCAGCGTTTCCGCGCACAGCGCGCCGGTGGCGGACGTATAGGGTTGCGGCGCCGGCTCATGAGCGTCGACGTGGTATGGGAAGCTCAGCTGATCGGTTTGCTCGTCGTAAAGGGAAACCGAGAAATTATCCGCCGGCAACAGGCTTCCCACGATGCGATGAATCAGTCGAAAGAGTGTGGGCAAATCATCGGCGGCGAACGCGGCCTCGGCAATGGCATATAGCACGGCCTGCTTGGCTTCGGCACGCTTGCGCTCGGTGATATCGCGGGCAACCCCGATGCGCAATTGATCGGCGGGCGACCAGCGCGCCGACCACATGATATGCACGATCTGGCCGTCCTTGCGGACGTAGCGATTTTCGAAGTGAAATTGCGGCAATCCCGACATCACATCGACGATCGAGTCGCGGGTCATTTCGCGATCTTCCGGCAACATCATGTCGAACATGGATTTGCCGATCATCTCCTGCGGGGTGTAGCCGAAAATACGTTCGCACGCGGCGCTGGCGAAAACCACGCGAGCATCCTTCGTGACGGCAAATACCGCATCCATCATCAGATCGATGAAGCTTGCTGACGGCCTGTAAGTCTGTGCTTCCAAAGGAGATCTGCCTTTATTCAGCCCGTCTGCCGGGGTCTTTCGCAGATCATACCTGTAGAGGCAGCATATTCCCGTTATTTTGACGCCATCCCAAGCATGTGACAAAAATCCGACGGGATCGCACGCTTTTAACGCACGCGCTCATACCTGTCCGTGGGTAATGAACCATGAGTCTTATTTCCAGCCGTTTGGCACTCACCGCTTGCCGATAGGCGCCCCTGTAGCCACACCAAGTACTCATGGATGACGACGTCATCCCGCATGCAATAAGACCACTTCTGCGACTTCCGAATGGTGATGAAGCCCGCCTCCCTCAAGATGTGGAGATGCCTGCTCGCGGTTGGCGGCGCGATGTGCATCACTTTAGCAATCAGGGTCATGTTGACGGCGAACGCCACGGGCTCGGTGCGCCAGGGATAGTTGAAATGAATTTTGGCTCGATCGAGATACCGCAGGATCGACATGCGGACTTCGCTGGACATTGCCTTGACCTGGAGGGAACGATTCATTTTTCGATCGTATCGCCACTTAGCTAACTGACGATATGCGGAAGAATACGGTGGGTTGATGATGTCGTCGTTTAGCTAACTGACGATGTGAGAAGAAAAGTCGGCTAGGGGAACGCCTCCTGATCTGCATGCTCGAACCGCATGTCGTTGCGTTGGGAACGGCAACTGCGGCGCAAGCGCCATCCAATGAGACCGTCAACGCCCATGTCTACCCTCACCTTCGCCACCTTCAATATCAACGGCATCCGATCACGGCTGCCTGCCTTGCTCACCTGGCTCGAGCGCGAAGCGCCCGACGTCGTGTGTCTGCAGGAACTCAAATGCGTGGATAGCGCTTTTCCGATCGCCGAGATCAATGCTGCAGGGTATGGCGCGATATGGCAGGGTGAAAAGGCCTGGAACGGCGTGGCGATTCTCGCGCGCGACATGGACCCGATCGAAACCCGTCGTGGATTGCCCGCCAATGAAGATGACGCCCACAGCCGCTATATCGAGGCGGCTGTGCACGGCGTGCTGGTGGGCTGCCTGTACCTCCCCAACGGCAATCCGCAGCCCGGCCCGAAGTTTGAACACAAGCTCAAGTGGTTCGAGCGGTTCATCGATCATGCGCAATCGCTTTACGACACGGGGCACCCTGTTTTGCTGGCCGGCGATTACAACGTCATTCCCACCGATGCCGATATCTACAACACCCGATCGTGGCTCAAGGATGCCTTGCTGCAGCCCGAGAGCCGAGCCTGCTATGAACGTCTGCTCCAGCAGGGATGGACTGACGCGTTGCGCGAAACACATCCCGATGAGCGCATCTACACTTTCTGGGACTACTTCCGCCGACATTGGGAAAGCAACTCGGGCTTGCGCATCGACCATTTGTTATTGAGCGACAGCCTCGCCACGCGCCTGAAGGATGCCGGTGTGGATACCTGGGTGCGAGGCGAGCCGCATGCCAGCGACCACGCCCCAACCTGGATCACTGTCACGGCGTGAAGCTGGACGACCGTTGCGTTGTGAATGTCGAATGCGGTGACATCGCCATCTGGACTACCGTACTGTCGTAAACGATGGCGCGCCAAGGCCGTTCAACGACAGTGCCACGATCATCAATAGGACCGCTTCGTTGTCATCGGCGTTCAGCATGGACTCGCCGCGGGCAAGCGTGGCGATCTTGCTCGATTGGGGATCGCAGTTCACCAACACATGCAACGCGGCGCCCCGTACGAATTCATAACGCAGGATGATTTCGGATCGACTCAAATGCGGCAAGGTCGCGCGCATAGCGTCGAAAAACACCTGCGCGTAACCATCGAAATGATCCGCCACGAAACGCGTGTATTCGCTCTCGGGCGTGGCGCGCAGATGCTGTTCGACGCGAACGAAGAACCGGCCGCCGTCGCTATCGCGTTCGCACTCCACCAAGGGCCGCATCAACGCATCGAGAATCACCGGCAACGGCATGGGATGACCATCGAAGCGTTCTTGTGCCGCGTGCAGCATCTGCTTGCGGCGCACGTTGGGCGGGCCGATGATGTCCATCAGAATCTGGCGCACCAAGGCATCCTTGGAGCCGAAGTAATAGTTGACCGCTGCAACGTTCGTGTTACTGGCATCGCTGATATCGCGCACGGTTGTGGCGATTGGCCCCTTGCGAGAGATCAACGACTTGGCCGCAACCAGAATGCGACGATCGACCGACGCATCGGTCTCGGTCTCAGGGCCGGAAAGTGAAAGGTCCGACATAGTGCTCCTGTATGCGGGCGCCCCACGCGCCCGTGCCTGTATGTTCGCCAACGTCTATGTGTGCGCAAACGTCAACGCCAACTTCAGTCGATTAAAACATCTGTTTTATCGAAATGCCGAGTTGTAAAAGTGTCAGCTAGGTGTTTTCCATTAAAACGCCAATTACGCTGCAATATAACTTGCTGACGCGTCGCAACATTCCTAGAATTAAAACACTTGTTTCAGACAAGCAGCAGTCAAACCAACATTCGTTGTGTCAGCGGCAAGCCGTCACGCAAAGCGGCACCCGCATCCGATATCCGGTGGAGACAGCCCTGGAGAAGCACTTATGCGTCGGTATCGATTGACTCGCGTTTCCCACGTCCTCCGCCTGCACGTGCAAGCACTGCAGCGGCATTGCAGCGATGCCTTGCTGCAGACGCCGCCCTGCGCCCGACTTTCGCCACCGGCGCCCTGATCCGCACGGCCGCCGCATAAGCGACGGCTTCCATTCCCGTTCTCCCCCCTTTGACGCTTGCCAACGGCCAAGCGCCGGGCTTTGTGTCGTCCTTCGGAGTTGTCTATGGTCATCAAACGGTTTGCGGTGTCGCTGTGTGCCGCCGCCATCATGGCAGTCGCGGTTTCGGGTCAAGCCTCTGCGGCAGAAAAGGTGCTGCGTGTGGCCACCACGCTCGCGGATATCCCACTGACCACCGGCCAGCCGAGCCAGGGTGGCGAGGGCGTGCGGTTCATCGGCATCACGCTTTACGATTCGCTGATCCGCTGGGATCTGTCGAAGGCCGACGAATCGGCCAAGCTCGTGCCCTCGCTGGCCGAAACGTGGAAGGTCGACGACACCACACAAACGAAGTGGACCTTCAACCTGCGCCATGGTGTGACGTTTCACGATGGCTCCACGTTCAACGCCGACGCGGTGGTGTGGAACCTGGACAAGTTGATGAAGCGCGATGCGCCGCAGTACGACCAGCCGCAGGCCACGCAGGCATCGACCTACACCGGCACGATCGCCAGCTACCGCAAGATCGACGAATACACCGTCGAGGTCACCACCAAAGAGCCCGATGCGGTACTGCCCTACATGATGGCGCAGATCTTCATCTCCAGTCCGGCACGCTACAACGAGGTGAAGGGCGACTGGAATGCATTCGCCCAGCGCGCGTCGGGCACGGGCCCCTGGATACTCGATAAGCTGGTGGCGCGCGAACGAGCCGAACTGGTGCGCAACCCCAAATATTGGGACGCGGCACGGATACCCAAATCGGATCGTCTGGTACTGCTGACGATGCCCGACCCCTCGACCCGCGTGGCGGCGCTGCTCTCCAAACAGGTCGATTGGATCGAGGCCCCGCCGCCCGACACCGTGCCGCGCTTAAAGCAACAAGGCATGCAGATCGTCACCAACGTCTATCCGCATGTATGGCCCTATCAGCTGAGTTTCTCCGAGGGCTCGCCATTCAAGGATCTGCGCGTGCGCAAGGCCGCCAACCTGGCGATCGATCGTGAGGGCCTCTCGGGCTTTCTGGGTGGACTCGCCGTGCCGGCCAAAGGCATGATCGACAGCAAACATCCGTGGTACGGGAAACCCACCTTCGATATCAAGTTCGACCCCGAGCAAGCACGAGCGTTGATGAAGGAAGCGGGCTACAGCAAAGCCAAGCCGGCCAAGATCAAGCTGCTGATTTCACCTTCGGGATCGGGTCAAATGCAGCCGCTGCCCATGAACGAATTCGTGCAGGAAAACCTGCGCGATGTGGGCTTCGATGTCGAACTTGAAGTGATGGAGTGGGAAGCGCTGCGGGCGCGCCGCCGCGCCGGTTCCGACGCTCCCGAGAACAAAGGCGCGCACGGCTTGAACAACAGCTGGGCCTACTGGGATCCCAATATCGCGCTGATCGGCACCGCCTGGTCCACGCAGCGTCCGCCGGGCGGCTACAACTGGGGCGGCTACAGCGATCCCCAGGCCGACAAGCTCGCCGCGCAAGCCAAGGTCACGTTCGATCCGGCGCAGCAGGATGCGGTGCTGGCGCAACTGCACAGCTATATCGTCGATCAGGCGATGTGGATCTGGGTGGTGCATGACCTGAACCCGCGCGCCATGTCGCCCCGTGTGAAGGGCTTCGTGCAGGCACAAAGCTGGTTTCAGGACCTGACGCCGGTCTATGTGGAGTAACCGCCATGCTCCGATACCTGCTGCAACGCCTGCTCTACACCCTGCCGATCGCCATCGGGGTGTCGCTCGTGTGCTTCGCCCTCGTCCACCTCGCGCCCGGCGATCCACTTTCCGCCGTGCTGCCCGAGCGCGCGCCGCCCGAGCTTGTGGCGCAGGTGCGCGAGGAATACGGGTTCGACAAGCCGGTACCGGTGCAGTACCTCATCTGGCTGCGCAACATCGTGACCGGCGACTTCGGGACTTCGATCACGACACGCCGGCCGGTGCTGGCCGAAATCATCCCCGCGATCAAGAACTCCCTGATGCTGGCTGCGGTGGCCATTTTCCTGGCGTTCGTGGCGGGTACCACGCTGGGCACCATCGCCGGCTACAGCGATCGGCCGAGTATCGACCGCGCCGTCACGTCCGTGGCGGTCACGGGAGTGTCGATTCCGCACTACTGGCTGGGGATGGTGCTGATCGTGATCTTTTCGGTCAATCTGGGCTGGCTGCCCGCGACCGGCATGGGCGCTGACGGGTCGGCCGGCTTCACGTTCAATCGCGAAAGCTTGATGCACATGATCTTGCCGTCGATCACATTGGCCGTGATTCCCGCCAGCATCATTGCGCGGTCGGTCCGGGCTGCGGTAAGCGAAATCCGCAAGCAGGAGTTCGTGCAGGCCCTGTATGCCAAGGGCGTGCCGGCACGGCTCGTATTCGTGCACGTCATGAAGAACGCCGCGCCCACGGTGATGGCGGTGATGGGGCTGCAGTTCGCGCAAATGCTGGGCGGCTCGATTCTGGTCGAGACCGTGTTCGCCTGGCCGGGCACAGGCTTCCTGCTCAATTCCGCCATCTTCACGCGCGACCTGCCGATTCTTCAGGGAACGATCCTGGTGCTCGCCATGTTCTTCGTGCTCACCAATCTGGCCGTCGACGTCTTGCAAATGATGGTGGATCCGCGCGTCAAACGCGGTTGAAGGGTGCCTCGCATCCACTGCCCCATCGCGTTCAAGGAGCTTTTATGCAGAAGGATAGTTTGGCAATGAGCCTGCCGGGCGGCGCCACGGCACTGATCGCACCGCCGCTGCCCCCGCCCGTCACGCGCAGCTTCTGGCGCTCGAGCGTGCGCCGGCTATTGCGCGATCCCGTCACGATCGCCTGTTTGACCGTGCTCTCGTTGATCGTGCTGTCGGCGATCTTCGCGCCTTGGCTGGGGCTGGACGATCCGTTCAAGATGAGCATGGTGCGGCGCCTGAAGCCGCCCGGCACGCCCGGCCATCTGCTCGGTACCGACGAACTGGGCCGCGACATGCTGGCGCGGCTGATCTACGGCGGCCGACTGTCGCTTTTCATGGGCGTCATGCCTGTCGTGTTGGCCACCCTCATCGGCGCCACGCTGGGCATCACCGCAGGCTACGCCGGCGGCCGCGTCAATATGGCCATCATGCGCACGGTCGACGTGTTCTACGCGTTTCCTTCGGTACTGCTGGCCGTCGCGATCTCGGGCGTATTGGGTGCGGGCGTCTTCAACAGCATCGTGTCGCTCACGCTCGTGTTCATTCCGCCGATCGCCCGCGTGGCCGAAAGCGTGACCACCCAGGTGCGCAACCAGGACTTCGTCGAGGCGGCCAAGGCCACCGGTGCCAGTGCCTACCGCATCGTCACCGGCCACGTGCTGAACAACGTGATCGCGCCCATCCTGATCTACGCCTCCAGCCTCATCAGCGTCAGCATCGTGGTCGCGTCGGGTTTGAGCTTTCTGGGCCTCGGCGTGAACCCGCCCAACGCCGAATGGGGCCTGATGCTAAACACGCTGCGCCAAGCGATTTATGTGGCACCGCTGAATGCGGTGCTGCCCGGTGTGATGATTTTCCTGACCTCCATGTGTTTCAACCTCGTTAGCGACGGCCTGCGTGGCGCGATGGATGTGAAAGCATGAAGACGACCTCGGAGCAAGCCATGAGTCTGGTCGCCCCAAAGCGGGATGCACGCGATCGCGGCGGCCCGGCGCAGCCGATGCTGATCGTGCGCGATCTGAAGAAGCACTTTCCCATTGCCGGCAATCGCGTCGTGCGCGCCGTGGATGGTGTGAGTTTCGACGTGGCCAAAGGCGAGACGCTGGGTATCGTCGGCGAGTCAGGATGCGGCAAGTCCACCACCGGCCGCCTGCTGATGCAGTTGATCGCGCCCGACGCCGGCAACGTGATCTTCGACGGTGAAGAAGTCGGCGCCGTGCACGGCATCTCGGTGCGCGATCTGCGCCACGGCATGCAAATGGTGTTCCAGGACAGTTATGCATCGCTCAACCCCCGGCTCACCATTGCCGACAGCATCGCTTTCGGCCCCAGCATCCTCGGCCTGAAACGCGCACAAGCCGCCGCGCGGGCGCATTCGCTGCTGAAGATGGTGGGTCTCGAACCCACGTTGTTCGCCCAGCGCTATCCGCATGAGCTCTCGGGCGGCCAGCGGCAACGCGTCAACATCGCCCGCGCTTTGGCCATGGGGCCGCGCGCCGTGATCCTGGACGAGTCGGTGTCCGCGCTGGACAAGTCTGTGGAAGCCCAGGTGCTCAATCTGCTGCAGTCGCTCAAGCGGCAGCTCGGGCTGACCTACATCTTCATTTCGCACGACTTGAATGTGGTGCAGTACATGAGCGACCGCGTGCTCGTGATGTATCTGGGACAAGTGGTCGAGTCTGCCCCGGTCGACGCGCTGTATGCCCAGCCGCGTCATCCCTACACGGCGGCGCTGCTGTCGTCGCGGCCTTCGATGGATCCGAAACGGCGTGCGACCAAACCGCCCTTGTCGGGCGATCCCCCCAATCCGATCGATCCGCCCAGCGGCTGCCGGTTTCGCACCCGTTGCCCGCATGCGCAACAACTCTGCGCGGAAGTGGCCCCGCCCCTGACACCGATGGGCCAAGCCGCGCATCTGGCGGCGTGCCATTTCCCGCTCGCGCTCGTCGACGCCCGCCAGGAGGCCCTCGCATGATGAACACCGCATTGCTCGATTCTGCGCAGACTGAATTGTCTGCCGTCAAACCACTCGTGCGTGTGCGCGACATGTCGGTCCGGTTCGTGTCGCGCGACATGGCGATCTCTGTCGTCAACGGGGTGTCGTTCGACCTCAACCCGGGAGAAGTGTTGTGCCTGCTGGGCGAGTCCGGCTCCGGCAAAAGCGTCACGATGCGCGCGTTGATGCGGCTGCTGCCGCGCACGGCGCAACTGGGTGGCTCGATCGACATCGACGGCCGCGACATCCTGGCATTGCGCGATCGCCAACTGGCGTCGATACGCGGGCCCTTGATCTCGATGATCTTCCAGGAGCCCCTGACGGCGCTCGACCCGGTGTACACGATCGGCCAGCAAATCGCCGAGACCGTCAAATGGCACGACGGCGTCGATAGCCGGAAAGCCCGTGCACGCGCACTCGAATTGCTCGAGCTCGTGCAGATCCCGTCTGCCAAGCAACGCCTCGATGCTTATCCGCACGAGCTCTCGGGCGGCCTGCGTCAGCGCGCCATGATCGCCTTGGCACTCTCATGCCGGCCGAAGCTCTTGCTGGCCGATGAGCCGACGACAGCGCTGGATGCCACCGTGCAGATTCAGGTCTTGCTGCTGCTGCGCAGCCTGCAGGCTGAACTCGGCATGGCGACGATCTTCGTCACGCACGACCTGGGGGTGGCGTGCGAGATCGCCGACAAACTGGCGGTGATGTATGCGGGCCGCTTCGTCGAGACTGGCAGCGTGGAAGACGTGCTTTCGCGTCCCGCCCATCCGTACACGCGCGGCTTGATGCGCTCCACCGTGCATGCGGGCCAGCGCGGCGTGGAACTGCAACCGATCGCGGGCTCGCCACCCGATCTTGCCGCGCTGCCCAGCGGCTGCAGTTTTAGGCCGCGCTGCGAATTGGCCACCCCGGCATGCGCGCAGGATGTGCCCGCCTTCACTGACTGCGCAGCCGGCCACGCCGCGCGCTGCATTCATATCCCGCCCGCCATGCGCGATCACACGCCGCAGGCCTCGCGGCCTTGAGCCGCATTCTTCCCCTTCCACAGGATCCGCCATGTCCGATGACCTGTTTCACCTTACCGCGAGCGAAGCCAGCCGGCTGATGTTGGCCCGCAAGCTCTCGCCGGTCGAACTGCTCGATGCGTTTCTGGACCGCATCGATGCCGTCGACACCGACGTCAAAAGCTACCTGCTGGTGACCGCGGACGCCGCGCGCAAGCAGGCGGCCAAAGCGGAGATCGACATCGGCGCGGGCCGCTGGAAAGGCCCGCTGCACGGCATCCCGTATGCCGTGAAGGACAACTACTTCACCCGCGGCGTGCGCACCTGCGCCGCGTCGAAGTTGATGCTCGACCACGTGCCCGATTACGACGCCAGTGCGATCGAGCGCCTGGATGGCGCGGGCGCCGTGTTGCTGGGCAAGCTCAATACCTGGGAGTACGGCACCGGCACGGGCGCGGTGCACTTCGATCTACCGTTCGAACCGGCCTGCAATCCCTGGCACCTGGCGCATCACACCGGCGGCTCGTCCACCGGCGCCGGGGCGTCGGTCGCCGCCGGCACGGCGATGGTGGCGATGGGGTCGGATACCGGCGGGTCGGTGCGCCTGCCTGCCGCCGCGTGCGGCCTGCAGGGACTCAAACCCACCTATGGCCGCATCAGCCGCTACGGCATTCTGCCCAACTGCTATTCGCTGGACACCGCCGGGCCGCTGACCTGGTCGGTGGAAGACAACGCCATCATGATGCAGGTGCTGGCCGGCTACGACGTGCGCGATCCGGCGAGCGCCGATCAGCCCGTACCCGATTACCTCGCCAGTTTGCATACCGGCGTGCGCGGCCTGACGATCGGCATCGTGCGCGACATGGGTGCCGATGGTGAACAACTCGACGCCGCCAACCGTGCAGGCGTGGAGGATGTGGCACGGGTGCTGGCGGCCGAAGGCGCGCGCGTGATCGAGATCGTATTGCCGGCCCTGCCCAGCAGCTATCGCCAGGTAAGCAGCGTGATCAACTGGACGGAGTCGCTCTCGATTCACGAACACGACTTCATGCATCGCGCCCACGACATGGGGCTGGCCCTGCGGGACAAGATGATGCACGGCTTCATGACGCGCGGCGTCGATTACCTTGCCGCCATTCGCCGGCGGCGCGAACTCACGCTGAGCACCGATGCCCTGCTGCGCACCGTGGACGCGCTCGTCATGCCCTGCGCCTTTCACACCGCCCCGCCCTTTGCCGACGCCGATCGCGTCAAAGCCTTCACCACCGATAGCGCGTGCCCGGTTTTCAATATTTCGGGCCATCCGGCCATGTCGATCCGCACCGGTTTCGACGCGGCCGGCCTGCCCACGAATGCACAAATCGCCGGCCGCTGGTTCGACGAAGCCACCGTGCTCCGCGTGGCGCAGGCCTACGAGCGCGCCACCGCCTGGCATCTGAAACGCCCGCAATTGGCAGCGGCATTACAGCCGGCGTGACCGCGCTGCGTTGCAGCCCGTCTGCCCTCGCCACTATGAAAAGGATACGACCATGACCGCCCCCGCCTCCCTGCCCGCCGCCTGGCGGCAATCCGATATCGATGCCTACATCGCCCGCTTCGGCTTGAAACTCGACGATCCCGCCATGCGCGCGCGGTTGTGCGCTTCGGCCGAGGCCGCGTCGGCTGCAGGCGCCGCCGTCCCGCGCATGCCGAACAAAGACTGCGAGCCCGCCCATATTTTCCAATTGCCCTTGCCCTGAACCCTGCCGGAAACCGCCACCATGCAACCCTTTGAACTTACCGCTTCCGAAGCTTCGGCGCTGATCGCCAAGCGCGAACTGTCGTGCGAAGAACTTGCGCGCTCCACGCTCGACCACATCGCGCGCACCGAGCCGGACGTGCGCGCCTTCACCTACGTCGATGCCGATCAAGTGGTGCGCAATGCGCGTGAGCTCGATAAGACGCCGCCGAAAAGCCCGCTGCATGGCTTGACGTTCGGCGTGAAGGACATGATCGAGACAGCCGACATGCCCACGACCTACAACTCCCCGATTTACTTCGGTCACCAGGCCGGCAAGGATGCGGCGTGCGTGGGCACGGTGCGCGCGCGAGGCGCCTTGATCCTGGGCAAGACCGACACGGTTGAGTTCGCCACGGGTGGCCGCCGTGCGGCGACCCGCAATCCCTACAACTTCGCGCATACCCCGGGCGGCTCGTCCTCGGGCTCAGGCGCTGCAGTGAGTGCCAAGATGGTTCAGTTGGCCTTCGGCACGCAAACCGGTGGCTCGCACATCCGGCCGGCCGCGTTCAACGGCATCTACGGCATCAAGCCCACCCACGGTGTGGTGAGCCGCGAAGGCGCAAAAAATTATTCCCATACGCTGGACACCATCGGCTGGTATGGCCGCTCGGTGGCAGACCTGCAGTTGGTGGCGCGTGAGTTCCGCCTGTACGGCATCGACGATGCCCCGGTGACCCCGCTGAAAGGGTTGAAGGTCGGCCTGTGCCGTGGCCCCAACTGGCATCTGACCGAGGCGTCGGGCCGGGCCGCATTGATGACCGCCGCCGCACGGCTGGCGGACCAGGGTGCCGAGATCGTCGACCTCGACTTGCCGCCCGATTTCGATCACATCACGCATGCGCAGGAAGTGGTAATGCGAGGCGAAGGGCGCGCGGCGTTCCTGCCTGACTACCTTGCAAACCACACGCTGCTGCATCAGGACTTTCGCGATCTGGTTGAAAACGCCAAGGGCTATACGGCAGAAGATATGGTGCAAGCCTACGATCTCGCGGCGTCGTGCCGGCGGCAGTTCGATGGCTTGTTCGGCGGCACGCTCGACGTCGTGCTCACGCCGCCGTGCATCGGCCAGGCACCGATCGGCTACTACGACACCGGTAATCCGGCGTTCAACAGCATGTGGACCCTGTTGCATGTGCCCTGCGTGGCGATTCCTGTTGGCTTGGGCGACATGGGACTCCCGGTGGGCATCCAGGTGATCGGGCCGCGTTTCTCCGATGCGCGGCTGCTGTCGATCGCTGCGGCGTGCGCACCCGCGATTCATGCGCCCGCCAAGCTCGCGCCAGTGGATGCGGCCATGGCCGAAGCAGTGGCCGCTTGAGGCATCCAGCGGGCGCCTGGCAGGTGGCTGACGAGATGCTGAACAGTTACCTTGTCATGCGCAAATTCGGCAAATTCGGGAGCAGAATGGCAGTACCCGACCCACTCGCTCCTGGAGCATCCATGTCGTATCGCACCCCCCTCGCACGCGCCCTCTTCTCGCTCGCCGTACTGGCTTGTGCCTCGGCACATGCCGCCGACGAAAAGCCCGTACGGATCCGCGGCGATATCGTTGCCGCCACCGCCGATGGCATTACCGTCAAGCACCCCAGCGGTGAACAAGTGAAGATCGCAGCGCCCCCAGACACCGCCGTGTCCTCGGTGAAGAACGTGCCGTTGTCCAGCATCAAATCAGGTGACTACGTGGGCGCGGCATCGCGCAAGGGCGCGGACGGCAAGCAAACCGCCATGGAAGTATTGGTGTTTCCTGAAGCCGCCCGTGGATCGGGCGAAGGCCATTACGGCTGGGATCTCGCACCCGACAGTTCCATGACCAATGCCAACGTCGATGCCGTCGTCACCGGCACCAACGGCCGCGATCTCAAGCTCTCATACAAAGGCGGCACGCAGACCATCGTCGTGCCGGCCAACGCCCCCGTGGTGACGTTTGCACCCGCCACGCGCGCCGATGTGTTGCCCGGCAAAAAAGTATTCGTCGTGGCCAAGCCTTCCGGCGACGGCTATCTCGCCCAACGCATCGTTGTCGAAAAGGACGGCGTCGCGCCGCCGATGTAAGCGTCCTTTCGTCCGGTGAATCCCGCACGTGCAATGCAGCGCGGGATGGCACGGCGGCGCATGCCGCCGTGCCACCCTCAGTGCGTGATCAAATCGTCGATATGCACCGGCAGATCGCGCACCCGTACTCCGGTCGCGTGATAGACCGCCGCCGTGATCGCGGCGGCCACACCGGCCAGCCCGATTTCACCGATCCCACGCGCGCCCAGTTCGTTCAACGCCTTGTCGGGATAGTCGAGAAACTCGACGTCGATATCAGGCGAATCGGCATGCGTGACCATCACGTAGTCCGCCAGATTGCTGTTGATCGGCGCCCCGTTGCGGCTGTCGTAATGCGTCTCTTCAAATAGCGCCATCCCCACGCCCATCACAATGGCGCCTTCGATCTGATTGCGCCCACTCAACGGGTTGATGATCTTGCCGGCATCGATCACCGTCACCACGCGCCTGACACGCATACGGCCAATCTCCGGCTGCCAACCGACCTCCACAAAGTGCGCGCCGTACGAGTGGATCGAGTGCTTGTCGGCATCGGGATCGTTGTCACTTGCGCCGGCGCGCCCTTTACCTAGCACCTGGCTGAGTTCCGCTTTCTGCAGCACAGCCTCGAACGGCACCCCAGCCTCCGGCTGCTCCGTCTTGCGGTGCACGCGACCCGCCGTCATCGTCAGATCCTCGGGGTCGGCACCCTTCGTGGGCAAGCCGTCGGTCTCGGCCGCGATACTCAGCAATTGCTTGATGGCTTCACGCGCAGCCTTGCCGATGGCAGGAACGAGCGAGCCCGTGGCCATTGACCCGCCCGACATCGGTCCGGCCGGAAAAGACGTATCGCCAATCGCCACGACGATCCTGTCGCTGGCGATGCCCGTGAGATTGGCCACCATCTGCGCCATTACCGTATAGGTGCCGGTGCCTATATCCTGTGTGGCACTGGCCACGCGCGCCGTGCCATCGCGATTGAGCTGCACATTTGCCATGGCGGGAATGCGCTTGGCCATCCACGACGCACCGGCCATCCCCCATCCCAGAATTTCGCCGTCGGCATGCATGCTACCCACTTCGGGATTGCGCCTGGACCAGCCGAATTTCTCCGCACCCCGCTTGAGACATTCGGTGTAGTACCGGGTGGAAAACGGCACACCCAGGCTCTCATCGATCTCAGGCTCGTTCTGCAATCGCAATTGCACCGGACATACATCAAGCGCGATCGCCAGCTCGTCCATGGCGGACTCGGTGCAATACAATCCCGGCACGGCACCCGGACCGCGCATCGAGGTGTTTGGCCCGAAATGGCGGCGCGCCTGGCCCGACGTCACGCGCAAGTTGGGCGTACTGTAGAAGTAAGGCGTGGCTTCACCGCAGTTCTCCTTGCTCGCCTCGACCTGAGCCACGTGGTGCACATAATCCTGCTGTATCGACGTGAGCCGGCCGGCCTTGGTCGCGGCAATGCGAATCCGTTGCTGCGTGTTGGTGCGATGCCCGACGGTCTCGAACATCATCTTGCGCGAGATTTCGAGTTTGACCGGACGTTTGAGATCACGCGCGGCAGCCACGGCCAATAACGAATGCGTCCATGGCCAAAGCTTGCCCCCAAACCCCGAGCCCAGGTACTCGGTAATCACCCGGATATTCTCCGGCACTTCGCCAAGCATCTGCACCAACACCGACTTGTGATTGCCGATAGCCTGCGACGTCTCATAGACGGTGTAAGCGCGGCCGTCGTACGTGGCCACCGTGCAATGCAGCTCGATCGGATTGTGCGTCTCAGGCGGCGTGCGATACACCTGATCGATCTTGACCTCGCCCTTCGCAAATGCGGTGTCGGGGTCGCCGCGCTCGCTGTCCACCTTCGGCTTGTCGTCAGGCGTGAGTTCGAGACTCACGTCCACCGGCTTCTCGGTATAGGTGGCCTTCACGGCGCGCGCCGCTGCGGTGGCTTGTTCAAAGCTTTCGGCCACCACCAAGGCGATGTATTGACCGTAATAGTTGATCTTGTTGTCGGACAGCGGTGGACGCTTCTCGTCGATCGATGCGCCGCTTGCATCCGAGATGCGATACAACGGGCCGATATTCTCGTGCGTGAAGATCTTCACCACGCCCGGCATTTTCGCCGCCGCCGTGGTGTCGAGCGCCGTCAATTCGCCGCTGGCGATGGTGGCGCTCACCGGCTGGGCGTAGACCATACCGGGGAAGTGATGGTCGGAGGTGTACATGGCACCGCCACTCACTTTGAGCGGGCCATCGATACGGGCAAGCGAAGCGCCGATCGCGGCGGATTCGGCAGGGTTATGCGCAGTCATCATTGATCCTTTGATTGAGCCGGGGGCATCACGCCGCTTGCGTCGCGTCTTTCAACGCTTGAACGATGCAGCGTTTGGCGAGTTCGACCTTGAAGCCGTTCTCGCTCTGAGGCCTGGCGTCGGCCAGGGCAGCTTCGGCCGCACGCTGGAAAAGGCCGCCATCGGGCGTTTGCCCCTGCAACATGGCCTCTGCCTGCACCGCACGCCAGGGCTTGGCGCCTACGCCACCCAATGCCAAGCGCACATGCGCGATCTTGCCGCCATCGAGCGCGATCACGACCGCCGTCGACGCGAGCGCGAACTCATATGACGCGCGATCCCGAAGCTTGAGATACGTGGACCGAGCGCCGGACACAGGTGCCGGCAGACTCACGTGGGTAATAAGATCACCAGGCTCGAGCACCGTCTCGCGCTCGGGCGTATTGCCCGGCAGCAGGAAAAAATCTTCGAAAGCGATCGCGCGCTTGCCGCGCGTCCCTTGCACGTGCACCGTGGCCTCGAGTGCGGCCAACGCAACGTTCATGTCGGACGGATTGCTCGCAATGCACGTATCGCTCGTGCCGAGAATCGCGAGGTTGCGGTTGAAGCCGTCGATGGCGCCACAGCCGCTACCCGGCTCACGCTTGTTACAGGCCATGGCGGGATCGCGAAAGTACACACAGCGCGTACGCTGTAGAAGGTTGCCGCCCGTGGTCGCCATATTGCGCAACTGCGCCGATGCGCCCGATAACAGGGCTTCGGACAGCACGGCATATTGCGCGAGAATGTGATCGTGATGCGCCAGATCGGCGTTGCGCACCATCGCACCGATATCCACCCCGCCGTCGTCACGCTGTGTGACCTGGTCCAATGGCAAGCGCCCGATATCGATCACCTGTTCGGGCTGTTCGACGTCGAGTTTCATCAAATCGATCAACGTGGTGCCGCCGGCCAGGAAGCGCACGCGGGCGCCCTGCTGTGCGGTTTGCGACAGCGCACCGGCGCGAATGGCGGCATCGACGTCAGCGGCGCGCGAAATTTCAAATCGTTCCATGGTCGCTCCTCAGCCTTGGCGCACGTGTTGGATGGCGGCCACGATGTTCGAGTAGGCGCCGCAACGGCAGATATTGCCGCTCATTGCCTCCTTCACACAGGCGTTGCTGGCACCACAGGGTTCGTTCAGCAACGCCACGCCCGACATGATCTGGCCAGAGGTGCAATAGCCGCACTGATAGCCATCGTGGGCGACGAAGGATGCCTGCATGGGATGCAGATTGCCCGGCTGGCCCAAGCCCTCGATCGTGGTGATCTCGTCCCCATCATGCGTGACCGCCAAACGCAAACAGGAATTCACCCGCTTGCCGTTGACGTGCACCGTACAGGCGCCGCATTGGCCGTGGTCGCAGCCCTTCTTCGTGCCGGTCAGATGCAAATGCTCACGCACGCAATCCAGCAGGGTCGTGCGCGGGTCGAGATCGAGCGACTCGTCGCGGCCGTTGATCTTGAGCCGCACAGGTACGGTATCTTGCGCGCCACGGGCGGCGGGTGCGGCCACCGTGGCCTCGGCCCGTTCAGATACGGGGTTGTCGGCGCGAACCGGCATGGGCGTCTCGGCGGCTCGAACGTCGGTGGGCATGGTGTTGGCGGCAGCAGCCTGCATGGCGGCCATGTCGGGCGCGGTCGCACCAGACGCCGATCGGTTGGCAGGCGAGGCATGCGCGGCGCCGCGCGATGGCTGCGCCTGAGGTGAGGTCATGGACATCGTTGATTTCCTTGAATAGGGGAGCGCGGCGCGAGGAGAGCCGGTGTGGTCACGGCATGGGGCACCGCTAGAAGTACCGTACCGCCGGGCGCAAGCAGCGTTCCCATCGGCCAACGACGATCCAGGCGTGCAGACGCGCGCCATGCCGTTTCAGTCGGAAACGTTGCGGTTTGTAGACGCGGCGATTCAAGCCCTCGACACGCAGGTATGCTTTTGCCATCGTCAACCCCCCGCGCACCACCCCATGTCATCGACCGCCATGTCTCTTGCCCGATCCTCTGCTACCGCTCTGCTTCCCCGATCCGCTTTCTCCAGCCCCACTGCAACGCATTCGACGTCGTTGAAGCGCGTGCTCAGCCGTACCGTTACCGCTCTCGCCTTGAGCCTCGCCGCGATGACCGCCCATGCGGCTGCGCCCACGTGTGAGGTCGATCGACCGATCAAGTTCAGCGGTCTGAACTGGGAATCGAATCTGTTGATGGCCGGCATCGAGCGTTTCATCCTCGAAAAAGGCTACGGCTGCAAAACGCAGGTGGAGCAAGGCGAAACCCTGGCCATGCTCGCCGCCTTGCAACGCGGAGACGTCGACATCACGCCCGAGGTGTGGCCAGGCCAGATCGAAGGCGCGTGGCAGAAGGCCACGGCATCCGGCAAGGTGATCGGCGTGGGCCATGTGTTCGATGCCGGCGAAGGCTGGTATATCCCACGCTACACGGCCGAGAAATTTCCCGATCTCAAGAAGGCCAGCGATCTGGCGCGACACAAGGACGCGTTCAAGGATCCCGAGGATCCCAACCGCGGCCGTATCTTTGGCTGTCCTGCCGGCTGGGCCTGCGGCACGCTGAACGACAACCTGATGAAGGCGCTGAAACTGGAGAACGATTTCGTCATGTTCGCGCCAGGTGCCGGGGCGGCGCAAAAGGCAGCGATCGTGTCGGCCTATAAACGCAAGCGCGATGTGGTGTTCTATTACTGGACGCCTACCGCGCTGGTCGGTGGCCTGGACCTTGTCAAACTCGAGCTCCCTCCTTTCGATCAAAAAGCATATACCTGCATGACCGACCCCGCCTGCACGAATCCGGTCGCGACCGAGTTCAAGCCGAATCCCGTGGTGACCGGCATGAATGCGGCATTTGCGCAACAGGCACCCCAGGTGAAAGCGTTTATTGAAAAGGTGAACATGCCGGCGCCGGTTATCGACGACACCCTGGGCTGGCTCGAGAAACAAGGCGCCGATATCGACGCCGCAGTGGCTTACTTCTTCAAAACGCATGGCGACACGTGGAAGTCGTGGGTAAGCCCGGATGTATCCGCGCGAGTGTCCGCTGCGCTTTAAGGCCCGGCAGCCAGCGAAGTGCCGTGCTGATTTGTAACAGGATGAGGGCCATTTGAGCGTAAACGCTTGCACGCCACATGCAATAATCGCGCCACATTGCGTCGGGTTTGGAGTGTTTTAGATGTTAGGCAACGCCCTTAGTGTTTTCGTGACCGTGGTCGTCGCTCTGGCGCCGGCGCTGATCATGACAACACGCAGTTACGGCAGCGCATTCATGTATGGGCTGCTGTTGATCGCCCTGATCGGCATGGGCGTCATGCGTTATCGCAAGCAGCCGGTGTGGCCCGAGTGGCGCATCTGGCGGCCCTTCATACTGGCAGCGGCCGCCGCCGTCGCCATCGTTCTGATTGCCCAATGGACCCACGGCCGCTGGCATGCGGCCACGTTCGAAAAGACGATGCGTCTGGCCTGTATGGTGCCAATGCTCTGGCTTTTCTCGCGCCTGAATCCGGCCATTTTGCGTCACATTCAATGGGGTTTCATTGCCGGTGCCCTGTATTGCACGTTTCTTCTGGCTTTCCCGGATGTGACCTTTACGGCCGTCAATGGCCGACTGCGCCCCGACACCCTGGCCTACACCGAATACAACACGGTGGAGTTCGGTAACCTGGCATTTCTGTATGCCTGTGTGTGTGTCGTGAGCCTCATGTGGACGCTTACGCGCTGGCCGAAGCTCGAGGCCGCACTCAAGTTATCTGCCGCAGCGCTGGGGTTTTACGGCGTGTATTTGTCGGAAACGCGTACCAGTTGGCTGGCGCTGCCGGCCGTGTTCATCATTGCGTGTGTGGTGGAAAGGCGTATTTCCTGGCGCATCAAAGCGGTCGTCTGTGCGCTCCTGGTCGCGATCGTTACCGTGATTGGCGTGACCCATCAGCACAACGATCGGATCGGCAAAGCCATCGACGAGGCGCAGGAATGCGTCGAACGGCCAAAAGCGGAAACGTCCGTGTGCATCCGATTCCAGCTTTGGCGCGCCGCACGCGTCATGATCGAGAAGCACCCCGTATTTGGCGTGGGCGGTGGCCCGGCCTTCCGGGAGAAGATGAAGAAGCTGGGCGATCGCGGCGTGATCTCGCCGCTCGTGGCATCGAACTGGGGTGAGCCCCACAACGACATCTTGCTGGTGGCAGCCACTTATGGCCTGGTTGGCCTGGCCTCGTTTCTGCTGATGGTTTATGGGATTCCGGCGTGGATCCTTGCCAGCCGGATTCGCGATCTGGATCAGACCCGACGGGCGTTCTGCGCCCTGGGGCTCTGCGTCGTATTGGGCTTTCTATCGTTCGGGGTCACCGAGACGATGTTCCGATCGATGCGCACCGCGTCCTTCTATGCCGTCATGGTGAGCTTGTGTCTGGCCATGGCCGTGAGCCATCTCGGCCAGAATAATCGGCGCGTCCATCCCGCATGACTGACACGATCCCCTGCTTCGTCATCAACCTGGCGACGGAAACCGCGCGCCGCGACAGCATGGCGGCACGCCTTCAGGCGCACGGGCTTGCCGCGCACTGGATCGATGCGGTCGATGGTCGCGGTGCGGCGCGCGCTGCCGTGCTCGCCCGCGCCGACATGGCACGCGCACGTCGCGTCTATGGCGAGCTGAGTCCGACCGAAGTCGCATGCGCATGCAGCCACCTGGAGGTGTATCGGCGCATCGTGGCCGAGCGCATTCCGCACGCCTTGATTCTCGAAGACGACGTGGTCCTGGCGGACGACATCACCGATCTTCTGGCGACGTCGGGCGCCTCCAGCCTGACGGCGCGGATCGACGCCGGGAGGCCGGCCATGATCCAACTCACCCACGTCGGTCGCGGCTGGCGTCTGGGCGCACGCCGCTTGGGCAACCGCTCGCTCGTGCGGGCCGAGGGCGGCGTCTGGTTGACCGGCGGCTATATCGTCACCCTTGCGGCCGCGCGCGCCCTGTGCGCCACCCGCGATCCCATCTGGACTGCCGCCGATCATTGGGAAGCCATCGCCCAGGACGCCGGACTGCAGCTCTATGCCGTCAGCCCGCCCTGCGTGTGGGAAGCGGCGGAAGCCGCGCAGTCCACCATCTCGGGCGATCGACGTCGTCGGGCGGCTCCCGCGCGTGCCCTCACCGCCCGCGCCGCCCGGCTGTTCCATCGCAGTGTGGTGCGCCCGCTTCTGACGGTGCGGCTGCCACGCGTAAAATAGCCGCTTTCGCTCAGATTGCGGGCTCGTCCCCGCTTTGATTCCCCACGATGTCCGCACCCGAAATCCGCCCCGGCCAATCGGTCGAACTGCTCAAAGCGCTGCATATCCTCACGCGCGACGGCAATATGAATCAGGACAGCCGCCGCAAGCTGAAGCAGGTCTATCACCTGTTCAACTTCATCGAGCCGCTGCTGAAAGACGTGCACGCCGAACATGGCCGTGTCACGTTGGCCGATCATGGCGCCGGCAAGTCGTATCTGGGGTTCATCCTGTATGACCTGTTCTTCAAGGCCATCCAGGATACGTCGCACATCTACGGCATCGAAACGCGTGAGGCGCTTGTCACGGCGTCGCGCACACTGGCGGACAAGCTTGGGTTCGATCGCATGTCGTTTCTCAACCTGTCGGTGGCCGATGCCATCGATTCACCGGCCTTGCCCGATCAGGTAGACATCGTCACCGCTTTGCACGCGTGCGATACCGCCACCGACGATGCCATCCATTTCGCGTTGCGCAAGCGGGCGAAATACATCGTGGTCGTGCCGTGCTGCCAGGCCGAAGTGGCCACGCGTCTGCGCAAGAACAAAGGCAAGATGCTCGGCGGCAATCCGCTTGTCGAAATGTGGCGCCATCCCCTGCATACCCGCGAATTCGGCAGCCAGGCGACCAACGTACTGCGCAGCCTGCAACTCGAAGCGCACGGCTATCAAGTCACCGTCACCGAACTCGTTGGCTGGGAGCACTCGATGAAGAATGAGCTCATCATCGCGCAGGACAAGCAGTTGCCGCGCGCGCGCCCCGCCGCCCGATTGGAGGCGATGCTCGAAACACTGGGATTGGAAGAGATGCGCGAGCGGTTCTTCACGACGCCGGCTTAAGCGGCCCGCCCCGCCCCGCCCCATCCTCGCCGTCGTCAGGCGCATCCATCAGATCGCGCCAGCCCCGATGCCCCAAGGCGCGCAGCCGCGCCTGGTTACGCTCATAAATCGAATCCGGATCGGGAAAGCCATCCACGGCACGGGTCACGCTCTCTTCGCGCAGCAGGTGCAGGATGGGATACGGCGCACGGTTGGTGTAGTTCTCGATATCGTCCGGGCCGGCACCGGCAAACTGGTAGTCCGGATGAAAGGTGGCGATCTGAAAAACGCCGCGCAATCGCAACCGCTTGAGCAGGCGCTCGGCAAGCGCCGCCATATCGTTGAACGCCAGGAAGTCGTCGAACCCCTCGGGCACGATCAATAGCAGCGTATCGATGGCTGCGGGATCGGCGGCTTCCAGCGTATCGAACGCCAGACTCAAATCGGCGAGCACTGCTTCGGGCTCGGTGGCGTGGCTCACGCGATAGGCGATCTGCCGCTTGACGTGCACGCTGCGCGCAAACGGACAGAGGTTCAGGCCGATCACTGCGCGTACCAGCCACCGCTCGACGTCGTGCACGATGGCGGCGTCGCGCGCCGCGTCAGCCGCCACGACGAGCCTGCCCTGAACGCGCGGCGCCCGCCCGCTTGGTGGGCGCCAGATACGCGCGGCGCGCCTGACGCCAGAAGATCAGCAACAGCACCATGTCGACCGCGGCGAGCAGCAGCGTGAACCACCATTGATCGGCCAGCCGGAACGGCTGCACAGGCGGCGCGGGCGGTTTGGGCGGCGGCGCCAGCTTCAACGTATCGCCCGCATCGCGGCGTCCGGGATAGCGCGCCGTCACGGCAGCGGGCAGCGTTTCGATGCCGTCATAGCCCACGATCAGCGTCGAAGGCGGCACGGACACATCGCCCATGTTGTCTGCACCCCACGCCATCACGTAGGGCGCCACGCCCTGGGCTGTGAACACCAGCGTGCGGGGGCTGAAGCCAATCTGTACCGTGGGCGGCCGCGATGCATTGGCTGCGCGCGGATCCAGGCTCACGCCGAACGACGGCATCGGACTGCCGCCAAGCAACACGTCGGGCGAGACGATTTCGCCGATACTGCTTTCGAGGCGGTAAGACACGGCCTGCGCGCGCAGTTGCCACGTCCAGGTGCCGGCAGCCGGCGCCGGTGTAGCGCCCTGCCCGGTCGCCGCTGCCGGTGCGGCCGCGGCCTGCACCAGTTGATAGACGAGTACGGGTGACAGCACATCGCTTTGCGGCAAATTCACACGCAACCGCTCGATCGGCATGGCCGGCGGCGCCTGAAACGTGAAGCTTTGCCCCTCGGCCCCCACCGGCTTTTGCGGCTCGGTCCACAACATGGGCCGTGCACTGCCCGGATGGGTATTGACGCGCACGGTGACGCGCGACAGCTTCGGCGCGGTCGCGGGATCGCTCCACACGATACGCAGATAGCGCGACGTGTCGCTCGAGCGGTTGCCGAGTTCCACCCGGTTTTGCTCAACGGTCATGTCGCCATGCGACAACCGCACGATCTGCGCTTCCTGCCGCACCACGCGCCAATCCTCGAGGTTGTCGCTGGCGTCGAGCCGAAAATTGTGCATGCCGGTGCGCGCCTGAAAATCGGCGAGCACCAACGATTGCAGATCCCCGCGGATACGGCTCAGATCGAGCACCACCGCGTTCGGATTGCGCGCGGGCGACGCGGCCGCCGATGCCGAGGCCCGCAGGCTGCCGTCTTCATTGCGCTCGACCTGATCACTCAAGCCATCGCTGCTGCCGCGACGCCTGCTGCTGGTTGCGGTCAACTGCACCGGAAACAGCGGCACGGCGATTTCGGGCGTTTGCGAGGTCTCGCCCAGCTTGGGCTGCACCCACGCAAACGGCATCGCCACACCCCGGCTATCGAACACGCGCACATCCTGCAGCCGCGGATCGCGTGCGGTGTCGTACACCTGCAGCGGAATCTGCACGCGATGCATCTGGCCCGGCTCGTCGCCCTCCAATGGTGCCACCCACGCAAAGGGCGAAGCAATCGGCGCCGGCACCGCGGGCGCATCGGCCCCGATCGCCGTCGCGACGCCTGCAGCCCATAGCAGCGGCACCCCAACCATCATTCGCGCGGCGCGGCCCAACTGCGCGCCCAGCGCTCGAAAACCGATACTCACTCAACCCCCGTCTAGACCCGCTCCGGCAAGATGCGCTGAAAGCGTCACGCAATCTAGCATAAGTTGGCGTGCGCCAAGCCAGGCTTTGCGCTACAGCGAGTTGTCAGGTTTTTACCGTTCGATTTCGGTCGCACGCCCGCGCCGCTGCATTCAGCCGGCCGCCGGCGGACGCTTGCGCCACACGCTGGCGAGCCACGGTTGCTGCGCGCGCGGCAGGCCTTCAGGCCGGTAGTAGTGGTGGATCTCATCGAAACCGGCGTCATGCAGATACTTCCGCCACTGTTCGAGGTCGTGAAAAACGCAATAGCGTTCGCCCTGCCAACCAGCGCGGTTGTCGCCCCGGGGATTGGAGCTGAACAGCACGCCCGAGGCATCCAGCGTGGTGTGCAACGCGTTAAGAACGCGTGGTAGATCGGCGATGGGCACGTGGAAAAGCGATGCGTTGGCGAATATGCCATCGAAGCGTGCAGGCGGCAAATCGAGCGCGAGAAAATCCTGATGCCAGACCTCGCAGCCCGAATCGGCCCGCGCCATCGCCACAAAGGGAGCCGAACCATCCAGGCCGACGGGCTGCGCACCGCGCGCCTTGAGCGCCAGCAAATCGCGCCCCGGTCCGCACCCGAGATCCAGAATGCGCGGACGTTCGAGCGCAATGGCGCCGAGCAAGGCATCGAGGTTCTGATTGACGTCGTGGTCGGCGGTGCCGGCTCGAAAGGCGTCGGCGTTGCGGGCGTAGTGCGCCAACGTGCGGGTATTCGATTGCGAAGTATCGTCGTCGATCACTGTTGCCCTATTGCGGTCTCGCCCAAAAACAATCCGCCCCGGAAGGGGCGGATGCGAGCGACCAGTATAGGTCAGCCGGATGGGCGTGCATCGAGCACGCGCACGATCAAAAGATCAAATAGAGCAGAATGATGATGGGAATCGGAATACCGATGAGCCAGAGCAGGATGCCTTTCATGTATGTTTCTCCTCAATACAACTTGGTTCATCCACAGCACGATCCATGCCTGGACGTGATGACAGCCGATGCAGGAGCGGTTCAACAGATGTGTCTTGCCGTGATTCACGTTCATGCCGCGCCCGGTTTCGCCTTGCTCATCGCGGCAAACCGCGACGAATTTCATGAGCGCCCTACGCGCGCGCTCGCCGAATGGGCCGATGCCCCAGGCGTCTACGGCGGCCGCGATGCCGTCGCAGGGGGCACGTGGATGGGCGCTACCCGCTCCGGGCGCTTTGCCCTCGTCACCAACTATCGCGAACCCGCCGCTCGTGTGGCGCCCGATGCGCCGTCACGCGGCGCACTGGTGGCCCGCTTTCTGCGCGGCACCGACACGCCCGAGCAGTATCTGCGGCGATTGGCGCCCGATATGTCTCGATATGCCGGTTTCAACGTGGTCGTCGGCGACACCGATGCCGTTTGGTATGCGAGCAATCGCGGACCCGCGCCGCGCCGATTGCCGCCAGGGCGCTACGCCCTCTCGAACCATCTGCTCGACAGTCCGTGGCCGAAAAGCGTCGCCACCCAGGCGCGGATCGACGCCGTGCTGGCGCAGGCCGGCCCTCTGGACGACGCCGCCCTGTTCTCGGCCTTACGCAACCGCGATGTGGCCCACGACGACGTGTTGCCCCAGACGGGATTGAGCCTGGAGCAGGAACGCCTGCTGAGCAGCGCCTTCATCATCAGCCCGACGTACGGCACGCGTTCGTCCACCGTATACGCCTTAAGCGACGTCGGCCACGCCCGTTACGTGGAACGCCGGTATGACGCCAGCGGCGAGGCGATCGGCGAGCACACAGAAACGTGGCGCACGCCGCTGTGAAAGGACTCGTCACCATTGTGCGAGAAGCCGCAACAGGTGCACGCACCTGATTTACATCCCCCTGCCAGAATGCAGACGTCGATCGGCTTACTCTGGAGTGCAATGATGAAAATGTTGTCCGAAAGCATGACCCATGTGGCGCAACGCACCCGTCTCGCAGGCGGCGTGATGCTTCTGTCTGCGGCAGCGCTGTTTGCCATGCACGAAGCCCGTGCCGAATTGCCCCCGGTGCAAACGCAAGGCAGTGTGCAGTACGTCATGGGCGGCATCGGTTCCGACGAGTCGGAATCGATCAAGCAGGCGATGTCGCAATATTCGCTCGCCCTGATCTTCGCGTCGCCGCGCCAGGGGGGCGACGCCGCCTACATGGCCAATGTTCAGGTTGGCATCGAGAAGAAAGGCGGCGCAAAAGTGCTTGATGTGAAGGCCGATGGCCCCTACCTGCTCGTCAAGCTCGAGCCCGGCACCTATACGGTCCGCGCCGATGCAGACGGCAAATCGCAAACGCGCGACGTGACCGTCAAGGCCGGCGGCAGCACGCAAATTCGTTTCGACTGGAAAGACTGAGGTCGACCGGCGGGCGAAAAATCGGCGTTCAAGCGTCAGTCGGCAGATACCTTCGAGCGCAGCTTCTTGATGTCGCCCGTGCGCACTTTGCCCACCAGCCGGCGCTTTTTGGACGCCAATGTAGGCCGAGTGGCGCGCCGAGGTTTGACCGGTTTGGCGGCCTCGCGCAACAATCCCACCAACCTTTCAAGCGCATCGCTGCGGTTTTTTTCCAGGCTGCGGTACGATTGCGCCTTGATGACGACGACGCCCTCTTTCGTTACGCGATGATCGGGGCGACTTCGCACCGCCTCTTTGAGCGTGTCGGGCAGGCCCGATGCGCCCACGTCGAAACGCAAGTGCACCGCGTTGGACACTTTGTTGACATTCTGCCCCCCCGCGCCCTGCGCGCGAATCATGCTGAGCTCGATGTCGGCGGGGTCGAGGTAGACGTGACCGGTGATGTGAATCATAGGCTCGCAGTCTATCGTCATTGGCTGGGTTTCGCCCAGTCGGATCGCACTAACCGAACTCTCATGCATGACTTACGCGGCTAAAGAAATTTTCAAAACCCTTCAGGGCGAAGGCGCTCAAGCCGGCCGTGCCGCCGTCTTCTGCCGCTTTGCCGGATGCAATCTGTGGTCCGGCCGAGAGGCCGACCGCGCCGCCGCCGTCTGTACCTTCTGCGACACCGATTTCGTCGGCGTGGATGGCACGGGCGGCGGCAAATTCGCCACGGCCGATGCCTTGGCCGACAATATCGCTGCCCACTGGGGGCCCGACCGCGATCACCGGTATGTGGTCTTCACGGGTGGCGAACCCTTGCTGCAGCTTGACCCCGCCCTGCTCGATGCGATGCATGCGCGGGATTTTGAAGTGGCGATCGAAACCAACGGCACTCTAGCGCCCCCGCCCGGCATCGACTGGATCTGCGTCAGCCCCAAGGGCCGCGCGCCCGTTTGCGTGACCTCCGGGCACGAACTCAAACTCGTTTATCCGCAGGTCGACGCGTTGCCTGAGGCCTTCGCGCATCTCGATTTCAAGCACTTTTTCATTCAACCGATGGACGGGCCGGCCCGGCGCGCCAATACGGAAGCTGCCGTCAAGTTCTGCAGCGATAATCCGCAATGGCGCCTGAGCCTGCAGACCCACAAATACATCGGCATTCCATGATTTCAGTTACCCGCAAGCTCGAGTTCGACGCCGGACATCGCATTCCCGATCACCGCAGCCAGTGCCGCAATCTGCACGGCCATCGCTATGTGCTCGAAATCACACTCACCGGCGACGTCGTGTCGCACGCCGGCGATTCCGATAATGGCATGGTCATGGATTTTTCCGAGATCAAGAGCATCGCCAAGACCTATCTGGTCGACCTTTGGGATCATGCCTTTCTGGTCTATGCGGGCGACGCGGCCGTGCGGGGTTTTCTCGACACACTGCCCGATCACAAGACGGTCGTGATCGACTGCATTCCTACGGCCGAAAATCTGGCCCGCGTGGCGTTCGACACGCTTGCCCCGCACTATGCCGGGCACTTCGGTCAGGCGCTCCGCCTGTTGCGCGTGCGTCTTTACGAAACGCCCAACTGTTGGGCCGACTGCGTCGGCTGAAGCGGCACCACGGCGTCGCCGGCGACCGCAAACAACCGATGACCCGGTGCGGCCTCGATATTCCAGCCGCCCGTAAACTCCCCGAACGCCGGGAGCACGCCCACCGTGGGTCCAAGATCGAAGCACGGCAACCGTAGGCGCTCGCGCCCCCGGCCGCGCAGCACGGTCACGGGGTGCACATGGCCACCGAGCGCGTACGCGGCACCGTTCGGCGGCGATTCGGCTGGCGGATAATGCCAGCACGCCACGCCGGCCAGCACGTACGGCTCATCCACGATCTCGAACCGCAGGGCGCTCGGCGGATCCCCCGCGCGATCGTCGTG
The DNA here is from genome assembly GCF_009866805.1 of Schauerella aestuarii. Taxonomy (GTDB): domain Bacteria; phylum Pseudomonadota; class Gammaproteobacteria; order Burkholderiales; family Burkholderiaceae_B; genus Schauerella; species Schauerella aestuarii. The sequence goes on from NZ_SIZW01000042.1 coordinate 833,974, forward strand.
GTTGCCGCGCACCAGTACGCAATGCAGATCGGGACGTTTCGCGCGCCATGCGGCCAATGCCGCCATCATCGCGGCGCTTCGACCGGTCGGGCCATGCAAGAAATCGCCCAACACAATGAGACGTTTTACCGGCCACGCGTCGAGCAGGGTGTCGAGCCGGTCGAGATTACCCTGCGTGGTGCCGGCAGGCACCGGAACGCCCAATGCGCGAAAGGTTGCCGCCTTGCCGAAGTGCGGATCGGCAATGATCAGGCACGCCTGCGCCGGCCACCAGATCGCCCGCTGCGGCAGGAGCATCCACACATGGCCGTTGACGTTCACGATTGGCGCGCTCATACGCGATCCGCCGCACGTTCGAGATCGCGCACCATGCGCGCCACGCGATCCGCCAGTTTTTCGGTCGAGAGCTTCTCCCGCATGCGTTCCACCAGAAGCGGAAAGGCAAAGGGCGACGGGCGCTTGAGCGCGCGAAACACCAGCGTGCTCTCGCGCAACGTGCGCAAGGCGCCGCGCAGGCGTTCCAATTCGAGCTCCTGATCCAGCACTTCGCGCTCGGCCTGCGACAGCAACATATTCTCCGGATCGTAGTTGCGAAATACCTCGTAGAACAGCCCTGACGACGCCTGAATCTGGCGGGCGCTTTTCGAGGCCCCCGGATAGCCCTGAAACACCAGCCCCGACACCCGGGCGATCTCGCGAAACCGGCGTTGCGCCAACTCGCCGGCATTCAGGCTGGCCAGAATATCTTCATGCAGGCGCGCCTCGGAGAAGAGCGACGGTGTGAGCACCGGTGCCCAGTCGAAGTCGTCCGGGGTGAGCAAGGTCAACCCATAATCGTTGACCGCGATCGAAAACGTGGCCGGGCTCACGCTCGCCACGCGCCACGCCAGCAAGCTTCCCAATCCCAGATGCGCATGCCGCCCGCCAAAGGGATAGAGAAAAAGATGCGTGCCTTCGCGCGAATGCAGCGTTTCGACCACCACGCGACCGCGGCCCGGCAGGGCCGACCACTCGGCCTGCAAGGCCAGCAGCGGCGCCACGCAACGCAATTCGGAACTGTTGTACTGCCCGGCTGCGGCGTCGTCCAACGCATCCACGACCGCTTCAGCCAACTCGCTGGAGAGCGGCATGCGACCGCCATTCCAGCGCGGTACGGCGGCCCGGGCGCCGGTGGCGCGCCGCACATAGGCCGTCATCTCGTGCGTGCGCACGAGCTCCAGCAAGCGACCGGCAAACAGAAAGCAGTCACCCTTCTTCAGGCGCGCGATGAAACTCTCTTCGACCGTACCCAGGCGCGCCCCGCCGCCACGCCCCGACCAGTACCGCACTGTCATGTTGGCATCGCCCACGATGGTGCCGATGCTCATGCGATGCCGGCGCGCCACGGCCGCATCGGGCACGCGCCAGATGCCTTCGTCGTCCGGCACGGCGCGCCGATAATCGGGATACGCGCCCAGCGAGCGTCCGCCCTGTCGAATGAAATCCAGTACCCAGGCCCATTCCGATTCGGTCAGCGACCGGTAGGCGTGCGCCTGCCGGACTTCCGCATACAACGCGTCGGCGTGAAATCCGCCGCCCAGTGCCACCGTGACCGCATGCTGCACCAGCACGTCCAATGGCTTATCGGGCGAGCGGCGCGATTCGATATGGCCGGCCCGCGCGGCCGCCCTCGCAGCGGCGGCTTCCACCAGCTCCAGACTGTGCGTGGGTACCATGGTCACGCGCGACGGCCGTCCCGGTGCATGGCCCGAGCGCCCGGCCCGTTGAAGCAGCCGTGCCACGCCTTTGGGCGAGCCGATCTGCAACACCCGCTCGACCGGCAGGAAGTCCACGCCCAGATCCAGGCTTGACGTGCACACCACCGCCTTCAACTTGCCAGCCTTCAACCCCTGCTCGACCCAATCACGGGCCGATTTCGCCAACGAACCGTGGTGCAGCGCCAGTACCCCGGCCCATTCCGGGCAGGCTTCCAGCAGCGCCTGATACCAGCGCTCGGCCTGCGACCGCGTATTCACGAAGATCAACGTATTGGAATGCTGCGCGATTTCATCAACCACTGCCGGCAGCATCGACATCCCCATATGACCGGCCCACGGGAAGCGTTGGGGCGTGGGCGGAATGAGCGTGTCGATCGTGATCGACTTGGGCACCTTGCCCTGCACCTGCACGCCATCGCCTGCGCGATCGGCAGGCAGCAACGCCGCCATCGCTTCGGGCAGATTTCCCAACGTAGCCGACAGGCCCCACACCACCAGCTCAGGCTGCCATTGACGCAAACGTGCCAGGGCCAATTGCACCTGCACCCCGCGCTTGTTGCCCAGCAACTCGTGCCACTCGTCGACGATCACGGCACGTACATGCGATAGCCGCGATTGGGCGTCCTTGTGCGCCAACATCAACGACAGGCTTTCCGGCGTGGTGATCAACGCGGTCGGTAAGCGGCGATCCTGTTTGGCACGCACACTCGATACCGTATCGCCGCTGCGCACACCCACGGTCCAACCGCAATCGAGATCGGCCAACGGCGCATTCAACGCGCGCTCCGTATCGGCCGCCAGCGCCCGCATGGGCGTCAGCCACAACACGGTAAGCGGCGGGGCCGCCCGCGCGGTCGTCGTCTTGCCCGAAAAAGCCTGGAGCGCGCCAAGCCATGCCGCATAGGTTTTACCGGCTCCGGTGGTGGCGTGGAGCAACCCGCTCTTGCCCTGGCGCATGGCCGTCCATACCTCACGCTGAAACGCGAACGCCTTCCATCCCTGCCCCGCAAACCACGCGCGCACATCCTGGCCGATCGTCATTGCGGCAGCAGTTCGGAGAGGCTGGCCAGCGTATCGGCCTCCTCGATTTTCTTGTCGGTGCGCCACCGCAACATGCGCGGAAAGCGTACCGCGATACCACTTTTATGGCGGGCGCTGCGGGCGATGCCTTCGAAGCCCAATTCGAATACCTGCGACGGCTTGAGACTGCGCACCGGGCCGAATTTCTCGATCGTGGTCGACCGGACGATGGCGTCCACCTTGCGGATCTCGGCGTCGGTCAAGCCCGAATAGGCCTTGGCGAACGGCACCAGCTTGCGCGCGGGGTCGCCTTCCGGCGCATCCCACACGGCAAACGTGTAATCGGTGTACAGACTGGCGCGGCGGCCGTGGCCCCGCTGCGCGTAGAGCAGCACCGCGTCGATCGCGAACGGATCGACCTTCCATTTCCACCAGGTGCCGCTGGACTTCGTACGGCCCACGCCATAGTGCGCGTCGCGATGCTTGAGCATCATCCCTTCCACACCCAATGTGCGCGACGCTTCGCGTTGCTGCGCCAGTGCGGCCCAAGTCGCGCCCGTCAGCAACGGCGACACTTGCAGACCGCTGTCGGTAACGGTGGCGGCCAACGCCTCGAGTTGCGCTCGCCGCGCGGATTGCGGCAACGTGCGCAGATCGGCGCCCGCCGCCTCGAGAATGTCGAATGCCATGAACGACACCGGAATATCGTTCAACAGTTTGGGGCCGACGGTTTTGCGGCCCAGACGCTGCTGAAGCACGGCGAAAGGCTGCACGCGATCGTCGCGCCATACGACGATCTCGCCATCCAGCACAGTGCCGTCGGCCAGTTGACCGCCGATGCGGATCAACTCGGGAAAGCGGTCGGTCACCAGCTCCTCGCCGCGTGACCACACGTGCACTTCGCCGGCCCGCCGCACGATTTGCGCGCGAATGCCATCCCACTTCCATTCGATCTGCCACCGATCGGGCGGGCCGAGTTGCGCATCGAACGTCTCGTGCGCAGTCTGCAGCGGATGGGCGAGAAAAAAGGGATACGGCTGAGCGCCCGCCTGCACATGGGCATCGTCAGAGGCCGGCGCCACCAGGCGCGCGTAAGCCGCCGCATCGGGACGTGCCGACACGTCCGTGTATCCGATCAAGCGATGCGCCACCTGCTTGGCGTCCAGTTCACCCACTTGCGCCAAGGCCTTGGTGACCGACAGCTTCGAGACCCCGACGCGCAGGCTCCCGGTCAACAGCTTGGCGCAGACGAACCGCTCGACTGTGCCAAGCGGCGCAAAATACGTGGTGAGGTGGGCGATCAAGGCCTCGGGCGGCTGACCCCGCATGGGCAGCAGACGGTCCTGCATCCACTGCGCCAAACCCATGTCGTCGTCGCCACTGCCGGGCGGCAGCAGCAACGACAGCGTTTCGGCCAGATCGCCCACGGCCTCGTAGCTCTCCTCAAAGAGCCACAACGGCACGCCGGAAATCTTGACGGCAAATTCGCGCAGCACTTTGACCGGCACCAGTTGCCGCGGTTTGCCACCCGCCAGGAAGTACACCGCCCACGCGGCATCGGCAGGCGCTGCCTGCTTGAAGTACGCCACCATCGCAGCCAGCTTGGCGTTATTGGACGTCGTGGCATCCAGGGCCGCGTAAAGCTCGGCAAAGGCCTTCATGCTGCGTCGGCCTCCGTATCGTCCTCTTCGTTGCCGTACTCGGTTTTGAAGGCCCGGCCGTCCAAACCTTGTTCATCAAGCCAGCGCACCAGCGTGGCCACGCTGCCGTGGGTGACGTAAACCTGCTGCGCGCCGGTACCGGCAATCGCCCGCATCAGCCCCGGCCAATCGGCATGATCCGACATCACGAATCCCCGGTCCACGCCGCGCCGCCGACGGGCGCCACGAAGCCGCATCCAGCCACTGGCGAAACTATCCACATAGTCGCCGAAGCGCCGCATCCACGGTGTGCCTTGCGCCGAAGGGGGGGCCACCACCAGAGCGCGATTCAGCGGCGTATCCGCGCTGAGGTCGGACACCCGCAACGTCGGCGGCAGCGTCACGCCCGCCTCGCGGTAAACCGCATTGAGGCGCTCGACCGCGCCATGCACGACGATAGGCCCGATATCGGCTTCAAGTCCGTGCAGCAATCGCTGCGCCTTACCGAAGGCATAACAAAAGACGATCGACGTGCGCCCCTCGGCCGCGTTGGCACGCCACCACGCATTAATATCCGCATTCAAAACCGTCGGCGGATCCCAACGATAGATCGGCAGACCAAATGTCGACTCTGTAATAAAAGTGTGACACGGAACAGGCTCAAAGGGTGTACACGTGCCGTCGTCCTCAACCTTGTAGTCACCTGATGCGACCCAAACCTCGCCGCGATACGCAACGCGCACCTGCGCCGATCCGAGCACATGGCCTGCCGGATGAAAGCTGATGGATACGTCGTTGTGAATACGCGACTCGCCATAGGCAAGCGTCTCCAGACGAATGTTGCCCAAGCGCGCGTCAAGGACGCCGCGACTTTGATCCACGGCGAGATAATGCTGGTGCCCAACTCTTGCATGGTCGGAATGGCCATGCGTGATAACCGCGCGATCGACGGGGCGCCAAGGATCAATATAAAAATCGCCGGGAGGGCAATACAGTCCTTCTGGACGAGCGACGATCAGATCCATAACCGTTAATTTTGACAAAAGTTCGCCACTACAGCGCAAGAAACGCGCCATCGCCCTGAAATAAATGCAGGGCATCCTGCAAATATCCTTCCGAAATCGGGCGTAATGCATCGAATCGGAGCAGATTCGGGTCCATTTTGGTGCAGTGCACACCAAAAAAGTGCATGCTGTGAGCGATCAGGTCTAGGTCGGCGACTCAGGCACGGCAGTTGCGTAGTTTCAAACGGAATTTATGAACGGGTGATTTGTTTCGGCACTGCAACAGGTTTTTTGCAGTACCAACCCCCGCCGGCCTTATTGAGCACCGGCGCCGGCTTAAGCGAACCACTCTCCGAATCGGGCCGGAATTGCCTGAGCAGATGCGCCTCACGCATCGACATAGGAGTGCTTACTGTGGCGTTGAAAATTTTGGCGGTGACTTCGGAAGCCTATCCCCTGGCGAAAACCGGCGGGTTGGGCGATGCAATCAGTGGCATGGCACGCGCCTACGACAAGCAGGGTGGCGATTTGACGCTGCTTCTGCCGGCGTATCGCGGCGTGATCGACCAAGTGCAGAATGCGCGCGAAGTCGCGCCGCTGCGGGGTCTGCCGGGTGGTGAAGCCACACTGATTTCGGCCTATTGCGATGCGCTTGGGCTGCCGGTGTTATTGCTTAAAAACGATGCGCTGTTCGATCGCGACAATCTCTACGTCGACGAGAATGGTCAGGAATACGAAGATAATCCCGTTCGCTTTGCGGCGCTCGCACATGCGGCCACACGCATTGCGGCCGGTCACACGCCACTGCCGGCACCGCACGTGGTGCACGCCAATGATTGGCACGCGGCGTTGATTCCGCTCTTCATGCATCAAGCCGGCGTCAAGAAGGTCAAGAGCGTTCTGACCGTTCACAATCTGGCGTTCCAGGGCGTGTATGACATGTCGTTGGCACCCAAGCTTGGCATCGCACCAGAATATCTGACGCCCGACGGCATCGAATTCTGGGGCAAGCTCAATTTCATGAAGGCGGGCATCCTGTTTGCCGACCGCATCACTGCGGTCAGCCACACTTATGCCCGTGAAATCCTCACGCCCAAATTCGGCTGCGGGCTGGAAGGCGTGCTGCAAAGCCGCGCCGATTCGCTTGTGCCCGTCCCTAACGGCATCGATGTCGATGTGTGGGATCCGGATCGCGCCGAGCAGATCCCGCATCGCCGCTTCAACGCCAACGACCTCACCAATAAGGCAACCTGCAAGCGCGAGCTGCAGGAAGCCTTCGGCTTGACCGTAGATCCCAGCACCACGCTGATGGTGATGGGTAGCCGACTGACGACGCAAAAGATGGCTGATCTGGCCGCAGAAGCCATTCCACGTGCGCTGGACAAGCATCCGAATCTGCAGGTGGCACTGATTGGTCAAGGCGACAAGCGCCTCGAACACGCGTTGAAATCTGCCACGGAGCGCTTTCCGAATCGCTTCTCGGTGCGCATCGGCTTCAATGAAAAAACGGCTCACCTGCTGCACGCCGGCGGGGATATCCTGCTGCACGGCAGCCGCTTCGAGCCATTCGGCCTGACGCCCATTTATGCAATGCGCTACGGCACATTGCCGATCGGCTCGAAAACGGGTGGCATGGCCGACACGATCTCCGATCCCGGCGTGGGCAGCAGTGCAGACGCTGCACAGCACGCCAGCGGCTTCCTCTTTGAAGGCGAGACGGTGGACGCAATGTCCGGCGCCATCGACCGCGCCGTGGCGTTGCATGCCGAGCAGCCCGAGTTGTGGCGCAAGATGCAATACAACGGCATGACGGCAGATTTCAGCTGGGATCGCTGCGCGCCGGTGTATGCGCAGTTGTTCAAGTCGATCGTGCCGGTCGAATTGATGGTGGCGCCCGCGCCGGCCGTCGTTTCCGTGGCCAAGCCCTCCCCCGTTCGCGCGGTGGGCGCAGCCGCCAGTGCATTGCCGAAAACCGCCATGGCGAAGGCTGTTGCCACGGCGGGCAAGGCAGTTGCTGCAAGGCGGAAAGCCCGCTCCGACGATACCCGTCAGGAGCGACTCCTGCCGGGAGCCGCGGCCGCCTGACGGCCGTCGGTCCAGCTTCCCGAAAGGAGCCCTGCACACCCCCTACACTACTAGGACATCCTATGATGACAACGAAGGCATCGGCCCCGCGTATTTACGACATTTCGAATGTGCTCGTGGGGTCCGCCTCCCGACTCTCCCAAGGGTCGGAAGACGCCGACGTGGTACTGGCTTGTGAAGCGGCCAGATCGTTAGGATTCGACAGCATTGCATTCGGCGCGCCCAGCGCAATGCTGGGTGGGTCGCCTGAGATGGGTCTGGTGGGGGTGCAATCAAGCTTGAGCGCAGCAGCCGACATGGGCCTGGGCGCATGGTTCGACATCTCACTGGACAGCGTGGCCGAAGACACCGCTCTGGTTGCCGAGCATGGTGACTGGTTTGTCGGCGCCGAAGAAAGCCGCGTCTATCTCGATCCTCGCCACGGGCGCCCCGCCAGCGGCAATCGCCTGGCTTTGCGTACTGCGGGTCGTCTCCATTCCGCTTACCTTGAACACCGAATCGCCTCGATGGCTGCCCTGCTCGATGCGGGTGCATCGGGCTTCCGTCTGATGGACATCGGCGCCATCGCGGCTGACGACTGGCGCGTCGTGGTCGAGCGCATCAATGCCTCACATCCCCATGCCGTGCTCGCCGCGTGGACACCCGGCCTGTCGCCCCAGCAACTCGATGCGATTCAGGGCATTGCTTTCGACTTCACGTTTGGCTCGCTGCCGTGGTGGGATTACCGTAGCGAATGGCTCTTTACAGAGTACGACCGCCTGAGTCGCGTGGCACCCGTGATTGCCTGCGTCGCCGCTCTGCATGACGACGTCGCCGCAGACGGTTCCGTCAACCCGCCGTCGGCCGACATCACCGAGCGGGCATTGTGGACGGCCGCGCAAACCGCCGACGGCCTGCTCGTCAGCGCCGCGTGCGCCGAAGGTGAAGCGGCGCAGTTGCGCATCAGTACCGTCAATCGCTGGCTGATCCACGAGCATCGCCCGAGCGGCCGCCTGCATCGCGTGGCCGCGCCCGACGGCGCCTGGTTCGCATTCTTCCGTCACGATCCGTTGGGCACCGCACCCGACGGCGACGATGATGCGGCAGATTCGCGCGGCGCGTTGTTGCTCGTCAATAGCTCGAACCATCGCGCGGTCGAACCCGACGCGCGCCTGCTCGCATCGCGTTTGCCCAATGGCTTCGTTGAAGTTGAATCGCGCGTGGCCGATGAGGGGTCCGATCCCGCCGAGGCCACCACCCACCTGCCCGTCACGCTTCCCCCTGGTGGCGCTGTGATGCTGCGCATGCGGACGGCAGCGCCGGTGCTCGCACGCGTGCACCCTGCCGGCATCGCGGTCGACGAGGCGGATCCGTTGTCGATGCCGCGCATTGCCATCGAGAGCATCACGCCGGTCGTGGATCACGGCCGCTTTCCAATCAAGCGCGTGGTTGGCGACACGATCGATGTCGAAGCCGACGTATTCATGGATGGTCATGATCGCCTCGCCGTGGCACTGCACTGGCGCGCACTGGATGAGCCCAAATGGCAAAGCGTGCGCATGCTCAAGTTGCCGAACGATCGCTGGCAAGCCAGCTTCACTGCACAACGCGTGGGCGGACACGAGTTTCGGATTTGCGCCTGGCGCGATGAGTGGGAGTCATACCGCGACGAGTTGGGCAAAAAGCACGCGGCCGGATTGGACGTGTCGCTCGAGGTTGAAGAAGGCCGGTTGCTGGTCGCGCATGCGTTGAAGCGCGCCAACGACACGGCCAATGCGCGTGCCAATCGCTTTACCGTGGAAGACAATCGCGATCAGGGTCAGGCTGTGCGCGATCTGACCGAGTTGACGTTGGTGGTAGGCACGCCGGTGTCCATGAGCACCAGCACGACGACGCAAATACCGGCGGCCATGCCGGAGCAAATTGCTCGCTTGCTTGCCGACGACACCGCCGCCACGATGGCGATCGCATGCGCGCACCCCTTCGAGACGTTCAGTCCACAGGCATTGCCGGTATGGGTGGATCGCCAAGCGGCGCAGTTCGCCAGCTGGTATGAATTGTTTCCCCGTTCGCAAAGCGGCGATGCGGCGATCCACGGCACGTTCGATGACGTCATCAAGCGCCTGCCGGCCATTCGCGACATGGGCTTCGACGTGCTGTACTTCCCGCCGATCCATCCGATCGGCTTGAAGAATCGCAAGGGCAAGAACAATAGTCTCAACGCGCTGGCGGACCAGCCTGGCAGCCCCTATGCCATCGGGTCTGCCGACGGCGGTCACGACGCCATCCACCCCGAACTCGGCACTGTGGATGACTTTCACCGATTGGTGGCTGCGGCGCGGGAGCATGGTCTGGAGATCGCACTCGACTTCGCCATCCAGTGCTCGCCCGATCACCCGTGGCTCAAAGACCATCCCGAGTGGTTTGCCTGGCGGGCAGACGGCTCGATGCGCTACGCCGAGAATCCGCCCAAGAAATACGAAGACATCGTCAACGTCGACTTCTACAGCACTGGTGCGTCGCCCGCCGAGCAACTGGGGTTGTGGGAAGCGTTGCGCGACGTGATCTTGTATTGGACCGATCACGGCGTTCGCACTTTCCGCGTCGATAATCCGCACACCAAGCCGCTGCCATTTTGGGAATGGATGATTTCGGAAGTGCAGAGCCATTGCCCCGATGCACTTTTCTTGTCCGAAGCCTTCACTCGCCCCAAGATGATGTATCGCCTGGCGAAGGTCGGCTTTTCGCAGTCGTACACCTATTTCACCTGGCGCGAAAACAAAGACGAGCTGGTCGCCTACATGGAAGAGATCAACACGCCGCCGGTGTCCGACGAGTTCCGTCCCAACTTCTTCGTCAACACGCCCGACATCAACCCGCGCTTTCTTCAGCGCTCGGGCCGACCGGGCTTTTTGATTCGCATGGCCCTGGCCACGACGACGTCGGGGTTGTGGGGCATGTATAGCGGCTTCGAATTGTGCGAAGGCCGTGCGCTGCCCGGCAAGGAAGAGTATCTGGACAGCGAGAAGTACGAAGTGGTTGCCTGGGATTGGAGCCGTCCCGGCAACATCATTGCCGAAATGACGCAGATGAACCGGTTGCGGCGCGATAATCCGGCGTTGCAAACCCACCTGGGTTTTCAAGCGTTGGTCGCGCATAACGACCGCATCATGTACTTCATGAAATCGACGCCTGCCCGCGACAACGTCGTGTTGGTGGCGATCAGCCTCGATCCTTTCGAGCCGCAGTCCGCAGCCATCGAGCTTCCCGTCTGGACCTTCGGGTTGCCGGATGACGGCGCACTGCAAGTCGACGACCTGATCAATGGCGGCACACAAACCTGGCACGGCAAACAGCAATTCGTATCGCTCACGCCGGATCGGCCTTATGCCGTGTGGCGCCTGCGCCTGCCGCAGTAAACCGAAGAATAAAAGCGAGACAACGATTATGCAGAAGTTCGAAAGCGTGAACGCGGCCAACCGCGACGATCCGCTCTGGTACAAAGACGCCGTCATTTATCAGTTGCACGTGAAATCGTTTTTCGACGCCAACAACGACGGCGTCGGTGATTTCCAGGGCTTGATCGCCAAGCTCGACTACATCGCCGAACTGGGCGTCAATACGGTGTGGCTGTTGCCGTTTTACCCCTCTCCGCGCCGCGACGATGGATATGACATCGCTCAGTATTGCGGCGTGCACGACGATTATGGCTCGCTGGAAGATGCGAAGCGTTTCATCGATGCGGCGCACGAGCGCGGGTTGCGGGTCATCACCGAGCTTGTGGTCAACCACACTTCCGACCAGCACGATTGGTTCAAGCGTGCTCGCGAAGCACCGGCCGGCTCGCCCGAGCGTGCGTATTATGTGTGGTCGGACAACGATCAGGCTTACGCCGGCACGCGGGTGATCTTCTGCGACACCGAAAAATCGAACTGGACATGGGACCCCGTTGCGGGGGCCTACTTCTGGCACCGGTTCTATTCGCATCAACCCGACCTGAACTACGACAATCCCGAAGTCATCGAGCAAGTGTTGAGCGTGATGCGCTTCTGGCTCGACTTGGGCGTGGACGGTCTGCGGCTGGATGCGGTGCCGTATCTGATTGAGCGCGAAGGCACGAACAACGAAAACCTGCCCGAGACCCATGCGGTGCTCAAGCAGATCCGCGTCGAAATCGACAAGAACTATCCGGGGCGCATGTTGCTGGCCGAGGCCAATCAATGGCCGGAAGACGCGCAGGAATATTTCGGTACGGGCGATGAATGCCACATGTCGTTCAACTTTCCGTTGATGCCTCGCATGTACATGGCGATCGCGCGGGCCGACCGGTTCCCGATCACCGACATCATGCGCCAGACGCCGGACATTCCGGAAAACTGCCAGTGGGCCATCTTCCTGCGCAATCACGATGAGCTGACGCTCGAAATGGTGACGAGCAGCGAGCGCGACTATCTGTGGGATGTGTATGCCGCCGACCGCCGCGCGCGTATCAACCTGGGGATCCGGCGCCGCCTGTCGCCACTGCTCGAGCGCGATCGTCGCCGGATCGAACTGATGAACAGCCTGTTGCTGTCGATGCCGGGCACGCCCGTCATCTATTACGGCGACGAACTCGGCATGGGCGACAACATTCATCTGGGCGACCGCGACGGCGTACGCACGCCGATGCAGTGGTCCCCGGATCGCAACGGCGGGTTCTCGCGCGCCGATCCCGAACGTTTGCCGTTACCGGCGTTGATGGGGCCGCTGTATGGCTATGAAGCCGTCAACGTCGAAGCGCAGCAACGCGATCCGCATTCGCTGTTGAATTGGACGCGCCGCATGCTGGACAAGCGTCAGCAGACCAATGCGTTCGGCCGCGGCAAGCTGCGTTTCCTCTATCCCGGCAACCGCAAGATTCTGGCGTATCTGCGCGAGCACGAAGGCAAGTCGGTGTTGTGCGTGGCGAATATGTCGAATGCATCGCAGCCCGTCGAACTCGACATGGCGGGCTTCAATGGCCGCGTGCCGGTCGAGTTGCTGGGCGGCACGTCGTTTCCCGCGATCGGCGAACTACCTTATCTGCTGACGCTTCCGCCCTACGGCTTTTACTGGTTTGAATTGAGTGAGGATGCAACGCCCCCGGCGTGGCATGCAACGATGCCCGAACAAATGCCCGAATACGTGACGCTCGTGCTGCGCGGCCGCGAAGGTTATCAACTGACCGACGGCTCCCTGACCACCCTGCGCCAGGAGGTGCTGCCGCTGTACCTGGCACGTCAACGCTGGTTCGCCAAGGATCGCAAGCCAACGCTTGCGCAACTGGCCTATGCCACGCCATTGCCGGGCGGCGAACATGAAATGTTCCTGGCTGAGTTCGACGTGAAATTCGGCGAGGCCGTCGAACGCTATCAGCTGCCGCTGGCCTTGATGTGGACCGAAAATCTTCCGCCAATGCCGCAGCAGTATGCGCTGGCGCGCGTGCGCCGCGGCCCCGAGATGGGCATGGTCACCGATGCCTTCACACTGCCGGGATTCGCGTTTGCGCTGATCGACAATCTGCGTAAAAGCACGACCCTGCCGGTGGAGCAAGTTACCGGTCACGGCTCGATCGTGTTCCGCCCGGAAGCCGGCATCGATACGCTGGCGTTGCCGGACGACGCCGAAGTGCGCTGGTTCCATGGTGAGCAATCCAACAGCTCGTTCGTGATTGGCGGCAAGGCCATTGCCAAGATCGTGCGCCGGGTGGTGCCGGGCGTGCACCCCGAAGTGGAAATGACGCGCCGTTTGACGACGCTTGGATACGAGAACGCCGCGGCGCTGTACGGCGAGGTGGTGCGCATTGACGCCGACGGCACGCCGAGCACCTTGATGCTGCTGCACGCCAACGTCACCAACCAGGGCGATGCCTGGGCCTGGACAATGGACTATTTGTCGCACGCACTGGAAAACGCCAGCCTCATCAACGAAACCGCAGAGGACTTCGTCGAAGATTTGCAGGGTTACGCGGCAGTGGCAGGAGCGATCGGCAAGCGGCTGGCGCAGATGCACGCGGCCATGGCGCTGCCTACCGACGACGCTGCGTTCTCCCCTGAGAAGGCCACCGCAGACGACGCCCAGCTGTGGGCAGAGGACATTCGCACGATGCTGGATCGCGCGCTCGATGCGCTGGCCTCGCCTCAGAACAATGTGCCGCAAGCGGCCCGTGCGCAGAGCAGCGCACTCGCCGCATCGCGCGACGCCTTGCTCGCGGCGATCAGCGAGCGCGCGCAGCGCATGACGGGCACGTTGCGCACCCGAGTACATGGCGACTTTCACTTAGGTCAGGTGCTCATCGCACAAAGCGATGCCTACCTGATCGACTTCGAGGGCGAGCCTGCACGCCCGCTCTCCGAGCGTCGTCGCAAGACCACGCCGCTGCGCGATGTGGCGGGTCTGTTGCGATCGTTCGACTACGCGGCGGCCGCCTTCCTGGCCAAAACGCAGGAAACCGGCGAGAGTGCTGATCCCTCGCCCACGGAAGCCGCCAAGCGCGCCCACCGCGACAAGATGCTGGAACAATTCCGCGCCATCGCGAGCGAGGCCTTCCTCGCCGCATACCGCAATACGGCACAGGAGGCCGAGCACGCGTGGATCGACGACGCCGCGCTCGCCGCCTTGTTGGATCTGGCCCTGCTGGAAAAAGCGGCCTACGAGGTGGTGTACGAAGCCTCGCACCGCCCCGATTGGATCGCTATTCCGCTGGCTGGCCTGTCCGACCTGGCGCATCGCCTGCTCAACACGCCGCACAACACAGATAAGGCAAGCTAATCATGACGCAATCCGAGAAGCCTGCGCGCCGCGCGAGCCCGACGTCCAAACCGGCGAGCAAAACTGCCCCGGCCAGCGACACCGCAGCGGCTGAACACGCTGCATTGAAGGGAGCGGCAGTGAAGCCGACCGCAGTGAAGCCGACTTCAGTGAAGCCAACCGCAGTGAAGCCGGCGACAGCAAGCAAGACTGCCGTCAAGAAGCTGGCGGCGAGCAAAACCGTCGCCAACAGCGCCGGCACGACGCCGGTCGTGAAAACCGCGACGGCTGCGGCGGCAACGGCCACGCCTCGCAAGCGGGCCACGGCAGCCACCAGCGCCGCCCTGCCCGCGCCCGTCAAACCGACGGCCCGCAGTGCGGCCGCCAAGAAGTCGGTCGGCGTAGCGAAAGCCTCCTCTCCCGTGGCGGGCGGACCCCACTCCGCATCGGCGCCCGATATCGCCACCGGTATCGCGCAACCCGGTGACATTACCGTGGGCGGTGAACGTCCCCCCATCGACACGGCCCCGCCAACATCCCTGTCGGACGGCTTCGATCTGCAAGCGGCCATCGCCGGTGTGGATATCGATGCGCTGGCCGGTGCCCGCCACCATGATCCCTTCAGCGTGCTGGGCCGCCACGACGTCAACGGCGTCGCAGTGCTACGGGTGTTCGTGCCCGGTGCCGAATCGGTACAGGTCACCACCCGCTCGGGCAGCGACACGTCGGTGCTGCACAATGTGCGGGAAGGCCTGTTCGTGGGACCGATCGGCCATGACGGTGCGTATCTGCTGCGCGTCACCTGGCCCGGCGGCGTGATCCAGGAAACCGAGGATGCCTACGCGTTCGGCGCGCTGTTGGGCGAACTCGATCTGCACCTGATCGCCGAGGGCGCGCATGGCAATCTCAGCGATTGCCTGGGCGCCAATGTGGCCACGTACGAAGGGGTCGACGGTGTGCGCTTTGCCGTGTGGGCGCCCAACGCCCGACGCGTGTCGATCATCGGCGACTTCAATGGCTGGGATGGCCGCCGCCACCCGATGCGGTTGCGCCATCGCGCCGGCGTTTGGGAACTCTTCGTGCCGCGGGCGCAGGCCGGCGCGCGCTACAAGTTCGAATTGCTGGGGGCCCACGGCGGCGTCTTGCAAAAGGCCGATCCCATGGCGCGTCAGGCCGAAGTGGCACCCGCCACGGCGTCGATCGTGGCCGATCCTACGCCGTTCACCTGGAACGACGATGCCTGGCTTGCGCGCCGCGGCAGCGAGCAGGCGCCGACCGCACCGATCTCCATCTACGAGGTGCACCTTGCTTCCTGGGTGCATGACGATCAGCAGGAGGGCAGCGTCTGGGATCACCTGGGCGCCCGCCTGATCGACTACGTGAAATCGATGGGCTTCACGCACGTCGAATTGCTGCCGATCATGGAGCATCCCTTCGGCGGCTCGTGGGGCTACCAGCCGCTGGGCATGTTTGCCCCCACGGCCCGTTACGGCACGCCGGCGCAGTTTGCCCGCTTCGTCGATCGCTGCCACCAGGCGGGCATCGGCGTGATCCTCGATTGGGTGCCGGCACACTTCCCCAACGACGTGCACGGCTTGATCGAGTTCGACGGCACGGCGCTGTACGAATACGCCGATCCGCGCGAGGGCTATCACCCGGATTGGAACACCATGATCTACAACCTCGGCCGCAACGAGGTGCGTAATTTCATGATCGCCAGTGCGCTCGAGTGGCTGCGTCACTTTCACGTCGATGGTTTGCGTGTGGACGCTGTGGCGTCGATGCTTTATCGCGACTACAGCCGCAAGGCCGGCGAGTGGATTCCCAATCAATACGGTGGGCGGGAAAATCTGGAAGCGGTCGAGTTTCTTCGCCGGCTGAACGGCACCATCGCCGAGCAATGCCCGGGTGTGGTCATGATCGCCGAGGAATCCACGGCATGGCCGGGCGTCACCGCACCGGTAGCCGATGGCGGCCTGGGTTTCCACTACAAGTGGAACATGGGCTGGATGCACGACACCCTCCAGTACATGGAGTGGGAGCCCATCCACCGCAAGTATCACCACAACGATCTGACATTCGGCATGGTGTACGCCTATTCCGAAAAATTCATCCTGCCGCTTTCGCACGATGAGGTGGTCCATGGCAAGGGGTCATTGCTGACCAAGATGCCGGGCGACCGGTGGCAGAAGTTCGCCACCCTGCGCGCGTACTACGGCTTCATGTGGGCGCACCCCGGCAAGAAGCTGCTGTTCATGGGTCAGGAGCTGGCACAGGGCCGCGAATGGAACCACGACGGGCAGCTCGATTGGGGCGCGCTCGACGATGCGATGCATAAGGGCGTACAGCAATCCGTGCGCGATCTGAATCACCTCTATCGCGAACTGCCGGCACTGCATCGCACCGACGCCGATCCGGCCGGCTTTGCCTGGGTGATCGGCGACGACATGGCCAACAGTGTGGCGGCATTCCTGCGGCGCGATGGCGATCGTCTCGTCCTGGTGGTGTGCAACTTCACGCCGGTGCCGCGCGAGAACTATCGCATCGGCGTGCCGCGCGCCGGCACGTGGGCCGAGCGTTTCAATAGCGACGCCGGCCTGTATGGCGGTTCGGGGTTGGGCAACGCCGGCGCCGCGCACACGCAGGGCGATGCCGCACATGGTCAGGATCAGTCGCTTTCGCTGACCTTGCCGCCGTTGGCCACCGTTATTTTTGAATATCGAGGATGATCATAGATGTCAGTATTGCAACCCGATCGACTTTCCCCCGGAAACCCTTACCCCTTGGGCGCCACGAGCGACGGTTTGGGCGTCAACTTCGCGGTGTTCTCCGCGAATGCGACGAAAATCGAGTTGTGCATATTCGACGCCAACGGCCGCAAAGAGCTCAAGCGTTTGGTACTGCCGGAGTGCACCGATGAGGTGTGGCACGGTTACTTGCCCGACGCCGGCCACGGCCTGGTGTACGGCTATCGGGCCTATGGGCCATACGATCCGAAAAACGGCCACCGCTTCAATCCGCATAAGCTGCTGCTCGACCCGTATGCCCGGCATCTGGTCGGCAGTTTGAAGTGGTCGGATGCCTTGTTCGGTTATCGCGGGGCGCGCGGCGATCTGAGCATGGACCGTCGCGATAGCGCGCCGGCCATGGTCAAGGCGATGGTCACGGACGATGCGTTCAACTGGGGCAGCATCGACCGGCCGCGCCGTCCGTGGGACGACACGGTGATCTACGAAGCGCACGTGCGCGGCGTATCGATGCAACGCGACGATGTGCGCAGCGATCTGCGGGGCACGGCAGCCGCCCTGTCCAGCCCGCGCTTCATCGACCATCTGCACAAGCTCGGCGTGACCTCGCTCGAATTGCTGCCGGTGCACGCGTATCTGCAAGATCATTTTCTACTGCAGCGCGGTCTGAAGAATTACTGGGGCTACAGCACCCTCAATTTTTTCGCCCCCGAGCCGCAATATCTGTCGCGCGGCGGCCCCAACGATTTGCGCATGGCGATCCGCCGCCTGCAATCGGCGGGCATCGAAGTGATCCTGGATGTGGTCTACAACCACACCTGCGAAGGCAGCGAATTGGGCCCCACCCTCTCGTGGCGCGGGCTCGATAACGCCAGTTACTACCGCCTGCTGCCCGGCCAGGAGCGCTATTACATCAACGACACCGGTTGCGGCAACACGGTGAATCTGTCGCACCCGCGCGTATTGCAGATGGTGATGGACTCGCTGCGCTATTGGGCCACGTCTTACCGGGTGGATGGTTTCCGGTTCGATCTTGGCGTGACGCTCGGCCGCGAGGGCACGGGTTTCGATCCGGGCTCCGGCTTTTTTGACGCCATCCTGCAAGATCCCGTATTGCAACGCGTGAAGTTGATCTCCGAGCCGTGGGATATCGGTCCCGACGGTTATCAGCTCGGGCAGCATCCGCCGGGCTTCGCCGAATGGAATGACAAATATCGCGACACCGTGCGGCGCTTCTGGCGCGGCGATCCCGGGCAGCGCGGCGAGCTTGCGGGCCGCCTGATGGGCTCGCCCGATCTGTTCGACCGCCGACATCGCCGTCCTTGGGCATCGATCAACTTCATCGCCTCGCACGATGGGTTCACCACGCGCGATGTGGTGAGCTACAACGAGAAGCACAACGATGCCAATCAGGAAAACGGGCGCGACGGCCACAGCGAGAACTGCAGCCGCAACTGGGGCGTCGAAGGCCATACCGACGATCACCACATCAATGAGGTACGTGGCCGGGTCCAGCGCGCATTGATCGCCACCAATCTGTTTTCGCACGGCACACCGATGCTCCTGGCGGGCGACGAGTTCAGCAATACGCAGGATGGCAACAACAACGCCTATTGTCAGGACAACCCCGTGTCGTGGCTCGATTGGCAGTCGGCGGCAGAACCGGCCGGCCTGTCGCTCTCGGCATTCGTGGGACGCGCCACGCAGTTGCGCCATCAGTACCGGTCGCTGCGCATGAGCCGATACACCGACGGCAATCGCGAGATTCGCCCGGGTCTCAAATGCATCGCCTGGTTCGATCTCGATGGCCACGGCATGAGCCCGGAAGCCTGGGACGACCCCGAAGGCCGCGTGCTGGGATTGCGCCGTGCCGCCGAAGATCCGGAAACGGGCGCCACGGATATGACACTGTTGTTGCTCAACGCCTGCGACCACGACATGACGTTCAAGTTGCCGGAGCCGGCCCAGTCATGGCGCTTGCTTATGGACAGCGCTCGGCCCGACGAACCCGAGCGTGACTTTGGCGAAGGCCACATCGTCGTATTTGCCCACAGCCTGACGCTGCTGGGCGTCGTATTACCGGCGGAATCCGAATGAGTACTTTTACACCCACCTACGGCGCAACCGCGCAGCCTGACGGCACTACCCAATTCCGCTTCTGGGCGCCCAACGCGACTCAGGTCGATGTGGTCATCGACGACGGCGCACCTGCCGCCATGACGCGCGAACCCAATGGCGACTTTGTGGCTCAGGCCACCTGCGGTGCCGGTGCGCGCTATCGTTTCCGCATCGACGGCGATGTGGCGGTACCCGATCCCGCTTCGCGCCTGCAGGATGGCGATGTGCACGACGCCAGCCTCGTGACGGCGCCGGACGCCTTCGCCTGGCAACATGCCGACTGGCGTGGCCGACCGTTCGAAGAAACGGTGCTGTATGAGTTGCATCCCGGACTGTGCGGCGGCTTCAACGGCATCGCCAAGCGCCTGCCCGACCTGGCTGCATTGGGCGTGACGGCGGTCGAACTGATGCCGATCGCCGATTTCCCCGGCGCACGCAATTGGGGCTATGACGGCGTGCTGCCGTATGCGCCCGACACGGCCTACGGCACCCCCGACGACTTGAAGCGCATGATCGACACGGCGCACGGCCTGGGGCTGATGGTGTTTCTGGACGTGGTTTACAACCACTTCGGCCCTGATGGTAATTATCTCAACGCCTACGCGCGCGATTTCTTCACTGAAGACACGCAAACCCCTTGGGGCCCGGCGATCGATTTCCGCAAAACGCCGGTGCGCACGTTCTTCGCCGAGAATGCGCTCTACTGGCTATCGGAGTACCGCTTCGATGGCCTGCGCCTGGATGCCGTACACGCCATTGCCGAGCCCGAATGGCTTCCGGAGATGGCGGCGTTCGTGCGCAGCCACATCGGCGAAGATCGCCAGGTGCATCTGGTGCTGGAGAACGATGACAACATCGCCAGCCATATGGAAAACGGTTTTGATGCGCAGTGGAACGACGATGCCCATCACGTGGTGCATCACCTGCTCACCGGCGAGACCAACGCCTACTACATCGATTATGCCGATGCACCGGCCGAAAAGCTGGCGCGCGTGTTGGGTGAAGGCTTCGTGTTCCAGGGCGAGCCCTCCAAGATGCGCAAGGGCGAACCGCGCGGCACGCCGAGCCATCGCCTGCGCCCGACTGCCTTCGTGCTGTTTCTGCAAAACCACGACCAGATCGGCAACCGTGCCATGGGTGAGCGGCTGATTTCTTTGGCGCCGCCCGATCATGAGGCCTTGCACGCCGCCGTGGCGATGCAGTTGCTGTGCCCCCATATCCCGTTGATTTTCATGGGCGAAGAACGCGGCGTGGAAACGCCCTTCCTGTACTTCACCAGTCACACCGATGCCGAACTGGTGAAGGCCGTTCGCGAAGGTCGCCGGCGCGAATTTGCAGGGCTGCACGAGTTCGAGGACGAAGCCGCACAGGCCAAAATTCCCGACCCCAACGAATCCTCGACATACGAACGCTCACGCGACGACGACGCTGCGGGTGCACCGGACGCATCGACCTGGCTCGACCTCTACCGTCACCTGCTGGGCCTGCGCCGTACGCGCATTGCCCCGCATCTGGCTGGCGCCACCTCACTGGGCGCGCAAGTGCTCGGCAGCCACGCCGTATCGGCCCGTTGGTTGTTGGGCGACGGCAGCACCTTGGCGATCTTCACCAATCTGGGGACCGAAACCGTGACGGGTGAGAAGCTCAGCGATGACTATGACGCCGAGGCCGAAGTGCTGTTCGAAAGCCGCGCCGGCGCCGATGCGGCACTGCGTTCGGTGCAGCTCCCGGCAGGCACGACCGTTGCGTTGCTGCGTGCGCCGTCTGCACCCTGACGCGCAGACCCCCTACTCGCTTACTCGGAGCCACCATGACTCATCCAGACGCGGACGATTCCGCGCTGATCGCGCTTGCCGAGCAAGCCGGCCTGTTGGTGCAATGGGACGACGCACGCGGCACGCCGCAGACTGTCGCGCCGCAGGCCTTGCGCGTGCTCCTGGCGGCGCTTGGCCTGCCGGCTGACGACGCTGCCAGCATTCAGGCCAGCACCGAAAAACTGTCGGCGGTGCAAGGTGGCGCCACGCCCGCGCTGGTGATTGCAACCGTCGACACGCCGATCGTGATCGCCGGCGTCGCGCCCGGTTCATATACCTTGTTCCGCCGTGCCGATGGCGGGAAGGTTTCGCGACATCGCGACGACGCTGGCGCGGGCGAAGCGGATGCGGATGTCGATGCGGACGCCAAAGCCGATGCCGATGCCGATGCCGACCATAGCGTCGAGCCCCTCGGCGACCCGTTAGATATCGCGGCTGATCCGGAAGTCGACACCGCACTGTTCTCCACCGACGATGCCGGGCTTTTCGCCGATTCGGACGCCAATCTTTTCGCCTCTCCGGAGGGCGGTCTATTCGACGACAGCGCGTCTGCCGGGCGGGAGAAGGTTGCTGAAGGTCGCGCTGAGCTTACCGAAGACGGCGCAGCCCAATTGGCACCGGTCGCCGAGCCGGGGTATTACGTTGCCCACATCGGCGACGTCGAGGTCGCCATTGCCGTGGCGCCCGCCCAATGCCCAAGTGTGGCCGAGCGGCTGACGCATCCGAAGGCGCGCGCCTGGGGCCCCGCTGCCCAGGTGTATAGCCTGCGGCACGCCGATGCATCCGCGTCGGGCGGATTTGGCGATTTCACGGCGCTCACCGAGTTGGCGGCGGCAGCGGCCGAACGCGGCGCAGAAGCGCTGGCGATCAGCCCGGTGCATGCGATGTTCGGCGCCGACCCCTCACGCTACAGTCCCTATAGCCCGTCGAGCCGCTTATTGCTCAATGGGTTGTTTGCCGATCCCGCACGTCAATTCGGGCGTGACGCCGTGTTGCAAGCGGTGAGCGCGCTGGGCCTGACCGATACCTTGGCGGCGCTTGAGGCCCGCGATCGGATCGACTGGCCGGCGGCGGGCGCCGCGCGGTGGCGCGTGTTGCGCCACTTGTTCGATGGCTGGATCGACGGCGCGCACGATCCGCGGCACGACGCGTTCGACGCGTTTCGCGAGCGCGGCGGCGAGGCGCTCGAACGCCACGCCATCTTCGAAGCCATTCAGAGTGAACGCGCCCGCCAAGGCGAGTCTTTGCCCTGGCAAGATTGGCCGGACGCTTTGCGCGATCCCGCCAGCCGCGCCGTGGCGGCGTTCGCCCGCGATCACGCCCGCGACGTTACCTTCTTCGCATTCGCCCAGTGGCTGGCCGCCGATGGCCTGGCCGCCGCGCAAGCGTGCGCACGCGCGCATGGCATGGGGGTGGGACTGATTGCGGATCTGGCCGTGGGCACCGATCCCGGCGGCAGTCACGCCTGGAGCCGGCAGGAGGATGTGCTGCAGGGACTCTCCCCCGGCGCGCCGCCCGATGTCTATAACCCACTCGGCCAGAATTGGGGCTTGACGGCTTTCTCGCCGGTCGCCATGCATGCGAACGGCTATGCCGCCTTCATCGAGATGTTGCGCGCCGTGCTCGAGCACGCGGGTGGCATCCGCATCGATCACGTCCTGGGTTTGCAGCGCACCTGGCTCGTGCCCAAGGGCGCCGACGCACGCGATGGCGCTTATCTGCGCTATCCGATCGACGACATGCTGCGCTTGATTGCGCTTGAAGCCTGGCGTCACGATGCCATCGTCGTCGGTGAAAATCTTGGCACCGTGCCGGACGGCTTCAACACGCGCATCGCTCGCGCCGGCATGTTGGGGATGACGGTGCTGTGGTTCGAACGCGATGAGGATGGCACGTTCATCCCGGCCACGCAATGGTCCGACGCGTCGATGGCCATGACCACCACGCACGACCTGCCGACGATCCCGGGATGGTGGCGCGGCCGCGATATCGAATGGCGCGCGAAGCTCAAGCTTTTCGGCCCCAACGATACCGAAGCCGATCAACGCAAGACGCGCGAGGCCGACAAGCAGGCCCTGCGCGCCGCGCTGGAGCGCACGGGTGCGCTGCTGCGACACCCGCCGGCAGACGCGCCCGATGCGCCGCCTGTCTCGGCGATCCTCGAGTTCACCGCGCACGGCCCGGCGCCGCTGGTGGTCGTGCCGCTCGAGGATCTTCTGGCACTCGATGAACAACCCAATATTCCCGGCACCATCGACGAGCACCCGAACTGGGTGCAACGTCTGCCGGTCGCCGCCCTTACCCTTTTCGATGCGCCCGACGTGCAAGACCGCGTCGCCGCCATTCATCAAGCCCGGAGCCAATCATGACGTTACCGTGCGCCGCCGCCCGGCTACAGTTTCACGCCGATTTCACTCTCGACGACGCATGCCGCCGCGTGCCTTATTACGCGGCCTTAGGGATTAGCCATCTGTACGCCTCGCCGTTGTCCACCGCCCGCAAGGGCTCTACGCACGGCTATGACGTGACCGATCATGCCGTGGTCAATCCCGAGCTCGGCGGTGAAGCCGCGCTGCACCGTCTGGTCGATGCATTGCGTCAACACGGCATGGGATTGATCCTGGACATCGTGCCCAATCATATGGCCACACATGCCAGCAATGCCTGGTGGTGGGACGTGTGGGAGAACGGTTTGGCCAGCCCTTACGCCGAATGGTTCGACATCGACTGGGCACCCGCCGATCCGGCGTTGCACAATAAAATCCTCGCGCCTTTTCTGGGTCACCCTTATGGCCAGGCACTGGCCGAAGGCCATCTCAAGCTGGTGCACGAAGACGGCCGCTACCGGCTCGATGTGTATGGCAATCCTTATCCGATCGCCCCCGGAACCTTGCCGATGGCCGACACGCACGACGCGGTGCTGGCGTCGCACAACCCCGAGACGCCTGAGGGTCGTGAGGCCCTGCATGCGTTGATCGAGCGCCAGCATTACCGCCTGGCATGGTGGAAGTGCGCGCCCGAGGAGATCAACTGGCGCCGTTTCTTCGAAGTCAGCGAATTGGTGGGCGTGCGCGTCGAGGATCCTGAGGTTTTCGACGCCGTGCATGCATTGACCTTGCGGCTGTACAGCGAAGGCTTGATCGATGGCGTACGCATCGATCACGTGGACGGCCTGGCCGATCCCATCGCGTATTGCGCACGCCTGCGGGCGGCGCTGGATGCCCGCATGGATGCCCGGCCCGCCGCCCTGCCGCGCACGCCTGCATGGCTGCTGATCGAGAAGATTCTTGCCCACGACGAAACGCTTGACGACCGGTGGCGCGTGCATGGCACCACGGGCTATGACTTCATGGCACAGGTGGGCGCGCTCCTGCACGATCCGCACGGCGAACCTGCACTCACCGCGCTGTGGGAGCGCCTGTCGGGCGACAATCGCGCCGTGATGACCGTATGGCGCGATGCGCGCGAGTTGATGCTGCAACGTCACTTCCCGGTCGAACGCAACGCCACCGTCAATGCCCTGCATGCCATCGCACGCAGCAGCACCGCCACGCGCGACTACTCGCGTGAGGCGCTGCAACGCGCGCTTTGGGAGCTGTTGCTGGCTTTTCCGGTTTATCGCACGTACGTCGATGACGCCGGTCGCGCGGGCGGCGATGTGGAACGCTTCAATGCCATTCTCGCCCGCGCGCGCACGCGCATGGCTGACGAGCACGATGGTGACGATCGGCCGCTGCTGGATGTATTGGCCGCATGGCTGGGCGGCGATGCACCCGGATCGGTCACCGATCCGGCGCAACGGCTGTTGCGGCAAAAGGCGATTCGCCGCTTTCAACAACTGACGCCGCCGCTGGCTGCCAAATCGCTCGAAGACACGACCTTCTATCAATACGGTCGTCTGCTCTCGGTGAACGACGTCGGCTCGGACCCCGATGTGTTTGCGCTCGAGCCGGAAGCCTTTCATGCGCACAGCGCCGAACGCGCCGCGCATGCGCCGCAGGCCATGCTCACTACCGCCACCCACGATCACAAACGCGGCGAAGACGTGCGCGCGCGTCTGGCCGTCTTGAGTGAAATGCCGGTGCGCTGGCGCGAAACCGTGCTGCGTTGGTTTGAACGCCACGATGGCGCCAGCGATCGCGACGGCATCAGTGGCGGCGACCGCTACATGCTGTACCAGACCCTGATCGGCGCGTGGCCGCTGGATCTGACGGCGGACGATCCGGAAGGGTTGAAAGCGTTTGGCGATCGCGTGGCGCAGTGGCAGTTGAAGTCGGTACGCGAAGCCAAGCTGCGCAGCAGCTGGA
The DNA here is from genome assembly GCF_009866805.1 of Schauerella aestuarii. Taxonomy (GTDB): domain Bacteria; phylum Pseudomonadota; class Gammaproteobacteria; order Burkholderiales; family Burkholderiaceae_B; genus Schauerella; species Schauerella aestuarii. Next base: position 859,213 of record NZ_SIZW01000042.1, read on the forward strand.
TTTCGCCTGACGAGTCGTATGAAAAAAGCTGCCAGCGCCTGCTTGACCGCCTGTTGACGACTGAAGGCGCCGATTCGCCAGCCAGCGACCTGGCCGTGTTCGTGCGCGAGATCGCCGCCGCCGGCGCGATCAATAGTCTGGCGCAAACGGTGCTGCGCCTGACCTCGCCGGGGATTCCGGATAACTATCAGGGCACGGAATTCTGGGACTTCAGCCTCGTCGATCCCGACAATCGCCGTCCCGTCGATTTCGAAGCCCGCGAAGCCGGCTTGAAGGCACTGCAAGACGGCAGCGTCAGCAACGCCATTCTTCTGCGCGACTGGCACGATGGCCGCATCAAGCAAGCCGTGTGGTTTCGCATCCTGCAACTGCGTCGCGCGCAACCGGAGATTTTCGAGCACGGGCGCTATGTTCCCTTGCATGCCGAAGGTACCCATTCCCGTCATGTGCTCGCATTTGCACGGGTGCACGACGGCGAAACCGTGATCGTGGTGGTGCCGCGTCTGGCGGCTGCCGGCATCGATCACGCGGCACCGGAAGGCGTCGTGCCGGCCATCGACCCCGATTTCTGGGGGGACACCACCATCGCGTTGCCCCAGAATCTGGCGGGAACCGCGCTCACCGATATCGTCAACGGTTGCGACCGCCATGTGGCAGCCGATGGCGTGGTGCCCGTGGCGAACCTGCTGGCCGACTGGCCGGTCGCCGTGCTGACACGAGCCAGGTAATGGCCGCCCTCTCCGCCCTGCGTGGCGGAGAGGGTCGCCGTCTCGGATTCGTTCTCGACCCTCTGCGACAATTTGCGTCGCACAGGCCGGCGTGGGGCCTATCGCTTGCCGTTGGGTGCCCGACACAAAAATTAGGCACGGATGCCTTTTATTTCAAGCCTATTAGATAGGATGCTAATAAATAGGCTACAATGCAGTCATGAACACGCCATCCGACTCCGACCTCAGCGCCATGACCGCAAACCTTCTCGTGGTTTCCCGAGCCTACCGCGGCGTGGCCGATCGCGCGCTGGCCGATCTTGGCTTATCGCAGGCCACGGCCTGGCCCATCGTGATGACCGGCCGTCTGGGCGACGGGGTGCGCCAAGGCGCGCTTGCCGAAGCGCTGGGCGTGGAAGGTCCGTCGCTGGTGCGCATTCTCGATCAATTGGTCGCGGCCGGCCTTATGCAACGCAAGGAAGACGCGAATGACCGGCGCGCCAAGACGTTGCACCTCACGCCAGCCGGCAACGCTCAGCGAGTACAGATCGAAGCGTTGCTGGTGCAGCTGCGCCGGACGCTGTTCGCGGATATCGACGCCGGCGACCTGAAAACCGCGTTGCGCGTGCTCGAGTCGCTCAAATGCACGCTGGGACGCAGTGCCGCCATGATGGAAACCGGCACCCCCTCGACCTGATTTTTGCCTTGCCATGAAACCGTTTACCGCCGAAGAGGCGATCTTCTCTCTCAAATGCTACGCGGGCGCTTTGCTCGCGTTGTACGTTTCGTACCGGATCGGTCTGCCCAGACCGTTCTGGTCGATGACGACCGCGTATATCGTGTCGCAGCCCTTTGCCGGTGCCGTGCGCTCCAAGGCGGTATATCGACTGATCGGCACGTTCACCGGCTGCGCCGTGGTCGTCTACCTCGTCCCCCTGCTCTCGAATGCGCCGGTGCTGATGACAGGCGCGATGGTGCTGTGGGTGGGCGTGTGCGTGTATTTTTCCGTGCTCGACCGTACTCCGCGCGGCTATCTGTTCATGCTGGCCGGCTATACGGCTGCGATGATCGGTTTCCCAAGTGTGCTGGCGCCCGACGCCGTGTTCGACACCGGCTTGGCCCGCGTTGAGGAAATCTCGCTCGGCATTCTGTGCGCGACGCTCGTTCACACGCTGATCCTGCCGCGCAGCGTGGCACCGATTGTGTTGGCCGGGTTGGATCGCACCTTGAAGGACGCGCGCAGCTGGATCGGCGACACGCTCCTGCGCGCCACCGACGAGCGCCGCCGCAAGGAACGCCGCACGCTCGCCAACGACATCACGCAACTGCGCGTGCTCTCCACGCATGTGCCCTATGACACCAACAACATCCGCTGGACCGCCCGCGCTGTGCGGGCGATCCAGGACAGCATGGCCACGCTGACGCCGCTCGTGTCGGCGATCGACGATCGATTGATCGCGCTGACGCCTGAAGGCGAGGCACTGCCGGGCGACGTGACCGAGGTGTTGACGCGCGTGGATGGGTGGTTCGAACGAGGTGCCGACGTCACGGCCGAAGAAACGACTGCATTGCGCGCGGCGATCCAGGCACTCGCCCCGCCATTGACTGCGGCAACCGACTGGCGCGGTGCGTTGCTCACCAGCTTGAGCGCACGCTTGCTGGCATTGATGGACACCTATCGCACCTGCCTGACGCTGCGCGCCACCATTCAGGCCGGCGTACGCGGCCGTCGTCGTGCCCTCAAGGAAAAACCCTTGCCGTCGGCCCGCAACGTGTTTCACCGCGATCACGGTATCGCCTTGCTTTCGGCCGTCGCTGCAGGCATCGCCATCAGTGCGGTCTGCACCTTCTGGATCTTTACCGGTTGGAGCAACGGTGCCACCGCGGTATTGATGGCCGCTGTATTCAGCAGCTTTTTCGCGTCGCAAGACAACCCCGTGCCGGGCATCGTGCAATTCCTCACCTACACGATTCTCTCGATGCCGATCTCGGGCTTGTACCTGCTGGGCATCATGCCGGCCGTGCATTCTTTTGAAATGCTCGCCATGACGATGTTTCCGGTATGTCTGGTGCTCGGCATGTTTCTCGCGCGACCGGCGGTGTTCGGCAAAGCGATGGCCATGCTGTTCGGCTTTCTCGGCACGCTCGCGCTGCACGATACGCAAACGGCCGATCTCGTCTCGTTTCTCGATACCTATACGGCGCAAGTCATCGGTGTCGGTTCGGCGGCATTGGTGGCGGCCCTCTTTCGTTCCATCAGCGTGCAGGCCAGTGCACGCCGCATTCAGGCGGCCAACTGGAACTCGCTGGCAGGCTACGCTGCGGCCGAACGCGCCCCCGACGCCCGCAGCTTCAACGCGCGCTTGCTCGATCGCATCGGTCTCTTGCAGATGCGTCTGGGCCTCACCGCCGATAACGAAAAGGCCGCCGCGAGCGACGCCTTGAAGGACTTGCGCGTCGGCCGCGATATCGTCGATCTGCAGCGCATCAAGAACGATCTGCCCGCTGCACGGCCCGCGATTCAAACTGCCTTGCGCGGCCTGTCCACCTTCTTTCACGACCGTCCGAAGATGGCACAAGGCGAAGGCCAGACGCCCGCGCTGCTGGCGTGCATCGATCGCGCGTTGGCGAGCGTGATCGCCATCGATCGCGACAGCGCTGCGCGCGGGCAAGCCGTGGTCGCGCTGGTCGGCATCCGCCGCGGTCTGTTTCCCCTAGCGCAGGCGTACGTGCCCGGCGGTTTTTCGGTCGCTGTTTCGGAGTCCGCAGCATGATCGGCGAATTCAATCTTTACGGTATCTATTTTCCCTGGCTGCTGGTGCTGGCCGTGCTCACCGCAGGCGTGGCCTGGGTCGTGCGCCGCCTGCTTGCCCGCGTCGGCTTCTATCGCCACGTGTGGCACCCGGCGTTGTTCGACCTGGCGCTTTTCGTTGTGCTGCTTTATGCGGCCGTGCAGCTTTCACCTTATCTTTTTGAGCGTGCAGTATGAAATACCCCAATGCATTGCGTCCCGCAGCGATCGGCCGGTTTGCCGTCACGATGGTTGTCGTCGCTGCGGCCATCTACGCCGGCACGAAGCTCTGGGATCACTATGAAGTCGAACCCTGGACGCGCGACGGTCGGGTCAAGGCCAACGTGGTGCAGGTTGCCCCCGATGTATCGGGCCTCGTGGCCGAGATCCCCGTTCGCGACAACCAGGATGTCAAAGCCGGCGACGTGCTCGTCGTGCTCGACCGCGCGCGCTTCGATCTCGCGTTGACGCAAGCGCGCACGTCCGTCGAAACGGCCGAAGTCGCGCGCCGCCAGGCCGAACGGGATTTGAAGCGCAACCGTGGCCTGGGCGATCTGGTGTCCACCGAGATCCGCGAGCAGAGCCAGACCAAGCTCGAACAGGCCCAGGCCTCCCTCGAGCAGGCACGGGTGGCCGTGCAGGCCGCGCAGCTCAATCTGGATCGCAGCCGCATCGTTGCGCCCGCCGATGGCCGCGTCACCAATCTCGACCTGCGCGCCGGCAGTTACGTGACGGCGGGACGCGGCGTGATGGCGCTCGTCGAAACGCAAACGTTCTACGTCGAAGGCTATTTCGAGGAAACCAAGTTGCCGTCGATCCGGGTGGGCGATAACGTGGACGTCACCCTGATGGGCGAGTCGCGCGTGATCCGTGGCCATGTGGACAGCATTGCCTTGGGCATTACCGATCGGGACCGCAGCACCGGCAGCAATCTGCTGCCCAACGTCAATCCCACGTTCAATTGGGTGCGGCTGGCACAACGCATTCCCGTGCGCGTGGCCATCGATCACGTGCCGGAGGGCGTGCGGCTGGTGGCCGGGCAAACGGCCACGGTGGCGGTGGTGGCCAACGCCACGCAAACGCAAAGCAATGCCGGCACGAGCGCGGCCACAACTGCTGACCGGTCGGTGACGGGAGGCGCGCAATGAACGCCTTTCGCCCGCTTCTGCTGAGCGTGCTGGTCTTGGCCGGTTGCAGCGCCGTCGGCCCCGATTATCAACGTCCGGCCGACGCCGTCATCACCCGCGATGCCGCGCAAGCGCCCTTTGCCGGCACGAACGACACCACCGCCGTTGCGCTCAAACCGCTGCCGGCGCATTGGTGGCGTCTATATAACGATCCCACGCTCGACGCCTTGATCGAGCGCGCGCTGACGACCAATACCGATCTGCGCGTGGCTGCGGCCAATCTCGATCGCGCGCAAGCCGCGCTCGAGGCCGTGCAGGCCCAGGCCGAGCCCACCGTTGGCGTGAGTGGCGGCCCGACGTTCGGTCATGTTTCAGGCGTGCAGGCCCTTCAACCGGATGCTCGCCCCAAGAGCCGGTGGTCGTACTCGGGCGGCGTGTCGGTCGCGTACCAAGTCGATCTCTTCGGCCAGATTCAACGCGCCATCGAAGCGTCCACGCAAGACGCCGCCACCGCGCAAGCCGCGCTGGACGCCACCCGCGTGACCGTTGCGGCCGAAACCGCTCGCGCCTACGCCGATGCATGCGCCTCGGGCATGCAGATCGACTCCGCGCAAAACTCGGTCAACGTACAACGCCGATCGCTCGATGTGACGTCGCGTCTGCAGCAAGCCGGCCGCGGCACCGCGCTCGACGTCACCCGCGCGCGCAGTCAGTTGCAGCAGCTGCAAGCCAACCTTCCGCCACTGATCGCGCAACGCCGCACGGCGCTCTATCGCCTGGCGACGTTGACAGGCGACGTGCCCACCGCCTTTCCCAAAGCGCTGGCGCAGTGCGACAAGCCACCTGTGCTGGCGCAACCGATTCCGATTGGCGATGGCGCGGCGCTGTTGCAGCGCCGGCCCGATATCCGGCAGGCCGAGAGCGCACTCGCTGCGGCGACGGCACGTATTGGCGTCGCGACCGCCGACCTGTACCCCAAGATCAGTCTGGGGCTGTCGGCCGCATCGGGCGGCCCGGTGAATCTGCTGGGCGAGCGTGGCACATTCAGCTGGAGCCTGGGGCCATTGATCTCGTGGACGATTCCGAACACGGGCGCCGCGCAAGCGCGCATCGCGCAGTCCGAAGCAGACACGCGCGCAGCCTACGCAAAGTTCGATGGTGCGGTGCTGGGCGCGTTGCGCGAAACCGAAAGTGCACTGACCGTGTATGCGCAGCAACTCGATCGCAATCAAGCACTCGAGGCGGCGAGAAATGAAAGCCGTGAGGCGGCCAGCCAGGCCCGAACCGTGTTCCAGGCCGGCAAGGCCGATTTCCTCACGGTGCTCGATGCCGAGCGCACGCTGGCCGGTACGGAAAGCGCCCTGGCGGCGTCGCAAGCCACACTGACGAGCAATCAGATTGCGTTGTTTCTGGCATTGGGCGGCGGCTGGGAATAACCCGGCTCGCGCGGCTCCAAGCATGCGTGATTTACGCACGGGCACGCGCTGCCGGGATCTCAGCATCGGACGCCGATGAAAGGGCTTGAGGACCCTTGCGATCTTTGCAATGATCTCGTCTTCGACGCCCTTGCCCAGATCCCCATGCTTGAACTTCGACCCAGCTGTGAATGTTGCGATCGCGATCTTCCGAACGAATCGCTTGATGCCAGAATATGCACCTTCGAGTGCACGTTCTGCAGGGCATGCGCCGAGGATAAGCTCGGCAACGTTTGCCCCAACTGCAGCGGTGAACTGGTGCGCCGCCCGATTCGCCCTGCCGCGGCCCTCGCGCGCCATCCGGCCGCTACCGAGCGCACCTTCAATCCGGCAGGGTGCAAAAAGGAATAGTCGTTCCTGTCATTGCCCTTAAACAATGCATGGCTAGCATGCAGCGCTTCTCAATCAGCATGTTTAATGGCAATGTACTCTGCACACCCCAGCTTCAAAGCGCTTTCATCCTATGCGTTGCGCGCGACCTCGGTCGCCGTGCTGTTGGCGCTTGCCGCTTGCGGCGGCGATGACGACGATGACCGCGTACCGGACGTCGATACGCCGATCGTCGAAGCACCTTACGTCATTCCTTCACCGCCCGCAGGGCTGGGATACGCCGAGACGGCACCGTTGCAAAACGCGCCGGCCTTCGTCGACTTCGCCGCGACCAACCAGCGCGGCGATCCGCGCTACGCCACGCTCGAGACCAACGCCGGCGTTCGTGTGCTGGGTGGCTTCCTCGACATCTGGGAGCCGCGTTCGCGTCTGGTCGATGCCGGCGTCAATGCGAACGCCGCCAACGGTTTCCCGGCGATCGTCGCTTCAGATTGGACGGGCACGCCCGGCGATGCAACGGACGGCAAGATCAAGAACCAGGCCGTTCACAACGAGAACATCGACTACGTGGTTCGCGTCACCGCGAAGCGCACGCCCGAGCAAGCGATCGCCGCCTATCTGGACGATCGGCGCGGCAAGAATTACAGCGTGACCGATGGCCTGGGCCCGCTCACGGCAGCATGGCGCGCCGCAGCTCGCCAGACCACCAGCATTACTGACGTTCCTGCCAACGCCACCACGGTCAAATACGACGATACCGGCAACAATACTGGCGTGTCCGGCGCGGCCAACCCCGAATTCGGCAAGGTCATCGCCTTCGTGCAAAGCATGGGCGAGAACGCCTCGACCGAGCCCGGCAAACGCTTTTACAAGTACGCGCGTCCCTGGCGCTGGAGCAACAGCGTGCAGGTGGTGCCGGCGCTCGAACCCGCCAAGAGCAGCACGGCGGCCACCGACGGCGGCTTTCCGAGCGGCCACACCGCGGAATCGGTGCGCAACGCCATCGGCATGGCCTATCTCGTCCCCGAGCGCTTTCAGGAACTGGTCGCCCGCGGTGTCGAGCTCGGCGAAAGCCGCATCATCGCCGGCATGCATTCGCCGCTCGACGTGATCAGCGGGCGCATGCTGGGTCAGGCCTCGGCCGTGGGGAACATCTACGCGACCGACGAAGGCACGCGCGCCGTGGCGGTGGCGCAAGCGCGCCAGACCCTGATGACTGCCGTCGGCGCCGCATCGCCCGAGCAATTCATCACGCTGGCGCGATCCACGGATGCACGCGTGGACCGCTTTGCCGATCACTCCGTCAACCAAGCCGAGTATCGCCATCGCCTGACGTTCGACTTCACGCCGATCGCCGACACCACCCGCCCCGCTGTCGTCCCCAAGGGCGCGGAGGTCATTCTTGAAACACGTCTGCCTTATCTGAACAGCGAGCAACGCCGCGTGGTGCTCAAGACTACCGCCTTGCCGTCGGGCTATCCGATCCTCGACGACGCCGAGGGCTACGGCCGCCTCAATCTGTTTGCCGCGGCCGATGGCTACGGTGCCTTCAACGGCGACGTAGACGTTACGCTGGACGCGAGCCGGGGCGGCTTTCACGCGCAGGACGCGTGGCGCAACGATATCGCCGGCGCCGGCAAGTTGACGAAAAACGGCTCGGGGACGCTGAGCCTGACCGGCAACAACACCTATAGCGGTGGCACCCTGGTGGCGGCAGGCACCCTGCGCGCGGCGTCGGCCAACGCGCTCGGCGCCGGTGCGGTGTTCGTAGGCGCCGGCACGCTGGCAACCGCGGCGGACCAACCGGTCGAGGTCAAAGGCACGTTTACCCAGATTGGCGCCGGTGTGCTGGCCGTTACGCTCGGGGACAACAATGCCGGGCAACTGGCGGCATCCGCCGACGCCGCATTGTCCGGGCAATTGACCGTGGACTTCGCCGCCGGCTACACGCCGCGCGTGGGCGACACCTTCTCCGTGCTGCGTGCACGCAAGGTCCATGGCGTCTTCGACGGGATCACCGTGACCGGCTTCAAGGCCACGCCGGTGTACGGCCCGGACAGCGTACAGGTCCGTCTGGATGCGGTGAGCTGATCGGCATGCCGGCCGAGGGTCGCGCGGCAACAACACCCCCGCCCCTCGCCGGCTGTCGTCACCACTAAAGCCATTCCTTTACCAGTAAGATTGCGGCAAACGCCGCGCTAGATCGGCGAACTGTGCTTACGATGCTCGTCGATCTCCTCACCCTCTATCTGATTGCCGTCGGAACACTTCTCGTCAGTGCGGGGATGACGTTCTGGGAGCATCTCACCCATCCCGAACGCAGCAAGACGCTGCGCATTCTCGCCTCGGGGTATGCCACGCTCGCGATCGGCTGCGCGGCCGTGCTGTTTCGCCGCGACCTGCCCGGTGCGTGGGGCTCCGCGATCAGCAACCTGATCATTCTGAGCGGTTATCTGTTGATCCTGCATGGCGTCGCCTCGTTCAGAGGCCGGCAATACCGGCTCTTCTCGGCCGGACTGCTCGTGGTGATGGCAGCGATCTGGATCGTTGCCGGCGCCCGATGGCAGGATGTGGTCTGGAATTACGCCAGCTCGATCCCGATCGCGATGGTCAGCGCCATGACCGCCCTGGAGATGCTGCGCAATCCCACCATGATGGCGTTTCCCGCAAGGCGTTTCGTGGTGGCGATCACTGCCGTCCATACGTTGTTCTATACCTTTCGCGCGCTGATTCTGCCATGGCTGGTGGCGGAGTTCGGCGCGCCGCTGCAGGCCGCAGCCAGCAAAATCACGTTGTACGAAGGCGCCCTGTATTCCGTCATCCTGCCGATGACGCTGCTCAAACTCGTGCGGGAAGAACGGCACAGTCATCTGATGCGCGAATCCCATACCGACTACCTCACCCGCATCGGCAATCGCCGCTGGTTTTTCGAGGAAGGCACGCGCGTCATCGAAGGCCGCGGCGCGCAGGGGTCGATTGCCGTGCTGGCGTTCGACATGGATCACTTCAAGGCGATCAACGATCGTTACGGTCACCAGATGGGCGACGATGTGCTGAAGGCCTTCGCGGATATTGCGCGTGGCGTACTCGGCCCGGACGTCATCCTGGCGCGTCTGGGCGGAGAAGAATTCGCCGCGCTGCTGTGGGGCGACGATGCCCGCCGCAGCCAGGCCTTGGGCGCCACCGTGGCCAAAACCTTCGCCGAAGCAATTGCCGACGGCGCTCAGAGCCTCGGGATACCCGCCACGGTCAGCATCGGCCTGGCGGCGTTCGAAAATGAACGACCCGACTTGGCGCAAGCGCTGTCGACCGCCGATCGCGCCTTGTATCGCGCCAAGTCGCTGGGTGGCAATCGCCTGGAAGTAGCGCACGCCATGACGCTTACCGTGGCCGCCTGATCGTCATGTCCCTGGGCTGAACGTGCCGTTGCGCGCCGGAGCGTCGGTCTGCTCGGGCACGGAACGCACGTGCACGTCGACCTGGCGATAAGGGATCGAGATCCCCGCCGCATCCAGCGCCGCCAGCATGCGCGCAAGCAGATCGCCACGAAGTGCCCCCAGATCGCTGAGATCGAGGGTCCAGACACGGACCACGAAATTCAGCGCATCGTCGCCATAACCGGTCATCAGCACTACGGGCTCGGGCTGCGCGGCGACACCTGGCGTGTCTCGCGCCACGTTACCGAGCACCGTCAACACTTGCGCGGGATCGGAGCCGTACGCCACGCCCAGCACGATTTCAATCCGCCGGCTGCGGTCGAACATCGTCCAGTTGGTCAGGTTGCCGCTGAGCAATACGCCATTGGGCACGATTACGTCGGCGCCATCGAACGTGCGAATCGTGGTGGCGCGCAATCCGATCTCGCGAACGGATCCCGATGTTCCTGCGGCATCCACCACGTCACCCGGCTGGATGGGGCGTTCGAACATCAATACCAGACCTGAAACGAAGTTGTTGACCACGCTTTGCAGGCCGAAGCCGATACCGACGCCGAGCGCCCCGAAGACCAGCGTCAGTTGGCTGACCTTGAAGCCCGCTGCCGACAGCGCGATCAGCAACCCCAACAACAGCACGCCGTAGTAGCTCAGTGACGCAATGCTGTTGCCCACGCCGCGCGGCAGCCCCGCATGACCGGGCAGCTCGTCGCGCAGCAACCGTTGCACCACACGCGCGGCCCACACCGCCAGCCAGGCCGAAAAGACGAACACCAGCACATCGCCCAGTTGAATGGACACTTCGCCCACCTCGATGCCCACATCCATAACGACTGTGACAGCGGTACGCAGCGGTCGCAACATGCGAAAGCGGTCCACGGTGTAAAGCAGCCAGCCCGCCAACGCGCTCAGCATCAACAGCCGCTTGACGGCCCGCTCCAGCACCACACCGTAGCGCCGGAGAAACCGGCGATGGATGAGTTCGGGCTGGCTCAACAGCGCACGCAGCAGCCCAAGGCAGGCCGATACACCGGCGTACAACATCAACGCCATGTAGCCGCTATCGATGACGCCACTGGTCAACATCTCGGCTAACGAGACATTGCCGAAAATATTGCACCCCAAGGCGACGATCAGAACCACCAGAACGATCCACCCCGCGGCATGAATGGCGCGGCGCAAGACACTACGATCCAACGTCGCCGAGGCGGCAGTGTGGCGCAGCAGCAATAGTGTCAGCAAGAGCGCCAGCACATTGAGCGTCAGGAGAAACAGGCGGTACAGCATGCCTTCGGGCACCATCACGACGCTCAAGCGATCCACGGCATAGAGCGCGATGGCGACGTAGGGCCACACGCCCAAAGGACGCAGCGTGCCGGCCGGAAGCAGACGCAGCACCGGCACCAGCGCAATCAATAACGCAAACTCCTGGATGAGCTGAGGCGCATCCGGTTCGAGTATCAACACCGCGAGCATGGATAGCAGAAGCCAGGTCGAAAACGGGCGGCGCAGTGCGCGAGTCGTGCGCAGCGATGTCGCTACCTGATGAACGGGCTGAGGATCCGCTGCGGTGCCGGCGGTACCGGCGCCCGGGGCGGCCGTATCGGCGGCGAGGCCAGGCGCTGATCGTGCCGCGCTTCGGCTGCGCATCACCAGCCAGAGGATCAAGGGCAGCAGCAGAAACTGCACCGCCCGCAAGGCGAGCTGATTGCCATTGCCGGCCGCGTGATAATCGATAGCGAACTGCTCTTCGATATCGAGTCCACGGTCGAATGAACCCATCGCCGACGCGGAATCGGCATGCCCCAGGCCTCGCCACAAGGGCGGCGCCTCGGTTTGCATCAGCCGGCGGTCGATATCGTCGATCGCTGCCGCCACGTCATTGCCACCCGCCTGAATGCGGGTTTTGAGTTCGCTGGCGCGTCGTTTGAGTTCGAACTGACGCGTCAGCCTGGCGCTCAGATCGGCCTCGGTCGCATCGAGCTGCGCGAGCACATCGTTCACATGATCCCGCAGCGCCGGCGGCAACACGTCGAGTTTGCCCTCGGCACGCGCAGCGGTCCACGCCGCACGACGCTGCGCCAGTTGCAGCGCACTGTCGGCATAAGGAGCAAACAGTTGCCCCGACTGCGCCTCCCATTGCTCGAAACGGCGGTTGTCGAATGCCCAATGGCGCGCCAGACTTTCCAGCCGCATCACCGATAGCTCGCGCAGTTGCAAGGCCGTTGAATTGTTCAGTTTGGCGTTGACCGGGCGCGCGATGTCGTCGAGGGTCGCACTGAGCGGGCCCACAGGATCCGGTGCCGTCAAAAGATGCCGGGCCCAGTCCACACGCTGTTGGTCGTCGTCAGCGCGCGCCAGAACATCGAGTATGGCGACCGGCTTATCGGCACTGGCAACGCCTGCTGGGGACACCGCTGTGGCCGCGTGCGTCGCTGCCACCGGGATCCAGATGAGCCCCAGGATCAATATCCATAGTGGCAAGCCTGTCGCTCGCCGGAACCAAATCAAGAGCCGCTTCACGCCATCACGAGCAAATGTATGGCGTTGCATGTCGCGTTTTTTCCGTCTTGTCCATGACCGTTCTCAGGATGCTGTGGCTCTATGCCGTGCTTTGTACTGTGTTCTGTGGCTGTGTTCTACGCCGTGTTGTGGCCGTGCTTTTTTGTGTGCCCTGTGCTGTATGTTGTGGGCTGTGTACGCGTGCAGGCGCTCGGCGTCATCGCGCCCGGCAGCGGGCTCAATGTAACGTATAACCTTCCGGCGGCGCCTGATCCAGTCCCAGCGCCGCCGCCCAACTGCGCAAGGGCACGCATGTCTGCAGGCGCACGATGGCGCGCTCGATCAACACCGGATGCATTTCATGGCCGACGTTCGATGCAATATCGATCGTGGCATCGCCTTGCAACTGCGTGAGCCGCGATTGCGCCGCCTTCACATAACGCACCGGCACCACATTGTCGGCTTGCCCATGCAGCAAATGGATGGTGGCAAATTGCGGCGGCACTTTGGGCAGTTCGGCATAACGTCCGCCAAAAGCCAGGATGCGGCCGGCCAATCCGTCGTAGCGCACGGTGGATTCCAATGCGAGCGTGGCGCCCTGCGAGAACCCTGCCAGTGCGGTATCGCTTTGCAGCAGACCGAAGCGCGCTTGTGCTGCGCGAATCCAGTGGGCGAGCGGCCCCAACGCTTCGGTCAACGCAGCGTCTTCGGTGTCGGAGGATTGATAGGTATGGGCAAACCACTCGCGGCAGGCCGAGCCTTCCGGACCCAGGTCGCTGGCGGCGGGAATGAGAATGGCGGCCGCCGGAAACGCGGCCTCGATGGCGCGTGCCAGGGGCAACATGGCTTGCGGCAATTCGCCCGCGGCATGCAGCAGCACGAACAATTGCTTGATCGCGGCGTCGCCGGGAACGATTTCAATGGTCCGGTCGGGTGAGGAAGACATCACACTCTCCTTGAAGACGACAGACCATTCTAGACCGCTCCACTCCAGATGAAACCAAGACTTACGGATAGAAGGACCGAAAGGCTGGCAAGGCAGGCGTTTTTATACTGTATATTTATACAGTACTGTTGTCTGACTGATGCTTCTCATGCCGAGCTTGGCCCCCCTGCCCGATCTGTTCGATCCTCCTGCTTCCACCTTGGCTCCGGCCTGGGCTGAAGCGGTCGAGCACGCCCGGATCCAGGGTGAGGACGAGGGCGAATGCGCCCGGATCCCGTCCGAGACGCCAACCTCCGGCACGCTTCGGCACCCCGAGCACATCCATCCGGCCTTGTGGCGGGCCACGCAGATGGCGGGCGCTACGGCGCGCTGTGTGTCCACCGGCCATCCACAGCTCAATGCCGAGTTGCCGGGTGGCGGCTGGCCGTTGGGCAATCTGATCGAGCTGTTGTCGCCGCAGGCCGGCGTGGGCGAAATGCGGTTGCTGCGCCCGGCGCTGGCCGGCATCGAGCGCACGCGGCCCATTGCCCTGGTGCAGCCTCCCCATACGCCCAATCATGTGTGCGCCGCGGGCTGGCGCATGGATGTGCAGCAGTGGCTGTGGGTGGCGCCCGCCGACGATCGCGATGCCCTCTGGGCCGCCGAGAAAATTCTCAAGAACGGCAGTTGCGGCGCCCTGTTGCTGTGGCAAACCCGCATCCGGCCCGAGTCGCTGCGCCGGCTGCATCTGGCCGCGCAGGGCAGCGACACCTTGTTTCTCATGCTACGTCCCGTCCAAACCGCCGATCGCGCGTCGCCTGCTCCCTTGCGGCTCGTGCTCACGCCTGCGGCAGGCGGGCTGGATATCCACATTCTCAAGCGGCGCGGCCCGGTCAGCACGGGCGATCTGCATCTGGCGCTCGATGCGCCCGCGCCGGTTTTCTCCCCTTTTCTTCCGTATGCGCCTCTGGATCGCCCTACACCTCTCCCGGTTGCTGCTGGACGCGTTGCGTCCGCCGTGGCCGCTTGACGTCACTGCCTGCGCCGTCATGGATCAGGGGTGCGTCCTTGCGCTGACGCCCACCGCACAGCGCGATGGCGTGCGCCTGGGGATGCGGGCGGGCGGCGTGAATGCGATTGCCCCGCACGCCATCCTGCTCGACCGCGACACGGCCGCCGAAGACCTGGCCCGTGAAGGCGCGGCCCTGGCAATGCTGCAGTACACCCCCGAAGTCGCCTACGCGCCCGACAACACCTTGTTGATGGACGTCACCGCCAGCCTGATGGTGTTTGGCGGCCCGCATGCGCTGAGCCATCGTGTGGCGCGCAGCCTGCGGGCACTCGGGTTGGCGCATACGATCGGCATGGCGCCCACCGCGCGCGGCGCCTGGCTATTGGCGCGGCATCCTCGCCCAGCGGCACGCCGGCTCGTGCGGTTGCCGCAATTGCGGCAACGGCTGCAACGGTATCCCCTGGCGCGCGTGCCCGAAGCGCAGCCGCGCCTGGCCTGGCTTGAAGGCATCGGCTGCCACACGATCGGCGATGTCCAGGCGCTGCCGCGAGCAAGCTTGCAGCGGCGGGTGGGCACCGCCTTGCTGCAGGCGCTGGATGCGGCCTGCGGGCTGAGCCCCGAAGTCCATGCCTGGGTAATCGCACCCGAAACCTTCGAGCGCCGCATCGAACTCAATGAGCGTCTCGAGCACACGGATGGCGTGCTGCATGTGGCGTGCGTGTTGATCGAACAGTTAAGCGGCTGGCTCACGCAGCGCCGTTGCGCGATTCAATCCATGACGCTATCGATGCTGCACGAACGCGGCCGTCATGCGCGCCCGCCCACGCCACTGCATCTGACGCTGGGCGAGCCGGCCTGGCAGGCTTCGCATCTGATCGGATTGCTGCGCGAGCGGCTGCATCGCATGGTGCTCGAAGCGCCGGTGATCGCCATCGTGGTGCTGGCCGACGATACCGTACCCCAACCCATGGCCAGCACCACGTTGTTTCCCGAACCGGGTGGCACGGCAGCCGACCGCGCACGGCTGCTGGAATTGCTTACTGCGCGGCTGGGTGCCGAACGGGTGCGGCGGCCAGCGCCCGTTGCCGATCACCGGCCCGAGGCCGCCAACCGCTGGGGCGACGCGTTGAGCAAACCCGCCCGCCTGCCGGACACCGCGCCGGGACCGATCGATCCCCCTTTCTGGCTGCTCGATCCGCCACTGGCCTTGCAAACCCGGCGCCATCGCCCCTACTACCGTGCGCCGTTACGCCTCGTGCGCGGTCCCGAACGCATCGAAAGCGGCTGGTGGGATCCAGCCATGGCGTTGCGTGACTATTTCATCGCCGAAGATCCGGCACATGCGCGCTATTGGATCTACCGCAACCGCAGCGCGGCCCATCAAGACCACGACGGCGACGACGGCCAATGGTTTTTACATGGGTTGTATGCCTGAGATGCCGCCAACCCTGTTTTCACCCGAACTGGCGGGCTACGCCGAACTCACGTGCATGAGCAATTTCACGTTCCTGCGCGGCGCCTCGCATCCCGAGCAATTGGTGGATCGGGCGCGTCGGCTGGGCTATGCCGCGTTGGCCATTACCGACGAATGTTCGTTGGGCGGCGTGGTGCGTGCATATGTTGAAGCGCGTAAAAGCGCCAAAGAGGTTCAAGCGCAGGACGAACCCAGCCAGACGGACGATTTTCCCGAATCGGATACCGGCATCGAGGGCGATACGATGCCGGGGAGAGGGTCGGGCAGTGGCACAGAGCCCGACGACGATCCCCAAGACGCTCCCGTGCCGCAGGCCGATACCGAACCTCCGGCCCTGCATCTGATCGTGGGCAGCACCTTTACGTTATCGCCACCGCGCGCGCGCGCTGCACGCAAGCACGCATCTCGCTCGCCGGCGCTTCCCGAGCAGGCCAGGGAAGATGGCGACGACACGGGCGACGACCCCGCCCTCACTCTGGTGCTGCTGGCACAAAATCGTGACGGGTACGGCAACCTTTCCGAGTTGATCACATTGGCGCGCACGCGGGCACCTAAAGGCGAGTACTACCTCACCCGCGATGACTTCACGCAGCCGCCCACGGGTTATGCCCATCTGGCGCACATGCCCAACTGTCTGGCGCTGCTCACCCCGCCCTACGGCATCGATGCGGCCACGCTAACCGCCCAAGCCTGTTGGCTGGCGGCCACCTTTCCAGGCCGGGCAGCTCTGGGGCTCACGTTGCTTCACCGGTCGCGCGACGATCTGCATCGCGCCGCCGTCGAACAGGCCGCTGCCGCCAGCGGTTTGATCGTCGCGGCGGCGGGCCAGGTCGAGATGCACACGCGCAGCCGCAAGCCTCTGCACGATGTGGTCGCTGCGATTCGTCTGGGTACGCCCGTGGCCGAATGCGGTTATGCCCTCAAGGGCAATGCCGAACAGCACTTGCGGCCCCGCCTTCGCCTGGCGCGTTTGTATCCGCCCGCCGCCCTGGCCAATACATTGGCGCTTGCATCACGATGCACGTTTTCATTGAAAGAACTCAAGTACGAGTACCCCGACGAAATCGTGCCGGACGGCATGACACCCGAATCGTTCCTGCGCCAGGAAACCTACGCCGGCGCCGCCCTGCGGTTTCCTGCCGGCTTGCCTGAAAAGGTGCAGATCCAGATCGAGAAAGAGCTCGATCTGATTGCGCAACTCCGCTACGAGGCTTACTTTTTAACGGTCTACAACATCGTTCAGTTTGCGCGTCGCGAAGGCATTTTGTGCCAGGGGCGCGGATCGGCCGCCAACTCGGCCGTCTGCTATTGCCTGCACATTACCGAGGTCGATCCCGATCGCACCAGCGTGCTGTTCGAGCGCTTCATCAGCCTTGAACGCAACGAGCCGCCCGATATCGATGTCGATTTCGAACACCAGCGCCGCGAAGAGGTCATTCAGTACATCTACAAAACGTATGGCCGCACGCGGGCGGCGCTTACTGCGGTGGTGATTGCGTATCGGCCGCGCAGTGTATTGCGCGATACCGGACGCGCGCTGGGGATCGACGCCGACGTGATCGATGCCGCCGCCAAGTCGCATCAATGGTGGGACGGCAAGACTGAGTTGCTGCGCACGTTTGCCACCTGCGGTCTCGATGCCGAATCGCCGATCGCGCAGCAATGGGCGGCGTTGGCGGAGATGCTGATGGGCTTTCCGCGCCATATGTCGCAGCATCCAGGTGGCTTCGTGATCGCGCGCGACAAGCTTTCGCGCCTGGTGCCCATCGAAAACGCCACCATGGCCGACCGTAGCGTGGTGCAGTGGGACAAAGACGATCTGGATGCCATCGGGCTATTGAAAGTGGACGTGCTCGCGCTGGGCATGCTGTCCGTGATTCGTCGGGCGCTCGAAGGGGTGGCCTGGCGCCGCGGCAGGCCGTTCGCCATGCAGGACATTCCCGACGCCGATACCCATACCTTCGACATGATCTGCGAGGCCGATACGGTGGGCGTCTTTCAGATCGAGTCGCGCGCACAGATGACCATGCTGCCGCGCCTGCGTCCACGCGAGTTTTACGATCTGGTGATCGAGGTCGCGATCGTGCGGCCCGGCCCCATCCAGGGCGGCATGGTGCATCCCTATCTGCGGCGGCGCCAGGGACTCGAAGACGAAACGTATCCCAGTGAAGCCATTCGCGAAGTGCTCAAGCGCACAATGGGCGTGCCGATCTTTCAGGAACAGGTGATGGAGATCGCCATGAAAGGCGCGGGATTCAGCGGCGGTGAAGCCGATGCGCTGCGTCGCTCCATGGCAGCATGGAAGCGTAAAGGCGGGGTAGAAAAATTCCGCGGCAAACTCATCGGCGGTTTGATCTCTCGGGGCTACGCCGTCGAATTCGCCGAAGCCATTTTTCGCCAGGTGGAAGGCTTTGGTGAGTACGGATTTCCGGAAAGTCATGCGGCCAGTTTCGCGTTGCTGGCTTATGCCAGTTCCTGGCTCAAATGCCACGAGCCTGAAGCCTTTTTGACGGCATTGCTCAACTCGCAACCGATGGGCTTTTATTCGCCCTCGCAACTGGTGCAGGATGCGCGCCGTCATCGCGTGGTGGTGCAGCCCGTGGACGTGATGCATAGCGACTGGGATGCCGTCATGCATCTCGACTCATTGGCTTCGAACGAGGCGCAGTCCGAGATTCAGGGTGAGGTGCCCTATCACCTGGCGGACCATCTCGTGCCCGCCTCCCACAACCGACCGTATGTCCGATTAGGCATGAACCTGATCAAAGGCCTGCAAAAGGAAGCGGGCCTGCGCATTGAGCAGGCCAGGCGTCAAAGCGCATTCAAGGACGTGGCCGATATGGCGCGCCGTGCGGGGCTCGATCGTGCGGCACTGGAGGCCTTGGCGGCTGCGGATGCGTTACGTACGCTGGTGGGGCACCGCAGGCAAGCGCGCTGGCAGGCGGCCGCCAGTCAACCGCAAGCGGGGTTGCTGCGCGAGGCCACCATCGTCGACGACGAACAGCCTCGATTGACTGCGCCCCGCGAATCGCAAACCATCTTCGACGATTACGGCTCGGTAGGACTCACGCTCAACCGTCACCCCCTGCATCTGCTGCGTGACGAATTGGGCAAGCGGCGCTTTGTGACGGCAGCGGTGCTGCGCGACTTTCCCAGCAAGCGCCTGTCGCGCGCCTGTGGGCTCGTCACGATGCGGCAACGACCGCAAACCGCCAAAGGCACGATCTTCGTCACGCTGGAAGACGAAACCGGCGCCATCAACGTGATCGTGCGTCGCGCCTTGAGCGAGCGGCAACGCAAGGAATTGCTGGGTGCAACGCTGCTCGGGGTATACGGCATTTGGCAGAACGAAAATAATGTGCGCCACCTGATCGCCGAACGACTGATCGATCTATCGATGCTGCTGGGCGATATCGATGCGCCCAGCCGTAATTTTCATTGAGCCCCCGCCCCCGTTGACGGGAAGCCCTTCTCGCGCACATCGAGGGTTTCTCGAATCATCGCGCGTCAGAGGTTTTCAAGTGCTGAAGATCGATCGGATTCTCAAGCCGTAGAGCGATCAAGTGCTTTCAAATAACGAAGGTCGGTCAAGTGCTTTCGAGAGACGTCGATCGATCGCGTGCTTTCAAGTGCTGAAGATCGATCAAGGTTTGAACGGAGCTGCGTCGATCGGTGTCGATGTTCCGGCGATCAAACGCGTCAACAACGCTGCGCTGCCACACGCCAGCGTAAAGCCCAAGGCACCTTGCCCAACGTTAACCCAAAGATTATCGGCAGCTGGGCTGTTGCCAATGATGGGCTTGCCTGTCGGTGTGGCCGGACGCAGTCCCGCCCATGCCACCGCCCTGTCGAGATCCAGATGCGGAAACAAGGCGTGCACCTGCTCCTTGAGCAACGCAATGCGGGCCGGATCGATCTTGGCATCGCGGCTACCGATATCCACCATCGCCGCGATGCGCAACACACGCCCGATACGCGCATACACGATGCGGCGTTCGTAATCGGTCACGCTGATCGACGGCGCACTGGTGTCGTCATCCGCCAACGGCACACTCAGGCTGTATCCCTTCAAAGGATAGATGGGCACGTCATGCCCCACCGGACCGAGCAATTGCCGGCTGCCGGTGCCGGTCGCCACCACGTAGGCATCCGCGCGAATGTCGCCCAAGGCCGTCTCAACGGCCTCGATGTGCCGGCCACGCCGGCGCAGCTTACGCACCGGATTGCTCATCGTCCGCGTAACGTTGGGCAATCCACCCAAAAGATCGAACACGCCTTCGGTAAACAAGCGGCAATCGCCAGCCTCTTCTCCGGGCGTGAAGATGGCGCCAGCCAGATCGCTGCCCATCGCGGCCAGCGACGGTTCCAATGCCAGTGTTTCGGCAGCGCTCAACACACGCTGTTCAGCGCCACGCGCCGCCTGATACGCCACCAGCGCACGCGCCTTTTCAAGCGACTCGGGGCTGCGATAGGCGATGATTTTGCCGTTGCGCACGTGACCGAATTCGATAGGCGTTTCCGCCAGCCAGGCGTTCATCGTGTCGCGGCTCAAATAGGACAAGCGCAGCATCTGGGCCGTCGTTTCATCCGACACACTCGCCCGGCATGCCTGCACGAATGCCAGGCTCCACCGCCACTGATGCACATCCATCCGCGGCCGAAACCGCAACGGCGATTCCTGCCGTAGCAACCAGCCCGGCACATTGGGCAACACGCCGGGCCCGGCCAGGGGCGCAACATAGCTGTAGCTCAGCTGGCCGCCGTTGGCGAAACTGGACATTTCGGCCGGTCGCTCGCGTGCATCGGTCAAGGTCACCGTATGGCCCGCTTTGGCCAGACTGTACGCGGTGGTGACGCCGATCACGCCCGCACCAATGACGCAAACATGCATGGCGTATTCCTATCGAGTATGGATTTCTTCGATTTTCAATCGATCGACACACTGAAACAAATACCAATTCAAGCACCACCCATAACCTCAGGCTATGATCTTCACATGCAACGCCGCAGCTTCGCACACCGCTTTTGAGGTTGCCCCGGCAAATACGGTTTTTGACGGTACCCCCGGGCATATACGGTGTGAGAGATGTCAACGCATGCGATGTGAGCCACCACCAGACCCTCGATCCGAAGTGAGACGGCCACCGCGCCAAACCGAATGCGACTTCGTCATATTGAACTGATCCAGGCCATCCTTGCCACCGGTTCGCTCACGCAGGCCGCGGCGGCGCTGCACATTTCGCAGCCCGCAGCGAGCAAAATGCTCGCGCACGCCGAGGCACAGCTGGGCTTCAAACTGTTCGAGCGGGTAAAGGGAAGGCTGCGCGCCACGCGCGAAGCCGATATCCTCACACCAGAAATCGATCGCCTGTCGGTCGGTCTGGACGGCATCCGCCGGCTGGCGATCAATCTGCGGCATCATCCCAGCGGTCACTTACGCGTAGGATGCGCGCCCGGCCTGGGCCTTGGTCTCTTGCCCCATGCAATCCGGATCAGCCGCGATCGCCACCCCGGCATCACCTTCGCCGTGCATACCCATCACACCAGCGAACTCATCAATAAACTGCAACTGCGCGAGATCGACATCGCGCTGACCTTCGAGCCGCCGGTCGCACCCGGTATTGCATCGGTGCCGTTAGGCCATTCGCAGTTGGTGGTTCTCGATGCGCTACCCGCCAGCGCCGCGTCGCCGAAGGCGTCACCGCCCGCCAAGGCCGCCACGGACAACAACAACAACAACAACAACAACAACAACAACAACAACAACAACAACAACAACAACAACGAAGCCGGCATCGGCAGCGAGACGGTCTCGTTGAGCGATATTCCTCACGAGGCGCTCATCGCACTGGACATGCATGATCCGCTTGGCGGAAAAGTGCATCGTGCCCTCATGGGTCCCACCGCGCCCGGTATCGACGCGCCCCCCTCATCCGCCGCCTCTCTCCAGGTACAAACCCATTACGTGGCCTGCGCGCTGGCCGATGCAGGCTGCGGTGTGGCCATCGTCGATGCCTACACGGCCCACGCCATGCGGCGTGCCCATACCCGCATCCGGCGCATCACGCCTGAGATTGGTTTTCGGGTGGATGCCCTGCTCCTGGCCAGTGACGCACCCTCAGCCCTGGTACGCGGATTTATCGAGTGCCTGCGCACAGCGTGCGCGCAAGCGCCCGACAGCACCGGCGCACTCGACGCCGTTGATACAATGGCGGCTTCCGATTCAGACTTTCCAGGTTCTTCGCCATGACTTCGCCCGTCCTTAAAGAGCAACTTTCCCAGGCCATCAAGGACGCCATGCGCGCCCGCGCCAGCGAACGGTTGACGACGCTTCGCCTGCTTTCCGCCGCGATCAAGCAAAAGGAAGTCGACGAGCGACGCGAAGTGAGCGACGCCGATGTCACGGCCATTCTTGAAAAACAGGTCAAGCAGCGTCGTGAGTCGATCGCGGCCTACGACCAAGCCGGCCGCACCGAGACAGCCGATCAGGAGCGCGCCGAAATCGTCATCCTGCAGGAATTTCTGCCCAAGGCCGCCACGCAGGAAGAGATCGACGCTGTGGTCGACGCTGCAGTGGCGGAAGTGCAGGCGACCGGCGTGACGGGCGCTCCCGCCATGGGCAAGGTGATGGCCATCGTCAAGCAGGCGCTGGCCGGCAAGGCCGAAATGACAGCCGTTTCCAAGCAAGTCAAAACCCGCCTGGGTTAAGCCAAACCCTCTGCCGCCGTACTACGGCGGGGTGCGGTTGACCTCGATGGTCAACGCCGCCGCCAACGTATCGATACCGCGCCCGACCGTCGACCAGACGACGGGCGCTTTTGCTTCGCTCGTGGCAACTTCGATCGCCAGCGCAGCGTCGGCCGACTTGGAGAAACCCATCGAAAACGATGCCCCCTTGATGCGATGCGAGTGGGCAAACACTCCCTTGCGATCGCGGGACTCGAATGCCGCGCGCAGGCCGCTCATATCCTCGTCGCAGGTTTGCACAAATAGCGCAATCAACGCCGCCGCATCGCGACGACCGTCAGCCTGACCTACCCCTTGCTTGTCGACCGGCTGAGCGACCGCCGTATCCTGCTCGCTGTCGCCCGCCGTTACCTGCGTCCTTTCGGACGCGTCATCGGCCAACGCTTCGGCGACCGATTCGAGCCAGAGGGCCAACGTGTCTTGCAGCAGCACCACATCCAGCGGTTTGAGCATCACCCCATCCATGCCACTCTTCAGGCAGCGCTGAACATGCGCCGGCTCGGAATGCGCCGATAGCGCCAGGATGGGCGTGCGCGCGGTGCCCCGCATGCCCTCGTCCAGCCGCATCCGCCGGGCGACCTCATAGCCATCGGGCTCCGGCATATGACAATCGAGCAGCACCGCATCGAACTCGCCCACTTCCCACGCCGCGAGTCCACTGTCGCCGCCATCGCACAATTCAAACGTCCACCCCAGCACCCCAAGCTGCGCCGCGACGACTTCGCGATTGACCGGGTTGTCGTCGATCACCAGTAGATGCGGCACGCGGACACCATCGATCAACAGCTTGGGCCCCAAGGCTGACGTCTGCGACGCCACATCGCTGTGGCAACCGACGGCAGCGGCATGACCGACGGCATCAACGTCGTCGATCTTTCCGGGACCACTCGCGGCCTCATCGGCGTGAGGCGCTGTGCCGCGATCGATCGATCCGGAAGTTGGGTGCGATGAGGGCACCAGATAGATATTGGGCGGCGGCTTCGCCGGCAGCCGATCGGCTTCGCGCCGCGCCCCCGCATCGCGCGCGTCAGCCAGGTGCAGCGCGGTGCGCGCGCGGTCTTCGGCGGGAGGGGAATCGTCGTGGTCAGCATCGCGCCGCAGCTCGCCCGTCTCCACATCCACATCGCCCACGCCCACCATCGGCGTCACGTCACGCAGGGCAGCCTCCACATGACGATCGGTAGCCGCCAACGTGGCCACATCCAAACCCCGCGCCTCAGGCTGGCCCAACGCCAGTGGCGCCGCACGGCCGGAAGCCGGCACCGCAACCGGCAGCACGCCCCCCACCCCCACAATGGGAATCGTGAAGATCGCGGACGTGCCTTGCCCCGGGCGCGACGTCAACGCAATATCGCCGCCCATCAACGTGACGATCTCGCGGCAGATCGCCAGGCCCAGACCTGTACCCTGCCCTTGCGCGCTCTTGCCCGACTGTTCGTAATCCTCGAAGACGCGATGAATATCGGCTGCAGCAATGCCTACCCCCGTGTCGCTCACAGTGGTGGTGAGCAGCGCGCCACGCGGGCCCTGCTCCACGCGCAACGCCACATCGATCCGGCCGCTGTGGGTGAACTTGAGCGCGTTGGAGAGCAGATTGAGCAGCACCTGCCGGTAGCGCCCGCCGTCCACTTCGACCATCAACGGCCGCGGCGCGTCCGTCGCGAGCAGCACGCCTTTTTGATTGGCCGGCACGCGAAACACGTCAAGCGTTTCGTGCACCAGCGTTGCGATATCGAACGCCGCTGCGGCAACGGAAATCTTGCCCGCGCGCAGCTTGGACAGGTCGAGCAGATTGTTGACCGTATCCAGCAACACGTGTGCGCCCGTTCGTGCAGTCGCCAGCAAACGCACACGATCGGGCGAATCGGGTTGGTGGGACAGCACGTCGATCGGACCGACAACCGCATTCATTGCGGTGCGGATCTCGTGACTCATCACCGCCAGAAAGCGCGACTTTTCTTCGGCCGCGTGGCGGGCAGCGCGACGTGCCTTGACCGACAGCACCGCCACCGTGATCAGCGAGATTAACAACAGCAGCACTAACGCGCCTTCGCGCCAGTAGTAGGCCAGCAACGCGCGCGCATTGGGGCGGCCGAAATCGGCCAGATCGAACCAGCGATTGAAGATGACGTCGGTTTCGAGCGCCGTCTGCGCGAGCAGTGCTTTGTTGAGCACGCTCTGCAGCAACACGGCACGCGGCTGCACGCGCATGCTCAGCACGACCGGCAGATCGGACACCGTACCGGCCACGCTCAATACACCTCGATAGGCACGCCGCATGACGGGCAGAAACGCGACTTCCGGCCCCATGGCGACATCTGCCTGCCCTTCGATTACGGCCTCCAGCGCGGCGATCGGGCTGTTGCGAGCGACCATGATCGCACCGGGCACCCGCGTCTCGAGCCAGTCGGCCTCCCGCCCACCCTTCGTGATTGCCACGCGCAAGCCGTCGAGATTGGCCGCTTCGAGCACCACCGGCTGGGAGTCGCGACCCACCACGATCGTGGCCCCGCTGTAATGCGGCGACACGCGCAACGAATCTCCCAACGGTTCGCTCAAGCGGCGTTGCCCGGTCAAACCGGGCAACAGATCGATCCAATCGGCGTTGAAGAGCCTGACCGCGTCGGCGCCGGAAGCCGCCGGCACGAAGGCGAATCGCAGCCCCGTATCCGCCTCGATGGTCTTCAGAAACTCAACCATCAACCCCTGCGGCTTGCCGTTATCGACATACTCGAGCGGGCGCAGATTGGGGTCGACGCTGTAGCGCACCACCGGCTCCGTCGCGAGCCAGGCCTGCTCCTCGGGCGTGAACGCGATGTTGCCGGCAGCATGCGCCCACGGCGCACCGGCCGCACACACCAGCAGGATCGTGAGTATGGCGGCCTTTCGCCATGCCCGCAGGCGCCTCATGGCCCTCGTCACCACGCGACCGATCCGTCGCGCAACGCGGCGAGTTCCGCGATCGAGCGAATACCGAGCTTCTTGAATGCCGTCTGTTTCTGATTGCTGATGGTTTTCACACTGCGTGAGAACTTAGCGGCTACTTCTCCTACCAGCATGCCGTCGAGGAAGCAGCGGATGACCTCCTGCTCTCGCCGCGACAAGCGGCCCAACAGCAGTGCCAGCGCGCGGTCGTCGTTATCATCGGCAGGCCGATCGATAGGAGACGCGCCCGAAGCATCGGCCAGGCCGGCCATGCGCGCCGTGGAAATGTCGCTCAGATACTGCCGCCCCATCGCCACGGATCGCACCGCCATGAGCAGGCTGCTGACGGGTTCGCGTTTACTGATGAATCCCAATGCGCCGGCCTGGAGCACGAGCGATACGGTGGCCGCGTTGTCGTGCGCCGACGCCACCAGCAGCGCCACGGCGGGATAGCGGCTGCGCAATGCAGCGATCAAATTG
The DNA here is from genome assembly GCF_009866805.1 of Schauerella aestuarii. Classification (GTDB taxonomy): domain Bacteria; phylum Pseudomonadota; class Gammaproteobacteria; order Burkholderiales; family Burkholderiaceae_B; genus Schauerella; species Schauerella aestuarii. The sequence continues at coordinate 885,142 of NZ_SIZW01000042.1, forward strand.
ATGCCGTCCACATCGCGGGCGCCCAGGGCGTAATCCATCACCAGCACATCGAGCGCAAGGCCGGCGCGCAGCGCCCCAGACAAGGCTGCCGACGACTCGAAGAGCCCCGCCACGATGATCGACTCGTCGCGTTGGAGTGCGGCAGCGTAGCCCTCGCGCACCACGGCGTGGTCGTCGAGCAGGGCAACACGAATGATCTTTGGCGAATGTGTCATGGCTCTCGTGGGTGTTGCGCCAGCCCGCGGACGACGTTGGGAGAACAGTCTAGCAGCGCCGCGCGCTTCCCAAAAGCGCGGGGATGTCGGCAAACGTCGGCGTCACTCGGCAAACAAATCCCCTTGCGAAGGGCCGATGTCTTCTTCGGCCGCGCCCGCGCCCGACAGCGCCCCTATACGCACGCCCAGCAACCGGATGCGCTGGTCGGCCGGCACGCGGCGGGTACATTCGGCGGCGGCGCGGCGGATCACGGCCGCATCGGCGGTCGCCACGGGCAACGTCACGTCCCGCGTCACCGTCCGAAAATCCGCATATCGAAGTTTGATGCCGATGGTGCGGCCCACGCACCCCTTGCGCCGCAGATCGTCGGCCACCTTGGCGCACAGCTCGGCGAACTTGACCGTGAGCACGTCGCGATCGTGACGCGTATGCAAATCGCGTTCGAAGGTGGTTTCGCGGCTGATCGATTTCGGGTCGGAGTGCGTACTGATCTCACGATCGTCGATGCCGCGCGCCGCGTTGTGAAGCCATGCGGCGTACGTGCGGCCGAAATTCGCCTGCAGCAGGTCGGCGCTCGCTCGTGCGATATCGGCCACCGTATGGATGCCGAGCAGGCTCAATTTCTCGCTCGCCTTGGGGCCGATGCCATTGATCTTGCGCGCGGCCAGCGGCCAGATTCGGGCCTCGATATCGTCATGCGTGAGCACGGTCAGCCCATTGGGCTTATCGAGTTCGCTGCTGATCTTGGCCAGTAATTTATTGGGCGCCACACCGATCGAACAGGTCAGGCCCGTTGCCGTGTGCACCGCTTCTTTGATGCGCGCGGCCAACGCCCAGGTTTCACCTGACTCCGGCGTCAGATCGATATAGATTTCGTCGATGCCGCGATCTTCGATCAGCGGCGCGATACTCGCCACGGCCGCCTTGAACAAGCGCGAATAATGCCGATAAGCATCGAAGTCGGCCGGCAGCAAAATCGCTTCGGGCGCCAATTGCGCGGCTTTCATCAGGCCCATGGCGGAAAACACACCCAGGGCGCGCGCTTCATAGGTCGAGGTGGTCACCACGCCGCGCCCGGCATACCCCTGCAGCTTGGGAAACAGACGGCCGTCGTGTTCGCGGTCGGCTGGCTGAGCCGAGCGGCCGCCGATCACCACTGGCAGCCCTTTGAGTTCGGGATAGCGCAGCAGCTCCACAGACGCGTAGAAAGCGTCCATGTCGAGATGGGCAATACGGCGGGTAGCGGCGGTCATGGGCCGGTCAATCAAATAAAGTGTTCAAACCGAATATTATTGCCGCTGATCCGAGCGACTGCGGCAACTGACCTCTTTGCATATCTCCGATGACCGATACCTTATCTTCCACGTCCCCCACCCTGTTTTTCGGTTGGGATATTCCCTTCATGGCGTACGTTGGCCTGGTGCCGATCAGTCTTGATGAAAACGGTATGCGCGGCAGATTGCCGTTCAAACCCGAACTCACGAATAATCGCGGCGATGTGCATGGTGGCACGTTGATGAGCGTGCTGGATTTTGCCATGGGATCGGCAGCGCGCTTCGGCACCGACACCGGCAGCGGGGTCGCCACCATCAATATGAACACGGATTTTCTGTCGCCCGGCACCGGCGACCTGTCGATCGAGGGGCGCTGCACCCGCCGTGGCCGCTCGATCGCCTTCTGCGAAGGTGTCATTTACGACAGCCAGGGCCAGGTCGTGGCGCGGTCGACCGCAGCATTCAAAATCCTGCAACGCCGTCCCGGCGGCGATTGAGCACACCCAGCAGTGCCGCTCGCCCGATACGACCCGGTCAATGCAATCCGGTCAGTGCAATCCGGTCAGTGCACGCCGCTCAACGCGGCTTCCTGACCGGTTCGCGCGGCATGTAGGACGTGCAACCGACCACTCCGTAAACGATCGCGTCGTGCATCGCATCCACGGCGACCTGGTTCCAGATGCCCTCGCCCCACATGGCAATGCGCACTTCGGATCGAGCCGCATCCAGCGACTTGATGTCGACCCGCACGATATCGTTGCGCGTAAACGGGGCTTCGACCAGCGTCTGCGCCGTCCGGCCCACACTATCCACCCCGCCGCGCACGGCGTAGGCGGAATCACCGGTCAGGCACTGCTTCGCCTGCGCGTCGGCCATCCGCCAGGCCTGCTGATAGTCGACATTGGCGGTGAAATTCGAGGAAGGCGAGCCGCTCTCGGGGGTAATGCCCAAGGCGCAGCCCGACAGGCTGGCTGCCAACAGTACCGTCGCCGCGACGGCACGGAAATTCATTCGATCATTCATCGGAGTTCTCACTAAAGCGCACGGCGCATTATGCGACAAGTCGGGCCCGGTCGGCCGCAAGCTTCCAGATGTGACCGCTTATCGGCGCGCCCAAGGACCGGTTCGACAGCCTCGGCGGGCCTATGGCATGATCGCCCATTGGGTCAGCGCCAGGCCAAGCCCTGCGTTGGCCGCTATCGGAGATTCTCTACGTGCGTCAACTTATGAGCTATACCCTCATCGCTGCCAGCCTGATCGGCGCGTCCGCCGGTGCCGCAAGCGCGCCGCCCGTCTATCCGCTGCAAGATTTCTTCCGCAACCCGGAAAAGGGCTTTTTCCGGTTGTCCGACGACGGCAAGACGCTGGGATTCATGCAACCTGCCGCCATCGACGGCCAGGCTGCCCGCATGAACATCTTCGTGCAGCCCCTGGACGGCGCCAAGCCCGTCGGCGAACCGCGCAAGCTCACCAGCGAGTCTGCCCGCGACATCAGCAACTTCTTCTGGAAGGGCAACCGCACGGTGCTGTTCCAGAAGGATTTTGGCGGCGACGAAAACTTCCACGTGTTGGCGGTGGACACTGAAACCGGCAAAGTGACCGATCTCACGCCCTTCGAACAAGTGCGTGCGGGCATTACCGACGACCTCGAAGACGACCCCGACCACGTCTTGATCAGCCACAATCAGCGCGATGCGCAGGTGTTCGACATCTATCGCGTCAATGTGCATACCGGCGAGGCCAAGATCGTGGCGCAGAACCCCGGCAACGTCGTGGGTTGGCAAACCGACCACGCCGGTCAGGTGCGCGCGGCGATCACGAGCGATGGGTTGAACACCACCCTGCTCTATCGCGAGAAAGAAGCGGACGAATTCAAGCCGCTGATCACGACCGATTACAAGACCAACGTCAGCCCGGCGTTCTTCACGTTCGACGACAAGCAGATGTACGCGATCAGCAATCGCGGCCGTGACAAGCTCGCCCTTGTGGTGATCGATCCGGCCACGCCCGATCAGGAAAAGCTCGTTTTCGACCCACAAGTGGCCGATCTTTCCGGAGTGGACTATTCGCGCCGCCGCCAGGTGCTCACCCAGGCCAGCTTCGAGACGGACAAGGTGCAGCGCAAGTTTTTCGATGCCGAAACCGAATCGCTCTACAAAAAGCTTGAAGCGCAGCTGCCTGGTTATGAAGTGATGGTGCAAGGCGCCACCCGCAACGAAGATAAGTTCGTGGTGGCGGCCTACAACGATCGAACCGCGGGCGCCCGCTACATCTACGATTTGAAAACGGATGCGCTGACCAAGCTCGCCGACATCAATCCGGCCTTGTCCGAGCAGCACATGGCACCGATGAAGCCGATCAGCTTCACCAGCCGCGACGGCAAGACCATTCACGGGTACCTCACCGTTCCGGTGGGCCGCGACCCCAAGCAACTGGCCTGCGTGGTCAATCCGCACGGCGGTCCCTGGGCGCGCGATAGCTGGGGCTACAACCCCGAAGTGCAGTTTCTCGCCAATCGCGGCTATTGCGTGCTGCAGATCAACTTCCGCGGCTCGACGGGCTACGGGCGCGCGTTCTGGGAAGCGAGCTTCGGCGAATGGGGTCTGAAGATGCAGGACGACATCACCGATGGCGTGAAATGGATCGTGGACCAAGGCATCGCCGATCCCAAGCGCATCGGCATCTACGGCGCCAGTTACGGCGGCTACGCCACGCTGGCCGGCGTCACGTTCACCCCCGATCTGTATGCGGCGGCTGTGGATTACGTGGGCGTCTCGAACCTGTTTACGTTCATGAACACCATTCCGCCGTATTGGAAACCGCTCCTGGCGAAAATGCAGGACATGGTCGGCGATCCCGAACGGGACAAAGAACGCCTGACGGCCACCTCACCGGCGTTGCACGTGGACAAGATCACCACGCCGCTGTTCATCGCCCAGGGCGCCAAGGATCCGCGTGTCAACAAGGACGAAAGCGATCAGGTGGTCGCGGCGTTGAAGAAACGCGGCGTTGAAGTGCAGTACATGGTCAAGGACAACGAAGGCCACGGCTTCCATAACGACGAGAACAAATTCGAGTTCTACGACGCCATGGAACAGTTCCTTCGCACGCACCTGAAGCCTGACGCGCGCTAAGCGACATGCCGCCCTAGGCCGCTGGTTTGTAACAGCCCAGCGCGCTCATGGGGCGGCCTTCTGAGCCCGGTCATGCCTCCCCCGGCGCTTGCTTAGGCCTTACGCTCTCCACAACGCGCGGCGATCGCGTTAAATTTAGTTACGGAAACTCATTGCCTCACTTTGAGGTCTGAGCGTTTCCGCGAATAGAATGCGAGTCGATGAATACCCGCCACCGCTCCACCCCGCCTGACGCCGCTCCCGCCTCCCGCTTCTCGATCAAACGACTGGTTGTCCGCCTTGCCGTGCTCTGCGCTGGCCTGGGCGCGTGCGTCGTCATCATGCTGGGACTGGCCTTTGCCATTACGTGGCCGAGCCTGCCCGAACTCCACGCGGTCACGAACTACCGGCCCAGCGTGCCGCTGCGCATCTACACCGCCGATAAGGTGTTGATCGGCGAATACGGCGTGGAGCACCGCAACGTGCTGCGCTTCGATGAGTTTCCCGAAGTGATGCGGCATGCCATTCTTGCGGCGGAAGACAGCAATTTCTACCAGCACACGGGCGTGGATTTCATGGGCGTGGCGCGGGCCACGCTGAAGAACACGATGCGTATGTCGGCCAGCGAAGGGGCCAGCACGATCACGATGCAGGTGGCGCGTAACTTCTACCTCTCGTCGGAAAAGACATTTCTGCGCAAGTTCTACGAATTGCTGTTCACGTACAAGATCGAGTCGGAACTGTCCAAGGATCAGATCCTCGAGCTGTACATGAACCAGATTTATCTGGGCCACCGCGCATACGGTTTTTCGGCCGCCGCGCGCACATACTTCGGCAAACCGCTGGCCGAGGTCACACCGGCCGAGGCCGCGATGCTGGCTGGTCTGCCCAAGGCACCGTCTGCCTACAACCCCATTGCCAACCTGAAGCGGGCCACCTTGCGTCAGCACTACGTGCTGGGCCGCATGCGCACCCTGGGTTATCTGAACGAAGCCGACTATCAAACGGCCATGAATCAGCCGCTCTCGATCGGCCGGGCCGACGACAGTCCGGATCGCGTGGCCAACCATGGCGAGTACCCGTCCGAACTGGCGCGCCAGTTGGTGTACTCGGTATACGGCGATGAAACCTACTCCAAGGGCCTGGACGTATACACCACCATCGATTCGAAAGATCAGCGAGCCGCCTATCAATCGGTGCGTAATGGCGTGCTCGACTACACCCGCCGGGCGGCATATCCCGGACCGGAAGGCCGCATCGAACTGCCGAACGGCATCGAGAAAGATGCCGAAGCATTCGACGACCTGCTGGACGATATGCGCACCAGCCATCCAAACAGCGACGACCTGATCGCGGGGGTAGTGCTCGCCGCCAGTCCCACCGAAGTGACGGTGGCGGTGCGTGCCGACAACATCATCAAGATCACCGACAAGAAAGTGCTGGCGGTGGTGGCGCGAGCATTGGCGCCCAAGGCCAACGACGACCTGAAGCTTTCGCGCGGCGCCGTCGTCTACGTACGCAACACAGGCGATGACAACTGGGAAATCCTGAACATGCCGGCGCTTCAAGCGGCGCTGATTTCGATGGCGCCCGAGAATGGTGCGATCAAGGCCATGGTGGGTGGTTTCGACTTCTCGCGCGGCAAGTTCAATCGCGTCACGCAGGCCTGGCGCCAGCCCGGCTCGAATATCAAACCGTTCCTCTATGCCGCCGGTCTCGAGCGCGGGTTGACGCCCAGCACCGAAATTTCCGACCAGCCGTTTACCATGACGGCGGCACAAACGGGCTCACGCGCATGGGCGCCGAAAAACGACAACAACCGCTATGAGCCTTATCTGACGTTACGCCAGGCGCTGTATCGCTCGAAGAACATGGTGTCGATCCGCATCATGCAGGCGATCACACCCGAATATGGGCGCGAGTATTTTTCGCGCTTCGGGTTCGACAAGAACCGCTGGCCGGCCGTGCTGCCCATCGCACTGGGCGCAGGCAGCGCCACGCCGCTCCAGGTCGTCAACGCCTACTCGGTATTCGCCAATGGCGGTTATCGCGTAGCGCCCTTCCTGATCGACCGCGTCACCGACCGTTCGGGCAAGGTGCTGATGACGGCGCAGCCGGACGTGGCCGGCGACAACGCCGTACGCGCTATCGATCCGCGCACCGCATGGCTCATGAACGACATTCTGCGCGGCGTTGCGCGCTACGGCACGGGCGCGCGTTCCTATCGCACGCTCAAGCGCGACGACGTGGGCGGCAAGACCGGAACCACCAATGATTCGGTGGATGTCTGGTTCTCGGGCTATACGCCCAAGTTGGCCACCACGGTGTGGATGGGTTTCGATCAGCCGCGATCGTTGGGCTCGACCGAATTCGGTAGCGGCCTGGCGTTGTCGGCCTGGCTGGACTACATGCAGCCGGCGCTCAAAGGCGTGCCGGTCACGCCCCCGCCCTCCCGTCCCGAGGGTCTGCTGGTTGAAAACGGCGAGTACTACTACGCCGAATTCCCGCCGGGCCAATCGGTGGCATCGCTCGATCTGCCGTCGGACGAAAGCTCGCTGGATGCCTTCCTGAACAATGCGCGTCCGGCGGACGGCAGCGGCATGATGATTCGTCCGATGGACAATGGGTTGAACAACAGTAGCTCGGTGACGCCGGCGATGCCGGCCAATCCAGACGGGGCGATTCCCGTGCCGCAAGCGCCGCCGCCACGCAGTCAGTCGCCAGCGGGCAACGCGTCGCCTGCCGCACAGCCGGTGCCGATTCCGGCGATTCCCGTGCCGCGATAACGCCGGTGGGCGATTGAAAAAGGTCTCTGATCAGAGGCCTTTTTTATTGGATCCGCTCCCGTTCATGCATGCCCTGGCCCTCTGGGGTTGAAGCCATCAATGGGAGGACACGTAATCCGATGCGGCATGAGCCGGCGGCACGGCGAAATTCTCGCGCATGCGCTTGGTCTCCTCAGCGGGCGGCCGACCGAACAGGCGTTTGAATTCGCGGTTGAACTGCGACGGGCTTTCATACCCCACGGCGTGGCTTGCGGTGACAGCCGTGATGCCTTGGCGAACCATCAACAGACGCGCCTGATGCAAGCGGGTCGATTTCACGTATTGCATCGGCGACGTGCGGGTGATCGCTTTGAAATGGCTGTGAAACGTGGGCACACTCATCCCCGCCTCACGCGCCAGTTGAGGGAGATCCAGCGGTTGCGCATAGGTGGCATGAATGCGGCGCAATGCCTTGCCGATTTTCCCGAACTGACCCTGCATCGCCAACGCCGATCGCATGCTGTGACCTTGGGGGCCGGTCAACACCCGAAAATAAAGTTCGCGCACCAACGCCGGGCCCAGTATCGCGGCGTCCAGCGGCGTTGCCATGGCTTCAAGAAAGCGCAGCAGCGACGATCCAAATGCCGCGCCGATCGGGCTCGACATCATGCTTTGCGGGGCCGCCACCGGGGCTGCAGGTCCCGCACGGTCGATCTGGATCATCAATTCGGCGGCCAGCTGAAAATCCAGGTGCAGGTAGACCGCGAGCAACGGCTCATCCGGTGAGGCATCGGTCTCCATGACGAAAGGCACGGGCACCGAGACGGCAAGATAATGCTGCGCATCGTAGAGGTATACCTGATCGCCGAAGTAGCCGCGCTTGCGCCCCTGGCAGACGATCACGATGCCGGGATCGTAGAGAACCGGCGTGCGCGCCAATGGACGGTCCGATCGCAGGATGCGGACGTCCGGCAAGGCGGTCAGGTTGTAGCCTTCTTGGGCAGCCATGCTCCGGAGCACCTTCACCATGCGCTGTTGCAGGGTGACGTCAGGCATTGCACCGGAAGTGTCACGCGAAACGCTTGACGCACACATCAAAAGCCCCAACCATTCATATTATTAGGCAATAAAATCAGACTTTCAGGTCTGATTAATATAGCCTGCCGAGAATAACATGCATGAACGCTACACATGAAAGGTTCATTGCCATGTCATCCCAGAAGCTCATCTTCATCACCGGCGTCAGCAGCGGCTTTGGCCGCGCGCTGGCCCAAGAGGCGCTGTCCGCAGGCCATCGCGTAGTGGGTACGGTGCGCACCCCCGAAGCGAAACGATCCTTTGAAACGCTCGATCCTGCCCGCGCCTTCGGGCGCCTGCTCGACGTCACGGATGTCGAGGCGATCGGCAGCGTCGTGGCCGACGTCGAGGCGCATATCGGTGCAGTGGATGTGCTGGTCAACAATGCCGGTTACGGTCACGAAGGCGTCATGGAAGAATCTTCGCTGGACGCCATGCGCCGGCAGTTCGACGTGAATATTTTCGGCCCGGTGGCGATCATGAAAGCCGTCCTGCCTTTCATGCGTGCGCGCCGCCGCGGCCACATCCTCAATATCACCTCGATGGGCGGCTTCATCACGATGCCCGGCATTGCGTACTACTGCGGCAGCAAATTCGCTTTGGAGGGGATCTCCGAAGCGGTGGGAAAGGAGGTCGAGTCTTTCGGTATCGCCGTCACCGCCGTCGCACCTGGTTCCTTTCGAACCGACTGGGCCGGCCGCTCGATGATCCGGGCAACGCGCGCCATCTCCGACTACGACGCCCTCTTCGATCCGATCCGCCAGGCACGTGAAGCCAAGAGCGGCGCGCAACTCGGCGACCCCATCAAAGCGGCCCGCGCGATGCTGGCGGCCATCGACAGCGACCACCCGCCCGCGCATCTGCTGCTCGGCAGCGACGCGTTGACCCTGGTGCGCAACAAGTTGACGGCGTTGGCCGCGGAGCTCGATACCTGGGAAGCCGTCACACGGTCGACCGACGGTTGAACCGATTATGCCGACGCGTGGGCTGAAGGCCTTTATCCATTCGGCATGACGCAACGCCCGAAGCCGGCGTTCCCACACAAGACCTTCACCTACTCGGCCTGCAAGCCACCCTTACCTGCCGCACGATCAGATGCGACTACAAGGGCGTCAGCGTCGCCAGATCGAGCAGGGTGAAGTAGCCATCCGGCTGCCAGCCCGCCGTGTCGATGTGCAGCACGTTGCCAAGCGTTCGCGGTTCAGACACAGGCGTGTGCCCGACCACGATGGCGCGCACCCCCGCCACGGCTCTGCTATCGTCCTCCTGCAATCGGCGGCGCGACCATTGCGCGTGGGTACGCGTGCGGCGGCGGTGGCTACTGAAGGCGCCAGACAGGGTTTGCCAATCGGCCACCGGGCTATCGGCATGCAGGATGCCGATTTTCCCTTCGGCGGTGTCCACTTCGATGGCCACCGGCAATACGGCAAAGGCGTCCACGAAGTCGCGTTGTCGTTCCCGAGGCAAGTCGAGAAACCAGCCCCCGCCATAGGTGCGCCAGTTGTCGATATCGACCTGACCGGTGCGCAAGTGGCGAATCGCATAATCCTCGTGATTGCCCTGCACCGCGAAAAACCACGGCTGCGCCAGCCACGCCAGTGCGTGTTCGCATTCGGGGCCGCGATCCACCAGATCGCCCACCGAGAACAACCGATCGCGGTCGGGGTCGAACGCCACCCGATCGAGCGCGGCGCGCAGCTTGGAAAAGTGGCCGTGAATATCGCCCACGGCGATGTCGCGTCCCAACGTGTTGCGGGACACCAAAAGCACGTCTGAAATCATAGGTTTAGTGTAACCAGAGCGAGGCCAAAGCGCCGAGAATCGATCCCATTCGTGTTAACGTCTGCGACATGCGCAATCGGTGTGCTGCCCGTACTCATATGACCGCCGCTTCTAAGATAAAAACCTGGTATGTCGTCCACAAGTGGACAAGTCTGGTCTGTACGCTGTTTCTGCTGATCATCTGCCTGACCGGCCTGCCTCTGGTGTTCCACCACGAAATCGAGCACTGGTTGGACGACTCGGCGCCTTACGCCACGTTGCCTGCCGATGCGCCGCGCGCTTCGCTCGATACCCTGATCGCCAAGGCCCGTGAGCGCTACCCCAGCGAAGTCGTCATGCACACGTTCATCGATGACGAAGAGCCGCAGGTGTTGATCGGCATGGCGCCGTCCACATCCAGCCCCTTCGACTTGATGCACAGCGTCAAATTCGATGCCCGCACGGGTGACATTCTGCAGGACGGCCCCAAGCTTGGCGACGAAAAATTCACGTTCATGGGGATTATGCTCGCCTTGCATGTCGACCTTTACGCGGGGTTGGCAGGAGAACTGTTCCTGGGTTTCATGGGCCTGCTGTTCGTGATTGCCATCGTTTCGGGCGTGGTGCTGTACGGCCCGTTCATGAAGAAACTGCCGTTCGGCACGATCCGCGCCGAACGCTCGCGTCGTCTCAAGTGGCTCGATCTGCATAACCTGCTTGGCGTGGTGACCTTGGTATGGGCGTTCGTGGTCGGTCTGACCGGCGTGATCAACGAGCTCTCGACGCCGTTGTTTCAACTGTGGCAATCGCAGGCGCTGCCCCCGATCATGGCGCAATATCAGGGCAAACCGCCGCCCAGCACACTCGCTTCCGTACAGTCCGCTTACGAAACAGCGCAAGCGGCCGTCCCGGGCAATGCCCCCCTTTCGATCACCTATCCCGGCAGCCCATTCGGCACGCCGCGGCATTACGTGATCTGGACCAAGGGCGATACCCCCCTCACCTCGCGTCTTTTCACGCCGGTGCTGGTCGACGCCGGCACGGGTGCACTCACGCAAGTGGTGCAGATGCCCTGGTATCTGAAGGCGTTGGAAATTTCGCGTCCCCTGCACTTTGGCGATTACGCCGGCCTGCCCCTGAAGATCCTGTGGGTGATCCTCGACCTGATCACGATCGTGGTGCTGGTCAGTGGCCTGTATCTCTGGCTTGCACGCCGCAAAGCCACCGATGCCCGCGTGGCCGAACTCGTGCGGCGGCACGAACAGGCACGCACCACGGTGCCGGTATGACACAGCAAAAAGGCCGATTCTGGTTCGTGTGGGGTGCGCCCATCGCGCTGGGTGTGCTCAGCACGCTCGGGCTTCTCTCCGCCTTGTTGGGCACAGGCTTATGGCACTGGGGCTCCTGGCTCATGCTTGCAGTACCGATCCTCGTGATCGTGCGCTACTGGTGCGGTCCGAAGCCGGCTGCGCCATCGCAGGCGAACGCCTCGCGACAATAGGCGGATAATGCGGCCATGTCCGCGCCCCTCAAACCACCCGCCATTCCACCGAAAGGCTTCGCCGCGCTGCGCGTGCTCTTTCCGTTCTTGTGGCCGAAGGGCCGCCCGGATCTGCGCTGGCGGGTTGCAGGCGCCGTCCTCTGTTTGATCCTGGCCAAAGCGGCCACGGTATATGTACCGCTCTGGTACAAAGCCGCAGTCGATCGGCTCGATCAGGGCATTCCCGCCGGGCTGGGCCTGCCGATCGGGCTGATCTTCGCCTATGGCGCCACGCGCGTCGCCTCGCTCGTTTTCGCCGAGCTGCGCGACGCCATCTTCGCGAAGGTCGGCCAGCACGCCATTCGCGCGATCGGCCTGCAGGTGTTCCAGCACCTCCATGCGTTATCGCTTCGTTTTCACCTGGCGCGGCAAACGGGCGGGCTCACGCGCGCCATCGAACGCGGTACCAAGGGCGTGCAAAGCCTGCTCTCGTATCTGCTGTTCAGCGTGCTGCCCACGCTCTTCGAGATCGCGCTGGTCTGCATCATCCTGTGGCGCATGTTCGACGGCTGGCTGGCCCTGACCACCGCCGTGACCGTGCTGCTCTACATCGGCTACACGCTGTCGGTGACCGAATGGCGAATCCAGTTTCGCCGCAATATGAACGAAACCGACTCGCAGGCCAATACGCATGCGATCGAAAGCCTGCTCAATTACGAAACGGTCAAATACTTCGGCAACGAACGCCATGAAGCGGAGCGCTACGACGGCGCCTTGAAGCGCTACGAGCAGGCGGCCGTGCGCAGCAACGTCAGCCTGTCGCTGCTGAACATTGGGCAGGCCTTCATCATTTCCATCGGCCTCACGCTCGTGATGTGGCAGGCGGCCATCGGCATCTCGGAGGGCCGCTATACGCTGGGCGACTTCGTGCTCGTGAACACCTACTTGCTCCAGCTCTATCAGCCATTGGGCTTCTTCGGCTTCGTCTACCGGGAGGTGAAGCAATCGATGATCGATATGGAACGCATGTTTGCCCTGCTCGCCGAGAACGTCGAAATCGCCGACAAGCCCGATGCACCCGCACTTCGCCTGGGTGGCGGCGCCATCGCCTTTCGCGATGTGGCTTTCGGCTACGACACGCGCCGTCCGATCCTGCGCGGCATCAGCTTCGACGTGCCCTCCGGGCACACCGTGGCCATCGTCGGCCCGTCCGGCGCGGGCAAGTCCACTATCGGACGCCTGCTGTTTCGCTTCTATGACGTGGATGCCGGTGCCATCCTGATCGATGGCCAAGACATTCGCGACGTGACTCAGCACAGTGTGCGGGCGGCGGTCGGCATCGTGCCGCAAGACACCGTGCTCTTTAACGACACGATCCGCTACAACATCCGCTACGGCAGGCCCGACGCCACCGATGCCGAGGTCGAGGAAGCCGCCCGCCTGGCGCACATCGAACGCATGATCACCGCCATGCCCGACGGCTACGACACGGCCGTCGGCGAACGGGGACTCAAATTATCGGGCGGCGAAAAGCAACGGGTGGCGATCGCTCGCACACTGCTCAAGCAACCCGCGATCTTCATGTTCGACGAAGCCACGAGCGCACTGGATACGCACACCGAGCGCGACATTCAACGCAACCTGCGCGAGGTAAGCGTTGGGCGCACCACGCTCATCATTGCGCACCGCTTGTCCACTGTGGTGGATGCCGACGAGATCATCGTGCTGGACGACGGGATCATCGTCGAACGTGGCCGGCACGTGGCGCTGATGGCGCAGGGCGGCCGGTACGCCGCGATGTGGGCACGGCAACAACACGGCGCAGCCGACGATCCCGCGCCGGCCCCGGCGCAAAGCGCTGCCGAAGCTGAATTCTGAATGGGCTCAAGGCCTTGGGATGCGAGGGGTCAGGCTGCGGGCCAGACCGGCCCGGCCGCGAGGTCTGCAAACAGATCCACGTCACGGATCACGCCCGGGTCGTCCGTCTCCCACACATGCGCACCGTGCGCCTGCACGACCGAACGGGCACCGGTGTCGCCCTCGAGCTGCGCCAGCGCCGGCCAAAGCGTACGTGCAAACGTCACCGGGTGGCCGCGCTGACCATCGAACACCGGCGCCACGATGGCATGCTGTGCGGCCTGCTTGCGCAGCGCCATGAGCGTCGCCGGGCGTAGCCACGGCATGTCGCCCAGGGTCAACATCAACGTCGTCGCGTCACGCGCGGCCGAATCGGCCAGCAGATGCCGCACGCCCGCAGCGATCGACGCCCCCATGCCCTGCGTGGTTTCCGGCGCCTCGATCACCCGGCAACCGATATCCTCGAGCAACCGGCGCAGGCTGTCGGCCCCAACCGGAATCACCGCCCACACCTGACCGACCGCCGCGTAAAGGGCTAGCGCGGCTGCGGCCACCACCGGTCGGCCGTCGGGGAGCAGCGCCAACAATTTGCTGTTCGAATCCGTGGCACCCAAATCGATGCTGCCCGTATCAGCGATCCCTGAAACGGTCATTTCTGAATCAGTGGCATCTGCATGACTGGCGCGATCGATTCCGCCTCCAGCCGGGGTGCCCGTTTCAGGCGCGGCGTTTGCGGGCAACGACGCACGAAAACGCCGGCCCAACCCACCGGCCAGCAGCAAACCGATGCATCGATCGCCCTGTGCCTGCGACATGTCGTCAATCATATAAACTGAACTCCATCTCTTCCGCCGCCATACCGACCGCGCCTGTCATTGTGACGGAGCGCCGATGCCATGTACAACACCGATCTCGAAGTTCTCGAAACTGCCCACGAATGGGTGCGCCAGCAACGCGCTGCCTTGCTCGTCACGGTGGTGCACACCTGGGGCTCTTCCCCGCGACCCGTGGGCTCGATGATGGCCATCCGCGAGGACGGCCACGTGCGCGGCTCGGTATCGGGCGGCTGCATCGAAGACGACCTGATTGCACAGATGCGCGAAGGCACGTTGCTGCAAACCCTGCCGTTTACCACCAAATACGGCCTGACCGCTGACGAGGCCCATCGATTCGGGTTGCCGTGCGGCGGCACGCTCGAACTGGTGCTGGAGCCATTGAGCCAGCAGGCGCAGCTCGCGCCGCTGATCGAGCGGCTCGAAGAGGGCGAACTGGTGCAGCGCACGCTCGATCTCACGACAGGTGCCGTCAAGCTGGCTGCCGGTGCCGTCAATGGCCAAACCGCCTGTACCGACAACGCATTGGTCAGTTTTCACGGCCCTCGCTACCGATTGATCATCATCGGCGCGGGCCAGTTGTCGCACTATGTGGCGCGCTTTGCGCAGGCACTCGACTACGCGGTCACGGTGTGCGATCCGCGCGACGAGTACATGCAGGAATGGGATATCCCGGGCGTCGTCTGCGCGCGTGAGATGCCCGACGACCTGATCCTGGCTGCCAGGCTGGACGCACGCACGGCTGTGGTCACGCTCACGCACGATCCAAAACTCGACGATATGGCGTTACTCGAAGCGCTCAACTCCCCCGCTTTCTACGTGGGCGCCGTGGGGTCGCGCAGCAACAACGCGGCAAGGCGCGATCGGCTGAAGCTGTTCGATCTGCATGACGATCAGATCGCACGCCTGCATGGCCCCATCGGCTTGCACCTTGGCGCACGCACGCCCCCTGAAATCGCGTTGGCCATCATGGCCGAGATGACGGCCTGTCGCAACGGCGTGCCCATTCTGCAAACACATGCCATGCGCGATGAGCCCGCCCCCGCGGTTGCTGACCTCGCCAATACGATGGCGCCGTCCAAGACGGTGGCCGCGACCGCCATGCCCGCCACCTCACCCGCTCAGTGATCCTGCTGCCATCATGACCGACACCTCAACCGAAACCGTACGCGTGTGCGCGGCCGGCGACCTGATCAACGGTGGCCTGGGCGTCAAACTGCCCATCCGCGATCGTCTTGGCGACACCACTGCCTTCTTCATTCGTTTCCAGGATCGGGTTTACGGCTATGTAAACCGCTGCGCCCATGTGGGCGTCGAGCTCGATTGGGAAAGCAGCTTTTTCACGCGCGCCGGCGACCTGATCATGTGCGCGCGCCACGGCGCCACGTATGCGCCCGACACAGGAGTATGCGTTGGCGGCCCCTGCCGCAACGGCAAACTCAAGCCATTGCACGTGCAGGAGCACGACGAAGGATCGGATCGGGCGGTGTTCTGGCTGCCCGCAGAAGGCGTGACGCCACGCGAGTGACGATGCGTGATTGAGCTTCAGGCCACCGAGCGCGACGCGTAGGTGGTCGTGCGCTGTGCGATCTCGCCAGGCTGGGCCTTGAAAATATCGGGATGACTGCGAACGATCTCGTGTTCGACGATCTGTAGCGCCTGGCGCCACGGCTCTTCATCGTCGCTGACCGGCCACATTGTCTGGCTGAGAAAGCGCTCGGGCTGCCGAAGCTTGAAGAGAAAATCGATGAGATAAGTGCTCACCGTCTTTCGGACGGCCGCTTCGCAGTTGCCCCACCCGTCGGCATTGGAGGCGCGCAACGCGAGCAAAAATCGCAGGGCCAGGCACTCGGTGTGGGGGGGACGTTGAGGATGTGCCCAGACGCCACCGTCCTTGAGCCATTCCTTTTCTTCGAGCAGCGAAAACAGCAGCTGAACTGCTTTATCACCATCTACCAAGAAATGAGCCATGTTGGACGATTCAAAAGATTTACGATAAGAAATAGTAACAACAATTCGGTTATAGAAGTATTTCAGCTCACGAATAAAACAGTACTAGTACACAAGTTTTCTGTACAAAATACGTCAATCGGGTCCAAATTAACCGAATTTGCCGAATTTTTGCGATCCCTAATGCAAATCTTACGTCACTGCCATCTTCACAATTGGACGAAATATGTCGCGATGTAATCCTAAAGTAACGATCGGCTCACGGTAACGCCTAGTGCGTTGAACCTTTTTGGAGCGTTGCGCTCGCTTGTCGGGCAGCGAAGAACGTTGAGTCGCACAAATTTGTAAGTGAGGCCGTGGAAGCATCGTCACTGCCTACAAAGCGTTGCGCGGATGTATCAAACACGAAGTGGCGTTCACGCGGCTGACAATCGTGCGCATCGAATCCACACACGCGAAACGACACGCCAAAGCCATCCACCGTCTCATACAGGCTGACACCATCCGCACTGGCGCCGTCGATCACATCGTCAAACATGGTTTGCACATGCCAGAGCGATTCGCCATTGGCACGCCAGGCGACCTCGATCACATTGCGCGCGAGGCCGAAGCCGATCGATTCCTGGCCCATGACGTAATGCAGCGCATCTGGCGGGTGAGATTCCAGCTCGATCCGACCTTCGATCCGCTCGATTTCCGCGCCGCGCAGGTTCAGACACCCGGCGGCCGTACCCCCCATGGCTTGAGCAGCCATGCCGAGCATCAACACCAGGGCGGTATGACGAACGCAGACGGAAAAGGCAGTGGACAAGGTGGGGAATATGACCAAAAAGCAACACAGCCTCAAACGGTACCGAACCGAGCCACTTGCAACAACCTTTCTGCCCCACGGGGGCCGATTTAGCCGGCGATATGTCTGTTACTCACAACGCACCGGCAGTTTCGCGTGCCGGTCGCACTGGCTGCCGGGTGGGCTGACCGATTTCATCGAACACGTGTTGCCCGATTTTCGCCGGTGCAGTGGGATGCGCACCGACGACACGGGCACTACCCTGCGCGACCACTTGGCGTTGGCCCGCCCGCTGAACCGTCGGGCGCCGTCGGCGACGCAGAACCCACCGTCGGCTCAGGGTGAATCGTCCCCTCAGCCGGCATCGCATCGCGCACCCAGGTCTCACGCGGATTCGCCAACGGAATCCCCAGCTCGCGAAAGCGCAGCCATACCCGCCGATTGAACTCGCGTTGTACCGGCCAGCGCCCGCGATCGACCGTGCGGATCTGTCCGGCGATCGTGGCCGACGCGCCGTCGATCTGGTCCACACCCCAGATATCGATATCCGCCAGGATCAAGCTGCTGTAGGCGTCCTCTTCCCGCATCTGTGCGCCGATGGCCTTGAGGGTATCGATGACTTGTGCGATATCGGCATCGGCCCCCACACTTACCCGCACGGCGGCATTGCCGATTCCGCGATTGGTGTTGTTGACGGTGGTGACCGAACTGAACGGCACCACGTGCAGCGAACCGTCGCCCGCGCGCAAACGCACCGTGCGAATGGAGAGATGCTCCACCGTACCGGACACGCCCGCGACGGTTACCGAGTCGCCCACCTGCATCGCATTTTCCATCAACAGGAAGATGCCGGTGATGAAATCCTGCACGAGCTTCTGCGAACCGAAACCCAGTGCCACGCCGATGATGCTGGCACCCGCCAGGAGCGGCGCGGTATTCACGCCAAGCTGGCTCAACGCGGTCAACAAAACGATCACGCCGATCACGATGAAGACGATCGTGCGCATCATCGGAATCAGGGTGCGCAGGCGCGCCACACGCATCATGTCGCCCGCGTCGGTCCACCGTTCGATGCGGCGACGCAGGCCCCACCCCATCGCTTCCCAGGTCACCACGGCAAGAATCGCCGCAATCGCGATCGTGAGCATCGCCGACGCCAGACGGCGTCCGATCGTGCCGGTGGCGAAGTTCTGCCACACGTCCAGGCCCCACGACTGCAGCAGAATCAGCACGGTGAGCACGGCAATCGTGGCATGCACCACGCCGCGTAGCCAGCGCCGGTAACGCAACGCCGCGCTGGAAAGCGGCACGGCAGCACCTTCGGCGGCGGCGACCGGTGCCGTGCGCTGAAAGCCATTCTCGATGGCGCCCGTGACGATGATCGTCACGATATGCGCCCCGATCAACACCGCCGCCGAAACGGCGAAAAAGTGCAGCACCCGCTGAAACCCATTGTTCACTCCCAGCGCCCATACCAGCCAGATCGCCGCGACGAAGATGATCGCAGCCACCGTCCAGGCATCGGCGGCAAACGCACGCAAGCCGGCAAACCGAACGGGTGCTATCCCCGCCTGGGTCCCCCGTATCAACGCCTTCACACGGTGACGCGTCTGAATGATCATCACGATCAACATGATGTGTACGATCAATGAAGCCGTCTTCAAAAGTAATGTGCGGAAGATCGGATCCACGCCCACCGCGACCAGAATCTCGGCCACGGCCATGCCATAGGCCGAAATGAAGAAAATGGCGCAAGCCCAGCGGAACAGATACCGCGCTCGGGCATCGGTCATGTGCAAGAGGCGCAAGCCCTGTCCTCGCGGGGAGATCAACAGGCGCGACACGGCCACCGCGATGCGTACCGTCACGAAGGCATTCACGAGCAGCAGCACGACCCGTTGACCCAACGTCCCGGCGCCGAACAGCGACGCGGTCATCAGACCGCTGGCGGCCAGCAACGCCAGCATCGGCAGCACATCCAGCAGCGCATCGCCCACGGCGTAAGGCACCCGCCGCAAGAGCGCCAGGCGGCTGTGACCGACGCGCGCGGCATGATCGGCGATCAGCTTGCGCGGCCGCCGCAAGCCAAAGCGTCCAATGGCTTCGCACACCACCGCAACCAACACGACCAATAAAAACGACCCCACATCGCGCAGCACATCGGCGCGCGATTGCCCGTCGAACGAAAGCGACTGATGCCAGACGCCGGCACTGCGAATCTGGCTCAGCGCCGCCAGCGACTCGCGGCCTTGTTCGGTCATGCTGGCAAACCAGCGCTCGATCGCGTTGAACACCTGGTCGAGCAACCCGTTTTGCACCAGCGGGCTTTCGGCGGCCGGCGGCGCCGCAGCCGGCGTCTCGGCAGGTGCGGTGTCTTCGGCCGCGGGCGCAGAAGACTCGGCCGGCGCCCCGGCAGCGGGCGCGTCGGAATCGGCGCGGCGCGGCGTGGTCGCATCACTGCGACGACCGGCCTCATCACTGACCGGCGGCTTCACCGCCGGGTCGGCATTGCGGACGTCTGCCGGCGCGGTCCGTGCGGCTGATGCGGGATCGCGCTCGGCCGCCGTTGCCGGCATGCCCACCAGCGCGCAGGCCAGACCCAAAGCGCCAACAGCTACCGCAGCGCCCAAACGGTGTTTTACGTCTTGCCAACCGGACATCGATATTTTCCTGCTACTTGCGCGCGGGGCGCCCTTCGATCGGATAAGCGGGGTCGTTGTACCCCGGCGTGGACGGATGGCCCGGTGCGATCAGCGAATCGACGAACGCGTCGTCTTCCGCCGTGACGTTGAAGTCCAGCACCCGTGCATAGCCATCCCAATGTTCCTGCGTGCGCGGTCCCACGATCGCCGATGTGACGATGGGGTTGCCCAGCACCCAGGCGAGCGCGAAGTCAGCAGCCGTCATGCCGCGCGTTTCAGCATGGGCTTTGATGCGTTGCGCGATCTCGATCGATTCGACACGAAACTCCGTCTGCATCAGGCGCTTATCCTTGCGGGCAGCGCGGGAATCCTCAGGCGGCTCGGCATTGGGCACGTACTTGCCCGTCAACACGCCACGGGCGAGCGGACTATAAGGAAACACGCCAATGCCGTAATGCGCGGCGGCCGGCAATTGCTCGTTTTCGGCCTGGCGGGTCAAGGCGTTGTACAAAGGCTGGCTCGCCACCGGGCGGTCAATGCCCATTTCGTCGGCCAGGCGGCACACTTCGGCAATCCGCCACCCGCGAAAGTTCGAAAGCCCGAAATAACGGATCTTGCCCTGACGGATCAGGTCGGCAATGGCTCGCACCGCTTCACCCAACGGCGCTCCCGGCACTTCCTTGTGCAAATACAGGATATCCAGGTGCGGCGTATCAAGCCGCTTCAAGCTCGCCTCGACCGCCTGATTGATCCACTTGCGCGAGATACCCACGCCGTTGGGGCCTTCACCTGTGGGGTTGGCCAGCTTGGTCGCAAGCACCCACCAATCGCGATCTTGCTTCAACGCCCGGCCCACCACCCGCTCCGATTCGCCGCCGTTGTACACGTCCGCCGTATCGATCGAATTGACGCCCAGTGCGCGCGCCGAAGCAATGATGTTCTGCGAGGTGGCTTCGTCGGTCGCTTCGCCGAACATCATCGTGCCCAACGTCAACGGCGAAACCTTCAACCCACTGGCGCCAACATAGCGATATTGCACAGGCCTTCTCCTAGAGGTGAGAGGACGCCACACCCCATGCGCCCTCGGATAGACAAAAGATAGACGAAAAAAAAGCCCCGCATGCGGGGCTTTTTGAATTCTGCAGGCTTTACAGGACCTGAATCTTCGTGGCTTGCGGGCCCTTTTGGCCTTGGCCGGACACGTAGCTTACTTTTTGGTTTTCTTCAAGCGTCTTGAAGCCATTGCCCTGAATTTCAGAGAAGTGGGCGAAAAGGTCTTTGCCACCGGCGTCGGGGGTAATGAAACCAAAGCCCTTTTCCGAGTTGAACCACTTAACAATACCGGTTTCCATGCTGTCTTTCCTAAATTAAGAACACGTCAGCTTCGGGTCGAATGAGACCGAATTCAATGCAGACGCACGCCATAATACCCCTTCCCAACCATCTTGGATACGAGAAAGCGACAGCGCAATGATAAGTAAACGTAAGCAAGCACCAGAAGCTCCCCTGTCGTCCGGCTAGATCGCGCACCGCCGCGGTCCTCCGGCCCGTTGCTCAACCGTGCAAACCACGTGGGCACACTACTTGCCTTGCTTTGTACAAACGCCTTCACCGGGCGCGGCACGTAGAACGCTGCATGGGGCAGCAAAGCCGGAAAGAGGAGTAATCACATGCTAGGCACCGTACTACTGATCGTTTTGATTCTGTTGCTGGTCGGCGCACTGCCCAACTGGAACCACAGCCGCAACTGGGGCTACGGTCCCACGGGCGGGTTGGGTTTGGTCCTCATCATCGTCATCGTCCTGCTGTTGATGGGACGAATCTGACGCTCCCCAGTCAGACGCCCCGCCATCATTGAGGGGTGTTTCGAACAATGGGCCGGCTTGCCTTTGCAAGTCGGCCCATTGTCATTCTGCCGCCAGAACCTTGAAGCCGTGGGTGCCGTCCCGCGCCAGTTGATCGACCAGGCCGTACTCCCAATCGAGATAGCCTTGCATCGCCGCCACGGGATTGTCGGTGCCTTCATAAGGACGACGATAACGATCGGTGGGCTCGACCACCCAGTCAGGCGCCTCAGCCGTCAGGCCCTCACCAGCTTGCGTCCATCCCCGTGATCCGTCGCGCAGCACGTAAACCGCGGCACCCACGCCCCAAGCGCGCAGCGCCTCGACGACATCCGACCAGCCGAATGCCGCCAGGGCGCCGTCCGAAGAGGTGAGCACGACGCGCGTCACGTGCGGCGCGCTCGCCAACAGGCGCGCCAGCGCCGGCGCATTCGCACGGCGCACGTGCGACGCACCCGGCACATGGTGCTTGCGATATTCCGCACTGCTACCCATGTCGATGATCCGCAGTGCCGACGCCACCGCCGGATCATCCAACCAAGCGGCAAGCGTGGTGCCATCGACCCAGCGATCCTGCGGCACGTGCTCCGCACACGGGGGCGCGGGCGCCACCTCGGCAAACGGCCACTCGTCCACAGGCGGCGCATCATCCACGACATGGACGTCCCACCCCATCTGCGCCAGCCACGACGCTGTCATATTGGCGCGTACCCCGTCGTCATCCACCAGAACAATACGCGCGCCGCGCACGGCCACCACATGGTCGGTTTCCTGCACCAGCTGACCGCCCGGCGCATTCGCGAAGCCTGCCAGGTGCCGGCGTGCATACTCCTCAGGCGCACGCACATCCAACCAATAGCAGGTGCGATCGGCGCATTGTTGGAAGGCATGCGCCAGCGACACGCGCGCCACGCCTGCTCGGTCGGCGAGACGACGGGCGCGCGTCTGCGCATCGGCATGCCAGGCTTGCGCCACACCGTGGTCATGCCGACGCGACTGGCCACGCTCGAGCGTCTGACCCGCCAGCGTCCAGCCGATGGTACCGTTGCGCAGCGCCGCCACCGGGTTCGGAATGCCCACGTTCACCAGCGATTGCGTGCCGATGATGCTGCGCGTACGCCCGGCACAGTTCACAATCACCTGTGTGCGGGGATCGGGCGCGAGATCCTTGATGCGCAAGGCGAGCTCCGCACCGGGCACGCTTATCCCGCCGGGAATGCTCATCGTGTTGTACTCATCGAAGCGACGGGCATCCAAAATGACGACGTCGGCGCGGGCGTCGATCAACGTCTGCACGGCTTCGGCAGACAGT
The DNA here is from genome assembly GCF_009866805.1 of Schauerella aestuarii. Lineage (GTDB taxonomy): Bacteria > Pseudomonadota > Gammaproteobacteria > Burkholderiales > Burkholderiaceae_B > Schauerella > Schauerella aestuarii. Next base: position 908,056 of record NZ_SIZW01000042.1, read on the forward strand.
GACGGCGTATGCCGCTGCGATTCAACCAACTCGCCGAATGACTTGCTCGGCACATTGACGTCACGAAACAACTCACCGCCCGCGCGGCGCCATCCGGCCAGACCGCCGGCCAATAAACACACGTCCACGTAACCCAGCGCGCGCAGCCGGTGCGCGGCCCTGCGCGCCAGCCCTTCGCCATCGTCATACACCACGATCGGTACATCTCTGCGCGGCAGGCGTTGTGCTGCCTGCGTCTCGATCGCGCTGTAGGGCATATTGGCGGCGAACAATGGGTGCGCTTCGGCAAAGGGCGCTTCCTCGCGCACATCAAGCAACGCGACCTCGCGCCGCGCCAATAGCGCCGCGCGCACGTCGTGCACACTGCGATTCGGAATATCGCCCGGCAACACGCGCCACAGATTCGGCAAACCCGTATTCGCATATCCGGAAATGAACGGTTTGACCGTGCCATCCGGCATATACACCGCTCGCCGAATCGCGCCGATATTGGCGCCGTACACATGAATGCTGACCGATACGCGATCGTCGAACGCGTTCGCCACTTGATGCACGTCGCCAATCGATGGTGACACCGCCTCCACATCGCCGGGATGCAACGTCTTTTCTGTGCCGTGGGGCTGCGGTGTGCCGTTATCAAGGGCAAAGGACTGTGCCCGCTCGGCGCCACGCAGCATGCCGATCAAGCCCCACACGGTATGGTCGTGGATCGGCGTGCCCTGGGCGGGTCCCCATACAAAACTCACCACGCTGAATCGCCCCAAGGGGTCGGCGTACAACAAATATTGCGTGTAGTGATCGGGATGCGGCGCAGCGAACGCCGGATCGAGCCAATCGTCGTGCGCGACGAGTTGCCTCAGAAGTGCGCCGCCATTATTTAATAGTTCGGATTCCGAATTATTAAAATCGGCAAGTTTGGAAAACCCTTCAACAAAATCACGAAAACGCGACCACTGCGTTTTAACCGTTTGATGCTCATCCATTATTTCCTGCCCTTCCTCTTCGCCCCGCGCGCCCTGCCCTACGCCGCGCGCGCCACAAATAAATATCGCTCATTAAAGAACAACCACTGCCTTGCCGTAATTCTTTTCTGTAATATCCATAGATATCCCAACCGGGAATCAAAATTGCTAATTCGAACGTTGCGCAGATGAAAATCTCGCCTTTTTGTATTTTGCGAGCAAGGTGTTAAATGCCGTCGATCATGCAATCGCTCCAGATCTGGCCAGCTGCGGTGTGCAAGCCAAATGCGGTGCCGTACGGTATACCACCGGGCCTGGATCGGCTTGCCCGAGTCATTGCCAAGGCGCTGCGGGTGCCCTTCGCAGCGATTGCGCCCAAAGGATTCCACGCTGTAAGTTGCCAGACCAATCGTGGCAGCCACGACGAACGCGTTGCGCGTGCCGTGGTTGACGTCGAGACATCGCTGAAACCGATCAACCTCGACCTGCCCGCACGCCACGGCGGTCATCACGCATTCTTCAGCGGCGTGCCTATTTTCGACGATTGCCGCACGTTTTTGGGCGTGCTCTACGTGGTGGGTGAAAAACCCAGCGCGTTGGCCGAAGCGGCGCAAGCAGAACTGATCGCATCTTTCGCTGAAATCGTGGCCGAACGCTTCGTTGCGCATCGTGTGGGCAGCGCTCGCCGGCAGGCGCTGGCGCGATTTCAGCATGTGGCAGCGACCGCCTCCGATGGCATCGTCTGTACGAACGATCATGGCCACATCACCTATGCCAACGCGGCGGCGGGCCAAATTTTCGGCTACAAATCCAATGAGCTCGCCGGCAAGCATATCGGGGTGTTGCTGCCCGACGTTGTGCGCGACAACCATCAGCCGGCGATCAACTCGGCCTATTTCGACGAAGAAAACGTGCCGTCACGCGAGCCAATCGAAACGGAAGGCATGCGCGCCGATGGTGGCGCCTTCCCCGCCGAATTGTTGCTCTCGACGTGGGAAGAAGATACGCGCCGCGCCTTCGCCTTCATGGTGCGCGATGTGTCCACCCGCAAACGCAACGATGAACACCTGTTCAATCTTGCGCACTTCGATCCGCTCACCGGTTTGCCCAATCGCCAGACGTTTCGCGTCATCATGGATGAGTACGTGGCCGCCGAACGCGCATTCGGTCTGCTGCTCCTCGACCTGGATGCGTTCAAGGACGTCAACGACGCTCACGGACATCACGCCGGCGACGACGTCCTGATCGAAATCTCTGCGCGGCTGCTTGCCGCGTTTCCCGACGTGCCGGTCGTGGCGCGTCTGGGCGGCGATGAGTTTGCCGTCATCGTGGTCGATGAGATCGATGGCGATGCCTTGCGTACCCTGGGCAATCGGGCCATCCGCCAATTGATGGCACCGGTGTCGACCGAACACGCACAAGTTCGCGTGGGTGCCAGCGTAGGAATCGCGATCCACCCGAGCCACGGCGCCGATGGCCCCACCTTGCTCGCGAATGCAGACCTGGCGCTGTACAAAGCCAAAGGCCGCGGCCCGGGACGCGTCGAGTGCTTTACCGATCCGTTGCGCGCCGCACTTGTTGCCCGACGCGATCTCGAAGACCAGTTGCATGCCGCCTGGCGCAACAATGAGTTCGAGCTTTTCTATCAGCCGCAGTTCGATATGTCGGAGGAGCGGCTCATTGGCACCGAAGCCTTGCTGCGCTGGCGGCATCCTGAGCGCGGTTTACTCACGCCGGCGGCGTTTCTGGCGGTGCTTGAATCGTCCTCGCTCGTCGGGCCGGTTGGCGAGTGGGTGCTGCAGGACGCCTGCCGCCAAGTCCGGGCGTGGCGTGCGCACTTGCCTGAAGACTTCCGGATCGCGGTCAATCTTTTTGCGGCCCAAGTCCTCGGCGACGATCTCGAACGCCAAGTGCTTGCGGCGCTTGCCGCGGCGGAAGTTCCGGCATGCGCCCTCGAACTCGAAATCACCGAAAACACTGTGCTTGCTCAAAACGACGGACTGAATGCCATGTGGCGGCGCCTCGTCGATGCGGGTGTGTCACTCGCCTTCGACGATTACGGCACCGGATACGCTGCCCTCAATCTGCTCAAATCGTTACCCATTTCACGTCTGAAGATCGATCGCACCTTCGTCTCGGACGTGGTGTCCAATCGCGAAGACGCTGCCGTCGTTCAGGCAATTGTGTATTTGGGTAAGAACTTTGGGATGCGGGTGGTCGCCGAGGGTGTCGAAACGCGCGAGCAGGCCCGCATGTTGCGCGCCTTGCAATGCAGCGAGGTGCAGGGGTATCTGTATAGTCCACCCATCAGCGCCGACGAATTTGCGGAACGTTTCCTGGATACCGTCCAGGCAAAACACCGTCACATCTAGATTCCGTATATGGCTTCGGATCCCGATGCCGCTCGTATCATTACAATCCTTCCATTTGCTTCTTTTGCGGCTCATGGCCGTTCCCTGGCCCATTTCCGCACAGGTGTCCGCGTGACCCTTGATCCATTCGATGCTCCTCCCGTAACTGCACCCAACCCCGATGGGTCGCCGACATCGGGCAACACCGAGCAAGCCGAATTGTTTCGCGGCTTGGCCGACGGATCGCCCTCGCCGCTGTGGTTGCAAACGCCAGCGATGACCTTGCACGTTAACGAAGCCTTTTTCCGCTACTTCGGGCGGGATGGCGAGGATGTTCAGAACGCTGGCTGGCAAACACTGCTCCACCCTGAAGACGCACAGGCCTACCAGGACGCAGTGCAGGAGGCCTGGCGGCAGGCGCAGTCGTTTTCCGTCGCGGCCCGCATGCGACGTTTCGATGGCGAATGGCGTTGGGTCGAATCGCGTGGGGCTGCGCGTTTCCGTGCCGATGGTGCCTACCTCGGGCTCAGCGGCAGCGCCACCGATATCACTGAGCACTACGAATTCGAAGCACGACGCGATGCCCTGCTGGCCGACGAGCGCGCGGCCCGTACGATGGCGGAAACGTCTGCGCGATTCAAGGACGAGTTCCTCGGCACACTGTCGCACGAACTGCGCACGCCGCTGTCGGTGGTGCTTGGCTGGAGCAAGCTGCTCAAGAGCAAAAGCGATCCCGACAATGCCCTGCTGCAGCGTGGTCTCGAGGCCATCATTCGCAGCGCCGAGGCGCAGACGGCGTTGATTTCAGACATGCTCGACGCCAGTGGGCTTCAATTGGGTGAGGTCGAACTGGCTGTGTCCACGCTCGAGATGAACCATATCGTGCAGCAGGCGCTCGATCGCATCGCAGCGCTGGCATCCGCACGTGGCATCACCTTCGAATGGTCGCCTCCCAATACGCCGATCTGGGTGCGGGGCGATGCCGATCGGCTGCGCCAGATCTTCGCCAATCTGCTGTCGAACGCGGTCAAATTTTCCGCCACCGGGGGCCAGGTCCGCATCCGTATCGACCGAAGCGACGATGCTGTTTTCAGCGTTGCTGTGGAAGACGATGGCGAAGGCATCGATCCAACCTTCCTGCCGCACATCTTCGATCGGTTTCGGCAAGGCGATGCGTCACAATCCCGACACAACAGTGGCGTGGGCCTCGGCTTGGCCATCGTCGACCGCCTGGTGGCGATGCATGACGGCGACGTCGTCGCGCACAGCGACGGCAAGGGTCGTGGCGCCACCTTCATCGTTACCCTGCCGCATTACTATCCCGATCCCGCAGAGGCGGCCGATATCCGGCCGCCACGTGATGCTTCGGCCATCGAGCCCCATCCAGAGAACGCCTTGGCCGGCTTGCGGGTGCTCGCGGTAGACGATCAGGAAGACATCCTCGAACACCTGCGCCGCATCCTCGAAGATCAGGGTGCCCGCGTTCACGCCGTCAGCTCAGCGGCCGCGGCGCTTGCCGCATTGCGATCGGCGGAATACACCTTCGACGCGGTGGTATCGGACATCGGCATGCCCGAGATGGATGGCTATCAAATGATGCGCACCGTGCGCGCGGAGCTCAAACTCGATTCCGCCACGCTGCATAGTGTGGCCGTGACCGCATTGGCGCGCGAGCAGGATCGTGTGGCGGCGCTGGCTGCGGGTTATCAGGCGCACGTGACCAAACCGTATGAAGTAGCACGATTGATCACGGCACTGACGACACGCGCGACCCCTTAATGGGCGTATGAACCGCGCATGGTGTGGCGCGTGGACGTTCGGCATGTGAGTTGCGCGGGGTGAAGGCAGATCAATGCCGATCACACCAAGGAGCGACCATGGTTACCGACAAGTCCCAGCCTGCCAATCAGCCGCCCGATAAAAAATCTCCTGCCAAGGGGATTCCGGACGTTCGCAATCCGGAAGGCGAACCGGCCGATACAGGCCATGGCACCGAGAAGACCGCAGTGCATCCCGAGACCACTGGCAACGAAGATCCGGGTAGTGAGCTCAACTCGCCGCCTGAACGCGATAAGCAGTAAGCCGAAAGCGATTTGCAGCGGCGTGACGATCAGCTGGCATAAATGCCGCAATGACAAAAGGCCAACATTTTGCAGCGGTGTGACGATCAGCTGGCATGAGGGCCGCAATGACAAAGGGCCAACATCAATGATGTTGGCCCTTCGAATTTGGTCGGGACGGTGGGATTCGAACTCACGACCCCTTGCACCCCATGCAAGTGCGCTACCAGGCTGCGCTACGCCCCGAAAGAACGAAAGTATATCAGAGTTTATTCACTGCTGCGCGCAAGTCGCGCAACTTTTTTAAGGTGCCGATGTGGGCGACGCATCGCGGGCATGCGACGACGCAACGGCGTGCTTCAACACGTTCGCAATGCCCTCGAGCTCGGCGCGCAACGACTGCACTTCCGCAGGCGACAAACGCACCGCTGCATCCTGCTCGTAGGCCGCATCACGCACATCGCCCAGGCGATTGCGTGCGCCGCTGATCGTAAAGCCCTGCTCATACAACAGCGAGCGAATCTTGCGAATCAACAGCACTTCATGATGCTGGTAGTAGCGGCGATTACCACGGCGCTTGACGGGTTTGAGCTGCGTGAACTCTTGCTCCCAGTAACGCAGAACGTGCGGCTTGACGCCACACAGGTCAGACACTTCACCGATAGTGAAGTAGCGTTTTGCGGGAATGGGAGGCAGCGGCGTGGCGGTAGGTTCGGGTCGAGTCATAACGCTATTTTAGGTCTCCACGGTGGGGCGCACCGATAACAAATGCCGACAAAGAGTATCACTCCCCCGAAGCGGTGTCGTCGTCGCCGGCTGGTGCCTGCTCGACGACGCCTTTGAGCTTCTGGCTGGCGTGAAACGTGACGACGCGTCGTGCTGCGATCGGAATGGTCTCGCCGGTTTTCGGATTTCGTCCCGGACGCGCGGGCTTGTCGCGCACCTGGAAATTGCCGAAACCCGAGAGCTTCACGGCCTCGCCGCGCGCCAGCGCATCGCGGATCTCTTCGAAAAAGGTATCGACGATATCCTTCGCTTCCCGCTTGTTGAGCCCTACGCGCTCGAACAGCATTTCCGCCAGTTCGGCCTTGGTCAATGTACGCAATTCGGTCTGCATCACCATTCCCGATTCAAATACGCTGACGCGCGTCGTGCTGCGCAATGATGGCGTCGCGCAAGTGCGCGAGGCTGGCCTCGACACGCGCATCGTCCAAGGTCACCTCAGTGTCCTGAAGCCAGAAGCGGAACGCAAGGCTTTTCTCAGCGCGGGCCTGATCGCTGTCGCCCTTGTCGCGCCATACGTCGAACACCTTCACGTCCTGCACGATGGCCAGTTCCGGTATCCGTGCGATCGTTTGCGCGATCGTGTCCAGCACGGCTTGCGCCGCCACCGACACATCGACCCACAATGCCAGATCGCGCACCACAATAGGCTGACGCGACAGCTCCGTCACCTTCGGCAACGCGCCCTGCATCACTGCATCGGCATCCAGTTCGAACACGATCGGCGGATGCTGCAACTCGGCTTGCTGAGTCCAACGCGGATGCCACTCGCCGATCCAACCGATCTCGCGGCCGTCCAACGAGATGCGCGCGCTGCGCCCGGGATGCAACGCTGGATACGGCGCGCTTTCGAAACGCAACTGCGACGCACGTGCGCCGAATAGCGCCTGCACGTCCATCTTCACGTCAAAGAAATCGACCTGGCGCGAAGCGGCGCCCCACTGCTCTTCGACCACCGGTCCCCATGCTGCGCCAGCGATGCGCATCGGCTGGTGAATACCGGCAACCGTCAGATCGCCTTCGGTGACGCTCGCGTCGCGGCTGAACACCCGGCCAAACTCGAACACACGCACCCGGCTTTGCTTACGGTTGGCGTTATGGCGGATATTGGCCACCAGGCCGCCGAGCAAACTGGAGCGCATGACCGACAACTGACTTGCGATCGGGTTCAACAGATTGATCGGGTTGTCGTTACCGGCAAAGTCGTTTTCCCAAGCACGCTCGACGAAGCTGAAATTGACGACTTCCTGATAGTCCTGCAGCGCGAGCACGCGACGCACGGCATGCGCCGGACGAATCGATTCGGGCTCCGAACGCATCTTGGCGCGCGCCACTGGCGGCACATCGGGAATCCGCTCAAAGCCATAGACGCGTGCCACTTCTTCGATCAGATCTTCTTCAATCGTGATATCGAAGCGGTACGAAGGCGGCGCGACGACGAAAGCGTCGCCCTGCTTCTCGAACGGCAGATTCAGACGAGTGAAAATATCGCTCACGGCTGCAGCGTCGACATCGATGCCAAGCACCTGGCGGCAACGCGCCAGGCGCATCGTCACAGGCATGCGCTTGGGCAGATTGACGATCTGATCGTCCACCGGGCCCACCTGGCCGCCGCAAATATCCACCAGCAAACGCGTGATGCGTTCGATGTGATCGGGAATGCTGTCGTAATCCACGCCACGCTCAAAGCGGTGGCTGGCTTCGGAACTGAACTTGAATCGGCGTGCACGTCCGGCGATGGCCTCGGGCCACCAGAAGGCGGCTTCGAGATAGATATTTTGCGTGTCGAGCGTCACGGCCGACGCATCGCCGCCCATGATGCCGGCCAGACTTTCCACCGTATCGCCCACCGCAACCACACCGATATCGCTGTCGAGCGCGACCGTTTGGCCATTGAGCAACAGCAGCGATTCGCCCGCCTTGCCCCAACGCACGGTGAGTCCACCGGCGACCCGATCCAGGTCGAACACGTGCGTCGGACGTCCCAGTTCGAGCATGACGTAATTCGAGATATCGACCAGCGCCGAAATGCTGCGCTGACCAGCCCGTTCGAGGCGTTCCCGCATCCAATCGGGCGTTTGCGCGCGCGCGTTCACGCCGCGGATCACCCGGCCGGCAAAGCGGCCGCACAAATCGGGCGCCTGGACGTCAACGGCCAAACGATCGTCGATCGACGGCGCCACGGGCGTGTACGTCGGCATCTTGAGCGGCACACCGGTGAGTGCGGACACTTCGCGCGCCACACCCAGCATCGACAGGCAGTCGGCACGATTGGGCGTGAGCTTGAGCGTGAAAAGTGTGTCGTCCAGATCGAGCGCATCGCGCACCGATGTTCCGGGCGCAAGCGTCTCGGCCAACGGCAACAAACCGGCGTGGTCTTGCGACAGACCCAGTTCACGCGCCGAGCACAACATGCCGAACGATTCGACGCCGCGCATCTTCGCCTTGCCGATCTTCATGCCGCCCGGCAATTCAGCACCGATGCGCGCCAACGGCACGGTCAGGCCGGCCGCCGCATTGGGCGCGCCACACACGATCTGCACCAAGGGACCGGTGCCGTCATCGACCTGGCACACGCGCAGCTTGTCTGCATCGGGATGCGGTGCGATCTCGACGATACGAGCGACCACCACGCCTTCGAACGGCGGTGCGGCCGTCGTCGTTTCTTCCACTTCGAGACCCGCCATCGTCAACGTATGCGCGAGTGCATCGGAGGACAGGTCGGGGTCGGCCAACGTACGCAGCCAGGATTCAGGAAATTGCATGATCTGCCGTTTATTCGTTGAACTGTCGGAGGAAGCGCAAATCGCCTTCGTAGAATTGGCGCAAGTCGTTCACGCCATAGCGCAACATGGTGAGGCGCTCGAGGCCGGAGCCGAACGCAAAACCGATGTAACGCTCAGGGTCGAGACCGAAATTGCGCACGACTTCCGGGTGCACCTGCCCCGATCCCGAAATCTCGAGCCAGCGGCCACGATTGGGGCCCGACGTGAACATCATGTCGATTTCGGCCGAGGGCTCGGTGAACGGGAAGAACGACGGACGGAAGCGCAACACCAGATCGTCGGTTTCGAAGAAACAACGCAGGAAGTCGGTGTAGACCCCCTTCAGATCCGCGAACGAAATGTTTTCGTCGATCCACAGGCCTTCGACCTGATGGAACATCGGCGAGTGCGTGGCATCGCTATCCACACGATACGTGCGGCCCGGCGCGATCACCTTGATCGGCGGCTTGTGCATGCGCGCATAGCGCACCTGCATCGGGCTCGTGTGCGTGCGCAGCAAGAGCGGCAACCCTTTCTCGTCGTTCATGTCGACGTAGAACGTATCCTGCATCGACCGTGCGGGATGGTTTTCGGGATTGTTCAGTGCCGTGAAATTGGTCCAGTCGGTTTCGATTTCGGGGCCATCGGCCACATCGAATCCAATCGACCGGAAAATGCTTTCGACACGTTCCCAGGTGCGCATCACGGGGTGGATGCCCCCTGCAGTGCGGCCACGACCGGGCAACGTGACGTCGATCGTTTCGGCCGTCAGGCGCGCGTGCAGCTCGGCTTCGGCGAGTGCCGTGCGGCGTGCATTCAGCAACGCTTCGACCTGCTGCTTGGCCTGGTTGATCCGGCCACCCATCTCACGCTTTTGCTCGGGATCGAGTTTGCCCAATCCTTTGAGCAGCACCGTCAGTGCGCCGTCTTTACCCAGAAAGCGGGCCTTGGCGTTTTCGAGCGCCGCGGCGTCGTGCGCTTCAGCGAATCGTTCCTGCGCCTGGCTTACCAGGTCGTCAACCGACTCAGTCATCGTTTTATCAGCCTTAAAAACGCAAACGGGGCCATGAAAGCCCCGTTTGTGGTCATACGCTTGTGGCTAAGCTAATTTAAGCAGCCAAAGCCGAACGCGCTTGCTGCACAATCGCAGCAAAACCCGCCTTGTCGCGCACAGCCAGATCGGCCAGCACTTTGCGATCCAGTTCGATCGAGGCCTTCTTCAGACCGGCGATGAACACGCTGTACGTCATGTCGTGTTCGCGGACGGCGGCGTTGATACGCGCAATCCACAACGAACGGAACGTACGCTTCTTGTTGCGGCGGTCGCGATATGCATATTGACCAGCACGCATGACCGCCTGTTTGGCGATGCGGAAGACGTTACCACGGCGGCCACGGTAACCCTTGGCGGCGGCGATGACTTTTTTGTGACGAGCGCGGGCAGTTACACCACGTTTGACGCGAGGCATATATTTTCTCCGTTAGATCAAGCGAAAGGCATCATGGCCTTGACCGATGCCACGTCAGCTTTGTGAACAGCCGTGGATCCGCGCAGTTGGCGCTTGGTCTTGGTGGATTTCTTGGTCAGGATGTGACGCTTGAACGCCTGACCACGCTTGATCGATCCGCTGCCGCGAACCTGAAAGCGCTTGGAAGCGCTTTTCTTGGTTTTCATCTTGGGCATGATGATTCCGTATTAAGGATGTTGTTGATTTATGCTCACTCAGGTGCTTGCTGCAGCCGCTGGGCATCGATCGAGGGGATGGCACTCACCTGACGGGAGAACGATCCACGCTTGAACGGCGCCGCGCCGATTACGCAAAACTTGGTGACCTGGGAACACTTCTTGGGTACTGCAACTTCGGGCCTGCTTGAAACGCATGGCGCATGCATCGCGGCACCCGACTCGACCCCTGGCGGCTCAACCCTCGCTCGATCATCAAGCGGTAGTCAAACCCTGGCATCGCATCGGTGCACGCCGCAATTCGGCGCCACACTCTTCCCCTGATTCGAAATCCGGGAAAGCCTTTGATTATATAGCGAATTTCACGGCGTTGTCGAATCGAGATTCGTGCCGGCTTCACGGTGGCGGTAGTGTAGTGCCTCGGCCACGTGGGGTGCCTGCAAAGTGGCGCTCTCGGCCAGATCGGCAACGGTGCGCGCCAGGCGCACAACCCGCTGGGCCGCCCGAGGCGACAAGTCCCAGCGGTGGGTGGCCGCCAACCACATCGCCCGCGCGTCATCGTCCATCGGGCAGTGCCCCGCCAATTCGCCCGCATCCAGCTGCGCATTGGGTTTGCCCTGCCGGCGCTGCTGGCGCAAGCGGCACGCGGCAACCTGACGCCGCGCCTGCAATGACGACACCTCGCCGCACACCGCCAACGCCCTCGGATCCGGGGTGGGCACGGCGATGCGCATATCGATGCGATCCAGCAACGGGCCGGACAATTTTGCCGCATACCGCGCCACCTGATCGGCTGTGCACACGCAGGCGCGCCGCGGATGGCCCAGGTATCCGCACGGGCAGGGATTCATGGCCGCGACCAATTGAAATGTGGCGGGATAGGTCACATGGTGGACTGCGCGCGCCAAATGCACCTGGTGCGATTCGATCGGCTCACGCAGCGCCTCCAGCGCATCGCGCCGAAACTCGGGCAATTCGTCGAGAAACAGGACGCCATGATGCGCAAGCGTCACCTCGCCCGGCATGGGACGCGCACCGCCACCAACCAGCGCTGCCGCGGTCGCGCCATGATGCGGTGCTCGAAAAGGCCGCGCCATCGGCATAGGGCGCCCACTAAGCGCCGCGATCGCGGCCGCTTCCAACCACTCCTCCGGCGACAGCGGCGGCAAAATGCCGGGCAGGCGCTGCGCAAGCATGCTCTTGCCTGACCCGGGGGGTCCCACCATCAGCAAGCTGTGCGCGCCGGCCGCGGCCAACATCAATGCCCGGCATGGCGCGGCCTGCCCTCGCACGTCAGACAAACAAAGCCGCGACGCAGCATCCTCGGATGGCGGCGCCGACGGCGCGGCCTGGGTCAGCGGTGCCACGCCACTCAAATGCTCGACCACCGCCACCAGCGAGGCCGCGCCGAATGCGCGAATACCCGGCACATAAGCCGCAGCCGCTGCGCTCCCCCTCGGCAGCAGTACCGCGGCGCCTGTGCGCTCGATCGCCACCGCACGCGCGATCGGCAGCGCAGCGCCCATATCGACGAGCATGCCGGTAAGCGAGAGCTCGCCCGCCAGTACCCAATCCGACAGGTTGGCCGCATCCAGGGCCTGCCCCTGGGCGTCCGCAATCTGGCCGGAAGCCAGCAGGATACCGATCGCGATCGGGAGATCGAAACGCGACGACTCCTTGGGCAAATCGGCGGGCGAAAGATTGACGGTAATGCGCCCGGCAGGAAACGTGTAGCCGGAGGTCAGAATGGCCGCCCGTACCCGCTCGCGGCTTTCGCGCACAGCGGTGTCGACCAAACCCACGACATAGAAAGCAGGCAAGCCTGCCGACACATGCACTTCGACGTGGACCGCCGGCGCATCCAGGCCGCGCAATCCACGGCTGGCAAGTATGGCGAGGCTCATTGCTGCGTGCCCTGTTGAACAACAAGGTCACAGTATGGTCAGCTCGCGTCGGGCGATTGGCAAAAGTGCGTCAATCCCGTCACTTGAGCGGGAGCGATTAAGCACATCGCCCAATGCACCCAACGCACGAAACGCCCCGCTTGCGTGCGATCACGTGCCGCGACCCGCAAAGGGATCGCGTCCGATCAGCGTTCAAGTCTTGTCGAGTGCGCTCAAGCGGGACTCGAGCTGTGCGACCTGCGCCGTCAACTGGTCGACATGCGCGCGCGTACGGGCCAACAGATCGACCTGCACATCGAACTCTTCGCGCGTGACCAGATCCATCTTCGTAAAGGCTTGCGACATCATCGCGCGAGCATTGCGCTCGACGTCGGCGGCCGGGCTACGAGCCAGAAGATCCGAAAAATTCTTCTGAAACTCTTCCAACCAGGGGGCTCGGTTCATATTGTTCATCCTTGATGCTCCATTGACACTCATCAGTGTAGACGCTCGTCCTTCTCGTGGCACACACGCAATAAACCGTGGGCGCACGCCCCGCTCCTGCGGAATCCGCTCATCAAAGCCAAACCGGTCACCGGCTCACACCGGCGTCGCCCGGTTTGCGCCTGCGATTCGGTACGAGGAAATAAAGCTCCCAACGCCGACGCCCGATTCTGGGCATTTGGGACGACCGAAATGGTGCATGACGCCCCACATTAAGCACCACGTCGGTGCAATACAGACCATTTTTCGGCTGCGCCGGCCGTACGCATCCCGTAAACAACCGACATAAATTTTGGCATGGATATTGCTTTTCTGGGGTCGGCAGCGTGAAAACCAGAGAGAGGAAAGAACATGAAACTTATCATCGCCATCATCAAGCCCTTCAAGCTGGACGAAGTGCGGGTGGCTCTGTCGGGAATCGGCGTACAGGGCCTGACGGTTACGGAAGTCAAAGGCTTCGGTCGCCAGAAAGGCCATACCGAGTTGTATCGCGGCGCGGAATACGCCGTGGACTTTCTGCCCAAGCTTCGGGTAGAAGCCGCCATCCCCGACAACCTCGTCGAACAAGCCATCGAAACCATCGAGCAGGCTGCACGCACCGGCAAGATCGGTGACGGCAAGATTTTTATTGCTCCGCTGGAACAAGTCATTCGTATCCGTACGGGTGAAGCCGGCGAAGCCGCACTTTAAGCATAAGAGACGCATTGGAGCCCTGACAAAATGGATAAAGCTGATATCGGTTGGTTGATGGTCTCAACCTTGCTGGTGCTGATGATGGCGCTGCCTGGCCTGGCCTTGTTTTACGGCGGCCTCGTCCGCAGCAAGAACGTTTTGTCGGTGCTGATGCAGGTCACCGCCACGTTTGCGTTGGCGGTTGTGCTCTGGTTCATCTACGGTTACTCACTTGCCTTCACTGAAGGCAACGCCTTCATTGGCGGTTTCTCACGCCTGTTCTTCTCCGGCATGTTCAATCCGGCCGATGGCACCTACGCCATGTCCGGGTCCGTGACCGAAATCGCGTTCGCCTGCTTCCAGGCCACGTTCGCCGGCATCACCTGCGCCCTGATCGTTGGCGCGTTCGCAGAACGCACCCGCTTTTCGGCCGTGCTGGTATTCACCGCGATCTGGATGACGTTCGCCTACCTGCCGATCGCCCATATGGTCTGGTACATCTCGCCGACCAACCCCGGCCTTCTGAATGCGCGTGGCGCACTGGACTTCGCCGGCGGTACGGTCGTGCACATCAACGCGGGTATTGCCGGCCTGGTGGGCGCCTATGTGGTGGGCAAGCGCGTGGGCTACGGCCGTGAAGCCATGCAGCCGCACAACCTGCCGATGACCATGATCGGTGCCGCGTTGCTGTGGGTGGGCTGGTTCGGTTTCAACGCCGGTTCGGCACTGGCTGCCAATGAGAACGCCACGCTGGCCTTCCTGAACACCCTGGTCGCCACTGCTGGCGCCATCCTGGCCTGGACGTTCACCGAATGGGGCATCAAAGGCAAGCCGTCGATGCTGGGTGCCGCTTCCGGTGCTGTTGCCGGCCTGGTAGGCATTACGCCGGCCGCCGGCCTGGTGGGTCCGGTTGGCGCGCTGATCATCGGCATCGTTGCCGGTGTGGTCTGCGTCTGGGGCGTCAATGGTCTGAAGCGCATGCTGCGTGCTGACGATTCGCTGGATGTGTTCGGCGTGCACGGCGTGGGCGGCATTGTCGGCGCCCTCCTCACCGGTGTGTTCAACGCGAAAGCGCTGGGCGGCCCGGGCCTGGACAGCGTTGGCGCCATCGCCGGTCAATTGTGGATCCAGCTCGAAGGCGTGCTGATCACCATCGTGTGGTCTGCGGTTGTGGCCTGGATTGCCTACAAGATTGCCGATATGGTCTGCGGCCTGCGTGTTCCTGAAGATGTGGAACGCGAAGGTCTGGACATCACCTGCCACGGTGAGTCCGCCTATCACAGCTAATTTGCGATTTGTACCGGGTTGACAGCCCGGTGCCCTCAAGGGGAAAAAGAAGCGGGCATACCGGAAACGGTATGCCCGCAATAATTTGTGCTGACGTCTTTTTTTACTGGGCGCAAGCACTTGCGCTCTTCATGTCCAGGCAGGCACTCGCTCTCATCGACGCATGAGCCATTGCGTGTTCTGTCTCACTGGTACGCAGGTACGGCGTCCCGTTTCTTTTCACGTGCCCCCGGATCGCTATTGCTTCGGCGACGGCATCTGCGCTGTGGCCGGCGCCTTGCCATCGCGCTCGACGAAGTCCACTACCCGATCCAGCACCGGCGCCCTGCTGCGCAACGGCCAGGCGATCACGCCGACCATCATGGCGTGACCCAATCCTTCATATATCTCTTCATCCACATACACGCCTCGTGAGCGAAGCAAGGTGGTCATCTGAGCGGTATTGCGATTTGGATCCACGACATCGTCTTTGCTCCCGGCCAGGAGCAACGCAGGTGGCGATGCCGCCGACGCATGCACGATCGGCTGCGAATCCTTCGGCGTATCCGGATAAAGGAAGGCCGGCTTGATGTCGGGGTTCACGATCGGCAGGAAATCGTACGGCCCTGCAAGCCCGATCCAGCCTTTCAGCGCTGCGGGCGACTTGCCGTAGGGCTTCAACCATCGATCGTCCAGCGCGACCATCGCAGCGTTATAGCCACCGGCGCTGTGTCCCATCACAAAAACGCGATTCGCGTCGCCACCGTAGGTCGCGATGTGATCCAACGTCCATGCCACGGCTTGCGCCGAATCCTGCACGAACGCCGGGTAAACAACCTCGGGCGACAGGCGGTAATCGGGCACCACGGTCATGATGCCGCGTGCGGCCAGGGCCTCCGCCACATACATGTAGTCTTTGCGGGATCCGCCCGTCCAGCTTCCGCCATAGAAAAACACCACCACAGGAGGCGGCTTGGCCCCTTTCACGGGTACGTAGACGTCCAATTGCTGTCGCGCAGAGGCGTCGCCATAGGCAATGTCGGCCGTGCGGACGAAGCTGCTTTCTGACGTGACGAGATTGATGGTTTTGAGTGGAGAACAGGCTGCGAGCCCAACGGCAACCACAACGGATGCCGCAACGACGACGACCAACGAACGCATGTATCACCCCGGAAAACGCCGCACAGCGATGGCGCGGATCGACGGGCCATGGCGCAAGCGATGTGCCACGATGCCCTCACCCATCGCGCCGCAATTGCGGAGTTATACGAGTGAAAGCGCGGGATGGATGCGGTCTCGAAGTGATGGCACTGAGCTGCCAACCGATGTGCGCCACGCCTGCATGAGCTCAAGCGTCGTTGAACGTGTCCAGATCGACCGGCAGCGCACGATTCAAGATCGCCGCCACTTTCACACGCAACGCATTGGAGTGCGCGTTGCGAATTTCGCGTTTGACGTCGAGCAACTGCTGCGGGTGCATGGAAAACTCGGTGAGCCCCAGCCCCAGCAGCAGACGCGTCAAGCGGGCATCGCCCGCCATTTCGCCGCAGACGGCAACAGGAATGCCGACACGTTCACCCGCATTGATCGTATGGGCGATCAAACGCAGCACGGCAGGATGCAGCGGATCGTAAAGTGCGTTGACGTCGTGGTCGCCTCGGTCGATCGCCAATGTGTACTGGATCAGGTCATTGGTGCCGATCGACAGAAAATCCAGGGCTTGCGCAAAGGGTTCGATCGCGATGGCGATCGCAGGCACCTCGACCATTGCGCCTACCAGGATCTCGTCGGCATAAGCCTGCCCCCGCGCATCGAGTTCGCTTTTGGCCGACGCGATCGCTGCCCGGGTGGCCTTCACCTCATGCATGTGCGAAATCATTGGCACCAGCAACCGCACCGGGCCGTGCGCAGAGGCGCGCAAAATCGCCCGCAGTTGCGTGGCAAACAATTCGGGGCGTGCCAGACAATAGCGAATGGCTCGCTGACCCAACGCCGGATTGGTCGCCACAGTCGCTTCGCCATCCAGCGTTTTGTCCGATCCGATATCGAGCGTGCGGATCGTCACGCAGCGCCCAGCCATGGCCCGCACGACTGCGGCATATGCCGCGTACTGCTCTTCCTCGTCCGGCAAATCCGGGCGGCCCATGAAGAGAAATTCACTACGGAAAAGACCAATGCCATCAGCACCGGATTGCAGGGCCAACGCCGCCTCATCCGGCAACTCGATATTGGCGTGCAAGGTAATCGTGATGCCGTCCAGCGTGGTGGCGGTTTCATCACGCAGCAGCGCCAGCTCGGCACGGTCTTCGGCGTAGCGGCGTTGCTGCTCACGATATTCGGCGAGAATCGCCGGCGATGGATTGACGACCACGCTGCCTTCGCTGCCGTCCACGATCAGCATGTCGCCGTCGCGCACCAGTTGCCGCACGTTGCCAATGGCCACGACCGCCGGCACGCCCATGCTGCGTGCCACGATGGCGGTGTGTGATGTGGGGCCGCCCAGGTCGGTGACGAACGCCGCGAACCGCCCGCCGCGCAAGCGCAGCATATCCGCCGGTGAAATATCATGTGCGACCACGACCAGCATATCGTCGCCGTCGACGTTATCGACGCCGTTCAGAAGCGTGGTCGAACCCGACAGCACCATCAGCACCCGCTCGATCACCTGGCGCACATCGGCGCCACGCTCACGCAGATACTCATCGTCCATGTCGTCGAACTGGCGCACCAGACTCTGACCTTGCGTGGTCAGCGCCCACTCCGCGTTGTAGTGCCGCTCCGAGATGAGGGCCAACGCGGGCTCGGCCAGCAACGGGTCGCCCAGCAGCAATTCATGAACATGCAGCATGGCGCCCAGCTCACGGGGCGCATCGGCCGGCAGTGTGGCCGCCATATGGTGCATATCCGCCTGCGCCGCCGCGATGGCGGCCGTCAGCCGCTCTCGTTCGGCCTGGACATCGTCGGCACCGATTCGGTAATGCGCCACCTCGAGCGCAGCCGCGCCCAACACGACCGCGCGTCCGATGGCATAACCGCGCGCCACCGCTTTGCCGCTCAGGCAAATGACGGGACCGGGCGCGGGTGCGGTCGTCAAGGGCTACTCCGCTTCGCCGAACCGGCTGTCGAACAGCGCTTCGATATCGGTCAATGCCTGATCGGCATCCATACCCGATGCATCCAATTTGACGGTAACGCCCCGTCCCGCCGCCAACATCATCACGCCCATGATGCTTTTCGCATTGACGCGCTGGGCGCCCTTGGAAATGAAGATCTCGCTCGAATACTTACCGGCGAGCTGGGTGAGCTTGGCTGCTGCGCGTGCGTGCAGGCCCAATTTGTTGCTGATGACGATTTCTTTTGTTGGCATGGGCGATGTTTGTCACGGAACACGGATCGGCGATCAGTCTACACGCAACACGCCCTGCATACCGCCCGACAATGCCTTTTCTCGCATTTCGGAAAGCGGCTGATCGCGATAGGTCAACGCCCGCAGCAGCATGGGCGTGTTCAAGCCCGCCACCACGCAACAGGGCACGCCGGAAGCTTGCGCCTCGGCGACCGCGCGCTTGGCGATATTAGCCGGCGTGGCACCCACCAGATCGGTCAATACCAGCACACCCTCACCATGATCGGCCTCGAGAATGTCGCGCAAGATCTGCGGCGCGAGATCGTCGGGTTTATCGTCAGGGAGGATATCGTGCACGGACACGTCCTCGACCTGTCCCAGCACATGGCTGGCACAGTTGAGCAAGGCGCCGCCCAGAGGCGTGTGCACGACGATCACAATACCGATCATGATGTGGCGATCGCCTCGTTGGGCACTGCAACACTACCGGACACAGCGCGCTCGAGCGCCTGCGCAAACATATCGGCCACGTCAAAGCCGGTCTGCTCGGTGATCTCGACAAAGCACGTCGGACTGGTAACGTTGATTTCGGTCACATATTCACCGATCACATCCAGGCCGATCAGCAGCAGTCCCCGCGCGGCCAGCTTGGGCGCAACGGCCATCGCAATGCGGCGATCGGATTCGGACAACGGTTGCGCCACGCCGCGGCCACCGGCCGCGAGGTTGCCCCGCGTTTCGCCGGCCAGCGGAATACGCGCCAAGGCATACGGCACCGGCTCGCCCCCGATGATCAGGATGCGTTTGTCGCCCTTGACGATCTCGGGAATGTAGCGCTGCGCCATGATCGTCTGCTGACCGTTATCGGTGAGCGTTTCGAGAATGGCATTGAGATTGGCGTCGTTAGGCTGCAGACGGAAAATACCCGTGCCGCCCATGCCGTCCAGCGGCTTGACGATGACGTCCTTATGCTCGGCATAAAACGCCTTGATTCGCGCCATGCTGCTCGTCACGAGGGTCGGCGTCGTCAACTCGGGAAACTCGGTGATCGCGAGCTTCTCGGGATGATTGCGGATGGCCGATCCCTGATTGAAGACGCGCGCGCCCTTGGCTTGCGCGTAATCGAGCAACTGCGTGGAATACACGTATTCCATGTCGAACGGCGGATCCTTGCGCATAAGCACAGCGTCGAACGCCGCAACCGGCTGCTCCGCCGCCTCGCCGCGTGCCGTCCACCACTCATGCCCGTGCAGATCCGCATCGGACACAAGCGCGATGGGTTCGTAACGAGCAAACACGGTGCCGTGATCGATGTACAGATCGCTTTGCAATGCCACCGAAAGCGTATGACCCCGTGCGTGCAGTGCACGCATCATGGCCACGGACGAATCCTTGTACGCCTTTAGCCCGGGCAAGGGATCCAACACAAACAATACATGCATGACAGCATCCAATACGTGAGCCGCCCTCCCGCAGGAAAGGCGGCTTAAATCAACAGCGCAATGGCTCCGGCCGCCGTACGCGACAGGTGCATCGCGACGCGCCGATCACGTCCTGAAGGTCAGGATGATGCCGAATCAGGCTTGGCAGGCGTCACTTTTTTCTTGGGCGACAGCACCATGATCATCTGACGGCCTTCCAACTTGGGCATGGCCTCGACTTGAGCCAGCTCAAGCAAGTCGTCACGCACACGTTCCAGCATACGCATCCCGAGGTCCTGGTGGGCCATCTCGCGCCCACGGAAACGCAGCGAAACCTTCGCCTTGTCGCCCTCTTCGAGGAATCGCTTCAGGTTGCGCAGCTTGACCTGATAGTCACCCTCGTCGGTCGCGGAACGGAACTTGACTTCCTTGACCTGGATGACCTTCTGCTTGCCGCGCGCTTCAGCCTGACGCTTTTGTTCTTGGTACTTGAACTTGCCGTAGTCCATGAGCCGACACACGGGCGGCTCTGCATTGGGCGCAATCTCGACCAGGTCGACATTGGCTTCTTCAGACAATTTGAACGCATCGGCAAGCTTGACGATACCTAACTGTTCCCCATCCAATCCGATCAGTCGCACTTCGGGGACACGGATTTCACCGTTGATGCGATTTGCTTTTTCAGTGGCGATGTTGACAACTCCTAGTAATTAAACGACAGCAGGTTCAGGTTGCACGATCGACTGCACGACGTTGCGGCGCAGCGCCACATCTTCGTTCAAACGTCCGACGAAATCCTCGAAGGGAATGGCGCCCAGATCCAGACCGCCCAACCCACGAACCGCTACTTTGCCAGCTTGCCTTTCTTTATCGCCCACGACAAGGATGTACGGGACTTTCTGCAAGCTGTGTTCTCTGATTTTATAAGTGATTTTTTCACCACGCAAATCAGACTGAACTCTAAAGCCTTGTTTTTTCAAGCTTTGTGTGATTTCGGCGGCATAATCAGCCGATCCTTCCGAAATGCAGCACACCACAGCCTGAATCGGCGCAAGCCACGGCGGCATCGCACCAGCGTGGTTTTCAAGCAACATTCCAATGAAGCGCTCGAACGATCCGAGGATCGCCCGATGCAACATCACGGGCGTGCGACGCTGATCCTGGGCATCGACGAACTCGGCGCCCAAGCGCTGGGGCATTGAAAAGTCGACCTGAATCGTGCCGCACTGCCAATGACGGCCGATGGCATCCTTGAGCGTGTACTCGATTTTCGGCCCGTAGAACGCGCCCTCACCCGGCGACACCTCAAACGCACATCCGGTGCGACGCAAGCTTTCCATCAACGCGTCTTCGGCGCGGTCCCAGGTTTCATCGGACCCGATCCGCTTTTCAGGACGCGTGGCGACCTTGAACAACACTTCGTTGAAACCGAAATCGCGATACACCTTTTGCAGCAGTGCGGTAAACGCCGCGCACTCGTCCTGCAATTGATCCTCGGTACAGAAAATGTGGCCGTCATCCTGCGTAAAACCGCGTACGCGCATCATGCCGTGCAACGAACCCGAGGGCTCATTGCGATGGCATTGACCGAACTCGCCATACCGCAATGGCAGATCGCGATAGGAATGCAGACCCGAATTGAAGATCTGCACGTGACCAGGGCAATTCATCGGCTTCAAACCGTACATGCGGTTTTCGGACTCGGTCGTGAACATGTTTTCACGATAGTTTTCCCAGTGGCCCGTTTTTTTCCACAGCGACAGATCGAGAATCTGGGGCGCCTTCACCTCCTGGTAGCCGTTGTCGCGATACACGCCACGCATGTATTGCTCCACCTGCTGCCATAACGCCCAGCCCTTGGGATGCCAGAAAATCAGGCCCGGCCCTTCTTCCTGGAAATGGAACAGGTCGAGATCACGGCCCAGCTTGCGGTGGTCGCGCTTTTCAGCCTCTTCCAGCATGTGCAGGTAAGCGTCCTGATCTTCCTTATTGGCCCAGGCGGTGCCGTAGATGCGTTGAAGCATCTCGTTATTGCTGTCGCCACGCCAATACGCGCCGGCAACCTTCATCAATTTGAAGACCTTGAGCTTGCCGGTCGACGGCACGTGCGGGCCGCGGCAAAGATCGACGAAGCTGCCTTCGCGATACAGGCTGATGTTTTCATTGGACGGGATCGACGCAATGATTTCGGCCTTGTAGTCTTCGCCGATGCCCTTGAAGAACGTGACCGCATCGTCGCGCTTCCACTCTTCGCGCGTCACCGGCTCGTCGCGTTTAGCGATCTCAGCCATCTTTTTCTCGATCGCAGCCAGATCGTCGGGCGTAAATGGGCGCTTGTACGAAAAGTCGTAATAGAAGCCGTTGTCGATGACCGGACCAATGGTGACCTGCGCGTCCGGAAACAGCGACTTGACCGCATAGGCCAAAAGGTGGGCGGTCGAGTGGCGAATCAGGTCCAGCCCGTCGGCATCTTTGGCGGTCACGATCGCAAGCTGCGTGTCGTGGTCGAGCACGAAGCTCGTATCGACGAGTTTCGTTGTGCCATCCGCACCGGTTACTTTCCCGCCGAGCGCGGCGCGAGCCAAACCTGCGCCGATCGACTGAGCGACTTCGGCGACGGTGACTGGTGCCGGATAAGCGCGTTGCGACCCGTCAGGCAAAGTAATCTGAAGCATGGGATTCCTGAGTAAAAAGAAAAACGCGGCCTTTGAGCCGCGTCGTCCAGAAGTCTTGTCGGGATGAACTACAAGGTAACCGGCACCTTGCCCGAACACAAACCACCGGCGCGGCGTGTCGCGCAAGTGTGTGTCGTTCGAGTCAACGTTCGCCAAGTCATGAATGCTTTCATCATCACGTAAGTCTACCACGCAGCCCTGGATTTACCAGCCGGCAATGATTCATCGTTGGGCTGAAGCAACCAGTAACGCTCGCTGCCCGCCTCGGAAAATGCATCGGCAGCAATTCCCACGGCCGTCAATTGGCTCGCATACGCAGCCAGGGCGCGCGTTTTCGCCTCTCCTGCGCCTTGATTAGCGGTCGCATCGCGCCAGAGCGGCATCACCGCCACGCGCGTCGCAGCAATGCCGGCTGCGCCAAGGGCGCTCAATCGTGACTGCACCACACCCGCACGCGCGGCGTAAGGCAGATCCTCATACGCCAGCCACTGCATCGCGCCTCTGTACTGACGTATCGCTTCAAGCGCGCCAGCGTGAATACGTTCGTGGTCGCAATGGTGCAGTCCCAGCGGCAATAGCACCGTGTCTGGCCGCCATTCAGCAATCGCCGCCGCAACGGCGGTCGCCACATGGCGCACCGAGGGCAACGCACCGTACTGGCTATCGAGAAAATCTTCGTAGTGAGCCTGCACATCGAGAATCGCCATCGCCGCGCCATCTTCCGCACGGCGCGCTGCCATGGCGGCAGCGCTGCTCTCAAATCCACATCGGGCATCCCACTCGCCTATGCCGTAGTCGCCGGCTGGTGAGCCCGCCAGGAGGGTCACCACATGCGCCTTCGCGCTGGCGCTCATCAACATCCCGCAACTAATGGCGGCGTCATCCAGATGCGGCGAGAGCACGAGCACGACGCCTGGGTCGATCACGCTGTCCAATCAAACGCCCCGAACGAGGGGGATCAACGGCTCGGTCAGCGGCGTGAGCGCCTCTTCCGCCATCGATGACAAGCGATTGAGCAAGGTGGCAAAGCCCCCTTCCGCCCGACCGATCCGGCGTGAACTGGTTGCGACACGCGGTCGAGCGCTCCAAGCGACGTTGGCGCCTGTAGCGAGAAGCGCATTCACCAAGCCAACGTCCTCACTTAGTGCAAGCGCCGGAAAGCCGCCGGCTCGCCGGTACGCGGTCGCATCCACGCCCAAATTCGCACCATGAATGTGCGTGTGGCCGTCGCAATCCATATACGCCGCCTCGTACGCCTGCCGCACCGCGGCGCTATATGGCGTCCAATCGTCCACGGCGACGACGCCACACACGGCATCCGCACCCAATGACAGTTGATCGGAAAGCCACGTCGCACTCACCTGCGTATCGGCGTCCGTAAAGGCCAACCAACGTGCCCCCATCGTCATCAGCACCGCAGCCCCCGCACCCCTGGCCACACCTACGTTGCGCGCGTGAAGCGTCGCGCTGTGCACGCGACACTGTGACACGATCAACGACGTCGCATCGGTACAGGCATCCATCATCACGAGGATTTCGACCGGCTCGCCGGCCAATGCCGGGTCCACGGCTGCGCGCTGCAGGGCGCTCAGACACCGAGCGATGCTGGCCGCTTCATTATGTGCCGGTACGCAGATGCCGATCATGCCAAGCCTTCGCGCTGGGCGACTGATTGGAGGTCACGCGTCCACACATCGAGGAGGAAGTCGCGTTCGCGATGGGAGACCTGATGATTCAATCCATTCACATTGGTAAAGGCATCGTGCACAGCTTTGGTCTCGAGCTGACGCGCATCGAAGGCATCGCGCCAATGGCAGGCGACGACAACGGCGTCATCCGCCAGTGCGCCTTCCAGCCGCGCGACGAATCGGGCCCAATGCCCCACATCGAAGTAGTACCCCAATTCGCTGACCACAATGAGATCGAATTTTCCGGGAGGCCAATCGTCGGGTAGCGTGCCTTGCGTGATGGCAATGCGCCCGCATCCTGGGAAGCGCGCGCGAGCTTGCGACACTGCGCGGGGGTGCAAGTCCATGGCGACCACGGCGTCACAGCGATCCAGAAGCAGTTCCGTGAAATCGCCATTGCCGCACCCGGGCTCAAATGCCCGATGAAAGCGCTCACGCGGCAACACCGCATCGAGCAGCTTGCGTTTGCGCGACTCATACCAGCGGGTCTTGATGGACCACGGGTCGTCCTTCGCACCATAGAGCGCGTTGAAATAGGTCACATCCACGGCATCCGCGCCAGGCCGCGCCATCGACGCGCCATCATTCAACGCTGCCGGGATGTCGTGCTCATTCACAAGCGCCACGGATCGTCTCCCTCAACCGTTTCGGCAATATGTCTTCCGATGGCGGCCAGATCGCGGTCGCCATGACTCTGCCGTACAAACACCGGCAGATCCGCAAATCGCCGGGCCATGTTTTCGTCACGACACATCGGGCCGGCACCTAGAACCCCAGCCGCCTGTTCCAGCACGACGCGTACGGTGTCCTCGACTGCGCAGCGCGTACGCAACGTCAGGACACGGGCGTCGCGATGCGGCCAGGCATCGATCTCTTTCCCCGCCACGATCAACAGCGCTCGCGCGCTGGCCATGGCGCGATCCACACGCCCGAGCGCCGCTTGATTGAGCGCGTCGCCGCGCCGGGCCACCGTCCGGCGCATGGCATCCGCGATGGGCTGCAGCCCGCCAAACCAGCACGCTGCAATCCCTGCGCCACCATGCCAGAACCCTGGTCGGCCCACGTACTCTCCTGGCATGCCTACCGGATAAGCGACCGCATCGTCGAACAGCACATCCACACTTTCCGTCGCCGCCATACCCACCGCATGCCAGCCGTCTTCGGTGATGCGCACGCCTGGCTGACGGAGATCCACGGCGGCCAGCATGGCGTCGCCGTTTGGCGTCCAACAGCTCACAAGGGCGTGGGTCATGCCGCGCGCGCCCGAGCACCACGCCTTACGTCCGCGCAGGCACAGCCGACCGGCTGCATCCACACTCGCTTCAACCCGAGCGTCCGGCGGCTCGGCCGCCCATACCGCCCACACCGACCGATCGTCTGCTACCGCACGCGCGAGCGCCGACGGCACACCCAGCTCCGCCAGGATGGCAATCGCGTCCGCGTGTGCCTCAAACAGCTTGATCAAGGTCATGTCTTGCGCAGCGACCTCGGCAAAAGCGCGCCAGCGCATCAGCGTCGAACCCGAGCCGGGCTTGGGCAGGCTGCCATAGCGGGCAATCACGCCTATGAGCCGTGTCAATGGCGGATAGCCGCGGCCTGCTGGCGTGCCCGCAGCCGGCATGGCAGCCGCAGCAAGGCGATCCGGAACAAGGATGGTGTCGGGCATAAGTTGGAGATAACCGGAAAAGGCGCGCGAACCAGGGAATAGCGGTCGCGAACACGGTTAGAGCAATCGACGTACCCACTTGTATGCCAACCTTTGATATTGCCAAGAACGCGAGGTAAGTCCGTCCGGTTTGCGTATTCGTGCTTAAAAAACCGGACTGCAATACGTAAGATCAAGTTACGGTCCACCGCGCGCTTGCTCTTGCGTGCGTCGCGCCTAACCGACAACTTACCGAGGAGACCGATGAACCCGATCCGCACCCCCACGCCGCCGACGCTACCGGACACCTTTGGCACCCCTCAACCCCAGGTTGCCGCGCCACGTCGATATTCCCTCTCGGCAAGGCCCCGCCATAGCATCCGGATCGCCATTCTCGACGACCATCCCATCATCACCATGGGCGTCACCAACTACCTGTCCACCCAGCCGGACTTTGAAGTCGTACATGCTGAAAATTCGAGCGCGCGCCTCATCGAGCGATTGCGTGCCGAAGCCTGCGACGTGGCCATTCTGGATTTCTATATGCCGCTCGAACCCTCAGATGGCGTCGACCTGTTGCGCCGCGTGCGCCGCAATTTCCCCGAGATCACCATCATTGCGTTTTCGGCCGGCCGGCGCGATCACACCGAATACGCCGCCTACAAGGCCGGCGCCAACGCTTACCTCCCCAAACAGGAACGTCTGCCCATTTTGCCGGGGCTGATCCGCATGGCGATGGAGACGCCACGATCGTTCTTCAGTTGCCGAGATGGCAAAGTGCTCAACAGCCGACCCATGCGCCCGGATGAGCGACTGACGACCGCAGAAGTGGAAATTCTTCGGCACATCGTCTTGGGTATGTCCGTCACTCAAATCGCGCGCAAGCTTCTACGCAGCAAGAAAACCGTGAGTACCCACAAGCGGCGAGCGATGGGCAAACTAGGACTGTCGGACGACCTTTCACTGGCCCTCTACTTGCGAGACAAGTTTGGCCAACCGATGGACGCATGAGACATGATCAGGCGCAGGAGCACGGCCCGAAAGAATGATGATTCGTCCATGAACTGCGTTACCGAGCCGGGCGCAGGCGCGAGACGATGGATCTTTCTGCTGGATGAGTGCGTTTGAGCCCGGGCAACTCACGCTTGAGCAGCATGGGTCGAAAATCTCTCACGCAAACGAAAAACCCCGCAACGAACGAGTCGTTGCGGGGTTTTATGTGATTCGATTGACACGTCAATCGAATCACACGCATTTTGGTAGGCGATACTGGGATCGAACCAGCGACCTCCACGATGTCAACGTGGCGCTCTAACCAGCTGAGCTAACCGCCTGCGAAGAAAGAGATTATATCCTGTCTTTTTAGCGTTCGTCAACTCGTGTCCACACAGATTTCGGAATCGGTGTTTCATCGGCACTGCGAACCGCCGCCACGAACGCTTTGATCCGCGCGTCATCCTTGATTCCTGGACCCTGCTCCACACCACTGCTGACGTCCACTGCCCAGGGATGAGTGTGGCGAATCGCGGTGCAGACGTTGTCCGGCGTCAACCCGCCAGACAATATGATTCGCGGCGCGTCGATCTCGGCGCGCACGTCGGTCAACAATCCGTGATCGAAACCGTGGCCACTGCCGCCATAGCCTGCACTGTCGCTATCGAAAAGCCAACCCGCCGCGCCGGCGAATGGCCGTGCCGCCGCCAGTACTGCCCGGCCATCGGGGATCGCCGCGGCACCCACCCTGAACGCGCGCAGATAAGGATGGCCAAAGCGCGCACATTGGTCCGGAGTCTCGTCGCCATGAAACTGAAGCAGGTCCGGCCGTACGGCGTCCACAACTCGCTCTACTTCTTCGTCGGTCGCATTGACGAACAACGCCACGAGCTGCACAAATGGCGGCAGTGCGCGCCGCAATGCCGCAGCTCGCTCAGGGGTGACGTAGCGCTTGCTCTTCGCATAGAACACCATGCCAATCGCATCGGCACCGGCAACCGCAGCCGAAACCACATCCTCTTCGCGCGTCAGTCCGCAGATTTTGATTCGTGTACGCATGGCTTTCCGTCAGGAAAAATTGAGATCGAGGTTGGATGAGGACTTGCTCCCCCGCCAAATGCCTACGTGCTACACCGAAGCATAGCGCGCGCGTCGCCCGGTGAACGCTAGCGTGACAGAAAGGGCGCCAGTAGCGTCGCCGCACCATCCAGATCGCCAAGATCGAAACGGGACTCGTAAGTGATCGCCGAGAGGTACAAGCCATCTGGCGAAAACGTGGCGGCGGCCTGGGTGCGATCGCGTGCCGCCAGTAACGCAAGCATCCAATTCGGTTCTTGCCGCCTCTGCCCGATTTGCAAAAGCGCGCCCATGAGGTTGCGAATCATGTGATGCAGGAACGCGTTGGCTTCGAATGTGAACACCACAAACGAGCCGATGGCCGCAATCTCCACGCAGAGCATGGTTCGCACAGGATGCTTCGCCTGACATTGCGACGAGCGAAAGCTAGAGAAATCGTGCGTACCCACCAACGCCGCAGCCGCTTGGCGCATCACGTCGATATCGAGTGGCTGATGACACCACCCCACTTTGCCGGCCCATAGCGTGGGTCTGGTTCGCCCCTGCCACAACACGTACGTGTACCGCCGGGCGCGTGCAGAAAATCGCGCATGAAAATCGTCGGGCACTTCACGCGCCCACTGGATACCGATACTGGGCGGCAAAAACGTGTTGACGCCTCGCACCCACGACTCTTCGCGTCGAATCAATGCAGTATCCAAATGCACCACCTGCATGGCGGCATGAACGCCGGTGTCGGTGCGACCCGCACATATCGTGGGCACTGGCGCGCCGGCAAACTTGGCCAATGCGCGCTCCAGCTCGTCTTGTACCGTCACACCGTGCGGCTGCGTCTGCCATCCTTGCCAGGACGCGCCATCGTAGGCGAGCCCCAGTGCGATTCTCGGCATGGATCAGCCTTGACGCCGAGGCGGCGTGGGCTCGTCCGACGGCGGCTCGTCGAGGTCGAGATTGATCTTGCGCAGACGCGGATCGATTTCAACCGGTGCCACCGACGGCGCGACGCGACGAAAATCGTCATCATCGGCATCGCCGTCGTCGTCATCTTCGCGGCGCGCGGCAGCGCGCCTGAATGCCCACGCCACGATGAATGCCACGATCGCCAGCAGCGCCGTGATCACCACCAGCAAATTATCCGAAAGCCAAGCCGGCAATGACGACGCACTTTCGCTGTCGTTCGCACTCGCCGTACTGGCGGTGCCGCCGAGTGCTGTGGGTGCAGCCGCACCCGGCGAACCGATCGCAGCGCCCGCCGTCCCACTTGAGCCTGCGCCTGTGCCCGTCTGTGAACCTGTGCCGGATCCCGTGTTCGGCCCGGTGCCGCCCGGTATGCTACTGCTCCCCACGCCGCCGGCACTCGGCGCGCTGCTGCCTGCACCGGTGCCTTCTGCGGCCGCGCCCGAAGCGCCAGTCGCGCCGCTCGCGGCCGATGTGCTGCCGGTTGCCGTCGCAGGACCGTTTTGCGCGTTCGCGCCTGGGTTCGTCGCGCCTGGACTCGTCGCGCCCGGGCTCGTTGTGCCTTGAGTTGCTCCGCCTTGAGTTGCGCCCCCTTGCGCTGAAGGGACCGACTGAGCCGTGCCTGCAGACTGTGCGCCTGCACCAGCCTGGCCGACAGCGCCGGGCTGACCTGCGGCCCCCGTCTGCCCCACGGCGCTGGATTGGCCTGACCCGCTCGTCTGCGGTGAGGTGCCTGACGGATTCGTCTCACTCGTTTGACTTGGGCTACCGACGCCATCCGCTGCGGATCCCGGAACGGCGGTTGCCCCAGATTGGCCTGCCGTGCCGGGCTGGCCTGTGACAGCCACCGGATTGACCGAACCCGGCGACGCCCCACCGGTGACGTTCGCACCGGCAGCGCCGCCCACGCCGGCACCACCGCCAGTGCCAATGCCAGTGCCAGTGCCAGCACCAGCAGCAGCAGCAGCAGCAGCAGCAGCAGCATTGGAACCCAAACCTGGCGCTGCATTCGGACTCGTCGCGCTTCGATTCAGCGCATCCACATCGCGCTGCAACGCGTCGACCCGACCGCCTTGCTCAGCGAGCGCGCGCGCGTTGGCAGCGCGTGCCTCCTCCGGCGAGGCACTCCCCGCGTTGCCGCGACCGCTGGCGGTATTGCTTGCCCCACCACCCGCAACCGTATTGCCAGCACCTGAGGTGCCAGAGCCTGATGCGCCCCCGCCCTGCCCCATCGCCCCGGCGGTGTTCCCCGCACCGGCACCGGCCGCTGCACCAGCACCAGCACTGCTACCTGCACTTGCCCCAGCGGCTGCCCCTGCGCCGCCAGCGGCTGCATTGCCCGCACCACCCGCTCCGGCGGCCGTGCCGCCCGCGCCTGAAGGACCTGTCGTCGACACCGCTTCGTCGCCGGCAGAGAGCCGCAGACGATCCTGAGCGCGATTCGCACCTGCGGCACCGCTGCCGTCAGTGCCTTCCACCCGGCCACTTGCCCCTGCACTGCCAACCGAGGGTGCCAGCGCGGCGCCACGTGCGGCACGCCCGCGATAGACGTCGAAGTCGGCCAACTGCTGCAAATAAAGGCGCTTGGCGTCTTCGGGGTTTTCCGCGCGAATCGTGGCCGCATCCGGCACCGTCAAGCGCGCGCCGGTTTTGACCAGGTTCATATTGCCCTGGATGAATGCGTCCGGGTTGGCGCGCCACATCGCCACGATCATCTGGTAATAGGTGGCCCCCGATACCCGCCGCGCCATCGCAATTTCCGACAACGTGTCGCCGCTGCGAACAGCGACGGTGCGTGCACCTCGAGGCGCGCGGGGCGCGGCCGATGCGGCGGGTGCCTGCTGCACAGCCGGTGCGCGAGCCGGCACGGAAGCTCTGTCTACGGGTGAAGACTCCGGCCCAGCAAGAGGCAAATCGGGGGTATGCCAGCCCTGGGCATCAGGCTGCGCCAAGACCGTGAATTGAACTTGCCGCCTGCCGGTAGGCGACGTACTGATCAACAGAATGTCGATTGCGGAGTCGGTCGGTGCCTGTGTCGACGAAATGCGCAACACGCGTGACGATGGTGTGGCACCCGGTTCAAGCGCAACACGAAACGTCGACAGCGGCGCGGGCGGCGTCAGCCCGGCTGCCTGCCAGGACGCTGCATCGGCGAGCCCGACACGCAGGGTGTCGACCTCCTGTGCCGTCAGATTCGTCACGGGAACCGAGACCAGCAACGGCGCACCCGCTGGCGATAACACGCGTGCATGCCCGAAGTCGGCTGCCACGGCGGGCGCTGCCGCCAAGGCGACGAAAACGACGGCAAGCGCGGACGATAGCGGCGCACGTGTGTGCGACGAAGTTCGGATAAGGCGTGCGATCATGAACAGATATCCGTTGGGAAAGCTATCTGGACACCGCCTCGACGACGGCGCGAGGAAGAAAAAATGCGCGCCCCTGAAGGGCGCGCGTTACATCAGGCTTCCGAAAGCGCGATGCGGAGCATCCGGCGCAGCGGTTCGGCCGCGCCCCACATCAACTGATCGCCCACAGTGAAAGCGCTCAGATATTCACCACCCATCGACATCTTGCGCAGACGTCCAACGGGAATATCCAAGGTGCCCGTCACCGCCACCGGCGTCAAACCGGCCATCGACGCTTCCTTGGTGTTGGGAATGACCTTCGCCCAATCCGTGCCCTCGGCAATCAGGGCTTCAATTTCATCCAGCGGCACATCGCGCTTGAGCTTGATGGTCAAGGCCTGACTATGGCAGCGCATGGCGCCAATGCGCACGCACAACCCGTCGACCGGCGTTTCGGCCGTGCCGAACGCAGCGCCGCGGCCCAGAATCTTGTTCGTTTCGGCGCCGGCTTTCCATTCTTCGCGCGATACGCCATTGCCCAGATCCTTGTCGATCCAGGGAATCAAGCTGCCGCCCAACGGCACGCCGAAATGTTCCTGCGGCAAGGCCGGGTTTTTCTGCATGTCCAGCACGCCACGATCGATCTCGAGAATCGCCGAAGCGGGATCGTCCAATAACGGACGCACCGATTCATTCAACTGGCCGAACTGCGTCAGCAACTCGCGCATATGCTGCGCGCCGCCGCCCGATGCCGCCTGGTAGGTCATGGACGTCATCCAATCGACCAGATCGTTATTGAACAAACCGGCCAAGCCCATCAGCATGCAGCTGACCGTGCAATTGCCACCTACAAAATTACGCACGCCGCGCGCGAGCGCAGCGTCGATAACCGGCCGATTGACGGGATCGAGCACAATGATCGCGTCATCGGCCATGCGCAGCGTGCTGGCGGCATCGATCCAGATGCCCTTCCAGCCCGCATCCCGCAACTTCGGATAGACGGCCGACGTGTAGTCACCGCCTTGCGCCGTGACGATGATCGGCAGCTTTTTAAGGGCGTCAATGTCATGAGCATCCTGCAACGCGCCGGCGCCATCAGCCCATTTCGGGGCGGCACCACCTGCGTTGCTCGTCGAGAAAAATACCGGCTCGAACAGGGAAAAATCGTTTTCATCACGCATGCGTTGCATGAGAACCGAACCCACCATTCCTCGCCAGCCGACAAGGCCCACTGCTTGCTTCATTTATCCGCTCTTAAAATCAAAGTTAATCGTCGGCGCGGCAAAACTGCCGCGCCCAGAGGGCTGAAATCAGCCTGCCAACGCCTTCAACACTGCATCGCCCATCTGGGCCGTGCCTACCTTCTCGGTGTTTTCCTCGAAGATATCGGCAGTGCGATAACCGGCCGCGAGCACTTTGCGCACCGCCGACTCGATACGGTCGGCCTGCGCCGGCAATCCTAAAGAATACCGCAACAACATCGCGGCCGACAAAATCGTCGCCAATGGATTGGCGATATTTCGCCCGGCGATGTCCGGCGCCGACCCGTGGCTGGGCTCGTAGAGACCCTGCCCCGAAGAATTCAGCGAGGCGGACGGCAGCATCCCGATGGAGCCCGTCAGCATGGCTGCTTCATCGGAAAGGATATCGCCAAAGATGTTGCCGGTGACGATCACGTCGAACTGGCGCGGCGCCTTGACCAACTGCATGGCCGCGTTATCCACATACATGTGCGAAAGCTCGACGTCCGGATATTCCTTGGCCACGTCGATGACGATATCGCGCCAGAACTGCGATGTTTCGAGCACATTGGCTTTGTCGACGCTGCACAGCTTGCGATTTCGCTTCTGCGCCGATTCGAAACCGACCTTGGCGATACGGCGAATTTCCGACTCGGCATAACGCATCGTGTCGTACCCTTCGCGTTCGCCGGCAAACTGGCCGTCGACCGCCGTTCGCACGCCACGCGGCTGACCGAAGTAAATGTCACCCGTCAATTCGCGAATGATCAGGATATCCAGGCCCGAAACGATTTCGGGCTTCAGCGACGACGCGCTGGCCAGTTCCGGGTAGAGAATCGCCGGGCGCAGATTGGCAAACAAACCCATTTGCCGGCGCAACCCCAAAATGGCCTGCTCGGGGCGATGCTCGCGCGGCAATTTGTCGTATTTCCAGTCGCCCACCGCGCCAAACAGCACGGCCGAAGACGCCTGCGCCAATGCGAGCGTTTCCGGCGGCAACGGATGCCCCTTCAAATCGTATGCGGCACCACCCACGGGCGCTTCGTCGATCGACAGATCGAGATCCAGCGCTTTGAGCACGCGTACGGCCTGCTCCATGATTTCCGGGCCGATGCCGTCTCCAGGCAATACCGCGATCTTGTGCGTCATATCCACATCCAAAAATAAACGTTTTAAAAGCCGATTGCGTCTGCTCCCACAGACGCAATCGATGCCCTGCTATGACCGCCCGATGCGGTCAACGAATCAGCGGTTGACTCTCAAGCCAAGGATGACGCGCAAGACGCTCCGCTTCGAAGCCACGAATCTTGTCCGCCTTCTGCAGCGTCAATCCGATATCGTCGAACCCGTTGATCAGACAATACTTGCGAAACGGTTCGATATCGAACGGGAGGCTTTCGCCGCCGGCCGTCACGACCTGCTGCGATTCAAGATCGATACGCAAACGGTATCCAGGGAATGCCTTGACCTCGTCAAACAGCCGCGCCACTTGCATTTCCGACAATACGATCGGCAACAGGCCGTTCTTGAAGCTGTTGTTGAAAAAGATATCGGCATACGACGGCGCAATGATCGCGCGAAACCCGTACTGCGTCAGTGCCCAGGGCGCATGCTCGCGGCTCGAACCGCAGCCGAAATTCTTGCGCGCCAGCAAAATCGACGCGCCTTGGTAGCGTGCATGATTGAGCACGAAATCGGGGTTGATCGGTCGCTTGGCGTTGTCCATCCCAGGCTCGCCGTGGTCCAGATAGCGCAATTCGTCGAACAGATTGGGGCCGAAACCCGTGCGTTTTATCGACTTCAAAAACTGCTTGGGAATAATCAGGTCGGTATCGACGTTCTCGCGATCGAGAGGCGCCACCAAACCATCGAGTGTTTTAAAGGCTTCCATCATGCTCACCGAAAAGTTCTAACGTCGACGAAATGGCCGGCCACAGCGGCAGCGGCCGCCATGGCAGGGCTGACCAGATGCGTACGGCCGCCCTGACCCTGCCGGCCCTCGAAGTTGCGATTGGAGGTGGACGCGCAACGCTCGCCCGGTTCGAGACGGTCGGCGTTCATCGCCAGACACATCGAACAGCCTGGTTCGCGCCATTCGAAGCCCGCTGCCAGAAAGATCTTGTCCAACCCTTCCTGCTCGGCTTGCAACTTGACCAGGCCCGACCCCGGCACCACCATGGCTTGCTTGACGTTCGAGGCGACATGCTTGCCTCGCGCAACGGCAGCGGCCGCCCGCAGATCTTCGATCCGCGAATTGGTGCACGATCCAATGAAAACGCGATCGACGCGAATATCGGTCAACGGCGTATTGGGCTTGAGACCCATATATTCAAGCGCGCGAACCATTCCGCTGCGGCGCACATCGTCTTTTTCGCGATCGGGATCCGGCACCCGGCTATCCACCGGCAACACCATTTCCGGCGATGTACCCCAGGTCACCTGCGGCTTGATATCGGCTGCTTTCACATCCACCACGCGATCGAACGTCGCGCCGGCATCGGAGTGCAGCGTGCGCCAATAGGTGACGGCTTGCTCCCACAGCACGCCCTTGGGCGCGAACGGCCGGCCGCGGAAGTAGGAAATGGTTTTGTCGTCAACGGCCACCATGCCGGAACGGGCACCTGCCTCGATGGCCATGTTGCAGACGGTCATCCGGCCTTCCACCGACAGCCCACGGATGGTGCTGCCGGCGAATTCGATTGCGTGACCCGTGCCGCCAGCTGTGCCGATAATGCCGATCACATGCAGCACGACGTCTTTGGCCGTACAGCCCACCGGCATGTCGCCCTCCACCCGGATGAGCATGCTTTTCGCTTTCTTCATCAACAGGGTTTGGGTGGCCAGCACATGTTCAACCTCGGACGTGCCGATGCCGAACGCCAATGCGCCCAACGCACCGTGGGTACTCGTATGCGAATCGCCGCAGACCACCGTCATGCCGGGCAGCGTGGCGCCCTGCTCGGGTCCGATCACATGAACGATGCCCTGACGCAGGTCGGTCATGCGAAATTCGGTGATCCCATACTTTTCACAGTTGTCATCCAGCGTGTCCACCTGCAGTTTGGACACGGGATCGTCAATACCTTGCGCACGATTCATCGTGGGCACATTGTGATCCGCCACCGCCAGGTTGGCGCCGATCCGCCACGGTTTGCGGCCCGCCAGCGACAACCCTTCAAAGGCTTGCGGACTGGTGACCTCGTGCAGCAGATGCCGGTCGATATACAGCAAACAGGTGCCGTCTTCTTCCTGGTGGACGACGTGCGCGTCCCACAGTTTGTCGTAGAGTGATTGAGGCATGGTGCCCTCTCTGGCTGGTCTTGGCGCGAAATCGCGTTGGACGTCCATTATCGGCACCGAATTAACCTAGCACAAGACCAGTTCTCATACTAGTACAATCACCACTATCCTGAGAGGGGTCCTAAGGCTTTGGCGGCGTCACGCACTGCGCGCGGTGCATCATTGCGTGGTCGATCAGCACCAATGCCAGCAGCGCCTCGGCGATTGGCGTCGCTCGAATGCCGACGCAAGGATCGTGGCGGCCCAACGTATGCACTTGTACCGGCGCGCCCGTCGAATCGATCGAGCGGCGATCGATCCGAATACTGGAGGTAGGCTTGATCGCCATCGACACCGTGATGGGCTGGCCACTGGAAATGCCCCCCAGTACACCGCCCGCATGATTGCTTAAAAATCCGTCGGGCGTAATCTCGTCGCCGTGCTCCGATCCGCGCTGGGTAATGGCGCCGAAGCCGGCGCCGATCGAAACACCCTTGACCGCATTCAGACCCATCATCGCGTAGGCGATATCGGCATCGAGACGATCGTAAAGCGGTGACCCCCACCCGGCCGGCAGCCCTTCTGCCACCACTTCGATGCGAGCACCGATCGAATCGCCGTCGCGCCGCAGGTCATCCATATAGTCTTCGAGTTGCTGAACGATGCCTGCGTTCGGCGCGTAAAACGGGTTCTTCGACACCTCGTCCCAGCTCTCGAACGGGATCTCGATCGGACCCAACTGGCTCATGTAGCCCCGAATCGTTACGCCGTAATGCGCGGCAAGCCACTTCTTGGCAATGGCGCCAGCAGCCACGGTGGGCGCAGTGAGACGCGCGGAAGATCGTCCGCCACCGCGAGGATCGCGCCGGTCGTACTTCTTTTGGTAGGTGTAGTCGGCGTGCCCGGGACGGAAGGTTTGCGCGATCGCAGAATAGTCCTTGCTGCGCGCGTCGGCATTGCGTATCAGGAGTCCGATCGGCGTCCCGGTCGTCATGCCCTCATACACCCCTGACAGGATTTCGACCTGATCGGGTTCCTGACGCTGCGTGACGTGGCGCGATGTTCCAGGACGACGGCGATCGAGTTCGAACTGGATGTCCGCTTCGGTCAGTGGCAGGCCCGGAGGGCAACCATCCACAACGGCGCCGATGGCCGGACCGTGCGACTCACCGAAGTTCGTCACGCAAAACAATTTACCGAAAGTATTGCCGCTCATCACATGACCTACCTCGAACAGCGCGTGCCGCACTGCTTCGAGAAAGTGAATAAATCGTTGGAAGGAGAAAGCCGGAATTATGACATTCCGGAATCGGCCAGCCGATCCACGCAACGTGGCCGCCATTTCCGCCAAGGAAATTTGGCCATCCTGTCCAACGCCAATGCCGCCACCAGTGGTAAATGTTGCCGCCCTTTCATTTATCGCAATCGCTGGCGGCTCCCAAAGGGGAGCCACCCATCGGCACTGCGATCTGACAGGGCTCATTTAGATTGAGGATCCGTGAGCAGGCCGCGGCCGACGCACACCATGCGCCGCAATTCAAAGCGAGCCAGAGCGCTGGCGCGCCATCAAAAAAAATTGGCTCAGGTACATCCAAATGGATCGCCGATGCGTATAGGCACAAAGGCTTAGGACTTTTGTCAGACTCGATCCGTCACCGTTTTAATCGTCAGCGTCGTCTGGTGCTCACTTTTTGTAATCCGAACGCATGCAAGCTCATCAATTTGCGAATTAACAACACCTGAATAGGCTGCGATGTGACGCCATAAATGCCTGCAATTGTGCAGAATTGAACGTAAAAAATTGCGAATACGATTCCTATCGCCTTGGAAAGGCAATAAAGTGACATATAACGTATCAGATCGTTCGTTTCGCAACGTTTCTATACCCAACGCTATCGGTTCGATAGGCAATCACATGCAACTTGAGTGACAGTTTCTTTCTATACTTTGGCTCGAGGACACAGGCCATTCGATCTAATCCCAAAGGCTGGCAGTGACCATTACAAACCTTGGAGATATTTGATGTCCCATCGCTTGCCGCTGCGAGCCTTGGTTGCTGCAATCGCATTGTGCGGGACCACCGCGCAGGCCCAAAACGCACAGCCGGTCACGAGTTTGAATCGCATTGTTGAACAGACGCTGCTGACGAATCCGGAAATCCAGACCCGATACCAAGATTTTCGCGCGTCGCTTGAAGGGCAGTCGGTCGCGCGCGGCGGTTTTTTGCCTCAGGTGAATGCGCAAGGCTCCTATGGCCGTGAGTACCGCAGCAACGTGCCCGACGCCGGGTCGTATAGCTGGACTCGTCCTGGATATAGCCTCGAGCTGCGCCAGCTTCTGTTCGACGGCTTCCGCACCAACAACGACGTCAAACAGCTTGGATTCACCAAGTTGGCGCGCTATTACGATCTCATGGCCGTCACGGACGAAACGGCCTATGCCGCCATCCAGTCTTACGCAGACCTGCAGCGCAACCGCGAGCTCGAAGAGCTGGCCAAGCACAACTTCGATTTGCACCGCGACACCATGGCGCAAATTCGTGAGCGCGCGATGTCCGGCGTCGGCCGCTACGTCGATCTCGAGCAGGCGTCGGGACGCCTCGCCTTGGCGCAGACGAATCTGTTTACGGAAAGCGCAAACGTCTTGGACGTGACGCAACGTTATCGCCGCATCACCGGCGCGAGCCCGATGGCTGACATGTTGCCCATTCCGGACATGTCGAATCGCCTTCCGGATCACCCCAAGGATTTTTCCGACTCGATTCGCCGCAATCCGAGCTTCCTCTCGACGCAGGCAAGCGTACAAGCTGCGAACGCAGGCATCAAGGTTGCCCAAAGCAACTATTCGCCCAAGCTGGAAGTCGTCGCCACAACCGGGCGAGATCAATCCGAAGCCGATCCCGCGTATCGCAACGTGCAAAGCAGCAGCGTCCAGCTCGTCGCTTCGATGAACCTGTACCGCGGCGGCGCGGACGCCGCCCGTGTACGTCAAACGTCCGCGCAAGCTTACGCCGCACGGGATCTGCGTAATTACACCTGCCGCAATATCCAGCAGGATCTTGCCGTGGCGTGGACGAACATCACTCGCTTGCGTGAGCAGATGCCCTTCCTCGTTCGTCATGAGCAGTCGACGAACAAGGTGCGCGATGCGTATCGCCAGCAATTCAACATCGGTCAGCGGTCATTGCTCGATTTGCTGGATACCGAGAACGAACTTTTCGAATCGCGTCGCGCGTTGGTCAATGGCCGCTACGACCTGCGCCTGGCCGAGTACCGCTGGCTGACGTTGTCGCACCGCCTGCTCAGTTCCCTTGAACTGATTCCGGCGCGCGACGATGTGCCCGAAGAAGAGCGCCTGCTCGAAAGTGACGAGAACATCATTGAAATGTGCGCAACCGATGCGCCCGATCAGGCGCGCTTGCAGCCGGTAAAGGTGGAATACAACGAGGGCGTCCTGCCGCCCACATTGACGCCGCTGTACCCGACCTCGGGCGCATCGCCCGCGCCGGCGACCGCTGCGGGAATGCCCGGGGCAACCAGCACACCTCGCTATGCGCCGGTGCGTGCCGCGCCCATCGCACCCGAAGACCGTGCCATGGCGCGCCCGACATCCCCCGCGGGCATGCCCGCTGCGACGCCCGCGCGTCAACCCTGAACGACTCGAGCCATGGCTAACGACGACAAAGATTTTTCAAAACTTGATGCGGACTTCGTTCGCGTGTTGGAAGACCTGGTCGACACGTTGATCGCCAACGGCACACTGCGGCTGACCGATCTTCCGATCCAGGCGCAGCAGAAACTCAGTCAGCGCAAACAACAGCGCCGACGACTCACCGAGGATTTGGATCTTCTAGATGACGACGACGGACAAGTTATCTGAGCCCGCTGCAAGCACATGGCGCGCCGACCCGCGAGCCACGCACGAGGACCCCTTACTGGATTGCCTGGTTGAACTGACGCGCATTCACGGCGTACCGGCGACGGCACAAGCGCTCTCGTCCGGACTCCCGCTCGTCGACAACCGGCTGACGCCGTCCTTGATGCCGCGTGCAGCGGCGCGGGCGCACATGTCTGCGCGTACCGTCAAGCGCACCCTGGACCGCATCGAACCGGCGTTGCTGCCGGCGATTCTTATGCTTAACGGCAACCGCGCCTGCGTCCTGTTGAAGTCGGAAGGCGGCGTTTATTCGGTGGTATTTCCGGAGTCGGGTTCCAGCGCCGTCGACCTCGATGCCGAAACCCTCCAGGCGCAATTCAGCGGCCTGGTGTGTTTCGTTCGTCCGCAATTTCGCTTCGAAGCCCGATCGCCACAGGTGGCCGATGTGCGCGGGCGCCATTGGTTCTGGGCCGCGATTTTCGATAACCGCAGGCTTTACCGTGACGCGCTGATTGCCGCGTTGCTGATCAATATTTTTGCCTTGGCTACACCGCTCTTCACGATGAACGTGTACGACCGCGTGGTGCCCAATAACGCCGTCGAAACCCTTTGGGTGCTGACGATCGGTATCGGCCTGGTCATTCTGTTCAACTTCATCCTGACCACGGTGCGCGCGTACGTTGTTGACGTGGCGAGCAAACGGGTCGATACGCGGCTTTCGTCGCTGATCATGGAACGTGTGCTCGACCTGCGCATGGAGGGCCGGCCCGCGTCCGTCGGCTCTTTCGCGGCCAATCTGCGCTCATTCGAATCGATCCGCGACTTCATCGCGTCGGCCAGTATCACCACCTTGGTCGATCTCCCGTTCATCGTGCTCTTCCTGGCCGTGCTGGCGTGGATTTCACCCTGGATGGTGCTGCCACCCATCGTCGCCATCATCATCGTCCTGCTTGTGTCGCTTGCTGCACAGGCGCGGATGGAAACATTGACGATGTCGTCGTATCAAGCCAGTTCGCAACGCAATGCCACGCTCGTCGAGGCATTGACGGGCTTTGAAGCCGTCAAGACGCTGAATGCGCAGGGCGCGATGCAGCGCAATTGGGAGCGCTCCACCGAGTTCATCGCCCAAACCGGCGGCAAGCTCAAACTCATTTCGTCGACGACCGTGAACTTCGTTCAGGTCATGCAGCAACTCGTCTCGATCAGCGTGGTCGTGATCGGCGTATACCTCGTATCCGAAAGCAGCTTGTCCATGGGCGGCATCATCGCGTCGTCGATGATCGCGGGTCGCTGCCTGGTGCCGCTGGGCCAGGTGGCGGGCTTGCTGATGCAATATCAAAACGCGCGCACGTCACTTTCCTCGATCGACAACTACATGAAGCTGCCGGTCGAGCGGCCGGCCGATGCCAATTTCCTGCATCGCCCTGTTTTTCACGGTGCCCTGGAATTTCGCGACGTGACGTTCGGTTATCCCGGTAGCTCGCAAGCGGCCCTGAAGAAAGTCACCTTGAAGTTCGCCGCCGGCGAGAAGGTGGGCATCATCGGGCGCATCGGCTCGGGCAAAACCACGCTCGAGAAACTGGTTCTGGGCCTGTACGCGCCCACCGAAGGTGCCGTGCTGATCGATGGCATCGACGTGCGCCAGGTCGATCCCGCCGATCTGCGGCGCGCGATCGGTTATGTTCCTCAAGACCCCACCCTTTTCTATGGCACGCTCAAGCAGAATCTGGCCATGGGTGCGCCCTTTGCCGACGATGCAAATATTCTTGCCGCGTCCGATCTTGCCGGCGTCACCGAATTCGCAAACCTGAACCCGAAGGGCTTCGACATGCTGATCGGCGAGCGCGGCGAATCGCTTTCCGGCGGACAGCGCCAATCGGTGGCCGTGGCGCGCGCGCTGATCAACGATCCCCCCATCCTGCTCTTGGACGAGCCCAGCAGCAATATGGATCATCAGAGCGAGGCGCGCTTGAAAGAACGCTTGCGCTCCGCGAGTGCCGACAAAACCGTCATCCTGGTCACGCACCGCACGGCGCTGCTCGATCTGGTCGACCGGTTGATCGTGATCGATGCCGGCACCGTGGTCGCAGATGGTCCTAAAGAACAAGTTGTCGAGGCCTTGCGCCAAGGCCGCGTTGGACGGGGAATGTAAAGATGGACATCAACCCTGCCACGCCCCGCCCCGGTTTCTTCGCACGCCTCGTACGGGCACCGCGCGATGTGTTCGTATTCATGTTCGATCGTCTGCTCGAAGGCACCCGCTCGGGCCTGCCGAAAGAACGCACAAAATTTCCCGACGATGCCGAATGGGCCATCGCACAGCAGGATGCGCGCGGCTCGCGGGTGCTGCTCTGGTTTGCGCTCTTCGTCGTGCTCATCCTCATTTTGTGGGCCGCATTCGGCTACATCGACGAGGTCGTGCGCGGTGAAGGCAAGGTTGTGCCCTCACGCCAAGTGCAGATCATCCAAAGTCTGGATGGCGGCATCGTCCAGGAAATCAACGTTCGTCCGGGCCAAACCGTCACCACCAACGAAGTCCTGCTGAAAATCGACTCGACGCGCTTTTCGTCCTCCTTGGGCGAAAACAATGCCGACTACCTGAGCCTCACGGCGCGGGCCGCCCGGCTGCGGGCCATCGCTACGGGTGAGCCCTTCGTCGCGCCGCCGGATGTCCTGAAAGAAGCGCCCGCCTTGGTGGAAGCCGAGCGCAATGCCTGGAGTTCGCGCACCACAGAAATCAATGCCGCAGTATCGGTGGCGCGTGAGCAATACAAGCAACGTCAGGAGGAGCTTCGCGAAACGATCGCCAAACGCGATCAAGCGCAGTCGGGTTGCTCATTGACGTCGCGTGAACTTCAAGTAACGCAACCGCTTTTAAAGAGCGGCGCAGTGTCGGAAGTCGATCTGCTGCGTTTGCAGCGCGACGTCGCCCGATTCTGCGGCGAGGCCCGCGGTGCCGCCGCCCAGATCGATCGCATTCAGTCATCGATCAAGGAAGCCGAAAGCAAGATCGCCGAAACCGAACTCACCATCCGCAACCAGGCGCGCAGCGAATTGTCCGAAACGCAAGCCAAATTGTCGACGCTCGAGCAAGGCAAGCTTGCCCTGGCGGATCGCGTACGTTTGGCCGAGATTCGTTCGCCGGTGAACGGCACCGTCAAAACGGTCTTTTCCAACACGGTAGGCGGCGTGGTTCAACCCGGTAAGGACATTATTGAGATTGTCCCCTCGGACGACACGCTCCTGCTCGAGGTACGCGTGCAACCGCGCGACATCGGCTTCCTGCGTCCCGGACAAGAAGCCGAAGTGAAATTTACCGCCTATGACTTCGCGATCTACGGTGGCCTGAAAGGAAAAGTGGAAACGATCGGCGCCGATACGATTACCGATGAGCGTGGCAACTCGTTTTACATCGTTCGTGTACGGACCGATAAGTCGACGGTCGGCGACCTGAACTTCCCCATCATCCCCGGGATGGTGGCCGAAGTGCATGTGCTCACTGGCAAGCGCACCGTCCTTCAGTATTTGTTGAAACCCGTTCTGCGGGCGAAGGCAAATGCATTCACTGAACGCTAAGTGCGAGAATCCTTGATATGGCTCAACTTCCCGTGCTCCTGCTCACCGACGACGATGTCCTCTGGCAACGTTGGCGCGAACTGAATACCAACCGCTGGCTCCCTGCCCGTGGGCATACCTTTGCCGATCTCGTCCGGTGGCAGCAGAATCGCCGTCAATTGGCGCTGATCGATATGGACAGCAAAACGCTGCCGGCCGCAACCCGTGCCGAATGGAGGCCCTTGCTCGCCACCATGCAGCTGATCGCCACGACCTCGCACCCTTCCGACGATGCAGGTACCCAGGCAATCGGGGCAGGCTTCAGTGGCTATTGCCACGCCTTCGCGCCGCCTGAGACCTTGTCTCAGGCACTGGAAGTTGCCTGCGCCGGGGAAATCTGGATGGGGCGATCGCTCGTTACACGCCTGCTGCGCATGGTGGATCAACGGCTGCCCGCGCAGGCATCGTGGGCCAGCCACAAGCTCACCGATCGTGAAAACGACGTGGCGCGGCGAGCTGCAGTAGGCGACTCCAATCTGGTTATCGCCACCGCGCTAGGCATTACCGAACGCACCGTCAAGGCGCATATGTCTTCGGTATTCGACAAGCTGAACGTGGCCGATCGGCTGCAGCTTGCCCTGCTCGTTCATGGGATCGGCCAGCGCCAAGTCGCCTGATTTGCAGCGTGCGGCGCACCTGCCAACGCTGTGACGAAGCCGGGCCCCAGTGGGAGGCCATCCCACTGGGCCGATTTGCCCGCAAATCTCGCAAATAAACGACGATCGCAGCGGCAAGCCCAACACTTACAAAATAAGTCTGCAGACCTGTCCTTAAGGACAATGCCATCAGCCTCCCGGCTAACTAGTATCTCATCCATATTGGTTAATCCTGGAGTGCCTCATGGCCACCGCTGCTTCCGCCACCGTTACCGTCGTCAAACTCACTGGTCAAGCCTGGATCCGCAATCGCGATGGATCGCTGACTGAGTTGCACGAAGGTGCGAGGATTCCGGTCAACAGCGAAATCGTGACGGGTCCCGGCGCGGAATTGGAGCTCCAGGCCCAAAACGGCATGCCCGTGGTCATCGGTGCCGAACGCGAACTGCTTTATACGGGTGACATCGAAGACATTCCGGGCGACGCCTCGGAAGTCAAAGTCGCCCAGCTTGGTGATACCGACACCGAACGCCTCATCGCCGCATTGGAAGCCGGTCAGGATCCTTTCGACGTGTTGGATCCTACGGCCGCCGTGTCGCAAGCCGGTGGTGGCGGCGACTCCGGTGGCGGCGGCAATGTGTCGCGTCTGCTTTATGTGGTGGAAACAACCACGCCGTTGAGCTTGTCTTATCCCTCGCCGGGCGTCCCTGCAGCAGACAACATTACCCTTGGCGATCTCGGCAACGGCGGCGCGGCGGCGACTGCAGCGGCGCCCACGACTCCCACCACGCCAGTCACGACCACGCCGGCCACGAA
This sequence comes from Schauerella aestuarii, assembly GCF_009866805.1. Taxonomy (GTDB): domain Bacteria; phylum Pseudomonadota; class Gammaproteobacteria; order Burkholderiales; family Burkholderiaceae_B; genus Schauerella; species Schauerella aestuarii. Next base: position 952,556 of record NZ_SIZW01000042.1, read on the forward strand.
TACGCCGGCTACCGACACGCCGGTCACGACCACACCGACGACAGATACGCCCAACACCGACACCCCGGCAGTCGAGACACCGGTCACCCCTGCGCCCGCGCCCGCCGTCAACACCGCGCCTGTCGCGGTGAACGACGCCTTCGGCACCACGCAAAACGTCGGCTTGACCGGCAACATTCTGACTAATGATCGCGATGCCGATGGCGACACGATCAGCGTGGTGTCGGTCAATGGCCTGACGCTCTCGAACGGCACCGTCACTCTGGCAGGCAGCAACGGTGGCAGCTTCACCGTGGCCAGCGACGGCACCTACACCTTTGCACCCGGTAGCGCCTTCCAAAGCCTGGGCGCTGGCGCCACCGCCATCACCACGGTGTCGTACACCATCACCGATCCAAGCGGCGCCACATCCACCGCCACGCTTCAAGTGACGGTTACGGGCACCAACGACGCACCCGTGCTCACGACTGGCGTCACCCTGGCCGGTCAGATCAACACCGATGCCGACACCGTCAACGTCGGCGTTGCCAACCAATTCCGCGATCCCGATGCGGGCGACACCCTCACCTACTCGGCCACGGGCTTGCCTGACGGCCTGTCGATCAACAGCGCAACGGGCGTGATCTCCGGCATTCTCGCGAGCTCCGCATCGCAAGGGGGTCCTGATGGCAACGGCGTCTACAGCATCGTCGTCACCGCAACGGACGGCTCAGGTGCGAATGTCTCGCAAACCTTTGCGTGGACCGTGTCCAACCCCAGCCCCGTCGCCGTCGACGACTTCGCGATCGGTAGCGAGACGGCGGCCGTGCAGGGCAATCTGCTCACCAACGACCGCGATCCGGATGGCGACACCATCACTGTGACCCAGGTCGCCGGGCAAACACTTTCCGCAACCGGCGTGGTCGTGAGCGGCTCCAATGGCGGCACGTTTACCGTGCTCGCCGATGGCAGCTACACCTTTGCCCCGGGCAACGACTTCCGCAGCCTCATCAACGGCGAATCCGCCACGACGCAGATCACTTACGTCATCCGTGACGCCGATGGCGCAACGTCGACGGCGACGCTGACGGTGACCGTCAATGGCAGCAACGACGCGGCCGTCATCACCCCCGCTGCGCCGGGCGCAGACGCCGGCACTGTCACCGAAGACGCCACCGACACGACCACGTCGGGCAAACTGAACATCGTCGACCCTGATGCCGGCCAAGCGGTGTTCACCGCGCAGCCCGGTACGGCTGGCGTGTACGGCAACTTCTCGATCGACGTCAACGGCAACTGGACCTATGCCCTGAACAACGCTGCAGCCAATGTGCAAGCGTTGGCACAAGGCGAGCAACGCCAGGAAATCTTTACCGTGACGTCAGCTGACGGCACGGTGTCGCAAGTCACGATCACCGTTATCGGCACGAACGACGCGGCGGTGATCGCCGGTCAGGATTCAGGCACGGTCACGGAAGACAACGTATTGACGGCTTCCGGAACGTTGACCGTTGCGGATGCGGACGCTGGTCAGGCGACGTTTACCGCACAGACCGGCACTGCCGGCACGTACGGTTCGTTCTCGATTGGTGCTGATGGCGCGTGGACGTACACGCTCAACAACACTGCGGCTAACGTTCAGGCGTTGGCGCAAGGTGAACAACGTCAAGAGATCTTCACGGTCACTTCGGCTGATGGCACCGTCTCGCAAGTCACCGTGACTGTGATCGGCACCAACGATGCCGCAGTTATTGCAGGTCAAGGCACCGGCACGGTTACCGAAGATCAAACCACCACCGCTTCGGGCACGTTGACTGTCACGGACGCGGACGCTGGCCAAGCCACGTTCACGGCACAGACCGGCACCGCTGGCACGTACGGTTCGTTCTCCATCGGCACCGACGGCGCCTGGACGTACACGCTCAACAACACTGCCGCCAATGTTCAGGCGTTGGCGCAAGGTGAGCAACGTCAAGAGATCTTCACTGTCACTTCGGCTGACGGCACGGTCTCGCAAGTCACGGTTACCGTGATCGGCACGAATGACGCGGCCGTCATTGCCGGCCAAGGTACTGGCACGGTAACCGAAGATCAAACCACGACTGCCTCGGGCACGTTGACCATCACCGATGCCGACGCAGGCCAAGCCACGTTCACGGCACAGACCGGCACCGCTGGCACGTATGGTTCGTTCTCCATCGGCACCGACGGCGCCTGGACGTACACGCTCAACAACACGGCGGCTAACGTTCAGGCGTTGGCGCAAGGTGAACAACGTCAAGAGATCTTCACGGTCACTTCGGCTGACGGCACGGTCTCGCAAGTCACGGTCACCGTCATCGGCACGAACGACGCAGCTGTCATTGCTGGCCAAGGTACGGGCACAGTCACCGAAGACAGTGTGCTGAATGCTTCGGGCACATTGACCGTCACGGACGCCGACGCTGGCCAAGCCACGTTCACGGCTCAAGCCGGCACCGCCGGCACCTACGGTTCCTTCTCCATCGGTACCGACGGTGCTTGGACCTACACGCTCGACAACACTGCGGCTAACGTTCAAGCGCTGGCGCAGGGTGAACAACGCCAAGAGATCTTCACCGTTACTTCGGCTGACGGCACAGTGTCGCAAGTCACCGTTACGGTGATCGGCACCAATGACGCCGCGGTTATTGCAGGACAAGGCACGGGTACCGTCACCGAAGACAGTGTGTTGACGGCCTCGGGCACGCTGACCGTCACTGATGCTGACGCAGGCCAAGCCACGTTCACGGCACAGACCGGCACCGCTGGTACCTACGGTTCGTTCAACATCGGCACCGACGGCGCCTGGACCTACACGCTCAACAACACTGCGGCTAACGTTCAAGCGCTGGCGCAAGGCGAACAACGCCAGGAAGTGTTCACGGTGACTTCCGCTGACGGCACCGTCTCGCAAGTCACGGTTACCGTCATCGGTACCAACGACGCAGCTGTGATCGCTGGCCAAGGTACGGGCACGGTAACCGAAGATCAAATCACTACCGCATCGGGCACGTTGACCGTCACAGACGCTGACGCTGGCCAAGCCACGTTCACCGCACAGACCGGCACCGCCGGTACCTACGGTTCGTTCTCCATCGGCACCGACGGCGCATGGACGTACACGCTTAACAACGCCGCAGCTAACGTTCAAGCGTTGGCGCAAGGTGAACAACGTCAAGAAGTGTTCACCGTCACGTCTGCTGATGGCACCGTATCGCAAGTCACGGTCACTGTGGTTGGCACCAACGACGCAGCTGTCATTGCTGGTCAAGGTACGGGCACGGTCACTGAAGACCAAATCACCACAGCATCCGGCACGTTGACCGTCACCGATGCTGACGCTGGCCAGGCCACGTTCACCGCACAGACCGCGACTGCTGGGACGTACGGTTCGTTCTCCATCGGCACTGGTGGCGCCTGGACCTACACGCTAAACAACACCGCAGCTAACGTTCAAGCGTTGGCGCAAGGCGAGCAACGTCAAGAAGTCTTTACAGTCACGTCCGCTGACGGCACCGTCTCGCAAGTCACCGTTACCGTTGTCGGCACTAACGACGCTGCAGTCATTGCCGGCCAAGGCACGGGCACCGTTACTGAAGACAGCGTGTTGACGGCTTCGGGGACGTTGACCGTGACCGACGCTGATGCTGGTCAGGCAACGTTTAATGCACAGACCGCCACTGCTGGAACGTACGGTGCCTTCTCGATTGGCACAGACGGCGCCTGGACCTACTCGCTCAACAACACCGCAGCAAACGTTCAGGCATTGGCACAAGGCGAGCAACGCCAGGAAGTCTTTACGGTGACGTCGGCAGACGGCACGGTTTCGCAAGTCACCGTCACCGTCATTGGCACCAACGACGCAGCAGTCATCGCCGGCCAAGGTACGGGCACGGTTACCGAAGACCAAACCACCACCGCTTCGGGAACGTTGACAGTCACCGATGCCGACGCTGGTCAGGCCACCTTCACGGCTCAAGCCGGAACCGCGGGCACCTACGGTTCGTTCTCCATCGGCACCGATGGCGCATGGAATTACACGCTCAATAACGCCGCAGCTAACGTTCAAGCGTTGGCACAAGGCGAGCAGCATCAAGAAGTATTTACCGTCACCTCGGCTGACGGCACCGTCTCGCAAGTCACCGTGACGGTGATCGGCACGAATGACGCCGCAGTGATCGCTGGTCAAGGAACGGGCACCGTTACTGAAGACAGTGTCTTGACTGCTTCGGGCACATTGACCGTGACCGACGCTGATGCTGGTCAGGCAACGTTCACCGCACAGACCGCCACTGCTGGAACGTACGGTGCCTTCTCGATCGGCACGGATGGTGCCTGGACTTACACGCTCAACAATACCGCCGCCAACGTCCAAGCGTTGGCACAAGGCGAGCAACGCCAAGAGGTATTCACCGTTACCTCGGCTGACGGTACCGTCTCGCAGGTCACGGTCACTGTTATCGGCACCAACGATGCCGCAGTCATCGGCGGGCAAAACTCCGGTACAGTCACTGAAGATCAGATCACCACTGCCTCGGGCACGTTGACAGTTACCGACGCTGACGCTGGTCAAGCAACATTTACCGCTCAAACCGCCACCGCTGGAACGTATGGTTCTTTCTCCATCGGCACCGACGGTGCATGGACGTACGCGCTGAACAACGCCGCCGCTAACGTTCAGGCGTTGGCGCAAGGCGAGCAACGTCAGGAAGTGTTTACGGTCACCTCCGCTGACGGCACCGTTTCGCAAGTTACGGTCACCGTGATCGGCACCAACGACGCTGCAGTCATTGCCGGCCAAGGCACGGGCACGGTTACCGAAGACCAAATCACAACCGCTTCAGGCACCTTGACGGTCACCGATGCTGACGCAGGGCAAGCCACGTTTACGGCTCAAAACGCCACCGCCGGAACGTACGGCGCCTTCTCGATAGGCACCGACGGCGCCTGGACCTACACGCTCAACAACACTGCTGCGAACGTTCAGGCATTGGCACAGGGTGAACAACGCCAAGATGTATTTACCGTCACGTCGGCTGATGGCACCGTCTCGCAAGTCACCGTTACTGTTATCGGAACGAATGACGCTGCTGTCATTGCCGGCCAAGGCACGGGCACGGTTACTGAAGACCAAACCACCACCGCTTCGGGAACGTTGACCGTCACCGATGCCGACGCTGGTCAGGCCACTTTCACCGCTCAGACCGGCACTGCCGGCACCTACGGCTCGTTCTCCATCGGCACCGACGGCGCGTGGACCTACACGCTTAACAACAACGCTGCGAACGTTCAAGCGTTGGCGCAA
>NZ_SIZW01000043.1 GCF_009866805.1 Schauerella aestuarii
AAGGCTGCAAGTCGTTGAATTTGCGGCGCTTTCTACTTATGCCTCGTTATGGTGCGACGGACTTTTAATCCGTTTGTCGTGGGTTCGACCCCCGCACGACCCACCACCAAAATTAGCAGTGAAAACGCCACCTTTCGGGGTGGCGTTTTTGCGTTTGGGGATCGCCAAGTTCGGAAGCCCGCCACTCGTGCACGCCACTAGTGCACCCCTTTAAAGCCCGCCACTAGTGCACGCCACTAGTGCACGCCATTAATGCACCCCTTTAAAGCGCCCCTCTATAGCACGCCTCAAAAACGCGCCGGGCATGTGGTTTGCATGATGTCCAACATTATCGGTGAGCAATGAGCGCAGGTGTGCAATGACGAACGATCATGATTGGCAAGAGATGCGACAGCTTTGCGATACGTCGACCGAAGCGTTGCGCCGATTCGACGCCTTCGTGTCTGATCACCCCACACTGGTGCGGCGGGCCGACCGGGTAGAGTATGAAAAGCTGAAGGGGGCGGCGCTGCATTCCGTTCGACGCCAAGCCGCCTATTGCACGCGTCATTTGCCTATTGCTCCCGCTTCGTCGACGGGGGCCTGAGCAACAACTGGCCAAGAGCAAGCCAAGAGCGAGCCAAGAGCCAGCCCATCGCGATACGCGTTCGGCTGATCGGTTCATGCGTCAGCCTGCGCGGGCAAGCAAGCCCGAAGTACTCACCTTGGGCGTCGGCTCGGGCGCAGTCCTTCATTGACGAAGTGGCGCGCGTGCCAGCGATCCTGGCCGTAGGGCGTCAAGTGCAAGTCGTTGTTTGCATTTGCACGCGAGACTTCATCGCTTGATTTTGCCCAGTCGACAGCACCCATCACGAGCGCAGCCGACACCTCCAGGCGATGCCGATACTCATAGATCGCAGCCTCCGGCACCACAGCATCGGCGTACGGGAACGCGTCCACGAGCTTGGTCCAGGCGGCCTGATAGTCGGAGGAGGAGGGGGCAGGGCGATAAGCGGCGGGATGCATGATGACCGAGATCTCGTGTCGGAGCGCTCGTTGACGATAAAGCCCCTTCATGACAGCGTGATGACATGTCATGCGCACTAGAGCGTTGTCATCCCCGTGTCATGTCTGTTTCACGATCATGCCGTCTCCTTGCAGCATCTTCCGATTTCAAGCTTACAAAATCGACGTATCTGCTTGCAAAGTTCGGTTAGGGGATCCGACCGTCGTCCTGTACATTGCGTCATGGCTTTCGCCATACCAACCTCTACGGGAGCAGGCATGATTTATCCTAATTTCGCCACCGACCCCCGTGCCGATTCGGTCGAAGCAGAACAAGGCAAAGCGGGTGATGTCCAAGCCGACATCGCCTTGCATCCAGGCGTTGCCCTGGATGGCGCCGCCGCCGATGACAGCATTGCATCGCACGCAGTTGCGAGTTTGCGCGGCAGTCTCAACTGATCGCTACAACTCCACCGCTGTTCACCGGCTGCGCCCTTGCGGCGCTTGCCGGCTCCCCCTCATAACGACGACGTGTTCGCAGCGAACCCGTTCTAGCTATACCGACGCCAGCCCACTGCCACGATCTGATTGACAGGTCGCGGGCCGTGGGCTTCGCGGCGTGCGCGCCGCGGTCCAAGCGCCGTTCCTCAAATCTAAAGGAAATAATATGGAAACCGGCATCGTAAAGTGGTTCAACTCGCAAAAAGGCTTTGGCTTCATCATGCCCGAGAGCGGCGGCAAAGACCTCTTCGTCCATTTCTCGGATATTCAAGGCGGACGCGATTCGTTGGACGAGAATCAGCGCGTCAGCTATGAACCCGGCATGGGTCCGAAAGGTCCGCAAGCAACCAAGATCCACGTGCTGTAAAACGCGTGTGTAGAGCGGGTTGCTGAGGCGAGGCGCTTGATCTTGAAAGACCTGAGTCATTCGAAAATGAGTGGGTCATCGAGATCAGGCGACGACCGATCCTGCGCCCATGAAAAAAGCGAGAATCCGGACAATCGTCCCGATTCTCGCTCCTTGGTACTGCGTGCCTACTGAATCAGCGCGCTTACTTACCCAGATCCACGCACACGTACTTCATCTCGAGGTAATCCTCGATGCCGTAGCGCGAGCCTTCGCGGCCCAGTCCCGACTGCTTGACGCCGCCGAACGGCGCCACTTCGTTGGACAGCAGTCCGGTGTTGATCGCCACCATGCCGTACTCAAGTGCCTCCGAAATGCGCCAGATGCGCGCGTAGTCTTGCGTGAACACATATGACGCCAATCCGAAGATAGTGTCATTCGCGCGGGCGATCACTTCGTCTTCCGTTTCGAACTTGAACAGCGGTGCAACCGGGCCGAAGGTTTCTTCTTGCGCAAAACGCATGGCGGCGGTGACATCGCGCACCACGGTCGGTTGGAAGAACGTGCCACCGAGTTCATGCGGTTCGCCGCCCGTCATCACCGTCGCGCCTTGCGCCACGGCATCGCCGATATGCTGCTTCACTTTGGCGATGGCGTCGGTGTCGATCAATGGTCCCTGCTGCACGCCCGGTGTGAAACCATCGCCTACCGGCAATGCGGCCACGCGTTCGGCCAGTCCGGTCGCGATGCGATCGTAGATGCCCGACTGGATGTAGATGCGGTTGGCGCACACGCAGGTTTGTCCGGCATTGCGAAACTTCGAGGCCAGGATGCCCTCGATGGCACGATCGGCATCGGCATCGTCGAACACGATGAACGGCGCATTGCCGCCCAATTCCAACGACACTTTCTTGATCGTCGGCGCACACTGCGCCATCAACAAGCGACCCACTTCGGTCGAGCCGGTAAAGCTCAACTTGCGCACGATGTTGCTGTCGCACAAGGCACCGCCCACCGTGCGGGCGTCGCCCGTCACGACATTGAACACCCCGGCCGGTACGCCGGCGTCTTCAGCCAACACGGCCAACGCCAGGGCGCTGAGGGGTGTTTGCTCGGCGGGCTTGACGATGATCGTGCAGCCTGCCGCCAGGGCGGGCGCCACTTTGCGCGTGATCATGGCCGCCGGGAAATTCCAGGGCGTGATTGCCGCGCACACGCCGATGCCTTGCTTGAGCACGAGCAGGCGCTGGTGCGCTTGCGGGCTCTGCAGCACGTCGCCGTCGATGCGCTTGGCTTCTTCGGCAAACCATTCCAGAAACGACGCGGCGTAGGCAATCTCGCCTTTCGCCTCGGCGAGCGGTTTACCTTGTTCCAGCGTGAGCAGCGTGGCGAGATCGTCCTGATGCGCCATCATGGCTTGCGCCCAGCGCACCAGCACGGCTGCGCGCGCCTTGCCAGGCAACGCACGCCATGCCGGCAGGGCGGCCTGCGCACGATCGATGGTGCGCTCGACTTCGCTGCGCGGCAGGGTGGGCACCGTGCCCACGGTGGCGCCCGTTGCGGGGTTGGTGACGACGATGGGATCGGCGCCGTCCGCGCCCACCCATTTGCCGTCGATGAAGCAGGCGTTACGGAGAAGGCTGGGACGGGTGAGTGCGGGGTGCTGCATGACTTCGAATGCTCCGTGATCAGGCGGTGATGGCGTTGGCGAGAATATCCAGCGCGCGATCGAATTGCGCATCCGGAATCGTGAGCGGATACAGGAAACGCAGCACGTTGCCGTAAACGCCGCACGTGATCAGGATCAGGCCTTGAGCCAATGCCGCCGCTTGCACGCGCTTGACGGCCTCTGCATCGGGCTTGCCGGTGGTGGGGTCGTTCATTTCAACGGCCACCATCGAACCCGGTCCGCGCACCTCACCCAAAGCGGGCACGGTGCGCTTGAGTGCCGTCAAACGATCGCGCAGGCGCTGGCCCAGCGTTTCGGCACGGGCGCAAAGTTGTTCTTCTTCGATCACGTCCAGCACAGCATGGGCCGAGGCCAACGCCAACGCGTTGCCGGCGTACGTGCCGCCAAGGCCGCCGGGGTTGGGCGCGTCCATGATTTCGGCGCGGCCGATCACACCCGATAGCGGCATGCCGCCCGCCAGGCTCTTGGCCACCGTCATCATGTCGGGCTGCACGTCGTAGTGCTGCATGGCAAACATCTTGCCAGTGCGGGCAAAGCCGGTTTGCACTTCGTCGGCGATCAGCACAATGCCGTGCTCGTCGCAAATGCGGCGCAGGGCGGTCATGAGTTCGGCCGGCGCGGGATTGAAACCGCCTTCGCCTTGCACGGGCTCGATGATGATGGCTGCGACGCGCTTCGGATCGATGTCGACCTTGAACAGCAGTTCCAGGTGCTTGAGCGCATCGGCGACCGAGATGTCCTGCGTCGTGTTGGGGAACGGGGCGTGGAAGATGTCCGGCGGCATGGCGCCGAAGTCCACTTTGTACGGCGCAACCTTGCCGGTGAGCGCCATGCCCAGCAGCGTGCGGCCATGGAAGGCGCCGGAGAAGGCGATCACGCCGGTGCGCTTGGTGTAGGCGCGGGCGATCTTGATCGCGTTCTCAACGGCTTCGGCGCCGGTGGTGAAAAAGGCGGTTTTCTTCAGGCCGTCGATGGGCGCGATCTTGTTCAGGCGTTCGGCGAGCGCAACGTAAGGCTCGTAAGGAATGATCTGATAGGCGGTATGCGTGAAGCACTCGAGTTGGGCAGCGATCGCGGCCTTGACCTTCGGGTGGCGATGGCCGGTGTTCAGCACGGCGATGCCGCCGGCGAAGTCGATGTATTCCTTGCCGTCCGCGTCCCAGATGGTCGCGTTCTCGGCACGCACGGCGTACACGCTGTAGGCCACGCCGACGCCACGCGGGGTGGCCAGGCTGCGACGGGTATCCAGATCCATATTCTTCATTGCCGATCTCCAGGTGAGCGAGGGCGTATGCACGGGTGTGCAGGACGTTCGCGTCGCTGCACATGAGTCAGCCAATGTAATGCTAGGATGGTTCCCTCATAAAGAACCACTTTCGCCATTTTGATGGAACCACATGCGCGCGTTGCTGGCTGATCTCTTACGCTGGAAGTTGACCGAGCCCAGCCCTGAGCCGATGAACAAGCGGCTCTATCGTCTGATTCGGGAGTCCATCCTCGACGGGCAACTCGCCGCCGGGGTTCGTCTGCCTGCATCGCGCGATCTGGCCAACGAGATGAATATCGCACGCAACACGGTGATTCATGTGTATGCGCAGCTGCTGGCGGAAGGGTATGTGCACAGCCGGCCGGGCAGCGGCACGTACGTCATGGATGCGATTCCGGAGCGCCTGCTCGATGCGGGACGCCGCACCCGTCATCGCGCGCCGGACGCCGCGGCGCAAGGGCTGTCGCGTCGCGGTGCGAGCATCGTCGAAAACGCAGCCGCGTCGCCATTTCAGTGGGGGGCATTCATGCCGGGCGTGCCCGATGTGTCCGCGTTTCCACACCAAAAGTTCGGCCGCATCATGCGCGGCCTTTGGCGTGCGCCGCCCCCCGAGTTGCTCACCTATGGGCATGGGGGCGGCTTGCCGGCCCTGCGCGAAGCGTTGGCACAGCATCTTTCCGTGGCCCGCTCGGTAGATTGCGAGGCGGATCAGATCGTGATCACCGAAGGCACGCAGCAGGCCATCGATCTGGCGACGCGTTTGTTGTCGGACGTGGGCGACGTGGCATGGGTGGAAGATCCAGGCTACTGGGGCGCGCGCAGTGTGCTGAAGTCCAATGGCATGGATGTGCATCCCGTTGCCGTCGACGAAGAGGGCATGTGCCCGCCGGATATGCAGGCCGCCGATGCGCCCCCCCGGCCCACGTTCATTTTCATGACGCCTTCGCATCAGTATCCACTGGGATCGATCATGTCGCTGGCGCGCCGCCGGCAATGGCTGGCGCTCGCACGCGCCTGGAACTGCTGGATCGTGGAGGACGACTACGACAGCGAATTTCGCTACTCGGGCCATCCCATTGCGTCATTGCAGGGGTTGGAACCCGATGCGCGCGTGATCTATGTGGGCACGTTCAGCAAGACGATGTATCCCGGCCTGCGGCTGGGTTATCTCGTGCTGCCGAAAGCGCTTGTACCCGCATTTCAGGCCGGTCACGCCGAGCTCTATCGCGAGGGGCATTTGCTCACGCACGGCGCAGTGGCCACGTTTATCGAAGAGGGCCACTACGTGGCGCATATCCGCCGCATGCGCATGCTGTATGAACGCCGGCGCGCCATGCTCGTGAAACTGATCGAACGGCGGCTGGGCGAAGGGTGGTTGCACCGTGACGGGATCGATGCGGGATTGCATCTGGTGCTGGATCTCCCGCAGACGATGGACGATCGCGAGGTGGAGCGGGTAGTGCGCGAACGAGGCGTGCTTACGCGCGCACTGTCGCGCTACTACGCTGTGCCCGAGCGGGCGCAGAAAGGCTTGGTGCTGGGCTACGCGTGCGTGCCGGAAAACGGCATGGCGGCAAGCTTCGAGATCATCGTGCAGGCACTGCGCGAGGCGCTGGATGCGGGCGCATGATGCATCAGGCAGGAAAGTGCCTGATGCAGCTTGTACGTCAACCACTATGCCGTCTGGTGCGGTACCGTTTAGTGCCTTGCCGTTCAACGCGTTACCGTGTCCAGCGAGTTATCACTTCGCGCGCTGCCGTTACACGCGCTACGTCAAGCGCGCGCGTTGCCTAGCCGATATCCGCGTTGGTAGCCTGTCGAGAACGTCGACAGCGCGCGCAACGCCAGCTCGGCATCCTGCCCGGGTTTCAGCGAGAAGCTGTCGAAGCCGCAGCGCGAGAGATAGAACATCGTGTCGGCCAGCACATCGCCCACTGCGCGCATCTCACCTTCCCAGCCCAGTCGGGTGCGCAGCAGTTGACCTTGCGAAAATCCGCGGCCGTCCGTCATGTTGGGAAATTCGACGGCGATGAAGGCGATGCCTGTGGGATCGATGGTTCCGCTTTCGGTTTCCGCGAGATCGAGGGCTTCGTCATCCGGCGCGAGTGCGATGCCCACCGGATGCTGCCGCGCGCGCAACGCCCCGCGATGCTCGAGCCACGTGGCCAGGTTCACAACCGCGTCTCCATCGTCGGCCGGCAACGTCGTATCGTCAGCCTGCGGCAGACGCGTGTGGTCGATACGGCTCGTGCCGTTCTGGATCAATTGACGCTCAAGCATGAACGGCTCCCTGCTGCTGCGCGATCAGATTCTTGCGCGCGTCGCCGTACACATCCGTCTTGAAGGGGTCCAGGCCTACGCGACCCACCACATCCACAAAGCGCTCGGCATCGCTGTCGCGCAGTTTCAGATAGGTCTGGATCAGCGTTTCGACCACGTCCGGCACTTCATCGCGTGCGAACGAGGGCCCGATGATCTTGCCGATGGCGGCACCGCCCGGGCGAATCACGCCCTTGGCATCGAGGTGCTCGCCGGGGCCGGCGCTTTGGCGGCCGCCGATGGTCACCTGGTACCACTCTTCGCCGCCCTTATCCACACCCAGAATGCCGATATGGCCTACATGATGGTGACCGCAGGAATTGATGCAGCCGGAGATGTTCAGATCCAGTTCGCCGATTTCGAATTGATAATCGAGGTTGTCGAAGCGACGCTGGATCGACTCCGCCACGGGGATCGACACCGCATTGGCCAACGCGCAGAAGTCGCCGCCAGGACAGGCGATGATGTTGTTGATCAAGCCGATGTTGGCGTGGGCCAGACCCAGCGGCGTGAGTTTTTCCCACAATGCGGGCAAATCGCTTTGCCGCACATGAGCAAAGATCAGATTCTGTTCGTGCGACACGCGCATTTCGCCTGCGCTGAACGCATCCGCGAGATCCGCGACCGCATCCATTTGATCTGCCGTGAGGTCGCCAGGCGGCACGCCCGTTTCCTTCAACGACAAGGTCACACAGGCGTAGCCCGGTTCGCGATGCGGGTGCACGTTCTTTCGCAGCCAACGCGCAAACGTGGGTTGCTGTGCCGCCAGCGCCGGCGTGGGATCGGGCGCTTGCGCGGCATCGGCGTCATAGGCAGGCGTGGTGAAGCGGGTCGCGATGGCATCCAGGTCGGCTTGGGTCAGCTTGTTGGGGCCGTCCTTGATGTGCTGCCATTCGCGCTCGACCTGCTCGCCAAATACCTCCGGCGTCAGATCCTTCACCAGGATCTTGATGCGCGCCTTGTACTTGTTGTCGCGTCGGCCATGCAGGTTGTACACCCGCAGAATGGCTTGCAGATAAGTCAGCAGGTCGTACCACGGCAAGAAATTGCGGATCACCTTGCCCACGATCGGCGTGCGGCCCATGCCGCCGCCCACTGCCACGCGGAAACCGATGACGCCGTCGACCGTGTCAGCCTGCAGACCGATGTCGTGCACCCCCACGGCGGCGCGATCGGAGGGGGAACCGCTCACGGCGATCTTGAACTTGCGCGGCAAGAACGCGAACTCGGGGTGGAAGGTCGACCACTGACGAATGATCTCGCACCACACCAGGGGATCGACGATCTCGTCAGGAGCGACGCCGGCGAAGTGATCGGTTGTCGTATTCCGAATGCAGTTGCCGCTGGTCTGAATCGCGTGCATCTGTACGGTTGCCAGCGCCGCAAGAATCTTCGGCGTATCTTCCAGACTGGGCCAATTGAACTGAATGTTCTGGCGTGTGCTGAAGTGACCGTAGCCGCGATCCCACGTGCGCGCGATGTGCCCGAGCATTCGCAGTTGCTCGGCCGACAGCAAACCATACGGAATGGCGACGCGAAGCATGGGCGCGTGGCGCTGAATATAAAGCCCGTTTTGCAGGCGGAGCGGGCGGAAATCATCCTCACTCAAATCGCCTGCGAGAAACCGCTGCATTTGATCACTGAACTGGGTAACGCGCTCTTCGACCAATTGCTGGTCGACTTCGTCATACTGATACATGTTCGTCCACAGCGTTCCAGGGGCTTGCGCCACCGGACTCGCTTCTCGTCTGGGGTATTCCAGGGCGCGCGGCGACACCGCGGCGGGGAATATCGGATCGTTGACGTTAACGCACCCCTGCGGGGATGAATACGCATAAAAGGCTATTTATAAATAACCTTAGGCAATATGCGGATTGGGGTCACTCGGATCTAGAGCGGTCGCAGGGTTATCCGGCGCACCGGCGGCGGGATCCGGATCGACGCCAGTGAATGTCGTGTCTGACAGCTGCTTCGAGATGGTGGAAGACGGCGTTGACGACGCGGAAGAGCTCGAGGTTAACGACGAGGCTGAAGACGAGGCTGAGGCCGAGGTGGACTTCGCCGCTGATGGGCGGCGTTTTTTTCCTGCGCGCGGCGGCGGGCGACAAATCGCGCACATGTAGTTGTGCCGGATCGCGTGCGCGTGCGCCACAAATTCGCCCTTGCATTGGGTGCATGCCGATAGCTGCAGCATTCTGCTTTCGAAAAAACGGATCAGCATCCAGGCGCGTGTGAAACTCAACGTGGGGGTTCCGACGCCATGGGTTTGACAGGCCACTTGATTGCGATAGAGCCGGTACGCTCGCACGGTAAGGCGTACGCCTTCGAGATGGGTCTCGCGGGCTAGGAAGCGGTAAATGCCGTAGAACATTGACGAGTGGATATTCGGCATCCACGTCATATACCAGTCGACGGAGAAAGGCAGCATGCCCTTGGGTGCCGCGCAGCCCTGCAGCTCCCGGTAAAGCTTGGCCAACCGTTCGCGACTCAACGCGGTTTCGCTTTCGACGACTTGTAGCCGAGCACCCAACATGATCATCTCCTTGGCCAAGATGATTTCGTCGGCATCGCGAGACACACTTTTCTTGTTTGTGGTCATGGCTGCGACGCCAAAGGCGTTATGCCACGCGTTCGACAGGTTGGTTGGCGAGCAAAATCGTTGTATGTGCCTGCTGCAGCACGCCGCCCAGCAGGTCTTTGGTGAGCGCGCTGAGCACTTTTTGGTCTTCGAAGCGGAATTGGCATAGCAAGGCGCCTGAACTTGCAAGTCGAACCAACTGAGCCGGGGATAGCCGCATCATGATGTTGGCGACCTCTTTGCTGAAGCCAAGGCGAAACAGCGCACCCTCGAAATCGTCGTGAAGCAGGCGTTGTGCAAGGAGGAGATAAGAGAGGTTCACCTCTCGGATATCGGCGGCGGCGGACGTTAGTCTGTCTGGCATCGTGTACTCCTGAAGCAGAGGAAGCGTGGTCGATCCGTCTTGACGGAGCAGGGCGGCTACGCGTTGACGCAGTCGTGAGTTGAATAAAAATACCCATCGTTGTTGTAGATTAAAAACCGTCTGGATGGTTTGATAGGCGTCAAAACTTTGACCAGTCGTCGCCGTCGTCAGGATGGGAGCGTGCAGATGCGCCATTGTCGGCATGACGGAAGGGCTTGGGAGCTAGTGGCTCGGGGGTGGTTGCGGGCGTAGACATCGTTTTCGTCTTATGCGGGGCAAGCGTCTTGCCCGATGCAGCGGAAGGTTGGGCCACACTGCGTGCCATTGCCGCAGACGGTGTTGCCTGACGTGCAGATTGGAGCAGCCGAACAGGTGTGGGCTGCTGGCGGTCGCCCAATTGAAATACCGAAACCGCTGCGAGTAGTTCGTCCGCCTGCTCGCGCAGCCCTTGGGCGGCAGCGGCGCTTTGTTCGACCAACGCAGCGTTTTGCTGCGTGGTTTGATCCATTTGAGTGACTGCCTCGCCTACTTGGGCAACGCCCACGCTTTGTTCTTTATTGGCCACGCTGATTTCATTCATCAGGGTCATGACGTGCTGGGTGGACGCCACAATGTCAGTCATGCTTTGCCCGGCCTGCCCGACCAGTGTGGTCCCATGGCTCACCCGATCGACGCTCGTGTTGATTAGTTCGCTGATTTCCTTGGCGGCTTGCGCGGCACGCTGCGCGAGGCTACGCACCTCGCCGGCCACCACGGCAAAGCCCCGGCCGTGTTCGCCCACGCGCGCAGCTTCGACCGCAGCATTGAGGGCCAGGATATTGGTTTGGAAAGCGATGCCTTCAATCGTATTGATGATGCCGGCCATGCGCTTGGCGCTGTCGTCGATGCCACGCATGGTTTCGATCATCTGGTTGACGACATCGCCGCCTTCACCGGCCACGCCTGCCGCCGTTTGGGCAAGCTCGGTAGCTTGTACGGCGTTCGAGGCATTGTGCTGCACCGTGGAACCCAGTTGTTCCATGGAGGCGGCCGTTTGCTCCAGCGCGGCGGCTTGCTCCTCGGTTCGCGCGCTCAAATCATTGTTGCCTTCGGCGATCTGAGCGCTGGCGATCGCAACCGCCTCAGCGTTGCCGCGCACGCCTGACACCACATTCTTCAGCATGTCGCGCATGCCGACCAGCGTCTTCAGAACGCTGTCGCGATCGTTCTTGCGCAGCGTTATTGCGTGATAAAGCTCGCCCCTGCCGACGGCATCCGCAACGTGCTTGAGCTCATTGAGCTCTGCACCCAACTGACGGGTGATGGTTCGGGTGATGTAGAAGGCGACAGCGCCGCTGGCGAGCAACGCGCCGATGAGCACAACGGCCAGAATCACGACGATCCTGTTCAGGTTGGCCTGCAGGTCTTCATGCTCAGATTCCGCGAGCGCCTCCTGCCGGTCGTTCATCGCGTCCAGATGCATTTGCAGGGGTGTGATGGCGTCGAACAGTTCAGTGGATACGAAGGTGGCCAATCCACCCGAGTCGTCGTCGCGCAGCAATGAGGTCAGTTTGTCCAGAGCGGCATCCGCCGTGGCTTTGAGGGGCGTCAACGCCACCAGGTCGGCCTCTTCCTCAAGTGAGTCTGCGCCCGCTTCGAAAGCAGCAAGTGCAGGCGCAATACGCGCGCGTGCCTCATCGAGCGTCTTGCGGCTCACGTCCCAGCGTTGGAGGCCCAGAAGCGTTTTGGTCGCCGTGTCTACGGCTTCGATGGCGTACACGTCAGACATGGTCTTAAGGTGGCGAATCGGCTGCAGATTGTGCGTATAGACCCGCTCGGCCGCATCCACCGCATTCTCAAATGCTCTGATGCTCATGCCGTTCGTGATGAAGAAAAACACGAGAAACACGGCTGTGAGGCCGATGAGTTGAGTGGAAATCTTGAGTTTTTTCATTGACTGAGTTCAGGCGGGAAGCGACGACCTGCCGGATGGGGGACGCTGAACGCCTATACCGGCGGACGTACAGGCACTGTAAAAAATATCGTCAGGGTGTAAACCGTCTGGCCGGTATGTTATCGAAGTTAAGCGAAGATGTCATCCAAATTAGGCCAAGACGCCATAAAAGTTGACCGTCTAGACGGTACTATGCAACGACAGCAAGCTGCTGTTAGCAGCGGTAGTATTGCAACGCTTAGGTACGAAAGAATTCAATTGGGAACAGGCATGAAGAGACAGGCGGATGTGACGCGCAAGGCCCTGCTGACGGCAGCGAACGAGGTGATTGCTGAGTTTGGGGCAATCACCTTCACGTTGGACGCGGTGGCATTGAAGGCCGGGCTGAGCAAGGGAGCCCTGCTGCACCATTTCCCGTCCAAGAAAGAATTGGTCGCCGCCATGGTCAAAGACATGGTCGATCAGTTCACGGCGATGGTGTCGGAGTTGGCAGCCAAGGATCCCGAGCCGCGGGGCCGTAGCGCGCGGGCCTACGTCCGCGTGATCGCTGGCCAGTCGAAGAAGGAGTATGACGCGTGGGCGTCGATGAGCGCCGCGCTGCTCTCGGATATGTCACTGCTGCATATGTGGCGCTCGGCGGTATCCGAGGCGCTGGCCGCCGATCTTGAAGAAACCGACGATCCCACCGGCGCCCTCGTCGCGCGCCTAGCCGCGGATGGCATCTGGGCGTCGGATATTTACGGGACGTACGGCTTCGAGGACGCGCGGCGTCGGGCCTTGCTCGACCGATTGGTAGCGCTTACGCGCGCCTGAAAATGTCTGCCGCCGGAATCGATTGCTGGTGGGGTGGCCCCATGCGAGAATCATTGATTGACGTCCATATGTAAGCAGCTGGCCCGTCATACCCGCCAAATTCCCCATTTCTTTGTAAAACTGCTCCCCAGCAAGGGGAAACTCCAACTCTGGGCACGAAATGTGCTCTTGTGTCGAAAGAATTAACATTTGGCATCATTGGTAAAGCCATGCCGCACTTTTCTACCATTGGCAACGCGTTCTGCCATAGGAGAGATGGGAGGGTCGCCCATGCCAGTAATACCGAGTGTGAACGGCTGACGGTAAGTTTTGCAACGCCGGCACCTGCCCAGATGTGCCTGGCGATCGGTGCGGATGTGGGTCATGGGCCCGCTATTTAGATAAGCTATGTCATTGACTCCTTCCAACACGAGTACCGCTGTTACGTTGCAAAACTGCGACAGCGAACCCATTCACATCCCAGGCGCAATCCAGCCGTGCGGTGCGTTGTTGGCGTTCGACCGTGCGGGCTTGTTGGCATACGTTTCTGCGAATGCAGCAGACGTGTTGGGTGCTCCAGTGACTTTGGGCGTTGCAGCCACGGCAGATGCGATCCCTGCCGACGTCAGTGCCGTCCTGGTCCGCTGGTTGGACGAGGAAGACAGCGACTTCGAACCGTTCGTAGCGAACATCAAGGGCCAGGACTACGACGTCATCGGCCACCGGAACGTGGACGGTTTTGCGATCGTCGAACTGGAACTGCGTGCCGACCCCCTGGCCGAGATGGCACCGGCATTGAGCCGCGCTTATCAGGCCGTTGAGCGACTTCGACGTCAGAAATCCATCGAATCCCTCTTGAACATCGCCGTTCAGGAAATTCGCCACATCACGGGATTCGATCGTGTGATGGCGTATCGGTTTCATCCGGATGAGAGCGGCGAGGTGGTGCGAGAAAGTCGTCGCGAGGATCTGGATAATTGGGAAGGTCGCCGGTACCCGGCGAGCGATATCCCCGCACAGGCGCGCCGTCTCTATATCAAGAACACGCTGCGCTTGATTTCGGATGCCAAATACCAGCCTGTGCATCTATTGAGCCGTGACCCTTCCGCGCGGCCGCTCGACATGAGTTCCAGCGTGCTGCGCAGTGTGTCGCCGATTCATCTCGAGTACATGGCCAATATGGGCGTACGCGCCTCGATGAGCGTGTCGGTCGTGATCGATGGTCGCTTGTGGGGGATGATCGCCTGCCATCACATGGCACCGCGCCATGTGGCGTTCGGTATTCGCATGGCGTGCGAGGTGATGGCGCAGATTCTGTCGTCGACGATCGCATCGTTCGAAGCGCAGTCGCGCGCGGCCAAGGTGCAGGTCAGCACTGGGGTGGTCAATCGCATTGCGCAACGGGTCTGGAATTCGGAAGACATTCTGGCCGCGTTGACGCAGGAATCCCCCACGCCCGCGGATTTGCTGCCGCACGACGCCGCGCTGTGCCTGTGGGGCGGCGGCTTGACGATTTGTGAAGGCATTGCGCCGCGGGGCGATATGCAGTCGATCGTTGCGGCCCTGGAACGCGCCGGCTCGCGCACCATTGCGTGCACGAGTATCGCGCACAGCTTTCCCGATCTGCAAAGTCAGTTCGTGCCCTACGCAGGGTTTCTGGCCTGCAAATTCGACGCCGTGCATAACGGCTGGTTGATCTGGTTGCGTAAAGAACAGGTCGAAACGCTGGTGTGGGGCGGTCAACCGGAAAAGGAATACACCACCGGTGCGCTCGGCCCTCGGCTGACGCCTCGCGGTTCGTTCGACGAATGGCGCGAGGTGGTGCGCAACACCTGCCGTCCCTGGCTGCCCGAAGAGTTGGCTGCGGCTGAAAATCTCCGCGACGAGCTGTCGCAGATCACCGCGTCGCGCGCGGCCGAAATGGATCGCGCGCGCTCTGCGCTTCTGGCGATGCTCGGCCACGATCTGCGCGACCCGCTGCAATCCATCAACGTGGCGGCAACGCTGTTAACGCGCACCGACGGCGCCGGTGCCCGGATGGGCGAGCGCATCCGAACCTCGAGTGGCCGGATGCAGCGCCTGATCGCGCAAGTATTGGATCTGTCGCGCCTGCAAGGCGGTCTTGGGCTCGGTATGCAGCCGGGCGACTGCGACCTGGCCGCGATCGTTGTCGATCTGGTGGAAGAGTCGCGCATTGCGCATCCCTCGATTTCGATTCAACTCGATCTGGATGCGCACCTGATGCTGCAAGCAGACGGCGATCGCATGGCGCAGGTGATTTCAAATCTGCTGAGCAATGCAATCAAGCATGGCATGGTCGGCGCACCCATTTTGATCACCGGCCGCGCGTTGGGCGAGGCAATCGTGATTCACGTGATCAACGATGGCCCGCCGATCGACGCTGATGTGCTCGAACATTTATTTGCCCCATTCAAACCCCAATCGGTAGGCCGTCCGCGCAATCGCAGCGGTCTTGGATTGGGACTTTATATTGCCGACCAGGTCGTCGCCGGCCATGGCGGACGCATCGACGTGGTGTGCGAGGACGGCATTGTGGATTTTGCCGTTGTGCTGCCCGTCGGCCGGAGCGAGACATGAATTTTTGGAGAATGACGCGTGACCAATGAAACCACGCTGCGTGTATTGATCGTCGACGATAACGAGATGGCGTCCGAATTGCTTTCGGAGTTTCTCGAGTTGTCCGGCCATACGCCGCAGGTTGCGCACACGGGTGCCCAGGCTTTGGAAATCGCGACGGCATTTGCGCCCGATGTTGCGATCGTCGATATCGTGCTGCCGGACATGGACGGCTACGCGCTGGCCGATGCCATGAAGCACACGCTCGCGCGGCCACCCAAGATCGTTGCCTTGAGCGGCTTGCCCAAGAATATGCGGCGCGGCGATCATTCGCTTTTCGATGCATGGCTTGAAAAACCTGCCGATCTGGAAACGCTGGAAGCGACGCTACTGAAGGTATGAGGAACGCGATGCAAACGCCCAATCACTCCGACGCGATCATGGCCCAAGGGATTCAGTTTGCCGTGTTGGCGCAAGCCTTTCCGGTATTGCGGCACGATGCGCTCAAGCCCATCGCGAACGCCAAGCTTGCAGCCGGCATGATGCAGCGCACGTCGGGTGAGACGCCGCTCGACATGTCCGACGAACGTACCCAGCAATTGCTGAACGACGTGGATGTGATGCTCGATGAGGGCGTGGATACGGTGCGTGAGTTGGGCGAGTGGCTGACCGACTCCGGCAAGCGCGTCTCCATGGCCGCGTTGACGCGCGAATGCACCAAGCTCGTATTTACGCATCTGTTGCTGTCCGGTAAACGCATTACGCTGGCCGAGTCAGTGGCCGGTCCCGACGTGGCATTGTTCGGCGGGCGGTATGTGATGTTGGCCATGCTGCTGCATCTGGTCGACACGATGCCGGATGGCAGCGAGTTGCTGATCGAAGGCCGACCCGACGGTCAAGTGCAGGCCACGATTCATCCCGGCAAGGGATCGACGCTCGTTCGCGCGTCCGATGGACGCGGCGGTGCGATGATTGCGTGGACTGCCGTGCAAACGTTGGCATCGTTTTACGGCTGGCGAGCAGAGCTTGCCGATGGCGTGTTCACAATGGCGTTGCCCTCTGCGTCACAACGCAAGGCGGCCTGACGGCCTACGCTCTTAGGGCCATTCGTCTCGCGGGCGTGAACCTTGCTAAGTCATTGGGCTACCGCCCATGCTTGGAGTTGCCGCCATGACGCGTACAAAAAAAATCGTCGGGTTTACCCTCGGTACGCTGCTCTTGCTGATCGTCGTTCTCGTCGTGGTCATTGCCACGTTCGACTGGAACCGCGTCAAGCCCACCATCAATGAAAAAGTGTCCGAAGCGATCGGCCGTCCGTTTGCCATCAATGGCGACTTGACGGTTCAGTGGCGGCGTTCGGATACCGAAAGTGGTTGGCGGCATTGGGTGCCATGGCCGCACGTTGCGGCTAACGATATCGTTGTCGGCAACACGGATTGGGCCAAGGCGCCCCAGTTTGCGACGTTGCAGCGGGGCGAATTCAGCTTGTCGCCGTTGCCTTTGATCAGTCAACGCGTGGTGATTCGCAGCATCCAGCTGACGCAGCCGTCGGCCGATCTTCAGCGATTGAAGGATGGCCGCGCCAATTGGGATTTCAACATCAAATCGGCGGCGTCCGATACTGATGAGCCGTCGAAGTGGGTGCTCGACATCAACGAAATCGGGTTCGACAAGGGTCGGGTTGGATTCGCCGACGAAACGCTGCAAGCCGACCTTGAAGTCTTGATCGATCCGCTGGGCAAGCCCGTACCGTATCCGGAAATCGCCGGTGCCGCAGCGTTGCCGGAAGGCGCGCCGATTCCGAAAGATTACGTGTTTGGGTGGGCCGTCAAAGGCAAGTACAAGGCGCTGCCTTTGAAAGGCGAGGGCAAGATCGGCGGCATGCTGGCCTTGCGCGATGCGGACACGCCTTTCCCCGTGCAGGCCGATGTGAGCGTGGGCGATACCAAGGCCGTCGTGGTGGGTACCGTGACCGAGCCGCTCAATCTTGGCGCGCTGGATGTGAAACTCAAATTCTCGGGCAAGAGCATGGCCGATTTGTATCCGCTGATCGGCGTTGCACTTCCGGACACCCCGCCGTACTCGACCGACGGCCGCCTGGTGGCCGAGCTGCAACGTGCCGAGGGTGCGCGTTTCAAGTACGAGAACTTCAACGGCCGAGTGGGGCAAAGCGATCTTCACGGCTCACTGACGTTCGCACTTGGCCAACCTCGTCCCAAATTGACGGGTGAGCTGACGTCCAAGCAATTGCGTCTGGCTGACCTCGGTCCGTTGGTCGGCGTGCAGTCGGGTGGGGCGAAGAAGCCCTCTGACGAAACCAAGAAGCAGCCTGCAAACAAAGCCTTGCCGGTCAGCGAATTTCGCACCGAGCGCTGGCGCGATATGGATGCGGACGTGCGGTTGAAGGCCGGCAAGATCGAGCACGGCGATTCGTTGCCCCTGTCGGATCTAAACGTGCACGCCGTGATGGACGCCGGCAAGCTCACACTCGATCCGCTTAATTTTGCGATGGCCGGTGGGTCGATGAATACCACCATTCAACTGGACGGCGCGAAGACGCCAATGACTGGGCGTGTGAAAGCCACCGCGCGCCGCCTGAGGCTCAAGCAGCTCTTCTCGACCACTGAATCCATGCAAAAGAGCCTGGGTCAGATGAACGGTGATGTCGCGCTTACCGGCACCGGCAATTCGGTTGCCGCGTTGCTGGGCAGTTCCAATGGCGAGCTCAAGCTGATCGTCAATGACGGTGTCATCAGCCGGTCCTTGATGGAAATCGCCGGCTTGAACGTGGGCAACTACGTGATCAGCAAACTCTTCGGTGACGACGAAGTGGCGATCAATTGCGGCGTCACCGATGCCGGGATCAAGGATGGCTTGCTCACCACGCGTCTTTTCTTGTTCGACACCGAAAATGCCTTGATCAAGATCGACGGCACCGCCAACTTCAAGAATGAAGCGCTGGATCTGGATATCACGCCCGAAAGCAAAGGCTTTCGTGTGTTCTCGCTGCGCTCGCCGCTTTATGTGGAAGGCACGTTCAAGGATCCGAAGGCCGGCGTGAAAGTAGTTCCGCTTGCCGCACGCGGTGCCGGCATGGTGGTGCTTGGCGCAGCGTTGACGCCGGTAGCCGGTTTGCTGGCCCTGATCGCGCCGAGTGCTGGCGAGGACGAAGAAAATCAGTGCACGACGCTGCTGCGTCAAATGCAAAAGCCGGTCAAGGCGCCGCCGCCGGGTAAGCGAGCGCGCTGAACAGGCGGTAACCGCGAGGCGTGGCCGGATCCGAGATCGCGGTCACGTTTCGCCCGTTGTTCTTGGCGAAATAGAGGGCCGTGTCGGCGCGCTTGATCGTCACATCGATGTCGTCGTGAATCGTGGGAAAGTGCGACACGCCGCACGATACGGTCACGCGCATGCCTTCCACCGCAGGCGCACCCTCGACGGCAACGCGCAAACGTTCGGCCACGCGGGCGGCATCCAAGAGGCCCGTATTGGGCAGCAGCATCATGAATTCTTCGCCGCCTGCCCGCACCAGTTGATCGCCGCCGCGGGATTCCTGACGCATCATCGCCGCCAGCAAACGAATCACCGCGTCGCCTGCGTCATGGCCCAGCGTGTCGTTGATGATCTTGAAGCGATCGATGTCGATCGCCACCACCGCCGTCGGCAAGTTGCCCGTACGAATCTGCTCGACCGCGTGCTCCATGCCGCGCCGGTTGAGCAAGCCACTCAGCGGATCGGTCGTGCTCTCCTGACGCAGGTTGTGGATTTTGTGATTCATCGACCACAGCCCCGCCAGCATGGCGCGCTTCAGTTGCGCCGCTTCGAAGTACCAGGCGCGTACGCCACGTATCTGGTCAGACGCATCCGTCTCATCCATCTGCTTGGCCAGGCTCGCCAGATCCCACAGGGGACGGGCAATCAATTTCGAGAGGGCCCAGATGGCCAGCAACGACACGAGCAACAACGGCAGCGCATTGCGTACAGTGAGCGCGGCCAGGTCATTGAGGCGCTGCAGCGCCAGTACCGCAGGCCGTTGGCTCACGATGCCCCAACCGCTGAAGGGCACCGGGGCATAGCCGGTGAGCATATCGATCCGCTCATCGTCCTCGATCCGCATTTGACCGGTTGCGCCCTTGAGCACCGCTTTCACCGACGGGTTATCGGCAATGGACTGACCGATGCGCTCGGATTGCGGGTGATAGATCAGTTGGCCGGCTTGATCGACGACAAACAAGCTTGAGCCATCGCGATAGAAGTGCGTGCCCAGCAACGCTTGCAGCGCATTCGGCGAGTGCAGATAAATACTGCCGATCATGTAGCCCAGGTAGCGGCCATCGCCGGCGAAGATCGGTTCCACATGCGACACCACCCAGCGGCCGGTCACGGCCTTGAAGGGCTCGCTCAGATAAGGCTTGCGCAGGCTGAGCGCAAAGCGGCTGCGCTCGGTATCCACGCGTTTGCCCACGATGCCCAGATCTGATGGCGCTTCGCCAATCGGCGTGCCATCGGCACGCACCACGATCAAGGAATTGAAATGCTTGCTGTTGCTGTACAAGCGGCTGATCTCGCCATTGACGCGCTCGGGTGAGCGATCCATGACCGCCAACTGCTTGGCCGAGAACGCCATCTCATCGGCGATATCGGACAGCAATGTATTGGTGAGGCTGGCCACCTTTTGGGCGTAATTGCGGTTGGCCTCGAGTGCGTTGGTGAGCAGCAGATCGCGTTGCACCAGATGACTTGCATAGAGGCTCGCACCCAGTCCCACTACCAGCGAGAGCAGGCAGAGGGAGAGAATCAGCCGCCGCAGATCCACACGCAACATGTGTGGCCTTACCTCGGATGGCATGAAAAGGATGAGGGGTACAGCTTTTTCATGGCGCGAATTTTACTCGCGGAAGGCGTATCCGGGGCGGGAATATGTTGGGCGCACGGCTGGACAGGCCGTAAAATTCATGTACAATGCGGCCTCGCTTTGACGAATGACGCACAGTCTTTGTTGAGCATGGGTTGTTAGCTCAGTTGGTAGAGCAGCGGACTCTTAATCCGTAGGTCGAGTGTTCGAGCCACTCACAGCCCACCAGAATCTATGCGGGTCCCCAGCCATTTCGGGGATTCAGCGCCAAAAGCCGGTGGGGGAATTATTGCCATATCCCCCAAATGAGGCCACTCTCTTCTTCCCGATTGCCCCGATAGCATTTCGCAGCGAATCCGTTGCGAGGTGAGCGTATCGCCGCGTGCTGACCGGCGACTTATGGCCGAGAACGGTACCCACGGTATAAAGATCGACACCGCTGTTGATCATCGCTGATGCTGCCGAGTGCCGCAAATCGTGAAACTTGAGCCAGTCCATGCCGATAGCTGCCCGCGCGCGACGGAAGTGTTTGGAGATCGTCGTTTGATTGGGCATGCCGAACGACAAGCATCGCGCGATCTTCGGGTGGATAGGTACATGCCGACGCTGCCCGTTCTTGGTGTCCGCCAGGATGAAAGTCCCGTCCCGCACCTGCGCGCGCCCGATCTCGCCGAGCCGCATGCCACTGTAAAAAGCAATTCGAATGGCCGCGCGTGTTTGCCGGTCCCTGCAAGCGCGCGCCAGACGCAGCATGTCGCGGCGATCGACGAAATGATGTCGCTCGTTTCTGACTTCGGGAGCGACCACACGCTCAGCGGGATCGTGGTCGCACATCGCATGGCGTTTCCAGCCGTAGCGGCAGGCGCTGGTGAGATACCGAATGCGGTTGCGCAAGGTTGCCGGCGCCAAGGGCGAGCCGTCAGCCTTAGTGGCGCGCTTGGTGTAGTCAGCACACACGGCGGCCAAATCGGTCATCGCCTTGCCCTTGTAGAAGGGCAGCAAATGGGCCAGCTCTCGTTCGATGTTGTCCCCTGACTTTAACGTGCGGGCACGCTCCTTCAGATATATGAGCACTGCGTCATCTATCGTGTGCTCTGTATAAGCATGATTCTTTCCGAGATGGGGCCGGCGTTTGCCGTGATAGCCACGCTGCTCGCCGGCGTGGCCAGCGCATATTTACGTGGCAAGGCCCGTGGCAAGGCCAACGCGCGCGCCGAGGTCGACGCGAAGACAAACCAACAGGCGGCGAATGCCGCGAGGGAGAGCCGCAATGACGCTGAGATTGACCGCTTGCCTGCTGGCGGCGCTGACCAGCTTAAGCGCAACTGGTTGCGCAAGTAGACAACCGGTCGGGTTTTAGTACCGCGCGATTGCGAAGCCGATCCACATCGTTGAAGAAGACCATATTACGGATTTAACAGCAAGGCAGCTACTAAGGCATAACGAACGCGGCCGAGCACTATGCAATTGGTGAATCATTTTATCGGACGCATTGCTCTCATTTGCAACAAAGTCGCTTTCTCGGAACTGTTGCACCAGCCGGATGCGTCGGCTGCGGTCCAGGGGTAAGCGGCTACTCAGCCACTTGAGGGCCTATTGCGCTGCCGCTGAGCACCCATGAGGAGATCGAGCATCTTCGACTTTACGTCAGTACAGCTTCGGGGCGATAATCGGAGAAGATTGGCTTCGCGAATGCGCGGCCTGGCTATCGCAAATTCGTCTATCGATCTCGGGGCGTTTTGCTGGCGTATGGATCATCGACGATCGTGGTTAGGCCGTGTTGAAGTGACAATCATGCGTTTTCTCTATTCGTGTTCTAGGCATTTTTTTTGAAGACAGCATCTCCCCTTAGGTATCCAGGCGGCAAGTGGAGAATTACGCCATTCTTCGAACGCCTGCTGTTGACGAATGGGTTAGGCGGTGTCGATTATGTAGAGCCGTACGCAGGCGGAGCATCTCTTGCCTTAAGCCTTTTGATAGGGGGCCATGTCGCTCATGTTCACCTTAACGATTTGGATCGGGCGGTCCACGCGTTTTGGAGGGCCGTGCTTGATCGCAGTGAGGAATTTGCACAGCTTGTTCGGACTACTCCCATAACTCCCGATGAATGGATGCGTCAGCGCGAGATTTATCTTGACACAGACTCCAGAGATATTTTGAAATTGGGATTTGCGACTTTTTTTCTTAATCGAACTAATCATTCGGGAATTATGAATGGAGGCATGATCGGCGGGAAAAAACAATCGGGCGTTTGGAGGCTAGATGCACGCTTCAATCGAGATGATTTAGTGCAGCGAATCCTTAGAGTAGCAAGTTTCAAAGACCGAATTTTTCTTTCGAACATGGATGCATTAATTTTTCTGCGAAAGATTGAAAAAAATCCGACAAAGTCGTTTATTTACCTTGATCCTCCATACTACAAGAAAGGGCCTTGCCTCTATCTCAATGCCTATGCGCCCGACGACCATGCGGCGGTCGGAGCGGCTGTAAGGCAATTAGCTGTGCCGTGGGTGGTGTCATACGATGACGCGCCTGAGATTAGGGAGATTTATAAGGGCGTAAAATCCCGGCGGTTTGGCTTGTTGCACACAGCGGGCGTTATAAGGCAAGGTGCTGAGGTTATGTATTTTTCCGGCGGTATGCGTGTTCCGCGAACTGTAGCTTCTGGGCGCCCCTAGAGGAGCAGTCGATTGTTTGGCGTACCAGCCATGAGGTTAAAGATGAAAAATTCATTGATTAGTGAAACTCGAGATGATTGCAGATTTTGCACAATTTCGAACAAAATTTCGCGCCGCCCATTTGATCATGTCATTAGCGAATCCAAGAATTATTTTGCGATCGCGTCACTTGGCGGGTTTGTAAATGGCTGGACGCTAATTTGTACTAAAGATCACAGGCTTAATTTGCGCGAGGACTATAGGAGCCCCGAGTTTAAGGACTTCACTCAGAGAGTTGCCGATACGGTTGGCAAGGTGTTCGGAAAATCAGTTTTTTTTGAGCACGGAGCGAATTTGGCAGGATCGGCGACCGGGTGTGGAACTGAGCATGCTCATTTGCACGTGGTTCCCTATTCCCATGACTTCGTTGAAGACACTCAGCGCTTCGATCTGACTAAATCGTGGTCCAAATCACTGTTGAATGTTGATGAAGGCGAAGAGTATTTGCTAATGGCGAACGATTTGACGTCTCTTTTCGCTCAGCCAACTTGGCATGCTGTTAATTTTGCAGAGTCGCAATTCTTTCGCAGAGCCCTAGCGCATCACACGGCTCAAGTTCAGTGTTACGACTATAGGGCAAGTCCGGGAGAAGCGAACGCACAAGCGACTGCAGAAATTTTAAGTAGTCAAATGGCGTTGACAGTTGAAGTTCAAGGGTGAGTAAATCTATGACGGAGTCCATCCCGACTGATTCGAAAGATGGCACACAGTCCATCAGAGCAAGTTGCCCGGCTCCGTCACCAGCCCCGATCCTTCCAAAAGTTGCCGATGGCCGTGCAGTGCCGATTGATGAGCGGGATGGCCGGCACGTAGGTGGGTACAAATCCATTTACCCTCCCGAAATTCAAAAGCAAATTTGGTTGGAGACAGGTGGGGTGGTGCTCATCTCGCTAGGGTCGTTGTTGGCAATTTTTCTTCTTTGGGCCGGCGTATTCGACTCTCAGTTTTGTTCCTCGTGTTCGCGGCCAGCATTCAAGAGGTATGGATATTTCTTTCTGGGTGGAATCTTTGGTGGAACTCTATTTGGAATAAAATATCTTTACCACGTTGTGGCTAAGGGCTACTGGCATCAGGATAGGCGATTGTGGAGAGTCCTGTCGCCCCTTCTCTCAGGCTCTCTGGCATTTATTGTGGGGGTGCTGACTCAAGCTGGCTTGATGGGCGTTAGGGTCGGAGGTGGAGCGTCGACGTATATTGGCCTAGGCTTCATCACTGGTTATTTCGGAGATAAAGCGTTGGCAAAGATGACAGAAATTGCGGATGTGATTTTTGGAACGTCGAATGCGCGTCATAAGAAGAACGGCGACTAGAAACGCGAATTATGGCAAAGAAATATTCTCGGTCATCGCGGCCAGTGCCGCATCGCACAGTGGACGTATTGCACACTGGTGGATTTGAGACCTTAGAGCCATCAGCGCTTGATGTCGAGCGTGTGGGGCAGAAGGCTTACGGGCTTGCCGCTTTGCCTACCGCTTGGGTGCCGCCGTTTTTTGTGGTTGATTGCTCGTATTCAGCTCAACTAAGTAGGGATTTTAGCTTCTATTCAATTCAACTGCGTCAAGTTGTAGCTGAGTGTCTGGGTGCTTCCGGGACTACACAGATTTACATTAGATCTAGCGGAGTTGTCGAGACGTTGGACTATCGAGGGCAATTGGACTCCCGCGCCTGTTCGGTTGAAGATCTACCGTCCACGTTGGTCGAACTGCACAAAGAGCTTTGCAGTGCCCCCCATTCTGTCCATTTTATTGTGCAGGTTTGCATGCGTGTGCATGCGAAAGGGCACCTCTCAAACGAGCGTCGATTTCGGAGGGAGCCCCGAGATTGGGTGGCGGAATGGGAGCCAGCTGGGGGTAACGAAGGGCGTACCGAATCGGTTTCGATTCGACCGTGGCGTGACGGTGTAGCAAGCAATATCGATCAGATGTTCTGCATCGCCCCTGATGCGGTCGGGATCGCGTTACGAAGGGTTGCAGGGTGGGGCTTCCGGTTCAACGTGCGTCTACACTTTGAATGGGTCTGGGACGGCATGACTTTATGGGTCGTCCAGGTCGATCTAGCGGATGATTCTATCGGTACAAATCCCCACTCAACAATTCCGGCAAAGATCGAGTCTCTGGATTCGGCGACTTTGAGAGTGTTCCGAATTGCTACTCAATCGGATTTTGAGAAGTATCGAAAGCTCAAAAACACGCGTTTATACGCGTCTCTAAATTATGATATTAATCCGTTTTATGTGATCGATGATGCAAAAGCAATAGAATCAATATTTTCGGGAAGGATCTCGACCAATCTCGATGCTGACTTGGCAGATCTTACTCTCCGGCCTTTTATCATAAGGGTCGATGGTACAAATATTCCAGCTGCGAACCGGGATATGCTTCCGAGAAGTGACGAGCTGCGCTCGGCTGATGATGCCAAAGCATGGTTTGTTGATAAGCTTGTTCCGTTTATTAATAAGCATGATTTGAAGGATTGTGGAATCTGTTTGATTGCACATCATTTTATTCCTGCTGTTGCATCGGCTTGGGCACGCGCTCAGCCAGACATTTCAACGGTACGCATCGAATCTCTTTGGGGCATCCCTGAGGGTCTCTATTGGCACTCCCACGACACCTTCTCGGTTGACACTAGATCCAGGGTGCTTGATCAGTCCGCAACTACAAGTGAATATGAAGTCCGCGAACGTATCCGCTATAAAGGTACATTTATCGCTGCGGATTCTGACGGACGATGGATTCCTCAAGCAACAGATGCGCAGCACGACTGGGTCCGCAGTATTAAGAAGAAGGAATGGATCTCCGAGATTGCTCGTACTACCCGAGCGATCGCAGAATCTGAGGGCAAGCCAGTCGCGGTGATGTGGTTCATCGACACGCATCGGCAAGCCACGCAACATCGTGTGCTACCTTGGTATCACACAATCTCGGATTTGGAGGACGGTCCCAAGGCTGCCCCTCGTCGTAAGCACCGATCGATACATGACGTCCGTATTCGGACGACAGTTGATTGGATAACTTTGACTGAAGACGTCAGATTGGGGAAGCCGATACAGCGAATTATTATTGAGCCGATCGATGCTGAACTAATTCGCAATCAATCGTTTGCCAAGGAGCTTGCGCTCTTAGCGAAAGAGAATGGTTGCATTGTTGAACTTTCGGGGGGCGTTTTATCGCATGCGTACTACTTGCTCATGAGCGGTGGATGTCGAGTCGAGTGTGTGGATTTGTTCGATGCAACTGAGGAAGTTGTCGATTTCAATAAATTGGTTCGGGACGGCATACCAGATTTCATCAAAGGGCGAGGAGAGCAGGTTATCCACGTTAACTTGACTGGCGATACCTTGGTTAAAGCTCTAAAGCAGAAATTGGTGGAGGAGGCATTTGAGGCGCTAGATGCGACGAGTGCGAACGACCTTCTCGGGGAACTTGCGGATGTCCAAGAAGTCCTTTTTGCGCTTGCACAGTCACTCGGAATCGATGGAGCCACACTCGACCAGGAGCGGCAATCCAAGAAACGTAAGCGGGGAGGGTTTGACGCCGGGGTGATGTTACTTAAAACCGCTGCCTCAAGCTCATTCACCAAAAGGCAAATGAATGGTCATTCTGATGATCTGCTGTTTGCGGCCACTGAAGTTGATCTCGCGTCAGCGTCTGCCTCTTCGCGGCCAGTGAATAGCTCCACTTATCGTCGACCGGATTTTCGTAACCTAACCACATCGAGGGAGAAATACCTTACGTTTGCAACGTCATTGCAGGCGTTGGCCGGGTTGCGTATGGAGTTTAGTTTCGACGCTCCAGTGCCAAAAGAAGGGTCGAATACGTTCACATTAACGTTCGAATCTGAGAGGGAACGGTCAAACATACGGTGCGCGATCCGTTTAAATATAGGCGCAACGCAGTTAGATCTTGATCTCAGCCACTGAATATGCCAATTGCCACGACGGTGGCTACTTCAGCCTAGCTGAGAAGATGGATCGCGGATTTTTTTACCCGATCCGCTGTTCTGTCAAGCAATTTTATTTACTCAATTGCTTGGTCTTTAATCGATGCTAGCTGCCACTGGTTAACCCGCTGGCGAGCGGAATCTCAGAACTTTTACACTAGGTTCGGCCTGTTAAAGCGATGCCCGAGCGCAGTCGTCTGGGTGTTACGCATTAAACCATTGGTCTTCGGGCGCTCCCGGGCAGCCTGCCCTCCCGCGAAAGGCCTTGTTGCATGTGATAAACCTCATGCAACACTCCCTTCACCTCGCGGATCACCGCGTAACCGTTCTTGGATCTCGCACAGTTCGTGCATGGGTATGGGTCGCGGAAGGGCATAGCGGCACACGTCAATGCTGTATGAAAATACAGTATATCGTCGCCTAAGCGGTGGGGAGAAATTGACGAAGTGGCGGCAAATCGCGCGGTCTATGCGCGGCCTGCGGGCCGCTGACCCGCATAGCTACTGAGGATAAACACCTTGCGCAGGTATTGCGCCCCGCACTCTTAATCCGTATGTCGAGTGTTCGAGCCACTCACAGCCCACCAGAATTTTTCGCAGTACCCAGCATTCAGCCCACCGGTCACGGTAGGCTTTTTGTGTTCTGGATCCCGTTATTGCTGCACGTTTGCGTCGCGCGCAACGCCCACCCACTTGGTGACTTCAGCCTGAACGAATGCCGTAAACGCCTCGGGCGATCGATATTGCAAGGTATTGCCCGTGCGTGCGAATTGCGCTTGCACGGATGTATCGTCGAGTACCGCTTTGCTCGCTTCCGACAATTTGCGCACGACATCGTTAGGCAATCCCGCCGGCCCCGAAATTCCCGTCCACGATACCGCTGCAAAGCCCGGATATCCCGATTCGGCCACCGTGGGCACATCCGGGAAAAGCGTACTGCGCTCGGGCCCGGTCACGGCGAGAACGCGGATCTTTCCGGTCTCGACATGCGGCTTCAGCGTGTCCGTCACCATCACGAGTATCGGCACCTGTCCACCGATCAGATCGGTCAAGGCTTGGGAAGCGCCCTTGTACGGAATGTGCTGGATCTGCAGGTTGGCTTGCTTGCGCAAAAGCTCGAATGCCAGATGGCCCGACGAGCCGGTGCCGGGGCTGGCGTAATTCAGTTTTGAATCACGCTTGATGAGCGCGATCAGTTCGGTCAAATTTTTTGCTGGTACCTCGGCATAGACCAGGATCGCGTTCGGGCTGGACGACACCGTGGTGATATGGGTGAAGTCCTTGACGGGGTCGTACGGCATGTTGTTATAGAGCCCGACGTTGGCGGCGTGCGTGCCCACGCCAGACATGACGAGTGTGTATCCGTCAGGCTGTGCGCGGGCAACGTAGGCGCTGCCGATGTTGCCGCTGGCACCTGCCTTGTTTTCGACGACGACCGGCTGTCCCAGCTTTCCGGTCAGTTCTTTGGCAATGATGCGTGCGGTCACATCAGTCGTGCCGCCGGGCGGAAATGGCACAACCAGGGTGATGGGCTTTTGTGGCCACTCCTGCGCGTATGTCGTTGCCGGCAGGGCGATCGCGCACATCACTGCCGGCACGATCAATCCCAATACCTTCCGTCGCGCTTTCTGACCCATCGCTGTGTGATGTTTGTTCATTGTTGTCTCCGTCGTTGATTTTTCTGTGACGCCATGCGTGCTGCGGTGCATAGAGGCGTTGGTTTTTTTCCGATGATCGCGGCAGGTTCATCGGTCGATCATGGTGAGTTCACCGACCAGTGCTCCACGATCCAGGGCGTCAGATGGTCTGGAGAAAGCTCGAGTCCCAAGCCGGGTCCTGGCGGCAGCGTGATGAGCCCATTGCTGTCCAACGAGATGTCGCACAGTTCGATCAAGGGATTGCCGGTGGGGTCGTATTCCACCCAGGGGTAGGGGGCACTCAAACCGTAATGGCGCGTGGGCGTGGCGGCCGCCATCTGAAGCGACGCGCAGAAATTGATGCCTGTGCCGAAGGCATGCGGCATCGCGCAGATCTCGCGTGCTTCGGCCAGTGCGGCGGCTTTGCGATATCCGGTGAAGCCGCCGCACACGGTGAGGTCGGGCTGCAGCACGGTGGGTGCACCCGAGGCG
This sequence comes from Schauerella aestuarii, assembly GCF_009866805.1. Taxonomy (GTDB): domain Bacteria; phylum Pseudomonadota; class Gammaproteobacteria; order Burkholderiales; family Burkholderiaceae_B; genus Schauerella; species Schauerella aestuarii. The sequence continues at coordinate 28,994 of NZ_SIZW01000043.1, forward strand.
ATGAATGCATTGAAACTTGCAAGGCTTCCCAGTGCTTCGCCTCCGGCAATGGGGATCGTGGTGGCGTTCGCCACGCGCTGGTAGCCTTCCAGGTCTTCAGGATGCACGGGTTCTTCCACCCATAGCGGGCGCGTGTGCTCGATCATCTGAACGGCTTGGCTCGCCGCTGCGCTGCTGTAGCCCTGATTGATGTCGATCATGAATTCCAGATCGTCGCCAATCGACGACCGCACGCGTTCGGCCATCTTCGCGTCGGCACGCGGGCTGATGCCCGCCCGCGGCTTGACGGCCTTGAAGCCCTGTTTGAGGTACCGCTCGATGTCGCGTTCGTAGTGGGCGTAGGGATCCGCGCCTTCGCGTATGAAGGGGCCGCTGGCGTAGCAAGGCAACGCGTCGCGCACCACGCCGCCTAACAACTGGGCGACGCTTATATTTTGTGCGCGGGCGGCCAGGTCGTGCATCGCCATATCGAGCGCGGAGATCGCCATCATCGAGGCGCCGCGTTTGTCGTAGCCGATGCTGCCGAGCAGCCGTGCGTAGATCACGCCGTGGTCCAACGGCGAGCGATTGATTACTTCCTTCGCCATCTGGCGCTGTATCAGTGCCGCCGCCGCCCAGGGAGAGGAAAACACCTCGCCCCATCCCGAGAGACCGGCGTCGGTTTTGACTTCCAGCGCCAGAAAATTGCGCTCTCTGATGAAGGTTCGGGCGTTGCCCAACGGCTCGGCCGGCTTGAATCGGAGATGGTAGCCATTGATCTGGGTAATGTTCACGTTGATCCTCGTCGGCAATGTGACGAGAGTCTGCGATTCCCGCTACCATGCCGTCAAATGCATGTTGGCAATGGATTCATATGAAAAACATAATGAAGCCGCGAGAGATGGCGTTGTTTGCGGGCGTGTGCCGAACCGGCTCCGTCACGCAAGCGGCGACGGAAGTAGGACTGTCGCAACCTGCTGCGAGCAACATGCTCAAGGATCTCGAGGCGAGGATCGGCACCACATTGTTCTCACGTCAGAGTCGCCGGCTGGTCTTGACCGCCACAGGTCGTTCGCTTTTGCCGGACGTCACGCATGCCTTGGCGGCGCTGGACGCCGTGGACAAGCGCGTGCAGAGCATGGGCCGTGGCACGGGCCAACCGCTTACCATCGGCGCCGTCTCTGCAGCCGGCGCCAGCGTGATTCCATCGGCAGTACGCGCGCTGCAATTGCAGGAGCCCGCGAGAACCGTGATCGTGAAGGTGGGCACCGCCGCCGAAGTGATCGAGATGGCCATTCAGCAGCGCATCGAACTTGGCGTCGTGCTTGGCTCAGGCGCCCATGAGCATGTTGGGTTTCAGAAGATCGCAGATCTAGGACTGGTTTGTGTGGTCCGGCCAGATCATCGGTGGGCGAATCGTTCCAGCATCGGTGTGGCTGAACTGGCGGCGCATCCCTACATCGCGCACAGTCGGCATCTTCCTGTGGGCGCGGCAACGGCGTTGGCATTGGAAGCCGAAGGCGTGACCTGGCAACCCAGCATTGAGATCGTGCAGTTTTCTGCCGCCTGTGGATTGACCGATGCGGGGTGTGGCCCCTGCATCCTGGAAAGTCTGACCGGGTCGTACGCGCGAAAACTCGGGTTAGTGCCGGTACCGATCGAAACGAAGGAGACGCTCACGCTCAATGTGGTGTGGCCGCTTTCCCGGGGGTTGAGTCCTGCGTCTCGGATTGTGATGGATAACATCCGTGAGACGTTGGCAGCTTAGGGGCTGTGCGACGTTTTGCGCTTAGGCCCGCTACGAGCGACGTGACTTGTTATATGATTCATACATGTTTCATATATGGCGCTTCACATGGGTATCGTAAAAATTTCCGATGGCATGCATGAGAATCTTCGCATCGCGAGCGACGCACTGAGCCGCTCGATCAATGCGCAGGCTGAGCACTGGATGCGGGTAGGGATGTTGGCGGAGCTGCATCCGGGTCTGGACCACCGCGAAATCTGTCAACTGTTGATTCGCGCTGAACTGGCCGGTGGGTTTGACCTTCGCGTGCTGGCTGCCGATTCGACATCGGTGTCTGATGTGGCGACCAAGGCGGCGACGAAAGCAGCGACGAAAGTTGTGCTCGAAACGGCAGATCCTGCCAAATCCAAATCGGCAGGCCATGGCAAATCCAGCGCCGTACCCACCATCGATTCGAAAGTGCCCCGCGCCACCAAGCGCGCGAAGCCGCCCACGGTGACCGAGGTGCGCCCATGAGCGGCAATATCGTGATCCACACGCCAGCCGAGATCGCCATGTCTCGTGCAGCGGGCATGCTCGCCGCCGACGTGTTGGCCATGATCGGCGAGCATGTGAAAGCAGGCGTCACCACCGATTATCTGGACCAGCTCTGCCACGATTACATCGTCAATGTGCAGAAGGCGACGCCGGCAAATCTTGGTTATCAGGATTACCCGAAGACCATTCTGACGTCAGTGAATCACGTGGTGTGCCACGGGATTCCGTCGGCCAAGACGTTGAAGAACGGCGACATCGTCAATATCGATGTCGCTGTCATCAAGGAGGGCTGGTTTGGCGATACGAGTCGCATGTATATCGTGGGTGAGGGCAGTCCGCTTGCGCGGCGGTTGGTGAACACCACCTACGAGGCGCTGGTGGCCGGTATTCGCGCGGTGCGGCCGGGGGCAACGCTGGGCGATATCGGGCACGCGATTCAAACCGTGGCACGTCGACACAGCTATGGCGTGGTGCGCGACTTTACCGGACATGGGATTGGACGTGTGTATCACGACGAACCCACGGTGCTGCATTACGGCAGTCCGGGTGCGGGTGCCACGCTCGAGCCTGGGATGATCTTTACCATCGAGCCGATGCTCAATGCCGGTCGTTCGCAAGTGAAGACGCTTGGCGATGGATGGACGGTGGTGACGAAGGACCGCTCGCTGTCGGCCCAGTGGGAGCACATGGTGGCGGTGACTGAGACGGGCTTCGAGGTGCTGACCCCTTGGCCCGATGCGTCGGCGGAATATCCTGCGATCGCGGCTTAGTCCACGGCCACTGTCGCTCAACTGACATATTCTACGACCGCTGTCGTTCAACTTACGCCAACGTAAAAATGAGAGCGCTGGCCCCCAGATTGGTCCACAGATGGGGAGGAGGCTCGCGGCAAACCTACGCCTCTCAGATCGTCAGTTAGCTAACTGACGAAATGATTGGCGGACCTTATGCGGCCCCAGATCGTCAGTTAGCTAACTGACGACATGATCGAGGGACGGTACGCTTCCCCACATCGTCAGTTAGCTAACTGACGAAAGGATCGAGAGACGGCATGCTTCCCTGCATCGTCAGTCAGCCAAGCGACGCGTTCGCCAACCAGCATGCAATCCCGGTCACCTTGGCATCGTCGTGATGCTGCCCCATCACCTGAATCCCCAAAGGCATCCCGTTCACGGCCAATACCGGCGTGGTCACCGAGGGTGCGCCGAGCAGCGACGAGACGCAACTGAACGACACGTCGCCAGTGGGAAACGCCGTGCCTTTGATGTCGTCGATCAAGGGCGCAGGGCCGCAGGCAGCGAGGCTGATGAGGGCGTCGCATTCCGATGCAAGGGCGGCGAGTTGCGTACGCGCCGCTTCGCGCTCACGCAATGATTCACGGAAGTCATCCAGCGTGAGGCCGCGGCCGAGTTCGAGCGATTCGCGCAGGCTGGGGCCGAGCGTGTCCATGTGCTGTTCGGCGATGTTGGCCAGGCTCCAGCGCTGTTCCCAGGCATTGAGGCGCATCGAGAGCGCGGTGCAATCGGCAATGGCGCGTTCGAGGGCTTCCAGCTTTTGCGATTGGCCGCGGCGTACGATCTCCACACCTTGCGCGGCGATGGCGCTCAGGGCCTTTTCAAATGCTTCGCGCGATGCGGCGTCCAGGCGGGGCCAGCCTTCGCTTTCGAACACGGCGAGGCGTTTCGGCTTGATGGGCTTGGGGGCTTCGGTGGTGCCGTAGACGCCGGGATGGCCGGGGTCGCCGCCGGCGCGTTGCACGATCTCGATGGTGGTCTGCCACATGTCGATGGCCGAGCCCGCATGCACGCCCACGTGGGATTGGCTGAAGCCCATGCGTTCCCCGCGATTGATGCCGCCGTACGTGGGCTTGAGTGCCCAGTTGGCATTGAAACTTGCGGGGCGGATGACGGACCCCACGAGTTGCGAACCGATGGCCACCGGCACCATGTTCGCGCCGACCACGGCGCCGGAGCCGCTGGACGATCCGCCGGGGGTGCGGCGCGCGTCGAAGGCATTGGTGGTGGGACCCGCATCCAGAAAGCCGAGCGCGGTGGTGACGGTTTTGCCGAGCACGATGGCGCCGGCATCGCGCAGCGCACGCACGAGTGCGCTGTCGCGTTTGGGGAAGTTGCCCTTGAATGCCGCGCAGCCCATTTCAGTGGGCATGTCGCGGGTTTCGATGAGATCCTTGATGCCGATCGGCATGCCGTCGATGAGCGAGAGGGGGCGGCCGGCGCGATAGCGTTCGACGGAAGCGTCGGCCGCCTGGCGGGCGCCTTCGCGGTTGAGCGTGACCCAGCCCAAAACGGCGGGCTCGCGGGCGTCGATGGTTTCCAGGCAGCGCTCGAGATACGCACGTGCGTTGTCGGTGCCGCCGATGAAGTCCTCGCGCGCAGTGTGAAACGTCAACGGCTTGTGGGTGGCGGGGCTGTAAGTCAATGTGGTCTCCATTTAATTACCTTGAATGCCGGCATCGGCGATAAGCTTGGTCCAGCGTTCATGCTCGTTCAGGAAGAAGGCGTCGAACGATTCGGACGTGCCGCTTTGCACCTGCATGTTCAGGGTGGCCAGGCGTTCCTGGATATCGGGTTGCTTCATGACCTCGATCAGGTCGCGATTGATCTTCTGCTTCAGATCGTTCGGCAGCCCTGCGGGTGCGAACAATCCGTACCAGGCTTCCAATTGCAGATCGGGCATGCCCACTTCCGCTGTGGTGGGGACGTCGGGCAGACGCGTCAGGCGCTGCGGCGACGCCACGGCATAGCCTTTGGCTTTGCCCGAGGTCACATAGTTGATGACGTTGCCGTTGGCGAACTGCACCAGCACGTCGACTTCACCTGCGATCAACGCCGTGGAAGCTTCCAGGGCGCCGCGGTAGGGCACGTGCAGCATGTCGACCTTCGCAACCTGCTTGAACATCTCGGTGTAGAGATGCAGGATCGAGCCAGGTCCGCCGGACGAATAGGTGTATTTGCCTGGCGCGGCTTGCAGTTGCTTGACCAACTCGCCCATGGTGTTGGCCGTCATCTTGGGATTGCCCAGGATGACGACGGGCAGGCTGCCGATCTTGCCCACGCGGGTGAAGTCGCGCACCACGTCCACGCGCGTATTTTTGTTGACGGCAGACAGCGTGGCCAGTTCGTTGAAGGTAAGCATCAGCGTATAGCCGTCGGGCTTGGCGCGGGCCGCATACTCGGTGCCGATCTGCGTGCCGGCGCCAGAGCGGTTCTCGACGACCACCGGTTGACCCCACATGTCGCCCAGTTTCTTGCCCAGCAACCGGCCGAGAATATCGGCCGTCCCGCCCGCCGTGGTGGGCACCACGATGGTGACCGCCCGGTCGGGATAACCCTGCGCCTGGGCGACTGCGGCACTGCTGGTCATCACGGCAGCGACGCCGCACAACATCCATTTTCTGGTCAAGAATGAGATCATTTTTTTCCCCATGAATCCGAGTCGTCGCGTAGACGTTTCTACGGTGCGTTCGGATCTATGGTGTGCCTCGTCGTGCGCCTGCTCAAGCAACTTTATCTACGATAAGATTTAGTTTTTGTTAATCGAAAGATCGGGCCATCCCATGGATCAGTTGCCGCCGCTGAATGCATTGCGCGCTTTCGAAGCGGCGGGCCGGCTGGCGAGTGTGTCGGCGGCGGCGGGTGAGCTCTGCGTGACGCCTGCTGCGGTCAGCCGGCACATCAGGCTGCTTGAAGAGCATTTGGGCACGCGGCTGTTTCACCGGGAGCACCGGGCGATTGTGCTGACCGATACCGGCAAGCGTTATCTGGAAGAGGTGACGCTACTGATGGACGGATTGCGGCGTGCGACAGCTGCCGTTCGACGCGACCAACGGCGCCAGCAGTTTCAGATCCGCGCCCCGCACAGCATTGCGATGCGTTGGCTGCTGCCGCGCCTGGCAAGTTTTCACCGTGCAAATCCGGCGATCGATGTGAAGATCAATACGTCGCTGCTGCCGCCGGATTTCGAGCGCGAGGATCTGGATGCCGGCATCCAGATGGGCGATGGCAAGTGGAAGGGCGTGGCCAGCTACAAGATGATGGCCAATGAGCTGGTGCCCGTTTGCACGCCGGAGAAGGCGCGTCGGTTGACGTCTCCCGCCGACCTTGCTCACGAGACGTTGCTGCACGTGCTGGCGCGGCCGGACGATTGGTTCATCTGGTTGCGCGCCGCCCACGTCGATGAGATCGACGTTACTCGGGGTATGAAATACGAATCGTCGGTATTGGCCTACGAAGCGGCGTTGGAGGGCTATGGCGTGGCAATCGCCCAGAAGGCGCTGGTGAGCAAGGAGTTGCAGGACGGCCGGCTGGTGATGCCTTTTGAATTGTCCGTCGATTTGGGGGATTCCACGTATTACTTCCTGCTGCCCGAACAGCCGCGACGCCGATCGCCCGAACTGGAGATATTCAGGCGATGGGTCGTCGCAGTGGCGGGTCAGTGATCGACGGTCTGGCGTTCGACGTCGCCGACGATGCCGTCGTCGATCATCGCGTCGATGTCCGATGCGCTGTAGCCCAGCTCATTCAGGATCTGCACGCTGTCTTCACCTAATCGCGGCGCGGCGCGGTGATACTGCGCCGGCGTGGCCGAGAACTTGACGGGCATGCCGATCGTGCGTGTGGGGCCGGCTTGCGGATGGGTTTGTTCAACCACCATCTCGCGCGCCAGCGTTTGCGGATGCGATAACGCTTCGCCCACCGAATGCACGGGGCCCGCCGGTACGCCGGCGTTGTCGAAGTCGACCAGCCAGTCTGCGGCAGAACGTTTGGACAGGATCTCGGTCATCGCAGGAATGAGGGTGTCGCGATTGGCCATGCGCTGCGCGTTCTTGGCGTAGCGCGGATCGTCGCACCATTCGGGGTGGCCGAGCACTTGTGCGATGCGCGTCCAGTTCTTCTCGTTCGCGCCGCCGATGATGATCCATTCGGTGGCGGTGGGGAAGGCTTGATACGGCGAGGTGAGTACATGGGCGGAGCCCGTGGGGCCGGGCGATTCCCCGGTGCCGAAATAGATGGCGGCGTGCCAATAGAGTTGCTGCAGGCTGGCCTCCAGCAGCGAGGTTTCCACCATCTGACCTTCGCCGGTTTTCTGTTTGTGCTGGTACGCCGCCAGCACGCCGAAGGCCGCCAACAATCCTGCATTGATATCGGCCACCGAATTGCCGGTACGCAGCGGCGGGCCGCCGGGTTCGCCGGTAATGGCCATCAAGCCGGAAAAGCCTTGCGCGATCAGGTCGAAGCCGCCCTTGTCCGCAAAGGGTCCGGTTTTGCCGTAGCCCGATACCGCGCAATAGATGAGCCCGGGATTGGTCTGGCGCAAGGTCTCATAGCCCAGGCCGAGCTTTTCCATGGTGCCTTTGCGATAGTTCTCGGTGATGACGTCAGCGTCCTTCAACAGGCGCATCAGCACCTCGCGGCCTTTGTCGCTTTTGAGATTGAGCGCGATCGCGCGCTTGTTGCGATTGAGCATGAGAAAGGGCGCCGAGACGCCGTTGATCAAGGGATCGCGATACTGGCGGGCATCGTCGCCGCCTTCGAGTTTCTCGACCTTGATCACGTCGGCACCGAGATCGGCGAGCATCATGCCGCACGTGGGACCGGCCATGATTTGCGAGAGTTCGATGACGCGCATGCCGGAGAGCGCGCCGGTTTTGTTGGGCGATGTGGATTCAGTCATAAGGCATCCTCGGCTCAACGGCCTGTGAATTTTGGCGTTTCTTTTTTCAGGAACGCTTGGTATCCGATACGGAAGTCCTCGGTGTCGAAGCACGCGAAGGCTTCATTGCGTTCGGCGTCGCTCAGGTTTTCACCCGAGGCGATCTTGCGGATGAATTGCTTGTGCCAGCGCGCGACCAGCGGGGCGCCTGCGGCGACCCGCTTCACAGTGGCAGCCACCTCATTGGCGACTTGATCGTCGGCCACCACACGTGTGACCACGCCAAGCCGCAAGGCTTCGTCGGCACCGAAGATCGTGCCTTCCAGCAGAACATCGAGCGCCACGGCCGGGCCGACCAAGCGGATCAGCGGGGCCAGTTCGGTGTACGACATCACCAGGCCGAGGTTCTTGATCGGCACGCCGAAACGCGATGACGTGCCGCAGATGCGGATGTCGGCCAAGCTGGCGATTTCCAGTCCGCCACCCACGCAGATGCCGTGGATCTGCGCAATCACGGGATGGCGGCAATTGGCGATGGCCTCGATCGTGCGGCGCATGACCTGGCCGTAAGCCGTGGCCTGCTGTGTGTTCGAGCGCGAGGTTTCAAACTCGGAGATATCGTTGCCGGGCGAAAACGCTTTCTCACCGGCGCCGCGCATCACGATGCAACGCACGTCGTCGTCCTCGGAAAGTTCGAGGAATGCTGTGCCGAGATCGCGCCACACGTCGATGGTGAAGGCGTTGAGTTTTTCGGGACGGTTGAATGTGATCGTCACGATGGCGCCATCGCGGGCAACGAGTAAAGGTTTGGTCTCTACAGCAGGGGTGTCAGCAAGTGTGTTCATGTCTTCGATCCAATGTTGTCGCTATCGCTCAGGAGCGCGCATAGCGGTGCGGCGGTTTTGCCTGTGGCGCGATGCGCATCGACGTTTGTTTGCGCATGCGACGCGCGGTGTGGTGCGCGCGCCGGCGTCAGGGTTTGCTCATGCCCAGGTCGGTCGTAATGGCGCCGTATTTCTTGTATTCGGTCTCAAGAAAGGCTTGGAAATCCTTTGGATTGGATGGGCCACCGCCCAGCACCATGCCTTGCTCGGCAAGTTTCGCGGCCACCGTCTTGTCGCGCAGCGTGGCGTCGATCGCCTGATCCAGGCGGGTGAGGGTGGGGGCGGGGATATTGGCGGGTGCGAGCACGGCATACCACTGCTCGACGTCCATACCTTTCACGCCGGCTTCGGCCAGCGTGAGTACATCGGGTAGCGTATCCGTGCGTTTATTGCTGGTGACGGCGAGGGCGCGCAGCTTGCCGGCTTTCACCTGACCCAGCACGCTGGGCAGAGTATCGAAATTCATGTCGACCTGGCCGCCCAGCAGATCGGCAATGGCCTGACCGCTGCCTTTGTAGGGCACGTGCTCCATCTTCACATCGGTGATCTTGGAGAAGCGCGCGGCGCTCAAGTGCTGGGGGCTGCCCATGCCGGATGACGCATAAGTGAATGTGCCCGGTGCGGCTTTCACCTTCGCAAGAAGTTCGCTCACTGATTTCACGTCGTTTTTCGTGGGGTTGACCACGAGCACGTTGGGCACCGAGCCGATGTAGCGCACGGCGGTAAATCCCTTCAGCGGATCGAACGACACCGGCAGCACATACGGCGCGGCCACGGTGGACTGCATATTGGCCAGCAGCAAGGTGTAGCCGTCAGGCTCCGCCTTGGTCACGCCATCGGCCGCGATCAGGCCAGAGGCGCCGGGTTTGTTTTCCACCACCACCTGCTGACCCAGCTCCTCGCTGAGCCGCTGCGCGATCAAACGTGCGGATACGTCGGTGCCGCCTCCTGGAACGAACCCGACGATCAAGCGAATGGGCTTGTTGGGAAACGTGCCTTGCGCCTGCGCCGTGCCGATCTGCGCAACGGCAAGCGCGGCCGCGCCCACCCATTTGCATACAGTATTCTTGTGCATGCCTGTCTCCATTGTTTTTCATGCTCGAGCTTTGTTGCTCGATGCCGTCATCCCGGAAAGGCGACGTTTTAATTGATTAATTGGTATATGGTGTTTGGTATACCAGATGCCAAACTAGTCCCATTTTTTGCGGTGCGCACCTATGGATTACCCTAGCTCGTCTCTCGAATCGACCTCGCAAAAGGCACTCGATCCACTCGCGATCGACCATCCCACGCTCGCTGCGGTCGTGGCCGATCGGCTGCGGCAATTGATCACGGACGGCACGTTAAAACCGGGCACGGTATTGAACGAAAGGGATCTATGCGATCGGCTGCGCGTGTCGCGTACGCCGCTGCGCGAGGCGTATAGGGTGTTGAGTGCCGATGGGCTGGTGAGCATTCAGCCCAAGCGCGGCGCGGTGGTCATCGAGCATTCGGAAGCCGACATCGAGAATATTTTCGATGTGCTGGCCGTGCTCGAAGGGCTGGCCATTCGGCAGGCCGCGGAACGCGCCTCGGACGCCGAGCTCGCCGCGATCGCCGCGCTGCATGCGCGCATGCTGAAAAAGACCGAAGAGGGCGATATCGGCGCGTACTTCGCGGCGAGCATGGGCACCCATATCGCCATCAACCGTGCCGCGCACAATCCGGCGCTTACGGCGACCTACGACCGCTTGAACTTGCAGGTGCAGGCGCTACGCTACAAATCAAATCTGGATCGGCGCGAGTGGGAAGCGGGTGTGGCGGATCATGAGCGGTTTGTGAAGGCGCTTTTGGCCCGCGACGCGGATGCCGCCGAGGCGTCGATCCGTGCGCACCTGGTAAGCAAGAAGGCGTTTCATCTGGCGGAGACGGAAACGAACGCGGCGTAACGTCCGCTGGTGTAAAGGGGCCAATGCATGCAGCAGGGATGTCGTCGACATCGAACGTGCAAGGCGCTCAAGTCGCGCCAAGGGTGCACCATCAGGTCAGCACCCGGTGCGCACGATCAGGGCAATGCGTCCAGGATCTCAGAGGCGCTTTGCCGCAAATGCCAGTTCGCATACGCCTGGCTATTCAACTGCGTCGACAGCGCTGCCGCGCAATGCTGCAGCATCTCCACCTGAGCGCGGCGCGGCGGGTTGGGAATATTTTGAATCGATCCCACGATCGACAGGACCCCGGCAAGTTGATCGCCATTGCGAAAGATGGGTACCGCAACGGTGTTCACGCCCAGCATCATTTCGCCGTCGGATACCTCGTAGAACTGATGGCGAATGATCTCGAGCCGCTCACGAATCTTGGCCGGATCGATCATCGATAGATTCGTCTCGGCCAGCAAGGGCTCCGACAATCGCGATTCTTGCAGCGCTTTCGGCGCGAACGCCAAGGTGAGGCGGCCCAGCGCCGAGCAATGCGGCAGCGGCCGATTGCCGGGCTTCACGCTGATCAAGATCCGCGCGTAGATGTTGTCGGCAGTGGCAATCACCATCGGGGTCGCATTGATCGGCACGGCCAATACTGCCGTCTCCCTGAGCTCGTCACGAATCTGAATCATGTACGGCTCGGCACGCGCGCGCAGATCGAATTGATTGCCCGCGGCCTCTCCCAACTGAAACACGCGCCAACCCAGGTGATAGCGATCGGTGGCTTGCTCCTGCTCGATCAGGCCCATTTCTTTCAGCGTCGACAAATGCCGGTGAATGCGGGGCTTCGTCTCGCCCAACGCGTCGGCAAGTTCGGTCACGCCCATGGGGCGTTGCTGCGCCGCGAGCTCATCGAGCACGCGAACGGCCACTTTGACGGCCTCGACGGAGTTTGGATTCTTTTCAGCCATGGTGGCGCTGGTTCTGACGAACGCGGGTGTATGAGCGGGCAAGGCCGAATTCTGACGCATTTCATCTCCAGGCACCGGCTTTTGCGCCACCCGCTGCGGTTGCACGCCGATTTGTAACGTTAAATGATATGGAATTCCGACTAGCGTAACCGCAATTTCATCGTTATGCTTGTCGATATTCAATATCGCTCTACGTAACGCTGCTAAGGCGGCAGAAGAGTGATGCAACCGATGACTTGGCCGTCGCCAGCAGTCTTGGCACCCAAAGTCTGACGACCCTGGCGCCACGACGAACCACGATGCGAATCGACTGCGATTTACTCACCGGATTTCTGGGCAGCGGCAAGACAACGCTGTTGAACGCCTGGTTGCGCGCGCCGGAATCGGCGGGCACCGCGGTGGTGGTCAATGAAGTGGGCGACATCGGTATCGATCAGCTGGTGTTGGCCGAAGTGGCCGAGAACGTCTTGCTGCTCGAGTCGGGTTGCCTGTGCTGCACGCTCAGCGGATCGCTGCGCGAAACGCTGCTCAACGTGGTTGCCGTGGCGCGTGGCAACGGCACGGCCTTGACGCGCATCGTGATCGAAACCACTGGCCTGGCCGAACCGCTGCCGATTCTGCATTCGCTGCTGGGCGACAAGCTGTTGACCGAAACGATGCGGCTCAATCAAGTGATCGTGACGGTGGACGGCGCGCAAGGGTTGCGGCAGTTGCGCACGCAACCGGAGTCGGTGCGCCAGTTGGCGGCGGCCGAGGTGGTGGTCGTCACGAAAACGGATCTCGCCGATGCGGCAGACGTGCAAGCGTTGGCGCACGCGATTGCAGGCGCGAATCCGCTGGCGCACGTGCTGACCTGCACGTCGGGCGATGCGGCAGTTGCGGTGTTTACGCAGCAGGGCGGCACGCGGCAGTGGGATGCGGTGCGCGACGGAACCGCGTCTGCTCAAGCGCTCGCCGGGCTGGACCGCAAGGCACATGAACCGCATCACGTACATCACGTGCACGGCGAGCACGGCGCACACGACAAACACGACAAACACGACAAACACGACGCACACAACGCACACGCCAAACACGAAGCGCATGCAGCTGACTTGGGCCATGCCGATCACGACCCCGCTCACGATCACCACCAAGATCACCCCCACACCCAGGATCACGCCTTTCACGAACGTGTGAGCACCGTGAGTTTCTACCTCGACGAGCCCATCACCTGGGCCGGCATTGCGGCCTGGTGGCATCTCGTCTCGCGGCACTACGGCGACGATCTCTTGCGATGCAAAGGCTTGCTGCGCGTCGCGGACGCCCGCCCGCCGCAGATCTTTCTGCAAACCGTCGGGCGTGAATTTCACCGGCCCGAACCGATCGATCATTGGCCAGGCAACGATCCGCGTTCGCGGCTCGTGTGCATCGGCGTGGGCATCGATCGCGCCTGGCTCGCCCACAGTTTGGCGGCGCTGCGCATCGATGAACCTGGCTTGCTGCCGCCGGATCTCGCAGCGCTCGATTCCCTCATTCCCCAACCTTCGGAGAGCCGTTGATGGCCACGGATTTTGTCTTGCGCGGCGGCATTGCCGTCGATGCCGATACGGATGGCCAAGCACTCGACGTGCTGGTCAAGGATGGCCGCATCGCGGCGCGGTTGTTGCCCGGTACGCCCGTCGCCGAAGGCACGCCTGAGATCTCGGCCCATGGGCTGCATGTGTTCCCGGGGTTGATCGATGCGCATGTGCACTTCGGGTTTGGCGAGAAGATCACCGAATACGAAACCGAAACCGTATACGCCGCACAAGGCGGCTTCACCACGGTGCTGGGCTATTTCCTCAATAACGAGGACTACACCGAGGTGTATCGCCGCGAGCAGGAGTATGCGCGCACGCGGGCGTATGTGGATTACGGCTTTCACTTCAGCGTCGCCAACGAGATGCACGTGCGTGAGCTCTCGGAGTACGTGAACAAATACGGCGTGACGTCGTTCAAGTACTTCATGAACTTCAAAGGTGAAGAGGGCCGCTACCTCGGGCTGGACGGCACCGATGACGGCTACTTCTACGATCTGTTGAGCGAAGCTGCCCGACTGGGCGACATCAAGGTGGTTTGCCATACCGAGAACATCGAAATCGTGAATCGCATCCGCCGTCGTCTGCAGGCCGAGGGGCGAGACACGCTCAAGGACTGGTCGGCGTCCAAGCCCGCGTTTACCGAGTCTGAAAGCTGCGTGCGGGCGATGTACTTTGCCGAGCATCTGGGCGCGCGGATCTATATCCCGCATCTGAGCACCCGATTGGCGCTGGATGAGGTGCGCACGTGGCGCGAGCGCTACGAGCATGTGCATGTGGAAACCTGCCCGCACTATCTCACGCACGACGAAGATTCGGATATCGGCTCGCTGGGCAAAGCCAACCCGCCGTTTCGCTCGAAAGACGATGTGGAGGCGATGTGGGAAGGCTTGCGCGACGGCAGCATCGATGTGGTGGCTTCCGATCACGTGCCGCGCAAGAAGGCCACCAAGGAACGGCCGCTGTGGCTGGCCTCGCAAGGGTTTCCCGGCACGGCCACGATCCTGCCGGTGCTGCTTTCAGAGGGTTATCACAAGGGGCGATTGGGGTTGGCACGCATCGCCGATCTGCTCACGCGTGGGCCTGCACGCATCTTCAATCTCGATCCCAAGAAAGGCTCGCTCGCCGTTGGCGCCGATGCCGATCTTACGCTGGTCGATCTCGAACGCAGCCGCGTGGTGCGTGCCGAAGAACTCGGTTCGTACTCCGATTACAGCCTGTATGACGGTTGGGATCTGAAGGGGTGGCCCGTCCGCACGATCGTACGCGGCGAGACGGTGATGCAGGACGGCAAGATGGTGGGCAAACCAGGATATGGGCGCTATCTCTCGCGCAAGGTGAATGCGAAATGAATGACGTAACGACGAAACCGTGGGACAACATCATCAGCGAAGACGAGCAACGCGCTTATCGGGCGGCGGGCTTCGGCCGGCCTTCCGGGTTGGGCGTTCGGCCCGCGCTGTTGATCATCGATGTGCAGTACCGCACCGTGGGTACGACCCCGCAGCCGTTCTGGGAGTCCATCAAGGAATTTCCAACGAGTTGCGGCGACGTGGGCTGGAAGGCGGTGGGCAATATCGCCAAGTTGCTGGCGACCTTTCGCGAGCGCGGCTGGCCGGTGCTGTATCCGCATGTGGCGCCCAAAACGTCTACCGATGCCGGCCGGCTGGCCGACAAGGTGCCGTCGATCATGACGATCCCCGCGCACGGCTATGACTTCGTCAAGGAAGTTGCGCCGCAGCCCGGCGACGTGCTGCTGCCTAAGAAACATCCGAGCGCGTTCTTCGGTACGGCGCTGGCCAGCCACCTGATCGATCTGCAGGCCGACACGTTGATCGTCACGGGCTGCACCACCAGCGGCTGCGTGCGCGGCAGTGTGGTCGACGCGTTCTCATTGAATTTCCGCGTTTTCGTGCCGCAAGACGCCGTGTATGACCGCAGTCAGGTCTCGCATGCCGTGAATCTGTTCGACATGTCGGAGAAGTATGCCGACGTGGGCACTACCGAGTCGATTATCGCCAGTCTGCAAAACGTTGGCCGCAAGGCCCAAGCCTAATCATGTTCGTGGGGAAAACAATCATGAAGAATCTACGTCGAAGCCTCATCGTGTCGTTGGTGGCGGTGGCCGCCGGCATTGGCATTTCGGGCCAGGTGATGGCGCAAACGGCCAAAGAGCCGCTGCGTTTCGGTCTTGCGATGCCGTTGACGGGATCGCAAGCGTTGTTTGGTGCCGATCAGGCCAAGGCCGCGCAGTGGGCGGTGGACGACATCAACGCCAAGGGCGGCGTGGACGGCCACAAACTTGAAATGATTCTGCTCGATACGCAAGCGGATCCGCGATTGGGCATCAATGCCGTCAATCGTTTAGTGAACGTCGACCGCGTTCCGGTCTTCGGTACGGCCTGGAGTGCGGTGGTGAAAGCGGTGGCGCCCATCGCCAACCGCAGCGAAGTGCTGGGCCTGAGTGTGGGCGCCAATTCACCCGAAATCGCCAAGCTGGGCGACTACATCTACACCACGTATCCGCTGGCGGATGTGGACGTGGTGGCGCAAGCCCGATACGCGCGCGAAACACTCAAGAAAGAGCGCGCCGCCGTGCTGTACATCCACAACGACAGCGGTGTGGAGGGCGCGAAGATCTATCGCGATGCCTTCGAGAAGCTGGGTGGAAAAGTGGTGGCTTATGAGGCTTACGACGCGCAGTCCACGGACTACACCGGCGCGCTGTTGAAGGTGCGGGCTTCCAATCCTGAAATCATCCATATCCAGGGGCTGGTATCGGATCTGCCGCAGGTGGTGGCGCAGTTGCGGCAGTTGGGTCTGAAGCAGCCGATTTCCACCTACTCCGCCGGCTACAACCCCAAGATCGTGGCGCAGTTGGGCGCGGCCGCCGAAGGCATGCTCGTGTCGGCCCTGGCGCCGTCGGCCGAGCAAAACCCGCGCATCGCCGAGTTCGTGGCGCGCTGGCAGAAGGCGGAAGGACGCGTGCCCAACGGCCTGCCGTATACCCAGTATCTGTATGACATGCCGTACTTGATCTCCAATCTGTACAGCCACCTGCTCAAGAACAATCAGCCGTTGACCGGTGCCAATATGCGCCGCGCCCTGGTCGATATCGGCACCTTCGATCTGCCGATGACCGGCAAGCTTGAAGTGGGCGCCGATCACCGCGTGAACAAGCCGGTGTATCTGTTCGAGGTCAAAGGCGGGCAGTTCGTGCCGGTTGCGACCATCCAATAAAAACAGCCACGCGCGGGGCGACCCGCGCCACAAGGGGAGCAGCGATGCTGGATTTCCAGACGCTCATGCAGATCTTCTGGACGGGTCTGGCCAACTCGAGCTATGCGGTGCTGTTGGCCGCGGCGTTCGCGTTGGTATTGAAGGTGGTCAAAGTATGGAACTTTGCCCAGGCCGGGATGATGGGGATCGCCTACTACACGATGTATGCGGCGATCCAGAAATTCGGCTTGCCCGGTTCGGTCGCCTTGCTGCTGGGCGCGCTGGCTGCCATTGCCGCCGCGTTGGCGATGGAGGTGTTCGGCTTGCAAACCTTCCGCCGCCGTCACTCACCGCCGCTCACGTTCTTCATCTTCACCCTGGTGTTGTCGGAGCTGGTGCAGTATCTGCTGGCCATGGTTGCAGGCACCGAGCCGGTATCGCTTGCCGCTACGCTCATGTCGACCTCTCACATCGTGGGTGGCGTGGTGATCAGCGAGTGGGATCTCAAGGCGATCGGCACCACGGTGGTGTTGATGGGCCTGCTCTATCTCGTGATGCATCGCTCGCGGCAGGGGCAGTTCATGATCGCCGCGGCCGATAATCCCCATCTTTCGCGCCTGTACGGCATCAACGTGCGGCGCGTCTATGCCGTGACCTTCGTGATCGCAGCCATCCTGATCGCGGTGGGCATGTATCTCTTCGGCACGCGTGCATCGATGGTGCCCAATACACCGCTCGAAATGATGCTCTTCGCCGTGATCGCCGCGTTGCTGGGCGGCATGGGCAATGTGTTTGGCGCGGCCATCGCGGCGGTATTCCTGGGGCTCTTGCGTGCCTTCAGCATTCTTGTGATTCCTTCCGCCTGGCAGAGCTTGATCCTGTACGCGTTGCTTTTCATCACCATCCTGTTCTTCCCGCAGGGCGTGCGCATCAAGCGTCGCGCGCGCAAACCCGCCACGGCCGCCGCACCTGCGGCCGGCGTCTGAACAGCGTACGGAGTCGCATCATGGAATATGTCGCGTCATTGCTGGTGCTGGTCGGGCTGTATGTGATCCTGGCCTCCAGCTTCAACCTCATCATCGGATTCGGCGGGCTGATCAGCATCGCCCATCCTATTTTTTTCGCACTTGGCGCCTACACGGTGGGCGTGCTGAGTACACAGTTCGGCTTGCATCCGGTGCTCAGCGTGGCTGCGGGCTTCGGCATCTCGATGGCGTTCTCGTTCATGCTGTCGTTGCCGTCCTTGCGGATCTCGGGCGACTACCTGCTGATCACGAGCATCGGTTTTCAGCTGGGGCTCCTGGAAATCATCAAGAACCTCGATTTCGTTGGCGGCGCAAGCGGGCTCGGCGGCATTCCCAACGTGGTGCAAGGCAATCGCAATCTCGTGTTCGCGGGCATCGCGCTGGGTGTGGCGCTCGTGGTGGTGCTGGCGATTCGCGCGCTGGTGCGCGGGCCCTATGGCCGCGCAATCCAGGCCATGCGCGACGATGAATTGGCGTTTCTGGCCCTGGGCCGCAACGCCATGAACATCAAGATCGCCATCTTCGCATTGGGTTCAGGCGTGGCGGGCATTGCCGGCGGACTGTATGCCTATTACTACCAGTACGTCACGCCGGATCAATTTCAGATTTTGCAGTCGGCCATGATTCTCACGATGGTCGTGGTGGGTGGGATGGGTTCGGTACTCGGTCCGGTGGTGGGCGCGGTATTGCTGCTGCTGTTGCCCGAGGCCATTACGTTCCTGAACTTGCCGTCCGGCATCATGGGCCCCTTGCAAGGCGTGATTTTCACCTCGCTGGTGATCCTGTTTCTTTTCCTGCGGCCGCAAGGACTGGTGGCCTCTGCCAAAGGCAGCGCGGCGCATGGAGGTCAATCGTGACAACAGTGCTCAACCTCAAAGGCGTGTGCAAGCGCTTCGGCGGCGTGGTCGTATCGGACAACATCGACCTTGAGATCCGCAGCGGCGAGATCCTGGGGCTGATCGGGCCGAACGGCGCCGGCAAGACATCGCTGTTCAACTTGATCTCCGGCGTGGTGCCGGCTGATGCCGGCACCATCGTGCTCGGCGACCGTACGCTCACCGGGCTGCCGCTGTATGCGCGGGCACGCCTGGGCGTGGCGCGCACCTGGCAGCACATGCGATTGTTTGGATCGCTATCGGTGCTCGACAACATGATGATCGCGCCGTCGCATTATCCCGGCGAATCGTTGTGGCGCCTCATCACGGCCGGCCCTTCGGTGAAACGCGCGGAAGCGGCCACGCGCGAAAGGGCGCACGGGATCCTGGCGCGGATGAAGCTGGAGGCGTTGGCGGATGCGAACGTCAACGACATCACCTTTGGGCAGCAGAAGCTGGTGGGGCTGGCGCGCGCATTGATGAGCGAGGGGCCGTTGCTGTTGCTCGACGAGCCCATGGCCGGCGTGGAGGGCATGGCGTACGAGACGATGCGCGACATCGTGCGTGAAGAGGCGGCCGCCGGACGCGCGGTATGCGTGGTCGAGCACAACGTGTCGTTCATTCGCGACTTGTGCAACAGCGCGGTGTTCATGGCGCAAGGTCGCATTCTCGAACGCGGCGATGTGACCACGTTGCTGGAAAGCAAAACGCTGGCCGAACTTTACTTCGGGCAATAGCGCGCAGTCGCGCGAGAGAGGATTCAGATGCTTGAACTGAAGGGCGTCAATGCCCATTACGGCAAACTCCACGTGCTGCACGATCTGTCGCTCAGCGTGCCCGAAGGGCAACGGGTGGGCGTGTTCGGTCACAACGGCGCCGGCAAGACGACGATGCTGCGTGCGTGCCTGGGCGATCTCGAGGGGTGCGACGGCGATGTGCGGTATCGCAACCAGCCGATTCGTGCAGGTGAGGTGCACCACAACGTCGCTTACGGTATGGCGTTTGTGCCGCAAGGCAATAACGTCTTCCGCGAATTGCAGGTCGAACAGAACCTGGCCATCGCCGGTTTGAAGCACGACGCCACGGCACGCAAGCGTGCCTTCGACGAGGTGTATGCGCTGTTTCCCTTGCTGGCCGAACGCAGCGAGCAGGTCGCGGGGTCATTGAGCGGCGGTCAGCAGCAGATGCTGGCGCTGGGCATGGCATTGATGACGCAGCCGTCGATTCTGCTGTTGGACGAGCCCACGATCGGGCTGGCGCCGGTGATCGTGCGCGATGTGCTGGCCACCGTGACGGAGATCAACCGTACGCGCGGCACCACTGTGGTCATCGTGGAGCAGAACGTGCAAGCCACGCTGCAGAACGTGGACCGGGCCGTGGTGATCAAGTCGGGCCGCGTGATCTACGACGGCGCGAGTGCCGAACTGCTCAAACAAGAAAGTTTGTGGGACCTGTTTTGAGTACGCGCGATCTGGGGGCGAATGCGATGGCAAACGATTTCGCTGCACGACCGGTGCCTGGTTCTGATAGCGGACAAGCAAGCGATGGCATCCAGGTCATCGATGGCGGGCAAGTGGGAGATGGCGTCGAGACGGCGCGAGCGGACGCGGCGAGTGCTTTTGCCACCTGCTTGCGGCGCATTGCCGCCTGCGAGTGGCCGGATCTGCCGGTGGCGGCGCGACGCCGCGCGGCCATGATCGTGGCCGACAACGTTTCGGCTGCATTCAGCGCGGCGGATGAGCCCGAAGTCGTGCGCGCCCGACAGTTGGCGTTGAGCGAAGGCGACGCGGGTGCGGTAACGATCCTCGCGCGTGGCCGGCCGCTCGCCTCGCGACGCGATGCGGCGTCGATCAATGGCTTGACGATGGGATGGAACGAACTCGACGAGGGCTACCGTAAAGCGGTGTGCCACGGCGGGTTGTATGTGTTGCCCGCATTGCTGGCGACCGCAGAGGCGCGTGGCGCGAGCGCCCGCGACGTCTTGCGTGCGCTGATCCTGGGCTACGAGATCGTTGCACGCGTCGCACGCGCCTGGCGCTTTCCCGATCTGCGCTTGCATCCGCATGCGTTGCTGGCGCCCGTGGGCGCGGCGGCTGGCGTGGCGTTGCTGCGGCGCTTGCCTGCCGACGAATTGATCGCCGCCGTGGCGGGTGCCGCAGCGCTGGGAATGGCCGGGCCCTTCAATCAAGCCGTGCAAGGCGCCCTGATACGCAACACCTGGGCCGCGCACGGCGCCGCAGCAGGCATTGCCGCCGTCGACCATGCGCGTGCCGGGATCGGTGGCCTGGCGAGTACGCCCTATGACGTCTACGTCACCAGCCTCGGCACGACCACGGATCTTTCAGCCTTCGACGATGACGGCGACTGGGCCGTATGCGCGGGCTATCAAAAAATCAACGCGTGCTGCCAGTATGCACATTCTTCGATTGCTGCCGTGGAGGCGTTGATTGCGCGGACACCGGCCTTGCTTGACGGCGACGCGGTGAGCGCCGTGCGCGTGTGGGCACACCCGCTTGCGCTCAAGCTCGACAATCGCCAGCCCTCGACCACGCTGGCGGCGAAGTTCTCGCTGCCGCATGCGGTGGCCGCAGCCATCGTGCATGGCCACGGCGGTGTCGCGGCATTCGATTCGGCCTCATTATCGGATCCGCGTATCGCGCGGCTGCGGCAACTGATCGAGATCGTGCCTTTCGACGCCGTGCGACCGGCGCCGCACGATCGGCCGGCGACGGTCGAGATCGTGACTGCCGCAGGCGCAGATCGCGAGACGTGCTGGAGCGCGCCTGGCGGACCGGATCTGCCGTTCGATGAACAAGCGATTTGGCGCAAAGTGGCCGCGTTGTGCGCACCGGTGGCGCCATCGGCTGCCGGCGTGCTTGAACGGCTCGCGCAAGTGGCCGTTGAAAGCGGCGATGGCGCGATGTCGCTTTCGCTGTCGAGCACATGGTCTGCGTCGCTCGACGCGATGTTTGCCGAACCGCAGCGTTGATCGAACAACACAAACGAGGAGAGGGCTTCAGCATGAAAGCAGCAGTCGAGCAGCATGACGCCGGCGTCGAGTGGGATCTTGAGGTGGACGTGTTGGTGGTGGGCGCGGGCGCATGCGGATTGGCCGCAGCCATCGCCGCGCACGATGCGGGCGCCACCGTGGCCATCCTGGAAAAGCGCGATCGCGCGGGCGGCAACTCGTCGCTCAGCACGGGGTCGGTGCCGGGGGCAGGCAGCCGGTTTCAACGCGCTGCGGGCATCGACGATTCGGCCGAGCGCATGATTGCCGATCTCGAGCGCACGGCAGGCGCAAGCGAATTGCCGCACCTCACGCCGGTCATGGCGCGCGTGTCGGCCGAGCTGTGCGAATGGCTGGTCGATACCGTGGGGGCGCGGATGGCGCTCATCACCGATTACTGTCATGTGGGGCATACCGTGCCGCGCTTGCATGCGCCCGTGTCGCGGCGCGGCCAGGATCTGGTCGACGACTTGCTGGCCGCCGTCACGCAGCGCGACATTCCGCTGGCCACCAATAATGCGGTCACCACGTTATTCGTCGATACCCACGGTGCGATCGTCGGCGCGGCGGTGCAAGGCGAAGGCGTTGAATCGTCGCGCATCGGGGCGCGTTCGGTAATTCTTGCCACCAACGGCTTTGCCGCCAACCGTACCCTCGTAGGGCAGCATTGCAGCGAGATCGCGGGAGCGGAGTATTTTGGCGCACTGGGCAGTGAAGGCGAAGCGGTGCTCTGGGGTGAGCAGCTCGGGGCGCGTCTGGCCAATATGCAGGCCTATCAAGGGTATGCGGCGGTCGCTTATCCGCATGGTTCATTGCTCTCGTGGACCACGATCGAAAAAGGCGGCATTCTCGTCAACGCCGAGGGCGCGCGCTTTGGCGACGAAGATCTCGGCTACTCAGGCTACGCTCGCCTCGTGCTGGCGCAACAGTCGCCTGTGTATGCCATCTTCGACGATCGCATCAAGGCGATCGCCAGCAAGGAAGAAGAGTTTCAGGAACTCGTCGATCACGGCGGCGTGAAGGGCAGCGATTCGATTGAGGGGCTTGCGGCGACGTTCGATCTGCCCGCACACACGTTGGCCCAGACGCTTGCCGACTACAACGCTGCGGCCGGTGCGCACACGCCAACGGCCGATGCGTTCGCACGCACCCGCTTCGGTCTGGCGCCGTTGAGCGGCACGTTGTGGATCTGCCGCGTGACGCCCGGGCTTTTTCATACGCAGGGCGGCTTGGCGGTCGACGATATCGGTCGCGTGCTGCGCGCAGACGGGGCACCGATCGTTGGGTTGTATGCGGGCGGCGGTGCGGCCGCAGGGATCAGCGGCAGCCAGGGCGCATCGGGCTATAGCTCGGGCAATGGGTTGTTGACGGCGATCGGCCTGGGTTATCTGGCCGGCCGCGACGCGGCGAAGGCGATCGCATGAGCCGGACCGAAAGTGCCTCCGCACGAATGGCAGCCTTCGTGGCCGACCTGAATCTCGGCGCTGTGCCGGACGATGTCGAGCGATTGGCGCGGCTGCATATGGCCGATGCGGTGGGTGTTGCACTGGCGGCCGCCGCGGTGCCCGCGCATCGCGATATGGTGCGCACGTTGCGGCAGCAGTCGCCGCATGCCGGCCCGGCGTCATTGCTGGGCTTCGATGATCGTGCGCCGTCAGATATCGCCGCCTTGATCAACGGCACCTCGATGCACTCGCTCGAATACGACGATACCCACATGGGCGCGATCGTGCATGGCAGTGCAGTGATCGTGCCGACGGTGCTCGCGATCGCGCAGGAGCAGGGCTTACGCTTGAGCGATGCCGTGCGGCTGACGATTGCGGGTTGGGAGTTGCTTGTGCGATTGGGCGAGGCTGCGCCAGGCGGCTTTCAACGTCGAGGGTTTCAGGTGACATCGGCGGGCGGGGCGATCGTGGCCGCGCTGCTGGCGGCACAGGCACGCGGGCAATCCATCGCCACGATGACGCACGCCGCCGGGATCGCCGGCAGTCAGGCGAGCGGCATCTTTGCGTTTTTGAGCAATGGGTCGAATGTGAAAGCGCTGCATCCCGGTTGGGCCGCGCATGCGGCAATCTGGGCGAGCACCCTGGCGGGTTCAGGGATGACGGGCCCCGCTGCGGTACTCGAAGACAAATACGGCGTGTTTGCCGCCTACGCCGACGATCGCAATGCGGGCGATCGTTTGCACACCACGCTCGATGGGCTGGGCACGCGGTGGGCGCTGCGAGAAGCCGCATTCAAGTTCTATCCGTGCTGTCACTACATTCATCCCTATCTTGAAGCGGCCGAGCACTTGCGCGAGCAGGCCGCAGGTGCGCCGATCGTCGCAGTGCATTGCCGCGTTGCTCCGGGTGCCGCCCTGGTGATTGCCGAGCCCTGGTCGGTCAAGCAGCAACCGCGTGACAACAACGAAGCCAAATACAGCTTGCCGTATACGGTGGCGTGCGCGCTGCTCGGTATCCCGATCGATGTGCCCGCGATGACGGTGGCGCCCTTGGACGACGCCGCGTTGACGTTGGCCAAGCGCGTAACGACCGAGCGGTGGGACGACAGCGGCTTCCCGCAGAAATTCGGCGCCGTGCTGGACGTCACGTTGGCCGATGGCCGCGTCCTGCAAGCGCGCATCGCGCAAGTGATGGGGAGCGTCGAGCGGCCCGCGAGTGAGCAACGCATTCAAGCCAAATTTCTCGCCAATGCTGCCCGCTCGGTAACCGAAGCCGAGGCGCTCAAGCGCTGGGATGCGTTTCTGACCTCCGACGAGGTGGCATCGGCGATGGCCTGAACATAAGGGATGCGTCGCGCAAATCGCCGCGTGTCGACCCCAAAGAAACGTGCCGCATCGAGACAGACTCGAGGCGGCGCGTTTTACATGTCGCTGGGTGTTGATCGACGGCCGATTGCCTGCTGCGCCACGCGCGGCAGGGCAGAATCGATTAAGACGCTTGCTTAGGCGCGTCGGTCGAATCCGCCGTCGCTTCCGCAGGCGCCATCACATCGGCGGGCGCTGCCTCGGCGTGCGATTCTGCGACCTGCGATTTTGCGGACTGCGATTCGGCAGCAACTGCCGGCACTGTCGTCTCGGCGTTTGCTGTCGCATCGGCCACTTGAGCGACGTCGGGTGCATTCACAGCCTGCACGGGTGCAGTCGCTTGCGCGGCCGCATCGCTTTGCGCGGCTTGCGGATCCAGCGCCGGTGCGGCGGCATCACCTTCAGCCGGCACGGCGTTCGCGGCTTTTTCAGCTTTCTTCGCCGTCGTGCGTTGGCGGCGCGCCTGATGGCGGGCGCGATTCGCTTCGGGCGCCGTCACCACGCCGCTGGGGGCGCCGGTGAGGTCGACGCGCGCCGCGTTTTCAGTCATGCACGCCCAGTAACGGGCGCCTTGGCACCACGTTGCGATGGCTTGCGTGATCTCGCTTTCGTCAAGTTGCAGCTTCTTTTGCTCTTGCAGCAGATCGGCATGGATACCCAGCTTCAACGGCAACTTGGGGGCAGGCTTCTTGGGGAAGGCGGCCGGGAAGTGACGTTGCAGACGCGCGATTGCCAGCACCACCGGATCGGCGGGCGGTTGCGCCGGGCGTTGGGGGCGAGGCGGGCGTTTGCCGGCGTGCGCGGGGGCGGAAGCATTCGGGTTGGCGCCATTGCCACCGTTGCTGCCGTTGCCGGTATGGCCGGGCTTGGGCCCACGGGGACGCGATTTGGCCGGATCGTGCGCCGGTTTGGCGCTGCGAGGTTGCCCCTTCGTTTGATCTTGAGCAGGCTTGGCGGAGCGCGGTTGCTCCTTGGCCTTTTCCAGCGCTTGCTTGGCAAACGCCTCTTTGAGGGGGGCAAGTTGTTCGAAACCCATATCAGCTACTTTTATTTAAGTCAGCCCGGAGTTTAATGGTCAACCGGGGCGAGCGGGGGATAGCAGTTGCTTTGAACCAACCATCCCCGGCTATTTTTTGGCGTTGCAAGGCAAAAATCAGCGATTTGCCCAACAAGGCAGGAAAAACTAAGCAAATTCGGCAAGCGCGGCGCCGCTCGGTAGCGAACCGATACGTTTTAAGCCACGCCGCCGCGTCGCAAAGGCCGCGTTGTGCGGCTGCTGCGATCACATCATGCCTATTCTACGAGTTTGATGTTTTGCTCTTTCGCAATGCGCTGGCGCAAGGCGAGTTCTTTTTTGATCTGAGCGGAAAATTGTTCGGGCGTATTGCCGTCCACAATGGAGCCGCCGTCGACCAGGCGTGCGCTGACCTCCGGGTTCTTCAGCGCGGCAACGGTCGCGTCATGGATGCGTTTGACCACGGCGGGCGGTGTATTGGCCGGGGCCACGATGCCATACCACGCCACATTGTTCACGTCCGCCAGGCCGACTTCCGCAAACGTGGGCACATCCGGCAGACCGTCCACCCGTTTGGGCGACGCCACGGCCAGCGCGCGCAGCTTGCCTGCCTTGATGTGCGGCAGCGAAGACGGCAGGTTGTCGAACTGCGCGTTGACCTGACCGGCCAGCGTGTCGTTCAATGCCGGACCCGATCCGCGGTAGGGCACGTGCACCATGTCGGTCTTGGTGATCGACTTGAACAATTCGCCATCCAGATGCGAGATGCCGCCGGTGCCCGACGAGGCATAGCTGTACTTGCCCGGGTTGGCTTTCAGCAAGGCGATGAACTCTTTCATGTCCTTGGCCGGAACCGCCGGATTGATCGTCATCACGTTGGGCACGTTGACCAGGTTGACGATGGGCGTGAAATCCTTGATCGGGTCGTAAGACGTTTTCGGATTGGTGGCAGGCACGGTGGCCATGGTGCTGACCGTGGCGATACCCAAGGTATAGCCGTCGGCAGGCGAGCGTGCGAGGGCTTCGGCGCCGATCAAGCCGCCACCGCCGCCGCGGTTTTCGACCACGACGGTCTGGCCCAGCTCTTTGCCCAGGCCGTTGGCCACAACGCGCGCCACGATATCGGTCGTGCCGCCGGCCGCGAAGGGCACGAGCAGCCGGATCGGCTTATCGGGATAGTCGGCGGCCAGGCTGCTGCTGCCGATGGCCATCAATGCGACAGCCAGAACGGTGCGCAAACCGGCACCGTACACGTTCGTGGGGGTCATGAAAGTCTCCAATCTTGTTATCGATCCGGTGTGTCCGAATGCCAGTTGGATTCAACCCTAAAGGACGCGCGCCTCCTATACGTATCTACCCGCAGTACTAGACGCCCCGATGTTCGACGGCATACTTCACGAATTCGGCTTGGCCGTCGATGCCGAGCTTGCGTTTGATGTTCTGCCGGTGCGTCTCGATCGTCCGTACCGATAGATTGAGCGTCTGCGCGATTTGCTTGTTCGCACTGCCGGCGGCCACATGCCGCAGGATTTCCCGCTCGCGCGGACTGAGCAGCGTGGTGGGCAAACTGGCCTGGGCCAGCTTCATGGCCACCGTGGGGCTGAGATGATTGCG
Source organism: Schauerella aestuarii (assembly GCF_009866805.1). Taxonomy (GTDB): domain Bacteria; phylum Pseudomonadota; class Gammaproteobacteria; order Burkholderiales; family Burkholderiaceae_B; genus Schauerella; species Schauerella aestuarii. The sequence continues at coordinate 55,809 of NZ_SIZW01000043.1, forward strand.
TCCCGCCATGACCTGGTCGATCGCGACGAGAATTTCCTGCGCGGGTTCGTCTTTCAACAGATAACCGCGTACCCCGGCCCGCATGGCCTGCATCATGTATTCGACGTTGTCATGCATCGACAGGACCAGCACGGCAATCTGCGGCCAGCGTTCGTGCAGCAGGGTCGCCAAGGCCAGACCGCTCATCTTGCGCATGTTCAGATCCATCAGGATCAAATCGGGCAGGTGCGCGTGCGGGTCGGCATCGAGCTGCTCGAGCAGGGCAACGGCGGTTTCGCCGTCATCGGCTTCGCCCATCACCTCGATATGCGAGACGACCTCCAGCCGCAATCGCAACCCGTCGCGTACGAGCGGATGGTCGTCGACCAGCATCAGGCGCGTGGGCGTGATGTGAGGCGTCGCGTTTGACGCTGATTGTGATGCGGTGGGGGGCTTGGTTGAGGGGGCAGCGTTGCTTGGCGTCATGGCGTCGATGGATGGATTTGGGTCATGCGGGGGCGGCACCCGACGTGGGCAAGCTCGCGGACAGGGCGGTGCCGCGCAGGCCGGTGTGCAACGTCATGCGCCCGCCCAGGGGCGCGACGCGTTCGCGCATGTTGCGCAAACCGATGCCGCGATCGGGATCGCGTTGCACGTCGGCGTAGTCGAAGCCGCAGCCATCGTCCTGGATGTCGAGCCGCACATGATCGGCGGCATACGTGAGCGTCATATCGATGCGCGCCGCGCGGGCGTGGCGAATCACATTCGTCAGCGCCTCCTGCGCGATACGGAAGAGGGCGGTGTTGTGCGATTCGGGCAAGGGCGTCACCTCGCCATGCACGTGCACGTCCGAATGCAGGGGTGAGCCGGCGCTGCCGGATGCCGCCGTGATTTCCCGGGCCAGTTGCGCCAGCGCGGTCGGTAGCCCCAGGTCATCGAGCAGCGACGGCCGCAGGTTGTGCGAGATGCGCCGCACCTCGCCCACGGTGGCATGCAGGCGTTCGAGCGCGTTTGCCAGCAGGTCTTCCACGGGCGGCCGGCCCGGTGGTGGTGCGGCCGAGTCGTGGCGGGGCGACTGCCGCAGCAACCGTTCGTGCGCCGCTTCGAGCACCAGCTTGGTCGACACCAAATGCTGGCTGATGCCATCGTGGAGCTCGCGCGAGAGCCGCGCCCGCTCGTCTTCTTGCGACTGCACCACTTGCCGGGCCAGCAGGCGCAGCTTCGCATCCGACTGACGGTGATCGCTGATGTTCAGTGCCAGGCCGCTGCCCGCAACCAGTAGTGTGCTGATCGCGGCTATGCCCGCCACCCAGGCCAGCATGCCGCGGATGTTCTGCTGGGCCGCGACGTCGATGTCGTTCAGGGCGGCTTCGATGTCGTCGTTATAGATGCCAGTGCCCAGCATCCAGTTCCATTCGGGCACCACCATCACATAGCCGAGCTTTTCGGTTTCGCGCTGTGCGGACGGCTTCTGCCACAGGTAATGGATGACTTGACCTTCCGTGCCGGCGGCGCGGGCTGCGGCCAGCAGGCGCTGCACCACCAGGTCGCCATGCTCATCGCGCAGACCGCTGAGATCCTTGCCCACCAGATCGGGCTGGCGCGGGTGCATCAGATTGCGCCCGTTCAGGTCATAGACGAAGAAATAGCCGTCGCGGTCGAATTCCATTTGCCCGAGCAGATCGAGTGCCTGCTGCTGAGCGCCATTTACGTCGGTATCGGTCAGCAGCGGTTTGATGGCGCTGTAGCCGAGTTTGACGTAGTGACGCAGCTCGGCTTCCTTGCTCTGCAGCCACGCCGACGACACCACCTGCTTCTCTTGCTGGACGAGCGAGAGGCCCTGTTGATACACCGCGAACGAGAGCGCCGCCATGGCGATCAGCAACGGAACAACAGCCAGCAGCAGAATTTTCAGTCGAAGTTTCATCGACGACAACGGTTCCGGATTTTGCGGTGCAGCACGCGTCGAGCGCATGGGTGCAGCAGGTGAAACGAATAAAGGTGGCGTGTGTTCGTCATCGGCGCACGCAGAATCTGTTGCGTTGCACTACGTAGTTTTACGCAGGCGATTTACGTGATCCTGCGCTTGTTCGCGTGCAGGACAAACCAAATACTACCGCGTCCTGCGCGTCTGCCCGGGACCAAGATAAAAAGTGCGAGGAGCGGTAATGCAAGCAAGTCAAAACGGATTCGTCCGTCATCTGGGCTGGGCCGGCCTGGCTGTCGTAGGGGCGTTCGCGCTCGGCACGGTGGCCTTGTCGCGCGGCGAGACGATCAATGCGCTATGGATCGTCGTGGCGGCGGTATGTGTGTATTTGATTGCCTACCGCTACTACAGCCGGTTCATCGCGAACAAGGTGTTGGGGCTGGATGCCACGCGCATGACGCCGGCATGGAAGCACAACGATGGTCTGGATTACGTGCCAACCAACAAGAACGTGCTGTTCGGTCATCACTTCGCGGCCATCGCCGGTGCGGGGCCTTTGGTGGGGCCCGTGCTTGCCGCGCAGATGGGTTATCTGCCGGGGCTCTTGTGGATTCTCGCGGGCGTGGTTTTCGCCGGCGCCGTGCAGGATTTCATCGTGCTATTCGTGTCCACACGCCGCGACGGCCGGTCGCTGGGCGACCTGATCAAAGCCGAACTCGGCGTGATCCCGGGCGTGATCGCGCTCTTTGGCGCCTTCATGATCATGGTGATCATTCTGGCCGTGCTGGCGTTGATCGTGGTGAAGGCGCTGACGCATTCGCCGTGGGGCACGTTTACCGTGGCCGCGACGATTCCCATCGCGTTGTTCATGGGCGTGTACCTGCGCTATATCCGTCCGGGAAAGATTCTTGAGGTCTCTGTGATCGGCTTCGTGGGCTTGATGGCGGCGATCATCTTCGGCCAGAACGTGGCCGCCAGTGCGACGCTCGCGCCTTATTTCGATTTCGACGGCCGCGGGCTGACCTGGATCCTGATCATCTACGGTTTCATTGCTGCCGTGTTGCCGGTGTGGCTGCTGCTCGCGCCGCGTGATTACCTGTCGACGTTCCTGAAGATCGGCACCATCATCGGCCTGGCACTGGGCATCGTTTTCGTGGCGCCCGAATTGAAGATGCCGGCCGTGACCCGTTTTGTCGACGGCACCGGCCCTGTCTGGTCGGGCAATTTGTTCCCCTTCCTCTTCATCACCATTGCATGTGGCGCGGTGTCGGGCTTTCATGCGTTGATCGCTTCGGGCACGACGCCGAAGTTGATCGAAAACGAAACCCAGGCCCGCTATATCGGTTACGGCGGCATGCTGATGGAGTCGTTCGTGGCGGTGATGGCCCTGGTGGCCGCCTGCGTGATCGAGCCCGGCATTTACTACGCGATGAACAGTCCGGCGGCGGTGATCGGCACGACGCCCGAGCAAGTCGCGCAAGTGGTGTCGAGCTGGGGCTTTGCGATCACGCCGGATCAGCTGGTGCAAACGGCGAAGGACGTGGGCGAGAGCACCATCATCTCCAGAGCCGGCGGCGCACCCACCCTGGCAGTAGGCATGGCCTACATCCTGCATCAGGTGATCGGTGGCGAAGGCATGATGGCGTTCTGGTATCACTTTGCCATTCTGTTCGAAGCGCTGTTCATTCTGACGGCTGTTGACGCCGGTACGCGCGCGGGCCGCTTCATGCTGCAGGATCTGCTGGGCACGTTCGCACCCGCGCTGCGCCGCACCGATTCACTGCCCGCCAACCTGATCGCCACCGCACTGTGCGTGGCGGCCTGGGGCTACTTCCTCTATCAAGGGGTGGTCGATCCGCTGGGCGGCATCAACACCTTGTGGCCGCTGTTCGGTATCGCCAATCAGATGTTGGCCGCCATCGCGCTCACGCTGGGCACCGTTGTGCTCTTCAAGATGAAGAAGGATCGCTATGCGTGGGTCACGATCGCACCCACGTTGTGGTTGCTGGTGTGCACGCTTACCGCAGGTTGGCAGAAGCTGTTCCATAGCGATCCGCGCGTGAGCTTCCTCACGCACGCCAAAAACTACCAGGCCGCGATCGCGGAAGGGCGCGTGTTGGCACCGGCCAAGAGCCTCGATCAGATGAGCCGCGTGGTGTTCAACGATTATGTGAACGCCGGCTTGTGCGCGATCTTCATGGCGGTAGTGGTGAGCATTGTGTTCTTCGGCGCGCGCACGATTTTGCAAGCGCGTCGCGAGAGCCGACCGACGGTAAAGGAAACGCCGTTCGAGACGTTGCCGCCGAATGCGGTCGCGAGCAGCCATTGATGGCGGTCGCGGTACGCCGCGGGTGGGAGCACGTGCTGCCCCGCCCGGCGCAACTGAAAGGGAGCACACCATGTTGTTGAATCTGGCGAATGCAGGCAACTCGGTCGGCCGCGCCGGCCGCTATCTGGGGCAGACGCTGCGACTCATGGTGGGCGTTCCTGACTACGATGGCTACCTGGCGCACATGAAGCTCAACCACCCCGATTTGCCCGCCATGTCGTATGCGGAGTTCTTCCGCAATCGGCAGGATGCGCGATATGGCGGCAAGGGGCGGATCGGCTGCTGCTGAGGCTTGGGTGTGCGCGGCGTTCCGCGCGCCGCCATGCGCCACGCGAAATTCAGGCCCGCGTGCGGCGGTCGCGCCAGACGCCTAGCGGCGTGCGCCGGAACGCTTCCCGGCGCTCCTCGTCATCGAATTGGGAGAGCGCAGGTTTGACGAGATCGCTGCGGCTGATGATCCCCACCAGCTTGCGCGTCTGTGCGTCTTCGACCACCGGCAGGCGCTCCACTGCATGCACGGCCAGCCGGCCTGCTACCGTGCGGCAGGTTTCGTGGGCGGTCGCCATCACTGGCGTGTTCACGCCAAACAAGTCTCCAACGCGGGCCTGCGCGTGGCGCCCGCCGGCCGATACCAGCGTTTCCCGATCCAGCATGCCGAGCAGTTCGCCGTTTTCGACAACCGGGTAGGCGCGATGCTGCTGGGTCGGCCCGAACTGTGCGGTCAGTACATCGGCGATCGCGGCACCGGCGTCGATCGTTTCGACCTCGCGCGTCATCACCTCACCGACCGCATGGCGTTCGAGCGGATCGATGCCGTATTCGCGAAAGATGTGATACCCGCGGCGGGCGATCTTCTCGGTCAGAATCGACCGCTTCATCACCAGCACGGTAAAGCCGTATGACACCGCGCAGGTCATCAGCAACGGCAACAGCGCATTGACGTCGTGCGTGAGTTCGAACGCAAACACCACGGCCATGATGGGTGCGCGCATCATGCCGCCCAGCGTGGCCGCCATGAACACCAGCGGCCATACGGCAGGCGCGCCGCCCGGCATGTAGGGCGCAACGACCGCGCCGACGGCCGCGCCCATCATGAGCAAGGGGGCAAGCACGCCGCCTGAGGTGCCCGAGCCCAGCGAAATCACCCAGATCGCCGCCTTCACCAGGATGAGGCCGATCACGATGCCGGCCGCCAGATGATTGGCCAGCAGGTCGGCGATGACGTCGTAACCGACACCCAGCGCACGCGGCTCGAAGTAGCCTCCGATGCCGATGGCAAGGCCGCCCAGTGCGGGCCACCACATCCAGTGGATGGGTAGCTTGCCGAACAGGTCTTCGACCTTGTAGAGCGAGGTCGACAAGGCCCAGCACAACGCCCCGGTCACGATGCCGGCTGCCACGCAGGAAAACAGACCGAGCGGGCCGAGTGCTGCCGTTTCCAGCGGAAAGAGCGGACCGCTTTCCAGCAAGAGTGGGCGCGCGAAGCCGGCGACGGCGCAGGCCAGCGCAACAGGCAGCAAACTGCGGGGGCGCAGTTCGAAGAGCAGCAATTCAACCGCCAGCAGCAACGCGGCCACCGGTGTGCCGAAGATGGCGGTCATGCCGGCGGCTGCACCTGCCACCAGCAGCGTTTTGCGCTCGCCACCCGAGAGGTGAAAGAACTGAGCGAGCAACGATCCAAGTGCGCCGCCCGTCATGATGATGGGGCCTTCGGCACCGAACGGACCGCCGCTGCCAATGCCGATGGCGGAAGACACCGGCTTGAGCACGGCCACCTTGGGCGAGATTTTGCTTTTGCCGAACAGGATGGCTTCGATCGCTTCTGGGATCCCGTGGCCGCGGATCTTTTCGCTGCCGTAACGTGCCATGAGGCCGATGATCAATCCGCCGATGACCGGCACGACGATGATCCACAGGCCGAGGGTGTTCTCGGCCGGCGACCGTTCGGCGAACGACAGCGTCTGGAAGAAGAACAGCTGGGTGAAGAACCGGATGAGGTGAATGAGGGCGTAAGCGGCGGCGGTACTCAACAGCCCGACCACTACGGCGAGGGCCGCAGTGCGTAACAGGCGTGACGTGGCCGCAAAATCGCCTCTGGCGTTTGCGTGGCGCATGAACGTTCCTAGTAAGGCTGGATCGACCGATGGATAACGCCGCCGAGCATCTTGAGTTCTTCGCGATGCAGTGCCGCAAGCCGGGCCAGGACGGCTTCGCCCTTTTCAAGCAGGTGCACTTCGACGAGTCTGCGGTCTTCGGCGTTTTGCCGCCGCTCGACCAGCCCGGCCGCTTCGCATCGCGACACAAGCGCCACGACGCCGTGCGAGTGGGCTTGCAGGCGATCGGCTAATTCACCGATACTGGCCCAAGGCCGCTCGCGCATGCCTTTGATATGCAGCAACGTGACGTACTGCAGTGGGGTAATGCCTTCGGCCTGTGCCGCGTTCTCTGAGAAGCGCTCGAATTTTCGAAGCTGATGCCGAAAATCGGACAACGCTTCGTAGTCGGTTTTGCGAAGCGGAGGCAGCGAAGAGGCGTTCACGCGTCGATCCATGACAAGTGATGATGAGCCATAAATATATCACAACGTGATATAAAATTGAATTCACGCAATTGAATCCATTTCACGTTTACATGGGCGACGTGGTCAATCGGCCCGCGCGGTTCCCAGTGCCTCTAGTGTGGCCGCGACGCCTCTCGTGCGCAACTGTTTTACCTGCACCGCAACCGCGTTCACAAAGCGATCGTTGCCGCTCAAGTCGCCAAACACCGGTCGATAGCCCGTCAAACGTGCAACATAGCGGGTGTCTTGGAGCAGCGGATCTTCGGTGGCATCGCGAGCCGCAACCGCAGCAGCCACCTCGATGCTCAGTGCGTCGGCAAGCGGGTCTGAAATCGGGTATGCCTGGTGGGCCTCATCCCTTCCTTGCAGATACACCAACCACGCTGCCACGGCGAGCGCCAATCCGTCGATCGGCAGCCCGTCGCGCAAGCGTTCGCGAATGGTGCCGAGCAGCCGCTGCGGCAGCTTCTGCGAGCCGTCCATCGCAATCTGACCGGTTTGATGTTGAAGCGCGGGATTGGCAAATCGGGCGAGCAGCCGCTCGGCATACTGCGCGAGATCCAGGCCTTCCAGCGCAGGCAGTGTGGGCGCGATTTCGTCACGCATCAACGTGCCGATATAGCGGCGCATGGCAGGTTGCGCAATCGCTTGGTCCACCGTGCGCCAGCCTGCCAGTACGGAAAGATAAGCCAGTGCGGAGTGGGTGCCGTTCACCATCCGCAACTTCAATACTTCGTAGGGTGTGGCGTCGGTCACGAAGCGCGCGCCAGCGGCTGACCAATCCGGCCGGCCCGCGGCAAAGTCGTCTTCGATGACCCAATCGAGGAAGGGTTCGCCCAATACCGGCCACGCGTCGACGAGACCGATCGCGCGCGAAATCGATTCGCGATCGGCGTCGGTCGTGCGCGGCACGATCCGATCCACCATCGAACAAGGAAAGGTGCAGGTGGTGCCGATCCATTCCTGCAGGCCGGGGTCGACACGCCCCGCGAGATCGAGCACCAGCCCGCGCAGGAGCTTGCCGTTGGACGGTAGATTGTCGAGCGACATGAGGGTCAGCGGCGGCGACTTCGCGGCATGGCGACGCTGCAACCCATACACGATGAAGCCTACGATGCTGCGGGGTGACTCGGGATGCAAAAGGTCATGCACGATATCCGGATGATCGGCATTGAGCGCTCCGGTCGCCGGATGGTGGCAGTAGCCTTTCTCCGTCACGGTGAGACTGACGATGCGCGTATCCGGCGCCGCGATGCGCGCCAGAACCCGCGTGGGATCGTCGGGTGCCACTAGCGTCTCGCGCAGCGCGCCGATAATCGATAGCTGCTCGCGCTTGGCGCCCGCTGCATCGGCATCCCGGATCGCCAGCGTGTACAAGCCATCCTGGGGGGCCAGCGCATCGCGGGTATCGGGCTGGCGCAGCGACACGCCGCAGATGCCCCAGCGCCAATCGCTTGCCTGCACCATCGCGGCCTCGTTCACCGGCGCCAGGTGCGCACGCGCGAAGGCACCAAGCCCCAGGTGAACGATGCCGATACGCAAGGCATCGCGATCGTACCGGGGGCGGTCAACGGCGGGCAGCGCTCGCGCCAACGTATCGGGATGCAATCGGTCCATTACCAGTTCCAGAGCGTGCCGTCATGCTGCTGGCGATTGACGGGCAGGTAGGCGCGTTTGTAGGGATACTTGGCAGCGAGCTTCTCGTCGATATCCACACCATGGCCGGGTGCATCGCCCGGATAGAGCATCCCCTTGTCGAACGTGTAGGCATGCGGGAAGACGGCATCGGTTTCTTCGGTGTGCCGCATATATTCCTGAATGCCGAAGTTCGGCACCCACAGGTCGAAATGCAGCGCCGCGCCCATGCAGGCGGGAGAAAGATCGGTGGCACCGTGGCACCCCGTGCGCACCTGATACATCGAAGCGAGATCGGCGATGCGGCGCAGATGCGTGATGCCGCCGGCATGCACAACCGTGGCGCGGATGTAGTCGATCAGCTGGTTCTCGATGAGTTCCTTGCAATCCCAGATCGAGTTGAAGATCTCGCCCACGGCCAGGGGGGTGGTAGTGTGCTGGCGGATCAGGCGGAAAGACTCCTGGTTTTCGGCAGGCGTGGCATCTTCCATCCAGAAGAGTTGATGTTCTTCGAGCGACTTGCCCAGGCGACTGGCCTCGATCGGCGTCAAGCGATGGTGCACATCGTGCAGCAGATGATGGTCGAAACCCAGCTTTTCGCGAAGGCGCTCGAAGAGCTTCGGCGTGTGCCGCAGGTACTTCTCGGTCGACCAGTCGTGCTCGCTGGGCAGGTCGGCGTCGGCAGGTTCGTAGAACAGATTGCCGCGGCCCACGCCATACACCTTGTCCAGGCCCGGCACGCCGCTCTGCGCGCGGATGGCCTTGTAGCCCATGTCGGCGTAACGCAGCACCTCGTCCACTGTGTGTTCGATATCGGTGCCGTTGGCATGGCCGTACACCATCACGCCGGTGCGGCTTTTGCCGCCCAGCACTTGATAGAGCGGCAGGCCGGCGGCCTTGGCCTTCAGATCCCACAGGGCCGTATCGACGGCCGCGATGGCGGTCATCGTGACTGGGCCGCGACGCCAGTAGGCACCCTTGTACAGGTACTGCCAGATGTCTTCGATCTGGTGGGCATCGCGCCCGATCAGGCAAGGAATGATGTGATCGGTGAGATAAGAGGCCACCGACAATTCGCGGCCGTTGAGCGTGGCATCGCCGATGCCGGTGAGTCCCTCGTCGGTTTCGATTTTGAGGGTGACGAAGTTGCGGCCGGGCGAGCAAACGATGACGCGGGCGTTGGTGATTTTCATCGAGGTTTCCAGAGACGGAACGCGGAGCGGGAAAAGGAAGGGGGCGGTGGCGCGTTTACAGGGTCACGGTGATGCGGTGACGCCGCGGCGCGCGGGTACATAGCAGCGTGGCGGCGGCTCAGCCGTCCCAACCGAGATGGCTGAGAAAGTCGCGCGTGCGCGCCACCGTGGGATGATCGAAAATCTGCTCGGGCGGGCCTTCTTCCATGATGGCGCCGTTCTCGAACACCACCACCCAGTTGGCCACGCGGCGCGCGAAGCTCATTTCGTGCGTGACCACAATCATCGTCATGCCTTCCTGCGCGAGCTTCTTCATCACGTTGAGCACTTCACCCACGGTTTCGGGATCGAGTGCCGAGGTGGGTTCGTCGAACAGCATCACGTCGGGTTCCATCGCCAGCGCTCGCGCAATGGCCACGCGCTGTTGCTGGCCGCCAGAGAGGTTGGCCGGAAAGTTGTCGGCCTTGCTCGAGAGTCCCACCTTGTCGAGCAGGGCGCGGGCACGGGTGCGCGCCTCGTCTTCCTTCATGCCCAGCACGGTGATCGGCCCCATCGCCACGTTGTCGAGCGCGGACTTGTGCGGGAAGAGTTCGAAGCTCTGAAACACCATGCCCATGCGTTGGCGCACGCGACGCACTTCGGACTCCCGCGTGGGCAACGGCACGCCGTCCAGGTAGACCTGGCCACCGTTCAGCGTTTCGAGGGCGTTCGTGCACCGCAAGAGCGTGGACTTGCCCGACCCGGACGGGCCGATCAGGCACATCACTTCGCCTTTGTTCACTTGCAGCGACACGCCGTTGAGCGCCACGAAGTCGCCGTACGTCTTGCGTACGTTCTCGTAGACCAGCACGGGCTTGTCGCCGGCGCCTTTGCGTGTGAAAGCGGTGGGGGCGGTGCCGGTGGCCGCGCCCGGCGCGCCGATGGGGCTGATGGTGACGTTCATTCTTTCACTCCGTATTTGCGGTGTATCCAGTCGACGAGCTTGGCCTGGGGGTAACCCATCAGCCAATAGATCACCGCCATGGCGGTCAGCATTTCCAGCACGCGATAGCTTTGCGCGCGAATCTGCATCGAGGTGTAGGCCAGTTCGCTGACGGCGATCACCGACACCAGCGACGTATCCTTGAAGAGCGAAATCCAGGTGCTGGCGAACACCGGCAAAATGCGCCGGGCCGCTTGCGGGATGACGACCTTGAACATGGCTTGCCGATGCGACATCCCCATGGCGAGCGCCGCCTCCATCTGGCCTTTGCGGATGGAGTTGATACCGGCGCGGAACGTTTCGGCGTTGTAGGCCGAGATATTGAGCACCAGGGCGACCAAGGCTGTGGTCAACGCCGAGAACTGCACGTCCAGCGCCATGGGCATCACATAAAACGCCCAATAGATGATGAGGATGAGCGGCAGGTTGCGAAAGAACTCAACGAAGCACAGGGAGATGCCGGAGAGCACTTTGCTGTTCGATAGCCGCATCAGCGCGAGCACCATGCCGCCCGGAACGGCAAGCAGCATCGTGACCACGGTGAGCATGACGGTCATCAACGCGCCGTGAAACAAGGCGTCGCGATGCGTCCAGATGATGTTCCAGTCGAGGTTCATGAGCGGCCCAGGTGTGCGAGTCGTTGGTACAGCCGGTCCACACCTCGGGTGACCGGGAAGAGAATGCAGAAGTAGGCGATCATCACGCAGGTAAACACTTCGATTGGCCGATAGCTTTGCCCGGCAACCGTTTCGGCACGGTGCATCAGTTCCGGCACGGCGATCACGGTGGCGATGGCCGTATCCTTGATGGCGATGGTGAGTACCGACCCGAACGCCGGCAGCATGCGGATGGTGGCTTGCGGCAGAATGATCTTGCGCAGGATCTGCGCGCGCGACATCCCCAATGCCAGGCCGGCGCGCGTCTGGCCGGGGCGCACGGATTCGATACCGGCACGCACCACTTCGGCGGCATAGGCGGCAATGTGCAGCGTGAGCGCCACCAAGGCCGCCCAGAACGGCGGGAACGTCACGCCGGCCAGAATCGGGAAGGCGAAGTAGATCCACACAAGCACGACCAGAATCGGGATCGAGCGCATCGTGTCGATGTAGAACACGATGAAGGGCTTGAAGATCGGCGGGCCGTAGAGCCGCACCAGCGTGATGAACAGGCCCACCAGGATGCTGGTCAGCGCGCTGATCGCACTGAGGGCGATCGTCACGCCGAGACCGCTGGCGAAAAACCGCCAGTTGTCGACGATGGGAGAAAAATCGAAATCCATGCGGATCTCCAGCTTAGAAGGTAACGACGACTTTCATGGCTTTGGTGCGGTCGCCCGCCAGTTCGAAGGCGTCACGCGCTTGAGCCGCCGGCACGCTGGCCGTGAGCAATGGCGACACATCCAGAAGCCTACGGCTCAGATAGTCGATCGCCCACGCGTATTCATCCATGAAGCGGAAACTGCCCACCATGCTCAGGCTCTTCACCATGATCTGGTTGAAGGGGCAGCCATCGCTATTGCCGCTGAGCGTGCCCACTTGAACGATGGTGCCGCGTGCTCGCGTGGCGCGAATGCAGTTGGCCAGGCCCACGTAGTTGCCTGACGCCTCGAAGCACACATCCACCTGGCCTTTGCCGGCCGTGAGCGCTTCGAGCGCTTCCGGGTCGCGCGCCACGTTGATCGTTTGCGTGGCGCCTACCCGTGCACACGCCTCGAGGGTTTGATCGACGATGTCGACCGCAATCAAACGGCTCGCACCGGCCAGTTTGGCGGCCATCAAGATCAGGGCGCCGATCGGTCCGGCACCCACCACCATTACCGTTTGACCCAGCAACGATCCGGCTTCCTGCACCGCATGCAACGACACCGCCAGCGGCTCGCCGAACGAGGCGATTTCAAACGACAGCGCATCGGGCACCGGCAGGCATTGATAGTCTTCGACCACCACCTGCTCGCGCATCGCGCCCTGCATATGCGGGAAGCGGCTGGCGCTGCCGAAGAAGAACACGTTCTCGCAATGGTTCGATGCACCCATGCGGCAGTATTTGCACACGCCGCACACGCGCGAGGGATTAATCGCCACGCGATCGCCGGGTTTGATAGTGCTCACCGCGGCCCCCACTTCAAGCACCTGCCCAGACGCTTCATGTCCGGGCGTGAGCGGCTCGCGAATCACGAAGTCGCCCACACGGCCATGACGGTAGTAGTGCAGGTCGGAGCCGCAAATGCCGACCGCCTTGACGGCGACCCGCACTTGCGTGGGGCCGACCGGCGCTACATCGCATTCTCCGGCGCGCAGGTCCTGTGCGCCGTGGATTTCGCAATTCAACATGAGTGTTTTCTGCCAGAAAGAGGGGGCCGCGGGAGTGGCGGTTTACTTGAGCGTGGCCGTCATGCGGCGCTCTTCTTCGGCGAGTTCGGGATGCATGCGCTTCTCGACTTCACGCAACCAGGCCAGGTACTCCGGTTGATTCTTGGCCACACCCATGCCGGCATCGATCTGGAAGATCTTGCTGTCCTGGCAGTTGTTCTCTTTCGGGAAGGCGGCGAGTCCCTTCACCTTCTTTTCGATGTTGGGCCACAGCATGCGGTTGAGCGGTGCGGCGTCCGAACGGCCCGCCAGCACTTCTTCGATCGGGGCGACCGATCCCGAGTTGGTGACGGCGCGCAGCTTGGCCTTCGGAAACTGCAGTTGCATCAGCGGCTCTTCGCCGGCACCGGAAAAATAGGCGAGCGTGAAGTCGGGCGAGTTGAACTCTTCGACGTTCTTCACGTTGGTGAATTTGGGATTGTTCGCACGGCCAAACATGCACACACTGGTATTCGAGAAGGTGACGAAATCGATGATCTTGGCGCGCTCGGCGTTTTGATTGAGCGGCCCGATCATGATGTCCATCTGGTTGGCGATCAACGCCGGCACTTTGGTTTCGTGACTCACCGGCACGGGTTGGATCTGCACGTTGAGCAAGCGCGCGAACTCCTTGCCGAGCGTCCACGATGGGCCGGTCCAGGCTTCGCCCTGGCCCGTGGTGTTCTGCGCCAGCCAGGGTGGATTGTTCACCACGCCCACTTTCAGCACGCCTGCTTTGCGGATCGCGTCGATGCGCGGACTCACGCCGGGTGCAGGCGGGGTTTGCGCCAATGCGGCGTGGCTGACGGTGAGGGCGGCCAGGGTCAGGCAGAGTTGCGCGGCGCGGCGTGACGGATTGAAGCGTTGGGTCATCGTTGTCTCCAGAATGGGGGTCGGCTGCCTGTCGTGTGCGGCAGCTCGTTTGCTCATCGGTTTGCGCATCGGGATGCGCGATAGGGACGGCGGTAGGGGCTATGGGGTAAGGCGTGCGTGACTCAGGACCCGGATCACTGCATCTCGCTCAATACGCGCTTTTCGTCGGCATCGAGTTTGGGCTGCTGCGTCACTTCCACCGCGCGCAGCCATTCGAGATAAGCCGGCTGATTGCGATCCACGGCCAGGCCCACGGGTGAGGCCTTCTCCGTGCTGTCCTGGCAGTTGTTGGCATTGGGCAGTACCGCGAGGCCTTTCACCTTGCGCTGCAAGCCCACCCAGGGCACGCGGTTGATGGGGGCCGCATCGGCGCGGCGCGCCATGATTTCTTCTACCGGTGCGGTGGCACCGGAGCTCGCGACCGCGCGCAGTTTCGCTTTCGGGAAGCGCTCCTTCACCCAGCCTTCTTCGGCGCCGCCCGTGAAATAGGCGATGGTGACGTCGGGGCTGTTGAGCGCATCCACCGACTCGGCTTTGGCGAACTTAGCGTTATCGGCGCGGCCGAACATGCACACGCTGGTCTTCGAATACAGCACGAAGTCCACCACTTTCAAGCGTTCCGGCGTTTCGCCCAAGGGGCTGATGGTCATGTCGACCTGATTGGCGGCCAATACCGGCACCTTGGTCTCGTGCGAGACGGGAACCAGGGTGAGTTTGACCTTCAACAGGCGCGCATATTCATTGGCGAGCAACCAGGCCGGGCCGCTCCATGCGGGGCCTTGGCCGGTAGTGTTTTCGATCAGCCAGGGTGCATTTTGCAAGACACCCACGCGTAGCTCGCCGGCCTTGCGGATGGCATCGATGCGCGGGCTCACGCCCGGCGCCGGGGCTTCCTGCGCCATCGCGCTTGCCATCGACAGCGGCAGCAGCGTGAGCAGCGTACGGGCGAGCAGGGTCCTGCACCGCCGATTGCCGGCGGGTGTGTGGTGATGCGTCATCGTGTCTCCTCCGTATGACGCGCCGTGGATCGGCTCGCGGGATATTCCGCGTTGATTACCGATCCCGGCGTGGGGTGCGTCTATGCGATGCCTTTACTGCGTCGTGCTAGCGCCATCCTTGTGCGAACTCGCTCATCACGCGTTCGAGGTGGGCGCGCATGGCGGCACGCGACGCGTCGGCGTCGCCTGCCACCAGGGCTTGAAAAATGCGGCGGTGATCGGCCTGCGAGGCTTCACGCAAGGCGTCCGTATGAAAATGTTGTTCGATCTTCGACCAGATCGGGCCGCGCGCCTGATCCCACATGGCGGCCACCGTCTGATGCAGTACGGTGTTGCCGGTGGCGGCGGCGATGTGCAGGTGAAACTGGCAATCCGCTTCGGCGTTCGCGACCTTGTCGGTGATCTGCTCTTGCATGGTGGTGAGCGCACCGAAGATGCGGTCCAGATCGCTATCCTTGCGCGTGGTCGCGGCCAATGCAGCGATCTCCGATTCGACCAGGCAGCGGGCACGCAGCAATTCGAACGGGCCGGCGTTGTTCTCACGCGCAACGGGCAAGCGTATGGCCTGCTCGGGCTGATGCGACACGTAGATGCCAGACCCGCCGCGCACTTCCACTGCACCTTGCAGTTCGAGCGCGATGATGGCTTCGCGAACGGAGGTGCGGCTGACTTCGAAGCGCTCGGCAAGGGCGCGTTCAGAGGGCAGCCGTTTGCCGGCCTTGAACTCCCCGCTGCGAATCAATCCCACGATATCGGCGGCCAGGCGCTGATAGGCGCGCTCGGTGGCGGCGGTGGGCGCAGCAGGCGCCGGGGCGGATTCGGGAAGCAGGTGCAGTTTCATGGCGGTTCAAAGTGGTCTGACCAAATTATGATCTGGTTCGCCAATTTTGGCATTATGGTTTACCACTAGAGCCCAAGCATCGGTTTGCGCGCTCGGGTGGCCGATTGCATTGGGTGCTTGCAAAAGCGCATGAATAAAGGCTCCGCGGATATCTTGGCGAGCGCCGTGTGCCAGTGATGCGCGATGTGGAAAACTCATCCTTTGGCCGTGGCTTAAAGTGGTTAGACCAATTCTGGCGCATCGTTCCTACCTGACGGCATAAACAATCTGCTTATTTGTAGTGGTGCGCACGGCCCGCCGCACGCACACTCAACCGTCTCAGCGATTTGAATGGAGTGCGGTCATGGTGCAGGTATCGAGCGGCGTGAAGCGATGGGTGCGGGGCGCGTGCGCCGCGTGGGTCTTGGCGGCAGCGTGGCCGATGGCCGTGCAAGCAGCCGATCTAAAAGTAGGCTTCATGCCCGGTCCGTATCGCGATGCTTTTCAGAAGGGCATCGCGCCGCAGCTCGAAGCGAAGGGCTACACCATCCAGTACGTGGAGTTCAGCCAGGGCGTGCAACCCAACGAGGCCGTCGATCGCGGCAATATCGATGCAAACATCTTCCAGCATTCGCTGTATCTGGAAGCCACGCGTGAACGGCAAGGTTTCGCTCTCGAACCCATCGTGCAGGTTCCCACGCCGCCGATGGGCTTATATTCAAAGCGTCATCGGCGGCTGGAAGACGTGCCCGATGGCGCCACCATTACGATCCCCTCGGACCCCGTCAATGCCACGCGCGCACTTAACCTGCTCGCCGGCCTGGGATGGCTCGCGCTCAAACCCGGGGTGGATCCCGTTACCGTATCCGAGCGCGATGTGGTCAGCAACCCGCGCAAGCTCAAGCTCGTGCCGCTGGAAACGGCGCAGGCACCGCGTTCGCTCGACGATGCCGATCTGGCGGCCATCCAGGGCAACTTCGCGGTCTCGTCCGGACTTGCATTGACCGAGGCGCTGAAGCTCGAAAACATGACGCCGCCGTACGTGAACGTGGTCGTGGTCAAGCGCGGCAATCAAGACAAGGCATTCGCGCGGGACATCGTGGCCGCTTATCACTCGCCGGCGTTTCAGAAAGCGTTCGACGCCAACCCGGCCTGGAAAGGTTATCGCTTGCCCGACTATTTTGCGCGGTGATCGCGACGGCTTGGCCGACACACCCGCACGCCTGCCTTTTCAAGCGACTTCCATATGAGCGCCATCGTGGCTCCCCGGCAACTGCATCTGAACGTCAACATCCTGCACTCGGGATTCGTGCCCTCCGCGTGGCGGTTGCCGGACGCCGATCCGAAGGCGTTCATCGACATCGCGCACTACGTGAACATCGCGCGAATTGCCGAAGCCGGCAAGTTCGACGCTGTGTTTCTTGCAGACAATGCATCGATCGCCGATCAAATCAATTTTCGTCCGATCACCGCGCTTGAACCCACGCTGCTGCTCACGGCAATGGGGGCAGCCACCACGCACATCGGTTTGATCGGAACGGCCTCCACGAGCTACAACGAGCCGTTCAACATCGCGCGGCGATTTTCTACCCTGGATCACATCAGTGGCGGGCGCGCCGGGTGGAATGTGGTGACGACCGCCGATCTGGGCTCGGCGCGCAACTTCGGACGCGACGCCGTTCCGGATCACGCGGAGCGGTATGCGAGGGCGGCCGAGTTTACGCAGATCGTGAAGGATCTCTGGGATAGCTGGACCGACGATGCGTTCGTGGGCGACAAAACCGATGGCCGCTTCGTCGATACCGATCGCGTCAAACCGATTGCGCATGACGGCGATTTCTTTTCGGTGCAGGGGCCGCTGAACATTCCGCGTTCGCCACAAGGGCATCCCGTGTTGGTGCAGGCAGGCGGCTCGGCCGATGGCCGCAACCTGGCGGCACGGCATGCCGAAGCCGTCTTTTCTGCGTCGCAATCGTTCGAAGAAGCGTTGGCGTACAGCCGCGACGTCAAACAACGGGCAGCGGCGTTTGGGCGCGGTGAAGAGGCGATCCGCGTGCTGCCCGGTCTCACCACGATCATCGGTGCGACCGAAGCGCAGGCCCGCAAGCGCCGCGACGATCTGGTCGATCTGATTCCGTGGGACTACAGTTTGAAGCGCATTGCCGGCGTCTTGGGCATCGATGTCGATCGGCTGCATCTCGATCGGCCGTTGCCCGAGGATCTCGCGGTGCCGCTGAATGGCAACGGCAACCATACGTTTTTCAACGCCACCGTGGCCCTGGCGCGCCGCAATGGCTACACCGTGCGGCAACTGATTCGAGAGATGGGCGGTGGCACCGGCCATCGTGTGGTGGTGGGCACACCCGAACAGATCGCCGACGATATCGAGCAGTGGTTTGTGGCGGGCGCAGCAGATGGCTTCAATCTGATGCCCGATTCATTGCCGGATGGACTCTCGGATTTCGTCGGCGGTGTGGTGCCGATTCTTCAGCAACGCGGTCTGTTTCGCACCGCGTATGAAGGGCAAACATTGCGCGCGCATCTTGGCTTGGCGCGACCCGCAGGACGGGAATTTTCGATAACGAAAGATGAGGCGTTTTTCATGATCGGGCCGTGAGACTTTCTGATCTCGGGGTGGAATTTCGGGCGGGTACTTCGGGCGGGTACATCGGGCCCGCGATCGCGCTAACGTCAGAGCGCTAAGTGAACCCAACGCGGAGGCGATCAGTCGCTGGCCGATTGTGCCGAATCGGGTTTCGTCTCGCCGGCCAACTGACAGATCTGCCGATCCATCGTGCGCCACGCCCAGTTGATTGCACCGATTTGATCGCGCTCGGCGATGGAGAGAGCCGCGTTGGCGGCAATCATCTCGCCGGATGCGGCCTCCAATGCCTTGAGTTCGTCGGCGAGCGGGTGCGGGGCCTCGATCTCGCGGCCCACCGCCAACGAGGCGGCGATCTGCGCAAGGGTGGTGGTGGCGGCTAGCGTGATGGCGCGCAGCGGAGCGCCCAGCACCTCGCACGCGCTTGGCGGCAACGGCGCCCAGCCTAGCCGTTCCAGGATGGCGATGGTATAGCGCAGCCGTTTGATTTTCTCGTTGTGAGTATGACGCGGCGCGTGCTTCTTGGGCCGCCAATCGAAACGCTCGCGGGATTGCCACATCGTGGCTTGCACATCCTCGAGTGCACGATCGATGCGGCCATGCGTCAACGTGAAATCCTGCGCTTTGCCGCAGTCCAGCAGCCGTTCGGTGCAGCCTTCGAGCAACTCGTTCATGGCCAGCACGGTATCGGCGAGATCCTGATTGGCGCGCTTGCGCGAAGACACCGGCAGCACCACGGCTCCCGCGAGTGCCGCCGAGAGCGAACCCAGTGCAATGGCCCAAACCTTGGCCAGTGCGCCTTCAAACATCTGGAGCTCAGGCGTGACCGTCAGGATCGTGACGGTGACAAGTCCGTAAGACAAGGCCGGGCGGTAGACGCTGATCAAGCTCATGGCCCCGACGCCTACGACGAGCGGAATCGAAGGCGGCAGCTCGAATTGCACCATCAGCCACACCAGCCCGCTGCCCAGCAGGGCACCAACCAGCGCGCCGAAGACGCGATCCATGGCCGAACCCAGCGTGCCGCCCAAGCTCGCTTGAACCACGAACAACGCTGAAAAGACGGCCCAGGAAATATCTGAGATCTGCGCGAAACGGCTGACCACGTACGCCAGAATGACGGCAACGACGGTTTGCAGGGGGACGCGAACGTCGTCGCGATGGATGCGCCGGGCAAGGCCCAGCGCTTCAAATTTTTGACGGACAGATTGCACAACGCCTAGCAAAGCACTTCCCAAATTTCATGACAGCCGAGAGGTGCGCTAACCGCATGTGCTGTTCCTGCGGTGTGATCGATGCGCCATCACCGTCTCTGTCGATCGGTGTTAGGCGCATCGAGGCTGATCACGTTTACAGCAAGCGCACGCTGTCGACGTCGAACTCGACCTTGTTGCGATCCTTGTCCAGTTCACCGGTCAGTTCAACCTGACGCTTGTCGTCGAAGGCTTGGCCGGCGGGCATGCGCTTGTCGGAAATCTCGACGCTCATGCGGCCGGTGCTGTCTTCGAACGTGTAGTGCTTCTTGCCATCGTGCGACACGATGCGGCCTTTCAGGATGGCCTTCTGATCGTCCGTGCCGCTATCCAGCAATTGCTTCACGGTGCTTTGCGGAATCGAGCTGGGACCGGTGTATTGCGCGAAGGCGGCGGTGGAGCCGGCGCTCAACAGGGCGGCCAGGGCAAAGGCGTGGATCGTGTGCTTCTTCATAGTGGCGATTCCTTCGTGTTGGAGGTATGTGGTGGTTTGGAGCTTTCATTTAACCGCCGCAACATGAAGCGAATCTGAGGACACCCAATCGACTTGAAACGAGATGTGCCGCGTGCGATCCGAATGTATGAACGCATCATCTCTTCAATGCGTGCCGCGTCGCGTTATGCCGCATCGATTCGCATCCAATCACGCATTCAAGCAAACCACCTATCGCTCACATAGGCTGCGCGCGTGCGACGACTGGGCGCCTTCGCCACACATCGGGTCGCGCATCACGCCGATTTCGGCAACTGCAGCGTCACGCATAATCCGCGGCCGTTGTCTCCCGGAAGGAACGACAACGTGGCGCCATGCAACGCGGCGATGCGCGCCACGATCGAAAGTCCCAAGCCGCTGCCGGTGGTGTTGCTGCCCAACACGCGAAAGAACCGCAGCGTGAGCCGCTCCCGATCGGCGTCGGATACGCCAGGTCCATCGTCGCACACGCGGATCTCAACGCTAGTGCCGATTGCGCGCGCCGTCACCTGCACCTGGCCGTCGTCCACGCCATACTTCACGGCATTGTCGATGAGATTGCGTATCGCGCTGTAGAGCAACTGGCGATTGGCGAGCACGCTGTCCACATCGCACGCAACGTTGATCGCGATGCGACGCGCTGCGGCGGGCGGCGCACTGGCTTGCACGGCTTCGCGAATCAACGCCGCCAGATCCACCGGCGCACGTTCAAGCGGCGTGCCTTCCTGCGGATCGAGCCGTGCGAGCAACAACAGATTTTCGACGAGCGCGGTGCTGCGCGCCACATCCTGCCGCAGTTGCAATAGATCGTCCTGCAGCGCCACTGGCGCCGATGTGCCGTAATGCCGTTGCATCAATTGAATCTTGGAGCTCAATCCCGCCAAGGGCGTGCGCAATTCGTGCGCGGCGTCTGCCGTAAACCGGCGCTCCGATTCGAGCGTGGCCGATAGTCGGCCCAACACCAGATTCAGCGACGCCAGCATCGGTTGCAACTCATGCGGCTGATGCGTATCCGGCACCGGCGTCAGGTCGTTGGGCGACTTGGCTGCAATGCCTTGCGCCAGCGTTTCGAGTGGCCGGAGCAAACGCCGGATGGCGATCCAGTTCACCAGCGCCAGCAGCAGCCACAGGCCGATTGCAGGCCAGGCCAGATCTTCGATCGTTTCGTAGAGCAGATCATTGCGGTCGTCCCAGTGCTGACCGATCTGCACCGAGATATCGGGATTGTCTTGCCGCAGCACATACACGCGCCACAGTTTGCCGTCCACCCAGGTGTTGTAGAACCGGTCGCTTTTGCGATCGCTATCCACAAAGGGGCGCTTTGGGGCACCGCGCGCGCGGCGCACCACATCGCCGTCATCGTCGATCAGTTGGTAGTACAGATGCACGCGCTTGCGCGGGTTGTCGACCTGCTCGTCATCGTCATTCAAGACGCCGCTGCGCGCCATCGATGCGCCCAAGGAGATGGTGAGTCTTGCGCCTTCTTCGAGGGCATCGTCGAAAGCGTCGCTCGTTTCGTGCCACGCGATGCCGATCACGATGGCCACGCAGATCAAGCCGCACACGATGCTAGATCCTACGGTGGTGGCAATCAGGCGCCGGCGCAGCGAATAACCCCGCCCCGCGCGACCGCGTGAGAGGCGTTGCCGCCACGAGGCAAGGGCACTCATTCGCCCAGCCTGTAGCCTTGGCGCCGCACGGTGGCGATGGCCTTGGTGCCGAGTTTCTTGCGCAGGTTGTAGATATAAACCTCGATCGCGTTGCTTTCGACCTCGTCGCCCCAGCTATACAGCGCATCTTCGAGTTGTTCGCGCGACACGATGCTGCCTGGCCGGCGCATCAACGTGTGCAACACGGCAAACTCGCGTGCCGTGAGCATGACGGCTTCGCCATCCAGCGTGACGCGTTTGGCCACGGGATCGAGCGCCAGCGTGTCGTGCACCAGCAGGGGCGATGCACCGCCATGATGCCGGCGGCAGGCCGAGCGGATGCGCGCCGAAAGCTCTTCCAGATCGAAGGGCTTGACGAGATAGTCGTCAGCGCCCAAATCCAAACCCTGCACGCGATCGTTGATGCCGTCGCGAGCGGTGATCAGCAGCACCGGCGTGGTGTTCTGCCGCGCACGCAGTGCGGTGAGCAGGGCGTCGCCGTCCAGACCCGGCAGTCCCCGATCGAGGAGGATGCATTGATAATCGTGCGTGCGCAGTGCCGCGTCTGCCAGATCGCCACGCACCACCCAATCGACGGCATAGCCGTCAAGTTGCAGCCACGATTGAATCGTGCCGCCCAGGGAGACGTCGTTTTCGGCCAATAGAATGCGCATGGGTTCGAGCCTAGCGGGTGAGGATGAAGCGAATCTTAAGGGGTTGGGGCGGCATGCCGCCAAATCGATCCAGGCGCACCTGTTGGAGGCCTATTTCAGCAGGCCTATTTCAGCAAGCCTCTTTCAGCAAGCCTATTTCGGCAAGCCCTTTACTGCGCGCCAAGCGCAAGCGCAGCCTGGTTTTGCTCGTCTTGCGTGGGCGGGCCCGACCCGTCGATCGCGGGGGCAGCGCCCTCGCGGGTGGCCGAAAAGGGCGTTTTGCCTGAGGCGTCGGTAATCGTCCCGCGCAGACGATCGCCGTCGATATTGCCTTCGAACTTCCGCGGCTTGCCGTTTTCGTCGATGATCGAAAACGCAACGGCCTGGCCCGTTACGCGGGCCTGTTCGACGGGTTGACTGCGTTGATCGATCGTCATCGTGCCCTTGAGCAGTTGAAACGACTGCTGTAGCGACAGCACGGCGGGCTTCGCTTGCGATCGGGTTGTCGATGTTGTCGATGTTGACGTGGACGCTGACGTGGATATCGATGTGGATGGCGATGCCGAGTTCTCGTCGATGCGCCACGTGCCGCCCGCATTGGCGGGAATGATCCACAGAAAGCCGGGGCGGCCTTGCAGTTCGGCCTCCTGATCCGGCGACCATCGGCCCATATCGAAATAGTGCGAGACGATGCGCGTTCCGGGCGCCATGGCCATCAGCTGCGGCCGCAGCTTGAGATTCAGTTCGGGCAGCAGATACAGGGCCACCACAGTGGCGTCGGAAAAATCATGCTTGAAAATGTCGCCCTGGATGAAGCGGGTTTTTTGGCTCACGCCTGCGTCGGCCGCAGCCGCTTCCGAGTGCGCGACCATGCGGGGATCGAACTCCACCCCACGCGCGGTGGCGCCAAAATCGCGTGCGGCCATGATCACAATCTTGCCGTCGCCAGACCCCAGGTCGACGAGTTTGTCGTTGGGGCCGAGTTTGGCCATCGTCAAAAGGCGCGTGGCCAGCACATCCGGGGTCGGCAACCACATCACGTCCTTGCCTTTCTGGCCCAACGCCGGCGCGAATGTCGCCTGTGCGGCAGCAGGCGCCACGTCGGACGCCGCAAATGCGGTGGCGCCAAAGGCCAATGACAAGGTGGTAAGGGCGCAGATTCGCGCGAATGCACTCGGCATAACGGTCTCTCCATGTCTGTTCGATCGCGCCATCCCGCAACGGCGCACGTTTGACGCAACTTTAACTGAGCGCCGGTGCGGTTTCGGAGGGGACGTGAATGGCACGCAGGCTGGCTTGTCGCATCGTTCACCGGAAAACGTCGATACAGGCGCGGCTACTTGGCGGCCGAGCAGTCTCAACTCGAATATGACGCCACCTAGACCCCGTGCCTTTTTCTTTTTTTGGCGACGATCATGGTTTAGGCTCGGTGTATGCTGCATCGCAACAAGGTTTGCATTGTGCAGGCCGGTGGAAAAGGGTGCGGTGATCTGGCCCCCAATCATCAGGGTGAGGTTGCATGGCGCGCAAACGGTCGTCGTTGTTGATTCCAACGCTAAAAAAATGGTCCCGGTTACAGCGAACGCTGCTCGGGTTGGGGCCGCTTGCGCCGGTCAAGCGCAGTGCAACACGCAAGAAGCCTCTAGGTGGCTCGCGAACGCTGTTGGCCCCAAAGCCCACGGCGCTGGTGCGTAAACCCGGAGTCGTGCGCCGCCCGGTTGGTCCGAAAACGCTGCGTCCATCAGCCCTTGGCGCAGGCGACTGCCGGCACATGACCTTTTTCGCCAAGCCCGAGGGGGCGGCCGCCATGGTGCGCCTGTCATACGCCTTGTACTGGCCCAAGCACGCCGATCTTGCAAATTTGCCGCTGATGGTGATGCTGCACGGCTGCCAACAAACCGTTCAGGATTTTGCGGCAGGTTCACGAATGAACCGACTGGCCGATAAGGAAGGTTTCGCGGTGCTGTATCCGCAGCAGTCGCGCACCCGGCAATCGCATCGCTGCTGGCGCTGGTTTCAGCCCGACGACCGCGGCGGTTGTCTTGAAGCCGATGCGTTGGCGATGTTGATTCATGAGGTCTTGGCACAGCACCCCCTCCTGGATGGATCGCGCGTGTATGTGGCGGGACTGTCGGCTGGCGCCGGTATGGCTGCACTGCTGGCTTTGCGGCATCCTGAGACCATCGCGGCCGTGGCCATGCATTCTGGCCCGGTCGTGGGCGATGCGCTCGATGTTCGGGCAGGATTGCGCACGATGAAGCAGGGCGCCGAGGGCGAAGTGGCGGCCCTGGTGGCGCCTTATGCGAACACAGCCAATGCCATTCGCTTGCCGGCCATGGTGCTGCATGGCAAAGAGGATGCCGTGGTCGCCCCGCGCAACGCCCACCAACTCGTGGAGCAGTTTCTGCACGTCAACCAACTTACCGGCGCGAAACCGACCAGCGTCAAGAGTTTGGCTGACGGCAAAACGGGCGCATACCGGCGCACCGATTACGTGAAGGGCCGCAAAACGCTGGTGCGCTGGTGCGAACTTGCCCATGTGGGCCACGCGTGGAGTGGCGGCGACGAGGCCTTGAAGTTCAATACCCGCAGCGGCCCCGACGCTTCTGTTTTAATCTGGCGTTTCGTGTCTGCGCATCGGCGGACACTGGCCCCGGTTTGACCGGGGAAGTTTGGTCTGGCGCCGATGAGCGCCCGGCGTATCGAGGACATCATCATGGCAAAGAAAAAAGAAGAGTTGGATCCGGAAACGTTGGAACTCATCCAGTGGTGCACGGAAGTCGAGGGATTTCTCGTGGCGGCCGGCGCCACGCTGGAGCAGGCGCAGGAACACATCGACGAGCAGGCCGAATGGTTTACCGATCAGTTCTATGAAGGCTTGACGCCGGAAGAGGCCGCGCGCGCAGCGTTGAACGATTGAAACGAATCCGTTGAATTGCTGCTTATGACGAAAGGGTGAATCCCGCCCGGTGAAACGATCCGCCGCGAGGTTGTCTTTATGATGGAGCGCGAGGCGCAGGCAACCTGCCATCAAGCGCCCGCGTTCAGGAGACAGCTTTGCCGGCATCCGCATCCCAATCAACATCGTTTTCAACCGCAGCGCTCTTTCCGGGTTTCACACAGGAAACGGTGGATGTGGGCGACGGCGTGCACATCAACTGCGTCGTGGGTGGCGACGGACCACCGTTGCTGTTGCTGCACGGCCATCCGCAAACGCATGCGATCTGGCACCGCGTAGCGCCTACGTTGGCGCGCACCCATACCGTGGTCGCAGCCGACCTGCGCGGTTATGGCGAATCCGCCAAGCCCGAAAGCACTTCGGATCATCTGCCGTATTCCAAACGGGTGATGGCGCAGGACCAGCTGCGACTGATGGCGGCATTGGGTTTCGATCGCTTCGATGTGCTGGCCCACGATCGTGGGGCACGTGTGGCGCATCGCTTGGCCGCAGACCATCCTGAGGCCGTACAACGCCTGGCGATGCTCGATATCGCGCCCACACTGGCCATGTATGCCCAAACCACCGAAGTGTTTGCACGAGCGTATTGGCATTGGTTTTTTCTGATCCAGCCCGCGCCGCTGCCCGAACGCCTGATCGAGGCCGATCCGCGCGCCTATGCGCGCGACGTGATGGGACGCCGTAGCGCCGGGCTGGCGCCGTTCGACCCCGTGGCGCTGGCACATTACGAGCACTGCCTCACATTACCTGGCGCGGCGCGGGGATTGTGCGAAGACTATCGCGCGTCCGCCGGGATCGACCTGGAACACGATCGGGCAGATCGCGATGCAGGCCAGATGCTCGAGATGCCGGTGCTGGCGCTATGGGGAGAGGCGGGGGTGGTGAACACCTGCTTCAAACCGCTGGAAGAGTGGCGCTTGGTAGCACGCAATGTGGAGGGTGGAGCGTTGCCGTGCGGTCATTACGTGGCGGAAGAAGCGCCCGAAGCATTGCTTGAGCGCGTGGTGCCGTTTTTCGCCTGACGGCAAGCGCGATAGGCAAACGGGGGAGGTTGCAGGTCAAATCGAGAGGCTGGACGCTTGAGATTATCTTGCGGCTCGCTTCTAAGACTTGAGCGACCACATCGGCTATTTTTTGCGTGGATCGCGCTTTGTGTTGCGGCCCGCCGTTTCGCGCATCAACTCGATGAATCGCTGAGCACCCAGCCCCAGCGGTTGCTCGTTTGACCACACCACGTCCACCCACAGCCTGAGCGCGTTGCTGATATTCGCAAACCTGATTTCCTGCAGACTGCCGCTCGCCAGCAACGGCTCGATCAACGTACGCGGCAGATACGCCCACCCCAAGCCGGCCTGAACCAAGGTGAGGGTAGCCAAGTGACTATCCGTGCGCCAAATCTGGCGCCCGACCAGAAATTTGGGATCCGCCACGCCCGCATCGCGACCTGCTACCGCAATCTGACGGATATTGAGCAGATCGCTGTGATTCAAACGACCGCCGCGTTTGCTTAACGAGGCATGGCCCGGCGCGATTACCGCCACGAACAGCTCGTCGCTGTACTCGATGAACTCTTCCCGCTCATCCGTGCCTGGGCGCTCGAAAACGAGCGCCAATTGCGCCTCACCGTCGAAGAGGCGCTTCAAGGCATCGGCTTGTGGCGCCGAAAACACCTCCACTTCCAACGATGGAAACTCGGCCGCCAGGATGGCCAGCGGCTCGCTCCATGGCGCAGAAAGCAGCTCCGGCACCACCACGAGCGACAGCTTGCGCTCGAGACCCTTGTGCAGCGATAGCGCAT
Source organism: Schauerella aestuarii (assembly GCF_009866805.1). Lineage (GTDB taxonomy): Bacteria > Pseudomonadota > Gammaproteobacteria > Burkholderiales > Burkholderiaceae_B > Schauerella > Schauerella aestuarii. Next base: position 82,839 of record NZ_SIZW01000043.1, read on the forward strand.
GCGCCTGCAACTGCCGCAGTTGGCTGGCAAGCAGCCGCGCTTGCGGCTCGAGCGCCAGCGCGTTCTCGGTCGGCTGCGGCTCCCGGGCCGACCGATCGAAGAGCGCCATATCCAGCTCGGCTTCAAGCTGCGAAATCGTCATGCTTACGGCCGACGGCACCCGCCCCAGCGCGCGCGCGGCGGCTGAAAACGAGCCGTGATCGAGCACGGCGAGAAACACGCGGACGTTGTCACTGGAGAAGGCCATGACGTCACAGTAACAGAGGTCTATCAGAAAAATTGAAAGAACCTAACTTTTTTGTTCTGAATCTGCGGCATAACATTTGGGCTGTGTTAGCGGATGAAGCGATTCTGGATCGTGCTCCCGCGAAGCGTTAGAGGACATTACCGTGCAAGGCATTAAACGCAAGATAGTCTACGTCACCCTTTACGAAATCATCGCCATCGCGTGCACCAGCGCAGGCTTGGCGCTGCTTGGCGGCCATGGCGGCGCGCAGGCAGGTGTGGCCGCCGTGGGCGCGTCCGCGATCGCCGTGGTCTGGAACCTGATCTATAACGCCGCGTTCGAATCCTGGGAAGCCCGGCAAACCGTGCGCGGCCGCGGCATGCTGCGCCGGGCGGCACACGCCATCGGCTTCGAGATCGGCCTGGTCGTGTTTATCGTGCCGCTCTTCGCCTGGTGGTTGAAGGTGTCGCTCTGGGAGGCGTTTTTGCTCGATCTGGGCTTGATCGTGTTCTTCCTGGTCTACACGTATGTGTTCAGCCTGGCGTTCGACCGCGTGTTTGGGTTGCCGGCGTCGGCAACGGCAAAGCCGGAGGGTGAGCCAACTGCAGAATCGACTGCACCGACCAGCCTGTGCGACGCACGTTGAGCGCTGTGGTTGATATCCAAGTGGTGCACCTATTGCCAATAAGGGGCACGCCTCCTAAGTGACGTCGGCCGCTCTCATTCATGAGGGCGGCATGACTCGTCCATGAAGGCCGCATCTGTTAGGATCGAACGATTGCCTGACAGGCGCCTTCGGGCGACATTTTTTATGAATTCCTCCAACGAAAACGTCAGCATGGCGTTGTTCTGCGACTTCGAGAACGTCGCACTCGGCGTACGCGACGCGCAATACGAAAAATTTGATATCAAGCCGGTGCTTGAACGCTTGCTGCTCAAAGGCAGCATCGTCGTCAAAAAGGCGTATTGCGACTGGGAGCGCTACAAAAACTTCAAAGCCACGATGCACGAAGCCAATTTCGAATTGATCGAGATTCCGCATGTGCGCCAATCGGGCAAAAATTCGGCTGATATCCGATTGGTCGTCGACGCACTGGACCTTTGCTATACCAAGTCGCACGTCAACACGTTCGTGATTATCAGTGGCGACTCCGATTTCTCCCCGCTTGTCTCCAAGCTGCGTGAAAACGCCAAGCAAGTGATCGGCGTGGGGGTGAAGCAATCGACCTCCGACCTGCTGATCGCCAACTGCGACGAATTCATTTTCTACGACGACCTCGTGCGCGAAAGCCAGCACGTGGCTGCCAAGCGCGGGGCCCGCAACCCGGCACCGGCCGCGAACAAGCGCCCGGCCGATGCCGACCGCCGCCGCAAAGACGATCTGGACGTGCGCCGCGGCAAGGCCATTGACATCGCCGTGGAAACGTTCGACGCGCTCGTCTCGGAACGCGGCGATAGCGGCAAGATCTGGGCTTCCGTACTTAAAGAAGCCATCAAACGCCGCAAGCCCGATTTCAACGAGTCGTACTATGGCTTTCGCGCCTTCGGCAACTTGCTCGAAGAAGCCCAATCGCGTGGATTGCTGGAGTTTGGCCGCGACGAGAAATCCGGCGCCTACGTGTATCGCGCCAATAGTGCGCAAGGGCAGGGCGACGCTTCAGCCAGCGACATCGCCGCTGTGCCGGCAACCGCATCATTGCCCGGCGTAGAAGAAGCCCCCACCAAACCTGAATCGCGCCGCAGAACGCGCGGCGGCCGCAAGTCGGCCGGCAGATCCGCTGACGCGCAAGCGAACGACCAGCCGCGCCGCGCGTCGTTCGACGATGACCAGAATTATCAGGATCCCGATTACCAGGCGCCGGTGTATCAAGAGCCTGAGTATCAGGCGCCCGCCGAACAAGCTTATTCCGAACAGGACCAAGGCGACGACGCCACGCATTACGACGGCGGTGCCGCTCAGGATCCGTGGGGCGAGCCAGCCGCGCCCGACGCCGCACCTGCACGCACGCGCACGTCATCGCGCCGGACGAGCGCACGCTCACGCGCATCCGACCGCAAGCGCGAAGCTGCCAATCCGTTTGTGGAACCGGCGCAAACGCCCGAACCGCTGTCGTCATTGGAAACGGCGGAATCGCCTGCAACGGGCCGTGCAAGGACGACCGCAACCGCGCCCGCATCCGCAGGACGCCGTGCTTCTGGTGCCCGTGAGGATGCCGCTTTATCTGACGCGGCAACGACATCGAATGGGGATGCGTCGTCCGAAGCGCCGGCCCGCCCCGAGCGCCGTCCGCGTCGTAGCCGCACACGAGTAGAGACGACAGCAGCGGCGGAGGTACCCACGGCTTCTGCAGCACCGGTGGCGGCTGAGGCTGCAGCGCCCACCGCCGCCGCAGACGCCGCACCGGAAGCCTCGCCCAAGCCTATCCGCAAAACCCCGTCGCGCAGCCGACGCCCGCGCAAGGCAGCACCAGCCGAGGAGTAAAGCGTGGTGCGGAGGCGGCCAGCAGGCTGACCGCCTTCGCCTCCGTATCTGCCCGTGCCTGCATGGCCGTAGGCGAAAAGCCACTAAACTAGCGGTTACCCTGTTATTGACCTATCACCGGAGCGCCCGTGCAAGAGCCTTACCTTGCCATCAAGAACTTCATGGAATTCATCGGACTTCCATGGCAACTCGGCAAGACCTTCAAAGCCGAACTCAAGTGCACCTATCGCATGGGCAACACACGCCCGTTGACGATCGAGCGCACCGTGGTCGAGTTCTATTGCGACGAAAAACGTGCCAAGGTGTTTGTGCCCGAGTTTGCCCGCACCAGCTTTCACGAGTGGTTTGAAGTGCCCCGCCAAACGTTCGACTACGCACCCGGGGGCACCATGCTCAAGATCCGCAACCCCGCGCACGGCAATCAGGCCGCGTATACGGTGGGCATCAAGCCGATCGCTTGATTGAGTTGGTTAGCATTGCGGATCGATAGTGGATCCGCAATCCGCGATCGGCCTTCGCCATTCATGATCGTCAGGTATTGATCGGCAGGCAACGATCGTAATGCGACTTTCACTGATTGATGATCGCCAATCCTCGTTCGTTGCCGATTGATCGGCGATCAACCGTCAGCGATCACACGTCGAATTTAGGTTGTTGGCCCAGCCCGGCCAACGTCTCGTCCGCGCTCTGCGCGTACGCTTCCGCGAGATACGCCTGATCCGGCTCTTGGCTCAGATCACTGAGCGTGTCCGCCACCTGCTTCTCAAACACACTCGCCACGTGATCCGGATCGGGCACCGTGGCCATTACGGCGTGCAACGCCTGGCGCGTGGCCAACAACTGAAAAATCAAGCTGTTGATGGTGCGCGTGTGCTGAATGGTCAGCCGCTCGACGACGTCGGGTTCCATGGCGGGTATCCTTTTGGTATTCAAATGAAGCCGTCGATTCTAGCGCTGCGCGCGAATCGTGTGCTCTCGCCAAGAGGTTTACATGAGCCGTACCGTCCGCACCCTGCATCCCGCCCATCGCGATGATATCGGCGATCTCATCACGCGCCGTCCCTTGCCTGGCCCGCGTCTGGCGCAGTTGGATCCGTTTCTCTTTCTCAATCATCATGGCCCGATGCAGTATGGGCCGAACAATCAGGGGTTGCCTTTCGGTCCGCATCCGCATCGCGGTTTTGAAACCGTCACGTTCATTCTTGAGGGTGATCTGGCGCATCTCGATAGTGGTGGGCATGCCAGTGTGATTCATGCCGGGGGCGTGCAATGGATGACGGCGGGGTCGGGCTTGATCCACGCCGAGGTGTCGCCTTCGTCGTTTAAGCGATCGGGTGGACCGTTGGAGATTTTGCAGTTGTGGGTGAATTTGCCGAGCCGCTTGAAGATGACCGCGCCGGCTTACACCGGGCTGCAGCGCGAAGATATCCCGGTCGTTACGCTTGATGATGGGCGGGTGACAGTGGATGTGATTGCGGGTGAGGTGTTTGGGGTTTCGGGGCCTGTGGCGTCGTTGACTGGTGTGACGATGACGACGGCAGCGCTGCGGGCGAGTGGCGAAGTTACCTTGCCGGCACCGGCGGGGCAGGCTGTGTTCATGTATGTGGTGTCGGGTGAGGTGTCGATTGGTGGTGCGGCGGTGGCACCTTGGCAACTGGTTGAGCTGAATGATGATGGCAATGATGTGAAGGTTGCCGCAGTGACCGATGCTCGGCTGTTGTATGGGTATGCTGCGCCGCTTGCTGAGCCCGTGGTGGCGCAGGGGCCGTTTGTTATGAAGACGCGTGAGGAGATTGCTCAGGCGGCAAGGGATTATTACGATGGAAAATTTGGTGGGGTGCCGAATTTAAGTATGGCTTAAATCAGCAAACTGAGCTTGGGAGTCGGTTTCGTCTCCAGCAATCCTTGATGCAAGCGTTGATCTGCTATTAGCTAACGTTTCGCTTATTTGAAATAAATTAACGTACAGTCGCAGCAATTTCACCAATTTGAGATTGAATATTTTTACAGAATCTGGACTATACCGCGCCGGAGGATGCTGGGATACTTTGTTCAACGTGGTCTGACTTTTTCGCAGGTGAGGAAATAGGCGCTCCATTGATAATGTTCTTTGGCTAAAATTATCTATATCATGATGCTGATAATAAACCAGGCCTGACTCATTTGATCGCAAGAGCTTCAAAAATTGTGCGACGCTTGAGCAAGCTTCAGCGAAACGGACGATTGTGATGTGGGAGGTTGTGGCATGCCTGTCGTGTGAGCGGAATAAAGATGCTCAACAATCAAAAACAAGCAGTATGTCAGTTTGGGCCAGCAATCAGCGCTGACCTCTATTGATGGATCATCTTCGGAATTTCCTTGATGCACATTGGAGTTGCGAATCGAATAAATCAAATTTGCAAATTTAATCATAACCGCATTATCTGTGCGCTCTTCAAATCGACCACTCAACGACTTAATATCTAACGGATCATGAGCCGCTAAAACGGTCCTAGGCACAATTTCGAACAATTTAACGATGGACGCCCTTTCTTTATATCTCCAAGAGAGCTGATCCTGAAGCTTTAAATACAGCTCGTATTCTGCATATTCACCGCCGAAGGCCTCCTTAACTCCGTACATCCAACCAAAATAGTAGAGTCCCTCGATCACTCTATATATCTCAATAAACGAGTGCTTCCAATGACTCGCGGAAAGGGACAAGTATATGTTTTCGTATGGCGCGTTCGGAAGCTCCATTATACGTTTAGAGACATCAATTATCTCGACAGGAACGAAAGGTGATCGCGCAGTTTTAAATTTGGCCGCCAAATGGCAAAGAACTGCAAATGGCGATGAGACGGATGCTTGAGTGAGTTCGAATACACGAACATTCTCATACACCGACGTTGCATCTTCCACCGTACAAGAAAATGTATCCTTGACGTCAAGTAGATTATCAATTTCTTCTGGGTGAGACAGGAATTCCCGCGCAACATCAAGGTATTGCCCATGCGTGAATACGAAAGACAAGAAATGCGCAGCGTCAAAATCTACTTCATTGATCCCTATCTCTGTTAAAGCACTTAGAACAGGTCCAATTTCAAAATCATAGAAGTTTCTTAGCGATAGCGCCAAGAAATGGGTGCCCTCCCGCGTAAATTTAAAACAGATTCCTCCACCTGGACCAAATATCAACTCGTCTTTGCTCGGCGAAATACTCACTAGAGCTTTGCCCAGCAACTCCGGCATTGTCAAAATCACGGTCGCCTGATGGACTTTTTTATCAGTGGCGATAGCAATTGGGCCAACGACAGCGCGACAAAGTTGTCGCAGATCAAGCACTTCAATGCTAGGCGTAGCGCTCTTGATGCGATCAATCCCATACGCGGGGCTATCAGTGGAAAATTCTATGCAATGGTGCCCACCCACCTGCCACGTCAGCAAATCTATAAAGTTTGCGAAAGATGTAGTTTCTTCGATTCTCCATGCAAAGAAAGAGCCATGGAAACTGACCGTTTCATCAAAATTTATTATGGAACTATTATTCTCTATGTATATGCGCGCTTTAACGTCAGCCTTCGTAACGCTCTGCAGCAATGGAATATCAAGCTCCTTAACCAAAAAGAAGAAGAACGCATCGACATAATTGCAGGTCACCACTTCGCGCTCTTTGCAATACTCTTTCATCTTCTGCGTCAAGGCGTCGCTGCGATCCAATCGATATAGAACAACGTAACGGTCGTTATTTGCGCGCAGAGGAACCAATATGCCACTATTACCTATAACAACCGGGCGGTCAGCATCAAAACTTAGGTGTGCAAGCAAACCGACCGCTTCAATTCGATCTGCTGACACTTCAGAGGTAACAAGTTTAGTATTTGATTCTGAAAATGCTAGTCGAGATAGCTTGCTCGTAGCAGCAGATATGTAGGAATCCCATTGAATACGCATATCAATATGCGTACCAGCAAGCTTTGAAATTTTGAAGAGCCTGCCCATCTTCAAAAAGAGCACCGAAAGCTTTTTCAAAATATTCTCGTTCGAAACGTCCAACCTGAGATGCTGCCACTCGATGTGCCGTGACCCTCTCCTCCAAGTCCTCAAGACAGAGCACTTCCTCTTTCTCATTCGGTGTTTTGGCATTCTGAATCGAATCAATCAGAAGCTCAAGATTGGTTTTTACTAATTCAAATTTTTTAGGTACTGCATCCCAATCGGTTTCTGTGCCAGGCTTGCCGAAGAGATATATTGCAAGCGCTGAGACGAAGCCCGCTTTTGGAGGGAATGCTCGGAAAACCTCTTTGCCGCTTGAGTACCGTTTCAACGTTTCACTAAGAACTGACTCTGCCTCGAAAGTGGAGAAAGCAAAGTTCAATTTACTAAGAAGCAAAATAGCTTCACTGAAGTACCGCATCACATCGACATGCGACGAAGACTCAATCATATCCAATCGGACAAAGTCCTGTGCGACGCGATCTTTAAGGTTAAGTTCCCGCTTTCTCGAAGAAAAGATTAGAAGCAGTTCTACGACGTCTTCAGATTCGTATTCGCTGGCTGAAAGTCTTGATCGACGTCCGGAGTCTTTCGACAGAAATTTGATTGTGCCTGCAACTGTAGCCTCCACCTTTTCTAAAAGAGGTCTATAAATAGCCTCGAGCTGTCGAGCGATATCCCACGGAACCTGTCCCGTATTTAATACCAGCATTCTGTATATCAAATTGTTAGCGCTATCCGAGATCCAAAATTCGACACGCAAATCACTTACGCCAGCGAAACCAGATGCTCGCGAGGCCTCTAATATAGCGGTAGTTCGCTGCATACCATCAATGATCGATAACCTCGAAAGATCTACGCTTTCAACTAAGGCAAGCATATTCTCCCTATCATTTAGTCCGCTGGTGTGCGAACCGTAATCATCCGAGTCGACCAGAACCCCGACCACCAAAGGTGGCAATGAGGCGCCTTTCGATATATCCGCTACCATCCTTTCACGAATTATTTTTGCCGTTTTTGTTTTAAGCGCCGCGCGTTGACCTGGGAGTCCACCTTGCTCATCCTCGTAAATTCTTTCCACAAGCTTTATGTAGCTCTCAGCCGGCATATCAATTATTACTGAAGTACATCCATTTTCAGACTGAGCAATTTTATGAAACATCTTTAGCATCCGTATTTGAGTGAATATTATTTCAGCGCAACTATTAATGAACACAACAAAGGATCTTTCTGCATCTACAAAGGCGTTCGCTGGCAGCTTGATTTTAGGGGAAGGCAAGATTTAGGCGTTCAAAATATTTAACCCCCTCGACTCAATCGCCGTGAGTGCCACACATGCGTACGCCGGAGCATGGGGAAAAAGGCTTGAGAAGACGTACTTGATCGCCCCTTATTTTCCTAGATGTTTCTGATTAGCTCCTGTACGCCTAAACCTGCCTAACCGAGGGGTTAGTGATCGCGAACGCTCTATTAGCATAGAAGCAATCAGCGCGGCTGCTGTCGACGCAGTATTGATTGTTTATTCCATATAGCTAATTTTTAAGTATGCGAAATAGCGAGTGCAGGCATTCAATTGCATCGCAGCGAATCCCCAAAGACACTTGTTGAATGCCGGATCGTCTTTATCCGATGTTGCTTAGAGCCGCCTGCGCTTCCAGTCACGGGGAATCAACCCTCTGCCAGATGCCCGCGTCCAACGCTCCTTTGTCGCCGCTACATAGCGCTGGTCTTGCGGGAAGTATGCGTGCTCCAACAGGAGTACTTGAAGGTCGCTGCGCGCCGCAACCTCCTTGAAAAGGAAGTCAATGTGCTGGCGCATCGCCAAGTGATCCTCATCATCGTTTCCTATGGCGATTTCGTCGGGGCGCTCTTGATCCGCGCTGACGTCAAGCTCTTCATTGTCTTCATAGTCTCCGTCGTCCTCGTCGCGCATCTTCTCTACCTGGTTCGGGAAGTACGGTCGACTCAGTTGATCGATCACGATTACACCGGGAACTGGTCGGCGTTCCTTCTCAAAGTGCCTCTGTAGTCCAAAGGCCAGCGCCACATGGACGGCAAGCCAGTTTTGGTCGGAACCAAGGTCGGCCATTGAAAGAACTGCACTTTCGGGACCGGCCTCGATGACGTTCACCTGGGGCTCTCGTGCCGAAAAGACTAGCTCCGCCTCGACGCAAGGCTCGACCTTGGGAAGATTAGAGAATGCCTCAGAGGCGAACCTCGAAACTTCTTCCTCGGCCCGGCGCATGCGAATTCTTCGGTTGTCTGCGTCCACGAAGCTCTCAAGTTCGGCAATTTCCGCTTGTTGCCTTGCCAGGTTTTTTGCGGGTCGGAGGAGTTGGTCTTCGATCGTCTCCAAGAAGTAGGACGCCTTGCCTCGGAAGTAGGCATGCATTTGGGCGAGATCAGTGAAATGCTTAGCCTCTGAGATTTGACTCAGAATGGAGACAATACCTGCATCGATCTCCCTGAGCAGGCCGCTCAGGTCCTCCGCGCGTTGGCTCAATTGCTCGGTCGCCGCTTCGATTTGTGGCCGTAGTCTCCCGACCGCACTTGTCTCAGAACGAATGGTCTCCAGCGAACGCTTCATCGCAAGTGCGACCTGAGCGCCGGTCTCTGTGTGGGATTCGCAAACCGGGCAGGTGGTCGGAACTTCAAGCAGTTGGAGATGCTCGGCGATGCGTAGCTTATCGTGCTGGCTGGTGACCGCTGATTCGTAGTCCCGCGACTCCTGCGCAGTCACGGACATTGCTCGCAGCTTCCGCTTGGTTTGATTCAACTCCATCAAAGTCGTTTGGCGTTGATCTTGCAGCCTATCGAGTTGGTCAACGTTCGGGTATTGCAGCGCATGCTTGGATGGAGAAATGGCGGCACGTAGCATATCGAGGAGGAACGTCTCGTCTGCCGCACCTGGTGTGCCTTCGACTAGGCCAAGCTGCTGCGCCTCGTTCAGCAGTACCCGAGATCGCTGCTTGATAAGGCTGTCCTTCGTAAGACGGGCCTCTTCGCGCAAGATGTCAATTTCCAAGACTCTGCGAGCTTGTCGCAGGCGTCTTTCTGCTGCCGCCGTCGACTCCGTCACGACACCCAAGAAATATGGCATCGTAGAAATGATGAGAGGGGCCTTGCGATTGTCATCAAGCCCGTGCAGCAGCACCGTCTCGCTATCGATTACCTCCTTGGTGACAAAGATATATGGTGTGAACTGGCGAACTGTTGGTCTATATCGTGATTCCCGTTCAGGCAACGCGTTATCTGCTGTCGATTCTCCATCGATTCCGAATACCTGACCCAGTCTGGCCTTACTGGCTTCAACTGTTCCTCGGCCTTCGAATTGTTCGACGGTGCGTGGGGTACTCAGGTTGCGGCCGGTCGTCACAAACATATAGGCATTTGGCGCCTTTCCGACGAGAGGAACCTGGCGGCACGAGATCATCTCGTCCTGCCCTTTGACCCACTTTACCCCTACAGCCACGCAGCGCCGGCGGACGTAGACGGGCAACTGACACTTGGAGGAACCCAGGCAATAGTCCAGCGCCTTGATGACCGCAGACTTGCCCGTGCCCGAAGCCCCAGTGATGACGTTCACGCGGCCGGGGTCCAAGTCGATGATACGGAATGCTCCTTCTTCACCGATAAAAAAGATGCTTGCGATGTTCCACCGCGTCATACCGAAACTCCTAGTGCTTCCAGAACTGCTCTGGGGGAACCCATTGCGGCGGCCCAAGTGCCAAACAGCCGGGCGCGTTTGAGGACTGGGCCCGCAACGCTGCCCGTCACCGATGCGGGGAATTTCTTCAAGGAGGATTGCAGATCGCCATCTCGGGTCAGACGCAGGGTTCCTGCCACGCAGCCGAACCTGATTGCAGCCGTGGTGATCTCCAGCGTCAAGTTGACCTTCTTGGCGAGCTCGGTCATCACTTTCGGATTTCGATTCAGCCAGACGACAAGGCCGGTGTCTTTGTTGCAGTTCTGAAACGTGGGAGCTAGGTCCTCTGAGATTGCGATGGGCATTACCAGGTAGATCAGCGCAGCCGATGGAGGTTGCTCAGCCGGTTGCGCCTGTTGATAGGCAAGGCAAAACTGGGCGAACACGACGCAGCAAAAGGCGGGGTTGGTCTCCGCGAAAACGTCACGGGCGATCGTCATGTCTTTTTCTCGGTGAGCAGTAATCTGTAGTCGGGGTGCCAGCCGACCTCCTCTTCCACGGCCAGGACTTGGTAGCTTCCTCGTACGTAGTAGGACGTGTTCCAGTTACGCGCGAAAGGTGGTATTTGTGCGTGTGCCTGGTTGTACGACCATCTGAATATCTCCAGACCAGAGGCACGCTTTGCTTCCTCCGTAGCGGTAACATGCGTCTCCACCACCACGCGGTGTTTGTCCCCCCAAGCCTCGACGAGGAGTCGGTCGTAGAGGTGGACGCGCACTGCCATGTCTACACGCTCACTAATCCATTTGTGGCGCTGAGACCGAGCTCGCCACTCCTCGCGCTCCGCCGCTTGCATCTCTACTTTGGTTGCTCCCACTAAATGAAGTTGCTGAGAGATCATGGAGGGAGGGGTGTGGTCCCCAGGCGGCGTGACGAACTGAAAGTCGGCGAGGAGATCGTCGCGCTCTAACTCCGATGCAATCTCCGCTACCTTCTGCTGAACCTCAAGCATCGAAATGGCCCGATCTCTCTTGTCGCAAAACGAGTAGATGACTTGAAGATCCCACCATTCCATAAGCTTTTCGGTGATGGCCTTTCGCCGGTCCGGAGGAAAGTTCTTCAGCTCCTTCGCTATATCCTCCGGGATCTCATTGATATTACTGACTTCGGATTGAACCGTGATTCTGGAAAGGAACTTCGCCCGAACGATGTCGCTGAGCTTTAGATACGCAGCGCAGCTGGAGACGCGGTCCGCGTGCGGAAGAGGTTGTTTCCCCACCAGCTTACCCGCCTGATGTTCGTTTACGACTCGCTGGGCCTCGTCTTGGAGAAGAATTAGAAGGCACGTGCGAGACGACAGATCGTCTAGAAGGACTGTGAGCGGGCTGCCTATGGGAAGTGGGGCCACTGTCACAAGTTGAAAACGGGTGTCGTCCAATTTCACAACTGGGAATACATCTATCCACGCTTTCAGCGTCTTCCATAGGGCAGCGGAACTAAGTGTCACGGGCGCCGGTTTTTTGCTCAGGGAGTGCTTAAGCTGAGATAGAAGTGATTGCCCATTCGTGAAAATCTCCACGTCATCGAGACGCTCGAGACACACGGCAGCGTCATCATGGGATGCTCTGACTAAGGACAGAAGTCCGTACAGCGATTGGTAATAGAATCCCAACGCCGCATTGACGGCGGAGTGACCTCCATCGTCGGCGTATGCTGCAGAACTCAAATTGCTCCTCCTATTCCCCTGCTCTGCACTGCGGCAGTCCGTCATGCTCTGTGACCGTAATGGTCGGCCCAAGCGCTAAGTGCTACAAATTGTAGCAACATCTTGGCTGCACCGCCACCGTGTCTTAATTGGCATCCCAGTTGGAGGGCATGCAAGGGTCTGAATGGCAGTCTTGGAAATAGCTAGGAAACGGATATCTGGCCGATGATGGCGTGCAAGGGTATTGGAAGTCTTCGCTGCGGTGGTGGATATCGAACAATGAGAGGCTCGGTTCGATGGTAAGTTGTTTTCGATGCGAATCGCATGGGCTCGTGTGTCGCCGTAAAGCTTATGCCGTGGCTGCCTCAGTAATTTCTCACATCTACAGTGCTCTATGCCCGCAGTCAGCCTGAATTAGTCGGTCAGGCAGGTGCTGCGACGGGCAGTTCGTGGCCTAAATCAGCCGATCGCGAATGATTATGCAGACCAGCGATTCTTCCCTCGGTTCGAGGCGGGCGACTCGATCTTTTTCGCTTCGATCTTCCACCGCATGCGTAAAGTCGTTCGGCAGATGGCAAAAAGTTGGCGTGACCTCGCCTTAAGCGAGGTGGCTTAGGGGTATGAAGTAGATACTTGAAAGTCGCGTCTTGTTTGCCGCGCCGCGCCACGACTACGACTGCCTAAACGTCCTCGACTAAGAAGCCCTACACGACTTCGTCGCTTGGATATCTTCGCATGGTCGCCGCACTACCAATCCGATTCAGTGGTCAGGCATCTACGCAGAAGCCAGCGGCATCTCATTCTCGATCCACGCTGTGATCGAAGTGTGCGTGGGTTTCCAGCCCAGTTGCGATCGCGCATGCTTTGCGCGCACGCGGCTGTTCGAGCCAAACGAATACTGCGCATGACCGCGGCCCCATTCGACGGCGGCTTCGTCGACCGTCCACGACTGTACGGGTCCCAAGTTCAACCGACGCGCGATCGCGGCGCCAATCTCGGCATACGAGGCTTCGCCGTTTTCAACAAAATAGAAGCTGCCGGCGGGGGCGTTTTTAAACGCCAATAAGTACAGGGCAACCACGTCGTCGATGTGTACATTCGACCAGCGGTTGATGCCTTGGCCCACCACACGCACCACGCCGTTCTTGCGCGCCTGATTTACCAATGGCGGGATTTGCACGCTATCCGGATGCAGGCCGCGCCCGGTGCCGTAGATCATGGTGTTGCACAACACGATCGAGCGGATGCCTTGGCTGGCGGCAGCGCGCACGCGTTCGTCGATGGCGTGACGCGGGGCTTTTTTGGGTTCGACGATCAGGGGTGTGTCTTCGTCGAAGATGTTGGGCGAGAGTGCATTGCCGCCTACGTCGTCGCCGATCACGCTCGATCCGCTGGTGTGGATCAGCGGGCGGCCGGTGCCTTGCAGGCCTTCGATAAAGGCATCGATGGCGCCGAGGTGATCGCTGTCGGCGGCGTTGATCACGCCTTCGGAGGCGCGTGCCTCGCGCGTGAGCAGATCGCTATCGTCGAGCGTGCCAAGCACGGGCTCGATGCCCATGGCCTTCAACTGTTCGGACTTGCTCTCCGATCGCACGAGGCCGCGAACGGCATAGCCCGCGTCGATAAAGTGGCGGGCAAGCGAGCCGCCGATGAAGCCTGAAGCGCCGGTAATGAAGATGGCCATGATCGATGTCCTTTGTGTGTTTGCACTGTGAGGCGTTCAGTATGGCCATCGCGAGGGTTGAGAAACACCCGTCGCCGGGTCAAAGACTCTTGATCTGAGCGCAACAGTCGCGCTTACTTCTTGCGCGAGGCTGAACGGGATGTCGATCGCGTAACTGGTTTCGCACTCGGTTCCACTCTTCGCTTCGCGGTCGAATTCTCACTCAAACTTCCAATTGAAATGGCACCAGCATCAGCAATGGCACCGAGACCGGCGAGGGCGTCGGCACCGGCGCTCGCACCACTTGCTTTCGCACCTGCAACCGAACGTGCGCTCGACCTCGCGTTGATCAGCGTCTCAGCAGCTCTCCGCCCATCAGCCACTGGGGCATCGCCCTCATCAGTAAGATCCCAAGGCGCATCGCTCTGACCAAATTGCTCGGCAAGATGATCCAGCATCAATCGCAATAACGGCGGCTGATGTTGGCGCGACAAGTACATCGCATGAATATCCAATGCCTCTGGCTCGTACTCCGGCAGCACGCGAACCAGTCGATGCTCGCGCAGGTCTGCACTCACTAGATACGTCGGCAGCAGGGCTATTCCCGCACCACGCAGCGCCGCCTGTCGTGCCACGGTGGATTCGTTGGTCTGCAGCGCACCATGAAACGGTACCTTGATCATCTGCTTCTGCCGCGACAGCCGAAGTTCATTGCGTCCCACATACGCATGGCTGATGCAGCGGTGCTGTTCGAGCGACGCGGGATCGGTCGGTACGCCGTGCGCACGCAAGTACTCCGGCGACGTGCACAGCACCGATCGGCATACACCTAAACGACGCGCAACCAAGGCGCTGTCTGGCGCGTTGCCGATGCGTACGGCCAGGTCGATGCGCTCTTCAACGAGATTGACGGAACGTTCCTGCGCCAATAGCTCGATCTCGACCTTGGAGTGCCGATCCAAGAATATGCCGACCACGTCAGCCAGGAACGCCTGCGCGAACGAGACGCTGGTGGCGATGCGCAATTTGCCGCGTGGCGCGGCTTGTCGCACGCCGGCGATTGCCTGCACATCCTCAGTAAGTGCAAGCACATCGCGGCAGCGTTGCAGGGCTTCGTTGCCGGCGTCGGTAAGGCTCACGCGGCGCGTCGTGCGATGCAGGAGCCGCACGCCGAGCCACTGCTCCAGGCTTTCGAGGTTGCGCGACACCATGGCGCGCGACATGTCGAGCACACGTGCGGCATCGGTGAGGCTGCTGCGTTCGGCGATTTCCACGAACACCTGCATGGCAGTAAGGCGATCCACGATTAGCTCGATCTGGTAGATAAAGATTCAACAATTCTACTGTTTATCTACTGCTGTGGCTCTAATAAAGTGGCGTCACTTCATCCTTACATCAAAGGTCTCGCCATGAATATTCGCTCCGCCACCCTTGCCAGCTTGATCGCTCCCTTTGCCCTGACGCTGGGTGCGCTGCCGCAGGACGCGCTCGCCCAAACGTCGCCGCTCAGCCTGCAGGTCTACAACGCCGACGCCGGCAGTTTTCATGTGAATGCGGTGCTGGTGTCGGGCAAGACGGATGCTGTGCTGCTGGATACCGGTTTCACCCGCGCCGATGCGCTGCGTATCGTGGCCATGGTGCTGGATAGCAAGAAAACGCTGAAGACGATCTACATCAGCCAGCCCGATCCGGACTACTACTTCGGCATCGAAGTCCTGAAGCAGTATTTCCCCGACGCGAAGGTGGTCACCACCGCGCCCACGTTGAAGAAGATCGAGGCCACGATGGCCACGAAGCTTCAGGTGTGGGGGCCGCGCATGGGTGCGAATGCACCGAAGTCGGTACCGCTGCCCGAGGTGCTGCAGGGCAACACCATCATGCTCGAAGGCGAGAAGCTTGAGATCAAAGGCTTGAACGATAGCCAGCCGCACCGCAGCTATGTGTGGATTCCGTCGCTGAAGGCGATCGCGGGCGGTGTGAATGTGTACGGCAATCTGCACCTGTGGACGGCCGACGCGCAAAGCGTGCAGGAGCGCGCCGACTGGAACAAGAAACTTGCCGGCATGGCGGCGCTGTCGCCAGTGACGGTGATTGCCGGTCACAGTTTGCCGGGTGTGGCGCGCGATGCGTCGCAGATTACGTGGAGCCAGGCTTACCTCACGCGCTACGACGTCGAGTTGCCGAAGGCGGCCAACAGCGCCGCGCTTATCGACGCCATGAAGGCCGCCTATCCGGACGCCGGCTTGATGGTGGCATTGGAGATTGGCGCAAAGGTGAATAAGGGCGAAATGAAATGGTGACGCCTGTGATCGGCAGATCGAACCTGCAGATCATCGGTGACCATTACGCGGCGTCGGCGTGGGAGGCGTTTGATGACTAACCCCGCTGCAGCCGATCGACTGCGTTCGCTATCGGCGTCTCACCTTCTGTGAGTTCAATGATGATGCGATTGACCGTTGGCTGATCTATTACCTCGGCCAGGAACGCAGCCACATCGTCGCGCGGCACATTGCCATAGGGGATGGCAACGTCGGCGCGCACGTGGCCCGTGCCTGGCTCGTCCGAAAGCGTGCCCGGGCGCACGATTACCCAGTCCAGATCGGTGTCGACGAGATACACATCGGCGCGTTTCTTGACCGCCATGTAGTTCTCGAATCCTTCCGATGGCGTCTTGCCTCGGCCGGCGTCGGGAAATGCCGACACGAGCAGGAAGCGTTTGATGCCGGCCAATTGCGCGGCATCCACGGTTGTTTCCAACCCACGTCCATCGATCGCATTGGTGACGTCCATGCCCGCGCCGCCTGCCCCGGCGGTGAAGACAACGGCTTTGCTGCCCGCCATGAGTTGGGCCAACGCCGGGGCATCGAGTGCCGTCAGGTCGCCCGCGACGGGCGTGGCACCCAGGTCCTTCAGGGTATCGGCCTGTTCGGGCTTGCGGTGTAGCGCCCGGGGCTCATGACCTCGATTGGCCAGACGCTCGACCAGGCGGCGGCCGATGTTGCCGGCAGCGCCGACGATAAAAACACTGCTCATGATGACTCCTTACGTTGTCTATATCGATCGCCTGCTCGCTCGGCAAGAAACCGGCCCGAGCAAGACGCCAGTCAGTTGTCGGATTGACGAGAGACGATGGCGATCGTTGATCGGACGGATGTAAGACTACGGCGATTCTTCATCGGCCCGATAAAAGACCTTAGCGACCACTGATCGAACTGGTGAGAGACCTTAGCGATCACTGATCGAACTGGTGAAAGACCTTGGCGATCACTTGCCAGTCGCCGTCGATATTGAGCAGGGCGAGGTAATCGTTGTAGTCGGCGCCGATCGCATCTTTTTCCATGTCCACACGCACGACGGCGGTGGTGGGCGTGATCGCGAGCACGTCGAGCCGTGTGGCGATATCGGGTGCGGCACCATGCTGTTCGACGAAGTCGTACAGATTCTGAATAGGACCGCCCATCAACTTGCCGTTTGTGAAGCCATACATGACGGCATCATTGTGAAAAGCGCTTGCGACTCCTTCGCGGTTACCGGTGCGCAGTCCCTCAACGTAACGGCTGGCCGCTGCGATAACGGCGTCATAGTCTTTGGTGGCCACTGCTTTGATGTTTTTCGTCATGGTGTTTCCTTTAAAAGTGAGCGCACGGCGTGCGCCCTGTAGATTGAGCAAAGCGCATGGCTAGGCTCTGGCGATTGACCTGCGCCAGCGCGCTACTGCGACGCGTGGTTACTGTGATCTGCACGCGGCCAGTCGGTGTAGCCCTTGGCGCCGCCACCGTAGTACGCTTCGCGCGGCGCGACGGCGAGCACGTGACCGTCGCGAAGCCGTTCGACCAGATCGGGGTTGGCGATAAACGGTCGTCCGAATGCGACGGCATCGATCCTGTGTGCGGCACGGCGTGCGATGGCCAGGTTCAGGTCGTAGGCGTTGTTGCCGATATACGCGCCTGTGAACAGATCGCGCAGGGCGTCGAGATCGATGCCGGCGGGCACGTCGCGCGCCGCCGCTGTGGCGCCTTCGACCATGTGCAAATAGGCCAAGCCGTACTTGTTGAGTTGCGTGATCAGCGCGCCATAGGTGGCCATGACGTCGCTGTCGACCGGCGTATTGCCGGCGTCTGGCGTGGTGGGTGACAGCCGGATGCCCACACGTGTGCTGCCCCAAACAGCCACGACCGCTTCGACCACCTCGCGCACCAATCGCGTGCGTTTGATGATCGAGCCGCCATAGGCGTCGTCGCGGGTGTTGGTCGAGTCGCGCAGGAACTGATCCAGCAGATAGCTATTGGCTGCATGAACTTCGACGCCATCGAAGCCCGCGCGCTTGGCGCATTCGGCCGCGTGCCGATACTGTTCGACGATGCCGGGGATTTCGGCGGTCTCGAGCGCGCGCGGCATGGAGACGTCGACCATGCCGTGTGCGGTGTAGGTTTGGCCCTCGGCCTTGATGGCTGTGGGGGCAACGGGCGCTGCGCCGTCAGGCTGAAGACTCACATGCGAGAAACGGCCTACGTGCCAAAGTTGGCAAACGATGCGACCGCCGGCGGCATGCACGGCATCCGTCACGTTTTTCCAGCCGTCCACCTGAGCGTCGGTCCAGATGCCGGGCGTCATGTCGTAGCCGCGGCCTTGTGCGGAGATATTGGTGGCCTCGGCGATGATGAGGCCGGCACTGGCGCGTTGCGCGTAGTAGGTGGCAAGCAGGGCAGTTGGCACCCCGTCGGCACCGACGCGGCTGCGCGTGAGCGGCGCCATCACGATGCGATTCGCGAGGTGCAATGCGCCCAGATTGATTGGGGAGAAGAGGTCGGTTTGTTGGGGTTGATGAGTTGCTTGAACCACGGATTTGTCCTCTTAGTAGACCAGTCGTCTAGATTTTGTTCGAGGGCGTTTGTACTGATGACGCCAACGATAAATGGGGTTGAAACTCGAAGCGGCTAGACAACAAGCGGCTAAGACATCAGGCGGCTAAGGCGTGAAGCGTTTCAAACTTGAGACGCCCTTAACGCTTAAAGCGCTCACGCCTTCATCCGATGAAAACTACAGCCCATCAATGCGCGAGCAAGCGCCGCGTGGTGCCGAGCGCATTTGCAAAAGGCACTTCGCTTTTGCCAAGTTTGGCCATCAACGACGCGCCGAGCCATATCTGATACAGCGATTCGCCGAGTTCACGCGCATCGGCCGTCGACTTGATCGAGCCATCGGATTGGCCTTCGGCGACGGTACTGGCGATGCGCTTTACGATGGCCTGAGTGCCGGTGTCGAGCACGGCCCGCATGTCTTCGGAAAGATCGCAAACTTCCGAGCCCAGCTTCACCACCAGGCATTTGCCTTCGAGCACATCGGTGCCTTGGGTGCGCGCCCAATATTGAAAATAGCCAACAATCCGTTCGGCACCCGTGCCATCTGCCGCCATCAGCGCATCCACACGCGTCAGGTACTCGGAGAAGTAGGCGTGCAGCAGAGCTTCGCCGAATTCCTCTTTCGAGCGGAAGTAGTGATAGAACGAACCCTTTGGTACGCCGGCCTGGCTCAACAGCTCGCCCAAGCCGACGGCGGTGTAGCCTTTGACGGTCATGAGCGATCTGGCCACATCAAGGATGTGCTGGCGCGTGTCTGCAGCGGGTTTCTTCATCATGTCCGAGAATATAGCAGTAGAATAGACCAGTCGTCTAGTAATCCATTTGTCTTGAGGAGCACCGCCCATGCAAAGCCGATTTGAGCCTGTCGCCCTGGCGCACGCCTGCCGTCTGATCAATCACGGGCCCACCGTGCTCGTCACCAGCCGGCATGGTGAGAAGCGCAACATCATGGCGGCCGCCTGGTCGATGCCGGTGGAGTTCAGCCCGCCGCGCATTGCGATCGTGATCGACAAGGCGACGTTTTCGCGCGAACTGATCGCGGCCAGTGGGCACTTTGGCGTGTGCATCCCTGCTGCGTCGTTTGTGCAGGAAACGTATGCGGTGGGAAGTGTGTCCGGTCGCGAGGGCGACAAGTTCGAGCGATTCGGGATCGCGTCGTTCGACGGGCCGGTGCTCGGCGTGCCGTTGATCGAAGACGGCGCCGCCGCATGGATGGAATGCCGCCTGATTCCCGAAGCCCACACCGAGGACGCGTACGACACCTGCTTCGCCGAAGTGGTCAATGCGGCGGCCGATCCGTTGGCGTTCAATGGCGGACACTGGCAATTCTCGGACGCCAATGCGGCATTGCACACGCTGCATCATCTGGGCGCCGGCAATTTCGTGGTGGCGGGGAAGGTGATCAGTGCGGCCAAACCGGCGTCGCTCGACGTTTGATGAGCCTTTCTGATCGCACTGCTGGCCGTATGGAATAGCGGGCCGCACAGCCTTCGTGGTTGTCGTGGCCAGCTGGTCATGCACACCCCGTAAGTCGTGCTGATCAGCGACCATACATTTTCCACATGCGTCCCGCGCATATTGGCATTGGCTCGGCGCGCGCGCCTTGGGTAGAGTGAAACTCTCTTCTTTGGGAATCGCGCCATGTCGCATACCGACTACGACGTCGCCATCATTGGCGCGGGCATTCATGGCTGCTCCACGGCCTATCATCTGGCCAAGCGCGGCGCGCGCGTGGTGGTGATCGAGGCCGATTATCCCGGCCGGCATGCGTCGGGCGTGAACGCGGGCGGCGTACGCACGCTGGGCCGGCCAATCCAGGAAATGCCGCTCACGCTGGCGTCGAGTGCGCTATGGCATGAACTGTCGCAAACCTTTGGGCGCGACCTGGGCTTTTACACCGGCGGCCAGATCAAGGTTGCAGAAAGCGAAGCCGATATCGCCACTTTGCAAAAGCGCGTGGCGCTGCTTGCATCGCACGGTTACCACCACGAAGTGCTGATCGACTCGGCCACCACCCGCGAGATCTTGCCTGCGGTATCACCGCACGTGACGGGCGCCGTGTGGGTGGAATCCGACGGCTTTGCAGTGCCGTATCGCTCGGTGACGGCGTTTCGCCGCGAGGCGCAGAAATTAGGCGCCACGTTCATCGAAAACTGGCGCGTGTCGAGCATGGCGCAACAGGGCAGCAAATGGGTCGTGGGCGTGCCCCAAGGCACGGTAGGCGCCGAATACATGGTGATGACGGCCGGTGCCTGGTCTGGGCGGCTTGCGCACGATCTGGGCGAGACGATACCTGTGGAGCCTGGCGGCCTGATGCTGATGGTGACGCAACGCTTGCCGCATTTCGTGGACCCCGTGGTCGGTGCAACCTCGCGCGGGCTGTCGTTCAAGCAGTACGACAACGGCACGGTGGTGATTGGCGGCGAATTGCATTGCGAGGTGGACATCGACGCCGCGCATGCGGAGCTCGACTTTTCACGACTGGCCAATAGCGCACGGATCGTGACGGATCTCTTTCCGTTTTTGAAGAATGTGTCGCTCAATCGGGCGTGGTCGGGTGTGGAAGGGTTCACCCCAGACAAGCTGCCGGTGATCGGCTACAGCACCACCTTGCCAAAGCTGGTGTATGCCTGCGGGTTTTCGGCGAGCGGCTTTCAGTTGGGGCCGGCGTCGGGACGGGCCGTATCCGAGCTGGTGCTGGACGGCGCGAGCAAGGTGCCGATCGAGGGGCTGTCGCCAGCGCGATTCGGGCAGGATACCTGGCGCACGAAGGCCGCTTGAGCCGCGTTATTTCTGCGAACCCGGCGCCCGCTTGCCGCGCGCCAATCCGTGCCCATCTTCAGCCAGCACCGTTCGCACGGCATCTGAAAACGTGCGCGCCAGCACGCCGGTGGGGCGATGACTGGGCGTGAGCATGATGATCGGAAAACCGATCGACGGCGTAAAGGGTTTGACGACGATGTTCAGGTGCAGGAAGTCGCGCACGGTGATCGGGTTGACCACACTCACGCCTTGGGCGTGTGCCACCATGCTGCAGATCGACGACAGCAAATCGGCTTCAAGCGTGAGCTGACGCGACACGCGCTTGCTTTCGAAGGCGGCATCGATGCGCTCGCGCATCCCGTCATGATGCGAGAGTGAGATAAAGCTTTCGCCAGCAAGATCGGTGGCCTTGATCGTCTTGGCGTTCGCCAGCCGGTGATCTGCAGGCAACACGCACACGCCACGCGGATCGGCGACCTTCTCGGCAATGACGGCATTCTGCGCGTTCACGCCCGCGTAGACTGCCAGCCCGATATCGCACAGCTGCGAAGCCACCAGATGCTCGATCGAGGCCGAATTATTGGTGCGAATAGACAGCGTGACGCCCGGGCAGTGCTTGGTGAACTCAGTCACGACGCGAGAGAGAAAGCTCACGCTCAACGCGGGGGCGGTGGCCACGCGTAGTCGTCCGGCACCGAAACGTTTGATGTTGTGCGCGGTATCCCTGAGGGTCTTGAGCCCGAGGTAATAGCGCTCCACCTCTTTGAAGAAAGCGATCGCTTCGTCAGTGGGGGTGAGTTTGTTGCCGGCTCGTTCGAACAGCTTCATATCGAGCTGATATTCGAGATGCGCGATGAGCCGGCTCACATTGGGCTGCGTGGTATGAATATCCCGCGCCGCCACGGTCATCGAGCCGGACAGCATGACTGCCCGGAACGCCTCGATTTCCTTGGGGTTCATGATCCGCTTGTGCGATCAGGCCGCTTTGGCGGTCACGATGATTTCGACGAGCAGATCGTTGCGGGCCAATTTCGATTCGCCGGTGGCGCGCACGGGCTGGGTGCCTTCGGCCAGCCACTTGTCCCACACTTCATTCATGCCGGCGAAGTCGCGTTCGATGTCTTTCAGCCAGATCTGCGCCGAGATCAGACGGGTTTTGTCTACGCCTGCCTTGCCCAGATATTCTTCGATCTTGGCGAGCACTTGGGCGGTCTGGCCCTTGATGTCTTGCGTGGCATCGCCGGCCGTAAGTCCACCCACGTAAACGATGCCGCCGGTGATGACCACTCGGCTCATACGTGCGTTGGATTCGATGCGGGTGATGTCTGTCATGGTTGAACTCCAGGTGTTGCGGTTGGAAAATCTTCGCGCGTGGCGGCAAGTTCCGCCAGCGTGATGGGTTTGATCGGGGGCCGAATGCGATAGTATCCGACCTCGGCAGGCGATACACCCCGTGCCTGGGCAATCACCTCGGTCACGGTCAGCCCGCACAGGCGGCCCTGGCAGGGTCCCATGCCGCAGCGGCCAAAGGATTTGGTCTGATTGGGGCCGGCACAGCCGATGTCGACATAGCTGCGAATCGCGCCGGCGGTGACTTCTTCGCACCGGCACACGAGCACGTCGTCGGCCGGCATGCGATTGGCGTCCTTGGGACGATACAACGCATCCAGAAACGGCCGGATGCGCAAGTTCTTGTCGACAGCCGCCAACAAGGGAGCGGCAAGCCGGGCGCCTTCCTGTGGCGTCACGATGCCCATATCCATCGCGACCGCCAATCCGGCAAGTTCACCTTGGAGTCCGGCGACCGTTGCGCCGCCGATGCCGCGGCCGTCGCCGGCGATCAATACGCGTTCGATGCCGCTCAGTCGACCATAGCGGTCGGCATCGGGACGCCAGCACAATTGCGCGGTATCCCACGTATGTGCGGCCCGCAGCGACCAGGTGAATTGCGTATTGGGCACCACGCCCTGGTGCAACAGCACCAGATTCGTTTCCAGCCGATGCGTGCGGCCCCCCGCCCTGAAGGTAAGGGCCTGTGCCGCCTGATCGCCCACGACCGCCAGGTCCGACGCGCCTTTGTAGAACGGCACGCCAGCGCGCTTGATGGTGTTGATCAGGCCCAAGCCTTTCTTGAGGTAGGGCCAGGCGGCCAGCGCCGCGGGCAGATGGGGCAGGGCGCGACGGTAGTCGTCGTTCGTGGTGGTGTCGACGATGGCCTGGATTTTCTGGCCGGCGCGCACGTACTGCCAGGCGAGCAGATAGAGCAGCGGACCGCAGCCGGCCAACACCGCCGGTTGCTGAGGCACGGCATCGGCGCTTTTGAGCATGATCTGCGCGGCACCGGCCGTCATCACGCCGGGCAAGGTCCAGCCCGGAATGGGGAAGGGGCGTTCCATGGCGCCGCTGCACAGCACCACATGTTTGCCGCGAATGCTGTGCGAGACGCCGTTTTCGAGGTAGTTGACGATGCCGTCACGGTTGACCTGCCACACCGCCGCACGTGTGATGTGGCGCGCGCCTGAAGCGGCAAACAACTGCGCCTGGGGCTTGCCCGCGGCGTAGTCCGTGCCCAGCCGATCGAGCCGTGCCGCCGGCGCTTGCATGATGCCGCGCCAGATCTGGCCGCCGGGCGCACTTTGTTCGTCCAGCAACACCACGCTTGCACCGTGCCGCGCGGCGGTGGCCGCGGCGGCCATGCCGGCGGGACCCGCACCGATCACAATCACATCCACCGATTCACTCATGATGCAACGCCTCCTGGGGCGCCAGGGCGGCATAGCCTTCCTGGCTGCGAATCGACATCCCGTCGCGTACGGGGATGAGACAGCTCTGACGATTGGGCACGCCGTCGATCTCGACTAAGCACTCGAAGCACACCCCCATCATGCAGTAGGGGGCGCGCGGCTTGCCGCTTACGGGCGAGGCCCGCAAGCGCGATTCGCCGCTGGACAGCAGCGCGGCGGCCACGGTGAGGCCGGCGCCCACGCGTTTTTCGGTGCCGTTGAATTGAATGCGTACGCTAGGCGCCGCATCGGGTTGGGGCAGAACGGTAAACAGCTCAATGGCCATGGTGAAACTCTCGGGTGGGATCCAGGAAACGGGCGCCGGAAAACGTATCGAGCTTGTCGGGTTTGGGGCCGCCGGCAATCCAGGGTGCGAGCCGCATCGCGTGCGCAGCCGCGAGCGTGACGCCGCTGTGGCAGGTGGCGACGAAAGCGCCCGGATGCGTGGTCGACGCGTCGTAAATGGGATAGCCATCGGGCGACATCACGCGCAGCGCGGCCCAGCTGCGAATCACATTCAAGCCCGACAACTGCGGAAAGCAGACCATGGCGCGCTGGGCGATGCGGGCCAGCACTTCGGTGCGGGTGGTGTCGTCCAGACCCATATCTTCCAGCGAGTCGCCGATCTGGATGGTGCCCTCGTCGGTTTGACGCACGTAGATCGTGGGATGGGTGAGGAAGGGCTGTACGCGCTCGCCCACCAGCACTTGTCCCTGATTGGGCGCCACCGGCGCATGCAGGCCCACCTGCTCGGCGAGTGCCTTGTTGCCTAGTCCTGCCGTGAGCAGAATGCGCGGCGCGCACCAGGTGTCGCCACCCGAGCTTACGGAAAAGGCTTTCCCGTCGTGCTCGATCTTGTCGACGCGGCGTTCGACGTGATACATCGCGCCGCTCGTGTCGCATGCCCGGTGCAGGGCATGAAACAGCTTGAGCGGATTGACGTGGCCGTCCATCGGCGTATAGCTCGCGCCGTAGACGTTGGGTCCAACCGCCGGCAAACGCGCGTGCAATGCCGCTTGCGGCAGCATCTCGTAGCGGTAGTCCTCGCCGACTGCGTCGCGCAGCGATTGCAGACGTTGCTCGCGCTCCTCGAATTCAGCTTGCGTGAGGCAGAAGTGAAAGCCGCCATCCTGCTTGAGTTCGACGTCCACGCCGGTTTCTTTCAACAGATCCGCGGCCAGCGCCGGCCAGAGCTTGGACGACCCCAGCGACCAGCGCGCGTATTGCGGCGTGCCGTAGCCTTTGCCTTGCACCCACACCAGGCCGAAGTTGCCGCGCGAGGCGCGGAAGGCCACGTCGCCTTCGTCCAGCAACGCCACTTTCAGGCCTTGCCGCAGGAGCCCGTACGCACAGGCGGAGCCGACCAGACCGCCGCCCAGAATAATGATGTCGCTCGTATGTTGCATGCTTACCCTTTACCCACCAGCACGCGGTCCAGTCCCACCAGCCGATCCATCACGACCATCACGATGAGCGTGGCGACGATGAGGACGGTGGAAACCGAGGCGACCAGCGGATCGATACTTTGAGAGATGTAGCTGTACATGGCCACAGGCAACGTGGTGGTGCCTGGCGTGGCCACGAAAATCGTCATGGTGACTTCATCGAAGCTCTGGATGAACGCCAGCATCCAGCCGCCGGCCACACCCGGCACGATGAGCGGCAGGACGATGCGGCGAAACACGGTGCCCGGGCCTGCACCTAACGAACGTGCGGCGAGTTCGGCGTCGCGGTTCATGCCGATGGCCGACGCCAGCGTCAACCGCAGGGCATAGGGGAACACGACGATCACGTGCGTCATCGAGAGCCAGCCGAACGAACCGCTCAACCCCGCAAGATTGAAGAAGCGCAGGAAGGCGATGCCCATCACCACGTGCGGGATCATCAGTGGCGACAAGAAGAACGCCATCAACGTGCTGCGCCCCGGAAAGCGATAGCGCGCCAACGCCAGCGCCGCAGGCACCGCCAGAATGATGGCGACCGTGGCGGCAACGAAGGCCAGCCATGACGACATCAGAAACGCATTGATGAACTGGCGCTGCTCGAGAATGGCTTCGAACCAGCGCAGCGACAAGCCGTCGGTGGGCAGGGAGATATAGCCGCGCGACGTAAACGAGACGGCGATCACCACCACCAGTGGCGCGAGAATGAACGCGATGAAAAACGCGTGATAGGTCAGGCCAAGCCAGCCGTTCTTTTTCATGATGCGCTCCTCAGCTCTCGAAGACTTGCGCGTAACGGCGCTCGATGTAGCGATTGCTGCCCAGGATCACGGCCAGCATGCCCACGAGCAGCAGCACGGCGATGGCGGCGCCCAACGGCCAGTTCAGCGTGCCGGTGAATTCGTCGTACGCGGCGGTCGCCACGACCTTCAAGCGCCGGCCGCCCAGGATCGCGGGGGTGGCAAATGCGGATGCGGACAAGGCAAAGACGATGATGCCGCCCGACAGGATGCCCGGCATGATCTGCGGCAGGATGATGCGGCGCATGACGGTGGCGTGGGAGCCGCCGAGCGACAGGCCGGCATGTTCGACCGAGCTATCGAGCTTCTGCAGGGACGCCCAGATCGAAATGATCATGAAGGGGATCAGCACATGCGTGAGCGCGATCGTCACGCCCGTCATGGTGTAGAGCATCTTCAACGGCGTTTGCGTGGCACCCAGCGTGATCAGGGCCGTGTTGATCAAGCCTTCGTTGCCCATCAGGATGGCCCAGCCCAGCGTGCGCACCATCACCGAGATCAGAAGTGGGGCGAGGATCACGATCAGGAAGATCGCGCGCCAGGGGCTGCGCATCCGCGAGAGGATCAAAGCCTCGGGCACGCCGAGCACGATCGACATCACGGTGACGGCCAGCGACATCAGCAGCGTGCGCAGAAAGATCTCGTGGTAATAGCTATCGGACAGCACCTCGATGTAGTTGGCGATGGTGTAGCCCTGGCCCACGCCGAGCGCGCTGTCGTAGACCGAGAACGACAGGATCGCCGTCAACCCGAGCGGCACCAGCAACAGGCCGACGAACAGCAGCAGTGCCGGGCTCGCCAGGTAGAACGGGCTGGGGTTGAAGCGGGGTCGTATGCCCGGTGCAACCGATGGCGACATCGCAGTGGAATCAGCCATGATTGGCCTCGTGCGCCAGGATGCGCATGTCGTCGTCCTGCCAACCCAGATGCACCGGTTCACCTTCCTGCGGCGGCGGCACCCCCACATTGGGCACGCTAATGCGCAGGCGTCCCAGATCGCCATCTACCTCGAGCGCCCAGTGGCTGCCGAGGAACATCCGTGCACTTACCGTGCTGGTCATGCGGCTTTCTTCGGGCGACACCAGACGAATTTTTTCGGGGCGCACGTAGATTTGCACGGCCTCCGGACAGGCACGGTTGTTGTGCGGAATCTTCATCGAAAGCGTGCCGGACTGCACTTCGCAACAGCGATCGTTGCGCACGGTGACGCGGCCGTCGATACGGTTGGTTTTGCCCAGAAAGCCCGACGCGAAGGCGGACTCGGGCTTTTCATAGGCATCGAACGGTGTGGAGACCTGCACGAGTTCGCCGCCGAACATCACGGCAATGCGGTCGCTCATCGTCATGGCTTCGACCTGATCGTGCGTGACCAGGATGGTGGTGATGCCCAGCGTTTTTTGAATGTTGCGCAATTCGACGTGCATCTCTTCGCGCAGCTTGGCATCGAGATTGGACATCGGCTCGTCGAGCAGCAGCACCTTGGGCCGAATGGCGAGGGCGCGCGCAATGGCGACCCGCTGGCGTTGGCCGCCAGAAAGATTGCGGGGATAGCGATCGCCCAGTCCGCCCAGGCGCACGAGCTCGAGCGTTTCGCCGATGCGGCGTTTGCGGTCGGCCGCGCCCATGCCCTGCATTTCCAGGCCGAAACTGATGTTCTCGGCCACGGTCATGTGGGGAAAGAGGGCATAGCTTTGAAAGACAATCCCCATGCCGCGCTTCTCGGGCGGCACGCGGGTCACGTCGCGTCCTTCGAGCAGGATGCGTCCGCGCGTGGGTTCGGTGAAGCCCGCAATCATCTGCAGCGTGGTCGTCTTGCCGCAGCCGGAGGGGCCCAGCAGGGAGACGAACTCGCCTTGTTCGACAGTGAGGCTGACGCTTTCGACGACGTTGATGTCGCCGTAGCGCTTGTTCAAACCGTCTAGTTGGAGATAAGTCATGGCGAGTCCTTTACGAGGCGACTGGCGTACATGGCATCGGGACGGCAGCACGCCGCCCCGGGCGCGATCAACCTGGGTTGATCAATCGGGGAGATCAACCGGTCGTGATCAACCAAGGTGATCGACCGGCGTGATCAACCGGGGTGATCACCGTTCAACGGTGCGGTTCCAGCGGGTGGTCCACTCGCTGCGCTTGGCATTGATCGTGGTCCAGTCCATCACCTGCATGTTCTTCACGGCTTCCGGGCCGTAAGGCACACGCTTGGCCACGTCTTCAGGCAGCTTGGTTTCGGTGTTGGTCGGACCCCAGCCTTCGCTTTGCGCGAGCAGTTCCTGCGTCTTGGGGCGCACCATGAACTTCAGGAATTTCTGCGCCAGCTCGGGCTCCGGACTCTTGTTGACCGCGCAGGCCGCGACCTGCAACGCTACTGCGCCTTCCTTGGGGTACACGAATTCCACCGGGAAGCCGGTGTTCTTCAAGGCTTGAACGCGGCCGCTGCCATGCGCGGCAAGAATGGTGCTGCCGTTCTGGAACATCTCCGCCAGCTTGCCCGGCGCGGGTTCCCACGCGACCACATTGGGGCCGGCTTCATCGACCATGGCCTTGAACCCGGGGTCGATATTCTTTTCGCTGCCGCCGCGCAACTTGGCAAACACCACGAGCGTGTGCAGCCCGTACGTATTGGTGATCGACGGAATCACCACCTTCTGCTTGAACTTGGGATCGACCAGCGCTTCCCAGGAGGTGGGCGCGGGCAGGCCCAGCTTCTTGAAGGCTTCGGTGTTGTAGGCCAGACCAGTGGCGACCAGGCCGACGCCGAGGGCCTTGCCGTCGATGTTGGCCATGTCGTAGAGGCCCTTGAAGGTATCGGCCTGGATGGGATCGCAGAAGCCCAGCTGCAGCGCCTGCCACATCGGACCGTCGTCCAGCACGGCCACGCCGATCTCGGGCTTGTTGCGCTGCGCCTGCATCTTGGCCAAGGTTTCGGTCGACGTACCGGTGACCTGCACCACCTTCACGCCGGGGTTCTCCGCCTCGAACTCAGGGAAGAGTTTTTCCTTCATCAGCTTCTCGGTCGAGCCGCCGTTGGCGGCGACATACAGCGTTTGTGCCGAGGCGGTGGCGGCGGCAGCGCAACAGAGGGCTGCGAGGGCGGTCGTGACGGCGTGGGTGCGAAGCTTCATGACGAGTATTCCCCTTGTGATGACGATATGTGAAATCGGCAATGGCATCCGGGCAAGGCCACGGTGCGAGACCATTCTGCGAGCCGTGCTCCATACGGGTCAAATGCGAAAAGGGGGGTTCCTCATGCCAATTTGGTATGCGTCGAATTGGTGCTTGCGCTTGAAGCGCCCGGCGCGGCCTGCTGGAACCCGCCGCCAAACCCCTGTCGTCATAGGTAAATCGGCGCTCGCACAGTGTGCGCAGAGGCCTCGGTTGCGCCGGCGCAGGCGCACGGCCTTGGCGCATGAAATGGCCTACCTATCGGAAACCCGAGGGTCGTTCCGTGCAGCGCATCAAACCGGTTTTTGCCGCTTGATCATGCCGATCAGGGTCTGGGCTGCAATGGACAGGCTGCGCCCGCGCGCCCACACGAGGTATACCGGCCGCTTCAGTCCGGCATCGCGCAGGCGAATGGAGACGAGCCCCGCGTTGTGAAAAGTGGGCAGGCTGAACTGCGGCATCACGCTCACGCCGAATCCATGGACGATCAGCCCGGCGAGGGTGGTGAAATGCTCGACCTCGATGCCGGTATCGCGAATCGGCACGGCGCGCAGCACCGGCATGAGCTGCTGCCACACACTGCCGCTGCGCACGGTATGGATGAAGTCCACCTGCGCCAGATCGGCCACGTTGAGCCGCTTGCGTGTGGCCAGCGGATGATCTTGCCGGCAGACGAGATAGAAGTTCTCTTGAAACAGCAGCGTGCTCTCGAATTCTCGATCGTTGCCTCGTTGGGCATTGAGCGCGAAGTCGGCCGAGCCCTCGCGCACGAGCGACAGGCAACGATCGGAATAGGTGTCGAACACGCTGACCTGCACGCCCGGATGCTCGCGCCGATAGGTGGCAATAATGGCGGGAAGCCAGTCGGAGAGATGGGAGGGGGGCGCTGCGAGGGCCACTTTGCCGCGGCGTTGCGCGGCGTGCTCACCGATGTTCTTGAATGCCGCGTCGATATCGAAGGCAAGCTGGCGGGCGCTGATCGAGAAAAGTTTGCCCTCGGCCGTGAGCGCCACCTGCCGCGTGCTGCGATCGAAGAGCCGGGCGCCCGCCTGCTGCTCGAGTTTGGCGATCGTTTGACTGAAGGCCGACTGCGACACATTGCACCGCTTGGCCGCCACCGTGAACTGCAAGCACTCTTCCAGCACCAGAAACGCGTGCAACGCTCGACCGCTGAAATTAATCATATTGGCTAATGAATTGTGCAGATAAATTAATTTTACAGAACGATAGGCGGTTCCGATAATAAAGCGACAACAACGGGAGACAACCATGCGCACGATTGCGGTGGGAGCGGGCGCCGGTTTTTCGGGTGATCGGATCGACGCGCCCGGGCCGGTGGTGGACACCCTGATTGCGCACGACGGCCCGCGCGCACTGATCTTCGAGATGTTGGCTGAGCGCACGTTGGCGTTGCGGCAACTCATGCGGCAGGACGACCCTGACAGCGGGTACGAACCCTTGCTCGAACTGGAGCTGCGGCCGGTGCTGGCACGTTGCCTCGCGCACGACATTCCCATCGTCAGCAACATGGGGGCGGCCAATCCTCGGGGTGCCGCGCGGCACATCCAGCGACTCGCACAGGCGCTGGGTTTGCCGGCGCCCCGGATTGCAGTGGTCGAGGGCGACGACATGTCCACACCGATGGGCATGGAGGAACTTCTCAAGCATCTGACACCGGCCGAGCGCGAACGCAAGCTGGTCAGCGCCAATGTTTATCAGGGATCGTCGTGCATCGCCCGCGCGCTCACCGCCGGCGCGCAGATTGTGATCACCGGACGCGTGGCCGATTCAGCGCTGGTGTTGGGTCCGGCCATGGCTGCGTTCAAGTGGCGCGAGGATCAGTGGGATCAACTGGCCGGTGGGATCCTGGCGGGTCATCTGCTTGAATGCGGTGCGCAGGTCACGGGCGGGTACTTTGCCGATCCGGGTTTCAAGGATGTGCCGGATGTGCACAACCCCGGATTTCCGATCGCCGAGATCGACATCGACGGGGGGTGCGTGATCACGAAAGCCGCGCACACCGGGGGGCTGGTGGATCCGCGTACGGTGAAGGAGCAGATGCTTTATGAAGTGCACGATCCAGCCGCTTACATCACGCCGGATGTGGTGGCGGATTTCAGCGCGGTGGAAGTCGAGCAGATCGGCCCCGATCGCGTTCGCTTGACCGGCATCAAGGGCCATCCTCGCACCGATACGCTGAAGGCCACTGTGTTTTTCGAGGGCGGGTGGCTGGGTGAAGGGGAGATTTCGTACGCGGGCCCCAACGCCGAAGCACGGGCGCGTCTCGCGGCCGACATCATCCGCAAGCGGCTGGGCAACGACTTTACGTTGCGTTTCGATCTGATCGGCGTGATGAGCATCCTGGGCGACGACCGCGGCGCGGCATTGGCGCGGGAGCCCGTGGGCAGCGCTACCGAAGTGCGGTTGCGCATCGCGGCGGCGCATGCGGAGCAGCATCAGATCGATCGGCTGTTGCGTGAAGTCGATGCGCTCTATACCTGCGGGCCGGCGGGCGGCGGCGGGGTGCGGTTGGCCAAGCGCAAGCGGCTCTCGACATCGTCGTGCCTGATCCCGCGCGAGCATGTGCCCGCATCCTTTCATTTTGTGGAGTGACCGCATCATGTCCAGCGACCTCGAAAAGACGGTTCTTCTGCATCGCCTCGCCCACGCGCGTACGGGCGATAAAGGCAACCGCTCCAATATCAGCGTGATTGCTTACCGCGCGGAAGACTATGCGCTGCTGGTGGCAGAGGTGACTGAAGCGCGCGTGATGGCGTTGTTCGCCGATCGTCGGCCCACGGCCGTCAAACGCTATCTGCTGCCCAAGATTGCCGCGATGAATTTCGTGCTCGACGATGTGTTGGACGGCGGTGTCAACGACTCGCTCAATCTCGACACGCACGGCAAATCGTTGTCGTTCCACCTCTTGACGTTGCCGATTGCCTTGCCGGCCGAGCATCCGCAAGCGCAGGGGCAAACGGACGTCTAGGCGCATGTCAAAACAGACCGTCCGCAGGACGGCATAGCAGGAGACAACCATGAATGTTTTGCTTCGACGGCTCGCCAGTGTGACGCTGCTGGCGGTGGGGATGTTCACCGGCGGCGCCGTGCACGCCTATCCGGACCGACCGATACGGGTACTGGTGCCGTTTCCCGCCGGCAGCGCCACCGATCAGTTGGCACGTCTGGTCAGCAGCGACATGCAAAAAGCGCTGGGCCAGACGATGGTGGTTGAAAACAAGCCGGGCGCTCAGGGGATCATCGCTGTGGCGGCGTTAACCGAGAGCGCGCCGGACGGCCATACCCTCATGATCAGTGCGAATACCGCGATCGCCGCCAATGTGAGCCTCTTCAAGAAGCTGCCCTACGATCCGTTGAAGGACTTCACGCCGATCGCCGGATTGGGCTCGAACCTGCTGGTGCTGATGGTGCGGTCGGACTTTCCGGCCAAGACCACCGAAGAATTCATCGCCTACGCAAAGTCGCGTCCGGGCAAACTCTCGGCGGGTTACGGATCGTCGAGCTCGCAAGTGTCGCTGGCGATGTTGAAGTCGATGGCCGGGCTGGATGTGCTGGCCGTGCCGTACAAAGGCATTCCCGACGCGGTGAACGATGTGCTGGGTGGCAATCTCGATTTCACCTTCGTCGATGCGGCCAATGCGCTGGCGCAGTCCAAGGGCGGGCGTTTGCGCGCGATTGCAGTCACGGCCAGAGAAGAGAGCGTACTCACGCCAGGCTGGCCGCCGCTCTCCAAAGTGCTGCCGGGCTTCGAGATCACCGCGTGGTTTGCGCTGGTGGGTCCGGCGAGGCTACCGCAGGACGTGGTCGACAAGCTGACGTCGGCCGCACGCAAGACGCTCGACGATCCGGCGTTGCAGCAGCGGCTGATTGCCAACGGTATCGCACCCGCGTATCAGGATCCGGCCCCCTTGAAAGCGTTCATCGCCACCGAGATCGACAAGTGGGCCAAGCTCGTCAAGGAAGCGGGGATCGAACCGCAATGACGAAAACCATATTGATCACCGGATCCAGCCGGGGGATCGGCGCGGCCATTGCGCGCCTGGCCGCAATCGAGGGCTATCGCGTGGCGGTGAACTATCGCAACGATGAGGCGTCGGCCAACGCGGTGGTGCGTGGCATCTTGGGTGCAGGGGGCGCGGCGATTGCCATACAGGCCGATGTGGGTTTGCCGCACGACGTGGAGCGTTTGTTCGATGCCGTGGATCGCGCATTCGGGCGATTGGATGTGCTCGTGAACAATGCCGGGGTATTGGGCAGTTGCCGCGTGGAAGATATGGACGCGGCGACGCTCGAACGCGTGTTTCGTGCCAACGTCTTCAGCATGTTCTATTGCTCGCGGATGGCTGTGCGGCGGATGTCGACCCGGCACGGCGGTGCAGGGGGGGCGATCGTGAACATGTCGTCGGTGGCATCGCGCCTGGGCGGCATGGCAGGGGGCAGTCATTACGCCGCGACCAAGGGCGCGATCGACAGTTTCTCGCTCGCGCTTGCCAAGGAAGTGGGCACCGAAGGCATCCGGGTAAACACCGTCCGGCCTGGATTGATCGAGACCGATATCCACGACCTTCACGGCGGCACGGCCCATGTGCGCGAGCTCGCGAAGACCGCGGTGCCGATGGCGCGTTCGGGCAGTGCCGAGGAGGTGGCGCAAACGGTGTTGTGGCTGGCCTCGCCACAGGCGTCGTACGTGCACGGCGCCGTGGTGGATGTGGCGGGCGGGCGTTAACGCAGCGTTACCCGGGCGTTAGTCGAGCGTTAGCCTAACCTTCGCCGGGCATGATGCGTTCAATCCCAGGCGGGTGCGAAATCCGGACTGACGCAACGTTCGTTCTTCGGCAGCGCTGCGATCGCGCGGCGATCGTCGTCATCCAGCTTGACTTTGAGCGCATCCAGATTGGCCTGCTGGCTTTCGACGCGCGAGGCTTTCGGAATGGCCAGCACGCCGTCCTGGTCCAGCAACCAACGCAACGCCACCTGTGCGGCGCTGGCATTGTGCTTCTTGCCGATCTCGACCATGGCCGGATGTGCGGTCAGTTTGCCTTGTGCCAATGGGCAGTAGGCCACCACCGGAATCGACTTCGACGCCAGATAGCTGCGCACCGGCGTTTGATCGAGCAGCGCGTGAAACTCGATTTGATTGCAGGCGATCGGTGCACCCACCTCTTCGATCGCCTGGCGCAGCAGGTCGACGGTAAAGTTGCAGACGCCGATCGCACGCGTGCGGCCTTCGGCCTGCAGTTCCGCGAGCGTCTCGAAGATCGCATGCAGGTTCATGTTGGGCGACGGCCAGTGCACCAGGTAAAGATCGACGTAGTCCAGCCGCAGGTTTTTCAGGCTGGCATCGAACGAACGCCGGATGGCATCAGGGGCGAGCTGATCGTGCCAGACCTTGGTGGTGACGTGCAGGTCGCCGCGCGGCACCGAAATATTGGCCAGCGCCTCACCCACGGCGGCTTCATTGCCGTACCGCGTGGCCGTATCGATGTGGCGGTAGCCCAGTTCGATGGCGCTCTCGACGGCGGACCGGCAAACGTCGCCCTCCATCTTGAACGTGCCCAGGCCTAGGCGGGGGATCTGAATGCCCTGTGTGGTCAGCGATTCCATGCGATGTACTCCGTGAACAATCCGACATCATAGTGAACCCGGAACGAATACGCATCTGGATCGATTTCGTTGCGCGCCGTAACGAATGTCGCCGCCGCGGTTCATCCTATTGGGGTTAACTACCCCCTGCGGAAGATGGCGCATGCGTATTGACGCACGGTATCCCCTCACAACAATAAGGATTGAAGTCCATGTCTATCGGCGCCTGGGTGGCCGTTGCGGTTGCTGTCGTTGTCTTGCTGTACGTGATCAAGCTCTATAACAGTCTGGTGCGCCATCGCAACATGACGCGCGAGGGCTGGAGCGGCATCGATGTTCAACTGCGCCGCCGCGTCGATCTGATCCCTAATCTGGTGGAGACCGTGAAATCGTATGCGGCGCACGAGAAGGGCATCTTCGAGGATATCGCCGCCAAGCGCGCACAAAGCATCAACGCCAATGGCGTGGCCGATCAGGCGCAGGCCGAGAAGGCGCTGAGCGGCGCCATCGGGCGGCTCTTCGCGGTGGCCGAGGGCTATCCGCAGTTGAAGGCCGACGGCAATTACCTTCATCTGCAAGCGCAACTGTCCGAGATCGAGGATCACCTGCAGATGGCACGCCGTTACTACAACGGCACGGCCCGCGAACTCAATAACCTGGTCGAGTCGTTTCCCAGCGTGATCGTGGCGTCGAGTTTCGGCTTCAAGGTGGCGCCGTATTTCGACCTGGGCGATCCCGCGGCCGCCACCGTTCCTGCCGTCAAGTTCTGAGCGAGACGCCATCATGAAAGCCTGGCTTGGCGCATTGCTGTTGGCCGTGACGCTGGTGAGCGGCGCACGCGCAGACGAACGCATCACCGATTTCTTCAGCGACATCGCCGTTCAGAAAAACGGTGACCTGATCGTGAGTGAACGGATTCGCTTGATTGCCGAGGGCGACGAGATCTCGCGCGGGATCCTGCGCGATTTCCCCACACGCTATCGGCGCACTGACGGCACGAGCGTGGTCATGGGCTTCGACGTGCTCGGGGTTTCGCGGGGCGGCCACGCAGAACCTTATCAAACCGAGCATCTGACCAACGGCGTGCGCATTCGCATCGGCAGTGGCGATGTGTTGCTGGAGCGCGGCGCGCACGAATATGTGATCCGATACCGCACCACACGTCAGGTCGGCTTTTTCAGCGACGTGGATGAGCTGTATTGGAACGTGACGGGCACCGGGTGGGTGTTTCCCATCGATCGTGCGAGTGCGCGCATCACGCTGCCTCAAGCCGGCGAGATTCTGCGCACGGCGGTGTACACCGGTCGTCAGGGCGCAACCGCGAAGGACGCACGGGTGACGGATCGGCGTGCCGGCAGCGTGTCGTTCGAGACGACGACGCCGTTGGGAATCGAAGAAGGTCTGACCGTGGCGGCCGCGTGGCCCAAGGGCATCGTGGACGCACCCTCGGATCTGCAGATTTGGCTTTACGCCGTGCGCGACAATATCGGTACGGCGGTCGCGTTGCTGGGTTTCATCGTGGTCGCCGTCTTCTATTGGGTGGCGCGCCGGCGCGTGCGCCGCACGTCGCAACCCATGATCGTGCCGTTGTACGAGGCGCCAGAGGGGGTGTCGGCGCCATCGGCACGCTACATCGTGCGGCAAGCCTACGACGACCGGTCGTATGTGGTCGGCATGCTGGAGTTGATTTCGCTGCGCGCCATGCGCATGCGCAAGACCGACACCGGCACCCGTTTCGAACGTGGCGAGCAGGCCGATGCTGCGGCAACGGATCCGGTTCTTG
This sequence comes from Schauerella aestuarii, assembly GCF_009866805.1. Classification (GTDB taxonomy): domain Bacteria; phylum Pseudomonadota; class Gammaproteobacteria; order Burkholderiales; family Burkholderiaceae_B; genus Schauerella; species Schauerella aestuarii. Next base: position 119,735 of record NZ_SIZW01000043.1, read on the forward strand.
CCGTGATACTCAAGAAGCTGTTTCGCAAGGATCAGGCGTTCGATAACGACGGGCTGGAGAATCGGCGGTTTCGCGACGCACAAGAGCAGGTGCAGACAACGCTGGAGAAAACCTGGGACAAGAAGTTGTTCGTGTCGAGCAGCCCTTGGGCTGGGCGGGGATTGATGCTGTGGCTCGGCTATGTGGTGGCATGCATCGCCGCCGCATGGTGGCAAGAACCCGGATCGCCGGCCTACGGGGTGATCGTCGTGATGTCGATTTTCTGGATGGCGGTGATGACGTTCTACGTCCGCTCGTGGCGCAAGAATGGCTTCAGCGTCGTCGCCACCATCTTCATCGTGATGATGGCGATCCCCATGCTGGGCTTCATCCTCCTTGCGCAGTTGCAGATGTTGTTGAGCGGGCAGTGGGTCGCTTTGACCGTCGTGCTGCCGATGCTGCTGGTGCCCACCGTCATCCGTGGCTTTACCGTGCTGCGCGGCTACACCGAAGCGGGTTATCGCATCCTGGATCAACTTGAAGGCTTCAAGCAGTACCTCACGCTGGCCGAAGGTCCGCGTCTGCAAGCACTCGTCACGCCTGAGGAGAAGCTCGCGGTGTATGAGCGCTGCCTGCCGTATGCCGTGGCGCTGGATGTGGGCCGCGAATGGGCGGCCGCGTTTTCGGGACTGTTTGCCGGCGTGGCGGGCATGGCTGCACTCGAGATGATGCAGCGGGATTACGGCGGTCACGACATGATGCAGCGCGACCCATCGGATATGGTGCGCGAGGTGAGCCGAGATGTGAGTCCGGTGAGTACGCCGTCGTCGTCCAGCGCGCCCGGGTCGAGCGGGAGCTGGTCGAGCAGCTCATCGTCATCCTCGTCGAGCTCTTCGTCGTCCAGCGGCTCCTCCGGTGGCGGATCGTCGGGCGGCGGAGGGGGGGGCGGTGGCGGTTCAGGCTGGTAGGCGGCAAGCGCTCACCGACGTGTTCCTGTTTGGCCTGGCTTGGCTAGGCCTGGACCGGCTTGGCTAGCTTGAGCCGGCTTGATTAGCCCGGCCTGAGGGCAGGTCACAGCCAGCCTTGAACAAGCGCAGCAACCCTGCGCTGGCGAGATGGCCGCCCCGTAGAGGGCGGCTTGGGACTCAGGCCCGGTCGTGCAGGATCTGGCGCGCCTGTCCCGCCTTCAGATAGTTCGACAGCAAATCGAGCAGTTGATCCGGTTTCAGGCGCTCGCCGTTGGCCGACGCCTGCGCCATCAGAATCGTCAACGTGCGTTTGCGCGCATTGAACTTGCCGCCGCGCGCACCCACTTTGCGCGGCAGCATCCGAGGCGTGCCCGCCTCGGGCTCCAACGTCAGGGTGATGCGGATGCCGTTGCCGACCTGCAGGCCCATGTCGGCGATATGCGCGATGGGTAACGGATCGGCCACGTTCGCGATGATGAAGTGATCCGGGGTGAGTGTGATCAGCGGCTTGTCGTGGTCGCGCACGAAATGCCGGCCGCGCCAGAACAGCCCGGCGGAAAATACGCCGAACAACGCCGCGACGATGATCACGGTGGTGAACGAATTGCCCAGCGTGGTTGCCGTCATCAGGCCAAAAACAAGCATCGACGCTGTAACGAGGGCGAAGAACCCGCCAAACACGTACATCAAAATGCCGTGCTTGCGTGCGCCTTCCACGAGCGTGGTTTCGTCCTGGACGGCGTCGGCGTGCGCCTGGAGCAATTCGGTGATTTCCTGGTCTTGCGCCTTCACGTGTGCGTCGAAGTCGTCAGACAGCGCTCGGCGCAGCGGTGCGGCGTTGCCAAGATAATCATCCAGCGTTTTCAGGCCTTCGCTTACCGTGACCGGGCGCAGACCGCGTGCGAGCACGGCGGGCACGGTGGTGCCGAGCGCTTCGATCCGGTTGCGCGTGGGCGGGTGCGAATCGGTGGGGTGGGGCAGGCGTTCGTCAAGGTGCTCGTCGGGCGCCGTCAGCGGGGCGCCGCTCAGCGCGCGCAGCAACTGCTCGATGGCGTCTTCAGCAATCGCATCGGACGCTTCCGCGCGTGCGCTCAACGCCTGGTCGATGCGCGGCATCATGGCCACGCTGCGCACCAGCGCGGCACCGGCGGCTTCTGCGCTGGAGACACGAACGCCAGTGGCATCCGCAGCAAACTCGCGTTCACGCTTCCAGTGATTGACGCTGTGATCGAACTGTTCCATGAAGAACACCCCGAACAGAAACGCCGGTCGCATCATCGTGCGTTGCAGGAGGTCGCCCTGGATGATCGAGCCGGCAACCACATGCAAGCTGCGCGACACGCCATCGTAGATGGGCACGAAGCGTTGGCTGTATTCCGTATCGGCACCGGCGAAGTGACCCAGTTCATGCCCGATGATGGCGCTGGTTTCGTCACGATCCAGTGTGGCAAGGTACGGCAATGGCAGGTAGAGGGTACGGCCGTGCAGCACTTGCGCACTGGGCTGCAGCAGGACGTCGTGCGACGTCACGTAAAAGCCCTCGGTCAAGCCCACCACGATATGGTCGGGCGGCAGGGCGCCCAGGCGAGTGGCCAGGCCGCGCACGTAATCCCACAGCGCGGGGCTTTCGGCTTCCGATACCGTACGGCCCAATGCATCCATCGGCGTGGGCTCGAACATCTGGAGCATCAGGCCCAGTTGCTTGAACATGCTCCAGGCGGTGAAGAGGCAGCCGAAGGCAATGGCGGCGCCGGCCAGCAGCAGCTTGAAATCGCCTGAAGACATGCGGCCCATGTGCCACATGCCCAATGCTTCGAACACGATGATGGTTGCGGCAGCGGCAGCGATGATGGCGATGTGGCTCACGAGCACATAGGGCAGCAGCCGGCGGCCCGCTTCGAAGGCCCGCAGCATGCGCGCACGTGATTGGCGGGCGATCCCGCCCGCGGCAATGGTGGCCGCCAATGCGAGCGCACCGATCGTGGCCGCGATGATGCCCAAGGCGATCGTGGCCACGGCCAAGCCGACGCGCACGGCGGACAGCGCCAGCATCGTGCCCATTTCGTCGGCCGCGCTTTCGAAGCGCGACAAGGCCAGGGTCGCCGCCATTTTCTGGTCACCCACCGTAACGGACGTCATGGGCCGCTCGGCCACGAGTTGCCGCAGTTTCGGAATCGACTCGTCCAAATTGGCAGCAAGCGATTGCAGATCCGCCCGATCTTCGTCGGCCCGTATTTTTTCCCAGGTGCCGAACGCTGTCATCAGCAGGGGAACCAGGATGAGCAGGGCAATTAATTTCAGGAGCTTCATGAGGTGCCGCCGAGGCGATGGAAATTTGAAGGTCGCGATGCTAACCGGCAGCGCTGGTGGCCACTGCGTCCTTTACGCGTGGTTACGGCTTTAACGTCAGCACTTAAAATAGGCTGAATGACCTTGCAATCTTCCTATCGCATCCGGCCCATGCTGCCGTCTGACGTGACCGGTGTTCTGGATGTCCAAGCGCTGGCTTACACCCACATCCTGCTTGAGGACGCCGACTTCTTTCTCAACCGGTTGGCGCTCGCGCCCGATCATTGTTGGGTGGCGGCAAGCGATACGGCGCACGTCGGCGCTTACTTGATCGCTTATCCATGGGTGGACGGCGTGCCGCCCGCCCTGAACGTTGCCGTCGCGCGTCTTCCTGCAGTATGCACCAGTTGGTTTCTGCACGACTGTGCCGTGCACCCTGAGGCGCAAGGCACGGGGTTGGGCGGTCGGCTACTGCGGACGGCGGCGGCACGGGCTGGCGCGGACGGTTTCGCACACGCGAGTCTGGTGTCATTGGAGAGCGCGGTGCCCTACTGGCTGCGGCACGGCTATACGCCGGCATCCCAGTTGTCGCCGGATCTCACCGCCAAGCTCGTGGGTTACGGCGCGGGTGCTCGCTATATGACGCGAGCGCTGGAGGCCGCTCGCACGGCGCCTTGAAGGCGCAGAAACTTGCGTCAGCGCCGGCGCGGATGGCTCGTGCGGCGACGGCGATGCGATCGATCGCCGCATGCAGTTGGCCGCATCGCGCAAGCGAGCCTGACGCTTTACTTGATGCCGATGAAGGGCAGGGCAGAGCCCGGCACCTGCGTGGCGGGCAGCTTGCCGTCCCAACGCTCGACCGCATTCAAGCTGACCAGGTTGGTATTGGCGGCGAGTGCCTTGGCACGCGCCTCGATGGCAGAGGCTTCGGCTTCACCGCGCAGACGGATGCCGTCGGCTTCGGCCGTGAAGCGTTCGCGTTGCGCGTCCGCATCGGCCTTGGCCTGCACCACGATGATTTCGGCATTGATGGTGGCGGTTTCCTTCTGCTGGCGTGTGGTTTCGATCTGCACCTGCGCAAGCATGCGCTGTTCGATCGACTGCTCGTAAGCCGTCGAAAAACCCACCTCTTCGATCTGTACGCCCACGATCATCACCGGTGTCTCGCCCATCGCCGCGCGCACGGCAGCGTTCACGTCCACACCGAGCTTCTCGCGATTCTGGATCGCGCTCACGGCGGTGAATTTGCCGAACACGTTCTTCACCACATCGTAGGTTTTGCGTTCAAGCACGCGCACCTGCATGTTCTCGAGATTGCCGTACTCCGAGTACAGATCGTCCACACGCTCGGGCGGCACGCGGTAGGTTACCGACACGCGCAAGGTGGCCGGTTGCTGGTCGAAGCTGTAGGCCTCGAGCTTGGCGAAGTTGAATGTGTGATCGCGCACGGAGATATGGCGCACTTCATCGATGAACGGCACCTTGAAATCCAGGCCCGGTTCGGAGATGCGCGTGATCTTGCCGTTGCGCAGCACCACGCCGCGTTCGCCCTGGTCGACCTGATACCAGGAGCCCAGTGCGCAGAAGATGATGACGGCGAAAATGACGGCGCCCATGCCAATGTATTTGATCGACCCGCCATCGATCTTCGGCCCGCGGCCGTTGGGGGAAATATCTGTGGGCTTCATAGCGCTTCCGATTTTCATTATTTGTTTTTGCGATTGTGGGCACGAATGCCCTGGACGAGAAAGTAGGCCACGACGGCGGCCCCAATGATGATCAAGACGATGCGCATGGCGGCTCCGCGTCGATGTAAACCGGCAAGCACCGGCGGGACGCGATTATCCGGATAACGGCACGGCTGTGCCGCGATGTTGCATAACGTTGCGATTGCGGGGCATGGCACTGCCATGTTGAGGGCACGGCGGGTGCATTGCTGGCGCAGTCGCGCGCTGTAGCGGCGCGATATGCACGCGTAGTTTCGGCGCGCCAGCCTACAATTGGTCGGGCAATGCGAGCGGTATGTGCGCACGCTCTACGATGCGGTTGTCCGATCGGCTACGTAAGAGAAGGGATAGCGATGAACACGGTCATGCTGGTAGGTGCCACGGGGCTGGTAGGCGCGGAAGTGCTCAAGCGATTGCTTGCCGATGCGCGGGTCGATCGCGTGGTGGCGTTGACCCGACGGCCCTTGCCTGCGCACACCAAACTCGTCAATCCCATCGTCAACTTCGATGCACTGGCTTCCGATGAGCCGTGGTGGAAGGTGGACAGCGTGATCTGCACACTGGGTACGACGATCAAAGCCGCCGGTTCGCAGGCTGCGTTTCGGCGTGTGGACCACGGCTATCCGCTCACTGTGGCTACACTCGCGCATCGTCATGGCGCCACGTGCTTTGCGCTCAACTCGGCGCGCGGCGCGGATTCTGAATCGCGAATCTTCTATTCCCGGATCAAGGGCGAGGTGGAGCGCGATATCGAGCGCATCGGCTTTCGGTCATTGGCGATCGTGCGGCCCGGGCTGATTGGTGGCGATCGCGCGGAAAAGCGAACCGGCGAACACATCGCATCCTTAGTGTTGGGGGCGCTGGCGCCGGTTCTGCCGCGCCGGTTTCGCATCAATCCGGCGGCACATATCGCCGAGGCATTGGTGTCGGCAGCGCTGGGCGGTGAGTCGGGTAAGCACGTCGTATTGTCTGAGATGCTGGTGTGATTTGCTTGACGCTGACTCACCAGTTCGGACCATCCGATGATTCGTGCGTGGGCGATTTGTCGGCGTTGCGCAGCACAAGCTCCACCCCCAGAATGCTCAGAACTTCCAGCAGGCGATCGGCACTTACTTTCGCAGCATTGCGCTCGAGAGAGGACAGTGATTGTTGGGTGACTCCCAAACGCATGGCAACAGCGGATTGCGTCAGGCCTGATTGCCTGCGAAAAGCCTTGAGCAGTATAGGCATCTGCTGAGCAGTGCGTACGGTAAAGTCCGCCATACAAATCCCATGTTGTAGACCCAATTTACAAACTATAGTGCGTAAACAATGAATACGTACTTTGGTTTGCAAGGCATGTGAACAAGCTGAAGGTTAGTTGCCAGGGCTGATCGCAGCGCGTCTAGCGGGTCGGCCGTTTCTCGAGATGCACCTGCCTCCCGTCTTCCGGTACATCTTCGGCATGCGCTTCCACGTCGCTCGAACCCGACGGGCCATCATCACCTGCCGGATCTGGATCGCTCAGCGGTAGTGCGCGATCAAACGCCGCAGCGTTTCTTTCAACGCCTTCGATTCGCCCGGCATCAGGTCTTCCATCACCTGATCCTCGTGTTTCTTCGCCTGTTTGATCAGCGACGCGATCAACTTCTTGCCGGGATCGGTGATGCGCACGAGCGTGACGCGGCCATCGGTGGCGTGCGCCACGCGTTGCACGTGTCCGAGCACTTCCAGTCGATCGAGCAGACGTGTGACGGTGGGCTGCTTGGTGGTGGCCATGTCCGCCAGGCTGCCGATGCTGATTTCTCCCGCGCCGTAAAGCGTGGCGAGCACACGCCATTCAGTGACGGAAACGCCGTTCTTGCGCACCGTCTTGTGAAATTCATCCGATATCAAGTGACTGGCCTGCGCGAGCAGGGCCGGGAGATAGTCGTCGATGAACGGATGATTGTCGTGGTCTGACATAAATGGGGTGACACGCTCGCGGGAAAACGCGAGCAGTGTGTCACAAACGCGACGGCAGGGCGAGCTTGCGGGAAAACCATGATTTTGAATATATTGGTTTGAAAATATATTACTTCGGATGGAATTCTTTCGCGACACCCCGATTTCCCCACCAAAGGCGACATATGGCTGAGCGTTCATTCGTTGAAGAGGTCAAGAAATTGCGGCTTGGCGCGGGCGAGGTGTTCAGCGGCGAGGGCATTCTGGCCGTGACCAAGGCGCTGCTCGAGTCGGGCGTGGCCTATGTGGCGGGTTACCAGGGCGCTCCGATTTCGCATCTGATGGACGTGCTGGCCGATGCGCAGGACATTCTCCAGGAGCACGGCATCCGTTTCGAGAACAGCGCCAGCGAGGCCACCGCGGCTGCCACATTGGCGGCCTCGGTCAACTACCCGTTGCGCGGTGCCGTCACATTCAAGGCTACGGTGGGCACCAATGTGGCATCGGACGCGTTGGCCAACCTGGCGTCCGGTGGGGTAACGGGTGGCGCATTGATTATCGTGGGCGAAGACTACGGCGAGGGGTCGTCGATCATGCAGGAGCGCAGCCACGCATTCGCGATGAAGTCGCAGATGTGGCTGCTCGATCCGCGTCCCAACCTGCCCTGTATCGTGCAATCGGTGAAAGACGGCTTCGATTTATCCGAAGCGACCAATACGCCGGTGATGCTGCAATTGCGGATCCGTGCATGCCACGTGCACGGTCAGTTTGTGGCCTCGGATAACCGCCGGCCCGCGTTCACCATCAAGGAGGCGATGGAAACACCGCATCGCGATGTGAGCCGCATTGTGTTGCCGCCGGCAAGCTTTCTGCATGAGCAGGAGAAGATCAAGGATCGCTGGCCGGCGGCGATCAAGTTTATCGAGCAACGTCAGCTCAATGAGTTTTTCTCTGAAGGCGCCGACGACATCGGCCTGATCGTGCAAGGTGGGGGCTACAACACGGCCATCCGGGCGCTCGATCATTTGGGGCTGTCGGACGTGTACGGTGAGTCGGCGATACCGCTTTACGTGATGAACGTGGCGTACCCCTTGATCGACTCCGAACTGTTGCGCTTCTGCGAAGGCAAGCGCGCGGTGCTGGTGCTGGAAGAAGGGCAGCCGAATTTCGTCGAGCAAAACATCGCGTCGATTCTGAGACGCGCGGGTCACACGGCGGCGCTGCATGGCAAGGATATGCTGCCGATGGCGGGGGAATACACCGCAGCCACGATGTTGAAGGGGATTCGTCTTTTCCTGGAGCATTACGGGCGTATCGAGCCGGTGCCGGTGGAGCCGGTGGCGCGGCGCGTGATTCCGCTCGTGGCGCAGGAAGTACGCCGGACGACGGTGCCTGCGCAGGTGTCAGGCAATGCGGGCGCGGAGGCGATCGGGCAAGGCAATGCAGGTGGGGAGGCCCGTGGCAGGGTCGATGCCGGTGCAAACGCCAACGCCAACGCTGGTTCAAACGCCAACGCTGGTTTAAACGCCAACGCCAACGTCGATGCCGACGCGCCGGAAGGCGCAGGGCAAACGCCGTTGACGCCCGCCGACGTGGCGATGGCCGAAGAAGAAACACCGGCGCCCGTGCTGGCGTTGGAAGATACCGTGCATGCACGCCCGCCGGGTTTCTGCACGGGGTGTCCGGAACGGCCCATCTTCACCGCCATGAAACTGGTCGAGCGCGAACTGGGCCCGCATCACGTTTCGGCCGATATCGGTTGCCATTTGTTTTCAATCCTGCCGCCGTTCAATCTGGGCAATACCACGATGGGGTACGGGCTCGGCGCAGCAGGGGCGGCCGCGTTGAACGTGCCGGCGGGCAAGCGCGCCATCTCGGTGATGGGCGATGGCGGCTTCTGGCACAACGGTTTGACGAGCGGCATCGCCAACGCGGTGTTCAATCGCAGCGACAATCTGACGATCGTCGTCGACAACAGCTATACCTCGGCCACGGGCGGACAGGACATTCTGTCGTCAAAGGCCTTGAATCCCACGCGCAGTACCGGTCACCTGATCGAGAAGGCGGCGCGCGGTGTGGGCGTGGAATGGGTAAAGACCATCCGGCGCACCTACGATTTGAAGGCGATGACGGACACATTGCGCGAGGCGCTCACCACGACCGTGAAAGGGCCCAAGGTGCTGGTGGCGCAAAGCGAATGCATGCTCAATATGCAACGGCGCGAGAAGCCTAAAGTGCGTCAGGCGATCGCCGCGGGTGAACGCGTGGTGCGCGAGCGATTTGGTGTCGATGCCGATACCTGTACGGGCGATCACTCGTGCATCCGGCTATCGGGTTGCCCGTCGCTTTCGATCAAACCCAATCCCGATCCGCTGCGCACCGATCCGGTGGCCACCGTGATGGATAGCTGTGTGGGTTGCGGCTTGTGCGGCGAGGTATCGCACGCTGCGGTGTTGTGCCCCTCGTTTTATCGCGCGCAGATCGTGAGCAATCCCACGCGTTGGGATCGGGCGCGGCAGCGGCTGCGTGGTGCCGTGATCGGCTGGCTGCAACGGCGCGCCGAAGCACGTCGCGCGCAGTGGGTGCTGTGATGACGACCATGTCTTCCGTCAAACCGATCAAGATCGCCATTCTTGCCATGGGCGGGGAAGGGGGCGGTGTGCTGGCCGACTGGATCGTCGATCTGGCGGAAAGCAACGGCTATCTGGCGCAGACCACGTCTGTGCCTGGCGTGGCGCAACGCACGGGTGCCACCATTTATTACGTCGAGATTTATCCGCGCGAGCGCGCACAGGCCGACGGTGGCGAGCCGGTATTTGCATTGATGCCGATGCCGGGCGACGTGGATATCGTGTTGGCTTCGGAACTGATGGAAGCCGGGCGCGCGGTGCAACGCGGGCTTGTCACGCCGTCACGTACGACCTTCATCGCATCCACCCATCGCGTGTATTCGATTGCCGAAAAGTCCGCCATGGGCGACGGCCGCGTCGATAGTCCGGCGCTGCTTGCGCATGCATCGCGTGCGGCCAAGCGTTTCGTGCATTTCGATATGGCCCAGGCCGCCGAGCAGGCGGGTAGTGTGATCAGCGCCATTCTTTTCGGTGCGCTCGCAGCCACCGGCACCTTGCCGTTTGGGCGCGCCGCATTCGAAGCGACCATCGAGCGTGGCGGTGTGGGCGTAAAGGCCAGTTTGCGGGCGTTCGACGCTGCGTATGCGCGTGTGGACGCGCCCGGTGTGGTGCCGCCGGCGTCGAATGTCGATCCCGCGCCGTTGCCGCGGCCTGCGCAACCGCAGTTGGCGGCACTGGTCGTGCGGGTACGCGATCTGTTTGCGGCCGACGTGCAGGCTGTGGCCATCGAAGGCGTGCGGCGGTTGATCGACTATCAGGATCCGGCCTATGCCGATCAGTATCTCGATCGGCTCGAGGCCGTGCAGCGGCAGTGCCGGGCGGATGACCCGCGGCTGTTACGCGAGACGGCGCGTCACTTGGCACTGTGGATGTCTTATGAAGACACGATCCGGGTTGCGGATCTGAAGACGCGGGCCACACGTTTCGATCGCGTGCGGCGCGAAGTCAAGGTGGCCGACGATCAATTGCTGACCATCAATGAGTACATGCATCCGCGGCTTGAAGAGATTGCGGAAACCTTGCCGGCGGCCTTGGGCCGGCGACTGCTGGCGCCCGGACTTCTGAACCGTGTGGTGGGTGCGTTCACGCGCTCCGGGCGGGTGATTCGAACCAGCTCGTTGCGCGGCTATCTCATGCTGTCGATGGTGTCGGGGATGCGGCGCTGGCGCCGGTCGACGTTGCGCCACCACGCCGAGACGCAGCGCATCGAGGGCTGGCTGGGACGCATCGCGCATCACGCGGCGGCGCATCCCGCGCTCGCCTTGGAGATCGCGCTGTGCCAGCGGCTGGTCAAGGGCTATAGCGATACGCATGCGCGGGGCGTGAAAAATTATGAGTTGCTGATGGGGATGGTGGATCGCGCACCCGGCACCTTGTCGCCTGCGGCGCTGCGTGAACTGCGCGACGCCGCACTTGCCGATGAACATGGCACCGCCTTGGCCCGAGTCATGGCGCAGTACGCGCCAGCGTGAGGGATGACGCCCGAGCCGTCATGCCAGACGCCAGCGCCACGACGGCAGACGCCAGCGCCATTACCCCTCGCGCATCACGTCTGACGAATAACCGATCACGCACGGCGCGCGCAGGCGCGATCATTCAGGCACCACGATGACATCCTCCACGACTGCTGCACCCGCTCTTGCCCCGAATGCACCCGCGCCCCATCCGGGTGCTTCGACGCCTGAATGGAGCGTGCCTGCACGCACCACGAAAACGGTGTTGTTCGTGTGCTGGCTGGCCATTCTTTTCGAGGGCTATGACGTCGGGGTCATGGGAGCGGTGCTGCCCACCATGGCCGAAGACCGCGCCTGGATGCTGTCGCCGCTGCAATTGGGCGTGTTGAGCAGTTATGCCTTGGTGGGCATGTTCTTCGGGGCGTTTTTCATCGGCACCCTGAGCGATCTGGTGGGACGGCGCGGCATGCTGTTGATGTGCGTCTCGCTCTTTTCATTGACGATGATCGGCGCCGCGTTGGCGCCTACGCCGTTCATGTTCGGCGTATTCAGGTTTATCGGCGGACTGGGGCTGGGTGGCGTGATCCCGGTGGCAGCCGCGCTCACGATCGAGTATTCGCCACCGCATCGGCGCAGCTTCAATTACGGCGTGATGTATTCCGGCTACTCGTTCGGCATCTTGAGCGCCGCGCTGTTGGCCATTTGGCTGGTGCCCCATCTGGGCTGGCGCGGCGTGATCGGTGCGGGCGTCATTCCGCTTCTGGCGGTGCCGTTCATGGCGCGCATGCTGCCCGAGTCGATGGAATATCTGATCGCCAAGGGGCGTCACAAGGAGGCTGCACGACTGGCAGCACGCTTCGGATTGAGCGGATTGAACGTGCCGCGAGCGTTGGCCGTTACGGCCGATGGCCCGCGTGCCAATTGGAAAGCGGTACTGTCGGCCATCTTCGCGCCACGCAACCTGCGCGCCACGGTGTTCTTCTGGATCGCGTTGTTCCTGGGGATGCTGCTCGTTTATGGATTGAACACCTGGTTGCCGCAGATCATGCGCAAGCTGGGTTACGACCTGGGGTCGAGCCTGCTGTTTCTTGCCGTATTCAGCCTGGCCTCGGCGATCGGTGGGCTGGCATTGGGGGCGATTGCGGACAAGGTCGGCCCGAAGCGGGCGGTGGCTGCAGCTTTTTTGCTAGGTGCCGGCGCGATTCTGGGTCTGATGCAGGGGTATTCGCTGTGGCTCAATTATGTATTCGTGGCGCTGGCCGGCATCGGCAGCATTTCGGCCTCGCTGATCTTGACGGGCTATCTGGCCGATTATTATCCGGCGCATGCGCGGGGTACGGCCACGGGCTGGGCGTTGAGCTTTGCGCGCGTAGGCGCAATGAGCGGCCCGTTGCTGGGCGGTTACATTGCTGGCATTGGGCGAGGTGCGGAGTGGAATTTCATCGTGTTCGCTATCGCCGCCGTTGTGGCCGGGGTCGCTGTAACACTCATCCCGAAGCGGCCATCCGACCTGTGAAAGCCGCGACCTGAGGCATTTATCGGCTGCTTTTCGCGGGATAGTCGATGACGCTTGCTGACTAGAATCGTGTGTCGCCGGGGCTTTTGCCCTTTGCTGCTCCCCGGCTCAGGGACACACACTCATGAACTTATCCACCGTCATCGGCATCGCCGTCGGCGCCTTGACGCTGCTGATCGCGGCCGCCTTCTCGGGCAGCCAGCCGAGCAACTACATCAACTTGCCCGGCCTGGTCATCGTGATCGGCGGCACCTGCGCCGCCTTGCTGATGGCCTATCCGCTGCATGAGATCAAGCGCATCGGCACCTTGGTGCGCACGGTGTTTCGTGACGATCGCATCGATAGCCAAAGCGATATCGACGAACTCGTTGCCATGGCGAAGCTGTGGATGAACGACGACATCCGCAAGGTGGAACGCGAGCTCGAGAAGGTATCGAACCCGTTCTTGCGCACGGGTGTGCAACTCATCATCGACCATACGCCCGAAGACCAAATCATCGATCTGCTGCAGTGGCGCATCGCCCGGCTGCGCGCGCGCGAACGTGCCGAAGCACACATGTTCCGCATCATCGCCACTTTTGCGCCCGCGTTCGGCATGCTGGGTACGCTGGTGGGATTGATCAATTTGATGACGGTGCTGGGCTCGGGCAGCATGGACACCATCGGCCACCACTTGGCGGTCGGGCTGATGACCACGTTCTACGGCATTCTGCTGGCCAACATGATCGCCAAGCCCATTGCGATCAAGCTCGAGCGCCGCACCGAACAGCGCGTGGAACGCATGAATCTGGTGCTGCAAGGCATCTCGATGATGTGCGACAAGCGCGGTCCCTCTGCAGTGCGTGCCACCTTGGAAGCCTTCATGCTGCACATCGAAGACGAAATCGATGATGGCAGCCGGGCGGCCAAACGTACGTCCGAGCCTAAGCCGGATGCGATGAGCGCTGCGGCCATGGCTGCCGCATCGCCGCGTTCCGGTGCCGCCACAGCCCGGCCCGCGGCCACCCCGGCCTACAATTTCTCGGCCCGGCGATGAGCGCGCAAGCGGCCAGCCTCGATCGGGCCGAACGCACGGGCGGCAGCCGTACGGCGCCGCCCGTCGCGACAGCGCGCCGCGCCAGCACCCTGATCGCGGCGCGCGGCTCGGGGCGGTTTGCGCGGTGGCACTTCGGTGCACCTTCTGAAGCCGAGTCGGACGAAAACTGGTTGTTGAGCTACCTTGATCTGTTCACGTTGTTGCTGGCGATGCTGGTCGTGATGCTGGGGCTGTCGCGCATGAGCAAGCCGCCATCGGCGAGCGATGATCCGGTGGCGCAAACCATGCAGGTGCCGCTGTCGGCCATGGTGGCATCCGCCGCCGGCACGCCCGCACCGGCAACGACTGCGTTGCATACGGCCTTGCCACCCATTCCCGATACGATGACGCCCGGCGGCAGTTGGGCACCGGTGCCGGATATCGATCGGCCTGGCCCGGTGGTGTGGGTGAAAGATGCCCATACGCCAAATGCAACAGTGGCTGCGACCGCATCGACGGCTGAGCATCAAGGCGCGCCGCTGGTGTCTGTCAATGCGCCTGTGGCGCCGCTCGTGGCCACGCCGCCGCCCGCCGATCCCGAACCGCCGTCATTGCAGGCGCTGGGGCTGGATAGCTTGGGCAGTTCGGTCGATGTCATCGTCAACGAAAAAACGATCAGCCTGCGCATCAGCAGCGAGTTGTTGTTTCCATCCGGTCAGGCCACGTTGGGCCCCGCAGGAACGACGGTCATCAAGTCGATCGCTGAAGCGCTGCGTCACAATCCCTACGAGGTGTCGGTGGAAGGGCACAGCGACTCGGTCACGATCCAGAACAAGCAGTTTGCTTCGAACTGGGAGCTCTCCTCGGGTCGGGCATCCAGCGTGTTGCGCGAGCTGATCAACGATGGGATTTCGAGCGATCGTCTGCGCGCAGTGGGTTACGCTCACACGCGGCCGCTGGCCAGCAACGATTCCGCCGATGGCCGTGCGGCCAATCGTCGGGTGGAATTGATCCTGGCGATTGCGCCCGGGCAAGCCGCGCCGGGTGGATTGCCGGTGCGATAAGACGCGTCATGCGTGGTGTTCGTCAGGACTGTGCCCACGCCGTGGGCTGAACGATCGCAAGGATCGTCCACATCAACGGTGGTGCAAGGCCGCGCACTGTGCAACGCGCTCACGGAGCCAGATGTGTGCCGGATCGTTATCGCGCCGGTTGTGCCAAGCCTGTTGAAACTCAAATGGCGCGAGAGGGATGGGTGGTGCGAAAGTCCGCCATCCCGCGCCTCTTTTGGATGCCGGCACGCAGCGGCTGGCCACGGTCAATATCAGATCGGTTCCTGCGATCACCTCCAACGCCGTGCTCCAGTGCGGCATCACGAGCGCCACCCGGCGCTTTGCACTGGCGGCGGCCAGAGCGGCATCGATTTCGTTCTCGCCGTCGACTCTCATCGCCACGAGTACATGCGGACGCGCAAGCCAGTCGTTGAGCGACAAGCGGCCGGTGGCCGGTAAGGTGGCGCGATCAGCCACGCTGATGAAATGTTCGTGGAACAGGGGGGCTGTGAGGATCTGTTGGGGCGGATCAATAAAAACGCCCAATGCCAGATCGAGTTCGCCGTCGATCAACTGCGCTTGCATCGCCTCCCTGCTGCCTTGCGTCACAGCCAGATCGATGCCAGGCGCATCGCGCCGCAACGCGCGCATCAACCGAGGCAGGATGATCCGTGCGCCATAGTCAGACAGCGCCAGCCGAAATCGACGCCGCGCCTGGGCAGGATCGAAACCCGGTGTGCGCAACAGCCCCCGCACGTGGTCAAGGGCGGCTTCCAATGGGCCTTCTAGCGCCTGCGCGTGCGGCGTCAGCACGAGCCCGCCATCGCGCCGCACAAGGAGGGGGTCATCGAACATACTGCGCAACTGCGCCAGGGCGTGACTGACGGCTGGCTGGCTTTTGTGCAGACGCAAGGCGGCCCGCGTGACGTGTTTTTCGGCCAACAGGGCATGCAAGGTGAGCAGCAGATTGAGATCGATCCGTCTTAAATCATCCATGGCGCGAATAGTTAGGATAAAAAATTGGAATTTCCATTATTTAAATGGATGGCTGATGATCTGGCAATCTTATTCATCGTGTTTTGGAGTGCTGATCGATGGCCGTGCCTTATTCGTTTTCAACCTTGATGCCGCTGGGGCTAGCGATGCTGGCCGGGGCGGCCGTGCCGCTTCAGGCGGGAAGTAATGCCGCTCTTGGCCGAGCGCTGGGGCATCCGCTGTGGGCCACGGTGATATCGCTGGCGGTAAGCCTGTTGGTCGTCCTGCCCCTGATCTTGGCCCTGCGCGTGCCCGTGCCGGAGATTGGACGTCTCGTGCAAGGGCCGTGGTGGCTTTGGGTCGGCGGGATCGCCGGGGTGATCTACGTGACGGCGGCATTGGTGCTGCTGCCCCGGCTGGGTGCGACCACCTTCATCGTGTGCGTGGTGATCGGGCAGGTGGTGTGCGCGATGCTGATCGATCACGTGGGTTTGATGGGGCTGCCCGTCAAAGCCATCACGCCATTGCGCGTGATGGGCGCCCTCCTGGTGGTTGCAGGGATGCTGGTCATACAGGGGGCGAGCGCTGGACCCCCCGTGCCGTCGCCGGCACCTACCGCGTCAGACGGCTAGTGCGGTTGAGCATGAGGCCCAAAATTACTCGATCGTGATGTGCTGGGCTGCGATGAGCTTCGTCCATTTGTCGGTGTCCACGTCGACGAGCTGCGCCAATCCTTCAGGCGAAGATGAGACCAGTTCGATGCCTTGCGGATCCAATTTTTCCACGAGTGCCCGATCCGCCAACGCCGTCTTGACCGCCCGGTTGAGGGTGTCGACGATTTCCGGCGGGGTGCCTGCCTTGGCAAACAAGCCGTACCACGTGGTGTATTCCATCTTCGGTAGGCCCGCATTGGCGATAACCGGTATGGACGCCGTCATATCGCTCTTGCTGGGAGCGGACATGCCGATGGCCTTGATGGTGCCGTTATCAATCATGCTTTTGAGTGACGGCATGCTGCTGAACAAGGCGTGGATCGTGCCGGGTACCAGATCGGTAACGGCCTGCGACGTACCGCGATACGGCACATGCACCACGTCGACGCCCGCCTGGCTTTTGAACATTTCCATGCCGAGGTGCGCCACGCCGCCCGTTCCTGCGGAACCGAAGTTGACTTGGCCGGGATGGGCTTTCGCATAGGCGATGAAGTCCTTGATGTTGTCGGCGGGAATCGTCTTCGATATCACGAGCACATGCGGGCTCGACGTCAGTTGGCTGATCGGCGTCAGCACCCGCTTGAGGTCGAGATCCTTGGTGGCGGGATGCGGAATAGTCATGTTGCCCGAAGCCGGCATGAACAAGGTGTAGCCGTCGGCCGGTGCGCCAAGGACTTGGTTGAGCGCCGGTACGCCATGGCCGCCGCCCAGGTTGACGATCACCATCGGTTGCCCGAGTTCCTTATCGAGCACGCGGGCAATTTCCCGGCCGACGATATCGGCGGGGCCGCCTGCAGCAAATGGAATGACGAGTTTGATCGGGCGCGTGGGATACGGCTCGGCGGCCGCACTTTGCACCGAGAACCCGGCAAGCAGGATGGCGGCTGTGGCATAACGAAGGAAATGCGTTTTCATGATGTTGTCTCCTCGGTCTTTCTTATGGGTAATGCTTAAACCAATGACGATCGCACTGCCGGGAAAATGCTCTGAAAGGCTTCTCCGTAAACGGCCGCGCTTTGCCCGCGCCGGCCTGCCTGGGCACCCCGTTGCAGGGCGACGCGTTCGTAGTACGCCCACAGGTTCTTCTGAGTGGGCATCGCCTGCATGGCTTGTTTTTTGGTGTCCCACACATCGCTGATATCGAGCATGACGTTGGGTTTGAAGTCGCAAAGCTCCGGCTGGTGCGGCTCGAACGACATCACTTGCGCAGGCGACGCGATATCGGCGCCGTGACCGGGGGCGAGCGCCATCATGCGCGCCCCGAGCACCATGTTGAAGGTGCGGCAATGGTCCAGGTTCGATGGGTCGCGCTCAGGATGGGTCAGGATGGTGGCCGGCTTGATGCGCCTGATCGCCTGTGCGATCCGTTGAACCGTCGCCGTCGATTCGGGCAACGGGTAGTCGCCAAGATCCAGAAAGTCGACGTGCGCGGCGCCAAGAAGGGTAGCGGCCGTTTCGGCTTCTGCGCGACGGCATGCCTTGACCTCCTCGCGGCTGGGCGCGGGTGCGGCCGACCATGCAGCGTTCGATTCGCCGTTCTCGCCGAAGCTCAGGCAAACCACATGTACTGGAATGCCTTGTTTGGCATGCAGGGCGATCGCGCCGCCGCACCGCCAGACAAAGTCCCCGACGTGGGCGGTCACGACTAAAAGTGATGTGCCGGTCATTGTCTTCCTCGTTTCTGTTTACGCTCGAACGCCCACTATATCGAGTGAAATGGCGTTGTACTCTGTACAGTGGCGAGTTCGAAGCGGGTAGATGGGAAGGCAGATATGAGTAACGATGGCGTGATCGCCGTGGAGCGGGCACTGAGCGTGTTGGACTGCTTTTCACCCCAACGTCCAAGCCTTTCGCTGGCCGAACTGGCGGCCTTGTCGCCGCTGCACAAGACGACGATATTCCGGCTGTTGAACTCGCTGATGCGTGCGGGCTATGTAGTGCGCAATCAAGAGGGCATTTATTCGCTCGGGCCCCGGGTGCTGTACCTGGGGCGGGTGTATGAGCGGGGGTTCAAACTCGCCGAAGTCGTGATGCCGGTGCTGACGGCACTCATGCAAGAAACGGGAGAAAGCGCGTCGTACTACACGCCGCAAAAGGACGGTTCCCGCTTATGCCTGTTTCGATCGCAGCCTTATGAGGGACTGCATAGTCAGGTGCTGGCGGGCAGTGTGATGCCGCCCGATCAGTCGTCCACTGGCCGCGTGTTCAAGATCTGGGATCAACTGGCCAAGCGAGGGAAGGATCCCTTGCCGTTCTTCTCCAGCGGCGTGCGCGATCCATACAGCGCGTCGTGGTCGATACCGATCTTCGGCAATGAAGATCGCTTCGTCGCGGCCTTGACGCTGGCCGGCCTGGCCGCTCGTATTCATACGCTGGACGCGCCTCGCATGACGTTGCTGTTGCGCAATGCCGCGCGAGATCTGTCGGAGCGATTGGGCGCGTCGCGCGAAGCGCTGGCGTTGATCTACGAGGGATGAGGCCTTGCCCGAGAGGCAAGCGGTGTCACCCTTCGCCGATCGGGTGATAGCACGCACACGCGCGGCTGGGCGGCATGGCTGCCAACGGTGGCAGTGTTGCCTTGCAATCGTCACGCACGCGGGAGCAGCGCGGGTGGAAGGTGCAGCCGCTGGGCAAATGCGTTGGCGCCGGAATTTCGCCCACGATCTTTTCCAGTGTGATGCGCGCCGAGGGATCGGGCACAGGTGAGGAGTCGCGCAGCATGCGACTGTAAGGATGGTGTGGCCGATCCAGAATGTCGCGCGTGGGACCGGTCTCGATGATGCGTCCCAGATACATCACGCACACCGTATCGCAGAAGTGCCGCACCACGCCCAGATCGTGCGAGACGAACACGAACGATAGTCCCCGTTCTTCCTTCAATCGCTGGAGGAGTTGCAGGATCTGCGCCTGCACCGACACGTCCAATGCCGACACGGGCTCATCGGCGATGATCAATTCGGGGTCGAGCACCAAAGCGCGGGCAATGCCGATGCGCTGGCGCTGTCCGCCGGAGAACTCATGCGGATAACGATCCAGTGCCGTCGCGGGCAAGCCGACTTCGAGGATCGTCTTCGTGACCTTCGCTTCGATCTGCGCCGCGTTGCCCAACCCGTGTACCACCAACGGTTCGGCGAGCGTTTGACGCACAGTGCGGCGCGGGTTCAGCGATGCGTAGGGATCCTGGAACACGATCTGTATGCGCTGGCGCAATTTGCGCAGCTCGGCGGAGGTCGCCTTTCGCAGATCCTTGCCTTCGAAAACAATCTCGCCTTCATCAGGTTCGATCAAGCGCAACAGCGTGCGTGCGACGGTGGATTTGCCGCAACCGGATTCGCCAACCAATCCGATCGACTCGCCACGGCCCACACTGAACGAGACGTCATTGACGGCACGCACGATCTGTTTCTCACCCCCTAGCCAACCACCGCCGCTCTCAAAGCGTTTGACCAGATGTCGGACTTCAAGCAGGGCGCTCATGCGGTTTCTCTCAAGTGTTCGGCGCGCACGATGCAACGCACTTGATGTTCACTGCCGGGCAATGCCTCAAGCATGGGATGGGTTTCCAGACAGCGATCCTCGCGCAAGGCGCAGCGCGACGCATAGGCACAACCGGCCGGCATACTGGTGAGTGGCGGGACGCGGCCGGGAATGGGGTCCAGATGGCTCGTGTCGATATCCACGCGCGGCATGGCGCGCAGCAGGGCCTCTGTATACGGATGCGTAGGGCGGGCGAACAGGGCGCCGGCATCAGCCAGCTCGACGACTTCACCGGCGTACATCACGGCCACGCGATCGGCGATCTGCGCAACCACGCCGAGGTTGTGGGTGATGAACACGACGGCCATGCCATGTGCCGTTTTCAAGTCGTCCAGCAGCGTCAGGATCTGCGCCTGAATCGTCACGTCAAGCGCTGTCGTGGGCTCGTCGGCCAGCAGCACCTTCGGCTTGCACGCCAGCGCCATTGCAATCATCACGCGCTGCCGCATACCGCCGGAAAACTGATGCGGATAATCATCGAAACGCTTGGCCGCTGCGGGTATCTTGACTTCATTCAAGGCGTCCAAGGCCAGCGCTCGAGCCTCCCGCCACGAAACGCGCCGGTGCTGGCGAATGGCCTCCGCGATCTGGTCGCCGATGGTCATGGTGGGATTCAACGACGTCATGGGCTCCTGAAAGATCATCGCGATCGCGTCGCCGCGCAGATTGGCCATCGCTTTCTCGGGGATGTTGCTGATCTCCATACCGTCGAGCCACACCGATCCGGCGCCGTGACGCGCACCGCTGGCGGGCAAAAGACGCAGCACGGAAAGCGCCGTCACGCTTTTGCCGCTGCCCGATTCGCCCACGATCGCCAGGGTTTCGTTTGGATGAACGGTAAGTGAGACGCCGCGTACCGCTGCATGCCATTGGCCGCCGATACGAAACTCGGTGCGCAAGTCGCGCAGCTCGAGCACAGGTTGCGTTGCATTCATGGTTACTCCGAGCGCAGTTTGGGGTCGATGGCGTCGCGCAGGGCGTCGCCCAGCAGGTTCAACGCCAGCACCGTGATCAAGATCGCCAGGCTTGGGAACACCGTCAGCCACCAGGCGTCGAGGATGTTCTCGAACCCTTCCCGGATCATGCTGCCCCACGTTGCGGTGGGGGGCGGCACGCCCAATCCGATAAAGCTCAACGAGGCTTCGGTACGAATCGCCGAGGCCATCCACAATGAGCCGAGCACCACGACATCGGAGATCATGTTCGGCAGGATGTGCACCCGCATCAGGCGCATGGGGCCGAAGCCGAGTGCGCGGCCGGCTTCAACGAAGTCGCGTTGCTTGAGCGTGATGGTTGGCGCACGGGCGACGCGCACGAAGGGTGCAATCTCCGTGATGGCGATGGCAATGATCAGGTTCTCAAGGCTGGCCCCCAGCGTTGCCGCGATCATCAGGCCCAGCAGCAAAGTCGGAAATGAGAGCAGCACATCGACGAGCCCCATGATGAGCTGGTCCAGCAGGCCGCCCACATAACCGGCCAGAATGCCGAGGGCCGAGCCGATGGTCATCGCAATCATGATGGCGCCGAAGCCGACGAAGAGCGAGATGCGCGCGCCGTAGATCAGGCGCGAAAGAACATCTCGGCCGTAGCTGTCCGTTCCCAGCCAGAAGGTTTCCGATGGTGGCTCCAATCGATAGGCGATGTTCTGTTGCAACGGATCGTGCGGCGCCAGCCAGGGCGCGAAGATCGCGGCCAGTACGATGACGGCCAGCAGGCCGAGCCCGATCCAGGACAGTCGATTCTTGCGCAGTGCCAGCCATAGGGCATTGGGTCGTGCGGCGGGGGTCAAGGCGACAGCGCTCATTTGTATTTCACCCGTGGATCGACGAGGCCGTAAACCAGGTCGGTGAGGAGGTTGACGACGATCACGCAAGCGGCGAAGACGATCATCAGCCCCTGCAGCAGGCTGTAGTCGCGCGCGTTCAATGCACCGAGGATCAATTTTCCAAGCCCTGGGCGGTTGAACACGATTTCGGTGAGCACCGAGTTGCCGATCAGCGTTCCGAAGTAGAGGCCGACGACGGTGACGATGGGAATGAGCGCGTTGCGCAACCCATGCCGCAAGATCAATCGCATGGGTCGGACGCCTTTGGCGCGGGCGGTGCGCACATAGTCTTCGCCCATGACGCCCAGCATCGATGAGCGTGTGACGCGCATGACGTAGGCCATCATGATCAGCCCCAGATTGAAGGCCGGGAGCGCCAGGCCCCGCAGCTGCGCGAGCCAGTCGCCTTGTGCGGTCGAACCGATGACCGGGAACCACCGCAGTTGGATGGCAAAAACGAGCAGCATCAGAATGGCCGAAACGAAGGCGGGAAAAGACAGACCGGTCAACGACAAAAGGCGCCCGATGTAGTCCGGCCAGGCGTTGCGCCGCAACGCGGCCCAGATGCCCAACGGCAAACCGAACGTCACACCGATCAGCATGGCGGCCAAGGTGAGCTGGATGGTCCAGGGCAATACCAGCGACACCTCCTGCAAGACCGTCCGTCCGCTCGACATGGAAATGCCGAAGTTACCCGTGACGATGTCACGCAGAAAGTGCAGATACTGCACGTAGACGGGCGCATCCAGCCCGAGTTTCGTGCGCAATGCCGCCAGCGCCTCGGCGCTGGCCTGGTCGCCCAGCATCACCGCCGCAGGGTCTCCCGGAACGAGACGAACGAGAATGAAGACTGCGGTCAGCATGGCGAGCAATGTCGGCAACGCCAGCAACAGTCGCTTGATGGTGTAACGCATCATGCTGTGGACTCCTTGACGGAGATGAGAGGGGGCTGTCCGGATAAGGGCGGCAACGTCATTTCCATGGACGCGCCCATCAGTCGCGCGGCCTGAAGATTCTGGATCGGGCGCGCGGTGTGGCCGTCAACGATCAGGTCGGCTAGCGCCGCGCCGACTACCGGCACGAGTTGAAAGCCATGGCCGGAAAACCCGAATGCGTGAAACACGCCGGGTGCGTTGGGCGATGGGCCGACGATGGGCAGCATGTCTTCGGTCTTGGCTTCGAGCCCGGCCCACACCCGAACGATGCGAATATCCCGCACGTCGGGAAACAGATCCACGGCCGCATGTGCGCCTTTGGACAAGACGCGCATGCGTGCCGTCGACGCCCCGCGATCGAGATTGGGCGTGCCCTGCAAGCCGCCGCCGATCACCAGGGTGCCCTGGTCGGATTGCTTGAATGAAAGCGATCGGCCCATGATCGATACGACTGGTTTGATGAACGGCGCCAGCCGCTCGGTCACCATCATCATCGACGACTTGGTGTCCAGTGGAATCTCGTCGCCCACCATTGCGGCGATCCGGGCCGACCAGGCGCCGGCCGCATTGATGACCGCCGCTGCCGTCCAGCGCCGCTCGCCAGCAACGACGCACCAGTCGCCACCTTGCCGTTCGATGGCGGTCACGCCGCATTGCTCCTGGATCGTCACCCCAGCGGCCTCTGCTGCGCGCCGAAACGCGCGTAACGTGCGATGGGGGTCCGCCGCGCCATCGCTGCGAGCGATGGAGGCGCCCACGCAGTGTCCACTCAGCGCAGGCAGCAGTCGCTTGAGCTCATCTGGCCCAATCATTTCTTCATGCGTATAGCCAGCGCCCCGCAACGCGTCAACTTTGGCAGTCAACTTGGCCAACGACGCCGGACTTTCCGCAACGCAGATCTGCCCATTGGCATGAAAGCCGCACGTATCGCCCACGAGCGCTTCGATGTCGTGCCACATTGCCATCGATTCCAGAGACAGATCGAGTTCGCCGCGATCCCGATTCAATGTGCGCACGCCGGCTGCCGAGGCGCCGGATGCGTGTCTGCCGACCCAGGAGCGCTCCAGAACAAGTACGCGTTGCCCCGCGCGCGCCAAACGCAGCGCCGCTGAAAGCCCATGCAAGCCGCCACCGATCGCGATGACGTCGAATCCCGTGCGCATCATGATTTCGGCTCCTCGATGTCGAGCGTCGCCAGCTCACCCAGGGTGAGCGGTTTGAGGGGCGGGCGGATGCGATAGAAGCCCACCTCGGCGACCGGCCTTTGCTGGGTTCGCGCGATGATGTGGGCTATCGTGTAGCCGCACTGACGTCCCTGGCAAGGGCCCATGCCGGCCCGCGTGAACGACTTGATCTGATTGGGACCGGGACGTCCGATCAGGGCCGCCCGCCGGATGTCTCCGGCGGTGAGTTCCTCGCAGCGACAGACGACGGTGTCGTCGCTGGGATCGAAGGTGCTGGGACGCGGCGGGTACATCGCATCCAGCAGTGGGCGACTCGACAGGGCCGAAGTCAACTGGCGGCGCAGGTGACTTGCCGCCTGCTCAGCTGCCGCGTCATCCAGTACGCCGGCACGACGTGCGGCACCGATGGCGGCAAGTTCGCCGCTCATGCAAGCCGCCGTGGCGCCGCCGATACCCGCGCCGTCGCCTGCTACGAAAATACCGGCCTCCGACGTTTCCCCCCATCGATCGACATCCGGGGCGAGGCACTGCTGCGCCTCCCGCCACGAGTGTTTGCATCCGATGGTTTGCGTGATGTGGATGGAGGGTACGACCCCTTCGTGTACCAGCACCAACGTGGCGGGAACCGTCACTGTGGCGCCATCGGCCGACGTGTAGGTCAGGCTGTTCACACGACCGGCGCCTGCGACCGAAAATCGATCTACGCCGGGTGCAATGGGTATGGCGGCACGACGCAATTGCCGCAACCATGTCCAACCTTTCAGCAGGTCTCGCCAGGCGGGTAGCGCTTGCAGCAGGTGCGGCAGGCCACGCCGCAAGCTATCGCGGGGCGAGGTGTCGAGCCAGCCTGCAATGGTGCCGCCTGCTTGCAGCAGCTGCACCATGTAAAGCAGCGGCAGCGGGCCGCTGCCCACCACCCACACCGGGTTGGCGGGAACCTGTTGCGACGTCTTGAGCAGAATTTGTGCGGCACCCACCGTCATGACGCCCGGCAGGGTCCAGCCCGGAAACGGCGCCGGGCGTTCCTGCGCGCCAGTCGCCAGCACGACGCTTTGCGCCTGCACGACCTCGGCCGCGTTGTTCCTGCTGAGATACACCTGCCAGCCAGGCTCGATCTGCCAGACCTGACTGCCCGGTTCATAGACTGCGCCGCACGCGCGAAAGGCATCAGCGATGGCGGCACCGGAACGATACTGGTCGCCCAGCAGTGCACCGGTGGGCGTTGCCGCGACCTGCTCCACGGCGCGCCACACCTGCCCGCCCGGTGCGGGTTGCTCGTCGAGCACCAGCACGCTTTGACCGAGTTGCCGGGCACGAATGGCGGCGCTCATGCCGGCCGGGCCCGCGCCCAGAATCAAGAGATCGAAGGATCGGCTCATGCCACCACCTTGCGTTTATCGTACTGGCGCGCCACGCGCATGCCATCGCGCACAGTCACCAGACAGGTTTGCGTGGATGCCACGCCGTCGACGATCGCCAGGCAGTCGAAACACACGCCCATCATGCAATAGGGCGCACGTGGACTCTGCGCGACCGGCGTATTGCGTGCCACGGGATTCTGCTGGCGCACCAGCACCGCCGCAACGCTTTCGCCGGGCTCGGCAACGACCGGCACACCGTCGATCGTCAGGGTCAGCGCCTGCGCGCTCGATTCATTCAGCTTGCGAAACATGAAACCGCCTGTGATGAAAGAAATTGAATGCAGAGGGCAATGCGCCATCGACGATCGCTGCAGCCACGGGGCCGGCGTGGATCGGCGCCAGCGTGACGCCGGAATGGCAGAGGGCGATGAAGGCACCCGGATGGGTGGCGGATTGTGCATACACCGGCGCGCCATCGGGGGTCATGATGCGCAGCGCCGACCATTGCCGAACCCACCTGACTTCCGACAGTGCCGGCAGCACACGCAAGGCTTTGCGGCTCATCTGCGCCGCAGCGGCGGTGGTGGTGTTCATATCCAGACCGACGTTTTCCTGCGTGACGCCGATCATCACCGTGCCTTCGCCGGTTTGGCGCAAGCCGCTGGCGGGGTAGGGCAGCAAGGGCGCGAGGCGCTCGGTGACAAGCAGTTGCCCGCGTTGCGGCCGTATCGGCACGTCCAGGCCGACCATGGCGCCCAAGGCCGGCGAGCCGAGTCCGGCGGCAATGACAACTTTGGCACTGCGCCAGATCCGGGTGCCGGCCTGGACGCTGAAACCGTTGCGCGATTCAGGTGTGATACGCGACACAGGGGCGCCATGAACGAGGGTTCCCCCACCGGCCACCAACGCGCCCTGCAACGCGCGCAAGAGTTTCAGCGGGTTGATCTGGCCGTCACGGTGGCAGAAGCTGGCACCTGATACATCGGGTCCCAGCGTGGCGTCGGGCATCAGTTGCATCAGTGCGCTTCGCTCGATCATTTCCGTGCAGGGGCTGATATTTGGGAGTTGCGCCTGCCATGTCGCGACACGTTCGGCGCGTGCCGCCATTTGGGCCTCGCCCAGACAGAACTGGAGTCCGCCGCGTTGTTCGAATTGCAGATCGACACCGCTCTGCGCTTGCAATGCGGCGGCAAAGTCTGGCCAACGATCGGCCGCGTCGTGGGATAAGGCCTGATAGTCCGGCTTGCCGTAGCCCTTGCCTTGCACCCACAGCAGGCCGAAGTTGGCACGGGCGGCGCGAAAGTCGCCGTCGCCGCCGTCCAGTGCCAGTACGCGTTGGCCCAGACGTGTCAGGCCCAGCGCGATGGCGGCGCCCATGACGCCGGCGCCACAGACGATCACGTCGTAGTCGTCATTCATCACGCGGACTTCTCCCGTGCGCCGATCTGCGTTAATCTCGGCCGCCGACCTCGTGGGACCCCAGCATGAAACGCCCCTTGAATTTGCGTCAGATCGAAGCCTTCAAGGCTGTCATCGAACATGGCTCCGTCAGCCGCGCCGCCCAGTCGCTGTTCGTGTCGCAGCCCGCGGTAAGCAAGCTGTTGACGCACCTGGAAGAAGAAACGGGCCTGTCGCTGTTCGATCGCACGCGCGGCAAGCTTCTGCCCACGTATCACAGCAAGCTGCTCTATGAATCCATCGAGCGTGTTTTTTCGGGTCTGCAGCAGATCGAACAATCGGTTGATGCCATTCGCCGCGACGAGCAGCGATCGCTGCGCGTGGGCGTCATGCCTGCGCTTTCCGGTTCGTTCATCCGCCGAGTGACGACGCGTTTTCTCGAGCAGCATCCCGGTGTCCGCGTGTCGATCGAAACGCGTGGATCCCGCTTCGTCGCCGACTGGTTGGTGGCGCGCAAGATCGATGTGGGGCTGATCGTGCATGAGATGTATGGGGCCAACGTCAATGGGGAACGTTTGGTGCAATCGCCGTTGGTTTGCGCCATGCATCCCAACCATGCGCTCGCCAACAAGCGCGTGATCCGACCGCGCGATCTGGACGGCGTACCCTTTGTCGCGTTCAGTCCGGAAAGCCAGTCCTATCAACTGACGACCGCCGCTTTTCATGCCGCCGGCGCGCACCTGAATGTGGTGCTCGACTGCTCGACCGCGCCCGGCGTGTGCGAATTCGTGGCCGACGGCCTCGGCGTTTCGCTGATTCATCCGCTGTTTGCTCATGGTATGCAGGCGCGCCTGAAGCTGCGCCGTTTCGACCCGGAATTGCTGTTCGACTTCTATATCTGCCGCAGTCAGGCCGTGCGCAACTCCGCGCTCACCGAGGCGTTTATCGCCCAGGCGCGTGACGTCGCCACGGAACTGTGTTTCGGCAGTCTTAAGGGGCAGTGACGGTCGTGTTCTCGGTAATCGGCGGTGCAAGGTTCAGTGCGCCCTGCAGGTCATAGCCGTACTTGACGCGAGGGGCATGCACCCACACCTGCTTGAGTCCGAAGAGCGGTACGGCGCAGACGTCGTTGTGAATGCTGGTCTGCGCGTCTTTCCAAAGTGCCAGTTGCTTGTTCGCATCCGGTTCGGTGCGAGCGGCTCGAATTGCGTTATCGGCGATGGCGCAGTGTGAAAAGTTCGACATCGCCGTCGGCGCGTCTACTGCAGAGGCCGAATCGAAGAACTCGTTGAGCCAGTTATCGGCATCCGGATAACGTGCGGCACCATAGAACACCAACGCACTGACGTCTTTGCGGCTTTGCGCCTGATACGTCGCGTGGTCCACCACTTCCAGATTCAACTTGATGCCGGCCTTCGCCAACTGCGACTGCACGATCTCCATGATCGGCTGCTGTGCTGAGATGTTCGAAACGATCGATTTGATCTCGATGCCGCTTGGAAAGCCGGCCTCGGTCAGCAGTTTCTTGGCACCCGCTACGTCGTATCGGTACTCGCCAGCCGAGCAATCGACGCCGAGATAACCGTTGGGCACAACGGAACAGGTCTTGGCTGCGACATCCGCGCCCACGTAGCGCACGATCTCGTCGACGTTGATCGACATGGCAAGTGCCTGCCGGACCTTGATGTTGTCCAGCGGCTTGATGTTGCGGTTGACGTGCAGCACGCGGAATTCCGAAGGCTCGAAGATGTCCACGGCCATGTCGCGCTTGCGCGCCCGTTCAACCCAGCGTTGCTCGCGCTTGCCCTGCATCAGGTCGATCTCGCTCGAGGCGAACGCCAGGTCGCGGGCGCTGTCGGACGGAATCATGCGGTACACAATCGCGCCGATTTTGGGTTGACCGCGAAAGTATTGATCGTTGGCCGCGAGCTTTACGTACTGCTGCGTGACGTGCTCCGCCAGCTTGAACGGGCCCGTGCCCACGGGCGCGTTGCCGAACTTGTCGCCCAATGCCTCCGCTGCCTTCTTGCTCACGATGTTGCCGCCGTGGTAATTCGACACTCGGCCGAGAAAAGCGGCATCCGGATATTTCAGGGTGAAGCGAACCGTCAAGGGATCGACGGCTTCAACCTTCTCGATCATCGAGAAAGCGCCGGCAAAGCTGGATCGTTTGGGATCGGCCGCACGCTGGATGGAATACACCACGTCGTCTGCGGTGACGGTGCCATTGTCTCCATGGAACTTCACGTTCGGTCGCAGGAAGAAGGTCCATTGCTTTTTGTCGGCGCTGGCCTCCCATCGTTCGGCAAGATCGGCCTCCAGCTTGGCGGGGTCGGCGCTCCCCGGCGGAAACCGCACCAATCCGTTGAACAGCATTTGCGCCACGCTTTTGTCTGCCGTGGAGGTCGCGCGATGCGGATCGAGGGTCGCAATATCGCTGGCGTTGGAGCTGACACGAATTTCCTGCCGGGCCGCGGATTGCGCGTGCGCAAGGCTGCTGAAACCGGAGGCAGCGCCCAGCACTGCGAGCGTTATGGCAGATAAAAGTCGACGTGTCATGGTGTTCCCTGATCGGTGAGTCATGGATGGATGACGGTCACACTAGTGGTCAGGCGAACATGCTGTCAAAGTCCGTTTTATACGTCTCGTATTCTGCAGGGTTATAACTTTGCCGCGTGGCGATGCGTTTGGCAGGGGACATTCGCCAGGCCTCAGGGTAACTACCGGCTCAAATTAACTGCCGGGTTGACAGGGCTTAGCTCAGAAAAATATCGAGATGGGTCGAAAGGCAGGCCGCGTCGACGGGCAACGTGTGGGTGCCATAGGTGACGATGATCCACTTGAATCGACATGCCCGACTGGCACTGATGCGCCGAATTCAAAACGTGTATTTGCCAAAAATGAACGCCACGTTGCCGTTGCCTTTCTTGCCCGGAACATACGCGCCGAACAATGTCGCTTTTTTATAGCCGGCGGACACGAGCGGCAGGATTCCGGGAAACGGCACGTAGCTCATGATGTCGCGTCGTGCAGTCATGAATACCGTGAAGCCGGCACCGAGTCGCGTGTTTTCCGTGGGCCGCGCGATGCTTTGATAGCCATAGCCCGCCATGGGCTGCCAGTCGTCATGCGAATCCTTGAACGCCATCGCATAAAGACCATGCCAGTCGCCGTCTTCGTCGTAAAGGCCTTTGCCGAAGCCGCCGCCCCATGACGTTTCGTTGAACTCACGCACCTTGCTGCGCGAGTACGCCCATCGGTTATGCCACGCGTAGCCTGTTAGGTAGAGCTCGTTGTCGCCCTGCGTCCAGACCTGGCTGACGCGATCGCTCGCCTGGTTGTACCAGCCGGCCACCACGCTCTGGGCCTGGCTGGATGGGCTGGCGGCAAAGCCTGCTGCGAGCAGCAGGCCGGTGGCAACTGAGCGAAACCGCAAGCGCGCAGCACGCTCGGCAACGGCGCCTCGGGATGAAAGCGTGCGCTCAGCGACGAGAGTAGGAGGAGCAAAAAACATGGCCAAAAAGCGGGCAAACCCGAAGAGAATTCATGAATGTGTGATAACACGCAGCACGAATTGTTCCTGCTTTTCAATGAATTGGTGCAGGCCTTACCTCTGGTTTGCCGCTATCGATCGCGTCGGCCGGATCGGGCGTGCTGCACTTCCGATGCGCCTCGCACCTCCAGCCGGGCGATGTCGATCGTCGCGCGTGTTGATGGCGGTGGCGCTGCGCCGCTCTCAGCGGCGTTTCGCGAGCTTGTTCGCTACCTGGTAACCCGAGTTGCCGCCCAACCCCGGCCCCGGATGTGTGGCTGCGCCAATGTGAAAGACGTTGCCGTATGGCGTCTTGTGTCCGCCCACGCCATCGCGCTTGGCGAAGGGCCGAAACCAGAAGAATTGATCGGGCGAGCAGATGCCGGAGTAGGGGTCGCCGCCCACCAGATTGCAGTTCATGGCTTCCAGATCGGCGGGCGAGTAGGCGACCCGACCCACGATGCACGACGCCAGATCGGGCAGCACGCGTTCGAGACGGTGCTGAATGCGATCGGCCATCGCCTCGCGGATGCGCGGGCTCCAGGTGAAGTCGGCCTCCGCTGCGATTTCACCTGCGGCATCGCCGCGCACTTTGGATGGCATGTCTTGCAATTGCAGCCACAAGATCCAGCCGCCGGCAGGCGCGCGCGTGGCATCGACGGCCACGGGTTGTCCGACGGCGATCGTGGGATAACGCGGCAACTGGCCGTTGTTGGCTTCCACGACGGCAAGGCAAACGTTTTCCATGCTTTCCGTCACGTGCACCAGCGGCACGGAGAGCAGCTCGGCATCCGGCCAGGTGGGCGGACGACTCAGTGCGAAGTGGATCTGCATGCAGCCCCGGCCGTAGCGATAGGCCGCGGCGCTGTCGCGAACCGCTTGCGGTGCTTGCGGCAGCAGGTCGCGATACAACTGTGTGGGGGTGACGTTGCACACCACCGATTCGCTGCAAAGGTAATCGCGGCCATTGGCGCGCACGCCCACCGCCGTGTTGCCGGTGAGCAGCACGCGCTCGACATGTGCGCCGGTGCTGAGTTGTCCGCCGTGCTTGCGAATGATGGCGGCCAGGCCTTCCACCAGTTTTTCGCCACCGCCTTCCACCACCGGCATCCCGCCAGCCGTGACGGCTGCGAAGGTGACCTTGCCGATCAGCGCCGAGGTGGCATCGTCCGGGCCGATGCCGCTGTGCAGCACCCAAGGGGCGAGCAGCGCGCGTGAAGTGGGGGAGGTGAAGGTGCGCTCGGACCAGCGCCGAAAACTTTCCAGCGATTCCGACGCAAAGTTCAGCAATCCGCCGATGCCGCGCGCGCGCCAGGCGCCAAACAGGGTGCGCAAAAGTTTGAAGCCGTAGGGGTCTTCGCCGAGCAGCCCGAACGTGAGCTGAGCATCGCGTTGGAACAGCTGCCCGGCCAGGGTCGCGAATGCGTCGCCATCGCCCGGCGCCAGTCGATTCATGCGGGCGGCGGTGTCTGCAATGTCATGCGTGAGCGCCAGGTGCTCGCCGTCGGGGGTGACGAGGCCGGTGGTATATCCGTTACTCGGAAAGCGCACGCCCGCGGCCGCGAGGTCGTCCTTGAGCTCGGCGTAGCCGGGGCTGGCCATGAAAAGGGGATACCAGGACGACAGCGTCTCATGCCGATACCCGGGAAACAATTCCACGGTGCGGATGCATCCTCCCAGGGTGTCGTTGCGCTCGAAGACGTGCACCGTTTTGCCGCGTTTGGCGAGTACGGCGGCACACACCAGCGCGTTGATGCCGCTACCGACGATGATGATCTGGGGCGAGGCGGTCTGCATCGATGGAATCTGCCTGAAACGATTAAGGGACGAGGGCCAGCACCCGCAACGGCGAGCCCGAGCCGCGCTGGATTTTCAAGGGGGCCGCAATGATCACCGCACCGACGGCGGGCAGTTGGTCGAGGTTGTTCAGGCACTGCAAGCCATAGCGATTGGCGCCGTGCATCAGTGTGTGGCACGGGTACGCGGTTGGCCACGCATACGATTGCCCGGCGTCGGTATTGATGGTTTCCACACCGAAGCCGTGCACGTCCCGTTCGCGAATCAGCCACTCCACGGTTTCCTGCGTGGGCCCGGGCGTGTGCGCGCCGTCTTCCTTCATATTCAGGAACGCGGCAGGGTCGTTGACGCGTTTCGACCAGCCGGATTGGAACAGCACCCAGGCTCCCGCCGGGATGCGGCCATGTTGGGCTTCCCACTTCTCCAGAAACGCCACGGTGAGCAGCCAGTCTTCATCGCCGGCGACCTCGGCGCGCGCGTCTATCACGACGGCCGGCGCAATGAAGTTCTTGGGGTCGATCGTGTCGACGGTGTTGTTTGGATGATCGCGGCCACTGATCCAATGCGCCGGCGCATCGAAGTGCGTGCCGGTGTGTTCACCGCAGGTGAAATTGTTCCAGTACCAGCCCGGACCGGCATCGTCATACTCGGAGATCTTGTCGATCTTGAATCCGGTGACCTGACCGAATTGGGGCGGCAGCTGCAACGACGGAAATTCGGGCGAGAGGGTGTGCGTCAAATCGATCAGGCGCAGTTCGCCGGCGGCCAGTTGCTGCATGAAGGTGAGGGTGGCGTCGGTCATGGGGCATTCTCCAATTCGAAAGGGGCTTGCATCACGTGTTGCGCGTCATGCCGCGCGAATACAGCACGGCGGCAGTGGTGACGGCGGCAAGGAAGATCAGATAAAGCGATACGGGCCAGGCGGCCTGGTAGCGCGACAGCAATGCGGTGGCGATGAAGGGCGCAAAGCCGCCGCCCACCACCGACGCGATTTCGCGGCCGATCGAAATGCCGGAGTACCGTACGTCGGTGGAAAAGAGTTCGGTGTAGAAGCTCGGTTGCGTGCCGATCATCGCGGCATGGCACAAGGTGTTGGCCAGGACGAATGCGAGGATGACCAATGTGGTGTCCTTGGTGGCGATCATCCAGAAAAACGGAAACGCCACGATCATCAAACCGATGGTGCCCATCAGGTATACCGGCCGACGGCCGATGCGGTCGGACAGGGCGCCGTAGGCAATCATGGCGGGCAGGGCCAGCGTCATCGAGATCATGACGCCGGCGAGCATCACCGTATTCGACACGCCGATGTATTTGCCGTATGCCAGCGAGAACGCGAGGAAGATATATGAGCCGCCGCTTTCGGCGATTCGCAGGCCCATGCCCACCAGCATGCCCCTGGGATGCTCCTTGAACGCGCGCAGCCAGGGCATCTCGGCTTTCTTGGGGACGTGCGTGCCTGACTTCCCGGCCTTTTCGGCTTTGCTGAAGTCTTCCGTCTCGGGCAGCTTGTGGCGAATGTAGGCCCCGACGCCGAACAGCACCACGCTGCCCAGGAACGGGAGTCGCCACCCCCACGCCAGGAAGTCCTCCGGCGGCAGTTGCTGCACGGCAAGGAAGGCGGCCGCCGACAGCACGAAGCCGCCTGCGACACCCGCCTGGCTCCAGGCGGCGTAGAACCCGCGCCGATTGGGTGGCGCGTTTTCGGAGATGATCAGCACCCCGCCGCCCCACTCGCCGCCGGCCGCCATGCCTTGGAGAAGGCGCAGCAAGACCAGCCCGATCGGTGCCCAGATACCGATCGTGGCATAGGTGGGCAACAGGCCGATCAGGAATGTCGAGGCGCCCATGATGAAGAGCGTGGCCACCAGCGCCGTGCGGCGCCCGATGCGATCGCCGATGTGGCCGAAGATCACCGCGCCGAAGGGGCGCGCGATGAACCCGACGGCAAACCCGGCGAACGCGGCCAGGGTGCCGGTGAGGGGATCGGTGCCCACCGGAAAGAACAGTTGCCCGAACACGAGCGCGGCGGCGGTGCCATACAGGAAGAAGTCATACCATTCCAGGGCGTTGCCGGCGACCGATGCGGCGACGATTTTGCGAAGACTGACCGGTTGCCCGGATCCTGCGACCACTGTACTCACGACGGTTCCCTTATCGGTGTGATGGTGCGTTAAATCGCTGGGGCGACCGGTTTGCCATGCCCCAGATAGATGTCGATAACCTTCGGGTTTTGCGCGACTTCCGCGGCCGGCCCTTCGAGCGTGACGGCGCCGAGTTCGAGCACGTAGGCGTAATCGGCGATCTTCAATGCGGCGCGCGCGTTCTGCTCGACCAGCAGGATCGAAACGCCGCGACGCCGCAGCTCCACGACGATGTTGAGGACTTCGCCCACGATGCGCGGTGCCAGGCCCAGACTTGGCTCGTCGAGCATCAGCAACGTGGGGCGCGCCATGAGCGCGCGGCCCAGCGCCAGCATCTGGCGTTCACCCCCCGACAGCGTGGCCGCCAGTTGACCGCGGCGTTCGCGCAGGCGCGGGAAGAGGTCGTACACCTCTTGCAGGCTTTGCGTTTGATCGCGCTGCCCGGTGCGGTAGCGATGAAAGCCGCCGAGGGCGAGGTTGTCTTCGACCGTCATCTCGCCGAAGAGCTCGCGCTTTTCCGGGACGAGATTCATCCCGGCGGCGACCATGTCCTCGACCTCGGCATGGACGAACGGCCGGTCGCCGAACACGATGTCGCCACGTGACGGCAGCATGCCCATGATGGCCGAGAGCAGCGTGGTCTTGCCGGCGCCGTTAGGCCCGATGACCGTCACGATCTGGCCGCGGCCCACGGTGAGATCGACGCCGCCCACCGCAGTGATGTTGTCGTAGGCCACCTGCAGGCCGCGTACGGTGAGTAGATCGCTCATTTAGTCCACGCCTCCCAGATAAGCGTCGAGCACGGCGGGATTTTCGCGAATCTCGGCAGGCAAGCCTTCGGCGATCTTCTCGCCGAAGTCCATGACGACGATGCGGTCCACCAGGCCCATCACGAATTCCATGTCGTGTTCGACGAGCAGGATGGCCATCCCTTCATCTTTCAAGCGGCGCAGCAACTGCGCCAGCGCCTGCTTTTCGAGGTAGCGCAGGCCGGCGGCCGGCTCGTCGAGCAACAGCACGGCCGGGTCGGACGTGAGCGCGCGGGCGATTTCGAGGATGCGCTGCTGGCCCAACGACAACGAACCGGCCTCGTCATGCATGTGCGCGCCGAGACCGACACGCTCGATGTGCTGCGCGGCGCAGGCCAGCAATTGCGCTTCCTCGCTGCGATCCAGGCGCCATGCCGAAGACAGGATGCCTTTGTGCCCGCGTAGATGCGCGCCGATGGCGACGTTCTCCAGTACGCTCATTTTGCCCAGCAGCCGCACATGCTGGAACGTGCGCGACAGGCCCATGCGCGCGATGTGACGTGCGCCGAGCCCGGTCACCTCCCGCCCTAGAAACACCACGCTGCCGGACGTGGGCGTGTCCACGCCCGAGAGCTGATTGAAGAAGGTGCTCTTGCCTGCGCCGTTGGGTCCGATCAAGGCCAGGATTTCACCGGCGTGCACGTCCAGGCTCATGTCGTTATTGGCCACCAAGCCACCAAACTTGCGGGTGATGCGATCGGCCTGCAGCACGACGTCGCCCCGCGTGGGCATGGGTTTGGCGGGCAGCGGCGGTGCGGTCGAATCGATCGCGCGCGGCGCGCGGCGCACCGGCACCCATCTGGCGATCAGCGGCCACAGTCCCCCGCGCGCACGGTGCAGCAGCAGCACCATCCCGAAGCCGAACACGATGATCTCGAAATTGCCCGTTTGCCCCAATAACCTGGGCAGCCAGTCCTGCAGCCATTGTTTGAGCAGCGTGAAGAGGCCTGCGCCCACGATGGCGCCCCACACATGGCCTGCGCCGCCGATCACGGCCATGAACAGATATTCGATCCCCATCTGCAAGCCGAAGGGCTGCGGGTTGACGAAGCGTTGCATGTGGGCATAAAGCCAGCCGGACGCGCTGGCTTGAAGGGCGGCCACGAGAAAAATAATGACGCGCGCGCGCGCCGTATTCACACCCATCGATTCGGCCATGATGCGTCCGCCCTTGAGTGCGCGGATCGCCCGCCCCTCGCGTGAATCGAGCAGGTTTTGCGTGGACCAGAGCGCGAGCAGCATGAACGCCCAGATCAGATAGAAAATGCGTTCGCCGGTATTGAGCGCAATACCGAAAAAAGAAATCACCGGGATATTGGGCAGGCCGGTGTGGCCGCCGAAACCGTCGACCGAGCCGAAGGCGTAGTACAAGCTCAGGCCCCAGGCGATCGTCCCCAGGGGCAGGAAGTGGCCGGAGAGACTCAGGGTGATGGCGCCGAGCAGCCACGCCACCACCAATGTGATCGCCAGTCCCACCAGCAACGTGATCCAGGGCGACGCGCCCAGCCACGCCATCCATGCGGGAAGCGTGTCGCCTTGCGTGGTGAGGATGGCGGTGGTGTAGGCACCCAGGCCCACGAAGGCAGCCTGGCCGAAGCTGGTGAGTCCGCCCACGCCGGTGAGCAAGACGAGCCCCAGCGCCACCATCGCGTACAAGCCGATGTAGTTGAGCAAGGTGACGTAAAACGGCGGCAGCACCAGGGGCGCCACGGCCAGCAGCGCCAGAAAGATCAGGATCAGGCGGCGCGGCGTCATTCGTCTTCCTCTTCGACCGTGTGGCTGCGCAGCGAGCGCCAGAGCAGGACGGGAATGATCAACGTAAACACGATGATCTCTTTGTAGGCGCTGGCCCAGAACGCCGAAAAGGCTTCGATCATCCCGACCAGGACTGCGCCACCGGCCGCCAGCGGATAGCTGACGAGGCCGCCGATGATGGCGCCCACGAAGCCCTTCAAGCTGATCAGAAAACCCGAGTCGTAGTACACCGTGGTGATCGGCGCGATGAGAATGCCGGAGACGGTGCCGATCAACGCGGCCAGAAAGAAGGTGGCGCGACCGGCAAACACGGGCGAGATCCCCATCAATCGCGCGCCGGTGCGGTTATAGGCCGCAGCGCGCAAAGCCTTGCCGTACAGCGTGCGATCGAAGCACACATACAGCACGACGATCAACACCACCGAGACGCCGATCACCCACAGCACCTGGCTCGGCACATTGGCGGGGCCCACGGTCAAGACGGTGTCGGTGAAGGGATCGGTGCGCCCGCCATCCACGCCGAAGATCAAAAGCCCCAGCCCGACCAATGCAATGTGCACGGCGATCGACACGATGAGCAGAATCAGCGGCGACGCCGAAGCGATCGGTTGATAGAAGAGGCGATAGAGTTGCGGTCCCATCGGCACGAGCAGCGCCAGAACGAGCAGTGCGCGCACGGCCATCGGCAGGGTGGCCAGGGGCAGGGTATAGAGCAATGCGGCCAGTGCGAACGGGTAGGCGAGCTTGAGCAACAAACCGCGTGGCAGGTGCCAGGCGCCGCGCCGCTTGCGTATCGCCCAGGCGTCGGCGCAGGCCTCGGCCACGGCAAAGCCCGCAAGCAACCACACGAGCGTGGTGGGGCGGCCCGTTTGCAGGGCCGCCATCGCAAGCGCGGCGAACGCCACGAACTCCCCCTGCGGGATGAACAGCACCCGGGTTACGGTGAAGACGAGCAGGATGGCCATCGCCAGCAGCGCGTAGACCGCGCCGTTGGTAATGCCGTCCTGCGTCAGGATCAGGGCGATCTGGGCATCCATGGCGTGTTGTCGCTCCGGGCCGTTACTTGATCAGGGCCCAGTCGCCGTTCTTGACCGTGATCAACTCACGGCCGCGCTCATCGAAACCGCTGTGATCGGCCGCCGACATGTTGTAGACGCCTTGCGTGCCCACGAGCTCACGCGTCTGTTCGAGTGCATCGCGCAAGGCGCTGCGAAATTCGGGCGTGCCGGGTTTGGCCGTTTTGCCTGCAATCGGCACCGCTTTCTCGAGCAGGAGCCCGGCGTCATACACATTTGCGCCGAAGGTGGCGGGCTTGGACCCGTTGAGCTTCTCGTAAGCGGCGATGTAGTCGGTGGCGACCTTCTTCGAAGGGTTGCTGTCGGGTATTTCAGGCAAGACCAACATCAGGCTCGCGGCGAGGATCGTGCCTTCGACGCGCTTGCCGCCCAGCTTGAGAAAGTCCGGCAACGCGGCGCCGTGCGTTTGATAGAACTTGCCTTTGTAGCCTTGATCGAAGAGCGTGTTTTGCGGCAGAACGCTGGCGGCACCCGGCGCGGCGATGAGCACGGCATCGGGGCGCGCCGACAGCAACTTGAGCGCCTGCCCGGTGACCGAACTATCGGTGCGCACGTAGCGTTCGTTGGCCGTGATCTTGATGCCTTTCTCCGCCGCCATGCCCGAGAACACCTTGTACCAATTCTCACCGTACGGGTCGTTCAGGCCGATGAACCCCACCGTCTTGATGCCGGTCTTGGCCATGTGCTCGACCAGCGCGCGCGCGATGATGTCGTCGTTTTGCGTGGTCTTGAACACCCATTTCTTTTGCTCATTCATCGGCAGCACCACGGCGGCCGTACCGACCGGCGCCAGCATGGGGGTGCCCGATTCTGCTGCGAACTGGATCGTGCCCATGGCGTTGGGTGAGCCTGAAGGCCCGATGATGGCGTCCACGTTCTGCTCGGAAATCAGCTTCTTGAAGGCCGTGACCGATGCGGTGGAATCGCTGGCGTCATCCAGCGAGATGTATTCGACCGTGAGATCGCCGATCTTCTTGGGCAAGAGCGGCACGGAGTTTTTCTGCGGGATGCCGACCAGTGCCGTGGGCCCCGTGGATGACGTCACCACGCCTATCTTGACTTGCGCCATCGCGGGCAAGGTGCAGAGGGTGGCGAGAACGGCTGCGGCCAGCGCGAATTTCTTGGAATGCATGGTGAACCCTCCGGATGGGAGATGGGTGGATAACCTAGATCGTGATGGAACTCACACTCGCACCGCCGCAGACGAACAGCGTCTGGCCGGTGATGAAACTGTTTTGCGGATCGGAAAAGAACATCACGGCGCGGGCGACATCGTCGGCACGACCCAGTCGGCCCACCGGAATGCTGCGGGCCAGTTGCTGCTCGCGCGCACTGCCGCGTTCGACCACCTCGTAGAACATGTCGGTCTGTACCGGGCCGGGCGCGACCACGTTGACGGTGATGCCGTGCGCGGCCAGTTCGAGCGACCAGGTGCGCGCCATGCCGATCATGCCGGCCTTGGTGGCCGAGTAGGCGGTGCGGGTTGGCAAGCCCAACGCGCCGCGCGACGAGAGCAGCACGATGCGGCCGAACTGGCGCGCCTGCATGCCGGGCAGCGCCGCCTGTACCAGACTGATGGCGGCGCCCAGATGCAATTGCGTCAAGCCTTGCAGATCGCTCTGCTTGACCTCGGGCAAGAGCGCGGGCCAGATGACGCCTGCGTTGTGCACGACGTGACTGATGGCGAAGCGGCGGGCGGCCTCTGCCGCAGCCTGCTCGGTAGCGGTGGCGTCGAGCAGATCCACCTGGATGTTGTGCAGATTGGGGTGGGTGATATCGGCCGCGCGGCGTGCCAGCGATATCACCGTGTAGCCGGCGTCGAGCATGCTGTGGCAAATGCCGGCACCGATGCCGGTGCTGCCCCCGGTCACCAGGGCGATGCGATCGGCATTCGCGGCGTCGGAAGATAATGCGGATGAGTTC
The DNA here is from genome assembly GCF_009866805.1 of Schauerella aestuarii. Taxonomy (GTDB): domain Bacteria; phylum Pseudomonadota; class Gammaproteobacteria; order Burkholderiales; family Burkholderiaceae_B; genus Schauerella; species Schauerella aestuarii. The sequence continues at coordinate 159,252 of NZ_SIZW01000043.1, forward strand.
ATGTCGACGCGCCTGGAAGGGGGGAGGGAAGCGGGGCGTTGACGGCGCCCGGGGGGGCAATGGCGTGCGCCGTCAGGACGGCCTGGCCGCTGGCATCGAGGTCGAGGGTGATGCGTACCCGGCCGTCCGGGATGCAGTCGGCATCCACATGCACCACCGCGGAGGGGCCGCAATCGAAGCGCACCATGCCCACACGCCAAGGCAGCCGCGCTTGAAAATAGGGCTCGTTGCTATGGTGCAGCGTGGTCACGGCAAGCAATTTGCCTTCGGACGAAACGTCGCGCCACTTCAGCGCGTCGCTCAGGCAGTTCACACATACTTCGCGCGGTGGGTATTGGATCGTGCCGCAGTGCGTGCAGCCTTGCAGTGCGAAGCGCGCCTGCGCCGCGATGGCATTCAATTCTTGCGCCTTCGCGCTCCGTGCGGCCGGCGGCAAGGCTTGCGTATCGAGGTCCGTGCTCATGCCTGCCCCCGCGACAATACCGCGGCGGCCGTACATAGCCCGCGGTCGTAATTGATCATGCCGAAGCCGCTGACCAAACCATGCTCGGCATCTTCCACCTGGCGGCCCTTGGCCGCGCCGGTGAGCTGGCGCATGGCCTCCACGATGCCGAGGTAGCCGCCCGCCGCGCCGGCCTGGCCCACGGACAACTGTCCGCCATTGGTGTTGAACGGAAAGCTGCCATCGACGGTGAAGGTATTGGCGCGCACGAAGTCGGGCCCGTCGCCCTTGCCGCAAAAGCCCAGGTCTTCCAGCTGCATCATGTTGATGACCGGATAGTCGTCGTAGGCCTGCACGAAGTCCATGTCCCAGGGCCCCACGCCGGCCATGCCGTAAAGCTCATCGACATCGACCGTCCAGCCGCCGCGCATCTGGATCGGATCGTTGCTCCATGCGTTATGGCGCTCGATGGTCGAAAGAATGCGCACGAACGGAAGTTTCAGGTCGCGCGCGCGATCTTCGGTCATGACCAGATAGCCGTCCGCGCCGGCGCAGGGCATTACGCAATCGAAAAGATGAATGGGATCTGCGATCGGGCGCGCCTGCATGTAGTCGTCCATCGAGAGCGGCTTCTTCATCAACGCGTGCGGGTAGCGCAGCGCGTTGTCGCGCTGGGCCACGCAGAGCTTGCCGAAGTCTTCGCGCATGGCCCCCGTGCGGCGCATGTAATGCGCGGTCAGCAGCGCAAAACTGGCGTTGGGGCCGGCTGCGCCATAGGGATAGACGGCATCCTGGGCGAAACGGGAAAATGCGCTGATGGTGTCGCGAAACGAGTCCGGTTGATTGGTGTCGCCGGCGATGCAGGCGACGACGTCGGCGTCACCGGCTTGAACGGCGCGTGCGGCACGCCGTAGCGCCACCACGCCGCTTGCGCCGCCCATGGGAATGTGGTCGAGCCACCGGGGGCTCATGCCCAGATGCTGTGTGAGCGCGACGGCGGTATCGGGAGCGAGGGTAAAACTCGACACGCACAGGCCGTCGATATCGGTTTTGGCAATGCCTGCGCCGACGATGAGTTCGCGCAGCACGCCGCCCAACCACCAATGCGCGCTGTGCGGCGAGAATCGAACGTACGGCAACGTGGTCGGCACTGTGGCGACCACGCCGGCATAGTCGCGGCGTGTGCGGCTCATGACGTGACCTCGACGCGCTTTTTCATCGCGCAGGTGTTCACGCATGCCTCGCTACCCACGAGGGTGGGTGCCAGGGTTTTCATCTCGCCGCGTTGGATCTTGTTGGTTGGGGTAAGCGGCAACGCGTCGACGAACGCCACATAGCCCGGCGCCTTGTAGTAAGCCAGTTGCGTGAGGCACCAGGTGACGATGCTGTGCGCGATGGCTTGGCGTGCCGCAGGATCGGTGGCCTCAGTGACGATGCACGCCAGCACCTCATCGCCGCGTACCGCGTCGGGCACCGCGGCCACGGCGACGGCGCGCACATCGGGATGGCGCGCGAGCACGCTTTCCACTTCCACGGCGGAGATGTTCTCGCCGCTGCGGCGGATCACGTTTTTCTTGCGATCGACGAAGCGGAACGCGCCGTCGGCTTCGCGCCGCACGATGTCGCCCGTGTGAAACCAGCCGTCGCGCCACGCGTCGTTGGTCGCGGCGTCATCTTTCAGATAGCCGGCGAAGAAGCCGAAACGCGGGCGATCGCCCGCGTGGCGGACCAGCAGTTCGCCGGGCTCTCCCGCCTGGGCGTCGCCGCCGTTATCGGTCACCACGCGCACGAGCACGTCGTCGCCTTCGGCCCCGAAGCAGCTCTCACCGATGTGACGCGGCTCGAGATGCGCCATGATGACAGCGCCGGCGCCCGTCTCGGTCATGGCCCAGGCCTCGAGCAACGGAAAACCGAAGCGTGCCTCGAACGGCCCTTGCAGCGCGCGGTCCACGCCCGCGCCGAAACCGAAGCGCACGTTGTGGTCGAGATCGCTGGCGGCCGGCGGGGCTTTCATCAGGATGGCCGGCATCACGCCCAGATAGTGCAGCACGGTGGCGCCGCTTGCCCGCACGCTCTCCCACCACGTCTTGGGATGGAAGCGATCCAGCACGATCAGACAACCGCCCGTCAACATCATCGCCATGGCCGAGTAGGCCATGGCATTCATGTGCACCAGCGGCAGCGGCGTGAGCATGCGATCGGTGCCAGGCTGAAGCGCTGCCAGGCCGCCGACCTGCGCATACCAGTGCCCGGCATGCAGAAAGTACTCGTTGGGCAGGATGCAGCCTTTGGGTCGCCCGGTGGTGCCCGAGGTATAGAGCAGTGCGCATTCGGTGCCGGCACCGATGGGTGTGCCGGCATGGGGTGCGGCAAACAACGCGGGCTTGGGTGCGTCTTCCGGCGCCATGACCTGCAATGGCCGCGCGGCCTGCACCGCTGCGGCGTTGAGCGCAGCATGCCGGGACGGGATCGCAACGGCAATCGCGATCTCGGAATGAGCGATCAGGTATTCGAGCTCTGCGGCGCGCAGATCGGGGCCGATGGGCACCACCGAGACGCCGAGCGCATTGAGTGCATACCAGTGCAGCAAAAATGCAGGCCGATTTTCAAGTAGCAAGCCGGCACGATGACCGTGGCCGTATCCGGCAGCGGCATAGGCCGATTTCAGACGTTCGACGTCGTTTGCGGCCGTGCCGTAGGTGATCTCGCCGGCATCGATACCGTAGAGCGCCGCCGTTTCCGCCAAGACGCACAGCATGGGTCGGTCGCGCCACTGCGCCACCGATGTCTGAAAGGCTTGATAAACGGTAGCGTTCACGCGCGTCCCTTACATGAAGAGTTGAATATTGCCGAAGGCGGCATCGCAATTGACCAGATCGACACGTTTGAGGTGGATGCGCAGCCCTTCCGATGTGGCCACCAGATGATGCGTGGCCCAGCCCGCAAAGAGGGTTTGGCTGTCGAGCCGCGTTTCCACGTAATGAAAGGCGGTGCGCACCACGTAGCGCCCGTTATCGGGGTCGGCGGCTGGGTGATCGTGTTCGACCGTCGGCTGCTGCAGCAAGTGATGGCAACGGCTTTTCGGTTGCTGCGAGAAGGTGCGCTGGCCGGTCAAGCGCTCGACGCGCACGCGCAGCAGCAGCTTGTCCTCATACATCAGCGACGCATGCAGCCGCGCATCCTGCTGATCGCGGGCGAGCGGCATCCAGTAATGGCCGTCTTCGGTAAACAGGTCCAGCCAGGGTTCGAAGTCCAGTTCGTCGAGCAGGCGCGCTTCGCGGTAGACGAAGTCGATCAAGGCGGCGTTCGCGATCGCTGTCATGAGACCGCCTGGGGCAGCGCGGCGCTGCTGGATGGCGGCTGGCTGGCGGTGGATTGCGCCACAGCCGCGGCTTCGGTCATACCCTCCGTCATGTATCGCGCCCAGGCACGATACTGATTGCGCATCTGCCACTCGTTGGTGCCGTTGGTGACCTCATTGCGCCGGCCGACTTCGGACGCGTCATACAGGCGCCCGACGTTGACCCAGTCGCGACCCCGCGCATGCAGGCCTTCCTGTGCACGCTCATACATCTCGAGGTCGTCATGCCCGACTACCGAGGTGGGTGCGTTGATCAGGCGGTTGTACATGAGGGTGCGTTCGAGCAGCAGGTCGGGTGCGCCCACAAGCCGGAAGGTCCACGATTCCACCAGGGTGCGATTGGCGGCGAGCGGTTTGAAGATGCGCAGCGTCTGAATCGGCCCCTTCACCATGATGTTGGGAAAATAGACGGTGTTGTGGCGCACGTCGCCCAGAATCTGGTTGGCGCGCGCTTCGCCATAGGCCGCCGTCATGGCCTCGAAGTAACCGGGGATGCCGCTGTACGAGGCGTGAATCGAATCCGACACGCCGGTATGGCCGTGGCCATTCTCCCAAACGCGAATGCCCATGCCTTCGAAGAACTCGTAGGGTGAGATGAACGGCGCAAAGAGTTCGACCGCCATCGGTTTGGGCGTGCCTTCGGGCGCCTCTTTCCACACGCGCACTGCCGTGCCGGCGGATGACTCGTGGGCCACCATGGGATGACAGGTGTCGGTCTGGTTATCGACCAGCATCTTCCAATTGCAGCCGTGCAGATAGCGCAACACCCCGCCCGCCACTTCAAGCCGGCCTTCGGGCGAGCGGTCTGCCATGTTGTCCAGCGTGGAAAGCGACTCGCCGAAGAAATCCTCGAAGCTGTCGCCGGTGTCGCTCAAGCGACAGAAAACGAAGCCGCGATGATTGCGGACGTGGTCGACGCGGGCCATGCCCTGGGCAGCTTCCGAGGATTCGAGCCCGGTGTTCTCGTAGCCTTTCTTCAGGGGAATCGAGAGCAGACTGCCGTCGGTCTTGAACGTCCACGCGTGATAGGGGCAGCGGAAGAATTTGCCGGTGTTGCCGCACACCTCGCCGGCGACCATCGTGCCCTTGTGCGGACATCGGTTGTAGAGCACGCGCACACTTTTGTCGGTGTGGCGCACCATTACGACGGGCTGGTTGCCGATTGTGGTGGTGTAGTAGTCGCCGGTATTGGGGATCTGGCTGTCGTGCCCGACATACACCCAGGTGCGTGCGAATACATGCTCCATCTCGAGGTCGAAGAGCGCGTCGTCGATGAACAAGTCCTTGTGGACTTCGGTTTCGCGCACCAGCGCGCGTACGGCTTCGGGGTTGTCGTGATAGTGGGCCATGGATGGCCTCCTGTCAGGTAGACGATGTTCCGTAGGCGCGCTCACAGCGCCAGCACCAGACGGGCCGACTTGGCCCGCGAGATACAGATCTGAATGACCTTGCCGCTCGCGCGCTCGGTATCGGACAAGTAGTAGTCGCGATGATCGGGAATGCCTTCGATCACATCGGCCTGGCACACGCCGCATTCGCCGCGCTTGCAGTCGACCATCGGATCGCAACCGGCTTCTTCCATCACGTCGACGATGGTGCGGTCCGCAGGCACGGTCAGCACCATGCCGGACTCGCGCAGCTCGACTTCAAACGGCTGGTCGCCCGCCAGGGGCGCCGGTGCGGAGAACAACTCGAAGTGCACGTGAGCGTCGGGCCAGTGGCGCGCATGGGCGGCGGCGATCACCGCATCGATCAGGCCTTTCGGCCCGCAAACGTACAGATGCTGATGCGGCGATGCGGCATCGAGGATGGCGTTCAGATCGAAGGCACAGGACGCGTCGTCGTCGGGGTGCAGATGCAACGCATCGCCGGTCAGTGCCGCCAGCTCGTCGCGAAACGCCAATTGATCCAGGCTGCGGCCGCAGTAATGGAACGCGTGCGCGCGGCCGGCTGCAGTCAGCGCCGCGCTCATCGATGCCAGCGGCGTAATGCCGATGCCGCCGGCGATCAGGATCGCAGCAGGCTCGCCCGCCGGCGCTTCATGCAACACAAAATCGTTCTTGGGGCCAACCGCTTCGAGCGTATCGCCCGGCTTGAGCGCATGCATGTAACGCGATCCGCCGCCGCCTGCATCATCGCGGCGCACGCCAAGGCGATACTCGGTGGGCGCGGCAAACGCGCCAGCATCCGCATCGGTCTGGACCAGCGAATAGCAGCGCGGCTCGTCGAGTCCCGGCACCTGCACTTTAAGGTGCGCGCCAGGACCGAAGGCGGGCAGGGGATCGCCCGATGCCAGCACCATGCGGATCGAACAGATCAACGGCGATTCCTGCCGCACTTCACGCACGACGAACGTCAAACGCTGCACGGCGCACCTTGATCGGTTGCGGCGTCTGTCTCGGCTGCCGATGCAAAAAACATGTCGCTCATCTCGTGATCCTCATGCTGCCGGCCGCCACCCTCGAAAGGGTGCCGCACCGCGTCTGCTGTGCTGTCAACGATGCATAACTAATTTAGGAGTCAACACTTTAGGTGTCAACTAAAAACTATGCATTTTCATGGATTCGAAAAATTTATCCGTTAAGGACCGTGCTGTATATATTGGTTTTCCATTAGTTCGGTGAGCGCGAAAACGCGCTAGGCGTGACGGTCAGTCGCACCCGCCGATAGGGTTCGGCGTGCGTTGTGCGCCGTGCGTTCCCAGGCGCATGCGTCGGGCGATGACGCGTCAGCGCCGTGCCGTATCGCTGGGCAGCTCGCCGAAGCGTTGGCGGTAATACTCGGCAAACCGGCCGAGATGGAAAAACCCGAAGGCCATCGCGACCTCGGTGACGTTGGCACCGGCATCGCGGCGCAGACGGTCGTGCGCCGCTTCCAGCCGCAGGCGGCGCAGATCGTTCATGGGCGTGGTGCCGCGATGCACCTGGAACAGCCTCGACAGCGCACTGATGCTCAACCCCACATGCGCGGCGATCTCGGCGAGCGTCAACGGCTCGCACAGCCGGTGCCGCATGTAGTCTTCGGCGGCGGCCAGGCGGCGCGGCGCATTGCACGGGCTTGCCCCGATTTCGCGCCGCCACGAGTTGGGCTGGTGATGCACCAGATGCAGGATCAGCGCTTCCTCGAATCGGGCCAGCCAGGCGCCTTGCGGTGCCGCGCGATCGTCCAGCAGCGGCAGCAGATTCACCAGCCCCATCATCATGCCGCGCCAGGCGGCGCCAACGGGCGTATCCAGCGGCATGGCCGGTTCGAAAGCCAAGGCGGTTTGCATGGGGCGGCCGAAGCTGCGCGCGGCCACCTCCTCGAGTCGTTCGCGTGGAATTTTGAGCATCAATTGTTCGCATCCGGCCTCCCAATGCAGCCTCACCGGCTGGTTGGGAGCGATCACGACCGCACAGGCGGGGTGCGCCGCGACGCGCGTACCGCCGCACTCGATATCGGCCCGGCCCGCGAGGGGCACTTGCACCAGCATGAAGTCCTTGAGCCGGTCTGGATCGATCGAGACTTCGGCGCCGTAACGCAGCGCACAGACGGTGAGCGCGCCCAGCCGGCCGCGATACAGGGCGGCATCGACCGCACCGGGACGCCAGCGCACCCGATGATCCTTCAGCGCGTCCGACACGCGGCGGCGGGCATCGTCGGCGTGAGTCGACTGGAATACGGGTCGGGCATACAGCGGGGCCAATTCCTGTCGCGACAGGGCGGTCATGACGGTCTCCGCGAGAGGAGGAACGTTAGCCGGCGATCCGGGATCGTTGAATTATGAACATTCGACAATTAAAAGAAATCCGGATGATCCCTGCATGAAACGGATAGAGCGGGCGGCGCCAAGTTCGTATCTTATGAACGCAGTCGCAGTGCGGGAAACGAATCGCGGGCGTTCGAACGTTCGCATACACCACAGGGAAAACGCGCATGAGCAAGCACCACTGGCAGGTCCGGACGCTGACCGCCCTTGCACTCTGTATGAGCGTGTCGGCGGCGAGCGCCGCCGACGCGGTCAAGGTTGGCATGGTCACCACGTTGACGGGTCCGGGCGCCGCACTGGGCAACGAGATCCGCGATGGTTTCAATCTTGCGCTTGCGCACACCGGCAACACGCTGGGCGGCCTGCCGGCGGAACTGATCGTGGCGGACGATCAGCAGAAGGCCGACACGGGCCGCCAGGCCGTCGATCGCCTGCTGCGCCGCGACAAGGTCGACGTGATGACCGGCATCGTGTTCTCGAACGTGCTGCTGCCGGTGATGCCGGCGATCCTCGCCTCCAAGGTGTACCTGAGCACGAATACCGGACCGGAAAATTATGCCGGAGCGGGATGCCATCCCAATTTCTTTGCCGTGGCCTGGCAGAACGAAGTCATTCCGGCGGCCATGGGCAAATACGCGACCGACAAGGGCTTCAAGCGGGTGGCTCTGATCGCGCCCGACTATCCCGGCGGCCGCGAGTCGCTCAACGGCTTCAAGCGGTTGTTCAAGGGTGGCGCGATCGACGAGGTATACACCAGCCTCGGTCAACTGGATTACGCCGTCGAAATCTCGCAGTTGCGCGCCAATAAGCCCGATGCCGTGTTCTTCTTTCTGCCGGGCGGCATGGGGGTGAACTTCATCAAGCAGTTTCACAGTGCCGGCCTGGATCGGGACATCGCGTTGCTGGCGCCGGGATTCTCGGGCGACGAAGACACGATCGGCGCAGTGGGCGCGCCCATCGAAGGCTTGTACAACGCGTCGCAATGGGCGGCCGATCTGGATAACGCCGCCAATCGCCGTTTCGTGGCCGACTTCAAGCAAAAGTATGGTCGCACCCCCACGCTGTATGCCTCGCAGGGCTACGACGCCGCCATGCTGCTGGATGCGGCCGTCAAGCAAACCGGTGGCAAGCTCGATCCCGACAGCCTGCGGCCCGCGTTGAAACGGGCCGAGTTTGCATCCGTACGCGGGCCGTTCAAGTTCGACCGCAATCAGTATCCGGTGCAGAACTACTACCTGCGCGTGGTGCAGAAGGGTGCCGATGGCAAGCTGACCAACAAGATGGCCGGTACGTTGCTGACCGACTACCGCGACCCGTTCGCCGACCTGTGCCAGATGCCGTGACGGGCGCCGCCGACGGCAACCGCTGACGGCAATCGTCTTCGACAGTTCGACGTCACACATACCGACTTCACGAAAAAGGAGAGCGCCATGACCGTGGATGCTGCAGTGTTATCCAACATGGTTCGCGACGATAGCGTGCACAAAAGCGTGTACACCGATCCCGCCATTTTCGAGCTCGAGATGGCGCGCATTTACGGCACGGCCTGGATTTATGTTGGACACGAAAGCCAGGTGCCGCGCACGGGGGATTACCACACCACGCGCCTGGGCACGCAGGATGTGGTCATGACACGCACGGGCGATGGCCGCGTGAGCGTGCTGTACAACCGTTGCCCGCACAAGGGTGCCAAGGTCGTGGCCGATGGCGATGGCTGTGTGGGCAAGTTCTTTCGCTGTCCTTATCACGCCTGGACCTTCAAGCTCGACGGCAAGCACCTGGGCGTGCCGCTCAAGCAGGGGCTTGAAGGCACCGGCTACGACGCGCAGTGCGCCGACTTCTCGATGCGCTCGGTGGCGCGCGTCGAGAACTACCGCGGTTTCGTCTTCGCCAGCCAAGCCGAATCGGGCCCGTCGCTGGAAGATTTTCTGGGTGGCGTGCGCTCCTCGATCGACAATCTGTGCGATCGGTCGCCTACCGGCGAAGTGGAAGTGGCAGGCGGCGTATTCAAGGTGCTGCAACGCTCCAACTGGAAGATCTTCTACGAGAATCTGCACGACACCATGCACGCGCGCGTGACGCACGAGTCGTCGGTGCAGGCGGCGCGTGACGAGGCGGCAGCCTTGGGTGAGATGCCGTTCGAGCTGCACATCATGGACGGCAACGGCGAGCCGTACGACTTCTGGGAGAAGCTCGAATTGCGTGCGTACGCCAATGGCCACGGCTACATGGAAGGCATTTTCAATCCCGGGGCTGCCGAGCGCGACCCGGTCTCGCGCGCGCATTTTCAAGTGCTCGCCGAGGCTTATGGCGAAGATCGCGCTCGCGAGATTCTGGGCATGAACCGCCACAACACGGTGATCTACGGTAGCGGCTCGCCGCATACGGTGTTTCAGCAGTTTCGGGTGATTCGTCCGATCGCTGTCGACCGCACCCTGATCGAGATTCAGACGTTCCGCTTGAAAGGTGCGCCGGAGGGTGTGTTCAAGCGCGCGATGCTTTATGCCAACGTGATCAACTCGCCATCGTCCAACGTGATGCCGGACGACGTCGAACTCTACAACCGGTGTCAGGAAGGCAATGGCACCCGCGGCGGCACGTGGGTCAGCATGCATCGCTTCCACGGTACCGACAAACAGGACGCGCACGGCCTGGTGTCGGTCAATGGCACCAGCGAATTGCCCATGCGCAATCAGTTTCAAGCGTGGAAGCGCTACATGCTTTCCGACAGCCCGGTGTGAGGAGCGCGGCAATGTTGCTGGATATCGATTTCGACGTATCGACCCGAAACCTGACACCGGTGGCGGTGTCGCACGACCTGCAGCACCGTGTGCAGCAGTTCCTGTATGCCGAGGCGCGCCTGCTCGATGAGCAGCGGTTCGACGCGTGGCAGGCGCTGTGGACCGACACGGGCATGTACTGGATGCCGCAGATGCACGAACAGGAAAGTCCGTACGACCATATTTCGTTGTTCTGGGAGGATCGCATGATGCGCAGTGTGCGTATCCGCCGTCTCGAGCATGCGCGCAATTGGTCGCAGCAGCCGCCGTCGCACACGGCACGGCTGGTGGGCAATGTGACGGTCGTCGGTGAGGATGCCGAGGGCAATCTGGTGGTGCGCTCGGTGTTCCAGATGACGGAGTGGCGCAAGGTTGCGCCGCGGCAATTGGCCGGTGCCTATACCCACAAACTGACGCCCGTGGATGAGGGGTGGCGCATGCATATGAAACGCATCGATCTCGTGACCGCCGACAGCGTGCAGGATATTTTCGAGGTGTTCGTGTGACGGGCCCAGGGCCTGACGCGGCGCTCCTGGCGCTGCATTATCAAAACGACGTGCTCCATGCCGACGGCCGTATCCGTGTGGGTCTGGCGCAAGACAGTACCGATCGCGACCGTGTCATCGCGCGGGCGGGCGCGCTGCTCGCCGGCGCGCGCTCGCAAGGGTTGCCGATCGTGCACGTGCGAGTCGCGTTTCGCGCCGATTATGCAGACCTGGTCGCCAACTGCGCGATCTTCAAGGCAGTGGCCGCGTCGGGCGCAGTTGTGGAGGGCACGTGGGGAAGTCGATTCCTGGCGGGGCTTGAGCCGGATGTGCAAAGCCGGCGCGAAGTGGTCGTCACGCACACGCGCATCAGCGCATTTCAGGGGACGCCGCTTGCTGAATTGCTGCGGGGCTGGGGCATCGTTCGGGTGCTCGTGGCCGGCGTGGCCACCCACTCGGTGGTGGAGGGCACCGTGCGCCATGCGTCCGACCTCGGCTTTCGCGTGATGGTGGCGGCCGACGCCTGCGCCAGCGCGGCGCAGGCCATGCACGATGCCTCGTTGGCAAACATGCGGCTCATTGCCGAGGTCGGCGACGTGGCGACCGCCTTGGCATGGGCCGCGCAAAGCGATCTGGAGACGACATGAGTACGGAACAACTGACAGGCAAGGTCGCCATCGTGACGGGCAGCACGCAGGGCCTGGGCGCGGATATCGCGCGTGGCTTGGTGGCGGCCGGCGCCCGTGTGACGATTCTGGGCCGAGGCACGGATGCGGGCGAGTCGTTGGCGCGCGAACTTGGCGCAGCCGCGATCTATTGCGCGGCCGATATCGGCAGCGACGCGGATATTGCGCGCAGTATCGACGCCACGCTCAAGGCGTTCGGGCGGCTCGATATTCTGGTCAACAACGCCTGCGTGTATGCCGATCGCGGTTTGGCGTCCACCCGCGAAGAGTGGCATCACACGCTCGACATCAACCTGATTTCGGCGGCGATTTTCACCCAGAAGGCGGCGCCGCATTTGCCGCGTGGCGGCGTCGTCGTGAATGTGGGCAGCACCGGGGGAAAGTTCGGTGCGGCTGGCCGCGCGCTTTATCCGGCATCGAAAGCCGCGATATTGCACCTCACCAAAAACTTTGCAGTTGAGCTTGCGCCGCTCGGAGTGCGGGTGGTGTCGATATCGCCCGCCTGGACATGGTCGCCGGCGTTGGAATCGTTGGCCGAGGGCTCACGTGAGCGCGCCGACGCAGTGGGCGCGGCCGTGCATCCGCTGGGGCGCGTAGGTCGTGGCAGTGAGGTGGCGGCGGCCGTGTGCTTCGTGTGTTCGGATGCGGCGTCCTGGATCACCGGCGCCGACATCCCGGTGGACGGCGGCTTTTCGGCGCTTGGGCCGGATCGTGGGTTGTCGCCTCGGACATGGTTCGCGGCCACGCCGGAAGAGTAAGCGATTGAGACCCCATAGGGGTCTCAATGCGTCGCCTGGCTCACCGTCGATCTGACGAGTCGCCGTCTTTTCCGGTAGGCGCATTCGATTCGGTGCGATCCGCTTTCCCATCGGCATCCGCTTTCACGTCGCCCTCGGTTTCAGGGTGGGTATCCGCCTTCTTATCGGCAGACGACTTCAGCTTGCGATAGCGGGTATCGGCCGCCAGACGGCCTTCGGCCGAGTCGAACCGGTGCGCCACGCCTTGCGCATGCGCCGCGCGACCGCCTGCCGCCGAGATCAGGCTGCGCGCATGCGCGTCGAGCGCCGCGAAGCCTCGCTTGCGCGGCGGCTTCGGGGGCGAGTCCGGCGGTGGCGCGGTGGTCATCGACCACCAGCCAACACGGCGTTAACCGTATTCATGCTGCCTTCTTCGACGAACCGGTGTCGCTCGATTTTTTAGTCGTGGCGGCATCGCCAGACTTCTTCACGCCTGTCGTCGCCTTCGACGCATCGCCATCATCCTTTGCGATGGCCTTCGATGCGCTGCCGGCGTCCTTCCCCGACGCCTTGGACGTGTCGCCACCCTCCTTTCCTGCGGCCGCCGCAGCGTTGCCGCCGCCTTGCTCCGCCATTTTGGAGAGCTTGTCGTCGGTGGACTTTTCTTCCTGGAGCGTTTCCAGCAGCAGCTTTACAGCGTCGGGCTGATCGAGATGCTTGGCGAGTGCAGCCAACGTGCCGTAGCTGGCGATTTCGTAATGCTCGACCTTTTGCGCGGCGCCGATCAGCGCGGCATCACGTACCGGGCCTTCTTCCACTTCCTCGATCACTTCTTTGCCTTCCTCTACCAGGCCTTCCATCGCGGCGCACTTGATGCGTTTCAGTTTGATCTGCATGCTTTCGACGATCTGATCGATGCGCTCGATCTGGCCGTGGGTTTCGGCCAGGTGGTCGGTAAACGCCTGGGCGAGCATGGGGTCGGTGGCGGCGCGTGCCATTTTGGGCAAGGCTTTGGAGAGCTGCTTTTCGGCACTGTAGATGTCCGACAGATCGTGGACAAACAGGTCGTGGAGGGTCTTGACTGACATGATGGCTATCCTTTGTGCTTGCGTGTGCAGGCGAAGTTGAAGCGGTAAAAACAAACGGTGAAGACGTGTGTCGACGTGGCTCGCGCGGCCTCCAGGCCGCAGTCGAGCAACGTGACGATTGAAAAGGGTTCGGCAGTAGTTGCGCGTTTGCCATGGCCTGAGCGGGCACACGGCGATACGGATCTGCTGTTGAGCCTCAGGGCTTGATGACGACCTTGATGCACCCATCGCGTTTCTCGCGAAAGGTCTCGTACATACCTGGACCTTCTTCCATGCTCACGCTATGCGTGATCACAAAGGAAGGATCGATCTGGCCTTCTTCGATACGGCGCAACAAATCCCCCGACCAGCGGTTGACGTGGGTCTGGCCCATACGGAAAGTCAGCCCTTTGTTCATTGCCACGCCGAAGGGAATCTTGTCGACCATCCCGCCATACACACCGGGAATCGACAGCGTGCCTGCCGGGCGGCACACATAAATCATTTCGCGCAGCACATGCGGGCGGTCCGACTCGAGCATGACGGCCTGTTTTGCGCGATCGATCATCGAGTCGATGGAGCGGGTGGCATGCGCTTCCATGCCGACGGCATCGATGCACTTCTCGGGGCCTTTGCCTTGGGTGAGTTCGTTCAAACGATCGACCACGCTTTCTTCATCGAAGTTGATCGTGATCGCGCCACCTGCGCGGGCCATCGCAAGACGCTCCGGTACTCGGTCGATGCAGACGACCTGTTTGGCGCCGAGCAGAAAGGCGCTGCGGATCGTCATCTGGCCGACGGGTCCGGCCCCCCAGATCGCGACGGTGTCGGTGGGCTCGATATCGCACTGGACGGCCGCTTGCCATCCCGTGGGAAAGATATCGCCCAGAAACAGCACCTGTTCGTCGCTGAGATTGTCGGGCACCTTGATGTGGGTGGTATCGGCAAAAGGCACGCGAACGTATTCCGCCTGGCCGCCTGAGTAGCCGCCGGTCAGATGGCTGTATCCGAACAGGCCGGCGGTACCGTGGCCGAACAGTTTCTCCTGCATGGGACGGTTGCGATTGCTGCGCTCGCAAACCGAGAAGTTGCTGCGCTTGCATTGATCGCACTCGCCGCAGGCGATGGTGAAGGGTACGACGATCCGGTCGCCGATCTTCAATGCGTTGTTTGCCGTCCCGACTTCGACCACCTCGCCCATGAACTCATGGCCCATGATGTCGCCGGATTCCATGGTAGGCATGAAGCCGTCGAACAAATGGAGATCGGAGCCGCAGATCGCGCATGCCGACATTTTGATGATGGCGTCGCGGGGGTGTTCGATTTCAGGATCGGGCACGGTATCGCAACGGATATCGTGTTTGCCATGCCAAGTGAGTGCTCTCATCGTGCGGTGCTCCGGTGCGGTTGATTTCCGAATTTGCCGAAGACATGCGCACTGCTTGTAGAAATCACGGACCGGCTATTTCATCGCGCAATCGATGTACCCGAGCGCGTGCCATTTCGATGCGGACAACGTTAAATCAGTGTCGCGCGGGCCGTTTGCCGGGGCCTGACGCCCGGCGCAACGCGTGCGGCGAAAAAACATGACGGCGACCGCGCACCGCGCAACGCGACGCCCCTGATAAGGGATTTTGTAGAAGGCGTTACCGGCCGTGCTCATCCATAGCGTCAAACACTGGCGGCGGCGGGCGCCGGGCCCTCGTCCGGCAAATCACCGATCCGAACGCCAAGAAACACGGGGATCGCCAGGATCGCAATGCCGCCCAGCACCAGGAAGGCCGTACCGAAACCGATGTGCTCGGCGATATATCCGCCCAGCGCCGGGCTCAACGCCGCGCCCAAGCCCTGCAGCGTGAGCACGCCCGCGAGCCCCGCATTGAAGCGTCCGGTACCGTGCATGATCCGCGCCACGACGCCAACCGTGGCCACGCCGAGCAGGCCGGCGCCGACGCCATCCAACACCTGTACCGGAATGATGCTCCACAACGGCGGCAGGGTTGCGGCGATCAATCCGCGCACGGGCAGCACGAGCAACGCAATGAGCACGACGGTGCGATAACCGCGCTTTGCGGCGATACGCGCGGCCAGAATCGCCATCGGGATCATCGTCAGTTGCGCGATGATGATGGCGGCGGAGAGCCACAGACCGGTCGACGCGCCTTGCGCGCCGAGTTGCAGGCCCACCATCGGCAGCATGGCGGCATTGCCCAGGTGGAAGCAGGCCATTGCCACTGCAAAAAGAAGCAGCGGCCGTTTGCGCAGCAGCGACATGAAGCTGGCGTTGTCGTCGCCGCCCGTGGCTTTGCCGCGCGCTTGTTCGTGGTCGATGGACTTGGCGGGCACGGAGAGCGTCGCGGCGATGGCGCCCACGCTCATCGTGATCTGAGCGATCAGCACGCCACCGATGCCCCAGAGCCACGAGCCGAGCGCACTGGCGCACGCGGCGAACACATTGCCGGCATGATTGGCGGCTTCATTCAACCCCAACTGCCGGTCCAGTCTTTTTTGCCCCACCACCCCCAAGGTGATGCCGGCAATGGCGGGTGGAATGACCGCGCCTGCCAAGGGCATGGCCACTTGCGCCATGACGACCGCCGCCAGATCGGTTCGCCACAGCAATAAGAGGCAGGCCGCCATCACCAATACCGAGGCGAACACCATCAAGGCGCGTTTGGCGTGCGTGGCATCGACCAGGGCGCCTGCCGGGATGGTGGCGATCATCCCGACCAGCCCACCCAAAGTCATCGCCGTGCCGATCTCGGCGGTGCCCCATTGATGCGTCTGCAGAAAGGCGGCGAGGTACGGGCCCAGGCCATCCCGGACATCTGCCATGAAAAAGTTGACGCCGACCAGGCCCGCGGCAGGGATAGACAGCCCGAATAGCGTTCGTCCGGCAGTGGACGCATCGGTCGCGGCGGGCGAGGAGGGTGTCGGCATCATGGCGGTCGCATCCAGAAAGGGGAGAGAGGCGGCGCTCACGGACGCTCACGGGTCGCCATCTGCGCCACCGTGTACACAAGATACATGCCGCAGCGTTGCAAAACCGGGTCAGAAAATAAGGAAATACGGCTGAGGAATGTGTAGGCGTTTTACACCTGTGACGGGCGCCCGTATATTTCTTCGTGAGGTGGGCGGTCGCCGCGCACCGGGCCCGAGCAGGACGTTCGCGCCATATCCGATTGAGCCTCATGCGTATTTCGACCGGCACGGCGTTGCGTGCCTTCTTTTTTCTCTTCTACGGGTTTTACGGCGTCATCCTTCCGTACCTGCCCATTTGGCTGGCAAGCCGGGGGCTGGACCGCGAAACGGTCGGCGTCGTCATCGCCGCGGCATTCCTGCCGAAGATCCTGTCGCAGCCGCTCTTCGCCCACTATGCCGACAAGCACGGCCAGTATCGTCGCCTGATGCTGCTCGTGCTGACGATCACGATCGTGGTGCTGGCCTTGTTTGCACTGGGTCACGCGCCGGCCTGGCTGCTGTTCCTGACGCTCACCGTCCATTTTTTCGTGCCCGCCGTGATGCCCTTGATGGATCGTGCGGCGCTGGCGCAGATGTCGCAGACCGGCACGTCGCAGTACACCCAGATCCGCCTGTGGGGATCGCTGGGCTTTGCCGTGTGTTCGTTGGCCGGTGGCATGGTGATCGACCGGGCCGGCGCCAACGGGGTATTGACCCTGGGCGTGCTGCTGGCGTTGGGTTGCGTGGCCATTTGCCGCCATCTGCCGGCCGCCGAGATGGCCGGCGCCGAGAATATGGTTGCCGGCACGTCGGGCAAGGGGCGCTGGCCGGTGCTGGACATCTTGCGCGATCGCCGCGTGATGGGTTGCATCGCGGCGTCGGCCCTGGTGCAGGCGAGCAATGGCTATCTGTACTCGTACGCGTCGCTGTATTGGGTGAGCCACGGGTTGACGTTGTCGCAGATCGGCGGATTGTGGACCGTCGGCATCGCGAGCGAAGTGTTCTTCTTCATGCAGGCGCGCAAAATCCTCGCCAGGGTTAGCGCCACCCACTTGATCGTGCTGTCGGCGGTCATGACCACGGTGCGTTGGACGGCCTTGTCGATGACGCAGGCCTGGTTGCCCATCGCCGCGTTTCAACTGCTGCAGGGCTTCACATTGGCAGGCAACAATATGGCGATCATGGCGTTTCTCGCGCAAGCGGTTCGGCCCGACGTCCGCACGACCGCCATCGCGCTCTACACCATGCTGTCGGCCGGCGTGTTCATGTTTGCCAGCGTGCAGGCCGTCAACGCGGCGGGCGCCGCCGTCACAGGGTGGGGTTTTGGCGGGATGGCGATTTGCGCCGCACTCGCCATTCCAATCGTGGTGCTCACTCAACGCCAGCGCGGTCAGTAGCCCGTCATCTCGAGATAGCCGCGTCCGCCCGGCGCACCGGATAGCCGTACCGGTCCTTCCCAATACGGGAACGATGTGCCCATCCAGGATTGCGGCTGGATGGCGTCAGCCGTGACATCCACGGCATGGTCCGGCACCTGCACGCGCCACTGGGTGGGCACGCGTTTGCCGTTGTCCTGCCGCGTCCACGTCAGCGCGGTGAGCAGGATCTGATCGCTGCGCAAGGCCGTCGCGGTGCCATCGGCCGCGATCCACGTGCCGGCGCGGTAGGGCGTCCCAGACGTTTGCCGAACCTGAAACAACATCAGCTTGGCGCCATTGCCCAAGTGCAGCGAAAACCAGTCCCAACCCTTTTGTTCGGCGGATAGTGGCTGGCTGCTCCATTCCCGATCGAGCCAGGCCGATCCCGTCACGTGAACGCGTTCGCCTGCATGTTCGATCTCGCCGTCGACGCGATAGAAGGGTTGGCTGAAATAGTACGAGGCCTGGCCTTGGCCAGACTTTTCGCTATAGCCGCGATCGCCATGGGCGACCAGCGGGCCCTCGCTATCGAGATGCAGACGATAGGTGAAGTCGTGTCCGCCGGCCTGCATAAGCAGTCGATCCATATTCACGCCGTCGCGGCTTTCAAGGCGCCAGTCGTCTATCCAGGCACGGAAGGGCAGCGCGTTCACGCCGGCCTGTCCGATACCGCCGCGCGCCAGCGTTTCCGCCGCGCGATGTCCGGTGGGACCATTCAACCCGGCATGCCCCATCCAGACATTCGGGCTGTTCCACCCGGCCTCTTCAGGGCCGGGACGTTGCGCGGACCGGAACAGCGTCCACTGCACGCCCCAGTCACGACCTTGATCGTCCTTGAGATTGGCCGTCACATACCACCATTCGATCCGGTAGCCGTGGTGCGCGCCGAAATCGTCCGGAAAGCGTAAGGGCCGTCCGCGCTCGACCTGCGCAAAGTCGGCGGCATCCTGGCCCAGACCAGCATAGCTGCTGCTCGCAGGCGGTGGGGAGGCGTCGCATCCGGCCAGCAGTGCGAGTGCAAACAACACGAGCGCGCCCTTCACGAGCCCCTGCATCGCAATCGACCTCAGGGTGCCGCGCGTGCACCGCTGCGCGGGCGTCACGGTCGCAGGCAGGACATCGGCCCGCCACAGCATCGGGTACCGCCCGCTAGCGTTCATCGGCGAATTGCCTCAGCAGATCGGCCGGCTGCCGGCGCGCGAGCCGCCATAGCGGACCGGCTGCGGCAATCAGGCTGGTGGCCAAACCGAGCAGCCCAAGCCGCACAAGTTGCTCGGGCATCACGTTGAGCGGCAAGCGCCAGCCGAAGGCTTGCACATTGACCACCGCCACCATGCACCACGCGAGCAGCAGGCCCAGCGGCATGGCCAGCAGCACGGTCAATCCGGCCAGCATCAGCGTTTGCGCCAACGTGAGCCACGCCAATTGCGCTCGGCCCACGCCCAGCGCCCACAACGGCGCCAGTTGCGCCAACCGGCTTTGTCCCAGGGTGAGCAGGCTGATGAAGAGGGCAATGCCCGCGACCGCCAGCGTCAGAATGTTGAGGGCGCCGGTGGCGGCAAATGTGCGCTCGAACACCTCGACCGACCACTGCTTGATCACGCTCTGATCGACCAGTTGGCGGCCATCGAGTTCGAACTGCTTTTCGAGGCCGTTTCGCACGGCGGCGACGCGCTCGCGCGTCACACGCAAGCTGATGCTGGCGAGCGTGGCTTCGCGGACGTGGGTGCGCAGCCACGTGGCGTTCAGCAGTGCGTGGCCTTTCGCGTTGCCGTAGTCCGCATACAGGCCGACGATGGTGAGCGTGCGCGTGCCGCCATCGACGGGTATCGCCAGCGTATCGCCTACCCCGCGTCTGAGGCGGCGGCCAAGCTGCTCGCTCACCATCACGCCCTGTCCGCGGGCAAGCCACTGCCATGCGTCCGGCGTTCGATCGAGCAACGGCCAATGCGCCGCATAGCTGGGATCGTCGACCACGCCCTGAAGTTGCGTGGGCCAGCCGTCGATCCGCACCTCGGTGCGCCACTGCGGCAGCACCGCGTCAATGCCCGGTCGGTCTTGCAACCAGATTTCGATATCGAGCGCCTGCGTCGTATCGCGGGGCGTGATGTAAAGATCGGCGGAAAGCCGTTCGTCCAACCATCCCACAAACGTTTTCCGGAAGCCTTCGGTCATGCTGCCCACGCCCACGCTGGCTGCCAGCGCAAGCAGCAATGCCATCAACGCCAACGACACCGCAGGCAATTGCTGGCGCGCATCCGCCACGAACCATTCGCCGATCGGCCCGCGCCGATAGCGGGCAAGCTGCTTCAGCGCGATATCCAGCAGCCCGGGCAGTAACAGGGCGCCGGCAAGCAACACGGCCGCGACCATGCACAGCGCGGCGAGCAGGCTGTTGCCCCACTGCCAGCAAGCGAAGGCACCCAGGGCAAGGATTGCAGCGACGCCGACCTGGCGCGTGAGCCATATCCCCTGCGCACCGCGCCACGCCTCGGGTTGGGCCAGCGCCAGTACCGGCAGGCGCGCCGCGCGCAGCAGACTGCTGCCGCCCGCGATGAACGCACCCAGGATGCTCATGCCCAATCCGGCCAGCCACCACTGAGGCGGCAAGCTCAACTGGCCGGCGACTTCGGCGCCATAGAGTCCTCGCAGGCTGGCGGCCACATCGCCTAAAAGTGCCCCGGCGAGCACGTAGCCGGTGGCCACGCCGCCCAAGCCGCTCAAGAGCGCCAATACACCGAGCTCGACAGTCAGGGCCAAGATCAGGGCGCTCAAGCCCACACCGCAGGCGCGCAGGGTACGCAACAGGCCGCGGCGTTGTTCGAGCGCCAAGCCGATGGCGGCATGCACGATGAACAAACCGACGATGAAGGCCAGCATGCCGAGCGCCGTGAGGTTGAGATGAAAGCTGTCCGTGAGCCGCTCGAGATCGCCGGTGTCGGTAGCGGCTTGCCACTGCACATCGCCTGCCACCGCTTGCGGCAGGGCCGATTGGCGCGCCGCGGCCTCGGGCGGGAGCAGGAGCCGCGACACCGCGTCCGGGGCGTGCAGGAGCTTCTGGGCCTGACCGATGTCGACGATCACCACGCCGGGCGCAAGCCCCGCATGGACGTGCAGCGGCGGCAACTGCTGACCGTCGCCGGTGGAGGCGCGCTCGCCCGCACGCAATCCCAGTCGCTGCAAGGTGTCGGGCGCGATCCAGGCCTGACCCGGTATGCCGATGAAGGCGCCCAGATCGATGTCGGCGTCGGTGCGTCCGGCAACTGCGGTGCCGGTGGGCAGGGTGAGCGGCTCGATGCCGATCAGGCGCACATTGATCGGCGTGGCGCCCGTCAGACGCAGTCGGCCTTCGAGCACCGGTGAGACGCGCCAGCCGCTGCGCCGCAGTTCCACATAAGCGCGCTGTGGGAGGCGATCGCCACGGGCAGGGACGAGTTGCGCTTGCGCCGGTCCGGTCAACACGGCGCTGGCACGCGCGTAGTCGGCCCGGGCCTGCGTGTTGAGGGCCTGCACACCGGTCCAGAGCGCCGTCGCCAGCCACAGGCCGGCCACCACGCTGGCCAGTTGCAAGGGATGGCGGCGCCAATGGCTCAGCAGCGCACCCAGCACGATATGCATTCCCCTCATGCGATGGCCTGCGGCGCCACACGGCCCAGGTGCAGATGCATGCGGTGGGAGAGCCGTGAAGCCAGATGCGCGCTGTGGGTGACGATGAGCAGCGCGCTGCCCACCTCCGCAACCAGACCCAGCATGAGGTCGAGGACCGCTTCGCTGCTGTGCTCATCCAGGCTGCCGGTAGGCTCGTCGGCCAATACCAGCGGTGGCTTCGAGGCGAGTGCGCGCCCGATGGCGACCCGCTGTTGCTGGCCGCCGGAGAGCTGTTCCGGATAGCGTTCGAGCAATGCGGCAATGCCCAGACGCTCTGCCAGATAGCCGGTCCATGCGGGATCGTTGCGGCCGGCCAACCGGGCCTGAAACGCCAGATTGGCCGCAACGGTGAGGCTGCCGATCAGGTTGTACTGCTGAAACACCAGCCCGATGCCGTCGCGCCGCCAGCGTGCCAGCGCGGCTTCATTACGCCCTTCGAGTGGCACACCATCGATCAGAATGCGACCGCTATCCACGCGTTCAAGTCCCGCGATCGCATGCAGCAACGTGCTCTTGCCACTGCCCGATTCACCCGTGAGCGCCAGGCTCGTGCCGCGCGCAATGTCGAGGTCGACGCCACGCAACACCGGTACCCGGCTATCTCCGGTGACGAAGGATTTGTGCACATTCTCGACCACTAACACGGGGGCTCCTCGGCGCGACGACATGACGGCGCCACGGCGGACGCTCGCGCAAGGTTACTCCCTCTCGCCGCCGCTGCCGGAAGCCGGGCGATCGGCGTCCTGCGCCGTTTGCGTTGTAGACAATCCAAACGTGCGTCTCTATACTCGTTTTAAAAATAGACATCATGTCTAAAAAAACGGAGACAACATGAATACAGCTTTGAAAGGCGTCCTGACGACAGGACTTCTGGCAGCATGTGCATGGGGTGGGAGCGGTGCGCACGCCGCGGCCGAAGGCACGGCGCCGATTCCCAAGGTGATGACATTGGTGGTGCCGTTCTCGCCTGGCGGCAGCAATGATGTGTTTGCGCGCGAACTCGGCATGCGTCTGAGCAAGGCACTGGGCAATACGGTCGTGGTGGAGAACAAGGCGGGTGCCGGCGGCACGATCGGCACCGGAGACGTCGCGCGTGCCGCGCCCGATGGCTCGCGTCTCTTGTTCACGTCCGTGTCATTCACCACGAAAGCCGGGGTTGAAACTTCCCTGCCTTACGATCCGATCAAATCGTTTGCACCCGTCGCGCTGGTCGCGCGCGGCGGCATGATTCTCGTGGCCAAGCCCGAGTCGACCTATCAAACGCTGGCAGCCTTCGTGGCCGCGCTCAAGGATCCCAAGCAGCAGATCAATTACGGCAGTGCCGGCATCGGCTCGATCGGGCAGATGGCCATGGAATCGTTGGGGTCGGAGGTGCGTGCCAAGCCGTTGCACATCCCTTATCAGGGCATCACGAACGCGGTGACCGACATGATCGGCAATCGTCTGGACACCATGATCACCACGCCGGCGTCTGTGAGCGGCGCGCTTCAGGGCAAACAGATTCGCGCTTTGGCGATGACGTCGGCCGAGAAATCGCCATTCTTCCCGAACCTGCCGGTGGTGGCCGACGCCGTGCCGGGATTTGCCGTGGAAGCGTGGTGGGGCGTCTTCGCACCGGCGAAAACGCCGCCGGCCGTGGTCGAGAAGCTCAATGCAGCGATCAATACCGTGTCGCAGGATCCCGCCATGCGCGAGCTGTTTGCCCGCGAGGCGACCGAACCGAGCAGCCTGACACCGGCGCAGTTTGCGGCGTACGTCGATCGCGAAGTGACGCGTTGGAAGACGTTATCGAAAGAGCGCAACATCAAGATCGAATAGAGCCCATTGCGCCGACGTCTCATAAACGTGAGCCGGCGCCGCGCTGATCGCGCGCCGGCAGTGCTAACGGCGCGGCGCGGGCACTCGGCTGCCGGTGTGCGGCGGTTGCATGAGCGTGGCGTCGCCACCTAGATCGCGCGTGAGTGTGGTGGCGGCCTGCATGACCGCCGGCAGGCAGCGATCGAACGCCGCCTGGTCGAAACGATAGCGCGGCACACCCAGCGACACCGCGCAAACGATCTCCTGTTTGATGTCGAATACGGGGCAGGCGATCGCGGCGCTTTCGGGATCGCGCTCGCCCAGCGAAATGGCATAGCCCTTGCGGCGGATCGCGTCGTAGCCGGGGGCGTCGCCGCCACCGAATGCAAGCAGCACCTTGCCGGCCGCCCCAAGCTCGAGTTGCACCCGTTCGCCTTCGCGCACGTGCATGCGCACCGTGCGCGGATGCACCATGCGATGCAGGCAGATCCGGTCATCGCCTTCGCGGATATAGATCGCGCCGGTTTCTTCGGTCGCTTTTACGAGCTCGCGCAACACCGGGGCGGCGTAATCCTGCAGCCGAAAAGCGCCTTGGTACAGCATGCCGAGATAAAGCGCGTAGGGGCCGAGGCGATAGCGCCCATCGTCCAGGCGTTTGAGGAGGTTGGCATGTTCGAGCGATTCGCACAGGCGCAGGATGGTGCTGTGATAGAGGCCCGTGGCGTTCATCAGGTCGGTGAGGCTCATGCCCTCGACGCTGTCCTCGAAGGCTTTCAAGATCGACATGGCGCGATTGACGGCGGCCACGCCAGGTTCGGGTTTGGTGCTCAACCGGATAACTCCCACAAACAGCGAATA
Organism: Schauerella aestuarii; assembly: GCF_009866805.1. GTDB lineage: Bacteria > Pseudomonadota > Gammaproteobacteria > Burkholderiales > Burkholderiaceae_B > Schauerella > Schauerella aestuarii. Next base: position 183,240 of record NZ_SIZW01000043.1, read on the forward strand.
GCAGGCCGCTCGATGGGCGCGGCATGGACGATCCGCATTTTGCCATTTTCAGAAATAGACATCATGTCTATTTTGGATGTAGACTGATCCGACGCTGTGGCGCTTGAACGCCGCAAGACAAAAACGACAACACAGGAGGCCGCGCACTGCGCGTTGACAGCCCATGAGCACGTTGCCCCGAAAATCGTACGACGCCGGCTATCGCGGCCCCCTGGCGGGAATCCGCATCATCGACCTCTCACGGCTGGTGGCCGGCAATATGCTCACGCTCCAGCTTGGCGACTTCGGTGCCGACGTCATCAAGATCGAGCCGTTGGCCGGCGACACGCTGCGGGCGTTTCGTACGGCCGATGTTGAAACCTACTGGAAGGTGTACGCGCGCAACAAGCGCAGCGTATGCCTGGATTTCCGCTCCGCGGCTGGGCGCAAGCTCATTCTGCGGCTGTGTGAAGAGGCGGATGTGCTGGTCGAGAGCTTTCGGCCCGGCGTAATGGAAGAGATGGGGTTGTCGCCCGCCGCATTGCTTGCGCGCAATGCACGCCTGGTCGTCATGCGCCTGTCCGGTTGGGGACAGACCGGAGCCTATCGCGAAAAGCCGGGCTTCGGCACGTTGGTCGAAGGCTATTCGGGCTTTGCAGCGATGAACGGATTCTCGGATCGCGAGCCGGTACTGCCGCCGATGTTTCTGGGTGACATGACGACCGGCCTGTATGGGGCGACCGCGGTCATGACGGCATTGTGGGAGGTGCGCGTGAATGGCGGCGTGGGGCAGGTCATCGACCTGTCGCTCTTCGAACCGACGTTGTCGATGCTCGGTCCGCAGGCGGCAAATTTCAAGCTGACCGGGCGCGTGAAGGCACGCACCGGCAGTCGGTCGAGCACCACGGCACCGCGCAATGCGTACCGCACCGGGGACGATCAATGGCTCTGCATCTCGACGTCGACGCACTCGATGGCCCACCGTCTGTTCGAAGCCATCGGCCATGGCGACATGAACACCGATGCGCGCTATGCCACCAATGTGGCGCGGTTGGCGCATGTGGAAGATGTCGATCGCGTCGTGGGCGCTTTCGTGGGCGCCCGCACGCTGGCGCAAAATCTCGCGTTTTTCGAGGCCGCCGGCGTGACGGCCGGGCCGATCTATGACGCTTCCCATCTGAGCGCCGATGATTACGTGATCGGGCGTGAAAGCCTGGTCGAACTCGAAGACGAAGACATCGGATCGATGCCGATGCACAACGTCGTGGCGCGCTTGTCGGGCACGCCTGGAGGCTTCAAGCGCCCGGCGCCGCGCAAAGGCGAACACACCGCCGAAGTGCTGCTGCCGCTGTGTGGCGCAGACCATTACGAGCACTTGCTGGCCGAGGGCGTCGTGCTCGCGCACCCGGCCCGCGATCAAACACCCCCTCATCCGCAAGAAGCCATTGCCGTCCAATCAGGAACAGGAGAACACTGATGAACAAACTCGGAGAACGTATCGAATCGCGCGGCGCCTGGAAAGGGCCGGAGATCGACTGGACGAAGGAAGGCCTGCATGTGTTGTCGGCCGACGACTTGAAGGAGATCGACGCTGCCCTGCAGCACCTGCTCTCGCTGGGCCAGGTCGATTTTCCGGACATCACGCGCGACAACTTCCCGCTGAATCGGGTGGGCGCGTTGATGGCTGGACTGCCGCAGCGGTTGCGCGAGGGACAAGGGTTTCTGATGGTGCGCGGTCTGCCGCGTGAGAAGTATTCCGACGACGACATGACGCGAATCTATTTCGGTTTGGGCGCGTACATCGGCACGCCGATGACGCAGTCCTACCTGGGCGACATCCTGGGGCACGTGATGGATGTGAGTGACTACGAGCCCAAGTCGCGCGGTTATCGCAAGGGCGGCGGCCAGTTGATGCACACCGATTCGTGCGACATCATCGGCCTGATGTGCCTGCGCTCGGCGATCTCAGGCGGAGAGAGCCGCATCAGCAGCGCGCTGGCCGTGCACAATTACATGGTCGAACATCATCCCGATCTTCTGCAGGTACTGATCGAGGGACTGCATTTGAAGCGCACCGATGAAGACGGCCGTCGCGCGACGCGCACCTTCAGTCCCGATCGTGTGCCGTTCTTCCATCAGGCGGGTGACGAAATCACATGCTACCTGCCCACCGGCTACGCGCGTCTGGCCGAGAAAAGCGGCCAGCGCCCCTATAGTCAGGCCGAGTCGGATGCGCTCTATCAAGTGCGCAAGGCGGCGGCGTCGCCCGAACTTTATCTGGACATGGGGTTCAAGGAGGGCGACATCCAGTTTCTGAACAATCGCATGATGGTGCACGGACGCACCGACTACCAGGATCACAAGGAACTGGCCGACCGGCGCCATTTGCTGCGCCTGTGGCTGCACGTGCCGACCTGGCCCGCGATGCCGGCGGCGCAGATCTTCCACACCGACGAAGATCGTCGCTTGTGGAGTCAGTACCGCCAGCCGTTTGCCGAACTGCCCACGGTGCACTACGAAAAACTGCTCGACCCCAACGCCGAGAAAGGCATGGTCGAGTAAGGCTTAGCGCGTCCCGGCGGGACGCGTCTTCACGCTGCCAGACGTTGGCGGTTGCTTTGCTCCATCCACCGCAGCGTGTCGCGTTTCAGGTGGCGAATGCACTGGCTGAGAAAGCCGTGCATCATCGCCAATTGTTCGTGATCGTATTGCGAGGCCAGAAAGCTGACCTGATCGATCAGGTATTGGCGGTCCTCGCGCAGCGGGTCGCATTTCTCGGCCACGGGCCGCACGATGATCACGCGCCGATCCAGCGGATGGCGCGCACGCGTCACGTAGCCGGCCACTTCCAGACGATTGATGATCGCGGTCATGCCGCCGGCGCTCACGCCGAGCATGTTCGTCAGTTGGCCGGTAGACAGTTCATCGATCGTCATGATGAAGTCCAGGGCCTTGACGTCCGACAGCGCCATGTCGAGTTTTGAGGCCAGGATGCTTTGGCTGACCGACGTGTACAACGCAAACTGCTGACCGAGCATGTCGGCGATATCGTTCACCAACGATTGGCGGCTGGCGGGTGCTGCAGCGGCCGGAGCCGTCTGGGCGGAATAGGGGCTGCGGAAGCGGGACGGGATCATGTGGCTCTCGATGAAATTGCTGCGTGAACGTAAGAATGAGAAAGACGAGAAAGGCGGCATGCCGCCTTTCTCGTCAGGACCGCTTAGCGGCGGCCGCCCAAGGCGCCACCCAGGCCACCCAACAGACCGCCGACCAGGCCGCCGTTGTTGGTTGCCGTGCCGGTGCCCGTGCTGGCCGAACCGCCTGCCGCGCCGCCTGCACCCACCGTGGCACCTGCCGACACGCCGGCAACCGTCGCCGTCACCGAGGTGACGAGACCGCCCACCAGGCCACCGGAGACTTGGGTGCCACCGCCGTTGGTTGCGCCGCCTGCGGTCGAGCCGACCGTGGCGACGACCGGGGCCACCACACCGCTGACCAGGCCACCGACCAAACCGCCCACCGGTGCCACCACACCGTTCACCACACCGCCGACTGCGCCTACCGTGGGGGCAACCACACCCGAGACGAGACCACCGACGCCTTGGCCCACTGCGCCAGTTGCCGTGGAAGCGATTGCCGCGACCGGAGCGAGCAGGCCGCCCGTTACGCCACCCGTGCCGCCGGTCAAACCGCCGGTAACGCCGCCCACCGTGCCGAGTACCGGAGCCAGCAAGCCGCCGCCAACACCCGACGCGCCACCGGTGACACCGGCAACCAGACCCGTGACCGGAGCGAGCAGGCCACCGTTATTGAGTGCACCCGTTGCCGTACCGGTCACGCTTCCGACCACACCTGCCACGGTCGGGACGACCGTGCTGGTGACGCCGGAAACCAGACCCGCGACCGGCGCCAGCAGATTGGCCGTGCTGCCGCCCGTGACGCCACCGAGTGCGCCGGTGACCGGTGCGAGCAGGCCGTTCTGGCCGGCCAAGCCCGCGGTGAGTGCGGCCACGCCGCCGGTGACGTTGTCCAATACCGAGGTCAACGGTTGCGGGTTGTTCGGGTTGGCGTTCAGCAAACCGCCGGCCGCGGCCACGCCGTTGCCCACGCCTTGCAGCAGACCACCGACGCCGGCGTTCAGGCCACCCGGCAGTGCGGTGCCGGCGGTTTGATCGCCCACGTTGCGCACCACGCCACCGACTTGCGTCAACAGGTTGTCGACCGGTTGGCCCAGGCCCGTTGCGCCGCCGACGGTTTGCGTCACGCCGGTAACGGCGGTGCCGATCGGGGCGACGACCGTATCGAGGTTGCTGCCGACGCCGGTGAGCAAACCTTGGCTGTTCAAAGGCAGCACGTTGTCGACAGCTTTGCCGACGGTACCCAGCGGCGTTTCGAGCAGCGAGCTCGGGGTGCCGGGGGTGCCGGGATTTCCGGGATTGCCAGGGTTACCGGGATTGCCGGGGTTGCCCGGGGTGCCGGGGTTTCCAGGCGTGCCGGGATTGCCGGGCGTTCCCGGATTGCCTGGGGTACCGGGGTTACCCGGGGTACCGGGATTGCCGCCGCCGTTGTCGCCGCCGCCACCGCCACCCGAACCGTCACCGCCACCGGCGCCGCCGCCCGAACCGCCGCCGCTATCGCCGCCGCCGGGAATGCTGCCGCCGTCGCCCGGCATGCCGGGTGTCGCGGTGTTCTTGTGATGGTTGGTGCTGCCGCATGCACTGAGGCCAGCCGTGAGGGCCACGGCCAACAGGGTGGATACAAAAACTTGCTTGGAACGCGAGGTGATCGGGGAATTCATGGCAAAGCTCCTGAGGGTCTGTATGGCGGGCAGCTGGCCCGATAACCCTTTAATGCGAAACCCATGCCAACTTTTGAATCGTCGCAAATCTAACGGCGAAAATTCCCTCGAGAAAAATAAAAACCTATTTGAATCAACGACATATGAATTTAGGCGGCGACGCTCATCGGCGCGCAGTAGTCGCATATTCGGCAAAATCGGATCATTGCGACAGTTACATATGTTGGGGTGTTTCGGAACATCGCCCGGAACGTTACGGCGTCACGTAACGTGCGGCGTAACGTGCGGCGTAACGACGCGCGTGCGATGCCGGGCGAACACGTTTGCTCGCCAGGATGTGTCAATCATTTGGGATCCGATGCACGGCGTGCGCAACCGACATAGGCGACGAAACGCCAGATGACAGCCGCAGCCCGATGTGGGTCGACGCCCGCGTTCGTTGGCGCGGCGGGCGTGCCGTCTGGGTCGTCGTCGTCGCCGACGATCGACAGCGGAGGCGCCTTAGCGCGCGCCGTAGAAGAGGGTGTAGTTGGCGTTGAAGCGCAAGTCGCGATCGCCGTTGGTGGGTACGGCCCCAGTGGGTTTCGCAACGTTGAAATCGAGCAGGTAGTACTTGTCGTCGGTGAATCGAATACCGAGCGCAGCTGAAGACAAGTTTCGATTTCGCAAGGTCGACAATGCGGCGCTGTTGTACCAGGACTTCGCATAATCCACGAGCGCGTAAGGCTGCACGCTCGACACGTAAGACCAGCCGGTGGCAAAGCGCCGATTCAATTCGGCCGACAGGCCAAAGCCCTTGTCGCCACTTTTTTCGCCTTGGGGATAGCCCATGCCGTAGCGCCAACTGCCGAAGGAGATTTGCTCGGAGCTGGGCAGGGTGTTATCGCTGAATTGACCTGTGCCGGCCAGCACCACGCCGAACTGTGCGGGCAAGGTGAAGGTCTGCCGCAGATCCAGATTGGCGCGCGTGAAATCGAGATCGACGTCCGGGATGGCGCTATAGCCGTAGTTGCTTTCGATCGTCTTGCGGGCGCCCAATCCGTCCACGCCTCGCGACACACCGAACTTTATTTCTGACGAGCGTGTGTCGCTCACCTGGAAATAGCGCATCTCGACGGTGGCGGCACGTACACGCGTGTCTTGCTCGAGCGTGCGATCACCGCCGCGTTGCGTATAGAGATCGCTCGAGTCGACGGCGTACACGCCGAATGTGCCGGTCAGCGACTGGCGATTGTTCAACAGAAACGGATGACTGACGCCGAGTCCGATGCGGTTGTTGCGCACGCGCCGATCGAAACCGAGCGCCTGCACAGCCTCATCGCTGGGCTCGGCACGATAGTGATAGCCGTCGAGCTTGATGGCCGTACCTTGATTGCCGATCGGCACCGTGACTTCGCCCTGCACATATCGGACGTCGTCGCTGGCCAGCGGCACGCTGCTCGTCAGCCGTACCTGTTCGCCCAGTGGCGTCAGGCTGTTGGCGGCAACGGTGGCAAGCGGCTGCATGCCGGTGCCCAGGTCGGCCACGCCACCGGTGGCCGTGAACGCCTGGCGTTCCGCCTTGATCGCCAACGTGCTTGCGCCATCGGAGCGGCGCGGCAGGTCGAGCGCGGGGGTGATCGTCACGCCCGGCACGGTACGCATCAGGTTGAGCGTGCGTTCGAGTGTGGCTTGCGTCAATGGCTTCTCGGCGAGCAGGGGTTCCGCCAGCGCATTCAGGCGGGCTGCTGCGCGTCCGATGTCGCCGTCGATCTGAACATCGCCGACGTGGCCCTCGATGACCGACACCACAACCAGACCATTCTCGAAGTTCTGATTTTGCAGCAGGGCAAACGAGAGGGGATAACCCTGCGCGCGATACAGCGCCGTGATCTTGTCCACCTCGACGATGAGCTCACCCAACGTGACGGTGCGATTGGCAAGCGGCGTGAGGATGGCGGTGACGGCATTGAAATCAATGCTGCGCACGCCCGTCACGTCGAAGTTGCGGGGAATGATTTGCTGCGCCAGCCGCGCCTGCATGGCTTGCTGTTGCGGCGTGGGCGCCTGGACTGCCGGCGCCGGAGCAGGGGTTTGGTCGGGCGGCGATTCGATGCGCGGTACGGAATCGACCGGATTGCCGCGCAATGGCGACGCCGCTTGGGCACACAACGGCGTTATGACAACGGTCAACCCAAGTGCGGCGCGCGTCAGCAGACCAGCGGAAAACGACAAACGGAGGCTCATGCAAAACAACCCATCGCTGGAGGCAAGGCGCGGCGCGCGGGCATCCGAGTTCAAAGAAATACGGCGGCAAGCTGCCCCGCTCAAACGACATACTGCCAGCAAATGTTAGCTGCGACAATTAGTTTCAGCGCCGACTTCTTTATTAATGATGGGCATACCTATTAATCGATAATCGGCAATTTTGGAAATGTAAGTTTCGCGAAAGACTCAATCTTTTAGATTGCGTCGGATGCGCTAGCTGAATGAGATGATCGCAGTTCTGGTATGACTTTAATTCATGTCTATTGGGGGCGATGCGGTCGCCAATTGCTAAGCAGGTGGCTTAGAGTCGCTGCTAAAGCAGGTATAAGTAATTGATAAATTTGGAAGTTGCGCGGCGCATCGATGTTGCGATCCCACCACTTCCATGACAAAAAGAAGTTACTCGTCCATGCCTATAGGGAAAATCCTAATGTAACTGTCGTAGACTTATCAGACACTGATCAGCAACATGGATTAAGTCCTAAGTATTAGTTGAGCGATAAAAGATATTTGGAAAATTAGGAAGTTGCCCGATTTCCAAATGTGAAGACTTAGTAACTCTGCCGCAGGTTTTGCTGAGTTCTTATTAACGATAAATCGCACTTGTACTCGAGGTGATGATGGTGGAAGGAACGGTGGTTCCCCTTGCATTCGACGCCGGCCTGGTCGCGCTGTCGTATGTCATTGCGGCACTAGGTGCGTACGTCGCGCTGCTCGCGGCGACGCACATCCGCCACGAAGATGGCATCGGTGTTCGCGTGAGCTATGTCGCGATTGCGGCGTTTTCGCTTGGCGGCATTGCGATCTGGAGCATGCACTTCATCGGCATGCAGGCCCAGAAGATGCCGTTTGTCGTGGGCTATGGCATTGGCTACACGGTACTGAGTTTGATTGTGGCGGTGGGTTTCAGCGGTGCAGCGCTTTGGTATGTGGGACGTGCCCGGTTCAGCGGTATTCGTTGCCTGATCGGGGGAGCGCTTGCCGGGGTGGGTGTCGCGGCGATGCATTACATCGGTATGGCGGCGATGCGTATGCCGGCCGATCTCGACTGGCATCCCCTTTTGATCGTGGTTTCGGTATTGATTGCCGTGGTGGCCGCTGCCGCCGCGTTGTGGTTGGCGTTTCATGTGCAGTCGATTTTGCAGCGCGGCTTGGCTGCCCTGGTGATGGCCGGCGCTGTATGCGGCATGCATTACACCGGTGCCGCGGCCGCGATGGTGATCTGTACGGCGCCGCGGCCAAACGGGGCGTGGGATTTGAGCGGTTTGTCGCTGCCCTATATGACGTTCCTGGTTTCGGCGGTGGTATTGATTGCGATGCGCTGGCAGTTGCAGCGCTCCTCGAAGGATTTTCGTGCGCATCTCGCCGCTCGCGTCGATGCGTTGATCGATACGGCGGCCATTCCGCCGGCAGCAGATCTGATCGCAGAGCGCAAGAACGCGTGATGCGACAGGGGGTGTGGAGACGGTATTCATCGCCGCCGCCGCACATATGAGTGCCGTCATCCGACGGCGATTATGAGCACAGGCGAAATATCGCTGCTCGTTTACGTGACGCAAAGGAGCGTGACATGAAGGCGCAATTGTTGAAGTTCTGGAATGAAGAAGACGGTGCCTCGGCCATCGAGTATGGCTTGCTGGTCGGCGTGTTGGTATTGGGCATCGTAGTGGCGTTGGGAACGTTCTCCGGAACGGTCAATGCATTTTTTAAGACGATTGGCGAAAGAGTGACGAGTTCGCTGACTAGCGGTTCGACTACTACGCCGCCCGCAACTGGTAATTAACGCCGCATCACAAAAACAGCGACTGATATTGCATTACATGCCTAGTCTCTGGCTGGAAGTTGCAACGTGAGGGTAGGAGATACTCTGTGGGTAATTGGGTGCGCAATATGGCTGCTTGCGATCGTGGTCTACGACCTGCGATGGCGGCGCGTTCCCAACCCGCTGGTCCTTGTGGCGCTCGCTTGCCAGAGTTTCTGGCTCTTGACCGTTCAGTTTTCCGCATGGGAGCCCTCGATCTGGGGGGCGGTGACCTGGACGAACGCTCTGGCGGGTTTCGCGCTTGGCGCGGCCTTCGTCGTCTTCTGGCGCTGGCGCTTGTTGGGCGCGGGCGACGTGAAATTCTTGGCGGCGCTCGGCTTCGTGATGGGCATCGTGGCGATGCCCGACATTCTGATGTGGAGCGCGATTCCATCATTCATCCATGCAATAACCCAATTCTGGGGCAAGCGGCGCGACGTGATTCTCAGCCGTGCGCGCGTGCGCCGCGGTATTCCGTACGGGGCCTATTTGGCCATTGCAGGCCTCAGCGTGGGGCTTATGCGGTGGAATTCGCACTCGTGTTTGTCGTTTTTTTCGCTGTGTTCTACGTGATTGTGACGTATGGGTTTTTGTTTACCGCACAGCAGTCGCTGAACCTCGCCGCACAAGACGGTGCGCGTCAGTTGCTGCGCTGGACGAGCGCGACGAATATTCCCGTGTCTCGCGGCCAGGCCGCGATTTCTGTGGCAAACGATAGGGCATCCTGGGTGGCCGCAATGAGCGGTACAGCGATGCGTGTGGGCGTGTGCTATCGGCAGGGCAACGCCAATGTGGTTGCGGTAGGGCAAGCCACATGCAGCCCGGCTGCGCTGGCGGAAGATCAAATGGAACTGGTGGTTCAGTACCCCTACGGTGCGCATCCCTTGACGCCGCAACTGCCCTTGATCGGCGGATTGATGATTCCTAAGAGCACCATATTGGAATCGCGCGCCGTGACGAGCCTGGGTATCGGCATGCCCGCCACGGTGGCGAAGGGGACGTGAGATGGCAAGCACGCGCGCAAGCAAGCAAACGGGCGCTGCGGCCGTTGAGTTCGCGATGATCGCCGTATTGCTCATCACCATCATCGTCGCTATCGCCGGCTTTGGTTTTCTATTCTGGATGCAGCAGCGGCTCTCGCAACAGGCGGGCGACGTGGCGCGCACGATGATGCGTTCGCAGTTGATGGGTACGAAATGGTCGGACGCATCTTCATCGGCTTGCGATCAGGCGCGCGCGAAATTTTCGGGCGATGGCGTACTTGGTTGTGCGGTGAGCACCACATCGTGCGCTTGGGGTGCGGCATCGAGCCTGGCCCCCACGCCGATGTGCGCCAATATCAGTTTGTCGTTCAACGCCTACAACTGGGCGCCGATGAGCGGCCTGCGGCTGGTTGGCAATTTCATTCCCGCCTTCAGTAATGCGCAAGCCTGGCAGTTGTCAGGCCGTGCGCTTGTTCAAGTTCAATAGGAGCATCGGCAACATGGGCCGTTTGACGAAGTTTCTTGCCCTCGGCTTGCTGGTGCTTGCTGTCGTGTTGGGCATCGTGGCGTATCAGCTGGCGGTAGCGCCCGCGCCCGTCGTGGTTGCGCCAGCCGAACCCTTGGCCCCGTTGGCGAGGCGCGACGCTGCCCCGACCTTTGGCGTATTGGTTGCCACCAAAGCGCTGCCCGCAGGCGGGCTCATCGCAGCCGATGCACTCGAAGTGGTGCAGTGGCCAGTCTCTCCGGCACACGGTTTTGTATCGGCCGATGGCGTGGTGGGTAAACGTCTGCGGCACGACGTGGCTCAGGGCGAGCCGATCACCGCGGGCGCGTTGGCTGTCGGTCTGGCGACCTATCTCGAACCTGGCCAGCGGGCCGTGTCGATTCCCGTGGATGACGTGATCGGGGCGTCGCATCGTGTGGTGCCCGGCGATTACGTCGATCTGTTCTTCATGCTCGACAAGGGGCAGGAAATTCAAGGTGCGCAAACGCGCCTGCTGCAGTCGAAGGTGCGCGTATTGGCCTATGGCGAGGCCTCGGTCGATGGTCCGCTCAGTACAGAGGGTGCCGCCGCCGCATCCGGTCAAACCCAGGGCGCACGTACCGCGATGCTGGCCGTGCCCATCGAGCAAGTGAATGAGTTGTTGTTGGCGCTTAAACAAGGCCGGCTGCAAATGGCGTTGCGTAATCCGAATGACGAGCTCACAGCAGATCGCACTTTGTTTGCCGAACGCCGTCCCGTCCTGGCGCCGCGCAAGGATCTGTCGGCTGCAGACAAGGCGCGTATCGATACGCCGTCCAATGCCGCTTATGCCGGCGATAGCTTGATGCAGTTGCAAGCGCTTGCAGTCACACAGCCTGCATCGGTGGCTGCCGCAACGCCTGCGCCCAGTGCGGCGCGCACGTCGAATACCCCGGCGCGAGGCCGGACGATCCAGATCATCCGGGGCAGCGCCTCGGAAACCGTACCTTATTAAATGTTGTAGTAGGTGAAAAATGCGTAGGGCAGCACAGGGGATCGGCAGGGTGGCGCGCGCGAGCGGCGGCACGACGTGGGCGATTGCGGCGGTAACTGCGGCCGCGCTCTTCGCGCACACGGCATCATGGAGCCAGACTGCACCGCAGTCCAATGCGCGGCGTGCGGCGACACCCGCCGTGGCTACGCCTGTCGCCGCAGGTGCGGTGGCATCGCAGACTCAAGCGCCCCGTACCATCGATGTGCCCGTACGCGGCAATGTTCCCTTGACGCTTTCGGGTGCGCCGGCGCGTATCGCCGTGGGTGATCCCGAGGTCGCGGATGTGCAGGTGCTATCCGGCGAGGGCGGTCGTGCGGGAAGCGTATTAATCGTGGGCAAGAAGCCGGGCGCGACCACCTTGCGGGTATGGCAGCGCGGAAGCGCGGCGCCTGACGTCTGGACCCTGCGGGTGTCGGGCGATATCGAGCAGGCACTTGCCGCGCGTGGAATCGAAACCGGCATCACGACCGATCATGGCGGTGGAAAAAGCGTGATGAGCGGACGCGCGACCTCCGCCCAAAGTCATGAAGCCGCGCGTCTGGCTGCCGCGCAGGCGAGCGGCGGCGCCGATAACGTGGTCGATCTCTCGAATCTGGATACCGGCGGCGTGGTACAGGTTGAAGTCAAGGTGGTCGAGGTGTCGCGATCCGCGCTGAAGGAAGTGGGGGTGAGCTTTGGCCGCAATAACGGGCCGTGGCAAATTCAGTCCGGCGTAGGTGAGTTCCCTACCGCTGGTGTCGGTTCCGTGTTACAGAATGGCTTCAACGTCCTCTATGGCACCAATGGCGTGAATGCGACGTTGCGATTGCTCCAGACCAATGGTATGGCGCGCATTCTGGCGGAGCCCACTCTTCTCGCCCTGTCGGGGCAAAGCGCGAGTTTTCTAGCCGGTGGAGAAATTCCGATTCCGGAGTCCGGGGGGCTGGGTACTACTTCGGTGAGTTATAAGCCTTTTGGCATCGGATTGACTGTAACGCCGACGGTGTTGTCGCGCGACCGCATCGCGTTGAAGGTTGCGCCAGAGGCAAGTGAACTCGACTTCGTGAACGCAATTCCTATCGTTAACGGAAATCAGACCTCCGTCATTCCTGCCATACGCACCCGCCGCGCCGATACGATGGTGGAGCTTGGCGACGGCGAGAGCTTCGTCATCAGCGGATTGGTATCGCGGCAGACCACGGCCGCCGTGGAAAAAATTCCCTTGCTGGGCGATCTGCCCATCATCGGCGCTTTCTTTCGCAGCATGCGTTACTCGCAGGAAGATCGCGAACTTGTGATTCTGGTCACGCCGCGCCTCGTTCGCCCGATCGCGCGCGGGGTGACGTTGCCTTTACCTGGCGCCGCGCAAGAGCGCAGCGACACGGCCTTCAATGCCTGGGGTAATTATCTGCTCGGTCCGATCGGTGGCGAGCAGATGCCCGGATTTTCTCGGTGACGCGTATGAAGACCCATACCAAAGAGATCGTCGGTTTACAGAAATCGGGAGCGATGCTGTTTTGCTCCAGCGACAACGTGGTGGCCGCGCGCCTTGCCGAAGCGCTGGGCGATGTGGGCATGCTGGTGCAGGAAGTGCCGTCGACCGAAGCCCTGGCGCGGCGCCTGGGCGAACTGAGCCCCAAGGCCGTCTTTCTGGACTTCACCTTGCAGGCCGACGAGCCGGGCAAGCTGTTGCGTTCGGCGGACCTCGCCCGGCTGCTTGCACGTGTGGCGCCCACAGTGCCGCGCATCGCGGTGGGCATGTTGGCCCAGCCGCAGGGCACGCTCGCGGCCATGCGCGCCGGCTTGACCGAGTTCGTGGATCCGTTTTCGTCGCCGGATGAAGTGCACGAGGTGGTGCTGCGGTTGTTGCAGGGCACCGAGCAATTGGATGACAAGCCTACTGCGCATCGCAGCGTGTTGTTGTTGGGCGCGCGTGCCGGGGTGGGCACCAGCACGATGGCCGTGCATCTGGCCGGTATTCTGCAGGAGCGTCTGGCTCAGTCTGCGATCACACGCAATGGTGCGGCCGATCGGCCGATGCGCGGTCCTGTCGTCACGGGAAGCGCGTTGCCGCTCGCGGATCGCGTCGGCATCATGGATCTGGGCTGGCCCGTGGGCGACTGCCAGCTTTATTTGAATGTGAGCAGTGAGTTCGACGTGGTGGAGGCGGTTCGCAATCTGCGCCGTCTCGATGCCACGCTGCTCACGTCTGCCCTGGCGCATACCGATAGCGGTGTGAGTGTGGTGTCGCTGCCGCGCGATATGGCCGCCATGCGCGAAGTCTCACAACCCGATTCGCTGTTGCTCTTCGATCGGCTGCGTCACCATTTCGGCTTTCTGCTGGCCGACGCAGGCGGCTTCAATCATCCCGAGTTCGTGGCCGGTCTGGCGCGCGGCGCGCAGCAAACCTGGCTGGTTACCGACCAGAGCGTGGGATCGCTGGTCTCGCTTGCCGGCGTGATCAAGGAGTTGACCGCCCAGCATGTCGATCTCAGCCATCTGCGCCTGGTCGTCAATAAATACGACGAGCGTTACGGCATGACTGCACAGCAGATTGCAGAGCGCTTCGGCATCCAACTGGTGGGCACATTGCCCGATCGCACCTTGCAGCTCGTCGTTTGCACCAACCAGGGCAAGCTTTTGCATGAGGTATCCGAGCGCGATGCGTACGTGCGCGCCCTGCAGCAGATCGCCGACATGATGACGGCGGATTTCCTGGCGCCCAACGCAAAGGGCAATTGGCTCTCCGGCTGGCTGCCTGGCGTGCACCGCCGGCTGGTCACGCCAAACAACCATTGAGGATGGCCGATGATCATGAGCGCTGCAGTGGAATTTAGCGACGGAAACGGCTTCGGTTCGAGCGATCGTTTCCAGGAGATCAAAGGAGCGGCATATGAGCACCTCTTGTCACGCATCGAAGAGCTCGGTGCCGAGTTCGGGCGTTGGACGCGTGAGGCAATCCAGGAATTCGTCGGGATCGAGGTGGCGGGCTTCGTACGTCAGCGACGCTTGCCCATCAATCAGGAGGAGATTCGTGCGATTGCTTCCGCGCTGACCAAAGAGTTGGCGGGGCTGGGACCGTTGGAAGATCTGCTCTCGGATCCCGCCGTGGAGGATATTCTGATCAACGGTTTCAACAATGTTTTCGTGTCGCGCCGCGGCGTCCTGCAGCGTGAAGAGTTGCGTTTTACCGATAACCAGCACGTGCTGCGGATCGTGCGCCGGATTCTTGCGCCGCTCGGGCGCCGGCTGGACGAGTCCGCACCGATGGTGGATGCGCGCCTGCCCGATGGCGGACGGCTGAACGTGGTCATCGAGCCGCTGGCGGTCGACGGTCCCATGGTGTCGATTCGAAAGTTTCGGCAAGATCCGCTCAAGCCCAATGACCTGCTGACGCTGGGCACGTTCGACGAATCGGTGTTCGCCTTGCTCAATGCGGCGGTTCGCAGCCGATGCAATATCCTGGTATCAGGCGGCACGAGCTCGGGCAAGACGTCGTTGTTGAATGCGCTGGCCTTCTTCATCCCCGAAACCGAGCGCGTCGTGACGGTGGAAGACACGGCCGAACTGTCGCTCAATCATCCTCATGTGGTGCGACTGGAATCGCGGCAGGGGGGCTTCGATGGCACAGGCCTCGTCTCGATTCGCGACCTGATCCGCAACAGCTTGCGGATGCGGCCCGATCGCGTGGTGGTGGGCGAGGTGCGCGGTGCTGAAGTGCTCGACATGCTGCAAGCCATGAACACCGGTCATGAAGGATCGATGGGCACCATTCACGCCAACTCGCCGCGCGAATGCCTGTACCGGATCGAGATGCTTGCCGGGTTCGCTGGATTTCAAGGCAGCGAGGATAGCCTGCGCCGCCAGATCTCCAGCGCGATCGATTTCATCGTGCAAATCGGCCGCCTGCCCAACGGCAAACGCCGCGTGCTTTCCGTCACCGAAGTGACCGGCATGGGCGACGGTGTGATCGCCACGCAGGAGTTGTTCAAGCACGAGAGCTTCGCCACCCCCGATGGCGACGAAAGCGATCGTTGGGCGAGCCTGGGTATTCAACCCCACACACCCAAGCTGGCGAAGTATCGCGAGCAAGTGCGGGCCGAGCGTGATGCGGCCGAAGCCCCCGACGACTCGGGTGGCGGCGGCTTTTGGGGCAGGCGGCGCTGATGGCGCTCGCCATCACCCTAGCCGCATTGGCGCTCATCGCCTTGATGGGCGGCGCGCTGTTGTGGCGCACGGCCGGCACGCGCGCCCAGAAGGCGGCTGGGGCCAGATTCATCGACGATCGCCTGGCTACGCGGCATGCGGCCAGCCCGGCAGCCGCCGAGCCGAAGGCGGCGGCGAGTGCTGTCCAGAAGAAGCGGTCGGGTTTCCGGCTGCGGTGGTGGGATCGTTTGCTGGCGCGTGCCGGCATTGTGCCCAGTCGTGCGTTTTATATTCGGGTGCTGGCGGTCTTGCTGGTTGCGCCGCTGATTGCAGCCCTGCTGGCGTCACCCCTGGCGGGTGCGGTCGTATTGCTGTGTGCCTGCCTCGCCACCGTCTTTGCGATCTGGCTGCGTGCCGACAGCCGCCGCCGCCGCATCGTCGAGCAGCTTCCCGACTTTCTCGACGGGATGGTGCGCCTGATCACGATCGGCAACAGCATGCCGGCGGCTTTTCAGGAGGCGGCCAAGGCCGCCAATGCACCGCTGTCGGACGTGTTGGCGCGTGCAGTGAGCCAAACGCGCTCGGGCAAGGAACTCGATGTGGCGCTTACGCAAGTGGCCAAGCACTACGGCATTGCCGAGCTCCAGCTGATCGCGGCAATCATTGCGGTCGCGATGCGGTTTGGGGGGCGCAGCGACCACGTGCTCGATCGCATGGCGGCGTTCATTCGCGATATCGAACAGGCCCGCAACGAGCTGGTGGCAATGTCCGCCGAAGTGAGATTGTCGGCCTGGGTGTTGGCGCTGCTGCCCGTGTTCATCGCGGGGTTCATCGTGACCTTCAACACGCAATTGTTCATGACGATGTATGAGGACGACCTGGGCTACAAGATGCTCGTAGGCGCGTTCATCCTGCAGATCGTCGGATCGTATTGGCTGTATCGCATGGCAAAGTCGATTTGAGTGTGGCACCGATGACAATGACGGGATCGAATCTGCTGTTCGTCGTGGCCTTGCTGCTGATGGCGCTGGCCGCCATTACGCTTGCCGCCGGCATCTGGATTCGGCAGGCGCGGCAGGGCCGTAATCGCCGCGTGGTCGATCGGGCACTGGCGGCGCGCGAGTCGCGTCGTGCCGACGCGGTCGATGCGGTACCCGATGGCGATGGCCGGATGGCGGCCGCCATCCGTGCCGCCGAACGATTGGGTGCCCGCCTGGAACGTGGCCGCTGGTCGGATGCGCTCCTGGCCGGCGAAGATCGTGAGCTGATCGACATGTGCGGCTTTGCCGATATGGCCCGGGCACGCGCGTGGTTCATCGTCGCCAGAGTGGCTGCGATTGTGGTGCTGTGCGTGGTGGCGATGGTGGAGCGGCACACCTGGCTGAGCGTGTTGCCGCCGGGCCTGCGCAGCCTGACCGCGCTGTTCTTCGGTTTTGCGTTGGGCTACATGCTGCCGAAATGGACGATCTCGCGCCGCGCCAAAAGACGCCGTCTCGCAGCGGATGAGGAACTGCCGCTGCTGATCGATCTGCTGCGTCTCCTGCAGGGCGTGGGCCTGTCCATCGATCAAAGCCTGCAAGTGATCACGACCGAATTCGCGCACGTCTTGCCGGTGCTCACGTCCGAGTTGCGCATCGCCGTCGATTTGCACAGCCGGGGGCGTACGCGCGAGCAGTCGCTGCAACGCCTGGCGACGAGTTTCGAGAACGACGATCTGCAGGCCATCTGCCGCTTGATCGTACAGGTCGACCGTCATGGCGGCGCGGTGCAGGAACCGCTGCAGCGGTTTGCCGAACGCGTGCGCGACAAACGGCGCATGGGATTGAAAGAAAAAATCGGACGCCTCACCGTCAAGATGACGGGCGTCATGGTGGTCACGCTGTTGCCGGCGTTGATGATCGTGACGGGCGGTGCAGGCTTGATTGCGGTACTGCGCGGGATGTCGCGCGTATCGGGAGGATTTTGATGTTGACACGACTCCGAACCGGCGGACGTATCGCCCTCATGAGCGGCGCGCTTGCGCTGCTTGCCGCGTGCCAAAGCAATGGCGACGGCATGTCGGCCTGGCGGGTGATGCAGGAACAACAGGCGCAACAGGCGGCGCTGCAGCAGCAGGAACGCGACGACGATCGGGCGCAGGCGAAATCGCAGCCGCAGCTGATGCTGTCGTTGATTCGCGAGACGCAGGCGCAAGGCCGGCACTTCGCGTCGATGGCCTACATCGATGCCTACATCCAGCAGTTCGGGGCCAATCCCGAAGTGAATCTGCTGCGCGCCGATGCCTTGCGTTTGACGGGCCAGCGGGCTGAAAGCGAACAGGCCTATCGCGCCTTGCTGGGTGGCGCACAGCAAGCCCGGGCGTGGCACGGCCTCGGGCTGCTGGCCGCGTCACAAGGCAATTTCGCGCAAGCGACGGACGATCTCGGGCGAGCGGCGCAGTTGATGCCCACGCAAGCCGATGTGCTGAGCGATCTGGGCTTTGCACGCATCCGCAATGGCGATATCGCGGGTGCGCGGGTACCGTTGGGTCAGGCGGCCGAGTTGGCGCCGGGCAATGCCAAGGCACTGGCCAATCTTGCGTTGCTGCTCACGCTTGAGGGTGAGCCCGCTCGGGCGCAGGCCATCATGGATCGCGCCGGCTTGAGCGCGGCGGCACGCGAGCAGGTGGGAGTGCTGGCACGCGAAGCGCAGTTGCGGCGCGCACAAGCCGCCATCCCCATCGCGGCCGTGGCACCGCAAACCGTACGCGCTGCCAGCGGCATCAGTGCCGCTGGCGCCACCGCTCCGGTTGTGCGCAATCGCGATGTGCCCACGCCGTCAAGCCGCGCGCCCCTGGCCGCCACGGCAGTGCGCGACGGCGGGCTTGACCATGGGAGGCTGGTGCAATGACCGTCATCCTGTATCGACCGGCGGCGCCTGGCGTCACGCTACCCGTGGCGCGTCAGGCGCTTGCCGCGAACGACGACTTTTTCCATGACCGCCCACCGGGCAAAGCGGAGACCCTGTCATGATTCATTTCCGAGTTTCGCCGCCAACCGCCTGCGCGTTGATTGCGGCGACCGTGGCAACGCTTGCCGGCATCGGCTCGGCCCAGGCGCAACAACAGGCGCCGGGGTCGCCCGCGACGGCCGCCAGTGCTGGCGTGGTTCGCGCCGTGCCGCCCGCTACCCCCGCACCTGCACCGGCAGCCGTGCCTGCGGACGAGGTGGGCACCACGACGCGCGCGCTGCTTGCCGCGCAGGCCGACGGCCGTCGCGCCGGCAACACGCTGCTGATCCCCGGTGCGGTCGCAACCGCCTCCTGGAACCGGTATATCGAAAGCTTTACGCATCCGATTCCCGAGTTCTACAAAGAACGCGTCGAAGACGGCGGGAACAAGCAATGATTTCGGGCCGGCCGACGCGTCGCGATCAGCGCGGATCGATAGCGGTCCCCGCAATATTCGCCGTGCTCGTCGGTTTGGTCTTGATGGGCTCGGCGCAGATCGGCTATCTGTATTACATGAAGCGCGCGGCGCAGAACGCGGCCGATATGGCGGCGTTGACCGGCGCGAAGGTGCTGTATGGCGGCTCTGCCGCCGAGTGCACCGCTGCGATCGCAGCCGCGCGGACGACGGTGGTGGCCAACATGCCGTCCTACGTGGGGGCAATGGCCGGCAATGAGCTGCAAGTGAGTTGTCAACGGTGGGACGGCACGAGCACCGATGCCGCCGGCAGGCATCTGCGCGCACCGGCGGCGGGCGAAGCGTTCAACGCGATCAGCGTCAAGATCGTCAAGCCCATCAACCCCATCGTGCCGGCGATCACCGGTGCCTCCAGCACCCTCATCACCGGTGGCGAAGCGATCGCCGCCAATACCGAGCCGGCCGCCGTGTTCTCGGTCGCGTCGCAACTCGCGCGCACGTCGACCACCAAGAACAACCTGCTCGGCCTGCTTGGCGTGAACCTCTCGGCGCTGGATGCCAGCGGCATCGCCAATGCCAAGCTGACGCCGCTGGCGCTGATGCAGGCCGCCGGGATTCCGTTGGCGACCGATCTCACGCTGGGTGGTGCGAATGCGCTGTTGAATGTGCCGAAGCTGTCGCTGGGGCAATTGATCAACGCCACGGCGACGGTGGTGGGCGGAGATCAGGCGGCCAAGATTCGTGCGTTGATCGGACAGTTGCCGGCATCCCTTGACGTCAATCAGGTCAACATCAATCTGTTTGGCGATGGCAACACGGCAGGGTTGCTCACCACGGTCACCAACGCAGGGAAGGATGCGGCGCTCACCACCTCCATCAGCGCACTGGATCTCGTGTCGACCGCCATCAGTGTGGCCAGCGCCGGGCGCGCGGCGTTCGTGCCTAACCTGAGCCTTCTCGACAGCGCCATTTCCGTTCAGGCCGGTATCGTCGAGCCGCCGTCGCTCGCCGTGGGCGGGGTGGGAACCGTCGCTTACAACGCGCAAACGCGTATTTACGTCGACATCGACACCGACAAGATTACCGCTGCGAAGTGGCCGTTGTTGAAGACGGTATTGCAAACGCTCAATCTACGGGTGCATTTGCCGCTGGTCGTTGATCTCGCAAGCGGTAAGGGCACCTTGACGGCGCTCTCCTGCCAGCCGCCCGTGCGCACGGCCACGATCGCCTTGCAGTCGTCGCTGGTGAAGGCGTGCATCGGCATACCGAACGAGGGCACCAAGTTTTCATTGAAGCAGGCCTGCGACGATAATCTGCAGAAAGTCACCGTGTTGCGATTCCTTGGGCTTTCGCTGCCGCCGTCACGTGTGTTGCTTAACGCAATGGATACGAACGTTGGCGGGGGCACGGTGCAGAATCTGCAGTTTTCGGCACCCACGCCGGCATCGCTGCCGACCACGATCACCGGTGCCACGAATGCGCTGTCGCTCAACGTCATTCCTGCTGCGTTGTCGCAAGCGCTCGATCTGGTTGGGTTGCTGGACGGCGCGTCAAATAATTCGGCCGATGTCGGCGGCGCGCAGCAACTTGCCTCGCAGTACTTGAACGCCACGCGCAACAGCAATGGCACCTACAACCTTGCCGAAGCGGTGTATGCGCTGCGTAACGGCAGCCGCAATCAGACGGCCCCCGGGGCGTTGCCGCCATTGGGCGACTGGCAGGTGGATTACACCTCCTGCACCTTGTTAGTGATTTGCAAGACCGAACGCGTTTCCGTGTGGACGGCGTTTTCGAACACCGTCAGCGCGACGCCGGGTTTGCTGGGATCGATTACCAACCTTGTCGGCTTGAGTGGCTGCAGCGGCATCTTGACGGTTGTGCTGGAAGGCAACCCCGGCTGCGTGCAGCGCAACCTTGCGCAGTTCATCGCTTCCGCACCCACCAATGTGCTCCCCGCCGTGCACGCGTGCGGCATCGTGTGCCGCCTGAGCAAAACGGTGCTCTCGCCGCTGCTCAACAGCGTGAGCAGTCTCTTGCTCACCACCACGCGCGATATCGTGGGCGTGGAACTGGGCCGCACCGACGTCACGTTGTTCGACATCCAGTGCGGCCAGCCGCGGCTGGTTTACTGATCCGCTTGCCATGAATCGATCCGCCATCGTCACTGAAGATATCGATCTCTACGTCTGGGAAGGCGGCACCGATGTAGGGGTGCGGGCCGAGCGCATGTTGGCGGCCTATGACGTCAATGTGATCCGGCCGGGCGTCGATGCAGGGTTTCCGCCGCTGCGCGATGCGGCCCGGACACAGGTGGCGCTGGTGTCGGTGGCGTTGATGGGCGACGGCAACTTCTTCGGCCTGGATTGGCTTACCCACGAGGCGATTCCGGTGATCTGGGTCGCGGCCGAAACGCGCGGTCAGGATCCCACCTTTTTTCCGCCGAGTCATGCCCATACGTTGCCGCATACGTTCAGTGGCGTAGAGCTGCGCGCGTTGCTCAACCGTATCGCCGGCGGCGCGGCGGCGCGCGGCGCCATGCAGCCCACGGAGGCGGCACCCCTGGTCGCCACATCGCAAGCCATGCGCGCCGTATTGGAAGAGGTCGATATCTTTGCCGACTGCGGCAGCAATGTGCTCGTGTTCGGCGAAACCGGCGTGGGCAAGGAACGCATCGCGCGCCGCTTGCACGATCAGGCGGCATGGTCGTCGGGCCCGTTTGTGGCGGTGAACTGCGGCGCCGTGCCCGAAGGCTTGTTCGAAGCGCATTTCTTCGGCCACGCAAAGGGCGCGTTTACGGGCGCTATCGGCGCACATAAAGGCTACTTCGAGCAGGCGAGCGGCGGCACGCTTTTCCTGGACGAAATCGGCGATTTGCCGCTGTATCAGCAAGTGAAGTTGCTGCGTGTGCTGGAGCACAACACCGTCACGCGTTTGGGATCGACCACCGAAGTGCCCGTACGGTTTCGGTTGGTGTCGGCCACCAACAAGGATTTGACCGATCTCGTGGCGCGGGGACTATTTCGCGCGGACCTGTATTACCGATTGGCGGTCATCGAACTGACGGTGCCTACCTTGGACACGCGTGGCCGCGATGAGAAGATCGCCTTGTTCCGCGCGCTGCTGGCCCGTTTCTGGGAGAGCGGGCAGGACGCGATCGAAGGCGGACAGCCGCCGGAGTGGCTGCTCGACCAGGTTGGGGGAACGTCATTTCCCGGTAATGTGCGCGAGTTGTCCAATCTTGTGGAACGCGTGGCCCTGGTGCGCCGGCAATTGGGCAATTGGGATTTCGTGCGGATCCAGGCGGTATTCGATCGCATGCGGATGCGCAACGCGGGTATCGCCGCCACGGCACCGCAGATGCACATTGCCGATTCTGCCGATCTCGAACCCACCGATGGGCGCGGTTTGAGTCCTGCCGAGTTGCTCGAGCGTGCACGCGTGATGACGGCGCTTCAGGCGAATGGCTGGCGCCGTCAAGACACGGCGCAGGCGCTGGGAATCAGTCGTAAGGTTTTATGGGAAAAGATGCGAAAATTGCAGCTCAATCGCGTCAACGGTTCGATGACCGAGGATGCATATGAAGGCTGATCAAGAACAATATTGCGCGTGCACCTTGTGCACGCCCACTGGAAGAGGAAATAAAGCATGAAAGTCAGGCCGCAATACGGTGCCGCAGGGTCGGTTCGACGCGTTGCGCGATTGGGCGTCGTGTCGCTGCTGTTGGCCACGTTGACCGCTTGCGGCGTGTTGGGAAATCAAAAGCCCGAACCGGCACCGCGGCCGACCGTCAAGCAAGTGGATGCCCCGCCCGCCGCGCCTGAGCCCGTGACGCCGCCGGCCGCTGCGCAGGCGCCGTCACTTGCCGCCACGACTACGCCGCCTGCAAGCACGGTGTCCGAATTGCAAGGCATGATTCAAAGTCGCGAAGTGGCCGAACTGCGCACGGCTTACAACGGCAGCTACGGCGCCAGCCTGTTGTTCAACGCCGAAACGTTGACGTACTACGCTGCCTTGTTTCAGCAGAAGAATTTTTGGCGCATCGTCAAAACCAGTTCGGAGCGGCAGGCCGAAGCCGCCTATCGCAGTTTCGTCGCGCAGTCGGCCGAGTTGGCCGAGGTCGACCTGCGACGCATCCGCCTGCAGGCTGAAAACGCACTTGCCGAGCGCACGCTTTCAACGCGGAGCGAGTTGTTGAGTACGTTGCAGGCCGATGAAAGTGTGCGCGAACAGCAGGCACGCGAAGTACAGACCCGTCAGGCGCAGAGCCGCGAGCAGGCCAACGCGCTGGCACAACAGCAAAAGCAGGCGCGGGAGGAATTGCGCGCGATCCAGGCGCAGATCGACGCTTTGCAGCGTCGTCAGCAAGAGATCGGCAGCGGCAAGCGCGGCAAGTAAGCGTTTCACCACTGCGCCCGCAGGCCCAGCCACACCGCGCGCGGATCGCCGAAGTAGTTCTGGCGGTCCGTGTAGCTGGTTGAGGCGTAGTACTTCTTGTCCAGAAGGTTGGTGACGTTCAGGCTCGCGCTCAATGTTTTGCTGAAGCGATACCCGAGTCGCAGGTCGAGCGTCGCAAAGCCGGCCCGGTCGATGCGCGGGCCATCGTCCGCGCTGTAGGTGCGCGTGTAGGCACGGAACGCGCCGCCCACATCGAGCCCTTGCAGCGGTCCATTCTGCAACGTGTACTTGGTGGACACGCGCACGGCATGCTTGGGCGCGCGCGTTTCGAAGGCGGCACCTTCGTTGGCGTTGCCTTCTCGAAATGCGGTCGAGAGATACGTGTAGCCGGCGGCAATCTGCCACGCCGGCGTGATGGCACCGGCGGCTTCGGCCTCGAAGCCGCGACTGCGTACCTTGCCGGATGCGAGGAAGTAGTCGTCGTCGACCGGATCGCTCACCGCACGGTTTTCATCGTCGATCTGAAAAATCGCCAGTCTGCCGGTTAGCCTGCCCTCATCGGCATCGCCTTTCAAACCCAATTCGTATTGCTTGCCTTGTCGCGCCGGCAGCACACTGCCCGCCACCGTGGTCTCTTGCTGGGGAACGAAGATCGACGCAACCGAGCCGTAGGCCGACAGGTTCTGCGAAAGATCGACGACCACACCGGCGTAAGGTGTGAACTTGCCGTTCTCGCGCGAGGCCGCAGTGCGCTCGCGTGTTGCGCGATCGAACGACGTGCTGTCCCACCAGCTCATGCGGCCACCCAGCACGATCGTGCCCCAGGCCACAGGCTTGATGCGGCTTTGACCGTACACCCCATATTGCTCGATGTCGACCTGATCGAATCGGTCGAACACGAAATCGGGTTCGGCGACCCCGTGATCGGGATTGAACACGTTCTGCACGATGTCGCCGGCCCGGGCGCGGGTGCCTCTTTGCGTGGCGTTGTGATATTCGGCGCCGGCGATGAGCTGCTGTTCGAGGCCGCCCACGTCGAAGGGCATCGACAACGAAGCATCCACGTTTTGATTGCGCTCGGTGTCGATGCGATGCTGCGGCAGCAACGTGGTATTGCCGGTCATGCGATCGACCGGGCTATCGGCGAATGCGAGCTTGCTGTCGCGCCGGCGATCGAGCAGATTGCCGTTCAAGGCGAAAACGGCGCCGCCACCGAATCGATGCTCCAGATTGGCGAACAGATCGGTGGCGCGCGTGTCGTTGTGGGCCCAATCGGGCCCGATGAATGTCGATCTCGCAACGTTCAGCAATTCGCCGTTGGTGTACGTGGGCAGGCCGCGGGAATCGCGACTGTCGCCGTTTTGATGCGTGCCGCCCAGCGTGAGTGTGGTGCGCTCGCCGAGATCCATGTCGAGGGTGCCGAAGACGAGCTGGCGTTCGGCATTGACGAGGTCGATATACGAGCCGGTTTTCTCCGTCACCGCGACGAGCCTGCCGCGAACGGCGCCGGAGGCGACGATCGGGCCGCCGAGATCGACCGCCGCGCGTTGCCGATCCCACGAGCCGCCGCTGAGTTCGGCATTGCCTGAAAATACGCCGGGCGCGCGCTTTCGGACCAGATTGACGGTGCCGCTCGGTTCGCCCGCGCCTTGCAACACGCCAGCAGGCCCGCGAAGAATTTCCACCCGATCGTAGATGGCGGTATCGAAGGTAGTGACTTCATTGTTGCTCGACACCGATACGCCATCGACCTTGACGCTGTCCAATCGAAAACCCCGAAAGAATATTTCGGACCGCTCGTTGGCGTCATCGCTTTTGACCACCGTGGCGCCATTGGTGGCTTCCAGCACCTGATTGAGCGTGGTCAAGCGTTCGTCATCCATTTGCTGGCGCGTGACCACGGTGATGGATTGCGGAATCTCACGCAGCGCCTGGATCGACTTGCCGATCGTCACGTTCGGGGCCGCATACCCGCCCGTGTCTTCAGTGGTGGCGTCGGCAACGCCCGTCACCGTCACCGGGGCCAGGCTGGCGATGCCGGCGGACGAGGCGCGTTGCAGAATGTAGGCGTCGGGTGTTTGCGCGATGGCCACCAGCCCCGTGCCGGCCAGCACGCGCGCAAGGGCGTCCGGTGCGCTGTACACGCCGTGCAAACCTGCGCTCGTGTGACCGTCGGCCAGCGCCGCGTCGCCTGCAAGGAAGACGCCTGCCATGCTGGCGACGCGCGCCAACACGACGGGGAGGGGGCCTGGCGCCACGTCGAAACGCAACGGCCGGGGCGATTCAAGGCGCGTTTGCGCGTTCGCCAGTGCCGTTGCGGCAAACACGCTGGTGCCAAGCGTTGCAAGCTGCAGCGCGCGCAGCAGGGGCAGTGCACGCAACATGGGCAGGATGGGCGTGTGGGGTCGGGTCTTGAGAGATGCGGGGCGGGAGGAAAACGTGAAGGGCATGCGATGCGTTCCGGAGTTCTTCGAAGATAGGGCGTCACCTTACGAATCGAACGAAGGCGGAAATCCGGAACCCTTGGCTGAAAATAAAGCGCTGCCCGCTACGTCACGGAACGCGGGCCGATGGTGGTCCACCAACCGAAGCGCCGACGCACCACCACGGGCAAGGCACTTTCGAGCAGGCTCAGGGCGAGATCCGTATCGCTTGTGGGAAAGCTGCCAAGCACGCGTAGATCGGAGACGGCGGGATCCACACTCAGATGGCCGCGGCGATAGCGGCCAAGCTCGTCAACCCATTGGCTGAGCGATATGTTCTCGGCAAGCAGTACCCCCCGTTGCCACGCCGCCTGGGCTGCATCGGCGGGTTGCAGGGCGCCGATGCCGCTGCGGTCGAAGCTGGCCGATTCGCCGGCACGCAGCACGCTGTGGGAAGCGCTCGCCGCAGTATTGACGGCGACCGCGCCTTCGAATACGGCCACGCGCGTCGTCGCATCGAATTGCCGCACGCCGAAGCGCGTACCCAGGGCATCGATGCGGCCGTCGCGCGTCGCTACCCGAAAGGGACGGGAGTCGGGCGGATCGCGCTGGCCGGCAGTGTGAATGAGGATCTCGCCGCGCGTCAGCCGCAGCAGCCGCTCTCGAGGTGTATAGGCGATGTCGACGGCACTGTCGGTGTTGAGCCACACCTGGCCGCCGTCGGCCAGTCGCACGGAACGCCTCTCGCCGACTGCCGTACGACAGTCGGCCAACCAATACGCCGCCATGGCGGGGAGGGGCGACACCTTCCAACTCGTCCAGGCCAACAGGCTGCTGCCGCCGAGCAATCCGATCGCACCAAGTGCCCGTCGGCGAGAAACGCCGGTCGTGCGCAACGATTGCAACGCCGCTTCGCCGATGACGGCGTTGTCCGGCTGCCGCATTGCTTGAAAGGACGCGTTGACGAGATCGACATACCGCCAGGCTTGGCGATGGTCGTCACTGGCGTCGAGCCAGCGCTGCCAATCGGCCCGGGTCGCTGGATCGCATTGGCTGGCGCGCAGTTGGGCAAACCAGTCCGCTGCGCTTTCGAGCGCTTCATAGGGAATGTGCAGCGGCTGCGAAGGACGCGTGGACGATGTCATGCCGCCTGCGGTGTGACGTCATCCTGCATCCGCAGCACCAGGCATTGCAGCATGGCGCGTGCGGTGTGCTTGCGCACCATGCGATCCGACACGCCCAGACGAGCGGCAATATCGGTACCGGACATGCCGTAGACCATGGCCATCACGAACGCATCGGCTGTCTTGGCCGGTAGCTTGCGCAGCACGGCGTCAACCTGGCGCAACGCCTCGAAGATTATGGCGCGCTGTTCGGGCGAAGGTTCGGTGATGTCGGGTTTGGCCGCGAGCGCGGCCAGCCAGGCGGCTTCGATGTCGCGGCGGCGCCAAAGATCGATGCACATGCCGCGCGCCATGGTGCTCAGATAGGCACGAGCGCCCGATTCGCCGTCGAACTGTCTGGGTTTGACCAGCAGGCGCACGAACACGTCATGCGCGAGATCGGCCGCGTCGCCTTCCGAGCCGAGCTTGCGGCGCAACAAGCCATAGAGCCAACCGTGGTGGCTCTGATAGAACGCATACAAGGGGTGGGGAGCCGGCAAAGGGGCAGACATGGTCGACGACAAAAGACAAAAGGAATGCCGACGTTGAAAACGCGACTGATTCGCATTCTATTGTCAGCAGTCCGATTGTGCAATGCGCCATTCCGCGCCGTGTAAAGCGCTGTGATCGGCAAAGCGCATCAAGCGCACTGAGCGCTCGAGCACTTTCCTGTCCAAGCCAACCGCTACGGCCTGGCCGGCCAGGCCGCCATGGCGGCGTCACAGATCGCAATCAACGCATCGTGCGTGGCGCCGTCTCGCGCCTGCATCGACATGCCGCACAGTACCGCCGAATAAAACTTGGCCAGCGCACCCGGGGATACCGATGCCGGCACGTCGCCGTTGTCGATGCCGTGCTGAATGCGCGCGGTGAGGTCGGTCTCAAATCCCGTACGGCACTCGGTGAGCAGCAATTGGATATCGGCAGACTCCGGCGAACAATTCACCCCGGACATCACGATCATGCAGCCCGACGGCGTTTCGGGACAGGACATGTTGTTTGCAGCCGACACCAGCAGTTCGCGCACAACGGCGCGCGTGTCGTGCGGATCCGACATCATGCACTCGTTGTAGCCGCCGGGTCCTTTGCGATAGCGTTGCACCGCCTCGCGATACAGGCCTTCCTTATCGCCGAACGCCGCATAGAGGCTGGGCGCCGTGATGCCCATGGCGGTGGTGAGGTCACTGATCGACGTGGTTTCGTAGCCTTGGCGCCAAAACACATGCATGGCGCGCTCGAGCACGGTTTCGCGGTCGAACGACAACGGCCGCCCGCGCGGGCGGCGCTCCGTAACCACCGCAGTATCCGTCTCCATTGCAGGGGTATTTGCTGTTTTCATAATGGTTGATATTAAATTCCTTGACGCACCGATGCAAGCTGTCTACAGTCTAGTCCATATTCATAGCGTTCGTTATGAAAATCAATCGGCCAGACACAATGAACTACGACGACTTCCATCGGACGGCGCTATCGAGCCGCCGCACGCGTATCAGCCTCGGGCTTGCCGCCCTGGCGACTGCACTCACCCTCACCATTTCGGGCTGCTCCAAGGGCGAAGCGGCTGCCGCCGCACCGCCGCCGCCCCAAGTCAGCGTGGCGGTCGTCACCGAAGCGCCCGTTACACAATGGGACGATTTCAATGGACGTGTGGAAGCGGTGGACCGCGTTGCGTTGCGTCCACGCGTCAGCGGCTATATCGAGAAGGTGAATTTCCGCGAAGGCCAGGAGGTCAAACGCGGCGATGTGCTTTTCGTGATAGATGCCCGCCGTTATCAGGCCGCGTTGGCCGGTGCGCAGGCCGATCTGGCCCGCGCCCGCACCACCGCGCAATTGCGCACCACTGAAGCGGCGCGTTCGCAAAAGCTGGCTGCCATCCAGGCCGCGTCGACCGAAGAACTCGATCAACGCCGCGCCGCTGCCGCGCAA
This sequence comes from Schauerella aestuarii, assembly GCF_009866805.1. GTDB lineage: Bacteria > Pseudomonadota > Gammaproteobacteria > Burkholderiales > Burkholderiaceae_B > Schauerella > Schauerella aestuarii. The sequence continues at coordinate 212,000 of NZ_SIZW01000043.1, forward strand.
TCGCGTGCCGATGTGCTGGCCGCGCAAGCTGCCGTCGACACTGCCGAACTGAATATGTCGTTCACGCAGGTACGCGCGCCGATTTCGGGCCGCGCGGGACGTGCCCTCATCACCGAAGGCAACCTGGTGAATGCCGATGGCGACAGCGTGCTCACCACGCTCGTCTCGCTGGATAAAGTACACGTGCACTTCGATGCCGATGAACGCAGCTATCTGCGTTACTCGGCCCTGGCCCGCGAGGGCGGCCGCCCGAGTGAGCAGCAGGAGGGCGTGCCGGTGCGCGTCGGACTCTTGGGCGAAGACGGCTACCCGCATAACGGCATCGCCGATTTCGTCGACAACAGTGTCGATCGTGCAACCGGCACCATCCGCGTGCGCGCCACGCTGGACAATGCCGATCGGGCCTTGACGCCCGGCCTGTATGCCCGCGTTCGACTGCAAGGCGAGCGCAAGGAGCGTGCGATCGTGATCGACGACAAGGCTGTGATGACGGATCAGGACCGCAAGTTCGTGTTTGTGGTGGATGCCAAGGGCACGGCGCAGCGCAAGGATGTGCAGCTCGGCCGCGTGGAGGATGGTCAGCGCGTGGTGCGCGCAGGCCTCACGCCCGGTGACCGTGTGATCGTCAATGGCACGCAGAAAGTGATGATGCCCGGCATGCCCGTGGCCGCCACGGAAGTGCCGGCGCGTAACGCCGAGGGTGGCCGCTCGGTCGCTCAAGCTGCAGGAGCGGTCACGCCATGAACTTCGCCCGATTCTTTGTCGACCGGCCGATTTTCGCGGCAGTGTTGTCGATCATCATTTTCGTGGTCGGCCTGATCGCCATCCCGTTGCTGCCGATCAGCGAGTACCCCGATGTGGTGCCGCCCAGCGTGCAGGTGCGCGCCACGTTCCCCGGCGCCAACCCGCGTGAAATCGCCGACACCGTGGCCGCCCCGCTGGAAGAAGCGATCACCGGCGTCGAGGACATGCTTTATATGAAGTCCGTGGCCGGCGCCGATGGCGTGCTCGCGCTGACGGTGACGTTCCGTCCGGGCACCGATCCCGACGATGCCCAGGTGAAGGTGCAGAACCGCGTCGCGCAAGCCGAAGCGCGTCTGCCCGAAGCGGTGCGCCGCCAGGGTGTGGTCACGGCCAAGCAGTCGCCCAACATCACGATGGTGGTGCACTTGCGTGCGCCCGATGGGCGTTATGACGCGCTGTATCTGCGCAACTATGCGGTGCTCCATGTGCGCGACGAGCTGGCGCGTTTGCGCGGCGTGGGCGATGCCCGCCTGTTCGGGTCGGGCGACTACTCGATGCGCCTGTGGCTCGATCCCAACAAGATTGCCAATCTGGGCATGACGGCCGGTGAAGTCATTGCCGCCGTGCGTGAACAGAACGTGCAGGTGTCGGCCGGTCAATTAGGGGCGCCACCCAATCCCAATCGCAGCGATTTCCTGCTGCCGATCAATGCCCAAGGCCGTCTGGTCACGGAAGACGAATTCGCCAATATCGTGGTGAAAACCGGATCGCAAGGTCAGGTCACGCGATTGGGCGATGTGGCGCGTATCGAGTTGGGTGCGGCCGATTATGCGCTGCGGGCCTACCTGGACAACGAGCAGGCAGTGGCGATTCCGATTTTCGAATCGCCGGGTGCCAATGCCATCGATGTGTCCGATCAAGTGCGCGCCAAGATGGGCGAACTCGCGCAACGTTTCCCCGAGGGCATCACCTGGGACGTGGTGTACGACCCCACCATCTTTGTGCGCGACTCGATCAAGTCCGTCATCACCACGCTGGGCGAAGCCGTGCTGCTGGTCGTGCTGGTGGTGATTCTGTTCCTGCAAACCTGGCGCGCGTCGATCATTCCGTTGATCGCGGTGCCGGTGTCGGTGGTGGGCACGTTCGCGGTATTGCTGGCGCTGGGCTTCTCGATCAACACGTTGACGTTGTTCGGCTTGGTGCTGGCGATCGGGATTGTGGTGGACGATGCCATCGTGGTGGTGGAGAACGTCGAGCGCAACATCGAAGAGGGGCTCGCGCCGCTGGCGGCCGCCCATCAGGCGATGCGGGAAGTAAGTGGGCCGATCGTGGCCATTGCGCTGGTGCTGTGCGCGGTGTTTGTGCCGATGGCGTTCCTGTCCGGCGTGACCGGGCAGTTCTACAAGCAGTTTGCCGTCACCATCGCGATCTCGACCGTGATCTCGGCCATCAACTCGTTGACGCTGTCGCCGGCGCTCGCCGCGTTGCTTCTCAAGTCGCACGATGCCAAGCCCGACTTCCTCACCCGCGGCATCAACCGCTCGATGGGCTGGCTCTTCCGGCCGTTCAACCGCTGGTTCCAGCGCGGCTCGGATGCCTATCGTGGCGGCGTGGCTCGCACGCTGGGCAAGCGCGGCGCGGTGTTTGCCGTGTACATCGTGTTGCTCGTGGCAACCGGTGTGATGTTCAAGGTGGTGCCGGGTGGCTTCATTCCCACGCAAGACAAGCTGTATGTGATCGGTGCTGTGAAGATGCCGGATGGGGCATCGATCGAACGCACGGACGAGACGCTCAAGCGCATCAGCGAGATCGCGCTGAAGACGGAAGGCGTGGCCAAGGCCGTGAGCTTCCCGGGCTTCAACGTGCTGCAGCAAACCAATACGTCCAATAGCGGCGTGGTGTTTTTTACGCTCAAACCGTTCTCGGAACGTACCCGCACGGCGCAGGAAATCGCCAATGAACTGAACGTGAAGTTCTCGAGCATTCAGGAAGGTCTGGCATTCGCCATCATGCCGCCGGCCATCATGGGCCTGGGCACGGGATCCGGCTATTCGCTGTACATCCAGGATCGCGGCGCGGCAGGTTATGCCGCCCTGAACAACGCGATGCAGGGCATGGCGGGCACACTGGTGCAACAACCGGGCTTTCAGTTCCCGATCAGCTCGTACCAGGCCAACGTGCCGCAGCTGGATGCCGAGGTCGACCGTACGAAGGCCAAGGCGCAAGGCGTGGCCGTGACGGATCTGTTTGAATCGCTGCAGGTGTATCTGGGCTCGACCTATGTGAATGACTTCACGCGATTCGGCCGCACGTTCCGGGTGATGGCGCAAGCCGATGCGCCGTATCGTCAGTCGATCGAAGACATCACGAATCTGCGCACCCGCAACGATCGCGGCGACATGGTGCCGATCGGCAGCGTGGTCAACATCCGCGAGAGCTACGGTCCCGATCCCGTCATTCGGTATAACGGTTATCCGTCCGCCGATCTGATCGGCGAGGCCGATCCGCGCATGGTGTCGTCGTCCGAAGCGCTGCAGACGGTGCAGGCCGTGGCCGACAAGGTGCTGCCGTCCGGCATGCATCTGGAATGGACCGACCTGAGCTATCAGCAGGTCACGCAAGGCAACGCGGCGATGATCGTGTTCCCCTTGGCGGTGCTGCTGGTATTCCTGGTGCTCGCAGCCTTGTACGAAAGCTGGACGTTGCCGCTCGCTGTGATCCTGATCGTGCCGATGTGCTTGTTGTCGGCCATGGTGGGCGTGTGGTTGTCGGGAGGCGACAACAACATCTTCGTGCAGATCGGGTTGGTGGTACTGATCGGCCTGGCTTGCAAGAACGCCATTCTGATCGTGGAGTTCGCCCGCGAACTCGAAGAGAAAGGCATGAGCACGATCGACGCCGCACTGCAAGCGTGCCGCCTGCGTCTGCGTCCGATCATCATGACCTCCATCGCCTTCATCGCCGGCGTGGTGCCGCTGATGGTGGGTCATGGCGCCGGCTTCGAAGTGCGCCGCGCCATGGGCGTGACCGTGTTCGCCGGCATGCTGGGCGTGACGCTGTTCGGCCTGGTCTTGACCCCGGTCTTTTATGTCGCGTTGCGACGCCTGGCTACCCGCGGCGAACGCCGTGCCGCGGCCCAGCTCGCCACGCAGGAGAATTCGCATGTTTGATCGTGTCTTCCGTTCATTCGGCGCGCTGACGCTCATGTCGCTCTTGGCGGCATGCGCGGTGGGCCCCGATTTCACGGCCCCGAAGGCGCCGCACTCCGATGCCTACGTGCGGCAATCGGCGGCTGAGCAAAACGAGCCGCCACCCGCGCCCGACCTCGCGTTCTGGCGCGATCTCGGCGATCCTCAACTCACGCAGCTGGTCGACGCGGCATTGGCGGCCAATCACGATATCCGCATTGCCCTGTCGCGCTTCGACGAAGCCAATGCGTTGCTGGGCGCATCGAAGTTCGATCGCTATCCCACATTGAGCGCGACGGCCGATGCGCAAACGGGGCGTTCGAGCGCCTCCCAATTGCCGGGCGTGCCGCGTTCGCAGCGTGACGGCGAATTATTCGACACCCGTCTCTCGGCCATCTGGGAACTCGATTTCTTCGGCCGGGTGCGCCGCAGTATCGAGTCGCAGCGCGCGGAGACGGAAGCGTCGGCCAGCGATCTGGCAGCCGTGCAGGTCGGCATCGTGGCCGAACTTGCCGACGCCTACTTTCAGATGCGCGGCGTGCAAGCGCAACTGCTGGTGGCGCGCAACAACGCGTCCAATCAACGCGATACGCTGCGCCTGATCGACGCCTTGCTGCAGAACGGCCGCGGCACGGCGTTCGATAGCGACCGTACACAAGCGCAATTGGCGCTCACCGAAGCGCGTATTCCGCCGCTCGAAGCGCAGGCCGCCGTGCTGGCGCATCGCATCGCGGTGCTGACCGGTCAAACGCCTGAGTCGCTGGCCGTGCAATTGGCGCAGTCGGCACCGCAGATCGCGTTGCCGGCATCCGTGAATGCCGGCGTGCCCGGCGATCTGCTGCGCCGGCGTCCCGACATCGCGGCTGCCGAACAGCGGTTGCACGGTGCGACGGCGCGCATCGGCGTGGCCACGGCGGATCTGTTCCCCCGCTTCACGCTGGGCGGGTTGATCGGTTCGCAAGCCTTGTCGGTCGGGGCGCTCTTTGGCCGAGACAGCGAAATTCGCGCGCTTACGCTGGGTATCGACGGCTCGTTTCTGGACGTCGGCCGGGTGCGTGCCCGGATTGCCGGCGCCAATGCGCAAGCGGCAGGGGCGATGGCCAGCTATGAGCAAACCGTCCTTCGGGCGATGGAAGAAACCGAGAATGCGTTGGTGCGCCTGGCACGGTCGCATGACGAGCGTGAGGCGCTGACGCGCGCCGCGCAGTCGAGCGAGCGCGCCGTGAACGTCGCGCGGGTGCAGTTCGACGCTGGCGCGATCGGCGTGCTCGACGTGTTGTCCGCTGAGCGCACCCGTCTGGACGCGGAGGATCTGTTGGTTCAAAGCCGTGCGCGCGAAGCCACGTCGCTGATTGCCCTGTACAAATCGCTGGCTGGCGGTTGGCCGCAGCAGTTGCCGGCAATGGCCTCGGCCGATGCGGTGACGGCGGCCAATGCGCCGAAGGTGTCTATCGATTGACCGGTCGATGCAGATCGGCCGACTGATCGCAGTCGACCGAGGCATTGATCGTCAGACGATGAAGGGATGGTTGGATCGACGGATTGATTGACGCCTGCCGCGCGGGTTCGATCGCCGCCTGCAATTTCTTGTATCGTTGCCGGACCTTGGGCCTCAGTGGCTTGAAGGTCCGGTTTTTTTTGTCCGGTCTTTTTTTGGAAGCGAAACGATGCTGCTGACGTTCCCCGATGTGTTGACGCCCGATGAATTGCGGGCTTGCGCGGCCGACTTATCGGCGGCCGTGTGGACGGATGGCCGCAGCACGGCGGGGGCGGGCGCGGTGGCCGCCAAGCGTAATGAACAATTGCCCGCCGACGATGCAACGGCGCAGCGGTGGGGCAATCTGGTATTGGACCGCCTGGGCGCGCATCCGGGCTTTCTCGCGGCCACGTTGCCCTTGAAAGTACTGCCGCCGATGTTCAATCGTTATGCCGGGGGGGGCACGTACGGCGAGCATGTGGACAACGCGATTCGTGCACTGCCCGGCACCACGCATCGGGTGCGCACCGATATCTCGGCCACGCTGTTTCTGGCCGATCCCGCCAGCTACGATGGCGGCGAGCTCGACATCGTGGATACCTACGGCTCGCAGTCGATCAAGCTGCCTGCAGGGCATCTGGTGATTTATCCCGGCACGAGCGTGCATCGGGTACGGCCCGTCACACGCGGTGCGAGATTGGCGGCGGTGTTCTGGATCCAGAGCCTGGTCGCGGCTGACGGCCGGCGGCGGATGTTGTGGGACCTCGATCAAGCGGTGCAGTCGCTTACCGCCACGGATGCGGGCCATCCCGCGCTCGTCGGCCTCACCGGCGTTTATCACAACCTGCTGCGCGAATGGTCGCAAACATGAACAGCACGCCCGACGCTCCGCTCTCCCATATTCCGCGTTCCCTGGTGTCGGCGGCGGATTATGCCGCCGCCGCGCCGGCCCACCTGACCGAGCAGGCCTGGGCCTACTTTTCAGGCGGCGCGGGCGACGAGTCGACGCTGCGCCACAATCGGGAGGCGCTCGATGCGCTGCGGCTGCAGAATCGCGTGCTGTCGAGGCTGGAGGGTGCAAGCACCAAATGCACGCTGTTCGGCGTGCCTTACGCGCATCCCATTTTGATTGCACCCGTGGCGTATCAACGTCTGGCGCATCCCGAGGGCGAGGTGGCGATGGCCACAGGCGCATCTGCCGTGGGGGCGGGCATGGTGATCAGCACGCAAGCCAGCATGCTTCTGGAGGATGTGGCGGCGGCCACGCAAGTGCCGTCGTGGTTTCAACTGTATATGCAGCCGGATCGCGACCACACTCGCCAATTGCTCGCGCGTGCCAGGCAAGCCGGTTGTGCCGCGATCGTCGTCACGGTCGATGCACCGGTGAATGGCATCCGGGCGCGTGAGCATCGGGCGGGCTTCGTCCTGCCGGCCGACGTCAGCGCGGTCAATCTGGTGGGTATGCAAACCCATGCCTCCTTTACCGCGCCGCTGGGCGCCAGCCCATTGTTCGGTTCCGGCTTGTTGACGGCGGCGCCGACGTGGCGCGATCTGGCGTGGCTGCGGCAGCAAACGGATCTGCCCTTGCTGGTCAAGGGCGTGACGGCCGCCGACGATGCGCGGCGCGCGATCGAGGCGGGGGTGGACGGTATCGTGGTGTCGAATCACGGCGGGCGCACGCTGGATGGTCAGCCCGGCAGCGCGTCGCAACTGCCCGCAGTGGCGAAGGTGGCGGCAGGGCAAGTGAAAATTCTGGTCGATGGCGGCGTTCAGCGCGGCACCGATGTGTTGAAGATGTTGGCGTTGGGCGCCGATGCCGTGCTGGTCGGACGTCCGGCGGTGTATGCCTTGGCGGTGGCAGGTGCCTTGGGCGTGGCGCACGTGATGCATATCCTGCGTGCCGAGCTGGAGACCGCCATGGCGTTGACGGGCTGCGCGACCTTGGCCGATGTGGGGCCGCATGTGTTGGCGCAAGCGCCATGACGGGATCAATCTCCGTAAAAACCACCCTGCACAGCCGTACTGATCCGTCCCCAGCTTACAAAAAATAGGCTCTACGATCGTCATAAGTGACTGATATTTAAGCTGATCGTCAGGCTGTGAATTTTATGCGTCATGAATATGTTGTATTTGCAGCAATGTCTGTAAGTAGATAAGAATCAAACGCATTTTCGCTCCTAGAATTGCTCCCGATAAGAACAATTCTCACTTCTTTTGGAGCAGCTTGCCGTGACTTCGTCCCTGACCGAAAGCGCATCGCCGTCCTCCCGCACGCCGATGGCCGGTGCGCTGATGACCGCGTTCGCCACCCCCGCATTGATGTTTACCGCAGCCGATGTGATGGCACAGAATGCCGCTACCGTGCCGCAGTTGAGCCCGGTGCGAGTGGAAGGCGATAGCGCGCCGACGTATGACGTCAAGTCGTCTGCATCGCAAAAATTCACGGCGCCGCTCCTGGACACGCCGAAGTCCGTGCAGATCATCCCGCAAGAGCTGCTGCAGAATCAGGCTGCATCCACGTTGACAGAAGCGCTGCGCAATTCGCCGGGCATTACGTTTGGCGCAGGCGAGGGTGGTAATCCGCTGGGCGACCGGCCGTTCATTCGCGGCTCGGATGCGCAGTCCAGCACCTTCATCGACGGCCTGCGCGACATTGGCGCCACCTCGCGCGAAGTGTTCAACCTCGAGCAGATCGAAGTCATCAAGGGGTCCGATGGCGCGTATGGTGGCCGCGGTGGCGCCGGCGGCAGCATCAACCTGATCAGCAAGACGCCCAAGGCAGAGGATTTCAACGCGGCCTCGTTGGCGTTCGGGACGGATAGCTACTATCGCGGCACGCTGGACAGCAACTTCGCGCTGTCCGACTCGACCGCGTTTCGCTTGAACGCGATGTATCACAACGCCGACGTGGCAGGCCGCGACGTGGTCAGCAACGAACGCTGGGGGATCGCGCCGTCGCTTGCATTCGGCCTGGGTACGCCCAATCGCGCCACGTTCAGCTATTACCATCTGAAGACCAACGATATTCCCGATGGCGGCATTCCGTATGCCTACCCGAGCACGCGCGTCACGCGTACCGGCAGCTACATGGGCATCACGCGCACGGGTCCCGCCGATGTCGATCGCGACAACTTCTATGGTTTGAAGAGCGATTACCGCCGCACGAATACCGACATCGGTACGATTGCGCTGGAGCACGACTTCACCGACAAACTCACGCTGCGAAATACGTCACGCTACACGTACTCGAATCAGAATTACGTCTGGACGCAGCCTGACGATAGCCAGGGCAATGTGCTCAACGGCCGCGTGTGGCGCCGTGCCAATACGCGCAGCAGCGATGTGTCGAGCTTCGCCAACCAGACCGAGCTCGACGGCGAATTCAATACCGGCGCGTTCAAGCACACGTTTCTGACGGGCGCCGAGTGGTCGGTCGAGAACGGCCAGCGCGACACGTTGGCCGTCAATCGCGGCACCGGCACAAGCTGCAACGCCGGGATCGGCGCGCTATCGCGATACTTCTGCACGAGTCTCTACAATCCGAGCCCGTCGGATCCTTGGGTCAACACATTGAGCGGCGAACGCGTCGGCCAGCCGTCGAAGTCGCGCAACACGTCCGTGTCGCTGTATGCCTTCGACACCATGACGTTGAGCGAGCATTGGTTGCTCAACGGCGGCTTGCGCCTGGATGACTATCGCACCAAGTTCACCAACACGCCGGCCAACAACTACCAGGTGATTCGCCGCGACGACACCCTGGTCAACTATCAGGCTGGTGTGGTGTACAAGCCGGTTGAGACCACGAGCTTCTATGCAAGCTTCGGCACCTCGTCCACGCCCACCAACGGCACGCTTGGCGAAGGCAGTGAAACCCAAGGCATCACACCGGGCCGCGGGGGCGTCGGCATCAATGCCGCCGACCTGGCGCCCGAGAAGAACAAGACCTATGAAGTGGGCACGAAGTGGGATGTGCTCGATCGCCGCATGAGCCTGACGGCGGCGCTTTTCCGCACCGAAACCGATAACGCCCGCATCACCTTGCCCTCGGGCAACTATGCCATGGCCGGTAAGCGCCAGGTCAATGGACTGGAGCTGGGCGTATCCGGTGCCATCACGCCGAAGTGGCAGGTATTCGGCGGCTATACCTTCATGAAAAGCGAGATCAAGGATGGCGGACCGGCCGGCACCGACGAGGGCAACGACTTCCCGCAAACCCCGCGCAACAGCCTGAGCCTGTGGAGCACCTACAAAGTACTGCCGCAGTTCACGGTGGGCGGTGGCGCGTATTACGTCGACAAGCAGTACGGCAATACGACCAACACCACCTACATTCCGTCGTACTGGCGCTTCGATGCCATGGCGGGCTATGAGGTCAGCCGCAATTTGAACCTGCAGTTGAACGTATTGAATCTGTTCGACAAGCGCTATTTCGACAAGGCCTATCCGGCGCACTATGCCAACGTGGCGCCGGGCCGTGCGGCGATCGTCAGTGTCAACGTCAAGTACTGAGCCGCGAGCGGTTACGGCGCGGGACCTGAATCGGCTGGATGCGGCAGGGTTCGCCGCCATCCTGGCCGGCCCGCGCGAACACGCCATCCCCTGGGTCGCGGCGGCTGCCGAGCTTGGAGTCGTCGATGCGCAGGCGGTGTACGGCCAATGGCTGCTCGACGGCGATGGCATACCGCGCGATGCGGCAAGCGGGCTGGCATGGTTCAAGCGGGCCGCGCAAACCGGTCATGCGATGAGCATGAATATGGTTGGCCGATGCTATGAAAATGGCTGGGGCGTGATGCCGCACGCGGAGGTGGCCGCCTATTGGTTTCGCCTGGCATCCGAAGCCGGGCTCGATTGGGGCATGTACAACTACGCGACCAGCCTGGCGCTGGGGCGCGGGGTGGCTGAAGATAAGCGCGCCGCGCTTGCGCTGCTCGAGCGCGCGCGGGCGCTCGGCCACCTTAAATCCATCAATCTGATCGGCGGCTTTTACGAGGAAGGCTGGGTGGTCGCGCAGGATGCTCAGGCGGCAATGCGTTGCTATGCAGAAGCTGCCGAGGGCGGCGACTTTCGCGGTCAGTTCAATTACGCGCGCGGCTTGATGGCGTCGGGCGATGTTGCGGCCGCGCTCGTTTGGCTGGAACGCGTGCCGCAAACGGCGACGGCGTCTTTCTTGATCAAGCTCCTTGCCTATCTTGACGCGTCGCCACACCCGGCGGCGCGCTCGCTGGGCCAGTCGCTCGCGCACGCGCATTTGCAGGCATAGCGGACACGCGATAGGGCGCGCCTGCTGTCCGCGTCCCGTTAATCCCGGTTGTTTCGCCTCGTCACATTTTTGCGCCGCAGCATAGGGAATTATTACTTTAAGCTCGCTGTCAGTAAGGGGTTACTTTCCCGCCCGCCTGCCATCCGAGTCGATTCCCATGCCCTCTGATTCCCCAGCCGTCACGGCGTCGCCGTCCGCTGCATCGGTCGCGACCGACGCCCAGCCCAAACGCCTGCTGTCCACCATGGACGTGATGTCGCTCATTATCGGCATCGTGATCGGGGCAGGCATTTTCAGTTCCCCCGCCTTGATCGCGGGGAACGCCGCGTCGATGCAGGATGCTTTTATCGCGTGGACCCTGGGCGGCTTCATCGCGCTTGCAGGCGCACTGTGCTACGCCGAACTGACGACCTCGCACCCGCATGCGGGCGGCGATTATCACTTCCTGCGGCTGGCGTTCGGCGAGAAAGTCGGATTTCTGTTTGCCTGGGCGCGATTGACGGTGATTCCCACCGGATCCATCGCAGTGCTGGGGTATGTGTTCGGCGACTATGCCACCGAGATCTATAGTCTCGGCGCGCACTCATCGGCGCTCTATGCCGTGGCCATGATCGTGGTGATGACCGCCCTGAATGTGATCGGATTGAAGTCGGGCTCGCGCACGCAGAATATTCTCACCGCGCTCGAAGTGGGCGGCGTCCTGCTCATCATCGTGGTGGGACTGACGATGGCGCCCAGCGCCGCGCCCGCTGCGGCAGCCGCGTCCACATCGCCGCAGGTGACCCAGTGGGGCCTGATCCTCGTCTTCGTGATCTTCACCTACGGCGGCTGGAACGAAGCGGCGTACGCGTCGGCGGAAATCGTCAATCCGCAACGCAATCTGCCGCGCGCGTTGTTCTGGAGTCTGGCCATCATCACGGTCGCTTACCTGCTCGTGAACGCGGCCTTCTTCAAGGTGCTGGGACTGGCCGGCGTGTCGGGTTCGACGGCCGTGGCCGCCGACACCTTGCGTGCGGTCATGGGCGATCGCGGGGCGCAGATCATCAGCTTGCTGATCGCCATTTCCGCGTTGACGTCGGCCAACGCAACCATCTTGCTGGGTGCCCGCACAACCTATGCGTTCGGCTGCGACGAACCGATGTTCCGCTACCTCGGAAAGTGGAACGCGCGCCACGACGTGCCCACGCGCGCCTTGCTCACGCAATCGGCGATTTCGCTGGCGCTGGTGGCTTTCGGCGCCTTTACGTATAGCGGCTTTAAGACCATGGTGGAGTTCACCGCGCCGGTGTTCTGGTTGTTTTTCGTGCTGTCCGGCGTGGCGCTGTTCGTGCTGCGCCGCCGCTGGCCCGATCATCCGCGCCCGTTCCGCGTACCGCTTTATCCGATTACACCGCTGATCTTTATCGGCAGCAGCCTGTACCTCTTGTATTCGAGCGTGGTCTACACCGGCCGCGGCGCCTTCGTCGGCGTGGCCGTGTTGATCATCGGGGGCATCCTGCTCTACGTGCGCAAGCAACACGTAGACCGTCGCCCCGTATCCTGATTTGTCCTAGGAACCTACCGGAGAGTCGACTATGAAGAAACGTTATGCCTTCCTGACTGCGGCGGTGTTGACCGCCACGCTCGGCGTTCAGACGGCTGCCCATGCGCAATTGGAAGTCACCAAGACCACGCAGCCGCGTAGCCCCGATGTGATCTATGTGCCGACGCCGCCTGCCGTGGTCGAGGCGATGCTGGACGTGGCCAAGGTGGGTAAGGACGATGTGCTGTATGACCTGGGGTCCGGCGATGGCCGCATCCCTGTGACGGCGGCCAAGAAATTCGGCACGACCGGTATCGGCTTCGACCTCGATCCCCAGCGCATCAAGGAGGCCAACGCCAACGCGAAAGAGCAGGGCGTGACCGACAAGGTCAAGTTTGTCGAAGGCGATCTGTTCGAACAGGATCTGTCCAAGGCCACGGTGATCAGCCTTTATCTGCTGCCGTCGCTCAATCTGAAGTTGCGGCCGAAGTTGCTGGCGCTCAAACCCGGCACGCGGATCGTTTCGCATGCGTTCGATATGGGCGATTGGAAGCCGGATCAAACGCTGACGGTCGAAGGCAAATCGGTGTATTTCTGGACCGTGCCGCAGAAGTAATGCTGGGTCCGCGACAACGAGGGCCGCGTCGATAACCACGGCGTGGAAATAACGCTGGCATCGAAGGAGGGTGCACCGAAATAGCGCTGGCACAGAAGCGCGGTGCAGACATGACCGCGCTGCATGAAGAGCGATAACCCAGATGAAAAGGGCTCCCAACGATCGATCGCTGGGAGCCCTGATTTCATCGGGTGCGCGTAAGAGACGCCGCGCCCGAGCTGTGTTGCAGCATCAGCTCGCCAGCGCATCCAGCAGTGCGCGATGGAAGCGATCCGGCGCCTGGATCTGCGGCGAGTGGCCCAGATCCTCGAATTCGACCAATCGCGCATTGGGAATGCGATCCCGCGTGCGCTTGCCCAGTTCGGTGTAGCGGCCCAACGTGGGCTGCACATCCGGCGGCGCGGTGCCCTTGCCGACCGCGGTGTTGTCCTTCAGGCCGATGAACAGCGTGGTGGGTACCCGCAGGCGATCGAATTCATACACGACGGGTTGCGTGTAGACCATGTCGTAGGTCAACGCGGAATGCCAGGCCACACGATCGCCACCGTCGCCGTTGAACATGCCGGCCTGCATCGTCACCCACTTGTCGTAGGCGGGTTCCCAGTGCCCTGCGTAGTACGTGGCCTGCTGGTACTTCTTGATGCCGGCAAACGACGTCTTGCGTTCCGAGGCGTACCACTGATCGATGGTTTGATACGGCACGCCGAGCGCTTTCCAGTCTTCCAGACCGATCGGGTTGACCATTAACAGGCGATCGGTGCTCTCGGGATACAGCAGCGCATAGCGGGTCGCCAGCATGCCGCCCATGGAGTGACCCAACATGGAGGCATTCTTTACGCCCAGATGATCCAGCAAGCGGTGGGTGTTGTCGGCCAGTTGCTGAAAGGTGTATTGGTAGCCGTCGGGCTTGCTCGACTTGCAGAAGCCGATCTGATCCGGCGCCACCACGCGATAGCCCGCACTGCTCAACGCGGCGATCGTTTGTTCCCAGGTGCCGGCGCAAAAGTTCTTGCCGTGCAACAGGACGACGGTGCGGCCATTGGGCTGCGCAGGTGCCACGTCGATATAGGCCATCTTCATGGGTTTGCCTTGCGAGCGAAACACGAAATCCCGAACGGGATAGGCATAGTCGAAGCCCTGCAGTTCCGGGCCGTAGGTGGGGCCCGATCCTGCTGCAGGTGCCGACTGTGCTGCAGCAGGTGCGGCGGCGGCAAAGAGGCCCGCCATCACCAGTGCGGCGGTCGAGCCGGCAAGACGAAAAGAATGCGTCATCGATTAATTCCTTAAACGGTGCAGGGGTTCTGCGCGCCGCACGTCGCATGCCGGGCTATGATCCGGCAAACCGCTCACGCCATGGACGTTTTATGTTCGCTCCCCTTCGTCTTTCCCGCCGTGCCCTGCTCAATGCGGCGCTGATTTCCATGATGTCGCTGAATGGCATGACGATCGCACAGGCAGCCGAAAAGCCGCTGCGTATCGCCGTGATCCCAAGCGTGGCCAACGAAGCGACCGAGCAAGCCATTGCGCAGGCCCGGCGCGAGGGGTTGGAGGTGCAATTGGTCGAGTTCAGCGACTGGGTCATGCCCAACACAGCCGTGGCGGAAGGTTCGGTCGATGCCAACTTCTTCCAACATGCGCCGTTCTTGGAGCAGTTCAACGCCAGCCGCAAAACGAACCTGACGCCGATCGCCTACGGCTACTCGACCACGATCGGCCTCTTCTCCAAGAAGCTCAAGCGGGGCGACCCCATGCCGGACGGCGCCACGATCGGCATTCCGTCCGACCCCGTCAACACCGGTCGAGCATTGCTGCTCCTGCAGTCCATCAAGCTCATTACCTTGAAGGCCGGCGTCACGCATCAAGCCAGCATTGCGGATATCACCGAGAACCCGAAGCGCCTGAAGTTCATCCAGATCGAGGGGTCCCAGGCCGCCCGTTCGTTCGACGATGTGACGGCGTCGGTGACCTACACCACATTTGCCAAGCACGGCGGGCTGGACGAGAAAGATGGTCTGGCATTCGACAACCAGGACGCGGATAATGTGCGACGTTATGCGATTCGTTGGGTGGCGCTGCCTGCGCGTGCCAACGATCCGCGTTTGCAGCGCTTCATTGCGATCTATCAGCAGTCGCCCGAGGTCAAGGCCACGCTGCGGCGTCTGTATGGCGACCTCATCGCCTTTCCCTGGTAGGGCGATGCTATATTGTTTCAGTGGGTCGGAACGGATAGACGCGTCATCGTGGCCGCTACCGTTGTCTCTACTTTCCGGAGTATCTCGTGACTGACGCGATCGAACTCAAGAGCAGTGGCCTGAAGGTCACGTTCCCCCGCCTGAAGATCCTCGATATCTTTCGCAATAGCGGCCAACGTCATTTGAGCGCCGAGGATGTCTATCGGTTGCTGATGAACGAAGGCGTCGAAATGGGCCTGGCCACCGTCTACCGCGTGCTCACGCAGTTCGAGCATGCCGATCTGCTCAAGCGCAGCCAGCTGGGCGGCAACCGCGCGGTGTACGAACTCAATGACGGCGAGCGTCATCACGGTCACCTGGTGTGCTCGCAAACGGGCGAGGTCAAGGAATTCTTCGATCCGCAGATCGAGAAACGCCTGCAGAAGATCGCGCTGGATATGGGCTACAACCTGTCGGATTATTCGATCACCTTGTACGGCGATCCCAAGTAACTTGCGATACTGGCTGTCGCCTCTCGGGCGATCGCCTGCCCTGGTCTCATGGCGTTGCCGGCCCGGAATTAAGCCTATACGCCTTGTTGACCGGCGCTCGATAGATCGCCACGCTTGAATGCCAGACCAGTCCGGTACTATCGGACTGGTCTTTTGTTTTTGGAAAACGCATCGTGGTGTGGCTCAAGGCATTACATATTGCGGCTTTGGTGATCTGGTGCGGCGGGTTGTTCTATCTGCCGGCCGTGTTCGCGGAGATCGCGCGCGCACCGGATCGGAGCGCGTTGCATCGTTCCCATGTGATGGCGCGTGTGGTGTATGTGGTGCTGATTTCACCGGCGGCCATTATTGCGATCGTGAGCGGTACGTTTCTTGCCGTCGTCGCGGGCGCCGGGGGCTTGTGGTTCGTGACCAAACTCACGGTCGTGGCCCTGATGGTGTTCTATCACCTGCAATGCGGCCGGATGGTGACGGCCATCGATGTACGGCCTCATTCTTTCAAACCTGCACGCTCGTTGGCCATGATGCTGGCGCCGACCGTGCTCGTGCCGCTTACGCTTTGGCTCGTGATGGCCAAGCCGTTTTAATTCTCATCCGATTCCTCGACCCCGACTTGATGCTCGAACACCAATTTTCCGCCCAGCCAGCCCGCCGTCCCCACCAGCGCAGCCCCCAGGCCGGAAAGGTAGATGCCTTCGTACAGGATCGATTCGACTGGGTCGCGCAGCCGAAAGAGCCAATTGATGCCGCCGACCGCCAACAGCATGACTGCCGCCACGAAGTGCGTCCAACTGGCCGCGCGATGACGGATGTCGGCCACCCACAGCAATTCGATGGTGCCGGCCAACCCGGCCAAGGTGCCCATGATGGTGGCCGAACCCAGGAGCCACATCGACGCGCGTGCCCAGAACAGATCGCCCGAAAACCAGAATGCGCCGTCGCTCGCCAACGCGCCAAGATAGAACGCGATCGGAAAGGTCACCAACATCGGATGCAGGGGGTGGCGCGCGATGGCCACGTGCGTGTCGGTACCCTTTGGCAAAGGACGATGAAAGGGCTTCATGACGACAATACTCGAGAAGGGAAGGGTCGGATCCAGGCGGGGCGCGCCTCGCTGGGCAACTGGTTCGCACAGTACCACAGGGCATTGCTGCTGCTGATGGTGCTGGCATGCGCCGGTTGCAGCGATGGTGCGCTCTCCACACTGCAACCGGCGGGGCCGGCAAGCGCCTCGGTCGCGCGGGTCTGGTGGTGGATGCTGGGCGTGGGCACGGCAGTGCTGATCTTCGTCGTTGGCTGTGCGGCTTGGGCGATGCGCAGTCGATCGCGCCGATTGTCCACGCGGGGCGCAGGGCGGCTGATCGTGGGCGGTGGCGTGGTGCTGCCCACCGTGGCGATGACGGCGTTGCTGATCTGGGGCTTGCCCGCAGGCGACGCGTTGCGTAACCCCTCGGCGGGCGGCACGCCTTTCGACGTGCAGGTGCGCGGCCATCAGTGGTGGTGGGAGGTCAGTTATCCGGGAGAGGCGCAAGCGCCGGCGCGCGATGCCAACGACATTCATATTCCGGCGGGCCAACCGGTGCGCTTCACGATCGAGAGTGCCGACGTGATTCACAGCTTCTGGGTGCCGCGCCTGGGCGGCAAGATCGATGCGATTCCGGGCCGCGCCAACGTGTTGTGGTTGCAGGCCGACGAGCCGGGTGAGTACGCCGGGACCTGCGCCGAATTCTGCGGCCTGGAACATGCCGCCATGCGCGTGCGTGTGATCGCCCATGCGCCCGATGCGTTGCCGGCCGCATTGCGCGCGGCGGCTGAGACGGCACCGCGCCGTGTGGCCGCCGAGGCCACGCCGCGCACGGCGCAGGAGCGCAATGCCGCTGCCGTGGCGTTGCCCCCGCTGGAGCGCGGCGCACAGCCTGCCGATACGCCGAATGCGCAGCATCCCTCCGAAGGCACACAGGCCCCCGAGGGCGCGGCCGTTTCGCCCTCCGCGCCGCAAGCGGTCCCCGCACAATCTGGAGCCTCGCAATGAGTTCGCCCCTGTCAACCGCCGACGCCCAACGCAACGCCTCACCGATCGCGCGTCACCGTGCACTGGAAGCGCTCTGGCGCGACCCGACCGGTTGGGGCAGTGTTGCAGCCGTCAATCACTCGACCATCGGCCGTCGCTTCATCCTGACGGCGTTGATCTTTTTCCTGGTGGGGGGCGTGCTCGCGATGTTGATCCGCGCGCAGCTCGCAACCTCCGGCGCCGGGTTCCTCGATAGCGAAACCTACAACCAGATCTTCACCATGCACGGAACATTGATGATGTTCCTCTTTGCGATTCCCATGCTCGAGGGATTCGCGATGTACCTGCTGCCTAAAATGCTGGGCGCCCGCGATCTGGCCTATCCGCGATTGGGCGCATACGCCTATTGGTGTTATCTCTGTGGCGGGCTGATCCTGCTGGGCGGCATGGCGCTGGGTCTGGCGCCGTCGTCGGGGTGGTTCATGTATACGCCGCTGTCGGGCGCGCAATACAGCCCCGGCATCAACGCCGATATCTGGCTGATTGGCATCACATTCGCCGAGATCTCGGCCATCTGTGCCGGCGTCGAATTGATCACCTCCATCCTCACCTTGCGCGCACCCGGCATGCGGCTCGATCGCATGCCGCTTTTCGCCTGGTATGTGCTGGTCACCGCCGGCATGATTCTGATCGGCTTCCCGCCCCTCATTCTCGGCAGCATTCTGCTCGAGCTCGAGCGCGCCTTCGGCTTGCCATTCTTTGAGGTTGCGCGGGGCGGCGATCCTTTGTTGTGGCAGCACCTCTTCTGGATGTTCGGGCATCCCGAGGTGTACATCATCTTCCTGCCCGCAGCGGGCATGGTCTCCACGATGATTCCCACTTTCGCACGCCATCCGATGGTGGGCTATCGCTGGATCGTGGCCAGCATCGTGTTGCTGGCCGTGGCGAGTTTCGGGCTGTGGGTGCACCACATGTTTACCGTCGGCATCCCGCATCTGGCGCAATCGTTTTTCTCGATCGCCAGCATGCTCGTGGCGATTCCCACCGGTGTCCAATTTTTCGCGTGGATCGCCACGCTGTGGATGGGCAAGCCGGTGTGGCGTTTGCCGATGCTGTATCTGGCGGGGTTCCTGTTCGTGTTCGTGGCCGGCGGCCTGACCGGCGTCATGCTGGCGCTGGTGCCCTTCAACTGGCAGGTGCACGACACGCATTTCGTCGTGGCCCACATGCACTATGTGCTCACGGGAGGGCTGCTGTTTCCGCTGTTTGCGGCGGTGTACTACTGGATGCCGCACATGACCGGCCGGATGCCCTCGGAACGCCTGGGCACCTGGTCATTCTGGTTGATCTTCGGCGGCTTCAACGTGGCGTTCCTGCCCATGCATCTGACCGGGCTGCTGGGCATGCCGCGGCGGGTGTTTGCATACCCCGAGGGGTTGGGCTGGGACACGATCAATATGGTGTCGTCGATCGGCAGCTTCGTGATGGCGATGGGCGTGGCGCTCTTCATCCTCGATGTATTCGTGCATGCCCGCATCGGGCGTCTGTCATCCCGCAATCCTTGGGGCGCGAGTACCCTGGAATGGGCGATGCCGAATCCGGCGCCCAGCTACAACTTTGCCGCGCTGCCGGCGGTCGACGATCGCGATCCGCTGTGGCGCACGCCGGGATTGGGCGGCGATCTGGCGGGCGGCCGCGGTGCCTTGGCCAACTGGACGCCAGGCGTGCGGGAAACGTTGGCGGTGGATATCGTCGACGGCGAGCCCACGCACGTCGTGCGGCTACCCGGCCCGAGTTTCATGCCCTTCGCGGCCGCCATGGCCACGGCGGCATTTTTCCTGTGCGTGCTCTTCAAGGTGTATGCGGGCGCGATCGTGGGCGCCGTCGTCGCGCTGGCGCTCTTCATCGTGTGGGCGTGGCGCACCGGCGCCGATGACCGTACGCGCATCACCCCCGAACAATCCGACACCTTGCTGCCGCACACGCATGTGTCCGGCACGCCAGGCGTGTGGGGCGTGGGGCTGGCCCTCACCGCAAACGGCACGCTCTTCGCCGCGTTGTTGTTCGGGTATGTTTTCCTTTGGTTGATCGCGCCGAACTGGCCGCCCGCAACATTCATCGACGTGTCGCCCGTATGGTTTGCGGGCGCAGCGGTGGCGGCGGTTCTCGCGTGGTTCGGCGCGGGCCGCGCACTGCGCGCCGAGCGCCGCGGCCGCATCGCCACACGCGAGCAAGGCGTACTGGTGTGTGGCGTTGGCGGGCTGGTGTTGGCAGGCTGCATGGCCGCCATTCTGGCCGGTGCGCCGCCCGCGCGCGAGCACGCGTATGCGGCCACGACGAGCGTGCTGCTCGGCTACATCATCCTGCATGCTGCGGTCGGCCTCGTGTTCAGCGCGGTGAGCTGGCGGCGCGGACGATCGACGCAGCACGTGGTGCTCACCGGCACCGATCTGCGGCTGGCGCTGATCTGGTGGCGCTATGTGGCCGTTACGGCATTGATCGTGGTGGCTGTGGTGGCGGGCTTGCCGCATGTGGAGCCGCTACGATGACCGATCGTCACCACACCGCATCGTCGCGCCGGAACGATAGTCGCCGCTTTCGATTCGGCGGCGGGCTGAGACCGGTTGCCGGCCTGGCGCTTTGGGTGAGCGCATTCGTTTTCTTGTATGGCGGCTTATCGGTAGGCTGTCGAGCGGCGCTGTCGCCCGCGCCATGGATGAGCACCGATGGCGTCACGCTGTGGCTTACGGGACTGTGGCTCGTGCATGTGATCGGTGCCGCGGCCTTGCTCTACGGCAGTTGGCGCGATCGCGATGCGCCGCCGCGAAATGAGGGCGGCGCGGCCGGTTTTCTCGAACGGCTCACGCTTACGCTGGATGGGATTGCGATCGCGGCGATCGTCGCGATCGGCGTGCCGATCTTGCTGTTGCCGCCTTGCAGCTGAGGGTGCCAAAGGGCAACGTGGCACCGTGGCGGACGCGATCTGAAGGGTGCTGCGCATCCACGCCACACACCTTCAGCGAGGTCCTTTAACGCACGTAGTAGATGCGCATCGCTTGCTGGCGCTGCGCGCCATCCAGTACGCGGATGGTGACCTGACGTGACGTGAAGTTGGCGGGCACGGCCATCTGGCCGGACACCTGCTCATACTTGTCGAGTTTGACCTTGATCGGCTCGGAGGTGAGCGTGTTCGTGCGGCCATTGCTGTAGCGGCCCTGCACGGCCAACTCGATCGTGCCTTCGAACGGCGCGCCCTTGGGATCGTCGCGCATGATCAGGATCTTGTAGTTCACCTGCCCAGGTTCGCGTGCCAGGTCGGCTGCGCGCACACCAATGGGGCCGCCACGGGGATCGGGCGGAACCGAATCCATGAACAATTTCACGTCGGCTTGCAGCGATTCGATCGTCTTGCGCGCCGTCGCCAGATCCGTGGTGGTCTGCTGGCCGCCCGTGCGTGCTGCGTCGCGTTGCTGCGTGGCTTCCGTCAACTGGCTCTGCAAACGCTGGCGATCGACATTGGCCGCGCTCAGGTCGCTGTGCAAGGTTTCTGATTGCTCGACGGTCAAGCGTTGGGGACCGTAATTGGCCTGCAAGAACAAGACGCCGCCCGCACCGATGGCAATACCCACCAATAGCAGGACGAGCCATCTCGGCATGCGACGCGACCGCTTACCGGGTTGGTAAACGGAAGGCTTGAAACTTGCGCGCTGCGAGCGACCGAACATCCCCATCTGACTCTTGATCCTTATCCTGCGAATTGTCCCGCGGCGCTCGACATGGGCGACTCCGGACAATCAAAATGCAAGAGCATACCCGTTTAGTCACATAAAGACGCGCTTCCGAAAAGGCTCGTTTCGTTCATTGATATTGTGAAATACCGTCGGCAGACAAGATGGTATCCAGTTCACGCAGGCGTTCGGGGGTGCCCACATCGGTCCAGGCACCGCGATGATGTTGGCCCAGCGCGGCGCCCGTGGCGATCGCATCGCGCAGCAAAGGCGCGAGCGGCATGGGTGCTGCCGGCGCGACCCTGGCAAAGAGCGCGGGCTCGTAGATGCCGATGCCGGCAAACGTCAGGCAGGGAAGCGAAGGCGCTGAGGAGACCCAGCCCGAGGCCTCGAGTGCGAAATCGCCGCGCGGGTGATGCGCGGGATTGTCCACGAGCAACAACCACGCACGCGCTTGCGACGCTTGGAGTTGACGCACGTGTGCGGCGGCCTGACCCGGATCCCAATCGCAAAAGATGTCGCCGTTGATGACCAGAAAAGGCTGCTCGCCCAGAAGCGGCAGCGCCTGGGCGATGCCGCCGGCCGTTTCGAGGGCGGTGATCTCAGGCGAATAGCGGATCCGCGCGCTCCAGGAGCTGCCATCGCCCAAGCCGGCCTCGATGCGCTCCCCGAGCCAGGCGTGATTGATGACGATATCGGTGATGCCGGCCGCGACCAGACGCTCGATGTGCCACACGATCAAGGGCTTGCCGCCCACGGCGAGCATGGGTTTCGGCAACCGGTCGGTGAGGGGGCGCATCCGCTCCCCGCGCCCCGCTGCGAGAATCATGGCGCGCATCAGAACGTGAATCCGCTCGTGATCTGGCGATTGTCGACCACGTCGAGAATGCGCCGCAACGGGCCGAAGGCGTTGTAACGCTCGGCCACCTGGCGGACGTAGGCGTTCACGCGCGGCATATGCGCCAGATAGTTCGACTTGCCATCGCGGTGATTCAAGCGTGCGAACACCCCCAGAATGCGCAGGTTGCGCTGCAGACTCATCCATTCGTAGGCGCGATGGAACTCGCTGAAATCGGCATCGACCGGCAGGCCGGCGGCGCGGGCGGCCTCCCAGTAGCGGATTGCCCAATCGAGTTGCTGGGGTTCTTCCCACGTGGTGCGCGCGTCCATCACGAGCGACGCAATGTCGTACGTGATCGGGCCGGCAAGCGCATCCTGAAAGTCGATGACGCCCGGGGGGCCATCGGCAGCGTCGCCTTCGGGCACCATCAGGTTGGGCGAATGAAAATCGCGATGCACCAGCACCACATGCTCGCGCTGGCTGCTGCGGGCGAGTAGATCGAAGGTATCGGCCAGTGCATTGTGCTGCGCATCGGTGAGCGTGACGGCTTGATGACGCCCCACGTACCACTCCGGAAACAACGCGAGTTCGGCCTTGAGCCGATCGCCGTCGAGGGTGTGCAACTGGGTGGGCGCGGCCGATTGCATGCGGACCAGTTCGGTCAAGGCACGGCGATAAAGGCTCTGCAGTTCGCGATCGTCGATCCCGCGCTGGATGCGCTGATAAAAGGTTTCCTGGCCCAGGTCGGTCAGCAGCATGAAACCCTGGCCCAGATCCTTGGCAAGAATCCGGGGCACGTTGACGCCACCTGCGGCCAGCAGGCCAGCCACATGGACGAAGGGTGCGCTGTCTTCATGGTCGACCGGCGCGTCCATGACGATCAGCGTGCCGGCGGCGGCGTCCAGCCGAAAGTAACGGCGGAAACTGGCGTCGCTGGACGCGGGCCGCAGCGTCTCCAGCGCGAGATTCAGCTCGAGGGGGAGGGAGGCGAGCCAGGCGCGCAGGGCGTCCAGGCGGGGGTCGGCAGCAGAGGTCAAGGTGGGTCCGAAACGTAACGGTTGAGCGAAAAAGAAGAAAAAAGCGGGCGCCGATGCAATGAAATGGGGCATGCGGCGCAGCTTCTCTATAATACCGGGTCACTTGGGCTGGCACGGCTGCGTTTCGCGACGATTGCCCTTGCCTTATCTTTATCTTTCAAGGGTCTGGTTTTAGCGTGCGCAAGGTCCAATGGTTTGTCCTCTCCGCTGTATGCGTGGCTGGCGCGTCGCAGGCGCAAAGCCTGCGCGTGGCGCCCAGCTTGAGCGATTCGCGTGAAGAGCGCGCCGAGCAGGCGGCGCAGGCCGAGTCGCGCGAATTGCGCGTTTCGCCGCGTCTGCGCATGCATAAGCTTACCGACGACGAGATCTCGTCGTACCTCGAAGCCGATCAAATGGACGGCAGCCCCGATTCCAGAATCGTGTTGACGGGCAACGCACAGGTGCGTCGGATCGATACGGTGCTGAAGGGCGATCGCATCGATTACAACCGCAACACGGGCGACATCAATACGCAGGGCAGCGCCCGGCTGCTGCGCGACGGCACGCTGGTGACCGCGCCCGGCTTGATCTACAACGTCGATAACGAAACCGGGCAAATCGAGAACCCCAATTTCTGGATGGGCGCCTCGGGCGGATTTGCGCGTGCCGAGCATGCCGACATTTTCAGCCGTTCGACGATGCGCTTGTCGGGCGTGACTTACAGCGGTTGCGATTGCGAAGTGCCGTCGTGGTACATCAAGTCGCGCACGCTGGATCTGAACTTTGACGAAAACGAAGGGATTGCACGCAACGGCGTGCTGTATTTCAAGGATGTGCCACTGCTGGCATCGCCTTACCTGACCTTCCCGATCAAGAAAGAGCGCAAGTCGGGTCTGTTGCTGCCCACCTATGGTTTGTCGAGCAACAGCGGTTTCGAATATGCGCAACCGTACTACCTCAATCTGGCGCCCAATTACGACGCCACGATCACGCCCCGTATCCTCAGCAAGCGCGGCGTGCAGCTGGGTGCCGAGTTCCGCTATTTGCAGCCCACCTATAACGGCGTGATGTCGGGCACGTACCTGCAAAGCGATCGCGAAACAGGCGAGGCGCGGTGGTTGTTTTCGAGCCGTCACAACCAGGTTCTGGGCGGTGGCTTTACCGCCGATTGGGACATCAATCGCGTTTCCGACGACGATTACTTTCGCGACTTCTCAACCATCGGGTTGAATGAGGCTTCGCGTACTTATCTGCCGTCGACCGGTGGCGTGAACTGGGCCAGCCGCTACATCCAGACGCGCGTCTCGGCCTCGAAGTATCAGACGCTTCAGGATCTGGATGCACCGATCCTGCCGCAGTACGACAAATTGCCCGAGTTGTCGTTGCGCGCTTCGCGCTACAACTGGGGCGGCTTCGACACTGAAATGGACGTGTCGGCCATTCGCTTCAGCCGACCGAAGTTCCAGGGCCAGCGATTCGGTCAAAACGGCGATCGCCTCACGGCTTATCCGACGATCTCGTTCCCCGTGGTGCGCTCGTCCTGGTACGTGACGCCCAAGTTCGGTGTGCACGCAACGCAGTATCAGGGCACCGAGCGTTTCGGCGGCAACCCCAACGCATTGACGGATCCGTCGATGTATCGCCGCAGCGATTCGCGCACATTGCCGATCGGGTCGGTCGATGCCGGGATGACGTTCGAACGCGATGCATCGCTTTTCGGCAAGTCGGCTGTGCAAACGCTCGAACCGCGTCTGTATTACCTCTATGTGCCGTACCGCGATCAATCGCGCATGCCGGTCTATGACACGTCGCTGGCCGACTTCAGTTTCCTGCAGGCCTTCCAGGAAAACATCTATTCGGGTGGCTGGGATCGTATTTCCAACGCCAACCAATTGACGGCCGCCTTGACCACGCGCTGGCTCGATGCCGATACCGGCTTCGAACGGCTGTCGCTGTCGGCCGCGCAGCGCCTGTATTTCGCCGATCAGCGCGTGACGTTGCCGGGCGAGACGCCGCGCGAGAACGTGCGCTCCGACTATCTGGTCGGGGCCACGGCCGCGCTTACCGATACCTTGAGCACCGAGCTTGCGGCGCAGTACAACCCGTATGAAAGCCAAGTATCCCGCGTGCTGGCCAGCACCCGTTGGCGGCCGCAACGTCTGACTTCGGTTACGCTGTCGTATCGATATCAGCGCGATCCCACCACCAACATCGGTTTCCTGCCTACCGGTCAAAACCAGGTCAGCCTGGCATTCCAGTGGCCGTTCACCAACCGCATCTACGGCATTGGCCGGGTCGATTATTCGCTGGGTCGCAATCTGCCGGCGAACACGTTCGTGTCCGATCCCGACCAATACAATTCCCGCATCACCCAGGCCATTGCCGGTCTGGAGTACAAGGGCGATTGCTGCTGGACGGGCCGGGTCGTCTTCCAACGCTATGCCGTTGCGGCACAGCAAGAAAATACCGCGCTGTTCTTCCAGCTCGAGCTCAACGGCCTGGGCGCTCTGGGAACCGATCCGATGGGCTTGCTGTCCAGAAGCATATCGGGCTATCAGAGTGTGAACCCGTCCACGCCCGCCGGTACGTCATTTGAAAGGTATGAATAATGCGTAGTCCCCTTCCTCTGCATCGCCTGTCGCGTCACGTCTTGATCATGGCGCTATGCGCGGCGATGCCCGCCGTGCACGCGGCCGAACCGGTCAAGCGTACGCCGGCCCGTGCGGGTCAGCCCGCAACGCAGGCGCCTGCAGGCGATCAGTTTGTCGATGGCATTGCCGCCATCGTCAACAAGGACGTCATTACGCTGCGCGAAGTCAATGTGGCGACCGCCGAGGCACGCCGCGAACTGGCTTCGCAAAAGATTCAAGCGCCCAATGACCGCGATCTGCAGCGTCAGGTGTTGCAGCGTTTGATCATGGATCGCGTGCAGCAGCAGGAAGCCGCACGCATGAACATCAAGGTCACCGACGAACAGGTCGATCAGGCCATCAACGGCATTGCGCAGCGCAATCGCATCACGATCGCGACCATGCAGGCCGAGATCAAGAAATCGGGCACGACCTGGGAAGCCTACCGCGACGGGTTGCGCAAGGAGCTGCAACTCGATCGCATGCGTCAGCGCGCGGTCGATTCCACCATCGTGATCAGCGACGCGGAAGTCGATGCTTTCCTGAAGGAACAGCAGCGGCAGGGTGGCGGCGGCATGAGCGCGTTGGGTCAATCGGCCCCGGCTCCCGCTCAGCAGCAAGCCGCACCGGCTGCACCCGTGCAGTCGGGACCGGCCATGTTGGCGCTGGCCCAGATTCTGGTGCGCGTGCCGGAAGGCACCAGCGGCGATCAGCTCACGGCGCTGCGCAAGAAGGCCGAAGGCCTGCTGGCCCGCGTCAAGGCCGGCGACGATTTCGCCGCCGTGGCCGCCGCCTCTTCCGATGGCCCCGAAGCCTTGCAAGGTGGGGTGATGGGTGCCCGCGCCGCCGACGGTTGGCCGGATCTCTTCCTGCAGGCCGTCGCCAACGTGGCACCCGGTCAGACCAGCGGCATCATCCAGAGCGGCAACGGTTTCCACATTCTGAAAGTGCTCGATCGCCGCTCGCCAGGCGCGCAGCAGGCGCAACGTGGCGGCGCCGCGCCCGCTCAGCCGGCCCCGCAGCCCGAACAACAGGCCACGCGCGCGCCGCAGGGACCGATGCAGGTCACCCAGACGCATGCCCGTCACATCCTGATCAAGACCTCGACCGTGATGAGCGACACGCAGGCCCGTCAGCGTCTGGAGCAACTGCGCCAGCGCATCACGGCCGGCGGCGAGAATATGGCCGAATTGGCGCGTCAGTATTCCAATGACGGCACTGCCCCGCAAGGCGGCGATCTCGGTTGGCTCAATCCGGGCGAGACCGTGCCCGCGTTCGAGCAAGCGATGAACGCCTTGCAACCCGGCCAGATCAGTCAGCCGATTCAGTCGCCATTCGGGTGGCATTTGATCCAGGTGATCGAACGCCGCGAGCAGGATATTGCCGACGAATATCAACGGATGCAGGCGCGTCAGGTGCTCTTCGAGCGCCGTGCACAGCCCGCCATGGAAGATTGGTTGAGCCAGTTGCGCGACCGTGCGTTCATCGACAATCGCCTTGAGCGCCAAGACGCGATCAACGCCAATAACTCCTGATCGACGATTACCCGGTTTTATGGCTCAACATATCGCTCGTAAGCGCTTCGGCCAGCATTTTCTGGTCGACGAAAGCATCACCGACGGCATTGTCCGTGCCGTCGCGCCTGCGCGCGATGACCGTATCGTCGAGATCGGCCCGGGGTTGTCTGCACTGACACGTCCGCTTCTGCAGCGGGTCGATCATCTGCTCGCGGTCGAGATCGATCGCGATCTGGCCGCCAAGTTGCGCAATCAATATCCGCCCAACCGGCTCGAGGTGATCGAGGCCGACGCGTTGACCGTCGATTTCGGTCAGTTCGGCGATCGCCTGCGTGTGGTCGGCAATTTGCCATACAACATTTCCAGCCCCATCCTGTTTCACCTGATGACGGTGGCCGATCGCATCCGCGACCAGCATTTCATGCTGCAGCGTGAAGTGATCGACCGCATGGTGGCTGCCCCCGGCGAGTCGGACTATGGCCGCCTTTCGGTCATGCTGCAGTCGCGCTACCGGATGGAAAAATTGTTCGACGTGCCGCCCGAGGCCTTCGATCCGCCGCCGCGTGTGGTGTCGGCTGTGGTGCGCATGGTGCCGCTGCCTGAAGATCGCGTGAAAGCGAAGGATGCCGCGGCGCTTGAGCAAGTGGTCGCACGCGCGTTCTCGCAACGCCGCAAGATGTTGCGTCGCGCCTTGGGCGATTGGGTGCCGCATATTCCCTGGGAAGCCCTCGGCATTCCGCCTACCGCACGCGCCGAAGAAGTGGGCGTGGACAAATTCGTGGCCCTGGCCGATGTGTTGCTCGATCACGGTTTGGTGGGACGCGACCGACCGCATAGCGCGGAACTCGATCCCAGCGTTTGAGGTTGTCGCAGGGCAATCGCGACCGATGGCGGCGGTTGCAGCCGTCTGGCGAGGGGCACGCGATGATGCGGGCCCCGTGCAACGCGCCTATGCATGCGGCGAGGCGAGGTTGAGAACCTGCCAGACGTCGATCTAACCGAAAAACCAGTAACACACGCCGATCGACGCCAGCATCCCGGCCAGATCCGAGAGCAGCGCGCAGCCTACCGCATGGCGCACTCGCGATATCCCGACGGCACCGAAATATACGGCGACCACATAGAAGGTGGTCTCGGTGCTGCCTTGCAGGATGGCCGAGAGCAAGGCGGGGAAGCTGTCCACGCCGAAATGCGACATGGCCTCGAGCATCATCGCGCGCGAGGCGCTACCCGAGAAGGGGCGCATCAGCGCCGTGGGTAACGCATCCACGAAGCGGGTGTCCCATCCCAACTGTGTGACGGACCAGCGAATGCCGTCCAGGAAAAGATCCAGGGCGCCCGATTCGCGCAGCACACCGACTGCGCACAGCATCGCCACCAGATACGGCAGCAGACTCTTGGCGATATCGAAGCCTTCCTTGGCGCCTTCGATGAATTGCTCGTAAACCTTGATGCGGCGCCATGCGCCCACTGTCAGGAATGCAATGATGATGCCGAAGAGGGTGAGATTGCCCAAAA
This sequence comes from Schauerella aestuarii, assembly GCF_009866805.1. Taxonomy (GTDB): domain Bacteria; phylum Pseudomonadota; class Gammaproteobacteria; order Burkholderiales; family Burkholderiaceae_B; genus Schauerella; species Schauerella aestuarii. The sequence goes on from NZ_SIZW01000043.1 coordinate 240,751, forward strand.
GGGACGACAGGGCAGTGATCGCGGTGGCGGACAAGCCAGCCAGCAACGCCATGAATCCGCCGACGATGAGCGCGCCGCCGCCCAACCAGGCCAGTACCACGGGATCCTGCAGCCGCAGGCGCTGGCAGTACGCGACCGCCAGCAGGGCGGCCAACGTGGAGGCCGAAGTGGCGAGCAGAATGGGCAGGAAAATCATCGCCGGATCGGCGGCACCCTGCTGCGCGCGATACATGAACAACGTGACGGGCAGCAGTGTCAACGACGATGTGTTGAGCACGAGAAACAGGATCTGCGCATTGGTCGCCGTATCGGGCGTCGGGTTGAGCTTCTGCAGCTCGCGCATGGCGCGCAGCCCGATCGGCGTGGCTGCATTGTCCAGGCCCAGCCCGTTGGCCGCGAAGTTCAGCGTGATCAGCCCGATGGCCGGGTGATTGCGCGGCACGCCGGGCATCAGGCGGGCGAAGAGGGGACCCAGGAATCGCGCCAGCCATTCCACTAGGCCGGCCGCTTCGGCGATCCGCAGGAAACCCAGCCACAGCGTGAGTGTGCCGAACATCAGCACCATCACTTCCACCGACAGACGGGCCATGTCGAACAGGCTCGTCACCATCCCGGCAAAAACGTTGGCGTCGCCCAGAATCAGCCAGCGGCCCAGGGCCGATACGGCGGCGATCAGGAAAAAAGCGAGCCAGAGAATATTGAGCATCGAAGGGCGGAGAGGCAATAAAGGCGCGTGGAAGCTGCGTCATTGTGTCAGAAAACGCCTGCGGATCGGCTACGATAGGGCAACCCGTAAAAATAAACGGTCGGCCCCGAGCCGGTTCAAACCAGGAGACAACAAATGATCAAGAAGTGGTGTTCCATTGTGGCCATCGCGGCTGTGGCAGGCCTGCCCGGCGCAGCATTCGCTCAGGATTTTCCGAACAAGCCGATTCGTCTGATCGTGCCGTTCACGCCGGGCGGCGGCACCGATTTCCTGTCGCGCGCGGTCGGCAACAAGATGGGCGACACCAAGGGTTGGACGGTCGTCGTCGAGAACAAGGCGGGCGCCGGTGGCACCATCGGCATCAACGAAGCGATCCGCGGCGAAGCTACGGGTTACGAAATGGTGATGGGTCAGCTCGATAATCTCGTCGTGGCCCCGCTGCTTTACAAGCAAGTGACTTATAACGCCGAGCGCGACCTCATGCCGGTGGCCGCTGTGGCCGATTCGCCAGTGGTGCTGGTCACGAACGCCGCTTCGCCCTATAAAACGCTCGATGACGTGGTCAAGGCGGCGAAGGCTGCACCGGGTACGGTCACTTACGCGTCTGCCGGCACCGGCACCGTGCCGCATCTGGTCATGGAGATCTTCCAGACCGCGGCCGGGATCAAGATCAATCACATTCCGTACAAGGGGTCGGCGCCTGCCGTCGCCGACGTACTGGGCGGGCAGGTGGCGTTGCTGTCGACGTCCGTGCCGTCGGCACTGGCGCAGATCCAGGCGGGCAAATTGCGCGCCATCGCGGTCACCTCAGCCAAGCGCAGCGCCACGTTGCCCGACGTACCGACCATTGCCGAGTCCGGCTACAAGGATTTCGACTACAGCGTCTGGTATGCCTTGTTCGTCCCGAAGAACTCGCCCAAGGACGTGATCTCCATCTTGAACAAGAAGGTCAACGATATTCTTGCGTTGCCCGCCACGCAGAAGTTGATGGCCGATCAAGGGGTTGAAACCCGTCCGGGTACCCCCGAAGCCCTGGGTCAGCGTTTGAAGGAAGACAACGCCAAATGGCGCGACGTGGTGGCCAAGTCGGGCGTTACGCTCGACTGATCGTCCATGATGGCGACGCTGCGCGTCCATAGGATCGAAGTCATGTCCTGCGACGCGCGCGGTCGCGCCTTTACGGTTCGACCGATCGACTCGGTGCCGGGAAGGCCGCCCGTTTCAGGGATGCTCTGCGATGCGGCTTAATCTCTATTCACTGCAGTTGTTTGTGGCCGTGGTGGAAGAGGGCACGATCGCGGGCGCAGCCGAGCGCGAGCACATCGCCGCATCGGCGCTCAGCAAGCGGATCTCGGAGCTCGAACGCGCGGTCGATACGCCGTTGCTCACCCGGCGTGCGAGGGGGGTGGAGCCCACGGCCGCCGGCAGAATTCTTGCACGCGGCGCGCGGCTCCTCCTGCATCATGCCGACGATCTGTCCACCGAGTTACAGCACTTCGCGTTGGGGGCGTCGGGGCACGTCCGCATTGCCGCCAACCTCTCCTCGCTCACGCAGTTCTTGCCCGCCGATCTCAAACGTTTCACTGAGGCGCATCCCCGGATCCGATTGGAATTGGAAGAACGGGTAAGCCATGTGGTCACGAGAATGGTGGCGGACAACGCGGCCGACATCGGCATCTACACCGACGCGGCCGACGACGGCGCATTGGAAGTGTTTCCGTATCGTCGCGATCGCATGGTGCTGGTCACGCGCAGCGATCATCCGCTCGCCGGTGCCGACACCGTCGCGTTCACTGAAACATTGCCTTTCGCCTTTGTGGGCATGCATCCGGGCAGCGCCGGCAACGATCAGTTGCTGCGTGCCGCTGAAGCGGTGGGCAGTACGCTCACCATGCATTTCCAGGTGACGTCCTACGACGCCATGATCTCGATGATCAAGGCCGGCCTGGGTATCGGCGTGATGCCCCACGATGCGATCGCCTTGTTTGCCGACGAGGGGCTGGCCATCATGCCGCTGAGCGATGCATGGGCCAACCGGCAATTGAAGCTGTGCGTGCGGTCCAAGCGTGCACTGACCAGTGCTGCACGCCGCCTGCTGAATCATCTGTGCGCAGCGGCCTCCGACGCAACAGATGACTCGGTCAATCCGGCGATCGCCGCCTCGTCGTAGCCGGTTTCCCGCAGGATGTTGGCCGTGTCCGCGCCGAGGTCGGGCGCGGGATGCCGAACACCGCAGGGCGCCTGGGAAAATTTGACGGGAAAGCCATTCATGCGCACCGTGCCGTGCCCGGGATGCGGCACATCGAGCACCATCTGCTGGGATTGAATCTGGGGATCGCTGTACACCTCGGCCAGCGACATCACGGTGCCGCAAGGCACGCCGGCACGATTCAAGACCTCGATCCAATGCGATTTCGGGTGATGTTGCGTCACGGCGTTGATCGCCGCATTGATCTGTGCGCGGTGCTTCACGCGTGCGGCATTGTTGGCAAAGCGTGGATCGTCATGCAGATGCGTCAACCCGAGTGCCGTCAGCAGCTTTCCGTACACCATGTCGTTGGAGGGGGCGACCGCGATGTCGCCGTCGAAGGCAGTAAACAAGCCATAGGGCGCGACCAGCGGATGGTCGTTGCCGGTCGTAGCGGCCTGTTCGCCGGTGGCGAGAAAATTCGCGCTGGCAAACGCGCCATAACTGAGCAAGGAATCGACCAACGACGCGCACACGCGCTCGCCTTGCCCGGTTTGCGTCCGGCGAAAGAGCGCCGCGACCGTGCCCAGGGCGGCATATGTGCCGGCCACAGTGTCGCTGATCGGCAGTCCGCTGCGCATGGGGCCCGTGTCGGGCGTGCCGTTCATGCTCATGAAGCCGCTCATCGCCTGCGCGATGAAGTCGAAGGCGGGCCGCTTGGCATAGGGCCCTGTTTCACCGAACCCGTTGATGCTCGTGTGAATGATCCTGGGTGACAAGGTGTTCAGCGTGTCCCAATCCAGACCCATCGCATCCATCACACCGGGCCGGAAATTATCGATCACGACGTCGGCCGTTTGCAGGAGGTGCTTGAGCGCCGCCATCCCTTCCTTGCTCCGCAGGTCGAGTTTGACGGACCGCTTGTTGCGATTGCAGGCCGCAAAGTACCAGCTCATGCCTTCGAGGATGACGCCCTGCTGGCGCACCGGGTCGCCTTCGGGTGGCTCGACCTTGATGACGTCCGCGCCCATATCCGCCAAAAGCATCGAGCAGAAGGGTCCCGAGATGATGCGCGTGAGATCGATCACGCGAATGCCTGTAAGTTGCATGCCTGTCCTTGGAAGCCTGCGGGAGGAAGTAAGGGACGCCGGTGTGCGATGCCGCCGGCAGCCGAATCCCGACCGCGATGACGGCATGGTGGCATGGCACGCCGCGCGCTGTCTCGTCGTATTTCTACGCCCTTGCGTCGCCGGTCGCGATGGCACCGTCGTGAAACGGCACTGGATCGAAGCGCCGATCGTTCGTATGCTGGGACGTCGATGAATTCGAGAGTTGATCATGTCCACAACCTATCCTCGCCACGTCGTGTTGACCGAAGTCGGCATGCGCGATGGCCTCCAGATGGAGCACGACTTCGTGCCCACCGAGACCAAAATCGCCATGATCAACGACTTGATCGCAACGGGATTGACGCATCTTGAAGTGACGTCGTTCGTCTCGCCCAAAGCCGTCCCGCAATTACGCGACGCCGCCGAAGTGCTGGCTGGCGTGGATCGGCGCGCTGAGGTGACGCTGTCGGTGTTGGCGCCCAATGTCAAAGGGATCGAAAGGGCGTTGGCCGCGCGGGCCGACGGTGTGGTCGTGTTCCTGTCCGCCTCCGAGAGCCATAATCAGAAAAACCTCAATCGCAGCATCGAGCGGTCGCTCGGCGACATGCGCGACGCCGCGGCGGCGACTCGCGGTTCGGGCGTTCAGGTGCAAGGGGCGATTGCAGTGGCATTCGGATGCCCGTTCGAAGGCGATGTGCCGGTTGAGCGCGTGGTCGAGATCGCGCATCGGTTTGCCTCGTTGGGCTTTGACGGCATCACGTTGGGAGATACCACCGGCATGGCCACGCCGCCGGTCGTGCGCCGCACGGTCGAAGCGCTGCGCGCCGAACTTCCCGATATGCCGCTTACCCTGCACTTCCACAACACGCGCGGGCTGGGGCTGGTCAATGTGATGGAAGGTTTGCACCTCGGCATCGACGCATTCGAGTCGTCGCTGGGCGGCATTGGCGGGTGCCCGTTTGCGCCCGGCGCGACCGGCAATATCTGTACCGAGGATACTGTTCACCTGCTGCACGCGCTGGGCATCCATACGGGTGTGAATCTGGACGCCTTGCTGGGCGTGGCTGGCCATCTCGAAACCGTGCTGGCGCGGCCATTGCCCGGGCAGGTGCTGCGTTCGGGTCCACGCCTGCGCCGCTACGGCCTCGAGGAGCAAGCAGCAGCCGTGGGCTGACCCTCATCCTTCCGCTTGTCCGATTTTTTCCGTTCTGTCATCGATGATTGCGTGAACCCTTTCTATACTTGAGGGGTCGTAGAGGCTCAGTCATCGGGTTTGCATCGCGCCTAGCCCGTCGTAAACCATCGCACACCGTGGATGTAGCGGCGGCGATGAGGCGTATGCTCTCCCTGTCACAACGGAAAGGCGAAACAATGCTTGAAGGATGCCCCGACCGGCTCGATCTGGTCATATTCGGCGGCAACGGCGATTTGTCGATGCGCAAACTGCTGCCTGCCCTTTACATCTGTCATCGCGACGAGAACCTGCCTGCGCAAGGCCGGATCGCCTGTGTGGGGCGCAATGATTTCGACGATGCGGCGTTCTTGGCTTTCGTGGAATCGCAAGCCCGTCCTTTCGTGGATGACAGCACGTATGACGAGGCTGTCTGGAAGGCATTCCTGAAGCGCCTGCACTTCGTCCGCGTCGATGCGACCAAACCCGAGGATTACGCCAGGCTCGGCGACTGGCTCGCGCCGGATACGCTGCGTATCTTCTTCCTTGCCACGTCTTCCGATCTTTTCATTCCCATCTGCGATAACCTCGCCGCCGCCGAGCTGATCCTGAAGGACAGCCGTCTGCTGCTTGAAAAGCCGCTGGGCAAGGATATCGCCTCGGCGCGCGAGATCAATGCCGCTGCCGATCGTTACTTCGACGAATCGCGCATCTATCGCATCGACCACTATCTGGGCAAGGAAACGGTTCAGAACCTGATGGCGTTGCGCTTTGGCAACTCCATTTTCGAACCGCTCTGGCGGGCGCCCACCATCCGCAACGTGCAGATCACCGTGTCCGAAACGGTGGGTGTGGGCACCCGCGGTGGGTTTTACGACCGTGCCGGCGCCTTGCGGGATATGGTTCAGAATCACCTGCTGCAATTGCTGTGCATCGTTGCCATGGAGCCGCCGGCGCAACTCGATTCGGACGCGGTGCGAGACGAGAAAATCAAGGTGCTGCGGTCGCTCAGTCCGATGTCGCTGGCCGATATTTCGCGCTGGACCGTGCGCGGCCAGTATGCCGCCGGGTCGGAGCAGGGCGAGGCCGTGCCGGGCTATCTGGACGAGAAAGGCATTCCTGCCGACAGCAACACCGAGACGTTCGTGGCGCTGCGTGCGCATGTGAATACCTGGCGGTGGGCGAATGTGCCGTTCTTCCTGCGTACGGGCAAGCGCATGCCGCAACGGGTGTCCGAGATCGTCATCAATTTTGCCGACGTGCCGTATTCGATCTTTTCCAGCCAGGCCATCCTGCGCCCGAATCGGCTGGTGATCAGCCTGCAACGCAATGAAGCGGTCAAGCTGCAGATGATGGCGAAGGTGCCGGGCGACGGCATGCGCCTCAAACCGGTCAATCTCGATTTCGACTTCAACGACGAGTTCACCTCGCGCCGCGCCGATGCGTATGAGCGTCTGCTGTTGGATCTGATCCGCGGCCGGCAAACCTTGTTCATTCGTCGCGATGAAACGGAAGCGGCGTGGTCGTGGGTCGAACCGATCCTGCGCGGTTGGCAGCAGTTGGGCGATCGGCCGCGGCCGTATAACGCCGGCACCTGGGGGCCGGCCGCTTCGTCATCGTTGATGGCATCGGAAGGCACGCAATGGGCGGAGGAGCTGTGACGGGCGACGCATTCTCGCTCTCGGAAACCATCGCCGATGCGTTGCCCGCGAACGTCGTTGCGCACGGGAGCGCGTCAGGCGAGGTGATGGCGCGCGATCTGGCGGTGCATGTGGCCCGGCATCTTGCGACGGCGTGCGCCGCGCGCGGTCAAGCCGTGCTGGCGGTGTCCGGCGGGCGCTCACCCATCCCGGTCTTTGAGGCGCTGCGTGGGCTCGACCTGCCGTGGTCCCAGATCACCGTCACTCTGGTAGACGAGCGCTGGGTGCCCGACGATCATCCCGACAGCAACGCCGGGCTCGTGCGGCGTCATCTCATGCAGGAGAAGGCCGCCGCGGCGACTTTCGTGCCATGGTATGACGGTTCGGCCGACCCTTACGCCGGTCAGGCGACTTGCGAAGCGGCATTGCAGGCGTTGCCCTTGCCCTTCGACGTGGTATTGCTGGGCATGGGCGACGACGGGCATACTGCCTCGCTCTTCCCGGATGCGCCCGAACTCACTGTCGCAACCGACCTGACACGCCACGCCCTGTGCGCGGCGATCATGCCGCCAGCGGCCAAGCAGGCACGCCTCTCGTTGACGCGTTACGCGCTTGCCCGCCAATCGGCACGTCTGGTGCTGCAATGGTCGGGTGCGGCCAAACGAGACGTCTTTCAGCGTGCGGTCGCCGCGCCCACACTTGCACTCCCGATATCGCTTTTTCTCCACCAAACCTCGGTGCCTGTGGATGTCTGGTACGCGCCGTAAGCCGCAATTGCCCACAAGCCCGTTCGGGGTTCGTTTCAAGGATTTGTCATGACGCTTCACGCCACCGTCCGCCACGTTACCGATCGCATCGTTGCGCGCAGCACCGATACGCGCGCGCGCTATCTCGCGCAGATCGAGCACGACCGCAAGCAGGGACCCACGCGCGCCGGCATGTCCTGTACCAATCTGGCGCATGCGTTTGCCGCTGCGCCAGTCAACGACAAACTGATGCTGCGCGAAGAGCGTCGCTTGAATATCGGTATCGTGTCGGCCTACAACGACATGCTGTCGGCGCATCAGCCTTTCGAGCGCTTTCCGGGCATCATCAAGCAGGCCGCACGCGATGCCGGTGGCGTGGCGCAGTTTGCGGGCGGCGTGCCGGCCATGTGTGACGGCGTCACGCAGGGTGCTGCCGGGATGGAACTGTCGTTGTTCTCGCGCGATGTGATCGCGTTGTCCACGGCAGTGGCCTTGTCGCATAACGTGTTCGACGCGATGCTGTGCCTGGGGGTGTGCGACAAGATCGTGCCGGGGCTGCTCATTGGCGCGCTCAAGTTCGGCCACCTGCCGGGGATTTTCGTACCGGCGGGCCCAATGACGTCGGGTTTGCCGAACGATGAAAAAGCCAAAATCCGCCAGCGCTTCTCGAAAGGTGAAGTCACGCGTGAGGCTTTGCTCGAAGCCGAGTCGCAGGCGTATCACGATGCCGGGACGTGCACGTTCTATGGCACGGCCAATTCGAATCAGATGCTCATGGAGATCATGGGTGTACATCTGCCGGGCGCGGCTTTCGTCAATCCCAATACGCCGCTGCGCGATGCGCTCACTGCGCATGCCGCCAAGCGCGTCCTGGCGCTTGCCGACCGCAATGCGTTCACGCCGTTAGGACATGTGATCGACGAGAAAGCCATCGTCAACGGTATCGTGGGTCTGCATGCAACGGGCGGGTCCACCAACCACACCATTCATCTGGTCGCCATGGCGAAAGCGGCGGGCATTCTGATCAACTGGGACGATTTCGCCGAGCTGTCCAATGTGGTGCCTTTGCTGGCGCGCATTTATCCCAACGGCAGCGCCGATGTAAATCACTTCCATGCCTCGGGCGGGATGGGCTTCCTGATCCGTGAATTGCTGGCGGCAGGTTTGCTGCACGAAGATGTGCAAACCGTTGCGGGGCCGGGATTGTCGCACTACAGCCAAGAGCCGTTCCTGGACGGTGACACCCTGGTCTGGCGCGATGCGCCTGCACAGAGTGGCGATGAAAACGTGCTGCGCGTGCACGCTCATGCCTTCTCCGATAATGGTGGTCTCAAGGTGCTTGAAGGCAACATCGGCCGTGCCGTACTGAAGGTGTCGGCGGTGAAGCCCGAGCACCGTATCGTGCGTGCCCCGGCTGCGGTGTACGACAGCCAGGAAGACGTATTGGCTGCCTACAAGCGCAACGAGCTCAATCGCGATGTGGTCGTCGTCGTGCGCTATCAGGGGCCGCGCGCCAATGGCATGCCTGAGCTGCACAAGCTCACACCCGCATTGGGCGTGCTGCAGGACGAAGGCTTTCACGTGGCGCTTGTCACGGATGGCCGGATGTCGGGCGCATCGGGCAAGGTGCCTGCCGCCATCCACGTCTCACCCGAAGGCTTGGGCGGCGGGCTGATCGCCCATATTCGCGATGGCGACATGATGACCGTCGATGGCGAGGCCGGTGTGCTTCATGTCGACGTCGATGCCGCTACGCTGGCCGCGCGTGAGACGCCCGAGCCGGATCTATCGGCGCATGCGAGCGGTATCGGCCGGGAGTTGTTCGGCTTCTTTCGCAATAACGCCAGCGAAGCGGAGCAGGGTGCGTCGCCCATGCTTTGAGGATGCGTGGCGCCTGACCACTGGGCGCGGCGGCGCGGCCGTCTTTAGTCGGCGCGCTTGCCTTCCCCTTCAGGAAACAGCACGTCGGTAAAGCCGAAGCGCGTGAAGTCTTCGATGCGCGAGGGGTACAGGCGACCGATCAGGTGATCGCATTCGTGCTGCACCACGCGGGCATGAAAGCCTTCCGCTTCGCGGACGATGGGGTTGCCTTGGGCGTCGAAGCCCTCGTAACGGATGCGCGAATAACGCGACACCACGCCGCGCATGCCGGGCACCGATAGACAGCCCTCCCAGCCTTCCTCGTGTGCGGCGTCCAGTGGCGTGATCACCGGATTGCACAGGATCGTGAAGGGCACGGGGGGCGTGCCCGGCAAGCGCTCGACGCGGTCGAAGCCGAACACGACCAGTTGCAGGTCGACCCCGATCTGTGGGGCGGCCAGACCAAGCCCCTTGGCGTCGCGCATGGTGTCGAACATATCCTCGATCAGCGCGTCGAGTTCGGGTGTGGCAAATTGGGTGACAGGCTCGGCGATCTTCAGCAGGCGCGGATCGCCCATCTTCAGCAGGTCTCGAATCATAAAGCGTCCATGCGATGGTCTAACATGATGGTTTGGATGCGCCCGGTAGACGCCGGTCAGGCTCGGGCGCACCCTCGAGTCTTTTGATGTTTTGACGGAAATACGAATTATGCGACTACTTCACACGATGCTGCGCGTTGGCGATCTCGATAAATCGATCGCGTTTTACACCGATGTTTTGGGCATGCGCGTTTTGCGCCGCAGCGACTACCCGGAAGGCAAGTTCACGTTGGCGTTTGTGGGCTATGAAGAGGAGTCTACCGGTGCGGTGATCGAACTGACCCATAACTGGGAAACTGACAAGTATGACCTCGGCTCGGGTTATGGCCATATTGCCCTGGAAGTCGACGATGCCTACGCCGCCTGTGAGCGCGTGAAACAGCAAGGGGGCAACGTCGTCCGCGAGGCGGGTCCGATGAAACACGGCACGACGGTGATTGCGTTCATCGAAGATCCGGATGGCTACAAGATCGAGTTCATTCAGAAGAAAACCTGAACACGCTTTATCTCATGGGGTCTTGGGCGCTCAGCTCGACAATCGACGCTGCAGGGCCTGGCGCTCAGCTCGACAATGGACGCTACAGGGCCTGGCGCTCAATTCAACAATCGACGCTGCAGGGCGAAGCGCTTGGCTGGCGGTGCTGTTGAACCCTGTGCCCGGTCCCCGCGCAGAGCGACGTTAGAACGCCGGCAAACTGCCTGGATCGTGATGCTTGAGCAGATTCTTTGCATCCTCGAAGCCAGGCAGAATATTGCCGACTTCCGCCCAGAAATCCTGGCTGTGGTTCATTTCACGCAGGTGCGCCAGTTCATGCACGATCACGTAGTCGATGATGCTGGGCGAGAAGTGAATCAGTCGCCAGTTGAGCATGATGTTGCCATCGCTGGTGCAGGAACCCCAACGCGTGGCGGCACCCGATAGCCGCCAGCGCTTGATGCGCAGGCCGCTCAATTCCAGGAAGTGCGACAAGCGCACGCCAAACCAGGCACCTGCTCGACCCTGCAGCCACGCCTGCGCGGCGTCGCGCACGCGCGCGTCATCGGCGTTGGCGGGCAACGGAAGATGCAGCGTGTCGCCGTCTTGCGGGTCGTTCATGTCGCCGGTCATGAAGGCGGCCGATCGTCCCGAACCCAGCGCGATCCGAATACGCTTGCCCAGGTAAGGCATTTCGCCGTCTTGCTGCCAAAGCGTTTGTGCCAGCGCGAGACGCGATTGGCGTGCATGCCAGTCGCGCAGCTTGTTCAGAATCCAGCGTGCCTTCTCGACCACCGCTTCGTCGATCTGCGACAACGTCACCCAATTGGGCGCCGTCACCCGCAGGCCGTCGTCGGTGATCAAAAAGCCGATGCTGCGGCGCTTTGAGCGCTGCAATACGAAACCGATGGTTTGCTGCTCAGTTCGCACTTCGCGCCAGCGCGCATTCGGCGGCAACGTCGCCGGACAGGTGGTCTGGATGCGAATCGGGGTGCTGTCGGACAAGCTGTTGCTTGAATTCAAAAACGGCAATTCGCCCGCATCGCTCTTCAATAACGCACTAGCGTCCAACGCCGCAGCACCGGGCGTCGCCGGCGGCACGCGGCTTGGCGTCGGCGCAGTTCCATCCAAAGCACCGGCTCCAGCCAAATCACCGGTTCCAGCCGAAGCATCCACAGCGGGCGATGCAACCCCACGCGGTGTGGCGCCAGGTTCTGACGCCGGCCGCGAAGGCGATGCCGGGTCATTGACAGACGGCGCCGCCTCTTCAATACGCGGTGGCGGCGCAAACAGGTCGAGCTGATCAGTTCGAGACATACCTTTCCGGGTTCAGACGGCGCATTTCGTCTTCGATCCAGGTTTGTACTTTTTCGTTCAATTGCTCCGGCGTCAATCCGGCGGAGGGAATGACGGGGCCGATGGACACGGTGATCATCCCGGGGCGCTTGACGAAGGCATTGCGGCGCCAGCATTCGCCCGAATTGACGGCAACGGGGATGACGACCGCGCCAGTGCGTGACGCAAGCAACGCGCCACCCATTTTGAAACGCGCCGTTTGCCCTGGGGCAACACGCGTGCCTTCGGGAAACAGAATGGGCCAACGGCCTTCAGCCAGCCGCAGCTTGCCTTGCGCCACAACCTGATCGAACGCATCGCGACCGCGCGCCCGATCGATAGGAATCATGCGCAGCAGTGCCAGGCCCCACCCGAAGAAGGGCACCTTGTGCAGTTCGCGCTTGTAGACGAAACACAGGTCGCGCGGCATGTAAGCGGGGAAAAACAAGGTTTCCCAGGCGGATTGATGTTTGGACAGCAGGACGGCAGGGCCATCGGGCAGGTTTTCCCAGCCCTTCACTTGCCAGCGGATGCCGCAGATGACGCGGGCACCCCAGACGGCGAGACGCGGCCAGCCCACGGTGAGCCGATACCGCTGATGCAGCGGCAGAAACGACCACAACAGACAGGCGAAGGCGTACGGAATGACGGTAACCGTCAAGAACAACGCGTAGAGCAGGGAACGCAGGCGGGCCAAGTCAGGCTTCCTTCAACAAATCGTCAACGACGGCCGACAGATCGGCGCGGATGTGGGTGCCTTCGGGAAGGCCGCCGCTTTCGGCGGTGGCCGCGCCTTTGCCGGTTTGCACGAGCCATGGCGTGCAGCCGACCGCGGCGCTGGCCTGGAGATCGCGCAGCGAATCGCCCACCGCCGGCACGCCCGTGAGCGGGCGATCGTAGCGCAGCGCGATCTGCTGAAACATGCCCGGCAATGGCTTGCGGCACGTGCAGCCGTCATCCGGGCCGTGCGGGCACAGAAAGATCGCATCGATCACCCCACCAAAGGCGGTGAGTTCGCGCTTCATCTTCTTGTGCATGGCATTCAACGCGGCCATGTCGAACAAGCCGCGCGCCAGTCCAGACTGATTGGTCGCGATCACGACGCGCCACTGCGCCTGCGTCAAGCGTGCGATGGCTGCCAGGCTCCCCGGCAGTGCAATCCATTCGTCAGGCGTTTTGATGAAGGCATCGCTGTCTTCGTTGATGACGCCGTCGCGATCGAGAACGATGAGTTTCACTGGGCCAACCTGGAAATGTCCGCCACGCGATTCATCAAGCGGTGCAACTGGGCCAGCAACGCAAGACGATTGGCGCGAATGGCGGGATCTTCGGCCATCACCATGATGTCATTGAAAAACGCATCTACAGCGGCGCGGCCACGTGCCAGCGTTTGCAGGCTGCCGGCGAAGTCGCCTTCGGCAAACTGGGCGGCCGATTGCGGTTCGAGTTCGGCGATGGCGGCCGCCAGGGCGCGCTCGGCCGGCTCGGACAAACGCGCTTCGTCGACCTGACCGATGTCGCCTTCGGCTTTCTTCAACAGATTGCCGATGCGCTTGTTGGCAGCTGCCAGGCTGGCCGCTTCGGGCAGGGCACCGAAAGCGACCACGGCACGCACGCGCTCGGCCACCTGGTGCAGCGGGGGCGACACGGCGATCACCGCATCCACGCCGCTGCGGTCGAACGTGTTGGCCAACTGATTGCGGTAGCGTTCGAACAGGAACGTCCGTACTTCGGCGATCACCGCAGCGTCGATCTTGCCGGGACCGAAGGCTTGTGCAGCGTGTTCGAGCACGGCGTCGAGCGTGAGCGGGCCGTCGTCGCTGATCTTCAACCGGCCACCAGCGGCCAGTTGTTCGAAAGCACTGATCAGGCCGAGCGCCGCGCGGCGCAGGCCGAACGGATCGCGCTCGCCCGTAGGTGCGCCGCCGATGCTCCAGATGCCGACCAGCGTTTCGGCGCGATCGGCGATGAAGAGCGCGACGGCGGGCAACGTGGCGTCATCGACGGGTTGGTCCCAGCGGATGCGGTACTGCTCGCGTAATGCCGTGACCACGGCAGCCGGTTCGCCGTCGCCTTGCGCGTAATACGCGCCCATCACGCCCTGCAGTTCGGGAAACTCGCCGACCATGTTGGTGCCCAGATCGGCTTTGGCCAACAGGGCGGCGCGGTCAGCGGCTTGCGCATCGCCGCCCAGCGTTTGCGCCACGAAGGCAGCGAGGGCACGGACACGGGTGACGCGGGCGCCCTGGGTGCCGAGCTTGTTGTGATAGACCATCGTGTCCAGTTGCGCCACGCGGCTGGCCAACGGCATTTTGCGGTCGGTGTCGAAAAAGAACTTGGCGTCGGCCAGGCGGGGGCGCACCACGCGTTCGTTGCCGCCCACGATATTGATCGGGTCGGCCACACGCATATTGCTGACAATCAGGAAGCGATGCGTGAGCTTGCCCGTGGCGGGATCGAACAGCGGGAAGTACTTCTGATTGAGCCGCATGGTCAGGATCAGGCATTCCTGCGGCACATCGAGAAACGCCTCGTCGAACGCGCCCACGTATACGGTGGGTTGCTCGACCAGCGCCGTAACCTCATTGAGCAACGCCGGCACTTCCGGGTCGTCGCCCAGCGTGGCGCCCAGCTCGCGCGCCTTCGCCTGCAACTGGGCATCGATATCGGCGCGGCGCGCATCGAAGGATGCAATCACATTGCCGAATTCAGCCAGATGCGATTCGTAGCTGTCGGCATCGGGCAGGATGACCGGATCGGTCGACACGAAACGGTGGCCGTGCGTGCTGCGCCCGGCGGTCATGCCCAAGGCGTGCACTTCGATCACGTCGGTGCCGAACAAGGCGATCAGGCCGTGGGCGGGACGCACGAAGCGCACCGAGGTTACGCCGTCGGCCAATTGATAGCGCATGACCTTCGGGATCGGCAAACCGGCAATCGCCGTATCCAGCGCGTCTTGCAGGCCGTGGGCCAGATCTGCACCTTCGGACGTGCCGCGCGCCACCAGATAGTCCTGCTTGCCGTCGGATTCGCGGGTGAGATCGGCGGGCGTCAGATGTGCCCAGCCCTTGGCCGCGAGTTTCTTCTGCAGCGCAGGGGTGGCGGCGCCGTCTTGCGTCAGGCCCACTTTGACCGGCATCAGGCGCTCGGTGTAGTCGCGATCGGCGGCACACGCTTGCACGGCCGACAGGCGCACGGCCAGGCGGCGCGGCGTGGCAAACGGCGTCACGGTGCAGCCGTCGGCCAGCAGACCATGCTTGTCCAATGCAGCACGCAGGCCTTCGGCGAACGCCAGGCCCAGGTTTTCGAGCGCCTTCGGCGGCAGTTCTTCGGTGAGCAGTTCGACCAGCAAGGGGCGAATATCGGCGGGGGATGCTTTGTCAGTCATTTATGCGGCCTCCGGCTTCTGGCTGGCGGCCAGCATGGGAAAGCCCAATCGTTCGCGGGAATCGTAATAGGCCTGTGCGACGGCGCGCGACAGGTTGCGGATGCGGCCGATGTACGCGGCGCGTTCGGTGACGCTGATGGCGCCACGTGCATCGAGCATGTTGAAGGCGTGTCCGGCCTTCAGCACCGCTTCATACGCGGGCAAGGCCAGCGGCACATCCATCAGGCGCTTGGCTTCGGCTTCATAGTCGTTGAAATGCGCAAACAGCATTTCGGTGGACGCATATTCGAAGTTATACGTCGATTGCTCGACTTCATTCTGATGATAGACGTCGCGATAGAACACGCGTTGGCCGTTATGGCCTTCGGTCCAGACCAGATCGTAGACGCTTTCGACGTTTTGCAGATACATCGCCAGGCGTTCCAGGCCGTAGGTGATTTCACCCGTGGTCGGCGTGCAGTCGATGCCGCCCACTTGCTGGAAGTAGGTGAACTGCGTGACTTCCATGCCATTGAGCCAGACCTCCCAGCCCAGGCCCCAGGCGCCGAGCGTGGGATTCTCCCAGTCGTCTTCCACGAAGCGGATGTCGTGCACGAGCGGATCGATGCCCAGCGCTTTCAACGACCCCACGTACAGATCGAGGATGTCGGCCGGGGCGGGCTTCAAGACCACCTGGTATTGGTAGTAGTGCTGCAGGCGGTTGGGGTTCTCGCCATATCGGCCATCCTTCGGACGGCGCGACGGCTGGACGTACGCGGCGCGCCACGGCTCTGGGCCCAGCGAGCGCAGGAAGGTCGAGGGATGGGACGTGCCGGCACCCACCTCCATATCGAGGGGCTGGAGCAGGGCGCAGCCCTGTTTGTCCCAATAATCCTGAAGGGTGAGGATGATCTGCTGGAAGGTGAGCATGGAGCTTTGCGTTGCGCCGCTGCTTTTGCAAGCGTCGGCTGGTCATGACAAACCAACGATTTTAACTGGCTTCGGCCGGATGCGGCGGATGGGGTGCACAGGCCGGTTGTATGATGTTTCCGATATTCGACAGCCGGGTGCTGCCGGCCTTTGCGCCCAGTGCCCGATTCCCCGACAAAAATAGGAGAAGAGACATGTCCGACCTGATCCACGTGGACGTCGCCGATGGCATCATGACCATCACGATCAACCGCCCTGAAGCGCGCAACGCGATCAACCTCGAGGCCGCCCAGGCGCTGGCCGCCGCGCTCGACCGGCTGGATAGCGACGACAGCGTGCGTATCGGCGTGCTCACCGGTGCCAACAACACGTTCTCGTCCGGCATGGATCTCAAGGCGTTCGCCGCCAGCGGTCAACGCCCCTACGTCGAAGGCCGCGGTTTTGGCGGGCTGACGGAAGCGCCGCCCAAAAAGCCGCTGATCGCCGCCGTCGAAGGCTACGCCTTGGCAGGCGGGTGCGAGCTGGCCCTGGCGTGCGACCTGATCGTGGCCTCGCGCGCCGCCAATTTCGGCCTGCCTGAAGTCAAGCGCGGCCTGGTGGCCGGCGCCGGCGGGATGATGCGCTTGCCGCGCCGTCTGCCCTATCACATCGCCATGGAAATCGTGTTGACCGGCGACATGTTTCCCGCCGAACGCGCGCACAGCTTCGGCTTGGTCAATCGCTTGAGCGAACCGGGCCAGGCATTGGCCGACGCCCAGGCGCTGGCCCGCACGATTGTGGCCAATGGCCCGTTGTCGGTGCAGACCGCCAAACGCATCGTGTCCGAATCGGGCGATTGGTCGCGCGAAGAGATGTTTGATCGTCAGCGCCCGCTGGTCGCACACATCTTTACGTCGGCCGATGCCAAAGAAGGCGCCACCGCGTTCGCCGAAAAGCGTGCGCCCGTCTGGCAAGGTAAATAACGCATTGTCCAACGCCGCAAACTGCGATCGTGTGCGTCAACGATGAGTGTTGACAGCAATATCAACGTTCACGCGGCGTTTTTCCAATTTTCTCCTCTCTCTGCAAGTGCTCTCATGTCCGTCTTGATCAAAGAAGAAGACTTCATTCAGTCCATTGCCGATGGCATCCAGTTCATCAGCTACTACCATCCCGTTGACTACATTCGCCATCTGGCGCGCGCGTATGAGCGCGAAGAAAGCCCAGCCGCGAAAGATGCGATGGCGCAGATTCTGACCAACTCGCGGATGTGCGCCGAAGGCAAGCGCCCGCTGTGCCAGGACACCGGTATCGTCAACGTGTTCCTCAAAGTGGGCATGAACGTGCGCTTCGACTCCTGTAGGAGCTTGCAGGAGCTGTGCGATGAAGGCGTTCGCCGCGGCTACCTGAACAGCGACAATCCGCTGCGCGCTTCCGTGCTCGAAGATCCGCTGTTTACGCGCAAGAACACGCGCGACAACACGCCCTGTATTCTCAACGTCGAACTGATCCCGGGCGATACGGTCGACGTGCAGATTGCTTCCAAAGGCGGCGGTTCGGAAAACAAGTCCAAATTCGTGATGCTCAATCCGAGCGACTCGCTGGTGGACTGGGTACTGAAAACGGTGCCCACGATGGGTGCCGGCTGGTGCCCGCCGGGCATGCTGGGCATCGGTGTGGGCGGCACGGCCGAGAAAGCCATGTTGATGGCCAAGCAATCGTTGATGGAAGACATCGACATGTACGAATTGCTGGCGCGCGGCCCGCAAAGCAAACTCGAGGAATTGCGCATCGAACTGTACGAAAAGGTCAATGCGCTGGGTATCGGCGCGCAAGGCCTGGGCGGTCTGACGACCGTACTGGATGTGAAGATCAGCACGTTCCCCACGCATGCGGCCTCCAAGCCTGTGGCCATGATCCCAAACTGTGCGGCCACGCGCCATGCGCATTTCACGCTGGACGGTTCGGGTCCGGCGCGTCTGGATCCGCCGGCCTTGTCGGAATGGCCCGATGTGCATTGGGCGCCGGATTACAACGCTTCCCAGCAAGTGGATCTGAATACGCTGACGCGCGAGCAGGTCGCTGGCTGGAAGCCGGGCCAGACGTTGCTGCTGTCGGGCAAGATGCTGACGGGCCGGGACGCGGCACACAAGCGCATTCAGGATATGCTGGCCCGCGGCGAATCGTTGCCGGTCGACTTCGCCAATCGCGTGATCTATTACGTGGGCCCGGTCGACCCGGTGCGCGACGAAGTGGTGGGGCCGGCAGGTCCCACGACCGCCACCCGCATGGACAAATTCACCGACATGATGCTGGCCCAGACCGGTCTGATCGCCATGATCGGTAAATCCGAGCGCGGCCCGGTTGCCATCGAAGCCATCAAGCAACACGGCTCGGCGTATTTGATGGCCGTGGGCGGTGCGGCGTACTTGGTGTCGAAAGCCATTCGCGGCGCCAAAGTGGTCGGCTTCGAAGATCTCGGCATGGAAGCCATCTACGAATTCGACGTGAAGGATATGCCGGTCACCGTGGCTGTGGATGCGCAAGGTACGTCGGTGCACAACACCGGCCCCAAGACGTGGCAGGCCAAGATCGGCAAGATTCCGGTTGCCGTCGCCTGATGTGCCAGTGCGCTGGTGCGCTCGTTGCCTGATGCGCCAGGCACGACAAAGGCGCCAGACACGACGAAACAGCGACCTGCGGGTCGCTGTTTTTTCGCCCGCCGGTCTCATCCTGTCTTGCATCGCGTTTCGGCGCGGTGAACACAGGGTTGTACAAATACGAATTCCCGTCCCCATCCGCATGGGGCATCATGCGGCAACACGATAAGTAAGGACTCTCATGACTGCATCGGATCCCTCCGCCTGGATTGGCCACACCGAAACCGTGGGCGATCGGCTTGACCCCTCGCACACGCAGCGCATCGCCGCAACGCTCGGCGAACCGCATCCTGGCGAGGGCGCGGATCTGCCGTGGTTGTGGCAGTGGGCATTCTTTATGAACCCGGTGGGCGTGGAGGCTTTGGGCCCCGATGGACATCCGGAACGCGGCGGGTTTTTGCCTGAGGCTGCCGGCCGCAATCGCATGTGGGCCGGTGGCCGATTGTCGTTTCACCAGCCGCTGAAAGTGGGGGTGGAAGCCTCGCGGACGTCGACCGTGATTGCCGTGAAGGACAAGGTCGGCAGCACCGGCGCACTGCGCTTCGTGACGGTGCAGCATGAGTACCGTCAGGCCGGCGTATTGGCGATCAGCGAGCAGCAGGACATCGTGTATCGGGAGCCCAGTCCACCGAAGCTCGTCGGCACCCAGCCCGAGCCCGAAGGGCAATGGCGTGAGGCGATCTCGCCGTCGGCCGAACGGCTGTTTCGTTATTCGGCGGTGACCTTCAACACCCATCGCATCCACTACGATTTTCCGTACGTCACCGATACCGAAGGCTATCCTGGGCTGGTGGTGCATGGTCCCATGATCTCGACCTACATGCTGGCCGGTTTGCTGCATGCCCACCCCGAGCGTCGCGTGAAGGAATATGCCTATCGCGGTTTGCGGCCGTTGATCTCGCCGACCGATTTTCATGTGGGTGGCACGATCGGCGAGGACGGCCGGGCGCAGGTGTGGGCCGCGCAAGACGGCACGCTGGCGCATCAGGGCGAGGTGACCTTCGAGTGACCACGCCAACCCAGAAAACGAGCGCATCGGCGTCGCCCCGCCCGCTCGACGGCATCACCGTCATCAGTCTGGAACACGCCATTGCGGCGCCGTTTTGCACGCGGCAGTTGGCTGACATGGGCGCGCGCGTGATAAAGATCGAACGGCCAGGCGGCGGCGATTTTGCGCGCAACTACGACGAGCGCGTCAACGGGCTGTCGTCGCACTTCGTGTGGACCAATCGATCCAAGGAAAGCCTCACGCTCAACCTCAAGGAGGCGGGTGCCATCGACGTGATGGCGCGCCTGCTCGAAACGGCCGACGTGCTGGTGCAAAACCTGGCACCGGGCGCGGCAGCGAGGCTGGGCCTGGATTTCGATCAACTGCACGAACGCTACCCACGCCTGATCGTGTGCGACATCTCGGGGTATGGCGAAGGCGGCCCGTATCAGGACAAGAAAGCCTACGACCTGTTGATCCAGAGCGAAAGCGGGTTTTTATCGGTTACCGGTACGCCCGACGATCCCTCGAAAGCCGGGTGTTCGATCGCCGATATCGCAGCGGGCATGTACGCCTATTCGGGCATTCTCAACGCGTTGCTGTTGCGTCACCGCACCGGTGAGGGCAGCCGCCTGGATGTGTCCATGCTCGAGAGCAGCGTGGAGTGGATGGGCTACCCGATGTACTACGCGTACGACGGGGCGCCGCCGCCGGTGCGCGCGGGCGCGTCGCACGCCACCATTTATCCGTACGGCCCGTTTCCCGTGGGCGATGGTTCGGTGGTGATGCTGGGGCTGCAGAACGAGCGCGAGTGGCGCATCTTCTGCGATCGCGTGTTGGCCAACGCGGCATTGGCCGATGATCCGCGCTTCGATACCAATTCGAAGCGCAACGAAAATCGCGCGGAACTCCGCGCCTTGATCGTCGATGCGTTCAAAGCATTCGATGCGGATCACGTGGCGCAGACGCTCGAAACCGCAGGTATTGCCAATGCGCGCGTCAACGATATGGCCGGCGTCTGGGACCACACGCAACTGAAGGCGCGCGATCGGTGGCGCACGGTCGACAGCCCCGCAGGCCCGTTACCTGCACTGCTGCCGCCCGCCACCAACAACCGCTTCGATGCGCAGATGACGGCCGTACCCGGTGTGGGGCAGCACAGCGATCGAATCCTGGCGGAGCTTGGATTCGATGATGTCGCGATCGCCGGTTTGCATCAAACAGGCGCGGTATAGCCCCATGACGGACCCCTGCTACCGTTGGCCAGGCGTTCAGGGCGTCCGTGATTTTCAGTTCGACTAGAACGCCATCCGCGCATTCAAGCTCACGGTGCGCGGCGCGCCGGGGGCGATGTAGTTGCTGCCGTTGTAGGTCCAGTAGCGGCGGTTGGCCAGGTTCTGGATCTGGGCTGTGAGCGTCACATCGCGATCGAGGATACGTGCCCGGTATTGCGCGCCGGCATCGAACACGGTGTATGACGGCACGCTGTAGGTGTTCGCCGTGTTCATCTGCGAGCCGCCCACGTACTTCGCGCCCAGCGACACACTCACTGCCGGCATCACCGGGAGTTGATAGCTCAACCGCGTGGCCGCCTGAAGGTGCGGCGTGCCGGTGGTGCGCTTGCCCTCGAGCCCGGCGCTGCTCTCCACATAGGTCGAGTTCAGGTACATCACGCCGCCCGATAAACTCAGGTCGCGGTTGATGTCGTAGGTGCCGTTGAGGTCTACCCCTTGGTAGCGCGTGATGCCGTCTTGTACGAACCGGTTGGCATCATTGGTGTATTCCGCCGTGCGATCCATGCGGAACAGCGCAGCCGTGGTGGCCCAGGTGGGTGCTTCGTACTTGTAGCCGGCTTCATACTGCTTGCTCTTGACCGGGCTCATCACCTCGCCGAAGTTGATCGTGTTGACACCGGCCGTACCCCCACGTTCCAACGCCTCGACGTAGCTGGCGTACAGCGTGTCGTTTTGCGTGGGCTTGTAGATCAGCGCGACGGTGGGTGTAAGCGGGTTGCGCTCGTATCGCGTCGTGCGTGCGCCGGCCAGGTTGTAGGCGCTCTGGTCGAAACGGTTGTAGCGAATGCCGCCGATCACCGACCAGTGTTCGCCGAAGCTCAACGTGTCGCTGGCGAACAAGGCGTCCTGCACGATGGCGGACGTTTTATAAAGGCTGTGGCCGCCCGCGTCGCCATAGGCGGTGAGGGTGGTGCCGCGATAGATGTTGCCTGAGCCGATGTTGGCGGTGTAGGTCGATTCGCGATCGGATAACGTGCCGAAAGACTGGCGCGATGCGCCGAAGGTGAGCTTGTGACCGATCGGCCCCGTGCGCGCTTCGCCTTCGACGAGGGCCTGCCATTGCTTGTATTCCTGGGCGAAGCGATACAACGATTGGTCGGCGGTGTAGTCGCCGGCCAGGTTCGACACATACAGCGTGCTGTTGTTGTAATCGAGGTCCTTGCGTGCGTTGCGGTACGTGACGCTGGTTTTCCACCCTGGTGCCATCCGCCATTGCAGCCCGGTCGTGACCACGCGATCCTTGGTGTCGAAATAAGCACCTTCGGGTTGCGACGCGATGCGGGGGTTGACCGTGCCGGGGATGGCCTGGATGTCGCCGATGTCGTAGCCCCAGAAGCTGTTGTTGCGCGATTTGCGATTGGCATACAGCGCATCGAAGGTGAGCGTGACGTCGTTGGTAAGGCGGGCATCCAGCGCCAGCGAAGCGCCTTCGCGGCGCAGGCTGCCGTCGTCGATGTAGGTATCGCCTTCTTCGCGAAACAGATTCACGCGATAACCAAAGCGATCGTCGCGGCCGGCACGGCCACCCATGTCGATGGATTGAGAGAACAGCGAATCGGATTTGTACCCGAGCGAGGCGTTGAACTGGGTCTCGTCGGTCGGGCGTTTGACCACGTAGTTGAGAATGCCGCCCGGCGACCCGAAGCCGTACATGAATCCACTCAAGCCTTTGAGCAGGTCGACCCGTTCGAAAAATTCCAGCGGCAGGTCATTGCTCCATCCGGCAATGGCCAGACCGTCGACTTTCAGGCCATTCGTGCCGTCGATCCCCAGGCCGCGCACGCTGATCGAAGGGCTTTGACCGTACTCGACGCCGGTCATGGTGGTCGAGGCATCGTAGCGAAACACCTGTTCGATGTTGGTCGCCAGCCGTTCTTCGATCTCAGACTGGCTCACGCTGGTGATCGAAAAGGGGGTATCCAGCACGCTGCGCGTGCCGAGGGCGCCCGAGGCAGCAGGCACATTGAGGCTGCGTTCGAGATCCACGCCGTCGCCCACGACCGTAACCGTCGGCATCATCGATTGGTCGCCGCCCGGACTCGCCGCCGCCGACTGCGCCTGCACTGCCGTCCCGTACAGCGCCGGTATGAGCATCGCGCTCGTGAAACCCAGATAGCAGGCAAGCGCCAGCGGGCGAGGGGAGGTCGAAAGAGGGCGGCGATGCGATGCAGTCATGCGTGGCGATTCCTGGAGGGAGGCGGCGCGGTGTGCCCTGTGATGCAGTCGCAGCGCGCCGAAGAATGAAACAAAAGCGCCGCGCATTCTAACGCTAATAGAAACGATTCCGATTTAGATTAATCAATTTGTCACATTATTGCGGGAATTTGCTTCGCCTCTTGGTGTCGGGATGCGCGGTTGGTGCCGCCTTTTTTTATTGATAAACCGCAATCCAGTGGGACGGGATGCGTCAACCGGCTCGGCAAGATCGCTTGTGCACGGTGCCGATCGCCGCGCACGCCAGCCAGGCGCACGCATCGATTTCACTTTTACGTAATGGTTAACGCTAAATTGACATAAAAATGAAATCGGCATATATTTTTGTGAAATTGCGCGCGATCAAGCAGCTATTTCTGCTGCGCGGCTCACATACTGATTTCCGACTTGCCATGCCCATGCTTCAACCTGCTGATGTCTCACCCAGTGCTGTCGATCACGACGACAAAGCGCTCGGCGAGCGATTGCGCGCGCGGCGGGTGGCGAAAGGATTGACCCTCAAGGATGTGGCGGCGCGTGCCGAGATGTCCATCGGATCGATCAGTCAGATCGAACGCGGTGTGAGCTCGCCATCGATCCGCACGCTGCGTGGAATTTGTCATGCATTGGAAATCGATGGTGCAGAGTTGTTTGCGCCTGCCGATGACGCATCCAATGCATCCGACGTCGTCGACGCGGCTGCGGCTTCGCGCGCCGGCGGTGACGCAGCCACTGCGGCAGGGCAGTCGGCGCCATTGGCCAAGGCCGACGCTGCACTTGCCGCTGCACGGCCGGCCGACGCCGCATCGTCGAGCGAGTATCTGGTGCGTGCCGATCGGCACAAACCCTTGCGTCTGCATGGCACCGGCATCACGAAGTATCGGGTGACGCCAGCAAGCTGCAATGCCATGGAAGCGTATTTGATGGAACTCGATCCCGGCGCCTGCTCCGATCCCAATTTTCTGGTGCAAACCGGCGACAAGGTGGGCTATGTGATCGAGGGTAAGTTGCAGTTGTTTATCGGCGATCGATCTTTCCTGCTCGAGACCGGCGATACCTACGGTTTTGCCGCCAACCAGGCCTACCGGTGGGTCAACGGGTGGGATAAGAAGACCCGCTTTCTGGTCGTCAACAGCAATCACTTCTATGTGTAAGTTCCCCTCATCGCGTTGATCGCGAGTCTCCCCTTTTCCGTCTGACGCGCAGGCCGGTCGCCTGTACTTTTTTCCGCATCGAAAGATACGGCGGGCGCTCTTGCGCCCGCACTGAGGCCAACATGACTTTGACAACGACGACCGCGGGCGCGATGCCTGCCGGATCGGCAGCCCCCGGCGCCCCACGCAAGGGGATGGTGCGCGATATTGTGGCGGCCAATATCGGCGCCTTTTTCGAGTGGTACGACCTGCTCGTGTACGCAATGTTTGCGGTGACGATCTCCGCGCTGTTTTTCCCCTCAGCCGACCCGCAGACGGCACTGCTGTACAGCTTGCTCACGTTCGCCAGTTCGTATCTGATTCGGCCGCTGGGCGCCGTATTGCTGGGGATCTACTCCGACAAGAAAGGTCGCAAAGCCGCGCTGTCGTTGACGGCCACGCTGATGCTGTTGGGTACAGCACTCATGGCCGTGGTGCCCACCTATAGCGCCATCGGTGCTTGGGCCCCGGTGATTCTGGTGTTCGGCCGCCTGATGCAAGGATTCTCGGCCGGCGGCGAATTTGGCAGCGCCAACTCGTATCTGACCGAACAGAATCCCAAACTCAAGGCCTTTCTCGGCAGCCTGCAATTTGCGACCACGGGTCTCGCGATCGTGGTGTCGTCGCTGTTTGCCTACCTGATCAATCACTATCTGCGCACCGATCAGGTGAACAGCTGGGGCTGGCGCGTGCCGTTCATTTTCGGTTGCCTGATCGGGCCGGTGGCGCTATACATCCGCTTCAAGATCAACGAAACGCCGGAGTTCGACGAGCAGAAGGCCAAGACGGCCAAGCCGCTTTCGGAAACCTTCAAGTTTCACAAAAAGTATTTGCTGATCGGCGCGCTGATTACCGCCGGCGGCAACGTGGCGAGCTACGTCAACATCTATATGCCGACGTTTGCGACCAACAACCTCGGCATCACCAAGGACGCGGCGTTCATCGCTTCGTTGTGCAGTGGTTTGGTCTGCACGATCTTTCCCATGGTCGCCGGCCTGGTGGCGGATCGTGTGGGCGCCGTCAAGACGATGATGACCGCGATGATTCTCGGCTTGATCGTGATCGTGCCGGCCTTCTACGTGCTCACGCAAACGCCATCGTTCGGCTCGCTGGTGTTCTTTCAGTGCTTGATGTCGTTGGTGTTCTTCAGCTTTTACTACGCACCCATCGGCTCGGTACTGGCGCAACTGTTTCCCACCTCGTGCCGCACCACCGGCGTGTCGATTGCCTACGTGGCGTCGCAGACCTTCTTCGGTGGCGTGACGCCGCTGGTGGTGGGTGCGTTGGTGGCGGCTACGGGCAGCATCATGGCGCCTGCCTACTATCTGATCGCGGTGGGCGCGGTGGCCTTCTGCGCGCTGCTGATGAGCCGATCACGTGCGCAGTGACGCGCCGATTTTATTTTGCACCGGCGCGGTTGCGATGCGCCCAAGGACGTTATGACTGTTGCATTACCCGAACGCGTCGACGTGGCCATCGTCGGCGCGGGGATCATCGGCATGAGCACTGCGTGGGCGCTGGCTCGCCGGGGCTTGCGCGTGGCGGTGTTCGAGAAAGGCACGATCGCAGGCGAACAATCGTCGCGCAACTGGGGTTGGATTCGAACAGTGGGACGCGACCACGCCGAATTGCCCCTGTCGTTGCATGCCAACGGCCTGTGGCGCGAGATCCAGCAGGCGGAGAACGTGGGTTATCGGCAGACGGGTCTGGCATACCTGGCCGCCAGTGAGGCCGAGATGGCCAGGCATGCGGTCTGGCTTGAGCGGGCGCAAGCGCTGGGTGTGACGGCCCGATTGATCGGTGCTGCGGATCTGCCGGAGATCCTCTCGCAGCCGTCGCCGCGCGCATGGGCCGGCGCGCTCTACAGCGCAGACGATGGCGTGGCCGAGCCGACATTGGCCACGCATGCCATCGCGCGTTTGGCGCAGGCCGCCACATGTCAGATCTTCGAGCGGTGCGCCGTGCGTGGGCTGGATCAGGCAGGCGGCAAGGTGGCGGGGGTGATCACCGAGGCCGGCCGCGTGGCGGCCGATGCGGTCGTGCTGGCCGGCGGCGCATGGTCGCGGCTTTTTTGCGGCAATAGCGGCGTATCGTTTCCGCAGCTTAAGGTGCATGCATCGGTGCTGCGTACCGCACCGCTCGAAACGGGGTTGGATCTGGCCATCAACGGCGGCGACTTCACGTGCCGCAAGCGGTTGGATGGCGGGTATTCCGTGTCGCAATTGGGCGCCTCGTATGCCGATCTCACGCCGGACAGCATTCGGTTGATGCGGCAGTTTCTGCCGGCATGGTTGGCCGAGCGCAAATACCTGAAGTTGCGTTTCGGTAAACGCTTCTTTGAAGAACTCGCCTTGCCACGCCGCTTTCCGCTGGATCGCGAGACGCCGTTCGAACGCCAGCGCACGCTGGATCCGGCGCCCACCATGAAGACGATCGATGTGGCGCTGGCGAAGCTCAAGCAGGCGTTCCCTGCATTCGATGCGGCGACGGTCGCGAAAGCGTGGGCCGGCTTCATCGACGTCACGCCGGATGCCATTCCGGTGATCTCTGGCGTCGATCATGTGCCAGGATTCTTTCTGGCCTCAGGTTTCTCCGGTCACGGCTTCGGTATCGGGCCGGCGGCCGGCGCGTTGATGGCCGATCTGGTGCAGGGCCATCCCCCACTGGTCGATCCCCATCCTTACCGGCTGGCGCGGTTTGCGCGCTAGACGTTTTCATGCCTCGGCGCGTCTGCGTTGGACACGCCCGGGCTACCCTCATTCATCGCGATCGGCATGTGCCGTCGCCCGTTTTTTTGCATTGGAGCTTTGCATGTCGACGACTGAACCCAAACTGGTGCGCATTTCCACGGGCCCCCTGGCCAATCCCAAGCCTGCCGCACCCAAGCGCCCGATTTCAGGCGATGCCAAATTCAACGGCATGAAGGTGTTCGAAGGTCGTGGCGGCAAGGTACGTGCAGGCGTGTGGGAAAGCACCAGCGGCGTGTTCCAGGCCGACACCACCGGCTATATCGAGTACGGCCATATCGTGGAAGGCGACTGCCGCATCGTCGATCCGGACGGCACCGTACACACGCTGAACGTGGGCGATCCCTTCATCATGCCCGAAGGCTACAAGGGCCGGTGGGAGATCGACAGCTTCGTGAAGAAGGTCTACATGGTGGCCGAGACGGCTTGACCGTCTGGGTTGATCGTCTGGCTTGACGACGACAGAACAGTCGCGCCACGCCCGCTGTCAGTCGACGTACTGGCCGCTCTCGCGCAACGCCAGCTCGATCTTGTTGCGCGGCACGGTGGTTTTGGGCACTTTAAACGGAAACCAGGTGCGCACGTCTTCTTCAAGCCCGATGCCGTGCATGAAGTTGTAGATCGCCTTGCGTAGCGCGCGGCCGAGTTCGTCGTGATCCACGCCGGTGGGGTCGTGAAAACCGATGTCGTTCTTCGCGAAGCTCACCGGCGGCAAGGGCTGCAAGGTCACGCCGTATTCTTCGGGATTCAGGCCCACGGGGGAGTGCACCGTACAGGCGAAGCGGTGGAAAAAGCCGCTCTGGATGCAGCCGTTTTCGAAAAGCTGGCGCACGTATTCCAACGCGTCCACGGTATCCTGCACCGTTTGCGTGGGAAATCCGTACATCAGGTAGGCGTGCACCAGAATGCCGGCGTCGGTAAAGGCACGCGTGACGCGTGCGACCTGTTCGACCGACACGCCTTTCTTCATCAGCTTGAGCAGTCGATCCGATGCGACTTCAAGCCCACCGGATACGGCAATGCAGCCGCTATCGGCAAGCAGATCGCACAGATCGGGCGTGAATGTTTTCTCGAAACGGATGTTGCCCCACCAGGAAATGCCGGTGTCGCGCGCGATGAGCTCGGTGGCCAGGGCCTTGAGCGACTTGGGCGGCGCGGCTTCGTCCACGAAGTGAAAGCCGGTTTGGCCGGTTTCGCGCACGATGGCGTCGATCCGGTCGGCCAGTACGGTGGCGGAGGCGCCTTCATAGCGGCCGATGTAGTCCAGGCTCACGTCGCAAAAACTGCACTTCTTCCAGTAGCAGCCGTGCGCTACGGTGAGCTTGTTCCAGCGGCCATCGCTCCACAGCCGGTGCATGGGGTTGAGCATGTCCAGCAGCGAGAGGTAGCGGTCCAGTGGCAGGCCGTCCCAGGTGGGCGTGCCCACTTCGGCAAACGCCACATCGGGCTCCACCATGTTGACGTATTTCACCTGCCCCGTTTCGGCATCGCGCAGAAACGTGCGCACCAGGCGCTGGCGCGAGCGCTTGCCCTGGATGTGATCGAGCAGGGCCGACAGCGGCCGTTCGCCGGCGTCCAGCGACACGTAATCGAAATAGTCGAACACGCGTGGCTCGCTCAACTCGCGCAGTTCGGTATTCACATACCCGCCGCCCAGTACCGTGACGATGTGCGGGTGATGCGCCTTGATGGTTTGCGCGATGCGAAAGGCCGCGTACACCGATCCCGGAAACGGCACCGAGAGCAGCACCACGGTGGGCGTGTGGCGGTCGACGGCGGCCAGCGTCAGCGCGCTCAAGGTGTTGTCCACCAGATTGGTAGGGGCGGCCAGCGCTTCGGCCAAGGGATCGAACGTGGGTTGGCTGCCTGCCAGCGACTCGGCATAGCGCACGAACTCGAAGCGCTCATCGATCGCGTCGCGCAGCACGTCCGCCAGATCGTTCAGATAGAGGGTGGCCAGATGCTTGGCGCGGTCGTGCAAGCCCAGGGCGCCGAACGCCCAGCCCAGCGGGTCGCCGCCTTCTTCGTCCATGTACACGTCGAGCGACGCGAAGCGCGGGCCTTCCGGCAGGAAGTTGCGCCCCGCGATGCGGTGCGCCAGCGTCGAATCCCGCCCTTGCAGGAACGCGATGGCGGGCCCGATGGTGGCGAAATAGCGTGCCTGTTGCGCCACGAACGCCTGGATCGGCTGCGTATGATCGCGCGGATCGAGCGCCTCGATCTGCTCCGCCACAGCCTGCAACCCCTCGCGCGAGAGCAACCGCAGCACGAGCGCCAAGGCCAGATCCTCCTGGTACGCGGTAATGTCGCGCGAGCGCAGGTAACCGGTCAGGTAAGCGGTGGACGGGTAGGGCGTATTGAGCTGCGTCATCGGCGGGATGACGGACAGGACGCGGAGCGGCAGAGCGGACATGAGACGGGGCAGGCGTGCCCACGAAGAGGATATGCAATCGGAGATTATAGGCGGGCCGCCTGTTGCCGCAGCGTCGGCAAGGCGGTGCGAGGGTCGACCGAGGGCCAGTGGGCTCCTCGGAGGCACCTCCGGCGGCAGGTGAATTACGCGTGGGTCGCGTCGTGCAACCAGTTTTTGAACGCCAGCATCGCGGGCGTTTCGCTGCGGGAGTGCAGGCGGGTCAGCCAATAGCTGCCGCAGACGATGGACAGATCGAACGGCTGCACCAGTTCCGCCCGGCGCAGTTCGCGCTGAAAGAGCCGCGCCGGCAGCAACGCCACGCCGGCGCCTTGTGCCGCCGCTTGCGCCAGGGCCAGCGACGAGTCGAATACCGCGCCGTGCACGACCGGGCAGGGCACCCCTGCGGCCTCGAACCACAGGGTCCATTCGTCGGCGCGATAGGAGCGCAGCAGCGCCTCGCGCGCGAGATCGCTTGCGGCGGTGAGCCGCGCGGCCACCTCGGGGGCACACATCGGCGATAAGGGCGCATCGAGCAGCGGCTCGGCATGGGTGCCATGCCACGCACCATTGCCGAAGCGGATGGCGTAGTCCAGACCTTCGCCGGCCAGATCGACGTTGTTGTTATTGGTGAAGAGACGGAAATCGACGAAAGGGTGCCGGCTCTGGAAGGCCCGTAGTCTGGGCAGCAGCCAGCCGGTGGCAAAGGTGCCTACGGCGCCCACCGACAATACCTCGCGCGAATGCTTGTTCTTGCATTGCTCCAGCATCGTTGCGATACGCTCGAAGGCGTCGGTGAGGACGGGCAGCATCGCCGCACCTTCGTCGGTGAGCGCCAGGCCGCGCGGCAGCCGCCGAAACAGCACCACACCCAACCGCTCTTCGAGGTTTTTCACATGCTGGCTGACGGCGGTTTGCGACACGTTGAGCGCCACCGCCGCACGCGTGAAACTCAAGTGTCGGGCCGACATTTCGAAGGCGCGCAGCGCGTTCAGCGGTAACTGCATACGGGTCTCCAGGGCATCGTTTTTCTTATGGGTCGGCTCAATTATCTGCGATTGTGGGGCCATGACCGGCCCGGTATCGTGGCGGCTCGTTTTAACAGGATCGATAAGGACAGATGTAATGAGCAAATGGATGATGGCCGCCGCGTTGAGCGTGGCAAGCGCGGCGTGGGCGCCGGGCGCGGTTGCGGCACCGACCTGTTCGGTCGTGATCGATACCGCGTCGGGTCAGGTCCTGCACCGCTCGGGTGAATGCGACACCCGCGAAAGTCCGGCCTCCAGCTTCAAGGTGCCGTTGGCGGTGATGGGCTTTGCGAGCGGCGTGCTGCAAGATGCGCATGCGCCGGTGTGGAAGTACAAGCCCGAGTACGAAGCCTGGATGGCGGCGTGGAAGCAGGATATCGACCCCACCGCATGGCTGCGCGATTCAGTGGTGTGGTACTCGCAGGAACTCACCCAGAAAATGGGCATGGCGGCATTCAAAGGTTATCTCGACGCCTGGTCGTACGGCAATCGCGACGTCACCGGCGACCCAGGCAAAAACAACGGTCTTACGCACGCGTGGCTGAGTTCGTCACTTGCGATTTCACCCGACGAGCAAGTGGCCTTTCTGCGCCGGCTGCAGCAACAGCAGCTTGGTTTGCCACCGGACGTGATGGCGAAGACGCAATCGGCCATGCCCACGTTTCCCGTGAAGCCCGGTTGGACCTTGTACGGCAAGACGGGGTCGGGGTTTCAGAAGGACGCCAAGGGTGCGATCGAGCGCGCGCGCCAGTTTGGCTGGTTCGTGGGATGGGCCACGAATGGCAAGCGCACGGTGACCTTTGCCCGGCTGGTACGTGACGACAGCAAAACCGAAGGCTACGGTGGCCCCCGGGCGCGCGACGGGATGTTGAAGGATCTGCCGGCGTGGTTGCCGGGCGATTAAACCGTGTCGAGCCGCTGAATCGCTTGATCCGCGCAGGCCGCGAGCAGCGCTGTCAGGCTGCCCTGCGCCAGCACCAGATCGGGCGCCAGATCCTGCAGGGGCCGCAAGACGAAGGCGCGTTGATGCGCGCGCGGATGCGGCACGGTGAGCCGTTCGGTGTGCATCTCCACGCCATCCATCAGCAGCAGGTCCAGATCGAGGGTGCGCGGGGCGTAGCGGTAAGGCCGCTCGCGGTGGTGCGCGTTCTCGATTGCCTGCAGCACGTCCAGCAATGTCAGGGGTGAAAGCGTGGTGTGTATGCGGGCGACGGCGTTGATGAAAAGCGGCCCATCGGTGTCGATCGGCACCGTGCGATAGAGGGGCGATGCCGTGCACGCCGTGATCCCCGGCTGCGCGGCGAGGTCGTCCAATGCAGCCTGGAGCGTGGCCGCGGGGTCGCCGAGATTGGCACCCAGTCCGATGTATGCAGAGACTGGCGTCAAGTCGGCGTCCTCAACAGCGAGGCTAGAAGAGCGCGTCTCAAATGACCGGGGGGGCGGCTGCGGGTTTGCGGCGCGGCTTGCGGCGGCGCTTGGCCGGATCGGCGGGCTGTCCGGCGGGCCGGGGCAAGGCTGCAGCGTCCTCGATCATCTCGGCGCGCTTTTCATCGTTGGCGTTGGCCAGATCCATCCACCATTGCGCCAGGACGCTGTCGAATTGACCGGCGGCGGCGCGCAACTGCAAAAAGTCGCACGACGCGCGAAAGCGCGGTTGCTCGATCATGCGGTAGACGGTTTTGCCGATGCGGCGCTCGAAACGCGGTTGCATGAACCAGATTTCGCGCATGTCCGACGAGAACCGGCGCTGGATGGCCATCTTCTCGGTCTGTTCGTCGAGCACCGAATCCACTGCCTGCGACAGTGCGGGGATGGTGGGCTCGCCTTGCTCCAGGTACTGCTTCCAGCGCACGTCGACCTGCTGCCACAGCAAGGCGGCGAACAGGAAGCTGGGGCTGACCGTTTTGCCGGATCGCACACGCGCATCGGTGCGTTCAAGTGCCAGTTCGACGAATTGTTCGCCACCCGGTTGTTCGAGTACCACATCGAGCATGGGCAACAAGCCGTGATGCAAACCGTCGGCGCGCAACTGGCGCAGGCAATCCATCGCGTGGCCGCAGGTGAGCAGCTTGAGCATTTCATCGAACAGGCGCGAGGCCGGCACGTTGTTGATCAATTCCGCCATGGTGGCGATGGGCTCGCGCGTCGCCGGGTCGATGGTGGCGTTGAGCTTGGCCGCAAAACGCACGGCGCGCAGCATGCGGACGGGATCTTCGCGATAGCGTTGCGCGGCATCGCCGATGATGCGGATGCGGCGGGCCTTGAGGTCGGCCACGCCGTCGTGATAATCGATCACCTGTTCGGTCACGGGATCGTAGAACAGCGCATTCATCGTGAAGTCGCGGCGTTCGGCGTCCTGCTCCTGATTGCCGAAGGTGTTGTCGCGCAGGATGCGGCCGTGCTCGTCGGTTTCCTGCGTTTCGTTGGCGGGGGCGCGGAAGGTCGAGGTTTCGATGATTTCCTGGCCGAACACCACGTGCACGAGCTGAAAGCGGCGGCCGATGATGCGGGCGCGGCGAAAGAGCGGGCGCACCTGATCCGGCGTGGCGCTGGTGGCCACGTCGAAGTCTTTCGGTTCCATGCCGACGATCAGGTCGCGGACCGCGCCGCCGACGATGTAAGCCTCGTACCCCTCGTGCTGGAGCACTTCACAGACTTTGATGGCATGCCGCGACACATTTCGCCGGTCGATGCCGTGGCTTTCCGGTCCGATACGCAAGGGCCCGGTCGGCTTGGGGGTGAGCAGTCGGCTGACGAATTTTTTTATTGTGTCGGTGATCATTAGGACTTCGCATCCTGCGTCGCTTCGAAAAGCGACAGAATGGGCCAGCCTTGCGCTTGCGCGTACTTGCGCAAGGCGTCGCTGGGGTTGACGGCAAAGGGACGGCTGACCTCGGCCAGCAAGGGCACATCGTTCATCGAGTCGCTGTAGAAAAACGATTCGCTGAAATCCTGCCACGAGAGACCAAGCGTGTCGAGCCACGCGTTCACACGCGTGACCTTGCCTTCCTTGAAACTCGGCACACCCTCGATGCGGCCGGTATAGCGGCCGGCAACGTACTCCGGATCGGTGGCGATCAAGTGCGGAATGCCGAAGGCGCGCGCGATCGGCGCCGTCACGAAGGTATTCGTGGCGGTGACCACGGCGCACAGATCGCCGGCCTGCAAGTGACTTTCGACCAACTGGATGGCGGCCTCGGTCATGCTGGGGCGAATAACCTCCTGCATGAAGGCTTCGTGCCACGCGGCCAGGTCGGACGGCCGATGCGGTGCCAGCAGCCCCAACATGAAGGCTGCGGCGGCTTCGGCCGTGAGATTGCCCGCGTTGTACTGCGCCATCAGATCTTCGTTGCGCGCCCGGGCCACCTCGGGATCGCCGGCGCGGCCGGTGCGGGCCATGAAGTCGGCCCACTGATAGTCGCTGTCCAGAGGCAGCAGCGTGTGATCCAGATCGAAAAGCGCGAGACGGCGAGAGGTCATGTGAGCGGAGAGTCAGGGTCGGCCAGCATGGCGCGTAATAAGGGTACGGTGATGCGGCGGCCGGTGGCCAGCGAATGCCGGTCCACGGCGATCAGCAAGGCCGACAGCCGCCGGATATCGCGTTCGTAGTGGGTCAGCATCCACTGCAGGACTTCGGGACTCAATTGCAGCCCGCGGTCGGCTGCTTGGGCGGTCAGCGCTGCGCGCTTGTCGTCGTCGGACAGCGGTTCGAGGCGAAACGCCAGATCCCATCCCAGCCGGGTGCGCAGATCTTCGCGCAGGGGCATGTTCAGGGGGGCGCGGTCGCCAGCGACCACGAGGGCAAATGCGCCGGCGGTTGCCGCAGATTCGCGCCAGCGATTGTACAGGGCGAAGAGCGCGGCCTGGCCGGCCTCGTCCATGCGGTGCACATCATCGACCGCAATGCGGGCCGGCAAGGGGGTACCGCCTTCGGCATGCGCCAGCGCTTCGAGCGCCGCGGTATCGTCCGGACCCATCAGGTAGCGGCCGTTGGACTGCGTGGTGGCGCGCGCGAGATGCGTCCGCCCGCAACCGGCCGCACCATACAGATAGATGGCGTGTCCGGGGGTGAGCGACTTCAGTGCCGCCAGCGCTTCCGCGTTCTGGCCAGGCAAATAATTGGCCAATGTGGGCGCGGTCACCGGCAGCATGTCGAGCACCAGCTGGCGGGTCATGCGCGGCGCTCCCATAGGGCCAAGAGGGCCGTGAAACGGCCTTCTAACCCTGATTTGCGGGGTTGCGCACGCGCGTACAGTCGTGTCATCGTAAAATGGGCGATACCTAGTGAATCCCGCAATTGTTACATACCCCACGGTTTTTCTCATGACGAATGCAAACAACGCTCCTTTGACCTATCGCGACGCCGGTGTCGATATCGACGCAGGCGACGCCCTGGTCGACCGTATCAAGCCGCTTGCCGCCCGCACCATGCGTGCCGGTGTGCTGGGAGGCATCGGCGGTTTCGGTGCGCTGTTCGAAGTGCCCAAGAAGTTTGCCGAGCCGGTTCTGGTGTCCGGCACCGATGGCGTGGGCACCAAGTTGCGCCTGGCGTTCGAGTGGTCGCGTCACGATACCGTGGGCATCGATCTGGTCGCCATGAGCGTGAACGACATTCTCGTGCAAGGCGCCGAACCGTTGTTTTTTCTCGACTACTTTGCCTGCGGCAAATTGTCGGTCGATACGGCGGCCTCGGTCGTCGGCGGCATCGCGCGCGGTTGCGAGTTGGCCGGTTGCGCGCTGATCGGCGGTGAAACGGCCGAAATGCCGGGCATGTACCCCGATGGCGAATACGATCTGGCCGGCTTTGCCGTCGGCGCGGTCGACAAGCCCAAGATCATCGACGGCAAGTCGATTGTGCCGGGCGATGTGGTGCTGGGCCTGGCGTCCAGCGGCGCGCACTCCAACGGCTACTCGCTGATCCGCAAGATCATCGATCGCGCGGGTGCGAAGCCCGATGACGATTTCCACGGCGAAAAGCTGGTGGATGTGGTGATGGCGCCCACGCGCATCTATGTGAAGCAGATGCTCGCCGCGCTCGAGGCCCACGGCGCCGATATCAAGGGGATGGCACACATCACCGGTGGTGGCCTGACCGAAAACGTGCCGCGCATCCTGCAAAAGGGTCTTTCGGCCAAGTTGCATCGCAGCGCCTGGACGTTGCCGCCGCTTTTCCAGTGGCTGCAGAAAGAAGGCGGCGTGGCCGATGATGAAATGCACCGCGTATTCAACTGCGGCATCGGCATGGTCGTGATCGTGCCGGCCGCGCGTGCCGACGCGATTGCCGACACGCTGCGTGCGCAAGGTGAGACGGTGTACGCACTGGGCGAGATCGTCGAGCAGGCCGAAGGCGCTGCGCAAACGACCGTCGAATAAGTGTAGATCGGGTATTGCAAATCGGCGCCATATGGCGCCGATTGCGTTTTGCGTTGTTCGATCTGCGTTTTCCGCTTATCGCTTACGCCGCAGCTTCGGGCCTGGCCCGCAGCATGAACAGCACCACGGCCAGTGCCGCCAGGCTCAGGCCGGCGCCCACGTAAAACGTGTATGCGGGGCCTGCGGTTTCCCACAACACGCCGGCCAGCACATTGCCCGCGAGCACGGCCAGCCCCGTGGCCAGATGCAGTACGCCAAAGGCCGTGGCACGCAGGTGCGCCGGTGCCACTGACGACACCAAGGCCGCCAGCACGCCTTGCGACAACCCCATATGCAGGCCCCACAGCACAATGCCCACGATGAGCAGCGGCATGCCGTTGGCCAGCCCCAGCGCCAGATCGGCCGCAGCCAGGCATAGCATGCCGGCGGCCAGCACGCCACGCGCGCCCAGACGATCGAACAGCTTGCCGGCGGGATAAGCCACCAGGCCGTAGATCAGATGCATGGCGACCACCACGAGCGGCAACCACGCCAGCGACCAGCCGGCCTGTTGCGCGCGCAACAGCAGAAACGCTTCGCTGAAGCGCGCGCCCGACATCAGCACCGCCAGCACGATCACCGACCACACCGCCGGGCTCAAGCGCACGGCATCTTTGACGGTAAGTTTTTTCTTTTCTTGGCGGGCCGTAGCGTCGCTGACGCGCGCGGGTTCCTTCACGCCCACAGCAAGCACGACGATGGCGAGAAACGCCGGAATCACGGCAATCCAGAACAGCAACTGGATATCGCCGCCGCTGGCCAGCATGATGCCGATGGCGATCAGCGGGCCCAGAAAGCCGCCCACGGTGTCAAGCGACTTGCGCAACCCGAAGCTCGCGCCCTGCAGGCCCGGCGGGGCCACGTCGGCAATCATGGCGTCGCGCGGTGCGCTGCGAATGCCTTTGCCCACGCGATCGAGGAACTTCGCGCCCACCAAGGTGAGCGCCGCATCCGCCAACGGGAAAAACGGCTTGGACAGCGCGCCCAACCCGTAGCCGATCAACGTGAGGGTTTTACGGCGCTGAAAAATATCCGACAGCACGCCGGAGAAAAGGCGTGTGGTCATCGCGATCGTGACCGACGCGCCTTCGATCACGCCGATCCAGATCGCCGACAGCCCCAGCGTCGACACCATGTACACCGGCAGCATCGTCTGAATCATCTCGGACGAGACATCCATGAGCATGCTCACGATACCGAGCATCCAGACCGTGCGCGGAATGGCGGAAGACGTGCGGGCTGACAACGGCGGCATGGCAAGTGGGGTGCAGGGTGGCGGGCGCGACGAGGATAACGCACTAGCGTCCGCGCCGACACCTTACCAGCGATAGTTCAGGCTACCGATGATGGTGCGCGACGACCCGTAGTTGCATGCGTTCACCGTGAAGCATGCCGGCACATAGTATTTGTCGAACAGGTTGCTCACGTTGATGCTGCCGGTCAGGCCTTTCGCGGCCGGAATCGCTTTCCCGAAGTCGTAGCGCAACGCGGCGTCGACCAGGGTGAACGCGGGCACTTTGAAGGTGTTGCCGTCGTCGCCCATCGTCGAACCGATGTAGCGCACACCGGTGCCCACACTCAAGCCCTGCAGTGCGGCGACCTGAAAATCGTAGTTCACCCACGCCGAGGCGGCGTGCTTCGGCACGCGAAAGGGTGTGTTGCCTTTCTGCGCCGCGATATTGGTCTTGGTGATTTCCGCATCGTTATAGGTGTACGCCGCGGTCAGGCTCACGCCATTGTCCAACGCCGCCACGCCTTCGACTTCCAGTCCGCGCACCCGCACTTCGCCGGTTTGTACGGAGAAATTCGTGTTGACCGGATCGATCGTCTGCACGTTCTGACGCGCCAGATTGAAGGCGCTGACCGTGATGAAGCTGTTGTAGCCCGCCGGCTGAAACTTCACGCCCACCTCGTATTGCTGACCTTCCTCCGGCACGTAGGCATTGCCCAGCCGATCCGAGCCCACCACAGGCGAGAACGACTGTGAATAACTCACGTACGGCGCCAAGCCGCTATCCGAAAGGTAGGTGAGCCCGCCCCGCCACGTGAATGCGTCGTCGGTTTGCTTCGTATCGATGCGCGTGGTGCGGTTTTTCGTGTCGCGCCAGGCCCAGTCCTGTCGCACGCCCAAGGTCGCGACCCATTTGTCGTACTTGATCTGGTCTTGCGCGTAGAGGCCCACTTGGGACGCCGTGATGTCTTGCAGCGATTTGCTGGTGAATACGGACGTGTTGGGAATGGCCCCATATACCGGCTTGTAGATGTCGATGCGCGACGCCGCGCCGATCTGTTCGTTCCAATGGGACTTTCCCCACAGGTAATCGATACCCCATGTGGTCTTGTGGGCAAGTGCGCCCGTGTCGAAGTCCACATTGAGCCGGTTGTCCAGAGCAAGCCCGTCGCCCTTGATATCTCGAATCGTGTAGCGGCGATTCAACAAGCGTTCATCGACGAGGCCGCCATTGGCCTGCAGATACTGCCGATGATTATCGAAGTGCGAGTAGCGCAGGTTCTGCTCGAACTTCACGCGCTCGTTGAAACGATGCGAAAACGCATATCCCGCCGTCATGCGCTCGGTGGTTTCGCCTTCCCAATCGGGCTCGCCCAGAAAGCGGCTGAAAGGAATATGACCATTCGAATTCTGCGTGAGCACCGCACTGGCAGGTACTTGCGCGTAATAGTCGCCACGGTTCTTCTGATATGACGTCAGCACCGTGAACTGCGTGGCCGCACTAGGCTGCCATGTGAAACTCGGCGCGATATAGACGCGGTCGTCCTTGACATGATCGACTTGGGTATTCGCATCGCGTCCGAGACCGACCAGACGATAGAGCATGGTCTTGTCGTCGTTGGTTCCGCCAAAATCGAACGCAGTTTGATAGCGGTCGAAATTGCCCACCGTCAGTTCGACTTCCTGCACGGGATCGGCAGTGGGCCGCTTGCTCACCATATTCACCAGTCCACCCGGCGATTGCTGGCCGTACAAG
This sequence comes from Schauerella aestuarii, assembly GCF_009866805.1. Taxonomy (GTDB): domain Bacteria; phylum Pseudomonadota; class Gammaproteobacteria; order Burkholderiales; family Burkholderiaceae_B; genus Schauerella; species Schauerella aestuarii. Next base: position 279,769 of record NZ_SIZW01000043.1, read on the forward strand.
ACGGACGACGGTCCCTTGAGCACCTCGATGCGTTCCAGGCCATAAGTCTCACCTGCGTAGAAGCCGAAGTATCCCGGCGTGATGACGCGCAAGCCGTCCTGGTACATGTCCTGCGATCCCTGGACGAATCCGCGCAGGTACAGGTTGTCGTCCAGTTTCTGGCTGCCGCTGCTCTCCGTGCGAACGCCTGCGGTATAACGCAACGCGTCGTTCACGCTCTGCGCGCCCTGCGCCTTGATTTGCTCAGCCGTCACGACCGAAATGGACTGCGGCGTTTCCAGCAACGACACATCGCTCTTCATGGCGCTGGTGGCGCTATGTGCAACGATGCCGTCCACACCCGTGCGCGCGCTGGTTGCGCTCACTGTGATGGGCGCGAGGGTCGATACGCTATCGCTTCGCGAGGGGGCGGCGATCAGACGAAAGCCGCCGGCGCCCGTGGCCACGGCCGCCAGCCCGCTTTCCTGCAGCAGCATGCGCAGTGCGGCGGCAGGTGTGTAGCTGCCGCTCAGCCCGCGCGTGCGTTTGCCGGCGGTATCGGATTGTTCGTAGGTGAGATTGACGCCGCCTTCCTGGGCTACCCGATTGAGTGCCGGGGCCAGCGCGCCGGCCGGAATCTCATAGGTTCGGGTAGCGCTTGTCACGGACGGCGCTGCCTGGGCGTGTGCAACGCCGGCGTCGAACGCCATGGCCAAGGCGCTGCAGAGCATCAAGGGCGCGACACGGGGGAGGCGTGATCGGGAAGAAGGCATGGCAGTGGATCTCGATAGGTGGGTGGTCGGTTGAGGGGCCCTTGCCTCGTCTACCGAACGGTGCCTACGATTTCCTCACTGCCGTAACAATTGTTGCATTTAGGTGGGCATGCGATCCGTCACGTCGATCCAGTAGGCTGAGCGACGTCTGATGGTCAAGCCATGTGCGGCCGCCAGAAAATCGAGCGCCCGGTCGAGATCGCCCAGATGCACCACGGCGGTAATGCGGCGTTGCGCGACGCGCGCATCGCAGTGCAGATAGCCCAACCGATAACGGCTCAATTCGCCGATCAAATCGCCCAGCGGCATGTCTTCCACGACGAGCGTGCCGCGCAGCCATGCGCCCGGCTGAATCGGCGGGCGTGTGACGCGATAGGCACTGCCGTCCCGCAGCGACCAGGTTTCACCGGCTTGCGCCACGGTCATCCGCCCCGATGCGTGCGGGTGCATGGCGACCGCGCCTTCCTGAACGCTCAGTTCGGCGGCGGCGGATTTGAGCGCCACCAGGAACGTGGTGCCGATGGGCTCGAAAGCGCCGAAGGTTGTGTCGACGAATAATGGACGTTTCGATGCGGCCCGGGCGTCGGCGCCGGTGATCACTTGCATTTCGCCGCGCAGCATCCGGACGCGGCGCGTGTGCACTGAGAACTGCACATCGATTGCGGAGTCGGTGTTGAGCACGATTTGGGTGCCGTCGTCCAACGCCAACGTGCGGCGTTCGCCATAGCCGGTGCTGTAGTCGGCGATCAGACGCTGCCACGGCGTGAATTCCCGGGTCACCAGAAGCGATCCGCCCAGCAACGCCAACCCACTGAATATCTTGAGCGCGCGCCGCCGCCCGCCGCGCCGGTCATACAGGGAAGTCAAGGTGTTGCGCGTGAGATCGGCTTGCGGCCCATCGGGAAAATCCGCATGCATGGCTTCCAGGCGGCGCCACGCCGCATCGTGTGCAGGATCGGCGGCGCGCCAGGTGTGGAAGCGCGCCCACGTTTCCGGCTCGGCATCGTTGAACCGCAGCGCCACCACCCAATCGATGGCGGCATCCACAGCCGCAGCGTCAGGCGCTTTCTGAGGCATAGCGCAAGCTGTAGCAGTGCCGCAATGCGCTGGCAATGTGGCGGTCCACGGTCGCGCGCGAAATGCCCAACTGCCGGGCAATCTCAGGCGCGGGAAGTCCTTCGACCTGCGCGAGCAGAAACGCCCGGCGCACGGCAGGCACCAGCGCATCGAGCATGGCGTCGATCCGGCAAACGGTTTCCATCACCAGCATCCGCACTTCGGGGGAAGGCGCCACGGCTTCGGGAAGCGTCGCCAGCATGTCCTGATACGCCCTTTCGACTTCGCGCCGGCGCCAGTGGTCGATTACCAGCCCGCGCGCGATCGTGGTGAGGTATGCCCGTGGCTCATTGGGCAACGGGGCGTCGGGTCGCGCTTGTCGATTGAGCAGCACCCGCACGAAGGTGTCGTGCGCGAAATCCGCCGCGCAATCACGATTGCCCAGCTTGCGGCGCAGCAGCGAGACCAGCCAGACGTGATGGTCCTGGTAGAGATCGCGAACGTCGCCGTGCGGCGAATCGGGGGCAGCCGAAAACATGAATGCACTTGCTAAAAGTAAATGAGATTTAGTTGCATTCTATTGCTGGGCCCTGCGCGATGCAACGTCTCCCTGCGCGGGGAGGCGACAGGCTATCCAATGTGGCCAACGCGATCGGCACTTGGCAGACATTATTTTATATCGTACGATATATCTTAAGACTTAATCGCGACGTTGTGTGCATCATAGGCGGCGTCGGATTCATAGTGGCCCACCCCTACGCATCGTTTATTCAAGGCTCATGCCATGTCCTCCCTTTCCGGTCCATCGCCATCAGCCGCGCTCACGCGCGGCAGAAAGTTCAATGCCGCCGATCTGGCGCTGATGCTCTTGGCATTGTTGGCCGAGCAGGAAGGGCCGAGTCATGGTTACGCATTGATCAACGCGCTGAACGCACGTAGCAATGGGTTCTATAAGCCGAGTCCGGGCACGGTTTATCCAGCGTTGGCGGCGCTGCACGCCGATGGCTTGGCCACCGTCGAGTCGGCCGGCAGCCGCAAACGCTACCGCCTGTCGGACGCGGGTCGTGCCCATCTGGACGTGCACCGCGAGGCTGCCGATCGGCTGTTTGCAGGACTGCGCCATGTGTCGCGCAAGATGGCGTGGATGCAGCGCACCCTGGCCAACCAGGATATGGAGGTGGGTGCCGAGGGGGAAGACCTCGCCACCGGCTGGCTGCCGGCATTCGTACAGCAACGTCGCGCGCTCAAGCAGGCGCTGTTCGAAGCGAGCGATGCCTGTCCGGACGAACAGCGGCGCATTGCCGCCATTCTGGCGCGCGCCGTGGCCGAGATTCAGCAGACAGGCTGAGCTCGAGGGCATGCGAGACGTCAGCCGTCATGCAAGGCTGGGCGTGGCAAGACGCTGCATTCATTCCAACATTCTTTATATCGACGCTTATGACAAACCCCATTTCCGAAAGCGATACCCTGGCGGTGCACCGTGTGCGCCATCCCCTTAAATTTCGCCAACTGCGCGTGCTGCGCACCCATCAGGTCTCGGCCCAACTGCGCCGCATCACGCTCACGGGCGACGATCTCGACGGCTTTCTATCGGCGTCGTTCGACGATCACATCAAGGTGTTCCTGCCCGATGCGGACGGTGTGATGCCGCCATTGCCCACGGCCACCCCGGACGGCGTTGTGTATGCGGAAGGCGCGCCGCGACCCATCGCCCGCGACTACACGCCGCGCCGCTACGACGCAAACACGCGTGAGCTGGACATCGAGTTCTTTCTGCATGCGACCGGGCCGGCATCGGATTGGGCGCGCGCCGCGCAACCGGGCGACACGCTCGGCGTCGGCGGCCCGCGCGGGTCGTTCGTCGTGCCCACCGGTTTCGACTGGCACGTATTGATCGGTGATGAAAGTGCATTGCCGGCCATCGCGCGTCGGTTTGAGGAGCTGCCGCCCCAGGCCAAAATCGTGGCGCTGATCGAAGTGGATGATGCGGCGGCACAGATTGCATTGCCCACGCAGGCACAAGCGCACGTCACATGGGTGCATCGACGTGCGGCCGTCGATGCTGCGGAACCGCTGCTGGCGCGTGCGGCGCGGGCGCTCGTGCTGCCCGAAGGCGAAGGCTATGTGTGGGTCGCTGCCGAATCGATCGTCACCCGTGCGGTGCGCCTGGTGATGGTGGATGAACACGGCATCGCGAAATCACGCATCCGCGCCTCGAGCTACTGGAAGCGCGGCGCGGCCGGTGTGCACGAAACGATCGACGACTGACGGCGGCCGTGCACCGTGGCCGCCTAAGCCGCGCGCGGCGGCATCCATGGGGCGATCGTGTCGATCACTTGCGCGACGGCGTCGGCGGCCAGGCAGTCGATCGCGATGCGCTCCGGCAGGGCGCGCAACCACGTCAGTTGCCGCTTGGCCAATTGCCGCGTGGCGGCGATGGCCTGTTCACGCGCAGTGGCCATATCGACCTCACCGTCGAGGTAGCCCCAGATCTGGCGGTAACCGACGCACCGGATCGAGGGCAATCCGGTGTGCAGATCGTCGCGGGCATGGAGCGCGCGCACTTCGTCCACCAGGCCGTGGTCGAGCATCGCGTCAAAGCGTTGGGCAATCCGCGCATGCAATGCCAGGCGGTCCGACGGCTCCAGGCTCAGCGTGACGAATGTGCGGCTGGACGCCACCGGACGATGCGCCGCGAGCAGGGCAGACATCGGCTGGCCCGCGATGATGCAGATTTCAAGCGCCCGTTGCACCCGCTGACTGTCGTTGGGCGCCAGACGCGCGGCCGTTTCGGGATCGCGCTCCGCCAGTTCGGCATGCATCGCCGGCCAGCCCAATCGAGCGGCGCGCGCGTCGAGCTCCGCCCGAACGGCGGGATCGGCCTGAGGCAGATCGCTCAAGCCCTCGCGCAACGCCTTGAAGTACATCATGGTGCCGCCCGCCAGGATCGGCGTGCGGCCCCGGGCCGCGATCTCATCGGCCAGCCGATGCGCGTCGTCGAAGAACTGGGCGGCTGAATAACTTTCGATGGGGTCGCGAATATCGAGCAGATGCTGCGGCACCTGCGCACGTTCGTCGCGGCTGGGCTTGGCGGTGCCTACGTCCATGTGCCGATAGATCGTGGCCGAATCCACGTTGATCACTTCGATCGGCCAGCGCTCGGCAATGGCCAGCACAGCCGCGCTTTTTCCGGCAGCCGTCGGACCCGCCACACACAATAACGGCGCCGTCATCATTGGCCACGCAAGAAGAGCTTGTCCAGATCGCCGATGGTCCAGTGGATCCACGTTGGGCGGCCGTGATTGCACTGGTCGGCGCGTTCGGTGCGCTCCATCTGGCGCAGCAGGCCGTTCATCTCGTCGATGTTCAACCGGCGGTTGGCCCGTACCGAGCCATGGCAGGCCATCGTGGACAACAGTTCGTTGCGCGCTTCGGTCAGACGATGCGACGTGCCGGCGGTGTCGATGTCGCGCAGCACGGCGCGCACCAAGGTTTCGATATCGCCGCGCGCCAGAATCGCCGGTACCGAGCGCACCGCGATCGACGTGGGGCCGGCGGGGCGTAGCAGGAAGCCCAGCGATTCGAGTTCGTCGCCGAACTCTTCGATCAGGGCCACATCCTTCTCAGGCGCGTTGAACACCACCGGCACCAGCAAATCCTGGCGCGGCAGGTCGCGTGCGTCCAGATCGCTCTTGAGCTGTTCGTACACCACGCGCTCGTGCGCCGCATGCATGTCCACCAGAATCAAGCCGCGGCGGTTTTGCGCCAGGATGTAGATGCCGTGTAATTGAGCCAAGGCAACGCCCAGGGGATTTTCCTCGGCCTGATCGCCGCCGGCGAAAGGATCGGTGGCCGTCCGGGCAGCGTACACGGTACTCGCCGCCGGATCGCGCAAGGGGGAAACCGTATGCGATCCGGCTGGTATGCCGTAGGGTGTCGCGCCCGCCGACGTTCCAGGATCCTGGGTGTCGGACGTTGTCGCGTAACGATCGGTGCCGGACGAGGGATGACGGGCATCCAGAGATTCGGCGTCATCGGTGGTGTGATGAGACGGCGGGCTGGAAGACGAGCGGCCCGGTTCTTCGAGCGGGTGATGGGTCACGACGCCGTCGCTGTCGATAGTCGTGCGAACGCGCGCGCCGGGTGCGGCCGGATCGTAGGGATGCGCGTTGTCGTGGGGGGCGTCCGAGGTGCCTTGCCGCGTCGTCTCATCCAGGGGGCGATAAAGGGAGCGCCAGTCTTGCACCGGATTACCGCCGGTGTCCGCCGGGTTCAATCGGAACGTAGCCTGATGGCGCGGCATGGCATGCACGGGTGCGCCGCCGCCTGAACGGCCATGCGTCGCTTGGGCGGTATCGGTCGAATGCAGTGACGCATCGTGCTCCTCGCCTTGCGCCTGCCCGCCCGTTTGCGCCAATGCCGCCGTCACCGATTGCGAAACGAAACGATGCACGGCGCCGCTGTCGCGAAAGCGCACTTCGCTCTTGGCGGGGTGCACGTTCACGTCGACGGCGGTGGGGTCGATGTCCAGAAACAGCACGTACGCCGGCTGGCGGTCGCCATGCAGCACATCGGCATAGGCCGAGCGCAGGGCGTGGCTCACCGTGCGATCGCGCACATAGCGGCCGTTGACGTAAAGATATTGCCGGTCGGCACGGGCGCGTGCTGCGGTAGGTTTGGTGACCATGCCCGACAGGGTGACCAATCCCACCGAGTTGCTGAGCGCGATGCCTTGCGATGAGAATTCCGCGCCCAGTACGTCTCGAATCCGGGTGATCGGGTCGGCCGGCAACCATTGCCGGTAGGCCCGATCCTGATTGAAGAGCCGGAACGCGACCTGCGGATGCGCCAGCGCGACGCGTTCCATGGCGTCCAGGCAGTGGCCGAGCTCGGTGGGCTCGGCGCGCAGGAACTTGCGGCGGGCCGGAACGGCGTCGAACAACTGACGCACGTCCACCGTGGTGCCCGGCGGGCCCGCGGCCGGTTCCACCGCCTGGCTACCCGACTGAATCTGGAACGCGCTATTGGCGCCCGGCACCCGGGACGTGATGGTGGTTTGCGCCACCGAGGCGATCGATGCCAACGCTTCGCCGCGGAACCCCATCGACGCAACCGACTCCAACTCATTCAACGTTGAGATTTTGCTGGTGGCGTGGCGAGTGAGCGCCAGGGGCAATTCCTCAGGGGGGATGCCACCGCCATCGTCCGAGACGGCAATGCGGCGGATGCCCCCGCCGTCCAGCCGGACCTCGATGGCGCGCGCGCCCGAGTCGATGGCGTTTTCGAGCAGTTCCTTGAGCACGGACGCGGGCCGCTCGATGACCTCACCCGCGGCGATCTGGCTGATCAGCAGGTCTGGGAGGGCGGCAATGGAACGGCGAGAAGGCATGGCGTGACAGTATTTTTGAAGCAACAGATGGCGGGTGCGAGCCCGGGAATAAAAAGAATTTTAGTCCGGGCGCAAAGTCCCGTTGAGCGTAGGCTATAGTGGCCTCAGCGTGTTAATCCTGATTACGGTTGTTACATGATCGACTTTTTCAACATGGTGCTGCATATCGACCAAACGTTTGGCCTGTGGGTGGCCAACTATGGCGTTTGGGTCTATCTGGTGCTGTTCCTGATCGTGTTCGGGGAAACGGGATTCGTGGTGCTGCCCTTTCTGCCGGGCGACTCGCTCTTGTTCATCGCGGGTGCCTTCGGCGCATCGGGGCATATCGATCCCCTTGTGCTTTCCGCGCTGTTGATCGCCGCTGCCATTCTGGGCAATACGCTCAACTATTACATCGGCCGCTGGCTCGGCGCGCGGGTGTTTGCCGGCCACTTCCGATTTCTGGATCGCACGGCATTGATGCGTACCCATGCGTTCTATGAAAAGCATGGCGGCAAAACCATTGTGCTGTCGCGTTTCGTGCCCATCGTGCGTACGTTCGCACCGTTTGTGGCGGGCGCGGCGTACATGGACGTGCTGCGGTTTCAGTTCTTCAACATCACGGGTGCCGTCGCGTGGGTGGGCGGCTTGGTCGCGGCAGGATATTTCTTCGGCAATATCCCGCTGGTGAAAGAACATCTCAACACCATCGTGCTGCTTGGATTGGGTGCCGCGGTGTTGCCGCTGATTCTGGCGGGCGGCTGGAAGCTCATCAAGCGCCGCCAGCGTCAAGCCGATGTCCGCGCCGCGCAAGTCGCCGTCAAGACGGCACGCGATCCGCTGTAAGTCGATCCTTAGCGCGACGTGTCGCGCCATCATCTGGAATCATCAATGAAATGGGGCCGCTCGATGCGGCCCCATTTCATGTCTGCAATCACTCAGCCAGCGATCGGCTCGATTGGGTAGCCTCAGCCCTTTCCCGATGCTGCGAACGTGCTGGCACTCAACAATCAGCTTACGTCGCCCAGTCGCGCCAGCGGCGGATGGGTGTTGAAGTAATTCGTGATGCCCTTGAACATTGCGGTCGCCAATTTGTCCTGGTGCTCGCTGCTGCGCAGGAGGGCCTCTTCGCGCGGATTACTGATGAATGCCGTCTCCACCAGAATGGAAGGAATGTCTGGCGCCTTCAAGACCGCAAAGCCCGCCTGTTCGACGCTGTCCTTATGCAGGCGGTTGATCTTGCCGATCTCCGCCAGGAAGGCCGTACCCACGCGTTTGGAGTCGTTGATCTGTGCCGTGGTCGACAGGTCGAGCAGCACCTTGGCGATCGACTTGTCGTGCGTGCCCAGGTTGATGCCACCGATCAAATCCGCCGAGTTCTCCTTATCGGCCAGCCAGCGCGCTTGCGTGCTGGAAGCGCCGCGCTGCGACAAGGCAAACACCGACGAGCCATTGGCCGTGGGTTTGATGAACGCATCGGCGTGAATCGAAATGAACAGATCGGCGTTCGCGCGGCGCGCTTTCTGCACCCGCACATGCAGCGGCACGAAATAATCGTCGTCGCGCGTCATGTAGGCCCGCATATTGGGCTGCGAATCGATCAAGGCTTTCAGCCGGCGTGCGATACGCAACACGACTTCTTTTTCATGCATGCCGCTGGGGCCGATCGCACCGGGATCCTCGCCGCCGTGGCCGGGATCGAGCGCGATCACGATATTCTTCTTGCGACTGGCGGTGGTGGGGCGGGGCGCCATCGCCTGGGGCGGCGGCGCGGGAATGCTCCCCGGTGTGAGGTTGGGCACCGAGGGCGGTGGCGGGGCCGGGCGCATGGCCACGGGGGGCGCAGCCGGCTGAACGGTCGAGCCGGGCGCGCGCGAGATGTCTTCGAGAATGCGCGCGAGCGGGTCGTCCTGATCGATCGTGCTGGGTTGCTGCTTGAGCAACGCCACCAGCGGATCCTGCGCAACCTTGGGATACAGATCGAGCACCAGGCGGTATTGATAGTCGGCAACGGGCTTGAGCGTAAACACCTGAGGCGCCACGGCTTGCTTCAAGTCGAACACCAACCGCACCACACCGGGACGATTCTGGCCCACGCGCAGCGACGAGATGTAGGGGTCGCCCGTGCGAATCTTTGACGGCAGCTGGTTGAGCGCCTGACTCATCGACAGCCCTTCGATGTCGACCACCAACCGGTGAGGATTCTCAAGCACGAACTGCTCTGCCTTGAGTTCCTGGTCGAGTTCGAGGGTAACGCGGGTGTATTCATCGGCCGGCCACATACGGACGGCAAGAATCGTGGCGGCATGGGCCAGGCGGGGGATCACCGGCAACAGCAGCAGGGTCGCCGTAGCGCCAATCAGCCGCCGGCGCGTGGCGGCGTGGCTACCCGCGGTGGGGGTAGCAGGGGGACAATTGCGTTCAGCCATGTTTGTCCTCTTTCAGTCGTTGCGCTTAGCGTAGCGTCGCGGCCCGGCTCGGCGTAATCCAGGGCTATCGTCAAGTCTGGCGCGGGTAACAAGTCGCCTGCGCGTTGCGGCCATTCGATCAAAACGAGGGCATCTTCACGCAGTACATCTCGAAATCCAGCGTCCAACCATTCTCGCGGATCGCTAAATCTATAAAAATCAAGGTGATAGCAGTATAAGTTAAAAACTTTATAGGATTCAAGTAGCGCGTAGCTCGGACTTTTGATTCGACCTGTTACACCGATCGCCCTAAGCAGGGCACGTGAAAACGCCGTTTTACCCGCGCCAAGATCGCCCTCGAGGTGGATGCGCCCCCCCTGTGGGAGGCCGCTTAGAGGCTGGGGCATCGTGCTTGTGGACTCGTCTTCCCTCGGTTCGTTAACACGCAGATGGGGCGCCACGCACGGCGCAATCGCAGCGGCCAGTGCGTCTGTCGCGGCTTCGTCGGGCAAATAGCTGCGAACGGTTTGCAACACACGCGATGGAATGGGTGCCGACATGATTCGACCTGATGTTTGGAGAGTAAGCGTAGGATTATAGGTAGCGTTCGATCTGCTAATCTCTCAAGTGATTTTTATTCTCAATAACAGTCGGCCGCGGTCGGCTAGCCGGAGTTGTCATCGCCATGAGCACGCGCACGGAAAAAGATACATTTGGCCCTATTGAAGTTCCCAACGAACACCTGTGGGGTGCGCAAACACAACGGTCGCTGCATTTTTTTGCGATCTCCACCGAGAAAATGCCGGTGCCGTTGGTCGAAGCGATGGCGCGCTTGAAGCGTGCAGCGGCGCAAGTCAACGCTGGTCTGGGCGAATTGGACAAGACCGTGGCGGACGGCATCGTGCGCGCGGCCGATGAAGTCATCGCCGGGAAGTGGCCTGAGGAGTTTCCGCTCTCGGTCTGGCAAACGGGATCGGGCACGCAGTCCAACATGAACATGAATGAAGTGCTGGCCAACCGCGGTTCGGAGCTGCTCGGCGGCGAGCGCGGCGAGTCGCGCAAGATCCACCCCAACGATCACGTCAACCGCGGCCAGTCCTCCAACGACACGTTCCCGACGGCCATGCACGTGGCCGCCGCCATGCAGATCGAACAGCACCTGCTGCCGGCCTTGAAGGCGTTGCGCGGCACGCTCGCCGCCAAGAGCGCCGAGTTCTGGGACATCGTCAAGATCGGGCGGACGCATTTGCAGGACGCCACCCCGCTCACGCTGGGGCAGGAATTGTCGGGCCATGTGGCCCAGCTCGATCTGGCCGAACAGCAGATCCGCGCCACGTTATCCGGCTTGCACCAATTGGCCATCGGCGGCACCGCCGTCGGCACCGGCCTGAACGCGCATCCCGAGTTCAGCGCCAAGGTATCGGCCGCGCTGGCGCATGACACGGGCTGCGCATTCGTGTCGGCACCCAATAAATTTCAGGCCTTGGCGTCGCACGAAGGCTTGTTGTTCGCCCATGGCGCCTTGAAGTCGCTGGCGGCCGGGCTGATGAAGTTGGCCAACGACGTGCGCTGGCTGTCCAGCGGTCCGCGTTCGGGTCTGGGTGAAATCAGCATTCCGGAGAACGAGCCGGGGAGCTCCATCATGCCGGGTAAGGTCAATCCCACCCAATGCGAAGCGGTAACGATGCTGGCCGCCCAGGTCATGGGCAACGACGTGGCCATCAACATCGGTGGCGCAAGCGGCAACTTCGAGTTGAACGTTTACAAGCCGCTGATCATCCACAATTTCCTGCAATCGGTGCGGTTGCTGACCGATGGCATGCATAGTTTCGACACGCACTGCGCTTCCGGTATCACGGCCAATAATGAACGCATCGCCGAACTTGTGGATCGCTCCTTGATGCTGGTGACGGCGCTCAATCCGCACATCGGCTACGACAAGGCTGCGCAAATCGCGAAGAAGGCGCACAAGGAGAACCTGTCGTTGAAGGAATCGGCGCTGGCGCTGGGTTTCGTCACTGAGGAAGAGTTCACCAAATGGGTTGTACCTGGCGCCATGACCAACGCCGATAAGCGTTAACCGCCTGTTTCGGCTCGGCCATTGTCGCTGCGTCGTTCAAAAAAAAGCAGTGCGTGCAAACCACGCACTGCTTTTTTATGGGCATCCCGCGCGACGACCGCGCAAATTCCAGTGCGACACACCGTGGCACGCCCTATCCGTGCGCGCCCGTATCCCGTTCGCTCGCCTTGACGCGCTGGGGTGCTATTGCGCGATGGCCAGCCACATCGGCAACGTAAACGCGGAAAGCAACGTGCCGGCCGAAATCAGCCACGCCACCATCCTGCCGTCGCCACCCATCCGCATCGCCAGCACGTAGGCAGCCGATGCCGTCGGCAATGCCGAGAACAGCACCAGCATTTGCGATTCGAGCGGGCTCAATCCCAAGCCTTTGCCCACCAGGATGGCCGTGATGGGCAGCACGATGAGCTTCACGGCCAGCATCCAGCCCAGCAGCACGGGCTGCGTCTTGCCGCTCTGCCAGGACAGGCTGGCGCCCACGCACACGATGCCGAGCACGATGGCGGCGGCACCCAGGCGGCCCAGAATCACGTCCACGACCTGCGGCAACGTCAGGCCCGCGAAGTTCGCGATCAAGCCGATCACCGTGCTCACCACCAGCGGATTGCGCAGCAGTTCGCGCCAGAGCGAGCCGCCGGAGTGTCGCGCCAGGCTGTACACCGCAGCCACATTCGCCACCGGTACGGCAAACCCCACCAGCAACGCCATGACCGTTTGGCCTTGCGGTCCACCCAGACTGGCGGCCAGGCTCAGGCCGATGTAGGTGTTGAAGCGATACGCGCATTGCGACACCGATGCGAGCGCCAGCGAAGGCGGTTTGAGCAGCGGGCCGGCCAGCCGGGCCAGGACGATACCCACGACCAGCACGATCAGCACCGCCTGCAGCAGGGTAAGGGCGCTGCCGGCGGTGATCGGCGTCTTAAGGATCGATTGAAACAGGAGTGCCGGAAACAGCACGAAATACGTCATCCGCTCGCAGCCCGCGAAGAACTCCCGGGAGAACGAGAGGCGGTGCCGCAACACCCAACCGAGTGCCACCAGGAAGAAATCGGGAAGAACCAGCAGGGCGACTGTCATGACAATTGGTCTGGAGGAAAGCCGGTAGCGTACTACCAAGTGCTACATATCCCTGCTATTCTCCGCGGTTCAGCTATGTCGCGCGCCCGTCACAATAAAAGCGCGACCCCTGTCAATCCGCCCGCTACGAGCGGGTATGAGCAGTTCGGAGGAAACACACATGAATAAGATTCGCACCCTGGTCACGGCAGTATCGATTGCGGTAGGGGGGTTCGCCGCCGTTGCCGGGTCGGTTGCGCACGCCGCCGAAAACTTTCCCACGCGTCCGATCCGCGTGATCGTGCCGTTTGCCCCGGGGGGCTCGACGGACATCATCGCGCGTCTGGTCACGCAACGCATGAGCCAGGAGCTTGGCCAACCGCTGGTGGTCGAGAACAAGGGCGGTGCGGGTGGCGCCATCGGCGCAGCCGAAGCCGCCAAGGCCGATCCCGACGGCTACACCCTGTCGATCGCAACCGTCTCGACGATGGCCGTGAACCCGGCTTGCCGCCCGAACGATCTGCCTTACGATCCGATCAAGGATTTTGCGCCGATCACGAACTTCGCCAACACGGCCAACGTCGTGTCGATCAATCCGAAATTCCCAGCCAACAACTTCAAGGAATTTCTTGAAGAGCTGAAGAAGAACCCGGGCAAGTACTCGTACGGTAGCTCCGGCACGTGCGGCGTGCTGCATCTGATGGGTGAGTCGTTCAAGATGGCGACCGGCACCGACATCGTGCACATCCCCTACAAGGGATCGGGTCCGGCCGTGGCTGACGCTGTCGGCGGTCAGATCGGCATCCTGTTCGACAACCTGCCGTCGTCGATCGCGCAGATCCAGGCGGGCAAGCTCAAGGCAATGGCGGTGGCCTGGCCCGAGCGCGTGGGTACGCTGAAAGACGTGCCGACGTTTGCCGAAGCCGGCTTCCCGGTGCTGAACCAGCCCGTCTGGTACGGTTTGCTGGCCCCGGCCAAGACCCCCAAGGCGGTCGTGGACAAGCTGCGCGATGCCGCTGTCGTCGCGTTGAAGGATCCCAAGGTCATCAAGATCCTGGACGAGCAAGGCTCGGCACCGTCGGGCAATACGCCTGAAGAGTTCGCCAAGGAAATCCAGACGCAATACGACTGGGCCCGCGACGTGGTGAAAAAGCAGAACATCAAGCTCGACTAAGGCTTGACTGTAGCGTCGTGCCGGCCCGATCCGGGTGGGCACGACGCGCGATCTCCTGAGAGATCGCGATCCCGATGGGCGCCGCGAGGCGCCCATTTTGCATAGAATGACCGTTCCATGAGCAAAGCAAAACACGTTTCCGAAACGCCGGCCACGCAGCTGCTCAAGCAGCACAAGATCGCGTTCACCGAGCACACGTACGACTATGTCGACCATGGCGGTGCCGCCGAATCGGCGCGCCAGTTGCAGGTCGACCCGCATGCCGTGATCAAAACCCTGATCATGGAAGATCAAAAGGGCGCGCCACTGATTATCCTCATGCATGGCGATCGTGAGGTGTCGACCAAAAATCTGGCGCGCCAGGCCGGCGTGAAGAAGATCGCGCCGTGCGCGATCGAGGTGGCGCAGCGCCACTCGGGTTACCAAGTGGGCGGGACGTCGCCCTTCGGCACGCGCAAGAAGATGCCGGTGTGGCTGGAGGAAACCATCCTGGCCTACGACAAGATTTATCTCAACGGCGGGCGGCGTGGCTATCTGCTCGGCATTGCGCCCGGTGTGTTGACGCAATTGCTGGGCGCCAAGCCGGTATCGGTCGCGCTGGAATGAAAAATCGGCCGCTGGCGAATGCCGCGCGGCCGATCGATGGGGCGTTGTGACGCGTCGTTTACATCATTGCGACTTCGTTCTGCACCAGGCGGCGCACGCGCACGGCGTCGCCGATACGCGAGTATTTGCCTTGCGAGTTGAGCAGCACGATCGCCAGATCGCGGCCGTTGATGCGGGTGAGCATCACGAGGCATTCGCCGGCTTCGTTGATGAAGCCGGTCTTGGAGACCTTGATATCCCAGTCTGCGCTGCGCACCAGCGCGTTCGTGTTGCGGAACGTCTCGGTGCGCCCGCTGCGCACGGCCACTTCATATTCGGTGTCGGTGGAATAGCGGTGGATCAGGGGGCGCTGGCCAGCAGCGCGCATCATGCGCACCAGATCGCGCGGCGACGACACGTTCTGACTCGACAAGCCCGTGGGCTCCACGAAATGCGAGTCGTACATGCCCAGCGATTGCGCTTTGTTGTTCATCGCGCGGGCGAAGGCGGGCAGGCCACCCGGGTAGTAGCGGCCGAGCGAGTGCGCGGCCCGGTTTTCCGACGACATCAGCGCCAGATGCAGCATATCGGCACGAGTAAGACGCGTGCCTACCGTCAGACGCGACGGCGAATGACGGACGCGATCGACGTCGTCTTCGGTGATTTCCAGCACTTCGTCGAGAGGCTGGTTGGCGTCGATCACGACCAACGCGGTCATGAGCTTCGAAATCGAGGCGATCGGGCGCACCATGCGGTCGTTCTTGGCAAACAGCACGGTCGACGATTCGAGATCCTGCACGTAGGCGATGCTCGAACGCACAGCGGCAGCTTCTGCGCGCGTGGTGCCGGCGGACAGAATCGCAGGGGTATCGGTTTCGGTCGCGGCTGCCGCGGCGGACACGGCCAAGGCGTTGCGCGAGCGGGCGGACGTGGCCCGGGCCGTTTTCTCGGCGGTGGCGCGCGATGCGGCCTGGCGATCGGCTTCTTCAGCAGCAGACTTCTTCGATCGCAGTACTACCTTTACCTTCGAGTTCGAGGCGGCAGCTTTGGTGTTCTTCGCAGTCGATGCCTTGGTGGCCTGCGCGCTGGATTTCGAGCTGTTCTTCGCGCTGGTCGACTTGGCCGTCGACGTTTTGGCGGCCGGGGTCTTGGTCGCCTTGCAGGCGGCCGATTTGCTATTGGTTTTGCACGGGTCGGCGCGCGCGGCCGTTGCGGGCGTGGTGCCTAGCACCAAGGCGAGCGCGGTCGCTGCGCCCGTCCCAAACTTTGCCATTCGTGTCCAAAACGACGTCATCGCCACCGCTCACTTATTGAATGTAAAAAATTATTGCTTCGGACGACGCCCGAAAAACACTGACGAATTATGGGGTTACGGCCCAAATCTAAACGAAAAATCAAGTTAAGTACAGGCCGGCCGCCATGATGGCAGATTTTTGACTGCTGTGCCGCTCGGAAACCGTGACAATTTGCATACAAACGACGAAAGCGCGACGTTAGCCGACATTAAATAACCGGATGAAGCAAAACACGCTAAGTCCGGCGAACGGCCGATCTCGCCGTTCGCGGCATCAGATTCATCTCACCCGGTTTCTTTTTTTACTGCATATGGGTGAGGTTGACGGCGGCGCGGGGGCCGCCTGAAGTCGATTGCAGCATCTGTTGTGTAAGCGTGCCGCGACGCCGGGCCGCCGCCCGGTCGACGAACACTGCGGCCTCAACCCGGCAGTGGATGCATCGCGCCGTCCATGGTGATCATGGCGCCGGTGACGTAGCTCGCCCGGGCAGAGGCCAGGAAGACGGCCACGTCGGCCACCTCGTCTGGACGGCCATAGCGGCCGATCGGAATCCGTTTCTCACCCTCGCGCTGCAGGGTGTCGAGGTCTTCCCCGCGCCAATCCGCCTCGGCCTTGAGCAACTGGGTGAGGCGATCGGTAATGGTGGCACCGGGATTGATCACATTGACGCGCACGTTCTTGCCGGCCCAGGCGTTGGCCAACCCGGCCGAGGCCAGCATGAGCGCCGCGTTGGCGGCGCCGCCGGGCAGGTGAATCGGGCTTGCCACCCGGCCGCCCGCGCCCACGATGTTCACAATGCTTCCCTGATTGCGTTCGACCATTCCCGCAAGAACGGCTTGCATGGCATTGATATAAGTGAAGTATTTGGCGTCCATTGCCTTGCGCCAGATGGCCGGCGTAAGGTCGGGCGGGGCGGTTTTTTGCGCGGCGCCGGCCGAATTGACTAGCACATCGATCGGACCCAACGCCGCTTCCACATTGCGTGCTGCGCGTTCGGCCTGGGCGTCGTCACCCAGATCGGCGGCTTCCGCATGCACCGCATGCCCCAATCCCTTCAAGTGCTCGACGGCCTGGCGTAGATTGGCTTCGTCGCGCGACACGATCGCCACCCGCGCCCCTTCGGCGGCGAATGCTGCCGCGCACGCCAATCCGATGCCTTTGCTGCCACCTGTGATCAATACGACTTTACCGGTCAATTCGAGGTTCATGCCTGGTGTCTCCGTGATGGACGCGCGTCGCGAATCCGCGAGCGTCGTGGATGCGGATCACTATAGCGTCAGGCGGGCGACCGTGCGCCGCCCAGCAAGGCGGTAAACACGTCGGGTGGACCCATTTGTCCGCCCTTGAGCATGAGCTCTACCCCATCCAGCGGCGAGTCGGGCGCATGGATGCGGCACACCGCCACACCCGGGCTCAGCGAAAACGCAAACGTAAGTGCCTGGATGTGCCAGGAGGCCACCGCGATGCTCGACGTATCGCCGCCCGCGAAGCCCACGCGCCGCAAGGGGTGGCGCGCGAGCACCGCTTGCATCAACTGGCCGCAACCGCGTGCCAATGCTTCCGTGAACCCGGGGTGCTTGCTGCGGCTGCCATCGCTTAACGTGCTGTGCGCAATCACGCTCAGACCGGCGGCGAGCGACGTGGCGATCGTGTCGGCCAGCACGTCGATATACCAATCGGCTTGCGACACCATCGCTTGGGCATCGATGGCCAGCGACACGAAGCCGGCCGCCTCTGCCGCATCGATCTGTGCGGCAGTCGTGGGGGAGCGGCTGCCGGAGATGATGAACGTCTGGTCAACTTCGGCGGGCGTCGGCGCATCGGGTGCCGTTTCGGCCGATGCGGCCAACGCCTGCAGCACGCCCGTCGGCCCCACCAGCAGTTGCGGGCCGCTCGAGGATTGCGCGCGATGGCGCATCAGCGCACCGATGCGCGCCAGATGTGTCGTCGACATCGCATCGAACAGCACCGCGGGCGGCGCGGCCGCCAGCATCGCATCCAATGCCGCGCAGCGCGCCGCGTGGTCCGCGTCGTCCAGCCGAACCGTATCGAACGACACGACGCCGGGCGCGCCCAGTGCGGCAAAATGCCGCCGCAGATCGGGTTCGAGCATCGGGGTGATCGGATGACGCGACATGGTGGGATGGCGGTCGATGCGGTACACCGCCTTATCGTGGCCGGCGCGCGCATACAGCGTGGCAAACGCGCAGTAGCGTCCCAAACTGGGTTGACCGCCCACGATAGCAGCGGATTGCGCACCGAGCACCTCACGCGCAATCGCCATGGCATGCGCGATGTTGCCGATGTGCGGCGCGCTGTCGAATGTCGAGCACGTTTTGTATTGGATGAAGGGGGCACCGGTGGCCGCGAGCCCCCGAAAAATGGCCGGCAGCGTCTCATCCATTTGCGCCGGCGATTGCGCGCGTGCCGTGCCCGCGATGCCGATGCAATCCAATGGCCCGAACGCGGCCAGATCCTGGGCGCTGGGGACGCGCATGAACAAGACCGCGCGCCAGCCGGACTGCACCGCTGTCGCCAGCGTATCGGTCGAGCCGGTAAAGTCGTCGCCGTAGTATGCGAGCGTTACCGTGTCAGCCATAGAACGCCAGCGCGTGAGCCAGCGCCGGACGCGTCTCGGCATAGACCGGCAGCGGCACGCCTTCGCCTGCCGCGCGCCAGGCGTCGCGAATGCTTTGCACGCCGGCGGCTGCGCCATCGGGGTGGCCCAGGATGCCGCCACCGGAGAGGAAGATCAGGTCGTCGCTCTTGACCGCTGCGAACGTGGGCGGCACCGTGCCCGCCCATTGGCCCGACGAAAACACCGGCATCACCGCATCGTCGCCGGCCAGCGGTTGCAGGCAGGCGCGCGCGGACGCCACCACGCTGTCATCGCTTTCGTAGAACTTGCCGGCCAGCCCATTGACGTGCAGTTGATCCACGCCAGCCAACCGCCAGAGCACCTGATACGCCTGGAAGTCCATGCCCAGCAACGGATGGCGCGACATCATCGCCATGCCGTTGCGATGGCCGTGCAGCGCCAGCGCTGTCGTGCGCCGCAGCGATTGAATCGCCGCGTACCCACACCAGTTCAGGCTCGCCATCACACACGTGCCGCCGGCCTTCTCGATCAGATCCGCGTGCCGCCGCATCGCGTCGAGATCGTCGGAAATATTGAACGCATACATCACCTTGCGCCCGGTACGCTCGGCGTGCCGGTTGATGACCGCCATCACCGCCGCAACCCGTTCGTGCAGCGGCGAATGCGGCGGGTTGGCCATCACTTCGTCGTCCTTGATGAAGTCCACGCCCGCCGTGCACAGCTCGTCGACCACGCGCGCGGTATCGTGCGGCGACATGCCCACATTGGGTTTGACGATGGTGCCCACGATCGGGCCCGACGTGCAGCCGGTGAGCAACCGCGTGCCTTGCACGCCATGGCGCGGCGCGTCGAATTGCCGTACGTACTCGGGCGGCAGCGTGAGCGTCATCAGCTTCACGCCCGTCATCTCGCCCAGATCGTAGATATTGCCGGCCACGGTGGCCGCCAGCGTCGGTAAATTTGCACCCACGTTATCGATGGGAAAGCGCACGGTGATTTCGGCGCGCTTGTACGGCCCACCGATCTGACGGCGTTCGAGAAACGCATTGGGCAAACTGGGCGTATGCACCGTACCCAATTCGCGGATGGCCGTGACGGTGGCGCGCGAGCGGGCACGCAGGTCGGCGGTTTCGCCGGCCACTTGCACGAACGTGCCGCTGGATTGCTCGCCTGCCAACACGTTGGCCGCTTGCTCCAAGGCAAACGGCGTTTCGATCAGGTAGGTGGCTTCGAACTCGGGACGCGGGGTGGAAGTCATGGTGTCACAACGTCGAGAGATCGGGGAAGGGGCGTACGGGCTGGGTGCCGTCCCAGTTCAGCGAGGCTTCGCGAATCAGCTTGAAGAGCTTGCCCTTGGGGCCGGCCACTTCCGATAATTCGATCACGGTGCCGGGATGCGTTTCGGTGTCGAAATACACGTACCGTCCGCGCTGCCCGACCTCGCCGCTCATGCCCACCGCCAGACCCTGCTGCGAGAGCCGTTCGAGATCGGCCTCGAAGTCCTCGGTCCAGTAGGCCATGTGCTGCAGTCCGGTGCGGCCGGCATCGAGGAAATCCTTGTACATCGACGGCGCATCGTTACGTTGCTGGATCAGTTCGATCTGCAACGGGCCGGAGTTGGCCAGCGCGACCGAGACCTGAATCGGCGAGGGTTTGCCGCGATAATGAAAATTCTCGACCGGCACGCGATCCGCATAAAACCAGGGGCCGATGCCCAGCGTTTCGCTCCAATAGGTCATGGCTTCGTGGATATCGTGCACCACGTAACCTGCCTGCCGCACTTCACCAAAAAAACGACTCATGTCATGCCACCTTATCGATGCGTTGATTACAGAAAACCGATCGAGATCCAGGGGATGAACGCCACCAGGAATACCCCGATGATGAGTGCGCTCAGATAACCCCACATATATGGAATCGCGTCGTCCGGATTGACCTTGCTGATGGCGCATGCGCCGTAGTAGCCCACGCCGAAGGGCGGTGCGAACAGGCCCACGCCCATCGAGAGAATCACGACCATGGCGTAGTGCACCTCATGCACGCCCACGGCGCGTGCAATCGGAAACAGCAACGGACCGAACAGCACGATCGCGGGAATGCCTTCCAGCACACTGCCCAGGATGACGAAGGCAATGATCGACACGATCAGAAAGCCGGTGGTGCCGCCCGGTAACGACGCCATGGCAGTCGCCAGATCGCGCGAGAAGCCCGACTGCGTGAGCCCCCAGGCCATGCCGGTGGCCGCACCCACGATGAAGATGATGGCGCCGGACAACGCCGCCGTTTCGATCAGCATCGTGGGCAGACGACGCCAATCGAACTGGCGATAGATCAGCAATCCGGCGAGCACTGAATAGGCGATGCCGATCGTGGACACCTCGGTGGCGGTGGCCACGCCTTCGACCACCGCGGCGCGGATCACGAACGGCAGGATCAGGGCGGGAATCGCGATGGCCATGGCCTTCAGGATCTCGCGTCCCGGTGAACGCGTGACGTGGCTCAAATCCTGATGGCGCGTGCGTGCCCAGACGATGGCGCCCAACGTGATACCCAACACCACCGCGGGCAGCATGCCGCCGGTGAACAACGCCGCGATCGATACGCCCGTTACCGAGCCGATGGTGATGAGCACGATGCTTGGCGGAATGGTTTCGGTTTGCGCGCCGGTGCATGCCAGCAGCGCCGCCAGGTCGCCGGGCTTGGATCCGCGTTTTTTCATTTCCGGAAACAGCGCCGGCGCCACGGCCGCCATGTCGGCCACCTTCGACCCCGAGATGCCCGACACCAGGTACATCGCGCCGATCAGCACATACGACAGGCCGCCACGCACGTGCCCAAGCAGGCTCGCCAGAAAGCCGATCATGGCGCGCGCCATGCCCGTCATTTCGATCAGCAAGCCCAGAAAAATGAACATCGGCACCGCCAGCAGAATCAGGTGCGACATGCCCTCATCCATGCGGCCCACGATCACCATCAATGGCGTGTGCGTGGTGAGCGCCAGATAGCCGAAGGTGGCCAAGGCAAACGAGAACGCGATCGGCACGCCCATGAACACATTGGCCGCCACCACGCCCACGAAGAAGATGATGAGATTGAGTTTGCCCAGCGGCATCAGGAGCGGCTGGGCCAGCACGAACACCCCGACCACTGCGGCCACGATCAATACGGCAAGGCCCGCCTGCCGCAGGCTGCCCACGCGCAGCAGGCGCACCACCCCCACGACTAGCATCAACCCGAAGCCGGTGGGCAGCGCGGCGGCGCGCCAGGCGTTGGGGATCTCCAGCGCGGGCGTCACCACGACCGCTTCTTCGATCGCATAGTCGAGCGCTTGCGGAAACGCCATCGCCAGGAAGGCTAGCGATGCGGCGATCGCCACCACATCCAGCAGCGCCCGGGTGCTGGGCGAGACGCGCGCGAGCAAGGCGGTCATCCGCATGTGCTCGCCGCGGCGCAACGCCACGACGGCGCCCAGCATCGACAGCCACAGAAAAAGGATGGAGGCGAGCTCATCGGTCCACACCAGCGGCGCGTGAAACACGTAGCGCGCGATCACGCCGGCCAAGAGGAGAACGATCTCGGCTACGACCAGGAGAGCGGCCGGTACTTCCGTGAGAAAACCCAACCAGCGATCCAGCGCCGCCAACCGGGGGCGTTGAACCGGTTGAGCGCCGGGTTGCTGTTGGGTGAAGGCGGCGACGGCGTCCATGGCGTCAGGCCAGTTTGCCGGACACGGCTTCGAGCAAGCCCCACGCTTGATCGCCGAACTTGGTTTTCCATTCGGTGTAGAAGCCTGCCTTGCGCAAGGCGGTCTGGAAGGAATCCGGGCGGGTGGTGTTGAACTTCAGGCCCTTCGATTCCAGATCGGCCTGAATCGATTGGTTCATCGTTTTCAGATCGTCGCGCTGCTTCATGCCGGCCTCGTTGAAGGCCGTTTCCCACAAGCGTTGCAGATCGGGCGGCAGGCGCTTGAACGCGCGACCGTTGGCGATGAACCAATAACCGTCCCAGATGTGATTGGTGAGCGAGCAGAATTTCTGCACTTCGTACAGCTTCGCGGCCTGGATGATGGGCAAGGGATTTTCCTGCGCATCCACGATGCGCGTCTGCAGCGCGGAATACACCTCGCTGAACTGCAAACTCGCAGGCGAAGCGGACAGCGCCTTGAACATCGAGATGCTCAGCGGGCTCACCGGCACGCGGATCTTCGTGCCGTCCAGATCGGCGGCCGAGGTGACCGGGCGATTGCTGGTGGTGGTTTGGCGAAAGCCGTTGTCCCACATTTTTTCGAAGGCATACAGATTGGCGCGGCCGATCGCTTCGCGCACATGGGCGCCCAGGGGGCCATCCATCGCTTGCCAGACCTGATCGTAATTGGCGAATGCAAACCCCACGGCATTGATCGCAGCCACTGGCACCACCGTAGCGATCACCAACGCGGACGGCGTGAAGAGTTCGATGCCGCCATTGCGCACCTGCGACAGCATATCGGTATCGCCGCCCAATTGATTGTTCGGGAAGATGGTGATGTCCAACCTGCCGTTCGACTCGCGCTTGATCCGGTCCACCGCCTCCTGCGACCGCACGTTGAGCGGATGCGTGATCGGCAGGTTGTTGGCGTACTTGAAGTTGAACTCGGCCGCGTGTGCAAACTTCGGAATGCCCAGATACATGGCGGGCGCGGCAGCCATCGCACGCAGGACGGTACGGCGCGTCATCGTAGACATGTTGTCTCTCTCCTCGGGGGTTGATGCCG
Organism: Schauerella aestuarii; assembly: GCF_009866805.1. Taxonomy (GTDB): domain Bacteria; phylum Pseudomonadota; class Gammaproteobacteria; order Burkholderiales; family Burkholderiaceae_B; genus Schauerella; species Schauerella aestuarii. The sequence goes on from NZ_SIZW01000043.1 coordinate 302,895, forward strand.
ATGTGTGATGTTCTAGATTTCGTGGGCCCGATCGAGCAGGCACCGCCACTTTATCGCCTGGCTTAGAATTGGTAAAACAGAAAATTCAGATCGATTAAACGACCTGGCAGATAAATGGGCGACGGCGCAAACCACTGCCGCCGCAATGGCGGCGAGCTTACGGCGCTCACCTACGTCTGCAAGACGGAGCAATGACCTGCGATGAAAGAGATCAATCTATCGACCCGCGATCTACGCGCCTTTCTGGCGTTGGTGGATCAGCGCAGCTTTACGCGGGCCGCGCAGCAATGCAACCTGTCGCAGTCGGCGTTCAGCACGCAGATTCGTGCCATCGAAGAGAGCCTGGGCGACCGCCTCTTCGATCGCGATACGCGCAACGTCTCGCTCACACCGCAAGGTCAGGTGCTGGAGCAGTCGATCCGCCGCATGGTGTCCGAGTTCGACGAAATGGTGGACGATTTCCGGGGGCGTGCCGCGCGTGAGAAGGGGCGGGTGGCAGTCGCCGCGTTGCCGTCGGTCGCCTCGGGTTGGCTGCCGGGGATCGTGGCCGAGTTCATGCGTCGCTACCCCGGTATCGAGCTCCGCCTGGCCGATGTGCTCTCCGCACCGTGCCTGGAACTGCTGCGTGCCGGACGCGTCGATTTCGCCTTGGCCTCGTCCAATGTGCAGGCCAAGGACCTGCAGGCCGAATTGCTGTGCGAAGACCGATTTCACCTGGTGTGCCGTCGCGACGACCCGCTGGCGTCGCAGGCGCGCGTGGGATTGCGCGATCTGGCTGCGGCACCTTTCATTCATCTGGCGCGATCCCACAGCGTGCGCCAGCAACTCGAGCTGGCATTTCACCCGATGCCGCTCAACACGGTGCTGGAAGTGGAGCAATTGGCCACGCTTACCGGCATGATTGCGGCCGGCATCGGCATCACGGTGGTGCCCGCGTTGACGCTCTTCGAGTTTCAGCGCCCCGATCTGATCAGCCGCCCGATACGCGTGCGCGGACTGGTGCGGCGGTTGTACCTCGTGCAGCGCCGCGGTACGGTGTTGTCGCCTGCGGCGCGCAGTCTTTACGATCTCATGCTCGAGCGCCGGCCCAGCGGACCTTCCGTGTCCACGCCGTCGTGAGGTGGCAATCGCGTGGCGGTTTTTCGAGATCGGCAGCGCGCCACGTGTCGTCTTCCATCAGCCTGATGGCAGGGCGTGGCAAATGACCCGAATTTTGCGTCTACAATCCAAGGCGTTGTCGCCATAGGTAAATGGATATACCCCGGTCCTCCTAAGACTGCATTGCAGGTTCGATTCCTGCTGGCGACACCACCCGTATTACCTGCGCGCGCTGTATTGCCCTCGAGACAAGGGTAGGCGCGCAGCAGCACATCCCGCGGTTTCTCGATAACAGTCCCTTAGGACGCCCCATGAGCCCCACTGACAGCAAGCCCCTGCGCATCATCATCATGGGCACGCTCGTTGTGCTGTTTGCCATGGGGGTGCGCGCCACCTTCGGCCTCTTCATGCAGCCCGTCGGGTTGCAGAACGGCTGGGGCCGCGATGTGTTCTCGATCGCCTTTGCGATCCAGAATCTCGTTTGGGGCCTGTCGTGCATCGGCATGGGCATCATGGCCGACCGGTGGGGTGCAGGCCGCACGATGGCGCTCGGCGCCGTCATTTACATTGTCGGCCTGATCGGCATGTGCTTCGCCACCACCGAACCGATGCTCTATCTCACGGCCGGCGTGCTGGTGGGACTGGGGCAGGGCGGCGTCACGTTTCCCGTCATCCTTCCCGTGATCGCCCGCGCGGTGCCGCCGGCCTCACGCAGTACGGCCATGGGCATCGCCAGCGCCGGCGGTTCGCTCGGCCAGTTCCTCATCGTGCCGTCGGGTCAATTTCTCATCAACGGTTTCGACTGGACGGGCGCACTGTGGGCCTTGTCCGCCATGGTTGCGCTGATCTTGCCGCTGGCGTATTTCCTGCGCGGCAAACCGGCCCAGTCGGCGCCTGGCGAAGTACATCTGTCGCTGGGCGGTGCGGTGCGCCAGGCGTTCCGGCATCCTTCGTTTCATTTTCTCTTCTGGAGCTACTTCGTCTGTGGCTTCCATACCGCCTTCATCACGCTGCACCTGCCGGCGTTCGTTACCGATAGCGGCTTGACGGCCACGCATGGCGCCACGGCGTTGGCGTTGATCGGATTGTTCAATGTGGCCGGATCGTTCGGTGCCGGCAAGCTGGGTGGCAAGTACAGCAAAAAACACCTGTTGGCGGCGATCTATTTTCTGCGGGCATTCGGCATGGCGCTTGTCTTGTTCGTGCCGCTCACGCCAATGGTGTTGTATGTGTTTGCCGCGTGGATGGGCCTTTTCTGGCTGGGCACCGTACCGCTTACGCAGGGCTTGATCGGCCAGATCTACGGCTTTCGCTACGCCGCCACGTTATCGGGCATCGTTTTCCTGGGGCACCAGATCGGCAGCTTCATCGGCGTCGGCATGGGCGGGTGGCTGTATTCCCGCACCGGCAGCTACGACGCGATGTGGTGGATCGGGCTGGTGCTCGCTGTCGTGGCAGCGCTGTTGTGCTTCCCGGTGCGTGAACAGGCGATTGCCGTGCGCCTACCCGCGCAGGCGGCCGCTTGATCATGCGGGGCGATCGATCCAGCCACGGGTCCGATCAGGTGTCCCTCCGGGTGCCCGACGAGACCGCCGTCAATCCGCCTGCCGAGAACGCGGCCGATGGCCTCGCATGGTCGCGGGTGCCGCGGGGGTGGCGTTGGACGACGTACGTTGCCATCACAGCAGTGCTCATGCTTGGCTTTTGGGCGTATCAATCGCCCGAAATGCGGATCAATTGGGAGACGGTTGCCGCCCTCTGCGGATTCTGACAACCGCTCGATCATCTACAAACATTCTTGGCGCTGTTGTATATTCAGCTTGTCGTCATTTAAGCGACAAAAAGTTAATCGTTTGTCGTTCAACGCAAAATATGAGCGTTTAGCGCCATTATATTATTTGGTTGACAAAAAACTTAAACCACACTGTTCTGCTCAAGCTTCGAGCGCTTTTGCGCACACCGCGCGGATAATCATCTGGCCTTCTGTCGACACAGAAGGCCTTTTGCGTTTTTGGGCGCAGATGGTGTTGTCGCGATCCTCTCTGCCATTATTGAAATGACGTGTTTGGCTACCGTGACAACGCGGATTGTTCACGGAGAATCACATGACAGAAGATACGCGACCGCGCAGACGCTTCCTGCAAGCGCTGGCGATCGTTCCTGCCTCGACCATGGCAGCCGGTGCCGCGCTTACGCAAACGGCCTGTAGTAACGAGGCGCCCGTCGCGCGCCAGGATAATAAAGCGTATTCACCCACGTATTTCTCCAAGCAGGAGTGGGCGTTCATCAACGCCGCTGTCGATCATTTGATTCCGGCCGACGACTTCGGCCCAGGTGCGATTCAGGCCGGTGTGCCCGAATTCATCGATCGGCAAATGGAAATGCCCTATGGGCACGGCAAGCTCTGGTATATGCAGGGGCCATTTCATCCTGATTCCATCCCGGAGATGGGTTATCAGATCAATCAGAGTCCGCGTGAAGCGTATCGGCATGGCATCCAGGATTGCGACACCTGGTGCAAAAAAATGCACGGCAAGGTGTTTGTGGAACTCGACCGGCCGACGCAGGAACAGGTACTGAAAGATGTGCAGTCGGGCAAACCCGATTTTGAATCGGTGCCGGCAAAAACCTTCTTCGATTTTCTGCTTTCCAACACCAAGGAAGGCTTTCTGGCAGACCCGATCTACGGCGGCAACAAGGGCATGGTGGGCTGGAAACTGGTGGGTTTCCCGGGCGCTCGTGGCGACTTCATGGACTGGGTCGACCAACCGAACGCCAAGTACCCCTATGGGCCAGTATCGATTTCCGGAGAAAAGGGCTAAGCGATGGCAATCAAAAAAGACAAAGTCGATGCCGTGCTCGTCGGTTTCGGCTGGACCGGTGCCATTCTTGGCCAGGAATTGACCGATGCGGGTTTGCACGTGCTCGCGCTGGAACGCGGCGAGATGAAAGATACGCCCAAGGACGCCGAGTATCCCAAGGTGTTGGATGAGCTGGCGTATTCTGTGCGCGGCAAACTCTTCCAGGATCTGTCGAAGGAAACCGTCACGATCCGCCATAAGGTCGACGATGTGGCGGTGCCTTACCGTCAGAACGGTTCGTTCCTGTTGGGCGATGGCGTGGGCGGGGCCGGGTTCCATTGGAACGGCATGCATTACCGCGCGTTGCCTGAAGAATTGGAGCTGCGTACCCGTTACGAAACGCGCTACGGCAAGGATTTCATTCCCGAGGGCATGACGATCCAGGATTTCGGTGTCACCTACGATGAGCTGGAGCCATACTTCTCCAAGTTCGAGTATGTTTGCGGCACGTCCGGCAAGGCGGGAAATCTGAACGGACAGATCGTCGCCGGCGGCAATCCGCTGGAGGGCAAGCGCAGTAAAGAGTTTCCCCTTCCGCCTTTGGCGACCACGTTGGGTGCGGAGCTGTTCGATAAGGCAGCCCGCGAAGTCGGATTCAATCCTTACCCCGCGCCTGCGGCGAATGCCTCTGCGCCGTACACCAATCCGTACGGCGTTCGCCTGGGCCCGTGCAACTTCTGCGGGTTCTGCGAAAACTACGGGTGCTATATGTACTCGAAGGCGTCGCCGCAAACCACCATCTTGCCGGTACTGTTGAAGAAACCGAATTTCGAGTTGCGTACCCGTGCTCACGTCATCAAGGTCGATCTCGACTCAACCGGGAAGAAAGCCGTCGGCGTGACCTACATCGACGCGCAGGGTCGCGAGATCGAGCAGCCTGCGGATCTTGTGATCCTGTCGGCGTACCAGATGCACAACGTGCGGTTGCTGCTGCTCTCGGGCATCGGCCAGCCCTACGATCCCAAAACCGGCGAAGGCACGGTCGGCAAAAACTACGCTTATCAAATGAACGGCGGCGTGAATGTGCTGCTGCCCAAAGGCACGCAGCTCAATCCGTTCGCAGGCACCGGCGCCGGCGGCGTGGGTATGGACGACCTGAACGGCGATCAGTTCGATCACGGCCCGTTGGGTTTTCTGGGCGGGGCGAGTATTCGTCACGTGCGCACGGGCGGGCGTCCCATCAAGCAGGCGGCCACGCCTCCCGGCACGCCGAGTTGGGGAACGGCATGGAAAGCGGGCGTGCAGGACGCGTATCAGCGCTATATGACGATCGGCATTTCCGGTTCCGTCATGTCGTATCGCGACGCTTATCTTTCGCTCGATCCCACCTACAAGGATCACTACGGTCAGCCGCTCTTGCGCATGACGTTCGACTGGCACGATAACGAATACAACATGCTGGGTTACATGGGCACGCGAATGGAAGAGGTGGCGAAAGCCATGAAGCCTGAGAAGTATTTCGTTGGCGTGCGCAAGAAGGGCTCGCATTACGACACGCGTCCCTACCAAAGCACGCACAACACCGGCGGCGCAATCATGGGAACCAATCCCAAGGAAAGCGTCGTCAACAAATACCTGCAAAGCTGGGACGTGCCCAACGTGTTCGTGATGGGGGCCTGTGCTTTCCCGCAGAACATGGGCTACAACCCGACCGGCGTCGTGGGCGCATTGGCGTACTGGTCGGCGCAAGCCATCTGCGAACAGTACTTGAAGAACCCCGGTCCGCTGGTTCAGGCTTAAGGAGACGCACAATGATCAAGCATGCCATTGTTGCGGCACTCTCCGCGATGTCGTTGGGCGCCGCGGGCGGCGTATGGGCGGCTGAGGCCGTCTCCGATACCCCGGCCCTGGGCACCACATCCAAAACCGAAGGCAATGTCGACCGGGCCGCCGCGGATACCAACGCCAAACTTGGCGCCGGTGCGGGTGCCGGCGCGGCGGCAGGCAATGTCGACGCGCAGATGATCAAGCGGGGCGAATACCTGTCGCGCGCAGGGGACTGTATCGCCTGCCATACGGCAGGGGGTGGCAAACCGTTTGCCGGTGGCCTGGGGATTGCCTCCCCGCTGGGCACGATCTATTCGACGAACATCACGCCGGACAAAGACACGGGTATCGGCCATTACACGCTCGAAGACTTCGATCGCGCGTTGCGCGAAGGCAAGGCGCGTGACGGGCACTCGCTGTATCCGGCAATGCCCTACACCGCCTATGCCAACGTCACGCCGGATGACATCAACGCGCTGTACACGTACTTCATGCATGGCGTGACGCCCGTGAACCAGGCCAACAAGGATACCGACATCGTCTGGCCGTTATCGATGCGTTGGCCGTTGGGAATCTGGCGGTGGATGTTCGCGCCCGATCCCGTAGCCGCGAGCGCCTCGGCAAGCAAGACCGCCGCGCCCAATGCCGCACCGACGAATGCGATGGCGCCGTCATCGACGGCCGGCACCCCGGCCGGCGCTTCCGGCACGAGCACGGCTGCCGCCGGCGCGCAAGGTGCGGCACCCTCGGAGCAGGATGCTTTGCTGCGGGGCAAGTATCTGGTCGAAGGGCTGGGCCACTGCAGCAGTTGCCATACGCCTCGTGGCTTTGCGTTGCAGGAGAAAGCCGTCAGCGATGCCGACGGCACGGCGTTCCTGTCGGGTGCGGTGATCGACAACTGGCTTGCCAAAAACCTGCGCGGCGATATGGTGGGCGGATTGGGAACCTGGACGAAGGAAGATATTGCCGTGTTCCTGAAGTCCGGCCGCAACAGCCACGCGGCAGCATTTGGCGGCATGGCGCAGGTGGTGCAGGACAGCACGCAATACCTCACCGATGCCGATCTGAACGCGATCGCCGTTTATCTGAAGAGCTTGCCGCCGGTCGATGACAAGGCGAAGACGCCGTTGGCTGCAAACCCTGCCACCGCGCAAGCCCTGCGCGTCGGTTCGGATAAAAGCGACGGCGCAATGGCCTTCCTGAACAACTGTGCGGCTTGCCACCGCTCGACGGGTCAGGGCTATGCCGAGACGTTTCCGCAGTTGGCGTTGAGCTCGACGGTGAACACCGCCGATCCCACGTCGCTGATCCACATCGTGCTCAAAGGTGCACAGATGCCGGGCACGGCAAGCGCACCGACCGAGTACGCCATGCCCGGTTTCGACTGGCGCCTGACGGACAAGGAAGTGGCCGATGTCGTGACGTTCGTGCGCAACAGCTGGGGCAATAACGCGGCCGCAGTATCGGCTTCGGACGTGGCCAAGGTGCGCAAGGATGTGGGCGGCGCGCCACCTCCGCAACGCTAGACTGAACCGGCGATGTGCGCGCGCAGCCATCGGTGCGCGGGATCGCGATGCACCCGCTCATGCCAGAGCATCAGCATCTCGAACCCGGGCACCTCGATGGGCGGCTCGACGACCTGGAGTGCCGGGTTGTCGCGCACCAGCCGGGAGGGCACCATCGCCACAAGATCGGTGCTCTCCAGCACCGATCTGAGAAAGAGAAAGTGCGGCACCGACAATGCCACGCGGCGCGTCAGGCCGCGCTCGGACAGGGCCGTGTCCGTCACGCCATGAAACCCGCCGCCGTCCGGCGACGCGATCACATGATCGAGCTTGCAGAACTGCGCCAGAGTGGGGCGGCGCTGCAGGCGTGGATGTCCGACACGTCCGGCGAGCACGTAGCGCTCTTTGAACAGGGGCAAGCGGTGCAGATCGGGCGGTGCTTCGGCGCCAATCAGGAAAGCGAAATCGATCTCTCCCTGCTCCGCCATCCGCCCCACCCGCGCGGGCGTGGTCTGAAGCACGGCGAGCCGCGTGCCGGGTGCCGATGTCCGCAAGCCCGCCAGCGCGGGCAACAGCACGGTGAACTCGCTGTAGTCGAACGCGGCTGCGCGCCAGGTCTGTTGCGATAGCGCGGGATCGAAGGGCGTCGAGGGCGCCAGCGCTTGGTTGAGTGCTGTCAGGGCGTGCTGCAGGGGTTCGCGAAGTTCGTCCGCGCGTGCCGTTGGCCGCATGCCGCGAGGGCCGGGCAGCAAGAGCGGGTCGCCAAACACATCCCGCAGTCTTGCAAGTTGCAGACTCACCGTAGGTTGCGTCAGATGCAATCGCTCGGCCGCACGTGTGACGTTGTGCTCGATCAGCAACGCGTCGAGCGTGACGAGAAGATTGAGGTCGAGTTGTCTCAGTGAGAAGGTTGCGGCACGAGAAGGGGTGTTAGAGGCATATACCGGGGCAGACGGGGCGGCAGCCGCGCGGGCGCCAGTCGACGCGCTTGACTTGGAATTGGCCATAGACATACCTGTCATTTCAGAAATTCATTTCCAATATAGCGCTGGCAATCCTATCGTGGGTGCACTTATCGATGGAGTTGCCCTCATGAACGTTCTTCTTGTCTATGCTCACCCCGAGCCTCGCTCCCTGAATGGCTCGCTCAAGGATTTCGCCACGCATCGCCTGCAGCGCGCAGGCCACACCGTTCAGGTTTCCGACCTGTATGCCATGAAATGGAATGCGGTGCTGGATGCGGGCGACAACACGGCCGCAGCGCCAGGCGCGCGCTTCGATGCATCGCAGGACTCGAAAGCGGCGTTTGAAGCCGGCACCCAAAGCGCGGATATTGCGCACGAGCAGGACAAGCTGCGCTGGGCCGATGTGGTCATCATGCAGTTTCCGCTGTGGTGGTTTTCCATGCCGGCCATCCTCAAGGGCTGGATCGAACGGGTGTATGCGTGCGGCTTCGCTTACGGCGTTGGAGAACACTCCGACAGCCATTGGGGCGACCGCTACGGCGAAGGCACCCTGGCCGGCAAGCGCGCCATGCTGGTCGTCACGACCGGAGGCTGGGATTCGCACTATGGACCCCGTGGTATCAACGGGCCGATCGACGACCTCCTTTTCCCGATTCAGCACGGCGTGTTGTTCTACCCGGGTTTCGATGTGCTGCCGCCGCATGTGATCTATCGCACCGGCAAGATCGACGAGGACGGATTCGAGCGGGTGAGCGAAGCGTTGGGCAAGCGTCTGGATACCCTGATGAGCACTGCGCCCATTCCGTTTCGCAAACAGAATGCCGGGGATTACACCATTCCCGCGTTGACGTTGCGCGCCGGACTGGCACCCGATCGTGCTGGGTTTGACATTCATCTGGCGCAAAACTGACCGCCCGCGGGCCAGCGCGCCCTGCCATCTAGGGGTATCCTTTTCCCTCTTCGAAAAAGGCCGCCCAGATGCAGGAATCGCTCGACTTCTCGCCCGCCGTTACCCTCGACGATCTGGCACGCCTGCCGGCCGCGTCCACCTGGGTATTGACGGTCAACAATCGTCTGGCGCGCCGGCTCACGCTGGATCTCGCCCAGCGTGCGCGGCGCGAACGTCAGGTGAGCGAATTGCCGCGCATTTTGCCGTTGTCGGCATGGCTGGTGGAAGCGGCGCAGGAGCTCAGTTTCGATCCGCAATGGCAGGTGGCACGCTTTCGCCTCGACGGTTTTGCCACGCAGTTGCTGTGGCGCGATGTGATTCGCGTCGCCGAAGCCGATCGCGTATTGCTCGATATGGGCCAAGCCGCCAAACTCGCCATCGACGCCGATATCCTGATGGACGAATGGGCGATCCATGTGCCGTCCGGCGCCGAGACGGATGAATATCGTGGCTTCGAGCGCTGGCGTGAAGCCTATCGCGCGCGGCTGCGCACGCTGGACGCGGAAGACGCGAATCGGGGTTATGCCGCAGTGCTGGATGCGGTATCGCAAGGCGCATTGGCGCTGCCCGAGCGCGTGGTGCTGGCGGGTTTTTCCGAAATATCGCCGCGTCTTGCGTGTCTCTTGGCTGCGCTGGAAAAGCGCGGCACGGCGTGGCTCCGGTTTGAAGACACGCTCGCGCAGCCTGCGCATCCGCAACGCTATTGCGCCGCCGATCATGGCGCCCAGTGGCGAGCGGCGGCGGCATGGGCCGCATATTGGCTCGACGCCGCGCCCGAAGGGCGGTACGCCATCGTGTCGACGCAACTCGATGCGGATGCGCCGTTTGCGCGTCGGGTACTCACGCAAGCGCTTGCCGACGAGAGCGGTGCGCCGCGCCACAGTTTCAACGTGGCTGTGGGGCGACCGCTCAATGAGTGGCCTGCCGTGCGGGCGGCATTGGCGTGGCTCAAGGCGTGGGCTGCGATGTTGCAGGCGGGCCATGCCGAGCCCGGCACGCTGGGCGCGGCCCTGCTTGCCGGGCACTGCGCCGGGGAGCGGCCGGAGATGGCGGCGCGTGCCTCGTGCGATGCCCAATGGCGGCGGCGCGCGCTTTCACGTATCGATCAGGCTCGCTGGCGTGCCGCGTTGGGCGGGCTGCCGCGATTGGCCGACGCGTGGGACGCGTCGATCGTGGTATTCAATGCCGCACCGGCTAAGGCCGGCACCGATCGTTGGGGCAAGATCCTGCGCGAGGCCCTGACCGCGCTCGGTTTTCCGGGGGAGGCCTCGCCCGACTCCGTGTCCTTTCAGGTGGTCGGTGCGTTCAGCGATGTGCTGGATCAATATGCCGCGTTGTCTCCGGCCGCAGGCAATCTGGATGCCGTGCATGCGGTGGGGCTGCTGGAGCAACTCACGTTGGCCACGGTGTTTCAGCCGCAACGCGATCCGCTGGCGCGCTTGGACGTGCTCGGCATGCTCGAAGCCGAAGGTGGGCACTGGGATGGCGTGTGGGTACTGGGGCTCACCGATGACGTGTTGCCGGCCTCGCCCAAGCCCAATCCGCTCTTGCCGCTGGCCGTTTTGCGCCAGGCGGGCACACCGCGCGCCACGCCTGAGCGTGAGCGCTTGTGGGCCGAAGGCATGTTCAACGCGCTATGTCGCTGTGCACCTACCGTGATCGCCAGCTATCCGGCAGTGGAGGGCGAGCGCGAGTTGCGGCCGTCGCCGTTGATCGCGGGCTTGCCTGATGCCGCCGATGACTTGCAAGCGGTTTTGAACGCCGGGGTTGCGCCCGTTGTTGCACCAATGGCCTTAGCCTCGATCCAGGACGATCAAGGCCCGCCGCTCACCCGCGACACACCCACGCGCGGCGGTCTGGATGTACTGGAAGCGCAAGCCCGCAATCCGCAGTGGGCGTTCGTGCGCCATCGTTTGGGCGGTCGGGCCTTGCTGCCGTACGGCGATGCGGCAAGCGTCAATGTGCGCGGGCAGTTCCTGCACAAGGCGCTTGAAGTGGTGTGGAGCATGGTGCTCGATCAGGACCGCTTGCATGAGGCGATCGGTGACGACACCTTGTCGGCCGTGATCGAGCAGGCCGTCGCAGCCGCTGCGGATAGCGAGCTTGTGGCCTATCCGCCGGCGCTGCGCGAGCTCGAGTGCGCACGTGGTGCGCGCGTATTGGCGGCTTGGTTCGATGTCGAGGCGCAGCGTGAGCCGTTTACGATCGGTGAGGTCGAGCAATTGATCGAGTGGCGCCGCGGGCTGTTGTCGCTCTCGGTACGGCTCGATCGCCGCGATCGATTGGCCGATGGACGCAGCCTGATCGTCGATTACAAAACCGGCATGGCGCCGCTGCGTCCCCAGTCCGATTGGTCGCGCGCGCGGCCGGTCAATCTGCAATTACCGTTTTACGCCGCAGTGCTGGCTGATGGCGAAGCGGTGAATGCCGACGATGTGGCGGGCTTGATCCTGGCGCAGATCCACGCGCGCCGCATCGCGGTGCAGGGCTTGGCCGATACCGACCTGGGGATTGAAGGCGTGCCCACGCCGGGCGAAACGGAAGCGTTCGCAGGCATGACCTGGGCAGCTATTCTGGCGCGTTGGCGTGACGCCATTCATGCGCTGGCCGATGAATACGCGGCCGGGCATGCGCCCAACATCGTCTTGCGACCCGACGACCTGCTGTATTGCGACGCGCTACCGTTTCTGCGCCTCGCCCTGGATGATGACGACCACGAGGAGCACGTAGCGTGAGCGAGAGCCTTTACCCCCTTGAAGGCGACGGCGCCTCGCAACCGCCCGCAGAGCGGTTGCCGCAGGATCATGCCGCGCGTCTGGCGGCACTCGATCCTTCCGGGTCGTTTCTCGTGCAAGCACCGGCCGGGTCCGGCAAGACCGAGCTGCTCACCGACCGCATTCTGGCGTTGCTGCCTACCGTGACGCGGCCTGAAGAAATCGTGGCGATCACCTTCACGCGCAAGGCGGCTTCCGAGATGCACGCGCGCGTCCTGCACAAGCTTCAGCAGGCGCACAGCGGCCCCGAGCCCGACAGTGGCAACGCACGACGCAGCTGGCTGCTGGCGCGTGCCGCGTTGGCACACGATGCCGAGCAAGGCTGGCGTTTGCTGGATCACCCGGCTCGGCTCTCGATACGCACCATCGACTCGTTCTGCGCCGGCCTCATTCGCGCCATGCCGTGGTTGTCGGCGCTGGGCGGCATGCCCGCGATTGTGGATGATGCGCGCGAGCACTTTGCCGCTGCGGCCGATGCCACGCTGGCCTTGGCCGACGACTTCGAGGCCGTGCGCACGTTGCTCGCACACCTGGATGTGGACGTCGCCGCCGCGCGCGATGCCATTGCCGGCATGTTGGGTCAACGCGACCAATGGCTACCGCTCCTGGCCCATGCCGAAGATCGCGATGCCGTCGAAGCGGCCTTGGCTGAGGCGGTCGAAGAAGACATCGCTCGCGTCTACGACGCCATGCCGACAGGGTGGGCGCAGTCGTTGAGCGGCCCGGCCCGCATGGCTGCCGCAGCGCTCGATGCGCTGGGCGACCCTGCCCACAAATTGGCGTCATTGCGCGATTGGGAACATGACCTTCCTGCCGACGCCGCAGCATTGCCGATGTGGACGGCCGTGGCCGATCTGCTGCTCACCGCGCAAGGCGGCTTGCGTAGCCCCAAAGGCGTGAACAAGAACCTGGGTTTTCCCGCCGGCAGCGCGCACAAAACGCCTTTTACGCAATGGCTGGAAGACGCTGCGGGCAGTCCGCACGCGTCACGCTGGGTGCCGCTATTGGCCGGCGTGCGGCATGTGCCGCCGCCGTTTCTTTCGGATGCGCAGTGGGAAGTGCTCTCGGCTCAGATGATGGCGCTGCGCATCGCCGTGGCCCAACTGCGTATGCGCTTCGCCGAAACGGGCGAGGTCGACTTTATCGAGATCGCCCAACGCGCAGCCATGGCATTGGGCAGCGCGGATGAGCCGGGCGAACTGCTGCTCAAACTCGATGCGACCATCCGCCATTTGCTGATCGACGAATTTCAAGATACCAGTCAAACGCAGATCGACCTGCTCGCCACGCTCACTTCGGGCTGGCAGGAACACGACGGCCGCACATTATTTCTGGTGGGCGATCCGATGCAGTCCATCTATCGCTTTCGTAAAGCGGAAGTCGGTCTCTTTCTGAAAGTGCGCGATAAAGGGCTGGGCTTGTTGGAACCGAAGTTTCTGCAGCTCACCGACAACTTCCGTTCGCAGGCCGGTATCGTCGATTGGGTCAACCGCAATTTCCACGGCATCATGCCGGCGCGTGACGACGCGCCCAGTGGCGCCATTGCCTATGCCAAGTCGACGCCGTTTCATGCGGCGCTCGAAGGCGATGCCGTGTCGTTTGCCGCTGCGTGGAGCGGCGAAGATGCCGTGCTCACCGAGCGTCAGGCGCAAGCGCATGTGATCGACATCATCGACCGTACGCGTGCGCAGTACGGGAGCGATCATCGTATTGCGATCCTGGTGCGCGCGCGCGGCCATCTGGGCGGATTGGCGCGTGCCCTGACCGCGCGGGGCATTCGCAGCCGCGCCGTCGATCTGGTGCAATTGAACGCGCGTCCCGCTGTGGCCGATTTGATCCAGCTGATGCGGGCGCAAGCGCATCCGGGCGACCGCATGGCGTGGCTGTCGGTGCTGCGCGCGCCGTGGTGCGGGCTCACGCTCAATAGTCTGGAGGCGTTGTTTGGCGAGGATCACAACACCCCGATCCCGGCATTGATCGCGGCGGCCTTGAAAGGCGATGGTCTCGACAGTCCCGCTCAACGGGTGCTCACCGCACCGGAGTTCGCCCGTCTGAATCGCGTGGCGCATATCCTGCTCGATGACGACAACGCCTCGGGCGCGTTACCGATGGCCGCCGCATTGCAGCGTACGTGGCAACGTTTGGGCGGGGCCGCGCTGTATGGGGGTGGCGCCGCCGAGCACGACGTCGAGAGCCTGTTGATGCTCATCGAGCGGCTGGCACCGCATGGCGGACTGGATGCCGAGCGGCTCGACGCGGCTGTTCAGCGGCTGTACGCCAATCCCGATCCCGCCGAGTCCGACGTGGTCGACATCATGACCATGCACAAATCCAAAGGTTTGCAGTTCGATACCGTGGTGCTGTACGGCCTGCACCGCGCGCCGCGCTCGGATCAGTCGCCGCTCGTGCGTATCGAACAAAGCGGGGGCAGGGTGCTCTTCGGCCCCATCAAGGCGCGCGCCGATCAGGAAGCCGATCCCATCTCACGCTATCTGGCCATGCGCGAGAAGCAACGCGCCGAGTACGAAACCGATCGCTTGCTTTACGTGGCGGCGACCCGAGCGAAACAACGTCTTCATCTGATCGCACACGTATCGCTGGACAATGCCAGCGGTGCGCCCAAAGCGCCGGCGGCCAGCAGTTTGCTCGCGCGGCTTTGGCCCAGCCTGCAGTGCGAAGCGCCGCCCGCCAATGGCGACGCCCCGCAAGCCGGCGAGGTGGTCGATCTGGTGGCCCCGCCCGGGCAACCTCTTTCGCGCATCGATGATGCCGCTGTTGCTATGCTGGCCACGCAGGACGACACCCGCAATCGCTGGCGCGAGCAGCGCGCGCCCTTGCGTTACGCGGGCGGCGATCGCTCCGCCTGGCGCACCGAATCCACGTTCGATGCCGCCATCGGCACGCTGGCCCACGCCTGGCTTGCCCGCATCGGACAAGACGGCATGGACCGCTGGCCCGCCGCTACGCTCGCAAGCTATGGCAATCAACTCGAACGCCAGCTGACGCGTGCCGGTGTACCGGCCGCGCACGCCGAGGCGTCCGCACAAGCGGTCTTGGAAACCCTGCTCGCCACGGTGAGTCACGAACGTGGCCGCTGGCTGCTCTCGCAAGCCGGTGCCCGCCGGGAGTGGCCGCTGATCGATGCCGCCGGTAAGGTCTCGGTGATCGATCTGGCGCTGAGTACGGAAGCAGGATGGCTGATCGTGGATTACAAAACCGGCCGTCAGCATCCCGGCGAAAGCGAAGCGGCGTTTGCCGACAGGATGAGGGCCCGACACGGCGATCAACTGGCGCGGTACTGCGCGCAAGTGACCGCGCTGGATGGCCGCCCGGCGCGAGCCGCGCTGTATTTTCCGCGGGCAGGGGCGTGGATCGACGTGTAATTTTTTTGGCTTGGTGCAGAATCCAATCGACTCCATAAATATCGGGTAGAAGTCTAGACTAGATCGGCCAGTCTTTCGGAAGCCCCAGAATATCGCCGAGATTTTCCCCTTCGATCCAGCTTACTTTCCCATCGCTCGGAATTGCGTGAGGAAATCTCTTTAGGTCGTCAGGTAGTCTATGCAACGCCCATGGATTGAAGTAGATCGTTTGGCTGCGGCGTCCAATCGTGTATGGGCTTAAGTCGTCGAACAACCAAACGCCGCTGATTCGCGTAAATGTAGGGCCACTTTCACTCGTCCAGACCCCATTCGATGCTCGCGTAAATCCGTGCTGTTCTGAGTTGTCACCTGAAGAAAACTGGAATTTTTCCTCGCCGTATAGCGCTTGCATCTCGTCGATTCGATCAAGTCGAAAACTAGAGACATTCACTGCAACTAAGAGCGGAAGATCTAGCTTTCCATACTTGTTGCCTTTGTATTTCACCGCTTTTTTAATCGGGCCGTGGCGGTTGACTACGCCGCCACCTTGGTCGAGCACGCCGATTAGCACGCTCGACTTTCCGCGCAGATGTTTTGACACAGGTAGTGCACGGAAGGTGACGTGCCAGTCTTCGTGCGTCCAACGAAACGTCGGAGCATGCATCAGTCCATGCGCATTGGCATTAAGCAGGACTTCGTCTGCATCAAGAGAGTCCAGCCAAGAAAGAATCTGCTTTCTTAAGCGGGCGGCCTTTGGTTGTGTTTTTGGCTTGCCGTTCGATTCCACGCCAATCACAAAGTTGGGATGGCTGCTTTGCGAAAGCGTGTCCAGTGTTGCTCCAATAATTGCTTCGGCGGACTTGTCGACGGTACCGATTTGTTCTGACGCTAGGACAGCTTCCAAATAGAAGCTGCTGCCATCCGCCGCCTTTACAAGGAAGTCAGGTCTCGCGTTTGATCCGTTTTCTAGTACAGGATGTGCAGTGAGCTGATATCCACTTCTCCGCAGTATCGAGTAAAGAAGAAGTTCGAAAATGGCCGACTGAAAAAGGGTGTCGTCTCCAGATTGGACTCGAGATACCAGTTCGTCTTGCTCGGTTGAAGGATAGCTGTCCAAAAGTTGCGCGAGGAATTTTCGAGTTTTCTCCATTTCGACTCGAGCTGAGCGATTCAGGAAGTCGAAGTCATTCTCGCGATTTTTTTTTGGCGTTCCGTCGGTGCGGATGAAGTGGTCAAAAAGCATCGATATTTCTTTAGTTGTCACTGGAGGGAGATGGAACAGAAATACTTGAGTCTCCTTTTCATAGCTGCATGTTAGATATTGGTTCCATACCCGAGATTCCCTCCGAGATGCACTTTTGCAATGTCAATTGGTCAGACATTACCTCCAATGCGTTCGCTGCTATGCCTGTATTGATGCCGGAAGGAGTGGTGAAAGCAGCCCTCGCGCCGCTCTGTTAGAATTCACCCCGGCGGGCCCCTTCGCATGGTCCGGCGGTGAAACTGGTCAGGTCGGGAACGAAGCAGCCATAGTCGCTTAGGGTCAGTGCCGGAGTAAGGCTCGCCACCTTCGTTGTCCGATTTTCCAGGTCGCGAAGCATCCATCCGCTTTTCAAATCGCCGCGCTGCAAGCGGCACGTCATTGGCTCTACAATCACGCCATGACTTATCTCGTACTGGCCCGCAAATACCGGCCGCGATCCTTCGATACCCTCATTGGACAGGACCACGTGGTCCGCGCACTGACGCACGCGCTCACCACGCAGCGGCTGCACCATGCATGGTTGTTCACGGGCACGCGGGGCGTCGGCAAGACGACGTTGTCCCGTATCCTGGCCAAGTCGCTCAATTGCGAAACCGGTATTACGCCCACCCCCTGTGGCGTCTGCCGGGCGTGTACTGAGATCGACGCGGGCCGCTTTGTCGACTACCTCGAGCTCGATGCCGCCTCCAATCGGGGCGTGGACGAGATGACCCAGCTGCTGGAGCAGGCGGTGTATGCCCCCAGCGCCGGCCGCTACAAGGTCTACATGATCGACGAAGTGCACATGCTCACCGGGCATGCGTTCAACGCGATGCTCAAGACGCTCGAAGAGCCGCCACCACACGTCAAATTCATTCTCGCCACCACCGATCCGCAGAAGATTCCGGTCACGGTGCTGTCGCGCTGCCTGCAGTTCAACCTGAAACAAATGCCGCCCGAATCCATCGTCGGCCATTTGCAGGAAGTGTTGGGTCAGGAAGAAATCGCCGCCGAAACGCCCGCGCTGCGCCTGATCGCGCAGGCGGCCGGCGGGTCGATGCGCGATGCGCTGTCGCTCACCGATCAAGCCATCGCCTATAGCGCCGGCAATCTCACCGACGACGCCGTGCGCGGCATGCTGGGTACGATCGATCAGCGCCATCTCGTGCGCTTGCTCGAAGCCTTGGCCAGCCAGGAAGCGTCCGCTGTGCTGGACATTGCCAATGAGTTGTCCACGCGCGGGCTGTCCTACAGCGGCGCGTTGGCCGATCTGGCCGTGCTGCTCTCGCGGGTCGCGATCGAGCAGCGGGTGCCGGGCGTCACGTCCGACGAAGACCCGGTGGCAGGCGATATCGTGCGCCTGGCAACGTTGCTGCACCCCGATCGGCTGCAGTTGTTCTATTCCGTAGCCGTGCACAGCCGCAGCGAACTTGCACTGGCGCCGGATGAATATGCCGGCTTCGTGATGGCGTGCCTGCGCATGCTCGCGCTGGCAGGCGAGGGCGAAGATGGCCCGATGCCCACGCCGCCGCCCGCCGGACGCAAGCCAGTTGGCACACCGAGCGCGTCAGGCGCCGATGTGCCTGCGGCCGTTTCGGCACCCGCGTCGGTCGCGGCGCCCGTCAATGCCGCTTCGGCTGCGCCGATTGCTGCTGAACCTTCAGTGGCGATGCCGGCATCGGCCGACTCGTCGCCGCCTCAATCGACATCGGTCGCGCCGGTTGCACCTACCGTCGCTGTCGCCGCACCCGCGCCAGCCGCGGCACCCAATGCCGCGACGCCGAAGCCCGTTGCCGCTGCGCCGCAGTCTCAAGCCGAGCCGGTGCAGCCGCCGCCTTGGGATGTGGGCGGCTCCAGGATGGATCCCGGCGTGCCCGTGGGTGAAGTCTCCGTTGCCGCTACCGAACCTGCGCCCGCCGAGCCGCCACCCGAACCGATCGATGCCACGTTACGTGATCCGGAGCCCCTGGCGGGCGTGCCGACCGCGTCGGCCGTGGGTATCGATCCCGCCGCGCAAGCCGTGGCTGCAGCCAAAGCGGCTGCGGCCGCTGCTGCGGCCCGACCCCTGGACGATGGCCCGGTGCCAACGCCCGATGCTATCGCTGCAAAAGCAGAACCGATGGTCGCGCCTGCCGAGGCGGCGCCAGCAACCAAACCGGCACCGGCACCGGCATCTTCATCCGAACTTGAGTCGACCCCGGTATCTGCGCCAGCACCGGCAGATGTCGCACCGCCCGAGCCCGTGGCGATCCCGAGTGTGGCCGAAGTGGTCGCCACGCCTGCGCCGCCGACGGCCGTGCCGGTCACGGACGATGGCCCGCCGTCGTGGGTCGATGAAGCCATTCCCGATGACGAGGATGGCTACACGGCACCGCCGGGCCGGTCGGGCAGCGACGACGATCTCGATATGCGTTTCGGGCAGGACGACAACGCCTTCATGTCGAGCGCCGACGATGACGACGATTTCGAAACGTTGGCCGATGCCTCCGCCATGTCCGAGCCGGTTCGCGGCGCCGCGACGCCGGCCTCGCCGCCGATGGCCGGTCGTCCGATTGCGCCGCCCGTGCGTCGCGCCCGCAAGGGAGCTGCCCCTCGCCTGACCGACATGACCTCGGCCAATTGGCCCGCGTTGGCAGCGGTATTGCCGGTAACAGGCTTGGCGGCCGAAGTGGCGCGCCAAAGCGAGTGGTCGGGCGTCACGGGCAATACCGTCACTTTGCGGATCGCTGTCAAAACCTTGGCCGACAGCGCCAGCCGCGTGCGCTTGCAGACCGTATTGTGCGAACATTTCGGTCAGGCGGTGCTGTTGGACGTGATTCTCGGTGCCACAGGCGACGAGACGGCTCACGCGGTCGAGAAGTCGGTGCGCGCGGCGCAACAAGTCGAAGCCGAACAGGCGGTGGCCAACGATCCTTTCGTTTGTGCCCTGGTTGCGGATTTCGGTGGTCGTGTCGTCGCCGATTCCATACGTTACGTGGACGCTGCTCGGGCTGCCTGAGTACGCGTCCCGTCATCTCTTTCAATCAATATATTCATTTTCCGAGGACGCTCCCATCATGATGAAAGGACAACTTGCCGGTCTGATGCGCCAAGCACAGCAGATGCAGGAAAACATGAAGAAGGCGCAAGACGCCCTCGCGGACATTCTGGTCGAAGGTGCTTCGGGCGGCGGTCTGGTCAAGGTCACGATGACCTGCCGTCACGACGTCAAGCGCGTCGTGATCGACCCGAGCCTGTTGGGCGACGACAAGGACATGATCGAGGATCTGGTCGCTGCCGCGTTCAACGATGCGTTGCGCAAGGCCGAGTCCACGTCGCAAGAAAAGATGGCTGGCGTGACCGCCGGCATGCCGTTGCCCCCGGGAATGAAGTTGCCGTTCTGATATGGATCCGCAACTGCCTGAGCCCGAACCGCTTACGGCGCTGATCGAAGCCCTGCGCCGGTTGCCTGGCGTGGGGGTGCGATCGGCGCGCCGTATGGCGTACCACCTGCTGCAGCACGACGTGCAGGGGGCGGACGTGCTCGCTCGCGCATTGGGCGGCGCGGTATCGCGGCTCAAGCATTGCGCGCGCTGCAATACGTTTACCGAGGACGAGATCTGTGCGACGTGCCTCAATCCACGGCGCGATCAATCGCTGCTGTGCATTGTGGAAACGGCCGCCGATCAAAACACGATCGAGGCCAGCCATGGTTATCGCGGCTTGTACTTCGTGCTGATGGGCCGGCTTGCGCCACTCGAAGGCATCGGCCCGCAAGAACTCGACTTCGCGCGCATCGTCGAGCGTGCAACGGATGGCCAGGTGCAGGAAGTCATCCTGGCGACCAATTTCACGGCTGAAGGCGAAACCACGGCTCACTTTCTCAGTGAGGCGTTAAGCGAGCGTGGCTTGAAGGTCACGCGTCTCGCGCGCGGTGTCCCTGCCGGCGGCGAACTCGAATATGTGGACGCCGGCACGATCGCCTGGGCGTTGATGGAACGTCGATAGCCCGCTGCGTGGCCCGCTTGAACATCGCTGCGCGGACGACCTCCTGAATCGATGCGATCGCCGATCAAGAAATTTCTTGTCACCGCTGTGTAAATCTACGCTCACTTCTATCCCGTAGAATCGCTTCCGATCATTTGAGCCGGGGCTTCGTTGCCCCTTTTGCAAAGCGGAAACTCGATACCATGGCCACTCTGGACGCGACTGAAAATACCCCACTCAAGCGGGTAATGGGTCCCAAACTGTTGCTCTTATTCATTATCGGCGACATCCTGGGTACCGGGATCTACGCTCTCACCGGGCAAGTGGCACAAGAAGTAGGCGGGGCAGCTTGGCTGCCCTTTTTGATTGCGTTCGGCGTGGCATTGCTCACGGCATTTTCGTACCTTGAACTCGTCACGAAATACCCGAAAGCCGCCGGTGCCGCGCTTTATGTGCACAAAGCCTTCGGCATTCACTTCCTCACATTCATCGTGTGTTTTACGGTGATGTGCTCCGGTTTGACGTCGGCGGCGACCGCGTCGCAGGCCTTTGCCGCCAACCTCTTCGTATCCATCGGTGTCGAAACCAACCCGCTTTATGTGACGGCGGGCGCGATCGGTTTCATGCTCCTGATCATGATCATCAACTTTCGCGGCGCGTCCGAAAGTGTGAAGTTCAACGTCGTGCTCACGCTGGTCGAGTTGACAGGATTGCTGTTGGTGATCGGCCTGGGTTTCTACGCCATGGCCGGCGGGAACGCTGACTTTTCACGCGTCGTGGCCTTCAATACCCCCGAAGACAAGAGCGTGTTCCTGGCGGTTGCATCGGCAACCGGTCTGGCGTTTTTCGCCATGGTCGGTTTCGAAGACTCGGTCAACATGGCTGAAGAAACGCATAACCCCAACAAGATCTTCCCGAAGATCATGTTGACGGGGTTGGGCATCACGGCCGTCATCTACGTGCTCGTGTCGATCTGCGCAGTGGCACTGATCCCCGTGGGCGAATTGGCTGCCAGCAAAACGCCGCTGGTATTGGTGGTGCAGCGTGCTGCGCCCAATCTGCCGATGGACACCATCATGCCCATCATCTCGATGTTTGCTGTGGCGAACTCGGCGTTGATCAATATGATGATGGCCAGCCGCCTCTTGTATGGCATGTCCAATCAAGGCGTGTTGCCTAAGTTCCTGTCGCTGGTCCACAAGCGCACGCAAACGCCGTGGGCGGCCATCGTGTTCACCACGGTTCTGGGCGCGGGCCTGATCGCACTGGTGGCCAATACCGATTCGGAAGCCATCAAGGCGCTGGGCGGCACCACGGCATTGCTGCTGTTGGGCGTGTTCACCTTCGTCAACGTGGCCGTATTGGTCCTGCGCCGCGACAAGGTGGAGCATGAACACTTCCGTACCAATACCGTGATTGCCGGCTTGGGCGCTGCGGCTTGCTTGTTCCTGGTGCTGCCCATTACAGGGCGCGACGCCATTCAATACCAAGTTGCCGGCTGGTTGCTGGCCCTCGGTGTCGTGATGTGGGGCGTGACCGTGTTGGTCAATCGCAAGAAGGGCGTCCATCTCGACCCCTCCAAGCTCAAGGATTGAGTCGGCAGGTGTAGCGGGCGCACAGCCGGCTACACCTACCGCTTCTTTTGAACTCGGCGCAACCGCTACGCGCCCAAGCCGAATTCAACGTCGAGGCCGGATCCAAAACCGAAGCCGAAAACGCAGGCAGAAGCCGACACTGAAGCCCAGCCCAAGTCCCGCGTGGCCCAGCGCCAGACTAAGCCGCGACCGCCATCTCCAGCGTCTGCATGTATTGCTTTACCTCGGCCAGCGACATGATGTCGGCGTATTTCTGGCTCAAATCCCATAGCGCGAACTCATGCGGGCCTTGTGCCCGATCGCCTACGCAATCGGCGACCACCATGGGCCGCAGGCCGTAAGCCGACGCATCCACTGCGGCCGCGCGCACGCAACCGCTGGTGGTGCAACCCGCGATGAACAGCGTGTCGACATTGTTCGAAATGATCCATGACGACAGCGTGGTGCCGAAGAATGCGGAGGCATGGCGTTTCTCGGCCACGTACTCGCCCGCGATGGGTGCCACGGTGGTCACGAAGGCCGAGTCGGGATTGTCGGCCGTAAGTTCACGCAGATTCGGCACCTTCTCACCGAAGGGGCCGATGTCGAAGCCGCCTTGCTGCGCAATGAAGCGCACGTGCGCCACCGGCATGTTTACCTCCCGCGCCGCGGCCAGCAGATCGACGGTGTTGGCGATCGCATCGTTGATGTTGTAGCCGCCAAACTTGGCGTCGCTGGTGAACCCCACCTGAAAATCGATCACAAGGACGGCTGCGCGGTGGCCGATGCCTAGTTTCTTGCCAAACGCCTGCTTCTCAAAGATGTCCATGTCGGTCATTGACGACTCCTGCTGGTTAGCTAATGAATTGGATTGCATGCAATATTGAGGAAATGACGGGAAAATCCAGGCGGAGAATGCTGCAATTGCACGATTTAGACCTGAAAAGGTCCATCATTTGCCCCGTGCGTATAACCTTACTCCACATCAGGCCTATGTATTTCATAGGGTTTCTCCCCAATAGTCGAGTTTGCATGCCGTCGTATAAATTGCATGCATTCTATGTGCGTTTGCACAAATCAGACCGACAAGGGGAATGGCATGGCGAAAGATCAACTGGGGCTGCGCATGTCGCGCCGCCGGTTTACTGCGGCAGCGCTCGGCACGGCAGCAACGATGTCGCTCGGTTTGGGACGCATCGTGCAGGCGCAAGAAGCGACCACCGTGCGGATTCGGATCGCATCCGATATCGGCAACCTGGATCCAGCCCGAATCTTCCAGATCGAAAACCAATCGGTCGCCACGCATCTCTACAGTGGCTTGGTGAAATACGACGAAGCCACCAACAAAATCGTGCCCGATCTGGCCACCGGCTGGGAAGTCACCGACGGCGGCAAGGTGTACACGTTTGCCTTGCGCACCGGAGTGAAATGGCACAAGGACTTCGGCGTTCTCACCTCGGACGACGTGAAGTTCTCGTTCGACCGGGTACTCGATCCGAAAACGGGCAGCAGCTATGCCGGCCAATTTGCGTCCGTGGCCAGTATCGAGGCACCCGCGCCTGACAAGGTCGTCATCACCTTGAAAGCGCCCAACTCGGGCTTCCTGCACAAAGTGAGCGCGTTCAATCAGGGCTGGATCGTCAGCCGTCGCGCCGTCACCGAGATTGGCGAAGAGAAATACCGCTTGAATCCGATCGGTACGGGCCCCTTTGTGTTCGATCGCTGGACGCCGGGCCAGGAAATCAGATTGACGGCAAACGCTGACTATTTCGGTGGCGCACCCAAGGTGCAGGCGGTTGTGTTCCGCCTCATCCGCGACGAAACCGCCTCGGCGATTGCATTGGAAAACGGCGAAATCGATATTTTCTTCGGCTTGCAACAGCCCGAGGTGATCACGCGCTTGAGCGCGTCGAAGGGCGTGACGGTGATGAACCGGCCGGCCAACCACACGATCAACCTCGTGCTCAACACCGAGATGAAACCGTTGGCCGATGTGCGCGTACGCCAGGCTTTGATGTACGCGATCAATCGCGAAGCACTCATCAAAGGATTCTTCAAGGGTACGAAAGGCGAGGCCTTCAATGTGCTGACGTCTTCGTTTCCGGAATACACCGATGACGTGCCGCGCTATCCCTACGATCCCGCCCGCGCGCGCGCGTTGTTGAAGGAAGCGGGTCAAACGTCGTTCTCACTGGATCTGGTCACGCCGGCGGCCAATCCGTACGACAAGATCATCGTGGCGATCGCCAGCGACCTCGCGGCCGTGGGCGTGACCGCCAACATCAAGGTGCTCGAGCGCGGCACGTACCTGCAGGCGCGCAACAAGGGCAATATTCCCACCGCCATTACCGGCGTGGTCGGCGCGCCGGATCCGGATAGCCCGATCCTGTCGCTCTTTGCCCGTTCGTCATTTCCGCCGGGCCTGAATACCTCCCACTATGCCGCCATTGAGGATTTGATTGCGCAAGCGGCCGCGGCGCCCGACGACGCCGGCCGCAAAGTCGCCTATGCCGCCATTCTCAAGAAGACGATGACCGACGTGCCGGTCATTCCGCTCTACGCCGACAACCTCTACATGGCGCATACGGCAAAAGTGAAGGGCCTGGTGCAGAACTCGCTCTTTACCGTCAACGCGTATCCCGTTTCCCTCGGGTGACGGCATGGGAAGTTATCTTTCGCGCCAGTTGACGCAACTGGCGATCACGCTGGTCGGCATCATCACCGTCGCCTTCTTCATGGTGCGCATGATCCCGGGCGACCCTGCCCAGTACATGCTGGGGGATTACGCGACCGATGCCGCGCTGGCGGCGTTGCGGGCACAGATGGGGTTGGATCAACCCTTGTGGCGGCAGTATTTCATGTACATGGGGCACGTGTTCACGGGCGACCTGGGCATCTCGGTGATCACCGGCCGGCCCGCGCTGGCCGAGATCTTCGAGAGCTTGCCGCAATCCGCGGCGTTGGCCTTCTCTGGGTTGACGCTGGCGGTGATCATCGGCGTGCCGATGGGCATCGTGACGGCGATGCGCCAGGGCACCTGGACCGATACGCTCATCATGCTCGTGGCGCTGGCAGGCATTTCGTTTCCGGTGTTCTGGATCGGGTTGGCGAGCATCGTGCTGTTCTCGCAAGAACTGAAATGGTTTCCGGCGTTGGGATCGTCCTCCGGACAAGGCTTCTTCAATAGTCTGTACTACCTCACGCTGCCCGCCACGGTGCTGGGGGTGTCGGTTGCGGCCTACGTGACCCGGCTCACCCGGTCGGCCATGCTGGAAATCATTGGGCAGGACTACATCCGTGTGGCCCGCGCGATGGGCGTGCCCGAGCATCGCATCATCTGGCGCCTGGCCTTCAAGAACGCCTTGATCCCGGTGCTCGCCATTGTGGGCGTCACGTTTGCCTACTCGTTGGGTAGCGCCATCCTGATCGAAGTCGTGTTCAGCCGTCCGGGCGTGGGCTCGACGATTCTCAAGGCCGTGTCGGCGCGCGATTACCAACTGGTGCAAGCCGGCGTGGTGGTGCTCGCCGTGGGCGTGGTGATCGTCAACACCATCCTGGACATGTTGTATGCGCTGGTCGACCCGCGCATGAGGAGCCGATAATGCGCCACTTCCACCACCCCGGTTTTCTGACCGGCTTCATCATCCTGGTCGTGATGACGCTGATCGCATTGCTTGCGCCGTGGATTGCGCCGTACTCGCCGCTGCATACCGATCTGGCCAACACCCTTGCCGTGCCGTCGGGCGATCATTGGCTGGGCACCGATCAGTACGGCCGCGACATCCTTTCCCGCCTCATCTGGGGCACCAGCATTTCGCTCAAAGTGGCGTTATCGGTGATGGCGTTATCGCTGACGCTGGGCATGACCATTGGCGCGATGGCGGGCTTTCTCGGTGGATGGATCGAGCGCGTCACCGTATCGATCATCGATATCCTGCTCGCGTTTCCTGGCTTTCTGTTGGCATTGGCCTTGGTGGCGGCACGCGGATCGTCGCTGGAATCGGTGATCCTGGCCGTGTCGCTGGCGTTCACCCCGCGTGTGGCGGCGGTGATGCGCGCGGTGGTGCTCACCATTGCGCCGCGGCCGTACATTGAAGCCTCGCACGCCATCGGCATGACGCGCATGCGCATCCTGATCTTTCATGTGATCCCCAACAGCCTGCCGCCGGTGATTGTGGTGGCCACAGTCGGTGCAGCCACGGCCATCCTGGGCGAAGCGGGCTTGAGCTTTCTGGGCCTGGGGGTACAGCCGCCCACCCCAACCTGGGGCAACGTGATCGCCGATGGGCAAAGCTTCCTGCAATCCAACCCCATCATCTCGCTGTCGGCCGGCTTCTGTATCGCCATGATGGTGATTGCCCTGAATCTGTTGGGTGACGGCCTGCGCGACACGCTCGATCCGCAGATGCGCAAAACCTCCAACGCAAAGATGATGTGAGACCACGATGACGACTGCATCATTGCAATCTGCCTATGCGGCAGCAACAGCGGCAGCGATACCCCCGCCGGCGCCCCAAACGCGCAACCCGCATCGCGTGCTCGACATTTTCGGACTCACCACGGCCTTTCCTGGCGACGGCCGTGCGATCACGGTGGTCGACGAAGTGTCGTTATGGGTCGAACCCGGCAAGACGCTTGCCGTGGTGGGCGAGTCCGGCTCCGGCAAATCGATGACGTTTCTGTCTGCGCTCGGGCTGGTCGCGGCACCCGGCAAGGTGGTGGCGGGCAAGGTCATTCTCGACGGCCACAGCCTCACCTCGTTGCCGGCGTCCGAGTTGCGCTTGTTGCGGGGCAAAGTGATCTCGATGGTATTTCAGGATCCGTTGACGGCACTCAATCCCGTATTCACGATCGGCCAGCAGTTGATCGAGGTGATCCGCGCGCATGAGTCGGTGGGCCGGCGCGAGGCGCGCGAGCGTGCTGTCGCCTTGCTCACACGGGTGCAGATTCCCGATCCCAGCCGCCGCATCGACGATTACCCCCATCAATTGTCGGGCGGCATGCGTCAACGCGTGCTGATCGCGATGGCGATCGCACTCGAGCCCAAAGTGCTGATCGCCGATGAGCCCACCACCGCGCTGGACGTGACCGTACAGGCGCAGATTCTCGATCTGCTGGCCGACATCCAGCGCGAGACGGGCATGGGTGTGGTGCTGATCACCCACGATCTTGGGCTCGTCGCGAAATATGCCGATCGTGTTGCGGTGATGTATGCGGGCAGGGTGGTCGAGGCCGGCACGCGCGACGATATCTTTCGCCGCGCCAAGCATCCCTACACGCATGCGCTCTTTCGCAGCATCCCGCGGCTCGATTCGGTTGCGGGCGAGGATCTGCCGGCCATTGAAGGCGCGCCGCCCAACGTGGCGGATCTGCCGCCGGGATGCGCCTTCGAGCCGCGCTGTTTTCATGGCGGTGGCCGCGACGATTGCCGCCGCATCAAACCCTTGTCTGAAGTGACGGACAACCCCGAACACCGCAGCACCTGTTTGCACTGGCGCACACTGCCCATTCTGGTCGTGGAGGATTGATGGCTGCTACCGACACACTTCTCAAGGTCGTCGATCTGCGCAAGACATTCGGCGCACAAGGCGGGCTCTTCACGCGGCAACGCAAGGCCGTGCACGCCGTCGATGGCGTGTCGTTCACGCTGCGCGCGGGCGAAACACTGGGACTGGTCGGCGAAAGCGGCAGCGGCAAGAGCACGCTCGGCCGGCTGATCCTGCGGCTGATCGATCCCACGTCCGGCTCGGTGCGCCTGGACGGCCAGGAAATCACCACGCTCAAGCCCGCTGCGGTGCGCGCCATGCGCAGCGATATCCAGATGGTGTTTCAAGACCCCTATGGATCGCTCGATCCGCGCATGAGCATCGGCGCCACGCTGGCCGAGCCGTTGAAAGTGCACGGCCTGTACAACGCAGATTCGCCCGCCCTCATCCGCGACATCATGCTGCGCGTGGGGCTCAATCCCGATCATGCAAGCCGCTATCCGCATCAGTTTTCAGGCGGGCAACGCCAGCGTATCGGCATCGCGCGCGCGCTCACGCTCAATCCCAAGATTCTGGTGCTCGATGAGCCGGTCTCGGCGCTCGACGTCTCGATCCAGGCGCAGATCATCAACCTGCTCAAGAAGCTGCAGCGCGAACGCAATCTGTCGTATCTCTTCATCGCGCACGATCTGGCGGTGGTGCGGCACGTGAGCGATCGCGTGGCGGTGATGTACCTGGGCAAGATCGTCGAGCTCGCCGATCGCGACACGCTATATACCCGGCCGGCCCATCCCTATACCGAGTCGTTGCTGTCTGCCGTGCCGCATCCCGATCCGTACGACGATCGCGCCAAAAAGCCGGCGATCGCCATCGGTGAGATCGGCTCGGCCACCCAGTTGCCTTCCGGCTGCCGCTTTCATCCGCGGTGCTTTCGAGCCCGCATGCTGGCCGCCGAAGGCGGCGCGCGTGCCGACATCGCCCACGATCCCGCCGGCATTGCCGTGCCGGGCTTGTGTGCCAATGAAGATCCACCCTTGCGCGCGCATCGTGCCGGTGCGGTGGCTTGTCACTTTCCGGACACGGCGGTTTTGCACCGCATGCCCCTCACATCACTGAATCGGGATCATTGATCATGGCTTTCTTGAGCGAAGACTTGAAGTCCAACTATGCCGGCCTGTATGAAACCCGCACGGGTTTCGGCAAGAGCGCAGCGGTGCTGTCCATCGACTTCATCGATTTCTACACCGTACCCGGCGCGCCGTTCTACGGTCAGGGCGTGGTCGACGCCGTGGTGCAAAGCGCGCCGTTGTATGCGGCTGCCCGCACGGCGGGTATGCCGGTGATCTACACCAATGTGCTGTACGACAAGACCGCGTCGCAAGGCGGGATGTTCGTGCGCAAGGTGCCGGCGCTGCGCCGCTTCGTGGCCGATGAGCCGCTCACGCGCTTCGATGCGCGCATCGCGCCGCAACCGGACGACCTGGTGATCACCAAGCACCACTCGTCTGCATTCTTCGGCACGCCGTTGAGTACGATGCTGCGGGCGATGGGGCACGACACCGTGATCATCACGGGCTGCTCGACCAGTGGCTGCGTGCGTGCAACGGCAGTGGACGCCGTCTCCAACGGATTTCACGTGATCGTGCCGGCCGAATGCGCCGGCGACCGGCATCAGGCACCGCACGATGCCGCGCTCTTCGACATCAACGCCAAGTACGGCGACGTGATGCCGGTGGGCGAAGTGCTGCAATACATCAATGGTGTCAGGGCGTAGTGTGTGGGTAATGTGAAACCAGCCGTTCAGTGGGTGATGTTGTGTGTGTTGTCCGGCGCCATGGCGTTCGGGCTTGTGCGGCTGGGCTTCGGCGCTGGCGTGCTGGTGGGGCCGATGCTGGTGGCGATGGCATTCGGCCTGGCCGGCGGCGGCATCGAAGTGCCGCGCCTGGGCTTCAATCTGGCGCAGGCCGCCACCGGCGCCGTCATCTCGAGCGCCATCAGCAGCAGCGTGCTGGCCACGGTGGCGGCAAGCTGGTGGCAGATGATGTTGTCCGTCGCGATGACGGTGACGTTCGCGGCCCTGATCGGATGGCTGTTGATGCGCCGCGGCAACCTGCCGGGCACCACCGGCACGTGGGGCACGCTGCCGGGGGCGGCCCCCGCCATGATTGCGCTGGCCGATGAATACGGCGGTGACGCGCGCATGGTGGCCGTCATGCAATACCTGCGCGTGGTGCTGGTGGTGGGCTCTGGGTCGATCGTGGTGCACGCGCTGGCGGGCCAGTTGAGCGGCCGGATCACGATGGTGCCGCCGATGATGAATCTCGCCCGGCATGACCCGCAGCTATGGGATATCGCCGCTACGATCGTTGTGGTGGCGATCGGCGCCTACGTGGGCATGGCCACGCGGGTGCTGGCGGGCGCGATTCTGGTGCCGCTTTTCCTGGGCGCGATACTGGGTGTGTCCGGCATCGCCGTGATGGCCGTGCACGACCTGCTGCTGGCGTTGGCCTTCGCCACGATCGGAGCGACCATCGGACTGAAGTTCCGGCGCGATCTGGCGCGTCCGCTGATGCGCGCACTGCCCACCATGCTGCTCGCGGTGGTTGGGTTGATGCTCTTGTGCGGGGTCTCGGCCTGGGTGCTCACACTGATCATGCCTATCGATGGCGTTACGGCTTATTTGGCGACCACGCCGGGTGGGCTCGACTCGGTGGCGGTGATCGCGCTGGGTGCGCATGCCGATCTGGCGTTCATCACTGCGTTGCAGACCCTGCGGCTTTTCGCGGTCGTGATTGTTGGCCCCATCATCGCGCGTCGTTTGTCGCACCGGCACACGGCACGCATCAGCCGCCAAGCCGCGTCGTCTTTGTAGCGCAACGGCGGATCCACGACCGGGGGCAGCGTACCGCCTAAAATGCGCAATGCGACGAGCAATGCGCTTCGCGCTGCGTGCACCGATGACCGTGGCGAGTGGACGAGCAAGACGAGCGCGCTAAGCAGGGGACAACATGCTGGAAGAGTTCTTTTCGAATAATCAGAAGACGACGACGCCGCTCAAGACCGATGAGCTGCTCGAAGCGTTGCGCACCATGATCGTCGACGGCACGTTGGCGCCGGGCAGCAAGTTGCGCGAGGTGGATCTGGCCGCGCAATTTGCGTTGTCGCGCACGCCGGTGCGCGAGGCCCTGGTGGCGCTCGAACGCGAAGGCATGGTGACTTATGCGCTCAATCGCGGCTTTCGGGTCAGGCAATTCAGCCGGCAGGATCTGTATGAGGCGTACGAGATGCGCGCCTTGCTCGAAGGCTATGCCTGCGGCGTGGTCGCGCAGCAGGGTTTGCCGTATGCGGCAATCGCCGAGTTGCGCGGGTGTGTGGATGCCGTCGATGCGTTGCTGGCTGCCGATCTCGACGCGCATGCGCTGGCGCAATGGCGCGAATTGAATATCCGCTTTCATGCCTTGCTGATGGCGCAGGCGCCGGGTGGCTTGCTGGAGCGCACCCATCGCAGCATCGGCCGCATGCCGCGCGTGCACGACGTGGTCGGTGCCACGGCCGATCAGCCGCAAATCCGCGCCAGGATGCAGCGCTACAACGAAGAGCACGCGCGCATTCTCGAGGCGGTGGTGCAACGCCACAGCGGCCGCGCCGAGTTTCTGATGCGCGAACACATCATGCAGGCCTGCGCGCTGTTGGGCGGCGCCATGCCGCCGCGGGTTGCGCCCGTGACGGGGTGATCGCCGCCGCGCCGTCACGCATCGGTCATTAGCGCCGCCTCGGCACGCTGAAGCGTGTCCAGTGCGATCACCAGACGCCTTCGCAGGGCATCGCTTACCGGCACGAAAGGCAGGCGAACATCGGCAGCGAGGTGCCCCGTCTCGGCCAGTAGCGCCTTCAGCGGCGATGGATTGGGTTCGGCAAACAGCAGTTGCGTGATCGGGTGCAAGGCAACGGCAATCTGTCTGGCGCGTGCCAGTTCGCCCTGGCGCAGCAGGTTGTGCATCCGGACGTGCCAGTGCGGCAGGATGTGCGCCGACGCGGCGATCGTGCCGTGCGCGCCCAGGCACAGTGCCGAGAAGTTCATGCCATCGTCACCAGACAACACCTGCAACGGCGTGTCGTGAATCAGACGAAGCATGCGCGCGATATCCCCGCCGCATTCCTTGATGCCCACCACGCAGCCTTGTTGCGCCAAGGTCTGCAATGTCTCCACCTCGACGGTTACGCCGGTGCGGTAGGGAATGCTGTAGACGATGATGGGCGCGTGCGGTGCTGCGTCGGCGACCGCTTCGAAGTGCTTCTGCACGCCGAGTTGGGTGGGCCGCACATAGCTGGGTGGCGTCACGAGCAAGCCATCGGGGTGCAGTGCTGCAAGCGTCGTCGCTTGATGCGCCGCCGCGGCGGTGGAGGCGCTCGACACACCCAGAACGACAGGCAGGTGGGGTGCTGCGTGGCGCAGGGTATCGAACACTGCAGCCTGTTCGTCCATGGAGAGCAGGGCGCCTTCGCCGGTTGTGGCGCCGGCCACAAAGCCGGATATGCCGGCAGCCGTTAGATAACGGGCCAGCCGCGTCAGCGCGGCGTGATCGATCGCATCGTCCCGAAACGGGGTCACGATGGGGATCCAGATACCTTCAAGATGTAGGGGCATGGTGCGCCTCGATAAGTGAACGATTAATGAACCGTCCCTTCCGGCAGTACCGGATCGAGGCAAAAATCAAGCGTGTGGCTTAACTGTTCGTCCCGTCCGGCTTCCGCCCGACGGGACATGACGTCCCCGTCAGCGGAGAAGTCGTTTTTTGGATTTCAATCCTTGCATGCCTACGCACGAGCACGCGCCCATGCGCCCACTCGCCTCGGCCGATAGGCAAAGGGGGTGCGCGGAACGGGGGATGGGTGGGTGCATGTGAAGCAGGGAAGATTGAAATCTGATCGAAACCATATCATGCCGCGCGACCGGCGGGGAGCCCCGCCGCGCGGCATGGCGGTTACCGGATGACGGATCAGCGCCCGGCAGCCGCCTCGATCAAGCCATCGAGCTTGATGGCGTCGGCCACGAACTGACGAATCCCGGCGGCCAATTTTTCGGTGCCCATGGCATCGTCATTGAGCATCGTGCGGAAGGCCACTTCGTCGCATGCGATCGGGGTGGCGGGCGCCACGCTGGCCGGGGTGAGCGCCAGCGGCACGTCGCCTTCGGCTTCGGACAGCGCCTTGAGCAGATCGGGGCTGATGGTGAGCAGGTCGCAACCGGCCAGGGCCAGAATCTGACCCACGTTGCGGAAGCTCGCGCCCATGATTTCGGTCTTGATGCCCAGCGCCTTGTAATACTGATAGATGCGGGTGACGGATTGCACGCCCGGATCGGCGGCGCCGGCGCGGTCGGCTTCCACCCACTTGGCACCTTCCGACGCCTTGTACCAATCGTAGATGCGGCCGACGAAGGGCGAAATCAATTGCACCTTGGCATCGGCGCAGGCGATCGCCTGCGGAAGCGCGAACAACAAGGTCATGTTGCAGCGGATGCCTTCGGCTTCCAGCACGCGGGCGGCCTGGATGCCTTCCCAGGTGGACGCAATCTTGATCAGCACGCGCTCGCGGTCAATGCCGGCGTCGGCGTACAGAGCAATCAGGCGGCGCGCGCGGTCGATATTGGCCTGGGTGTCGAACGACAGGCGGGCGTCGACTTCAGTCGACACGCGGCCCGGCACGATCTTCAGGATCTCGGTGCCGAAGGCGACCAGCAGGCGGTCGAGCAGATCTTCGGTCGATGCGCCCTGGTGCTCGCGCACCACGCGTTCGAGCAGGTGGCGGTAGGCATCCTGCTGGACCGCCTTCAGGATCAGTGAGGGGTTGGTCGTCGCATCCGTGGGACGAAACAACCGCATGGCCTCGAAGTCGCCCGTATCGGCAACAACGGTGGAGTGGCGGCGCAAAGCATCGAGCTGACTGGACATAGGTTCTGTTTCGATCAACTATTGGAAGGAGCCGGCGGGCCGCGAAACGCGGTTCGGGGCAGTGCCGGACGAGCCCGCTAGCGTATCACTCCAGGCCCTCATTCCCCCACCGTTCGCCGGGCTTACAGGTACTTAAAGCCAAAACGGGTATAATCGATAGGTTTGATTGTCGATTCTTAATTCCGGGGTGTGACTGTGCTGCCGCAACTTTTTCCCGAGGGAACCAACGGGTTTTCTCCTGCAATCTTGGCTTTGGCGGACGGTACCATCTTTCGGGGAGTGTCCATCGGCGCCGAAGGACACACCGTTGCCGAAGTGGTGTTCAACACCGCCATGACCGGCTATCAGGAGATCCTGACCGACCCGAGCTATTCGGGTCAGACGGTCACGCTCACCTATCCGCATATCGGTAATACCGGCATCAACGACGAAGATACCGAGTCGCGCAAGGTGTTTGCCGCCGGCCTCGTGGTGCGTGACTGCCCGGCGCGCGTGTCGAACTTCCGCTCGACCAAGTCGCTACCCGAGTACCTGAAAGAGCAGGGTGTGGTTGCCATTTCCGGCATCGATACCCGCAAACTCACCCGTATTCTGCGCGAGAAGGGCGCCCAAGGCAGCTGCATCCTGGTCGGCATCGATGCCGACCGTGCGGTCGAACTGGCGCGCAGCTTCCCCGGCATGGCCGGGCAAGATCTGGCCAAGACCGTGTCGATCACCGAAACGCAAACCTGGACCGACGGCACCTGGCAGTTGGGCGAAGGCTTCACCAAGCCGGCTGAAACCCCGTATCACGTGGTGGCCTACGACTTCGGCGTGAAGAGCAATATCCTGCGCCTTCTGGCCGACCGGGGTTGCCGAATCACGCTGGTGCCGGCGCAAACGCCCGCCGCAGAGGTGCTCAAGCTCTCGCCCGATGGCGTGTTCCTGGCCAACGGCCCCGGCGATCCCGAGCCGTGCGACTACGCCGTGGCCGCCACGCGTACGTTCCTGGAGCAAAAGCTGCCGGTGTTCGGTATCTGTCTGGGGCACCAGATCCTGGGTCTGGCCGTAGGCGGCAAGACCATCAAGATGAAAACGGGCCACCACGGCGCCAATCATCCGGTGCAGGATCTCGACAACAAGCGCGTATTCATCACCAGCCAGAACCACGGTTTTGAAGTGGATGCGGCCAGCCTGCCCAGCAACGCGCGCGTCACGCACGTGTCGTTGTTCGACGGCACGCTGCAAGGATTCGAACTCACGGACCGCCCGGCGTTCTGCTTCCAGGGTCATCCCGAAGCCAGCCCCGGTCCGCACGACATCATCGTGTTGTTCGACAAATTCATCAGCCTGATGGCCGGCCAGAAATAAAGATTGCATCATGCCTAAGCGTACAGACCTCAAAAGCATCCTCATCATCGGCGCCGGCCCGATCATCATCGGTCAGGCCTGCGAATTCGATTATTCCGGCGCGCAAGCCTGCAAGGCCCTGAAGGCCGAGGGCTACCGCGTCATCCTGGTCAACAGCAACCCCGCCACGATCATGACGGACCCGGAAACGGCCGACGTCACCTATATCGAGCCCATTACGTGGCAAGCGGTGGAAAAGATCATCGAGCGCGAGAAGCCCGATGCGCTGTTGCCCACGATGGGCGGCCAGACCGCGCTGAACTGCGCACTCGATCTGGCCCGCCAGGGCGTGCTCGAAAAGCACAATGTGGAACTGATCGGCGCCAACGAACACGCCATCGAGAAGGCTGAAGACCGCCAGAAGTTCAAGGTGGCCATGAGCGCCATCGGCCTGGAATCGGCCAAGTCGGGCGTGGCGCACACGCTGGACGAAGCGTGGGAAGTGCAGCGCCGGATCGCAGCCGAAGCTGGTACCGCGGGCTTCCCGGTCGTGATCCGTCCCAGCTTCACCATGGGTGGATCGGGCGGTGGCATTGCCTATAACGCCGAAGAATTCGAAACCATCTGCCGTCGCGGCATCGAAGCGTCGCCCACCAATGAGCTGCTGATCGAAGAATCGCTGCTCGGCTGGAAGGAATTCGAGATGGAAGTCGTGCGCGACCGCGCCGACAACTGCATCATCGTCTGCTCGATCGAAAACCTCGATCCGATGGGCGTACACACGGGCGACTCCATCACGGTGGCACCCGCGCAAACGCTGACGGACAAGGAATACCAGATCATGCGTAATGCATCGATCGCGGTGTTGCGCGAGATCGGCGTGGATACGGGCGGCTCGAACGTGCAGTTCGCCGTCAATCCGCAAAACGGCCGCATGATCGTGATCGAAATGAACCCGCGTGTGTCGCGTTCGTCGGCACTGGCCTCCAAGGCCACGGGTTTCCCGATCGCGAAGGTGGCGGCACGCCTGGCCATCGGCTACACGCTGGATGAGCTGAAAAACGAAATCACGGGCGGCCAGACCCCCGCATCGTTCGAGCCCTCGATCGATTACGTCGTCACCAAGGTGCCGCGTTTCGCCTTCGAAAAATTCCCCACCGCCGATGCGCGCCTGACCACGCAGATGAAGTCGGTCGGCGAAGTGATGGCCATCGGCCGCACCTTCCAGGAGTCGTTCCAGAAAGCCCTGCGCGGTCTGGAAGTGGGCGTCGATGGTCTGAACCAGAAAACCACCGATCGCGAAAAACTGCAGATCGAACTGGGCGAGCCCGGTCCGGAACGCATCTGGTATGTGGGCGATGCTTTCGCACAGGGCTTCTCGCTCGACGAGGTGCATGCGCTGACCAAGATCGATCCGTGGTTCCTGTCGCAGATCAAGGAAATCGTCGACATCGAGCTCGCGCTCGAGCAAAAAACGCTCGCCGATCTCGACCGCGACACGATGTTCCAGCTCAAGCGCCGCGGTTTTTCCGATCGTCGCCTGGCGTTCCTGCTGGATACGGTAGAAGCCGAAGTGCGCAAGGTGCGCCATCAGTTCGACGTGCGACCGGTCTACAAGCGCGTGGATACGTGCGCGGCTGAATTCGCCACCGATACGGCCTACATGTACTCGACCTACGAGGAAGAGTGCGAAGCCAAACCCACCGATCGCAAGAAGATCATCGTGCTGGGCGGCGGCCCCAACCGGATCGGCCAGGGCATCGAGTTCGACTATTGCTGCGTGCATGCCGCGCTCGCCCTGCGCGAAGATGGTTTCGAAACCATCATGGTCAACTGCAACCCCGAAACCGTATCCACCGACTACGACACCTCCGATCGCCTGTACTTCGAGCCGCTGACGCTCGAAGACGTGCTCGAGATCGTGCACGTCGAAAAGCCCGTGGGCATGATCGTCCAGTATGGCGGCCAAACGCCGTTGAAGCTGGCGCGTGCGCTCGAAGCCAACGGTGTGCCCATCATCGGCACCAGCCCCGAGTCGATCGACATCGCCGAGGATCGCGAGCGCTTCCAGAAGCTGCTCAACAAGCTCGGCCTGCGTCAGCCGCCCAACCGCACGGCCCGCACCGAAGCCGAAGCGCTGTCGCATGCGGCCGAAATCGGTTATCCCCTGGTCGTGCGTCCCAGCTACGTGCTGGGCGGCCGCGCCATGGAGATCGTGCACGAGCAGCAAGACCTCGAGCGCTACATGCGCGAAGCCGTAAAGGTGAGCAACGATTCGCCCGTGCTGCTGGATCGCTTCCTGAACGACGCCACCGAAGTCGATGTGGACTGCCTGGCTGACGGCGAGCAGGTGTTCATCGGCGGCGTGATGGAGCATATCGAACAAGCCGGCGTGCACTCGGGCGACTCCGCCTGCAGCTTGCCGCCGTACTCGTTGTCGCCGGAAGTGATCGCCGAAATCAAGCGCCAGACCAGCATGATGGCCCGTGCGCTCAACGTCAAAGGCCTGATGAACGTGCAGTTCGCCATTCAAAAGGGCGACGTGTATGTGCTGGAAGTGAACCCGCGTGCCTCGCGCACGGTGCCTTACGTGTCGAAGGCGACGGGGCTGCAGTTGGCCAAGATCGCCGCCCGGGCGATGGCCGGCATCACGCTGGCCGCGCAAGGCGTGACCGAAGAAGTCGTGCCCGAGTACTTCTCGGTCAAGGAAGCGGTATTCCCGTTCGTGAAGTTCCCGGGTGTAGATACCATCCTCGGCCCCGAAATGAAGTCGACCGGCGAAGTGATGGGCGTGGGCAAGAGCTTCGGCGAAGCCTTCGTCAAATCGCAGATGGCCGCCAGCGTGCGCCTGCCCGAGTCCGGCACCGCGTTTATCAGCGTGAAGGATCAGGACAAAACGCGTGCGGTTGAAGTAGCACGCGGTTTGCACGGCCTGGGCTTCAAGATCGTCGCCACGCGCGGCACGGGGGCAGCCATCGAAGCGGCCAGCATTCCGGTGCAGTACGTGAACAAGGTCACCGAAGGTCGTCCGCACATCGTCGACCTGCTGAAAAACGGCGAGATCTCGCTGGTGGTCAACACCGTCGAAGAACGCCGCAATGCCATCGCCGACTCGCGTCAGATTCGTACGCAAGCCTTGGCCGGCAACGTCACGTTCTTCACCACCCTGGCCGGAGCGCGCGCCGCTGTGGAAGGCATGCAGTATTTGCGCGAGGGGCATGGCCTGCAGGTCTATCCTCTGCAGGAATTGCACGCTCAATTGTTGAAGAAGTAAACTGTACGGTAGTACATCGGGTGTAGGAGACCGCGGTGAAGTGGATCATTCTCGCAATATTCATTGTGTGTGGTTTCATTGTTCATTACCGCGGAAAGGTACGACACCGATTTTCCCGGCAAGCGCTCGATCACTCGACGTTTACCGGGCCGATCAACGTGTTCATGTATGCCTTTTCCGGTGTACCCAATCAGCCGTATCTGCCGCTGGCCGCGTTTCCGGAACTTGAGGTTCTGAGAGCGCGCGCCGACGACATCCGCGCCGAAGCCGTGCAACTGTTTTCCGCGGGCCACATCAAGGTGGCAGGCAGCTACAACGACGCAGGCTTCAACTCCTTCTTCAAGAGTGGCTGGAAGCGGTTCTACCTCAAGTGGTACGACACCGATCATCCTTCTGCGACGGCCCTATGCCCTGTCACCACGCAGTTGCTGGCGGGCATTCCATCGGTGAAGGCGGCGATGTTTGCGGCATTGCCGCCAGGCAGCAAACTGCCGCGCCATCGCGACCCGTATGCGGGATCGTTGCGCTATCACCTTGGCTTGATCACGCCCAACGACCCCGCCTGTTTCATCGAGGTGGATGGCGAGCGCTATCACTGGCGTGACGGCGAGGCGGTGATGTTCGACGAGACTTACATCCACTACGCGGAAAACAAAACCGACGTCAATCGCATCATTTTGTTTGCGGATATCGAGCGGCCCATGCGTTATCGCTGGGCGCAGGCTATCAATCATTTCTTCAGCGTGATCCTGCTGCGTGCGGCGGCCTCGCCCAACCAGGAAGGCGATCGTACTGGCGGCATCAATCGCATTTTCGGTACGGTGTACGCCGTTCGGCGCTTCGGCAAACGGCTGCGCAAGAAGAGCAAACCGCTTTACTACGCCTCAAAATGGCTGCTGGTGATTGCCATCCTGGCGTGGATTTTTCTGTGACGTCACACGTGCTGCACGTCTTCATCACGGGCGCCAGCAGCGGCTTGGGCATGGCCCTCGCCCGCGAATATGCGGCACAAGGCGCAACGCTTGGCTTGGTGGCGCGCCGCGGTGAGGTGTTGCAGGCGCTCAATGCCGAACTCGGCGGGCGTCACCGCTGCTACGCGTTGGATGTGCGCAATCGCGCGGCGCTCCATGCCGCCGCGCACGATTTTCAGCACCACCATGCGGGCCGCGTGGACGTCGTGATCGCCAACGCCGGCATCAGCGCCGGCACGCTCACCGATCAGCACGACGACTTCGACGTGTTCGATGCGATCATCGCCACCAATGTGCTGGCCACGGTGGCGACCTTCGAACCCTTCATCGAGGGCATGCGCGCGCGGGGCGAAGGCAGGCTGGTGGGCATCGCCAGCGTGGCCGGCATTCGCGGCCTGCCTGGCGCGGGCGCCTACAGTGCGTCCAAGGCGGCCGTGATCACCTACTGCGAAAGCCTGCGCAACGAACTGCGCGGCGACGGCATCCGGGTCGTGACCATCGCGCCGGGCTATATCCGCACCGCGATGACGGCCAAGAATCCCTATCGCATGCCGTTTCTCACCGATGCCGATGTGTTCGCCCGTCGCGCGGTGCAAACGATCGCACGCGGCACGTCATACCGTGTGATTCCGTGGCAGATGGGCGTAGTGGCGAAGGTGATGCGGTTGCTGCCGAATATCGTATTCGACCGGTTTGCGCGCAACGCGCCGCGCAAACCCCGCCGCGAGCCTTAAACGCCGGCGCGGCCTGCCACCACATCGTCGCCCACCGCGCCGGCATTGGACACGTGCGACACATCGCCCCAGCTTTGCATCGACCATTGGCCGTCTTCGATCGTGACGCGGTTCACACTCACATTAAGCATGGGCGTGCGGCGCGGATCGTCGAGCTTGATGCCTTGGGCGTGGCGCCAGATGATGTCGAGCGCACCGCCGTGCGTCACCATCAGGATGCGTTCGCCATCGTGGCGGGCGGCGATGTCGTCCACCGTGCTCGTCACGCGCGAATGAAACTGGCGCAGCGTTTCGGCGCCTTCGATCACGCCATCCACCTCGCGGCTGGCCCAGACCGGATAAGCGGCGGGCGCAAGCTCTTCCAGGCGATGCGCCTCCAGGCCCTCCAGCACGCCATAGCAGCGCTCGCGCAGGCCGGGCTCAGGGCGTACCCGCAAGCCCAATTGCTCGCTGGCAGGCTGGGCGGTGGCCAGTGTGCGGCCCAGGTCGCTGCTATAGAGCGCGGCAAACGGTTGCGTTTCGGCATCGCGCACCAGGCGCGTGGCCAGGCGTTGCGCCTGCGCGTCGCCCTCGGCGTTCATGGGGATGTCTTTCCAGCCTTGCAGGCGTCGCACACGGTTCCAGTCGGTCTCGCCGTGCCGGATAAACCAGATCTCTGTCATTGAAGTCTCTCAAACGAAGCACGCATTTTAGTGAAATGCGGCGGCGCTATGAGTACACTCCCCGTTTTTCCCACTCACCGGTCCGCTCATGTCCTACTTTCCCACCTGGAAACGCGTCGATCACGCACCTGAGGGCGCGGTGATTGCGCCGGATGAAATCCTGTCATGGCCGCGCAATGTCGCCATGGGCGCCCAGCACGTGGTTGCCATGTTCGGGTCTACGGTGCTCGCGCCGTTGCTGATGGGTTTCGATCCCAACGTGGCCATTCTGATGTCCGGCATCGGCACGCTGATCTTCTTTCTGTTCGTGGGCGGCCGCGTGCCGAGTTACCTGGGATCGAGCTTCGCCTTCATCGGCGGCGTGGTCGCCGTCACCGGGTATGCGGGCGGCGGGGCCAACCTCAACATTGGGGTAGCGCTGGGCGCCATCATCATGTGCGGCCTGGTCTATACCCTCATCGGTCTGGTCGTGTGGGGGGCGGGTGCGGCGAGCGGCGGTGGTTCACGGTGGATCGAGTCGTTGATGCCGCCGGTCGTCACGGGTGCCGTCGTGGCTGTCATCGGTTTGAACCTCGCGCCGATCGCCGTGCGCGGGGCCATGGGCACCACCACATTCGAAGCAGCGATGGCGCTGGTGACCATCCTTTGCGTGGGCGGGGTGGCGGTGTTTACTCGCGGGATGGTCCAGCGGCTGCTGATCCTCGTCGGCCTGATTGTGGCATTCGTCTTGTACGTACTGGCCACCAATGTGATGGGGTGGGGCAAGCCCGTGGATTTCAGCATCGTGGCCAACGCGGCATGGCTGGGGTTGCCCACGTTTTCCGCACCGGTATTTCAGTTCTCGGCGATCTCGGTGATCGCGCCGGTTGCCATCATCCTCGTGGCCGAAAATCTTGGCCACGTCAAAGCCGTCAGCGCCATGACCGGCCGCGATCTCGACCGCTACATGGGACGGGCCTTCGTGGGCGACGGCGTGGCCACCATGGTATCGGGGGCCGTGGGCGGCACCGGCGTCACCACCTATGCCGAAAACATCGGAGTCATGGCGGTCACGCGCATCTATTCGTCGCTGGTGTTTGTGATCGCGGCCCTGATTGCGATCGTGTTGGGCTTTTCGCCCAAATTCGGAGCCCTGATCCAGACAATCCCGCAGCCGGTGCTGGGCGGGATGTCCATCGTGGTGTTCGGCTTGATCGCCATTGCCGGTGCCCGCATCTGGGTGGTCAACAAGGTCGATTTCAGCGACAACCGCAACCTCATTACCGCGGCGGTCACACTCGTCTTGGGCGCGGGCGATTTCACCCTCAAAATCGGCAATTTCGCCCTGGGCGGCATTGGTACCGCCACTTTCGGCGCGATTATTCTATACGCGCTTCTACGGGGGCGGTCGGCTTGCAATTCTGCCTGAGTTTGACCACAATATGACCTCATCACCCCGGTTCATATCCGAGCCGGGGTTTTATTTTTGACCGATCCGAGGCGTGCCCCACGGCTTGGCCGAATCCGACCTCGCGATGCGAGGTGACCGGGTTCCCAGTCGCCGCTTGCGGCAGCCGTGCCGAGGCCCAGCCTCCCAAGACGCTCCCCCTCTCGGGAGCGTCTTATCTTTTGTGTGGAAAACTACATGTCTGCCATCCCTCTCACGGCAAGCGGGGCTGAGCGCTTGAAAGAAGAGCTCCATCGCCTGAAGACAGTCGAACGTCCGTCAGTGATCACGGCCATCGCAGAAGCGCGCGCACAAGGCGATTTGTCTGAAAACGCCGAGTACGATGCTGCGCGCGAGCGCCAGGCCTTCGTGGAAGGCCGTATCGCCGAGCTCGACGGTACGCTCTCCAACGCCCACATCATCGATCCCAAATCGCTGGATGCCGAAGGCCGCATCGTCTTCGGTGCCACGGTCGATATCGAAGATCTCGATTCGGGCGAGCGTCTGATCTATCAAATCGTCGGTGATGCCGAGTCGGATATCCGCACGAACAAGATTTCGGTTTCCAGCCCCGTGGCCCGAGCGCTGATCGGCAAATCCGAAGGTGATGTGGTCGAAGTGCAAGCCCCGTCGGGCGTACGTGAATTCGAGATTCTGAACGTCAACTACGTGTGATCGCGGGCGGGCCGGTGGCGGCCCCTGGGCCGTCGCCGGTTCATGACGGCCGGTGCGGCGCTTCAGGGCCAACGCCAACACATGGCGAGTCGCTGCAAGCCGAGGCCGGTACGTCCAGACGAAAAAAAGCCGGTGTTGCACACCGGCCGGTCGATCCCAAAAGCGAAACCCATACGTTTCGCTTCTAACGAATTGCCTACTTTTTGACGGTCTTGCGGGCGCCGCCCGCCAGACGGGCGATGCCGGAACCGGCGCCGCCACTGCGTGCACCCGCCCGCAGGCTCATGGCGCTCCCCGTACGACGGGGAATGCCGGTAGCCACTTTACGCGTGCCGGGACGCAACGGTTTGCCGTTTTTATTGACCGGGGCGAACGGATCGAAGCGTTTGGGCTTATTGTCCGGTTCTTCTTCCAACTTCTTGGGCGAACGATTCGAACGTTTTTCGAGCGTTTTGCCTTCGGCAGCCAGCTTCTTGGGCGTATGCGGCTCGGACGCGCGGCGCTTGGCAGCAGCAGCCGGGGTCTCCGGTTCGACGCCGGGCACGGCCTTGGTCGAGCCGGGGCGATACAGGATGAGCATCTTGCCGAGGTGGTGAACCGCCGCGCAGGATAGCTTGTCGCAGATGGTTTGCAACATTTCATCGCGGGCGTCGCGATCCTGACCACCGGCACGAACCTTGATCAGGCCGTGGGCATTCAGGTTAAGCTCGATTTCCTTGAGCACGGCGTCCGACAGGCCGTTGTCGCCGATCAGGACGACCGGACGCAGGGGGTGAGCCGCGGCGCGTAGGGCGCTGCGCTCACGCGGAGTAATTTCTAATGTAGGCATGGCGGAATTGTACGGGAATGGCCAAGAATAAATTTTCTAAAGAGTGGGTCATGCAGCACATCAATGACCCATATGTGAAACTGGCGCAACAAAAAGGGTACCGCGCGCGCGGTGCTTTCAAGTTGATCGAGATTCTCGACGAAGAAAAGCTGCTGAAAAAGGGTGATGTGGTGGTGGATCTGGGCGCAGCACCCGGCAGCTGGTGCCAGGT
Source organism: Schauerella aestuarii (assembly GCF_009866805.1). Lineage (GTDB taxonomy): Bacteria > Pseudomonadota > Gammaproteobacteria > Burkholderiales > Burkholderiaceae_B > Schauerella > Schauerella aestuarii. The sequence goes on from NZ_SIZW01000043.1 coordinate 346,510, forward strand.
GGTGCGGGAGCGCCTCGTGGGTCCTGGGGGGGTTGTCGACGGTCGCATCATCGGGCTCGATATCTTGCCGATGGAGCCGATCGCCGGGGTGGAATTCATCCAGGGCGACTTCCGCGAGGATGAGGTCGGCGAGCAGCTCAACGCGCTGGTCGGCGATCAGGTGGTCGACCTTGTAATTTCGGATATGGCCCCCAACTTATCCGGCGTAGGGGTCGCGGACTCCGCGCGCGTCCAGCATGTATGCGATCTGGCGCTCGAGTTTGCCTGCGAACACCTCAAGCCCGACGGCGCTTTGATCGTCAAGGCGTTTCACGGCAGTGGTTTCTCCCAAATCGTCGAAGCGTTCAAACTTCGCTTCAAGCGCGTCGTTGAGCGTAAGCCGAAGGCCTCGCGTCTGAAATCTTCAGAAACGTTTTTGGTGGGCCGCGGTCTAAAGAAGCAGTCTTAAAGAGGTACGCACGTTAGTGTTTACGCGAGCATCCCCGGAATCCAAAAACGCAACCGCGTTTACCGGGGTAGAATCGATTATTGACTTAATTATGTGAACGTGCCCCAAGGCATTGCCACAGGTCGGAAGCGAGAGCGGGAGATCGACCTTGAACAACTCATTTTCGAAAGTCGCGGTATGGATGGTCATCGCGCTGGTACTGTTCACAGTATTCAAGCAGTTTGACGGCCGCGCCCAGACGCAAGACGGCGTGAGCTATACCGAATTCATCGATCAGGCCAAGGCCGGTCGTGTCCGTAAGGTCGATGTGCAGGGCGACGTCCTGTATGTCACGCCTGATACCGGCCGTCCGTACTCGCTCACATCGCCGGGCGACATCTGGATGGTTTCGGATCTGCTGAAGTACAACGTGCAAGTCTCGGGCAAGGCCCGCGAAGAGCCGTCGTTGCTGATGAGCATTTTCGTCTCCTGGTTCCCGATGCTGCTGTTGATCGGCGTCTGGGTGTTTTTCATGCGCCAGATGCAGGGTGGCGGCAAGGGCGGGGCGTTCAGCTTCGGTAAGTCGCGCGCTCGCATGCTCGACGAAAATACCAACCAGATCACCTTCGTGGATGTCGCCGGTTGCGACGAAGCCAAGGAAGACGTGCAGGAACTGGTCGACTTCCTGCGCGATCCCACCAAGTTTCAAAAGCTGGGCGGACGCATTCCGCGCGGTGTGCTGATGGTGGGTTCGCCGGGTACGGGTAAGACGCTGCTGGCCAAGGCCATCGCCGGCGAAGCCAAGGTGCCGTTCTTCAGTATCTCGGGTTCGGACTTCGTTGAAATGTTCGTCGGCGTGGGCGCGGCCCGCGTGCGCGACATGTTCGAAAACGCCAAGAAGCATTCGCCTTGCATCATCTTCATCGACGAAATCGATGCGGTGGGTCGTCAGCGCGGTGCCGGTCTGGGCGGCGGTAACGACGAACGCGAACAAACCTTGAACCAGATGCTGGTCGAGATGGACGGGTTCGAGTCGGGCCAAGGCGTGCTCGTCATCGCCGCAACCAACCGTCCCGACGTACTGGATCCCGCATTGCTGCGTCCGGGTCGTTTCGACCGTCAAGTGGTCGTGCCGTTGCCCGATATTCGTGGCCGCGAGCAGATCCTGAAGGTGCACATGCGCAAGGTGCCGATGTCCAACAACGTCGATGCGCACGTGCTGGCTCGCGGTTGCCCCGGTTTCTCGGGTGCCGATCTGGCCAACCTGGTCAACGAAGCGGCGCTGTTTGCTGCCCGTCGTAACGGCCGTACGGTCGATATGTCGGACTTCGAGAAGGCCAAGGACAAGATCATGATGGGCGCCGAACGCCGCTCCATCGTCATGCCCGAGGAAGAGCGTCGCAATACGGCTTACCACGAGTCCGGCCACGCCATCGTTGCCCGCTCGCTGCCCAAGACCGATCCGGTGCACAAGGTCACGATCATTCCGCGTGGCCGTGCATTGGGCGTCACGATGCAGTTGCCCGAAAGCGACCGCTACAGCATGGACAAGAGCCGCTTGCTGGATACGATCGCCGTGCTGTTCGGTGGCCGTATCGCTGAAGAGCTGTTCATGAACCAGATGACCACGGGCGCCTCGAACGACTTCGAACGTGCCACGGCCATCGCGCGCGACATCGTTACCCGCTACGGCATGACCGACGAACTCGGCCCCATGGTGTACGCCGAGAACGAAGGCGAGGTGTTCCTGGGCCGCAGTGTGACCAAGACCACGCATATGTCGGAAGCGACCATGCAGAAGGTGGACTCCGAAATCCGCCGCATCATCGACGAGCAGTACGGTGTGGCGCGCAAGATTCTCGAAGAAAACCGTGACAAGGTCGAAGTCATGACGGCCACGCTGCTCGAATGGGAAACCATCGATGCTGACCAGATCAACGACATCATGGAAGGTCGCCCGCCGCGTCCGCCCAAGGTGCCGCAAGGCTCGGATACGCCGGATTCGCCTCCGCCGCCCGCAGCCGGCGTGGCGCCGGGTAGCGGCAACGCTCCGGCTGCCGTCTGAGGTTTCAGTTGTTGAAGTATGGCCAATAACTTCCTGTGCGGGCGCTTCGAGTTTGACCTCGAGCGCCCGTTGGTTATGGGCATCGTCAATGTCACGCCGGATTCGTTTTCCGATGGCGGCCAGCACGATGATCCCGACCACGCAATCCAACATGCCAAACGTCTGATCGCCGACGGTGCCCATATCCTGGACATCGGTGGAGAGTCGACGCGTCCAGGTGCGCCTGCCGTGTCGATGGAGGACGAACTCGCCCGCGTGCTGCCGATCGTCGAAGGGTTACGCGATTGCGGCGTGCCGCTGTCGATCGACACCTTCAAGCCCGAGGTGATGCGTGCCGTGCTCGACGCCGGCGCCGACATGATCAACGACATCTACGGGTTTCGTCAGCCGGGTGCCATCGAAGCGGTGGCCGGCTCGAAATGCGGGCTGTGTGTCATGCACATGAAAGGCGAACCCCGCACCATGCAGGACGCGCCCGAGTACACCGATCTATTGGGTGAAATCGGCGTGTTTCTGGGCGCGCGTGCACAACGCTTGCGTGCTGCGTGGGTCGACCCGCGCCGTATCGTGCTCGATCCGGGCTTTGGATTCGGCAAGACGGTCGATCAAAACTATCAACTTTTACGCCGGCTTTCGAACTTGCGCGTCTCGAGCTATCCCATCCTGGTGGGTCTTTCACGCAAATCGATGATCGGTAACGTCACGGGCCGCGAGGTGGGGGATCGCCTTGCGGGCAGTCTGGCAGGTGCCCTGGCTTGCGTCGCGCGTGGCGCGTCCATCGTGCGGGTGCACGATGTTGCCGAAACGGTCGACGCGTTAAAAGTCTGGCAAGCAGTAGAAATTGGAGGCACACAATAATGAGCGAGCGTAAGTATTTCGGGACCGACGGCGTACGCGGCGAAGTCGGTGGACCGGTGATCAACGCCGAATTTGCCCTGCGTCTGGGCTATGCCGCCGGCCGCGTGCTGGTGCGCGAAAACGCGAATTCGGGTTATAGCCGCCCGCGCGTGCTGATCGGCAAAGACACGCGCATCTCGGGCTACATGCTTGAGTCCGCCCTTGAAGCAGGCCTGTCGGCCGCCGGTATCGACGTGCTACTGGCCGGTCCGCTGCCCACGCCGGGTGTGGCCTATCTCACCCGCACGTTCCGCCTGGCGGCTGGCGTGGTGATCAGCGCCTCGCACAATCCATTCAACGATAACGGCATCAAGTTTTTTTCGTCCAAAGGCATGAAGTTGCCGGACGCGACCGAAGCCGCCATCGAAGCCGAGATCGATCAGCCGCTGGGCTGCGTCGGCTCGCAAGAGCTGGGTCGCGCGCGTCGTCTGGACGACGCCGCCGGCCGCTACATCGAATTCTGCAAAGGCACGTTTCCTAACGATCTCAACCTCAACGGGTTGAAGATCGTCGTGGATGCGGCACACGGCGCGGCTTATCACATTGCCCCGCACGTCTTTCGCGAGTTGGGTGCGCAAGTATTCGCCATCGGCTGCGAGCCCGATGGCTTCAATATCAACGAAGGCGTGGGCGCGATGCACCCCGAATCGTTGGCACGTGAAGTCAAGGCGCGCGGTGCCGATTTCGGCGTGGCGCTCGACGGCGATGCCGACCGCATTCAGATGGTGGACCGCGACGGCCGCATCTATAACGGCGATGAGTTGTTGTTCGCGATCGTGCGCGAGCGCCTCGAGGCCGGCAAGGTCGACGGGGTGGTGGGCACCCTTATGACCAACTTTGGCCTGGAACGCAAATTCAACAGCATGGGTGTGCCGTTCGAGCGCGCCAACGTTGGCGACCGCTACGTGCTGGAGCAAATGCAGGCACGCGGCTGGTTGTACGGCGGCGAAAGCTCGGGTCACCTGCTGTGCCTCGATTGCCACACCACCGGCGACGGCATCATTGCGGCGTTGCAAGTGCTCAAGGCTTTGCGCCGCAGCGGACAGAGCCTGCCCGAATGGCTGGGCGACCTGAAGATGTACCCGCAGAAGATGATCAACGTGCCCCTCACGCCGGGCATCGATTGGCAAACCCACGCGGGCCTGGCGCGCGCGCGCGCCGAAGTCGAAGCCGATCTGGGTGAACGTGGCCGCGTGTTGATTCGTGCGTCGGGTACGGAGCCCAAGTTGCGGTTGATGGTCGAAGCCGCCGATGCCGACTTGGCCGAACGCTCGGCCAAGAAGCTGGCTGCGGTGAGCGAGGGCGGCTGGCAGTAGTCAGCGATAACCGTCTCTCAGCCACACCATCGAACCCAGAGCCGCTTCCAAACGAAGCGGCTTTTTCACGCCCTGTGCCTTGACACCGCGCGATGCAAATGACCATAATTCTCATTTACGAATTGGTCAACGCGCGCATGGCGACTTCCGCGCATCCTTCAGACTGCGACGCATCGCGGTTCTATCTCGCACATCACGCCTGGCTGCAGGAGTGGCTGCGCCGCCGCCTCGGCTGCCGGCATGATGCCGCCGACCTCGCACATGACGCCTTCGCGCGGTTGCTGGCTGCCCGCGAACTCGACGCCATTCGCGAGCCGCGCGCGTTTCTCACCACGCTTGCGCAGCGCCTTGTGTACAACTTCTGGCGGCGCCGCGATCTGGAGCGCGCTTATCTCGATGGGCTGATGCTGGCGACGCCGGCGAGCGTGCCCTCCGAGGAAGAACGCGCGCTGGTCGTCGATGCGCTCATGCATATCGATCATGCGCTCAAGCGACTGCCACCCAAGGCAAGGTCGGTGTTTTTGCTGAGCCAGATCGATGAGCTGAGCTATCCCGAAATTGCGGCGCGCTTGGGGCTTTCAGCGATGACCGTGCGCCGCTACATGAAGCAGGCCATCACGTTATGCGTGTTGGCGGACGCTGCGTGAGCGCGTTCTCGATGAGGTGCTTCGTCACGTTGCCGTTTCCGTTCATGATCGCGATTTCGTCATGACGTCGACTGTGTCACCCGTTGTCCGCTCACCCACGGCTGCTTTACCGGATGCTGCGCTCGAGGCCGCCATCGACTGGATGGTGCAGATGCGTTCCGGCACGATGACCGAGGCGCAGCGACGGCGTTTTGACGACTGGCGCGCAGCCGACCCCCGTCATCACGCGGCCTGGGCGCAAGTGAGCGGTGCGTTGGCAAACGCCTTCGAACCCTTGCGGCGCAGTAGTTCGGCGCATATGGCGGATGCCGCGCTGCGCGTGCGCCCGCAACGGCGCAAGCTGCTGCGAAACGCGCTCGGGGTATTGGTCGCCGCCGGCGCGGGCGCGGCGATCGTCAACCGCCAGATTCCCCTCGCCACGCTCACCGCCGATTTGCGCACCGGCACGGGAGAACGCAAAACGTTTGTGCTGCCGGACGGCAGCGACGTCACGCTCAATGCGCGGTCGGCCGTCAATGTGGCGTATGGCGGCGGCGAACGCCGCATTCATCTGCAGGCCGGTGCGCTTTTCGCGCGCGCCATGCAGGATGCGACCGCGCCGTTCGTGGCCAGTACGGCAGACGGTCAGGCGCGCACCGCGGGCGCGCACTTCATGCTGGCACGCGAGGAAGAAGGCAGCAGTGTGGCCGTGGTCGAGCAGTCTGTCGACATCGTCAACGCTGCGGGGTCGCGGGCAACGGTGGCAGCAGGTATGGGGCTGCGCTTCACGCGCCAGTCGATCGCAGCGCCGCTTACGCAACTGGCGGATCTGGCGGCATGGCGCGCCGGTATGTTCGTTGCCCGCGACGTATCGCTCGGCGACGTGATCGATGCCATGCGCCCATATCGGCGTGGACTGGTGCGCGTATCGGAAGCTGCCGCACGCTTGCGCGTGCTCGGTGCATTCTCGCTCGATGATACGGATGGGATGCTAGTGTCGCTGGCGCAGACGCTGCCCATTACTGTCAGACGTTTCAGCGCGTTATTGGTGATGGTCGAGACGCGAGAAACGTGAGATATGAGGCTGTGATACGTGAGACGTGATGCGTGAGACGTGAGATGTTAGGCTGTGCTGCGTGTAGCGTGCGGCGTGAGGCGTGAGACGTGAGGTTGTTAGGCGTGAAGCGTAGGCGTAAGACGTAAGACGCAAGACGCAAGACGTGAGACGCAAGACGCAAGACGTGAGGAGCGACGCAGCGATCGCCAATTCACCGCGTCGGCGATCGCCACCGCCTCGATCAGGCTCACCGTTACACATTAGCTGAACACATTTGCCGACCTCATTGCACAGACATGGAAACCTCGCCCTGAATCTGGAGTTTCCGTCCATGCCCCGCTTGTCCAAGTTCCGCGCATCGCGCACGTCCCCTCGATGGTTGGTTGCAGGCGTAGCGATCGCGCTTTCGGCGTCGGCAACCGGCGTCGCCGCCCAATCCGCAGCGGCCAACCGCACGGGTGCCGCCAGCGTGGCGCGCTACGATTTGCCGGCCATGCCCCTTAGCGATGCCTTGGTGCGCATTGCGCAGCAAAGCGGCCGCTCGGTATCGGTCGATCCCGCATTGGTCACCGGTGTTCGGGCGCAACCCGTGCAGGGTGCGTACAGCGTGGAAGAGGCCGTGCGCCGCGCCATGCAGGGCACCGGCCTGGAAGTGTGGGTGACGTCGAACGACACCATCAGCGCGCGGCGAGTGCCGCTCGCCGGGGCCGCAGCCGAACTGGAGCCGGTGCGCGTGCTGGGAACGGCCGAAACGGCGTTTGCCCACGTCGACGGCTATGTGGCACATCGCGGTAGCGCAGGAATGAAAACCGACACCGCGCTCGTCGAAACGCCGCAGTCGATTTCAGTCGTGACCAGCGATCAGATCCGTGCCGTCAAGGCCAGCTCAGTGGCCGATGCCTTGGGCTACACGCCGGGATTCGCGTCGCAGTCCCCCGCGTTCAGCCGCATGGTCGACGACTTCATGCTGCGCGGCTTCAACGTTGCGGCGGGTAATAGCGGTCAGTTGCGCGATGGGTTGAAGCTGCAATCCAGCGTATATGACGGCGGCCAGGAGCCGTACGGTCTGGAGCGCGTCGAAGTGTTGCGCGGCGCAGCCTCGGTGCTCTACGGCCAGCTGGGCCCGGGCGGCGTGGTGAACACCATCAGCAAACGGCCCACGACCGAGCCCCTGCGAGAGCTCAACGTTGAGGCGGGAAGTTATGGCCGGCGCCAGTATTCCGGTGATTTTTCGGGTCCGCTGACGGAAGACGGGGTGTGGTCGTATCGGCTGACCGGATTGGTACGCGACGCCGATAACTGGATGGATCATGTGCCCGACGATCGCACGTATCTGGCGCCGGCGCTGACATGGCGGCCGTCGGCGGCGACCTCACTCACCTTCCTAGCCAGCTACCAGCGCATCCGCACCAAATTCGCGGCACCCTTGCCCGCAGCGGTCACATTGAATGGCGCATTGCCGCGCGATCTGTTTATCGGCGAACCCAATTTCGACCGCTACAACACCGACAGCTACACCGCAGGATATGTGTTTGAGCATGCCTTCAACGACCGCGTGAAAGTGCGCCAAAGCGCGCGTTATTTCACTGCCGACGGCAACTGGGATTATTTGTCTTTCGGCGGCTTGCAGGCGAACGGCCAAACCTTGCGCCGCGGCGTCATCAGTCGCACCGAAAAATCCTACGGTGTGGCAGGCGACACCTCGCTCGAATGGAAGGGCGACACAGGCCCGCTCGATCACACCGTACTGGTGGGCGCCGATTACTACAAAAGCAGCTACACGTCGCATCGTCACAGCGGCAGCGTGGCACCGCTGGCGAACATTTACGCGCCGGTTTACGGCGCCAGACCGATAGTGCAGACCGGTGCCGACTACGGCATCGCCACGCGCAGCGATGCCTTCGGCTTATATGCGCAAGACCAGATCAAGCTGCAGGACCGATGGGTGGTGGTGCTTGGCGGGCGGCACGATTGGGCCGACACCAAACAGAAAAGCTACCAGACCGGTGCCGACACGACGTTGCAGGACAGCGCGACCACCGGGCGTGCCGGTGTGGTCTATCTGGCCGACAACGGCCTGGCGCCGTATGTGAGCGCGAGCCAATCGTTCTCGCCGACCATCGGTGTAGACCGCAGTGGCAATGCGTTCGAGCCAACGAAGGGGACGCAATACGAACTTGGCCTGCGTTACGAGCCGCCCGGTTCGAACATGCTCTACAGCGCAGCCATTTACGATCTGACGCAGCGCAATGCCCTCACGGTGGACCCGGCCGACAGCACGTTCTCCGTGCAAACCGGCAAAGTGCGTTCACGTGGTCTCGAGCTTGAGGCCAAGATGGGATCGGGTCCGTGGAATGTGACGGCCGCATACGCGTATACCGACGCACGAACCATCAAAGCAAACGACCCCCTGCTGGTGGATCAACGGGTGTCGCTCGTGCCGTTGCACACCGCCTCGCTTTGGGTCGATCGCGACATGCGCTCCCTCGGCTTGACCGGCTTGAAGCTTGGCGCAGGCGTGCGCTACGGCAGCTCGACCAATCTGGCGGGTTATCCAGGCAACGTCTCCGGTCAGTTCCTGGTGGACGCGCTGGCCAGCTACGACTTCGGCGCGGTGTCGCCCGACATGGCCGGCCTGAGCCTGACGGTAAACGCCCGCAACCTGTTCAACCGCGGGTTCGTCACATGCTCGGGTGCAACGGGCTGCCGTTACGGCGATCCGCGCACGCTGTACGCCACCGTCAGTTATCGCTGGTAGACGGCCAGGCGTCGTTACGCCCGATCGCGCGGCTCGCGCGTCTCGCGTTCGGCGTCCACCACCGACTGGCGCCGAAAGCGTCCCGCGGCGAGGTGGTAGAACGGTTGCGGGCAAAACTGCCGCGCCACCATCGAGGCGGTCAGGCAGGCAAACAGCAGCCAGAAGAGGGCGGGCTGGTTGCCCGTCATTTCCATCACCACCACGCTGGCCGTGAGCGGCGCCTGTGTGGCGGCCGCAAGAAAGGCAGCCATTGCAATCAATACGATGAAGCGCTGATCCACGGCGCCGCCGGCCAACTGCCAGATTTGTTCACCGATGCCCGCTCCGGTGGTAAGTGCCGGCGTGAAAATCCCGCCTGGGATGCCTGCCCAGTACGACGCCACGGTAGCGGCCAATTTGGCCAGACCGAATCCCTCAGGCGCAGGATGCTCGCCGGCCAGCAAGCCACTGGCGATCCCATAACCCGTGCCGTACACCGACCCCTGCGTGAGCGCGCCCAGGCAAGCGATCGCCAGGCCAAGCAGGGCCGCGCAGTAGATCGGATGACGCCGCACCCACGCGCGGCAGCGCGCGGGCGCCACACCGGCCAGCCCTTTGCCCAACAGCCGCGCAAAGATGCCACCAAGCACGCCACACACCACGCCGCACAGCAGCACCCACCAGACCACGCTTTGTGCGATGACCACGCCGGTAGCACGCTCGAAATAGGGGTTGTTGCCGGCGATGGCGACCACGATGAAGCCGGCTGCCAGCACACCGATCAACACCAGCCGCTGCCAACGCAGCACCGTGCCGCGCCCGAGTTCCTCGATGGCGAAGATCACGCCTGCAAGCGGGGCGTTGAAGGCCGCTGCCAACCCGCCGGCGGCGCCTGCGGCAATCAATTCATTGGCATGAAATCCGCGCAACGACCAGCCGCGTGCTTTCCAGAATTGGCCCCAGGCCAGCATGAGCGCCGCACCCACTTGAACGGACGGGCCTTCTCGGCCGATCGATGCGCCGGCCAGCATGCCGGCAAAGGTCAACGGCACTTTCCAGAGGCATTGCGCCAAGCCCACGAGTCGCGACTGTGCGGGGCCCGGTGGTAGGCTCAAGGCGGCAATCACCTGCGGAATGCCGCTGCCCGATGCATTCGGTGCCAGACGCAACGTGAGCCAGCGAATGATCGGCAGCCCGATGGGAAGCAGCAGAAACGCCCACAGTCCGTTGTGCGCAATCCACTCCGCATTCTTCTCGAGCGCCCAATCGGCCATCTGCGCAAATGCCAGCGAGACCAGGCTGACCAGCGCGGCACCGCCCAGCAGCAGGCCCATCTGGGCGCTTTTTCTGGACAGGCGGCCAGTCTGACGCGCCTTGCGGCGTGCCAATCGGCGGGTTCGTGCGGAGAGATAGCGCCAACGTTCGTCTGGTTTCACGCCGAAGATGTTACGCGTGTAAGTTGACAGTGCGGTAAATCGGCATCGAAAGCCGCCGTTCCGTCGCCTGCAAGAACGAACAGCGTCGCGCCAATGCAACGGCGTTCATCGCGCCAAACGCCTCCACATCTTGAATAGAAACAACGGTTTGCAACATTCGCAGCCTTGTCAGCCTGGGGTAGGGCGGGCAGCGGTAGACTTTCACAGTCTTGTCACTCAACCGTCAAATACGTGACATGTGCGGCCGTCAGACTTCCATGAACGTCCTGGAGGGATTGATATGCACGAACTTGTCCGCATTGAAGCGCAACGCAACGTGTTATCCGCTTTACCTCAAGTCGAGAGCAACGGCCTGATCGTCGGGCTGGCTCGCTCGTCCGACGAGATCGAAGAAATCCAACGTTTACGCTACAACGTCTTTACCGAGGAAATGGGCGTCGTCTTTCCTCACGCGAAGGATGGCATCGACCGCGACCGGTACGATCAATGGTGCGAGCACCTCTTGGTGCGCGAACTCAGTACCGGCCGGGTGGTGGGCACCTATCGTATCCTTACCCCCGAAAAAGCGCTGGCTGCCGGCGGCTACTACTCCGAATCCGAATTCGATCTGAGCGCACTCGCGCCGATTCGCAGTGGCCTGGTTGAAGTGGGCCGTTCGTGTACCCACCCCGACTTCCGCAACGGGGGCGTCATCATGCTGTTGTGGACCGGCGTGTCGCAATTGCTGCGCGCGGGTGGCTATCGCTATGTGCTGGGCTGCGCCAGCGTGAGCCTGCGCGACGATGGCGTGACGGCCGCACAAGTGTGGCGCGAGGTGTCGTCGCGCCGTACCGAAGGCGAACACCTGCAGGTCAAACCGCTGCACCGCTACCCGTTCGAACGGCTCAACAGCACGTTGCCGGCGCGTCTGCCGCCGCTGATCAAGGGCTACATGAAGCTGGGCGCCACGGTGTGTGGCGAGCCGGCCTGGGACCCCGATTTCAATGCCGCTGATTTTCCGGTCATGCTCGATATCCTCAACATGGATCCGCGCTATCGACGGCATCTGGGGCTGGAATACACGCCCACCAAGCCTGCCGCATTGCATGCCGTAGGCGGCACGGGGCACGCTGCCATGGCCGCTGCTGGTCGCGCGTCGAGTAGCGCATCGGGCACCGGCACAGGAACGGGATCGGGCACGGCCTCAGGCACGAGGCCAGCCAAGGTGCAAGTGCGCGAGACGGCCCGTTGGACCGCCGCGCCCGACCTTGTCACCACACCGCGTTTTTCGCGCTAGGCGGCGCCATGATGCGCGCCTGGCGCCGCCTGAAGGTAAAAACGGTACGCCGTCTTACCTGGGGAGTGCGATCAGCACTCAAGCAACTCGAAAGAGAAACCAACCTTCTTCCATTCTGACTCCTCCGCTCGCAGGGTGAAGTCGCTCAGCGGGTGCTTGGCCAGCCAGTCCTGATCGATCCGGATCTTGATGTCGTCGTGATCCACCGCCAAGGACAGCGGCAGCGGCGAGATGGATTCGCGGCGGCGGGCCAGTTGTACGGCCAGCCGCAGGCAAAGGATCGCCAGCCACTGCTTGTGCTGGCGCACGAGCGGCTCGATCTTGTTGAGTTTGCCCTGGTGTGCCAGTGCCAGCAGCGCCAGCAATTGCTGATCGGCCCGCGAGAATCCCGGCATATCGGCGTTTTCGAGAATGTAGGCCGTGTGCTTGTGATACGTGTTGTGGGCGATCGAGATCCCCACTTCATGCAGATCGGCCGCCCAGCCCAGCGCCAGGCGCAGTTCGGTTTGCTGACCTTGCGGCACGATGCTGTCGAACAACGCGATCGCGGCATGCCGTACGCGTGCGGCTTGCGCCGTATCCACGTGATAGCGCTTCGTGAACTGCCGCACCGATTCGTCGCGCTTGTCGTGCTCGGCGTCGCGCCCCAGCAGATCGTGCAGCACGCCCAATCGCAGCGCGCCGTCGCCGGTGTACATCACGTCGATATTCAGTTCGTCGAAAATGGCCGACATGATCGCCAGCCCGCCCGGCAGCACATCGCTGCGCTCGAGCTTGATGCCGGGCAATTCTTCGGGCACCACGCGGCCCGAGCGCACGATCCGGTCTTTCAGGCGGGCCAGGCCGGCACGCGTGATGCCCGTTTCCGAAAACCCGCACTGCGTAAGAATGGCAAACAACGCCTTGGCCGTGCCGGAAGAGCCGTACGCTTCCTTCCAGCCCACCTTGCGGTACTGGCGGGCGATCACTTCGATCTCGCGGCGTGCGGCCTGTTCGGCCAGCTTCATCTGATGCGCATCCACGATGCCGTCGGCGAAGAACTGGCGGCTATAGCTTACGCAGCCCATGTACAACGACGACATCAACTGCGGCTCGAAACCCTTGCCGATGATCACTTCGGTCGATCCGCCGCCGATATCCACCACCAGGCGCTTTTCGGGTGAGGGCGGCAGCGTGTGTGCCACGCCGTTGTAGATCAGCCGTGCTTCTTCGCGCCCCGCGATCACTTCGATGGGGAAACCCAACGCCGCTTCTGCGCGCGGCAAAAACTCAGGGGTATTGCGGGCCACGCGAAAGGTGTTCGTGGCCACGGCGCGCACGCGATCCGGGTGGAAGCTGCGCAACCGCTCGCCAAACCGCTCCAATACCGCCACGGCGCGATCGATGGCTTCACCGCTCAAGCGCTTGTCGGCATCGAGCCCAGCCGCCAGCCGCACCGTTTCTTTCAGGCGGTCGATCTGATAGATCTGCGGCACGCCATCCTGCGTGACGACGCGTCCGAGCGACAGGCGAAAGCTGTTGGAGCCGAGGTCGACCGCTGCCAGAAGATTGTTCATGACATCCGTGTTCAAAAGCTGAAATGTGGGGGGATTATAAGTACGTCATATGACAGTCCCTGGGCCATGAAGGCTTACGCTCTCATCCATCGGCGGGAGCGCACCGGTGGGCGCGGTTATTTCAATTGGATGGACGCTTTTTCGGGGGGGTGACGTGTGTTTGTGCCTTAAGGTGAGCGCCCCACTCATCACACCCTTTGTCCTTTTTAACGCGCTGTCATGGAAGCGTCACGAATTTGCAGTAAAACTGGATGACTTGTCACAAATGGACCTTGTATGACGACGCGATTGCCCAATGAGCCGCTATTTCTCAATCGTGAGCTGTCCCTGCTGAAGTTCAATGAGCGTGTATTGGCCATGGCCGAAAAGCCCAGCACCCCGTTGCTGGAGCGGCTGCGGTACGTATGCATCGTGAGTTCGAATCTGGACGAGTTCTTCGAGATCCGTATTTCGACCCTGAAAGTTCAGCAACGCACCAATCCCCAACTGCTGGGCATGGACGGCCTGAATGCCGACGCGGCGTTGGACGAAGTGGAGAGCGCCGTCCATCGGCTCGTGCAGCGCCAGTATGCGCTGCTCAACGACGATATCTTCCCCCGCATGCATGCCGAAGGCATCGTGCTGCATCACGCCTCCGAATGGAACGAAGCCCAGTTGCAATGGGCGCGCGAAACCTTCAATCGCGATGTAATGCCGCTCTTGACGCCGATCGGCCTCGATCCGGCGCATCCGTTTCCGCGCGTCTACAACAAGAGCCTGAACTTCATCGTTCCGCTCTCCGGCGTAGATGCCTACGGCCGCAAAGCCACGATCGCCATTGTGCAGGCGCCGCGCGCCTTGCCGCGATTGCTGTCGATGCCCTCCGAGATCTCCGGTCATCCGCACGGCTATGTGCTGTTGACATCGCTCTTGCGCGCGTTTGTGGGCGAACTGTTTCCCGGTCTGGAAATCCAGGGCTGCTACCAGTGGCGCGTGACGCGCAACAGCGATCTGTTCGTCGACGAAGAAGAAGTCACGAACCTGCGCCATGCGCTGCAAGGTGAATTGTCGCAACGGCATTTCGGTGCAGCGGTGCGCCTGGAGATCGACAAGCTCACGCCGCCCGAGCTCGAACTTTTTCTGCAGCGCGAGTTTTCACTGGGACCGGACGACACCTATCGCGTCAACGGTCCGGTCAACCTCACGCGCCTGATGCAGCTGTGCAATGTGGGTCGCCCCGATCTGCTGTTTCCGGATTACCACGCCATCATGCCGGCGCCGTTCGACGAGGTGGACGACAAGCCGACCGCCATGTTCGCCGCGATCGCCCAGCAAGATCGCTTGCTGCATCACCCGTATCAATCGTTCCAGCCGGTGATCGACTTCCTGACGGCGGCCGCGCTCGATCCCGATGTGATGGCCATCAAGCAAACCATCTACCGCACCGGTGAAGACTCCGAGCTCATGCAGATCCTGCTGCGGGCTGCACAGGCCGGTAAGGAAGTGACGGTGGTGGTGGAATTGATGGCGCGGTTTGACGAGCAAACCAATATCAACTGGGCCGCACGCCTCGAAGAAGTGGGTGCGCACGTGGTGTATGGCGTGGTGGGCCATAAAACGCACGCCAAGATGGCGCTCGTGCTGCGTCGGGAAAAAGGCCGCCTGCGCCGCTATGCGCACCTTGGCACCGGCAACTACCATCCCCGCACGGCCAAGCTCTACACCGATTTTGGCTTGCTCACCGCCGACTCGGCGCTGTGCGAAGACATGGATCGCGTGTTCTCGCAGCTCACCGGTCTTGGCGCACGCCGGCCGATGAAGCAACTCTTGCAGGCGCCGTTTACGCTGCACGAGAAGATGGTCGAGATGATTCGCGCCGAGGCCGAAGCGGCCAAGGCCGGCCGCAAGGCGCGCATCATGGCCAAAATGAACTCGCTGCTCGAGCAAACCGTGATCGAGGAGCTCTATCTGGCCAGCCAGGCCGGCGTGAAAATCGATCTGATCGTGCGCGGCGTGTGCGCGCTGCGCGCCGGTGTGCCGGGTTTGTCCGACAACATCCGCGTGCGTTCCATCATCGGCCGCTTTCTTGAGCATGCCCGCGTGTTCTATTTCCACGCCGAGGGCGAAGAGCGCGTTTATCTGTCGTCGGCCGACTGGATGGACCGCAACTTCTTCCGCCGCGTCGAAATCGCTTTCCCGGTCAATGACCCCGTGCTCAAAAAGCGCGTGATCAACGAATCCTTCACCTATGCCTTGCGTGACAACCAATTGGCCTGGGTGCAGCAACCCGATGGCGACTACGCCCGCGTGAAGGGCCGTGGCGAGCCCGTCAACCTGCATCAGGAGCTGATCCGCGTCCTGGGGTAGGGTGACCTACCGGCTCAGCAGCCCAGCGCCGGCACAGGCCCGCGCTGGGCTGTTACGTTTTGATGGCGCATGCTGAGCTGGCCAGACTTGCCATCGCAAAAGCCGCTTAATGCTGGATCTTCATCCGGCCCTCGCTCCGGTCGACTGGCGGGCGTTGACCCGCTATCCGTCATTTCGCTCGGATGCGCAGCCGTTGCACCGCCAAAAAGACATGTTTTTTACTGTCACTATCTTGTCATCTTCGGTGTTTACCATTCGTTCCGTTGATGGCCGATCACAGCGGTGACGGCCTGCAGACAGGAACAGCGGCGTATCAGCCGCGGTCGCAATCTCCAACGAACACTGAAGGGAACTGAAATGTTCAACCGTGTTATCAAACAAGTTACGATCGGCGCAGCTCTGGGCTTTGCCGCTTTCGCGGTGCACGCGCAATCGACCTCCGTAACGGGCGCAGGCGCCTCGTTCCCGTACCCGATCTATGCCAAATGGGCATCGGATTACAAGGCCGCCAAGGGCGTGGCCGTCAACTACCAATCCATCGGTTCGGGCGGCGGTCAGCAACAGATCATCGCCAAGACGGTCGATTTCGGCGCATCGGACGATCCGATGAAGGCTGAAGACCTGTCGAAGAACAACCTGGTCCAGTTCCCCGCCGTCATCGGCGGCACGGTGCCGGTCGTCAACATCGACGGCGTCAAGCCCGGCCAGCTCAAGCTCTCCGGCGCACTGCTGGGCGACATCTACCTGGGCAAGGTCAAGAAGTGGGACGATCCCGCGATCCAGAAGCTGAACAGCGACGTCAAGTTGCCGAGCGCCGACATCGTCGTCGTTCACCGTTCGGACGGCTCGGGCACGACCTTCGGCTGGACCAACTACCTGTCGAAAGTGTCCCCCGAGTGGAAGTCGACCGTGGGTGAAGGCAAGGCTGTGAAGTGGCCCGTGGGTCAAGGCGGCAAGGGTAACGAAGGCGTCGCCGCCTACGTCGGCCAGCTGAAGAACTCGATCGGCTACGTCGAATACGCCTACGCCAAGCAAAACAAGCTGTCGCACACGCAAGTGCAAAACGCCGACGGCAAGTTCGTGCAACCCGAGCAATCGGCCTTCGCTGCTGCCGCCGCCAACGCCGACTGGGCCAGCGCCCCGGGCATGGGTGTCGTGCTGACCAACGAACCGGGTGCCGCGTCGTGGCCCATCACCAGCGCCACGTTCATCCTGATGCAGAAGTCGCAAGACAAGCCGCAGCAAGCAAAGGCTGTGATGGACTTCTTCAACTGGGCCTGGACGGACGGTGGCAAGTCGGCTTCGGCGCTTGACTATGTGCCCCTGCCCAAGGAAGTGACGGACAAAATCGTCGCCACCTGGAAGACGGACATCAAGGCTGCCGACGGTTCGGCAATCTGGAAGTAATGCTTCAAGCGAAGCGATGAGCAGTAAGCGTCAAATCATCGCGCGGCGCGTGTTGCCTGAAAAGGGTACGCGCGCCGTGTCGATCATCGGTCTCCTGTCTTGCCACCGGTTCAACCTTTAGGAACACGCATCCATGAGTGCGGTAATGAATCATAATGGGCCGATGTCTCAACCCAAGTCTGGTGCTACGGTTGGCACCCCTGAGCCCATGAAAAAAAGCCGCAACGCGTTATTCGATGCGATTTTCAGAAACCTCACACGCACCTTTGCGTTTCTGGTTTTCAGCCTTCTCGCCGCGATTCTGATCTCGCTCATCTACGGCAGTTGGGATGCTCTGGTCGGTTACGGCCCGTCGTTCCTCTGGACCAATGACTGGGATCCCGTCAACACCACATTCGGCGCGGTCGTGCCGATCGTGGGCACCTTGCTCACGTCAGCGATCGCCCTCATCATCGCCGTGCCTGTGTCTTTCGGCATCGCGATGTTCCTTACCGAACTCTCGCCCACCTGGCTGCGTCGCCCCTTGGGCACCGCCATCGAAATGCTGGCGGCCATCCCGTCCATCATCTACGGCATGTGGGGCCTGTTCGTTTTCGTCCCGATCTTCCAGGTGTACATCCAGCCCACCATGATTGCGGTGCTTTCCGGCATCCCCTTCATCGGCGGCTTCTTCACCGGCCCCCCGTTCGGTATCGGCATCTTCACCGCCGGCCTGATCCTCTCCATCATGGTCATCCCGTTCATCACCGCGGTCATGCGCGACGTGTTCGAACTGGTGCCGCCGTTGCTCAAAGAGTCGGCCTACGGCTTGGGCAGCAGCACCTGGGAAGTCATGTGGAAAGTGGTGCTGCCTTTCACCAAAACAGGTGTGGTGGGCGGCATCATGCTGGGCCTGGGCCGCGCGCTTGGCGAAACGATGGCCGTGACCTTCGTGATCGGCAATGCCTTCCGTACACCCGATTCGATCTTCTCGCCCGCCAACTCGATTGCATCGGCACTGGCCAATGAGTTCAACGAAGCTGGGGGCTTGCAGAAGGCCGCCTTGATCGAGCTTGGACTCATCCTGTTCCTGATCACCACCATCGTGCTTGCCTTGGCCAAGTTCATGCTGGTGCGTCTGTCGAAATCCGAAGGCACGAAGAGCTGATCGCGTCTCGCGTCGCGCTTACACTAGGAAAAAGCATGGCCGCCAATCCCGTTCTCTCGATGAACAACAAGGTGTACAAGACCCGCAGCATGGTCAACAAGATCATGCTCGTGCTGTCGCTGATCGCGCTGCTGTTCGGCCTCTTCTGGCTGTTCTGGATCATCGGCACGCTCGTCTACAAAGGCGCCGGCGCCTTGTCGTATACGCTGTTCACGCAAATCACGCCGCCGCCCGGTCAAATGGGCGGATTGGCAAACGCCATCTTCGGTAGCGTCATGATGGTGGGCGTGGGTACGCTCATCGGCACCCCGATCGGCATTCTCGCCGGCACCTACTTGGCCGAGTATGGCCAACGCGGCTGGCTCGCGCCGGCCACGCGCTTCCTGAACGACGTGCTGCTCTCGGCCCCGTCGATCATCATCGGCCTCTTCATCTACGCCGTGTATGTGTATCAGGTGGGTCATTACTCTGGCTGGGCCGGCGCGATCGCCTTGTCGATTCTCGTCATCCCCGTCGTTGTGCGCACTACCGATAACATGCTCATGCTCGTGCCCAACAGCCTGCGCGAAGCCGCCGTGGCCTTGGGTTGCCCCAAGTGGCGCATGATCATGATGGTGTCGTACCGCGCTGCACGCTCGGGCATCATCACCGGCGTATTGCTCGCCGTGGCCCGCATCGCCGGCGAAACCGCACCATTGCTGTTTACTGCGCTGTCGAACCAGTTCATGTCGTGGGATATGAATGCGCCGATGGCCAACCTGCCGGTCGTGATCTTCCAATTCGCCGCCAGCCCCTTCCCCGACTGGAACACGCTGGCCTGGGCCGGTGCTGCACTGATCACTCTGCTGGTGCTCGCGATCAACATCATCGCCCGCAACTTGTTCCGTCAACAATAAATGCCAAACCCGGGCGCATCGGCGCCCGTACAGGATTTTGCCGTCATGGATAAAACCGCTATTGCCGCCGCGCCGTTGCACTCCAAGTTGCAGGTCAACGATCTCAACTTCTACTACGGCAAGTTTCATGCGATCAAAAACGTGAGCATGCAGATCGCCGAGAAAAAGGTCACCGCCTTCATCGGCCCCTCGGGCTGCGGCAAATCGACGCTCTTGCGCACGTTCAACCGCATGTTCGAGCTCTACCCGGGCCAGCGCGCCGACGGCGAAATCCTGCTCGACGGCGAGAACCTGCTCACCTCGAAAACGGACATCTCGCTCTTGCGCGCCAAGATCGGCATGGTGTTTCAGAAGCCCACCCCGTTTCCCATGAGCATCTACGACAACGTCGCCTTCGGCGTGCGCCTGTTTGAAAAGCTCAGCAAAGGCGAAATGGAAGAGCGCGTCGAATGGGCGCTCTCCAAGGCTGCGCTGTGGAACGAAGTGAAAGACAAGCTCCACCAAAGCGGCAACAGCCTCTCGGGCGGCCAGCAACAACGCCTGTGCATCGCACGCGGCGTGGCCATCAAGCCCGAAGTGCTACTGCTCGACGAACCGTGCTCGGCGCTGGATCCCATTTCCACCGCCAAGATCGAAGAGCTGATCGCCGAGATCAAGAACGACTACACCGTTGTGATCGTGACCCACAACATGCAGCAAGCGGCCCGTTGCTCGGACTTCACCGCCTACATGTACCTGGGCGAGCTGATGGAATTTGGCGAAACGGACCAGATCTTCGTCAAGCCCACGCGCAAGGAAACCGAGGACTACATCACTGGTCGATTCGGTTAAGGGCTTGAACGCGTGCGGCGGTGTTTGAGTTAGCCGCGCCCGCGGAAAAGCGCCGATGCATAAAGCGTTGACGCAAATAAAACGAAGCGCCGATTCAGTTGAATTCGGCGCTTTTGTTTTGTGGCTGCAGTGGCGCGAGCGCCGCGCACTTACCTGCGGAACGCGGCCTGTTGCCCCGCCATCACAGCAGATAATCGCCGTTCGCTTCAGGCTGGAAAGGAATCCCTTCCACACGTAGCGTTGTCTCTTTGCCGTTGGGCGTAGCAAACGTCGCTTCTTCGCCCACGCGGCGGCCCAGCAACTCTGCGCCGATCGGCGACAGGATCGACAGCTTGCCCTGGGCAATATCCGCATCCTTGGGATAGCACAGCACCACTTCGCGCTGGTCGCCGGCGGTGTCGCTCACCAGCACGCGCGAATTCATCGTCACCACATCGGGCGGGATATCGCGCGGCGGAACGGTATCGCCTTCGTCCAGGGTATCCACGATCGCCGGCGGATTGCCGTCGGGCGACACGTGCTGTTGCGCCAAACGCGAAATGCGCGCGTGGTCGAGTTCCGAAAAAATTCGGTCGGGTCCAAATGAGGCTGGCATGGCGAGCTCCGGATAAACGCCCGGCATGATTGACGGACGCGTGACACGAGAGAACTGTGGCCCGGCGGTCCAAAACTGCAGGAGGGAAGGTGTGACAGGCCGCCGGGCTTAAATATGTGCGTCGCGGTCCGGCTTGAGAATGTACAGCTGGCCGCACCGACGACCCATCGCCCGCGCACGATCGGCGGCGGGCAACACGAGGGTTCGGGGGCAAAGGGAGTACATCAACCTATCGTACAGCATCGCGAGAGTGATGGGGATGTGCAACAACCCGGAATCGCGGCCCTTTTTGTGGCATGCTCAACCTCATCCAAACGAATGACATCCGCCGCGTCGCCCGTCATGAACGATTTCAATCTTTCCGCCACCACCGTGCCCCTCGGGCTCGGCTTCGAAAGCGCACTTAACCCCCAGGATTTCGTCACGCTTACGCGCGCTGTCAGCCAGTCTGACGCCGCCGTGGTCGTCGCCTGCGCGCAGGGATGCCTGGAACGTTTGCTCAACGTCTGGGCTTCGAAGATGACTGCGGACTCGGACATGTTCACGCGACTGGTCGTGCCGTTTCCCACCAAAGTCATGCTCTGCGGCAAGCTCGGCATGCCCAGCGGGTTTGGATTTGCTTTCAACCAGTTCAATGCATTGGCTGACGCCATTCAGTTGGGTGAAAAGCTTGTGGTGCGCGGCGAGAAAGTGCTGGCAATGGCAACAGCCGTGGATACCTGCGAAACGGCCGGATTGGTAGGCGGGTGCGCAAGCTTTGCGCAAACCCTGGCGCTTGACGAGCAGGGTGCAGCAGACGGCGGGCTCCTCGAATGGGCCACGGTAGATGCGGCGGGCAGGTTGGCCATCTGCTTTCTCACGCTGAATCTGAAGTTTGTGAGCTGGATGCTTGCCGTGCTTGACGCGCGAGATATGGAACTGCCGCTAGAGGCATTGGCGCTGCAGCGCCCGAACTGAGGAGTATCCTGGCTTAAGGAAACACCACCGGCCGCGCCGCAGGCGATGGCAGCACACATTCCACCTTGTGCCCACAATCCGGCACCACCGTTACTTCACGGTTCTTATGCGGCGCGATCAGCTTGCGATCGTAGGCGGCATAAGCCAAACCGCGTTCCAGCCGATAAGGACCTTGAGCCTGCGCCGCGCACGACTTATCCAGAATCTTGTAATAAGCCGCTCGGCCATCCCCCGTATCCAACGCGCCTTCCATGTAGTGCACCTCGGCCTGCGCATAATGCGCGCGCGCCTGCGCCGCCGTGCGGCCTAGATTGGCAGGCAGCTTATCGGTGCCGTACTTCCAGGTGTTGATCGTGGGGCAGGTGGCGGGATCTGCCGGTGGTTGAGGGCGGTAGGCGTCGAAATAGAGCCACGTGCCGGGATCGGAGACGACGAAGCGCAGGCGGACCGTGCCCGCAGCGCTTGGGTTGGCGAAACCGACATAGTGCTGGATAGTCTGTGCGCCTGCAGAGAAGCCAAATACGGTGATCGTTTTGATCGAGGGGTATCTCTGGTGCAGATCGTCGATCAAGGCGTCTAGCGCCGCGAAGGACGTGATGCTGGGGGCGGAGGCAACCTTCCCCGCGCCGCCCGCCATCCAACTGCTGCAGGTCCACACGATGTTGCCGGGTTGGGCTGCGGGGGCGCCAGGGGTTTCGCAACGGGAGGCGTTATCGGCCGCGACCTGGAAGAGGGGGGCGATGATCAGGGTATCGGAGAGTCGACCAGCGGATTGCGCGGCCGAGATGGCGGCGTTAAAGGTCCTGTTCGCGTCGCGCGGGTGGCCGTGCAGCGCAATCAGGGCGGCGGTGGGGGCGGAAAAGCTTGGGGTGGGTTGGGAGGTGTAGTAGGTGAGGGTGCCTGCGGCGCCTGGGGGTGTGAAGGTGGTGAAGCAGGCGGGGGCGGCTGTGGTGCAGGTTTGGGGAGCGGGTGGCTGCGTGGGTGATGCGGCTTTCACCGCACTTGAAAACGTGATCGTGGCCGCTGCCGCTAGGAGGCCTAGCGGCAGTGCAAAGGCGCCGTACCGATGGTTAACGCGCGTTGTGTGGGCAAGGAACATGGCGGCTTTGCGGTTCGAAAACGTCGACGGGTGCAGAAGACATTAGCACTAATGGACGCAGTCAGAAAAAGGTATCTCCTGAGTGATGTACAATCCGCTCCGCATCAACAGTCGGGGCGTAGCGCAGCCTGGTAGCGCATCTGCTTTGGGAGCAGAGGGTCGTGAGTTCGAATCCCACCGCCCCGACCAAAATAACAAAAAGCCGGCAATGAACTTTTTCATTGCCGGTTTTTTTTATCGCAATAAAGAGCACTTCGAATGTCGACGCTCTCAACATGTATGCGACTCTGGTCATGTGAAAAGAACATAGGTGTTGCGAAGATAAAACGCATTACAGATGTCGAGTTGTTGAGTTCTGTAATCTGGGCTAACTTCATACCTTGTTACTAGGCATGGGCCGACAGTAAGTATCCAAAAGCATCCACGTGCGAAAACGATCATCATTTGAAATATTTAGAAATGTTTTGTACGCACTCGTTTTGCGTGAGGTGCAAGGTAGGTTTGGGACGTTGCGAATGGGCGCGGTATTTACCGTGCTTGAGCCATGTCTACACATATTGGGTTTCGCGGTAATTTTTGGGATGATCCGCGGTGGAACGGTAGGCGGTGTTGACTATTCTGTTTTTCTGCTAGTAAGCCTTGCTCCATTCCTACTTTTCAGAAATATCGCATTACAGATGATGGAGAGTTTAGAAGCGAACCGAGCCTTATTTGCTTATCGTCAAATTCTCCCGCTAGATACATTTATAGCCCGAACCTTAGTTGAGTGCGCACTAGCCACGATAGTGTTCGTAATCATAAGCGTATCATTTGAATGGTACGGAATGGCAGCTGGAATTAACAATGTACTGACATGGCTTATTATATTGTTAGCAGGCATAATGTTTTCCTTTGGGCTGGGCTGCATGTTTGCAGTAGTTACTGACTTCGCACCTCAGATAAAAATATTCATACGGCTAAGTTTTTTACCTCTGTATTTCACCTCTAGTGTTTTTTTTCCGCCTTCAAAGCTTCCCCCCCAAGCGATAAATTATCTCTTGTGGAATCCATTTCTCCACCTCATTGAGTTCTTGAGATTAAGTGCTCTGCCAAATTACAAGGTCGCAGACGGCGTGTCGCTGGCATTTTTAATGTCGGCTTCTATGTTGTCCCTGTTTATTGGTCTCGCCTTGTACAGGACACGGCGGCACGAGCTATTGAGGCTCTAATGCTCGAAATCTGCCAACTCACAAAGTCATACCTTACTCCATCAGGGAGAAAGTACATCTTTAAAAACTTAAATTTTTCTGTGCCTCCCGATAAAAATGTTGCGTTAATCGGGCGTAATGGTGCTGGAAAATCTACGTTGATGAGATTGATAGGTGGCGCTGATCGCGCAGACTATGGAACAATCACAACCGATAAGAGTATTTCGTGGCCGGTCGGACTTAGTGGTGGTTTTCAGGGCAGTTTGAGTGGATCGGAGAACGTTAAGTTCGTGTGTCGAGTGAACGGCTGCAATCGACAAGCGATAAGAGATAAGGTCGAATATGTTAGGGAGTTCTCCGAATTAGGTGATTGGTTTCAAGAGCCCGTAAAAACATATTCTTCAGGAATGAGATCTAGATTGGCATTCGGTTTGAGCATGGCATTTGACTTTGACTACTTTCTCATAGATGAAGTGATGTCAGTCGGAGATGCGCAATTTAAAGAAAAATGTAGTGCCGTATTCAATGATAAGTTAAGAAAATCGAAGATAATTCTTGTAACGCACTCTATGAGTGATGTTCGAAAGTTTTGCGATTTGGTTGTTTTAATTCAAGATGGCACTGCAACAACGTTTATAGATGTGGAAGAGGGGATAAGGGCCTACAAAGCCTAGATAATATGTCTGAAAGAAAAAAAAGCTTCTATTTTAAGGCGCCGTTTCTGATAATCGTAGTGTTTCCCTTTTTAATTTCGGTACTCTATTACGTCGTACTGGCTGCCGACCGCTATGTTAGTTCAAGTGAAGTGGTTATTCGAAGCGGCGGGAACGAGAGCAGTCGGTTACCCGGATTGGCGGTTTTACTTGGCGCTGGGAACACGACTTCAAGAGAGGAAACTCTTTACCTAGGAGCTTACTTAAAATCGCCAGACATGTTGAAGATCCTAAACGACAAGCTTTCCTGGAAAGAACACTTTACTAGAAACAAATCAGATCCACTTTTCTGGCTATCCGATGACTCTCCATCCGATGACGTATTTGAGTTCTACAAAAGGATGGTCTCTGCGCATCTGGACGATGTTACAGGTCTCCTCCGAGTCGAGGTTCAAAGTTATGATCCAGAATACTCGCAGCTTGTATTGACTACAATTTTGGCGGAAAGCGAAAAATTTGTTAATGAGATTTCACATCGTATGGCACGCGATCAAATGGAGTTCGCAAAAGGAGAATTAGAAAAATCACTTATTAGCTATAACGCGGCTACTGATAATCTAATAAGTTTTCAGGCTAAAACAAAAACATTCGATGCTCAGGGTAACGCTAAGGGGCGCGCTGAAGTAATCTATGAGATCGAAGCTACGGTAATACGAGATCGTGCGACGCTTGCCACGTATGAGAACACCCTTAGTCCTAACTCTCCTCAAATAAGACAGATTAAATCAAGGATAAAGGGGACGGAGCAACAGTTGCAAGCGGAACGGTCCAAGCTACTAGTCGACGCTGGAGCGAACCGCCTTAATGTTCTCGCTGCGGATTATCGTAATTTGACTATTCAAGCAGCGATCGCGGAGGAAACTTACAAGGTTAATATAAGCGCAGTAGAAAATGCACGGATTGAGGCGACAAAGAAAATACGCAGCTTGGTGACCGTTTCCACGCCAAGTCTATCGGAATTGGCGGCTTTTCCTCGTAAGATATATAACTTAATAACGATATTCATAGTGTTGCTTATAATTTTCGGCATTTACAGATTCGTGGCAGCAACTGTCGAAGACCATCGTGATTAAAATTCCAGAATTTCCATGTCTATATTCAATTCGAAGGCTTAGTGCTTTGCGATTCGCCGCATTCAGACGACTATTCTACATTGCGGCCACTGCATCGGCGCTTGCCGGTTGCGCTTCCCTTTCGGGCGCAGGGCCGTACATGTCGGCTATTACGAACGCCGAAAGCGAGCGCGACGGATATACTGTAATCGATCTCAACGCTGCTAATAGTTCACGATATGCGCGTTCTGAAGAATTACCGCCAAATGCGTCGGTAGCGCAGATCGGAGGGATCGAGATCAAGCTAGCGCCCGGCGATGTTCTAAGGATAATGATTTCCGATAGCGTGTCGGATGGTGCCATATTCGCCCCATTGTCAAGTGGTGGGACGGTATTCTCTTCGGTTCGAGTTGGTGCGTTGGGCTTTGTATCCATACCGTACGCTGGCCAGGTGAAAGTTTCAGGACGCACTCTTAGGGAAAGTGAGATTGCTATCCTTGAAAAACTGAAGGGTGTCGTTTCCGAAGCACAAATCCACCTAGAAATAATAAGCGACCTGTCAGGGTCCGTGCTTGTGGCAGGTGCCGTAAGGAACCCTGGGCGCTTCTCCGTCTTAAAAGGTCCATTGACATTACTGGATGCCATCAATATGGCAGGAGGACCAATAATGGAGCCGCATCTAACGAATGTGATTTTAAGAACGGGAAATGAGGTCACCTCTATCAATTATCAGGAGCTGCTTGGAGGTCTGAATCGTCAGATTCCACCCAGATCGGAAATCGTCGTCGAGCGCGCAAAAAAACGTTTTGTTGCCATGGGGGCAGTGAACAAGCCCGGATTGCACGATATGCCATCAGAATTTCCCACGCTGTTGGAAGCTCTTGGCATGGTCGGAGGACTAAATGAACGTTCCGCTGATCCGCGCGGGGTGTTCATATTCCGGTCGATGCGCTCTTTCGGAGCAGACCCAGGCAAAATGCGCACGGAGGTAATACGCTTGGATATGAGAGCGCCAAGCGCAATTTTCCTCGCGAAGAATTTTCTGTTAAGGCCTGAGGATGCAATATATGTCACAAACTCGCCGGTATATGAATGGCAGAAAATAATTTCTCCTATCGTACAAACTTTAATCCTCGGACAGCGCGTTGAGAATTTCTGAAAACGGAATTAGTGCATTCATCGACGAAAAATGATCAAATTATTTAGAAATAGAAAGTTCAAAAAGCTTCTGCGAGATCCTAAGCTTTTCTTTTTGGACATGTACGCTAAACGTGTCGATCCCACTGGATTCTCACGTACAAGATCAGTTTCTAAGAGCAACTCCAACAGCATTGTTGTAGGCCGAGGGGTGAACGCACCCAGTGACTCTAAGGGACGTTCACGGCCTACGATACTTGAAGATAGCAAAGTTTCGCGAACTAGCTACACTATCGTTAGCGCAATCTATAACGTTGACAAGTATCTTGACGACTATTTTAGTTCGATCGTTTCTCAAACAAATGGTTTTCTCGACAATATATATATCGTAGCGGTTGACGATGGATCCACGGATAAATCTGCCGAGAAAATTAAAAAGTGGCAGAAGAAGTATCCGAAGAACATCAAATATGTTTACAAAGAGAACGGCGGGCAGGCGTCGGCTAGAAATATGGGGCTGGCGTACGTCGATAGTGATTGGGTCGCTTTTGTTGACCCCGATGATTTTCTAGATGTAAATTACTTTTCGAACTTTTCTACAGTAATCGGCAATCATAAATCGAAGCGTCTATTGATGCTGGTTGCGAATACGATATTCTTTAGAGAAAAGAGCAGCGCGTACTCCCATACTCATCCTTTAAAGTTTCGCTTTGAATCCGGGATTGTTGTAACGAAAATAGGCGAATTAGGACGAAACATAAATTTGTCTGCCAGTGCGTCGATTTTCAATGTTGAAGCGATTCGATCTACTGGATGCGAGTTTGATGTACGCATACGTCCAACATTTGAGGACGCGCATTTTCTCAACAAATTTCTTTCGTTGAGTGATGGATATGTCGCTTTCGTCCCAGATTCACGCTACCTGTACCGAAAGCGTGAAGACCAGTCATCTTCATTAGACAAGGCTTGGAGTCATCCAGGTCTTTTCGATCAAGTGCTCGAGCATGGATGCCTCGATCTACTGAAAAGTTCCCCAAACGGAGCGCCAAAACATTTGCAGTGGACCGTGCTCTACCAGATCTGTTGGTATTACAAACAGCTAGTTAATAATTCAAACATTGTCGCGTTTCTATCTGCAGATCAGATTCAGCGTATGCACAGCCTCTTAAGGGATGTGTTCCGACACATCGACGAAAAGACAATTTTGGATTTTAACCTTGCAGGGGTATGGTTTTATCATAAAGTTGCTTGGCTTGGTCTTTACAAAGGGAGAAACCCTTCGACTCAGATAGGATATATCGACGATATTGACCATCAGAAAAAAATTCTAAAAGTCCGCTACTTCACGCCTTTGGTCGAAGCAGAGTCCATTACAGCCGACGGTAAGTTCAGGGCGTGCGTCTATGAGAAGACTATTAAGCATGATTTTCTTGGTGAAACATTCGTCTTAGAACGTCACCTATGGCTACGATACGGCGACCTAGAGGGGTCCGCAAAACTTAGCGCGATGCTCTCCGGGATCCCCGCAAAGCTTTCTCTGCCTGGGGCGAACCCCAAGCGAGAAGTCAGTCTCGCCGCGGTTTTGGATGCGTTCGCCTCACGTCGCCCCCCCATTAACACTACGAATCAGCCACCTATCTGGATCTATATGGATCGGGATGTGCAAGCTGACGACAATGCCGAACATTTTTATCGCTATGCGGTTAAGACGGAGAAGAGTGCGCAGCACTATTTTGTCCTAGATGCAGGGTCACACGACTGGCCTAGGCTCAGCCTAGAAGGATTCAATCTAATCCCCTATGGAACTGTGCAGCACGAAGCTCTGCTTAAGTCAGCGTCAGTAATTATCAGTTCGCATGCTGATAACTACGTAGTCGACTATTTTAAAGATGGAAATCTAACCAAGGACAAAAAGTTTGTTTTTCTTCAGCATGGTGTGATTAAAGACGATCTGTCACGTTGGCTGAATTCTAAGAAGTTGGATATTTTCGTCACTTCTTCGTCGGCCGAATATGATTCAATTGTCTCATCAGGGAACAGATACAAGTTCTCAGAAAAAGAGGTGGTACTTTCCGGACTGCCTCGGCACGACACCTTAACGGGGCAGAAGGGGGCGATCGACAAAACGATCCTCATTATGCCGACCTGGAGAAACAATATTGTTGGTAAGAATTCTTTAGGTAGTAAGCGATTATTAAATGAGGAATTTTCGAATTCGGAATACGCTCGTCGATGGAGTGAGTTTCTGCAGAGTTCGGAATTAGAGTTGCTTTGCAGAAAATTTGGGTACAAGGTTATCTTTTTTCCACATGCAAACGTGCAGCCATACCTGCATACTTTTGTTGCGCCGGAACACGTATTAAAGCTATCTCATGAGGGCGCATCAATCCAGA
The DNA here is from genome assembly GCF_009866805.1 of Schauerella aestuarii. Classification (GTDB taxonomy): domain Bacteria; phylum Pseudomonadota; class Gammaproteobacteria; order Burkholderiales; family Burkholderiaceae_B; genus Schauerella; species Schauerella aestuarii. The sequence goes on from NZ_SIZW01000043.1 coordinate 375,663, forward strand.
AATTGATGACGTCTTCTAGAATATTGATAACCGACTACTCATCTGTCGCGTTTGATTTTGCGTATTTGCAGAAATCATTAATCTACTATCAATTTGATCAGGATGATTTCTATCGCGGTCATAGCTACGAGAAAGGATATTTCGACTATACCAATGACGGTTTCGGTCCGGTATGTTTAGAACTTGGAAGTTTGATTGACGAACTGACCAAGGTAATTGAACGAGAGCAAGTCGATGAGCAATATAGGAAACGGATGTTGGGTTTCTTTCCGTTCAGGGATGGGAATAATTCCCAGCGGGTGCTAGAAGCAATCCGGAACTTGTACCGACCTGACTTCGTCCCTTCGCCAAATATCGGCAGCCTTCACGCTTTAATTGTTTGGGGGGATAGACGCGGCGACTGGAATTTGGTCCAGGAGGCTTCGGAAATCTACTTGCAACAAGATACGTTTCACAATCTACGGAGGACTGTTGCCGTTCTCGTACGTGCTGCAAAAGCGAACCGTAGGCTAAGGCGGCATAAGGCGGCCACGGACAACTTATGCGAAGCGCATAAGATCCACGATATCCAAGGGAACGTTATTGACGGGTTGGATGCAGAGTTGCTAGCTCGTGAGTCCCAGTTATTGGCAATCGCTCTCGAAGATTGGGCATTGACGGCGTCGTTGTCGGAACGCTGTGCATCCAACGACGAAATCCTAAATCACGTTCTTGGGTTATCGATGTCTAATGAATGTGCAGCTTTGAAAGCCCTAATGAGCCGAGGACTACCCGATGTTGTGATTCCGTTCATTCAGGTTGCTATTGAATTCGCCGAGGGTGCGTTCGATGTGGTTAGTCAAAGCGAATTTTTCTTGTTGCAATCAGTCAACGCTTCCCCTCAAATTCTAATCGTTCAGATTGAGTCGTTTTTAAAGCTTGGGATGAGTGACTCTGCCTCGAGGGCGCTAGTGCGCTACCGCAAGGTTGCTGGCGGCGATGCGGTTTACCATCGACTAACAGCGCGAGTGCAATATATTTCTGGAAGCTATTCCGATGCTGCGAAGTCCGCGTTGACGGCATTTCCGGGCGGTGTAAATAGCATGCCAACTAATACATTAGAGGTATGTCTTGCCTCGTTCAGGCTTGCCGGAAGCTTGGATACATGTCGAAACTCAATTGCTCAGCTATCGCATACCATGCTAGATCTCGATTTTGTGGTTCGAGAGCGTGCGGAGCTTGCCATGATTGATTCGAAATGGGACGAGGCTTGTCTGCTTTGGAGCCACCTTTACTCTGCCGATCCAAACGTGAATTTCAAGCTGGCAACGAGCTTGCGTGCGATGGGACTGACGCGTGAGGCATTATTGGTGGTCAAGGGTGTCCCGAAATCTGATGCAAAAACGCCTGCTGATTTGTTGCTCGCTTCAGAACTTGCCTATATCGAACGAGACTACGAGTACGCGGAGATATGTTTCGAAAATCTTCTGAGATTGTTTCCGAATTTTGAAACGCCAAAGACAATCTCCAGCTTGCACTCGGTGCGAATGCTGAATTCCACGAACGCGCTTCGTGTAGCCGTCAACCAACTAGGCACACAGAATAACGCGGTAATTGGCGAGGCCTCATTACAGACCTAATGTAGTTACGCTAAATAATATGACTATTCCCGTTGCTACATTGATCGAGGCGGAGCCGAGCAGTCACATTTCGCCGCATGACATTACCGTATGTGTGGCGGTCCGTGTGACCAACTATACGCCTTGGATTTTGCCGAGATTGAAGCGGATTCTGTCGCGTTACGACCCGAGTCCGAGATTTCTGGTGGTCGACTTCGGATCTGACAATAATTATCGAAGCCAAATCGAGGCGCTGTGTAACAAAAACGACTGCTCTTATTTCTTTGTGGAGGATTCAGGGTTATTTTCTGCAAGCCGAGCTAGGAATATAGCCGCGAGAAGGATAAAAACTGAATATATATTTTTTACCGATGTGGATTTTATATTCGGCAGTAATATTTTCTTGACTATCTGTCAGCTTGCGAACCAGCTTAAGATTTCGAGTTATCCGCGCCGTATGTTGACGATGCCTATTTATCATATCGGTAAGATCGCGACGGAGCGTCTGGAAACTATCTCCGATGTTTCAGAAACGGATGCAATTTTGTCTGAGCTTTGCTATTCATGTTCTCATGCGGCGTTTGATGGCGAGTTGGAGTATGTCGCTCCCTACAGTAATGCATTCTTAATAACAAGGTCATTTTTCGAACTTAGTGGCGGCTATTCGGAAAATTTCCGCGGACATGGCTCTGAAGATTTTGAATATCAAATCAGGCTGGCCATGCTGTCGTCAGATATTCCTTTACCTGTCGAGCTATCCGCTGATCTCTATGGACCTCGCACGACATCCTTTTTTCAGAGATCAACTTACGCAGGCTTTCGCGCTTATCTTGAAGCGTTTACTGCCCCCTGCGAGCGACTGGGGTTGCGGGCGTACCATCTCTGGCATGAAAGACCCTCCTCACAGGGTTACTGGACTTCTAACAATGATTGGAAGAGAAATGCTTTTAAGGCGTTAGTTGCGAGATACAGTTCGAATAAACATATGTTGTTGACGGTAGACGATCTGCCGCGAGAAAAGACTGCAATATGTTTATTGAAGGATCTAAGTCATTGGGCATATTTTCTACCATTGCGTCTCCGGGGCTACCGACTTCAAATGGTATTGTCGACAAGTTCTAAATTAGTATCGGATAGATTAAAAGAAACAATTCCTGATGCTGATCTAGTCGCAATATTCAATCCATATATGGTGAGTCATCGAGTTTTTCTGCCAGTTATTGAACTTGCACGGTCAACTGGGGTTGAGGTAATGATCGTCGAAAGGGGCGGATTGCCAAACTCGATATATTATGCTAAAGACGTCGTTTACAACGACTCTTCATACAAAAATATAGATTCAGTTATTTCAGAAATTGACGATGAGTCCCGATCAAAAGCTCGAAAATTGATCGATGTCTTGATTGGCGGAGATTTTTCGCTGGAGGATTGTGATGACTACGAAGTTACTTTGGATGAACTTGCAATCCGTCCGATAGCAAAACGGCATATATTAATACCGCTGCAGTTGTCGGAAGATATGGCGGTTAATAAATTTACCTCTTCTTATTGTTCATATCAAAGCTTTGTAGACGACATCGATACCGTGGCTTCAAAGTATCCGCAATACGTTTTCGTGGTCAAATCGCATCCGCTATCTAAAGATTCGTCAAAGTTTCAGTCAAAGAACATTGAAATTATCTCGTCTGGTGCAAACCCGCATGCAATCATTGAAGCTTCGGATTATGTTGTAACCTATAATTCTGGTATGGGACTGTTGGCTTTACTACACGGGAAGACGACATTTACGATAGGGAACTCGTACTATTCTGGTGCTTCCGGCCTCGCTAATAAATGTGTCGATCTAGACAAAGCGATTGCGAGCATAGAAAAACGTACGGCGATTCCAACGTCTATGACCTCAGTCGAGTGCTTTATAGCTTGGCTAATTAGAGATAAGTATAGTTTTTTTATTGCAAAAGATGTTATAGAGAAAGGCGCAGGACGCGACATTCACCGATATGCAGACATCTCCGTCGAGCGGTTTGTCTGGGACGGCAGTGCTGATAACTGCGGCTCGGGCCTGAAATCAAACCGACGCTTCTCTCATAAATCTTACGGTGCTCGTAAGGGAATGCTAGCCAGCGCGGATGGGGCAGAGCAGATTCTGACCAAAGTGATTGATCCTAGGACGCATAGCTTAATGGTGAGATTTATCCAGCTCCTATTTGAATGCTTCTTAACTGAGCGCGAGAAAAAGAAGATTAATCGTGATCCCGTTCGCTTCTTTCTTGATTCGAAGAGTCGGATTTCTTCCTTGTTTTCCCGGATCTATATATCGAAAATTAAGGCAAGTTGATGTCTCACATTAATTCAAGCGAACCTCTAACGCGCGTCAAGTGTTCACCGTCTATCTACGGAAGAAAAATTAAGTTCCCAAATCTGCTTTGTTTTTCAAAAAGCTTAGTCAGACATTCAACGATTCGTGTGCTACTGGAGGAGTTTGAATTTTTTTTCGACAAGCGGCTCGCTGTTCAATCGGAGTTCGTGGTTGTTTGGGGCCGAAAACCTAATGCCTTAAAGTCGATTGAAGACGCTGGAAGTCTGAATTTGCCGGTTCTTTCAATCGAGGATGGATTTCTTCGCTCATTGGGCCTAGGTCACCAGGATCCGCCATCATCCATCATAATAGACGACGTCGGCATTTATTTTGACAGTCGCCACCCTTCTAGGCTTGAACAGCTAATTAGTCGAGAGCTTTCGGTCAAGGAATTTGAGCGCGCGCGAATGCTTAGGAAATCGTGGCGTGATAATCGTGTCTCAAAATATAACAGTGCCACCGTTCGTTCAGCGATAGAACAGGATTACGTCCTGGTTGTCGATCAAACGGAGGGAGACGCCTCGATCGCGGGCGGTCAAGCCGATCATCGCACCTTTGAAAGGATGCTGTTAGCAGCGTTGTGTGATAACTCCGATGTGCTTGTCGTCGTAAAGGTTCATCCAGATGTTCTAGCGGGCCGCAAGCGAGGGCATTTCGACTTAAGCAATCTTTCAAGAAATGGTCGGATAGTAATCATTGCGGTCAATGTGTGCATAGCTGATTTAGTGGCCAACGCCCGAGCAGTTTACGTTGTGACATCACAGGTCGGTTTCGAGGCGCTCATTTGGGGGCGGCCTGTCATAACTTTTGGCGTTCCTTTTTACGCGGGCTGGGGCCTTACCGTGGACAGAGGTCCCCCTACTCCACGGCGATGTGTGGCCTCAATAGAACAGTTACTTCACGCTGCTCTAGTTGATTATTCGCGCTATGCTGATCCCGAATCTGGTCGGCGCTGTGAAGTGGAGCATCTAGTGGAGTGGGTTGGCGTTCAAATTGCGAATCGTGCGCGCTTCGACGGCCGGGCATATGCCGTGGGCTTCTCAAAGTGGAAGCATTCGACGCTTCGACATTTTTTCGCGGGTGTGAACATTAGTTTTTTTAACTCGGAAAAAAAATTGATCGGTCAGCGATCGCGTTGTGATCACCTTATTGTCTGGGGCTGCCGGCATGAGGAACTCGTAAAGAAATTCTGCGGCAATCAAACTAACTCTAGAGTGACTCGAGTGGAAGATGGGTTCCTGAGATCAGTTGGTCTGGGTGCCGACTTTATCAAGCCACTTTCCTGGGTTTTGGACGATAAGGGGATTCACTATGACGCCCGTACGCCCTCAGGACTTGAAGCTGACCTAAACAATCGAGATTATACAGAGGCTGATTTGTACAGAGCGGGCCGACTAATACATCGAATCGTGGAGCATCGCATCACCAAATATAATTTGATCCAGTCCTGCACATGGACGAGGCCTAGCGCGAAGCGGCGTGTGATCCTCGTTCCTGGACAAGTTGAGAATGATGCTTCGATTCAGTTTGGCAGTAGCGGTATAACGTCCAATCTGGAGTTATTAAAGGCAGTTCGGAGGGATTCGCCGGACGCGTATGTTATTTACAAGCAGCATCCCGATGTCGTAGCGGGCCTTCGGGCGGCGGGTCCAACTGAGACAGAGGTCAGTCATTATTGTGACGAGATTATTTATGATGTATCAATTGCCAATTTGTTCGAGCAAATTGACGAAGTATGTGTACTCACTTCCTTATCGGGGTTTGAGGCTCTCCTTAGAGGAAAGAGCGTGACTACTTATGGACAGCCTTTTTATTCCGGATGGGGATTGACGGTCGACCGAGCATTGACGCCTGAGGTAATTGCCAGACGCCGTCGACGTTTATCTTTAGAGCAATTGGTTTTCTCGTCCTTGATTGCTTACCCGACTTATATAAGTCGGGTGACTCATTTATACACAACTCCGGAGCGTGCATTGGACGAGCTCGAAGCTTGGGGTGTCAAAAATAATAGACGATCTCCGTTGCGACGGTTGATAGCCCGGATATTGAACCGGCTATGAAACGGTCGTTTCTATTTTTGCAAGGTGTATGTTCTCCATTTTTTTCTGAGCTTGCGGCGGCGCTTCGCCAAAGTGGCTCTGCCGTGGCAAGGATTAACTTTACTTCCGGTGATAATGCTTTTTGGAAGGGGCGAGACGCCGTTTCATTTCGACGGCCACTGGACCAGTTGGCGCCTTTTATTCAGTCCATATTTGATGAACGTAGTATCACGGATGTTTTGGTTTTTGGTGATACCCGACCGGTTCATATACCCGCAATAGATTTAGCGAAACGCTTGGGAATAAAGGTGCATGTCTTTGAAGAAGGCTATTTCCGTCCTTATTGGGTGACGCTGGAGCGAGGTGGAGTTAATGGTTACTCGTCATTACCCAAGGACCCTCAGTGGTACCTTGATATGCGCAATTCGGTCGCTCAGTATGGAAATGGAAACGCCTTCTCTTCTTCTTTCTTTGCTCGGGCTTGGCACGATCTTCGCTACAATAGCCTTGGTATTTCGAATCCAGTTTTTTATCGCAATTATAGAAATCATGCGCCTGTAAGTCCCTTTAAGGAGTATGCCTACTATATTCGACGTGGTGCAAAAATTTCACTTTCAAAAAAAAAGTATGTTAATAATGTTAATGAATTATTAGTATCTGGACGTCCGTTTTATTTCATTCCGCTTCAGCTTAATAGTGACTCACAGATCCGAGTGCATTCGGAATTCTCAAATATGAGAGAGATGTTAGCGCTGACGATGCGATCTTTTGCGCTGCATGCGCCGCAAGATTCATTATTAGTCATCAAGAATCATCCGCTCGATGCCGGGGTCGTCAATCATGCAGCGATTGTTCGCCAACTCACCAAAGACTTCTTTTTGACGGGCCGGGTGATTTATCTTGAAGATGGTAGTCTTCCCGACTTGCTTCGTAACACTCGTGGCGTCGTGACTATCAATAGCACCGTAGGCGGATCGGCCTTGGTACATATGTGTCCCACCATCGCCTTGGGGAAGGCTATTTTTAATATAAAAGGGTTAACGTTTCAGGGTGAGCTTGATCGGTTTTGGTTGGACGGCACTCGGCCAGATGGACGTTTGCTAGATGCCTTTCGGAATGTTGTTATCCACACCACTCAAATTAACGGTGGATTTTATACTAAGGATGGTATAGGAATGGCGGTAGATGGAGCCCTGCCGCGAATTCTGGGTGAGCGTTCGCCGTTGGAATCTTTGCTATGAAGGAAACTCATATTGTCATAACTGGCGCGACTGGTGGAATCGGAGCGGCTCTAGCAATCGAGTATGCTGCTCCAGGTGTTACGCTGTTCTTGCACGGCCGACGTCATAATGTACTAAGCAATTTGGCAGATGTTTGTCGGATCGCAGGTGCCGCTGTAGAAACGAAGGCTTTTGACATTAGGGATCACGAACAGTTACATAGTTGGCTGGATGAAATTTCTTTACGTTTCGAGTTAGACATCGTATTTGCGAATGCTGGCGTCAATATCAATATCGGGCCTCAATCTAAAGGTGAGACATGGAATGAGATTCAGGGGTTATTCGATATAAATCTTCGAGCTGTGCTGGCAACTGTGCAAGCCGTATTACCTGCTATGCGCGCTCGCGGAAAGGGTCAGATTGTGTTGATGAGTTCACTTGCCGCTTATCGTGGTCTACCGATGACGCCGAGTTATAGCGCGAGCAAGGCCGCGATTAAGGCATACGGTGAAGGTTTGCGTGACTGGCTTGCTCCAGAAGGTGTCAAGGTCAATGTAGTCATGCCTGGCTATGTCGAGTCAAAAATGTGCCGCGAAATGCCGGGGCCTAAACCGTTTCTGATGCAGCCTGAGCAGGCGGCGAAGCTAATACGTCGAAAGGTTGCTAAGAACCGCCCGCGCATTAGCTTTCCGTTCCCTCTAAATCTTGGCTGTTGGTTGCTCTCCGTCATTCATCCTTCGTTATCGAGTTTCATCCTGCGAAGGATGAAGTACGGTGCTTGAAGATTTTGCAGGATCGATCGTATGGCCTTACCTACTGGGATTGCTGGCTAGCTTGACGCTAGAGGCGGGGCTTCAGCCGCGAGTAGCGAGTTTGTGGCGTCGGCCACTTTCCTCAATCGGAATTCATGCGGGCCTATGGACACTTTTGTTTGGACTTGAACTCATGCTGTTTAGGCGTCCATATTTTGGTGCTCTAAACGTACTAGCAATTCAGCTATTGCTGGTGTTGGTCAACAACGCTAAGTTCCACTCGTTGCGCGAGCCGTTTGTCTTTTCCGATTTTGAATATTTCACTGATGCGCTTCGGCATCCTCGTCTCTATTTGCCGTTTTTTGGCGTTGGCCGGGCTTTGCTTGCGGGTGGTGGATATGGAGCGGCTTTGTGGGCCGGAACGGTCTTCGAAGAATCCCTAACAGCGGGAGCAGGCTTGTGGTTGGCTTCGTTTCTCGACTTGTTTGAGGAAGCACCGGTGGATGTGAATATGCCGCTGTTGCCATTTCTAGTGTTGAGTGGGCTGATTGCTTCTTGCGGATTGGTAGTTAGCGTCCTTTGCGGTCAGCGTCGTACAGACTTGAGTTTCGATGCTGTGAGGGACACGCACAGATTGGGGATGGCAGCAGCACTTTGGAACTATGGGGTACAAGAGCGCCGGCCCACTGAGTCTCTACGACAAAGTGCGCCGTTTGCCGGCCACCAATCGTCAAAAGTCATTGCTGAAGCTATGCCCCATTTGATCATGGTGCAGAGCGAATCATTTTTTGACGTGCGCAGGCTTGTGAGCAACATCCAATCGACAGTTTTTTCGACATACGATGTGATGCGTTCTGAAGCATCGCACCATGGTCAGCTTTGCGTTCCCGCATGGGGAGCAAATACGTTGCGGACGGAGTTTGCAGCGTTGTCAGGACTCAATCCTGATGTACTGGGCGTTCATCGTTTTAGCCCGTACCGGAAGCTCGCATTGGAGGGTGTTGCATCGATCGCATCTTTTTTGAGGTCACAAGGCTACCGAACGATTTGCGTACACCCTTACCCTGCATCCTTTTATCGCCGTGATCGCATCTTCCCAGCTCTTGGATTCGACGAATTTATTGATCTTGAGTGGTTTAGAGACGCACCGCGGTTCGGCTCATACGTAAGCGATTTGGCTGTCGCAGATTACGTGCGCAGCCGACTCGAAGAAATGTCAGATCAGCCGCTCTTCGTCTATGTGATCACTATGGAGAACCATGGTCCGCTACATTGGGAAAAAACTAACGACGCTGACGTCGATCGATTCTTCAAAGCTCCGCCTGCAGCGGGATGCTCAGATCTGGTCGCCTATGTGCGCCATATTGCAAACCACAACGCGATGCTCGCTCATCTGCGCACGACATTGAACACACTAGGTAGACCGGCCGCACTTTGCCATTTTGGCGATCATGTTCCCATCATGCCTGCGGTGTACGCGCACTACGGCGTCCCAGCCGGCAATACCGATTACTTTATATGGCGCAATTTGGAGCTATCCGCTTCACTTGACACTGATCCTGGCCCACGCGAACCACAAGCTCTTAGTGCGCACGATTTGCCGATGCTGTTCTTGAATTCTACAGCCGTATTTGGTACATCGCCGTTTGCTTGCAGGCAGACGCCAGGCGGGTGCCGTTCGGTTGCGCCGACGATTTAGCCTAGAACGCTCTTGCTAGCAGATCAACCGTGGTGGAAATATCCTGCTCGGTGTGTCGGCACGACACAAAGAAGCGAAGGCGTGCAGCCTTTTCAGGCACAGCTGGATAAAGAATGGGCTGAACGTTGATTCCGTGTTTGAACAACTCAGCCGACGCTCTCGCTGCCTTGAGCGAACTTCCAGCAATGGCGGGGATGACGGCGAATCCCGTACTGGTGCCTGTATCAATTCCTGCTGCTCGCGCCTGTTCAAGAAAGTACATACCTCGCGCTTGCAGCAAGCCGACACGATCGGGTTCCCGTTTCATCTTGCGCAATGCTGCAAGGGACGACGCCGCTACTGATGGGGGCATTCCCACGCTATAGAGGAAGCCCGGTGCCAAGAACTTTAGATGTTCTACAAGAGCAGATTCTCCGGCAATATAGCCACCGCAACCTGCAAGTGACTTGCTGAGCGTGCCCATCCAGATGTCCACATCTTTGCCGGATAACCCGAAGTGCTCGCGGATGCCGTAGCCCCGCTTGCCCATCACACCTAAGGAGTGTGCTTCGTCAACCATTAAGAAGGCGTGATGACGCCGTTTGATATCGACAAATTCCGGAAGGTTCGGGTAGTCACCATCCATGCTGTAGATGCCTTCGACCACGATTAGCACACGTTCAAAATTGCGCCGTTGCTGCGACAGAATGATGTCTACCGCTTCCCAGTCATTATGAGCAAACGGCAAGCGGCGGGCCCCAGAAAGCTGAATGCCTTGAAGTACGCTGTTGTGAATCAGTTCATCGTGCAGCACCAGATCACGCGGGCCAAACAAGTGACCGATTGTCGAGACGTTTGCGGCATGGCCGCTGACAAATGTGATTGAGTCGTCTACTTCGTATAGGTCAGCGAGCTCACGCTCTAGCTGACGATGTATCGGTCGTTCACCAGAAACCAAACGGCTGGCGGACACCGATGTTCCATACTTGTCGATGGCGTCTTTTGCAGCCTTCGCAATTTCTGGATCGCCGGATAAGTCCAGATAGTTGTAGCTTGCGTAGTTAACGTACGACTTCCCCGCGATCTGCGTTGAGGCTCCAGCGGTGCCCTCATGCACTTTGAAGAATGGGCTAGCAACTCCCATCCGTGCAGCACCGTCATTAATGATGCGTAGTTGTTGATAGCCGGGATGCAAATGGAAGCGATAGTGCTGCTCCGGTATAGCACTGCTATTGCCGAGTACCCTGGACGCCGCCGAGGCAATATCTCCCACTTGTTTAAGCTTTCGCTCGAGTGCTTGCTGAATCAGCTTGTCTTTAAGTTGGAGCGTCAATCCGGGCTTTTTGCCCAAGGTCATTGTCATGGGATTAGCCGCGAATCAAGGAGGTGTTGGTACCGGACTTCAATTCTTTGGTGATGCGCTCGATCTCAGCATCGGATACATGTGCAGCGTGTTGCGATGCGATCTGGTTCACTTGTACTGCCACTGCGTCCAAGCCTACGTCATCGTCGCCGCCGCGCACGAGGTTAATCATGCGTTCCGCCAGTCGATTGATGGTCGGGCTTTCGCTCAAGGCCATCACGGGCAGGCGCACGCCGAATCGGCTTTCTAGCGCCACCACCAATTCCACACCCATCAGCGAATCCAGGCCCATGTCGTAGAGCGAGCAGGCGGCATCGATCTTGTCGTTCGAAACGCGCAGGATTTCGCCCACTTCGCTTTTCAGCATGTCGACGAACCGCTCATGCAGTGCTTCGGGTGCCAGCGTTTCAAGCATGAGCGCGATGTCTTCGGCGCCGCCGTCGTCGCCTTCGCCACCGCGGTTGCGGCGGGCGAAGGCGTCGAATTTCAGGCTTTCGGCGCTGGGCAGGAAGCGCGCCAAGGCGCGCCAGTCGAGGTCGAGCACGCCCAGGCCAGAGGCATCCGTGAGCATCATGTCTTCGAGCGCGCTCAAGGCCACATTGGAGTGCAGGGCATGTCCGCCCATGCGGCCTTGCAGGGCATCTTTGATTTTTTCGTTGCGGGCCAAAAAGCCCACGTCATCGATCGCGCCCCAACGTACGCACGTGGCTGCAAGGCCGTTGGCACGGCGATGTTGCGCCAGCGCTTCGAGCCAGCCGTTGGCGGCCACGTAGTTGCCTTGACCGGGGTTGCCGAACAAGGTGGTGGCCGATGAGAACATCACGAAAAAGTCGAGCGGCACATCCAGCGTGAGCTGATGCAGGTGTGTGGCGCCCACGATCTTCGGGCGCAGTACGTTGTTGATCTGGGCAAGATCGGTGCTGCGGATCAAGCCGTCGTCGATCACGGTGGCCGCGTGCACGATGCCGCGCAATGGCGGTAGGGTGAGCGCTGCTTGAGCGAGCAGGCCGGCAACGGCATCGCGATCGGTCACGTCGCAGGCGGCGGCCAGGACCTTCACGCCTGCGGCTTCGAAGCCGCCGATGGCGGCTTGTGCCACCTCGCTGGCGGGGCCGGATCGGCTAAGCAGGACGAGGTTGCGTGCGCCTTTTTCAACGAGCCATTGCGCCGCGCGCAGGCCGAATCCGCCCAAGCCACCAGTGACCAGATAGGTGGCATCGCTTTGCAAAGCCAACGCGGGCTTGGCGGCAGCGCGGGCTTGCGCTACATGGCGCAAGTGCTCGCGGTATGTGACCACGATCTTGCCGATCTGGCGCGCTTGCTGCATGTAGCGGAACGCATCGACCACTTGGTTGGCATCAAACGCGCGGTAGGGCAGCGGGTGCAGAACGCCTTGCTGGAACAGCGCCATCATTTCGCCAAAGAGGCGATGCGTGAGGGCGGGCCGTTCGTGCATGAGCTGATCGGCGTCGATGCCGAAGTAGCTGATGTTGTTGCGGAACGGGCGCAAACCGATGCGGGTGTTTTCGTAGAAGTCGCGTTTGCCGAGTTCCAGGAAACGCCCGAACGGCTTGAGCACATTCAGATTGCGGTTGATGGCCTCGCCGGCGAGCGAGTTGAGTACGACGTCGACGCCGCGGCCACCGGTGGCGCGCAGGATCTCGTCGGCATAGGTCAGGGTGCGGGAGTCGTAGATGTGCTTCACACCCATCAAGCGCAGGAAGTCGCGCTTTTCCGGGGATCCTGCGGTGGCGTGGATTTCCGCGCCACGCCATTGCGCGAACTGGATCGCGGCGATCCCGACGCCGCCGGCAGCGCCGTGGATCAGGATCTTCTCGCCTGCTTCCAGGTGCGCCAGGTGATTGAGCGCGTAGTACACCGTGAAGAAGGTGCTGGGGATGGTCGCGGCGGCTTCAAACGAAAAGCCGGCCGGGATGTGCGAGATGGCACTGGCTTTCGTAAGGGTGCGCGCGCTGAAGCTTGTGGGGCCGAAGCCGACCACGGCGTCGCCGATGGCGTAGCCGGCCACGTTGGCGCCGATACGCGTCACTACTCCGGCAAATTCCAGTCCAAGCGAAGGGCCGGCAAAGCCGTTCTCGATGGCTTCGTCAGAGAGCAGGCCCAGCGCATACATCACGTCGCGGAAGTTCAGACCCGTGGCGCGAATCTCCACTTCAAGTTCGTCATCGGCCGGTGCAATCGAGGGGCAGGCTTCCCAACGCAGGTTGCGCAATTGGCCGGGAAACTCGAAGCCCAGGCGCACGTTATCGTTGGCCACTGTGGTGGCCGCGACGTTGACGGGGCGCGCGTGCGGACGCAGACGCGGCGCATAGCGGCTGCCGTCTGCGGTCAACACGACTTCGTGTTCGTCCGTAGGATGCAGCAACTCGCGCGAGAGGGCGTTCACCACGTCTTGTGTGCTGGCAGACTTCGATTCCCGAGCGTCCAGCGGCAGGTCGACCAGGCGCACGCGGAAGTTGCTGGCCTCGTTCATCAAGGTGCGGCCGAAGGCCCACAAGGCGGCGTCGTTGAGCGCAGCCAGCTGCGAGGCCGGTTGGGCGGGCACTTCGGCAAACGCCAGCGACTGCATGGCGTTGCGCGTGATGAGCCAGAGCGTGGCCGGCACTTGCTGGCGTTCGAACACCTGCACGAGCCCGGCCGTGTGCGCGCAGCGCTCGGCCTGTAGGGCGACGAGGGCGTCGGCGTCGGTCGTGTCTTGCGCCAGTGCCTGGGGCAGATTGAGGCCGGCGAGCATGACCACGTTGACGGCCGCTTTGGCATGCATCGTGATCGCTGAAAAGTGCGCAGCGATGGCGGTAGTGTCGTGCGCGGCCACGATGCGTGCGCGGGCACCGGCTTGCACCAGATGCGCCAGCAGCGTGATGGCGATATCGCGATCGGCACCCTTTTCGTCGGCCAGGAGCAGCCAGCTTGCGCCGGCTTGCACGGTGGCGCTTGACACCGCACTACCGGCCCGCGAGGTGGCATTTACGGCTGCTGCGGCAGCTGCATGGCTACCCACCAGCACGTAAGCACCCGCATTGGCATCGGTGATAAAGCCGAGCGCAGGCTTGGCCTCAGTGTTGAGCGTTTGCGCAAGCTCGTGTTGCCAGAACGCGATGCCTTGCGCGCTGGAAACTTTGGTTTTGGTGGGGCTGTCGACCCACCAGGCGGCATGCCCGCCGAAGATGAAGTCGAGCCAACTTGCAGGATGCTGGCCGCTGAAGAGCAGCACGCCGTCCGTTGCGAGATGTTGGCCCGCGTACTCGAGGGCAGCGCGGGTTTCTTCAAGGGAGGAAAAGTCGGCGCTGACGATGGCGAGGTCGACCGGCGCGCTGGCGTCGTCCGCCACCGAACGCGTCATCACGTCGGCATCGGGAAAGCGTTCGTGCAGGCGTTGGGCGGCTTCCGGCAAACTGTCGTCCAGGCTCACATACCGGTAGTCGCCGCGTGTGGGGTCGATCGCGTTGCAGCACGCAACGCCGAATACGGGGCCTTCGGCGCCGAGTTCCAATACGCGAACGCGCCGGTGCGTGGTGCGCAGTTGGGCATCACGCAGTTGGCGCGCGATCGTCTTGGCGATGTGTTCGCGGGCGTCGGTGCCTTGCATCAAGGCAGCCAAGGCGGCTGGCGTAACGTGGGCGGGGCGCACCTCATCCAGGCCGATCTTGCCGCGCAACAGGGCGGTGAGATGCAGGCCCACGCGGCCCACGGCTTGCACTGCGGGGAAGTAGTCGGGGTACTCGCGTACCAGGCTGTTCCAGATGTCTTCAGCGCTGGGGCTTTCTTCGCCATCGGGCAGGATGGTCCAGCCGGACGTTGTGGCGTGCGCCATGCCGTCTTCGATCGTGCGCGCGAGCAGGCGGTCGAGCAGCACTGCGGCATCCTGACCTTGCTTGCGGCAGGCCATCACCGTGGCTGAGCTCAGGTGGGCGCCGTCGCTGCACAGTTCGCGCAAGGCTTCGATGGTGAAGCGCGCGCAAAGGCTGTCGAGCAGCGGATCGACTTCATTGGCGTAACGCTGGCCGCTGAGCAGCTCACCGGCCGTGGCGGCCGCAGTGGCCAAGGCGTCGTGCAACGTGCTGGCCGCGAGGGGGGCCGCGCCGTGTTGCGCCCGCAGCGGATGCGGTTGCAAGGTGCCGGCATAGTCCAGAAAGTCGAGATGTTCGGCCGCGCTTTTACGCAAGCGGATGCTGCGAAAACGAGCGTCGCGAATGGCGGCAATGTGGACGCCCTTGGCGTCGAACAGTTCGAACTCGGCCACCAGCGAGTGGGGCGCACGACGCAGCAAGCGCGCGCGCACGGTATGCGGCACGGCATTGCCGGCGCGCACGGTGATGCGGCCCATCTTGGCGGGCACGAACGCCATGCCGCGATCGGCGGCAGCCTCGTCCGCCAGCAACTGGATGATGAGCTGAAAGGTGCAATCGAGCAGCGCCGGGTGCAGGTGCAGCGCGGTGTGTGCGTCTGCTTGCTGTGTGGCCAACGCGGCCGGCAACTGGAGGCGGGCGACCACTACGCCGTCCGCCTCGTGATAACCGCGGGTGATGGCTTGAAAGGCGGGGCCGTAGTCCAGGCCTGCCGCCTGCGTCATGGCCACGTGCTGCTCGCCGGTAAAGACGAGCGCATCGCGGGGGGCAGGCACGGGCTCGCGCGCCGACAATGTGGCGATATTGGCCTGCTGCAAAATGCGTGCGCTGGCGTGGCGCGTCCAGGGCTCGTCGCTATTGAGTTCCTTGGCACTGATATCGATGCGGCCATCGCTGGGATCGACCGTGATGCGCAGCAGTTTCGAGGGTTCTTCGGCAAGCAGCAGCGGGGCGTGAATCTCGAGTTCTTCGATTTCCACCACATCGGTGGCATGCGCCTGCAGGGCAGCGGCCAACGCGATTTCGGCAAAGCCGGTGCCGGGAAACACGGTGGCGCCGCCCACCACGTGATCGGCCAGCCACGGGTGCAGCAGCGTATCGAGCCGCACTTCCCAGGTATTGGCGTGCTGGCGCAACGGGTGCCCCAGCAGCGGATGCACGTTGTGGCGTTCGAGCAAGCCCAGCGATTGCTGCGTGACCGGGTGCCAGTGACGTTCGCGTTGCCACGGATAGCCGGGCAGATCGACGTGCTTGCCCACCCACGGAAAGATCGACGACCAATCCGTGTCCACACCCGCCACCATGATCGAGCCGGCGGCCGCGCGCACGCGTGCGGGGTCGTCGTCGCCGCGAGCGGCAGTGACGAACACCTGACCTTCGAGTGCGGCGTCTTTGAGCGCGTGGTTGAGATAGGAACGCAGCACAGGATGCGGGCCCACTTCAACGAATACGTTGTGGCCTTGGGCGACCAGGGCATCGACGGCGGGTTGGAAGAGCACCGGTTCGCGGATGTTGCGCCACCAGTATTCGGCATCGAGCTCGCCGCCCTCGATCCGCTCGCCGGTCACCGCGGAATAAAACGGGATCGTGCCGGCTTGCGGGCCGATGTCGGACAAGGCCTCGCGCAGGTCGGCTTCGATCTCGGCCATGGCCGGACTGTGAAACGCGTAATCCAGATCGAGACGTTTGCAGAAGGTGCGCTGCTTGGCCAACGCACTTTCCAGAATGGTGAGCTGATCGGGATGACCGGCAACGGTGGACCCCGACGAGCTATTGCGGCCCGCCACGCATACGGCGTCGAGCTTCAGACTCGTGATCAAGGCCGCGACGGCATCGCCGCCGAGACCCACGCCCGTCATCTGACCGCTGCCTTTGGTGGTGCCTTGTAGACGGCTGCGGTGAAAGATCACCTTTACCGCTTGCGCCAAGGGCAGGGCGCCGCAGGCCCATGCTGCAGCCACCTCGCCCACACTGTGGCCGGCTACGGCAACCGGGCTTACGCCGCGCTGGCGCAACATGCGTGTGACGCCAACCTGGATGGCGAACAGCGCCGGCTGGGCGATTTCGGTGAAGGCGTAGCGGTCCTCGCCATTGCGACCGGCCAATTCGTCTTCAAGCGAGTAGTCGGCATACGTCGAGAACAGCGCGTCGACTTCGTGAATGGCTTCCGCAAATACCGGATCTTCCAGCATTCGGCGGCCCATGCCGGCCCACTGTGAGCCGTTGCCGGAATAGATAAACACCGGCCCATTGGCGTGGGGGACGGCCGTGCCGCTTTGCACGCTGAATTTGGGTGCGTTGTCGTCGGCGAAGTCGGCCAGCTTCTTGGCCACGTCGCGTCCGTTGGTGCCAAACACCAACGCGCGTTGGTCGTGCCATTCGCGACGCTGCGCGGCGTGATACGCGATGTCGTAGAAATGGGCGCTGTTGCTGTCGGCCAGGGCGGCGGCCATGTCGCGCGCCGCAGCCTTGAGGGCCTCCACGGTTTTGCCTGACACGACCATCGGAATGGGCGCGGTCTTGGCAAGCTTATTGACCTTGGGCGCACGCGAGCTATCTTCGCGCAGCAGCACGACGTGGGCGTTGGCGCCGCCAAAGCCGAACGAATTCACGCCCACCACCAGATCGCCGGTGGCAGGCAGCGCGCGGCGCGACTGCACCACATCGATGTTCCACGCGTCGAATTCGATGAGGGGGTTGAGCGTCTTGATCCCGATCGTGGCCGGTATCTCGCGATGCTCCAGGCAATGCAAGGCTTTGACCAAGCCTGCCACGCCAGAGGCCGCTTCGAGGTGGCCCATATTGCTTTTGACCGATCCGATCGGCAACGGGTTGCCTTTGGGACGCGTTTTGCCGAGCGCTTCGCCGATGGCGCGCGATTCGATCGGATCGCCGACTGCGGTGCCGGTGCCGTGGGCTTCCAGGTAGTCGATGCGCGCGGGATCGATGCCGGCTTGTTCGTAGGCGCGGCGCATCAGCGCGATTTGTGCGTCGGCGCTGGGTACCGTCAACCCGGATTTCTTGCCGTCGGTGTTGACGGATGTGTTGGCGACGACGGCAATGATGCGATCGCCATCGGCCACAGCCTGGTCATAGTCCTTGAGCAGGAACAAGCCACCGCCTTCGGAACGCACGTAGCCGTCGCCGGCTGCGTCGAACACCTGGCAGCGGCCGGTGCGCGACAGCATCGACGCCTTTGAAAATGTGATGAAGCCATACGGGTGCAAATGCAGGCTGACGCCGCCGGCCACAGCGTGTGTGCTTTCACCAGACAAGATCGATTGGCAGGCTTGGTGAAACGCGACCAACGACGATGAGCACGCGGTATCGACCGCCATGCTGGGCCCGCGCAAGTCGAACGCGTAGGACAGGCGGTTGGCGGCAATGCTGGCGGTGTTGCCGGTGGCGATTGACGAATCGACTGCCGACAGGTCGTCTGCAAAGCGATAGGAATAGTCTGCGCTGGCGATGCCGATGTAGACGGCGCAATCGCTGCCGCGCAAGGCAGAGGGCTTGACGCCGGCGTGCTCCATGGCTTCCCAGCACAGCTCCATCAGCACGCGTTGCTGCGGATCCATGAGCGCGGCTTCGCGCGGGGAAATGCCGAAGAAGGCGGCGTCGAAGCCTGACACATCGCCAATGGAGCCCGCAGCGAAGGTATAGGCCGTGCCGGGCTGCGATTTGGCGGGGTGCAGGTAGGCATCGTCGGCCCAGCGCGAGGCTTCGACTTGCGTGACGAGGTCAGCGCCTTTGAGCAGATCTTGCCAATATGTGGCTGCGGTGGTGCCAGGGAACCGGAATGAGTAACCGATTATTGCGACACGCTTACTCATTTACTCTCATCCTGGTATTTGCTGAGGCGGATATGTTGCCCACCTGTATCGGAAACAATTGGTACGCAATCGAGTGCAATTAAAATGCATGGATAGGACGTCGATTAATTGCGAGTCAACTCGTCAATTGTTAGAAAGTCCGATGTATAAAAATGTGTCCAGCACAGGCGATTTTAAGGGCCAATGCTGAGCGGGGATAGATAGTATTACAACTTTAGGATGAAATCAGGCCGCCTGGAAACGTTTGGACGGCAATTGGCAGCGAGATCACAACACTTGCCGTGTGACGAGGTATCTCGACGTGGGGCGAGATAATCGTCGAAATTATGGGACAGTAGTGATGATGATAAATCTTGAAACACTTGTGGTGGATTAATCGATTTATCGCAGCGATTTAGCGCGGGTCATTACCGATTCAGTGGGGATTCAGCAACGATTGAATGATAATTGCCGATTTTGCCGAATCGGTGTGGTACTCAACCATGGATGATGCAGCTGAGTGGTATGCGGCATGAGCATGTGCTTGAGGTGGATTGCCCGTGTGCTCGGGGGATTGAGCTGGGTACGCCTCGTACGGCGCATTAGGCAACGGCATGCATTGCCTGGCCGTTCAACGCCATTGGGCAACGGCCATCGGCCAACGGCAAAGGAGCCATGACTCGCGCGGGCTTCAACCCGGCAAGCTTTGGTCATTGAGGAGATGACGCAAGTGGACCCTGAATGGTCCGGACCCCTCAAGCTTCTTCGCGGCCCCAGGCGCTGCGGCAGATGACGCCAGCAGCAAATCCGAGCGACGCGGCAAAAAAAACGGCGAAAACAACAAACATGGCGCGAGACTCCAAGCGGTATGTCTCTTTATAAGCTGCTGCCGTGGGATTCGTACGAAAGAATTACGCCCTCATCCTGCCTCAATTACAAATTCAGGCGACTTCGTCTGTTTGACGCGACGAAATTTGGATGGAAACGATCATGCGTTGGCGATGCACGTTATCGCCGCGATGCAGCATGGATGCGGGGCGCGAGGGAGCGCGCAGTCCGAGCAGATGTCTAGCCGACACGGTGTCAAACCGGTCCGAGAACGTAACAGGGCAACGTCACACGCCACTATCGAGAGGGCAAATACCGCTGCGGATCGGTCGGCACACCCCCAGCCCGCACTTCAAAGTACAGCGTGGGTGCACCGTTGGCGCGTCCGCCTACTTCAGCAATTTTTTGCCCTTGTGAAATCTTCTGCCCTTCCTTCACCAACAACCTGCGGTTATGCGCATAGATCGTCAAGAAGTTACCGGGATGACGCAGGATGATGAGGTTGCCATATCCCCGCAAGGCATCGCCCGCGTAGGCCACATCGCCTGCAGCAGCAGCCGTGACCGGCGCGCCTGAGGTGCCCGCAATATCGATTCCCTTTTGCGCCGAGCCATCGAATCGGCGCGACACATTACCGGCTGCGGGCCACGCCAGGCTGATGTTGCCCACGGGGCCTGAAGGCGCCTCGGGCGCACTGGCGGGCGCGCGTCGGCTGGGACTGCGTGCGGGTGCCGACGGCGAGGAACTCGCGGTGGCCGTGCTACCGCCGCCCACCTTCAGCACTTCTCCCACGCTGATGCGATTGGCGTTGGGCAGGTTATTCAACCGCATGATCTGGCTGACCGTGGTGCCGTTACGGCGCGCGATGGAGGTGAGCGTGTCGCCGGCTTGCACGCGGTACTCGCCGGGGCCGACCGGACCGGTCGATGGCGTCGAAGCACAGGCGGTCAACAAAGCCAGCACGCTGGCGGCAAGGAGGGCGCGCATGCGCGCGAAGGGATGGGATGGTGTCGCGGCAGTGCGAGCGACCGTGTGGGAAAACGTCAGGGGAAACCTCGGTTGCGCTGCGGCGCTTCACACGCCGGTCGTTATGTCGGACAAAAATTCAGCCCCGTAGGATAGCGTGCGTCTCCTTAATTCGCGCTGGGTAAATACACAATGTCACGCTCGCAATATTCATAGGACTACTATGGGTATTCATAAGCGAACGGTATTTAAGGAAGGCAATGACGACGATCACCGCAATGACGGCCTACGAGCGGGCCAAAGTGGACAAGGCGGAGCGTGCCCGTGTGTCCGAAGCCGCTCGCGTCGACCGCCAGCGTGCCGAAACCGAGCGCACTGAAAACGTGAAACGCCGTTTGGCGGGACCGGCCGCCCGGCTGGAGCAGCAACTGCAGCTGGAGTCCGCCGCGATCCAGCGCGATGGCGGCAAGCCCACGATCGAAGGTCCGATCTATCGCGGCGATCGGCTGTACGTGGCGCTGTCATTCACGCTCAATACGACGCCCGAAGATGTGCGGCGGAATGTGATCTATAAATTTACGGTGGACGTGCATGCCGATCAGAATTTGGCTTATGCAGCGGCGCAGCCGGTGGGTGCGTTGACGTCCGGCAGCGCCGGTTCGGGCGAGACCCGATGGAGTCTGGGGGCGCCTGACGCGCCCGAATTCGAGGCCAACGTGCAGCGTGCGCTCGAGACGTTCATGATGCACGTGGTCGATCCCGGCCACGCAGGTTGACGTTGACGAGTTGATGCGTCACTGACTGACGCGTCGCAATTCGATCGCCCGCATGCTGAAGAGCCCGATCGGCAGTCTTGCCGATCGGGCTCTTCTTCTATCTGGCATGGGCGCGCTACCGCATCAATTCAACGGATCGCGTGTCGCATGTTCCGGATGAAACACCGGCGTGCTGAGCTTATCTACGTAAGCAATTCCGATTGCCGACAAGATAAACACAACGTGGATAATCGTTTGCCACATCACGCCGGCTTCGGTGAAGCGGGAGTTTTCGATGCCGATGCTGCCGGCTTCGATAAAGGTGCGCAGCAGGTGAATCGACGAGATGCCGATGATGGCCATCGCCAGCTTTACCTTCAGCACGCTGGCGTTGACGTGACTGAGCCATTCCGGCTGATCGGGGTGGTTTTCCAGCCGCAGGCGCGACACGAACGTTTCATACCCGCCCACGATCACCATCAGCAGCAGGTTTGAGATCATCACCACATCGATCAAGCCCAGCACCAGCAGCATGATTTCCAGCTCGCCGAATGACGAGGCATGGGTGACCAGATGCCAGAGTTCTTTCAAGAACAGAAATACGTAAACGCCTTGGGCGACGATGAGGCCGAGATAAAGCGGCAATTGCAGCCAGCGCGAGCTGAAAATCAGGGCGGGCAAAAAGCCTAAGCGGGCAGGAGGCAAGGTCTTCATGGGCTCGGAAGGTTTGATCAAAATCAGGTACTTACAGTTAGACTGGGCGCGTAGTGTATCGCGGTAAGCGATGAAATGCCGCGCCGCAACATAGGGTTGCGCAACGTATCCGCGAGCGGACAAACAAAGTGAAAAAAAGCCATCTGTTGCGCTATGTGGGGGTGGGTGTCGCGATTGCAATCGCGATGGGCGCGTGGCAGCTCTACGAAGATCGCACACCGGGTTGCGACAGCCTCTCGGTCAACGGCGCACACCCAGACGACGCCGGATTTTGCGTGGTGGATGGTCCCCTGACGGCAAGGATCCCTGGGCTTATCAACGGCTACCGACCCGGCTGGTCGTGCACGGCGATCTGACGATCACGGGCACCTCGATCCGTGCGTTACCCGCGGGACTGGTCGTGGATGGCAGGATCCAGCTTTATAAGACCGAGGTTGCATCACTGGCGCTGGAGACATGGGCGCGAGATGGCCTATCGCAGCATTCCGGCAGAGAGGCCAGCATCAGCGATGAAGATCTTGCTGCGTGGCATGAACGGCGCATCGTCGACCCGGCTCGGCCGACGGATGCGCCCTGACGGTATCGTCGGATCAATTGTCTTTCAGATCGTCCGGCAGCTTGCCACCGTTGGCGGCCAGTTTCTTCATCACTTCTTTGTGCAGCCAGATATTCATGGCGGCGGAGTCATCGGTGCTACCGGTGTAGTTCAATTCGGCAGCCAATTGCTTGCGTGCGTTAAGGCTGCTGTCAAGGCCAAGCAGCTTGAGCAGATCGACGATAGACGTTTTCCAATTGAGCTTTTCGCTGTTGTGCGATTGCATCTCGGTGAGTACGGCATTCACATCGACAGGCGTCGCGGTGGCCGCAGGGGCGCCGCCCGGCGCTGGGGTGCCGGCCGGGGGAGCAGCGGCGGTGCCGGCTTGGGTGCCCGGTACGCCACCCGAGGGGGCGCTGCCTGAGGCTTCTGCGTTGGCGGGATGATCGGACGGGAAGATTTTATTGAGAATTGCTTTGAATATATTCATTGCCTATCTCCAGGTAAGCACGCAAAGGTGACGGCGACGCCGCGGCCTCCCGCAGCAAGGACCGCGCCCGTCGATCCGGCAAATTGCGCAGTGAACGATCGAACTAAGCCACGCTTACGACGTGGTTCAATGGCAGCTCAAACAAGCCCGGATGGAGGCCCTTGCGGAGGTCCCTGCGGAGGCCCGTATCGACGTGCTCTCCCGTTTCAACCTTTGCGGCCGGCAGGAAAACATATGCGTCGTGCGGTGAAATTCATCCTTATCGTGGTAACCCTTCTGGTCGTCGGATCGTGGCTGTCGCTCTATGCGTATGGGCGATTTGCGGATTCGGCGATGGGCGAGCCGAGCCATTCGATTGCACCGGGCGGCGCCACCACGATGATCGACGCAGCGGTGGCACCCCTGGTGACGGCCCATCCCGATCGAAGTGGGCTCGTGCTGGTCTCCGATAACGCCGATGCCTTTGCCATACGGGCACTCTCGGCGCGTCATGCGGGACGCACGCTCGATGTGCAGTATTACCTGTGGCACGACGATCTCACCGGACGTCTCCTGGCGGGCGAACTGCTTGCCGCCGCGGATCGGGGCGTGCGCGTACGGGTGCTGCTGGACGACATCAATGCGCATGGCAGCGACGATGCCATGCGCGCCATGGTCAAGCATCCCAACATCGACATCCGGCTATTCAATCCTTCTCGCAATCGCGGCGGCACGATCGGTCGAGCGTTCGAGATGTTGTTTCGCGGGTTGAGTCTCAATCGGCGCATGCATAACAAGGCCTGGATCGTCGATGGGCAATTGGCCGTGGTGGGCGGGCGCAATATCGGCGACGAGTATTTCGATGCGGCGCATGCCACCAACTTCCTCGATGCCGATGTGCTGGTGTTGGGCCGCGCCGTGGGTGAGGCGGCCGGCATCTTCGACGCATTCTGGAATAGCCGCGCGCTACTGCCCATCGATGCGCTGCGCGAGCGCACGTCGCTCACACTCGACGGCTTGCGGGAAAGTTCGCGGGCGCTGCGTGCAAGTGCAGACGCCGAACCTTATTTGTCGCACGTGGCGCGCTCGGCTACGGTGGGCGCGTATCTCGATGGGTCGAAGCGTCCGCACTGGACGTCGTCGGCACGGATCGTGTCGGACCCGCCCGAGAAAGCGTTGGGGCAGGGTGACGAAAGCAACTGGTTGATCGAGGACATTCTCGCGGTGGGTCGCACCGCGACGCAGGATCTGTCGATCATTTCGCCGTACTTTGTGCCGGGCGCCGACGGCACGCAACAACTGATCGATGCTGCGCAGCAGGGCCGTCAGGTGACCGTGTTGACCAATTCGCTGGCCTCGAACGATGTGGCGGCGGTACATAGCGGGTATTCGCGCTATCGGGAAGCCTTGCTGCGTGGCGGCGTGCGGCTTTATGAGCTGATGCCGTTTGGCGATACGGAGACGAGTCTGTTTGGATCGAGTGGGGCCAGCCTGCATACCAAGGCGTTCATTGTCGACGGGCAGCGGGGCTTTGTGGGGTCGTTCAATTTCGATCCACGCTCGGTACGGTTGAATACGGAGATGGGGCTGCTCTTCGACAACGCCGATGTGGCAAAGGAGCTGATGGCGCTCTTTACATTGCATACCGGGCCTGACCACAGCTATCGCGTGCAACTGACCGACGATCGCCTGGTGTGGGAGGATCGTCGAAGCAAGCCGCCTAAGCAGTTGGATGTGGACCCGGAGACCTCATGGTGGCAACGTGCCAGCGTGCGGGTGCTCGGTTGGTTGCCGATCGAGAATCAACTTTAGCGCCATTGCCA
This sequence comes from Schauerella aestuarii, assembly GCF_009866805.1. Taxonomy (GTDB): domain Bacteria; phylum Pseudomonadota; class Gammaproteobacteria; order Burkholderiales; family Burkholderiaceae_B; genus Schauerella; species Schauerella aestuarii. The sequence continues at coordinate 400,443 of NZ_SIZW01000043.1, forward strand.
TACCCCGTTCATATTCGCGGGGCACTATGACCGCCTTTCATGAGTTTGTAAGGTGGCAGCGATGTTGGGATTTCAGAAACGCCGGCTGGCGGTGGTGTTGGCCGCGGCGTTTGCATTGACGGCATGTGGTGGCGATGACGATGACGATAACGGCTCCGTTACGCCACCGGTGGCTGAAACGCCGGGGGGCGGCACGCCGCCCGACACCGGTACACCACCCACCACGCCCGGCAATCCCGATCCCGGCACGCCGCCCGTCACGGATCCCGTTGGCGAGACGCCCACGAAGCCATCGGTGAAAGTGGCGTTCATTTCCGATGTTCACTTCCACGATGTGTATGGCCAGTTCGAAGACGGCTCGTTCGCAGGCCTGCCCACGCGCGCCAGTAATCAGAACGCGACGATCCGCACGATGTACGCGCAGCTTACGTCTACACGCCTGTTCAACGAAAACTACTTCGCATTTCGTGCGGCGCTGGACGACGCGGTCGCGAAAGGCGTGAAGCTTATCGTGTTGCCGGGCGACTTCAGCGATGACGGACAACCTGTGCACATGCGTGGCTTGAAGCGCATCATGGACGAGTACGCGGCACGCCACGGGGTCGAGTTTCTGGCCACGTTCGGCAATCACGATCCGGTGCGCCCTTTCACGATGGCGGCAGGCAAAAGCGATTTCCTGGGGGTGGGTGGCAAAACGCAGCGCATCTACAGCAAGGGTGGCGCTTCGGAGTGCGCCAACTACACCAGCTCATGGGCATTGAAGCAGGCGGCAGGCGCCGATCTGCCCACGGTGTGCACGGAAGAAATCCAGCAGTTGGGGTACGAACCGCTGATGGCGTTTATGAGCTTGTATGGCTCCACGCCGCAGGCCAAGTACACCTATTGGGAAACGCCTTACAGCTCGTACCGCACGGTGGAGGGCTACAGCCTGCCGCAGGCGCAACGCGAGTCGGGCGCCGATACGCGTCAATATGAAATCTGCCGCGAAGGCACGGGCGATACGTTCAAGCAGGCGGATTACACGCAATGCCTGAAGACACCGGACGCCACCTATCTGGTCGAGCCGATCCCGGGCGTGTGGGTGATGGCGGTGGATTCGAACGTGTATATCCCGCAAGCCAATGCCGATCTCGCGCAACGCACGCGCGCCGATAACTTCGCCGGCTCGGGCGATGCGGGCTGGAACCGCATGGTCACGCACAAGCAGCATGTAGTGGCGTGGATGCAGGATGTGTCGGCCCGCGCCAAGGCGCAAGGCAAAACGCTGATCACCACAGGCCACTATCCGATGGTGCAGTTCTACAAGAACAGCAACGAGCAGATCGCGCAGATCTTCGGTGAAAGCGGTCTGGACCTGAAGCGCAAGCCTACGGATGCCACCACCGTTGCAGCGGCGGCAACGGGCGTGCAGTTGCACTTCGCGGGCCATTTGCATACCAACGATACGGCGATCTACAACGGCGAAAACTATCTGGTCAACGTGCAGGTGCCGTCGCTGGCTGCCTACGTGCCGGCCTATAAGCTGGCCGAGTTCAAGGCGGGCAATCAGGTCGATATCGACACGGTGGTGCTGGAAAACGTGCCGCGCTTCAATGAGCTGTTCGAGCATTACGCCACCGAGCATGCTTATCTCGAATCGCAAGCCGGCAGCATCTTGTGGAACAAGGACGCGCTGAATGCCAAGTCGTACCGCGAGTTTGCGTCGTGGCACATCTCTGAGCTCACGCGCTTGCGCTTCCTGCAGAACAACTGGCCGTGCGAGATGCGTGAGATGGTGACCAAGCTCACGGCCGATCAGTTGCTCACGCTGGCAGTGCTGCAAACGCCGGTGACATTGGCGCAGTTGCAACGCGATGGGGGCTTCCCGGTGGATCTGACCACTTGCACAGTGCCGGACGGCACAGCGCCTTCTGCGACCGACACGGCGCGCTTCACCGCCGATCTGGATGCGGCACGGGTGCGTGCGACGCAACTGGCGAGCGCGCAAGGCCTGGCGATGAGCGATCTGGCGGCGGTGCCCGGTATCGATCTGGCGACGGACTTTCATCGCTTGTTCAATGCGGGGGAGTTGGCCTACGCCGATGTGCAGCCGCGCGCCGGGCTGTACCGCGCATTCAATGCGGCATTGGGGACGTCGACGGCCTCGATCAAGGCCACAGGCGGCAAGCCGGCAGATAGCAACACGATTGGCGCGGTGTTTCAATCGCGCTTCAAGCCATTGTTCGAAGCGATGAGCCGCGTGACGCAAGCGCCGCCGAACATGAAGTTTGCCGTGGATCTGAACGGCCGCACCGTGACACCGGTGGGACAGCAGGCGTTGACGTTGAAGTAAGCGGGAAGTCGTCGCGCTCGTCCGCGATGTGCGCGAAACAGCCCTTGAAAACCAAGGGCTGTTTTTTGTTTGAAGGTTAGCCATGGGAGGAGCCTCCTGTCATTGCACGGTTGTGCGGTCGCGCAATGCTCAAGTCCAGATGAAACGGCTGGGCGTGTCGACGCCGGATAGCCAAGAGCATCATTTATGATCACCCGCCGCGCCGGGATGTCATCGATCTTCGAGTTCCTCAGCGCGTTTGACATGAGGCGATGAAACGATGAAAAGCAGAAGCAAGGTGTTGCGCGACAAACCGCATGCTGCCGCCTGGATGAAGCAAAATCCGAGAGCCTCGCGGAATATCAAGCGCATCGTGCAAGCGATGTCGGAGCGTTATCTGGGATCTCACCGAGGGTATATCGACCGGTCGACAGACGAGGTTGAATATCGTTTCGGACGCGCTGCCGACGACCTTGTCATGGAAGGCGCAAAGCTGATCGGCAGAAAGCGGCACACGACCGTGCGCTTTCATTTGTATGGTCCATATGCCCAAGGCGTGCACAAAAGCAGGACGATCAAGAACCGACTGGGTTATCCGCATCACGTCCTCGATATTGTGATCTCACCGGACGGCGCGCTTACGGCGTTGAACGATGTCATAGGTTCGTTTCGAACCTTTGGTGGCGAAGCGGCGCGCTTAAGTCCAGAGGCGAATCGACTTGCAACGCAGGCGGTCATCACCGACTTGACCGATACCGACGCCGATTTTGATCCTGGCAGCGTCGAAGATGCCCGGCAACGCGCGCTGCGCGCTGTTGCGGTACGTCGCGGCCAAGCTGCGTTTCGCAAGCGACTCGTCGGTCGTTACGACGGCAAGTGCGCGATTAGCGGATGTAGGGTCGATCAGGTACTCGAGGCCGCGCACATCACGCCGTATTTCGGTGCGGCCACGAATCACGTTCATAACGGCCTGTTGCTTCGCGCCGATCTGCACACGCTTTGGGATCGCGGGTTACTTGCGATCAACCCCGATAGTGGCAAAGTGTGGGTAGAGAAAGAGGCGAGGATCGAGGAGTACAAGACGCTTCACGGCAGGAAACTCAGTGGGGGCTGGGTCAAGCAATGCGGGCCTGCGCTTCTGGAGCATTGGGAAACCTTCGTTGAGGGTAGCGCCAAAGCTGGCTAACGAAGAATTCAATGCATGCTGGATGGCGTCAAAGCTCGCGGTCATGACGTAAAAAGCCGAACCGTTCTCGAGGAACAGATTCGGCTTATTTTTGCGCTTCGCGTCATGCCGCGTTGCGCAAAATTTTCTGACATCACCGCCTGAGGCATAGCCTCGCAACGATCACGCGGTCGGCCAGGGCATCGCCGTAAAGCGATGCCGTCTTCGGTTACGCCAACTGCTTGAGCGTCAACTGCCAGAACTTTAAACGCTCGGGCAGGGTCGCGATCAGGATGTGTTCGAAGAGCGTGTGAGCGCCATCGCCGTCTGCACCCAGGCCGTCCAGCGTGGGCACGCCCAGCGCGGCGGTGAAGTTGGCATCGCTGCCGCCGCCGGTCATCGGGGCTTCCTCGAGCGCGAAGCCGGCTTGCGTGGCGTAGGCTTGCACGGTCTTGAGCAGTTCGCCGGTGGCTTCGGTGCGGGGCATCGGCGGGCGATTGAGGTCGAAATTCACGACGAGCTTCACGTCGGGATCGTGCGCCTTCAGTGCATCCACCTTCGCCTTCAGTTCCACGCCGGCTTCCGGATCGGGGATGCGGAAGTCGACTGTGATTTTGGCAAACGAGGGCACCACGTTGGTGGTGGTGCCGCCTTCGATCTTGCCCACGCTGACCGTGATGCCGCGCTCGTAATCGGTCATCGCTGCGAGTGCGAGCACTTGATGGGCGATTTCGCGAATGGCGCTGCGGCCCTTTTCGTGGGCCACGCCGGCGTGCGACGGACGGCCGTGCGCTTCCACGGTGATGAAGCCCGTGCCTTTACGGGCCGACACACAGCGTCCGCCATTGGCGCGCGCGGGTTCGCACACCAGCGTGTACTTGGCGCGGGCCGCATGGGATTCGATGGTGGGGCGCGAATGCAGGCTGCCCACTTCTTCGTCGGGCACGATCAAAAATTCGACCGGCAATTGCGTGTCGTTGGCGCCCGAAAGATCGCCCAGTGCGGTCAGCGCGAGGTACGTGCCGCCCTTCATGTCGTAGGTGCCGGGGCCGAACAGCTTGCCGTCTTCGATGCGGCAGTCGTTCTTGGTGAGCGTGCCCACGGGGTGAACTGTGTCGTAGTGCGCGAGGATCAGGATGCCTTTGCGGTCGTCGCCGGCGGCACGATTGGTGATCGTGAGCGACGGGCCGGTGGTGGCGCCGTGGTCGGTTTCAGTCACGGTCAGGCCGGCGGCGCGCGATTGGTCGCTGATCAGTTTGGCCATGGCCCTCAGCGTATCGGGGGCGTGCGAGGGCGATTCCAAGCGTACCCAGGTGCTGATGCCGTCGACCAGCTGGTCGGCGCTTCGTTCTACGGACATGCTTTTCTCCACTATGAAATTAGGCGACCTGGCTGCCTGCCAGGCGAACAAGTTCTTCATCGGTCGGCATCTTGCCTTCAAACCACAGGCTGGCCGCCACGGCCGACATCGAGCGACCGTCGTGGCCGATGTGCGGCACGTTCTGCACTTGCCAGTTGAAGGGTAACCCCAGGCGTTCGGCGGCGGCTTTACCTGCGGCGAAATAGTTGTGGCCACGCGCGAAGCGGTGCGGGCCCTGGCGCAAGGCTTCCGGGTTGGCCGGCAGGTTGGGCGCGTTGACGTCGTTGTCGCACTCGCCCAGCAAGAGCAGCAGGGGATAGCCGAGCAGGCGTTCGAGGTGTGCGTCGCTCAAGCCCGCGATGTTCAGGCCTTCGGGGAAGTCGAGACCGCGATCGGGCAACGTGTACCAGCCCGAGTTCGACGCGACAACGGCCTCGAAGGGGGCGTGCGATTGGCTGCTCATCAACCGATGCACAAACTGGCCGCCGGCCGAGTGACCGAACAAATGCGCACGATCGCGTTGCGTGACGCCGGTGGCGCGCACGTCCGCCCAGAGGCGTTCAAGGATGGCGTAAGTCCAGTCTTCAACTGGGCGTACGCGGCCTTCGGCATCGGTCACGCGGCCGTTGTTGTAGCTGTCCAACCCGGGCCAGTCGGCGTCCGAAAACGTGGGCGCGATGATCAGGAGGCCGTGCTTGTCGGCCGCCGGCATCCAGAAGTCGCAGTAATCGTCGCCGTTGCGCAGCACGCCGTGCTGCACCAGCACCACCGGGCGATCGGGGGTGTAGCCCTTGCCGCGATAGGTGTTCAGCGCCAACGGACGGTCGGGGTTGCCGGCCTGGTCGACGTACGCCACACATTGGCGGCCGGATTGCGACAGCACGTCGCGCAAGGCGTTGATATCGTTCATGCAGCACTCGTATCGTTAAGGAAACAGGCGGACCGGTGACCCGAGGCGATGTCTTTGAGCACGGGCTCTTCGACCTTGCAGCGGGGCATGGCATGCGGGCAGCGCGGGTGAAACGTGCAGCCCGACGGCGGGCTCAAGGGCGACGGAATCTCACCCTTGATGGGCGTGAAGTTGCGGCCGCGTTGCGCCACGTTGGGCATCTCGGTCAGCAGCGCTTGCGTGTACGGATGATTGGCGCGGGCGAAAATCTCGCGCGCCGGCGCGATCTCGACGATGCGACCCAGATACATGATGGCCACCCGATCCGAGATGTGGCGCACCACGCCCAGATCGTGACTGATGAAGAGATAGGTGAATCCATGGCGGTCGCGCAGGTCCATGAACAGGTTGATCACCTGCGCCTGGATCGACACGTCGAGCGCGGCCACCGGCTCGTCGCACACCAGAAACGAGGGTTGCACCATCAGCGCGCGGGCGATGCCGATGCGCTGGCGCTGGCCGCCTGATATCTGATGGGGAAAGCGATCGCGGTATTCGGCACTCAGGCCCACTTCCGACAAGGCCTGATCGACACGTGCCTGCACATCCTTGGAGGCGGCCAGGTTATGCACGCGCAGCGACTCGCCGAGGATCTTGTGCAAACGTTGACGCGGATTGAGCGACGCTTGCGGATCCTGGAAGATCATCTGCACGCCGAGCGTGTATTCAAGCTTGTCGCGGCCCGTCAGCTTGGCGGCATCGCGACCCTTGTAGGTGACGGTGCCCTCGGTGGGGCGAATCAGCCCGGCCACCATGCGGCCAAGCGTGGATTTGCCACAACCCGATTCGCCCACCAGGCCCACGACTTCACCGCGCGCGAGGGTGAGGTCCACACCGTTGACGGCATGCACGGTGCGCTTGGGCATCGTCTTGCCGGCCATCGTGAGGATGCGCTGGGCGAGATCGGGACGGGGTTCGAACCGCTTGCGCAGATCGCGCAATTCGATAACGGCGGTATCGCTCATACAAGCTCCTGGACGAGGGGCACGTAGCAGCGATAGCTACGCTCGCCTTCGACCGTGTTTTCAGGGGGCACTTCGGCGCAACGCGCAATGGCGTTGGGGCAGCGGGGGCGGAAGGCACAGCCGATTTCGCGGCCGGCAAGCGTTGGCGCCATGCCGTCGATCTGGTGCAGACGTTGGCCCGGCTCCGCAGTGCTGGGCATCGAGTCGAGCAAGCCGCGCGTGTAGGGGTGACGCGGTGCGGACAGCACTTCATCCACCGTGCCGGTTTCGACGATGCGACCGGCATACATCACGGCCACGCGATCGGCCAGTTCGGCCACCACACCCAGATCGTGGGTGATCCAGATGAGTGCGGTGTCGTGTGCGCGGCACAGCTTCTGCATCTGATACAGGATCTGGCCCTGAATCGTCACGTCCAGCGCAGTGGTGGGCTCGTCGGCAATGATGAGTTCGGGTTGGTTGAGCATCGCGATGGCGATGGCCACGCGTTGGCGCATACCGCCCGAAAACTCGTGCGGATAATTATCCAGGCGCGTGGCGGCGCTCGGGATACCCACCATTTCAAGCGCTTCCACACAGCGCGCGTCGGCCTGCTTGCGGGTCGTCTTGGGGTAGTGCGTGAAGATGGCTTCGCGCATCTGCTCGCCCACTTTGAGCACCGGATTGAGCGTCATCAGCGGATCTTGAAAGATCATGGCGATGCGGTCACCGCGCAGTTTGCGCAGTTGCTCTTCCGTCTGCGTACAGAGGTCGACGCCGTCGAAAATCACTTCGCCCGCGACCACTTCGCCCGGCGGATCGATAAGACCAATGAGGGAAAAGCCGGTCACGGATTTACCCGATCCCGATTCGCCCACCAGGCCCACGATCTCACCGCGTCGCACGGTGAAGTCCACGCCGTCGACCGCCGGCCAGGCGCCGGCTTCGGTATGAAAGGCGGTGCGCAAGCCGCGCACGTCAAGGAGTGTTTTATCTTGGCTCATCGCGGATCCAGGCTGGCGCGCATGCGGTCGCCGATGATGTTGATGGACAGGATCAGCAGCAGCAATGCGATGCCCGGGAACATGCTGATCCAGTAGTCGCCGGAGAGCAGGTATTCGAACCCGCTGGCGATCAGGAGGCCCAGCGACGGTTCCGTTACCGGCACGCCCACGCCCAGGAACGACAGGGTGGCTTCAAGCACGATGGCCGTCGCGATCTGGATGGTGGCAAACACCATCACCGGGCTCAGGCAATTGGGCATCAGATGAAAGAGCATGATGCGCCACGCGGGAAAGCCGAGGTTTTGCGCGGCTTCGATGTATTCCTTGCGGCGTTCCTGCAGCGCTCGGCCGCGCATGATGCGCGCGTAATGCGCCCACTGCACCACGACGAGCGCAATCACTACCTTGTCCACACCTCGGCCCATCACGGCCAGCAGCACGAGGGCCACCAGAATCGTGGGGAAACCGAGGATGAAGTCGACCAGGCGCATGATGGCGGTGTCGATCCAGCCGCCTTTGAATGCGGCCAGCAGGCCGAGGAACGAGCCGATCAGGGTGGACAGCAGCACGGCCGAGAGGCCCACGAGCAGGCTGATGCGCAGGCCGTAGAGGATGGCGCTCAACATGTCGCGGCCCTGCGAATCGGTACCGAGCCAGTAGCGCCCGCCTTCCATGCTTTCGGCACCGGGGGCGAGCCGGCCGTCCATGATGTTCAGCGCCATCAGATCGTACGGATTTTGCGGCGCGAAGTACGGCGCGATCAGCACGAACAGCATCAGCACGGCAAGCGCGATGGCCGACCCGCGCACGGTGGGACGCGCGTTGAGTTTCTTGAGAATGGCGTTGCGGCGCGGCGTTTCCAGCATGGGGCCGCGCGTAGCCACGCGCTTGGTTTGATTGGGATCTGCCATGGTCAGTGCGCCGGTTCGAGGAGTTGCACGCGCGGATCGAGCACGGCGTAGAGAATGTCGACGATCAGGTTGATCACCACGAAAATCAGGGTCACGAGCATCACGTAGGCCACGACCACGGGGCGGTCGAGCTGATACACGCTGTCGATCAACAGCTTGCCCATGCCGGGCCACGAGAACACCGTCTCGGTAATGGTGGAGTAGGCGATCAGGCTGCCGAACTCCATGCCGATCACGGTCACGACAGGGATCAGGATGTTGCGCAGGATGTGACGGCGCACGATGCGCCCCGGCTTGACGCCTTTGGCGCGTGCGAACTTCACATAGTCTTGCGAGCGGGCCTCGACCACGCCGGTGGCGGTAAGGCGCAGCACCAGAGCGATATTGGCGATCGCCAGGTTCACGGCCGGCATGGCCACGTGGCGCCAGCCTTCGGCAGTGAAAATGCTGAACGGCACGCCGAGCACGTCCACCGTGGGACCGCGGCCCGAGGCGGGCAACCACCCCAGCCAGACGGCAAACAGCAAAATGAACACCATGCCTTGCCAGAAGTTGGGCAACGAAAAGCCCAGCACCGAGGTGGCCATGATGCCGCGGCCCAGCGGGGCGTCGCGGTACAGCCCGGCCACCAGGCCGAGCGGGATGCCGATGATACAGGTGAGCGTGATGGCCACGACCACCAGCTCGAACGTGGCCGGGATGCGTTGCACGATCAGTTCGACCGCGGGCATGCCGTGCACGAACGAGTTTCCGAGATCGCCATGCAAGGCGTTCCACAGAAAGTGGCCGTACTGTTGCCAAATGGGTAAGTCCAGGCCGAGCCGCGCGATCAGCGCTTGACGCTCGGCTTGCCCGACCTCGGGGCTGACCAGCAGTTCGATGGGGTCGCCCACCGCATACACGGCAAAGAAGACGACGACCGATACCGCAAGAAGAACGAACAGGCTTTGAAGCAGCCTGCGTAAGATGAACAGCGCCAAGGTACGGATTCCTATAACGACTTGAAAAGCGGGCTTTTACTTGACCGGACGGGTCGCCATGGCGGTCGTGCGCTGATCGGCGCGGCCTTCATAGCTCAAACCCTTGCGGAAAGCCCACACGCCGCTTTCGAAATGTAGCGGGATATTGGGCATGTCGTCCAAAGCGATTTTAATGACGTCGTTGAGCAGGGCGGCGCGCTTGGTGTCGTCCACGGTGCGCAGCGCTTCCACGAACTTCGTGTCGAGCTCGGGATTGGAGAACGCGCCGTAGTTGCTGCTGCCCAGGCCGAGCTGCGTATTGGTGGTCGTGGTCCAGTACTGGATGAAGTTGCTGGCTTCACCCGTTTCCGACCCCCAGCCGCCCAGCGACGCGCTGAAGTCGCGCTTGGCGCGGCGCGGGAAGTACACCGAACGCGTCATCGTGTCGACGGTCGTGCGGATGCCGATGCGGCTCAGATACTGGGCCACGGCTTGCGTGATCTGGGCGTCGTTGATGTAGCGGTCGTTGGTCGACGACAGCGTGAGCTCGAAGCCATCGGGATAACCGGCCTCGGTCAACAGCGCCTTGGCCGCCTTCGGGTCGTACTTCAACTCGGGCGCGTTGGGCAGGGCGCCAAACATGCCATCGGGCAGGAACTGATACGCTGGAGTGGCGACGCCATCCATGATGCGTTCGACGATGGTCTTGCGGTCGATGGCCATCGACATGGCGCGACGCACACGGGCATCCTGCAACGGATTATCGCCCTTGGGCGACTTCACCATCGGGCTCGGATTGCGGCCGGCGTCCAGTTGGAAGAACATCACGCGCACCGACGGCTTGATCGTGTACCCCAGGCCGGCTTCCTTGATGCGCTTCAGATCGCGGGCTGCGGGGTTTTCGATGAGATCGAAGTCACCGGCCAACAGACCCGTCAAACGGGGACCCGCCGACGGCACGGACACCATGCGCACGCTTTCCCAGGCCGGCTTCTCGCCCCAGTACTGATCGTTGCGCGTGAGTTCGATGGCATTGCCCTTCACGTACGACTTGAGCGTGTAGGCGCCGGTGCCGATCGTGGCTTTACCGCTATTGAAGTCGTTGACCGTGGGCCAGGCGCCTGTCACGCCGCAGCCTTTGGCCGGGTCGAAATTGAGCTTGCCGTGCTCGGCAATGCCGTTCCACACCATGGCCACGCGCGCCAATTCATTGGGCAGCACAGGGTAGGGCGACTTCGTCGTCATCTTCACGGTGTGCGCATCGGGCGTTTCGATGCTGGCGATGCGCTTGACCACGTTCATCGCACCGCCGCTGATGGCGGTTTCGTTATTGATCACGCGGCAAAGCGAAAAAACGACGTCGTCGGCCGTGAAAGCTTCGCCGTTGGAGAATTTGACGTCCGGGCGCAGCTTGAACGTCCAGGTCGTGTCGGTGGTCGCTTCCCACGAGGAGGCCAGCACGGGCTGCAGCTTCATGTCGCCGTTCATGCCCACCAGCGGTTCGAAGATGTGCGCGGTGAGCGCGTCGTTCGGCGTGGCCTGGTGATAATGCGGGTCGATGGCAGTCGGCTCGGAGGCCAAACCGATTTTCAACGTCTGAGCGTGCGCGCCGGTGGCGACAACACAGCCTAAGCTACAGACGAGCCGGGCGAGAAGCGAAAAGCGTGCGGACATGACGAGTTTTTATCCCTTTGGGGGCGAAAAGGGGTCGATTCTAGAGACGCAACGCTTTGCCAACAATTAGAATGATTCGCAAAGCATTTGCTTTTATTGGAAATTTCGGGTTAACCCCAATGCTCAATTCCGGACTCAAATATTTCTTGGAAGTGGCTCAGGCGGGTAGTTTGAGCGCCGCATCGGCCACGTTGCACGTGGCGATTTCGGCCATCAGCCGGCAGATTTCCCGACTCGAACAGGAGGTGGGGGCGCCGCTCTTTGATCGCGCCTCGCGCGGCATGTCGCTCACACCTGCCGGACACGTGCTGCTGGCGCACGCGCGCCGCACGGCGCTCGAATCCGAAGCCACGCTCAATGCCATCGCCAGTTTGCATGGCTCGCCGGGCAATCTGATCCGCGTGTCGTGCGCGCAGGGATTATCCAATGATGTGATTCCGACCGCGATTGCGCATTTTCGAAAGCGGTTTCCGGACACGCGTTTCTTTATGTGGGTGGGCTCCGCAAAAACCGCGACCGATCGCGTGATGGAAGGCGAGTCGGATATTGCCGTCACCTTCAGTGTGGAGCCCGAGCCGGGCATCGCCGTACGGCATGCGATTCAATCATCGGTGATGGCGGTAATGGCGAAAGGGCATCCGCTGGCCGGCCGCCGCGCCGTCAGCATGGCCGAGATCGAGCAGTATCCGCTGGCCTTGACGGACAAGGGATCGATCACGCGCAAGATGTTCGATCATTCGCGCGGCATGGCGGGGGTGTTCGTGGAGCCGGCGGTGACGACCAACTATGCGGGATCGCTGCAGGCGATGGTGCGCGAAAGCGATTCGATTTTGCTGGCAGGCTATGTGTCGATGGCCGACCGTCTGGCACGCATGGATCTGGTGGCGGTGCCGCTGACCGATGCGGAAATGCATTTCCGCAGCGTGCAGATCCAGGTCATGACGGGCCGGCAGTTACCGGAGCGCATGGAGGCGTTCATTGGTATGGTGACCGAAGCCTTAAACGATATCGAGCAACGCGAAGCGGCGCTGGATAGCGACGAGCGCGAGGATTAGCTACGAAGTTCTTGAGCCGATTCCACTGCATGCACGTCGGCATGATGGAATCGGGCACGAATTCGCGGATGACCCACGGTTTCGCTGGTGTACGTGGTCTGGCCAGCAATCGGCGTATTGAAAATCACGCGGCTGCGGAAAGCCGGGCCGTCGACCGGCTTGAGGTAGACGATGTCGCCCACGTTAATCGCGGCTTGATCCAGGCGATCGCCGCTGGTTCGACGGATCAACTGGTCGCGCCAGATGTTTTTGGTGGTGGAGGCAGTAAACGACTGCGGAAAAAGGTTCTTCGTGGTGGTGTTCAGTTGATTGGTGTTACGCATAATTTTTATCATCCATAAGGCGTCACGCCTTTATGTAAGTTCCGTGTAATCCGGATTAAGGACTGCCAGCGTTGAACGACAAGGCCTGGCACCAGCAGTGCCGGAGCAGGTAAAGGCGTTCGTGGCTGTATGACCGGTACGCCTGGCGTATCGGACGGAGACATGACACAAATGAAGCGCGTTGTTTTCCGGTGGCCGTGCGCATCTCGCGCATTCGAATTGCCGATCGGGTTGAAACGTGGCGCCGTGACTGCAGTGAGTCAGGCTTTTTTCTTAAGAAATTATGTGCCTGACGGGTAAAGCTATATCAGTGGCAGCGTGTGCTGCCTGCTCGTGTTGCGGCTGTGAGGTTGCCCGGTTCGGGTTTCCATTTGGCTGCTTGTGGCCTGACGCCACAACGAGGGCCTCTTGGGTGAGGCTGATTCGTAAAAGCATCGTCCGTATCACGCTAGAGGGCATTGCCCTGCGGGTAGATATAGCGGAAAAGTTTTGCCCCGAAACAAAGGTCGTGAGGCAGAACAGCTTTTAAGACTAGCACGCGAGTGATGCGGATGCAAGCCTTTTATTCTTCGAGGGCGTCAGGCCCGCCACTTGCTAAGGCAATGATCAACATGCCCCAGCGGGGGTAGGCATGAGAAGTTGCAGGTTCTGCACCGCTCACGCTGCTGCCGTGCCAAGGTGTGCACCATGCGCTTTTTTTTAATTTGAGGGAGAGAACAATATGAACGGCATTATCTATATCGTGGGTCTGGTCGTCGTCATCGTTGCAGTACTGAGCTTCTTCGGCCTGCGCTGACATCTGCGCGCGTTGCGGAGCTGAAATGCTCCCGCGCGTTGCCGAAGATACTAAAAAGCCCGTTCGCCTCATCGCGAGCGGGTTTTTTTTGCACCACCGCCTGGGGAACGGGGTATGCCACCGTGTTGTGTTGCGCTAAAACCCTTTGATTTATAGGGTTTATTTAAGTTTTGCGGGTGGCGCGTCGTTGAAACATCTGGCCTGAATGCATACCAGTGCCGATCAACGTCGTTCGACTCCCGAGAATCCCCATGGCACTACCTCTTCAAGCGCGCGCCTTGAGCGTCGCGACCCGTTTATCCCTGCTCGTCCTCGTCATGGTCAGCATTGTATTTTTTGTTTTTGCTGCCGCACTTTATCGCGGCATGGTGACAAGCCTCGAGCGCGAAGCAACGCAACGCATGCAGGTCGAAGCCCGCGGCATCGTGTCGATGGTGCAGATGTATAGCGCCACCGTTCAAACCGAAGCTGGCCGCTTCATGGACGTATTTGCAGCCGATTACGGCAGCCGGTTTTCTGTCGACAACACTCAGCTGATCATCGTTGGCGAGGAATCGACACCAGCATTGCGCGCCAACGACGAGATTTTGAATTTGAATTTCACGCTGCCGGATCGGTTTACCGAGCGCACGAGCGGCGTGGCGACCATTTTCGTCAAGCGCGGCACCGATTTTGTTCGCGTCAGTACGTCGCTGAAAAACGCCAACGGTCAACGCGTGATGGGCACGCTGCTCGCCACGAACAGCGCCGCGTATGCGCAACTGAGCAAGGGCGAATCGTTTACGGGACCAGCAACGTTGTTTGGTACGTTCTACATGACGGTATATCGACCGATCCGAGACGCTGCAGGCCAGGTGGTGGGCGCGTTGTTCGTCGGGGTCGATATCGGTGCCACAACCCAGGCGCTCAAGCGCGATGTGGAGGCGCGCAAGATTGGCGAGACCGGATCCTATTTCGTCGTGTCCGGGGCCGCCGGCCAGGAGCGGGGGGCGTATCTCACGCCGGTCGCCCGCGCCGCGCGCAGTGCCACCAGTGGCGCCGACGCAATCGTCGACGACCGCGGCACGGCACTCATTCCCGGCATGCTGGATCGACGGCAAGGCGTCTTGCGGGCGCAGCAGCAAGGCGATGAGCGGATCTTCGCGTATGACTATGCGCCAGAATGGCATTGGTTGGTGGTGGGTGATGCCAGCATGTCCGAGCTGACGGCCGAGATGCGGCAAACGCGTCTGATCTATGCGGGTGCGGCGTTGCTGGCATTGATGGTGTTGGCTGCCGCGCTGTTTGCGCTCGTGCGGCAACTGGTGGGAAAACGTCTCAATGCCGTGATGGCCGTTGCGCAGAGACTGGCGCAAGGTGACCTGCGCGCCCGCGCCGATGTGGGCCGCGCCGATGAAATCGGCCGGCTGACGCAAGCGGTCAACGGCATCGGTGATGGATTGATCGGCATTGTAGGGCGCGTGCGTGCGGCCGCCGGCGAGATCGGGGGGCAGACCCAGGCTATCGCTGCGTCGAGTGCCGATATTTCCGAGCAAACTGAAAGCCAGGCGGCCAACGTGGAGGAAACCATGGCGAGTCTGGAGCAGTTGACTGCGACCGTGCAGCAGAATGCCGGTAATGCCGATCTCGCCGATGCGCGCGTGGTCGAGGTGGCGGCCGCGGCCGATCGCGGTGCCACGATGGTCGATACGCTGGTGCAGTCGATGGATGGCGTCAGTGCCGCGTCGGCCAAGATGTCCGAAGCCATCGCCGTCATCAACAGCATTGCGTTCCAAACCAATATTCTTGCGCTCAACGCTGCCGTCGAGGCGGCTCGAGCGGGCTCTGAGGGTCGCGGATTTGCAGTGGTGGCTGCGGAAGTGCGGCAACTGGCGCAACGCAGCGCCGAAGCCGCTAAATCAATCGAGGCGCTGATTCGCGCATCGGTCGAGCGGGTAGGTGAGGGACACGCGCAGGCGGCGCAGACGCGCGCCGCGATCGGCACGATTGCAAAGCAAATGCGCGATGTGGCTTTGCTTGTGGCCGACATTTCGACGGCGACGCGCGAACAATCGGCCGGCGTGGGCCAGATCAACGAGGCGGTCATTCATATCGGAACGATGACGCAACGCAATGCCGCATTGGCAGACGAGGCGGCGAGCGTGGGCCGCAGTCTGGATGCGTTGGCCGTGCAACTGGACGATTCGGTCAGCGCGTTTCAACTTGCTTGAAGGATGCGCGCGATCCCGCCAACCACGGCTTGGCGACGCAAGTGAAGCCGTTCGTCGCCGGCTGAGCTTTTTCGAGCGCCCGTTACGCGGTGGCAGCCGCCGGCGCGCCTTGGCGTTCTGCCACCAACGCATGTAAGGAATGCGCCAGGCCGCCCAGCAAATCTGCCGAATTGCTGTTCAGGGAGCACATCAACAGACTGGAGCGCGACACGCGCGCCAGTTGGTGCGGCGTCAATCCGGCGATCCAGTCCCGGGTGGCGTCCGACATCCCGCCGAGAATGTCGGTTTGCATTTCTGCGATCGCGCGGCGCACGATGTGAAGATAGGCCAGATTTACTTCTTGAATATCATCAAGCAACTGCATGCGGCTTCCCGGCATTTACGCTGCTCTTTGACAGCTTGATGTAAGTGTTCCCCAAGCAATTATTCCATATCTTTTAGTCATTCTTCATTACATTTCCCCGAAAATTGGGGACGTTGCCAGAAGTCCACGACGCCAACGGCGCTCCAACGCATCGTGCCGGATGTCGCTACCTATCGTGCCATTCGTCGTCCGGCACAGGGTCGCGGTCGTCGCTAAAATCGCCGCCTAACGTCAACCCGTCGATCCAGGTCGCACCCTTGGTTTTGACGACCTGCCGGAGCGGCACCCCGCCGTGCGTGGCCAAGGCGTCGGCCAGCGCTTGAGAGTGTGTCACCAACCAGACCTGCGTGCGTTGCGACGCGCGCACAATCAACCGCGCCAGGGGATCGATCAGGTCGGGATGCAGGCTGGTTTCGGGCTCGTTCAACGCGACGAATGCCGGCAGGCGATAAGCGAGCAGTGCCCCGCAAAGCGCCAGGTAGTGCAGCGTGCCGTCGGAAAGCTCCAGGGGCTCGAACACGCGCTGCGGATAGTCGGGGTATTGAAGGCCGAATGACGCATAGCGATGCGGCACCGGGATGACGAGACGGGCGCCGGGAAATGCATCACTGATGGCGTCGTCCAAATCCTGCTTGTCCTCTCGGATATGGGCCAAGGTGGCGAACACTGCGGCGAGATTGCCGCCGTCTGAGGCGAGGGTGGGTGCGGCCACGGCGAAGCAGTCACGTCGCAACATGGCATCTCGATCAGTCCGAAAGCCGTGGTAGAACCGCCAATCGAGCAACGTGCGCCGTATCAGTTGCAGCGCGGGGAAACGGTCCGCATCCTGCACGTTGGCGAGTGCCGTCTCGGAGGCCAGCAAGTCCATGGCCATCTGCACCTTGACCCCGTTTTCGTCCAGCAACGTCAGGGCGCCATTTTTCCTGTCCATCAACGTATAGCTGCGACCGCGCTGAAACTGGCGCAAGGTTTCCTGCTTGATGAGCGGTTCGTCATCGAAAGCTGCGCTGGTGGGGGCCTTCAGGCCCACCGACACTTCATATGCATACTCGACGCATGCCGTGCGGGCGTCTGCCAATTCCACCCGCAAGGTGAGCCGCACCGGCTTTCGGGACGATCGTTCGCCCGCATGCAGCACTGAAGCCATTCCACCTTCGGCAGCCAATTCGTGCGACAGGGTGCCGGCCGCCGCAGCCTGGATCAATTGAAGTGCCCGATACAGGTTCGTCTTCCCGACGCCATTGGCGCCGATGAAGACATTCAGGTTGGCGGTCGGCAGGGTGATGCGTTTGAGCGTCCGATAGTTTTCGGCGTGGATGGCGGAAATGACGAGTGGCATGGCGCGGCAGGCAACCCAGCGGTCGGGCACGGGAAAATGGACAATCCGCGAGCATACCGCCTCGCGGATCGTCCACGCTTTCCTTAGACCGCTCAACCAGATCCGCTCAGCTCGATCCGCTCAGGCCGATCCGATCAGGCCGTGGCCGTGATCGCGGCTCGACGATCGCCGTCGCGTGCGCGGCCTCGTACATTGAACGCCGTCACGGCGCCGGGTTGCGCCAACTGTTCGACCAGCCCAACCTCCCAATCGAGATACGCACGAAACGCGGCGTGTCGCTGGTCTTCCTCCGTGTAGGCATAGCCGCTATGCCACGCATCGTCTTCGCCGGTAAGGATGTGCTCACTTCCCGAGGCGGTGGGCAACTGGGCATCGAACCAGGCGCGATTGCCGCCCAGTACCGCGCGCGCCGCATAGCCATGGCGAAGTAATTCGGTCGCCACCACCTGCGCCAATACGCCATCGCTCGACGTGATGACGATGGCTGTGCCCGGCGTCAGATCCGCCAGCAAAGCGGGCAGTCGGCCGGCCGCCGCGAACTGCGCGCCTGCGATATGTTTGTCGCGGAAAGCGACGCTCTTTTCAACGTCGAATACTTTCAGCGTCTGGCGGCCCGCCGACGTGGCTTGCGTCACGGCGTGCAGGCTTTGCACATCGATCCACTGCGCTTGCTTGGCCGTCGCCGCACGCAAAATGCGGCGCGGCGTGTCGCCTGTTTCGAGCGGGGCGTTCGCGGCCGGGCGATGGAGATATACCTCGAATCCACCCAGCTGGGCCAGCCAGGCGGCGGTGGTGGGCGCGCGCACGCCATCCCAATCGGCCAGCACCACGCGCGCACCGCGGGTGCCGATGTATTCATCGGTGGCCTGTACCAATTGCCCGCCGGGCGCCCAGCGCCAGCCCACCAGATGGCCGGCGCGATACTCGGCCGCGTTGCGCACGTCGAACCGATACAAGGTGCGGGAAGCGTCGTTTTCGAACGCGGCCAAGCCTTGATCGTCGATGGTGCGCACACCCACTTTCTTCGCGAAGGCCGCTGCGTTGACGCGTGCCGCTGCAACGTTTTCCGCCGACGGTTCAGGCAGCGCATGCTCACGGCCCTGATCCAACGCATGCCCGTCGAGCAACCACGACATCGTGCCGTCCTTGAGCGAGACGACGGGATTGGGTACCCCGGCGTCGATCAGCGTTTGCGCGCCGATGATGCTGCGCGTGCGGCCCGCGCAATTCACCACCACCAGGGTTTCGGGATCCGGCGCCAGTTCGCGAATGCGGTAGGGCAGTTCGGCATTGGGCACGCTGTACGCGCCGGGCAGGCTGAAATTCTTGAACTCTTCGGGGGTGCGTCCATCGACGATGACCAGGTTGTCGCGGCGCGCAATGCGCTCGCGCAACGACGCGACGTCGATGTGCGGCGTGCCGGCTTCATGTTCGACGATCTCGCCGAACGCCTTGCTGAGCACGTTGACCCCACTGAAGACCTCGAAGCCTGCGGCTTCCCAGGCCAAGGTGCCCCCGGCAAGGATCGAGATGCGGCTGTAGCCCCACTCACGCAGTCGCTCGCGAGCGGTGTGAACGAGGCTTTCGTCGAGATCCGTGAGCACGATCGGGGTATCGAGGCGCGGGACCAGATGGCCGATGACCAGAGCCAGGTGCGCCAACGGCGCAGGGGTGGCGGCCAGCACGTGCTTCCGGGCGAACACGCCAAGATCGCGAACGTCGATGACGGCGAGCTCACCCTGGGCGTTCAACGCAGTGTGCAGGTCGTCAGGCGAAAGAATGGGGGCAAGGGCATTGGGGTGCGTCATGCGTGGCTCCGCTCGTCTTGCTTGGCGTGATAGGTGCGGTTGTAGTTGAGGACGCGTTTGTTATCGAGGTCGTAGCCCACGCGTTCAGTCAGGCGGTCCAATGCGAGGCCATACAAGTGGAAGTGGCGCGTGCCATGGTCGCCGAGCACATGGATGCTGTGGATGTCATCGGCGAGGAAGGCCACGTGACCGGCACCCGGGCTTACCACCACTTCGCGATCGAGACGCAGGTCGGCATGATCGTCGCTTGCGCCATCGTCCAGGCGCGTATAGATGCGGTTGAGTTCGTCGCCTTCCACGGCCACGATCACCGCCCAGGTGGTGTGATTGTGCGGCACGGTGTTTTTGCCCGGGTTGATGGCGTTCAGGTAAAGCGCAAACGTATCGTCTGCTTCCTTGTGAAGCAGGTAGCGGGTGGAGGCTTCCGGATCGCCCGGATCCGGCGACGTGAAGTCGTCGGCGCTGAAAAGGTGTGGTTGCGCCGCCAGTTGTTTGAGTTCGAGCGCGATCCGCTCCAGACTTGAATAGGTGATGCCGTCGCTTGCCGCGATCGCTTTGATCGCGGTCAGTGTCTGATCGACGGCCGCTTGCCGTTCGGGTTGCAGGGACACGATGAATTCTCCGTTAATGCCAGCGTTGTGGCCGCCAGGTGGCGCGGCACGCGACATTCAATATAGGTTCGTCGCCAGCCTGAACAAAATCGTTTTTAGGCATAAGCATCAGCGTATAAGCACACAAGTTTTTCGTCGTTCACAGCGGCCCGCATCGTCTTTAGGCTTGAGTGCCTTATCGCTTGACGGTCTATCGGCGCCCTTATGTCTACACAAAAATTTGGATTTACCCGCAGCGCGGTAGCGTTGACCCTGGCAGCAGCGTCAGCATGGCTGGGCAGCACGCCGGCACATGCCGACGACACACTCGATCGCATTAAAGAGCGCAAACGCGTCGTGATCGGTGTGGTGGTCTCGGGGGGGCCCTTTGGCGCGATCGATCCCGCCACGCAACAGCTCACAGGATTCAATCCGGAAGTGGCGCGAGGCTTGGCGCAAGGATTGGGCACTGATGTGGAGTTGGTGGCGGTGCTGCCGTCGAACCGCATCCAGTACCTGCAGCAAAAGCGGGTCGATCTGCTCGTGGCCAGCATGGAGTGGACCGAAGAGCGGGCAACGCAATTGACGTTTGCACCCACGCCGTACTACCGCAACGGTGGCGCGGCCATCTTCAGAAAAGACAGCGGCATTACCCGTTGGGAAGACTTGGCCGGCAAGCCCGTCTGCCTCTCTCAAGGCAGCAATTATGGCAAGCCGCTGACGGAGCAATACGGTGCCCAGCTCAAAGGGTTTCGCGGCGCTTCCGAATCTCTCCTGGCTTTGCGTGGCGGCAATTGCGTCGCGGCTGTCCATGACGGCACCTTGATCTATCGCCTGGTGGAAGACGACGCCGAATGGAAGGGCTACGCCGCCCCATTCGATGAGCTGATTCCGTCACCCAGCGTGGTGTGGGTGCGCCCTGGCGAAAAGGATACTGCGCAAGCCGTGGATCGGGTGATCCAGGGGTGGCATCGCGACGGCTGGCTGATCGCGACCGAAAAAAGAGTCGGCATCTCGCGGCCGTCGGCGGCACTGGTGGAGTTGCAGGGTGCCGCACGAGCGCAAGCACCGTTGCCGCAGTGGGCGCAGAAGTGATCGATGCGGTCTTCGCACCCGTCGTGGCGTTCTTCAAGCCGCTTGGGTTGAACTACGCCTTTCTGCTCGACGCGATGGATCGGCAGGCGTTCTGGCGCGGAATGGGGGTCACGCTCGAACTTTGTCTGCTGGTGATCCCGTGCAGTCTTGCCGCAGGCGTGCTGATCGCCGCCGCCTTGACGTCGGGACGCCGATGGCTGGCGCTCCCCACCCGGGCCTTCGTGGAGGTCACGCGTAATACGCCGACCCTGGTGCAACTGTATTGCGCCTTTCTCGTGCTGAACATGCTCATCACGCAGCAATTGCATCAGTACGGCGCCAACCCGCTGACCCCGCTGATGTGGGTGGTGATCGTGGTGTCGCTGCATAAAGGCGTGTTTCATGCCGAGGCCTTGCGGGCCGGCATCGAGGCTGTGCCGCGCGTCACCTTGGAGGCGGCAAGGTCGCTAGGCTTTTCCAGACGTCAGTTGCTGTGGCGCGTGGAATTGCCCCTGGCCGTGCGATTCGCCTTGCCCTCGCTGATCAACAACCTGGTGGATCTGGTGAAGATGACGGCCGTGGCGTCGGCCATCGCGGTGGGCGATGTGACGTACGAATCGATCATGATCTGGACGCAGCGCGACAACGTACTCGAACTGCTGTTGCTGATCCTGCTTTATTTCGGCCTGCTCACCTGGTTGGTGAGTGTGGTGGGGCGCTGGCTTGAAACGCGACTGAGGATGCCGGGTTATGGCCAATGATCTGACATTGCCGCACGGCGCAGACGGCGTAGATATTTCTCTGTGGCGCAAGCCTTGGGCGGCGTCGGCGATCCTGGCGGTATGTGTGATCACATTCTGGGTCACCACCGGCACGACGCCTGCGGCCGTCGCATATCTATGGCAGTGGCTGCCGGCGCTGCTGCGAGGGTTGTGGGTAAATATTCAGATCAGCATGCTGGCAATGGCGCTGGGCACCTTCGTGGGATTGGCGATCGGCGCGCTATCGCTCTCGCCGGTAGCCGCATGGCGCGTGAGTACGCGTTGGTATGTGAATCTGTTTCGCAACGCACCGGTTCTGGTGCTGATCTATTTCACGACCTACGCATTTCCGTTTGAAGTCCGCGTGCTGAGCTGGACGTTTGCGTTTCCGGATTGGCTCAAGGTTGTGTTGGGTTTGGCATTGCCCACGAGCGCAAACGTAGCCGAGATCTTTCGCGGTGCGATTCAATCGATCCCCAGCGCGCAGTGGGAGGCTGCCCAGTCACTTGCGTTCAAACGCCGCGAAATCTTCCGCCTGATCGTGCTGCCGCAATGTGTGAGGCGGATGATGCCGCCGTGGATGAACCTCTACGCGAGCATCACCATGAGTACCGCTCTGGCGTCGCTGGTGGGCGTGCACGATCTCGTCGATACCGCACAGATCGCCAGCAATACCGTGTCGCGCACCGACTTCACCATCCTCGTGTATTTCACGCTGCTCGCCCTTTTCTTTGCCTATTGCTATCCGATAGCCCGCGCGACCCGCGCTCTGGAGCGACGTCATGACCGCCACTGAACGCTTTCTCTATCCCGTGCCGCAGAAAGGGACTGGCGCGGCTGTCACCCACGGCGGGGCGGATCGCTCACCGGCCACTCCCCTCGTACAACTGCGCGACGTGCACCTGGCGTTTGGTGCCAATGAGGTGCTCAAGGGCATCGATCTCGAGGTCGGTCGCGGGCAGGTCGTGTCGATCATCGGACCGTCGGGCTCCGGCAAATCCACGATCTTGCGCACGTTGACTGGCCTGCTGCGGCCGCAACGCGGTGAGATCGTCGTGGGCGGCACACGGGTCGACACCTTGAAGACCGAAGCCGAATTGATCGCACTGCGCACGCGGGTGGGGTTCGTGTTTCAGCAGTACAACCTTTTTCCGCATCTCACCGTGCTTGAGAATCTGGTGATTGCTCCTGTGCGGGTGCTGGGGCGCAGCCGTGCCGATGCCGAACGAGAGGCGCTGACGTTGCTCGATCGTGTGCGGTTGTCGAACAAGGCGCAAGCCTATCCCGGCGAGCTCTCCGGCGGCCAGCAACAGCGGGTGGCGATCGCGCGGGCGTTGGCGATGAAGCCCGAACTGATTTTGTTTGACGAGGTGACGTCGGCACTCGACCCCGAAACCGTGGGCGACGTGCTCACTGTGATCCGCGATCTCGTGGGTGACGGAATGACCTGTGTCCTTGTCACGCACGAAATGCGTTTCGCCGAGGAAGTGAGCGATCGCGTGTACTTCACCGAAGCGGGGCACATCGTCGAGCAGGGACCGCCCACGGCCATCTTTCAACATCCCGCCAGCGAGCGCACGCGCGCGTTCCTGCAGCGCACATTGGGGCAGGGCGTGCGCGCCGCCGCATCTGCGCCCAATCCATTTGCCGCCGCCAAGCGCGAGCGCCTTTGGGTGTCGTACTGACCGTACGCCACGCCACCCGCCGCGGCGTGTGCCGTGGCGGCCGAACGTTTCAAGGAATGCTTCTTATGTCTCAGCCCACATCCGCAACCCCCTATGCCATTCATCGCGACCGCACCATCGGCGACGCAACCCGTCTGCTGCATGCCGGCGCGCCCGCACTGCGGGAGGGCTCGGGACCCGTCAACGTACCCGTGGTGCGTACCAGCACGGTGCGCTTTGAAAGCGTTCAGGCCCACGAGGACCATCATCATCGCCGGGCGGCGGGCGAACCGGTGGCCACTTATGGACGCCATGGGCTCGACACGCATCGTGCGCTGGAAGAGGCCATTCTCGGTCTGGAAGGGGGCCACCGCGCGTTCCTCGCGCCCTCGGGTTTGTCGGCAATCGCGTTGGTGCTGGTGGGGTTGCTCTCGCCGGGCGATCATGCGCTGGTGGCCGATAGCGTGTACTCGCCCGTGCGCCGCGTCGATCGCACCTTGCTGCAGCGGTTGGGGATCGAACTGGAATATTTTTCGCCCGCCCATGACGACCTGGGGTCGAAAATCCGAGCCACGACGAAGCTCGTGTATCTCGAGTCGCCCAGTTCGCTGCTGTTCGAGGTTCTGGACCTGCCGCGTCTGGCGGCGCTCGCGCATCAGCACGGCGTATTGGTCGCCACCGACAATACCTGGAGCGGCGGCTGGTTCTACAAGCCGCTCGCGCTCGGCGCCGACATCTCGATTCAGGCCGCCACGAAGTATATCGCCGGGCATTCGGATGTGATGCAAGGTGTGGTCGTGGTCGACAGCCCCGCACTGGCGGAAAAGATCGGGCTGGCCTATGAGGCACTCGGGCTGTCGGTCAGTGCGGACGATGCCTATCTGGCACTGCGCGGGGTGCGCACGTTGCCGATCCGCCTGGCGCAACATCAGCGGCATGCCACCGAAATTGCCGAATTTCTGCAAACGCAGGCCCAGGTCGAGCGGGTGTTCTATCCCGCGCTATCCACCGATCCTGGCCACGCCTTGTGGCAACGGGACTTCACGGGGGCGAGCGGACTGGTGTCGTTTGCGTTTCGGGACGGCGATCTGGCAGCGGCGCATGCATTCGTCGATGCCCTGCGTTTCTTCGGGATCGGCGCGTCGTGGGGCGGTTACGAGAGCCTGGCTTTGATCGCTGCACCCGAGCGCCTGAACGAGCACAGCTATTGGCAGGGCACGACGCCGGTGGTGCGCTTACATATCGGACTCGAAGATCCTGCCGATCTGAAAGCCGATCTGGCACAGGCGTTCGAGGCGGCTGCAACACGGCGAGAACGTGTGGCTGCATGAGCCAGGCGCTGCCCATATAATCGGGCAATGATCACAATTTCTCCCCTGTGCATGACCGCCCACACGCCTTTCGCGGCATCCCTGTCGCCGGTGCGCCCATGAAAGTCCCCAAGCGCCTGGCGCCGTTGGTCGAAGAGGGCCTCATCGATGAGGTGATCAGCCAATTGATGAGCGGTAAGGAAGCCACGGTGTTTGTGGTGCGCAGTGGTGACGATATCCGCTGCGCCAAGGTCTACAAGGATGTGCAGCAGCGCAGCTTTCGCAAGGCCGCTTCGTATCGCGACGGTCGCAAGACCAAGAACAGCCGCGAAGCGCGCGCCATGGAAAAAGGCTCTCGCTACGGGCGCCAGGTGCAGGAAGAATCGTGGCAAAACGCCGAGGTCGACGCTTTGTTTTTGCTGGCCAACGCCGGCGTGCGAGTGCCGCAGCCCTATATCTGTACGGATGGCGTGCTGCTCATGGAGCTCGTAACCGATGAGAACGGCGACGTGGCGCCCCGTTTGGGCGACGTTGACCTGAGCGAAGCCGATGCGCTCACGCTGCATGGACAGCTGTTGGATCAGGTGGTGCTGATGCTATGCGCCGGTGTCATCCATGGCGATCTATCGGAATACAACATCCTGTTGAGCCATGCGGGGCCCACGATCATCGATTTGCCGCAGGCCGTGAACGCGGCCGGCAATAGCGAAGCCCAGGTCATGCTCGAACGCGACGTGGATAATCTGGCGACGTATTTTTCACGCTTCGCGCCGCAGTTGCTGACGATGCATTACGGCAAGGAAATCTGGCGCCTGTTCGAGGCGGGTGCCTTGGTTCCCGGCGTGGCGCTCACCGGTCACGTCGACATCGACACCACACCCGTCAAGCTCGATGAGCTGATGGACGAGCTCGAAGACGCGCGTTTCGAGCACGAAGCCATGCAACGCGGCGAGCCGCGATAATCAACGCCCCATCGCGCCCAGCAACGCGGCTCGCGCCGTCACGAAGCTTCTGACGTCGGCGTCATGGCGATGGTGCCGGCCCGCCCGTACCCGCTGCGTGCCCCCGGTCCACACTTCCGCAATCGCAGAGGTGCGGTGGCTGCCGAACACATGACCCGACAGCATGTCGGCAGGCGCAAGTCCGGCGAGCGCGGGGTGCTGCGCATCGAGCACCACCCAATCCGCAGCGGCCCCCACCTGCAAGCCGCCTTGTCCTCGGCCGACGTGTCGCTCGCCGAGGCCTTGCGGCTCGCCCCGTTGCGAGCTGCCGTGTTGCAGGACGCCTCGTTGCACACCGCTCGATGCGCGGCCGGCCGCTTGGGCGCCACCGGCGACGGCAGCGTGCGTCATGGCTTCCGCCACATGCGGATGGGCCGGTGTGGCGAGCACATTGCGCTGGCGTGTGGCCCAGCGTTGGCTGTACTCGAGTAGCTGCAATTCCTCGGCGGCGTTCACGCACGCGTGGCTGTCCGACCCTATGCCCCACTGGCCATCTCCGCCAGTCCAAGACGCCATATCGAAAATGCCGTCGCCCAGATTGGCCTCGGTGCTGGGGCACAGGCCCGCGATCGCGCCTGTTGCGGCGGCGCGGCGGGCTTCGAGCGGCGTCATGTGCGTGGCGTGCACCAGGCACCAGCGCGAACTCAGGTCAGTGTGATCGACCAGCCAATCCACCGGGCGTTGACCGCAGAAGGCCACGCAATCGTCGACCTCCCTGGTTTGCTCGGCGATGTGGATGTGCACGGGTGCCGTGGGATCGATGGCATCCAGCATCGCGAGCGCCGCCTTCAAGGCATCGGGCGTGACCGCGCGCAGCGAGTGCGGGGCGAGGCCCAGTCGAGCGTCCTGGCTTGCACATAACGGCGCCAGACGTTCGAGCAGGCGCTGCATGCTGTCCACATGGTGCCCGAAGCGGCGTTGGCCGCTGGAGAGCGGCGCGCCGCCGAAGCCACTTGCCTGATACAGCACCGGCAAGAGCGTCATGTGGATGCCGGTGTTGCCCGCCGCGCGCAGCAGCGCTTGCGCGAGCAGCGCATCGTCCAGATAGGGGTGGCCGTCGGGATCGTGATGCAGATAGTGAAACTCGCACACACTGGTATAGCCGGCCGCCAGCATCTCGCCGTAAAGATAGGTGGTCACCGCCTCTACCTGTTCCGGCGAAATTGCGTTGGCAAAACCATACATCAAGGTGCGCCAGCTCCAGAAGCTGTCGGCCGCTTCGGCGCGATATTCGGTCAGGCCCGCGAAGGCGCGCTGAAAGGCATGCGAATGCAGATTGGTGATGCCCGGCAGCACCGGGCCTGCGGCGCGCATGGCATCGGGTGGGCAATTGGCATTCGGCGCAATCTGCGTGTAGCAGCCGCGCGTGTCCCACTTCAAAAGAACATCACGCGCCCAGCCCGTGGGCAGCAACGCGTGATCGGCAAACAGGGTGTGCGAAGAGGACATCGATTTAGGGTGCTGCAAGAAAGGTGATGCGAACGACGATCAGGGCGGCGCCCGGCGTAAGTGGCGCCAGATGCAGACTCGCAGCGCGCTCATGTGAGTGTTGGAGGCGTGAATCCATGTGAGATGCTTCTTGATGAGCTGAACGTTCATCAGGCAAAGCGTCCAGACGGGAATCGCTGTACGCGCCCTGGCCAGCGGTCAATGTTGCCGTTGCAACGGCATCGCCCGGGCCGGCGACGCGCCACGCGCCGCGTGCAACGAGGTGCAATGTCACCTTTCGGTTCGATGACGGCGATGCTTCTCCAAGGGTCGCGCTCGTGGTCATGATCTCGACCGTGGCGTGGCATCGCCCACGACGCGTCATCACGTTCAGCACGCGTGCCGCATCGCCGTCTCCGTTAACGGTTCCTGCACCGCCGTCTGCCCAAGCGGCATCCAACGCGATGCCGCCGTCGAATGCAAACGGGACGAGGGCCTGCTCAAGGCGATGATCGACCGCACCGTCTTGTGCGGCAAGCCGCACGCCACGTCCATCGAGCAAGGTGATCTGCCGATCGATACCAGGAAACGCTGAGAACGGTCCCGGTTGCGCAATGGTGGCCAGGCTCACGCGGGCGTCGAAGGCGTGGTTCGCTTCAGCGCCGGTTGCATCCGATGCAACCAACGCCAGCAGTTCGCACGTGGTGCCGCCGCCGTTGCGCCATGGCACGGCTGCGCATGTTGCGGCGTCGAATGAGATCCAGGGCACAGCGCGGTCGTTGATCCGATGCATCACGTTGGCGTCAACCCAAGGGGGTCGCCGCAGCGGCGGCGTCTGCTGAAGCCGCGGGCGGCAAGGCGGCAGCCACGCTGCCTTGTGCGCTTAACACCGCGTGGAGAAACTCCCGCGTACGGGCTTCGCGCGGTGCGGTAAAGATGACCTCAGGCGCACCCGACTCGATGATGCGCCCCGCGTCCATCACCGCCACGACATCGGCCACGTCACGCGCAAAGCCCATTTCGTGCGTCACCACCATCATCGTCATGCCTTCCTTGGCGAGGAGCTTCATGACCTGCAGCACCTCGCCCACGAGTTCGGGGTCGAGCGCGGAGGTTGGCTCGTCGAACAGCATGACCTTGGGTTCCATCGCCAATGCGCGCGCGATGGCCACGCGCTGCTTCTGACCGCCGGACAGGCTGCCCGGCATCGCGCCCGTCTTGTCTTGCAGGCCGACTTTGGCGAGCAGCGTCATGGCGAGCGCGTCGGCTTCGGCGCGCCGCATGCCACGCAAGGTGCGCGGACCCACGGTCACGTTTTCGAGCACCGACAGATGCGGGAAGAGGTTGAACGATTGGAAGACCATGCCAACTTGCGTACGCAGCGCATTCAATTGCACTTCGGGCAGCAATCTACCGTGCTCCAGCAGCGCGCGGCCATCGATCTCGATCGTGCCTTCCTGTGCCACTTCGAGTCCATTGCAGCAACGCAGGAGGGTGCTTTTGCCTGAGCCGCTGGGGCCGATCACCACGACCACTTGCGAGGTTGGCACACTGAAGTCGATGCCTGTGAGCACCTTGTGACTGCCGTATGATTTGTGCAGGTCGCGGATGCGAATCATGTCTGGCGTGCTCATTGCACCATGCCTCCAGCGCGTAACCGGTTTTCGATGTAGCGCAAAATGGTTGTGGTGATCGTGGTCAGGACGAGGTACACCAGGGCAATCACGAGATAGGTTTCGAGCGAACGGTACGACACGGCAATGATCTTCTGACCTTCATGCATCAGGTCGTGGATCGTGAGCAGCGATACCAGTGCCGAGTTCTTGATCAGCGCGATGAACTCGTTGCCCAGCGGCGGAATCATGCGCACCACGGCTTGCGGCAGGATGATGATGCGCATGGCCTGACCCGATGACATCCCCAGGGAACGCGCCGCTTCCGCCTGGCCGCGATCGATCGACTGAATCGAGCCGCGCACGATCTCCGACACATACGCGCCCGAGTACATGGCCAGACCCAGTACACCGCACGCGAAGGCCGGCAGCTTGATGCCAAACTGCGGCAAGCCGTAGAACCAGATGAACAGCTGCACCAGCAGCGGGGTACCGCGAAAGCACAGCAGGTAGAAGCTGCACAGCCCGTACACCACGCGCCGCTGCGGATTGAGGCGGCCGATGCCGACCAAAAGGCCGATCACGCAGCCCAGCAGCAGCGCGAACGCCGTGATTTCGATGGTGACGAGGGCGCCGCTGGCCAGCGACTCCCAGTCGGCGAAGACGGGAGAGAAGTCCAGATTCATTGTGCCGGGGCCTCAAACCACTTTGCGACGATCTTGTCGTACGTGCCGTTCTGCTTGATCGTTTTGAGTGCGACGTTCAAGCTTTGCGTCAGCTTCGGTGTGTTCTTCGACACGGCGATGCCATAGTCTTCCGTGGTGATCTGCTCGTCGAGTACCGTCAGATCCTTGGTGCTTTGCGCGAAGAGCTTGGCGGCGGGCTTGCCCGTCACGGCAGCATCGGCACGGCCGATCTGCACCAGGTTGAACATCTCCTGATTCTTCTCCACTTCCACACGCTTCACGTTGGGAAATTGCTCTTTCAGGAAGTTGACCGACTTTGTACCCACCTGCACCGAAACGCTCTTGCCCTCTAGATCTTTCAAGCTCTTGATCGGGCCGTCTTTTTTCGTCAGGACCACCAGCCCACCGGCATAGTAAGAATCCGTGAAGTCGACCACTTTGCGGCGTTCGTCGGTGATGTAGATGGCCGAGACGGCGATGTCGGCGCGGTCGGCCAGCACGGCAGGAATCAGACCCTTGAAGTCGACGTCGATCCACTCCACCTTTTTGCCCATGGCTTGACCCAAGGCTTCGACCAGTTCGATATCGAAGCCGGTACGTTTGCCGTCGCGGACGAACTCCATAGGCGGGAAGGTGGCGTCGGTGACGGCGCGGAGCGTGTCCTGGCCATGTGCAACACCGGCGGAAGCGGCGAGCGTGAGCGTGGCGATAGCGGAGAGAAGACGGCGGCGGGTCAGCATGGGGAAGTCCTTCAGGCAAAGGGAGGGAAAAATGTGTGTGGGTGCGCGAACGTGTTCGCGCGTCAAAGGCTCTGCAAACGGGCGGAAATGCGTTGTGCGGCTTGGACGGTCAGGGCCGTGAGTTGTGGCGCACGGTCGGCCGCGCGGGTAGACGGCGCCATCAGCGTGAGTGAGGCGACCGCTTGCTGCGGGCGCTGAAAGATCGGCGCGCTGACGCCCCATACCCCGGGGTCGACCTGGCCATCGGTGACGGCAAAACCTGCGGCGCGGATATCGTCGAGCGCCGCGTTCAATGCTGCGAGCGTGGCGGCGTCGATCGTGCGGGCGATCTGATGCAGTACGGATTGGCGCTTGCCGTCCGGCATGAAGGCGATGAGCGACCGGGCCGATGCACCGTTGATCAATGGCAGGCCTCGGCCTTTCACGAACGAACACCGCAAGGGGTGCCGGCTCTCGACCATGTCGAGGCATACGGCCTGGTCTTTGACGGCAGCCATCAATCCCACCGTTTCGCCGGAGGCATCGGCCAGCGCCGCCATGTCGGCTTGCGCTTCGTGAACCAGAAAGGATGACTGATCGAAGCCCCAGGCCAACTGCAAGCAGAGCGGGCCAGGGCCGTATTCACCAGCATGCTCGAACACGAAACCCCAGCGCTTGAGTAGCGCGATCTGGCGATACAAGGTGCTCTGGGCCAACCCCGTGCGTTCGACGAGCGCCGCGATGCTCAGCGGTCGGTCGTGCTGCGCCAGGGTGGCGAGCACAGACAGCACACGATCGGCGCCGCCGGTAATGGCGCGGTCTGGTGGCATGGATAAAAACCCCTTGTTGATCTCTTTTTTCGGATCATAGGGGTCGATTCCCATTCGTCCCACTTCAGATTCTCAATAAATGGGAATTGCGGGGGAAAACCCTGAGCATTTGTGATGCGGCGCAGCAATAAATTGCCGGTTTAGCGCCGTATGTTCCGACCGGCGGCAACGGTGCAGTCGATACGCGATAGGGGCGATCGTGCAATCGTCGTAAGAAGACGTTCACAGAATGGCGGAACAACGCTTGCGGGCAGGTGGGCATCAGATGCCGACGCAGGCGCGTTCGGCCAACGGAGGATCCACGCATGACTTACGATTTATGGTATTGGGACGGCATTCCAGGGCGCGGCGAGTTTGTGCGTCTTGCGCTCGAAGCCGCCGGCATCGACTATCGCGAACGCGGTCGTGCATCGGGTGGGGGCAGTGCCGATGCCTTGGTAGAAGATATGCAGTCGCCTCGCAAGCACCCGCCGTTTGCGCCGCCGTATTTGGTGGCGGACGGTGAGACGATCGGCCAAACCGCAAACATTCTGTTCTTCCTCGGCGAGAAGCACCAACTTGCGCCGAAGGATCTGGCGGGGCGATTATGGGTCAACCAATTGCAATTGACCTTGGCCGATCTCGTCGCCGAGGCGCATGACGTTCACCACCCGATCGCAGCCAGCCTTTACTACGAAGACCAGCAGGAGGAGGCCAAGCGGCGGGCAAAGTCGTTCCGTGAAGAGCGCATTCCAAAGTTTCTCGGCTACTTCGAAAACGTGTTGAAAGAACAGGGCCGGTGGCTGGCGGGCGGCGAAACCTGGTCGTACGCCGATCTGTCGCTCTTTCACGTGGTGGACGGTCTGGCCTATGCGTTTCCCGTCACGATGAGCAAGCAGTCGCGGCGCTTGAGCAAGGTGATGGCGCTGCACGCTCGCGTGGGTGCCCTTCCCAACGTGAGCGCTTATCTGCAAAGCGATCGACGGTTGGCCTTCGGCGAAGGCATCTTCCGTCACTATCCTGAGCTCGATGGCTGAAGACGCGGCGGTGATCGCCGGTGCTAACGCGTGGGCGTTGCTATCGCGTGCAAGGCGTTGACCAGCGTCTCCGCTTCATCTTCGGTGACGTGAGTCAGTTCAAGCGTTACGGTCCCGCTCGACAGCGCATGGCGGCCCACCACGATCGATGGCTGATAGTGGCGCAGCGCATCCGCCAGCGCAGTCGCCTCGCCGGCATCGCGGCAGGCTAGCGCGACACGCGGATAGGGACCAAAGTCGGCGCCGTCGAGCACTTCAAATCGATACGGCAACGTATTGCAGGCGGCGATCAGGCGCTGCGCACGCGCCACATTAACGCTGCGCACGTCCGAAAGCGACACGCCGACACGCAATTGCAGGGCGGATGCCACGCCGGCGAGCGCTTCCTTGGTGGGTTTCATGCCGCGTCCGATCCCACTCAAATTGGCCCGCGCCGCAGCGATGTACGGGCCTTGTCCGGTGAGCATGCCGCACGTCGGCGCGGCGAGGTATTTTTGTGCGCTGAAGATCGCGATGTCGATGCCGTCGAACCAGGCCGCATCGCCCAGCCGCCAATCCTGGGCGGCCGCATCCACAATGAAGGGAACAGCCGCATCGCGCGCGAGTTTGGCGAGCGCTGCAAGGCCGATCGGCGCTGGGCTTTTGACCAGGGTTGACGATACCGCCACGACGGCCGCCAACGTGCCCGCCGCGCGATGTTCGTCGAGCTGCCGGATCCGCTGTTCGATCGTGCCGTCGAGCACAAGCACGCGTGCGCCGGCAAGCCGTATCGCTTGCGTAATCGGATGACCGTAGTTGACCTGATGCTCGGCCTGGATCGCCACGATATCTGCGCCCGACACATCCGGCAGTGCGGCAAGGCGGGAGGGATCAACGCCGGTGAGTGCTGCAGCCACCGCCAATGTCACGCCCGCCGCGGCGCAGTGGCAGAAGCAGGCGGCTTCGGTGCCGGCCTGTGCCGTGACCAGAGCGGCAACGGCATCCTGCAGACGTTCGATATCCGTGTGCTGGGTGAGTGCATCGGCCGCAGCGGTGGCAACCTCCCGCGGCGATCGCGATACGCCGAATGGCGTGGGCGTACCCCAGGCATTGATCACCGCAAACG
Organism: Schauerella aestuarii; assembly: GCF_009866805.1. GTDB lineage: Bacteria > Pseudomonadota > Gammaproteobacteria > Burkholderiales > Burkholderiaceae_B > Schauerella > Schauerella aestuarii. The sequence continues at coordinate 433,412 of NZ_SIZW01000043.1, forward strand.
AAGCCGTCATATCTGCACGCGCGTTCCCAATTCGATGACCGCATTATCCGGCAATTGGAAGAAGGTGACCACGTTTCCGGCATTGCGCGACATGGCCGAGAACAGGTGCTCGCGCCAGTTGGCAATCCCCGAACCCGACGTGGGCACGACGGTTTCGCGGCTGAGGAAGTAGCTCGTTTCGAAAGCGTTGACGGCCAGACCATGCTTGCGGCAGCATTCGAGCGCTTCCGGGATATCGGGCTTGTTCATGAAACCGTAGTTGACCCGTACGCGCCAGAAGCCTGCGGCCGCATCGTCCACATCCACGCGTTCGTCGGCATGTATCCACGGCACTTCGTGGAAGATCACGCTCATGATGATGTTCTGCTCATGCAGCACGCGATTGTGCTTCAGGTTGTGCAGCAAGGCTTGCGGCACGGTCTCCTGGCTTGCGGTGGCATAGACGGCCGTGCGCGGCACGCGGGGCAGATCCGGATCGAGCACGATGGCCTCGATGAACGGTTGCAGCGCGGGGTCGTCGTCACGCATACGGTTCACGAGCAATTCACGGCCGCGATACCAGGTCGACATCACCACGAAGATGGCGATCGCCAGCAGCAAGGGGAACCAGCCGCCATCTGCAATCTTCAGGCTGCACGACACCACGAGAAGCACGTCGATGGCCAGGAATACGCCGGTTGCACCGATCGCGATGTAACGCGGGAAATGCCAGGCGTGCCGCACCACAAAGTAGGTGAGCACCGTGGTGATCATCATGGTGCCGGTGACGGCAATCCCATAGGCCGAGGCCAATGCAGACGAGCTGCCGAAGCCGATCGTCACGATCACCACCGCCAGCAACAGGATGCGATTGACTTGCGGCATGAAGATCTGGCCCGCCTCGCTGGCCGACGTGAAATGCACTTGCAGGCGCGGCAGGAAGCCGAGTTGCATGGCTTGACGCGTCATCGAGTACGCGCCCGAAATCACGGCTTGCGAGGCAATCACCGAGGCCAGCGTGGCGAGAATCACGGCAGGGATCAACCAGCCGCTGGGGAACATCAGATAGAACGGATTCTCGAGTGCACTGGGCGTGGAAATCAGCAGCGCGCCCTGGCCCATATAGTGGATTGCAAGCGCCGGCAGCACAAAACCCAGCCACGCCAGGCGGATCGGCTTCTTGCCGAAATGGCCCATGTCGGCATACAGCGCTTCGGCACCCGTGAGCGCCAGCACAATGGCACCGAAGGCGGCGAAGACGCCCGGGCCGCGATCGATCAGGAATGCCAGGCCATGGAGGGGATTGAGCGCGGTCAGAATGATCGGCGACTGAACGATCTGGTGGATCCCCACCACGGCGAGTGTGGCAAACCACACCACGATGATCGGGCCGAAGAGCTTGCCCACGGTGGCCGTGCCATGACGCTGCACCAGAAACAGGCCGATCAGAATGCCCACGCTGATCGGCAGCACGAAGCTGTCGAATGCCGGGGTAATGAGGCTCATGCCTTCCACCGCGCCCAGCACCGAGATGGCAGGCGTGATGATGCTGTCGCCGTAAAAGAGTGCGGCGCCGAACACGCCCAGGAGCAGCAGGGTGTGACGCAGCTTGGGATTGTTGCCGGTGGCGCGCGCCGCCAATGCCGACAGCGCCATGATGCCGCCTTCGCCGCGGTTATTGGCGCGCAGCACCAGGATCACGTACTTGAGCGTGACGACAATGAGGAGTGCCCAGAAAATGACGGACACCGCACCCACGATATGCGTGATGTCCAGCGGCACGCCATTGGCGGGCAGGAACACCTCTTTCATGGCGTAAAGCGGACTCGTACCGATATCGCCATAGACGACGCCGAGGGCGCCGAGCGAGAGGGCGGCAAGATTTTTAGGGGAATCAGCGGTAGACATCTTGAATGCGGAGAACAGGCCAGCCGCCGTTATAGGCGGCGGCGTGTAAAGAACGCATAAAGATGGGGTGGGGTGTGGCGGTTACTCCACGGCGAGCCGATATCCCACCCCTACCTCGGTACGCACATACCGTGGATCGGTGGGGTCGCGTTCCAATTTCGCACGCAGGTTTCCCATATACACCCGCACATAATGCGTGTGCTCGGCATACTCGGCGCCCCACACATCGATCAGCAATTGCCGGTGTGTGACGACTTGCCCCGCCTTTTGCACCAATCGCGCCAGTAGTTTGAACTCAGTCGCCGTCAGTTTGATCTCCACGCCGTCGCGGGTTACGCGATGCGTGGTGAGATCCACGCCCAGCCCTTCCAACTCGTAAGTCGTTTGCGCCGGCGAGATCGACGTGCCGCGATGGCGCAGCGCCACGCGCATGCGCGCGAGCAGCTCGCCCACGCCGAAAGGTTTGACCAGATAGTCATCGGCGCCAGCATCCAGCAGTGCGATCTTGCCTGCCTCGTCTTCACGGGCAGACACCACGATGATCGGCACCGCCAGCGTGCGCCAGGCCGCAAGCAGATCTTCGCCGCGGCCGTCGGGCAATCCCAGATCCAGCAGGATCAGATCCGGCGCCTCATGGTCGACCATCGCCCGCGCTTCGCTGACGCTGACTGCGGTGGAGATCTCGAAACCTTCCACGGTCAGTACCGAGTGCAGCAAGCTGCGGATATCGCGGTCGTCCTCGACGATCAGCACTCGAATGGCCATCTACATGCCCTCGTCGGCCGGCGTGGGCGGCGAGGGAACCAGCGGCATGAAGATGGAAAAGCGCGAACCGCCGCCTTCGCGCGGACCCACGCTCAACCGGGCGTTATGAGCGCTGGCCACCGCTTGGGAGATCGCCAGCCCAAGGCCGGCGCCTCGCTGCGCCGGGGGCACCGCGCCGCGGTAAAACGTCTCGAAAATCCGGATCTCATCACCCGGCGGGATGCCGCGGCCGCGATCCAGAATATCGATCGTGATGGTCTCGTCGTCGGCGTAAGCCGTGAGTTCCACGTCATCTGCCGAATACTTGAGCGCGTTATCCAGCAGATTGGTAATCAATTGCGCAAACAGCACGGCGTCTACCCGTATCAGCGGCAAATCCGCAGGCAGCGTGGCCGTCACATGGCGATGCGGATGGCGTGCGCGCAATCGGGCAATGCAGGTGCCGGCGATTTCTTCCAGTGCTTCCCAATCCATCTTCAGAACGGGATGGTCGCCAGACACGCGCAACCAGTGCAGGGTGTTGTCGGTAACGGCGGTGAGGTGGCGGGCTTCGCTTTCGATCAACGCAAGCAAGCGTTGCTGGCTTTCTGCGTCCAGGCGATCGGCCTGTCGTTGCATCGATGTGGCAGCCGCCAGGATGGCGGCCAGCGGCGTACGCAGATCGTGCGATACCGAGGCCAGCAACGTGCTGCGCAGCTGTTGCGATTGCGCCTGATCGCGGGCTCGCGCGGCCTCGGCCGCATGCCGCGTGCGCAGCAGGGCACCAGCGGTGAGATCGGCAATGGCCTGTGCGTGTTCGCGCCGCTCTTCCGCACCCGGGAGCAATGCCGTTTGGGGCGGGGCTGCAATCGCGATCGCGCCGATCCGGCTTTCGCCCGCACGCAGCGGTAGATACCACGTTGCCAGGGCGTCCCATCGCCCGGTGCCCGGGCCCATGGCATGGCCGCTTTTCACGCAATGTGCGATGGCATCGTCGCGCCGCTCGGCGGGGGCGGCAGGCGCTTGCATTGCGCCGTGCATCACCAGATCACCTTCGCGCGACATCAGTGCCAGGATGCCTTGACCGAAATCCGCCTCCAGCGCCTTGACGGCGGCATCGACCATCGGGGCCTCGTCTTCAAGCAGCGCCATACTCGCGGCCAGGTGCTGCAACGTGCGCGCGCGGCGTTCGCGCGACACGGCCCGGCGCGTCGACGCGCGTAGTCGTGACGACAGATTCGTCGCCAGCAGGCTGACGAACAAGAGCGCCACCAGGGTGATGGCGTGTTCGGTGGAATCGACGCGAAACGCACCGCGCGGCTGCACGAACAAGATGTTGAGCGCCGCGACCGACAGGAAGGCACAGGCGATCGAGAGCCAGCGATTGGTCACGTACGCGACCAGCATCACGGCCGCCAGATACACCATGGCCAGGACGGTGACCGACACATGGTGATTGAGCAGGTGCGCGATGCCCGTTGCCGCGCCCCATACCAGCAGCATGCCGCCCCACGCTCGCACGCGGCGCAGGGGCTGGGCGGGCGGCGCGGGTCGCTTCATGCGTGAGGTCCCTTTTTACGGCACCAGCGACAGGCCGATGCGGAATTGCGAGCGGTTGCGCTCGTCGTAACCCAGCAGCGTTTCGCCGTAGCCGTTGAAGTACTGCAGATAGACGTAGCCGTTGGCGTTCAAGCCGATTTGCTTGAGCGGGTAGGCCAGATCGACTTGGGTCGTGCGGCGTTTTTGGTCGCCCTGACGGTACATGGCAGAGACGACCGGGCCGTTATCCTGCGCCCATCGCACGCGCCAATTCACATGGCCGTTGTAGTCGGAATAATCGCTGTTCTCGCGCGCCACGGCCACGTACGACATGATCTTGGGCGCGAACGACAACGTGCTGCCGCCATCGAAACGATAGTTGAATGACGGCTGCAGGTAGAAGTCGTTCAGCGAGCGTGAGTCGTCGCCGGCCTTGCCGTTGGACTTGTGCTCGATACCCGCCGCACTGCCGAAGCGCCAGTTTTGATTGGCCGACGTCCACAGGTTTTCGTTCAGCCAGAATGCGCTGGGGTTGAACGTCGTATCGATAAACGGCTTCGAATCGCCTTGCAAATCCCACAATGAAGTTTGTGTGTAGCCCAGATACAGATTTTCATAGAACTTCGGCGTGGCTGCATCTTCGGGCGTGAACAACCGGTACTTGGCGCTCAACTGAAAGCGGGCCGTCGTCCCGCCGCGCGTGCCCACCGCAAAATACACCGGTTGATAAGCCGATAGCGACGAGGTAAACGAATTGAATGCCGTGGGAATCGCAGCCGGTTGGGTCATTGCCGTTTGCTCGGGGGCGGGGCCAGTGTCCGGAGAAGCACCCAGGCGGGTCACTTCGGCCGGTGGCAGTGGCTCGCCGGTGCGGGCATCCACCACGGGCGTATTGGCCGCCATCGTGGCCGGCGTGCCGCTTTCGCGACCCGTCGCATCCAGCGCCATCAGGGCGGATTGGCCCTCGATCGACACGGCCTGCAGGCCACGCGCCTGCGTGGGGACCACGGCTTGCCAGCTCATGCGGGCAAAGTTGTTGACCGGCACATTGAATTCGGTCGCAGCACCCACCGCACGTGCAGTGGTGCGGATCGGCTGACCCGTGGCACCACGCCACTGCACCACGATACGGCGCGGCGCGCTCCAGGCGGCACCCGTGGGCGTATCGTTGAAGAACACGGCCTCGATCAGCACGGTTTCGCCGGGCGCGGCGCTGGGGCGATCCAATCGGTAGGTCACACCGGCATGAGCCGCAGGAACGGCGGCCGCAAGCGCGACCAATGCGATACCCACGCGCAGGGTGGGCACTAAGGAGCGGGAACGGCTCATGACAGATTTCTTGCAGAATAGGGGACGAACGCAATGTAGCATCGACGACCCCCCGCTCGGAAACCGTGTGTAATAGTGTGGCGTGCCCGCATCGCCCCGTATACCGTCATGAGCGACTATCCCCACACCTACTACAGCCGCACGGCCTGCGACGCCACGGCTTATCCAGCTTTGACCGCCGACTGCGACGTCGACGTATGCGTGGTGGGCGCCGGGTTGGCCGGGCTGACGGCTGCCCGCGAATTGGCGATGCGCGGCCAATCCGTGGCGGTGCTCGACGCCAATCGCGTGGGGTGGGGCGCATCGGGCCGCAATGGCGGACAGGTCTCCAGCGGGTTCGCCGCCGATGACGACGCTGTCTTGAAACAGGTGGGCCAAGCGCATTTCGACGCCCTGTACCGGCTGTCGATCGAAGGCATGGAAATGGTGCGGGACGCCTGTCGGCGCTTGGGCGCTGGGGCGGGCGGCCTTACCCCCGGCATCTTGAAGGTGTTGCGCTACGACGATCCGGCAGGGCTGGCCGCCCATCGGGACCGCATGGCAGCTTACGGCCGGCGGTTCACCCTGCTCAATCGCGACGACGTTCGTGCGCAAGTGAACTCGCCTGCCTATGGCCCCGGCCTGTTTGACGCCGATGCCTTTCATATCCATCCCCTCAACTACACCCGTGCGCTCGCGGCAGATGCCGCGGCACGCGGAGTAGCCGTGTACGAGAAGAGCAGGGTGACCCGAATCGCGCCAGTGCAGGGCCGGCACCGCTTGACGGCAAACAGGACCACGATCCGCGCCCGTCATGTGGTGATGGCAACGGGCGGCTACACGGATGCGCTCGTGCCCGCGCTGCGCCGCGCGATGCTGCCCATTGCCACGTATATGTTGGCCACCGGGCCGCTGGGGGCACGCATCGGCGATGCGATCGACACCACAGCCGCCATCATCGACGACCGCCGGGCCGGCAACTATTACCGCGTGCTCGACGGGGATCGCATCGTATGGGGCAGCGGCATCAGCGTGCGCCGTAGCCCACCGCCGCAGTTGGCCGATCGGCTCAAACATGAATTGCAGGGGGTGTTTCCGCAGTTGGGCGACGTCTCCGTGGACATGGCGTGGTCAGGGTTGATGAGCTATGCGCGCCATCGCATGCCGCAAGTGGGGCAGTTGGCACCTGGGCTTTGGTATTGCACGGCGTTCGGTGGGCAAGGTTTGAATACGACCGCGATTGCCGGGCGGGTGGTGGCGGAGGCGATCACGGGTGAAACGGACCGCATTGCCGCGTTTGCACCGTTTGGGCTGACTTGGGCGGGTGGCGTTCTGGGCCGCGCTGCAGCGCAAGCCACGTATTGGGGATATCAGGTCGGCGACCGCTGGCGCGAACGCATGCGTCCCGTTTAATCTTGCGTCGGTTAAACTACCGCGCTTTCCAAGATCTGCCCTTAGCTCAGTTGGATAGAGCACTCGCCTTCTAAGCGAGCGGTCACTGGTTCGAATCCAGTAGGGCAGGCCAGTATTTCGTCAAGCATGGCGCTTCCTGCTGCGCTTCGTTATTGCTGCGGTTGCGGTAGTCTTTGACGTCGCGCGATCCGCCTTCGAGTGCAGAGCGACGATGCCGCTTAATGTGGACGACCTGGAGTTCCCAGTCATGCAGATCGTGACCCAACGCGCTGGACCGTTTTCAGACGACCTCGCGAGGCACTTGTCGCATGCGCTTGGTGCCAACGATTCGACGCGCCGTTCATCTTCCTGCGTGGTGTATATGCTGGCCCGCGCACCGCTCGCGCGTGATGCACTTCACGCCGTGTGTCGCGAGCACGACGTCGACAGCGCGATTATTCAGACCCCACGTCCCTTGAGTGCGTTCAAGCTGCTCGTGTTTGATATGGATTCGACCCTCATCAATATCGAATGCATTGATGAGTTGGCGGATCTGGTGGGTAAGAAGCAGGAGGTTGCGGCGCTGACCGAACGGGCCATGCAAAATCGTGATGTTGATTACGACACCAGTTTGCGCATGCGTACGCGCCTGTTGGCGGGACTTTCCGTCGCTCGTTTCGATGACCTCTATGCACAACGTTTGCAGATTACCCCGGGTGCTGCTGCATTGGTCAAGACGGCGAAAATGGCGGGGTTGAAAACCGCCATCGTCTCCGGCGGTTTCGACTACTTCACAGGGCGGGTGCGGGCTGAACTGGGTGTGGACGAAGATTACTCAAATCATCTTGAGGTCGTGGCGGGCAAACTGACCGGCGAACTATTGGGCACGTTGATCAATGCGGATGTGAAAGCGCGTCGTGTCCAGGCCCTTTGTCTTGATTTAGGCATCCCCACGAGCGATGCCATCGTGGTGGGCGATGGCGCAAACGATTTGAAGATGATGGCATTGGCAGGATTATCGGTTGGCTATCGTGCCAAGCCGGTGGTGCGCGCAGCGGTAGACGTGAATATCGAACGTCTGGGGTTGGATTCCCTTCTGACCGTATTCGATGCTCAGGCGGCGCCCGGCATCTCAGGTGTCGAGCCTCGGTAGATGAGTTGGCCGGGCAAGACGCGCCGTTCATTCTTGTCGCTGTCTTGCAATAGCAATTCAATCGCGGCGCTGATCATGTCTTCGACGGGCTGCCGAATGGTCGTCATGTGATACGCGGCGTTGGAGGCGACGGGGTGATCGTCGAATCCAAAAACGCGCACATCTTCCGGCACGCGTTTGCCTACCGCGTAGCGCAAGGCGTCGATGGCCCCAGAGGCGATTTCGTCGTCTGCGCAAAACAGCGCATCGATACCGGGATGCCTTGCAAGCAACATCTGGGTGGCCTCATAGCCCCAGCTATAGCTGAACTCTTTCTCAAGCTGCGGTATCGATGTCATGCCCAGCTCGGCCAGCCGCTCCATGAAACCGGTGCGCCGGTCGCGATTGGTCGAGACCAACGGCATGCCCCCCAAAAAGGCGGGTTCCTTGCTGCCCGATCGCAACAAGACGTCTGCGGCGAGCCTTCCCCCGCCGATGTTGTCGGTCGATACAGAGTGGCCGTTGCCGATCTGCGAATAGCGATTGAACATGACCACCGGTACGCCTTGCCGCACGCATAGATCGGCACCGGACGACGTGAGTGACGCGGTCGTGATGATGACGCCGCGCACGCGATACTGCAGCACGAGCGGCATGAGATCGTCGACGGTCTGGGGCGGTGTGGCGTTGAACAGCAGTGTCTGCAGGCCATGCCGATGCAGTTCGCGCGTGATCGTTTCAAGCACGATCGGATACCAGGGATTGGTAATGTTGGCCATCACGATCGCGATGATGTTGAACTTACCGCTGCTCAAGCCTCGGGCAAGGGGGTCGGGTTGGTAATTGACCAGATCGACCACTTTCAAGATCTTCTCGCGGACTTCCTGCGAGATGGCGCCTTTCCCGGAAATGAAACGCGAAACGGCAGCCTGGGATACGCCCGCAAGCTTTGCCACATCTTTCTGCGTAGGAGTTTTCTTGGTCACGCCAGTCTACAAAAATAAGTTCAAGTCGCCGCGCGTGTGGCGGACGAGGACCGCGACAGAAAGTGCCGCAGGCAGTTCTCGACGATGCGGGAGACGTCGTTCTCGCATCGGTTGTGCGCGAGGCTGCCCAGGAAAGTGATCGATCCTACGGCAAACAGTCCCCCACCGTGCTCGGCGACCCCCACGGCCATATGGGCGCGCACGCCCTCGTACTTGCGCGGTATCGACGCGGCAATGGTCCACGTCAGAATTTCTTCGGGCACCAGTTTAAAGCTTGGGCCGTGATTATCCGACACACCGACGATTTTCAGATAACTCGGCGAGCCTAATTCGGGCACGACCTGATCGAGCTCGAAGCCCGCGGCGCCGCCGCCGGACAGGCCAAAGTCGCCGAATGTCTCGCCGCTTACCCCTTCAAATAGCCACGACACCTCGGGTTCGTAGGACTCTGGAGTGCGTCGGTAGCCCACGCCCTCGAATCCGCCCTGCACGGCGAATCCCACGCCAGCTGTGGTCTGAGGCGCGATTCCATTTCGCCGCCACATGCCGCCGTAGCCACCGTCCAACTGGTGGTAGTACTCCCCCGGCTCACTTGCCCACGCACGTATGCCGCCCTCGGCACGGCGAATCTCAAGCATGTGCGGTGCCGATGTGGGGCGCGCGATCTTCCAGTAGAACCCATTGGCGCCGAGATACATCAAATAGCCACCTGCCTCGCGATACGCAATGAGCGCCTCGATCATGCGGCGGGTGTGATACTCGGGATGCGACCCGGTCAAGACCACATCGTAGTGCTGCAAGGCTTCCACCCCCTGGTCGTCCAGGTCTTCGTCGGTGATCACGTCGTAGTCATACCCTTTCTCCAGCAGCCAATGCGTCAGATGCGAATCCGCTGGAAAATGGCGCAAGCCCGAGCCGTTGGGGTCGGGAAACGTCAGGTAGCCCGGTCGCATCGTCAACATCGGACGCAGTCGCGACGACAGGCTGATGCCTGCCATATCCTTGTGCCGGTTGTACGTGGATGCCCCATATTGCGTCACGACATCGGGGTTGTGAGGATAAGCCCCCCACTGCGTGATGCGCTCGGCCAATGCGCCGGCGTAGTTGTTTCGGGCGTGATTGGCGTAGGCCTGGTAGGTCAATGTGGGGGCGAGGAACAGAATACGGGCGCGCGGGCCACCGGTGGCGGGGGTGACATAAAACGGGATGGTGTCCTGGCCTTCAGGATGCGTTACCTCCAGCCCGTACACGCCGGACGCCATGCCGGTGGGAATGGTCAGGCTCAGGCTCTCGTCCCAACCGCAGTCGGACAACGCATCGGCATGGAAATAGATGGCGGCGTACTGCGCGGGGGCAGTCTTCCAGTCCAGATTCAGGCCGGTCCAATCCGCCGATCGCACGGCACGCACAGGCATGTTGATCAAGGTCAACGCGGGCATGTCGTGACGGGTGCCGCGTATCGATTGTTCCTGCATGTCATCGGCCAAGCACCATTGCGCGAGGAGTTCAGAATGGGCGGCGACGTCAGCGCCAAGCGCCGCGTAAACCTCGGGGGCTTCCATCAGACCGTGGTAGCCGGCAACGGGATGACCAAGCCAGCGCGCACCAAGACACAGAAGGACCGGGGCCAGTCGATCGGCCTGCTCGGTCAGGTCGAGGCGAGCCGAGCGCGCGGAATCGGCGGGTGCCGCGCCTGGCGCACCCACTGCCACCGGGGCAATGTCGAGTGCAATATTGCCCGCGCCGATATCCAGGCGCAAACGCATCGACTGCCAACGATCCTGCTGGGCGTGCAGCCCGGTGCGCAGTGTCGTGATGCGCTGGGTAGCGGCGGTGAACCTTTGCACGACGAACTCGCCATCCTCGATAGCCAGCGCGATGCCATCTTGCCCAGACGCATCTTGAAGACTGCAGACGGTTTGCATGGGATGGGCGACGAGGGTGGGTTTGATACGCAAGCGCACGTCGATGTGCTCTCGATCCTTCAATCCGGGAAGCCTTGCAATCGCGCAGGAACCCGGATGCACGTCCTGTTCGCGGCCGGCGTACTCGGCGTCAAGCGCAAAAGGCACGGCGTCCAGTCTCATCCCCGGACCGGCGGGATTCGGGTCGGCGCAATGTATGCGGACCACGCGCGCACTGAAGGGCTGATTGCCCGCCGAGGTGATCCGAAACGACAGGGACTGACCCGGCTGCGCACTCAACGGGGTGACGTAGCCCAGAATGGGAGGGTGGGTAAGGGGTGTGTTCATGCGCTTCCAGGGTTGTTCGATGGAGATGATGGGAGGGCAGTCGTATCCGCCTGGAAGGGGCAGAACGGCCGGCGCTCAGTGCACCGCGAGGTATTGCTCCAGACGGCCTGGGTTGGCGCGGCCTTCGGCACTGGTGAAGGTGTCGGCCACGGCGCCGTTCTCAAGCACGACCACCCGATCGGCGATGTCCAGCGCCATACTCAGATTCTGTTCCACCAGCAATATCGTCAAATCGTCTTGCTTGAGCGCGTTCAGCACGCTCGCTACCGTCTTCACCATGATGGGTGCCAGCCCTTGCGAGGGTTCATCCAGCAAAAGCAGGCGAGGTCCCATGGCCAACCCGCGCGCCATCACCATCATTTGCTGTTGTCCACCGGAAAGTTCACCGCCTTTTTTCTTCAATAATTCTTTCAGCAGCGGAAAAAGATCCATCAGTCGATCGAGCGTGTAGGGTGAGCCTTCGCGATAGCCAAGAAGAATATTCTCCCGCACGGTCAGCAGAACGAACGGGTCGCGGGTTTCGGGCACCAGGGTCACGCCCAGTCGTGAGATCGCCTGCGGCGGGCTATGGGAGATGTCGTTGCCATCCAATGTGATCGAGCCCTGCGCCACGTTGTTCAACCCCATGATGGAGCGCAGCGTCGTCGTCTTGCCGGCGCCGTTACGGCCCAGCAGTGCGACGACTTCACGCGCGCCGATGTCGAAAGACACATCGTGGATCGCCTGGCTGGGACCGTAGAAGGTGTTGATCGAGTTCACCTGTAGCAGCATGGTCAAAGTCCAAAGTAGGCAGCGTGCACTGCCTGGTTCTGCGATATCTCGGCGGCCGTGCCGGCAGCGATCAGCGCGCCTCGGTTCATGACATGGATGCGATCCGAGATCTCCATGACGACGTTCATCTTGTGTTCGATCATGACGATGGTGTACTCCGTTTTGATCGATGCAATGAACGTCTTGACGCGCTCGGTCTCCCGCTGCGACAAACCGGCCGTCGGTTCGTCCAGCAGCAGGATCTCGGGTCGGGTGGCAAGCGTGACGGCGATTTCGAGCAGGCGCTGATCGCCATACGACACCGAACGCGCCAAGGTGTGCTCGTATTGTTCGAGTCCGAGCTTCGAAAGGAGTTGGCTGGCTTGTGCGCGCAGCGCGTCGTAATGCTCGACACGGCGCCACCAGCCGATGCGCCCGCCATGGGCGGCGCGATAGGCAGCCAACCAGACATTTTCCTGGAAAGTCAGATCCAGATAGACGCTCGAGATTTGATAGGATCGGCCCACGCCACGCCGGGCGATCTGGTGCGGTTTCAGTTTTGTGACGGTGTCGCCTTTGAGCAGGATCTCGCCGGAGGTGACGGGCAGGTCGCGCGTGAGCAGGTTGAATAGGGTGGTCTTGCCCGCGCCGTTCGGCCCCAGGATGCTGTGCAGCATGCCGGGCTCGAACCCGATCGAGAGATCTTCGATTACCACGTTGGCACCGAACTTCTTGGTGACGTTTCGCGCTTCGAATGCGTAGGTATTTGCGGTCATGGAGCGCTCCGCTCGCCGCGAGCGCCCGTGACGAGACGCCGTACGCGGTCGAATAGTTCGATGGCACCGCCTTTCAGGAACAGCACGACGAGGATGATGAATACCCCGAAGAGCAGCGGCCAGCGGGCCCACATCAAGCTGAAGAAACCTTGTAGCCAGATGAAGATCGCGGCGCCGATGACGGGGCCGAATATCGACGACATGCCGCCGATGATCACCATGAAGACGGCCGTGCCCGAACTGTGCCAGGAGATCGCATCGATAGGCATGATGCGATAGAGCATCGCGAAGAGGGCACCTGCGACACCCGACGCCGCGCCAGCGACCACGAAGGCCAGCAGCTGTGCGCGATACACCGAAAAACCCAGCGAGTCGGTACGGCGCATGTTTTGTTTGGCCGCGCTGAGCACCAGCCCCAGCGGACTGCGCATCATCTGGTAGAGCCCCGCGAAGACGACGACGAACAGCACCGCGCAAAGCACGTAGAAATTCACGTGATTCGACAGGTCGATCTTGCCCACACCGGGCACCGTGATGTCCGGTCGCCGGATGCCGCCCAGACCATCTTCACCGCCCGTGACACTGTGCCAGCTATAGGCCAGATAAAAGATCATCTGATTGAAGGCAAACGTGAGCATCATGAAATAGATGCCGATTCGCTTGATGCTCATCATGCCCACAACCAACGCGGCCACGGCGCTGCCGAGTGCCGCGAGGAGCAGGCCCACGAAAAGCGGCACGTCGGTGTTGATGTAGAGATAACCCGCGATATAGCCACCGACGCCGAAGAACGCGGCCTGGCCAAACGAGTAGAGACCTGCAACGCTGATAAGGAGATACGTTGCCAGTGCAAAGATGCTGAAGATCACGATCTCGGTCGCGATGTTGATGGGCATGCAAAATGGAGCGATGAGCGCAAGCACGGCCGCCACGGCGGACATCAGGTAAGTGGATGGTTTGCGTTGCATTAGCGTTCCCCGAAAAGTCCCTGGGGACGGATCATCAGCGTGGCAACCATCGCCACATAGATGAGTACGGTGCTGGCCGAGGGTGCAAATACCGATGACACGCTCTGAATCACGCCAACGAGAATGCCCGCGGCGAGCGCGCCGTATAGCGATCCCAGTCCGCCGATGACCAGCACGACGAACGCAATCGACAACATCTCTGCGCCCATCGTGCTATTGGCGCCAAGCAGCGGCACCACAAGGCCGCCGGATAGTCCGGCCAAACCCGTGCCCAAAGCAAATCCGGCGGTGATCAGCCTGGAGACGTCAATCCCCAGGCACTGCGCCATCTCACGTTTATCGATCCCAGCGCGAATCTGCGACCCCAGACGGGTGCGTTCGATGAGCAGCCAGACGGCAGCAATCGTGAGTGCCGCCATCAAGCCGTTGAACGCGAGGTACTTTGGCAGATAGGTGAAACCCAGGTCGAACGCGCCCTGCAGCCACTCCGGCGGCGTCACGCTCAGCCCCACCGTACCCCAAACGATGATGATCAACTGTTCGAGTATCAACGCGGTGCCGAAAAGAAAGAGCAGCTGATAAAGGTAAGGGCCATTCATGAGCCGTGCGACACCTAGTTTTTCCACGATGGTGCCCACGACGGCCGGTGCGATGAACGACAACGCCAGAGCAAGGGCGAACGGCATGCCCGCATGCATCGCGGCGTAGCAGACATAGGCGCCCAGCGCGTAGAACGCACCGTGCGCGAAGTTGGGCACATTGAGCAATCCCTTGATGATGGAAAGCCCGAACGCGGTGAGCGCGTAGATCATCCCGATCGCCAACCCGTTCAAGAGTTGTGCGGCTAACAAAGAAATCATGGTCGACCTTTCGGCAAGGGGACTGCGGGTATGCGGCGCGCCCGCGTCCGAATACGTTGTGGCATCACACGGTGCGTTTGCACTGATTCAGCTCAGGAGGCTGCGGCGTATCGCCTTGGGCGACGATTTTTGCCAGGTCGAATTCGTTTTTCATGGCGTCCGGTGCCTTGCACTCGACGACGTAGTAGGGCCGTTGCGTCTGGTGCGTGCGCGCGTCGATCTGCGTAGGACCAAAGATGCTGTCGAACTGCATGCCTTCCAGCGTTTTGATCACAGCTTCCACGTCCGTGCTCTTTGCTTTATCCATTGCCAGGAACAGGGTTCGCATCGAGTCGTAGCCGTACGCTGCGGCATACGACGGCACGTTCTTGTACGCCTTCATGTAGCTGTCCACAAAGGCTTTGTTTACCGGAGTGTCGATATCCTGGTAGTAGTTGAGGCCAAGGATCATTCCTGTGCGCATGGCGGGCGAAAGCTCGCGTAGCTGTTCGACTTCCAGGGTCCAGGGGCCGACGATCTGAACGGTCTTGACCCCGAAACTTTGAAATTGACGAACGGCCGATACGGCATCGGCACCTGCCGTCAGCAAGCAAATGATGTCGGGGCGAGTGGACAGTGCCTTGGTGAAGTACTGCGTGAACTGGCGTTCGCCGGAGGGATGGTTGTCGTTGCCGACCAGTTCCAGGCCAAGCTCCTTCGCGGCAACTTGCGTGTAGTGCAGCAGCGATTGACCAAACGCGTAATCGGCGGTGATGGTGTAAATCTTCTTTTTGTCGGGAAGGGTTTTGCTCACGTACTCCAAGGTTGCGCGCAATGCCGTGTAAGCATGCGCGGACCACTGAAACGTATACGGGCTGCAGCGTGACCCCGTGAAGTCTTCCGACCCGCCCGCGGCGAATTGCAACACCTTTTCCTGGCGTGCAACCTCCAACTCGGCCAGGCCGACGCCGCTTGAGAAGTTCCCCATGAAGTAACTCAGCTTGTCCGACGCGATCGATTCGGTGAGTCGTCGAACCCCCACGGCTGGCTTGCCTTCGTCATCGCGCACGATCAAGTTGATTTTCTTGCCGAGTACGCTGCCGTTGCGTTCGTCGATGGCCAGACGCGCACCCTTGAGTACCAAGTCGCCGGCATAGGCAAACGTTCCGGTTTGCTGCGAGATCACGCCCATCGTCAGCGTATCGCCGGCGCCTTGCGCCCACGACACGCCCGACAGCGATGAGCCCAGCGCCGCCACGCCAGCTTTGAGAATAGTGCGTCGATCGATTTTTTTACTTGAAGTCATGGTGGTTCCCCTTGGCGCCGCGTATTCGCTGGGCGCATTGCCTACGATTGATGATGCGGGCTCCGCATGCGAGACCCGCCTGTTGGCTACGACGTAAATCCCATTTCTGCACCGAAGCTGACCAGACCGCTTTCCAGCCGTTGCAGCAGCACATCCATTTCCGCTGCCGTGATCACCAGCGGCGGCGCGAGCAATGTGGCGTTGTTGAGCGGTGCAATGCCGGCGGTGTATACGATCAGGCCGGCACGAAAACAATGTGCTGTGAAAACGGCATTCGCATTCAAGCCAGCATCGGGCGGTGTCTTATCGATCGCATCGGTCACGAACTCGAAGCCCCATAACAAGCCGCGTCCGCGCACATCCACCATCCACGAAAATTTCTCAGCCAGTTTTCTGAGGCCAGCCTCGAGTTGCTTGCTGCGCGCGGCAACGTTTTCAAGGACGTTCTTCTCGCGCATGTAGTTCACGACAGCCAGGCACGTCGCGGCACTTAAAGGATTGGCGCTGAAGGTGTGTCCGAAAGGCACCGTCTTTCCGTTGGCACGGAACGCATCGATGATGCGCTCATGGAATAGCACTGCACCCATGGGCGTGTAGCCGGAGGTCATCCCCTTGCCGGTCGCGATCATGTCCGGTGCGATGCCATCGTGGTCGCATCCGAACCAGGCGCCTGTGCGGCCCATGCCGGTGATCACTTCGTCTGAAATCAGCAGCACGTTGTGACGGTCGCAAATCGCTCGAAGCGCGCGCATGTAGCCCACGGGCGGCGTAAGCGCGCCACCCGCCGCACCCACGATAGGTTCGACGATGACAGCAGCGACTTTGTCCGCGCCGTATTCGCTGATGATGCGGTCCCAGACCTTCGCCCCATGATCCTCTGCATCTGTACCGGAGAGCGGAAAGCGGTAAGGGTACGGCGGGGGGGCCACGGCAAACGTGTGCAGCAGATTACCGTAATCCGAACGGCGAGCGGCATGGCCTGACATCGACAGTGCCCCCATGGTCATGCCGTGATAACTGATGGCCCGGCCCAATACGTGGGTCTTGCCCGGCTGACCCTGATCGCGCCAATACTGCTGTGCCGTGCGCATGGCAAGTTCCGTCGCCTCCGATCCACTATTGACGAAGAAGGCGTGGCTGACACCCTCGGGCGCCAGCTCGACGAGCGCCGCGGCCAATCTTTCAGCGGGTTCATTCGTGAAGTGCGAGCGATAGGTGAAACACACCCGCTCGGCTTGTTCGTGCATGGCGTCCAGCACCTCTCGAACGCCATGCCCGATTGAGACCGTCATTGCCCCACCGGAGCCATCCAGATAGTCACGGCCATGACGGTCGTAGATGTAGACGCCCTGAGCGCGATCCACCAAGGGCAACTCAGCCCCAAGCGGCTGCTTGAGCAGGGTGACCATGTTAGATTCGTTGAATACGTATTCAGTATTGGACATGTTTTCTTGTCTGGCCTTTGCGATTTGGTTAAAAATCGTGCAGATAAGCCTTGTAAATGGCAAGCGGGCTGTTTTTTTGCGCTGAAGATTGAGATGCGCCAGGACTGAATACGAATTCTATCGAAATGCGTTGTGTGGGATATGGGGGTTTTCCCGTTAGGGGTGAACGGGTGCTCGAGCGTTGACATGACCCTGTGCATGGTTCGCGGCCTGCGATGGCATCTGAAGCGCATCAGGATAAAAAAAAGCGGATGGCAGCCGCATGGGCGTCCATCCGCTTCGATACGACGACTGGTTTACATCTGCGTCGCGTACAAATAAATCTCAACGCGACGATTCGTCGCACGTCCTTCGGCAGTGCTGTTATCGGCGATCGGATCGGTGGCACCGCGACCCTCGGTGGTGAGTCGGGTTGCACCCACGCCTTGCTTGGCAAGATAGCTGGTCACGCTACGCGCGCGATTCTCGGAAAGCGTTTGATTGTGCGCGGCGGCGCCGGTGCTGTCGGTATGTCCGACGGCCTTGGCGCGCAGCTCGGGATGCTGCACCAGTGCGCGTCCCACGCTATCGAGCACGGGCAACAAGGCAGGCTTCAAGTCCGCACGATCGGTATCGAACGACACATTGCTCGGGATATTGACCTTGAGGCTGCCGTCGGGCATTTCCACCACGTCGATGCCCAACGACGATGCGCCGGATTGCTGCACGTCGTCTTTCACCACCTTCCAGTTGTAGCCCACCACGCCGCCGGCGACGGCACCAATGCCCGCGCCGATCGCGGCGCCTTTACCCTGGCCGAATATGGCACCGATCCCTGCACCCAGTGCAGCACCTGCGCCGGTACCTACAGCCGTATTGTTTTGCTGCTGGGTCGCGCACCCGGTCAGCAAAAAGCCTGCAGTCGTTAAGCACACGAGATGTTTGGATATGGTTTTCATAGCTGTGACTCCCAAAGTCTGAATGTGCCGCAAATTCAGCGACCTCGGGCGATAGCAAGTAGCGCGCCGATACACCCTCACGACTGCCTGTCCCGCCCCAATCGCCGCAGTTCATCCAGCGTCTGTTGCGCCAATTTGGACGCACGATATTCCCGGCGAATGAACATCCCCACCGATCGCGTCAACGCACCCTGCAGATAAGTTTTGGCCACACCGTGATGGACGGTTTGATCGAGCGACGATTCGGGGAGCAGCGCAATCCCGCAATCGTTTTGCACGAAGCGGGCGATGGTATTCAGATCGCGCAACGAATACACGGGATCGAAAGGTTGTGACGCGCTCTGGAACGCGCGCTCGGTGAGCACGCGCACACTCGTGCCAGGCGCCATGCTGATCAACGGCAATCGTGCAAGCTCGGCGGGTATCCAGCGTGTGACATCGATCCTGGTGCGATGGCTGTGAAACAGCACGAAAGGCTCAGTGAAGAGCTCTTGATAGTGCAGATCGGGCGAGCCGTCATTACCCATTGCGGTGACCGCAATATCCACACGGCGTTCTCGCAGCAATTGCAGCGCCTCGTTTGCTATCGGGTCATACACATCGATGTGCGCCTGTGGATCGGCGATCTTCAGATTCTTGATCAGTTGAGGCAGCAGCGATGCGGCCAAGGTGGGCAGGGCAGCGACCGCCACACGGTTGTGCCGATCGCGCATGCGCTCGTTGAGTTCCAGCATGCCTTGGTCGTAACGCAGCGTGATTTGACGCGCCACCTCCAGGATGTCCTGGCCCTCTTGAGAGAGACGCACCATGCGCGTGCTGCGCTCGAAGAGTTTCATCCCGATGGTCGTCTCGATTTCCTTCAGCAGCTTGCTCAAGGTCGGCTGCGTCATGTGCAGCTTGTCGGCCGTTTTCTGGAAGCTCAGCGTTTCGGCGAGCACCACGAATATCTTCAGTTGGCGGGGTGTCAGATTCATTCTTGTTATCTATGAATAGCGTTCGAATCGGAACTTAACGTGCGGGTATCGCCACCTTAACCTTTGCTCCAGATAAAAAGACTTGGAGCGCACATGTTTCGCCTGGATGGAAAGGTTGCCCTGGTCACAGGGTGCGGTACGTTGGGAGAGGGTTGGGGCAATGGCAAAGCCACGGCCGCCGTGTTGGCAAGACTCGGCGCATCGATTTTCGGCTGCGATCTGAATATCGATGCAGCGCAGCAATCAGCGGCCGCGATCAGGTCCGAAGGGGGAACAATCGAAGTGCTGCAATGCGATGTTCGCGATGCGAAGCAGGTTGCCGACCTCATTGCCTCCTGCATGGCCAAGTACGGTCGCATCGATATCCTCGTCAATAACGTGGGTCGTTCCGAGCCGGGCGATCCGGTCACGATGTCGGAAGAGGCCTGGAACGATCAGATCGATGTCAATCTGACGTCTGCCTTTCTGTGCTGCAAGCACGTCATTCCGTTGATGGTGGAAGCCGGTGGCGGTTCGATCATCAACATCTCATCGATCGCCGGGTTGAGGTATGCGGGCAAACCCCAGGTGGGCTATGCCGCCGCCAAGGCGGCGCTGATGCAGATGACCGCCACCACTGCCGTCATCTACGCAAAAGACGGCGTGCGTTTGAATTCGGTGGTACCGGGATTGATCTTTACTCCGCTGGTACATCGCCTCGCCGAAAAGTACGCCAAGGGCGACTTCGAAGGGTTCGTGGCGCATCGCCACCAGCAGGTGCCCACCGGCCGCATGGGGGAAAGCTGGGATGTCGCGCATGCCGTGGCGTTTCTGGCCTGCGATGAAAGCCGCTACGTTACCGGCCAGCAGTTGGTGGTCGATGGCGGCATCACGATGTGCACACCATGAGTCAGGTCGCACCCATGAGCGAAACAGATACGACGGCTGACACGAAGAGATCGTCTGGACGTGAACCAGATCCCGCGGTGGAACGTCGATCGGCAGGACGGGTTGCCGGCAAGGTGGCGGTGGTGTTTGGCGCAGGCTGCGCCGGCCCGGGTTGGGGCAACGGCCGTGCGATTGCCGTGCGTCTGGCGCAGGAGGGCGCGCAGGTGATCGCCGTCGATCGCGATGCGGCGTCGCTGCCCGAAACCCTTGCGCGTGCAGGGGACAGCGCGGTGCGCATCGAGACGCAGCTTTGCGACGTGGAGGATGCTGCGCAGATCGCCGCGCTTGTTCAGGCCACGCTGGCGCGCTATGGCCGAATCGACATCTTGGTCAACAACGTGGGCGGCCCGGCTGCGGGCGGTGCCGCCGATCTCTCAGAAGAGGCGTGGCAACGTCAGCTGTCGTTGAATCTCACCAGCGTGTTTACGACGTGCCGGCACATTTTGCCGATCATGGCGCGGCAGGGCAGTGGGGCGGTGGTGAACGTGTCGTCCACCTCTGCGATTCGATGGACTGGTGCGCCGGCAGTCGGCTACGCCGCCTCGAAGGCGGGCGTGATGCAGTACGGCCGCGTTGTTGGCGTGGAGTACGCCAAGCACGGGGTGCGCATCAACACCGTACTCCCGGGCCAGTTGCACACGCCGTTGGTCGACGCGTTTCTCGCTAAACAGCAGGGCAGCAATGTGGAGGCACTGCTCGAGAAGCGCCGCAAGCGCATCCCGCTGCCCGTGTCGGGCGATGGCCGCGATACGGCAAATGCCGTTCTCTTCCTCGCATCCGACGAGGCCAGATTCATAACCGGCACTGAACTCATCGTCGATGGCGGCATGAGTGCACGGTGCGATTGATCGAAAGAGCATCACGATGGCAAGAATTGATTACGCAGATATCACGAAGCCGGAAACGCAGCCGCTGGTCGCGCGCATACAGCGCGAGCGCGCCAGCCTGCCCAATCTGTACAAAATGCTGCTCAACAGCCCGCCGATTGCGGAGGGCTGGCTCAACTACCTCACGGCCGTTCGCCAGAAAAGCAGCCTGCCGCCGCAGTTGCGCGAGATGCTGATCCTGCGCGTGGCAGTGCTGAATGAGGCGGACTACGAGTTTGAACAGCACCTGCCGATCGCATTGAAGGAAGGGTGCACCGCGCAGCAAATCGAGGCGTTGAAGGCGAATGATCTCGATGCATTGGACGAGAAGTCGCGTGCGGCGCTGTCGTACTGCAATGAGATGACACGCGATATCCGTGTGAAGCAAGACACCTTCGCGTCGTTGCGCGAGGTTTACAACGATCGCGAGATCGTCGAGATCACGGCCACCATCGGTGCCTACAACATGGTGTCGCGCTTTCTGGAGGCCATTCAAGTCGATCACGAGTAAAGGAGCGCCAGACATTTTTCATATAGCCGGGCGCCATAACGATAATTGGAGACAACAATGCACATCCCCCTCAAAGGCGTTATCGCGTCGTGCGTGCTGGGCGTCGTTCTCGCCGCGCCGAGTCACGCGCAGCAAACCTTTCCCACGCGGCCCCTGCAACTGGTGATCCCCTTTGCACCCGGCGACACCGATCAAATGCTGCGGCCCATTACCGAAAAGATGGGGCAGTATCTTGGGCAGCCGATCGTGATGAGCTACAAGCCTGGCGCGGGCGGCGGCATCGGCGCAGCCTTCACTGCGGGCGCCGCGCCGGACGGCTACACGGTCGTGGGCAGTTCGCCCGGCGCACTCGTGGTGGTGCCGCTTGCCAACAAGGATGTCAAATACACGACCGACTCGTTCGCGCCGGTGGCGGCAATTTCACTTGGCGGGATGATGATCGTGGCGCAAGCCAAATCCAAGTATCAAACGCTGAGTGACGTGGTGGCGGATGCCAAGGCTCGGCCCGATGCGATTTCCTACGGCACATCGGGCGCGATGGGGATCAGCCATCTGCTCGGGGAGATCTTCGCTTCAGAAGCAAAAATCAAGCTGCGTCACATCCCTTTCCAGGGCAGTACGCCGGCGGTAACGGCGCTATTGGGTGGGCACACCGATATTGCCGTCTCGGCAGTGGGCCCGGCCCAGGCGCATATTCTTGCGGGCGGGCTGCGGCCGCTTGCGGTCTTCAGCGACAAGCGCATGCGCGCTTTCCCGGATGTGCCCACCGTGCGCGAACTGGGGTACGACGTGGGCAGCCCCACGATCTATGGGTTGATGGCGCCCAAGGATACGCCGCCCCAAGTGATCGATACGCTGTATCAGGCCGCGCGCAAAGTGGTGGCTGAACAGGGCACCGAGGTGGAAAAGACACTGGCGGGGATCGGTGCGGAGGTGAGCGTGCTCGGACCCAAGGAGTATGGTGAATATCTGCAGCGGCAGCGCGCGCTGTTCGCCCGCGGTGTGAGCCTGGTGCGCGAATGACGGTAGCGTCGTCGCGCATGGTGTGCGCACGTGCCGCCCAGAAACGGCTTCAGGAGATGAGATGACCGATCCACACACCACGCAAGGCCGCGCCATCGTGCTCGACCGCTTTGGCGAGGCCGATGTGATGACGCTGCGGGCAGTGCAGCTTGCCGCGCCGGCACCTGACGAGGTACAGCTCAAGCAAACCGCCATTGGCTTTAACTTCATCGACATCTACCAGCGGGCCGGGAAGTATGCCCTGCCGCTACCCAGCGGGCTTGGGCATGAGGCGGCGGGCGTGGTGCAAGCCATTGGCGCCGGGGTAACCGATCTTGGCGTAGGCGACCGGGTGATCTATATCAACGCGGGCATTGGTGCTTACGCGGATCGCCGCAATGTGCAGGCGGCGAAACTCGTGCGCATCCCGGACGATATCGACGACGAGGATGCCGTCGCGATATTTTTCAAGGCGATGACGGCACAGTATCTCGTGCGGAAAACGTTCCCGGTCAAACAGGGCGACGTCGTGTTGGTTCACGCGGCGGCGGGAGGCGTGGGGCAAGTACTGAGCGGATGGGCCAAGGCACTTGGCGCGACCGTGATCGGCACCGCCGGCTCGCCCGAAAAGTGCCGAATCGCCAAGGAAGCGGGATGCCACCACGCCGTGAACTACAGCGAAGAAGGATGGGTTGACCGGGTAATCGAGGCGAGCGGTGGGCGCAAGGCCAACGTGGTGTACGACTCGGTGGGCAAGCACACCTTTCTCGGTTCGCTGGATTGTGCGGCGAAGTTTGGCATGGTGGTGCTGTTCGGTGCGGCATCGGGGCCGGTGCCTGATTTTGATCCGGAGCTGCTCAATAAGAAGGGCTGCCTGTTTCTCACCCGCCCCTCCGTGTTTCCGCACAACGCCGATACGGCCACCTTCCGTGCAAACGCGGCCGAAGTATTCAAGGCGATGCAGGATGGAGTGATCGACGTATCGATCGCATCGCGAGTCGGTTTGGACCACGTGGCCGACGCGCATCGATTGGCGGAAAGTCGAAAAAACGCAGGAGCCATCGTTATCGTTCCCTGACAGGAGACTCACATGAAAATAACAATCAAATCGACCGCCTTGCTGGTGGCGACAGTCGTCGTGGCGGCATCGGCATCGCTGCCCGCATCGGCCAGTTACACGTCGCTGCAAGTGAAGGAGATCGGCAGCTACTACGTAGGGGGCAAGCGTATTTCGCTGACCGGCTTGCCCGATCGCGAAATGACTTACAGCCCCGGCTCCCCGCCGGTGAAAGTGAATCAGAATGGCGAATTCGTTGCCGGGCAAATGTATGTGCATTACATTCGCCTCGAAAAGCCGCGCGCGGATTACCCGATGCTGATGTGGCACGGCGGCGGACTGACCGGTGCAAATTGGGAATCGAAGCCCGATCGCAAGCCCGGCTGGGAAATGTTCTTCTTGAAGCAAGGCTGGGATGTGTACACGAGCGATGCCGTAGAGCGCGGACGATCCTCCTGGGCACGCTACCCTGAGATCTATCAGGACGCACCGTTTTTCCGTAACGAGAAAGAGGCATGGGAACTCTTTCGTATCGGGAAAACCTATGATCCGGATCCTGACAAGCGCGTGGCGCAAGAGGGCACACAGTTCCCGATCGAATCGTTCGGCGAGTTCGTCAAACAAAGCGTGCCGCGCTGGGCCACCAATGACGAGCTGACGCAGGCGGCCTATGACCAGTATGTCGAGCAGGCCTGCCCTTGCGTCATCGTGGTTCATAGCCAAGGCGGGAACTTCGCCTACAAGGCAGCGATGAAGCATCCCGAAAAGATCAAGGCGATGGTGATGGTCGAACCCAGCGGCTCGCCGGATCCGGAAAAGACCGACTTTTCGGTGTTGAAGGGCGTGCCGATGTTGTGGGTGTGGGGCGATTACACCGAGGCGTCGCCGTTCTGGAATGCGATCGTGGCACGCCAGGAAAAGGTTCGTGCGAAGCTCACTGCGCTAGGTGGGCAGGCCGACCTGCTCATGCTTCCCCAAATGGGCATCAAGGGCAATAGCCACATGCTGATGATGGATAAAAATTCCGACCAGATCGCAGGTTTGGTCAACGAGTGGTTGATCGCGCGCGGCGTGACGCGCTGAAGTGAAAAAGCGGCGACCGGGGCTTTTGCCCGTGTCGCCGCTTGGCGTGTGTGCATATCGATCGCTTCGGCGGCATCCGGGCGTGTTGCCCGGATGCCTTTACCTGCCGTTAGTCGTGCTTCTTGGACTTGCCGTCGAACGGGTAGGCGCTGGCGGTAACCTCACCCTTGGGCTTGATGTACAGCGAGAGAATCATCGTCAAGGCCAGGATGGTGACCGTGGCGCCCAAGGACCATGCGACCGGAATCTTGTAGATGTCGATCAACAGCATCTTCGTACCGATGAAGACCAGCACGATCGCCAGGCCGTAGGGGAGCAGGTGAAAGCGCTCTTGCATGCCGGCCAGCAGGAAATACAGTGCACGCAAACCCAGGATAGCGAACACATTCGAGGTCAGCACGATGAACGGATCGGTCGTGATGGCGAAGATGGCGGGGATGGAATCGACCGCAAACACGACGTCGACGATACCGATCAAGAGCACCACCAACAGCATCGGCGTGGCAACCTTGACGCCATCGATCTTGGTGAAGAAACGCTCACCGTCGTAATCCGGGGCGATACGCACGCGACGCTTGACCCAGTTCAACGCGGGATTCTTGTCGAGATCGGGTTCTTCGCCCGAAGCCATCCACATCTTGATGCCGGTGAATACCAGGAAGGCACCGAACACGTACATGATCCAGTGGAACTCCTGAATCATCCACGAGCCCACGAGGATCAGGATGCCGCGCAGCACCAGCGCCGCGAGAATACCGATCATCAGCACGCGCTTCTGGAACTGCGGCGGTACGCCGAAGTAGGTGAAGAGCAGCAGGAAGACGAAGATGTTATCGACAGCCAGAGCCTTCTCGACCAGATAACCGGTCACGAACTCCAGCGCTTTCGAATTCGCCATCGAACGAGCGGCCACATCGTCGCCCATCCCGCCGAGCATCCACCACAGGAAGCCGACGAAGACAAAGCTGACGGCCACCCAGATCGCAGACCAGATGGCGGCAGCACGCATTGACACTTTTTGAGCGCCCTGACGATTGAGGGCAAAGAAGTCGATCAGCAGAGCGACAACGACGAAACACGCAAACAGAGACCACAACAGTGGCGTACCGACTGAAATCATGGCGAAACCTTTAGCGGACAGGTGGATAAAAACCCCGTTCGGTCTCGCCAGCCGCATGTGTGATGACATGCGGTCCGTAGTGCCGGGTATGGCGTGCCGGAGCCGATGCTCCAACCGCTTACCGTATTGACGACACTGCGGGAGCGTTGGGCGCCCCGGCTACTCCCCGTGTGAGTACGAGATGGATTCTATTCAGCCAAGTGTAAGCTGTCAAACACTGATCGTTCCAGTGTGTATCGGGGCAGATCGCGGCCTGTTTGCATCATTTGCGAACAGCGCCTCCTCCAGACGCCTCCGCTTACATTTCGGATGCTGCACCTGCAAACATCGCCAACGCCGCGTGTGAGTTTGAGGTGTCATGGATGAGCAGTACTGGGACTCCCCTGGCCTGTTGTCACATAACTTCCGCGGTCAGCCTGCCCGACGTAGCCGTTCGAGCATGGCAAATCACCCGGTTTCAGGTCGGGCATGCAGACTGCATTGAGCCTATTGCCGCAACGGCGATCAGGCCGAATAGCCGCGTCGGCCCAAGCGCCCCTATCAGCACCACCTGCCACACCGGCGATCCCTGCCACACGCGCCTCACGACTTGAGGCAAACGCACGACTTCCCCAGGCGGGACCATGACACGCACTTTCAAACCGATGCCGACGCGCGCCTCGCGCCTTGGCGGATTCCCCTTTAACGCCAACACCACCGCCAAAGCCGCAGGCGCACTGATTTGCTTTTCGCATCTGCGTTGGAACTTCGTGTATCAGCGCCCACAGCATTTGATGACTCGCATGTCGGTGCATCAGCCGGTGTTCTTCTTCGAGGAGCCCGTGCTGTCCAACGGCGATAAGCCAATGTTGATCCGCACCCAGGTCACGCCTCACGTCACCGTACTGGTTCCTCATTTGCCGCACGCTATGAACGAAGCGCAGAAGGTGGATGCGCAGCGTCATCTGCTGCAGGAATTGATCGATTCCGAGCGCCTGACGCGTCGCACGTTCTGGTATTACACGCCGATGAGTCTTGAGTTCTCGGCAGAAATTCACGCCGATGTGGTGGTGTATGACTGCATGGACGAGTTGTCTGCATTCCGGGGGGCACCGGCGTCGCTCATCGCGTGGGAAAAGAAGCTGTTCGCCAAAGCCGATGTGGTGTTTACCGGCGGATTCAGTTTGTTTGAGGCCAAACGCACGTTGCACCCTAATGTGCATGCTTTTCCGAGTAGTGTGGACATCGATCATTTCAAGCAGGCGCGCGCGCCCACGATTGCATCGCCTGTAGATCAGGCAGCGATTCCCTCACCGCGCCTGGGTTTCTTCGGGGTGATCGACGAACGCTTCGATATCGAGCTCGTCAGCGCCTTGGCGACTGCGCGGCCGGACTGGCATTTCGTGCTGGTGGGGCCAGTGGTGAAGATCGATCCAGCAACGCTTCCACATCAAGCGAACCTTCATTACCTGGGCGGCAAATCCTATGACGAATTGCCGTGCTATCTCGCAGGCTGGGATGTGGCCCTGATGCCTTTCGCGCGCAATGAATCGACGCGCTATATCAGTCCCACCAAGACACCGGAGTACCTGGCGGGTGGACGCATCGTCGTATCCACGCCAATTGCAGATGTGATGTCGGATTACAAGGATGGCCGCGTCGTCAAGATTGCCGATAGCGCGGAAGCGTTTCAGGCGGCCATTGTTTCGGCGCTTGAAAGCGCGCCCGATAAGGATGAGATCTTCGCGCTTTGCGACGCTGCGATCGAAGGCAAGTCGTGGGATCACACGGTGGGTGAAATGCGTAAGCAGCTTGCCCGCGTGGATGGGCTGAAGCCAACCCTGAAAGCCAGTGCAAACAGCGCAGTGAATGTATTGCGCGCCATCCCGCAGCACGCCGATTATGACTATCTGATCGTGGGCGCAGGCTTTGCTGGCAGTGTGCTGGCGGAGCGCCTGGCGTCCGATTCGGGCAAACGTGTGC
Source organism: Schauerella aestuarii (assembly GCF_009866805.1). Taxonomy (GTDB): domain Bacteria; phylum Pseudomonadota; class Gammaproteobacteria; order Burkholderiales; family Burkholderiaceae_B; genus Schauerella; species Schauerella aestuarii. Next base: position 461,176 of record NZ_SIZW01000043.1, read on the forward strand.
TGGTGGTCGACAAGCGCTCCCATATCGGCGGAAACGCCTACGATTACTACGATGCCGCGGGCATTTTGGTCCATCGATATGGCCCGCACATCTTCCATACCAATGCCAAACGGATTGTCGACTACCTTTCGCAATTTACGCATTGGCGGCCGTATGAGCACCGCGTGCTGGCAAACGTCGATGACCAGCTCGTGCCCGTTCCGATCAATCTGACCACGTTGGAAATGCTGTACGAACGGGCTTTCACGCCCGAGAGTGCGCAAGCGTTTCTCGATGATTTGGCCGTTCCTGTCGAGAATCCGAAAACGTCGGAAGATATCGTGGTCTCGCGCATCGGCCGAGACTTGTACGAGAAGTTCTATCGCGGCTATACCCGCAAGCAGTGGGGGCTCGATCCGAGTGAACTCGATGCTGCCGTCGCGGCGCGCATCCCGATTCGTACCAATGAGGACGATCGTTATTTCGACGACGAATTTCAGCAGATGCCAGCCAACGGCTATACGGCGATGTTCGAGCGCATGCTGGCGCATCCCAACATCGATGTGTTGCTCGATACGGATTTCAGCGACGTGGCCAAGCAGGTGAATTACAGCGAGCTGGTGTATACGGGCCGGGTCGACGAGTACTTCGATTACCAGTACGGCCCACTGCCATATCGGTCGCTCAGATTCGAGCACGAGACCGTTGACACCGAAACGTTCCAGCCCGTGGGCGTGGTCAATTATCCAAGCGCCTCTGTGCCATACACGCGCGTGACGGAATACAAATATCTGACCGGCCAGACGCACCCGCAGACGAGCCTGACTTACGAGTTCCCCGGCGACGAAGGTGACCCGTATTATCCCGTGCCACGACCCGAAAATGCGGCGCTCTACGCCAAGTACCGAGACCTTGCCGATGCGGCGCCGGACGTCACTTTCGTTGGGCGTCTGGCCACATACCGGTACTACAACATGGACCAAGTGGTGGCTCAGGCGCTTGCGACGTACGATCGCATGTGCGCGAACGTGTCGCCCACAGATGGCTTGGCGGCGGTGGCATAGGGTGGTGGTCCCGCAATTTGAAAGCTTTATCCAAGGCGGGTTCGAGTGCGGCAGCCACCTGTGGCCGGATGGTCGCCGTCTGGATCTCAGTGCGTCGACGGGCCACGCCTATCATCCGTCACAGGATTTTGAAGCGGTTGCCGCCTGCGGTATACGTACCGTTCGCGACGGCATATGCTGGCACCTCATCGAGGCGTCAGCCGGCAAGTACGAATGGGGCAGTGCCTTACCCACAGTGCTTGCTGCCACGCAGGCGGGGGTCCAGGTGATGTGGGATCTCTGCCATTACGGCATCCCGCCTCACATCGACGTGTGGTCGGGCGAGTTTCCGGAGCGTTTCGCGGCCTTTGCGCGTGAGGCGGCCCGGGTCATCCGGCGTGTTTCGGGGCACTCGTCGATATTCTGTCCGATCAATGAGATCTCGTATTGGGCATGGGCCGGAGGCGACGTCAGCCATTTCGGGCCCAGTGCCGTCGGGCGCGGTGCCGAGCTGAAACGGCAACTCGTCCGTGCCAATCTCATGGCCATCGCAGCAATAAAAGAAGTGGACCCCGGCGCAATATTGTTGAGCGCCGAGCCCGCCATCCACGTTGCCCCGCAAACGGCGGATGACGCGCAAGTGGCCCGCTATTTCGATGCGCTTCAATTTGAGGCCAGCGACATGCTCTTGGGAAAGACCCATCCGGAGCTGGGCGGTCACGGTGCCTGCCTGGATGTGGTGGGCGTTAACTTCTATCCACAAAACCAGTGGTTTTGGGGCGGCGAATGCATTGGGCGTGAATCGAATACCTATCGTCCGCTACGGCATATCCTGCAAGAGATTTTCATGCGCTACGAGCGTCCGATTCTGATCTCGGAAACTGGCGCCGAAAGTAAAGAGCGCCTGCCCTGGTTCCGGTATGTGTGCGACGAAGCGGTTGCCGCCATGAATGCAGGCGTCGTGTTGACGGGCATCTGCCTCTACCCGATTACCGACTATCCGGGCTGGGGCGACGATCGGCATTGCGAAACCGGTTTGCTGGGGTATCCGGATGGCGCGGGCGAGCGGCCGGTGCATGGGCCGCTTGCAGATGAGATCGCCGCACAAGCGGCCCGCTTCGATGCACTGCTTGGTGACTTGACGCAACGGCCCTCTCTGCAGGTGACGCCGATTGCGTGAAGGCAGCGCGAGGCAGTGCGTGAAGCAGCAGTGGGCGTCGACGCGCCCTGTTAAGATTTCCGCGCGAAAGTGCGTGGCGCTCCGGAGTCTTGAGAGCACAACGTGCTGCATTCGTATCGCCCGATGCGCCAACCCTTCGAATAGGCCTTCAACAGCATGCAAGCGCTCACGATCACAACGTATGGCGGACCCGATGTGGTCCAACTCGAACAGAATGCTCCGGTTCCCGTGCTTGAGGCGGGTCATCTGCTTGTTCGCGTGCGGTGTGCCGGTATCAATTTCATGGACATCCATACGCGTCAGGGTAAGTATGCGAACTCGCGCACCTATCCGGTCCGCTTGCCCACCACACTCGGCATGGAGGGGGCGGGCGACGTTGTGGGTGTGGGCGAGGGCGTGACCGGCTACGCCGCAGGCGATCGTGTGGCTTGGTGCATTGCGTGGGGCAGTCACGCCGAATACGTTTCGATCCCTGCTGCGCGCGCAGCCAAGCTGAGCGATGACATCGGCTATGACCTCGCCGCCGCCGCCATCTTTCAAGGCTCGACCGCGCATTATCTGGTGGAAGATGTCGCCCGACTGGCATCCGGCAGTACGTGTCTGGTGCATGCCGCAGCGGGCAGCATTGGCCAACTGCTGGTGCAGATGGCGAAGCGAAAGGGTGCCACCGTGATCGCCACCGCCAGCGATGCGGCAAAGCGCGAGGTCGCTCGCGCGCGCGGTGCCGACATCGTGTTGCCCTATGACGATGGCGCATTTGCCGATGCGGTACGCGCCGCAACCGGCGGTGCGGGTGTCGATGTCGTGTTTGACGCAGTGGGCCGCGCCACGCTGAGAGACAGTTTTCGGGCCACCCGAACCCGCGGTCTGGTGGTGAACTATGGATCCGTGTCGGGATCGGTTCAGGATCTGGATCCGATCGAGCTGGGAGAGAGCGGATCGTTGTTTTTGACGCGTCCGCGGCTTGCCGATCATATGCAGACCGGCGCGGTGGTGCAGGCGCGTGCCGATGCCGTGTTCGCCGCCATCCGGGAGGGCGACTTGACCATCGATTTCACCGCGCTGCACGCTTTGGAAAGTGTGAGGCCGGCCCATGCGCGCATCGAGGCGCGACAGCAGATCGGCAAGGAAGTGGTCTGGATTCAGTAGGCCGGCAGGCGGGCGACCGTGCATCATTCTGCAGGCGGGTGTCGTAGTCGATCGACGATCCCGTTTTGATCGATCCAATCAGATACGGTGGTGACTGAGATGTTGCGGGCTGCATTGAATGTGCGGTGCTTGTGCCACGCCACGCCTTTACCCTCCGCAAACACGGCCCGGTATTTTTTCATCTGATCCTCGGGGGCGGCGGCAAGTTCGCGCTTCAGTTCGGGAACGCTCCATTCGATTCTCGACACGTTTCGTCCAAGTTGCTTGTCGATCGAATCGGCCAGTTGCTGATAAGTGAGCGTATCGCCAGCGGTAAAAACCACTTCGTTGGCGATGCGTGGTTCGGCGAATACGATCTGCGCCGTCAGCATGCCGATATCTTCCGGCGTCGTTACGGTGACCTGCGTGTTCCAGCTCCCCAGCGCACGCACGGTGTTTTGCGCGAGATCGATAACGCCAAATGCGGGTTCGAACAAAAAGCTCGTAAACATGCCTGTGGAAATGATGATCCACTCGGTGGCGTGTTGCGCACGCAGCAGATCGCGTACGTCGAGTTGCTCATCGAACAGATTCTGCGGGCTGCCTCGGCCGATGACGTCATAGTCGACGCCGAACTGCCACGGCACGTAACGTTTGACGCCCGACGCGAGGGCGGCCCGCGCGAGCTTGAGTTGTGTGCCCGCACCGGCCACGAAACCGACGCAACCGATGACGGTGTCGAATCGCGCGAAATGCGCGGCAAGCACTTCGATCGAATCGTGCGCGATATCGGCCTGGAGGATCTCGACGCCGAGTTGTTCAAGCGCTGCCAAGTCGCGCTTTTTGGACGCCTCGTGATCTCTGGCCATCCGTGAGCGCAACATCACGGTGACCCGCACTTGCTGCGTTTTCGGCGCGGCCTCGATCAGTGCATGGATGACCGACATGCCGAGTTCTCCGGCACCCAGCACCAGAATGTTGTCATGACTTTGTAGCGCGTTGATGGCCTGCATCGAATTCCTTTTCTCCAGCGTTGAACAGCGAGTGGTTATGATTCTGTCAGGATTGGCGCTCGTCCATAAGTAGGCACACGAGTGATCCTGGGGGCGAATGGATACCGAAGAAATCATCAGGCAGTCGCAGGCTGCGTGCGAAGCGCTCAGCGAAGCGGACGATGGCTTGAAGCGCGAAGTGCTGACCCATGCGGGCAATCGATGGTCGCTGGGAATCGTTCACACACTGGGCGTGGAAGGTCGGTTGCGTCATGCGGAGATCGCACGCCGCATGAGTGGTGTGACCCAGCGGATGTTGACGCGCAGCTTGCGTCAGCTCGAGCGTGATGGCCTGGTATTACGGCGCGATCACAACGAGGTGCCGCCACGCGTGGACTACGAACTGTCCGAGCTGGGACGGGGCTTGCTTGCGCGGATGATTCCGCTCTGGATGTGGGTGGCGGATAACGCCGATGGATTTCGCGCTGCGCGCGACCGATACGATCAGGACGATGCCGCTGACGGGAATGCCGACAAGCGCTGAGATAACGTCTTGCGAGTTTCTCGAAGGGTGATTCGTCAATTACCTGGGTTATCGCGGCATAAGCGACAAGCGAGAATGGCTGCTCCGACCTGGGCGCGCAGCGGTTGGCGATCGAGGCGCTGGCATTGGGGCTGTGAGGTTTCTGCCCGACGATCCGCGCGTCGAGCGGGGATCGTTGATCCGGCATCAACAATCTTTTGACCTGTCGCACGTTTATGTCAACTTCGCGCGGCGCTACGATCGTCTCACTTTCTCCCTTTTCAGAGTCCTCATCATGAAACCCATCTGGGCACTATTCGCGCTCGCTATCGGCGCCTTTGCGATTGGCACCACGGAGTTCACGCCCATGGGGCTGCTCCCCGTGATTGCCAACGGCGTCGAGGTATCTATCCCTACCGCAGGGATGTTGATCACCGCGTATGCACTGGGCGTGATGATCGGCGCGCCCATCATGACGCTGGCGTTCGCGCGTTTTCCCACCAAACTCGCGTTGATGTTGTTGATGGGCATCTTCGTGGCGGGCAATCTGTTTTCGGCGATTGCGCCGGGGTATTGGACGTTGCTGGTGTCGCGCCTCATTACGAGCCTGAATCATGGTGCGTTCTTCGGCCTCGGTTCGGTGCTTGCCGCAAGCCTGGTTGCCAAGGAAAAGCAGGCGAGCGCTGTTGCGACGATGTTTCTGGGGCTCACCATCGCCAATATCGGCGGGGTGCCGGCGGCGACCTGGATCGGGCAGCAGATCGGCTGGCGCATGGCGTTCGGCATTACCGCCGGGCTGGGCGTGCTCGCGATCGTGGCGCTGGCGCTCACCCTGCCCAAAGGCAAGCCAAGCCCAATGCCCGATGTGCGCGCGGAATTGAAGGTGTTGACGCGTCCGACCGTACTGATGGCAATGGCGACCACGGTGCTGGGTGCTGGCGCCATGTTCACGCTCTATACCTACGTGGCGCCCGTGCTGGAAAGTTTGACGGGTGCTTCCGCGGCCTTCATCACCTTGGCATTGGTGTTGATCGGCTTGGGTTTCACCATCGGCAACACCGTGGGCGGTCGCATGGCCGATTGGTCGCTGGATGGCAGTACGAAGATCTTCCTGGCCCTGTTGGTCATTGTGATGCTGGTGCTGCCCTTGGTGTTGACCAGCCATATCGGTGCGGCAATCGGTTTGCTGATCTGGGGGGTGGTGACCTTCGCCATCGTGCCGCCGGTGCAGATCCGCGTGATGCAGGCCGCGCATGAAGCGCCCGGCCTGGCGGCCTCCGTGAACGTGGGCGCATTCAATCTGGGCAACGCGCTGGGTGCGGCAGCGGGCGGGGCGGTAATCTCGATGGGCCTGGGCTATGCGGCTGTGCCGATCGCGGGCGCAATCCTCGCCGCCGCGGGGCTGCTGCTTGTGATGGTGAACCGCGTGGCGAAGGTGTCGCCGATAACGGCATAACGCCCACGCCTCATGCCGCGGATCGATTTGGATGCAGAGGGTCGTTGTTGGCTAAACGCCGTTGCGGGCGATCAGCGGATGATCTGCAAATGGAAGCATCCGCTAAGCAGGCTGGACAGCACGATCGCGGCGAGGAACGTTTGGGCTCGCATGATCTATCGCTCGCGCGACGTTGAGAAGAACGTGCCGCCCTTGCCATCGGGCGTGAGCGTGACTGCGAACGGGATCGTCTTGCCGCACAGCTGAACGGTCCACCGTTCATCGACGCTGCCGTACTGGCGTGCCGCAGCGGACTTGCCTGTTCCGATCGGATTTTCTCTCAGCAGTTGGGTCTGGATGGCGTCCACCTGCTTGCACCCGGTCTCGACCTTGGCCCAATTGGACACTTGTTGCGCCACATCCGATTGCAAGGTGGCACCGGCGCGCGTGTCGCCGGTAACGGCCATGCGCGTGGCGCAACCGGCCAACGCCACGAGCGCCAATACGATGAAGGGATTGCGGGCGTTGTGCAGCATCGTCACTCCGGTACTTATTTTGTTGGACCGCAATTGTGCCTCAAGTCGCGCGCCCATCGGCCAAGCAGGCGCCGCGCGGGCGCAGCACCTGCTCGCCCACGCTGCGCGCTACGATGCGGCGCGGCTTGCCCAGCTCGGCATCTCCCCGGCGACCACGCCGAAGAAGGTGACGAGCAACCAGTAGCCCATGCCCGTGATCACCGCAAGCGACAAAATGTTCATCAGGAAGCCGTGCTTGGCCATCTGCGGGATGGTGATGTGGCCCGAGCTGAACACCAGTGCATTGGGGGGCGTGGCCACCGGCAACATGAACGTCATCGACGCGGCCAGGGTGGCAGGCACCATCAGCAGCAACGGGTTCTCTCCGAGGCTCATCGACAGCCCCGCGACGATCGGAATGAAGGTCGCTGCCGTGGCGGTGTTGGACATGAACTCGGTCATGATCAGCACGGCCAGCGCGACCAGCACCACGATGCCGAAAGTGGGAAGTGCGCTGGCGTAGGTGCCGAGCTGGTCACCGATCCAGCTGTCCAGACCCGTGGCCACGACGGCAGCGGAAAGGCTCAAGCCGCCACCGAAGAGCACGAGAATGCCCCAGGGCAGGTTCTTGGTCATGTTCCAGTCGACCAGGGCGCCACCCTCCCTGTCGCTCGACGGAATGATGAAGAGGGCGACTGCGGCCACAATGGCGATGGATGCATCGGACAAGCCGGGAATGATGTCCTGAAGCAGGGTGCGAAACATCCACGCCAGAGCGGTCACGACGAAAACCAGGGCTACCCGGCGCTCGGCTTTGGACCATGCGCCCAATGCCTTCAATTGCGACTGGAAGAGTTCGTCGGCACCTTCGATCTTGCTGCGATCCAGACGGATGGAGACTCGGGTAAGCAACAGCCATGCACCGAACAGCATAACCAGCATGATGGGGATACCGAAAATCATCCATTGCGCAAAACCGATGTCGTAGCCATAGGTGCGGTTGAGCGCGCCGGCCAGCAAGGCATTGGGCGGCGTGCCGATCAACGTGCCGATGCCGCCGATCGACGCCGCGTAGGCGACCGACAGCATGAGGGCGAGCGGAAATTTCGACGAGCCGCCTTTCTGCGAAATGAGTTTGGCCACCGAGAGGGCGACGGGCAGCATCATGACGGCCGTGGCCGTGTTGGACACCCAAAGCCCGCAAAAGGCGGTGGCAAGCATGAAGCCGCCTACGATGCGATGCTGCTGCGAGCCCGTGCGCGACACGATGTTGAGCGCAATGCGGCGATGCAGGTTCCAGCGTTCCATCGCGATGGCGAGAAAGAAGCCGCCCATGAAGAGGAAGATGATCGGATCGCCATACGGCGTGGCGGCGTCGCCGGCGCTGGTGGCACCCACCAAGGGGAACAGGGCGACGGGCAGCAATGCAGTGACGGCAACAGGGATGGCTTCGGTGATCCACCACGCGATCATCAGTACGGCTACCGCGAGCAGGCGCCAGGCCTCGGGCGACATGTCCGCCGGCGCAGGCAGGATCAATACGACAGCGAAGAGTGCAAGTCCCACACAGACCGGGATCGGCTTGACACGGGTCTTGTCCGGCTCTTTTTTTGCGTTGTTATCGGCACTACATTCTGTCGTACCTTGCTGCGGGGTCGCGGGCGCGTGCCCAGCAATGGGGAGATCTTGGGGACCTTTTTTCGACAGTTCAGCCATGTAGTGTTCCGGTCAATGCGTTAATCGAGTTTCCTGTACATGTTGTAAAGCCTGTGAAGAAATAAGGTACGGCAGGGTGTAACGATCGTTGGCGAGTTGACCTGCGGGATAAGCGCAATATTTCTCGCAGTTTGACGGATGACTTTGCTGGGGCGCCGAAACACAGGAATTCAGTCAGGAAAATAATAATATATTTCAAATGATATAAATTTGATATATAGTCGCTAACGCGTAAGTTTGGTTATTAATACGCCTTTCGATACGACGGGGAAGGTATTATTGATCAAAAAAGTTTTTTCGTCGAATTTATAAGGCATGCTGTAAAGGGTTGCGCGCTAACAGAAATTATGTCGACGAACTGAACTAGATAAAGCGGTTTACGGCGTCTCGACATCTGCGGCCGCCTTTAGGGAAAGTGCATCACGATTTATATCAAAAATGTAATCGGAATGAAATGCTTTTTCGCTCCAACCATTTGTCGGATGCTTGATGGAAGAATCGCACCAAAAATAATATAATTTATCTCCTTTTAGACTTGAAATCACAATGTCGTTATCAGCATCAAAGGTTTCGCTAGATATGATAATTTTCTTTATTCCGGGTTTTGAGTAAACCGCATTTAACGTAGCCGATCCAGCAAAGCCAGCGATCGCTGTAGCTGTTCCACAGATCGATATTTGTTCGCGAATAGTGTAGTTTTCCGGGAAAATTATTTCAAAGCCACATTCAGAGAAGATTTTCTCCACTTCCTCTTGATTAAGACACCCTCTATCGGTTGCCTTGGAACGGGAGAGAAAAATCTTTTTACCGTTTAGATCGGTGTCGACGAACGCGGAGTCAAATATATGTTTCCAAGTTTTCTCAATTCCCTTTATTGCATATTTTCCTATGTGAAATTTTTGTGTAGGACAATGAAGATTTTCAACTAGAGTCGGTGAGCTGAAATAAATTATTCGTTGCAAAGGAATGCCAAAAATGGAAAGTATTTCATCTAGAACTTTTGATCGGATCCCGTCTTTACTGCTTGAAATTATATGAATTTCTGGATATTGAGCGCTAAGAGATTCCCATGCCCATAGTTTCGAAATTAATTCTGCAGTGATATGGCCGAAATGGCCTGGTACCTCGTTGTCCAAATATAAGTAGTCACCGCTTAGATAATGAATGTCTTTGTAGATGTCCTCTGCAAAGAAATGACCGACCGCATTTAAATGCCGATTCCTACCGATTTTTTTCAAAGGCATCCTAAATGTTTCTGGGAGAACTACGTTATTTATTGCAACGACTTGCCCGGGCGCGCAGATCACATTTGAGTAGCTTCTGATTTTTACAGCAGGTGTGGCAATGTGAGTTTTAAAGCGCGAATCGAATTCTTTCCTATTAGAATGAAATTGTAAATTTGTCGGGTAGAGATCTTCTTTTTCAAAATTTCTAGTAAATTTAAGGAAATTTTTATTTCCAATACTAAAATATAAATCAGCTGTCGACTCCGTAATCTTTGTTAAATATTTCTTTTGCGATCGCTGTGCAGCACCTAATCTCCCGAAGTTATTGAAGCTGCCGAGTGCCGATGCTAGATGATATTTAATTTCGCCGTGACTGAAAGTTGAGCTTGCTTTTTCTCGCGTAAGCAAGCAAATATACTCTAAGATATTTGGCCCGGAAGAATCTTCATATTTTTCCATGAAAGTAGAATGAAGATCCTCAATGAAATAAGTGGCCCCCGGTGGAAGCGTCAAGAATACATTTAAAAATATATTCAACTTGGTTGATTTCTTATTGTTACTGTGCTCGATAAGAAAATCAATGTTTTCTAGTGACGCTATAATTGTTCTAAGTTCATCATAATCCTTTGATCTTATGAAATTAAAAAGTTTTGTATTTTGATATTGCTCTATTATATTTTTTTCAGGACCAAATAATATGAAATATACGGTGGAGGATGGATATGATTCTGATATTGCGATGGCTTCTTTTACCGCCAGCTCGCTCGATCCCACTATGGCTATCCTAAAATTATGATCGACTGAAAAAAATTTCTCATAAATTTCAAAATAATTATGTTTTAGAGAGGATTGATCAAGACCATATTTTATCCCTATGGAGTTTAATGTTTCTGTTGTTTTTTCGTTCATGATATTTATATTAATATTAAATGGTATAAATAAGATTAATTTATTTTATGGCGTCAATTAAAATTTTGGTGTCCCTGATTCCTGCCGTGGCATGAAGGAAAATCCACGAAACCCCTGTGATGATCCGAGAGCAGCGAGAAGACCTTTGGTAGATAACTTTTAGGTCGCACGGATGTATCGGTGGATTCCCATTCTGCGCGTCACATCCAAAAGTTTAGCCTGATGTATCAAAGCGAAGCGCCGAACAGCTTGCCTACGCCCGCCGTGATGGCCATGGCAAGGGTCCCCCACACCGTTACGCGCCAGGCGCCAGCAAGTACACTCGCACCGCCCGCGCGTGCCGCGATCGCACCCAGCAAGGCGAGAAAGACGAGCAGGGTGAGCGGCAGCGCGGTCATCAGCAGCGGTGTCGGCGACACCACCGCGACCAATAACGGCAGGGCAGCGCCCACGGCAAAACTGGCGGCCGACGCCAGCGCAGCCTGGAGCGGCCTGGCGCTCATGGTCTCGGAAATGCCCAGTTCGTCGCGGGCATGGGCACCCAATGCATCGTGCACCATCAGTTGCTCGGCGACCTGATCGGCCAGCGCCCGATCCAGCCCCCGGCCCACATAGATCGCAGACAGTTCACGCTGCTCTGCTGCGGGGTTGGCGTGCAGCTCCAGGCTTTCGCGGGTGAGGTCGGCACGTTCCGTATCGGCTTGCGAGTGCACCGAGACGTACTCGCCCGCGGCCATCGACATGGCACCGGCGACCAGCCCGGCGATTCCGGTAAGGAGAATGCTGCTTTGCGAAGCGTTCGCGGCGGCGATGCCCATCATGAGGCTGCCGGTAGACAGGATGCCGTCGTTTGCACCCAGAACCGCCGCACGCAGCCAGCCAATTCTCGAGGTGCGGTGATCTTCGGCGTGACGATTTGACTTGTGGGCGTGCGGGCTCATCGATCGATTCCTCAGTTGCCGGTTTTGACTTCTGCCATCAGTTTACGGATATCGTCGCGTCTGCCGGCATCCGCAACCTCACGTCCGGGTCGCGGCGGGGCGGCTAACGCTTTTTGCAGGTACGTCACGGCGGTGGCCTTGTCGTTGCGATAGGCCAGATAATCCGCATAGAAGAAATTGGTGTCGATGGCATTCGGGCTGACGGCCAGGGCTTGCTTCAACAGCGCTTCGGCTTTCTTGTTGTCGCCAAAACCTACCGGCCATCCCGGAACCTTGTAGTACAGCACCCCCAGGCTGCTGAGTGCCGAACCATCGAGCGCCTTGGGATCGATGCCGATGGCGGTTTCGTATTCTGCCTTGGCTTGCTTTGCCAGTCCAAGGGCACCGAGGCCGCCGCGCGCGTTTGCCCATGAACTGAGCACGATACCTTCCCAGATATGCGGCTCGGCACGCTGCGGATATTGCGCCGTGATCGTGTGGGCCCGCGCCGCAAGCGCTTCGAACTTCGCCTCGCGGGCAGGGGCTTCGGTTTGGTATTGAATGAGGGCCCACTCTTGCTGGATGCTGGCCACGCCAGCCTCGGCACTTGCGGCCTGGGACCAGGCGGGTGGGGCGGCAAAGGCGCTCATCAGCGCCAGTGCGGCAAGCGGCAGACGATAAAGTTTATGGCGCATCAGATTTCTCCTTCGGCGTGCAATGTTTGGGGCAGGGTTTTGAGGGCTTTGCGGTGTTTGGCGAAAGCGCCGTCCAGTAAGCGGGGCGCCAGCGCGTTCAGGCGCGCAGCGATGCGCTCGCTCAGGCCGAGATAATGTTCGGCACCTTCGCTTTCGATCATCTTCAGAATGGCGCGCGCCACGTATTCGGGCTTGTCCATATGCGAACCGGTGGCGTGGTTGAACGCATGGGCCTGCGCATCGTTGAAACCGGTGTCTACCGCGCGTGGCGCCAGGTACTGCACGCCAACCGAGGTGTCGGCGAGCTCGCGGCGCAGGGCTTCGGAAAATCCGCGCAGGCCGGCTTTGCTGGCGCCGTAAGTCGAGAAGCCGGGGACGCCGATGCTGCCCAACGTGGAGCCCACATTGAGGACCAGCGCCCGGGGTTGTTTGAGCAGGTGCGGCAGGAGGGAAGACGTGAGCAGCATCGGCGCCAGCAGGTTCGTTTCCACGCTGGCAGTGATCCCTGCGTCGGTGAGCGTGCCGAGAGCGCCGAAGCTCGATACGCCGGCGTTATTGATCAACACGTTGACGTTGCGCATTTCGGCGGCATGGCGAATCGCGTCGCGCCCGGCGGGCGTGGTGACATCCGCGATAAGGGCATCCATGCGGACGCGATTGGGAATGCGCGCTTCGAGTTCCGCAGCAAGGCGCAACAGGTTTTGTTTGGATCGGCCCACGAGCAGGACGCGAGCCCCTTCGAAAATGAGCAACCGGCCGGTGGCCGCGCCAATGCCGCCGGACGCGCCCGTGAGCACCACACTTGCCTGGGCGATTTTCATGCGGACACACCTGCGGTGGTTGTGTGCGCCATGGGCAGGGCGCGGAAGATGTCGCCATACAGACGGTAGAACATGCGTGCACCGTGCACCACAGCCTGCTGATCGGCCGGATCTTCCAGACCGTCCATCAACAAGGCGAAGTGGGCGGTGTGCTCCTGGTCGAGCGTGCCGTGCGAGCGCAGGTAGCTGAACGCGTTATCCGGCAAGCCCAGGTGCGTCTGGATCTGGTCGGCTGCGGCTAACGCCAAGGCAACGCTTGTGCCTTCGAGCACATGCACCATGCCGAAGAAACCGACAGGGTTGTTGCGCGCGATGGTGTCGTAGGCGTAAGCCACCATGATCTCGGTTTCGGGGCCCGGGCGACCATGGCGCACTTTGTTGGCGTCGCAGCCGCAGGCGTCGATATCGTTGAGAATCCATTCATCATGGCCGATCTCTTCCTCCACGTATTCATCCAGGGCATCGCGCAGCCAGGCCAGTCGCTCGGGCATGCGCGCACGGCAGGCTTTCAGCAGCGGCACCGTGTGATGAACGTGGTGGTAAGCCTGTTCGAGAAACGCCAGATAGCTCTCGACGCCGACTTCGCCGCGCAGGCAGGCTTGCACGATGGGGGCGGACACCAGACGTTGGCGGTCGCTTTGGGTGTGGGACACGAGTTGTTCGAAGAAGGGCATGTGATGTCTCCTTATGCGGGATTGGGTTCGGCTGCACGGGTGCGGCGTGCCAAAGGGGGGAAGAGTTGCGGGTAGGTGGCGGCGATGACGTCGCGCCTGGGCCGGCCGTTGGCGGTTGCCAGGCCCGTGGCGGTGGTGAATGGACGATCGGCGCGCAGCCAGGGGCCGATGCGCGCGTAGTCGGGCAGGCTGGCATTGGCGGCGTCGATGGCCGACTGGATAACGCCATCCGGAATGTCTTCACGCGTCGGCCAGATGACGGCACCCAGCGCCGGTTGCGCATCGCCCATGACGACGGCCTGCAGAATGGCGGGATGACTGCGCAATGCCGTCTCGACCCATTCGGGCGACACGTTGCGCCCGAAGCCGGTGATCAGCAGATTCTTTTTGCGGCCCTGGATGTGCAGGTAGCCTTGCGCATCGATCTCACCCAGGTCGCCGGTGGGCAGCCATTCATTCTGCTGAGCCGGTACGCCCAAGTAGCCTAGACTCGCGGCGCCGGCGACCTCGATTTCGCCGTCCACGATCCGCACCTTCGCATGCGACAAGGGGCGCCCGGCACTGCCGTGCAGGTGCTTCGACGGCACATTCAACGTTTGCACTGACGCCCCTTCCGACAACCCGTAGCCTTCATAGGCGGGAATCCCCAGGGCGTGCGCCTGGTCGAGCACGGCGCGGCCTACGGCCGCGCCTCCGACCGCCACAAACCGCAGGCCGGGCGGCGCCGTAAGCGTGCACGCGCCGAGCATGCCGGCATAAGCGCGCAGCATTTGCGGCAGCATGATCAAACTCTGGACATCGTGGTGCTCGACGACGGCGTGCAGGCGCATCGGATCGAATTGCGACGAGTCGATCAGGCCGACCTGGTCAAGTGGCAGCGTGATGCAGGTGGCACCTGCCAGCAGTGGGGCGTAAACCCCGGCGATGTTTTCGAGCAGCACGGCAAGCGGCAATGCATTGACGTGCCGAAGCAGACCGAGGTCCGCGGTGGCGGAAATGAGGCTTTTCGCGACGTTGAGCATGCTGGCGGCCGTCAGGCAGACCCCTTTTGGCTGCCCGGTGGATCCGGAGGTGAAGGTGATCTTGGCCGTACCTGCATGTATCGCCACAGGCGCAGTCTGCCGGTGCAAAAGCACCAGGTCGCCTTGGAGCGTTTCCCTGGGTGAGAAGCCGAGCGCTGAAAAGCGATCGGCAACGCGAAGCGGACAAATGAGGGTATCTGCGCCACTCGCCGCCAGCGCGCCCGCGCTTTGTTCCGCCGTAAAGAATAGTGGCAACGGTACGTGAACGACTTCGGCCAGCAGCGCCGCGAGGTCGGCCGCGATCCATACCGGGCCGTTGTCGAGCAGGGTGGCCACCACGCGTGCGTCGGATTGTTGAAGCTGGCCCGCCAAACGCGTCGTGGCAATCAGCAGATCGGCATAACGCCAGCTTGTGCCGTCGCCGATTACCGCAGGACCGCGCGCGGCCGATGTGTGCGCCACAAGCTGTTCAAAAAACTGGGTGGTATTCATGCTGACCTCAATTGGCGCACAACCAGCGACAGCCGCTCGGCGACCACGTGCGGTGTGTGCGCGTAATAGGTGCCCCAGGCCTCGCGCTCGGCTGCCGTCAGGCATGCCGGGTCTGCGGTGCCAAGGACGAGCGGCGTCAGACCCATCCGTTGGAACAAATGGGCGAGTTCACTGGTTAACGTGCTCACGGCCCAAAGGAATCCGCTGCTCGACAGGTGTTGAGCCAGCAAGGGCACCAACAGCCGGCCTGCTGACCGATCCGATGCGAATTGACCGGTTTCCACAATCTGCGATCGGCCGGGTGACGGACTGTCGCCCAAGGCCAGGTAAGTCTGGATCGGTTGCGGCAGGTAGCGTTCGAGGTACAACGGGTGGGCGGCGGAGCGGTAGCCGGCGGCAGCTACGATTTCGCCGTGCACTTCAAGGCTGACCAGGGTAGGCAGCCAGTCGACGATGCGGGCGCCGAACCGTTGAAGGTATCGTGCCTGGATGTAGTCTTCGATGGCGGCGCGACCGGCATCTTCCGGGCCGTGGATGCACAGGCGTGCCGCGGACGTGCGGTGCGGGCGGCGGGCCGGGGTGCTGGAGGCCAGAACGCCCGCAGCGGTAATCGGACAGGCAGACATAAGCAGATTCCTTTGAATATGCCCGCACGATAGACAGCCAAAATTAACGCGACATTAAGCGCGAAATTAGGGTTGAACGCCCATGCCCCCGGGAGTGTTACGCTCGGTTTGGTTGAGCAGTCCACTGAAAGGATGAGTGTTTTCTCATGCGAATCTTGATCGTCGAGGACGACCCCTTATTGGGGGATGGCATTACCCGCGGGCTGAAACTCATGGGCTACGCGGTGGACTGGTTCAACAACAGCGCCAATGCGGATCATGCGCAGCAGATGGTGCATTACGATGCCATCGTGCTCGACCTCGGGCTGCCGGGCGAGGACGGCATGGCGCTGCTCAAGCGGTGGCGGCAACGCGGCCGGCAAACGCCGATCGTGGTGCTTACGGCCCGAGACGCGGTGGAGAGCCGTATCGGCGGGCTGGACGCCGGCGCGGACGACTACCTCATCAAGCCGGTCACACTGGATGAGCTGGCCGCGCGGTTGCGGGCGGTCACCCGCCGCAGTGCCGGCATGCCTGAGCCGGTCTGGACTCATGGCGAGCTGCAATTTCATCCCGCCTCGCGTCAGGCGTACTGGCAGGGCTCAGCTGTGGAGCTCACCAATCGTGAGGCCGCGCTGCTCGAGTTGCTGCTGTCGCACCCCAATCGTGTGCTCACGCGCGACTTCATCCGCGAGAAACTCTATGACTGGAACGACGACCTCGAGAGCAACGCGCTCGACGTCCACATTCATCATCTGCGCCGAAAAATTCACCCGAAGATCGTTCGCACGCTACGCGGCTCGGGCTACACGCTTGGCTGACGGAAGCCTGCCATGACATTGCAACGCCGCTTGATCGTTTCGGTGCTGTTCGCCGCGCCCTTTGCCTGGCTGCTCACGTTGGGCGTCACGTACTGGCGCGCCCAGCACGAGATCAACGAACTTTACGACACCGACATGGTTCGCCTGGCGCAGCACATGCGCGCGCTGCTGCCGTTACTCGACGATCGCCGCCTCGGCGCGCCAGACACCGTGGAAAATGTGCCGCTGGGCAATCTGGGCGAGGCGGGGCTGGCCGATCTTGCCGTGTCGGCCTGGGCGGCGGACGGTGGTCGATTGCATATCGATCCCGATGGGGACCGGCTTCCTGCATCGCCCGGCGCAGACGGCTTCAGCGCCACGATGATCGATGGCGTGCCATGGCGTCTGTATTACCTCGAGAATGCATCCAACGGCTGGCGAGTGGCGGTAGGGCAGCGCCTGGGCGAACGCGAAGAGTTGGTCGAGTCTTACCTGATCGGGCAGGCGTTTCCGTGGCTCTTCGGTCTTCCGGTGCTGTTGGCGCTGCTGATCTGGGCGGTGCGCCATGCGCTACGTCCGGTGCGGGATCTGTCGGACCAGATCGCGCAGCGCGATCCGGAGGATCCCATCCCGCTCGATGCGTCGGCGGCGCCAGGAGAGCTTCAGCCGCTCGTGCACGCCATGAATCAGTTGCTGGCGCGGGTGGCCGGCGCGATCGAGCACGAACGCCGGCTGACGGCGGACGCCGCGCATGAGCTGCGTACTCCGCTGGCTGCATTGCAGTCGCAATGGGACGTCGCGCAGCGGGCGACTGACCCGGCCGAGCGCGACCATGCTCAGGTCAGCATGTCAGCGGGCATCGAGCGTCTCAATAGACTGGTGTCACAGCTTCTGGCAATGGCACGGTTGGAGAGCGCCATCCAATCCGGTTTTGGGGACGAAGTGCATTGGCCGCATATCGCACAGGAGGCACTGTCCGATTCGCTGGCACTCGCGCGCCGCAAGGATGTGGACGTTGACATGCACTGGCCGGAGCCCGGTGTGGCACCGCTGCCGCTGGTCGGCAACGAACATCTGTTGGGGATGATGCTGCGCAATCTGCTGGACAATGCCGTGCGTTATGGTCCCGCCAGCGGCGTGGTCGCCTTGCGTTTCAGCGCGGATGCCATCACCGTTGAGGATCAGGGCCCGGGCGTTGACCCGTCCGCGATCGGGCGGTTGGGTGACCGGTTCTTTCGCATCGCCGGACAGCAGGAAAGCGGCAGCGGCTTGGGACTTTCGATTGCGCACCGCATCGCGCATTTGCATGGGTTGCAGGTGCATTTCGAAAATCGGCAGGCCAATGGCTGCACAATCGGATTCAGCGCCGCGATCCGCCGCGCCGCGTCATCACCGCTGTGAATCATTTTGCCGCGCGAAGTGGAGTCAACGCTTCGATGACATAACAAGCGGCGAATGCGATCGGTCCGCGCCGATTCAGAAATGGCGGGGCAGGTAGATGCTGACGTGTGTGCCCATGCCGGCGGTTGAGGAAATGGTCACTTGCCCATCGGACTGTTTTGCAAATCCGTAGATCATCGATAGTCCCAACCCCGTTCCTTTGCCGATGGGCTTGGTGGTAAAGAAGGGTTCGAATGCCTTTGCGACCACATCCGGCGACATGCCCGATCCCGTATCGCTCACCGTCATGACGACGTAATCGCCCGCGGCAATTTCCAGTTCTCGTGCAAAGTCGGGGTCAACGCTGCGATTGGCTGTTTCGATAACGATGCGGCCGCCTTCAGGCATGGCATCGCGTGCATTGATGCACAGATTGAGCAGGGCGTTTTCGAATTGCGAGACGTCGACGACGGCCGCCCACAAGTGCGATTCGGGGCGGCAGACCACCGCAATGCTGGGGGTCACGCTTCGCCGGATCAGGTCAAGCATGCCATCGATCACGTCGTTGAGATTTGACGCCTTTGGCGTGAGCGGCTGTTGCCTTGAAAACGCCAGCAGCCGGTGCGTCAGCACTGCAGCGCGCGCGGCCGCTTCGTGTGCGGCGTTGCGATATTTCTCGAGGTCTTCGAGCCTGCCTTGCTTCATCCGCACACCCATCAGTTCCAGCGCGCCCGTGATTCCGGCCAGCAGGTTATTGAAGTCGTGCGCGATGCCGCCGGTCAGTTGGCCCACGGCCTCCATCTTTTGCGCCTGGCGCAGCGAGGCCTCCGCAGCCAATTGGTCAGTCACATCGCGACCGACCGCAAAGAACGCTTCCATGTTGTCGGCGGGATTGGCGGTCCACGTGATCGAGCGCCGCGTGCCGTCCTTGGCAATGAAGCGGTTCATGAATCCTGAGATCTCTTCGCCCGCGGCGAGGCGGCGGAGGGTCTCGTGGGTCGCTTCGTGATCCTCGGGGTCAATGAGCGTCATGAAGGGGCGATCGAAAAGCTCTGCCTCGTTCCAGCCAAGCAAAGCGGTCCAGGCCGGGTTCACCGCGCGGATGAAACCGTCCAGCCCGGCAGTGCCCATCAGGTCGTTGGTACGCTCCCAAAGTCGATCGCGTTCGGCCGTGCGTTTGATCAGATCGGCCTGCCGCATTTTCTCCGATGTGATGTCGCGTGCCGAGCAGTAAACCTTGGTGTCGTCGCGCACGGCAACCCAAGAGAGCCAGCGCCAGCTGCCGTCGCGATGCTGTAGCCGGTTTTCGAAGGCAAGCGACGACTGACCGCGATCGAACGTGTTGGCCCATGCGCGGCGGGTCGCCGGCTCATCCTCGGGATGCACCAGACTGAAGAAGGTGCATTGGGCGATTTTCTCTTCCGGCCAGCCCAGTGTGGTCAACCATGCGGGGTTCGACGCCTCGATATAGCCGCTCGCGTTGATCACGCCGAGGATGTCCGGACTGAGATGCCATGTGCGACCGCGCGCCAGGGACTGCGCAATCACTTTTTGTTCAAGTTCGGCGTTCAGCGATCGCAAGCGCGCGATGGCGTGATCGCGTTCAGCTTCGACGGCGCGCCGACCTTCGACGTCGATCAACACGCCGGGAAAGCGAACGCCGATACCCTCTGGGGACAGCTCGACCTGCCCGTTGGCCTCGATCCAATAATAATGACCGTCGGCACGTCGCACACGATATTGGTGTGCGTAGGCGCCGCCTCGCGCGACGACCTCATCGATCGCGCCGACGAGACCGTCTCGATCGTCGGGATGAACCGTGGCGATCACTTGATTCAGACTAAGCCCGCTGCGGCCAAGCGATGGGTCCAGCCCAAAGCTTTTGGCAAAGGCTTCATCCACCGTAAAGCGGTCTTCGACCAGATCCCACACCCAGGTGCCGATAATGGCGCCGGCCGAAAGGGCAAGTTGTACGCGTTCGGCATATTGCGCGGCGCGCCGTTTCGCCATGACCATCGGCGTGGTTTCGGTTGCGACGTTGAGAAAGCCGCACACGCGACCTTCATGGCGCAGCGGACTATAAGAGAAGGTCCAGTAGGTGTCTTCGTCGTAGCCCTTGCGCGTCATCACGAGGTGCATGTCGTCAAAACGCAAGGATTCGCCTGTCATGACCCGATCGACCAGCGGGCTGATGTCGGACCACACCTCCTTCCAGACCACATTCAGGGGGAGACCCAGGGCCCGTGGATGGCGATCCCCCAGGAAGGACGCGTATGCCTCGTTGTAGATCAATGTCCTGTCGGGACCCCATGCCATGCACATGCCAAATCCGCTGGACATGACGATGTCATAAGCGATCTGCAACGATGCCGGCCACTGATCCCTGGGCCCAAGCAACGTCTGACGCCAGTCAAACGTGTTGAAGTTGAAGTGCACCGAATGTTCCTGTTCGTGGCAGTGGGGCGTCGCTCTGCCACTTCCGTCTTTGAAGATGCGTCGTAAATCGACCTGATGCGCCGTAAAACGTACAGGAGTTTACTCTGCGCCGTACGCCTGCCCGTATTTCAACTAATCAAACTAGTCCGTTTTAGCCTTCATGCCGCATGAGGACCTGTGTAATCTCCGTAAAAAGCAAAATACGAGAACGGATATGTGCGCGGATCCCAAAATCGATGTGTTCAAGACAAAGCACGACAAGTTCTTTTGCTGGGTCAGCTGGGTGAGTTCGGAGGCGGTGGCGCGCGATGGCCGCATGCGTTTGCGAACGAAGAATTGCGATTCCAGACAGGAAGCGCTGCTGGCCGCCGAGGCCGTGGCGGGGATCGTTGAGGGATAAGGGGAGTCTTCGCGAGGGTTGTTGGCGCGCAGGCATGTGCGATGCGCGCCATGCGCACTACTTTCACTCGGGATCGCCATGCAACAAGACCACACCATCGCCTTCATATTCTCCAGCTTCGACGACGCGCAGGTCGCGCGACAGGCTCTGATCGATTCGAACAGGATCGATGCCGACCGTATCCGCGTCGACGTTCGTGAAGACGAGGCGGGCCCCACGGAAGGCAACTTTGTGATTGGCAACAAGCGGCATGACGGCAAACAATCGGGCGATTACGACGAGCAATATGCCAATCCTCGGATCGATGGCTCCGTCACGTTATTCGTGAGCTGCACATCGGCGGAAGAAGCGCATGAGATGCGAAGCGATCTATCGGCGCGCGGCGCAGTCGATCTCGCCGATCGAACACCTTCCTGAGCCATTCGATCGCACGACCCGGCACGAAGATATTGCATGGTTGAGCACGATTGTGCGATGCCGGTGTGCACGGCGCCGCAACGCACAGCCGATTCTTCTGACCTGCGTTGCCTCTCATGTTATCGGCATCAACGCTGTGGACACACGGTGTTTCGATTGAGTTGCGCTTGCTATGAAGCGGTACGGGTATTCGGCAAATTCGGTTGCGCCAGACGATGATTTATGCGCCTTTAATGATGATGGCGGTCATCTCGGCACTGTCCATGCGAGAGAACAGGCACAGGATCCAAACGATCTTTTCTGCATGACGCTGCGTCGAAGCACGTCATGGTCAACGCATCGACAGTCCGCCGCGCATTCTGCCCCGTGGATATCAAAAACATCTGGAGCTATCCATGTTCGCGCACAACAAACGCTTGCAGTACACCGTACGGGTATCCGAATCGAATCCCGGCCTGGCCAATCTGCTTCTCGAGCAATTTGGCGGTCCGCAAGGCGAGTTGGCTGCCGCCTGTCGCTACTTCGGTCAATCGCTGGCTGACGATGACCCGGGTCGTAAAGACTTGTTGATGGACATTGCGACCGAAGAGCTGTCCCACCTGGAAATCATCGGCAACCTGGTTGCGATGCTGAACAAGGGTGCCAAGGGTCAGCTAGCCGAAGCCACGGCAAGTGAAGCCGAAATCTACAAGGGGCTCAACGGCCCGGGTAACGATTCGCACACCACGCAACTGCTGTACGGCGGTGGTCCGGCCCTCACGAATTCGGCCGGTCAATTGTGGACCGCAGGCTATATCGATAACGTAGGCGATCCGTCCGCTGACTTGCGGTCGAATATCGCGGCCGAGGCACGCGCCAAAATCATCTATGAACGATTGATCAATGCAACGCAAGACCCCGGCGTGAAAGATACGCTGACGTTCTTGATGACGCGTGAAATCGCCCACCAGAAGTCGTTCGAAAAGGCGCTGTATGCCATGGAGCCGAATTTTCCGCCGGGCAAACTGCAGGGCGACCCGCGATTTACGTCGGTGTACTTCAACATGTCCCAAGGCGATGGCGATATGCGCGGTTCGTGGAACAGCGATGAGAACTTCGAGTACATCTCCGATCGTCAGGCGCAGCGCGCGGTAGACGGTGGCGATGGCACGGCGACGGTTGCCTTGCAATCCTATGAAGTCGAGGACCTGCAGGCCATGGTGTCGCGCACCGTGTCGGATCCCAACATCGATCCGCAGACGGGTGCTGAACTGGGCGCCGGCGATGTCGCCGTCATCAAGTAATCTGCATTGAGCATCAGCTGGTGATGAACGTGGGGCGGAGATGATCCGCCCCATTTTTTCGTCCATGCACTTTCGCCTGAGCACCTTTTCATCTCAGCACTCCACGATATTCACCGCCAGTCCGCCACGTGCGGTTTCCTTGTACTTGTTGAGCATGTCGGCGCCGGTTTCGCGCATGGTCTTGATGACCTTGTCCAGGCTCACGTGGTGCGCGCCATCGCCATAGAGCGCCATGCGGGCCGCATTGATGGCTTTCACCGATGCGATGGCATTGCGCTCGATACAGGGGATCTGCACCAGGCCGCCGACGGGATCGCAGGTTAGGCCAAGATGGTGCTCCATGCCGATTTCGGCGGCATTTTCCACTTGGCTTGGCGTGCCGCCGAGCACGGCGCACAATGCGCCTGCGGCCATGGAACACGCCACGCCGACCTCACCTTGGCATCCCACCTCGGCACCGCTGATCGACGCGTTTTCCTTGTACAGGATGCCGATGGCACCGGCCGTGAGCAGAAAGTCGATCACGCCTCGATCGCAGGCGTCCGGGATCGCCTGTGTGTAGTAGTGCAGGACGGCGGGGATAATGCCGGCCGCGCCATTGGTCGGCGCGGTGACCACCCGGCCACCGGCCGCGTTTTCCTCGTTGACGGCAAGCGCCCAGAGGTTGACCCAATCCAGCACGCGCAGCGGATCCTCGGGCGTGGGGCTGAAGACACCCAGCCGCTGTTCCAGGCGTGCGGCGCGACGGCGCACTTTGAAGCCGCCAGGCAGGATGCCCTCCGTACGACAGCCGCGCTGTACGCAGTCCTGCATGACTTGCCAGATCTTGAGCAGGCCGGCATCGATTTCGCTATCGGTGCGCCAGTGGCGTTCGTTGCCGCGCATGAGCGCTGCGATGCTGATCCCGTGCGCCTCCGTGAGGCGCAACAGATCGTCGGCGTGATGAAAGGGATACGGGAGGATGGTGGTATCCGGCGCGATGATCTTCTGCCTGCTGCCGTCGGACGCCACGGCGTCGCTCACTACGAACCCGCCGCCTACGGAGTAGTAGGTCGCCTCGCGGAGCAGGGCGTTGTTTCGGTCGAAAGCCGTGAACGTCATGCCGTTGGCATGAAACGGTAGGGACCGGGTGCGATGGAAGACGATGTCTTGCGCGTCGTCGAACGCCACGGCGTGGCTGCCGCCAAGCGAGATCGACTGTGTGGCGCGGATCGCGTCCAGGCGGTTTGGAATGGCGTCGACGTCTACCGTATCCGGCTCATGTCCGGCGAGTCCCAGCATGACGGCCGTGCCGCTACCGTGACCTTTTCCTGTGGCGCCGAGCGACCCATAAAGCGCCACGCTCACCCGTGCGACATTCGTGATCTCATTGCCATGCTGCAATGCGCGCGTGAACAGCACCGCCGCTCGCATGGGACCCACGGTGTGCGAGCTCGATGGCCCGATGCCTATTTTGAACAGGTCGAAGACGCTGACTGCCACGGTATGGGTCTCCCTTTGCCGCGCTGAATGGCCACGCGGATATTTATTGATCGCCCCATGGTAAGAAGGCGATATCGTTACGTCTACTGATATAAATTAAGCATATTCATTAGAATATCTATCGATTAAAGAAAGAGGCAAGGGCCCTGACGCAATGGATATGAATCGCCTTTTGACGCTGCGCGCGCTAGCCACCTGCGGCACGATGGCAGCGGCTGCGCAGTCGTTGCACCTCACGCCGTCGGCCATCTCGCAGCAGCTCGCGCAACTCGAGCGCGATCTCGATACCCGATTGACCGAACGCCGCGGACGTGGCGTGGCGTTGACGCCCGCAGGAGAAGCGTTGGTGCGTCACACCGAGCGCATCATGGGCGTGCTCGATGAGGCGAAGGCCGAACTGGCGCAATTGCGCAGCGACATCGCCGGGGAGTTGCGGGTGGCATCGTTTCCCTCCATCGCGGTGGCCGTACTCGCAGATACGGTGCGGGAGTTGCAGGATTCCCATCCCCACTTGAGGATCGTGGTGCAGGAAATGGAGCCGCAGGAGGGCCTCACGGCATTGGGTGCGTGGCACACCGATGTGGCTATCATCGACGATCTGGCCGCCGATCCCGGCGGGCGTCATGATGCCTACGACTTGCTGCCGGTCGGGCAGGATGTGCTGCATGTGTTGCTGCCGAGCGACCATCCGCTGGCCACGCGCGCATCGCTGCGGGTTGTGGATCTGCGCGATGCCGCATGGGCGCTGGATTCGACGTCCAGTTCGTTCGGGGCATTCATCGCCGGGTTGTGCCGGCGCGCCGGATTCGAACCGCGAATCAATGCGCACTGCTCGGGTTTCGGGATGGTTGCAGCCATGGTGGCGTCGGGCTGTTCGATTTCGCTCGCATCCGGGTTGCGCCTGATCAAACCCTTGCCTGGGGTGACGGCGGTGCGTCTGCGGCCGGAGATTCAACGCCGCATTCTGCTGGCCTATCGCAAGGGCGAACGGCAGCATCCGGCCGTCCAGGCCTTCGTGAATGCGTTGCAAGACAGTGCGGCGCGTGTACTGTTGCGCAAGTGAGAACGACGCTGCGGTGCGGTGCCATGTTAAAGGCGCCGCTAGCCGCCCGGCTGCTGGTCAGCCGCTCGCGGCTCGGCTGCCCGCGGGTTATCTGCCTGCTATTCGTCCGCTTGCTGCGTGCTCGTGTTGCCGGCGAACTTGCGGATTTTTTCGGCCAGTTCCGGCGTGGGCGGCTCGTAGCGATAGCGATAGGGCGGCGTGGAAACCGACTCAGGCCGGTAATCCTTCAGCACCGGCTTCGCATCGCCCAGGTACAGGTTATCTTTCAACCGCAGATACGCTTTGTAGTCGCGCGTGTATCCGTGTTGGGCCTTCAGTTTTTCATAGGCACGGCGATCGGATTCGCCGTTCTCCAGCGCACTTCGTTCTGAAGCGATCGGGATGAAGCGGCAGTAATTGACGTCGACACCTTCAACCGTAGGGGACCGCGCGGGCTCTACACATTGGCGCGCGGTGGTGTTGCTGAAGATGTTGCCTTCAACGAGCGCCTTGGCTTCCAGGCTGAAGCTCATGCCGTAGAAATCCCAGTTCTCCAATAGATTGTTGAATAAATGAAACGTACCGAACTGCGCTCTTGGATTGCGCTGCACGGTGTTGAAGAAGTAGTTATGGTGCAGCGTCACGCGCGCGATCGCATCGCGGTCGTAGTTGTGGAAGAGGTTCTCGTTGGTGATGTTGTTGAGCAACATGACTTTGTTCGAGTTGTGAAATTTCGTCCATGAGATCGTCACGTCGGTGGAGCCGTTCTTCACATTGAGCAGCCGATCGGACATGCGCGAAAGATCGAGGTGATTGACCCACACGTCGCGGCTGCCGTTGGCCACGTTCACCGCCTGCGTGAGCCTGCTCAAGCGCCCATCGATCGTGAGATGCGTGAGGATGACGTTTTTGCTGCCATACACACCCAGGCCGTCATCCAGCAGGGTGACGCGCCTGCCGCGTCCGTCGATGGTGATGTTCGACGGCACGCGAAGTTGCGACTTCAAGACGATCGTCATGTCGGACGCAAAGCGGATCCAGGTGGGGCCTTGCCTGGCCTGGGCAAGCGCGGCGCGCAGCGTGCCCGGCCCGGCGTCCTCGTTGGACGTGACCTCGACGAATGTGCCGCCTGACCCGCCTGCGGCCCGCGCGCCGTAACCTTCGCGTTGCTCAAGCAGCGAAGAGACGGATGGACAATCTTCGTTCGGTCGGTCGCACGATCCATGGGCAGCGCTCGCGCCACCGTGCCACAAGACCATGGCAAGCACGACTCCCCGCATCATCATGGCTGACGTCATCGGCATTTACTCCCTATCGTTGCTCGGATCGGTCTGCGGACTTCACGTGCCGCCAGATGCCACCGCTCAGGCGCAGGTCTTCCGGAGGGCCGGCGAGATGCGCCTTGAGGTGCTGGAAGTAGGCCGCCTGCCATCGCCGCGAATAAGCATCGGCATCCTCGCCGGGATGGGCTGCAGGCAGCATCTTCAGCGTATACGCCACCTGCCCGTTTTCCCAGCGCGGTACGTAGAAGACCGACGGCACGCCCAGGCGATGCGCCAAAAGCGAGGCGAAGCTGGAGTACGTGACGTCCTGCCCTTCGAAGATCGTGCGCGGCGCTGCCGGGTTTGCCGCGCCGTCGATGGCCAGACACAGCACGTAGCCGGATCCCAGCGCGCGCATGCAGGCCTTGGCGACTTGCGCTTCGGTTTGGTCCGCCGTGGAAATCAACGCGGCAGCGTAGCTGCTCTGGGCGATCTTGGGTGCCGTTGCAAGCCAGCGCGAGGGAATGCCGAGCAGTTCGAGCGCCATGAGCCCGGCATACATGGGGCCGACGTGCGCCGTGGCAACCACCACGCCGCGGCCGGCTGCCAGCAGCGGCGCGAAGAACCGCTCGCCGGTGTCGAGCTCGCCAAGCAGCGGCATGGCCTCTTCGACACTTTCTTCGCGGCATTCCAGCCAGTCGAACAGAAGATGATCCACCAGATGGCCCCAGCGTGCCCGGCGCTCCCACTGCGCGCGATCCACATGGGTATCGCCGCGCAGCGACCAGGCCCAGTCCAGCCGTGCCTGCGGTATCGGCGCAGTATCGAGCCGCTCGTCCAGCCGGCGCATCGCCTCCTGGAAGGTGGGCGGCAACTGCATGCGTCGTTTCGCCACGTATTTTTCAAACAGTGCCTCGGCCTCCTGCTCGCGGCCGGCCTGGGATAAGGCCCCAATCGCCGAACGCTGCCAAAGCAGTTTCTCAGGCGATTTTTCGACCATTCTCACCAGTTGATCGGCGGCATCGTCGTACTGAAGCGTGTAGCGCAACGCGCGCGCATAGAGCCCACGCGTTTGTTCCAATTCTGGCGCGAGGTCGAGGGCGTGCTTGAGCGGCGCGACGGCTTTCTTGTATTGCCCGGCCCGCAGTAAGGTTTCGCCATAAAGCGACAGCAGCCTCACGTCTTCGGGCGAAGCCGTCAAGCCCGCTTCGAAATGCGCGAGCGCATGCACCTTGCGGTCGTCGTCGGTGCCGCGACGAAGGTGCGAGAGGCCGAGCGCTGAGCGCAAGGCGGCGCAGTCGTGGCCTGCGCTCAATGCCGCCGTGCCCAGCCGGATGGCCGCCTCCGCTCGGCCGTCGTCGATCAAGGCCCGCACGGCCATTGCCGCCGCACGTTCATGTGGGAGGTGGTGCGAATCCAGGGCCGCCGCAACATCTGCCGCCTCGGTGGCATCGCCATTGCGCACGAAGGCCAGCATCCAGAAGTACGCCTGGGAAGGGTCGCGCTGCGCCAGCGCCACGGTGGCGCGGGCGACCTGGGCCGCCTCGGTCAGTTGCCCAGCCTGCACGCGCAATTGAATGCGGACAGCCTGCAGCGCTGCAGTATCGGGCTCGATCGCCGCGGCGGCGTCGGCTTCGGCAATGGCGCGCGCCCACTGTTCCGTGCGGCCCAGAAGGCTCGCCAGCAGGCGGCGATCATCGACGCGCAAAGGATAGGCCGCTACAAGGACGTCGAGCGCCGCGATTGCAGGCGCGAGCCGGGCCTCGCGCACCAGCGGCGAGATCAGCCATCGTCGAACGTCGCGCCAGCCCTCGCGCACGTGTGCCAGTGCCGGCGCGAGCATGCCGACTTCGCGCACGGGATCGGCCGCAGCATGGATGGCCTCGATGACGGTACGCAACCGGGCGGCCGCATCGGCTTCGGCTTGACGGTGTGCAGATGCGGTGTCAACCATGACGCAACCCTCTCAATAAAGACATCGCAACGCGGGCGATGAACATCAGCACAAAGCCCAGCGCCAGCGCTTGCAACAGCAGGATGGCCAGGCGTGGACTGCTCGGCCGGTCGGTCGGCACGGGCTGCGCGATGATGGACAAGTACCGCTGCAATCGGAGCGTATCCGTCACGGCCTGCTGATACGTCTGCTGTGCCAGGGTCAGATTCGAATCCGCAAACGCTTGCGTGTTCCGCAGCGCTTCATACGACTTGAGCTGCTTGGCTTCCGTGTTGCCTTCGCCGCTCAAGCGCCGGCGTAATGCGGCAATCCGCTTCTGCAAAGCCGCGACCTGCAGTTCAGCGGGCTTCAACATGAAATGATCCTTGTTGCCGAGCGCACGGAGCTTGTCGAGGTTGATCTGTGCGCTGCTGAGTTCGCTCTCGAGCTGGCTGGAGAGATTCAGCAGCAGGGCCACCGTCGCCGTCGGGTCGATGTTGCCATGGGCGGTGCGCCATTCCGATAGCGCCTCCCTGGCCTCGAGGGCCTTTTTTTCCGCGAGCCGGACCGACGCTTCGCTGACCTTCAACGTATCGGCCACCCCTTTTTTGTTCATCGTGCTGACGAAGGTTTCCGCCAGTCCGATGAGCGCCCGCGAAAGGGTTGCCGCGTCCGCCGGAGAGAATGCGCTCACGCGCAACACGTCGATCTGCTCCAGTGCATTGAAGGACACATGCACCGACGCTTGGTAGGCGCGATAGAGATCGTCTTCGCTTGCATCGTCGGCAAGATGATTGAGCGGGTCGATGCCCGGGCGAACCAGGTACTGGCGCAGATCGACTTGACGATCGAGTTGCTGCATGGCGTCGCGCGACTTCAGGAAATCCGCAACCGCCCATCCGTCGACGAAACCGCCAAGCATGCCGCCCATGTTGCCCGTGGTGAGCAGACTCGCTGCACCGCCGCCGCCTTGCTGGCTGGATCCCGATTGCACGAAGAAGCGCGACTCCGCTTCGTAGCGCGGCGTCGCGATGCAGAGCACATAAACCAGCGCGAGCACCACCGGCACCACGACGATGATGGCGTTGATCCATCGATGGCGACGTCGTGCTTGCTGCGCGCGCTGCCGTTCGCGACGCCGGCGTTCGATCTCGGAACCCGCATCAGAGGCCGAGCTGTCCTTCGTCGAAGCCGCCTCCGAGTCCGTCGTCGCCTGTACCGGATTCGCTCCTCGATCGTCTTGGAGGGAACCTGCTGAGGCACTGGTCGAGGTCGTCGTCGATGCGGAGGGCGTGTCGTTCATAAATCAAGCCTTTTAGGCAATAGTCGGCCATCTGGTTCTGGCGATAACTGGAAAGAATCAAGGTCCGGCCAATCAGCCGCTCTTCGAACAGCGCCAACCAGAGACGGGTAAACCGGCAGGGCTCGAATGGGATGGCCCCTTCGATGACGTACACATCGAAGGCCGGGGCCAGGGCCAATGCGAACGAAAACTCCTGCCGCGCGTAAAGCGGCCAATGTTCCATGGGTTTGGCCAGGCCTTCGGGATCGCTGACGAGGTCGGCGACCAACTCGTAGGTGGCGTTCGCGTCGATCTCATACATCTCGCTCACGAACGCGATCATGCTCAGACCGCTGGCTTTGCCGCGTATGAAGCCTTGCCGGCCTATCGCCCACGACACGTTGCCATCGTGCGTGACGAATCCCTGGCTTGTGGGACGCAGGCCGCACAGCACGTCGACCAACTGACGATGCCGCTCTGGCGAATGCGACAGCAAGGCGTAGCGGCCGACGCCGATGTCGAGATCGGCATCGACGAGCAACGGTTGCCGGCTTCCGAACGCATAGGGTTTATCGGTGACGCTGTTGAGGTGAATCATTCGCTTGGGCCTCACATGGGTTGCACGTTGGGGCGGGCGAGACGTTCGGCGGCCAGTGCGACGACCATCAGGAACACCAGCGTCGTCAGGAAATAAGCCAGACTCGCATCCTGCGACGTGTAGGCACTGAAATACGCCGAGCGCAGGAGTTGCATGCCGTGCGCGAACGGCGACCAGAGTATCCACGGGCGCAATTGCTCGGGTAACTGTTCCGAGACGAAGAACACCCCGGCGAAGATCTGTAGAAACCGTTCGATGATCGGCGCGAGCCTGAGGAAGAAGTGCCAGAAGGTCGCAATCGATCCGAACAGCACGCCCATTGCCGCGCCACCGAATGCCATCAGCACGACGTAGAGCACGAACCCCGTCCAGCTTTGGGCCAGTGTGATGTACCCCAGCGCATGGCCCGCGCTGATCAATATCGCGAACACGACGAGATACACCGAGACGTAGATGAGCGCCTGCACCAGCGCACACATCAGGGGTGTCACGCCGATGAAATTCAACATGCCACGCGCCGAGATATAGGCCGTGCTGCTTCTGAAGATGATCTGGCGGAACATGATCCAGGTCGTGGCCCCCAGGAGCGAGAACGTCTGCACGTCCATGCCGAGGATGTAATGGGTGCCCAGCAGGATGTAGAGCGACGAAATCAGCGTGAGCAACACCACGGGGCCGACCAGCGCCCACACCAGGGCAATTCGGCTTTCGCCCTGTATCACGCGCAATTGATAGACGAATAGGGCCAGCAAGGTGCGCCCGGTGGGCAGACTGCGGCCGGTATCGCGCGCGTGATGGGCGTCGTGCAACCCTTGCAAGCGTTGGCGCAGCATCGCAAGATCGCCGGCCTCGCCCTGAGGGAGGTCGATTTGCAGCGCGATGTCGTTGCGTGAGGCATGACGGCGGGCATCGCGCGCGGCGTCCTGTTTGCGCCGTTCGGCGCGCCGAGCGTGCGCCACGGCAAGGCGCTCGTCCTCCGCGACCAGCTTGGCCGGCAAGTAGCCCGGTGCGAACACGTCGACGCCGGCGCGGACATCCTGCTCGAGCAGACGGACGATGACACGCAAACGCCGTCGGGAGAAGTCGGCAAGCGCCTCATCGACTGCACTGCGCGCGATCTCTGCATTCAGCTCCGTCTGCACGGCCTCATAGACGGTGCGCCGGGCGGCCACGGAATCGTGTGGCTCACCTTCGAGCCGCGCGAGCAAGGGCTTGAGCAGGACGGCCGGGGAGGCCGTGGCTTCAAACAGCGCGGCCGGATCCAGGCGCCAATCCTTGACGCCGGCGCCTACCGCGTAAGTGCTGTCCTTGCGGCGGGCCCGCCAGCCCTTGATCCGGTCTTCGTTGCTTATCGACACGCGATCAAGGGATGCCGGTAGTCGTCGAACCCGAGTCGCTGTCGATCGACCGTGTCGCGCTGAAGCCTGCACTCATCGTGACGCGGAAGGCGGACAGCACCTTCTGCACTTGGGTAAACGGCGCATCGGAGATATAGATCGCCTGGCCTTCATGCACACTGAACTCGCGGGCGAGCGCAATCTGCTCCGGACGCGTGAGGTCGAATTGATACACCACCGGCAGCAGGTCGGGCTTGCCGGCCGCGCCGGCTGTTGCAGGCGTGAACAGGAATACGGAGCGCGGGTCTGCCGTTGCGTCGTCGAGTCCCTTCGAATCGGCCAGGGCGTCCAGAACGGAGTAGTTGCGCTTGCTGATGGCCACGCGCCCTTGATTGCCGGCCGCGCCCAGTACGGTCAGATACTCTCGCGAGTCGTAGGCGGTGATGACATCGCCCGGCCGCAAGAGGATGTCGTTGTTCTGATTGCGATAGAGGTCCGACAGCCTGACCGAAGCCACCTGATTATCGCGGCGAAGGCTGATGACGAGCTGCTCGGGATTGGTCTGCACCGGTGCCGCCAGTGCCAGCGCACTGCTCAAGCGTTGAGCGGTCTGGGTGATCGGATACATGCCGGGCTTGGTGAGATTGCCCTGAACGGTGACCATCTGCCCGCGCGCATCGGCCGCGCGCGTGACGCTCACATCCGCACCCACGACGAGCCGGGCCAGGCGGGCAATGATGGCATCGTGCAGTTGCCCCAGCGTCAAATCCGCGGCGCGGAACTTGCCGAGGATGGGGAAATGCACATTTCCCGCCCGGTCGATCTCCTGATTGCCCAGATCGCTCACGCCAGAGGGATCTGCTGCGAACACGCCCAGCCCGCCGCGCTCCCACACTTTCACATTGATGCCGTCGCCTGAAACCAGGCGATCGAATCCCGCCTGCGTGAGATCGCGATAGCGCACGGGAAAATCGGCAACGGCAGGCACCTGGCTCGCACGCACGAGTTCGCGCGAGACGGGCATCACCACGACATCCTTGTCATCGTGGGCACCGGTCATCTCGCTCAACATCGGACCGGAGCGCGGCAGTTGGCAGCCCGTCAGTGCAAGGGCTGCCAACAGCACAATGACCGGCGCGGCGGCGCGCGGCCGGCCGGAAGCCGGAACGTTCGTTTGCATAAAATCGTATACCTTTTGGGCCTGAGCGAGGGCTGAAGCGGTAGTCAGGCCGTCTTGCGGCGCAGGGGTTGAAAATCGATGCATTCGTCATTTCCCGACACGGGCATGACCGGCACGCACAAAGACAGAAACTTGAACAGCATCGACTCGAGCGAAAACAAGGTTTGCGCTCGATGGCGGCTTTGCGACTTCAATTCGTCATTGCTGCGCGCGAGATCCACCATCGACTCGATCTTGTCGCAGGCCTCGGTCAGGTCCGGGTGCTCGACATCGCTGAGCAGGTGCCCCGTCTCGTTTTCCACAAAACATTCCCCTGCACCGCCAGCGGGTGTCGAGACGACCGGAACGCCCAAAAGCTGGGCCTCGATCAGCACATTGGGCAAGCCTTCGTACCGTGAGAGCAGAACGCTGGCGTCCATTTTCGAATACCAGTAGCCCACATGATTCGATAGTCCCACGAGCAACAGCCTGTCCGTCACGCGCAGCTCGGAAGCCAGTGCCACGATGATTTCGTGCAGACGTCCGTCACCGACGATGACAAAGCGCGCGTGCGGTCGTCGCTTCAAATACTGCGCGGCCAACTTGATCCAGAGTTGAGGCCGCTTGTCCGGCTCCAGGCGGAAGACGCCACCGATCGTCTCCGTGGCTTCGGTCGTGTTTTCCTGGAAGGCGTGCCATTTGTTTTCATCGGCCACCGAACTGTCGGTCGTCAAGTCCGGTACGCCGTTGTAGAGGACGTGAAAGCGCACGATCGGAATGTCGAGCCATTGCGCATAGGCCTCGGCCGCCGTGCGGCTATTGCTGACGAAGTACACCCCAGGTACCTGGGCCAGCGCTTGATACAGCTCGGGATACTCTTCGCGAAAGCGATCCTTGCGAATGTTCGGCGGCAGGCCCCGAAACACAAGGTGGATGGTGGGCACGCCGACCAGCAGGGCTGCCAGCGCACCGAAGAGGCATGTGCCGTCCTGCCACAAGCTCACCACGTCGAAGGGATTTGCCCGCAAAAGGGGGGCAAGACGGGTGACGCCGTAATGGACGGGGGGCGGCAATTGCTCCAGCAAGCGGCCGAGGCTGCCTTCCGGAACGGATTGATGAGCCGCGGAGATCGCCGGCAGGCGATTGATTTCCGTGACTGGAATCTGCGCCTTGACGAGGATTGGAAGAAAGAAGTCCAGCCCCTGTTTCTTGCTGGAGCCGGTGGGCTCGGTATGCTGCTTGACCAGCACTTCGACCTTTTCCGGCCGCATGAGCATCCCAGCGGGCGGGTGCGCAGGAAACTCGGACATTCTGCTCAATTCACCGGCAAGCCGGGTGAGCTGGCGCTCTGCACCGCCCGGCCCCAGGCTCCCGGTCACGAGGGCGACCGAGACCGGTTTGTCGGGGGAGTGCTCGGCGATCTGCCGATTTCGGAAGTGCAGGATCGCGTGCTTCATCGACACGATCTTGATATCTTTGCCCGCCAGGTCGGCGTCGGACTCGAAACCTTGGTAGAACACATAGTCGCTCGCCAGCCCCGTGGCGAGTTCTGCCGCCTTGCTACCCGGCACAAGCTGTTTCGCCACGGGTGCGATCGTGGCGAATGCGTCCGCCAGCAGGCCGCGTTTGCGCAAGCGTTTGGCAAACTCGACGCGTATGTTGCGATCGACATGCTGCGAGATCAGCCGGCGAAACAACGCATCCGATTGCTCATGTGCACGGATGTCGCTCAACAGTTTCGCGCGGGCGAACAGGTTGGCGGGAACGTCCGTCGATTCGGGCAGATGGCGGTCGACCAGGGATAAGGCAGCGTCCAGATGCCGTTCCTTTACCAGTCGGGTCGCGCGGTAGCGCACGATCTGGAGGTCGTCCGGGCATGCTTCCAGCAATGCGGACCACTGCTCGGACATGCCCTCATTCAACCCCGCTGCTTCCTTCAACCGAAGGAGAAGAAAGCGGACCTTGGCGTCCGCCAGGTGAGCGCCGGCCAGCGCTTCTGCGCGTGCCAGGTTTTCCTGGGCCACCTGCACCCGCCCCGACGCCGCAACGATCTCTTCCAGTTGCGCGTGAATCCCGAGCAGGTCGGACTTGACGTCCTCCCGCTCGGTAACCAGCGGGGGCGTCATGCTGCCTTCCTGCGGTTGGCTTTTTCGATCCATACCAGGCAACGCTGGATGTAGTGGTCGAACTGTGCCGGATTGTCGGAATGGGCCTTGAGCGTGCGCCAGTACGGCAATGCCTGCTCGAAGCGGTGCAGACGCATGGCGCCCACGGCGGCGAGACGCAGGCCGATGAGATCGTTGGGCACGAGCTGCAGGATCCGCTCGCCGAGTGCCAGACGTTCGGTGGTGCTGGATGGATCGAGTGCGCGCACTTCCGCATACAAGACCGCGAGGATGCGGCGTTTCTCGTGCTCGACTTCGGTCATCTGCGGCCACGATTGGGCCACGCGTTCAAGCAGATCCCAGGCCCCCCGATGATCGCCGGCAGAGAGCATTTCGCGTGCGCTTCGGATGGCGCGGGGCCCGAGACGGCCAAGCTGCCGCTGCGCTTCTTCTTTCGCGCCTTCGTCGGCCGATGCGTGGGCGAGTACGGCCTTGTACGCATCGATGGCTTGACCGAACCAGCCCCCGTTGAAGGCGACACGTGCAAAGTACAGTTGCGTGCTCAGTGGCGCAGCGTCGTCGGCCGCTGCCTGCTCGAGATGCCACAACGCCGTTTGCTTGTCGCCGAGGGCGTCGGCCGCTCGGCCGCGCATGGCGTCGAGCTCGGGAAATTGCACGTTGGTATCGAGTGCGATGTCGGTGAGGTCGATCACTTCCTTGTGGTTGCCCGCCAGGAGCGCAGCCCGCACACCCAGGCGCATGGCACGTTCGAATGCGCGCTGCGCGCGCAGCCCGGTCAGGGCATCGGGATTGAGCAGGCGATGCGCGCAGATCCTGTCGGCAGCGTCGCGCAGACGCCCCTCTTGCAAGGCGCGCGTGCCTTCGTCGGCCCAGGCCGATGATTGCGCCTGCAGCCAGGCGCCGATCTCTTCCCGATCGCTATGTGCCAGGCGGCACGACACCGCCAACGCCGCCGCGGCCATGATGAAGCCGCGCCACGTGGCTTCCTTGACGAGCTCCAGGACGTCGACATCCTCGAGCGCGGGAGACTCGGACGCCAGGGCACGCAGTCCCGTGCGATCGCCGGCCAGGAGCCGGTCACGCCACAGTACTGCGAAGCCCCGGCCATATGAGGGTACCGTCGCACGTACTTCGTGAACCCAACGCAGGGCGGCCTCGATGTCGCCGGCGGTCTGCAGCAGCGTGAGCACCGTGTCGGCCGCTTCCACCGCACCTGCCTCATGCGCGTCGGTGATGCGGAACAGCTGCTTCCAGTGACCCAGGGCTTCGTCCATGTGTCCCAATTGCCCTGCGGAGACCGCCGCGATCCGCACGATTTCCGGGGTTTCGATTTCGTCGCCCAGCAGGCCCACCGCGAGTGGGTACGCCACGTCATGGCGTCCGAGCTTGAATTGATTGCGCATCAAGATCTGCTCGGCCTTGCTGCCCGAGGCGATGGCGCCATCGGCGCTGTCCAGCAATGCAAGCGATCCTTCGTAGTCGCCCAGTTCTTCCTGCATCTTCGCAAACAGCAGCACGTGATCGAGCAGTCCGGGATGGCGGCGCAGCACGTCGCGCACGCCCTCGGAGGCGCGGCGCAAATCACCCGATTCCCAAACCTTTTCGAGGTATTCGGCGCTCTCGTCGGCGCCAAGCTTCGGCGCGACCGGCTGCAGCGTGGTCGTGCCCATCCTGGGACGCATGAAGTTCTTGAACCAGTCACCGAAAAGACGCTCCGCGAAGAGCGGGGTGTAATGGGTCAGATCGAGGCCGCCGTCTTCCATGGCGTCGGCTTGTCCGATCTTGTTCATCAACGGCGTCGGATCGTAGCAAGGCACGCCGATGTGCTGTGCACTGGCAATGATGGCGGAAATGAGTTGCTCGCGCTGTTCGATCGGTGCGTTCTCCGGCGTCAAGGCGTTGACGTGCGTGACGAACACCACCTTGTCGCGGCCGAGCAAGTCGACGAGCTCACGCATATCCTGTTGAATCTCGTCATCGGCCGGATCGCGCTTCAGGATGCGTGCCAGCAATTCTCGGTCGTCCGAGTCGAGGCTTTTGAACACGGGATCCTGTTCAAGCAACGCGCGCCGCTCAACGAGCCGGTCGGTGCTGGCAAGCGACCAGAACATCCGGGTGCGCGCACGATCGGCGAAGAACTCGCTGAAATAGCGCACCAGGTAGTTGGACTGAATGGGATGCCCGTCGACGGTCAACAGCTTGCGCGAGGAAAGTTCGACCATGTACAGGTCGGCCGGCTTGTGCGTGCCGCGGCGAGCCTGTTCGCCATTCGAAGGCCGGAAGATCAAGCGCTGGACGTCGGCGGGAATATCGCTTTGACCAAACATGAATCGGGCCTGCTGCAGCGCCTCTCCACTGGTGTGCACGAAACCGTAATTACGGCCGAGTTGCAGCTTGATCGGGTAGCGTCCCACGGCATCGCGCAGTGGCGTGTGGATGCGGCAGGTTCCAATCGGAGCGATGGTAAAAGCAGCCATTCAGGGCCTCTCTTGCAGTGATGGATAACGAGATTGAACTTAGAGCGTCCAGTACACGAGGTCGGACTGAAGGCGCTTGCTGTCGAGCACCGACTTCAAGTCGCACACCATGCCGCCATGCTTGACGAGTTGGGGAATGTCTTCCCAAATGGTGTCCATCGTTTCGCGGTGCGGCACCGCGAGAATCAGGACGTCCAGATCGCGAAAACCGTCGCGTGCCACGAGGGTGATGCCGTACTCGTGCTCCATCTGAGCCGAATCGACCATCGGGTCGCACGCCATCGGAGTGATGCCGTAGCTGCCGAGGGCGTTGTAGAGATCGACCACCTTCGAATTGCGAATGTCGGGGACGTTCTCCTTGAACGTCATGCCCAGAATGCCTACCCGGGTCGACGCGTTGAGGCGACCGTTGCGCGCCAGCGTTTGCACCACACGTGAAGCCACGTGATTGGCCATGCCGTCGTTGATGCGGCGGCCCGACAGGATGACTTCGGGGTGATAGCCCAGCTCCTGGGCTTTGGACGTCAGGTAATACGGATCGACCCCGATGCAGTGGCCGCCCACGAGACCCGGTGTGAACTTGAGGAAGTTCCATTTGGTACCGGCAGCGGTCAGGACTTCCGAGGTGCGGATGCCGACCAGATCGCAGATCTTCGACATCTCGTTCATGAGCGCGATGTTGATGTCGCGTTGGGTGTTTTCGAGCACTTTCGCCGCCTCGGCCACTTTGATGGAGGAGGCACGGTGCACGCCGGCGTCGATGATTTTTTCGTAGACGCCGGCAATGATGTCCAGCGATTCCTCATCCTGGCCGGAGACGATCTTGACGATTTTCTCGAGCGGATGTTCGCGATCGCCCGGATTGATTCGTTCGGGGCTATAGCCCAGCTTGAAGTCGATACCGCAGCGCAGGCCCGATACGCGTTCGAGTTCGGGTCCGCAGATTTCCTCGGTGGCACCGGGGTGCACAGTAGATTCGAAGACGACGATGCAGCCGGCGCGCATTACCGGACCGATCGATTGGCACGCCCTGACGAGAAGGGAGAAGTCGGGGTTGTTTCTTTCGTCCACGGGCGTGGGAACGGCGACGACGAAAAAGTCGCAGCCTTCCAGGTCTGCCACCTGGTCGGTGAACGTCATCGGGGATGCAGCCAGGACGTCGTGTTCGATTTCGCCCGTCCAGTCGTCCCCCGCTTTCAATCGTGCGATTCGCCGTTCGTCTACATCGAAGCCGATGACATCAAAGCGTCTTGAGAATGCGACGGCTACTGGCAGGCCGACATACCCAAGGCCACACACTGCGATTCGTTTTACCACTGGAGCCTCATTGTTTTCGTCGTGTGGAACACACTAGAAATCGATGCCCAAAACGACGCGGATCGACGCAAAAAGGCGTGACGAGCGCGTTGTTTTGGCGAGCGCAATGCTCTAAAAGGATTACATATCGATACCCTAAAAATGGTGCAGGGCAGCGAACGGACGAATCGTAGCGGGGCGATCACGCAAGGATCGTTTCCGAGTATTTCCGTTTATGTTGAGATGAGCGACTGCAGTCGTAATAAAGCGATCTAATCTTTCAGATAATTACACCACTTACACAAAACGAAATAAATGTAAGTGGGGTGAGCGTTATCGAGTGAAAGCAAACGTATCCGTGTGAATGCATTAATAAAGATGAAATCATCGGGGGTATGAGTTGACTTCGTTGGCCCAAGCCGTTGATACCGCGGAAGAAAAAGGGGGGAGTGTTCCTGGCGCGGGGTCGATCGACGTGGCGTCATACCCTGGTATCGATCGCGCTTACCGATGCAATTCGGATGTGGGGGACGCAGGGGATTGGTGGCGTGGGCAGTGCCGATCGCCGCGAAGCCGATGGCTCAGGCGGGATGCTTTCGGTGATGTCGCACCGGTGCGGCGAGCGCGCGCGCCGGTGCTGCGATGGTGCTTTCTCAGGGGGTGTTGCTCAATGCTCAGATGATGTCGAGCACCTGCGCCAGGGGGCGCCGCGGCTTCTGTGGCCAGTTCTCCGGCTTGGCGTGACCCACCGCCAGAAGCATGACCGGAATTTCGTTGGGCAGCAGATCGAACTCGTGCGCAACCGCTTCGTGGTCGAAACCGATCATCGGCGCGGCACCCAATCCCAATGCGTGGGCCGCATAGATAAGCGTGGTGGCGCCGAACGTGGCCGTGCGCACAGCCTCATCGCGCTGTCGCCAGACCTGCCCGGCATAGAGCATCTTTGCGCCGGCTTCCCAACTGGGCACCATGCTCGCCGGCATGATCCCCGCGTCTACGGCAGGTGCCAGGCGATCGGCCAGCACGCGTTCATCGGTCATCTGGCCGCACACGATGAAGGTGACGGCGGCTTCTTCCACCTTTGCCTGATCCCAGGCCACCTTGCGCAGCCGCTGTTTGGCCTCAGTCGTGCGGGCGGCGATGAAGCGCCAGTTCTGCAAATTGAACGCTGTGGGCGCGCGCGTGGCCAGGCGGACCAGTTCGCTGATCTGTTCGTCGCTGATGCTTTGCGAAGGGTCGAAAAGATTGATCGTATTTCGCGCTTCGATGGCGGCAATGATGGGGTGAGTCATGGCGTATCCGTGTGTTGAGGCGCGCGACCGCGCCTCAGGCATCGGTCACGGTCGCACAAGCGATTGAAGGAAATAAGGGCGAAGCGTGGAAAAGCAGGTTAGATACTTTCGATCACGCCGCCATCCACGCGCAGTGCAGCGCCCGTGGTGGCCGACGCTTGCTCGGAACTGACGTACAGCACCATGTTGGCCACTTCATCCACAGTTGCCGCGCGTTTGATGATCGACGAACTGCGGTGCGCGGCGATGAAGTCGGCAGCGACTTTTTCAAGACTGTCGCCGGTGCGGTCGACATCGCCTTGCAACATGGCGGCCACGCCGTCGGACAACGTGGGACCGGGCAGCACTGCGTTGACCGTCACGCCGGTTCCGGCCAGGCGCTTGGCCAGGCCGCGGGAAACGGAAAGCTGCGCTGTTTTCGTGAAGCCGTAATGGATCATGTCCGAAGGGATGTTGATCGCCGACTCCGAAGAGATGAAGACGATGCGGCCCCAGCCGCGCTTAGCCATGGCCGGCGCATAGGCGCGCGCCAGCCGCACGCCCGACATGACGTTCGTCTGGAAAAAATTCTCCCAGTCGTCGTCAGCGGTGTCGAAGAAGTCCTGCAGGCCAAAGATCCCAAGATTGTTGATGACGATATCGAAGTCGGGGTGGGCGGCGATGAGTTTGTCGCAGGCGGCTGGGGTGCTGAGATCGCCGGCAAACCCGGTCAACCTGGGACCGGCGCCGCCGAGTTTCGTCAGCGCAGCGTCGACGCTCGCCTCGCTGCGGCCGTTGATGACCACATTGGCGCCGGAGGCCAGAAAGGCCTGAGCCGTTGCGAATCCGATGCCGCTGGTGGATCCCGAAATGAAAACGTTGCGGTGGGTGAAGTCAATGATCACGATGAGTACCTCGCTGTGTTGGGCCCATTCTGTACCTTTCAGATGAAGGGGTGAAGCGGTTACGCTCGAAATGACTGTTCGAGTTTCTCGAATGATGATCCAGGTATCCTTCGAGTTCGCCGCATCTCCCCCCACACGTCTGAGGACCCTACAAAATGGATCGAATCGATGCGCTGCGTTTGCTGATCGAGGTCGCCGACACAGGCAGTTTTTCGGGTGTCGCCAGGCAGCGTGCGATGGCCACGTCGACGGTGGCGCTCGCGGTCACGCAGCTTGAGGAAGAGGCCGGCGCGCGATTGATGACGCGATCCACGCGGCGATTGGTGTTTACGCGCGAAGGCGAGTCGCTCTTGAACGATGCGCGCCGCATCGTCTCGGATTGGGACACGGCGATGGGGGAGTTGCGCGAAGACGGTCCGCTGTCGGGCTCGATACGGATCAGCACCACCAACGATTTTGGGCGCCGGCAACTGAGGCCGCTGCTTGATGCCTTTCAGGCACGGCATCCCGGCATTCACGTCAGTCTGGTCCTCAGCGACAGCACCGTGGACCTGATTGAGGAGCGTATCGATCTGGCGCTGCGCAATGGCCCGCTGCGCGATTCGGGCATGCGGGCGCGGCTGTTGATCGGCGGCAAGCGCCTGGTTTGCGCCTCGCCGCAGTACTGGGCGCGCCATGGCAAGCCCACCCATCCCGATCATCTCGCCGATCACAATTGCCTGATCCTTGCGCGGCCCGGCGCGCCTTTGGCTGCGTGGCCGTTTCGCGATGCCGAGCGGCAGTTCAGCGTGAAGGTATCGGGCGACCGGCAAGCCAGCGATGGCGGGGTGTTGCGCGAATGGGCAGTGGATGGCATCGGCGTCATCATCAAGAATCGGTGGGATATCCAGCACGAACTTACTGCAGGGGAGCTCGAGGTGGCGCTCGAGGATTTCGTGGTGGGGGCGACCGATATGTATGCGGTATATCCAGGCGGGTCGCCACCGCGCCGCGTGGCCGCATTGGTGGATTTTCTGGCCGAATCGCTGGGAGACCCCCACGCTGCATAACCCTTATCGGACGGTGAGGATCGCTGCGCAGATGAGCCCGCCGGTCACCGCAAGATGCTCGAGCGCGATCTGGAATTCCTCCATTTTCTTGGGTGGCGTATAGCGCCAGAAGGGGTGGCCCAGCGGTA
Source organism: Schauerella aestuarii (assembly GCF_009866805.1). Taxonomy (GTDB): domain Bacteria; phylum Pseudomonadota; class Gammaproteobacteria; order Burkholderiales; family Burkholderiaceae_B; genus Schauerella; species Schauerella aestuarii. The sequence goes on from NZ_SIZW01000043.1 coordinate 503,114, forward strand.
TCGACAACAACGTGAACACACCCAATGCGCCGGCACCTAGCCAGGCCATTCCGTGCACGTTCGTGATCAGCAACGTCGAACCCACCAGCTCGGTGATCACCATGGCGGCAACGATCAAGCGCGGTGCCGGCAGCGACTGCCGCTTGATGACGTTGACCATCATGTCGAACTTGAAAAGACCGAAGATTCCCGCGACCCAAAAGAAAGACGTGAGCAGCACGCGTGCGAATATTTCGAAGGATGGGCTGGCGAGCAGATCGTGAATCAACGAAGGCATGGAAGCGTCCTGGTGATATGGCGGCCGGCCGTGAATGGCCAGGCTTGCGGCACCGATCAGTTTATGAATAAATGCTCATATTTCTTACTCGCATTTTTCAGCGCTCGTCCAATATGCCCAACCCCTCGCTCGAACCGCGTAAAGCCCCGCGCCAGGCGCGCTCGCAGGCCACGCACGACGCCATCCTGCAAGCCGCGACTCAGCTTTTGTCATGCGATGGATTGAAGGGATTCAATACCAATGCCATTGCGGCGCGCGCTGGTACGAGCGTGGGCAGCCTGTATCAATACTTCCCGAACAAGGATGCGTTGATGCTGGCGTTGATTCATCGTCAGAAGATGCGGATGCTGAACGACATGGCGCAGGCAATCCGCGCTGCGCCGCACGACGATCTGGAAGCGGCGGTGCGCATTCTCATCGGTGCCGTGATCAAACACAGCCGCGAGGATGGGTTGTTGGCAAGCGCAATCGATCATGAAGAAGCACGGCTGCCGATCGGCGATGTGATCGCGTCATATCTGCAGCAGGGCAGCGATCTGTGCCTGCAGTTCTTCAGCCAATGCCGCGAGCTCGATGGCCTGGATCACCGGCGCGCGGCGCGTACGGTGCCCGTCATCATCCAGGCCATCATGGATCACTGGACGGCATCGGGCGGGCTGCGCACAGCGCCGGAACCGCGCACAGCGGATGCGGAAAACGGCGCGGAAGGCAACGCAGCGGGTGCAGAAAAAGACGACGAGAAGGGCGCAGAAGTCGACTTGGAACAAGACGTGCTGGCCGTTGCCGAACACGAAGTGGTGCAGGCCGTGCTGGGGTATTTACGGTATCGGTCTGCGGCCGGTTGATGTCAGGTTTCGTGGTGCCACGGCATCACTGACCGGTTTCGGGAAACACCAGCGCACGATGCAGCGCGGTGCCGGCCATGACGCCGTCGCTGGCGGCCCACGCCACGCTGTGCGGTGCGCGAGCAATGTCGCCCGCCGCATAAACGCTGGGCACCGTGGTGAGCTTGTCGGCACGAGTGCGCACCATGGGACCGAACGGGCCATCGTCGATCGCGCAACCGAGTTGCTCGGCGAGATCGCTGGTCAACCGGGTGGGTGCGGCGATGAACAACGCTTGCAGCGCGATGCTGCGGCCGTCTGCCATCACCACGGCGGCAAGCGTGGTGTGGGGCCCTTCGAGGCGCAGTACCGGGGCGGGCTCGATGGCAATGCCGCGCGCCAGAAGTTTCTCGCGCGTGGCGTCGTCGGGCAATTCGTTGCCGTTGAGGAACAACGTGGTGGGTCCCCATTCGGCGATCAGCAACGCCTGATGAACCAAGCCCTCGGCGGCGTACAAGACGCCAAGTGCTGCATCCGCGAATTCGAATCCGTGGCAGTAAGGGCAATGCAGCACGCTCTTGCCCCAACGTTGGCTAAGCCCTGGCACGTCCGGCAGCACGTCGGTGATGCCGAACGCAAGCACGAGCTTGCGCGCGGCGAGCGTTTCGCCGCTGGCCAGACGGAGGTCGAAGCCATCGTTCTGAGCCACGGCTGCCACGGCGGCACCGGGTTGCCACTGCACACTTGGATACTGCAGCAGCTGATCGCGAGCGCGCGCAATCATATCTTGCGGCTTGCTGCCGTCTTGACCGAAGAAGCCGTGCGAGGCGGACGCAAATCGATTGCGCGGTGCGGCTGTATCGATCACGCACACCTTGCGGCGGGCGCGGGCAATGTACAAGGCGGCGGACAGGCCCGCAAAACTTCCGCCAACGACGATGGCGTCATGCATCATGCGTATTCTCCAGGTTCAGCGTAGTGCAGCCGGCGGCAGTGAGCCTTGCATGAAAATCCATGCTCAGCTGTGCCAGGGTGACGGTTTGAAAACGCGCGAGCAGCAACGCTTCAGCGTCCTGGAAAGCGCTCTCCAATGCGGCATTGACGGCTTGTTCGACCGCGCATCCGGGCGCTTCGGTGCGGTGCCCCATTGCGAAAGGCTCGGGTTCACCCAAGGCCCGATACACGTCGAGCAGGGTGATGCTGCCGAGATCGCGCGCGATGGTCCACCCGCCGCCGTGACCTTTTTCGGAACGCACGAAACCTTGGTCGCGCAGACCGCTCATGATGCGGCGAATGACGACCGGATTCGTTTGCATGGTGCGCGCCATCGCTTCCGACGTAACGGGGCCATCGACCTCGGCCATGTGCAGAAGAACGTGGAGAACACCTGAAAGCCTGCTATCGCGTTTCATATAACTTCAATAGTTGCATGAATGGATGATAGCAACGTTCTTGAAGAAGACGCAATTGGACATTTGACGATTGCGGCGCCAGTCACCTGTCGTCGAATCGAAGCAGGCTGTCGATCTACCGACGTACATCATTACAGATCGACGTAATCGCAAGTGCGCAGCGCCTTTTCAAAGCGGGCGCAAGCGCATCAAGCCCCGCGTGGCTGTAGAAAATCAACCTGAAAGCGAGCGCCTGGCTCGGCATCGTGGACGGATATCGTCCAGCCGTGGGCTTGCGCGATTTGCAGGCAGATCGCGAGCCCGAGGCCAGATCCGCCAGTGCCGAATTCGCCGTTACCGGACTCGCTGCCGCGCCAGTAGCGTTTGAAGACCATGGCAATATCCTGCGCGCTGATCCCAACGCCGTAATCCCGCACAGATAGCCCTTGAGCATTCAAAACGATATCGATAGCGCTCCCGCGAGGCGCAAAGCGGACGGCATTCTCCAACAGGTTGCGTAGCAGGATGAAGAGGGCGGCACGGTCGGCCGAAATGACGCACGGTGCCAGCGTGGTGTGCATGACGACGTGAGCATTGGTGGCCAGGCGGCTCAACTTGGCCGTGGCATCCGCGACGACGCCGACCATGTCGGTTTGCCCCATCGTATAGTTCTGCGATTCGCTGCACTCGGCCAATTGCAGCAGTTGCTGCACCTGTCGCGACATCCCATCGATGTCGGCCAGCAGTGTGGTGCGATCGGGGGAATTGCCCAATTCCACGGTGCCTCGCATCAGTGCGAGTGGCGTCTTGAGCTCATGCGCAGCGGTCGCCAGAAACTCCTGTTGGACCGCGTAGCCGACCGATAGCCTTTCCAGTGCCTGATTGAGTGCCGTGATGAGCGGCACCAGCTCGCTCGGCATGCCTTCAGTAGACAGACGCGTGTGGCGATTGCCGGGCGTGATGTGGGCCGCCGCTTCCGACGCCGTATGCAAGGGCTTCAGCACGCGGCGGATGGTGTAGAACACAATGGCGCTGAAAATCAGCAACGCAGCGAGGGTTGCCGTCAGCCCTGCCTCGTGAGCCGTGCTGCTTTCGAGCCCGGTCATCGCCTGCTGAAATCGCTCGCTGCGTGCGAGCTGCAGGAAGTAAATAGGGCCGGGGCGATCCAGCGGAAAGGTGGCCACGTGCAGCAGATTGCCATCGCGCATCAGATCGAAGCGCGTCAGTGCCGGATCGAACGCTTCGCCATGCGGCGCCAGGGGCTTTGCATTGGCATCGGCCGCCAGCAACACGTTGCCATCCGGATCGACGACGCGATACAGCATGTCGTTATGCAATGCCTCATAGGCGCTCGTCAGCCCGGGATGGATTTTGAGTGCGATCGGGCGATCCGCCGCATCGAAGATGAGCCCGTCAGCCACCTCTTCGGCGGTCGAGACGAAGTCGGCCTCGAGCCACACGCCGGGGTAATGCGTGACCACGACGTAGGAGAGGGCACCGACCACGGTGGTGGTCATCAGGAGGGCCAACGCAGTGGCCGCCAGCAACCGGACGGTCAGACTATTGCGCGGCATGCGATTCATGCACGCCATGCGTCGCTTGCAGCGCAAAACCCTGGCCGCGCAGATTGACGATCTGCACGGCTGCCCCCGCCGACGCGATCTTTCGACGCAGGCGATGCACGGCCACGTCGAGCGCATTGGGTGTGACGCCTTCGCCCAATCCCCAGCCCGTGGCCTCCAGTCGGCTACGGCGGACCACTTGGCCTGCCGCCTTGACCAGTGCCAACAGAATTTGCAATTCTGCCGGTGGCAGTGGGACGTGGGTGGTGCCGTGGGTCATGCATCCCTTGTTCGGGTGCACAGTGATGCCGCCGAACGACGGACTCAAACTCGTCAACACGATTGAGCGTCGCATCAACGCACGAACGCGAGCAACGAATTCTTCCAGCGAAAAAGGCTTGGGCAGATAGTCGTCGGCGCCGGATTCCAGTCCTTGTATGCGGTCATGGATCGCGTCGCGCGCAGTCACCATCAGGCAGGGCGTCGCGTTGCCCCGAGCACGCAAATTATTCACCAGATCGAGTCCGTCGCCATCGGGCACGCTGCGATCGATGACCAGCGCGGCATAGCCGCCCTGCGCGATGGCCTGCCAGGCTGAGTCGATGCGCTCGAATACATCCACAGGAATGCCCGCCGTTGACAGTGCCTTGCACATCAGGGCGGCCATACGCGGATTGTCTTCGAGTAGCGCAACACGGTTGGTTGACATGGGCGGGTTAGAAACGATACAGGTAGCCGATGCGCAGCGAGGGCGACGTGCTGCGATCGACCAGGGGACTGTCGGTGACGCCGGCACCCCAGTGCTGCACGCCGACGTCGAAGAAAAGATTCTGCTGCTTCGTGAATGCATAGTCCAGACGGATGCCACCTTCGACATTGGTTGTGGCGCGTCCTTCATAACCCGGCCGGTTGGCCCGGATCTCGCTGTTCGTGACGCCGAAATAGTAATCGACGTCTTTCCGATCGGCGCGCTCGATGCCGGCATAAGGGGTCACCGTGATGCTGTTGGATACGTCGAACGAGCGCTCGACGGCCAGCTTGATGCGGTTGCCTTTGCCGTTGCTCGTGGCGCGCATCCACTCCAGCGACACGTTGGCCAGATCGGTATGCCATGTGGTGGCCAAGCCCAGGGATAGACCACCTTTACGCTCTTCCATACCGGAAAGATAGGATGCGTCGGACGATTTGTAGCCATCGCCCAAGCCATATCTGGCGCGGACGGAAAAATCGATGGGGCCGGCCGACGGCAGTTTGGCATCCAGTGTGGTGCCGAAGAAGCGCACGTATCGGTTCTGAAAGCTCAACAAGGGGATCGCGTTGGTCTCATTGCCGATGCCGCGATACGGGCTGCGCTTGATGCCTACGCCCGCACCCACTCCCCATTGCGATGCATATTCCTGTGTGGGTTCGGGGTCGCCGATTTCGGCAGCGTGAGTCGGCATGGGCCCCAGGACCATCGCGATAAGAGCAACCGTTATCGCTCGGTTCGAGCCTGCATTTGACCAAGGCATCGCTTTTCCTCATCCACGTTGAAAAACGCGATTGTGGTGGCGCGAGTCTTACCATTCTCTTACTCGATTCGGTCAATGTGCTGCAGGCCTCGATACGCCACGCGCGGTCAGGCGGTCGAACCGATCTTTTCGAGTGTGTCCAGGGCATCCGCAGGCAGTACCAGCGACGCGGCACCGAGATTCTCGTGCAGATGCGCAACGGACGACGTGCCAGGGATCAACAGGATATTTGGAGCGCGCTGCAACAGCCAGGCAAGCGCCACCTGCATGGGCGTGGCCTTCAACTGCCGGGCGACGTTGGACAGCGCATCGGACTGCAACGGCGTGACGCCGCCGAGCGGAAAGAAGGGGACATAGGCAATGCCGGCTGCAGCCAGTTCGTCGATCAGGGCATCATCCCGACGATGCACCAGGTTGTACTGATTCTGTACGCAGACAATATCGGCGATCGCGCGGCCTTCGGCGACCTGGGCGCGCGTGACGTTGCTCAATCCGATATGACGCACGAGTCCCTGGCGTTGCAACTCGGCGAGTACCGTCAACGGTTCTTCGATGGATCCCTCGGCCGGACCGTGAACGTCGAACATGATGCGCAGGTTGACGACTGTCAGGGCGTCCACACCCAGATTGCGTAGATTGTCATGCACCGCACGCGTGAGGTCGTCTCGCCCCAGGGCGGGAAGCCATGAGGCATCGGCGCCGCGAAACGCGCCGATCTTGGTCACGAGCGTGAGATCGGAGGCGTATGGATGAAGCGCCTGGCGGATGAGTTGATTGGTAATGTGGGGGCCATAGAAATCGCTCGTGTCTATATGGTTGACGCCTGCTTCGACGGCCGCCTGCAAAACGGCCAGCGCGGCATCGGTGTCTTTGGGTGGGCCGAAAACGCCCTTTCCGGCCAGCTGCATGGCCCCATAGCCGAGCCGGTTGACCGTGTGGTCGCCGAGCGAATAAGTACCTGCTGATGCGAGTGCGGGGGTGTTCATGGAAGGCTCCGTGGATGGGTGACAGTCCAACTGTAGTCACGCTGCGGGCGTGCGACAATCCGTCTCAATCGGCACAGCTTGTGCGGAATGGCGAACAGTGAGCGGCGCATGACGGCGAATTTGAGCGATATCCACGCGTTCCTGGCGGTTGCGCGCGCCAGCGGTTTTCGTGAGGCGGCCCGCCTGACGGGCAGCAGTGCGTCGCGGTTGAGCGAGGCCGTTCGCCGTCTCGAAGATCAACTTGGGGTGCGGCTACTGAACCGCACCACGCGCAGCGTGGCCACCACCGAAGCCGGCGCGCGATTGCTCGAGCGTCTTGAACCTGCGTTGAAAGAAGTCGATGCGGCGCTCGATGTGGCCAACGGGTTTCGTGACAAGGCTGCTGGCACATTGAAGCTCAATGTACCGGTAAGTGCCGCCCGTTTGGTCCTCCCTAGAATCGTGCCGGCATTTCTTGCCGCGTATCCCGATATCCGACTTGAGGTGATCGCGGAAGACAGTTTTGTCGACGTGTTGGCGGCAGGTTGCGATGCGGGCATTCGCTACGATGAGCGTCTGGAGCAGGACATGATCGCGATTCCGATCGGGCCTCGCGAACAACGCTTTGCCACGGCGGCATCGCCGCGCTACCTGCGTGAGCGCGGCACGCCAGTGCATCCTCACGACCTGATGATGCATGATTGTCTGCGGGGGCAGTTCGCGAGCGGATCCATGCCGGCCTGGGAGTTCGAGCGACGTGGCGATGTGGTCAAGATCGAGCCCACCGGCCCGCTTTTGGTACGTATCGGCGCAGCAACCGATCTCGCGGTGGATGCCGCAGTGGCAGGTTGCGGCGTGATTTATCTCTTCGAGGATTGGTTGCGGCCTTATATGCAACGCGGTGAACTCGAACCCGTGCTGGAGCCTTGGTGGCCGCGCTTCTCCGGACCGTTTTTATACTATCCGGGCAGGCGACACCTGCCCGCGCCGTTGCGGGTATTCGTGGATTTCGTGAAAGGGCTGCCGCCGTGGGAATCGACCTGAGGCAGGCGCATCACGCGTAAGTCGCGTGACGTGATGACACGTACGTTTACAGGCTCGGCAATCCCTTGGCTGTATATTTCGACGGGTGTCGGCGTTCAGCCAGAGGCACGCGCCTTGAGCTTCGTGCTGCAACTGGAGGAGCCTATGAAACACCTGTTCGGTGAGCAGGGATGCCATTGAAATCCACATCCGACCTTCTTTTCTATACTGATCGCGACGCAAAGGCGGTCGTCACTGATCCCTATCTGATCGGACTGTTTCGCTCGCAACACTGCGATCGCACCGCGTCACGTGGGGTGCTTGGCCGTTGGTTGAGCCCCACGTCGTTCACGGGTTCCGTGCCCGATGACACCACGTTCGTGGCTTGCGCCATGGTGGAAACGGTCGTGACCGGCGAGCAGCAGCTGCCGACGATTCACATGTGCACGGTTGGCGCTGACGAGGGATATGGGCCCACCTTGTACGCCGCTATCTTGCAGTTTGCGCGCAATGAAGAACTGGCGGGCGTGCTGCCGAGTGTGACCGTGCCGTCGATGCCGCCGAGGCCCAAGGCAATCTGGCGTCAGTTTTCCAAAGCGTACGACGACAAGATTTCGTTGGCGCCTGCCGCGCAGCACGTGCATGCCGAACCCTGGCTCAATCATGTCTATGCATTGAAGCGCGGTGAAGATCTGGTGGACCTCGCAGGGATGCGCCAGCGTTATGGCGTCTATATGCGGCATACCCGCCGTAATGATTGGGTGCTGCATGCGCTGCGCAGCGCAGCTTACGAGATGGCGCACAAGCGCTCGGACGGCCCGGTGTGATGTGCCGAGCAGCGCGCATCGCACGCTGTGTTTCATTCAGGCAGGTTGAGCCACCGTGTGCCGTGACGGCACTTGCCCATCCCCTCAATTGATCTTGGATGACGCCGCTCTTTTCTTCTCCACGCGTTGACGTTGGCAGAGCAATTGGCGCAAAGACAGGATCGTCGCGCATGATCGCCCATCTGCTATTTACGCGATGAAACAATTCGAAATTTAATAACTGATCCGTTATGCCGTCATTACCCATAGGGCGTTCAGAAACATCTGGATTGCCTGCATCGCTCAATGACTATGCAGGGAAGCATAATGAATCAGTTGAAGGTAGTTACCCGTCTGGCCATGGGGTTTGGCACCCTGTTATTGCTCGTCCTGCTGATCGCGGGTATGGGCCTGTTCGGTCTAAGCAGCGTTCGCGAAAGCCTGCGCGAAATTACTGAGGTCAATAACGTGCAAGGGCGGCTGTCGTCGCAAATGCTCGAGTCGGTTATGGACCGCGGCATCGCCTTGCGCAACATCGTGCTGATGACCGATCCAGCACTCGTTCGCGCCGAAACCGATCGGATTGCACGGCAGGAGAAGAGCTACGCGGCAGCCTATACGGAACTTGGGCGCACCTTCGTCGAATCGACCTCGACCGTACAGAAGGAACGCGATTTGTACACCCGCCTGAAATCCGAAGAGGCGGCCACGATTCCGGCGATGGCGCAGGTGATGCGGCTGGGCTCAAGCAACGACGTGGCCGGGGCCATGAAAATGCTGATCGAGGATGTGCGACCCAAACAGGCCGCCTGGCTCACGTCATTGCGTGAACTGGTCAACGTCGAAACGCAGTTGAACAACGAGGCGGCGCAGGCGGCAGGCGCGGACTACGATCGCACGCTGACGATGACGTTATCGATGGTGGCGCTCGCGCTGCTGCTCGGCGTCCTTGCCGCGTTTCTGATCACCCGCAGCATCTTGCGTCAGTTGGGCGGCGAGCCGCATGCCGCGCAGATTTCTGCCGGTGAAATCGCCAATGGCAACCTCACTGTGAAAATGCGTGTGGCAACGGGCGATTCGAGCAGTTTGATGGCGTCTCTGGAGGCGATGCGGCTGCAACTGAGCAATGTGGTGTCGGGCATTCAATCGTCGGCCGAGTCGATATCGAGCGCGTCGAGCCAGATTGCACAAGGCAACGTCGACTTGTCGCAGCGGACCGAAGAGCAGGCCGCGTCCCTGGAAGAGACGGCGGCGAGCATCGAGCAGCTCACCTCCGCAGTGAAGCAGAATACCGAAAGTGCACAGCAGGGCAGCACGTTGGCGGCGTCCGCGTCCGAAACCGCCAGCGCGGGTGGCCAGGTAATGGGGCGCGTGGTTACCACGATGCAGGATATCAAGACGAGTTCCGCCCGCGTGGCCGACATCATTTCGGTCATCGAGAGCATCGCCTTCCAGACCAATATTCTGGCGCTGAATGCGGCGGTGGAAGCGGCGCGTGCCGGTGAGCAAGGCCGGGGCTTCGCCGTCGTGGCCAGCGAAGTACGCACGTTGGCGCAACGCAGCGCCACAGCGGCCAAGGAGATCAAGCAGCTGATCGAAACCTCGGTGCAGCATGTGTCGTCGGGGTCGGTGCTCGTCTCCGAGGCCGGGCAGACCATGGAAGAGGTGGTGCGTTCGGTCAGGCGCGTGACGGACATCATGGGCGAAATCGCATCGGCCTCAAGCGAGCAAAGCACAGGTATCGAGCAGGTCAACATCGCTGTGTCGCAAATGGATAGCGTGACGCAGCAGAACGCCGCATTGGTGGAAGAGGCCGCAGCTGCTGCGCAGTCCATGTCCGAGCAAGCCAGCAGCTTGCTGCAGGCCGTGGCGCAGTTTCGGGTCGATGGGCAGCCACGTGGCCGCGACGTCGAGTACGCACCCGGCAGCCGCGCGCGCTTGTTGCCTGCCTGAGCCTCAAGCTGAGCCTGACTTGAGTGCCGATGGTCGAAGGCGCTTCAGCGCCGTTCGACCAGCTCGAAGGTGTGGCCCCAGGGATCCACGCAATGGCGAAAGATAGCCGATTCGTCGATATCCATGTCGACGTAGAACGGGGTGTGCAACGTACACCCGTGTTCTCTGAGAAACGCCGAGGCCGCCTCGATGTCCTGAACCTCGATGCCCAGGTGGCCCGCACCGATTCGCTCGCGTTCGATGGGGGCGTCGGCGGCTTCATCGGAAAAATCGAATTGGATCAGCTCGATGCGAAAGCCATCCGGCAGCTCCACGATCGACACCTTGAACCGTGCGCCGGGCAAGCCTAGATGGGCGTGCGTCCAATCGCGGCCATGCTCATCGGGCGTGAGATCCGCAGGATCGATCGGGCCGATGCGATAGACCAGGCTCGCGCCGAGCACGAGGATATAGAAGTCGGCGGCGGCGTCCACGTCGGCCACTGTCCACGTGATGTGATCGCAACGTTTGAAGCCGAGTGCAGCATGCGCCATGACGATCCCCGAAAAGAGCCATCGCCGATTATTGCGCCGAACGACTACCGATTGGAAGCGCGCGGTAGCAGGCTTCAATCGTGTCTCCACCTTTAGGTGGGCTACTCGTTCAACATTTCCCGCACCTTGACCGCTAAGCCATCCAACGAAAACGGTTTGGTGATCATCGACATGTTCGTACCGAGGAATCCGGCACGGATGGCTGCGTTTTCGGCATAGCCGGTCACGAACAGCACGGGGAGGTCGGGGCGGTGCTGACGGGCGATCTCGGCCAATTGGCGGCCGTTCATGCCGGGCAGGCCCACGTCCGAAATCATCATGGCCAGTGGCCGGTTCGACGCCAGCACGCGAATCGCGGCATTGGACTCTTCAGCTTCCAGGACGCTGTACGACAATTCTTCCAGGCCTTCCCGCATCAACAGTCGGACGGCGGCATCGTCTTCCACGATCAACACGTGTTCGCCTTTGCCTTGTGGCGGCAGGGCCGCCAACGCCGCCGCTGCAACCGGCGCACGCGATTGCTGCTGCGACGCGCAGGGCAGATAGATCGACACGGTAGTGCCGGTACCCGGCACGCTGTGCACGCGCACCTGACCGCCCGATTGGCGCGCAAAGCCGTACACCATCGACAATCCAAGACCCGTACCTTGGCCTATCGGCTTGGTGGTGAAGAACGGATCGAAAATCTTGGCGAGAATATCTGGCGTCATGCCCACGCCGGTATCGCTTACCGCCACGACAACATAATGCCCGGCAGTGACGTCAGGCTGCTTCTCAGCCGTGTGGGCATCGACTTCGACGAGTTTGGTCTCAACGGTGAGCGTGCCACCGTCGGGCATGGCATCGCGCGCGTTGACGACCAGATTGATGATCGCATTTTCGAGTTGATTGGCGTCCGCAATCGCGTGCGGCAGATCCGGCGCGCCTTCGACGTGCAGGACGATGCTTTCGCTGATCGAGCGATAGAGCAGTTCTTCGAGCGATTGCACGAGCACATTCACATCGAGCGGTTTGGCGTCGAGTGATTGGCGCCGCGAAAACGCCAGCAAGCGGGCAGTGAGGCCCGCGGCACGTTGTGCGGAGGATAAGGCCGCATCCATGAAGCGATCGAGGCCGTCGGTGCGACCGGCAGCCATGCGTCGCTTGACGAGTTCGAGCGAGCCGGTGATGCCGGTCAACATATTGTTGAAGTCGTGCGCAATGCCACCGGTCAATTGGCCCACGGCTTCCATTTTCTGGCTTTGGCGCAGCGCCTCTTCCACGCCCTCGCGGCGACTCATTTCGTCCGTCAGTGCGGCCGTGCGCTGGGCCACGTGCGCCTCGAGCCGCTCTTCGGTCTCTTTCTGCGCAGTGATGTCCTGCACGAAAATGTGAAAGCCATCGACGACGCCGGAGGCATCGCGACGGGGCAGCAAACGCATATCGGCGTCGCGGCGCCGGCCGTCGAAATGGGGCCAACTCAGTTCGAGCCGCACATCGTGGCCATCGAGGGCGCGTTGAATCGTGGGCAGGCGCAGGGCAAATCCTTCTTCGCCCACGAGGTCGCGAATATGCTTGCCGACGATGTCGGCGGGATCCATCTTGACCCAATGCTCGTAGGCACGATTGGCAAAGCGGTAGCGAAGATCAAGGCCGACAAAGGCAATAAGCACCGGCAGCGCATCGGAGATGCGGCGCAACTCTGCCTCGCTGGCGGCCAGCGCAATCCTGCCGGCTTCCAGTTCCAGCAGGCGGTCGCGCATGTCGAACTGCTTTTGCCGCGATCGCATGGCAGAGGTGAGCGCACTGAGCAGTGACGCCAGGCTGAGGGGGCGTTCGACGACCACGGCATTACCGATGAACGGCAGCAGGCGGGCCAGCACATTCTCGCGAGCGCGTTCGACGCCGGTGCGGCGCGCGGTGAGCACGATGAAGGGAATGTCCGACCAGGCCGGCTGCTCGGACAATCGGTCTCTGAGCGTGTCCAGCCCTACGGAACGAATCGCTTCTTCCGTGATCAGCACCACGCCGGCATGGTCGTCCAGAGCCGCCGCCACGTCGTCCATCGTCGGGCATGCCAGCGCATCGTACTGATGTTGGTTCAGCAGGCTGATGATGCTGGCCGCGTCGTTGCCATAAGGCGCCGCGACGATGACGCGGTGCCCCTCGGCTGCGGATCTATGCGTCATCTTGCCGATCTTCCAGCAAGGGATGCGGCTTGCCCACGTACTCCGGGGTGCCGGTGAGCACACCGCGGAAATTGATCAATGGCTCGCCAACGCGCACCCCTTGCGCATCGACGCGAAACTCGCGGATCGTGTCCTCGTGGCGGCCGGCGCGGTTCTTGATCACCGAGATGGCCTTGCGGATGCGTCCTTCGGCTTCGAAGAAGCGCAGCAGCACCACCGCGTCGGCGATGTAGGAGATGTTGAGATTCGTGGCCATCGAACCGAGCAGGCCTTGCTGGGGATTGATGAGCAAGGTGAGCACGCCCTGGTGGCTCAGGTAGGACAGCAACTCGTGCATCTGCAGGATGAGTTGTTGTTCCTGCGGCATGGCGGCCATATAGCCGTTCAGGCTGTCGATCACGATCATCCGTGCATTGCGCTCGGCCACCTGCTGCCGCACACGGTGGGCGAACTCGCCCGGCGACATCTCGGCAGGATTGATCTGTTCGATCAGCAGGCAGCCGCTATCCACATACTTCTGCAGGTCGAGTCCGAAGGCCTGGGCACGCGTCATCAGCGTGCCGATGCGCTCGTCGAACTCATAGAGCGTAGACGCTTCGCCACGCTCGCACGCGGCGAACAGATACTGCAAGGCGATGGTCGTTTTGCCGGTGCCGGCCGGTCCGGTCAGCAATGTACACGTGCCCCGCAGCGGGCCGCCACTGAGCAACGCGTCGAGCTCCGGGACGCCGCTCGTCACATGTTCGGACGTGAAGTCAACTTGGTGATCGGCGGCGATCAGGCGCGGATAAATATCCAGACCGCCGCGTCGAATCGCAAAATCGTGGAAGCCGGCGAAGAAATCGACGCTGCGCATTTTCTGCACTTGCAGGCGGCGGCGGGCAGCGCCGAAATCCAGCGTCAAGCGTTCCAGCGTGATCACGCCATGGCATAGGCTGTGCAGATGCGTATCCTGCCCATGTTCGGTTGCAGACAGGTCGTCGACGAGAATGACGGTGAGATTAAGTTTGGCGAAATATTGCTTCAACGCCAAAACCTGGCGACGGTATCGCAGCGGATCCTGCGCCAGCAGGCGCATCTCGGAAAGGCTGTCGAGCACGACGCGGCTGGGCTTGACCCGTTCAACTTCAGCTTTGATCAGCTTCACCGTTTCGCCGAGTTCGAGCTCCCAGGGATGCAGAATGGATTGATCGCGCTCACCGCCCAGCAGGTCTTCGACCGCGCTGAGTTCCAGCACATCGAAATCGTCGAGATCCCAGCCATGGGAGCGGGCGACGACCGCGAGCTCATCCTTGGTTTCGGACAGCGTGACGTAAAGCGCGGTCTCTCCCACGCGCACGCTTTCTCGAAGAAACTGTAGCGAAAGGGTGGTTTTGCCCGAGCCGGGTGCACCTTCGAGCAAATAAAGCCTGTCCTTGGGCAGACCGCCCTTGAGGATGATGTCCAGGCCTGCGTTGCCCGTGGAGATGGTCTGTACGGCGTCGTTCATCCGAACCCTTGATTGATGTGGGGCCCGAGCGCAACGCGTCACGGACTACCCCTTATGTTAGACGGGAGGCAGCAAACTGGCGACAAGCGCGGGGCTGGCGCGATAAAGGGCGACGTGGCCACGCAACAAGATTTGGGCGCTGCGCCGGTAGGCCGCGCTGCGCACCTCGAGCCGGTCGCCCTCCTGCCTCGCCACCACGGTCGCACTCAGTATGCCCGCCGGATTTTCGATGCCGATCTCGATATCGCCAAATTCGTCGCGGATGGCGGGCACGCCCTGCGCGATCCGGTGCGCCACGCTGCCGGGCACCAAGGTGGCAGCGGCCAGGCAGCAGCCGCCCGACACGGCCATCGAGGCATGGCCTGTTTGTGGCGTGAAGTAACGTGCGGCGATATGACCGCCATGGCGGGGCACGCCAACGATGCACACTTTCGGGATGGTCTCGCTGCGTGCGATGTCGTCGATCGTCATCAATTGACCGTCGCGTCGTTTCAACGCCATGCGCAAGGCGGCCTGCGTCCACACTCGGCGCAGGGCCGCCATGAAATCCAGGTCGGCCACCAGTTCGTCGATCGGCTCGTGTGCCGTTTTGCCGAAAGCGGCTGCGTCGGCAATCACCATGGGGACGGCGACGTCCACGCACGACACGGCATGCCCCTCGATGAGGTCTTGCGGTGCGCCGGTCGGCAGCAGCTTGCCGGTTTTCGATCCCACGGGATGATGCAGAAAGAGATCCACGCTGGGAAAAGCGCCGTCGACGCCAGGGATCTCGGCTGCAACAAAGCGGCCGTCGGCCATCAAGGTCATCCGCGAGGTGGTGATCACACCGGTATTGGTATTGCGGATGTCGGTATCGCAAGTGGCGGATGGCACGGGGGCCACGATGCCCGCATCGATTGCCCAAAGTTGCAGGGCGGACGACATATTGCCGCAGTTCACGCTCCAGTCGATGCCGCCGTGGTTGCCGGCAAGTTGGGCCAATGTGCTCACGATGCGCGCGCCGGTTTCGCTTACCTCCCAATTGGCGAAGAACACCTTGTTGCTCGTTGCCGTGCCTCGGCCCAGGCCCGTGATCTGGCGATTGCCGGGATGGGTGCCGGTGAGCGGAACGCCCATCAGATGTCGCAATAGTTCTTCACGCAGTGCTGGATCGGTGGGCGCGCAGCGCTCGTTGATCACGAGCCCCGTCGATGTGCCGCCGCGCATGTGGTGAACCGGAAACTCGATCACGCCGGCATGGCGTCTGGGGTTGAAATCGGGCCAGGCGGGGAGGAAGGAGGATGCTGGAGACATGCAAACCCGTGATCATTGAAAGCGCCGCGGGGGCGTGAGAGAAGGGGGGGGCTTGCCGGCGAGGGGTGTCAGGTGGGCTTGCCGGCAGGCGTGCGCGCGGGATCGTTTGCTCTGCGCCGATCGGCTTCCGATGACAACGCGGGCGGGTCGCTGGCGGGAAAACTTTCGTCGCCAGCCTCGTCGATCAAATCTTCCGTATGTTGCGCAGCGGTGGGCGTGACCGCTTGCGGCGGCGTGGATGCGGGCGCTTGGCTCATCGAGGGTGCTCCTGGCTAAGTTGACGCAGGCAATATGCTCCGCCCTGAAAAGCAGGCACCGCCCATAGCGGGCGGCTCACAGGGCTGTACGCGCAAGCCGCGCGGCGTCCGTCGTCAACCTTCTGATGATACGCCTGTCGTTGCGACCATTCGGTAGCATGTATACTGTCCACACGATGAACGTTTGCCGTGACGCCCTTTCGATTATGACCAGCCTACTAGCCATTCAGGGCTTGTTGGGCTGATCGTCGTAGCTGCTGTCCATTACCGCACGACGCTCATTCACTTTCAGACAAGCCCGCATGCACACCGCTGCGGGCTTTTTTGTGTTCTCTTTTGTGTATCTACTCTCTTTGCCATGACACCCGCTGATTCTGCCGCAGTACACGCCGCCGCCCGTCCGTTGGAGCGCAACGACTACAAAACCCTGGGCCTGGCTGCCTTGGGCGGCACGCTGGAGTTCTACGACTTCGTGATCTTTGTATTCTTTGCCGTCACGCTGGGGCATTTGTTCTTCCCGCCGTCCATGCCGGGCTGGCTGGTGCAACTGCAGACGCTGGGCATTTTCGCGGCCGGTTATCTGGCGCGGCCGGTGGGCGGCATCATCATTGCCCACTTTGGCGACAAGCTCGGACGCAAGAAGATGTTCACGCTGTCGATCCTGTTGATGTCGGTGCCGACCTTCGTGATCGGCGTCATGCCGACGTATGCCAGCATCGGCATCGCGGCGCCCCTGTTGCTGCTCGCGATGCGCGTGCTGCAAGGGGCGGCGATCGGCGGTGAAATGCCTGGCGCCTGGGTGTTCGTGGCCGAACACGTGCCGGCCAATCGCTATGGCTTCGGCATTGGCACGTTGACCGCAGGCATCACGGGCGGCATTTTGCTGGGCTCGTTGATCGCCATCTTCATCAATCGCACGTTCGCTGCCGAAGAGATCCTGGACTACGCCTGGCGTATCCCGTTCATCATCGGCGGCGTGTTCGGTTTCGTGTCGGTGTACTTGCGTCGTTTCCTTGGTGAGACACCGGTGTTCAAGGAGCTGGCGGCCAAGCGTGCGCTGGCTCGTGAGCTGCCCGTCAAGACGGTGCTGCGCGAGCACCGCCAGGCTTGCCTGGTGACGGCCGGGATGACGTGGTCGCTGTCGACCGCCGTCGTCGTGCTGATTTTGATGACGCCCACGTTGCTGCAGACGCAGTATGGGATCTCGATTCCGTCTTCACTGGTCGCCAACTGCGTGGCCACGCTGATGCTCACGTTGGGTTGCGTGCTTTTCGGCTGGCTGACGGACAAGATCGGCACCCGCGCGACGTTGGTGCTGGGCTGGGGCGGGTTGGCCATCGCCAGCTATTGGTTCTTCGCCAGCCTGCCGGGCATTACGCATGAGAGCCTGGTGTTTCATTACGGTCTGGTGGGGCTGTTCTGCGGCGTGATCGCCACGATGCCGATCGTGGGAACGCGGGCGTTTCCGCCGGCGATCCGTTTTTCCGGGCTGTCGTTTGCCTATAACGTGGCTTACGCCGTCTTCGGCGGCTTCACGCCAGTGCTGACGCAATTGTGGTTGCAGCAGGATCGCATGGCCGCTGCCTACTACGTGGGCGGGGTGTCGATTCTGGCGATCCTGATCGGGTTAGTTCCGCTGGCGGCGTTCGGCTGGAAGCCGGTTCGCGACGTCGGGGGCCGCACGGCATAAGGAAACACCTAGTGCGGACGATCGTCGTAGACTGCTGGCGTAATCGGTATTGATTCCGGTTTTTTCCCGCAGGAGACAACGATTGACCATTCATATACGCCCCGCGCTGGAAAGCGACGTGGCCGTCATTCTCCAGTTCATCACTGAGCTGGCGGTGTACGAAAAAGCCGAACACGAGGTGCTGGCCACCGAAGCAAGCTTGACCGCCACGCTGTTCGGGCCGAACGCGGTGCCGAGTGCGCTGATCTGCGAGCTGGACGGGCAGCCGGTGGGATTCGCGATCTACTTTTTCAGCTACTCGACGTGGTTGGCCAAGAATGGCCTGTACCTCGAAGACTTATACGTGTCGCCGAGCGGTCGCGGGCGGGGCGCTGGCCGGGCATTGCTGCAACATCTGGCACGTGTGGCGGTGGATCGCGATTGCGGGCGCTTCGAGTGGAGCGTGCTCGATTGGAATACGCCGGCGATCGACTTTTATCGCGCGGCTGGCGCCAAGCCGCAAGACGAGTGGATACGTTACCGTATGGCTGGGGACGATCTGAAAGCCTTTGCAGCGTCCCCGGATATCACACAGGAAGTTTGAATCATGCTTTATGGACTTGAAAGCGGCGAGCTCGAAAAATGGTTGCGCGTGGTGGCTGAAAACGAAGCTGCCGGTCGCACACGCACGCCGGTGCCCCAGAAATTCGTCGACATGCTGGTGAGCCTGCGCGTCGTGCGCCCGGATTCGCTCGGGTTGTTGCGCGTGACGGATAAGGGCCGGCTTTCCCTGCGGATGGCTGCGCCTGATGCCCTGCACAAGCAGGAAGATCCGGATGCCGCCAAACGCAAGGATGATGGTGTTGAGGATGTAGACGGCCCCCAGGGTAGCGACGACCGTTGAGGACGCCATACGGATTAACGACGGGCTAACGCGCGCTGACGCGCCAGATGGTGTTGCCGACATCGTCGGCAACCAACAACGCGCCGGTTTGATCGACGGCGACGCCCACCGGCCGGCCACGCGCCTGGCCGGCATCATCGACGAAGCCCGTCAGCACGTCGAGCGGCGCGCCCGCAGGGCGGCCGTCGCTGAAGGGCACATAAATCACCTTGTAGCCACTGCGCGGCTGCCGATTCCACGAGCCGTGCTGGCCGACGAACGCACCGCCTTGAAAGCGTGCGGGCAACTGCTTTGCCGTGTAAAAAACCAACCCCAGCGATGCCGTGTGCGTGCCCAGCGCGTAGTCCGGTGCAATCGCTTGTGCGACCAGATCGGGGCGCGGCGGCTGTACCCGCGTGTCCACATGCTGACCGTAATAGCTATAAGGCCAGCCGTAGAATGCGCCGTCTTTGACGGACGTCATGTAGTCCGGCACCAGATCGCTGCCCAGCTCGTCGCGTTCGTTCACCGTGGTCCACAGTGCTCGGCTGACGGGTTCGAACGCCAGACCATTGGGGTTTCGCAGGCCTGTAGCGAAAGGGCGGGCGGCTCCTGAGGCGATGTTCACCTGCCAGATTGCGGCCCGTCCGCTTTCCTGCTCGATGCCGTTTTCGGCGACGTTGCTATTGGATCCCACCGTTACGTAGAGATGAGCCCCGTCCGGGCTGGCGATGACGTTCTTGGTCCAGTGATGGTTGATGGGGCCCGCGGGTAGATCCATCACCTTGACGCCAGGCGCCGTGATTTGCGTATCGCCACTGCGATAGGGAAAGCGCAGCAAGGCATCGGTGTTGGCCACATAGAGGTCGTTGCCGACGAGCGCCATGCCGAACGGCGAATTGAGATCCTGCAGCAGCACGGTGCGCATATCGGCTACGCCATCGTGGTTCGTGTCGCGCAGCAGCACAATGCGGTTGGCGGTGGGGGTGCCGGCGCCGGCGCGCTTCATCACCGTGCGCATGGCCCATCCCTTGATGCCACGACCATCGTCGGGCTTGGGCGGCGCATTGGTCTCGGCGACGAGCACATCCCCGTTGGGCAGCACATACAGCCAGCGCGGGTGATCGAGATCGCGGGCAAATGCGCCGACCTGCAGATCCTCGGCCGGCGTGGGAAGCGTGCCTTCCGGCCAGCCGACGGCGGGTGCGATATTCACCGTGGGTATCAGGGTGGTGGTGGGCGCCGGAAGGGTAGGCGTGGGTCCAAACCCGGCCTGCTCGGGATATTTGGCCATTTCGCCGCACGCGGATAGCGCGAGGGCCAACACACTGGAAAGCAGAGAAACGATGGCAAGACGACGCATGGCGCTACCTTGAAGGCTGCTTGATTGCGCTTGCCGCATCGGCGATGTGGCGCGCATGGGGAAGTATTCGCGTGGCCGGCAGGAAGCGGAAGCCTTGTTTGCGCGATGCCCGATGCAACGTGTGGCGGCGGGCCTCGCCCCGTATAATTCGGGTTGTCGCCGGGCAAGGCCTGCGGGCCTGTTGACCGCTCGAACTCACTCTGGCGACGTCGATCTTCAGCCGTCCATTCGATAAAGGTGTTATGGCAAACGTGCGCGATGTGGTCTATGCGGAATTAAGGCGCAAGCTGATGTCGGGCGCATTTCTGCCAGGCGAGCGTTTACGTGAAGAGCACATTGCGAGCGATCTTTCGGTGAGCCGCACGCCGGTGCGCGGGGCGATCCAGAAGTTGGTCGCCGACGGCCTGGTGCGTTTTGAAGAGCATCGCGGCGCCGTGGTGGTCGGCTGGACCGATCGCGATATCGAAGAGGCCTTTGACGTGCGGTTGCTGCTCGAGCCGCATGCAGCCGGCGTGGCTGCAGTGCACGCGACGGCGGCGGAGGTGGATGCGCTCGAGGCGCTCAATCAGCAAATGCTCGACGCCGTTCAATCCGACGATCCCGATCGGGTCGATCGTATTCAGCAGATCAATAACGCGTTTCACCACCAGTTGATCGACGCGTCGCATTCGGCGCGCCTCAAATCGTTGGTCGAAAGCTTTCTCGACATGCCGATCATCATTGGGTCGTTCTATTTCTACACCACGCAGGACATGCTGACGAGTGTGGAGCATCATCGTCAGATCATCGCGGCGCTCAGGGCGCGCGACCGCGCGTTTGCCGAAGTGGCCACCCGATATCATCTGGCGGCCACACGAATGCTGTTCCAGAATCAGCGCAAGCACTGAGCACATGGGTTCACTCGCCGCCTGCGCGCCGTGACGCGCAGGCTGGCATCTCGCTCGATGCCAACGTCCATCAAGCGAGATGGCCGGTGCTCACATGATGCAGCCGAGTGCCTTCAGGCGTGCATCGACCCAACTGGTGTCGAACTTGCCGGCCGCGATATCGGCCAGCATTTTCTCTTCCACGACATGCTTGTCGCTGGCGGCTTTGTAGGCGGCTTCGACCTGATCGAACGGGATGCTCAAGAGTCCGTCTTCGTCGCCGAGGATCAGATCGCCCGGCTCGATGGTCATGCCGTCCAAGGCGATGGTGCAGTTGATTTCGCCCGGGCCATCCTTGTAGGGACCGCGGTGGGTGATGCCAGCCGCGTACACCGGGAAGCTGCCCTTGCGCAAGGTGCCCGCATCGCGGATGGCGCCGTTGATGACGATGCCGGCCAGTTTGCGCGTTTGTGCATAAGCCACCATGATTTCGCCGATGATGGCATTGGTCAGGTCGCCACCGGCGTCCACGACGATGACGTCGCCGGGCTGGGCGATATCGAGCGCCTTGTGCACCATCAGGTTGTCGCCCGGGCGCGTGCGCACGGTGACGGCGGCACCGGCCAGCAGCGTGCCGTCGTGCATCGGGCGCAGCCGCGCGCCGCCGGCCGTCATGCGCGACATCATGTCGCTGATATTGGCTACCGGAATGGCGGCGAATTTCTTGACGGTGTCGGCGCTGACGGCGCGGGTGCGGGTGTGGATTTGAAAGCCAATCATGATGTCTCCAATGTGAAAAACGAAAGGGACGTACCTGGACTATCCCGGGTACGTCGCTCGGCATTAAGAACGGACTGCGTTATTGTGGCTCGATGCCGGCGTCCTTGACGATTTTGCCGAAGGTGTCGTGGTCGGCCTTGTGGCGCTTGGCCAGATCGTCGGGCGTACCGCCGATGACGCTGTAGCCGCTTTCCTCGAGCTTCTTGATCAATTCGGGATCGCGCAGCGTGTCGTTCAGCGCGGTGTTCAGCGTTTTAACGACCGCGTCAGGCGTTTTTGCCGGTGCCATCAAGCCCCACCAGATGCTTTGATTGATGTCCTTGTAGCCGCTTTCCACGAAGGTGGGCACATCGGGCAGGGCGGGCGAACGCTGCTCTGCCACAACCGCCAGGGCGCGCACCTTGCCGGCCTTGATCTGCGGCAAAAGCGATGCGACCGAGCCGGTGTAAAGCGCGATGCGCTGGCTCATCAGATCGGGGAACGCTTGCGACCAGCCGCGATACGGCACATGCGAGAGCTGCATCTTGGCGGCTTTGCCCCAGAGATGGCCCAACAGATCGCCGGTGCCGCCCACGCCGGGAATGCCCAGCGTGATCTCGTTCGGTTTTTCCTTGGCGGCTTTCTCGACATCTGCGATCGTTTTGTACGGCGAATCCGGCATGACCACAAACACACTGGGTGAGGTCGCCACCAGTCCGACGGGCGTGAAACTTTTGAACGTGTCGTACGAGAGTTTGGTGTATAGCCAGGGATTGAGGACGATGTTGTCGGTTTGCGCCATGACGAGCGTATGCCCGTCGGGATTGGCCCGCGCTGTGCTGTCCAGTGCCAGGTTGCCGCCGGCGCCAGGCTTGTTCTCCACCACGATATTCCACTTGGTCTTGGCCGAAATGCTGGTGGCCACCATGCGGGTGAGGGTGTCGGTGCCGCCGCCGGGCGGGAACGGAGAAATCATGCTGATGGGGCTTTGCGAGAGATCGGCCGCTGTCACCGCGAAGGCGCATGCCGACAGGGTTGCCAGGGCGGCGAGTTTGCTCAGTGCTTTCATTGTCATCCTCCGAAATCTTGGTTTTTTCTTATCTTTCGATCGCGACGATCACAGGCTCTGTGGATCGGGGTCGCGACGATAAAAAATGGTCAGTGGTCTATGGATATAAAGGTCTATGGGTGATGGGTCTCGACGATCAAACGGTCTATGAGTCTAAGAACTTAAACGTCGTGACCGTCCAACGTTGCATGGGTCGAAGCGGCTAATCAAACCGACGGCCGTGACGATTCGGCGTGTTGCCGCAGCCACGTCAGACTGCCCTCGATCGTGTTGTCGATCGGTGCCGTCTCGGCGTTCAACGCGTTGGTGGTGCGTTGAAACAAGGCTTCCACACCGTCCAGCACCAACGGCTCGAGATCGTCGAGCCGCAATTGTCGTTTGGCTTCTTGTACTTCGGCCAGGCGCCGTTTCGCGTGAATCACATGGGTGCGCACGCACGCTTCGAGAAAGCTGGGCAGCGGTGTTTGATCGACATCGGAAAGCACGTCGTACAGGGTGTGCCGCAAATCCTTTTTCTCGGCGGCGACCAGGCATTCGACCGCGAGCGCTTCAATGCCCTTGGTGAAGATGCTGCGCAGCAGTTTCAGGGTGGCGGCATCGCCCGCGCGATCGCCAACGGCCTTGATCGGCGCACCGATAGACGCCAGCAGCACACGGATATCTTCCGCACCGATGCCAGCGCACAGCAGTGGCGTCTTGTGTTTCGTCATGCTGATGCCGCCCGTGATCGCCACGTCGACCAGGCGCACGCCGTGAGCAGTCGCTTGCGCTGCCGCGCTGGTCATGTGCGCTGGGTTGGCGGTGGTGAAGTCGGCGTAGATTGCACCGGGCGTCATCAGCGGCAGCGCGCGGTGAGCGACGTCCAACGCCACGCCGCCGAACACCGCGCTGATCACCACCTCCGCATCGGCCAGCCAGGCACCGGGCGCCGTTTGAACCCTTGCGCACAGTGCTTCGGCCAGAGCCCGCAGCGCATCCGTAGGGCGCTCGTCGCAAAGATCCACCATCTGGTGGCCCGCTGCTGCGAGCGCCTCGGCGTAGCATCTCCCGACCTCGCCGCATCCTATGAGGCTTATTTTCATGTTCATCAGTACAAAAAAAATACAGAATGATGTTGTAGCGTTGAAAAAGAAGCCAAGATATGCGGGATTACCCGGTATATAGAATGCGAACGAAAACAACCGAAATACAATTTGCCTACTGATCAATCCAGGGCATCTGTTTCCACAGCGCCTGGAATTCGGCTTCGCCGCGCGCAAGTTCGCGGGAATAGTCGTCAGGCGTCAGGTAGCGCAGCGGGGCGAAAAGTTCGGCCGCCTTCGCTTGAAACTCGGCATCGGCCAGCGTTTTGGCAATTGCATCCACGAGCTGCTTGCGCACTTCGGGCGGCAATCCCTTGGGCGCGGCAAGGCCGCGCAGCGACGCCAGTTCGTAGTCGTAGCCCTGTTCCTTGAAGGTTGGCACGTCGGGCAGGATCACCGAGCGCGTCTTGCCCATTTGCCCGAGGAAACGGATCGGCGTGCCGCCTTTCTGATAGGCCAGCGCTTCACCCACGTTGATGGCTCCGATCATGATTTCGCCACTGGCCACCGCGCCGCGTACCTCACCCGCACCCTTGTAGGGAATGTGGCTGAGCTGCGTGCCGGATACCTTCTGGAATTGCAGCATCGCAAGATGATCGTCGGAGCCGGTGCCTGTGGTGCCTACCGTGACCTTCCCGGGATTCTTCTTCGCGTAATCGGCCAGTTCGGCCAGCGTCTTGATGGGGCTGCTGTTCAATACCGTAAAGGCACCTGGATCGTCGACCACGTTGCCCAGCAGATCGAAGCTCTTCCAGTCGAAGGTCGACTTGCGTTCGATCGGGATGGTGAGCATGTTGGGCGTGTTGACGAAGCCGATGGTGTAGCCGTCTGCCGGTGCGCGTGCCACTTCTGCAAAGCCGATGGCGCCGCCCGCGCCCGGGCGGTTGAGCACCACGATGCGGGCACCGTTGCCCAGGTATTTCTGGATGAAGGGTGCCATCATGCGCGCGACCAGATCGGTGCCGCCGCCGGGTCCGTAGGAAACGATCAGATTGATGGGATGCTCGGGATAGGTGGCCGCGTGTGCCGCGGGCGTGAGGCCCATCAGCATGGCGCTACCGATGGCGAGCGAACCGAGTACGGCGCGTCTGTTCTTGTTCATGTGTTGTCTCCTCAAAATCTATTTATGGGGTGTTGACGTCGATCGGATCAGCCCAGCTTCAACGCCTGGATACGTGCCAGCGCAGTGGGCCACACTTCCGGGTTCACCAGCTTCGGCGGTCGCCGACCGTGCAGCATCGCAAGGATCTGTTCTGCGGACGACACGGCCACGTTGCGGCGCGCTTCGTGTGTGACGCCGCCGGTGTGATAGGCCGCAACCACGTTGGGCAGGTGCAGCAGGGGCGTATCGCGGGGGGGCGGTTCTTGCACCCACACGTCCAGGCCGGCGCCGGCCAGATGGCCGGACTGCAATGCGGCCAGCAAAGCGGCTTCGTCGTGAATGCCGCCACGTGCCGTCGAAATGAAAAGCGCACCCCGCTTCATTGCTGCGAAGGCATCGGCGTTCATCATGCCGCGTGTGGTGGCGTCCAGAGGGCAGTGCAGCGATACCACGTCCGCTTGCGCGATCAGGTTCTCGAACGTGCGCGGTTCGGCGCCACGCGAGCGGATCTCGGCGTCGGTGAGGTGAGGGTCATAGGCCAGCACGTCCATGCCGAAGCCGCGCGCGATGCGAGCGGTGCGTGTGCCGATTTCGCCCAATCCGATGAGCCCCATCGTGCGGCCGTGAATCTCGTTGCCCATCACGTCTTCGCGCGAGAAGCCCACATCGCGTTGCAAACGTGTATGGGCTTCGACGACACGTTTGACGATGCCGAGCAGCAAGGCGAACGTGTGCTCGGCCACCGAGTTGGCGTTCGCGCCCGCCTGGTTGACGACGGCAATGCCGGCTTGTGTGCACGCGGCCACATCGACCGTGTCATAGCCCGCGCCGCCTGACGATACGCACACCAGATCGGGGCATTGCGCAATGAGCGCGGCATTGACCTGCCAGGCGACGGGCACTTCGTCTTTCGCGGCCGAGACGTGGTACGCGTGGGCCTGGCGCAGGCCCGCCAACGTGCGCGCATCGTCGCCGCGCGACGGCAGCACTTCCAGCGAGACGCCGGGGTCGGTGGCGATCAAGCGGTCGAAGGCATCGTTCAGCCAGAGGTCCAGCCGGCGCACGCGCGCCGTGTGGGCGATGTCGTTCATAGTCTCCGTTCCAGATGAAGGTGGGGCGCGCGTTCTCGGTCGCGCTTCTTTTGTCAGGGTGCATGCGACAGGTCGTGCGCCGTCGCTGCGCTGCGTCTTCGGCGGGTCAGGCGCCGTCGCCGTTGCCCCCGCGCGGTTGCGTCACATTGTGCGCTTTGTTGCTTCTAAAAAACGCCGGGTGACTGTTGGCTTTTAGTGTGTCTCGGTGTGCGCGGGGGCGAGCGCTCAGATGAGGCAGGTTGGCGCATGGAAATCCACGGTTTGCTGGGCGAGTTCACGTATCGCTTGCACCATCGGGCGGGTGTCGTCGCGCCGCCATTGATAGGTGTAGGTCAGCGGACGCAGGGGCGGGAAGTGCGGCAAGGGCGCCAGATCGCCGCGTGCGATCAGCAACTGGGCCCATGCGGTGGGCAGAAAGCCCACACCCAGACCTTCGCGAATCAATCCCGCGACGGCGCCCCAGTTATTGCAACTGAGGTGGCGGCCGGGCGCGGCGCGCTGATCGGTCAGCCATGCATCGAGCATGCGCACGGTGCCGGCACTTTGCGGCAACGTGACCAGCGTGAGGTCGGCCAACGCTTCCGGCGGCAAGTCTTCGGGATGCGGTACGGCGCGCCGGGTGGTGACCCACTCGAACCGGGCTTCGCCGATCACGCTCGAGGCGATGGCGGTTCGGGTCGAAGGGCCGGCGATGATCGCGAAATCCAGTTCGCCTTCTTCCAGACCTTTTTCGAGCCATTCGCCCACGTCTACCGTGGGTTCGATCGATAGCGCAGGATGTGCCGCCTGGATGGCGGAGATGAGCTTCGGCATCCAGCTGAGCGAGGTCAATTCGCCCACGCCGAAGCGGCAGCGTCCGGAAAGCGTCATGCGATTGCTGGCGCGGCGCGTGAACTGATCCGCACTGCGCAGCAGTTCCTTGGCATGCGGCACGAGCTGTTCGCCCAACGGCGTGAGCGTGGCGCTGCGCGCGGTACGCGTGAAGAGGTCGGCACCGATCGAGATCTCCAGCTCGGCCAAACGCTTGGACAAGGACGAAATCGAGATATCGAGACGGCTGGCGGCAATCGCGAAGTTGCGGCAGGTGGCCGCCCAGTAAAAGGCTTCGAGCTGTTTGAGCGTCATGGCAAAACTCTGGCGCTGGCGAGAGCGAATAAAAGTGAATGAAAAGCGATCGATAAACGCGCTTTATTCTGATCTCACCTTGGCCTATAGTCCATGACTTAAATGACAACATCTCGGAGTGGCGCACGCCATGCGCCACTTTTTCGATCCGGGGGAGACCCAAGCCGTGCCGAAGTCGCTGCGTCAATTTCTTAGCTTGAACGATTTCCAGCCTGCCGCCGAGCGGGCCTTGCCCAAGCCGATCTTCGCCTACGTGGCGGGCGGCGTGGAAGACAACATGTCCGAGCGCGCCAATCGCGCGCAGTTCGATCGATATGGATTCGTGCCGCGCGTATTGGTGGACGTGTCCAAGCGCGATCAAACCGTGGAGATCTTCGGCCGCACATACGCGGCGCCTGTGGGGTTGGCGCCGATGGGGATTTCGGCGATGTCGAGTTATCGCGGCGACATCGTGCTCGCCCGCGCGGGGATGGACGCAAACGTACCGGCGATCATGAGCGGGTCGTCGTTGATCCGGCTCGAAGAGGTGATGGAACAGGCGCCCGGCACGTGGTTTCAAGCGTATCTGCCGGGGGATAGCGAGCAGATACGCGCGCTGATCGATCGTGTGGCGGCCGCGAAGGTGCAAACCCTGGTGCTCACGGTAGACACGCCGGTATCGGCGAATCGCGAGAACAATGTCCGCGCCGGATTTTCGACGCCACTGCGCCCGAGTCTGTCGCTGGCCTATCAGGGCGTCACGCACCCGCGCTGGCTGTTCGGCAATTTTCTACGCACGCTGTCGCGCCATGGCATGCCGCACTTCGAGAACAACTATGCCAAGCGCGGGGCGCCGATCGTGTCGGCCAACGTGCTGCGGGATTTTTCCGACCGCGGGCATTTGAACTGGACACACGTGGCCGCCATCCGGCGGCAATGGAAAGGCACGATGGTGATCAAGGGCATCTTGTCGGCCGAAGATGCCGCGCTTGCGCGTAACCACGGCATGGACGGCATCATCGTGTCCAACCACGGCGGCCGGCAGCTCGACGGCACGGTGGCGCCGCTGATCGTGTTGCCCGAGGTGGTGGCCGCGGCTGGCGAAATGACGGTCATGCTCGATAGCGGCATTCGCCGCGGCACGGATGTGCTCAAGGCGTTGGCGCTGGGCGCGAAATGCTGCTTCGTTGGCCGGCCGTTCAATTTCGCGGCCGCGGTGGCGGGCCCGGAAGGCGTGAAGCATGCCATCGGCCTGATCGTGGCAGAGGTGCAGCGGGATATGGGGCTGTTGGGGGTGACCGATCTGAAGGCGCTCGACGCTGCATTCTTGCGCCGGTTGTGAGGGCGATTGCGGGTCGTTCGTTACTGGGAAGTTCAGGCAAACCCCAAGAATCTCTCGCATAGAACCCAATAACTCGATGGTTTGACCATGGCCGGCACTCCAATAATGTTGATGCGGCACCCCTCGACGGGGCCGCCTACGACATAACACGGAGACCCGACATGCCCCAATTCGTTTTCACCCAACGCCGCCGCATCCTCAGCGCCGCGGGCGCCGCCATGCTGACCTGTGCGCTGGGCGCGGCGTCAGCGCAAGCCGCCGAGTACCCCGATCGTCCTTTGCGGATGGTGATTCCTTATCCTCCCGGTGGCGCTACCGACGTGGTGGGCCGGGTGCTGGCCGCCAAGCTGTCCGACGAGCTCAAGCAACAGGTCGTGGTGGAAAACCGGGGTGGCGCGGGTGGCAACCTGGGCGCCGATGCGGTGGCGCGTGCCGAGCCCGACGGCTACACGTTGCTGATGGGCGCGATCACCTCGCACTCGATCATGGCGACGCTGGAAAAGCCGACGATTTCGTACAAGCTGATGGACGACCTGACGCCGGTGGCCACCGTGGCCGCCGTGCCGCTGGTGTTTGTGGTCAATCCCAACGTGCCGGCCAAGTCGCTGAAGGAGCTGATTGCTTACGCCAAGGCCAATCCGGGCAAACTCACGTATGCCTCATCCGGTGCGGGCGCCCCGCAGCGCATGGGTGCGGAATTGTTCAAGCGCCAGGCCGGCGTCGATATGCTGCACGTGCCTTATCGCGGCAGTGGCCCGGCAATGACCGATCTGGTGGGCGGTCAGGTCAACACCATGGTCGAGACCGTGCCTGCAGCCTTGCCCTTCATCAAGAGCGGTCAATTGCGTGCGCTCGCGGTGACCACGCCCGAGCGCATCTCGATGCTGCCCGACATGCCGACGGCTGCCGAAGCGGGTTTGCCCGGTTTCGAAGTGGCCTCGATGTTCGGTATCCTGGTGCCCGCCAAGACGCCGGCGCCGATTGTCGAGAAGCTCAACGCCGCCGTCACACGCGTCTTGCAGATGCCCGATGTGAAGGAAAAACTGTTGCAGCAGGGCGCGTATGCCGTGGCACCGGCCTCCGCGCCGGAAGCCCGCAAACGTCTGCAGGCCGAAGTCGATATGTGGGCCAAAGTGATCGCCGACGCCAAGATCACGCTCGAATAAGCACGAATCACTACCTGTTTTCAGTACAAGGAAAGTCATGTCTTCGAAGTCATCCAAAGATAAGCCCGAGACCGAATCCGCGACCGGCATGCGCCGCGGCCTGACCAGTTACGGTGATACCGGCTTCTCGCTCTTTTTGCGCAAGGCCTTCATCAAAGGCGCCGGTTTCACCGACGACGCGCTGGGCCGGCCGGTGATCGGCATCGCCAATACCGGCAGCGGCTATAACCCCTGTCACGGCAATATGCCGCAGTTGATGGAAGCGGTGAAGCGCGGTGTGATGCTGGCGGGCGGCTTGCCGGTCGAGTTTCCCACGATCTCGATTCATGAAAGCTTTGCCGCGCCCACGAGCATGTATCTGCGCAACTTGATGTCGATGGATACCGAGGAAATGATTCGGGCGCAGCCGATGGATGCGGTCGTGTTGATCGGCGGTTGCGACAAGACGGTGCCGGCTCAATTGATGGCAGCTGCCAGCGCCCGCGTGCCCGCCATTCAACTCGTGACGGGCTCGATGCTGACCGGTTCGCATCGCGGTGAGCGCGTTGGCGCATGTACCGACTGCCGTCGTTTCTGGGGCAAATATCGCGCTGAAGAAATCGACGACACCGAAATCGCCGATGTGAACAACCAATTGGTGGCGAGTGTGGGCACCTGTTCGGTGATGGGCACCGCAAGCACGATGGCGTGTATTGCCGAAGCGCTGGGCATGATGGTGCCTGGCGCGGCTTCGCCACCGGCCGTGACTGCCGACCGCATTCGCATCGCCGAGCTGACGGGCACGCAAGCCGTGCGGATGATCGGCCAGAATCTGACGCCGGATCGTATTCTGACGCCGAAGGCATTCGAGAATGCCCTGCGGGTGCTGCTGGCCATCGGCGGGTCCACCAACGCGATCGTTCACCTGACGGCCATTGCCGGCCGTTTGGGGATCAAGATGGATATGGAAGCGTTCGATCGCATCGGCAAGGAAACGCCGGTGCTGGTCGATCTCAAACCGTCGGGTCAGCACTACATGGAAGATTTCCACAAGGCGGGCGGCCTGCGCACGTTGTTGCGTGAGCTGCGGCCTCTGCTGCACCTCGATGCCTTGACGATTACGGGCCGCACGCTGGGCGAAGAGCTCGACGACGCGGGCCCGGCGTTCACGCAGGATGTGGTGCGTCCCTTCAACAACCCGATCTACGCGCAGGGCGGCATCGCTGTGTTGCGCGGCAATCTGGCGCCCGGCGGTGCCATCATCAAGCAATCGGCGGCCTCGCCGGTGTTGATGGAGAAGGAAGGGCGCGCCGTCGTCTTCGACGATCTTCAGGATCTCGCATCGCGGGTCGATGATGACGACCTGGACATTACCGCCGACGACTTCATGGTGCTCAAGGAGATCGGCCCGGTGGGCGCGCCCGGAATGCCGGAGGCCGGTTATATGCCGATCCCCCGCAAGCTGGCGCGTGCCGGCGTGAAAGACATGGTACGTATTTCTGACGGCCGCATGAGCGGTACGGCATCGGGCACGATCGTGCTGCACGTCACGCCGGAATCCGCGATCGGCGGGCCGTTGGCGTTGGTGAAGAATGGCGATCGCATTCGCCTGAGCGTGGCCAATCGTGAATTGTCGTTGCTGATCAGCGATGCCGAGCTCGCGGAGCGGAAATCGAAGTGGCAGGCCAAGCCGGCACGCGAGGAGGATCAGCGCGGTTACCGCAAGCTCTTCCTCACCACGGTGACTCAAGCCGATCAAGGATGCGACTTCGACTTCCTGCAGGGTTTGGGCGACGGTGGCAGCACGCCGGTCGGCAAGCCCTGAGGCGAACCCGTCGGCCGGTCGCGATCCAGGCCGGTCGGAAGCCATGGGCAAGCTGGTCGGGCAGAGTTGGACATGCCCGGCCGGCAGGCTCCCTGCGCCGTCGTGAACGCCTAATCGCCGTCGAGTGCAAGTGCCGTCGGAAACACCGTCTGCGCTTCGCGCAGGAAGGCTTCGGCCAATTGGGCACGCGGCCCGCGCTCTTGCCATACAAGCCCCACGCGCCGCACAGGCGCCCGACCGGGCAACGGAATGCGCGCGAGTTCATAGCGGGTCGACCAGAGCGACGACCAATCCGGCAACAGCGCCACACCCAGGCCTTGATCGACGAGTGCGGCCACGCCGAGCAGGCTGTCGATTTCCAGGCGTTGATGGGGGCTGATGCCTTGATCGCGCAAATAGCGGTCAGCGAGCTGCCCCCCCAACACCGATCGGTCGTAGCGGATGAAGGGTTGCGTGCGCAGCAGCTCGAGCGGATCGCGGCCCGCCATCGCGGCGGGCGCCACCACGACCAGAATCTCTTCCATCAACGATTGCCATCGGCAGGTCTTCGCAAGCGAGAACTGCGGCTGGACGACGACCGCCGCATCGAGCTCTCCCGCACCTACCTGGCGGCACAGTTCGACCGATGACCCCGGCGTGACAAACACCGACAAGCTAGGATAAAGGTCGTAGAAGCGTTTGAGCACGGGCGGCAGCACACTCGTCATGGCGGAGACGAACACCCCGAGGCGTAACTCGCCGTAGGGCGCGGTGTCATCCACCAGCGTGGCCAGATCACGGGCGTCGCGCAGGAGGGCGCGCGATCGTTCCAGAATTCGCAGGCCGGCATCGGTCGGCCGCACGGAACGTCCAGCGCGTTGGATGAGCGACAAGCCGAGTGTTTGCTCCAAGGCTTTGACACGCGCGGCCACCGCCGTCGACGTCAGATCCAGTTGCCGTGCGGCCTGGGCGAACGAGCCGCTGTCGGCCACGGTGACGAAACTCTGCAGGTACCGAATATCCACGTGATTTCTCGTTTTAAGCGACTATTGCACCGCACAAATTATTGACAGACTTGCGAGCGATCCACATAATCGGTCGATGACGGATTCTTGCATCCGATCTCGATCCGCTCGCAAGGCTTTGCATCATTCGCCTTCTCTCGGGCCACGTCACACTGCCGGCGTGTGACCTTTCCGCTGTCACGACACCAGGGTTCACCATGCTCAACCCCGCGTTTGTGTTTGCTGTGCCGCAAAATTCGGCACCTCGGTGGTCTTTGAAACGCACCATCACACCGCGCCAGTTCCTGGCCGTGGTCAGCACATTATGTATCACGGTGATCTTGCTGAGCAGCGGCCTGAGCTTGGGCGGTATGCACGTGGAAGCGATGGCGTGCCTTGCTGGACTGCTGGTGATCGGCGTGGCTGCCTATGGCTTCGCGCGCCACGCCCGCGATGGCGAAACAATCCTGTTGCGCAGCGACGGGCAGTTGCAGATCGACGTGGTGCTTGGCGCGCAGTGCAGCACCGTGCTGCTGAACCCGCAACGGGTTCGCATGTCGCCCCTGCAGCCGCCGCAAAATCTCATCTGGCTGCACCACGGATCGAAGGTGCTGCAGATCGGCCGGGCGGTCACGCCGGCGCGGCGCGCGGCCTTCGCTGCCGAACTGAAACCGCTGCTGGCGCGCAGCGCTGCCTGAAACTTCTCGTTTTCAGTATGAAACGCTGACGCAGCGATATTCGTCGCGTGCCCATCTCGCATGCGATCGCACCGCTATCGCGCTCCTATCGCACTACCGTTGCACTCTCGTTGCACCCCCATCGCACCGAAGTCGCACCTAAGTCGCGCATGGGTATCTTGCGCGTCCCATCATCGCGGCTTTGATATTTGCCGGCTGTCGCGAATGATGCCAAGCGCACTGTGACCAATCGGTGACACATTTCCAGGCATTGTCCCGCGATGATTTTCAACGCCGCGCTGAATATTATTAGCGGTCGAGAATAGCGATGACATCAAAATGAAAGGATTGCGATCCGATTGCGTGGCGTCATCGGCGTTGAAACAGCCGAGCGTGGGTCGCAGGTCATCCCGTCGGCCGTGCTTGACGGCGCGACCCGCGGTGGCTAGTGCGCGGCCGCGCGTAAGCAACGAGGACGGGCGAGTAACGGCGGCGGATAGGGCGATGACGAATAGACAAGACGGACGGCATGCACGTAATAGACGCAGTACACGTGAAGGACGCAATACGCGTAATGGCGCTTCTTCGGAATGAATGTGATATTTAAGGAAATATATATTTCATGTCTTAATTAATTAAAATCTGAGTCGTTAAAAGCGTTCAGGACTCTTCTGCTTTTTACTTAAAGCGTGAAGGTTCGTGTGGTGGGAGCCGCGCCAAGCGCGTGTTTGATGTTTGATTCCCACCGCGATTTTCTGGCAGAACGAAATGAAAGACGACTCGAATGTGATGTATCGCCTGCTTGTGGAAAGCGTGGTCGACTACGCCATCTACATGCTGCTTCCGGATGGCACCGTCGCCAACTGGAACGCCGGCGCCCAGCGCGCCAAGGGCTACACGCGCGAAGAGATCGTCGGCAAACATTTCTCGTGCTTCTACAGCCCGGAGGATCAAGCGCTCGGCATGCCGCAGCGTGGCTTGAAAACGGCTACCGATACCGGTCGATTCGAGGCCGAGGGGTGGCGTTACCGCAAGGACGGTACGGCGTTCTGGGCACACGTGGTGATCGATGCAGTGAAGGACGCCACCGGCACGTTGATCGGGTTCGCAAAAGTCACCCGCGATTGCACCGAGCAACGGCGACGGCAAGCCGAGCAGATGGAACAAGAGCGCAAGTTTCGCCTGCTCGTGCAAGGCGTGACCGATTACGCGATCTACATGCTCGATCCCACCGGATGCATCGTCAACTGGAATGCCGGCGCGCAGCGCGCCAAGGGGTATCTCGAACACGAAATCGTCGGTCGCCATTTTTCCTGCTTCTATGGCGAAGAAGATCGGCGGGCCGGGTTGCCCGAGGCGGGCCTGGAAACGGCCCGCAGCACCGGCCGCTTTGCTGGCGAAGGCCTGCGCTACCGCAAGGACGGCTCCGCGTTCTGGTCTGCGGTCGTGATCGACGCGATTCGCGACGAATCGGGCGTGATCATCGGTTTTGCCAAGGTAACGCGCGACATCACCGAGCGGCGGGCCTACGAGCAGCAGTTGCTGCAAGCCAAGGAATTGGCCGAGCAGCACAGCGAGCGCACGGCCGCACTGTCGATTTTTCTCGATACGGTAATCGCCAATATTCCCTCCTGTGTGATGGTGCTCGATGCCGTCACGCGCGACATCCTGCTGGTCAACCGGCATGCCGAAGCGCTGTTCGGCCATCGGCGCGACGAATTGATCGGTGCCAAACCGATCGACTGCATGGCGCCGCGCCTGAGCGGCTACATAGAGCGATTGTCCGATGCGGCGTTGCGCACGGAAGGCCGGCACAAGAACGAAGGGCAGGTCGAGACGGCGCAGGGGCCGCGCATGTTGCGTACGACGACCATGGTGATCCGCGGCACGGATTCGCGCACGAGTTATGTGCTCTTGATCGCCGATGATGTGACGGACGAACACGCGGCCAATGCGCGCATTCATCACATGGCCCATCACGACAATCTCACCAGCTTGCCCAATCGGGAGTTGTTTCGTCAGCGGTTGGACAACGCGCTGGACGAGACGCGTTCGTCGCCGCGCATGACCGCCACGCTGTGTCTCGATCTGGACAATTTCAAGCATGTGAACGATGCCCTGGGCCATCAGGTCGGCGATGAACTGCTGCGTGCCATCGCGAGCCGGCTGCGTAAAGTATTGCGCGAGCAGGACACGCTCGCGCGCGTGGGGGGTGACGAGTTCGCCATCGTGCTGCCCGGCTTGAAAAGTGAAGAGGACGCGCATCTCACCGCACGGCGTTTGATCGAGGCCGTGCGCCCTTCATTGATCGTGAATGGCCACACGCTCAGCGTGGGCCTGAGTGTGGGAATCGCCATGACCGGCAATGGCATGGACAGTTCGGATGAACTCTTGCGCAGTGCCGATATGGCGCTGTACGAAGCCAAGCACAACGGCCGCAACCGGTTTGAGGTGTTCCGCGCCGAGATGGACGAGTCGGCACGCAAGCGGCGCGAGATCGAGATCGATCTGCGCGACGCGATTTCGCAGGGGCATTTCGCTTTGCACTACCAACCCATCACCGACAAACATCATGAGCGCGTCGTGGGTTACGAAGCCCTGTTGCGCTGGCATCATCCGGTCAAGGGCATGATCATGCCGATGGACTTCATCCCGATCGCGGAAGAAACGGGCCTGATTCACAATATCGGCGCGTGGGCACTTTACGACGCTTGCCGCGAAGCCGCGCGGTGGCCCAGCGACCAAACGGTGGCGGTGAATTTGTCGCCGGTTCAGTTCAAGAATGCCGGATTCGTGGCGATGGTCGAATCGGCGCTGAACGACGCCGGCCTCCCTCCAACCCGACTGGAGCTGGAGATCACCGAGTCGGTCATGCTCGACAGCACACAGGGCAATCTCGAGATTCTGCGACAGCTCAAGGCGATGGGCGTGCGCATTGCACTCGACGATTTCGGCACGGGCTATTCATCGCTCAGTTATCTGCGATCCTTTCCGTTCGACAAGATCAAGATCGATAAATCATTCATTCACGATATGAAGAAGAGCCCGGAAGCCCTAGCGATCATCCGCGCAATCACCGGCATGAGCCGCAGTCTTGCGATCGAGACCACCGCCGAAGGCGTTGAAACCCTGGATCAGTTCGACCAGCTCAAGAGCGAAGGGTGCTCACTCTTTCAAGGGTATTTCTTCGGGCGCCCGCAGCCGGTATCGCTGCTGCTCAAAGGCTTCGTGTCGCCGGCTGCTGCGTAGCGCGTGCTGCGTCGTGCGGTGCACGACGGTTACGCTGCGTCGCTGTGCTGCATCAACTCGCCGACCCGCTCGGCCAGCACGTTCAGCGCAAACGGCTTTGTCAGCAGGTGCATGCCCTGTTCGAGCTGCCCGTTGCCGATCACGGCATTTTCCGCGTAGCCGGTGATGAAGAGCACTTTGAGTTCAGGACGGTGTTGGCGCCCGCCGTCGGCGACCTGGCGGCCATTGATGCCGCCCGGCAAGCCCACGTCGGTGATCAACAGATCGATCGCGATGCTCGACTGAAGAATGGTCAGCGCGGCAGCGCCGGTGTCCGCTTCGATGACGGTGTAGCCGGCTTCGGTCAAGGACTCCTGCACGAGCGCCCGAATCGCTGTTTCATCATCGACCAGCAGCACGGTGCCTGCGCCGCTCACGGCCGGCGGCACTTCGGCGACCGGCGCAGGTTCGGCCTCGGTGCCGCGTACGTCATGACGCGGCAAATAAATGCACAACGTAGTGCCCATGCCCACTTCGGAATACGCACGAACCTGGCCACCGGATTGGCGCGCAAAACCATACACCATCGACAGTCCCAGACCCGTACCCATGCCCAGGGGCTTGGTCGTGTAAAACGGTTCGAAGATTCGTGCGATCACTTCGGGGGACATGCCGGTTCCGGTATCCGTCACGCACAGTGAAATGTACTGTCCTGGTGGCAGATCGCGTTCCTTGGCACTGCGCTCGTCCATCCACTTGTTGGCCGTTTCGATCGTGAGGCGGCCGCCATCGGGCATCGCGTCGCTTGCATTGATGCACAGGTTGAGGAGCGCATTTTCGAGCTGATTGCGGTCGATCTGGCTGGACCAGAGTCCCGCTGCACCCACCACTTCTACCGTTACGTGCGGGCCGATGGAGCGCCGGATCAGGTCTTCCATGCCCTTGATGAGGATATTGACGTTCGTTGGGCGTGCATCGAGCGTTTGCCGCCGCGAGAAGGCGAGCAAACGATGCGTCAAGGCGGCGGCCCGTTTGGTGGCGCCTTGACCGATGGCGATGTAGCGCTCCAGATCGCCGGTTTCGCCGCGCTGCAAGCGGCGATGCATCAATTCGAGGCTGCCGCTCACGCTGGCCAGCAGATTATTGAAGTCGTGCGCCAGCCCGCCCGTGAGCTGTCCCACCGCTTCCATCTTTTGCGCCTGGCGCAACGCGCTTTCCACCAGCTCGCGCTCGCGCGCCTGCTCGCGTAACCGCTCCAGCGCAGCTTCCAGATCCGCGGTGCGTTCCTGAATACGGACTTCGAGGGTTTCGTTGATGCGCCGCAGATCGTTCTCCGCGACCACCTTTGCGGTCACGTCGTAGCCTTCGGCGAAGATGCCCGTCACGGCACCGGTCTCGTCAATGATCGGCTGAAAGACGAAGTCCAGATAATGCTTGGCCGGTGCTTCTTGCGGCAGGGTGGTGATCATCACCGTCATATCCTGCCCAACGAATGGACGACCGGTGCGATACACCTCGTCCAGCAAATCGAAGATGGCCTCGTTGCCGCCCTGGGGGAGAATGTCGCGCGCGGTAAGACCTTCCACGTCGCTGCGGCCCACCAGGCGTCGATAGGATTCGTTGACCAACTCGTAGCGATGGTTGGGGCCACTCAATACACAGATAAAACCGGGCGACTGCTGGAACAGTCCGCGCAGCCGGTCGCGCTCTTCGGTACGCACTTCGAGCGCGCCGATGTGATCGAATGCGGCCGCAATCTGCCCCGCCATCAGCTCGACGAAATCGACATCACCGTCCACACCGGGCCGGTAGGGGTTGAGGCCGGCGACCAGGTAACCCGTGGCGAACTCCTGCCCCTTTGCCGTCAGTGGCACGACGGCCATCTTGCGGATGGGCTTGTTCCACGGCCCCGACGGCAAATCGTCCGCTTCGGGCAGGTCGATCAGGTAGGTCGACTTTCCTTTGATCGGTGGCCGGGCGATACCGGGTGGTGCATCGCACGTCCACATCATTTGCGGGGCGAGACGATGACCTGCTTCCACACCCACAGCACCTGCTAGGCGCGGTTCGCCGCTGTCGTCCAGGAAATACAGCGCGGCAAACGGCACATCGTGACGCGCCTCGCCCAACGCGGCGCATACGGCGCGCGTCAGATCGCGACGATTGTCTGCTTTCGTAATGGCCGCCGCCGTTTCGCGCAAGCTACGCAGGCGGCGCTCGCTGATGACGCGATCGGTATCTTCGGATACGGCGCAGAAAAGGCCTTCGATATCACCGGTGTCACCCACCAGCGGGCTATACGAAAACGTGTGATAGGTCTCTTCTTCGTAACCCGCCCGGTCGATGATCAGCAATAGCGCGCGGTCCCAGGTGGAGGCCCCATCGTGATAGACCGAATGGATGCGATCCTTGACGTCATCCCAGATCTCCGACCACACGTCGCGCGTTGGGCGTGCGAGGGCTTCGGGATGTTTGCGGCCGAGCGTGGGGCGGTAGGCGTCGTTATAGAAAAACGCGACATCAGGTCCCCATCCCACCCACATCTCGAACTTCGAGGTCAAGAGAATGCGCAGTGCAGACTTGAGCGTCTGCGGCCAGTGCTCCGGCGGCCCGAGCGGCGTTTTCGCCCAATCGTGGCGCCGCATGACATTGGCCATTTCGCTGTCTCCGACAAAGATGTCGGCATAGGGCACGGCGATACGGATGGCGTCAGTCATGAAATTCGGGGGTTAGGGGTTGGCCGCCGTCGCCGGTCGCGTTCAGAATGGCATTTAGCGGGTAATCACGAAGCAAGTCTCGCACCCGAGCGATATCCGAAAGATCGACAGCTTACCGCCAAGTGCATTTGACGTTGTTTCGGGCGCCCGTAATACATACACAGAACGTAAGTGCATGCCGCCCAAGCTGAGGGGCAGTCCGCCGCGCGGCTCAGCCCACGCCTTATTGCACGCGAGAGATCATGTAATCCACGGCGGCTTTGATTTCTTCGTCTGAGCAGGTTGAACAGGTGCCCCGTGTGGGCATCGACCCATAACCTTTTATCGCGTGCCGGTAAATCAGTTCCCGGTCTTGCGCGATGCGTGCGGTCCATGCCGCTTTGTTCTTCAACGTAGGCGCCCCACTCATGCCCAGATCGTGGCACGACGTGCACTTTGCCGCGTAGACCTCATCACCTGGACGAACGGGTTTCGTCATCGGTTCTCCGGCGTGCACCGCATCGGCTGCTATGACGCCCAATAACAGTGCACAAATGGATGTCAAACGCTTGAGATGAAATGTCATGATGTGCTGAAAAATGGATTAGCAAACAAATAGTGCGAAATTGCCGATATTCGCAAATTTCACAGCAATGGATTGTTGCAATATATTGTGAACTAATCTGGATGCAAATCTTGCCGGTCGTGTCAGAATAAACCCATCGAACTTCGGTTTAATGCATCTGCCAAGTATTAAATAATAGGCAAGCAAGAAGTTCGTAGGCGTCGTACGCAGTCCCATGCTGTTGCATCTACGCGTTCGTCGCGTGGGAGAGATGTGATGAAGCTCGGAATGTTTTCAGCCGTCCCCGTAAATTGTACCGCTGCGCACTCTGCCCGGGAAAGAAGAGAGCGCTTCACCCCTGTTGGCTCGACAGCCTCTCTGATCGTCTCCTGGCACCAGGCGTTTGCGCCAGTGCCCTGCAGGCGCAGGCAGCCAACGATTGCACGGCTATAGCATCTTCAGTCGCTAGCCGATGCCGTGGTTTTCCTACGGCGCATTCGGCATCGTTACGCACTGGGTTTCTGACCGGAAATGAATATTCATTTTCGCAATCAGTATCCGCCAAAAAATATTAAATAAAATTCGCTGAATATGCGAGGCACTGTTTCGCCTTAGTTTAAATAAATTTTGGCTAAAAAAATCGCATTTTTATATAGGGGTGGATAATGTCAGGTGCCTGTGATCCAGCTTTAGGCGCGCTGCGCTGCTGCGCTGCCGTATCGTCAGGTATCTTCGCCCTAGGCGTTGCATCGGCGCAGGAGACCACCGGAGACGCCAACAAAAGCAATAATCCGTTGACCGCAGCGTCATCGCTAGGCCTGCAGAACTATTACACCCCGAGTCTGTTCGGCTCGAATGCCCATACCAATGATTTTCTTTTGCGTCCCACCGTGCCGCTGGCACCCGGTGATTGGATCAAGGTGCCTCAAATTTTGCGCGGCACGATTCCGATCAGCACGCGGCCCACAAGTAATGGTGATTACAAAACAGCGTTGGGCGACGTCAACGTGTTCGATATCTTTCTGTTCGATTCAGGTCGAGGCATGCAGCTCGGCGTAGGGCCATTGCTGACGATACCGACGGCAACGCGGCCTGAGTTGGGCGCGGGAAAGTGGTCAGCGGGTCTTGCGGCCGTCGTCGTAGACCCTTCCCCCAAGCGGTTGATCGGCGCGTTGGTGCAATGGCAGCACTCCTTTGCCGGCCAAAGCAGCCGCCCCACGGTCAACACGGGATCATTCCAGCCGTTCCTGATCTACAACCTGCCGCAGGGGTGGTATCTGAGATCGACAGCGACGTGGAGCTTCGATCTCGATCGCGGCAACTACTACATCCCAGTGGGGGCCGGTGCCGGAAAAACTTGGCGCGACGGGAAAACCATTTTCAACCTATACGCCGAGCCGCAATGGACAGTCGCGCGAGCAGGGCCGGGGCTACCGCAGTTCACTGTTTTGCTTGGCCTGAACATGACGTTCGGGCACTGACCGACCGATCTATCGCAAGCACGAAAAAAAGCGCTCAAGCGGCGCCATCATCTCAGAAGGGGTAGACATGATCACGGTATTCAATACCTTGGGTCGCTGGATCGTTGCGTCTGTCGTGTCCAATCCAATGCGTGCCATCGCCGCAATGGGCGCACTGGCGATGTGCGTTCCAGCGGCGGCCACAGAGGGCGGGATGGGCCGCCCGATCACTGGCATGCAGATCACCCCCTATGCCGGCATCGTGCCCCCGGATCCTGGTCTAACGTTGTCGCTTTCTACGATTTACTACAAAGCCAGTCAGGGGCGCACGAGAGAGACGGCGATCGGAAACTCGATTCGGGCTGGGCTCGATATCGAAGCGTCGTATACGTTGGCAAACGCGATTTATGTGTGGGACACGCACGATCCGCACTGGAACTTCGCCTCTGGTGTGGGTATGCCGTTGCAATACACGCATGCGTCGGCTTTCCTGAACGATCGCCGGATATCGGATCACTCGACGAATTTCGCCGATATCCTGTTGATTCCCATCATGGCGAGCTATCACTTCAGTCCAACCTCGCACATGGCGCTGGGTTTGCAGATGTATGCGCCAACGGGGAGCTACGACTCGAACCGCCTGGCCAACGCAGGTCAGAACGTGTGGACGTTCATTCCCAATCTTTCGTACACGCATCTGTGGCCCAAACAGAATCTTGAGTTCAGCGCGACCTGGGGACTGCAGGTCTATACGCGGAACACAGCAACGGATTACCACAGCGGATTGCTCAACACGGTTGACGCTACGTTGATCAAACGCTTCGAGAATGGCTTTGGCTTTGGCGGCGTGGTGGGCTGGATTCAGCAACTGCAAAACGACAAGGGCACGCTGGCGGATCGCCTCGACGGCAACAAAGGCTATGCGCTCGGCCTGGGTCCGATTGCCACCTGGACGCACAAGCTCGACAAGGAACACAGCCTGAACGCATCGTTCCGCTGGATCAATGAGATAGACACGCGCCACCGCCCCAAAGGTAACGCGTATCTGCTCAATCTCACGGCATCGTTTTAACGCTGCTTCGCCGTCTCGACGACGGCGAAGCGCAAGTCAGCGACGTAGGCGTCACATGCGGCTTCAACAGGCCGGACGTTCAAGGAAGCGAATGATGATGGATCTCGTGAAGTATGCCTCTGCTTATGGGTGGGCGGCCATCGTGTGGTGTGTCGCGCCGGCGGCGCTTGCACAGTCGCAAGCCCCCCGCGCACAGACCGCGCCGCCTACTGTGCCGCCGGCGGCTACGGTTCCTTCTCCCATCACTGCGCCTTCGGCGGCGCAGCTCGATGCGCTGACAGCGCCGATCGCGCTTTATCCCGATGCGTTGGTGTCGCAGGTGCTGATGGCCACGACCTATCCGGATGACGTCGTGGCTGCGGCGCAATGGTCGGCCGCACACGCCAGTGTTTCGGGCGATGCCGCCGTCAAATCGGTGGCCGACCTGAACTGGGATCCCAGCGTG
Source organism: Schauerella aestuarii (assembly GCF_009866805.1). Lineage (GTDB taxonomy): Bacteria > Pseudomonadota > Gammaproteobacteria > Burkholderiales > Burkholderiaceae_B > Schauerella > Schauerella aestuarii. The sequence goes on from NZ_SIZW01000043.1 coordinate 545,592, forward strand.
CAGTCGTTGGTGGCGTTTCCATCGGTGCTGGACATGATGGGCCGCCAGCCACAATGGGTGGTCGCGATCGGGAATGCGTTTCTCGATGCGCCTGACAAGGTCATGGATTCGGTGCAGCGGCTGCGCGGGCAGGCGCGCGCCGTGGGTACGCTGACGTCCAACGCCCAGCAGAAAGTGACGACGGCAAATGACGGCGGCAAGACTGTCGTGGTCATTCAGCCTGCCGATCCACAGGTGGTCTATGTGCCGAGCTACAACCCCAATGTGGTGTATGGCGCCTGGCCCTATCCCAACATGCCCCCGGCGTACTATCCGCCGCCGCCCGAGTCGGCTTTTTTCACTGCGGTTGCCGCCGGCATCGGTTTCGGGATCGGCGTGGCGGCTGTGGACTCGCTCTGGGGCGGGTGCGATTGGGGCCGCGGCGATGTGAACATCAACGTCAATCGCTATAACAATATCAACGCCAATCGACGGATCGATGTCTCCGGCGCACGTGCGCAATGGCAGCATAATCCCGCCAATCGTGGATCCACGCCTTACACCACGGCAGGGGCGAACCGCCGCTACGAGGCTGCACGCCAGGCCGGCGTTGCGTCGCGGCCAATGTCGCAACAAGGGTTCGCGCGTGCCGCTTCCACGCCCAGCAATAGTGACCGTGAGGCCGCGCGTCAGCGTGCATCGCAGACCGTACAACAGCGCACAGGCGTGAATATCGGCCACGGTTCGACGGCCACTGCGAATCGCCCTCGCGCCGCGGGCCGCACGGCCGGCGACGGATCGATATCCGGTGCGAGGCACGCGTCACATTCCCCTTCCTTTACAGGCTCGCCACGCGCCTCAGCAGCAGGATCGCACCATGGCGCCGATATCGATCGAGCGCGTTCGGCATCGCGGGCGATGAATCGACCGTCGGCGTTCCAAGGCGCAGGCGACGGTGATGCCATGCGGCGTCAAGCGCAGCGTATAGGTTTGCCTGTGCAAGGCGTGCGCGAGCCTGGAGGACGATTGCCGGGTGGTGGCGGGATGCCGCACGTTCGCGGGCGCGGTTAAGGAGACACATGATGACGATCTGGACGATAGGGTGGACAGTGACGCGCCGGGTGCTCATTGCGATCGCCGCGACAAGCGCGATGATGCTTGCGTCTGCGCAGGGGCATGCCCAGGCGGTCTATCCCAATCCCGGCGCCGCCGCGGATGCGTTGGTAGAAGCAGTCGCCACAAGCGACGATCAGGCGCTTGCACGCGTGCTGGGACGGGATTACCGATCGCTTGTGCCTGACGGGGTGTCGCAGGACGACATCTATGCGTTTCTGGGGGCTGCCGCCCAGCAACGCACGCTGATGGCGGGGGCTGGCAATGCGGTGCTGCTATCGGTCGGCGTACACGGCTGGACGTTCCCGGTGCCGATGGTGCCGACCGCGCGGGGCTGGCATTTCGATCTGGCTGCGGGGCGGCGCGAAATCTCGCGGCGCGCGATGGGGCGTAATGAACTGGCGGCCATCGATGTGCTGTTTCAGCTGGCGACGGCGCAGCAGGATTACATCGCCCGTGGTGCGGGCCAGGGTTACGCCCGCAAGCTGGTCAGCGCACGCGGCACGACCGATGGTTTGTACTGGCCGGCGGCCGATGGTGAACCAGCCAGCCCCGTGGGGCCTGCCGCTTGGGCGATGCTGCCGGATACACCAGTTGCCGATGCGTTCTATGGCTATCGCTTCAGCATCGTACCAATCTCCGCATCGCGTTACGCCATGCTTGCGTGGCCGGCGCAACCGCGCAAGTCCGGTGTGCACATGTTCGTTTATCTAAGCAGCAGTCGCATGCTCGAACGCGTAAGCGACGGCCGCATCCCTACCGCATCCAGCTTGAATGCGCTTTTCGACGGGGTTGTCGGCGATTGGCGCGAGATCGCTTTATAGCGGGCAGTGAAAAGCGCGATGCAACCCTGCTCGCGATATCAACCAAGAGGTCAGCGATGAACACGTCCAGATTGAAAGTCCTGTCCATGTCGGTAGCGGCCGTGGTGCTACTGGCGAGTTGCGCGTCCACCGCGCCGCCCAAGGAATCCGGCTTCCTGCCGGACTACAGCAAGCTGCAGCGAGCCGACGCACCCGGCGGCGGCACGCGTCTGCTGTATGTGAATCCGGCGTTCGTGCCCGCGAACTACGATGCGATCTATCTGGAGCCCTTGCGTTACTACCCCACGCCTCAGCCCAGCGACAAGGTCTCGATGCAAACGCTGGAAACGCTGCGGGTGTATGCCGATCAATCGTTGCGCAGCAAGGTCGGTCAACGTATCCGCATCGTGAACGCGCCAGGTCCGCGTGTAGCGCGGTGGCAGATCGCCGTGACCGCAGTCGGTGCAGATACCGAGGCGTTGAAGGCCTATCAGTACATTCCGATCGGCCTGGCGATCACTGGCGCCATGGCGTTGGCCGAGGGCGGGCGACCCCAGATGGCGTCGATCGCGATCGAGAATCATGTTACCGACAGCACCACGAATGTCTTGCTGTTTGCTTCGGTGCGGGGCGGCACGGGAGAGCAGATCAAGTCTGCATCACAAGGCGCGCCAACCGTTCAGCCCGACGACTTGAAGCCCCTGATCGATCAGTGGACCGACGCCGCAGCGGGTGAGGTGGCGAAGTACGTGAAGTCGAAATGAGCGGGGCTTCGCACGTCGCTGTTGCGGCGTGCGAAGCGAAAGCGAGATGGATGCGAGTCCGCATGCCGTCCCATGATGTTTCACGCGGCACCCTTTGGAGCTTACCTATGGGTCTTCAATACAAACGTCTGCAACAAGACGCCGCCGCAGTGCTGTTCATCGACCATCAAAGCGGTCTGTTCTCGCTTGTGCGCGAGCCGAGCACCGAGCAACTGCGCAACGGCATTCTTGCCCTGGCCGATCTTGCGAAATTCTTCGCTTTGCCGACGGTGCTCACCACATCGTGCGACGACGCCGCCAACGGTCCGCTTATCCATGAGCTGAATTACACATTTCCTGCCGCACCCCTGGTCCGGCGCGATGCTGCGCTCAATGCCTGGGACGATCGCGAAGTGGTCGATGCGGTGCATGCGGCGGGACGCAAGCAGCTGATTGTGTCGGGCGTACTGACGGAAGCCTGTGTGACGTCGACAGTACTGTCTGCCGTGCAGGAAGGCTTCGAGGTGTTCGTGGTTGCCGATGCCTGCGGGAGCTTGAGCCGAACGACGCGTCACAACGCCTGGCGCCGTATGGCCGATGCCGGCGCGCAGATCGTTGATTGGTACAGCGTGGCGTGTGAACTCCAGCGTCAGGTGCGATCGGGCGGCCAGAGTGTGGCCGACATCCTCGTTCGGCACATGTCGGGATACAGCGACATGGTGCAGAGTTTCGAGCGTCTGAAAGTTCGGCGTGTCCGACATCCACGGCCTGCCGCCGCGTTGCGGCACACCGACAATTCGCTGCCCTGAGACCGGGTGCATCGGCACTGCAGTGTGCAACATCATTGGGAGAACGCAATGAAAGCAAACAGACAACTTTTAGTCTTTGGCGCATTTGCCGCATTGGCGCTCGTTGGCGCAGCGGGCGCGGCCGTGTACGACAGCATCTGGCGCGCGCCGCATCCGCTCGCAGCGAAAGTGGTGCAGGGTGATGGCAAGCGCGGTCCGTTGCACATGGTGTGGGTGCCGGATGGCACGTTCATGATGGGCAGCAGCCATAAACTGGCGCAGCCGAACGAGATGCCCGCGCATCAGGTCAAGCTCACGGGTTTCTGGATGGATACCAATGCGGTGACGAACGCGGCGTTTCGGCGCTTCGTGCAGGCGACCGGCTATGTCACGACGGCCGAACGCCCGCCCAGGTGGGACGATCTGCGGGTGCAATTGCCGCCCGGTACGCCGCGTCCCGACGACAGCCTCCTGGTTCCGGGCGCCATGGTGTTCGTCGGTACGGCCGAGCAGGTGTCATTGCGTGATTTTTCGCAGTGGTGGCGGTTCGTGCCCGGCGCCAACTGGCAACATCCACGGGGGCCCGGCAGCACGATCGAAGGCCGCGACGATCATCCGGTGGTGCAAGTGTCGTACGAGGATGCGGCGGCCTATGCGGCGTGGGCCGGAAAGCGTTTGCCGACGGAAGCCGAATGGGAGTTCGCGGCACGCGGCGGGCTGGAACAGGCCAATTACGCCTGGGGCAATGAGCGCGCACCCAACGGTCAGGCCATGGCCAATATCTGGGACACGCAACAGGCACAACCGTTCCCCGTGGTAACGGACGAGAAAATCGCCGTGGGCACCACACCGGTCGCGGCGTTTCCGCCAAACGGATACGGCTTGTACGACATGGCGGGCAACGTATGGCAGTGGACGGCAGACTGGTATCGCGCGGATTTCTTCAAGACGCAGGCGCAGTATCGTCAGGCGCCGCTGGACCCTGCAGGTCCCAAGGAAAGTTTCGACCCCGAAGATCCTGGCGTCCCGGTCTCGGCGCCGAAGCGGGTAACGCGAGGCGGCTCGTTTTTGTGTAGCGACACCTATTGCATCAGCTACCGCACGAGTGCCCGGCGCGGCACCGATCCGATGAACGGTATGTCGCATCTCGGCTTTCGCACGGTGATGACACCCGATCAATGGAAGATGGCGCAGGCGCGCGAGAAACAACTCGTGCGCCGCTAGCGGCACGCTGCTGTCGTTCCCTTCGGTTTCGTCCAACGGTTGCCAAGAGAGTGCACTTATGTCGGACCGCGAATCCATACTCAAGCTCGAGCAGGTCATCACCCAATCGGTGCTCGGCCAAGGTGTTGTCGTCAGGCAGGTCGTCATGGGCTTGCTGGCCGACGGCCACGTGCTTCTGGAGAGTTTGCCAGGGCTTGCCAAGACACGCACCGTCAAGGCATTGGCGCGCCACATGACGGCCGAGATGAGCCGCATTCAGTTCACGCCGGATCTGCTGCCTTCGGATATCACGGGGGCGGAGGTACTCAAGCAACATGCGGGTGTCAACGAGATCGTGTTTCAGCGCGGCCCGCTCTTCGGCAACATCATTCTCGCCGATGAGATCAACCGGGCACCGGCCAAGGTGCAGGCGGCGTTGCTCGAAGCGATGGAAGAGCGGCAGATCACGGTTGCCGGGGTGTCGCATCCGATGCCGTCTCTCTACATGGTGCTCGCGACCCAGAATCCGATCGAGCAGGAGGGCACCTACGCGCTTCCCGAAGCACAAATGGATCGGTTCCTGATGAAGATTGTGCTCGACTATCCCGATGCGGCAAGCGAGGCACAGGTGTTGTCCCTGCTCAGACAGGAAGCCCGAAACGTGGTGGCGGAAGACGATTTCAAAGTCACGCAAGAGGCGCTATTCGACTGCCGGCGCGCGATCGCATCGATTCATGTGAGCGATCTGCTGGACACGTATGTGGTCGATCTGGCCAACGCCACGCGCCGGCCGTCGGACTACGACAAGGATCTTGCCCGCTGGATCGACGTGGGGAGCAGCCCGCGCGGCGCGATCGCGCTGGATCGTGTGGCACGAACGCATGCGTTTCTGAGTGGCGCCGACTTCGTCTCGCCGGACAACGTTCGCGCCGTCATCCATCCTGTACTGCGCCACCGGCTGCACCTGACGTATGACGCGATGGTCGATGGGGTGGGCCCGGATCAGGTAATCGATCGCCTGATCGATGTGGTGGCCATCCCGGTTTAGCGAGCACGCACGATCATGACAACGCGAACGCCCTCCGCCGATAACGATGTTTATGTGGACATGACCGATCTCATGTCGCAGGAGGCCTGGGCGCAAGGATTGAGTTTTGCCGGCCATCAACCGGTAGGCAGCATTCTCGCTGGACAGCATGGTTCGAAAGTGCGCGGCCGGGGGCTCGACTTCGATACCCTGCGGCAGTATCTGCCCGGCGACGATCTTCGGCAGCTCGACTGGCGCGCATCCCTGCGCTTCAACAAGCCTTACGTACGCACGTATCTGGAAGAGAAAGATCGTACGGCATGGGTGGTGGTCGATCAGCGAATGAGCATGTTCTTTGGCTCGACGTTGTACTTCAAGTCGGTGGTGGCGGCGCGTCTGGCAGCGCTCGCGGCATGGATGGCCTACCGCGCGGGCGACCGGGTGGGCGGCATCGTAATCGGCGACAGCGGCATCGAAAGCGTGAAGCCGCTGCGCAGCCGCGCCCGCATCCAGCAACTGTGCGGCGCGATCGTCAAACGCAATCGTGAGCTCTGCGCCATCAAGCGCGCGGAGGATGCCAACGGGCGACTGAACGACGCGTTGCGGACGGCGCTCGCGGTCGCTTCGCACAACGGATTGATCATCATCGTGAGCGACTTCGCAGGCGCGAACGACGACACCGTGCGGCTGTTGCGGGGCTTGGCGGCGCATAACGACATCGTGGCGGTTCTGGTGTTCGACCCGATGGCGGCGAACCTGCCGAGCACGGGCCAGGTCGTCGTCACGCAAGGCGAATTGCAACTCGACATTCGACTGGGCCGGCGCGTCGTGCATCAACCGCTGCGCGCGTTCTTCAGCGAGCGCCTGGCGCATGTGGATGCGCTACTCAAACGCGCGCGGTTGCCGTTGCTGGCCATCAGCACGGCCGACGATACCGTGCTGCAACTGCGTCGCGAGTTGGGCCGGCAAGGAAAGGGGCTGCGGCGATGAGCGACACGGCGGCCAAGATCGAGCAACTGCAGCAGCTTCCCTTGCCGCCTGCGGTGGCGTGGCTGCCGCAAACCTGGGGCTGGGCGGTCGTGGCGGGAGCGTTGGCGTGTGCGCTTGTGGTGAGTGCCGCGCTGTGGCTGCGGCACCATCGAAGAAATCGCTACCGACGCGAGGCGATCGTCGCGCTGCAGCGCATGAAGGCCGCCGCCCAGGCCGATCGTCGAGCTATTCGGCAACTTCCGGTGCTGCTCAAACGCGTCACGCTCGCGGCGACTCCCGATCGCTATGCGGCGTCATTGACCGGGAACGCTTTCGTGACCTATCTGCAATCCACCGGGGGCCGGTTTCCCGACAATGCGGGTGCAGTGCTCACCACGCTCGCCTATGGCGACGATGCGGCTCTCGCTGCTTTGTCCGAGCCGGGTCTGGCGCTCGTCATTCATGCAAGCGAAATGTGGGTGGAGCGGCATCATGTGGCGACTTGACTACCCCTGGCTGCTGGTCGTGCTCGCGGCCGGGCTGGCCGCCTACCGCTGGCTGCCGCCCTATATGGAGCCGCGCAGCGCGCTGCGCGTGCCGTTCTTCGACGAGATCGCGGCGGCGACCGGGCAGCGGGCCAGCCTGCCGGGGCTGCGCCGATCGCCGATGCAACGGGCCGTCTACACCCTCGTTTTTGCCTTGGCAGTGCTTGCGCTGTGCCGTCCGGTTCGCGTGGAGCCGCCGATTGTGCATCATCAAGCGGTGCGCGACATGGTCCTGGCCGTCGATATTTCGCAATCGATGGAGACGGTCGATATTGCGGCGGCCGGTGCGGCGCCGCGCGATCGATTGAGCGTGGTCAAAGCGGTCGTGAATACGTTTATCGCGGCGCGCACGGACGACCGCATTGGGCTGACGATCTTCGGCAGTGCCGCTTATCCGCAGGCGCCGTTGACGATGGATCACAGCACCGTTCAGGATCTGCTGGCACAACTGCAGCCCGGCATGGCGGGACCGAATACAGCCATCGGTGACGCCATCGGGCTGGCGATCAAGCAATTCGACCAAACGCCTGCCGCCGACAAGATTCTGATTTTGCTGACCGACGGCGCCGATACCGGAAGCGCCATTCCGCCCGGACAAGCCGCACAGATAGCCGCGCAACGCAAGATCGTCATTCACACGATCGGCATCGGCGACCCTAATTCGCAAGGCGAAGGTCGGGCAGATTTCGCGGCATTGCAATCGATTGCGCAGCTCACCGGCGGAAGATTCTTCAGTGCCGCCGATGCGGATGCGTTGGCAGCGGTGTACGAGACATTGAACCGGTCGATTCCGCACGACACCACGGTGATTTCCCATCAGCCCAAACACGATTTCTTCTGGGTGCCCCTGGGAGCCGCGCTGGCGCTGCTGGTGCTGTTGCAGCTTTACCTGATGGCGGCAGCCTATTGGACACAAACGCGGACGCAGACGCGCGCCGCACGCGGGGAGGCGGCATGGCCATCGACCTGAGCGCCTTTCATTTTCTGCGGCCGTGGGGATTGTTGCTGCCTGTGGCGGGCCTGCTGACCTGGTGGGGCTGGTCGTCGTTGCAGCGCGCGCGGCAGCTGCGTTTGACGGGCATCGCGCCGCACCTGCTGCCCTATCTGATCGTGCAACCCACGCAGCGCCAGGGCTGGCGGCCTGTGCATACCGTGACGGCGTTGCTTGTGCTCGGCGGCGTCGCGGTAGCGGGACCGACATGGCAACAGGATCGGCCCGATTTTCTCGACGATCAAGCGTCGCTCATCGTTGCCTTGGCCCTGGCGCCCTCGATGGACGCCAGCGATATCCAACCCTCCCGCATGGACGCGGTGCAGCGCAAAATGCTGGATCTCGTGGCGCAGCGCAAGGGGGCCAAGACAGGCTTGCTTGTGTATACCGGCCGCGCGCATACCGTGTTGCCCTCGACCGACGATCCCGCATTGATGGGGTTGTTCATTCGTGCGCTGGCGACCGATCTGCTTTCCGATCCCGGCACAAACGCGGCAGCCGCGATCGCGTTGGGTCAGTCCTTGCTGGCCAAGGCGGGACGCGGCGGCTCCATCGTGCTGATGACCGACGGCAATGACGCAGCCAGCCTGCCCGAGGTGGAGCGGTTGACCCGATCAAGCGATGTGCAGGTGCTCATCCTTGCCGTGGGTGCGGTGGATGGCGGCGTGCTGCGGGATGTGACGGGCGCCGTGCGCGTCGATGCGCGAGGCTTGCCCGTCGTCGGCCGCTTCGATGCGGACGGCCTCAAGCGGTTGGCCATGGCCGCCGGGGCACCGCTGGGCAGCATGACGGTCAACGGCGACGATCTCGAATGGATCGCGCGTCACGCGCAGCGTCATTTCAGCGACGTTCGAGCCAGGGATGCCGGGGCGCACTGGAAGGACGCGGGCTATTGGCTCTGCTTGCCCCTCGTTTTATTGGCGGGGGTGTGCCTGCGACGGGGCTTTGCCGTGAATTGGCTGGCGGGCGTGATGATGATCGTGATCATGGCGGCAGCGGCGCCTGCGCAGGCAGGGCCGCTGGCCGATGCGTTCGCCACGCGCGATCAGCAAGGGCGTTGGGCCTTTGAGCACGGCCGCTATGGCGACGCTGCGGCGCTGTTCGTCGATCCGTATTGGAAAGGACGCGCCGCGTATGAGGCGGCGGATTTCGAACAGGCGCTCGATGCGTTTGCGCATGTCGAAACCGCCGAAGGCTACTTTTACATCGGCAATACGCAGGCACGGCTGCAGGCCTATCCTGCCGCGATTGCGGCGTATGACGAAGCGCTGCGCCGTCGTGTCGACTTCCCGCAAGCCACGTTCAATCGCCAACTGGTGCGCCGGTTGCAGGCTGAACGCGATAAAGCGCGCGAGGGTGCCGATCCCAGCGAGAAGGCGGATAAGCTCGTATTCGATAACGACAAGCAGCGCGGCAAGACGGGCCGCGTGACTACACCAGGCGCGGATTCGGCCGAGTTGTGGCTGAGCAATCTAACGACTTCGCCTGCGGATTTTCTGCGCCGCAAATTCCTGAGCGACGAAGCCGCGCCGCCGTCGGCACCGGTGCCGTCACCGGTTTCTCCGTCTTCATCCACGCCCGTGCCTGTGCCGTTTCCGTTGTCTGCGCCGGCATCCGTAGCAGCCGGGAGCCCATCATGAGACGCGCAGCGATTCTGGTCGGCGCATGGCTGATGTGCGGCGTTGCCGCAACGGGGCCTGCGCATGCCGGCGACGTGATGCCGCTTGTGCAGGTTGAGGCGCGCATCGATCCGGCCGGCCCGCTTTCGGTGGGCGTGCCTGCACGCTTGCAGATCGATGTATCGACGTCGACCTGGTTTTCGCAACCCCCGGTGTTGCCGCCGATCGATATCGTGGATGTGGCCGTGGCCTCGCCGCAGGGCAGCGCCGACAGTTTGAGCGTCAATCGGGACGGCGTGGCGCTCACGGTGCTGCGCTACACCTACGTGCTCACACCAACCGCAGCGGGGCCGATCACCATCCCCGCGCTGAAGGTGCGCGTGATGGCCGGTGGCGCCACACAGGCGATTGACGTGCAATCGCGGCCACTTGCTACTCGTGCGGCGGTGCCCGTCGGTGCGGAAGCGATCGGCCTGGGATCGCGGTCTTTTGCCGCCACCGCCGTGCGGGCAACGCAGCGCTTCACACAACCGCAGACGCCGTTGCGCACGGGCGAATCGGTCATGCGGGAGGTGACGCTCGTAGCCGACGGCGCGCAAGCCATGTTGATGCCGCCACCAGCATTCGCGGACGTTGAAGGCGCCGTGCGCTACGACGGGGCGGCCGACGTTGTGACGTTGACGGACGGGCGGGGGGGTGTGACCGGCGGGCGCCGCGTGGATCGCGCGTCGTATGTGAAAGCCGATCCTGGTGCCTTGGCGCTGCCACCGATCGAGATCACATGGTGGAACATTCAGCGCGGGAAGGTCGAAACGCTTTCGCTGCCTGGCGCCTCGGTCGACGTGGTCGCCGCGCCTGCCACCGCGGCGCCATTTTCCATCGCGGCCGATTTAACGCAATTGCGCCAGGGCACCCGACGTGTGCTGCACGGCGCCACGATCGCCATGGGTACCGTCGCGCTGCTCCTCATCGTGGTGCTGGCAGTGCTCTGGCGGTATCGGCGTGCGCTGGGTCAGCGGACGCGCGCGCTGTGGGTCAAGGCGCGGCGCCGATGGCGATCGTCCGAGTCTTACGCCTGGCGACGCCTGCGCCAGTCGCGCCACGGCGATCCGGATCCAAACGCCCTCTATCTGTGGCTGCGCCGCATCCGTGGCACGCGAACCTTGTCGGCCGCACTCGATCCGCTGCCGCCTCATTACGCCGTGCAGGCCGACGCGTTCATGCGGCGCGGCTATGGCGCGCACCGACCGCAATGGGAAGGTAACGCTGCCTTTATCGACATGCTGATCGCCTTGCGGCGGCGGTTCAAACACGCAAATCCATCGATGCTTAGGCATTCGCTGGCCCCCTTGAATCCTCGGCCGCCACGTGAGTCGGCACGGTCCGCAAAAGGAGATTGGATATGACATCGCACTCGATCCATAGACGTTTGGCGATCGCCTGGGCCTATGCGCTGGCCCTGTTGCTCACGACGGGCGCGATGAGCGCGGCGTTGGCGCAAGAGCCCTTGCCGTCGTGGCGCGACGGACCTTCCAAACAAGCGATCGTCGCGTTCGTCGAGACGGTGACCAATGCCGGAACGCCCGACTTCGTGCCGCAGGAAGACCGAATCGCCGTATTCGACAACGACGGCACGCTGTGGAGCGAACAACCGATGTACTTCCAGATCATCTTCGCCTTGGACGAAGTGAGGAAGATGGCGCCGCAGCATCCGGAGTGGAAGACCACGCAGCCCTTCAAGGCCGCAATCGAGCGCGATTACGCTGCGCTTGGCCAGTCGGGTGCGCAAGGACTCATGAAGATCCTGGCGGTGACCCACACCAACATGACCACCGATGCTTTCGCCGGAAAAGTGAAGGCCTGGATCGCCAGTGCGCAGCATCCCCGATTCAAACAGCACTATTCGAAGCTCACTTTTCTACCCATGCATGAACTGCTGGACTACCTGCGTGCCAATGGTTTCAAGGTCTACATCGTATCGGGCGGCGAAGTGGCTTTCATGCGCGCCTGGACGCAAGACGCCTACGGCATCCCGCCCGAGCAGGTCATCGGCAGCACCGTCGTGACGCAATTCAAAATGGTGGATGGCAAGCCGGTATTGATGCGCACACCCAAGCTCGATTTCAACGATGACGGACCGGGCAAGCCCGTCTCCATCGACAAGTTCATCGGCCGGCGTCCCATCTTCGCTTTCGGCAATTCGGATGGCGATCTGCAGATGCTGCAGTGGACGATGGCCGGCAGCGGCAAACGATTCGCGGGCCTGGTGCATCACACCGATGCGAAACGCGAATGGGCCTACGACCGCCAGTCGAAGATCGGACGTCTGGATCGGGCGCTGGATGAAGCCACGCAGCGTGGCTGGACCGTGGTCGATATGGCGAACGAATGGAACCGTGTCTATGCATTCGAAACGAATCCCTGAAAGGGGGGGTGGTAGTCGTACGTGAAAGTCGGAAGAGCAGTCGAAGTCGCGTCGCAAGACTCACTATTTCACTGGGAGTTCCAATCATGAGAAGCAAGCGCATCATCACATTGACGTTGGCTGCCGGCATGTTTGCCGGCGGCTTCGGGTGGCAGGCCTCTGCCGCCACGGGTGCTTCGGGCACCGTCAGTCAGCCGCCGGTGCAACCGGCAGCGTCGCCGGCCACCCCACAGGCAAGCGGCAAAAAGCCCAATATTCTCGTTCTTATGGGCGACGATATCGGGCTGTGGAACCTGAGCATCTGGAACCGCGGCATGATGGGGTTCAACACGCCCAATATCGACAGCATCGGCCAGCAAGGGGCACTCCTTTCCACCTATTACGGTCAGCAAAGCTGCACCGCCGGGCGGGCCGCCTTCATCACCGGGCAAAGTCCTTTCCGTACCGGATTGACGAAGGTGGGTCTGCCGGGTGCCGCGGTAGGACTGCAAAAAGAAGATCCCACGATTGCCGATATGTTGAAACCCCTGGGTTACGCCACGGCGCAATTCGGCAAGAATCACCTTGGCGATCGCGACGAGTATCTGCCCACGGCACACGGGTTCGACGAGTTCTTCGGCAACCTCTATCACTTGAACGCGGAGGAGGAGCCGGAGAATCCCGACTATCCCAAGGATCCCGAGTTTCGCAAGAAGTTCGGGCCGCGCGGTGTGATCAAGGCGACGGCAGACGGCAAGATCGAAGACACCGGGCCGCTCAACAAAAAGCGGATGGAGACGGTCGATCTGGAGTTCATCGGCGCGAGCAAGAATTTCATCGAGCGTCAGGTCAAAGCCGACAAGCCCTTCTTCGTGTGGCTCAACACCACCCGCATGCATGTGTTCACACACCTGAGCCCCAATGCGGACGGCAAGACCGGTTTGGGCCTGCAAGCCGACGGGATGACCGAGCATGACGGTCAGATTGGCGAGATGTTGAAATTCCTGCAGGATCAGGGCGTCGCCGACAACACCATCGTGATCTACACCACGGATAACGGCGCCATGAAGAACATGTGGCCCGACGGGGGCGTATCGCCTTTCCGATCCGAGAAGGACACCAACTGGGAAGGGGCGGTTCGCGTACCTGCGCTGGTGCGTTGGCCGGGCGTGATTCAGCCGGGCACCGTGCTGCCGGGTATGTTCTCCGCTGAGGATTGGCTGCCCACATTGCTCGCGGCCGCGGGTGACGCCGATGTCAAGGCCAAGCTCCTGAAAGGGACGACGGTAGGCGCAAAGTCGTTCAAGGTGCATCTCGATGGGTACAACCAGTTGCCGATGCTCAAAGGCGAAGTGACGGAATCGCCGCGCAAGGAGTTCGTCTATTTTGACGACGATGGTGGGCTCGTGGCGTATCGCGATGAACGCTTCAAGTACAACTTTGGGGTGCAGTACGCCAAAGGCATGGAGATCTGGCGCAATCCGCTCACGACCTTGCGTGCGCCGATCATCATGGATTTGAAGGCCGATCCCTTCGAGTATTCGGTGGACGGATCCATCTTGTACGAGAAGTGGTTTGTGGATCGTGCGTTTCTGCTGCTGCCGGCAGTGGAGAAAGTGGGCAATTATCTGGCCACTTACAAGGATTTTCCGCCGCGGCAACGTCCCGCTTCATTCTCGATCGATCAGGTTATCGAGAAGCTCAACGCCAGCACAAAGCAGCGGTAGCGGATGGCAGATACCCCTGAGCATGTGGTTCGACGCGCGCCGATTATCGACCGCGTCGAATCGCAGGCAGGAAAGCCGCATGCTGTCGCGCCTGGGCATGCTCCCGTCAGACTGCGACGTGCCCGGGAATTGAATCGCCATGTCGATTTCCACATGGGATCGAACGGAGAAATGCAATGCTGAATTCATACACAACGCGGCCAGCGTATTCCTGGTCGAGAAGTACGCTCGCGATCATTCTCCTGGTGGGTGTGAACGGTGTCGGTCACGCTCAGATATACGGACAACCTCTCAAGGATTCGCTCTTCGGATCGATGACGAAGGAGGAGAATGCGGCGTTTACCAACGCGAGCGCGAAAGCGCTCAACAACGCGAAGGACGGCGCTGTGACGCTATGGCAAAGTCCCTCGACACGCAAAACAGCAATTTCCGGCCAGGTGTATGCCGATGGCACTGCTGCACCCGTTGCCGGCAACACCTGCCGCAAGCTGCACGCGACGTTCATGCAAGGCACCGCGCGCGAGAATTGGTTGTTTTCCATGTGCCGGCAGCCCGATGGAAAGTGGAAAGCCGCTTCGCAAACGAAAGCATAGCGGCGGGGATCGAACGATGTGCGTTTGCGTATTCATGCCGACGGACGGCGCGCGATCGGGAGGGCATTCCCCAATCGCTCAACCCTTGAGCGGCAGTGCCTTGTAGGCGTCCTGCACAGCGCTTACGCCATACTGCCGCTCGAGCCGGCGCACCACGAAGTGGCCGCGCGCCATATTCTGGAAGTGCGTGATGAAAAGCAGGTTGACCGCAGCGCCGCCGACGGCACCCACGACCGGCACCAATTGTGCCGCGAGCTTTTCGGTGTAGGCCACCCCAAGTCGTTCGGCCACTTTCTTGATCAAGGCCACGAGTGCCGGGGTGGACGAGTCGGTGCCGGCTTTGGTCAGAAAATCGGTGGCGGCCTTGACCTGTTGCGTCATGGCGGCGCGCACCGCGTAGTAGCCACTATCGAAAGCATCGTCGTCATCCGATGCGCCACCCAGCGCAAACACCTCCACGCACGCCAGCAGGGTGGCGGCTTCTTTCACCGATTCGCCTTCGCTGCGTGCGATATCCGCGATCGATCGAAAAATAATGCCGGTGGTAACGGGCACTTCGGCCAGCAGCGCCCAGGCGCCGAAAAACCCGCCCACACCACCGGACACCGCGGCGCCGAGCGTATGCAGCTTGGTCGACGGGGTGCCGCCGGGGGTGTCTTTCATCGTGCGCGCTGCACCCGTGGCCACTTTCAGCAGGGCGCTTTCGATGGCATCGCCGAGCTTGCGATGAACGCCGTCGGGCAGGCGCTTCAAGGCCGCTTCGATCGGCGCGCCAACCACGTTCGTGACTTGCGCGGCAAAACCCGGATTTTCGAGTAGCGTTTTCGCACGCTGCAGCGCCGTCAGGTCTTGCGTAGAGAGAGTCATGATGACGCCATGGCTGGAAGACGCGCCCGAGGGCTGGGAGGTCGACATATCGTTCATTCTGGGTCGATTGTAGGGGTGAAACAGGTTGAGCGACGTGTGCAATAGCCGTGCCGAGCGCCATGGCGCTATCGCGATCGGGTCTGCGCCTCGGCACTCTGGGCGCACGATATGATGCGGAAGCGATCCGGTTCGTCGCATCGCGCACCTCGACCACGTCCCAAGGAGCCTGTATGTCGTCCGCTGTTGGCGCTGCCGCCATTGCGCAGCACGTTATCGCACGCGATCGCATTGCGGCACATCTTCCTGCGTGCGTGGCCGATGCGGCCCCGCTGGACGATTTGATTGTGTTTGCCGTGCCCGATGACGCGTCGGACACGGCCGCCTTCAGCGCGCGGTTCGGTTTCGGCCTGGAAGATTGCGCCAATACCATCATCGTCAAATTCAAGAAGGCAGGGGGCGAGCATCACGCCGCGTTGGTATCGCTCGGGTCGCGGCGCCTGGATGTGAACGGCGCGGTCAAGGCGGCGCTCGGTGCGCAGCGGTTGTCGTTCGCCAAGCGCGAAGACGCCACCGAGAAAACCGGCATGGCGTTCGGCGGCATCACGGCCTACGGCTTGCCCGCCGATTGGCCGGTGCTGGTGGATGCCGCCGTGCTCACGCGCGATCAGGTGGTGATGGGCGCCGGCGTGCGGGAGGCGAAGCTGTTGCTCGATCCCCAACTGCTCGCGTCTTTACCCAACGTCACGGTGCTGCCATTGACGTTGGACGAGACCGCCGCTACTCCGGCTGTATCCCCGCCTCTTTGACCACCGCGCCCCATTTTTCGATATCGGCATGTACCTGCCGGTCCATGTTGGCCGGGCTGTCGAACGCCACTTCATAGCCCTGTTCCTTCATCTGCGTGGCCATGGCGGGTTTGGCCACGGCGCGCCCCAGCGCGGCGTTGAGCTGCGCGACGATCGCATCGGGCGTGCGGCGCGGTGCCATGATGCCGTACCAGATACGCACTTCGTAGCCGGGCACGATCTCGCCCACGGCAGGCATATCGGGGAAGCTGGCGACGCGCTTGGAGTCGGCCACCGCCAATGCGCGCAGCTTGTTGCTTACCATGAACGGCTGCCCCGAATTGATCGCGGCCGATACCAGACCGATATGGCCTGCCATGCCGTCGCTCAACGATTGACTCGATCCTTTGTACGGCACGTGGGTCATTTTCACGCCGGTCATGTGCGTCATCAATTCGACTGCCAGATGCTGCGGCGTGCCTACGCCCGGCGTGCCGTAGCTGATCGCGTTGGGATGGCCCTTCGCATAGGTAATCATGTCGTTGAATGACGCATAGGGCGAGGCGGGGCTCGTGAGCAAGACGATCGGTGAATTGGCAATCACGCCCACGCCTCGAATATCGCGCTCCAGCTCGAAAGGCTGATTCTTGTAAAGACTGGGGTTGATGGTGACGGTGTTGGCGGCCAGGAGCAACGTGTACCCATCGGGTGTCGCGCGTGCCACCGCTTCGGTCGCGATATTGCCGCCTGCGCCCGGACGGTTTTCGACGATCACCGGTACGTTGAGTTCTTCGGCGAGATGCTGGGCAGCGATGCGCGCGATCAGATCGGTGCCGCCGCCTGCGGCATAGCCCACGATCAAGCGCACCGCGTGATCGGGAAAGCGCTGCGCATAGGCGGGGGAGAGGGCGCCGGCGGCGGCTATAGCCGCCGTGATCATCACAGCGGCGAGGGTGCGGGACAGTGCATGCATGGCGATCTCCCAGCCTCAGCGGCCAGAGAACTGCGGTTTACGCTTCTCAAGGAAGGCGCGTGCGCCTTCCGCATGGTCTTCACTCAACAAGGCGACGGACTGCGCCCAGGACTCGGCGTCCAGAAACGTTTCGAGAGCGGGGGTGTCAACGTGCTTGAACATCCGCTTGCCCAATGCGAACGCCAACGTGGGGCCGGCGGCGAGCGTGTGCGCGTGGGCGAGGGCGGTGTCAAACAGCGCCTCGGCGGCAACCACCTGCTCGACGAGTCCGAGCGCAAGCGCTTCCTCGGCCGGTACCTTGCGTCCCGACAGCACCAGCGCCTTCGCCCGCAGCACGCCCAGATTCTGCGCCAGAAAAAACACGCCGCCGCCATCCGGGGTGAGGCCCACGTTCTTGAACACCTGTGCGAAGTAGGCGTCGTCAGCGGCAATGATCGTGTCGCAAGCCAACGCCATGCTCCAGCCGATACCCACCACCGGCCCTTGCACGGCGGCAATCACGGGCTTATCGATGCGCGCGAGATTGATGATCATGCGATGCGCGCGCTTGAGCCGATCCTGCGCCGAATCCACGGTGAACGCACCCATCGAGGTCACGTCGCCGCTGGCACAGAATGCACGGCCCGCGGCGCACAGCAACACGGCGCGCACCTCGGGGTCGCGGCTAAGCGACTCGAATACCGAGCCCATCTTTTCCTTCATGGGCTCGGCCAGGGCATTCAGCCGATCGGGCCGGTTCAGGCGCACGATGGCCACGCCGCCATCGCGCTCGACGGTGACGCGTTCGTCGAGCATGGGATCCGGCGGATCCATGGGAAGGTCCTCGTGCGGCGTCATTGCGGTTCGATCCCGGCTTGCTTCACCTTGTCGCCCCATACACCCAACTGCCGCTGCACATAAGGGCCGAACTCGCTGGCCTTGAAGGGCGTCGGCTCGGCGCCCATCTGCGTGAGCTTATCCTGCACTTCCTTGGAGGACACGATCTTGTAGAGCTCGGTGCTCAATCGATCCGACACGGCTGGCGGCATCTTGGCGGGACCGAAGATGCCGACCCATGCCGCCAGGTCAAACCCAGGCTGACCGAGTGCTTCGGAGATCGAGGGCAGCTTCGGCGCGAGTGCACTGCGCTTTTCGGTGGACACGGCGAGCGCCTTCAGGCTGCCGGCTTCGATCTGCCCCGCGGCCGACGCCAGATCCACAAACATGAACGATGCCCGTCCGCCGATCACGTCCGTCATCGCCTGCGGCGTGCTCTTGTAGGGAATGGCATCGGCCCCCAGGTTGCTGATCTTGTTGAACGAGGCTGCGGCGATCTGGCCGGTGCTGTTGCCATACGCGTAGTTCATCGTGTCGCGATGCGTTTTGGCGTAAGAGACGAGTCCTTTCACGTCGTCCACCCCCAGCTTCGAACTCACCACCAGCACGAACGGGAAGTTGCACACCTGCACGAGCGGGGTGAAATCCTTGATGGGGTCGTAGCGCAACGTGGTGAAGAGATAAGGGTTGGACGAGTGCGTGGTGTTGGTGGCCAGCATCAGCGTATAACCGTCGGGGTCGGCGCGTGACACGAAATCGCTGGCCACCTGGCCCGAGGCGCCGGGTTTGTTTTCGACGATCACGGGCTGGCCCAGCGCCGCACCCAGTCGTTCGCCCAGCATGCGGGCCACGATATCGCTGGCGCTGCCGGCGCCGAACGCCGTCACCATGCGAATGGGTTTATTGGGATAGGTGTCCGCCGCGTGGGCCGTGGCAGCAACGGCCAGGCACGCGGCAATGCAGAACGGTTTGAAAGGGAATCGCATGGTTTGTCTCCTGGGTAGACGCCGGACTCTGATGGCCGATCGTCCTGACAGCGTCAGGCGGCGGCGGGTGCCGACGCCAGGGTGCGTTGCGCTTGCTTTAAATGCGGCCGGTCGAGCATCTCGCCATCGAGCTGCAGCGTGCCGACGCCGGGTGAGTCCGCAAACGCCTGCACGATGCGTTGGGCGCGGGCGAGCTCGGCATCGGTAGGCGTGAACGCCTCGTTGATTGGGCCCACCTGATCGGGATGGATGGCGATCTTGCCGGTGAAGCCCGCGCGGCGTGCCAGTTTGGCGTCGCGCATCAGCCCTTCGGCATCCCGGAAGTTGCCCCAGATGGTGTCGATGGGTGCCACACCTGCGGCGTGCGCGCCCAGCAGGCACAACGAGCGGGCGAGCTTGTAGGTGAAGTCGTATTCGCCATCGTCGAGCCGATTGCTGATGGCGCCGACCGCAGCCGCCAGGTCTTCCGCGCCCCAGGTCAGCCCGCGCAAGCGCTCGGACTTGGCGAAGTACGTGCCCAGACCAAACAGCGCCTGCGCCGTTTCGGTGGCGACCGGCAGGATGCCGATCGTGCCTGCTGCGACACCATCGCGGGCTTCCAGCGCGCTGAGGTAATTGTCCAGCAACGCAATGTCGGCACCGCCTGCCACCTTGGGCAGCAGTATGCCGTCGGGTTTGCCGCGCACGACAGCCGCGAGGTCATCGAGCGCCAGGCCGGAATCCAGGGGGTTGATGCGCACCCACAGTTGCGCGCGGCGCGCGGTGTGCGCCGTCAGATAGTCGCGCACCATATCGCGCGCGATGGGCAGGCGGCTGATGTCGACCGAGTCTTCGAGGTCGAGGATGAGCACATCGGCGCCGACACTCTCAGCCTTGGCTTGCTTGCGCTCGCTATCGCCGGGAACGAAGAGGAGGGATCGGAAAGGCATGACAGGTTCCTTTGATTTTTGGCCGCCGGCATCGGGGGCAATGCCGGCCGTACAGGAAATGGCGATCGGTTTAGCGTCCGTGAAACACCGGCGGACGCTTTTCGGCAAATGCGTCGCGGCCCTCGGTCAGGTCTTCGGAGTTCTGCAGAATGCGCAAGAACAGTTGTTCCATGCGCAAGCCCGTGGCGAGGTCGGCGTCGCGGCTGCGTAAGGCGAGTTCCTTGGCCGCCTGCACGGCGAGCGGCGCATTGGCGGCCAGCCGGGTGGCGTAATCCATAGCGGTGGGCAGCAGATCGGCCGGCTCGACGATGCGATTCACGAGGCCCCACCGCTCGGCGCGCGTGGCATCGATGGCGTCGCCCAACAACAGCATTTCCATCGCAATCGGATGCGGGAGCTGCTGCGCGATGCGCTGCGTGCCGCCGTTGGCTGGAAACGCGCCGCGCTTGACCTCGCTCAAGCCGAAGGTGGCGGTGGGCACGCACACGCGCAGATCGGTGGCCAGAAGCAAGGTCATGCCACCGCCCAGACAGTAGCCGTTGATCGCTGCCACGACAGGCTTCCATACTTCCAGTCCGCGGTTCAGCAATTGCGATTGCTGCGTGTGCATGAGCGCGTTGAGCGGCGGCGCATCGCCGAGAAACGCCTTGATGTCGGCGCCGGCGCAAAAGGATTGATCGCCGGCACCGGTGACGACCGCCACGCGGATGGCGTCGTTGTCTCGCACTTCGCACCAAGCGGCCGAGAGCGCGTCGTAGTGCGCCTGATCGAGGGCGTTGCGTTTTTCGGGGCGGTTGATGGTGATGGTGGCAATGCCACCGGCAACTGAAAGATCGATGGACACGACGATGCTCCTTTGAGCAGGTGGGCGCGCTAAACGGTGGCAGGGCGGCTGAACAACGCGCCGCTCGCAAGATGAGCCGCGATCTGGTCTTCGTCGTAGCCCAGGTCGCCGAGAATCGATCGCGTGTGCTCGCCGAGCAGCGGGGGGGCCCGCGAGGGTTGGGGGCGTTGGCCGTCGAATCGCAAGGGCTGCGCAATCACGTTGAGGTCGCGATGGCCCGAGACGTCGAAGTGATGCACCATGCCACTGGCCTGGGTATGCGGGTGGTCGAGCACTTCGCCGATGCCGTGAATGGGCGCGCACGGGATGCCGGCTTTGGAGAAGCGCGCGAGCCAATCGGCGCAGGAGTGGGGCGCCAGCCGCGCGCCCACTTCCGCCAGCACTTCGCTGCGATGCGCGACACGGTCGGCGTTGGTGGTGAAGCGCGGATCCTGCGCCAACTCGGGTGCGTTGACCTCGCGGCAGAAAGCCTGCCAAAGGGTGTCGTTCGCCACACCCAGCAGCATCGGCTTATCGCTGGTGTCGAACACCTGATAGGGGCAGAGCGACTCGTGCGCCGAGCCCCAGCGGCGCGGCTCGGTGTGGCGCTCCCAGTAGCTTTGCATCACGTACGCCATGAATGCGAGCGACGTGTCGAACAGGCAGGCGTCGATATGCGTGCCCACACCCGTCTGCATGCGCTTGATGACGGCGGCGAGGATGCCGATCGACGCGTGCATGCCGGTGGCCTGGTCGATCGGCGAAATCGGGCTGCGCGCGGCCGGGCCGGCATCATCCCCGGTGATGGACATCATGCCGCTGAACGCCTGCAGAATGACGTCGTAGCCCTTGCCGCGGTTCAGCGGACCTTCCGTGCCGAAGCCCGTGATCGTGCAATACACGAGGCTGGGATATTGCGCGTGCAGCGTGGCGTAATCCATGCCGAGCCGCTGGGTGACGCCCGGGCCGAAGCTCTCCACGAGAATATCCGCCGAGGCGATCAAGCGTTGTGCAACCTCTTTGCCGCCGGGCGTTTTCAGATCGATCGCGATACTTTGCTTGTTGCGGTTCGCGCTCAGAAACACCGTGCCGTCGCCATCGCGAAAGGGCGGCCAGCGGCGCGTGTCGTCGCCGTTGAGCGCCTCGACCTTGATGACTTCGGCGCCCATGTCGCCCAGATACTGCGTGCACAGCGGGCCGGCCAACACCTTCGAGAAGTCGACCACCCGCAAGCCTTTCAATGCATCCATGTCAGTTCATCCCGGTCGAGTCAGAAGGCAACGTTGTCGCGGCCCTTCGTTTGAATCATGGCGCGCGCCTCATCGGGCGTCGCGATCTCGAACGACAGTTCTTCCAGGATGCGGCGGATCTTGGCGACCTGCTCGGCGTTGGAAGTGGCCAGCTTGCCGCGGCCCGCGTACAAGCTATCTTCCAGCCCCACGCGCACGTTGCCGCCCAGCAAGGCGCTCATCGTGACGAACGACATCTGATGCCGGCCTGCCGCGAGTACAGAGAGGTAGTAGTCGTCGCCGAACAGGCGATCGGCGATCATGCGCATGTGCAGCAGGTTGTCGGGATCGGCGCCGATGCCGCCCAGGATGCCGAAGATCGATTGCACGAAGAAGGGCGGCTTGGCGAGCCCGCGATCGGCAAAGTGCGCCAGGTTGTAGAGATGGCCGACGTCGTAGCATTCGAATTCGAAACGTGTACCCATGGCGGAAAGCTCGGCCAGGCCGCGTTCGATCTGCGAGAACGTGTTGGACAGGATGAAATCCTGCGTCATGTTCAGGTACGGCTTTTCCCAGTCGTGCTTGAACGTTTCCAGCTTGCCCGCTGCGCCCGAGATATTGAAGTTGAACGACCCCATGTTCATCGACGCCACTTCGGGCTGCGCCCACTTCGCGGGCGCCAGGCGCTGGTCCAACGTCATGCCCAAGCCGCCACCCGTCGTGATGTTGATGATGGCATCCGAGTGCTGCTTGATGCGCGGCAGAAACTGGGCAAACAGCTCGGGGCTTTGATCGGGCTTGCCGGTCGCGGGATCGCGGGCATGCAGGTGCAGCATGGCGGCGCCCGCTTCTGCTGCGGCAATGGCCTGATCGGCGATCTCGTCCGGCGTGATGGGCAGATGCGGCGACATGCTGGGGGTATGGATCGACCCCGTGACGGCGCACGTGATGATGACCTTCTTGGCTTTCTTCAAGACTTGTCTCCTGTCGGCTCGTTTACGCGTGGCAAACGAATGCTCTGACGGCATGCAACCTCATGCCACTTTAGTACGACTTCGGCAGCCCCAGCACCTTCTCGGCGATGTAGCAAAGGATGAGTTGCGGCGACACCGGGGCCAGTCGCGGCAGCATGGCTTCGCGCAGATATCGCTCCACGTGATATTCGCGGGCGTAGCCCATGCCGCCGTGCGTGATCAGTGCCGTTTCGCACGCGCGGAAGCCCGCGTCGGCGCAAAACAGCTTGGCGGCATTGGCTTGCCCGCCGCACGGCTGGCCTTGGTCATACAACCAGGCGGCGCGCTGATACAGCAAGGTTGCGGCTTCAAGCTCGACCCAGCGTTCGGCGAGCGGATGTTGGATGCCCTGGTTTTGGCCGATCGGCCGATCGAATACGATCCGTTCGCCCGCATACTTGGCCGCGCGCCGCAGGGCTGCACGCCCCAGGCCCGTAGCTTCGGCTGCCAGCAGCACGCGCTCGGGGTTCATGCCGTGCAGGATGTACTCGAAACCGCGGCCTTCTTCGCCAATGCGGTCGGCCACCGGGATTTCCAGGCCATCGATGAACAGCTCGTTTGAATCGACCGCTTTGCGCCCATGCTTTTCGATCTCGCGCACGTCGACCTTGCTGCGATCGAGATCGGTGTAGAACAGGCTCAGGCCGCGTGAAGGCTTATCGAGTTGATCGATCGGCGTGGTGCGCGCGAGGAGCAGGATCTTGTCGGCGACTTGTGCCGTGGAGATCCAGATCTTCTGACCGTGCACCACGTACTTGTCGCCGTGCCGCACGGCGGTCGTCTTGAGCTTCAGGGTGTTCAGCCCGGTATTGGGTTCGGTCACGCCGAAGCAGGCTTTCTGCTCGCCTTGAATGATGGGGGGCAACCAGCGCGCCTTTTGCTCGTCGCTGCCGTACACCACGACCGGATGCAGGCCGAAGACGTTCATGTGGATGGCCGAGGCACCCGATAGTCCGGCACCGGTGGCCGACACCGTTTCCATCATCAGCGCGGCCTCCAGAATGCCGAGGCCTGCGCCGCCATAGGCCGTGGGCATGGCGATGCCCAACCAGCCCGCATCGGCCATGGCGCGATAGAAGTCTTCCGGAAAGCCGCCTTCGCGATCCCGGCGCAGCCAGTACTCGTCGTCGAAAGGCGCACACGCGTGTTGCACGGCGTCGACGATGGCGACTTGATCGTCGTTCAAGGCGAAGTCCATGATCAGCCCTCCGGGTTGCGCGTGGGTTGCGAAGAACCGGGCAGCCGGAGCATCAGCGCCACGCGCTTGCAGGTGGCCACGACTTCATCGCGTTGATTGAACGCCACGTGTTCGAACACCACAATGCCGTTATCGGGACGCGATGTGCTGGCTTTCAGTTCGAGCACGGTCGACGTCACATGCAGTGTGTCGCCCACGAACACGGGACGCGGAAACCGCACTTCGTCCCAACCGAGATTGCCCACCGTGGTGCCCAGCGTCGTGTCACCCACCGATATGCCCACCATCAGCCCCAGCGTGAAGGCGCTGTTCATCAGGGGTTTCCCGAATTCGGTGTGGCTGGCGTACTCCGCGTCCAGGTGAATGGCCGCCGGATTGTGGGTCATGGTGGTAAACAGTACGTTATCCGTTTCGGTAACGGTGCGCCGGATGTCGTGCGTGAACGTTTGCCCTACGCTGAACTGTTCGTAATAGCGTCCTGCCATGGCTGTCTCCTGCCGGATGTCGTGAGGCGCGGCCTTCGGGCCGTCTGTGCCATTAAAATATACTGCCATATTGTATGGTTGCATACAATACCGGAAAAGGAGGATGTCATGTCGTCGCCGTTCGTCAATCGCAGGGTCGTTCTCGCGTCCCGCCCCGCCGGCATTCCCCAGGCGGAACATTTCAAGATCGAGACGGCGTCCGTGCCGGAACTCGAAGCCGGGCAAATTTTGGTGCGCAACGCCTATCTCTCGGTCGAGCCCGCCATGCGGGGCTGGGTGAACGCCGCCGCCAACTATTCGGACCCGGTCGGGATTGGCGAGGTCATGCGGTCGTTCGCAGCAGGGCAGGTGGTCGCGTCGCGCCATCCGGACTATGCGGAGGGCGACGTGGTGATGGGCATGCTGGGCTGGCAGGACTACGCCATCACCGATGGCCGCGCGATCCGCCGCAAGGTCAGGGAGCGCGATCTGCCGTTGTCGCTTTCGCTGGGCGTATTGGGGATCAATGGCGTCACGGCCTATTTCGCGTTGAAGGAATGTGGCCGGCCGCATGCGGGCGATACGGTGGTCGTGTCGACGGCTGCGGGCGCTGTCGGTTCGGCGGTGGGCCAACTGGCCAAGGGATGGGGCTGCCGGACGGTCGGCATAGCAGGCGGGGCCGAGAAGGTCGCCCTATGCCGGAACGTGTTCGGCTTCGATGCTGCGGTCGATTACAAGGAGGCCGATTTCGAGGCAGCGTTCAACGCGGCGAGCGCGGATGGCGTCGACGTGTACTTCGACAATACGTCGGGCCGCATCAGCGACCTCGTGGTGCCGCGCATCAACAAGAATGCCCGCATCGTGATTTGCGGGACGGCCTCGGTATCGAACTGGCAACCCTGGCCCACGGGGCCGCGGGTTGAGCGGCACTTGCTGAACAAGACGGCCACCATGCAAGGTTTTCTGGTGTGGGATTACGAATCGCGTTACGAAGAAGCCGTCGCTTATCTGGCACAGCAAATCCGCGAGCACCGATTGAACTATCGCGAGGAAGTGCTCGAGGGCATCGATGCGGCGCCGGATGCGATTGCCGGGCTGTATCGCGGTGAGAACATCGGCAAGCGGCTGATCCGCCTGCATGACGATATCGTGTGAGTCACTCGTTCTTGTATTCGAGCAGATTGCGTTTGACGGTGGTCAGCATCTCGGTCAGACGCAAGCGATCGTCGTTATCCAGGCCGGCCAGAATGACCTCGCTCATGCGATCGCTCTGACCGCGCATGGTGTCGATCATGCCGCGACCCTTGTCGGTCAGGAAAACGAGTTTGGTGCGGCGATCGGCCGGCGTCGATTCGCGCCGCACCAGTTCGGTGGCCTCCAGCCGGTCGACCAATCCGCCCAGGGCAGCGCGGCCAAGCTCCAGCACATCCGCCAGGTCACTCTGACTCATGCCATCGTGGCGTGAGAGATGCGCCATCACCCACCATTGCGAACGCGTGATGCCGACGGGTTTCATCACGTCGTCGAACACCTTGCGGCGCAGACGCGACACGTCGTGCATGAGAAACCCCAGGCGCTGATCCCAATTTTCCTGACGCGGTGAGCTGATCTTTTTCGACATGAGTCCTGTGTTTCGATGGGCGCGAGTGCGATTCTATACGCTGACGGAGGTGTACTAGTACGCTTTGTAAACCATCGGTATGTTTTGAAACCGAGTGCACAAGCGCCGGCCGTTGATCAGGAAAGCCATTATTTTTGCGCCTTTCTCGATCTCCTGGAATGCCAAAAATGTACAAATCGCTGATTCGATTGGCCGCGGTGGCCGGTGTGTCCTTGCTTGTCGCGGCCTGCGGCTCGACGAAAATCAATATGACGGAAATGCAGACCACGACGGCCAAGTCGCTCGGGTTGGCATCGTCGGATGAGCTGACGGTCGCGAACGTTCAGTACAAAGAAAAGAACGCGTTGGGCGGCCAGGAATTGAGCTACGACGCGACCACGGCGCGCGGCCGCAAGTTTGCCTGCACGGCCTATGTGACGCCTGGCCTGACGCCGTTCGACAAGGCAACCTACAGCGAAGCTCAGTGCAGCCCCAAGAAGAAGTAATTTCTGTCGTGTCAGACCGGTGTTGACACGCTGGCACCCACGACGCGGATCGGCGCCCTGCGGCGTCGAACCCGCTTGAAAGCGGGATAAGAAGCAGGGGGGCGGCATTCAATGGGCGCGCCGGCATTGCCGCGCGCCTGCTGAGCGGGTATCTTTCAACTCCTGCCGTTGCCACGCCGCCGTTCCCACATGACATCCGCCGCCCCTTCCTGCTCGACCCCACCCCCTTCAAGCGAACCTGTGCAGATCCGCCTTTTGGATCGGCACGATGTGGCGGGCTTCCGCGATCTGCGTTTGGCGATGTTGCGCGATGCGCCCAGCGCGTTCGGCGCCAGTCCTGATGACGAAGCCGTGCTGAGCGAAGACGCGTGGGCTGCGCGTATCGGGCCGGACGACAACACGGCACTCTTTGGCGCCTTTATCGGCACCCGCATGGTGGGCTCGGTGGGACTGTTTCGCCAACGGCCTGCGAAGATGCGCCATAAGGCGTTGATCTGGGGCGTATTCGTGGATCCTGACGCTCGCGGTCGGCAACTGGCGCGGCGCCTGATGCAGACGATGATCGCGCACGCCCGCACGCTGCCCCAGATTCGGCAGGTCACACTCAGCGTGACCGCTTCGAACCTGCATGCCCGTGCCCTGTACGAGAGCCTGGGCTTCGTGCAATACGGCCACGAACCCAAAGCCCTCTTCGTCGACGGCAACTGGTTCGACGAACAGCAAATGGTGCTGCGGTTTACTTCAGCGGCGTGAAGCCCGGTTGCGCGGTAACGCGTTTTCAAGTCCGTCGCTTTACGTGCGTGATTTGAAAAGTTTGGACGGGGTGGACGTGCGGCGCCACGGTACGTCACGCACGACATCGGGCATGGCAAGCGCCAGCAGCAGCGCGGCCAGCGGCACCACGCAGATAAAGCCGATGTATTTGAAGCCGAGTGCGCCGATGCCGCCGCCCAGGATAAACATCGCCATCAGGCCGCCGGTCATGCCCATGCGGCCGGTGCTGTGACGCACGCCGTCACCGCGCGGCGACCGCGCGCTTTTCCAATACAGGAATTTGCCGAGCTCGATGCCGAAGTCGGTCAGATTGCCGGTCATGTGCGTGGTGCGGATGCTGCCCTTGGATGAGTTGGACGCGACCGCGTTCTGCAGCCCCATCATGAACGACAGCAGCAGTACCGTAATCGGGACGGCGAACGGCGTCATGAATTTCACCGTATCGGCGCCCGCCAAGCCGAACGGCAACAAGAGCGCGGCTTCCAGCAGCAGCGGCAGCGCATACAGGCTGTGCAGGCGGTAGTGGCGGCCGAGATTGATGAGCACGGCGCAGGTTGCCGCACCGATCATGAACGCCAGGATCGCGCCCAAAGCGCCCAGCAGCAGCCACGTTTTTCCGGTGACGATCGCATCCGCCAGCTGCGACGCAAATCCGGTCATGTGCGAGGTGTAGCGGTGCAATACGAGAAAGCCGCCGGCGTTGAGGGCGCCCGCGTTGAAGGCCAGTAAAAATCCAAAGGCGCGGTTGGTCGACGGCGCACGATGGCGGTTGGTGAGCAGAAGTAGGCTACGCAATGAGATACATCCTCATGGAAAACTGAAGTTCAGCCTACATGCTGCGACGCACAATTTCAATCGCTGGAAAGGTTGTAAATCGTGACCAACTGCGGCACGAATCCAACATCGACGCCAATGCTCACAGGTGTGCCGCAGCGCAGCGGGCTAAACTGCCATAACGTTTGCATTCCCTCACCGAATCCCCGCATGAAATCCTATGTTTTTCTCCTGGGCGGCATTGCCGTCAGCACGAGCGCGTTCGCGCAATCCACGACCGACGTGTTGAACCCGATCGTGGTCACCGGCAGCCGCTCTGAGATCGCGAGTTTCGATGCGCCGTTTTCGGTGGACGTGGTGGATGCCAGGCAGATCGGCGAAGGCCAACTGCGCATCAATGCGTCGGAAGCGCTCAACCGCGTGCCGGGATTGGTGGTGCAGAACCGGCAGAATTACGCCCAGGATTTGCAGATTTCCTCGCGCGGCTTTGGGTCGAGGGCCGCTTTCGGCGTGCGTGGCATCAAGCTTTTCACCGATGGCATTCCCGCCAGCACGCCGGATGGCCAGGGGCAGGCGGCCACGTTCAACCTGGATACGGCCGAGCGCTTCGAGGTGCTGCGCGGACCGATGACCACGATCTACGGCAGCAATGCCGGGGGCGTGATTCAGATGTTCTCGCGCGACGGCAAGGGCGATCCGCGCATCACGGCCGAAACCTTGTTCGGCAAGTACGGTATGCGCAAGAATCGGCTGGGTGCGGAAGGCGAGGTCAATGGCATCGGCTTTGTGCTCGATGCGTCCCGCATGGACACCGACGGCTTTCGCGACCACAGCGAGGCGCGCCGCGATCAACGTTTCGCCAAGATCACCACGCAACCGACCGATACCAGCACCTTGCGCGTGGTGTACAACGGGCTGAGCCAGAAAAACACGCAAGATCCCCAAGGCTTGACGTGGGACGAGTACAAATCCGACCGGCGTCAGGCCGCGCCCAGCGCGCTGCTCTACAACACCCGCAAGAGTATCGACAACGATCAGGTCGGCATCGATTACACGCAACGGATCGGCACCGGCACGCTCAAACTCAATGCCTATGGCGGTGAGCGCGACGTGACCCAATATCAGTCGATCCCTCGGGCGGTGCAGTCCAATATCCGTCAGTCGGGTGGCGTGATCGACTTTTCGCGCCGATTCTATGGCGGCGGCATCCAGTGGTCGCAACCGTTCATGCTCGGTGGCGGTGCGCTTGAAGTCACCGCTGGACTGGATTTCGATCAAAGCCGCGACGATCGACAAGGCTACGAAAACTTCGTGGGGTCCACGCTGGGCGTGAAGGGCGCGTTGCGCCGCAACGAGATCGATACCGCCACCAGCCTGGATCCCTACGTGCAGGCGAATTGGCTGCTCGGCGATTGGACCCTGCAGGCAGGCTTGCGCTACAACACCGTCAAGCTGAAGGTGGACGACCGTTACCTGCTCAACGGTGACGATAGCGGCAGCCAACGCTACGAGCGCGCCACACCCGCAGTGGGCGCCTTGTATGCCATCACGCCCGATGTGCATGTGTATGCGAGTGCCGGGACCGGATTCGAGACGCCCACGCTTACCGAGTCGGCCTACGCGGCCAACGGTGCCGGTTTCAACGCCGGCCTGCAGCCGTCACGCAGCGAGCAACTCGAAACCGGCATCAAGACCCGATTCGGCAATACCCGAGTGAATGCAGCGTTGTTCCAGATCCGCACCAAGGATGAGCTGGTCGTGGCCGGCTCCTTGGGCGGCCGCACCACCTATCAGAACGCCGCCAAGACATTGCGCCGCGGCTTTGAATTGTCGGTGGAAAGCCAGATTGCGCCCACCGTTGCACTCAATGGCGCGTGGACTTATCTCGACGCCACCTACGACAAATCGTTCGACGCAGGTACGACGCGGATCGACAGCGGCAATCGTCTGCCCGGTGTGCCCAAGAACAGCCTCTTCGGCGAAGTGGTATGGACGCCGCAACCCTGGGTGAGTACGGCCGTGGAAGGTGTGGTGCGCGGCAAGGTGTTTGTGGAAGACACCAACCGCGATCGCCCGGCGCCGGGTTATGCGCTCTTGAACTGGCGCACGACATTCACGCAGAAGACGGGACCCTGGACCTTCCGGCAAACCGTGCGCCTGGATAACCTGACGGATCGCAACTATATCGGCTCGGTGATCGTGGGCGATGGCAACGGACGCTATTACGAACCCGCGGCCGGCATGGCTTGGTATGCCGGGGCGAGCGTGCAGTACACGTTTTGAGTCACAGATACGGACTGGCCAGCCAGATGATCTTGTTGCGCAGCCGTTTGGCAAAAGATTGATCGGCGAGAGTTGCGAGCGTTTCGCGGCGGCCGGTGGCAATCAGGCCATCGATGCGCTGGTTGATCCAGGTGGCGACGGCAGGATCGTAGATTTCCGTGTCGAGTTCGAAATTCAGCCGCAGGCTGCGCGGGTCGAGGTTGGATGATCCCGTGTACGACCACGCATCGTCCACCGTCATCAGTTTCGAATGATCGAACGCACCGCCCGCACGCCAGACGCGGCAGCCCGTGCGCATCACCTGATCGAGCTGGGCCGACATCGCGTAATCCACCAGTTTCAGATTATTGATGCCGGGAATGACGATGTCGACGATCACGCCGCGGCGTGCGGCGGTGGCCAATGCGCCGACGAGCGCGAGATCGGGCAGGAAGTAAGGCGACTGGATGCGCACGTGATGTTGCGCCACCGCCAGGGCGCCCAGCAGCATCTGATGCGTGCTGCCGATATAGCGATCGGGCCCCGAGGCCACGCAGCGCACTGGCGTGGCGCCACTGGCCGGGTGAGTGCCGTGCGGAAACCAGGTGTCGTTCGAGAGCGCTTCGCGGGTCGTGAAGTCCCAATCGTGGGCAAATACGGATAGCAGTTGCGTGACCATCGGACCTTCGAAACGGAAGTGGGTATCGCGGTTGACGCGGTCGCCTACAAGGCTGGCGACGAACGCCTCGCGTACGTTCATGCCGCCCGTGAAGCCGATGCTGTTGTCCACGACCAGGATTTTGCGGTGGCTGCGCAGATTGGCATAAGGCATGCGCCATACGCCCAGCGGGTTGGTCATGAACCGCGCCACGCGCACGCCACCGCGCGTGAGGACGCCCATGATGGGTGGCCGCGAGTATTTTGCACCCACCGCATCGATCAGTACGCGCACTTGCACGCCGCGCTTGGCCGCGTCGATCAGCGCCTGCGCCAATTCGCGGCCGATGCGATCGTTATCGAAGATGTAGCTTTGCATCGCGATGGTGACTCTCGCGGTGCGAATCGCCGCGATCATGGCAGGGTAGGTCTCATCGCCACCCGCCAGCGGCTCCACTTTATTGCCCCCCAGCAGCGGAAACTGGCTGACGTGGTCGCCCAGCACTTTGAGCGACGCGAACTGCGGTCCTGAAATGGGCATCACGTCGACGTCAGCGGCTTCGCGCACCGTGGCGTAGCGCAGCATGGTCGCGTCACGTTCTTGCGCCACCTGCGTGCGCCTGATGCGATTGACGCCGGCGACCAGATAGAAGAGGGCACCAAAGAACGGCGAGAGCAAGGCCACGCCCACCCAACCGATCGCCGCGCGCACATCCTGCTTGGTCATCGCGGCGTGAATCGCCGCAGCGGTACCGGCCACGGTACTGACGGTAAAAACGATGTGCGGCCAGTATTCGGCCAATAGCGCGCGGAAAGGATCCATAAGGCGAATAAGTGGTCGAGTCGATGCCGCGCTAGGATAACAAGTCCTGGCGACGGCATCGCGAACCCTTTACGGATATATCGCCGATTCGCGGCGTATTGGCGTCATGCAGACCCTTCGCCGGAAGGTATCGCTGTCGCGCTCAACGCATTGCCCTGGTGTTCAGGGCGTGGCCATGGCCGGATCGCTTACCGTGGGCCGCCCGGTTTCGACCCGGCCGGCAAAGCGGCGATAGAACCCCGGATGGTTCTCCACGGTGATCGCAAAGTCATACCACTGGCCGCTTGTTGCCAAGGGCCAATGGCGCGACGCCGTGGCGCTCGGTTCTACTGCGGCCGTCCACGGGCCGTCGGTGCGGTATGCCATCGGCGTGATGATGAACGTGCAGGCTTGCGTGCCCGCATTCATCATCTCGGCATAGACATGACCGTTCGCGATGTCGTAGCACACGCGAATTTCCGGCTGCGTTTGCGTGGTCGCGATCTGGTTGGTGTCGCCTTTGAAATGCCGGTGAAAGCCATTGGGCCCCAGCACCCACAGATCGTACTGACCCAGATTGTCCTGAAACACATTCCAGGTATCGGTCAACGACTTGCCCGATTCCACCACGTACCGGCGCGGCAGGCGTTCGAGGTTGTACTTGTCGTACACATGAAAAACGGCCGCTTGCGTACCCGTATTGGAGAAGATCAGGTCGACCGTGCCGCTCGCCTGGGTTCGCGCACTGGTGTGCAGTTCGTAAGGCAGGGCACGCGACGGCCGCGTGCCGCTGGCTTGCAGCGGCAACTGCATATCGAGCGGCAGAGGCATGGCCGGCAGGGCTTGCTGGGCGCGGCGAAGTTGATCCGCGGCATCGCGCGTGGCGCGGCCGTTGAGTGCCGGCAAGGCTTCATTGTTCGGCGTGGCGAAGTTGAATGCCGTCATCAGATCGCCGCACACGGCACGGCGGTACGGACTGATATTGGGCTCTTCCACGCCGAAGCGCTGCTCCAGAAAACGCAGTACCGAGGTGTGGTCGAACACCTGCGAGTTGACCCAGCCGCCGCGGCTCCACGGCGAGATCACATACAGCGGCACACGCGGACCCGGACCATATACCCGGCCATCGGGCGCCGGCTGCACACGACTCCCGGCAGGCGCCGGCTGGTCGAAGTACTCGAACGCCATGTCGGCGTCGCTCAAGGTGGACTTGCCGGCCAGCGAACGATCGGTGTTTCGCGACGGGGCCGAGGGCGACGGCACGTGATCGAAGTAGCCGTCGTTCTCGTCGAAGTTGATCAGCAGCACCGTTTTGCTCCAAACCTCGGGATTGGCGGTGAGCGCATCCAGCACCTCCTGAATGAACCACGCACCTTGTACGGGGCTGGACGGGCCGGGATGCTCGCAGTAAATCGATGGCGCATTCATCCACGACACTTGCGGCAGCGTGCCGGCTTGAATGTCGCGCTTGAAGGCGTCGAGATACGCTTCCGGGGTGGTGCCGGGCAGGGTGTTGGCCACGCCCTTGTAGAGCGGGTTGGCGGCGTTATCGGTGATCGGGTTGTACGCATGATAGGGCAGCGCCTGGCCCGTTTGCGCGTACGGTCTGCCTGGTGCGCCGCCGCTCGACACCGGAAAGCCAGAGGCCAGGTTGGCCTGGCGAAACTGCTGGAACGCACCCAGCATGTTGTCGCCCCATTCATCGGGCATGTTCTGGTAGGAGATCCAACTCACGCCGGCGGCTTCCAGCCGTTCGGCATAGGTTTTCCAGGTGTAGCCGATATTGGCCGAGGACGGCAGGCCGTCGATGGCATCCCATTCGTTGTTGACGAATGCGGCGCCCGAAGCGGTGGGGCCGTTCGTGCCGGTGAGATGAAACGAGCGATTGGCATCGGTGCCGGTGTGCATCGAGCAATGGTAGGCATCACAGAGCGTGAAGGCATTGGCCAACGCGAACGGAAACGGAATCTCCTTTTCCTTGAAGTACCCCATCGAGATGTCTTTCTTGTGCTTGGGCCATTGCGACATGCGGCCATGATCCCATGCGTCCTGACTGTCTTTCCAGGTGTGATGCGCGCCATCGGCGCGTTGCGCGTTGTTCGTGCTGCCGTCCAGATGATAGGGCGTCAGGAGCGCGCCAGTGCTGCGCTCCTGCTGCCACACTTTTCGATCGTTGGGCATTGGAATCGTGAACCGGTCGCCAAAGCCGCGTACGCCCTTGAGCGTGCCGAAGTAGTGGTCGAATGACCGATTCTCCTGCATCAAGATCACCACATGTTCGACGTCCTTGATCGTTCCAGTGGCGTTATTGGCGGGGATCGCCAGCGCCCGGCGAATGCTCGGCGGAAACGCCGCCAGCGTGGCGGCGGCGAATCCTGCGCCCGAGGCGGTCTGCAAAAAATTACGGCGTGAAGTCATTTTTTTTGAAGGCAAAAGGGCGTCAGGGTGCGCAGCGCAATTGGGGCGCGGGCGTGGGTTCGGGTTCCGGCTGTGGTGCGGGATCGGGTGTCGGCACGGGTGCCGGGGTGCCGGGCTCAGGCGCGGGCGTCGGGGCCGGTGTCGGCGTCGGGGCCGGCGTTGGCGTGGACTCGACCGGTGGCGAATCGTTGTCGTCGCCGCCACAGGCGGTCAGGGCTGCGGTCATGATGGCGATCGCAACCAGCGTCTTGCATCGTTTATAGGGGAGCATGCGTCGGGGGGAGCGTTGAATGAAACTCGGCCGCTTGATCACGCAGAGGTAATCCAAGGGGTGCGGTCGCATTCTAGAAACGCGGTATGACGCTGCGATGAACGCGCCGTGCGGGTGACGGTGTGGCACAACTTATGCGGCGTCGGCCGGTCACAACCGTGTCATCAACAAGGATCGTCAATGGCCAATACATCGAAAGCGGGTGCCGTGTCCGGTGCGGAAGAATGGGAAGTGACGGCGATTACGCTGGAGTCTTTGCACGTCGACGGATCGAGCACGGCGACCGAGATCGCCTGTCGTTCGGTGTCGTTTTTAGCTGCAGTGAGCCTGCCCGAGACCACGGCAAGCGCCGGCGCGTTGATCGTGAAAGGCTGCGCACCTGATGCGTTCGATGGCATCGACAAGAATGCGCCTGCCCGTGTGCGCTTTGCGATCAAATATTTTTCGGAGCCGCGGAGTTTTTTCGTGGAGGGCGCTGTCCGTCAGACCGATGGCAGCGTAAGGCTGCTGCTTCCCGACATTCACACACCGAATGCGGGCACTGCTGTAGGCGATGGCGAGATCAATCGCTTTTTGCCCCCCGAGGAGACTTGAACGCAGGCATTAAGTGTGGGGAATCTGCCACAAATGCCGTCCTAGCGATCAAATGACATCGCGTATGAACGGAAATGATCGGAAATCATGCCGCTTGTGCAGGGCGCATGATGCGATCGAAGGGCATCAGTGTGGCGCTATTGATGCCGTCAAGCGGGTTTTGCAGGCGGGGCGGCCGGGTCTGAAGCCTCAAAGCCAGCCTGTTGTCGATGATTGGAAAAACGACCCTCCCTGAGCAAGTAACTTTTATTACGATGTCACAGCGTGATTATCGATTGCGTCCCATATCGAATGATTGCGGGCCAATTGCATTTGATGTCTTTTATCGCGTTGCGATTATGGGCTTTGCGGGTGGGTAATACGGATGAGCAGTAGTAAGATTTTCAGCTGACACGCCAAGGAATGGAGCTTGGTTGTGTCAAGCCCATTAATTTCGGCTGTCTAAGATTGCATAACAAACTCCGGCAGGAGGGCGATGGCGTTAGGCACCTAATCATTTGTCATGATGAATATGTCTAACAGTTCCGCGCTCCTCAAAGAACTAAAGAAATGTCTAGACCGTGCTCGCGTCATTACCGAGGCCCTTGCTCAAGGTCGCGTCTCGAAGGCCATGCCGGGCACATGGGAAGTCGACGCGGTCAAGGGATTGTTGACCGCACCTGATGGTGTGGTGCTCAAGTTGGCTGCAGCCGAGGCCACTGTCATTTCATTGCTGGCGCGCGCCAATGACCATCGTGGATCGTTCGAAGAGTTGCTCGATGCGTTGGACGATCACGACTACCGGGCGCGCAATCGTCTGGCCATATTGGTTTCCCGATTGCGCGCGCGAGGCAGCCGCAACGACATGGTGATTCCGCTGATTGGCGAGCGTTCGCGCGGCTACATCTTCATGGAGTCGCTCGTTGAGATTTCGGACGCGCAAGTCAGCTCGGCACGCCGAAGCGGAACGTAGCCTCTGCGCGGTTCTGCAACCGCCTGGCGCAGCGGGACGTTCGCGTCTCATCGCAGCACAGTGCGTTCGTGGTTAACCGCGGCGTTAATTGCGGTGATGGCCGGTGTCGCCGCTGTCGGCATGCCGCGCGAGGCGTGGCGAGGCGTGGCGTGGCACACTGGTCTGCTACCACAGCGGGCGAAACGGCGCGCAAGCGAAACACGTGCACGCGAAAACGCAAGCTGACGGCGCGATGCAAAGAGGGGGGTTGGATTGACGGCACATTGGCGTCAGGACAGTTCGGCGAGTATCTCGAAGAACCGGGGCATCGGCATGAAGCGCAATGCAAGATGGGGTGGCTGATGGGGCTCGAACCCACGACAACTGGAATCACAATCCAGGACTCTACCAACTGAGCTACAGCCACCGCTGTACTGCTGAGAACGAAATTCTAGCACGTTTTTTTCGCCGTTGTCGCGGTGGCCGATTGCATTGTTGTGCCATGTGTCATGCCTGTGACGGTTTCGATAACCGTTTTAATAGGGGCGTGCGGTTCGATCGGGGAAATCCACGACGCAAAGCGCTATCCGACCCCGACGATTCCGGCTACCATCAAAAGCTAAATGCATGACGTGTAGCCTGCGCCGTGTTTGTTGGAATCTATGCACTTCCCTGTCGCCAAGGGGCGTGATGCTTGGCCTTGAAAGGTTTTCGTGTGCATCAAAACAACTTGGTCTACAAAGGCTTTCGCCTCAATGCGAGGGTCTCGCGTGAATTTCCCGGTGGCTCGGCCGATGACGGCACCGCGCCACAGTTCACCGCCACGGTGCTCGTCACGCGTGCGAACATGATCCAGAGCTTCGGCGAGGATTACGTGGTGCCGAAGTTTGCGAAGGGTGACCATGTCGATAGTCCGCGCGATGCCGTGCACGTGGCGGTCTCGCATGGCTGCGATATCGTGGACGCGCTCACGGATGGCGTCGTGGCGGCGGCGCCCAAGTAACGCCGATGTCGGATTTTGCCAACTCGACCATTGGCCGTTTGCGGGCGCTTGTAGGCGCGCAGCCCTTGCTGTGTCCCGTCGTTCGCATCTTCATCGAAAATGCCGATGGCCGCTTTCTCATGCAGGCCCGGGGCGACTACTTGGGGATGTGGGGGTTGCCCGGCGGCAACATCGAATTGGGCGAAAGCGTGATTTATGCGGCGCGGCGCGAAACGCTTGAAGAGACCGGACTCACATTGGGCGAAGTCGAGATGTTCGGCTACTCGTCTGATCCGGATATCGAGACGATGACGTTGCCCAACGGGCATGTGTGCCAATATCACGCCGCGCTGCTGCACTGTCGCGATTACAGCGGCACCGCAGGTTTCGACGGCGAAGAAACGGTGGGCATCGATTGGATCGACCCCGACGGCGAATGGCCACCCGTTCATGCCCAGATCGCGCGTTCGATCGAAGCCTATCGGCAGTGGCGCAAATCCGGCCGATTCCAGAACGTCTGAGCCACGCTGGCGGCGCTGCCGATCAGGGTGGTTATGCTTTCGGCGAGCGCCGGCAGGTCGGTTTCGCGTTGACGCTTCCTGATCTCTTCACATTGAGAAGGTAAGGGCTAGTCGGTCAGCGGACAGCCTTCGGCTCGCCCGGGACGAGAACTTGAGTGTTAGCATGCCCCATGGCTCAAATTTTCACTGTCCACCCAGATAATCCCCAACCTCGTCTGCTGAAGCAGGCTGCGCAGCTGCTGGATAACGGCGGACTGCTGGCCGTGCCGACCGACTCCAGTTATGCGGCAATCGCCCATCTGGACGATCGGGAAGCGGCGGACGGCTTGCGCCGGCTGCGCGGGTTGGACGATCGGCACCACCTGACGCTGCTCTGCCGCGATCTGACCGAGATCGCGCACTTCGCGAAGGTCGACAATCGCCAGTACCGTTTGTTGAAGGCGGCCACGCCTGGCCCCTGGACGTTCATTCTCGAAGCGACGAAGGAAGTGCCGCGCCGCGTGTCGCATCCGTCCCGCCGCACCATCGGCATTCGAGTGCCGAGTCATCCCGTTACGCTGAGCTTGCTCGAGCAGCTCGGTGCGCCGCTGTTGTCGACGACGCTCATTCCGCCCAACGAAACCGATGCGCTCAACGATGCCGAAGAAATTCAACGGCTGCTGGGCAACCAGCTTGCCGGCATTGTGGATAGCGGTTCCTGCAGCCGTACACCGACCACGGTGATCGATCTGGTAGACGACACCCCGCTGATCGTGCGATTGGGTGCCGGCGATCCTGCCACACTTGGTCTGGCCTGATCCCCCTACAATCGCCGCATGAACGACATCGTCCAGACCATTGCGGTCTACGCCATTCCCGTGATCTTCGCGATCACCCTGCACGAGGCCGCCCACGGTTATGTGGCGCGCATGTTCGGCGACCCCACAGCCGCGCAAGCGGGCCGGATCACGCTGAATCCCATCAAGCACATCGACCCGGTCGGCACGTTGCTCGTGCCCCTGCTGATTTTGCTCGCCTCCAAGATGCTGGGCGGGGCCGGCATGCTGTTCGGTTGGGCCAAACCGGTGCCGGTGGATTTTGGACGGTTGCGTCGCCCCAAGCGTGACATGTTGTGGGTGGCGGCCGCGGGCCCCGCCTCCAATCTGGTGATGGCCGTGATCTGGGCCATCTCGCTGCGCCTGATGATTTCCGATACGAGCAGCTTGCAGGATTTCTGGCCGCAGATGGCCATTGCCGGGATTCAGGTCAATCTGGTGCTGATGGCGCTCAATCTGTTTCCGATCCCGCCGCTGGACGGCGGGCGGATCCTGTTCAGCTTGTTGCCACACCGCTGGGCATGGCAGTATTCGCGCCTGGAGCCCTACGGCTTGATGATCGTGCTGGTGCTTTTGGCGACCGGGGTGCTGTGGACCCTGCTGCGGCCGGTGCTCGAACTGGGGCAGGCCTTCGTCGGCTGGTTTCTCTAGTTCGTGCGTATCCGTTAAACTTTCCGTCCTTTAACGATTTTTGGGCCCGGGCGCACGACGCTGCCGGGCGCTGGAGTCCTGATTTATGGCATCCGCCGCAAGCGTAACGTTCCAGGGCAGCATGGTGGCTCTGGTCACTCCCATGAAGCCCGATGGCGCCCTCGACCTGGACGCGTATCGCGCCTTGATCGACTGGCACGTCAAAGAGGGTACGGATGCGCTGGTTGTGGTGGGCACCACGGGCGAA
Source organism: Schauerella aestuarii (assembly GCF_009866805.1). Taxonomy (GTDB): domain Bacteria; phylum Pseudomonadota; class Gammaproteobacteria; order Burkholderiales; family Burkholderiaceae_B; genus Schauerella; species Schauerella aestuarii. The sequence goes on from NZ_SIZW01000043.1 coordinate 584,984, forward strand.
TCGCCCACGGTGTCGGTCGACGAGCATGCCGAATTGATTCGCATCGCCGTCGAGCACGCCGCCGGCCGGATTCCGGTGATCGCCGGAACGGGCGCGAACTCCACGGTCGAAGCGATTCATTTGTCGCGGCGCGCCAAGGAAGTCGGCGCGCATGCCGGCCTGTCGGTGGTGCCGTATTACAACCGTCCTACACAGGAAGGCTTGTACCGTCACTTCAAGGCCATCGTCGAAGCCGTCGATCTGCCCACGATTCTGTATAACGTGCCGGGCCGCAGTGTGGCCGACATGAGCCACGATACGATGCTGCGCCTGTCCGAGGTGCCCGGCATCATCGGAGTAAAGGAAGCCACCGGCGATATCGGCCGCGGCGCGCTGCTCCTGAGCGAGGCACCGGCGAGCTTCCAAGTGTTCAGTGGTGACGATCCCACTGCTGCGGCGCTGATTCTTCTGGGCGCGCGCGGCAATATTTCCGTCACGGCTAACGTGGCACCGCGCATGATGCATGACCTCTGTGCGGCGGCGCTTGCGGGCGATGTGCCTCGCGTGCGCGAACTTAACGGGCGTCTTGCTCGTCTAAACAAGCTTCTTTTCGTCGAGGCCAATCCCATCCCGGTCAAATGGGCGCTTGCAGAAATGGGGCTTACGGCTCTGGGCTATCGTCTGCCCTTGTCGGAGCTGAGTGCGGCAAACCACGACGTCGTGCGCGGTGCGTTGCGCGACGCGGGACTGCTGTAAATCAATCGTGAGGACACGTATGAATACACGCCATGTTGGCGTATCGGCCATAATGGCTGCCCTGCTTGCGCTGGGCGGTTGCAGCAGTATCAATCAGATGCTGGGTCGTGAAGAATCCATCGACTACAAAAGTACGGCGCCGCGTGGCGACCCGCTGAGTATTCCCCCAGACCTGACGCAGGCTGCCAACGATCCGCGATATCGCGCGCCGTCTTCGGGTTCGGCAACGTTCTCCGAGTATCAGCAGCAAGGTCAGGCGCAGATGCAGCAGAGCGCAGCCACCAAAACGTCCAATGTGCTCGTGCAGCCCGAGGGCATGCGCGTCGAACGTGATGGCGACCTGCGTTGGCTCGTGATCGACCAGCCGCCCGAGGCGCTTTTCCCGCGCATCGTCGACTTCTGGACCGATACCGGCTTCACGCTGCAAACCAACGATCCCAAATCTGGCCTGATCGAAACGGCCTGGGCCGAAAATCGTTCCAAGATTCCCGAAAGCTGGCTGCGCCAGGCGTTGGGGATGATTCTGGATAGCGCCTACGATAGCGGCCAGCGCGAAAAATTCCGCACGCGCGTCGAGCGCGTGGGCAATCGCACCGAGATCTATATCAGCCATCAGCAGATGGAAGAAAAACGCATCGGTTACGACGGCATGCAAGTGCGTTGGGAACCGGGCGCTGAAGATCCTGGTTTGAATGCCGCGATGATCGCACGCTTGATGGTTTATCTGGGCACCGACGTCAATCAGGCCAAGCAGATCGTGGCGTCCGCTGAGAAGTCGCCGCAAAAGCCCACCGTGCAAGGCGTGTCGTCCGACGGCACGGGCCTGTTGATTTCCGAGTCGTTCGACCGGGCCTGGCGTCGTGTGGGTATCGCGCTGGATTCGGGTGGCTTCGCCGTGGACGATCGCGATCGTTCGACGGGTGAATACTTCGTGCGTTATGTGGATACTGACACGGGCGTGCAAAACGAACAGCCCAGCATCTTCAGCCGCCTGTTTGGCGGTGACAAGCGTGCGGCAGCGGCGCAATACCGTATCAAATTGGTCGAGCAGGCCGGCACCACGCGCGTGAGCGTGTTGGATCCCAACGGGCAGCGCGATAACAGCGCTACGGCTCAGCGGTTGCTCGGCGTGTTGCGCGATAAGATGTAAGACACAGTTGAACCCGGGCGCGTACGCCCCGGTCTTCAACGGAAAGAAAAGCCGATCCTTGATTCAAGGATCGGCTTTTTTATTTGGCCATGAAAAACGGCCCAGCCGCCAAAGCGTTGCTGGACCGTCATCGAGCGCATACGATCATGCGCTCTGGCTCGCCGCGAGATTAACGTGCGGTGCCAGTGCCCGTACCGGGAGCGGCCGGCGTGGCGGGCGTCGTGGTGCCGCCCATCGTGCCACCGGTCGAAGGTGCCGTAGGCGTTGCCGGTGCCGTGGAGGGCGTCGGCGTGGCGGGCGGGGCAGCGGGTTCGTCAGCCTTCTTGCAGGCGGTCAGGGCAAAGGCCACAACCGAAGCGGCGATCAATGTTTTGCTCAACATAGGGTAGCTCCTCTTGTAAAAAAGAAAATTGCGTGCTTCGCGTTGAAGCGATGCCACAGACTACCTGAATCGCCGCAAAGGTTCCGTGTGAAAATTAAAGCCTTCGCGTCCCAAACGAAACAGTCTTAACACAGCAGTGTCAGAGCTGACCGGATGTGTCTATGGTGGGAACTACTTACTCAATAAGTAGCCAGCCGTCCTGCACCCAGTTGTCCAGAAGCTGCCTCACGCTCGGTGTGACGCGTGCCTCTTTCGCGCTTGGCACGCTCATCCGCCGCGCATCGGCCAAGGCAATCAAAAAGTCCGAGGGCTTGCCGGGCACGACTTCGCCATTGATGAAAAGGTTGCCGTCGCGATGCAGCATGCGGGTGCGCCGGTCGAGCTTGAAGGTGGCGCCGGTGGGCCACTCAACGGTCAAATCCGGCGCATCGTCGCTGGGATTATCGAATTGGGTCGATGGGCCAGGCTCGGTCAACCAGCACCCCAGAAATCGGGTGGCGAGCGTGGTGTCGAATGCCACGGCACTGACGGCCTTGAGGCTGGCGTCGATCAGCTTGTCGGGAATACGCGCCGGCTGCGCGGCCGGCTTTTCACCGGGATCCTGGTAGCGACCAGCCAGTGCCGGCCCGGGAAGCGGCGGCTCGCCAAAGGGGCCGGCGCCCATCCCGGCGCGGGCACGAATCTGGTCTGCTGCCGCTTCAAGCATGCCTTGCGCCAGAAAGGCCATGGTGGGGGCGCGAAATCCCACGGAAATCGTCATGCACTCATCCAGCGCAATGCCGTCGTGCGCGACGTGCGGCGGCAGATAAAGCATGTCGCCGGGTTCGAGGACGAAATCTTCTTCAGGTTGAAAATCCTTCAGGATCTTCAACGGCAAGCCCGGTTTCAGCGACAAGTCTTTTTGTTGGCCGATGCGCCAGTGGCGTGTGCCCACGGCTTGCAGCAGGAACACATCGTAGCTGTCGAAGTGTGCCCCTACACCGCCGCCTACGCCGGCGATACTGATCATCAGATCGTCCAGGCGCGCGTCCGGGATGAAGCGGAAGGCATCGCGCAGATCCGCCACCGCGTCGTCATGCAGGTCCACGCTCTGCACGAGCAGTGTCCAGTCGGGATCGGTGCGCTTGGGCAACGACCCGAACGGGCCGCTTTCCATTTGCCATGCGTCGCCTTCACGTGAGATCAGGCGCGATTCGGCCTCGTCCGATTTGGCCAGCTTTTTGACCCCAGCGATGCTGATAGGCGGCTTGAATGCCGGGAATGCCTGGCGTATGAGCAGCGGTTTGCGCTGCCAATACTGGCGCATGAAAACCTCGGGCGTGATGTCGCCCAGTGGCGGGTGCTGGCGATCGCGGGTCATGGGTGGCTGTGTTTGAGTTGATAGAGGGCGTCGAGCGCTTCGCGCGGCGTGAGGCTATCGGGATCGATGGCGGCCACGGCCAGCCGCAACGCGTCGCCTTCGGCGGCGGCACGCTCGAGCGATTCGATTTCGGCGGCGCGCGCGTCGGCTTCGCCGGGGGCGGCGAACAGGCCCAACTGTGGCGTGGGAGCGCCCTGGGTTTCGAGACGTTCGAGTTCGCGCGTGGCGTGGCGAATCACAGCGGCCGGCACACCGGCGCGTTGCGCAACCTGAATCCCGTAGCTGCGGCTGGCCGGCCCATCGCGCACTTCATGCAGGAAGACAATGCCCGTGGCCGCTTCGGCGGCCGCCAGGTGCACGTTGGCGGCCGTGGCCTGCTCGGCCGGCATGCGGGTGAGCTCGAAATAATGCGTGGCGAAGAGCGTGAGCGCGCCATTGTGCGTGATCAGCCGATGGGCGATGGCCCAGGCGAGCGCCAAACCGTCGTAAGTGGACGTGCCGCGGCCGATTTCGTCCATCAGCACGAGACTGTTGGGTGTGCTGGAGGCGAGGATCGCGGCGGCCTCGGTCATTTCCATCATGAACGTCGACCGGCCACCGGCCAGGTCGTCGGCAGCGCCGATACGCGTGAAGATGCGATCGATGCGGCCGATGCGCGCGCGGGTGGCGGGCACGAAACTGCCGATGCGGGCCAGCAGCACGATTAAGGCCACCTGGCGCATGTAGGTCGACTTACCGCCCATGTTGGGGCCGGTGATGAGCAGCATGCGGCGCGTGCCGTCCAGGCGGCTGCTGTTGGGCGTAAAGCGTTCGATGGCGCGCTCGACGACCGGATGGCGTCCTTGCTCGATATCGATCTCGGCGCCTTCGCTGAGTTCAGGTGCCGTCCAGCCGTGCTGTTGGGCATGACATGCAAGCGACATCAAGGCATCCAGCTCGGCCAGGGCGGCAGCGGCGCGCGAGAGTGGCGTCACATACTGCGCCAACGTGTCGAGCACTTGTTCGAACAGCCATTTTTCGCGGGCAAGCGCGCGGTCTTGCGCCGACAGCACCCGGTCTTCCCACTTCTTGAGCTCGGGCGTGATGTAGCGCTCGGCGTTCTTGAGCGTCTGGCGACGGCGGTAATCTTCCGGCACCTTGTCGGCCTGGCCGCGCGTCACTTCGATGTAGAAGCCGTGGACCCGGTTGAACTCGACGCGCAGGTTGTTGATGCCCGTGCGTTCGCGTTCGCGGGTTTCCAGTTCCATCAGGAACGCGCCACCATCGGTAGCCAGGGTGCGCAGTTCGTCGAGATCGCTGTCGAAGCCGGTTGCGATCACGCCGCCATCGCGAATGACGGCCGCGGGCTCGGGCTGGATCGCGCGGCTCAGAAAGTCGGCCAAGGCCGCATCGGGCGACAGGTGTGTGGCGAGATCGCGCAAATGGGGCGTGAGCGCAAGCTTGGCGAGATGGCCACACAACGTGGGCAACGCGACCAACGCCTGCTGCAGGCTGGCCAGTTCGCGCGGCCGCACCGACCGTAACGCCAGGCGCGTGGCGATGCGTTCGATATCCGGAAACACGTCGAGCAGACGACGCAGGGTGTCGATGGCGGGTTGGCGATGCAGCACGTCGCCATCGATCTCGGCAGAGAGCAGGAGGCTGAGCGCATCCTGCCGATCCTGCACCGGCGCGTTGTCGCGCAGGGGATGATGCAGCCAGCGGCGCAGAAGCCGGCTGCCCATCGGTGTGCGACAGTCGTCAAGAATCGAAAAGAGCGACGGGGCGTCTTCGCCCGACAACGTTTGCGTGAGCTCGAGATTGCGGCGCGTGACCGGGTCCATCAGCACATACTGGCCCGGCCGCTCGGCCGTGAGCGTCTGCACATGCGGCAGGGTGTCCGACTGCGTGCGCGATGCGTAACGCAGCAGGGCGCCTGCAGCGCACACGGCCACCGGCATGTCGTCCACGTCGAAACCGCTCAGCGCATCGGTTTTGAAGTGCGCGGTGAGATGGCGCAAGGCACCGTCGTGTTCGAAGTGCCAATCGGGGACGCGGGCCCGGGCGCCTTCAAACACGAACGTCAATTGCGTGCGATCGGCGCAGATGAGCTCGGCCGGCGCAATGCGGTGCAGTTCGGATTCGATCTGGTCCAATGCGCATTCGGTCAGGCGGAATTCGCCGCTGGCCAGATTGAGCCACGCCAGGCCGGCCCGCGGTTGACGGCCGTTTTTGCCGAGGTGCACGGCGGCCACGGCGCGGTCGGCTTTGGGCGGCAGCAGCGCGTCGTCGGTGAGCGTGCCCGGGGTAACGATGCGCACGATGCGGCGCTCGACGGGGCCCTTGGACAACGCCGGATCGCCGATTTGCTCACAGATGGCGACCGATTCACCCGCGGCCACCAGGCGCGCCAGGTATTGCTCCATGGCGTGCACCGGCAACCCCGCCATGGGAATCGGCGCGCCGTTGCTGGCGCCGCGCTTGGTCAGCGTGAGGTTGAGCAGACGCGCACCGCGCTCGGCGTCCTCATAGAACATCTCGTAAAAATCGCCCATGCGATAAAAGAGCAGCAGATGGCCGGCTTCTTCTTTCAGCCGGAGGTACTGCTGCATCATGGGTGTGTGACCGGGAGCGCTGGCGGGCGGGCGGGACGAATCGGCCCGCGGGGCCTTGGATTCCTGCATTGAAACGGGCTTTTTTGCGGTGATGGATCAACCGGTGAGTTTAGCGTGCCCGCCACTTTATTGCCCGCCCGCGCAGGCCGCCTTTTTCCTACAATTCGATCACCAATCGGCCATCGCATGCCCGCGAGCAACACGTCATCATCTTGGTGTTGGCCTCGCGTTCGGCCCGAGTGAGCACCACGTCGCGATGATCCACGCGCCCGGCGAGCACCCGCACCTCGCACGATCCGCACAAGCCTTCTTCACAATCGCTTTGAATGTCGACGTTGGCCGCACGCAGCGCGGTGAGTAGCGTTTGATCGGGCGGGACGGTCAGGACGAGGCCGGAATCTTTCAGTTCGACCTCGAAGGCATGCTCGCGGGTGGGGTCGAGCGTGCCGAGGGTGGATTCGAAATGCTCGACCCGCAAGGCGTCGGCGGGCCAAGCGTTGCAGTGCTCGGCCAAGGCGCTGAGCATGCGCTGCGGGCCGCAGGCGTAGACCTGGGTGCCGGGCTGCGGCTGGGCGAGCAGGGCGCCCAGATCGTTGCGGCGGCCTTCGTCTTGCGCATAAACGTGCAGGCGGTCGCCGTGCAGCGCGGTGAGTTCGGGCACGAAGGCCATGGTGGCGCGACGGCGCCCGCTGTAGTGCACGCTGTAGTCGATGCCGAGGGCCTGGGCGCGCCGCGCCATGGCGCTGATCGGCGTGATGCCGATGCCGCCCGCGATGAGGATGACCTTGCCGGCATTCTCGTCCAGACGAAAGTGATTGCGGGGGCCGCGAATCCTGAGGCGGTCGCCCGCGCGCAGGGTGCCGTGCACCCAGGCGGATCCGCCACGGCTGGCGGGCTCACGCAGGACGGCGATTTCGTAGGCACCGGTGTCGTCCGGATCGCCGCACAGCGAGTATTGACGGCTGATCTCGCTGGTGCCGCATTCGATGTCGATATGCGAACCGGGCGTCCAGCGGGGCAGCGGGCGGCCATCCGGGGCGGCCAGGCGCAGTTTGACGATGCCGTCGGCGACTGGCGTCACCTGCTCGACCACGACCGGGCGCGTGATGGCATGCTTGGACGGTTCGCCAATGCGCACCGGCGTTTGCGATTGCAGCACGCGCGCGTCGGTACGCTCGGGGTTGCGCGCGGGATCCCATTCGACCCAGACGTGTTCCGGGCCGCGAAACGAGGTATTCGGCACATACGAAAAATCTTGCTCGGCAAGTCGCATGTGCGGCAACCGGCGCGTGAATTCTTCGAGAAAAATCTGCATTTCCATGCGCGCGAGATTTTTGCCCATGCACTGGTGCGAGCCGTAGCCGAATGTCAGATGATCGCTGGCGTTGTCGCGGCGGATGTCGAACAGATCGCCGCCTTCGAAATGGCGATCGTCGTGGTTGGCCGACGAGGTCACGATCAGCAGCTTGGCGCCTTCGGGGATATCGACGCCGTCGATCTGCACCGCGCGCGTGGTCAGGCGGCGCCAGGCCGCTACCGAGCCGTTGTGCCGCAGGCACTCCTCCACGGCGTTGGGAATCAGGCTGGGGTCGTCGCACACTTCACGCCAGACGTCGGGATGCTGCAACAGCAGCTTCATGGCATTCGCGGTGGCATTGGCCGTGGTTTCATGGGCCGCCACGATGCCGGCCATCATCATGGAATGCAGGTATGAGTCGGTGACGACATCGGGTTGCTGCTGTTGCTTGCGAATGCCGTACTGCATCCAGCCGGCGCCGTCAGGGTTCTGTCGCATCTTCTCGAGCACCTTGCCGGCAAACTGCCAGAAGTTGCCCACGGCATGTGCCACAGCGACTTGTTCTTCAGGCTTGGGACGGCCCCAGGTATTGACGGTATGGGCGATCGAGTACTTGCGCAGCGTGTCCATATCTTCTTCGGGCACACCGAGGAAATGCAGCGCCACCGTGAGCGGCACCTCCCACAGCATCTGATCGACCAGATCGGCGCGGCCGTCGTCGATGAACCGGTCCACATACTCGCGCGCCAGCCGCCGCACGAGCGGCTCATGATGCTTGAGTTCTTCGGGCGTGAACGGATCCATCAGCGCACGCCGGCGCGGCATGTGGGCCGGCTCATCTTCGTTGACCAGCGTGCGGTTCATGGCGTAGCCATAACTTGCCAGCACGGCATTGGCTTCGTCGCCCGTGGGCGTGATCTTTTCCAGTGCGTTCGACGGGCTGAACGTGATGTTGTCGCGGAAGATCGCTTTGATATCGGCGTACCGCGTGACCACCCAGTAGCCCAGCTTCGGGCTGTAGAACACGGGCTCCTGCTCTCGCGCCCATTTAACGTACTCCGGCGGATCCTGCTGATAGCCTTCTTCGAAGGGATCGAAGTCGGCCGCCCGCTGGCTGACGGGGCAGCCGGTGGGTGAGCGTTGATCGGAGAGGGCGCCATGGGCGATGGGACAGCCGCGAGCGGCGGCAGGGTGCGGGAGAGTCATGCGGATCGCTCCAGAAAGAAAGGGACGTCCGATCGAAGCCGCGACGTGCGAAGGCCGCACGTCGAGGTGGCCTTCGCGTGCGCTCGAACGAACGTCACGGGTGGAGCACGACGATTAGTCGAGCGTGATGTTCAGATCTTTGATCAGCTTGTGCCAACGGGTGGTTTCGGCTTTCAGCAGCTCGTCGTACTCGGCGGCGCTGCTGCCCACGGGTTCGACACCGAAGTCGATCATGCGCTGATTGACCGTCGGATCCTTGATGGCGGCCACAACCTGCTTGTTCAGCGTGTCGATCACGGCAGGGGGCGTGGTAGCGGGGGCCACCATGCCGACCAATGCCGCGGCTTCGACGTCGATGCCCAATTCCTTGAAGGTAGGCACATCGGGCAATTGCTTCAATCGCGTGGGATTGGCCACGGCAAGCGGACGTACCTTGTTGCCCAAGATGAATCCGGCACCCGCCGCCAGATCGACCATCATGGCGGGTACCTGGCCGCCTGCGACGTCGGCCAAAGCCGGTGCTGCGCCGCGATAGGGCACGTGCACCATCGTCAGACCCGTCTGGGTTTTGAGCAGTTCCATGGCCAGATGGTGCGGACTGCCCGAACCGGCGGACGCGTAATTGAACACACCCGGTTTGGCCTTCGCTTGCGCAATGAAGTCCTTCGCGCTCGTGATGCCGGTGTTAGGCCCTACGACCAGAATCATCGGAAACTTGCCCATCAACGAGACGGGTGCGAGATCCTTCACCTGATACGACAGCGTTTTATAGAGCGCGGGGTTGAACACCATCGTGCCGTTGTCGGCCGACAGCACCGTGTAGCCATCGCCTGGCGCGCGCGCGGTTTCGGCCGCGGCAAGGGCGGTGTTGCCCCCTGGCTTGTTCTCGATCACGACTGGCTGCCCAAGTTTGGACGACAGCGATTGTCCGATGGTACGCGCCAGAAAGTCGGATCCGCCGCCGGCGGCGTAGGGCACCAACCAGCGAACAGGTTTATTGGGATAGGCCTGGGCTTGGGCAAATGCTTGACTGGCTGCCAGCATGGGCAGGGCAAGCAAACCGCAGGCGATAAGCTTCTTCATGTTGTCTCCTCGGGGTACTTCACTGTTATGATTTTGCGTAATTCTAGTACGCATTGCGTAATCTCTTGACTCAGGGATTTCCCTCAATGCTTCTATCGGTACCGGTTGACCGCACCGGTTTTCAGCGAGCCGCCACGCATGTCTTTGCCGCCTTCCATTTCTGCCTCCAACGCCGATGCCGAGCGAGATACCACCGCCGTGCCGCGCTCGCGCGAGCGGCGTCAACGCGTGCAGTCGGCGGAGTTGGGAATGGCCGTGCTCAAAGGGCTGGCGCAGTTGAATGGCCGTGCGAGCCTCACCGCGCTGGCGGCGCACGTGGGCGAGAGCCCGGCCAAGGTGCATCGCTATCTCGTGAGCCTGATGGCCGAGAATCTCGTGTCGCAAGATACGGGGTCGCAGCACTACCATTTGGGCGCCGAGGCCATTCAGATCGGGCTGGCCGCCATGCGTCAGGCCGATCCCATTCGGGTGGCCGAGGCCTCGCTGATACGGTTGCGGGAAACGTTGGAGGTCACGAGCTTCGTGGCCGTTATGGGCAATTTGGGGCCCACCATCGTGCGTTTCGAAGAGCCCGGCTTGCCGGTTACCGTCAACGTGCGCGTGGGATCAGTGATGTCGATGGTGTGGTCGGCGACGGGGCGGGCATTTCTGGCGGCGCTTGACGAGTCGCGGGTGCGGGCGCTGGCCGAGGCGGAGATCGCGGCGGCCGCCCCGGCCCGGCGCCGGCAGCTCGACGCGTCGGATCCCATCGGCAACCTGCGCCGCGATGTCATCGCGGCGCATTGTGCCGTGGTGCGCGATACGTATCTACCCGGGATCAGCGCCGTAGCGGCGCCGGTGTACGACTACTCAGGGCGCGTGTGTGCCGTACTCACAGCGTTGGGAGCGTCGGGCGGGTTCGATCCGGATGCGGCTGGGCCGATCGCTTCGGCTGTGCGACACGAGGCCGAAGCGGCGAGTGCGCAACTGGGATATACAGTCACGGTGAAAAAGCGCTGCGACTTATGAACGAAACGATCGATTCGGCCGTATCGATATAACCGGGCTGACGATCTCCATTTTTAAACAGGGGTTTTCCCGGGCGCGAAGATGAGTGAGTTGTTATATTTAATCGATCCTTGCTCAAGAGATCAGGTTATGAACCAACCTACCCATCCCGACAACCTGCTCGCACCGGGCGACGCCGCAGCCGCTCGTGACGTGAGCGCGGCGCTCGATACCACCGGTCGCACGGTGCCGCATAACTGGCAACTGGCCCGCATCGTCGACGAGTTGCACGGCGCGCGCCGCGACTGGCGCTCGGCGCATTCGCGTCAGCGCGAAACCGGCAGCCGCGATCTGCCCTCGCGCGATGCGCTCGAACAGGTGATGGAGCAGCTCTGTGGGGCCTTGTTTCCCATGCGTCTGGGGCCGGCGGATCTGCGCGAAGAGAGCGAAAATTTCTTTGTCGGGCACAACCTCGACTCCGCCTTGAATACGCTTTACGCCCAAGTGCGACTCGCGCTGCGCCATGTGGCACGCAGTACGCATGGCGGCGTGGTGCCTGACCAGGGTGAAGTCGATCGCCACGCGACAGAGATCGTCAGTCAGTTTGCGTTGGGGCTGCCGGCCATGCGCCGGCTCCTGGACACCGACGTAATGGCTGCCTACAACGGCGATCCCGCCGCGCGCAGTGTGGATGAAGTGCTGCTGTGCTATCCGGGCGTGTCGGCGGTGATTCACCACCGTGTGGCGCACGCGTTGTATCGTCTGGGCGCACCGTTGGTCGCACGCGTGGTGTCGGAACTGTCGCACTCGGCCACCGGCATCGATATTCATCCCGGCGCGCAAATCGGGGCGGGCTTCTTCATCGATCACGGCACGGGTGTGGTCATCGGCGAAACGGCGATCATCGGTGAGCGCGTGCGTCTCTACCAAATGGTCACACTCGGTGCGAAACGCTTTCCCAAGACCGTTACCGGCGACCTCGAGAAGGGATTGCCGCGCCACCCGATCGTCGAGGACGACGTCGTGATTTATTCGGGTGCCACCATTCTCGGCCGGGTGGTGATCGGCCAAGGCTCCACGATCGGCGGCAATGTGTGGCTTACGCGCGATGTGGCGCCCGGTAGCGTGGTGACGCAGGGCACGTTGAAAAGCAATTGCCCTGACGACGGCTCGGACGTGCTTTAACTGCCTCGACCCCGCGCTGCTTCCGGCACGGGGGTTGCTTGAATCGATGTACCTAACGCCAACAATTGGAGTGATGTATGTCGGACCACGTATACAAGCAAATCGAACTCGTCGGTTCTTCCACGACCTCGACGGACGACGCCATTCGTCGTGCAATCGAAAAGGCGTCGGAGACGGTGCACAACATCGAGTGGTTCCAAGTCACCGAGACGCGGGGCCATGTGGTGGATGGCAAGGTCAAGCATTGGCAGGTGGGCATCAAGATTGGCCTGCGCATCGACAGCAGCGCCGAAGATTAAGCGTTGCGACGTCGCTCGATTGGCCTGCCTCAATGCCGATGTGAACAATAATGACCCGGTAGGCATAAGCCATTGAACGATATGGGGAATTGAACGTTCCCAGCCAGCTATCCCAAAGCTTGTCCACATTTCCTGGGGACAACTTCATTTGCCGCCCGGTTTGCATTCACTGCATACCGGGCGGCTTGCGTTTTATGCTCAGTGGTTCAAAGGAGCCCGGTGAGTGCAAGTGCTTGATTAGGCTAGTAAAGCAGGTGTTGCCAGCGAGCTGTCCCTAGGCTTGTCCACATTTCTTGGGGATAAGTCAGGCCGGTGGGGCAGTCCCGCTCGATCAACGAGAGCGTTCCGTTATCTCGGCTTGATGCACAACATTGGCTCACTACTGCTAAGTCGATGAATTCAAAGCACTTTGATGAGTTCTTAGGCTGCTTTCCCTAGGTTTGTCCACATTTGCTGGGGATAACAGCGCGCGCTGTCTGCATGGCAGCCTAAATCAACTCGAAAAGTGCCTCGCCTGCGATATTGGACAGATTCGGCTCGCCAGGTGTAAGCGTTTGAATTCATTGGGCATTTGAAAGTTTTCAAGTGGGTTTCCGTACTCTTATCCCCATTTCTTGGGGATAAGTTTGCCGATCAAATGGCGATGTGGATGTCCACCATCTTCGGCATTGGCGTGACGCGGCATCTGCAGGCACTTTCTCAGATGATTCGGGTTGTGCAACCACTGGTGATGCATCCAGGCTTTTTGGCGCTTTCACGTCCTGAAATGCGCAATTCATGCGCACATGGACAGTTTTGACCCGGTGCACTTAAGTGCATGAAAAACCGGGAGAATGCGCGGTTGCCAGCAATCTATCCCAAGGCTTGTCCACATTTCCTGGGGATAACCCTAGGCGCATCCACAGCATATCGAGTGGATCGCGTTCAACACGTTTTGCGGCAAAGAATCGGCAATCACACGCGTGCCGTTGCACGCATTCTGCCCGCGTGGGGTAACTCCTTGGTGGCACTAGGCTTTTTCCACCTGCGCACGTGCTTTCCTCAAGGTTGTCCACATTTGCCGTGCATAACTATTGTTTCGCACGTCAGGTGCCGCGCTTCATTGTACTGACATGCGCTGCCGTAACGCGCCAGCCTTCAGCGAATTTCACCCAGGTCTGGCTTTGCCGACCGATCGCGTCGCTCCCAGCGCGCGTAAACGTCATGCTTGCCGTCCCGAAGCTATCGCCGAATGTGGTCAACACCTGAGAAGTGATCGTGCGATCCAGACCTGCTCCCGGTCGGCTCGCGCGAAACGCAGCGATGGCGTCGAAGCCGTGGAGATTTTCGCCTGCGCCGTAGCGCACCGTGTGAGGACTATTCCAGAACAGCGTATCGAGTACTTTCACATCATTGGTGACCAGCGCGCGCTCGTAGCGTTCGAACGCTGCAGTGAGCGTCGCAAGGACGTCGGGGCGGTTGATTTCCATACAATCTCCGATGTGCACCGATATGGTGCTGATTTAAGGGTTTTCACTATATTGGGTCATCGTGCAGGGCACGTGGCGGCGTTGCAGTCGCAATCTGCGCTGGATCGATCGCGAGGCGTGCTCGCATCCGGCCGGTCACTTGGCGGTTTATCCACCCCTTGATCTCACTTCCATCGCCGCCATGCGTTGTCTGCCCAGGCATTGAGCCGATTGCGCAGATCGGTGACGCAACGTCTGCCTCGGTCAGTGTTGCGCTGCACAAAAGTTGGCACAGGTTTTGCTAGGGTAAGTACTGACGCAGCGCACTTTGCCGCGGCACGAATTCTCCAGGTGTCACCATGCAGCACACGCAAGCCCATTCCGCCCCCGTCACCATGATGGTTACCCGGCACATCTCGCCGGAGCGTTACGCCGACTTTCGCGAGTGGATGCGACAGGGCGAAATCCTGGCCGCCGGCTTTCCGGGTTTTTTGGGATCGGGTGTGCTGCATCCGCCGGAAGGCGGTGACCAGTTTCAAATCGTCATGCGCTTCGACGCGCCCGACAGCCTGCATCGCTTCGAGCACTCGCTGCCGCGCCGGATGTGGCTGGAGCGCGGAACGGGTTTGGTGCTTGAAAGCCGGATCGATCGCGCGAGCGGCATGGATACGTGGTTTGGTTCGCCCAAGCTGGCGCCGCCGCGTTGGAAGCAGGCCGTGAGCATCTGGATCGCTTACTTCCCGATGCTGCTGCTGTTCTCGTTCATCTTCAAGGATCAGTTGGCAAGCCTGCCGCTGTTCTGGCGGGTACTCATCACCACGGCCACGATGACGCCGATCTTGTCGTTCGTGTGCATTCCGGTCATCACGCGCCTGCTGCGCGGCTGGTTGCAACCCGCACAGCCCAAACGTCGGGTGCTGTGGCGCGTGGCGCCGCGCTGGCGCTTGAACCGGCGCTAAGCCGAGGTGGCCGCCGGCGCGCACGTGCCGGCGTGACGCCGGCATCATCGTGAGCGCCAGCGCCACTATTTGCGCACCTCTTGCTGAAAGATCTCCAGGCTGAGTTTCTTGGCGCTGATGAAGCTCGGCTCACTCAGCGTGTCTACGGTGCGGGGTCGCACATCGTCGTACTTCAAAATGCGCGCGATCTGGGTGGGACGTTTGGTGAGCAGCAGGATTTCGTCGGCGAGATAGACGGCTTCCTCCAGATCGTGGGATACCAGCATCATGGTGGTGCCAGTCGTCATGAACACCTCCTGCAGTTTTTCGCGGATGAAAAGCGTCATTTCGAAGTCGAGCGCCGAGAACGGTTCATCCAGAAACAGCACTTCAGGGCCGGGTGCCAAGGCTCGCATGATGGACGCGGTTTGTTGCTGTCCGCCTGACAACTCGTAGGGATAACGATTGAGGTCGAATTTGACGTCGAACGAGGCGACGAGTTCTTCGAGGCGACGGTTCACGTCGGCTTTCGGGCGGCCTTCCAGCTTGAGCGGATAGGCAATGTTGTCGATCGTGCGCAGCCAGGGGAACAAGGCTTCACGATAGTTCTGAAACACATAGCCGATCTTGGTTTGCGCCAGCGATTTGCCGTCGAACAGAATCTCGCCCTGATCTACCGGAATCAAGCCGGCGATCATATTGATCAGCGTCGATTTGCCGCAGCCGTTGGGACCGAATACCGAAACGATTTTGCCTTTGGGAATGTCCAGATCGAAGTTTTCATACAGCGGCCAGCCTGCAAAATACTTCGTCAGGCCGCGAATGGTGATGTGGGTGCCGGCCGGGCCGGGCTTGAACGGCGCGCCCACAGGCGAAGGCGCGAGAAGCGGGTTGACGACGGTATTCATTAGCGGCCGCTCCAGTGCACGACACGTTTCTCGAGCACGAGAAAGACGATATTGAGGATGTAGCCGAGCGCGCCGGCCGCCAGAATGGCCGCATACATGTCGCGCACGTTCAGCACCTGCTGCGCATTGATGATGCGATTGCCCAGGCCGGTTTCCGATCCGATGAACATCTCGGCCACGATCACGATCACCAGTGCCATCGAGACGCCACTGCGCAGTCCCACGAAGGTGGGCTGCAGGCTTTCCCAGATCAGCACATCCTTGAAGATCTGCCAGCGGGTCGCGCCCATCACACGTGCTGCCATCACCCGTTGCTTGCGGGCGTTGATCACGCCATAGGCACTGTTGAACAAGATGACGAGTACCGCTGCAAATGCGGCGATCGCGACCTTGTTGAGATCGCTCACGCCGAAAATCATCAGGAACAGGGGAATGAGTGCGGACGAGGGCGTGGATCGGAAGAAGTCGATCAGGAATTCGACGCTGCGATAGGCGCGCTCGTTACTGCCCAGCAGAACACCCAGCGGCACGCCGACCACGGCGGCCAGCACGAAGGCCTGCATGATGCGTGACAGCGATGCGAGGAAGTCGGTGAGCAGCGGTCCGCCCATCAGCCCGTTGAAGAGCGCCACGAGCGTGGCCCAGGGCGTGGGCAACAGCACCGGACTCACGAGCTTGAGCCGAACCACGATATCCCAGACGAGGAACAACACGATCGGGCCGATCAGCGGCAGCAAACGGGACGCGTACGATGGCCGCGGCGCCTTTGTGGTGGGTGTGGTGGTCACTGCGGTCATGCTCAACCCTTGTAGATCAGGCTGGCCACATCCACCTTGGTGGAAAACACGCCGCGCTCGGTGAAGAGGTCGAAGTACTTCTGGAAGTAGGCGATATCGCTGGGCGTGAATTCGTTGTACATCGTGTATGCCGCAAGCGGCACTTCATTGGTCATCGGTCCTTCGATCGCGGTGTAGCCCTTCATGAACGGGCGCGCCTCGTCCGGCTGATTGCGCACGAGCTCCACGCCCTTGAGATAGGCCGCGATGAAGCGTTTGGTGACCTCGGGGTGCTTCTTGATGAATTCGGTGGTCAGCGTGGCCGAGCCGCCGAACCAGGGAGCCATCGGGTCGCCCAGAATGTATTTCGCCACCACACCCGGCTCGAGCACGCGGGTCGTGCCATTCAGGCGGCCCACCGTTCCCGTGGGTTCCAGGGTGTAGCAGGCATCGAGCTGGCCTGCCGCCACGGCAGCCACGTGCTGGCTGATCGCCAGTTCGGTGACCGTCGCGCCCGTAGCGCCGGCCTTCTCCAGAATTGCCTTTGTGAGCGTCATGTTCTGGATGCCAGGGCCGGAGCCCACGCGCTTGCCCTTCAGTTCGGCGATCGACTGGATGGGGCTGTCCTTGGGCACAATGAACTCGTCCAGCACGTACTTGGCGTTGGTCGGATTGGCGCAGAAGATCTTGAAGAGCCCGGGCGACGCAATTTCGCCGATCGCCAGGTTGCCCGACCCGGTGCCATTGGCGCTGCCATCCGACCGACCCGAAAGCATGGCTTCCATCACTTGCTGGGCACCGGCGAATTTCATGGCCTCCACGTCCAGCCCGGCCTCCTTGAAGTAGCCCTTTTCGATGGCGGCATAAAAGGGCAGGCCCGAAGCGACCGGCCAGTACCCAATGCGGATCTTGGGCGCGGTTTGGGCCCGCAATACGGCAGGCGCGCCGATCGCGGCAAGGGTCAAGGCGCCCGCAGCGGTTTGAACGAGGCGGCGGCGGGTGGGATCGGCAAGGCGGGAACGCGTGGTCATGACAACTCCTACGAAAGTGAAGGCCAGTCTGCGCACTTGGCGACAAACTTGTATACCCGTTTCGAAAGCAATATCGATGCCAATTTTTGCCGACGAAAATTCGGTTGGAATGTCGCCAGTTATTCAGCGGCGTGGTCGATGGCGTGGCGCATCGGCAGCGTGCCGCCGCGGCACGGCTGGAGGCGCGCAGAGGATGTCTTGCCGGCTAGCGACCCGCTTTATTTCTGTTTTCCATGCACCGCATGTGAGCGTGAGGCACTGTTTCGGTGCGCATTGCATGGCGTCAGCCTGGCCGGGTCCCGGCGATCCAATGATCATCCGTGGGGCAGGCTTGGGATGCTGACTTCATGCTGAATGCGCGAACGTAAATCGTTTACAATTTCATCTCCCGTGTTTTGACTGCTATGCGCGACGGCCCGCGGGGCTGTTTGCGCGCTTGAAGGAGTGCGCAATGCGCAAATTGATGCAGGTGGCCGCGTTGGCCGCGGCGTTGTCGGCAGGCGTGGCCCACGCGGCCGACGTTCAACCGACTGCGGTGGTGGCGACCTATTCGAATATTGCGCAGGCCGCTTATCAGGATGCGTTGTCGACGGCAAAAACCTTGCGCGCCGCGATCGACGCGCTGATCGCCACGCCCAGCGATGCCACGCTGCGCAAAGCGCGTGAAGCCTGGATTGCCGCACGCGTGCCGTATCAGCAAACCGAAGCGTTTCGCTTCGGCAATCCCGTGGTCGACGATTGGGAAGGGCGCGTGAATGCGTGGCCGCTGGACGAGGGCATGCTGGATTACGTCGATGCCTCCTATGGCACCGAGAGCGACGCCAACGCGTATTACGCCGTCAACTTGATCGCCAATCCCAAACTCACCGTGGGCGGCAAAGCGATCGACGCCACCACCATCACGCCGAAGCTGTTGTCTGAAGTGCTGCACGAGGCCGATGGCAATGAGGCCAATGTGGCCACGGGATATCACGCCATCGAGTTCATGTTGTGGGGTCAGGATCTCAACGGATCGGGCCCCGCTCCCGCCGATCGCACCGGCACGCCGCAGGAGCGGCACGCCGGCAATCGGCCGTATACCGATTTCGATCCCAGGCAGTGCACCGGTGGCAACTGCGAACGCCGGATTCAATTCTTGAAGGCGGTCACCGATCTGCTCGTTACCGATCTCGAAGAAATGGTGGGCAACTGGGACAGCAAGGGCGCCGCGCGCCAAGCGGTCGTGACCGATCCCAAGGCCGGGTTGACCGCCATGCTGACCGGGCTGGGTAGTTTGTCTTACGGCGAACTGGCCGGGGAACGCATGCGGCTAGGTCTGATCCTGCACGATCCTGAAGAAGAGCACGATTGCTTTGCCGACAACACCCACAATTCGCACTTCTACAATCAGCTGGGTATTCGGAACGTTTATCTCGGCAAGTATGTCCGCCCAGACGGCAAGGAAGTGAGCGGCGCCAGCCTTTCCGACCTGGTGCGCGCGCGCGATCCCAAGCTCGATGCCGAAGTGCGCGCCAAGCTCGACGCCACCGTGGCCGCAATGACGGTGTTGAAGGATCGCGCCGAGAAGGTCGAGACGTACGACCGGATGATTGCGGAAGGCAATAAGGAAGGCAACGCGGTCGTGCAGGGTGCGATCGATCGCCTGATCGATCAAACGCGCAGCATCGAGCGGGTGATCGTGGCCCTGGAACTGGGCGATATCAAGCTCGAAGGCTCCGATAGCCTCGACAATCCCAACGCCGTGTTCCAGTGATCGACAGGCGCGTTCTGCTTGGGGGCGCCGCGGTGCTGGTCGTCAGCGCAGCGGCCTGGAGCGCCAGTCAGCCGGCGCCCAATGCGTCGGCCGATGCGCCAGTCGCCGGCACGCCGGCCCCCGTCACGCATGCCGCAACCGTCGCAACCGCTTCAACCGTCGCAACCGCTCCAAGCGCTCCAAGCGCCTTGCAGCGTGACGACCTGACGCCGGCCGATCGCGCACGCGTGGCTGACGTTACGGCGCCCGCCGCCGATTTCTCCAAGGCAGAGCCCTTCGAATTGATGCAGGCGGGCGCCACCACGATCAAGAAACTGATCAACGCCGATATCTTCTCGCACCCCTCCGCCAATCTGACCTTCGAAGGCCGGCAGAATTTCCTGATCGGCAACGGGCTTTTTCGCAAGGATTGGGTGTCGGCGCCGTCGTCCACCCAAGCGTCCGATGGCTTGGGGCCGCTCTTTAACGCGCGGTCCTGTCAGGCCTGTCATGTGAAGGACGGCCGGGGCACGATTCCCGGCTTCGAGGTCTCGGAGCGTCCTGATTCCGTGGCGCTGCTGATGCGCCTGGCTGTGCCGCCGGTGCCCGGGGCTGTCGCCACGGTGCCGCAAACCCCGGGGTCGGACAAGACCGTGGATCGCTCGCAGGCGGTGGACGTGGGCGATCCGGTGTATGGCGTGCAACTGCAGAACTTTGCCGTGGCGGGCATGCCCGGCGAGGGCAGTCTCGACATCCAATATACGGAAGTGCCCGTGGCGCTGGCGGGTGGCGAGTCGGCGACCTTGATGGCGCCGCGTTACCGCATTGCCGATCTGGGCTACGGCCCCATGCATCCCGACGTTCAGATATCGCCGCGGCTGGCCCCGCCCATGATCGGGCTGGGTTTGCTGGAAGCCATTCACGAGAACGATATCCTGGCCAACGCTGCACGCGTGCACGCCGACGGGGTGTCGGGCAAGCCCAACTGGGTGCACGACGGCGCGACCGGCAAGCGAGTGCTGGGCCGCTTCAATTGGAAGGCGGCGCAGCCTACCGTCGCGCAGCAATCGGCGGTGGCGTTTTCCAACGACATGGGATTGTCCACGCCGATGTTTCCCAGCCATTACGGCGATTGCACGCCGGCGCAAAAGCAGTGCTTCGAGATGCCGCACGGCGCGCAGCCGCGCCTGGGCGACGAAGAGGTGCCGGGCCGCCTGATGGATTTCGTGGCGACCTACTCGTCCAACCTCGCCGTGCCCGAGCGGCGTGACATCGACGATGCACGCGTGCTGGCCGGCAAGCAGGTGTTTTACGCGGCCAACTGTATTGCGTGTCATACCCCGAAGTACGTCACGCGCCGCGATGCCGAACGCCCCGAGCACCGCTTTCAATTGATCTGGCCGTATACCGATCTGCTGGTACACGACATGGGCGATGGCTTGGCTGACGGGGTATCGGACGGCGAAGCCAACGGACGCGAATGGCGCACGCCGCCACTTTGGGGGATCGGCTTGACCAAGACCGTCAACCCCCAAGCCACCTGGTTGCACGACGGCCGGGCCCGCACACTGCTGGAAGCCATTCTCTGGCACGGGGGCGAAGCGCAAGCGTCGCGTGACCGGGTTGTGGCGATGTCGCCCGCCGAGCGGGCCGACCTGATTCGATTTCTGGAGTCTTTGTGATGCGTGTCTCCCGCTGCGTGATGGCGATTGCTCTGCTTGCCGCAAGCGCTGCCGCGCTTCCGCCAGCCTATGCCGCGCCCGTGCCCGCCGATCTCGGGCAACGCCTGGCCTCCGGTTACGTTGCACCGGCCATG
The DNA here is from genome assembly GCF_009866805.1 of Schauerella aestuarii. Taxonomy (GTDB): domain Bacteria; phylum Pseudomonadota; class Gammaproteobacteria; order Burkholderiales; family Burkholderiaceae_B; genus Schauerella; species Schauerella aestuarii. The sequence continues at coordinate 605,911 of NZ_SIZW01000043.1, forward strand.
CAGCGCTGGGCCAGCGCCACGACGGCACTCAGCACTGCCCTGACGCGCTATTGCCCCGCGCCGCAACCGGCCCAAGCCGGTGCCGTCAAGGCGGCTTTCGGCGAAACGGTGAAGGCGTGGTTGGCCATTGCTTTCTTGCGCTTCGGCCCATTGGTGGCCGACAACCGCTATGAGCGCATCGCGTTTTGGCCGGATCCTCGCAATATCGTGCCGCGACAGTTAGGCACGATGGTGCGCGCAGCCGACGCTGCCGATCTGGCACCGGGCGGGTTGTATGGGCGCAGTGTGGCCGTGCAAGGCCTGCCGGCATTGGAATGGCTGCTGTACGGCGATGGCGAGGTGCTGGCCACACCTACCGCGCCGACGTTTGCGGCGGCCTGCGCGTTGTCCGCCGCCGTGGCGGCCAATCTGGCGCGCATCGCAGCCGACTTGACGGGCGCTTGGGGGGCGGAGGCGGATTTCGGCAAGCAATTTCGTACGCCCGGCCCGCAAAACAATCTTTACCGCAGCCAGCAGGAAGTGGCCGCCGAAGCGCTGAAAGCCTTGTCGACCGGCCTGCAGTTTGCGCGCGACGTCCATCTGGCGCCGGTGCTGGGCAAGGCCGTGGGCGAGGTGCGGCCCAGGCGTGCCGCATTCTGGCGCAGCGATCTCACGACCACGGCGCTGGCCGCCAATCTCACTGCGATGCGCGACTTTCTTGTTGCCGGCGGTTTTCGCTATGGCGCCGACGAGGCATGGATCGGCGAGCAGACGCAGGCTGAACTCGCCCGCGCTGCGAATACGGTCGCGGCCGTCGCCCATCCTTTCGAGACGGCAGCCGCATCCGATGAGGGGTATCGCCTGCTGACCCTGACGGCACTGACGTCGAAGAACGCCAAGCAATTGGTCGATCAAGATCTGGCGGCGTACTTTGGCGTGACGATCGGCTTCAACGCGCTCGATGGCGATTGACCGCCGGCAATTCGTGGCACTGGCCGCGATGGCCGGTTGTGCGCCCCGCACCGCTGCGCGGGCCTGGGCGGCGAGCGAGGCGCCGCGCTACCTGACTGCCCGGCAACGCGCGGGCCGGTTCGAAGCTGTTGTGATGAACGCGCAAGGAACAACCGACATCGTGGTGCCGCTGCCTGACCGCGGTCACAGCTTTGCCATCGACCCCGCACGCGGCCGGGCGGTGGCGTTTGGGCGCCAGCCCGGATTTTTCGCACTGGCGTTCGACCTGGCCGGCAAGCAGGCACCCAAGGCGTTGCCGTTGCCGGCGGGCCGCCATTACTTTGGTCATGGCGTCTTCACCCCGGACGGCACGCGATTGATTGCCGCCGAAAACGATTACGAGCAGGGCCGCAGTGTGCTGGGCGTCTATGACGCGAGCGCCGGGGGCGATTACCGGCGCATCGGTGAATTCGATGGCGGTGGCATCGGCGCGCATGAAGTGATTGCGATGCCGGACGGCCGCACGTTGTGCGTGGCCAACGGCGGCGTGTTGACGCATCCCGATTACGGCAAGCTGGCGTTGAACGAGAGCGCCATCACGCCGTCGCTGGACTACATCGACGCCCTCTCGGGGACGTTGCTGGAGCATGTGACGCTGGATCGCAGCCTGGGGGCGCTGTCGTTGCGTCACCTGGGGCTGGCGGGCGATGGCACGCTCTGGTTCGGCTGCCAGTACAACGGACCGGCCGGCGACCGGCCGCCGCTCGTGGGGCGGCATCGCCGCGGGCACGCGCCGGAACTGTTTGCGGGCCCGCCCGAAGTCTTGCGCGGGTTCGGCAATTACATCGGCTCGGTGACGGCAGACCGGAGCGGTCACGTGATCGCCACCTCCAGCCCGGTGGGGGGGCAGGTGGTGTATTGGGAAGCGTCATCCGGGCGTTATCTGGGCGTGACCCCACTGCACGATGGCTGCGGCATCGCCCCTCTGGGCGACGACGATTTCCTGTTCAGCAGCGGCAACGGCACGCTCGAACGCGTGTCACCCGCGCGCCCGCCGATCGTCACATTGCCCGCCGCGAGCGGCCTAGCCTGGGACAACCACCTGCGCGCGATCTGAAAATCGATCTGATACATTGAACCCGATCTTTTTTGCAGGTTTGGCTTCATCGGGAGTTCGTATGGAAAATATGTACCTGGGTTTCGCGGCGCTCGTGCCGAAATTCTTCGATATCGGGGTCAACCTCGTCATCGCGCTGTTGATTCTGATTGCGGGCTGGTGGTTGTCGAGCATTCTGGGCAACTGGGTGCGCCGCGCGGCGCAGCGCTCGCCGCGTATCGACGCGACCATCGTGCCGATGTTCTACAGTGCCGTCGTCTGGGTGGTGCGCATCTTTACCGTGATTGCCGTGCTGGCACGCTTCGGGGTACAGACGGCGAGTCTCATTGCCGTGCTGGGCGCCGCCAGCTTGGCCATCGGTCTGGCGTTGCAGGGCACGCTGCAGAACATTTCCGCCGGCATCATGCTGCTTGTCTTGCGTCCGATTCGTGCGGGAGAAGCCATCGCGTTGAGCTCGGGCACGGATGGCACGGTGGCCGAAGTGGGCCTGTTCCTGACGCGATTGGTGAAAGGCGATGGCGTGCACGTTACCTTGCCCAATAGTGTGGTGTGGAACGCGACCATCACCAACTTCTCGCGCAACACCACCCGCAAGCTCGATATGCCGGTGGGGATCCGTTATGGCGACGATCTCGACCAGGCCATGGCGCAGTTGACGGCCTTGGTGGATGCGCATCCGATGATCATGAAGGATCCGGCGCCGGTCATCCGCGTCAATGAGTATCGCGACAACGTGGTCGTGGTGATGGTGAGCGTCTGGGCCGAAGTCGGCAAGTACTGGGAAATGCGCGGCGACCTGCTGCGCACCACCCGTCAGATGCTGGACGAGAAAGGCTTCAAGCCGCCGGTGCCGGTGTATGACGTGTCGAGCGGTCAACCGCAGGCAGCGGGCGAGGGCGGCGCGACGGGCCAGCCGCAGCCTGCAGGCGACGGCGTCGCACCCCCGACGGGCACGGTGTTACCACCGCCGCGCTGAGGCGATCACGGCCGGTAGTGCGCCAGTTCGTCCTGTATCCAGCCCGCGATCGCGCGCTGGCGCGTGGCCGGCATCCGTTCGATGATGGCGGTCACGCTCACTGCCAATTGCGGCAGTCCCTGCGCATCGAGCAGCGCACAGCCCACTCCCAGCGCGCCGCGCACGGCATGGTTGCCCACGACCGAATAGCCCCGCGAGCGCGTGTTGTTGATCAGGCGCTTCATCTCTGCGGCGGTCATGCCGCCATATTCGTCGAGCCGGTCTTCATTGCGATCGACGATGGCAAACGCTTGCTCGTCGGGCAGCGCCGCCAGAATCGCCATGCCGCCTGACCCCACGCCCAACGGCTGGCGCTTGCCGGCATAGGTCGCCAGGATCTGAACCGGATAGCTGCCGATCTCGCGTTGCAAACTCAACGAGTCCGCGCCGTCGCGCACGACCAGAAACACCGCGTCGCCTGTGCGCTCGGCCAATCGCCGCAGCATGGGCAACGCGGGTGCGATGCGGGGATCGGGGTCGGCGGCCGAAGACGACGCCGACCAATGCGCGCGGTAGCGCTTGGTGCCGGCCAGGGGCATCACCAGTCCGGCATCGAGCAAGGCGTCCAGCAAACGGTATATCGTGGGGCGGCGTATATCGGTGACGCGTGCCAGCTCGGTGACGCTGGCGCCGGCTTCGCCCGCGTCGCGCAAAGCCGCCAGCACATTGAGTCCGCGGCGCAGCGTACGGGGTCCGGCGCCGTTGGTATCGGTATCCATCATGGGCAAATATCGGCGCGGCAGGGTGCCGCACCGTGGTCTCCTCGTTGGCATGCTCGTCCGTCCTGTGGACGGTGGCTTGCTCTATGGTTTCGGGACGGGCAGAATCGACCCGCAAAACTATTTTAGCGTCCAATAGATGGACATATAACGAGGAGACAGTATGAGCAGCGGAATTTTCGCGCGCGCCTGGCGCAAAACGCTATTGGCCGCCGGTCTGGCAACGGCCATGGCGGTGCCTGCCGCCGCGATGGCGGCTTACCCCGACCGGCCCGTGCGCATTATCGTTGGCTTCTCGGCTGGCGGCACCACCGATATCGTGGCCCGCATCATGGCCAAGGAATTGACCGAATCCCTGGGTCAAACCTTCGTGGTCGAGAACAAACCGGGCGCCGGCAGCAACATCGGCGCCGAGCAAGCCTCCCGCGCCGCACCTGATGGCTACACCCTGTATTTCGCAGCGGTCACCAACGCCATCAACTACACGCTCTATCCCAACCTGTCGTTCGACCTGCTCAAGGATTTCGCGCCAGTGGCCATGGGCGCGCAAGTGCCCAACCTGCTGGTCGTGAACCCCAACCTGCCGGTGAAGTCGGTGCAGGAACTGGTGGCGCACGCCAAGGCCAATCCGGGCAAGCTGGCGTTTGCGTCGTCGGGCAGCGGCACCTCCATCCACATGGCGGGCGAGCTGTTCAAGATTCAGGCCGGTATCGACGTGCTGCACGTGCCGTATCGCGGCAGCGCACCGGCCTTGACCGATCTGATCGGCGGTCAGGTGCAGTATGACTTCGACAACATGCCGGCCGCCTGGCCGCACGTGCAGTCGGGCAAGCTGCGGGCATTGGCCGTGACCACGGCCGAACGTTCGCCCACGGCACCCGATATCCCCACGATGAAGGAATCGGGCTTCCCTGATTTCAACGTGTCGTCCTGGTTTGGTTTGCTGGCCCCCGCCGGCACCCCGCCCGATGTCATCGCCAAGCTGAACGACGTGATCGTCAAGGCGCAGGACAAGCCCAACGTGCAGGAAAACTTCAAGCAGCTGGGTGCTGTCGGCGCCAAGCAGTCGCCGGCCGAATTTGGCGCGTTCGTGAAGGCTGAAGTCGAGAAGTGGGGTCCGGTGGTCAAGGCCTCGGGCGCGAAGGTCGACTGATCGGCGGCGCTGCCGGGCGAAGTCCGGCAGCGTGTGGCAGGCTCCCAATAAAAAGCCCGGCTCATCTTTGGCCGGGCTTTTTGTCGTCTGTCCGGGCGCCGGGCAGGCGTTACGGGTTGAACGCGAGCACCAGCACGTCCACGAACACGCGCGTTGCGCCGCTTGCGCCGCGGCGCTGAGCCCTTCTACTTGTTGCGGCCCTTGATGCGCGACAGGATCGCCGTGCATACGCCGCGCAGCATATCCACTTCGTCGCGCGTCATGCCGGCGCGGCCGAAAAGATGGCGCATCCGCGGCATCAGCTTCTTGGGATGCTGCGGGTCCAGGAACTCGGTGGCGACCAACGCGGTTTCCCAATGCGTGAGGAACGCTTCGACGGCTTCGCTGGTTGCCGGCGTGCTGCCGGGCTGCGGGCTGAGGGCGCGCGACGGGGGGAGCAGCGGTGCTTCGGCGGCCACGAGCAGCGCATATCGCATCTCCCAGGCCGCCAGTTGTAGCGCCTGCGCCACATTCAGCGAGCTGTATTCCGGGTTGGCCGGAATATGGCAAATGCGGTGGCAGCGGGCGATCTGCTCGTTGGTCAAGCCGCTGCGTTCGGTGCCCAGCACCAGCGCCACGCGACCCGACGGATACTCGGCCAGGTGAGATTGGGTAATATGGGCCGCCTCACGGATATCGCTTTGCGGCGGTCCGAGATCGCGCACCCGGGCCGTGAGGGCGCAGGCCAGCGTCACAGGCGCCAACGCGTCTTCGAGCGTGTCGCAAATGAGGGCGGCAGCCAGCACATCCTGGGCGCCGCTCGACAACGCGATCGCGTCGGGATGCGCCGTCATGTCGGGCAGTTTTGGGGCCACGAGCACCAGCTCCGAAAACCCCATTGTCTTGATGGCGCGGGCCGCCGAACCGACGTTTCCGGGGTGGCTGGGCTGCACCATGACGAAGCGAACGCGTGAAAAGTCGTGAGTCATTTAAAATGGCGTGTTTGGCGACGCGGCGCAAGCGGTGCGGCCATCATTTTTCATCTGCAAAATTACGGAATTCTATGCACCCCATGCTCAACACCGCCATCAAGGCGGCACGTCGCGCCGGTACCATCATCAATCGGGCGAGTCTCGATCTCGATAAAGTGGCCGTGGCGCGCAAAGGGCCGGGCGATTATGTCACGGAAGTCGACCGCGCCTGCGAAGAGGCGATCGCGGAAGTCCTGCGCACGGCGTATCCCGACCACGCCGTGCTGGGCGAAGAGTTCGGCCTGCAAGGCCCGGAACAGGCCGACTCGCAATGGATCATCGATCCGCTGGACGGCACCAGCAATTTCATTCATGGCTTCCCGCACTACGCGGTGTCGGTGGCGCTCATGCAGCGTGGCCAGATGACGCAAGCCGTCATTTACGACCCGTCGCGCAACGAACTCTTTACGGCCAGCCGTGGGGGCGGTGCGTTCCTGAACGACCGCCGGGTACGTGTATCGGGCCGCATCCGCTTTCATGAAGCGCTGTTGGGTTCGCATTGGCCCGGCTCGGCCGACGCCGATGGCGGCCATTCGCCGCGTTTTCGTCAAATGTCGGAAAAGGCCCTCGGCGTGCGCCGCACGGGTTCCACCGTGCTGGATCTGGCCTATGTCGCCTGCGGCCGTCTCGACGGGTACTGCGCCGTGGGTCAGAAGCCTTGGGATCTCGCGGCGGGCAGCCTGCTCGTGCTCGAGGCCGGCGGCCTGATCGGCGACTTCGACGGTGAACAGACGTGGCTGGATCACGGCAACGTCATCGCGGGCTCGCCCAAGATCTTCACGCAGATGCTGACCAGCATGGCGCCCAAAGAGGCGTAAATCCGGCTGCTGACAGGCAGCTGTCACCTCCGCCGTTTGGCGGAGGTGCGCGAAGATGACCGACGGATCGGCCTTTTTTTAGGTACGATTGCCGGCTGATGAACTATTGGAGTACCTGATGGAGTGGCTGTCAGACCCCGCCGCGTGGGTCGGCTTGCTTACCCTTGTCGTCCTTGAGATCGTCTTGGGGATCGATAACCTCATCTTCATTGCCATCCTGGCGGACAAGCTTCCGCCAAGCCAGCGCGACCGGGCACGCATCCTCGGCCTGAGTCTGGCCTTGGTCATGCGCCTGGGCTTGTTGACCGTCATGTCCTGGCTGGTCACGCTCACGCAACCGCTGTTTTCCGTGGGACCCCTCACTTTTTCCGGACGTGACCTGATCCTCATGATCGGGGGCTTGTTCCTGCTCTTCAAGGGCACGATGGAGCTCCACGAGCGCGTCGAGGGCGGCCACCAGGAAAGCGAAGGCGGGCCGCGCGTCTACGCCAGTTTCTGGGTCATCGTCACGCAGATCGTCGTGCTCGATGCCGTGTTCTCGCTCGATTCGGTGATCACTGCGGTCGGGATGGTCGATCACCTCGCCATCATGATGATCGCCGTCGTGATCGCCATGGGCGTCATGCTGCTGGCGTCCAAGCCGCTCACGCGCTTCGTCAACGCGCATCCCACGGTGGTGGTGCTGTGCCTGGGCTTCCTGTTGATGATCGGCTTCTCGCTCCTTGCCGAAGCCTTCGGCTTCAAGGTGCCCAAGGGCTATCTGTACGCAGCCATCGCGTTCTCGGTCGCCATCGAAGCCATCAATCAACTGGCGCGACGCAACCTGCTCAAGATGGACGCCCGGCGTCCCATGCGTGAACGTACCGCTTCGGCGGTGCTGCGCATGCTGGGCAAGCGCCCGCCCACGCCCGATGAAGTGCATGCCCCGACCAGCCCGGATGCGGAAGTGCTTCATGCCTTCGGCGTGGAAGAGCGCAATATGGTGAGCGGCGTGCTTACCCTGGCCGAACGGCCCATTACCTCGATCATGACACCGCGTACCGATGTGTCGTGGATCAATATCGATGACGATGCCGAAACCATCCGCGCGCAGCTGGTGAGCGTGCCGCACAGCTTTTTCCCGGTATGCCGCGGTTCGTTCGACGAGTTGTTGGGGATCGGCCGCGCCAAGGATCTGATCGCCGATCTGATCACGGACGGCCGCATCAGCCGCAAGCGCTTGCGCGATCCCATCATCGTGCCCGAGTCCACGGGCATCCTGAAATTGATGGACGTGCTCAAACGCTCGCGCGGCCAACTGGTGCTGGTGGCCGACGAGTTCGGTGCCATCGAAGGTCTGGTCACGCCAATCGACGTGTTCGAGGCGATTGCCGGCGAGTTTCCGGATGAAGACGAAGTGGCCGATATCGCACAAGAAGGCGAGGGCGTTTGGCGCATCGACGGCGCGGCCGATATCCATCATGTTGAGCAGGTACTGGAAATCGAAGGCCTGGTCGACGAAGAGCAGGAATATTCGACCCTTGCCGGCTATCTGCTGGAGCGCTTCGGCCAGTTGCCTCAGCCGGGCGATGCCTGCGAACACATCAGTCCGCATGCGCGCCACCGTTTCGAAGTGGTCCGCCTCGACGGGCGCCGGATCGCATCCGTGCGCGTCGAGCGTTTGCCGTACGACATTCCCAATCCTGACGACGACGCCGATACGTCATCCTGACGCATCGCCGCACCTGCTAGCCCGAAGGCGTAACCATCGTGACCGAAAGCACTCTACATTTGATCAAGGCCTTCTTCCTGGGCATCCTTGAAGGCCTGACCGAATTCATCCCCGTTTCGAGCACGGGGCATTTGATCCTCGTGGGCGACTGGATTCAGTTTTCGTCCGACCAGGGCAAGGTCTTTGAAGTGGTGATCCAGTTCGGCGCCATTCTGGCGGTGATCTGGATTTTCCGTGCGCGGATCTGGAAGCTGGTGCACGGCACGGTCACCGGGGTGCCAGGCGAGCGCATCTTCATGCGCAATCTGCTGATCGCCTTCTTTCCGGCCGCCATCATCGGCGCGATCTTCATCAAGGCGATCAAGGCGCTGTTCTATCACCCCGGTGTGGTGGCGGTCACGCTCATCATCGGTGGCTTGATCATGCTTTACGTCGAACGCCGTTCCAAGGCCACGCCCTCGGGCGGTGCGCCGCATGCGGACGACACCGTAACCGAAAGCCGTGCCACGGCGCATTCAGTCGAGGAAATCACCTGGAAGCAGGCGTTGGGCGTGGGCGCGGCGCAGTGCCTGGCCATGATCCCGGGTACGTCGCGCTCGGGTGCCACGATCATCGGCGGTATGGTGGCCGGCATTCAGCGCAAGGTCGCCACCGAGTTTTCGTTTTTCCTGGCCATGCCCACGATGCTGGGCGCGGCCGTGTATGACGGCTACAAGAACTTCGGCCTGCTCAACGATCAGGCCATGGCCGCGATCGGCGTGGGCTTTCTCGGTGCCTTCATCAGCGCGATTTTCGTGGTGCGCGCGGTGCTGCGTTTCGTGGCCAATCACACCTATCGCCCGTTTGCCTGGTACCGCATTGCACTGGGCATCATCGTCGGCATTTGGGTGCTGACGCGCACCGCCTGATGCCCGCGCAGGAGCGTGTGCCGGCGTCGACGGGGCCGAAGACTGCGCTCACCACGACGCTCTCGACCTCACTGACGACGGCGTTCTGGCGGCGTGCGGTTCAGTGGTCCTTGATGGGGGCGCTATGGGCGCCCGTGCCTTTCGCCGCTGCTTCCAACGCCACAACGCCAACCGAAATCAGCACCGCCAAGGCGGGTCCCGAGCGCTTGCGCCTGATCGATCTTGCCATCAGCCACTGTCTCGCTCAGGCCTTTCCCGATACGCCGTTCGCCGCAGACGCCGGGCGAGCGGCAGCCGCTTACGTGGAGCTGGGCGAGTCGGATGTGGAGGTGTACGACGAGATCGGTCATGTGGTCGAACGGCATATGCAATCACCCTATGCCAGCAAAAGCGGCCGTTCGCTGCACGTGTTGCAGTGCCTGGATCTGAGCCGAAGCGCCGAGCTGGCGCGCGTGATCGACAAGTACGCGAAGTAACGCCGTTTCATCGCTTCGTTGCCACGTCGCCTCGCCGTGTCGCCATCGCGTCCGCGCCTCCTCAGTGCCCCTCAGCACATCTAGGCATCCCACCTGATACGAATTAAATTCGTACTTCCCCCCGAATTTATATCGTTTTGTGGATCAGGCGAGGACGGGTCAAATAAGCGCTTCGTTGTTTGCATAAGCGCGTCGTTTCACCATGAACCCGATTGGCCTTCGTATTCTTGACCGCGACGGTATTGCCGTTTCGGATGCCGTTCTCGACCAATATCGCACGGTTGGCGCCGCGCAGATCAGCGACTGCATGGGCCGCTTGTACGGCGTGGTGGGACTGCGCCCGCTGCATGGCGGCACGTCGCGCATCGTGGGCCGCGCGCTCACGGTCAAGGCCCGTCCGGGCGACAACCTCATGATCCACAAGGCGATTTCATTGGCACAAGCCGGCGACGTGATTGTGGTCGACGGGGGCGGCGACTGCAATAACGCGCTCGTCGGCGAATTGATGATGATGGATGCGCGCCGCCGCGGCGTAGTGGGCTTCGTGATCGACGGCGCCGTGCGTGACGCGGACGTGTTTGCCGCCAACGACTTCGGGTGCTTTGCGCGTGGCGTGTCGCACAAAGGGCCCTACAAAGACGGCCCGGGCGAAATCAATGTGGCCGTCTCGGTAGGCGGCCAGGTCGTGCAGGCCGGCGACGTGATCGTGGGCGATGCCGATGGTGTGGTGGTCATTGCCGCAGCGCATGCCGAAGCCGTGCTGGCCCTGGCGCTCAAGAAAGAGCGCGACGAGGCCGTGTCGAAAGAGAAGATTCTGTCGGGCACCTACGAGAAGCCGTGGATGGATCGCGCGCTCGCCGCCTTGGGAGCCGCCAAATGAGCTTTGTGTCCGAACGCGTTCGCCGCATCAAACTTTCGCCCAGCGTGGCCGCGCGCGCCATCATTGCGCAACTGCGCGAAGAAGGCCGCCGTGTGATCGATCTCACCATCGGCGAGCCGGATTTCCTCACGCCCGAGTTCATCCGCGAAGCCGCCAAGGCCGCCATGGATCGCGGCGAGACCAAGTATCCGCCCGCCCAGGGCACCGCACCGCTGCGCCGCGCCATCCGCGCGCGCATGCTGGAAGATACGGGTCAGGATTATCCGGTCAACCAGATCATCGTCAGCACCGGCGCCAAGCAAGTGATTTTCAATGCGCTTGCCGCCACGCTGAACGACGGTGACGAGGTCATCATCCCGGCACCATTCTGGGTGTCCTATCCCGACATGGTGATCGTCAACGGCGGCAAGCCCGTGATCGTGGCCGCCACGCCGGAAACCGATTACAAGCTCACGCCCGAGGCGCTCGAAGCCGCCATCACGCCGGCCACCAAGTGGGTATTGATGAACTCGCCCAGCAATCCCACCGGCGCCATTTACTCGTGCGACGACTGGGCCAGGCTCACGGCCGTGCTCGCGCGTCATCCGCATGTGTGGCTGATGACCGACGATATCTATGCACGTCTGAACTTCACCGATACGCCCACCGTGCATCCGCTGCAGGTCGAGCCCGCCCTCGCGTCGCGGACCTTGGCCATCAATGGCGTCTCGAAGGCGTATGCCATGACCGGCTGGCGGATCGGCTACGGTGCCGGCCCCGACGAACTCATCAAGGCGATGGCCATCGTGCAATCGCAAAGCACGTCGGGCGCGTCCTCGGTGGGCCAGGCCGCTGCATTGGCCGCCTTGACCGGCGACCAATCGTGCGTACAGATCTTTGCCGATCGCTTCCGCGAACGTCGCAACGCCGCAGTGGCCGCCTTGCAGAAGGTGCCAGAATTGAAGGTGGTGGTGCCTGAGGGCGCGTTCTACGTGTTTCCGGACTGCTCGGCCTTGCTGGGCAAGAAGACGCCCGGCGGCGACGTAATCGCCACCGATACCGACTTCACCAATTACCTGCTGCGCGAAGCCGGTGTGGCCGTGATCGACGGCCATGCCTATGGCGCGCCCGGCACGTTCAGGCTTTCGTTCGCCGCCGCGTTGGAAGATATCGCGGCGGGCTGCGAGAGTATCCGCGCTGCCTGCGCAAAGCTCGTCTGATCTCGACTGCATTGCCGTCGGCCGCCCGCGGCCGTTTATCAATAAGGGGAAAATCCATGCCATTCAAATCCGTACTGTCGATCGGCGTGCTCGCCGCCGCCGCCCTGGTCTCGGCCAGCGCCTCGGCCGACCAGCTCGACGATATCAAGCAACGTGGTGAACTCGTTTGCGGCACGCTGGGCACGTCGCAGCCGTTCAGCTTTCAAAACGCCTCCACCCGCGAGCTGATTGGTTACGACATCGACTTTTGCAAGCTGGTTGCCGACAAGATCGGTGTGCGCGTGAACTACAAGCTGTTGTCGGTCGCGGCCCGCGTGCCTGAACTGAACGAATCGCGCGTCGATATTCTCGCCGCCAACCTGGGTTACTCGCCCGACCGCGCCGAGCAGATCGCGTTCAGCAACCGCTACTACGTGAGCCCGCAAAAGCTGCTGGTGCGCGCCGACTCGGGCCTGACCACGATCGAGCAACTCAATGGCCGCCGCGTGGGTGCCACCAAGGGTTCGAGCTCGGAGCGTGAAATCAAGGCGCGTTTGACCGATTCGCAAGTGATCGGCTACTCGGACAGCTCGGCGGCCTACCTGGCGCTGCAGCAGAAAAAAGTGGACGGCCAGTTCGCCTCCGAACTCGTGCTCGCGCGCCTGGTGATCCAGAGTCCGCCTACCGCGCCGGTAACCATCATGGAAAAGTCGGTATTCGACGAAGCCTGGGGCCTGGGCATGCGTAAATCGGAGCCGCGATTCATCGAAACGGTAAACAAGATTCTGGACGATGCCGAGAAATCGGGCGATGCCGCGAAGATCTTCGAGAAGTGGTTCGGTCCTGAAACGCCTTACAAGCTCAAGCGCTCGTTTGTGATCGGCCCGATCGCGGGTTGATGACGGCCACGGCCTGATCGCCACGGCCACCGGGCGCGCGATCGCAGCAGCGATCCGCGCCCGCGCCGTTTTTTTTGTCCGTACTGCGAGGACTCCCTTATGCTCGATGCCGCCCAATTGCACCAATTGTGGCAAGGCATGGTCACCACGATTCAGCTGTTTCTCGTGGCCTGGACCATGGCCTTCACCATCGCCATTCTGTTGACCGTCATCCGCGCCACCAACGTTCGCGTGGCGCGCTGGTTCGTCGACATCTACGTCGAATATCACCGCAATGTGCCGCTTCTGGTGCAAGTGCTGTTCTGGTACTTCGGGATGCCCGAATTGCTGCCGGAAGGCTTTCGCACCTGGCTGTATCAGCACAATGCGGAGCTCTCGCTGGCCGCGATCGCGCTGGCGCTGGGATCGGCGGCCTACATCGCCGAGGATATCCGCAGCGGGTTGCGCGCCATCCCCACCACGCAGTTCGAGGCCTCGCGTGCCCTGGGCGCAAGCTACATCCAGTGCATGCGCCACATCATCGTGCCGCAGGCCTTGCGCATCTCGATTCCGCCGCTCGTGGGCCGTGCCTTGTTGCTGTTCAAGAACACCAGCGTGGCCATGGCGATCGGCGTGGTCGAGCTGACCTATCAGGCGCGCGAAATCGAGAACGAAACGTATCGCACGTTTGCGACCTTCGGCGCTGCGACCCTGATGTATATCGCCGGCTCCTTCCTCCTGTTGTTCGTCGGTTCGCGCATCGCTGCGCGCTACCGCATTGCGGGAGGCAGCGGCCGTGCTTGAGATCCTTCACGACTTCTGGCCCACGCTGCTGGTGGGCCAATATCCCAACGGCCCGTTGGGCGGACTCGCGCTCACGCTGATTCTGGCGATCTGCGGCCTGGCCTTGTCCTTGCCGTTAGCGTTGCTGTTGGCATTGGCGCGCGTGAGCAGCATCCGGCCGCTGGCGTTGTTCGCCTCGGGGCTGGTGCAGATCGTGCGCAGCATGCCCCTCCTGATGCTGATCTTCTGGGCCTACTTCGCGGTGCCCAAGCTCACGGGCTACAGCGTAAGCGGCTTCACCACCTTGGTATGCGCGCTCGTCATCTATGAAAGCGCGTATCTGAGTGAAGTGATTCGCTCGGGCATCGAGGCGATTCCGAAGGGGCAGATCGAGGCCTCGCGCTCTTTGGGTGTGGGTTACTGGACCACCATGCGGCGCGTGGTGTTGCCGCAAGCGATGCTCAACGTGCTGCCCAGCATGACCAGCCAGTTCATTTCCACCATCAAGGAAACGTCGCTGGGCTATGTGATCAGCGTGAACGAACTGACTTTCGCCGCCAATCAGGTCAACAATCTGGTGCTCACCAAGCCGCTGCAAGTCTTCGGCATCCTGGCCATCATTTACTTCGTGGTGTGCTTCACGCTCAGCCGCGGCCTGTACTGGCTGGACTTCCGTGTGCGCCGCGCGCGCGCCATGGCCTAATCGATATCGGTGACTCATCCCATGATCAAACTCGACAAAGTCAATAAGTGGTACGGCCCCCATCACGTGCTGCGCGATGTGGATCTCACGATCGCGCAGGGCGAGGTCGTCGTTGTATGCGGCCCGTCGGGCAGCGGCAAATCGACGCTCATCCGCACGATCAACCGTCTGGAACCCATCGAGAAGGGTGCCATCACGGTCAACGGTCAGGACGTGTACGCGAAAAACGTCAACCTCAATACTCTGCGCCAGGGCATTGGTTTCGTGTTCCAGTCGTTCAACCTTTTCCCGCACATGACGGTGCTGGACAACGTGTTGTTCGCGCCCACCACCATCCAGAAGCGCTCGCGCAAGGAGGCCACCGGCGAAGCCATGCAGTTGCTCGAGCGCGTGGGCCTGGCCGAGAAAGTGGGCGCCTATCCCGGCAATCTGTCGGGCGGGCAGCAACAGCGGGTGGCGATCGCTCGCGCGCTGGCGTTGAAGCCGCCGATCATGTTGTTCGATGAGCCGACCAGCGCGCTCGATCCCGAAATGGTGGGCGAAGTGCTGCAGGTGATGAAGTCGCTGGCTCGCGACGGCATGACGATGGTGTGCGTCACGCACGAAATGGGCTTCGCGCGCGACGTGAGCGACCGCGTGGTGTTCATGGATGCGGGCCAAATCCTGGAAGAGACGACGCCCGAGCAGTTTTTTACGGCGCCCGCACATCCGCGCGCGCAGCGCTTTCTCGCCGACATTCTGCACAAGGCGTAAGGCGGCAGGGCCGCGCTGGGGGACGATGGTATGGTTACGCGTTCCCCGCGCCTTGCCCTGTCGTCGATGGTCACGCTCAAACAACTCGAAGCGTTTTACTGGAGTGCCGAGCTCGGCAGCTTCAGCGCATCCTCGCGCAAGCTGCACACCACGCAATCCGCCATCGCCAAGCGGGTGGGAGAGCTCGAAGCCTTCGCCGGCACGCCGCTTTTCGAGCGCGGTCCGCGCACGTTGCGACTCACGCACCGTGGCCGCAAGCTTTCCGAGCTCGCGCGCGATATGTTGGCGCTCAACAGCAACATCGTCCAGCAACTGGGGGATGCGGCCAACGTCGAAGGCAGTGTGCGGCTGGGCGCCACGGAACTGGTCGGGCTCACCTGGCTGGCGAGTTTGATCAGTCAGGTCAGCAAACAACATCCCAAGGTGCAGTTGCTGCCCGAGATCGATGGCGGCGTCACGTTGTATCAACGGCTCGTTGACGACAGCCTGGATCTGGCGATCATGCCCGGACCCTTCTGGAGCTACGAATACGACTGCGTCCCGCTGGGCACGATCCGCAATGTGTGGATGTGCAGCCCGTCGCTGGACATCGATTCGTCGAGCATGCTGTCGCCGGAGGATCTGGCTCCATACCCCGTGATTACGCAGCCCACCAATTCGGCGCTCTCGTACCTGTACGACGCCTGGTTTACCGAGCAGGGCTTGAGCGTGAAGCAGGTGCTGTCATGCAACAGCCTGGGCGTGGTCGCGCAGATGACGATTCTCGGCATGGGCATCAGCTATCTGCCCCCGGCCTACTTCGCGCCGCTGGTCGCGCGTGGCGAACTGCTGCAATTGCGCGTCAGTCCGCCGCTGCCGCAAGTGAGTTATTACGCGGTATTCAAGAAGTCGCTGATGAACCCGGTCGTGGCCAGCGTGATCGAGATCGCACAGCAAGTGTGCGACTTCGATGCCGGCGGGTCGTTTCTGGGCGTGGGGCCCAATCGGGGGTGAGGGCGCAGGATTCGGCTACGCCAGGTGGCAGACCTGCCAACAAGCGCGCCGAAGTCAGTCTTCCAGATCGATATCGAAGACTTGCGGGCCATCGCGATCGATGACCATCCAGCCGCCGCGAGGCGGTTGGGCATGATCCAGGTCCCAGTCGGGCAACACCCAGCGTTCGCGCCGGCGGCCCTCGATCATCTCGACATGCCGACCAGGCCGATGCGTGTGGCCATGCACCATCAAGCCGACGCCAGCGTCGGCAAACGCCTGGGCCACCGCTTGTGCATTGACGTCCATGATCTCGGCCGACTTCGCCTGATTGGCCGACACACTTTCGCCGCGCGCGGCTTGCGCAAGCGCGAGCCGTTCGGGAATCGTCTTGGACAGGAACTCATTCTGCCAGCGCGGATCGCGCACCATGCCGCGAAACTGCTGATAGGCCGCGTCGTCGGTGCAGTATGCATCGCCGTGCGAGAGCAGAATCTCGCCGAAATCCGTGACCAGCGTGACCGGGTCGGGCAGCAGGCGTGCGCCGATCGCGTCTGCCAGTTCCTGACCCATCAGAAAGTCGCGATTGCCATGGCCGATCCACAACTGCGTGCGCGCACCGGTGGCTTTCAGGCCCGCGAGGGCCTGGGCCAACCAGGGCGGCGCCGCGCGGATGACGTCATCGCCGATCCACGCATCGAAGATGTCGCCGGGCAGGATCAAGGCATCGGCCTCGTCGGCCGCGGCCTGCAGGAAGGCCAGAAAGGCCTCCTGCGTCGCCGGTGCCTGAGGACCCAGGTGCAGATCCGAAGCGAGCCAGATTGTGCCTGGCAGAACAAGCTTACTCAACGATTTCGGCCTTCTCGATCACGATGTCTTCGGCCGGCACGTTTTGGTGGAAGCCGCGGTTGCCCGTCTTCACGCCGCGCATCTTGTCGATGACGTCGGTGCCTTCGGTCACCGTGCCGAATACCGTGTAGCCCCAGCCGCTGGGCGTGGGCGAGCTGAAGTTCAGGAAGTCGTTGTCGGCCACGTTCACGAAGAATTGGGCGGTAGCCGAGTGCGGGTCGCTGGTGCGCGCCATGGCAACGGTGTAGCGGTTGTTCTTCAAGCCGTTGTTGGCTTCGTTTTCAACCGGGGCATGCGTCTGCTTTTGCTTCATGCCGGGTTCGAAACCGCCGCCTTGGATCATGAAGCCGTCGATCACGCGGTGAAACACCGTGCCGTCATAAAAACCTTCCTTCACGTAAGTGAGGAAATTCTCAACCGTCTTGGGCGCTTTTTCGGCGTCCAGCGTGATGACGAATTTGCCGAGGTTGGTTTGCAGAGCGACGCGAGGAGTCGTGGACATGGAGGCGGTTCCTTTCTTAGTGGTAGAGGTGGGCTGCGCAGCCTGGGCGCCCAGAGGGGCGACGGCCAACATCGACACGGCAAGTATCGACGCGCGCAGCAGAGGCGATTGCAAGAAACGGGTCATCATTCTCGAAACGAGTCCTGTGCTTGAGCGTGGGAATTCCACGGGGCCAAAAAAGCCGCTGTACAGCCGGTCATCGACCGGTGCCCGGCGCCTTTGTGGGGGCGGGAGGGGAAGCAGGGCGGGAGACGGGCTTGGGCGCGCCGGTGCCGGCCTGCTGATACGAACGTTGCGCCTTCATCATCTGGACATCGCCCAGATTGGCGCGCGCGGTGGTGTAGTTGGGATTGGCGCGAAGTGCCGCCTGCAGCGCTTCTTCGGCGCTTTCGAGCTCGCCGCGTGCCACATACAGTGCAGCCATGTTGTTCCAGGGCTCGGGGAGCTCGGGATACAACACCGTCATGTTCTTGTAGATGTCGATGGCTTCGTTGGGCTTGCCGGTTTCGGACAAGGCGCGGGCATGCAGAAACTCGAGCTGCACATCCGTGCCGCCGCCCAACGGCGCGCGCGCTTCCAGTTCCGCCTTGCGTTTTTCGATCAGCGCGATCGCCTCGTCGTAACGGCCTTGGCTCAACAGCAGCTCGATGCGGTTGGTGACCTGCGATGGCGTGGGCTGCAGCGCGGTATTGACGCTGGGCCGGGCTTTGTCGAGCAGGCGCGCAAGTCCTTCCCAGCCGCCTTCGCGAACGGGATCGTCCAGCGTGGTGGCCGTGGGCGAGGACGACGGGTACAAGGCACCGCCAGGCGCCGCCTGGGCCGCAAGGACCGTCGTCGATGCGCCGGCCAGCATACAAGCCAGGGCAATCGATAAAGCGTGCTGCGTTATGGTCACAAGTTCATCCGATATATCGGGCGGTGACGACCGAGGGCATACCCGCCCGTGCGCCGTCGTGCGCCCGCTTGCTATACTTAAAGACCGCCATTTTAGCCCCGGCCAAGACGTTAGCGCCATGCTGCAAATTTACAATACGTTGTCCCGCAAGAAAGAAGCCTTCAAGCCGGTCGAACCGGGCAAGGTGCGGATGTACGTCTGTGGCATGACGGTGTACGACTATTGCCACCTCGGTCACGCCCGCATGCTCGTCAGTTTCGACGTCGTGCAGCGCTGGCTGCGCCATAGCGGCTACAGCGTGGATTACGTCCGCAATATCACCGATATCGACGACAAAATCATCCGCCGCGCCGTCCAGACCAACAAGCGTCTGGGCGAAGTCACCGCATTTTATATCGACGCCATGCATGCCGATGAGCGGGCCCTGGGCGTCGCAGCGCCCGATCGCGAGCCCCGCGCCACGCAGTATGTGGGTGAGATGGTCGACATCATCAGCAAGCTGGAGGCCCGTGGCCTCGCTTATCAGGCCGACGATGGCGACGTCAATTTCGCGGTGCGCGAGTTTCCGGGCTACGGCAAGCTGTCGGGCAAGACACTCGACGATCTGCGGGCCGGCGAGCGCGTCGCCGTGGGATCGGCCAAGCGCGATCCGCTCGATTTCGTCTTGTGGAAGTCGGCCAAGGCTGAGGAACCCGACGATACCAAGTGGGCGTCGCCCTACGGCATGGGCCGCCCTGGCTGGCATATCGAGTGCTCGGCCATGGCGAATGCGCTCCTGGGCCAGCCGCTCGATATCCATGGCGGTGGCCCCGATCTGAAGTTTCCGCACCACGAAAACGAAATCGCGCAGTCCGAGGGGGCGTTTGGCGGCACCTTGGCCAATACCTGGATCCATTGCGGCCCGTTGATGGTCGATGCCGACAAGATGTCGAAGTCGCTCAACAACTTCCGCACGATCCGCCAGACGATCGCGCAGGGCGAGCCGGGCGATGACGCGGCCGAATATGCCGTCAACGCGCGTGAAGCCGAGATGCTGCGGTTTTTCATCGTGCGCAATCACTATCGCAGCGCGCAAAACTATGCGCCCGATAACCTTGCCGATGCCCAAAGCGCGCTCGATCGCCTTTATCAGGCGTTGCTCAATGTGCCGCCGGCAGAGGTCGACATCGATTGGGCTGCGCCCGCCGCCGTCGCATTCACGGCGGCGATGGACGACGACTTCAATAGTTCGGGCGCCGTCGCCGCGCTCTTCGAACTGGCGTCGGAGGCGAACCGTACCAAGGATGCTGCGGTATCGGGGCAATTGAAGGCGCTGGGCGGCGTGCTCAGCCTGTTGCAACAGGCGCCGGATGCGTACTTCAAGTGGTCGAGCCGTTATTCGGCGGGCGCTGCCGAACGTCCCGATACGCTGGGCGACGCCGATATCGATGCCATGGTGGCGGCGCGCGGCGCGGCCAAGCAGGCCCGTGATTTTGCCGAAGCCGATCGTCTGCGCGACGCTTTGCGTGCCGCCGGCATCGAACTCGACGACAAGGCCGGCGGTATCACCCAATGGCGTCGGGCCTGAAGTGCCCACAGCTTCAAGCCCCCAAGGATCCGTACGAATGTCTATCGCCGAAACCGCCTCGATCAAGCCCGCGTATTGGGATGAGGCCGTCGCCGACCTGACCGAACGCGATCGCATTCTCAAGAAAATCATCCCTCAGCATCCCGAAGCCTGGCTGGGGGAAAGCACCACGCCGTTCATTACCTTGGCGCGCGCCATCATTGGGCAGCAAATCACCGTGAAAGCGGCCGATGGCCTGTGGGCGCGCTTTCAAGACCTCGCCGGCAAACGGCCGTCGCCTGCGTCGGTGCTCAAGACCACCGTGCCCGGCTTGCGCGAAAATGGCTTGTCGCTGCGCAAGGCCGAGTACCTGATCGATCTGGCCACGCACTTTGCCGAAAAACGGGTGCATCCGGATCGCTGGTCCGAAATGGAGGACGAGCAGGTCATCGCCGAGCTCGTCGCCATCCGCGGTATTGGCCGCTGGACCGCAGAAATGTTCCTGATCTTCAACTTGCAGCGGCCGGATGTCCTGCCGCTGGACGATTTGGGCTTGCTAAAGGCGATCTCGCTCCATTACTTTAGCGGCGAGCCCGTCTCCCGCTTCGAGGCGCGAGAGGTCTCAAACGCTTGGCAGCCCTGGCGTACCGTCGCCACCTGGTATTTGTGGCGCAGTCTGGACGCAGTCGCCGTTCAGTACTGAGCCCGATAGCAGACGCCCTTCAACGGAATCTTTTCCCATGCGCAATACATTCCTGGAATTCGAACAACCGCTGGCCGAACTTGAAAACAAGATCGAGCAACTGCGCTATGTGCAGGCCGATTCGGCGGTGGATATTTCGGATGAAATCAGCCGGCTGCAGCAAAAAAGCCAAAGCCTGGCCAAGGAAATCTACGGCAAATTGACGCCGTGGCAGACCGCGCTCGTCGCCCGCCATCCGCAACGCCCCTACACCATGGACTACGTGCGCGAAATCTTCACCGATTTCCACGAGCTGCACGGCGACCGCATGTATGCCGACGACCAGTCCATCGTCGGCGGCCTGGCGCGCTTCAATGGCGCAGCCTGCATGGTCATCGGTCATCAGAAGGGCCGCGATACCAAGGAGCGCGCCATGCGCAACTTCGGTATGCCGCGTCCCGAGGGTTATCGCAAGGCGTTGCGCCTGATGCGTCTGGCCGAGAAGTTCAAGATTCCCGTCTTCACGTTCGTCGACACCCCCGGGGCCTACCCGGGCATCGGCGCGGAAGAGCGCGGTCAGTCGGAAGCCATCGGCCACAACATCTACGCGATGGCCGAGCTCAAGGTGCCGATCGTCACCACCATCATCGGTGAGGGCGGCTCGGGCGGCGCATTGGCGCTGGCGGTAGGCAACACCGTGCTGATGCTGCAATACGCCACCTATGCGGTCATCTCGCCCGAAGGGTGTGCCTCCATTTTGTGGCGCAGTGCCGACAAAACGGCCGAGGCCGCCGAAGCGCTGGCGATCACCGCACCGCGTCTGAAAGATCTCGGTCTGGTCGACCGCGTGGTCAATGAGCCCGTGGGCGGCGCCCACCGCGATCCGCGCGTCATGGCGCGCCTGCTGCGCCGGTCGTTGAGCGATGCCTTGCGCCAGCTCTCCGGTCAATCGAGTGAAGAACTGGTCGATCAGCGCATTCAGCGACTGATGGGCTATGGCCGCTTCCAGGAAGTGCGGGCTTAACCGTTCAGCCTGCGCGATCGCGACGCCGCCCCGATGTCTGACATGGTCGCGCATTCGGGGGTGTTGAGCCCAGTCACGCTCGACGCCGTGCGGCAGGCCTTCGCGGCGCATCCCCACGCCCGGATCGCCATTGCTCTCAGCGGGGGCGCCGACTCCGCCATGCTTGCCCTGGCGGCCGTTGCCGTGGCGCGTGAGGCGGGATTATCCGCTCGATTCGTTCGCGCGTTTCACGTTCATCATGGCTTGTTTATCGAGGCCGATCGCTGGGCCGACCACGTTCGTGCTTTGTGCGCGGGGCTTGATCTGCCCCTCGATGTGGTGCACGTTGACGTCGCGCGCAACACCGGCCGCGGCATCGAAGCCGCGGCACGCGAGGCGCGTTATGCGGCATTTGGGCAGATGGCGGCGGCCGCCGGTATCGATACCCTATGGATGGCGCACCATCGCGACGACCAGGCCGAAACGGTGCTGCTCCGGCTGCTGCGCGGCAGTGGGGTGGCCGGCATGGGCGGCATGGCCGCACACACGCGCCGTTCCGGTCTCACACTCGTACGCCCATGGTTGGAGATCGACCGCGCCGTGATCCGTGCCTGCGCCGAGCGGTTCACCGAGGCCACGGGGTGGGCACCGGTCGACGATCCCAGCAACGCCGACGCGGCCTATACGCGCGCCGCCGTGCGCACGTTGCTCGCCCCGGTGCTCAACGCGCGCTGGCCGCAATGGCGCGGCATTCTGGCGCGGCATGCCCGGCACATGCGCGAGGCGAGTGAAATGCTCGCCGAAGTGGCTGCAGAAGATCTGGCGCGGTTGGAGCCGGCGCCGGACGGCGCCAGCGTGTCGCTCGCGGCGTGGCGCACCTTGTCGCCCGCCCGGCAACGGCAGGTGCTGCGCCACTGGCTCGATCGGATGGGAGCACCCATGCCGACCGATGCCCGGCTGGGCGAACTGGTGCGGCAGCTACGTCAGTTGCATAGTCTGGGCCACGATCGGCAGTTGCGATGGCAGCACGGCGCGTTCTGCATCGTCTGCGTACGCGGTCGTATCTGCGTCGAGAAAACCTGAACGGTTCTCAACGTCATCATCACGCGTTACACTAGTGAGCTTTGCCTGCCAGCTGCCCTCGGCAGGGAACCATTGCCAGAGAATGAGATAGATGTCCCTAATCGTCCATAAGTATGGCGGCACGTCGATGGGCTCGGTCGAGCGCATCAAGAATGTGGCGCGTCGCGTCGCCAAGTGGCATGCCGCAGGCCACCAGGTCGTTGTTGTCCCCTCCGCCATGGCGGGTGAAACCAACCGTTTGTTGGGGCTCGCGCGCGAACTCGCGCCGCAACCCGACGGTCGCGAACTCGACATGGTTGCCGCCACCGGCGAGCAGGCCAGCAGCGCGTTGCTCGCCATTGCCCTGCAAGCCGAGGGCGTCGCTGCCCGCAGCTACACCGGCTGGCAAGTGCCCGTGCGCACCGATTCGTCCTATACCAAGGCCCGCATTACCTCGATCGAAGATACGCGCATCCGTGCCGATCTCGATGCCGGCAAGGTGGTCGTGGTCACGGGCTTTCAGGGCATCGACGACGACGGCCACATCACCACGCTGGGGCGGGGCGGTTCCGATACCTCCGCCGTGGCCGTGGCGGCCGCCATCAAGGCCGATGAATGCCTGATCTTCACCGATGTGGATGGGGTGTACACCACCGATCCGCGCGTCGTGCCGGAAGCACGCCGCATGGCCGTCATTTCGTTTGAAGAAATGCTCGAAATGGCCTCCCTGGGCTCCAAGGTGCTGCAGATCCGCTCGGTCGAGTTCGCCGGTAAATACCGTGTGCCGACCCGCGTGCTGTCATCCCTGACTGACCCGCTCATTCCGCTCGACGACGAAATGCGTTCGGGCACGCTGATTACTTTTGAGGAAGACGAAAAAATGGAAGCCGCCGTTGTCTCCGGCATCGCCTTCAGCCGCGACGAAGCCAAAATCACGTTGTTGGGCGTTCCGGACAAGCCCGGCATCGCCTACTCCATCCTCGGCCCCGTGGCCGCGGCCAATATCGATGTCGACATGATCGTGCAGAACCAATCGGTTGCCGGCACGACCGACTTCTCGTTCACGGTCAACCGCAACGAGTTCCAGCGCACCGTCGACGTGCTCAAGCGCGACGTGATCCCGGCCGTTCAGGCCCGCGAACTCGTTACCGATGAGAAAGTCGCCAAGGTGTCCATCGTCGGTATCGGCATGCGCTCGCACGTCGGCGTGGCCAGCCTGATGTTCCAGACGCTGTCTGCCGACAACATCAACATCCAGATGATCAGCACCAGCGAGATCAAGACATCGGTCATCATCGACGACAAGTACATGGAACTCGGCGTGCGCGCGTTGCACAAGGCTTTTGGCCTGGATCAAGCGCCGGGAACCGACAAGGTTTGAACACAGAAGGCTGGCGCGGCGTAGTGATTAAAAAACCGTGCTAGAATCCTGTGCTTCGCGGAGACGTGGCCGAGTGGTTGAAGGTACTCCCCTGCTAAGGGAGCATGTGGGTTAAACTGCATCGAGGGTTCGAATCCCTCCGTCTCCGCCAAGAAGTATTTAAGCCCCTGATTTTGTTGGTACGCCAACGGACTCAGGGGCTTTCGCGTTTCTGGCCGTTTCGGTTCTGATTCATGCTTGTGCGAGGCATTGGCGCGTGATGTGTGGTTTGTCTTGTCTCGTCTGCCAAGCGTTGCACCTTTATGCGACGTTGCCTCGTGCATTGCCATTCCGGCAATCGTCACGCATCCGGCGTCGATAACCGTTCTACAACCTTTGCCCTATGCCTCGTTTGCCTGCTAAGCCCGTCGTTTTGCCGCAGTCCATTGCGCGTCAGATCTGGCTGCGGGCGCAGGGGTTGGCCGAGCCGGCGCCATTTGGCAGCGGCCCCGAGGCCACGCCGCAGGCCATTGCACATCTGGGCTATGTGCAGATCGATACGATCCACGTGATCGAACGATGCCATCACCACATCCTGTACAGCCGCATTCCCGATTACCGTCGCGACCATTTGCGGCAAGCGCAGTCGGTGGATAAGTCGGTGTTCGAATATTGGACGCATGCGCTGTCGTATGTGCCGATAGCGGACCTGCCATGCTTCATCGGCGAGATGAAGCGGCACCGGCTGGCGCCTGGCAATGGGTTCGATTCGGTGAGCAAGCAGGAACTGAGCAAAGTGCTGGCGCGTATTCGGCGCGACGGTGCGCTGTCCATTCGCGACATTGCCGACGACGAGCTCGTCGAGAAAACTCATGCGTGGGCAAGCAAAAAGCCCTCCAAGCGTGCGCTGCAATTGGCGTTCTACAACGGCGCCGTCACGATCAGTGCGCGTGCCGGCATGTTGAAAACCTACGAGCTCATCGATCGCCATTTCGGGTGGGAGAAGGCACCGCGGGCAGCGACTGAAAAGCAGGTACTGGATTACCTGCTCGATCGGGCCGTGCGTTCGCAAGGCGTGGTGAGCCTCGATTCGATCTGCCATCTGGACGCCAAGCGCAAGCCGATGATCCGGGCCGTGATCGAGGCGCGCGTGCGCCGGGGCCAGCTTGTGCCGGCGGTGATCGCAGGCGGCGAGCAGGTTGCGCACTGGGTAAGGCCGGCGCTTGTCGACGCGGCGCTGACAGCGGCGCCGACACGTCCCGGCGTGCATATCCTTTCGCCCTTCGATCCGCTCATCATTCAGCGCAAGCGACTGCAGCTTTTCTTCGATTATGAGCACCGATTCGAAGCGTATGTGCCGAAGGAAAAGCGCGTGTATGGGTATTTTTCGCTTCCGGTATTGGTGGACGATGAAGTAGTGGCGGCCATCGATCTCAAAACGGATCGCGCGCAACGCAAGTTGCTGGTGCAGCAATGGACGTGGGTGGGGCAGGGGAACGCCGCGCGGCACCAAGCGCGTATCGACGAGGCATTGCACCGATTCGAACGTTTTCAACTTGATGGGCATTGAGCACGAACGGTGCCGATTACACTGCGCCAATCGAATCGCCGGCGCTCGGTAGCGAGAGATTCAACGCGTCATAGGCATTGCGTCTGGCGGAGCGCGTCACACATCTAGCGTCCGACAAATAGCCTGTGAACACACGGCGCCGGACAAACGGCCACCGAATGAACTTCGTCGACTCGTTGGCGACCGACACACCTTACCAGCCAGCAATGCCAGATAAAAACCCCGCAACAGACACCTTGACCCAACTGCGCGCCGGTGAGTTGGCAGGCGCGCGCCAGCTTCACATCGCCGGTGGCCTCACCACATTCCCGCGCGAGATCCTATCGCTTGCCGATACCTTGGAAATTCTCGATCTGAGCGGCAATGCGTTAACGGAATTGCCAGCGGACTTCGATCGCCTGCATAGGCTGCGGATCCTGTTTCTGTCGTTTAACGCGTTCGACCATATTCCCGACGTCCTGGGCCGATGCCCCGCGCTCACCATGCTCGGCATGAAAGCCAATGCGATCGAACGGGTGAGCGGGGCGTCGCTGGCACCCACCCTGCAGTGGCTGACGCTCACCGACAATCGGATCGCTGCCTTGCCGGCAGAGATCGGCAATTGCACCGGCTTGCGCAAGCTGCTGTTGGCCGGCAATCGGTTGACGGCGTTGCCGGATACCTTGGCGCAGTGCCAGGAGATCGAGTTGATGCGGCTGTCGGCCAATCGGCTCGAGGCGCTGCCATCGTGGTTGCACGCCTTGCCGAGGCTGGCGTGGCTGGCGGTGGCGGGCAATCCGGTTTTTGCCGCTGAGGAGGCGGCTGGCCGTGCCAACGACGTGCCGGTGCATGTCGACTGGGATCGGATCGACGTGCAGGAAAAGCTGGGCGAAGGCGCGTCGGGCGTGATCTATCGGGGCGAGTGGGCGCAAACCGCTGCCGATACGCCGAAGCCCGTGGCGATCAAGCTTTTCAAAGGGGCGGTGACCAGCGACGGGTTGCCGCAAAACGAGATGGCAGCGTGCATTGCCGGTAGCGGTCATGCCAGTCTGATCCCGGTGCATGCACGCATCGACAATCACCCCGATCGCACGGAAGGCCTGGTACTGGCGTTGATCGATTCGAGCCTTGGCAACTTGGCGGATCCGCCGAGCTTTGCCAGTTGCACGCGCGATGTGTATGCGCCCGGGCAGCGCTTGACGCTTGCCGCGGCGCTGCGCGTGGCACGCGGGATTGCAGATGCCGCGCGACATCTGCACGCGCGGGGCATCATGCATGGCGACCTGTATGCGCACAACATTCTTTACGCTGATGATGGACGTGCGTTTTTGGGCGACTTTGGCGCAGCGTCGTTTTACGACGCCACCGAAGAAGCTTATGGGCGCATCGAGGTGCGGGCGTTTGGTTTGTTGCTGGAAGAGCTGCTGGCGCTGGCTTGCCACGAGCGGGATGCTTCGCCTGCTGAATTCGCCATACTGGATGGGTTGCAGGAGCGGTGCATCAGCGAGGATCGCGATAGCCGTCCTGCGTTTGCCGAGATCGTCGCCGCACTGGACGATGTGGTCACGTCCCTAAGCCAACGGCCCACCCTTGCCAGGCCGTCGCCTTGATACTCAAGCCGCTGCCGTAACACTCAAGCCGTTGCCTTGATACTCACGCGGCTGCCTTGACACTAAAACGGCCGCATTGACATTCAAGCGACGGCCTTTGCGGCCTCCACCTTCGCTGGCTCGGTCGGCAGCAGCATCACCATCGCCGCAGTGCACGCCGCAATCGCCGCCATCACGCCCAACAAGGTGGTAAATCCCATCTCCTTCACGGCGGGGCCCAGTAACCACACCGCAAGCGAACTGATGCCGAACGACACGGTGAGGCGCATGCCCGCCACGCGCGAGCGGCTGCGGTCGTCGACGTAGCGCACGATCATGGCGTCGGTGAAGGGGATGGCGCCAAAAATAAACACCATGGCGCCTACCAAGGCAGCAAACAACCCCCATCCTTGCGCCACCGATGCCCACATCAGCAACGGGATCTGCGCCAGCGCGATGCACAGGTACAAAGGTTTGAGCGACACGCGGTCGATCAATCGTCCCACGACCACCTGCGCGAGCGAGGCCAGCGCGTAGATCGCCGCCAGCATCGCGCCCAGCAGCGCGGGATCTTCGACGATGTTGCGAAAACGCTCGCTTAAAAGCTGGGCGTTGCCATTGGTGGTGAAGTTGAAGAGCAGGCTGCCGGTAACCGCAGCCGCCGTCATGACGGCGAAGGCGCGCGCAAGTTGGGCGGGATTGAGCGCCACAGCTGCGCGGCCACGACGCTTGGCGGGCGCTTCCGTTTCGTGCGGGCATACCCGCATGAAGAGAAGTCCGCACACGATCGCGATCAAGCCGGGCAGTGCGAACGCGGCACGCCAGCCGATCGTTTTGATGAGCAACCCCGTGATCAACGCGGCAAGCGCAACGCCGAGGTTGCCGGCGAGTCCGTTGACGCCAATCACGGCACCCGGGTTGGGGGCGTTTTGCACGATCATCGGGATGCCTACCGGATGATAGATGGCGGCAAACGCGCCAATGAGCGCCAATCCGGCGGCCAATTGCCACGCGTTTTGCGTGAGCGCGCACAGGATCGCCGCGCCGCCGATGCCGAAGAAGAACAGCAGCATCATCCTGCGGCGGCCCCACATGTCGCCCAGGCGGCCGGCGGGCAACGAGCCGATACCGAACAGAAAGAAGGCCGCCACGCCATAGGGCATCAAGTCTTCCCACCGCGCAAAGCCGAATTCGGCTGCAATGGTGGTGACCGCAGCAGCAAAGATCAGCAGGAACATGTGATCGATGCCGTGCGCGATATTCAGCAGCAGCATGACGGCGCGGGGATGCGCACGGGGCTCGGTAGTGAAGGGATCGGATGGGTTGGCTGGGTTCATCGCTGGCGTCGCGTGCATTGGAAGGTGAGGGTGGGCTGCGGCTTCTGACCGCATTGATGGCATTGTGAGAAACTGGCGTGATTCTGTCTTTCGACTTTATGACCGAAACTATCGCGAAATGGACATGAGCGAATCGAAGGGAGGCCTGCCGCCCGCACCGCATGAGATCAAGGTGGCGGACGCCGATGCGCCCGCCATGGTGACGCGACGCCGGCTACTGCAACCGGATTTCCATATCCCGCCCCATTGGCACGCGCGCACGCAGTTTTTGTTTGGCGCGAGCGGCGTGATGCGGGTAGGCACCCCTCGCCGACTGTGGATCGTGCCGCCCACGCGCGCACTCTGGATTCCCGCGCATGTGGTGCATGAGATCCGCATGTCTGGATCGGTGGATATGCGGACGTTGTACATCGACGCTGAACATATCGCCGGCATGCCCGATGACTGCGCGGTGCTCGACATGACGCCCCTGATGCGGGAGTTGATTGTTCGCGTGACGGCGGATGCGCCGTCGGTGCAGGATGCGGCCGCGGTTCAGGCCGCGGCAGACGCCGCGCGCGACAGTGACTATCCGCTTCTAACCACGCTGATTCTTGCTGAGCTGCGCCGGTTGCAGTCCTGCGGCTTCGATTTGCCGCTGCCCGAAAGCGCCGACCTGCGTGCCTTGTGCGCCCGGGTGCTGGCCGACCTGGCTGAGCCGCTGGATACGCAGGCGTACGCCGCCGGCTTGGGGATCAGCAGTAAAACCCTCTACCGGCGATTCTTGAGCGAAACCGGGCTGACGTTCGTGCGCTGGCTGCAACAGGCAAAGCTTCTGGAAGCGGTACGGCGCTTGGCGGAGGGGCAAACCGTCACCACGGTGGCGCTCGATCTGGGCTATCAGAGCCCGAGCGCGTTTACGGCCATGTTCCATCGGACGCTGGGCAGTCCGCCCAAGACCTATCGCGGTTGATCATCAGGCAATGGGCGCTGGACGCGTGCCCCCCTATCGCCGGAATACGCCGACAACCGGGGACGGATTGCTTACAGCTGCTTGCAATGCACCATTAGGATGATTATTCATAATTTGCAGGCCGGTTTATAGTCAATGTTTCGGTCGCATGACATCGCGTTACCGCGCGATGGATGGCGGCCGATTCGTTCATCCGAGCAATAAAGCGACGATCCGCAACAGGATCGTCCGATCGCCAGGCAGGAGAGTTCGACCATGAGTGCTGTTCCGACTATCGATAAGCGCACCGCTGCCCAAGCCCCGGCTTGGGTCAAGCACGAGAAACTGAAGCAATGGGTGGCCGAGATTGCCGCCGTGACCCAGCCCGACCGAGTGGAGTGGTGTGACGGCTCGCAAGAAGAGTACGACCGCCTTTGCGCGCAAATGGTCGACGCCGGCACCTTGCAAAAACTCAATCCGGAGAAGCGTCCGGGTTCGTATCTGGCGTGGTCCGATCCGAGCGACGTGGCGCGGGTGGAAGATCGCACGTACATCTGTTCGGCCAACGAAGCCGATGCCGGCCCCACGAACAACTGGTGCGATCCGGCTGAGATGCGCACCACCCTGAGCGATCTGTTCACGGGCTGCATGCGCGGTCGCACGCTGTATGTGATTCCGTTCTCGATGGGCCCGCTGGGCTCGCCGATCGCCCACATCGGCGTCGAGCTCTCGGACTCGCCCTACGTGGTCGTCAACATGCGCTTGATGACGCGCATGGGCAAGAAGGTGTATGACGTGCTGGGCACCGACGGCGAGTTCGTGCCTTGCGTGCACAGCGTGGGCAAGCCGCTGGAAGACGGCCAGAAGGATGTGGCCTGGCCTTGCAACGACATCAAGTACATCGTGCACTATCCCGAAACGCGCGAAATCTGGTCGTTCGGTTCGGGTTACGGTGGCAATGCCTTGCTGGGCAAGAAGTGCTTTGCCTTGCGTATCGCCTCCACGATGGGCCGCGAAGAAGGCTGGCTCGCCGAGCACATGCTGATTTTGGGCGTGACCTCGCCCGAAGGCCGCAAGATGCACGTGGCTGCTGCGTTCCCCTCGGCCTGCGGCAAGACCAACTTCGCGATGCTGGTGCCGCCCGCTGCTTTGCCGGGCTGGAAGGTCACCACCATCGGCGACGACATCGCCTGGATCAAGCCGGGTGCGGATGGCCGTTTGTACGCCATCAACCCGGAAGCCGGCTACTTCGGCGTGGCGCCGGGCACCAGCGAAAAAACCAACTACAACTGCATGGCATCGTTGCGTCAGAACGTGTTGTTCACCAACGTGGCACTGACCGATGACGGCGACATCTGGTGGGAAGGCATGGGTCCCGCACCCGCGCACCTGACGGATTGGCAAGGCCGTTCGTGGACGCCCGAGATCGGTCGCGAAACCGGCCGCAAGGCGGCGCATCCCAATGCTCGCTTTACGGTGTCGGCCGAGCAAAATCCGGCGCTCGATCCCGAGTGGGATAACCCGCAAGGCGTGGCGATCGATGCCTTCATCTTTGGCGGCCGCCGTTCGACCACGGTGCCGTTGGTGACCGAAGCGCGCAACTGGGTCGAAGGCGTCTACATGGCAGCCACGATGGGTTCGGAAACGACCGCCGCCGCAACGGGCCAGCAAGGCGTGGTGCGTCGCGATCCGTTCGCCATGCTGCCGTTCTGCGGCTACAACATGAGCGATTACTTCACGCATTGGCTGGAGCTCGGCAAGCGTCTGGAAGCGGGTGGCTTCAAGCTGCCGCATATTTTCTGCGTCAACTGGTTCCGCACCGACGAGAACGGCAAGTTCATCTGGCCCGGCTTTGGCGACAATATGCGCGTCCTGAAGTGGATGCTGGAACGTATCGACGGCAACGCCGAAGGCGAAGAGCATTTGTTTGGCGTGACGCCGCGCTACACGGATATCAGCTGGGACGGCCTGAACTTCTCGCAAGCGCAGTTCGACCAGATCACCGGCATCGATGCCGATTCGTGGAAACAGGAACTGGCGTTGCATCGCGAGTTGTTCCAGACGCTGCAGCAAGGCCTGCCGCCGGCACTCACGCAAGTGAAAAAACAACTCGGCGAGAAGGTGACGTTGCAGGGTTAGTTTTTTTCGTGTTATAGTCGCTGTCTTGGTTGACGGGATGTTCGTAGCAAACCGATCAGCCAGCCGCAGTGAAGGCCAAATCAAGTTTTCAAAGTCTGATCATACTGATTTGAGCGTAGGCTTCATTGGGGCAGCGGTGGCGCTTTTAGCGTATGCCGTCAATATGCGCCCGTAGCTCAGTTGGATAGAGTACTTGGCTACGAACCAAGGGGTCGTGGGTTCGAATCCTGCCGGGCGCACCACATTTCTGCAAAAAGCCTTCGACGCAAGTCGGAGGCTTTTTTGTTTGTGCTGCGTTCGGCCAAACGGCGGTCGTTTCAAGAATGAAGGATGACCCGGCTATCGATAACGCTCGCCGACCAATGCTTCGCTTTTGATCCACAGCGCTTTTGCCCGCTCGCCATCCAGCGCATAAGACATCACGCCGTCCCGAATGCCGGGCACATCGTCGATCTCTGCAACATGACAGTTCTCGAGGTACCGGCCACCGATGTCATCGGCGTCGGCCACGATGGCCGCCCACACGGATGTCGCGGCCATCTGCTCGACCGTTTTCATCTTGAGCGGCGCCTCACCTCCGGCCTTGCGATCGGACGCGATCTGATTGAAAACCGCCTTCAGATCCTCCTGGCCGAGGTGCCGCATGAGCGGCGTATCGCTGGTGCCCGGCATGACCGAAGCGGCACGTATGCCTTGATCGCGATGGCGGCGATCGAACTCCACCGCAAAGAGCGCGTTGGCCGTCTTGGACTGACCGTAGGCCGCCCAGCGGTCGTACGCCTTGTGCTCGAAGTTTGGATCGTCGAGGTCGACATCGGCGCCGCGATGGCCGTTGGAGGAAAGCACGACGACTCGGCTGCCGATCCGCAGCAGCGCGGCGATACGGTTTATCAGCACGAAATGGCCCAGGTGGTTCGTGCCGAATTGAGTTTCGAAGCCATCGACGGTACGACCCTCGGGCGTAGCCATGACGCCGGCATTGGCGATCACGGCATCAAACAGCGCACCCGCCGCCAACAGGCCGTCGGCACCGGCGCGCACGCTTGCGAGCGATGCGAGATCGAGCGCAATCAATTGCAGGCTGCCACCGCTTTGCCTGGCGGCGGCGCGGATGCTATCGGCGTCTTTGTCAGCTTTCGCGATATCGCGCACCGTGCCCACCACCTCAGCGCCGCGCGACGCGAGCACGCGGGCCGTTTCGAGGCCCACTCCCGAAGACACACCCGTCACCAGAAATCGCCGGCCACGAAGATCCACGTTGGCCAGAACATCATCGGCGGTCGATGTTGCGTTGAATTGGGGCATCACATGTCCTTTGTCAGACGTTCGTCGAGCCTTCACGATAGCGTTACGGCCCACGACACGAAAAGCCGATTTGGCGCTGATCCTTGCCTAAACCTCTCGGTGTGACGTCGCCACCAGCGTGTCATCGCGACGTCTACGCTCACGCCGCGCCGCGATGTCGCTGGACACCATTCCGGCTTTGCACGCCCGTTGCATGCGATCCACCGCAAATCTTCCCGCGTTCGACGACAACGGGGAGTACGATCATGGCCTCAACTTTCGGAGCCGTTCATGATCGACCTGCGCAGTGATACCGTTACCCGTCCTACTCCTGGCATGCGCGACGCGATGGTCGCGGCCGAGCTGGGCGATGACGTTTACGGTGACGATCCCACGATCAATCGTTTGCAGGCGGTGGTGGCAGAGCGCGCCGGCAAGGCTGCCGGCTTGTTGTTTCCTACCGGCACGCAAAGCAATCTGGCGGCCCTCATGGCGCATTGCGGCCGCGGTGACGAGTATCTGGTGGGCCAGCAGGCGCATACCTACAAATATGAAGGCGGTGGCGCTGCCGTGCTGGGCAGCATTCAGCCGCAGCCGCTGGAACATGCGCCAGACGGCAGTTTGCCGCTCGACGCGATTCGCGGTGCGATGAAGGCCATCGATCCGCACTTCGCGCGCACCCGTTTGCTGGCTTTGGAAAACACCATTGGCGGCAAAGTGTTGCCGGCCGATTATGTGCGCGATGCGGCAGCGCTGGCGCGATCGCTGGGGTTGTCGGTGCATCTGGACGGCGCACGTGTGTGCAATGCCGCTGTAGCGTCGAAGGCCACACTGCAGCAGATGTGCGAGTCGTTCGATTCCGTGTCGATCTGCTTTTCGAAGGGCTTGGGTGCGCCGGTGGGATCGGTGCTGGTGGGCGATGCCGAGTTGATAGAGCGTGCGCGCCGCTGGCGCAAGGTGCTGGGCGGCGGCATGCGGCAAGCCGGCGTGCTGGCGGCGGCTTGTCACTACGCGCTCGATCATCACTTCGACCGTCTGGCCGAAGACCACGACAATGCTGCGTGGCTGGCTCGCGCGTTGGGCGAGGTCGCCCAGATCGATGTGCTGTCGCAAGCCACGAATATGGTGTTCCTCCGCATTCCCGACGCCGATGCCAAGCCGCTCGAGCAGCACTTGCAATCGCAGGGCATCTTGATGCGCTCAACCTACGGCGGGCCCACGCGGCTGGTCACACACCTCGATGTATCGCGACAGGATCTGCAGACGCTGGTGGACAGCATCAAGGCTTACTACGTGCATTGATGACGCTTGACGTCATCGACCCCGTCGAGATTCCGGCGGCGGTCGTCGTTACGGGTATGCGAACCGATGGACGTTCGGCATAGCCACGCGGAATCTGGCGCGGTGGCATTGACTTCAGCGTGATGTCAGCCCCTTCATCGTGCAATGCAGCACTTCGCGATGATGCAGGATGGGAAAGTTGCGAAAACGCCAACTTTCCCGTTTTTTTTGATTCTGCACTACTTTAGGGCGCGCAATTCGGGCAAAGTGCGGATTGGCCGGCCGCGTTCGCCGCGTGCCGAAGTTGAACGTTTTGCCCGATGTCATCCGTGGAATCACTCCGTACTACGCCGTCCAAGTTTCTGTTGACGCTGGCGCTGGCCATGTGCCTGTTTTACGTGCTGCCGATTGCGCTGGCAAACGTGTACTACCTCGACGATCTCGACCGCGTGGCCAATGGTTATGCGTCCTGGTCCACGAATGGCCGTCCGCTCGCCGACGGCATCATGATGTTGCTGAATCTGCGCATCTCCGAACCCATCGTGGTCGATCTTGCGCCGTTGCCATTGGTATTGGGTGCAGTCAGCGTGGCGTTGGCCTTATGGGGCCTGTGCCGGGTGCAACCCGTCTCGACGCGCCCGTTTGCGATGATGGCCGCGTTCCTGCTGGTCGCCAATCCCTTCTTTCTTTCCAACCTGTCGTATCGCTTCGATGTCTGGAGCATGTGCCTGGCCCTGGCCTTTGCGATCGCGCCGTTCACCTTGCGGCGGGAATGGAAGGTCGAGCTGCTATGGTCCACGGTGTGTTTGTTCCTGTTGTTGTGCCTGTATCAGGCGGCGCTCAACGCCTACATCATCCTATCGATCACGGCCGTGCTGTATGCCGTCGCGCGTCAGGCCACGCCCACCGCCATCTGGCGCGAGTTGGGTGTGCGCGTGGGCGCGTTGCTGCTTAGCAATGTGCTGTATGAAGTGAGCGCCAGTCAACTGGTGCAGGGCAGCTATGCGATGTCGCACCGCGATTTCGTTTCGCTCAATGGCGATTTGCCCGCGGCCGTGTGGCGCAATATCCAGACAGGCTACGCCACATTAGGTACGGCGCTGACGCCCAGCACCATGTGGATTCTGTTGCCGCTCACGATCGTGGCGCTCCTTGGCACGCTTTACCGCGCCGGCCGCTACGCCACGATCTATCGCAGCGCCGCAGGCATCGTGGTTGCGGCCCTCGCGGTCATCGCCACATTCTGCATCCCGGTTTTCGTCTTCGGCATTTTGCTCGCGCTGAAAGATCCTGTGATGGAGCCGCGCACCATGATCGGCTTCGGCGCAGCACTGTACGCCGTAGCGTTGATGTTTCTGCTGACCATCGAAAAGCGCGCGCCCATCCTGCGGTATTTCCTGCTGGTGCCGATGATCTACGCGTACTCGCTGGTGTTTGCCTACGGCAATGCGCTGCATGCGCAAGAGCGCTACGACAGCGTGATTGCGGCAAGCATATTGAGCCGGCTGGACAACACACGCGAGGGCGCGCCACGCGGCATGTACTTCCATGGCCTCGTGAAACCGTCGCCCGTGGCCGCGTTGATCCTCAACCATTTCCCGGTGCTGGACACGGTGTTGCCGCAGACGTTGGACGATACCGGTTGGACGAGCGAACTCTATCTGGCCCTCTTCGGGATCAACTACCCGTTCATCGAAACGGAAGACGTGCCCGAGGTCATTCGCACCACATGCCGGCCGGAATACAAGGTGCGCGGCGAACGCTTCGACAGCTACGCGCACGATGGCTTCATGGTGATCGATTTCAAAAAGAACGGTTGCCAATAACGGGCTTTCGCATCGATTTGCAAACGGTCAAAATTTCATGGTATAAAGTCGCCTCTTTACCAAAGCGCCCGTAGCTCAGTTGGATAGAGTACTTGGCTACGAACCAAGGGGTCGTGGGTTCGAATCCTGCCGGGCGCACCAGAATTTTCCATGGTTCATCCATGGTTTGAAAAAGGTCTCAAAGCGAATGCTTCGAGACCTTTTTTTTGTGCGTTCGCGGCGCGTTGCGGGTGGCTGCACGACGCGCTGGCCGCTGTCATGGTCATGACACAAGCATGCCTCATCGTGTGCGTTCTTTCCATGTGGGAGCCGCTCCGGCCATGCGCTTCAATACCGTCACTTCTACGTTAATCGCCGCTGCATTGTGCAGCGTGTCGCTCGCCGCGCACGCGCAAACGGCGGCCGCAGCCTATCCCGCCACGTTGGCCGGGCACGCCGTCTTGCCGGCCGCAACCTTCATTACGCCGCCCGAGAACGCGCCCGCCGATCTCACCACGAGCGGCAAGTTCTCGAATGGCAAACGTACCGAGAAAGTCGGTACGGTAATGGGCATGTCGAACAATCGTCCCACCGGCATGTCGTTGCCGTTCAAGGGGCAGCCGGCGCAAGGGCATTCAGGCATCAAGCACATGCCCGACGGCAGCTTCTGGATCCTGACCGATAACGGCTTGGGCGCCAAGGCCAACTCGGCCGATTCGATGCTCTATCTCAATCACTACAAGATCGACTTCAAGACGGGCAAGTTTCAGCGCCTGGCGACGGTGTTCCTGAGCGACCCCAACAAGCAGGTGCCGTTTCGGATCGTTCAGGAAGGTTCCAAAACCCGGTATCTCACCGGTGCCGATTTCGATCCCGAGAGCTTTCA
This sequence comes from Schauerella aestuarii, assembly GCF_009866805.1. GTDB lineage: Bacteria > Pseudomonadota > Gammaproteobacteria > Burkholderiales > Burkholderiaceae_B > Schauerella > Schauerella aestuarii. Next base: position 642,615 of record NZ_SIZW01000043.1, read on the forward strand.
ATTTGCGGGCGGTGCGATCTGGATCGGCGACGAGTTCGGGCCTTATCTGATCAAGACGGATATGCAAGGTCGCGTGTTGAAAGTGTTCGACACGCTGGTCGACGGCAAGCCGGTGCGCTCGCCGGATAATCCCGCCGTCGCCACACCCGGATGGCCGGCCGATGCAATGAACTTCCAGGTGCGCCGCTCCAAGGGATTCGAAGGCATGGCGGCGTCGAAGGACGGTGCCAAGTTGTATGCGCTGCTAGAAGGGCGGTTGTGGGATGCCGCGAGCAAAGGCCCGGAACAATACGAAGGAAAAAGCGCATTGCGCGTGCTCGAGTTCGACGTGAAGCAGGAAGCGTGGACGGGCCGTCACTGGATGTACCCGCTGGAGCAGCCGGGTCATGCGATCGGTGACTTCAATATGATCGACGCCACAAGCGGTCTCATCATCGAGCGCGACAATGGCGAAGGCACGGCGGACAAGGCTTGCCCGGCGGGTGAGAAGGGCACGACCTGCTTCTCGGATATCGCCAAGTTCAAGCGCGTGTACAAGGTGGCCTTCGACGACAGCAATGTGGGCAAGTCGCTGCGCAAGGTGGGCTATATCGATCTGCTGGATATCAAGGATCCGCAAAAGGCGGCACGCAAGCCGTTGAACAACGGTGTGCTCACGTTCCCGTTCTTTACGATCGAGAACGTGGACGTGGTCGATGGCACGCACATTGTGGTGGGCAACGACAATAACCTGCCGTTCTCAAGCAGCCGCGATCCCAACGTGGCCGATGACAACGAGATGGTCCTGCTGGAAGTGGGCGAGCTGTTGAAGGCGAAGTAAGCTAGAACTTCCCCTGCCGCACCTTCGTGGCCCCCACCATCTCCCGAAATCGCTTGGCAGGCGGGGTTTCGTTGGTTTCCCGATACGCGAAGGCAATGCCGATGTGCGTATCGGGCGGCTGCTTGCGCAACGGCCGATAGGCGACGTTGCGCGGCATGTGGGCCACGTTGATCTGCGGCACGAGCGCCACGCCCAGGCCGCTCTCCACCAGACCGATGGCCGTGCGCACCTGCACGGCTTCCTGCGTGAGGCGGGGCGTGATGTTCGCGCGCCGCAGCAGCAATGTGACGGCCGCATGCAGGCCGCCGGCGCGTGAAGGCGAGTAGCCGATGAAAGGCTGATCGTTCAGATCTTCCGGCACCAGTGTTTTCTTGCTCGTGAGCGGATGCGTCAACGGCATGGCGACGCAAAACACATCTTCTTCGATCATCAACAACTGCACGCCACTGACCCGTGTGGTGGGCACCCGCACGAAACCGGCATCGAGTGTGCCGTCGGCCAACGCCGTCATGATTTCGTAGTTCGTGGCTTCGCGCACTTCCAGGCGCACCCGCGGATGTCGGGTGCTGTATTGGTTGATGAACTGCGGCATGAGCCCGAAGATCACCGATCCGATCACCCCAATGCGCAGTGTGCCCTCATCGCCATCGGCCGCGAGACGCGCGCGCGTGATCACGTCGTCTGCATCGACCAGGCACCGCCGTGCGGCATCCAGCGCGGCATGACCGGCCGGCGTGAGACGTACGCCACGAGCCTCACGCTCGAATAACGGCGTACCCACTTCCTCCTCCAATTTGCGGATCGCGACCGACAACGGCGGCTGAGCCATGTGCAGTTTTTCGGCTGCGCGGCTGAAGCTCTGCGCGTCGGCCACGGCGATGAACTGGCGAAGCTGTCGAAGTTCCATATACATCCCATGTATGGATCGCGCGATGAAAAGTATTTGTTTGAGTATAGATCGCCACCTAACATGAAAAAAACATCGCCGCGGCCTCAAGCCGCGAGTGAACATAACCTGGAGACTGCAATGCCCCGTTTCACCCCGCGTTTCTGCGCGACCGCTCTGGCCGCTGCGCTTGTCCTCGGCATGAGCGCCACCGCGACTGCAGCAGACGATTTTCCCAGCAAGCCCATCACGCTAGTGGTGCCGTACACGCCGGGTGGCACGAACGACATCGTGGCGCGATTGCTGGCGCAAAAGCTGGGGGATTCGCTGGGCAAGCCGGTGATCGTCGAGAACAAGGCGGGCGCGTCCGGCAATATCGGCGCGGAGCAGGTGGCGCGGGCCAAGCCCGATGGCTATTCGATGGTGCTCGTGACGACCGGCCATGCGATTGCACCGTCGATCTACAAGGATATGCGCTACGACATCCGCCGCGATCTCGCTCCGGTTTCGCAATTGACGAGCGGGCCGTTGGTGGTGATGGTCAATCCCCAACTGCCGATCAAATCGGTGCAGGACTTGATCGCTCAGGCCAAGGCCAAACCCGGTTCGCTCAACTTCGCGTCGGCCGGCAATGGCTCGTCCACTCATCTGGCGACGGAGATGCTGGATCGTGCAGCGGGTATCAAGATGACGCACATTCCCTATGGCGGCAGTTCGCCGGCGATGACGGACGTGATGGCCGGCAATGCGCAAGTGGTGATGGATCTGATGTTCTCGGGTCTGCCCAATGTGCAGAGCGGCAAGTTGCGCGCGATCGCCGTCACGGGCAAGGAACGTTCGCCCGTGCTGCCGGATGTGCCCACGGTGGCGGAATCCGGTGTGCCCGATTTTCATGTGGAAGCCTGGAATGGCTTGATGGTGCCGGCCGGCACGCCGCAGCCGATCGTCGATCGGCTGAACGCCGAAATCAAGAAGGCGCTGGCGAGCGAAGATCTGAAAAAGCGGTTGGAAGGCCAGGGCTTTCGGGCTCACTGGAGCACGCCAGCCGATTTCGGCACGTTGGTGTCGGGCGAGGTCACGCGCTGGGGCGGCGTGGTCAAGCAGGCTGATGTGACGATCCAGTAACGCGTCATTCGTCGTTACGTCGACACAGTGTGCAACGACGGCGTCGATCTCGATCGGCGCATTTTCCATCCGTTTTGAAGAGGGCGATATGTCTGCCAATCCTGCTTCTGCTTCCTCCGATACGTGCACGGGCCTGCAACGGCTGCTGAGCCCGCGCGCGGTGGCCGTGATCGGCGCCTCCGACGACCCCTTGCGCATCGGCGGGCGGCCACTGGATTACATGCGCTCGCAGGGCTTCGAGGGGCGTATCTACCCGGTCAATCCTGCGCGTTCGTCGGTGCAGGGCTTGCCGGCCTTTGCATCGGTGCACGATCTGCCCGAAGCGCCCGATGTGGCCATCGTGGCCGTTCAGGCCAAGCTGGCCGTGGGCGCGATCGAAGACCTCGCGGCGCGGGGCACGGGCGCCGCGATCGTGTTTACCGCAGGGTTCGCTGAAGCCGATCCGCAAGGCGCGGTGCTGCAGCAGCGGATGGTCGAGGCGTCGCGCCGCAGCGGCATGCGGCTCCTGGGGCCCAATTCGCTTGGCCTGATCAATACGCGCAATGGGTTTTACGGCACGTTCGTCTCCAGCGTGGAGATGGGTTTTCCATACCAGGGGCGGGTGGCGATCGCGAGCCAGTCGGGCGCGTACGGCGGCCACATCCTGTGTATCGCCAGGCAGCGCCGCATCGGGCTTTCGTCTGTGGTGATGACGGGCAATGAGGCAGACGTGAGCCTGGGCGATGTGATCCAGATGATGGTGGACGATCCGGATACCGACGTGATCGCGGTGTACTCCGAAGGCATTCGCGATGGCCAGCGGTTCATGGCGGCATTGGAAGCGGCACGCCTGGCGCGCAAACCCGTGGTGATGATGAAAGTGGGCACGAGCGTGGTGGGGAGCGCCGCAGCGCAATCGCATACGGCTTCGATTGCAGGCGATGATGCCATCACAAGCGCCGTCCTCAAGGAGTTCGGCGTGGTGCGTGCGACCTCCACCGAGCATATGCTTGATGTCGCCCGGTTGGCCACGCGCCGGATTTATCCGGCGAACAATACGTTGGGCATGATCACGGTCAGCGGCGGGGCGGGTGTGCTGGTATCGGACGCCGCCGAAACGCTGGGCCTGCCGATGCCGGAGATGCCCGAGGCGGCGCAGGTCAAGCTGAAGGCGTTGCTGCCGTTTGCGTCACCACGCAATCCGGTGGACTGCACCGCCCAGTTTCTGAACGATATGTCGCTGGCGGGCACGTTCACCAACGCGGTGATCGAGGAAGGGGGATACGGCTCGGTACTGGGATTCTTCACGTACACGGGCGGCGCGCCGTCGATTGCGCCCCGACTGCGCGCGCAACTGAAGGCCGTGCGCGAACGCCATCCCGAACGGCTGTTCGTGCTGTCGCTGTTAGCCGATCCAGAACGGATGGCGGAGTATGAAGACGACGGCTTGACGGTGTTCGAAGATCCGTCGCGTGCGGTGGCGGCGATCGCTGCAATGGGCCGGTTTGGCGATGCTTTTGCCGGTAAGCCGCGTTTGCCTGCGCCGCAGATCGCGCCCGTCAAGTTGCCGCCCACCACACCTTCCGAGGCGCAAGCGAAGCAGCTCCTGGCGCAAGCCGGGGTGCCGAGCGTGCCGGAACGCGCGTGCGAAACCGCCGATGACGCCGTCGCAGCCGCAAATGCACTGGGGTATCCGGTGGTGATGAAGATCCTGTCGCCCGATATCTTGCACAAATCGGAGATCGGTGGCGTGCTGCTCAACGTGGCGGATGCCGCCGGCGTACGCGAAGGGTTTGCCTTGCTGATGGCGCGTGCCCGCGCGGCCGTGCCCGGCGCCCGGATCGAAGGGGTACTCGTGGCCAGGCAGATGGCGGGCGGCGTGGAATGCATCATGGGCATTCATCGCGATCCGGTGTTTGGCCCGGTGGCGATGTTCGGCTTGGGTGGCATTTTCGTTGAAGTACTCAAGGATGTGGTGTTTCACCGCTGTCCGTTCGGGCCCGATGTGGCGCAGGAGATGATCTTGGGCATCCGGTCCGCGGCCATCCTGCAAGGGGCGCGCGGTACGCCGCCCGTCGATATCGCGGCGCTGGCGCACATGCTTTCGCAGTTCTCGGCGTTTGCCGTCGCAGCCGGTCCGCGTCTGCAAGCGGTGGATCTGAATCCCGTGTTTGCGTTGCCTGTGGGGCAAGGGGCGTATGCCGCGGATGCGGTGCTCGATATCGGAGACGCGGTATGACGACTGCCTTCGATCCGCAGGCGTTGATGGCGCGGGAGTTTGCGCCGATCGTGCACCGGTACGACACCCGCGACACCATGCTGTATGCCTTGAGTGTGGGCATGGGCACCGATCCGCTGAATGCCGATCAGCTGCGCTTTGTGTATGAGCGGGACCTGCAGGCCCTGCCCACGATGGTATCGCTGCTGGCCTATCCGGGATTCTGGGCCGACGATCCCACAACCGGAATCGATTGGCGCCGCCTGGTGCATGCCGAGCAAGCCTATGTGCTGCACACCCCGGTGCCCGTGGCCGCGCGCGTGGTGGGCCGCAATCGGGTGTCAGCCATATACGACAAAGGTGCCGCCAAGGGTGCGTTGATGGTGCAGTCGCGCGAGATCGTCGATGCCGACACCGGCGGGGCGATTGGCACGGTGACGCAAACCACGATGCTGCGCGGCAATGGCGGTTGCGGCGGCTGCGAGGGTGCGCCTGCCGCGCCGCATGCGTTGCCCGATCGCGCGCCCGATGCAACGTGCGATCTGCCGATCGCACTGGGCGCCGCGCTGCTGTATCGGCTCAACGGCGACTTCAATCCGTTGCACGTGGATATCGATATCGCGCGGCAAGCGGGATTCGAGAAACCGATCCTGCATGGCATGTGCACGCTGGGCGTGGCCACGCACGCGATCGTGGCCACCATGCTGGGCTTTGACGCGAATGCCGTGCGCGGCATGCGGGTGCGCTTCAGCGCGCCGGTGTATCCCGGCGAAACCCTGCGCACCGAGATGTGGCGCGACGGCCGCGTGATGTCGTTTCGCTGCAGCATTCCCGCGCGGGAGGTGGTGGTGCTGACGGCGGGGCGCGTGGATCTGGCGTAACGCGGCAAGTAACGCGGCAGGTTGCATTGCTGAATGCTGAATGCTGAATGCTGATTTGAATCTGAACGAACAGGAGTGAGCACTATGGATTTGGGATTGAACGACAAAGTGGCCATCGTGACCGGATCGGCGCGTGGTCTTGGAGCGGCGACGGCCAAGCGGTTGGCGCGCGAGGGCGCCCGCGTCGTCGTCACCGATATCAATGCCGATCTTGCGCAAGCGACGGCGCGTGAGATCAACGAAGAAGGCCTGAAGGCGCATTGCATCGTGGGCGACATCACGCGCACGGCCGATGTGCAGGCCTTGGTCGACGAGACGATTGCGGTGTTCGGCGGCGTGCATGTGCTGGTGAATAACGCCGGCTTCCCGCGCGATGGGTTGATCACCAGGATGACCGATGACGACTGGGATCTGGTGCTGGATGTCATCCTGAAAGGCAGCTTTCTGACGTGCCGCGCCGTGATGCCGCACTTCATCGCCCAGCAGTGGGGTCGCATCGTCAATATCTCGTCGCGCGCCCATTACGGCAATCCGGGGCAGGCCAATTATTCGGCGGCGAAGGCCGGGATTATCGGCCTGACCAAGGCGTTGTCGCTGGAAGAGGGCCGCTACAACATCACCGTCAATGCCGTGGCGCCCGGCTTCATGGAAACCGAGATGGTGCAGTCTTTGCCCAGCTACGATCTGATCAAGGAAAAGGCGATCAAGTCGCAACCGATCCGGCGCGTGGGGCATCCCACCGATATCGCCGATGCGGTGGCGTTTCTCGCCTCGGAATGTGCCAGCTTCATCACCGGCGAAACCTTGCATGTGACCGGTGGCCGCTATGGCTGAAGACCGCGAATGGATACGCGTTGGCCGTCAGGGGTTCGTGGCGATCGTGACGCTGGACAACGCCCCGCTGAACGTGGTCACGCTGGGCCTCACGCATGCCTTGGGCCGCACGCTCGATGCGTTGGCGGTAGACGATACCGTGCGCGCCGTGGTGTTGACCGGAGCGGGCGAACGGGCGTTTTGCGCGGGCTCGGATATCGGTGAGTTTCACGATCTGATGGCACCGGGCCAGGTGGTGCCGAAAAAGCTCGGCCGGCAGAATGAGATCTTCGCGTTTCTGGATCATTTTCCAAAACCGACCGTGGCTGCGGTGGCCGGTCTGGCCTTCGGCGGCGGGTTGGAGATCGCCGCCTGCTGCGATCTGATCGTGATCGAGGACGTGTCGCGTCTGGCGTTGCCTGAAATCAAGCTGGGCGTGTTTCCCAGCAGTGGGGGCCCGCTGCGCGTGACGCGCCGCATCGGCGAGACGCGGGCCAAAGAGATGATGCTGTTGGGCGAACCCATCGATGCGGCGACCGCATTGGCGTGGGGACTGGTCAATCGCGTCGTGCCACAAGGGCAGAGTCTTGCCACTGCATTGCGGCTGGCCGAGACCTTGGCACAGCGCCCGGCGCGCGCCTTGGCGCTGTGCAAGCGCGCCATCGATCTGGCCCTGGATGGCTCGGAAGCCGACGCGATCCGGCAGTCGCTGGCGATGAGCGATCAAGCCTTCAGTTCGGACGAATGCAAGGAGGGCGTGCGCGCCTTCTTTGCCAAGCAATCCCCCGTATTCACGACGATCCCGCTGGGCCGATGAGCCCGCTGGTGCGTCTTTGGAGAACAGCATGAGAAGAGCAGCCATCGTATCCCCTTTGCGCACGCCCATCGGCGCATTTGGCGGAAGCTTGAAAAGTGTGCCCGTCGAAACCCTGGGCGCCACGGTTGCACGCGCGGTGGTCGAGCGAACCGGGCTGGATCCGGCCTTGATCGAAGATGTGGTGTTTGCCCATTCCTATGCCAATGGCGAAGTGCCGTGCACGGGTCGGTGGGTAGCGCTCGAGGCGGGATTTCCGGTTGACGTCCCGGGTATGCAACTCGACCGCCGCTGTGGCAGCGGCGTGCAGGCGATTGCGACCGCAGCCATGATGATCCAGAGCGGCGCGGCCGATGTCGTGATGGCAGGCGGTGTGGAGAGCATGAGCAATGTCGAGTATTACTCGACCTCGATGCGGTGGGGCGCACGCGCCGGCACGGTCAAGTTCCACGACCGTCTGGAGCGTGGCCGGGAACGGTCGCAGCCCGAAAGCCGCTTTGGTCGCATCTCGGGCATGATCGAAACCGCCGAAAACCTGGCGCGCGACTACGCCATCTCGCGCGAGCAAGCCGACGCCTTTGCGCTTAGCAGTCATCGCAAGGCAGCTCAGGCTTGGGCGCGCGGCACGTTTGCCGACGAGGTGGTGCCGGTGTCGGTGCCGCAGCGTCGCGGCGATCCGCTGGTATTCGCCACCGATGAGGGTATCCGTGGCGACCTGACGCTCGAGCAGTTGGCCGCATTGCGTCCGCTCATGAAAGACGGCGTAGTGACGGCCGGCAACGCGTGCCAGCAGAATGACGCGGCGGCAGCATGCCTGATCGTGGCCGAAGACAGGCTGGCCGAGTTGGGTCTGGAGCCCATCGGCTTTCTTTCGGGCTGGGCGGCGGCCGGTTGCGAACCCGCTGTGATGGGCATTGGCCCGGTGCCTGCCGTGCAGAAGTTGTTTCGCAAAACCGGGCTGTCGTTCAAGGACATCGATCTGGTCGAGCTTAACGAAGCCTTTGCCTGCCAGGCGCTGGCGGTATTGAAGGGCTGGGACTGGGACGACGTGGATCGCTTGAACGTCAACGGTTCGGGCATTTCGCTCGGCCATCCCGTAGGCGCCACCGGCGTGCGCATCATGACGACGCTGCTGCACGAGATGAAGCGCCGCAATGTGCGCTATGGGCTCGAAACGATGTGCATTGGCGGCGGGCAGGGCATTGCCGCGCTCTTCGAACGCGCTTGAAGGAATCGCCATGACCTATCCCATGCTGGCACCGTTGCGCGTGATCGAGAGCTCGGCGTTTATTGCAGCGCCGCTGGCCGGCTTGACGCTGGCCCAATTCGGCGCCGATGTGATTCGCGTCGATCTGATCGGCGGCGGTATCGACTATGGCCGCCTGCCGCTGATGCCTGGCGGGCGCAGCTTGTATTGGACCGGCTTGAACAAAGGCAAGCGTTCGATCGCCATCGATATTCGCCGGCCTGAAGGACGTGAGCTGATGCAGGCGCTGGTAACCGCTCCCGGACCCGACGCGGGCGTGCTGCTCACCAATATCGGCACACCGTGGCTGGCGCACGACGTGCTGCAGGCACGCCGCGACGATGTAATCACGTGCGTGATCCAGGGCAACGGCGACGGTTCTACGGCAGTCGATTACACCGTCAACTGCGCCACTGGCTATCCCGCCACGACGGGCGGCGGCGACGTCACGCATCCGGTCAATCACGTGCTCCCCGCCTGGGATATCGCCTGCGCCTATCAAGCGGCGTTCGCCATCTCGGCGGCGGTGGATCGGCGGCGCCGGTTCGGCACGGGCGCGGCTTTGCAATTGGCCTTGTCCGATATGGCGTTCACGACGCTGGCGCATCTGGGTGTGCTGGCCGAAGCCGAACTGCTGGGCCAGGAGCGGCCATCCATCGGCAACCACATCTACGGCGCCTTTGGCCACGATTTTGGGTCGAGCGATGGCAAGCGGGTGATGGTTGCCGCCATTTCGGCCGGGCAGTGGAAGGCATTGGTGAAGGCTTGCGACGCGGCGTCCGCCGTGGCGCAGCTCGAGGCCCGATCGGGCGTGGATTTCATGCAGGAGGCCGCGCGCTACGCGGCCCGCGATACCTTGCTGGCCATCTTCGAGCCCTGGTTCGCTGCCCGGTCGTTTGCAACGATTGCGGCCACCTTGGATGCGAACAAGGTGTGCTGGGGGCAATACCGCACCGTGGGCGACCTGCTGGCGCACGATGCTCGCGTCAATGTGGCCAACCCGGTGTTCGAGCGGGTGCAAACGGTGGGCGTGGGCGAACACCTGACGGCGGGATCGGCCGTGCGCTTAGGCGATGCCGGGCGCGAGCCGGTGCGGCCGGCGCCGCTCCTGGGTGCCGATACCGATGCGGTGCTCGCCACGGTGCTGGGACTGGACAGCGGGGCCATCGGGCGCTTGCACGACAGCGGTGTGGTGGCCGGGCCGGAGCGCGACCCGACGTCGATCGGCTAACGGCGATCAGTCACGTACTGGGGACGCGTCGTGAGGAATCGCCCGTCACACGCCGTTGGATTTAGCCGCCGATCGCTTCAATGCGTCGGGCCCGAGGGCACCGCTGCCGGGCTGCCGGCGCGGTTGCCGCGCCATTGCATGACGGTCTTGATCACGAGCGTCAACAACGCCATGCAGGCCAACAACGCGGCGGCGGTAAACGCGCCTACCGTTTTGTAGTCGTCGTTCAATTGCTCGATGAGCAGCGGCAGCGTTACCGTTTTGCCGCGAATCGCGCCCGACACCACCGATACCGCACCGAACTCACCGACTGCCCGGGCATTGGTGATCACCGTGCCATAGATCAGCCCCCATTTGATATTGGGTAACGTTACCCGGCGAAAGATCTGCCAGCCGGTGGCGCCCAGCGTCAGGGCGGCATGTTCTTCCTCCGTACCCAGCGATTGCATCAGTGGGATCAGGATGCGCGCCACGAAGGGCGAGGTGACGAAGATCGTGACCATCACGATGCCCGGCCACGCAAACATCAATTGCATATCGCGCGCGTAAAACCAGCTGCCTACCGCGCTCTCCAACCCGTACACGACCAGGTAGCACAGGCCTGCCACCACGGGGGAGGTGGCATAGGGGATGTCGATCAACGTCATCAGCAGCTTGCGGCCACGAAAGTCGTAGCGGGTGACGCACCACGCCATCAGGATGCCGAACACCAGGTTGACCGGGACCGTGATGACGGCCGCCAGCAACGTGAGCTGGATCGCCGCGATCATGTCGGGCTCGTGCAGATTGGCGACCAGCATGGCCCAGCCGCCCGACAGCGCGCGCGCAAAGATCAACGCCAGCGGCAGCACCAGCAACAGCAGTGCAGCGATCACGGCGAGGGCCACGAGCAGCCATTGTTTGAACGATTGCGGTTTCATCTCATACCCCCGGGCGCTGCCACGGCAGCAAACGGCCTTGCAGCACTTGCAGCAAGAACAGCAACAGCAACGAGGCACCCAGCACGACCGAGGCGATCGCCGAGGCCGCGGCGTAGTCGTATTCGGACAGCCGTACGAAGATCATCAGCGACGTGATCTCGGTTTTGTAGGGGATGTTGCCGGCAATCATCACCACGGCGCCGAATTCGCCCAGACTGCGGATGAAGGCTTGCGAAGCGCCCGTGAAGATAGCGGGCACGAGCGCAGGCAGGATCACGCGCCATGTGGTCTGCCAATCGTTGGCGCCCAACGTGTGCGAAGCTTCTTCATATTCCGGCCCCATCTCGGCCAGCACGGGTTGCACCGAGCGCACCACGAAGGGCAGGCTGGTGAACACCATCGCGATCACCAATCCGGGAAAGGCGTACGACACCTTGATGCCGAACGGGGCCAGCCATTGGCCCACCCAGCCATTGGGCGCCAGCAGCACCGATAACGTCAGGCCCGCCACGGCGGTGGGCAAGGCGAAAGGCAAATCGACCAGGGCATCGAGCAGTTCGCGCCCGGGGAAACGGTAGCGCACCAGCACCCACGCCAGCAGCAATCCCACCACCAGGGCAATCAGGGTGGAGTAGGCCGCGCCTGTGAGCGTGACGCGGTAACTGGCCACCACACGCGGATCGGTGACGGCGGCCAGGAACTGGGCGCCGGACATATTGCTCAGATAAGCGAGCAGTCCGGCCAAGGGCACCAGAATGACGAGCGTGATGAACAGGGCGCTCACGCCAAAGCTCAAGCCGAAGCCGGGCAGGGTGGGATGTTGTTTGAAGAACGACATGCGAGAGGCGGAACCGGAAAATGCAAATCGGCCGCCTGGGAAAGGCGGCCGACCGCAGGGATCGAGGGTCGAGCGTTATCGCAGTTTAGCGGCCTTGCGCCAGCAACTGATCAAGGACGCCGCCGGAGGCGAAGTGCGTTTTGGAAATATCGTCCCACGCGCCCAGCACGTCCTGCGGATTGATCAGCTTGATGGCCGGGAATTGCTTGGCCGTTTCCTGCACGACCGCCTTGTCGTGCACGCGGTAGTAGAAGCTGGCCAGCAGTTTCTGGATCTCGGGGGTGTACAGATAGTTCAGATACGCCTCGGCCACCTTGCGCGTGCCTTTCTCATCGGCCACGCGGTCGACCACGGCTACCGGGAATTCGGCCAGCACGCTTATGGGCGGCACCACCACTTCGAGGCCCAATGCCTTGAATTCGTCGCTGGCGGCAATGTTGTTGACTTCGGATTCGAACGTCAGCAGCGCATCGCCCTGATTGTTTTGCGCGAAGGCAACCGTGGCGCCGCGCCCGCCGGTGGGGAAGCTCTCGACGTTCTTCAGCAGCTTGCCGACGAACGCGCGATTCTTGGCATCGTCGCCACCGAACTTCTCGTTGGCATACAGCCATGCGCCAAGATACGAATAGCGCGCATTGCCCGAGGTTTTAGGATTGGGGAACACCAGCTTCACGTCGTCACGCGTCAGGTCGTCCCACGTCTTGATCTGCTTGGGATTGCCCTTGCGCACCAAAAACGCGATCGTGCTGTAGTACGGCGAGCTGTTGTTGGGAAACGCCTTCTGCCAATCCTTCTTGATCAAGCCGCGCTGCGCAAGTGTATCGACGTCGGTGATCTGGTTGAACGTGACCACGTCGGCTTTCAGCCCCTGCAGGATGGCTTGCGCCTGACGCGACGAGCCAGCGAACGATTGCTCGATATTCAGATCCTGGCCGGACTTGGCTTTCCAGTCGGCTTGAAACTTCGGATTGATGGCCGTGAACAATTCCCGCGCAATGTCGTACGACGTGTTCAAAATCGTTTGTTGCGCCGATGCGGGCGCCGCCGTCACGGTCGAGACTGCCAATGCGGACAGGGCGAGGATTCGCTTGATCACGTACTTCTCCAGAATGAAATGGGCCGATGGCCTTGTGAGAGCGATCATGCCCGCGCACCTGGATGGGGCAAACTAACTTCTCGACTTATCCATATAACCAGAAGAAATGTAGGATTATTGTTTGATATCGGCTGGATGTAAGGTGATGATGTTTCGGGCGCGCCGTTTGCTCTCCCGTGCGCCTACTTCCGTTTTAGAAAAGGATGATTCATGACAACGCTGTTCGACCCCGTGAAAGCTGGCGATATCGATCTGGCCAACCGCATCGTGATGGCGCCGCTGACGCGCAACCGTTCGCCGCGCGCCGTGCCGGCCCCCATCACGGCCACCTACTATGAACAACGCGCGTCCGCCGGGTTGATCATCACCGAAGCCACGGCGATCACGCAGCAGGGTCAGGGCTATGCCGATGTGCCCGGACTCTACAGCGACGAGCAACTGGCGGGCTGGAAGCACGTGACCGACAAGGTGCATGCCGCCGGTGGCAAAATCGTGGTGCAGTTGTGGCATGTGGGCCGGATTTCGCATACCTCCCTGCAGAAGGATGATGGCAAGCCGGTGGCGCCGTCCGCGCTGCGCGCCAAGGCCAAGACTTACATCATCGAGGACGGCAAGGGCAAATTCGTGGAGACTTCCGAGCCACGCGCGCTGGAGATCGACGAATTGCCCGGGTTGGTCGAGGACTATCGCCGTGCCGCCCGGGCGGCGATCGACAACGGTTTCGACGGCGTGGAGATTCATGCGGCGAACGGTTACCTGATCGACCAGTTCCTGCGTTCGGGCAGCAACCATCGCACGGACGAATACGGCGGCGTGATCGAAAACCGCATTCGGCTCCTGGGTGAGGTGCTGGACGCCATCACGCAGGAGATCGGCGCAGGCCGCACGGGTATCCGCATTTCGCCAGTGACGCCGGCCAACGATGCGTCGGATCCGGATGCACAGACGCTGTTCGAAGCCGTGGTGCAGAAGCTCGCCCAGTATCCCCTGGCTTACGTTCATATCATCGAAGGCGCCACGGGTGGCGCGCGCGACTTCAAGCAAGGTGATACCCCCTTCGACTACGCCGCATTGCGCCGCGTCTATAAAGAGGCCGGCGGCCGCGCGCTGTGGATGGCCAATAACGGCTACGACCGTGCCCTGGCCTTGAAGGCGGTTGAGTCGGGCGAGGCCGATCTGATCGCATTCGGCAAGCTGTACATCGCCAATCCCGATCTCGTGCGCCGCCTGCGCGACGATGCTCCGATGAACGAACCCGATCAGACGACCTTCTACGGCGGGGGCGAGCATGGTTACACCGACTACCCCTTCCTGGCGGATGGGAGCGGTCACGACGGCGTAGCCCAACGGGCCTCATAGCGCGATCGTTATGGAATGAGGGCGCACGGCTTGGTGCCGGGCGCCCTTTTGTCATCCGACTGGACGACCCCGTCCGATTCGGGCAGGGTAGGGGTTTTTCCTCATTCTTTGGGACATTCGATGCCGTCAAACCGGTCACTCAAGCGTGGCGCCACTGCCGCCGGCGCGCTCTCGGTCTTGTTTTCGCTGCTTGCCTCGGCACCCGTACAGGCGCTCGAAGCCGACGCCGATGCGTCCGCCTGCATGGCGCAAATGCGCGGTGCGGCGCCCGCCAACGGGGTGTCGGTGGCCGACTTCGATCGCTATACCGCCAATGCCAAGTTGCTGGCCTCCACGGTATCGGCACGCAAGGGTCAACCTGAAGGACGAGAAACCTGGTGGGATTACCTTGCCAAGACCGTCGATGACGAGCGCGTCGCGCAAGGCCGTGCGGTTCTGGTCAAGACCGGTGCTGATCTGCAGAATATCGCGCGGCGCTATGACGTCGACCCGGAGGTGCTGGTCGCCATCTTCGGTATCGAAACCAACTACGGCAGTCTGCTGGGCAAGACCAATGTGCTGGACGCCTGGGTGACCCGCGCGTGTACGGAAACCAATCCGCTCTGGAAAAAGAACGTGTACGCCTCGGTGCGCCTGCTGCGTGACGGCACGGTGCAAGCGCCCACATTCGTGGGTTCGTGGAGTGGCGCCTTCGGGATGACGCAGTTCATTCCAACCTCATTTTATGAGCTGGCTGCCGATGGTGACGGCGACGGCCGCATCGATCTTTACGGTTCCTTGCCGGACGCCTTGGCGTCGACGGCCAATCACCTGCGCAAGCGGGGCGCGCAATGGACGCATGGATTGCCGGCCGTGACGGAAGTGCGGTTGCCCGCATCGCTGCGCAATACGTTGCCGCAGAACGCCGATGCCGAGGTCATGGCACCTGGCGGTCGTCGGGCCGCCTCAGCCTGGGCGGATGCGGGCGTTACGCTGGCGGATGGCTCGCCATTGGTCGGTGCGCAGCGCCTGCAATTGCCCGGCACGGCGCAAACCTACCTCTTTGTGCCAACCGGTGCCAATGGCCCCGCCTTTATGGCCACCTTCAATTTCGACGCGATTTTGCACTACAACCAATCGAAGCGCTACGCACTTGCTGTAGGCCTCCTCATCAACCGTATCGATGGCGGCACTGCGTTGAAAACGCCTTGGCCAACCGATGACCCTGGGTTGTCGCGCGCAGAAATCAAAGAGGTGCAAACGGTGCTGCAGGCCCGTGGATACGACGTCGGCGTGCCCGATGGAATACCTGGCACCAAGACGCGGGATGCCGTGCGTATGGAGCAGACGGCGGCCGGCGTACCCGCCGATGGCCGAGTCGGAAGAAGTACGTTGACGCTGATGCGCCAGCCTCGGAGGTAGCCCTAAGACGCGTCCCTACCCGTGCCGTTAAATCGGACGCCGTAGCCTGAATGCAGCCTAGATGTGGGAGCGACAACATTGCACTATGCAAGCGTGTGTCAGTCACTACTTCATATTGACGGCAATTGCGGAGGCAAGGTTTCCAATGAAGACACTAACGGTAGGGATTCTGATCGACGGTGAAGATCAGCCAGGCTGGATACGCGATGTGATTGCCTGGGTGCGCGCGCGATCGGACATCGACTGTACCGTTCTGATTGCGCGCGAAAAGCGCAGTGGCGCGCGCTCAGCGCCCAGCCATCCTCGCACATCGATCTTCTATCGCGGGCTCGCCCGGCTGGAATCGAAGTTGCTGGCGGCGCGCGAGCGGGTGTTGATCGACGAGGCGGCGCCGGTGCCGGATTTGCAGGCGCTGTCGCATTATGAGGTTGATACCTCGTGCGATGCCCACGGCGTCATGACGGTATCGGACGCATCGCTGGCCGGATTGTCGCGCGCTGCGCCGCTCGATCTGGTCATTGCGCTCGGGATGCCGGTGCTACGCGGCACGATGGTGCGTTTCGCACCGATGGGACTATGGCAATTGTCCTACGCCGATGTGACGCAAGTGTGCGACCGGCATGCCGGCTTCTGGCAGGTCATGGCGCGGTCCGATCATACGTCCGTCAAATTGTGGCGTATGGGCGGTGCATGCGAAACCGATGCGCTGATCGAGTCGCGCACCTTCAATACCGAGGTGTTCTGGCTCAAGAACCACGTGCGCTCGCTCAGCCTGGGCAACCTGATGCTGTTCGATGCGCTCAACCGGCTGACCCTCACGCCGCACAAGCTCGAGTTGCCCATAACGCTTCAGGGCGAGGCGATCGATCTACGCTCGCGCCCTGACAACTGGCAGAGCGCGGCTTATTTGATGCGGCAAACGGCGCTGATGACTAATCTGATGTGGCTGCGCATGGTCCGAAAGAACGTCACCTGGCGCATCGGCATGTGCGCGGATGCTCCCGCGCAGACGCTTTCCGCACCGGCAGAGGTGCTGACCGCACCGAAGGGCTCCTTTTACGCTGATCCTTTCGCCTACACCCATGACGGCACCCCCTATGTGTTCTTCGAGGATTACGCCTTCTCTGAAGGAAAAGGAAAGATTTCGGCAGCATCCTACATCGATGGCAAGTTCACTTTCCTGGGCGTTGTGCTGGATTTACCCTATCATTTGTCGTTTCCTTACATCTTCGAGCACGACGGCAGCATATTTATGATGCCGGAAACTTGTGGGAATCGTACGATTGAGTTATGGAAGTGCGTCGACTTTCCTTTGAAGTGGGAGCTTGCCTCCACACTTATGAAAGATGTGTCGGCAGTGGATTCGATTATTTTTCCGCGCGATGGGCGATGGTGGTTGCTCACCAATATTGATCGCGCGAATGGTTATAGCCATTCCGATGAGTTGTTTGCGTTTTACGCAGATAGCCCGACGTCTACTTCGTGGACCGCGCATCAGGCCAATCCTGTGGTCCGCAGCCCGTCCCGGGCGCGCAATGCCGGCATCGTCGTCTCGCCCACAGGCGAGCTCACACGTTGTGCCCAGTACCAGGGCTTCTGCCATTACGGCAAGGGTGTGTCACTGAACCGTATCGTGACCCTCACACCCGATGAGTATGTAGAAACGGAAGGGCCGATTCATTACGCCCGACTGGTCAATCGGTCACGGCCGTCCATGCATCATTGCCATCACACAAAGGGAATGACTGTTTTTGATTTCGCATACGTCGAATAGTTGGTTGGTATTTGACCGGCAGTTTAAGCAGTAGATTATCCAAATAAAATAATAAATATATTATCTAGCTGACGGCTTTATCTGAGTCGCAAATCTGCCGGTCTTACTTCGGCCTTACAACTTAATGCAATGCAATAACTTTGTCATAAGTTACAGATTTGGCGGGTGCAATAAGCTGAAATGTCTGTATTTCCAAAGCTTCCCTAGTGTTGCCGTTGCTGCTGCGCCGCACAAAGTTACAAAATATCGTTCTATTTCAAGCGCCTAGAAAGTCGCAATTTTGGATGAGACTAGTCGTCTAATCTCAGCCTAAAGTATTAAAAGAAAGCGCAATAAATCGGCATTTGCCCTTTATTCAGTAATATTGCGTCATGATTTCTGTTTGTGCTTCTAATCCACCATTTGTGTGACGTTGATTTCGCAACAGGCTGCTCCTAACATCCGTCTGGCGTACTCGGAATGATGTTCACCATCCTAATTAGGTTTCAGAAGGTGAACAGGGCGAGACGCAATGTTTACCCGAAGTAGGCAGTATTGATTAGGTACTTGTCTTTAGCTCTTTTGCTCCCGTAAGCCGGGGGCGCAGCAGGGGAATCAACATGGCCAGAATGGTCCTTATCGAAACACACCCACTCCTGAGATTGGGTCTGCGCGAAATTTTGAGCAAGATCGAAGGTGTCTGGGATATCTCGGCGCTGGACATCGATCAGGTAGCGAACCTGCCGGAAAGCGACGTCGGCGTCGAGTTGCTGATCTTCGGTCTGCCGGTGGATACGACGGCGGGTTGGCAGGCACTGAAGGAAGTTCAGCGCACGCTGCAACCGAAGCGCATTCTGTTGCTGACCGAAGCCAACACCTGGCAGATGCCGCCGCAGGGTTTGCCTGATGGCACGGTGCTGGGCTGCCTGATGAAGACGGCCTCGATCGAAGTGCTGGAAGCGGCAATTCGTCTGGTGATGGCGGGCGGTCAGTGCTTTCCGAGCGGCAATGCCATGCCGGTTACTGCGGGCCCCGGCTTCGCAGCAATGAAAGACGAGAGCGCAACCGCTGGCGGCGTACCCGATCTGAAAGGCGCGATGCCCGTGACGGCCGGTGCCCAGTTGCTGAAGATCACGCCGCGCCAATATGAAGTGCTGGTGCTGCTGGCGCGTGGTTACCCGATCAAGACGGTCAGCCGGTTGCTGAACATCTCGGTGGCGACGGCCAAGACGCACGCCTGCACGCTCTATCAGCGCCTGCACGTGAAGAATAAGGGCGAGGCTGTTTACGCTGCGTTGCAACGCGGCGCCACGCTCGATTGGGATCCGGCTCGTCAGGCACCTCCTGCCGTCGATTCGCGTTATGGCCTGGCTCGGCGTCAGGCTTGAGTCTCGGCGGGCCCCATCAGCCCACCTGACTAGGCCATCGCGTCATCCTCTTGAGCGAGAGGAATTCGCGGAGCACGCTGATAGCATGACCTTGGATTCAGTGCTTATTCACGCAACGCAACATGCACCGCGTTTGAGTGAACGAGCATGGGAGTGGGTCCCTCGTAAGGCATGGAAGAAAACATGCCGCACGCGTATCGGACAGAGGCTGTCTGCATCGCGTGTCAACGTGGGCACAAGTGAGTGCGAACGGGGCGTTGCACGGAATGACGATCGTATTGATTGAGGACTACGCGATAGTGCGCGTCGCGCTCAAGCACCTGCTGGATGGGGTGCCGGGGTTTGACGATGTACATGCACTATCTTTTGAACAACTTGCGGCAGTGAAGTCGGATACCGACATTCACGCCGAGCTGTTGTTGTTTGGCGCCGGCGATGCCGATCACGCCACATTGCAGTCGTTTGCGTTGGCAACATCGTTGTTTTCGCCCGATCGCGCCATCATGTTGTATGCCTCGCCCGATCCAGCTTTGCTGGCGGCGTGCGTGCGTGCCGAGTTCCGCGGATTCATACCGCGGTCGTCCACGCCGGAGGCGATTCTGCTCGCCATCAATCTGGTCATGCTGGAAGGCGAGTGCTTTCCCCGGCCGCCGGCGCAAACCGCCTCGGATAACGATGGCCGACCGGTGCTGGCACTGGTGAATGGATCGAACCCGCAGGGCCGGCGCGACGGCTCACGCTCGATGGAAGTGGATGGCATCTCGAGCCGCGCGCTGACACCGCGTCAGCTGGCCATCCTGAAGCTGCTCGCGCAGGGCAACACCATGCGGGAGATTGGCGTTGAGATGGGGATCTCGGTCGCCACGGTGAAGAGCCATGCGCGCACCTTGTACTGGAAGTTGAACGCCCGCAACCAGGCCGAGGCGACCTTCATCGCGATTCATCAAGGGTTGCTGTAAGCACCGCGCGTGCGGTCTGCAGGCGCTTTGGCGCGGGTGCAGATCGTGCGTGGTCGCTTCACCATAGGCACCGGAGCGTTCCATTTCCCTTCGGCAGCAGCCATCCTGCAGTGACCGTCCAACGGCGACGCGCCGACAGCGGTCGCTCAACTGCGACCGTCACCCTCGATCGACTTGTGGCAGTATCCCGCAACGGTGGCGCAATGATTCATCGCGTCCCATAAAAAACGCCGGCGTCGTCATGACGCCGGCGTTTCCTTTGATGCGACCTTGATGCGGCTGTGATGCCTTACAGTGCCATCGGCAACGCCAGCGAATGGCGTCGGCCCGAAGCCTCTCAGCCCCGTCTTACCGCCGCTTGCGCGGGCGCACCCGGCTTGGCGGCGACGCTGTCCAGCAGGGCCTGCTCGAGTCGCGTGAGGACGGCATCGCGATCCAGCGTGGTAACGGCGTAGGTGCGGGCTGCTCGGCCGAGTGTGGCGCGCCGCTGCGGATCGTGCGCCAAGGCACGTACCGCGCGCGCCATCGCGCGGGCATTCTCAGGCGGCGTGATGATGCCGCATTGGGCCACCACCGCAGCGAGCTCGGTGCCGGCGGCGGCGCCGCACACCACCGGTTTGCCGCTGGCCAGCATGCCGGTCAGTTTGGACGGCATGACCAGATCGGCAGCGCCTCGGCGCTGCGGCAGCAAATGAATGTCGGCCGCGTTGAGCAGATCGCCCAGGCGCTCGACGGGTTGCAGATCCAGGAACCGCACATTACGCAGTCCGGCGCAACGCCGTTCGAGCTCCTCGCGGCCCGAACCCTGACCGCAGAACACGAAATCGATGGGCTCATGGCGCAGCAGATAGGCGGCCGTCGCCAAGGTTTCCAGTCCCTGCTTGCCGCCCATGTTGCCGGCGTACATGGCCACACTATGACCGGGCTCGGTGGCCCATTCGGCGCGATAGGGATTCACGCCCTCGGTGGGCTGGATGGCGTGCAGATCGATCCAGTTGGGCAAGCTGAAGAGACGGTCGGCACGCACCCCTTTGGCGGTGGCCAGCGCCAGCATGCGGCTGGATATCGTCGACACGCGGTCGAAGCGGCGCAGCAGCGCGCCTTCGCAAGCCGTCACCATGCGGCGCAGCCAACGGCCTTTCAGCAGTCCCAGCTCGAAGGCCGCATCCACTTCGTAATCCTGAATGTGCAGCCAGGCGCGCGCACCGCTGGCGCGCGCGGCAACCCATGCCGCAGGCGCGCAGAAGAGGGCAGGTGCCACGATCATCACCACGTCGGGTCGGCCGAGTGCCCGCCGAACCAGCGTCGGCAGGCTCGACAGCGCAAACGTGGCCAGGTGAATCAGACGCTTCACGCCGCCGGGTTGCGGCGGCACCCAGATGGGGGCGCGGTGAACCGTCACGCCATCGATCGTTTCCTGCATGTACGCGCCTGCGCGATAGCCGTCCTGAATGCGCCATTGCGGGTAGTAGGGCGGCGGCACGATGACGTCCACGGTGTGTCCGCGCGCCGCCAGCCAGGCCGCCATCTCGGCGGTGTACTTGCCGGTGCCGGTCAGCTCGGGCGCGTAGTTCACGCCATAGATCAGGATCTTCATGCCGCGACAACTCCGGCATCACGCAGCGTGCGTGCGCGGACCGGACGGCACGGCGTGCCGTGGCAAATCATGTTGTCGGGCAAACTCTTGAACACCGAACTGCGGGCGCCGACGACCGTATTGCGGCCGATCGTCACATCGGGCCCCACGAACACATCCGTGGCCACCCACGCGCCGCTGCCGATATCGACGCGGCGTTCGCGGATGGGGAAATCGATCTGCGCGGCGTCATGATCGGCCGCGCACAGATAGCTGCGTTGCGAGACGACGGCATGATCCCCGATCACGATCTGGCCGATGCTGTAGATCACGGCATCGTCGCCGATCCACGAGTAGTCGCCGATCGTGACCTTCCAGGGATAAGTCACGGTGGCGGTGGCGCGGATCAGCACCTTCGTGCCCACCTTCGCGCCGAAGCAACGCAACAGCCAGCGGCGAAAGCCATAGGCAATCTGGGGCGAGCCGCGAAAGAGCGTCGCCTGCACCACCCACCAGAGTTGAACGTAAAGCGCCGAGCGTCCGCGTGACCCGGGAGCCACGCTGAACTGATCGAGCCGTTGCAAGGTATCCATCTGTGGCGCTCCGGATTACTTACCGGCCTGCGCGGCGGGTGTCGCCACGGCAGTCGGGCGAGCCTTGCGCTTCTGACTTTCGGACTCGAACTCGTCGATCTTCAAACCGATCTGCCAGTAGTACAAGCCGCGGGCCACTGCAAAATCGAAGCCCGCCTTGCCGTCCAGAAAACCAAGCTTGAACAGATAGCTGTGCACGAAGGCGGTGGGGCCCTTGAACGGCAGAGCCTGGAACACCTTCTTCATGATGCTGCGCATGCCGACGTTGGCTTCGCGCGGATCGTTGAGCAAGCCCTTCACGCGCAGCTTGGCCTCCCAATCCGAATAGCGGTTGTGCTTGTCGAAGTAGTGATACAGCGAGTCGTGGTCGTTGTGCACCATGCGGCCATTGAGCGCAATCGTGCTGCCGTCCACGGTGGGCTGGTAGTGGCCTTCGACTTCCCACATATTGGCGACGTCCAGGTCGTCATAATCCAGGAAGCGCGAACGCTCGCGATCCAGCAGCACCAGCTTGAACACGCGATGACCGTGGTTGAGCTTTTTGCCGCAGAACACATAGTCGAAGGCGACGAACGCGCCGGCGACCTTGCCGTCGAACTGGGGCACGGCGCGGCGGATATCCTCGGCCAGCTCCGGCGTCATTTCTTCGTCGGCATCCACGTACAGCACCACACGGTGCGAGAAAGGCAGCTGCTCGAGGCACCACTGCTTCTTCTTCGGGTATTGGCCGTTCCAGGCAAAATTGACGACCTTGGCGCCCATCGACGTGGCGATGCTGCAGGTGGCGTCGGTACTGTGAGAGTCGATGACGAAGATCTCGTCGAAATCCTGCAAACCTTGCAGGCATTTGGCGATGTTTCTTTCTTCGTTTTTCGTCATGACGACGACCGAGACAGGAATGCGGGCCATTACGGGATTCTCCGGGTCAGGATGACGGTTTCATTAGCGGACGGAACAGATCGAAGACCGCCACACAGTGCGATTCCAACGAGAAGTCGGCGGCACGTTGCGGGCCGCCGGCGGCCAGTTTGGCGCGAGCGGGGGCGTCATCGATCAATCGACGGAAAGCGGCGGCCATGGCGGCCGGGTCGCTCACTGGCACGAGCACGCCGTAGCGGCCTCGATCCAGAATTTCTCCCGGGCCGGACGGACAGTCCGCCGCGACGATGGGTTTGCCCAAGGCCAGGGCTTCGACGAGGACGTTGCCGAAGCTTTCGCGCTTGGACGGCAGCACGAACAGATCCGCCGATTCGAGATTCGGAAACGGATTGTCGAGATGGCCGAGAAAATTGATTTTCGTTTGCGACGGCTCGCGCGCAATTTGCGCTTCGAGCAGCGCGCGATCGGGGCCGTCGCCGATGATGTCGACGACGACTTCCGGATCGTTCAGGATGGAGACGGCACTGATCAGCGTGGGATAGTCCTTCGCCTCGACCAGGCGGCCCAGCGCCACGATACGAAAGGTGGGTGACACCGGCATCGCTGCGGCCACTTGCACCATCTGGCGCACCAGCTCAAGCGAGATGCCGTTGTAGATGTGATGGCAACGGCCGCGCAGTGCCGGGAACATCGATTCGAGATCGCGGGTCACGCCTTGCGATACGCCGACGATGCGGTCATGGCGCCGATAGCAATACGACAGCAGCGCGCGCTTCAAACCGCCGAAACGCGTGGTGGCGTAATGCGTGCTGGGGCTATTGTGTTCGAAAGCGACGGTGCGGAAGCGGTTGCCCAGCAGCCACTTGATGGGAATGATCATCGCGTTGCACAGCAGACCGTGCGTGCAGACCACCTTGGGTTGCTCGCGCTTGACGGTGCGGTACAAACGCCAGGCCACATAGGGCAGGCGTGCCAGCAGTCCGATCGACGACTCGATCACGCCCAGCGCCTGAACGACCCGGGGGTTGCGCACCGGATAGGCGTCGTCGCGGCCGCGGGCCAGAAAGAGGCCCACCGTGGCGCCGTCCGCCGTGGGCGCATCGACCACGAACGAGACGCAACGTCCCACACCGCCCCGATGCAAGTCGGGCGAGACGAAAAGAATATCAAGCATGATGCGCGATCCTGGTATATGCGGGAGCCGGTTGGGCGGGAGTGGCGCGAGGCCACGTGCGAGCATTGTTCAAGAGCGCCAGGCAGTAAGCCAGGAGAAAGCCGATAAATACCGTTTTGGGGGCATAGGCCAACCCGCCCGACAGCGAGTCGACGAACAGGTAAACCGGGAAGCACGCCAACAGATAACGGCGATGCAGTTCGAGCGTCGGGTTGCCATAGCTTCTGAGGAGCGAGAACATGATCATCAACACGCAGGGCAGCATGATGATGGTGGTGCCCAGAATGCCGAACTTCATCAGGTAGAAGGACCAGGAGTTGTGCGCGAACGTGCTGAGTTCGAAGCCGTTCTCGCCCATCACCCAGCTGCGAAAGCCCGCGCCCTTGCCCACGATCGGGGCTTCGCGGAAAAACTCCATCTGACCCACGTATTCCTGGATCCGCGCGCCGTAGCTGGAGTCGTACTCGAGCTCGCCCACGCTGAAGATCCGCTGGATCAGCACGTCCATGTAGCCGATCGCCCAAAACGCACTCAGTCCCACCGCCAGCGCGGGGCCAAACAGCGCAATGCCCCGGCGCATGGCGTTGACGCGTCCACCCATCAGCATGGCCAGTCCGATCGCCACGATGGCCTGAAGATACTGACTGCGGTTGAGCGAGAACGCCAACGTCATCAACATCAACAGGATCAAGGCGTACGAGGTGCGCGTCTTGATACCGAGTTGCGGGCGGAAGTACAAGAGCGAAACGATCGAGAACGGCAGCACCCAGATGCCCAGGCGAACGTTGCGCACCGGGTTGGACACGCTGAAGCCCAAGGCCTGTTCACCCAGGCCGTACAGCGCCACGAATACCCCGGCCGCCACCAGGTACCACTGCATCATGCGCAGGGCATGCGGCGTATTGATGTCCTTGTAGCAAAGCAGAGGCATCAAAAGGAAATAGAACACCACCCGCAGATCGCGGAAGACGTCGCCGGTTTCGATGCCCGGCTGGTTGCCGGCCATGAATAGGCAATACAACACCGCAAAGCCCGCAAAGGCCAGGATGCCGCCCAATTTGCCGCCAGGCAACTGATAGGCGGACGGCTCGGCCAGGCGAATGAACTTGGCCAGCAGGATGCCGACGAACAGCAAGTCGTACGGCGAGAGCTTGAATGACCCCACGCCGATGATGAACATCTCTTCGTTCAGGCACAGCGCCGTGAACGCTGCCCATCCTAGAAGCGGCAGGGTCGAGTATTTATGATAGATGTTCGGCATGGCGGCATTCGCTTTAGTAAGCATTCCACGTGTCGCGTCCCACCATCTTGGTGAGCAGCTTGTCCATCAGGTAGGGGAAGTCGCCCTGGCGTGCGTGCGCGGCGACTTGCGCGGCGCGGCACGACAGGCGAAAGAACGACCCCATTCCAGGTTCCGACTTCTGGATCCGCTCGACGATCATCGCGCGTTCGCTGCGATGCACGTCGTCGAGCAGCGCCGTCTTCGTTTCGTCGTGCGACGTGTATACGCCGTACGCGCTGGGCACGACTTTGTTGGGGCCTTCCTTCAACAAGCGGCTCCACAGCTCGAGATCCATGCAATAGCGCATGCTCTCGTCGATGCTGCCCAGGCGTTCGAACAGATCGCGGCGGAACAGGGCCGATTGATTGGGGATCGACGCCTTGATGACGGTAAGCTCACGGCGCGTCATGGGCGTGTAGTGCACGCGGCGCAAAACCTTATTGTTGGCATCGGCCACCAGCAGGTTGCCGCTCACGATCGAAGGCCGGCCGTGCGAGGCGGCTTCGCCGAGCTTGAGCAGCGCGCCGGGGTAATACAGATCGTCCGAGTTCTGCCAGCCTACATAATCGCCGGTGGCGCGCGCAAAGCCTTTGTTCAAGGCGTGCGACTGGCCGCGATCCTTGGCGCTTTCCCAGTACGTCAGGTACTTCTCGTAGCGCTTGATGATCTCGACGCTGCCGTCGGTGGAACCACCATCGATGACGATGAACTCCAGGCGCGGATAGTTCTGGTTGAGCACGGAAAGAATCGTGCGCTCCAGAAACTTCGCCTGGTTGTACGACGGTGTGATGATGCTGATTTTGGGAAGCCGACCTGCCGGTACGGGTTTGGCGGGCTTGAGACCGCTGACGAAGTCGACGAGTGTGGCGGTCGTTTCGGCGTGACGCTTGTACATATAAGCCCTCAACATAATTTTTTACCGTAAGCCGGGAGAAACAATCGGAGATGCCATCGGGCGCGTTTCGCGAAACGCCACCCAGATGCCGAGAAGCGTGACCAGTGCATAGAGAATCCGTGCCCAGCCGGCAGCGGGTTCGCCCATCAACGGGACACCAAAAACCAGGACGCCGATCATCACCAGTCCCGCGCCGCCATTGAGCAGTGCGACCACGCGCGCATTGCCCAGACCGAGCAGCGAGAAGTGCGACGCCACGTTCAACGACAACAGGCCCGACGCGACGATCAGCAGTTGGAAGGTATGCAAGTGCGCCGTGGCGTCTTCACCGGCCAGCATCCGCAGGAGCGGTCCGGCGAAGGCCAGGCCGAGCACAGTGCCGATCGCGGAAAGTGCAAAGTTGACCAGCACCATCTTGCGGATTTCACGGCCCGGGGCCACGCCTTCCTTGCTTTGCGACAGCAGACGGCTCACGCGCGGCATCGCTTTCTGGAAGAGGGCGACGCATACCGTATGGATGATCTGACCGACTTGCGCCCCGACGGTGTAGATGGCCAGCACGGCCGGCCCCAAAAGGCTACCCACCAGCACACGATCGACCGAGCCAAACGCCAACGCGCTCAGGCTGTTGAGCCACGACCAGCGGGAAAAGCGGAAGGCCGTGCCCATCGCAGGCTTGTCGTAGTGCGGCAGGATGACGCTGCGGCCATGTTGACGTGCAAACAGGTGCATCTTGAGCAGCCCGGTGCACAGCAAGCCCGCCGCCTGCGCCAGCGCCGTCAAGGCCGGTGACTTCGTCATGAATGCCACCGTGACCGAAATCGCCAGTGCCGCGATGCGCCCGCCGCCCTCGCAGAGCGCCGTGGCTGAAAAATGCTCGCTGCCCTTGAGGCAGCCGCTGAATAATTGATCGACCTGCTGACCCAGATACACCGCCAGGGCAGGCAGTGCCAACGCGGCGATCGGCAACCCGCCGAACGTCACATGCGGCCAGAACAACAGAATGGCAAGCCAGGCGATGACGGCGCCGATCGCCACCACGCCCAGCGCCAGGGACACCAGCGCCACGCTGACGGACGCACCGCGCACGGCGCCGCCTTCTTCGTGCACGCGTTCAGACACCAGTTTCGTGGCGGTGATTGCCGCCCCGAGATTGGCGACGTTGCCGAAGCCGGCCAGCGCCAACACCATGGCGAACTGGCCGTAGCCCACCGTGCCCAGCTGCCCGAAGAGCAACGGCACGGCAGCCAACGCCGTCAGCGGACCGACACCGTACTCCACCAGGCCCCAGAATGACGCATTGCCCTTGAGGGCGCGCCGGATCAAACCAGGCATTGCGCTTGATCCACGGTGGGGGCCGCGCCATGTACCCGGCCGGCCAGGTAGTGCGCATAGGTTTGTGCGATGCCGTCACGCAGACCGGTCTGCGCCTGCCAGCCCAATCCCTGCATGCGCGAGGAGTCGAGCAGCTTGCGCGGCGTGCCGTCAGGCTTGGTCGCGTCATACACGATCTCGCCGTCGTAACCCACCACTTCGCCGATGATCGTGGCGAGATCCGCAATGGTGATATCGCTACCGGCGCCGACGTTATAGACGCCGGCTGCGGCGTCCGATTCGGCCAGCGTCACGCAGGCGCTTGCCAGATCGTCCACATACAGGAACTCGCGCAACGGCTTGCCGCTGCCCCACAACGTGACCGTGGGGCTATTGGCTTCGCGCGCTTCGTGAAACTTGCGAATCAAGGCCGGCAGCACATGACTGTTATTCAAGTCGTAGCTGTCGTTCTCTCCGTAGAGGTTCGTCGGCATGGCGCAGATGTAGCGCGCGCCATGCTGGCGGGCATACGCTTCGCACAGTTTCAGCCCGGCGATCTTGGCGATCGCGTAGGCTTCATTGGTCGGTTCGAGCGGACCCGTCAACAACGCATCTTCATGCATCGGCTGTTCGGCGTGCTTCGGATAGATGCACGACGATCCCAGAAACACCAGGCGCTCCACCCCGGCAGCATGCGCCGCCTGGATGACGTTGGCCTCGATCATCAGGTTGTCGTAGAGAAAATCGGCCGGATAGGTATCGTTGGCGAGAATGCCGCCTACTTTGGCGGCTGCCAGGTAGACCACGCCGATATTCTCCGTCTCGAAGAACGCCTTGACCTGTGCCTGATCGATCAGATCGAGCTCGGTACGCGACCGAGTCACGATGTGCTCATATCCGCGCCGGCGCAATTCGCGCACGATGGCGGAACCCGCCATCCCGCGATGGCCGGCGACGAAGACGCGCTGTGACGTGAGGCTCATGACCGTCATTCCTTGTAGGCGAAGATTTCGTAGCCGTTTTCTTCCACCAGCGCATCGCGCTTGGCTTCTTTCAGATCGCTCTGGATCATTTCCTTGACCAGTTCGTCGAACGACGTGGTCGGCGTCCAGCCCAGCTTCTCGCGCGCCTTGGTGGGGTCGCCCAGGAGCGTTTCCACTTCGGTGGGGCGGTAGTAGCGCGGGTCGACGCGCACGATCACCTGACCGCGCTTGAGCTTGTCGAAGGCGGGGCTGAACAGCACGGTGGCCGTCTCATTCACGCCTTCGCCTTGCCACTCGAGCACGACGCCGAGTTCACGGGCGGCAGCGTTGATGAAGTCACGCACGCTGTATTGCACGCCGGTGGCGATGACGAAATCTTCCGGTTGATCCTGTTGCAGCATCATCCATTGCATTTCGACGTAGTCGCGGGCATGACCCCAGTCGCGCAGGGCCGACAAGTTGCCCAGGTGGACGCAATCCTGCAGACCGAGCACGATGCGGGCAAGCGCACGGGTGATCTTGCGGGTCACGAACGTCTCGCCGCGGCGGGGCGACTCGTGGTTGAACAGGATGCCGTTGCAGGCATACATGCCGTAGGCTTCGCGGTAGTTCACGCACATCCAGTAGGCGTACAGCTTGGCCACGGCATAAGGACTACGCGGATAGAATGGCGTCGTTTCCTTTTGCGGCACTTCCTGCACCAGGCCATACAGCTCCGAGGTCGACGCTTGGTAGAAACGCGTCTTTTCTTCGAGCTTCAGGATGCGGATCGATTCGAGCAGGCGCAGCGTGCCCAGGCCGTCGGCGTTGGCCGTGTATTCCGGCTCTTCGAACGACACGCCCACGTGGCTTTGCGCGGCCAGGTTGTAGATTTCGTCGGGTTGCACGGCCTGCACGATGCGCGTCAGGCTGCACGAGTCGGTCATGTCGCCGTGATGCAGCACCAGCTGGCGCGACGATTCATGCGGGTCTTGATAGAGGTGATCGATACGGGCAGTATTGAACATCGAAGCGCGGCGCTTGATGCCGTGCACTTCGTAGCCTTTGCCGATAAGCAGTTCGGCGAGGTACGCACCGTCCTGACCCGTAATACCAGTAATCAACGCCTTTTTCGGCATGATGGTTCCTTAGTTCGATCTGCGCGAAACGCGCGTGGAGGGAATAGGGCGCTGGCGGGCTGCAGCGCCTTCGAGAGTTCGGGTGATCCGTTGCCACGCCTGGGGCATGGCGGTTCGGATCAGGTGAAGGAAGATTACTGTCCCCCCTGCACCAATGGCATCGGCCAAAAGGTCTAATAGGCTGGCCGAACGATACGGAACAAAAGATTGGATGGTCTCGTCCACAATGCCTAGGACAAGTGCCCCCATCCATCCGGCCCAGAACGCGTGCCGGTTGAACGACATGTACAGCAACGCCGCCATGCAGCCGTAGGCCGCAAAGTGCAGATGCTTGTCGCCGAAGGCCTGGGACATGTCTGCCGCCATGCGCGGCAGATTGCCCAGAACCAGAAGCGTAATGAAGAACAGCGCCAGAATCGGCAGGCAACGACGCGCGCGAATCGGGTGTAGAACGGGCTCAGACACGACCATAGATATCGTCGAAACGGACGATGTCGTCCTCTCCCAGATAAGCGCCCGACTGCACCTCGATCAGTTCCAGCGGGATCTTGCCCGGGTTCTCCAGACTGTGGACTTCACCCAACGGTATGTAGGTGGACTGGTTTTCGGTGAGCAGGTAGGTTTTGTCGCCATTGCGGATGCGAGCCGTACCCGACACCACGATCCAGTGCTCGGCGCGGTGATGGTGCATCTGCGAGGAGAGCTTGGCGCCCGGTTTCACCATGATGCGCTTGATCTGGTAGCGCGGGCCGGTGCCCACCGAGTCGTACGAGCCCCAGGGGCGCTGCACTTCGCGATGGTGCGTCATTTCGTGGCGATGTTGCGTCTTGAAGAGCTCGACCATCGGCTTGACGTCTTGCGTGCGATCCTTGTGCACGACCAGCACCGCATCGGCCGTTTCGATCACCACGATGTTTTCCAGTCCGATCGTGGCCACCAGACGATGGGTCGAATGGACGAGGCAGTTGTGCGAATCCTTCAGCACGACGTCGCCGCTGACCGAATTGCCGTCGGTCGACTTGGCGGCGATGTCCCAGACGGCATCCCACGCGCCCACGTCGCTCCACGTGGTCGTGAGCGGAATCACCACGGCCAGCGCCGTATGTTCCATCACGGCATAGTCGATCGAATCGTTCGGGCATGCCGCAAAAGGCTCGGGTGCCAGGCTGAAGGCGTCGTCGCTGCCGGTGCCCACGGCCACAGCCGCGCGCACCTGGTTCAGGATTTCCGGGGCGTGGCGCGCCATTTCGGCCAGAAACGTCGACGCCTTGAAGGCGAAGATGCCGCTGTTCCAGTAATAATCGCCGGAGGCCAGAAACTCGGCGGCGCGGGCGGCGTCAGGCTTCTCCACGAACTTCTGCACCTTCAGCGCATTGGGCTGAACGCCATCGCTCGCGCTCTGGTCGGCGCCGTGGGCCTGGATATAGCCATAGCCCGTCAGGGGGGCGGTGGGGACGATGCCGAACGTGACCAGCGCGCCTTCGTTGGCGGCGGTCAGTGCGGCGTCAAACGCCACGGCCAGATTGTCGTCGTCTTCCATGACGTGATCAGACGGCATCACCAGCAGGATGGGGTCGGCACCATCGCGCATCGCCCGCAGCGCGGCCGCGGTGATGGCGGGGGCGGTGTTGCGGGGCGACGGCTCGAGCAGGAACTCGACCGGGCCGCCACCGGCTTGCAGCACCTGTTCGGCGGCGATGAAACGGTGGGTTTCATTGCAGACCAGGATGGCGGGGCGGGCGCTGGGCGCATGCTGCAGTCGCCGCAGGGTGTTCTGCAGCAGGCTGCGGTCGTTCGTCAGGCGGATGAACTGTTTGGGCAACAGTTCACGAGACAGCGGCCACAACCGCGAGCCGGATCCTCCGCAGAGGATGACGGGCTGATATTCGGGTAACGGGTTCGTCATCGCGTTCACTCCGTGAAATACGCTTTGGTGTAGGGATGCACCGTGGCATCCGTGTTGATCTCGGCGGGAGAAACCCACCGGTAGTCTGTGTGTTGGGCGCGAGGCAACTGCCCCGCATCGCCGTCGAGTCGCACGCGATAGGCAAGCACCACGTAATGCGTGCTGGTACCGGCCGTACCGGTGAAGTCGACGTCGTAAAAGTGTTCGTACACACCGGTGAAGCGGGGCAGGGCGCCCGCGCTCAAGCCGGCGCCGAGTTCTTCGAGCAACAAGCGCTCGAGCGCTTCATCGCGCGATTCGTTTTTCAGGATCCGGCCGCCGGGCACGAACCACCAGTTGCGCGCCGGCGGATTGCGCCGCAATCCGATCAGGCAGTCGCCGTTGGCGTTCTCGACGATCAGATCGATCGACACCAGTGGCATATGCGCCACAGCCTGTCGAAAATCGTCATACGCCAAATGGAGGGGGGGCGTGGACGTACGCACGGCGTCAGTAAACATTCTTGCCCGTCCAACCCGAGAAGGCCGTGCGCATGATGATGTGCATATCCATCAGGAACGTCCAATTCTGGATGTAGTAGATGTCGAACTCCACGCGATCGCTCATCTTGCGCAGGGTGTCGGTCTGGCCGCGCAGGCCGTTGATCTGCGCCCAACCGGTGATGCCGGGTTTGACGCGGTGGCGCATCATGTAGCGCGCCACGATTTCCTTGTATTGCTCGTTGTGCGCCAGCGCATGCGGGCGCGGACCCACCACCGACATCTCGCCGCGCAGCACATTCAGGAACTGCGGCAGCTCGTCCAGGCTCGTGCGGCGCAGGAACGCGCCCAGCTTGGTGACCCGCACATCGTCGCGGGTGGCCTGTGTGACCTGGCCGTGCTCGCTATGCACGGTCATCGTGCGAAATTTGAAGACGTTGAAGACCTGACCATCCACGCCCAGACGCGGTTGGCGGAAAAACACCGGGCCGCGCGACGTGAACTTGATGGCGGCTGCGATTCCCAGCAGCAACGGCGCCAAAAACAACAATACGCAGGCGGCGAAGGTGCGATCGAACACTTCCTTGGCCATGCCGCGGATGCCTGAGGCAGGCAGGCTGTTCAGATGGATGGTGGGCATCCCCAGGAAGTCGCCCACGCGATGGCCGAGCAGTTCGACCGACATCACGTCGGGGATCCAGCGAATCTCAACCAGATCGTGACGCAGATGATGGAGCACTTCCCGCACGCGGGGGCTTGCTTCCATCGGCAGGGCGATCCAGATCTCGCGCACGGCCTGTTCGTTGACGATGGTGGGCAGATCTTCGAGCGATTCGACGCGCAGCACGCCGGCGGGCAGCCGCTCATGCTCCTGGGCGAAGATCCCGGCGACCTCATAGCCGGCGCCGCGGTAGCGGTCCACCCGGCGCCAAAGATCGTGCCCCAGCGGGCCGAAACCGATGATCAACACCCGCTTCTGATCCATCCCGCGATCGCGGGCGGCACGCATCAGGAAGAAGGCGGCCACACGCATGCCGACCAGTGTGGCGGCGGCCGAAACGAACCAGATGCCCGTGGCCAGACGCGAGAGCGTGGCGACCTGGTGAATCAGGAAGGCGATGAAGATGCCTAACGTAAAGATGCAGATCCAGGCGAGCAGGCTGC
Source organism: Schauerella aestuarii (assembly GCF_009866805.1). Taxonomy (GTDB): domain Bacteria; phylum Pseudomonadota; class Gammaproteobacteria; order Burkholderiales; family Burkholderiaceae_B; genus Schauerella; species Schauerella aestuarii. The sequence goes on from NZ_SIZW01000043.1 coordinate 675,705, forward strand.
GTGCGGCCCATTCTCCCAGGCGTCTACCGCGCCATGAGGCGTATAGACCGAAGGCAGGGAAAAGCGCGAAAGTCGCCATGCTGCATAGATAGGCGAGGAAGTAATGCAGGGGAGGGACGTTTTGATCGAACTGCCAGCGCGCGGACAGGATGCCCGTGCACAGGACTACGGCCGCGTCCAACGCCCGATACGGGTAGCCGCGACCGGGCGGACGATGCGAGGCGTCGTTCAACGGCGTATTCATTCTGTGCTCCTGACGTTCCGCAAAACACCGGGAAAACGGGGTTTCGCACCGTGGCGACAAAAATGCCGCATGGCACAAAAATCATAGGCGTGGACCGGATCGCAAGAAACGTCCAAAGGCATGAGTAGAAGGTGTAGGCCATTCGTCCAATGTGCGTCTGCCGCAAATCGGAGTGCAATCTGCCTCACCGATAGGCCTCGGCTTGTGTCCCCTTTGACTCTTACATTTCGCACGGACTGCCAATGAACCCGCACTTCCGAACTCTCTGCCGCGCCGCTGGCGCCGCACTGCTTTTGCTGACCCTCGGCGCCTGCGCCTACGCCCCTGGGATGCGGTTCGACGCAAGCCTGCCTGTCGACCCCGCAGATCCCAATTCCACTCCCGTCGTTAAGATCCTGACGCCCGCTCTGGTGATGGACGATCTTCGGCAGCGCGAGCAATTTGCCGACAACGCTTATCGTGCCCTGGTCGGCAAAGCCACCCAATACACCATCGGGCCGGGTGACATCCTTTCCGTGGTGATCTGGGACCACCCCGAGCTGGTCCTTCCGACGCAAACCTACAGCATCGGTACAGGCCCGGCAGCAGTAACCGTTGGGGATGCCGCCGCAGGGATCCCGGGATACCCCGTTTCGGATGACGGATACATCCAGTTTCCCTATGTGGGACGCCTCAAAGTTGTCGGTCTGACCGAAGACCAGGCGCGGCTGGCGTTGACCCGTCGTATCGGCGGATTCATCCAGGAACCGCAGGTCACGATTCGCGTGCTGGGCTATCGCAGCCAACGCGTGTACGTCGACGGCGAAGTCAAGACGCCGGGTGCCGTTGCCATGACCGATGTGCCCATGACGCTGTCGCAAGCCATCAATCAGGCAGGCGGTGCGCTGGCCACGGGCGACCGCAGCCGCATCTATGTGACCCGCGCCGGTCAACGCATTCGTGTCGACATGACGGCACTGGAACGTCGCGGCATCGATGCCAACACCCTGTTTCTGCGTTCGGGCGATTCGGTTCGTGTGACGCCGAGCAGCGAAAACCAGGTGTACGTGATGGGCGAAGTGACCAAGCCGCTCGCCATGCCCTTGCGTGATGGCGCATTGACCCTGACCGACGCATTGGGTGAAGCCGGCGGTCCCAGCCAGCTCACCGCCGACGGCAGCAAGGTATTCGTTGTCCGCAGCACCGAAACCGCCATGCCGCTGGTTTATCACCTGGATGCATCGTCGCCTTCGGCCCTGGCCGTCGGTGCCAAGTTCCAACTCGAACCCAAGGATGTCGTCTTCGTTGACGCCGGCAACCTGGTCCGGTGGAACCGCTTCATCAGTTTGTTGTTCCCGAGCGCCCAAACAGTGCAAACGGTTGGCTCCGTACGTTGAGCACGGCTTGACCTTTGCCTGACATTTTTAGAGATCTGAAATGAACCTGCCTATTGAAGCGATCGAGTCACCCCCGGTGACGCAGCGGCCAGCGTCGCCCGAGACGCCACTGGCTTCGTACCTGGACGTACTGGTTGCGAACCGCTGGATGATTCTCGGCGTCACGGTGCTGTTTGCCATCGTCGGAACCCTGTATGTGTTGTTCAAACCGCCTGTCTATCAGGCCGACATCACCGTCCAGGTGGAAGAGGAAGCCCCGACAGGGGGCGGTGGCGGGCGCACCCTGCTCGGCGATGTGTCGGCCATCTTCGATGTGAAGCCGGCCGCCTCCGGTGAAATGGAAGTGCTGCGTTCGCGCATGGTCGTCGGCCCCGCCGTCGATGCCTTCGGCCTGGCGACCAACGCCCAGCCGAAGTACTTTCCCGTGATCGGCAAGTGGTTCGCACAGCGTGCCGACAAGATCACCGTACCGTCGTTTCTGAAGTTTGGCGGGTATGCATGGGGTCACGAGAAAATCGAAATCGGCAAGCTGGAAGTGCCGCCCGAACTCGTGTCCGAGCGCATGGAGATCGTGAAGGTGGGCGAGGGCATGTACTCGCTGCGCGACAACGTCAACGATCGCGCCTTCCAGGGTCGCGTCGGTCAGGACGAGCGCTTCGAAGTGCCGAATGGCGTGATCAACATCCGGGTGGATAGCCTGGTGGGCGCCACCGGCACGCGCTACAACGTGACGCGCTTCTCCAAGCTGGTCGAAACCGAGCGCCTGCAGGGCAATATGGGCATTTTCGAACGCGGCCGTCAGTCGGGCGTGATCGGCGTGACCTTGCAAGGTCAGGATCCGGTCATGACGGCTGCGGTTTTGAATGAGATCGGCCGCGAATATGTGCGTCAGAACGTCAACCGTAAGGCTGAACAGGCCGAGAAGTCGTTGACGTTCCTCGACACGCAGTTGCCGCTCTTGAAGCAGCAGTTGGATCAAGCCGAACAGCGCTACAGCAGCTTGCGCAATTCGCGTGGCACGATCGACCTGGGCGAAGAATCCAAGCTCGTGCTGGCGCAATCGGTCGACTCGGAAACCAAGCTGACCGAACTGCGTTCGCGTCGTTCGGAACTGGCTACCCGTTTCGCCGGCTCGCATCCGAGCATTCAAGCCATCGACCGTCAGATCGCTTTGCTGACCACCGATGCCACGCGTTTGAACGCCCGCATCCGCACCTTGCCGACCCTCGAACAGGATATCGTTCGGTTGTCGCGTGACGTGACGGTGAATACCGAGCTCTACACGGCGCTCTTGAACAATGCGCAGCAACTGCGTTTGATCAAGGCCGGCAAGGTCGGCAACGTACGTCTGCTGGATAACGCCGCTGTGCCGGAACTGCCGATCGGACCGAAGCCGGCCCTGATCATCGCCGTCGCCGCCCTGATCGGTGCGATCCTCGCCATCCTGTTCGCGTTCGTGCGCAATGCCTTGTTCGGCGGTCTGTCGGATCCGGATGAAGTCGAGCGCTTTACCGGTCTGCCGGTGCTCGCCACGATTCCCTACAGCGATGAGCAAGACAAGCTGTGGCGCAAGAGCCGTCGCAAGAACGCCCAGGGTGGCGCGCTGCTGGCGCAAAGCAACGGCAATGCGCCGTCCATCGAAAGCCTGCGCGGTTTCCGCTCGGTGCTGCAGATGGCCATGCGCGATACCGACAACAACATCGTCGTCTTTACCGGTCCGGTGGCTGGCGTGGGCAAGTCGTTCGTATCGGCCAACTTCGCGTTCATCCAGGCTGCCATCGGCAAGCGGGTGCTGTTGATCGATGCCGACTTCCGTCGCGGTCAGCTCAACAAGTACTACGGCACGGGCACCGAACGCGGTCTGTTCGAAGTCCTGGCCGGCACGGTGCCGTTGAAAGACGTGCGCAAGCGCAATATGTCCAACGGGGTGGATTTCATCTCGACGGGTAACGTCACGTTCGATCCGTCCGAGTTGCTGGCCTCGCCTGCCTTCGGCGAATGCCTGGATGCCCTGTCGTCGCAATACGACATCGTCATCATCGATACCGCGCCGGTGCTGGCCTGCTCCGATGCGGCTGTGGTGGGGTCGCATGCGGCTGCCGTCATGATCGTGACGCGTGAAGGCATGAACACCGTGGGCGAGATTCGCGAAACCGAGAAGCGTTTGACTCAGGCCGGTGCGCCCGTGGCAGGCGTGTTGTTCAACGGTTTGAAGCTCGTTCCCGGCAAGTTGGGCTATCGCTCGAAGTACGGTCGCTATCGCTACGCGCGTTCCGACTACTACTCGACGACGACCTGACATGCGTCAGACGCCGCTTCGGAACGCCCGCCGCGGCGTCGCTTTCCCAACCTCATCATCGAGCGCGGATGCACTCGATGTGCGGGGTGTCTTCCCTGCGGAGATCGATGCGCGATATGCGCATCGGCTCGGCTCAGCCGTTGCGCGGCAGGCGCAACGGCTGGACAGCCGGGCTGTCGTGGTCAGCCGCGACGGTCGCTCGAGCAGTGTCGAGCTGTCGGCGGCATTGCAGGCAGGCATTCGCGCCGGCGGCGTGAATGTGATCGATGTCGGCATGGCGCCGACACCGTTGGCACAATTTGCCGCAGTGTTGCATGACGTGGATGTGGCGGTTGCCGTCACGGGCGGTCAGTTGCCGTCGACCTACAACGGTTTCAAATTGGCCTTTGACGGCAAGCCGGCCGATGCGCCGACCTGGCGTCAACTGCATGACGATTTCTCGCTCCCTGAAGACGACGCTCGCACGCCCGGTCATCGCATCACGATGAACGTGCTGCAGTGCTATCTGACGCGGGTGGCGGCCGATATCCGCATCAAGCGGCCGATGAAGATCGCCGTCGATTGCGGCAATGGCGTGTGCGGCGCGATCGCGACGCCTTTCTTCGACGCGATCGGTTGCGAAACCGTAGGGTTGTTTACAGAGGTGGATGGGGCGTTTCCCAACCATTTGCCCGACCCTTGCGTGCCCGAAAATCTGCAGGATCTGGTGTATTGCCTGCGCTATTCGGACTGCGAGCTGGGTCTGGCGTTCGATGGCGACGGCAGTCGGCTTGGCGTGGTCACCAAAAGCGGCCGCATCGTCTGGCCCGACCGGCAGTTGATTCTTTTCGCCCGCGATCTTTTGTCGCGCCGACCCGGCGCTAAAATCGTCTACGACGTCAAGAGCAGCCGTAACGTCGCGCGCGACATCGCCGCTCACGGCGGATCCGCACAGATGGCGGCCAGTGGCCGCAGCGAGATCCGGCATGCCATGGCGGCGAGCGACGCCCTGCTGGGCGGTGAAATGTGCGGCCATCTCTTCTTTCGCGAACGCTGGTACGGCTTTGAAGATGCGTTCTACGCGGCGGCGCGATTGCTTGAGCTGGTATCGCAGGTGGACGACGCTTCCGCGCTGCTCGATGCGTTGCCGCAGTCATGCGCCACGCCCGAGATCCGGCTCCCCGGTGCCGAACGCGAAAAGCGCGCGCTGGTGGCGCGATTGCAGGAACAAGGCACCTTCCAGGGCGCACAATCGGTGGTGGCGCTGGATGGATTGCGCGTGGATTACGCCGATGGATTTGGCCTGGCGCGAGCATCGCGTTCAGGGATTGGACTGGTGTTTCGATTCGAGGGCGACAGCGAAAGCGCGTTGGCCCGGATACAAGGCCAGTTTCGCAAGCAGCTACTGAACGTGGCGCCCGATCTGGAACTTCCGTTCTAGCCGCGCCACGTCGCTATTCATTCATGGAGTTCGGTATGTCGTTATCGTTGTTGGTCACGGGTGGGGCCGGTTATATCGGCACCCACACCTTGGTCGAACTCATTGCCGCGGGCTTTCGCCCGGTGGTCTTCGACAACCTCAGCAACAGCAGCAGGCAGTCATTGGATCGCGTTGCCCGGATCACGGGCGTCGCGGTACCGTTTGTGGAAGGCGATCTGCGTACCCCCGGCGCCGTGGCAGCAGTCTTGGCAGCCTGGGCGCGTGCGGGCGATCCCATTCAGGCGGTGCTGCATCTGGCCGGGTGCAAGGCTGTAGGCGAATCGGTTGCCGATCCGCTCAAGTATTACGACAACAACGTCATCGGTACGCAGCACCTGTTGCATGCGATGCGGGATCACGGCATCAAGCGCCTGGTGTTCAGTTCGTCGGCCACGGTGTACGGCGTGCCGCAGCATTTGCCGCTGCGCGAAGATCATCCGATGGTGCCCAACAATCCGTATGGCCGCACCAAGGCCATGGTCGAGGACATGCTCGCAGACCTCTGTGCTGCAGACCCCGAGTTCGGTGCCGTCACCCTGCGCTATTTCAATCCGATCGGCGCGCACGCCAGCGGCTTGATCGGCGAGAATCCGGCCGATACGCCAAATAACCTCTTTCCCTACATCACGCAGGTGGCCGTGGGACGACGCGCAAAACTGAGCGTATTTGGCGACGACTACGACACCGTGGACGGCACCGGCGTGCGCGACTATCTGCATGTGACGGATCTCGCACGCGGTCACGTCGCCGCCGCGAACTACGTTCATGCACAGCCCGGCTTTACGGCGATCAATCTGGGGACGGGGCAGGGCACCAGCGTGCTCGAACTGATCGCAGCGTTCGAATCGAGTACGGGCGTTGCGATCCCCTGGTTGGGCTCGCCGCGGCGAGCCGGCGATGTGGCTGCCAGTTTTGCCGATTCGACCAAGGCGCAGGCGCTGCTGGGTTGGTCGGCCGAACGCAGTGTGGCCGATATGTGCCGCGACGGTTGGCACTGGCAGCAGGGCAATCCCCAAGGTTACGACACAGTGGCGACCCCACGTGCGCGCGAGGATGTTGCGGTGGCCGCGATTTAGGAGAGGGCAGCCGGTATCGATCGGATCGCTGTATCGCAGCGGCCATGCCGAGTCATCCACCCTCGTAGCGTTGCCTTGAACGCACGAGAACGTAACAAGAGCGCCCGCTTGCGAGGCGCTCTTGTGTTTGGGATCAAGGATTGCTGTATGGGGTTGAATGGCCAGGCGTGCTTTGCGCTTACGCCTTACCCCACGTTTCGGTCAGCACGATCGGCCGCACGTCAATGCAATCGGAGATTCCCCGTGGTCAAAAAATCGAATGGCACGGCCGACAAGGCCGCCACACGAAACACCGGCAGTGCCCCCTCCAAAGCCCCGGCCAAGGGTTCCAGCAACGATCCGCTCGTGCAGCACGCGGCGGATACCAACGCCGCCGTCGCCCGCATGCCGTTCAACGCGAACAAGCCGGGCGAGTTCGGCCGTGAAAACGCCGTCAATCCGCCCGAGGGCGCCCATGTCGACGTGCCGGCCAATGTGTCGGGCAGCACGCTGTCGGAATCGAACCCGTCGGCAAAAACCGGTTCGGGTGAGCCCACGATCGGTACCAATGCCACGATCGACAGCCTCGACACCCGGCGCGCCGATGCCTCCGGTCAAGTGCTCACCACCAATCATGGTGTGCCGATCGGCGACAACCAGAACTCGTTGAAGGCCGGCCTGCGCGGTCCCACGCTGCTCGAAGACTTCATCCTGCGCGAGAAAATCACCCACTTCGACCATGAGCGCATTCCCGAGCGTATCGTTCACGCCCGCGGTTCGGCGGCGCATGGTTATTTTGAAGCTTACGAAGCGCTCACGCAGTACACGCGCGCAGCACCGTTTGCCGAAGCCGGCAAGATTACGCCGGTGTTCGTGCGCTTCTCGACGGTGGCGGGCGAGCGGGGCTCGACCGATGTCGCCCGCGACGCGCGCGGTTTTGCCGTCAAGTTTTACACCGATGAAGGCAACTGGGATTTGGTGGGCAACAATATTCCGGTGTTCTTCATCCAGGACGCGATGAAGTTTCCCGATCTGATCCACGCCGTGAAGCCCGAACCGCACCACGGCATGCCGCAGGCGGCCTCGGCGCATGACACGTTCTGGGACTTTGCGTCCTTGATGCCGGAAGTCTCCCATATGTTGATGTGGGTGATGTCGGATCGCGGTCTGCCGCGCAGCTATCGCATGATGGAAGGCTTTGGCGTGCATACGTTCCGCCTCATCAACGCAGCCGGCGAGTCGGTGTTCTGTAAATTCCATTGGAAACCGAAGCTCGGCACCCACTCGCTGGTGTGGGATGAAGCCGTCAAGATTTCGGGCGCCGACTCCGACTTCCATCGCCGCGATCTGTGGGAAGCGATTGAAGCCGGTGAGTATCCCGAGTGGGAACTGGGGTTGCAGATCTTCACGGAAGAGCAAGCCGAGAGCTTCAGCTTCGATATTCTGGATGCGACCAAACTCGTGCCTGAAGAACTGGTCCCGGTAAAGATCGTGGGCAAGATGGTGCTCAATCGCAATCCGGATAACTTCTTTGCCGAGACCGAGCAGGTGGCGTTCTGCGTGGCGCACGTGGTGCCCGGCATCGATTTCAGTAACGATCCGCTGTTGGCTGGCCGTATCCATTCCTATACGGACACCCAGATTACCCGATTGGGTGGCGCGAACTTCCACGAGATCCCGATCAACTCGTCGTTGGCACCTGTCGCCAACAACCAGCGCGACGGCATTCATCGTCAAACCGTCAATCGCGGGCGCGTGGCATACGAACCCAATTCCTTGGGTGGCGGCTGTCCGTTCCAGGCGGGTGCCAAGGGCTTCGTGTCCTTCCCGCAACCGGTGCAGGAAGACAAGGTGCGCGGCAAGCCGGAGAAGTTCGCCGATCATTACACGCAAGCCACGCTGTTTTTCAATAGCCAGGCCGACTGGGAAAAAGACCACATCGTGGGCGGCTTCCGTTTCGAGTTGAGCAAGCTGACGGTGCCGGCCATTCGCGAACGCGTGTTGGCGATGCTGGTGAATGTGTCGCCTGAGTTGGCGCAGCGCGTGGCCGACGGCCTGGGCATGGACGTGCCCGCGGCGTTGCCGCGTGTATTGGAGCAGCCCAACACGCCGGAAGTGACCGCATCGCATGCGTTGTCATTGACGGCGCGCCCGGGCGATGGCGAGATCCGTACCCGCAAGGTGGCGATTCTCGTGGCCGACGGCGTAAATGGCGCCACGCTCACGCAGATCCAGAAGGCGTTGGTCGATGCGGGTGCCGTGCCGTTGCTGGTTGGCAAGCGTCTGGGCGGCGTGACCACGGCTGAGGGCGACAAGCTCGATGCCATGGCGTCGATGGAAAATACGCCAACGGTTCTTTTCGATGGCCTGATCATTCCGGATGGCGAAGGTGCGATCGCCAATCTTCAGTCGGACGGTCACATCGTCGAGTATGTGCGCGACCAGTATCGCCACTGCAAGACGATCCTCGCACTGGGTGCAGGCCGCCAATTGCTCGATGTGGCCGGTATTCCGCCCAAGCTGCCCGACGGCAGCGACGATTCGGGTTTGATTATTGTGCCGATGGAAAAGGCCTCGGCCGACGGCTCGGCGGCAGCCAAGCAGTTCATCGCCGCGCTGGCGTTGCATCGCCACCCCATGCGCGACAGCGATCCCCCGCTCGTGTGATCGATCAGGGATAATCGGAGGCATCGTCACTGCCTTGTCAGGGAAACCCCTGGTGGGCAGTGGCCTGGCCATCGATGTGGAACCGGCCCCTGGGCCGGTTTTTTGCTTACAGGGCGCTGTCCCCTTAGGAGTAAACACTGTGGCTGATGCTGCGCCAACCCTTCCTGCGTCGTCCACGGACGAAGACTACAGCGAGGTCAGAGAGTCGGTTGCGGCCGATAAGCCGGTAACGGCGGAACGCGCGGGACTGATTCCCGACACGTCTCATCCTTTGCCGCACATCAGCGCCCGGGGGGCGTGCCTCGCCACGCTGACCGTGCTGGCAGTGCTGTTTGCGCTCAAATATTCTGCCGAATTCATGGTGCCGCTGGTCATGGCCATCGTGATTGCCTATGCACTCGATCCCGCGGTGGCTTTCATGGATCGCCGCCGCGTGCCGCGTGCGCTCGGCACATTGATCGTCATGTTGGTCATCATCGGCTTGTTGTGCGGGATCGGCTACGTGATGCAGGATCAGGTCAGCGGGATCATCAATTCGCTGCCCGAAATTTCCAGCAAGGTCTCGCGTACGCTCGGCGGGTTTGCCAGCGGCGATGGTTCGTTCATCGATAAGTTGCGCGGGGCAGCGAGTGTATTTCAGGAGGCCAACAAGGCGACCGGGGCGCGGCGTGTGGTTGTGGATCAGGGCAGCGGCTTCGAGGCGATGCTGATCTCGGGGGCGGGGAGCCTGGCCACCTTTCTGGGTCAGGCCACGATGGTGCTTTTTCTGGTGTTCTTCCTGCTGCTGTCGGGCAACACCTTCAAGCGCAAGTTCGTGAAAGTGGCCGGCACATCGTTATCGCAGAAAAAGATCAGTGTGCACATGCTCGACCAGATCAACCACTCGATTCATATGTACATGATGATGATGTTGGTCACGAACGTGGCGCTGGGGTTGCTGAGTTGGGGCGCGTTTCGCCTGCTGGGCCTGGAAAACGCGGCTACCTGGGCGGTGGTGGCGGCAGCGTTGCACATCATTCCGTATTTTGGACCGTTGCTCACGGCAATCGGCACGGGTGTGGCCGCAATGCTGCAGTTCGGTCAGATCGGTCCGGCGCTGGTGGTGATGGGAAGTTCGGTCGTGATCGCCATGCTGATCGGCGTGGTCGTCACCACCTGGATGTCCGGACGGATCGCCAAGATGAACGCGGTGGCCGTTTTCGTGGTGCTGCTGCTGTTTACGTGGCTATGGGGGATCTGGGGCACGTTGCTGTCCATTCCGATCGCCTTTATCGCCAAGGTGGTGGCGGATCATATCGAGGGCATGGAAGCCGTGGCGGAGTTCCTGGGTGAGTGAGGTGGCTGAGGATCTCACACAGCTGCGCGATTTCGTGGCGCGTTATCCCCGGCTCTTCGTACTGACGGGTGCCGGGGTGAGTACCGATTCCGGCATCCCCGATTATCGCGATCGCGACGGTCAGTGGAAGCGGCCGCCGCCCATGAATTTTCAGAAGTTCATGGGGGCGGAAATTGATCGGGCACGCTATTGGGCGCGCAGCATGATCGGCTGGCGACGCTTTGGCTCGGTCTCGCCCAACGCCTCGCATCTGGCGCTTGCCGACATGGAAGCGCGCGGGCAGGTTGAGTTGCTGGTGACGCAAAACGTCGATGGCCTGCATGAATCGGCCGGCAGTCGTCATGTGGTGGATCTGCATGGCCGGCTCGACCGGGTGGTGTGCATGCAGTGCCATTCGCTCTTCGACCGCCACGATTTTCAGGGCTGGCTCGAGCAGGCCAATCCCGATTGGGTGCATCTGGAGGCAGTGCAGGCGCCGGATGGCGATGCCGACCTGGAGCGCGACGATTTCGCCGATTTTGTCGTACCACCGTGCCCCGTGTGCGGCGGCATTCTCAAGCCCGATGTGGTGTTTTTCGGCGAGAATGTGCCGCGCGATCGCGTCGATCGGGCGCTGGCTGCGCTGGCGCGCGCACAGGCTGTGCTCGTGGTGGGATCGTCGTTGATGGTGTATTCGGGCTTTCGCTTCGTGCGATCCGCGGCAGCCGATGGCAAGCCCATCGCCGCGATCAATCTGGGCAAAACCCGCGCGGATGAGCTGCTTACCTTGAAGGTGGCGCGCAGCAGCGCCGACGCTCTGGCGGCGCTGCGCGCATAGGCGGGTCGTTTACCCGCCGGCCCCCAGATCGACGCACAGGTACTTGCACTCGAGATAATCCTCGATGCCGTATTTCGATCCTTCGCGCCCCAGTCCCGATTGCTTTACGCCGCCGAAGGGGCCCACTTCGTTGGAGATCAGGCCGGTGTTGATGCCGACGATGCCGTATTCCAATGCTTCAGAAACGCGCCAGATGCGTGCGTAATCCTTGGTGTAGAAGTAAGCTGCGAGGCCGAAGATTGTGGCGTTCGACCAGGCAATGGCTTGCGCTTCGTCATCGAATTTGAAAAGCGGTGCCACCGGGCCAAACGTTTCTTCCACCGCAAACTGCATGTCCTGCGTGACGTCGCGCACCACTGTCGGTTGGAAATAAGTGCCGCCCAATGCGTGTGGCTTGCCACCCGCCACCACCTTTGCTCCTTTTTCGGTCGCGTCCTTGATGTGACTCTGCACTTTCTCTACTGCATGTTCGTCGATGAGCGGCCCTTGCGTGACGCCGTCTTCGAAGCCATCGCCCACTTTCATAGCGTCGACCTTTTTCACCAGACGCTGGACGATCTCCTCATATACCCCGGCTTGCACGTAGATGCGGTTGGCGCAGACGCAAGTCTGACCCGCGTTGCGGTACTTCGAGGCCAGGATGCCCTCCACGGCGCGATCGAGATCGGCGTCATCGAACACGATGAAAGGCGCGTTGCCACCCAGTTCGAGCGAGAGCTTTTTGATGGTGGGCGCGCATTGCGCCATCAGGGTGCGGCCCACTTCGGTCGAGCCGGTGAAGCTCAGCTTGCGCACGGTATCGTCTTCGCACAATGCGCCGCCGATGTCGCTCGAAGACCCCGTGATCACGTGCAGCACGCCCGGCGGCACACCGGCTTCCTCGGCCAACACGGCGAGCGCCAGCGCCGATAGCGGTGTTTGGCTCGCCGGTTTGACGATCATGGTGCAGCCCGCCGCCAAGGCGGGACCCACCTTGCGGGTGATCATGGCGGCCGGAAAATTCCACGGCGTGATCGCGGCGCAGACGCCGATCGGTTGCTTCAGCACCATGATGCGCTGGCCGGCCTTCGGGCTCTGCAGCACATCGCCGTCGACCCGCTTGGCCTCTTCGCCAAACCACTCGAGAAACGAGGCGGCGTAAGCGATCTCGCCCGCGGCCTCGGCGCGCGGCTTGCCTTGTTCGGCCGTCATGATGGCCGCCAGATCATCCTGGTTTGCCATCATCAGGTTTGCCCATTTCAGCAGGATCGCGCCGCGCGCCTTGCCGGTCAGCGCCTGCCAGGCGGGCAGCGCTTTCTGCGCGCTGCGTATCGCTTCGGTCGTCTCTGAACGGCCGAACTTCGGTACCGACAGCACCGTTTTTCCTGTGGCCGGATTGCTCACATCGATGGTGGCGCCGGCTTTGGCGCTGCGCCACTTGCCGTTGATGAAGCACGCATCGCGCAACAGTTCGCGGCGGGTGAGCAGGCTTTCGAGCGATTTGGCTTGAGTTGACATATCGGTTCCTTTTTCAATTGAGGAGCGGGAGCGACGCGTCAAGCGCGGACATCAGTCCCTTCGCGTTACGCATCCCTTGGTCTTGATAGTTGGTGTTGAAGACGACGTGCGTGCGTTCGATCTTTTGCGCCAGTCGCCGGATGTGTTCGGCCAGTTCCGCCAGTTCGTGCGGCGCGTAGTCGTAGTTGAAGCGACTCGACGATGCCGGACCGCTGGCGTTCCACGCCGCCTGATTGCGGCCATGCAGGCGCACCAGGGCCAATTCCGGATGCGTGGCCGCCCAGATGTCCGGTACGGTGTTGTCGAAACCTTGCGGGCTATCCACCACGGTATGCACCACCCCCAGTTCGCGTTCGAAAGCGAGTGTGCTGGCGGTGGTCGCGGGTGACGCAAACCAGCTGTGGTGACGCAACTCGACGCCGGCTGTCATGTCTTCCATGTGCGAGACGCAATCGGCGATGCGCGCGCGGCCGCGAGCATCGTTGCGCACCCAGGGTGGAAACTGGAAGTGCACCATGCCCAGCTTGTCGGCCATGCGCAAGGGATCGAGGCTGAGCAGAAATCGCCGCCATAGTTCGTCCACAATGTCGCTTGGCACTTGATCGATGAAGACCGTCGCCGGCAGCCCCGCAGGTAGCGCCTGGCGGATATCGGCGTCCAGACTGCTCACTGGCGTTTGATGCCCGGTAAACAACCGGAACGGCTTCACATTGAAGATGAACGACGGCGGCGTGCGCTCGCACCACAGTACGCTACGCGCCGGCGTGGGCATCGCGTAGAAGCCGGCATCCACTTCAACCAGCGGAAACTGTGTGGTGTAGTAGCGCAACCGCGCCTCGGCGGTATTCGCGCTTGGCGGATAGAACCGCTTGCTGGCCAGCAGAGACTTGTCGGTCCACGATGCGGTGCCGACGGCAATCGAGGCATTGGGATTCAAGGCAGGGTCCCGAAAAGCGAAGAGGCTAGCCGTGCAGGGAGCAGGGCTAGCCTCTATGGTAACGGCGCCCATCGGGCGCCGTCTTCCGCTTAGGCCTTTTCGGCGGCGCGGTATTCGTTGCGAAGATCACGAATCTGGTCGTGGTTCTTCAGCACGCCGTCGTATTGCTTTTGCACGACCGCACGAACATTTTCGGGAAGCGGCTCTTTCAGTGCGTCGCCGTAATTCTTCTTGGCCACGTCCTCACCCTTCTCGCATTCTTCCAGGATCGACAGATCGCTGCGGCCCGTTACGGCAGCCTTCAGGTTCAACCAGCCGCGATGCACGGCACCGGCAACGGTACCGCTATCTTCGGGCTTGCCACCCAGTTGCGACACCAGCGCCTGCAGCTCGGCAGCACCGGAGGCGCAGTCGCTCGCGCGACGCGAGAATACCGTTTTCAGTTGCGGATTCTTGGCATCCTCGGCGGCGGCTTTGAAACCCAATTCGCCATTCTTCGAGGTTTCCACCAGTTCATTCAGCAACGTCGTAATTTTATCGGACATGTTGTGGGCTCCTTTAAGGGCTTGGTAAATCGATTCGAACGTCGGCGAAAATCACCGAATGTGTCGATATCGCAAATAATCATGTGATTGCCATGACGCAAATGCTGTGCCCGGTTAATAACGTGCGCAGGGTGTTGCCGTGCAAAAGAGCGCTTCCAAACATCTGTATGCCCATACAGTAAAATAATCGCATGACCCCTACGCCTGCGCCTTCCCAGCCTGCCACGCCCGATCCTTTGGACGAGCTCAATACCGCCCAACGCGATGCCGTCGAGCACGGCATCGCCGATGGTATGCACACGCCGCTTTTGGTCATTGCCGGTGCCGGGTCCGGTAAAACCAACACACTGGCGCACCGTGTCGTGCACTTGATTCGCAATGGCGCGGATCCGCAGCGCATGCTGTTGTTGACGTTCTCGCGCCGCGCGGCGATGGAGATGGAGCGGCGGGTGGGTAGCGTGCTGCAGCGGGCGTTGGGGATGCGCAGTGGCTATGCGCCACCCTCATTGCCTTGGGCGGGCACTTTCCACAGCATTGGTGCGCGGCTGTTGCGTGACTGCGCGCCGCGCATCGGGCTCTCGGACACCTTCACGATTCTCGATCGAGGCGATGCCGAAGATATGATCGGGATGCTGCGTCACGAGTTGGGCTTCACGCAGAGCAAAACACGATTCCCGCTCAAGGGCACCTGCCTGTCGGTCTATTCGCGCGTGGTCAACAGTCAGGCCTCCCTGGCCGATGTGCTCAAGTCGTCTTTCCCATGGTGCGCGCAGTGGGAGGATCAGCTCAAGCAGCTGTTTCGCGCCTATATATTGGCCAAGCAAGACCAGCATGTGCTCGATTACGACGACCTGCTGCTCTATTGGGCCGAGATGATGGGGGATGCCGAGATTGCGCGCGATGTTGGCAATCGCTTCGATTACGTGCTGGTGGACGAATATCAAGACACCAACGTGCTGCAGGCGAAAGTGCTGCTGGCGATGAAGCCCACGGGGCAGGGCGTGACGGTGGTGGGTGACGACGCCCAGTCGATCTACTCGTTTCGCGCCGCCACGGTGCGCAATATTCTCGATTTTCCGCAGCATTTTTCGCAACCCGCGCGGGTGATCACGCTCGACCGAAATTATCGTTCCACGCAATCGATCCTGGATGCGTCGAACGCCGTGATCGGCCTGGCGCGCGAGCGCTTCGCCAAAAATCTGTGGACCGATCGGCCGTCGCCCCAGCGCCCGGCGCTGGTCACCGTGAGCGACGATGCAGGTCAGGCGCGATGGATCGCCGATCAAGTACTGGCCAATCGCGAGGCAGGGGCCACGCTCAAATCGCAGGCGGTGCTGTTTCGCACGTCCAGTCACAGCGCGGCGGTCGAGCTCGAACTTACCCGGCGCAATATCCCGTTCGTGAAGTTCGGCGGCTTGAAGTTTCTCGAGGCCGCACATATCAAGGATGTGCTGGCGGTATTGCGTTTTGCGCACAATCCACAGTCGCGTATCGCCGGCTTCCGCGTGGCGCAATTGATACCCGGGATCGGGCCGGCCACCGCAGGCAAGTTGATGGACACGCTGATGGGTTCGCGCGAGTCGTCCGAAGTGGTGAGCGCCTTCAAGCCTGCCGGCGCTTCGGCGGAAGACTGGGCGGCCTTTGCCGCGTGCTACGCCCAGTTGCGCGCGCCGGGATTGAGCTGGCCTGCCGACATCGATCTCACGATTGGCTGGTACGGCGCGCAGCTCGAGCGCCTGTATGACGATCATGCGGTGCGCCGTGCCGACCTCGATCAACTGGCGCGCATCGCCGCCAGTTATGGCACACGCGAGCGCTTCCTCACCGAACTCACGCTCGATCCGCCGGATGCCACCAGCGACGAATCCGGCGTGCCGCTACGCGACGAGGACTACATGATCCTGTCGACGATCCATTCGGCCAAGGGGCAGGAATGGAAGGCGGTATATGTATTGAATGTGGTGGATGGCTGCATTCCGTCCGATATGGCCACCGGCAGCAGCGAGGAGATCGAGGAAGAGCGTCGTCTGCTGTACGTGGCGATGACGCGGGCCAAAGAGCAATTGCAGTTGGTGGTGCCGCAACGGTTTTATGTGCATCAGCAAAGCGCCATGGGCGATCGCCACGTGTACGGCTCGCGCACCCGCTTCATTCCAGACAGCATGCTGGCGCAGTTCGAGTTGCTCCCGAAGCCGCCCGCTCTGGGGCCATTGCCTCCCGCCGATCCGGCACTTGCCGAGAAGCGCATCGATATCGCCAGCCGCATTCGGTCGATCTGGCAATAGCGCACAGGCGGTTGTTGGGCGATGGTGCCGCGCGCGCCCAAAAAAAATGCCACCCCTAGGGGTGGCATTTTGCGCTTGATGCACCAGCGTCATCGTTCAGACGGATAACCGCCTGCGAGACGCATGCCGATCAACGGCGCGTGGCTTTTTTGGCCTGGGTCTTTTTGACCGTGGCTTTCTTGGCCGTCGACTTCGAGGCCGTCGACTTCTTGGCGGCTGCACGCGTCACCGGGGTCTTCTTGGTGGTGGCTTTCTTGGCGGTGGCTTTCTTGGGCGTCGACTTGACGGCGCTTTTCTTTACGCTGGCTTTCTTGGCGACCGTTTTCTTGGCAGCAGCTTTTTTAGCCGGTGCTTTCTTGACGGCGGCTTTCTTGGCCGGTACTTTTTTCACGGCGACTTTTTTGGCGGCTTTCTTGGCTGCCTTTTTGACGGCTGTTTTGGCCGGCGCTTTCTTCACGGCAACTTTCTTGGCCGCCACTTTCTTGGCGGGTGCTTTCTTGGCAACCGCTTTCTTCGCCGTGGCTTTCTTGGCGACGGCTTTCTTTACCGTGGCTTTCTTGGCCGTTGCCGATTTGGCGGCAACTTTCTTGGTGGTGGCTTTCTTGGCGGTCGACTTGCTGGCGGCTTTCGTCGCGGCAGCTTTCTTCACGGTGGCCTTCTTGGCCGTCGATTTGGTCGCCGTCGCTTTCTTGGCGGTGGCCGGCTTGGCAGCCGCTTTCTTGGTCGTCGCTTTCTTCACGGCCTTGGTGGCGGTGGCCGTTTTCGCGGTCGACTTCTTGGCGACGGCTTTCTTGGCCGTTGCTTTCTTGGCGGGCGCGGTCGTCGCGGCGGCGGTGGTCGCGGCCGTCGACTTCTTGGCGGCAGGCTTCTTGGTCACGCGCTTGGCGGCTGCGGGCTTGGTTGCGGCGACAGGTGCGGCGGCAACGGCATCAGCGGCAACAGGTGCGGCCTTTTTGGCAGCCGGCTTGCGCGGGCTTTTCTTCGGGGTTTTGTTGGTGTCGGAATTCAAGGTCCAGTCCTTTTCGTCTTTGGCGGTGGAAGTGGGGGCATCTGCTTTTTCAGCGACGCTGGGCGGGATCGGATCGCTTGCCGGGAAGGATTGATCCAATGCCTCGTCGACGGCTTGTTGGTAAGTGGCCACCGGTTCCTTATTGGGCTCGGATGTGTGATCCGAAGCCGCGTCTGGCTTGTTGGGTGTTGTTGAGCCCATGTGTTTATTCTCCGCTTTAGCGTTCAAGGTCTAGCGTGGTGCCGCGTAATACCGTGCTTTATAGCGCAAGTGTTATGTGAATGGTTCACGCTGACAAGGCAATCTGCAATTAAAGATCAACTAATTGATGTTTAGGAAGCGGTTCGTCGCGTGCACGCAGCAATCATGATCTCAAAAACGAAGATGGTGTGAAAGCGCATGCACGCATGATTATGTTTCGATTGGTGCCATCGGCAAATGAAGAGCGCTCATCAAGCGGCGTGCATCGCGCGGAGATTTCACCTTCAAATCGTTGTCGAAGTAGCAATAAACATCACGCGCATGATCGGCCGGAGGATGTGCGCCCACGCGGCTTCCGGGCAGCGGCGTGTCTTCGCCGCGCGACCATCCATATAACGTGTGCGCCCATGCGGCGATTGCGTCTTCCGTGTAGCCGCTGCTGTAAAGCGCGCTGTCGCCATGCAAACGCACATAGGCGAAATCGGCGGTCGCAGCAGAAATGCGCGGCCACTTGCCGGCCGTGTCTGCCGTGACGATCGCAATGTTGTGGGCTTTCATCAGGTCGATGAACGCCTCGCTCACAAAGCTTTCATGCCGCACTTCGATGGCGTGGCGCAATGGCATCGGCGCGTCGGCCGTCATCATCGCGCGGCCGTCCAGCCGATGGCTGTGCTTGTGGGCGAGCCGCTCGGCGGCCTCGGTATCGGCGGGCAACGCGCGCGCGAACGCTTCGAAGCGCGCCTGATCGAATGCCAGGCTCGGCGGAAACTGCCACAGCACGGGTCCGAGTTTTTCCTTCAGCGCGAACAGCCCGGAGGCAAAGAAGTTGGCTAGCGGCTCTTCGATGTCGCGCAGCCGCCGGATGTGTGTGATGTAGCGCGGCGCTTTGACGCTGAACACAAAGCCGCTCGGCGTGGACGCGGCCCATGTCGCAAAGCGTTCCGGCGTTTGCAGACTGTAGAACGTGCCATTGATTTCGATCGTGGGCAGCTGATGCGACGCGTACAGCAATTCGTCGGCTTGACGCAGATCGTCGGGATAGAAGGTGCCGCGCCATGGAGGATAGCGCCAGCCCGAGATGCCGATGCGCAGCGCGGTTGTGCGTGCAGGTGTGACGCTTGGCGCCATGGCGAAGATCCTGTTTAGAGAGGTGCGGATGCGCGTTCGAAGGCGACGGCGTACCTGCGATCGCGAACGCGCCGTACTTCCTCGCCGCGCGACCCGATCCGGCGCAGCGTGCAGCAAGCGCAGTACCTACTCACCTCCAAGTCGCCGCGCGTGTGGCCGGAACACGACCGAGCGATCGATCGATCAAGGCAGCGACGTGCGATCGGCATCGACTGCAATGCCATATCGCAAACGCAGGTGCATCTGCGAGCAATGCAGGCCCGCCGCATGCGGTGCGCGCGGTGACGCGTTCGACCCTTGATCGGGTGCGCATCGCGGGAGGCCGGTGATATCATCGGCGCGACATTTTGGGCGATGCGCTGCGGACCGCGCGAACCCGACAAGATATGAGGCAGCCATGGCGAAAACCGAACGTCCGTTCGATGCGGACCCCGCCAAAGCGCAGAGCGAAGACGCGCAGGACGATACTTTCTCCGAGGATTTCACGGATGATCCTGGCACGAGCGACGAGATCGGGGTGCCGTCGGTAGCCGATACCGCGGCCACACCCGCGGCAGGCGATGCCTCCGCCGATCCCCATGGCGGCGCCGTCGTGGCATCGATTTGCTACGTGGACGGCAAGCGCGGGCAGGATGTGTCGATCGACAATCTGCATGACGTCGTGTCGCGCCAGCATGGCCTGATCTGGTTGGGATTGAAAGATCCCGATCCAGAATTGCTCAAGCGTGTGAGCGCCGAACTGAATATTGGCTGTAAGGCAGAAGAGGAATTATTGGCACCGCATCGCCGGCCCAAGATCATCGACTTCGGCAACGCCGTATTGGTTGTGGCGATCACGGTGGAGGTGGGCAACGAACGTCCAATCTTCGGCGAAACGCAGATCCTGATCGGCAAAGGCTATTTGTTGACGGTGCGCCGCGGTGCGGTCTCCACGCATCGCGAACTGCGCGAGCGGCTGGAGAATGCGCCGGAATTGTTGGCGCGCGGCAGCGACTTCGTCGCGGCAGAACTGCTCGATTTGCTGGTCGACCGCTATGTGGCCGCGGCCACCAAGCTCGAACACGTGGTCGAAAACGCCGAGCAGAAACTATTGATTCGCGGTCAGAAAGATTCGGATGTGCGGCGCGTTTATCGTCAACGGCGCGATCTGCTGCGCATTCACGCCGCGATTTCGCCGCTGGCCGAGATCTGCCGGCGCCTGTCGCGGGTGGAGGTCTCGAACATCGATGTGCATGCGCGACCCTACTTCGGCGAGGTCGCCGACCGCGTGGTGCGCGTGGATGAACTCATCAATTCGTTTCGTGAGGCGTTGGCGTTTGCGTTCGAAGCGAGTCTGATGATCGGGCAATCGGCGCAAAACGACACAACCCGCAAGCTCGCGGCCTGGGCGGCCATCCTGGCCGTGCCCACGGCGATCGCGGGCATCTACGGCATGAACTTCGAACACATGCCCGAACTCAAATCGGTGTACGGCTATCCGGTCACGCTCGGCGTGATCGTGTCGGCCTGCAGTTTTCTCTATTGGCGTTTTCGTAAGACGGGGTGGCTTTGACGCGTCGCATCACCAGGCAGTTTCGCCAGCGTATGAAAAAGAAAGTAGCCGGCATCGTGATCGCCGGATTGGTGGCCGTGACCGGGTCGTTGGCCGCTTATTGGAATATCGATGTGTCGGCAATGGGGCCCAATGGCGTTCCGGCTGAGCATCGCGACACCGCCAATAAAGGGAGTGACGCGGCCCGCCGCACGGCCTCGGCGCCCGGTCGCGGCACCTATAGCGGTCGCGTCGTTCGCATTGCCGATGGCGACACGGTCACGTTCCTCACCGCCTCGGGTGAGCAGCTCAAGATCCGTCTGGACAGCATCGATGCGCCGGAGCAGGGCCACGGCAGCAAACAGCCGGGGCAGCCGTTCAGCAATGCATCGCAGGATCATCTGGGTCAGTGGTTGGCCGGTAAAACGATTACCGCGCGTTGCTACGACACCGATCAGTACAAGCGCAGCATCTGCGATCTGGTCGCGCCTGATGGCGATACCGCCAGCCGCGAGCAGGTGCGGGCGGGATTTGCCTGGGCCTACACTGCGCGCAAAGGCGAGTATCTGCGCGATAAGACGTTGCCCGGTTTGCAGTCCCAGGCAAGCGCTGCCCGCCGTGGATTGTGGGCCGAACGCGATCCCAAAGCCCCTTGGCAGTGGCGCTACGACTGCTGGCGCCAAGCCCAATGTGACTGATAAAAACGGCGTTTGCTATCCTTCCGTGGGCATTGCACGAAAGGTGGGTCATGGGTTGGATCGTATGGTTGAGAAATACCGTGTTGGGAATCGCCGCCATGTCGGGTGCGGCGGGCCCTGCGACGGCGGCGAGTCCGATCAATAGTCCCTACGAAGCGGGGGCGGAATCGGGCAATACGTTGTTCGCGGCCTTTGCGGGCCGATCGCCCAAGTACCTCGATCCGGCGCAGTCGTATTCGGTGGACGAAACCACGTTCACCTACAACATATACGAACCGTTATATGGTTATGACTACCTGAAGCGACCCTATGTGCTGACGCCGCGCGGGGCGGCGGAAGTGTTGGCCCCGCGCTATGTGGACGCACAGGGACGCCCCTTGCCCGACGACGCGCCGGGCGACGCCATCGCCGAGAGTATCTACGACATCCCCATCCGCCGGGGCGTCCGGTTTCAGCCGCATCCGGCGTTTGCCACCAAGGCCGACGGCACGAGCACCTATTTTCCATTGGCGCCGGACGCCCTGAAAGATATCGTCGCGGTGCCCGATTTCAAGGAAACCGGAACCCGCGAACTGACGGCAGCCGATTATGCCTACGGCATCAAGCGCCTCGCCAGTCCGCGCGTCGCCTCGCCGATTTATTCGTTGATGGCCGATTACATCGTCGGCTTCGATGCGTACGGCGCTCAGCTCAAGCAGGTTGATGCCAAGCTGCGCGAAGGCGTGCCGCCGGGCGGCCGTGATCTGCCGTGGCTCGACTTGCGCGCAACCGACGTCCCGGGCATCGAGGCCGTCGACCCGCATACGCTGCGTATCCGCATCAAAGGCAAGTATCCGCAATTCAAGTATTGGCTGGCGATGACCTTCGTGGCGCCGATTCCCTGGGAGGCCGATCGGTTCTACAGCCAACCCGGCATGGCCGCGCGTGACTTGTCGTTCAATACTTGGCCGGTTGGCACGGGCCCTTATATGTTGACGGAGTCGATTCAGAATCGCCGTCACGTCATGGAACGCAATCCCAATTTTCACGGCGAGCCGTATCCCTGCGAGGGCGAACCGGGCGATGCCGCCGCGGGCCTGCTCGCCGATTGCGGCAAGCCCACGCCGTTCATCGATCGGGCCGTGTTCAGCCTGGAAAAGGAAGCGATTCCGCTCTCGGGCAAGTTTTTGCAGGGCTACTATGATGTGCCGCAACTCGATCGCGGCGAATATGGCGTGAGCATGCGCGTGGCCGCGAGCGACTCGCCCCAGAAGGCGTCGCTCTATCAAGACCGCGGCATCGCGCTGCCCACGACGGTCGAGACGTCCAACTGGTACATGGGCTTCAACTGGAAAGACCCGGTGGTGGGGCAGGGCGACACCCCCGAGCAGCAGGAGAAAAACCGCAAGCTGCGTCAGGCCATCAGTATTGCGTTCAATTGGGACGAATACGTGGCGGTGTTCGAGAATAGTCAGGCCGAAGTGGCCCATGGCCCGGTGCCGCCAGGCGTGCTGGGTTACCAGCCGCCGCCCGCCGGCATGAATAAAACGGTGTATGACGACGTGGGTGGCCGGCCGCAACGCAAGTCGCTGGATGAAGCGCGCCGTCTGCTTGCCGAAGCGGGTTATCCCAGCGGCCGCGCCACCAAGACGGGCGCGCCCCTGGTGCTGCACTACGACTCGATGGTGGGGGCGGGTGCCGATCCCCGATTCGATTGGATGCGGCGGCAGCTTTCACGCATCGGCGTGCAACTCGACGTGCGCGCGACCGACTACAACCGATTTCAGGACAAGATGCGCCGCGGTGCGGCACAACTGTTCCTGTGGGGCTGGAAGGCCGATTATCCGGACGCCGAGAATTTTCTATTCTTGCTGTACGGCCCGAACGCCAAGGCCGATCACAACGGCGAAAACGCGTCCAACTATGCCAATCCCGAATACGACAAGCTGTTCGAGCGGATGAAAACATTGGATGACGGGCCGGAAAAAGAGCAGTTGATCCATCAGATGACGGCACTCGTGCAGCGTGATGCGCCGTGGATGTTCGGCTACTTTCCGTTCTCGGGCGGTGCCTATCATCAGTGGGTAGGCAATGCCAAGCCCACGCAGATGGTGCGCAATACCCTGCAGTACATGAAGATCGATCCCGTTTTGCGCGACGCCAAGATCCGGGAATGGAACAACCCCATCTGGTGGCCGCTGATCGTGCTGGCGCTCGTTATTGCGCTGGCGATTTTGCCCGCTTATGTCACCTACCGCCGGCGCAGCACGCGCACGGCTTTTGGCGCGGCGGCTCGCGCCAACGCGAAGGACTCCGCATGATCGCCTATATCTCTCGGCGCCTGGGCTATGGCGTGCTCATTCTGATCGGCGTCAATCTATTTACGTTTGCGCTGTTTTTTGCCGTCAACACGCCCGACGATATGGCGCGTCTGGCCATCGGCGGCCAGCGCGTCAGCCAGGACGCGGTCGAGAAGTGGAAAAGCGAACGGGGCTACGACAAGCCGCTGTTCATCAATCGTGCGGCCGAAGGCACGGCGCGCGTGACCGACACGATTTTCTACCAACGTTCGGTGCCGCTTTTGAAGTTCGATTTTGGCGCCTCGGATGGTGGTCGCAGCATTGGCAGCGAAATTCTCAACCGCATGGGTCCGAGTCTGGCGCTGGCAGTGCCGACCTTTCTGCTCGGTATCATCGTGAGCATCGTGTTTTCGTTCACGCTGGTGTTTTTCCGGGCGACGCGGCTCGATTTCTGGGGGGTCGTGCTTTGCGTACTCCTGCTCTCCATCTCAAGCCTGTTCTACATCATCGCGGGGCAGTGGATGTTTTCCAAACTGCTGCGGCTGGTGCCCTATTCGGGATATTTGAACGGGCTGGACGCGATCAAGTTTCTCGCGCTCCCGGTGCTGGTGGGTGTGATTTCGCGTTTGGGGCCGGAGGCACGCTTCTATCGAACGCTGTTTCTGGAAGAGGTGGGCAAGGATTATGTGCGCACCGCACGAGCCAAGGGGCTCTCTGAAACGGCGGTGATGTTTCGTCACGTGCTGCGCAATGCGATGCTGCCCATCCTTACCGGTACGGTATCGGGCTTGCCATTGCTCTTCATGGGCAGCCTGATCGCCGAATCGTTTTTCGGCATTCCCGGCTTGGGCAGCTACACCATCGATGCCATCAACGCACAGGATTTTTCCATCGTGCGCGCCATGGTGTTTCTGGGTTCGGCGCTATACATCGTGGGGCTGATTCTGGCCGACATCTCCTACACCTTCGCCGATCCGCGCGTTCGATTCGAGTAAGCGACCATGCCTGAATTCGTTTTTCTATGGACCGATATCGCCATGTTCGGCATGGTGGCCGGCGTGTTGTTGTACATCTGGCATGTGCGCCGCACGCCCACGCTGCGTGTGACGTGGCGGCGGGTTGCGACCGACGCACCGGCGATGTGCTCGGCGGTCATCCTGATGGCTTTCGTGACGGTGGGCTTGCTCGATTCCATCCACTACCGTCCGCTCTTGCCGCCTGTGGCCAATGCCGCGCCCGATGCGCCCAAGCTGTATGCCCCCATCGTGAAGTCGGCGCTGGATGGCTTGCTGGACGGCACGGTGCTGGCCAGCCCCGAAAAAACGTACTCGCAGCCGTTGGCCACGCGTCAGTTCACCAAGGAAACCGAAATCATCAACGATCAGCCGGTGCGCGATTTTCCGCGGCTGAAGTTTGGCGGCGCGCATTTGCCCGATCCAGATAGCGGACGCGGTCCCGACATTGCCTGGCGCCTCTTTGCGGGTGTCGCCGCCGGTCTGGTGTTCGCCTTGATTGCGGCCGTGGCGATGACCGCCGTGCAAGCGCGGCGCGGGGTGGGCTTTGCTGCCGCCCGGCGCGCCTGGATGCGCGGCGAGACCGACATGCCCTGGCGGGCCATCTGGGGCACCGTTGCGATTCTGGCCGTGGTGGTGGGTGGCCTGGGCGGCCTGGCGAGCGGCTACCACGCCTTGGGCACCGGCAACACCGGCAACGATGTGCTGTGGCAATCGCTCAAAAGTATTCGCACCGCGCTGGTGATCGGGAGCCTGACCACGCTGGCCATGCTGCCGCCGGCGCTGGTTCTGGGTATCTCGGCCGGCTATTTCAAAGGCCGTGTCGATGACGTGATCCAGTATGTGTACACCACGCTCACCTCGATCCCCGGCGTGCTGCTGGTGGCCGCCTGCGTATTGATGATGCAGGTATATATCGACGCCAATCCCACGCTCTTTCCCACCTCGGCTGCCCGTGCCGACCTGCGGCTCTTCATGCTGTGCATGATTCTCGGCCTGACCGGCTGGTCGGGACTGTGCCGTCTGCTGCGCGCCGAAACGCTCAAGTTGCGCGAACTCGATTATGTGCAGGCCGCTCGGGCTTTCGGGGTATCGCACTTCACCATCATGCGCCGCCATTTGCTGCCCAATGTGATGCACATCGTGCTCATCACGATCGTGCTCGAATTTTCGGGGTTGGTGCTGTACGAAGCCGTGCTGTCGTATCTGGGTATCGGCGTGGATCCCACCATGAATTCGTTCGGTTCGATGATCGATGGCGCGCGGCTCGAGATGTCGCGCGATCCGATGATCTGGTGGAGCTTGCTCACTGCCTTTCTGTTTATGTTGACGCTGGTGCTGGCGGCCAACTTGTTTGCCGATGCGGTGCGCGCGGCGTTCGACCCGCGCACCCAGCGATTCCGGCCGCGCCGCAAGGGGCAGGCGTCGGTGGCGGCAGCCACGCCTACCGTACCGGGAGTACCGCAATGAGCGCGCGCGATCAGGCCATGACAGGCACGGCGCCGGTGCTCGAGGTATCGGGGCTGAACATCACGATGGCGACCGAAGCCGGAATTCGTTCGGTGGTACAGGACCTGGCGCTGACGATCGCGCGCGGCGAAACGTTTGCGCTCGTGGGCGAATCCGGATGCGGCAAGAGCGTGACCGCGCTCTCGTTGTTGCGCCTTCTGCCGGACGCGGCCCAGGTGATGGGCGGTGCGGTGGTCATCGCCGGTGAAGATGTCAATCAACTGTCCGAAGCAGATATGCGCGACGTGCGCGGGGCACGCGCCGGCATGATTTTCCAGGAGCCTGCGACCAGCTTGAATCCCGTCATGCGGGTGGGCGATCAGATCGTCGAAACGCTCCAGGCGCACACGACCCTGCGCGGCCGGGCGGCCCGCGCACGCGCCATCGATTGGCTGCGCCGCGTAGGCATTCCGGAGCCCGAACGACGCATCGACGACTATCCGTTTCAGTTTTCGGGCGGCCAGAAGCAACGGGTGATGATTGCGATCGCCCTGGCGGCCGAACCCACACTTTTGATTGCCGACGAGCCCACCACGGCGCTGGACGTGACGGTGCAGGCGCAGGTGCTCGACCTGCTGGCCGAAATCCAGCGGGATCTCGGCATGGCCATGCTACTGATCACGCACGATCTGGCAGTGGTACGCAACACCGCTCATCATGTGGCACTGATGCGCGCCGGTGAAATCGTCACCAGTGCGCCGGCGGATCGGTTTTTTGCCGCGCCCGACCATCCTTATGCGCGCGAGCTGTTTGACGCCATTCCCACATTCGAGAAGCGCGGCCATGCGCTTTCGGCCGCCGGCGGCGTGCGCGAGGAGGCCGCGCGGGCGGCAGGTGCGGCCCGGCCGTTTGTCGAGCGGGTGACGCCGTCCGGTGCGCCGCTGCTTGTGGTGAAAGATCTGCGCGTGCATTACCCGGTTCGCAGCGGCGTGCTGCGGCGCCCGGCATCTTGGATCAAGGCGGTCGACGGCGTTTCGTTCGACCTGCGTGCCGGCGAAACCCTGGCGCTTCTGGGCGAGTCGGGGTGCGGCAAAACCACGACCGCCAAGGCGTTGCTGCAACTCACCAGCGGGGCGCGGGTATCGGGCAACGCAACGCTGGGCGGGCAAGATCTGCTGGCGGCGCGCGGTCGGCCGTTGCGCGCGTTGCGGCGCGATATCCAGATCGTGTTTCAGGATCCGTTTGCGTCACTCGATCCGCGCATGCGCGTGGGCGCGATCCTGGAGGAGGGCGTGCACGCGCTCGTCCCCGATCTGAGCGCCACCGAACGTACCCACCGCGTGCGCAGCCTGCTGGACCGTGTGGGCTTGCCGGACGATGCAGTGTCGCGTTATCCCCACGAATTCTCGGGCGGACAACGGCAACGCATCGCGATCGCCCGCGCGCTGGCCGTCTCGCCTAAAATATTGATCTGCGATGAACCGACGTCCGCACTGGATGTGTCGGTACAGGCGCAGATTCTGGATTTGCTGCGCGAGTTGCAGGCCGAGCTGGGAATTGCATATCTCTTCGTCACCCACAATTTCGGTGTCGTCGAGTACCTTGCCGATCGCATTGCCGTCATGGATGGCGGTCGCATCGTCGAGGAAGGCCCGGCCGAATCGGTGTTGCGCCACCCGCAGCACCCCATGACCCAGCGATTGCTGGCCGCCGTGCCCCGGCTTGTGTTCGAGCCCGCTACCCCCATTTAACCTGCATGAGCCTGAAAGTTTTCGATCTGGAGTGTGCGCAGCACCACGTCTTCGAGGGGTGGTTTCGCTCGCATGACGACTATGAGACGCAACATGCCGGTGGGCTGATCGTCTGTCCGGTATGCGGCGATGCGCAGGTCGTCAAGCGCCTGTCGGCCCCGCGCCTGAACGTGGGTCACTTGCACCCGGCCGTCGTGTCATCGCCTTCGCGCGATCGTGCACCGGCGGGCGGCACCGACGTCGGTCGTTCGTCGGCCATGGCCCCCGTGCCTGGCGGGGCGAGCGGCAAGGGCGAACCCATGACGCCCGAGCGACTTGCCGCACTGCAGGTGGAAGTGTTCAAACAGGTGAAGGCGTTCGTGCGCCGCGCCGAAAACGTCGGCCCGCGTTTTGCCGAGGAAGCGCGCAAGATGCATGAAGGCGACACCGATACCCGCGCCATTCGCGGTACGGCCACCCGCGAGGAACAGGCGGCGCTTGCGGAAGACGGCATCGATATCGTGGCGCTGCCCGATATCTTCGACGGCGACGACAATCTGCACTGACCGATCGTGCGCGGACAAAGGTTGCATCGTGTGACGCTCGCAGGGGTCGACGTTGCATTGGCCGACATCGCGCGGGTGACGTCGGGTCGACGTCGTACTTGCAGAAGTTGCACTTGGACTGTCGGGCGGGCGCAAAAGAGGTAAAGTCACGGCCGCAGACATCCTACAACCCTCCTGTGGGCCGATGCGCGCTGTGCTCCAGGCTTAGGCGTGCCTCGCGCACGACCTCAGGAATCGTCCCGCAATAAAGGACCTTTCGTGCAAGAGCAAGCAGTTCCCAAGAGAAACATTCTCGCGGCCGTTATCGGCAATGCGCTCGAATGGTATGACTTCCTCGTCTTCGCCTTCATGACCCCGATCGTGGCCAAGCTCTTCTTTCCGAGCAACCCGGCCGATCCCAGCGACAACATCAACCAGATTCTGTTGACCACCGCCGTCTTCGGCGTGGGCTTCTTCATGCGGCCCGTAGGCGGCATCATCTTGGGGCTATACGGCGATCGCAAGGGCCGCAAGGCGGCCATGGTGATGGTGACCGGCCTGATGGCCGTCGCCATTGCGCTGATCACGCTGGCACCCACGTATGCGGCAGTCGGCCTGCTGGCGCCGATGTTCATCGTGATGGCGCGTCTGCTGCAAGGCTTCGCCGCCGGCGGTGAGTTCGGCACCTCGACGGCGCTGCTGATCGAACTGGCTCCGGCCGGCAAACGCGGCTTTTACGGGTCGTGGCAGATGACCGGTCAGATGACCGCACTGCTGCTCGGCGCTGCGATCGGTACCTTGATCACCGATATCTTCACCCAGCAGCAGTTGATGGATTGGGCCTGGCGCCTGCCGTTCGCATTCGGTTTGCTGATCGTGCCCGTGGCGATCTACATTCGCCGCAACGTGGAAGAGCCCGAAGCGTTCAAGCAACTCAAGGCGGCGCAGGCGGCCGGTACGGTCAAGCAGATCGGCGTGCTCGAAATGCTGCGCACCTATCGTCGCGAAACGCTCGTCGGCATGGGCCTCGTGGTGACGTGCACCGTCTCGATCTACATCACGTTCACCTACCTCGTGACGTTCTCGACGGTGACGCTCAAACTACCGTTGCACGATACCTTCCTGGTTCAGATGGCGGGCGCCGCCTTGATGGTGGTGCTGATGCCGTTCATTGGTGCCTGGTCCGATCGCATTGGCCGCCGCCCGCTGTTGATCGGTTCGCTGCTCGGCTACATGGTGGTGCTGCTGCCGTTGTACGCGTGGCTGACCAATGAACCGTCGATCAGCAAGCTGCTGATCGTGCAGGTGATCATCAGCGTGTTCGTCGCCGCGTTCTTCGGCGTCTTCAGCACCGTGATGGCCGAAATGTTCCCTGCCAACGTTCGCTCGGTGGGTATGTCGATGGCCTATAACGTGGCGGTGATGATTTTTGGCGGCTTCGCCCAGTTCATCGTCACCTGGCTCATCCGCACCACCGGTTCGCCGATGTCGCCGGCGTACTACGTGATGTTCGGCGTGGCGCTGGGATTGGTGGCAGCGTTCTTCGTACGCGAACGCGCACATGATGCGAGCATCGATTAAACGCTGCATTTGACGTTGCAGTAGTGAAGCGCTGCAACTGAGCGCTGCGACTGAGCATTGCAACGGAAGCGCTGCAACGGAAGCATCGCAATCAGGCGCCCACATCGCCATCACCCCCAACGTTGTTTGGCCATGCCGCCAGCGTTTGGGGTGTTTTCTTTGGGCGACGCGAACACAGCAGCGTAATCGACCGCCAGCTAGGGGACACCGCTGCGGTTCAAGGCAGGCATTCCTGTCTTATCTTGTCCAATATTCCGGGCGACGAATGAATACGATTCTCGTTTTCATTTGATTACGCCAAGGAACGTTATGTCTTCTTCGCCGCCCCGGTGGTCATGGGCACTTCTGACGCTCGCTGCTACGGCCACTGCAGCCCAATCGCAGTCCGCCACTACGCCACCCAACGCGCCAACCCATGCGCCCGCCACGATGGATGCGGTCGTGGTCACCGCTTCGGGCTTCGAACAGCAGGTTGAAGATGCGCCCGCATCGATTACCGTCATCACCGGCGAAGAACTGCGCCGCCGGTCGATGCGCAACCTGGGTGACGCTGTGCGCGACGTCGAAGGCGTGGTCGTCAACGGCAGCGCGAACGAAGCGGATATTTCGATTCGCGGCATGCCGCCCGACTACACGCTGATTCTGGTCGACGGCAAACGGCAGAGCGGGCGCGATTCCCGTGTGAACGGCAACCGGGGTTACGAGCAAAGCTTTGTTCCGCCGGCGGCCGCGATCGAGCGTATCGAAGTCGTGCGCGGACCGATGTCGTCGTTGTATGGCTCGGACGCCATGGGCGGCGTGATCAATATCATCACCAAAAAAGTGGCGAACGAATGGGGCGGCGCGTTGACGCTGGATTACACCGCGCAGCAGCACAGCGACCAAGGCAACTCGCGCCAGGCGCAGTTCTACCTGAACGGTCCGATCAAGACCGACCTGCTGGGCCTGCAGGCGTGGGGCCGTTATCTGGATCGCCAGTCCGATGATGACGTCGAGCGCACGTTGGGCTATACGAAGGCACGTCATCGCGACGCCACGGTGCGCCTGGCCGTTACGCCTACGGTGAATCAGGAATTTCTCTTTGAAGCCGGTGAAACGAGGCTGCGCAACGGCAACGGCCTGAGTCCCAACTGGGCGACCCGCCAGCAGGATAACGATCGCAGCCACTGGTCGATTTCCAACCATGCGCGCTGGGGCCGTGCGCAGTCCGATATGTCGATCTCGCATGAGAAGACATCGCGCGATGGCCTGGCCACGCCCGATCAAACCGACGTCTATGGCCGCAAACCGGAGGTCGAAAACACGGTGTTCGATGCCAAGCTCGTCGTGCCGTTTGCGAATCACATTGCGACCGGCGGCGTGCAATGGAACCAAGGCAAGGTGCATGACTGGAACCAGGGCCTGGGCGATCGCAACCAGTACACGTTTGGCGTGGTGCAGAAAGCCGTCTTCGTCGAAGACGAATGGGCCATGACGGATCGGTTTTCGCTCACGGGTGGCGTACGGTTGGACGATCACGAACAATACGGCTCGCATGTGAGTCCACGTCTGTACGGCGTGTGGCGCACGACGGACAACTGGACGCTGAAAGGCGGAGTGTCGCGCGGCTTCAAGGCGCCGGAGATTCGGGCGGTGGTGCCGGGCTATGCGTACTTGCGTCGCAATACGTTCGTGATGTTGGGCAATCCTGATCTCGATCCGGAAACGAGCACGAACTATGAAGTCTCGGCGATGTGGTCCAACCGCGATAACTTATCCGCCGGCGCCACCGTGTTCTACAACGACGTCAAAGACAAGCTCTCGACCATTACCACCAACGACCGGTGGAATGGCTACCGCATCATGCAACGGGTCAATCTGGATCGCGCGGTGATCAAGGGGTTGGAGCTGAATGGCCGGTGGGACGTGATGCCTACCGTGGCCATCAAAACCAATTACACCTATACCGATTCCAAGCAGAAAGGGGGCGCCAATGCCGGCGCGCCGCTGTCGTTGATTCCGGAGCACAAGGCCAATTTGCGGGGTGAGTGGGCGTTTTCGAACCAGGCCAGCGTGTGGACGGCGCTCAATTACTACGGCAAGGAATACGGCACCACGATCGACGGTGAGCCGGCGCCCGCCTACACGACGGTGGATCTTGGCGGCTCTTACGACGTCAGCAAAAATCTGACGCTTAATGCCTCATTGAACAACCTGACCGATAAACGGTTGGACGATGACACGTACGGCACCGTCAATTACGGCCGCAATGTGTGGGTGAGTGCCAGCATCACGTTCTGATGCCGCCTGGCGGCAGTCGTATCACTGCGCACAGCCCGGCGGGCGGACGGTTCTCCAGCGTCAGCTCGCCGCCGTGCGCGTTGACGATCGATCGGGCGATGGCCAGCCCCAATCCAAGGCCGGGCGTATCGCGATGAGTGCCGTCATTCGATTCAATGCCGATGAGATCGGCCTCACGCGCGGCACCGTCGGTGCGCTCGCGGGCTTGAATGAAGGGTTCGAATACCTGTTCGAGCATATCCGGCGCAATGCCGGGGCCATGATCGAGCACTTCGAGCACGATCGCCTGGGATGGCGCAAGCCGCAATGAAACGTGCGCGTCGCCGCCGTGATGCAAGGCGTTGTCGATGATGTTGGTGATCGCACGCTTGAGCGCCACCGGCCGGCACAGACACCGGACCGGATCCGCCTGCGCCCACCGCACCGGCTTGCCCATCAGGGTGTAGCGGCGCAACAAGTCGTCAACGAGCGCGTTCAACGACACCATCGAGGTGGGCTCGGCCACCGCATCGCCGCGCACGAAATCCAGTGTTTCGCGCACCATGTAGCGCAGCTCATTCAAGCTCTCGAGCATGTCGTCGCGGGCGTCCGACGGGGTCATCAGTTCGACTTGCAGGCGCAGCGCCGTGATGGGCGTATTGAGGTCGTGACTGATCGCGGCCAGCATGCGCGTGCGCGTTTGCATGTGCCGGGTAATGCGCTGCTGCATCGTATTGAACGACGCGGTGAGCTCCCGGGCTTCCAGCGGTCCGCTGGGTTCGAGCGGCGGCACTGTTTCGCCACGGCTGAATCGTTCGGCATGCTGTGCCAGGCGTTTGATCGGGCGCACCACGCGATAGATCGAGAACAGCACGACGAGCAACACCGGCAAGGTGCTCACAGGCAACGAGTACGCCAGAATGCGCTGCCATTCGTAGCCACCGGAGGGGTGCTGGAGGGCATTGAGCCAGGTACCGTTTGGCAGCTGAATGCTCGTGCGCAGCCGCAACGGCGCCCAACCAGCGGGCGACAGAAAAAACGCACGCGCATGATCGCCAGTGACGCGCTCGAGCTGCATGAAAATCGGCGTGCCGTCACGCAAACCGGCGCGAGCCAGCAGATCGCGGGCGATGGCGCGCTCCTCGGGCCGCATCTCGAAGGGCGGTACGTCTGCGCTGCCGGCCACCCACAGCCGGGTCGCGTCGTCCGACACGTCGGTGAGAAATGTGGCGGCCGCGGTCGGTGGCATACGCCGTGTGGCTTCGACGGCGGTGGCCATCACCGAGAGCACATGCGAGCGCGAGAGGGGATGGATCAGTGCGCCGACGTTTTGCAGCCATACGGCGGCGATCACGCTGGACGTGAGCAGTGCAATCACGAACAGCACGCCAAGTTGCGTGGCCATGCGTTCGGGACGCAGACGCCTCAGGATGCCAGGCATGTGACGTCCGCAGTGAGCACATACCCGTCGCCCCACACGGTGCGCAGGAGGTCGATTTCGCGGGTGGGATCGGATAACTTCAGGCGCAGGCGGCTGACCTGGCGATCGATCGAGCGGTCGAACACTTCGGCGCCTGGGCGCGTGACCAGATCGATCAGGCGATCGCGCGCCAGCACGGTTTGCGGATGCCGCAGAAAAACGTGCAGCAGACGGCCTTCCGCCGTGCTGAGTTTGACCCACGAGCCATCCGGACGGCTCAGCACGTTGGCGCCGGCGTCATAGGTCCAGTTCGCAAAGCGGTATCGCAGATCGGCCGTCGGCGCGGGGGCCAGCATGACTTCCGTCTGCTTGGTCTGCTGCACCCCGCGGCGGCGCAACACACTGTGGATGCGCGCGACCAGCTCTCGCGGCTCGAATGGTTTGACCACATAGTCGTCCGCGCCCAGATCCAGCCCCCGCACCCGGTCGGCCGATTCGCCCAGTGCCGTCAATAAAATCACCGGCACGTTCATGCGGCGATGCAACGTCTGGCAGAGATCGAATCCGTTGCCATCCGGCAAGCCGACGTCCAGCACGATCGCGTCGAACGCAGTGTGCGCCAACATCGACCACATTTGCGCAGCGTCGCCTGCCGTCACGACGTTGAAATCGTGGCGTCGCAAATACAGCGCGAGCGGCTCTCGCACTTTGCGGTGATCGTCAACGACGAGAATCGTGGGCTGAGACATGGCTTCGCATAGAAAAAGCCCCCGGCAATGAACCGATCCCAGAGCGGGGGGCGGTTCAGCGCGGGGGCTTTCTTGTAGCGCAGAGAGGTGATTTACATCACGCGGCTGCGGTACTCATTGGTGCGGGTGTCGATCTCGATCTTGTCGCCGATGGCGCAGAAGAGCGGCACGCTGATGTCATAGCCCGTGGAAAGCTTGGCAGGCTTGAGCACCTTGCCCGACGTGTCGCCGCGGACAGCCGGCTCGGTGTAGACGATTTCGCGCACGATCGTCGTGGGTAAATCGACCGAGATGGCGCGGCCTTCGTAGAAGGTCACTTCGGCAGGCATCGCGTCTTCCAGGTAGTTGATCGAATCGCCCATGCTGTCGGCTTCGATCTCGTACTGGTTGTACTCTTCGTCCATGAACACATACATCGGATCGGCGAAGTAGGAGTACGTCACTTCCTTGCGATCGAGGTTCACGACGGTGAATTTTTCGTCGGCCTTGTAGACCGACTCGCTGGCCGAACCGGACAGCAGATTCTTGAACTTCAGTTTGCAGACGGCAGCGTTGCGGCCGGACTTGTTGTATTCGGTCTTTTGAACGACGAGGGGGTCCTGGCCAACCATGACCACATTGCCGACTCGCAATTCTTGAGCGGTTTTCATTACTAAAACTCCGTTGGGGAATGCTCCGCCAGAGTCTTTGCCGGGCGAGCACTAAAAAAGACAACCCAATATTCTAGCGTTTCCTGTCAGTTGTGTCTTTTTTTCGCGATCAATCCGTCGCGCGCACGCCATAGTTGGCGATCGTGCTGGCCAGATCGCGATGTGCAGCGACGGTGGCGGCATAGCGCTGGGCGGCAGCGTGCCACGCCTGCCAGGCGGTCTCATCGTGCACCAGGGCAAAATCGGCGCGCTCCGCAGCGCGCACTTCAGGAGAGTCGCTTTGGGCGGGCAGCGGGGCAACCTTGCCGGACGGCCGGTTCACCAGCGCTGCGCCATTAAATGCGCGATTGGCGTCCTGGGCGGCTTCCGGCCAGCCGGTGCGTGCCAGGAAGGCATTCAGTTTGACCTCGTGTGCGGCGTCTTCCTGGGGGTAGATGTGCCA
Source organism: Schauerella aestuarii (assembly GCF_009866805.1). GTDB lineage: Bacteria > Pseudomonadota > Gammaproteobacteria > Burkholderiales > Burkholderiaceae_B > Schauerella > Schauerella aestuarii. The sequence goes on from NZ_SIZW01000043.1 coordinate 710,906, forward strand.
CAGCAGCGGGCGCCCGGCCCAGAGCGCACGCACCAGCGAATCCTCGCCCCGCACCACGTTCAAATCCGCCAGCCACAGCAGGCGGTCGAACGCCTCGTGCGGTACGAACGGGATGCGGCAGAGCACCAGTTGCGCGCGTTCGGCAGGCGGTAGCGCGGCCAATGACGATTCGGCTTGCGGGGCGACGCCGTACGGTGCGATCAGCACACTGGGACGGTGGCGCTGCGCGAAGGCGGCGAAAAGCGCCTGCAACGGTGCATCGGGGTAGCAAAACAGCGATACCACAGCGGCGCCTTGTGCGATCCGTGTGCGCGTATTGGCCGGCACGCCACAGGTCTTGAGCAGAGCGTCCTGCGCGTTGGGATCGGCTTGAAACCGATCGCGTGCAAGCAACAGATCGCGCTCGCGCAGCAATCCGCCGGTCCGGGTTGTAAAGCCGGGAAAGCAGAATATCTTTTCGAGGCCGTCCGGACGACGCGAGTGCAAACCGTGGCAGCCCTCGATCCAGTCTTCTGCGCTCAGGTATTCGAGATTGATCCAGACGGGAGGCGTGGCCATGGCCTGCATGGCCGTCACGAACCCGGCAGGCGGATCGCAGGCGAAGGCTTCGATGACGACGTCTTGAGGCATCAACGGCCCGGCACTCGCATGCGGCGCAGCATCGCGCCACGCAATCACTTCGACCGCGTCCAGCATCTGCCGGGGCGCCTGAACATCGAGCGTGGGCGCAAGCCGCGCAAAGCTGTGCAGGTCGTCGACCCAGAGTCGTACATGCCAGCCGTGTTCGGCGGTCAAACCCCGCGCGAGCCGCCAGCACACGCCGATATCGCCGAAGTTATCGACGACCCGGCAAAAGATGTCGGCGGTAATCGCGGGTGTAGCGGGCACGACTCAGTGAAAATGCGCCGGCGTGGCGTCGGCGTCGTCGGGCAGTTCGGCGTGCACCATCTCACCCAGCGGATTGGGAAAGAACGGCGCGCCGCAGTCTTCGCAGTACTCAGCGGGCACAACGCCCGGAATCCGGCGCACTTCGGTCACGCCGAGTTCCTTCAACTGCGCGACGATCTCGTCCACCGTATCCGGCTGGCCTTCGGGAATGATGGCGTCATCTTCACGGCCGTAAAGCGGCCACACGCAGCCGTAGAACACGTCGTTGCTTTGACGCGCGGTGAAGCTGATCCGATACTCGTCGGCCCGCGTTTCGCCGCAACCGGCGATCACTGCGCGCAAGGCGGCGGGTTCGAGGTTGACCGCGCCTTCGAGCCACGTTACGGCAGCACGCAGCGACAGCGGGCGCACCCGGCGATCCGCTTCACGATTGCTGACGTAATAGGCATCGGGCAGCAGGCACTCGATGCCGCAACCCGGCAAGAGCGCTGCCAACGTGGGCTGAGCCTGCTCGATCCAGGCGGCCAGGCAACTGTCGCGCGTGGCGCCATCTTCGGCCTGCGCGTTTTGCCATTGGAACATCGGGGAACCTGCGGGCACGGCTGCGGCGGCGACCACATAGCGAGTGTCGGCGAGCATGTTGGCAATCTCGCCATCGTCGTTAAGCGCAGGCTTTGCCGTTTCGGCGCCCAGCGCCTGGGATCCGAGGCGCTGCAGCCAGGCCCAGGTTTCCGAGAAGGTGCGGGGCATCTGGTCGATGCAGACCAGATGCGGCATCAATGCCACGCGCACATCGTCGGCCAGAATATGACCGTGCAACTGGGCCACGATAGCCTCGCGCGCAGCGGCTGGCAGCGGCCCCGTGGGGATGGTGTAGCGCGTCCAGGCCACGATCGGCGCCACGACCAGCAGGACGTCGTAGCGCACGCCGTTCTTCTCGACCACGGCGGATTCGGACAGTGTTTCGGCCTGTTCGATCAGCACTTCGTAGGCACCCGGCTGGTTCTGGGCGAGATGCTCCAGCGCGGCTTCAAGCGGCGCATCGTTGCCGGCCTTCAGCAGTTTGGGAATGGCCTGGGCAAACTGCGACTCCCAGAACTGGTCTTCGACACGGCTGCCGGAACGATCGAGGCCGTCGGCAAGCGCGATGAGACGCTGGGCGTCGCGGGTCAGGCGGGGCGATGCAGAACGGCGGGCACGGGGCATGACGGAGGGGCGATCCTGTCGTTGAAGCGGAACGGGTTAGTTTAACCGCTGCCCGCGCCGCGAGATAGGCCGATCCGCAAGGTTGAACCCAACACCCTGCGTTTAGGGGCAATGCTGTCTGCTTCCCATCCGCGCCGCATAAAAAAACGCCCGGCGAACCGGGCGTTTTGGGTTGTGCACGTGTGCGATCAGGCGGCCAGCAACTGACGCAGCACGAAGGGCAGGATGCCGCCGTTCAAGTAGTAATCCACTTCGATCGGCGTATCGATGCGCAGCAGCACCTTCACGTCCTGCTTGGTGCCGTCTTCGCGATGGATCGTCAGCGTCACGTCCTGCTGCGGACGAATGCCGTTTTCCAGACCCGTGATGTCGTACGTTTCGCGGCCGGTAATGCCCAGCGATTGCCAGCTGTCGTCACCGATGAACTGCAGCGGCAGCACGCCCATGCCCACCAGATTGCTGCGATGGATGCGCTCGAAACTGCGGGTGATCACCGCCTTCACGCCCAGCAGTTGCGTGCCTTTGGCTGCCCAGTCGCGCGACGAACCCGTGCCGTACTCCTCACCGCCGAAAATCACGGTTTGCGTGTTCTCGCTCACATATTTCATGGCGGCGTCATAGATCGACATTTGCTCGCCGGTGGGCTGGAACAGCGTTTCACCGCCTTCGAAGCGGGTGCCGTCAGCGGCGGCCGGGATCATCAGGTTCTTGATCCGTACGTTGGCGAACGTGCCGCGCATCATGATCTCGTGATTGCCGCGACGCGAACCGTAGCTGTTGAAGTCGGCTTTCAGCACGCCGTTTTCTTTCAGCCACTTGCCGGCGGGCGACGATTCCTTGATCGATCCAGCGGGCGAGATGTGGTCGGTTGTGACCGAATCGCCAAAGATACCCAAGGCGCGCGCGCCCGTGACGGCCGGCATGGCAGCGGGCGTCATGCCGAAGTCCTTGAAGAAGGGCGGCTCGGCGATATAGGTGGAATCAGGCCAGTTGTAGACGTCGCCATCCACACCCTTGATCTTTTCCCACAGCTTGCCGGGGTTGCTCTTGACCTGGGCATAGTTGGCTTTGAACACCTTGGGGTCCAGCGCAAACTTGAGCACCGCGTCGATTTCGTCCGACGACGGCCAGATATCGCCCAGCCATACATCGCCTTTGGTACCGCGGCCCACGGGCTCGGTCATCAGGTCGCGCAGCACGGTGCCGGCCAGCGCATAAGCCACCACCAATGGCGGCGAGGCCAGGAAGTTCGCCTTGATGTTCGGGTGAATCCGCGCTTCGAAGTTGCGGTTGCCGGAAAGCACCGCCGAGCAGATCAGGTCATTGTCGGCAATGGCCTCATTCAGATCGGGCGTGAGGTCACCTGCGTTACCGATACACGTGGTGCAACCGTAGGCCGCCACGTCGAAGCCGAGCTTTTCGAGGTAAGGCAACAGGCCGGTCTTCGTCAGATACTCGGTGACGACACGCGAGCCGGGAGCGAGCGAAGTCTTGATGCGCTTGGGCACCTTCAAGCCTGCTTCCACGGCCTTCTTGGCCAGGAGGCCGGCCGCGAGCATGACGCTCGGGTTGGACGTATTGGTGCAGGACGTGATGGCGGCGATCAGGATATCGCCATTCTGCACCTTGGTGCCGGCGCTGGTGGTGAATACCTGACCCAGACGTTCCGGGGCCTGGTTGAAGCCGTTCTCGGCGATCGGCTTGGAAAAGAGATCGGTGAATTGCGTTTTGACGTTGCCGATTTCGATCCGGTCCTGCGGGCGCTTCGGCCCGGCAAGCGAGGGCGCGACCTTTGAGAGGTCCAAGCTCAGCAACGTGGTGTAGTCGACATCCTTGGCCTTGGGCACGCCGAACATCTTCTGCGCCTTGAAGTAGGCTTCGAATGCCGCGATCTCGTCCTTCGTGCGGCCGGTGCCTTCGAAGTACGAAATGGTGCGTTCGTCGACGGGGAAGAAACCCATCGTGGCACCGTATTCGGGTGCCATGTTGCCGATGGTGGCGCGGTCGGTCACGGTCAGGCTGGCCGTGCCTTCGCCACAGAACTCGACGAACTTGCCCACCACTTTCTCGCGGCGCAGCATCTCGGTGATCGTGAGCACCAGATCGGTGGCGGTGACGCCCTCGCGCAGCTTGCCTTTCAATTCGACGCCTACAACGTCAGGCGTAAGGAAGTACACCGGCTGACCGAGCATGCCGGCTTCGGCTTCGATGCCGCCCACGCCCCAGCCGACCACGCCGATGCCGTTGATCATCGTGGTGTGGCTATCGGTGCCCACCAGGCTGTCGGGGTAGTAAACCTTATTGGTCTTGTCGAAGTGCACACCGCGCGCCAGGTACTCGAGGTTGACCTGGTGGACGATGCCGAAGCCCGGGGGCACGACGCCGAACGTGTCGAACGCTTGCATGCCCCATTTCATGAACTGATAGCGTTCCTTGTTGCGCTGGAACTCGAGCTTCATGTTCAGGTCGAGCGAATTCTTGGTACCGAAGTAATCGATCATCACCGAGTGATCGACGACCAGGTCGACGGGCACGAGCGGTTCGATCGCCTTGGGGTTCTTGCCCATGGTTTCAGCTACGGCGCGCATCGCGGCGATATCGGCCAGCAGCGGCACCCCGGTGAAATCCTGGAGCACGACGCGCGCGACGACAAACGGAATTTCGTCATTGCGCTTGGCGGTTGGCTTCCAGTTGAGCAGTTGCTTGACGTGCTCCTCGGTGACCTTCTTGCCGTCGCAGTTGCGCAATACCGATTCCAGCACGATGCGGATCGACATCGGCAATCGCTGCACGTCTACCCCAAGCGCCTTGCCCAGTGCGGGCAGCGAATAGTACTGACAGGACTGGCTGCCGATTTTGAAGTTTTTTAGTGTGTTGAACGTGTTATGCGGCATGAAGGACTCCGAGGGTAGGGTGTGTCCACAATAGAGAACGCCATTTTGTGGCGTTTTGAGCCGTTTGTCATGTCTAGTGAGGACCAAAACGTATCAAGTTCTTAGGTCTTATATCTTATATAAGACTTGTGGGGCGGTCAAGGTTGCCGGCACGGCTGACCATTGCATGGGCAGCCGTTCAGCAAGAATGATGCACGCTTTTCGTGACGATCGTTGGACGAATATCGCACCCTGCACTTCGCGCCGCAGACGTAAAAACACCCCAAAAGCGCGAACGGTGTTCGGCTATTGGGGTGCCTGGAGCGCTAGCGTGGGCAACTCCGCTTGCAGCGCGGCTGCGATCGCGGGCGAGTGACGCGCAACCGCCCGGTCGAAGCGTAAAGCGTTACTGCGGCGTGATGCCGGCGTTTTTCACCACACCGCCCCAGGTGGCGATTTCACTCGCCACGTCGGCTTTGAATTTGTCCGGTCCGATATAGACCAGGTCGGAGCCTTGAGCGGCGACCTTTTCGATCAGTGCACGCGAGCCGAGCACCTTCTCAAGCGCTTTTTGCAGCGTGGCAATGGCGGCGGGCGGCGTGCCCTTCGGCGCCACAAAGCCGAAGAGGTTGTCGGCCTCGAATCCAGGCAAGCCGGCTTCCGTCACGGTAGGCACATCGGGCAGGGACGACACCCGCTTGCTCGACGCCACAGCCAGCATTTTGAGCTTGCCGCCCTGCACCAGCGGCAGCGATCCTGTGATGCTGTCGAACATTAGAGCCGAGGTGCCATTGGCCAGTTCGGGGAGGGCTTGCGAGCTGCCCTTGTAGGGGATGTGCTCGGCTTGTACGCCGGCTTTCGAGACGAAGAGTTCCGATTCCAGGTGCGACAACGTGCCCGTGCCTTGCGAGGCGAAATTGTATTTGCCTGGCGAAGCCTTGAGCATGGCGATCAAGCTTTTGACGTCCGTTGCGGGTGAAGTGGCGGGCACCACCAGCGCATGCGGTGCATAGCCGACGCCCGCCACGGGAACGAAGTCGCCTTCCAGCGTGGCTTGCTTGTTCGTGTACAACGCTTCGGCAATGGCTTGGTTGGTGACCGCCGCGAGATAAAGCGTGTAGCCATCGGCCGGCGCGCGCGCGGCTGCGGTGATGCCGATCATGCCACCCGCGCCCGGGCGATTCTCAACCACTACCGATTGACCGAGTTCGGCGGCCAGTTGCTGGCTGACGGCACGCGCCATCACGTCGGTGGCGCCGGCGGGCGGAAAGGAAATGATGACTTGAATCGGGCGTTCCGGATACGCGGCGTGCGCAGATGGCGTGGCGGCCAGCGCAGCGGCGAATAATCCGGCTGCGATGACTGTGCGAGCAAGGATGCGGAAGGAAAGTGAACCGGGGTGCAGCGTCATGATGTGTTCGGGGTCCTGAAAAAAACCGCGCGGCAGGCGCGTAGGACCCAGACACATGCAATATCGATGCCAATTTCTTACACTTGGTATTGCTTACGATGCGCTGTCAGCAGACGAAAAAAACGCCCCGATATGGGGCGTTGGGCGTCATGCTGGTGCGTAGTCGGCGCACGATGATTGCATTGGTGCGCGTTTGCTGATGTGAACGCTTCGATCGCGCGCCGCACGCCATCGAACGCGTGTTGTCAGTCGCTGTCAGAAGTCGACCGACATCGACAGTTTGTAGATGCGGCCACGGCCTTGCGTGATCTGGGCGAAGTCGTTGCCCACTGTCGACCAGTATTGCTTGTCGGTCACATTGTCGACACCGGCGCGCCACACCACATTGCGATTGTCGATTTTGGTGGCATACCGAGCACCCAGATCGAAGCGGTTCCACGCCGGGATCTTGGCCGAGTTATTGGCATTGATGTACTGCGAGCCACGGCGCTGGGCATAGGCTTGCAGCGTCAGGCCATTGACGTAAGGCACGTCCCACTCTGCGCCCATCACGGCTTGATAGCGCGGCACGCCTACCGCGTCATTGCCGTTCTGCGCCGCGACTTCCGTGTCGCGCAGTTCCGGGTCCATGAAGGTGATGCCGCCCAGCAAGCGTACGCCGCGCGTGGCCTCGCCGTAAACGTTGAGTTCGATGCCGCGGTTGCGCTGCTCGCCGGCGCGACCGAAGACCCCAGTAACGACATCCGTGTAGGCCTCGGGTTTCTCGATCTGGAACACACCCACACTGCCGCCGACGGTGCCGAAGTCGAGCTTGACGCCCACCTCGGTTTGTTTGGTGCGGTAAGGGGCGAGCGTCGTGCCGAAGTTGATTGCGTCGGCGGGGGCGCTATCGCCGGCGGTCAAGCCTTCGATATGGTTGGCATAGAGCGACATGTAATCCAGCGGCTTGACCACGACGCCAAACACCGGCGTCCACACGGAGTCGTTGTAGGCGGCGGTCTGCACGCCGTCATAACCGAAGGCGTCTTGCTTGAGGGTCTGGCGGCGAACGCCGGCGGTGAAGAGCACGCGATCGTCCAGGAAAGACAGCGTGTCGGACAGTGCAACGCTGTAGAGGCGACGGCGATCGGTCACGTCGGGATCGCTGAAATTTCCAGCGATCAAGCCACCAGCCGGGCGAGGAATATAGACCGGATTGTTGATGTCGATGGCACCGCCACTCGCAAACTCGTAGGCCGTAGCGCCCTTGATGCGTGATGCCGATAGGGCGGCATTCACGCGGTGACCCACCGCGCCAGTCTTGAATTGCCCACGCAACCCGATTTCGCCTGTGGCTGAGTCGCGATCGTAAGGCACCGAGAGCCGGCTGAAGGTACCGATGCCTCTGCCATCGACGTTCGGCGTGGCGTAGTCGCCAAGCTCGCGATCGTGGCTGACGCCAGCCGCTGCATAGCCCATCCAGTTGTTATTGAAGTCGTATTCCGCCCGCAGCACACCAAACGTACTTTCCAACTCCGAGTATGTCCAAGGTTGGCCGTAGTTCGTGCGGTTGGACGGCGCAGACGGCACGTCGGTACCGATGACGCGGATCGTCGGACGCGGCTGCGAGAAGCGGTATTTCTGGTATCCGGCATCCAGCGATACGCGCAGTTGCTCGCCGCGGAAGTCCAGTCCCACCGTTCCCACCGTCAGGCGTTGATTTTCGTCATCGACCGACGTTTCGCCATCGCGATGAGCCGCGTTGACGCGGATGCCGAACTTATTGTCGGTGCCCCAGCGGCGGCCGATGTCCACGCCGCCGCCGACCTGCGAGTCGCTGGTGTAGTCGATGGTGGCGCGGGTAAGGGGATCCTCGCCCGCACGCTTCGGTTGAATATTGATCGAGCCGCCAAGACCCGACCCGCCAGGCGCCGCGCCATTCAAGAACGCGTTTGCGCCTTTGAACACCTCAACCCGTTCGATCATTTGGGTGGGCAGCACTTGACGGGGCAGGATGCCGTACAGGCCGTTGAAGGACAGGTCGTCGTTGTTGAGCGCGAACCCACGAATGGAGAACGTTTCGGCCGAGTTGCCGAAACCATTGCCAACCTGGATCGACGGGTCGTTCTTGACCACATCCCCCAGCGTGCGCGCTTGCTGGTCTTCGATCAGTTTCGACGTGAAGCTGGTCACCACGAAGGGGGCATCCATGTTGTCGATATTGCCCAATACGCCCAGCTGGCCGCCACGGGCCACTTGTCCGCCGGCATAGGGCGCAGCCGAGGGTGTGGCGATGCTCGCCTCACCGGTTACCGTGGTGGCCTCGAGCGTGGTCACGGGGCTTTGCACGGTTTGCGCCCAAGCCATCGTGGGCACGATCGCGGCGGCGATCAGTGCCGAGGTCAGCGCCAGATGCACGGCGAGTGGCAACGGTTTCAATTGGCTTGCGGGGGAGGATGCGGAGGGGGCAGACGGACGCGCAGTCGACATGGATCGCCTTGGATAGAAACAAACAACGCAATAAGAATGGTTTGTATTATCCGCTTGCAAACGTCGGCAGGCAACGAGAATGCAGCGGTGCGCAAGATGCCGCCTGCGATCTGTTGGATTTTTTACTCGCGCACGGGGAAGCTGCTCGCAACCCCCGATTGACGGGCGGCACTTAACGCGTCAACCACTTTTCCATCAAGAAGTTCGTCAGCGTCTGGCCGCGTAGCGGTACCCATTGCTCGGCGGTCAGCATAAAACCGCGCTTTTCGAAAAATGGCCGAGCGGTCACGCTCGCCTCGGTAATCAAGCGTTGCATGCCCTGGGTGGTGGCGGCCTGTTCGACTTGCGACAGCAAGGTGGTGGCGATGCCCTGGCCCTGGTAGTCGGGATGCGCGAACATCATGTTGACGTAGCCGTTTGGCGCCAGATCCGAAAAACCGACGACCGTGCCGTCGATCTCGGCGACCCAGGTTTGCTGCGTGGTGAGTGCTGCGGTAAAGGCCGCGAGATCCATGTTTTCCGGCGCCCATGCGCGGCGCTGTTCTTCGGAGTACTCGCCCGCTGCGCCACGATGGACTGCATCATGAAAGATGTCGAGAAGCCGGGGACCATCCTTGTCGTCATAAGGGCGAACGGCAATTTCGGTACGAACGGGCATGGGGAGCATCTCCAGAGGGCGGCGGCGCCATTCACAGACACGTCATCGTCGGCGTGTACAGCGGCAGCACCTTGGGGGTGTATAGCACAGACTGCGTCCATTGCGCACTCGTATGAAAGACGGAATAGCGCGCATCGCCGGTAACGCGGCATAAGTGCATGACAATCTAATGAAACCACGTGCAGTTTTGCATGTGGACGGACATCTGTTGCTGTCGCGTCGCCGAACGTTTCTCAACATTCAAACTGTCACAGTCGACAAATAGGATTCGCTTCGCCTCGATTCAACTTGGAGTCCTAAAAAATGTCGGAAGTGAATAACCAATCTCGTCGTCGCCTGCTCAAGATGCTCAGCGGCGCGCCTGTGTTGCCGCTGGCCAGCTTCGGCTCGCTGGGTCTGCTCACCGCCTGTGGCGGCGATGACGACGATGACGAGGACACCGGCACGCCCGTCACGCCGCCGCCGGTCGTCACCTTCACCTCGGCTGCATTCACGTCCATGGCCGCGCCCAATCTGAGCGATCCCGCCAAGATGGCGACCACCTTGGTCGAGTCGGCGATGGAACTCACATTCAGCGACGGCAGCAAAGAAACGATGACGCTCGCCTATAAACCGTTTTTCATTACCGGCGACCTCGTGCCGGATGGCAACGGCGGCACGATGTTGTCGGGTGGCTATTACGACATCAATAACAAGCCTATTATCGATACGTCGGTGCCGGGCTCGGCGCGTCAATTCTTTTCCAATTGCCCGGACGGCATGTCGATGCTCGCGCTCGAAAATGCAAATGTGCCCGGCATTACGGGCAAGCCGGTATTCGTCGTGGTGCAGTTCGAATACAACGATCACGATCTGGCCGGCAACAGCACGTACGGTCAACTGCCGTCGCCGATCGGCGTGCTCACGCTCGATCAGGATCAGGCCACGGGCAACCTGACGCTGGTGAAGTATCACAACGTCGATACGTCTTCGGTGCATGGATTGTGGATCACCTGCGGCGCCAGCTTGTCACCGTGGAACACGCACTTGTCCAGCGAAGAGTACGAGCCCGACGCCGCCGCCATCACCAGCACCACGCGCACCGATGCGGCCGCCCTGAGCGTGAAGAAGAGCTTTGCCGCCTTCAGCCAGCGCGTGTACAACGACCCCGCTATCGCCAAACCGTATCACTATGGCCACATGCCCGAGATTACGGTGCAGCCTGACGGCACCGGCAAGGTTGTGAAGCACTACTGCATGGGCCGCATTTCGCACGAGCTGGTCGAAGTCATGCCCGACAATCAGACGGTGCTGATGGGCGACGATTACACCAACGGTGGCCTGTTCATGTTCGTCGCGGATCGTCCGAAGGACCTTTCCTCCGGCCATTTGTACGTGGCGCGTTATGCCCCGGGCCTGTCGCTCGATGTGAACGCGGCCGGCGCCGGCATCCAGTGGATCAAGATGGGTCATGCCACCAGTGCGCAGATCGAAGCGCTGGCCAATACGCTCGTCACCAGCGACATCATGGATGTGCGCGTGGTCGATCCGGTCGATGCGTCGTTCACCAAAGTGTTTTCGGATGGCGTGGCCAACTGGGTCAAGCTGGTGCCGGGTATGGAGCAGGCGGCTGCGTTTCTCGAAACGCACCGCTACGCCGATCTGTTGGGCGCGAGCATGGCGTTCACCAAGATGGAAGGCACGACCGTCAACGCCAAGGACAAGATCGCCTATTCGGCTTTGGCCAACATCCAGGCGTCGATGATTCAGGGCGACAAGACGTGGCGCGCGTCGGCCAATATTGCCTTGCCCAAGGTGGTCAAGGCAGGCGGCATTCTGGCCCACACCCTGGCCGGTAGCCAGGTCGACACCACAGGCGGCGCCATCGGCAGCGAGTGGGTGCCCACGTCATCGAAAATGCTGTTGCTGGGCGAAGACATCGCAGCGGATGCATTGGGGAATACCGCCAACCCGGACAACATCGCCAGCCCCGACAACATCAAATTCTCGGAAAAGTTGCGCACCTTGTTCATCGGTGAGGACAGCGGCAATCACGTCAACAACTTCTTGTGGGCGTACAACGTCGACACGAAAGCGTTGTCGCGCATCCTGTCCACGCCGGCCGGTGCGGAAGCCACTGGCCTGCAGGCGGTGGACGAGATCAACGGCTGGACGTACATCACGGCCAACTTCCAGCACGCGGGCGATTGGGGCGCGATCCACAACGTGGTCAAGCCGGTGCTCGATCCGCTGATCAAGGCCAACTACAAGGACGGCTTTGGCGCAGCGGTGGGCTATATGACGGCAGTGAGTCTGGAAAAGAAGACGACTGCTGCGTAACGCAACGCCGGCTCAACGGCGCTCCTGGCCGGACGCCGGCCTCGTCGCCGGCGGCCATCATGGCCGGCGATGGGCCTTTGCCCGGCTCGCGCGCAAAAAAATGCCACGATGCGAATACATCGTGGCATTTTCATTATCGATCCGCTGCACGAAGCACGCGGATCGAAACGTTCTAAAGACCGATCAGACTTCGATCACGTCGGCGACGTCTTTGTAGTCGGCGATCTTGTCGAAGTTCAAGTACTGATAGATCTTGTCGCTGTGCTCGGCGATGACGCCAACGTCGCTCATGTACTCTTCCTTGGTCGGGATACGACCCAGGCGCGAGCAGATGGCGGCGAGTTCGGCGGATCCCAGGTACACAAACGTGTTCTTGCCCAAGCGGTTGGGGAAGTTGCGCGTGCTGGTCGACATCACGGTTGCCCCTTCGCGCACCTGCGCCTGGTTACCCATGCACAGCGAGCAGCCGGGCATTTCCATGCGCGCACCGGCGACGCCGAGCACGCCGTAGTGGCCTTCTTCGGAAAGCTGTTGCGCATCCATCTTGGTGGGCGGTGCCACCCAGAGCTTGACCGGAATGTCGCGCTTGCCTTCGAGCAACTTGGACGCGGCGCGGAAGTGACCGATGTTGGTCATGCAGCTGCCGATGAACACTTCGTCGATCTTGGCGCCAGCCACGTCCGACAGCGTCTTCACGTCGTCCGGATCGTTGGGGCAGGCGACGATCGGCTCGTGCACGTCGGCCAGATCGATTTCGATCACGGCGGCGTACTCGGCATCGGCGTCCGGTTGCAACAATTGCGGATCGGCCAGCCAGGCTTCCATCGCCTTGATGCGGCGGCCCAGCGTGCGCTCGTCTTCGTAGCCATTGGCGATCATCCACTTCAACATCACGATGTTGCTGTTGATGTATTCAATGATCGGCTCTTTGTTCAGATGCACCGTGCAACCGGCGGCCGAACGTTCGGCGGACGCATCGGAGAGTTCGAACGCCTGTTCGACCTTCAGATCCGGCAAGCCTTCGATCTCGAGCACGCGGCCCGAGAAGATGTTCTTCTTGCCTTGCTTGGCCACCGTCAGGAGGCCGGCCTTGATCGCGTACAGCGGAATGGCGTTGACCAGATCGCGCAGGGTGACGCCGGGCTGCAGTTTGCCCTTGAAGCGCACCAGCACGGATTCAGGCATGTCCAGCGGCATCACGCCGGTGGCGGCGGCGAACGCCACCAGGCCCGAACCGGCCGGGAACGAAATGCCGATCGGGAAACGCGTGTGCGAATCGCCGCCCGTACCCACCGTGTCGGGCAACAGCATGCGGTTGAGCCACGAGTGGATCACGCCGTCGCCCGGGCGCAAGGAAATGCCGCCACGGGTGCTGATGAATTGCGGCAGGGTGTGGTGCGTTTTCACGTCCACAGGCTTGGGGTAAGCGGCAGTGTGGCAGAACGACTGCATGACGAGGTCGGCCGAGAAACCCAGGCAAGCCAGATCTTTCAGTTCGTCGCGGGTCATGGGGCCCGTGGTGTCCTGGCTGCCCACCGAGGTCATCTTCGGTTCGCAGTACGTGCCCGGGCGGATGCCCTTGCCGTCGGTGAGACCGCAGGCGCGGCCGACCATCTTCTGTGCCAGCGTGTAGCCGCGGCCGGTATCGACCGGATCTTGCGGCAGGCGGAACAGCGTCGAGGGCGGCAGGCCCAGCGCTTCGCGCGCCTTGCCCGTCAGGCCGCGGCCGATGATCAGCGGAATGCGGCCACCGGCGCGCACTTCGTCAAACAAGACATCGGACTTGACCGAGAATTCGGCGATGACCTTGCCGTCTTTCAGGGCACGGCCTTCGAACGGACGCAGTTCGACGACGTCGCCCATGTTCATGTCGGACACGTCCAACTCGATCGGCAGGGCGCCGGCGTCTTCCATCGTGTTGTAGAAAATCGGGGCGATTTTGCTGCCCAGGCACACACCGCCGAAGCGCTTGTTGGGCACGAAGGGAATATCCTCGCCGGTGAACCACAGCACCGAGTTGGTGGCCGATTTACGCGACGATCCCGTGCCGACCACGTCGCCGACGTAGGCAACCAGGTGACCTTTTTCCTTCAGGCTGTTGATGAATGCCACCGGACCGGTTTTGCCGGGCTCTTCGGGGGTGATGCCATCGCGCGGGTTCTTCAGCATCGCCAGGGCGTGCAGCGGAATATCCGGGCGGCTCCAGGCGTCGGGCGCGGGCGAGAGATCGTCGGTGTTGGTTTCGCCGGTGACCTTGAAGACCGTGATGGTCAGGCTTTCCGGTACTTCCGGACGGCTCGTGAACCACTCGGCATCGGCCCAGCTTTGCATGACGCTGCGCGCGTTGGCATTGCCGCCGTCGGCTTTTTCCTTCACGTCGTGGAAGGCATCGAACATCAACAGCGTTTTCTTCAACGCGTCGGCCGCAATGCCGCCGACTTCGGCGTCATCCAGCAACTCGACCAGCGGGCCGATGTTGTAGCCACCCAGCATCGTGCCGAGCAGTTCGGTCGCGCGGCTGCGCGAAATCAGGGCACAGCTCTCCTTGCCCAGCGCGACGGCGGCGAGGTAGGACGCCTTGACCTTGGCGGCATCGTCCACACCGGCGGGCACGCGGTGCGTGATCAAGTCAAGCAGCACCTGCTCTTCGCCGGCGGGAGGCGCCTTCAGCAGCTCGATCAAATCGGCAGTTTGGGTGGCGGAGAGGGGCAGCGGGGGGATGCCCTGCGCCGCGCGTTCGGCGACATGTTGGCGATACGATTCGAGCATTGCAGGCCTTGAAAGAGAGGGGTGGAGAAGACGATACGGCGGTGATTTTAGTGCCAACCCGCGCGGACTTCAAGGTCTTGTATCTTATATAAGACAGGGCTGAATTTGACCCTTGTTGCAGGTCTTCCGCAGAGGGCTTGTTATCCTCTAGGGCTTTTCCGGGTACGGTCGTGCGCCGCACCCGGCACTTTTCCCAAAAAAATTCACACGGAGGGCGCCCTTGCGGGAGATCGCCAACACCACCCCCCATCTTCCTCGAAGCCGCATCCCGGTCTGGGCGCCGTTTCTGTTTATTGTGTTGTTGATCAGTAGTGTCTGCCTGTGGGCGCCGCGCGCCTGGGCCCAGGCCGACTCGGCCGCACCGTCGGCCGGCTCACCACCATCCGCGCAAGGGAACCCGGCACCGGGCACTGCAACGGCGTCCGACCCGGCGCATGTTGCCGCAACGGCTAGCTCTGGCGCAGGCCTGGCTTCATATGGGGCCCTGGCCGACGCCCTCGAAAACGAATCCTCACGCCGGCAACTGATTGAACAGCTGCGCACGCTGGCCGCCGGGCAACCGGCCGCCACGGCACCGGCGTCGGGCAGTGCTGCACCTGCGCCGGCTGCGGGCGCAGCGCCGCCTGCCGCGGGATCGAGCCAGGGATCGCCTGCGGCGCCCGCCAAAGGCGCATCGGCCACGGACAAGTCGATCGCCGCGGCGTCCAACGCCCAGCTCACCTTGCCGGAGGAGCAAGGCGACGCATCGCTTGGCCGGCGCATCGCCGACGGCACACAGGCGTTCGTGGCGGGAATTGCGCTGGACGTGAGCGAGGCGATCGACACCTTCAAGTCGTTGGGAAGCGGCGGGGGCGCGCGTGGCGTGACCTGGGCGCAGTGGACCCAGGCGCTTACCAGCTTCGCCATCGTGCTGTTGGCCACGGTGATTGCCTTTGCGGTGTTGCGCGCCTTGGCCCGACTGATTTTCGCGCGCCTTGACGTCTGGGTGGCCAGGGGTGAGGACGCTGCGCCGGCCGCTGCACAGATCGGCCCGTTGCCCGACGGTGACGTGGTGGCTTCGCCGCAGGTGGACGACGCGCTTGCCGGGCCGGTCAGTCCGGCGCATGCCGATACGGTGGCGGCCGCCGCGGCACCGCGCTCTTCGTCGTGCCATCGCGTTTTTCACGCGCGCGGCTGGTACCGTTCCGCGATCGCCATGGGCGCGGCATTCCTGGTGGATCTCGCAGTCGTGTTGCTTGCCTGCCTGGTGGGCTACGGCGTGGGACTTTTCGGCACTGGCCGGCAGGGCTCGATCGGAACGCTGGACCTCTTTTTCATCAATGCGTTCATGGCAGTCGAGATCACCAAGGTGCTGATCCGCGTGGTGTTCGCCACGCGCTATGGCCATTTGCGCTTGCTGCCGATGGCCGACGATGTGGCCACGTACTGGAATCGCTGGCTGGCGGTGGTCGTGAGCCTGACCGGTTACGGCATGCTGATCGTGGTGCCGCTGGTCAAGGCCATGTTCTCGGCCGCAGTGGGGCAGATGCTGGGCCTGCTGATCATGCTTGGCGTCTATATCTATGCCGTACGGGTGATCTGGAGTAACCGCGCGCTGATTCGTCATCGGCTCGAGGCCCGGGCCGATCGCGCCTCGACGGCGTTTTTCGGCACCCTGATCCGCATGCTGGCGCGCGTGTGGCATCTTGCTGCAATCGCCTATTTCACGGTGCTGCTGGTGGTGAGCCAGATCGCGCCGCAGGATGCATTGCCGTTCATGGCGCGCGCCACGGTGCAAACCTTGATTGCCATTGCGATCGGCATGCTGCTCTCGTCGATCCTGAGTCTGGCGCTGTCGCGGCCGCTCCGGCTCTCGGACGACATGCGGGCGCGTTTGCCCATGCTCGAGGCCCGGCTCAACGCGTACGTGCCCGCCACGCTCAAGGGCATACGGATGCTGATCCTGATCGCCGTCGTGCTCGTCGTGTTCGATGCGTGGCAGGCCTTCAATCTGGCGGTGTGGATTGCTTCGGAGAGTGGGCGCGCAACGGTGAGCACGGTAATTCACGTGGCGATCATTCTGCTGGTCGCCGCCCTGGCCTGGACGGTGATTGCCAGCATCATCGAGCATCGGTTGAGTGTGTCGTCAGGCAAGGGCGCGCCCAGTGCGCGCGAGAAAACGCTGCTGTCGCTGTTCCGTAACGCTGCGTTGATCGTGATCGTGACCATGACGATCCTCATTCTGCTGTCGCAGATCGGCATCGATATCGCGCCGCTGATCGCAGGGGCCGGCGTGGTTGGCCTGGCGATCGGTTTCGGCGCGCAGAAGCTGGTGCAGGACATCATCACAGGCGTGTTCATCCAGCTCGAAAACGGCATGAATCAGAACGATGTGGTCGAGGCGGCAGGTGTATTCGGCACGGTCGAGAAGCTGACGATCCGGTCGGTGGGCATTCGCACGCTGGATGGCGGTTACCACCTGATTCCGTTCTCGTCAGTGACCACGGTCGCCAATCACATGCGCGATTTCTCCTACCACTTGGGCGAATACACGGTGGCCTATCGCGAAAGCGTGGACGATGCCATGTATCACCTGGAACAAGCGTTTGAAGAGTTGAAGCTGGATCCCGTGCTCGCGCCGGAGATCCTGGAAGACATGACGATCCCGGGCGTGACGGCGCTCAACGAGCGCGGTTTCACGATCCGTGTGCTGATCAAGACGACGCCGGGCATGCAGTGGGCCGTGCAGCGGGGCTACAACCGGTTGGTGAAAAAGCACTTCAATGCTGCCAACATCGAGTTGCCGTATCCGCATACCGTCGTGTATTTCGGGCAAGACAAGCGGGGCGCGGCGCCTGGCGCCAACGTCAATCTGGCGCAAACAGCGGGCGAGGAGGGCACCGATCGCGCTTTGCCGCCGGGCAATGCGCTGGGCCGGCCGGTGCGGGTTCAGGTGGCGGAAAACGCCCCTGCGCCGGGGCATACGCCTCGGCCGTTGACGCGTGTGCCGGCTTCGTCGGCCGAGGATGTATTGGGCAACGAACTCGATACGGTGGTGGATGAAGACGGCGAGCCGCGCGAGGATGTCGAGAAGCGCGAGCCAACCCGGCATAACGACGGGCGTCAGTCTTAAAGCGCGGCGAAAGCAAAAAGGGCACGCCCGACACTTCAGGTGTTCGGTGTGCCCCTTCAGCCGACCGCCAGCGGATCAACCGCAGCGATCAACTTTGGCCATCAGTTGGCGCGGTAGGCCGAAATCACCGGATGCTGCTGTCGGCCGGCGCGTTGCGCGCGAAGCGTGTCCTGCACCATCCAGGCGAAAGCGCCAAGCACGTGCGCCGCGCGGCCGGCGAATCGGCCGACGCTCGGTGCGATCTGTCGTGCATGCTCAGCTTCCACTTCGACGAGGCTGCGTTCCAATGTATCGGTAAGACGGGCATTGGCGAGTGACTTGATGCTCATGGTCTTCTCCCTGAGAAGTCCTGCTGCGTGGGTGAGTCTTCATCTTATGCTCATCGTATTGCAGTGCAATATAAATTTTCGACTTCACGATAAAGTGTTGCCGTAATGCAGCGAAGTCAATGACTTAGGCTTCCGGCTTAACGTTATGCGCTGCACCAACATCAAGATGGGGGATACGTGGGAATGGGATGAGCAAGGCCGCGGCATAGCGCTTGCTAACGTAACCGCCATCGCGTCGGGGTCGGACTGGCGTCAAAGGTCTATATCGCTCATGCAGATGAGGCCGCGACGCTTTTCCGATGCCGTACGTTAAATCGCAATCCGTCCTGCTGGGCGAAAATAGGAGTGTTCTATGAATGCACGTCGAATGTCTGTTCGTTTGCCGAGCCTTGCTCTGTGTACCGCTGGCCTGCTGCTGGCTTCCGCATCGTCGGCCTTCGCCGCCGATTCGGCGCGCACCGAGATTCAACGCCAATATCAAGCCGACGTTGCCCGATGCAACGCCGGCCAGACCGCTCAGCCGAAGAACGTCTGCTTGCAGGAAGCTGGCGCTGCCCGCCAGGAAGCCATGCGCAGCCGCCTGGTGAACGCAAACCAGCAGTACGACCAGAACGCCACCGCACGTTGCAATGCCTTGCCCGCCGCCGACCGTTCGGCTTGCGTCGCGCAAATGTCCGGCCAAGGCCGCACCATGGGTAGCGTGGAAGGCGGCGGTGTGCTGCGTGAAATGACCATCCAGGTACCCGCCAACCAGGTCAATGCTCCGGGCGCTGCCCCCGCGCCGATGCCGCGTGCCGGTCGCCCGGTACCGGCTCCGATGCCGCAAGGCGCCGCACCTGCGCCGATGGCTCCCGCCCCGATGGCGCCGGCTCCGCAAGCCCCCGGCATCCGCTATTGATCTCTGCCTGAGCGCGCCTGATCGCTCATGATGAGCGCCGGGCAGCGCACCCAGGCAAGTTCGTGCGTTCAAGTAAAACGGCACGGCCTGTCTCCGAACCCCCGAAGCACAGGCCGTGCCGTTTTTTTGACGCGTCATCCGATCGATGCAACACATGCCGTTCGATTGGACGGATGCGCCCGCACAATCAGCTGACGTCGCCGTCCACGTAGTACCAACGGCTTTTCGAACGCTTGAAGCGGCTGGTTTCCTGCATGCGCATGCCGCGGCCGGCCACTCGGTAGCGGGCAACGAAAGTGACGACGGCATTGTCCGCATCGATGTTCTCGACGCCCTTGACCTGCAATCCCAGCCATTTCAGATCGGCCGGATTGGGTTCGATGGTGGCCGGACGGGTCTCGGGCCACCATGTATCGCGCAAGTAGGTGAGGTCGTCCATCACATACGCCGTATAGCGCGAGCGCATCAGCGTTTCGGCATCGGGGGCGCGCAGCTTGAACGAGCCCATGTGCCAGCGTGCGCAGCACGACGGGTACATGCGGCCGCTGCCGCAGGGGCACGGACGTTCGCGGCTCATCGTGACACCAGCAGGGTGGTCCACATGGCGATCATGGCAATCATTCCTAGAAAGCAGCCGCCCCAGAGCCCCACCAGCGGCCATTTGAGGCCGAGCGAGATTTTCTTGGGATCGACGTGTTTGAGCATGCGATTGGCGTGACCCGCCAGCCACAGTTTCGACGTGGGAAACGTCACGCGCAGAAAATAGTCCAGCAGAATACCCAGACGAATCGCCATCGGATACTGCTCGAACGTGCGATGTTCGAGGTATGGGTGTTTCATGGCCTGGTTGATCTTGCGCGTATTGAAGTAAATGAAAATGGCGGAGACCGTGGCAGCAACGAAACAGGCCACCAGGGTGCTGAAGCTGAGCTGCAGCACGTAGGCAATAACCGGTGAGTTCATGAGGAATGCGGCGGGCGAGTGAAGGAATAACCCGCGATTGTAAGGGTCAATGCCGATCGACGCTCCGATGCCATCGTTTCAGGCCCCGGGGCGCCGGTTGTGGCGCTGTCGGCGCTGCACGGGCCATCGTCGTGATCCCCAGGCAATCACGCCGTCACCGATCATAAGATCGTCAACGCATCAAACCGTCAGGTCGGCATAGTCCGGATGGCGGCGCACATACTCGGCCGCGTAAGAACACGCGGTCACGACGCGCCAGCCATTTTCGCGCGCCGTATCCAGGGCCACGCGGGTGAGATCGCCGGCAATGCCGCGACCCGAGACGGCGGCCGGCACGCCGGTATGCAGAATCGTCATCACGCCATCGTTCAGCGCGTAATCAAGTTCGCAAGTGATGTCGTCGACAATGGCTTCGAAGCGGTTCGCGTCGGCCAGATGGGTAACCGGAACAGTCATGATGCAGGGCTCCTGAAATGAAAAAAGCGGCCCGCTTGAACCGATCCGGCTTTCCGGATCCATTCAGCCAGGGCCGCTTGGGTGATGCTGCCGACCGCATTCCCATGCAGTCGACCTGAATCACGCCGTCGACTTAAATCACGTAGAGATCGACGTATTCGTGAACCGGCATCGCCTCGAGCTTCTTCTGGTCGAGCGAGATATCCAGAATACGCTGTTGTTGCTTGGCCGGGAACTGGCGCGCCAGGTTCGTGCGGAACTTGGCTTCCAGAAGCGGAATACCGTCGCCACGGCGGCGCTTGTGGCCGATGGGGTATTCACACACGATCTCGTCGAGCTTGGAGCCGTCGTTGAATTCGACGGTGACAGCGTTGGCGATCGACCGCTTTTCCGGATCGTGATAATCGCGGGTAAACGTGGTGTCTTCAACGCAGACGATCTTGTCGCGCAGGGCATCGATGCGGGGATCGGCGGCGATCTCGTCCTCGTAATCGCCGGCGGTGAGGCGTCCGAAGAGAATCGGCACGGCCACCATGTATTGAATGCAATGATCGCGATCGGCCGGGTTATCGAGCGGGCCTTTCTTGTCGATGATCCGGATGCAGGCTTCGTGCGTGCGAATCGTGATCTGCTTGATGTCTTCGGCCGACTTGCCTTTCTGAGCGAGAAGCTTGTTGATGTCCATTGCGCATTCAACGGCCGTTTGCGAGTGGAACTCGGCCGGGAACGAAATCTTGAACAGCACGTTTTCCATCACATAGCTGCCGTACGGGCGCTGGAACTTGAAGGGCTGACCCTTGAACAGCACGTCGTAGAAGCCCCACGTCTTGGCGGACAGCACCGACGGATAGCCCATTTCGCCGGTCTTGGCGATCAGGGCCAGGCGCACGGCGCGGCTGGTGGCGTCGCCCGCCGCCCAGCTCTTGCGGCTGCCGGTATTGGGCGAGTGGCGGTAGGTGCGCAGGCTCTGGCCATCGACCCAGGCGAGCGAGACGGCGTTGAGCACTTCGTCGCGGTTCAAGCCCAGCATCTGCGCAACCACGGCGGTGGAGGCGACTTTCACCAGCACCACGTGATCCAGACCGACCTTGTTGAACGAGTTTTCCAAGGCGATGCAACCCTGGATTTCGTGCGCCTTGATCATGCCCGTAAGCACGTCACGCATCGAGAGCGCCGGCTTGCCGGCGGCGACGGCGTTGCGCGAGAGCCAGTCGGCGGTGGCGAGAATGCCGCCGAGGTTGTCGGACGGATGGCCCCATTCAGCAGCCAGCCACGTGTCGTTGAAGTCCAGCCAGCGAATCATCGTGCCGATGTTGAACGCGGCCTGGATGGGGTCGAGCTGGAATTGCGTACCGGGCACTTTGGCGCCATTTGGCACTACCGTGCCGGGCACGACGGGGCCGAGCAGTTTGCGGCAGGCGGGATATTCCAGCGCCTCGAGGCCGCAGCCCAGGGTGTCGATCAGGCAGTTGCGCGCCGTCTCATACGCCAGATCGCTTTTGATCTGGTAGTCGAGCACGTAATCGACGATATCGACCAGGACCTGATCGGGCTCGGGACGAACATTGGAAATGTGTGCGGACATCTAAAGTCTTCCTCTGATCTCGTTTGTTTTATTTGCGCTTCGAAAGCGGCACGAATTTCTGATCGTCCGGGCCCACGTAATTGGCCGTGGGGCGAATGATCTTGTTGTCGACGCGCTGTTCCATGATGTGCGCGGCCCAGCCGGCGGTGCGCGCGATCACGAAGAGCGGCGTGAACATCGCAGTGGGGATGCCCATCATGTGATAGCTCACGGCCGAGTACCAATCCAGATTGGGGAACATCTTCTTGACTTCCCACATCGTGGTTTCAAGCCGCTCGGCGATGTCGTACATCTTGGTGCTGCCGCCGTCTTTCGACAGCTTCTTGGCCACATCCTTGATGACCTTGTTGCGCGGGTCGGACACCGTATACACGGGGTGACCAAAGCCGATCACGACTTCCTTGTTCTCCACACGCTTGCGAATGTCGGCCTCGGCCTCATCCGGCGTGTCGTAGCGCTTCTGGATCTCGAAGGCCACTTCGTTGGCGCCGCCGTGCTTGGGGCCACGCAGCGCGCCGATGCCGCCGGCGATAGCCGAGTACATGTCCGAACCGGTGCCTGCGATGACGCGGGCCGTGAAGGTTGAGGCGTTGAATTCGTGCTCGGCGTACAGGTTGAGCGAGACGTGCATCGCGTGCACCCACTCTTCCGACGGTTTCTTGCCGTGGAGGAGGTGCAGGAAGTGGCCGCCGATGCTGTCGTCGTCGGTTTGGACGTCGATGATCTGGCCGTTGTGGCTGTAGTGATACCAGTACAGCAGGGCCGAGCCCAGATTGGCCATCAGGCGATCGGCAATGTCGCGCGCGGCCGGCGCGTTGTGGTCGTCTTTCTCGGGCAGGATGCAGCCCAGCACCGATACCGCCGTGCGCATGACGTCCATCGGGTGGCTCGCCGCGGGCAGCGCTTCGAGCGCGGCCGTGAGCTGGATGGGCAGGCCGCGCAGGCTGCGCAGCTTGGCTTTGTAGCCGCGTAGTTCGCCTTCGTTGGGCAGCTTGCCGTGCACCAGCAGATAGGCGATTTCCTCGAATTCGCTGGTGTTGGCGATATCGAGAATATCGTAGCCCCGATAGTGCAGGTCGTTGCCGCTCTTACCCACGGTACACAATGCGGTATTGCCGGCGACGACGCCGGAGAGCGCGACTGACTTCTTGGGCTTGAACCCGGTCTTTTCTGTTTCGTTGCTGCTCATGTCTCAACTCCTTCGAAGGATGGTGGGGGCAGTGCTCAGCCCTTGTTCTTTGCGAACAGCGCATCGAGTTGCGACTCGAATGCGTGATAGCCGATGCGGTCGTACAGCTCGTCACGCGTTTGCATCGTGTCGAGTACATTCTTCTGATGGCCGTCGCGGCGGATGGCGGTGTACACATTCTCTGCCGCTTTGTTCATGGCGCGGAAGGCCGAAAGCGGGTAGAGCACCATGCCGACGCCCGTGCCGCGAAGTTCTTCCACGGTAAAAAGCGGGGTCTGGCCAAACTCGGTGATGTTGGCCAGCAGCGGCACACTGACGGCCTTGGCAAATTTTTCGTACGTGGGCAGATCGTAGGCGGCTTCGGCAAAGATAGCATCCGCGCCGGCTTCCACGCACTTGATCGCACGCTCGATGGCGGCATCCACACCGTGGCTGGCGATGGCGTCGGTGCGGGCAATGATGAAGAAGTCGCTGTCGGTCTTGGCATCTACCGCGGCCTTGACGCGATCGGCCATTTCCTCGGTCGATACGATTTCCTTGCCGGGTCGATGACCGCAGCGCTTGGCGCCCACCTGGTCTTCGATGTGGCAGGCGGCAGCGCCGAATTTGATCAGGCTCTTGACGGTACGGGCGATATTGAAGGCCGAGGCGC
Organism: Schauerella aestuarii; assembly: GCF_009866805.1. Lineage (GTDB taxonomy): Bacteria > Pseudomonadota > Gammaproteobacteria > Burkholderiales > Burkholderiaceae_B > Schauerella > Schauerella aestuarii. Next base: position 734,683 of record NZ_SIZW01000043.1, read on the forward strand.
CGAAACCAGTGTCGATATCCACCAGCAGGGGAACGTCACAGACATCGGTGATGCGGCGCACGTCGGTCAGCACGTCGTCCATCGTATTGATGCCCAGATCGGGCAAGCCCAGCGAACCTGCCGCCACGCCGCCGCCGGACAGATAAATGGCGCGATATCCCGCGCGTTTGGCCAGCAGCGCATGATTGGCGTTGATGGCGCCAATGATCTGCAGCGGTTTTTCTTCAGCCAGGGCCTGGCGGAAGAGGGCACCGGGAGAGGGGGAACGGGACATGACAGGCTCCGAAGGGATGGATTCGCGAACGTGCGGCGGGAGATAACAATCGGGCCCGACTAAGCGGGCCCGATCATTCACAGGATTTACTTCAGCAGATCGGCCACGCCGTCACGCTCTTCGAGCAATTCCTTCAAGGTGAAGTCCAGGCGTTCGCGCGAGAACGCGTCGATTTCCAGGCCTTCCACTCGGGTGTACTCGCCATTGGCGGTCGTGACCGGCACGCCGTAGATGATGCCTTCGGGAATGCCGTAGGAGCCATCCGAGGGAATACCCATCGTGACCCACTTGCCGTTGCTGCCCAGCACCCAGTCGCGGATGTGGTCGATGGCGGCGTTGGCAGCCGATGCCGCCGACGAGAGACCGCGGGCTTCGATGATGGCGGCGCCACGCTTGCCCACGGTGGGGATGAACGTGTCTTTGTTCCATGCGTCGTCTTTGATCAGCTTCTGCAGACTTTCACCGCCAACCGTCGCGAAACGGGTGTCGGGATACATCGTGGGCGAGTGGTTGCCCCAGACGATCAGCTTTTCGATTTCGGCGACGGGCTTGCCCGACTTGGCCGACAACTGCGACAGCGCGCGGTTATGGTCCAGGCGCAGCATTGCGGTGAAGTTCTTGGCGGGCAGATCCGGTGCCGACTTCATGGCGATATAAGCGTTGGTATTGGCCGGGTTGCCCACGACCAGCACCTTCACGTCGCGCTTGGCCACTTGGTTGAGTGCCTTGCCTTGCGCCGTAAAGATCTGGGCGTTCACGCTCAGCAGATCCTTGCGCTCCATGCCGGGGCCGCGCGGACGGGCGCCGACCAGCAGGGCGACGTCGATATCCTTGAATGCGGTCAGCGGATCGCTGTGGGCGGTGACTTCCTGCAGCAGCGGGAAAGCGCAATCGTCCAGCTCCATGATGACGCCCTTGAGCGCCTTCTGGGCTTTTTCATCGGGGATTTCGAGCAATTGCAGGATGACCGGCTGGTCTTTTCCCAGCATTTCGCCGGAGGCGATACGGAACAGTAGGGCATAGCCGATTTGGCCGGCGGCGCCGGTGACGGCAACGCGCATGGCGGGCTTGGACATGAAGCGGATCTCCGTAGTAGTTTGACGAGAAAAAATCTCGTCGAACAGTGTAATGCGTGGCCGATGCGGCTGCTTTCGAAAGCCTTGCATCGGCAGGTCTCGAATCCTAGATCGAATTGACGTAAGCGTCAACGCCTCTTATATCTTATATAAGACATAAGATGGCTGCCAGAATTTTATTGCTGTGCGACAATGCACCCCGACGCGAGCCCCGTGCTCGCCTGTTTACCCAATCTTCCATGGCAGAACCCAGGCCCGAACCCCTCGTCAGATCATCGCTCGCGGATAAGCCGCAGAGTGCGGCTTTCAGCCCGCTCTACAGGCAGATCAAGGCGTTGCTGCTGCAAAGCCTTCAGCAGGGCGAGTGGAAGCCGGGCGAACTGATCCCCAGCGAACTCGACCTGGCCGCGCGGTTTCAGGTCAGTCAAGGGACGGTGCGCAAGGCCGTGGATGAGCTTGCGGCTGAGCACATGTTGCAACGCAGGCAGGGTCGCGGCACGTTTGTGTCCACTCATAACGAGGCGCGCGTGCGTTTTCGTTTCCTCAGGTTGGCACCCGATCAGGAAAGCGATGCCCAGCCGGCGCAGAGTCGGATTCTGTCCTGTAAGCGCTTGCGCGCGCCCCTGGACATCGCGCGGGTGCTCGATCTGCGGACCGGTGAAACGGTGGTCGCGATCCGGCGCCTGCTCAGTTTTGGCGACGTGCCGTCGGTGGTCGACGACATCTGGTTACCCGGTGGGGTGTTCAAAGGGCTTACGGCAGAAGTGCTGGCGCGCAATCGCGGCCCGCTTTATGCGCTCTTCGAAACCGAATTCGGGGTGAGCATGGTGCGCGCCGACGAAAAAATCAGGGCGGTGGCCGCCAATGAAGACGCTGCAAGTATTTTGCGCATCGATCAGGGCACACCTATTTTGCAGGTCGACCGGCTGTCATACAGCTACGGCGACCGGCCGGTTGAAATCCGGCGAGGTTGGTATCTGACCGACCGTTATCACTACCGCAATAGTTTGAATTAACGTGGTTTTCAGAGGCGATTTGATACCGACCCATACATTGGGCGAAAATAGTGCGTTTGTCCCGACGGGACAGTCGTTGTTCACACCGATTTTTTGTATGTAACCCCGAGGTTGTCATGTCCGACCCAGTTGCCAAGCCGCGGCCGCAGTTTCGCAATATCAGCGTAACGCAGCTCATGAGCTACCGCCTGCCTCTCGCCGGCAAGCTGTCCATTCTCCACCGCGTAAGCGGCGCTCTGCTTTTTCTCTGTCTGCCCTTGGTCATTCTGCCGCTCTTCGCAGCAAGCGTGACCTCGCAAGAAACGTTCAACGACGTTGCCGCCTATATGGGGCACCCGATCATGAAGCTGATCGTTCTGGTCTTGATGTGGGGCTATCTGCATCACTTCTGTGCCGGTATTCGCTACCTCATGCTCGACTTGCACATCGGCCTTGACAAGGCAGCGGCGCAAAAAAGCGCTGGAATCGTGTTTGGTGTCAGCCTGGCGTTGACGCTGGTCTTTGCGCTGAAATTGTTCGGAGTGTGGTGAGATGGCAATGTCGAAAAACTACGGCAACAAGCGCCTGGTCGTCGGTGCCCACTACGGTGTGGGTGACTTCCTGGCCCAGCGCATCACTGCCGTCATTCTCGCGGTGTACACCCTCGTGATCCTCATTGGCATCCTCACGATGTCCGGATTCACGTTCGAGAACTGGCGCGCAATTTTCACGTTTACGGTATTTTCGCTGCCCTTGGGGCAGATATTGGCGACCCTGGCGTTCGCCTCGCTGGTCTATCACGCCTGGATCGGCGTGCGGGACATCTGGATGGACTACGTCAAGCCCGTCGGCGTGCGGTTGACCCTGCATGTGCTGACCATTCTGTGGCTGGCCGGTTCGCTCGCGTTTTTCGCCAAAATTCTCTGGAGTCTATAAGCCGTGGTCGCTGTCAAGAATTCATTGCCGCGCCGCCAGTTTGATGTGGTGGTCGTTGGCGCCGGCGGAGCCGGCATGCGCTGTTCGCTGCAGTTGGCCCAAGCGGGTCTCTCGGTGGCAGTCCTCTCCAAAGTGTTCCCGACGCGTTCGCATACGGTTGCGGCGCAAGGCGGTATCGGTGCGTCGCTGGGCAACATGAGCGAAGACAACTGGTACTGGCACATGTACGACACCGTCAAGGGGTCGGATTGGCTGGGTGACCAGGACGCCATCGAGTTCATGTGCCGCGAGGCCACGAATGCCGTGTACGAGCTCGAGCACATGGGCATGCCGTTCGATCGCAACGCCAATGGCACGATTTATCAGCGTCCGTTCGGCGGCCACACTGCCAACTTCGGTGAGAAGCCCGTTCAGCGCGCCTGTGCGGCCGCAGACCGTACCGGCCACGCCCTGTTGCATACGCTTTACCAGCGCAACGTGTCGGCCCGTACGCAGTTCTTCGTCGAGTGGATGGCCCTCGATCTGCTGCGCAACGATGACGGCGACGTCGTCGGCGTGACCGCGCTCGAAATGGAAACCGGTGAGGTCTACATCCTGGAAGCGAAGACGACGGTGCTGGCCACCGGCGGTGCCGGTCGCATCTGGGCCGCGAGCACGAACGCCTTCATCAATACCGGCGACGGGTTGGGTATGGCGGCACGTGCCGGTTTGCCGTTGCAAGACATGGAATTCTGGCAGTTCCACCCCACCGGCGTGGCCGGCGCGGGCGTGCTGATCACCGAAGGTGTGCGCGGTGAAGGCGGCATCCTGCTCAACAAGGATGGCGAACGCTTCATGGAGCGCTATGCGCCCACGCTGAAGGATCTGGCCCCGCGCGACTTCGTGTCGCGCTCGATGGATCAGGAAATCAAGGAAGGCCGCGGTTGCGGTCCCGACGGCAGCTACGTCGTGCTCAAGCTCGACCACCTGGGCGCCGACGTGATCAACAAGCGCTTGCCGTCGATTCGCGAAATCGCGATGAAGTTCGGCAACGTGGACCCGATCAAGGAACCGATCCCCGTCGTGCCCACCATCCACTATCAGATGGGCGGCATTCCGGCCAACTACCACGGTCAGGTGATGTCCACGCTGAACGGCGAAAGCAAGGTCGTCAATGGCTTGTACGCCATCGGCGAATGCTCGGCCGTCTCGGTGCACGGCGCCAACCGCCTGGGTACGAATTCGCTGCTCGATCTGGTGGTGTTCGGCCGCGCGGCCGGCAATCACATCGTTGATTCGCACCTCGAACGCCAACGTTCGCATCAGCCCGTGCCGCAAGAGTCGCTCGACTTTTCGCTGGCCCGCATCGATGCGCTCGAACAGCGCAAGACCGGCGAAAAAACGCAGGACGTGGGTCAGGCGATCCGCAACTCGATGCAGAAGCACTGCGGTGTGTTCCGCACGGTCGAGATGCTCAAGGAAGGCGAAGTTCAGATCGAAGCCATCTGCGAGCAGGCCAAGAACATCGCGTTCAAGGACAAGTCCAAGGTGTTCAACACCGCGCGTATCGAAGCGCTCGAGTTGGAGAACATGACGGAAGTGGCCCGCGCGACGATCCACTCGGCTGCGGCCCGCACTGAAAGCCGTGGCGCGCACGCGCTGGACGATCACCCGACGCGCGACGACGAGAACTGGCTGAAGCACACGCTGTTCTATTCGGAAGGCAGCCGTCTCGATTACAAACCGGTTCAGATGAAGCCTTTGACGGTTGATTCCTTCCCGCCCAAGGCACGTACTTTCTAAGCAGGATGCTGGCATGAGCACCAAACGTATCGTGAAGTTCGAGATCTACCGCTACGATCCTGACAAGGATGAGCGTCCGTACATGCAGAAGCTCGACGTCGAGCTTCAGCCGACCGACAAGATGTTGCTCGATGCGCTGGTGCGCATCAAGAACGACGTCGACGACAGCCTGGCGTTGCGCCGGTCGTGCCGCGAAGGTGTTTGCGGCTCCGACGCCATGAACATCAACGGGAAGAACGGTCTTGCCTGTACCACTAACCTGCGTGAGCTGAAGGAACCCATCGTTCTCAAGCCCCTGCCGGGTCTGCCCGTGATCCGCGATCTGATCGTGGACATGACGCACTTCTTCAATCAGTATCATTCGATCAAGCCCTACCTGATCAACGATACGCCGCCGCCCGAAAAAGAGCGCCTCCAGACTCCGGAAGCGCGCGAAGAGCTCGACGGTCTGTACGAATGCATTCTGTGCGCGTGCTGCTCCACCTCGTGCCCCTCGTTCTGGTGGAACCCCGACAAGTTCGTGGGTCCTGCCGGTCTGCTGCAGGCCTATCGTTTCATCGCGGACAGCCGCGACGAGGCGACCGGCCAGCGTTTGGACGACCTTGAAGATCCGTATCGTCTGTTCCGTTGCCACACCATCATGAACTGCGTCGATGTCTGTCCCAAGGGTCTGAATCCGACGAAGGCAATCGGCAAGATCAAAGAGTTGATGGTCCGGCGGTCGGTGTGACGCAGGATTCCGGCGCAAAAAAGCTTTCGGAGCTGGGCCGTGCGCGTCTGCGTTGGCGGGCGCGTCGCGGCTTGCTGGAAAACGATTTGATCTTTACGCGATATCTGGATGCTTACGAGACTGAGCTGACGGATGTCGACGTGACTGCCTTGACGCAGTTATTCGAGCTTGGAGACAACGAACTGCTCGACATTCTGCTGAACCGCGCTCAACCCGAAGGTGGATTGGATACGCCTTTGATCCATGACATCATCGGCAAGATGCGCGCGCTCTAAATTATCTGAGGAAATAACGATGAAATTGTCCGATAAGAAAGCCACCCTATCGTTTTCGGATGGCAGCAAGTCCGTAGAGTTTCCCGTGTTTCAAGGCACGGAAGGTCCGGACGTAATCGATATCCGCAAGTTGTACGGCCAGACGGGCATGTTCACGTTCGATCCCGGTTTCATGTCGACGGCTGCGTGCGCGTCGGGGATCACCTATATTGACGGCGACAAGGGCGAACTGCTGTATCGCGGTTACCCCATCGAAGAGCTCGCGACCAACTGCGACTTCCTCGACATTTGCTACACGATCCTGAACGGCGATCTGCCGAACGCCGAACAAAAGGCAGATTTCGATCATCAGGTGACCCATCACACGATGGTCAACGAGCAGTTGCATTTCTTCCTGCGCGGCTTCCGTCGCGACGCACACCCGATGGCCGTATTGACGGGTCTGGTGGGCGCGCTTTCGGCGTTCTATCACGACTCCAACGACATCACGAATCCCCAGCACCGTCACATTTCTGCGATCCGCTTGATCGCCAAAATGCCGACGCTGGTGGCGATGGCGTACAAGTACTCGCAAGGTCAGCCGTTCATCTATCCGCAGAATGATTTGTCCTACACGGGCAACTTCCTGCGCATGATGTTCGCCACGCCGTGCGAAGACTACAAGGTCAACGAAGTGGTCGAGCGTGCGCTCGATCGCATCTTCATCCTGCACGCCGACCACGAACAAAACGCATCGACCTCGACGGTGCGCTTGTGCGGCTCGTCGGGCACGAACCCGTTTGCGGCCATCGCCGCCGGCGTGGCGTGCCTGTGGGGTCCGGCTCACGGTGGCGCCAACGAAGCGTGCCTGCAAATGCTCGAAGAGCTGCAGGCCAATGGCGGCGTCGAGAAAGTGGGCGAGTTCATGGAGAAGGTGAAAGACAAGAACTCGGGCGTACGCCTGATGGGCTTCGGTCACCGCGTCTACAAGAACTACGATCCGCGCGCCAAGTTGATGCAACAGACGTGCAAGGAAGTGCTCGAAGCGCTGAACCTGCAAGACGATCCGCTCTTCAAGCTGGCCATGGAACTCGAGCGCATCGCGCTGGAAGATCCGTACTTCGTGGAACGCAAGCTGTACCCGAACGTCGACTTCTACTCGGGCATCGTGCAACGCGCGATCGGCATCCCCACGTCGCTCTTCACCGCGATTTTCGCGCTGGCTCGCACGGTGGGCTGGATTGCCCAGTGGAACGAAATGCTGTCGGATCCCGATTACAAGATCGGCCGTCCGCGTCAGCTGTTTACCGGCCCGGTCACCCGTCCGGTGCCCCCGATGGACAAGCGTTGATCCACTGAAATCCGTGCGCGGCACGCGCGCGAGTCGATGTGAAAAACCCGAGGGGGACCTCGGGTTTTTTTATGGACGGCGGGTTCTGGATGCAGTGAGGGTGGGCGCCTTTGGTACGGTTTTGCCCGCGGTTCCGCCTATGCGTTGGCTTGCGTCGCAGCTTGCGTGGCGGACTGCGTTGCGGCTTGCGTTGTGGCCGGTGTATTGGCTTCGCGCCATGCCACCTGCGCCGGGGCTTCGCCCAGCTCCCAGAACACCGACGTCATCATGCGCAATCCCTGTTGCACGATGTTCAGCGGCAAATGCTCGTTTGCGGCGTGCTGTTTGCAGCCGGGGTACGAGTGGGGGACCCAGATCGTAGGCAGGCCCAGGATCTCGGAGAAGGCGTCATTGGGTACGGTGCCGCCCAGATTGGGCACCACCGAAGGTTCGGCGCCGGTGGCCTGCGCGATCGCGTCTTTTATCCATGTGACCCAGGGACTGGCCGGATCAAGACGTGTGGCGGGCGATCCGCGCACGATCTTGACGTTGATGTCTGTGTAGCCCGCCTGATCGAGATGGGCACGCAGGATCGATTCGGCCTCGCGCCAGTTCGTGCCCACGACGAAACGCAGTTGTACGTGCGCGCTTGCTGATGGCGGAATGGCATTGACCGGTTTGGCGGGATTGCCCGCATGTAACGTGAGCACTTCCAGCGTGTTCCATCCCAGGAGGCGCTCGGCGGCGGTCAAGCCCGGCTCGCCCCAATCGTCGTCGATACGCTTGCCCAGGCTTTTACTGTCGACGGTGAGCTTGGCCAGCACCTCGCGCACGGGCTCCGGGATGGCGGGCGGCAGCAAGCCGTCAATTACGATCCGGCCGCGTCCGTCCACCAGCGTGCCGATCGCGTTGGCCAGCAGCACGGCGGGATTCTTCATGATGCCGCCCCAGTTGCCCGAATGCAGTCCGCCTTCGCGCAGGTTGCACGAGAGCTCGAAGACGAGCGAGCCACGCGATCCCAAAAAGATCGTCGGCTCGTCGATGCTCACGCGGGGGCCATCGGAGGCGATGAATACGTCGGCCGCGAGCGCGTCGCGATGCTGCGCGCACACTTGACGCAGGCCGGGCGAGCTGCGCTCTTCGCCGAGTTCGAACAAGACTTTGACGTTGTAGCCCAGCTTGCCATGGCGGGCGTCCAGCACCGCGCGCAGGGCTGCGAAATTGATGGTGTGCTGACCTTTGTTGTCGGCAATGCCGCGGCCGTACCAGGCGCCATCGCGCAGCGTGAGCGTCCAGGGCGACAGGCCGGCTTCCCATTGATCGTCATAACCGGGCACCACGTCGCCGTGGCCGTAACTCAGCACGGTGAGCGCGTTGGGCGATTCGATACGCTCGGCGAGCAGAAAGGGCGACTGGCCCGCGATCGGGTTGGGCAGATAAGCACAGGTGAAACCCATCGATTCGAGATCGGGTTGCAGGATGGTCTCGAAGTACGCCATCAATGGCGCGTCATCGGCACCCGGACCGCTCACCGAGGGCACGGCCACGCGCCGTGCGAGTTCGCGCTCGAAGCTGCCGTCGGTGAACGTGCGCGCTGCGTGTTCGAATGCCTGTTCTTTACTCATGCTGTCTGCTCATTGCCGGTGTGAATCGCAAAGCATCAGGGTAGAGGAAAGCGTGGCCTGTGTCGTTGGGGGATAACCGCAGGTGGCACGCAACCGAACGTCAGCGCGTCTTCGATCGGCGCGTGCGCGGTTTCGGTTCGACGCCGATGCGTGGGTCGCGTTCGAGGATGAGCGACGTGATCGATGCGGTCGCCGCTTCGAAGCCGGCATCGTGTTGGCTCACGTAGAGCCATTTGCCCAGTACGGGGTGGGGCTGCAACGCGGGGACGTCGGCAATCAGGGCCGCGTGGCGATCTTGCGATGTGCATACGAGCACCCCATTCCAGGGCTCGTCGCGGTCGGCCACGACCACGCACAAGTTGCCGTCGATATAGGCCGCGTCGCAACCGAACATCCGCTTGTGCATGTAAGTCGCATCCCGCTCGAAGGCTTCCAGGATCCACGCGAGCGCGCTCTGCCTGGTGCGCGATCGGGCGGCGAGGGGATTGAGGATACCGGCCACGCTGCGCTACTTTTCGTCCGACACCGACAGCGATCCACCCTGGTTCAGCCGGTTTGCAATCTCGTCGGCCGACCTGCCGCCGAATCCTTGCACGCCTGCCGTGAGCCGCAGGCTGCTGGATGCGATCGGGCTTTGCACGGTGACGGAGGTGAGCAGTACATCGCCCGCGCGCAAATGAATTCGCTTGCCCACGCGGTTTTTGGTGAACGCGGCCAGGTCGCGACGGCTTTCGGGCGCAAGGGTCACATCGATCACATCGATAGCGGTGTGCTCATCCTTGGCGGCGACGGCGCTTTTCACTTTGAGCGTGGCGGTTTCGGCGTGTGCGGGCAGGCCGTGCGTCATCAGTATCGCTGCGGGTAGCGCCAGTGCGAACAACCGTTCTCGAAGGCCCATCGTCGATTCCTCTTTTGTGTGATCGTAGACACCAGAAAATAACCGCTACGAGCGGGGCCGGCCACTTTTCGATGATGCCGTTGCTTCCCCTCGCGTTTTGATACGGTCGCAGTGACCGGCGGCGGCCGTTGATGTACGCAGGACGTATGATTTCAGTGCGCAGGAGATCGGCTCGCATTCCGACGCGCGCGCGATCGGGTGCCGGATTGCACCGTCGCCCCTTCATGGTTTTCTCCGCCCTTAAAGGATCGCATGACACTGACACGCCATCCGTCGCTGGCCCATTGGGGGGCTTTTACCGCCGTGGTCGACTCAGGCCGCGTGATCGGTTGCGAACCCTTCGAGGCCGATGCGGCGCCGTCGCCCATGCTGAACTCGATTGCCGAGATGGTGCATTCGCCATTGCGCGTGAAGCGTCCGGCGGTGCGGCGCGGTTGGCTCAAAGGCAATCGCGATCGCGAAGGCGACACGTACGTCGAGGTGCCGTGGGATGAGGCGCTCGATATGGTGGCCGGCGAGTTGGCACGCGTGCGGCGCGATTACGGTGCGTCCGGCATCTTTGGCGGTTCATATGGTTGGTCGTCGGCCGGGCGCGTGCATCACGCGCGCAGCCTGATCCGGCGGTTCCTGTTTCAGGGTGGCGGGTGCGTCGATCAAATCGGCAACTACAGTTGGGGCGCCGCGCAGTTTCTGCTGCCGCATGTGATCGGCACGGCCAGTCCGGTGAGTGGCGATGTGACGGATTGGGCGAGCGTGCTGCATCACACGCGTGTGATCGTGGCGTTTGGCGGTATGCCGTTGAAAAATGCGCAGGTCACCTCCGGTGGGGCGGGGTTGCACAGCTTGCCGGGGTATCTGAAGCAGGCCCGGGAGGCCGGGATCGAACTGGTTGTGGTGAGCCCCACGCGTGCGGATATTCCATCGGGCATCGAGGCGCAGTGGATATCGATTCGACCCAATACCGACACGGCGCTCATGCTCGGCATGGCGCATACGTTGTTGAACGAATCGCGTCACGATGCGGCGTTCGTGCAAACGCATTGTGTCGGTGTCGATACGTGGGCGGCGTATCTGCGCGGTGATAGCGATGGCCAGGTCAAGGATGCGCACTGGGCGTCGTACATCACGGGCATCCCGGCAGAGGTGATCCGATCGTTGGCGCATCGGGTGAGCGCGCAGCGCAGTCTGCTCACGGCGGCGTGGGCATTGCAGCGTGCCGAACATGGTGAGCAGCCGTACTGGGCGCTGATCGGGTTGGCGGCGCTGGTGGGGCAGATCGGACTGCCTGGCGGCGGCTTCGCGTTCGGCCATGGGTCGCTCAACGGGATCGGGCATCCTCACCGTCCCTTGCCGGGGCCGGAGGTGCCGGTGCCGCGCAACCCGGCTGGTCTTGCCATTCCGGTCGCGCGCATTGCCGACATGTTGCTTGCGCCTGGAACATCGTATGCATTCAATGGCACCGAGCACGTCTATCCCGATATCAAGCTGATCTATTGGGCCGGTGGCAATCCCTTTCACCATCATCAGGACCAGAATCGCCTGCGTGAAGCGTGGCGCGCACCAGAAACGGTGATCGTGCATGAGTCGTGGTGGACACCATTGGCGCGCCGCGCCGATATCGTCTTGCCCGCGACCACGCCGCTCGAGCGCTGCGACGTGGGCGGTTCGGCACGCGACCCCTATGTGTTTGCCATGCATCGCGCAATCGCGCCGCAGGGTGAGGCGCGCAACGATTTCGATATCTTTGCGGCGTTGGCACAACGTGCGGGGTTTGAGGATACCTTTACTGCAGGGCGAAGCGAGATGGCGTGGTGCCGTCATGTGTATGAGGGCATGCGATCCGGTTGCGCCCATCGCGGCGTGCCGTTGCCGACGTTCGATGAATTCTGGGCGCAAGGCTATGCGGCATTGCCGCCGGCCGACAGCGAGTATGTGCTGTTCGAGGCCTTTCGCCGCGATCCGATCGCCAAGCCGCTGGGCACGCCCTCGGGCCGCATTGAACTGTATTCAAAATCGGTTGCCGCGTTCGAATACGACGACTGTCCGGGTCATGCGGCATGGTTGCCGCCACGAGAATGGCTGGGCGCGCAGCTGGCGCGCAAATGGCCCTTGCACCTGTTGACCCATCAACCGAAGAATCGGCTGCACAGTCAGATGGATCCAGCAAAGCTCTCGCGTCGCGACAAGATTCAGGGCCGCGAACCGATCGCGATGCACCCCAAGGATGCGGCAGATCGCGGCATCGCGGATGGCGATCTGGTGCGCGTGCATAACGATCGCGGTGCGTGTCTTGCCGGCGTGCGTGTCGATGCGGGACTGACGCCGGGCGTGGTGATCATGGCCACTGGTGCGTGGTCCGATCCCGACGGAACGTTGGATCGTCACGGCAATCCAAATGTGTTGACGGCGGACGTCGGTACCTCACGCTTGGCGCAAGGGCCGAGCGCCCAATCCGCTTTGGTCGACATCGAACGCCACGCGGCGCCGGCGCCGGCGATGCGCGCCTGGGAGGTGCCGGGCTTTCGCGACCGCGCGCTTGCAAAAGACTAAATGCCGGCGGGGATGAAAAGATGCTGCTTGAGATGTGCGATCACATCGTCGCGCGCTTCGCGCGCCTGGGGCAGAATGCGCGTCATGGCGATGAACGCATGCGGTACGCCCGGGTAGATGCGAGGCTCGGTGGGCTGGCCGGCGGCGTCAAGCTTCCTGGCCAGATTCAAGGTGTCGTCGAGCAGCGGGTCCAGTGCCGCCGCCAGCAACAACAGGGGCGGCAGGTGGCTGACGTCGGCGTACAGGGGGGCCACGCCGGGATCCTGCAAACGCGCGGCGTCACCGGCGTAGCGTTCCCAATACCACGCCAGCTTTTCGGTCGACAGGCCATAGCGTCCATCGCCGAGTGTTTGGTGCGATGGCGTGTCGTGGTCGGCCGAGAGCATGCCGTAGATGATGATGCCGGTTTTGACGAAGTCATCGTTTTGATCGCGCAGGCGCAATAGCGCATTGAGCGCCAGGTTCCCCCCGGCAGAATCTCCGCCGACCGCAATGCGCTCGCCGTCCAGCCCCAGCGTAGCGGCCTGGTCACGCAACCAGCGCAATGCGCCGATGACCTGCTCGATCGCGACGGGGTAATGCGCTTCAGGCGACAGGGCATATTCGATGCCTACCGTGACGAGGTGGGCCTCATTGGCAATCTCGCGTTTCCATCGATCCAGGCTATTGATATCGCCCTGCGCGAACCCGCCGCCGTGGATGTGAAGATAAGCGGGAAGGGGGCCAGGGCGCTCCGATGCCGGGTAGTACAGCCGCACGTTGACCGGGTGCGCCAAGTGGTCCAGGCGATGCTCAACGATGTGGCCAACGTCCGGTACCGGCACGTTCAGGAAACGTTGAAAAATCCGGTTGGTTTCGCGTGCCTCAGCCAACGGCTGCACGAGGATGTTTGCGGCACCGATCCCCGCGGCCTTGAGCGCATCCTGCGCCGCGATGACTTCGGGTGCAAAGGTGAGGGCGTTCGAATCGTCAATCCGTGTCATGGGCGCGCCTTTCGGTGAGTCTCGGGGAAAAATGATTTTAGGGTGAAAAAAAAGCCCGATCCAGGATCGGGCTTTTGCTGCGTATCGACGGCGCAGTCAGGGTACGCCTCGCCGTCTTCGCCACACGTCGACCGGCGTGCTCACCCGGTCGACGCCTCGTGGGGTCGCGGTTTACACCACGCCGCGGGCGACCAGCCCGGCTTCCTGCTGTGCATCCACGACCGCCAAAGCCGTCATGTTGATGATGCGTCGCACCGTGGCGCTGGTGGTGAGGATGTGCACCGGGCGCGCGGCACCCAGCAGGATCGGGCCCATCGCGATACCGTTGCTGCCCGTCATCTTGAGCATGTTGTACGTGATGTTGCCGGTGTCGAGATTGGGCGTGACCAGCAGGTTGGCACGGCCTTTCAGGGTGCTGTCCGGGAAGGCTTTCAGGCGAATCGATTCGGACAGGGCCGCATCGGCATGCATTTCGCCATCCACTTCCAGGTTTGGCGCCAGCTTTTCGATCAGTTCGCGCGCCTGCGCCATCTTGCGCGACGAGGCCGACGGGCGGCTGCCGAAGTTGGAGTGCGAGAGCAACGCAATCTTGGGGACCACGCCAAACCGCAGCATTTCTTCAGCGGCCTGAATCGTCATGTCGGCTACTTGCTCGGCAGTCGGATCTTCGTTGACGTGCGTGTCGCAAATGAAGAGCGTTTGTTCGGGCAGCATCAGCACGTTCATGGCGGCAAACGTTTTCGCACCCGGCTTCAGGCCGATCACATCATTCACATAGTCGAGCTGGCGGTCATACCGGCTGGCCACGCCGCACAGCATGGCATCGCCGTCGCCGCGGTTCAACAGCATCGCGCCGATCAGGGTGTTGTGCTTGCGGATCATCGCCTTGGCGATTTCGGGCGTCACGCCGTCGCGGCTCTTGAGCTTGTAATAGGCCGTCCAGGTTTCGGTGAAGCGCTCGTCGTCTTCGGGATCGACGATTTCCATGTGCTGGCCGGCCACCAGACGCAGGCCGCATTTCTTCACCCGCATTTCGATCACGCTGGGGCGGCCCACCAGAATGGGGAAAGCCACGCCTTCGTCGACCACGACCTGCACGGCGCGCAAGACGCGTTCGTCTTCACCGTCGGTGTAGATCACGCGCTTGGCGGCCTTGCGCGCCTGCATGAAGAGCGGACGCATCAGTTGACCGGAGTGGTAAACGAATGCCGTCAATTTCGCCCGGTAGGCATCCATGTCTTCGATCGGACGCAGCGCCACGCCGGAGTCGGCGGCCGCTTGCGCAACAGCCGACGCAATTTCGACGATCAGGCGCGGGTCGAAGGGCTTCGGGATGATGTAGTCGGCACCGAAGCTCAGCTCCTGACCGGCGTACGCGCGGGCCACTTCGTCGTTTTGCTCGGCCTGGGCCAGCTTGGCGATGGCTTTCACGCACGCCAGTTTCATCTCTTCGGTGATGCGCGTGGCGCCGGCATCCATGGCACCGCGGAAGATGAACGGGAAGCACAGCACGTTGTTGACCTGATTCGGATAGTCCGAGCGGCCCGTGGCGATGATGCAATCCGGACGCGCGGCGCGAGCCACTTCGGGACGGATTTCAGGTTCGGGATTGGCCAGTGCCAGGATCAGCGGCTGGTCGCCCATGGTCTTGACCATGTCGCCCGTGAGCACGCCGGCGGTCGAGCAACCCAGGAACACATCGGCGTCGGCGATGACGTCGGCCAGGGTGCGCGCATCGGTTTTCTGCGCGTAGCGGGCCTTGTTGGGCTCCATGTTTTCATCGCGGCCTTCCCAGATCACGCCACGTGAATCGACCACGTAGATGTGCTCGCGGCGAACGCCAAGGTGCACCAGCAAGTCCAGGCAGGCAATGGCCGCGGCGCCCGCGCCGGAGCACACCAGTTTGACCTGCGACATTTCCTTGTTGACCACTTTCAGGCCGTTCAGGATGGCGGCCGACGAAATGATGGCGGTACCGTGCTGATCGTCGTGGAAGACCGGGATCTTCATGCGCTCGCGCAGCTTTTTCTCGATATAGAAGCACTCGGGCGCCTTGATGTCTTCAAGGTTCACGCCGCCGAGCGTGGGCTCGAGCGCGGCGATGATGTCGACCAGTTTGTCCGGATCGTTTTCGGCGAGTTCGATATCGAACACATCGATGCCGGCAAATTTCTTGAAGAGGCAACCCTTGCCTTCCATCACCGGTTTGGCGGCCAGGGGGCCGATATTGCCCAACCCCAATACAGCGGTGCCGTTGGTGATGACGCCAACCAGATTGCCGCGCGAAGTGTACTTGGCGGCGGCCTCGTCACCCTCGTGGAAGATGGCCATGCAAGCGGCGGCGACGCCGGGAGAGTAGGCCAGCGACAGATCGTCCTGATTGGCAAGCGGCTTGGTCGGCGTGACCGAGATTTTGCCCGGGGTGGGATAAGCGTGGTAGTCCAACGCCAACTTGGTAAAGGTATCGTCCATGCTGATAGGCCTGCTGCAGAAAGGAAAAAAAGGGTAGCGCGGCGCACGCGTCGTCCGGGCGAATGAAGCGCGAACTTCGGATGTCGAACGGGTGCGCGAAACGCGCCGAACAAGGCGGGCACGTGGCCACGCGTTTACGGCAATGCGCTATTTCAACAGAAAGCACGCGCGCATGGGCGATCGCCGACACATCAATCCGGGTATGACGAGTGCTTGCATGCGGCCGTGGCGCATCGCAGCAGACGATGCCGAGGGCTTGAGGAGAGCGCAATGAATCGAGATGGTCGAATACCCGACGGCACGTTGCTGCCGGAATTGACGCTGCGCGGCGTAATTCTGGGGGCACTGATTACGGTGGTGTTCACCGCCTCGAATGTGTTCCTGGGGCTGAAAGTGGGGCTGACATTCTCGTCGGCGATTCCGGCTGCGGTGATCTCGATGTCGGTGCTGCGGCTGTTTCGCGATGCCAATATCCTTGAAAACAATATGGTGCAGACGCAGGCTTCGGCGGCGGGCACGTTGTCGTCGATCATTTTCATCCTGCCCGCATTGGTGATGATGGGGCATTGGCAGGGCTTCCCGTTTTGGCAGACCTTCGGCATTGCGGCCGCCGGCGGCATGCTCGGCGTGATGTTCTCGATTCCATTGCGCCACGTGATGGTGGTGAAAAGCGATCTGCCTTATCCGGAAGGGGTGGCAGCCGCAGAGATTTTGCGGGTGGGTAGCGAGGCGGGTGCCAAGGCGTCTGCCGACAGCCGTATGCCTGCGGACCCATCGATGCTGAACGCTGCAGGGGCGTCGTCGCTTACGACTGCAGGGACATCGTCACTCAGCACCGTGGGGACATCATCAACCAACACAGCAGGTGCATCATCCCGACCGCCGCCCGGCATTCGCGACATTGCGTTGGGCGGCGGGATTGCCGCGGTGGTGAGTTTCGCGGCGTCCGGTTTGCGTGTGTTGGGCGACAGTTGGAGCTATTGGTTTGCCGTGGGCACGTCGGTCTTTCGAGTGCCCTTCGGCTTCTCGCTGGCGCTGTTGGGCGCAGGCTATTTGATCGGCATCGTGGCCGGTATCGCCATGTTGACGGGATTGGTCATCGCCTGGGGAATCGCCGTTCCCATTCTGACGGCGACCACGCCGATGCCTGCCGGGCAGACGATCCAGCAGTTTGCCACCGCGCAGTGGAGCGAGCACGTACGGTTCATCGGCGCCGGCGTGATCGGGGTAGGGGCGCTGTGGACCCTTGCCGTATTGTTCAAACCCATGTTGGCCGGGATGAAGGCCTCCTTCGGCAGTTTGCGGAGCAGCGCAGAACGGCTTTCAGCCGTGCCGCGCACCGAGCGCGACCTGCCGCCGGTCTGGATCGGTATCGTCACGCTGGTGCTGGTGGCCATTCTGGTGGTGTGCTTTCACGTGTTCCTGCGCGGTGTGCCGGTGACGCCCGCGGCGTTCTGGGGGTTGATCGCGTACGGCGTGCTGTTTGCGTTCATCTTCGGTTTTCTGGTGGCCGCCGCGTGCGGTTACATGGCCGGGCTGGTGGGCTCGTCGAGCAGCCCGATCTCGGGCGTGGGCATCGTGGCGATGGTGCTGGTGTCGTCCCTCATGCTGTTGATCGGACGCGGCGACGGGCTGCTGGCGACACCCGACGGGCAACGCATGGGGATCGCGCTGGCGATTTTCTCAGTGTCTGCCGTACTGGCCGTTGCGGCGATCGCCAACGACAATCTTCAGGATCTCAAAACGGGCTGGCTCGTGGGCGCCACGCCGTGGCGCCAGCAGGTGGCACTCTTGATCGGCTGCGTGGTCGGGGCGGCGGTGATTTCGCCCGTGCTCGAACTGCTCTATAACGCCTACGGTTTTTCGGATGCGATGCCCCGCGCCGACATGGACGCGGGTCAGGCGTTGTCTGCGCCCCAGGCGACGTTGATGCTGGCGATTGCGCGCGGCATCTTCACCAGTCAGCTGAACTGGACCATGATCGCGATCGGCGCGGCCGTGGGCGTGGCCCTGATCGCGGTGGACGCCGTGCTTGCGCGGAATTGCAAGGTGGCGCGGATGCCGGTGCTGGCGGTCGGCATCGGTATCTATCTGCCGCCTACCGTGAGTGCGCCGCTGGTGGTAGGTGCGGTGCTCAGCTGGGTAATCGCGGGTGTGCTCGCGCGCCGGGCGCGCGCAGCCGGGGCGGAAGAGGCGGCGTACGCGGATGCGCCCAACCGGCGCGGCGTGTTGATCGCCTCGGGGTTGATCGTCGGCGAGAGTCTGGTGGGCGTCATGCTGGCGGGGGTCATTGGCGCCTCGGGCAGTAGCACACCGCTGGCGCTGGTCGGCGAGGGATTTGCGGGCACGGCCGAGGGGCTGGGGCTGGGCGTGTTTGCGATCGTGGCGCTTTTCATTGCACGGCGGGTGCTGAAAACGTGATGGCGACCTGGCGCTGGAGAGACCCAAGTTGTTGCATTCGACTTGTCCATCCGGATGCGACATCGACTGAAATAATTTTTCTGTTCGGGAGGTGTACTCATCTTGCCCGCCGTATCGGTGGACTTTCCAGAGGATGCCGACGTGTTGATCATGCGGCATCGCACCATGTCGTGTAACTTCCACAGCGATGTAACGCACTCAAAGACGGGGGACGTTTCAAGGCGCTATACTCATTGGATACGGCTATCAAGGCTAGTACGTCGCCTTCTGCCCCCGCTATCCGCTAACCGGTTAAGCCGTGTCGCGGAAGGTTTTCCTGCATCGCATCGGGTGAGACACCCGGCAAGGTGAAGCAATTAATGTCTTCGGAAAAAGAATCCCTATCCACGTCCTATTTGTTCGGGGGTAACGCGCCCTATGTCGAGGAGCTCTATGAGTCCTATCTCGACAATCCAAGCGCGATTCCTGAAAATTGGCGCAACTACTTCGATCAGTTGCAGCATGCGCCAGCTACGGACGGCCAGGAATCCACACGCGATCAGGCGCATGCGCCGATCGTGGAATCGTTCGCACAGCGCGCACGCGCCAATGCGTTCCATGTCGTTCGCGGCCAGGCGCCCGATCTCGACAAGGCCAGCAAGCAGGTCTCGGTCCAATCGCTGATTGGCGCCTACCGTTCGCTCGGCTCGCGCATCGCGGATCTCGATCCGCTGCGCCGCCAGGAGCGCCCCACGATTCCCGAGCTCGATCCGGCCTTTTACGGCTTGAGCGAATCGGATCTGGACCAGGTCTATTCGGCCACCAATACCTATTTCACGACCGCCAGCACCATGACGCTGCGCGAGATCCTGAAGTCGTTGCGCGATACCTATTGCCGCAGCGTGGGTGCCGAATTCACGCACATGTCCGACCCGGCCGCCAAGCGCTGGATCTCGGAGCGCCTGGAAACGTCGTTGGGCACCCCCAATTACACCGCTGAAGAAAAGCGCCACATCCTGCAGC
Source organism: Schauerella aestuarii (assembly GCF_009866805.1). Classification (GTDB taxonomy): domain Bacteria; phylum Pseudomonadota; class Gammaproteobacteria; order Burkholderiales; family Burkholderiaceae_B; genus Schauerella; species Schauerella aestuarii. The sequence goes on from NZ_SIZW01000043.1 coordinate 754,011, forward strand.
AGTTGACCGAGTCCGAAGGGCTGGAGCGCTTTTTGCATACGAAGTATGTCGGCCAGAAGCGGTTCTCGCTGGAAGGCGGCGAGAGCTTCATCGCGTGTATGGACGAAATCGTCAATCACGCCGGTGACAAGGGCGTGCAGGAAGTCATCGTGGGCATGGCTCACCGCGGCCGCCTGAACCTTCTGGTCAACATCATGGGCAAGATGCCCGGCGATCTGTTTGCCGAGTTCGAAGGCAAGCACGCCGAAGGTCTGACCGACGGCGACGTGAAGTACCACAACGGGTTCTCGAGCGATGTCTCGACCCGTGGCGGTCCGGTCCACCTGTCGCTTGCGTTCAACCCGTCCCACCTTGAAATCGTCAACCCCGTGGTTGAAGGCAGCGTGCGCGCGCGCCAAGAGCGCCGCGGCGATCACGCTGGCGTGCAAGTGCTGCCGGTGCTGGTGCACGGCGATGCGGCGTTTGCCGGTCAGGGCGTGGTGATGGAAACGCTGAACCTGGCGCAAACGCGCGGTTACGGCACGGGCGGTACGCTGCACGTCGTCATCAACAACCAGATCGGTTTCACGACGTCCGACCCGCGCGACTCGCGTTCGACGCTGTATTGCACCGACGTGGTCAAGATGATCGAGGCGCCGGTGTTCCACGTCAACGGCGACGATCCCGAAGCCGTTGTGTTCGTGACCAAGCTCGCGCTCGAGTACCGCATGGAATTCCATCACGATGTCGTCGTCGACATCGTCTGCTTCCGCAAGCTGGGCCACAACGAGCAAGATACCCCGTCGCTCACGCAGCCGTTGATGTACAAGCGTATCGGCCATCATCCCGGCACGCGCAAACTGTACGCCGACAAGCTCGAAGCGCAAGGCGTGCTGAGCGAAGGCGAGGGCGATCAATTCGTCAAGAACTACCGCCAGCTCATGGAAGACGGCCAGCGCACGATCGAACCCGTGCTGACCGACTACAAGAGCAAGTACGCGATCGACTGGTCGCCGTACATGAACGCCAAGTGGACCGATCAAGCCGATACGGCCGTGCCGTTGGCCGAACTGAAGCGCCTGGCTGAGCGCATCACCACGGTGCCGGACGGTTTTACCGTTCATCCGCTCGTGGCCAAGCTGCTCAACGACCGCCGCAACATGGGCCGTGGCGACCAGAACCTCGATTGGGGGATGGGCGAGCATCTGGGCTTTGCTTCGCTGGTGGCATCGGGTTACGCCATCCGCATCACGGGTCAGGATTCGGGCCGCGGTACGTTTACGCACCGCCACGCCGTGCTGCACGATCAAAACCGCGAACGCTGGAACGACGGCGCCTACATTCCGCTGCAGAACGTGTCGGAAGGGCAGGCTCCGTTTACGGTCATCGACTCGGTGCTGTCCGAAGAGGCCGTGCTGGCTTTCGAATACGGCTACTCGAGCGCCGAGCCCAACACGCTCGTGATCTGGGAAGCGCAGTTCGGCGACTTCGTCAACGGCGCGCAAGTGGTGATCGATCAGTTCATCACTGCCGGTGAAGCCAAGTGGGGCCGTCAATCCGGCCTGACCTTGATGCTGCCGCACGGTTACGAAGGTCAAGGCCCGGAGCACTCGTCGGCCCGTATCGAGCGCTTCCTGCAGTCTTGCGCCGACAACAACATCCAGGTGGTGCAGCCGACGTCGGCCGCGCAGATTTTCCACCTGCTGCGTCGTCAGATGATCCGCCAGTTCCGCAAGCCGCTGGTCATCCTCACGCCGAAGTCGCTGTTGCGCAACAAGGACGCCGGTTCGCCGTTGAACGAGTTGGCCAACGGTCATTTCCATCCGGTGATCGGCGAAGTCAGCGACACCGTCGATGCCGCCAAGGTCAAACGCGTGCTGGCGTGCTCGGGCAAGGTCTATTACGACCTGGTCAATGCACGCAAGGAACGCGAGATCGACGACATCGCCGTGGTGCGTGTGGAACAGCTCTATCCGTTCGCGCACAAGTCGTTCCAGTCCGAACTCGCCAAATATCCGAAAGCGACCGAGATCGTATGGGTGCAGGACGAACCGCAAAACCAGGGTCCCTGGTTCTACGTTCAGCACCACTTGTACGAAAACATGCGTGAAGGTCAGAAGCTGAGCTACGCCGGACGCGCTGCGTCGGCATCGCCTGCAGTGGGTTACCTGGCCAAGCACCAAGAGCAGCAAAAGGCGTTGGTCGACGCCGCTCTGGCGCCGCGCTTCAAAGGCTTCATGCTGACCAAGTAATCACGATCTCGCAACTCGAAAAAATTCATAAGGCATACATACATCATGGCTATCAAAGACGTCGTCGTCCCCCAGTTGTCCGAGTCCGTTTCCGAAGCCACGCTCATGACGTGGAAGAAGAAACCGGGCGATGCAATCAAAGAGGACGAGATCCTGATTGAAGTCGAAACCGACAAGGTCGTGCTCGAAGTGCCGGCACCGGCCTCGGGCGTCTTGACCGAAATCGTCAAGGCCGATGGCAGCCTGGTCACCTCCGGCGAGCCGATCGCCCGCATCGACACCGAAGGCAAGGGCGCTGCCGCTGCAACGCCGGCTCCGAAGGCTGAAGCTGCTGCACCGGCTGCTGCGGCCGCTGCGCCGGCTGCCGCCGCGTCGGCACCCGCTGCCGGTTCGGCCAGCACCGCCGCTTCGCCTGCTGCCGCCAAGATCATGGCCGACAGCAATGTCGATCCGTCGTCCGTCAGCGGCACGGGTCGCGGTGGCCGCGTCACCAAGGGCGACGCTGTGTCGGCCTCGGAAAGCGGCGCCAAGCCGGCTGCCGCAGCCTCGGCCGCGCCGGCCCAGGTGTCTTTGGATGGCCGTCCGGAACAACGCGTGCCGATGAGCCGTCTGCGCGCTCGCGTGGCTGAGCGTCTGCTGCAATCGCAGCAGGAAAACGCCATCCTCACGACGTTCAACGAAGTGAACATGCAGGCTGTCATCAACCTGCGCAATCAGTACAAAGAAAAGTTCGAGAAAGAGCACGGCGTGAAGCTCGGCTTCATGTCGTTCTTCGTCAAAGCCGCTGTTGCCGCCCTGAAGAAGTACCCGGTCGTCAATGCGTCGGTCGACGGCAAGGACATCATCTATCACGGCTATTTCGACATCGGTATTGCCGTGGGCAGCCCGCGCGGTCTGGTGGTGCCGGTTCTGCGTAACGCCGATCAGCTCAGCATCGCCGAAATCGAAAAGCAGATCGCCGAATTCGGCAAGCGTGCCGGCGAAGGCAAGCTGACGATCGAAGAAATGACGGGCGGCACGTTCTCCATCTCCAACGGTGGCGTGTTCGGTTCGATGTTGTCGACTCCGATCATCAACCCGCCGCAATCGGCCATCCTGGGCGTTCACGCCACCAAAGAACGCGCCGTGGTCGAGAAGGGCCAGATCGTGATCCGTCCGATCAACTACCTGGCGTTGTCCTATGACCACCGCATCATCGACGGCCGCGAAGCCGTGCTGGCGCTGGTCGCCATGAAGGATGCGCTGGAAGATCCGCAGCGCCTGCTGCTCGACCTGTAAGCGTCGGCAGGATGAACGCGGCGCCCAGGCGCCGCGTTTTTCTAGCGCTCTGGGGTTTGAACGCGAGTTCGAACCGCCCTGAACTTTTTTTGCGAGATGGTTATGTCCAAACAGTTTGACGTGGTGGTGATCGGCGCAGGTCCCGGTGGCTACATTGCAGCGATTCGCGCTGCCCAATTGGGAATGTCGGTCGCTTGCATCGACGCTTGGGAAACCGCTGACGGCAAGCCGGCACCTGGCGGCACGTGCACCAACGTGGGCTGCATTCCGTCCAAGGCACTGCTGCAGTCGTCCGAGCACTTCGAGCAAGTGAATCACCACTTCGAAGAGCACGGTATCGAAGTCAAGGGCTTGAGCCTGAAGCTCGACAAAATGCTGGCCCGCAAGAACGTGGTGGTGAAGCAGAACAACGAAGGCGTGCTGTATCTGTTCAAAAAGAACAAAATCACGTTTTTCCACGGCAAGGGCGAATTCGCCGGCCAGGTGGACGGCGGCTGGAACATCAAGGTCACCGGCAAGACGGAAGACGACCTCGTGGGCAAGCACATCATCGTGGCGACTGGTTCGGCCGCCCGTGAATTGCCGGGTCTGCCGTTCGACGAAACGCAGGTGCTCTCCAACGACGGCGCACTGCGCATCGGTGGCGTGCCCAAGACGCTGGGCGTGATCGGCGCCGGCGTGATCGGTTTGGAAATGGGCAGCGTGTGGCGCCGCCTGGGTGCCGACGTGACGATCCTGGAAGCCATGCCCGAGTTCCTCGCAGCTTGCGATACGCAAGTGGCCAAGGAAGCGATGAAGGCTTTCACGAAGCAAGGCCTGAAGATCGAAACCGGTGTGAAGATCGGCGAAGTGAAAGCGACGGCCAAGTCGGTCACGCTGCCTTACCAGGACGCCTCGGGCGCCGACAAAACCCTCGTGGTCGACAAGCTCATCGTCTCGATCGGCCGCGTGCCGTTCACCGGTGGCTTGAACGCTGCTGCCGTGGGCCTGAAGCTCGACGAGCGCGGCTTCGTGGCTGTGGACGAAGATTGCAAGACCAATCTGTCGAATGTGTGGGCCATCGGTGACGTGGTGCGCGGTCCGATGCTCGCGCACAAGGCCGAGGAGGAGGGCGTTGCCGTTGCCGAGCGTATCGCCGGTCAGCACGGTCACGTCAATTTCGCAACCGTGCCGTGGGTGATCTACACCGCACCCGAAATCGCATGGGTCGGCAAGAACGAGCAGCAACTGAAAGCCGAAGGCCGTGAATACCGCGCCGGCAGCTTTCCGTTCGTGGCCAACGGCCGTGCACGCGCTTTGGGTGACACGACCGGTTTCGTGAAAGTGTTGGCCGATGCCAAGACCGACGAAGTGCTTGGCGTCCACATCGTGGGCCCGATGGCGTCGGAGCTGATCTCGGAAGCCGTCACGATCATGGAATTCCGCGGCGCCGCTGAAGACATCGCCCGTATCTGCCATGCGCACCCGACCTTGTCGGAAGCCATGAAGGAAGCGGCGTTGGCTGTCGATAAGCGCGCACTGAACTTCTGATTGCGACCCCACGTGATTCACGTGTGATGGGGGCGGGTTTTACGACCCGCCCCTTTTTTATTGAATGGCCCCTGTCCGAATATGAACGTCCGAGATTATTACCACGCCGAGTTGTCCGAGCGCGGCTATCAGCCCGATGAGGCGCAGGCCCGCGCGATCGATCGTCTGCAAACGTTTTACGACGATTGGGTGGCGTTCAAGGGCAAGCGGTCCAATGCCCTCAAGAAGCTGCTGACGCGGCCCGACGTGCCGCGTGGCGTGTATCTTTGGGGCGGCGTGGGGCGGGGCAAGAGCTTTTTGATGGACGCGTTTTTCGCGACTGTGCCGGTGACGCGTAAAACGCGGCTGCATTTTCACGAGTTCATGCGCGGCGTGCATCGTTCGCTCGACGAAGTGAAGGGCATGCAGGATCCGCTGGACGAAGTGGCCAAGCGCATCGCCAAGAAATACCGCCTGATCTGTTTTGACGAGTTTCATGTATCCGACGTGGCCGACGCCATGATCTTGCATCGCCTGCTGTTGAAGCTGTTCGAGAACGGCACGTCGTTCGTGATGACGTCCAATTACGAACCTTCGACGTTGTATCCCGACGGGTTGCATCGCGATCGTATTTTGCCGGCGATTGCCTTGATCCAGGCCAAGATGGACGTCATGAACGTGGACGCCGGGGTGGACTACCGCCGACGCTCGCTTGAGCAGGTGCAGTGCTATCACACGCCATTGGATGAGGCTGCCGAAGCCGCGCTGGACGAAGCGTTCAAGCGGTTGTCGGATACGCCCGCGCAAGAGCCGGTGTTGCGTATTGAGCATCGTGAGATCCGTGCCAAGAAGCTCGCCGGCAGCGTGGTGTGGTTCGACTTCGCCACCCTGTGCGGCGGCCCGCGATCGCAAAACGATTATCTTGAGTTGGCCAGCCGTTTCCATGCGGTGATCTTGTCCGACGTGCCGAAGATGGGCCCGCGGCAGTCGTCCGAGGCGCGCCGTTTTACCTGGTTGATTGACGTGTTCTATGACCACAAGGTCAAGCTGATCATGTCCGCCGCGTGTGAGCCGGAGGAGTTGTATACCGACGGTACGCTGGCCAACGAATTCCATCGCACGGTATCGCGCATCATGGAGATGCAATCCAAGGAGTATCTGGATTCGGAGCGTCGGAAGACGGTTGATCTGTAAGGTGCGAACCTTGTAGACGTCTTGAGGCGGGAGCCCCATAGCGCCTTCTTCGCAAGCTGCAACTGCCCGTCGAGACCGAAGATCGGCAAGACCATCGGGGGCGTTTCGTCCATCAAGATGTATTTGAAGCACTGCAGCCCCCGGGTGGGCGCAGTGCTTTTTTCATTGCGCGAATGGACGCACATCCGTCCTCGATATCGCGTTCGTAATGTTTGTCTCCTCCGGCAACGTTGCTGAAAGAGGCCTGAAAGCCACATTCCTCATTAAAGAAATTGATAACGATAGTAGTTATCATTTATCATCCAGCCTCAGTCAATATTTTGTAAGGTTTCATCATGTTTTCTTCGAGGTTGCGCGTGGGGAGTGCGCGGACCCGGCCGTCTTTACAGGCGATGTCGGCAGTGTCATTGGTTATGCTGGCCGCCACTGGCGCCCCGGTGTGGGCGCAATCGGCTGCAACGGTGCAAGGCACCTCCACAATGACACCCACCGCTACGGCCGCAGCGTCGAGCAATGTGACGACCCTGGCACCGGTTCAGGTGTATGGCGTGGATGCCACGTCGACCTCGCCCACGTTCGGCTATACGGCGCCGGTAAGTTCGACCGCGACGAAAACAGATACGCCCATCATCGAGACGCCGCAATCGATCTCGGTGATCACCCAAGACCAGATGCGCGAACAGGGCGCCTACACCCTGAACCAGATTCTGCGCTACACCTCGGGCGTGGCGCCCGAAACGCGTGGCGCAGCCGCGACCCGTCTGGACCAGTTCAATGTGCGCGGGTTCTCGGCGACCACTTATCTCGACGGCCTGCGGGTCTACGGCTCGCGCGATGCCCTGCCTCAAGTCGATTCGTATCGCCTGGAACGCGTCGACGTGCTGAAAGGTCCGGCATCCGTGCTGTATGGCCAAGGCGGCCCGGGCGGTACGGTGAACCTGACCAGCAAGCGTCCGTTGGACACCACGCAGCGTGAAGTCGAGCTGCAGTTGGGCGACTTCGACTATCGCCGCGCAAACTTCGACTTCACCGGTCCGATGGATGAAGAAGGCAAGTTGCTGTACCGCTTGACTGGCTCCGGTTATATGTCCGACGGTCAGCTGGACGACACCAAGGAACGCCGTTACTACATCGCGCCTGCATTTACGTGGCGCCCGTCGGCCGCTACCAGCTTCACGTTGCTGGCGAACATCCAGCGCGACCCGCATATGGGTTCGTACGGTGGCGTACCGGCCCTGCGTTCGCTGCGCCGCGCGCCGGATGGCATCAAGCTGGATCCGAGCTTCTATGATGGCGACGCAGGCTACGAGACCAGCAATCGTCGTCACCACTCGATCGGCTACGAGCTGTCGCACAAGTTCAACGACACGTTCACGGCAAAATCGAGCGCGCGCTTCACGCACGCGGAGGGCATCTATCGCACGGTGTACACGAACTCAAGCGGCAGCGGTTATGTCGATCCGGATGCGCTGTTCTTGCGGCGGAACAAGGGTGGCGTGAACGCCGAGTATGACGCCGTTGTGACGGACAACAATCTGCAGGCGCGATTCGGCACGGGCGCGGTTCAACACACGATGATTGCCGGGCTCGATCTGCAGCATCAGAACTCACGCACGCTCAACAGCGCATTCGACGCCGCGCCATCGCTGGATGTACTGAATCCGGATTACCACATGGATATCCCGGATCCGACGTGGACGTCGTTTGCCAAACAGCGTCAATATCAGACCGGCCTCTATCTGCAAGACCAGTTGAAGATCGAAAAGTTGTCCATCGTGTTGGGCGGTCGCTATGACTGGGCGCGCTCGGTTAGCGACACGAAAACCTTGGCGAGTGGTGCCGTTCGTCACAACCCAACCACACGTTCCGAAGCCTTCACCGGCCGTGCCGGTGCCATCTACAACTTCGATAACGGCGTTGCGCCCTACGTCAGCTATTCGGAATCGTTCGAACCGCAAAGCGGCTTTGATGTCGACAATAATCCGCTGGATCCCGTCGAAGGCAAGCAGTACGAGATCGGCGTCAAATATCAGCCGGTCGGATCGAATGCCATCTTTACCGCAGCCGGCTTCGACATTCGTCGCCAAAATTTGACGGCAACGGCCCCAGGGTGCACACCTAATCAAGCCAATTGCGTCGTGCAGACGGGCGAAGTCCGCACGCGCGGGATGGAGTTTGAAGCGCGCGGCGAAGTAGCACGAGGCCTGAGCGTGATCGGCAACTATTCGTTCATCAGCAACAAGTACACCAAAGACAACCCGAACGCACAGGGTGTCAGCCGCGTGGGTCAGCGTCCTTACGGCGTGCCCAAGCATCAGGCGTCGCTGTGGACACGTTATCAGTTGCAGGACGGCGCACTTCAAGGCTTGGGTCTTGCCGCCGGCGTGCGCTACCTGGGTGCCAGTGCAGACGACTCCGGCGTATTGAAGGTGCCGGATGCAACCTTGGTCGATGCTGCCATCGACTATGACCTGGGCCGCATGAACCCTCAGTTCAAGGGGATCAACGTCGCGCTGAATGTGACCAACTTGTTCGATAAAGAATACGTAGCGTCGTGCTCGTCGGAGTCGTGGTGCTGGTACGGTTATCAGCGCTCGGTACGCGCCACGTTGCGCTACCGCTGGTAATCAACGCCCCACATTTCGCCCAGGCAGTCTGGAATAAGCTAAGTCACTAATTAGGAATGGATATCATTATAATTAGCGGCTTGGAGAACGAACCACGATGAATCTGAAGTCCATCTGGATGGCTGCCGCACTGGCGGGCGTCACGCACGGCGTGAGCGCCCAGATGGTGTGGGTGGAACGATCGCCCGACCAAGGGGCGCGCGCTTACTACGGTGAGTGGGTGGATGACACCCGCGAGCCCAAGGTGCGTGCGGTGTACGAGATCCTGGCCAAGCCGCGCGGGCGCGACGCTGCGCACTTGGCGCGGGCGGGCACGATGGCGGGTTTCGATGCGATCGGGATCGACGGCGCGTCCCGACGCGACGTGCGCTTGCAGAATCCGATCGTGTTCGACGATGACCTCGTCAAGTTCGAAGCCAGGGTGGGGCGGACATCGACCGCATGCACACTGGATCTCGAGCTGGTGCCGGCCTCAGCAAACAGCAACACCTTGACGTTGATGTTCAAGGGCGAACCTCTGGCGGGTAAAGCCGTCACTGTGTTCGGGCCGACGAAGTCGCAGTACGTTTTCAAAACCGATGCCAAAGGGCAGATCGAAATAGACACCCCCTGGCCTGGACAGTACGTGGCCGAGGCCACGCATCGTGAAGAGTCGGCCGGCGAGTTCGACGGCCAACCCTTCCAACGCATTCGTTACGTGTCGACCCTGACATTCGAGAACAAGACATGAGAGCACCGGCGCCTGGCGCATCCTGGGGTTGGTATCGCGTTGCGGTTTTTTCGCGCGCGATCGCCGCCATTTTTGGCGGTTACGCCGCCGCTTCGGCAAGCGCCGCTTGCCTGGCCGTCTGGCTACCCGTTAGCCGTGTGGACGCGGTCACCGCGGGGCTGACGCTGTCGTTCGTCACGTATACCTGCGTGGTGCTCTGGGTGTTTGCCGTGCGTGACGCGTGGCGGGCCTGGAAGGGCGTGCTGTGGCCGATCGCGGTGTTTGGCGGTTTGTTTGCATTGAAAAGATGGGTGCTGGGCGTATGACGACGGTCGATCACGTAAAGGGCAACGCGGCCGCAGAGGCCCAGCCCGAGGGCATTCGGCAGTCGATGTCGTGGTTGCACACCTGGGCCGGGCTATTGCTGGGGTGGGTGCTGTATGCGATGTTCATGACGGGCACGCTGGCGTTCTTCCGGGACGAAATCACGGCCTACATGAAGCCCGAAGTTCAAGTTCAGGCCGTGACGTCCGATCAAGCGATGATCACCGGCGTGCGCTATCTGCAGACGCATGCGCCCGATGCCTTGCGATGGTTCGTCATGCCGTATTCGGATCGCGATCCAGTGATCGAAGTAAGTTACCAGAAGCCCGGCAAAACGGGCCGCGGCAGCTTCCAGCGCGTGCAGCTCGATCCCGCCACTGGCGAAGCCGTGCAATCGCGCGAAACGCGCGGGGGCGATTTTTTCTATCGCTTTCATTACGAACTCGAGATGGGCTATCCGTGGGGGCGCTGGCTTGCCAGCATTGCCGGCATGTTCATGCTGGTGGCGATCATCAGCGGCATCATCACGCACAAGAAGATCTTCAAGGATTTCTTTACATTCCGGCCCGGCAAGGGCGGGCAACGATCGTGGATGGACGGGCACAACGCGCTTTCGGTGCTCGGGCTGCCATTTCATTTGATGATCACGTTCAGTGGCCTGATGCTTTTCATGATCATGGTGATGCCGGCAGGTATCTACGCGATGTATGAGACGCCGAATCAATTCACGGCAGACGCCTATCCCTCGTTTGCGTCCAAGCCGCGCACGAACGTGCCGGCACCCATGGCGCCGATCGAGAACATGATTACCCAAGCCAATACCGCCTGGGGCGGTGCCAGTGTGGGGCGCGTGACCGTCAATCATCCGGGCGACAGCGCGATGACCGTATCGCTGACGCGGCTGGTGTCGGAACGCGTGTCGTACGGTCGTTTGCCGCCGTCCATGATCTTCAATGGCGTAACGGGCGAGGTCACGTCGGCCAGCGAGAACGACAGTGCAATCATGACCACCGTCGGCACGATCGTGGGCCTTCATCTGGGCAAGTTCGCCAAGCCGTGGCTGCGCTGGCTGTACTTCATCGTAAGCCTGGCCGGCACCGCAATGGTCGCGAGCGGTCTGGTGTTGTGGGTGGCCAAGCGCCGCCAGAAGGCGGGCAAGGACGCCGCCAATCGCTTTTCGTTGCGTCTGGTCGATAGCCTGAACAGCGGCACCATTGCAGGGTTGCTGATCGCGATGCCGGTGTTCTTTCTGGCCAACCGCCTGTTGCCGGTCGATCTCCCGGATCACGCGAACTGGGAGGTCAAACTTTTTCTTTGGAGTTGGGGTGCCGCCTTCGTGTACGGCTTCGTACGCCAGCGCCAGGCGTGGCGCGATCTGAATGCCTTGGCGGGCCTGCTGTTCCTCTCGGTACCGATCGTCAACGCCCTGACGACGTCCAGGCATCTGGGGCAATCGTTGCCGGCGCAGGATTGGGTGATGGCAGGCTTTGACCTGACGATGATCGCGTCCGGTATTTTTTGTGTGTGGTTGTCCTGGAAGGTGAACCGCCACAAGGCCAAAGCGCCGGCAGCGGTCAAGCCCAAAGCGGCGCCGCGTGCCGCGCCCCAGGCGGCATCGGCAGCGTCCGGTGAGGCCAGCGCAATGGCGAAGTCTGCTGCCGTCGCGCCGGGCACGAGCACCGCTGCGAAAGCGCCGCCCACCTCACCCGCACCTGCCGTGGCGCCGCCGGTAAAGACCGCCACAGCGGCGCCGCCCGAGCGCCGCGACGACGCCTTGCCGCCAGCTTCCGCCTATCAACCCCGATGAGGTCACGCTATGACGATCGCTGCCTTCTGCTTGGCCTACGCCGGCTTTGCCGCGTTGTGTTTGGCGATGGACCGCCACTACGAAGATTTCTTCGATCGGGCGATCACAAGCCGGCATCGGGTGCCGCTGCGCTGGTTCGGGGCCTTGGCCCTGACGCTGTCGCTGTGGGCCGCAGCGCAGGCATACGGGTGGTCGTACGGGGTGATCGAGTGGATCGGCATGCTGGCACTCGCCGGATTGGCGCTGATCTGGATCCTCACCTACCGGCCGCGTGTGGCATTGGGGCTGGGCGCGGGCTGCGCAGTGGCGGCACCCGTGTTTGCCATGATGTGAAAGGCATATGACCGCGCCTCCCCTCGACACCGGGTGCGTGCAGCGACTGTATGTCGAGCATCACGGATGGCTGGTACAGGTGCTGCGGCGTCGGCTGCACTGCTCGCACCAGGCCGCCGATCTGGCGCAGGACGTCTTCGTGCGCGTGCTCACCTCGCGCCATCGCGAGGCGTTGCGCGAACCGCGTGCCTATCTGCGTACAGTAGCGCGCGGCGTGCTGGCCAATCACTTTCGCCGTGCCGATCTCGAACGCGCCTATAACGAGCTTTTGGCAGCCATGCCGCAGGTCTTAGTGCCCAGCGCTGAAGTCCGGTTGGAAATCCTTCAAACGCTTGCTGCCCTCGATGCGATGCTCGACGGTCTGGGTGCACGCACGCGGCAAATTTTTTTGTTGTCGCAGCTCGACGGCTGCACCTATCCCGACATTGCCGATCGGCTTGGCGTGTCGATCAATGTGGTGCAGAAAGCGATGAGCCGCGCCATGGCGCAATGCTATCGCGTGATGTGGGACGACGACGCATGACGGGGCCGCAACACCGGCGCGCCGATGGCGCTGACGATGCGCAGGGGCGGGTGGTGCGCGAAGCCATCGAGTGGTATGTGGTGCTTGCATCGGGCGTGTGTACTCCTGAAGAGCGGCAAGCGTGCGCCCGTTGGTGCGCGGCCGATCCGCTGCATCAGCGCGTGTGGCAGCGTCTTCAAAACGTGCGCAGCGAGGTGAGCGGGTGCAGCGGGGATCTTGCCGCCGCCCACGCCGACGCCGTACTGGCGCGAACCGACAAGATCGATGACCGCCGGCGCCGCATGCTGGTCCTGCTTGCGGCAGGCGGCGGAGCAGGTATGCTCGCCTGGAGCGTGCAGGGCATTGCGCCCTGGCGAGCCTGGACCGCCGATGAGCGTACCGCCGTCGGCGAGGTGCGCACCATGCGATTGCCAGATGGCACGCAGCTCAGCCTGAATACAGGCACGGCGCTGGACGTACGGTACGACGCGAGGCGCCGCGATATCGCTTTGTATGCCGGAGAAATTGCGATTGAAAGTGCGCCGGGCATGCAGGGCCGTCCACTGCGTGTGTTGACGCCTTATGGTGTGGCGGAACCCCTGGGCACGCGGTTCAGCGTGCAGTTGGACGAACCGGGTCAATCGCGGGCCTATGTTTCGGTTGCGGCGGGTCGGGTGCGACTTCGAAGCAATAACGTTCATGGGACCGAAGTCACCTTGTCCACTGGCGAATCCGGCTGCCTGGATCGCGTCCAAGGTGCGTTGCAGGGATCGACCGTCGCGGCTTACGCGCCGTGGATGCAAGGGATGCTCGCCGCGCAAAACACGCGATTGGCTGACTTCTGCGCCGACCTCAGTCGGTATCGGCCGGGAATCATTCAATGCCGCGAGACGGCCGCCGACCTGCGTTTGAGCGGCGCCTTTGCGCTGCGGGACTCCGATCACGTACTTCAGGTGATTGCGCAGACGCTTCCGGTACGGATCGTGCGCCGCACGCGCTACTGGATCGTGATCGATCGAGTGTGACGCGGCGCGAGTGGGTGCCCGCAGGCATTTACAACTTATTTTGAGCGGACATGGCAGGTTTGTGAATCTCGCGGGGCATACCTGATATCGATCCACCGCGCAGCGTCGTTTCGCCTGGACGCATCGCTCATATAAGGAAAGCCCGCCATGCCCCGTCAGGTCCCCCGTTCTCGTCGTCCCGCATCGCTTCGCGCCTATTTGATGGCCGCCGGCATGACGTCGATCACACTTGCGCCCACGCAGTCTCTGTGGGCCCAGGACGCGACATCCAGCGCGGCAAGCACCGTGGCGCTGCGCGACTATGCGGTGCCGGCGGGCCCGCTGGATGCCGCGATCGTACGGTTCGCGCAGCAGTCCGGCCTGACGATTTCCGCCGAAGCCGCCGTGACGGCGGGACGTCGCTCACTCGGCGTGCAGGGGCGCCTCGGAGCCCGCCAGGCTCTGGATCGGCTGTTGCAAGGCAGTGGCGTCGGCGCCGTGCCGGCAGGTGGCAGTGCCTTTACATTACGTGCGTTGCCTCCGATTCAGGGCGGCGGCACGACCACCTTGGAGCCGGTGACGGTGGTGGCGCGCAGCGAGTCGGCGTTCGGGCCGGCCGATGGCTATGTGGCCACACAAAGCGCCGTGGCGACCAAGACGGATACGCCCATTCTGGAAACTGCGCGTTCGATCTCGGTCGTGACGCGCGATCAACTGACGGCCCGCAATGTGCAGTCGATTCCCGAAGCGGTGCGTTATACCGCCGGCGTGACGACCGGCGCCTTCGGCTTCGATCCGCGCTTCGACCAGATTTACATCCGAGGCTTCGCCGTCAACACCACTGGCGATTATCGTGATGGCCTGCGTCAGGGAGCCGGATCGTACACTTACTTCAATACCGAGCCTTATGGCTTGGAACGTATCGATGTGATCAAAGGCCCGGCGTCGGTGCTGTATGGTCAGGGCACGCCAGGCGGTCTGATCAATCGCGTGAGCAAAATGCCCACGGATACGCCGCTGCGCGAAGTCGAGGTTCAGGGCGGCAATCACGACCGCTATCAAGGCGCATTCGATGTGGGCGGACCGCTCGGCGACAGTGGCGAGGTCACCTATCGGGTGACGGGTTTGGCGCGCGATGCCAAGGCCATTCGCGATATCGAAGACGATCGGTTGTTCCTCGCGCCGGCGATGACATGGCGGCCGTCGGCAAAAACCGAATTGACGGTACTGGCACAGGTACAAAAAGACGAAACCGATTCCAACGTTGGGCTCTTCAATCGCGATGGACGCGCTACGCATACGCGCGTGAGCGACGGCGATTATGACTACCAGAAGCAGACCCAGTATCAAGTCGGGTATCGGCTGTCGCATCAGGCCAATGACACTTGGACGTTTCGTCAGAACGCGCGCTATGGGCTGGTGAATCAGAAGGCGCGCTATCTGACCAGCGCCGGCGTTATCCCCGGCACCTCGTCGATCAATCGCTCGGCCGTCGCGCTGCGCGGCGAACTCGATACGTTCGTGATCGACAACCAGGCGCAGGCAAACTTCGCGACGGGAGCGGTTAGTCACAAAACGCTGATGGGCGTGGATTATCAGTGGATCCAGTCGTCGTTGGGACAGGGTACTTTGCCGGCCCGTTTTTATCCGACGCTGGATATCGATAACCCAGTGATCGGGGCGTCAGGGCCCACACCGGATATCACGTCCAAGAGCGGCACCCGCATCCGTCAGACGGGCGTGTACGCATCCGACCAAATGGCGTTGGACCGGTGGCGCTTCTCGCTGGGTGCGCGTTTCGATAATGCGCAGCGCGATCAGCGCAACCTGCTGAGCGGTGTGGCCACGGGTCGCCAGACCGATAACGCGATGACATATCAAGCGGGTGCCCTATATCTGTTCGATAACGGGTTGGCTCCCTACGTCAGTTATTCGACGTCATTCAATCCAACGACGGCGATGGATATCAACGGGTCGGCGTTGGATCCCACACGTGGCCAGCAAGTTGAAGCTGGTGTGAAGTTCCAACCTCAAGGCGCGCGTAGCTTCGTGACCCTATCGACGTATCAACTGACCGAGCGCGATGCGGTACGTGCGATTCCGGGCACCACCGCTTCCGAAGCGGTGGGCAAACTGCGTTCACGGGGCATCGAAATCGAAGGCACGGCCAACCTGACATCCGGACTGGATCTGCTGGTGGCCTATAACTACAATCGCGCCAAGATCGTCGGCAGCAATTCGGCCGCCGAGTTGGGCAAAACGCCAGCCGTCACGCCGCGTCATGTTGCGTCAGCCTGGTTGGACTATACGCAACCCACGGGCATGCTGGCGGGACTTGGCGCGGGCGCCGGCGTCCGTTACACGAGCGACACGTTCACCACGTCGGGCAACATCGCCAGGAACCCCAGCAACACGTTCATCGACGCCGCGATCCATTACGATCTCGGTCGCAATTCGGCGCAGTTCAAAGGATGGCGAGTGGCATTGAATGCGCAGAATTTGTTTGACCGGGACGATCAGGTTTGCAACGCCGGCTTCTGCTATCGCGGTCAGGGCCGCACCGTGATCGGCTCGCTGCGCTATCGCTGGTAAGGAGGGGAGATGATGCAGAGACGTAGCGCCAGGATGAAACGTGTGGTTTGCATCGCTGCAGTATGGAGCGCGGTGCTGTTCTCATGCGCACGCGATGCTTGGGCCACCAACGACCGCACGCCCGTTGCGGCGGGCTTGCGCGAAGGCGTCCATCAGGCGAGCCCCGACGCTGCCGAAACTGCTGACGCGGCGCCGGTCGTGCTGCCCGGCGCGTACCAATTCGCCCTTCAAGCGGCGGGCCCGGACGCACTGCCTTACCGCATCATGGTTTCGCCACCCACGGAGCCGGCTGACGAACGGGGTCATCCTGTGCTTTACGTACTGGATGGCAATGCGACGTTTGCAAGCTTTCACGAGGCGCGCCGGATGCAGTCGAAGCTGTATGGCAAGGCGATCATCGTTGCTGTGGGGTACCCCACCGATGAGCCGCTCGATTTCAAGCGCCGTTCGCACGACTTCTCGCCGCAGCCAGCGGCATCGCAGCACGCGAAGCCGGCGTCCAGTGGTTCACACACCCGCCCGTTGCTGGGCGGCGACGGTGCATTCACCGCGTTTCTGCGCGATGTGTTGATGCCGGAAATCGCGCGACGGCATCCTGTCGATCCAGCGCAGCAAAGTGTGTTCGGCCATTCGTTTGGCGGCATGTATGCGCTACACGTCTTGTTTACGGCGCCGTCGCTGTTTACCCATTACGTGGCGGTGAGCCCGTCGCTTTGGTGGCAAGACCGTTATTTGATCGCCGAGGAACAGCACTTTACCGCTCAGGTGAAGGACGGGACATTCAAGCCGGTGCGGCACAGTGTGCTGGTGCTGGCAGGTGGCGCAGAAACGCCGCAAACACTGCAGGATGCCCAGGCGCAAGCCGTTCGGTTGCAGGCGTTGTCGGGTTTCGGGCTGCGCACGCATTACGCGGCCTTGCCGGACGAAACGCATATTTCGGTGCCGACCGCTGCGATCGCCATGGTGTTGCGGCAAGTGTTCAGCGCGCGCCAGCGGTAGGGTGGGCCGAGCACGTTACACTGTGCACTGGCCTCACACCTGAAGCATTTTTCGAATGAATACGCGCGTTCTGACAGGCATTACCACCACCGGCACTCCCCATCTGGGCAACTATGCGGGCGCGATTCGCCCGGCCATCCGTGCCAGTACACAGCACGACGTGGACGCCTTCTTCTTCATGGCGGATTACCACGCCCTGATCAAGTGCGAGGATCCCGAACGCATCGCGCGTTCGCGGCTCGAATTGGCGGCCACCTGGATTGCCGCCGGTCTGGATGTCGAGCGCGTCACGTTCTATCGTCAGTCGGATATCCCTGAGATTCCCGAGCTCTCGTGGTTGCTCACGTGCGTGACGGCCAAGGGGTTGATGAATCGTGCGCACGCGTACAAAGCGTCTGTCGACCAGAATACGGCCAAGGGTGTGGAAGCCGACGATGGCGTGACGCTCGGCCTGTTTTCCTATCCCGTGCTGATGGCGGCCGATATTCTTTTGTTCAATGCGAACAAAGTGCCGGTGGGCCGCGATCAGGTGCAGCACCTGGAAATGACGCGCGATATCGCACAGCGCTTCAATCATTTGTACGCGCCGACGTCGCCTTTGTTTGTGCTGCCGGATGTGGTGATCGAGGAAGACGTGGCCACGTTGCCCGGGCTGGACGGCCGCAAGATGTCGAAGAGCTACAACAATACGATTCCCTTGTTCGAAGGGGGGGCGAAGGCAACGCGCGCGGCGATCATGCGCATCGTTACCGATTCGCGGTTGCCGGGCGAGCCCAAGGATGCTGACGGTTCGCATCTGTTCACGTTGTACAAAGCGTTCGCCACGCGCGAAGAGTCGCAGGCGTTTCGTGCCGAGCTTGAAGGCGGCATGGGGTGGGGCGATGCCAAGCAGGCGCTGTGCGAACGGGTGGAGCGCGATCTGGCGCCGATGCGGGAGCGTTACGACGATCTGATCGCCCACCCGGAACGTATCGAGGAAATCCTGCAAGCCGGTGCGATCAAGGCGCGCAGTCTGGCCACGCCTTTCATGGCACAGATTCGTGATGCTGTGGGCTTGCGCCAAAGTGCGACGGTGGCCAAGGCGGGCAAGTCGAAGGCCAAGTCGGGCGGCAAGGGCGCACGCTTCGTGAGTTTCCGCGACGAAGACGGCAGCTTCCGTTTCCGCCTGCTGGATGCCGCGGGCGAAGAGTTGCTCACCTCTGAGCCTTTCGCACAGCCAAAGGAAGCCGGGCGCATCACTGGCCTGTTGCAGTCGTCCGATGCCAACGTCGAGTTGGTCATCGACGGTTTGCGCTATCGCGTGATGGTCGGGGATGAACTGGTGGCCTACGGTCGTGCCGGCGCCGACACCGCCGAGCGCGACGCCGGCATGGCGCATGTGCGCGAGACGTTGGCCGCGATGTCGCAGGCGGAGTAACCGCAGAGCGGCCAACTGTGCTGCCAAAGAAAAATCCCGCTTCTGAATTGAAGCGGGATTTTTTTGCGGGGTCTGGCGTTCTACGCTCTACGTCTTACGTTCGCCTTACTTTTTAAGCTTGGCAAATGCTTGCGCAAGTGCGCCAGCCATCGCGCCGTCGCTCTTGGATGCCTGAGCTTGCTGGCCCTGCGGACGGCGGCCGCCGCCGGCATTGCCACCGCGCGGAGGCGGGGCGCCATCGGCGCTGCGACGAACGGGCGCTGCCGTGTCGTTCAGGCGCATCGTGAGTGCAACCCGTTTGCGCGCGACGTCCACTTCGATCACTTTGACGTTGACCGTTTGCCCGACGCGCACCACATCGCGCGGATCCTTGACGAATTTTTCCGCCAGCGCCGAAATGTGCACCAATCCGTCCTGGTGCACGCCGATATCGACGAAAGCCCCGAAGTTGGCGACGTTGGTGACCACGCCTTCCAGGATCATTCCCACGTGCAGGTCGTTGAGCGATTCCACGCCTTCCTTGAAGGTCGCGGTCTTGAATTCCGGACGCGGATCGCGGCCGGGCTTTTCGAGTTCGGCGAAGATGTCGCGCACCGTGGGCAAACCGAAACGCTCGTCGGTGAATTCTGACGGTGAGACGCCCTTGAGGGCTTCGCGCTGGCCGATGATGGTTTGCACGTCGGCCTTGATGCGCGCCACGATGCGCTGGACCACCGGGTAGGCTTCCGGATGCACCGACGACGCATCGAGTGGGTTGTCGCCGTTGGGAATGCGCAGGAAGCCGGCGGCTTGTTCGAATGCCTTGTCGCCGAAGCGCGGTACCTTGCGCAACATGTCGCGCGTGGGAAAGGCGCCGTTTTCATCGCGCCAGGCGACGATGTTGCGTGCCAGGAGGCTGTTCAAACCCGACACGCGGGCCAGCAACGCTGCCGAGGCGGTGTTGACGTCCACGCCCACGGCGTTCACGCAGTCTTCCACGGTGGCGTCAAGCGATCGTGCCAGTTCGCGCTGGTTGAGGTCGTGCTGATACTGCCCCACGCCGATCGCTTTGGGATCGATCTTGACCAGTTCGGCCAGCGGATCCTGCAGCCGGCGCGCGATCGAGACGGCGCCGCGCAACGTAACGTCCAGGTCGGGAAATTCCTGTGCGGCGATTTCAGATGCGGAATACACCGAGGCGCCGGCTTCGGACACGACGACCTTGGTGAGCGGCATCTCAGGGAACAAGCCCATCAGATCGCCAACCAGTTTTTCGGTTTCGCGCGATGCGGTGCCGTTGCCGATGGCGACGAGTTCGATGTTGTGGCGAGCGGCCAGCGCAGCAATGACCTTGATGGCGCCTTCGCGATCGCGACGCGGCTCGAAGGGATAGACGGTGGCGGTTTCCACGACTTTGCCCGTGCGGTCGATGGCCGCTACCTTCACACCCGTGCGGATGCCGGGATCGAGGCCCAGCACGGCTTTCGGGCCGGCGGGGGCCGCAAGCAGGAGATCTTTGAGATTGGCGGCAAATACACGAATCGCTTCGGCTTCAGCGTCGTCGCGCAACCGGGCGATGACTTCCGATTCGAAGGTCGTCAACAGTTTGACGCGCCACGTCCAGCGGCACACTTCGCCCATCCAGCGGTCGCGCGGCGACGCGTCCAGTGCAAACGGTTTCGATCCGAATTTGAGAAAGTCAGCTACGCGCGCCACGCAGGGATGCGGCGTCTGCGCTTCGAGCTCGGCTTCCAGACCCATGCGCAGTTCGAGCACGCCTTGCTGACGGCCGCGCAGCAGCGCCAGAATGCGGTGCGAGGGCAGGGTGCGCAGGGGCTCGTTGAAGTCGAACCAGTCGCGGAAATTCGCGCCTTCATGTTCCTTGCCGTCGGCCATCTTGGAGTAGATGAGGCCGGTCGACCACAAATGCTCGCGCATGTGGGTGAGCAAATCGGCGTTCTCGGCAAAGCGTTCCGCCAGGATATCGCGGGCACCGTCCAGGGCCGTCTTGGCGTCGGCAATCGACGCTTCGGCGTTCAGATAGCCTTCGGCGAGTGCAGCCGGATCGCAGGTCGGGTTGGCCAGGATGGCGTCGGCGAGCGGCTCCAGGCCCGCTTCGCGCGCGATCTGGGCGCGAGTGCGGCGCTTGGGCTTGTAGGGGGCGTACAGGTCTTCAAGACGCTGTTTGGTATCGGCCGACTTGAGCTCCTGCTGGAGTTCGGGCGTAAGTTTGCCCTGTTGCAGCACCGATTCGAGAATCGCGGCGCGCCGGCCTTCGAGGTCGCGCAGATAGCCCAGGCGCACTTCGAGGTTACGCAGCACGGTGTCGTCCAGACCGCCCGTCGCTTCCTTGCGGTAGCGGGCGATGAACGGCACGGTTGCGCCGCCATCCAGCAGTTCGATGGCGGAGGCCAATTGCGAGGGCCGCGCGCCCAACTCGGTGGTGAGCTGGGCAAGGATGCGGGCGGTGTCTTCGGCTGCGGTGGTGGTAGCGGTAATCTGGGTCATCTCGTCAGGCGGCGAACGTCGAACAAGGGCCGGATTGTGCCATACCCGGTACGGCTTTCCGCCTGGCGCAGCGTGGCACATTTGGTCACAGTGCGACATTGCGGTCGCGGGTGGCGGTGACCCACCGAGTATGATGCGCCCTTGTCCTGGCCCTGTTGCGCGCATGTTCGACGTCGATATTTCCGAATTCTTTTCCGAAGAGGGCCCGCTGGCAGCGTTGCCCGGGTACCGGCCGCGCGCGGCGCAGATCGAGTTGGCGCAGGCGATCGACGAAACCATCCGCAAGCGCGGCACCCTGGTGGCCGAGGCGGGCACCGGTATCGGCAAGACCTGGGCGTATCTGATTCCCGCGTTTGCCAGTGGTGGCAAGGTACTGATTTCCACCGGTACGCGCACATTGCAGGATCAGCTTTTCGGCCGCGATCTGCCGCGCGTGCGCAAGGCGCTGTCCATGCCGGTGACGGCCGCGTTGCTCAAGGGCCGCGGCAATTATGTGTGCCATTACCATCTTGAACGCCTGGGCGAGGACGAACGCGCGCTGAAGTCGCGGACCGAAGTCGGCCAGCTGCGCAAGATCCAGTTGTTTGCCAAGCAAACCCAGACCGGCGATCGCGCCGATCTGGGCCAGGTGCCTGAAGACGCCGACATCTGGCAGCGCGTGACCTCCACCCGCGAGAATTGTCTGGGCCAGGAGTGCCCGCACATCCGCGATTGCTTCGTGGTCAAGGCGCGACGGCAAGCGCAGGAAGCCGACATCGTGGTGGTCAACCACGCATTGTTCATGGCCGACCTGATGCTGCGTGAAGAAGGGATTACCGATTTGCTGCCGCAGGCCGATACGGTGATTTTCGACGAAGCCCATCAATTGCCCGACACCGCGACGCGCTTTCTGGGCAGTAGTGTGTCCACGCATCAGTTGCTCGACTTCGGCCGCATGCTTGAAGTGGCGGGGTTGGCGCACGCGCGCGAAGTCACCAACTGGAGCGATGCCAATCGCCGCGTTGAGCAAGCCACGCGCGAATTGCGTCTGGCCTGTGCGCCGCTGGAAGGCATGCCGGGCCGCAAGGCGACGTTCGAAGCCATGCCCGAACCCGAAGCCTTCGACGAGGCGCTCGAAACCCTGCGCAATACGCTGGAAACGGTCGTGCAGGCCTTGAGCGTCGTGTCGGAAAAGCATCCCGACCTCACCGCGGCTGCGCGCGCCGGGGCCGATCTGATGGTTCGCCTGAAGCGCTGGAGCGAGCCCGGCCGCGGTCAGGCGGCCATGCTGGCCGAGGAAGACGACGCCGAGCCGGAAGACGGCGTGCAGCAACTTGCCGATGCGCTGGATGGCAAGGTGCCGGGCGCCGGTTGGGGGCAGACGCCGGCCGATGCCAAGGCCGCCGATGCGCGGTTCGTGGCGCCGGGCGTGTCCGGGGCGGCTGCGCCGAAGTCGTCCTGGGCCAATTGGACGGGTCCGGCGGTGCGCTGGGTCGAACTCGGCGCGCATCATATTCGTTTGCATGCCGCGCCGTTGTCGGTCGCGCGCGCGTTTTCGCGCTTCCGCCGTTCCGACCAGTCCTGGATTTTGACGTCGGCCACGTTGTCGGTGGCAGGCGACTTCGGGCACTTCACGCGTCAGCTTGGGCTGTCGGGCGCGCGTACGGGGCAGTGGGCCTCGCCCTTCGATTACGCCACCCAGGGCCTGCTGTATGTGCCGCGCGGATTGCCCGAGCCGCATTCTCCGCAGTTTGCCGAGCGGTTCGTCGAGGTGTTGATGCCGATGCTGCATGCCAGCCCGGGCGGCGCCTTGATTTTGTGCACAACGTTGCGCGCGGTAGACCGGTTTGCGACCTTGTTCGAGGATGCCTTCGACCGCGATGGCGTGGAGTGGCCGCTGCTCAAGCAGGGCGATGCGACGCGCCGGGACTTGCTGGATCGCTTTCGTACGCTCGAGCATCCGGTGCTGGTGGGCAGTGCGAGTTTCTGGGAAGGGATCGACCTGCCGGGCACGCTCCTCACGCTGGTGGCGATCGACAAACTCCCGTTCGCACCGCCTGACGATCCGGTGATCGAAGCGCGGCTGCGCGCCTGTCGCGAGCGCGGCGGCAATCCATTTGCCGAGTTTCAATTGCCGGACGCGGCCATCTCGCTCAAGCAGGGGGCGGGGCGCCTGATCCGCACGATCGAAGACTGGGGCGTGCTGGTGGTAGGCGACACCCGTCTGGTCGACAAGCCCTACGGCAAACGCCTGTGGCGCGGCCTGCCGCCCTTCGCCCGCACTCGCGATCCCAACGAGGCGGTCGGCTTTTATACGAAGCGGACAGACCCGGTCACATGAGCCAACTTTACTGACGGCTTTTAGGGGATCAGGACTGGTATTCTGTCGGTCGAGATAGCGTCTGCGTAAGGTGTCAGTAAGAGCTTGGCGATAGGGTGGCCTTCACGGTTCACCGCTTGCGCGGATAGAAACCAATAGGAGACCCCATGTCCAACGCCATTCAGTCCGTCATGCATGAAACCCGCGTATTCCAACCGCCCAAAGCGCTGGTGGATACCGCAACGATTTCGGGTCTCGATGCGTACCGCACCTTATGCAAAGCCATCGACGACGACTTCGATGGATTCTGGAGCAAGCAGGCAACCGAGCAACTCGAATGGCTGAAGCCATTCACACGCGTGCTCGACGAATCGGATGCGCCGTTCTACAAGTGGTTCGACGACGGCCAGCTCAACGTGTCGGCCAACTGCCTGGACAAGCATGTCGCGGCGGGCAAGGGCGAGAAGACCGCGCTGATTTTCGAAAGCGACGATGCCAAGGTCACGCATGTCAGCTACGCCGAATTGCTCACGCGGGTCTGCCGATTTGCCAATGGCATCAAGGCGCTGGGCTACAAAAAGGGCGATCGCGCCATCATCTACATGCCGATGTCGGTCGAGGCCGTGGTGGCCATGCAGGCCTGCGCGCGCCTGGGGATCACGCACTCGGTGGTGTTCGGCGGATTCTCGGCCAAGAGCTTGCAGGAGCGCATCGTCGACGTCGGCGCCACGCTTGTCATCACTGCCGATGAGCAGGTGCGCGGCGGCAAGACCATTCCGCTCAAACCCGCTGTGGAAGATGCGTTCAAGATGGGCGGCTGCGACGCCGTCAAGAAAACGATCGTGTATCGCCGTACCGGCGGCAAGGTCAACTGGGACGAGGCGCGCGATGTGTGGATGCACGATGTAGAAGCCAATCAGGCCGATACGTGCGAGCCGGTGGCGGTCGATGCCGAGCATCCGCTCTTCATCCTCTACACATCGGGATCCACCGGCAAGCCGAAGGGCGTGCAGCATGCCTCGGCCGGATATCTGCTGTGGGCGTTGCTCACGGTGAAGTGGACGTTCGACGCCAAAGACAGCGATGTGTACTGGTGCACGGCCGATGTGGGCTGGATCACGGGCCATACTTACATCACCTATGGCCCGTTGGCTGCCGGGCTGACGCAAGTCGTGTTCGAAGGCGTGCCGACCTACCCCAACGCAAGCCGGTTCTGGGAAATGATCGATCGCCATAAGGTGACGACGTTCTACACGGCGCCTACCGCGATCCGGTCGCTGGTGAAGGCTGCCGATACGAATCCCGACACGCATCCCAAACATTTCGATTTGAGCAGCTTGCGCATCCTCGGCACGGTGGGCGAACCGATCAACCCCGAGGCTTGGATGTGGTACTACAAAGAGGTCGGTCGTGAACGTTGCCCGATCGTGGATACGTGGTGGCAGACCGAAACCGGGGGCCACATGATCACGCCGTTGCCGGGCGCGACGCCGATGAAGCCAGGGTCGTGCACGCTGCCCCTGCCGGGCATTGCCGCTGCGATCGTGGACGAAGCCGGTGGCGACGTGGAGCAGGGCAATGGCGGGTTCCTGGTGGTCAAGCGTCCGTGGCCCGGCATGATCCGCAATATCTGGGGCGACCCCGAGCGTTTCAAGAGCAGCTATTTCCCGCCCGAACTCAAAGGCTATTACCTGGCAGGCGACGGTGCGCAGCGCGACAGCGACGGCTACTTCTGGATCATGGGCCGTATCGACGACGTGCTAAACGTATCGGGACATCGTCTGGGCACGATGGAGGTGGAGTCGGCATTGGTCTCGCACGAGTTGGTGGCTGAAGCCGCTGTGGTGGGCCGGCCCGACGACACCACCGGCGAAGCCGTGGTGGCTTTCGTGGTGCTGAAGGGTGCCCGTCCTGAAGGCGACGAAGCGTTGGCCATTGCGAAGACGCTGCGCGATTGGGTGGGTCGCGAAATCGGTCCGATCGCCAAGCCCAAGGACATTCGTTTTGGCGATAACTTACCGAAAACCCGTTCGGGCAAAATCATGCGCCGACTGTTGCGCGTGGTGGCCAAGGGCGAAGAGGTCACGCAAGACATCTCGACGCTTGAAAATCCGGCGATTCTGGAGCAGTTGGCCAAGCCGATTTGAGATGACGGTATGACGTGACGCAGTGCACGGGCCCCTGATGTTCACGCTGCGAGTTGATCGCGGCAGTGGATGTCAGGGGCCTTTTTCTTTGAGTGATGGAAGCATTCATTTCGATGCGGTGGGCACCCTGATTCGTGTGTTTTTACAGAAAAGATATCGATCTATAGGGAGTAAGAAATGTCATCGACTGCGACGTTGTCCAGCGATGCCTATCATCCAGATACCCGTGATTCGTCGATGGCCTGCTGGCGTAGCTCACTGCGTCGATGGCCAGGATGGACACGCAGCCTTGCGTAATACGTTCGCCGATTCGCTTGCCTTACCGTCATTTATTGACGCCGTCATGACGAACGATTTCAACGTCTGATTCTTCATCAAGACTCCGCATTTTAATGCGCGTGTCACGTGCCCTGATCACGCTGGCGACTCCTTATAAGCGAAAGGATCGCGCGCAATGCAACACGCACATAAGATGCCGCAGGGGCACATCGAATCACGCGGCGCACTGCCGGTTGGTGGCGGCAAGCTGCTGCTGGCGGCGCTGCTCAGCGCAGGATTGCTGGCCGGTTGCGGCAGCGACGATGATGACGACACGCCCGTGGAAACGCCCACACCCACGCAGCCCGCGCCAGAGCCTGCGCCGCCTGAACCCAGCCCCACCGCACGTGCAATCGATCTGACGATCTTGCACATCAACGACCAGCACTCCAATCTCGACAGCAAGGCCAAGACGTTGCAGTTGCAGAATGCGGCTGGCACACGCGTGGCCGCCACCGTGGATGCGGCGGGATTTCCGCGCGTGAAAACCGCGTTCGATGAACTCTCGCAGAACGCGGGCAATGTGCTCAAGCTGCATGCGGGCGATGCGTTGACCGGCACGCTGTACTTCAATCGTGCAGGCGCGATCGGCGAAGCCGATGCCGCGATGATGAATACGGTGTGCTTCGATGCGTTTACGTTGGGCAACCACGAGTTCGATAAAGGCGACACCGAGCTCAAAGCCTTTATCGACCGCTTGCATGGCGGCAGTTGCCAGACCCCCGTATTGAGCGCCAACGTGAACTTCGGCGCCGCATCGGCGCTGAATGCCAGCCGTGCACCAGGGTATGTACGGCCTGCCGTTGTGGTGGAGCGCGAAGGTGAGAAGATCGGTATCGTGGGCCTCACGGTGGCACTCAAGACCAAGGGCTCGTCGAGCCCCGATCCGGATACCACGTTCGAAGAAGAGACGGTAGCTGCGCAACGTGCGATCGATGGGCTGACCGCGCAGGGCGTGAACAAGATCGTGTTGCTCAGCCACATCGGCTACAGCCTGGATCGTCAGGTGCTCGCCAATCTGAGTGGGGTGGATGTAGTGGTGGGCGGGGACTCGCACACGCTCCTCGGGCCTGCGGCGATGACCACCTACGGCGTGGGTTCGCCGGCCGGCGCGTATGCCGAGCCCCTGAAGAACAAGGACGGCGACACCGTGTGCCTGGCGCAAGCGTGGGAGTACACGCAGGTGGTGGGCGAAATCAAGGTGAGCTTCGACATCGATGGTCGCGTGACCGCGTGCGGCGGTACCCCGCATGTGTTGATCGGCGACACGTTCCAGGTTGGCGGCGCACCGGCATCGGCTGCGGATCGCAATGCGTTTTTGAACGACATTGCGGCGAGCGGCTTTCTGCGCGTGACCGCACCCAGTGCGCAAGCGACCGCAGTGTTGGCCCCCTATAAGGCCGAAGTGGATGTGTTCAAGGCGAAGGTCGTGGCGCAAGCACCCGACGAGATCTGCTCGCGCCGAGTGCCGGGGGGCGCGGGTACGGTGGATTACAGTCGCTCGAGCGCGGCGTGCAATGCGCTGGGCGAGGTGAGCCTGCGGGGCGGGGATATTCAACAACTCGTGGCGCAAGCTTATCTGGAGGTGGCCAATGCCAGCTACGGTGGCGCCGACATTGCCCTGCAAAGCGGCGGCGGCGTGCGTGTGCCGATGGCCGGCAATGTGACCGCAGCGGATGTGATCGAAGTGCTGCCGTTCGGCAACCTGCTTTATCGTCTGGACATCACGGGCGACGAGGCGCGCGGCATGATCGAGGACGGCCTGGATGCGGTGTACAAGACCGGCGGTTCCACCGGCCCTTATCCCTACACCGGCGGCATGCGTTTCGATGTGAATGCGGCGCAGGCCAAAGGGCAGCGCGCAAGCAATATCGAGGTGTTCGATGCCGCGTCAGGCACCTGGGCGCCGTTGACTGCGACGCGAACGTACAAGCTGTTCGTGTTGAGCTTCAATGCGACCGGTGGTGATGGGTATGCCACGTTGGCCAAGGTTCCCGCCGATCGCCGCACCGATATCGGTGTGCTCGATAGCGATGTGTTCCAGACGTATATCGATGGGTTGCCCAAGGATCCGGTATCCCAATTGCCGGTGATCCGCAAGTTGCCGGCGGCGCTTTACAGCACCAAGACTTACGCCGGGAACTGAGCGGGTTGAAGCGCGTGTGTGCGGTAGCGATGAGGCCGCACGCACGCCATCGGGCCACCCGGCCCGATTGTCAGCCTTCAAATGATCGCTTGCCGTACGCGATTCGATAACCATTCGGCAAAGATCACCGTGCCCAGAATGGCGATGAAAATGATCGTGACCTGCGGCCAGGCCAACGTGTCGATCGACGCGGCCAGGGGCAGCCCAATGCCGCCGGCGCCCACGATGCCGAGCACGGTGGATTCGCGGATGTTGATGTCCCAGCGGTAAACGGCGGTGCTGACGAGAGCGGGGAGCACCTGCGGCACGACGGCATAGGTGAGCACCTGAGCCGAAGTGGCGCCGGTCGCAGTGACGGCTTCGACCTGGCGTGCATCGACTTCCTCGATGGCTTCGTAGAGCAGTTTGCCCATGAAGCCGATCGACCGCAATGCGATGGCGATGATGCCGGCGAGCACGCCGGGCCCCACGATCGTGACGAGCAGAATGGCCCAGATCAACGAGTTGATCGAGCGTGAGGCCACGATTATCGTCAACGCCAGGGGGCGCAGCACAAGGACGCTGGGGGTGGTGTTGCGCGCCGCCAGAAATGCGACGGGTATCGCGATGAGCGTGCCGATTGCCGTGCCCAGGGTAGCGATGTTCAGGGTGTCCCAAAGCGGACGGAGGATGGTCTGCGCGTAGGGCCAGCGGGGCGGAAACATGCGCGCGATCATGTCCCAACCGGCGCTTGGGGCGTCGGCCACGAAAACCCACATGGTGTTGTCGCTGATCAGCTTACCGCTGAGGTAGAACGCCAGGGCAGCGGTAAGCCATCCAAGCCAGATGAGCCATTGCGCCGATCGCGTGCGGCGTTGCCACAGGGGAGGGGAAAGTCGATTCACATGAACCTCCGGCGCACGACACCCGAAGCGTATTCGCACAGCATCACGATGGCGATGATCAGCAACAGGATCGCCGCGGCCGTTTCGAATTCATAACGATCGAAGGACGTATTCAATGTGGCGCCGATGCCGCCGGCGCCCACGATGCCGATGATGGCAGCTTCGCGGAAGTTGATGTCGAGCCGGTACAGCGAGAGGCCGATCAGGCGCGGCATGACCTGAGGTATCACGGCATAGGTCACCCACTGCAGCCACGAGGCGCCCGTCGCGGCGACGGCATCCATCTGGGCGCGGTCGGCGGCTTCGATGTCGTCGGCCAGCAGCTTGGCGAGGAATCCCATCGATGCAATCACCAAGGTGAGCATCCCGGCAAACGGCCCGAAGCCGAACATCTTGACGAGCAGGATGGCGATGATGAGTTCCGGAAACGCGCGCGATACGGCGATGAAGCCGCGGCAGTTCACCCGGATCCATACGGGGCTGATGTTGCGGGCGGCGCCCAGGCCAACGGGAATGCTCAACACCACGCCGATGCAGGTCGAGGCCACGGCCATCGCCACGCTTTCCAGCACGCCTTCGCTGATCTCGCGCCAGCGCGTGACGAAGTCGGGTGAGGAGAACGCTGCCACGAAGCGCCAGCCGCGCACGAGGCCTTCGGCCAGGCGATCCCAACTGATGGTGATCGAGGTGGTCGCGGCAATCAGATAGAGCGCAACGGCGATCCACAACGCCATGCGCCAGACGGGCGATTGAATGAAGGGCGGTCGGTGCCAGGTGCGTAGCGAGGTCATAGCGGGCAGGGCCTGTGACAGGGCGGAGAAATCAGGAAGCGGCCAACCTGCCGCATGCAAATGGGCGAGCGCCGATGCCTGAGCGGATGCAGGCGCATGCACCTTGCATAACACCCCATCGAACGTGGCGTCATGCCGTCGCCGAGGCGACGCGTAGCGGGGTATCGAGCGGTGGCGAGGCGGGGGGACGATCGGATGCGCCGTCTTGTTTAGCGGACGCGGGCGTGCCCCAGTCTTCGGTGCCATAGATGGCCGTCAACGCCGCAGCATCCAGGGTGGTCGGCACGCCGTCGAACACGATGGCGCCCTTATGCAGGCCCACGACCCGATCGGCGAACTGGCTGGCCAGCGCCACGTCGTGAATGTTGATCACGGCCGATAATCCGCGTTCGCGGCATAGCTCGCAGATCAGTCGCATGATCTGACGCGCCGTTTTGGGATCGAGACTCGCGGTGGGTTCATCCACCAGCAGCAAGCGAGGGCTCTGCATCAGCGCGCGTGCGATGCCCACCCGTTGCCGCTGACCGCCGGATAGGGCATCGGCTCGCTTGTTCTCGAAGCCCGCGAGCCCCACTCGATCAAGAAAGTCGAAGGCCTGATCGATATCGTGTTGCGGGTACTTGCGCAGCCAACTGCGCCAGAACCCGGTATAGCCCAAGCGTCCGGACAACACGTTTTCCATCACGCTCAGCCGTTCGACCAGCGCATACTCCTGAAAAATCATGCCGAGCTTGCGGCGATGCTGGCGCAAGGTGCGTGCGTTGCCGCTGCCGATGTCGGCGCCATCGAGCAGCACGCGGCCTGAGGTGGGTTCTACCAGGCGATTGATGCAGCGGATCAGCGTGCTCTTGCCGGCGCCGGAGGGGCCGATCAGCGCCAGCACCTGGCCTTCCGGCACCCTGAGATCCACCTCGCGCAGTGCGAGATCGCCTGTGCGGTAGCGCTTCGAGAGCCCCTGAAGCGTCAGCAGCGCCGGCGCCGTATCCTGCGCTATCGTGACTTGCGCCGTGCTCATTTGCAGCTGTAGTTGATCTTCATGGCGGCGTCGATGTCGCGCACCACGGCCCAGTGCTGCTTGTAGGTGATGGGCATGAAGGCTTCCTGGGGCGGCTCGGATTTGCCGAACTCGGCCAGCAGGGTGGAACCCTCCCAGTTGAACGACATGAACGCTTCGCGCACCTTGGCCGCCAACTCGGGCTTCAGGTTGTAGACGTAGCCATAGCCCGTGGTCGGGAAGGGTTCTGATTTGTAGATGCTGCGCAACTTGGCACCATCTACAGCCTTGCGCGCCACCATGCGATTCATGACCGAATTCGCGACTGCGGCGGCGTCGTAATCCTTGTTGGCCACGCCGATGATGGAGTTGTCGTGCTTGCCCGAAAAGGCAGCCTTGTAGTCCGTGTCGACCGTCATGCCGTACGTGCTTGCCAGCAGCGCCGACGGGGCCTTGTAGCCGGAGTTGGACGTTTGCGAGGTGAACGCGATGGTCTTGCCTTTGAGATCGGTGATCTGCTTGGCGGTGCTGTCGGCGGGCACGATGATTTCCATCTCGTAGCCGAAGTTGCCTTTCTTGTCGGCCATCATCGTGAACGGCACGAAACCCGCGCAGTTCACGGCGAGCGGATTGCTGCCGGTGTTGAACCCCGCCACATGCAGACGGCCCGAGCGCATGGCTTCGAGCTGGGCGGCATTGGATTGCACGGGGAAGAACTGCACTTTCTTGCCGGTGACTTTTTCGAGGTGCTTCAGAAAGCCATCCCACACGCCGCGATACACCTCGGGATCTTCGACCGGCGTATAGGCAAACACCAACGTCGAGGGATCGATCCACGCTTTGGGATCCTCGGGCGCGTCAGCCACCATGTCGCCATCGCGATCGCAGTACTTCGCGTCCAGTGCACCACGCGGGCAATCCTGGGCATGTGCGTCGAGCGCGGGCAAAAGGGCAGCACCGCCGATCAAGGCGATGGACAACGCGAGTTGCATTTTCATGGTCATGGGCCGGTAAGAGAACATGCCGGCGAGTATGAACATGTAATGTGACCGAACGATGGCATGACGCAGACGCGCCGGGCGAAGGCCCGTTCAACGGCGTGAGATGTCGGCGCCTGGATCGCTGTCGAGCGACGTCGGCGTTATTGCGCGCCGCTCGTCTTCTTGCTCGTGGTCCACACCGGCAGGCCGTCACGCGGCGCCTGGATCACGCGTTCCGGAATTTCCCAAATGACGAGTTTCGGGGGCGTTTCCTTGAACGCGGGTCCGCCGAAATAGTCGCGTGCGGACCCTTCGAAATCGCCGCCGTCTTTGGCGAAATTGCCGATTCGGGTATGCAGGTCGCGTTCGACGAAACCCACGAAGTTCGACGTGCGCGAGAAGGAGGTACCGATCAGTGCGACGGTGGGCAGGTTGTCGTCGCCAAACAGATCGTCGGCCGCGTCGTTCGATGTGCCTGACGACGATGACGGTGCAGAGGCCGATGGCGTCGATTGAACCGCCGATGCTGGCGTGCCGGCCGCAACGGGCGATGCACCAGGCTGTGCCGCGTCGCGTTTCTTGAATACCGTATTCGCCGCCACTTCCGGCTGCGGCTGATGCTGCGGGGCCAGCCAGTCGATGCCTGCCAGGCGTACGAGATCGCCCGGCCGCGCCGCTTGCGTGGTGGCGGTCGTGTAATCCACGCGCGGCGTGACGTTGATGCCCCGGCTGTTGACGCGCCTGGCAATTTCGGCGGCTGCCACGGCTGCGCCGGTTTCGTTCCAGTGCGTATCGGTGCGCAGAAAGGCGCGCATGCCTTGCGGATCGGCCTGCACGGCGGCCAGCACCGGCGTCAGATCGAGGGTATCGATGCCCGCATGCGCAAGCGCGGCAGTCCAATTTTTGACGCGATAGGCAAAGGAAGATGGCCTTGCGACGCCGCACAATTGCTGGGCCTCGATACGTGCCTTGTCCGGCACCACGACGACCAGCAGATTGATCTTGCGCTGCGCGAGTTCGCGCTTGACGGCCAGCACGTCCTGGATGCGCGCGTCGGCGTCGCGGCCGGCGTGTGGGTAGGGCCGCAGTTCATCGGCCAGAAACAGCCATCCCGGGCAGCCTTGGCGTACACGCGGACCGAGGTCACCGATGGCGCGCCAACTGAAGCCGCGTTCGAGCTTTGCCGACTCGGCAGGCAGCGGCGCCAGGCTGAGCGAATCCGCCATCTTTTGCATGACGCGGCCATCCATGAAGGTCGGTATCGACACGCCCTGTGGAAACAGATCGAGATGGCCACGCCACGTGGCCCAGAGCGTGGTGGCCAAACCGACCATCATGAGCAGCATGAAGACGGCGCCGGGCAGCGCACGCAGAACGCCGGGCGCATGCGCGACCGTGGCGGAGGTGGGATCGTCGGGTGGGCGCGTCATCAGAACTGGAAGTACAGGAAAGGGACGGCGCCGCGGCTGGCAATCAGCGCGAACGCGAGAAGGAATGCGGGAATGGGCCACACGAGCGCCGCGCCCTGCGCCCAAGCGCCACCGCGGCGCAAGCAGTAGGGACCCCATGCGGGAGCCACGCAGCAGGCGATGCCCAGTACGATCGTCATCCATTGCGCCGGCCGCATCGCCAGCCGAAGCGCGTCGCCCAAGGCGATGCCGTGCAGGCCGAATTGGCCGGCATACATGGTGAGCGCCGAGTCCAGCGTATGCGCACGAAACAAGGTCCAGGCCAACATCACGAAGAGCAGTGTGGCGATATGGGCGAGCGGGCGCGGCAGATCGGGCAGACCTTGTCGAGTCCAGAGGCGCTCTGCGCACAGGGCAAGGCCATGCGCGATGCCCCAGAGCAGGAAATTCCAGCTGTCGCCGCCGTGCCACAGGCCGGCGATGCCCATGGTCAGCAGCAGGTTGCGATAGGTATTGAAGGCGCCGCCTCGGTTGCCGCCCAACGGGATGTAGAGGTAGTCGCGCAGCCAGGTCGAGAGCGACAGGTGCCAGCGCCGCCAGAAATCCTGCATGCTGCGGGCGAGGTAGGGATGCATGAAGTTTTCGGGAAAATGAAACCCCAGCATGAGCCCCAGTCCGATCGCCATGGCGCTGTAACCGGCAAAGTCGAAGAACAACTGCAGCGTGTAGCCCAGGCATCCCAGCCACGCGTCGGCAAGCGAAGGCTGCGGCAGGGCGAAAGCGATGTCGACGATGGGCGCGAGCGTATCGGCAATCAGCACCTTCATGCTCATGCCGATCATGAAGCGCCGTGCGCCCAACGAGAAGTTGGTCCAGTCGACCGCGCGCGAAACGAGTTCGCGCTTGACCCAGTCATAGCGAATGATGGGGCCGGCGATCAGGTGCACGAACATCGCCTGATACGCCCCGAAGTTGATGAAGCTGTAGTCGGCCGGCACGGTGCGGCGCTGCACGTCGATCAGATACGAAATCGATTGCAGGATGATGAACGACAAGCCGATCGGCAGGACGACGCGCTGCCATTCGAGCGGCATGGCGCCTGCGTAAACGCGCGCGCTGTTGAACGTCTCGACCACGATGTTGGCATATTTGTACCAGCACAAAATGGCCAGGCTGACGACGATCAACGCGGTGAGCACGATGCTGCGCCGACGATCCGATCCCGCGCGATCGATCGCGATGCCGCCACCCCAGCCCAGAATCGTGATGGCGATGAAAAGCAGCAAAAAAAGTGGGCTCCACCAACCGTAGAACACCCAGCTGCAGAGAAGCAGCGTGGCGTTGCGCAGACGCTGTCCTACCAGCACGTAGAGAATCAGGAACGTGGGCAGAAACAGCGTCAGAAACTCGAGGGACGCGAAGACCATGGGGCTGCTTTCGGGTTGCGGGAATCGAGCGGACGCGGTCAGCGTGCCAGGGTGTCGGGTGCCAGAAGCAGTCGCGAGCCTTCCGCGGCAGGCACCGCGAAAACGCTATAGCGCTGGCCGGCTTCGAGTTCGCCGAGATCCAGTGCCAGTCCGCGCGGTTGGCCGCCGCAGACGAGCTGTACGGCAAGCTTGACCGGATTGATGCTGCGGCGTTTCAAGCTGCCTTGTTCGACTTGCGAGAAGATCGCCACATCGCGGCCGGCGGCGTTCAAACCGGCGTTCGTGCAAGTGGCATCGGCGGCATAGAACGCCAGCGATGCCTTCATGCTGTTGAAGTCGTCCGGCGTCTCGCTCACGATCAGCGTGTTCAACGCGCCTGCCTGGTTCAATGCAATCACGGTCGAGAATGCACCTGGAGCCACTTTCAGGCTCACATTCGCGGCGGGGCCGGGCGGCTGCGTCAGGGTGCCTGAGATGGCGCTGTTGGCTTTGACCGGGATGTAGTCGGTTGCAGGTTTGACGGCGTCCAACGTGACGGTGGCTTGCTTGCCGTTGGCCGCCAGGGCGACCGGCTGCGCCGTACCGTTCACGAACCGCACGAACGATGCATCTTCGGACGGGCCCGTCTCGTACAACTGCGTTTCGGCAGCTTGCGTAGCGGTACCCGCCAGCAGGAGTGCGATGCCGGCGCGGCTCAGCAGCGTGCGCATGAAAACGGTAGGCATCATTTCTTCAATCCCGCGATCGCCGGCGTTTGCACGAGCGCATTGGTGATGGCGGCACCCCATTGTTTGTAGCCTTGGGCGGTGAAATGCTGGCCATCCAGCGTGGCCCATTCGCCGGGCTTCGAGAACGTCAACGAATCGATATAGGTGCAGGGGCCGACGTTGGCGGAGAGGAAGCTGGACATGAGCTTCACGCGGGCGAACGTCTTGCCGAACTTGCCGCCTTCGGTGCCCCAGGCCGGTCCGATCCAGGCGCAGGCGGTCTTGGTGGACGCAATGTCCTTGGTCAGCGCGATCACTTGCTGCCATGCCCAGGTTTTCGGGAAATCGGGTTTGTCGTAGGCGGCCATCGTGTCGCCCTGCACCACGATCACGAGATCGGGTTTGTCGGCCGCGATGAGTTCCTTGATGGGGCGCGTGGCCGGTGCGGTGCCCAGCATCTTGACTGCCTCGCTGCCGGTGCGCTCAGCGCCGCCGCAGGTGCCGGGCGTGACCTTCGTCCAATCGCCGGCGTTCGCACCGCAGATGCCAAGCGAATGGACTTTCGCGCCTTGTGCGACCAGGCCATCCTGCAGCGTGGTGATGAGATAGCTGGGCGTGGTCATGTGGCTGTCGCCGACGATCAGAATCGTCAGGCCTGCAAGCACGGAAGTGATCATGTATGTCTCCGGGATAAAGAAGAATCAGGGACCGTAGGGCGAGCGGAACGGCTCGATCGGCAGTGCCAGCGGTCCGGCAATGGTTTCGAAGGTGTAGCGGGCGTAAAGGCCGCCGATCCACTGGCGGTAGTCGGAAGCGTTGTCCATCGACAGGGCGCCACCGAGTGACAGGCGTGGGCTGATGCGATACTCGCCCGCGGCGGACACGTTGTAGCCGAGTCCGGTCTTGGATTGACCGTCATAACGCGCATCGCCCGAGGCCGCCTGCAGGCCGCTGCTGCCGGGGAAGTAGGCCGCGCCGTCTTCCTTGAACCGTTGCACGCCCAGGCTGCCCTTGAGCAGATAGCTGAAACGATCGCCGCGTTGCGACCAGCTCACCGGCACGCTCAACGCATAGAATTCCTGCGGGCTGAAATAGCCGCCGTGGCCGTATGTGAAATAGCGCAGATTCTTGTCGTAGCCGGTGGCTGTGAGGTTGACGCCCGTGGTCAGCTGGCGATCCGATTCGCGCAGCAGATGGGTATAGACGCCGACGCCGGCACCGGCACGGGTGTTCGACTCGACGTTGTGGCCGACCAGGCTGTGGAATGAACCGTAGCCATAGACGCCGGCATCGCCATAATCCTGTACGAGTTGCACGCGCGCGCCGTTGGCGGTGACCCCGCCCCAGCTTTGACCGGTGCGGTTGTCGCGTGCACCCGCAAACGACAGCACGCTATCGGTGACGGCACGGCGCGACACCTCGGCTTGATATGACAACCCGGCCACGTCGCCGACGGCGCCGGTGACTTTCACGCCGCCCACCACTGTGGGATAGCGAAAGCCGATGGGGGTGGAACCGATGTCTGCGGCAAGGTTGCCTTTTTCGTAGCCCACCGAGAGGCCGACGCCCGAATCGCGTTGCTTGCCGGGGTCGCCATTGGGTTGCGCCAGACTGGCTTGCGGTCCGCCGCCGAAACGCGCGGCAGCGTTGTCGGTATTGCTGACACGGCCGGCGTTCAGCGTGGTGGGGGTGACCGTGACGGCAAGCATGCCGTCGCCGGCGGGATAACGCACGGTGGCAGGCGTTTGCACGTCGACCAGATTGCTGGTGCCTTTCTCGCCCTTGCGCTGCCGCACGAGCACGCCGCCTTGCGCGGTGGGGCTGCGCAGTGCAAGCAGTTGATTGAGCTCGTCCTGCACCGAAAGCGGGGCGTTGTTGTCGCCGCCTGCCGGATTGCCCATGGCGGCTGGCGTGGCGTAGCCGGGCGCGGGGTAGGCCGCATTGGCGTAACCGGGGGCCACCGGTGCACCCCCATAGGGTGGCGCACTGTCGTAGGCGGCGTATTGCGGCGCGGCTCCGCTCGAGGCACCCGGTGCGGCGTATCGGGCCGTGGGCGGGGTCGCTGCAACCGGCGGCGGCAGATAGCCGCCCGCCGCACCTGCGCGCGGCGCGAAGGCTGCCGGCACCGGTACGGGGGCATTGCCGACGTTGGCCGCGGCCTGCGCACGTTGGCCGGGCAGGCCGACGAAAGGATTGGCGGATTTGGCCGCGGTGGCCGACAGCGGCGATGCCGTGCCGCTATTGCCGCGCGCGGCCAGGGCCTGTTTGAAGAAATCCGCAGCCTTGCCGGTCTTGCCTTGATCGCGATAAAGGCGGGCAGCGGTCGTCAGCACGTCGGCGTCGCGCGGCGCAATCGTCAGCGCGCGATCGATGGCCTGTTCGGCATAGGCGTAGTCTTTCAACCGCGTGGCCATTTGCGCCGCGCCCAATTGCACGTCGAGGCTGTCGGCGTTGCGCGCTTGCAGTTGTTTGTACAGATCGAGCGCTTGCGGATAGTCGCCGGCGGCGGCATACATGCGGGCCAGTGCACCCACCGCGCCCACATCCTCGGGCTTCTCGGCCAATACCGGCGAGAGTGTGTCGTAGGCTGCAACCAGATCGCCGCGCTCGCGCAAGGCATCGGCCTGGCGGATCACATAGCGTGCGCGCAGATCATCGTAGGCGATCTGATCGGCGCGGCCGAGGGGTTGCGCCTGCAGATCGCGCAATACGTTGACGAGTTCGACGTCCTGTCCAGCCTTGAGCAACACCTGCGCGTACTGGAGTTTGAGGGCCGGCGTGGGTTGTGCGCCCATTGCGCTGCGCAACAGATTCAACGCACGAGGCGTATCGCCCACATCCACATAGGCGCTGGCCACCGCGCCGAGCATCTCGGGATCCTGGTTGGCGTAGGGCAGGGCTTCACCCAACAGCCGAATGGCTTCGAGCCGGCGTCCGGACTGACTCATTCGCGACGCCAATTCGGCTTGCGATCGCACCCAGACGCGCTTTTCGAACTGCGCCATTTCGGGCGTGCGATCGCCGGGCGCGATGGTGCCCAAGGTGGCCAGCGCGCCGCGTTGATCGCCGGCTTCAGCCGCAATCACGGCGCTGGCGTACAGGCTTTGCGGCTGACCGCTGCGCGTGGTGAGGGCACCCATCACCCGGCGCGCCTCTGCGGTGTTGCCGCGCTTCAAGTACACCCTTGCCAACTCGGCATTCAGCCAAGGGTTGAGGGGATCGTCGCGCACGGCTTGCTGCAAGGCGTTCTGGGCTGCGGCCACATCGCCGCGTTGCAACGCGGCGCGGGCGGCGCCACCCGAGACGGCAGCCTGCAACGGCGCGCCGTCGCCCTGCGCAGCACGCTGTGAAGCACTGAGGCCGGCCACAAAGGCTTGTGCCTGCGCGGTCTGGCCGCTTTCGGCCAACACCCCGGCCAGCCCGCGTACGGCCTGGGCATCGTTCGGATGTCGGGTGAGGACGCGTTCGTAAATCGCCTGCGCCAGATCGAGCCGGCCTGACGCGACTTGCAACTCGGCCATCGCATTCTGGGCGGCCGCGCTTTCGGCATCGATGCTCAATGCCTGGCGCAGCAGGGTTTGCGCCGACGCGGTGTCGCCAGCCGCGCGTGCCGTGGCGGCCTGGTTGTAGAGCGTCCAGTACGTGGCGCTATCGAGCGCATTGCGCCAGCGGGCACCGCCGCCTTGCGCGGTGGCCCGGGTGAGCAACGCGCGCGCTTCCGCAAAGCTTTCCTGGCGCAGCCGCAAGATGCCCAGGCCCCCCAGGGCTTCGGCATCGTTGGGACGCGCACGCAATGCCGCACCGAACTCGGCTTCGGCGACCGTCAGGTCGGCGCGATCGAGCGCGCGAAAGCCCGCCGCCGTGCGCAGGCGCACGGGGTCGGCTGCCGGTGCCGCATCGCTGCTGCCGACGGGCGCTTTGCCGATGTTGGCGGCGAGCTTTTTGATGTCTTCGTCATCGGGTTGCGCCGCGAGATAGGCCTGGAACAACGGCGCCGTGGACTTCGGCGGCGCCTCGCCGAAAAACGTCAACCCGGCACGCCAGCGTTCGCGTGCCGCACCGCCGATATCGGCACGCTGCGCCAGCGTCTGCAGCCGTTCGATACCGCTTACACGTGTTGCGGGATTGAGCGTCAGCGCTTGCGCGTAGGCCAATTGCACTTCCATGTCGGCCGGTGAGTCGCGCGACAGACGCGCGAGGCCGGCAATCGCTTCATCCCGATTCGCCGGCTGATAGGCGAGCCGTTCGTAGTACTCCAACGCCACCTGGCCTTGCGGCGCGGCAATGCCGGTGAGCGCCGAGCGGTAGCCGTCGACCGCACGATCGAGTTCGCCCGCTTGCGCGGCCAGGCGCGCTTCGGAAAGCTTCTGCTTGCCCTCGCCCTGGCTCAGCGCGATGGCCTGCTGCAGCCGTACCGTTTGTGGCGCATCGGGAGCCACGGTGCGCAGTTGTGCCAGATATTGCGTGGCGCGCTCGGGCTGATTGGCGCTCAAGGCGACCTGTCCCAGCCCCAGCAGCGCATCGGGTTGATTGGGATCGATACGCAGGATCTTCTGCCACGCTTCGGTCGCCCGCTCGGGATTGCTTTGCTTTTGCCAATACTGACCTTGTTGGATCAGGAGCGTGAGCGCATCGGTTTGTGCATATGCCGCGTGACCGAGCGCGAGCGCGAGCGCGAGCAGACCGGCTGCTAGGGGGCGGTGGCGCTTGGACATGCTTTTTTCCAGGAAAGGTTCAGGCTGCCGCGTTCGCCGAAGCGATAGCGGCCGTCCAGCCAGCCGAGGCTGAACAGGCTGAGCACATAGTGGTAATAAGGCGCCTGCGTTTTCGCGGCATCGGCGGCCGCGCGCGCCTGATCCATGCGCGCCAGCACGCGCGCCTGCTGACGCTCGAGTTGAGCGTGCTGGCCCGTGGTGTGCAAGTAGGGCAGCAGGGCAGCCGAGAAACCGAAGTCGGTGGTGCCGCGCGTGAGGCCCGTCGTGATGGTGACGGCCTCGGGCGGCTCACCCGTCAGCGCCGTTGCACTTGCGAGGCCGCGCGTGGCCTGAAGCAGGCGCGCGGACTGCGAATCGCTCTTGGGCGTCATACCGGCCCACATGTAGGTGCGGATCGCGTCGTAACTGCCGATATCGCCTTTAACCGGGTCGGTATAAAAATGGCCCTGGCCGTTGGCGTCGCGTCGGTAGCCGATCCAGTCGGCCACGAAACCGGTGGTGTGACCGCCTTCGTACACGCGAGCCGTTTCGCTGGCCATCGCGCGCCAGGGGCCCTGCGGGTGCTCGGCCGCAAAGCGGCGCAACAGCGGCAGCGGCAGATAACTGGCATTCAGGCGCCATTCGCCCTGCGGGGTGGCAAAGCCCACTTTGCCCGGCAGCAGCATGGGGCCCAGGCCCGGCAGCGTGACGACTTCTTCCTGTTCGATGCGCGTGAGCAATCGTTTGGCTGCCGCTGTGTAGTCGGGCCGCTGCCAGGCGCGGCCGGCTTCCAGCAGGGCATACACAAACCATAGGTCGGCATCGGACGCCGAGTTGGCATCGAGCACGCGCCATGTGCCGTCGGGCGCCAGGCCCCAGAACCAGGCCGGCAGGCGTGCGGCCGCATCGCCGGCAAAGAGATTGTCTACCGTCCATGCCCAGAGTCGGTCGAACTGTTCGCGATCGTTGGCGACCAAGGCGAAAAACATGCCGTACGACTGGCCCTCGGATGACGTGTGTTTTTCAGGCGTGCTCGCATCGAGCACGCGGCCATCGGGCTGGATGAAGCGTTGTTCCAATTCTTGCCACAAGGGCCACGGCATGACGGGGCATCCTGGCGCGGCGGCGTGGGCAGCGTGGGGCGTCATGGCGCCGAGCGCCAGTCCCGCCATCGTCAGCAGGCGGCCGGCGGCGCCGAGCGCGTCACGCCAGCGTTGCAGGTGCGGCATCACGCTTTGAGTCTCCGCTTGGCGCGCTTGCGCAGCGACAGGAACAGCAGGCTGGCCAGCAGTGCCGCACCGGCCAGGCAGGCCAGCAGGAACATCGCTGGATGACGGCTGAAGTACCACGCGGCATATTGGAGCGGCTCGAGTTTGCCCGCGTAGTAGGTTTGATCCGCCACGACACTGTCGACCTGCTTGCCGCGAATGATGGCCAGACTGCCTTCGATACGGTGCGCGTCGTTTTCCGATACCAGGAGGGCGTTGACCACATCGTCCAGACCTTCGGGACGATTGCCGGCGACCACGACCACGCTGCGGCCGGGTTGCAGCGGCGACTCGAAGCCGGCCAGAATGGCATCCGATCCGTCGCTCGACAGGGTGATGGCATCGCGGCGCGCCGGTGCGGTGCCCCAGCCCGAGAGGCGATACACCAGATCCGACATCACGAAGCGCTTGTCGGCACCTTCGATGTTGCCCGGCATGTATTGGGCCCATTTCGTGAGCAAGGGCTGGTTCTTGCCGGACCCGATCACGATCAGGTCCTTATTGCGTTGCGCGTCGATCTGGTTCGCGCTCGTCACGGTCACGGCCGTGGCCGGATAGCCGGTCGATTCGCCCAGACGGCCCACCAGCGCAAGGTAGGCACTGTAATCGCGCGCGGTGGGGTTTTCCGGCAGCACCACGGCGGTCTCGGAGAGATCGGCCAGGCGCGTGAACGGGTAACCCGCCTGGTCGAATGCGGCCAGGTTGGGCATGGCCATGAAGTGTGAATAGCCGGAGATATCGATCGTCGAATCCGGATCGATGGCGCCGCGCACGTTGTCGATGATCACATCGCGGCATTCGCCCTGCTTGAGATAGTCGTAGTAGTAATGCAGTTGCATCTGCGAGCGCGGTGGCAGCATGAAGAGCGGGATCTGCATGCGTTTGTCCGCAGGCAGGGTATCGTCGCTCAGCAGTTTGCCCACGAGCGAATCCGAGCCGCCCAGTTGCTCGACCGACTTCAGCGGAATCGACTGCAGGAAGTCGCGGTTCACATTGATGTTGAGCGTCGACTTGTCGTTGCTCGGACGCGGCGTATAGCGATACTTCAGATCGACCGGCACGCCCTTGTCGCGCAAGGCAAAGAGATCGGGCGGCAGACGCAAGTTGAGACGTACGATATCTGGCCGATAGCCGGCCACATTCAGATCGCGCGATTCGGCGAGCTCGCCGAATTTCATTGGGCGATCGCTACGTACCCAGTTGGGCGCGTCATACGGTACGCGCGGCGCGAGGGCATCGAATTTGACGATCGTGGCCGTCTGGCCAGACAGGGTTTGCGTTCCCAACGCCAAAGCGGCTGCCGCCGTTTTCACTTGGGCGGCATCGCGGCCCGAGATCACCAGCAACTTGCCCATCGGATCGTTCGGGTTGGCTTGCAGCGAAATCGTCGGCGCCTGCGCTGCCGGCAGATTCATTCCGGGGAGGGCGGCCGTGCCCGCGAGCAGCACGACGGCATTGCCGGTTTTGGGCAAGGCATCCAGACTTACCGGAAAGCGGGCGCCGCGGTAGCTGGCAAGCGCCCCGAACCACGACGACAGCGTGCCGGCCGCTTCGAGCAGCGCGCTGTCGGGCTGGCCGACCAGCACGAACGGCAGATTGAGCGGGCGCACATCGCGGCGATCGAAAAACGGCAGCGGCAACAACGCCAGATCGTTCTGCAGCTTGAGTGGCGCGACCGTCAGCTCGAGCACACTATCGTTGGCCACGTTGGCCCACAAGCTCGAATGCAGCGGGTCTTCGCACCCCATCGTGTAGTGGCCGATGAGTTGCAGGTTCAGACGGTTGAAATCGGTGATGAGGCGTACCGGCAGATCGATGTCGGTCTTGAGCGATTTGCCCCCGTCCTCTTTCGGCACCGGGATGCTGTGTGCGACTTCGCCGTTGACCATCACGTTGATGTGCGACAGGTCCGGCAGCAGTGCCGGCGAGTAGGCATAGTTCAGGCTGACGCGCGCAGCGGTGACGATCTCGTCGGCCCGCACACCGAAAGGCACGCCGTTGGTGCCGTCCACACCCGCCAGATTGAGCGGATATTGCGCGCCCAGTTCCTTGAGCGTGAGACGGTAGGTGCGAACGCCGCTGGGTGACGCCGGCGCCGAGGCTGTCGTGGCCAGCGCATCGGCTGCGGCAGCGGCCCACACGCCACCCACGTTCGATACGCCGATCATCGCGGCCAGTACGGTGAGCAGTGCGCGGCGGTGCTTCGGGCCGCGGGCGCGAATACTGGGGGTGGTCATGATGGCAGTCTCGTTTCGGGGGCGGGCATAACCGGTTTGCGGCGTGCGGCCAGGTAGGCGCGCGACCAGCGCGGAAAAAGGGCTTTGACGGTTTGGCGGATGAGCATGTGCATGCCGCCCATGCCGATCGCGGTGATTTCGTAGAGAGCGGTAAGCGGCTTGTCCGGCTTGCGCTGCCCCCAACTATTGGCCCATGTGTCGGCCCGCGCGAACGTCAACTGCGACAGTTCCACTTGCTGATTGACCGATAAGGTGTCGAACTGCAAACCCAGGCGTTCGCCGCGGCTGAACACCACGGTTGCGGGAAACACGCCCTCTTCATCGCCGCGAAAGAGCGACACATGCAAGGCCGTGCCGGAAGGAATGGCGACGCCGTCGGGCAGGGTAATGCCCACGCCCGTCTGCGAATAGTCGGACGTCTCGCAGGCGATGGTCTTGCCGTCCGGCAGCCCGATCATGGCGCGCAGGGTGACGGCCACTCGGGGGTCGCCGCGCATCTGCAACGACTCCGCAGCGACCGCCGCGCTGGCACTCGTGATGATGATGTTGTAAATCGTCCAGCCCAGATTGATCGCGATGGTGATCATGACGTCAGGCGTTATGGTGCCGACCGCCAGGTGGTAGACGCCGACGGCGAGGCCCGCCAGATTGAGCGACAACAGCACCAGGTAGGGCTTGGCCATCGTCTTGTCGAAGTACGCCTGCTCGATCACGCCGCCTTTGGCGGTCACGTTGAACTTCCCCAGGCGCGGGTTGATCATCGCCAGCAGCACTGGGCGCATGATGTACCAGGCCAGCACTGTTTCGTAGACTTCGTTCCAGAACGAGTGCCGGAAGCGGCCCTGGATACGGGAGTTGGTGATGCTGGCGTGAAAGATGTGCGGCAATGCGTACACCGTGATCATCAGCGCCGACGCCTGAAACACATGGGCGCCGAAAAACAGATACGCCAGCGGTGCGGTCAGAAACACCAGCCGCGGCAAGCCGTAGAAAAAATGCAGCATGGCATTCAGGTAGCACAGCCGCTGGCCCAGGTTCAGTCCGCGGCCCAGCAACGGGTTGTCGATGCGGCAGATCTGCGCCATACCGCGCGCCCAGCGCACACGTTGACCGATGTGGGCCGAGAGGCTTTCGGTCGCGAGCCCGGCGGCTTGCGGCAGCCCCAGATAAGCGGTGTCGTATCCGGCGCGGCTCAGCTTGAGCGCCGTATGCGCATCTTCGGTGACCGTTTCGGTGGCCACGCCACCGATCTCGAGCAAGGGTTTGCGCCGCAGAATGGCGCACGACCCGCAAAAGAAAGACGCGTTCCAGAGGTCGTTGCCGTCTTGAACCAGACCGTAAAACAGCTCGCCTTCGTTGGGCACCTTGCGAAACGTGTGGAGGTTCTTCTCGAACGGATCGGGCGAGAAAAAGAAGTGCGGCGTCTGCAGCATCGCGAGCTTGGCGTCCTTGAGAAACCAGCCCATGCAGATCTGCAGGAATGAACGCGTGGGCACGTGATCGCAATCGAAGATCGCCACGTACTCGCTGTCCGTTTGCGTGAGCGCC
This sequence comes from Schauerella aestuarii, assembly GCF_009866805.1. Classification (GTDB taxonomy): domain Bacteria; phylum Pseudomonadota; class Gammaproteobacteria; order Burkholderiales; family Burkholderiaceae_B; genus Schauerella; species Schauerella aestuarii. The sequence goes on from NZ_SIZW01000043.1 coordinate 798,873, forward strand.
CAGTTCAGGTTGCCAGCTTTCGCATGGCGGTTGTCTTCGCGCGTGATATAGCCCGCGCCGACTTCTTCGCAAAACGCACGAAACTCGGGGCGGCGGCCATCGTCGAGCACGAAGACCTGCACCTTGTCGGCAGGCCAATCCAGCGTGAGCGCGGCGAACACACTTTGACGCACCACGTTCAACGATTCGTTGTAGGTGGGGATGAACACGTCTACCGTCGGCCATGTGCGGCTATCGGCCGGCAGTGGCACCGGCTTGCGCTGCAACGGCCACGCGGTTTGCAGGTAACCCAGCAGCAGCACCGTGAGTGCATACAGCTCGGCCGCCACCAGCCCCCAGCCGAAAAAGGCGTCCACAGGGGTTTCGAAGGCGACGGTTTCGGTCACGCGCCAGTACAGGTAGCGCAGCGATGCCGTGCACGACAGCACGATCATCATCAGCACCGCCAACCGATTGGCGAAGCGCCGCAGTACCAACGCCACCAGGAAGGTGCTCACGGCAAAGCCGAATTGCTGCTCGAGATCGAGCGGCACCGTAATCGCCAGCCCAAGCAGCACTGCCGAGATCAAGAGTGCGACCACCCGGATGCCGCGGCTGGCGAACAGGCGCAACCCGCGCCTGAGCGGTGTCACCGATCCGGCCGAGGTGGGCGCAGAAGACGCGGGGCGGGCGCTCATGCCTGCGCGTCCTGGGCGAATTGCGCCGCGTCGATGCGTGCCCCCAGCGCCTGCGCGCACAAGGCGATATCGGCCGTGGCCATCGCGTTGGGGGCGTAGTCGGCGACAAAGGCTTGGCAGGCAAGTGCTTCGGCCACCGATTCGTCGCGATGGATGCGGCCCAATGGCACGTCGTCCAGGGCACCGGGCAACACGCGCACCACATCCTTGGCGAGTTGACGGGCGTTGTCGATCTGATTGACGATGACGGCCGTATCGAAAAACTTGGCGCCGGCGCGGCCATAGGCTTGCACTTGTTGCGTCATGGTGGTCATGCCGGCGAAAGACGCTGCGTCCGGCAGCATCACCATCAGTGCGATATCGGCTGCGCCCAACGCTTGGCGCTGGTAAACCGATGGGCCGCTGGCGGTGTCGATCAGCACCACGGCATCGTCGGGCACGGCCAGCGCCAGAAGGTGCCGTTGCAGCAGATCGGGCTGCGCATAAAGTGCCTGTTCGAACGCCAGCCGATCGACTTCATCCAATGCGCCGTGGGGCAACAGCGTCACCTTGCCTACCGTGCGCGTGGCGTTGCGCCAGGCAGCGCCCGCGATCGTGGCACGCGCCAAGCCGTCGACGTTGCCGGGCGCACAGCCCAGATGCCATTGCAGGCTGTTCTGCGGATCCATTTCGATGGCATAGACGGTGCGACCCTGGTCGCTCAAGGCCGCGGCCAGATTGGCCGTCAGGGTCGTGCGTCCGACGCCGCCCTTTGTAGACACCAATGCGACGATGATCACGTTGTTTCGTACTGACGCGCAATGCGCACGTCGGCTTCCGTGGGCGCGGTGGCGGCCGTGGTGGTGGCCCAATCGGAAAGTGCCGCGCTGCTCAGTACCTTGCGGCGTGGCGCGACGAACTGCGCTTTTCGTTCGGCAACAGGGGTGCCGTCGTCAGAGGCAACGGTAACGTGGACGGATGCCGGTTCAGCCGTTGCGGCAGTGGCTGAGGTAACCCGAACCACGGGCGGGGGCGCTGCGCTGGAAAACACAGTGGCGGCGAGCAGCGGCCACCGGGACTTGGCGTGAATCGCGTCGCTCTGTTGCATCGATTCTTGATACTCGACGGCATTGCCATCGAAGTGACCGTAGAGATTGGCGATGTCGCTGGAATGACTCATGTAATTCTTTCCCGGCATTGCAATGCACAAAAAACCGAATCATCCATCCAACTGTGTGAAGTTGTAATAAATGAGCAGAAAAGTAACCACTAATGTGAGTGTTTTACACCATTCGGATTAGTTCGAGCGGTATTTAACGCGTTTTTGCCTTTTTTGCCACGTTAACGATTAGTAATATTGATGCGAAAAAGGGAATATTTCGGGTTCGCAACAAAATTGTCAGTTCACTTCAATTTGTTCGATTGCCGTGGTCGAACACATCGCTCGCGCGGCACGTTGCGGGGAGGCATTTGACGTGCGAAGGCCATGACGCATCGCCACATCAAAGCGATGAAATGAACGGGTTACCGGGTCGTGTACGACCACCCGCGCCTGCCGGCAGGTGAGACGGCTGGCGAAACGGCAAGTGAAACAGCAAGCGAGTCGGCAAGCGAAACGGCAGGCGGTCATCTGCCCCGGTGCGGGGTCGCCGACGGAGGGTCAGATGTCGGTGTCGGCTGCCTGAACGGCTGCCGAGGCCCGATCCAGCCCATGAGCAAACGCAGCTTGCTCGGCTGCCGTGAATTGATCCAAAAAGAATTCGGCCACGGTGGTTTCGTAGATCTTCCACATCTTCTTGCGCAGTGCGCGGCCTTCCTTCGTAATCGCCGCGAAGGCTGCGCGACCGTCATCGGCCGAGCGCGTTCGCATGACGAGACCCTCTTTCTCCAGGCGGTCGATCAAGCGGGTGAGGTTGTATCGCTCGATGGCCAGCACGTCGGCGAGTTCGTGCATGCGGCGTGTGCCGTCAGGCCCGCTTTCCAAGCCCCAAAGCGCGTCGTACCACGCGTACGCAGGGAGCCCAGCCGCCGCCAGCCGGCGCTCGATCTCACGAATCATGCGGCGGTGGGTGCGGACGAAGGAGAACCAAAGATCGGGCGGGGCGCTTGCCATGATGAAGCCTTGCAAAGTGGTTGCAGTTGCAATTCTAAATCACGCTCGTACAATTGCAGTTGCAACGATTGCAAATGCAATCGTTATATGAAGTGCGGTTCGATCCGTCGATCTTTCGCCAGTCGATCGGACACCGATCCATCGTCGATGCGACCGGCGATCGAGCCGCCACAGCCATTGCTTTCGGAGACCTGCATGACCCCGCCCGTTGAATTTACCGATGTCGATCCCGAGGAAACGCGCGAATGGCTCGATGCGCTCGACGCGGTGGTCGCCGTTGAAGGGCGCCCACGCGCGCATTACCTGATCGATCGCCTGCTCGACCGCGATGAGGCGCGTCATGGCGACCCTTACGGGCGGGTAAACACAGCCTACGTCAACACGATTCCGCTGGCGTTGCAGCCGGCTTACCCCGGCGATCTGGCGCTCGAGCACCGCATCAATGCCTTTATTCGCTGGAACGCGATGGTGATGGTGCTGCGTGCGGGCAAGCACTCGGGCGTGGGCGGGCATATCGCCACCTATGCCTCGGCGGCGGTGCTGTACGACGTCGGGTTCGATCATTTCTTTCGGGGCCGCACCAATACGTTCGAAGGCGACCTGGTGTATATCCAGGGGCACTCGGCACCTGGGATTTACGGCCGGGCGTATCTCGAAGGCCGCATCGACGAGGCCCAGCTCGACAACTTTCGCCGCGAGGCGGGGCGTGAGGGATTGTCGTCTTACCCGCATCCCCGGCTGATGCCCGCGTTCTGGCAGTTCCCCACGGTGTCGATGGGACTGGGGCCGCTTACGGCAGCCTATCAAGCGCGCTTCATGCGCTACCTGGAATATCGCGCGCTCAAGCCTCATCAGGATCGGCGCGTATGGGCTTTCCTCGGCGACGGTGAAATGGACCAGCCCGAATCGCTCGCGGCGATTGCCTTGGGTGGGCGCGAGCGGCTCGACAACTTGATCTTCGTGGTCAATTGCAATCTGCAGCGTCTGGATGGACCGGTACGCGGCAACGGCAAAATCATGCAAGAGCTCGAAGCCACGTTCCGCGCCGCAGGCTGGAATGTCGTCAAAGTGATCTGGGGCAGCGGCTGGGACGCGCTGCTGCAGCGCGACCGCACCGGATTGCTGCGTCGACGCATGATGGAATGCGTGGATGGGGAATATCAAACCTTCAAATCGCAAAGCGGTGCCTACGTGCGCGAGCACTTCTTCGGCAAGTACCCCGAGCTGCTCGAGCTCGTGGCGGATATGTCGGACGACGCCATCTGGAAGCTTGCGCGCGGCGGGCACGATGCCGAGAAAGTGCATGCCGCCTACAGTGAAGCGATGCGCACCCGGGGACGCCCCACGGTCATCCTCGCCAAAACGGTGAAAGGCTTCGGCATGGGCGAGGCGGGCGAGGGCCTGAATATCAATCACCAGTTGAAGAAGATGAGCGTGGATGCCGTGCGGACGTTTCGCGATCGGTTCGATTTGCCCGTGGCGGACGCGCAGCTCGAAGCGATGCCCTATCTGAAGCCTGCACCCGGCAGCGAAGAAGCGCGATACTTCGCGGCGCGCCGTGCCGCGCTTGGCGGGTATATCCCTTCTCGCGTGACCCAAGGCGCGCCGCTCCCCATCCCCCCACTGGAAACGTTCGCCGCGCAATTGAAGGACAGCGGCGAGCGCAGTGCCTCCACCACGATGGCCTTTGTGCGCATGCTCGGCACGCTCCTGAAGGACGCGGCCTTGAGCAAAATCGTGGTGCCGATCGTGCCCGACGAATCGCGTACCTTCGGCATGGAAGGGCTGTTTCGCCAGATCGGTATTCACGCTCATCTCGGCCAGCGCTACACGCCGCAGGATGCCGGGCAGTTGAGTTACTACAAAGAAGCGCAGGACGGCCAGATCCTGCAGGAGGGCATCAACGAGTCGGGTGCGATGTCGTCCTGGATCGCGGCGGCCACGTCCTACAGCAATCACGGTGTGACGACGATCCCGTTCTACATTTTCTACTCGATGTTCGGCATGCAACGGGTGGGCGATCTGGCGTGGGCCGCAGGCGATGCGCGTGCGCGAGGCTTTCTGCTTGGGGCCACCTCGGGGCGCACCACATTGATGGGCGAGGGCCTGCAGCACGACGACGGCCACAGCCATGTGCTGTCGTCGGTGATTCCTACCTGCCTGTCCTACGATCCCACGTTTGCGTACGAACTGGCGGTGATCGTCCATGACGGCATGCGGCGCATGTATGTCGATCAGGAAGACATCTACTACTACATCACGCTGCTCAACGAAAATTATCCGCATCCCGGTTTGATCGAGGGCATGCAGGACGGCATCCTGAAAGGCATGTACGTGTTGAAGCAGGTGCGGGTGGGGACCGGCGGCGAGCCGCCGTCGTTGCGGGCAAGCGAGGCCGATCGCTGCGCACCGACATCGCGACCGTGCGTGCAACTCATGGGTAGTGGCGCCATACTGCGCGAGGTGATCGCCGCCGCCGACCTGCTGCGCGATGACTTTGGCGTGGACAGCGATGTGTGGAGCGGCACCAGTCTCACCGAAGTACGCCGCGAGGGTATGGCGACCGAACGCTGGAACCTGCTCAACCCCGATGCCGAGCCGCGCGTGCCCTATGCCGAGGCGTGCCTGGCAGGGCGGACGGGGCCATTGGTGGTGGCCACCGACTACATGAAGATCGTGGCCGATCAGATTCGCCCGTTCGTGGGTCAGCGCCGGTTTGTGGCGCTCGGCACCGACGGCTACGGGCGGTCGGATACGCGCGAATCGCTGCGCACGTTCTTTGAAGTCGACCGGCACTTCATCGTGCTCGCTGCGCTCAAAGCCCTGGCCGACGACGGCACGATCGCGCGCACGTGCATGCGCGAAGCGATCGAGCGTTACGGCATCGACCCGGGCAAGGCTGATCCGGCGGCGCTTTGACGTCCTTCGGGTGGCGTCATCGCCTGCATGTGCTCGACCAGCAAGGCCTGAAACTCATCGGCAAGCGCCATCGGCATGGCACCTTCGGGTCGCAGATACGCGTATTGCGACTGCAGGTTTTCCTTGAGCGGTACCTGGACCACGCGTGCATCCGCAATCGTGAGCGGGGTCCAGGCCGACACCAGGCCAACGCCCGCGCCTTCCGCCACCAGGGCGCAGATCATCGGCGAGGTCGGTGTTTCCGCCACCACGTCGGGCGTGCAGCCGACGGACGTAAAGGCATTGTCGATTTCATAGCGCAGATAGCTTTGCGGGGAGAGCAGCACCAGCCGTTCTACCGCAAGATCGATCAGCGATATGACGGGTTGATGAGCTAGACGGTGGCCCGCCGGTAAAAGCACCACCACCGGTGCCGAGGGCAGGGGATCGATGCTGACCCCTGATTTCGTCAGGGGCAGTTCGACGATGCCCAGATCGAATTGACGCGTCGCCACGAGTTCTGCGATTTGATTCGATGGAATCGTTTGTACAAAAATTCGAACGCGCGGCCGCGTCAGCATGAATCTGGCGATCACGGCAGGCACGAGCGACTGGGCAAGCGCGGGCAGTGTCGCCAGGCGCAGTGCGCCGGCCCGGTGATGCCGGATGTCGTAGGCGACCTGCGTGATCCGGTCGATGCCGACGTAGAGATGCTCAACTTCCCGATAGAGCGCCTCACCTTCAGAGGTGGGCACCAACCGCCTGCCGTTGCGGTGAAAGAGCGCATAGCCCAGCCGCATCTCCAGCAGCGCGATCGTTCGGCTGACTCCTGGCTGCGTGACGTTGAGCATTTTCGCCGCACCCACCACGCTTCCCGAGATCATGACCGCGCGAAACGCTTCGACGTGGCGCATGTTCATCTCGATACGCATCGGTGCCTCCTCAGTCGTGGGTGATGCGGGTGGCGCCGATTGCAAGTCAACGGCCAGCCGCTGCTCGATGCAGCGGCCAGGCCGACACTCAAGCCGACTTGGGCAAATAGGCTTCGACCAACTTCACCCAATACGTGGCGCCCACCGGCAGCAGCGCGTCGTTGAAATCGTAATTGGAATTGTGCAGCTGGCAGGGGCCCATGCCCTCGTAGGCTTTTTCGCGATGGTCGCCGTCGCCGTTACCCAGAAACAGATAGGCGCCCGGTACTTTCTCGAGATAGAACGAGAAATCCTCGGCACCCATGAACGCCGGAATATTGCGGCTCACGTTTTCCTTGCCGAACGCCTCTTCGGCCACTTGCGCGGCGAATTCGGTTTCCTTTTCCCAGTTGATGAGCGGCGGATAGGCGCGGATGAAATCCAGTTCGCCGGTGGCGCCATGCACTTGCGGCAGCGTGGTGGCAATGCGGCGCATGGTGTCTTCGATCACGTCCAGATTGGTGGTGGTATACGTGCGCACGGTGCCGCGCAGCACGACTTCGCCGGGGATCACGTTGTAGGCGTCGCCGGCATGAATCTGCGTGATCGACAGCACGGCGGGATCCAGCGGATCGCGCGTGCGCGAGATCACGCTTTGCAGCGCCAGCACCATTTCGGCCGCGATCACGATCGGGTCGACGGACTTGTTGGGCTGCGCTGCGTGGCCGCCAGTACCCTTGATCACGATGTCGAAACGGTTGCTCGAGGCCATCGAGGGGCCCGTGCGGAAACCGAAGTGATTGGCAGGCATGCCGGGCATATTGTGGATGCCGAAGACGGCATCGCACGGAAACTTCTCGAACAGGCCGTCTTCCATCATGGCGCGCGCGCCGGCGTTGCCGCCTTCCTCGGCGGGCTGGAAGATGAAGACGATGGTGCCATCGAAATCGCGGTTGGCCGAGAGGTATTGGGCCGCGCCCAACAGCATCGTGGTGTGGCCGTCATGACCACAGCCGTGCATGCGGCCTGCGTTTTTCGACGCATGGTCGAACTTGTTGAGCTCGGGCATCGGCAGGGCATCCATATCGGCACGGATGCCGATCGTCTTGCCGCTGGTCCCGGCTTTCAGGATGCCCACCACGCCGGTCTTGCCCAGGCCGGTGTGCACCTCGATGCCCATGGCGCGCAGACGTTCGGCCACCAGGGCCGAGGTGCGAACTTCTTCGAAAGCGATTTCGGGATGAGCGTGAATGTCGCGGCGGATGGCGGTCAATTCGCCGTGCGCGCGTTGGATGGCTTCTAGGGTTTTCATAGCGAACTCCGGATGTAGTCGGCAACGGCTTCGGAGACGTGCGTCAACGTATTCTGAAGGGTGCCGAAGTCTTTGCTTTTCTCGAAAGTGGTTTCGTTCATGTAGAGACCGCGATGGATCTCGATCTGCAAACTGTGACGGCGCTCGGCGGGCCGACCCAGGCGGGCGATCAATGCCACGCCTTTGAATGGATCGTTGCGTGCCACGGTGTGACCATGCGCGCGCAAGGTGCGTTCCACCACATCGACCAGTTCGGGATCGCACGTGGTGCCATCGCGATCGCCGAGCACGAAGTCGGCCAGCCGGTGCGGGCTGTCGATCTCAAGCACTTCGTACGAGTCGGCCGGCATCGAGTGCAGATTCAAATGCCACACCGCGCCGAATTGTGCGTAGGCCGCTTCTATCGCTTTGCCCATCGCTGCATGATACGGCGCGTGATAGCGCGCAATACGCTGCTGCACTTCGGCCACGGTGAGTTTTCGATCGTAGATCAATTGTCCGCCGGCGCGCTTCCATATCAGGCCGTAACCCAGGCGGCTTTTCTCGGAGGGCCGGGCATCGCCCGGCCAGGGCGCATCGAGCAGCCCGACGTCGATGTCGTCGGGCTCACGGTTGGGATCGATATACGTACGTGGAAACTGCGCGGCGATCAGCGTGCCGCCCACATCGGGCACGGTGTGCCACAACTCGTGCACGTGCGTGTCTTCGCCGGTGCGAAGCACCTCAGGTGCCACGGCAAAGCCGAAATCGGCTGGATACGTGGTGCCGCTATGCGGCGAATCGCATACGAGCGGCAAGGCCGGCGCGCGTGGCGCGGCCAGGATGAACGGTTCGAAGGCCGAATCGCTGATGTGCATGACTACTGTGCTCCTTCCATGTCGTTCAAATGGCACGCGCTCGTGTGCCCCGATGCGATCGTGCGCAATAGCGGGCGCTCGGTCTTGCACCGCGGCATCGCGTGCGGGCAGCGGGGGTGGAACGTGCAGCCCGAGGGCGGCGCCAGCGGCGAGGGCAGCTCGCCCTTGATCGGCTGGTAGGTGCGCCGGCCCGGCGTCAGGCTGGGCAACTCTTTGAGCAACGCTTGAGTATAGGGGTGATTCGCGCGGTCGAAAATCGTCTCGGTGGCGGCGATTTCCACGATGCGGCCGAGATACATGATCGCCACGCGATCCGACACATGGCTTACCACGCCCAGGTTGTGACTGATGAACAGATAGGTCAGTCCCAGGTCGCGGCGCAGTTGCGCAAAGAGGTTGAGCACTTGCGCCTGGATCGACACGTCCAGCGCCGCCACGGCCTCGTCGCACACGATGACCGTGGGCTTCAAGGCCAGTGCCCGGGCGATGCCGATGCGTTGCCGCTGGCCGCCCGAAAACTGATGCGGGTAGCGCTGCGCATAGGCCGGATCCAGGCCCACTTGCCGCATGAGCCCCGCCACGTATTCGGCCTTGTCGCGCGACGACACCAGACCGTGTGCCACGGGCGCCTCGCCCACGATGTCCAGCACACGCATGCGCGGGTTGAGCGACGCGTAAGGATCCTGGAAGATCATCTGCACGCCGAGTTCATAGGCGCGCCGCTGGGTGGCACTCATCGCCTTCACAGGCATGCCCTGGTAATGCACTTCGCCGGCGGTGGGCGACAGGATGCCGGCGATCATGCGGCCGAGTGTGGATTTACCGCACCCGGATTCGCCCACGATGCCGATCACCTCGCCGCGTTGCACATCCAGGTCGACGCCGGCCACCGCATGCACCACACTCGAGTGCAATCCGGCGCCGAACACATTGGCGATGCGTCCGGCGATATCCAGCGGCTGGGAGAACTTGAGTTCGGCTTGCCGCAGCGACAGCAGCGGCGCGTTGGGCGCCGCGGCGAGCAAGGGGGCGTCGGACGCCAACACGGGGCTGTCGACGGCCAGATGGCCGGGGGCGCCGGTGGGCGGGGAGAGCGTATTCACAGGCGCATTCATTTGGGATCGGGCTCCCCGGCATGCCAGCAGCGCACCCATTGCGCCGGGCGGATTTCGACGGGCTGCGGATCCTTCGTACAGACCTCGGTGGCGCGCGGGCAACGCGTGCGAAACGCACAGCCTTCGGGAAGATTGAGCAGCGACGGCGTCATGCCCGGAATCTGGGCGAGCGGCGCGCCGCGGGTTTCGGGGCGCGGGATCGAGTCGATCAGCCCGTGGGTATAAGGATGCTGCGGGTGGCCGATGACGTCGGCGGTGCTGCCCGTCTCGACGATACGCCCGGCATACATCACCGACACGCGGTCTGCGAGACCCGACACCACGGCCAGATCGTGAGTGATCCAGATCAGCGCCGTCCCGGTCTCCTTACAGAGCTTCTGCACTTCATACAGGATCTGGCCCTGGATGGTCACATCCAGGGCGGTCGTGGGTTCGTCGGCAATGATCAGGCGCGGCGAATTGAGCAAGGCGATGGCGATGGCCACGCGTTGCCGCATGCCGCCCGAAAACTGATGCGGATACGACCGCAACCGCTCGTCGGGCGAAGCGATGCCCACCATGGTGAGCACATCGCGGGCGCGGTTGCGGGCCTCGTCGCGGCTCACCTTGCGATGCGCCTGGATCGCCTCGATCATCTGCGTATCCACGCGCAACACGGGGTTGAGCGTCATCATGGGATCCTGGAAGATCATGGCGATGTCGCGCCCGCGCACATCGCGCAACTGGTCTTGCGTGGCGTGACGCAGGTCGTGGCCGTCGAAGTTGATTTCGCCACCCACCACGCGTCCAGGCGGATCGAGCAGGCCGATCAGCGAAAAGCCGGTGATGCTCTTGCCCGAGCCCGACTCGCCCACCAGACCGAGGATCTCGCCGGGCTTGAGCGTGAGGTCGACGCCGTCGACGGCTTTGACGACGCCGTTGCGGGTGAAAAAGTGGGTTTGCAGGCCGCGCACATCGAGGATGGGCGCCGCAGCCGCGGAATCTGCTTGAGAAGTTGCCATGCCGTGTTGCATTGAATTAGTTCGCGTTGCGCGGGTTGAGCACGTCGCGCAGATGGTCGCCGACCAGGTTGATGCCGATGATGGCGATCGCCAGGGCAATGCCCGGGAAGAACGAGATCCAGTAGCGGCCCGACAGCAGGAACTCGAAGCCGTTGGAGATCAGCATGCCCAGTGACGGTTCGGTGACCGGTACGCCCACGCCGAGAAACGACAGGGTGGCCTCGAGGGCGATGGCGTGCGCCAGATCAATGGTGGCGATCACGATGAGCGGTGGCATGCAGTTGGGCAGCAAGTGACGCCACAAGATGCGCCACCAGCAGAGCGACATGCATCGCGCCGCCTCGACGTACTCCTTGTTGCGTTCGACGAGGGCTGCGCCGCGTGCGGCCCGTGCAAAGTAGGCCCATTGCACCACGATCAGGGCGATGATGACTTTGTCCACGCCTTTGCCCAGGATCGCCAGCAGCATGAGTGCCACGAGAATGGCCGGAAACGACAATTGAATGTCGACGATGCGCATCAGGAGCGCGTCGAGCTTGCCGCCGAAGTAGGCGGCGATCAGGCCGACGGTGGCGCCGATCGCAAACGCGAAGAACACCGAGATGCCGGCCACCATGAGACTGGTGCGCAAGCCGTACAAAATGGCGGAGAACAGATCGCGCGCCTGGCCGTCGGTGCCCAGCAGATAACGCATCGTGCCGTCGCCGCTTTCGCTGCCCGGCGGCAGCTTGGAATCCATGATGTCCAGGGTGCCGATGTCGAACGGATTCTGCGGCGCGATCCACGGCGCGAAAACGGCAGCGACCACGGTCACGGTGAGCAGGATCAGGCCGACGACGGCGAGTTTGCTGGCGAAGAAGTCGACAAAAAAACGGCGCCACGGGCCTTCCGGTTTGCGGGCCGCGGCGATTGCCGGTTTAACGATTTCGGCTTGGCTCATCGACGGCCCTCCAGACGAACGCGGGGATCGAGCACGGTATAGATGATGTCCACCACCAGATTGAGCATGACGAGGAAGAACACGATCAGGAGCAGGTAGGCCACCACGACCGGACGATCCAGATTGATGATGGAGTCGATCAGCAGTTTGCCCATGCCGGGCCACGAAAAGACGGTTTCGGTAACCACCGCGAAAGCGACGACCTGTCCGAACTCCAAACCCGCCACCGTGACGATGGGAATCAGGATGTTCTTGAGCAGGTGCACACCCAGCACGCGGCGCTCGGAGAGCCCCTTGGCGCGGGCGAACTTGATGTAATCCATCGGCAGCGACTCGCGCGTGGCGGCGCGGGTGACGCGGATGATGGTGGCACATTTGGCCATTGCGATCGTGATCGCCGGCAAGGCCAGGCTCAACCAGCCGCTGACGGTGAAGATGCTCAGGTTGAGCGAGCCGATGGCAACCGTTTGCCCGCGACCGCTGGCGGGCACCCAGCCCAGCGTGACGGCGAAAACCATGATGAGCATCAGGCCAACCCAGAAGTTGGGCAGTGAAAACCCCAGCACCGAGCCCGTCATGATGGCGCGCGACGACACCGCCTGCGGTTTGAGCCCGGCGCGGATGCCGAGCGGCACGCCGATCAGCACCGACAGCAGCATGGCCGTGATGGCGAGTTCGAGCGTGGCGGGCGCGCGTTGCAGGATGAGCCGCATGGCGGGCTCACCGGTCAGGAAACTATTGCCGAAGTCGCCCTGGACGGCCTGGCCCATGAAGACGAGGTATTGGCGCCACAGCGGAAGGTCCAATCCCAGCGAGGCCCGGATGGCGTCGCGTTGCGCCTCGGTGGCTTCGGGGCTGGCCAACATCGAAATGGGGTCGCCGACAAGATAGATACCGACAAAGACCAGGGCCGACATGACGAGCATGACGACGACGGTCTGGAGCAGCCGGCGAATAATGGTTGCTAGCACAGCGTTCACTCTCGTTGACAGCAGGCGTGCACGACGCGCGCTGCGGTATTCGGCGATTCGGGCGGGGGTGGCGCGCATCGCACGCACCACCCGCGAATCGTTTACTTCACCATCCGTTTACTTCACGAATCGCTTACTTCTTGAGCGTGGCGAACTGCGCCAGCGTGACCTGATCCGGACGACCTTGGTATTGGATGTCGTTTTTCATGGCCCAGACGGACAGTTCGTAATGCAGCGGCAACATGGCATAGTCGTTCATCGCCAGGTCGCTTGCCTGCTGCAGCATTTGGGCGCGCTTGCCGTCGTCCATCACCGATCCGGATTGCGCCACGAGCTCATCCATCTTGGGGTTGGAGTAACGGCTGCGGTTGGTCGTGCCCAGGCCCGCGGCCGGATTGGGCGTGACCAGCAACGACGACAGCGCATTGGACATTTCGCCGGTCGACACCGACCAGCCGGCCAGGTAAGCGCTGAACGCATAGCTGTCGCGGTTCTTGAAGAATACCGGCGGCGCCATGGCGTCGACGTTCGTCTTCACACCGATCCGGCTCCACATGCCGGCCACGGCCTGGGCGACCTTCGAGTCGTTGACGTAACGGCCCGACGGCGAGCCCAGCGTGATCTCGAACCCGTTGGGATAACCGGCATCGGCCAGCAACTTCTTGGCCTTTTCGATATCCGCCTTCGGGGGCACCGAGTGCGCCTTGGATGCGCCGAACATCGGGTACGGCAACATCTGGCCGGCGCCGAGGGCCACGCCGCCCATCACGCGTTCGACGATGGCGTCGCGATTGATCGCCAGCGACAACGCCTCACGCACGCGCTTGTCTTTCAGCGGGTTCTTGTCGGTGCCCTTGATGCCCGGGCTGGGTTCGGCGAACTGATCCAGCGCCACATACACCGTGCGCACCGAAGGCGTTTCCTCGACGGCCAGCGCCTTGTTCTTCTTCAGCGCGGGCAGATCGTCCGTTGGGGGATCTTCGATCATGTCGACGTTGCCGGCCAGCAGCGCGGCCACGCGGGCGGCGGGATTGGTCATCGGGCGATAGATGACGCGATCCCAGGTGGGCTTGGCACCCCAGTAGTTATCGTTGCGGGCCAGGATGAATTCCGAACCCCGCTGCCAGGAAACGAATTTATAAGGACCGGTACCGATCAAGCCATCGCCGCTGTTGAGCTGCATGGTGGTCTTGCCTTCGGCAGCCGGGCCCGATGCCGCTTTCTTGGACAGGATGGGCAGTTGCGCCAGGTTCACCAGCAGCAAGGGCGACGGCTCCTTGGTGGTGATGCGCACCGTCATCGGATCCACCGCTTCCGTCTTGGCGACCGAACCGAGGTAGAGCGTAAACGGCGACGGGCTGTTGGGCACCTTCGGAATACGATCGTAGGTGAACACCACGTCTTCCGCCGTGAACGGTGTGCCGTCGGAGAACTTGACGTTGGGACGCAGCTTGAACGTCCACACCTTGCCGTCGACAGTCCACGATTCGGCCAGACCGGGTTGCGGCTTGAGATCCTTGTCCAGGAGGATCATCGGGTCGAAGATGGTTTGAGCGATCTGGTTGTTGGGAGTGAGCGCGTGATACTGCGGATCCATGGCGCTGGGCTCGGTTTTGAGTGCGATCGTGAGGTCGCGAGCCCAAGCCGATCCCGTGGCTCCCATGGCAAGAAAAACGGCGGCCGAGCCGCACGCCAGAGCGCGTGTAAAGCGTAGTGCCATTCAAAACTCCGTTGGTGTGTTCGTCGTGCGGGCGGTGCGTAGATGCGTGCGAGCATGACCCAGCTTATGAACATAACCACCTTGTCAAACCCTGACAACGGTTGTATTCCCTTATTGCACCGCAGCGAGTTCGATGCCTGTCCCCGTTTATGCGGGCGGCGTCGAATGGGGGCAGGATGGCGATCGGCGCCGGGAACCGGGCTTGCTCATCAACGGCACAACTCAATCATCAGGAGATCGTTATGTCGGAAAAAATCAGAGCGACGCTTGCCATCGATAAGACGGCCGACGGCAAATTCATCTGGGTCGTTACAGCGGTCGAGGGCGATATCGGCACCATGCCGCGCATCGAGCGTGCGACCACCGGCTATGCAACCGAAGATGAAGCCCGGCGGGCCGGCGAGCAGCAGATCGAAAAAATGCGCGCCGACTGACCTGTCGACTGAATTGCCGAAAATGAGGCGGCGCGTAACGCGCCGAATTCGCGGCGAATAGAATGGAGCAGTGACTGACGCCGCTCATGATGCGTCGGTTGCTGCCATCAACGGCATCGAGGCTGATCGATGCGTGTCGCGTGGCACCGGGATTACCTTTTTTAACGATGCAAATGTTGGAGCGAGTATGACTTGGAAACTCATGACGATGGCGGCCGTGGTCGGCTTGGCGGGCTGCTCGATGATGAACTCGGGATCCTCCCCATCTGCCAGCGCGAGCGCCGATACCGGGCGCAGTCCAGGCCTGGTGTCAGGTGGGCCCGGGCAGGCCGGCGAGTGCAACAGCGGCCCGGTGCAAAAGGCGATCGGCACCGCGATGTCGCAATCCGTTCTTGATCAGTTGCGCAGCCAATCGGGTTCCGGCTCGGCGCGTGTGCTCAAGCCGGGCGAGATGATCACCATGGAATACAACCCCAGCCGCCTGAATGTGCTGGTCGACGCACAAGGCGCGATCACCGCCGTGCGCTGCGGTTGAGTCGGCTTGGCGACGTTGCATCCATGACCGCTCAATCGCACGATACCCCTGCCGACTTCCACTTTTACACGCCGAGTGAAGGCCACCGGCTGCCGCACGATCCCTTCAATGCCATTGTGGCGCCGCGGCCGATCGGCTGGGTGGCCTCTCAGGATGCGCACGGTGCGGTCAACCTCGCGCCCTACAGCTTTTTCAACGCGTTCAACTACGTGCCGCCCATCGTCGGATTTTCCAGCATTGGCTACAAAGATAGCGTCACCAATGTGGCGGCCACCGGCGAATTCACCTGGAACCTGGTGACCCGTCCATTGGCCGAGGCGATGAACGAGACCTGTGCCGCCGTGGGACCCGAGGTCGATGAGTTCGACTACGCTGGCCTGGAAAAGGTGGCATCCACGCATATCGCCGTGCCTCGCGTGGCCCGGGCGCGGGTCAGCTTCGAGTGCCGCGCCACGCAGATCATTCAGCTCAAGACGGCGGCGGGCGACGACGTGGACACATGGCTGGTGCTGGGCGAAGTCGTCGGCATTCACATCGACAAGCGACTGCTTGTGGACGGCATTTACGACACCGCAGCCGCACAACCGATCATGCGAGGCGGCGGTCCGGCCGACTATTTCGGCATCACGCCGGACAATCTCTTCAAAATGCGCCGGCCGAAGGTGTGACGCGACGGGGTACGACCGTTGGGCTGGCGATCAGCGCGACTCGTACACCTCGTCGGCGGCGAGCAGGATATCTACCGGCGGATCGAAACCGATGATGCGTGCGGTTTCGATATTGAGCGCGATCTTGGCGGGATCGATCCAGATCTGACTGAGCGACCGCGGTTGCGCGCCATTGAAGATGCGCGCAATGTTTTCGGCATAGAACAGGCCCACGTACGAATAATCGGCCTGCGCCAGACTCATCAGCAATCCCTTCTTTACTTCCTCGGAACCGAGCATGGCGAAACTGGGTACTTTCGCCTCGCGCAGGATATTGGCCACCGTGCCCACGTTGTCGGGCGTGAGCCCGCGATGCACCGTCACGTACACGGCATCCGACTGCGTGCTGACCTGCCGGTAGCACTCCTGCACATTCTGCTTGGCCAGTTCGAGGTCGATGCCATTGGAGCGGGCGTCGCAACTGCGAATCGTGAAGCCGAGTTCGGCGGCGACCTGCGTGGCGGCATCGACGGCCGCATAGGTGCGGCCTTCCGGGCTGTTTTCGTACACCAGCCCGAGGGTCTTGAACGGCACGATTTCGTGGAACAGCCGGATTTGACGCTGATAGCGCTCCGGCTGCACGCGGGCGTGCAGGTTGTCGTAGCCGCTGTCTTCGGCGCTTTTGACGATCTTCGCGCCGACGGCATCGCTGGTGGAGCCCACGATGGTGGGTACCGGCGCGCCCAGCGCGGCCATATCCTGGCCGGCCCAGGTGCCCATTGCGATGATGAGATCGATGTCCTGCTTCGTCGTCAGCCGTTCCGTGATGGCTTGGCGCACCCCCGGGCGCTTGACCGGATCGAAGTTGCCGGGCTGCCAATAGGCGTCATCCACGAACTCGACCGTATCGCTGCGCGCATTACGCGCAATGAACGTCCACGTGGCATGGCCGTCGAGCCCCTCTGGAATCGTGGGGATCTGAATCCAGCCCAGTTGCTCCATGCCTTCGACCAGGACCTTCATCGTGCGCGGATACTCGCTGTAGTCGCCGCTTTCGAAATAACCCACCCGCCAGCGCTTGCCATCGGCGCGCGCGCGCGGCGTAGTCGGAAACACCTTTTCCTTCTCCGCCGTGGGGATGGCCTGCGGCGTGGCGGGTTGCGCCGACATGGCAACGGGCGCAAACAGCGCCAGGCATAACGCGAACGCGGCGGCGGTGAGGTGCATGGGCAGCTTCCTGCGGTGGTCGACGGGGACGCACGTGTGTGCGGTAACGGTAAGGCGCGAAGCGGTACTCATGATATCGGTGCAGTGAGCAAGGGCACGCGGCGCGTCAGGCCGGTCAGCAGTTCGGCGGCGATGGTGCCCATCGAGGCCGCCACGCGTTCCACTGGAAGCTTCGGATCGCCCCACAGCACGACGGGCGCGCCGACGTCTGCATTCAAACCGGTGAGATCGACGGTCATCAAATCCATGGTGACCGTACCCAATGTACGGGTGAGTTGTCCTGCCACCATGACTGGCGTGCCCGCCGGCGCGTGGCGCGGATAACCGTCCGCATAGCCGCAGTTGACGAGGCCCACGGTCAAGGGCGAGGGCGCCTGAAAATTGCCGCCGTAGCCGATGCGATCGCCGGCCGCCAGCGTACGGATATCGAGGACGCGGGCGTGCAGGGACATGGCCGGCAGCAAGCCGAGGTCGGCCGCACTGCGATCGGCAAGCGGACTCGCACCGTAAAGCGTCAAGCCCGGGCGCACCCAGTCGTTCATGGCGGCATGCCCGCGATGGCGCATGATGGCGGCGGAGTTGCTGGTCGAGCGCGGGCCGGGCAGATCGTGCGTGACGGCCTGGAAGCGGTCACATGCTTCGTCGATGCCGTCGGCGCGTTCCGCGCTGCCGAAGTGGTTGAGGTGCCCGATCTGCCCGCCGATGCGGCCCGTGCCGGCCAGCGACTGGCATTGCGCGTAGGCCGATCGGTAGCTGGCGGCATCGAAACCGACCATGCCGATATCGCCGCGAAATCGCAGCCACACCGTGGGCGTGGCCCGCAAGGCCGGTGCTGCGGCCAGCCATTGCAGTTGCGGCTCACGCGACAGCAGCAGGTGCAGGTCGGGCATATCGAGCAGCGCAATCTCCGAGGCGTGGGCCAGGCCGGCCATGACCAGGATGGGACCGCTCCAGCCGGCATCGCGGCAGATATGCGCATCGGTCAGGTGCATGACGGCCAGACCGTCGGCCGCGCGCAGCCCGGCCATGATGTGCGCCACCCCGTGGCCGTAGGCATCGGCCTTCACGGTGGCCCAGACGCGTGGCGCGTCGCCGCCGTCTTCTCGCGCCAAGGCGCGCTTGAGTATCGCGAGGTTATTGGCCACCGCTTGCGGATAGATCTTGGCGTATACCCGTTCGCTGGCAAAAAGGGAAAGCGGCAGCGCTGCAGTCAAAGGCTTTCTCCTGGGGAGGTTATGTCAGCGTTTCTTTTTTGGGAGCGCCCGCAGGCGCAAAGGCCCAGAAGGCAAGCGTGGCGCACAGGTAGATCGCGCCGGTGGCGGCCAGGCCGGTGCCCATGCCCACCACGCCGAAGAGGCCGCCCACGATCAATGGGCCGGCCATCTGGCCCAGCTTGTCCGCCGCGCGCATGACGCTGGTGGCGCCGGCTGCACCGTACGCCTGCACGTGCGGCAACCCCAGCATGTACGGCGATTGTGACGCGCCACTGGCGCAGCTTGCCAACGCCAGCAAGAGTACGGCGGCCGCAGCGGCGAGCATACCGCTGTTGAGGTAGAGCGCCATGAGTCCCAGGCTGCCGATCATGCCGCCCACGACGATCCAGCGCTTCTTCGATGCACTGCGATCCGCGATTCGTCCCATGATGGGACCCACATAGATCACGCACAGCCCGTAAAGCATCAAAATGCGGCCCACGCTGGAGGCGGCGGCGCCCTGCGACTCGAGGTACAACGGCAGCGCGAACGAGATCAGGCCCACTTGTGCGATCGAGAACGGCACAATGCTGCCCGCCAGCAACATGCCGAAGTCGCGGGTGAACACGAGCCTGATCGTTTCGGCCAGCCGGTGCGGCGGGGCAGCCAGTGCCGGTGCGCGGGCGACAGGCGGCGCAGGCGCCACCGCCGTCGCACTTGCAGCCGCACCTGCTTCGGCGGCGGACGGGGCACTGGCGGCGGGAACGGCGCCGGCCTTCGCAGCAAGCGGCCCCGTCATGTAGGGACGCAACAAGAACCAGACGCCGCTCAACGGCAGGATCAGCATCGTGGCGCCCACCACGAACACCGTGTGGTAGCCGGTTTGCTCCATCAGCATCGAGCCCACGGCCGCGCCCGACAAGTGTCCAGCAAAAAGACCGGCGATCACGCTCGTCATGTTGCGGCCGCGTGCCTGGGGCGCGCTGCGCGTGACGATGAATCCCTGCAACCCCATCCACGCGAGTCCGTAGCCGAAGCCCACCAGGCCGCGTGCGGCCACGAACCCCAGCAATGTGCTGGCCAGCGCGCAGGCCAGCATGCCCGCCGCAGCGACGCCAAGTCCGGCGATCACGGGCGTTTGCCAGCCGCGGCGATCGGTCAGGCGGCCGGCCAGCAACGCAGCAATCAGGCCGCAGGCCATTTCAACCGAGATCGGCAAGGCCAAGAGCAGATTGGGCGGCAAGTCCAGCGCTCCGGGAGGCAGCGTACGCGCATACACAGGCAGAAATCCCAACGGCAAGGCCCAGGCGAACAGAAACGAAAACATCACCGGCCGTGCCAACCGGCCGACCAGCGCCGCTTGCCCGCGGTCGTCCTGCTTCAGGATTTCATCGGCGGCGCGCCGCGTCGGCAACGTGCCGGTGATCATCAGCAGCGACAGCAACATCAGCATTTCCATCGCCGTGATCAACGCGACGGCGCTGACGGTCAACGCGTCGATCACGCGATTGCGCACGCCGTCATCGATGATGGCGGCGTTGAGCGTGATGCTGAGCTGTCCGGCCGATTGCGCCGGATTGGCGTCATTCAGCGGAAGTGAGAACGTCAGGTCGGGCCGAAGATCCAGCCCGGGATTCGGCATGTCGGGCAGCCGGCTCACGGCCAGTACCTTGCCTTCGGCATCGGTGACCGCGATCTGGCCGATGGCCGGAAACGACGTTTGCAAACGCGTGAATGGAGCTTCCAGCCCGCGCAGCTTCGACACCGTCAAGCCGTAGCCCAGCACACGATTGAGGTCGCGCTGCATCCCCTCAGCCAGCATATTGGCGTTTTCGCGCGTGACCTGTAGCCACACGGTGCGGAAGTTCGAGATCGTGTAGGCGGCGTACAACCCCTGTGCGAGCAGAATGGCCACCAGCGGCACGATGAAACGGGCGCGGCTGCCGGCAGTCGATCCGCCATACGGCGCGAACAATCGGAATCCCACGGCCAGCAGCAAGCCACCGCACGCGGTCACCAGGATCAGCACGGTGGTGTTGCGCACCACCAGCTCACGCCAGGCGAGCGCATTGCGTTCGACATCGACGATGATGGCGCCCGTCAATTGGCCGGCGGTGTTCATCAGGGGGGCGGCGATCGTCACGCTTTGGTCGCGCGCGATCATGGCAGTGCCCGAGGGCAGCCGCACAGGCGTTTCGCGGGAATCGGGCGGCGGACTGTGTCCGCGTGTGGGGGGCAGTGCCAGCGCAGCGAGTAGCGCCTGCGCATCGCCGCCGATGTCGGCGCGGCCATCGCCCTGCCGCTTGGCGAGCACGGTGCCGTCCACCTGGACCACCTGCAACGAGGGGGGATGATCGCCCGTCGACGACTTGCGCAGGATATCGTCCAGACCGAAGAATTGCGCCAGCGGCTTTCCCAACCGCAATCCGTTCTGGATTTCGGCGCCCAGGCTGCGTGCAGTGACCTCGATCCGGTCGGCCGTCGTTTGCGCCATCAGCCGATTCAACGCGGCCAGACTCAACGAGCCGATCAGCGCCTGCGCCAGCACGAGCACGATCAGACTCGCCAACGTCACCGCCAGAATGGGGTGTCGCGGCGGTCGGGTTGACGCATGCGGCGAGAGCGAACTAGGCATAGGGCTGGGCGCGGTAATGCAAATTGAACCCAATAGGTAACGGATCGGCGCGAAACGTTCCATCCGACGGCAGTTGCAGGTGTAGCACGAGCGCGCGAGAAAGTGGGGCCACAGTGCGTGACGAGGTCACGTCAGAGCGCCAAACAGTGGCGCTGACCACACACTAGCGCCAGACGGTCGCGCGGTCGCGCTTCATGCGCCCGCCAGAGTTGGCGCAGTCGATCGGCGCCGGTTTGCCGGGTGGTGGCCACGTATTCGGCGTATGCCAGCCACTTTGCCTCGTCCCCGTTCAGCCCGCTTCGGGCCACCGCCAGGGTGTCGCGCGCCAGCGCCTGGATACGGTCCGACGCCATGCCGTAGCGGATGGCATCGGCTCGCAGCGCGGCGAGCGTGGCCCAACCCCATTGGCGCACCAGCGCTTCGGCCTCGTCGAGATTGCGCATCAAGCCGAGTTGAATGGCCGATGGCGCGATGGTCACTGTTCGGCAGATGTCCTCTCCCGCCAGCGCGAGCAGTTGCGCGTCGGCGAAGTTGGCGCCCGGGGCGCGGCCTTCGATATACCCGTCCACGCCGTGTTGTGCGAACAAGGCTTCGAGTCCGCCCGGCGTTTCCCAGGCGCGCAGCAGGACGGGCAGGTCCGGGAAATCGGCCAGCCGGTAGCGCCAGCGGGCGTCGATGAAGTTGCCGAATTGGGCATGCACGAAATGGGCACTTTCAGGCGCCAGCACGATGGCGTCGCCGTCGTCGGTGACGCCGGGCCACGATGCGCTGCGAAGGAATGCGCTGAGCGGCGGGTTGTCGTTCAGGTACACGTGGGCGCCGGACTTGTAGCTGGCCCCGGTGGAGGCGGGCAGGGCGCGCGTCACGGTTTCCGGTCCGAACATCCAGCGGAAGTAAGCGCCCAGGTCGGCAAACGGTGCGTTCGGCAGCTGCTGCAGCCGATGATCGCAGGCGAAACGGGTGCCGCTGAACATCCGATCCCATAGCGTCAGGCGGTTTTCCTGCAGGCCGGTATCGCGGCCGTTTTCGAGCGGGCTATTGGCAAAGAGGGCGATATTGGCCGGCGCCAGGGCCAGGATGACATTCAGCGCGCGCGCGGCATTGGCGATGGGTATGGCCGTGCACGGGCTGTTCTGCGCCTTGGCGTCGATCCCCAATTGATGCCGCCAGCCGCGAAAGCCGGCCATCTCGGCATAAACGCGGCGTGGGGCCACGACGCTGCGGTACCACGCGTCGCTCAACGCACAATCGGGATGCTCGGCGGCATTCAGCAGCACCGCCCCTTCTTCGGCGAGCACCGTGTTTGCATCGGCAATCTCCGCCACCACGATGCGATGAAGCGCGTCGAGCCCGTCGGGCGCCACGATGGGATCGAACGCGGTTTCCAGCAGATTGAAGGCGTTGTCCAGACCGCTATGGCCGGCGGGGCCGGCGAGATCGACGAGGCGGCCACCGAGCTTGGTTTCGGCGACCGGTTCGCCTCGCTTGCGGCGGCGTTCGGCCAACCGCTCGAAATAACCCCTGACAGGATGACTGGCTCCGGATGCACGGTCGACGACCGCCATTTCCAATTCGAGGCCGAGCTTCGATCCTGCACGTGCGGCAGTGTTGACAGATACTGAACTCGAGTCGAACTCCGCGCCTTTCATGGTGAAACATTCTATCAGCGGTAAAACTTGGATTGTCATCCTTTAGGCGTCGCACCCGACAAAAAAACAGCCGGGCGATGCCGGCTGTTTCAAAGCGGTAAACGCTGCGGATGAGGCAGGTGCCTCAGCCGCGTTATTGCAATGTGAATTGCGCCTCTTTCACATCCTGCGAATCCAGGCCCACATGCACCTTGAAATCGCCGGGTTCGACCACGCGTTTGAGGTCGTTGCCGATGAACGACAAGTCGTCGTAGGTAATGGGAAATTGCAGCGTGCGCCGCTCGCCGGGCTGCAGCATCACCTTCTGGAAACCTTTGAGTTCCTTGACCGGGCGACTGATCGAGCCGGCCAAATCTTGCAGATACAGCTGCACGACGGTTTCGCCGGCGCGTTTGCCGGTATTGCGTACGGTGATGCTCGCCGTCAACGGATCGCGCGCCTTGATCGCTTTGCTCGAGAGGCTCACATCGGACAGGCTGAACTGGGTGTAGCTCAAACCGTAACCGAAGGGGTAGAGCGGGCCGTTCTCGATATCGAAGTAGCGCGAGGTGTATTTATTGGGGGCGGCGGGATTGAACGGACGCCCGGTATTCAGATGCTGGTAGTACAGCGGCACCTGGCCCACGTTCTTGGGAAACGTCATCGTCAGCTTCCCGCTTGGGTTGTAGTCGCCGAACAGCACATCGGCGATGGCGTTGCCGCCTTCCGTACCGGCAAACCAGGTTTCGAGCATGGCATCGGCGTTGGCATCTTCCCAAGTCAGGCTCAGCGGGCGACCGTTCATCAACACGATCACCAGCGGCTTGCCGGTGGCTTTGAGCGCTTCCAGCAAACGCTTCTGGCTGGGCGGGACGTCGATATCGGTGCGGCTCGAGGCCTCGTGCGCCATGCCTTGCGCCTCGCCCACCACGGCCACCACCACGTCGGCCGCCTGCGCCGCTTGCACGGCTTCGTCGATCATCGCTTGCGCGGGACGGGGATCGACCACGACATCGGGCAGATACTCGTTCAGGTAGCGCTGAATGGCGGGGTCGTCGGTCACGTTTGCACCGTGTGCAGTGATCAACCGCACGCGATCGCCCACGGCGCGCTGCATGCCCGTCAGCACCGACACCGATTGCTTGGCCACGCCGGCCGCCGACCAACTGCCCATCACATCGCGTTGGCTATCGTGCAACGGGCCGACCACGGCGATCGTGCCTTGCTTTTGCAGCGGCAGTGTTTGCTTGTCGTTCTTGAGCAGCACCAGGCTGCGGCGGGCGATATCGCGCGCCGCTTCGCGATGCAGACGCGACTCGGCATTGACGTCCGGCGGATCTTCCGATGCCGGGCCGAGTCGTCGGTACGGATCGGCAAACAGGCCGAGATCGTATTTGGCGGCGAGCACGTCGCGCACTGCGCGGTCGATGTCTTCCTGCGCGATGTCGCCGTCGCGCAGCAATGGCGCCAGATGTTCGGCGTAGAGACGGTCGTTCATGCTCAGATCGATGCCGGCCTGGATGGCCAGTTTGGCAGCCTCGCGGCCGTCGCGCGCCACGCCATGGCGCATCAATTCGTGGATGGCGCCATGGTCGCTGATCGTCAGGCCCTTGAAGCCCCACTGCTTGCGCAGCACGTCCTGAAGCAACCATTTATTGGACGTGGCGGGGATCCCGTTGATCGAATTGAGGGAAATCATCATGCCCCCCGCGCCGGCATCCACGGCGGCCTTGTACGGCGGCAGATAATCCTGCGCCATGCGTTGCGGACTCATGTCGACGGTGTTGTAATCGCGTCCGCCTTCGCCCGCGCCGTACAGCGCAAAGTGCTTGACCCCGGCCATGATGCTGTCGGGTGCGGTGAGGTCGGTGCCTTGATAGGCACGCACCACCACCTGGCCGATACGGGAGGTGAGCCACGTATCTTCGCCATAGCCTTCCGATACCCGGCCCCAGCGCGGATCGCGGGTGATATCGACCATCGGCGAAAAGCTCATGTCCAGGCCATCGGCTGCCGCTTCCTGCGCGGCGATGCGCGCGCTGGTCGCGACGGCTTCCATATCCCAACTGGCGGCCAATCCCAGCCCGATCGGGAAGACGGTGCGATGACCGTGCAACACGTCATAGGCAAAAAAGAGCGGGATCTTCAGGCGGCTGTTGTCGACGGCAGCTTGTTGCATCGGCCGGATGTCGCGTGCGACGACGGTATTGAAGATGGCGCCGATACGTCCTGCGGCGATGTCCTTGATCACATCGGGACGCAGATTGTCCGGGCCCACGCTGATCAGCCGTAATTGGCCGATTTTTTCGTCCAGTGTCATCTGCCGCAGCAGATTTTCCACAAAGGCGTCGCGCGCCTGCGGGTCGGCCGCGGGCGCCTGCCGGTTCATCCAGGCGTCATAGTTGAGCGGGGCGGCAGCCGCAACCGACAAGGTCGGGCTGACGAACGCGGCTGCGCTGATCAGCAAACCGGCAAAGCGTACAAGTTTCATGTGGGAGCGATAAGAACACGGTAGCCCTCGCGGGCATCGGGCCAGCGCGGAACGAATCCACTCTGGCGAAGACGCGCATTGCGCATGCGTTTGCTGCCCACCCCTTTGGGTGGGTCGCCGGGAAGGGGCGCGGGAGCCCCCAAGGCGTGCGCGAGATCGCGGTAAAGAATATCGAGGGGCAGCGGCGTATCGTCCGCGCCCAAATAAAGCGATTCGGGAGTGGCGAGCGTGAGCAGATGCGCGCAAGCCGCAGCGGCATCTTCGATATGCATGCGGTTGGCCCACTGCGGCGGCGATGCCGGCGGCACGTGCGCTTCGCCGCGGCGTAGACGATCGAGCAGTTGGGTACGCCCGGGGCCATAGAGCCCCGCCAGACGCAGCACCACTGTCGCCGGAAACTCAGCCCACAAACTGGCCTCGGCCTCGCACAGAATGCGGCCGTTGAAGCCCAGCGGGCCGGTGGGCGTCGTTTCGTCGATCCAGGCCCCCGCGTGCTCGCCGTACACGGCCGACGACGACACGAACACGATGCGTTCGAGCGTCTTGCGGTCCAACGCATTGAGCATGTTGCGCGGGCCGTCGAGAAAAGCGCGCGCATAGGCTTCAGGCGTACGCCCGCCGGGTGTCTGGCAAAACACGAGGTGCGTGATCCCTGGCGGCAGGGAAGAGAGGGTGGCGGGATCGCCGATGTCGGCCGCAATCCAGATCGGATCGCCCGGTTGTGCCGGCTGCGTCATCGGCGGATGACGGCGCAGCCCCCACACCTGGGCCGGCACCGCGCCATGCGGCGCGTGGGGCGCGGCCAGAAGGCGCGCGGCGCGGGTGCCGAGATCGCCGCAACCGACGATCAGGATGCGCGGTGTCACGCTCACATTCCGCTGTACACGGGGCCTTCACCGCCTTGCGGCGCCACCCACACGATATTTTGCGTGGGATCCTTGATGTCGCAGGTTTTGCAATGCACGCAGTTTTGCGCATTGATCTGCAGTCGGTCGGCGCCGCTGTCGTCCTTGACGAACTCGTACACGCCTGCCGGGCAGTATCGCGCTTCCGGCCCGCCGTACTTCGCCAGGTTCACGTTGACCGGCACGCTCGGATCCTTGAGCGTGAGGTGAACGGGTTCGTTTTCGTCGTGGTTGGTATTGGAGATGAACACCGAACTCAGCTTGTCGAACGTGAGCTTGCCATCGGGTTTCGGATAGTCGATGCGGGCGCATTCGGCCGCCGGTTGCAGACAGGCATGGTCGGGCTTGGTGCGATGGATGGTCCAGGGCATCTTGCCCTTGAGCAGCCATTGTTCGACGCCGGTCATCACGGTGGCGACCGTGCGGCCCTTCTTGAACCATTGCTTGAAATTGCGCGCCTTGTTCAGCTCTTCGTACAAGGCCGAGCGCTCGAAAGCGGCCGGATAGGCGGTGAGTTCGTCTTGCTTGCGGTCGGCCACAACGGCGTCGAAGGCGGCTTCGGCGGCCATTTTGCCGGTGAGGATCGCGGCGTGGCTGCCCTTGATGCGCGAGGCATTGAGGAAGCCCGCTTCGCAGCCCACCAGCGCGCCGCCGGGAAACACCACCTTCGGCAGCGACAGCAGTCCACCCGCTGTGAGCGCGCGCGCGCCATACGAGATGCGTTTGCCGCCCTCGAAGGTTTTGCGAATCGCGGGATGGGTTTTGTAGCGCTGGAATTCCTCGAACGGCGAAATCCAGGGATTGGCGTAATCGAGCCCGACCACCAGGCCCACCGCCACCAGATTGTTATCGAGGTGATAAAGGAACGAGCCACCGTAGGTATCCGAGTCCAGCGGCCAGCCGGCGGTGTGCACCACCAGGCCAGGCTTGGATTGGGCCGGATCGACCTCCCACAGTTCTTTGATGCCGATGCCGTAGCTTTGCGGATCGCGGCCCGCGTCGAGCTTGAAGCGGTCGATAAGTTGGCGGCCCAACTGGCCGCGCGAACCTTCCGCGAATACGGTGTAACGGGCGTGCAACTCCATGCCGGGCTGGTAGTGCGCCGTGTGGCTGCCGTCGCGGGCCACGCCCATGTCGCCGGTGGCCACGCCGCGCACGGCGCCGGCCTCGTCATACAGGATTTCGGCAGCGGCAAAGCCCGGGAAAATCTCAACGCCCAGGGCCTCGGCCTGCTCGCCCAGCCATTTGGTGACGTCGCCCAGGCGCACGATGTAGTTGCCGTGATTCTGGAAACAGGCGGGCAACAACCAATTCGGGGTGGCGCGGCTGCCGGTGGCGCTCAGGAAAAGGAACTTGTCTTCGGTAACGGCCACGTTGAGCGGCGCGCCCTTGGCTTTCCAGTCGGGGATCAGTTCGGTCAACGCGCCCGGATCCATCACGGCACCGGACAACACGTGCGCACCGATCTCACTGCCTTTTTCAAGCACACAGACGCTGACGTCGTGATTGCGCTCGGCCGCCAATTGCTTCAGACGAATTGCCGTGGCGAGGCCGCCTGGGCCGCCGCCTACTACGACAACGTCGTATTCCATCGATTCCCGTTCAGACATAATGTCCCGACTCCCTGCTGAGTTTTATAAGTCTTGAGGCCTTCTGCCGCGGCGCACATCTCATTGCCTGCGAGATATTCGCCGCTACGCTGCGGCCGGTAATCGCCTGATTGTATTGCACTGCGGGCAACGCTTGCATCGCGCAGTAACATGGCCGTTTGCCGATTACATAGAGAGAACCGCAACATGGGCGACGCCCCCGCACGAGCCGCTCCCGCACTGCAGCCGGGACAGACTTTCCGCTGCACGATTCCGCTGCGTTGGGGCGATATGGATGCCCTCAATCATCTCAACAACACCATTTACTTCCGTCTGATGGAAGAGGCACGGATCCAGCTCTTTCATGCGAGCAGCATGAATGTGCAGCCCAAGCATCAGTACGCGATCCTGGCGCACGCCTCATGCGATTTCCGCAAGCCGCTGGTCTATCCGGCGACAACGGTGGTCACGCACCACGTCACGCGCGTCGGCCGCTCGAGCCTGACCTTTCAGCTGGTCATCGAGAACGAGGCCGAACCCGGTTTGGAGTACGCCAGCGGCAGCAACGTACTTGTATGGGTGGATGCCGAGACGGGCCGTTCGTTGCCGTGGCCGGAGCATGTGCTGGCCGCGCTGGCCAGAACGTTCGGCGCATAACGCTTGACTGGCGCGCCCGGACGCCAAGCAGGGGCTGGCGCCAGTCCGTCGGCACGACGCCCCCACGTTGGCCTGGCCGGAGGGACTTCGTCTTAAAAAAGTCCGTGGTGTCACTTTCAAGCGCGAACATTAGTTAGTATCTAGGGCAATAACCGGGAAAGTATCCGGCCGGGCGGCCGCCGCGCTGGGCTGGAATAACAATACGTCTGCTGACGGCGATCAAACCAATAAGGAAGAAGGAGTCATGGATAAAGTGTATGCAAGCGCCCCTGAGGCGCTGGCGGGAGTGGTCCAGGATGGTCAGATGATCGCCGTGGGCGGCTTTGGCCTGTGCGGTATCCCGGAAGCCTTGATCGCCGCGTTGCGCGACTCGGGCGTGAAGGGATTGACGTGCATCAGCAATAACGCCGGTGTCGACGATTTCGGCCTGGGCCAATTGCTCACCACGCGTCAGATCCGCAAGATGATTGCCTCTTACGTGGGGGAGAACAAAGAATTCGCGCGCCAATACCTGGCGGGCGAACTCGAGCTCGAATTCACGCCGCAAGGCACGCTCGCTGAAAAGCTGCGCGCCGGTGGCGCGGGGATACCGGCATTCTTTACGGCCACCGGCGTGGGCACCATCGTGGCCGACGGCAAGGAAATCCGCGAGTTCAACGGCAAGCAGTACGTGATGGAGCAATCGCTGGTGCCGGACGTGTCGCTGGTGAAGGCCCACGTGGCCGACCGCAGCGGCAATCTGATGTTCCGCCGCACGGCGCGGAACTTCAATCCCAACGTGGCCATGGCCGGCAAGATCACCATCGTAGAGGTCGAAGAGATCGTCAATACCGGCGACCTCGATCCGGATGAGATTCATCTGCCCGGCATTTATGCCCACCGCATCGTGCTCAATGCTTCGCCCGAAAAGCGCATTGAACAACGCACCGTCCGCCCGGCTTGAGGAGAAAAAATAATGGCATGGACACGTGAAGAAATGGCCGCACGGGCGGCAAAAGAACTGCAAGACGGTTTTTATGTGAACCTGGGTATCGGCATGCCGACCCTGGTCGCCAACTATGTGCCGGAAGGCATCGAAGTCTGGCTGCAGTCGGAAAATGGACTATTGGGCATTGGGCCGTTCCCTACCGAGGATCAGGTCGACGCCGATCTGATCAATGCCGGTAAGCAAACGGTCACCACGCAACGCGGCTCGTCGATTTTCTCATCCGCAGACTCGTTCGCGATGATTCGCGGCGGCAAGATCAACCTGGCGATCCTGGGCGCCATGCAGGTCTCCGAGCGCGGCGATCTGGCCAACTGGATGATTCCGGGCAAGATGATCAAGGGCATGGGCGGCGCCATGGATCTGGTGGCTGGCGTCAACAAGGTCGTGGTGCTGATGGATCATGTGGCGCGCGGGAAGGACGGCAGCGAAGATCTCAAGCTGCTGCCCGAGTGCACCTTGCCGCTCACCGGCGTCGGTGTGGTCGACCTGATCATTACCGATCTGGGTGTACTGGAAGTGACGGATGCCGGTTTGAAATTGATCGAAACGGCACCTGGCGTGACCGCCGAGGAGATTCAGTCCAAGACTGGCGCCAAGGTGGACGTGTCGGCAGTAGCGGCATAAATGCTGCGAAGGATCGGTCGGCGGCCGGCGCGGCTCGCCGGCTGACCTTCGGGCGTGTGGCACAACGCTATCGTCACATCACTGCCGCCCATGTTGGCCAACCCCCGGTTTTATCGGGGTTTTTTGTTTTTGGGCACGGGTTTTGCTGTAACCGCGCGTTTATGACAAAGCAACCGGGGCATCATGACCGATGGCGCAGCAGATCTGAGCTTACGAGTTTTAACGGTCAACACGCACAAGGGTTTCACCTTCTTCAATCGGCGGTTCATTCTGCACGACCTGCGTGAGGCCGTTCGCGACGTGGGGCCGGATATCGTGTTCATGCAGGAAGTCCTCGGTGAGCATCACCGCCACGCGGCCAAAGTGGCCGACTGGCCGACGACCACGCATTACGAATTCATGGCCGACACGATCTGGACCGATTTCGCGTATGGACGCAATGCCGTCTATCCGCATGGTCATCACGGCAACGCGTTGCTGTCCAAGTTCCCGATCGTGCGCTACGACAATCTCGACGTATCGGTGGGTGAGCAGGAAAAGCGCGGGCTGCTGCATTGCGTGCTGCAGCCGCCAGGGAATCGGCCGCAGATCCATGCGATCTGCGCGCACCTTGGCTTGCGCGAATCGCATCGCCAACAGCAACTCGAACTGCTGTCCGGGCTGATCGAAGAGCAAATTCCCCCCGACGCCCCGCTGGTGATTGCGGGCGACTTCAACGATTGGCGCTTGCACGCGCATCGCCGACTGATGCGTGTGCCCGGCGTTCGCGAAGTATTCGTCGACGCGCACGGCAAAGCCGCCAAAACGTTTCCCGCACGGTTTCCGATCCTTCGCCTGGATCGTATTTATGTTCGCAATGCCCGCGAGTTTCGTCCGCTGGCATTGCCACCGCGTCCCTGGACGCATTTGTCGGATCACGCGCCGTTGGCCGCAGAGGTAGTGGTATGAGTGCGCATTGGACGAAAGGCAATGCTTTCAAATTACTTGAAAACGGCGAGGAGTTTTACCCTCGTGTGTTCGAAGCGATTCGTGAAGCGAAAAAAGAGGTCATGCTCGAGACCTTCATTTTGTTTGACGACAAGGTGGGGCAGGAACTGCGGGCGTCGATCATCTCGGCTGCCGAACGCGGCGTCCGCGTCGATATGCTCGTCGACGGTTGGGGATCTGCCGATCTGACGCCGGCGTTCATCGACGGCATGACTGCCGTGGGCGTGAGCTTTCATGTGTTCGATCCCACGTCGAAGTTGTTCGGTGTGCGTACCAATCCGGTTCGCCGCATGCATCGCAAGATCGTGGTGATCGATGGTGAGATCGCCTTCGTGGGAGGCATCAATTACGGCCTCGACCATCTGGCCGAATTCGGGCCTGAGGCCAAGCAGGATTACGCGGTCGAGATACGCGGTCCCGTCGTGGACGACATCCATCAATTCGTGCGCATGGCGCTCGCGCCCGTCAAACCGAAGCGTTGGTGGCAGCGCCGCAGCAAGCGCCTGAAATCGTTGCCGGCGGGCGAGAATGGCACAGCGTCGGCCGCACTGGTCACGCGCGACAACGTCGACCATCCAACGGATATCGAACAGCATTACCGCATCGCCATTCGCGCCGCCAAATCCGAGATTCTGCTGGCCAACGCCTATTTCTTTCCCGGCTATCGCCTGCTGCGCGATTTGCGCCGCGCCGCCAAGCGTGGCGTGCGCGTGCGGCTGATTCTGCAAGGCGAACCGGATATGCCGATCGCCAAGCTTGCCGCGTCGATGCTGTATGACTATCTGTTGTCGGCCGGTGTGCAGATTTTCGAATATTGCCAGCGGCCGTTGCACGGCAAGGTGGCGATCGCAGACGACGAATGGTCCACAGTGGGGTCGAGCAACCTGGATCCGTTGAGCCTGTCGCTCAACCTGGAAGCCAACGTCATGATCCGCGACGCGGCGTTCAATCGCGTGCTGCGGGACAATCTGCAGCAGTTGATCGATAACCACTGCAAGCAGATCAAACCCAACGAGCGCCCTCGGCGCAAGATTTATCGCACCTTCATCGGTGTGGTTGTTTTCCACTTTTTGCGCCGCTTCCCGGCTTGGGTAAGCATGTTGCCGACGCATAAGTTCACCTTGACCACGGCAGAGCCCCCCGTACAGGAATTGAGTCATGAGCAGCAGCGCGAACGCGAAATCGTCGGATAAACAGGGCGTGTGGGCGTGGACCGTTCGCAACTGGCCGCTGATCAAAAAGATCCTCATGTGGATCTTCGTCGGCTGCGTGGTGGTGTTTTTGATCATGCTCGCCCGCGAGGTGAAATGGGACGAGGTCGTGAAAGCCATTCACGATACGAAGTGGAGTGTGCTCGGTCTGGCGTCTGCGTGTGCGCTGCTGAGTTACATGCTGTACTCGACCTACGATCTGGTGGGCAAGTGGTACACGCGCCATGAGTTATCCAACTGGAAAGTGCTGTCGGTGTGTGCGATCAGTTATGCGTTCAATCTGAGCCTGGGATCGTTCATCGGCGGGGTGGGGTTTCGGTATCGCCTGTATTCGAAACTCGGTTTGAAAAACGGCGTGATCACGCGCATCCTCGGTTTGAGTCTGGCCACCAACTGGATCGGCTACTGCTTGCTCGCAGGGGCGATCTTCGCGTCTGGGCTATTGCAGGCGCCCAAGGGCTGGGAGATCGGTACCGGAGCATTGCGTTTGATCGGCGGCGCCATGGTGCTGGCGGGCGTGGCTTATATCGCCATGTGCGGACTGTCCAAACGCAAGAAATGGACGATCAAGGGCCATGACATCGAACTGCCGTCGTTCCGGATTGCCGTGGTTCAAAACGCGTTGGCGATTGCAAGCTGGGCCAGCATCGGCTGCATCATCTGGATTTTGCTCGAAGAGCGGGCCGATTATTGGCTGGTGCTGGGCGTGTTTCTGTTGAGCGGCATGGCGGGTGCCTTGGCGCATGTGCCGGGTGGCATCGGGGTGATCGAGGCCGTCTTCGTGGCGTTTCTGTCGCCGAAGATTCCCAGTTCGCAATTGATTGGGGCCTTGGTCGTCTACCGGGCGATTTATTACCTGGCCCCGCTGCTGATCGCGACCTTGGGGTATGTTGCGCTGGAAGCGTCGCATCGGCGGGCGAACGCCTCGGTGAAAGCGGCCGAGGCATGACGCACGTGCACGGCCGAGGCATGACGTAAGCTCACCGCCAACGCATCACGCACGCTCACAGCCGATCGGGATCCCATCCCGATCGGCTTTCCCTTATGGGGAGCCCGGTGCCTTCGCGCATGATGGGGTGACAAGCGAGACGCCAGTGCGGCGCGGCGGCTCGATCTATTCGTCAGACGAGGCGCGGATCACCAGCCAGACGCCGACCGCGGAGATGGCCACGCCGATGGCGATGCGCCAGGAGAGCGGCTCACCAAACATGGCCCAGGCCCAGAGCACCGTGGCACCCGGGCTTAGATAGAGCACACTGGCCACGCGCGTGGGCGACGAGCGGCGCAGGCATATCCAATAGAGGCCATAACCGCCGAGCGTTGCCAGCACGGCCATCCACAAGGTGGCCGCCGCAAAGCCGGGCGTGAACACCGGCATGAATTCACCATCGTAGGCCGCGACGGCGCCGAAGGCCACGCCGGAAATCACGCATTGCACCCACAACGTGGGCAACACGCCCAGCGCTTGCGCATGTTGCGTGCGCTTTTGCCATAGCGTTGCAATCGCCAGGGCGAGCATGCTGACGAAGGGCAGGGCATATGCCCAGAGCGGCGCGTCGCCTGCGGCAAGCACATCGTGGCCGACGATCAGCACGCCCACCAGGCCGATGGCCAGTCCCGCCCAGACGCGAGCGCTCAGCCGAGCCCGGTAGACGACCGTGGCCAACAAGGCCGTGCCGATCGGCATGAGATCGGCGATCAGCGCCGCGAAGCCGGCAGATACACCGAGCTCGATGGCACGCGCCACACAAGCCAGATAGAGCGCCATCGACAGAAACCCGATGGCCGCGTGATGCAGCAGCACCGACGCTGGGGCTGCCCGAAGGCTGCGCATGACCCAGGGCAACAGGACGATCGCCACCAGCAGGCACCGCCAAAGCAAAACGGTGAACACAGGGGCGTGATCCGTCGCGAACCGCATGCCGATGAAGCCTGAGCTCCACGCGAGAATCAGGCCGCCTTCCAGCACGAGCAACGGCAAGGCGTCGATCAGTCGCTGCACGCGCGACGCGGGCCGATGGGGCGGTACGGGCGGCGCTTGTCGTTCGGACTTGCCAGGCGGCAGGGCGCGCGATGCAGTCGTGGTCATGTCATCTCCAGTGAAGCCTTGACGGTAGGCTCACGGAAAGATTTAATAAATCAAAACCTATTGGATAGGTAGTTCAATAAAACAAGATCATTGGCTAGCGCCTGCGGCGGCGGTGCGCATGATCCATACAGGGCCCGTCCTATGAACCGAACCCTCGACATCGAGTTGTTGCGCACCTTTCAGGCAGTGGCGCGCCTGGGCCAATTCCGCGCCGCGGCAGAACAGGTGCATAAGAGTCCGGCCGCCGTGAGCGTGCATGTGCAGCGACTGGAGGCGATCGCAGGCGGTCGGCTGCTCGATCGCGATAATCAATCCGTCACGCTGACGCCGTTGGGAGAGCGGTTTACCCAGCACGCGGCGCAGGTGCTGCAGGCGCATGATCGGGCGCTTGGCGCGCTCTTTGGCGCGGAGGTGGCGGGGCGCGTGCGTTTTGGCGTCCCCGACGAATATGCCGCCCATGTCATCCGCGACATCCTGCCCGGATTCGCCGCAGCGTGGCCTAACGTGGTGCTGGACGTCACCACGGCGCCCAGCGGCACTTTGCAGGACCAGATCGCCAAAAAGCGCTTGCATATGGCGGTCACCGCACGACGCGTGGCAGACGATCACGCGATGCCGGTGCTGGCCATGGTGCAGCCCGTATGGGTAGGCGGGGCCACGATGCCGGTGCCACTGCCCGATCCGTTGCCGCTGGCGCTGCACGCCGCGGGCTGTCCGTACGGTACGGCAATGACTGACAGCCTGGATCGGGCCGGTCATGCCTGGCGCGTGGTGTTGGCAAGCCCTTCCAGTCAGGCGATCGAGACCTGTGTGGAAGTGGGGCTGGCTGTCAGTGTGGTGGATCGTTCCCGCGTGACCACCCGCATGCGCGTGTTGACCGGACTACCCGCCATCGCACCCCACGAGGTGGTGTTGCTCAGCGCGCCGAGTGCGGCGCAGATGCCTGCCGCCACGATGCTGGCCGGGGCCTTGGAACGCCATTTTCGGATCTGACAGGTTTCTAGGGGTTTATCCTAGGGATGAAAATTTCTTTTCTTGCTTAAAATCGTCATGTAAATTCACTTTCAGACGCTTGCCGTCGCGCCATGTCCGCCGTTACCACCTCACCCAACAGCATTTCCGACCGTATTGCGCGTGCGCAAGCGGGGATGAGCAGTACGCAGCATCGGATGGCAGAGTATGTGTTGGCGCACCCGTTTCGGGTGGCGACCATGACGATCGACGAGTTCGCCACTGCGGTCGGCGTGTCGATCGCGACGGCAAATCGCTTCGCGCGTGCGCTGGATCTGCCGGGCTATCCTCAGTTTCGCTCCGAGCTGGCCCGCGGCTTTGAAGCCGCCTTGGCACCGGTCGAAAAGTTGCGCACCGAGTTGGCGCTGTCCACGTCGGCCTCGGCCGTTCAAGTTTTTGCCGCCACACTCGAAGAAGATATCCGCAACGCCCAACGTACGCTTCAGTCGTTGGATGCCGATGCCTGTGAGCGCGCCGTTGCGGCCGTGCTCGATGCCGAGCGGGTGTTTGTCGTCGGTTTCGGCGCCAGCGGCTTTTTGTCCGGCCTCTTGCAGCGCGGGTTGTGCATGCACTGCCGAACGGTCGAGCTGCTCTCCGGCCCCGGCGGCGTGTCGCATGCCGCCCGGCAGATGTCGCGCATGTCGCCGCGCGATCTGCTGATCGCGATCGCGTTTCCCCGCTATCTGGCCGACACGGTCACCCTGGCGCGGGCCGCGCAAAAGAACGGCGTGCCCGTGCTGGTGTTGACCGATTCACCGACGTCACCGCTGGCGCCTACCGCCACGGTCGCGTTGTATGCCCAGACGAGCCGACAACTCTCGTCCAGTTCCGAAACCGCTGCGCTGGGCCTCATCGAAGGCTTGAGCGCAGCCGTTGCCTATCGCGCCAAGGACTCCGTGGCCGCCGCGATGGGCGTGACCCAATCCGTCATGCCGTGGCTGTTCCACGGCGCAGACTCAGGAAAACGTTGATGCAACCCGTAATTGCCATTCATGGCGGCGCCGGCGCGATGTCGCGCGCGGCGATGTCGCCCGAAAAAGAAGCCGAATATCTGTCCGCGCTGGACGATATTCTCGTCGCGGCCCAGGCCGTGCTGGCCCAGGGCGGCAGTGCCCTGGATGCCGTGACCGAGGCCGTCACGCGTCTGGAAGATTGCCCGCTGTTCAATGCGGGTCACGGCGCCGTCTTCACCAGCGCCGGCACCCATGAGCTCGACGCCTCCATCATGGACGGTGCCACATTGCGCTCCGGTGCGATCGCCAATGTGAATTGCGTGCGCAATCCGATTCTGGCGGCGCGCCGCGTCATGACCGACAGCAAGCACGTGTTTTTCGTGGGTGAGGGTGCCGAAGCGTTTGCCCGCGCACAGGGCCTGGATATCGTCGATCCGAGCTATTTCTCGACCGATGCCCGCCGCGAGCAATTGCAGCGCGTGCAGGCCGAGCACCCCGATGCCGCCGTGCTCGACCACGATGGCCAGGCCATGGTGGCCGGTGTGCAGCGCGCGCCCGAGCCGATCGATCCCGATCGCAAGTTCGGCACGGTAGGCGCCGTGGCGGTGGATGCGCAGGGCAACCTGGCTGCGGCGACTTCCACTGGCGGGGTGACCAACAAGCAAGTGGGCCGCGTGGGCGATGCGCCGATGATCGGCGCGGGCTGCTATGCGAACAACCGCACGTGCGCCGTGTCGACCACGGGCACCGGCGAGATGTTCATTCGCATGGTGGCGGCCTATGACGTGTCGGCTCAGATGGAGTATGCGGGCGCGACCTTGGCCGCAGCTGCCGATAGCGTGGTGCACCACAAGTTGCCCACGATCGACGGCAAGGGCGGGCTGATCGCCGTCGATGCCGCGGGCAATGTGGTGTTGCCCTTCAATACCGAAGGGATGTATCGCGGTTATGCGCGGGTCGGCGAAAAGCCGGTTACCGCCATCTATCGTTAAGCGTTTACTTAGAAGCAGTCGTTAAAGGTTTTCTCACAGCATGGCCCAACATATTCAAACCCCGTCGCTCCCAGCGAACCGCGTCGTCCAGGTGGACGACTTGGGTGTCCGCTTCGTGGGCTCCGAGCGCACGGTCGAAGCGGTACGACATCTGTCGTTCCACGTCGATCGCGGCGAGACGCTCGCCATCGTCGGCGAATCGGGTTCGGGTAAGTCGGTCACCTCCCTGGCGCTGATGCGCCTGGTGGAAAACGGCGGCGGCCGGTTGACGGGCAAGATCGCCCTGCGTCGCCGCAACGATGAGATCATCGACTTGACGGCGGCCAACCAGCGCGCGATGCGTCGCGTGCGCGGCGCCGATATGGCGATGATTTTCCAGGAGCCGATGACCTCGCTCAATCCGGTATTTACCGCCGGTGAGCAGATCGCCGAGTCGATTCGCCTGCATCAACGCAAGGATGCTGCAGCGGCCCGTGCCGAAGCGTTGCGCATGCTCGAGCAGGTGCGGATTCCGGAAGCGCGCGCCATCATGGATCGCTTTCCGCATCAATTGTCGGGCGGCATGCGTCAACGGGTGATGATCGCGATGGCCTTGGCGTGCAAGCCCGCGTTGCTGATCGCCGATGAGCCGACCACCGCGTTGGACGTGACCATCCAGGCGCAGATTCTGCAGTTGATCCGTCAACTGCAGGATGAGATGAATATGGGCGTGATCTTCATCACGCACGATATGGGTGTGGTAGCCGAAGTGGCCGACCGCGTGCTCGTGATGTATCGCGGCGACAAGGTCGAGGAAGGCCCGTCGGAAACGATTTTCGCGCGTCCCGAGCACCCCTACACGCAAGCATTGCTGTCGGCCGTGCCCAAGCTGGGCGCGATGCAGGGCACCGACAAGCCGGCGCGTTTTCCGCTGGTGCAGTTGTTCGGCGACAAGGCCGTGGCCGTGGTCGATGCGGCCAAGGAAGAGGCCATCGCCGAAGCCGCACCCACGCCGCTCGAACAGCCCGCCGAGGCGCGCGAGCCGGTGCTGAGCGTGCGCGAACTGATTACGCGTTTCGACGTGCGGGGCGGCATTCTGAATCGGGTGCGCCGTCGCGTGCACGCGGTCGAGAAAGTCAGCTTCGATCTGTATCCCGGCGAGACCTTGGCGCTGGTGGGCGAATCGGGTTGCGGCAAGTCGACCACGGGCCGCTCGCTGCTGCGCCTAGTCGATTCGCAGGGTGGCGAAATTCGCTTCGGCGGCCGCGATATCGTGCAGCTCAAGCACGGTGAACTGCAGGCCTTGCGCCGCGATATTCAGTTCGTGTTTCAGGATCCGTTCGCGTCGCTGGATCCGCGCGTCACCGTGGGCTTCTCCATCATGGAGCCGCTTCTGGTGCACGGCGTGGCCAA
This sequence comes from Schauerella aestuarii, assembly GCF_009866805.1. GTDB lineage: Bacteria > Pseudomonadota > Gammaproteobacteria > Burkholderiales > Burkholderiaceae_B > Schauerella > Schauerella aestuarii. The sequence continues at coordinate 837,555 of NZ_SIZW01000043.1, forward strand.
GGGCGAGGTGGCCCGCAAGCGCGTGGCCGAGCTGCTCGAGCGGGTCGGCATGCCGCCGGAGATGGCACAGCGTTATCCGCACGAATTTTCGGGCGGTCAGCGGCAACGGATTTGTATCGCACGTGCGTTGGCGTTGAACCCTAAAGTCGTGATCGCAGACGAGTCCGTGTCTGCACTGGACGTGTCGATCCAGGCACAGATCGTGAACCTGATGATCGATCTGCAACGCGATCTGGGCGTGGCATTCCTCTTCATCTCGCACGACATGGCGGTGGTCGAACGTATCAGCCATCGCGTGGCGGTGATGTATCTGGGCCAGATCGTGGAGATCGGCCCGCGTCGTGCGATTTTCGAGAATCCGCAACACGCCTACACCAAGAAACTCATGTCGGCCGTGCCGATCGCCGATCCGGCGCGCCGTCACCTGAAGCGCACATTGCTCGTGGATGAAATCCCCAGCCCGATCCGCAATCTGGGCGACGACCCCGTAGTCGCCCCGCTGGTGCAAGTGGGTCCGGACCATTTTGTGGCGCGTCACCCGGTGGGCGGCGCGTACTGATCGATCGTTGTTTGTTTTGCTTGCGGTACCTTTCTTTCCATCAAACCGATTCCCTCGCGGAACAGGAGTGCATTTCATGAAAACATTGCGCCCAACCCGTCTCGTGGCCGCCGCAGCGCTGGCTTTCGGGGTGCTGGCGGCGCCCTTGGCTCACGCAGCCAAGGACGTGACCTTCGCAGTCTCCATCGCTCTCGAAACGCTGGATCCCTACAACACGAACAGCACGCTGAACCAGGCGGCCGGCAAGGCCTACTACGAAGGCCTGTTCGAGTTCGACAAGGACCTGAAGATCCAGCCGCTCCTGGCCACGGGCTACGAAGTGAGCCCCGACGGCCTGGTCTACACGATCAAGCTGCGCGAAGGCGTGAAATTCCAGGACGGCACCGACTTCAATGCTGAAGCCGCCAAGGTCAACTACGACCGCGTCTCGAACCCCGAGAACCGCCTGGCCCGCTACACCCAGTTCAACCGCGTGGCCAAGACCGAAGTGGTCGACGCCAACACGATCCGCATCACGCTGAAGGAGCCGTTCTCGGCCTTCATCAACGCGCTGGCTCACCCCGCCGCGATGATGATCTCGCCTGCCGCGCTCAAGCAATACGGCAAGGAAATCGGTTTCCACCCCGTGGGTACCGGTCCCTTCAAGTTCGTCGAGTGGAAACCCGCCGAATACATGAAGGTCGAAAAGTTCGACGGCTACTGGAAGAAGGGCTATCCGAAGGTCGACACGATCACGTTCCGTACCGTCACCGACAACAACACGCGCGCGGCCGTGGTGCAAACGGGCGAAGCCCACTTTGCGTTCCCGGTGCCGTTCGAACAAGCCGCTTCGCTGGCCAAGAACGACAAGCTGGATGTGGTCGACAAGAAGTCGATCATGACGCGCTACATGTCGATGAACGTCATGCAAAAGCCGTTCGACGACGTGAAGGTTCGCCAGGCCATCAACTACGCCATCAACAAGCAAGCGTTGGCCAAGGTGGCATTCTCGGGCTACGCCAGCCCGGCTGAAGGCGTCGTGCCCCAGGGCGTGGACTTTGCCTACAAAATGAACCCGTGGGAATACAACCCCGCCAAGGCGCGCGAACTGTTGAAGGAAGCCGGTTACCCCAACGGTTTCGAAAGCACGCTCTGGTCGGCCTACAACGACGGCACGTCGGTGAAGGTGGTTCAGTTCCTGCAACAGCAACTGGCGCAAGTCGGCATCAAGGTGTCGGTCGAAGTGCTGGAATCGGGTCAACGCGTGCAGCGCGTGCAGCAGGTGCAGAAGCCTGAAGATGCCAAGGTCCGCATGTACTACGCCGGCTGGTCGTCCTCGACCGGTGAAGCCGACTGGGGCCTGCGTCCGTTGCTGTCGGGCACCGCTTTCCCGCCCGTGTTGAACAACATCTCGTACTACAAGAACGATCAGGTCGACGCCAACATCATGAAGGCATTGGCCACGACCGATCGCGGCGAGAAGGAAAAGCTCTACAAAGAAGCGCAAGAGATCATCTACAAGGAAGCGCCCTGGGCCTTCCTGGTGACTCAGAACAACGTTTCCGTGCAGAGCAAGAACCTCTCCGGCGTGTACGTGATGCCCGATACCTCGTTCTGGTTCGGCGACATCGATCTGAAGCAGTAAAAACTCAGGCTTTACCCATCGCGCCGCCGCCCCGCACGGGGCAGGCGGCGCGAGCGCAGGAAGTGCAATGCTGACCTATATCGTCAAACGTCTTTTGGGCATGATCCCCACACTGCTGCTCGTGGCCGTGGTGGTGTTTCTGTTCGTTCATATGCTGCCGGGCGATCCCGCGCGACTTGCCGCCGGCCCCGAGGCCGACCAGGCCACCGTCGAGCTGGTACGCAAGGATCTGGGCCTCGACCTGCCCATGCATCAACAGTTCGTCCGCTATTTCTCGCACATGTTGCAAGGCGATCTCGGCACCTCGTTGCGCACCAAGCGCCCCGTGTCGACTGAAATCGCCGACCGTTTTCTTCCTACGCTGTACCTCACGTTTGCCAGCATGATCTGGTCCGTGATGTTCGGCATGATCATCGGCATCGTGTCGGCGGTCTGGCGCAACAAGTGGCCCGATCGCCTGGGCATGACGCTGGCCGTTTCCGGCATTTCGTTTCCGGCGTTCGCCCTGGGCATGATGCTGATGCAGGTGTTCTCGGTCAACCTGGGCTGGTTGCCCACGGTGGGCGCCTCCACCTGGAAGCACTACATCCTGCCGTCGCTCACGCTGGGTGCCGCGGTCGCCGCCGTGATGGCACGATTTACCCGCGCCTCGTTCGTCGAAGTGATTCAAGAGGACTTCGTGCGTACCGCGCGCGCCAAGGGGCTTTCGGAGCGCACCGTCATCATCAAGCATGCGCTGCGCAACGCCATGATTCCCGTCGTCACGATGATGGGCTTGCAGTTCGGCTTCCTGCTGGGCGGCTCCATCGTGGTGGAAACGGTCTTCAACTGGCCGGGCCTGGGCCGTTTGCTGGTCGACGCCGTCACGCAGCGCGACTACCCCGTCATTCAGGGCCTCGTGCTGCTGTTCTCGTTCGAATTCATTCTGATCAACCTGATTGTCGACGTGCTCTACGGCGCAATCAATCCCTGCATCCGCTACAGGTGAGGCCGGCATGACTGTTACCGATAATGCCGCCGTGCCGGTCACCGCACCCGTCGTCAACGACGTTCGTACGCCCGCGTCGGAGTTCTGGCGCAAGTTCAAGAAGCAGAAGCTGGCGGTCGCCGCCGGCGTGTTCGTGCTGCTGCTCGTGATTGCCGCCGTGTTCGCGCCGTGGATCGTGCCGTTCGACGCCGAAAACTTCTTCGACTACGACGCGCTCAATGCCTTGCCCAATGCCACGCATTGGCTGGGCGTGGATTCGCTGGGCCGCGATATTTTCAGCCGCATCCTGATGGGCGCGCGTATTTCGCTGGCTGCAGGCTTTCTCTCCGTGGCCATGGGCGCCGTCGTCGGCACCTTCATGGGCCTGATGGCAGGCTATTACGAAGGCTGGTGGGAACGCATCACGATGCGCTTGTCCGACGTACTGCTGGCTTTCCCCGGGATGCTGCTCGCCATCGGCGTGGTCGCCATTCTGGGCTCGAACATGATCAACGTGATCGTGGCCGTGGCCGTCTTCAGCGTGCCGGCGTTTGCGCGTCTCGTGCGCGGCAACACGCTGGCGATCAAGCAGATGACGTACGTCGAAGCCGTCAAGAGCGTGGGTGCCTCGGACTGGACCGTGATCATGCGCCACATCCTGCCCGGCACGATCTCCCCGATCGTGGTCTACGGCACGATGCGTGTGGGTACCTCCATCATCACCGCCGCCAGCCTGTCGTTCCTGGGCATGGGTGCGCAACCGCCCACGCCCGAATGGGGCGCGATGTTGAGCGAAGCGCGCGCGGATATGGTGATGTCGCCGCACATCGCGATCTTCCCGGCGATCGCCATCTTCCTGACGGTACTGGCCTTCAACCTGTTGGGCGACGGCCTGCGCGACGCGCTCGATCCCAAGATCGATCGGAAGTAAACGATGACGACCGCCACGCCGCGTGTGGGTTGGTTGCCCGCCGGCCCGCGCAACGCAATCACCGATGTGGCCGGCGTCACTGTCGGCCACGACACGATTGCCGACGGCGCACTGCAAACCGGCGTGACCGTGGTTCGCCCTCATGCCGGCGATGTCTACCGCGACAAGGTGCCGGCGGCCGCCACCGTGATCAACGGCTTCGGCAAAAGTTGCGGCCTGATCCAGATCGAAGAGTTGGGCGTGATGGAAACGCCGATCGCGCTGACCAACACGTTTGGCGTGCCGGCCGTGGCCGACGCGCAGATTCGCGCGGCCGTGGAAGCCAATCCCGAGATCGGCCGCGCGTGGCCCACGGTCAACGCGCTGGTGCTCGAATGCAATGACGGTTATCTGAACGACATCCAGGCAATGGCCGTCACGCGCGCGCATTACGATCGCGCGTTGGCCGCTGCCGATGTCGTGGTGCCCGAAGGCGCCGTGGGCGCGGGGCGGGGAATGTCCGCCTTCGGTTTCAAAGGCGGCATCGGCACGGCTTCGCGCTGTGTGGCCTTGGCTGGCGTGCCGGCCGTGGTGGGCGCGCTGGTGCTGTCCAACTTCGGCCGCCCGCATCAACTCACCGTCGCCGGGCATCCGGTAGGCCGACACTTGGCCCACGATGCCGAGGCCGCACGGGCGCCCGAGAAAGGCTCGATCATTCTGCTGCTCGCCACCGATGCCGCGCTCGATGCGCGGCAACTGCGTCGGCTCTCACTGCGCGCGGGCGCCGGCCTGGCCCGCACCGGTTCCGTGTTCGGCCACGGCAGCGGCGATATCGCGCTGGCCTTTTCAACGGCCTATACCGTGCCGCACGATGCGAAGACGCCCATGCCGGCGGTGACGTGCGTACACGAAACGCTGCTGGACCCGCTTTTCGAAGCGGCTGCCGAAGCCTGCGAGCAGGCGATCGTCAACGCCTTGTGGCGTGCCAAAACTGTGATGGGCCGCGGCGGCCACTTGCGCGCCGCCATTACCGACACCATCACCGATTGGCCGACCTGGCGTGCCGCGCACGCTGCCCCCTGATCATTTGTTCCGCACCGGGATACCGTCATGAAAGTTCTGATTTCCACCGACATCGAAGGCGTGGCCGGCGTGTTTCATGCCGAGCAAGTCCGTCCGGGCAATGGCGAATACGAGCGCGCACGGGGCTGGATGACCGGCGAAGCGAACGCGGCCGTGCAGGGGGCATTCGCGGCCGGCGCGTCCGAAGTGCTGGTGAACGACTCGCACGGCGGCTTTCGCAATCTGCTGCCGGATGCGATCGATCCCCGCGCCCGTCTGGTGCTGGGCAAGCCCCGTCAGTTAGGCATGATGTCGGGGCTGGAAGAGGGCTGCGATGCGGTCTGCCTGATCGGCTATCACTCCCGTGCTCAAGGCCGCGGCATTCTCGCGCATACCATCAACGGTTTTGCCTTTGCACGCGTCACCCTCAATGGCATGGAGCTGGGTGAAGCCGGCATCTACGGCGCGCTGGCCGGCGAGCGCGGCGTGCCGGTGGCCATCGGTACGGGCGACGACGTGTTCATTTCGGAAAACCGCAGCCTGTTTCCGGCCACGCATTGGGTCGAAACCAAAGTGGCGCGCGGACAGGGCACGGGCGTCACGCTGTCGCCGGCGCTGTCGCGAGACCGGATTCAGATCGGCGTGCAGAACGCGCTGTCCAATTTGTCCGCATTGAAGCCCTTCGTGATCGCACCGCCTATAGAATGCGTACTGCAGACGCAGAATTCGGCGCTCGCCGATCTGTTTTGTCTGTGGCCGGCGCTCGAGCGCGTCGACGGCAACCTCGTGCGGTTCAATGCCGCCAGCATGGGGGACGCCGTGCGCATGCTCAATAGCCTGGCCGCCATGTCCTTCATGCTGAGATAACCCTTTGATGCCTGCCACGACCCAGACGCCCGATACTCCCAAACAACGCGTTGCCCGATTGCGGGCCGCCATGCGCGAGGCCGGCGTCGATGCCGTGGTCGTGCCCACATCCGATCCCCATTTGTCGGAATACGTGCCGCCGCGCTGGCAAGGCCGGGAGTGGCTGTCGGGTTTCAAGGGGTCGGCAGGCACCGTGGTCGTCACGGATACCTTTGCCGGATTGTGGGCCGATAGCCGCTACTGGTCGCAGGCCGAAGCGGAGTTGGCCGGATCCGGCATCGTGCTGATGCGCCTGGGTGAGGATGACATACTGCCGCATCCCAAGTGGCTCGCGGAGCATTTCGCGTCGCTGGGTGCTGCAACCGGCGCACGCCGCGTGGCGGTCGACGCCCATGTATTGAGTTTGAATGCCGAACGCGCGCTGACGCTGGCGTTGGGTGCGACCAACGTCGTGACCGTGCCGCCCGCGGACGGTGGCGCAGGTGCGCTGGCCGATCAGTCGATCGACGCGATGGCGACCGACGCCGTTGCGGCCATCGTGCTGGATACCGCGCACGATTTCTTCGATGCCATCTGGCCGGGCCGAGCCGGCCTGCCGGCCCAGCCGGTGTACGCCCACGCCGCGCCTTACGCCGGCGAGCCGCGTGCGGCCAAGCTGGCGCACATCCGTGCAGGAATGGCCAAGCACAAGGCGGATGTACACCTCATCTCCACGCTCGACGATCTCGCTTGGGCCTTCAATCTGCGCGGCAGCGATGTCGATTACAACCCCGTCTTTCTGGGGCATGCGCTGATCGGTCGGGACACGGTCACGCTGTTCGTGGCGGCCGGCACCATCGACGCGGCCTTGCGCGCCGAACTCGCCAGCGATGGCATTGTCGTCGACGATTATTTTGCCTTGCCGCAAGCCTTGGCGGCATTGCCCGCGGGCGCCACCTTGCTCATCGACCCGGCACGCGTCACGGTAGGGGGCGTGGCCGACGTGCCTGCCGCCGTGCACCGCGTGGAAGCGATCAATCCGTCCACACTGTTGAAGTCGCGCAAGACCGACGACGATCTGGCGCACGTGCGCGCGACGATGGCCAACGATGGCGCGGCATTGTGCGAGTTCTTTGCCTGGTTCGACGCCAACCAGGGCAAAACGCCCATGACCGAATTGACCGTGGATGAACGGTTGACCGCGGCGCGAGCGCGCCGGCCGGGCTTCGTGGGGCTGAGTTTTCCCACGATTGCCGGCTTCAATGCCAATGGTGCCATGCCGCACTACCGCGCCACGCCTGAGGCGCACAGCGCCATTGAAGGTGATGGCCTGCTGCTTATCGACTCGGGCGGCCAGTATGTGGGGGGCACCACCGATATCACGCGCGTGGTCGCCGTGGGTACCCCCACCGCCGCGCAAAAGCAGGATTTCACGCGGGTGCTCAAGGGCATGATCGCGCTATCGCAAGCGATCTTTCCGCGTGGCACACCGGCGCCCGCGCTCGATGCGCTGGCGCGCGCGCCGATCTGGGCCGGCGGCGCGGAATACGGTCATGGCACCGGCCACGGCGTGGGCTACTTCCTGAATGTGCACGAAGGCCCACAAGTGATTTCCTATCGTTCGCCGGGCAATCCCAACATGGCGATGGAACCGGGCATGATCACGTCCAACGAGCCGGGCATTTATCGTGACGGCCAGTGGGGCGTGCGGATCGAAAACCTCGTGGCCAATCGCCCCTGGCAGGAAACCGCACTAGGCGAATTCCTGAATTTCGAAACGCTTACCTTGTGCCCGATCGATGTGCGATGCATCGATCTCAGCTTGATGCGGCCCGACGAAATCGCCTGGCTCGACGCCTATCATGACAAGGTGCGGGAAGCGATCGTGCCGCTGGTCGAACCCGAAGTGGCCGCCTGGCTCACATCGCGCACGCAGCCGCTGGCGGGTTGAGGTTCAGCCCGTTGGCTCGTCGGCCCATCGTTATCGGGTCGTTGGGTCATTGGGCCGGTATTCCGCGGGTCCGCTGCTTGAGGCGACCCGTTGCCTGTGTGAGGGCGCGCGGCAGGTTGGCTGGTTGGCGGCAGATCAGACGGGCAGGTCTGGCGTCCAGTTCAAGCGGCCAAGTCAAACAAGCGAATCAGGCGGGCAGGTCTGGCGGCGGCGCGTCGAGGCCGCCGCGTAGTTCAGGGGCCGCTTTGCTTCAAGCGCTTGCGCATGCTGAGCTTGATCGCCGCAGGCATCGCCGCAACCATCACCACCAGGCCCAGAGCATTGTCCCACTCGAAAAGCGGGGCCACCAGATTCAACGCCTGGACCAGTATCCAGGCCGCCAGGCCTGCGAGAATGAAGCCGAACAGCGCCGCCTTCAGGGTGGCGCCAGTGCGCAGCCCCGGTCGCGCCTGTTCGGTGCAGAGCGCGTCTGCCCCGGCGTCTTGTGGGCCGTCGCCCAGCACCAGGGCGGCAGTGGCCAGGTGACGCGCGTAGGCGCCCACCAGCAACGGCACCAACAGCAGCAGCGGTAGCTCCAGCGCTATCGACGTTTCCGGAATCAAATCGGTCGCCCAGCCCAGGCGCAACTGTGTGAGCCATAAGGTGGCGAACATCGCACCGTAGAGCGAAGCGGTGTAGGCCGCGCCCAGAGAGGCCGGGGACCGGGTGGCGGCACGGTTCGGCCGCCATGCGAGCCACACGGCAATCTGTACCAGCAGCGCAGTCACCAAGGCCGCCAGCAGCATGTCGACCCCCGTAATGGCGATCCGGACCAATCGTTCGGGCCCCTCCAGCGATTGCATCGTTTCCAGCACGCCGCCGAAGAGATAGGGCGTGAGCCGGTGTGCCCCCAGTGCCATCACGCTCAGGATCAGCGCGAAGCGCCATAGCGGCGGGGCGCCGACTGCGGCCACTGCAGGGGCCGGCGCCGCAAATGCTTGCGCGTGCCGCAGCCGGGGCACCGCCATGCGCCGCGCGATGAGCGCATACGCCGCCACGCACGCCACGGCGCCATTGAAGAGCATGCCGATGCCCACCAGCCGCTGGAACGACCACATGGCATAGAGCGTGCGCGCCTGCTGAGCAAACGGGCCGGTAAACGTCTCGAACACGATGTCCACCAAGTGGACGACGATGAGAATGGCCGTCGCGCACAGTGCCCATCGGGCTGGGGTGGAGAAGGAGGCGTTGCGGGGCAGTTGCAAAAAAAGCTCCGGGTTTCCAGCCCGGCGCATTGCCGGGCGTAGCAGGCCGATCATAGCAAGGGCGGACTGCACAAATGCGCTCGGGGGTATCGAAAGAGTCGTTCGGCCCGGCTATAATCCAAATTTCCCGCACCCGCCCGATCCCCATCGGGCGTTAAAACAATGCCCAAGTATGTATTTGTCACCGGCGGCGTGGTCTCTTCCCTGGGTAAGGGAATTGCCGCAGCGTCGCTTGCCGCCATTCTCGAGTCGCGCGGCCTTCAAGTCACGATGCTCAAGCTGGATCCGTATATCAACGTCGATCCCGGCACGATGAGCCCCTTCCAGCACGGCGAGGTCTTCGTCACCGAAGACGGTGCCGAAACCGATCTGGATCTGGGCCATTACGAGCGCTTCATCTCGGCGCGCATGCGCAAGGTGAACAACTTCACCACCGGCCAGATTTACGAATCGGTGCTGCGCAAGGAGCGCCGCGGCGATTATCTGGGCAAGACGGTTCAGGTGATCCCGCACATCACCAACGAAATCCAGGACTTCATCGCACGCGGTGCGGAATCCGCCTGGAACGGCAATACCGATGTGGCCATCGTCGAGATCGGCGGCACCGTGGGCGACATCGAGTCGCTGCCGTTCCTGGAAGCCGCGCGCCAGATGAGCCTGCGCATGGGCCGCAACAGTGCCGCGTTCATTCATTTGACGCTGGTGCCGTTCATTGCCTCGGCCGGAGAACTCAAGACCAAGCCCACCCAGCACTCGGTGCAGAAGCTGCGCGAAATCGGGATCTATCCGAATGCGTTGCTGTGCCGCGCCGACCGGGTCGTGCCCGACGACGAACGCGCCAAGATTTCGCTGTTCTCCAACGTGCCGCTGGACGCCGTGATTTCGGTGTGGGATGCCGATTCGATCTACAAGATTCCATCCATGCTGCATCAGCAAGGCCTGGATAATCTCGTCTGCGAAGCGCTGGGCATCACGCCGCCGCCCGCGGATCTGTCGATGTGGGACGATCTGGTTTATTCGCTCGAGCATCCCGAGCACGAAGTCACGATCGGCATGGTCGGCAAGTATGTCGACCTCACCGAGTCGTACAAGTCGTTGACCGAAGCGCTGGTGCATGCCGGCATCCACACCCGCTCCAAGGTCAAGGTCCAGTACATCGACTCGGAAGATATCGAAGCCAACGGCACCGATACGCTCAAGTCGCTGGATGCGATTCTGGTTCCGGGCGGCTTCGGCAAGCGCGGCACCGAAGGCAAGATCGCGGCAATTCGATTCGCACGCGAAAATAATGTGCCTTATCTGGGCATCTGCCTCGGCATGCAATTGGCCGTGATCGAGTACGCGCGCCATGTGGCCGGTTTGGGCGGTGCCAACAGTACCGAGTTCGAACCCGCTGCACCGCACCCGGTCGTGGCGCTGATTTCCGAGTGGATGGATCGTGAAGGCCGCGTCGAAAAGCGCGACACCACCTCCGACCTCGGCGGCACCATGCGCAAGGGCGCGCAAGCGTGCCCGGTCAAGCCCGGCAGCCGCGCGTTCAGCATTTACGGCGCCGAAGTCAACGAACGCCATCGCCACCGTTACGAAGTCAATAACGTCTATGTGCCGCGTCTCGAAGAGTCCGGCATGGTGATCAGTGCGCGCACGCCCACTGAAAACCTGCCCGAGATCATGGAGTTGCCGCAGCACCCGTGGTTCGTGGGTGTGCAGTTCCACCCCGAGTTCACGTCCACCCCGCGTGATGGCCATCCGCTCTTCTCGGCCTACATCAAGGCTGCGATCGCGAACCACCAGGCACGCGCCAAGGAAACGGCATGAAGGCTTGCGGCTTCGATATCGGTCTCGATCATCCATTCTTCCTGATCGCCGGTCCTTGCGTAATCGAATCGCGCGAGATGGCGTTCGAGACGGCAGGGCGGCTGAAGGAAATCACGTCAGCGCTCAACATCCCGTTCATCTACAAGAGCTCGTTCGACAAGGCCAACCGCAGTTCGGGCAAGTCGTACCGCGGTCCCGGCATGGCGGAAGGCTTGAAGATTCTGTCGGACGTGCGCGCGCAGTTGGGCGTGCCGGTGCTGACCGACGTGCACGAGATCGATCAGATCGGCGAAGTCGCGGCCGCTGTAGACATGTTGCAGACGCCGGCATTCCTGTGCCGTCAGACCGATTTCATCCACGCCTGCGCGGCCAGCGGCAAGCCGGTCAATATCAAAAAGGGTCAATTCCTGGCCCCGCACGATATGTTGCAGGTGGTCGCCAAGGCGCGCGCCGCGGCGATCGAAGCCGGTGGCGACGGTCAGAACATTCTGGTCTGCGAACGTGGCGCTTCGTTCGGCTACAACAATCTGGTGTCGGACATGCGGTCGTTGGCCATCATGCGCGAGACGGATTGCCCGGTGGTATTCGATGCCACACACTCGGTGCAGTTGCCGGGTGGACAAGGCACCTCATCGGGCGGGCAACGCGAATTCGTGCCGGTGCTCGCACGTGCGGCCGTGGCCGTAGGCGTGGCGGGATTGTTCATGGAAACCCACCCCGATCCTGCCAATGCCATGTCCGACGGTCCGAATGCGGTGCCGCTGGCACGCATGCAGGATCTGTTGGCCACGCTGGTCGAACTCGATCGCGTCACCAAGAAAAACGGATTTCTCGAATCGCAATTCTGAAGGAGAAACGATGACTGCCTACATCATTGTCGATGTCAATGTGACCAAGCCGGCCCAATATGAAGCGTACAAGCGCCTGTCCTCGCTCGCGATGACGGCCCATGATGCCAAGGTGCTGGTACGCGGCGGCGAATCGCGGCGTCTCGAGGGCCGCGACCCCGGGCGTACCGTGCTGCTGCAGTTTCCGACGATGGCAAAGGCGCAGGCCTTTTACGACTCCTGGCAGTACCGCCGTGCGCGCAACGCGCGTGAAGGTGCGGCCGACATGAACATGATCATTGTGCAGGGTGTGTAAGCATCCGCATCGGTGATCCACAGGGAATCGGCAGACCAGCTGATTCCCTTTTTCTTTTTGGGCGTCCGGCACCCGAGTGGCGGGTACAATCGTCAACCATTACGCGCGCCGGTCGCGCAAGGCTCGTCCAGGCTTTCGTTTCACGCCGGATAGCTGCAACGCTTTCTTTGTTTTTTGGGGGTTTACGAGAATGAGTGCAATCGTCGATATCATCGGCCGCGAAATTCTGGATTCGCGGGGCAATCCCACGGTCGAGTGCGATGTCCTGCTGGAATCCGGCGCCATGGGCCGCGCTTCCGTGCCGTCCGGCGCGTCCACCGGCACGCGCGAGGCCATCGAGCTGCGTGACGGCGATCGCGATCGCTATCTGGGCAAGGGCGTGCTGCGCGCCGTTGAAAACCTCAACACCGAAATTTCCGAAGCCCTGATGGGCCTGGATGCCCAAGAGCAAACCTTCGTCGATCGCACCCTGATCGAGCTGGACGGCACCGAAGGCAAAGAGCGCCTGGGCGCCAACGCCATCCTGGCCGCCAGTATGGCCGTGGCACGCGCCGCGGCCGAAGAGTCGGGTCTGTCGCTGTATCGCTACTTCGGCGGTAGCGGCGCCATGAGCATGCCCGTGCCGATGATGAACGTGATCAACGGCGGCGCGCACGCCAACAACACGCTCGATATCCAGGAATTCATGATCCTGCCGGTCGGCGCCACGAGCTTTCGCGAAGCGCTGCGTTGGGGCGCCGAAGTGTTCCACGCCCTGAAGAAGCTGATCAACGATCAAGGCATGTCCACCGCCGTGGGCGACGAAGGCGGCTTTGCCCCCAACGTGGCCAATCACGAAGCGGCAATTCAGCTGATCTTGAAGGCCATCTCGCAAGCGGGCTACGAAGCCGGCACGCAGATCGCGCTGGGATTGGATTGCGCCAGTTCCGAGTTCTACAAGGATGGCAAATACCATCTGGCAGGCGAGGGCGGCATCTCGCTGACCTCGCAAGAGTTCACGAATCTGCTCGCCACCTGGTGCGACAAGTACCCCATCATCTCGATCGAAGACGGCATGGCCGAAGGCGATTGGGACGGCTGGAAGCTGTTGACCGATCAGTTGGGCAAGAAAGTGCAACTGGTGGGCGACGATCTGTTCGTGACCAACACGAAAATTCTGAAAGAAGGCATTCAGAAGGGCGTGGCCAACTCGATCCTGATCAAAATCAATCAGATCGGCACCCTGACCGAAACCTTTGCGGCAATCGAGCTGGCCAAGCGGTCGGGCTACACGGCCGTCATTTCGCACCGTTCGGGCGAAACCGAGGATTCGACGATCGCCGACATCGCAGTCGCGACGAACGCCATGCAGATCAAGACCGGTTCGTTGTCGCGTTCGGATCGTATGGCCAAGTACAACCAGTTGCTGCGTATCGAAGAAGAATTGGCTGAAGTTGCTTCCTACCCGGGCATCGAAGCCTTCTACAATCTGCGCTGATCGAATAGGGCAGCGCCGCACACGGCGCTGCCCTGATTTCGCGTATTAGGTGTGTTGCGCATGCGTTTGGTGTTTTTGATCGTTGTTGTGCTGGCTGCGCTGATCCAGTACCCGCTGTGGCTGGGTAAGGGCGGCTGGTTCAATGCCTGGGAATTGCAAGGGGCGCTTGCCGAACAAAAAACGGTGAACGAAGGCTTGCGCGCGCGCAATGCGGCGCTCGACGCCGAAGTGCAAGACTTGCAAACCGGCACGGGCGCACTGGAAGAACGTGCACGGGGCGATCTGGGCATGATGCGCGAAGGCGAGGTCTACGTGCAGATCCTGCCGCAGCACACGGCACCACCGGCTGGCGCGCATACGTCCATCGGTGCAGCTGCCGCCGGCGAAGCGCCGCCGGGCACGGATCCTACCAAGCCGCCAGTGCAGAACGGCGCGTCGGGTCGGGTACCTGGGGCACAGCCTCGAGCCAATCCGGCACGTCCGGCGTCGGGGGCGTCTGCGCCTGCGTCCGGGGGAGCCACAACCACACCGTCGCGTACCGCGCCTGCCGGCGCGACGACCACGCCTTCGCGCGCAGCACCGGCCGGTGCCAACACCACAGGCTCACGCCCTGCACAACCGGCTGGCACCGAGCGCCGTCAATAAGCGGGCCCTTCAATAATCGCGGTCGTTCGTTGCTGCAGCGAGCCCTACCTGCAGCGGTCCATCATCGCCGCCGACAATCCCTGCAGCGATTTTCACGTCAGCCATTCGCTCTGTTGCCGTCAATACCCGCACGCGTCCATACCGAAAGCGTTTGGCGCACGTGGCCCCCGCTGGGCATAATCAGCGCCGTCAACATCCCGGCGCTAGTGCCGACTGACTATGTCGGTGCAACGCCGTCGCGGGTGAGTTGCCACAGGTTTTCTGCTGCCGGCGCCATGTCGGCCGGCTGCCGATAAAGCCGAATCTCGATCGCCATGCGCCACGCCTCGTCGCCGGCGTGCATCAGTGTGCCGTTTGCCAGTTCCTCGCCGATCAGACTCAAGGGCAGCCAGGCGATGCCGCGGCCGGCGAGCGCCATCGCCTTCAACAAAATCGCGTGATGCGCCGTAAACACAACGTTGGCACGGCCGGACGCTGCGTCTTCGCCGATGTGTGCAAACGCGCTGCGCGATTGCGCACGCATGATGCGCCCCAATCCCGAGACCTCGCTGTATGCCAGCAGGGGCGGCGGTTCACTTTGCCCCGTTGTGTAGCGCAGTTTCCCGGTCCCGTCCGGTGCACACACGGGTGCGAGCACGTCTTGTCCGAGTACCCGCATGGGGTACTGTGCCTCATCCAGGCGGCTCGGCGCGATCGCGTGGCCATGGCACAGCACGAACTGCACGCGGCGTTGCAGCATGAGGTCTTCGCAGGCTTGGGCACTGTCCGACATGGTCTGGATCGGACCGAGATGCAGCTGCGCCTCCATGGTGGCCAGCCACGCCGGAAAAAACGTGACCGACAGCACGTGCGTCGCGGCGAAGCGCAAGCTGGCTGCAGAAAGGTCATGCGCAATGCGCGCCTTGATGCGCGCAGCCTCCAGCCCGGCCAGCACATCTTCGAGCAGGGGATGGATGCGCTTGCCCGCCGCCGTCAGGGCCGTGGGATGCGCGCTGCGATCGAAAAGGTCTACGCCCACCCATTCTTCAAGCGCCCGGATGTGCCGGCTGAAAGCAGGCTGGGCGATGCGCCGCGCTTCGGCGGCGCGTGAAAAGTTACCGCTTTCGGCCAGGGATAAGAAATCTTCCAGCCATTCGAGGTCGAGCGGTCGATTGCCAGGGCCCATGGTCGTTTATGGATAGTTGTATGCGTTTCGAGTATTGGACGCAGGCCTGCGGTTGGGAAAACATACGTGTGTTCGCACACCTATAACCAGACCCGGAGACATCCATGCCTGCCATCGATAATTATCGAGGGATCATACCCGCCATTTCCTGCCCCTTCACGCCCGATCACCGCATCGACGAGCCGGCCCTGCGCAAGCTGGCGGCATGGTTGGCCGGTCATGACGGCGTGGTCGCCATCATGACCAACGGTCATACGGGCGAGGTGTTTTCGCTCACCCCGATGGAGCGCGCCGACGTGACGCGTATCGTGGCCGACGAACTGCGCGGCAAGCTGCCGGTGATCTCATCGATCGTGTGCGAGGGCTTGGCCGATGCCGCCGATCATGCGCGCGCCGCCCGCGAGGCCGGCGCCGTCGCCTTGGACGTCATGCCCCCGCACCACTGGCTGCGCTTCGGATTTACGCCCGGCCATGCGTTGCAGTACTTCGATGCCATTCACCAGGCGGCGCCCGACCTCGATCTGGTGTGCCATGTGTATCCCGCCTGGACCCGTGCCGCGTATTCGTCGCAACTGCTCGCCGATCTCGCACGTTTGCCGTACCTGCAGGCGTTCAAGGTGGGACAGCGCGACATGAACAAATATGCGCGCGACATCCAAGCCATTCGCGAAGCCGATCCCAGCAAGGCCATTCTCACCTGCCATGATGAATATTTGCTCGCCTCGATGGTGCAAGGCGTTGATGGCGCCCTGGTGGGCTTCGCCACATTCATTCCGCAACTCATCATCGACCTGTGGAATGCTGTGAAGGCCGGCGATCTGAAGAAGGCGATGGCCGTGCAGGCGCTGATCACGCCGCTGAAGGATGCCGTGTATGGCGGCGGTGAGCCCACTGGAGAGGCTCACGCGCGCATGAAGGGCGGAATGTATCTGGCAGGTGTGCTCGACGACGCCACGGTGCGTCCGCCCACCGAAGCACCCAACGCGCAAGAGATGGACGCGCTGCGCGCGGCGGTGAAGCAGGCGGGATTGCTGACGCGTTGACGGCGCGACGGGGAAGCGCTCGTACGTGTACGGGCGACTGAGTTTGCAGATGCACCAGAAAGTACGGCCGACGTGTTCAGCACGCGGTCTCGATAACTAAAACGAGGAGACAACTTCATGCAGATCAAACAGATCGTGGGCGCGGTGTGCACGGCAGTCGCGTTTGCCGTCTCGGCGCAAGCCGCAGCGGCCGACACTTATCCCAGCAGACCCATCAGAATGGTCATTCCCTTTCCGCCGGGTGGCACGCTCGACATCGTGGGCCGCATGCTGGCGCAAAAACTGGGCGAGCAGATGGGGCAATCCATCGTGGTTGAAAATCGCTCCGGCGGCAATGGCGTGATCGGGGGCGATCTCGTTGCCAAGGCCCCCGCCGATGGCTACACCTTGCTCTTCAATGCATCCACGTTTACATCGGCGCAGATGACGATGAAGTCGGTGCCGTACGAAGTCGAGCGCGACTTCACGCCGATTGCGTTGGTTGCCAAAGCGCCGTTGTCGGTGGCGATCAACAAGGACTTGCCGATCACCGACATCAAATCGTTGATGGCGTATGCCAAAGCCAATCCGGGCAAGATGACGTTTGCGGTAGGCTCCATCGGATCGGCAGGCCATCTGTCGACCGAGCTGCTCAAGCGCGCCGGCAATCTGGAGTATCTGATCGTGCCTTACAAGGGCACGGCGCCGGCATTCAACAACCTGATCGGGGGACAAATCGACGGGTTTATCGATCCCATTCTGGGCTCGTTGCAGTACTACAAATCCGGCATGCTGAAGGTGGTGGCCGTCACATCGGCGGCTCGGGCACCCAATCTGCCGGAAGTGCCTACCGTGGCGGAAACCATTCCGGGCTACGAGTTCTATAGTTGGTATGGCTTGTGGGGGCCGGCGAAACTGCCTGCCGATATCGCCACCCGCTTGAACACCGAGGTCAATAAAGCGCTGAGTACCGACATGCGCGACCGGCTGGTCGAACAAGGCCTGTTGTTGACGCCCGGTTCTGCGGCTGACTTCGCCAAGTTTCAGCATGAGGATATGGCGCGTTCGCAGAAGATCGTGACCGAGGGCAATATCCGTGTCGAACAATAAACATGCCGTGGTGACCGGTACCAGTGCCGGTATCGGCCGGGCGATCGCGGCGCATCTGCTCGGCCGAGGCTGGCGGGTAAGCGGTCTGGATATCGCGCCGCCCAGTTTGGCCGAAGCGGGCTTCACGCCGGTGACCGTCGATCTGGCAGATGGTGAAGCCATTGCACGCACCGCTTCGGCATTGCCGCCCGTGGATGCGCTGGTGCATGCCGCCGGCGTGCTGCGGGTCGGGCGCCTGGGTGAACTCGACCACGCTGGCGCGGCGCTGATGTGGCGGCTGCATGTGGACGCCGCGGCACGCCTGGCCGATGTCATGGTGCCCGCGATGGCAGCTCGTGGCAGCGGCCGTGTGGTGTTCGTCGGCAGCCGTGTGGCGCAGGGTATGCCTGGGCGTGGTCAATATGCGGCGACCAAGGCCGCGCTGATCGCGATGGCGCGCAGTTGGGCGGGTGAAGTGGCGGCCCACGGTGTGACGGTAAACGTGGTGTCGCCGGCAGCCACCGCCACTGGCATGCTGCAGGATCCGTCACGCGCGGCCAGCGCACCGCGTTTGCCGCCACTGGGTCGACTGATCGAACCGGAAGAGATCGCCACGCTGGTGGCGTTCTTGCTCTCCGACGCCGCCGCCGCGATCACCGGGCAGGATATCGCGATCTGCGGTGGGGCGTCGCTGCCGTCGTGAATCGGATTCGGCTTATGAAACGGTGATCCGCCAGGAATCAAAACCGCCATTCGCTTTCAGGAACGCATCGGGCTTGATGTATTGGCAGCCAGGCACGCGCTGCCATCACTCGATGCTGATGTTGTGCTCGGCCACGGTATGACGAGCGGCGTCGAGATCCCGCTGCATGATGGCGCCGTATTGGCCAGGGGACGTCTCGTTCTCCGGCGCGATGATCAGCGCCATTTCCTCGAAGCGTTTGCGCACGGCCGGATCGTGCAGGGCCTCCACCAGCGCGGCGCGCAAGGCTTCAATCACATCCGGAGGGGTGCCCGCAGGCGCCAGCCAACCGTTTGAACTGTACGCAGTAAACCCTTTTACACCCGCTTGATCGAATGTTGGAATCGTTGGTAGCAAGGTTGCACGGTCTGTGGAAGCGATGGCGATGATGCGCGCCCGGCCTTCGCGATGCAATGCGATCACATTGGGCAATTCGTTGAACGTGCCGTCGATGCTGCCGGCGATCAGGTCCGGGATGATGGCGTTGCCGCCGCGGTAAGGCACCTGGATCAGCTTGGCGCCGGTTTGCGAAGCAAAGGCTTCCATCACCAAATGGTGGGCGCCGCCTGTGCCCGACGTTCCGATGGTCAAGCCGCCAGCTTTGTTTTTCGAGGCTTCGATGAACGCCGTCAGTGTCGTGATGGGAGAATCTGCCGGCACGGTCAATGCAAGCGGCACGCGTGAGATGAGTCCGATCGGCGCGAAGTCGCGGATCGGATCGTAGGAGAGTTTCTTGTTGACGGCGGGATTCACCGCCAGTTGGCCGTTCGATGCTGAAAGCAGTGTGTAGCCATCGGGCTTGGCGCGCGCAACGTAGTCGGCCCCGATGCCCCCGCCCGCGCCGGTACGATTCTCGACGACCACACTTTGGTGCAACCGATCCTTAAGCTTTGCAGCCAGCAATCGTGTGGCGATATCCGTGTTGCCGCCCGGTGCTACCGGTACGACAATTTGAATGCTGCGCTCGGGATAGGGCGCGGCGTGCACTGCGCCTATCGATAATGCAGCGGCCAATGTAGCGGCCGCCGTTGCGCCTGCTGTGTGCTTGAATGCGTTGAACATCGGTATTCCCCTTGGTTTTTATATGCCGTCTTTGCGATATCTTCAGGCCGGACGGCAACGGCCGCTACTGGCGTATTCGAGAATGCGCGCAGCAGTAAAACAATCCTGTTCCCGCCACGGTGCGGCAATCACCTGCACCCCGATCGGTAGGGCGGCGTTTGGCATGGGTACCGGCACGCTGCACGCGGGCAATCCGATAAAGGAAATCGGTTGCGTGAGCAGTCCCAGCCCAGCCCGCACCGGAACGTCCGAGTTGCCGATCGTCATGGTGGTTGCGCCCAGCCTGGGTGCCGAGACCGGCGTTGCGGCCGCGAGCAGAACGTCGTAGCGATCGAATGCCGCTTTGGCTTGCTCGAGAAAACGGCGCCGCACGCGCTGGGCTTTTTGCACCCACTCGGCAGGCACCAGGCTGCCCGCAACCAGACGCGCACGCGAGAGCGGTTCGAACTGCGCATACGCTTCGCGCAGTCGCGGGGCATGCAACGCGCCGCCTTCGGCTGCAGTGATAATGAATGCCGCCGCGCGGGCCTGTGCTGCATCGGGCAAGGTCACGATTTCGCTGGCGCCGAGGATGCGTGCCGCATGATTGACGGTGGCGCGCGCCGGAGCACTCGACCATTCGTCGAAATATCCGCCAAGCACGGCCACGCGCAGCCGCGATCCGCGCCGCGTCGGCACGGCTTGGCGGTCGCGCGGCGCGTCGTGCAGTGCGGTGTAGGCCAGTTCAAGGTCGTCCAGCGTTGCCGCCATCGGTCCCACATGATCCAGGCTGAACGAGAATGGGAAGACGCCTGCGCGCGAAAGTCGTCCATACGTGGGCTTGAGCCCGTAGATGCCACACAGCGACGCCGGTACTCGAATCGAGCCGTTCGTGTCCGAACCCAAGCTCAGCGGAACGATACCGCCCGCCACGGCCGCCGCGCTGCCCCCCGACGAGCCGCCAACGACCCGCGTCACATCCACCGGATTGCGACATGCGCCGTAATGGGTGTTCTCGGTCGTAAAGCCATAGGCATGTTCATCCATGTTGAGCGTGCCCACCAGGATGGCGCCGGCGTGATGCATGCGTTCCACCAGCGCCGCGTCGGCAAGTGCGGCCGGATTACCGGCGTTTACGCGGCCACCGGCCAACGTGACGTGCCCCGCGACATCGAACAGGTTTTTGACGGCATAGGGCACGCCGGCCAGAGGCGGCAGCGGTTCGCCTTGCGCCCGGCGCGTGTCGATCGCCGCCGCTTCGGCGCGCGCCCGATCGGCGGTGATGGCGGTGAAGGCGTTCAAGCGAGGATTATCGTGGTCGATCGCCTGTAATGCCGCTGCCACAACCTCTGCCGCGCTGCGCTCACCCCGAGCGATCTGACCCGCGATATCGTGTGCCGTCACCTTCATGGCGTGAACTCCGGCGCCGGCTGCAACGTGTGCGGCAACTGCGGGTCGTCGAGGCGTTGCGCCATGTCGCGCAGGCGTTCGAACTCGACGGTTACCTCTCCCAGAAAGGCGTCGTCACCTTCGTAGCGCTGCAACAGCAGCGCATGCCGGACATAGGCGGCCGTGTCAGCGGGACGGTTCATGCGCCTGCCCCGGGATTCGCCCCACGTGGGGAGTGTTCGGCGATCAACGGCATCGCGCGAAACGCCTCGACGAAATCGACTGTGAAGTCGCACAGGCGCTCGAAGGCGATCTGACCGCGCTCGGCGCTCATGGTCGACAGGTCTGCCCACGCGCCACTCGCATTGACCTCCTCGGCATAAGGGAACAAGCCAACCTTGCTGCCGCCGAATTTGAAGCGGGTGGACGACAGCGCCTGCAGGCCGTGAAACGTGGCCAGGTCAGGCGACGCGGCACGATCCATCCGAATATCGTCAGGGTTGAGGTGCGCGATCAGCGACATCAACGGTTCGCCACCGTGACCCACCGCACCCGCCGGGTCGCCCGCGAACTGCTCGCGTGCCAGATCGCGCGCGACTTCCAGCGGATCGATGACGGCCACCCCGATGCACTGCTCACGGCGCAACGCGCGCGCCAGGATCTCGATCGGCTGGTGGTTGTGACGATGACAGTTGAACAGAACAACGTGCTTGAAACCATTGTGGGCCGCACCGCGCAACAGTGCCTCGATCATCTGCGTGAAGAGCGGTTCTGAAAGTGCAAAGGTGCCCGGCAGGCCGCCATGCAACTCAGAGATACCGTAGTGGAACGTGGGCATGCGTAAAGCGTTGGTCCGTGCGGCAACGACTTCGGCCAAGCGTTCCGCGACGATGAAGTCGCAGCCGAGAATCTGATGGGGCCCATTGCTCTCCACCGTGCCGAGTGGCAGCAGCAATACCTCGCCTGCGCGGCTGGCTGCGGCGGCTTCTTCATTGGTGAGCAAGGGAAGGTAGGTTTTACGTGACATCGTCTTGGCGTCCAGAATGAGAGGTGATGCGGTGGGATGGGGCGAAGCGTTTCCAGTGCCTTTTACTGGTGCTTGGCACGCAGATCATTCAGCCAGCTGCGATCGAACTCGCCCACGGAAATTTGCCGCATCAGTTCGGTCTCGTACGCCAGTGACGCCTGCACGCGGGCAAGCAGCGGCGTCGCCACATCGGGGCGAATCGCGATCACGCCATCGCCGTCAGCCACAATCAGATCGCCGTGATGAACCGTCATGCCGCCGATGGACACCGCTTCGCGCACGGTGCCGGGTCCATTCTTGTAGGGGCCGCGATGGGAAACCGCACGGGCAAAGCACTGGAAGTTGCCTTGCGCGAAGGTATCGGCGTCGCGGATGGCGCCGTCGATCACAAACCCTGCGAGGCCGCGGCGCTCGGCATAACGGCGCATGATCTCGCCCACCAGTGCATTGGTCACGTCACCGCCCGCATCCACCACAACCACATCGCCGGGGGCGGCCAGGTCGAGCGCAAGATGAACGAACAGGTTGTCGCCGGGACGGGTCTTGACCGTAAAGGCGCGTCCCACCAGACGTGGCGTCGCATGAAGCGCGCGCAGCCCGACAGCGCCCGTCAGCCGGTCGAGGTTGTCGCTGATCAGCGAGGTCGAGAGGGCGCGATAGGCGTCGGTGAGCGTGGGGTCAAACGAAAGCGGGGTATCCATGTGCAGCTCCTTTTTTTGCATCATGGCATTCCGCTCTGAAGAAGATAAGCGAAATGAATCCAAGTTAAGCTAGCGTTTTATTCCAGTATCGAAAAACTTGGCCAAACTGCTTGCCGTCTCTCGTGGCCGCAACCTGGTCGTCGATCGCCCGCTGCTGTCGCGGGCGTTTTTTCAACGGCTCATCAGGTGGCTGGCGCGGCGTTTGGGTAAGCAACGATGCTGGCTGGTTTAGCTTCTGCAAAGACCGCAGCAGTTATCCCGGCAATCTGGCACGCAGCCTTTGAGGAACAACTCGCGATGATCACCATCAAGCAACTCGAAGCATTGGATGCATTGGCGCGCTGCGGCAGTCTTGCTCGCGCCGCTGAGCGGTTATTCACGACAGAGTCGGCGATTTCCAAACGTCTGCTCGAAATGGAAAGCAGTCTTGGCGTGGCGCTCTTCGACCGTCAAAGCCGGGCGCTCAAGTTGAGTGAAAAGGGCCATGAAGTGCTTCGGCTGGGTGTGGAAATTCTCGAGCGCCGCGATGCCATTGAAGAATTGGCGAGCAGCCCCGAATTCGTGGGCCGGCGGTTTCGCTTCGGCATGACCGAACTGATTGCCAAATCGTGGTTGCCCGCGCTGGTGGAAGGCATCCGATCGCAGTACGCACATGTGATGCTCGAACCCCGTGTAGGCCTCACGTTCGACCTGATCAAGGACCTCCGTGCAGGGGAGCTGGATCTGGTCATCGTGCCCACGCCCGTCCTGCTGGACGGACTGGCTGCGATGACGTTATTCGAAAGCATCAACCTGTGGGTGTGCAGTCCGAACTTCGATTACGGCGAGGTTCCCATTACGCCGGCGCGGCTCACAACCTTGTCGCTGATCCTGCAACCCAGCAGCTCAGTGCTCAACGGAATCGTGCAACGGTGGTTTGTCGAGCACCATGCGGCGCTGCCGACATTGATTTCGTGCAATAGCCTCGAAGGACTCAAAGCCTTGGCAGTCGCGGGTTTCGGGGTGGCCAATCTGCCAGAAACCTTTTGCCGCGACGACATTGCTGAGGGTCGGTTGATGTCGCTGGATATCAGACCCGCTCTGCCTGTAAACACCTATAGCGCCATCTATCGGCCTCAGGCCGGCAGTATTCTGGCGCCGCGCATGGCCGCCGTGATCAAGACGATGCTGGCACCGCCGGCGCAGTGAGATCGGCTGTGACGGTGCCTTACTGACCCACCGCCAACCGAACAGGCTTGCCGATGCGGCTGAGCATTTCGACCAGCGTATCGATTGTGAACTTGGTCGTCTTCCTGTTCACCACATCAGACACGCGCGGTCGGGACAGCATTAAGATTTCAGCCGCTTCGGCCTGCTTCAAATGATGCAGTTCAATCCACGCCGCGAGCTCTGCCATGAGTTGTTCCTTAAGCTGCTTTGTGTCATTGATATGTTTTTGTGACGCCAACTGCAGGCGTTTGGCTTCTTCCGGTGGGAACCCAAGTTGCAAAAACAGATTCTCTCCCGGCTTGGTCACATGGCGGATCTCAGTGTCGATCTTCATGGCTTGTTTTTCCTGGCGTTGACGATTGCGCTATAGCGCTTTTCGGCGATGCGCTTGTCCTGTTGGCTCGTGTGCCGGCTCCTACCTCATCGAAGGGCTTCCAGTCTGCCGGATCCAGACCGCTTGGATCTTGCCCAGCTGAAACCCAGCCTGTCGACGTGGTTCGACGGGAAAAGATAGAAGGTCGCTATACGCTAAGCCAGCCCAGCGAATTTCTTTATCCATCAGGCACCTTCGTATAAAACTTTATACAGAATTGGCTGCGGCGTCATTGTTTAAGTAGTAGGTCAACCGGCCACCGCTGCGCACCCAGCGCTGCGGTGGGTGTTCAACGATCGCAGCAAATCACTGTGCCGCAGGCAGGATCTGACGGGCTGTCCCCCTCAGTGCCGGCACCGGATGGATCGTCTCCTGCGCCAGGTGGGGGATCTGTTGTCGGTACATCGGGTTCGGTGATGGGCCGCCACGCATCGGGCCCCTCCGATCCATGGCCTGCGGGCGGTGTTGGGCCGGCGCCTGGATGCGTAATCGACGGCGTTCCCCACTGCCATGTGGGCGGCGTGGCGCTTGTGGGTGGCACCATTGGGGAGGATGACGCGCGCGTATGGACGACGCGCGCCATGGCGTGATTGACGGTGGTCCACTGCACGGGGTGGGAGTGCATCTCGAGTGCAATATCGCGTCGAATCGGGATGAATCCTTGCGCAATCGCCTGCGTGCCGAAGGCATCGCTCGACGCACCCAGCATCTGCACGAGGGCACGCACGCCTGGGACGATCGGCGCATGTAGATAGGTCAACCGCAGCTTGAGTGTGGTGGCGTCGAAAATGGTGTCGCCGCTTGCCGCACGCCGACTTTTCGATCTTGCGTGTTGCTCGGCCAGATAGTCCGTGTTGATGATCTTGCGGCTGCCTGCAACGGCCAGCTTGAGCGCTGAATCGGCAAAGCGGGCGAAGTGGTCGTCGTTTGGCGCATCGATCTGCACTCGATAGGGCGCTTGCGCAAGCTGCGCCTCGATTGTTGCGAAGCGGGTCCGTTGGCGGTGAGCGCTGTCGTGATGGCTGCCGCTGGCGGCAAACCAAGGCCGCAGCGCGTGCTCAAAAGCGGATTGCAGCGCATCAGGGTGGCCATGCTGCGTGCTGGCTGCACGTGCGGCCTCCAGGAGTGCCATGCCCGCCATCATGCGCGCGGCTTGCCACCGCGCCACTTCGATAATGGCCGCGCCTGCAAGCAGTATCGGGATCGCCACGATCGCGAATTCGATGAGCGCCTGGCCCGTTTGACGCGCTCGCCATGAGGCCGGCGGGCAAGAACCCGGCGACACCCTCAGTGACAGCGACACGTGCAGACCACGGGGCGCCCCCCAGTGCAAACGGTGATTGGGCGATACGGGAGAACGATCCGGCAACGACATGAGCGGACGACGCAGCAACGGCAAAAATGAACGCTGTGGCGACGGCACGAGTGATGGCTGTGGCAACGGCACGAGTGGACGCCGCGGCAATGGCATGAGCAACGAGATCGGAAGGGCAGACGGCGACATGCAGGCCAGTCTGGCTGCCCCGGCCACGCACCGCTAGTGCGAGTTATACGTAGTGCGCATGTCGTGCGCCGAACTTTCGCCGTAAACGGATGGCTCAGGCTGGCGCGCGCATCTGCTTTGCAATGAACGCCTTCGCTTGCGACGGCCGGTTCAGTTCCGTCCATTCAAGATGCCCATAAGCAGGATCTCGGCGAAGCGCAGCGTACTTGTGCTGGTTTTTCTCGAAGGTCGAGTATGACCACCAAAGAATCGAGTCTCTGGAAAAAAATGCCGTGAGCAGGGATTCGCGATTGCCGTGCGAGAGTTTCGATCGTGTCACGCCTCGGCGCAGCGTGCGCCGCAGCACACGCATGAACACGACTCGCCGGCTGTAGTTGAGCCACACCACATGGGTGGCGCGCGGCCAGAGCGCGTCGCGCACGGCACTGTAGTTGCCGTCGGCAACCCAACGTTCGCCTATCGTGGCCGCGCGCACGGCCGTTTCAAAGTCGGCATGCGGAACGGGTGTCCATTGCGGGCCCCAATAATGCTCGTCCAGTTCAACAAAGCGGCACTGCAACGCGGCTGCCAATGCCTGCCCAAACGTCGACTTGCCGGCACCGCTCGTACCGACCACCAAAAAACGCATGTCTTCCTCATCAAACTTGAATGGCATGCGGCCTTCCGACAACGCGATGACGCGTGGGCGGCGGCGAGCCCAGTCCAAACCACGTCGCGCGAGCGTCTTCACTCACCCCGACGGGCGGCTTCGATCGCAGCAATGTCGATTTTAGTCATGCCCATCATCGCTGCAAATGCGCGTTTGGCCGCAGCGACGTCCGGATCGGTAATCGCATCCGTCAGCGCCTTTGGCGTGATTTGCCAAGACAATCCCCACTTATCCTTGCACCACCCGCATGCACTGGGTTGGCCGCCATTATCGATGATGGCGTTCCACAAGCGATCCGTTTCGGCCTGATCCTCGGTCGCGATCTGAAAGGAGAAGGCTTCGCTGTGCCTGAACATCGGCCCGCCGTTCAAGCCAAGGCAGGGGATGCCCACCACGGTGAATTCAACCGTGATGACATCGCCTTGTTTGCCGGCGGGGTAATCCCCTGGCGCACGATGGACGGCCACTACTCCGCTGTCGGGAAACGTGCGGGCGTAAAACTCGGCGGCGTCTTGGGCGGCGCCGTCATACCAAAGGCAGATCGTGTTTCTTTGGACCATGGTGATGCTCCAGAAATGAAGGAAAACAGATATAAAGACATGCCGACAGACAGGTGGGCAAAGCAATCAAGCATACTGCTGTCTCGTTCGAGTCGCGCCGATCGAAAAAGCGCTGATTGGGATGCCGTTAGGTGAGAGCCGGCGCGGCCTGATGCCCTGGTTTCTATCTCGCCGATATGCGAAAGGCCGATGGCCCATGCAGCCGGCTCGTTGCGAGCACAACCGCTGTGATCACGACGATCCCGGCAAGTATTCCCGATAGCCGCATCAGCGCAGGAACGGGGTCGGCTGACCACTGATGATCTTGCACGAACACCATGATGAACGCGATCGTGAATTGCCGGCCGACATAGCTCGCACCTTCTTGACCGGTTTGCACATGGCACCCTATCCACACGCCGAAAGATAGCGCGAGCATACACAGCACAACCTGCCCTTGCATCAAGGGCAGCAACGCGATGCCCAGAGCGCCGGCCAGCAAGCATCCGAGCAGACGATGCATCATCTTTTCTGTGATCGGTCGTCGCATGTCGTGTGCGGGCGCACCCGCGGGCAGTATCAGCACCGCGATCGCCGTGACCATGGCTTGTGCAAACCCTGGCAGATTCAGGGAGTAGGTGAGCGTGGCAAGGATCGCGACGGCAAGTGCGCTCTGCACACTGAGCAATACGCGACCGGGCTGCATGGCGTTTGAAGACGGCTTGTCCGGCATGGCGGGCGTGCCGACGTCATGATCCGCGTGAGCAGGCGCAGGTACCGCTGGCCGTGCACGCGCACGTGCATACCAACGCGGTCCGAAATGAAACGCGCTTGTCACGATCACGCACGACACTGTGCCGACGGCTACCTCGGCCACTCGCAGCGCGGCGAATATCGCGGTGGATCTGACGGAGAGAAGAAGATGCGCTTCATATGTCACCAGTAATGCGGTCACGCCGCCGAGCACCCATGCGTAAGGGGCGCGAGAGCCATTGCCGTAGTACACGGCCACACCGCCTATCCCGGCGAGGACGGGAACGAACAGCCAGGGCCGATCTCCAAGCGAAGACCCCGCAACGATCCCCAATACGGCGCCGCTCAGCGTGCCCAGCATCCGGTGCGCAGCACGCTGCACGGAACCGGTGAAACTCGTTTGCATGACGGCGAAACCGCTGATGGCGGCCCACCAGGTGTTCGACAGATGCAGTGCATGTGCGGCGCCAACGGCAAGTGCGACGGACAGCACCGTTTCGACGCCGAAGGTCGCTCGGTCCCTGGAGGGCCGCCACGCCGCTAGTTCGCGGCCAAGCGATGCGACTGCAGCGCGGCAGATCTGATTGTGCTCGCCCATGAAACTCATCGCGACCTCGGCGGTTGCTCGATCGTTATGTCGGGAACTTTGGCGCGCCTACACATCGATGTATCGAGCAGACGATAGATAGCGATTCACAGGTGCCGCCTGCATCAAACCGCAAGGCATATCCGCCGCAGGTGACTCAGCGCGATTCGGCCAGGTTGAGTACCTTAGCTTCGCATGCTTCAACCAGTTCTGCATCGTGACTCGCAAAAAAAACGACGCGATCCTGCGCCCAGGTCTTGAACAGGTCGGCGAGCACGGCGCGCGCTGGTGCATCGAGCCCGTTGCTCGCGCCGTCCGCGATGACGACGGCAGGCTCGCCCAAGGCCGCAGCCGTCAGATACACCTTGCGGCGCGTCCCCGTGGACATTTGTTCAAAGCGCTTGTCCAGATGCGGTTCCAAGCCCAGTCGGTGCGCGATAGCCATGACGGCATCGTCAAGGGCGACGTTTCTTTCCGACGCGATCTGTTCAAGCAGTCCCCGTCCGGTTTGCGTGGGAAACACCATGCAGTTGTCAGGCACATAAGCCAGGCGCGTCTTGGCGAGCTGCGGCGTCTGAACGATTGAATGGCCATCGATCCATACGTCGCCGGTATCCGGCGCGATAACGCCCGCGACAATACTCAGCAAGGTGGATTTGCCGGTGCTTTCTTCTTCGCATAGCGCCAGGCATCCAGCATGGAACTCATGTGTGAGCCCCTGGAATACAACGTGATCGCCATAGCGTTTGGTGAGATTGTCGATGCGCAGCATGCCGGAAGTGTACGCATCAATGCGGCGCATGGGTAGCGTAAGGCTAGCGGCTTAGTCGGCATCGCCGGCGCTGGCGGGATAGTGCTCGGCCCATTCCAGCATGCTATCGAGAACGGGACACAGTTGTTGCCCCCACGGTGTCAGCCGGTAGTCCACGTGCGGCGGGACGTCACCGGAAACGGTACGAACAACGATGCCATCGCGTTCGAAGCTGCGCAGTTGCTGGGCAAGCATTTTTTGGGTGATGCCGCTTACTCGCCGTTCGAGATCCGAGAAGCGCTGGACCTGACCATCGAAGAGATGAAACAGAATCAGGAGCTTCCATTTGCCTCGCAGAAGCTTGAAAACGGCCTCTACATCTCTGGCGGCTATATCGGCCGTATAGATTTTTCTTACGCTCAAGGGGCACTCACTTTTTTGTGCGTTCTTGTGGGTTCGATCGGGCTATCGGATCATAGCGTCATCGAAAATCTTCAAGGAGAACGCAAATGACGCCGACGCTGCCCGCCGTGGTTCAAGCCTACATCGACAGTGAAGCCGACCCGGACGTTGATCGCCTGGAGGCGTTTTTCGCAGCTGATGCGGTCGTCAAGGACGAGGGTAAAACGATTGAGGGCATCGCTGCCATCAAGCAGTGGAAGCAAGCGGCCAGGCAGAAATATCGATACACCGTCGAGCCGCTGGCGTGCCGGGAAAGTGACGGTCAGGTCGTCATGTCGGCCAGGTTGGCCGGTAATTTTCCGGGTAGCCCAGCAGTCGTGGATTACACGTTTCAACTGCAAGGCAAAAAGATTCGGACGTTGCAGATTGGGTGACCTGCGATCCGCGTCGTCATCCCTTGGGAGCGGTCGGCACATTCTGACCGATCATCAAGCGATGGCCGTCTGG
Source organism: Schauerella aestuarii (assembly GCF_009866805.1). GTDB lineage: Bacteria > Pseudomonadota > Gammaproteobacteria > Burkholderiales > Burkholderiaceae_B > Schauerella > Schauerella aestuarii. The sequence goes on from NZ_SIZW01000043.1 coordinate 867,250, forward strand.
CGTGGCGACCAGGAACTCGCGCATGCCGTGGGGACGATCCATGGGCGGTTGGAGAATGATGGCACCGCGGCCGACAAACTCGTCGTGAAGCGTGTCGGCATCGTCCACATGCAGATAGCCGAAATAGCTGTGATCGCCGATGTCTGCCGGCGCGAGCGCATCTGGGCAATGGCCCAACATGATGCGCACGGCGCCCCGGGAAACGAGTTGCCAGCCCGAACCTTCCGGCCACGCCAGTCGGAAGCCGAGCGCATCACGGAAATAAGCTGCGCTGCGTTCGAGATCGGGTACGGCGAGCACGAATGAAAAAGCGCGCAGGTCGGTATTGGATTCAGACATGTCGCAGGGATTGAGGTCGCGGTTTCATTACGGCAAGCGCACTTGCCGGATCCAATATGGCCCGAGATACCCTGCGACGATGCCCACGATCGCAGCCAGGGCGTAGCCTTCGAAGGCGGCACCAAGCAGGGCTGCGACCGATATGCAACCCAGCACCGTAAAGCTCATTTGCCAGAGGATGGGACGGCGAAACAGGCCGGGCTCGATTTCCGGCGCGGCCACGGCACCGAAGAGGACGCCGACGGCTGCCAGCAGCACGATGCTGATCGGCGAGTAACCCACGGAAATGCCGCCGAGCAGCACGAAAGCGGCCGCGAAACCGGCCACGATCGCGAGGATTGTCTTGTATCCTGCCATGGCCGGTCGATGCTTCATTGATCGTGTTGCCGATGCGCGTCGCATTGACGATCAATGCATCGTTGGCGGGTTCTGCGACGACAAGCTGGGCTTGTCGATGAACAGCTCCGCGCAGTCGACGGCATCGAAGTGGTACGGCTTGCCACAGAAGTCGCAGGCCACGTCGACCTTGCCCTGTTCTTCCAGGATGTCCTCGACTTCGTCGCGGCCCAGCATGCGCAGCATCTCAGCCACGCGCTCGCGCGTGCAGGGGCAATGCCACTGCACGGTTTGCGGGTCGAAGGCGACGAGCGTTTCTTCCCAGAAGAGGCGATGCATCAGCGTATCGGTGTCGAGTTCAAGCAGTTCTTCGCGCTTGATCGTGGACGCCAGGTGCACGGTGCGACGCCAGGTTTCGGCGGCCGCTTCGACGGCTTCTTCTTCGCTGATGCCGGCGCGCGCCGCACTGCCGCCGTTATCGGGCAGGCGCTGCACGAGCATGCCGGCGGCGTGATCGCCGTCAGCGCTGAGCCACATGCGGGTATCGAGCTGTTCCGACGCTTTCATATAGTGCTCGAGCACGTCGGCGACGGTGTCGCCTTCGATCGGCACGATGCCTTGATAGGCTTGCTGGCCGGTATGGCGGCTTTGCGGATCGAGCACCACGATGAAGCGGCCTTTGCCGCCCGGGTTGACGAGGCTCTGCAGAGAGCCGGTATCTGGCACCACATATTCTTCGCGCAGCTTGACGGTTGCGCGCAGGCTGAGATCGGCGCGGCATTCGACGACCAGCAGTGCAATCGGGCCGTCGCCTTGCATCTGCAAGACGAGGGCGCCTTCGAATTTGAGATTGGCGGCCAGCAACGTGGCGGCGGCGACCAGTTCGCCCAGCAGCTTGGTGATGGCGGGCGGATACTGGTGATTGACCTGCGCGGCGCGCCAGGTGTCGTGCAGACGAACGGCCTGCACGCGCACGGTGCGGTCTTCCAGCAGGTATTTTTTGAGATGATCGGTCATGCTGGAATGTTAGCCGATCCGCGTCTGGATGCCATGAAAAGCCCCAATGGCCGCGTGCCCACCGACGCGTCAGCCGACCCGCTTGAGCGCCGTCTTGTAGTGCAGGCCGCGTTCCACGTAATGACGGGTATTGCCGTGCATATTGGCAATCTCGTCGGCACTGAGTTCGCGCACGATTTTGCCGATGCCGATCACCAGGACGTTATCGGGGATCTCACGGCCTTCCGGAATGATGGCGCCGGCGCCCACCAGCACGTTCTTGCCGATCACGGCGCCATTGAGCACAATCGCCTGCATGCCGATCAGGCTGCCGGCACCGATGGTACAGCCGTGCAACATGGCTTGATGGCCCACCGTCACGTTCGGCCCGATGGACATGGGCTGGCCCGCGTCGACGTGCAGGACGCTGGACTCCTGGATATTGGTGCCTTCCTGGATCACGATGGTGTCGTTGTCGGCTCGGATCGAGACGTGCGACCAAATGCTGACGCCGGCTTCCAGCCGTACTCGGCCGATGAGATCGGCGCTGTCGGCGATATAGGCACTTGCGTCGACAATCGGCGCTTCGCCGTCCAGTTCGTACAAAGGCATACCAAACACTCCAGTGTTATCGGGCGGTCATTACGACGACAAGGTGGCTGCCTGGGCGCGATCCCACTCTTGCTGGCGCAGGATGTTGCGCTGGATCTTGCCCGTGGCCGTCATCGGCAGGGTATCGACGAATTCGATTTCCTTGGGGTATTGATAGGTCGCGAGCCGCTCGCGCACATAATTTTGCAGATCGGCGCTGATGGTTTCGCTGGATTGCATTGCCGCGTCATGCGTGAGCACGACGTAGGCTTTGACAAGGGCGCCTCGCTCGGCGTCGGGCTTGGGCACCACCGCGGCATTGGCGACCGCCGGATGGCCGATCAGACAGTTCTCGATTTCGCTTGGACCGATGCGGTAGCCGGAGGATTTGAACATGTCGTCGGCACGGCCGGCATACCAGTAATAGCCGTCTTCATCCACCTTGGCCAGATCGCCCGTGCGACACCAGTCGCCCGAAAACTTGTCGCGCGTAGCGGCCTCGTTGCGCCAGTAACCCAGAAACATGATCGGATCGGGGTAGCCGTGAATGTCGTAGCGGTTGAGCGCGATTTCTCCGATCGTGCCGGCCGGCACGGGGTTGCCTTCGGCATCGACGACGGCAACCTGATGGCCGGGATAGGGGCGACCGATGCTGCCCGGGCGCGCGGGCCAGCGGCCATCGCTGTTGCCGACCAGGTAGTTCATTTCGGTTTGACCGAACATCTCGTTGGGGACGACGCCCAGGGCATCGCGACACCAGTCGAATACCGGCTCGCCCACGGCTTCGCCCGCGCTCATGATGGCGCGCAGGGCCAACGCGTAATAGTCGCGTGGCTTGGGCACCGTTTTCATCATGAGCTTGAGGGCAGTCGGAAAGAGAAACGTGTTCGTGACCTGGTAGCGCTCCATCAGCTCGAAGGCGCGTTCCGGCGAGAACCGGCCGCTGGTGCCCACGATGGGATGCCCGAAGTACAGCGTGGGCAGCAGCGCGTCCATCAGCCCGCCTGTCCATGCCCAATCGGCGGGCGACCAGAACACGTCGCCGGTCTTGGGAAACCAATCTTGCGAGGCCACGAATCCCGGCAAGTTACCGATCAAGGCAGCATGCGGGAGCATCGCGCCTTTAGGCGTACCGGTGGTACCCGACGTATAGAGCAGGATGGCGGGATCGAGTGCGCGCGTAGGCAGCGGTTTGAATTCGGTGGGTTGCCGGGCGAGCAGGCTGCGCCAAGGCAGCACGCGCTCGTCGGCAAAGCCGATGCCGACGATCTGCTGCAAGGCAGGGATGCGCTCGGCGACCGCAATGACCTGAGCGCTGGAGGATTCGTCGACAATGGCCACACGGGCTTCGGCGTCGCGCAGGCGCGACTCGAGCGCATCCGGGCCAAACAACGACGATAGCGGCAGCAATACCGCCCCCACGCTGAAGATCGCCATCTGGGCGACCACGGTTTCGGGACGCTGGCCGAGTACGACTGCAACCCGGTCGCCGCGCTGCACACCCATGCGCAGCAGTCCGTTGGCCAGTTGATTGGTCGCCTCTGTCAGTCGCGCGTATGTCCAAACCTCGCGTTGCCCCTGTTCATCTTCGTAGAAGATGGCGATGCGACGCGCATCGGCGGTGCTTTCGCCCCAGCGGTGGCAACATGCCTGGGCAATGTTGAACTGCGTCGGAACGAGCCAGCTGAAGGTTTGATAGAGCGCTTGATATTGGTCGTTCATGGCCCTTTGCAGCAGAGAAAGCAGGTTTACGACACTACGCACCCGCGAGCAGGGCCGTCGTCGCCATGTGCAAGCATGACGGAGAGGGACGTGAACTGCAATATTTGTGTGCGTGTCGGCCGAAACCCTTAGGGTTTGTACGGATGCCTCTAGCGGCGCAGGGTTGAAGGCAACGCCGGCATCGCCAAGGGGCGGGTGGCGTCCCGCGATGAGGGCAAGCGCCGCGCCTGCGGCTGACCATATTGGAGGCTCAGGCGGCCTTCGTGATCCTCTGTAATGGCCGACAGGCTGTGCACCCAATCGCCATCGTTGCCGTAGATCAGCCCGTCCACCGTCTCGAGTGCGGGGGCGTGGGCATGACCGCAAATCAGACCGTCGAGCATGCGGCGGCGCACTTCATTGAGGCCGACGTGTTGCACCTGGCGCAGATATCCCGCGCGGCCGCGCTGATGGCCATCTTCCCGGTCATCGTTGGCCCGTTCCGCGGTCTCGGGATTGCGCCGCTCATCGCGCCACCGCTGCACGGTGTGATAGATCCCCGCCAGACGAGTGGTCCAGCGGCTGTCGAACTGGTCGCCGTGGGTGACGAGCAGCCGTCGCCCGCATGCCATGCGGTGAATGGCCTCTTCGACGATATCGATGTCGCCGAACGAAACGCCCGCCCAATCACGCACGAACGGGTCACGGCGGCCAGGGATGAGGATGACCCGGGTGCCATTGCGGGCGCGGCGCAGGATGCGCTGAACCACATCGTTGTGCGCCCGGGGCCAATGGCCGAAACGTTTCAAGTGCCACGCATCCACGATGTCGCCCACGAGATAGAGGGTGTCGGCATCGTGGCGATCGAGGAAGTCGAGCAGACTCTCGGCCGAGCAGGCCGCGCTGCCCAGATGCAGATCGGAGATCCACAGCGTGCGCCAGTGCGTGGGGTCGATCTCCGTCACCATGCCGTTCTTGCCCTTGAGAGTGCGTGTGACGACTATCTCAAAGCACGGGCGTTACATTGTCATGACAGTCTTGTGACGCGTCGATGACCGGGGTCGCGCTACCGGCGGCGCCGGGGGGCGCCTCCTGTGCGCGATCGCCCAAGGTGTCGCTAGGGCGCCACGGGATCGGCAGTGCCCGCGCTGGTCACCTTCCTGCCGGGTTGTACATCGACAAGCCGGGTACCCAGCAGCCGATCGTGCAGGAACTGGCCGTCGCGATCGATCCAGGTCCAGGCAAATGCGGCAAAGGGCGCGATCACGATGAGCATGTCGGTCGAGCTGAATCCGGTCGCGCGCGAAGCCAGCCATACCAGACCGGCAGCGGCCAGAATCATGGGCCAGACGAGAATGTAGCGCAGGATGAGGCGGCCGAGCGTGGGCGGTTGACCGTCGCGATCGACAAGTTTGATGTTCCAGGTCTTCATCGGCAGCGTCTGGCCCCGCCGACGCCAGCACAGGATGAAATACACGCCGAGCGCCAGGAAGAGCCACGCCTGACGACCATGCCGGTACATCAGCGCATGCTTGCTCTGGGTGAGCGTATCGAAAAGATAGGCGGCCAGAAAAATCACGCCGAACAACAGCACGCCTTCATACATCATGCAGGCGAAGCGGCGGAATCGGCTGGGCGTTTTGGTCGGAAGCGTGACGGTCATGGGGCCGTATTATCACGCATCCCCGGCAAATGGGGCTGATGGGGCGCCGGGCGCATTTGATTTGGCCAAAAAAAACCCGCCTTCAAGAGGCGGGCTTAAAAGGGGCGGTAAAGCCCCCAAGGGGAAAATCGGTACTGAAGTTTCAATTCTAGGGTTATCCCTAGGTTTGTGCAAGCACGTCTCCAGGGATACCGCCAACTTAAGTGTTACGAAAATCTCCGCTCTTGATATCGAAGCCGAACAGGCGGCAATCGAGGCCGCCGTTGAAGAGCGGCGTGCGGCGGGCAGCTTTCAGTCGCAGGGCTTGTGGAAAGCTCATGTCGCTCGAAATGGCGTGCAACTGCCACCCATCGAAGTTGCGCTTCAGGCAACTGGCCCATTCGGGAAGCAGCGTGTCGTCTTCCAACGGCAAGCGATCGCCGTAAGGCGGATTGGTGACGATCCAGCCACTGGGGGCCGGTGCTTCGATATGACGCGCATCGCCCACCTCGAAACGGATGGCCTCGTCGGCAAGCCACGCGCGCTCCATATTGTTGCGGGCGAATTCGATGACCTGAGGATCGATGTCGTAGCCGATAAGCGGCGTTTCGAGGTGCGATTGGATCCGCGACTCGGCCTCGTCCTTGACGGCTTGCCACTTGGCGGCATCATGGCCGCGCAGGCGCTCGAAGCCCAACGGGCGTGCGATACCCGGCGGAATGCCGAGCGCGATCCAGGCCGCCTCGATCAGGATCGTGCCGCTGCCGCAGAACGGGTCGAGCAGGGGTGCAGAAGGATCCCAGCCCGCGAGGGCCAGCATGCCGGCGGCGAGGTTTTCGCGCAGCGGCGCTTCGCCCTTGTCCAGGCGCCAGCCGCGCTTGAAGAGGGACTCGCCCGAGGTGTCCAGATAGAGCGTGGCAGTATCGGCCGTGAGGAAGAGGTGCACACGCGCATCCGGGCGCACGGTGTCGATACTGGGGCGCTCGCCTTCCAGTTCGCGCAGGCGGTCGCAGATGCCGTCCTTGGCGCGCAGATTGCAGTACTGCAAGCTCTGCATCGGGCTGCGAATGGCGGAGGTGTCCACGCGCAAGGTGTGCTCGGCACCGAACCAGCGCTCCCAGGGCGTGGCGCGCGCCAGCTCGAGAATGTCGTCTTCGGTGCTGATCGGCGCTTGCGCGACGCGCACCAGGATGCGAGTGGCCAACCGGGAATACAGATTGGCGCGCTGCACGCCTTCCCAGTCCGCGCTGAACTGGCAGCCGGCGCGGCCCGGGGTGGCATCCTCGAAGCCCAAGGCCTGCATTTCTGCTGCCAACGCGTCTTCCAGACCTTGCGGGCACGACGCGAAAATACCGAAGCGCTCGACCTCCGGCACCTGGACGGCAAACCGCGAGGCGGCGTTGGCCGACAGATCGCGGTCGTCGTTGGGCACGCTGGCGTTGCGCGAACGCGGGCGCTCGTCGCTGGAACGCTCATTTTCACGCGCGGGGCGGTCGCGGCCCTCGGCACGATTGGAACGATCGACGTCATTTGGACGGCCGCCGCGATCGTAGCGGTCAGCGCCGCGGTCGGAGGCGCCGCGTTGGGGGCTGCTGCGGCCGGCGCTGCCACGGTCTGCACTGCTACGGTCACTGGCGCTGCGCTCGGGACGGTCGCCACGGGGACCGGCAGCACGGCCGTCGGGGCGTTCGAAGCGCGATCCGCCATCGGGACGCGGCGAGCGGGCGGGCCGATCGCTGCGCGCGTCGTCACGGCCGAAGCGCGATTCGCGCGGTGGGGGTGCCGGGCGGTGCACGACGGCAGGTTTGGCGGGCTCGTCGCCGGCGTTTTCGCCCGCCGCCGGTTTGGGCGGCAATTCGGTGGCCGCCATGCGCTGCGTTTGCTGGCGGCTGCGCTCGGTTTGCGCGACCAGGCGCGCGCGGGCGCCGCTGCGCGTGCGCTTGGGCGCATCCGCAGGGGCGTCGGTGGCGGGGTCGCGTTTGGCCGTCAGCGTTTTGCGCGGCGAATCGGAATCATCAGTAGTCATGTGCGGGAAAGCAAAAAGTCATCAGACAGAAGGTCATCAAAACGGTTTGACGACGACGAGCGCAACGATGACGAACAGCAGCACGACGGGAACTTCGTTAAACCAACGATAAAACGTATGCGAACGGGTATTGCGATCGCCTTCGAACTTGCGCAGCATGATCCAGCAGGCATGGTGATAGCCGATGGCCAGCACCACGAACAACAATTTGGCATGCATCCAGCCGTTGCCGGGGCCCATGCCGATGCCGTAGCCCATGAACAGCCACACACCGAAAACGATGGCGGGTACTGCCAGAATAGTCGTAAACCGGAACAAGCGGCGGGCCATGCCGATCAAACAGGTTCGCGTTGCCGCATCGGTGGTTTGCGCCAGGTTGACGTAGATGCGCGGCAAATAAAACAAGCCTGCAAACCAGGAAGCGATAAATACGATGTGCAGCGTCTTGATCCAAAGCATGGTCATGGCGGGGGTTCCGATACGGTCGCTAAAGCGGCATTGTATCGTTCGCCGTCAGGCTACCCCCGCGTCTGGCCTTCGCCGTTGAGCACCCATTTGTAGGTGGTCAAGCCATCCAGGCCCACGGGGCCGCGCGCATGCAGGCGGTTGGTCGAGATGCCGATCTCCGCGCCCAGCCCGTATTCGTAGCCGTCGGCGAAGCAGGTGGGCAGGTTGACCAATACCGAACTCGAGTCCACTTCGCGCTGAAAGCGGGTGGCTGCATCGCTATCCTGCGTGACGATCGCATCCGTGTGCCCCGAGCCCCAGCGGGCAATGTGAGCGATGGCCTCGTCCATATCATCCACCACGCGAATGGCCAGTATCGGACCGAGGTATTCGGTGGCCCAATCTTCATCGGTGGCCGGGGTGGCTTGCGGCACGCGTGCGCACGTGCGTGCACAACCGCGCAACGCTACGCCATGGTCGATGAAGGCTTGGGCGAGCTTCGGCAGCACAGTATCGGCCTGCGACGCATGCACGAGCAGGGTTTCCATCGATCCGCACACGCCATAGCGATACGTTTTGGCATTGAACGCGATGCTGTGCGCGCGGTCGGCGTCGGCAGCCCGGTCGATGTAGACGTGGCAATTGCCATCGAGGTGCTTGATCAACGGCACCCGGGCGTCGCGTGCGAGGCGCTCGATCAGGCTCTTGCCCCCGCGCGGCACGATCACGTCCACATGCTCGGTCATGGTGATCAACGCGCCCACGGCGGCCCGATCGGGTGTGTCGATGACTTGCACGGCGGTGGACGGAAGGCCCGCATGTTCCAGGCCGGCGCGGATGATCTCGCCCAGCGCCAGATTGGCGTGCAGGGCCTCGCTGCCGCCGCGCAGGATGGCGGCGTTGCCGGACTTCAGGCAAAGCGACGCGGCATCGATCGTCACATTGGGCCGCGATTCGTAAATGATGCCGATCACGCCCAGCGGCACACGCATTTGGGCCACGCGCATGCCATTGGGCCGCAACGTGCTTTCACTGATGCGGCCCACGGGATCGGGCATGGCGGCGATCTGGCGCAGGCCCGCCGCCATGTGGTCGATGCCGCGATCGGTGAGGGTCAGGCGGTCGAGCAGGGCCGGTGCGAGATCGTTCGCGCGGGCGGCGGCCAGGTCGCGCTCATTGGCGGCGCGCACGGTGTCGCGTTGCGCCAGCAGCGCATCGGCCATGGCCAGCAAGGCGCGCGATTTGTCCGCGTCGGACGTGCGCATCAGCACACGGGAAGCGGCACGGGCAGATTCGCCCATGCGGTGCAGCTTGTCTTCAATGGAAAGAGAGGACGTCATGATCATGTATCTGGCAATGAATATTCAGGGGGTGCCTGGAGCCGTCTGGCTATCGGCGCGGCTGCCACGGCGATCGAGTGGGGGACGACGGATCAGCGGGCGAGGGCAGACGTGCTATCCGTACCTGCGGCCCCGACACGTCGCGCGGCCTTGGCTTGAGCGTGGGCGTTACGGTCGAGGTCGAGGGCGCGGCGCGCCTGCCGCCGCGACGCGCAGGGCAAGCCGCGTCATTTCTTCCCAAGGATCGCTCAGCCGTCCGGGCACTTGAATGCCCTTGATCAAGCGGTCGACGTCGTGTGCGTGCTGCACGGCCGCCGGCCAGGCACGCGCCGCCACGCGACCCAAGGCCTGCTGCGCCAGACGTTCGTGTGCACCGAAGATGCGCATGCGGCGCATCACCGCATTCATGTCCTGGCCGCTGGCGCGCGCGTCGGCCACACGGGCGAGGATGCGGATTTCTTCGCCGACTGCCCATAGCACCAGCGGGAGCGCTTCGCCTTCGGCCCGCAAGCCGTCGAGCATGCGGACCGTGCGCGCCACATCGCCTGCCAGCATGGCATCGCGCAAGCCGAATACGTCGTAGCGCGCCACGTCGAGCACGGCGCGTTCGATGTCTTCGGCCGCCAGCGCGCCCTCGGGATACAACAATCCCAGCTTCTGGATTTCCTGGTGGGCCGCCAGCAGGTTGCCCTCGACCTTGTCGGCAATCCATTGCAACGTGGCGGGGTCGGCCTGCTGCTTCTGGCGGGCCAGCCGCGCGCCGATCCAGGCGGGCAGACGCGTGCGTTCGATCGTGCCCACATCCACCGAGACGGCTGCGCGCGCAAGCGCCGTGGCCCATTTGCTGTCGCGCGTGGTTTTATCCAGGCGCGGCAACGTGATGACGACGAGCGTATCGGGATTCGTCTGGCCGCCTTGTTTGGCAGCCAGCCCCGCCAGCGTTTCACCCCCCACCTTGCCCGGCTTGCCGGTGGGCAACTTGATTTCGACCAAGGTGCGGTCGCCGAAGAGGGACACGCTTTGCGTGGCCGCCGCGACGGCGCTCCAGTCGCTGCGTGCATCCATGACCAGCGTGTTGCGATCGGTGTAGCCTGCCGCGCGCGCGGCGGCGCGCATGGCGTCGAGCGCTTCGGTGACGAGCAGCGGTTCGTCGCCACTGATGACGTACAGCGGCGCGAGCGTGCCGCCTGAACGGCGGAGTTGCTCGACGAAGCGGTCGGCATCGAGCGGCGGCGTCATGCGCACATCCGCATCAATAGCGGTCCATGGGCGACACGCGTTGTTGTTCCCACACAGGTGGGCGCGTCTGCGGCAGCGTGACCGACGGGTCGATCACGGGCACGTCGGCGCTGATGGGGCGCCCGGCCGCCACGGCCTGCGCGGCTTCGCGCACTTCGGGGGAGGTGACACGGCGCACGATGCGATCGACCAGAATCTGCTGCATATTGCGGAACAGCACCGTGATTTCGCCTTCCTTGGCCTGCACGACCTGATCGTTGTAAGGCAGTTCACGCTGCACGGTAAGCAGCGTATCGGGCAGGAGCACATTGCCCTTGCCGTCGATCAACCGGAACGTGAACTGCAACGTGAGTTCGTACTGCTCGACGCGGCCCGCGGAGTTCAACGACACTTCGCGCAGGTTTTGCGTCTGCGACACCTGTTGCAGCTGTGCTTCGGCACCCTTCACCGTTTCGGTGATCGTGGTGTTGGGCGAGGCCGCGACCAGTTGGCGCCGCAAGCTGGCACCGAAGGGCGAATTGTCGGGCACGCCCACATACAGCGTGTTGAACGGCAACGGCGACGTGCCGCGCGGCGCGAAGCCGCAGGCGGCGAGCAACGCCAGCGCCGCCGAGGCGACAAGCCATCGGGGGCCACGCCCCAAAAGGGCTCGGGCGGCTCCGAAATGACGCGCAGAATTCATGCTAGACCTCATCAACCGACCACGTTAACCAGTTTGTTGGGCACCACGATAACCCGCTTCGGGGGACGGCCCTCGAGGTAGCGTTCGACGGCCTCGTGCCCGGCTGCCAATGCCTCGATCGCGCTGCGTTCCGCCGTGGCAGCCACGCGAATGGCACCGCGCAATTTGCCATTGACCTGCAGCATCAGCTCGACTTCGTCGGCGATGAGCGCCGCTTCGTCGACCTGCGGCCACGGCGCGTCGAGCAGCTCACCGTATTGATCGGCGTAACCGAGATCGCGCCACATGTGCCACGTGACGTGCGGCACGACCGGGTAGATCACGCGCAGCAGGATACCGAAGACTTCGGCACGCGCCGCGTCGCTCACCGCGCCTTCGGGCAGCACGGCGTTTTCGAAGGCGTTGAGCAGCTTCATGCTGGCCGACACCACGGTGTTGTACTGGATGCGCTGATAGTCGTAGTCGGCTTGCTTGAGCAGGCCATAGACCTCGCGGCGCAGATCCTTGACGGCCGACGGCGCATCCGCGAAATCGACCTTGGCTGCAAGGCCGCGCGCGAGCGATTCGCGGTTGGCATAGCCTTGCGACCACAGTCGGCGCAGGTAGCGGTTCGCGCCTTCCACGCCCGAATCGGACCACTCGAGCGTTTGCTCGGGCGGGCTGGCGAACATGACGAAAAGGCGTGCGGTATCGGCGCCCAACGTGTCGATCAGCGATTGCGGATCGACACCGTTGTTTTTCGATTTCGACATCGTGCCCACGCCACCGTAGGTGATGGGGGACTGGTCGGCGCGCAGGTGAGCGCCCGTGATCGCGCCTTTCTCGTCGTACTCGTTTTCGACTTCCTCGGGCCAGAAATACTCGATGCCGCCCTGGGCATTCTTGCGCGAGTAGATATGGTTGAGCACCATGCCCTGGCACAGCAGCTTGGTGAAGGGCTCGTCGAACTTGACCAGACCCATGTCGCGCATCACACGCGACCAGAAGCGCGAATACAGCAGATGCAGGACCGCATGCTCGATCCCGCCGATGTATTGATCCATCGGCATCCAGTAGTCGTTGCGGGCATCGACCATGGCTTGATCGTTGTCCGGCGACGTATAGCGCATGTAGTACCACGACGAATCGACGAAGGTATCCATCGTGTCGGTTTCGCGGCGTGCGGGCTTGCCGCAAGACGGGCACGTGCACGACAGGAAGGCCTCGTGCTTGGCCAGCGGATTGCCGCTGCCATCCGGAATCAGATCGTCAGGCAGGACCACCGGCAGATCGGCCTCGGGCACCGGCACCGCACCGCAATCTTCGCAGTGGATGATCGGGATGGGCGTGCCCCAGTAGCGTTGACGCGAGATGCCCCAGTCGCGCAAGCGCCACGTGGTTTGCTTTTCGCCCAAGCCTTGTGCGGCCAGCGCTTGCGAGACGGCATCCACGGCGGCTGTGTGCGACAGGCCATCGAACGGTGCGGAGTTGACGGTGACGCCGGTTTGCTTATCGCCGTACCAATCGTGCCAGGTCGTGTCGTCGTAGGTTTTGCCTTCGACGGCGACCACCTGCTTGATCGGCAGATCGTATTTGCGTGCGAACGCGAAGTCGCGCTCGTCGTGGGCCGGCACGCCCATCACGGCACCGTCGCCGTAGGTGATCAACACGTAGTTGCCGACCCACACGTCGATCAGGTTGCCGGTGACGGGGTGCTTCACCTGCAGGCCCGTGGGCATGCCTTCTTTCTCGCGCGTGGCCATTTCGGCTTCGGTCGTGCCGCCTTGACGGCACAGTTCGATGAAGGCGGCCAGTTCGGGATTGGTTTGAGCGGCGTGTGTGGCCAGGGGGTGCTCGGGCGCGACGGCGCAGAAGGTCACGCCCATGATGGTATCGGCCCGCGTCGTGAAGACGTACATGCGGCCATCCTGGATCAGCGCGCCCGACGCATCGCGGATCTCGTGGGGGAACGCGAAGCGAACACCGGCACTCTTGCCGATCCAGTTTTCCTGCATCAGGCGCACGCGCTCGGGCCAGCCGGGCAGGCCATCCTGCACGAAGCCCAGCAGCTCATCCGCGTAGTCGGTGATGCGCAGGTAGTAGCCGGGAATCTCGCGCTTTTCGACCGGTGCGCCCGAACGCCAGCCGCGGCCGTCGATCACCTGCTCGTTGGCGAGCACCGTCTGGTCGACCGGATCCCAGTTCACGACCTGCGTCTTGCGGTACGCGATGCCCTTGTCGAGCATCTTCAGGAACAGCCACTGGTTCCATTTGTAGTACTTGGGATCGCAGGCGCACATTTCGCGCGACCAATCGATCGCCAGGCCCATCGCCTTCATCTGGCCCTTCATATAGGCGATGTTGTCGTAGGTCCACTTTGCAGGCGGCACCTTGGACTTGATGGCGGCGTTTTCGGCCGGCATCCCGAACGCGTCCCAGCCCATGGGCATCAACACGTTGAATCCCCGCATGCGGAGCTGACGCGCCATCATGTCGTTGATGGTGTAGTTGCGCACGTGGCCCATGTGCAGCTTGCCGCTGGGGTAGGGCAGCATGGAGCAGGCGTAGAACTTCGGCTTTTCCGAACCGTCGGCCGCCAGGGCGTGTTCGGTGACGCGATAGACATCGCGAGTCTGCCAATCTTCACGGGCAAAGGATTCGACGGTAAGGGGACTGTAGCGTTCCTGCATGGGACTCTTGGGACGAAAGGGCGGTTGGCGCCGGCAGCACGCCAGCGTCAAAACCGTCGATTATAAGAGTTGCGCGCCCCCTGTGCCTGCTTACTGGATACGAGCGTGGCGCGAACCGATGGCGTAGGCCAATGTGGCCGCCGATAATGCGACGCCGATCGTGGTCACGCCGTGCCAGCCCCAATGGGCGAACGCGGCTGCCGAAGCCAGCGAACCGGCCGCACCGCCGATGAAGTAGGCCGTCATGTAGCCGGAGGTCAACCGGCTGCGGGCTTCGGGACGCAACCGGTAGATCGCGCTTTGATTGGTGATATGCACGCCCTGAACGGCTAGATCGAGAATCAGGATGCCCGCGATGAGCGCGACGATCGCGTGCTCGGCGGCAAACAGCACGCCCCAGGACGCCACGAGCAGCATCAACGCGGCGGCGGTGGACCGGTTGCCCCAGCCTCGATCCACGAAGACCCCGAAGCGGCCGGCGGCCACGGCGCCCATTGCACCTGCCAGGCCGAAGAGCCCGATCGTGCCATCGCTGAATCCATAAGCGGGGCCCGCGAGCAGAAAGGTCAGCGACGTCCACAGCATGCTGAACGAGGCGAATACGCTGGCGCCCAGAAGAGCTCGGGTGCGGAAATGCGGTTCTTCCACGAACAGCATGAACACCGACCCCACCAGCTTGGGATAGCTCAAGGTGCTGCGCTCGCGGTTGACCGGCAAGCGGCGCCACAGCAGGCCCGCCATGACCACAAGCAGTGCGGCGGCAACCCAGTACACCGTGCGCCAACTGCCGATCTCGGCCAGGCCGCCGGCCAGGGTGCGTCCCAGCAGGATGCCCAGCAACAGACCGCTCATGATCGTGCCGACGGTTTTGCCGCGTACCTCGGGCGCGGCCCACGTGGCGGCGAATGGCACCAGGATCTGGGCCACGACGGACACGAACCCGGTCATCCCGGTGCCCAGCAGCACCATGCTCAGACTGGTCGCGTTGGCCGTTACGAGCAGGCCTGCTGCCGATACCAGCGTCATGCCGCAGATCAGGGTGCGGCGCTCGAGCCGGTCGCCCAGGGGCACGAGCAACAGCAGGCCGGCAGCGTAGCTGAGTTGCGCCACCGTGACGATGGTGCCGGCAGCGGCGTTGGAGACGCCAAACGCCTGGCCGATGGTATGCAGCAGCGGCTGCGCGTAATAGTTGCTGGCCACGACCAGGCCCGTGGCCAAGGCCATCAGCGCGACCATGAAACGCGTGAGGGGCGGCAGGCCCGGCGGGGTGGACGGGGGCGTGGCTGAAGGGCTCATGTGGGACTGAATGCCGAGGCGGATGGGGAACTAGGCGCGGCAGCATGCTCGGGCACGGGTTCGAACCGGGCGATGCTGCGCGGCGAGAAGCGCACGGTGAGCGGAATGGCCGCGAGCAACGCCACGGCGATCACGCCCCAGGCGGCTGTGAACGTGCCCAACTCGTCGCGCAACAGGCCGGCGGCGAAGGGCATGCTGCCGGCGATGAGGTAGCCGATGCCCTGTACGAAGCCCGTCAGAACGCCTGCGCGCTCCGGGCGGCTGCTGTGATCCAGCGTCAGGATCAGCGTGAGCGGAAACAGTGCCCCCACGCCCAATCCCAGGCACGCCACGGCGGGCCAGGCGAGCGCATCGGGCGCGAAGATCAGCCCGGCAAAGCCCGTAACGCCCAGCCCCATGCAGACGATCAGCGGGCCGCGCCGGTCGGGAAAGCGCGCCGCTACAGTAGAGACCGTCAGCCCGGCAATCACTTCGAACACGGTCAATCCGGCGAGCAACGCGCCGGCGTCGAATGCGGACCACCCGCGTTCAAGATAGAAGGGCGCCAGCCAGGCAAGCAAAAGGGTGTAGCAGGCCGTCTCGATCCCGAAGACGCACGCCAGGGCCCAGGTGCGCAGACGGCGCGCGGGATGAGTGGGCGGTATGCCGGTGGGCGGGGTGCGCGTGCCGGGCGTAGTTGCGGATACCGAGGCCCGCGTGCGCGTTGCGGCAAACCAGGCCGCCAGCGCCAGCACGGCCGGTATGGCGCACGCGGCCAGTGCATATTGCCAGCCGATGGCGGGAAGCAGCGTGGGTGCCGTCATGGCCGCCAATGCGGCACCGCCCATGATGGCCGTCACGTAGAGTCCCATCACGCGTTCGGCACCGTGCGGAAACCGATACTTGATATAGCCGGGCATCAGCGTTTGCACCGCACCGATCCCGATGCCGGCGAGTGCTGCGGTAAGGAGCAAACCGGTGGTCGTGTCGAACCAGATTCG
Source organism: Schauerella aestuarii (assembly GCF_009866805.1). Classification (GTDB taxonomy): domain Bacteria; phylum Pseudomonadota; class Gammaproteobacteria; order Burkholderiales; family Burkholderiaceae_B; genus Schauerella; species Schauerella aestuarii. The sequence goes on from NZ_SIZW01000043.1 coordinate 883,534, forward strand.
CAGCACACTGGCGATCAGGATCAAGGCCACGCCGATGGCGATGCCACGGCGCATGCCGATGGCGTAGAGCGCGGCACCGCCCAAGGCGAGCACGCCCATGGCGAGAATCGGCAGGCTGGTGGCCCAGCCTGCCGCCTGAAACGACAACCCCGTCGATGCGCGGATGGCATCGAGCAACGGTCCCACTGCGGCAAGCGCCGGTCGTAGACTCAGGCCGACCAGGATGATGGCGACCACCGCGAAGATCGCGGCAGGGGTACTGAGTGAGCGGTGGGAAGTCATGCAGTGATACCGCCTTTGGCGCGGCTGTCGTGATCGGTAAGGAGCGTTTTGAGCAGGTGGGCCAACTGAGCGTGCTGTGGACCATCCAGCGGTGCCGTCAGGCGCGCCAGCGCCGCCAGATAATCGTGCAGCACGGCATCGGTCTTGTCGCGCCCTGCATCGGTGAGCGTGACGAACAGGCTGCGCCGGTCGTCGGGATTGGGCTCACGCACGATCCAGCCGGCCGACGTCAGCCGGTCGAGGCGGTTCGTCATCGCACCTGAAGAGAGCAACAGGGCGTCGATGAGCCGCTGCGGGGTCAGGCGATACGGCGCGCCCGAGCGATACACCGTGGCCAGCACATCGAATTCGCCTTGGTTCAAGCCATGTTGCTTGAAGGTGGCGTCGACCTCGCGGGTGGCAACGACCGCCAGCCGAAACAGCCGGCTCACCACCGCCATATCGTCCACAGGGGTCTCGGGCAGGGCCGCGCGCCATTGGGCAAGCACAAAATCAACGTGATCCGACATCGGTCTATCTATCTCTACATAAAGAATCTTGATATCGAGATATTAGTGGATTGGCTCGGCGAAGTCGAATCGCCGTATCGGACCGGGCTGATGGTGAGGCTTGGGATTGGGCCGGCGGCGACGACGCCTGCAATTCGGGCCATCGAAACAACTGCGTACATCCTCGCCATGAGGGTTCATGCCGTCGTCATCCCGGAGGTCTAGTTTGTGATGTGACGACTTCGGTTGTCTCGCTTGAACGATCTCAGCTAAACGATCTCAGGAGTATCAACGATGCAGTGGTTTCATCGGCGAGCCGTCCCGCTCGCTTTCATCGCCGTGTTGAGCATGGGCCTGACCGCCTGTGGCGGCGATGACGACAACGACGCCCCGCCAGCGCCGCCTGCCGTGCCCGGCAACCCAGGCACACCGGTCGATCCGCCCACGACGCCGGGCGATCCCACACCGCCGCCCACGCCCCCGGAGCGCCAACTGCAATGCGCGCCATGATCGCCGCGCGAAATGACGGCGTGCCGATGTTTCGGCATCTGCTCAGTTGCCGCCGCGCGCTGTCGCATTCGTTCGCCTTGTTTTGCAACGTGCCCGGCACGTTTGCCACGCGCTGCCGCAAATACTCGATTGCGTTTGCCCTGTGCGTCTTCGCTTTTCAGGAGTTGTCATGACCGATCATCCCCGTCGCCATTTCTTGCGCACGGCCGCGACTGTCGCCGGTGCCGGCACGGCGCTGTCCTTGTTTCCGCCGGCGATTCGCCGCGCGCTCGCCATTCCCGCCAACAATCTCACGGGCAGCATCAAAGACGTCGAGCACGTCGTGATGGTGATGTTCGAAAACCGTTCGTTCAACAACTACTTCGGCACGATGCGCGGCGTGCGGGGGTTTGGCGATCGCTTCACGATCCCGCTCGCCGGCAATTTGAGTGTGTGGGAACAGAAGGACAAGGACGGCAAGATCGTGCTGCCGTATCGCCTGGACGAAAGCCGCGGCAATGCGCAGCGCGTGAAAGGGACGCCGCATCAGTGGCGCGACAGCCAGGATGCCTGGGATGGCGGGCGCATGAACGAATGGGCGCGCCACAAAACGCCCGTGGCCATGTCCTACTTCGGCGAGCAGGAAGTGACGTTCCAGCATGCGCTGGCCGACGCCTTTACATTGTGCGATGCCTATCACTGCGGGATCCATACCGGCACGATCGCCAATCGGCTGTTTTACTGGACGGGCACCAATGGCCCCACCGGTGCGGGCGTGGCGGTGTTGAACAACGAGTTCAACGATCCGAATATGGGCCCGTCGACCGACGGCTATACGTGGACCACCTATGCGGAACGTCTGGAAACGGCCGGCGTGTCGTGGAAGGTTTATCAGAATATGCCCGACAACTTCGGGTGCAACGAGATGATGGCGTTCAGGCAGTTCCGGCGCGCCAATGAACTGGCCCCGCCCAGCCGTCGCGTGAGCAGCGATCGCAAGGTGGTTTCGCCAGCTTACGATCCCGCCATCGACGATCCTGGCAACCCGCTGTACAAGGGCATCGGCAACACGATGCCCGATGGCGGATTGCTGGGCAGCCTGCGCGAGGATGTGTTGAACAACCGTCTTCCCGCGGTGTCGTGGATCATTCCGCCCGAGACCTATTCCGAGCATCCCGGGCCGTCGAGCCCGGTGCAGGGCGGCTGGTATGTGCAGGAGCTTTTGGACGCGCTCACCGCCAATCCTGACGTGTGGAGCAAGACCGTACTGCTCGTGAACTACGACGAAAACGATGGGTATTTCGATCACATCCCATCGCCGTCCGCGCCTTCGTTGAACCCAGACGGCTCACCGGCCGGCAAAACCACGTTGCCCGATAGCGACGTGGCCTTCGAGCGGTTTATCCATCCGAACCCGCCGGGCACGGTGAAGCAGCCGCAGCCTGATGGTGGCGTCTATGGGCCCGGGCCGCGGGTGCCGATGCATGTGATTTCGCCGTGGAGCCGAGGGGGCTGGGTGGCTTCGCAGACATTCGATCACACCTCGGTGCTGCAGTTTCTGGAAGCCCGCTTTGGTGTGATGGAGCCCAATATTTCCGCCTATCGGCGAGCGGTGTGCGGCGATCTCACGTCCGCATTCAACTTCAAAACGCCTAACGCCGACGCGTTGCCGGCACTGGCTGGACGCCAATCGCGTGCCGAGGCGGACGCCCGGCGGGCCGCGCAACAGGCGCTGCCCCAGATCCCCGTGCCGGCCAATCAGGTGCGGCCGCAGCAGGCAAGCGGCACGCGGCCATCGCGCGCGCTGCCTTACGTATTGCACACCAGTGCGCGAGTGCAGACCGATGCGCGCCAAGTGCAATTACTGTTTGCCAATGGAGGCACGGCAGGCGCGGTTTTCCATGTGTATGACAAGCTTCATCTCGACCTCCTGCCGAGGCGGTACATGGTGGAGGCGGGCAAGACGCTGGACGATGTGTGGCTGCCGCAACCCGCCGATGCGGGACGCTACGATCTGTGGGTATTGGGGCCAAATGGCTACCACCGGCACTTTGCCGGCGAACTGCCCGCAAGCGGTGCGGCATCGGCATCCGCTGCAAGGCCTGAGATCCAGGTGTGCTATGACCCGGCCGGCGCTGCGGTGTCGGTCAAGGTGTCGAATGCCGGTGCCGCGCCGTGCGAAGTCAGCATTCGCGCGTTGGCCTATCGCACCGATGGTCCTTGGGTATTGAACGTGGCGCCGGGCGAGGTGGTGGAGCAGGGATGGCGCTTGGCCGATAGCGGACAGTGGTACGACTTCGAGGTGAAGATGAGCGGATCGGAGGCGTTTTACCGGCGCTTTGCCGGGCGCGTCGAAAATGGCCGCGATGCGGTGAGCGATCCAGCAATGGGCGCTCAGGCCTGATACGCCACTCTGGCGCAGCGCCAGAGCGGCATATCGGCACACGACAAAAAAGGCTCCCTAGGGAGCCTTTTTTGAGACGAAACCATCGCAGCCGCCAGGGCGCGTGGCAGGACCATCCAAGCTTACTTGAGCTTGGTTTCCTTGTAGTCGACATGCTTGCGAGCGACGGGATCAAATTTCTTGATCAGCATCTTCTCGGGCATGGTGCGCTTGTTCTTCGTCGTGGTGTAGAAATGGCCCGTGCCGGCGGTCGACTCGAGCTTGATCTTTTCGCGGATACCTTTGGCCATGTCGGGCTCCTGTTAGGTTCTGGTTAGGAGGGGCCGATTAGGCCAGTTCGCCGCGGGCACGCAGGTCGGCCAGAACGGATTCGATACCGTTCTTGTCGATCGTGCGGATCGCGTTAGCGGACACGCGCAGACGGACCCAGCGGTTTTCGCTCTCAACCCAGAACCGGCGCGATTGCAGGTTGGGGAGGAAGCGACGCTTGGTCTTGTTGTTCGCGTGCGAAACATTGTTGCCCACCATGGGGCCCTTGCCGGTTACTTGGCATACGCGTGCCATCATTGCACCTCTTTAAATGAAGCTGCCAAGCCGGCATTGCCTTCAGTATCTTTTCATCCGAGGCCGCAAACGTGAATTGCAAACCTGCTTCTGCCAAAAATACATCTGCGTTAAGGTCACGCAGATTGGGGGCAAGGCCGTAAAGGCGATCTGTGTAATGAAGCGCCGACTGCTAAATGCGCGCTTCATACGAAAAGTTTTGGTTAAGCCGTAGATTCTAAAACGAAAAAGGTCCCGGAATCAAGTCGCACGACGTGCAATGCGGCCAGAGAACCACGACAAGCTGGCGCAAACCCCCATAATCGTGGCGAGCGGCAGGGCAGATTCAGTCTGCCAGATACTGACGAAGAGCCCGGCCGTCGCCCCGCACGTGAACTGCAGCGTGCCCAACAGCGCCGATGCCGCGCCCAGGCGCTTGCCCTGATCGGAGAGCGCCAGCGCGGCCGAATTGGGGTTCACGAACCCCTGGCAGGCCATGTAGGCCATCAGACACACCATCAATATCGGCAGCGTCATCACGCCCGCGACGCTCAACGCACAGGTGGCGATGCCGGCACATGCCAGGAAGTTGAGCGCCGGGCGCTGCAACTGCTGCGGTTTGTAGGTGCGGAGCAGCCTGGCGCTGACTTGCGAGGCCGCGATCAGGCTGATGGCGTTGATGCCGAACAACACGCCGTACCATTTCGGGTCGACGTGATACACCTCGATGAACACCCGGGGCGAGCCGATGATGTACGCAAACATCCCCGCCTGGCCCATTCCGCCGGCGAAGCTGTGCGCCACGAAACCGCGATGCGTCAGCAGCGCGCGGAAGTTGCCGATGATATTGGCCCAACTGAGCGTGACCACACGCTCGGGTGCGAGCGTTTCGCGCATGATGAAGATGACCGACAGCATCAATGCGGCACCCGCAAACAGCATGATCCAGAACAAGGCCCGCCAGGAGGTGAAGCTCACGACCTGCCCGCCGACGATGGGGGCCAGAATCGGTGCCAGACCCATGATCAGCATCAGGAGGGAGAGCGCGCGGGCAGCTTGCTGCGTGTCGTAATTGTCGCGAATCACGGCGCGCGGAATGACAATGCCGGCGGCCCCGCCGATGGCCTGAACGAACCGCCAGAAGGTAAGCGACTCGATCGTTCCGGCAAGGGCGCAGCCGAGCGATGCACACATATAGATGGTCAGGCCGACCATCAACGGAATTCGGCGACCGAAACGATCGCTGATGGGGCCGTAGAAAATCTGTGAAGTGGCCAGCCCGACGAGGTAGGCGGCAAGCGTACGCTCGACGTCTCCCCGCGACACCATCAGATCGGCGGCGATCCGCGGAAAGGTCGGCAGATACATATCGATCGAAAATGGACCGATGGCCGTCAGCGCGCCCATGAGGATCAGCCATCCGGGCAGGCTGGCGGCAAAACGGGAAGGGGGCATGGTCTGCAGGCGATGACGGCGGTACGACCGGTAACTTTATCATGCGGCACCTTACATACAGATTTACGCTTTTTTCCGATAAAGTCGCTCGTACCGACCTATTGGAGAGGGCATCGTGAATCCGTTGCAGTCTGCTGTTGATCGAAAGTTGAAGAGTTTGCCGGTGCGCGTGGCGCTTATTCTTCCCGACGGCGGACGGCTCGGCCCGCCTGACGAACAGGTCACCTTCACGGTGAAGGACGCCAAGGCGCTGGCCCACGTGGCCAGTGGCGATGTGGGGATTCTGGGGCAGGATTATGTCGAAGGGCGGGTCGATATCGACGGCGCCATGCACGATGTGATGCGCGCGGCGGCCGCCTCGCTGCCGGGATCGCCCGTGGAGGCCGCACGTGGCGGCTGGCTGACCGATATCGTCAAGCGGGTGATGTCGGTCTGGCGTCACTCGATCGAACGCGACGCCAGGCAAATCGAATTCCACTACGACCTCTCCGACGACTTCTACGCCCTGTGGCTCGACCCGCGTCGCGTCTATTCGTGCGCCTACTACCGCACGCCCGATATGGGGCTGGCCCAGGCGCAGGAAGCGAAGCTCGATCACATCTGCCGCAAGCTGCGCCTGAATGCCGGCGAACGGTTTCTGGATGTGGGAGCAGGCTGGGGCGGCTTGCTTCTCTGGGCGGCTGAGCATTACGGCGTGGACGCCACGGGCATCACGCTCTCGCGTAACCAGCATGCGCATGTGAACCGGCTGATCGAGGAAAAGGGCCTGTCGGGGCGCGTGCGCATGGAGCTGCGCGACTATCGCACGCTCGATTCCGCCCAACCCTTCGACAAGATCGCCTCGGTGGGCATGTTCGAGCATGTGGGGCGAGCGCAACTCGTCAATTATTTTGCCAAGCTCAACGGTCTGCTCCGTCCAGGCGGACTGGTGCTCAATCACGGCATTACAGCTGCCGGCGTGCGCAACTCGGAGCTGGGCAACGGCATGGGCGAATTCATCGAGCGCTACATCTTTCCAGGTGGCGAATTGACCCATGTGAGCCGCGTGCTCGAAGCGATGACCAACGGCAGTCTGGAGGCGGTGGATGTCGAGAACCTGCGGCCTCACTATGCGCGCACGTTGTGGGCGTGGAGCGATGCACTCGAAGCGCGGATGGACGAGGCGCGTCAAGTGCTCACCGGCGAGCAAGGCGAGCGCTCGTTGCGCGCCTACCGCTTGTATCTTGCGGGGTGCGCGATGGGGTTCGAGCATGGGTGGCTGGAACTGCATCAGATCCTCGCACAACCACCAGCGACCGGTCGCAGCGACGAGCTGGACGATCCTGCCGATCTGGCTTACCCCTGGCGGCGGGACTATATCTATGCCGAGTCGGACGCGCAGATCGAGCCGGCGGAGCAGAGTTACATCGTCCGCAAGGCGTGATGCGACAGCGCGCCATCGGCATGTGATCGGCTTGCAGATGTTGCAATGCGGTATTTTTGCGCACGTCGGATTGCCGTATTCAGTTATCCGTAAGTTCCCCGCGCGCAAGCGCCGGGAGCCACTGATTTGTCACGTAATGCAACTGGCGCGATCTCCCTGCCATTTACTGAGCAGGCGATGCCGGCGCCCATTGCCCCTGGGAAATGGCCCAAAAGTGCGCGAAATGTTACGGAAATCGGCCTTTGCATTTGGCGGCAGGTAAAGTTTTGTCTAAAATGCTGTCTTCGTCGTTCAGTTGCACCCATCTTTCGCACATCGAGATTGCGATCGGCATCGCCACTTGTGGCTTGCCCGATCCGACGCCTGTGCGGTGCAGTGTGTTCCCGTAATGCACGCCATGCACCGCCGCGTTATCCCGATGCGCCTTGCGCGGGTTTTGGATCTCTCGATCCAGCCCACCTGCTAGCCGGTCTGTTAGGGCATTGCGCCCCATGCATTCCCCTTTAGCGCCAGGATCGAAACGCCCTGCCAGGGCGGCTTCGGTCTGCCACCTATAGGAGATTTCAACCCATGTCGTTTTCCCCCAAGCATCTCGCCATCGCCGCCGCCTTGTTCGCTGCCTGCGGTGTCGCTCAAGCCGCCGATACCCCCACGTGTGAAGTCAACCGTCCTGTCAATTTCGGTGGCATGAACTGGGAGTCCAATCTGGTCCTGGCCGATGTGCAACGCTTCATCGTCGAGAAGGGCTACGGTTGCAAGACCCAGGTGCTGCCCACCGAGACGCTGCCCGCACTGGCGGCGCTCGAGCGCGGCGACCTGGATGTCAACACCGAGGTCTGGCTCAACAGCGTCGCCGAGCCGTGGGAACGTGCCGAGAAGGGCGGCAAGGTCAAGCGGGTCGCCGATCTGTATACCGGTGGCGAGGCCTGGTTCATTCCGAAGTACACGGCCGATCGTCTGCCGGAGCTGAAAAGCGCGGCCGACCTGCCCAAGTACAAGGACGAGTTCAAGGATCGTGAAGAACCCGGCAAGGGCCGCTTCTACGGCTGCCCGGCAGGCTGGGGCTGCGAAGTCGCCAGCAGCAATCTTTATCGCGCGTTGAAGCTCGACGACAGCTACACGCTGTATTCGCCCGGCACCGGCGCGGCCCAGAAAGCCGCCTTGATGTCTGCCTACAAGCGCAAGCAAAACATCGTTTTCTACTACTGGTATCCGACGCCGCTGGTGGGGGCGCTCGATCTGGTCAAGCTCGAACTGCCGCCCTACGACGCCGAAAAGCACAAGTGCCTGACGTCGCCCAAGTGCGCCAATCCCGAGCCCAGCGCGTATCCGGACAATCCAGTGTTCACCGCGTTGAATACGCAGTTCACGCAGGATGCCCCGAAGCTCACCGCCTTCTTCTCGAAGATGTCGGTGCCGACCGACGTGATCGACAAGACGTTGGCGCACATGGAAGAGTCGGGTGACGATTCGAAGGACATCTCGACCTGGTTCCTGAAAAACCAGCAGGACGTGTGGATGAAGTGGGTGCCGGCGGACGTCGCCCAGCGCGTCCAGGCGGCGTTGTAATTGTGTGATCCGGGCGCGCCGCCAGACGGCGCGCCCATGAGCGAAGCGGTGTCTCCCGCTTCGATCTTTTCTTTCATTGCCGGTGCCCGCAAGTGGCCGGTGTCGTTGTTTCTCCTCCCCATGCCGGTTTGCGGCGCGCGACTTGCTAGTTGCGCCGCCCCTGGCGTGACTCCGCGGAGTTTTATTCATGTTTCCCGAAATTATTCCTGCCCGCGCCGTGCGCGGGGCGATCGACGGCTTCGTCGATCATCTGGTCGAGAATTACGCCAGTCATCTCGAGGACCTGTCGCAGCCGATTCTGGATGTGCTGGTCTGGCTCGAGCAACTGCTGCGCAATACACCATGGTGGGTGGTGGTCATTGCCGCCATCGTCATCGCCTTCGGCGTCAGCCGTCGCATCGGCTTCAGCCTGGCGATGGGCGCGCTGCTGTGTCTGCTGGGCGTGCTGGGCTTGTGGGATGCCGGCATGCAGACGCTGTCCCTCATGATCATGGCCACTTTGCTCTCCGTGCTGGTGGGTATTCCGCTGGGCATCCTGATGGCGCGCATCAATTGGCTGCGTTCGATCATGCTGCCGGTGCTGGATGTGATGCAGACCATGCCGAGTTTCGTGTATCTGATCCCGGTCGTGATGCTGTTCGGCCTGGGCAAGATTCCCGCGCTGATCGCCACCGTGATCTATGCCGTACCGCCGCTCATCCGCCTGACCGATCTGGGGATTCGTCTGGTCGACCGCGAAGTGCTCGAAGCCTCGCGTGCGTTCGGCGCCTCGTCGCGCCAGCAGTTGTTTGGCGTGCAATTGCCGCTGGCCCTGCCCAACATCATGGCGGGTATCAACCAGACCACGATGATGGCGTTGTCGATGGTGGTGATCGCCTCCATGATCGGCGCACGCGGCCTGGGTTATGAAGTGTTGTTGGGCATCAACCGCCTTGAGGTGGGACGCGGGTTGTTGGCCGGTCTGGGCATCGTCGTGCTCGCCGTGCTGTTCGACCGCATCACCCAATCCTATGGACACCGTGTCCGCCGCCAAGGAGGCCAACGATGAGCAAGATCGAAGTCAAGAATATCTATAAAGTCTTCGGCTCCAATCCGAAGAAGTGGTTGGCCGAAGCGCAAGCCGGGATCGGCAAGGACGACCTGCTGGCCAAGAGCGGTCACACGCTCGGCTTGCGCGACATCAGCCTGTCGATCGAAGAGGGCAGCATCTACGTCATCATGGGCCTGTCGGGCTCGGGCAAGTCGACGCTGATTCGCCACTTCAATCGTCTGATCGATCCCACCTCCGGCCAGATCCTGGTCGATGGCGAGGATGTGATGAAGCTCAACAACCGCGATCTCGAGCGCTTCCGTCAAAAGAAGATGAGCATGGTGTTCCAGCGCTTCGGCCTGTTTCCCCATCGCACCGTGCTGGATAACGCGGCATATGGCTTGACGGTGCAAGGCGTGGATCGCAAGACCCGCGAGGCCACGGCGCGAAGCTGGCTGGAGCAAGTGGGCCTGGCGGGTTTCGAGAGCCAGTATCCTCACCAGTTGTCGGGCGGTATGCAGCAGCGCGTGGGCCTGGCCCGGGCGCTCGCCACCGACGCGGAAATCCTGCTGATGGATGAGGCCTTCTCGGCGCTCGATCCCCTCATTCGCCGCGAAATGCAGGATCATCTGCTGCAATTGCAGGCGCGGTTGAATAAGACCATCGTGTTCATCACGCACGATCTGGACGAAGCGCTGCGCCTGGGTAACCGGATTGCGATCCTGAAAGACGGCGAGCTGGTGCAGGAGGGCACGCCCGAAGACATTCTGCTCAATCCGGCCACCGACTACGTGCAGGCGTTCCTGCAGGATGTCAATCGGGGCAAAGTGCTTAACGCCACGCACGCGGTCAACCCGCCGCGCTTGACGCTCACGATGCGTTCGCGTCCGGCGCATGTGCTGGAGCGGTTGCAGGCCCTCGATTGGCGTTATGCGCCGGTGCTCGACGGCAAGCGGCTGGCCGGCGTGTTGACGCTCGACGCCGCCCGCCGTGCCGTGGGCGAAAACGCTCGCGATATTGCGCGCTTCGTGGAAGATCTCACCACGGTGCCGTCCACGGCCGGGCTCGATGAAGTGTTGGCCAAGTTGCTCAACAGCAATGAGCCGATGGCGGTGACCGACGAGAACGATGAATTCGTCGGCATGTTGTCGCGCCGCAAGGTGGTCGAGCTCGTCAATCCCACGCCGGTGGATGATGGTATGACGCCAGCCGACGATGCGGCGTCGGCGACGTCGGACGATGGCGTTGTCGCCGTGACTCAAGAGGAGCTGCGCAACAACGCCATGGCCGCAGACGGGCGATCTGCTGCAGGGCATGTGGCCGACGCACAACCCGCCGACGCCCCGCGCGTCGATGCGCAGGCCGTGGCCGATGCGCAGGACGCCGGCCCTGCCAAGGTCAGTCCAGCTTCACCCCCGCGGCCTTGACCACCTCGCCCCACCGGGCGGTCTCGCTCTTGATGTATTGCGCGTAGGCCTCGGGCGTTGAGCCCAGCGCCTGCGCGCCCTGCACGGCGAGTTGCTTCTGCATCTCGTCCGATTTCAGCGCCCGGCCGATCTCGGCATTGAGCTTTTGCACGATCGCTTGCGGCGTGCCGGCCGGCACGACCACACCTTGCCAGGCGCCCACTTCAAATCCCGGAATGGCCGTCTCCGCAACAGTGGGCACATCGGGCAACCGATCGCTGCGTACCTTGCTCGTCACCGCCAACGCGCGCACGCGGTTATCGCGGATGAACGGCAGCGAGTCGTTCAGCGTATTGGTGCTGAATTGCACTTGCCCACCCACCAGGTCGGTCATTGCCGGTGCGCTGCCCCGATAAGGCACGTGCGTGGCTTTCACGCCCGCCGATTGCAGAAACAGATACGCGCCCAGATGCGTGACGTTGCCGGCGCCTGCCGACGCGTACGACAAAGCGCCGTCTTTCGACTTCGCGTAATCGATGAAGGATTTCACGTCGGTGGCCGGCACTGATGGATGCACGAGCAACACAAGTGGAATCACGGCCGTCGACGACACGGCAGTGAAGTCCTTCGCAGGATTGAACGCCAGATTCGCATACAGGTTCGGGCTCAGGGCAATCGACGAGGTGTTGTAGAGCACCGTATAGCCATCGGGCTTGGCCAGCGCGGCCGCTTGCATGCCGATGTTGCCGTTGGCACCGCCTTTGTTCTCGACCACGATGGTCTGACCCATTTGATCGGTCAGTTGTTTGGCCAGCACGCGGGCCACCAGATCGGTCGGGCCGCCCGGCGGAAAGGGCACGATCATCGTGATCGGCCGTTGCGGCCAGGCGCTTTCGGCCGCACTGGCGCCGGCCGGCCACACAACACTCGCGCATGCGCCAAGCGCGGCCAGCAGGATGTTGAGAGGATGCTTTGTCATGTTGTCTCCGTTATTGTTGTGGTGGGCCTGACAAGGCGGAAAGGGCGGGTGCGGCTAGGGTTGTCCCGCCAGCATTCGCACCGCGGTGTAATCCATCACGGCCTTGCCATGTTGATTCTTGACGAGAATGGCCGAGGTCACCACGGCGCGATTGAGTTTCGACGTGGGCCGCACGCCGGTCACTTCCACTTCGGCCCAAATGGTGTCGCCGGCGACGACCGGCCCCAGCATCTTCTTGTGCACCTCGAGCAGCGCGAGGCCCGTGCCTTGCACCATCGTCTGCATCAGCATGCCTTCGATCAAACCGTAGGTGAGCGCGCCCGGCACCGGGCGGCCCTGGATGGCGCCATGCTCGAATGTCGTGTCGATGAAAATCGTTTCCAGCATGCCGGTGGCGCTGATGAAGTTGATGATGTCGGTTTCGGTCACCGTGCGCTTGAAGGTATGAAAGCGCTGGCCAACCTCGATTTCCTGCCAGTAGAAGCCTCGGCCCAGCAGTGTGGTGGGGCGTTGTTCGGTCATGGGGTGTTCTCCTTGTGTGAGGGGGGGGGCCGCCGAGGCGCGATCGATTGCCGCACCTTTGGCCAGCATGGCTTCGATATGGGCGGGGTCCAGTCCTGCTTCGCGCAGGATCTCGCGCGTGTGTGCGCCCAGATGCGGCGGCATCGTGGGCGCGACTTGCGAGTCGGCCAAGGTGACGGGATTGCGCGTAAAGCGGTAGTGGTGGCCGTTCTGTTCGAGGTCGACGAAAAACCCCACGCTGGCCAGATGCGGATCGTCTTCCAGTTCGTCCAGGCCGTTGACGCGTGCCGCCGGGATTTCCAGGCGTTCGCACAGCGCCAGCCAATGCGCCGTGGTTTGGGTGGCGACGATGGCACCCGCCCGCTCATAGAGGGCACCGATATGGCGCGTGCGCGACGCAATCGATGCAAAACGCGGGTCGTCGGCATCTTCGGGATGGCCGGCATGGGTGAAAAACAGACGCCAGTGCGTATCGGTATAGGGCAGCACGCAGGCGTACCCATCGGCGGTTTGATAGGGCCGGCGCCACGGCACCAGCATGCGCGGGTAACCGGCGGTGCGGTCTTCGGGCGGGGCGTCGACCAGATGCCGGCCATACATGTGTTCGACCAGCATGAAGGACGTCATCGATTCGAACATCGGAATTTCGATGGCCTGACCGCGGCCGGTGCGTTCGCGCTGAAACAACGCGGCGAGGATGGCATGCGTGGCGATCAGGCCGCAGGTTTTATCCGCTGCGATCGTCGGCAGATAACGCGGCGCGCCGCCTTGCCGCGCCATCATGTCGGCCACACCCGACAAGCCTTGAATGATGTCGTCATAGGCCGGTCGCCCGTCGTAGGCGCCGCCCGCGCCGAAGCCGTACAAACCGGCGTAGATCAAGCGCGGATTGCGGGCGCACAACGTGGCTGCGTCCAAGCCGAGCTTAGCCATCTTTTGCGGTCGCATGCTGTGCATGATCACGTCCGCGCGATCGATCAGTGTCAGCAGGGCAGCGCGCGCGTCGGACTGCTTGAGGTCCAGCACCACGCTGCGCTTGTTGCGATTCATCCCAAGGAAAATGGCCGAAAGCCCGGCTTCGAGCGCCGGACCCGTTTGCCGGGTGGAGTCGCCGCCCGGGGCTTCGATCTTGACCACGTCTGCGCCGTAGTCACCCAGGATCTGCGAGGCGTAGGGGCCGAACACCACTGTGGTGAGATCGAGAATCCGCACGCCGCAGAGGGCGCCGGGCGACACGGTGGGCGTAAGGGGGGCGGCATCGGGCGATACATGCGGTGTGGTCATACGCAGGGATGCTAGTCGGGTGATGTATAGCGGTCTAATATAGGTTTCATATCAACCGATACCGTTGCGTTATGTCTGTGGATCTCCGCCAGCTTCGCCAGTTCGTCGCCATCGCCGAGCTCGGCAGCTTTCGCCGTGCGGCCGATGTGCTGCACATTGCGCAACCCGCATTGTCGGTGTCGATACAGAAGCTGGAGCATGCCGTCGGCGTGAAACTGCTGGATCGGTCGGTCAAAGGCGTGACGGTGACGCCGGCAGGCGAGGCCTTGATGCAAGATGCCCGCCGCAGCCTGTTCTTCGCCGATCAGGCGCGACGCTCCGCGCGCCGCGTGGCGCTGGGCGAACTCGGCGATTTGCGATTGGGGTTCGTGGGGTCGGCGACCTACGCCTTGCTGCCGCAGTGCTTGCCGCGTTTTCGCGCCCGCTATCCGCAAGTGCAACTGGCACTGCGCGAAGAAACGACGGTGCGCTTGATCGATATGCTGCGCGCAAACGAAATCGACGCCGCCGTGATTCGCGGTCCCATCGCCGACGATCCGGATCTGGAAGTGACGCAGGTCGAGCGCGACGATCTGATCCTGGCCGTGCCGACCGGCCATGCGCTGGCAGGCGCAGCGCACGTGGCCTTGCATGCGCTGCGCGGACAGGACTTCGTGCTTTACGCCCACGACAAAGTGCCCGGACTCTTCAGCGTGACGCACGAGTTATGCAGACGCGCGGGATTTTCGCCGCGCGTGAGCCAGGAGGCGATTCAGGTGCAGACCGTGGTGAGTCTGGTGGCCAGCGGCATGGGCGTGGCGCTGGTGCCCGCCGTGGCGCGTGCGTACAGCAATCCTCACGTACGTTTTATCGATCTGCTCGATGACGATGCGCGCGGCGCGCTGAGCTTATCCATCGTGATCAATCGCGATGGCGCCAGCGCATCAGCCGGCCGCCTGCGCGATGCGATGTTGGGGGGACGACATTGGGGTTGAGTCTGAGGCGCATGAAGTCAAGGGCGCGATCCGCTGACCCAAGCGCTGCATGACCGATGCGCGTGTCCCAATACGATTCGCTGCCCGCCGCATACCGCCATTGATGCAGCAGGCGCGTATACCGATGCAGATCGTATTCCGCTGTGATGCCGATGGCGCCATGCACGGCGTGCGCCGTGGCTGCGACGACCGGGGTGCCCGCGCTTGCGGCGCGTTTGCCCACGGCGGCAAGGAGCGGATCCGGGCGGGTATGCGCGGATTGAAACGCCATCTGCGCGCCGATGCGTGCGGCCGCCACAAGCTCGGCCATCACGCTGAGTTGCTGCTGAATCGCCTGAAACTTGCCGATGCTTTTGCCGAATTGTTTGCGATCTTCGGCATAGCCGACGGTCATCTCGAGTACGCGTTGCATCGCGCCGGCCGTCAGGCCTGCGTACGCGGTTGCGGCGATCACCGCCACGTCATCGATGGCCACGGGCATACCGGCGGTGCGCGGCCAGCGCAGGTCGGCCTGCTCGCTGCCATAGGTCGCATCGGGCGCGATCACGGCCTCATGGACATCGAGCAGGCGCGTCTCTTCTCCACACTGCGCCACGACCCATCTCGCCGTCTTGCCCCAGGGTAGGGCACGCGCATGGAGGTGCTCGCGATCGCGTTGCGCGAACGGTGCCAGGGCAATCGATCCCGCGGGGCGCGTGACCCCGGCGGCATGCAGGGCCGGCGCGATGAGGGCGGTGTGAAGGAGCGGCACCGGTAAGGCATGGCGGCCTGCCGCGAGCGCAGTCGTGAAAAGCGCGTCCAGCGTCAGCCCCAATCCACCGGCCGCTTCGGGCAGGAGCGCGTCGGCGAAGCCCGCGTTCTCGCAGGCCGACCAGGCGGCTTCCAATGCCTCGCCACTACCCGCGCGCTCACCGTGATCGGTATCGGCGACGTTTGCATTGCCAACGCTACGCCCGTCGCCAACGGCTGCGGCGCGCTGCAGGGCCGGGGTAAAGGTGGCGGCGAACAGGCGTTCGGCCGCGTCTCCAAACATATCGTCCATGGGGATGTCCAAAAGCGTTAACGCAGACCAAGGCCGCGGGCGATGATGCCGCGCAGAATTTCGCGCGTGCCGCCACGCAAGGAAAAGGTCGGGCTCACCGATTCGAGATAGCGCAATGTGCGCAGCAAGGGTTCGGGAACAGGCTTCTCCGGTTGGGCGCCCAGCGCATCGGCAATCAGCCGTGGCATATCCTGCTCCAGTTCAGTGCCCAGATCCTTGATCAAGGTGGCCTCCAGCGCCGGCGATTCGCCGCGTGTGAGTTTGCCCGCCACCGAGAGGGATAGCGCGCGCAGGCAAGCCAGGCGGGCCAGCAAACTGCCCAGCAGCGTGACGGCATGCGGGTCGCCATGGCCGTCGGTCCGCAAGGCGTCGATCCAGGTTTCCAGGAGCACCATGCTGGAGTAGATGCGTTCGGGGCCGCTGCGCTCGAAGGCGAGTTCGGCGTTGACCTGGGCCCACCCGTCGCCTTCAGTGCCGATCAACGCATCCGCGCTCAGAACCACGTCTTCAAAGAACACCTCGGAGAAGTGCGCGTCGCCTGCGAGGTCTTCGATTGGCCGCACGGTGACGCCAGGCAAGGACAGATCGATGATGACTTGCGACAGCCCGGCGTGCCGCGCGGCGGCATCGCCCGACGTGCGCACCAAGGCAATCATGTAGTGCGCGCGGTGGGCGTAGGTCGTCCAGATTTTGCTGCCGTTCAACACCCAGCCGCCGCCATCGCGCGGCACGGCGCGGCTGCCGATGCTCGCCAGATCCGAGCCGCTGTTGGGTTCGCTCATGCCGATGCAGAAAAACGCTTCGGCACGACAAATCCGCGGCAGATAAAAATCCTTTTGCGCAGCCGTGCCGTAGCGCAGGATCAGCGGGCCACTCTGGCGGTCGGCAATCCAGTGCGCGCATACCGGCGCGCCGCTGGCGAGAAGTTCCTCGGTCAGCACGAAGCGCGCATAGCCGCTGCGTTCGGCGCCGCCGTATTGGCGGGGCAGCGTCAAACCCAGCCAGCCGCGTTCGGCCAGCGCGCGGCTGAAGTCGGCGTCGAATTCCATCCACGAGCGCGCGCGGATATCCGGTGGCGTCTCTGCCAGGCGCTGGTCGAGAAACGCCCGCACGTGCTCGCGCAGGCGTTCGTCTTCTTCGGGAATGTAGGCAAGATCGAGTGCGGTAATCATGGCTGGATTGGAAGCGTGGCGGGAGGTGTTGCGAGGACCATGTGACGTTTTCGTGTGAGGCGGGTTCCAGTGTGTGTGAGGCGGGTTGCGGTGGGAGGCGGGCCACGGTTATCCGAGGCCACGATGAGTTGAAAATCGATATCGCAGACGACTATCGACGTTCGAGCCATCGCTGTCTAATATTCTTTTGTGCACTTTCGATAGGATTTCGTTATCGCCTCAAACGACAGGCCAACGGCCGTGAGCGCCATGCCGAGATCATTTCTAACCGGGATATCGCTCGGTCGCACGCACTCAGAATCTCGACCGCCCATCGGACAGGCATCCGATGCCTACGTTGAAAAGTGCCGCCTTGGGTGACTACTATAGGGATCGAGCGTCGCTCAGTGCGTCGCGCCTTGCAAAGGATCGTTATGACTGAAGTAATCGTTGCCGCCGCCGTTCGTACCGCCATCGGCGATTTTGGCGGCAGTCTCAAAGATGTGCCGCCGTCGGACCTGGGCGCCACCGTCATTCGCGAGGCCGTCGCGCGCGCCGGTGTGGGCGCGGACGAAGTCGGGCATGTGGCCGTCGGGCACGTCATCAATACCGAGCCGCGCGATATGTACCTCTCCCGGGTGTCGACCCTGGGTGCCGGACTGGCCAAGGAAACGCCTGCCTTCAACGTCAATCGCTTGTGCGGCTCCGGTCTGCAAGCCATCATTTCGGCCTCGCAATCGATTCTGCTGGGCGACGCCGACATCGCCGTGGGTGCAGGGGCAGAAAGCATGAGCCGCGCACCGTATATTTCGCCTGCGCATCGCTTCGGCGCGCGAATGGGCGACAGCGTATTGCTCGATATGATGACGGGCGCCTTGTCCGATCCTTTCGATCGTTCGCACATGGGCGTGACGGCGGAGAATGTGGCGGCGAAGTTCGGCATCGACCGCGCCGCACAGGATGCGCTGGCGGTGGAGTCGCATCGCCGTGCCGCGGCCGCCATCGACGCGGGCTACTTTCGCGATCAGATCGTGCCGGTCGTGCTCAAGACCCGGAAGGGCGACACCACGTTCGACACGGATGAGCATGTGCGCCGGGATGTGACGCTGGAAAGCCTGGCCAAGCTCAAGACCGTCTTCCAAAAGGAAAACGGTACGGTCACGGCGGGCAACGCCTCGGGCATCAACGACGGGGCGGGCGCCATCGTGCTGATGAATGCGGAGGTGGCCAGCAAGCGCGGCGTGCAACCTCTGGCGCGGCTGGTGGCCTATGGCCACGCGGGCGTCGATCCCAAGATCATGGGCATCGGCCCCGTGCCGGCCACACAGGCAGCGTTGAAGCGTGCGGGGCTCACCATCGATCAAATGGACGTGATCGAGGCCAATGAGGCCTTTGCCGCTCAGGCCTGCGCAGTGGCCAAGGCACTCGAGTTCGATCCGGCGCGCGTCAATCCCAACGGCAGCGGTATCGCGCTGGGGCATCCCATCGGGGCCACCGGTGCCATCATCACCGTCAAGGCGCTGCACGAATTGCAACGCATCAAGGGGCGTTATGCCTTGGTGACGATGTGCATCGGCGGTGGCCAGGGTATCGCGGCAATCTTCGAGCGGATGTAAGCGGCGGGGCTGGCTACAATGCCGCCCATGCCTGCCTACTCGCTTCCCACCGAACTCGACGAACCCACGCTATCCGAATCGGATGGCGTGCGGTATCTGCACTTCAATACGGCCTGGATACAGGGCGCCATGGTGGTGCGCGCGCCGACCGAGCTCGTGCTCGAATACACCGCGCAGATGATGGCGTGGTTGTTGTTCCTGGCGCCGCCGAAGGGCAGTGACGCCATCGGTTTGCTGGGGTTGGGCGCGGGCTCGCTGGCACGATTTTGTTTGAAGCGCACCCGGAGCCAGGTGCTGGCCGTGGAATGGAATCCGCGCGTCACCAGCGCTTGCCAGATGTTCTTCAAGCTGCCGCCGCAGGCGCGTCTGGACGTCGAGCATATGGATGCCGCCGCCTGGGTGGCCGATCCGCTCAATCGCGGCCGCACGCCGATTTTGATGGTCGACCTGTACGACGCCGAGGCCCGCGGTCCGGTGCGCGACAGCGTCGCGTTCTACCGCGACTGCCGGCGTGCATTGGGTGACGTCGGCGTGATGACGGTCAACCTGTTCGGCGACCACGACAGCTTTCCGCGCAATATCGATCACATCGAACGCGCCTTCGACAAGCGGGTGGTGCTGTTGCCTGAGATCGACGCCGGCAACCGTATTGCACTGGCCTTCACCGGGCCGCCGATCGCCATCGAGGCGGACACATTGATGGCCCGAGCCGAAGAGGTCGAAGCGCAGTTCGGCCTGCCGGCGCGCCGATGGGGGCGGGCACTGATGGCATATGCCAAGGATGGTGTGTTCAGCGTCTAGGCGGATCTGGATGATTTGCGGACGCCAGACCGCCCTTGTGGGGTGCGCCCTGGTCCCTCCTATTGCGATCAGTCCAATCGGTCGCAAAGTCAGTCGAAAATACCGGGATCTTTGGTCGTTAAAAGTAGCAATTTCGCGTTAACGCACCTTCAAAGTTCGTACAACGACTGCTAACATCTTCGAAGTTTGTAGGTTCTCGGCGCGCCGTGCGTTGGGAGAAAACGTTGGAGTGTGTCGCCATGTCGTCCCCAGATCCGCGTGCCGCCGGTCGCGCGCCTTCCGGTAAGTCCGCTGCTGCGGCAAAGCCGACCAGCCCTTCGCCCGCACGGGCCGATGCCGCTGACAACGATGCAGCAGCAGGCGCAGCGACCGGGCTGATGGCCCGTATCGGCCGATTGTGGGATCGCGATGTGAGCTTTACCGCCGCACAAGCGCAGGCGCTGCTCTCGGCCCGGCTGACCGACGTTGCGGCCAATCGCCTGGCGCGTGAATGGAGTGCCGCTTATCTTGCCGCCGATGCGCGCGTGCGGCGGGCCTTGCTCACCACATTGACCCAAGCTGCCCAATCGATCGACGACGCCGACATCGGCGGCGGCCAGCGTCTCTTCAAACGTATGAATGCGTTGCCCGATGGACTGCGCTTTCTGGTGGCACTGCGCACGGATATGCTCAAGTGGCGCAAACAGGTGCCGGGCCTCCCGGCTTTCGACAGCACGCTGCAGGATCTGCTCTCGGCCTGGTTCGATGTGGGCCTGCTCGAACTGCGCCGTTTGACGTGGGATTCGCCGGCGTCTCTGCTCGAGAAGTTGATCGTGTATGAAGCGGTGCACGAGATCCAGTCGTGGGAAGACTTGCGCCATCGCGTGGCCGGCGACCGCCGTTGCTATGCCTATTTCCATCCCAAGATGCCGGATGTGCCTCTGATTTTCGTGGAAGTGGCGTTTTCGCCCACCATGGCTGACAACGTCCAGTCGTTGCTGGATACGAAGGCGCCATCCGGCGATCTCGACCGTGCACGGTGGGCCATTTTCTATTCCATTTCCAATACCCAGGCGGGGCTGCGCGGCATCAGTTTCGGCAATTTTCTGCTCAAGCGCGTGATCGATGCGATGGTGGAGGACCTGCCCAAGCTCAAATCGTTTGCAACGCTCTCGCCGATTCCTGGATTCAACGAGTGGCTGGCGAAGCAGGATGCTCAAGCCATTGAAAAGCTGCTGCGGGAAAAGCCGGAAGAACGTCCGCGTGGCCGCTTGCCGGACGGCGAGCGCTGGGTGGCGCGGCTGCAGAAGGCAGCCCGCGGGAGCGCCAATGAGGTCGTGCAGCGCGCCGCGTTCAAGCTTGCTGCGCATTACTTGTCCAGCATGAAGAATGGCCAGCCCCTGGACCCCGTCGCGCGCTTCCACCTGGGCAACGGTGCTCGGGTTGAACGGCTCAACTGGGCGGCCGATCGCTCGGATAAAGGGATCGCTCAGTCCAGCGCCATGATGGTCAATTACCTTTACGCGCTCGATGACCTCGACGACAATCTGGCTCGATTGAACGACGGTACCCCCGTCGTCAGCCGGGCGATCGCGCGCTTGCGATAATCCCGATTGCGATGAACATTCTGGAGACGTTTGATGGTGGTTTCGACCGACGCGCTGGGCGGCGCGAATAATCTTTTCACGCTGCTGGCTTCCGGTTTCTCCGGCAAACCCGATGCGGTGGCCATCGAAACCACCACGCAACGCTATACCTGGCGCGATATCGACGCGGCCACGGCGCGAATGGCCAATCTGCTGGGTTCGCTCCATCTGCCGGCGGGCGCCAGAGTGGCTGCCTATACCGAAAAGTCACCGCAGGCCCTGATGCTTTATTTGGCCACGCTGCGTGCCGGCCTGGTTTATCTGCCGCTCAATACGGCCTACCGCGAAAGCGAACTCGACTATTTCCTGGGCAATGCCGAGCCTGCAGTGGTGGTGTACGGCAGCGCCGACATGGCGTGGATGGCGCCGCTGCTCGAGCGCCGCATTGCGGCATCCGGCACGGTGCATGGGTTCACGCTCGATGCCAACGGTGACGGCACCCTCATCTCCGCGGCCGCGCATTTCCCGGATACGTGCGCGACCGTCGTGCGACAGGCCGACGATCTGGCCGCGATTTTGTATACCTCCGGCACGACCGGGCGCAGCAAGGGCGCCATGTTGTCGCACGGCAATCTGGCCGCCAATGCGCTTACGCTGCGCGATTACTGGGGGTGGCGCGGCGACGACGTGCTCCTGCATATGTTGCCGATCTTTCACGTCCATGGGCTGTTCGTGGCTGCGCAGGGCGCGTTGCTGGCCGGGGCGCGCATGTTGTGGCGAACGAAGTTCGATGTGGACGAGGCGCTGGCTGCCTTGCCGCATGCCACCGTGATGATGGGCGTGCCCACCTACTACGTGCGGCTGCTGGCGGACTCGCGCTTCGACCGATCGGTGTGTCCCAAAGTGCGATTGTTCGTATCGGGTTCGGCGCCGTTGCTCACCGAAACGTTCGAAAGCTTTGCCGACCGGATGGGGCAGCCCATTCTTGAGCGGTACGGCATGAGCGAGACCAATATGCTCACCTCCAACCCGTACCGGCGCGAAGACGGCGCACGACTGGGTGGCACGGTAGGCCGCGCGCTTCCGGGCGTGTCGGTGCGTGTGGTCGACGATGGCAATCAAGCGTTGCCGGCGGGCGAGATTGGCAATGTGCAGGTGCGCGGGCCGAACGTGTTTTCCGGCTACTGGCGCATGCCTGAGAAGACCCGTGAAGAGTTTGCGCCAGGCGGGTGGTTCAAGACCGGCGATGTGGGCCGTTTCGGCGGTGCGCCGGGTGTGCCGGACGATTATCTGTCGATCGTGGGCCGCAGCAAGGATCTCATCATTACCGGCGGGTTCAACGTCTATCCCAAGGAAATCGAAACGGTGCTGGATGATTTGCCGGGCGTGGCGGAATCGGCCGTGATCGGCGTGCCGCATCCGGATTTCGGCGAAGCGGTCGTAGCCGTCGTCGTGGCGAAGCCGGGTGTGGAACTCGATGCCGCAGCTATCCTCAAGGCCTTGAAAGCGGGCATCGCCAACTTCAAGGTACCCAAGCGTATCCACGTGGTGGATCAACTGCCGCGCAATACGATGGGCAAGGTGCAGAAAAACGTGCTGCGCGAGCGTTACGGCCTGAATTAACCAAATAACCAAAACAGCCCGGATTTAACCAAAACAGCCCGGATCGATTCGCGGTATTCGAATCGATCCGGGCTGCTGCGTTTGCGGCCGAAACAAGCACGGCGTCAAACAAGGTGCACGCGGTGCGGCGCGTTCCCGCCATCCTTCGCGACAACCGCACGGCATGATGTGCGGCGTTGCTTTGCCTTTAAAACCATTCCCCTTAAACGTGTTCCTTTTGCCATGCGCTGGCTTGCGTGATCACATCGATATCTGCGGGGGCGAGCTCCAAATGCGCGGCCGCCACCAGCTCGTTCAGTTGTTCGAGCGAGGTGGCACTCGCAATCGGCGAGGTAATGCCCGGCTGTGCCAGTTGCCAGGCCAGGGCGACCTGGCCGAGCGTGGCGCCTGTGCTTTCCGCAACCTGATCCAACGCCGCAAGAATGCGCTCTCCGCGCGGATTCAGGTACTTCTCAATGATCTTCTTGCCCCGCAAGCTCTTGCTGGCGTCCGCAGCGCTGCGGTACTTGCCGGTCAGAAACCCTGCCGCCAATGCGAAATAAGGAATCACACCGATATCCTGAGCCGTGGCGACGGCTTGAATGCCGGACTCATAGGGTTCGCGCGAGTACACGTTGTACTCGGGCTGAATGCTCTCGTAGCGGGGCAGGCCGTGACGCTCGCTTTCGATCAACGCTTCGGACAGTCGAATCGACGTGTAGTTGGAGGCGCCGATGGCGCGCACCTTGCCCTGTTCGATCAGCTTTGCAAAGGCGCCGAGGGTGTCGGCCAACGGGGTGCTTTCGTCGTCTTCGTGGGCCTGATAAAGGTCGATGTAATCGGTATGCAGACGAGCGAGCGAATCGTCGACAGCGCGGTTGATGTAGGCAGGCGCCAGACCCTTCGCGCCGGGACCCATGTCCATGCCGACCTTGGTGCCGATGATGACCTGATCGCGCTTGCCCGTTTTTTCGAGCCAGCGGCCGATGATGACCTCGGATTCGCCGCCGCGGTTTCCTGGCACCCAGCGCGAATACACGTCAGCCGTGTCGATGAAGTTCAGACCTGCATCGACGAGGGCATCCAAGATCGAGAACGCGTCCACTTCGCTTACGGTCCAGCCGAAAACGTTGCCGCCGAAAGTCAGCGGGGGGACCGTCAGTCCTGATCGTCCTAATGCGCGTCGTTGCATAACGTTCTCCAGTTAAGTTGCCAGTATATCGGGCCTCGACCCGGCTTGTTGCGTGCGTTGTCCGACATAAGTCCGACTTACATTCAACACAGGGAAAGCCCGGACACTGTCGAACGCGGGTCACGTTAGACTATCGCTTTTTCAAATCTAGCAAGCGGCGCGCCACAAGCAAAACTTCAAGCGTCGACCGCGTATCGCCCCGTCCACGAGATAAAGGAGTCCACCCATGTTCAATCGCCTGTCTGTTCGCGCCATCGTCGGCGCCACTGCCATGGCCGCCCTGTTGTCGGGCGCGCCCGCGCTGGCACAGGAGAAGTCGGTTGCCGTGACCGCGATCGTCGAGCATCCCGCGCTGGATGCCATTCGTGACGGTGTACAGGATGCGCTGAAGGCAGCCGGTTACAACGCGGGCAAGAACCTCCGTTGGCAATACCAGAGCGCCCAGGGCAATCCGGGTACGGCTGGCCAGATCGCCCGCAAGTTCGTGGGCGACCGCCCCGATGCCATCGTTGCGATCGCCACGCCCTCGGCCCAGGCCGTCGTGGCCGCCACCAAGGATGTGCCGGTGGTGTACTCCGGCGTGACCGATCCCGTGGCGGCGCAGCTCGTGAAGGGATGGGAAGCCTCGGGCACCAATGTCACGGGTGTGTCCGACCGGCTGGCGCTCGACAAGCAAATCGAACTCATCAAGAAGATCGTGCCGCAGGCCAAGCGGGTCGGCATCGTCTACAACCCCGGCGAAGCCAACTCGGTGGTCGTGGTCAAGCAACTGCAGGAACTGCTGCCCAAGGCAGGCATGACGCTGGTGGAAGCGGCGGCACCGCGCTCGGTGGATGTGGGTTCGGCGGCACGCAGCTTGATCGACAAGGTCGATGTCATCTACACCAGCACCGATAACAACGTGGTGTCGGCTTACGAGTCGCTCGTGAAAGTGGGCAATGACGCCAAAGTACCGTTGATCGCCTCGGATACCGATAGCGTCAAGCGTGGCGCGATTGCCGCGCTGGGCGTGGATTACCGTGCGCTGGGCGTGCAAACGGGCAAGATCGTCGTGCGTATTCTCAAAGGCGAAAAGCCGGGCGCGATTCCGTCCGAGAGCAGCAGCAAGGTCGAACTCTTCGTCAATCCGGGCGCGGCGCAGAAGCAGGGCATCACGCTGTCCGAAGCGGTGCTGAAGTCGGCCGCTCAAATCATCAAGTAATCGACGAGCGCCTACATGTCGATGTTCTCATTGCTGGGCGCGCTTGAGATCGGACTGATCTTCAGTCTCGTCGCGCTCGGCGTCCTCATTTCGTTTCGCTTGCTGCGGTTTCCCGATCTTACGGTCGACGGCAGCTTTCCCTTGGGCGGTGCCGTTGCCGCCACGTTGATTTCATTCGGGCACGATCCGTTTCTCGCGACGATTGCCGCCACCGGCGCGGGGGCCGTGGCGGGGCTCTTTACGGGCTGGCTCAATGTTCGTCTGCGCATCATGGATCTGCTGGCCAGCATTCTCATGATGATCGCGTTGTACTCGATCAATTTGCGCATCATGGGCAAGCCCAACGTACCGCTGATCATGGAGCCCACCGTATTCAGCATCCTGCAGCCGGCGTTCTTGAGCGACTACGTGGCGCGACCCTTGATGCTGCTTGTTGTGGTGATCGTGGCCAAGCTGTTGCTCGACTGGTTCCTGTCGACGCAAACCGGTCTCGCCCTGCGCGCGACCGGTGCCAATCCGCGCATGTCGCGCGCGCAGGGCGTCAATACCGGCCGCATGATTCTCGGTGGCATGGCCTTGTCCAATGCCCTGGTGGCGCTGGCGGGCGCGCTCTTCGCGCAAACGCAGGGCGGTGCCGACATCTCAATGGGTATCGGCACGATCGTCATCGGTCTTGCTGCGGTGATCGTCGGTGAAAGCCTGTTGCCGTCGCGGCGTTTGTTCATGATGACGTTGGCCGTGATTCTGGGCGCAATCGTCTATCGGTTCTTCATTGCGTTGGCTCTCAACAGCGATTTCATCGGCCTGCAGGCGCAGGACCTCAACCTCGTGACGGCCGTGCTGGTCACGCTGGCCTTGGTGTTGCCGAACGTCAAGCGACGGATATTCAAGGGCAGGGGGCGCTGATATGTTGAATGCACAGGATCTGCACATCACCTTCAACGCTGGCACGCCCATCGAGAACCGGGCGCTGCAAGGCATGTCGCTCGCGATCGAAGAGGGGCAGTTCGTCACGGTAATCGGCTCCAACGGCGCGGGAAAATCGACGTTTCTCAATGCCGTTTCCGGCGATCTGCCGGTGGATACGGGACGTATCGATATCGACGGCGTGGATGTCACCAGGCAACCCGTCTGGACGCGCGCGCATCAGGTGGCGCGTGTGTTTCAGGATCCGATGGCGGGCACCTGCGAAGATCTCACCATCGAAGAGAACATGGCGCTGGCGCAGGCGCGTGGCACACGGCGTGGCCTTGGGCGAGCCGTGAAAGCCGCATCGCGCGAAGATTTTCGCGCACGCCTGGCCACGCTGGGGCTGGGCTTGGAAAATCGGCTTGGTGACCGTATCGGGTTGCTCTCCGGTGGTCAGCGCCAAGCGGTGAGCCTGTTGATGGCGGCGATTCAGCCATCGCGCATTTTGCTCTTGGACGAGCACACTGCGGCGCTCGATCCACGCACCGCCGATTTCGTACTGAACCTCACGGCGCGCATCGTGGCCGAAAATCGTCTCACCACAATGATGGTCACGCACAGCATGCGGCAGGCGCTCGATGTGGGTGAGCGCACGGTGATGTTGCACCAGGGCCGTGTGGTGCTCGATGTGAGCGGGCCCGAGCGCAGTGCAATGGACGTGCCGGATCTGCTGCAGATGTTCGAGCGGGTGCGCGGCGAAAAGCTGTCTGACGACGCGTTGCTGTTGGGATAACGATACCGGCAGGGGGCCATGCATTCGTGGCCAACTCTCGTCGATCTCGGGCTATAACCACCCCCATGACCTCTCATACGCAGTTTCGTCTTCGCGTTTACCGTGACGCGGATATTGCCATCGGGCCCGGCAAGGTCGCGCTGCTTGAGGCAATCGTGCAGGAAAGGTCGATCACTGCCGCCGCCGCCAAGCTCGGCATGTCGTATCGACGTGCGTGGCTGTTGATCGACGAATTGAACCGATCGCTGAAGCATCCCGCCGTTGCAACGATGACGGGGGGCGCCAAAGGCGGAGGAACGACGGTTACCGATGCCGGGCATGAGTTGATCAAACGTTATCGTTCGATTGAAGAGACGGCGGCGGCGGCTGCGGCTAACGATATCGCCGTGCTCATGGCGATGCTCGCCAAGTAGTCGATCTCAATGGTCACGCTGATCGTTCGAATTTCGTTGTATTCTCCCGGATATGACGAACGCTGCGTTTGATGCCTTCGATTGGTTTCCGCTTGTCCTCTCCCTGAAAGTCGCTGCTTTCGCCACCCTCCTGGCATTGATCGCGGGCGTCAGTCTTGGATGGGTGTTTGCGCGCAAACGTTTCTTTGGCAGCACGGTGCTCGAGGCTGTATTCATGCTGCCGCTGGTGTTGCCGCCTACCGTCATCGGCTACGCGATCCTCGTCGCTGCCGGGCGCCGCAGTCCTCTGGGCGCCTGGCTGCGCGAGCACCTGGATTACACGATCATTTTCAGCTGGCACGGTGCTGTTGTGGCGTCGGCCATTGTGGCGTTGCCTTTGGTCTTGAAATCGGCCAGTTCGGCGTTCGCAGGCGTCGACCGCTCGCTGGAGGCGGCAGCCAGTACCCTGCGCCAATCGCGGTGGTCGGTATTTTTGCGGGTGACGCTGCCGCTGGCATGGCCCGGCATTCTGGCCGGCACGCTGCTGGCGTTTGCCCGAGCGATGGGCGAGTTTGGCGCGTCCCTGATGGTGGCGGGCTCGATCCCCAATCAAACCCAGACATTATCCATGGCGATCTACGACGCGGTGCAGGCAGGTGAGGACGACCTTTCCCTGTTGCTCGTTCTCGTGACGTCAGTCATTTCCATTGCCATTCTGGTGATTTCCAACCGCTACCTTTCGCTTCGTTGAGGGAGCGGTTCGTCGATCCCGATCACTGCGTCGTCGATTTCACTCATTGTTTTGCCCATCCAGAGGAATGCCATGCGCCACCGCTCCCGTCTTGCTTGTCTCGTTCTCGCTTTGTCCGTTCCGTTTTCCGCGTTTGCCGATGAACTGACCGTTTCAGCTGCGGCCAGCCTGACAAACGCCTTCAAAGATTTGGCCAAGCAATTCGAAGCGCAGTCGCCGGGCAACACGGTGCGTCTGAACTTTGCCGCCTCCGGCACGCTTCTGCAGCAGATCAGCCAAGGCGCGCCTGTCGATGTATTCGCCAGCGCCGATCAGCCGACCATGGATAAGGGCGTGGAGCAAAAGCTGATCGACCCCGCGACACGCAAGGATTTCGTCACTAATGCGCTCGTGCTGATTACCCCGAAGCAGGGCAGCCCGGCCGTTAAAACGCTCCAGGATCTTGATCGCGCCGATATCAAACGCATCGCGGTGGGCAAGCTCGCCACGGTGCCGGTGGGGCGCTATACCAAGGAAGCGTTGGACAGCGCCAAGTTGTGGAGCAAGCTCGAGCCGAAGTTCGTGCAGGCCGATAGCGTGCGCCAGGTGCTCGACTACGTGAGCCGCGGTGAGGTCGAGGCAGGTTTCGTGTATCGCACCGACGCGGCCATCATGCCGGATACAGTGAACATCGCGTTGACCGTGGGTGGCCATTCCCCCGTTTCGTACCCGATCGCGTTGACCGCGGACACCAAGCACAAGGCGCTCGCGCAGCAGTTCGTGGACTTCCTCGCCTCGGCACCGGCCCAGGAAGTGTTGGCACGTTACGGTTTCGGCAAGCCTTGATGGGCCCCCTGAACATGCACCGCGCCCGCAGGTCCAGCTGTTTTATATGATTCGATCTGAGTCGCGCATGGCGTGCACGATTCAGATCCTTTCTTGATCGCGCGAGGCGCACACGATTCACATCGTTTCTTAATCAATCTGGGCATTTATGATCGACGTCGATGTGGCATTACGGATGCAGGATGGCAAGCGGCACTTCGAGCTTGCGGTCCGCTTTGCCACGGACGCGCCCTTTGCGGCGTTGTACGGTCCCTCCGGCGCAGGCAAGTCATTGACGCTGCAAGCGATCGCGGGGTTATTGAAACCCACCGCCGGACGAATTCTGCTCGATGGCCGCACCTTGTTCGATGCCGAACGAGGGATCGATCTGAGCCCGCCCGAGCGCCGCATCGGGTATCTGTTTCAGGACTACGCGTTGTTTCCGCACTTGTCGGTGCGGGAAAACATCAGCTTTGGCCTGACGTCGTGGCGCCGTCGGTGGCCCGCGCCGGCCGATCGCGAGCGGGTGGAGATGCTGTTGGCGCGTTTTGGGTTGGCCGACATGGCCGACAGTCGCCCGGACACGTTATCGGGCGGCCAGCAGCAACGGGTGGCGCTGGCGCGGGCGTTGGCCTGCGAGCCTAAGGTGCTGCTGCTCGACGAGCCCTTTGCGGCGCTCAACCCGATGCTGCGCGGGGCGTTGCGGCAGGAACTCGCGCAGGTGCGTGAGCAATGGAATATCCCCGTACTGATGATCACTCACGACGTGGATGACGTGCTCGCGTTGGCGGACGTGGCCTTCGTCTATGAGCAGGGTCGGATCGTGCAGGAGCTCGACCTTCGCACCGGCGAGCGCTTCGCCGGTGCGCGGCAGACACTGGTGGGCGACATTCCGGACGACACGCCGTTGCGCCGCCAGATGCGCGATGCGCTGAGCGGGTATCCATCCAGGTAAGCGGCCGTCGTTGCCTCAAGCGTCTGTTGACGGCATCATGATGATTACCAAACGGGGGTAACTCATCATGAATGTGACGAAAGGGCTGGGACTGATCGCTGCTGCCGCGCTGTTGGCGGGGTGCGCCACAGGGCCGCAGGTGCGATCCGATTACGATACCAGCGCCGATTTTTCGCGCTACCGCACGTTCGGCTTCGTGTCGCCGGCCGGTACGGATAAGAACGGCTACAGCACGCTCGTTACCGAGCGGTTGAAGCGCGCCGCACAGGGGCAGATGGAGATGCGGGGATATACCTATTCGGCATCCAATCCCGACCTGCTCGTGAATTTCAACACCCGGATCGAAGAAAAAACCCGTGTGTCGCCTTCGCCATTTCCGGCGTACTACGGCTATCGCGGCGGCTTCTATGGCGGCTGGCCTGGTTACGCGTGGGGCGACGAGGTCTATCGCTATAACGAGGGCACGGTCAATGTGGATTTGGTCGATGCTCGCAAGAAACAGTTGGTGTGGGAAGGCGTGACGTCGGGCCAGGTCGACGACGCCTCCCAGGCGATGACGGCGAAAAGCCTCGAGCAATCGGTTGCGAATATCTTCACCCGTTATCCGTTTCGTGCAGGTTATGGCCAGTCGCAGTTGCCCGACGGCAAACGCTGAGCGGGTGCGCTGTCCGACGTGATGCAACACGTCGGATTCGTCTGTTTTTTGGAGGAAATGGTCGTTGCAACGGCGGTAGATCGTAATCTTTGGCGCTATTGAGATGTACGTTGTTTTCTCAAGGAGTGCCGATGGATACCCCCTGCGTTGCCCTGCTCGATACCGACGAAACCTTGCGCATCAACACCGCCCATGGGTTGTCTGCGCAAGGTTTGCACGTTTATGGTTGCCGCGATCTTGCGGCGCTCTATAACGTCATCAACCAGCGTCCAACCCATGCCGTGCTGTTGCGCCGCGCACCGGAAACGGCTGCGTTGATCGACGTGCTGTTGCCGCAATTGCGCGCCAACTATTCGATGAGCATTGTGGTCGACTCCATCGATTGTTCGGCCGATGAGCGCCTGCATGCGCTGCAGGCCGGGGCAGACCTGTGTCTGGATCACGCATACGACATGCGCGAGCTTGCTGCGCTGCTGCGGGCGCAAACGCGTGGCCGTGCCTGGCCTCGTCCTGTGGGGTCGCACGATCCGAACGTGGAGCACGACGCCGGGCGTCACGAGGCCGGCCGATTTTTCGAGGGTCTGCCACGGCTGGCGCAGGAGATCTACCGGGGCGGCGAGCTGGCCGAACGGGCCTTCGATATGGACGGGCGCGGCAGCGATCGCGATGCGCGCACCCATGACGACGGTGCTCGCCGTTTCGACCACGATCTGCGAGCGCGCAACGGTGCCACGATCGGATCGGCGCTCGGTTCGGGAGGGGGGCGCAAGGTGACCGCCGACGACAATCGCGGGCAGTGGTGGGTGCGTTTTCAGGGCTGGGTGCTCGTGCCGCCCCAGGGCGCGCCGATCAATCTCACGGGCGTGGAGCGGGCATTCTTCCAGGCGCTGTTGAGCGATCCGGGGCGCGAACTTTCGCGCGAAGCGCTGGTGCGCAGTGCAGCCGGTTGCCAGGTCAAGTCGATCAGCGTGGCAATCAGCCGGCTGCGCAAGAAGGTACGCGCGAGCGGGCTGCGGTTACCGTTGCACACGGTGCATGGGATGGGCTACGTGTTCATCGGCCGGCTCGTGCAGGACGATACTGGCGGCGGGTGACCCGAGGGGTATCGGCAGCACGTGACCAAAAGCTTATGGAAGCCGTGCCGATGCGCTAAAGTACTCGCTTTTGAGCGGGCGGCTTGGCCAACATGATAGAACTCGGCGTCAACATCGATCACGTCGCAACCTTGCGTCAGCAGCGCAAGACGATTTACCCCGACCCTGTCGCTGCGGCGTTGCGTGCGGAAGAGGCGGGTGCCGATCTGATCACGCTGCATCTGCGTGAAGATCGTCGCCATATTCAGGATGCCGACGTACGCGCCCTGCGTCCGCTGTTGCTCACCCGCATGAATCTCGAGTGCGCCGTCACCGAGGAAATGCTGGCGATCGCGTGCGAGGTTCGCCCGAGCGATGTGTGCCTGGTGCCCGAGAAACGTCACGAGCTCACGACCGAGGGCGGGTTGGACGTGCTGGGCGGTCGCGCCGCCATTACTGCGGCCGTCGCGCGCCTGCACGATGTAGGCACGCGCGTGTCGTTGTTCATCGATCCCGAAGCCGACCAGATCCAGGCCGCCGCCGAGTGCGGTGCCACCGTGATCGAGTTGCACACGGGCGCGTTTGCGCATGTGTCGGACGATCCCGCCCAGGCTGCCGTGTGCCAGCACGAAGTGCAGCGGATTGCACGCGCAATCGCGTTCGGCATCAAGTTGGGACTCCGCGTGAATGCCGGCCACGGCTTGCATTACGGCAACGTGCACGCGATCGCGGCGTTGCCGGGGCTGGCTGAATTGAACATCGGTCATGCCATCGTGGCGCAAGCGGTCTTTGATGGTTGGGAAAAAGCCATCCGTGATATGAAAGCATTGATGATTGCCGCGCACGTGGCGCAAGGCAATATGCCGCCGCCGGCCGTCTGATTCCGAGGATGGGCGCGCCCTTAAATGGGGCGCCTGTCAAACACGAAACGCAGTACGCCGTACGCCTGGCTTAACCGGAAGCGCACGCTACGCGTCGGGCGCGTCGTTGCCCTCGTCCGGCGTCTCGTCTTCGTTGCCAGGTGGGCCGCCCGTATCGTCAGACGGGTCGTTCTCGTGGGCGCCACTGCGCCAGATCACCGATTCCATTTGCATGAGGGTGTACGCCGGGGTGGCGGGCACCCCGCCGTCGCGTGCGCGGGCCATGAACTGTGCGGCCGAAAATGGGGCAGTGGTCTGGTGCGATAACGCGGCCAACGCTTGCGCCGCAAGGCGCTCGCACGTCGACAGCGCGAGCTGCAACGTGTCGTCGCGCCGCGCCTCTCGATACCGGCGTTCCAAGTCTCCTCCGCTCACCAGGCTGTCCTTTGAGGGCTGACGGGTACGCACGGGTGCGCGCGTCCTCATCGTTCAAACGAGGTTGAAGTATGTGAGCGCAACTGCGCGGAAATTGTGCCCGTTGTGCCGCAAAGTGTGCGCGCTGTGCCGGATACAAGCCGTTATGTTGTATGTGACACACCCTGCGCGTATTGCCATCGACAGCCAGGACGAGCTGTAGTATCTTGAAATATATAATCGTAATTAGACTCGTTTGTTCGAGTGCAGAGACTACAGATGGCCAGCAATGCAGCATCATGCGAGGCCTTGGCGTTCGACAGCAGCCGCTACCCCTCAGGATCCGAGGCGCGTGCTGCGTGGCAGCACTTTATCGAAGCCTACTTCGACGTCCTCTCGTTCGGCCGCGATGACGACGGTGCGATCCGCGATGACGACGGCGCGATCCACGCTGACGACAGCGCGATCGCTACACGGGCCAACAGCGATGTTCAAACCCCTCCGGTCATGGCGGCCGATCGCGACTTTTACGCGCACGTGCGGCTCTGGCATCCCGGTCCGGTCATCGTCTCGGATACGCGCCTCTCCACCCAGCATTGGATTCGGGATCACGATGCGCGCGCCCGTGCGCAGGTCGATCACCTCATGCTTTATACCCACATCGAGGGCGTCTCCCACATTCGCAACGAGCGCGGGACGTTCGAAGTCGCGCCCGGCGATATCGTGCTGCTCGATCTGGCTGCGCGCCAGGAGGTGCGGATGGGCGAGGCGCACTGCGTCTTTCTCACGATCCCTCGATTGACGCTCAAGCCGCTGGAAGATGTGCACGGCGTGCCGTACTTCGCGCATGTGTCGGCCGATAGTGCGGTTGGACGCTTGCTCCACGAACACGTGATGTCGCTGGTGCGCCATCTGCCGCAGTTGTCGCCCGACGCGCTATCGTGGCTGATCCCCGGGTCGATCGCGCTGATTTCGGCGAGTGTGAACGCCGCCAGCGCAGCGGCCGATGCCGCCGAGCCGGCTGCGGTGTCGCCCATCGCGCGCCGGATTCAGCGTTACGTCGAAGCGAATCTCGCGGCGGGCAGCCTGACGCCGGTCGTGGTGGGCGAGCGTTTCGGCGTCTCGCGGTCGCGGTTGCACCGGCTTTTCGAATCGAGCGGCGGGTTTACGCGCTACGTGCAGTCGCGACGATTGACGCGATGCCTCGAGTCGATGGCGTCGGATCCGCAGCGCAACATTGCCGATATCGCCTATGAGTGGGGCTTCGGCAACCAGAGCGCGTTTTCGCGCGCGTTCAAGCGGCAATTCGGCATGTCGCCGCGTGAAATCAAGCGCGGCACGTCGGGACGCAGGCGTACCGATGCGACGATGGCGGGTACGGTCGACATGGCGCCGCGCAGTGTGCTCACCGAATGGTTGCTCACGCTCAACGCCGACGCGATGGCATTGCGGCGCAGCGGCAAATAAACAGTGCCGCAATGCATGACGGCGGCCATCGGCCGCCGCTACAAGGGATATTCCCCGCCAGACGTCGCGGTGAGATAGGCCGTCAACGTGTCGGGCGCGGTATGGCCGCCCGACGGCGTGGCACGATGTGCCTAGCGTGTTTGCGCTGACGGTCAGGCGCTTGGATACACCCACACGTGCTTGGCCGGGAGCGACAAGCGATGCTGAGCGGTGGGCAGGCTTTCATGCCCGTAGGCGCGAAGCGCCAGTTTGCCTGCCGTGATTTCGCCGGGAGCACGGAAGAGATACTCCCAGCGGTCGCCGAGATACATGCTGGTCACGAGCGGCAACGCAATGGCGTTGTCCTCGGTGTTTTCCGCGGCCAGACGCACTTGTTCGACGCGGATGACGGCCGTG
Organism: Schauerella aestuarii; assembly: GCF_009866805.1. Taxonomy (GTDB): domain Bacteria; phylum Pseudomonadota; class Gammaproteobacteria; order Burkholderiales; family Burkholderiaceae_B; genus Schauerella; species Schauerella aestuarii. The sequence continues at coordinate 918,021 of NZ_SIZW01000043.1, forward strand.
GCCGGTTGGCCTTCCTGCACGCCCGCGGCGGCTTTGCCCCACAGTGACCAGCCTTCGCCCTGTACGCGCGCCGCGCCGTCACGCAATTCGGTGACCTTGCCGGCCAGACGATTGTTGCTGCCCATGAACTCGGCGCAGAAGAGGGTGGATGGCGAGCCATACATTTCCTGCGGCGTGCCTTGCTGCTCAATCTTGCCGTTGTTCAAGAGCAGGATGCGATCGGAGATGGCCATGGCTTCGCCTTGATCGTGCGTCACCATCAGGGCCGACAGCCCCAGCCGCAAAATCAGCTCGCGCAAGAAGGCGCGTGCCTCTTCGCGCAATTTGGCATCCAGGTTCGATAGCGGCTCATCCAGCAGGATCACGGGCGGGTTGTAGACCAGCGCGCGGCCGATCGCCACGCGTTGTTGCTGTCCGCCCGACAAGGCATGCGGATGGCGCTGCGTGAGGTGACCCAAGCCCAATTGGCCGAGTACCGCTTCGACGCGCTCTTTGATTTCCGCGGCGGGCAGTTTGCGCAGCTTCAGCGGGTAAGCCACGTTCTCGAACACGGTTTTGTGCGGCCACAGGGCGTACGACTGAAACACGAGTCCGAGATTGCGATCTTCGGCACGTACTTCGTTGCGCGCCACGCCGTCGTACACCACGCGTTCGCCGATCTTGATGCGGCCCGCCTTGGGGCCTTCCAGGCCGGCCACGGCACGCAACAGGGTGGTCTTGCCGCTTCCCGACGGCCCCAGCAGCGAGACGACTTCGCCTTGCTTCAAGTCCATCGAAACGCCCTTGAGCACCGGCGTATCGCCGTAGTCCAGATGCAGGTCTTCTACCGAAAGCTCAATCATGTAATTTCACTCCAAAGCGCAGGGCGATGCCGAGACCCACCACCACGAGCACGATATTGATCAGAGAAAGCGCGGCCACGATATCGATGGCGCCGGCCGCCCAGAGCGACACCAGCATCGAACCGATGGTTTCGGTGCCGGGCGACAGCAGATACACACCGGTCGAATACTCGCGCTCGAAAATAAGAAACATCAACAACCACGCGCCGATCAGGCCGAACTTGGCCAAGGGCACAGTCACGTGGCGGGTCACCTGCGAACGGGTGGCGCCGGCGCTGCGCGCGGCTTCTTCGAGTTCGGGGCCCACTTGCAGCAAGGTCGAAGAGATCAATCGCAGGCCGTAAGCGATCCACACCACGGTGTAGGCCAGCCACACGCTGAAGATCGTGCTGCGCAACGACCGCAAGGCTTCCACCAGGTTCTCGCGCAGCCACTCGGCGAAGGGCAGCACGGAGAGCCAACCGTCCTCAAGCGAGTTGTCGAGCCACATCGGCACAAACAGGAACACCCACAAGAACGCCAAGCCGGCGAGCAACCCGGGCACCGCACGCGGCACGAGCACGCTGTAATCCATGAAGCGGGTGACCCCGTCCGGCTTGCGGTGCATGGCCAAACCCACGAAGGTGTAGCAGAGCACTGCAGCGGCACCGCCGAACACACCGATCGCGACCGAGTTGACGATGGCGCGAATCAAATTGGGCTGCGAGAACACCGTGCGAAACGCATCGAGCGACAGCACTTCCATCAGGTTGATGTTCATGCCCCAGTTCGACACGAACGCTCGCAGCACCACACCCAGGAGCGGCACCGCAATGGTGACGATCAACCAGAATGCCACGACTGCACCCGCCACCCAGCGCCACTTGCCCAACGGCAACGGCCGGGCGCGCGACGCCTTGCCTTTGACGGTGACGAAGCGGTTGGCCGTGCGCATCAGGCGGCGTTGCAGCGCGACCAACGGCACGGTCATGCAGATCAGCACGACGGCCACAGCCGCCATCAAGTGATACGACGGGATGCCGAGTTTGTTCGTGAGCTTATACAGATAGGTCGCCAACACCAGGTTGCCCTCGGGGTCGCCCAGCACCAGCACGAGGCCGAACACTTCGAGTCCCAGGAAGAAGAGCAGCACCGTGGCGTAAAGGATGGCCGGCCGCACCATGGGCAGGCTGACCGATACCATCACTTGCAACGGCGACGCACCGGCGACGCGCGCGGCTTCTTCGACGTCGGATCCCATGCTGCGCAAGGCCGACGAGATGTACAGATAGGCGTGCGGCACGTGCGTCAAACCGGCGATGATCACGATGCTGGTGAGCGAGTACACGTTCCAGGGCACAAAGCCGATGAGGTCGTTGACCCACAGCGAGATGAAGCCGACGGGGCCGGCTGCCACCACATAGCCGAAGCCCAGCACCATGGGTGAGACGAAGATCGGCACGAGAATCAACGGCTCGATCCAGCGTCTGCCGGGCAGGTCGGTTCGAATCATCAGAAACGCGAGCATCCCGCCCAAGGGGATAGCGATGATCGCCAGGCCGAAGGCCAGGATAAAGCCGCTCTTGAGCGCCTTATAGAAATCGTCGTCGGCAAAAATGAACCGGAACGCGTCGAGGCTGAATACCTTCGACGGTTGAAAGAAGGGGGCCGAGAGAAAGCTCTGATAAACAATCAGCGACAAGGGCACATATATCGCAATCGCTGTGAGCACCACGACCACGCCGCGGGGCAAGGATTGCCATTTTCTGCGTAGGGCAAGCATTGAATCGTCCTGATGGAGCGTGCGTTGAGAACGCCGCCGGCGGTGTGCCGGCGGCAGATTCGGTAACGCGGGGAACGAGGGGCCGGTTACTTACCGGCGGCCGTACGCCACTTCTTGATGAAGTCCAGGCGTTTGTTCTGTTCGAGATACTCGAGCAGCGTTTCGTCCACGGGGATCGGCTTGAGCGAGTCGCCCAGCTTCTTGGTCATGCCATCGACGTCGTTGTCGCCCGGGATGTCATCGCGGATCGAGGCCAGATCGGACTGATTGGCCAGCACGTCCTGACCCTTGGCCGACAGGAGGAAATCGAGCCACAGGCGGGCGGCGTTCTTGTTCTTGGCCTTTTTGCTGATGAAGGCCACGCGCGAGAGCACCAGCGTGTAATCCTTGGGATAGGAGATGCCAATCGACGGATCGGTCTTCGCGCGGGTTTCGGCGTACGAGCCCAGGATGTTGTAGCCGATCAGATTCTCACCCGACGACACGCGTTCCATCATCGTGCCGGTGGACGATTGCACCACCAGGCCGCCCTTGGCGATATTGGCCAGATCTTCGAAGTACGTCTTGTCGTTGCGGCTGTCCTGCACGGCGAGCATGAAACCCACGGCCGATTTCTCGACGTCGTAGGTGGTGACCTTGTTCTTGTACTTGTCGGACTGAGCGGCAATCAGCTTGGCCAGCGCGGCGTGCGAATTGGGCACGTCGCCTTCGGGCACGAGGCGTTTGTTGTAGATGAAGACGGCGGGTTCGTACGTGGTGCCGTAGGCCGAGTCTTTCCATACCGACCACTTCGGCAGTTTGGGCAATTCAGGCGAAGCGTAGTTTTGCGCGTAGTCGGTGGCGAGCTTGAGCGCCGAATCCATCGACGAGCTCCACACCAGGTCACCGCTGGTGCCGCCTGCCGCTTGCTCGCTGATGTAGCGGTTGTACAGCTCGGTGCTGTTCATGTCATTGAATTCGACTTTCACACCGGGATAGGCGGCTTCGAACGCTTTGATGACGGGGCCGGCGGCCTTCGTATCGGTGGTCGAGTAGATGACGACTTTGCCTTCTTTCTTCGCGCCGTCGATGATGCTCTGGTAGGCGGCGGGATACCCTTGCGGCACGGTTTGCGCGATGGCGCTGCCGGTGGCGAGGGCGAAAGCGACGGCGCACGCGGCCGTCAGACGTGACTGGGCAAACATAGTGTCTTCTCCATTAGGATTCATCGCAGCGGGTCTACGCCCGGCGTGATGCATCATAGGAGTCGCTTACTGTCAGCGTCCTGTCACGGTGCGGTTGGCGGTATCAGGGAAATCCCGGTATCGGTAATCAGCCGGCTCCAGTTCTGGATGAAGCGCGAATGGCGGCGCCGGTCCAATCCCACCAGCAGTGCCGGGCTCATCACTACGGGCTGCACGATACCTTGCGAGCGCGCCAGCACCTTTTCCGCCGTCCATCGGCCAGGGGTGTCTTCCATGATCGAGCCCAGCCCCGACTGGCTTGACGCCACGGACTGACCGGACGGCGAGAGCAGATAGTCGACCAGGGCGCGCGCGAGCTCAGGGCGCGGTGCGCGCCGCATGATGAGTACCGAGCGTGCCAGCACCAGCACGTAATCGCGCGGGAATACCACCCCGATCCGCGCGCCTTCGGCTTGGCGCGCCAGCGCGTACGACCCCAGCACGTTGTAGCCGATGTCCATGTCGCCGCGTTCGACGGCATCGAGGATGCCGGCCGATGTGGCGGACAGGCGCGTATCGACCCGCCCGAGCGCATTGGTCAACCCCCAGAAGTTGGACGACAGCAATTCGTCCTGTTCGGCCAGCAGATAACCCACGCCGCTCACGGCGATGTCGTAGGTGCCCACGCGGCCTTGCAGCGATTGATGTTCGCGTTCGAGCAGCGCGACCAGATCCTGCCGCGTGCGCGGGATCGTGGCCTCGGTGAATCGATCGGGGTTGTAGATCCAGACTGCCGGCTCGAACGTGAAGCCGAAAACCTCATCGCGCCATTTGGCCCAGGTCGGCAAGCGCGCGGCTTGGGGCGAGGCGTACTGCATCGCAAAGCCGTCATTGGCCAGGCGCACCTGCAGATCGGCCACCGAGCTCATCAGCACATCGACGTCGTTCAGTTTGCCGGCCACCGTGGCGTCGTAGGCTTCGCGGCCACCCATTTCGCGATACACCACATCCACGTCGGGCCGCTCTTCCTGAAACCCGCGAATCACCGGCACCACCACCGGCGTATCCGTGGGCCCGGCAATCACGAGCGTGCGGCCCGATGGGCGCGGCGCCGGGTAGCGGGTTTCGATCATGCGCGGCACGGCAGTGGTGCCGGGTTCGGTGGTCAATGCCGGTGCATCGGTTTCCATGGCGCGGGCGTCGGGCTGCCCGAGCAGCAGCATCATCGAAACAAACGCAAACAGCACCAGCGCGCGGGTGACCGGCGCCGTGCGATCCGGTGCAGGGCGTGCTGTCGTGGGGTGTGGAGACATCGGGCGCGAGATATTGCCGCCGGCATGCACGCGTCCGCGGGCCAGGGGCAACACCACGCGCGCCGACAGGCCGCCACCGGCCCGATCCTGCAGGCGCAGTGAGCCGCCGTGCATCTCGGCCACATTGCGCACGATCGCCAGTCCCAGTCCGGAGCCGCTCGAATCCGCGCCGCTGCGCCCGCGCACGAAGCGCGCTTGCACGGTTTCTTTTTCATCGTCGGCCACGCCGGGGCCGCGGTCGAGCACCGTGATGGCGACGCGGTAGTTCGATACGGGCGTGGCGTGAATCTCCACGTCGCCGTCCGGCGCATAACGCAAGGCGTTGTCGACCAGATTGCGCAGCATTTCGCGCAACGCCAGCCGGTCGCCGGAAATGCGTGCGCGCCGCACGTCGGGTGCGATGGAAATTTTCAGCCGCGGCACTTGCAAGGGGCCGATGCGACGTCGCGTTTCGTTGATGGTTTCGGCCACGCCCACGAAGTCGCGGCCATGCGTGCCCAGGCGATGGCTGATCGTGGCATCCATCAGCAATTGGTTGATCAGATCGCTGGCTTGCGTGGCGTTGCGATGAATGCGCACCACGCGTTCACGCAAGCGTTCGGGATCGGGTTCGTCCAGCGCCACTTCGGCTTGTGCCCGCAACGAGGCAAGGGGGGTGCGAACCTGATGCGCCGCATCGGCGACCAGATCGTTGAGGGTTGCCATCACGCCGGATAGGCGGTGCATGAACGCATTGAGCGCTTCGACCAGGCGTTGCGTTTCGCGCGGCACCGGCGCGTCGAAGGCGCGCAAGTCGTCGGGCGCGCGTTCGCGCAATGCGCGTTCCATCGTGCGCAGCGGCGAAAACGCCAGCCGCAGGCCGAACCAGATCAGCGCCAGCGCCACGAGCACCAGGGCGACCAGCGGCACCACACTGCGATTCAGGATTTCTGCGGCCAGCACTTCGCGCGCCCCGCGCGTTTCGGCCACCCGCACGGTGACCCAGCCCACGTGCTGCGCGGCTGATACGAGACGGCCCACCGTGACCACGCGGATCGGATCGTCGTGGTAGCGCTGATCGGCGAACACGGGGGTGGCGGACGCGGCCAGCGGCAAGGCAGGTGCCAGATCGTCGTAGCCGGTAATGGGCTCGCCCGCTGGATCGCGCACGCTGTAGAACACGCGCTCCTGGCCGGACATCATGGCCAGCGACGAGAAGGGCGGTTCGACCGTAACGCCGTCGTCGCCCATCTGCACCGACCCTGCGATGGTGAGCGCCGATGCCGCCAGCAGGCGGTCGAATGCCTGGTCCGACGCCGAATGGGCATAACCGCGCAGGAACGCGATCAGCGCAAGCGTGGCCGCAATCAGCAACAGGCAGGCCACCGTGAAGATCCGTCGGCGAATCGAAAACGACTTAAGCCCCGTCATGCACCGTCACCCGATAGCCCACGCCCCGTATCGTGACGATTTCCAACGTCGCGGCCGCGAGTTTCTTGCGCAGACGCGAAATCAGCAGTTCCAATGCGTTGAGCGAGGCATCTTCAGCGTCGAAGAGTTGCACCATCAGGCGTTCCTTCGTCACCGTTTGTCCGAGCCGCGACACGAGAATTTCCAGCAGGCGGAACTCACGCCGGCCGAGCTCGATCGGCAGGCCGTCGATGCTCGCCGTGCGGCCGGCCTGATCCACCACGAGATTGCCGTAGTGGGGGTGGCTGGTCGTCTGCCCGGAAGGCCGGCGCATGAGGGCGCGCAGTCGCGCCTCAAGCTCGCGCAGGTCGAACGGCTTGACGAGATAGTCGTCCGCGCCCAGGTCGAGCATGTCGATCTTGTCTTCGATTTCGGCGCGCGCCGTGATCACCAGCACGGGCGTATCCACACCGGCTGCGCGCAGCGCCCGGATCACGGCAAAGCCATCCGTTCCGGGCAGCATGATGTCGAGCACCAGGGCATCCCAATTGCCTTCGCCCGCGTAGCGCAACGCGGCCGCGCCATCGCGCACCCATTCGACGCTATGGCCCGCACCGCGCAGCTTGCTCTCGATGGCGTCCCCCAGATCGAGATTGTCTTCCGCCAGCAACAACCGCATGACCGATCTCCGCCTCTTCTCGTTATATGCGAGGCAGTGTAGCGCCAAGATACCTCCCGCCGATGGCCGGCCCCAAGGCAGGGTCGGCTGGCCGGCAGGATCCGCATCGCGCGGGAGCAAGGCTGCCGCTCGCGTATCATTTCGAATGTCTTACACGCCACCCGATTTCGAATAGCGGGCAACAGCCAGGAACGGATCATCATCATGAGTGTGGGTAGCGGCAACAACGGCGCCGCCATTGCGGGCATCGGCATGGATTTGCTGCGCGTCGATCGTATCGAGCGCGCGCTTGCGCGTCATGGCGACCGGTTCGCCACCAAGATTCTCGGCCCCCAGGAAATGGACAAGTTCCTCGCCCGACGCGCCCGCGATCCTGCCCGCGGGATTCGCTTTCTGGCCACCCGTTTTGCGGCCAAGGAGGCATTCTCCAAGGCGATCGGCCTTGGCATGCGCATGCCCATGACCTGGACGCGTGTGCAAACCTTGAACGCGCCCAGTGGCCGCCCGATGCTTGTGATCGGTCCCGAGTTGCAGGCCTGGTACGACGAGCGCTTTGGCGCGGCGCACGTGTCGATCACCGATGAGTCGGATATGGCGGCCGCTTACGTCATTGTCGAGACTCGGCGCGCGTGAGTGCCCAATCGTTTTTTTTACCCGCTGCCATCGGTGGTTCCCGAATTGGTTTTACGGATTGATATCCTGCCGTTATGTCTCTTGCTGACGCTTTGAATACCTTGCCGCCCGGTCCCATCATGGTCGATGTGGCGGGCACGACGCTCACTTCCCGCGAGATCGCACGCCTGCGCCAGCCGGCGGTGGGCGGGGTGATTCTCTTTGCCCGCAATTTCACCGATCGGGCCCAATTGGTGGTGTTGACCGCGGCTATCCATGCCGCACGCAGTGAGCCGTTGCTCATTGCCGTCGACCATGAAGGCGGCCGCGTGCAACGCTTTCGTACCGACGGGTTTACGGCCGTGCCGCCCATGGCCGGCTTGGGCCGCGTCTGGGATGGCGACCCTCTTCTGGCCATGCAGCAGGCAACCGCCGCTGGCTATGTGCTCGCCGCCGAGTTGCGCGCCTGCGGCGTGGATTTCAGCTTCACCCCCGTGCTCGATCTGGATTACGGCGTGAGCAAGGTGGTGGGCACGCGTGCCTTTCACCGCGATCCGCGCGTGGTGGCGATGCTGGCGCGCGCGGTGCTGCAAGGGTTGGCACTGGCCGGCATGGGGGCGTGCGGCAAGCATTTTCCCGGACACGGCTATGCCAGGGCCGACTCGCATGTGGCGTTTCCGGTCGATCCCCGCAGTCTGGACACGATTCTGGCCGACGATGCCGCGCCCTATACCTGGCTTGGCGATCTGATTCTGCCGGCGGTGATGCCGGCCCACGTCATCTATCCTGAAGTGGACGAGCGTCCGGCGGGATTTTCGCCGATCTGGGTGCGCGAGATTTTGCGCGGGCGCCTGGGCTACGATGGGATGGTGTTTTCGGATGACCTGACGATGGCCGCAGCCTCGGTCGCCGGTGACATTCTGGCCCGCGTCGAGGCGGCGCTCGACGCCGGTTGCGACATGGCGTTGGTATGCAATCATCCCGACTGGGCCGACGACTTGCTCTCTCGCTTCACGCGACCCCTCCAGCCCGATTCGGTGGCTCGCCTGCGCCGGCTCATGCCGCACACTCAGGCGTTGTCCTGGGATGCCCTGCAAAGCGATCCGTATTACCAGCATGCCCGACACCTTCAATCTCAAATCGTTTCTCTCTGATCTGCCGCATCTGCCCGGTGTCTACCGGCACCTGGACGACACCGGCGAGGTGATGTACGTCGGCAAGGCGCGCGATCTCAAGAAGCGCGTGTCGTCGTATTTCCAGAAAAACCTGGCCAGTCCGCGGATTGCCCAGATGGTGTCGCGCGTCGATCGGGTGGAGGTGACCGTGACGCGGTCCGAGGCCGAGGCGTTGCTGCTCGAAAGCAACCTGATCAAGCGCCTGCGACCGCGTTACAACATCCTGTTTCGCGATGACAAATCCTATCCCTATCTGTGGGTGACGGGCCATCAGTGGCCGCGCATCGCGTATTACCGGGGCGGCACCAACAAACGCGGCGAATTTTTCGGGCCGTTCCCCAATGCGTGGGCCGTGCGCGAAACCATCCAGATCCTGCAAAAGGTGTTTTTGCTGCGCACCTGTGAGGATTCGGTGTTCGCCAACCGCTCCCGGCCCTGTTTGCTGCATCAGATCGGGCGGTGCTCGGCACCGTGCGTGGGCAATATTTCGGCTGACGACTACGCCAACGACGTGCAACGGGCCTCGCGCTTTCTGAATGGCCAGGCAAAGGAAGTGCTGGGTGAAATCGAAACGCGGATGATGAAGGCCGCCGAAGTGTTCGAATTCGAACGGGCGGCCGCGTTGCGCGATCAGATGGGCGCGTTGTCGCGCGTATTGCATCAGCAGACGATGGAAGACACCGCCGGTGGCGATACCGATGTGATCGCCATCGCGATGGCCGGCGGGCGCGTGTGCGTCAACCTGGCCATGGTGCGCGGCGGTCGGCATCTGGGCGACAAACCGTTTTTCCCCAGCCATGCAGAGGCCGAATCGGCCGAAGACATTCTCGAGGCCTTCGTGGGCCAGCATTACGCCGGCGGGGCATTGCCGGCGGTGATCGTGAGCAATACGGCACTGCCCGACCCGGCCTTGATCGAATTGCTGGCCGACGAGGGCAACACCAAGGTGCGATTTCTGAGCCGGCCGCAGGGCACGCGCCGCTCGTGGCTCGAGCAGGCGCAGCGCAACGCCGAAATGGCCCTGGCGCGCGCGCTTACCGAATCCGGTGCCCGCGCCGCCCGAACGATGACGCTGGCCGAAGCGCTCGATATGGATACCGACGAGACCGCGCTCGATGCGTTGCGGATCGAGTGCTTCGACATCAGCCATACCGCAGGCGAAGCGACGCAAGCCTCCTGTGTGGTGTTCGAGCATCACGACATGCAGCCCTCGCTGTATCGGCGATACAACATTGCCGGCATTACCCCGGGCGACGATTACGCCGCCATGCGGCAGGTACTCAACCGCCGTTTCGCAAAAGTGGCCGATGGCGAAGCGCAACTGCCCGGGCTCGTGCTCATCGACGGCGGCAAGGGCCAGGTGGAAGTGGCCCGGCAAGTGTTTACCGAGCTGGGCCTGGACATCCACGTGCTGGTGGGCGTCGCCAAAGGGGAGGGCCGCAAGGTTGGCCTGGAAACGCTGATCTTCGCCGACGAGCGGCCGGCGGTCGCGTTGGGGCCCGGTTCGGCGGCCCTGATGCTGATTGCGCAGATTCGCGACGAGGCCCACCGTTTTGCCATTACGGGCATGCGCGCCAAGCGGGCAAAAACGAGAAACGTGTCGCGGCTGGAGGAAATCGAAGGCATCGGCGCGCGGCGGCGCCAACGATTGCTCACCCGTTTTGGCGGCTTTTCGGGCGTGTCGCGCGCCAGTATTCAGGAGCTGGCTTCCGTGGATGGCATCTCGCAAGAGCTGGCCGAACGGATTTACGAGTCACTGCGCGGCTAATTCGCTCGGGTAAACCCCGAGCAACTGATGTAGCATACGCCCACCATGCCTTTAAACGTACCCATCATTCTGACCTGGCTGCGCATCGCCATGATTCCTATGGTGGTCGGGTTGTTCTATCTTCCCGACACCTGGATGTCAGTGCCGGTACGCGATACGCTCGCCGCGGCCGCCTTCGTGGTCGCCGCGCTCACCGACTGGTTCGATGGGTGGCTCGCCCGCCGTTGGAACCAGACGTCGGCCTTCGGCGCGTTCCTCGACCCCGTGGCCGACAAGCTGATGGTATGTGCCGCACTGCTCGTGCTGCTCGACCTGGGCCGCGTCGACGACTTCATTGCCCTCATCATCATCGGCCGTGAAATCACCATCTCCGCCTTGCGCGAATGGATGGCGCAGATCGGCGCCAGCGCCAGCGTGGCGGTGCATCGATTGGGCAAGTTCAAGACGGCCGCGCAGATGATCGCGATTCCGTGCTTGCTGTATTACCGCCCGGTGTATGGCGTCAGCGCCCACATCGTCGGCATGGTGCTGATCGTCATCGCGGCCATTCTCACGGTGTGGTCGATGTGCTATTACCTGCAGCGGGCCTGGCCCGCGATCCGGGAAAAATCGCAGTGAGCGCCACGCCAGCCTCTTGGGCCGGCGACGCGTCGGATACGCCGCAATTGCGGCGGCAGGACTGGCTGACCATCGCGGTCATCGGCATTGCCCACGCCGCCTCGCACTTCTTCCAGCTCGTTATCCCTTCCTTGTATGTGCCCCTCGCGCAGGCGTTCGACCTGGACTTTGCGCGCCTGGGCCTGCTCGTGTCGGCGTTTTATGTGGTGTCCGGCCTGGGGCAGGCCTCCTCCGGATTCGTGGTCGACCGCATCGGGGCCCGCCCGGTGTTGTGGTTCGGCTTGTCGTGCTTCGTTGCTGCCGCCATCCTGATCGGTACCGCCACCGGCTACGGCATGCTGCTGTTGGCGGCTTGCGTGGGGGGCGTAGGTAATTCGGTCTTTCACCCGGTCGACTACTCGCTCATCAATCATCGCATCAGTAGCCGGCGCCTCGGCCATGCCTTCAGCGCGCATGGGCTCACCGGCAGCCTCGGGTGGGCGCTGGCGCCGTTGTTCATCGCGACGCTTACCACGCTGTGGGGCTGGCGCGTCGCCGCGTTCGGCGTGGCCGTGCTCGTGGTGGTCGTGCTGGCACTCACGGTGTTTGCCCGCGGGTTGTTGACCTCGCCCGGCACGGCGCGCAAGGCAGCCCATAGTGCGAATAGCGCCGCCACAGGCGGGGCACCGGCAGCAGCAGGCTCGGCGTCCGCCGCCGTCTCGCCGGCCCAGGCCGACGCGGCCTTGCGTGCGGCCACCCCCGGCGAGCAGGTCGTGCCGCCCACATCGGTCGATGAGCCGGCCCCGGCCGTCGCCACGCCCACCGCGATGGAAACGCTGCGCGCGCTGTTGGCCAAACCCGCCTTATGGGGCGCCTTCCTCTTTTTCGCCTGCACGTCGATTGCGCTGTCGTCGGTGCAGAACTACACCATTCCGTTGCTCCACGACCTGTACGGTGTCACGGCCATTCTCGCCAGCTCGGCGTTGTCCGGCTATATGGTGGCCTCGGCAATCGGCATGATCGCAGGCGGGTTCCTCGTGTCGGCACAACCGCACGTCGAGCGCATCGTGGCGATTTCTTTGGTGCTGGCCGGAGCCACGCTGGTGCTGCTCGCCTCAGGCAGCGTACCCGCCGGCTGGGCGGCAGCCGTCATCATGGTGGCGGGTTTTTGCTCCGGCGTGGCCGCGCCTTCGCGCGACATGCTGATCCGCCGCGTGACGCCCAAGGGCGCCGTCGGCTCGGTCTATGGCCTCGTGTATTGCGGCATGGACGTGGGTGCGGCCGTGGGGCCGATGCTCTTCGGCTTGATGCTGGATGTGGGCATGCTGCGCGGCCCGTGGATCGGCGCCGGTATCGCTTTCGTTGCCGCGGCATTGCTCGCTCAATGGATTGCACTGAACGCGCGCCGGGCAGGGCAGTAGGGATGCCTGGCAAGCAGGGCGCAGTTCGGGCTGAAGCAGGCGATTGGGCTCGCGCCACGCGATCGAGATAGGCGAGCGCCATGACACGCGCGAGAAAGATGTGGGGCCTTGCCCTGGTGGTTGCGGCGTTGGTATACGCCTTCCTCAATCTTCGCGGGCTGCCCTACGAAGGCAGGCACTACAGCCCGAATCACCACTATTACTATCAGCTCTCGAGAACGTACGGCTTCTCGGATCTCGTCCCGCGCATGTCGATGCCGGGCGGGGGATCGGACTGGATGTATTACCTCGACGGCTATGTGCGGGTCTATCGCGTGCAGGACGATCAGCTCGTCGCGAAGAAATTCGTCGAGGGGATGCCAAACGCGCAGTTTCGTTGGTTCGAGACCCACTTGCTGTTCTTCGGTGCAGAAGGCGCGGACATGGTGCTGCTGCCCAGCGCTGCGGAGTAGGTCACGCGCGTCCGGGGCTGAATCACTCTGTGACTCCGTCTGGCGGTCAGTCAGTCACTTGTCACTCAGTCACCCGGCAGATCACTCACTCAAGCATTCGATCGGTCGATCCGTCCGCTGTCGCTCAGTCGTACTGCCCGCTGATTTTGCTCAAGTATTCCACCTTCGCGCTCTGCAGGTGATCCACGCACAATTGCGCAAGCGCCCAGCTGTCCGTGCCCTTGAGCAGCTGGATGATCATGTAGTGATCGCGTTCGGAGGCGATCGCGTGCGCATAGTCTGCCGTGCGTTTGGCGCGCACCGGCAACGTCAACCACATGTAGTGCTTGATCGATGCCACCAGGTATTGGTTGCCGCATGCGGCAAACATGGTCAGGTGAAACGCATCGTTGGCTTCATGCACGCCAGTGAAATCACGTGCCCGCAGGCACGCGCCGTAATGGGCATGAAGGCGCTCGAGTTCTTCCAGCACCGCGGCGGGCGCCGGCAGCGGGATGCGCAGGGCGGCTTGCCGTTGCAGCAATTCGCGCACTTCATAGATCTGACGCACTTCGGACGGGGTGAGCGATCGCACCGCCACACCCTTGTTCTTTTCCCGCACCACGATGCCGGTGCGTTCGAGATCGGCGAGCGCCTGGCGCACGAAATGGCGCGTAACGCGGAAGCGGGCGATCAAGGTGTCTTCGGTCAGGCGCTCACCCGGGGCGAGACGCCCGAAGATGATGTCCTCGCCCAAGGTCTTGGCAATGTCGGCCACGTCCAGCGCGGCTGCTTCCTCTGCCTGATCGATCAACGCCCGCTCCGTCATGACTGTTCCGTTGCACTGCCCCCACGTGCGTAAATGGCTTCGACCAGTGAAAGGGTCTGAAGATTGTCTTCGGGATTCGTTTCGAAGGGTGTGCCGCGATCGAGGCCGTCAACGAAATGCGCAATCGCCGCTGCGTAGGACCCGAGATAGGTCGTGGGGGCATCATATTGTAGCGTGGCGGCTTGCTCGCCCAGACAGCGCAACGTCATGCCTTCGAGCTCGATCGTGCCGCGCTCGCCGATGAGCGTGAGGCGATCGGACTGGGCCGCAGCGCGCCCATGCACCCGCAGGTTGGCCATCAACAGCACCGGCGCGCCTTGCGCCGTTTCGAAGCAGATCGCGGCACGGTCTTCACCGCGCATCGCCTCGCTGGCATGACCCAGGCGGGCGTACTGCAGCGATAGATCACCGAGCAGGTAGCGCAGGGTATCGATATGGTGGATCAGGATTTCCATGACCAGGGCGCGATCGAGCGTGCCGATGAAGGGCTGCCGTTCCAGTGCGGGCAGCAGCCCCTTGTCATCGGGCACCAGTCCCGAGGTGAAGAGCGTCATCTCGGCTTGCAACACGCGGCCGATCCGGCCTTCGGCCAGCCACGTCCCCAGGTCGCGGTAGTACTGCCGAAAACGCCAGTTCTCATGCACCATCAACCGGGTCTGGCCCGCGACATCGGCAACCACCTGTACGGCCTCGTCGTAGGTGGGCGCAAGCGGTTTCTGGCACATCACTGCCACGCCGCGCGAGGCGGCCAGGCGCACGAGCTGTGCATGGGTCTCGCGCGGTGCGGCGATATCCACAGCATCCAGGGTCATCCTGTCGAACATCGCTTCGGCTGATGCAAACACATGCGTGATGTTGAACGCTTCGGCCCGCCGATGCGCCTGGTCGAGGTTCGGATCGGCGATGGCCACGACCTCAGCCCGGTCCGCAATGGCCTGCCAACCCGCCAGATGATGCTGCGTGACCCATCCCGCGCCGATCAGCCCGACGCGCAACCGCGGTTCGATTGCCGGCGTGCTCATTGCAAACCGTCGTGCGGAATGGATTTTTCGGTGTGCGCGTCAAAGAGATAGATCGCGGATTCCGGTACGCGCAGCCCGATCCGGTCGCCCAGGCTGGCGGTGATGTCGCGATGCACGCGCGCGGTGACTTCGCCCGCGCCGTCATCGAGTTCGACCAGAACCAACGTCTCGGCACCGAGCGGCTCAACGCCGGATACCACGCCGCGCAGGCTATTTGCACCCTCGACCGCCGTCTCGACCGAGATCTCTTCCGGTCGCATGCCGATCAGCACCTCGCCTTCTCGCGGCAAGCCCGCGCCCACTTGCCGATTCCACCGCGCCAGCGACATCGACGCGCCTGCCAGACGCACGGCCGGCTGTCCCTGGTCGGTGTGCAGGCGTGCCTTGAGCACATTCATCGGCGGATTGCCCAGGAAACGCGCGACGAAGGCATCGGCCGGCTGACGGTACACGTCCAGAGGCTTGCCGATCTGCGCCACTCGGCCCTTATTCATCACGCAGATGCGCTGACCCATGGTCATGGCCTCGACCTGATCGTGCGTGACGTAGATGATCGTGGCGTCCAGTTGCTTGTGCAGGCGCACCAGTTCATTGCGCGTGCGCACGCGCAATGATGCATCGAGGTTGGACAGCGGTTCGTCGAATAGGAAGGCCTTGGGCTCGCGCACGATGGCGCGCCCCAGCGCCACGCGCTGGCGTTGGCCGCCCGACAGGGCAGCCGGCTTGCGGGCCAGCAATTCCGTCAGGCCCAGTACGGCCGCCGCGGCATTCACCCGCGATGTGATTTCGGCCGGGGCGACGTGGCGCCGCTTGAGTCCGAATGCGAGGTTGTCGGCCACGCTCATGTGCGGATAGAGCGCGTAGGACTGGAACACCATGGAGATGTCGCGATCCTTGGCGGGTACGTCGTTGACCTTGCGATCGCCGATGGCGAGCGTGCCTTCGCTGATCGACTCGAGCCCCGCAATCATGCGCAACGTGGTGGACTTGCCGCACCCCGAGGGCCCGAGCAGCACCATGAATTCGCCGTCCTTGACCGACAGCGACACATCTTCGACGGCGGCTTGGGCGGTGCCCTTGTAGCGCTTGTAGATATTTTCTAGGTGAACCGCAGCCAAGAGGATGCTCCTGTAGATGACACGAGAAAAACGTCGACGGCTTTACTTGACGGCACCGGCCGTCATGCCCTGGATCAGTTTTTCCGAGAAGAATGCGTAGAGGATGACGACGGGGATCACGGCGATCATCATGCCGGTGGCGATCATGCCGATATCCTGAAAGTAATCGCCCATGTAGGCGCGAATGCCCAACGGCAACGTACGCGAGTCCTGGTCGCTGAGCAGCACTACGGCAAACAGGAACTCGTTCCAGAGCTGGATGAAGTTGAGGATCACCGTGGTGGCAATCGCCGGCATGCCTACCGGCACCACGATGCGCCAGAAAATCTCGAAGTCCGAGTACCCGTCCATCTTGGCCGCATCGAAAAGATCCTGCGGAATGCGGGCAAAGAAGCTCTCGAGCAGATACACCGTGAGCGGCAATTGCAGGCTCACATACACGATCATCAATCCAAGGCGAGAGTTGTAGAGGTCATACTCGACCAACACCTGAAAGAGCGAGATCAGAATGATCTGCGGCGGGAAGACGATCGAACTGAAGAGAATGAAATACACCAGGCGGTTGCCGCGGAAGTTGTAGCGGGCCAGGCAATGCGCGGCGGCCGCGCCCAGCACCGTCACGATGGCCACTGCCGAGACCACGATCAGCGTGCTGTTCCAGAAGTACTGTGCGAAGTTGGAATCCACCCACGCAATGCGAAATTTTTCCCAGTGAAAGGTTTCCGGCCACGCGAAGTGGTTGGCGCTGATCTCCGCGGTGGTACGCAATGACATCGTGCCGACCCACACGAAGGGCAACGCCGAGTACAGCGTGTAAAGCACCACCACGGCCATCAGGCCGCCGTTGCGCAGCATGCGCGACAAGGTCTCGCCCACGCTTGCGCGCTGGCGGTAGGCAGGGACAGCATGAACCGCCGGCAGGTCTGCCATGTCAGTATTCCATCCGTTCGCGAGACCGGAACAAGAAGTTGAAGAGGAGCACGAAACCCACCACGACGAAGAACCACACCACGGCGATGGCCGAGGGGTAGCCGAGGTCGAAGGTGTTCCAGTTGAAGGCGCGCTTGTACACGTAGGTCGACACCGTTTCAGTGGCCCACACCGGGCCGCCCTCGGTCATGATCCACACCAGATCGAACACCTTCATCTTGCCGATGAAGGCGAGGATGTAGAGATTGAGCAAGGTGGGCCAGAGCATGGGCACGATGATGTGCACCAGCTTGTGCCACCAGCCGCAGTTATCGAGTTCGGCGGCTTCCAGCACTTCGGACGGCAGTGAGTGCAGGGCCGCCAGGCACACCACCATGTTGAAGCCCGCCCACTTCCAGGCGTGCGTCACGATCAGTGCACCCAGCGCATACTTCGGATCGCCCAGCCAGGCCTGCGCGAATCCACCCAGCCCCACCGCGCGCAGCAAGGCGTTGACCACGCCCCAGTCGTAGTTGTAGATCCACACCCACATGATGCCGACCACCACGTACGACAACAGTACGGGGGTGAACCAGGCCACGCGCAAGAAGCGCCCGAAACGCACGCCGGCATACAGGCACAACGCCAGCAGCAGCCCGACCACCACATCGAGAATGGGCCCCACCACCGACCAGATCGCGGTGTTGCGCACCGCGGCCCAGAACGTTTCATCGCGCAGCACGGCCAGATAATGATCCCAGCCCACGAACTCGGACGATGAGATGTCTGCGACCACGAAGAAACTGTTGTAGAACGTGCGCGCCACCGGATAGGCCGTCAGCGCGGCGTACACCAGCAGCGCCGGCGCGAGGAAGACCATCAAGGTAAACATCGACGCACGACGCGAGTCGGTTTCGGGCGCGGCAAACCAACGCGCCAGCACGCCGCGCAGGCCCGCCGGCGTTGGGGATGAGGAACGGGTCATGTCAGCGTTCCGACGACGTCAGGACTTCGCCGTGCAGGCGGCGTCCATCTGTGCGGTCGCCTCCTTCACGCTGAGAAACCCGCCCGGAAACGCCCGGTTGAGCACTTGCGCAAAGGTGTCGCCGCACTTGCCGCTCATGAAGTGCAGCGGTGTGCCGATGAAGAACGTGGCGCCTTCGCTGCGCTTGAGCAGCGCTTTGAAATAGGGCGCATAGATGCCGGTGATGCGCGACGGATCGGTCTTCACGCCGGTCTGCAACAGCACGCCTTCCATCCACTTGTTGCCGTTTTCCACGGTGGCGAGCGACTTCAGCATCTTGCCGGCGCATTCCTTTTTCTTGCTGCGGGCGTACATCACGTAGCTGCCGCCCACGGCGAGGGTCTTGCACTCGGGGCACTTGCTATCGCTCATCACGGGATAGTTCATCAGGCCAAGGGAAAAATCCTTGGGCTGCCCACCCTTGTCGGGCGAGACGAACGCGCGGCCCGTGTACCAGCTGGCGATGGGAAACATCAAGGCGCCGGGGTTGGTGTGGAAGTAATAGTGCGACTCGCCCAACTTCAACGTCGCCAGGCTCTTGGGATAGGCGCCCGCATCGACGAGTTCTTTCACCCAGGTCAGCGTTTCGACCACCCGCGGATCCTGGAAGCTGAGCTTGCCGGTCAGCAGGCGGCCGTAATCGTCGGGTCCCAATTTGCGCAGCAGCACTTCGCCGAGGAAATACGCGCCGGGATAAGGCCGGTCGCCCACGCCTTGCGCCAGCGGGGTGATGCCCGCCGCTACCGATTTCTTGACCATGTCGGTGAACTGGGCCTGGTTCATCTGGCCGTTTTCCGGCACCTGCACCCCAAGCTTTTTCATCAGGTCGACGTTGTAATACAGCTCGACTGAATAGGCTTCCTGCGGCATGGCGTATACCTTGCCTTCCCAGGTCCACGACCGCTTGGCCCAATCCTCGAGATTATTCAGGTCGATGTAGTTGTCGAGCGGTTCGAGATAGCCGCTCTTGGCGAATGCGATTTCGTCGGGTTCCAGCCAGAAGATATCCGGGGCCTGACCGGTGCGCACCGAGGTCTTGACTGAGGTGTAGAGGTCGGCTTTCTGCACAAACTGCAGGTTGACCTTGCATTGCGGATCGGCGGCCTCGAATTCCTTGACGCGCGCTTCGATGAACGTGCGCTTGGAGGCCTCGTCGGGCCAGTGGCTCCACATCGTGATGGTTTGCTGCTCGGCGGCAATCGCCTGTGCGCCGAGCGCGCACGTGAGGCCAAGCGCGGCGAGCGCAGCGAGAGTGGCGGACCGCCGGCGTGCGGGGGCCTTGAAAGGGGTGGTCATGAGGCGTCTCCAGTGGTTTTCTTTTTTCTAATGGTCACGCCCATGTTGCATGGTCGACGCCATCGCATTATTAATACTATAGAGCACCACGTCTTGCCGTCACTAGTGGTTTCCCGTAGATGTGCCTTGCAGTGAGCGGTAATTATTGATTAGTCTGCCGTGATTATTGACAATCCATCGGCCGCTTGGCATGTTCGCCCTTGTGCCGCGACCCTTGGATATCGTCTTGACCCTACCTCCCACACCCGACTGTGCCCCGCCGCCTCAGGTCTATGTGCCCAGCACGTCTTGGCTGCCCGCCCACGCGTGCGATACCCATTTGCACGTTTTCAATGATCCGATTGCTTATCCCCTCGCCACGGGTAGGGGCTATACCCCGCACGTCTGCACGCTCGACGACTACCGGCGCGTGATGCAGGCGCTCGGCGTCGACCGCGCCGTGCTGGTTCAGCCCAGCGTGTATGGGCTGGACAACCGCGCGCTGCTCGATGCATTGCGCGCCGGCGGTTCGCATTTCAGAGGCGTGGTCGTGCCGCCGCCTGATATCGGCGATGCGCAGTTGCAGCAGATGCACGACCTGGGCGTGCGGGGCATTCGTCTCAATCTGGTGAATCCGCACGTGCTCTCGACCACGGACGCGATCGGCCTGTGCCAGCGGGTGCGTCACCTGGGGTGGCATCTACAGGTGCAGATCCGTTTGACGTCGGCCAGTGGTGGCGGCGGCGCGACCGTGTGGGACCTGCGCACCTTGGCCGATCGCGCCGGCGTGCCGCTGGTCATCGATCACATGGGACGGCCGGATACGCCCGGCGATAGAGATGCTTTTGTCGACTTCTTCGCACGGTCGGCGTGTTGGGTGAAGCTCAGCGCGCCTTATCGGTTGAGCCGCCAACCTTGGCCGCACGACGATATCGGCAACTTCGCACAAGCATTGATCGCCGCGCGCGCCGGTGGGCTGCTTTGGGGCAGCGATTGGCCCCATACCGAGTTGTCCGGCGAGACGCCGCAGGCGGGTGCGCTGGCCGACCTGATCGATCGCTGGACGCTGGACGGTGCGGTGCGCCAGGCAATATTTGTCGACAACCCCGCGCGCCTGTATGCCTTCTAGCGTGCGCCGCTTCTATTGACGTGCCGTACGCAGGTCTGCCGGCGGCGGGGCGCCGGTATTGCTGCGCCAGGGATTGATGTCCAGTCCGCCACGGCGTGTGTAGCGCGCGTAGACGGATAGCGTCTGCGGGCGGCATTGCGCCATGATGTCGACAAACATGCGTTCCACGCAGTGCTCGTGAAACTCGGCGTGATCCCGAAACGACACCACATAACGCAGCAAGCCCGCGCGATCGATAGGCGCGCCACGGTAATCGATGTGCACGGTGGCCCAGTCGGGTTGGCCGGTAACGGGGCAATTGGATTTCAGCAACCGCGAGCGCAACGATTCCTGCACGATCGGTGCGGCGGCGTCGGCGCTCAGATAAGCGGCATCCGGCGAATAGCCAGTGATCTCGATGTCCTGGTCATCGATGTCGATACCCAAGCCTTCGCCCATGCGTAACGTGTGGAACTCGGCGGGCAGGATCAATGCAACCTGCACCGGGGCGCCGGCGGCGTGGCTCAAATCGTGTGTCAAACGTGCATGCAGTTCGTCGGCGTGACTCAAACGGGTGTTGTTGAACGCGTTCAAGTAGAGCTTGAAGGATTTCGACTCGATGATGTTGGGACTCGTCGCCGGAAACCAGAATCGTGCCATCGCCACCTGCGGCAAGCCGCGCGCATTCAACCACGACACCTCATACGCATTCCAGATATCGCAACCGTCGAACGGCAACGGGTGCGGTACGGCGCTGCCGGCGGAATTCCCGAGACTCGCCCACGCAAGGGCATCGCGATTGGTTGCCCGCGGAAGCGGAAACAACAGCGACGGATCGTATTGATTGGGGTATGCGACGGTGTGCCCCAACGGGGCGTCAGCCAAGGACATATAAGCGGCTTCAAGGGCGATGGATAGACCGCCCATTGTAGTCGTCAAGCCTGCCGTTTTTTCATGATGCAACATCGGCGTTTCACGCTATGAAACGCAATGCTGCAACGCGCTCACTGCGCATTTCATGCGCAGCGATGTCGTTTCGCACTGCGAAACGGCGCTTGCAAGTGGTTGATATCGTTAAATAATAAAATTCGTCTTGTAGAGGACTTGACTCGGTTTTGCACTGCACGACGCGCCTAGACTTTAGCCATCGAATCACCCGCTTTCAATCGACCGAAACCTGCCGGTTTCATACAAAGCCCCAAGGAGATAGTGATGTCTACACGTGAACATGCAGCGCGTCAGCTTCAGAACAACTGGGATCAGGATCCTCGCTGGCAAGGGATCAAGCGGGGCTATGGCCCCGAAGAGGTGGTGCGCCTGCGCGGCTCGATGCCGATCGCCCATTCGCTGGCGCGCAATGGTGCGGAGCGCTTGTGGCAGTTGCTGCAGGATGAGCCGTTCGTCAATTCGCTGGGTGCGATGACCGGTAACCAGGCGATGCAGCAAGTGAAGGCAGGCCTGAAGGCGATTTATCTGTCTGGCTGGCAGGTGGCGGGCGATGCGAACGGCGCCGGTGAGATGTACCCCGATCAGTCGCTGTATCCGGCCAACTCTGTGCCGCAGGTGGTTACGCGCATCAACAACGCACTCTCGCGCTGCGACCAGATTCAGTGGATGGAAGGCAAAGAGCCGGGCGACGCCGGCTACATCGATTACTTCGCACCGATCGTGGCCGATGCCGAAGCCGGCTTTGGCGGCGTGCTCAACGCCTTTGAGCTGATGAAAGCCATGATTGCCGCCGGCGCCGCTGGTGTGCACTTCGAGGATCAACTGGCATCGGTCAAGAAGTGCGGGCACATGGGGGGCAAGGTGCTGGTGCCCACACGAGATGCCGTGGCCAAGCTCGTATCGGCGCGGCTCGCGGCCGATGTGATGGGCGTACCCACGGTGCTTTTGGCGCGCACCGATGCGGATGCCGCCGATCTGGTGACGAGCGATATCGATGAAAACGACAAGCCATTCGTTACCGGTGAGCGCACGGTGGAAGGGTTTTACCGCACGCGCGCCGGCATCGATCAGGCGATCTCGCGCGGCCTGGCCTATGCCGCCTATGCCGATCTGATCTGGTGCGAAACGTCCACACCCAATCTCGACTACGCCAAGCGCTTTGCCGATGCCATTCATGCCAAATATCCGGGCAAGCTGCTGGCCTACAACTGCTCACCGTCGTTCAACTGGAAAAAGAATCTGGACGATGCCACGATCGCCAAGTTCCAGCGCGAGCTGGGGGCGATGGGCTACAAGTTCCAGTTCATTACGTTGGCCGGTTTCCATGCGCTGAACTACGGCATGTTCGAACTCGCCCACGGCTATGCGCGCAACCAGATGAGCGCCTTCGTCGAACTGCAGCAAAAGGAATTTGCCGCAGCCGATTTGGGGTTCACGGCGGTGAAGCATCAACGCGAGGTGGGCACGGGTTATTTTGATGCCGTTACGCAAGCCATCGAAGGCGGTCGATCATCGACCACCGCGCTGACCGGGTCAACGGAAGCCACGCAGTTCGATAGTCACGGGCATGAAGAAAGCCCGCGCGTGGTGCGCGCAGCGTAAGGGCGGGCAGTGTAGGGGCGGGAAGCGAAAGCGCGGGAGGCGCGTCGTCGCCCAATGTTGAGCCATAGGCGCGCAAGCCGCCAGGCAAACGGGCATCGTGAAGACGATGCCCGTTTGCGCTGGTGTGTGACCCGGATGAGCGTACGTGCTTCAGTGCTCGTCGCTCAGGATGCGCTGCAATTGCGGCATATCGATGATGCGCACGCTGCGCTGGCGCACATTGAGGACGCCGTCGCGCGCAAACTTCGAAAACAACCGGCTCACCGTTTCGAGCGTGAGCCCCAGGTGGTTGCCGATTTCTTCGCGGCTCATGCGCAGATTGAACTCGGCTTCGGAGTAGCCCAGGCGCGCATAGCGCTGCGAGAGGCTCATCAGGAACGACGCCAGGCGGCGTTCGGAACGCATCCCGCCCACCGTGTGCAGCAACTGCTGCGAGCGCAAGATCTCGCGGCCCATCAGGCGGCGAAACTGGTTTTGCAATGTGGGCAACGCTGTGGCCACTTTGTCGATCGCCTCGAGCTTGATCACGCACACCTCGGCATCTTCCAATGCCGTGGCACCCGACACATGCGTGCCGGTGGCCAAGCCGTCGAAGCCGATGAGTTCGCCTGCCAGATGAAACCCGGTGATTTGTGCGTGCCCGGCTTGATCCTCGATCTGCGTTTTGATCGAACCGAAGCGGATTGCAAACACCTCCCGCACCGGCTCGCCCAAACGGTACAAGGCGTCGCCGCGATTCAAGCGCGCACGATGAGAGATCAGTGCATCGAGCCGTTCGGCTTCGGCGGGGGCCATGCCGATCGTCACACACTCGTGCCCCAACGCGCAGGTGGCGCAATTCGGGTTCTCGAGGGGAGGCGTGACGCGTTTCAACATGCGAGTACGGTCGTTTTGAATGACATATGACGTATTGTAAGGAGTTAGACCGCGCCTGTGTGACGGAATTGACCCTTAAAAGGGCCGATGTTCGGTTTTCTCTGCGCAATTTGCCGAATTCGCGTTAGCGTGTCATGCGGCTATTGAAAAATGCGCCTTGCACCCGCACCTTTTGTGCATCGAGCCCGTGTCTGATGCGGCTCCCTTCTACAAGCAAAAAGAAATCATGCGATTCGACAAACTGACGACCAAGTTTCAGCAGGCGTTGGGCGATGCGCAAAGCGCGGCTGCCCGTAACGACCATCCCTATATCGAGCCGGTGCACGTGCTTGCCGCCATGTTGGGCGATCCCGATAGCGGGGCGTCCAGCCTGTTGGCGCGCGCCGGCGTCGCGGTCAACCGCGTCAATACGGCCCTGGACACCGCCATCAAGGGCCTGCCGCAAGTGCAGAACGGTGATGGCAATGTGCAGATCGGCCGCGATCTGCAGTCGGTGCTCACCCGCACCGATAAAGAAGCCGCCAAACGTGGCGACACCTATATTGCCGGCGAGCTTTTCCTGCTGGCGCTCGCCGACGACAAGGGCGAGGCCGGTCGCATCCTGCGTGATGCGGGCCTGCAGAAAAAAGCCCTCGAAGCGGCCGTGGACGCCGTGCGTGGGGGCCAGAACGTCACCGGTGCCGAAGGCGAGTCCAACCGCGAAGCGCTGAGCAAGTACACCCAGGATCTGACGGCACGCGCACGCGAAGGCAAGCTCGATCCGGTGATCGGCCGCGACGATGAAATTCGCCGCACGATCCAGATCCTGCAGCGCCGCACGAAAAACAATCCCGTGCTGATCGGTGAACCCGGCGTGGGCAAGACGGCCATCGTCGAAGGGCTCGCGCAACGCATCATCAATGATGAAGTGCCTGAAACGCTGCGCGGCAAACGCGTGCTGTCGCTGGATCTGGCCGCGCTTCTGGCCGGCGCGAAGTATCGCGGCGAGTTTGAAGAGCGTCTGAAGTCGGTGCTCAAGGAGTTGGCTGCCGATGACGGCAGCAACATCGTCTTCATCGACGAGCTGCATACGATGGTGGGTGCAGGCAAGGCCGAAGGCGCACTGGATGCGGGCAATATGCTCAAGCCGGCGCTGGCGCGCGGCGAGCTGCATTGCATCGGCGCCACCACGCTGGACGAGTACCGCAAGTACATCGAGAAAGATGCCGCGCTCGAGCGCCGTTTCCAGAAGGTGCTGATCAACGAGCCCGATGTGGAGTCGACCATCGCCATCCTGCGCGGGTTGCAGGAACGCTATGAGCTGCACCATGGGGTGCAGATCACCGATCCCGCGATCGTGGCGGCGGCGGAGTTGTCGCATCGCTACATCACCGATCGGTTCCTGCCGGACAAGGCCATCGATTTGATCGATGAAGCGGGTGCACGCATCCGCATGGAAATCGATTCCAAGCCCGAGGTTATGGATCGCCTGGACCGGCGCATCATTCAGTTGAAGATCGAGCGCGAAGCCGTCAAACGCGAGTCCGATGATGCGTCCAAGCGCCGTCTGCAAGCGATCGAGGAAGAGCTCGAGAAGCTGCAACGCGAGTACAACGATTTCGAGGAGATCTGGAAAGCCGAGAAAGCCGCCGTGCAAGGCAGCCAAGCCATCAAGGAAGAGATCGAGCATGTGCGCGGCGAGATGGCCGAGCTGCAACGCAAGGGTCAATTCGATAAGCTGGCCGAGCTGCAATACAGCAAGCTGCCTGAGCTCGAAGCGCGCCTGAAGGCCGCCGAAAGCAATGCGGACGAAGCGCCCAAGCCGGGCGACAAGCCGCGCCTGCTGCGCACGCAGGTGG
Source organism: Schauerella aestuarii (assembly GCF_009866805.1). Lineage (GTDB taxonomy): Bacteria > Pseudomonadota > Gammaproteobacteria > Burkholderiales > Burkholderiaceae_B > Schauerella > Schauerella aestuarii. The sequence goes on from NZ_SIZW01000043.1 coordinate 943,722, forward strand.
GGGCAGAGGAAATTGCCGAAGTCGTGTCGCGTGCCACCGGCATTCCGGTGTCCAAGATGATGCAGGGTGAGCGCGACAAGCTGCTCAGCATGGAAAGCTATCTGCACAATCGTGTGGTGGGGCAGGATGAAGCCGTCAGCCTGGTGTCCGATGCGATTCGTCGTTCACGCGCCGGGTTGTCGGATCCGCAGCGGCCCTATGGTTCGTTCCTTTTCCTGGGTCCGACGGGCGTCGGGAAGACCGAACTCACGCGTGCCTTGGCCGAGTTCCTGTTCGATTCGCAAGATCATCTGGTGCGCATCGACATGAGCGAATTCATGGAGAAGCATTCGGTGGCGCGCTTGATCGGTGCACCGCCGGGATATGTGGGCTACGAAGAGGGCGGTTATCTGACGGAAGCCGTGCGGCGCAAGCCCTACAGCGTGATCCTGCTCGACGAGGTCGAGAAGGCGCATCCTGATGTCTTCAACGTGCTGTTGCAGGTGCTGGACGATGGCCGCTTGACCGATGGCCAAGGCCGCACGGTCGACTTCCGCAATACGGTGATCGTGATGACGTCCAACCTGGGCTCGCATCACATCCAGGCGATGGCCGGTCAGCCGTACGAGGAAATCAAGTCGGCGGTGTGGGATGAGCTGAAGGTAAGTTTCCGTCCGGAGTTCCTCAATCGGATCGACGAAGTGGTCGTGTTCCATGGGTTGGATGCCAAGCACATCGAATCGATCGCCACGATTCAACTGCAACGTCTGCGCGAGCGTTTGGCGCAGCAGGACATGACGCTGGAAGTGACGGATGCCGCGCTGGCGGAAATCGCTCGCGGGGGCTTCGATCCGGTGTTCGGCGCGCGGCCGTTGAAGCGCGCGATTCAGCAGAAGATCGAGAACCCGGTGTCACGCCTGATCCTCGAAGGCAAGTTCGGCCCGCGCGATGTGGTGCCGGTGGATTGGCAGGACGGCAAGTTCGTCTTTACGCGCACGCTGCAGTAAGCAAGACAGGCAGCGGTCCCGATGCACTTGGGATCCGTTGCCGACTACTGGACCAGGCCCACCTGCAGTCAATCCAAAGACCGCGATCGTCACCGATCGCGGTCTTTTTTTTGCGTTTCTTTCTGACCGGTGTCAGGCGGACGCGACGCCGCTCATTACCCTCAAGGCTGGCGGCGATACTGGATGAATCCCGCGTTTTGCGCCACCTTGTCATACAGCGCTCGGCCGGCTTCATTGCTCTCGTGCGTGAGCCAATACAGGCGGCCTGCACCGGCCTGGCTCGCATGCGCGCTGACCGCTTCGATGAGCGCACGACCCACGCCGCTGCCCCGCGATTCGGGCACCGTAAACAGGTCCTGCAGATAGCAGTACATGCCTTCCGTCCACGTCGAGCGATGATAGATCGCGTGCACGATGCCGACGAGCCGGTCCTGGGAATCGAAGGCCCCTAAAACGAACATCGGCTCTGCGGCATCGTGCAGACGCGACCAGGTGAGCCGATCGATCGCGTCGCCCAACGTCACGTTATAAAACGTTTGATAGCCGCGCCACAGCGGCAGCCATTGAGCGTAGTCGGCTTCGGTCAACGCACGAATCGTGGGGGGAGGCTGGCGCACCGGCGGCACGGCGGCACCGTCGGTGTCGAGGGCGTTGCGGATGTCCGTCAGCGATACGCGCTGCCGGCCCTGTGCGTCGAAGTTTTCCGGTGCCAGCCAGCGTTCGAACGCCGCGCCTACCGCAGGCCATTCGCGATCGGTAATCGAGAACCACGCCGTGTCGCGGCTGCGGCCTTTGTAGACGAGCGCCTGCCTGAAGATGCCCTCGAATTGGAAACCCAGGCGCTCGGCTGTCTTGCGCGAGGGGGCATTCAAGCTGTCGCACTTCCATTCGTAGCGCCGGTAGCCCAGCGCATCGAAGGCATATTGCATCAACAGATACTGGGCTTCGGTGGAGATCGCGGTGCGCTTGAGCAGTGGGGAAAAATTGACGTTGCCGACTTCGATTACGCCGTTGGCCGGATCGATGCGCATCAACGAATAGGTGCCCACCGCGCGACCCGTTTTCAGATCGATGATGGCAAAGTGCAGGGGGTCGGTGCTGGCCGCGGCGCCTTCGAGATACGTGCGGAAGCTGGCCTGGTCGGCAAACGGACCCACCGTGAGATAGGTCCAGTCGCGAGCGTCTGCGGCCTGCACGTAGGCGGCATAGAGATCGTCGCCATGGCGCGCGGCATCCAGCGGCTCGATGCGGCAGTGGCTGCCATCGAGCGTGGTGCGCGCAGGACGGGGGCGTGCAGTCCATTGGGGCAGATCGGGGCCCACGGGTTGTTGGTACGCATTCAATACGGCTGACATGGGCAGACTTCTTCTCGTAAAGCGGCTGGCGACGTGCCGGCCCCAACGAAAAGATAGCGCTTGCCAGGCACCTCGGAAAGTTCCAGATGGCGTACATTTAATGGTGCCACGCAATGGATTGCTGGCCCGACCACACAATGAGTTGCTTGCCCGACCACACAATGACGCCATGCCCGCGTCGATCGTTCAAATTGACAGGCCCTGACCCTTCGATGACTCTCGACATGCTGCCCCAAAGCCGCACCCGCTTCGATGACTGGGCGCAAACGCTGCTCGATGCGCCGCTGGCACGCGACGGCGACGCCCCGTCTTTGCAGCGCCAGTTGCACACCCGTTTGCGCATGGCGATTCTGGGGGGACGGCTGCTGCCGGGTAGCCGGCTGCCCGGCACGCGTGCTTTGGCGCAGTCGCTAGGCATCTCACGCAACACGGTTACGTCGGCCTATGAGCAGCTTGCCGCCGAGGGCTTCCTCCATCCCGACCGGCAGGGTACGAAAGTGGCGGCGTTGTCGCGTCCGGCCACACCGGCACGGAAAGCGCACGCGCCCGTGGCTGCCGACCGGGTGACGCGCTTGCAGCGGTCGCGCCCGCGTGGCGACAGCACAGCCGCCTTGCGGCCCGGCATTCCGGCGCTGTCGCATTTCCCGTTGGCGGCATGGCGCCGCACGCTCGATCGCACGTTGCGTCATGCCGGTCCGGCGACCCTCGGCTATGGCGCGCCGGCCGGCGAACCCGCGCTGCGCGCGTCCATTGCCCGTCATTTGGCGATCGCGCGCGGTGTGCGATGCGAAGCCGATCAAGTCATCATCACGGAAGGCGCGCAGGAGGCGTTGTCGTTGTGCGTGCGGTTGCTCTCCAATCCTGGTGATACCGCCTGGATCGAAGAGCCCGGCTATCGGGGGGCCCGCGCTGCCATGCATGGGGGCGACCTGCGTATCTTACCGATGCGCGTCGACGCCGACGGTATCGTGGCCACGCGAGAGGATTGGCGTACCCAACCGCCGCGCCTGGTGTACGCGACGCCGTCGCACCAGTACCCCGCCGGCGCCGTGTTGACCATTGCTCGCCGCCTCGCGCTGATCGACGCGGCACGCACGCATGGGGCGTGGATTATCGAAGACGACTACGACAGCGAGTTTCGCCATGCCGGAGAGCCTATCGTGGCCATGCAGGGGCTGGTCGAGGACGCACCGGTGCTGTATGTGGGCACGTTCAGCAAGACGATGTTTCCCGCACTGCGATTGGGATTTATCGTCTTGCCGCAAGCGTTGATGGTCGATATGGCGCAGCCGTTGTCCGAGCTGTTGCGTGGCGGCCATCGTCACGAGCAACTGGCGCTCGCCGAGTTCATCGAAAGCGGTCAATTTGCCCGGCATCTCGGCCGCATGCGCCGGCTTTATCGCGAGCGGCAATTGGGCTTGCGCGAGGCGCTCGGCCTGCACCTGGACGTGCCGCACGAGATCCTGGGCGGTCATAGCGGCCTGCATTTGACCGTGCGCCTGCCCGCAGCCTATCCCGATGAGCGCATTGCGACAGACGCCAGGCAGCACGGCATGGCACCGGATCCCTTATCGGGTTTCGCGATGTGCCGTGGGGTTGAAGATAACGGGCTGGTGCTGGGCTACGGCAATACGTCAGCCGAATTGTTCGAACCCTTGGTGCGCCGCCTGTCGCAAGTGGCACGTGAGGCAACTGGCACGTGAGGCACAACTGGCACGTGAGGCACAACGGGCACATGAGGCGCCACGGGCACTTGACGCGGATGGCGCCCATGGCGCAAATGACGCACCAGATGCGCATCACCTCTGCCGGCGGATGTAAAAACAGCCGCATGAGTGCGGCTGCGATGCAGATATCGAAACGTCGCGCTGCGCGCCAGGCTTACAGCGTCTCGTCGTTGACCAAGCCATCCTTGCCGTAGAACTTCACACCGATATAGATCCGGTCGCGGCCCTGCGAACGGCGATGGCGGTTGGTGTCGCGCAGCGAATACACGCAGCCGCAATACTCCTGCTGATAGAAGTTCTCGCGTTTGCTGATTTCGATCATGCGCGCCGAGCCGCCACCTTTGCGCCAGTTGTAGGTCCAGTACACCAGATCGTCGTAGCGGGCGGCCGCGCGTTCACCACAGCCATTGATCTGCTGCATGTCCTTCCAGCGCGAAATCCCCAGTGAACTGGTGATCGTGTCGTAGCCGTGCTCGTGCGCGTAGAGCGCCGTGCGCTCGAAGCGCATGTCGAAGCATTGCGTGCACCGTTCGCCGCGCTCGGGTTCGTTCTCGAGCCCCTTGATGCGATCGAACCAGTTATCCATGTCGTAATCGGCATCGATGAACGGGATGCCGTGCTGCTCCGCGAAGCGGATATTTTCCTGCTTGCGGATCTCGTATTCCTTCACCGGATGGATATTCGGGTTGTAGAAATAGATGGCGTAGTCGATCCCGGAAGCCTGCATGGCTTCCATGACTTCGCCCGAGCAGGGCGCGCAACACGAGTGCATGAGCACCTTGCTGCGGCCGGGCGGCAGATCCAGCTTGGGGCGCACGAATTCGGACATAGCTTCAACGATCTTCTGGGTAAAAGCGCTATTTTACGCTTTCGTCGCCGGGGCGTCTGCGCCCAGCACCGATTGCCACAGGGCATCGACGGCAGCCCGGTGCGCGGCCATCTTTTCGGGTGCGACGCGCGCACGCTCATGGCCCTGCATGCGCAACTGATGCTGCAGCCGGCGAAACACGCGATAGGCGTTGCCGGCATTTTCGGCGATATCGGGGGCGATGAGGCCCGCGCGTGCCGCCAGGCGCAGCAGGGTGATGTTGCCCAGGTTCTCGGCCAGGTCAGGATGGGCAGCCGATTGCAGCAACACCAGAAATTGCGTCGTGAATTCCACATCGACCATGCCGCCATGGTCGTGTTTGAGATCGAAACGGTCGCTGGTGTTGCGATGGCCCACGCCGATTTTCTCGCGCATGCCCCACACTTCTTCGCGCAACCGTTCCGGATCGCGCGGCATCAGCAGCACGTCGCGGCGGATCTTTTCAAACTGCTCGCCCACGGCGGCGTGACCCGCCGCGAACCGGGCGCGCGTGATGGCCTGGTGCTCCCATACCCACGCATGCTTCTGCTGATAATAGGCAAAGGCTTCGACCGACACGGCCAGCAGCCCGGCATCGCCATCGGGGCGCAGCCGCAGATCGACTTCGTACAGCCGGCCCGAAGACGTCATGGTCGATAGCCACGATGTCATGCGGCGCCCCAGCTTTGCATACACCTCGGCCGCGTCGTCCCGGTCGTCGTCAAACAGGAACACGATGTCCAGATCGGAGACGTAGCCCAGTTCCTTGCCGCCCAATTTGCCGTAGGCGATCACGGCAAATTTCGGTTCCAGCTCGGGCCGCTTGTTGACCAGCGGCCACACGCGCCGGATCGTCTCGTCCAGCAGCAGATCGGCCAGGGCAGACAATTGATCCGCCAGCTTTTCCACCGTGAGCTCGTTTTCGAGATCCTGCGCCAGCAACTGGAAGCTTGCCTGGCGTTGCACGTCACGCATCAGATTCATCTGGCGTTCGACGTCGGGTTCGCCATCGGGCAAGACGCAGGCATTCAGGTCGCGCGTCAGTTGGGCGGCGATCTGCGGAAAATCCAGCGGTTGGAAGAGGGTGCGCCAGTCGATGAGGCTGTCGAGCAGCAGCGGGTGCTGCGTGAGATATTGCGCCGCCCAAGGGCTGGCGGCCATCATGCGGGCCACGCGCGCCAGCGTTTCCGGAAACTCGGCCAGGAGGGCCAGATACGCGCTGCGTTGCGCGATGGTTTCGATCAGATCCAGCAGCCGCGCAGCCGCTTCGATCGGCGCGTCCGTGCGGGCGGCCGCTTGCAGGGCGGCGGGCAGCAGCACCTCCAGGCGCTTGCGGCTGTTGTCGGGCAAGGTGCGCACCCGATGACTGCGTTGCAGGGCTTCAACCCGTTGCAGCAATGGCGTGGTATCGCCACTGAAAGCCGTTTCGACGAGCGTCGTGAGCCGTGTTTCGGCGTCGTCGGGCGTAGCGTCGGCGCAGGGTTGCGGCGTCTCGCTGCTGCTCTCGCTTTCGATGCCTGCCGTACGAAATGCGTTGCGAAAGGTTTGCGCTACGAAGGCGCGATGCGCCGCCAATTCGGCTTCGAACGCGTCCGGCGTCTGGCGCATGGCCGCCGCAAGCAGTACGCGCAGTTCCGGATCCGAGGGCAGCAAATGCGTTTGTGCATCCTCGCGGTACTGCAGCGCGTGTTCCACCTGGCGCAAGAACCCATACGCCGCGGCGAGCCGGTCGGCGTCGTCCGGCTGCAGCACGCCGGCGTCGCGCTCGCACTGCAGCGCTTCCAGCAATCCCCGCAGTTGAAGCGCCGGCATGCGGCCGCCACGGATCAACTGCGACAGTTGCACCACGAATTCGATCTCGCGGATGCCGCCGTCGCCCAGTTTGATGTTGTTGGCCGTATCGATGCCGCTGCGGGCAGAGGCACGGCGCTCCCAATCCTGGCGGATGCGTTCGCGCAGCGATCGCAGCGACGCCAGCGCATCGAAATCGAAGTACTTGCGATAGACGAATGCCGTGCGCAACATCTCGAGTTGGCGATATTGCGCCGTGCTGTCGCTGCCTTCGAACGCCGTGGCGGCGATCGGGCGCGCCTTCAGCCAGGCATAACGTTCCCACTCACGCCCCTGACCGACGAGATAATTCTCGAATGCCTCCAGGCTCCACGCGAGCGGTCCGCCGTCGCCATCGGGCCGCAGCCGCAGGTCGGTGCGAAACACCTGTCCGTTGGCATCCACCTCTGAGATGATCGGCATCATGCGGCGGGTCAGCCGGCCATAGAACTCGTGGTGGCTGATCGGGCGCCGGCCGTCGGTTTCGCCTTCCTCGCCGTAGAGCATCACCAGATCGATGTCCGACGACACGTTCAGTTCGCAACCGCCCAATTTGCCCATGCCCATGATGAGCATTTCTTGAGGCGCGCCGGTGGCGGGGTCGCGCGGCATGCCGTGCACCTCGACCATTTCGGCGGCCACGCAACGATATGCCGCGGCGACCGCAAGATCGGCCAGCGCCGTCATGGCACCGACCACTTCGGCCAGTGGCGCCTGGCCCGCGATATCGCGGGCCATCAACGTGCAAAACACACGCTCACGCAATTGTCGCAAGCTCGCCCGGCAACGCTCCTGCGTCAAATGTGCCCCCAGCGGTGCGCCCGACAACGTTTCAAACCAATTCGTGAGCACGGCGGGCGTGACCGGGGACTGGACGGTGTTTTCGAGGCAGGATCTGAGCGCCGGCAAGGCATCCAGGCGACGACGCAGGTGTCCGGACCAGGCAAGGGCGGGGGCAAGCGATACGGAAGCGGACATAAGTTGTAAGGTGTTCGAGAGACGGCGGGACGTGATTCGGGTATAAGTGGGGACAATACCGCATGTCGCCCACTCCCGCCCAGTTGCCCGCCCGTGTCTTTTTGCCGAACTCTCCTCCGCTGCGCGTACTGGGCCTTCGTGAGTGGGATCATCCTGGTGTCGCTGGTGTGTTTGGGTGTGCGCTATCTCGTGCTGCCCAATGTGGACGCGTGGCGACCCGATATCGAACGCTATCTGGGCGATGCCCTGGATACCCAGGTGACCATCGGCAGTATCGAAGCCGACTGGAAAGGCCTGCATCCTCAACTGCGCGCCAAGCGCGTCGTCATTTTCGAGCGGCCCACCGAACCCTTGTTGGTTTTGCCCGATGTGTCGGCCGTGCTTGGCTGGCGCAGTGTGCTCAGGCTCGAACCGCGCTTCGCCGCCCTGACACTCAAGGGGCTGACTCTGCAGGCGCGGCGCGACGCCGATAACCGGTTATGGATCGCCGGGCAGGTTATCGATCTTTCCGAAACGCGCGAGCCCGATCGACTGCGCCGTAATGCGGTGCTGCAGTGGCTCTCCAACCAGGGCGACATTTCGCTGGTCGAAGGCAATCTCACCTGGCTGGATGAACGGCGTGGCGCGCCGGCCGTCACGTTTACCGACGTAAGCCTGGCGTTGCGCAACGGCTTTCGCACGCATCGTTTCGCGATGCAGGCGCAGGGGCCGCAGGCGCTGGCAGGCACCCTGGATGTGCGTGGCGAATTTGAACTCGAGGCGGGATTTTTTCGGGCCCTGCGCCACGAGGCGGCAGACACGTCGCCGCGTTGGCACGGACGGGCTTATGCCGCGCTCGACGGCGCGATCCCGGATGCGTGGCAGCCCTGGGTGGATGTGCCCAGCGTCAAGGGACGCATGGCGGCGCGGGTTTGGGCCGACTTCAGCGATGGCCGCGTAGGCCAGGTCGCTTTCGATGCCGCCGCGCGCGATATCGACTCGGGCGCGCCTTCGGCGGAGCAGCCTGTGGGGTTGCGGTTCGCCCAGGCTACGCTGCACGCCGAGGGCTATGCCGGCACGCTGGTGGCCTCAGACGTCTGGCCCGTGGTCAAGCGCCCCGAACGCGAGCGCATGACGATCCGCGCGCAACTCAAGCAGGCGGTTGTCGACGTGCCGCAGGCCTATCCCGACCGCCCGGTGGTCGTGGACGAAGGCACCCTGGATGGCGCACTTTATCGCGACGCGACGGGGCAATGGCAAGCGACGATCGGTCGTGCGCAAGTCGCCAATGCCGACGTGAAAGTGCAGGCGCAGGGCCAGTGGCGAAGCGGTGGCAAATCGCCCGCAGGTACGGCAGATCTTCAGGCCGAGCTGACGGATGGCCGATTGGCCGCCGTGCATCGCTATCTTCCCGATGTGGTCAACGTCGACGCCCGCGAGTGGTTGGAAAAGGGCCTCGTGGCAGGAGCGATCCCACGCGCCTCCGTGGTGCTGAAAGGGGATTTGCGCGACTTTCCGTTTGTGGACGCGCCGGAGGGGGGCCGCTTCTTGCTCGCCGGCAATGTGCGAGACGCCACGATCGACTACGCCCCGGCCGAGGGCACTCAACCGGGCTGGCCGCGAGTGGAAAACGTGGCGGGGAACGTCGTCATCGAGGGCCAATCGCTCAAGATCGAGACGGCGCCCGGCGCCGTGCTCACCGTCGGCAGCGAGCCGCGGGTCACGTTGGGCGCCATCCACGCAGCCATCCCCAATCTCGAGCACGATGCCGTGCTGATGCTCAAGGGCACCACGCGCGGTACCGTACCGGCCTACATCCATCTCGTGCAGCGCTCACCATTGAGCGAACTGCTCGATCACGCCCTGGATCGCGCCCAGGGCACCGGCGAGATGCGGCTGGATCTGAATCTCGATTTGCCGCTCACGCACATCGCCGACGCCAAGATCGGCGGCGAAGCCCGCTTCGACAACAATACGTTCCAGTTTGCGCCCACCGTGCCGGCGGCCACGCAACTGACCGGGCCGCTGCGATTCGACGAGCAGGGCGTGTCGACGGATGGCCTGCGATCCCGGTTTTTGGGCGGACCGCTTTTGATCGTGGGCGAGCTCAAGCGCAGCGGTCAAAACCTCACATTCAAAGGCAACGCCACGGCGGCCGAGGCGACCCGTTTGCTGGACGATCCGTTGACCCGGCGCGTAACGGGCGGCGCCGCCTACAGCGGTCGCTTGACCTACGGACGCGGCGGTGTCGTGGACGCGACGATCGAAAGCGACCTGGTCGGTGTGGCCATCGACTTGCCGGCGCCGGTGGGGAAGAACGCGGCCACCGCCCGGCCCGTGAAAGTATCCTGGAGCGGTGCGCGGGATAGTGGCGTGAAGGGACGGCGGTGGCTCGATGTGACGGGCGGCGATAGTTTGACGGCGCGCATCGAGTGGGCGCCGGGGGCGGAGGGCGCCTTCCTGTTTACGCGCGGCGCGATCGGCGTGAACCGCGAGGTGGCGTTACCGCCTGCGGGCATCCGTGCCAGCATCGCGATGCCGTTTCTGGATCTCGATGCCTGGCGCGTCGTGCAGGATCAGCGCGACGAAAGCATTGCCGCCCGCACCCCCACCAAGGCGCTTTCACCGGCGGCCGCCGCCAATGCCGCCGCGATCGGCGCGCCGCGCACCGCACCGGTATGGCTGGATCGCGCGGACATCGACCTCGAACGCCTGCAGGCAAGCGGGCACCAGTGGACCGCGATGAAGGCGAGTCTGACCCGGCCGCAAACCGGGCTTTGGCAAGCCGATGTGGACGCCAAGGAAGTGAAGGGACGCGTGCAGTGGCGCAGTGCCACGGCGCCGAGCCAGGGTGTGGATGCCGGCCGCGAACAATGGATCGTGCGCCTGGATCGATTGATCCTGAGCGAAACCGACAGCGCCGATACCGCTGTCGAAGCGGCGCGCGACGCGCCTTCGGAGGACGACCCCCCGCTGGACATTCCCAGCATGGATGTCGAGATCAAGGCCTTGACCTATGTGGGCATGCGCCTGGGTTCGCTCAAAGTGGTGGGCGAGCGCGATGCCACGGCGCGCGGCGACGATCGTTGGCGCTTGACGCAACTGCGGATCGAAAACGATGCGGCCAAATTGAATGCCACCGGCACGCTGCAATTGCGTGGCGCCAATCGCGGCCTCACCACGCAGGCGAACATCGATATTGCGGACTTGGGCGAGCTGCTGAATCGCCTGGGGCATGCCGACACCGTGCGGGGCGGTTCGGGGTCGGTGCAGGCCCGGCTCACATGGCACAACCTGCCGTGGAGCTATCGGGCAGCCGATGTGGATGGCGACGTGGATGTGGCCCTGGACAAAGGCCGTTTCGTGCACGTCACATCGCGGTCGGCGCGGCTCCTGGAGCTGCTCTCGCTGCAATCGCTCGAGCGCATCGCCACGTTCAAGGCCAATCCAGCCGACCTCGTACGCGACGGCTTCCCTTTCGACACCGTGCGTGGACATCTTCGCGTCGCCAACGGGAATGTGTCCACAGACGACTACAAGATCAACGGCCCAGTGGCCGCGATCGTCTTGGCCGGTTCATCGAACCTGGTGGCCAAACGCTGGGACGTCAATGCCCTGGTCGTGCCCAATCTTGACGTGAGCGGTGCCGCCGTCGCGGCCGGCCTGGCCGTCAATCCCATTATCGGCATTGGCGCGTTTCTCACGCAATGGGTGCTCCAGCGTCCACTTTCGAAAGCGATGGCCATGCAATATCGCGTGTCGGGGCCTTGGGACGATCCACAGGTCAATCCGGTGGATACGATCAGCGGCGGCCCGCACGATGCGGCAAAAGCCGTACGCGATCACGTCGAAAACTGAGCGAACGTAAAAAAGCCCCGATCACGTCGGGGCTTTTGACCGCAGGTTGCCGTGCTCGACGGCAAACCGGCGTCGATTACTTCTTCATCATGTCGAAGAATTCGGCGTTGTTCTTGGTGGCGCGCATCTTGTCGAGGATGAACTCCATCGACTGCACTTCGTCCATGTCGTGGATGAACTTGCGCAGCACCCACACCTTTTGCAGCACGTCAGGCTTGATCAGCAACTCTTCGCGGCGGGTGCCGGATTTGTTGAGGTTGATCGACGGGTACACCCGTTTCTCGGCCAGACGACGCTCGAGGTGGACTTCGGAGTTGCCCGTGCCCTTGAACTCTTCGTAGATCACTTCGTCCATGCGGCTGCCGGTTTCGATCAGGGCGCTACCGATGATGGTGAGCGAACCGCCTTCTTCCAGATTGCGTGCCGCGCCGAAGAAGCGCTTGGGGCGCTGCAGGGCGTTGGCATCCACACCGCCGGTCAACACCTTGCCCGAGGCGGGCACGACGGTGTTGTAGGCACGTGCCAGACGGGTGATCGAGTCGAGCAGAATCACCACATCCTTCTTCATTTCGACCAGGCGCTTGGCCTTTTCGATGACCATTTCGGCCACTTGCACGTGACGCGTCGCGGGCTCGTCGAACGTGGAGGCGACGACTTCGCCGCGCACCGTGCGCTGCATTTCGGTCACTTCTTCCGGGCGTTCGTCCACCAGCAGCACGATCATTACCGCATCGGGGAAGTTGGCGGAAATGGCGTGCGCCATGTGCTGCATCATCACCGTCTTGCCCGACTTCGGGCTGGCAACGATCAGACCGCGCTGGCCCTTGCCGATCGGCGCAAAGATGTCGAGGATGCGGCCGGTCAGGTTCTCTTCGCTCTTGATGTCGCGTTCGAGCTTCATCGGCGAGTCGGGATGCAGCGGCGTCAGGTTCTCGAACATGATGCGGTGCTTGAGCGACTCGGGCAGCACACCGTTGACCTTGTCCACCTTGACCAGCGCAAAGTAGCGTTCGCCGTCTTTGGGCACGCGCACTTCGCCTTCGATCGAGTCGCCGGTATGCAGATTGAAGCGGCGGATCTGGGAGGGCGAAATGTAGATGTCGTCGGTGCTGGCGAGGTAGGACGTCTCGGGCGAGCGCAAGAAGCCGAAACCGTCGGGCAACACTTCGAGCACGCCATCACCGAAGATCTGCTCGCCTTGCTTGGCGCGCTTCTTCATGATGGCGAACATCATCTCCTGCTTGCGCAGACGGTTGGCGTTATCGATTTCGAGGCCGGCGGCCATTTCGAGCAACTGCGAGACGTGCAGCGCCTTCAGTTCGTTAAGGTGCATCGTGGTGGAAAAGGGAGAGGAATGAAGACGTTGAGGCGGCGGGCCACGGACGGACCCGCGCGAAATGACGAAAGACGTAGTTTACAACGCGCCGTCGAGAAATGCAGTCAATTGCGATTTCGACAGTGCGCCGACCTTCGTGGCGGCAGCTTCGCCGTCCTTGAAGAGCATCAGCGTGGGGATGCCGCGGATGCCGTACTTGGCAGGCGTATCCTGGTTCTCGTCGACGTTGACCTTGGCAACCGTGAGGCGGCCAGCGTAGTCGCGCGCCACTTCTTCAAGGATGGGGGCAATCATCTTGCAGGGGCCACACCAGGCGGCCCAGTAGTCCACGAGCACAGGCTGGCTCGACTTCAGAACATCGGCTTCGAAGGAGGCATCGGTGACGTGCTTGATTTGATCGCTCATTGTGGTCGCACTGGCTCAGTTGGGCGGGACGGCGGCAGAAAACGCGGTCGCGCGGGCAATGGAAGAGAGAAAATAGGAGCATACCACCGGAGTCCCTCCGGCCGGCATCGGCAATCTTGTGTAGGATGCTCGGGGCCGACATGGGGCTGCTTAACTGCTGACCAACCCAGCTCAACCCGCGCCAATGCTGGCGCGATGACTAAAATGTCGGTTTTTTTCCACAGAACTTGGGGATAACTTGGCCACCTCGCGTTACACCGAAGCGTCGATCCGGGTCCTGAAAGGACTCGAGCCCGTGCGTAGCCGCCCGGGGATGTACACCCGTACCGACAATCCGCTTCATATCATCCAGGAAGTCATCGACAACGCTGCCGATGAAGCCCTTGCGGGCACCTGCAAGAACATTCAAGTCACGCTGCTGGCCGACGGCGGCGTGGCGGTCGAAGACGACGGTCGCGGCATCCCCGTGGGGATGCACCCCGAAGAGGGCGCGCCCGTGGTCGAGCTCGTCTTCACCCGGCTGCACGCCGGCGGCAAATTCGACAAGGCGGGCGGCGGCGCTTACGCCTTCTCCGGCGGATTGCACGGGGTGGGCGTATCCGTGACCAACGCCTTGGCCACCAAACTGGAAGTGGTGGTGTGGCGCGACGGCGCCGTCAACCGGCTGGTGTTCAAGGGCGGTGACGTGGTCGAACCGCTGGCGCCTTACCCGGAAGCGGGCCGCAAGAAATCCGGCACGCGGGTGCAGGTGTGGCCGGATCCAAAATATTTCGACAGCCCCAATATTCCGCTGGCCGAACTCTCGCATCTGCTGCGCAGCAAGGCGGTGCTGCTGCCGGGCGTGCGGGTATCGCTGAAGAACGAAAAAACGGGCGACACCAAAACCTGGCATTACGCCGATGGCTTGAAGGGCTATTTGTCCGAAGCCCTGGGCGGCGCCGAACTCATGATTCCGTTGTTCGAAGGCGAGCAGTATGCCGGCCGCGACCATGAGAGCTTCGCCGACGGCGAAGGTGCGCAGTGGGTCGTGGCGTGGACCGAAGACGGCGCTGCGGTGCGCGAATCGTATGTGAACCTGATTCCCACGCCGGCAGGCGGCACGCACGAAGCGGGCTTGCGCGACGGGCTTTTTACCGCGGTCAAGAGCTTCGCCGAACTTCATAGCCTGTTGCCCAAGGGCGTCAAGCTGCTGCCGGAAGATGTGTTCGCCCGGTCGAGTTTCGTGCTGTCGGCCAAGGTGCTGGATCCGCAATTTCAAGGGCAGATCAAGGAACGGTTGAACAGCCGCGACGCAGTGCGGCTGGTCGGCGGTTTCGCCAAGTCGGCGCTGGACCTGTGGCTGCATTCGAACGTCGAGTACGGCAAGAAACTGGCCGAGCTGGCGATTCGCCAGGCCCAGGCCCGGGCGCGCTCGCTGCAGAAGGTCGAGAAGCGCAAGAGTTCGGGTGTGGCCGTGCTGCCCGGCAAGCTGACCGATTGCGAATCGAGCGATCCAACACGTACCGAAGTGTTCCTGGTCGAGGGCGACTCAGCCGGCGGGTCGGCCAAAATGGGCCGCGACAAAGAATTCCAGGCCATTCTGCCGCTGCGCGGCAAGGTGCTCAACTCGTGGGAAGTCGACCGCGACCGGCTCTTCGCCAATAATGAAATTCACGATATTTCGGTGGCGATCGGCGTCGATCCGCACGGCCCCAACGATACGCCCGACTTGTCGGGTTTGCGCTACGGCCGCGTCTGCATTTTGTCCGACGCCGACGTCGATGGCTCGCACATTCAAGTGCTGTTGTTGACCCTCTTCTATAAGCACTTCCCCAAGCTCGTCGAAGCCGGCAATGTGTACATCGCCAAGCCGCCGCTCTTTCGCGTCGACGTGCCGGCCGCGGGCAAGCGTCCGGCGCGCAAGGTGTACTGCCTGGACGACGGTGAGCTCGAGGTGGTGCTCGATAAGCTCCGCAAGGAAGGCGCGCGCGAAGGTGCCTGGAGCATCAGCCGCTTCAAGGGCTTGGGCGAAATGAGTCCGGAGCAGCTGTGGGACACCACGATGAATCCGGACACGCGCCGCTTGCTGCCGGTGGGCTATGGCGAACTCGACGCCGCCGAAACCACGCGCATGTTCGACATGCTGATGGGCAAGGGCGAGTCGGCGCAGCGCCGCACGTGGATCGAGGACAAGGGCAACCTTGCCGAACTGGATATCTGAAGCCTCGTCCGCGCGATGACGCGGCCGGGCGACTCAACAAGAATGTAGGACCATGACAGACAGCACTCAACCTGGATTGTTCGATACGCCGTCCGGCGATCCGGCCATCACGCTTGCGCGGTACGCCGAGCAGGCCTATCTCGACTACGCCGTTTCCGTCGTGCGCGGCCGGGCGTTGCCCGATGTGGGCGACGGCCAGAAACCCGTGCAACGGCGCATCCTGTACGCCATGCAGGCCATGGGTCTGGCCGCTGGCGCGAAGCCGGTCAAGTCGGCACGCGTCGTCGGTGACGTGCTGGGTAAGTATCACCCGCACGGCGACCAGGCGGCGTATGACGCCCTGGTGCGCATGGCGCAGGATTTCTCGCTGCGCTATCCGTTGATCGATGGACAGGGCAACTTCGGTTCGCGCGACGGCGACAACGCCGCTGCGATGCGATACACCGAAGCGCGGCTTACGCCCATCGCCCGCCTGCTGCTCGATGAACTCGACGAAGGCACGGTCGATTTCATGCCCAACTACGACGGCAGCCAGCAGGAGCCGGTGCTGTTGCCGGCGCGCCTGCCGATGATGCTGCTCAATGGCGCATCGGGCATCGCCGTGGGCATGGCCACTGAAATTCCTGCGCACAACCTGCGGGAGGTGGCGCAAGCCTGCGTGGCCTTGCTGAAGAATCCCAAGCTGGACGACGCCGAACTGTTCGGCATCATCCCGGGGCCGGATTACGCCGGCGGCGGCCAGATCATCACGCCCGCTGCCGAAATCGCCGCGATCTACGCCAATGGCCGGGGCTCGCTCAAAGCCCGGGCGCGCTGGCAATTCGAAGAGCTGGCACGCGGTCAGTGGAAGCTCGTGGTGACGGAATTGCCGCCGGGCACCTCGGGTCAGCGCGTGCTGGAAGAGATCGAGGATCTCACCAATCCGAAAATCAAGGCCGGCAAGAAAGCCTTGTCTGCCGATCAGCAGCAGTCCAAAGCGGTGATGCTGTCGATGTTGGACGCGGTGCGCGACGAATCGGGCAAGGACGCGGCCGTGCGGCTGGTGTTCGAGCCCAAGAGCTCGCGCATCGATCGTGAAGAATTCGTCAATATTCTGCTCGCGCAGACGTCGATGGAGAGCAGTGCGCCGATCAACCTCGTGTGTATCGGCACCGATGGCCGTCCGCGCCAGAAGGGCCTGCGCGATATCCTCACCGAATGGTTGGCGTTCCGCACGGATACCGTCACCCGCCGCAGCCGTTTCCGGCTTGACCGTGTGACCGATCGCATCCACGTGCTCGAGGGGCGCATGGCCGTCTACTTGAATGTGGATGAGGTGATCAAGACGATTCGCGAAGCCGATGAGCCCAAGGAAGCGCTGAAAGCGCGCTTCAACCTGTCCGACCGCCAGGCTGAAGACATTCTCGAAATGCGCTTGCGTCAATTGGCGCGGCTCGAAGGTATCAAGATCGAGCAGGAATTGGCCTCGCGGCGCGAAGAGCAAATCAAGCTGCAAGAGTTGCTCGACAACCCGAGCTCGCTCAAGCGCACGATCGTGCGCGAGATCGAGGCCGACGCCAAGGCCTTCGGCGACGATCGCCGCACATTGATCGAGACCGCCGAGCGCGCCGTGCTCGAGACGAAAGTGATCGACGAACCGGTGACGGTGGTCGTGTCGCAGAAGGGCTGGCTGCGGGCCCGTCAGGGTCACGGGCACGACGCCAGTCAGTTCACCTTCAAGCAGGGCGACGATATGTACGGCGCGTTCGAGTGCCGCACGACGGACACCATGATCGCCATCGGCGATAACGGCCGTGCCTACAGCGTGCCGGTTGCGGCGCTGCCGTCGGCGCGGGGTGACGGCCAGCCGGTCACGACCATGATCGATCTGGAGCCGCATCGCCGTATCGTCCATATGCTCGTCGCCGGTACCGAAAGCCGATGGCTGTTGTCGACGCAAAAAGGCTTTGGCTTTGTGGCCAAGCTCGGCGACATGATGAGCCGGCAACGCGCAGGCAAGCAATTCGTGTCGTTGGAAGAGGGCGATGTGCTGCTGCGTCCGGTGCCGGTCTTCGAGGGCGCCGACCGGTTGGCGTTGCTCTCGGCCAAAGGCAAATTCCTGCTCGTCGAGCTGGCTGAAATCAAAGTGATGACGGGCGGCGGCAAGGGAACGACGTTGATGGGGCTTGACGGCAACGACACGTTGTCGCAGGTGGTTCCGGTGGGGCCAAAGGGCTTGCGCGTGGTGGGGATCTACCGCAACAAGGAAGTCGAAGACATCCTCGGCAACAAGGAACTCATCATCTATATGGGCAAACGGGCCCGCAAAGGCCGGCAACTCGATGTGCGGCCGAAATCGCCGCTGCTCTCACCAGTGCTTTGATGTGGACGCGCACCGGGTCAGTCCGATGCGCAACATGGAGCACCCCGAAGGTTGGATCCCGATCCGGCCTTCGGGGTGTTTTTTTTCGTCGGCTACTTGTAAGTTAATCATACTTATTGAGGCGATAGTTAAAATCGATTTATGTTCGAATGATTCGCTACGCAAACCAATTGCGCGACCGTCGCGTCGGAAAAACGCTGCGATACCGGAGGCTTGGACGGAAATCATTCGTGTGCCTAGTCGCGGGGTGGCATTCGACCAATCGGTGAATTGGCGGCGGAATATGTCACAGATGACAGATTTAGCCAGGGGATAATTACCTTTATCGTGAACGTCAAGGTTTGACATCACTCATTCACGTCGATATCATTCGTGTTGAAATTAATTGGAGTGAAGTTATTTCACATATGACAAATACCCCAACAGTACCGACGCATCAGTACGACTTGCGGATCTTGCGGGCGCTCCGCCAGATCACGCGATCGATCGCGCTGCATTCGCGCCAACTGGCGGCGGTAAGTCACATCACTGCGCCCCAACTGATGTGCTTGCGCGCTGTCATCGCCAACGGTCCGCTGACGGCGACCGCGATCAGCCGCGAGATTCACGTCAGCCCGAGCACCGTTGTCGGCATCCTCGATCGCCTTGAAGACAAAGGGCTGATCCGCCGTGAACGCGGCCGAGAAGATCGCCGCATCGTCTTCGTGCGGCCCACTGACGCCGGCATCGTCCTGGCGGGCGAAGCGCCGTCACCCTTGCAGAAGCATCTGGCCGACGCGCTCAATGCCTTGCCCGAGCTCGAACAGGCCACGATCACGCTGTCGCTCGAACGCATCGTGGCGCTGATGGAAAAGGGGGGCCAGGCCGCCGAGCCCAGCGCCGATCCGCAATCGCCGATTCTGGAAGTGCCTACGCATGGCGCGCCGCCCGAGTCGGGGTTGGTGGTATGACAGTCGACGAATTGATCGCCCCATCCGATGTTGAAACCGGCACCGTATTCCGCGCCCCGCGCCGTGAAGATGGCGCCGCCATCAGCCGCCTGATCGGCGACTGCCCGCCGCTCGATACCAATTCGACCTACGCCTATCTCTTGCTCTGCGAACACTTTTCGCAGACGTGCGTGGTCGCGGTTGGCGAGTCTGGCGAGATCGACGGTTTCGTCTCTGCCTACATTCCCCCGCAAAAGCCCGATGTGCTCTTCGTGTGGCAGGTGGCCGTCAATGAGCGTGCCCGAGGCTCACGCCTGGCCGCCCGCATGCTGCATGCACTGGTGTGGCGCTGCGCGGCCAAGCCGATCCGCTACATCGAAACCACGGTTGGCCCGGACAACATCGCGTCCCGCAAGACATTCGAGGCCGTGGCGCTCGCCGCCGAGGCGCCGATCGCCGAGACGGCGTTGTTCGACGCCACGCTCCTGGGCGACGACGCACACGAAGACGAACGTCTTTTGCGCATCGGGCCTTTCGATATCGACATGCTCACGCCGCTCTAAGGCGGCGCGAGCCGGCAGAAGCCGGGTTTGAGGCGTTGGCCTTGCCCGGTCTGCCATTCAGCAACTCATTTCAGGGAGGGAAAAAAGCATGGACCTAAAGATTTTTGACCGTATGGAATCCGAAGTACGCGGGTATATCCGCTCGTTTCCGGTTATTTTCAATCAAGCACGCGGCTCGCTGCTGATCGACAAAGAAAACAACGAATACATCGATTTCTTCAGTGGCGCCGGCACCTTGAATTACGGCCACAACAATCCGGTGTTCAAGGAAAAGTTGGTCGACTATCTGCAGTCGGACGGCGTGGTGCACGGCCTTGATATGGCCACCAGCGCCAAACAACACTTTCTCGAAACGGTCGATCGCGTGCTGCTCAAGCCGCGCAACTGGAATTACAAACTGCAGTTCACCGGCCCCACCGGCACCAATGCCGTGGAAGCCGCGTTGAAGATTGCGCGCCAGGTCAAAGGCCGTTCGAACATCATTTCGTTCACGCATGGCTTTCACGGCGTGAGCGGCGGTTCGCTTGCCGCCACCGCCAACAGCAAATTCCGTAATGTCTCGGGCTATGCCCTGGGCAACACCACGTTCATGCCGTACGACGGCTACTTCGGTCCCGACGTCGACACGATGGCGTATGTCGAGCGCATGATCGAAGACAAGAGCAGCGGCATGGATCATCCCGCCGCCGTGATCGTCGAGACCGTGCAGGGCGAAGGTGGTGTCAATGTGGCAACGCTGCGCTGGCTCAAAGAGCTCGAGCAGTTGTGCAAGCGTCACGACATGCTGTTGATCGTGGACGACATTCAAGTTGGATGCGGCCGTACCGGCAGCTTCTTCAGCTTCGAATCGGCCGGCATCAGCCCCGACATCATCACGCTGTCGAAGTCCCTGTCGGGCTACGGTCTGCCGATGTCGCTGGTGCTGATGAAGCCCGAGCTCGATATCTGGAAGCCGGGCGAGCACAGCGGCACGTTCCGCGGCAACAACCTCGCGTTCGTCACCGCTGCCGAAGCGCTCGATACGTACTGGGCCGATGATGCGTTTTCGAAAGAAATCGCCCGCAAGGAACGCATCGTTCGCGACTGGCTCGAGAACGTGGCGCACAGCTATCCCAACGCCGGCCTGGAAGTGCGCGGCCGTGGGTTGATTCAAGGGTTGGTCACCGCCGGCGATCATGGCCTGGCCAATCAGATTGCGCACAAGGCGTTCGAACACGGTGTCGTGATCGAAACGTCGGGGGCCAACGACGAAGTGCTCAAGCTGCTGCCGTCGTTGACCATCGAAGATGAACTGTTGACGCGTGGTCTGGACGTGATCGAACGCAGCCTGGGCGAAGTGCTCGGCGATGCCGCCGGTCAAGGCTCCGCACGTGTTCTTAAATTTGGAGGAAAGCGTCGATGATCGTACGTAATGTCAAGGATGTGATCGGAACCGCGGACGAAGTCCGTACGGATACCTGGATGAGCCGCCGCGTGCTGTTGCAGAAAGACGGCATGGGATTTTCATTCCACGAAACCACGATCTTCCCGGGCGGTCGCACGCACATCCACTACAAGAATCACCTTGAAGCGGTCTGGTGCATCGAGGGCGACGGCCATCTCGAGGTCGTGGCCGACGGCAAGCGTCACGAGCTCGGTGCCGGCGTGGTATATGCGCTGGACAAGAACGACGAGCATTGGCTGTGCGGCGGCAAGGAAGCGCTGCGTGTGATCTGCGTGTTCAATCCGCCGCTCACCGGTCAGGAAGTGCATGATGCCGATGGTGTGTACGCCTTGCCGGAAAAAGCGGCGGCGTAACGCATAAGGGCAAGTTCCGGGGCGCGTGTCGCGTCTCGGACCGTTGATGAGAGCACCGACTTGCCCGACCGACTCCGCCCTGGCGGCGAAGCGATTGCGGTCAAGCGTGTTCGAAGCCGGGCCGAATGGTTTGAGCGGCCCGGAAGATAGGGAGGTAGTTTTATGATTTCACCTGCAAAAGATCCATATGCGTCACGTACCGATCGCGGCTCCGCGATCATTTCGCGTCAGGATCCCGTCGTCTACGGTGGCGGCACTTATGCCGATGGCGTATCCAGCGAGCAGATCGATTCGTACGACCGCAATGGCTTTCTGTTGCTTGAGGATCTGTTCCCCGAAGAGGAAGTGCGCGCGCTGTCGACCGAAGTCGAACGCATGACGCGCGATCCGGCGATCGTCCGCCGTGAAGAGTCCATTACCGAACCCAATAGCAATGCCGTGCGCTCCATTTTCATGGTGCATGTGTTGAGCCCGATCATTGCGCGCCTGGCGCGCGATCCGCGCTTGGTCAACGTCGCGCGTCAGATCCTCGGCTCCGAGGTGTACATGCATCAGTCGCGCGCCAATATGAAACCTGGCTTCAAGGGCAAGGAGTTCTACTGGCACAGCGATTTCGAAACGTGGCACGTCGAAGACGGCATGCCCTCGATGCGGGCGCTGAGCTGCTCGATTCTGCTTTCCGACAACAACGCCTGCAATGGCCCGTTGATGTTGGTGCCCGGTTCGCACCGCCAATTCATTTCGTGCGTGGGCGAGACGCCCGACGAGAACTACAAGCAGTCGCTCAAGAAGCAGGAGTACGGCGTGCCCGATCCGGTCAGCCTGCAATTGCTGGTGGAGCAGGGCGGTATCACCCCCATCACGGCCAAGGCCGGATCGGTGGTGTTCTTCGACTGCAACACCATGCACGGCTCCAACGGCAATATTTCGCCGTGGCCCCGCGCCAATGTGTTCATGGTGTACAACAGCGTCGAGAACACGCTGAATCCGCCGAAGTACGGGCTGGATCCGCGCCCCGAACACATTGCCCATCGCAAGAGTTTCAAGGCGCTCACGCCGCTCGATTCGCTCAAGATCGTGAGCTGAGCTGAGCTAAGCGCGAGGCGCACGATGGCGCAAGCGCCTTCAGGCCATCGCGTTGACGTGGCTCAGGCCCTGCCGCAGAACCCCGACCCCGGTCGGGGTTTTATTTTGTGGGGTCGCGCGCTGAGCGTTGCCTTTCGTCGCTGCCGTCGCACGGTTCCGGCCTACCGATGACAACGCAGTCTTGGCGTGGTCCCGGCGATCAGGCATGATGCGCGGATTCGATTTGTTTGCGCCGCTATCGCGCCATTCTTCCGGGCTTCGCCATGTCTATCGTCGTCTCGCGTTTGTATATCTATCCCGTCAAGTCCTGCGCCGGCATCCCGCTGGACGCTGCGGCCATCGGCGTCGCGGGCCTGCAACACGATCGCCAGTGGATGATCGTGGCCGATGCCGGCGGCTTCATGACGCAGCGTGCCTATCCCCGCATGGCGCTGATCCGCACTGCGATCGAAGCCGACGCGCTGGTGCTCGATGGCCCCGATATGCCCACGTTGCGTGTGCCGTTGAGCGTGCCGCGCGGCGAGCCGCGGCAGGTGGCGGTATTTTCGCAAACGCTCGATGCCCAGAACGACTCGGCCGAGGCCGCCGCCTGGTGCTCGGCATTTCTGCAGGTGCCCTGCAAATTGGTGCGGGTGCATCCCGAGGCGCAACGCCTGGCCGATCCCGCTCGCGTGCGGGCCTGGATCGAGAATCACGAAGAGGACGCGTCGGGCATGGCGGACGCCAACGCCTTCGGCTTTGCCGATGGCTTTCCGCTGCTCGTCACCAACGAGGCCTCGCTCGAGGACGTCAATCGCCGTTTGCGCGCCGCCGGCCATGCCGACATCGATATGGACCGGTTCCGGCCGAATATCGTCGTGAGCGGTCTGGACGCCTTCGACGAGGACAACATCGCACTCTTGCGGGTGGGTGACATCCGGCTGGGCTTCGTCAAGCCGTGCGCGCGCTGCGGCATTCCGAATGTCGACCCCCGCGATGCCAGTGTGCATACCGAGCCGGGTGCCACCCTCGCCGGCTACCGGCAGCAAGAGGGCGGGGTGATTTTCGGCGAGAACGGTATTGTTGACGCGCCGCCGGGTGCCGTGCTGCGGGTGGGCGACGCGGTCGAGGTCATCTACGATTTTTGATACGCAATCCGGCCCATTCGCAGCGCAGCACCGCCCTGAAAAGCCCCGGTTCGTCCCGGGCCGAATTAAATAATAGAATGGCAGGCTATTCGAATCCATTGCCGTTCGCAGGCACTACGCATCGCCATCATGAGCTTCCAGGTCACCGTTCAGCCCAGCCAGCACCATTTCACTGCCGAACCCGGTCAAACGCTGCTCGACGCCGCGCTGGCCTCGGGCATCGTCCTGCCCTATAGCTGTCGCAACGGCGCGTGTTCGTCCTGCAAGGGCCGCGTGGTATCAGGCGACTTCGACGCCGGCCCCCATCCAGCGCAGGTGCTCGGCCCTGAGGATCTCGCGGCAGGGTTTACCTTGTTCTGCCAGGCCAAGCCGCAGTCCGATATGGTGATCGACGCGCCGCAGGTACGGCTCGCCACCGATATCCAGATCCGCAAGCTGCCGGCACGTGTGCAAGTGCTCGAGCGTATGACCGATGATGTGGCCATCATCAAGCTGCAATTGCCGGCGGCCGATCCGTTCCGGTATTACGCCGGTCAGTACGTCGAAATCATCATGAAGGATGGCGCGCGCCGCAGCTATTCGATGGCCGGCGCGCCGCATTCGGGCAGCCCGCTCGAGCTGCACGTGCGTCATTTGCCGGGTGGCCGCTTTACCGATCACGTGTTCGGCGCAGGCACCACGCAGATGAAAGAGCGCGAGATTCTGCGTCTTGAGGGGCCGTTCGGCTCGTTTTTCCTGCGTGAAGATAGCGACAAGCCGATCGTGCTGCTGGCTAGCGGCACGGGCTTCGCACCCATCAAGGCCATTGTCGAACACATGGCGCATCTGGGTATCGAACGCCAGGTGCACCTGTATTGGGGCGGCCGTCGCCCCAATGATCTCTACATGAGCGCCATGGCGCAGTCGTGGGCCGATACGATGCCCCAGCTCACCTTCGTGCCCGTCATTTCCAATGCCCTGCAGGAAGATGGCTGGCATGGGCGCACCGGCTTCGTGCACGAAGCCGTCATGGCCGACTTTCCCGACTTGTCGGGCTACCAGGTCTATGCCTGCGGCGTGCCCATCATGGTCGATACCGCGCGCCGCGAGTTCGTCGCCCAGCGCGGTTTGCCTGAAGCTGAATTTTTTGCCGATGCCTTCACGTCGCAGGCCGATCTCGCTGCTACCTGATGCGGCCCTGCAACGCCCGGCCCGCGTGCTTGCGCGGGGCGCGGTCGAGCGGCTGAGCGGCGATGTACACTGCCCGATCGGCGTCGATTGCGGCGCCCGTTTTGGCCTGGCGGCTGTAACCGCCGGCAAGCGTCTTGGAGTCGGTCGGGCATGAGGGTTGTGGTTCTTGGCAGCGGCGTAATCGGCGTATCGACAGCATGGTGGCTGTCGCGCGCCGGCCATGACGTCACCGTCATCGATCGCCGCTCCGGCCCCGCCCAGGAAACCAGCTTCGCCAACGGCGGGCAAATCTCCGTTTCCTACGCCGAACCCTGGGCCAGCCCGGGCGCACCCCTCAAACTGCTGCGCTGGATGATGCGCGACGATGCGCCGATGGTGTTTCGGCCCCGTCTGGATGCGCGGCAATGGGCGTGGGGCCTGCAGTTCCTGCGTGAATGTCTGCCCGGACGCTTCGAACCCAATTTGCGCGCCATGGTCCGGTTGTCCGAGTACAGTCGCAGCACCTTGCGCGCCATGCGTAGCGAGCTGGGCCTGGAATACGATCAGGTGCAGCGCGGCATCCTGCATTTCTATCGCGACGCGGCGGCATTCGAAGCGTCGCAGCGCGGCGGCGGCATCATGCGCGACCTGGGCATCGACCGGCGCGTGGTCTCGCCCGACGAGGTCGTGGCGCTCGAACCGGCACTGGGCCCTCATCGCGCCAGCATCGTCGGCGGCGACTTCACACCCGACGATGAAAGCGGCGATGTCCACAAATTCACCCTGGCCCTGGCCGATCATTGCGCGCGCGCCGGCGTCGCTTTTCAGTACGACACGCAGGTCACGCGATTGATCCCCGAGGGCGGACAGATCCGCGCGGTTGAAACGATCGGCGCCGACGGCAGCTTCGGCACCCGTGAAGCCGACGCCTTCGTCGTGGCCATGGGCGTGGGCAGCCCCGCGCTGGTCAAACCGCTCGGCCTGAGGGTGCCCGTTTATCCTGCCAAAGGCTATTCGCTCACCTTGCCCGTACGGCCCGGCGCGCTCGCGCCCACGGTCAGCTTGAGCGACAGTTCGCACAAGCTCGTCATGTCCCGGTTCGGCGATCGTTTTCGCCTGGCCGGCACGGCAGAGCTTTCCGGTTATTCGCGCGCTCTCGATGCGCGCCGCTGCGCGTCGATGCTCGACTACGCACGCACGCTTTTTCCCGACGCCTTCAATGTCGAAGACGTCCGTTACTGGTCGGGTTTGCGCCCGACCACCCCTTCGAACGTGCCGCTCATCGGCCGGACGCGCATCGCCAATCTGTATCTCAATACAGGTCACGGCACGCTCGGCTGGACGATGGGCGCAGGTTCGGGTCGGGCATTGGCCGATCTCCTGTCCGGACGACGGCCCGAGCCCGAATTTCCTTTTCTCGGTTTGTGAGATTTATGAAAAAATTTCTGTTGTCGGGCGCGTCCCGTACCATGCTCGCCGTTCGGTATGCATGCGCAGTAGGTGTTGCTCTTGCCGCCGGATCTGCGGCACAGGCAGCGACCGAAATCCAGGTTTGGCATTCGCTCAGCGATACCAACAAGGCGGAATTCGACAAGGTGGTCAAGCAATACAACAGCGACCAGAGCGATGTTGTCGTGAAGACCCGTGCCTTCCCGTCGCAGCAGGCATTGCAGTCGGAGACCCGTGCCGCGATCAGCGCCAAGAAGGCGCCCAATCTGGTGCAGTTCGAAGACAATCACTCGCCTGAAGTGGTTGCCGAGCACAAGGCCGTGCTGCCGCTTTACGAGCTGCTGGCCAAGTACCCGATCAAGGACCTGAACTGGTTCCTGCCGGGCACCGCGAGCTTCACCAAGGACGCGAAGGGCCGTTTGCTGGCGTTCCCGTTCATGGCCGAAATCCCCGTCATGTTCTACAACACCGACCTCTACAAGAAGGCCGGTCTCGATGTGAAGGCGCCCGCGCGCACGTGGCAGGATCTTCAAGGCGAGTTGCTCAAGCTGCGTGACGTGGCGCAAAGCGACTGCCCGTACGCCACCAGCGACCAGGTCGAAGTGCACATCGAAAATCTGGCGCCCATCAACAACCAGACCTACACCTCCAATGCCAACGGCTTGACGGTGAGCAAGGTGGCCTCGAACTTCCAGTTCGACACGCTCTACATGCGCCACATCTCGCTGATGGTGAGCTGGAAGCGCTCGCTGCTCTTCACCAAGCACACCTCGGGCAACGAAGCCGACAAGGCCTTCACGAGCGGTGAATGTGCCGTACTCACGTCCGGTTCGGGCGCATTCGGCGAGTTCAATGCCAAGCGCGGGCTGTCGTTCGGCGTGGCACCGCTGCCGTTCTACGCGCAGGCCACCAAGCAAGGCGGCCGTCCGTTCGTAAGCGGTTCGGCGTTCTGGGCCATGGATGGCCGTCCGCAAGCCGAAGAAAAGGCCACCGCGGGCTTCCTGGCGTTCCTGTCCAAACCGGTCGTGGCTGCCGCCTGGCATCAGCGCACGGGCTTCCTGCCCCTGACCGATGCGGCGTTCCGCGCGTCGGACGTGTCGTTCTACAGCAAGGTGCCGGGCGCGCAAGCCGTCATCGCCTCGATGCGTGACAATCCCACCGCCAATGAGCGCGGTTTCCGCATGGCCAACTACGATCGCATCCAGCCCGTGATCGACCGTGAGCTCGACGACGCTTTCGAAGGCAAGACGCCGCCGATGGCAGCATTGAACAACGTGCAGGCACGCGCCAAGAACTTGCCGCGTTGAGTATCGCTGCGTTGCCGGACAACGTGCGTTGCGCGAATGTCCGTTCGTATAAGTCAGTCTAGTTAGGCCGACCGCCTCACGCCACCATTCGGTTTCTGCATTCCATTTTCGGAATGCGTTGCCGGAGAAGTGGCGTGAGGTTTTTTTTGCTTGCGATCGGGATGATGTCGATCTCTGGGTGCGCGTCGTCGCCTTGGGATATGGGCAGGGCGGCGTCCGAATCCGCACCGCAGTTGGCTGGTACGCCCAACTTCGACTGGCGCCTGTCCGGCGACCGGCGCGTGGCACCGCTGCAGGTATTCGACGATGGCCGCGATGTCTGGCTTCAGTTCGCACCCGATCAAGCGGTACCGGCCATTTTCTCGGGTCGTGGGGCGGGCGCGCGTGCCGTCGCGTACCGGCGTCATCCGCCCTATGTCGTGGTGGCGGGTCATCGGGCAGGGCTGGTCTTTCAGGGCGGCGCGCTCAAGGCGTATGCCGACCGCATCGCCACGGATACTGGGGCCGCAGAGGCTGCGGCCGCCGCGTCGATCGCGTTGACGCGGCCGGCGCCAGGCGTGCCGGATCATGCCGCGATTGCCCATCGCCCATTGATAGAGCAGGATCCTCGCGTTGCCGGGCGGCCGGTACCGTCACCTGGCCCGGCCGCGAGCGTGGGCTCGCCAGACGCGTCGGTGGCCGCCCGCGCGCGCTTCCGGATCGGTCCTGAGGACGTCACGCTTCGCGGGGGTCTGGCGCGGTGGGCGGGCCTTGCCGGATGGACGTTCGATCCCCAGCACTGGGCTGTCGATGTCGACATCCCCGTCGCTGGCACGGCGTCGTTCGACGGTGATTTCAAGGATGCCGTACGAGCATTGCTCGCGGCCACCGAGCTTGCCGAACGGCCGATTCAACCTTGTTTCTACAGCAACAAGGTGCTGCGTGTGGTGCCCTATGCGCGTACCTGCCAGCCCCGCAGCGAGACGGGGGCGTCGGTATGAGCGCCGTCATCGCAGCATCAAGCCGCAGGCTGCAGATCGCGGTGATCTTCTCGGCGTTCACATTGAACGGCTGCATCAGCGCAGCGGAGTTCCTGCAGCGGCGGGCAGACGTGGCGCGCGACGAGCGCACGGTACAGTCGGCACATGCGAGATTCCGTGACGAGTTGACCGATCCTGCGGTGCGGCGGGCCAGTCAGGACGTGGCGCAGCCCTGGCTCGCCGGCCGGCCGCAACCGTTGGCGCGCGAGGTGACGTTGCCGCCCGCCTTGCGTGCGCGGGTCGACACCACACTGATGTTCTCCGGCGGCCAAGTCCGTTTGCCGCAACTGGCCGAACGCATCATGCGCGCCACCGGTATTCCGGTGCGTATTGCCCCGGAAGCGTTGCTGCCGCCGGAGGCCTTCCTGCCGCGTCTTCAGGGTAACCAAAGTGCCCCACTGAACGCCGCCATGACGGCCGCGTTGGATCACGGGCCGCAGCCGTTGCCGCGGGTGCTTGACCGTATTGCCGCGCAGCTCGACGTGCACTGGCGCTACGCAGACGACCACATCGTGTTCTATCGCACCGAGACGCGCGTATTCACCGTGCGCGCGCTCACATTGGGCGCCAGTGCGGATGCGCGATTGGGACGGTCCGCAAGGCAGGGCACGGGCGGCTTCGACAACACCTCGAACACGGCACTGACGCTGGCCGCGCACGACACGCTGGATGCCGTGCGCGCACGGATCGAGCCCTTTCTCACGCGCGCCGGTACGGTGGCGGCCCAGGCGGGTGCCGGAGGCGCCATCGTCGTGACCGATACCCCGCCCGCCCTGAACCGTGTCGCCGCTTTCCTGGAACGCGAGAATCGCGTGCTCACACGTCGTGTGCGTCTGCTGTTCGAAGAGCTCACGATCACGCTCAAGCGGGATGCGCATCAGTCGATCGATTGGAGCCTGGTGTATGCCGCCGGCCGCGCAGGCGCAACGGCGCTCATGCCGGGTAGCGCCGTGCAGCAGGCGGGCACGCTCGGCGCGTCGCTGGGTGCCGGATTGTTTCGCGGGTCCGAAGCCATCGTGTCCGCGTTGAGTGAGATGGGCAGCGTACGGCGTCACAGCAGCATTCCCGTCATGACGCTCAATCGTCGGCCGGTCACGCATGCCGTGCGCAACACCTTCACGTATATCGATCAGGTGCAAACGGTAAGTGCGGTCGGCGGGGCGGCCAATACCTTGAACGCTGCGCCGCAGACATCGGTGAGTCAGAAGGAAGAAACCGTGGGTTCGCTGTTGACCCTCGTGCCCGATGTGCAGGACGACGGCCAGATCCTGTTGTCGGTCGCCTACGACAACACCGTTGCGCAACCGCTCAAGACCGTCACGTTCGGCCATCGCGATACGCCGATGCAACTGCAGCAGATCAGTGTGGATGGCAACGGCACCGTCCAGCAGGTGGCACTGCGCCCGGGCCAACCGATGGTGATCTCCGGATTCGAGCGTGACGAGGCGGATGCATCGCGCAGTCGCCTGGGCGATGGCCTGCCGCTCATCGCCGGCGGGCAGGACAAACTGGGACAGGCTCGGCACACCACCGTGGTCATCGTCACGGCTCAGGTCGAGGAGGACTGAACGATGAGCAAGCACACGTCCTCTGCCATGACGGTGCCGCCGGTGCCGACGCGTTACGCACACTTATCGATGGATGGCGAGGCGGTCTGGCTGTTTGGATTGCATTGGACGCCACTCATCGGCGGACATGCCGATCGCCAGGCTCGCGCGCGGGCTCGCCGCGCGCAGGCCACGCATTACGTGTGGGGCGGCGAACGCGGCATTGTTGCCGGCTACGGGCAACTGCCCACCCTGCACGCACGACAGTGGTGTGCTGCGGCGCTTGCGTTCGCGCGAACGTGCCCGGAAGGAATCGCGGCGGCGTTGGTGCCGTTACCCGATGGCCGGATGTGGTTCATTGCCGCGCAAGAGGGCACGGTCATCGCTCGCACCGACACGCTTTTCGAGGATCCGGCCGAGGCCCATGCCGCGCTCGAGGCTCTAGTGCGGGTCTTGCCCGGTTGCCGCACGGTCGATGTGCCGGATGCTGACGCGTTTTTGCATGCGCTGTGCGGCAAACCCGCGACGCAGTGGGCGTTGCGCGCCGTCCAGCCTGCGTGGCTGCGGATGGTGCGCCGCTTCAAGGTGGGGTTGGGGCTGGGCGCGACGGCGGTCGTCGTCGTTGCACTGGTGTGGCGCGCGCTTCAGCCTGCGCATCCGATCGAGCCGCCGCGCTCTAAAACATTGTCGGCCGCGCAACGCGCGCTGCTGTGGCACTCGGCGGTGCAGCAGCAGTGGGGCGCAACACAAGTGCATTTGCCTGACGAGTTGCGGCGCGTGATGGGCAGTCTCGAGCGCTTGCCGATCGATGTAGCGGGGTGGGGCTTGCGTCAGGCCACCTGCCGCGCGGCGACTACCGTCTGGCGATGCGAAGCGCAATTCGTGCGCGATGTGTCCACCGCCACCAATGCCCTCTTCAATACTCGGGTGCCCCCGGGCTGGGGCGTGCGGTTCGATCTCTTGCAAGGTGCCGCATTGACGTGGACGGTGCCCTCTGCCGTAACCCCGCTTCGCGCGGTGGTGACGTGGCCGCAGCGGGAGACTCAACGGCACGAGCAGGCGGTCGATGTGCAGTTTGCCAGCCACATGCAGCGCATTGGCGCCGCGTTCACGCACGTGTCGTTATCGGCGCGCCAGGCGGTGCCGTTGATTCCTCCCGTAGACGCCACGGGGTTGCCGATCGCCCGCACAGCCGCGATGCCTGAATTGTGGCAACGCGCGCTTCGTCTGGAGGGCCCATTGCGATCGTTCGCATTGCTCGCGCATCCGCCGGCCACGATTGCCTGGCACGAAATCACGGTCGGTGTCGACACGCCGCCGGATGTCTCGATCAAGCTCAGCCCCCTCACCGCACGACTTACCGGACTTGTCTATGACCCTCTTTGACGTTTGTCGTTATACGCGCCGCTGCGCGGTCTTTGCCGCCACGGTCTGTTTAGGCCCGATGGCGGTGCCGGCCGAAGCCAACGCCGAATCCGATCGCAGCTTGAGTTCCGATCCGGCGTCGCAAAAGATCGAGATAGCGCCGACGACCGAAGGGGCAACTGGCTGGTCGGCTGCGCCGACCGTCGAAACGCTCTTGCAGTTGGATGCGCAGGCCGCGCTCGTTGCCGAAAGAAAACGGATCGATCGTTTGCTGGCCATCGTTCGGCCTTCGACACCGCCGCGTGGGGTATCCAGCGCGATCGCCGGCGGGATGCCATCGCTGACACGCGAGACCGAGCAGGAGCCGGTCGTGTTGAACGCGATCTATGGCGTAGGGGGAGCGTTGACGGCTGAGATCACGATCGACGGCGAGCGGCAACGTTTGCGCACGCTACCGCGCGGCAAAGACGCCGGTCACAACGATGGTGACGGCATCGTCCGCATCGATCATGCGCGGCAATGTGTCGTCCTGCGGCGGGCAGGGGTCGAGCGTTCGGCATGTCTGACGCCGGCTGGCTCATCGTTTGCCGGCGGCGATGCGCAGGCGGTGCCTGAGCATGCCGACCTGGCCTCCGACATGGCGCGCGCCACGCCTGTGATGCTCTCAGCGGGGAGCCGCCGATGAAGACGCCGATGCCGATGGATCACGCGGCTCCCAGGATCGACGATCGCCAGGCGCTGGCGCGTTTGCAGCCGGCGTTCGTGCGCGCGCTGGCGCAGGCGGTCGATCTGGGCGCGCTTGCCGGACGGGTGTGCCCCGTGATGCTCGAGGGCGATCGCGTGGCGATCTTCTGCCTGGCCGATTACGTCGTCTCCGATTCGCTGGATGAGCTGGAGCGCGTGCTTGTGCATCAAGGATTCCGCTTGCATGCCCCCGCGCGCTTCCGTTTGCCCGCGCCCCTGCTGATGGCGGTGTCGCGCGGTCAGATGACGGTGGCAACGCTTGGCCTGCGGTTGGCCGATCGGGCAGGGCACCGACGCTCGGCATTGGCCACCATCTTCCACGAATGGGTCGCCTGGGGCGTGCGCGAAGGCGCAAGCGATATGCATCTCAATGTGGCATCGCGTCTGCCTGAATCCGAGATTCGCTACACCATCAACGGACAGTACGTCGTGCCGGAGCGCTTTCGCCGCATCCCCACGTCGACCCTGATGGATGTGCTGGGGGTAGCGTGGATGAGCGTGCGCGGGGGCAATGGGGCGATCTTCGATCCCACGGTCGAACAGCAGGGACGAATAAGGTTGGACGTCGAAGATCACGCCATCATGTTGCGCTGGGCATCTCTGGCCACCGATGGCGGTCCTTCCGTGTGCCTGCGGATGCTGCATCTCGATGCCGATCCCGCCGCGCGTTCGCTGCTCAGCCTGGGCTACCTGCCTACGCAGATCGACGCCCTGGAGCGTGCGCGGTTGACCGAAGGGGGCGCAGTCGTGCTGGCCGGCGTCGTGGGTTCCGGCAAATCGACGACGCTCGCCACGCTCATGCGCGACATTGCGCCCACACGCAAGGTCATCACCATGGAAGACCCGGTCGAGTATCTGATTCCCAATGCCTTGCAGAATACGGTGGGGCGCGCCCTCGACGATGACGATACCCACGCGTTCGATGCAAAGTTGAAAACGCTAAAACGCTCCGCCATGAACGATCTGTTGATCGGCGAGGTCCGCGATCGCGAAACCGGCCGTGCGTTCATGGATGTGGCGGGCTCGGGCGTCAGTGTCTACACCACCACGCATACCGGCTCGGCCGCGATGATTCCCGAGCGCCTGGCGTCCGATTTCATTGGTGTGTCGCGAGATTTTCTGGCCACGCCGGGTGTGCTCAAGTTGCTGGTCTACCAAGCGTTGCTGCCACGCTTGTGCGATCACTGCGCATTACCTTTGACCGCGCTGTGGCAGGGCGCCAGGGGTGTCGATGGCATGTGGCGCGATGGCGCGTGGTGGCAACGTTGGAGCGAGCGTTTCCTGACGCTCTATGCGCTGGACGCCAGTCTCATCCGCGTTCGCAATCCCGACGGATGCGCGCAATGCGGCGGTGCGCGGCCGGACGATCTGCGCGGCATTCGCGGCCGAACCGTGGCGGCTGAAGTGGTCGAGCCCGGCGACGATCCGTTCTTTCTGACGTGTGTGCGGCAGCGCGATAACGCCCGCCTGCAGGACCATGTATACGGAAACCCGCACGCCCCGTTCGATCACGAGGACATGTCGGGAAAATCGGCGATGGCATGCGCCGTATACAAGGCCTCGCAAGGCTGGGTCGATCCGCGGGCGATCGAAATGCGGTTTCGCGCATTCGAGTCGATTGCGCAGGCGCGGCAACGGTCGATCGGGAGCAAGCGTGATGTTTGATGCAGCAGGGTTCACAGTGCGCCTGTTGATCGAGCACGTGGCCGATCGTGCCCATGCCCTGGGATTGCGGCTCGACGCCTGGCGCTTTCGGACGCAGCGCGCGGATTACTACAGCTATCTCGCTCACTTGCTCGCCGATGTCGATGGCCGCAAGACGCTACATGACGTGTTCGAGGACGATGTCTATCGGTATGGCCGCAGCACGGTGCGCGGACGCCTGGCCGCCTATTGGCTCGAACGCTATCGTCAGACCGGCGGCGATCTGCACGGCACGTGGGAAGACACATTGCCCGAGAGCGAGGTTGCCTTGCTGCGAGCAGCCCAGGACGCCGGTGCCGGTGCATTGCCGGCGACCTTGCGCGATCTGGCGCGGGCTGCGCAATTGATCGAGAAGACCCGTGCGGTGCTGCTTGGAACGACTGCCGCAGGACTCGCCGCGTGCGGGGTCGCGATCGCGTTGCTCGGCGCCATCCCATGGCTGACGGTGCCAAAGCTGCAGCAGGTTTTTCAGTCCGTGCCGCTTGAGTATTACGGCGGGCTCACGCGCGCCTTGTGGCACACATCGGCACTGTTGCGCGTGCTTGGATTGCCGTTGGCCGTGCTGGTGGCAGTCGGGCTGGTGGCCATCACGTTGTCGTTGCCGCGGGCAGTGGGCCCACGGCGGGCCGTGTTCGATCGCATGGCCATCGGGCGGCTGTATCGCGATGTGCAGTGCATCCGCTTTCTCGCCATGCTCGCGATTCTCTTGCGGCAGCATGTCAGTGCCGATGCACGGTTGCGCGATGCCTTGATGGCCTACCGCCATGGCGCGCGGCCGTGGTTGGCGTGGCACGTCGATCTCATGCTGGCGCGATTGGACGCCGGCACGTCGGGGGCCGAAGTGTTCGACACCGGCCTCATCGATCGTGAGACCTGGTGGTATCTGTCCGATTTGATCCTCGCGCGCGGCTTTGGAATGGCCTTGTCGCTTGCGCGCGATCGCGTCGAAAACCACGTGATGCACCGTGTCGTGCTGCACGCCTCGGTCCTGCGCTGGTCGCTGTTGCTCGGGTCGCTGGCGCTCATTCTTGGCGTGGCGTTCTGGCATTACGCGGTCATCGACGAACTGAGACGTTCGATGACGCAGTTTCATGCATCGGTTTAGGAAGACCCGTTGAAGGCTTGAAGAAGTCGATCAAGGGGTGCAAGACGCCGATTACCGCTGTGATATGCGCTGCCTGAAGATGCAGCGTCTTAACTGAAAAGGAAGTTTATGTTCGCACGCCATGCCTTTACCAAGCCCTATCCGCCGCAGTCGATCGGACAGTCCGGCTTTTCGTTGATCGAGGTGTCGATCGTCACGGCCATCGTGCTGCTCATCGCGATCGTGGGGATTCCCGCGATCGGCAACTACGTCATCGAAAACAAAGTGCCCAAGGTCGGGGAAGCGTTGCAGCGCTTCGTCGCCCGCACCAAGGCCAACGCACAGGGTATCGGCACGGCGCCCTATGCGGGCATGGGAACGGGCGTTCTGGCCAATGCCCTGCGCGACTCGAGTGTGGTGTCGGTATCGGGCGACGGCGATTCGGCCATCGTGGCGCACAATCTGGGCGGCAACGGCACTTCGGGCAACGGGACGGTCACACTGGCGCCGAGCGCCGTGGCGGGCGGTGCGCTGGGGTCGGGTTTCACCCTGACGCTGGATCATGTGAGTCACGCAGCATGTCCCGGCATCGCCTCGGTCATGCAGCGCATGGCGGAGATCATCCGCGTTGGCGGATCGGGCGCAGACACGGTCGTCAAGGACGCCACCCAGCAACCGCCCATGGTCTACAACGCGGCGTTGGCGGACGCCCGTTGTGCACGTGGCGACGTGAATACCTTTTCCTTTGTCGTGCGCTGAGATGGGTGCGAACGCGATGGGCGCGCGCGACTCGGCCACGCACGAGGTGCAGGCCGATGGGTTCGGCGCATCCGGGAAGCTGGCGCATGCCTTGGGCGCGCGGCGGCACGCGCAGCGCGGTTTTGCGTTGGCCGAGCTTGCGCTGGCGACGGCGCTGGCGGTCATGGTCGCCATCTGGGGCGCGTCGAAGTGGATGCAGCAGGTGGAGGACGCCGCTGCGACCGCCACCGGCGTCTGGTATCTCGAGATCAAGCGGGCGCTCGATGGCGCTTTGCTCAAGCACTTCGATGCCTTGGCCGCGTTTCCTGCACCGGATCCCGGCGGTGCGCCACCTCCGCCGTTTGCCGCGCCGCTCGCGCCCACGTTGGCAGAGTTGCAGCGCGCAGGGTTTCTCTCGGTCGATTTTCCGGCCCAGCCGCCTTTGGGTGGCGAAGCGGCGTTGCGTTTCCTGGCCGGCGCGGGCTGCCCGGGCGAGGGGTGTCGCATCGATGCGGTGGCGTATAGCCGATCACCGCTCACGTCGGGTTCCCTGGCTGAACCCAACGACATGGCCATTGCCCAGGTGTTGGCTGCCACGCAAGGTTATGGTGGCGCGGTGCAGCGGCTCGCGCCGGCCCGGTTGCAGGGCACGGCGTTCTCCCTGCCCAATCCCCCGGCGAGCGACATGACGACCCTCGCGCCCGGTACCGTCGCGATCTGGGCGGGACTCGATCGCGCCGGTTACGACAGGTACCTGCGCGTTCGCGACGCTCGTGATCCGGACTTCCAGGGGCCACTCTCGGTTGCAGGCGGCGTGCGCGTGGGCGGTAACGCGCATCTGGCTGGCGGTGCGCAAATCGACGGCAGCGCCCACTTCGGAGGTGACGCGCAATTCGATGGCGATGCCCGAGTCAACGGCAGATTCGATGCCGGCGGCGACATGCATGTGGCTGCCCAGGCGCACATCGGCGGCAACGCGACGGTTTACGGCGATGCGCATATGGCCCGCAATGCCGCCGTCGGGGGGCAACTTCATGTGAACGACCGCATTCACGGGAGGTATTTGCTGCTGGGCGGCGGGGCGAGCTATGGCGCGGCATGCCCCGACGAAGGGTTGATCGCCCGAGGCACCGGATCCGGATTGCTCGTGTGCCGCAATGGCAGTTGGCGCGGCGCCGAGGGCGGGTTTGGCGGCGCCTATTCCGTCAACTCCATTTTCGGCTGCCGGTCGCCGTTCTACGAGTCCACGGCCAATCCGTTTACGGGAGCATGTTCCTGCCCGGCTGGCTTTTCCGCCGTGCCGACCTCCTGGGGCAATTCGCTGGATGACACGAGCGGTTTGACGCGAGGCTTCGTCTGCATCGCGCCGCCGTGACCAAGTTGCAACAGCAGCCTGGGGGTGCTGGCACGGCCCCCCCGGCATCCCTCTATAATGGTCGATTCGCCTAACGCCGATTTACGCAAGATGAAATCCTCCGAGATTCGCCAGAAGTTTCTGCAGTTCTTTCAATCGAAAGGGCACCAGATCGTGCCGTCGTCGTCGTTGGTTCCGTCCAACGACCCCACGCTGCTGTTCACCAACTCCGGTATGGTCCAGTTCAAGGACGTATTCACCGGCAAGGAAGCGCGCAGCTACACGCGTGCCACCTCCTCGCAGCGCAGTGTGCGCGCGGGCGGCAAGCACAACGACCTGGAAAACGTCGGCTACACCGCACGCCATCACACGTTTTTCGAGATGCTGGGTAACTTCAGCTTCGGCGATTACTTCAAGCGCGACGCGATCCAGTACGCGTGGGAACTGCTGACCAAGGTTTACGGCCTGCCGGCCGAGAAATTGTGGGTCACCGTCTATCACGAGGATGACGAAGCCTACGATATCTGGGCCAAGGAAGTGGGTGTGCCGCCCGAGCGCATCATCCGCATCGGCGACAACAAAGGTGCGCGTTACGCATCGGACAACTTCTGGCAGATGGCGGATACGGGTCCTTGCGGACCATGTTCGGAAATTTTCTACGATCACGGCCCTGATGTGTGGGGCGGCCCTCCGGGCTCGCCTGAAGAAGACGGCGACCGGTATATCGAGATCTGGAACCTCGTGTTCATGCAGTTCGAACGCGACGCCGCCGGCAATATGCCGCGCTTGCCCAAACCGTGTGTCGATACCGGGATGGGCCTTGAGCGCGTATCGGCAGTGCTGCAGCACGTGCACTCCAACTACGAGATCGATCTCTTCCAGGCATTGATCGCCGCCGCCGCGCGCGAAACGCACGTGACGGATCTGGCCGAAAATTCGCTCAAGGTCATCGCCGACCATATCCGGGCCTGCTCGTTCCTGGTGGTCGACGGCATCATTCCCAGCAACGAAGGCCGCGGCTACGTGCTGCGCCGCATCGTTCGCCGGGCGCTGCGCCACGGCTACAAGCTGGGCCAGACCAAGCCGTTTTTCTATCGGCTTGTTCCCGATCTCGTCAAGGAAATGGGCGAGGCCTATCCCGAGTTGGCCAATAACGCCGACCGCGTGGCGCAGGTGCTCAAGCAGGAAGAAGAGCGCTTCGGCGAAACCCTTGAAAACGGCATGCGCATTCTCGACGGCGCGCTTGCCGGCGTTGCCGAAGGCAGTGCCCTGGACGGCACCACCTTGTTCACCTTGTACGACACGTACGGCTTCCCGGTCGACCTGACCGCGGATATCTGCCGCGAGCGTGGCGTCGAGGTCGATCTCGAAGGTTTCGAGGTCGCGATGACGCGTCAGCGCGAACAGGCGCGTGCCGCAGGCAAGTTCAAGATGGCTGAAGGCCTGAGCTATGAGGGCGCATCGACCCGTTTCGAAGGCTACGAGCAATTGAGCCTCGATGACGTCGCCGTGACGGCGCTGTATGTGGGTGGCACGAAGGTCGACAGCATTGCGGCCGGTCAGGAGGGCGTCGTGGTGTTGGATGCCACGCCGTTCTACGCCGAATCCGGCGGCCAGGTCGGCGATACCGGCGTGCTCGAAGCCGACGGCGTGCGCTTCGCCGTCGCAGATACCTTGAAGGTGCAGGTCGGCGTATCCGGTCACCATGGCAAACTCGAGTCGGGCAGCCTGAAAGTCGGCGACACCGTGCGCGCTGTGGTCGATGGTGTGCGGCGTGCGCGCACCATGCGCAACCACTCGGCCACCCATTTGATGCACAAGGCATTGCGCCAGGTGCTCGGCAGTCATGTGCAGCAGCGTGGTTCGTTGGTCGATCCGGATAAGACCCGGTTCGATTTCACGCAAGATGCACCCATGACGCCGGCACAGATCGCTGAAGTCGAGGTCATCGTCAATGCGGAAGTGTTGGCCAATCACGCCACGCAATCGCGTGTGATGGCGTTCGACGACGCCGTCAAGGGCGGTGCGACGGCACTTTTCGGCGAAAAATACGGCGATACCGTACGCGTGCTGGATATCGGCTTTTCGCAAGAACTCTGCGGCGGCACGCACGTCGCGCGCACGGGCGACATCGGATTGTTCAAGATCGTGGGCGAGGGCGGCGTGGCAGCGGGTGTGCGGCGCGTCGAGGCGATCACGGGCGATAACGCGGTGGTCTGGGTGCAAAATCAGGCCGCTGTGCTCAATCGGGCAGCAGGCATGCTGCGCAGTGCGGCGACCGAGGTGCCCGATCGCATTGCTCATGTGCAGGAGCAAATTAAGGCCCTCGAGCGTGAACTCGAGCAGGCGCGCGCCAAGTTGGCCTCGAGCGCCGGCAACGATCTTGCCGCGCAAAACGCGGTCGAGATCAAAGGCATCAAGCTCCTGGCCGCAGGCAT
This sequence comes from Schauerella aestuarii, assembly GCF_009866805.1. GTDB lineage: Bacteria > Pseudomonadota > Gammaproteobacteria > Burkholderiales > Burkholderiaceae_B > Schauerella > Schauerella aestuarii. Next base: position 982,985 of record NZ_SIZW01000043.1, read on the forward strand.
TGGCGATGTCGATCCCAAGGCCCTGCGCGGCATGGTCGATCAGATCAAGAACAAACTCAAGTCGTCGGTTGTGCTGCTTGCCGCGGGCTCGCCCGACGGGAAGATCAGCCTGGTCGGCGGCGTGACGCCCGATCTTGTGGATCGCATCAAGGCCGGCGATCTGGTCGGTTTTGTGGCGAGTCAGGTTGGCGGCAAGGGTGGCGGCCGCCCTGATATGGCGATGGGCGGTGGCAACGATGTGGCGGCTTTGCCCGCCGCGATCGCCAGTGTGCATCAGTGGGTGGATGAGCGGCTCTGATGACGACTCCGCTTCCCACGGCCGATCTTGAGGTGGACGCTTCGGGCTTGCTGTGCCCGTTGCCCATCTTGCGGGCCAAGAAGGCCTTGGCTCAGTTGGAAAGCGGTCAAGTCCTGAAAGTCGTCACCACCGATCGCAATGCGGTGCGCGATTTTCAGGCCTTTGCCCGTCAGACCAAAAACGAGCTGGTGTTGCAACAGCCCGACGAAGCAGGGGGCTGCCTGCACTTTCTTCGACGACGCTAAGCGTTTATTTTTCAATAGGATTTGCCAGCTACGGCTTAGCGATGCTATAGTAGTCGGCTTGTCACAACATATTCAAGGGATTACCTATGGTGGTGATTCGTATGGCCCGCGGTGGGTCAAAAAAACGTCCGTTCTACAACCTCGTCGCTACCGATTCGCGTAATCGCCGTGATGGTCGCTTCATCGAGCGCGTGGGTTTCTATAACCCCGTAGCCCGTGAAAACGACGAAAAGCTGCGTATTTCGCTGGACCGCGTCAAGCACTGGACGAGCAACGGCGCCCAGCTGTCGCCCGCAGTCGAGCGTCTGGTCAAAGACTACGCCGCCAAAGTTTCGGCTGCAGCCTGAGTCTGGTGTGGTAAACGCTGTCTCTTCGCAGGCAGCGCCTGCCGACTTGGTTGAAGTAGGCCGTGTGCTCTCGGCCTATGGTGTGCGCGGCTGGATCAAAATTCAGTCGCACTCGGCAACTGCCGAAGCACTCCTGGCCGCACCTCAGTGGTGGCTTGCACGCCCTGCGTCCCCCGTGGCTCAGGGCGTTGTCACATCTGCTGCAAGCGAAGGTCTCGCTTTGGCGGCCAACGCCGTTGCCCATCGCGTGGTAACGGTGCGGTCGCAGGGATCGAATCTGGTTGCGCAGCTGGCTGCCATCGATGATCGCGATGTTGCCGAAGGCATGCGCGGGATGTCGATCTGCGTAGCTCGCAGTACGTTTCCCAAAGCTGACGACGATGAGTACTACTGGATCGATTTGATCGGTTGCCGGCTCTATGGCGATCGTGATGGCCAATCCGTACTCATCGGCGAGGTTGCCGAGGTCGTCGACAACGGTGCGCATGGCGTGCTCAAAGTCGTGACCGGCACCTTCGGCTTGGATGGCGTCACGTTCGAACCGACCCTCGATCCTAAAGGTCGTGCCGTCGAGACGTTAGTACCTTTCGTAGGTGCGCACATCCAGAAGGTCGACCTCCAAGCGCGCCGTATCGATAGCGATTGGCCGGTCGACTTCTAATGCGTTTCGACGTCGTTACCCTTTTTCCGGAGATGTTCGGTGTACTCACCGATGCCGGGGTCACGGGGCGCGCGCACGCACAAGGGCGTTGGCTTTGTCGCGCCTGGAATCCGCGCACGTTTACGCACGATGTTCATCGTACCGTCGATGATCGGCCTTACGGCGGTGGTCCCGGCATGGTCATGATGCCTGGACCGCTGCGCGATGCGGTCGCCGCAGCGCAGGCGGAGCGTCGCGCGCACGCTTCCGACGGCTCGCCTGCGGTGGTGTCCAATAAATCCGCCGAAGGGGCTTCCCCCTCACCGCCATCGCGTCCAGCGGCGCCGGTGATTCTGCTCTCGCCTACCGGACCGCGATTCGATCAGCAGCGCGCGCAGGCCTTGGTCGAGCAGGGTGGTGCGGTGCTGATCTGCGGCCGTTACGAGGGGGTGGATCAGCGCTTCGTCGAATCGGTGGTAACCGAGCAGATTTCGCTAGGCGATTTCGTATTGTCCGGCGGCGAAATCGCGGCGATGGCAGTCATGGACGCCGCGGTCCGGCTGATTCCGGGTGTGCTCAACGATGATGAATCGGCGCGCCAGGATTCGTTTCACGAAAATCTGTCGGGGCTGCTCGATAGCCCGCACTACACGCGCCCAGAATCCTTCGACGGCATGAGCGTGCCGGCCCCATTGCTGTCTGGGCATCACGCTCAAATTGCACGTTGGCGTCGTGAGCGCTCGCTTGAACTTACATCGCGGCTGCGCCCGGATCTGATCCGCCGCGCACGCAAAGCGGGTAGTTTGACTGCTGCTGACGAAGCCTTTCTGAAGCAGCTGGCGGCATAGCCTGATACGCCGCTCCACGCGCACGCGGGCGTTTTGCCGAAACGATCGGTACGCCAGCCTCACGACAGCTTAACGCCTTGACGTCGTGCTACTCCAGCGCGCGTTTGATTGCGCGCGCCAGTCGTTCGTGCGTAAACGGCTTGGTAAGCAGAGACGTGCCGCGTCCGAGATTGAATTCCGATCCGTGAAATTGCGGCGAATAGCCGCTGATGAACAGTACGGGAATGTTCGGGCGTTGTTCGCGCGCCTTGCGCGCCAATTCGACGCCATCCATCCCAGGCATTTGCAAATCGGTGATCAACAGATCGACGGCATTGCCCTCTGCAAGCACTTGCACGGCACGGGTGCCGTCGCTGGCCGCCACGGGTTGAAACCCGAGTTCACGTAGCGATTCGACCAGTAGATCGAGGATAAGGGGCTCATCGTCAACGGCGAGAACGCTGATTTCTGGACGCGCAGTGGCGGAATTCATTTACTCGTGCTGCTCAGTGTGGGGTCGGCGCTCCCCTAGCAAGTCGCGGGCCTGGGTGCTGCCGACATTGCTGGCGTCGTCGGTATGAGGCAAAGCACGCGTGTACGTCATGCTTGCCGGAACTTCGCAGCCGGAATAAGGTCATCCTATACGGCGCGCATTCAGGCACATTTCAGGTTGCGTGCGCTTCGGGCGGTCCGTGTCACTAGATTGCCGTGTCCGCCAACACAGATTTCGTTTCAGCGTTAATGCACATCTCCTTCGTCAGCCTATCTTGAACAGGAAAGTCATCATGCTCTTGTCGCTCACTCCGTCGGCCGAGAACGCCGATTGCGCGTCCAATCAGCTCGGTCCCGTTGGTGCCCGGCGCGCCACGCGTTATGCCTCGGCGCTGGTTGCAGCGCTGGCTTTTGCCGCCGTCCCGCTCGCGGCCCAGGCCCAGGCCAAGACGCAGGCACCGGTCGCCGCGTCTACCGCCGGCTACAACCCCACCGTGGGGCAAAACGGCAAGGATGTGGTGTGGGTGCCGACCCCGCAGGTGCTGGTCGAGAAGATGCTCGATATCGCCAAGGTCACGCCCAAGGATTATCTGATCGACCTGGGGTCTGGCGATGGCCGCACCGTCATTACCGCTGCGAAGCGCGGGTTGACGGCCCAAGGCATCGAGTACAACCCTGAAATGGCTGAGCTCGCGCGCGCAAACGCCAGCAAGGAAAAAGTCAAGGATCGCGCCACCTTCAGCACGGCGGATCTGTTTGAGACGGATCTGTCTAAGGCCGACGTGATTACGATGTTCCTGCTGCCGTCGATCAACGAAAAGCTGCGTCCCAAGATCCTCGATCTCAAGCCGGGCACGCGCATTGTCTCGAACTCTTTCCGTATGGGTGACTGGCAGCCCGATCAATCCGAAACCGTCACCGACGGCTGCACCAACTACTGCACAGCGCTCCTGTGGATCGTGCCGGCCAAGGTCGACGGCACTTGGCAAGTCGCCGGCCAGCCGCTGACGCTCACGCAAAACTTTCAAGTGCTGAGCGGCAAGTTGGGCGATACGGCGATTTCCGATGCGCGCGTCAACGGCACGGAGATCATGTTTACGGTCAATGGCGTGCGCTATACCGGCACCGTCAACGGCAAGTCGATCAAGGGCAACAAAGCCGGTACGTCGACAGGCGCTTGGACTGCATCCCGCGCGTGATCGCCAGCGCCGCGACGGCCCCGGTCGTCGTGGCGCCACACAGCACGGGCGCATCACCGAGTGGGCATTGCAGTTCGTGCCGCATGCGGTTGCCGTGCCCGCCGGCGCGCCACAAAAAAAGCCCGCTGCCTCATGAGGCCGCGGGCTTCTTTCATCGCCGTTCAGGATTTTGGCCCTGACCGTGATTCACGCCAGGCAATTACTTCAGGCGCGCGCGTTGTTCGCGCACTTGCGCGAGCGTGTCGTTGAACTGCGCCACGCGTGTGCGCTCCTGTTCCACGACGGCTGCCGGCGCGCGGGCCACGAAGCCCTCGTTGCCGAGCTTGGCTTGCGCACGGGCGATTTCACCTTCAATGCGGGCGATTTCCTTGTCCAGGCGTACCTGTTCGGCCGCGACGTCGATCTCCACGTGCAGCATCAGTCGCGTCGTGCCGACCACCTGTACCGGTGCGCCCACGTCCGGCAGGGTATCCGTGATGTCGACTTTTTCGAGCCGGGCCAACGTTGCCAGGTAAGGCGCATTGCGTTGCAGTTCTGCCGCGTCGCCTTGCGCAATCAGCGGCACCTTCAGCGAAGGCGCGAGGCTCATTTCGCTGCGCAAGGCGCGCACCGCATCGATCTGCGCCTTGAGCGTGGCCACGTCGGCTTCTGCAGCGGTATCGACCGCAGCGGGGTTGTGCTGGGGGAACGGCTGGACGCTGACGCTGGTTTCATCGCCTTCCGCGCGTTTGCCGGCAGCAACCGACACCTTCTGCCACAACGCTTCAGTGATGAACGGAATGACCGGATGGGCCAGACGCAGCACCGCTTCCAGAACGCGAATCAAGGTGCGGCGCGTGCCCAATTGCTGGGACGGCGTGCCCGTCTGGATCTGTACCTTCGCGAGTTCGACGTACCAGTCGCAATACTCGTCCCAGACGAAGCGATAAAGGGCATTTGCGACATTATCGAGGCGATAGTCGGCAAATCCACGCGCAACATCGGCTTCGAGCGTCTGCAGCTGGCTGACGATCCAGCGATCCACAAACGACGTTTCGCCGACCTCATCGCCATGCAGGGCGTGGCCGTCGGTATTCATCAGCACGAAGCGAGTGGCGTTCCACAGCTTGTTGCAGAAGTTGCGATAGCCTTCGCAGCGCTTCAAATCGAAGTTGATGTTGCGGCCCAGCGTGGCGTAAGCCGACATCGTGAAGCGCAGCGCATCCGTGCCATACGCCGGGATGCCGTCCGGATACTGGCGACGCGTCGCCTTCTCGATGGCGCCCGCCTGCTTGGGATTCATGAGGCCGGTGGTGCGCTTGGCGATCAGCGTGTCCAGATCGACACCATCGATCAGGTCGACGGGGTCCAGCGTATTGCCCTTGGACTTGCTCATCTTCTGGCCGTCGGCGTCGCGGATCAGCCCGTGCACGTACACATGCTTGAACGGGATCTTGCCGGTCAGGTGCGTGCTCAACATCACCATCCGGGCGACCCAGAAGAAGATGATGTCAAAGCCCGTCACCAGCACGCTGGAAGGGAGATAACGCTGCATATCGGGCGTTTCATCCGGCCAGCCCATCGTCGTGAACGGCACCAGTCCGGACGAGAACCAGGTGTCGAGCACGTCGGGATCGCGTTTCAACTCGCCCGTGGCGCCGGCTGCCGCGGCTTGCGCGCGGGCGTCCTCTTCTGTGTGGGCGACGAAAATCTGACCGTCGTCCGAGTACCAGGCGGGAATTTGGTGGCCCCACCACAATTGACGCGAGATGCACCAGTCCTGAATGTTGTTGAGCCACTGGTTGTAGATCGTGGTCCAGTTTTCCGGGTAGAAGGTGACCTCGCCGTTGGCGACCACGTCCAGTGCGGCTTCGGTGATGCTCTTGCCCGGATGGTGCGTGCCTTCGGGCGCCGGCTTGCTCATGGCCACAAACCATTGGTCGGTGAGCATCGGTTCCAGCACGACGCCAGTGCGGTCACCGCGCGGCTGCATCATCTTGTGCGGCTCGACCTTGACGAGGAAGTGGTCTTCCTCGAGCGCGGCCACGACGGCCCGCCGGGCGTCCTCGCGCGACAAGCCTTGAAATTGCTTGGGGCCGTTCTCATTGATATGCGCATCGAGCGTGAAAATCACGATCAACGGCAGGTTGTGACGTTGCGCGCAGGCATAGTCGTTGAAATCGTGGGCGCCCGTGATCTTCACGCAACCCGTGCCGAATTCCGGATCGACGAAGTCGTCGGCAATGATGGGGATGGTGCGGTCGCACAGCGGCAACTCGACCTGCTTGCCCACCAGGTGCGCATATCGGGCGTCGTCGGGGTGCACGCAGAGCGCGCCGTCGGCCAGCATGGTTTCGGGTCGCGTCGTGGCGATCGTCATGCCCTTGAGAGTGACCGTTTCGCCTTCCTTGTCGACAATGGTTTGGGGGCCATCGACGAACGGATAGAGGATGTGCCACATGTGGCCGTCGGTTTCTTCCGAGCTCACTTCGAGGTCGGACACCGCGGTGAGCAGCTTCGGATCCCAGTTCACCAGGCGCTTGCCGCGGTAGATCAGGCCTTCGCGATACAGGCGGACGAACGTTTCCACGACGCCGCGCGACATGCGCTCGTCCATCGTGAAGTACTCGCGCTTCCAGTCGATCGATGCGCCCAGGCGACGCACTTGTTGCGTGATCGCGTCACCCGACTTGTGCTTCCATTCCCACACCTTTTCGACGAAGGCTTCGCGGCCGAGGTCGTGGCGCGACACTTTCTGCGCATCGAGCTGGCGCTCGACGACGATCTGGGTGGCGATGCCGGCGTGATCCGTACCTGGCACGAAGAGCGTGTCGAAGCCCCGCATGCGGTGGTAGCGGGTGAGGGCGTCCATGATCGTCTGGTTGAACGCGTGGCCCATGTGCAACGTGCCGGTGACGTTGGGCGGCGGCAACTGGATCACGAACGTGGGCGCGGTCGCGCTCTGGTCTGCAGCGCCGGGTTGGGCGACGTGCTGGCCAGCCTGGAAGTAGCCGCGCTGTTCCCAGGTGCTGTACCAATGGGCTTCGATCTCGGCGGGTTCGAAACTTTTGGACAGTTCCTGGGACAAAAGGGTCGGGGCGGGTGCGTTCATCAGTGTTCCTGCGGGCGGGCGATCGGCCTGAATTTCGGCCTGGGTAAACCCGTAATTCTATGATGGAGCAGGTCATGTTGACATGCTAGAATGCCGGGTTACTGTAAACCTTTTAGAAGTCCCTGTTTTTATTGGACAATTCTGATCGGTTGGTGGCGGACACGCCGCCCGATTTCTCACCCCAGACTGTATTTGCGGAGTTTTCATGTCCATCGAACGTACCCTCTCGATCATCAAGCCCGATGCCGTGGCCAAGAACGTTGTCGGTCAAATCGTCGCTCGTTTCGAGCAGGCCGGCCTCAAAGTCATCGCCGCACGCATGTTGCAACTGTCGCGTGCCGATGCCGAGCGTTTCTACGCCGTTCACAGCGCGCGCCCCTTCTTCAAGGATCTGGTCGACTTCATGATCTCGGGTCCGGTGTTCGTGCAAGCGCTGGAAGGCGAAGGCGCCATCCTTAAAAACCGTGACCTGATGGGCGCAACCGATCCCAAGAAAGCTGAAAAAGGCACGATTCGCGCCGATTTCGCCGACAGCATCGACGCCAACGCCGTTCACGGTTCGGACGCTGCCGAAACCGCCGCCGTGGAAATCGCCTTCTTTTTCCCCGAAATCAATATCCACAGCCGTTAATTGGCTAGACTGATTCGTCAGTCTTCCAATCGGTTCAAGTACGACATGGACAACCTCGAACGCGTCAATCTGTTGGGCATGGATGCCACCGCACTGGCCGACCTCGTCGTCCAGTGGGGCGGCAAGCCGTTTCGCGCCCGTCAGTTGCAGCGCTGGATTCACCAGCGCGGCGCCGACGCCTTCGAGGATATGTCCGATCTGGCCCGTGGCTTTCGCGAGCAACTGACGCAGCATTGCGTCGTGCAAGCGCCCACGGTGTCCACCGTTCAGCACGCCACCGACGGCTGCCGCAAGTGGCTGTTCGACGTGGGTGCAGGCAATGCGGTCGAAACGGTGTTCATTCCCGAAGACGACCGCGGCACGCTGTGTATTTCAAGTCAGGCCGGGTGCACCGTCGGTTGCCCGTTCTGCTCCACTGGTTATCAAGGATTCAGCCGCAACCTCACCGCCAGCGAGATCATCGGTCAGCTGTGGTGGGCACGGCGCGAGATCGAGCGCGACATCGGTAGCGCCCGTCTGGCAGGGTCGGAGGGCAAGGTCGAATCTACGGCCGATCCGCGCGTGATCAGCAATGTGGTGATGATGGGCATGGGCGAGCCGTTGCTCAACTATGTGCCTGTCGTAACCGCGCTCAAGCTGATGCTGGACGACAACGCATATGGCTTGTCGCGCCGCCGGGTCACGGTGTCCACATCGGGTGTCGTGCCCATGATGGATCGGCTGTCGCAAGACTGTCCGGTAGCCTTGGCCGTATCGCTGCACGCGCCCAACGACGCCTTGCGCGACCGGCTGGTGCCGCTCAACAAGAAGTATCCGCTCAAAGAATTGATTGCCGCGTGCAATCGCTATCTCGAGTTCGCCCCGCGCGACTTCATCACCTTCGAGTATGTGATGCTCGACGGCATCAACGATAGCGATGCGCATGCGCGCGAACTGATCGAGATTGCGCGCCAGGTGCGCTGCAAGCTCAACCTGATTCCGTTCAACCCCTTTCCCCAGTCCGGACTGACCCGCTCGCCGATGGCGCGGGTGCGCACGTTTGCGCAGCGGCTGATGGATGCGGGGGTCATCACAACGGTGCGCAAGACCCGCGGCGAAGATATCGACGCCGCCTGTGGTCAGCTCGCCGGCGAAGTACGCGACCGCACGCGGATCGCCGAACGCATGGCAACGCAACGCCTTTCCATTCCCATCAAGCAGGTGGCGGCATGAGTATTCCGGTTTCAGATTCCGCTTCCGCAACGCTCGACCCCGCTGGCGGGGCCGGTGTGCCCACGACGCTCGGCGGTTCGCTGCGCGCGCTGCGTCAAACGCGCGGTTGGTCGTTGGAAGAAGTGTCCAGTCGAATCAAGTTCGCGCCGCGTCAGATCGACGCGCTCGAAAATGAGCGCTGGGACGAATTGCCCACGGGCGTGTCGCTGCGGGGTCTGGCCCGCAACTACGCGCGCCTGCTCGGCGCTGACGATGCCGCGATTGTGGCATCGCTTGCTGCGCGCACCGGCGAGTCGCGCGGTCTCGTCAATGACGCGCCCCGCACGCCGCTCCAAGGTCGTGCGGCCATGCCGGCTGAAGAAGAAACCGGTTCCGGCATGCCCTGGGGCTGGCTGTTTATTTTGCTCGTCGTGGTGCTGGCAGGTGTGGCCTATGCTTTCTGGCAGGGCTGGTTGCCCGCCGAATGGTTGCCTGCCGGCTGGATACCCCGGAATACCCCCTGAATGAACGAACCGACTTCGATTGATCTGTCGTCGACGCTGAGCGACGCCGAACCGCCCCTCGTGGGTGCTGCAGGCCGTCGCGCCACCCGCGCCGTTGCGGTGTCGTGGGGCGATCGCAAGGTGTCGATCGGCGGTGGCGCGCCCGTGGTGGTGCAGTCGATGACCAATACCGACACGGCCGATGCGATTGCAACCGCCATCCAGGTCAAGGAGCTGGCGCAAGCCGGTTCCGAAATGGTTCGGATCACGGTCAACACGCCTGAAGCCGCCCGAGAAGTGATCGCCATCCGCGAGCAGCTCGACCGGATGGGCGTCAACACGCCGCTGGTCGGCGATTTTCACTACAACGGCCACAAGCTGCTCACCCAGTTTCCCGATTGCGCGCAGGCACTGTCGAAGTACCGCATCAATCCGGGCAACATGGGCGGCGGCAAGAAGCGCGACGATAATTTCGCCCAGATGATCGAAGTGGCGTGCCGGCATCAGAAGCCCGTGCGCATCGGCGTCAACTGGGGCAGCCTCGACCATGAGTTGATGGCCCGCAAGATGGATGAAAACAGCCGCCGCGCGCAGCCTTGGGAAGCGCAGGCGGTGATGCGCGATGCGCTGGTCGTGTCTGCGATCAGCAACGCGCAGCGGGCTGAGTTGCTGGGGTTGCCGGGCGACGCCATCATTCTGTCGTGCAAGGTGAGTCACGTTCAGGACCTGATCGCGGTTTATCGTGATTTGTCCTCGCGTTGCGACTATCCCCTGCATCTCGGTCTGACCGAAGCCGGCATGGGCAGCAAGGGTATCGTGGCATCGACGGCGGCGCTGTCGGTGCTGTTGCAGCAAGGCATTGGCGACACGATCCGTATCTCGCTCACTCCCGAGCCGGGCGGTGACCGCACACGTGAAGTGGTGGTGGCGCAGGAAATTCTGCAAACCATGGGTTTGCGCGCGTTTACGCCGATGGTGGTGGCCTGCCCGGGTTGCGGGCGCACCAGCAGCACGTTCTTCCAGGAATTGGCCGATAGCATCCAGTCCTATCTGCGCCGTCAAATGCTGGTCTGGCGCACGCAATATCCTGGCGTCGAGTCGATGAACGTGGCCGTCATGGGCTGTGTCGTCAACGGACCGGGCGAAAGCCGGCATGCCGACATCGGCATCAGCCTGCCGGGCACCGGCGAGGTGCCATCCGCACCGGTTTTCGTCGACGGCGAACGCACGGTCACGCTCAAAGGCGATCGCATCGCCGAAGAGTTTCAGACCATCGTCGAAAACTACGTCGTGCGCCGTTACGGCGGCCAGCACGCGCAACACTAAGCAGAGGGACATTGCCGTAACGGGGTGCGTAGCGCATCGTCCGACGGCATGATGGACATGACGCAAGCGTTTCAAAAAGTCTCGGCCCTGCGTGGCATGAACGACGCGTTGCCCGGAGTGGGCGCGCGCTGGGAGCAACTCGAAGCCATCGTGCGCGATTGGCTCGCCGGTTACGGCTATCGCAATCTGCGCACGCCGGTACTCGAATACACGCGATTGTTTACGCGTGGCATTGGCGAAGTCACGGACATCGTCGAAAAAGAGATGTACACCTTCACCGATGCGCTCAATGGCGACTCGCTCACGCTGCGTCCCGAAATGACGGCCGGCATGGTGCGCGCCACCATCGAGCACAATCTGCTGTACGACCGGCCGCAGCGCGTCTATGCGATGGGTCCCGTGTTTCGTCACGAGCGTCCTCAACGTGGCCGCTATCGCCAGTTCCACCAGATCGACGTCGAAGCGCTCGGTTTCGCCGGGCCCGATGTCGATGCCGAATTGATCGTCATGCTTGGCCGGTTGTGGCAGCGGATGGGCTTGACCGATGTGCGCCTCGAACTCAACTCATTGGGTCAGGCAGAGGAACGTGCTGCGCATCGCGCCGCGCTCATCACCTATCTCGAATCGCACAAGGATGTGCTGGACGAAGATGGCCTGCGCCGCATGTACAGCAATCCGCTGCGCGTGCTGGATACGAAAAATCCGGCCATGCAGGCGATGGCCGATGCCGCACCGCGCTTGTTCGATTTTCTGGGTGACGAATCGCGCGCGCATTTCGACGGCGTGTGCAAAAGGCTGGACGATGCGGGCATCGGCTATCGCCTGAACCCGCGTCTGGTGCGAGGCCTGGACTATTACAATCTCACCGTTTTCGAGTGGGTCACCGATCGCATCGGCGCCCAGGGCACAGTGTGTGGCGGTGGTCGGTACGATGGCCTGATCGCCTTGCTCGGCGGCAAACCCAATCCTGCGGTGGGGTTTGCCATCGGCATGGAGCGCCTGCTCGAGTTATGGGAACAGGCGGGTGAACGTGAGGCCGAGCCCGAGTGCGACGTGTACATCGTGCACCAGGGCGAAGACGCGCAGCGGCTGGCCGCGAAAGTGGGTGAGCGCCTGCGTGACGTGGGACTCGCCGTCATCGTGCATGCCGGCAGCGGCAGCTTCAAGGCGCAATTCAAGCGTGCCGATACCAGTGGTGCCCGGGTTGCGGTTATCCTTGGCGCCGACGAAGTGGCGTCCGAAACGGCCAGCGTCAAATATCTGCGCGGCGCGGGCGACGCCGCACCGGCACAACAGCAAGTGCCCTTGGCGGCCTTGCCCGAAGTACTGAAATCGAAGGGTTGAGCAGCATGGCTTACGATCTGGAAGAACAAGAACAATTCGACGCGCTCAAAGCGTGGTGGGCGAAGTACGGCACCCTGATCATGGCGGTCGTGGCAGCGGCGGCATTGGCCTGGGGCGGTTGGACCGCCTGGAAAGCCTACCAAAATCATCGTGCCAATCAGGCCATGGGTTACTTTGAAGCGCTGGAAGATGCCGCACGCCTGGGCGGCGCCGACGCCGCCGTGCGCATCAAGGCTGCTGTGGGTACCCTGCGCGCCGACTATCCCGCCACCGGCTATGCGGCGCGTGGTGCGCTGGTTGCCTCGCAAGCCCTGCAGGCTCAAAACGATCCCGATGCGGCCCGCGAACAATTGACGTGGCTGGCCGCTCAAAAGCAGCATGCGCCCCTGCAACCGGTGGCAAAACTGCGCCTTGCAGGCATGTTGCTCGACCTGAAGCAGTACGATCAGGCGCTTGCGCAGCTGACCGACGCCCCGGCGCCGTTCGTGGCGTTGTTCGAGGATCGCCGCGGCGATATCTTCGCGGCGCAGGGCAAGCCCAACGAGGCGCGCACGGCTTGGAAGAAGGCAATCGATACGCTGGGCAACACGGATCCTCTGGTCCAGGTGGTCCGTTTGAAACTTGATGCGTTGGGTGGTGCATGATGGCTTTGTGGAAGACGACGTTCGCGCGTGGCCCCAAGATGGCGGCGGCTGCCCTGTGCCTGACGGTACTGGCCGGTTGCTCGATTTTCTCCAATGACGACGGACGCAATGATCCGGCGCCGTTGACCGAGTACGCACCGGGCCTGGCGGTCAAGCAGGTCTGGAAGACGTCGGTGGGCCGCGGTGCAGGCATCGGCTTCGTGCCGATGGTCATCAACGACGCCGTCTATGCCGCGACGCCAAACGGCAAGCTGGGCAAGTACAACCTGGCGGACGGCCGCTCGGTGTGGACCGCCGATGCCGATACGGATCTGTCGGCGGGTGTCGGTACCGATGGCAATGTGACCGTCGTCGCATCCGAGCGCGGCGAAGTCATTGCGTACGACGACAGCGGCAAGGAAAAATGGCGCACGCGTGCGACCAGCAATGTTTCGGTACCGCCCGTGGTCGGATTCGGCGTGGTGGTGATCCGCAGCGGCGACTATCGCATCCAGGCTTTCGACATCAACTCGGGCGAGCGCATGTGGAGTCTGCAGCGTCCGGGACCGGCGCTGGCGCTGCAAAGCGGCTCGCAAATGGTGTTGGCGCAGGGGTTGGTGATTACAGGCCTGCCTGGCGGCAAGTTGCTCGCCATCAATACGGCGTCGGGCAACGTGCAGTGGGAAGCCACTGTGTCGCAGCCCAAGGGCGGTAGCGATCTGGAGCGTTTGACCGATGTGGTCGGCGCGCCGCAGATTGCCGGTCGCCTGTTGTGCGCAGTCGCCTATCAGGGCCGCATTACCTGCTTCGACGTCTCACAAGGCGGCCGGGCGTTGTGGGCCAAAGACTTTTCCAGTTCGAGCGGCATGACGGTCGACGATCGCAATGCCTATACGGCCGATGCGCAAAGCGTGGCCAACGCCTTCTCGCTGGATGCCGGCAGCAATCTGTGGAAGCAGAATGCGCTGCGCAATCGTCAACTCAGCGCCCCGGCCGTATTGCGCGGCGCGGTCGCCTATGGCGACTACGACGGCTACGTGCATTTCCTGTCGTCCACCGACGGCAAGCTCCTGGCGCGCGTGTCGCTCGGCGGCGGCGCCATCGTGTCGCCGCTGCAGACCACCTCGCAAGGTGTGCTTGTGCAAACCGGCAATGGCGATATCGCCTTGATCGGCACTCCTTAACTCTTAGAAAGTCTGAAACAACGTGTCATTGAAACCTGTCGTCGCCCTGGTCGGCCGCCCTAATGTCGGCAAGTCGACGCTCTTCAATCGGCTGACCCGATCGAGAGCGGCGCTCGTCGCGGACTTTTCCGGTCTGACGCGGGATCGTCACTATGGCGAAGGACGGGTTGGCGACAAACCGTTCATCGTCATCGACACCGGCGGTTTCGAACCCGTTGCCAAGGATGGCATCCTGCTCGAGATGGCGCGCCAGACCAAGCAGGCGATCGCCGAAGCCGATGTGGTGATTTTCCTTGTCGACGCGCGTGCCGGCGTCAATGGGCACGATCACGACATCGCGCAGCTTCTGCGTCGCAACAGCCAGCGCGTGCTGCTGGCGGTCAACAAGGCCGAAGGAATGGGCGCGGGCAATGCCACCGCCGAGTTTCATGAGCTCGGCTTGGGTCAGCCTTATCCGATCTCGGCTGCGCACGGTGACGGCATCGGCGAACTGATCGAGATCGCGCTCGAAGGCATGGGCGAGGTCAAGGTCGAACGTACGGATTCGGAAGCCGATTTCGACGGCGACGAAGCCGACGCGCCCGAGATGCCCGAGTTGCCTCACGATCACCGGATCAAGCTGGCCATCGTGGGCCGGCCCAATGTGGGCAAATCCACGCTGATCAATACGCTGATGGGCGAAGAGCGCGTCATTGCGTTCGATATGCCGGGCACCACGCGCGACGCCATCGAGATTGAGTTCGACAAAGGCGGCAAGCGTTATACGCTGATCGACACCGCCGGCCTGCGCAAGCGCGGCAAGGTGTTCGAAGCGATCGAAAAGTTTTCCGTGATCAAGACCTTGCAGGCCATCGAGGCCAGCAATGTCGTGTTGCTGATGATCGACGCTACGCAAGAGGTGTCGGATCAGGATGCGCACATCGCCGGCTTCGTGCTCGAAACGGGGCGTGCGGTGGTGGTGGCGATCAACAAGTGGGACGATACCGACGCCGACCAGCGCAACCGCATCGAGCGGGAATTTCAACGCAAGTTGCGCTTCCTCTCGTTTGCCAACGTGCACAATCTGGTCGCATTGACGGGGCAGGGCATCAAGCCCGTGCTCAAGTCGATCAACGAAGCGCATGCGGCGGCGTTCGCCAAGCTTTCGACGCCCAAACTCACGCGCGAATTGCAGGCTGCCGTCGAACAGCAGCAACCGCCGCGCAAGGGCATTTTCCGTCCGAAGATGCGCTACGCCCACCAGGGCGGGCAAAATCCGCCACTCATCATCGTGCACGGCAATGCGCTGGACGCAATTTCGGATTCGTACCGCCGTTATCTCGAGACGCGCTTTCGTGAAGCGTTCCGCCTCAATGGCACGCCGCTGCGCGTCGAGTTCAAGTCTTCTCAAAATCCTTACGCCTAAGGTCACGTTCGCATGAGCCGTTTCTGGAGCGCCGTCGTCGGCACGTTGAAGCCCTACGTGCCCGGCGAGCAGCCGAAGGTGCAGGATCTCATCAAGCTCAACACCAATGAGCATCCCAGCGGGCCATCGCCTAAGGTGATCGAAGCCATCCAGGCGGCTGCGGGCGACACGCTGAAGCGGTATCCCGACCCGAGTTCAGAGCGGCTGCGCAGCACCATCGCCGGTTATTACGGTGTGGAGGCGAACCAGGTGTTCGTGGGCAACGGCTCCGATGAAGTGCTGGCGCATGTGTTTCAGGCGCTGCTCAAGCATCCCTTGCCGCTTCGCTTTCCCGATATTTCGTACAGCTTTTATCCGGTGTATTGCGGGCTCTACGGGATAGCTTACGAAACGGTACCGCTTTCCGACGATTTCCGGATCGATCCCGCGGCGTTCGGCGCCGCCGATGCGTCACCCGCGGGCGGCATTATTTTTCCCAATCCCAATGCGCCCACCGGCCTCGCATTGCCTTTGGCCGCCATTGAGCAGGTGCTCAACGCTAACCCGCAGGCCGTCGTGGTCGTCGACGAGGCCTATGTCGACTTCGGCGGTGAAACGGCAATCGGCCTCGTCGCGCGTTACGAGAATCTGTTGGTGGTGCAGACCCTGTCCAAATCGCGCTCGCTCGCCGGCTTGCGCGTGGGCTTTGCGGTCGGCCAGCAAACGTTGATCGATGCGCTCGAGCGGGTAAAGAATAGCTTCAATTCCTATCCTGTCGACCGTCTTGCCGAGGCAGGCGCCATCGCAGCCTTTGAGGACGAGGCGTATTTTCAGCGTACGCGCGCCGAGGTGATCGCCTCGCGCGAGCGTCTGGTGGCGGCGTTGAAGGCTCGCGGCTTCGACATACTGCCGTCAGCCGCCAATTTCGTTTTCGTGCGACATACGTCGCATGATGCGGCCGGCTTATCTGCCGCCTTACGTGAGCGCCGGATCATCGTGCGTCACTTCAATCAGCCGCGGATCAGCGACTTTTTGCGTATTACGATCGGCACGCCGGACGAGTGCGATGCACTAATTCGTGCACTGGATACCATCCTTGCGTAACTGCGGTGCAATCGATCGAGACACCCGCGAAAGCCGCGTATACAGTGTGTTTCAAACGTCCGGGCCCTAAGTGGCACCTGCCGGGAAAACCCTGTACAGTAGACTTTCTCTCCAATTTCCACCACTCAAAACAACACAACTGGAGCCTGGCCAATGAGCAGCAATAAAGGGCAAACACTGCAAGACCCATTTCTCAACACGTTGCGCAAGGATCATGTGCCCGTGTCCATCTATCTGGTCAACGGGATCAAGTTGCAAGGCCAGATCGAGTCGTTCGATCAATATGTCGTTCTGCTTCGCAACACCGTAACGCAGATGGTCTACAAGCATGCAATTTCCACGGTCGTGCCTGCACGTGCCGTCAATTTTCAGGTGGAAGTCCCCGCTGAATAATCCGTTTCTTTCTTTGGCCTTTACTGCCCGCCGCACGTTTCGTGACGGCGGGCATTTTCTCGCCGGTCGCCAAGCGAGGTTCGCATGCGTGCATTGATTATTAGTGTCGATCTCGGCAATCCCGATTTCGAAGCCCATGCCGAAGAGTTCGCCATGTTGGCCCGCGGTGCAGGCGCCGAAATCGTCGACACCGTTCGCGTGCGCCGCGATCGTCCCGACGCCAAGTTTTTCATCGGCAGCGGCAAGGTAGAGGAGGCCGTTCTCCAGGCCAAGACCTACGACGCTGAAGTCGTCCTGTTCGATCAACCGCTTTCTCCTGCCCAGCAGCGTAACCTCGAGCGCGAGTTCACGCTGCGCGTGGTCGATCGCGTTGCCTTGATTCTCGATATCTTTGCGCTGCGCGCCAAGAGTCATGAAGGCAAGCTGCAGGTCGAACTGGCCCAGTTGCAGCACTTGTCGACGCGACTCACCCGCATGTGGAGCCACCTGGAGCGCCAGCGCGGCGGGATCGGGATGCGTGGTCCAGGTGAAGCCCAGCTCGAAATGGATCGCCGCATCATCGGCGACAAGGTGAAGCTGCTGCGCGAACGTCTGGATAAAGTCGAGCGCCAGCGCAAGACGCAGCGTCGCGCCCGTGCGCGAGGCGGCGCCGTCTCGGTATCGCTGGTTGGCTATACGAACGCCGGCAAATCGACCCTGTTCAATGCCGTGACGAACGCCGGTGCCTACGTTGCCGATCAATTATTTGCAACTTTAGATACAACCACGCGTCGAATCTGGATCGAAGGTGCTGGATCGGTCACGTTGTCCGATACGGTGGGGTTCATTCGCGACTTGCCGCCTCAATTGATCGCTGCGTTTCGCGCGACGCTCGAAGAGGCCGTACACGCCGATTTGCTGTTGCATGTCGTCGATGCATCGAGCCCGCAACGCGATGAACAGATCTTCGAGGTCAACAAGGTGTTGGCCGATATCGGCGCCGGTGAGGTTCCGACCATCATGGTCTACAACAAGATCGATCGGGCCGGTTTCGAGCCCAGGGTCGAGCGGGATGCGCATGGTACGATTGCGCGAGTATTTGTAAGCGCCTCGGAGCGCGCTGGTCTTGAGGCGTTGCGCGGGGCAATAGCAGAGATCAGTCAGATTGCGGGAAGAAATGCGTCAAATCACCAAACTGTTCAATCTGAATGACCCCGGTTGGGGACGTGGCAGCAACGGCGGCAATGAACCGCCCAAGCGGCCGCAGAATCGCAATGACGGTCCGCCCGACCTCGATGAGGTGTGGCGCGATTTCAATAATCGTCTGAGCGGTTTGTTCGGTCGCAAGAATAATAATCGTCGTCCGCCGAATTCGCCTGATGGTGGCGGCGGCCCGAATATCCCGCCGCGCGGCATGCGCATCGGCGGTGGCGTGATCGTCGGCGTGCTCGTCGCGGTCTGGCTCGCGAGCGGCTTCTACATCGTTCAGGAAGGGCAGGTTGCGGTCGTGACGCAATTCGGCAAGTACACCAAGACGGCCGGTCCGGGCTTCCAGTGGCGTATTCCGTATCCGATCCAAAATTCCGAAACGGTCAACGTGTCGCAGTTGCGCACGTTCGAGGTCGGCTTCCGTGGCGGCGCGCGCACCAAGGTGTTGCCCGAAGCGCTGATGCTCACCACTGACGAAAATATCGTCGACATGCAGTTCGTCGTGCAATATCGCCTGCGCGGCGATGGCGCGCCCGATTATCTGTTCAAGACGCGCGATCCGGATGCCTCCGTGCGTCAGGCGGCCGAAACGGCCATGCGCGAAATCGTCGGCAAGCGGCCGATGGATTCGGTGCTGTATGAAGGTCGAACCGAAGTCGCGATCGCCGTGCAGAAGCTGATGCAAGACATCCTCGAGCGCTACAACACTGGCGTTCAGGTCGAATCCGTCGCGATTCAAAACGTGCAGCCGCCGGAGCAAGTGCAGGCGGCGTTCGATGACGCGGTCAAGGCCGGTCAGGATCGTGAGCGTCAGGTCAACGAAGGTTACGCGTACGCCAATCAGGTGGTGCCGCTTGCCTCGGGTCAGGCCTCGCGCATGCTCGAAGATGCAGAGGGTTATCGCGCTCGTGCCGTTGGCGATGCAACGGGTAACGCTGCGCGCTTCACCAGCATTTTGAACGAGTACAACAAGGCGCCGCAGATCATGCGGGAACGTCTGTACCTCGAAACGATGCAGGCGCTGTACGCCGGTTCGAGCAAGGTCATGGTCGACACCAAGAACGGCAACAACATGATCTACCTGCCGTTGGACAAGATCATGCAGCAGTCCGCGCAGGAAGCAGGTGGCAAGCCGGCCAACTCGAATCTGAGTTTGCCGGGCGGCACCGCGCCTTCGTTGCCTGCCATGCCGCGTGTGGGATCTGGCAATACCAATAGCGGCAATGCCAACACGTCGTCTTCCGGCAATTCCGGTAGTCCCAGCAGCAATGCTCTGACCCGCGATCGTCAAGCGCGCTAATCGGTCGGAGACCAATAATTATGCAACGTCGTTTATTTCCTATTTTCATTGGCCTGCTCGTCATCCTGGCCGTGTTGTCCTCCTGCATGTTCATCGTGCGCGAACGCGATTACGCCCTTCAGTTCTCGCTCGGTGAAGTGCGCCGCGTGATCGGCGAGCCCGGCCTGTATTTCAAGCTGCCGCCGCCGTTCCAGAATATCGTCACGCTCGATAAGCGGATCCTGACCATTGAATCTGACGATGCCGAGCGCATCCAGACCAAGGAAAAGAAGAACCTGCTGATCGATTCGTACGTGAAGTGGCGCATTGCCGATCCCCGTCTGTTCTATGTCACCTTTGGCGGCACGGAGGGCGGCGCGCGCGAGCGTCTGCAAGCCCTGATTCGCGATGCCTTGAATGCGTCGATCAACCGTCGTACGGTGTCGGAAGCCATTTCGTCCGAACGCGATGTGGCCATGGGCGAGATTCTCGCCAACGTGGCAGCACGCGCCAAGCCGCTGGGTGTTGAGGTCGTGGATGTGCGCTTGCGCCGCATCGAATACGCGCCCGAGATTTCGGAGTCGGTCTATCGCCGTATGGAAGCCGAGCGTCTGCGTGCTGCCAATGCGCTGCGCTCGCAAGGCGCCGCCGATAGCGAGCGCATTCGTGCCGACGCCGATCGTCAGCGCGAAGTGTTGCTCGCCGAGGCCTACGGTAAAGCGCAAGCCATCATGGGTGAGGGCGACGCCACGGCAAGCAATATCTACGCCGATGCCTACAGCAAGAACCCCGAGTTCTTTACCTTCTACAAGAGTCTCGAGGCTTACCGCGCAGCCTTCTCCGATCGTCGTGACGTGTTGGTCGTCGATCCCAGCTCCGAGTTCTTCCAGTACATGAAATCGGTGGGTGCGGGTATGGGCGTCAACAACGGCAATGGTGCGGCAGCTGCGGCGACCACACCGCCGGCGGCCAGCGCTGCCACGCCGCCTGCAGCGGTAGCGCCGCGGGCACCGGCGGCGACACCGGCTCAGTAGACGTGTACAATACTGCGTAAGCTTTAAAAGACATTTCCGCAGCGGCTGAGCGGGCTTACGCCCCTCAGCCGTTTTTGTTTGGGCGACGCTTTTACGCGTCACTGGCTTTATCAGGTAACTATGATGGGCAACTGGTTGCTGCCCGAGAGCCTCGCCGATATTCTTCCGGCCGAGGCCCGGCGCATCGAGGAGTTGCGTCGCGAGCTTCTCGATCTATACCGTACGTATGGTTTTGAGTTGGTCGCGCCGCCGCTGGTGGAATACATAGATTCATTGCTGTCCGGTACGGGCAGCGATCTGAATCTGCAGACGTGCAAGCTGGTGGATCAGCTGTCGGGTCGCACCCTCGGGGTACGGGCCGACATGACGCCACAGGTGACGCGCATCGATTCGCATCTGCTCAATCGTGCGGGCGTCACGCGCCTCTGTTATTGCGGCACGGTGCTGCACGCTCGTCCTACCGATCTGCTTTCCAGCCGCGAGCTGTTGCAGATCGGCGCGGAAATCTATGGGCATGCCGGCATCGAGGCCGATCTCGAGATCATCGGATTGCTGTTGGCCACGGTCAATGTGGCCGGCGTGCGCCAGCCGCGTCTCGATATTTGTCATCCCGGTGTGCTGCGGGCGATTCTCGATGCCGATCCGCAAGGGGCCGCCTGCGCCGAGCGTGTGATTGCGCGCTTGCGTGAGAAGGACGTGCCCGGCTTGCGCGAACTGAGCGAAACCGACTGCGGCCTGCGTGCCGATACGGTCGCCGCGCTGGTCGCGCTGCCCACGTTGTACGGGGGCACCGAGGTATTGGCCGAGGCACGTGACCGGCTTCCCGCTTTGGCGGGCATTCGCACGGCGCTCGATGCGTTGCAGCGTCTGGTCGAGGCGCTGCCCGATGTCACCGTCAGTCTCGATTTGGCGGATGTCGGCGGCTATGCCTATCATTCAGGTATCAAATTCGCGCTGTACGCCGAAGGTTGGCACAGCGCGTTGGTGACGGGCGGACGCTACGACGACGTCAGTCACGCTTTTGGCCGGGCCCGGCCTGCGACAGGTTTCAGTCTGGATCTGCGCAAGCTTGCTGCGGGCCTACCGCCTGCCGAACCGGCGCGTGCGATTCGCGCGCCGTGGGGTCAGGCGCCCGATCTTGCCGGGGCCGTGCGCGCGTTGCGCGGCGAAGGCGAAATCGTCATTCAGGCCTTACCCGGTCATGAGCACGACCAGGAAGAATTCATTTGCGATCGCGAACTGGTTCACCAGAACGGCGATTGGGTCGTGACTTCAATCTGATTCCCTCCCGTTCGCGGGAGGGCCTGTGGAAATCAATGTTTCCCAAGACACTCGATATCGATTCCCTGACATGAGCAAGAACGTAGTAGTGATCGGCACCCAGTGGGGTGACGAGGGCAAAGGAAAAATCGTCGACTGGCTCGCTGAGTCGGTTCAAGGCGTGGTCCGCTTTCAGGGCGGCCACAATGCCGGCCACACCCTGTGGATCAATGGCAAGAAGACGATTCTGCGGCTGATTCCTTCGGGCATCATGCACCCGCACGTCACCTGCTATATCGGCAACGGCGTCGTGCTGTCTCCGGAAGCGTTGCTCAAGGAAATCGAAGAGCTCGAAGCCGCCGGTCTGGATGTGCGCTCGCGTCTGCAGATTTCCGAAATCTGCCCGCTGATTCTGCCGTATCACATCGCCGTGGACCAGGCGCGCGAAGCGCGCAAGGGCGAGGGCAAGATCGGCACGACCGGTCGTGGCATCGGCCCCGCATACGAAGACAAGGTGGCGCGCCGCGCGCTGCGCGTGCAGGATCTCTTCAATCCGCCGCTGTTCGAGGAAAAACTGGCTGAAGCGCTGGATTATCACAACTTCGTGTTGACGAAATACCTCGGCGCCGAAGCCGTGTCGGCGGAAGCCGTGCGCGACCAGGCCATGGCGCTTGCGCCGATCATCGCGCCGATGGTGGCCGATGTGTCGAGCAATTTGTTTGCCGCGCAAAAAGCCGGTCATCGATTGTTGTTCGAAGGTGCGCAAGGCGCGCTGCTCGACGTCGATCATGGCACGTACCCGTTCGTCACCAGCAGCAACTGCCTGGCGGGCGCGGCCTCGGCCGGCGCCGGTGTGGGTCCGCAATCGCTGAACTACATCCTCGGCATCACGAAGGCCTACACCACGCGTGTCGGTTCCGGCCCGTTCCCGACCGAGCTGGTCGACGAGATCGGCACCCGCCTGGCCACCGTGGGTAAGGAATTCGGCTCGGTCACCGGCCGTCCGCGCCGCTGCGGTTGGTTTGACGGTGCCGCACTGCGCCGCTCGGTGCTGTTGAACGGCATCACGGGCTTGTGCATCACCAAGCTGGACGTGCTGGACGGTATCGAAACCATTCGTCTGGGCGTGGGTTATCGCTCGGCCGACGGCACCTTCCGCGATGTGCTGCCTTACGGCGCGCACGCCGTGGCGCAAGCCCAGGCCGAGTTTGAAGAATTGCCCGGTTGGTCCGAATCGACGGTAGGGATCACGTCGTTCGACAAGCTGCCGGTCAACGCCCAGCGCTACCTCACCCGAGTGGCTGAGGTGTGTGGCGTGCCGGTCGATATGGTGTCGACGGGTCCGGACCGGATGGAAACGATCGTTTTGCGCGACCCACTTTCCGTCTGACAGACTGATTGCCTCGCGTTATGATGGCGGCCCCGGCGACGACCCGGGGCCGCCATTTTTCAAAAGTACAGGAGTTGTCGCCCGATGAGCGTTCCCCCCACTACCGATCGCGATCTTTGGATCTCTTGGGAGCAGTACCACCGCTTGATCGAGCGGTTGGCGCTTGCCGTTCATACATCGGGTTGGCAGTTCGACCAGATTCTGTGTCTGGCGCGCGGCGGCGTGCGAGTGGGCGACGTGATGTCGCGCATTTACGATGTGCCGCTCGGCATCCTCGCCACCAGCAGCTATCGTGAGGCGGCCGGCACGCAGCAGGGCGCATTGGATATTGCCCAATTCATCACCATCACGCGCGGATCGTTGTCCGGACGTGTGTTGCTGGTGGACGATATGGTCGACACGGGATCGACCTTTCTCAAAGTCTACGACCACTTGAAATTGCAGTTTCCTGAAATCACCGAACTCAAGAGTGCCGTCCTGTGGTGGAAGGGGCACTCGCTGGTCACGCCCGACTATTACGTCGACAAACTGCCGACCAACCCATGGATCCATCAGCCGTTCGAGGATTACGACAGCCTCCGGCCGCATCAGTTGGAGTCTTGGGTGAGAAAAGGCTCGCAAGACTAAAAATGCCGTGCTAGAATCACTGGCTAACATTAGCGTACGCGAATTTCCTCGCGCCGGATTTTTAATGTGCCGGGTTTAATGCGCCGTGCAGGTGTCCTGTTAGGGGCGTCGCGCGGCTCGGTTTGAAATACCTGGTTCCCTTTGGTGCAGCCGGTTTTTCCAACCGACGGGTTTTTTTACCGAATTAAGCCGGTTAAGACAGCTCTCAGAAAGCAATACTTAAGGCCCTACCATCCATGCCTATCGTTCGACTGAAAGAAAACGAGCCGTTTGAAGCCGCCCTGCGTCGCTTCAAGCGCACGATTGAAAAGACTGGTCTGTTGACCGAACTGCGCTCGCGCGAGTTCTACGAGAAGCCTACGGCTGAGCGCAAGCGCAAGCAAGCTGCCGCCGTCAAGCGTCACTACAAGCGCATCCGTAGCCAACAGCTGCCTCCGCGTATGTATTGATCTCTGGTCTTGAATGATTCCCGAATCATTCATCCAGGATCTCTTAGCCCGCGTCGACATCGCTGATGTCGTCGGGCGCTACGTCCAGTTGCGTAAGGGTGGGGCCAACTTGCTTGGCCTTTGTCCTTTTCACAACGAAAAAAGCCCCTCGTTTACCGTAAGCCCCACCAAACAGTTTTATCACTGCTTCGGTTGCGGTGCCCATGGCAGCGCCATTACGTTCCTGATGGAACACACCGGCGCGAACTTCCCTGAAGCAGTGCGTACGCTGGCTGGTTCGGTTGGACTCAACGTCCCCGAGGAGCAGCGCAATCCGCGTCAGCAGGCCGAGGATGCCAAGCGTAAAGAGGTGGTGTCGCGCTACACCCAAGTACTGGATGCAGCGCAGGCGCATTATCTGAAGCAATTGCGGGCATCCACCGCGGCGATCCGCTACCTCAAAGGTCGCGGGCTCACCGGCGAAATCGCGGCGCAATTCGGGTTGGGCTGGTCGGGCACCGACCGGCAGGGCCTGGGCCAGGTGTTCGAGCGCTACGACGATCCCGTGCTGGTGGAAGCCGGATTGGTCATCGATTCGGACGATGGCCGCCGCTACGATCGGTTTCGCGAGCGGGTCATGTTCCCGATTCGCAACCAGAAGGGTACGCTGGTCGGGTTTGGCGGCCGCATTATCGGCAAGGGCGAGCCGAAGTATCTGAACTCGCCCGAGACGCCCGTGTTTTCCAAAGGCCAGGAGCTTTACGGCCTGTGGGAATCGCGGCAGGCGGTGCGCAAGGAAGGGCACGTGCTGGTCGTCGAAGGCTATATGGACGTCGTCGGTCTGGCGCAGCAGGGCATCGCCAATGCCGTGGCCACGTTGGGCACGGCGACTACGCCGGATCACATCAAGAAGCTGCTGCGCACGAGCGATCGTGTGGTGTTCAGCTTCGATGGCGACAAGGCAGGTCGCAAGGCGGCGTGGCGGGCGCTCACGGCATGCTTGCCCGTGTTGCGGGACGACATCTCGATCCGGTTTCTGTTTCTGCCCTCGGAGCATGATCCGGATTCGTATGTGCGCGAGTTGGGGGCCGAAGCGTTTCGGGCGAGTGTGAGCGAAGCATCTGCCTTGTCGCGCTTTTTGCTCGATGAACTGGGTGCCCGTCATCGCATGGACGAGGCCGAGGGCCGTGCCGCGTGTCTGCACGAGGCCAAGCCGCTCTTGGCGGCAATGCCCGAATGCGCCTTGCGCGTGCAGATCGAGCGCGAAATCGCTCGGGCCGTGCAGCTCACGCCGGAAGAAATGGCGCATTTGATCGCCCAGGCGCCGGCGCAGCCTTACGGTCAGCCAAACTCAGGGCCGAAGTTGGATGGCGTTGCCAAGTTTCCGGCAAGCGATCGAGGTCGCCGCCCCGGTTCTGGGCCGGCGGGCGCTAGCGTATCGGATGGTGCACCAGGCGGCGCAGCGGGCGGCTTGGTGGGCGGTGTGGCCGGGCACCCGGGCGCGCCCACGGATGCGGGCAATGCATCGCATCCGATGGACGACATCCCGCTCGAAGCGTATTCGGCAGGCGAGTATTCAGATCAGGACGTCGAGTATCTGATCAGTGGCTACGATCTGGATCATTCGGGCCTGCAGGGCGGCGAAATCGACCCATCGCAGGGCTACGGGGGCCCACCGTATGGGGGCGAAGGTCAGTACGGCGGCGGCCAGGGCAATCAGTACGGGACCGGTCAGGGCGGTCAGTATGGCGCCGGGCAGGGCGGCGGCCAATATGGCGGTCCGCGGCAAGGCGGTGCCGGCGGTTATGGCGGCCGTTCCGGGCAGGGTAAAGGTCAGGGCGGCGGGTATCGCAAGAACGATCGTGGCGGTGGTCAGGGCAACTGGAGCAAGGGTAAAGGCAATTGGCGCGATCGCGATCGTGACCAGGGCGTGATTGAGCCGCCGCGCCCGGTGCCGACGTTGCCCAAGCGTTTGCTGTTTCTTTTATTGCTGCATCCGGAACTTGTTGATGGGATGGGCGATCAACAGCTTGAAGTTTTGGACTCCGGGCCCCATTTGGGACTGGTAAGAGAATTGATCGTGCTGGCCCAGACCAGCGGGGCGCGTCATGTGGGAGCGCTGCTTGAAGCGGCCGAGCCTGATTCTGACCTGTCGGGGCTACTGCGAATGATGCGCGCCTCGGTGCTGGCAGGTGAGGATCTGCCAGACCCGCAGGCAGAGTGGGACGACGCCCTGCATCGCATCGAATTTGATGCGATTCGGGTTGAAATGCAGGATCTGGCGTCTTCCGGATTGGCCGATGAAGCAGGCCGTAAGCGCTATCAGGATCTCTCCAGGCGCTTGCAGGTGTTAAAAGGTGCCGGAATACGTTAATTACGGTAAAATCAAGGGTTTTGAAATTCCACGCCTTGATTGTGGTTATAGGTCAATGGCAAGTTGGATGTATCGCGGTGGATTTACGCTCGCGGCTTAAAAACGGCTCAACCGGTCACGGATTGGATTGAGCGTGTTTTGAGGCTTCGGCCCTGAGTCCAGCGCAGGAAGTGCGAAGCTGCGGCTTACCCCGCAGGCAGTGAGACGGTAGTGCCAAGATATTGCCCGGTACGCAAGGTCGGGTTTTTTGCGTTATGTATTGCCGCATTTTGTTCCCACCAGGCATAGACCACTCGGGAACTCGCCTTATCAGGCAGACGGCATGACGAGGCGAAAGACCGATCCCCGCGCCAGGCAACTCACTACCGATATTTTTTAAAGGCTCAGGACACGTGTCCGCGCCTATTTTGCGGCATGCCGGCGTGCAAACAGCATGGCGGCGGCCTCGGAAGCGACTATGACGACACCCATCGATAAGAACACCTCCGCCAACGCTCAGGGCGAAGACGCCGTTGCCAGTCCCAAGCGGCGTGTGACCAGCCGTGCCGCGGAAAAGACGGCCGCCAAAACCGCGGTCAAAGTCGCTTCCAAGACCGCTGCCAAAACTGCCGGTACCAAAACCGCTGCCAAGAAGGCCGTGAAGGCTGCGCCGGGCGAAAAGACCGCGAAATCCAAAAAGGCTGAGGACAAGCTCGCCGAAATGGTCAGCCGTCCGGTGCCCAGTGGTCGCCGTCCGGGACGCCCCGCCAAGAACGCCAACAACGATGCTGGCGATTTCGATGATGGCGATGGCGAAGGTGAAGTGTTGCCCGATCTGAAGCCGCCCAAGCGCGGCGGCAAACGCGGCAAAGGCGACGCGAAGGATCTGATCGCGCGCGGCCCCGTCACCCCCGAAGAATACGAAGCCCGCCGCAATCGTCTCAAGCAACTGATCAAGCTGGGTAAGGATCGCGGCTACCTCACGTATGGCGAAATCAACGATCACCTGCCCGACGATCTCGTCGACGCCGAGGCGATCGACGGCATCATCAGCACGTTCAGCGACATGGGCATTTCGGTCTACGACCAGGCGCCCGACGCAGAAACGTTGTTGATGAGCGAAAACGCACCGGTGGCGTCCAGCGACGATGACGTCGAAGACGAGGCCGAAGCTGCGCTCACCACCGTGGATTCCGATTTCGGCCGCACGACTGACCCCGTCCGCATGTACATGCGTGAAATGGGTTCGGTCGAACTGCTCACGCGCGAAGGCGAAATCGAAATCGCCAAGCGGATCGAAGACGGCCTGAAGCACATGGTCATGGCCATTTCGGCGTGCCCCACCACGGTCAACGAAATCATCAATCACGTCTTGCGCGTCCGTGAAGGGCAAGCGCAGATCGATGAGGTCGTGGATGGTCTGGTCGATGCCGAAGACGGTACCGAATACGCTGGTGCCGGTGTCACGGCCGACGAGGACGAGAACGAAGACGGCCCGGCAGGCGGCATGAGCAGCAAGCAGCTCGAAGATCTGCGTGTGAAGTCGCTCGCCAAGTTCGACATCGTGAGCAAGCAGTTCGACAACATGCGCAGCTCGTACGAGAAGAACGGCTACAAGTCGGACGACTACCTGAAGGCACAGGAAATCATTCAGAACGAGCTGATGGGCGTTCGCTTCACGGCCAAGATGGTCGAGAAGCTGGCCGATACGCTGCGTGCGCAAGTGGAAGAAGTGCGTCAGCTCGAACGCGCCGTGCTTTACACCTGCGTCGACCGCGCCGGCATGTCGCGATCGCACTTCATCAAGGTCTTCCCGGGTAACGAAACCAACCTGCAATGGGTGCTGGACGAAGTTGCGGCCGGCCATCCCTATGCCGAAACGCTCGAGCGCCAGGTGCCTGCCGTGCAGGAACTGCAGCAAAAGCTGATCGATCTGCAAACGCGCGTCGTCTTGCCGCTCAAGGATTTGAAGGACGTCAACAAGCGGATGGCCACCGGCGAGGCGAAAGCCCGCAAGGCCAAGCGCGAAATGACCGAAGCCAACTTGCGTCTGGTGATCTCGATTGCCAAGAAGTACACCAACCGCGGTCTGCAGTTCCTGGATTTGATCCAGGAAGGCAACATCGGTTTGATGAAGGCGGTGGACAAGTTCGAATACCGTCGCGGCTACAAATTCTCGACGTACGCCACATGGTGGATTCGTCAGGCCATCACGCGTTCGATCGCCGATCAGGCCCGCACCATCCGTATTCCGGTGCACATGATCGAAACGATCAACAAGATGAACCGCATCAGCCGTCAGATCTTGCAGGAAACGGGCGCCGAGCCCGATCCCGCAACATTGGCGCAGAAGATGGACATGCCCGAAGACAAGATCCGCAAGATCTTGAAGATCGCGAAAGAGCCGATCTCGATGGAAACGCCCATCGGTGACGACGACGATTCGCATCTCGGCGATTTCATCGAAGATACGTCCACGCTTGCGCCGTCGGATGCGGCGCTGCATGGTTCGATGCGCGACGTGGTGAAAGAAGTGCTGGATTCGCTCACACCGCGCGAAGCCAAGGTGCTGCGCATGCGCTTCGGGATCGAGATGAGCACCGATCAAACGTTGGAAGAAGTGGGTAAGCAATTTGACGTGACGCGTGAGCGCATTCGCCAAATAGAAGCCAAAGCGCTGCGCAAGCTGCGCCACCCGAGCCGGGCCGACAAGCTGAAGAGTTTCCTCGAGGGTCAATAAGACCTGAGATGATGGGCCTCTAGCTCATGCCTGGTTAGAGCAGCGGACTCATAATCCGTTGGTGCCGAGTTCGACTCTCGGGGGGCCTACCAATAGCGACGCGGGTTTCCAGCACAGTGCTGGATCCCGCGTTTTTTATTGGACGAATAAAGTCGCCGCTACGAATAGTCGCCGGTACGAATAAATGTCGACGGTACGAATAATGTCGACGGTACGAATAAATGTCGACGGTACGAACACACACGCCGCTTCATAAGCGGCGTTTTGTCGTCTGCGTCCGAGGGCAATGCCGATTCGGTTCCCGGGTTGGCATCGGGGATACGAGGGTCGCGTGAATATCGGGTCGGCGCGCGCCAAGCGGCACATGGCTTGCATGGGATTGACACCTTGATGAGGAAATACCATGAACAAGATTCGATTGACCGCGGTCGCAGTGCTATTGGCTGTGGGCCTGGCGGGCGGCGCGTCGGCCGCCGACCTGGCGCGTGCCGACCGCAATTTTCTGGAAGCGGCGGCCGAAGCTGAGATGTTTGAGATCGGTGCAGGCAAAGTTGCCGTTCAGAATGCCCAGGCGGCAGAGGTCAAGGCATTCGCCCAGATGATGATCGCCGACCATACCAAGCTGGATGGTGAATTGAAGGCGCTCGCGGCGTCCAAGGGCTTTACATTGCCGACCGAATTTTCCCGCGGACCGCGAAAGGATCTTGAGGCGTTGACTCAAAAGTCGGGTCGCGAGTTCGACGTCGATTACGCCGAAAACGTGGCGGTCGATGCGCATGAAGAAGTGTACGAGTTGTACAAAGACGCGGTCGACGATATCAAGGATGCCGATATCAGGGCGTTTGCCTGGAGAACGCTTCCCGGCTTGCAGGCTCATCTCGAGCAGGGCCGGGCGTTGGAAACTGCGGTCGAAGCGATGAAGAAATAAGGTCGACGCGGCAGGATGGCGAGCATCTGACGGCTCAGATTTGAGCGTTTGTTATAAACGATGCTGTAGCAAAATCTGTAAGGCCGTGAATATGTTTGTTCGAACGTTTGTACGAAGTGGTGCCGCGCTCCTCCTTCTCGCATTTGTATCCGGGTGCGCTTCGGGCGGATCGGGCGCCTCAAGCTTGGTCAACAAGTGCAAATGGAACCGGAGTTCCTGCATGTACGAAGGGTCATACGAACCCGGCGAGGCGCAGTATGCCGAAGAGGAAGCCAAACGCCTGAACAGGGCGTCCTCGATCAAGTTTCGCAGTTCGGGAAACTGAAAACCCATGGGGTGGGGCGCTGCTATCGCCCATCCCAATGCAGCAACCACCCTTGGTAATAGCGGTGGCCGTGCAACTCTTCGAAGCCCACGACCATCATGCCCCGCATTGATGAGAAGGTCAGGATCTCGGGATCGAACAGATTTGGGATGAGCGGCTGAACCCCCGGCATGCTTTCCTCCCCGGGTTGGATGAGTTGCATCACGCGCACATTTCGCTTCATATCCGCATGCGTAATCGCGTACATGCTGACGTTTCCCCGCAAGCCCACGCCAAGTATCCCTCTTTGCTTGGGCTTGCCGGCTTCATGGGTGCGGTGAACGGTGCAGATCAACATGATGGCAAGCAAATAGTACTGTATAAAAACACAGTATAAGCCTGTACGATCGTTGGTGTGCCACGCAACTTCGTAACGGCCGCGGGTATGCAGGTTGCGGCACGGTGGTCGATGCCATACCGCATTAGCAAAGGAGACCGCAATGAGCGATCAGCAGAAAGATCAGGCACCTACCAAATCGCGTGAGGGCGCGCACGAGGCCAAAGGCGATGAAAAAGTCGCAAGCCGCAGCGCCGATCCTGGGCAAAGCAGCTACGGCGGCTTCAAAAATGAAGATACGAAACGTCAGGCGCAGGAAACCGACGGCAAGTCCGGCGGTAAGTAAGCTGCAATTCATTAAGGGTGCCTGAACGAACCGTTTCTGAATCGACGCGTCCCCTGGGGCGCGTTTTTATTGGAAGCTGCGAGGGGATTCCTGGCACCTCTCGGTGCACAACCGTCCGAGCAGGGGTGCAGGTTCAGTTGCAGGTGCTAGCGCTGGTGTCGGTGTGGATGGAGGCGTCTGCGGGAGCGGATTTGAGTACGTGAGCTGCACGTATGGGAGCTGGTGCAAGTACCGGAACTGGTGCGAGTACGGGAGCGGATGCAAGTACGGGAACGGCAAGGACCGTCGATATGTCGATGTCCGAAACGACCGGCGCTACGGCAGAGCATGTTGCGTTGCACCCACTGGCCCGCAAACCAATCAAAACAATAGTTTACGAAACCTTTCTGAGTCTGCTATAACGCCTTCGTGTTTGTCTGCAATGCGTTTTTATGACGCGGCTCGGATTCAGGGAGGCTGCGTGGACAACGGTTTAAAGTACAGTTTGCCGCGCTGGCGCTTCACTCAGTGGCTCGTGCATTGCGGCGATAACGTGCCGCTCGATATTCGCACCGCGCTTATCGCCAGTCTTTTCGGTACGCTTCCAATCTTCGCCGGTGGTGTGATCAATACCTTGATGGTTTCAGGGTTCATCGCCTTGCGCCGCCCCGACCCCGTCTTCATTTGGTGGTTCGTGATGGAGGTGGTGCTGGGAATGGTCCGCGTCACGTTTCTGGTGTCGGCCACACGCGCAGCGCGGGCGGGTCGCTCCACCCACACCGACTACTACATCATCCTGGCGCTTTTGTGGGCCTTCAGCGTCGGCTATGGGGTGATGGTGACGTAC
This sequence comes from Schauerella aestuarii, assembly GCF_009866805.1. Taxonomy (GTDB): domain Bacteria; phylum Pseudomonadota; class Gammaproteobacteria; order Burkholderiales; family Burkholderiaceae_B; genus Schauerella; species Schauerella aestuarii. Next base: position 1,014,847 of record NZ_SIZW01000043.1, read on the forward strand.
CTGAGTGGGGATTGGGTCGCCGCTACGCTGGCGGGCGTGTCGAGCGCTGCCATGGCCGGCGGCATTTGCTTTCGCAATTACGGTGCGCCGCGTCTGGTCGGGGCCATGATCTTCTTGAGCATGGGGCCGATGGTATGGGCGACGTTTTTCGCCGGCGAGCCGATCCTTTTCATCGCGTTGATTCAGATCCCGTTCTATTTGTTGAGCATGAGCAGCGCGTCTTATCGGCTCAACCATATTCTGGTGGCCACGATGCTGGCCGAGCGTGAGAACGATCGGCGCGCCAGTCAGGATGCGCTTACGGGACTGGCCAATCGCACTGGGCTGAACTATGCGCTCGAGCGCAAGTGCACGCGCGTGCGAGCAGGGGCCACGTCGGTTGGATTGCTTTATATGGATCTCGACGATTTCAAGATCGTCAACGACACGTATGGTCATCCGGCAGGCGACCAAGTGCTTAAAGTGGTGGCTGATCGCCTGAGGCAATCGTTGCGCACGGACGATCTTGCGGCGCGCATCGGGGGCGACGAGTTCGTGGTGTTGGCTGAAGGGATGGACCGTCATTCAGCCATGCGGTTTGCCGATCGCATGATTCGCGATGTGACGCAGCCTATCCTGCTGCATGGCAAAACGTTTGTGACGGTCGGCATCAGCGTGGGTATTGCGCTGATCCCGGAGCACGGACTCGACAACCGGACGCTGTTTGCCACGGCCGACCGCGCGTTATATGCCGCCAAGTCTCTCGGTGGCAATTGCTGCGCCATCGCACCTGCAGATGGTGAACCGGCCGAGGCGCTTTGTCAGGACGAGGCGCTCACTGCAGCGTGACTCACTGCAGCGTGACTCACTGCGGCGTAACTCACTGCAGTGTGACTCACTGCGGCGTAACTCACTGCGGCGTAACTCACTGCAGCGTGACTCACTGCAGCGTGACTCGCTGCTGGAACTCGATTTGAATGCGCGGGAGGGTCTCATTATCGGACTTCGATGTGTCCAATGCCCGTGAGCAGCGGCCCGCATTGAGTGGCCCGCCCGCGCATTGCTGCCTGCATCGAACGGCTGCCCGCACATTATCCCGAGAAGAGAAAGTTATCGCGCGGAGAAGAAATCCGCGATCAACGTCTTCGCTTCGGCGTGAGCCGCCCTTTCGGCGTCGGCCTCACTGTTCAATGCGCTCATGCTTTTGCCCTTGAGCAAGCCGTCGACGACGCACGACCATGTCCAGCCGTCAGCGCGATGCACGATATCAATGGCGTACGGCGTATCTTGAAAGGTGGCTTCCAGATGTGGCATATCACTCACTAAAAGGGCGTTGAGACGGGGTGCACCCTGGGGCCCCGCTGTACTGGGCAGCATACGCCCGGGGCCGCCTTGGACACGCATCGGCTTTGGATGACTGGCTTCGCGTTTATTGTAGTTCGCCAAGATAAAGCGCGATCTTGGTGGTCGGCAAGATAGGGCTCGATTCGGGTCGTGTCACGAGCCGGAGGACGAGGTGCATTCATGCATCGGCGACCCAGAGCAAAAAAATCGCGGTGTTCGCTGCAGTGTCGATTCCAGGCAAAATGCTATCCGTGCGCGCCGCTGGCCTACAGATACGCGTCGCGGGACCTACAAATAATATGACCGGCGATATGCCGGTCATATTCATCTTCATACCGCGCGTCTGCGCCCATAGGCGACTTATTCGATCTGAAAATCGGTCGACTCTTTTTCCCAAATGCCGCGTTTCACTTCGTAGTTGTCACCTGCCTTGGCGATTTGCTCCTTGGCGTATGACTCCGATTTGAAGACGCCAGCGAGATGAAAGGGCTCATGGCGCAGTACGCCCCAGCCGTGAAACCAACCGGGCTTGCCTTCAACGGGGGTGAGATCTTTATCGTAGGTATCCATGCGCGCTCCTTGCGAGTGTTTGATATCGATGCGCTCTAGAATAGGCACGATTCGTTCAGGTATCCGTAAGAATTGGTGTCGTGCGTGTTAATGAGGTGTTAACAAGCGTGCTCACACGCATGTGGAGGTGCAATGGCTGGCGGCTTTGAAACGGGCACGCGGGTTGCCGCGCAGTTGCCTCCCACTGGGGCTGGAGACAGATATGAAGATCGCTATGGGCGTTGCATCGTTGATGTTTATTTGGACAGCAAACGTCGCCGCTCAGGCGGCACCTGGAACGATTCCCGAAGTACCCGCCACACCTGCGCAAGGCGACGGGGCACAGCGTCAGCAGCGGCCCGCTGAAGAACTGAAAAGCAAAACGCCGACGACGGCGCCATTGTCGACGCCATCGCGCTCCGACAGCATGCGCAGCCGCGAGCGATCATTTCCGAACGACGTGACACCGCCTACGGTGCCACCGCCCAATGACGGGATCCAAGCCCCTGCGCCGGCCCCCACCAGCCCGAGTCCGATGCCTGGTCTCCCCATGCCGGATAAATCTGCGCCCGCGCCCACGCCGGGCGATCGCGGCTAAGAAAACGCATTCGGGGGCGATGGCGCCCGGCGTTGACGCATCGGCGGCCGTGGTGACACGAAGGTAGCCCATCAGGCCCGATCAGCCCTATCGATCACGGCGGGTAAAGCCCCTTTGCCTGATGGCGCCGATTGTTGAGCTGGTCCTGTTTTTTGACGGACGCTGCGCCTTTCTGAAGCACCGCATTCGCCACGCGTTCGCCGTGCATTCACCGCACCATACGGCACGAAGATTGCGAGATTGCGCGCCACATCATCGTGTTTCGGGGAAGTGCTTATGCACACCATAAAAAAGATCGTCGCGGCCGTATCCGTGGCCTTTGCGGCCATGGGCGCCGCTCATGCAGGCCAACTGGCCAAGTCGGATGTGGAATTCATTCGCAAGGCGGGGGAAGCTGGGCAACTTGAAGTCAAGGCCAGTGAATTGGCGCAGCAGCGCGCCACGCATCCAGCCGTCAAAGGCTATGCAGACGAAATGATTCAGGCGCATTTGTCGGTGGGTCGAGAACTTGCCGACTTGGCCAATCGAAAGGGCGCGCCGCTTCCACCCACGATCACAAGAGACCAGAAGAACGATCTCGACGACCTGGCGAAAGAGAAAACCGGCATGAATTTCGACAAGGAATACGTCAGCGAGGTGGCGGTGGACGCGCACAGGGACGTCGTAAAGCTGTTCAAGAATGCCGCTGCGGACGCAAAGGATAGCGATGTGCGGGCGTTTGCCGCCAAGACGTTGCCCAGCCTGCAAGCGCACCTGGATCATGGGCAGGCTTTAGCTCAAGAACTGAAGCGCCCAGCTCGCTGAATTTGAAAAAAGGAGTTCGTTATGCTGGAACCCATTACCCAACCCGGCGAACCGCATGTGGAAGTGGTCGAGGAAAATCCGGGATCCTATTCATGGCGGATCGTGTTTCGCGATAGCGACACCGGCGCGGAACGTGGTGCGCCGATTTACGGCGACACGTTTTACCCTGAACCGGAGCAAGCGCGCCACGCCGCAGATGTCGCGGTTACGCAGTGGCGCGCAGGCTCGCTGGTTATTCCTCCGCCGGATTCAACCGGCTGAATACGCCGGTGCGTTTGACGGGTACCGGTTCGACCTGCCAGATGCGTTGGCAATATTCGCGGATCGCGCGGTCGGACGAGAACTTGCCAGACCGTGCCGCATTGATGATCGACATGCGCGTCCAGGCCGATTCATTCTGGTAAGCCGCGCTGACCTGATCCTGGCACGCCACATAAGAGGCGTAGTCGGCCAGCAGCATATAGCGGTCGGTCGTCAGCAACTCATCGACGATGGGTGCAAACAAATCGACGTTGCCGCGGGAGAAATATCCCGAGCGAATCAGGTCGATTACCGCTTTCAATTCAAGATCGCTGTGATAATAAGTGCTGGGGTCGTAGCCCGATTCGCGCAACTCGGCTACTTCCTGCGCGTTGTGGCCGAACATGAAGAACTGATCGGCACCCACCTCTTCGCGGATCTCGATATTGGCGCCATCCAGTGTGCCGATCGTAAGCGCGCCGTTCATGGCGAATTTCATATTGCCCGTACCGGAGGCTTCCTTGCCGGCAAGTGAAATCTGCTCGGACAAATCAGCGCCAGGATAGACACACTGCCCCAGCGAAACACTGAAGTTGGGCAGAAACACCACACTCAGTTTGTCGCGTACGTCGCGATCATGATTGATCACTTCGCCCACGGCCGTGATCAATTTGATGATCAGCTTGGCGCGGTGATAGCCCGGCGCAGCCTTGCCGCCGAAGATGAAGGTGCGCGGCACAATGTCCAGATTGCGATCCGTCTTCAAGCGGTGATAAAGCGCCACGATGTGCAGCACCTGCAGATGCTGACGTTTGTACTCGTGGATGCGTTTGACCAGCACATCGAACATCGAATCCGGATTGACGATGACGCCGGTTTTTTGCTGAATCAGCTGGGCGAGATCGACCTTGTTGTCGCGCTTCACTTGCCGCCAGTTTTGCTGGAAGGCCGCGTCATCGGCCAGCGGTTCGATCGCGGCGATGCGCGACCAATCCTTGATCCAGCCATCGCCGATATGTGAGGTCACCAGGGCCGACTGGCGCGGGTTGCTGAGCGCGACCCAGCGGCGTGGAGTGACGCCATTGGTCATGCTCGTGAACCGCTCGGGCCACATCGAATAGAAGTCCTTCAGCAAATCGTTTCGCAACAGTTCGGAATGCAGTTCGGCCACGCCGTTGATGGCCGAGCTGCCCACGCATGCCAGATGGGCCATGCGCACATACCGCTCGCCGGATTCGTCGATCAACGACATCCGGGCAATTCTCGACGCATCGCCAAAGAAATGGATGCGTGCCTCGTGCAAAAACCGCTCGTTGATTTCGTAGATGATTTCGAGGTGGCGCGGCAGAATGCGGCCGAAGAGATCAAGCGGCCAACGCTCGAGCGCTTCGGGCAGGAGCGTGTGGTTGGTGTAGGCGAAGGTGCGGCGCGTCACATCCCATGCATCATCCCAGGTGACCAGATGCTCATCGACCAGCAAGCGCATCAACTCTGCAATCCCGATCGACGGATGGGTGTCGTTCAACTGAATCGCAAACGATTCGTGAAACTGCGTCATCGGCAAGCCGCGATGCGCCTGGATGCGCAGCATGTCCTGCAACGAGCAGGACACGAAGAAATACTGCTGCTCGAGCCGCAGTTCCTTGCCTTGCACGCTTTCGTCGTTGGGGTAGAGCACCTTGGTCAGGTTTTCGGACGTGACCTTTTTGCTGACCGCCCCGAGGTAATCGCCTTGATTGAAAACCGATACGTCAAACTCTTCAGTGGCTTCCGCACGCCACAAGCGCAGGGTGTTGACCGTGCCGACCTTGTATCCCAGGATGGGGGAATCGAACGGCACACCGGTAACCGTCTTTTCCGGCACCCAGCGCACGCGGAACCGGCCCTGATCGTCGATATATTGTTCGGTGGCGCCGCCGAGCTTGATCTCCACGCCCCATTCGGCGTGATGAATCTCCCAGGGGTTGCCATAACGCAACCAGGTATCGGTATTTTCCGCCTGCCAGCCATCGATGATGGTTTGAAAGAAGATGCCGTATTCATAGCGAATGCCGTAGCCGATGGCCGGCACTTCAAGCGAGGCGAGCGAATCGATGAAGCAGGCCGCGAGCCGGCCCAACCCGCCGTTGCCCAATCCGGGCTCTTCTTCCTGGTGCAGCAATTGATCGAAATCCAGGCCGAGATCGGTGATCGCGCCTTTCACTTCATCGGTGATCCCCAGGTTGAGCAGGTTGTTGCCCAAACTCGGACCCATCAGAAATTCGGCGGAGAGGTACGCCACGGTGCGTGCCCCCCGGCGTTTGTACGTGGTCGAGGTATCGGACCACAAGCGCAGCATCCGGTCACGTACGGTGTGGGCCAGCGCTTGATAGAGGTCCTTGTTGGACGCCAACTCAAGCGACTTGCCCTGGGTGTACAGCAGATGATCGAGAAAGGCCCGCGTGATGGCGGCGCGAGAAGAAGACGAGCGCGCATCTTCTTCCGGATATTTGAGGGATGCCGTGACGAGAGGGGATTCGGTATCTTTCAAAGCAGATCCTCAAGCGTTCGTTGAATGGCGGCAGGCAACACGCCCTGACTGCACCCACCTGGCGGGCGGGCAACAGTGTCATTCGATCTTAAGCCAACAGAATGACCGAATACCGCGTCTGGCACAATGAACTGTCTGCTACACCCGTAAGGAAACACTGCATGGGCCGCCACGATCTGCCGATTCCACCCGAAAATCCGGGGCGTGCCACCTTTTTGCGCTGGGCGGGGGCAGCCGCCGTGTATGCCGCCTTGCCGACAACGATGCGCGCGGCCGAGGCCGGCCGCAGCATGTCGCGCCGTCCCATCGGTTCGAAGGGTGAAACGTTGCCGGTCATCGGGTGCGGCACGTATCGCACGTTCGACATCGGCGACGCCGACCGCAGCGAGCACATCGCTGTCGTGCGGTCCCTTGTGGACGCCGGGGGCAGTGTGATCGATTCGTCGCCGATGTATGGCAGCGCCGAGCGGGTTGCGGGCGATGTGCTCGCCGCATCCGGGCTGCGCGACCGCGTGTTCGTCGCGACGAAGGTATGGACGCGCGGACGCGAGCAGGGAATTGCGCAAATGGAGGCCTCGATGCGTGCACTGCAAGTGTCGCGCGTGGATTTGATGCAGATCCACAATCTCGTCGACTGGCGCACGCACCTCAAAACCCTGCGGGAATGGAAGGCAACAGGCCGAATTCGCTATCTGGGCATTACGCATTACACCCCTGGGGCGCACGATGATTTGATTGCGGTCATGCGCGAGGCGCAGATCGATGCCGTGCAACTGAACTACGCGGCGGATGATCGTGCGGCCGAGCAGCGCTTGTTGTCGTTTGCGGCCGATCGGGGTGTCGCCGTCATCGTGAATCAACCCTTCGGCGGTGGTGGCCTGTTGCGGCGGTTGACCGGCAAGCCCTTGCCTGGCTTCGCCGCCGAGTTGCAATGCGAGAACTGGGCGCAATTGCTGCTCAAGTTTGTGCTTGCGCACCCGGCGGTGACGTGTGCGATCCCGGGCACCAGCAATGTCCGTCACATGCGGTCGAATGCTCAGGCTGGATACGGGCCACCGGTCGATCGCGCAATGGCGCAGCGCATCGCAGAAGCGGTAGAGAAAACGGCTTGACTACAATGTGTCCGGCTTTCTTCGAGAATGCGGCGAGCCCGCAGTCCGGGTAGCGAAGTGAGCGGATGCGATGCGCATGCGCCTTGATAACGAAAGAGATCGTAATGGTGGATGAAACGCTTTTCTGGGGCATGTTGGCCGTGGTGATCAGCGCGATGGCGGTCGGCGTTGCAGCGGGCCAGACCGATCGGGTGGGCCGTTCCTTGAGCGTTTGCGTGATCTGGGCGGCTGTTGCCGCGTTTGGGGTGGCGATAGCACAACCGATGGGGGCTTATACGTCGCTTAACGTGGTCGCGGCTGCAGCAACCTTTTTGTTTTCCACCGTGATCGGATCGGCGCTCGCACTTGTTACTCAGCGTATCCGACGGCATCGCAGCACTTTGGTTTGACTCGGTAGAAAATTGGCCATTCCCCTGCCAATCCGTCGATATTCCATCACCCGCTGCGTGCGGGTTTAATTTTGAGCACGAGGTAAGCTAATGTTTTATTTGTATTAAAATGAATTCACGAGAGGCTTGTGTAAGCCTCGTTTAGGGAGCGCGACGCGCATGAGCACGTGTACGGCATGTCAAACCATCAGGGCGGGTCAAGCGGGTCAATCCTCACATCCGGGTCTGGTGCATCAGGGGTATGTGACGCCTACGCAGAAGGGTCGCGAGCTGAACCGGGAAGATCGCTATCGCTGCGTGCATTGCGAAACGAAGTGGCTGCGGGAAACCGACCGCTGGGGTATCGACATGGGTTTCAAACTCGCCCCTTGAGATACCGGGCTCGAGCGAACCACATCCGCGCTGCAGCCTCCAAATGAGGCAGGCGCATTTCGCCACTACTGCGCGAACAGATTGGACAGCGCACCACCGATGCCTTCCACGGCGCTTCCCAGGCCGCCGGCCATGTTTTCGACGCTGATCCCCAAGGCCGAGGCAAGGCCCCCGGCGACTCGGGTGGATATATCGTCGTCGAGTTTGAACTGAGGCGATTTCAACGTACCCGTCATCGTGAAATCGAAAATGGCGCGGCCCTTGTTGTCCTCCAGCATCGCCAGCGCAGCCTTTTTGGGTAGTGCCGCAAGCCCTTCATCCCGCAGCTTCAAATCGTGCAGCACCAATTGTCCGCTGGCATTGAGCTTTTGATTATCGACGCGCGAGCGCATCCGCATATCGAGCCTGCCGCCATTGAACGCCAAGGGTGAATCGCGGCGAAGATAAGGTGAAAACAGTGCGACGTCCACCTGGGACAGTGCAATGTTTACATCAGCGTTGCGCGAGGCGAGGGCAATCCATCCCTCCACATTCAACTTTCCAGTCGAAATTTTGGTGGTTGGATTACCGGTAATCCGAATATCGGTGCGCGCATCGTCGAGCGGAAAATGCAGTGGTGCGATCGTGGCGTTCACATTGCCGATCGGAATGTGATGCGGTGGTTTCTTGCTGACCACGGCGTCGTAGTAGTCAATACGTCCGTCCGCGAATTCGAGTTTGCCGATGCGGGTTTCCCGCTTTTCGGTCTCTCCGCGTGCGCGGGCTTCTTCGCTTCGCTGCTGGGCGCGTTTGCGCAGCGATGGGAGTGCGTCGATCTGACCATTGCCGCGCCGAACGGCAGTCAGCACGAAGTCTTCGACGCGTACGCTGTCGTAGACATTGCGCTTGGCAATCAACGCGCGCCAGTCCGGATGAACGACGATGCGCGCCGCCTTCAGCGCATTATCGGCTGGCCAATCGTCTTCGCCATCGAGCGTAACGCCTTCAAGTACGACTGAAGAAAACCCAACGTGGATACGTTCGATCTTTCCTATAGGGCCGACGAAGTCGGCGATGCGGCTTTCAACGAATCTAACGCTGATCATGAGTCCGGCAACCGCAATCGCGGCGAGAACCAGCACGGCAACAATGGACCGGACGACGATTTTGCGCATGGCGGAAGAGGGCGTTCAAGCGCCTGTAATGGGGTGGAGGGAGTATCGTACAAAAATAAAGGCGCACCAACGGGTGCGCCTCGCTTCAACCCGCGCACGACTAATCAGCCGCGTGCGTCGTCAAAACCAACTTAGTTGCCGCCACCCGTCTTGGGCATCGGCTGGCCGGGTTCAGCCGCATTCGTTTTGGTGCTGCTCTTGTGGTTCATGTCGCCTTTCTTGTGCGTCATGCCCGATTGGGTTTGCGTGCCCTTCTTGGTCGACACGTCATTGCCCTTCCCCGTGGGCGCAGGCGACTGCTGACCAGCCGGCACGGGTTGGTTGGGGGGGACAGCCGTACCGTCATTAGGCGTGTTGGACGGCGAGGTCGTTACAGGCTTGCCACCCATCGTGGATTGCGCCATGACCGGGCCCGAAGCCATCAATGCACCAACCATCAGTGTCGCAGCGATTTGACGAATTTTCATGGAGTATCTCCGATACGTGTTTAAGGTGATGGGATCAACGCAAACGGCGTGCCTGGGGCTTCCTACCTATAATCGGCGCACGCCGTGCCAATTGCGAGCGGTGACTCTGTTTATGGATATCAGCATGACGGCTACGGCCACGATCGAATGGATGCACGAAGATGGGTCGCCTGCGGTGTCTTGGCAATCACCAAGTGGCGCTGCGGCGCCAAAACGCGTGCGGCTTGCAGACGATCGTATGTCGGCAGACGCGGCATATCGGCTGATTTGTGAAGGCACGTCGTTATTGTGGCAAGGCGATTATCACAATGCCCGGGCGTTGGTCGATGCGTTGGGCCGCAGGGTCCAGAAGCGTCGGCGCGTACCTGACCCCGCGGCGCCGGCGATCGATCGCTTCAACGCGCATCGGCAGGCGCAATCGCATCGCGCGCACATCATGAATGCCGTGTTGGTGCCCGTCGATGCGCTTTGGCAGGTGGCGTTGCGCCGTGCGCCGGATACGCGCGCGGCGTTGAGTGCGTGGCACGGGCCAGGCGCCGGGCCCGCCATCATGGCGTTGCGGGCCGTCCAAGGAGTGTTGAGTGCTGCCGAGTGGCAGCGCAAGGGCATTCCGGTTGCTGCACTTGACGCGACCATTCATCCACGCTTCGGTGTGTATTCGCCTCTGCGTGGCGAATACATTGATTTGGTGATGCGCGCGCCTTTGCCTGAAGGCGACACGGCTTTCGACCTGGGCACCGGGACCGGCGTGCTGGCCATCGCGCTGGCCAAGCGCGGTATGAAGCACGTGATTGCGACCGAAATCGATCCGCGCGCTGTGACGTGCGCACGAGAGAACATTGCGCGTGTGGTGCCGCACGCAGATGTGCGTGTCTTGACGTCGGGCAATCTGTTTCCCGAGGGGAGAGCTTCCCTGATTGTGTGCAATCCCCCTTGGTTGCCGGGACGGCCTACGACGCCGATCGAAGGCGCGCTTTACGACCCCGAGAGCCAGATGCTTAACGCCTTTTTGCGCGGATTGCCGGCGCACCTTGCGCCGCAAGGTGAGGGTTGGCTGATCATGTCGGATCTGGCCGAGCATCTTGGCCTGCGTGCGCCAGGGGCCCTGGAGGCAATGATCGATTCTGCCGATCTGGTGGTAGTCGATCGCCTGACCATCCGGCCGCGCCACGGCAAGGCGAGCGATGCGGCCGATCCGCTCGCCTTTGCGCGCACTCAGGAAGTAACGTCGCTTTGGAGATTATCTACAAAACGTAGCAGCGCCTGACGCAGGTTGACGCCGCGCCTGGGTTGCGGGGCTGAAATGACGCATCGCAGCACATAATCCCTTACAACCCGTCATGGCGCTCATCCCTATTCGCACAATGCGACCCTCACAATAGGTGGGCGCATTTCGTGCTGTCTGTCTTCTCCTGCTGGATAGCACGCGGCTGTTCAGACGTTGACATGGGAAGACTATGACCAGAAAAATTATTCAGATTTCCTCAGGCGCGGCCGAGAATCCGGGCAATGGCGCGGCGTTGCTGTTCGCATTGGCCGATGATGGCACCTGCTGGCAATTGACCAAACGTACGTCGCCGGAAATTTCGGCCGATTGGGAGCCGCTGCCGGTGCTTCCGCAAATTGCTGTTCACCAGGAGTAGCCATGACTGACACCCACGAATCCGATGCGCATGGCATGCAAAACGTTCGCGTCGATCAGGGCGACTGGGATGCCGCCATGACCGAGTGGCGCACCGCTGCCGCTGCTGCGTTGACAGGTGCGGAGGCTGTTCGCTGGCCTGCCGTTGCCGATCACGACATTACGGCGTGGCGTAGCGCCCTCGAACGCGCCGATATTGCCAAAACGCGCCTCTTGGCGCTGGCAGAATTGCAATCACTGAAGGGTTGAAGACAGGTCATGGATACCGACGATAAAATCGCCGTCTTGGTGCAAACCGTGTCGCAACAAAGTGGCCAGATCGATGCGCTGGCAACCGCGCTGTTGTCGATGCTGCATCTGGCCAAGGATACGCCGGGCTTGCGTGAAGTGATCGAGCAGAAGCTCGAGCACAACTATTCGGGCTTGCTGGCGCGCTCTGAAAATTCAGACTACGTCGCAGGCTTCGAACGACTTAGGGATCTGATCGCCATTGCACTGAAAGCGTGATGGCGTCGCCGTCACACTGCTATGGCTAATTTCAACGATTTTGAAGATGTGCGCCGCTGGGTCGGCCAAAATGGCCACGCGGCACTTGCCGAAGCTGTCGAGCAGCGCACATTGAGCGGCAAAAGCTTCGAGGTGGCGCAAGCCTATCTCGAAGCGCCTTCCGAATTGCAGGCAGGCGTGGCCGGAGAAGAGGAGGACGACGACCCGAAGTGGGAATGGCGTCCTTGGCGCATCGCCCTGGTGGCCCTATTGTTGATCGGACCGCCGCTCATCGTGTGGTGGATTCAATCCACGCGCGCCGGCTGAAGACGCATTTCTCAGCCTGCACGCAGCGCATCAACCCGCGCTATAGCCGAGCCCGGATAGCGTTTCAGCATATACGGCATCGCTCGCGCACAGAAATACCACCACGTCCCCCGGTTGAACGTTTTCCAGCACCTCTTCGATTTTGTCCAAGGCTTCGCCCGGCTCGATCACGGCAGTGGCGTGCACGTCCGCACCGCGTTCGAATTCGCTGGCCGGAACAATGTCGGCGACGGCGTTGATGTCGGGCGGTGCCACGACCACATACGACTGAATGGTTTCACCTTCGATAGCGGTGGTAAGTACCACGCCACCGGGGGCGGCTGTGAGATGCGTGCTGACGAGTTCCATAATGCTCTGCTCTATAAGTAGCCGGTCATTCTAACCAAGCTGTTGCAGGTGCGCTGAGGAAGGACAGGAGGGTGTTGGGGTGCCCAATTGCGCAGCCTTTGCGTGAGCTGGGTAACGCAGCGTAAATCCCGTTTCCAGGCGAAAAGTTGACGGGTTTTCCCGGCCCGTTTTCGATGCCCGGGCCTGTTGCTTGCTAGAAAGGAGATGCCAGATTGGCGTATCTTTAAAGGAGTGCAGAATGAACAAAGACCAAGTTAAAGGCCGCGCTGAGGAAGTCGCAGGGAAGGTCAAGGAAGTTGCCGGCAAGGTAACGGGCAGCACTTCCACGGAACTGAAGGGCAAGGCCGAGCAAGTGGCCGGCAAGACGCAAGCCGCTTATGGCGATGCAAAAGAAGACGCGAAAAAGCGCCCGTAAGCAGGTTGCGTGAGTGTGATGTAAAGGCGGCTTCATAGCCGCCTTTTTTACGCCCGGGCCACGCCCTTGCCCCGGTCAGGGGCGGTTTGTATCGGTGAAGTGAGCAGGCATTCATCGGCATGGCGGCATGTAGGCTATGCTTGCCGCGTTTCGTTGCCGCCAATACGTTCATGACTTCCCCCGAACTCCATCCCGTCGTTGCAATCATCGGCGCCGGCCCGGCCGGGCTGATGGCCGCCGACGTTCTCAGCATGCAGGGCTTTTCGGTGGTGGTCTATGACGGCATGCCGTCGGGCGGACGGAAATTTTTACTTGCCGGACGGGGTGGCCTCAATCTTACCCACAGTGAGCCGCTCGACGCTTTCTCGCGTCGCTACTCGGGGTTTGACGACACGGTCCCTCAGTGGCTCGATGCGATGAGTCCGCAAGCGTTGCGAACGTGGGCGGATGAATTGGGTGCTGCCACGTTTGTGGGCACGTCGGGTCGCGTGTTTCCCCACGAAATGAAAGCGGCGCCGCTGTTGCGCGGCTGGCTGGCGCGCTTGCGTGCGCGTGGGGTCGAGTTTCGGATGCGGCACCGCTGGCAGGGGTTCGACGCGAATGGCGGGTTGTGCTTTCTCAACGCTGGCGATGCGCTGACGGTCAAGCCGCGGGCGTGTTTGCTCGCATTGGGCGGCGGCAGTTGGTCGCGATTGGGTTCCGATGGCGCGTGGGTCGATGTGCTGATGGCTAAAGGCGTAGAGATCGCCCCGCTCGCGCCCGCCAACTGCGGATTCGACGTGGCGTGGAGCGCGCCATTCGTCGAGAAGTGGGCGGGGCAGCCGCTCAAGAACATCGCGCTGTCGACGGCTTCCGACGGCGAGTTTCGGGCAGGGGAATGCATGTTGACGGCCACCGGTATTGAAGGCGGCGGCGTTTATGCGTGGTCGGGATCGCTGGTAAAAACGTGTGCATCGCAAGGCCAAGCAAAACTCTTCATCGATTTGCTGCCGGATTGGTCACGTGAAAAGGTGCTGGCCGCGCTCTCGGTATCGCGCGGCGCCAGGTCGTGGTCGAGCTTTTTGCAAAGCAGGCTTCGATTGACGGGGGCCAAGTGGGGCGTGTTGCGCGAATGCGTAACGCCCGAAGTCATGTCGTCGCCGATCGCGTTGACGAACGCAATCAAGGCCTTGCCGATCGCACTGTTGCGCCCGCGTCCCATGGATGAAGCGATCAGTACGTCGGGCGGCGTCATGCGTCAGGCGCTGGACGAAAATCTGATGCTGCGGGCCATGCCGGGTATGTTTTGCGCCGGCGAGATGTTGGACTGGGATGCCCCTACAGGGGGCTATCTGCTTACGGCCGTCATGGCAAGCGGTGTGGTCGCGGGCCACGGGATGGCGCGCTATCTGGCGTCATGACGGGAAGGGCGTGCAGTCATGGCGCCATGATGGCTGTGGCGACTGCCTCTGCCACTTCAATGCCGTCAATGGCGGCGGAGTAGATGCCGCCGGCGTAGCCCGCGCCTTCACCGGCCGGAAAAAGTCCACGTACGTTGACGCTTTGAAAATCGGCGCCGCGCTTGATCCCGATGGGGGACGATGTACGCGTTTCGACGCCCGTCAACAACGCATCATCCATTGCGAAGCCGCGCAGCTTGCGCGAGAACGCGGGAAGCGCTTCGCGGATCGCTTCGATAGCATAGTCAGGCAACGCGGTGCTGAGATCGGTCGGCGTTACGCCTGGGGTGTATGACGGTTTGACATCCCCCAATGACACCGAGGCACGCTTGGCAAGGAAGTCACCTACCCGCTGCGCTGGCGCCTGATAGGAACTGCCGCCCAACTCGAATGCGCGGCTTTCCCAGTGGCGTTGGAATGCGATTCCGGCCAGGGGATGGCCGGGATAGTCTTTCGGGGAAATACCCACAACGATGCCGGAGTTGGCATTGCGCTCGGCGCGGGAATATTGACTCATGCCGTTCGTTACCACGCGTCCGGGCTCAGAGGCAGCGGCGACCACTGTGCCCCCCGGGCACATGCAGAAACTGTAAACCGCGCGTCCGTTATTGGCATGATGCACGAGCTTGTAGTCAGCAGCACCCAGCATCGGATGCTTGGCGTACTGGCCGAAACGCGCGTCGTCGATCAGGCTCTGCGGGTGTTCGATGCGAAAGCCAATCGAAAACGGTTTGGCTTCGATATGCACGCCGCGCTCGAACAGCATCTCGAAGGTGTCTCGTGCGCTGTGGCCCACAGCCAGCACCAGGTGATTGCACGCAATGGTTTCGCCGCCCGCAAGCGTGATGCCGCGCACTTGGCCGTCCACGATCTCGAGATCCTCCACGCGACTCTCGAAACGGATTTCACCGCCCAGCGATTCGATCGTGGCGCGCATTTTCTCGACCATGCTCACCAGTCGGAATGTGCCGATGTGCGGCTTGCTGACGTAGAGTATCTCCTCCGGTGCGCCGGCTTTCACAAACTCGTCGAGCACCTTGCGGCCGTAGAATTTCGGGTCCTTGATTTGGCTGTAAAGCTTGCCATCCGAGAACGTGCCGGCCCCGCCTTCGCCGAATTGCACATTCGAGTCCGGATTGAGCACCCCTTTGCGCCACAGTCCGAAAGTATCTTTCGTTCGTTCCCGCACGGCTTTCCCGCGTTCCAGAATAAGCGGCTTGAATCCCATTTGAGCGAGGATCAACCCGGCGAACAGGCCACAAGGCCCCATGCCGATTACCACGGGGCGCGGGCCCGATGAGGTGGCGGGTGCCTGACGCACAAAGCGATAAGACATATCCGGCGTCGGCTGAATGTCGTTGTCTTGTGCAAACGCATGCAGGCAGGCAGCCTCGTCGACGAGCTCGACATCGACCGTATACACCAGCAGGATCGCCGTGCGTTTACGGGCGTCATAGGCCCGCCGATACACGCTCAACGTCAGCACATCGGCGTCTGCAAGATTCAGACGTGCGACCACGGCGTCGCGGAGTTGCGATTCGGGATGATCGAGGGGGAGTTTCAGTTGTGAGATGCGTATCATGCGGGCAATTCCGGGGCGTTCATCCACAGCTATGGGCTGCGGCATTCAGGCAACGCGCCAGTGTAGTCCAGCCCAATGAAAAGCGCCCCGAGGCAGGCGGCATAGGCCTGCATCCCGGAGCGCTGATGTGCGTCTTGCGATCAACACCGATTCTTGCGATCAACACGGATCTCGGTGACGATGCGTCGTCGTGTCGGATCACGCCATCGGCGTTGGCGGTGCAGCGGGCGAGGGCGGCACGACCGGTGGATCGGACGGTGTGGGGGGCGCACCCGGTGAAGGCGGTTGCCCCGGAATCGGATGCTCGCCGGGGATCGGCGAGTCCGGGTTATCGGGATTGCCGGGCGTGCTGTTGAATCGCACGGGCGGAACGATCGTCATGGCAGGGCGCACGCTGCGGGCACCGCTAGGCATCTTGAACATTATGGGTCTCCTTCGTATGGATAAGCTGCTGACGTGTTCGCAACCCGCGTGCCCGTTTTGCCAGGCAATGCCCTCGCGTTGTCTAAAGTGATTGGGACGGCAGTTCCCGCTGCTTCGCCATTTGCAACCCGCTGGAAATAGGTTGTTGCTACTTCAGTGTGGTTTGCATCCGAATTGCGCGCGTGTTTCGCTGTCATCGCTGCAGGGCTCATGTATTCTGAGCGTGCGCAATCGATGCGCTTTCGATCGACCCATTACGCCGTATGGATATACGTGCGCCAGAAGGAGAAAGTCATGAAGAACAAAGCCATTCTCGCCGTGCTGCTCGCCATTTCCGCGCTTACCGCGGGCTGCAACACCATTGGCGGTGCAGGGAAAGACATTGAGCGTGGCGGAGAAAAAATCCAGGGCGCTGCCAACCGTTAATCCGGTTGAGCCAGTAGTACTGCGGTTTGAAAAGCCTTCGCGCATCGAGCGCGAAGGCTTTTTAACGTGGGCATCGATTTACACGGCATCGCTGCCAGAGGGATTTGGTTACGTGAGCCTGCGATCGGCAGTTACAAAATGCCGATGTGGGACCCGCTATTTCGCTGTCGTCGCGGCATTGCGGCATAATCCTGTCGCATGAAGCTCTTATCGGGAATGAATATGCGTCGCTTGCTGCTCACAGGTCTTTGCGCCACCACGTTGCTGTCGGGGTGCGCCAGTCGCGGTGTCGACGCCACTGGCGAGTTTCCGACTCAAGCTTTCGATGTCTCGACGGATTATTATCAAGCCCAGCGGCGCGTGCGTGAGTATTTGAAGGCGTGCTACGTCGATCGCCAACATCCCTTCAATATCGCCTACGACTTTACGGGGTCTGTTGATCCGAAAGCCACCACCGGCGAAACCCGTCTGTTTACGGTAAATGAGCCGGCGCGCGCACTCATGCGGTTTACCGTGCGCCCCGCCGGGGACCGTGCATCCAAGGCGACGCTGACGATCATGGGCATTGCGCCCTTCGACCAGCAGGAGATGGATGCGGCGATTCGTTCGATTCAGTCCGCCACACCCATCTGCCGCGATGGTAAGAATCCCCTCGCAAGCTAAACGCCAGAGGCGGTGACGCTAGCGCTTCGGCGCATCGTCCGATTCGGCTTGTAGCGTATCGGGAGGCGTTCCTCCCGCGATTTGTCCTTCAGGTGCCGGGACGCCTGGATCGCCAGGTTCGGTATGCACGCGACTGGCGCGCTCCATTCCCGCAACCTTCGGCGCGTCTGAGGGCATCGGCAACTCGCCGGACCCTTTCATTTTTGGGTCGTCCTTACCCGCCGCCGGGCGCGTATCGGCGGGATTATGCGCGGGCGGAATCACTTTCGGTGTCTTGTCGGACATGGTGTCGTCTCCTGTTATTGAGTGGGTCGCCAAAGCAACGCACGAGCAGTGCGTCAAAGAATGGATGAGCGGGCGTTCTTCTTGTCGGGCGCGGGCTGTGTGTTATCGGCCCAGCTATGCTTGGTGGTATCCACATCCGGGTTGGACTGCGCGGCGTCGGTCGGATGCTCGCCAGCAGGCGCGCGCTCGGCTGGTTTGACTGCTTTAGGCAGGTTGGGCACGTCGACCGGATCATTTGGCGGAAATGCCCGGGCATTTTCAGGGGCGACGTGCGCATGGGTGGTTGCTTGCTCGTTTCCAGGCGTTTTCGCAGTCGTCTGGGCGGTCGGGCGTGCGTCTTTCGTATCAGTCATGGTGCGGCTCCGTTTTGCAATCGATGCGCGTGATCTCGCAACCCACGTTCCTGTGCCCATTGGGTTTTCCTATGCCGCGGCGCGTCGATGTGGCCACCTCGCGTTGGCACGCCGTTCCTGCGATTGCCCCGTGCGTGACCCGACGATCGATGTCACAAAAATTTTATGGTGCCTCGCTATTTCGCAGCGTTAATATACGCATCGCGTACATAACCTAGGTGCCGACATGTCGATCTCCCAGCAAGCTTTCCTTCGCGACGCGATGCGCCGCATGAATCTGACGCGTGACGTTTTCGCCTCGCGGATCGGCGTCAAGCGACGCGCACTGGATACGTGGCTGTTGCCGGAGGGATCGCAGGAGTATCGTGCCATGCCGGAAGTCGTGGAGCGCTTCGTCTCCGAGATTACGCAAAACACGGCATTGCTGGAAAAGTATACGCAGTCGGGCCAATCCGGAGCGTTGCGTGATCGCATCTCGGTCGAGGGCCGGCCACAGCTTCTGTCTGTGGATCAGTTCACGCGCGAAGCCGCTGAAGATCTGTTCCGCATCGCAGACATGATGCAGCCCATCGCGCGCCGTCAGAAAGTTTCGCGGGTGCTCGAGGGCGCCGTGCTGGGCAATTTATTCTTCGAAGCCAGCACGCGGACTCGGGTGAGTTTTGGCGCCGCATTCTGCCGCCTGGGTGGCTCCGTATGCGACACCACCGGATTCACGTTCTCGTCGATGGCCAAGGGCGAGTCGATCTACGACACGAGCCGCGTATTGAGCGGTTATGTGGATGCCATGGTGATCCGGCATCCCGAACAAGGCTCGGTCGCCGAGTTTGCGCGCGCCACGAATATCCCTGTGGTCAACGGCGGCGACGGCCCCGGCGAGCACCCCAGCCAGGCGCTGCTCGATCTGTACACCATCCTGACCGAGTTTTCGCGTCTTGGAAAGCTGCTCGATGGGGCGCACATTGCGATGGTTGGCGATCTGAAGTACGGCCGTACCGTGCATTCGTTGATCAAGCTGATGGCAGCGTACCGCGGCATCAAATTCACGCTGATCTCGCCGAAAGGCCTGGAGATGCCCAGCTACATCATCGAGCAGGCCAGTCGCAACGACAACGTGATCGTATCGACGAATTCGATGAGCGAAGGCTTGCGCGGCGCCGATGTGATTTACGCTACCCGTGTACAGAAAGAGCGCTTCGCCAATGAAGAACAGGAAGGGTACACGCCCGATTTTCAAATCAATCGCGCCATGATCGATGCACATTGCGGCCCGGACACGATCGTCATGCATCCGTTGCCACGCGATAGCCGTCCCGATGCCAACGACCTGAGCATTGACCTCAACCACGACCCCCGCCTGGCCATTTTCCGGCAAACCGACAACGGTATTCCCATTCGCATGGCGATTTTCGCGGTACTGTTGGGCGTGGAGAGCCTGGTGCAGCATTCAATGCGGGATGTCACCTGGCAGCATCCATCGCATGTGGGGCCGGACGACTCGTCCTTCCACGGTCTGGACTAATTGCCGTCAGGGGGGCGGATGATTATCGAGAACTTCGACTACGAAGCACATTTGGAGCGCTGTGCGCGCCGCGACGAGCCGGCATTCGATGCCCTCTACAACTGCGAATCGTCGCGCATGTTGGGCCTGGCTGCCAAGATGCTGGGCCGGCGTGACGAGGCCGAAGAAATTCTGCACGATGCGTTCGTGCAGATCTGGGATAACGCGGATCGCTTCGACCGCACGCTCGGCAGCGGACGCGCCTGGATGTACAGCATCTTGCGCTATCGCGTGCTGAGCCGCCTGCGACGCCGCGACGAGATCGTCGTCGACGACGAGGTGATTCACGCGGTGGCTGATGACGCTCCCGGGCCCGAGGGCCTTGCCACCGAGGCGCAGGGTGTGCATCGCCTGGATCGGTGTCTCGATTATCTCGAGGACGACCGCCGCGGTCCCATCATGCTCGCCTATTACCAAGGTTTGTCGCACGGACAGATCGCGCAAAAACTTGCAACGCCCCTGGGTACGATCAAGAGCCGTATCCGTGCCGGGCTGCGCGCGCTGCAGGAGTGCCTGTCAGCATGATTCCAGAAAACACTTTCGAACGCCGCGCATTGATCGGCGAATATGTTTTGGGTTTGCTCGAGGGCCCGGATGCGCAGGAGGTCGAGACGTTGATCGCACGCGATCGCGTAGCGGCCGAGATGGCATTGCAGTGGGAAGACGATCTGCTCGCGCTGGCCGCCCGTGTGCCGGCGCTTGCACCGTCGGCTTCCGTATGGACGCGGATTCAGGCATCGGTCGCACAGCGCGCCGCGTCTGCTGGTGCCGGATCGGCCGGCGCGCAAGCGGCAACCGATGCCGCACCGGATGCCGCCGCGCCGCAAACCTCCTCGACGTCACATCCGGCTGCGCCGCGATCGGCGCCAGCCTCGACCCGCAAGCCTGCCTCGTGGGGCAGCCGTCTTTGGGACAGCGTGCCAACCTGGCGTTGGGTCAGCGCCGGATTCGCTGCGGCCGCCATCATGTTGGCCATCTTCCCGAATCGCGAGGCACCTGTGCCGCCGCAGGTGGCTGTGCTGCAGGCGCCAGGCGAAGCCGCCAAACCGGGTTGGGTACTGACGGTGATGGGCTCGGGCGACGTCCGCATCGATCCGCTTGTGGGCCTGGACGCGCCGTCGGATCGCGCCGTTCAGCTCTGGACGTTGGCGCCAGGTGAAACGCGTCCGCGCTCGTTGGGACTCGTGGCTGGCAGCAATACGATCAACGTGGCGGCTGCCGCCGTCGGCAAGATCCAGCCAGGGCAATTGTTCGAGATGACGCTCGAGCCGCAAGGCGGATCGCCAACCGGTAGACCAACGGGACCCGTGCTGTTCATCGGTCGCGTGGTGGCCGCAGCTGCCGCAATGGCGCCGCAACCGACGCGGTAGTCAACGCTCGGCATGTGAGCGACACGACCCCTTGTGCGCAAGGGGTCGTGTGCTTTCAGGCACCTGGATTAGTCCCGTTTGAAACAATGTGTAAGTTGCGACATCCAGTCGGCGGGTTGGCGCGTTAACAGGGAACGGAGGGACATTGGCGCGGGCCGATGTCGACACCGCAACCTAAACGTCATCCACCTGGAAGGGATATCACATGAAATTCACAATGATTGCCGCGGGTTTGATCGCTTCGTTCTCCATGGCCGGCGCCGCACAAGCCGCCGATCTGTGGGCGCTGTCCAGCAGCAACAAGCTGGCGAAAATTGACACCGTCGCAAAGAAAGTGACGGGTACCTGGGATATCAAGAACATCAAGACGCCGTTGCGTGGCATCGACGTGCGCCCGTCCAATGGCAAGCTGTATGCCGTTGGCGACGACAATGTCCTCTACACGATCGATCCGTCGACCGCGACGGCCACTGCCGGTGCGAAGCTCAATCAGGCACTGCCCGGCAAGGGCTCGGCCGTGGTTGATTTCAACCCTGTCGCCGATCGCCTGCGTTTGATCGCGTCCGATGGCACCAACTTCCGCGTCAACGTCGATACGGGCGAAGTGGTGCTGGACAAGCCGTTGAACTATGCGGCTGACGGCGCCTACGCCGGCAAGACGCCCAAGGTCGTGGCGGGCGCATACACCAATTCGTTTGCGGGCACCAAGGCCACGCAACTGTTCGATCTGGACGCTGCGACGGGTCAATTGCTGCTGCAAGCGCCGCCTAACGACGGCACCTTGGTTGCGAAGGGCGAGATCGTCAAGAAGTTGTCGAAGCCGGCCTTCGACATCGTCTCCGACGGCAAGGGCGGCAACCAGGCTTACCTGTTGCTGGACGGCGCATTGCACACGGTCGATCTGGAAACGGGCAAGCCCACGATGGTCGGCAAGATCAGCGGTCTGCCCAAGGGCGTGATCGATCTGGCTGCTCCGGGCGCGATGTAATCCCGACAAGCCGGCCGGCACGCCCGCCATTGGCGCTTTGCTGACGATGGCAGGGCGGCTGGCAACCGGCATGACACGGCCCTCCAGATGCATGAGCGTCTGGAGGGCCGGTTTATTTGCGGTGCTGACACCAATCAGGGCTTAAGGGCTGGTTTTTTCGCCACCCAAGGCTTCGACCAGGTCGGCAATCAACTTGGCCAATTCGCCCGCCATCAAGGTCATGTCGGAGTCGAACTGCTCATCGTCGTTTTGCGACATGGCATCGTTGTTTTCCTTGATGACGTCCAGCGGGGCGACCCGCTTGATGTCGAGCGACTCGGTCAGCACGAACGAGATGCGGTCGGCCCACGTCAGGGCCAGGCGGGTGCACTGCTTGCCTGACGAGATATGGCGACGCACGTCGTCGGGATCGATCGAGTGCTTCACGTAACGGATCGCCGCACCGCTTTCGCCCGAGGCGCGCAGCTCGGTGTCCTGATCGATGCTGAAGTTCGACGGCGCTTCGTCTTCGGCCAGCCAACCCGTCATGGCCGCCGCAGGCGACTGTGTGACGTACAGGCTTTCGACGGGGAAGGGGTCGATGGATTTGGCAAGCAACCCCAACACCTCATCCGCCTTGGCGGACGCTGCGGCGTCAATGGCCAACCAACGGTGTTCGGGATCGATCCACACTCGCGTATCACGATAGACACTGAAGGCTTTCGGCAACAGCTCGTCAGTGACCTGCTCCTTGATTTCCTTCATCTGCTTGCGGCCGGGCTTGTAGCCTTGCTGCTCTTCGGCTTCCTGCGCGCGTGCTTTCGCGAACTGATTGATGACCGTGCTTGGCAGGAGTTTCTTTTCGGCGCGCAGTGCAATCAGCATCTGCTTACCGACGACATGCACCAATCCACCGTTTTCACGCGGCGGCAGCCAGCCGAGACTTTGCATCTCGGACGTGTTTCCAGGCTTAAAGGCGTATTTGGAGAGGGCTTCTTCGACCTGCTCCGGGCTCAAGGCCCAAGTGGGCGAGAGGCGATACAGCTTGAGATTTTTGAACCACATGGGCGATCGGCAAAAGGGTCGATTCTAATACAGGTCGCGACTTCGGTAAGGGCTCATTCGTGCGTCACCTTCTGTCACTGACAGGTTGGAGCGCCTACGGTATCGTCCGGCGCACCTCATTCACCTGTAGAGAGAATTCATGAAAGCCACCACCGTCATCGGCGCACTGTTGATCGTCCTGGGCGCTGCGGCGCTCGTCTACAAAGGGTTCAACTACACCTCGGAAGAAACCGTGCTGCAGGTCGGCTCGGTGAAAGCGACTGCCGAAACCGAGAAATCGGTGCCGATTCCCAACTGGGCCGGCATTGCGGCGATCGTGGCCGGCGTGCTCGTCCTGTTTGCGGGCAAGCGCCGTTAAGCGGATCGCGGCAGCGATCGCTTGAGAAACCGGGCCGAACTGGCCCGGTTTTTTTTCGTCCCGTTTGCCCTCATTGCGCGATCGGTCAGTCCCGCAGGCCGTTGAAGCAGGTGGTGATCAGGTGCTCGACGATCTCCTCGTCGGTGAATGCGCCGCCCATCCGGAGAAAGTCCGCCACCGGATCGCAAGACCGCGCATAGATGGTGTAGAGGATCACCTCGCCGGGGAGCTTCGCAGACAGGCTGCCGTTGTCCTGCGCCGCCAGAATCCACTCGCCTAGCTGCTCAGTCACGGCAGAGAGCTTTTCGGTATAGGGTTCATGGACCACCAGCGCATGTTGAATGCTGGAGCGCGTGGAGGGCAGAAGGGGCATTTCCTGCCGCAAATGGGTGGTCACCGCCCAGCGCACGACAGCCTTCAGCTTGTCGATCGGCGGCAGCGTCTCTGGCTGACGCTGCATATGCGCCAGTGTGTCTTCCAGCAGGCGCGTCATCGACGACGCGGCCAACGCATCCTTCGATTCGAAGTGCTTGTACAGGCTGGCTTTCGCAATGCCCACCTCGGCGGCAACCTCATCCATCGTCATCAGGTCGTAGCCCTTGGTGGCGAGCAACCGATTGACGGCATCCAGAATCGCATCTTCGCGCAGCTTGAGTTGCTGCTGTTTGAGGGTGAGTTTTTTTATTGGGGCTTGGGGCATAGGTGGTTGAAGGCGTCGTGTACGGCGCGCATGCCGCATTACGGTTCGGGTAAATACTAGTCGGAAGAAATATGAACTGACTAGTCACAAAATAGACTTGATGGTCTAATAGGAACTACTGAGTTCAGATTTTAGACCTTCTGGTAGCCGATTATGCACATATCTTCAGGCGGTGACGAGCAAAACACGCAGGCGGCAGGCGGCGTGGCCAGCATGGCGGCGTTGACCGGGATCGCAGGCCCATGGCGTGAAGTGGGTCAGGGCGTGCTGACCTGGAGCGTGTTTCGTATGTACGAAGCCCGTCTCTTGGCTGTCGGCGATGATTTCTACCCTGGCGGCACGTTTGCGCTCGAATTGACGTACTTGCGCAATCTGCCCGCGGACCAGATCGTGGCGGCCTCGGCGCTTGAAATGGAACGGCTGGCGTCACCCGACGCCGAGATGCTTGCCGATTGGAGCGATGTGCTGCAAAGCGTGCTGCCCGACGTCAAGAAGGGTGATCGTCTTCTGGGCGTTTTCATAGCGGGCTTTGGCGTACGATTTTTCAATAACGATGTGTTGTGCGGCGAATTACCGTCCGATGCCTTCGCGCGCGCCTTCGCTTCGATCTGGCTGTCTCCCGAAACGCGTAGCCCATCGTTGCGCGCGGCGCTTCTGGGCAGCTCGACACAAGCGGCGCACTGATCATGGCAATGATCTCCTCTCGCGTGGCGCCCGGATCGCGCGTGGCCGTGGTGGGTTCCGGCATTGCCGGGCTCTCGGCGGCTTGGCTGCTGAACAGCCGTTATCGGGTCACGCTGTTCGAGGCCGGAAATTATCTTGGCGGTCACACCAATACGGTCGATGCCGAAGTGGATGGGTTGCGGCATCCGGTCGATACCGGCTTTCTCGTTCACAACGATGTCACCTATCCCAATCTGATTGCGCTGTTCAAGACGTTGGGCGTAGCCACCCACGAAAGCGATATGTCTTTCGGCGTGTCGGTGCGCGAGCCCGATATCGAGTGGGCCGGTACGAATATCAAAACGGTGTTTGCCCAGCCCCGCAATATGGTGCGGCCGGCGTTTCTCGGCATGCTGCGCGATATTGCGCGGCTCAACCGGGAAGCCGCCTCCTACGTGGCGACGATCGAAAGCACCGTCACGCTGCGCGAACTGCTCGACAATCAAGGCTACGGTCGCGCGATGCGCGATTGGTATCTTCTGCCGATGGCGGCGGCCATCTGGTCGACATCGATCAAGGACATTCTCGAATTTCCAGCGCGCACCTTCCTGGTCTTTTGCCTGAATCACCATTTGCTGCAGATTGAAGGCCGTCCGAAGTGGCGCACCGTGGCGGGCGGTGCACGCAGCTACGTGCAAGCGATGACCGCCGAGTTGCCCGATATTCGATTGAATTGTCCGGTGCAGGCCGTAAGACGTGACATCGACGGCGTGCGCGTGCACACCGCCGACGGCCCGCTGCACTGCGATGCCGTCGTCTTGGCCTGCCATGCGCCAACCTCATTGGCGATGCTGGATGCATCGCCTGCCGAACGCGCGGTGCTGGGGGCCTTTCGCTATCAGCCCAATCGCGCGGTGCTGCACACCGACATCACCCAACTGCCACGTCGTCGATCAACGTGGTCGGCGTGGAACTATCTGGCAGAAGGCGGACACACGCCCGAGGCCAGCGGGCCCGTCGCGGTGAGTTATCTGCTCAATATGCTGCAACCGTTGCCGTTCAAACGGCCGGTGATCGTGACGCTCAATCCCACACGCGAGCCCGCGGCCGAAACCGTTTTGCGCACCTTCGACTATGAGCATCCCGTTTTCGACGTGGCGGCCATCCAGGCACAGAGCCGCGTGGCCGACATACAGGGTCGGGACGGTGTCTATTTTTGCGGGGCGTGGACGCGCTACGGTTTTCACGAAGATGGCTTGATGTCCGGCATGGACGTCGCCAGCCGCTTGGGTGTGAAGGCGCCCTGGAAGGAGGCGGTATGTCAGCCGGCCTGATCCAGTGGTGCGCAGGGCGCGTGATGCATGCGCGGTCGCGGCCCGTCGAGAATCGTTTCGACTACCCGATTTTTTGTGTACGGGTGCGCGTGGATCGGATGCACGACGTCGCTCGTGCGACGTCGTGGCTCTTCGGCGTGAATCGCCGCCGCGCGGTCTCGTTTCAGGCGTGCGACCACGGCGGGCGTGATGGCGGCGATTTGATGGCGTGGTTGCGTGCGCGGCTGGCGCAGGCAGGCGTGCAGATGGAGATCGGCGCCGTGTGGTTGCAGGCTTTTCCCCGCGTACTGGGTTACGTCTTCAATCCAGTCAGTTTCTGGTATGTGCACGATACGCAAGGGCAATTGAAAGTGCTGCTGGCCGACGTCAACAATACGTTCGGCGAGCGCCATCAGTATGTGCTGCAAGCGGCTGAGGGCGCTGCCATCGGCGCGGGCACGCCGCTCGACTGCCGCAAGGTCTTTCACGTGTCGCCCTTTTGCGAAACGCATGGCCGCTATCGCTTTGCCCTTTCTGAGACCGGCGATGTGCATCGTGTGGCGATCGACTATTTCGACGACGATGCGCATAGTCGGCCGCTTCTCAAGACGGCGGTGTGGTGCCGGGGTGCGGCGCTCACGAATGCGCGGGTGATGGCTGCGCTGCTGCGTGCGCCTTTTCAAACGTTTGGCGTCATGGCCCGGATTCATTGGCAGGCGCTCAAGTTGTGGCTGCGCCGCGTGCGCTACGTGCCCAAGCCACGTCCTCCTGAAAACGATGTGTCTCACAATATTGAGGTCAACCATGAGATCCAATGACGTCTCCGCCGACATGGGGGCGCAAAAGATGCCCTTGGGCGCTCGTCTGTTTTTGCGGCTGTTGCAACGCATTTCGGTCGGCGCCTTGAGCCTCACCGATCCGGCGGGTGAGGTGACGGTGTTCGGCCATGCTGCGCACGGATTGCATGCACAGTTGACCATCCGCGACTGGCGTGCGGCGAATGCCATTTTGCGCCGCGGCGATATCGGTTTTGCCGACAGTCTCAAGGCCGGATGGGCCGATTCGCAAGACATGGTGGCGCTGTTCACGCTGGCGCTGCGTAATGAAGCTGCGGTCGATCAGGCGGTACAAGGGCGCTGGTGGGCATTGGTGGTGCAGCGACTGCGCCATCTGATTCTGCGCGACAACAGCCGTCGCGGCAGCCGCCGTAATATCCTCAGCCATTACGATCTGGGCAACGCCTTTTACTCGCAGTGGCTCGATGCCGGAATGACGTACTCGTCGGCGCTCTTCGACGGCAATGACGCCTTGAGCCTGGCCGAAGCGCAAGACGCGAAGTACGACCGCATTCTCGACGAGCTTGATGCGAAGCCTGGGCAAACGGTGCTTGAAATCGGTTGCGGCTGGGGCGGGTTCGCCGAGCGCGCCGCGCTGCGTGGCATCAATGTGCACGGCATTACGTTATCCGATGCGCAACTGGCCTGGGCGCGCGATCGCGTGGCACGTCAAAACCTGAACGACCGCGTCACACTGGAAATTCGCGACTATCGCGATCTGCCCAATGCAGGGTTCGATCATATTGTGTCGATCGAGATGGTCGAGGCCGTTGGCGAGCGCCGCTGGCCACTCTACTTCGAAACATTGGCGCGGTGCCTGAAGCCTGGCGGTCGTATCGTCGTGCAGTCGATCGATATCGATAATGCCCGCTTCGATGCTTATCGGCGAGGCACCGACTTTATTCAGCAATATGTATTTCCCGGCGGAATGCTGCCGTCGCCCGCGGTATTCGAGGCGCAGGTGGCGGCCACCTCGCTCAAGGTGCTGAACGTCAAAGCCTTCGGTCTGGACTATGCCGAGACGCTGAAACGATGGCGCGTACTGTTCGAAGCGCGCGTGCCGACGATCATGGCGCAGGGATTCGACGATGCGTTCATTCGCATCTGGCGTATGTATCTGGCTTACTGCGAGGCGGGCTTCCGCGAAGCCCGCACGGATGTGCGCCAATGGACGCTCGGCTGATGAACCCCCGTCGCGTCCTCGTTGCGGTGGCCGCGCTTGCGGTGTCGCTTGTTGCTGGCCCGTCGGTGCTGATGCGCGATGCAGTAGCGGCGCCGGTGATGCATGCCGCTTCGGTACCCCTGCCGACGCTGACCGCAGCCACAGCTGCTCCCGCCGCGACGAACGCGCCGGCGGTTGCAGGCTGGCAAGCCGACGTGCCCAATGCGCGTCGTCTGGGGCAGGGCAAGATGACGTGGTTCGGCATGCGGTTGTACGACGCCGCCCTGTGGAGCGCCGCGCCTGCATTCGATCCCAAGGTGCCGTATGCCTTGGTGCTCACTTATGCACGCGATATCGAACGTGCACGGTTGGTGTCGAGTACTGTGGATGAACTCAAACGGCAAGGTGCCGATCAAGCCAGCCTGGATATTTGGACGCCGTATCTCGATCGCGCGTTCGTGGACGTCCGCGAGGGCGACACGATGACCGGTGTGTCTTTGCCGGGACGCGGCGTGCGGTTTTACGCCAACGGTCGCCTCACGGCGTCGATCGACGATCCTCGCTTTGCGGAGCGTTTCTTTGCGATCTGGCTGGCACGCGATACGCGTGAACCCGACCTGCGCCGATCGTTGATGGGTGGTGCACCGTGAAAGCCCGATCGCTGAGTGCCTATGCAGGTCTCGGCGCACCTCTGGCGATGGCGGCGCTGCCGGTGTACGTCATCGCGCCGAAGTTCTATGGTGATTTTCCCGGCGTCAGCCTATTCACCCTGGGACTGGTGTTGCTTCTTGCTCGGGTGGTCGATACCGTCCAGGACCCTTTCATCGGTCGTTGGGTCGATCGTCTACAGCGGAAGACGTATGCCTGGGCGCGCCTGCTGGTGCTGGGAAGCGTACTGCTGGTCGCCGGTATGTTTGCGGTGTTTGCGCCGCCGGTGCGCACGTCCCCCGGGGTTTATGTCTGGATCGCATTGGCGTTCATCGTGGTCTACACCGCGCATAGCCTCGTCAATATCTGCTACTTGGCGTGGGGGGTGCGACTCACCGATGCGCCCGACCTGCGTGCCCGCGTCTCGGCCTGGCGAGAGGGGGCGGGGCTTGCGGGTGTGGTGCTCGCGTCGGTGGCGCCAATTGCGCTGGCAGGGCGCTTCGGCGAGGCCAATGGTTATCTCATCTACTGTGCGGTCTTTGCACTGCTGCTTGCCGCCGCGCTCATCGCCCTGCTCAAGGCCGCGCCCACACCGGTCATTCCTGCGCACAGCGAGCCTTTGCCCTGGCGGCAGGCATGGGCTGTACCGGCTTTGCGACGGCTGACATTGTTCTATGGGATCAACTCGCTTGCCGTGTCGATCCCGGCCACGCTGTTTCTCTTTTTCGTCGATGACGTGGTCAATGCTTCCGCGCAGGCCGGTGTGTTTCTGGCGATCTATTTTCTGGGCGGGGCGGCGGCCTTGCCGCTGTGGGTCAAACTTTCGGATCGAATCGGCAAGCGGCCGGCGTGGTTGATCGCGGCCATTCTGGCCTGTTGCGCGTTCGTGTGGGCCGTGCTGATACAGCCAGGCCAAACCATCGCATTCGGCGTGATCTGCTTGCTCTCCGGACTCGCGTTAGGTGCCGATCTCGCGCTGCCGCCAGCCATGCTGGCCGATGCGATTCCTGCCGAGCGCCGCAGCGATACAGGACTCTATCTCGGGATGTGGACGCTGGTGGGCAAACTCGCGCTTGCGCTTGCTGCGGGCGTCGCGTTGCCGGCGCTCGATCTGGCCGGCTACCGGGCTGGAGACGGGGGGGGCGTCAGGGCCCTCGCATGGATTTATGCCGCTTTACCGTGTGCGCTCAAATTGGGCGCGGCATGGGTGCTGTGGCGCGGCAACGCGCCGAATCGAAATCAATCAACCGAACGGGAATCGACATCATGAAAAAATGGCTGGCAGTTCTTGTGCTGGCGGTGCTGGCAGGTTGCGGCAACGTCGACGTCTCGCGCTATGCGGATAAAAATCCGAAGCTCGAGTTGCCCATGTATTTCAGTGGCGTGATGGATGCCTGGGGCATTGTGCAAAAGCGCAGCGGCGAGGTGTCGCGGCGGTTCCATGTGACCGTCACGCCATCGTGGACCGATGCCAATAACGGCACGCTGGACGAGCGCTTCGTCTATGACGACGGCGAGCTGCAGCATCGGGTGTGGACGCTCAAGCGCCAAGGCGACGGCAGTTGGCGCGGTACGGCGGGCGATGTGATCGGCGAAGCCGTCGGCCACACTGCGGGCAATGCGCTGCACTGGACCTACGTGCTGCGGATTCCGGTCGACGACACCACGTACGACATCAATTTCGACGATTGGATGTGGCAGATGGACGAGCAGACGATGATGAATCGCTCGGTGCTGACGAAGTTCGGTTTCCATGTGGGCGACGTCACGGTGTTCTTCCGCAAACGCGACGCGCAGAAGGATCCGTCATGATGTTCGACCTGAACCCTCGGGTGGAAGATTGGCGCGGGCGGCGCGTGTGGATCGTCGGTGCCTCGAGCGGCATCGGCGCGGCCACCGCACAACGCTTGCTGAAAGAGGGCGCACGCGTGGTGCTCTCGGCACGCCGCCCCGAGCAACTGGCCGAGGTTGCGGCAGGGCACGCAAATGCCATCCTTTATCCCATGGATGTGATGGGCGACGACATCTGGCCGCGCGCGATTCAAGAGGTGTCGGACAAGCTGGGCGGGCTGGATCTGGTGATGTTTCTTGCCGGCCGCTACGACGCGCAGCACAGTTGGGAAATCGACGCCGAGGCGGTGCAGAAGAGTTTCGATCTGAACGTGGTCTCGCTGTATCGCGCACTGGCCACACTGGTGCCGGCGCTCTTGAAGCAGGGCTCGGGCGGCATTGCCATCACCGGCAGCATTTCCGGATACACCGGATTGCCCAAGGCCCTGGTTTATGGCGCGACCAAAGCCGCGCTGATCAATCTGGCCGAGTCACTGTATTTCGAACTGGCACCGAAAGGCTTGTCCATCTATCTCATCAATCCGGGTTTTGTCGAGACGCCCATGACGGCGGCCAACGATTTCAAAATGCCGGGGTTGATGAAGCCGCCTGCCGCGGCCGATGCGATTGTCGAAGGCATCAGCCGCGGGCGTTTCGAAATCAGATTTCCGCGTAGTTTCGCAGGCGGGCTGCGGGTGTTGAGCCGCTTGCCGTATCTCCTGCGCTTTTCGATCTTGCATAGGACCACGGGTTTATGAGTGAACGTTTTGAGGCGATCGGACAATGGTTCGAGGCGCTGACCGATGAGACGCTGCCGACGATCGGCACGGTGTACGCAGTGGATGCTGCGTTCAAGGATCAATTCAACGATGTGATCGGCCTTGAACGGATTCGGCAGGTGTATCAGCACATGTTCGATAACCTCGACCATCCGAAATTCATCGTCGACAGTGTGATTGGGCAGGGCGATCAGGGATGCCTGATCTGGCGGCTGTGCTGTGCGTTCAAAGGCCGGCCGATCACGGTGCATGGAAGCACGCATCTGGTGCTCGATCGCGAGGGACTGATCGCCACGCATCGCGATTACTGGGATACGTCCGAGGAGGTATTCGAGCGGATTCCGGTGCTGGGTGGGATCTTGCGGATGCTGAAGCGGCGGATGGCCGGCTGACCCGCCACGGGTCGCGCCTTATTCCTCACGTTCCCACTGGTCCGCTCGTTTCGTCGCTCTCCCGCTGATCCGTTCAGCGAAAAAAAACGGCCCGGCTTATTGAAAGCCGAGCCGGTACGGGAGCACACAATGACGCGCCATTTAAAGCTCGCGGGGAGCGCGCCATCGGTGTTGGTACGGCTACTCCATCGCTCTCGAACAGGGGGATCAATCGTTCGATAGCGGTAAGTGGAGCCACCAACCAAGACTGCAGTCTACTGAGGGACGTCTGACAATGGCCTGAATATTGGCGGCGTGAGACGATTTAAATGTGCCGGCTGCGGCCGCGCCCGCGCTGAGCTGTCTCTGTATGCCGTGAGATTCGATTCTGAAGATACACGATCGCAAAAAAAGAAAGCCCCAGAAGGGGCTTTTTAAGGCCAGACGAGCGCAGCGGTCTCGTCCGGCAGGGGAAGCGTTTGATTAGTCGTCGATGCGATTGTCCTTCGTCTCCTTGACGAACAGTACGCCGATGACGAGGGTCATTACGGCAATGATGATCGGATACCACAAGCCATCGTAGATGTTGCCGGTAGCCGCCACCACGGCGAACGCGACCGGTGGCAGAAAGCCCCCGAACCAGCCATTACCGATGTGATACGGCAGGCTCATCGACGTGTACCGAATACGGGTCGGGAACATTTCAACCAGCATGGCGGCAATCGGTCCGTACACCATCGTCACGTAGAGCACGAGGATGAACAGCATCACGGTCGTCATTACATAGTTGATCTGCGCGGGATCAGCCTTGGCGGGGTAGCCGTGCGAGCGGATGGACGTGGTCAACGATTTTTCGAGCGTCGCCGTGCGCGCCTTGAAATCCGCCGGGGCCAGGCCCGCGCCTTCGAACGACGAGAACGATTCGTTGCCGATCTGCACCGTTGCGACGGTGCCTGCCGGCGCGGCGACGTTCTCGTAGTTCACCGAGTTGCGCGCCATGAACGACTTGAGCACATCGCACGAGCTGGTGAAGGACGAGGTGCCCACCGGGTTGAATTGGAACGAGCACGTCTTCGGATCTGCCGTGACCTTCACTGGAGCGGTCGCTTGCGCGGTCTCAAGGGCCGGATTGGCAAAGTGGGTGATGGCTTTGAAGATCGGGAAGTAGGTGAGTGCCGCGATAAGGCAGCCCGCCATAATGATCGGCTTGCGACCGATCTTGTCCGAAAGAATCCCGAACACTACGAAGAACGGGGTCGCCGCGAGCAACGCCACGGCAATCATGATGTTCGCTACGTTGGCGTCGAGCTTGAGGGTTTGCGTGAGGAAGAAGAGCGAGTAGAACTGACCCGTATACCAGACGACGGCTTGGCCCGCGGTCAGGCCCAGCAACGCCAGGATGACGAGTTTGAGGTTGGGCCATTGGCCGAACGAATCTTTCAGCGGCGACTTCGAACCCTTGCCTTCTTCTTTCATGCGCTTGAAGGTCGGCGATTCCGAAAGTTGCAGGCGAATCCAGACTGAAATACCCAGCAGCACCACCGACAGCAGGAACGGAATGCGCCAGCCCCAGGCGCGGAACGCCTCTTCGCCCAGCGCACTGCGCACGCCGAGAATGATCAGCAACGAGAGAAACAGACCCAACGTGGCCGTTGTTTGAATCCAGCTGGTGTAGAAGCCCCGGCGTCCTTGTGGCGCATGCTCGGCCACATAGGTGGCTGCGCCGCCATACTCGCCGCCCAGCGCCAAACCTTGCGCCAGTCGCAAAACGATCAGAATCGCCGGTGCGGCAATCCCAATCGTTTCATAGCTGGGCAGCACGCCGACCAGGAAGGTCGACGCGCCCATGATGACGATGGTGATGAGGAAGGTGTATTTGCGACCGACCAGATCGCCCAGCCGGCCGAAAACCAGAGCGCCGAAGGGGCGAACGGCAAAGCCCGCCGAGAAGGCGAGCAGGGCGAAGATGAATGCTGCTGTGGGATTGACGCCCGAGAAGAAGTGAACCGCGATGATCGCCGCGAGCGAGCCGTAAAGGTAAAAGTCATACCATTCGAACACCGTGCCCAATGACGACGCGAAAATGACGCGGCGTTCTTCCTTGGTCATGTCACGGTTTGCGGGCTGTGGCGCGCCGGGGCGGGCCATGCTGCTTGCTGTACTCATCTGATTGTCTCCTCGTTTTATGCCACCGGCGATCGAGCGCCGGATCACGCGTTGCGGCTGCTTTGTGAGTGCGGGCCTGCATGCGTAACGACACGTTATGGGCGGTGCCTGACGACACTCTGACGGAGAAGGAAAGATAGCTACAAATTTGTAATCAGACGTTTCAAATCGCGGGCATCCTAGGGTTAGTCCGAGGCGTGATGCTCGCTGTCGTCCCGATCCACGGCACCTTCAGAGGGAAAAACGACGCAGATGCGCGTGCCGGGAATGACCCTGCCATCGTGCGTGTTGTCGGTAATCGACACCGTGGCATGGTGGGTGTAAGCAATTTCCTTGACGATTGCCAGTCCCAGACCGCTGCCGTCTGAACCGGTGCCCAGTACGCGATAAAACCGATCGAACACACGATCGCGATCCTCCGGTGCGATGCCCGACCCCGAATCCTCGACTTCGAGCACAACGCGGTCGCCGCGTTGCATTACCCGAACGGTAATGCGCCCGCCGTGGGGCGTGTAGCGCAAAGCATTGTCGATGAGGTTGTTCAGCAGTTCCGCCAGAAGAATGGGGTTGCCCTTGATGAGCAAAACGTCTTCATCGCCCTCGAAGCCGAGGTCGGTACCCACCGCCAGCGCCTTGGTCGCCCAATCGGTGGTCTGCTCGCAGGCAACGGCATTCAGATCGGTCGATGCGAGACCGATGGTGCTCGGGTTCTCGGCATTCGCCAACAGCAGCAACTGGTTGACCAGGCGGGTGGCACGCTCCGATCCTTTGACGAGTTGGCGCAGGCTGGACTGCATCTCTTCGGGTGAGGCATCGCGCAGCGCCAGCTCGGCTTGCGTGCGCAAGCCGGCCAAAGGGGTTTTCAATTGATGGGCCGCGTCGGCCACGAAACGCCGTTGCGCCGATACCGTGCCCGAGAGCCGTTCCAGCAAATCGTTCATTGCGGCAATGAGGGGGGCGATCTCCGTTGGCGCGGTGTGCTCCTCCATCGGGGAGAGGTCATCGGGCCGCCGTGCCCGCAGACGCTGCTGCAGGGCGTTGAGCGGTGCGATGCCGCGCGAGAGGCCGAACCACACCAGCAGCACGGCGATCGGCAGGACGGCAAACTGCGGAATGATCACCCCTTTGATGATGTCATTTGCCAGCTGGGTCCGCTTTTCGGTGGTTTCGGCCACGACGATCAGGGCGGGCCGGGTGTCGGGCAAGCCCATGTCCACCCAGGTATACGCCAGACGCAGGCCAAAGCCGCGCAGGGCGTCGTTGCGGTAGATCACCTTGCCCGGTCGCGGCGTCATCGACGCCTGCGGCAACGGCAGTTGCCGGTCACCGCCCAGGTACTCGCCGCGGTTGCCCAGCACGAGCCAGAACACGCTTTCGGTTTCATTGGCGCGCAGCACGGCTTGGGCCGAGGGCGTCATCTGTAGCACGGTGCGGTTGTTTTCCACCCGCAGTTGCTGACTCAGCACCGCCAGGTGGTCGCTGAGGGCCTGATCGTAGGGCACGTCGGCAATGTTTTGCGCGACCACATAGGTGATGGCAACGCTCATGGGCCACAGCAGGAACAGCGGCGCCAGCATCCAGTCGAGAATCTCGCCCAATAGCGAGCGTCTTGCCTTGGCATAAGTGGGCCCGCGGGCGCCGCGGCGCATGACAGCCAGCGCCTCCGGGTTGATGGGCCCGGGCGCCGGCCGGCGCCATTTAGGCAGACGCACCCGGTTCTCGCTCGAGGCAGTATCCCAGGCCACGCACGGTCATGATCTTGACCCCGCTGGGTTCGAGCTTGCGTCGCAGGCGATGCACATAGACTTCGATCGCATTGGTGCTCACTTCCTCGCCCCATTCACAGAGGTGATCGACGACCTGTGTCTTGCTCACCATGCGGCCGCTGCGCGTGAGCAGAATCTCGAGCAGGCTGACTTCGCGCGCCGAGAGATCCAGCGGCTGGTCGCCCACCGTCGCCACGCGGCCCGTCTGGTCGAACACCAGCTTGCCGTGGCGGATGACGGTCGCGCCGCCGCCCGCGCCGCGGCGAGTGAGCGCGCGCACGCGCGCTTCGAGCTCAGAGAGGGCAAATGGCTTGGCCATGTAGTCGTCAGCACCGAGATCGAGTCCTTTCACGCGCTGATCGATGCCGTCGGCTGCCGTCAATATCAATACGGGCAAGCGTGAATTGCGGGCGCGCAACCGGCGCAGTACTTCAAGCCCGGTCAGTTGAGGCAGACCAAGATCGAGGATCAGGAGATCGAATTCCTGGGCGGTCAGCGCGGAGTCGGCGGACAGCCCGTCATTGACGGCGTCGACGGCATAGCCGCCTTGCCGCAGGGAGCGTGACAGGCCATCGGCCAGGATGCTGTCGTCTTCGGCGATCAGAATGCGCATGGTGTGGGCAACACGTAACGTCCATGAGGAAGGAGTAGGGTACGGATTCTGGCATAGGTCCAGCGGCCTGCACAGCGTCCGACGCGTGGCAATTTAGTGCATACTGTTTTTCTATACAGTATAATGCGATGCAATAATGGCTTCGTCATTCAAGCCCGCAGGATTTGCCGAGCGGGCCTTATCTTCACCCGGATCATTCACCCCCGGATCAGTCAAGGACAGCACACACATGGACGACAAGACCAGCAAAGCCGCTTCTGCCGAAAAGAGCAAGGCGTTGGCGGCCGCGCTTTCGCAGATCGAAAAGCAGTTCGGCAAAGGGTCGATCATGCGGTATGGCGACAATCAGGTGTCGCACGACATCCAGGTCGTCTCCACCGGTTCGCTGGGCCTGGACATCGCGCTGGGCATCGGTGGCCTGCCGCGCGGCCGCGTGATCGAGGTCTATGGTCCCGAATCGTCGGGTAAGACCACGCTCACGCTGCAAGTCATCGCCGAAATGCAGAAGATCGGCGGCACCTGCGCGTTCGTCGATGCCGAGCACGCGCTCGATGTCCAGTATGCCAACAAGTTGGGCGTCAACCTCACCGACCTGCTGATTTCCCAGCCGGATACGGGCGAACAGGCCCTTGAGATCACCGACGCGCTCGTGCGCTCGGGTTCGGTGGACCTGATTGTTATCGACTCGGTGGCGGCACTTGTGCCCAAGGCCGAAATCGAAGGCGAAATGGGCGATTCGTTGCCGGGCTTGCAAGCCCGTCTGATGAGCCAGGCGCTGCGTAAGCTCACGGCCAGCATCAAGCGTACGAACTGCATGGTGATCTTCATCAACCAGATTCGCATGAAGATCGGCGTAATGTTCGGCAACCCCGAAACCACCACTGGCGGCAATGCGCTCAAGTTTTACGCATCGGTGCGCCTGGATATTCGTCGTATCGGCGCCATCAAGAAGGCCGAAGAAGTGATCGGCAACGAAACCCGCGTCAAGATCGTCAAGAACAAGGTCGCGCCGCCGTTCAAGCAGGCCGAGTTCGACATCATGTACGGTGCAGGCATTTCGCGTGAAGGTGAGATCATCGATCTGGGCGTGCAAGCCGGCGTGGTTGATAAAGCGGGTGCCTGGTACAGCTACAACGGCAATCGCATCGGTCAAGGCAAGGACAACGTGCGTGAGTACCTGAAAGAGCACGTCAATATCGCCATCGAAATCGAAAACAAGGTGCGCGAGAATCAGGGCATCGTCAGCCGCGCCGCCGCTTTCCCGGCCTCTGAAGTCGAGAAGGAAGAAGCCGAGTAAGCCGTTCGCGGGAATGCACGCGTTCGACGTCGATCGCCGGCTGGTCTCAGGGCTACAGCCGGCGATTTGCGTTGTATGGGATGAGGGGTAGGGATGTCGCGTGATGTCGACGATGACGACGATGAAGATTTCGAAACGCTGGCGCCTGCAGTTGCCGCTAAGGTAACCGGCAGGGCGGCGCGCGAAGCCGCGCCCGCCGATCCGCCTGCATTCGAACGCACCTCGGAAAGAAAGATCGAACCCAAAGCTCGCAAGGGTCGGCAGCTTTCGCTTAAAGCGCGCGCTGTCGGCTTTCTGTCGCGCCGCGAGCATTCGCGTCAAGAGCTCGCGCGCAAATTGAAGCCGCACGTGGAAGAGACAGATAACCTCGATGCCACGCTCGATGCGCTCGAGCGCGAAGGGTGGCTGTCCACCGAGCGCTACGCGCTCAGTCTGGTGCATCGCAGGTCCACATCGCGCGGCACCTCGCGCATCGTCTCGGAGTTGCGCCA
Source organism: Schauerella aestuarii (assembly GCF_009866805.1). GTDB lineage: Bacteria > Pseudomonadota > Gammaproteobacteria > Burkholderiales > Burkholderiaceae_B > Schauerella > Schauerella aestuarii. The sequence continues at coordinate 1,052,727 of NZ_SIZW01000043.1, forward strand.
GAACGGCGTCGACGATCATCAGATCGCCGAGCTCAAGTCCACGTTGCGAGATAGCGAACCCGCGCGCGCGCGCGAGGTCTGGCAAAAGAAATTCAAAGGCGAGCGCCCGGCAGACGCCACCCAGTACGCCAAGCAGGCGCGCTTTCTGGCGGCACGCGGATTTTCCTCCGATGTCGTGCGCAATATCGTCGGTGGCCGCGGGGGCGACGTCGAGGATATGGACTAGCGGGCCGACTTGATTCCGGTCAAATCCCGAAAGCACACCTCGCGCGCTATCGTCAGGAAATCCGAGATGAACGACGACGCTTCATCTTCAACGCGTACCGCCGCATAGAGGGTACGCCACACGCCGTGTGGTCCCAGATGGCAGGTGCGCAGCCACTCCTGATCGATGTACTCCGTAAGCGCCCAATTGGGCAATGCCGCCACACCGCGATTGCTCGCAATCAATTGCGCGATGATGGGGGTGAGCTCTGCGCGGCGAATCGCTGCCGGCTCCACGTCGGCGTCGTCCAGGAACGCCGTGAAGATATCGAGCCGCTGGCGATCCACGGGATACGTAATCAAGGTTTGATCGGCAAGTTGCTCTGGCGCGATGTGGCGGTGTGCGGATAACGGGTTTGCCGACGATACCGCCAATACCAACTCGTACTTGAAAAGCGGCGCGTAGTGCACCGCCTCGAGCGGTTGTGGGTCCGAGGTGATCACCAGATCGAGATCGCCCCGGACGAGCGCGGGCAGGGGGGCGAAGGAAAACGCCGCCGACAAGTCCAGTGCCACGTCGGGCCACTGCACGCGGAACGCATCCAGAGCCGGCATCAGCCATTGAAAGCAGGAATGGCAATCGATCGCCAAGTGCAGACGCCCCGTTCGCCCAGCCGCCAGTTTCTGCAGTTCCCGCTCCGTGGCCTTGATCCGCGGCAGCACGTCGTCGGCCAGCGCCAGCACCCGCAACCCCGCTGTGGTCAGCCGTGCAGGCCGCGTGCGGCGATTGAGCAGCGGGGTGCCCAACCGGGATTCCAGTTCACGCAGCTGATGCGACAAGGCCGACTGCGTGAGGTGCAGCCGCTCGGCAGCTTCGAGCAGGCTGCCGCCATCACGGATGGCAGCCAAGGTTTCCAGGTGTCGAACTTCGAGCATGGGGAATCAGTATGAATTTAATTCATTCATTAGACGAAAACATTGATTTTGATTCAAGCGAAAACGTGTTCAGAATGTCGTGTGTTGAAGATAATTTGTCTTAAAGAGATAACGACATGACCCAAATTCATAATCTTGGCTTTCCCCGAATCGGCGCCCAGCGCGAGCTCAAGCACGCAGTTGAGGCCTATTGGGCCGGGAAGTCGGATGCGGCTGCCCTCGAATCCACAGCGCGCGACCTGCGCGCGCGGCACTGGGCAATTCAGGCCGAGGCCGGCGTCGACTTGATTCCCGTCGGGGATTTCGCGTGGTACGACCATATCCTCGAATGGTCCACGCTGCTGGGTGCGGTACCTGCCCGGTTTGCCCAGGCGGCAGCCCAGCCGGTTTCGCTCGATACCTTGTTTCGTATGGGCCGGGGACGCGCCCCGACAGGCACCCCGGCAGCAGCGTGCGAAATGACCAAGTGGTTCGACACCAACTATCACTACATCGTGCCGGAGCTCACGCCCCAGCAGACCTTCCGCATTGCGCGCGAATCGTTGTTCGACCAGGTCAAAGAAGCCCAGGCGCTGGGCCATGCGGTCAAGCCGGTCATCCCGGGTCCCTTGACCTGGTTGTGGCTGGGCAAGGGCGACGCCTTCGGTGGCGGTGCCAGCGATACCGCAAAACTCGATCTGTTGACCGCATTGGTGCCCGTGTACAAGCAAGTCCTGGCGCGCCTGGCTGAGCAAGGCGTGACGTGGGTGCAGATCGACGAACCGATTCTCGTCCTCGACCTGCCCCAGGCGTGGCGCGACGCGTTCGAATCCGTGTATGCCGAGTTGACGGCGACTGCAGCGCCCAAGCTGTTGTTGGCCACGTACTTCGGTGGCTTGGGCGACAATCTGGCCACGGCGGGCGCCTTGCCCGTCGCCGGCCTGCATATCGATCTGGTGCGCGCACCCGAGCAGCTGGACGCTGTGCTGAGCGTGCTGCGCGACGATCAGGTGCTGTCGGCCGGGGTGATCAGCGGGCGCAATATCTGGCGTACTGACCTCGATGCCGTGCAGTCCACATTGGCGGCTGCTCGAAATCTGGGTGAGAGACTGTGGCTGGCGCCGTCGTGCTCCTTGCTGCATGTGCCGGTCGACCTCGCTTTCGAGACGGATCTCGATGCAGAGCTCAAGAGCTGGCTGTCGTACGCGACGCAAAAGCTGCACGAATTGAATGGCCTGCGACTGGCCGTGGACGGTGTTGCCGATGAGGCGACCACGGCGGCACTGAAGCAACAGGCGGCTGCGATCGCCGCGCGCCGCACGTCGACGCGCATTCATAATGCGGCGGTGACGCGCCGGATGGCCGCCGCCGCCGAGGTGTCGCGTGACCGCGCACCTTTCGACTCGCGCATTGCGTCGCAGCAAAAGGGCTTGAATCTCCCGGCCTATCCCACGACCACGATCGGTTCGTTTCCTCAGACGGCCGAAATCCGCAAGCTGCGTCGCGATTGGAAGACGGGGGCGTTGACGGATTCGGCTTACGAGAAGGCGATCCGCCAGGAGATCGAAACAGTCGTTCGTTTTCAAGAGCGAATTGGGCTGGATGTATTGGTTCATGGCGAACCCGAGCGTAACGACATGGTCGAGTACTTCGGCGAATTGATGGCGGGGTTCGCTTTTACGCAGAACGGCTGGGTGCAAAGCTATGGCTCGCGGTGCGTGAAGCCGCCGATCATCTTTGGCGATGTGGCGCGGCCCGCACCGATGACGGTGGGTTGGTCGTCGTATGCCCAGTCGTTGACCGAAAAACCGGTGAAGGGCATGTTGACTGGCCCGGTCACGATCCTGCAGTGGTCGTTCGTGCGCGACGACCAGCCGCGCGAAGAGACCTGCCGCCAGTTGGCGCTCGCGCTGCGCGATGAGGTGGTCGACCTCGAGCAGGCCGGCATCCGGGTGATCCAGATCGATGAACCCGCGTTCCGTGAAGGCTTGCCGTTGCGTCAAACGGAATGGGCGGCGTATCTCGATTGGGCCGTCGATTGCTTCCGCCTGTCCACGGCTGGCGTGGCCGATGACACGCAGATCCACACCCATATGTGCTATTCGGAGTTCAACGACATCATCGGTTCGATCGCCGCCATGGATGCCGATGTGATCACGATCGAAACATCACGGTCCAACATGGAATTGCTCGACGCCTTCGAGGGCTTCAGCTATCCCAACGACATCGGTCCCGGGGTGTACGACATCCATTCGCCCAACGTGCCCGACGTGGACTGGATGGTGGCGCTGATGCAGAAGGCCGCCAAGCGGCTGCCCAAGGAGCGCCTGTGGGTGAATCCGGATTGCGGCTTGAAGACGCGTGCCTGGCCTGAAACGGAAGCGGCATTGATCAGCATGGTCGACGCGGCCCGCGCGCTGCGCGCAGCATAAACGGTCGGTAGGGCGGCCGCGCCGGTCATTGGCGTGTGGCCTGAGGCGGCTCGCGCCTCAACGGCCCCGGCGCGCGTTGCGCGACACAAGCCGCCTTGGCCCCCGTTCACCCCGGTTTACGGCCCCCGGCATGGGGGCCTGTCTTTGCCCCTCGGACGCGGGCGTGCGCCCCGGCAATCTGGCTGCGCTATACTTGACCGGATTTGCCGCTACGCACCAAAAACGCACCGATATCGGGCCTACGCATGCCTTTGCCTCCGCCAGACTCACCTCGCCAGCCGCTGCACACGCGCACCGTGCGCGTGCAGTCGTATGGCCGTGACGATGGTCTGATCGACCTCGAGGCGGAGCTCATCGATGTCAAAGGCTACGACTTTCCGTCCAACGACGGCGGTGTGCATGTCGCGGGCGACCCGGTGCATCACATGCATCTGCGTATCACGATCGATCTCGACTGCACGATCGTGGCGGCTCAAGCAGCCTACGATGACGCGCCTTACAACGCCCATTGCAGCGCGATCGCTCCCGAGTACGCGGATCTGGTCGGCATGAACCTGCTCAAGGGTTTTCGCCATCAGGTCAAAGATCGTTATGCCCGCTCTGCGGGCTGTACGCACATGACCGAGCTTTCCCAGATTTTGCCCACGGTTGCGGTGCAAACCATGGCCAAGCTCCGTCGCACCGAACGCCGGGCCGACGTCAAGCCATTCCAGCTCGACGGTTGTCACGCCTTGCGTTCGGATGGCGCGGTTGCGCAGGTGCACTACCCTCAGTGGTACACCGGCACAGACGCGTCGCTGGAAGCAATCCCTCCCATTTCTCATCCGTCCTGACAGGTCATACATGAAAATTCACGAGTATCAAGGTAAGGAACTGCTCAAGCAGTTTGGCGTCGCCGTACCGCGCGGCATACCCGCTTTCTCCGTCGACGAAGCCGTTGCCGCTGCTGAAAAGCTCGGCGGTCCGGTGTGGGTCGTGAAGGCCCAGATTCACGCTGGTGGCCGCGGTAAGGGCGGTGGCGTGAAGCTGGCGCGCTCGATCGAAGAAGTGCGCCAATTGTCCTCCGAGATTCTCGGCATGCAGCTGATCACGCATCAAACCGGTGCTGAAGGTCAGAAGGTCGGTCGCCTGCTGATTGAAGACGGCGCCGATATCAAGAAGGAATACTACGTCGGCATCGTGACCGATCGCGGTACGCAGCGCGTGTGCGTGATGGCGTCGAGCGAAGGCGGCATGGACGTCGAAGAAGTCGCCGAGCACACCCCCGAGAAGATCCTGAAGGTATTCGTCGACCCCGCAACGGGCCTGACGGACAAGGACGCCGCCGAATTGGCGCGTGGCATCGGCGTGCCCGAAGCTTCGGTCGACCGCGCCGCCAAGGAATTCCAGAACCTGTACAAGGCTTACTGGGATACCGACGCCTCGCTGGCCGAAATCAACCCGCTGATCCTTACGGGCAGCGGCGACATCGTCGCTCTGGACGCGAAGTTCAACTTCGACTCCAACGCTTTGTTCCGCCATCAGGACATCGTCGCTTACCGCGACTTGGCTGAAGAAGATCCCGCCGAAATCGAAGCCAGCAAGTTCGACCTGGCCTACATTCAGCTCGAAGGCAACATCGGCTGCCTGGTCAACGGCGCCGGTCTGGCCATGGCCACCATGGACACGATCAAGCTGTTCGGCGGCGAGCCGGCCAACTTCCTGGACGTCGGCGGTGGCGCCACGGCCGAGAAAGTGACCGAAGCCTTCAAGATCATGCTCAAGAACAAGGGCGTGAAGGCCATTCTGGTCAACATTTTCGGCGGCATCATGCGCTGCGACGTGATCGCCCAAGGCGTGATCGAAGCGTGCAAGGCCGTGAACCTGAGCGTGCCGCTGGTCGTGCGCATGAAGGGCACCAACGAAGAGCTGGGCAAGAAGATGCTGGCCGAATCGGGTCTGCCCATCATCAGCGCCGATACGATGGCCGATGCCGCGACCAAGGTGGTCGCTGCCGCCAAATAATTGTCGCCGTGGCTGATCGGCGGCGGGGCGGGCAATACGCTGGAAGCGTGGCCCTAGCCCTTCGCCCAAGCCATCGGCCATTCCGGCGTGTCTAACGCTCGAATATCCGAACAATAGTCAAGGATTCGCAAATGTCGATTTTGATCAACAAGGACACCAAGGTCATCACCCAAGGCATTACGGGTAAGACTGGTCAGTTTCACACGCGCATGTGCCGCGAATACGCCAACGGCCGCGAAGCTTTCGTGGCTGGCGTGAACCCCAAGAAGGCCGGTGAGGACTTCGAAGGCGTGCCCATTTTCGCCTCCGTCAAGGACGCCAAGGCTGAAACCGGCGCGACCGTATCGGTGATTTACGTGCCGCCCGCCGGCGCTGCCGCCGCCATCTGGGAAGCCGTTGACGCCGATCTGGATCTGGTGATCTGCATTACCGAAGGCATTCCTGTCCGTGACATGCTTGAATTGCGCAACCGCATGCGCGCGCAAAACAAGAAGACCCTGCTGTTGGGCCCCAACTGCCCGGGTCTCATCACGCCGGACGAAATCAAGATCGGCATCATGCCCGGCCACATTCACCGCAAGGGCCGCATCGGCATCGTCAGCCGTTCGGGCACGTTGACGTATGAAGCCGTGGCGCAAGTGACCGAATTGGGTCTGGGCCAGTCGAGCGCCGTGGGTATTGGTGGCGACCCCATCAATGGCCTGAAGCACATCGACGTCATGAAGTTGTTCAACGACGATCCCGAAACCGACGCCGTCATCATGATCGGCGAAATCGGTGGTCCGGATGAGGTCGAGGCCGCTCAGTGGGCCAAGGACAACATGAAGAAACCCGTCGTCGGCTTCATCGCCGGTGTGACGGCGCCTGCCGGCAAACGCATGGGTCACGCTGGCGCGTTGATCTCGGGCGGTGCCGATACGGCCGATGCCAAGCTTGAAATCATGGAAGCGTGCGGTATCAAGACCACCCGCAATCCTTCCGAGATGGCCAAGCTGTTGAAAGCAGCGCTCTGATCGTCATCCGATCAAGCCATTAGAAACCGGCCGAAAGGCCGGTTTTTTTTCGTCCGCCGACTGCGCGTTGCATTCGTGCGACCGAACACTACCGCGAAAGCAGAGTGACAGCAGAACGTAACCTATAATGGCGCCCATAAGAGAAGGGTGCACAAATAACCGCTATTGCTCGCAGCAAGCGGAGCCGGCGCCTACGGCCATTATTGGATTGATAAATCGGGGATCGCTTCTAGGTAAAGAGGCGTATGGAACTCTCGTCAGCAGCATTCTGGATCGCATTGCTCCAGATCATTTGGGTAAACATTCTTCTCTCGGGCGACAACGCTGTCGTCATCGCACTCGCGGCACGGTCACTGCCCGAGGATCTGCAGAAAAAAGCCATCGTCATCGGCTCCGCCGCGGCGATCGTCATGCGTATCGTGCTCACCCTGGTGGCGGCCGAATTGCTGCTGCTGCCTTGGCTCAAGTTGATCGGCGCCCTGTTGTTGTTGTACATCGGCATCACGCTACTGCTGCCGGAGGAAGAGGACGAGGGCGGTCACAAGAAGCACGGCACCATGCTCGCGGCGATCCGCACGATCCTGATCGCCGATTTGGTCATGAGCCTTGACAACGTGGTGGCCGTTGCGGCTGCGGCGATGGGCGACAACACATTGTTGATCCTCGGTCTGGCCATCAGCATTCCGCTGGTGATTTTCGGCAGCACCTTGCTGCTCAAAGTCATCGAGCGCTTCCCGATCATCGTCTGGGTGGGAGCGGCATTGCTGGGCTTCATCGCCGGCGAGCTGCTGGTCGGCGATCCTGCGCTGCAAGCGCCGGTCGCTCGTCTGGATACGGCATTGGGTGTTTCGGAGCACCAATTGGCACTCATGGCAGGCGCGATCGGCGCAATCCTTGTGCTTGCCATTGGAAAAATCTTGTTAGCAAGACGAAAGCTTAACGAAACCTGAATTACAATCCTCCGGTTTTGCCCTGTTCGAAATTGCCGATTCGGCTGCTCGGGCAGGGCACGGTCCAGCAGCGGCCGCAGTTTTTCTATAAACGTTACCGGGGGCATTTCAAGTGCTTGAGTTTTTCCAAACATTAAGCTGGGCAGCAGTTTTTCAGATCATTCTGATCGACATTCTGTTGGGTGGCGACAACGCCGTCATCATCGCGTTGGCATGCCGCAATCTTGCGCCCAAGCAGCGCATGCAGGGCATCATCTGGGGTACCGCCGGGGCCATCATCCTGCGCGTCATCCTGATCTTCTTTGCCATGCAGCTCCTGCAGATTCCGTTCCTCAAGGTCGTCGGCGCACTGCTGCTGGTCTGGATCGGTGTGAAGCTCCTGATTCCCGAAGATGACGCCCACTCGAACATCGATGGCGGCGGTTCGATCGTCTCGGCGATCAAGACCATCATCATTGCTGACTTCGTCATGAGCCTGGACAACGTGATCGCCATTGCCGGCGCCGCGCAGAATGCCAACCCCGATCATCAACTGGGTTTGGTCATCTTCGGCCTGGTCGTCAGCGTGCCCATCATCGTCTGGGGCAGCACCCTGGTGCTCAAGCTAATCGACAAGTTCCCGTTGGTCGTCACCCTCGGAGCCGGGTTGCTGGGCTGGATCGCCGGCGGCATGCTGGTTACGGACGTTTATGTCGTCAACAACTTCGGTGTGCAGCCAACTTCGGTTAAAATCGCTGCTGAAGTCATTGGCGCGCTGTTCGTGATGGGTCTCGGTATCTTCCTGGCGCGCCGTAAAAAAGCCTCCAAGGAACATGTTGCATGAGCTTCTTTAAATCCTCGAGTTCCCAGCAGTCGGGCCTGAGCCTGCTGCAGGGTCTGACCGTGCTGGCTATTCTTGGAGTGATCGTCACGATCGTCGCGAAGCAGTTCATGTGACCGCGATCGTGACCGATCCGAAGCGTTTGATCATTGCGACGCGAGCCAGCCGGCTCGCACTCTGGCAGGCGGAGCACGTGCGTGACCGCCTGCGCCAACACTACCCTGATTGTTCGGTCGAGTTGCTGACCATGACGACGCGTGGCGATCAGATCCTTGATCGCACGTTGTCCAAAGTGGGTGGCAAGGGACTGTTCGTCAAAGAGCTCGAAACAGCACTTCTTGACGGGCGGGCCGATCTGGCCGTGCATTCCCTCAAAGACGTTCCCGTCGACCTCCACGAGCCGTTCGAACTAACGTGCATCATGTCGCGGGCCGACCCGCGCGATGCGCTGGTCTCCAACGACTGGTCTTCTCTCGCAGAGCTGCCAAACGGCGCGATCGTCGGCACATCGAGCCTGCGGCGCGAGTCGCAGATTCGTGCGCGCTTTCCCCATCTGGTGGTCAAGCCTTTGCGCGGTAACCTCGACACGCGGCTCGGCAAGCTCGACCGGGGTGAGTATGCCGCGATCATTCTGGCTGCCGCGGGCCTCGAGCGACTCGGTCTGGCCGCGCGCATTCGCGGCTACCTGTCGCCTGCCGAAAGTCTGCCGGCCGCAGGTCAAGGCGCTTTAGGCATCGAGATTCGTGCCGATCGTGCCGATCTGCGGCAATGGCTGGCACCGTTGTCATGTGCCGATACGACCGCGTGCAGCGTCGCTGAACGTGCCGTCTCGCGAGTGCTGGGCGGGTCTTGCCAGGTACCGCTCGCGGCATTTGCGCAGCTCGATGGCGCGGGGCAGTTGTCGATCGACGCCTTGGTGGCGTCGCCCGATGGCGTCGACATCGTCCGTGCCAGCGACGCCGGTCCGGTTGCAGAGGCCGCTCAGATCGGCGAACGTGCAGCTCAGGCGCTGCTCGATCGTGGCGCGCGGGCGATTCTGGCCCGTCTGATCGACGCACCCGACGCGTCCTAGCGTTCCGCTGTATCCAAGGGAGGGGCAGGCATGTCTCCGATCGCCGTATTGACGCGTCCTGCAGGGCGCAACGATGCGTTGGCGGCACTGCTTGCGGCCCGTCAATGGACGCCGGTGATTTTGCCTGCGCTGCGCATCGAGCGGCTCGCGCCCAATGCGGCTGCGTTTCCACATCCCAGTGCGTTCGATCTGATCGTGTTCGTCAGCGGCCAGGCGGCGCGCGCCTACGCCGAACAGTGGCGCGCATGCGACCCGGCAGGCCGCTGGCCCGTCGCTTCGCGAGTGGCCGGCGTGGGGGAAGCGACCGCGCAGGCCATTGCCTTGGCTGGATTGGGCGTCGGGCAGCATGAAATCGTGGTGCCCGACGCGCTTGGCGCCTCCCGCGATTCCGAGTCGCTGTGGCCCGCCATCGCGGCGCTTCAGCCCTTTCCCAAAAGCGTGCTGATCGTCCGCGGGGAAACGGGTCGCGAATGGCTTGCCCAGCGTCTGCGCGATACGGGGGCGTCGGTGACGATTCATGCGGCCTACGGTCGCCACGCCGTGATCTGGACACCCGCCGAAATCGAGCGCGTCCAAGGCTGGGCGGCGCGCAGCATTTCGCCGACGTGGCTCCTGACCAGCCGCGAGAGCATCGACTCGATCATGGCCAACCTCAACCGCGCCGGTGCGCTGCAGTGGTGGCGGCATTGCACTTGCGTAGTCACGCACGAAAAATTGGCCGCCTATTTGCGCGCTCTGCCGACTGGCGGGGCAGGCGCGCCAGTGGTAAAAACTTGCTTACCCACAGATGCCGCAATGTTCAACGCTTTCGTTGCGACTTGAATCCATTGCGTGCGCTGCGACAGCTTACAATCGCGACATGACAAAAACGACATCCGATCTCGATCCGGCAGCATCATCCGCCGCCTCCGGCAAGTCAGAGGGGGCTTCGGCCGCGTCCTCTTCGGCAAGCGTCGCTTCGACGCCTGTCGTACCTCCTGGCGGCGACAAGCCTGTTGCGCCGGTACAGGTCACCACTAAAGCGGTGCCGTCGGCCGATCGGCCCGCCACTGAAGCGGGGACTGCACCCGTAGTGACGCCTCCGGTTGCCGGCGCTGTGCCCCCGATCGCGGCAGATAGAACGCCGGCGGTGGATAAGTCATTTGCGACCGATAAGCCGTTCAGCGCTGACAAGTCGGTCATAACGGACAAACCGGTCATAGCGGACAAGCCGCTCGCCGCGGACAGGTCGACTGCGTCGGATAAGGCGTTCAGCGCCGATAAGTCGATTGGCCCTGCGGGCAAGGCGTCCAGCACCGACAAGCCGTTGCGTGGCGAAAAGGTGTCCAGCCTCGAAAAGCCGTTCAGCCTCGATCGGTCCAACAGCATCGAAAAACCGTTCAGCGCCGACAAACCACTAAGCGGCGACAAAGCACCGTCGAGTAGCGCATCGACCGATAAGCCGTTTGCCACTGAAAAGCCTGGCGTCAGTGACGCAGGCGTGAAGCTGGACAAGTCTTCCGATGGCGGAATCGGTCGTACCATTCCGCCGCCGCCTCCGCCGTCCGGCAGAGGCCCTGGCAAGCCGGGCAAGCGCGGCGGCTTGCCCGTTACGGTGATCATTCTGGTCCTGCTTTGCCTGGCGATGGGGTCGGCACTTTGGTTCCAACGTCAGCAATCCGAAAAAGCCGGTCGCGAGATCGCGTCCAGGCTGGATGGGTTGAGCACGCAACTCGAGCAGACGCGAAACAGCGCACGCGAATCACTCGCGCTGTCGCAAGCGCAGGCCGGGAAGGTCGCGGGTCTGGAGAATGCCTTGCGCGAAGCGCAGAGCCAGTACAGCGCACTTGAGCAAGCCTGGCAAAGCTTCAACGACACCGGCAGTGACGATGTTTTGCTCAACGATATCGATCGCCTGTTGACGATCGCCAGCCAGCAGTTGCGGTTGGCTGGCAACGTCAATAACGCAATCGTCGCGCTTGAAACGGCGCAGTCCCGTCTCGCTCGTGCGGATCGTCCGCGCTTCGCCAGCCTCCAGGAGTCGATCAACGGCGATCTGGATCGTCTGCGCGGCGTGGCCACTGTCGACGTCGGTGCGCAATCCGCGCGCATCGATCGGTTGGCTGCCATGGTCATGCGTGCTCCGTTGCTTGTACCCGATGGCGCCGTGCCGGGTGGCATGGCCACCGGTACGCCGTTGTCCGCCGGCTTGCCGGCCGCAGCGGTCGCGGTCGAACCCGCGTTACCCGCCGATGCGCCGTGGTATCAGCACTGGCGCGCCGAGATCGCCTCCTGGCCCAGCCGCGCCGGATCGTCTTTGGCGCATGAGCTCGGCGATCTGATTCGCGTTCAGCGTGTCGATCAGCCCGAAGCATTGATTCTGTCGCCCGAGCAGGCCGATCAATTGCGCGCCACGGTGCGTCAGCGGCTGTTGGCTGTGCAGCTTTCGCTGCTGATGCGTCAGCCCGCAATCTGGCAGAGTGAAATGCAAAACGTCGTCACGACGCTCACGCGCTATTTCGATACCCGCGCTGCGGACACCGCCGCCGCATTGACGCTGGCGCGTGAACTCGAGCAAACCCGGATCGCCGATCCGTTGCCCGACGTGACCAACAGTTTGAATGCCGTGGCGGCGATGCGGGCCGCAACCGCAACGCCACGCGAACAAGGTTAAAAACCATGCGCACCTGGTTCTGGACCCTCCTATTGGCGGTGGTCGCGGTCGCACTGGCTGTGACGCTGCAATCGCACGCCGGCAATGTATTGCTGCTGGTGTATCCGTGGCGTATCGAGCTGTCGCTCACGCTCGCCGTCCTGCTCATCATCGCGTCTTTCGTCCTGGTTTATGTCGGCCTGCGCTTCTTTGCATGGCTGATTGCCATTCCGTCACGTGTGCGGTCGTGGCGTGGCCAACGCGCGCAGGCCCGTGACCACGAACTGCTCGAACGCGGCTGGACCGAATTGCTCGAAGGCCGCTTTGCGCACGCCGAGAAGGATCTGGCCAAGCTCTACGATCAGACCAAGGTCAAAAGCCGTCGCGTGTTGGCCGCGTTGTCTGCCGCCCGTGCCGCGCACGGTTTGGGTGAGGGCGTGCGCCGAGATCTGATGCTCGATCGCGCGCGCGAGAGTGCCGGCGGCGACGCGGGACTGAATGAGGCGGTTGCGACTGTCACGGCCGACCTGCTGCTGGAAGAGGGTAAGGCCCGCGAAGCGTTGGCTGTGCTCGAACCGTTGCAAGACGGCGGTGCGCGCCATTTGAATACCTTGCGTCTGGTGCTGCGTGCCGAACGCGAGTTGGGTAATCATGAACGTGTCTTCGCCTTGGCGCGTTCGCTGTCGCGTCGCAACGCCATGTCCAAAGCGGACGCCGAGCGTTTGATCGGAACGGCTAGCGCCGCACGTCTTCAGGCGGCCTCTGGTGAAAACTGGCGCCTCCTCTGGAAGGAACTCAAGTCGGACGAGAAGCTGCTGCCTGAGATTGCCTTGGCGGGTGCGATGTCGTTCGAAGCGGCCGGCGAGCCGGATGAAGCGGCGCGCATTCTCGAGGCTGCCATCAGCCGTCAATTCCTGCCCGCACTGGTTGCCGCTTACGCGCGATGCGACACTTCACAAGTGCCGCGTCGGCTGGAAAAGGCCGAAGGTTGGCTGCAGACCCGCCCGAACGACCCGGATATTCTCACTGCCCTCGGCGTGCTGTGTTTGACGGGTCAGCTCTGGGGGCCTGCCGAGCGTTATTTGCGCCGCAGTGTGCAACTGCGCAGCGACGCGCAGGCGCATGCGCTGCTTGGCAGCTTGTACGATCGTCTTGAAAGGCCGAACGACGCGATGCGTCACTGGCGTCTGGCGACGGCCGTAGGAATGGCGCTGCCCAGCCTGGCTTTCGATACGGCGCTGCCGGCGGCCGATATGCGCGCCGATCCGCACCGGCTCGATGCCGAAGGTGCCTTTGACGAGGATGGTAGCGACGAACTCGCGCGGTCCGGCGCGTTCCAGGCTCCCGAGTTGCCGCGCGTGGCGCCCGTTCCCGCCACCGCATCGGACTATGTGCTCGATCCGGACGCACGCAGCATGGATTCACCTGCGCCGCCACCCGATGCCGTCATCGCCCCGGCGTCATCGGTCGACATCGAAGAGTATTTCGATAGCGCCCCGATTCCGCTGGCTGAGATCGATGAAGCGGCGCTGGAGGACGGCAAACGGCGTAGCGACGATCGCACCGACCGCCGTGGTTCCAATCACTGATCCGGGCATGTCGCCCTCAGATTATTTTTCTCTTTTCCAAAGGTTTTATCGATGAGTCTCGATCGTGTCGAAGCCGGCGCCAAGCTGCCGGACGAGTTCAATGTCATTATTGAAATCCCGATGAACGCCGATCCGGTCAAGTATGAAGTGGACAAGGATTCGGGCGCCATCTTCGTCGATCGCTTCATGCTGACGGCCATGCACTATCCGTGCAACTACGGCTACATTCCGCAGACGATTTCGGACGATGGCGACCCCGCCGACGTGCTGGTCATGACACCGTTCCCGATTCAGATCGGTGCAGTCATCCGTTGCCGCGCGATCGGCGTGCTCGAGATGGACGATGAAGCAGGTGGCGATGCCAAGTTGCTGGCCGTCCCGGTCGAGAAGCTTTATCCCCCGTACCGCAATATCACCAAGCCTGAAGATCTGCCGGTCGAAGACCTGTCTCGCATTCAGCACTTTTTCGAGCACTACAAAGATCTCGAAAAGGGCAAGTGGGTCAAGGTCAAGGGCTGGAAGGGCGCCGACGAAGCGCGCGCCGAGATCATTCGCAGCCGCGATCGATACAACGCGGGCAAGTAAGCGCCGTAACGGCGGATTGATGCGTTCAGCCTCCAATCCGCTCGGCCACAGCCCGGCACGTCAGGCATTGCTTATTCAAGTCGTAGGTCAACTCAGGTGGATGTGATCATGGAATATGTGTTTGAGCCGGCACCCGTTGTCGCCGTGCCGGTTGTGGGCAGCGAGCAAGGCTTTCCGGTGCGCCGAGTGTATTGCGTTGGACGCAACTATGCCGAGCACGCCAAGGAAATGGGCTTCACGGGTCGTGAAGATCCGTTTTTCTTCTGCAAGCCGGCCGATGCCATTCTGGCAATCGCCGATGGCGACACCGGCGAAATGCCGTACCCCAGCAAGACAGCCAACCTCCATTACGAAATGGAACTGGTCGTGGTGTTGGGCAAAGGCGGCAAGGATGTGCCGGTCGAGCAAGCGAACGAACTGGTCTGGGGCTATGCCTTGGGCCTGGACATGACGCGTCGCGACCTGCAAGGCGAAGCCAAGAAGCAGGGGCGTCCCTGGGAAGTGGGCAAGGCATTCGATCAGTCGGCGCCGATCGGTCCGATCCACCCCAAGAGCAAGACGGGCGTGCTGGATAAAGGCGCGATCTGGCTTGACGTCGACGGTCAACGCAAGCAGAGCAGCGACCTGTCCCAAATGATCTGGAATATTCCGGAAAGCATCTCGTATCTGTCGGGATTGTTCGAGCTGCAACCCGGCGACCTCATCTTTACCGGTACGCCGGAAGGTGTAGGCGCGGTGGTTCGCGGCAACATCATCACGGGCGGTGTCGAAGGCCTGGGCGAACTCAGCGTCCGCATCGTTTAAATGCGCGGCGTGCGAATATCGTTGAGGCGCCTGGTCGGCATCGTAGCGCTCGTCATGGGCACAACAGTGCTGGCCGGTTGTGCGGCGACCAATGACGATGTCGCCTGCAAGCCCATCACCGATCCTGCACACTGGCCGCATGGCCGATCATCGTGATCGTACGAAAAGCTGCCCTCGGGCAGCTTTTTTCATGGGCGCGCGGGACGGGCCGACCGCTTGCCGATGATGCTGCCGGCATGCGCAATCATGATCAGGAGCAACACCTGGAAGGGCAACCGCCACACCAGCACCGCGTGCGGAATATTCGGAAAATTCTCGGCATGCTGCAGCATGTAGACGTTTGACGGCGTGACGGCAATCGTCAGCAGGATCAGCCCCAGTGCCGCCGCATATCGGGTGCGCGTCAGCAGCAGGCCAAAGGCGCCCAAGAGTTCAAACACACCGCTGATGTACACCATGGCGAGCTGCCACGGAATCGCGGGGGGCACGACCGTCACGAAAAGGTCGTCTGCGACAAAGTGCGCGACGCCGCCGATAAAGAACCACAAGAAAACGAACGTGCGCGTGAACCAATGCATGGTGGGCCTCCTGTCGCCATCTTAGTGCGTTGCTGCCCGGTGCGGTAAATCACGCTGCGTTTTTAGCTACCTCGGTTTTTGCGGATTGTGACCGCGCCGCCGTCCGATCAGACTCATTGCCGTGATGTCGCATTGGGAGCACACAGCATGAACGTCAAGCATCGTCAGGGCGGACAAGGGATGACGGAGTACATCGTGATCGTGGCACTGGTCGCGGTCGCCGCAATCGGCGTCTATCAGTTGTTTGGGCAAGTCGTCCGATCGCAGACCGCTGCGATGGCGCGTGAATTGGCAGGCGAAGACGGCAGCGATCAAAGTCGCATGGCACAGGATGCCGCAGGCAAGGCAGCCGCTCAAGCCAAGGCGAAGTCGCTGAAGTCGTTTACCGGCCAAGCCGGAGCGGCAAAGTGAAGTGCGCCGGCGCGTGTGTCGAAAGCGTGCAGCGCGGCCAGGCGCTGGCGCTCGGCTTGGTGCTTGCCGGTGCGGGGTCGCTCGCACTCGTGCTGCTGTACGACCTTGGGCAAACGATACTTGCTCGTCAACGGCTGACGCATGCGGCGGATGCGGCGGCGTACAGTGGCGCGTTGGTGCAGGCGCGTGCGCTCAACATGATGGCGTACATCAACCGTGCTCAAGTGGGGCATCAGGTTGCGATGGCGCACCTGGCAACGCTCGCGTCGGCAGCCGATTTCATGGCTACCCAATCCAAACAAAGTGCGCGCGGCAACCCGCCCTCGACGGTCATCGCGATGTTCTTCGGTGCGCAACACGCGATGGCCTATCGGCAGCCGCAGGGCGCGCTCGGAGACGCCTCCGCATTGATGCAGTCGATGGCGGCACACGATGCGGTGGTGCACGACGTGCTCGCCGCGACTGCCGCGACGATTGCCGATCAGCTGACGCAAACGCGCAACGAAGCCATCCATGCTGTTCTGCGCGTCAATTACCCCGATATTCCGGTCGCCGCTGTCGACGCGTCGGCGGATATGCAGGGGGACGCAATTCGCGCCACGGTGGTGGGTGACAACACCGCTGGTTTCCTGGCGCGACGTTCCCATCGCACAGCGAGCCGTTTCGGAAGTGTGGTGCGCCGGGCAGTCGAGCGATACGGATTTCTGGATGCGCGCAACCACACGGCTCGCAATCCATGGCCGGTGAGTCACCGCTGTCCCATGCGGCGTCATGAGTTGCGCCGGCGAGGCACGACATGGCTCGACAAGCACGGCGTGTGGCGCAGCGCCGATACCCAGTCTTATCACGCGCTTCGGTCGAACAAATACATCGGTTGCTACTACCGTGAGTACGCCATGGGTTGGGGCATCGTCAATGAGCGTGCCGGCACCACCGGTACCGGTCTGCCGCATGTCGATCGCCCGCCATCGGACTTCAGCGAAATCGATTTCTGGCGTTGGGTGGAGCGCGAAACCGATTGGGATATTTTTGACGGCAGTGCCAATCCGCTCGCCAATTCGTATGGGTTGGCGAACGCCAGCAGTGGCCGTTTCGGCGGCCTGCCGACCACCTTCGACATCGACCCCGATCGGCGGGACGAGTTACTTGGTTTTCGCCTCCAACTGATGCTTCCAGCAAGCCGACTGCGCACCACGGGCGCGGCCAGCGCCGTTCGTGTTGCGGCGTCCCGCTTTGGGCACGCGGGCTTCGTGCGCGGAGATGCCGTCCGCGTCGACGCCAGCGCGCAGGCCCACTACTCAAGACTCGTGGCGCGAGACGACGGCCTATATGAGTGGGCCAATGCATTTCGTCCCTTCTGGCAAGCGCGTCTCGCTCAGGCTGAACCTGGATTGCCATCTCCAGGAGCACGGCCATGATCGGCATCGGGCGCAGGCAAGCCGGGCAGGCTGCCACGGAGGCGGTGATTGTGCTCGCATTGTTGTCCATGTTGCTCGCGGGCAGTGCGTACGTGGGCAGCGGTCTGGCTTACCTCACGCATACACAACAGCAGTCGCGGGAGGCTGCGTTTCGGGCCGCGCGCGGCGAGGCCAATGTTTCTGCCTCTTTTGATGCGATGGCGCCGCAACGCACATCGGCTGCCCTTGAACGACAGGCAATGGGCTGGTTGCAGCCGGGCGGTCACGGTGCCGCCGCGCGCACGTTGCGCCGCGAATGGCAGCTTGCCGATACCGGCATACTGCGCGCGGCAGTAGCGCAATCGCGCACGGCGCTGCTTACCGATGCCGGTCATACCGCGGACGACGCCGCCACGCAGCATCGCGTGGCGCAGTCCAGTGCTGCCTGGGGCCGTGTTTACGATCGCTCGTCTTCGCTGGCCCGCACAGTGGGCGCACGCATGGCGCGCACCGACGCGGGCTGGAAGCGCGCTTCATCGACGGTCGATTGGCTGCAGCGCTGGCCCGATATCGTGCCCACGGATGTGAAGTCGCGAACCGCACCCGTTTATCGGTCTGAGACCAGAGGGGCAATCCGATGAACCCTACTATCGTGCATAGCATATTCGATGGTATTTGCCACACTGGAGCGATGATTGGCTCTGGCCTCGGAAATATCGGTTCGACTTCGGGCCACGGTGCTGGTTTGATCGGACGACTCTGCACTGCCTGCGTCACCGAGCGATTCTGCGCCGCCGACGCCATCCGGTTCATCGGTGTGAGTTGCATGAGCCTCACCGCTGCTTGTGCTGCCAATGCTGTCGCTGCCAGTGATACCGCCGCCGATGATGCCGTTGCCTCGATTCATTCGGTGCACCTGCCGAGCATCTCGATTCAGAACGCGCCCGTTGCCCAATCGCGCACGTTCGAAGGGCACGCGATCACATTTCCTGCACGAGCTTCGCGATCGCATTCATCCGCGGAGCAATCCGAGTTCAACGCCAAAGACCTGTTGACGTGGGCCGACGCACTTCCGCGACCCGCCACCGTGTCGGCTCCTGAAGTGTGGACGATGTTCGGCGGACGCATAAGCAGGGTATCGATCGATGTGCGGGCTCCTGTGGCGGCCGTTGCAAAGGCACTGACGCAGGCCCGACCCTGGGTCAGTCATCTCAATGTGAGGGCCGGCGAGGTGTTGCTTTCCGGTCGACAAGGTGACGTCAATTGGCTGGCGTCACTGGGCACGGGCAGCACTGCTCCTGATGGCCCTGTGGCGACTCGTGGCTACCTATCGGTGTGGGTGCCGAGCGGCGTCCGAGGGGCTCATCGCATCGTGCCGCTGTTCGACGCGCTGCCGATGCCGCCGGCTGCCCGCTTGATCTTCGAGATCGACGATGCCGACTCGGCGCTCCCTGCGGCGTTGCAAGTGTGGCGTGTACCTGGTGCGTGGAAGGCACCTTGTGCCGACCTGGGGGCATCGCTGCAACAGATGGGATGGCGGCAGGACGCAACGTTGGCGACGACGATGGCGTCGTGGCGGCGCGATCGGGAGGTGGCAACGACGTACTGCCGGCCCGACGGTAGCAACACCTTGATTTTTATGCATCTCAGCAAGGAATGAACATGAGGCGGGACATACTGGAGTGGTGCCGCATCCATGCGCGTCGCAATGGCGTCTGGGCAGCGGCGCTTTGCGCCGGGTCACTGGCTGCCTGGGCCATGCATGTACAGGTCACGCAGCGCCTGGCGCAAATCGATGCGGATGCGCGCGTGCCGATGGTCAGCCGGGTGGTGGCTGCATTCGATCTGGACGCCGCAACCGTGTTGGAGGGTGTGCATGTGGCCGTGCGCGAGATTCCCGCGGCTTACGCCGCCAGCGACACGCTGACGCCAGAAGATTTCGCGCAGCTCACGCAGCCCCTGTTGGCGGTGCCGCTCAAGCAAGGCGATGCCATTTCGGCGGTTCATCTGAAGCCGCGATCGGCACTGCCATTGGCGTCCCGCATTTTGTCCGGACGCCGTGCAGTGACGATCCCGGTGGACGATTTGAGCTCACTTTCCGGGCTGCTCAAGTCGGGCGATTTCATCGACCTGTATGTGTCGTTCGACCACGAAGGGCGTCATGTGACGGCACCCCTGCTGCAAGGCGTCAGGGTATTGGCGATCGGGCAAGATGAGGATGGCATGCCCCGAAGCGCCAGCATGGCACACGGTGCATTCTCCACGGTCACCCTGGATGTGTCGCCGGAAGATGCGCTCAAGTTGGTTGCTGCGCGCCGCAACGGCACGATGTCGGCCATTCTTAGACGCGACTCGGACGATCGGGTGGTGGGAGCGGCAACGCGAGGCGATCTTGCGGCATTGTTGGGATTGGAGACCGATCAGCCTGCGCCGGTTCGTGACGTTCCCGTGCTGTACGGCAACGGTGGCGACGCCGCTGGCTCCCTGCTCGAGCAGCCTGCTGCGCTCGGCGGTTTTGCCGAATCAGGTTTCTTCGAACTCGATCTTCCGCCGCAATTGGCCAGCCGTCGTGCAGCGGCAGGTGGATCGCGTCCTGTACAAGCGGGCATACCCGCGCCGGCATTCACGGTCGGTGCGCCATGACGACGGTCGGCGATCATCTCGATCGAGCGCCCCATCGTCTCATCTGGATTGTGCTTGCAGTCTTATTGTTGGCCGGCAACGTGCGTGCTGCCGATGACGTGCGCGAGATGGAACTGCAGGTTGGCGAGACGCGCGTGCTGGCCCCTGGCGATGTCAAACGCATCGCCGTCGGCAATGGCCAGATCGTCAGCGCATCGGCGGCCGAAGCGCGTGAAGTGATTGTATTTGCCAAGCAGGCAGGCACGTCTTCGCTGCATATCTGGACGGCGCGTGCTCGTCCGCTGGCCTATCGTATTCGCGTCGTGCCGGCAGACTTCAAACGCATCCGAGACGATATCGATACGCTGCTCGCCAGGATCCCCGGTGCCCAGGCGATGACGGTAGGTGACAAAATCGTAATCGAGGGCGGCGACATCTCGGATCGGGATCGCGATCGGATCGCCAGTCTTGCCGCGACGTATCCAGGGCTGATCGATTTCACGCATCCCATGGGGTGGGAGCGCATGATCATGCTCGACGTGCAGGTCGTCGAACTGCCGCGTTCGCGCGTGCGTGAGCTGGGCGTGCGTTGGGATGGTGCCACCACGGGCGGCTTCAATACCGGTGTGGTGTGGGATAGCGCTGCCATCAATCGCCTCGGACGGCGTCCCGGTGAAGCGGCGCTGGTGCCGGCTGTAAACAGTGGCGGCCGGATCGATGAGATGGAGGGCGGCGACGATCCCAACGGCATCTCGTCGGGCATCTTGCAGCGGGTCGCACCGGCATTGGGTTTCTTTGGCGTCAACGCGGCGCTGTCGGCGCGCATCGATGCTATGGCGCAGTCGGGCGAAGCGGTGGTGCTCGCTCAGCCCCAGCTCATGGCGCGCAGCGGCGCGACGGCGGAGTTTCTGGCCGGCGGTGAAGTGCCTTATGCCACCACGGATGCCAACGGAAAAACCACGACGATCTTCAAGCCTTACGGCGTCGCGTTGAAAATCACACCCCAGGCGGACGGCAACGGCGCGGTGCGTTCGCGCATCGAGGTCGAAGCCAGTTCGGTCGATGCCACCACCCCCTCGCCGAGCGGCCCTGCGCTGAAAACGCGTCGCGCAGCCACTGAATTCAACGTGCGGTCGGGTCAAACCTTGGTGCTCGCGGGATTTCTGGCGCGCGAGCGCAACGATATGCGTAATGGGCTTCCCGGGCTGTCTCGCATTCCGGTATTGGGCTACCTCTTCGGCTCGCAACGCAACGAGGTGAAGGAAACGGAACTCGCCATTTTCGTGACACCGTACGTGATCGGGCAGGACAACCGTGCGCTCGCGGATCGCGTGTCGCGCAGCAACGCGATCTTGAACAGTAGTTTCGACGACGCCCCGCGTCTGAACACGCCGCTAGGCGTTGAGCAGTCGGGCGAGCGTGAAGATTGGCATGCGTCCGCTGGCGCCGGCTCGCAATGGCGTGCCGATGCCACGGCGTTCGTCGAGACGACATCGAGGATGGCGCCTATCGGAACCGTTCGACCGATGGGGTCGGCGGGCCAAGGCATGAACCAATATGCATTCGATCCCGAGCCATGATCGAGATTCTCCTGAAGTACGAAGACGGCAGGCAGGCCAAAGTGTGTGCGAGCGCGCCGGTGCACATCGGTCGCGACGCTGGATGTGCCGTCCGCATTCGGCATTGGCGCGTAGCCAAACGTCACGCGAGTATTGTCGTCATCGGCGACACGCTGGCCCTCGAGGATCATGGTTCGCTGATGGGCACCGCAGTCAACAATCGACGCATTGCCACACATGCACCTTTACTTGCCACAGATCGTGTCGTGATCGGACCCTGCCTGATGCAAATGCGTGCCACCGGAGGTGCGCAGGTCGACACGGAGAGCCACCGCCTGCACGGCCGATCGAGCCAGTCGTCAATGTCACGCAACGCGAGCGCGCCGCCCAACAGCACTGCGAACGTCGCCATAGATATCACGGCGGAACCCGACGACGCTGCCATTGCAGCGGAATCTGGCGACGCGACGATCGCCTTGGCATCCGGCGACGTGGATATCGCGTTCGCACGTCGTGAAGTGGATATCGCGGTAGCAGGTTGCGGCACCGATCGCGCAGCAGAAGCCGGCAGCGCGGAGATCTCAGTCAAAGCCAGCGGCGCGGCAACCAATGTATTCGTCAACGCAGTAGCCCACGATGTGTGCGTAAGTCGGTCGCTTCTCGACGATCAAACGATCGCTTCTGGCGTGACCGTCGATCGCCTTGAGGCGGCTGACCCCGCTGCACAGTGTCCGGCGACTCGTCATGCGCCGCGGAACGTAGAGGAAAGCCTCATGACCCCGCACGCCAAGACGGCTCCGCTCGATTCTTCCGCACGACGGGCGCAGGATGCGCGCGACCGATCTGCTCACGATGCATTGCTGCAAGCGCTCGATCTGCGCCGCCACGATGTGGCCGCGATGAGTGACGCCACACTCAGACATGTCGCCGGCGATCTGCTGATGCAGATCCTGGACGAAGATCGTGGGGCTTGCGCTCAGGAGAAGCAGGCACGGTGTCGACGTGTGCTGGACGAAGTTGTGGGGCTCGGGCCGCTCGAGTCATTGCTCGAAGACGACGGCGTTTCCGAGATCATGATCAACCGCTACGATGATATCTATGTCGAGCGGGCAGGGCGTTTGCATGCCGCGGCCCTCCGATTTACTTCCGAGCAGGCGCTGCGCAGGATTATCGATCGCATCGTGTCGCGTGTGGGGCGACGCGTCGATGAAAGCATGCCGATGGTCGACGCGCGTCTTTCGGATGGATCGCGTGTCAATGCGGTACTGCCCCCCATCGCCTTGAATGGCGCGGTGCTCACGATTCGCAAGTTCATGCGGAGCAGGCTGGGCATGTCCGATCTCGTTCGCACCGGTGCGATGAGTACGGCAATGGCGGCCTTCCTGCAACTTTGTGTCGAGCATCGCGCCAGCATTGTGATTGCGGGTGGCACCGGGTCGGGAAAGACAACTCTGCTCAATATTCTGGCCGACGCGATTCCGCCGGATGAGCGGATCGTGACGATTGAGGATTCGGCGGAGCTGAGGTTGCGTCATATGCATTTGGTGGCACTTGAAGCGCGCCCGCCGAATGTGGAAGGTCGCGGGTTGATCACGATCCGCGATCTGGTACGCAATGCACTGCGCATGCGTCCGGACCGGATCGTCGTGGGCGAATGCCGCGGCGCGGAGGCATTCGATATGTTGGCCGCCATGAACACCGGGCACGAGGGGTCGATGACGACGCTGCATGCCAATACACCGCGCGATGCGCTTGCGCGATTGGAAACCATGATCATGATGGCGAACATGGGGCTTCCGCTTTCGGTTGTACGTGAGCACGTCGTATCGAGCGTCGATCTGATCGTGCAGCAGCGTCGACTGGCCAATGGTCGGCGCGTGGTCACCGAGATCGTTGAACTCACCGGCATGGAGAGCGGCTGCATTCAGTCGCAGTCGCTCTTTCGATTCTCTGCGGCAAGCGACGGCTTCGCATGGGGCGGGGTGCTGCCCGGGATCGTTCAGCGTTGGCGCGACGAGGGGCATGTGATCGATACCGCAATGTTCTTTTCCAGCACGGACAGCATGCGAGGGATGCCGTGATCTGGCTCGCGACGATCGGCGCGATGATCGCGGCAGGCTTGACGCTGTTTCTCCTGCATGCGGGTTTTCTGGCGGCGATGAAGCGCTATCGCGACGTCTACACACAGGATGCGAGTGTGCGACTTGGGGAATTGTTCTTGTTCGTGGATCCAGTGCATCTATGGACAGGCGCGGTCTTGCTCTGCGCGGTGGTTGGCGTGGTGATGTACGGAGTGTTGGACAACGCGCCGCTGGCTGCGTTGATGGCGCTGGGCGTGGCACGCATCCCTGTATGGTGGGTCAAGTATCTGCGTCGACGCCGCCTTGCTCAGTTCGATCACCAGCTACCCGTGACGTTGGTCACACTGGCGGCTGCGCTTCGGGCAGGGGCCAGTGTGCCGGTCGCGTTCGCGCATGTTGTGGCGCACGCCGAGCCACCGCTGTCACAAGAGTTCGGATTGATGCTTCGCGAACAGCGCATGGGGCGATCGTTCGATGACGCGCTGGCGGCACTTTGTACACGCATGCCGTCATCCTCCACGGCGCTGGTTGCTTCGGCGCTTGGCATTGCGGCGCAAACCGGCGGCAATCTCGCCGAAACACTCGATCGCATTGCCGCCAGCTTGACGGCTCAGCAGCGGCTTCGCGCACGTGTGCAAGCGCTCACGGCGCAGGGCAAACTGCAGGCATGGATCGTGGGTTCCTTGCCCCTCGCGCTTGGTGTGGCGCTCACGGCCCTCGACCCGCACGGCATGCAGCCGCTCTGGTACACGCCATTGGGATGGGCCACGCTTGCGATCATTGCCGGTCTTGAAACGGCCGGCGTGCTGATGATTCGGCGCATTGTCAGGATCGATGTATGACTGACGATGCTGATGGGTCGCTCGCAATGTGGCTTGCGATGCTTGGCGGGGGTTGCTGTGCGATGTTGCTGGTGTTGATCCTGGCGCGCCCAGTGGCGGCAGGGCCTGCCGATGCCGCAACACCAGGCGTGCACGGACGACAACCGTTGCCGTGGCTGTGGCGTCTGGCGTGGCCATGGCTGGTCATTCTGGCGCCGGTGTGCCTCCGCTTCGTCTCCTGGCGCGTTCGTCAACGGCTCGACGACAGGCGCGTGCAGGCCGATCTTCCTGCGGCATGTTCGGTCGGCCACGTGTGCGCGGGGGCATGGATGATGGCGGTCGTCGCCGCGGTCAGCGTATGGCTTGTCGATAGTCAGATACAGGTGCTGACAGCGCCCTCGCGATTGGCATTGAGTGGGCTGGCAGCGCTCGCCGCCAGCCGATGGCCGCTGCAGTGGCTCAACCGGCGTGCGCGTGAGCGTACGGCAGCGATCGAACGCGCGTTGCCGTTTTATCTCGACATCACCGTGTTGTGCGTTGAGGGTGGCTTGAGCCTGCATGGCGCTCTGGTGCAGGCCGCGCAGCATGGCCCCGTGGGACCGCTGCGCGCGGAGCTTGCGCGCGCCTTGCTCGATATTCGAGCGGGCGGGAGTCGAATGCAGGCGCTTGGCGAGATGGCGCGGCGAGCCCACTCGCCGGCGTTGCGCGCATGGGTCGGCGCGCTGGCACAAGCGGAATCGCTGGGATTGCCGCTGGGTACCACGTTGCGCGCGCAAGCCGAGCAGCGACGTGCCGACCAGTACCAGCGAGCCGAACGTCTGGCCCAGGAGGCGCCGGTCAAAATGCTCTTGCCGCTGGCAGTGTGCATCTTCCCCTGCACGTTTCTGATGATTGGCTTTCCGCTGGCCGTGTCGATTCTGGGTCTGGAATAGATCCGCAGCCTGGCATACCTTCATGCATCCTTCAATCCCGCCATGCCGGCGACGTTACGGTTTCGTTGTCCTCGAGACGCCCTGGAAACGCCTGCGTGGTTTGCTGGGCCGACGTTCCCTCCTGCCGGGCGCAGGGGTGATTCTGACGCCATGCCGAAGTGTGCACACCTGCGGCATGCGTATGCCGATCGACATCGTATTCGTCGACGCAGCGCTGCGCGTGACGCGAGTGGTACGCGAACTCGTACCCTGGCAGGCAAGCGGATGTTGCCGGGCCCGCCATGTGGTCGAAATGGCGGCCGGGGCCGCGCCCATTACCGTTGCCGAATGGCACGAATGGCACATTGCGTTTCGGCGTGCGTTGCGCGGGGCGGGTATGCTGGTTCCCTCAACACAGGCAGGAGATCCGCTCGATGACGAACTTACGTAATGGTGTGCTGGCGCTCATTGCTGCCGGGCTGACGCTAACCGGTGCGACGGCCACGGCCAGCACCACGAAGGAATGGCAGGCCGCAACGGCCCAGGCTCAAGCGGCATGTGGCAAAGCAAGCGGTCTGCGCGACGTGAAAGTGGTGGGTGAGCCTGCGATCTTCGACGACACGTCGCCGCTGACCGCCGTGCTGGTCAAGGGGACATATCCGCAAGCGCATATGAAGGGGCAGGCGGGCACGATGCTGTGCCTCTATGATCGCAAAACGCGCCGCGCACGGGCTGTGGAGTGGGCACCGCCCACACCTTGAGCGCGCCACGCGCTGGTGTGACGCCCGGTGTCACACCGGCTGTTCGGTCGCGCCTCGCGGATACTCGCCACCGCCGAATACCGAGGTGTAAGCCGGGTAAAAGCTGCAGTACATCACGCCGGCAGCGGCAATCGTAAATGGCATCTTCAGCGTGCTGGCAAAGGTAAGCGGCACCCCGGCAAACACCAATACCCCGGTGATCAGATCCAGACCCATGAAAACGGCCAACCAGGCAAAGCCATAAACCAGGAATGCCCATTTGTTGCGCCAGCAGGCGATACCGGAGAAGAACAGCGCCTGAACCATTTTGGTGCCGTGCCACGCTTTGAGCGCCGGCGCGTGCCAGAAGAGGGCGGCAATGATCAGGTAGAGCACCGCGAAGATCGCCAGCGGCACGCGCGCGGCCTCGAGAAACGGCACGAGACTGTCCGTGACCGACGCGGCCCGCAGCCCTTCGACCAGGTCGCGGGTGAACGGGAGAAACGAAGCCAGGCCCGCAATCAGTGCAGCGCTCGCGTAGGCGATGCCCATCAAGAACATCCGTTTGAATACCCCCGGTTGCTTAAGCGGCTTGATCCACATGGACGGCAGCATCACGCGATCCGCCTCGACATGCTTGCAGGCCGACAGGGTCATCAGCGTGATGGTCGGCATGAGCAGCAGGGCGATCAGCGGACCGAACGGCGGCGTATTGAGCGCGATGCTGAGGAGGAGGCTGATGGCCATGGCCCAGGTGAACATGGCTAGCGGCTGCTTGCGAAACAGGCGAAAACCATCGAGCACCCAGTGCCAGCCGGCGGTAGCGGGAAGAGAAGCAGCTTGCATGAACGTCGGTCTAGGCTTGTATGTCGAGGGTTGACGGCGGAAGTACGGGAACCGCTATATTAGGGCAGTGGCGGCGGCGCTACATTTCGGCGCAGTGTTAATAGCCGTTCGAAGTGGCGTGGATCGTGCGGTTTGAGCGTTTCCGCCTGTCGGGGAATGAAATAGTCGTACAGCCGGGACACCCAGAAACGCAACGCTGCGGCCCGCAGCATCGTGGGCCAGGCGCGCCGTTCGGCGTCCGTGAACGGGCGCAACTGCGCGTAGGCCGCAAGCCAGGCCTCGACGCGCGGCGCGTCGAGGGCGCCGGTCGCGCGATCGATGCACCAATCGTTTACCGCCACGGCCACGTCGAATAGCCAATGATCGCAACCCGCGAAATAGAAATCGATGACCCCGCCCAATTGGGGCGACTCGAATGTACCGTCGAAAAGCACGTTGTCGCGGAAAAAGTCGCAGTGAGCAGGACCCACCGGCAGCGCTTGCCAGTCGTCGCCCGCGGCGGCCTGCGACTGCGTGCGAAGCTCGTCGCTCAGCATGTTGGCCTGTGTAGCATCCAGGAAGGGCATCACTTTGGGCCCGGTTTCGAGCCACCACGACAGTCCTCGCAGATTGGGCTGCGATAGCGGAAAGTCCTGCGCGGCATTGTGGATACGGGCCATCGCCCGGCCTGCCAGGGCGCAATGGGCCACGCCGGGCGCGGGTTCGTAACCCCCATTCAAGCGCTGCACGATCGCGGTGGGCTTGCCATGCACCGTGGTGATCCGCGTGCCGTCGCGCAGGGTTTGCGGCTGCGGCACTTGGGCATCGCGCACCGACAAGTGATGCATCAACTCGATATAGAAGGGCAGTTGCTCGTGAGTCAACACCTCGAACAGCGTCAGCACGAACTCGCCTTGAGTGGTGGCGAGAAAGAAATTGGTGTTTTCGATGCCCGCCGTAATGCCTCTTAAGGAGACAAACTCGCCGAGGTTGTAGTGCTTGAGCAACGCGCGAGCGTCGTCGTCGGTAACGGAAGTGAAGACGGCCATGAAAGCAGAAGCGGTAAGTTGAGGAACAGCCGGGAAGTCCCACGACCGACCCGCATTTTAGACCAGTGATCGCCCCCTCCGGCGCGAATTACTTAAGCGAGCGGCTCGGTCAGGATAAAATCGCGTTATTCCACCCGTTCTCCGGAATTCTCTTGGCTCCTCATGACTGGCAGCTTTGCGCTGCGCCGATGATCGACGTGACCGATCGTCACTGCCGATACTTTCACCGCCTGCTGGCGCCGCGTGCCCGTCTCTACACCGAGATGATCACGACCGGCGCACTGATGCACGGCAATGTTCCCCGCCATCTCGACTTTGACGAGGCGGAGCATCCCGTCGCCTTGCAGTTGGGCGGCAGCGAACCCGATGCGTTGGCGGCCGCCGCCAAACTTGGCGCAGAGTGGGGTTACGACGAGATCAATCTCAACTGCGGGTGTCCTTCGGAGCGCGTGCAGCGGGGCGCATTCGGCGCGTGCCTGATGGCCGAGCCGCAACTGGTGGCCGATTGCATCAAGGCGATGCAGGATGCCGTCTCGGTGCCCGTGACGGTCAAGCATCGCCTTGGCCTCGATTACGACGACCGATATGCGTTCGTGCGTGATTTCGTCGGCACCCTTTACGATGCCGGCTGCCGCGTTTTCGTCGTTCATGCGCGCAACGCCGTGCTCAAAGGACTATCGCCCAAGGACAACCGGGATATCCCGCCCTTGCGCTACGACGCGGTGCGACAGCTCAAGCGCGATTTTCCCGATGCCACGATCGCCTTGAACGGCGGTCTGGCGACGGCCGCGCAAGCGCTCGAGGCCGGACGCGGGCTGGATGGCGTCATGCTGGGGCGTGCCGCCTGGCACAGCCCGCGCGTGTTGTCGGAAGTATCGATGGCCTTGTGGCCGCAGACCCGGTTGCCCAGCGACGCACGGGTAATCGATGCGATGACCGCGTATGCGGAGCAGCAACTTTCGAAGGGTGTGCCGTTGCGCGCCATCACGCGGCCCATGCTCGGGTTGGTGACGGGGCAATCGGGGGCACGGCGGTGGCGCCGCGTGTTATCGGACCCTGCGCAGTTGGCCAAGGGTGTCCAGGTGTTCTATGACGCCTGGCGCGCCCTCGATGCCGGAGGGCGGCAGGCGGTTGACGCTCTGGATGGCGAACACAACGAGACCGTGCTGCAGGGGAACGACGGCTATTGCGCCGAGGCGCCTCTTTCTCAGGCGGCCGAGTCGGTTGGCCAGTCTCGGATATAGGCTTTCAGCATCGTATTTTCGAATTGCTGAGCAGCCACGATGGCCTGCGCCATGTCATAGAACGAGATGACGCCCATCAGCATGGGGCCGTCCATCACCGGCATATAGCGCGCATGCTTTTCGAGCATCAAGCGCTGCACTTCGTCGGCGCTGGTGTTGGGCGAGACGCTTACCGGCGCGTCGTCCATGATGGCGCGAATCGTGGTATCACCCACCACGCCGCCATTTTTGTCCAGCGCGCGGATGATTTCGCGAAAAGTCAGCATGCCCGCCAGCATGCCCGACTCCATGATGACCAGCGAACCGATATCCTGCTCGCTCATGGTTTGGATGGCGCCGGCCACCGATGCGTCAGGACTCGCCGTATACAGCGTATCGCCTTTGACGCGCAGAATTTCGCTAACTTTTAACATGGTCTCTCTCCCGCTCCGCGGTCACACCCTCATCCTGCCGGGCCGTCGCGTCGGTGAGGCGCAAGGGCGCTTCATCCGGTGCATCGTCGGTCGCAATCAACTGCGCTAGTGTAACGTCGGTCT
This sequence comes from Schauerella aestuarii, assembly GCF_009866805.1. Taxonomy (GTDB): domain Bacteria; phylum Pseudomonadota; class Gammaproteobacteria; order Burkholderiales; family Burkholderiaceae_B; genus Schauerella; species Schauerella aestuarii. The sequence continues at coordinate 1,082,521 of NZ_SIZW01000043.1, forward strand.
GCCCCGAAAGCGCGGCCTGCGCCAGCCTGACAGCACTGGGATCTTCCAGAATGCGCTTCTGGCGCCGATCCAGCAATAGCGCATCGAAGAGCGGCGCGAGCGACGTCTTGTGGGGATCGCAGGCGAGAATCCAGCGGTTGTCCTGCGTGCGCGCAACGAGGTTGTATGACTCGAGTGTTTCCATCACGCGATTCAACTCGTCGTAATGCAGCCGCAGGTCGCGCGCAAGTTGATCGATGCCGCGATCGGGCATGGCGGTTCCCTGGGCCTCGTACAGCAAGCGCAACGCGCCCAGGCCATCGATGAGTGCCGCACCCGGGTGACGATCGACATCCCAGCGGCCCAGCCGAATCAGCGGCAGGCTTGCCGCGATCGTGGCGCCGAGCAGGATAGCCAACCAGGAGAGGTAAATCCACAACAGGAAAATCGGCAGGGTGGCGAATGCGCCGTAGATCACGGTGTACGTGGGAAAGCGGGTAACGTAGTAAGCAAATCCCGATTTCATGATTTCCAGCACGATTGCGGTGCCGAATCCCCCCGCCAGGGCATCGCGCCAGTACACCCGCCGGTTGGGCACCAGCACGAACAGGGCGGCAAAGCCGAGTCCGGTCAGCAGCACGGGCACAGCCGAGATCGCGAGCTGGAGCGGTCCGGGAACGTCGCGCACCAGTCCCATGGATTCGCGCGCAAGGTACGAGGTGGCCCACAGACTGCCGCCCGCCACGACGGGGCCCAATGTGACGATCGCCCAATAGACCAACGCGCGTTGCGGCAACGGCCGTTGCCGCGTGACATGCCAGATATCGTTGAACGTCTGATCGATCGTCATGATCAACAGGATCGATGTGACCAACAGAAAGCCGCCGCCGATCGCGGTCAGCCGCGATGCCTGACGCGCGAACTGGTTGAGGTACTCCATGATGTTTTCCGACACGGTCGGTGGCATCAGGCTATTGGTGAGGAAGTCCTCCAGCGCCAGGCGAAATTCCTGAAACACCGGAAACGCTGTGAACAGCGACAGCACGACGGCCAGCATGGGCACGATCGCGAGCACTGTCGTGAACGTGAGGCTCGCAGCCACCTGAATCAGTTTTTGTTCTTCGGCCTGCGCGCCAGCAAAGCGTAAAACCTTGAGCACCCGCGCAGCCCACGAGGCGCGCACTTCGTCGGGTTTGCGACCGGGGTCCCCACCAGCGGTCGCTTGCTCTGCTAAATCGTTCATCGGGTGATAATAGCAGCATGCAAACTGAACTCAACCCGGTGTTGCGCGTCGTCGCGACCGCTTCGCTTTTTGCGTTGATCGTCCTCTGCGTGGCCTGGGAGTCCGTGGTCGCGCCGATCCGTCCCGGCGGGTCGTTGCTGATCCTGAAAGCGTTGCCATTGGCCTTCGCCGTGCGCGGTGTTGCCCGCGGCAACCTGTACACCTATCAATGGGCCTGCATGCTGGCGTTGCTGTATCTGATGGAAGGCGTGGTGCGCGCCATGTCCGATCCCGGCACGATGTCGGTGATGATGGCTTGGGGCGAGATCGTGCTTTCCAGCGTATTTTTCCTTTCTGCGATTTTTTATGTCCGGCCCGCCAAGCGTGCCGCGCGATTGGCGCGTCGGGCCGGCCAAACTGGAGCCCGCCATGGATAAGTTGAACGATCGCCTCGACGCGATTGCCCCATGCAATGGCTTTGCCGCCTTGTCCAACGCGTTCTACAGCCGGGTGCCGACGCGTCCGGTGAGCGCACCCACGCTTGTGCACGTCAATCCCGAGGTCGGCGCACTTATCGGACTGAGCCCAGCAGCCCTGGCTTCCGAGGCGTTTTTGGATGTGGTGTCCGGTCGTGCGCCCTGGCCGGGGGGCGACACGTTGGCCGCCGTTTACAGCGGTCATCAGTTTGGGGTCTGGGCGGGTCAACTCGGAGACGGTCGTGCGCATCTGCTGGCGGAAGTTGCAGGTGCTCAAGGCAGTTGGGAGATTCAGCTCAAAGGCGCAGGCATGACCCCGTACTCCCGCATGGGGGATGGGCGTGCGGTGCTGCGATCGTCGATCCGCGAGTATCTCGCCAGCGAGGCCATGCACGGCCTGGGCATTCCGACCACGCGAGCGCTGGCGTTGGTGTCGTCGCCGGATCCCGTGGTACGTGAAACGGTCGAAACCGCCGCCGTGGTGACGCGACTGGCACCCAGCTTCGTGCGCTTTGGCTCCTTCGAGCATTGGGCCGCCGCACGCGATACGGAGCGGCTGCGCGAGCTGCTGGTTTACGTGGCGACCCGCTATTACCCGGAACGCTGCGTCTATATATCAGGCGAACTCGACGTCGTGCAGACAACACTTGGTGTATTTGCCGAGGTCACCGCACGCACGGCGAAATTGATGGCCGATTGGCAATCTGTCGGGTTCTGCCACGGCGTGATGAATACCGACAATATGTCGATCCTCGGTCTCACCTTGGATTATGGCCCTTACGGCTTTATGGATGCCTTCAACATGGGCCATATCTGCAATCACACCGATACGCAGGGACGGTATGCCTGGAACCGCCAGCCGTCGGTGGGCCTGTGGAATCTCTATCGGCTGGCAGGCGCGTTGCATCCGCTGTTGCCCGATGCCGACGGGTTGCGGGCCGTGCTCGAAACCTACGAAGGTCAGTTCACAACGACTTTTCACGCAAAGATGGGGCGAAAGATCGGGCTCGAAGACTTCGGCGGTGAAGAGGACGAGGCGCTGCTCGAAGCACTGCTGCAACTGATGCATCGTGATCGTGCAGACTTCACGCTTACATTTCGGTCACTCTCTGAAGCGGTTGCCGGCAATCCAGCAGCTTTCAAGGACTTGTTTGTCGACCGTGTAACGGCCGCCGAGTGGCTTTCGCGTCTGGAAGGGCGGCTGCGACGCGTCGGAAAAACATCTGTGGAAACGGCACAACAGTTGGACGCCGTCAATCCGTTGTACGTGTTACGCAATCATTTGGCTGAGGGAGCCATCAAAGCCGCACAAACGGGTGACTTCCACGAGCTGGATCAATTGTTTAAGCTTCTAAGAAGTCCATTTCAGCCCGTTTCAGGTGCTGAACGGTTTGCCGCAATACCGCCGGATTGGGCGCATGATATTGAAGTGAGCTGTTCTTCTTAAGTTGGCCCGCGAACTGCCGTAATAATAAAGTCTGCAAAGGTGCGTAATAGTTTCATATTCCGGAAGCAATTTGTTATAGTTTGGTACGCTTTCGGGTGTTTTCCCTAGTGTCGATGATAAGCTGTTAACAGTTCGGAAATCCGGACTGCCATCGCGCACGCTGCAGAATCTATTGGCACGCGCGGGGACGAAAACAGGAGTATCGGATCGTGCATGCGCAGCATAAAGAAGGTGTATTGAGCATCGGACTGCTGGAAGACGATGTCGATTTCCGCACGGAGCTCGAACTCGGTCTCGGTGGTTACGGTTTTGAGGTGGCGTTCACGTCTGGTGATTCCGCCCAGTTCTTGCGGCTGTTCGAGACGGATCCGGTCGATATCGTGATCCTCGACGCGAACGTATCTGGCGACGACGGCTTTTCCGTCGCCACTCGATTGCGCGCATTGCATACAGTCGGCATCGTGATGCTCACCGGCCGCACAGCGCTGGAGGACCGCGTCCGTGGCCTCGAGGGTGGGGCCGACATCTATATGACCAAGCCCGTCGACCTGCTCGAATTGAGTTCGGTGATTCGCAGTCTCGCGCGCCGCATGCGCCTGAGTCGCGTCGCAGCCGAGCAGCCCGTGGTCGCGGAGGAGCGCGCGCCGCGAACGGTCGTCAGCAGCCAGGTGTGGTCGCTCCAGGAGGGCGGCTGGATTCTGGTCGATCCGGTCGGACTGTCGTTGCACCTGAGCGCGCAGGAACGCACGTTTCTCACGGCGCTCATCAACGCCAGCGGCTCGGTCGTCAGTCGTCAACGCTTGTCCGAATTGTTCAGCCCTGAAAATCCCAGCGATTTCGAGCTGCGGCGGATCGATGTGCTGGTCAGCCGCCTTCGTACGAAGGCGCAATCGAGCGGCATCAAGCTACCGGTGCTTTCCGTGCGCGGACAAGGCTACGTGTTCGCGGGGTAACGGACCGTTTTCAAGATATCGGCAGATGACGCGATTGCGTCCCAGCCGCTTGGCTTGATACAACGCTTCGTCTGCATAGCCGATCAGTGTTTCGCGATCCTCACGCAGACCCGCGGGGATGTATACCGCACCTACACTTACCGTTGCGACCTTGAAGGGCGACAGGATGTGCTCGTGCTTGAGGTCTTCCACGTTGCGGCGTATTTTCTCCGCCACGTGGAGCATCCCAGCCGCGTCCGTTTCAGGCAGCAACACGATGAACTCCTCGCCGCCGTACCGGCCCACCAGATCGCCGGGTCTGAGCAAAGAGCGCATGATCTGATCGGAGATGCGCGTCAGGCAGAGATCGCCTGCCTGGTGCCCATAGTGGTCGTTGAGCGGCTTGAAGTGATCGGCGTCTACCAACAGCAGGCAAATGGGACGCGACGTGCGCAATGCGCGGGAATACTCACGATCGAACGCCATCAACAGGTGACGGCGATTGAAAAGACCGGTGAGGCTATCGATTGACGCCTGCTCGGCGAGCTTGGCGTTCGCCAGGGCTTGCGCAATTTCGACTGTTTTTCGCTGAGTGATGTCGCGCGCCTTGGACAGCAAGCTCGGCTGACCCGTCGAAGGATGCATCACCTGTGTGGTGTAAGACTCCATCCAGATCCATTGGCCGTCCTTGTGCTTGAATCGGTTTTCGTGGATGACGGGCACGTTGGGCGCCATTGCCGTCGTATCGTCATCCGAGCGGAGCAGCATCAGATCATCGGGATGCACCAAGTCCTGCCACCGCCTGTCCTTCAGATCGTCAGGCGTCCATCCCAGTACGTTCTCTATCGAGGGCGAGACAAACTGCCAATGGCCGGTCGCGGTGGTAAGCGCCACGATATCGGACGACTGATGCGCAATGGTTTCATACAGGTCGAAGTGCGCGCGCAGGGCCTGATGACGCAGAAGCAACTCGCGAGTGCGTTTGCGCTCTCGCAGGAACAGTCCTACGAGTACGACGAGTGCACCCAGAAGGATGGCGATCGCGGCAATCATCATGCTTTGCCTTCGTCGACACACGGGAGTGTGATGATGAATTGGGAGCCGCGCCCCGGGGTACTGTCAACACTCAATGTGCCACCTTGGTGCGTGCAAATGCGGCGCGCGAGATACAGGCCGATGCCCATGCCCGTAATTTCGCGATGCGACGCTCGACGAAACTGCGACTCGAAAATGCGTGCCTGATCCTCGGCGCCGATGCCGGGCCCGCGATCCACTACCGCCAGCATGGCCTGGCACACACCTTCTTCGCGAACGAGAGTGCAGCGAACGACGATCGGCTGATTGGCGGGCGAATACTTTATTGCGTTGTGGATCAGATTGCGCAGCACGACGGCGGTCAACGGACGATCGCACCACGCCACGACGGGGCCAACCGCCTCGACGATCAGTGCGTGCGCCGCGTCAGGCTGCAAATTGGCGACGACGTCGGAAGCCAACTGCGAAAGATCAACCTGTTGCTTCAGGGATCGAAATTGTGTTTCGGCCAGACGGTCAGGACTCAGGAACTGTTCGAGCAATTCGGTGACGCGCGTGATGGACCGGCGAATCCGCGCAAGACGGCTATCGACCATCTCGCCGCTTCCCAGAAGAATCATCTCGAGCGACTGCGTGGCAGCGCTGATCGTGGAGACAGGGACACGCAGCTCGTGCGACATCAGTGCATTCATCTGACGCTGCATCTCCAATGCGCTGGTCAACTCGGCGAGGGTATCCGTCAGCCGCTGTTCGACTTGCGCGGCGTTGCCGGTCAGCGGTGGCATGTCGGGTGCGTCGATCGGCACAGCCGCCCCGACCGTAGGCGCAGGGGGCAGTGCACCTTTGTTCCGGCCATTTACGGCCGCGGCGGAATACGTCGCGCCGGTGTAGGCGAGAACCGCTCCAGCGAAGAAGAGCACGCGTGCGATCGAACCTGTCAGCCAGATGGGATTGGGTGCCGCATTGCCCTGCATCATGTCCCACATTGGCCAGATCATCAGCGACGTGACGAAAAAGCCAAGGCCCAACGAGAGCGGTGCCAGGCGGAATCCCTCAGGCGCCCTCAGAAAGGCGAGGGCGCTGGCAACCACCAGCAGGATGCCGATCAACGCACAGCCGACCATGATGAAGCCATGCATCGAGGCGATCGAATACCCGAACAGCAGATAGGTCGCCAACGCCGCAAGGATCCACATCCCGATGCGATAGAGCCGGGCGATGGCACCCGACGAGTCATACCCGAGAATGATGGGCACCACGTAAAGCGTGAGTGCGTAGCTGATTGCGGTGGCGGCCTGGCCCGCAGCGGGGAAGGTCAGCATCAACGGGTGGGGGCCCCACGAGGGACTGCCGAAGTACAACCACAGACGGCCCATTTCGAACACCACGAATGCCATGGCAACGAGATGAATCCGTTGCTTGCCGCGATGCCAGAAATACGCGATGAAAAACATGATCGGCACCAGGACACCGGCAAGAATCGCCGAGTCGAAGACCTGTGACATCACGTTCGAAGTCATGTGATCGAGGCGTTCGCAACACCAGGGCCACGCATGACGTGTACACCCAGAGCGGTCAGAATCTGCTGCGTTTCCCGGTCGGGGACGTCCTCCGCGTACACCTCGATTCCCAATGGTTTGGCGGTTTCTATCACCGATGCGGTCAGCAATTGGCTACCTGGACTTTGCGTCATCGTGCTCACGAATCCGCCGCCGATCTTCAAGTAGCTCAACGGCAGGGTATGCAACTGCGTCAACGCACCAAACTGTTGCGCCAGGCGGCGCAGACCGATTCGCACACCGTGCTTCTGCGCGTCGGTGGCAAGGCGGCACACGAGGTCGTGCTGTTCCACCAGGCCATGTGCGTCCACTTCCAGAAAGAGACGTTCCGTCAATTCAGGGCGGTCGGCCAGCATGGCATCCAGACGCTCGAGAAAGCGAGGCTGCGCCAACGAAGGCAGTGACAAGCGAACCGTGAGCGATGTCGCAGGGTTGGACACCAGCCAATCCAATCCCAGGCGCACCGCCTGGATATCGCATTCGGCGGCAAGACCGAGGCGCACGGCCGGTGGAATGAAAAGCGTCGCCGGAATCGGCTCTGGCGAACCGTCGCTATGCAGAGCCAGTGTCGCTTCTTCGCGCACCGTTACACCATCGATCGAACGAATCGGCTCGGTCGTCAACGAAAAGCGGTGTTGTTCAAGTGCCGTCAGGATGGCATCCTTCCACGCGTACTCGCCCGTGCCCGGCCGAACGTGGAACACATCCTGCGTAATGATGATGGCGTCCTCACCGGCGCTTTCAGACTGCATCAATGCGTGGTCGAGCTCGGCAAGCACGTTGCCGGCGGATTGTTCTGGCGTGAAATCCGCAACGGCCAGCGCCCAGCGGCAAAGTGCCCCTTCGCCCACCGGAATCCGCGCCGATCGCAGTTCGAGGCGGATGCGCTCGGCAATCACCGTGGCTTGCGGGGCTTCTGTACCCGGCAAAAGCACGGCGAAGTCGGAACCGTTAAGGCGAGCCAGCACATGCTGTCCGGCATTCAACCACTGCAGCAGCTTCGTGGTCCGTTCGCCTACGGAGCGCAGCCACTGGTCGGTAAAGTCGCGCGGCATGTGCCGATTGATCGCGGCCAGATCGCGTTGACGGAACAAGATCAAGTGGCCGCGGCCGTGGTGATTGCCTCCGCCTGGGGCCAGCGCGCGCCGAAATTCGTTGACGAAATACTTGCGGTTCGCCAGTCCGGTGACCGGGTCGCGGTTCAGTTCAAGCGTAAGCAGTTCGATCTTGGCGCTGTGTTCGACTGCAGTTGCCTTGATGACATCCCGCGTTTCGTTCACGGCCTCGGCAACCGCCGAGAATTCGCGCACACGGGGGCGCGCCTCACCCTGGAAGCCGCCCGTGCCCAGCGCGCGCACCTGCTCGCTCACTTCGCGCAAGAGACGCAGCTCGAGCCATCGCACCAGCGCCACCGCGAACAATGCCCAGAGCAGGCCGGCGATGATGGCCAGCATGACCAGGCGCAGACTGTTTCGCCATAAGGTTTCCAAAGCGTAGGCTGCGTTCGCAACCAGGGTCACCGAGCCCAGTTGCGTCCATCCATCGGACACGCCGCGCGTGGCGGCCTGAACGCTGACCGGCACCAATTGACGGAACCATGCGGGGGTGTTGACCTGGATGTCGGTATTGCGGCGCTCGATCAGCGGGCGGCCTTGCGGATCGTCGAGACGCACCAATTCGAAGTGGCCGCTGTCGAAGATCGCGGAGATCAGCAACTCCTGAGTAACCGGGTTGTTGTTGGCCGGTTGAGACAGGGTGAGCGCCAGCGAGGTGGCGCCGTCTTCACTTTGCACCTTCAACTGATCATTCAGATAACTGCGCGCCGAGGTGACGCTCAGGACGAGCGTACCCAACAGCACGATGCCAATCGCCAGAGTGACGCTGATGAGCAGTTGACGAAGTATGGACATAATCGGTGTATCCCAAGCCTACGGCTTGAATCCTTCCTGTTGCATGCGCGCGAGTAAATCCTGCCAACGACTGACCCGATCGACCGGCGCGGTCGCCGCGCCCGCGACGTATACGCCTTCGGCATTAAAGCTAAAGACTGGAGTAAGGTCAGGCCGACGGTTTGCCGGCAGAATTTCCTTGTTCAAACTATCCAGCACCAAGGGCACAGCGGACGGGGTGGCGTAATAGCCCAGCACCATATGTGCAATGCCGTTCGGCGAGCCGTCGTTTAATTTCGCACGCACGTAAATAAATCTAAGTTTGGCACTATCGACCCCCATGCGGACCAACGAAAAGTATTTGCCAATGGCAAAATCCTCGCAGTCGCCTGCGCCGCGGGCAAGCGACTCCAGAGGCGTTGCCCAATAATCGACTTGGCCCCACACAGCAAGGTCTTCCGCTTCGCGAACGCGCTGGTTCCAGAACCGATTCACCAGAGTCAATTTTTCGCCCTCAGCCGCATTGGCATGCTGCTGCATGAGGCGTAGCCAATCCGCCACCACGCTCGCTGCGCGCGGCCCATATCGGGTAACGGCGGTTCGCTCCAGCTGGCCGGTGTCGATTTCGATCGCGTTGGAGCTCGAAATAAGCAGTGCCAGGACTTGAAGCGTGACGCCGACCAGAAAAACCGAAACGATGCGATGGCGGCGTAGGCGCATGAAACATAGTGTAATTCAAAAGTAATACAAGTTAACTATACAGTTACGTTAATCACAATTGAATACAGGTCGTTTTAGCGTCGTTGCGCGCCGGCCTCAAATGCGAGTCCGGCGCTGTAAGCAAAAAACTTGCCGATGGCTTAGTGATCCGTTTGCAGTTTTCCTTTCTGAAGCAGGTCGTTGATGATTTGCTGATTGGTCAACGCGTTGTTGTTGGTCAAGTCGACGTTTTCCAGCACGATTTTCTGATCCACCTGGGTCGCCACGTTGCCCGATGTACTCACATCGATGACGGTATTCGCGCCATCCTTCTTGATGTTCAAGTACTGGGTGAGGTTGCCATCGTTCTCGCCGACCAAAAGATCCTTCAAATCCAGCACGTCGCCGCCCGCGGCAACGGTCGCTGTGGAGAAGTCTTTGATCGTGTCCACGGCCGGGGCGCTCTTCGTTCCCTGGTCATTGAGCTCCCACTTGAAGGTATCGCTGCCCGTCCCGCCGTAAAGGATGTCGTCGCCCTTGCCACCGATCAAGGTGTCGCGGCCTTCATTGCCGTACAGCACATCGTTACCTTCTCCGCCCTTGAGGGTGTCGGCACCTGTGCCGCCGTACAACATATCGTTACCGGCGCCACCGTCGATGATGTCATCGCCACTGCCGCCGTAGATCGTGTCGTCCCCGAGGCCGCCAGTGATGACATCCTTGCCGTCCGTGCCCTGAATGATGTCGTTGGCTTCCGAACCCGTCAGTTCCTGACCGGTGCGGATCGAGTATGTGCCGTCATCGTTTTGAACGATGTCCTGCAACGCGGAGAGACTGATCGCCGACGAGTACATGGCCAGTTTGTCGGTCGACACCACGTCGAAAGTGGCTGCGTCGGTGGCTTTGAACTCGACCTTCATGCTGGCAGCGCCGCCTTGGTCCCAATACAGCAGTTCGATCGTGTGAAAGCCGGCACTGATGTCGACACCCGTCACCGTCTTGCTGGCGACCGACGTATTGCTGTCGTACGCCAATACAGAAACCCCATCGATCACCAGGCGATAACCGTCGTCGGCCGTGATCTTGAAGTCGTAGAAGCCGTCGGCAAAGTAGGCGGCACCCACCATCCGGATGGCGGCATCGGTGGTCCGGCCCAGTTCGCTTGAGCGGTAAACCTTCAGCGATTTCTCGTCGTCGGTGGCATTGGCGTTATCCAGGAACGTATAAAGGTTGGCCGGCCGGCTCGACGTGCCCGCAGCCACCGCGGTGCCTGTTGTTGTGCCCGTGGTCTTGGTGTTGTAGCCGAGGTCGTTCGACACACCGCCGTAGTTCAGATTCTTGGCGATGAACGATGCATCGGTCGCTGTGGTGGCCACGGTCGTCGACGTACCGGTGACTGACACGCCTGCGCGGCCGTTGATGATTGTCTCGACCGACGAAATGCTGCTCAAGTTACCGAACTTGGCGTCGTCCGAGTGCACACGGTAGCCCAACGCCGTGGTCGCGGCCTTGTTGTCGTTATAGCCGTAGAACTCACCCGTGAGCCCTTGCGCAGCCGTAATGGCCGTCGTCGAACTGGCGCCGTATACGTTGACCGTCAACGTGCTGCTGGCCGTATCGCCATCGTTGTCGGTAAGCGTATAGCCAAACGTTTCCTTGCCCGTCTTGTCGACGGCGGCGGTGTAGGAATAGCGTCCTTCGACCATATCGATCACGAACTTGCCGCCCAACGCCGTCGTGATCGTCAATGCGTAGCTCGTGCCGTCGAAAGTACCCTTCGTGCCGCCAGACAGGGTGCCCGTGGTGGAAACGGTATTCTTGGTGGCGTCGTAGGTGTACGTCAGGCCCGATACGGTAATCGTCTTGATCGATCCGGCGTCGCCACCGAAGCGGCCGGTCTGTGCCGTGCCGTCGTAGCCCAATCCACCCGTCACTTCGCGCGTTGGCACCGTGGACAACACCGTCGACGTCAACTGGCTCAGATTCGACACGATCACCGTACCCGTCGCGTTGTTGTCGACCGACTTCTGGCCGTCGTAGCTGATCGGGTTCAAATAAGTGGCGCTCACGTCGGAGCCCATGCCCACGGCAAATGTGTTGATCTTGTTGGCCACGAGGAAGGCTTCCCAGGCAGCCTGCTCCTTGGCATCGATCCCGTCGCCGAGCGTCGGATCCGTCGTGTTGCCCGGATTATTGACACTGTTGACCTGGTTCGACATCGTCGGCTCGCCGTCCGAGAAGAAGTACGCGACGTTGTTGCCGCCGGCCAGCTTGCCGGAGGTGTTGAACGCCGTTTGCGCCTTCGCCAAAGCGTCGTCGTAGTTCGTGCCGCCGTTTGCCGTCAGGTAGGTGAGGTAGGTCTTGGCCTGGGCCACCGTCATCCACGAGGTGGCGTTTTGCGCGGTACTGTTGAACGACACCCCTTGTACACGCACGTCGCCCAGCTCGGCGTACTTGTCGAGCATGCTGGTGACGGCGGCCTTCATGGCATCCAGGCGCGTCATCGTCACGCCTGCCGAGTTGGTGAATTTCTCGGCCATGCTGCCCGATGTATCCAGCATCAGGAGGAGGTTGGTCGTGGCTGTCGGCTGGAAGATATTGGCCGTGGAGGATTGTGCGATCGGCGAGTCGTCTTCAACCGTGATCGCCAGTTGCGTCGTGGACGATGCGGAACCGTCGTTCACGGTCACCCCAACGTTGAACGACAGCGTGTCCTCCGAGCCCTTCACAGGATGGTCGAGGCCGCCGAGCAGGTTCACCGAGTAATTGCCCGAGGCGTCCATCACGACTTTGATCACATCCTTGGCCGTCGTGCTGCCGGTCAACGTCATGCCGTCGCTGCTGACCTTCCATGTCACGGTCAATCCACCCGACGTGAGCGTTGTCGTCGGCGGGGTCAAGCTGACCTTGAACGTCGTGTTGTCGACATCCACGATACCGATCTTGCCGGTGAAGGTGGCCGAGTCGGTCGTGTCGCTGGTGCCGGCGGTGTCTTTCAAGCCGCCATCGAGACCTTCCTCGGAAACGGTGGCCGAGGACGACGTCAATACGGGGGCGTCATTGGTGCCCTTGATCGTGACGCTGATGACCTGTTGCGTACCGTCCTGGCTCGTCACGGTGAAGTTCTCGATCCGCGTCGTATCGCTATTCAGGTATTGCGTCTTGCTGTTGTCGACCGAGTAGGTCCAGGCGCCTGTCGACGAAATCGTCAAGGTACCGAGGTTGCCCGCGGCCGGCGTCACCGTGGTGCTGATCGCACTTTGGTTCTGATCCGGATCGACGAACGTCAGCACGCCCGAGGTCGTGAGCTTGCCGCTCACAACGTTCGTGTCTTCCGTTACCGTGCCGGTGGTGGCGCCACCGAACACCGTGGCGTCGTTCGTGCCCTTGATCGTGACGGAGATCGTTTGCGTGGTGCCGTCCAGGGTCGAGACCGTGAAGGTTTCGACACGGGTGTCGCCGGCGCCGAGGTATTGCACCTTGCTGTTGGCCACGGCATACGACCACTTGCCTGCCGCGTCGATGCTCAAAGAACCGAGCACGCCCACGCCAGGCGTGACCGTGGTCACGAAGCCGGATTGGTTCTGATCGGCGTCGGCCGCCACCAGCGCGCCCGTGGCAGTGAGGTTGCCCTGGGCGTTGGCGTTCAGATCTTCCGTCACTTCGCCCGTGCGCGCACCGGTGATGGTCGGCACATCGTTCACGCCCGTTACCGTGACGGTAATGGTTTGCGTGGTGTTGCTCGCCGTGGTAACCGTAAACGTTTCCTGCTTGGTCTCACCCGCGCCTAAGTATTGGACGCGGCTGTTGTCTACGCTGTAGGTCCACTTGCCGGCAGCGTCGATCGTGAGCGAGCCCAGCGTGCCGCTGGCGCCCACGCCCGAACCCGCCTTGAACACCACGGCCTGATCGTCGGCGCCGCGCAAGAGGAGGGTGCTGGTAGCGGACAGCGTAGTGGGGCTGCTGTCTTCCGTTACCGCGCCTGCGTTCGGCGTGAGCGGGAATACGAACACATTCTGCGTGGTCGACGCGCTTGCCGTACCGCCGTTGATACCTTCAGCTGTAGCGGTGTAGTTCAGCGCGATCACACCCACGAAGCCCGTCGGCGGCAACAACTTCAAGGTTGCCAGCGACCAGTCGGTCAGCGACACCACTTGCGTCGAGCTGGTGATCGTGACGCTGTGGCCCGCAGCATCGGTAAGTACCGTACCTGCCGGGATATTGCTCACCGACACCTTCAACGTTTCGTTGGGGCCGATCGTGTCGGTCAGCGCGGCGGTGGGCGTACCCAATTCGATACGCGAACCCGTCACGCCTTCGTCTTCCTTGACCGCGTAGAAGCTGTAGCCACCGGCATCCTTCTGCACCGGCGAGAAGTCCAATGCGCCGGCCTGCAATGCTGCCACGCTGGGGTAGACAGCGAATGCACCGCTGGTGATCGAGGTGGCCGCACCGCCATCCACGCCCACCATCAGGCTCAAACGACCTGCGCCATCGTTGTTGGTCATGTAGACCTCCAACGGGTAATAGCCGCTCACGGTCGGTTGAATGGTGACCGTCTGGTAGTTGCCATAGGTGTTGTAGTCTTTGGTCAACACAGCGGTGTCGCCCACCTTGAACTGCATGGTGTCGTCCCAGTACCCACTGAACGTGTAGCTCTTGCCGGCTTCCAGGAACATCAGGCCCTTGATCGCGTACACGTCGCCTACTGCCACATTGCGATCAAAGGCACTGCCGTCGGTGGTCGTGGTGGTCGGCGTTTTGCCATCCACCAGCCCCTGCAGGCTGCCGGCCATCTTGTAGGCGGCGTTGTTTACGCCTACGCCTTGGTAGTAATTGATCGTCAGGCCTTGCGAAGTGCTGAGCGCGCCTGTTTCAGCTGCGGTCAGTGCATGCGGCACTACCGTGATCGTGGGCTTGTCCACCGAACCCGTCACCGTAACGGTGAGGGTAGTGGTGGCCGTGCCGCCTTGACCGTCGCTGACGGTGTAGCTCACCGACGTGGTCTTGGTGGCGCCTTCCGTCAGTGCCTTGAAGTCCTGCCCCGGGTTGAACACATAGCTGCCATCGGCCTTGAGCGTAAACGTGCCGCCGGCGCTACCGGCGATCGCCACACCCAGATTGGCGGCACTGTTGTTGACGGCGGACACCACCAGCGTGCTGCCGGCGTCGATGTCGCTGTCGTTGGCCAGCACACCGTTGCCGGCCGAAACCGTCAAGGTGTTGTCTTCGCCCACGGTACCGGTGTCGGCCGTGGCGATGGGGGCGTCGTTGGTGCCGGTGATCGTGACGCTGATCGTCTTGGTCGTGCCATCGGCCGACTGCACCGTGAACTGTTCGACCTTGGTTTGATTCGCGCCGAGATACTGCACGGCGCTGTTGGCGACCGAGTACGTCCACGCGCCGTTGGCAGCGATAGACAAACTGCCCAGCGCGTTGCCGACTGCTGTGGCCGTGCCGGCCTTGAAGCTGGCTTCGCCGCTGTCGGCGTCGGTGACGATCAAGGTGCCGGTCGAGACCAACGTGCCTTGCGAACTGACGTTCGTGTCTTCGGTGACCGTACCCGTTGCAGCACCCGAGAACGTCGGGATGTCGTTGGTACCGGTGATCGTCACGGTGACGACCGTGGTGGTGCCATCGGCGGCGGAGACGGTGAAGGATTCCGTCTTCGTGGCGCCTGCTGCCAGGTATTGCACGGCGCTATTGGCGACGTTGTACGTCCACGTGCCGTTTTCAGCAATGGACAACGAGCCCAAAGTCGAGCCAACCGGGACGGCGGTGCCCGCCTTGAAAGTGCTTTGACCCGAGTCGGCGTCGGAAATGGTCAACGTGCCGGTGGAGACGAGGTTGCCGTTGGCATTGACGGCCGTGTCTTCAGTCACGGCCCCGGTAGCGACGCCCGAGAATGTGGGGATGTCGTTGGTGCCGGTGATGGTGACGGTGATGACCGTCGTGGTGCCGTCAGCAGTGGTGACCGTAAATGATTCGAGCTTCGTTTGACCCGCCGCCAGATATTGCACCGCGCTGTTGGGAACGTTGTAGGTCCATGCGCCGTTGGCGGCGATGGACAACGAGCCCAGCACTGAACCGACCGCGACAGCGGTGCCGGCCTTGAACGTGCTCTGTCCAGTATCGGCGTCGTTGACGATGAGCGTACCGGTGGATACCAGGTTGCCGTTTGCATTGACAGCGGTATCTTCGGTCACGGTGCCGGTGGCGGCACCTGTGAAGGTTGGGACATCGTTCGTGCCGGTGATTGTGACCGTCACAACGGTGGTGGTGCCATCGGCGGCGGAAACCGTGAACGACTCAACCTTGGTTTGGCCCGCGGCCAAATACTGCACGGCCGAGTTTGCGACGTTGTAGGT
Organism: Schauerella aestuarii; assembly: GCF_009866805.1. Lineage (GTDB taxonomy): Bacteria > Pseudomonadota > Gammaproteobacteria > Burkholderiales > Burkholderiaceae_B > Schauerella > Schauerella aestuarii. The sequence goes on from NZ_SIZW01000043.1 coordinate 1,098,127, forward strand.
CCAGGTACCGTTTTCAGCGATCGACAGCGAACCAAGCGTTGAACCAACCGGGACTGCGGTGCCAGCCTTGAATGCGCTTTGACCAGCGTCTGCGTCCGAGATCGTCAATGTGCCCGATGAAACCAGATTGCCGTTGGCGTTGACGGCGGTGTCTTCCGTGACGGCGCCAGCGTTCGTGCCCGAGAATGTCGGAACGTCGTTCGTGCCGGTGATCGTCACCGTGACGACGGTTGTCGTGCCGTCAGCGGCCGAGACTGTGAACGACTCAACCTTCGTTTGACCTGCGGCCAAGTACTGAACGGCCGAGTTGGCAACGTTATAGGTCCAGGTGCCGTTTTCAGCGATTGACAACGAGCCCAAGGTCGAACCGACCGGGACGGCGGTGCCGGCCTTGAAGGTGCTTTGACCCGCATCGGCGTCGGAGATAGTCAACGTGCCAGTGGACACGAGGTTGCCGTTGGCATTGACGGCCGTGTCTTCAGTCACGGTTCCAGTTGCCGCTCCAGCGAACGTCGGAACGTCGTTGGTGCCGGTGATCGTGACCGTGACGACAGTGGTCGTGCCGTCAGCGGCCGAGACCGTAAACGACTCGACCTTTGTTTGACCGGCAGCCAGGTATTGAACGGCGCTGTTAGGAACGTTGTACGTCCAGGCCCCGTTAGTCCCAATCGACAGCGAACCCAAAGTCGAACCGACCGGCACGCCGTTGCCAGCCTTGAAAGTGCTCTGACCTGCGTCAGCGTCCGAGATCGTCAACGTGCCGGTGGAAACGAGGTTGCCATAGGCGTTGACGGCCGTGTCTTCAGTCACGGTTCCAGTTGCTGCGCCAGCGAACGTCGGAACGTCGTTGGTGCCGGTGATCGTGACCGTAACAACAGTGGTTGTGCCGTCAGCGGCTGAGACCGTGAACGACTCAACCTTTGTTTGACCAGCAGCCAGATACTGCACTGCACTGTTCGCGACGTTGTACGTCCACGTGCCATTTTCAGCAATCGACAACGAGCCCAAGGTCGAACCGACCGGGACGGCGGTGCCAGCCTTGAACGTGCTTTGACCCGCATCGGCGTCGGAGATCGTAAGCGTGCCCGACGAAACCAGATTGCCGTTGGCGTTGACGGCGGTGTCTTCAGTGACAGCGCCAGCGTTCGCGCCCGAGAAGGTCGGGACGTCGTTGGTACCGGTAATGGTTACCGTGACGACGGTGGTGGTGCCGTCAGCAGCGGAAACTGTGAACGACTCAACCTTTGTTTGACCAGCGCCCAGGTATTGAACGGCGCTGTTCGCGACGTTGTAGGTCCACGTGCCGTTTTCAGCAATGGACAACGAGCCCAAGGTCGAACCGACCGGGACGGCGGTGCCTGCCTTGAACATGCTTTGGCCTGCGTCGGCATCCGAGACCGTCAACGTGCCAGTGGACACGAGGTTGCCGTTGGCGTTAACGGCGGTGTCTTCGGTGACCGAACCGGTTGCTGCGCCCGCGAACGTCGGAACGTCGTTGGTGCCGGTGATCGTGACAGTAACAACGGTGGTCGTGCCATCGGCTGCCGAAACCGTGAACGACTCAACCTTCGTCTGGCCAGCGGCCAGGTACTGAACTGCACTGTTCGCGACGTTGTATGTCCACGTGCCATTTTCAGCAATCGACAGCGAGCCCAAGGTCGAACCGACCGGGACGGCAGTGCCGGCCTTGAATGTGCTTTGACCTGCGTCAGCGTCCGAGATCGTCAACGTACCGGACGAAACCAGATTGCCGTTCGCGTTGACAGCGGTGTCTTCAGTCACGGTGCCGGCAGCGGCGCCCGAGAACGTCGGGACGTCGTTGGTGCCTGTGATCGTGACGGTGACGACAGTGGTCGTGCCGTCAGCGGCCGAGACCGTGAACGACTCAACCTTCGTCTGACCAGCGGCCAGGTATTGAACCGAGCTGTTGGCAACGTTGTAGGTCCAGGTGCCATTTTCAGCAATCGACAACGAGCCTAACGTCGAACCGACCGGCACAGCAGTGCCAGCCTTGAACGTGCTTTGGCCGGCGTCGGCATCCGAGATGGTCAATGTGCCCGACGAGACCAGATTGCCGTTCGCGTTGACAGCCGTGTCTTCGGTGACTGTGCCAGTGGCAGCACCCGCGAACGTCGGAACATCGTTCGTTCCCGTGATCGTGACGGTGACGACCGTTGTGGTGCCGTCAGCAGCAGAAACCGTGAACGACTCAACCTTTGTTTGACCGGCGGCGAGGTACTGAACCGCGCTGTTGGCGACGTTGTAGGTCCAAGTGCCATTCTCAGCAATCGACAACGAGCCCAGCGTCGTGCCGACCGGCACAGCGGTACCAGCCTTGAACGTGCTTTGGCCGGCATCGGCATCCGAGATCGTCAGCGTGCCCGACGAAACCAGATTGCCGTTGGCGTTGACTGCCGTGTCTTCGGTTACCGAACCTGCAGATGCGCCGGCGAACGTCGGCACATCATTCGTGCCTGTGATCGTGACCGTCACAACAGTGGTGGTGCCATCGGCTGCCGAAACCGTGAACGACTCAACCTTCGTCTGGCCAGCGGCCAGGTACTGAACTGCACTGTTCGCGACGTTGTAGGTCCAGGTGCCGTTCTCTGCAATCGACAACGAGCCCAAGGTCGAACCGACGGGGACGGCAGTGCCAGCCTTGAAGGTGCTTTGACCTGCGTCAGCGTCCGCGATCGTCAACGTGCCCGACGAAACCAGATTGCCGTTGGCGTTGACAGCGGTGTCTTCCGTGACGGCGCCAGCGTTCGTGCCCGAGAATGTCGGAACGTCGTTCGTGCCGGTGATCGTGACGGTGACGACCGTGGTGGTGCCGTCAGCGGCCGAAACCGTGAACGACTCAACCTTAGTCTGGCCTGCGGCCAAGTACTGAACGGCCGAGTTGGCAACGTTATAGGTCCACGTGCCGTTTTCAGCAATGGACAACGAGCCCAAGGTCGAACCGACCGGGACGGCGGTGCCAGCCTTGAAGGTGCTTTGGCCAGCGTCAGCATCGGAGATTGTTAACGTGCCAGTGGACACGAGGTTGCCGTTGGCATTGACGGCCGTGTCTTCAGTGACTGTGCCGGTAGCCGCTCCAGCGAACGTCGGCACATCATTCGTGCCGGTGATCGTGACCGTCACAACGGTTGTGGTGCCGTCAGCAGCGGAAACTGTGAACGACTCAACCTTTGTTTGACCGGCAGCCAAGTATTGAACTGCACTGTTAGCGACGTTGTAGGTCCACGTGCCGTTCTCTGCAATCGACAGCGAACCCAAGGTCGAACCGACCGGCACAGCAGTGCCAGCCTTGAACGTACTTTGGCCTGCGTCAGCATCCGAGATCGTCAACGTGCCGGACGAAACAAGGTTGCCATTGGCGTTGACAGCGGTGTCTTCCGTGACCGTGCCGGTGGCGGCACCAGCAAACGTCGGCACATCATTCGTGCCGGTGATCGTCACCGTCACAACGGTGGTGGTGCCGTCGGCAGCCGAGACCGTGAACGACTCAACCTTCGTCTGACCAGCGGCGAGGTACTGAACAGCCGAGTTGGCAACGTTGTAGGTCCATGTGCCGTTCTCAGCGATTGACAATGAACCCAAGGTCGAACCGACCGGAACGGCAGTGCCGGCCTTGAAGGCGCTCTGACCTGCGTCCGCGTCGGAGATCGTCAACGTGCCGGACGAAACCAGATTGCCGTTGGCTTTGACAGCCGTGTCTTCGGTGACTGTGCCAGTGGCAGCGCCCGCGAACATCGGAACGTCGTTGGTACCCGTGATCGTGACGGTGACCACGGTGGTCGTGCCGTCAGCGGCCGAAACCGTAAACGACTCAACCTTGGTTTGACCGGCAGCCAAGTATTGAACAGCGCTGTTCGCGACGTTGTAGGTCCAAGTGCCGTTCTCAGCGATTGACAATGAACCCAAGGTCGAGCCGACCGGGACTGCGGTGCCAGCCTTGAAGGTGCTTTGGCCTGCGTCTGCGTCCGAGATCGTCAACGTGCCGGACGAAACCAGATTGCCATTGGCGTTGACGGCGGTGTCTTCAGTAACTGTTCCGGTAGCTGCGCCCGCAAACGTCGGAACGTCATTAGTTCCAGTGATCGTGACCGTCACAACCGTGGTCGTGCCATCCGCGCCCGAGACCGTGAACGATTCGACCTTGGTTTGGCCAGCGGCCAAGTACTGAACGGCCGAGTTGGCAACGTTGTAGGTCCAAGTGCCATTCTCTGCAATCGACAGCGAACCCAAAGTCGAACCCACCGGGACGGCGGTGCCAGCTTTGAACGTGCTCTGACCTGCATCGGCATCAGCGATGGTCAACGTGCCGGTGGACACGAGGTTGCCGTTCGTGTTGACGGCGGTGTCTTCCGTCACTGTGCCTGTGGCCGCACCGGAGAATGTTGGCACATCGTTAGTGCCAGTGATTGTGACATTGATGATCGTGGGCGTGCCATCAGCACTCAGTACCGTGAACGACTCGACTTTCGTTTGTCCTGCGGCCAAATACTGAACCGCCGAATTTGCAACGCTGTAGTTCCATTTGCCGTCGGTGCCGATCGCAAGCGATCCCAGCGTACCGTTTGCAGGCGTACCTGTACCGGCACGGAACACGGCCTCGCCGGTATCCACGTCGGTAATGTTGAGTTGACCTGCCGTCGTGAGATTACCGTTCACGACATTGGCGTCTTCAACCACAGTACCTGTGGTCGCGCCGCCGATTACGGGAGCATCGTTGGTACCATTGATGGTGACCGTGATGTTGCGGGTGGTGCCGTCGTCCGTCACGATGGCAAAGGTTTCGACGTAGCTCTTACCCGCACCCAACGCCTGCACGCTGGGCGACGAATTGTCGAGCGTGTACGTCCATTGACCGCCCGTGGTCATTGTGAAGGTACCGTAAGACGTCGTGGTGGTGCTGGCATTGAAGGACTTGCCTTCGCCCGCGTCCCGATCTTGAATCGACATGTAGCCCGACACCTGACCGTTCCACGCGGTGTCTTCCGTCACCGTGCCGCTGAATGTGCCGTAGATGTTCGCCACGTCGTTGGTGCCGACCACCGTGATCGTCACCGTCTGCGTCGTACCGTCTTTTGCAGTGATGATGAACGCATCTTCACGCGTTTCACCGCCACGCAGTGTCTGCACCGCATCGGTGCTGTTGTTCAGGTCGTAGACCCACTTGCCGTTGGCGTCCACAACCAGCATGCCGTACTGACTGGTAATCCATGCCGGATTGAAGCCGACCGCGCCGGCATCCGAGCTGGTCGCCGTCAATTGGCCTTCCACATGCAGTGTGCCGTCTTCGACAACGGTTCCCGTCGTGACGCCGCCGATGACAGCCGCCTCATTCGTGCCGTGGATCGTGATCGTCACGGTTTGTGCCGTGCCATCCTTGGCCAGGACCGTAAAGACTTCGTCTTTGGTTTGGTTGCTGTTCAGGTATTGAACCGACGCATTGGAAACGGTGTAGGTCCATTCGCCAGCAGCGTTGACGGTCAAGCTGCCCAACGTACCGGAAGCCGGGGTGCCTGTGCCGGCCTGGAAGCTGGCTTCGCCGGCGTCCACGTCCGTGATCGTGAGTTTGCCAGTCGTCGACAGATTGTTATTGCTGACGTTGGTGTCTTCGGTCACGCTTCCCGTCGTCACACCGCCGATGACGGCAGCATCGTTGACGCCGACAATCTTCACAGTAATGGTCTGTGTTGTGCCGTCTGCCGATTGGACGGTGAAGATCTCGTCCTTGGTCACGCCCGCGCCAAGATACTGGACAGCGCTGTTGGCAACGGCGTAATTCCATTGACCGGCTGCGTTGATCGTCAGCGAACCCAACGTGCCGTTGGCTGCCGTAGCGGCGCCAGCCTTGAAGCTGCTTTCACCGGCGTCGATGTCGCTCACGTTGAGCTTGCCGCTCGCGGTGAGGTTGCTGTTAGTGACGTTCGAGTCCTCGGTGACGGTACCTGTCACCGCGCCGCTGAATGTGGCAGTGTCGTTTGTACCAGTGATGGTGACCGTCACGACAGTGGTCGTGCCATCGGCGGCAGAAACCGTGAACGATTCGGTCTTCGTTTGGCCAGCGGCCAGATATTGAACTGCCGAGTTGGCAACGTTATAGGTCCACGTGCCGTTCTCGGCAATCGACAGCGAACCCAGCGTCGAGCCGAGCGGGACTGCAGTGCCGGCCTTGAACGTGCTTTGGCCAGCGTCGGCATCCGAGATCGTCAATGTGCCA
>NZ_SIZW01000001.1 GCF_009866805.1 Schauerella aestuarii
GCAGAATGCTGTGGTGGGTCTGGTTGGACTCGAACCAACGACCCCCGCCTTATCAAGACGGTGCTCTAACCAGCTGAGCTACAGACCCCATGTTTCATGGATCATGTAGTCACGAACATGCAGCACAGGGAGGCAATCCCTCTTACCCATACTCATGCACGATCCAGCTATAAACAACAACCGATAAGCGTGGACACTTAACACC
>NZ_SIZW01000002.1 GCF_009866805.1 Schauerella aestuarii
ACCGACGGCGCATGGACCTACACGCTGAACAACGCTGCCACCAACGTCCAGGCGCTGGCGCAAGGCGAGCAACGTCAAGAAGTGTTCACGGTCACGTCTGCTGACGGGACGGTTTCGCAAGTCACAGTCACCGTGATCGGGACGAATGACGCAGCTGTCATCGCAGGTCAAGGCTCGGGCACCGTCACCGAGGACAGCGTGTTGACGGCCTC
>NZ_SIZW01000003.1 GCF_009866805.1 Schauerella aestuarii
ACCGCAAGGAGGGCGATTACCACGGTGGGGTTCATGACTGGGGTGAAGTCGTAACAAGGTAGCCGTATCGGAAGGTGCGGCTGGATCACCTCCTTTCAGAGCGAAAGTGTATGGTGTTAAGTGTCCACGCTTATCGGTTGTTGTTTATAGCTGGATCGTGCATGAGTATGGGTAAGAGGGATTGCCTCCCTGTGCTGCATGTTCGTGACTACATGATCCATGA
>NZ_SIZW01000004.1 GCF_009866805.1 Schauerella aestuarii
ACCGCAAGGAGGGCGATTACCACGGTGGGGTTCATGACTGGGGTGAAGTCGTAACAAGGTAGCCGTATCGGAAGGTGCGGCTGGATCACCTCCTTTCAGAGCGAAAGTGTACGGTGTTAAGTGTCCACGCTTATCGGTTGTTGTTTATAGCTGGATCGTGCATGAGTATGGGTAAGAGGGATTGCCTCCCTGTGCTGCATGTTCGTGACTACATGATCCATGA
>NZ_SIZW01000005.1 GCF_009866805.1 Schauerella aestuarii
ATCCTATAACGCTGTTGGCTATATAGGTTAGAACTCTCGTGTTTGTGTCGTTCATCGATGTAGAGGTTAAGTACATCGAAAACAACTTAATGCAATCACAACCCTATTTGTTGATTACCTTACCTACGCACCCTTCTGAAGAGGCGCATAGCAGCAATCAACTCATTTTCGTTGTGCTTCTTCCAGATTGTTAAAGAACGATTTACAGCTTTTTCGTTGAGTC
>NZ_SIZW01000006.1 GCF_009866805.1 Schauerella aestuarii
ATCCTATAACGCTGTTGGCTATATAGGTTAGAACTCTCGTGTTTGTGTCGTTCATCGATGTAGAGGTTAAGTACATCGAAAACAACTTAATGCAATCACAACCCTATTTGTCGATTACCTTACCTACGCACCCTTCTGAAGAGGCGCATAGCAGCAATCAACTCATTTTCGTTGTGCTTCTTCCAGATTGTTAAAGAACGATTTACAGCTTTTTCGTTGAGTC
>NZ_SIZW01000007.1 GCF_009866805.1 Schauerella aestuarii
CCCAGTGTGGCTGGTCGTCCTCTCAAACCAGCTACGGATCGCGGCCTTGGTGAGCCATTACCTCACCAACTAGCTAATCCGATATCGGCCGCTCCAATAGTGCAAGGTCTTGCGATCCCCTGCTTTCCCCCGAAGGGCGTATGCGGTATTAGCTACGCTTTCGCGTAGTTATCCCCCGCTACTGGGCACGTTCCGATACATTACTCACCCGTTCGCCACTCGC
>NZ_SIZW01000008.1 GCF_009866805.1 Schauerella aestuarii
CCCAGTGTGGCTGGTCGTCCTCTCAAACCAGCTACGGATCGCGGCCTTGGTGAGCCATTACCTCACCAACTAGCTAATCCGATATCGGCCGCTCCAATAGTGCAAGGTCTTACGATCCCCTGCTTTCCCCCGAAGGGCGTATGCGGTATTAGCTACGCTTTCGCGTAGTTATCCCCCGCTACTGGGCACGTTCCGATACATTACTCACCCGTTCGCCACTCGC
>NZ_SIZW01000009.1 GCF_009866805.1 Schauerella aestuarii
CGTGTAGGTCCATGCGCCGTCGGTGCCGATGGAGAATGCGCCGTATGTGCCGGCGGTAGCGGTTTGAGCCGTAAACGTGGCTTGGCCAGCGTCAGCGTCCGTGACGGTCAAAGTGCCGGAGGCCGTCAACACGCTGTCCTCGGTGACGGTGCCCGAGCCTTGACCTGCGATGACAGCTGCGTCATTCGTCCCGATCACGGTGACTGTGACTTGCGAAACCGTCCCGTCA
>NZ_SIZW01000010.1 GCF_009866805.1 Schauerella aestuarii
TCCTTCATAATCTCGTTTCTCTGCTGCTGACACAGCAGCGCGGCGAAAGCGGCGCAGTAGTGTGAGTGGCGAGGGTCTGGTAACAGCGGGTGGTTTTGGTAAGCAAAATCGTTTGTTGTTGGCAGTGCGAATTTCAGCCTTCGGGTTAGGTCAACGGACCGGGTCTTCGGACTTTTGCTCTTTAAAAACTAAACAACCGATAAGTGTGGGCGCTTGATGCCGTGCACGAATCTTCCTTCAGGTC
>NZ_SIZW01000011.1 GCF_009866805.1 Schauerella aestuarii
TCCTTCATAATCTCGTTTCTCTGCTGCTGACACAGCAGCGCGGCGAAAGCGGCGCAGTAGTGTGAGTGGCGAGGGTCTGGTAACAGCGGGTGGTTTTGGTAAGCAAAATCGCTGGTTGTTGGCAGTGAGAATGTCAGCCTTCGGGTTAGGTCAACGGACCGGGTCTTCGGACTTTTGCTCTTTAAAAACTAAACAACCGATAAGTGTGGGCGCTTGATGCCGTGCACGAATCTTCCTTCAGGTC
>NZ_SIZW01000012.1 GCF_009866805.1 Schauerella aestuarii
GCCAGGATCAAACTCTTCAGTTTAATCTCTGTTTAATATCGTACTTCCGAATAAAACCGAAGCTTCATTCAGGTTGTACGTCGCTACTCAAAGGAAGATAAGGGTAAAAAATTACTCTTAACTTCTAGTGAGCACTTGATTTCATTTGGCTTGAACCAACCCGCAAGCCCGAAGACCTGAAGGAAGATTCGTGCACGGCATCAAGCGCCCACACTTATCGGTTGTTTAGTTTTTAAAGAGCAAAAGTCCGAAGACCCGGTCCGTTGACCTAAC
>NZ_SIZW01000013.1 GCF_009866805.1 Schauerella aestuarii
GCCAGGATCAAACTCTTCAGTTTAATCTCTGTTTAATATCGTACTTCCGAATAAAACCGAAGCTTCATTCAGGTTGTACGTCGCTACTCAAAGGAAGATAAGGGTAAAAAAATACTCTTAACTTCTAGTGAGCACTTGATTTCATTTGGCTTGAATCAACCTGCAAGCCCGAAGACCTGAAGGAAGATTCGTGCACGGCATCAAGCGCCCACACTTATCGGTTGTTTAGTTTTTAAAGAGCAAAAGTCCGAAGACCCGGTCCGTTGACCTAAC
>NZ_SIZW01000014.1 GCF_009866805.1 Schauerella aestuarii
CGATCCCCTGCTTTCCCCCGAAGGGCGTATGCGGTATTAGCTACGCTTTCGCGTAGTTATCCCCCGCTACTGGGCACGTTCCGATACATTACTCACCCGTTCGCCACTCGCCACCAGACCGAAGTCCGTGCTGCCGTTCGACTTGCATGTGTAAGGCATCCCGCTAGCGTTCAATCTGAGCCAGGATCAAACTCTTCAGTTTAATCTCTGTTTAATATCGTACTTCCGAATAAAACCGAAGCTTCATTCAGGTTGTACGTCGCTACTCAAAGGAAGATAAGGGTAAAAAA
>NZ_SIZW01000015.1 GCF_009866805.1 Schauerella aestuarii
CGTGCGGCTTGATCCTATAACCCTGATTGGTTAAACCGGTCAGAACTTATAGTGTTCAGTGTCGTTCAAATAATACTGTTTTACACAACCCGAATTTGTTGTCCTGTACTCGTCCTCGCATCGTCATGCGAGTCGATCGGTACACGACACGTTGCTGCTTCTTCCAAGATTGGACCGGTTGCGCCCTCAAAAGCACACCCAGTCAACAAGTTACGCCTGACGACCATAGCGAGGTGGTCCCACTCCTTCCCATCCCGAACAGGAACGTGAAACGCCTTTGCGCCGATGATAGTGGACGGACGTCTGTGA
>NZ_SIZW01000016.1 GCF_009866805.1 Schauerella aestuarii
CGTGCGGCTTGATCCTATAACCCTGATTGGTTAAACCGGTCAGAACTTATAGTGTTCAGTGTCGTTCAAATAATACTGTTTTACACAACCCGAATTTGTTGTCCTGTACTCATCCTCGCGCCGTCATGCGAGTCGATCGGTACACGACACGTTGCTGCTTCTTCCAAGATTGGACCGGTTGCGCCCTCAAAAGCACAGCCAGTCAACAAGTTACGCCTGACGACCATAGCGAGGTGGTCCCACTCCTTCCCATCCCGAACAGGAACGTGAAACGCCTTTGCGCCGATGATAGTGGACGGACGTCTGTGA
>NZ_SIZW01000017.1 GCF_009866805.1 Schauerella aestuarii
CCATGCGCCGTCGGTACCGATGGAGAACGAGCCGTAGGTGCCGGCCGTGCCGGTTTGAGCCGCGAAGGTGGCTTGGCCCGCGTCAGCATCAGTGACGGTCAACGTGCCCGAGGCCGTCAATACGCTGTCTTCAGCAACGGTGCCCGTTCCTTGACCAGCGATCACGGCAGCGTCGTTGGTGCCGATCACAGTGACGGTGATTTGCGAAACCGTGCCGTCAGCAGAGGTGACGGTGAAGATTTCTTGACGTTGCTCGCCTTGCGCCAACGCTTGAACGTTCGCAGCGTTGTTGTTAAGCGTGTAGGTCCACGCGCCG
>NZ_SIZW01000018.1 GCF_009866805.1 Schauerella aestuarii
CCATGCGCCGTCGGTACCGATGGAGAACGAGCCGTAGGTGCCGGCCGTGCCGGTTTGAGCCGCGAAGGTGGCTTGGCCCGCGTCAGCATCAGTGACGGTCAACGTGCCCGAAGCCGTCAATACGCTGTCTTCAGTAACGGTGCCCGTTCCTTGACCAGCGATCACGGCAGCGTCGTTGGTGCCGATCACAGTGACGGTGATTTGTGAAACCGTGCCGTCAGCAGAGGTGACGGTGAAGATTTCTTGACGTTGCTCGCCTTGCGCCAACGCTTGAACGTTCGCAGCGTTGTTGTTAAGCGTGTAGGTCCACGCGCCG
>NZ_SIZW01000019.1 GCF_009866805.1 Schauerella aestuarii
ATCGCAACAGGCCAACGCCGATACCGCACAGCGCCTGCAAGCGATGTGCGACGCGCTGGCGAAGACGGCGTCGGATATCTCCTCCGAAACCCGCGCGCAAGCCACGAGCACCCTGGCCGAAATCGACCGCGTGGTGCAGGTGGCTGCCGACGCGCCCAAGGCCGCCGCCGATCTGCAGAAAGCCTTGGCAGATCAGGATCAGGCACGCCTGAGCGCCTGGACCGCCTCCCTGGCCGAGATCGCCACGACGCTGCGCGAAGAATCGCAACAGGCCAATGCCGATACCGCACAGCGCCTGCAAGCGATGTGCGACGCGCTGGCGAAGACGGCGTCGGATATCTCCTCCGAAACCCGCGCGCAAGCCACGAGCACACTGGCCGAGATCGAC
>NZ_SIZW01000020.1 GCF_009866805.1 Schauerella aestuarii
AGTGCAGTAATGCATTAAGCTAACTGATACTAATTGCCCGTGCGGCTTGATCCTATAACCCTGATTGGTTAAACCGGTCAGAACTTATAGTGTTCAGTGTCGTTCAAATAAATAACGCTCTACAACGATTGTTGTACAGCGACTGTTATACACAACCCGAATTTTTTGTCCTGTACTCATCCTCGCGCCGTTGATACAACATGCGTGAGTCGATCGATATACGACACGTTGCTGCTTCTTCCAAGATTGGACCGGTTGCGCCCTCAAAAGCACAGCCCGTCAACAAGTTACGCCTGACGACCATAGCGAGGTGGTCCCACTCCTTCCCATCCCGAACAGGAACGTGAAACGCCTTTGCGCCGATGATAGTGGACGGACGTCTGTGAAAG
>NZ_SIZW01000021.1 GCF_009866805.1 Schauerella aestuarii
CGACAGCGAACCCAGCGTCGAGCCGAGCGGGACTGCAGTGCCGGCCTTGAACGTGCTTTGGCCAGCGTCGGCATCCGAGATCGTCAATGTGCCAGTGGACACGAGGTTGCCATTGGCGTTGACGGCGGTGTCTTCGGTGACGGTGCCGGTAGCAGCTCCAGCGAACGTCGGAACGTCGTTAGTGCCAGTGATAGTGACCGTCACGACAGTGGTGGTGCCGTCAGCGGCCGAGACCGTGAACGACTCGACCTTTGTTTGACCGGCGGCGAGGTATTGAACCGCCGAGTTGGCAACGTTGTACGTCCAGGTGCCGTTCTCGGCAATCGACAGCGAACCCAGCGTCGAGCCGAGCGGGACTGCAGTGCCGGCCTTGAACGTGCTTTGGCCAGCGTCGGCATCCGAGATCGTCAATGTGCCA
>NZ_SIZW01000022.1 GCF_009866805.1 Schauerella aestuarii
CTGAAGAGGCGCATAGCAGCAATCAACTCATTTTCGTTGTGCTTCTTCCAGATTGTTAAAGAACGATTTACAGCTTTTTCGTTGAGTCAAAAACCCAACGCTTAACGCACAATCTGTGCACTAAGCGTTGCTCTCTTGAGCCTCACTCATGAAACATCCAACAGACCAACATTGTAGGCATCAACGCGGCGTCTTTTCAAACGCAACATCAACCCTAAGCAATGGTGGAGGTGAACGGGATCGAACCGATGACATCCTGCTTGCAAAGCAGGCGCTCTCCCAGCTGAGCTACACCCCCGTATCCCACACAACCGATCAGCCGACAACTCGACTTCTCAACCTGAGCAGAATGCTGTGGTGGGTCTGGTTGGACTCGAACCAACGACCCCCGCCTTATCAAGACGGTGCTCTAACCAGCTGAGCTACAGACCCCATGTTTCATGGATCATGTAGTC
>NZ_SIZW01000023.1 GCF_009866805.1 Schauerella aestuarii
CTGAAGAGGCGCATAGCAGCAATCAACTCATTTTCGTTGTGCTTCTTCCAGATTGTTAAAGAACGATTTACAGCTTTTTCGTTGAGTCAAAAACCCAACGCTTAACGCACACTCTGTGCACTAAGCGTTGCTCTCTTGAGCCTCACTCATGAAACATCCAACAGACCAACATTGTAGGCATCAACGCCGCGTCTTTTCAAACGCAACATCAACCTGAAGCAATGGTGGAGGTGAACGGGATCGAACCGATGACATCCTGCTTGCAAAGCAGGCGCTCTCCCAGCTGAGCTACACCCCCGTATCCCACACAACCGATCAGCCGACAACTCGACTTCTCAATCTGCGCAGAATGCTGTGGTGGGTCTGGTTGGACTCGAACCAACGACCCCCGCCTTATCAAGACGGTGCTCTAACCAGCTGAGCTACAGACCCCATGTTTCATGGATCATGTAGTC
>NZ_SIZW01000024.1 GCF_009866805.1 Schauerella aestuarii
CGTCCCGTCAGCAGACGTGACCGTGAACACTTCTTGACGTTGCTCGCCTTGCGCCAGCGCCTGGACGTTGGTGGCAGCGTTGTTCAGCGTGTAGGTCCATGCGCCGTCGGTGCCGATCGAGAAAGCGCCGTAAGTTCCGGCTGTGCCGGTTTGAGCGGTGAACGTTGCTTGACCAGCATCAGCGTCGGCAACCGTCAACGTGCCCGAGGCAGTGGTGATTTGATCTTCGGTCACCGTGCCAGAGCTTTGTCCGCCGATGACTGCAGCATCGTTGGTGCCAAGGACAGTGACAGTGACTTGCGAGACAGTGCCGTCAGCCGAAGTAACGGTGAAGATTTCTTGACGTTGTTCACCCTGTGCCAACGCCTGAACGTTGGCGGCAGCGTTGTTCAGCGTGTAGGTCCATGCGCCGTCGGTACCGATGGAGAACGAGCCGTAGGTGCCGGCCGTGCCGGTTTGAGCCGCGAAGGTGGCTTGGCCCGCGTCAGC
>NZ_SIZW01000025.1 GCF_009866805.1 Schauerella aestuarii
AGGAGTTTTTCAACTTCGTCAAGTCAGCTTTATTTCGCTGATCTGACATTTTCGTGACTGGCGACTTATTCGCTACCACCCACAAAAACCACTTCATAACACCGCTTCAACGCTTGCAGACCGAAGCCCGCAAACCTCACCGATCGACTACTGAACCAGAAGATTTTCGCTTCCAATTCGCCGTTGAGCGAAGCCCTCCACTTTAGCACATTTCGCTGAGTTCAGCAACCGGCTTCGCGCCTAACTTGCCTTCGAACATCTCGCTGAAATGACTTCAGTGCCGATCGATCCGATCACCCCAAACCACCTGAAAACCGAAGCTTTCTGCAACTCGCGTTGCCTGGCCAGAAGCACTCTGATCAATCGTCCCGCACCTGCTTGGAATCGCTTCGTACCCCTTAGGGTTAACCCGCATTTCTCTGCAACTGCCGAGCCAGAGAATATAGCACAGTTTTAATTTGCAGTGCAACTTGGCACCAAAACTTACTGCCC
>NZ_SIZW01000026.1 GCF_009866805.1 Schauerella aestuarii
AGGAGTTTTTCAACTTCGTCAAGTCAGCTTTATTTCGCTGATCTGACATTTTCGTGACTGGCGACTTATTCGCTACCACCCACAAAAACCACTTCATAACACCGCTTCAACCCTTGCAGACCGAAGCCCGCAAACCTCACCGATCAACTACCGAACCAGAAGATTTTCGCTTCCAATTCGCCGTTCAGCGAAGCCCTCCACTTTAGCACATTTCGCTGAGTTCAGCAACCGGCTTCGCGCCTAACTTGCCTTCGAACATCGCGCTGAAATGACTTCAGTGCCGATCGATCCGATCACCCCAAACCACCTGAAAACCGAAGCTTTCTGCAACTCGCGTTGCCTGGCCAGAAGCACCCTGATCAATCGTCCTGCACCTGCTTTGAATCGCTTCGTACCCCTTAGGGTTAACCCGCATTTCTCTGCAACTGCCGAGCCAGAGAATATAGCACAGTTTTAATTTGCAGTGCAACTTGGCACCAAAACTTACTGCCC
>NZ_SIZW01000027.1 GCF_009866805.1 Schauerella aestuarii
TGACGGGACGGTTTCGCAAGTCACAGTCACCGTGATCGGGACGAATGACGCAGCTGTCATCGCAGGTCAAGGCTCGGGCACCGTCACCGAGGACAGCGTGTTGACGGCCTCTGGCACGTTGACCGTCACGGACGCTGACGCTGGCCAAGCCACGTTTACAGCTCAAACCGCCACCGCTGGAACGTACGGAGCATTCTCGATCGGCACCGATGGTGCATGGACCTACTCGCTTAACAACACTGCTGCTAACGTTCAAGCGTTGGCGCAAGGCGAGCAACGCCAGGAAGTATTTACAGTGACCTCGGCAGACGGCACGGTTTCGCAAGTCACCGTCACCGTTATTGGCACCAACGACGCCGCAGTCATTGCCGGCCAAGGCACGGGCACGGTCACTGAAGACCAAACCACGACGGCCTCCGGCACGTTGACCGTCACGGACGCTGACGCTGGCCAAGCCACGTTTACGGCTCAAACCGCTACCGCCGGCACATACGGCGCATTCTCCATCGGCACCGACGGCGCATGGACCTACACG
>NZ_SIZW01000028.1 GCF_009866805.1 Schauerella aestuarii
TCGGCGAAGTTCGGCGGCGAAGCCCGCGGCTACGACCAGATCGACGCGGCTCCGGAAGAAAAGGCACGCGGTATCACGATCAACACGGCACACGTCGAGTACGAAACGGAATCGCGTCACTACGCGCACGTTGACTGCCCGGGCCACGCTGACTATGTGAAGAACATGATCACGGGCGCCGCTCAAATGGACGGCGCGATCCTGGTGGTGTCGGCCGCTGACGGCCCGATGCCCCAAACGCGCGAGCACATCCTGCTGTCGCGTCAGGTGGGCGTGCCCTACATCATCGTCTTCCTGAACAAGGCAGACATGGTGGACGACGAAGAGTTGCTGGAACTGGTCGAAATGGAAGTGCGCGAGCTGCTTTCGAAGTACGACTTCCCGGGCGACGACACGCCGATCATCAAGGGTTCGGCCAAGTTGGCGCTGGAAGGCGACAAGGGCGAGCTGGGCGAGCAAGCGATTTTCAAGCTGGCCGAAGCGCTGGACACGTACATTCCGATGCCTGAGCGCGCGGTTGACGGTACGTTCCTGATGCCGGTGGAAGACGTGTTCTCGATCTCGGGTCGTGGCACGGTGGTGACGGGCCGTATCGAGCGCGGCATCATCAAGGTCGGCGAAGAAATCGAAATCGTCGGTATCAAAGACACGGTCAAGACGACGTGCACGGGCGTGGAAATGTTCCGCAAGCTGCTGGACCAAGGTCAAGCGGGCGACAACGTGGGCATTCTGTTGCGCGGCACGAAGCGTGAAGACATCGAGCGTGGCCAAGTGTTGGCCAAGCCCGGTTCGATCAAGCCGCACAAAGAGTTCACGGCTGAGGTCTACATTCTGTCGAAAGAAGAAGGTGGCCGTCACACGCCGTTCTTCCAGGGCTATCGTCCCCAGTTCTACTTCCGCACGACGGACGTGACGGGCACGATCGAACTGCCGAAGGACAAGGAAATGGTTCTGCCGGGCGACAACGTGTCGATCACGGTCAAGCTGTTGGC
>NZ_SIZW01000029.1 GCF_009866805.1 Schauerella aestuarii
CACGTTTACGGCTCAAACCGCTACCGCCGGCACATACGGCGCATTCTCCATCGGCACCGACGGCGCATGGACCTACACGCTGAACAACAACGCCGCCAACGTCCAAGCATTGGCGCAAGGTGAGCAGCGCCAAGAAGTGTTTACCGTCACGTCGGCTGACGGCACCATCTCGCAAGTCACGGTTACCGTTATCGGCACCAACGACGCCGCTGTCATCGCCGGCCAAGGTTCGGGCACGGTTACTGAAGATCAAACCACCACCGCTTCGGGCACGTTGACTGTCACCGATGCCGACGCTGGTCAGGCCACGTTCACGGCTCAAGCCGGCACCGCCGGCACCTACGGTTCGTTCTCCATAGGCACCGATGGCGCGTGGACCTACACGCTCAACAACGCGGCTGCTAACGTTCAGGCGTTGGCGCAAGGTGAACAACGTCAGGAAATCTTCACCGTAACTTCGGCTGATGGCACGGTCTCACAAGTCACCGTTACCGTCATCGGTACTAATGACGCAGCAGTGATCGCCGGCCAGGGCGCAGGTACGGTTACTGAAGACAGTGTGTTGACGGCCTCGGGTACGTTGACCGTTACGGACGCCGACGCAGGCCAAGCCACGTTCACGGCCCAAGCCGGCACCGCCGGCACCTACGGTTCGTTCTCCATTGGCACCGACGGCGCATGGACCTACACGCTGAATAACGCTGCCGCCAACGTCCAGGCGCTGGCGCAAGGCGAGCAACGCCAGGAAGTATTCACGGTGACGTCCGCTGACGGTACTGTTTCGCAAGTCACGGTCACCGTAATCGGCACGAACGACGCAGCTGTCATTGCCGGCCAAGGCACGGGCACGGTGACCGAAGATCAAATCACCACCGCCTCGGGCACATTGACGGTATCGGACGCAGATGCTGGCCAAGCCACGTTCACGGCTCAAGCCGGCACGGCCGGCACGTACGGTTCGTTCTCCATCGGCACCGATGGCGCATGGACTTACACGCTGAATAACAGTGCCGCTAACGTTCAAGCGTTGGCACAAGGCGAGCAACGTCAAGAAGTGTTCACGGTCACGTCTGCTGACGGCACGGTTTCGCAGGTCACAGTCACTGTTATCGGCACCAACGATGCAGCAGTTATCGCAGGTCAAGGCACTGGCACGGTTACCGAAGACCAAATCACCACTGCTTCAGGCACGTTGACTGTCACGGACGCGGACGCTGGCCAAGCCACATTTACCGCTCAGACCGGCACTGCCGGCACCTACGGCTCGTTCTCCATCGGCACCGACGGCGCGTGGACCTACACGCTTAACAACAACGCTGCGAACGTTCAAGCGTTGGCGCAA
>NZ_SIZW01000031.1 GCF_009866805.1 Schauerella aestuarii
CAATTGCCATTCTCAGCAATGGACAACGAGCCCAGCGTCGAACCGACCGGCACAGCGGTACCAGCCTTGAACGTGCTTTGGCCAGCGTCGGCATCCGAGATCGTCAATGTGCCGGTGGACACGAGGTTGCCGTTGGCATTGACAGCGGTGTCTTCCGTGACGGCGCCAGCGTTCGTGCCCGAGAATATCGGCACATCATTCGTACCTGTGATCGTGACAGTAACGATGGTGGTGGTGCCATCCGCTGCCGAGACCGTGAACGACTCGACCTTTGTTTGACCGGCGGCGAGGTATTGAACGGCGCTATTGGCGACGTTGTAGGTCCAAGCGCCATTCTCAGCAATGGACAACGAGCCCAGCGTCGTGCCGACCGGCACAGCGGTACCAGCCTTGAAGGTGCTTTGACCAGCGTCTGCGTCAGAGATCGTCAGGGTGCCCGACGAGACCAGATTGCCGTTAGCGTTGACGGCAGTGTCTTCCGTGACAGCGCCAGCGTTCGCGCCCGAGAATGTCGGGACGTCGTTGGTACCGGTGATCGTGACGGTAACGACCGTGGTCGTGCCGTCAGTGGCCGAGACCGTGAACGATTCGACCGTCGTTTGGCCAGCAGCCAAGTATTGAACGGCCGAGTTGGCGACGTTGTAGGTCCAGGTGCCATTCTCAGCGATTGACAACGAACCCAAGGTCGAGCCGACAGGAACCGCAGTGCCAGCTTTGAAGGTGCTTTGACCTGCGTCGGCATCCGAGATAGTCAGCGTGCCGGACGAGACCAGATTGCCATCGACGTTGACGGCTGCGTCTTCGGTCACCGAACCTGCAGATGCGCCAGCGAATGTCGGCACATCATTCGTGCCAATGATCGTGACCGTGACGACGGTGGTCGTGCCATCCGCAGCCGAAACCGTGAACGACTCAACCTTGGTTTGACCGGCGGCGAGGTACTGAACAGCCGAGTTGGCGACGTTGTAGGTCCAGGTACCGTTCTCGGCGATGGACAACGAGCCCAAGGTCGAACCAACCGGAACAGCAGTGCCAGCCTTGAACGTGCTCTGACCCTCGTCGGCGTCCGAGATCGTCAACGTGCCCGATGAAACCAGATTGCCATTTGCGTTGACAGCCGTGTCTTCGGTGACGGCGCCAGCGTTCGTTCCCGAGAACGTCGGGACATCGTTCGTGCCGGTGATCGTGACGGTAACAACAGTAGTCGTGCCATCAGCGGCCGAAACTGTGAACGATTCGGTCTTCGTTTGGCCAGCGGCCAGGTATTGAACGGCCGAGTTGGCGACGTTGTAAGTCCACGTGCCGTTCTCTGCAATCGACAGCGAACCCAAGGTCGAACCAACCGGAACGGCGGTGCCAGCCTTGAACGTGCTTTGGCCCGCGTCGGCATCCGAGATTGTCAACGTGCCGGACGAAACCAG
>NZ_SIZW01000032.1 GCF_009866805.1 Schauerella aestuarii
ACAAATAGGGTTGTGATTGCATTAAGTTGTTTTCGATGTACTTAACCTCTACATCGATGAACGACACAAACACGAGAGTTCTAACCTATATAGCCAACAGCGTTATAGGATCAAGCGACTAAGTGCACATGGTGGATGCCTTGGCGATTACAGGCGATGAAGGACGTTGTAGCCTGCGATAAGCTACGGGGAGCTGGCAAACAAGCTTTGATCCGTAGATTTCCGAATGGGGCAACCCAACTCCGCAAGGGGTTATCTCTGACTGAATACATAGGTCATTGAAGCGAACCGGGTGAACTGAAACATCTCAGTAACTCGAGGAAAAGAAATCAACCGAGATTCCGAAAGTAGTGGCGAGCGAAATCGGATCAGCCTTCATATTTTAGCGTTTCATATAGTTGAACGGATTGGAAACTCCGGCCATAGCAGGTGATAGCCCTGTAGACGAAATGTGATTCGTGGAACTAGGTATGAGAGAAGTAGGGCGGGACACGTGAAATCCTGTCTGAATATGGGGGGACCATCCTCCAAGGCTAAATACTCGTAATCGACCGATAGTGAACCAGTACCGTGAGGGAAAGGCGAAAAGAACCCCGGAAGGGGAGTGAAATAGATCCTGAAACCGTGTGCATACAAACAGTAGGAGCCTCCTTGTGGGGTGACTGCGTACCTTTTGTATAATGGGTCAGCGACTTACATTCAGTGGCAAGCTTAACCGAATAGGGAAGGCGTAGCGAAAGCGAGTCCGAATAGGGCGATTCAGTCGCTGGGTGTAGACCCGAAACCAGACGATCTACCCATGGCCAGGTTGAAGGCACGGTAACACGTGCTGGAGGACCGAACCCACTAATGTTGAAAAATTAGGGGATGAGCTGTGGATAGGGGTGAAAGGCTAAACAAGTCTGGAAATAGCTGGTTCTCTCCGAAAACTATTTAGGTAGTGCCTCAAGTATTACTCCAGGGGGTAGAGCACTGTTATAGCTAGGGGGTCATGGCGACTTACCAAACTATGGCAAACTCCGAATACCTGGAAGTACAGCTTGGGAGACAGAGCACCGGGTGCTAACGTCCGGACTCAAGAGGGAAACAACCCAGACCGCCAGCTAAGGTCCCAAACTATCGCTAAGTGGGAAACGAAGTGGGAAGGCATAGACAGTCAGGAGGTTGGCTTAGAAGCAGCCATCCTTTAAAGAAAGCGTAATAGCTCACTGATCGAGTCGTCCTGCGCGGAAGATGTAACGGGGCTAAGCGATAGACCGAAGCTGCGGGTGTGTACATTTATGTATACGCGGTAGGAGAGCGTTCTGTAAGCCTGCGAAGGTGGCTTGTAAAGGCTGCTGGAGGTATCAGAAGTGCGAATGCTGACATGAGTAGCGATAAAGGGGGTGAAAAGCCCCCTCGCCGTAAGTCCAAGGTTTCCTGCGCAACGTTCATCGGCGCAGGGTGAGTCGGCCCCTAAGGCGAGGCAGAGATGCGTAGCTGATGGGAAACTGGTTAATATTCCAGTACCGTCGTACAGTGCGATGGGGGGACGGATCGCGGAAGATCATCAGGGTGTTGGATGTCCCTGTTGCTGCATTAGAGATGGCGCTTAGGCAAATCCGGGCGCGTAAATCAAGGGTGTGGCGCGAGCGAACTTGTTTCGCGAAGTGATTGGAAGTGGTTCCAAGAAAAGCCTCTAAGCTTCAGCTGTACGAGACCGTACCGCAAACCGACACAGGTGGACGGGATGAATATTCCAAGGCGCTTGAGAGAACTCAGGAGAAGGAACTCGGCAAATTGATACCGTAACTTCGGGAGAAGGTATACCCCGGTAGTGTGAGGCGCCTGCGCGCTGAGCATGATGGGGTCGCAGAGAATCGGTGGCTGCGACTGTTTATTAAAAACACAGCACTCTGCTAAGACGAAAGTCGACGTATAGGGTGTGACGCCTGCCCGGTGCCGGAAGGTTAAGTGATGGGGTGCAAGCTCTTGATCGAAGCCCCGGTAAACGGCGGCCGTAACTATAACGGTCCTAAGGTAGCGAAATTCCTTGTCGGGTAAGTTCCGACCTGCACGAATGGCGTAACGATGGCCACACTGTCTCCTCCTGAGACTCAGCGAAGTTGAAGTGTTTGTGATGATGCAATCTACCCGCGGCTAGACGGAAAGACCCCATGAACCTTTACTGTAGCTTTGCATTGGATTGTGAACCGGCCTGTGTAGGATAGGTGGGAGGCGTTGAAGCGTGGTCGCTAGATCATGTGGAGCCAACCTTGAAATACCACCCTGGTTTGTTTGCGGTTCTAACCTTGGTCCGTTACCCGGATCGGGGACAGTGCATGGTGGGCAGTTTGACTGGGGCGGTCTCCTCCCAAAGTGTAACGGAGGAGTTCGAAGGTACGCTAGGTACGGTCGGAAATCGTGCTGATAGTGCAATGGCATAAGCGTGCTTGACTGTGAGACTGACACGTCGAACAGGTGCGAAAGCAGGACATAGTGATCCGGTGGTTCTGAATGGAAGGGCCATCGCTCAACGGATAAAAGGTACTCTGGGGATAACAGGCTGATACCGCCCAAGAGTTCATATCGACGGCGGTGTTTGGCACCTCGATGTCGGCTCATCTCATCCTGGGGCTGTAGCCGGTCCCAAGGGTATGGCTGTTCGCCATTTAAAGAGGTACGTGAGCTGGGTTTAAAACGTCGTGAGACAGTTTGGTCCCTATCTGCCGTGGGCGTTGGATACTTGACGGAGCCTGCTCCTAGTACGAGAGGACCGGAGTGGACGTACCTCTGGTGTACCGGTTGTCATGCCAATGGCATTGCCGGGTAGCTATGTACGGAAGAGATAACCGCTGAAGGCATCTAAGCGGGAAACTCGTCTGAAGATTAGGTATCCCTGGGAACTTGATTCCCCTGAAGGGTCGTTCGAGACCAGGACGTTGATAGGTCAGGTGTGGAAGTGCAGTAATGCATTAAGCTAACTGATACTAATTGCCCGTGCGGCTTGATCCTATAACCCTGATTGGTTAAACCGGTCAGAACTTATAGTGTTCAGTGTCGTTCAAATAA
>NZ_SIZW01000033.1 GCF_009866805.1 Schauerella aestuarii
CGACAGCGAACCCAGCGTCGAGCCGAGCGGGACTGCAGTGCCGGCCTTGAACGTGCTTTGGCCAGCGTCGGCATCCGAGATCGTCAATGTGCCAGTGGACACGAGGTTGCCGTTCGCGTTGACGGCGGAGTCTTCGGTCACGGTGCCAGCGTTCGTGCCCGAGAATGTCGGCACATCATTCGTACCGGTGATCGTGACAGTAACGACGGTGGTGGTGCCATCCGCTGCCGAAACCGTGAACGACTCAACCTTTGTTTGACCGGCAGCCAGGTATTGAACTGCACTGTTCGCGACGTTGTAGGTCCACGTGCCATTCTCAGCAATGGACAACGAGCCCAGCGTCGTGCCGACCGGCACAGCGGTACCAGCCTTGAACGTGCTTTGGCCTGCGTCTGCGTCGGAGATCGTCAACGTGCCAGACGAAACCAGATTGCCGTTGGCGTTGACAGCGGTGTCTTCCGTGACGGCGCCAGCGTTCGTTCCCGAGAATGTCGGAACATCGTTCGTGCCCGTGATCGTCACCGTGACGACGGTTGTCGTGCCGTCAGCGGCCGAGACTGTGAACGACTCAACCTTCGTCTGACCAGCGGCCAGGTATTGAACGGCGCTATTGGCGACGTTGTAGGTCCAAGTGCCATTCTCAGCAATCGACAGCGAACCCAAGGTTGAACCGACCGGGACGGCAGTGCCAGCCTTGAACGTGCTTTGACCCGCGTCGGCGTCCGAGATCGTCAGGGTGCCCGACGAGACCAGATTGCCGTTAGCGTTGACTGCCGTGTCTTCAGTCACGGTGCCGGTAGCTGCGCCAGCGAACGTCGGCACATCATTCGTACCGGTGATCGTGACGGTGACCAAGGTGGTGGTGCCATCCGCTGCCGAGACCGTGAACGACTCAACCTTGGTTTGGCCCGCGGCCAAATACTGCACGGCCGAGTTGGCAACGTTGTAGGTCCAGGTGCCGTTCTCGGCGATGGACAACGAGCCCAAGGTTGAACCGACCGGGACTGCGGTACCAGCCTTGAACGTGCTTTGGCCAGCGTCGGCGTCCGAGATCGTCAATGTGCCTGACGAAACCAGATTGCCGTTGGCGTTGACTGCCGTATCTTCGGTGACGGTGCCGGTAGCAACACCTGCAAACGTCGGCACATCATTCGTGCCGGTGATCGTGACGGTGACGACCGTGGTGGTGCCGTCAGCGGCCGAGACTGTGAACGACTCAACCTTCGTCTGACCAGCGGCGAGGTACTGAACTGCACTGTTCGCGACGTTGTAGGTCCAAGTGCCATTCTCAGCAATCGACAGCGAACCCAAGGTTGAACCGACCGGGACGGCAGTGCCAGCCTTGAACGTGCTTTGACCCGCGTCGGCATCAGAGATTGTCAACGTGCCGGACGAAACAAGGTTGCCGTTGGCGTTGACAGCCGTGTCTTCCGTGACGGCGCCAGCGTTCGTGCCCGAGAATGTCGGCACATCATTCGTACCGGTGATCGTCACCGTCACAACGGTGGTCGTGCCATCAGCGGCCGAGACCGTGAACGACTCAACCTTCGTCTGACCAGCGGCGAGGTACTGAACTGCGCTGTTGGCAACGTTGTAGGTCCAGGTGCCATTTTCAGCGATCGACAACGAGCCTAAGGTCGAACCAACCGGAACAGCAGTGCCAGCCTTGAACGTGTTCTGACCCGCGTCGGCATCCGAGATTGTCAACGTGCCGGACGAAACAAGGTTGCCATTGGCGTCGACGGCCGTGTCTTCGGTGACCGTGCCGGTGGCGGCACCAGCAAATGTCGGCACATCATTGGTGCCGGTGATCGTGACCGTGACGACAGTGGTCGTGCCGTCAGCGGCGGATACCGTGAACGACTCAACCTTCGTCTGACCAGCGGCGAGGTACTGAACAGCCGAGTTGGCGACGTTGTAGGTCCATGTACCGTTTTCGGCGATGGACAACGAGCCCAAGGTCGAACCGACGGGGACGCCAGTGCCAGCCTTGAACGTGCTTTGGCCTGCGTCTGCGTCGGAGATCGTCAACGTGCCCGATGAAACCAGATTGCCATTAGCGTTGACGGCCGTGTCTTCCGTGACGGCGCCAGCGTTCGTTCCCGAGAATGTCGGGACGTCGTTCGTGCCGGTGATCGTGACCGTCACAACGGTGGTGGTGCCGTCAGCAGCGGAAACTGTGAACGACTCAACCTTTGTTTGACCGGCAGCCAGGTATTGAACTGCACTGCTAGCGACGTTGTAGGTCCATGTGCCGTTCTCGGCAATCGACAGTGAACCCAAAGTCGAACCGACCGGGACGGCGGTACCAGCCTTGAACGTGCTTTGGCCAGCGTCCGCGTCCGAGATCGTCAGGGTGCCCGACGAGACCAGATTGCCGTTAGCGTTGACGGCAGTGTCTTCCGTGACAGCGCCAGCGTTCGCGCCCGAGAACGTCGGGACATCGTTGGTCCCGGTGATGGTGACCGTCACGACAGTGGTTGTGCCGTCAGCGGCCGAGACCGTGAACGATTCGACCTTCGTTTGGCCAGCAGCGAGGTACTGAACCGCGCTGTTGGCAACGTTGTAGGTCCAGGTGCCGTTCTCGGCGATGGACAACGAACCCAAGGTCGAACCGACCGGAACGGCGGTGCCAGCCTTGAACGTGCTTTGACCCGCGTCGGCGTCCGAGATCGTCAGGGTGCCCGACGAGACTAGATTGCCGTTCGCGTTGACAGCGGTGTCTTCGGTGACAGCGCCAGCGTTCGTGCCCGAGAATGTCGGGACATCGTTGGTGCCGGTGATCGTGACGGTAACGACAGTCGTCGTGCCATCAGCGGCCGAAACCGTGAACGATTCGGTCTTCGTTTGATCAGCGGCAAGGTACTGAACCGCGCTGTTGGCAACGTTGTAGGTCCAGGTGCCGTTCTCGGCGATGGACAACGAACCCAAGGTTGAACCGACCGGGACGGCAGTGCCAGCCTTGAATGTGCTTTGGCCAGCGTCTGCGTCAGAGATCGTCAGCGTGCCCGACGAGACCAGATTGCCGTTTGCATTGACCGCAGTGTCTTCAGTGACGGCGCCAGCGTTCGTGCCCGAGAATGTCGGAACATCATTCGTACCGGTGATGGTGACCGTCACGACGGTGGTGGTGCCATCCGCTGCCGAAACCGTGAACGACTCAACCTTTGTTTGACCGGCAGCCAGGTATTGAACGGCGCTATTGGCGACGTTGTAGGTCCAATTGCCATTCTCAGCAATGGACAACGAGCCCAGCGTCGAACCGACCGGCACAGCGGTACCAGCCTTGAACGTGCTTTGGCCAGCGTCGGCATCCG
>NZ_SIZW01000034.1 GCF_009866805.1 Schauerella aestuarii
CACGTTTACGGCTCAAACCGCTACCGCCGGCACATACGGCGCATTCTCCATCGGCACCGACGGCGCATGGACCTACACGCTGAACAACAACGCCGCCAACGTCCAAGCATTAGCGCAAGGTGAGCAGCGCCAAGAAGTGTTTACCGTCACGTCGGCTGACGGCACTGTCTCGCAAGTCACCGTCACTGTAATCGGCACGAACGACGCAGCTGTCATTGCTGGCCAAGGCACGGGCACGGTCACCGAAGACAGCGTGTTGACAGCCTCCGGCACGTTGACCGTCAATGATGCTGATGCTGGCCAAGCCACGTTCACGGCCCAAGCCGGCACGGCCGGCACCTACGGTTCGTTCTCCATCGGCACCGACGGCGCATGGACCTACACGCTGAACAACGCTGCCGCCAACGTTCAGGCGTTGGCACAGGGTGAACAACGTCAAGAGATCTTCACTGTCACTTCGGCTGACGGTACGGTTTCGCAAGTAACAGTCACGGTGATCGGCACCAACGACGCAGCAGTGATCGCCGGCCAAGGCTCGGGCACCGTCACTGAAGACAGCGTGTTGACGGCCTCTGGCACGTTGACCGTCACGGACGCTGACGCTGGCCAAGCCACGTTTACAGCTCAAACCGCCACCGCTGGAACGTACGGAGCATTCTCGATCGGCACCGACGGCGCGTGGACCTACTCGCTTAACAACACTGCTGCGAACGTTCAAGCGTTAGCCCAAGGCGAGCAACGCCAAGAAGTGTTTACCGTCACCTCGGCTGACGGCACCATCTCGCAAGTTACGGTCACCGTCATCGG
Organism: Schauerella aestuarii; assembly: GCF_009866805.1. Lineage (GTDB taxonomy): Bacteria > Pseudomonadota > Gammaproteobacteria > Burkholderiales > Burkholderiaceae_B > Schauerella > Schauerella aestuarii. The sequence goes on from NZ_SIZW01000034.1 coordinate 808, forward strand.
CACGAACGACGCAGCTGTCATCGCAGGTCAAGGTACTGGAAACGTCACTGAAGACACTGCTGTCAACGCAGATGGCAGCTTAGTGTCTACAGGTATATTGACCATCTCGGACGCTGATGCAGGTCAAAGCACATTCCAAGCTGGCACTGCAATTCCGGTCGGTTCGACCCTCGGCTCGTTGTCGATCACGGCGAACGGTGCTTGGACCTACAACGTTGCAAACTCGGATGTGCAATACCTGGCCGCCGGTCAAACGAAGGTTGAGTCATTTACGGTCTCGGCTGCTGACGGCACCACCACAGTTGTGACGGTAACGATTACCGGAACCAACGACGTTCCGACATTTACCGGCGCCGCAACCGGCACTGTGACCGAAGACTCGGCGGTTAACGTCGATGGCAACCTCGTATCCAGCGGCACATTGATCGTCACTGACGCTGACGCAGGTCAAAGCACGTTCCAGGCAGGTACCGCCGTTCCGGTCGGCTCGACATTGGGCTCGCTGTCGATCGCTGCAAACGGCACCTGGATCTACAACGTCGCCAACAACGCCGTTCAGTATCTGGCTGCTGGCGAAACAAAGACGGAATCGTTCACCGTTGCTGCCGCTGATGGCACGACGACCATCGTCACGGTCACGATCACCGGCACGAACGACGTACCCACGTTCACAGGCGTCAATTCGGGCGAGGTGACTCAAGACAACGCGGTCAGCACAGGCGGTGATCTCGTCTCGTCGGGATCATTGGTCATTGCTGATGCTGACGCCGACCAAAGCACATTCAAGGCAGGCCCCGGCGTGCCAGTTGGTTCGACCTTAGGCTCTTTGTCCATTGCCGAAAACGGGACATGGACCTACAACGTTGCTAACAGCGCAGTCCAGTATCTTGCCGCTGGCGAAACGAAAACTGAATCGTTCACGGTGTTCGCCGCTGATGGCACCACGACAGTCATCACGGTCACCATTACTGGTACCAATGACGTTCCGACGTTCTCGGGCACGTCGGCCGGTTCGGTAACGGAAGACAACGCCGTCAATGTCGATGGCAACTTGGTGTCGTCGGGCACGTTGACCATCGCCGATGCTGACGCAGGCCAAAGCACGTTCAAGGCTGGCACTGCTGTGCCGGTCGGTTCGACCTTGGGTTCGTTGTCGATTGCTGAAAACGGCACCTGGACCTATAACGTCGCCAACTCGGCCGTTCAATACTTGGCCGCTGGTCAAACCAAGATTGAGTCGTTCACGGTTTCGGCAGCGGATGGCACGACTACTGTTGTTACCGTCACGATCACCGGCACGAATGATGTGCCGACGTTCTCGGGCGCCGCTGCCGGCACCGTGACTGAAGACACCGCTGTCAACGCGAACGGCAATCTGGTTTCGTCCGGCACGTTGACGATCTCGGACGCCGACGCAGGCCAAAGTACGTTTAAGGCTGGCACCGCAGTTCCGGTTGGCTCGACTTTGGGCTCCTTGTCCATCGCTGAAAACGGCACCTGGACCTACAACGTCGCCAACTCGGCCGTTCAATATCTGGCCGCTGGCCAAACAAAGATTGAGTCGTTCACGGTTTCTGCTGCTGACGGCACGACCGCGGTTGTGACGGTCACGATCACGGGAACGAACGATGTTCCGACGTTCGCGGGTGCTGCCACTGGCACAGTCACCGAAGACACCGCTGTCAACGCGAACGGCAATCTGGTTTCGTCCGGCACGTTGACGATCTCGGACGCCGACGCAGGCCAAAGTACGTTCAAGGCTGGCACTGCTGTGCCGGTCGGTTCGACCTTGGGTTCGCTGTCGATTGCAGAGAACGGCACGTGGACTTACAACGTCGCGAACTCGGCCGTTCAATATTTGGCCGAAGGCCAAACAAAGGTCGAATCGTTCACAGTTTCGGCCGCTGACGGCACAACCACTGTCGTTACCGTGACGATCACCGGTACGAATGATGTTCCGACGTTCGCTGGCGCAGCCACCGGCACTGTGACTGAAGACACCGCCGTCAACGCCAACGGCAATCTCGTGTCCACTGGCACATTGACGATCTCGGACGACGACGCTGGCCAAAGCACGTTCAAGGCCGGCACCGCCGTCCCGGTCGGTTCGACCTTGGGCTCGTTGTCCATCGCCGAGAACGGCACCTGGACCTACAACGTCGCAAACTCGGCCGTGCAGTATCTCGCTGCCGGGCAGACGAAGGTTGAGTCGTTCACGGTTTCTGCTGCTGACGGCACGACCACTGTTGTGACGGTCACGATCACCGGCACCAACGATGTCCCGACTTTCGCTGGCGCGGCGGTTGGAAGCGTGACTGAAGACACCGCCGTCAACGCTAATGGCAACCTCGTGTCCACCGGCACGTTGACGATCTCGGATGTTGACGCAGACCAAAGCACCTTCAAGGCCGGCGCTGCCGTTCCGGTTGGTTCGACGCTGGGCTCGTTGTCGATTGCAGAAAACGGCACGTGGATCTACAACGTCGCCAACTCGGCCGTTCAATACCTGGCCGCTGGCCAAACGAAGGTCGAATCGTTCACGGTTTCTGCTGCTGACGGCACGACCACGGTTGTGACGGTCACGATCACGGGCACGAATGATGTTCCGACATTCGCGGGCACGAACGCTGGCGCCGTCACTGAAGACACCGCCGTCAACGCGAACGGCAACCTGGTTTCGTCTGGCACGCTGACGATCTCGGACGCCGACGCGGGTCAGAACACGTTCAAGGCTGGCACTGCTGTGCCGGTTGGCTCGACCTTGGGTTCGTTGTCCATCGCTGAGAATGGCACTTGGACCTACAACGTCGCCAATAGCGCCGTTCAATACCTCGCCGCTGGTCAAACGAAGGTTGAGTCGTTCACGGTTTCGGCCGCTGACGGCACGACCACTATCGTCACGGTCACGATCACCGGTACGAATGATGTGCCGATATTCTCGGGCGCCGCCACCGGCACGGTCACAGAAGACACCGCTGTCAACGCCAATGGCAACCTGGTTTCGTCCGGCACGTTGACAATCTCGGATGCCGACGCGGGCCAAAGCACGTTCAAGGCTGGCACCGCCGTTCCGGTTGGTTCGACCTTGGGTTCGCT